>NZ_VLTK01000001.1 GCF_007558825.1 Brevibacterium aurantiacum
CACCGAGGGTGGCATCCGGGCTGTTTATCTGAGTCTTGTCGGGGGGTAGCCAAGGCGCTGGGACTGAGTTTCAATGGATGCATGAGAGCCATTTGGACCGGATCGATTGCGTTTGGTCTCGTCAACGTGCCGGTGAAGCTCTACTCGGCCACCGAGAACCACGATGTCAGCATGCACCAGGTGCATGAGAAGGACGGCGGACGCATCCGCAATCAACACCGTTGTCAGGAGTGTGGGAAAGTCGTTGAGTTCGACGACATAGTCAAGGCCTACGACGACGGCGACAACCGCGTGATTCTCACAAAAGACGATTTCGAGGCCCTGCCCGCCGATGAGAACGACGATCTTGAGGTCCTCCAGTTCGTACCCAACGATCAGATCGACCCGATCATGCTGGAGAAATCGTACTTCCTGGAGCCGACGTCGAAGACACCGAAGGCCTATCTGCTTCTGCGGCAGACGCTCGAAGACACCGACCGCACGGCCATCGTGAAGATCACTCTGCGCACCCGCACCCGACTGGCGATCCTGCGAGTGTGCGGAAAGGTGCTCATGATCCAGACATTGCGCTGGGCCGATGAGATCCGCGACGTCGATTTCAAGGGAGTGAACTCCCAGGCGAAGATCTCCAAAAAGGAACTGGAGATGTCAGCCAAACTCGTCGAATCGTACTCGGAGGACTTCACACCGGAGGAGTTCAACGACGACTACCAGGATGAACTGCGCAAGCTCATCGACGCGAAGATCGACAAGGGAGAGACCCTCGACCTGGAGAAGGCCTTCCCTGACGAGGACGAGAATGAGGAGCCCAGCGGCGATGTCATCGATCTGATGGAGGCGCTGCGCAAATCCGTCGACACCTCACGCTCCTCGAAGAAGGGCTCGAACAGATCCGGCGCGAAGAAGACGTCCGGAAAAACGTCGTCTGGAAAGTCCTCGTCTTCGAAATCAGGCGCCAAGAAGAAGACCGGATGACGCGAAGAAAGAACCCTCAGATGAGTTCGCACGGTACTCCGTGCGTACTGACGAATCGTCAGCGCTTTGGCAGCACGACTGTGATCAGTTCGGCTGACCGATCACCAACAGGAGCTTTCCATTGGCGAGCTTCGCCTCGAGGCCATCGCACTCTTCTGAACCGAAGCCGAATCCGCTGAAAACGGTTCTGAGCTCAGAGTCTTCTTCGTTGTAGCGATCGGCAGCGAGGTCCGCGATATCGACAGGCTGGAATGTGGCATCGCCGACGATGCAGTCGATGCGTTCGTCATCGTGGGCGAACACATGGAGACATTCCTTCGGAACACCCTTCGATGCTTGCTTCTTCAGCTCGTTCAGCAGCCCGATATCGTCCTGAAATGCCTTCACCATTGCTTTCATTCCAGTTCAGCTCCTCGTTCGAACCAGTGACTACCCGCAGTATCTCATCACGGTGCCGGCGACGTCACTGCTCGGCCAGATCTCCCTGCGGCTCGTCGGCCTTGGCCAGCGCTGTGAGAAACCGGACGACGACCTCGCGATCATCACTGCTCATGGAGGCTGCGACATCAAAGCGGCGCGCGTGTTGGCGACCGATCGTCTCACGTGCCGCCTTGGCGGTCTGAGGAGTCACATTGATGCAGATCGTCCGCTGATCTTTGGGATGCGGTGCACGAATCAGGTGACCTGCTGCGACGAGGCGATCGATGAGCTTCGTCGTCGATGCGCTGGAGATCCCCACTTCATGGGCAATGTCCCTCGGGGTGATGATCTGGCCCTGCCTCTGCGCTTGCATGAGCATTCGAATGGCGCGCATATCACTCTCGTTGAGGCGCATATACCGTCTGGACGCCTCCGACAATGCCCGGTCTGCTTCCCGCCAGCGGCGCAGCGCCTCCATGACGGACATGCATTGCGTGATTTCGGACTGCGTCAGCTGCGAACGATCGGAGAACTCGGGGTCGTTCGAAAAGTACTTCAATTCTGACTCCGGGTGGATTCTCCGCTCTGTACTCGACACGATGACAGCATACCGTTGCTATGCTAGATTAAACCTCTCGCCTGGCTAACGAAAGTGGGTTCGAACTGTGGAAATGGTTGTTCTCGTCGACCGCACCGGAGACCCCATCGGCGTGGAAGACAAAGCCGCAGTCCATGGAGTCTCCACTCCACGGCACTTGGCATTCTCATGCCATGTCGTGGACCGACGCGGCCGTCTCCTCGTCACACGGCGCGCACTGTCGAAGAGGACGTGGCCGGGAGTATGGACGAATTCCTTCTGCGGCCATCCCGCACCCGGGGAATCGTTTGAGGAGGCCCTCAGCCGCCGCTCCCGGTTCGAGCTCGGGCTGAGCATTGATCGCATCACCTGCGCCGTCCCCGACTTTGCCTACGTCGCCCGTGACGCCTCCGGAATCGAAGAGAACGAACTCTGCCCCGTCTTCATCGCCCGGGCCACATCGTCGATGGCACCCAATCCCGCCGAGGTGGCCCAGACTCAGTGGACGACGGTCGCGGAGCTGACAACGGCGATCGACTCGGCTCCATGGGCGTTCAGCCCGTGGTTGGTCGAGCACTTCCCCGAACTTGCACCACATATCGCCGAGCACATTGCCGAGGCAGGATTCTATGACTGATTCCATCACCCCGCTCGATGACATCGCGTTCTCGTTCCAGGACCGGCTCGCGCAGGTGCTCGCGGAGGGACGGCAACGGTCTCGCGGCGGCTCTCCACAGTACGGGCAGCTCTGGGAGTCGCTGACGCGTATGGCCACGGGCGGTAAGTTGATCCGGCCGCGACTGCTCATGGATGCCCATCGCAGTCTGGGCGGAGGCGACCAGGCAGCCGCCGTCGATGCGGCCTGTGCAATGCAGCTGCTGCACATCGCCCTCGTCATCCATGACGATGTCATCGACAACGACACCGTCCGCCGTGGTGAGGCGAACATCTCCGGAGAGTTCGCCTCCGACGCGATGCGCCGCAGTGCCGGCCGACGTGAGGCTCAGGCGTGGGGAAACGCAACAGCACTGCTGGGCGGTGACCTGATGCTCACCCTCGCCCATTCTCTGCTGGCTCGGCTCGATGTCGACGACGCCAAGCGCCGGGCCATCCTCGACATCTTCGATGACACTGTGTTCCAGAGCGCGGCGGGAGAACACTCCGATGTATGGCTGAGCCTGCATCTGGAAGAGGCGCGTTCACAGGAAGTCCTTGAGATGGCCGGACAGAAGACCGCCGTGTACTCGTTTCAGGCGCCTCTGCTCATCGCGGCCGTTCTGGCTGGGGCCAACACCGCACTCGCTGAGGAACTGGCCGCCATCGCTGTGCAGATCGGCGTGGTCTACCAGCTGCGCGATGACGTCCTCGGCCTGTTCGGGGACGAGCAGGTGACGGGAAAGTCCAACTTCAGCGACCTCCGCGAGGGCAAAGAGACATTGCTCATCGCCTTCGCCCGGTCTGATCCCTCGTGGGCAGACGTCCAGCACCTCTTCGGGGACAGGATGCTGAGCACCGCCGATGGCCATCGGCTGCGCAAAGTCGTCGAGGAATCCGGTGCGCTCGTCTTCGTCGAGTCCATCATCTCCGAACGCTGTGAGGGCCTGTACCGATTCATTCGAGAATCGACTCTGCCACCCGCGTTGCGTCATCAGCTCATCGAACTGACCTCCGAGTGCAATCGCCGCACCGCATGAACTCGCTGCCCATGCGCAAGGCTCTCAGGGACGATGAGAGGACAGAGCCCCGAATCGACCATGAGCAAGACATGTGGAGGATCCGGTCGTTCGAGGCGGCTCGGCAGGTGCTGCGTGCCCGCCGACAGACCACGCAGGCCGGATTCACCGCGGAGAAGATTCCGCGGGGCTACTTTCGCCATCATCCGATCCTGATCTCCGATGGTGATGATCACGATGCGCAACGCAGAGAAGTCGCGCGGTTCTTCGCCCCTTCCGTGGTCTCGGCCAAGTACGGAGATTTCATCAACGACCGCGCTCAGGCCATCATCGACGATGCCGTCGCGGAGGGCACATGCCGCCTTGACGACCTCGCTCTGGACTACTCGGTCGAGGTCACCGCCACGGTAGTGGGGCTGACCGAATCGTCGGTTGCCGGAATGTCCAAGCGCCTCGTCGGATTCTTCAAACAGCCCCCGGTCGACCTCTCCGCTCCATCGATGGGACGCACACCTCGGCAGTGGATGCAGGCGGCCATCAACGGACTCGTCCCGATCGCGCGGTTCTACTCCGCCGATGTGCGACCGGCGATCCGCGCCCGTCGCGCACGGCGACGTGACGATGTCCTCTCCCATCTGCTTGACGCCGGATACGGCACTGCCGACATCCTCGTCGAATGCATGACCTATGGCACTGCGGGCATGGTCACTACTCGTGAATTCATCTCTATGGCGTGTTGGCACCTGCTGTCTGACGACGAGTTGGGCCGCACATATCGTCAGGCGCCACAACCGGCCAGGTTGGCGATGCTGGAAGAGATCATCCGCCTCGACCCGGTGGTCGGCCACCTCTACCGGCGGGCACAGACCGATATCGACATCACCGACGACGGTCGCGTCCACACCATCTCCCAAGGCGATCTGATCGACGTGTGCGTCCAGCAGACGAACGCCGATCCGCAGGTGATGGGGGCGAGCCCGGATGCTCTCTGCCCGAGACGGGAGCGGAAGCAGGGAACGCCTGCAGCGGGATTGAGCTTCAGCGACGGAGCACACAGCTGCCCCGGTCAAGCATTGGCGCTGTTCGAAACCGATGCCCTCCTGCACCCGCTGCTGGCCCGTCGACCCCGCATTCTCCGTGAACCCTCGATCAGCTGGGACAACCTCATCGAGGGGTATCGCCTGCGCGGCTTGGATCTGAGCCTGATGGACAGGTCGCGCCCAGCAGCCACGAGAGAGCCGATATGAGCTCATTCCAATATCTGGCGCTGATGGGTGCCTGCCTGCTGATCACACTTCCTCTGGAACTGGTGTTCTCCGCCAGGGTGTATCGACGCTGGAAGATCCTGGTCGGATCTCTTGTTCCGATCGTCCTCATCTTCTCACTCTGGGACATCGTCGCCATTTCCCGCGATCACTGGACCTACAACCCGAAGTACGTCACCGGCATCCACCTCGGCGACCTTCCGTTGGAAGAGATCGTCTTCTTCATCGTCATCCCGATCTGCGCTCTGCTCAGTTACGAAGCTGTGGGCACCGTGCTCGAATTCTTCGCCAAGAAGGCCAAGAGCAGAAGGGGAGGCAATGATGGTGCCTGAATACACGCTGATGACGATCCTCGGAATGGTGGTCGTCATCGGGCTCGAGGTCTTCGTCTTCCGCAGCGGGATCTTCCGACGCGCGAAGTACTGGGTCGCGCTCGCCATCTGTCTGGGATTCCAATGCCTGGTCGACGGATGGCTGACCAAACTGACCGACCCCATCGTCATCTACAACCCGTCTCAGTTCCTGAATCTGCGCTTCCCCTGGGACATCCCGATCGAAGACTTCGGATTCGGATTCGCCATGATCACCTCTGTGCTCATGATGTGGCAGTGGCAGCTCAACCGTCTGCAGAAGGGCACCGAATGACACCTGGACCACGACCCAGAGATCGACGTGCTGAGAACATCCCAGCACCGCAGGGACGTCCTCGCCCTCTCAGACCCAAACGGGTCACGGTCATCGGCGGGGGCATCGCGGGATTGTCCGCGGCCACGATCCTCGCCGAACACGGCGTCAAGGTCACTGTGATCGAGGCCGAGGACCACCTCGGCGGACGTGTGGGGGCGTGGCCGGTCGAGGCCGATCGGACCATGAGCCGAGGATTCCACGCCTTCTTTCGGCAGTACTACAACCTTCGCGATCTGCTCAGTCGGGCAGATCCCGAGCTCCACCGGCTGGAGCCCGTCGACGACTACCCTCTCACCCATCGCCGAGGCCTCACGGACACCTTCGCCTCGATCCCCCGAACTCCACCGTTCAATCTCCTCGGCTTCGTCTGGCGGAGTCCGACGTTCCCTCTGCATCGGCTCCTCGACGTCGACATCCCGGCTGCGGTGGAACTCATCGACGTCGAGTTTCCCGCCACCTACCGACAATACGACGGTGAGTCCGCGGCAGACTTCCTCGACCGGCTGCGCTTCCCCGAGGAGGCCCGCCATCTGGCTCTTGAGGTGTTCGCACGCTCATTCTTCGCCGATCCGGCCGATTTCTCCGCCGGAGAGCTCATCGCCATGTTCCACACCTACTTCGCGGGATCGGCCGAGGGGCTGCTCTTCGACGTCCCCGTCGATGACTACGACACCGCGCTCTGGGCTCCGCTGGCCGACTATCTCACCGAGCTGGGGGTGCAGATCCGCACCGGTGAGATGGTGACCTCCCTTGAAGCCACGTCCTCCGGCTGGATGGTGTCGACCGGTGACCACGAGGTCCACGGGGACGCTGTGGTTCTCGCCGCCGACCCCGCGCGAGCCCGCGAGCTGCTGAGAGCCAGCCACGACTCGATCGTGCCCACCGCTGTCACCGCACAGGAGTGGCTTGAAAACATCGATTCACTGACCAACGCACCCGCCTTCGCGGTGCTTCGTCTCTGGCTCGGTGCACCCGTGGCTGACCACCGATCGGCGTTCCTCGGCACCAGCGGATACGACGTCCTCGACAATGTCTCGGTGCTCGAACGCTTCGAGGACGGTGCCAGCCGGTGGGCGCAATCTCACCACGGCTCGGTCCTGGAACTCCACGCCTACGCGCTCGACATCGACGCCGATCCATCCGAGCAGGACAGGGCGAGCATCGTGGCCCGCCTGCTCTCCGACCTGCATCAGGTCTACCCCGAAACCGCCCATCTGCCCATCGTCGACCAGGAGCTGCTCATCACAGCAGACTGCCCGTTGACGGACACGCGCCCCTGGGATGAGCGCCCCGAAGCCGTCACCCCGGTTCCGGGACTGGTCGTCGCCGGTGACTATGTGCGATGCAATCTCCCGGTGGCGCTGATGGAACGCGCTGCGACGACCGGTTATATGGCGGCCAACCACCTGCTCTCCTCGTGGAGGGTCGAGGGGACCCCGCTGTGGTCACCACCGACTCGCGGACTGCTGAGACGCGGGGTGCTCGGGCGCCTGGGGCGCGGGGTGTTGGGGCGCCTGGGGCGTGGGGTGTTGGGGCAGGCTAGGTAGATGAGACGCCGCCTGCCAGAGTTCACGCGACGACACCGCCGACCGCCTGCTTCCGAACGAGCATCACTGCAAATCAC
Source organism: Brevibacterium aurantiacum (assembly GCF_007558825.1). GTDB lineage: Bacteria > Actinomycetota > Actinomycetes > Actinomycetales > Brevibacteriaceae > Brevibacterium > Brevibacterium aurantiacum_A. The sequence continues at coordinate 7,222 of NZ_VLTK01000001.1, forward strand.
AGAGAGGAACTCATGAGCACTGACTGGAAACGCTTCATCCTTCCGTCGGCTCTGTGTGCCGGAGCAGCCACACTCGGTGCACTCGGCACGAAGGTCGATACTGCTTGGTACTCGAATCTGAAGAAGCCTGCATGGCAACCACCGGGCCAGGTCTTCGGTCCCGCGTGGACAACCTTGTATTCGTTGACAGCATTCGCATCGGGCCGCGTTCTGAATCGCTTGCCGAACAAGCGGGACCGACGAGCGTACCTGGAAGAGTTGGGCGCGAACATGGCAGTCAATGTGGCATGGAGTTGGCTGTTCTTCTCCGCTCGGCGACCGGATGCTTCTCTCCTCACCTCGGCCGTGTTGGAAGCATCGACGCTGAGACTGCTGACGAAGGCCGCAAAGGTCGATCGGGTGTCGGCTGCAGCACTCGCACCGTACGCGGCGTGGGTGGGATTCGCGACCGTTCTCAACGCGGAGATCCTGCGTCTCAATCCGAGCGGTCGCTGATGGGCACGACCGAGGAGGACCTCACTCTGGTGTGGTTTCGTGATGACCTGCGCGTGAGTGACCACGCAGCACTCACGGCGGCGCGTGCCGATGGCCGCGTCATCGCCGTGTGGATTCGTGAGACTCGCGACGGTCAGGGGCTGGGGCCAAGACCATTGGGCGGGGCCAGCCGATGGTGGGCGCACGAATCGTTGGCAGTTCTCCACCAAGAACTCTCTGATCTGGGAATTCCTCTGCTCTTCGCCGCAGGAGAGGCGGCTGCGATCGTTCCGCGGCTGGCCAACAGCCTCGGCGTCGGTGCGGTCCGGTGGTCACGCCGCTATGCCCCTGCCTCCCGGGCGCTCGACAGCCAGATCAAGTCCGTACTCCGCGAGCGGGGCTTCGCTGTCCATTCCCACATCGGGTCTCTCCTCGTCGAACCGTGGACGGTCGCACCTCAGGGTGGTGACCACTACAAGGTCTTCACCCCGTTCTGGAAGGCCGTGTCAGGACGCGAGGTCGGTGACGTGCTGCCCACTCCCGAACCACAGTCACCAATCGACCCGTCTCTGGTGGAATCCACGCGAGACTGCGCAGCCGTGACCGACCTCGACGGACTGGGGCTCCTCGACGGCACAGGGACCGGTTCAGGACATTTCGCAGCAGTCCGCGGTCCCCGATGGTGGCAGGACACCATCGCCTGCCACTGGCTGCCGGGAACCCGGGCCGCTGCCGACCAGCTCGACGATCTGGCGGTGGGCATCGACGGCTACAGCTCCACCAGGGATGTTCCCTCGGATGCCAACAGCACCTCTCGACTCTCGCCGAGGCTGCGGTTCGGAGAACTGTCACCGCGGCAGCTCCTCCACGCCGCCCAGACGACGAGGTCCGTCACCTCAGACGACCGCGCAGCATGGGTTCGTCAGCTCTACTGGCGCGAATTCTCCTGGCATCTGACTTATCACTACCCCGACATCGACTACACACCGATCAGGAGCGAGTTCAGGAACTTCCCCTACGAAGACGACGATGAGGCTCTGGCGCACTGGAGGTCGGGGGCCACAGGCTATCCACTCGTCGACGCTGGCATGGCACAGCTGTGGGAGACCGGGTGGATGCACAACAGAGTTCGGATGGTCACGGCGAGCTTTCTCACCAAGAACCTCCTCCAACATTGGTGGTGCGGTGAGCAGTGGTTCTGGGACACCCTCGTCGACGCAGATGAAGCCAACAACCCGGTCTCCTGGCAGTGGGTCGCGGGAAGCGGAGCCGATGCCGCTCCCTATTTCCGAGTCTTCAATCCCGAACGCCAACGCGAACGCTTCGATCCCGACGGCACCTACGTCGACGGCTGGCTTCCATATCCCCCAGCTGCGGCGCCTGCTCCCATCGTCGACCTCGCGGATTCGCGACAGGCCGCATTGAGTGCCTACGATCGGATGAAGAATTTCTCCGCAGGCGATGCGTCCGCAGGCGATGTGTCCGCGGGCGATGACGATACGAAAGCGGTCCGATCATGAAGGTGCTTCTAGCAGGATGTGGTGGTCTCGGAACCCGTCTGGGCCTGCGGCTGGTGCGAAGCGGCCATGAAGTCGTCGGTGCACGCCGGCGTCCCGAGCAGCTTCCCGACTCGTTCGAGACGCTTGCTGTGGACCTCGGCAACCCCGGTGACACCACCATCGACGGCATCGATGCAGTGGTCATCACGCTGACTCCCGATGACTATTCCGATGCGAGTTATGAGCAGACGTATCGCCGTGGAGTCGAGGGCCTGATCAGCATCCTGAGATCCCGACCCAAACGGGTGATCCTCGTGTCCTCGACTCGGGTCCTCGGCAGTGCGTCGCCTGGCGAGACTGCAGATGAGGACACTGAGCCCCTGCCTGAGTCGGCTCCTGCACGCACTCTCTGGGAGACCGAGAATCTGATTCGCAGTGCGTTCCCTTCCGCCTCGATCGTTCGGGCCGCCGGGATCTATGGTCGCGAGGATTCTCGTCTCGTCGACGGAGTTCTCTCCGGCCGAGCAGTGAACTACCGACGGTGGACGAATCGCATTCACTACAGAGATCTCATTCGTACCGTGGAAGCTCTCCTGTTCACTTCTGACCCGCCGCAGCTGTTGCATGCCGCGGACTCGTGTCCAGTTCAGTTGGGCGAGGTCGTCGAGTTCCTGGCTTCCGCGCTGAACGTCTCGCCTCCGCCAGACCTGAGGAAAGAGCCCGAGGCGGGAAGACGAATCGAGAACACTCGGCTCCATGACTTCATCGGAGCATTGGAGTTTCCAACGTTCAGAGACGGATACCGGCACCAGTTGCGCGATCTTGCGCCGGCAGCGGACCCGGGCTTGAGTCCCCACGGATGTGTTTGAGAACCAGTTCAGCGCTGATCAGGCACATCGGCACACCGACACCGGGTGCCGTCGTTGCACCGGCGTAGAAGAGTCCCTCTACCTTCTTGGAGGCATTCTGCTGGCGGAACATAGCGCTCTGCCGCAGCGTATGGGCAGGCCCGAGCATCCCGCCCAGCCACGAATTGAAGTTGCTGGAGAAATCCGTCGGACCCTGTGTCTGCCGAAATCTGATCCGAGCTCTCAGGTCAGGAACGCCCGCCCATTGCGCAATCTGATCGATGGCTCGATCCGCCGCACGCTCGATGCGCGGATCTCCCTGCCCATCGCTGCCGCCTGCACCCAGGCCTGCATCAGCAGGCACGGGTATGAGGATGAAGAGATTCTCGTGATCGGGTGGTGCCACGCTGGGATCGGTGTGGCTGGGTTTGCACACATAGGCCGATGCTGGGGAGGAGATCTTCGGTCGAGGGCCGAAGATGTCGTCGAAGTTGGTCGACCAGTCGTCGGTGAAGAACAGTGAGTGATGGGGAAGCTGCGGGACTTCTCCCTCAATTCCGAGGAAGACCAGAATGGCACCCGGCCCGCTCGTCACCCTCTCCCACCAGCTTTCAGGGAAGCTCCGATCGACAGGATCGAGGAGTCGAGTCTCCGTGTGGTGGAGATCAGCGGCGGAGACCACGATGTCACAGCGGTGTTCGTGCTTTCGGCCCTCGTGATCCGTCCAGACGAGACCGGTGGCTTTCCGGCGTCGACGGCTGTGCGTGACGGCAGATATGTGCTCCACCGCAGCGTTGGTGTGCACGCGGACTCCGGATTCTTCGACGATGCGGGTCACCGCGTCGACGATGGATCTGAATCCTCCCATCGGGTATCGGACCCCGTCGTCGAGATCCAAGGCACTCATCAGGTGGTAGATCGCAGGTGCCGTTCGCGGGTCCGTGCCGAGGAAGATTGCCGGATATTGGAGGATCTGTCTCAGCACGGGATGTCTCACCGCGGCGGAGGAGAAGCGTTCAAGAGATGTGCCGAGCAGACGAATCAAGGTGGGGAGCGCGGTCATGATCTCTGTCCGAAGCATCGATATCGGTGAAGTGAAGGGATTGTAGAGGAAGTAGTCGATCGCCATGTTCTTGGCGCGGTCGGCCGATGCCAGGTATCGGCTCAGAGAACGGCCGCTGCCCCTCTCGACGCGTTCGAATACCTCGAGCACTCGAGCTCTGCCCTGCGGAATCGTGATCGTCTGCCCTGGCGCGGATGTCGAGCCGGGACTGAATACGGCGTAGGCCGGGTCAAGACTGCGCAGATCCAATTCGGCACTCGCAGAGGTCCCGACGAGGTTGAAGAAGTGTTCGTAGACGTCTGGCATGAGGTACCAGGAAGGCCCGGTGTCGAATCGATAGCCGTCCCGCTCGATCGAACCGATACGACCGCCGAGCGTGGAATTCTGTTCGAAGAGGTCGACGGTATGTCCTTCGCGTGCCAACAGTGCTGCGGTGGCGAGGCCCGCCGCACCTCCACCGATGACACCGATGCGCTGCGTCATGGCCGTCCTTCCCTCGCTGTCGACAGGATGGCTCGCGATGCAAGACCCGCCTTCACCACGTTGGGGATGCGCACACGCTCCAGATAGAGGCGATCTACGGGAGTGAGAGCGATCCTGTCGTTGAGAGCGGCGAAGAGTGCAGCAGCACTTCGCACGGCTGCTCTGGCGTCCTTCGGCAGCAGGGAGAACGTGGCCTGAGCATGCGCGAGCTGCTGTCGGATGATGATCACCCACGCGGTCTTGTCAGAATCTGAGAGTCGAGTCTCAGTGGTGAGGTAGCTGCGATGAAGGCGCGCACTGTCGTCGGCCAGATCGCGGAGGAAGTTGATGTTCTGAAACGCCGCCCCGAGCTGCCGCGCACCGAATTCCAGCGTCTCGACCTCGGCGGGGGTGCGGATCTGATCGCTGAGGAAGACCTTGAGGCACATCAGGCCGACCACCTCGGCGGAACCGTAGACGTAATCCCGATGCTCGTCCGCAGGGAGACTGCGGACGGGCGCACTCGGGGCGCTCAGATCTGCCCGCATTGAGGCGAAGAACGGCTCGATGAGATCAAACGTGATTCCGGTGGTCCTGGCCGTCTGCGCAAACGCGTGGATGATGAGGTTGTCACTGATGCCGAAGTGCAGTGCACTGCGGGTTGCGGCAGAGAAGTTGTCCAGCAGCTGCCGCTGCTCGCCTGCATCGAGTCCAGCATCAGCGGCAAGACCATCAACGATCTCATCGGCGATCCGGACAAGGGCGTAGATATTGCGGATGTGGTGCCGATAGGTGGGCCCGAGGAATCTGGTGGCCAGACCGAAGGACGTCGAATAGTTCGAGATGACGGCCGCGGCCGCCTGCTGGGCCGTGTGGCTGAACACTTCGTGCGTCTGCGGGAACATATTCGCTAGCTTAGCTAACGAATATGTTCCTGGCGTCGCCCGGGGTGAGATTTCTTCGCAGCTGCGGCAATGTTCTTCGCCATGGCAGGAAAGATGAGTCGGTGAAAGGGAGAGACGAAGGCCCAGTAGATCCGACCGGGAACTCCCTTGGGGATGAAGATCGCCCGCTGCCTGAAGTCGCAGCCTTGACCGGCATCGGTCGTGGTGAATTCGAGCCAGGCGCCGCCTGATACCCGCATCTCCGCCCGCAGGAGCAGCCGACGCTCGGGCTCGAGCTCTTCGACTCGCCACCAGTCGACCGGGTCACCGACCCGAAGCCGATCGGGAAGTCTCCGCCCGCGGTTGAGGCCCGCGCCGCCGACGATCTTGTCCCACACTCCCCGAACCCGCCACGCCAACGGCCACGAATACCAGCCGTTCTTCCCACCGATGCCTTCGATGACCGGCCAGAGCTGCCTGGGAGTCAGATCAGGGAAGTGCAGTGTTCGATCATCGGTGAAGACGCGCTCTCCTGCCCATTCGGGGTCATTGGGCAGCGGCTTCGCCGCCTGGGCAAGCCCTCCGGCGTCAGCATCCCAATTGGTGTCGACGGCTCCTTCGGCTTCGCGCAGCAGAGCCAGACGCACGGACTGCTCGAAGTCGAGCAGCTCCTCGGGCGGTGGAGGGATGACCTCATCGACGTCGCGGTCCTTGGTCACCGCGTCTTCCTGCAGCGACTGAACGAGCGGCAGCGTCAGTGCGAATGGCAGCGGGGTGACGAGTCCGACCCAGATGCCGGACAGCGTGGGCGCAGGCAGCGGAAGCGTGATGACTCGCCGGGGTTTGAGTCCGGCGATCGCAGCGAATCTTCTCATGATCTCGGCGTACTTGAGAACATCGTGGGATCCGATGTCGAAGGCACGATTGACGTCACCGTCGATATCGACGGCCTTGAGGAGGTAGTAGAGCACATCACGGACCGCCAGCGGTTCGACGTGATTGCCGACCCACCTCGGCGCCGGCATCAGCCTCAATGTCAGGGCGAGGTGACGAACCATCTCAAACGAAGCCGAGCCTGATCCGATGATGATGCCTGCCTGGAACGCAACGGTGGGCACAGGCGAATCGATGAGAATCCGGCCGACCTCTGCTCGCGAGCGCATGTGCATAGACAGGTCCGTCTTGTCGGGGTGGAGTCCGCCGAGGTAGACGATACGTCGAACACCGGCGGCTTCTGCCGCTTCGGCTACCCGCCTGGCCGTTGCGGCCTCCTTTTCTTCAAAGTCACGCCCCGATCCCATCGAGTGGACGAGATGATGGATGACCTGCGCTCCGGCTGCGGCCTCGATGAGGCCGTCTCCATCGTCGAGATCGACGCGATGGATGTCGACCTCATCGGCCCAGGGCACCTGTTCGAGCTTGTGCGGCGATCTCACGGCGACACGAACGTGGTGGCCGGCCTGCAGAAGGCGAGGAACGAGCCTCCCCCCGATATAGCCGGTGGCCCCGAGCACAAGAACGGTTCGCGGGAGAGGTGAGGGGTCGATGGTTTCGAGTCGAGATTGCGCCATTTAGTCACCATAGGCAATATTCACTAGCTTGGCTAGTAATAGCCGGAACTGCCTTGGCTGGCAATGGACAGAAGCGGCTTCACGACCACGCGACGCCTCAGCATGCGTGCACCGAGAAATCAGATCGCCTCACCGGCTCACCAGGGATTCGCCAGCTGCCACTGCTCGAACCAATACCTGTCGCCCTGATAGTGGGACTTGGAAGGCTTGCAGCCCTTGAGATCCGTATGCTCTCGCAGCCAGATGCGCACCAGGCCAGGCACCTCTTCCATCCGGTGGCGCCAGTCCTCGAGCGGCAGCAGCAGCACCCTACCGTCCTCTGCCGTGAGACGGCACGAGTAGTTCGGCAGCCCCTCGGTGTTCTGGGAATGTGTATAGCTGATCTGCTCACAACCTGTGGTGAGGTAGAAGCGGATGTACTCCCCCGAAACGTCTGAGCACAGCGACTTGAAGTCCTGGTACCGACTGAGCCATTCCGGTCGCTGATATTCGTTCATACGTTCTATTATGCCTCAGCGATGAGTGGCTTCTCCTGCGGGCCACCGTCCTCGCCAATTCAGCCGGGACGATTCAGCGTGCTCAATACGGAGTGCCGGTGAGCATACCGGCGATCAATCCGAGCACCGCAATGACGGCCAGGACGATGATGAGCACACGTTTACGCATAGTCCTGATTCTACGCAGGACGCCTGGACAGCAGCTCCGCGAGGAACGAATCATTCGCTTCTCCTCGACGCACGCATGAGCAGAACTGCCAGCAGAACGCAGAGCAGGTAGACCAATCCGACAACGGCCCAGCCCAGCGAGAAGCCACCGGGTGAGCTGACCAACAGCCCCATGGCCACCGGCCCCAGGGCGAACCCGGTGAACATCCCGGCGGTGACCATTCCACTTGCCGACGCCATCGCGGTCGCGGGGATCGATCGAATGAGAGCGCTCATGAGAACCACAGAGACGCCGAGTGCCGAGGTGCCGTGCAGGGCCGCCGCGAGCCACAGCAGCCACGGCCAGCCGGTCACACCAGCGGCAGAGAACATGGCGGCACCGGTGACGGCGATGAGCGCAAGAAGCAGCAGCACGCGGGGCCCAGAAGCACCGCGAGCCATCTGCCTGGCCCAACCGACTCGGGCAGCCACACCGATCGCACCGGCCACTGCGGCGGTGGCACCGCCGAGCACGAGCGGAAAGTCCAACTCGCGCACTGAGAACAGCGGCATGTAGACGTTGGTTGCTTGGACTCCGATGCCGTTGAGCAGGCCGAAGGCCGCCAGTGCCCACATCATGCCCGGATACTGCTGCGAGGCGGCTGGCGTGGGTGTCACCGGCGCAACAGGATCAGCGGCAGCGTCGACGCCTCCCTCGAGATCGGGTTCACCGGGATCAGGTTCGACAACCGAGGCCGAAGTCTCGGTCAACAGTGGTGCGGCGCCCAGCGAACGCCAGGCCATCACCATCAGGACGAGCGGGACGAGTGCGATGACCAGTGCCGCGCCCCGCCACCCTGCAGCCGCTGCCAGAAGAGGGAAGACCGCGCTGGCGACCAGCTGGCTGACCTGCACCCCCGACTGCTTGATCCCCACCCAGCCGATCCGCTTCTGCACCGGAACACGTTCGAGGAGGATCCGATTGGTGACCCCGTTGGGGAAAGACTGAGCAAGGCCCGACAGTGCTGCGGCGATGATCAGCATCACGAATCCGGCAGGGACTGCCACCAGTGCCAATGCCGCGGCGGCGAGTGCGAACACAATGATCATGAGGGACATGTCCGAATGCCTGTCGGCGACACGTGCCAGTGTGGCGTTGCCGATGGCCGCACACGCGAAGCAGGCGGTGGCCAGGAGACCGAATTGTGCCTCCGAGATGCCGAGGTCGACGATGATCGAGTCGCTGACAGCACTGAGTCCGTAGAGCAGCAGCGGTCCGGCACCGACAGCGCCCAGCAGGACCGTCAGCAGACTTCGGCTCGGTGCCTGCTGCTCTCGTCTCACCAAACCCCGCTCCCTTCATGCTCCCTTTCCGCATGGTAGGCAAACTGAGGGGCCGCAGTGGTTTGAGTCCGAGTGGTGACCACTTCACTGAGGTCGATCAGGGGATGACGCATCCGCTAGCCAGCACCGTGGCGTAGGAGTAGAAGACTGAAGAGAACACGGTGACGAATGCCGCGAGCACACTGACCAGAGCCAACACCGGCAGTATCCCGGACGTCATCGTGGCCGGTGAGACCAACTGCCGAATGCGATCAGCTCCGGCGATGTTGAGGGCATGGAGACCGCCGAGGTGGTCGCCCTGGCTCGTCGGCTGCCCGATCTTGAGGAGAGCGCTGGCCAGAGCCGCCGTGCCGGCGACCTGCCTCGCTCGGTTATCGGCAGCGATCTCGAGATAGCGGGGAATGGAAGCGGCCACCTCGGCGAACAAGGGAATGAACGACAGCGGTCGCACGAACGTGTCGACGATTGCCATCACCCGATGATGCCCGCCCTCGATGTGGGCTCGTTCATGCTCGAGCACGGCGGTGAGCTCATTCTTCTCCAAGCTCGCGCACAGCGCTTCGGAAACGATCACACCACCGTATTTCTGTGGCAGTGAGAACGCGAACGGGGCCCGGCCCTCGAGGACGTTCAGTGAATGCCCGTTGACATCAGCGACTGCCGAGTCCCGGCGCAGACGCCGGGCTGCAGCCGAGTTCGCCTGTTTGCGACGAGTCCGCTGATGCAGCGCCCAGACGACGGAGACCACCGAGAGCACAAGCGGGAAGATGAGGAAGAGGACCACCGGGACCAATGTGTCGACCTGCGCCAGCCCGGGGAACGGGCTGGCTGCGATGAGGCACCGCTGGCACACATCGGCAAGGGGAACGGGGAGAACATCCGGCCCCTTGAACAGCGTGGCGGCCATGAGGCTCAACGCTGCCACGACGGCCCACCACATCAGGGACACCAACAGGAGCCCATACACAGCCAGTTGCGGTACTCGCATGAGAACCGGCGCGGCCGTTCTCACGAGAAAGGGACCGATGAAGGTGATGAGGGCGAACAGAGCGATTGCGCCGGCGCCGATGAGCAGCAGACTCATCCGCGTTCGTCCTTGGAACTGAGATAGCCACGAAGGAGCTCGACGTCCTCGGCTCCGATGCCATCGACGAAGTGCAGGATCGATGCCGCCCGGTCTCCCCCGTTGAGAAGCGCGTTCTGCATGAGCGTCGCCGCATGCTCTTCGCGGCTGATGATCGGACGGTGCAGCACCGATCTGCCCTGTCGCTCACGCCGTACGAGGCCCTTCCGTTCAAGGTTCGTCAGCACAGTCGCGATCGTCGTGTAGGCGGGAACATTGTCTAAGTCTTCGATGATCTGCCTGACAGTCAACGACCCGTCGTCCCACAACAGGTCCATGACCTGCTGCTCGAGAGCCCCGAGGCGAATCGGCGATGACTTCTCAGTCGAACCCGACTTTGATGTCATGGCAGACGGCTCCTTTCACGAGTGGGCACCGGACAGGAGAACTGCCCCTTGAGGCGGACGACCACCGCGACCAGCAGGAGGAGGACCGACAACACCGCCAGCACAGGCTGCAGCGGCGCAAAGTATGTGAGAGCCCCAGTGTAGCCGAGCACCAGAAGTGCGATCTTGTTACAGACAGGGCACCCGACCGCGAACCACCCGAGCATGCCGCCCACGGTGCCGAAGGTACCGCCGTTGGTCCTCATCACGCCAGCCCCGGACTCCCCGACATAGGTGGCGATGAGCAGGCCGATGAGAACGGACATGAGGATCCAGATCGGATAGTCCCACCACACGGGTGGAATGTCTCTGGAGAACAGGGAGTTGGGGATGAGCACCGTCGACACACCGATGACGAGCACAGAGACACAGGCCGCCGCGATGGCGACGAGGATTCGGCGGGCGCCCCACATTCGAAGCGCCTGGGTCGCGTCTGAGAGATACGAGATCAATACATAACCCCTTCTTTGCACAGTGCCAGGCAATCTGATTACTATGGTCGTTAGTATACTATGTGCCATAGTAAAGTGCCATGGCACGCCGTCTCGGGCGCTCGGCGGCCCGGCGTTCCCGACTCGACCCCCTCAGCTCTCGACCCGACTTCCTCAGGAGGATTCCATGTTCCGTTCGGATCGCGGCCCCATGGTGTGGCTCGTCCCCTTGGCCGTAATCGTCCTCGCTGCGGTTCTCATCGGCGTGGTCATCGTCAATCAGGGCTCGCCCGAGGGCGGCACGAGCGTTCAGGGCACAGATTCGCAGAGCGAGTCGGGAGCCCGCGGCGAGTCCGATTCCGGCGGGGAAGAAGTCGACCTGTCATTCGTTGAGCACAGGGTCGACGGCGACAGCCGTGCAGCTGGCGATGTGGATGCCCCCGTGACCCTCGTCATGTTCTCCGACTACCAGTGCCCATACTGTGCGTCCTGGAACGAGGAGACATTGCCGACCATGATGGAATACGTCGCCGAGGGCGATCTGCGAATAGAGATGCGTGACCTCGCGGTCTTCGGTGAAGAGTCGGAAAGGGCGGCCCGCGCAGCCTATGCCGCCGGACTCCAGGACAAGTACTGGGAGTTCCACGATGCCATGTTCGAGGGCGGCGAGCATCCTGCGAAATCCGAACTCGATGACGACTCGCTGGTGGCTGCGGCAAAGGATCTCGGGCTCGATCCCGTGAAGTTCAAGGGAGACTTGAATTCGGTCGATGCCCACGAAGAGTTCGAGGCCAACGCCCAAGAGGGCTCTTCCCTGGGTGTGGCCAGCACCCCGACGTTCGTCATCGGCGGCAAACCCCTCGTGGGCGCCCAACCGACCAAGGAATTCGTCAGCGCCGTCGACGACGCCCTCGCCGAGGCGGAAGGGTAAGGAATCGTGCGACCATGGTCCACCACCTCGGCGGCACTGCCACTCGTTCTTGCCATCGTCCTGCCGCTCAGCGCCTGTTCTGTCCTCGACCAGGAATCCCCGTCCTCCGAGCCGAGCACGGCTGGCTCACGAGCCCCGAGCTTCGGACCTTCGGGGGCCGGGGGCCGACTTCGAGACGCAGGGCGCGGGGAACGATTCCGCAGCGGCGCGGACCGTCGACCCCGGCTGGGATGCCCCGGCCCAGGAAGCGAAGGGTACGTTCCTGTCTATGCATGAAAAGGATGCCCGCCTGGAATACCGCGCCGTCGACTCAAACGGCGTGATTCTGTGGACGGCGCAGCGTCCACGCGTCTGCTCCGCCTACCTCGTCACGACCACCGATTCCGGCCCCATCGCAGTACTCATGGACCAAGGCCCCACGACAGGGGGCTCACTCACATCGACGGCGAGCGGCTATGACCTCGAGACCGGTCAGAAGCGGTGGGGGCCAGTCGAAACGCCCGGGGCCATGCTGGGCAATGGACTCGTCTTCGCGAGCGCACCGAAGGACTTCATCGGAACCGGCGGTCCCCGCACCGCACTCGACCCGGCCACCGGCGATGTGGTCGCCGCCGAGAACGACGACACCTCAACTCGGGTGGTCGCACTGTTCAGCGAGCATCTCGTTCGCAGCCGGGACGATAACCTCATCGGGGAGAATCTCGATGGGGACAGGCTCTGGACTCGGACCGCTGGAGACTTCGACGTGTCCGCAGCCGAGGCCAGGGAGATTCCCTGGGAGCCGATCGGCGCAACTCACGCACTGCTGGGCGACGCCGGCAGCGAGGAACGAACCCTCATCGATTTGAACTCGGGGGCGAGCGTCGACTCTGATATCTCTGGGGCCTGGTTCGATTCATCGACCGACACCCTGGTCACGGCAGGTGCTGATCTGCAGGGTTTCGATAGTGACGGCAGCGAACGCTGGGAGTCACCCCTGCCCGAGAACGCCGAGGTAGCCGCCGTAGGTGCCGGCCTCATCGCCTTCGATACGGAGAGCACGGGCGGCCCCGATCAGACAGATCGGTCAGTCGCGGCCCGATCGGCTCGGAACGGGAGCCTTGCCGAAGGTGACACTCCCCTGCTGAGGACGCTCAAGAGTCTGGGATCGCCCCACCACATCGCCGAGTCTGGGGCCGCACTCGTCGGCGATCCGCAATCGCCGCTGCTGATCACAGGTCGGAGATGAACTTTGGCGAGGACGAACAGTCATGTCCAAAACTTTTCTCAGCAGGGAAGAAATGCAGGAGTGGTGATATGCCGAGACACGAAGCAGCCAGGCCCCGATATCGTTGGTGGGTGCCCCTCGTGGTCATCGCCGTGGCGGTTGCCCTCGTGCTCATGATCCTCTTCATGGATCGAGAGCACGGCGACAATTCCGCCCAGAAGGCGACCGGCGAGCACACGGAGCCGGATGTCGTCGTCACCGAGGTCGAGGATCCTCAGCAGAAGGATGTCAGCGACTTCGACACCGACGATGAGAACCCACTGGCCGAGGGTCCAGTCGATGCTCCGGTCACACTCGTCGTCTTCTCCGACTATCAATGTCCGTACTGTGCGGCCTGGTCCCAGGACACCCTGCCGGAGATGCTCGACTACGTCGACTCCGGTGATCTGCGCATCGAATGGCGCGAGGTCAATGTCTTCGGCTCCGCGTCCGAACAGGCGGCCAAGGCAGCCTATGCAGCGGCTCTGCAGGACAAGCACTGGGAGTTTCACGACAAGCTGTTCGCCGGAGGCACACCACGGCCGCCGGCGGATCTCTCTCCCGAGGCGCTGACTTCCGTGGCCTCCGACATCGGCCTCGACATGGACCGGTTCACCAAGGACATGAATTCGCCTGAGACGGCCAAGGCCGTAGACAAGAACGCCAAGATGGGCACCGAGCTCGGCGCATTCTCGACGCCGACGTTCATCCTTGACGACGAACCCTATGTCGGGGCTCAGCCCACCATCGTCTTCGTCGACGCCATAGAACAGAGACTGGAAGAAGGATACTGATGGACATCGGATTGCTCAGTGCCTTCATCGGCGGAGTGCTCGCACTGCTCAGCCCATGTGCGGCACTGCTGCTGCCCGCCTTCTTCGGCTCCACCGTCGGCGTCGGCTCACGGCTGGTGCTCCACGCAGCCATCTTCTACGTGGGCATGCTGCTCGTGCTCATTCCGCTGGGAATGGGAGCCGGAACACTCGGTGCACTCTTCACCGCATATCGTGGCACGATCGTCCTCGTCGCCTCGGTCATCCTCATCATCCTCGGCATCGTCCAGTTCTTCGGATTCGGATTCGACCCCGCTAAGGCACTGCCCGGCGCCGAGGCCATGAGATCCAAATCCGCGACTGCGACGGGAGCGACGAAGACATTCCTCCTCGGCGCCACGAGTGGGATCGCCGGTGTCTGCTCCGGCCCCATCCTCGGCGCGGTCCTCACTCTGGCGGCGACCCGAGGCAGCGTGTTCCTCGGCGGCGTGATGCTCGCGATCTACGGTGCCGGCATGGTCGTGCCGCTGTTCATCATCGCGGCTCTATGGTCGCGAATGGGTCCGCGAGCCCGATCGGTCATGCGCGGGGGCTCGGTGAAGCTGTTCGGCCTTCGCCTGCCCGTCATCTCGATGCTCACCGGGGCGCTGATGATCATCATCGGCATCGTCTTCTGGATGACGAACGGCCTGGTCTCGGCGCCGTCCCTGGTCTCGACATCCACCCTTGCCCATGCTCAGGAATGGACGAGCAACTGGACGTCGACGACGATCGACATCCTCGTCATCTGCCTGCTGGCGGTCGTCGCGATCATCCTGTGGTTCCGTCATGAACGCCGACGCGCTCAGGACATGCGCGGCACGGACACGAGAGGGAAGAGCAATGAGAGCTCGGCCAGAGACGAGCCGAGGCACTGATGGCCCGACGAAAACTCTTCGCATTGGCCGCCACCCTGCCCATGGCACTGGCGCTTATCGGCTGCACTCCGGTCGAGGAGCCGCCCGAGTTCGAACGCGGAACAAGTCCGGTCGACACGAAGCTCGATGCAGTCGATGCCTCCGACCTGCAGATGCCACTGATCGTCGAACCGCTCGAACTCGTGGAACCGGACTGGGACCTCGACGTCAAGCACCTCGACGATGTGTTCCTGTCCGCAGGCAGCAGCGAGGATCGGCTGGACTTCAGTGCCGTCGACAGCAGCGGCACCACCCTGTGGCAGGCCAATCGGCCCGTGGGGTGCACCGGGTTCGCCGTGACCGCTGACAGTGAGGGGACACCACTGGCGGTGCTCACCGACTCGGCTACTGACGAAAGCTGCAGCACCGAGGTGACGGCAAGCGCCTATGACCTCGAATCGGGTGAGCAGCGGTGGGGCCCGACAGACGTTCCCGGTCCGCTGCAAGGCCCGGGAACGGTCTTCTCGCCCGCCGACGATGGCGGCGACACAGATGACGGAGAAGCTGTGGCACTCGACTCTGACACCGGTGAAGTCGCAGATGAGGATTCCTCGACCTCGCGAGTCCTCGGCGAATTTCAGGGGACGTTCCTCAGCGTTGGTCAGGACACTCTCTCCGCCTCGGACGGAGGAGACACCAGTTGGGAGATTTCGCTGGCGGATCACGGCTGGAGCGTCGAGGGGCTTACAGCCTTCCCCGAACAGGTCGACGGTCTCATTCATCTCGATGCCGACGATGGGTCCGGGCCCGTCATCGATGCAGAGACTGGTGATGTCCTCGACGAGTCCGCCAGCGAGATCGCTCAAGATGCGAACTCGGAGACGATCATCACGAGGGACGAGCAGGGCCTGACGGTCATCGATGCGACGGGCACGAACGAACTGCCGGTCTCTCTGCCCGAGCCTGTGATGTTAGAGGCTGCCGTCGGCGGGCTCATCTACCTGCGCGAGGGCGCGAGTCTGCGGGTCCACAACGCAGCCACCGGCAGCGTCGCCAGGGGCTACCCGGCCGAGGGCTCGGGCATCGTCGCAGTTCCTGACCTCTTCACGTCACAAGGTCTGGGAACCTTGCGGGCCGGTGATCGAACCCTGCTGGCCACGGACAGGGTGGTCAAGAAATCCGCGGAAGGTTAGGGCTGCCGCCGACCGCGGACGAGCAAGGTCAGTCCTGAAGCGCTGCGTTCACCTCGTCGGCGTTCGGAGTGGAGATGAGCAGTTCATCGAATCCCCAGCCATTGGAGCCGTCGGTCAGGCGGATGCGCAGCACCGGTTCACCGGCCTTCATCGCCACGAGACGACGTGTGCCGTTCGGGTGCCGATAGGTGCCGAGCTTTCGGTAGCCGGAGATGTTCAGACCAGATCGCAGACCCAGAAACTCCGACGGCCACCCGGTGACTTCGGAGGTGCGGATCGCATCAAGTGGTACGGAATGGAAACGACGCCCGGCCATCAGTCGCTCCCACCCGGGAAAGACGATCGTCAGATGATTGTTGTTGACGGTGACCTCGGTCATGGCGAGTCCTTTACCTCAGTTGGGCGGGGTAGCCCATGAAGTCAGCGTATGCACCCACCTGCCGGGCCACTTCCCCCTGAAGACTGAATCGCCGCTCCTTCCCGCGGTGGATTCAGGCCCGACGCACCCTCCACAGAGCTGACAAAAGCCCCGCGCCGCGCCCACCATATCGATGACGTCTCGTGACTAAGAGATGACCGCTGATGCCTGTCCCCCGTCGCCCGGGCGGCGTATTCTGATGGTGAGTCTCTGACCATCCGTCGGGTATGGCTGACCCACGAGGCGCTCGCCCACGGTCTGACTCACAGCATCTAGGACGATGCCCTGCAACGGTGCAGCGGCCTCACCCTGGCAGTCGGACAGGAGAAGCGTCATGTTACTCGAACGAATCTACGATGAGGACCTCTCTCACGCGAGCTACTTCATCGGCTGTCAGGCCACCGGCGACGCCATCGTCATCGACCCCAGTCGGGACATCAGCGCCTACCTGGAGTTGGCCGAAGCCAAGGGACTGCGCATCACCCACGTCACCGAGACGCACATTCACGCCGATTTCCTCTCCGGCACCAGAGAATTGGCCGATTCCACCGGCGCCATTGCCCATCTGTCCGGTGAGGGCGGAGCTGACTGGCAATACGGCTACGAGGGCGAACGCTTGGCTGACGGTGACACCATCACCGTCGGCAAGTTAATGCTGAGGGTGGTGCACACGCCGGGGCATACCCCCGAACATCTCTCCTTCCTGCTGACCGACACCGCCACAGCGGAGGAGCCCGGGTTCATGTTCACCGGCGACTTCGTCTTCGTCGGCGATCTGGGTCGACCGGATCTGCTCGACGAGGCCGCCGGCGGGGTCGACACCCGCTTTGACGGTGCCCGGCAGCTCTACGAGAGCTTGAGAGGAAAGCTGCTGCCGCTGCCCGACTACGTTCAGCTCCTCCCCGCCCACGGTGCCGGAAGCGCCTGTGGCAAGGCTTTGGGCTCCGTGCCCACCACCACAGTCGGCTACGAACGCAGCTTCTCCTGGTGGGGCCACCATCTTGCCGCCGGCGATGAGCAGGGTTTCATCGACGAGCTCTTGGACGGACAGCCGGATGCCCCCTCCTATTTCGGTCGCATGAAACGACAGAACCTGGAAGGGCCCGCGATTCTCGGTCCACAGTCGGTGCTGCCAGAACTGAGTGTCACCGCAGTCCGCGAGGGCCTGGCGAACGCCAGTGTGACCGTCATCGACACCAGGGATCAGCACGATGTCCACGCGGGAACGGTTCGGGATGCCATCAACATTCCGGCCTGGAACAAGCCTGCCGTCCATGCGGGCTGGGTACTGGATCCGGAGTCCGATCCCAGGCCTCTCGTACTACTGGCCGACGGCTCGGATACCGCTCACCACTTGCGGAATCACCTCATTCGGGTCGGCATCGACACAGCGGAAGGCTATGTCACCGCCACCGACGGACTCCCCGCAGCTGTCCCCGATCTGGTAGGGCCGGAGGACCTCGACTCGACTGATTACGAGATGCTCCTCGATGTACGCAATACATCGGAATTCGCGCAGGGCACGATCCCCGGCGCACAGCAGCTGAGTGCAGGCCGAGTCCTCTGGCATCAGGATCGACTGCCAGTTTCGGGCACGATCGTCAGCTTCTGCCAGAGCGGGGTGCGCAACTCGGTGGCGTCCAGCGCTCTGCGGCGAGCCGGGCACCGCGTCATCGAACTCGAAGGCAGCTATCTTCGCTGGCAGGCGGCTCAGCAGAAGCAGGGGCTCCAGATGCAGTGACCCGATAGGCCACATTCAGCATGCCGGGGCTCCGGCCGGAGCTCAGGCCACCCGCTCCGGATACGAATAGGCATTGAAACGACCCCTGCGATTGAAGCCGATGACACTCACGCCCACGCTCTTGCCATGATCGACGGCCAGCGCCGAGGGGGCGCTGACAGCCGACATCATAGGGATGCCTGCCATTGCCGACTTCTGCACCAATTCGAATGAGGCACGCGCTGAGACCTGCAGGACCGTTCGGCTCAGCGGCAGACCACTTCCCTGGTGTGACATCGCCCAGCCGATGACCTTGTCGACGGCGTTGTGACGACCCACATCTTCACGTCCGATAAGGAGTTCCGGCTCGTCGTTCGGATCCTCGCCGACGGCGAAGAGTGCAGCGGCATGGACTCCCCCGGTCTTGTCGAAGACGTCCTGCTGAGTACGCAGACGCTCGGGCAATTCACCGATGCGCGCTGCCGAAAGCAGGGGCGGGAACCGGTACTCCTCATCGTCATCCTCGTCGAGGTGACAGGAAGCTGGGATCAGGGGGTAAGCGGAGGTCTTCGTCACCGCGTCGATGGCCGCGGTGCCGCAGATTCCACACGAGGAGGAGGTGTAGACGGATCGGGCAGGGGCCGCCTCGGCGCTCCAGATTCCGGTTCGCAACCGCACCTGTGCCACGTTGTGATTCCGGGTCCCGTCGGGAGCAAGTCCTGTGGAGAAGTCGATCTCCTCGATGTCGGCCATGGTCGTGATGATCGCTTCGGAGAGGAGATAGCCGGCCACGAGTTCGATGTCATTGCCGGGTGTGCGCATGGTGACGGAGAACTGTTCCCCGTTGAGGCGGACCTCCAGCGGCTCCTCCCCAGCCAGGGAGTCGGGCCCGGCGGAGATCTCTCCGGTGGCGTCGAATCTGTGGACTCGGGCACGAACGGCCCTGCGTTGAGCCATGGTGATCAGACCCTTGGTCCGTGGTCGGTGGTGTCCTCGATGGAGGTTTGGATGTGCTCGAGGAGATCGTCGATGACGGTGATGCCGTCCTTGACGCCGCCCTTCGACCCGGGGAAGTTGATGACGAAGCTGCGGCCGCGAACGCCGGCGACGCCGCGACTCATCACCGCCGAGGAAGTCGTCTCCAGGCCTTTGCGCCACATTGCGTAGATGAGTCCAGGAGACTGTCGTTCAAGGAGTTCGGCGGTGTATTCCGGGGTCCGATCATCGGGTGCCAAACCGGTGCCGCCGCTGGTGACGATGATGCGCGGGCGTTCGTGTTCGGGAGTGTCGACGAGGAGCGTGCGCAGCGCCTGACCGACAGGCTCACCGTCACGGACGACGATGGCATCGGGAGTGTCATATCCGCAGGTGCGCAGCCAGTCGACGAGGATCGGCCCGGTGGTGTCGGCCGCCTCTCCCCTGGCCGCCGAGGTGGAGGCGATGATGACCGCGGCTGACCGGCCCTCACCGAGGAGGTCGTCAGTCTCTCCGACTGCTGAGTTCTGGCTATTCACGAATCAATCCTTCTTCCCAGCGCACACACAAGCTCTGCCACCCATTGTTCCACGAAGAGCTAGAGACCGAACCAGAATGTCAGTGCTTCGTTCAGCCCCTCCGTGCTGGACTGCCCGACCCATGCCACATAACCGTCAGGACGGATGAGCACGGCGGTGGGAGCGGCTACCTTACCGATCACCGGAAGGTCCCACTCACCGTAGTAACGCGCGTCGACGCGGTCGACCTGGTCCACCCATGCCGTGATGTCGATGCCGCTGGGATCGCCGAGGTTGAGCAGAACCGGGCGGCCCCCGTGGAGAAGCGTGTACGCCCGAAATGCCCCTGCCGGGCTGTGGAGATCCAAGTCGGGTACGCGGCGTCCCACCAGCGGGTGCGCCTCGTCATTGGAGATGTCCGTTCGGCTTGTGTAGTGGATGGCGAGGCCGGAGAGGTCACCGGCAAGTGATTTGCGGGGTCCGTCCATGTGAAGCCAGCCATCGATGACTTCATTGAGGGCTTTGACGCGGTCGTCCATCCGCATCAAGGACGTCTGCGCCAGGTTATGGTGAATGACCTGAGCCCCGACGGCGTGACGCTCCCGGTGATAGGTATTGAGGAGATTCTCTGACGACGTCCCCTTGACCACCCGCGCCAGCTTCCACCCTAGGTTCACCGCGTCTTGGACGCCGGTGTTGAGGCCTTGGCCACCGACCGGCGAGTGGACGTGTGCCGAGTCTCCGGCCAACAGCACCCGTCCGGAACGATAGCTCGCGGCCTGGCGAGCCATGTCGGTGAAGCGACTGATCGAGCCGGGATTGCGGACGCCGAAGTCAGTCCCCCACGCATCGATGAGCCCGGCGCGCAGATCCTCAAGGCTGGGTTCCGTGTTCTCCTGCGGTTCCCTCTCGGAGACGACGAGGCTCACCCGACCGTGCGGGAGCTGGCTGAATGCCTGCGTGCCGAATTCATGATGGTGGACACCCCATTCGGGGTCCTCGGTCAGTTCGACGTCGGCGATGAGGCTGCTCATGGTCGGCTCCCAGCCGGGGAAGTCGATTCCCGCAGTCTTTCGGATCAGACTGCGTCCGCCGTCGCAGCCGACGATGTAGTCGGTTCTCAGAGTCCGGCCATCGGAGAGCCGGACATCGACTCCGTCGCGATCCTGGTCGAATCCGGTGACTTCGACGCCGTAGTCGATTCGCACCCCGAGTTCTCCGACCCACTCGGCCAAGATGCGTTCGGTGTGCTGCTGGCCCAGCCCCAAGCCGTAGGGGTGCCGGGACGGAAAATCGATGATGCCAAGTCGAGTGTTGCCGAATCCCAGCACCTGCGAAATCTGGCCCGCGTCCAGGAACCGATCGACGATGCCTCGCTGATCGAGCATCTCAAGGGTCCGCGACTGCAGACCCATCGCACGCGTTCCGACCAGGTCCTGGTTTGCTCGTCTCTCGACAAGAACGCTGTCCACCCCTGCCAGAGCCAGCTCTGCGGCCAGCATCAACCCGGTCGGCCCGGCACCGACGATGATCACTTCAGTCACAACTGCTCCACTCTCTCAACGCGAGGTACCAGTCTGCCCCGCAGACGGGGCCTTGCCGCAAGTCCCCATCTGCACTATAAGGTAAATAGAGGCAAGGAACTTTGACTTCCCTGCCTTCGTCATCTGTCGCTATCTGCTGTCGCTTCGCCACGATGTAGATTGACCATCAGGCAGCACCGTCGACACACTCGGCCCGACAGCACAGGAGGCACCATGGAAGATCTGTCACTGAGCACGTTGATCTGGCTGCGCATGGTCCGCTTCGTCCAGAACAGCAATCAGATGTCGAATACCCACCTGCGCCGCTTCGACCTCACCATCGCCCAGTTCGAGATGCTCAGCCATATCCGCGCCTACGAACCGGTCACCCAGTCAGATCTCGCAAAGGGGCTGACTGTCACCGGCGGCGGTGTCTCCCGAATGGTCTCTCGCCTCGAAGGCGAGGGCCTGATCTCACGTGAGCAGGATTGGAAGACGAAGTTCATCTCGCTCACCGACGCCGGTCGGCAGCGGCTCGAAGCGGCATACCCCGCCCAAGTGGCCTTCCAATCCGCGCTCTTCGACGAAGCCCTCGACGAGGATGAGAAGAAGCAGCTGCATGCGCTGATGAAGAAACTCTACGAACACAGCGTCACACGTCGTGAGGCGGAGGAAGCGCTCTAGGGAATATTTCTCCAGAAACATCAGTTGACATGGCAAACGATACTTTTCGGAGTCGACGACTGCACCGACTCCCCTGTCACTGAGGAGAAGACATGACCGCACCTACCTCCCGCACGGAACCCGTCACCAGCACCGAACCCGTCGCCCACACCGAGTCGGTCAACATGATGGATCACCTGGGTTTCAGCTCCGGCCAGGGACTGCAGTTCGGGATGTACAGCCTCGGCGACCATCTGCCGAACCCGGCCGACGGATCCAGAGTCAGTGCGGGCGAGCGCATCCGCGAGTTCATCGGCTATGCACAGGCGGCCGAGGATGCCGGCCTCGACTTCATCAGCGTCGGTGAGAGTCACCAGGAGTACTTCGCCTCGCAGGCCCACGCCGTCATCCTCGGCGCGATCGCCCAGGCGACGAACACCATCCGCATCGGCAGCACCTCGACGATCCTGAGCACCTCGGACCCGGTTCGCGTGTTCGAGAACTTCTCCACGATCGACCACATCTCCGGCGGCCGCGCCGAACTCGTCGCCGGTCGCGCCTCACGCGTCGGGCTCTTCGAACTGCTTGGCTATGATCTGCGTGACTACGAGGAGCTGTTCGAAGAGAAGTTCGAGCTGCTCAACCGAATCAATCGAGAGCAGAAGCTCAGCTGGAGGGGCAAGTTCCGTGCGCCGCTGAACGACGCCGAGGTGCTCCCCCGCCCAGCACAGGATCCGCTGCCGATCTGGCGAGCCGTGGGTGGTGCCCCGACGAGCGCGATCAAGGCCGGTCTGGCAGGAGTACCCATGGTCATGGCACACCTGGGCGGCACCACCTCCTCGTTCAGACCCACGGTCAATGCCTACCGGGAGGCGGCACGCCACCAAGGGTTCGATCCAGCTGCCCTGCCGATCGCGACTGCGGGATTCTTCCATGTTGCCGAGACCTCGCAGGAGGCGCTTCGCGGTCTCTACCCTCATATCAATGAGGGGATGAAGCGCACGAACGGTCAGGGCATGCCCAAGCAGCTCTTCGCCCAGGCGGTAGACCCGCACAGCATCGTCAACCTCGGCAGCCCCCAGCAGATCGTCGAGAAGATGCTGCACCAGCATGAGGTGTTCGGCCATCAGCGATACCTGGGTCAGATGGATTTCGGCGGCATGCCCTATGACCAGGTGATGAAGCAGATCGAGATCATCGGCTCGGAGATTATCCCGGCCCTGAAGAAGTACACGGCCTCACCGACGCCCACTTCTGCCACGACTGCCCCGGCAGCGAACCGCCATGCCGCCGAGGAGGCCGCCCGATGAAGCTCGTCGCGATCTCGGGTTCGAACGTCGGCACCAAGACGCGGACCGTCATGGAGTATGTCACTCAGACCGTGATGGTCCAGGACCCGGACGTCGAGGCCACGCTCATCGACCTCGCCGAGGTCGACATGGTCTTCAGTGACGGACGGAACTTCACCGAGTACACCGGAGATACCGGTCGTGTCACCCGGGCCCTCATAGATGCCGATGCCATCATCATCGGCACGCCGATCTTCCAGGCCTCGATTCCGGCGACGCTGAAGAACATCTTCGACCTGTTGCCGGTCAATGCCTTCCGCGACAAGGTCGTGGCCATGATCGCGACCGCGGGGTCAGCCAAGCACTATCTCATCCCCCAGCAGCAGCTGCAGCCGATTCTCACGTATATGAAGGCCCAGGTTGTGCAGCCCTACGTGTTCGTCGAGGAGAAGGACCTGCTGCGCAAGCAGATCGTCAACACCGATGTCATCGCCCGCCTCGACCGGCTCGTCGAGGACACCCTTGTACTCGCACAGACCTACGCCTCGATCAGGGAAGCGAAGGACGCCGCCTACGGGTTCTGAGCATCAGACTCCGACGGCAAGCGTCGTCAGGACGGCCAGCGTCGTCAGCGAGGGTAGGCGTTGTCAGCGAGGGCCGTCCGCGATCATCTCAGATAACAAGCGAAACTGCTGTCAGCGTCTTGCCAAGCGCAGCATATACCCTAGTAGTTGCAATTTCAATCAACCCTGGAGCTCGCTGTGTACGCCACGACTGGATTCCCGACCATCGCCCGCGACATCATCACCGTCATCGCTCGGATCGCCCTCGGCGCCATCTTCATCGCCCACGGCTGGCAGAAGTTCAACGAGTGGACCGTTTCGGGAACCACGCAGTCCTTCGCACAGATGGGCGTGCCGCTGCCAGACATCGCGGCTCCGTTCGCCACGTTCGTCGAACTCATCGGCGGCGCGCTCCTCATCCTCGGCGCCCTGACTCCGATCGTCGGAGTCCTGTTGGCAGCCAACCCCATCGGGGCACTGGTCATCGTCCACCTCACCCCAGTTCCCTTCGTCGATCAGGGCGGCTGGGAACTCGTCGCAGCCCTGGCCGCCGGCGCCTTGCTGTTGGCTGCCATGGGACCAGGTCGCTTCAGTGTCGACAGGTTCCTGCTCAAAGGGAAGAAGGGGCAGAAGCAGTCGCGGAGTGCCGCAGCAACGAGCGCAGACTCTGTTCCGGCCGAATAGGCGCCGGCTATATAACCGCGGGCTGATCAGACGTCGAATCAGCTGAGGTCGGCCCCGGCTGGGGTTGGCCCAGCTGGGGTTTGCCCAGTTGAAGTGGGTCGCGCTTCGAACTGGCGACGATATTCCGAAGGAGTCGTCTTGAACGCGGCAGCGAAGTTCTGCCGCAGAGTCACCACACTGCCGAATCCGCAGTTCACGGCGATCTGATCGATCGACAGGCTCGTGGTCTCCAGCGCCCGACGGGCCTCATCGAGGCGACGCATGCGCACCCACGAAGCAGGCGTCGCCCCAGTCGATGCCCGAAAGGTGCGGATGAAGGTCCGCACACTCATGTGTGCGACCTCGGCCAACCTCTCTACCGGCAGTGATTCGTCGAGGTGATCGACTGCCCAATCGAGAACCCGAGAGATGGGGTCGTCATCGGCATGTTCCGGCAGCGGTCGCTGAATGTACTGCGCCTGCCCACCGTCGCGGTGCGGTGCGATGACGAGGGAACGTGCCACCTGGTTCGCAGCGTCGGCCCCCAATCTCGTACGCACCATGTGAAGACAGGCATCCAACGCCGAGGCTGTGCCAGCCGAGGTGATGACATCGCCGTAGTCGATGTAGAGAACTGAATCGTCGATCTCCAGATCCGGGTGTCGAGCGGTGAGTTGGTCGAATCCCTGCCAGTGCGTCACCGCCCTGCGGCCGGCGAGCAGACCGGCGTCTGCGATGGGGAACGTGCCCAGACAGAGTCCGGCAATGGAAGCACCCCGGTGATGACTGTCAACGAGCAGCTGTCGCAGGGGCTGCCCAGCCGGACGACCATCGTCGTACCAGGACGGGACAACGATCACCTCGGAGCCGTATGCCGCGTCCGGCCCACTCACCCCAGTGATCTGATACCCCTCCGCCGTCGTGATCGGCGCAACGTCGTCGGAGAACAGGACGGTTTCCCACGCTGCCAAGCCCTGGCGGGCAACCTCGTTGAAGACCATCTGCGGCACAGACAGGTGGAACATGGTGATGCCTGTGAAGGCATAGATGGCAATGCGCACGTCGGTGCCCTCCTGTTCGGCTGGTGGCAGGCTCGTGAAGTTTGGCGTGATTCCATCGTAGATGAGCATTTGTGCTACTGGTAGTGCCCGACCGGCTCTCGCACACTGGAGGTGTGCCGCAGTTGCGCGCTACGTCCTCACTGACCACAACTTTGGAGTTCGCTATGACTACCGCCCGCCGTGCCCTTGTCCTCGTCGATGTGCAGCAGCAGTACTTCGATGGCCCCTTGGAGATTCAATACCCGAGCCATGACCAGTCACTGCCGATGATCACTGCGGCCATCGACGCTGCGGTTGCCGCCGACATCCCGGTCGCCGTCATTCAGCACACGATGGGCACCGAAGCCCCGGTCTTCAATCCCAACGAGCCCGGGTTCGCACTCCACCCCGAGGTCGCTCAGCGCCAGGTCGATTCCTGGAAGTCAGTGGTCAAGGAGTACGGCTCCGTCTACGCCGACACCGATCTCGAAGCATGGCTGCGCGAGAAAGGCGTCGACACAGTCACCCTCCTGGGCTATATGACCAATAACTGCATCCTCGCTTCGGCAGCAGGCGCCGAGGTTCTCGGCTTCACCACGGAGGTGCTCTCCGATGCGACCGGCGCCATCAACATCGCCAATGATGCCGGCTTCGCCGATGCCAAGACCGTGCACACGACGCTGATGGCGCTCCTGCATTCGAACTGGGCCTCCGTCGCGACCACCGAGGCTTGGACCCAGGCACTGGCTTCTCAGGAGCCGCTGCCGAAGGGAGACCTGGGCAGTTCGGCCGTCACGGGTGCGCAGAAGGCAGGGCAGAACTGATTGTTCAGTAACCCGTGCGCAACCGCTCCAGAAGGTCGGTGACTCGGTTGCTGATGTCGTTGCGAACCAGACGCATGCGCTCGATTCCTTCGATGCCGCGCGCGGAGGGCTCGTCGGTGTCCCAGTTTTCAACCTTGGTGCCCTCGGGCGCATGCACGGTCGCCTCGCGGCCCAACGTGACGACGACATCAGCGGCTTCCAGATCCGCCGGCGTGACCGGTTTGGGAGTACCTTCGCTGATGTCGATGTTCCATTCGGCCAGCGACGCAACCGAGAGCTGGTTGAGCGAGGTGCCGGGCTTGGTCCCGCCGGAGACGACGTCGATCGAGTCTCCGGCGATGTCGCCCATGAGCCCCGCAGCCATCTGTGACTTTCCGCCGTTCTTCACACAGACGAAGAGGACGCGAGGTGGGGTGCTCACTGCGCCTCCTGGTGTGCGCTGCGGCCGTGTTCCAGCCCTGTGGGGATGCCAATCGAGACCGGCTGTCCGGCTTCGCCACAACACGACTCCGGCTCGGCAGCTTCGACAGCAGGCGCTGGCTCGCAGCACCCACTGCTGTCTGCAGTCACCGCACCAACCGATGGCGCATCGCATGACGAACCGATGTCGGCCGAGCACACTCCGGTCTCCGGGAGCACGAGCTCGACTCTCTCTGCCGCTTCCTGATCGCCGGCGATCGCGGCGACGATCGAGCGAACCTGCTCGTAGCCGGTGGCCATGAGGAACGTCGGCGCGCGACCGTAGGACTTCATACCCGCAATGTAGAAGTCCTTCTCCGGATGGGCCAGCAGGCGGGCTCCGTGTGGCGCGACGGTTCCACAGCTGTGGAATTCCGGATCGATGAGTGGGCCCAGGCCTGTGGGCGCCTCGGCGATCGGGTCGAGGTCGACTCGGATCTCGCGGAGGAAGCTGAGGTCAGGCCGGAACCCTGTGGTCGGAACGACCCGGTCAACGTCAAGAGTGACTGCGCCTGCGCGGGTGGTTCCGGTGACCGTGAGTTCGCTTGTGGACTCGGTCGCCGAGGTGGAAGTCGGGTTGGCGTTGGAGACGTTCGTGATGGTCACCGATGTGTGAACCTCGATGACTCCGGCTTCGACGAGATTGCGCAGTCGGGTGCCCAAAGCTCCGCGGGCTGGGAGTCCGTCCTGGTCGCCACCGCCGTAGACACTGGCAGGATCAGTTCCTCGTATGGCCCAGCTGATGCGGGTGCTCGGTTCGGCCTCGCGGAGCTCTCCCAGAGCCAGCAGAGTGTTGGCCGCCGAGTGACCGGCTCCGACGACCAGCGTGTGACGGCCAGCGAACTGTGCCCGGTCCCGGCCGAGGACGTCGGGCAGCGGTGAGGTCACGAGCCCGGCCGCCCGGGCCTCGGGTTCACCGATGGCCGGCAGCCCCGCCTGGCCAAGCGGGTTCGGGGTCTCCCAGGTGCCTGAGGCGTCGATGACGGCACGAACGACATGATCCTCGATTGAACCGCGCTCGTTTTGGGTGCGAACGAGGAATGGCGTGTCACCACGGCCCAGGGTGCGGGTGCGGTCTTTGCCGACACGGCTGACTGCAATGACTCGTGTCTGCGTGCGAATCGCGTTGCTCAGCTGTGGGGTCGCAGCCAATGGAGTGAGGTACTCGGCGACGAGTTCAGCCCCGGTGGGCAAGTAGTCGCCATTGGGCTCCACCCATTGTGCCTGCTCGAGCAGTGTTCGTGCAGCCTGGTCGATGTTGTACTTCCACGGCGAGAAGAGGCCGATGTGGCCCCACGCACTGACAGCGGCCGCAGGTGTCGCGCCCGCCTCAAAGACGAGCGGTTCCATGTCGCGAGCGATGACGTGGGCTGCGGCGGCAAGACCAACCGGGCCGGAACCGATGATGGCGACAGGGAGTTTGGATATTGGTGTGGACTCAGTCATGAGGCGTCCTGTCTGGGAGTGGGTCGTCTGCAGAAGCGCCGGATACTGACAGGCTGGTGAGCAGATCGTGAATGCGGGCGCGAATGTCATCGCGGATGGTGCGCACGGTCTCGATACCCTGACCTGCCGGGTCATCGAGGTCCCAATCTTCGTAACGTTTGCCGGGGAAGATGGGGCAGGCGTCGCCGCAGCCCATGGTGATCACCACATCCGAGTTCTTCACCGTGTCCAGGGTGAGAATCTTCGGGTGCTGGTCGGTGATGTCGATGCCGACCTCAGCCATCGCCTCGGCGGCGGTGGGGTTGAGCATTTTCCCCGGTTCACTGCCGGCGGAGCGGACCTCGACTCGGTCACCTCCGAGCTCGCGGAGGAATCCTGCGGCCATCTGCGATCGGCCGGCGTTGTGCACGCAGACGAAGAGGACGCTGGGCTTCTGTTCGACTGTCGTCATTTCTGTGCCTCCTGGCGCTCCGAGCGCATCTGGTGTCCGGTGTGTTCGGGGAAGAAGCGTTGACGTGACCATAGTGCTACGTAGACGAGGGCGACGAGGATGGGTACTTCGATGAGCGGACCGACAACTCCCGCCAGGGCCTGTCCGGAAGCAACTCCGTAGGTGCCGATGGCCACTGCGATGGCGAGTTCGAAATTGTTGCCCGCAGCGGTAAATGCCAGAGTGGCCGTCTTCTCATAGCCCAGCTTCAGGCCACGGCCCACAACCATGCCGAAGCCGAAGACGACGGTGAAGTAGAGGAGCAGCGGCAGCGCGATGCGCACGACATCCAAGGGGTTCGAGGTGATCTCGTCACCCTGGAACGCGAAGAGCAAGACGATGGTGAACAGCAGCCCATAGAGCGCGAAAGGGCCGATCTTCGGCAGGAACCGGTCTTCGTACCATGTCCGACCCTTGGCTTTCTCGCCGATGAGGCGGGTGAGGAACCCGGCCAACAGTGGAATACCGAGGAAGACGAGCACGCTGAGCATGATCGCCCAGAACGAGAATTCGCCACTCGTCGTCGGCAATCCGAGGAGGTTCGGCAGCCACTGCAGGTAGAACCAGCCGAGGAGACCGAAGGCGAGGACCTGGAAGACCGAGTTGATTGCAACGAGGACGGCAGCGGCTTCACGGTCCCCGCAGGCAAGGTCGTTCCAGATGAAGACCATCGCAATGCAGCGGGCGAGACCGACGATGATCAATCCCGTCCGATATTCCGGAAGGTCTGGCAGGAAGAGCCACGCGAGGGCGAACATGAAGGCGGGGGCGGCCAACCAGTTGATCAGAAGGGACGTGATCATCAGTCTTTTGTCGGTGAGCACGCGCCCGGTTTCGTTGTAGCGGACCTTGGCCAGCACCGGATACATCATCACCAGCAGCCCCAGAGCAATCGGCAGTGACACATCGGCAACCTTGACCGAATCCAGGGCCGCAGCGAGGCCGGGGACAAGCCGACCGAGCAGCAGCCCGAGGATCATCGCTGCGATGATCCACACCGGCAGGAAACGATCGAGGGTCGACAGTTTGGTCTGCGCCGGTTCACTGGTGGGGGCTGTCACTGAGGTGCTCATCGGACTCCTGGGGCGAATCTGCTCATGGCCGAGGTTCCTCAGCCACAAACATCGAAGGTTATCGATATGAATCTAAGCACTGCATATCGACAACTGTCAATGTATGGGCATAATAGAGAAGTGACCCTTGAACAGACATTGCCCGCACCCGCCTCGGCGGCGTGCTGCACGACACTGACCGGCGAACCTCTGGACGAGCATCGGGCACGCGAGTTCGCCCGGATCTTCAAAGCCTTGGCCGACCCGACACGTCTGCGCCTGGTTTCCCTGGTCGCCGCCCACGAAGGCAATGAAGCCTGCGCATGTGACCTCATCGATCCGGTCGGGCTGGGCCAACCCACGGTCTCACACCACCTGAAGATCCTCGTCGACGCGGGAGTCCTGCGCCGTGAGAAGCGAGGCATCTGGTCGTATTATTCACTGGCGGCAGAGACTCTGGAGCGCATCGCTGCATTCCTCTCCCCTGCATGAAGCTGTGACCGTACGTCGGGAGGACGCTGTGACCGGACGTCGGGCGACCTCGCCGCGCCGGACTGGATCGGGGTACGCTCCGAAATGAGACCACCCCACTCCCCGGACGAAAGCAGAGAGGTCAATGACCAAGACTGTCCTTCAGGCAAGCCTGGATGTCTTCCGCGCCCACGGAATGACGACGATATTCGGCAACCCCGGATCGAACGAATTGCCATTCCTCGCGGGACTCGGCGATGATTTCCGCTTCGTCCTCGGCCTGCATGAACAGGTCGTCGTCGGCATGGCCGAAGGCTTCTCACGCGCCACCGGGCGTCCGGTCCTGGTGAACCTGCATGCCGCATCCGGCTCCGGCAACGGTATGGGAGCGCTGACCAACGCTCATTACGGACACGTTCCGCTGGTCATCCTCGCCGGCCAGCAGGTCCGCCGGACAGTCGGTCAGGAAGCGATGCTGGCCAGCGCGGATGCCGCCGCACTGCCGACGCCGCTGGTCAAGTACTCCCACGAGCCGTTGTCTGCCACCGACGTCCCCCGGACCCTGTCCCAGGCCGCCTTCGAGGCAACCACTCAGCCAAATGGTCCTGTCTATGTGTCGGTGCCCTTGGACGATTGGGACGAACCGGCACTCGACGATGATGATCTGCTGCCGGCACGATCAGTGTCGACCGGTCGTGGCCTCGATCCGGAACTCGAACAGGAGCTGCTCGCCTCCCTCAATGGTGCGAAGCGTCCGGCTCTCGTCGTCGGGCCCCAGGTGGATGCCGCCGCTGTTGCTGACCCGAGCGTCACGGAAGCAGTGACGTCGCTGGCGGAGAGGCTCGATGCCTCCGTCTATGTCGCCCCATCTCCCACCCGCTGTCCTTTTCCGACGACCCATCCGAACTTCGAGGGCGTCTTGGTCCCCGGGATCCAGTCCGTGCGAGACCAGCTGGCCGACCATGACCTCGTGCTGGTGCTGGGTGCGGCCGTGTTCAGATATCACCGCTGGGAGCCCTCGAATTATCTGACTCCCGGCACCGAGGTCATCCAGATCACCCAGGACCCGCGCGAAGCCACCCGTGCACCGTTCGGCAAAGCCGTCATCACCGATGTCGCCAGCACCGCTGAGACTCTCGCCGCAGGGGTCACCGATCGCGGTGCCCGGCGCGGCGATCGCGGTTCACGGATCATGAGCCCAGCGGCCACCTCGGCGGAGGGAATGACTGGTGGGGAGATACTCGAAGTGCTCAACGAGCACGTCAACGACTCAGTGTCCTACGTCAACGAGACCACCACCTTGGACCTCGACTACCTCGAACGGGTCGCCATCGACAGACCAGGAATGTACAGCTTCCCAGCCTCCGGCGGTCTGGGCTTCGGGCTTCCTGTTGCCGTCGGAATGTCGATCGGAGCACCGGAGAAGACGATCGTCGCGACCGTCGGTGACGGCTCCGCGAACTACGGCATCACCGCGCTGTACACGGCCGCCCAACTGCAGACGCGAACCGTGTTCGTCATCATCAACAACTCCGGCTACGGCGCCTTGGCCGGCTTTGCCCAGCGCATGGGCGTGCCCAAGGTTCCCGGGCTAGCCTTGGGCGGCATCGACTTCGTCTCCCTGGCCCAGGGCTACGGGGTCCCGGCCAAGCAGACGTCGACCCGCGCCGAGTTCGCCGCTGCCTATCGGGAGGCGCTCGAAGCTTCGGGCCCGGTGCTCATCGACGCCTCGATCGTCTCGTAACTAAGGGGTGAGCGGCTTCAGTCCGAGACGCGTAGCTTCCAATCGTTGAAGTACGTGCGGAGTGGGCCAGAGAGTCAGCACGATGTAGCCGCTGATCCCTCCGAGGCCAGACAGTCCCTGCACCGACCGGAATTCCGCCGCCGTCCACGAGCAGAGATGTCTTGAGACCAGATTTGTTGCGGTCGACAGGGCTGCGTCCAGTGTTTTCTCCGCCGCACGGTGCTTTGACGATTCATCCGTCGACCACGAGGTTGTGCAGGTCGAGGCCGACGGCCTGGTCGTAGGCTTCGAGGGCCAGGCGGTGGAGTTGTTCGAAGGCGCCGGTGCGGCGGCCTGCTCTGCTACCCGGCCTGCGGCTGCCCCACGGCGGTGTCCGGCGAGCGGGAAATGACCACGACTCCGACGATCAGCCCGATGATGGCGAGCACCGCCGCGATCACGAACGGGTCTCCGGCGTGCAGGGCGGGGGCGAACCCGAGCCCTACATAGATGGCCACGCCGGTTGCCCCGCCGAGCTGGTCTGCTGCTCGCTGGACGCCGGAGGCGATCCCTGCGTCCTCGTCAGTGGCCCCGCTGACCGCGATGTACTGCAGACCCACGAGTCCGAAGCCCATGCCCGCTGCGATTAACAGCATCGCCGGGAGAAGCCATGCCACCCCGCCGCCCAGGACGGCCACGAGTGCGACGACGCCCATTGCGCCCGCAGCGGCCGCGAGCCCGACCACCACGCACACGCGTGCACCCCAGCGTCCCAGCAACCGGGGAACGAGCACCGATGCCGCAATCAGCGCCGCGGCCAAGGGCAGCATCGTGAAGCCTGCCCCCAGAGGCCCGACACCGAGCCTTTCCTGCAGGTAGAAGGTGAATAGCAGGAACGAGGTCGAGAGTGCACCGCTGAGCAGCATCGTCGTCAAGTTCGCCCGCAGTCGAGTGCGGTCAGCGAAGAAGGTCAGTGGGACCAGCGGGTTCGGCGACCTCGACTCGACGCGCACGAACCCGGCACCGGCCAGCACCGCACCAACCAGCGCGGCCACGCTCACCCAGAGGCTGGTGGCAGGCTCACCCGCCTCCACAGCGGCGTAGACGAAAAGCAACGGGCATGCGGTCAGCAAGAACGAGCCCGGGAGGTCCAGGCGGACCCGCTCACGAGACACGGACCGGTCCGCAGGGACCAGGAGGAGCG
The DNA here is from genome assembly GCF_007558825.1 of Brevibacterium aurantiacum. Taxonomy (GTDB): domain Bacteria; phylum Actinomycetota; class Actinomycetes; order Actinomycetales; family Brevibacteriaceae; genus Brevibacterium; species Brevibacterium aurantiacum_A. The sequence continues at coordinate 40,031 of NZ_VLTK01000001.1, forward strand.
CGGCCACGATCACGACCAGGATGAACGGCACCGAGACCAGGAAGATCCAGCGCCAGCCCAGATGTGCGGTGAGGATCCCCGACAGAGCGAACCCAAGAACGAGGCCGCAGCTGGCCACGGCGGCCCACACGCTCAGGGCGCGCGACCGGCGCGGGCCTTCGGGGAAGAGCAGCACGATAGTGGCCATTGCCGCGGGCAGCGCTACGGCCTCGCCGGTTCCCTGGAGCAGGCGTGCGGCGACCAGGACTGGGAAGGACGGGGCCAGACCGGCCAGCAGAGAAGCCGCGCCGAAGAGAGTCGTACCGACCAGGAGAGTGCGACGACGGCCGAGAAGGTCACCGACCCGGCCGCCGAGCATCAGCAGCCCACCGCCGGTGATAGTGTAGCCGACCACGACCCAGGTCAAGGAGTGGCCCTCGACGCCGAAGTCCGCGCCGATCGAGGGCAGCGCGATATTGACCACGGTCACATCGACCGCGATGAAGAACTGCAACATGGACATCGCGCACAGCACGAGCCATGCGCGCACACGTGCGGGACTGTGCACGCGGGTAGAAGAGAAAAAAATTGAACGCATCTGTTGCTCCGTCGCTCTGAAGAGTTAAGAGCGGCACAAAGTGCCGCTCCGGATCGATCTCGAAGCGACTGGACGTTCCAGGTGAAATGTTGCTGAGAACCAGACGTCCCGCCGCTAGCGGGACGCCCTGTTCACTGCCGCGCAAGCGGCCGAGCATGAAGAGGCAGACATGCTGCAAATTCTAACAGCGGAACCCTGTGACTCCTGGCCTGTTTTCCCATCCGCGCAAGCTCTAAGCTGATCCGCATGGGATTCAGTGCTTTGGAACACTACGCGCAAACAATGGGCCTGACCCCGACAGAGGTGGTCGCTGAGGAGCAGAACAGCGAATATGAGTCTGGCCGTGCCATGCTCGACGCAACCTGGTGGCGGATCCGGACTGCCCGCGTCACTCCTGCCAAACCGGGCGCTTTCGTTGCCGTTTGGGGTCGCACATCGGAGGGAGTCACCGCACCGTTCTCCGGCGGGGAGGACAGCGTCGATGACTGCGCAGGCCTTCTCGTGTTCGTCTCCGAGGAAGAACACTTCGGAGTCTTCACTTTCACCGCCGCCAGCCTGGTCGAACTGGGAATCTACTCTTCCCGACGCTCACCAGGGAAACGAGGTTTCCGCCTCTACCCACCGTGGTCCGCCTCGCTGAATCCCCAAGCGACTCGAACTCAACGCAGACAAGCTCCATTCTTCGAACGGATCTGTTGATTCGTTCAGATGACCCGACTGACTCATTCATCGACGGACAGATTGATCGGCTGCAATATTGATCGACTGACTTGTCACTCGACAGTCTTTCGAAGAACGGTGTTGCAGTTTGTCCCCCATAGACTCGACTGGATATCCTGGGCATCAGCACCATGGGAAAGAAGCGGTCGGGACGACCCGAACGCAATCAGTCACGATGAGGACGGCCTCGAAGAACAGGAATGCCCGTCATGACTGCCGCCATTCGCAGCATCCTCACTCCCTCTGCCATCGTTCGACTGATCCTCGGCTGGGGCGCCTTCGCCGCTCTCCTCTTCGCAGGCCCACTGCTGGCTCCGCCCGTTGCAGGCCCGCTCCTCGTCAGTGCCCTGATCGTCATCGTCGGCGTCATCCTCATCTGCGCCTTCGGCGTCGTCCACGAGGCCGAACATCTGGCCCGCCTCCTCGGCGATCCCTATGGTTCGCTGGTGCTCACGCTCTCGATCGTGCTCATCGAGGTGGTGCTCATCGCCGCCGTCCTCCTCGGCCCCGGAGACCACGCCACGATCGCTCGTGACTCAGTCATGGCTGTGTCCATGATCATTCTCAATGCCGTCATCGGCCTGTGTCTGCTCGTCGCGGGGCTGCGCCACGGCAGTCTCGCCCATAACCGCACGGGCGTCTCGACGTATCTGTCACTCATCATCGTCCTCGCCGCTCTCGCCTTCGCCCTGCCGGCGCTCATCGGCGCAAACGGCAGCTACGAGGAATGGCAGGAGGTCCCGATCATCGTACTCACGATCGGCATCTATGCCTTCTTCCTCTACCGTCAGATGGGTGCCCAGGCCGCGGACTTCCACGAGGTCGATCCGCGACTGCCCCAGATCCCCGCCGAGGTGGGTACGGGCGACTCCGTGCCACCGAAACTGAGCATCCGCGAGATCATCTCCACCCACCGCATCGAGATCATCGTGCGTCTGGCGCTGCTCGTCGCCACGGTCACTCCGATCGTGCTGCTCTCCCACGATATGGCGTCGCTGCTCGATGACGGCTTGGGCCGCCTCGGCGCTCCTGTGGCTCTGTCGGGTGTCGTCATCGCGCTCATCGTCTTCCTCCCGGAGACGATCACATCGATCAGGGCCGCATGGCAGGGCGAGATCCAGCGGGTGAGCAACCTGTGCCATGGGGCGCAGGTGTCGACCGTGGGGCTGACGATTCCGACGGTGCTGCTCATCGGGCTGCTCACCGATCAGCCGATCGTGCTTGCGGAGTCCCCGGCGAACCTGCTTCTGCTCGCGGTCACGCTGCTGCTGTCGGTGACGACCTTTGCGGCGAAGAAGGTCACAGCCATCCACGGTGCGGCCCACCTCGTCGTGTTCGCGATCTTCGGGATCACGCTCTTCTCCTGAGCCACCCCGCCGCCGGCAATGCGCTCGACTTCAGCTCGCGCGGGGCCGTTCGGCGTCGCGCATGCGGGTCACGGACTCCCGGGGTGAGGATATGGGATGACCCGCGGCGCACTCGACGACAGCTTTCACTGGTTCGCCGCAGTCGCGATGCAGCACTTCGAGCGGCGGACCGCCCGATCCGTCATCCTGGCCACCACCGTGCCTATCTCCCCAGCGCAGCAGAGAGATCATCACCGGATAGAGGTCGAGGCCCTTGTCCGTCAGCCGGTATTCCTTGCGGGCGCGCTGACCTACTTCGCGATAGGGCTTCGCCGTCAGGACTCCCGCAGTGACAAGCTTGCGCAGCCGGTCGGAGAGCACCGGGTCCGAGACGCCGACATGGTCACGGATCTGGTCGAACCGGCGCACTCCATTGAATGCTTCGCGGAGGATGAGCACGGTCCATTTCTCCCCGATGACGTCCAAGGTCTTCTGGATCGAGCAGTCTGCAGTATCGAAATCCAGCCAGTCCACATGCCCTCCTTCGTTTGACCGCCTGATCCATTGTAGGCTAACTTCAAATTATTCAGCCAGCTCGAAGGGGATCTCATGAATCCGCAGTCAGACTCACTTCCAGACGTCTCACTTGAGACAGCCAGCAACTTCGTCGCCGCCTCGGGACTCATCATCGACAAGGTCACGAATACAACTGTCCGCGGCCATGCCGACCTGGGCTCCGACCATCACACACCCTGGGGCGTCGTCCACGGCGGCGTGTACACAACGCTCGTGGAGAGCACGGGAAGCATCGGCGCCAGCCACGCCGTGGGCGAGCGCGGCGAGTTCGCCGTCGGCATCCACAACGCCACCGACTTCCTGCGCCCGACCACCGGCGCCAGTGTCGCAGTCGAGGGCACTGCCCTGCACCAGGGCCGGACCCAACAGCTGTGGGAGGTCATCATCACCGACACCTCCTCCGACAAGGTTCTTGCCCGCGGCCAGCTGCGCCTGCAGAACGTCCCCATGCCGAAGGAAGCCAACTGAGATGAGCAGGGAATCACGCACTCGCGAAGCCAAGGTGACGTGGAGCGACCCCTCTGAGGGGCTGGCACTTCTGCCGACGCTGGACGGCATCGACTACCTGCGCAAGATGGCTGCCGGTGAAATCCCCGGGGCACCCATCGGCTCCCATATGGGCATGGAGATCGCCGAGGTGGGCGAAGGCAAGGTCACATTCCACTGCCGTCCCGATCAGTCCCATTACAATCCGATCGGCATGGTTCACGGAGGATTGGTCTGCACCCTGCTCGACTCGGTACTCGGGTGCGCGGCGCACACCACTTTGCCGAAGGGCACCGGATACACCTCGATCGAGATCAAGGTCAACTACCTGCGCCCGGTCACAGCCAGCAGCGGGCCGCTTGTCGCCACAGGTCGAGTCGTCAAGCCCGGTCGCCGAGTGATCTTCTCAGAAGGCGAAGTCGTCGACAACAAGGGCAAGACCGTCGCCACAGCTTCCGGCAGTCTGCTCGTCTTCCCGATGGAAGCCTAGCAGCGCGCGGCTCTGCAGCCGTGGTCGACTAAGCGGCCGGTGCCCGCCTGACAACAGCCTCGGCGGCCAATCGCGGTCTACTCCTCCGGTGAGGCGGTCTCTGTTTCATCGGTCGAGCCATCCGCGCGGCCGTCGGTCGAGTCTGAGTCGCCGTCATTCGGGTTCGTGTTGTCACCGGTCGGACTCGTTGAGGATTCTGTTGAGTTCGCCTCCGAAGACTCCTCCGGGGTCTCCTCAGCGGCTGATTCGGCACTGACGCTCTCACCTTCGCCCGGTTCCGGCCAGGCCACTTCTTTGTTGAAGGCGGGCTGATCCGCACACGTGTCGAGCACGGCCTCCATCGCGTCCTTCTCAGCAGAGGCCACCCACAGTCCGTACTTGTGCTTGATCGCGATCTGCCGGGATACATATTCGCATTGGAAATCCTCGTTCGGCGGCAGCCATGCGGCTGCGTCGCCGCCGCCCTTCTGCCGGATGACATTCGCGCTCACGGTCAGCAGGTTGAGCGGGTCGTTTCCGAACTCCCGCAGTTCGTCGACGGACATGCCCGAAGCCCCGGTCTGCCAGGCGTTGGAGCCGGAGACGATGTAGTCGACGTCGACATTGGCAGATCCGCGCTCGAAGGCGTATGACTCACCAAGGTATTTGTCATCGAGATCACCGGCGATGGCAACACAGCCGCTGGTCTCCGCCTCGATCTTAAGATCCTTGAGGTCGCGCCTGAGCGCATCGTTGCGTGTATCGCAGCCGTTGTCATCGACATCCGCAGTCCAGTCGAAGAGTTCCGGGTCGTAACCGGTCCTGCGCTCTTTGACCTTCACCTCAAGCTCGTCGAGCATCGAACGTGCCGGGCTCAACCCGGCGGTGCCTGCGCTGTCCTGTGGAGAACCGCTGCCGTCCTCACCGTCGGCTGCAGGCTTCGACTCGGTCTGCGCGGAGACATCGGGACCTGAATTGGCGGGCACTTCCTGGTCATTGTGCGGTCGAATTCCCTGGGCGGGTGCCGCCGAGGCTGAAGGTCGTGAGGGAACCGGGTCTGAATCCGCTGTGCCGCCTCCGCCGGTCGACCAGGCAACTTCGCTTCCGTTGACCTGGCTTGAGCCGCTGCCGCCGCACCCGGAGAGCAAGGCAAGAACAGATACGGCAAGAAGGGACATTGCCCGAATCCGAGCGCTGCGAGTCGCGACTGCGGAGTTCATCGAATTGGACACGCTTGAAATGTTAGGGCAGGTTGTCACTATAGGGAACGACCCTGAGCATTCGGTAACCGATTCGTTATCTGTTGAAATCGAAACTGTCATAAAACTGTCACGCTCGGCCGCCTCGACAACTATTCGCAGCCGATTCCATCACCGTCACGGTCAAGGTGAGAGGCATACCCCGGGTCACCTCGGCGAACGGGTGCGGCACCGGCGTCACGAACCGCGGTGCAGTTCTTGTAGAAGACCGAGCCCGACGATCCCGAGCCGGATGACGTCGAGCTCTCACCCGATTCTCTCTTCGAACCGGAGCTCGACTTCGAACCGGACGATGCTGGCTTCTTCGTCATCGGGGTGTCTTGTACGGTCTTCACATTGTCACCCGCGCCGGGTTCTGGCCATGCGACATCCTTCGTGAACGCGGGCTGATCATCACACGCGCTGAGGACTCGTTCCATCGCGGACTTCTCGGCCTTGACGACCCACAGCTCGTACTTGTGTTTGATCGCGATCTGGCGGGAGACGTATTCGCAGCGGTAGCTCTTGGCCGGCGGCAGCCAGGTCGCTGCATCCCCGTCGCCCTTCTGCCTGTTGAGGCTCGAGTCCACGGCCAGCAGGTTGAGCGGGTCATTGCCGAATTCCTTGAGTGTGCCCTCGTCGAACTTCGCGGCACCGGTCTGCCACGCGTTGGAGCGGGCAACGATGTGGTCGATGTCGATGTTGTTCGGGTCCCGGTCGAAGGCGTAGGTCTCACCCTTGTACTTGTCGTTCAGATCGCCGGCGATGACGACACAGCCCTTCGTCCCGGCCTTGAGGGTGATGTCGTTCAGGTCCCGGCGCAGCACGTCATTGCGGGTGTCGCAGCCATTGTGGTCGGCATCCGATCGCCACTTGAACAGGTCCCCGTCGTAGCCGGTCTTCGGAGCCCGGCCCTTGACCTCCAGTTCCTGAAGCACCGCTAGAGCTGCACCGGCAGTCGTTCCGCCGGCTCGGCCCTGTTCCGTCTCCTCTGGCTTGTCCTGACCTTCGCTGTCCGCGGCGTCTTCGTTCGGCGCCGTGGCCTCGGGCTCGGTTTCCTGCCCGGTGGCCTCTTCAGTCGCGGGGCCAGCTTCCGAGGTCCAGGATGCATCATCGGCGCTGGTCTCGACGTCGCCGCCATCGGCACAGGCGGAGAGGAGGACGAGGCTGAGAATTGTGATGAAGGAGAAGACCATGCCAGCGCGCAGACGTGTCGAGGCATGGTTGAGGAAGGCGGAAAAGGGCATGGGTGTCCAGTCGTACACAAGGGTGGGGAACGTGGTCGTGGACCGTGATCGGCGATGCCGCCGACCCCCGATCCACTACAGATATGATATGACTGAACCGTGTCCGCTGCACGACCTGCGGACACATAGAGACGCATTCGTTATCGACGTCACGCAGGTCACTCCCCCAACCCCTTCAGTCGCTGAGGTGGATGGCAAGGTCCGTGCGTCCGGGATTCACGCCGTCAACCAAGGCCCGGGTCCGGCGGTCATAATCTCCGCCCAGCATCTTCCGATACGGGCGGACCCGCTCGCAGGGAAGGCCCGATAGCCGATCGGCCAGTCGCTGTCGCTCTTCCTCGCGCCCGGCTTCGCCGATAGCTTCCACGTCATAGACCACGTGGAGGTCAAGCGCTTCGATCCCCACATACCACAAGGCACCATGCGTCAAAGGGAAGAGCAGGGATTCCAGGTCGCCGCTGATGCCGCGCGGACTCAGCGTGCGCTGATCGTCCCCAGCGGTGACAATGATCAGAGCCTTCCTCCCCATCAGCCGACCGTCGCCATACCGGCGCGGCAGCCCCGTGTCCTCGTCGAGGTCTCCCTGTGCGAATCCGGTCTGCAGCACCCGGTCAAGCCACCCCTTCAGCATCGCGGGAGGCCCGTACCACCAGAGGGGAAACTGCAGCACCAGCAGCTCGGAGGCTGCCAGGGCCTCCTGCTCTCGCCTGACCTCGGGTTCAACTTCGCCACGTGCATACGCCTCACCTGCCAGGTCCGAGACGTTGCCGGGAACCGTGGACAGGCTTCCCAGATCACGCTCACTCAGTGCCGGGTCGAATCCGTCGGCGTAGAGGTCGGACACAGTCACGTCATAATGTTCGGATAGTGCAGAGCAACCTGTCCGGAACAGGTGCTGGTTGAAGGAATCCGCCCGTGGGTGCGTGTAGACCCAGTGGGCGCGGCCTGGCGTAGGTTCATGAAATGAGTTCATATGCCAATCTCACCGCACATGAGTGAGACGTAGAATCGCCCACAGTCTCATAAAGATCATTCAGCGTCTAAACTGGGGGTGTGGACACGCTTTCCGATGTACTCACATACATCCGTTCCTCCGGCGCGCTGGTGGGCCGGACTCTCGCGAACCCGCCCTGGTGCGCCACCTTTGCAGAGGACGCTTCTCTGTCCCTGGTCACAATGCTGCGCGGGGAAGCATGGATCGTCGACGGCGAAGAATCCCATCAGCTCTTCGCCCACGACATCGCCATTGTCGTCGGACCAGCACCCTTCGACGTGACCAGCGACCCCGCAGCGAACCCCATCCCCATGTACGTTCAGACCCAGACCGGAGTCTGCTTCGCTGAGGGCGGCGCGCAGTCCGAGAACATCGCGCTGGGCGCTCGAACGTGCGGGGTGCAGTTGGATGCAGATGACGCCATGCTGACCGGCTCATTCACCGTCACGGGGCGCATCGCCGATCGCCTGCTGAATACTCTGCCACGGGTCCTCGTCGTGCCGCGGGCCGTGCAGCGCACAGCGGCGCTGCAGCTGATGGAGGCAGAGATCCTGCGTGAAGAACCGGGCCAGCAGGCCATCCTCGACCGATTGCTCGATCTGGTTCTCGCAGGTGCCCTGCGTGACTGGTTCGCCCTGCCTGAGGCGAAGGCACCGGGCTGGTATCGGGCGAGTTCAGATCCGATCGTGGGCACCGCGTTGACAGCCATGCACGAGGCCCCACACCGAGGTTGGACCGTCGAGACGTTGGCGCGTCAGGCACTCGTCTCGCGTGCCACCTTGGCGCGCCGCTTCACCGATCTGCTGGGCGAGCCTCCGATGTCGTATCTGAACGGGTGGCGACTGTGCCTGGCCGCCGACCTCCTCGAGCGCACCGATGCCACGGTCGAGTCCGTGGCCCACGAGGTCGGCTATTCCAGCGGCTACTCTCTGAGCACCGCCTTCCACCGCGAATACGGCGTCCGGCCCAGTCAGCACCGTCAAGCGACAGGGAAACAGGCAACGAGGTGAGGCAGGCCACCGATTCGTGCCATGGTGGAGGAGAACGCATTCGTCGGTGTCGAAGGAGAAGGGAGGCGATCATGCGAGACGATGCACAACGACCGCAGACCACTGGCCTGATCACTGACGCCCCGGTTCCTGACCACTGGATGCAGGTGCTCGCGACGATGCGCGCGAACCCCTTCACCCACTTGCGCCGAGAGGAGATCGCCTCTGAGGCGCCCCACATTCTCATCGTCTCCCCCACCGCTGAGGTGGCCCGCACCTGCTTCGCTGAACTTCTGGGCAGCGCTGGTTCAGACACCGACACCCGCGCCACGGACGAGTTCATCGCGGTCATGACCGCGAAGGAGGTTGTGCCCGCCGACGTCCCCGCTGGGACGTGGATCTTCCTTCCCCACCGACAGGACGGGTGGACGGAGCTCGAAACCACCTCGGCGAGGGTGCGTGCGGCACTGGCCAAAGAGAACACCGTCCGGGACCAGGAAGAGAAGCTCACCTTCATCGAGTACGGGATCAACCTGTGGCATTGGGCCGAACCGCCCTACGGCGGAGGCGATCCCGTCTGCCACGCCGGCGAGCTCATCAGCTGGGAGAGCGCGTGGGCACTGGGCGGGGCAAGCGACACAGGACCTGCTGGCGCAGGATCCGGCGGCACCGGACCCAATAGCACGGGAACTGCTGGCACCGGATTCTCCGCCCGTGCGCCGGGAGTCTCCTTGCGGCCGCCCATCTGTTTCGGCCTGCCCACCGTGCTGCGTGAGCGCCGCCGGAACGGGTAGCGCGAGGCCGGCCAGCTGGGGACAGACTGTCTCACAGTCTCTTGGTCCAGGCCTCACACAACGACGCTGCGGCCCAGATTTCAGGCGGCGTCGGGACGGATAGGACGAGGTCCGATCACGACACAGCAACGACGACTCCGGCTGTGATCAGCAGGATGACGTAACCCCAGGCATGGACGATCTCCGGGATCTCGGGCACGCGACGGCGCAGCAGAATTATCAGCGGAATCGCACCGATGAGGAGAGCAAGTGCCGAGCGCAGATCCACAGAGCCGACCATTCCCGGGACCTCGGTGGAGGCATGAGTGGTGATTGTGACGAGGACCGCTGGAAGCATGATCACCAGCGTCAGCGGATTGGCCAGCGTGGTCGCCACAGTCATCGTCGCCCCGGACCGGCGCATCATCGGCACCGTCATCACACTGCCGCCGACGCCAAGGAAAGACGCCAAGCCGCCGATCGGGAAACCGAACAGGGCGGCGATGCCTCGACCACCGTCACCCAGATCATCAGCGTCGCTGACTGCTCCGGCTCCACCATTCCGACCATCGCCGCCATTCCCATCTTTCCTGCGAGCCTTCGCACCACCTCGGCGGAAGAAGCCGGGGCGGACCAGCAGGTCGATGGCGGTCACGGCGATGTAGATGACGAAGCCCCACTTCAGGAGCGTTTCGGGGGCGAATTCGGCACAAAATGCACCGAATGCTCCGCCGGCAGCGAGGAGGATGAACAACCGCCACTCCCCTTTGAGGTGGGCCAGGGCCTCGCGTTTGGTCGAGATCGTGGAGATCACGGCGTTGACCAGCATCACCAGCGCCGAGGTGGCTGCGGCCACCCGTGCCGTGTCACTGCCGAGGTCGGCGTGGATGAGGGTGATGATCGGGACGGTGACGAAGCCGCCGCCGAATCCGAACAGCACAGTGGTCAGTCCGACCAGAGCGCCGACCAATACCAAAACCAGAAAGTCCACTCGCCCATCTCACCCCACAGTCACCTCGGCGGGCAAACCGTGACAGCTTCGTCGGTCAGTCGTTCTTCCGTGCGAACGCGAGCGCGAACTCTTTCCGGCTGTCGGCCAGCGCCTCGCGTTCGAAGCTGTTCTTCCACGTGCGGTGCAGTCGTTTCTGTTGAGCGATGACTTCGCGCGAGGCCTTCATCGTGTCGTAGAGGTAGCTCAGCGCCCGGTCCTCGACCGTGGAATCATCGACGACCGTGTTGAGGAAGCCGCATCTGTCCATATCAGCTGCGGTGAAACGGCTGCCGGTGAGGATGAGTTCTGTGGCCTTCGTCCACCCCATGAGGCGGTGCAGGTTGACGGATTCGAGGACCGATGGGATGCCGATGCGCACCTCGGGCATCGAGTACCAGGAGTTGGTGCCGCCGACCCGGAAGTCGGCGGCCGCAGCGATCTCCGCCGCTCCCCCGATGCAGTAGCCTCGAACGGCGACGGCCACAGGCAGGTCGCAGTTCTTGATCGCTTCGCACACCTGCCCCAATCGAGTGATCGTGACGTGGGCAAGTGATGCATTCGCATGCTTGAACTGCGAGGTGTCCATTCCTGCGGAGAAGCCTTTGTCACCCGCCGAGGTGAGCAGGATACCGCGCAGCTCGTGATTGTCCGATGCCGCTTCGAAGGCGTAGATGAGAGCGTCGAGCATGCCCGGGCGCAGCGCGTTGGCACTGGTGGTGTTGTCGATCGTGATCGTGAGGATCCCATCGTCGCTGCTGGTGCGTCGGATCATCACGGTCTCACTTTCGGTGGGTGCGCAACGGCTGATTGCGGGTGCGAGTCGGCCCCACTATCGTCCCACGCCGAGGTGACGCGAAGGACATCACGAGCGGTATGCAGCCAACTCGGCAGTCCTGAGATCATCTTGTATCCAAGATGGATCCAAGATACGTTGTGTGGGTATCTTTCAGGAAGAAGGAAGGCGTCGATGAAGACCCGCACGCGCGCACAGGCCAAACTGATCTCCGCACAGCTGCTCTCCGGAGCCGGAATCGCCTCCGGCTACGCCGTCGGCGGGCTGCTGGCCGAGGAGATCACGGGCAAGACGTCGATGGCGGGCATCGCGCAGATGAGCGTCATCCTCGGCGCCGGCCTCATCGCCTATCCTCTTGCCGTGTTGGCAGGCAAGACCGGACGTCGGACCGCCCTGACCCTGGGATTCGGCATCGGCGCGCTGGGCGCGACGGTCGTCCTGCTCGGTGTCGCCTTCCAGTTCCTTCCGCTGTTCATGCTGGGCATGATGTTGTGCAGGTCCGCGACGGCCTCTGGCCTGCAGGCCCGCTACGCCGCGGTCGACCTCGTCGATCCCGCGAATGCCGGGCGGGCCATGTCACTGGTCGTGTGGGCGACGACGGTCGGCTCCGTGCTCGGACCCAGCTTCACTGCACCGGGCGCGCACCTCGGCGCGGCACTGGGAATGAACGAACTCGCCGGACCGTACCTGATCTCGATGACCGCCTTCGGATTGGCGACCCTGGTCGCGTCGACGCTGACCAAGAAGATCGAGCCGGGTGCCTCCGAGGCGGTCCCCGAATCTACCGAACACAGCGACCCCACCGACCAGCCGCCGACGATGAAGCTGGGTCCGGCATTGCGCTTCGCACTTGCCCGCCCGGTGCCGCTGTTTGCCATGGTCACGATCATCGCCGGTCAGATGATGATGACCAACGTCATGGTCATGACGCCCGTGCACATGGACCACCAGGAGTTCTCCCTCGGGGCGATCGGCATTGTCGTCAGCGTACACATCGCCGGCATGTACGCCCTTTCCCCCGTCTTCGGGTGGATGGCCGACCGATGGGGGCCTGGAACCGTGATCGCCGGTGGCGTCCTCGTCTTCGCCACGGCGATCACCCTCGGCGTGATCGATGCCACGGCCGAGGTCTCTTCCATGATCCTGCTCAGCACCGCGCTGATCTTCCTCGGAATCGGCTGGTCGATGTTCCTCATCGGAGGATCGGCGCTGCTGACGGCCTCGGTTCCACGACATGCGAAGGTCACTCTGCAGGGAGCATCGGATGCGGCGATGAACCTCGGCGGTGCGCTCATGGCCGCGATGGCCGGACCTGTGCTCGAGGCCGGAGGGTTCCTGTGGATCAATATGATGGCCACCGTCGTCCTCCTCATCACCCTGAGCTTCTCGATCCGGGCGGTGCCGTTCATGCGCTGGCCGGGCCGACACCGCGCACCATCGGCCGCCGAGGATGACGCTTCGGAGACCTCCCATGCGCATTGAGTGAGATGATCGACGTGGCAGATCATGAGTCCGCCAATCGACCAGGAGAGGAGCGTGCGATCGTGACGAGCAGTGGCGAGACCCGCAGCGCAGCCGAGCGCGCCTATCAGCTCATCCGCACTCAGATCCTCAACGGCACCCATCAGCCGGGAACCATGCTGGGCGAAGCGGGCCTGGCATCTGATCTCGCGGTCAGCCGCACTCCGGTGCGAGTGGCTCTTGCCAGACTGCAGGACGAGGGGTGGATCGTCATCTACCCTAAGCGCGGAGCCATCGTCCAAGGAGTCGATGAGCGCACCGTCGCCGAGCTCGCCGACGCCCGCTTCGTGCTGGAGACCACGGCGGTCGACCGGGCCCCGGATCCGCTGCGGCAGAAGCTGGCCGACGCCCTCGACGCCTCGATTCGAGCTCAGCGCGAGGCTTTCGACGCCGGTGACATCGCCGCATTCATCGACCTGACACTCGAGTTCCATCGTGGTTTCGTCGAGGCCGGGGACAACGCCGTGATGCTGGAACTGTACTCACGGCTCTCCGACCGGCACCGCTTCATCCTCTTCGCCTCCGGAGACCGCCTCCTCGACCGGTGCGAGGAGATCATCGCCGAGCACGTCTCCCTCGTCGAACACCTGCGCGAGGGCGACTCCACCGGGTTCGCGAACATCCTGCGCGGACACCTCGCGGAGAACGCACCGCCCACGGCCACCTCGGCGAGGACGTCAGCGGCATTCGAATCGACGATGCTCCGAGGGCACTGACAAGCTTGCCTTCCAGCAGTAGGCTGAGTCCATGGAGCACAGATATCTTGGAAACAGCGGCCTGAAGATCTCGGAAATCACCTACGGAAACTGGCTCACCCACGGCTCCCAAGTGGAGAACGACACGGCAACGAAGTGTGTCCATGCAGCCCTCGACGCAGGCATCTCCACCTTCGACACCGCGGACGTGTATGCGAACACCGTGGCCGAACAGGTCCTCGGCGATGCACTCAAGGGCCAGCGTCGCGAATCCCTGGAGATCTTCACCAAGGTGTACTTTCCCACCGGCCCCAAGGGCCACAATGACACCGGACTCTCCCGCAAACACATCATGGAGTCGATCAACGGTTCTCTGTCCCGCCTGGGCACCGACTACGTCGACCTCTATCAGGCACACCGGTATGACTACGAGACCCCCCTGGAAGAGACCATGCAGGCGTTCGCAGATCTCGTCCGCGCGGGCAAGGCCCTCTACATCGGCGTGAGCGAGTGGAACGCCGATCAGCTGCGTGCCGCGCACTATCTGGCCCGAGACCTGGGCATCCAGCTCGTGTCGAACCAGCCGCAGTACAACATGCTCTGGCGCGTCATCGAGTCCGAGGTGATCCCAGCCTCGAAGGAGCTCGGGATCTCTCAGGTCGTGTGGTCACCGATCGCCCAGGGTGTGCTCACCGGCAAATACAAGGCTGGCCAGCCTGCCCCTGCCGGGTCACGTGCCACCGATGAGAAGGGCGGCAAGGACATGATCACCAACCGCTATCTCAACGATGAGACGCTCAATGCGGTAGCCAAGCTTGAGCCGATCGCGGCCGACCTCGAGTTGACCATGGCACAGCTCGCCATCGCCTGGGTGCTCGCCAACGATAATGTTGCAACCGCGCTTGTCGGCGCATCACGTCCCGAGCAGGTGGAGTCGAACGTCGCCGCAGCTGGTGTGAAGCTCGACGCCGAGGCGCTCTCCCGCATCGATGACGCCCTCGGTGATCTGCCCGAAACGGATCCGTCGAAGACCAAGTCTCCGCCGACCCGGATCGTGTGAGCAGGTAGTCGCCTGCCGATCGTGCCCCTGTCGCCCCTCAGCCGGGTGGCTGGGGCGGCGATCAGCTCGAACACATGTTTCCTGATCCGGTGTCATCTGTGCCTTGACCTCCGCCGAAACCCTGTCCCCAAAGTCTGATCCGACGGGGAGTAGACTCGCACGGCGCGGTTGAGCACCGACGCGGTGCGGATGGTCGGATCTGCACTGCTGCCGACTGCGCGGGCAAAGTCAGACGTTGAGGGGAAAGAGGGAATTTCGGTGACAAAAGAGGACGACGGGCAGTACACAGCAGCCGATGGCAAGCCGATCAATCGGAATGTGGTCCTGGCAGTCCTCGTCTCCGGTGCCTTCGTCATCATCCTCAACCAGACGCTGCTCAACACCGCACTTCCCGCGTTCATGCAGTCCTTCGACATCACGGCCAGCGCTGCGCAGTGGGTGACGACGAGCTTCATGCTGGTCAACGGCATCATGATTCCGATCACGGCCTTCCTGATCCAGAAATTCACCACCCGCGGGCTCTTCCTCACCGCAATGCTCCTCTTCATCGTCGGCACACTCGTCTGTGCGCTGGCGCCCACCTATCCCGTCCTTCTCCTCGGACGTGTCATTCAGGCCTCGAGCGGCGGCATCATCATGCCGCTGATGCAGACCATCCTGTTCGCAATCTTCCCGGTGGAGAAGCGCGGTACCGCCATGGGCACGTTCGGCCTCGTCATCGCCTTCGCTCCGGCAATCGGGCCCAGCCTCTCGGGCTGGATCGTTGATCACCTGCCCTGGGAAGTTCTCTTCTACATGATGCTGCCGATTGCGATCATCGACATCATCGTCGCCTATTTCATCCTCAAGAACGTCACCGAACGCACCTACCCCAGGCTCGACGTCGCCTCGGTCATCCTCTCGACCTTCGGCTTCGGCGGGCTGCTCTTCGGCTTCGGAACCGCCGGTGACGCAGGCTGGCTGAGCCTCGAGGTCATCATCCCCCTCGCCATAGGCGTGATCTCCTTGGCCATCTTCATCCCACGCCAGCTCAAGCTGGACCAGCCGATGCTCGAGTTCCGAGTGCTCCGCTACCGTATGTTCACCCTCAACACCGCACTGGGCATGTGCGTCTTCATCGTCATGATCGGCGGCATGATGATCCTGCCGCTCTACATGCAGAACATGAACGACTTCTCCGCCATGGAATCAGGCCTGGTGCTTCTGCCGGGTGCGGCAGTTATGGGGCTGATGTCGCCGGTCACCGGGCGCATCTTCGACGCCATCGGCGCCAGGTGGTTAGCCGTGGCCGGGTTCACCCTGCTCACCGTCACAACATTCCTGTTCGCCGACCTCGAGGCAGACACCTCGTTCGCCTTCCTTGCCGTGGTCAACACGATCCGTATGCTCGGCGTCGCCATGGTGATGATGCCGGTGACCACGGCAGCACTCAACCAGCTGCCGCAGAGCCTCATCCCACACGGGACGGCGCTGAACAACACCTTCCGCCAGATTGCCGCCTCGGTGGGTACCGCTGTTCTGGTCACCATCATGGTCTCCACAACACGCGACCCCGAAGTCTACGGAGTCGAGGGGCTGGTTCACGGCGCGGACGTCGCCTTCTTCGTTGCCGCGGTCATCGGCATATTCGGTATCATCGGGTCCCTCTTCATCAAGAACTCGCACGGGCAGAATACGCCTGGCTGACTACTTGTAGAAGCCTTCGCGCAGGTCGATACCGTATTCGACCCAGGCCTTCAAAGCGGCGAGCATGCCGGTCCAGCCCATGCAGTTGCCGAAGGCACCCTCTGCGCCCCCGACGGTCATCTTCCACGACTTCTCGGTCACCGTGACAAGAGTCCGAGCTCCGTCATCGACAGGAGAGAACTCGAAGGTCGTCGTCGTGGACTTCTCCGTGGCATGCTCCGTACCTTCCCACGCGATGACGATCTTCTCGTCCTGAACGGACTCGAGGACCTCAACCGGGAACCGACCGGGGAAATCCGCGAAGTCCCAGGTCACCTCGGCGCCGGACTCCAAACGTCCGCGTGCACCGCCTGTGGTGAAGTACTTCGAGAGCTGCGCTGGGTCGGCCACGGCTTCGAAGGTCTCATGCGGGGTCTTCGAGATGTAGCCCATGACTGTGAAAGAGAGTTCTTCCAGTTGTGCATCTTTGGTGCTCTGTTCATCATTCATGTGATATTTTTATCACATGTCGTCTGCAAATGGAATGGCTTCGCCCGTCGACGAAGACGAACGCGACGATACCGTGTTCAAAGCGCTGGCGAATTCCACCCGTCGCCGGATCCTCGACATGCTGCGAGACGAGCCCCGAACAACAGGAGAGGTGTGCGCTGCCTTCTCCGATCTCGATCGCACGACGGTCCTCCAGCACATCCGTGTCCTGGAGAGAGCGGAGCTGATCGGAGGGCGTCGCGTCGGCAGGACCCGCCAGTTGGCACTGGCTCCTTTGCCGATCAAGCGCATCCACGACCGCTGGATCGGCGAATACACGCGGGCCGCTGTGGGACTGCTGGCTGATCTGGATGTCCAAGCTGGCTCCACAATGAAGTCATAGTGAGTGGCGCAGGCAACTAGTCTGAGCGGCGCAGCGTTCGCAGGATCCAGGACACCACGCCGCTGAGAAGCAGCAGCAATGCGCAGAGAAGGAACGTCGCTGCATCGCCGAGGTAGGTGAAACCGAGCCCTCCGAGAACTCCGGCAATGGCCAATCCGATATCGAAATTCATGTTCCAGGCGACGCTGGCCTTCGCCGGGGTGCTGACGTTGGAAAACGCCATCACCAGGCTCGCCGATTGCAGTGTGCCCAAACCCAGGCCGATGATCATCATCGCTAGGAAAAGCATCCCGCCGAACACGATGACGGCGACGACCAGTCCGATGACAGCCATGGCAAGGCCCAGCAGATTGAGCGCGAACGGGGAGAAGCGGTCTGCGATGGCACCGGCGGCGAACCGTCCGACCACGGCCGACACCTGCATTGCGCCGATGTACAGAGCAGCTCCAGCGACGTCCTCGCCCGGGCCGAACCCGATGATCAGACCGAAGACGACCATACCGACGAGGAACGGAGAGAGCATGATGACCAGGTACAGGATTTCACCGAGGCTTCGACCTGCCCTGTGCGAAGACGTGCGGCCTCTCATTGCGCTGCGAGCCGTGGCCGCGGAATCGTTCATCGAAGCCTTCGCGGGTCTGGGTTCTCGGCCCGGCAGGAATTTCACGACGGTCGGCACCGCCAGGAGCAGCGACAAGCACACAATCATTCTGAAGGTCCAGACGGGGACCGAGCCGACCAGCCACAGTCCGAATGGAGCTCCGACGGCAGAGGCCAATGAAGTGATTCCGCCGAAGAAGCCAAGCGCCTTGCCGATGCGGCCAGGAGACGTCGTGGACGGCACCGCGGCATTGGCCAGAACCACGAAGAGTCCGAAGCCCACTCCCCCGCACAGCCCGGCCAGCACCAAACCGAGCAGAGGTGCGGGCACGGTCAGACCGAGGACCTGTCCCAGCAGCTGCAGACCCAGCGCGAAGAACAATGCGCCCTTGAGACCAAGCACTCTGCCTGCCCACGGCGCGAAGGGCTGAGCGACGATGACGCCGACCATCATCGTCGTCAGAACCGAACCGCCGGTGACTGTCGAGAGTCCGTTGACGGCCGCGATCGAGACCATCGTCGAATAGCTGAAGAAGAACGCCGAGAATCCGAACATCGCAGTCCATACAAGGCCCAGCAGTGCTGGGGTGAACGTCGAACCGTCAGACTTCTCGGAGCTCATGATTTGACCATACGGCACCGGGTGGCCGGGGCCGAAGTCCGGGCATCTCCGGCCCATCTCCGGCCCAAGCCCAAGCCCGGGCGCCGCGGTCCGGAGTCAGGTGTCTCAATCCGAAGAGTGCGTCCTTTCGATCTCAGCATCGAGTTCCGCGCCGAAGATCAAAGCCAGATTCACCATCCATAGCCACACGAACCCGACGATCACACCACCGATGGCCCCGTAGGCGGCGTTGTAGTTGTCGAAATTATTGATATAGAGGACGAATCCCAGTGAGACGACGGTCAGGGTGATGAGCGCGATGAATGCCCCGATGCTCGACCAGCGGAACTTCGACTTCTTCACATTCGGAGTCGCAAAGTAGAGAAGAGCAATTGCGAGCATGACGAAGAAGATCACCACCGGCCACCTGACGATGCTCCAGATCATCACCGCCACCGGGCCCAAACCGACAAGCTTGCCGATGGATTCCGCGATGGGTCCCGACACCACTAGCAGCAGGCCGAGTCCGGCCATGAGCAGCAACAGAAGCAGGGTGATGAACAGCATCATCGGTTTGAGCTTCCAGAGCGGCCGGGTCTCCTCAACCGCATAGGCTCTGTTCGCCGCGCGGCCGAAGGCACCGACGTATTTCGATGATGACCAGATCGCGACGGCGACACTGACGATAAGAGTGAGACCGGCAGCCGGTGTCGACACCAGTTCGGTGACGATCGGACGGATCGCCTCGGCTGCCTCGGTCGACAGATCAGAGGCCAGGCCCAGAACCGCCTCGGTGGTGGACTTCGCCTCCCCGACGACGCCGAGCATCGACACGAGCGCCAGGGTGGCCGGGGCCATCGACAGCAGCGCGTAGAACGCCAAGCCCGCCGCCAGATCAAGTCCCTGATCACTGAACATGTGCCGGATCGTGTTAGTGAAGACGCCCTTCCTGCCTCGCTCCAGCGTCTGCGCTCGACCTCGCACTCGATCTCTCAATGCTCGATCGTCGCCGGCGGAGGCATCCGTTTCAGTCAACGGCTGCCTCGCCTTGGGTGCCGCGACGCGAGTTGCGGGTGGCTCGGAAAGAGGGGGAGTCTTTTCGGCCATGACTTTCTCCTGCCGCCGGGACGGACTACTGGATACTCTGCGATACGTTGACATCGTAGTCGTACTCAGCGTCTGCTCAGTCCCGCCATGCCGTTCCAGATCCCCCCCTCCCCACTGACAACCCACGCCAGGTCGATGACTTCAGAACCGTGGACAAGGTCGCCGCGAGGTCCGCGAATTCGGGTGAAGATACACCGTCAGAAGTTCATCTTCCGGCCAGTGCCCCTCTGTACAATCACGGAATGGACTCCTCTACCGAAACCCATTCCAGCGGCGTCATTGACACAGCATTCGTACTGCGGTTCGAACCTCAGTACATCGTCACGGATGCCGAGGCCGAGATCTTCGATTCCATTGGACCCAAGGTCGTCAAGCGCGAGTCGTACAAGCGCAAGCATTTCCTCAAGGTCGCCGAGTGGAAGGCCGTCGCCGCTCAGGCGACATTTGAGGGCCTCGACTCCGATGACATCGAGTATGTGACCGCAGTGGCCCTCGACGAGGACACACCCAACCACCTTCGGCTGCCGTTCCTCAAGGTTCTGCCCGGTGTCGGCGGACCGCTCGCGAGCACTCTGCTCACCGCGTATGACCCGAAGAAATTCACCATCATGGACTCGCGCGCCACGGGTGTCCTCCACGAATACGGTCTGCTCGAATCGCCCAACCCGAATCACACTGACTACCAGACCTATCGGAAACTGGTGAAGTCACTGGCCAAGGGCGCCAACTGCGCACCGCTCGATCTGTATCGGGCACTCATCGCTTACTCGCGACAGCCCAACGACTGAGTCGAAGCAACGACTGAGCCCAAGCACAGACTGGCACAAGGTGGGCTGCAGTGCGCTTGCCCATCTGATCATGTGAACATCCGACGTCAGCGTGACCGAAGTCAGCACCCTGATGTCAGTCACGCTGTTGTCAGCGCCCCCGACAATCGGAGGCACCATCGTCAGCGCGCCTGACCCCAATCGGCCATGTGCCACATGCGCGATACCGCGCGGTAGATCAGGTATGCCACCAACAGCGGCCAGACAGGGACGAAGAACCCCATCCGCGCCGCATCTCTGCGATCGCGCCACGATCGTCCATAATCGGCTTTAGACAACAGCAAGATGATGATGAACACGGCCACTCCCGCATAGGCGATCATGGCGATGGCGACGGCTTGGATCATGAGTTCTCCCGTATGCTGCGCCGTGCCAGGCTCCCGCTCGCCCTCACCAGTCGTCCTCTTCCATCAGTGCACGCAACTCCATAGCCATCTCCCAAGACGCTCTTCTGACAACCGGTTCGCCCGGTGCTCGAGGATGGCCGGGCTGCACACCGACATCCTCAGCGAAGGTGGTCCGTCTCCACCCTCGGTCAGCCCCTGCTGAAAGACCGCATCCCGGTCATACGGGTGCGATTCAAACTCGGGTTGGCACGTAACCTTGTGCCGAGTTTCGAAGGTTCGTCAGATCACAATCGATCTTTACTGTACCCGGAAGTTACGCGATTGTAATCCCCCAATAACGACTTGTCTCAAAGTCGCCCTAGGGGTGGTTTCCTGGCAGGGTCGCCTGCTAAGATTGAAGTTTTTATTATCGGAGCGCCCGACACCTGCGACAGCCCACTCACCCCGCCAGCTCGGTGATCTCACTGAGTTCGTTCTGCCACCGCCTGATATCTGCAGCGAGCTTCGCAGGGTTGAGACTATTGCGGTAGGTGATCAGCTCGGCCTCCTGAACAGGCGACATGATGCCCGCTGCGCTCAAACGGTGCAGCGGCGTCGCAGGATCGTCGTAGATCCGTTTGCGGTGACCGTTCGAGTCCTTCACCCAGACGACTGGCTTCCGGATCGGTGTAAAGAAATTCAGCCGATCGTTGACCGCCCTCCACAGATGGTTGAGCGCCCATCTGGCCTCCTCGGTGTCATAGCGATTGACGAACCCGTACTCGTGGACCAGGTGCTGATGCTTCGAAGCCTCCGGCAGCCGATCTCGCCGATGATCCTTCTGCACTGGGCTGTAGTGGATATCCAGTGCCTGCGCCCACGAGGCGACCGCTTCGTGGACCCTCTCACATGCGTTGCTCAATTCGACGGCGTTGACCCAGAAGGGAATGCCCGTGATCTCGTCGAGCGACCACTGCAGAGTATCGGCGACGAGGTCTGGAGCGTTGTCTGCAAGGCTGCGAGTGAACACCCACCCGGTGTGCAGGCACGTAGCGTTGAGGGTGAATACGGAGCCCTCACTGAGGGCTGAACCCGTGTGGGCAACGGTATCGGCCATGAAGAAGCCAGGCTCATTCTCATTCTCCCCGCCGGCGAAGTCGAGGAATTCGGCACTAGGAGCGTGAGAGCGCCTCGTTGACACATTGCGAGTCGCAAAGTCACAGGTTCGGGCACACTGCAGGTAACGGTCGATCGAGGCCGGGCTGACGGACAGCAGCTCCTCCCGCACTCCCCGGCTGTATCCATCCTCACCGTCTGTCAGGGAACCGTGACGCTCCAAAGCATCGAGGAGCACAGGCATGGCGGCGGCCAGATACTTTCCACTCTGCCGACCGGACCAATCCCAGACTTGCTCCAATGCAGCCCTGGCCTCGTCGGAATATTTGCCCTCCCTGCGACGCGGCTGATCAGCTTCGCCCAGCAGCGGCTTCCGCCCTCGTGCCACCTGGCCCAAAAGCCTGCGGACATGGTCCCGAGACCACCCAGTCATGACGACGATCTCATCGAGAATCCAGCCTTTGTCCTGCTTCCGAGCTGATCTGTAGCGATCCAGATAATCGTTGATAATCATCCCGCGCTGTCTCCTCGAACCAGAATGAGGAGCTAATTGCGTATGCATGAATCCCTCTGTTCCTCCATTTTCGTCACGGCTTCGATGCCGCATGCAGCTCATTACGAATTCAGAACTCTGATGCTATTGTTTGATTAGGCAGGAGGTCTTCCTAAATCGAGGGAGACAACAGGAAATGTCACAAACTGCAGCTCGGCTACTCGGATTACTGTCATTGCTGATGGTTCCTCGCACTTGGTCCGGCACGGAGTTGGCGGAGCGCCTCAACGTCAGCTCACGCACGGTACGCAACGACATCGGCACATTGCGCGACCTCGGCTACCCTGTCGAGGGAACCCGCGGCGGGGAGGGCGGTTACCGTCTGGGGTCCGGCGGATCGGCTGTGCCGCCGCTGTTGCTCAACCCTGACGAAGCCGTCGCCGTTGCTGTGGGACTCCACTCCGGCCTGAGCTGCATCATCGGCGGAATGGAAGAGACTTCGGCACAGGCCCTGGCGAAGCTCGAGCAGATACTGCCTGCCAGCGTGCGCAACCGCGTGAAGAACCTAGCCCATTTCACAGTCCCGCTGGCCGGCAACCACCCGATGCCGATCGTCGACCCGAATCTGCTGACCCTGATCATCGAGTACTGCCACAGCCACGAGAGGTTCAGATTCACCTACACCTCCGAGACTGACGCCTCTTCGGATCCAGGCGGCACACCGTCGAACAGGGAGCGCAGCGGGGAGTTCGAGGTGGAGCCCTACCGGCTGGTGAACCATCAGCATCGCTGGTTTCTCCTGACCTTCGACCCTGTGGAAGAGGCTTGGACGATTTTCCGGGTCGAACACATCGTGCCCAAACTGCCTGGGGGTCGACGCTTCGAGCCCCGGGCTCTCCCGGCCGAAGACATCGGCGCCTACGTTGAGCGCAACGTCTCGGCTAGCAGGTGGAGACACTCTGCAACAGTCACCGTAGACGCTGCGGCATCCGAGGTCATGACCATGCTGATGCCGGCCGAAGGCACTGTGAAGGCCCTCGACGAACAACGCTCGACGGTGATGATCGGGGCGGAGACTGTCAGCACCATGGCGCTGACTCTGGCCAGGCTGGACGTCGAGTTCGTCGTCGAGGACTCACCGGAGCTCAATGTGGAGCTCCGCGCACTCTCGGATCGACTGCTGCGTGCGACGACGCAGGCAGGACCAGCTGCTGGGCACCGTCCCACCTCGACATAACCCGCCGCTCGCGGCTGTGTCCAACACCGAACGATCCTCACCCGACATGTCCGTGAAATCCATATTGTCACGCGGCTTTTCGCGGGCATGACTCGTGAGTCTTGTCCTTTCCTTGTCTCCTGCAATCGTCGAACTGTAGCTTTCTTAGCAATCGCCGAAGCAGCACCGCGACTATTCCGAGAAATCATTGTGGTCAAATTCCACCACGGTTCTCTTTTCCCGAGGCAATGATCCATTTCAATGCCTGCGGACGAATTCAATCAGAATCCAATCACATCTGAACAATCGCATTCGACATTCGTTTGGAGAATACACATGCGCCCACCGAAATGGCGGACCCCCTTGGCCATCACGGCCACCGGCTGCATTCTTGGAACTGCCCTGCAACCTTGCCCTGCTGCGGCCGACGAATACGCAGACGGAGAGCCGACGATCGTCGACGTCAGTCCACGGGCCCTGGCCACCACCGACTTCATCACCGACAACGAAGCGGTGACCATCACGGCCACCGGCTTCCTTCCGGGTGAGGAGGTGCGGCTCGACATCGCATCCACGCCAAGAGGCATCGAAGCCATCCACGACAGAAGACGAGCTCGAGCCGATGGAACGGTGATGTTTCCAATCGGCGGCCCACCCGGCCGACCGCTCAACACCTACGCGGGCGGCTACCAGGCTGAGATCACGTCGGAGCAGAGCATGGACGAAGAGCACTTGAGCGAATCGTTCTCGGTTCTGCCCGTCATCCCCACCAGCGATACAGACACCGGTGCCGGCAGCGCCGGGGCCACGACACCGGTGGGAAGCATCGGACCTCAGGCGAGGAACGGTCTTCAGGTCCCACCGAGTCCGGGATCCTCGGTCTTCGGCATCGGCCTGAGCATGCTCGCCCTTGTCTTCGCCTCAGCAGCGACCGCAGTCGTGGCTCGAAGGTCACCGAATTCGACGAGCGATGACTGAGGGTAAGGACAGACAGCACATGACTCTGCCCGAGCAGATGATCCGAGCCGAACTCCTCAACTCACGGATCACGCGAACCAACGCCATCTACGCCCGCTTCTACGGACCGCTGTGCCTGCTGGTCATCTCGCTGACGTTCTTCCCCTACTACGAGTCGGAACCAGGCAGCTCGATCATTTACGGAAACCTGTGGCAGGAGGTGGTGCGTCTCGGACCTGGCTACGACCTGATGGCGCTGCTCGTCCTGCTTCTGACAGCACTGCTGCTGGCCTTCGCAGCAATGGGAAAACTGTCGACGAGCGGTCTGATCGCAATCCTGGTGGGATCAACCGTCATCGGATCCACATTGCTGCAGTCCCCCGGGTATATTGACCCTCCGGCTTACACGGATTTCGGTGTCTTCGACATCGTCCTCAGCTTCCTCACCGCCGGCTTGGTGCTGGGGCACGCCGTCCACCTGTTCGTCCTCGAACTGGCGTTCCAACGCGGGGGCGTCTGAACCTCACTGCGTGAGCAGGCCTCGTGCTTCCAACGCAGGAATGACCTGCAGACGGGTCAGTGGAGCGAACTGACGCTCAACGGTGTCGACTGGCATCGGAGAGTAGGGAAACCACGCGGCCTCAGCGATTTCGGCCTGATGGTTGATGCGATCGACGTCGAGTTCAGCAGGCAGTCCCTCATAGCAGAACACGTCCCCGATCACTCTGTGGTCGGCTTCGTTGGCCGCGTCCGCGGCGAAGGTGCCCAGCGGGGAGAGGCGGCTGGCCTCCAGCGTCAGGCCCAGTTCTTCGCTGATCTCCCTGATGATCGTCGCCTCGGCACTCTCACCGGTTTCGGGTTTGCCGCCGGGGAGCATGAACGACGTCGTGCCCTCTTTGCGAACCATGAGCAGAAGAGGTTCGAGCGGGTGCAGCAGGACGAGTGCGCTGACTCGGATATCGTTCATTCCAGCCTTTCGTCAGTCATTCGTCAGACCTTCAGTCAGTCATTCCAAACTCCGGAGACACCTCGGCGATGGGATCCGAGGACGTGCGTGTCAACCATACCGACCGCTTCCATGAGCGCATACATGGTGGTCGGTCCTACGAACCGGAACCCCTTCTTCTTCAGCGCCTTCGACAGTGCCAGAGACTCGGGACTCGTGGTGGGGACCTCGCTCAGTGCGCGGGGACGCGGGGTGGTCTCCGGTTGGAAGCTCCAGATGAAATCGCCGAGGCCACCTTCCTCGCGCAACGCCAATGTTGCTTTGGCGTTGCCGATGCAGGCGTCGATCTTGCCGCGATGCCGGATGATTCCTGCATCGGCGAGCAGGGATTCGATCTCGGGCTCACCGAACTCGGCGACCACCTCGGCGTCGAAGTCCTTGAATACCTGTCGGAAGCGTTCACGCTTCTTCAGAATCGTCAGCCACGACAATCCGGCTTGGAATCCTTCGAGGCTCAATCGTTCGAACATCCCGGATTCGTCCCGAACGGGCATACCCCATTCGGTGTCGTAGTACGTACGCAGCAGCGGGTCACCATAGGCCCACGGCGTTCGGGCGAGCCCGTCCTCGCCCGCCACCGCGCCGTCGGCGGCTGTTCCATCGCCGGCATTCGTCTCTGTCATCGGTCCCTCTCCACTGCCTCGCCCGTCCACACCGTTACGGTACCCCGGCGCACTGACATTGCGTGTCCGTGGAGATGTGTACCCTGATCTCATGAGTCCAGAGCGGGAAGTGGCAACGGTGGCGATGATCGGGTTCGGGGCGATCGGGCGACATGTCGCGCGGCTGCTGCATCCGGAGATTTCGAGTGGGCGGCTGAGGCTGACAGCCCTGGTCCGCGACCTCGACAAGCACGCCGAGCATCGTGGCCTGGGAGCCGATCTCATTGAGGTCGAGCATCATGAGGAACCGCGCTGGGCCGAACTCACGGCCGATGCCGTGGTCGAATGTGCGGGAGTTCCAGCTGCCAAAGCCTATGGTCCGGCCGTGGTGGCCGCTGGCACTCCGATCGTTCTCACCAGCGTCGGAGCCCTCGCGCATCGGCCGACCAGACAGGCACTTCTGGACGGCCCAGGCGAGCTGTATGTGACGAATGGGGCGATCGGCGGGCTCGACGTCCTCGAGGCCGCTGCTCAGGCACGGGCCCTCGACGACGTGTCGATCAGGACGGCCAAGGCCCCGGCCGGTCTCATCCAACCGTGGATGGACGCCGAGGAGGTTCGCCGGCTCAATGAGCTGACCCCGGCAGATGGAGCGCAGACCATCTTCACCGGCTCCCCCGCCGAGGCGATCGAGAGGTTCCCGGCCAACGTCAACATCACCGTCGCACTTGCCTGGGCGACGCGTGGGCTCGGATTCGACGCAGCTGAGGATGATGAGCTGATGGAGGAGGCTCTGCACCGGACGCGGGTGGAGATCCGGGCTGATCCCAGCCAGGTGGACTCACACCATGAGATCACCGCGAGCGGATCGGCAGGTGACTTCGCATTCTCGATCTCATCGACGCCGAGCCCGGAGAACCCGGCAACCAGCGGTCTCACCGCGCTCTCGGTCGCTCGCACCCTGCGGACATGTGTGGAGGGCCTCGCCCGACGCTGACCGTGGTTGCCAGGTCACAGACAACTGCCCCGAGACAGACAGCTGTCCCCGGCACGGCCGTCTACCTCGAGGGCAGATGGCAGGACCGGGGACAGGGTGCAGACGATGTCAGTCGTCGGGGTGAGCGATGTTCTCCTGCATCTGCAGGAACTCCACGTGACGACCGTACTTATCGAGGATGTCGTCGATGAGCTGTTCCTTCGAGTAGCCCATGACGTCATATCCCTGACCGGCCCCACCGTCGAGGTAGACCTCCATCCGGAAGTAATCCTCGGTTCCGCGCGGGATGTGTCCGCCGAACGAAGGAACACTGACCTTGTGCGGCCAGATCTGGTAGCGGAACGGGTATTCTCCCTTGCCGTCGACTTCGAGTTGGATGAGCTCACCGTCTTCGACGAACACGCCTTCTGTGTCGACTCGACCGCAGTGGGCGTCGACACCGCGCTCGACCATCTCTGCCACGACCTCTTCGAAGGTGGGCAGCAGGACGTCGCGTTCGAAGTCGCGTGCCTTCTTCCCGCTGGGGAAAGACAGGACTCGACCGAGCTGACGCTGCCAAGGCTCATGACCGTCGACTGTGCGCGAGCGTCTTGCCAGGGAACCGGGCAGACTCTGAGACGCGCTGTCGACTCGGTGTGCCTCGACTCGCAGCGCCTTGTACAGACCGACCATCACGAGGATGACGACGAAGGCGAACGGCAGACCCATCACGACGGTTGCATTCTGCAAGGCCCCGACACCGCCCACGATGAGCATGGCAATCGTCAGCGCACCGGTGGCCAGAGCCCAGAAGATGCGCAGCCCCGGCCGGCCGTCGTCCTGCGGGGTCGGCAGGCGCGATGAGAGGTTGGCCATGACGAGTGCAGCGGAGTCGGCCGTTGTGACGTAGAACAGCAGCGCGGTGATCGTCGCGAGTGCGGCGATGACAACGAATCCCGGGTAGTTCGAGAGCAGCTCATAGAACCCGCCCTCGGGGTTGAGCATCGTCTTCTCACCGAACTCCTTGTCGCCGTTGCGGATGAGGTCGAGTGCGGAGTTTCCGTAGATCGAGATCCACATGAAGATGTAGATGAACGGGATCGTCAGGGTGCCGACGACGAACTGACGGATCGTGCGTCCCCGCGAGATGCGGGCAAGGAACAGACCGACGAAAGAGGCGAAGGCGATCCACCAAGCCCAGAAGAACAGAGTCCAGTCGGTCATCCACGTTCCGGTGTCTTCGAAGGCGAAGGTCTGTCCCGCCATGTTCGGGAACATCCGCACAAAGTCGAAGACGTTGAGGACGAAGGCGTTGAGCAGGAATTTGGTGTTGCCTGCGACCAGGACCCAGAGGCTGAGTGCCACTGCCAGGAAGACATTGAGGATCGAGAGGAACTTGATGCCTTTGTCGACACCGGAGACGGCCGAGAGCGTCGCCACGGCGACGCCGACGACGACGATGCCGATCTGAGAGCCCACACCGATGGGAAGGCCGAAGACTGTGTTGAGACCGACGTTGACCATGACCACGCCGATGCCCAGGGAGGTGGCCACACCGAAGACGGTGCCCAGAAGCGCTGCAAAGTCGACGGTGTCGCCCAGTCCGCCATTGACGCGCTTGCCGAAGAGCGGAGCGAGCGCGGAGCGGATCGCCAATGGCATATTCATCCGGTAGGCGAAATAGGCCAGGGCGATGCCCATAAGGGCATAGAGTCCCCAACCGCTGATGCCGTAGTGGAACAGGGTCCAGACGGTGGCCTCACGGGCGGCCTCGACTGTTTCGGGTTCCGTGCTCGGCGGCGCCAGATATTGGGTGACGGGTTCAGCCACGGCGAAGAACATGAGGTCGGTGCTGATGCCTGCTGCGAAGAGCATCGAGGCCCAAGCCAGCAGCCCGTATTCGGGTTTGGAATGTTCGGGGCCGAGCTTCGTGTTTCCGTATTTGGACGCGGCGAGGTAGATGACGAAGACGAGGACGGCGGCCACCAGAAGGACATAGAACCATCCGAACCAGTCCGAAGTCCAGCCGACGACGGCACCGAGAACAGCCTCGGCGTTGGATGGCGAGATCAATGCCCAAATGGTGATGGCCAGAGTGCCGAGGGCTGCAGCGATGAAGACAGGCTTGTTCACCGGTGGGAGAACCTTCTTCGCACCGCCCTTCGGCGACTTGGCGGTTTTGTCCACTGTGGCTGTCATCGACTCACTCCTTCAGCGGACGACTTCGCGTCCACATCGATTTCCCTGTTTCTGCACACCGGACTCCCGGTGAAGACCAACCATGCAGGCTACCATATCGTAACCGTCGGTAACCGGATAGAGGTCAAACTGTGACCTCACCAGGCACCTTGTGGCCATCACGGCGCGCCGGGTCGCCCCTTCGCTCATTCCCTTTCGAATCAGCCTCAGTTCACAAGGAGACGAGGATCAGAGCCAGGGCCATGACGACTCCAGATCCGAGGAAGGCCACCGAGGTGTAGCCGAGGATGTCACGCATCTTCAGTCCCGCGATGGCCAGCACCGGCAGAGCCCAGAAGGGCTGCAGCATGTTCGTCCACTGATCGCCGTAGGAGACTGCCATGATCGCGATCGACGGATCGACACCCAACTGGTTGGCCGCGTCGAGCATGATCGGCCCCTGGACTGCGAACTGTCCGCCACCCGAGGGAACGAAGAAGTTGACCAGTCCTGCCGAGAGCAGTGCAAGGACACCGAAGGTCGTCGGGTTCGCGATCGAGACGAGAGCGTCGGAGAACACGGCAATGAGGCCGGTGCCGGACATGATGCCCAGGATTCCTGCGTAGAGGGGGAACTGGAGCAGGATCTCGCCGACGTTCGAGGCGGCTTCCTTTGTCAGATGGATGAGTTCGAAAGGGTTCTTCACGAGCAGGAAGATGAGCGCGAGGAAGGACCAGTTGACGATGTCGAGCGTGAGTCCACCGCCCTGGGCGAAGTGGATGATCAGGTAGATCACGAGTGCCAGGCCGACGATGAGAGTGAGGATCCGCGAGGCGTCGATGCGGTCGGCCGGGGTCACGACCTCCTCGTCGAGGGTGGATCTCGATTCGGAGGTGATCGACTCGGGCAGTTCGTAGACCGGGGCATCCTTCTTCGGCGCGATGAGGTAGAAGAGGACGGCGCAGACGACGATGACGCCGAGGATGGCGAGCAGATTCCAGGTGGAGAAGATGGTCTCGCTGACGGGGATGACTTCACCGCCCAGCGACTTCGCCAAAAAGGAATCGGGTGTTGCTGCGGTCAGCGGGCCCGAACCGGAGTAGCCCATGTGCCAGACCACGAAGCCCGAGTACCCGGCGGCGACGAGCAGCGGGAAGTGGACCTTGAGGCCACGGCTGCGCGCCTGAACGGCGATCTCACGCGCCAGCAGGGCACCAACGACGAGGCCGAGGCCCCACGTGATGAGACTGGCGATCGCGGCGACGACGAATACGAATACGTAGGCGAAGGCCGGGCTGCCGGGAACTCGGGCCAGCCATGTCAGCAGCCTCTGCACCGGTCCGGTGTTCGCGAGAATATGGCCCAGCAGCAGGATGAGGCACATCTGGGTCATGAACTCGAGGAGTCCTGCCAGTCCCTCACCCCAGCCGGTGACAACATCGACCGGACTGGCCCCGGTGAGGATGAACGCCAGGACGGCGACGATGAGAGTGAGAACGATAGCAAACGTCAGCGCTGACGGAATCCACTGTTCGAGGAAGCGGTTGATCGGACGCATGAACCCTTTTGAGGCCGCGGCGTTGACCTGGGGCGACGGCTTCGGTGCCGACATGAGATCCTCCTGCTGAGAAAAGTATGTGTGTCCTCAGCTTACAATCAGAGCGCTGACCGACTATGCGATCAGCGCTCTGAGAGTGGCAGGCGACTCCGCCTCAGTTCTTCTTGAACACCAGCTGCTTGTTGACGAACTCGTCCATGGCCAGCGGGCCCAGCTCACGTCCGACGCCAGAGCGCTTCACACCGCCGAAGGGCAGGTATTCACGGCTCCCCTCTGGTGTGTTGAGGAAGATCATGCCGGAGTCGATCTGGGAACCGACGCGCTCTGCCCGCTCCAAGTCGTTGGAGAACACGGCGGCACCGAGTCCGAACGGAGTGTCATTGGCCATCTCGACGGCCTCTTCCTCGCTGCTGACTCGGTAGACGATGACGGCGGGACCGAAGAGCTCTTCATAATAGCCGCGCATGCCCTTCTCAACATCGGCGAGGACGACAGGTTCGACGAAGGCGCCGCCGCCGTCGTAGCGCTTGCCGCCGGCGAGCAGAGTGGCGCCGTCCTTGACCGTGTCCTGAACCTGCTCGATGAAGCGATCGGCAGCCGCAGTCGAAGACAGCGGGGACAGGCGAGAACCTTCAGCACCGGGGGTTTCGGGGGTGAACTTCTTGGCCGCCTCGGTGATCGACGACAGGAACTCGTCGTAGACGTCATCCATGACGATCATGCGCTTGGGCGAATTGCAGGCCTGCCCGGTGTTGCCCATGCGGGTCTTGAAGAAGGTGTTCGCGCTCTTCTCCACATCGGCGGTGTCGAGGAGGATGTAGGGGTCGGATCCGCCGAGCTCGAGGACGACCTTCTTGAGGTTCTTACCGGCTTCAGCGGCCACGGCCGAACCTGCGCGCTCGGAACCGGTCAGGGACACACCATGGTTGCGTGGGTCGGGCAGGATGATGTCTGCGACCTGTTCGTTGCTCGCATAGATGTTGATGTAGGCACCCTCGGGCAGTCCGGCTTCAATGAAGATCTCTTCCATGATCTGAGCCGAGCGGGGGCACTGCGGGGCGTGCTTGAGCAGAATCGTGTTGCCCAGGGCCAGGTTGGGCGCTGCGAAGCGTGCGACCTGGTAGTAGGGGAAGTTCCAGGGCATGATGCCCAGCAGGGACCCGACCGGCTTGCGGCGGATCATCGCGGTTCCGTCATCGGGTCCGCGCAGGGGCTCATCGGCCATGAAGGCTTCTGCGTTGTCGGCGAAGTAGCGGTAGATGGCGGAGCTCAGTCCGACCTCTCCCTTGCCTTCGGGGACTGCCTTGCCCATCTCCAATTGGATGACCTTCGCCAGCTCTTCGGCCCGCTCCGCGTAGATTTCGGAGACGCGGACGAGGATCGCGGCGCGGTCGGCCACGGAAGTCTGACTCCATTCGGTGAAGGTGGTCGCGGATCGATCGAGTGCGGCCAGGATCTCTGAATCGGTTGCGGTGGCGAATTCTTCGGCCACTTCGCCGGTTGCCGGGTTGGTCACGCGATACATGGTGGACATGTCGAGCCTCATTTCTGCGGGGGTTGTTGACCTCGATCCAGCGGCGTGGAACCGAGTCTCCGGCACCGATCGACGAATGGATCCATCTCCCACGCTATGGCCCAATCACCTCGGCGGCAATTCCCCGTCCCATCCTGTGAGCGCAGGCTCGAGTGTGATCGCTGTTACTGTGTTGCCATGGACAGTGTGACTGAACTCGTGAAGCGCTATTACTCCACCGTCGATGCCGGAGACGCGGGTGCCACCTCGGCGCTCTTCGCGGCCGAGGGTCACTACGATCGGCCCGGATATCCGACCATGATCGGAACACAGATCACCGAGTTCTACCACGGTGAGCGCGTCATCGAATCGGGTGCGCATTCACTGACTGAGATCCTCATCGACGGCGACCGCGCATCCAGCCGCGGGGTCTTCACCGGTCGACTCAAGGACGGCACGGAAACGTCCGTGGGCTTCGCCGACTTCTTCCTCTTCGACACCGAGGGCCTCATCGCCGAACGCACCACCTACTTCTACCAAGCCGCGGTCTGAGGTGGCCCTGCCGGCCGAGGTGTAACTTCTACCAAGCCGCGGTCAGAGCGTCCCGGCGCAGGCGGACTGACCGTCCGGCCCCAGCCGTGTCCAAACCGACTGAACCTGCGCCCTGTTCGGCGCCCGGACTTCCTGCCGACGGCCCATTACCCCTGGAAAACCTGCGGCGCAGTCAAAAACTCAGGGCAGCTGTGAACCCACGAGGAAAAGAAACGGATCGCGACATCTAATTGATGGCGAGATGACTTCTACCTGCTGGTCTCGACTCCAGCGTTAACGTCCTCCAGTGGACTCCCCTGGACTACCTCGACTCACAGGCTCGGAGAAGTGTCCTGACTTCCCACCTATGGCGTCATCTGCCCAATTGGTCAATACGCCTAGCCGCGCACTACGGCTGTGACGGCGGCATGCAACTCTTCGAAGGCGGCATCGACTCTCTCCTCGTCTCCCGTGGCGAGAAGGTCGACGAGCAGCCCGCGCAGGGACCCCAGCACCAGGGTCGCCAGCGACATCGCCCTGGACGTCGGGCATCCTGCGCGGATCAACCCCGCTGCCAAGAGGTCGATCCGATCGTCCACCGATTGACGAACAGCACGACTCACGGTTGTGCCTTCCCGGTACCCGAAGATCGTGATCTCAAGGAACGTAGCGGCGTGACGCAGGCCGCTGCTTGAACGCGCCCGTTCCCATAGGGAGCGCAGAGGGTCGGGATCGTCATTTGGGATGTCCGGGTCGGCAAGTGCGACTCCGAGGATCGTCTCGAGGACTTCGGTGACGAGCTTCTCCTTCGTCCCGAAGTGGTGCAGGAGCGTGGCGTGGCTTATGCCGGCGACTTCCGCAGCCCGTCTCAGGGACAGGTCTGCGATGCCATGGTCTAGGACGTACTTCGTGACTGCCTGCAGCACCTCGCTGCGTCGGTGCTCGAATCGTCGCTTCCGTCCATCTGTTTCTGCCATACCTCAAAGACTAGACACTGACGGGGCCAACAGCTAGATTGATCTACCGTGTGGTAGAGAAACCTGACTTGTCGTTTGCCGAAGGAGAACTCGTGAAATCATTAGCCAGTCGGACCACATCCGCCCTGCTGCTGGTGGCGCTGACCCTGAGCATCGTGCTCACGGGTGCACCCGCTGGTGCAGCAGAGACGTCCTACGAGAATGGGCCGGACCCCACTTCCAGCAGCATCGAAGCAGTGAAAGGTCCGTTCGAAGTGTCAACGCAGACTGTTTCCTCCTATTCGGTCAGGGATTTCGGCGGGGGCACGATCTACTATCCGGCCAGCAGTGTCGAGGGCGGCTACGGCGCAGTGGCGATCTCGCCCGGGTACACGGCACGGAAGTCCAGTATCGCCTGGCTCGGATCGCGATTGGCGTCCCAGGGTTTCGTGGTCTTCACGATCGACACCAAAACCACCAGCGACAGGCCCGCTTCCCGCGGAGATCAGCTGCTCGCATCCCTCGATTACCTCACCGAGAACAGCAGAATCAAGGACCAGGTGGATCCCAACCGACTCGCAGTCATGGGGCACTCCATGGGTGGCGGCGGCGTCTTCGAAGCAGCAAAAGACCGACCCGAGCTTCAGGGAGCCATCGCCATGACCCCGTGGAACACGAATAAGACCTTCTCAGAGGTCAGCACCCCGACGCTCATCTTCGGGGCACAGGACGACACCGTCGCTCCAGTTTCCAGGCATTCGATTCCTCTGTACAGCGGACTGCCCAGCACCACTCCGCGGACCTACCTCGAGCTGCGCGGCGCCAGCCATTTCGCCCCGAACAGATCCAACACCACCATCGCTGCGCAGTCGATCGCCTGGCTCAAGGCATTCCTCGACGAGGATCGGCGCTACGACCAGTTCCTCTGCCCGGGTCCGACGACCGGCATCGACCTGAGTGATGTCCGTACCAGCTGCCCGTTCTGATCGCGCAGTCGCCAGGTGACGATGCACCGGCGGCGGCGAATTTCCCCACCGCCATCGCCATCGCCGGTGCGCCGGCGCCGGCGCACCGGCGCACCGGCGGGCCGGCAGACCCAGTATCCAGTCGGCGATCAGGGCGTCTCATTCCTCTTCGCGCGTTCCGCCCTTGTCGCGAGCATCGAGCACCGCACGTTGGGTGTTGTCTCTCGCCTCGGCTGCGGCCCGGCTCGGCGTCTGACCGTAGGCCCGCTCCACCTGGGCGTAGACATCAGTCATCCCCTCATCGCTGAGGTCGAGTGGAAGCTCGCCGATCTGAGCGAACGAGGCTCCGATGTGGTGCATGAAACCGCGGATCCCAGAGTCTCCCCCGCCGAGGTGCATCGCCTCGAACTGCCCCACCGCGGACCAGCGCAGGCCCAGGGAATTCTTCATCACCGCGTCGAGCTCGGGTGCCGAGATGACACCGTTGGACACCAGTGCGATCGCTTCCTTCATCAGCGCGTTCTGCAGGCGGTTGCCGACGAATCCGCGAACCTCCCGGTTCAGTGCCACCGGTTCGCGACCGCAGCTGCGGTAGAACTCAAGGGCGGCTTCGACCGTGTCGAGACTCGTCGCCGGGGCCGGCACCACCTCGACGAGCGGCATCAGGTGAGGTGGGTTGAACGGATGACCGACGATGACGCGGGCCGCGACTTCCGCCGGCAGGTGTCGAGCGATCAAAGATGCAGGGATGGTCGATGAAGAGGTCGCAAAGATCGCGTCGCTCGGGGCCGCGGCGGCGATCTGGGCGAACAGCTTCGGCTTGGCCTGAGGATCCTCGGGCCCCGATTCCTGCACGAACGAGGCCTCAGTCACCGCGGCCTCGACGGATTCGGCGAGGCCGATGGACCCGAGTTCGGAGGCGAGAATTTCGTGGGCGGCAGCATCGGCACTGACGTCGGCCTGCAACTCGGCGACCACCTCGGCGAGGTCGGGTCTGGGGTCGAAGACCTGGACCTGGTAACCCGACCGGGCGAACAGCCAAGCGAATGAACGGCCGATCGTCCCGGCCCCTATGACAGCTACGCAGAAGCTCATATTGTCAAGGCTATACCTGCCGATTGCTCTTCGACGCCACCCGCCGACACCAGCGCAGATGCTTCAGATATCGGTGTTCGGGCGCGTCAAGACGGGCGGTTCGGTGGCACAATGTCACCATGACACCGCGCGAAGGATTGACCACAGTGGACTCGGAGATCATTGCCCTGGCCGAGGATGAGTATGCGGCCGCAGCTGACGCCGCCCGGATCGAGGTGCGCGAGATCCACACCGCCGCCGAGGCCGCCGAAGCCGCCCTCCTGCTCGACGAGGTGTGGAGCGTCGACGAGACGGGCA
Source organism: Brevibacterium aurantiacum (assembly GCF_007558825.1). GTDB lineage: Bacteria > Actinomycetota > Actinomycetes > Actinomycetales > Brevibacteriaceae > Brevibacterium > Brevibacterium aurantiacum_A. Next base: position 75,983 of record NZ_VLTK01000001.1, read on the forward strand.
CCAATGTGCTCGAGCCCGGACTCATCGTCGCCTTCGCCCATGCGGGAAACTATGTCTCGGCCGCCTACAGCCTCGACGAACCCGACGAGATGATCGGGGTGACGATCGGCTTCTTCGGCCAACCGCTGGGAACGCTCATGCACTCACACATCGCCGGTGTGCGGCACCAGATCATCGGCCGCGGCGCCGGATCGGCGATGAAGCTGCATCAGCGCTTATGGTGTCTCAACCTCGGCATCACGGAGATGACCTGGACCTTCGATCCACTGGTGGCACGCAACGCCTACTTCAACTTCCAGCGCCTGGGGGTAAGAATGGTCGAATACCTCGAGGACTTCTACGGGCAGATGCGCGACGGCGTCAATGCCGGTCAGGCCAGCGACCGCATGGTCGTATCGTGGCCGCTCGACAAGCCGGCCAGGGCCACGCTCGCCGAGGCGGACGATGCCTTCGAATGTCTGCGCAGTGACGACAACGGTGAGCCGCTGGTTGCCGAGGTGCCCAAGGAAGCCAGTCTGGTCTCCCTCGACATTCCCTCCGACATCGAGACGCTGCGCGGCCAGGATGCCGAGCTCGCCTCACGGTGGCGGAAGGCATTGCGCGATTCGCTGACCGCGCTCGTCGCCGACGGCTGGGTCCTCGATACCTGCCTCAAGGGCGGAACGTACCTGCTCCACCACCCGTAGAACCGCTCGTGCTTCGAGACAACGGCGGAGCGCCGCGGCACCTGCGTCCGCAAGGTAGTCTCGGCCCTCCACCGTTGTCTCGGCAGAGCCAGCTGGGGCTGGGTTGGGCTGGGACTTGCTGGGGCTGGGCTGGTTGGTTTGGGCTGGTTGGTTTGGGCTGGTTGGTTTGGGCTTGAAATGCTTCCTTGATGTCATTTGATGCGATTTGATTGCGTTTGATGGTTGAGGTGGGCATAATCGTAATATGTTCCGGATTGCGACGCGCAATGACCTCGCCGAACTCGATATGCCTCGCCCCGACCTTGCTGCGGCATTGAATTGCTGTCTGCGCAGAGTACGTCGCGGCTACTACATCCTCATATCCGATTGCCCCCGCTCGCACTTCGAGACCATCCGGGGGCTTGCGCAGGAGCCCGGAACCACGTTTCCCCAATTCCACGGCGACATCAGGGACGAAGCCGAGGAGCTGCGGATTCGCATTGCATCTCGACGAGCCTCGGTGCTGCCAGGCGATGTCTTCTCTCATGTCTCCGCGGCACTGATCCATGGTCTGGATCCTGTTCTCACCGGGACGAAAAGGGTCGAGATCTCGAGAAGCGCATACTCTCGCAACTACCCGGATCTGGCGTTCTATGCTCGTGCCATTGCCGCCGAGGATGTCGATCGAAGCCTCGGCTACACCGTGACCAGCCTGCCCAGAACACTGGCCGACATCGCGCTTGATCACCCGCTGGAAGTATCGGTGCCGCTGATCTCGGAGGCGTTGCGAGCGAAACGAATTGCCAAAGAGGAACTCAAGTCATTCTTCTCCGCGGGAGCTCGGGGCCTCAGACGAGCCAGGTTGGCGCTCTGTCTGTCCCATGCCGCCTATGAATCCAATGCGGAGGCCTTCTGCGCGGTCAAATTCCACCGTCATGGCATCACTGGAATGACCCCTCAGGTCAATACCTATTCGCCGACTGGCAAGTTCATCGGCAGGAACGACTTTCGACACGAGAGGGCATCGGTCATCGTCGAAGTCCATGGAGTGGGCAAGTACTACATGCACCCAAGTGGCCCAGACGACGCCGCCCGTGAGAACCACCAACGCAATATGAACCTCGTCAACGCCGGATTCCGCGTCTTCAACCTGACATTCGGCGATCTCTTCCGACCCAACGTCTTTGCTCAGATCAGCTGGGCCATCACCTCGGCGCTCGACAACCCCTAGAACTCTCGACGCTCCCCCCGGAGCAACCTCTCGTAACAACGGCGGAGCGCCGAGGCGCCGGTGCGTACACAGGTGCCTCGGCGCTCCGCCGTTGTATCGAGCTCTCAGCCCATAAGTTGGCCTTCATGTCACAGGTCTGAGAGCCCTACTTCTCTTCCCAGTTCTTGCGCAGCAGCTTCTTGTCGAGCTTGCCGACCGAGGTGCGAGGCATCTCCTCAACGACGTTGACTTCGTCTGGCATCTGCCACTTGGCGAAGCGCTCGCTCAGCGTTTCGATAATGGACTCACGGGTCACCTCGGCGCCGTCATCGGCCACGACATAGGCCACTGGACGCTCATCCCACTTCTCATCAGGGACGCCGATGACGGCTGCTTCCTTGACGTTGGGGCTGTCGAGGATCGCGTTTTCCATATCGATCGAGGAGATCCACTCGCCGCCGGACTTGATGACGTCTTTGAGCCGGTCGGTGATCTTGAGGTAGCCGTGGGCATCGATGACACCGACGTCTCCTGAGCGCCACCAGCCGTCGATGAACCGGTCCGCATTGTCGGGCAGCTGGTAGTAGGACTCAGTGATCCATGGGCCGCGCATGACGATCTCGCCCACGGATTTCCCGTCGCGAGGCATCTCCTGACCCGTCGGGTCGACGATCTTGAGATCGACGCCGATGATCGGCAGACCCTGGTAGCGCTTGAGGTCCCACTTCTCCTCTTCGCTGAGGTTCATGCCGGACTTGATACGCCAGTTCGTGGTGGCCAGCGGAGTGGTTTCGGTGGCACCGTACCCGTGGATCACCTCGGCGCCGGTGATCTCCTTGAACCCGCGCATCATCGACAGCGGCGGTTCGGAGGATCCGGAGACGAGGCGGACCCCGCTCAGGTCAGGCGGCTGGGGCATGTTCTTCATCATCGCCAGCATCGGGGTGAAGATCGCCGGCGCACCGTTGGCCAGGGTCACCTTCTCTTCGATGAAGGCCTGGCCGATGGCGCCGAATTCTTCGGCCGCGAACTTGCCGGGCAGGACGAGCTTGGCGCCTGCCGCCACTGCGTTCTGCGGGAAGCCCCAGGAGAGGACGTGGAACATAGGGGTGATCGGCATGACGCAGTCGTCGAAGGTCGCCTGCAGCGCTGCCAGTCCGCCCATCGTGTGCAGGTAGATCGAGCGGTGGGAGTAGTAGACGCCCTTGGGTCGACCTGTGGTTCCGGTCGTATAGCCGGCGTAAGCAGCGGTCTTCTCGTCGACGACGGGCCAGTCGTAGGTCTCAGGCTTGTCGGCGATGAGGTCTTCGTAGAAGACGACATTGTCCAGGGTAGTCTCGATCTCGGATGCCGGCTTGTCGGTCATGACGACCCAGCCCTTGACGTCGAGCTTCGGGGCGAGTGCCTCGGCGACGTGGAGGAGTGATTCGTCAACGAAGATCCAGTCGGACTTCGAGTGGCTGACCACGTAGGCGAGGTCCTCGGGGGCCAGTCGCAGATTGAGCTGGAGCATCGTTGCGGCCACGCCGGGGACCGAGAAGTACAGCTCGAGGTGACGGCGGGAGTTCCAGTCGATGACGCCGACCATGGAGCCTGCGCCCACGCCGAGTTCATCCAGACCATGTGCCAGCTGGGCCATCCGCTTGTACTCATCGGCGTAGTCGGAGCGGCCCCAGGACCCGTCCGAGCGGCGGTAGACAACCTCTGATTCGCCGAAGAAGGTCGCTGCATGGCGGATCAGTGTGGTGGTATTGAGCTGGTAACTGTCACCGAGAGTGGATGGAATGCCTGTAAGCATGAGACTCCTTTGGTCATGGTGGTCGTGCTGGGGTGGAGGTGCCGTGCAGATATCCGGACTATTTTCATCGTCAGACTATCCTGGCAAGTGATTCCGCTCACAACTTTCGCCGCAACGTTACCAATTAGAAACGTGTGGGCGTCGAGTTTCGGGCCCGTCGGCTATTCCCCGCTGAAGTTCGGCCCGCGCTTCTCAATGAATGCGGCGACACCTTCGGCGAAGTCCTTACTTGCCCGCAGGTCCGTCTGCCCCTTGAGCTCCCGATCGAATGAATCGTCGAGTTCGGTCAGTGTCGCTGCGTTGATGGCTTCTTTCGAGGCCGCGAAGGCCAGGGGTGCGCCCTGAGCCCACTGCGCCGCAATCTCCTGCGCCCGGCTCACGTGCTCGCCTGCCGGAGTGACCAGGCTGGCCAGGCCCCAATCCGCGGCCTCCTTCGCCCACACCTTCTGAGCCGTCAGGGCCATCTTCATGGCTCGATGCCGGCCCGCCGAGGCTGCCACGAGTGCTGTTGCCCCGCCGTCGGGCATGAGCCCGATTTTGGTGAAGGCCAGCATCAGATAGGACTCTTCGCTCATCACGGTGTAATCGCAGGCCAGGGCCAGGGAGCAGCCGATTCCCGCGGCCGGGCCCGAGACCGCGGCGATGGTCGGAATCGGCAGATCGATAAGCGATCGGATGATGGCATTGGCCCGATCAAGTCCGAGCCCTCCCCCTTGCACGGACCCCTGCAGGTCGGCACCTGAGCTGAAGGACCGGTCATTGCCGGTGATGATGAGCGCGCGGGCCGTGGTGGCCGCCTTGGCGACGGATTCCCCGACCCCCTCAAGGGTCTCCCTGGTCAGCGCGTTGAGGCTTTCGGGACGATTGATCGTGACAGTCACGACCCCATCTCGCAGGTCGGTGAGAACACTCGAGGTCAAAGCGACTCCTCTTGGTTGGCGCTGGATGTCTGATCTTTCACCCCAACTTTAACGCACGATAAGTTGATCTGGGTCACACGTCTCAGCCGCCGACCCCCAGCGCAATCAGACCCCTTGAGCCACGGCCCCCTCAGATCAGCGCAGCCGCCAGCTGGGTCCCGGTCAGGGGCCGGTCTGCGTAGACCAGGCGCATCGCCTGCGGATCGGGATTGCCCGCGTCGGGAGCTCGATGCTGCAGACTCAGACCGACCTTCTCGACCACTTTCCGTGAGGCCGCATTGTGCTCGAGGAGGTAGGCGATGACAGGCAGTTCAGGCTTGAGCTCCTGGGCCCGAGCAACGGCCAGACGAGAGATCTCACTGGCATAGCCGCGGCCCTGGGCCTCGGGGCGGAAGCGGTACCCCAGGTTCCAATAGGCCTCGATCCGATCCGGGTTCCACTCATCAGCCAAGGGCATGCGCCTGACGCCGCAGCCGCACATCCCCAGCACCGGGCCGTCCTCCGACTCACGGACGATCCATGATCCGAGCCCGTCGATCTCCCAATCAGCGATGCGGGTCAGCAGGTACGCCTCGGCCTCCTCCCGCTTGATCATCCGACCGCTGGGAAAATGTGCCCACACGCGGGGGTCGCTGTAGATCTCGAACACCTCGTCCAGGTCCTGAAGCCCCGGGCGGTCAAGCACGAACGGCTCTGTCATCAGGCGCCGTGGGCAGCACAGATGGCCGCGTCGAGGTCGTTCCACAAGTCGTCGGCGTGCTCAATGCCCACGCTCAGACGCAGCAGCCCCTCGGGGACCGACTCCGGTTCCGAGGCATTGCGCCGACGGCGTTCGATGAGGGATTCCACTCCACCCAGGGAGGTGGCCGGCGTCCACACCCGGACTGCCTCGGCGACGGCGGTGGCCTGCTGCGCAGTCTCCGTGCAGAAGGCGACCACCGCACCGAATCCCGACATCTGCGCTGATGCACGCTCATGCCCGGGGTCGCCGGGCAGACCCGGGTAGCGGGTCTCGACGACGTTGGGGTGCGAGCTCAGCCGTTCGGCGATCAGCGCCGCATTGGCCTGGGCTCGTTCCATGCGCACCGACAGTGTCCGCAGGCCCCGCAGCGCCAGCCAGACCTCGAATGGTCCGGCGATGGCTCCGCGCAGTGAGCGTTCACTATGAAGCCGCTTGTGGAGGTCTTCGTTACTGGTCAGCGCCGCACCGAGGACGACATCCGAGTGCCCGGCGAGGTACTTTGTGACGGAGTGGACGACGATGTCCGCGCCCAGATCAAGCGGCGTCTGCAGGAGCGGAGTCGCGAAGGTGTTGTCGACAACGGTCAGGATGCCGCGATCGCACGCAGCGGAGATGAGTGCGGGCGTGTCAGCGACTTCGAGCATCGGATTGGTCGGAGATTCGATCCACAGCACCGCCGAGGCGGCAGCAACGTCATCGAGTGCGGTGACGACGGCCGCGGTGTCGGCGATGTCGACGGTGACGAAGTCGAATCCGCTGCGCTCGGCGACCTCGCCCGCGGACTCAAGTGACCCCTGGTAGCAGTGCTGGGGCATGATCAGAGTACCGCCACGTGGGACCAGGCTGAGCGCAGCGGCGATCGCCGCCAGACCCGATCCGAAGACCAGTCCGGGCAGTTCGGCATGTTCGAGTTCGGCCAGTGCCTCTTCGAACGGGGTCCAGGCCGGAGTCGAGAATCGCCCGTAGACATGGTCGGAATGGTCGATCTCTCCGCTGCCGACGAAGGTCGAGGACAGTTCGATGGGAGGGTTCACCGACGAACCGTTCGAACGGTGCGGACGACCCGCTTCAACGAGGACGGTTTCTGGTGCGTGGGAGAAATCTCGTGAGGTCATCGTCCCAATATATGCCGAGTGCCGACCGCTCCGCACCGATGTCTCAGTCGTGGCAGTGACGCCTCAGTCTTAGCAGTGACGCCTCAGCCGTGCACGCGCATCATGTGCTCGAGCAGTGCTCTGGCTCCGGCGGAAAGTCGTCGCCTGGGTGACCACACCGCGTGCAGCTCGCGTTCGAGGGCGACTTCGGCCCGCACCGGCAGCGGCACTAGGCGTTGGGCACGGAAATCATCGCGCAGGGCCAGCTCAGAGAGCACGACCGGTGCGATGCCGGTGGCCGCTGCGATCTTCAGCGCCGAGTTCGACCCGTACTCCCCCGCCACATGTGCCCCGCCGAACTGCGCCAACGCGGCGTCGAGAACTTCTCTCGTTCCCGAACCGACCTCCCTGACCAGCAGCGGAACTTCGGCCAGCGCCTCGGCGGCGATCGGAGCAGTCCAGGCATCGGCGAAGGCGGGTGCGGCGGCGATCATGAGGCGGTCATGGCCGACCACCTCGGCGGGGAAATCCTGGGGCAGGGATACGGACTCGATGAGGCCGAGGTCGCAGCGCTGCTCTCGCACGGAGGCGATGACTGCGGAGGAGTTCTCGACCGCCAGGCCCACATCGATGTCGGGGTGAGTCGACGTGAACGTCGTCAAGTACCGGGGCAGCAGGTATTCGGCCACGGTCAGCGAGGCGGACACGCGCACAGTACCGGCCCGCGCGTCCTGGATGGCTCGAGTGCCAGCGTTGAGATCGGCATAGGCGTCGATGACCTTCGAGGCCCACTGGGCAACGGCGTGGCCTTCGGCGGTGAGCTGGGTGCCCTGTGGCGAGCGCCTCAGCAGCGGCACCTTGAGGTCCCGTTCGAGGTTGCGCAGACTGCGCGAGGCATTCGGCTGGGCAAGGCCCATCGCCGCGGCGGCCTGCCCGATGGACTGGGCGCTGGCGCTCAGCGTCACCAGCAGCCCCAGAGCCGGAAGCTCGGGCCAGTCCTGCATTCTGCTGAGGTCTCGCATGCCCCAATTCTGCCATATCAGCGCCATATGGGTCGGTCGAACAATGCCGTCTACCGAAAACCCAAACCGATTGACAGACTGAACTCATGAACCGCATCGTCCGCCTCCTCCCAGGCTTGGGAGTCGCCGCAGCAGCCACAGCCATCGCGTGGCCCGTCTCGATGGTGGCTCCCGTCCTCTCCCCGCTGCTCATCGCCATCGTCTTGGGAATCATCGTCGGAAATGTGCTCCCCGAATTGCCGCAGATCTTCCGTCCCGGTCTCGACTTCGCGGCCAAACCCCTCCTGCGTCTGGGCATTGTGGCCCTCGGTGCGCAGGTCGTGCTCGGCGATATCCTCGATCTCGGCTGGCTGGTCCTCGTCCTCGCCGCGGTCGTCGTCGCAGTCGGCATCGTCTCCGGTCTTCTGCTGGCGCGTCCGTTCCGCGTCGATTCGAATCTCGCGCTGCTCATCGGCTGCGGGTTCGGCATATGCGGAGCCGCCGCGGTCGCCGGGATCGAGTCGACGCTGAAGGCGAAGAAGGAGGATGTGGTCGCGGCGATCGGTCTCGTGGTCCTCTTCGGCACGTTGATGATCGCCGTGATCCCCTCGCTGAGTGTCGCCATCGGGTTGGCCCAGGACACCGCCGGCATGTGGGGTGGGGCGTCCACGCACGAGGTCGCGCAGGTCGTCGCGATCGGCGGCATCATCGGTCCCGCGGCCCTGCAGGTTGCGGTCCTCGTCAAGCTCTCCCGCGTCATCATGCTCGCCCCGACCGTCGCCGTGCTCAGCATGGTGATGCGCCGCAAGGAGAGTCGCGAGCGGGCAGCGATGGCTTCCCCCGCCGCGATGTCACGGAACGAGGCATCGTCTCATTCCCCCGCCGAGGTGGCCCCTCAGTCTTCGTCGACATCTTCGTCGACCGCCGGATCCTCGGCACCTGCGACGAAGCGTCCGCCCATCGTGCCGCTGTTCGTCCTCGGATTCCTCCTCATGGCTGGCCTGCGCACCTTCGGCCTGTTGCCGAACTTCGCGGTCTCCGGTCTGGGCTGGATCCAGACCGTGTGCCTGGCCATGGCGATGTTCGCCCTCGGCCGCGGGGTCCAATGGCGTTCGCTGCGCAACCTCGGCGCCGGTCCGATCGGCCTGGCAGCGACGACGACTCTCATCGTCGCCGTGATCGGGCTCGGCGGTGCCCTGCTGCTGACCTGAGCTCCGGGCTGTTCACTGAGCCGAGCCGAGCTCTTGATGCCGATCTGAACGACGAACGCCACCTTGAGTACCGGGCTCAGTGCACACATGCTGGAAGCTCCTTCTGCGGACGACCCGTTCTGGTTACGATGATTGCGAAGTCGAACCATGATTCAGGCAAAGGGTGCTGCAATGAGTGAGAACGCGATAGTCGTCGGCAGTGGCGTGATGGGAGCATCGATCGCGTTCGCCTTGGCCAGACGCGGATACGCGGTCACCGTCGTCGACAAGAAATCCGGCCCGGCGCAGGGCTCTACCGGGGCCACCAGCGCGATCGTTCGCTTCACCTATTCGCTGCGGGACTCCATTGCCATGGCCTGGGAGTCGAAGCACCTCTGGGAGAACCTGCGCGACCATGTTCAGGCACCGGAATCAGAGCCAGTCGCGGACTTCATCCGCACCGGCATGGCCGTCATCGACATACCCGGGCTGCTCCCGAGCACCATCCGCACAGACTTCGTGGATCTCTCGATCCCCTACGCAGATTGGGACGCGGCCGACCTCGCCCGGGAGCTGCCCGGCGTCGATACCTCGAATCACTATCCACCCGTGCGCCCCGATGATCCGGCGTTCCTCGACGACAGCGACGAGGCAGCGACGGCACTGTACACGCCGGATGGTGGGTACATCTCCGATCCTGTACTGGCAACGGAGAACTTCGCTCGCGCTGCGAAACGACACGGCGCCCAGTTCCTCTATAACGCCGAAGTCATCGGCGTGCACCACAGTGACTCCGGCATCCGCCCCAAAGACAGCGTCACCGGTCAGCCAAGCGCGGCGTGGACGCTCAACCTCTCCGACGGTCGGGTTCTCGACTCCGACGTCGTGGTCAATGCGGCCGGGCCCTGGTCATCGCGGTTCAACGAGCTCGCCGGTGTCGGATCCGACCACGGAGTCACACTGACTCCCCTGCGCCAAGAAGTCCATACTCTGCCGGCGGAATCGACCGTCATCCGCAGCGACGGCACTCCGATTCCTGCACTCCTCGATGCCGGCATCGGCACCTATATGCGCGCCGAGGTGGGCGGTCAGCTGCTCATCGGAGGCTCGGAACCAGAGTGCGATGAGCTGGAGTGGGTCGAGGACCCCGACACTGTTTCGATGAGTGTTCGTCCCGAGCAGTTCGAGACGCAGGCTCTGCGAGCGGCCAAACGCTTCAACGACATCACGATCCCGAACCGGGCCCGTGGAGTTGTCGGCGTCTACGATGCGTCCGCCGATTGGACTCCCATCTACGACCGTTCCGAGGCGGACGGCTTCTATCAGGCGATCGGGACCAGCGGCAACCAGTTCAAGAATGCTCCGATGGTCGGCGAGGCCATGGCAGAACTCATCGACGCCGTCGAGCGCGGTCATGACCACGACCGTGACCCGGTCCGGATTGCTCTTCAGCACACAGGAGGAGAACTGAACCTGGGTACCTTCTCTCGCCTGAGGTCTCCGGCTGGGACAAGCGGAAACGTCATGGGCTGATCTCAGCACTCCACGTTCACGTTCCGATATTTGGGAAATTGCCGCCTTCCCCCTGGTGGTAACCGCGACTGTCGCGACTGAGCTGGTAGTGTCGCTCAGCGAGTCATTCAGTTTCGCTCAGCGAAATTTCAGCCTAAATGGGGAAATCATGCTCCTTCAAATCATTGCGTTGTCGATCTTCATCGCTCTGTTCGCAATCGGCGCGATCCGCGGTGTGCAGATCGGCGTGCTCATGCTCGTCGGCGCCGCCGGAACCGGCCTGTTCCTGACAGACATGACCGTCGACGACATCATCGCCGAGTTCCCGCTCTCCATCATGATCCTGCTGGCCGGGGTCACCTACTTCTTCGCCATTGCGCAGGAGAACGGGACCGTCGACAAGATCATCGACTGGGCGCTGGAGAAGGTCGGGTCCTCTGCCGTCCTCCTCCCGATCGTCTTCTTCGTCATCACAGCCGGCATCGCTTCAATGGGTGCACCCCTGGCCGGTCTCGTGATGATGCCGGTGGGTATGCAGGTAGCCCGCAAGTACGGGGTCGACTATGCGCTGATGGGCTTGGCGATCTGCTTCGCCATCGGCGCCGGCGGATTCGCTCCGACCAGCCTCTACGGCATCGTCACCTACAGCACCGCCCACGATGCGGGAATCGATCTGTCGCCGTTCCTGCTCTTCGGTATCGCCGTCGTCGTCTACCTCGTGATGCTCGCAGTCGCCTACTTCATGTTCGGTCGCACGCTCTTCGGGCGTAAATCCGCCATGGCAGCAGCCGGCTCCGCGCACTCCGGTTCGACGATCTCCCGCGGATCTGCCTCCGCGACGAAGGTGGCCTTCGGTGAGGACGAGGAGGACGAAGCGCTCTTCGACTCATCCAGCACCTCGGCGAGTTCCGAATCGGGTCCCTTCTCCTTCGTGCAGATCCTCACCGTCGTCCTCATGGTCGGACTCATCGGTTCGGTCGTCGTCCTGGCCGCCTTCGGCAAGGAACCCGATATCGGTCTGCTGTGCTTCTTCTTCGGTGCGATCCTCTCGCTCGCCGATCCCAAGACCGGTAAGGCCGCGCTGCCCAAGATCGACTGGTCGACCGTTCTCCTCGTCGGCGGCATCATCACCTTCGTCGGCGTACTGGAGACGATGGGTGCTGTGGACCTGCTCGGTGAGGGCGCCGAGGCCATCGGTTCGCCGCTCATCGCAGCCTTCGTCCTCTGCATCGTCGGCGGTCTGGTCTCAGCGTTCGCATCGACGACCGGCATCCTCGCTGCACTCGTGCCGCTGGCGCTGCCCCTCATCGCCGCCGGCGGAGTCCCCGGCTGGGCGCTCATCGCGGCCCTGGGCGTGTGTTCGGCCGTCGTCGACGTCTCACCGTTCTCGACGCTGGGTGCCACGGTCGTGGCCACGGCTCCACAGGATCACAAGGCACGACTCACGCGCATCCTTGTGAAGTTCGGCATGTCGATGGTCATCATCGGCCCCATCGTCCTCGTCGGCGGTCTCGTCGTCCCGGCAATGTTCTTCTGAGGCTGTGGTCCGGGCCGCTGAGTCGCCCGGACCACAGTGACTGTTCTCAGCACGGTTCCCACGATGCAGATGGTGTCTCTCAGCTCAGCGGCTTGACCAGAACGACGAATTCGAGGTCGTCGACGAGCGGCACACCGAACCGGTCGTCTCCGTAGGGGAAGGGTTCGACCTCTCCGGTTCGTTCGTAGCCGCGGCGCTCGTAGTAGGCGATGAGCTCGGCGCGCTTGTTGATGACGCTCATTCGCAGGGAGTGAGCGTTCCAGCGTTCGATCACCCATGCCTCGGCGAGGTTCATCAGTGCCGATCCCACGCCTTGCCCCTGCCCCAGCGGGGAGACCGCGAGCACGCCGAGGTAGGCGATTCCGTCGACGGGTTCGCGCAGGTAGACGCTGCCGACGGCCTGCCCTTCGGCAGACCGGACGAGGATCATCGACGCATCGGGCTCGGCGAGCATCTCGCGGGCCATATCGGCGTCGAGTCGCTGACCGCTGAGCAGATCCGCCTCGGTCGTCCACCCCTGTTTCGAAGGCTCTCCACGGTAGGCGGAGGCGACGAGTTCAACGTAGTCGTCGATGTCATCGAGGCTGAGTTCGCTGACTTCGAAGCCTGTTTCGTGCAGGATCAGCTTGTGAGCATCGACCATGGTGGCGGGTGCGTAAGAGGACATAGGTCGGCTCCTTGAGGATGTCTGACCGTCGCCGTGTACGGCCGAAAGAACGGGTTGCTCAATAGGTTAGTCGCTCGGTGGGGAACCCAACTATAGTTTCATTTATCAGGACTGACTCATCCACGTGCTGGCATGGGGATGACCGACGCCTTCACCTTAAGGAGTGTTCATGGACCTCGAGATCTCGGACGAGACGTACACCTTTGCCCAGGACATCGCGGCGTCTCGCTTCACGGTGAGCCACGACGACAAGGTCATCGGACACCTCGACTACATCGACCGCGCGGCCAGTCCGGATGACTCGTCCGAATCTGGCGTGCGGACGTTCACCCACACCGAGGTGTCCCCTGCATATGGTGGCCGCGGCATCGCCGCACATCTGGTCCGCTTCGCCCTCGAGACCAGCGCCGAGGCGGACCTGAAGTTCCGTACGACATGCTCCTATGTCATGGAGTTCTTTCGCAAGAATCCCGAATTCGACGAGCTGCGTGCCTGAGCTGGCACACATTTGAGAACGTAGCCGACCCAGACCGTAGCGGCGATGACGATTGCTGCAACGGCGCCCCACAGCAGACCTGGATCGTCTACCGCCAGCTGCGGTATCTCCCTGCCCGGAATGATCGCAGCGAAGGCGCCCGCCGTCAGCGCGCCGAGCCATGATCCGACCATCATCCCGATGTGCCTGCGGATGTCTCCTCGCCGGATCGCAATGACTCCTAGGGTCGTGGTCCCGAAGGTGAAGATCGCGAGCGCGTGGAAGATCGTGAACCTTCCGCTGAGGGTGTAGATGAACATTCCGCTCACGCACACGAGGTACATGAGGATGACCCATGATCGCCCGATCCATCTGTGCCGACGGTCCTTGGTCCGCCGGATGATCTGGACAGGGGCCAAGAGCACAACGCCAGAGGCGGCAAGAGCGTGGATTGCTATGAACATCGTCGTCATAGACCTAAGATAGTTTCACTAACCAAGGGCGGCAACGTAGATAGCGGAACCCGAATTGCTATCCAAGCCAGGTGCCGCCACGCTGCCGCTTCTGCCGATTGGGGACCCGTATGAAACTCAGTGCCCTGGCCCGAGAATCCGGAGTGTCGACCGCCAGCATCAAGTACTACATCCACGTCGGCGTCCTTCTTCCCGGCCTCAAGCGCAACGCGACCACGGCCGACTACTCCCAAGCTCACGTCGACCGCCTCGGCCTCATCACCTGCCTGCGCCGGGAGCTCGGCTCCCCCATCGAGTCCATCGCCGCACTGACTCGGGCCATCGATGACGAGTCCTTGGAGAACATCGAACTGATGGGCATCTGCCAGAGGCTTGCCCTGGAGGCGAGCAATGTCCTGAAGTCCACAGCCGGCTCATCCTCGCATTCCGAGCCTGAACCTGAGCCTGAACCTCAACCTGCAACGGCAGTGGAACCGGCGCCGAAAACTATCGAGAACGATATCCGTGACATTCTGCGAGAACTTGGCTGGCCGGACATTTCGCCAACCGCCGTGGAATCGATGGCAGGCGTGCTCGAGGAATTGAGCGCCTCAGGTTATCCCGTCGGGCGCGACACGATCCTCCGCCACATTCAGGCATTGACAGAGATCGCGGCCAGGAACACCACACCGATCACCGACAGTCTGAGCAGAGATCTGATCTGCGTCGAGGTGGTTCGCGGGATCACGATGCACAACAGACTCCTGGTGGCGACCAGTGCTCTCGTCCATGCTTCGCTGTCGGCTGTGCCTCGAAGCTCGCAATCCTGAGAGTCTCTGACAACGAATTCCGTATAGCCCGCATCGAATATCACCACTACACTGATCACGACTGCTCCCTACCGTGGCTACCGGCGAGCGGCGGCCATGCTTCATCGACAACCGAAGGAGGATCTGTCGTGGACATCACGCCGATCATCGACAAGCTCAACACCGGACTGTTCATCAATGGTCAGTGGCGCGATGCCGAGGGTGGAAAGACCATCGACGTTGCGAACCCCGCGACCGGTGACCTCATCACCACGGTCGCAGACGGCTCGGCAGCCGATGCCGAAGAGGCCATCAAGGTCGCCGGTGACACCCAGGAATCATGGGCCGCCACCCCGCCGCGCGAACGCGCTGAGATCCTCCGCCGTGCCTTCGAACTCCTCATCGAACGTGCCGACGACATCGCGGCGGTCATGACCGCCGAGATGGGCAAGCCCTTCGCCGAGTCCAAGGGCGAGGTCACCTATGGAGCAGAATTCTTCCGCTGGTTCTCCGAGGAAGCCGTGCGCGTCGGCGGCCAATACACTCAGTCCACCGATGGCAAGACCCGCGTCATGGTCTCCCGCGAGCCCGTCGGGCCCTGCATCCTCATCACCCCGTGGAACTTCCCGCTGGCCATGGGCACCCGCAAGATCGGCCCAGCCATCGCCGCCGGCTGCACCATGGTGTTCAAGCCTGCGAAGCTGACCCCGCTGACCTCCCTCATGCTCGTCGACGTGCTCATCGAGGCTGGCCTGCCCGCCGGTGTACTCAACGTCGTCACCTCCGAATCCGCTCGTCGCGTGGTCACCCCGTGGATGGAGTCCGGAATCGCCCGCAAGGTCACCTTCACCGGCTCCACCGAGGTGGGCGTGGGCCTGCTCAAACAGGCCGCCGACAATGTCATGAAGACGTCGATGGAGCTCGGCGGCAACGCTCCGTTCGTCGTCTGCGAGGACGCCGACATCGATAAGGCCGTCACCGGTGCGGTCCAGGCGAAGATGCGCAACGGCGGCGAGGCCTGCACCTCGGCGAACCGTCTGTTCGTCCACTCCTCCGTCGCTGAGGAGTTCTCGACGAAGCTGACCGAGCGCATCGGTTCGATGAAGGTCGGCAACGGCCTCTCCGAAGGCACCGAGGTGGGCCCGCTTGTCGATCAGGATTCCCTGGATAAGGTCGCCGGCCTCGTCGATGATGCTGTGTCCAAGGGCGCGAAGGTCCTCACCGGCGGGTCGAAGATCGAAGGCAAGGGCTTCTTCTACAGCCCGACCGTCATGACCGAAGTGCCGCTGGACTCCGAGATCCGCACCACCGAGATCTTCGGACCCGTCGCACCCATCGTCACCTTCGAAACCGATGAGGAGGGCATCGCTCTGGCCAACGAGACCGAGTTCGGTCTTGCCGGCTACCTGTTCAGTGAGAACGTCGAGCGCGCTCTGAACCTGGCCGACAAGATGCAGGTCGGCATGGTCGGTCTCAACACCGGCTTGGTCTCCAACCCGGCCGCACCATTCGGCGGTGTGAAGAAGTCGGGCCTCGGCCGTGAGGGCGGAAGCGTGGGCATCGAGGAGTTCCTCGAGATCAAGTACGTAGCCCTGCCTCGCGCCTGATCCCGCGCAATACCCGCGCACAGACAACGCGCATGTCGTGCATCAGTGCATGGCATGCGCATTGTGTGTGCGCAGGCGCATGTCCACCCACTGCTTGACCTCGGGTCTCGAGGTGACCTCGGGCCGCGGGGTGACACCCGACTGGGGGTTCTCACCCTTGCGCGGCTCCTTCCCGGCGAACACCGCAGGCACATCGTCGAGTGCCAGCGCCGGACCCATGATCTTCTCTGCGGGTATCTCGTCGAGCAGGTCCACGGCCTCTGCCATGTCCCGAGGATGCTCGTAGATGAATGACCCTTTGATGCGCAGCTGCTTCTGCACGATGTTGAAGCTGGAGGCGCCGAGGTGGTGGTGGTCTTCTCCGACCAGTGTGATCGCTGCGAACGGTGCAAGGTGGTCTACGACGGCACCGAGGGCCTCAGGCACTCCGGCGGCGTCAATGATGACGTCTGGAGCGGGGCACTGTCCCGGTGTGAATACCCGGGCTCCGAGTTCGACCGCCAGCGCGCGACGTCCGCCGTTGGGCTCACTGACGAATGGGCGATACCCCTGCGCGACGAGGGTGAAGATCGAGAGCAGCCCCTGGGCGCCGGCACCGAGCACGAGGACGCTCTCTGTCCCGTCGAGTCCCGTTCGTCGGATCGCCGAGGCAGCGACGGCGAGAGGCTCGACGCACACTGCTCGTTCGAGCGCCATCTCCGGGGGCAGTCGATGACAGAACTCGCTGGGGTGGTCGACCACCTCGGCGAGGAAGCCCGGCTGGGTGAGGACTCCCGCGCTCAGCCGCGAGGTGCAGGCGGAGGTGATACCGAGTTTGCAGTACGCGCACCGGCCGCAAGTGATGTTCGGCTCGAGAGCCACCCGATCCCCGACGGCGAATCCGTGGGTACCAGAGCCAACCTCGGCAACTTCACCGATGCCTTCGTGGCCCAGCCGCCACGGAAGCTCGGGTGGTGTGCGCAGGCCGGTGGCCAGGCCCTGGTCGGTTCCACAGATTCCAACGGCGAGCATCCGGACTCGGAGATCACTGCTGCCCACAGGCCCCTTGGGCAGTGGACGGTCGAGGATCTCGACGCGGTCCGGTGCTGTGATCTCCGCTGTGCGCATCAGAGCTGGATTGCCTTTGCGTCAGTCTTCGAAGCGCGCTCATCGTTGCGTTCGACTCGCCACTGGTGGACGAGGTACATAGCGATGGCGATCGAGATAAGGCATCCGCCTGCCAGGTACGCGGCGACGAGATACCACGAGCCGTTGCCGACGCCGACGAGGAAGGTCGCGATGAACGGGGTGAAGCCACCGGCGATGGCACTGGCCAGCTGGTAGCCGACGCCGGCTCCGCTGTAGCGGAATTCCGGGCTGAACATTTCGGCGAACAGGGGCTGCTGGACGCTGACGACGGCGTCGTGGGCAAAGTTGATCAGCAGCACGGCGAAGATGACGATCGCAACGATGTTGCCGCTCTCGAGGGCGAAGAAGAATGGGATCGCGCAGACGAGGCCGACGGTGCCGCCTGTGAGGTAGACACGGAGTCGCCCGTACTTGTCGGAGAGGTAGGCGAATGCGGGGATCGTGATGATACCGAGTCCGCCGACCAGCAGGGTGATGTTGAGCATCACAGCCCTGTCGAGTCCGAGTTCATCCGTCGAGTACGACAGTGCGAATGTGGTCACGATGTACATGGTCAGCAGCTCGATGAAGCGCAGGCCGATGATCTGGAAGATCTGGGCCGGGTAGCGTTTGAAGGCCTCGAAGATCGGCAGCTTCGCGACCTTGTCCTCTTTGGCGTTCTTCACACGCTCGACGTATTCTTCGGACTCCTGGACGCCGGAGCGGATCCAGAGGCCGATGAGGACGAGCACGGCACTGAAGAAGAAGGGAATGCGCCAGCCCCAGGCGAGGAAGGCTTCCTGCGAGAAGTTGGCACTCAAGAGCGCGACAAGGCCAGTGGCCATCAGGAGCCCGAAGGAGTATCCGATCTGGACGCCGCTGGAGAAGAAGGCGCGCAACTTCGAGGGAGCGCTTTCGACGGCCATGAGTGCCGCGCCGCCCCACTCTCCGCCGACCGCGACGCCCTGGACGCAGCGCAGCAGAACGAGCAGCGCCGGTGCCAACCAGCCGACGGCGTCGTAGGTGGGGAGAAATCCGATGAGAGCCGTGGCGATGCCCATGATCGTCATCGTCCAGATGAGCATGGATTTGCGGCCGAGCTTGTCACCGAAGTGGCCGAAGATGATGCCGCCGAGAGGACGGAAGATGAAGCCGACGCCGAAGGTCGCAAATGCTGCCAAGGTTCCCGCATGGGCACTGTAGCCGGGGAAGAAGAGTTCACCGAAGACCAGTGCTGCAACGATGCCGTAGAGGAGGAAGTCGTACCACTCGACCACTGCGCCGATGAAGGAGCCGACGGCCGCGCGTCTGGCGCGCTTGAGTTCCTCGGTGTTCGCAGCAGTCTGATTCTGTGCTGTGGACATGGCATTCTCCTTCGAATGGTGGAGCCGTAGGACGATGGCAGTACTGTCGGTTCGAGTTAACGCAGATCACATTATCACGATGTACGCTTTACGTACATATGTGCACTATACGCACACTCGTAAGTTCGTGTGACCATAGTCCAGGTCGTTGCTTCCGTCAACCGCGGAGGACGTGCGTCGCTGCGACAGATACCCTGGAGAGGTGAAGTCAGAGTTGAGTCCCACCGAGGAACCGTCGCAGAGCCCTCACTACGTCAAGTCCGCCGAGAAGACCTTGGCCGTGCTCCTCGCCTTCAACGCCGATACCCCCTATCGCACCGTCACCGAGGTGGCCGCCGCCACCAATCTGACGCGGGCCGCAGCCCGGCGCTTCCTCCTCACTCTCGTCGACCTCGGCTACCTGTCGACGGAGGGCTCGCACTTCGCGCTGACTCCTCGAGTCCTCGACGTCGGAGCCGGCTTCCTCGCCGGCTTGGATCTGCCGAAGATCGCCCAACCGCATCTCAATGAGCTGGCCCTCGACCTCGACGAGTCCGCGACGTTGAGCATCCTCGATGCAGATGACGTCGTCTACATCGCCCGGGCTGCAGCCCCGCGACTCCATGCAGTCACCGTCAACCTGGGGAACAGGCTTCCCGCCTGGGCCACATCCATGGGCCGGATGCTCATCGCGGAACTGCCAGAGTCGTTCCAGGAGCAGTTCCTCGAACGAGTTGAGATCTCACCGTTCACCGACCACACCGTGTCATCGGCCGCCGAGCTCGGTGACGAACTCAGCCGGATTCGCAGGCAGGGCTGGTGCCTTGTGTCGCAGGAGCTCGATGACGGTCTCCGCGGGCTGGCTGTTCCGATTCGCCGAGGCGACAACACTCTCGCCGCGCTCAACGTGTCCCTGCATACGTCTCATCTGCGCGGGCTCTCCATCGAAGACGACCTCGTACCCCGCCTGCAGCAGGTGGCGGCATCGATTGCAGCGGACTTCGGTGGACGCTCAGCCTGAGGCGGCCCCGGTGACGGGGTCCACCTCGTTCAGGACAGCCATCCGCATGACGGAGCATCCATGATTCTGCCCGAGGTCCGCGACCCGACGATGGTGACGATTCGACGCGGCGGCACATTGACCGATGCTGATCATCGACTTCTGGCTCTGTGGGCAGCCGACTGCGCCGAACATGTCCTGCACCTCTTCGAGCGCGAGGCTCCGGAGGACACACGAGTCCGTGATGCCGTGGCTGCGGCCCGCGCTTGGGCTGACGGCACCGTGAAGATGATGCAGGCGCGCGCCTCAGGAGGACACGCCATGGGAGCTGCCCGTCCCCTGCGCGGCGCAGCTCGGTTCGCAGCCTATTCGGCAGGACAGGAAGCCTGCGTCGGTCATGTCGCCGAACACGATCTTGGTGCTGCCGCCTATGCCATCAAAGCCGCACGCAGCGCGAATCCCGAGGATCCAGGCGCGGGACAGGCTGAACGCGACTGGCAGAGGGAACGACTGCCCAGGCAGATACGCCAACTCGTCCTTGCAGATCAGAGGCGACGCAACTCCATCTGCTGGTTCCTTTTCGACACCGACTGAATCTGCGAAGTACGGTTATCTGCGCAGCGCAGTTGCCTGCGAAGTCAGGCGCAGTTGCCTGCGAAGTCAGGCGCGGCGTCGGGCGAGCACGTCGTCGACGGCGCCCATCTCGGGAGCTTTGTTCGTCCTGATCGCCTTGCGACCGTGCTCCAGCGGACTGTCGTCACGAGCCGAGTCGCTGAGCTCGGGACGGTAGCCGAGTTCGGCGGCGAACTGAGCCGCGATGTCCTCACGGCTGCGGGCCTTGGTCTCATACGACGAGTAGGACGACGCATCCGCTGCCTTCGCTTCGGGGACCGGATGCTCAATCTGTGGGGCATCGACGTAGCTGGGGACCGGCAGCGGCGTCGGTGACCATGCAGCACGTGCCTGCAGTCGCTGCATGAACGGATCGCTGACCTCGACGGTGTCGACGCTCGACGCGGTCGCGACGACTTCGGATTCCTGGGCGGAATCGCTCTCGGCAACAGACTCATTGTGCGGCGAGGACTCAGCTTCTGCAGCCGATTCCGCTTCGCGGGTCGAGGCCGCGGTCGGTACGGAATCGTCTGCCTTGATCACGGATGCCGACTCGGGTGCAGCCGGCTTCGACACAGAGTCAGAACCTGCGGCAGCTGCCCCTTCACCCTGTGCTTCTGCGGCGTCGGGCGCTGCTTCTTCGACGATTGGGATCGGTCCGGTGAGCAGCACCTGACGGGTGGTGTGTCCTTCTGCAGCTTCGTTGCGAATGCGCACGAGCGGAATCTCGCCGGTGTCGGCCTCTTCTTTGCTCTGCTTTGCGCTCACGTTGCGCTGCATGACGGCACGCGCCTGAGCAGCCTTCGTCGATCCTGCCGACCGGGCCTCACTTGGCTTGGTGTTCGGTGCCTTCGATGCGGCTGAATTCGGTGCCTTCGATGCGGCTGAGTTCGGGGCAGCAGGCGTTGAGGTGGCGGCTGGTTTCGCAGCCGCGCTTGTCGACTGCGTCGTGCTCTTCTTCGGGGCGGTGCGCTTGGTCTTGGGATTCCGGCTTTCGAGCTCCCGGAGGCGAGTCTTGATCTCCCGTTTGCGCAGGTTGAGTGTGCGCACGATGGCCAGGGAGACGATCACGAGTCCGAGGAACACTCCGGTCAGTGCGACATGGACGACCGAGAACATCGCAAGCACGCCCGTCACCAGAATCCCCAGGGTGGAGGCGAGGAAGAGCAGTCCGAATCCCCGCGTCATGGTGCCCAGCGATTTCATCGACTCGCGCAGTGTCGTTGCTTTCTCAGTCATCGAATGGTCCTCATCGGCTCCGAAAGTCGGATTGGGAATCTGTGTACCTCGTCTGCTTGTCTCTGTTCTGTCTGTGGTGACAGCTTCATCGGATCGGCTCTGCGGCGATCGCGGCTGGATCCGCCCCGGCCGGATCGGAACCGTCCCGGAACGCTCGCCGAGGTGGCTGGCGGTTTCGGAGCCTCTGCTCGCCGTCGAAGCCTGCCCGTTCGTGCTGGGGCCGTTCGAACCCTGCTGCGACTGATTGAACACGGCGTGCACTGCCGGGTGCAACATCCGAACGTTATCGGTCGTCGCCGAGGCGGATGCCTCGTAGCCGCGGTGGCTGTCGAGGTAGGTGGAGCTGGTTTCACCGACGGCCACGGGAAGGAGGCTGCGCTGGTGCTGCTCGTCCGCCTCGGCGGTGGTGGATTCTGTGTCTATGGTCGAACTCGAGTCTGCGTGTCCGTCGATGACGGCGAACTCCGGCGCCTGTGCGGAGAGGCTGAGCTTCGGTGTGCCCGCCAGCTCGTCGACGTCGGGTCGTGGGACGGTTGGTTCGATGGTGGCCGAGGAGTGGAAGACTCTTGCGCGTTCGGTGTGGTCGTGGCCAGGGATCTGGGGGTCGGCGTCGATGACCTGGGCCTGATCAGGGACGGTGTCGATCTCGACGCGGGACAGCTCCGTCGCTGACTTGCGGATCATTGTGGGCACGACAACGACGAATACCACGATGATGGCGATAACGACGATGATGCTGGTGTCCACACTGCAACCCTAGAGTGCCCGGTTCGGCAACGACGTGAAGGGATGTGGTGTGTCGGTCAAACAGGTGCTAAGTTCACAGCTTTCTCAGGCTGTGACGGTAGGCGGCGAGAATTCCCTGCGGAACCTCCTCGGCGACCAGGGCGAACGTCCGGTGGTCACACCATCGGCCGTCGATGTGCATGTACTTCTCACGCAGCCCCTCATCGCGGAAGCCGAGCTTCTCGACCACACGCAGGCTGGCCGTATTCTCGGGTCGGATGTTGATCTCAATCCGGTGCAGCCCCAACGCGAAGAGGCAGTGGTCGGCAGCCATGGCAACGGCGATGGGAGTGATGCCGCGGCCGGCAACTCTCGAATCGATCCAGTAGCCGATCTGGCCGCTGAGGATGGATCCCCAGCTGATGCTCGACACGGTGAGTTGGCCGCGGAATTCACCGCCGACTTCGATCGCCAGCGGCACCGACTGTCCCCGTTTGGCCTGCTTGTCGTACATGCGGACCATGCTTCGAAACCCCGGAAGCTGCTGGCCGGGGATCGGCAGCGTCGCATCCCAGGGACGCAGCCAATTCCGGTTGTGCCGACGGACCTCTCGCCACTGACTTTCGTCGCGCCGATTCAACGGGCGCAGCACGATGTCGGACTGCTGATCAGTCAGGATGACTGGCCACAAACGGCTGCCTCCGCTCTCGGGTGCTCAATCAGTAATGTCCGCTGTTGCATCGGTGCAGCGATGCTGGGGCGCGGTGATGCTGGGGTGCAGTGACGCTGAAGACGGTCAGGGAAGTGTTGCCACGTATTCCTTGAGCCAACTGTTGAGGTCAGCACCCAGGTCCTCGCGGGCGCTGGCGATCTGCACGACGGCCTTGAGGTAGTCCAGCTTGTCACCGGTGTCGTAGCGAGCGCCCTTGAAGACGACTCCGTAGACCCCGTTGCCGCCCTCCTGTCGAGCGAGGACCTGGAGGGCGTCGGTGAGCTGGATTTCATTGCCGCGGCCCGGTTCAGTGGTCTCGAGGACGTCGAATATCTCCGGTGCGAGGACGTAGCGGCCGATGATCGCAAGATTCGAAGGGGCTTCACTCCGCTCTGGCTTCTCGACCAGGCCGGTGACCTTGACGACTTCGTCATCGGAGGTGGGTTCGACTGCGGCGCAGCCGTAGAGGTGGATCGCCTCAGGAGGAACTTCCATGAGCGCGACGACGCTGCCGCCGGTCTTCTCGGCAACGTCGATCATCTTCGGCAGAATCGGGCTGCGTTCGTCGATGAGGTCATCGCCGAGCAGAACCGCGAACGGTTCCTGGCCCACGTGCTGGCGGCCCTTGAGCACGGCGTGGCCAAGGCCCTTCGGGTCACCCTGGCGGACGTAATGGATGTCGGCGAGTTCGGACGCGTGACGAACAGCGGCGAGCTTCTTTGTGTCGCCCTTCTTCGCCAGTGCGGCTTCGAGTCCGTCGACGCGGTCGAAGTGGTCCTCCAGAGGTCGCTTGTTGCGACCCGTGATCATGAGGAGGTCCTGCAGGCCGGCATCGGCTGCCTCTTCGACGACGTATTGGATGGCCGGTTTATCGACGACGGGCAGCATCTCCTTGGGAGTCGCCTTTGTGGCGGGGAGGAAGCGGGTACCAAGTCCGGCCACAGGGATCACGGCCTTGCGCACAGTGCGTTGCGGTTCATCACTCATGTCGCTCATCTTAACCAAAGGATGTGGCAGCGCTTAGGCTTATCAGTGTGGATGCAGAAACTTCAAAGGCGCAATTGCGTGCACACATCCGTTCCGAACGCGCGGCTCAAGTTGCGGCGGGCGTTGAATCGTCGATGACAGAGGCGAAATCGTCGGTAGTCGAGGGTGAGTCGTCGGTCGCTGAGTCTGCCTGGCAGATCATCGAAAGCCTGTGGCCGAACCTGGACCTGACAGGCCATTCGGTGCTCGCCTATGCCGCCTTGACCGGCGAGCCCAATTTGGACCCGGTAATCGATCGCTTCCTCGCCCGCGGTGGAACCGTCTACCTCCCTGTCGTCACCGCTGTCGGTCATGCCCTCATGTTCGGTACCGTCACCGAGTCCATGGCCACGCTCCACGCTCGCGGAAGGTGGGGCATTCGTGAACCCTCACCTGTGTTGACCGCCGCAGATCTCATGTCCGCCGAGGTGGCCCCTGACCTCGTGTTCGTGCCTGCCCTCGGGTTCGGGACCGGCGGTGCCCGCTTGGGAAACGGCGGCGGTTTCTATGACCGCACGTTCGGCCCGCGCGGCGAAGTGCCCCTGATAGGCAGGGAACACGCAAGCTTGGTCTACGGAGTCTGCTTCTCGAGCGAACTCGGTCTCCCAGAGCTCACCGTGGAACCCTGGGACCTGCAGATCACTCGTGCCGTGACCGATCACGGTGTTCACTCCTTCGACTGATTCGGTCCTTCGACGAAACCGAGACAGGGCCGGATGCAAGCATCGATTGCGATGCGACCACGCCCGCTCTCAAGCTTTGGGCCGTTCTCAGATCGGGTCCACAGCAGCCGACTCGCGCGTACGGTCCTGTGGATGAGACGGCGACTACTCGAGCCTCTCACCCCATGCGTTACTCACGGGCGAGTCCGGTGGACTATAATCTTCTCGTCGAAGAAAGGTCTCGAATGCCCGTTTACTCCTACGCCTGCAAGAGCTGTGGTCACGCTTTTGATATTCATCAAGATTTCAGCGATGACTCGCTCACAGTCTGCCCCGAGTGCCAGGGACGCCTGAAGAAGGTCTTCGGCACCGTGGGGATCAGCTTCAAGGGGTCGGGCTTCTACGCCACTGACTCCCGCGCAAGCAATTCGAGCACAGTCCCCTCTACCTCGAACTCCGACTCTTCGAGTTCGTCCAACACATCGGGCTCGTCGAAGGAATCGTCGAGCTCCTCGGACTCGTCCTCCTCGACATCCAGCTCACCGGCTAAGAGCGTTCCGGCGGCGAGCAGCACTTCCGCCAGCTGACCCCGTCGGCCTTCCTCACCGCATCCGCGCTCTGTCGACCCGTGCGCGCCATCGCTGTGGAATGACCGATGACTCATGTGCGATTCACCTGTGGACACACAACGGCTGTCCACAGGCCTTGCCTGTCCCCTTGATCTGAGCCTCTGCGCACAACCAGGCTCCGGGTATGGGAATCTTGCGGCGCCTCAGAGCCAGAGCATCGACCTGGTCGAAGTCCTCACGGATCAAACCACAGCGGATAGTCGCCGCCGTCTGCATCGCCTGTGCGTGTGCGCTTGCGGTCTGGATCCTCACTCCGGATCAGGGCGGAACGTCCATCGTCGTTGCCACCAGAAATCTGCCGCCGGGATCTGAACTGCGATCGCAAGATCTGACAATTGTCGAATTTCCCTCGCAACTCGTCCCGGACAAGGCTTTCACCTCTATCTCGGACGCCGATCACAAGCGCACCTCGGCGGGCCTGTCCAAGGGTTCGCCATTGACGCAGTCGGCGGTCCTCGATCAGCAGGCACTGCCGGAGGGCAGCACTGACCTCCTCATGCCTGTGCGCTTGGCCGATGATTCTTCGGCGGCACTTCTGCAGCCAGGGCAGCGCATCCGCCTATTCAGCTCACTCCCCGACGGAGGCTCTGATGTCGTCGTGAAGGAAGTGACGATTGCCCGATTGGTTGACAAGGCTGACGGCATTTCCGCTGAATCAGGGCAGCTTGTCTCAGTGATTCTGTCCTCGGATGATGCCGAACGCATCGCAGAATTTGCCGGGATGCCGATCAGCTTCGCGATCCTTCCGCACTGACCCACCGCTGACGTCGCTATGACCTCCGGCTGATTTCACCGGGACCCTCCGGCCCGGCCAGCCGGGATATCCCCAGCTCAGCCAATTGGATTGTCCCGAGTCGGGCTAACTGGGATTTGCCGCGAGCCGGGCTAACTGGGATTTGTCCCTAGTCGAGCTAACTGGATTGTCCCCAGCCGGACTAACTGGATTGTCCCGAGCCGGGCTAACTGGGATTTGCAGCGACAGATGGCGCGCATGTCCTCGGGGTGTAGTTGAGTTACCTGTGTGTATCATGTACTCGTAGTAGAAGTATTTCACTCCCCATTATTGTTTACATACACTCCGAAAGGGTGCCCCTCCAATGCTTAAAGGCTTCAGAGACTTCATTCTCCAAGGGAATGTCGTCGAACTCGCAACCGCGGTGATCATCGGCGGCGCATTCACTGGAATCGTGACGGCTTTCTCCGATAAGGTCATCAACCCGCTGATCGCTGCCGTCGGCGGCGCGGAAGGCCCTGCGCTGGCCTTCCGCATCAAGGAAGGCGTTCCGGAGACGACCATTGACCTGGGCGCTGTGATCACTGCAGCGATCAACTTCCTGATCGTCGCCGCCGTCGTCTACTTCATCATCATCGTCCCGATGAACAAGCTCAACGAGCTGCGCAAGCGCGGAGCTCCTGAGGAAGACGTTCCTCCGACCACCGAGGATCTGCTCGGCGACATTCGCGAAATCCTCCGGACCCAGGCGGCCACAACCGTCGGTGGCCCTGCGGAAGGTCCTGCCAGCACGGCCGGTCCGTTCGACGATACCGAATCGACAGAGCCCCCGCGCCACTGATTGACGCGAGCGCCACGAGGGCCCGTTTCTCCATTGGGGAAGCGGGCCCTCGTCTTGATGAATCCCAACTGTTCGCTGCTTCTCAGATTCGGCACCTCACAACGAGGCACCTCTCAAGGAGACATCTCACTGCCGCCCATCACCAGTGTGGGGGTTTCTGTGACCGGTAATAGTCTGCGCTGAAGCCTCCGTTGTCGGCCTCTGCCTCATTGCGCAGCGTGGCACGATACTTCCGCACTGCTGCCTCGAGTCGCACCCTCTTCTGATGCTCCGTTTCGTGCACCTCACCGGAAGCAAGTTCAGCGCAGTGATCAGCAGGATCTGAGTCTTGTGCATGCTCACCCTCGGGAGGTTGTGACCCGAGGCTTTCGTCAGTCATCTCAGCGCAAATCATCCGTGCGCGGCTCGATATCGGCTGCGCTCGGACGCTCCTTCTCAGCACTCAGCTCACTCGAAGCAGCCTCCTGCACACCACCGGTGGGCTCGGAGAACTCAGGCGGATTCTCCTGCGTGCCATCCGGGGCACTCTGCCCGTCAGAGCTGGGCACCTGATCAGAGCTGGGCACCTGGTCATTGCTCGCGGTCTCGATCAATCCCGCCTGACGCAGTTCATCGGCCCTGATCTTGCCCGTGTCGAAGGTGGGAACAACCTCGTCTTCCATCGGACTGTGCTGTGCTGATTCGGGAACCACCACCTCGGCGCCGGTGACCCGTTTGGCCTGTGCATGCCGTTGCCGGTAGCGGTCCACGGCCGCCTGCAGCTGGGAGTCTCCACGACCGGAATTGCCCTTCTGTGCCAACGCCGTTCGGAGCAGATCCTTGATCTCGCCGTCACCACGGACGACGGCATCAGACTGGACCCAGTCGATCATTGCATCGAGGCCCGAATCCGAGTACTTGTGCATGGGCAGGCCCGGCACCAGTTTGGGCCGGCTGCCGGTGCGACCCACGACGACCGAGGCCGCACGAGCCGCATTGAGGACAGCCTGCGGACTCATCTTTTCGACCGTAGACTTCCAAGCTTCGAAGATCTTCTCCGTCTCGGACTGCGGATCGACGAAGGCGTCGGTGGACCACATGCGCACGAACTTCCATCCGCGGCGGGCCAACTGCTCGGGGACGACCCGCTCACGCTGGCGCAGACTGCGTACCGATGCGTATTCGGGTCCGTCTCCGGCGACGGCGATGATCATTCCATGCTCGTCCTCAGTCGAGTTGGCCACGGCCAGATCGATGCCGTTGTAATGTTCGTGAGCGACCACGCCAAGCTGCAGCAGGCGATCGGCGATGTCGTTGAAGAGCGGGTCGTAGATCTCGCCGTGTGGGCCCGGCTGCTTGACGCCGCCGCCTGCGAGTTCGTCGAGCAGTCGTGGCAGCAGCGCCGCTCCCCCGCTGAGCCTGTTCGTGTCGAAGTCATCGGATTCGATGCTGGAGACCACGGTGAGACGTTTGCGTGCTCGGGTCATTGTGGCCGCGAGGATCCGCTCGCCGTCGGGACCGGACAGCGCACCGAAGTCGTGGATGACACGACCGTGAACTGTCCGACCGAGGCCGAGGGTGAAGATCACGGCATCGCGGGACATGCCCTGGACGCGTTCGGCATCGGTGACCACAAAGGGCTCCTTGCTCGAATCGCTGAAGAACGCTGCAACATAGGGCAGGTCCTTCATCGCCCGAGAGATCGCGGTGGCAACGCGCTGAGCGTGATGAGCGGTGAGCGCGACGACGGCCAGGGACTCACGCGAACGATTCCGAGCGTGCCTGAGCACGAGCTCGACAACCCGCTTGACCTCGGCGTCAGGACTCTCGACACGACCGGTGCCGATGTCCGTCGGCCCTCTTCCGTCGGCGACGTAGGAGAACTCGAGCCCGGTGCCCTCCCCTGTGTGCGCGGTCGGCATCGTCGTGATCGTCGAATCGTAGAAGTGCCGGTTCGCCAGATCGATGAGTCCGACCGGTGACTGTCGGTAGGAATTCGACAGTTCCATTCGAGGCAGGAATTCGCCGAGGCGCTCCTGCACTGAGCTCAGATGGTTCCCATCGTCCATTCCCCAGCGATCAACCGCGATCGTGAAGGGACGGGGACCAAGCAGTCTGGAGTCGCCCAGTGAGATGACCTGACGGGCCCGGGTGATGGCGGGGACCACGTCAGGGACAGAGAGACGTCCCGCATCGGCGATGACCACAGCATCGAAGAGCGGCAGTGCTGAGAAGAATTCGGGCACCGTGTACGGGCTGGCCATCCAGACCGGAGCAAGAGTCGTCAGGAGCTCGGGAGCCCTCGTCGACATGGTCTGCACGGAGGTGTGCGGGGAGAGCAGCTCCTGCTTGATGACGCCAGCGGAGATCGGGTCGTTGTCGATGCCCCGCTTCCACGCCTGAGCATGGTTGTAGCGCAATCGGCTCGCACCTGCTGCGACGAAGGCACGGTCGTTTTCGCGGAAGCCTTCGGCCACCTGATGCAGTGCGGCACCGTCGTGACGACCCACTTGGGGATCTTCGCTGGCCATCCTCTGCAGAACCGACGCCCAGTAGGCCAGATCGAACTCCGGTCCGACAAGCGTGGTGTCGACCTTGCGGCGACGCAGGTCAGTGAGCAGATCAGACAGGCCTTCATCGGTCAGTTCGCGCTGGATGCGGGACCGTTCCGGAAGTTCACCGAGGTGCTCAGAGTCACGGCCCATGGCTTCGGTCCGCGCCTGCAGCTCTTCGATGAGCATCGATCCCAGATCGCCGCCATCTGGAGTGGTCTCCAGAATAGGTGCGATCTTGGCAACGTCGGCCTCAACGCCTTGGAGGATCTCATCAGCATCGAGGACGCCGCGAGGAATCTGTGGACGACCGTCATGCCCTGCGAGGTCCTGGAGCACGATGCGCTGGGACCGGACGTCGATCAGCGCCGAATGCAGGTCAGTGACCACGGCGCCGGGACGGAGGAATTCGTTCGCGGACTTCTTCTGGCGCTTGCGCTGAAGCATGCCCATCTCTACGCCGACCTCGGAACGGTATTCTGCGGTTCCGGTCGCGGCGATGAGATCGTCGAGTCGATGATCGTAGATGTCAGGGGCGAAGCTGTCGAGGGTCGCGCGCACCCGCAGCAGCACCTTGATCGCGCGTGACCAGTCATTGAGGTTGCGACGGGGATTCAGTTTGGCTTTGGACAGGACCGGCTCGACGGCCTTGACCAGATCAGGGATGGTTCGGCCCAGTCGCTCGGCGACGGTCCGTGCCGCTTCGGCTTCGTCGACCGATTTCAGGTCCGCGCCGAACCACACGGTGTCCTCGACGTCGAGAGTGAAGGCGCCCAATGATGCCAACTCGCTGAGCTTTTCGCGCAGAGCGTTGCGACGGTCATCACTGGCTTCGAGGAGATCTTCACCGAACCGGACAGGAGTCTGGGGAGAATCGTCGCCGGATGTCAGCTCCGCCAGGTGCTGCATGGTCTCGTAGACGGATACGTCCCAGGGCTCACGTCGACGATGCAGTGACGAGACATGCTCGTTCAGTGTCTCGCGCTGTTCGTTGAGTTCGTTGAGCAGCCCGCTCAGATCAGGGCGCTCGGCCTTCTCAGCCGATCCGATGAGGCCGACGAGCTGGTTTCTGATCGCACCGGAGCCCTGGCGGGTGTCCACGGCGAATTCTGAGAGTCCGACCTCACCGAGGCGGGAGGAGAAGTCGTCGAGTGCGTCGGCGGTCTGCGCCAGGAAAAGAACGCTTTTTCCGGTGTGGGCAAGTGTTGTGGCCACCGCGACTGCGACCTGAGTGGCCCCGGTCCCTGGTGGGGTGTCGACGACGACCGACTGCCCGGAGACTGCGGCGTCGACGACGGCCTGCTGGTCGCCATCGACGTCGATGACGAGGAACTCTTCCTGTGGTTTGCGATCAGGGAGAGGGGTGACAGGTTCCTTGAGTGCGGCCGGAATGACATCATCATCGGTCTCGACAGCGTCCGAGTCTGCGAAGCTGTCTGCGTCCGTCTCAGATTCCGTGCTCCGGGGTTCGGCAGCCTGGGGTTCGGCGGTGGCTGCCGCTGAGTCAACTGCCTTCGAGCCCACCGACTTTGAGACGGTCGGCTCCGAGTCCGCCGACTTCGAGCCCGTCGACGCTGAGGCGGTCGCGGTGGGTTCGCCGATGCTCTGGTCCGGCTGTACGGGCGCATCACGCTCAGTGCCATCTGCTTCGGCGACCTTGGCAGAGGCGTCCTTGGCAGAGACTCCCTTAGCTGAGGTGTCCTTAGCTGCAGCGGTCCGACTTGCGGTGCCGGCCGAAGTGGAATCCCTTGGACCTTCGACGGGGGCCTTCCCACCCCCGGGCAGAGACCCGTCTGTGATCGGCACCGTCGGCTGTGAGAACTCATCCTCGTCGCCAACGGCTGCGTCCGGGGCAGAAGTCTGCTGTTCGTCGGCGCTCGGTGTGGCCTCCTGACGCGGCTCTGGCTGCACTTCCTGCCGAGGAGCCGGAACGTAGGACGGGCCGCCGAGCGCCCCTCGCACGTCCTCGTCGCCGGCGAGGGCACGGAGAATCGGGTGCTGTGTGGGCAGGTAGTCCGTGGTGAACGGGCTCGCAATGTTCGCGAATGTCGACACCACGAAACGGTGGTTGATTCGCAGCCCTGGCACTGACTGTGCGAGGTCGCGGAGGCGATCGAGGGCCGGCCCTGGGTCGAAGCCGTGCGGACCTCCGGTGGCGTCGACCCATTCGTCGACGGGAACGTTCAGGTCGTAGGCCTCGGCCAGGTGCTGAACCAAGGCCGGGTTGATCTTGATTCCGTCGCCCAGCACGATCTCGAAGTCCTCGACGCGGGAGCCGCGGGGAACGAGAGTGACATGGCGCATCACTACGGGGGCGTTGAACTTGTACTTGGAATCCTTTTCGGTCCACGAGGCAAAGCCGATCGCCAGGTGTGCCGCCTGAATTCCGCGTTCGTTATCGAGCTGCTCGGCCTTCGACCGGATCGACTTCGCTCGACGGCGTGCGTCAGCGAGGACCTCATGATCGCGGACCAGGCTGGAGAGTCGGGTGGCCCGACCGGCCAGCAGCTGGGCTAGGCCAGACGGGTGCGCTCCGGAGAGATCGATGCTGCCATCACGCGAATCCCGGAAATGGAGCATGGTGTCGCGACCGCCCAGATGGGCAGCCTGCTGTTTCCACTCGGCGTAGACATCGTCGAGTTCCGGGAACTGATCGTCAACTACGGAATCTGGCACAATTCGACCCTAACGAGAAATTTCACATAATAGGTGCTGGCACACCGTGAAACATCCAGGTTTCTTCTACGCTACACTGGGTGGTCGTGGTCGAAGAAGGCCACATCGCCCCCGTAGCTCAGGGGATAGAGCACCGCTCTCCTAAAGCGGGTGCCGGCAGTTCGAATCTGCCCGGGGGCGCCATCACAACTGCGGATCAGATCCATTCTCGGGTCCTCATCTCCTGACGACCGCCGCACATTGCGCACCCGCGCTCAGCTCATCGCCCAGCTTGCCTGGAGCCGACGCAACAGTCGCCCGGGCGTCACCTGCGCCCGGAATCCGACGATGCAGCGATGCCCGCCGCGTGCGCCGTCGCACCTCGAAGTGCACCCCAGAGGCTCGGCGACGAGGGGCACCAGCACCCGAATGGCGAGAGCAACAGCAACCCAACACGACAATTGTCCTTGCTGGCTCTATACTATCCAGGTGGGAGCGCGCGCCGGCAACTTGCCTTGCGCCCAACCATGCGGAGTCGAAGGCCGACACCTCGTGGCGCACCCCAGGAAGGACCAGAACATGCGGCACCTCCGCAGACGACTCCCCGTAGTCGGCACAACGATTGCACTGATCGCTGGGAGCACCCTCCTATCGTCCCCGGCAATGGCCGCGCCCGAACTCGGCCCCCAGCTCAGCGCGTACGAGGGCGAACCTGATTTCACCGGAGTCACCACAAACCCTGAGACGGACAACCAGGGCGGCGTCGACAACGCCACCATGTACGGTGCCTACATTCCCTCGTCAGGTGTCCTCTCCGGCAGTCGTGTCTGGTGCATCGACCGGGGCCTGACCCAACCTATGGGCAATGGTTACGACGAAGGCGGCAAATCATCCGTCGAAGCCCCCGAGCTGGCCTATATCCTCGCGAAATGGGACGAGCCCCGCGACGATCAGGCCGATCAGATGGCTCATGACATGGCCATCGGCGAGCACGTCCACAGCTCTGATGAAATCGACCACCGCGACATTCTCGACGACCGCAGCCTGCAAGAGGTCACCGATGGAATCGGGTGGAACGAGGACTCTCAGAACCTCAAGGCAATCGGTGCAGACGCGTTCTACGATGACGTACTTCCCGACGCCTACGACCTCTCGGCACTCATGGGCGACGAAGCCGCGAAGTATGCCGGAGACGGCACCTATAAGGCCGAGGTCACCATTGACGAGGACTCATCGACGGCGGTTGTCTCGCTGGTCAACTCCGAGGGTGTCAGCGTTCCCGGATTCGACGGTGAGCTCACTGTCGACGGTGCCGAGCCTGAGACGACGGAGATCACGTCCGGCGAATCGTCAGTCGAAGTGCCCCTCGAGTTCACCGACGAAGTTCCCGATGTCTCTGTATCAGTGACCTTCTCGGGCCTGCCGACTGGTTCGGTGACCCAGTGGAATCCCAAGGATTTCGACGCCGATGACTATGATCGCGCGAGCCTGCAAGCTGTCATTGAGGGGCAGGAGACAACAGCTCAGGCGTCGGATTCCTACCAGGGCCTCTACACCCCGAAGGTGTCTTCGCAGGTCTCGGTCACCGAGATCACTGAGCTCCCGGCCAAGGTCACCGACAAGGTTCGCCTTGACCACTGCGCACCGGGTGAAACCATCGAAGATGTCAAGGTCGAGGCATACGTCGAAGACGGAACCATCACTCAGTCCGAGACCGTCCCCGAGGACGCGGAGCTGCTTGAAACCTTCACTCCCGATGTCACCTGTGATGAAGGCGGCACCGTCGACTTCGAGACGGACGAACTCGCACTCGATGCCGACTTCGCCAAACCAGGCGAAGAGAAGTCGGTGACGTTCGTGGCCTCGGCTCCTGCCTCCGGATCAAACGAAGCCTTCTCGCATGAATACGGTGTGCCCTCGGAGACCGTGGAGATCGCCATTCCCGAGGCTGATAAGCCAGACGACAACCCGGTCGTGAAGACCGGTGCGTACGTTGACTCGGCCGACGGTGGACCCAACTGGAACCTCGTCGGCGGCCTCGGGCTGCTGACCGTGGCCGGAGGGCTCATCTTCGGAGCACTTCGCCGTCACAAGACGGGCAACTGACGATTCAGTCATGACACGGTGGCGGCCACTGCCTCGGTGGCCGCCACCGACATATGAAAGGAAACCATGTCGGCACGAATTTTTCGTGACTGGTGGTCAATCCCCGTCGCAGTCGTCATCATTGCGCTCATCTGCGCAGGTGCATGGATGCTCACTCAGGGCCTCACCGATGAGCAGAACACCGCCGAGGATCAGACCGATGTTCAGCTGGAAGAGCCACCAAGCGAAGCTGACGTCGCGGATATGCAGATCGAAGCCCTCGACGGAGAATTCCAGATCCCATCGGTAGGGCTTGATACCGGGCTGGAGTCCATGTCCGAGGTCAACGGCGCAATCAATCCCCCCGGGCTGCACAATGGCTATGTTGTGCGTAACCACGGCACCCCTGACCACCCCGAACGCGGCACGACCTACGTCGCCATCCACTCCGTGCAAGGAGCCGAGCTGCCCGGGAACACGCTCATCGATGTCGATGCGGGAGAGCCGACTGTTGAAAAGGGTGAATCGATCACTCTCCAAGACCGGGACTACACGGTGACCGACTCCTACACTGTGCCCAAAACCGACATCTCCGGTGATGATCGCGTGTGGGCCGATGAACCCGGCCGCCTGGTCATCCTCACATGTCTGCAGCGCAGCTCTGGCCGATCAGCCGACAACGTCGTCATCGAGGCAATCGCCGACGAGCAATGACCGGCAGAGTTCCAGAGCCAGTGCAGTGGGGCCAAGCATCACAGCCCGGGCTCAGGGATCTCTCCATCGTGTCGCCGCTTGTTGAGATCGCGGGTGACGCGTACGACCATGGTCGGGCACTGTGAGTACGGCAGCACTGACTGTGAGGTCGAACCAAGGAGCAGTCCGGCGAAGCCTCCACGACCGCGAGAACCGATGACAAGCACCTCGGCGGTGTCAGAAGCTCGAACGAGCACCTCGGCGGGCTGACCGTCGAACAGGGTCCAGGTGACGTCGAGGTTCGGGAACTCGGCCTGCAGGCGCTGTTTGGCCACGACGAGCTTGTCAGCTCCTTCATTGACCAGTCGCTCGAGATCCGCGGTGCTGGGCAGCCATTCCGGGCCGATGACCGTCGTCGTGATGACGGCGACGATGTGCAGCGGCGATCCCCGGCGCACGGCCAGTCGAGCGGCCTTCCACAGTGCCGGAGACTCGGCGCCGAGGGAGTCGACGCCGACGACGACCTTGCCGTCGAAACGCAGGCCCTCGATGGCTTCGACATTGGGGTCGGGCTCTTCGACGACGATGCCGTCCTGTCGGATGGGCCGTGAGGATGTGGGATGTGCGGTCTTCTCCGCGTCGGACTGCCACGCAGAGGGAACGACGACTGTCGGGCAGGCAGAGTGGGCCGGCAGTGCACTGGAGACGGTGCCGAGCAGGCGCCCGGCGAATCCACCGCGACCGCGGGAGCCGACGACCGCCAGGCTTCCCGACTTCGATTCGTCGATGAGGACACCGGCTGCGTCACCGATCTCAATGACTGCTTCGACTGGCACTCCGGCGGACTTCACCTCGGCGGCGGCTTCCTTGAGTGTGTTCGTCACCGCCGCGCGGATCGAAGTGTCGTCGATCGGAACATAGGAGACATCGATCGCGGCCGCAGCTACGCTCGGGATCGTGTAGGCACCGACCAGGCGGATCGGCTTCCCCAGGGACTTCGCTTCCTGGATTGCCCACGCCAGTGCATTGCGGCTGGGCGGTGAACCGTCGATGCCGACGACAACGGCTTCGGGCTCCCCCGCGGGTGATGCATCGTCGTTCTGGGGTCGGTCTTGCTCATTCATCGCAAGCTCCTCATCTTGAAGCGAACTTCTCTCGCCTCCACCCTAAATCAGAATCGATCGGAGACCGGTGCCTATGTCACATCGTTATCCGAATCGGGCCACAGTTCGGACGTAGCGGCGACGAGCAGGGACGATATCCCTATCAGGCGGCTCTGGAGAGCTCCAGAAACGGACGCCACTGTTCGACCGGCTTGTCGATCCCGCGCATCCAGAATTGACCGGTTCGCGGCTCCTGAGGGTGGAAGCTGAGCTTCCACCCGATCTCGGCCAACGACCTGTTGCCCTTGCGGTTGTTGCACTCACGGCAGCAGGCCACGAGGTTCTCCCAACTGTTGACCCCGCCGCGTGAGCGTGGAACGACATGATCAACCGTCGTCGCAGGCTTTGCGCAGTAGGCACAGCGGTGGTTGTCGCGGCGCAGCACACCCCGCCGGGAAAGGGAGACCCTGCGGTCATGAGGAGGCCTCACATAACGTGTCAGCAGAATGACCGATGGCTGGTCCAGATTCAGATGTTCTGACCTCACCGGAACATCCTCGGCGGCCAGGACTGTCGCTTTGCCCGTGAGCACCAGGACCACTGCTCTGGTGAACGGAACAATCGACAGTGGCTCATATCCGGCATTCAGCACGAGAGTCTTCATATCCCGCCCCTCATCTTCGTGTCAGTGTGGACCCCGCCGATCGACACGGGCCCGGGAAACGCAAAAGGCGTCGTGCCGCAGCACAACGCCTTGAAAGAAGGGGCAGACACAGATATGTACTCCGCGCCAGAAACTGGAGCGGCTATTCGCACTATCCGACTGTGGCCCATCTGATTTCCCATCACTTACGCCAACTCAATCCTAATAAGACTAACTCCGACCATCTCCTGTGACCGAATTCATATCGCTCGCGTCACGGATTCTTTCATTGGCGTTCACCTTGCGGCGTGGCCGGCAGCTCAAGCACATGGTTGGCATGGCACGGATCTCTGGCAATCAGGTATGCAGAAACTCCCCGTCTGACTCGAGGACCATCGAGTCAGACGGGGAGTTTCTGTGTGAACTGGATCAGAGAACGCGGATGAAGGTGACGTCACCCATCCAGCTGTAGCTGCGCTTCGAGGTGCCTGACCCTGGTGAGCCGGCATCATACATCTGTCCGTCACCGGCGTAGATGCCGATGTGACCTGGGTGCCAGATGAGGTCACCGGGCTTGGCCTCCGACTGGGAGACGACCTGGCCGGCGGCCTTCTGTGCACCGGAGCTGCGAGGCAGGTTGACGCCGACCTTGCTGTAGACCCAGGAGGTGTAACCGGAGCAGTCCCAGCCGCTCTGCGAGGTTCCACCGTAAACATATGGAGTGCCGACGCCCTTGCTTGCCCAGCCGATGACCTGCTCGGCTTTGGAGCCGTCGATCGAACCGGCATCGGAGCCGGAATCTTTGCTCTCGCCTTTGTCACCGGAATCTGAGGTGCCGGCGTTTGCAGAATCGGAGTCGCCTGAGGTGTCTTCGGCGGTCTCAACGGGTTCTTGCTTCGGCTCAGGCTTCGGAGCAGCCTTGGCGGTGACGGTCTGGACGTCGGCGCTGAAGGAGGAGTCCTGCTTCTTGTCCTTGGAATCGTCGTCAGCGTTGACGGTAGCAGTCTGGTTCTTGAACTCGACCTGCGTCTGAGCTTCTGACTCGGCGGAGACTGCGACGTTGTCGTCGGCTCCCTGTCCTGCTGCCGGAAGGACTGCTGCGGTGAGCAGACCACCGCTGGCAGCGACAACGGCTGCACGGCGTCCGAAGACGGCGGAGTTGGCGTTCAGGATTTCTGTCAGTTCGGTCAATGGAGTCTTGACCTTGGCTTCAGCGGCGCGGCGGCCATGCTGCTTAATTGCCACGTTTCCCTCTCGTCACCTATTGGAAATAATCCCAACCGCCACTCTCGGTCCTTAGAAATTTCGCATCGAGCGTGGCGCGCGGCTCTCGAGGCGAAGTCGTCACTTTCGTGAACAACCTCCACAACTGTAACCAATCAGTGACCGATTGTCACGTTTCTGTCACGAACCTCGCCCGCCACCACGGAGGTTTTCCATAAACGTCCAGGTCAGAGGCCGAGAATTGAGGTAAACATTCGTAACATTGGCGCGTTATACGACACGGCCCAGGGGGTGTTCTGACACCCCCTGGGCCGTACTCAACGTCCTTTTGTAACGAATCGATCCTGATCGAGACCATCGGCCGTGACCGGGTTGTCCCAGCGCCGGTTCTGCCAACGAGGCTTGCTTCTCGACGACGCTTCGTTACCTTGCAGGGCCAACCACTCGACCGAGTTCACTTCTTGCCGAGGAATGCCTCTGGAAAGAACTTACTTCTTGTAGGCGAATACGTGTGAAGCAGTGTCCAGCGGCAGGTCGAGCACATCCTGTGCACCCGGAACCTGGACCGTGATGTACTCGCCGTTGCGCGAGATCTCCACATCGCTGTCCGGCAGGACACCTGCGACCTGGAACTGCTGCAGCAGGTGGATGTCGACCTGCAGAGGTTCGGCCAACCAAGCGATCCGAAGTTCCTTCGCCCCGTCGCGAGCGACAGCCGTCGCCAGATCGACGACCTCGGTGCCTGGCGTCTGCTTTCCACCGATCACGTCAAGGCCAGGGATCGGGTTGCCGTACGGGCCCGAAGCGATCTCGGGGAGGAGTGTGACGAGTTTGCGTTCGACCTGCTCGCTCATCACATGCTCCCACCGGCATGCTTCGTCGTGGACGAGCTCCCATTCGAGTCCGACGACGTCGGCAAGGAGCCGCTCGGCCAATCGGTGCTTGCGCATCACCTCGGTGGCGATCCGACGCCCCTCGGCAGTCAGCTCCAGATGACGGTCGTTGCTCACATGCAGCAGTCCGTCACGCTCCATCCGCGCCACGGTCTGTGAAACGGTGGGACCGGAGTGATCCAAACGTTCAGCAATCCGAGCGCGCAGCGGCACGATCGACTGCTCCTCAAGCTCGATGATCGACTTGAGGTACATCTCAGTTGTATCAATGAGGTCGTTCACTTCAGACCAGCCACTCCACTCTTCGTCTTCAGGCCCATTCGACCATTTCAGGCGTTCTCTGCGTCAATCCTATCCCGCGTGCGTCCAATCACGTATGTTCAACCGACGTTGACGTCTACCGCTGAATGCGCAATGTCGGAATCCTCCGGTCGATCCTTCGACCTCGGCACCTGGACCACGATCCCGCCTGCCCGCTCAACGCGTGAAGTGAGACGATTATTTCGCTGCGTTCTCGACTCAGCCGAAGCTGACTTCAGGGGTAGAGACGGACAGGATTCCACGCGGCCGCCTGTGAGAGATCCGCAGGTTCGTGACTGCCATCTGCACGGCGGAACACCCACCGATCGTGGAACCGATTCCTCTGCCCCTGCCAGAACTCGATCTCGAAGACGCGGACTCTGAATCCTCCCCAGTGATCGGGTCGGGGCACCTCCTTGTCCGCATACTCTGCGAAGGCGGCATCGTATTCTGTCTGCATCTGCTCCCGTCCGCTGACGGGCTGAGACTGCTTCGACACACTGGCCGCAATCTGAGATCCATGGGGGCGCACGGCGAAGTACGCGTCCGAGTCCTCGGGTGCGACCTCCTCGGCGAGGCCCCTGATCCTGACCTGCCGTTCCATATCCTGCCAGGGGAAGTTCACGGCCACTCGTGGATCGGCGCGCAGCTGAGACCCCTTGGCGGAGTCGTAGTCGGTGAAGAACATGAACCCCGTCTCATCGATGCCCTTGAGCAGAACGATCCGTGAGGACGGTCCCCATTCATCGAGGGTTGAGACCGTCATCGCATTCGGTTCGCGGACGTGTTCCGCGGCTTCGTCGTACCACTGTCGAAACAGCGCGAGCGGCGAGACCTCGGGATGGTCGAAGGTCGGTGACTCGTAGGACTTCCGGGTCTGCGGCAATCGGTCGACTGGCTCACTCATGCCTTCACTCTACGACGCTCCGGTGACACGAGTCATCGGCTGCCTGCACACCTCGCCGCATGAGCGCATAACTCATCGCTGAAGCCGCCCCTGGACAGGACTCAGTCCCGCCCTCACATGTCTCCCATGACGATGCCGGTCGTCGCCCACTCGTGGGTGCGTCGTAGAATGTCGAGCGTGACTGCCACGAATATAACGATCCCAGACGAACTCCTGCCCGCCGACGGACGATTCGGAGCCGGTCCGGCTCGCATCCGCAAAGCCCAGATCGAGGCGCTGAACTCCGCCGCCGCCGATGTGCTGGGCACCAGCCACCGCCAAGCACCCGTGAAAAAGCTGGTCGGTCGCATCCGCGCCGGCCTAGCCGAACTCTTCAACCTGCCCTCAGGCTACGAGGTTGTCCTTGGCAACGGCGGTTCCACCGCCTTCTGGGACGTCGCCGCCTTCGGACTCGTGCGCGAGCGGGCCGCACACGCGACCTTCGGCGAGTTCGGTCAGAAGTTCGCCAAGGCCACCGATGAGGCCCCACACCTGCAGGACTCGCTGATCCTCAAGGCCGAGCCCGGCACCTCAGCCATCCCCTCCCCCGGTTCCTTCGCCAAGACGGCCGGGACCTCCGATGCCACGGCCGACGTCTATGCCTGGCCGCACAATGAAACCTCGACCGGTGTCGCCACCACGATCACCCGCCCCGAGGACATCGACGAAGACGCGCTCGTCGTCATCGACGCCACGTCCGGTGCCGGTGGTCTGCCTGTCGACATCACCGCGACCGATGTCTACTACTTCGCACCGCAGAAGAACATGGGCTCCGACGGCGGCCTGTGGGTGGCGATCATGTCTCCGAAGGCCATCGCGCGTGCCCAGGAGATCAAGGATTCCGGACGCTGGATCCCCGCGTCGCTGGATCTCGTGACCGCGATCGAGAACTCCCGCAAGGACCAGACCTACAACACCCCTGCCGTGACGACGCTGGTGCTCCTGGCCGAGCAGATCGAGTGGATCAACGGCAACGGCGGCCTCGAGTGGGCCACCGCCCGCACCCGTGAGACCTCCGGTTTCGTCTACGACTGGGCCGATGCCGCCGAGGTGGCTCATCCCT
The DNA here is from genome assembly GCF_007558825.1 of Brevibacterium aurantiacum. Classification (GTDB taxonomy): domain Bacteria; phylum Actinomycetota; class Actinomycetes; order Actinomycetales; family Brevibacteriaceae; genus Brevibacterium; species Brevibacterium aurantiacum_A. The sequence goes on from NZ_VLTK01000001.1 coordinate 116,428, forward strand.
TTGTCGAGAACCCTGAGGATCGCTCAGCGGTCGTGACCACCATCGACTTCGACGATTCGGTCGATGCGGCCCTCGTCGCCTCGGTGCTGCGCAACAACGGCATCGTCGACGTCGAGCCCTATCGCAAGCTGGGCCGCAACCAGCTGCGCATCGCAACGTTCGTCTCTGTCGATCCCGAGGACGTCAAAGCCCTGCTGGCAAGCATCGACTTCGTCATCGACGCCCTGGCCTGAAGCCTCGTTCAGGCCGGGCACCCTGCACCGGCAGCTCCTCAACATCCCTGTGCAATGAGATGTTTTGGAGCTGCGGGTGTGGGGTGCCGAACTGTCTGTAGGCCAAGTTGCCGGCGACTCCCGACGGTACGGGCGGCCCCAGCCCCCCAGCCCCCCAGCCTTCAGCCGAGGAAGTGGATGAGGGTTCCGATGCCGAAGGTGATGGCCGCCAGCAGGGCGAGAAGGAACTCGAGAGCGGTGCCGATGCCGATCGCTTTGAGTGATTCCCAGCTGGAGTCCCAGGCTTCCTTGGCGTCGTGAAGGCGCATGTGTTCGGCGAGGTAGAGACCGGCGATGAAGCCGATCGGCAGGCCGACGACGGGAATCACGAAGAACCCGATGATTCCCAGGAGACCGGCCACAAGCACAGATCTGTTGGGAACCTTCATCGCCTTGAGCTTTCTGCCCGTGAGCACCAGGGAGGCGCTCATCCCGCCGGCGACGAAGACGGCGACGATGGCGAAGATGATCCAGGCCATCGGCCCGCCGATGACGATCGCCCAGACCAGCACGGCAATCGCGATGAGGATGGATCCCGGCAGAACGGGCAGGATGATGCCGAGGCAGCCGACGAGGATCGCCAGTCCGACCAGCACCGAGGTGAGAATGTCCGCGTTCACTGTCTGTCCGATCTGTTGCTCATGGGGCTCCCAATAATAAGGGACCAGGCTCTGCGCCGCGCTCAGGATGGCAGACGACTGCCGACCCAGTTCCCAGTCCCACACCCAGCCATAAGTTCCAAACCCAACCCCAAGCCCAACTCCTAGCCCTCAGCTGGGTAATCAGGGCCGGCCGAGATAGCTCACGTGGAGACGGATGCGAGATTTGGGGTCATAGCTCAGGCGCAGATTCTTCGACACGATCATCCACACCAGGCCGACGCTGAAGGCGATGATGCCCGAGGCGGCTCCGACGCCCATCGCCATCCGCGGTCCGTACGCATCGGCGACCCAGCCGGCCAGCGGGGCACCGATGGGAGTCCCGCCCATGACGACGGCAGCGTAGATCGCCATGACCCGACCGCGATAGTGCGCGGGAGTCGTCGTCTGAACATAGGCATTGGCGGAGGTCATCATCGTCAGCGACGCGAAACCGACGAGCATCAGCGAAGCCGCGAAGACGTAGTAGTTGGGTATCAGAGATGCTGTTCCCACGGCGAGGCCGAAGCCGCCTGCCGCGCCGAAGATGAAACGCAGTCGCGGCTTCTCCCGCTTCGCCGAGGCGAGTGCTCCGGTCACGGATCCGATCGCCATGACGGAGTTGAGCAGGCCGAAGCCGCTGGCGTCCTTGCCGAACTCGATCCTGGCCATGGTGGCGGTGTAGATGTTGAAGTTGAATCCGAAGGTCGCGACGATGAAGAGCACGACCAGCACGATCGTCACATCGGGGCGCCTTCGCAGGTATTTGAATCCGCCCAGAATCCCGCCCTTGCCCCTGCGCCCCGAGGGGTGCAGCCGGGTCTGATCCAAACGGATGAGCACCGTCAGGGTCGCGGCGAATCCGAGCCCGCTGATGAGGAAGACCGGCCCGGCGCCGATGAGCGCCGTCAGCACGCCGGCGACGGCGGGGCCGATCATGCGGGCACCGTTGAACGATGCGGAGTTGAGGCTGACTGCATTGGGAAGCAGCTTCTCACCGACGAGCTCAGAGACGAAGGCCTGTCGGGAAGGGTTGTCGAGAGTGGCCAGAATGCCCAGGGCCAGAGCCGTCAGGTATACGTGCCAGAGGACGATGACGTCGGTGATGACGAGCACGAACAGGAGCAGTCCTACGGCTCCCAGCAGCGTCTGGGTGACCATGAGCAGCTTGCGCTTGGAGAACTTGTCGGCGATCGCTCCTGCGAAGGGGAACATGATGAGCTGTGGGCCCATCTGCAGCGCCATGGTGATGCCCAGTGCCGAAGCATTGTTGTTCGTCAGGTAGGTGAGGACGATCCAGTCCTGGGCCGTCCTCTGCATCCACGTTCCGGTGTTCGAGATCAGGGCACCGGCGAACCAATGTCGGTAGTTCGGTTCAACCAGTGACCGGAACGTGTGCGCCATCTCGGTGTGTCAGCCCTCCTGGAACTCGAGTTCGCCGGCGGAGTAGTCGTCAACGACGGCTTCGGCAGGATCGCTGCTCTGCCGGCTGACATCGGTCTCCGAATGGGCTCCGCAGCCGAAGTCGAGTGCGACGACCTTGCCGTCAGCCGGGGACCAGCCGTTCGCGCAGACTCCGAACTTCTGTCTCAGCGATCCGGCCAGCGGCATAAGGTATCCGCAGCTGGAGCAGTGAGCCGAGGCCTTCGCCGCGAAATCCGATTCAGCGCCGGTCTCCGATTCGGCCCACCTGGTAGCGGCCGATGAGATGCCTTCGGGCGAGAGGACCCGGCGACGGCCGAGCCCGAATTCAAAATTCGGTATCTCGTCCAGATTGCCATCCGAGGTCTCTTCGACCTGTTCGAAGCCCTGTTGCAGGTTCGGATCGTCCTCGACCTTCGGCAGAGTGTCGCGAGGAGTCAGATCGCCGGGTTCCACACGCTGATCCCAGGGGATCCATTCCGGTGCGACCAGGGAGTCGGGGCCGGGCAGCAGTGCTGTCTCGCAGACCGTGACCTTCTTCGACCGAGGTGCACGGGCGAGGACCGCGACCCAGCGCCAACCGCGGTAGGTCGGATCAGTGCATGCGAAGTAGTGGGTGACCAGGCGGGTGCCCTCGGCCAGCGTGCCCAAATGATCACCGATCACGGAACTGCCGGCAACCTCGGCGATGGCAGAACGCGCAGTGTCGATGGCCGCGGCAAGCTGTGCATCGAGGACGACCTTCTCGGAGCTCGTCCGCGGCGCCTTAGTCGGCTTCACCGGCGCTGCAGCCTCAGCCCTGACAGGTGCTTCGGCAGCCGACGCCGCCTCGGCGGGCGCAGGGTCGTTCGTCGGCTCGGCACTCTGGCCGGCCAACCAATCACTGAAGAGTGATGACATCAGGACTCCAAATCGTCGGCAATTGCCCGCAGCAGTGAGGCTACCTTGTTCCCGTGGGAAGAATCGGGGTAGCGGCCGTGCTGCAGTCCGTTGTTGAGGTCATCGAGTACTTTGATGACATCTTCAACCATAACTGCCATGTCTTCGGCCGGGCGTCGGCGGACCTTCGCCACCTTCGCCGGGCCGGAGAGCAGCCTGGCCTTGAGGACCTGGGCCCCGCGTCGGGAATCGACGACATCATAGTCGAGGCGGGTGCCCTTGGTGACCTCAGCGTCCTCGGGCAGGACTGAGGAGTGGAGGAAGGCCTGTGAGCCGTCCTCGGCGATGACGAAGCCGAAGCCCTTATCGACGTCGAACCATTTCACGCGTCCGGTTGGCATGATGTCCTTTCCTGGTGCTGCTCGTAGTTGGTGTTGCTCGTCGTTGGTGTTGCTCGTAGTTGGTGTTGCTGGTGGTTCGTCAAGCTCGTACGTGGTGATGCTCAGTGGTGCATGGCATCGGGATCTGTCCCCATCGCTTCGCCCGGCTGCAGTTCTAGCTGACCGCAGTTGCGCCTGACTGCTGTGGCTTCGCCCGACTGCAACGACGCGGCCCCGGACCCTCTTCAGGATCCGATCTCGCTGTGTGCTCGTCCGGTGTGCTCATATGCCGCCTTATCGCCCGAACGTCGGTCGAAACGGTGTGCTGGCCGAACAATGACCGACCGATCCGCCCGAGGTGACGGCGGTGACTGTGGCCAGCCTCGGCGCGATGCCGTCATGGTGGGGTTGGCGCCCGGCGCTGACGTCGCGATCGCCCTGCACCTGACTGCGAAGCGATCGCTTCAGCGGAAGTGCGTGTGCCGGCGACAGCGCCCGCGGGAGAGTTTCAGCTCTGGCCCACCTCGGTCTGTCTGCGTCTCAATGCTGCTCTGACCAGGGCCACGGCGACCAAGGCGAATGCGATCGGGAGGAGGATCATCGGCAGATATGTCAGCAGGTGCGACGGGGCGTAGCCCATCCAGGCCTGGCCCAGTACGCCCATGAGCGCAACTGCGCCGACAAGGGCGGCGGCAACGGCTACGACGACGATGGTGGTGTCGACACGCTTGGCTGACAATGCTCGTCCTTTCCGAGATCCACGAAGGTCTTCTACCCATCTATTGTAACCCTCGCGGTAAACTGAACAGCGATGTCAATGACCTTCAGCCAGTGGCTGTCCCACAGTTCCGATACCGACTTCGAGTCCTTCGTCCGGACCCGTCGCGATCTCCTCCAACCAGAGTCTCCGACGATCCCCTCGCTGGCCGCGGCCGCTTCCTCGCGCATCGGCGTCTCCCGGGGCATCGAAGCACTGACGTCAACCCAGCTCGACGTCTTCATCGACATGGCCAAGGCAGCACGCACATCGGCCGACATCACCGTGGGTGAGAATCGTCATATCGATGACACCCTCGCCGAGGTGGCCCTCCCCCGGCTGCGCGACCTGGGCCTGGCCTGGCCCTCGTCCGAAACCACCTGGCGGATCCAATCGGAGGCCATTACGCTGCTGCCCACCTCGGCGGCCGAATCCGCCCGGGCACATCCGTGGCAGAGTGCGACGTCCGAGCTCGACACGAGTACCGAGACGATCCCGACGGCGCTCATCCACAACAGCGAACGTGCCGGTGTCGCAGAGGTCATCTCCTCCCTGCGCGGGCTCGTCGATGAATTGGCCAGCTCCCCGATCTCCCGCCTGACCAGCGGCGGCATCTCCAAGCGGGACGTCACACGGATCGGGAAGACCATCGACCTGGGGCTCGAGCAGACGATCACCCTGCTGCTCGCAGCGAAGTCGCTGAACCTCATCGGCGTGCTCGATGACCCGCTGGATCCTCAGTGGACGGCCAGCGACGATGCGGCCGATGTCCTCGAAGGCGACAGGGCGCAGCTGTGGGCTGCACTGATGACGTCCTGGCTGCGCGAACCCCTCGACGTCACCCAGCTGGCGGCCGGGGCGAGCGCCAACGAACGCCTCACCGTTCTCGCCTCTCCGAAGAAGTCTCTGTTCAAGGGGTTCAGCCAATCGCAGCCGACGATGCCGCTGCTGCGGTTCACGATCGTGGAGATTCTGCGCGACATCGGGCAGGGATCCTCACGCTCCGCCGAATGGATCCACGCGCAGGTCTTGGCCACTCATCCACTCATCCCCGCGCACGATTTCGCGATGACCGAAGCGATCCTGCACACCGCCGGCGCCTTCGGTCTGGCGACGACCCCGCTGCAGAATTCCGAGCACTTCGGGCCCAGCCGGTTCGGAGTCCTCCTCGCCGAAGGTCTGCGCAGAGCGATGAGAGACCAGGCCGCCCACGACCCGTCGATCGCACCGGTGAACTTCAGCCTCGAGGGCCTCGACGTGCCCACCGATGTCGTCGAGGCGGTGCGGCTTGGGCTCGTCGATGAGGTCGAGACCGTGCTCATCCAGTCCGACCTCACCGCTGTGGCGACAGGGCCCATCGAACCCAGGGTCCATCACATTCTGCGCAGGTTCGCCGTCGTCGAAGCTCGCGGGCAGGGCACCGTGTATCGAATCGACGCAGACACCATCGAAGCGAGCATGCAGGCCGGCGTCAACGCCGAGGATGCCTTGGCCCAACTCGGCGAGATCAGCGCCGAGGCCCTGCCGTCGACGTTGAACTTCCTCGTCGAGAACACGGCCTCGAAGCTCCGTCGCGTCCGGGTTGCCGGTGCCCGCGCCGTCCTCGTCGTCGATGACCCCGTCGACCTCGACGTCATCCTTTCCGACCAGGCGATGATGCCGGCCGGCCTGGAACGTCTGACGCCGACCGTGGCGATCGGGCAGCTGGGGCCCGAACGCACCATGCACCTGCTCGAATCCGCCGAGCACCATGCCATGCTGCACTCCCCCTCGGGACCGGTGCGCAAGCGCAAGGTCATCACGCAGGCCGACCCCGAGGTGCATCTGCGCAAACGCGCACGGGTCGACGATGCCCACCTCGACGATTACATCCGCATCCTGCGCTCCCCGGGGGCTCGCTCGGCCCCGGCCACGCGCACGGACGAGCCGCTGGGACACATGGATCGCCTCCGAGAAGCCGCCGAGGCGGGCCAGCAGGTCACGATCATGCTCGCCGACTCGCACGGGAAGGAGCGCGTCATCGACATGTTCCCGGCCACTGTCAACGGTGGGCGCGTGCGGGGCAAGGTGAAGACCACCGGCGCCGAGGCGTCCCTGTCGATCGCGCGCATCGTCAGCGTCGATGTGGCCGGCGATCAATCCGACGGGGTGGAGGAACAATCCTGAGGGTGCAGGCGTTGTGCCCTCGGAAGTCACCTCGGCGTGGAAAGAAGCAGGAACCTACATGAACGGTCCGTTGATCGTGCAGTCCGACCGGACTGTGCTCTTGGAGTCAGGGCACCCCCTGGCCGTCGAGGCGGCCGTGGCGATCGCGCCGTTCGCACAGCTTTCACGGACGCCGGAGTACATACACACCTATACGATCACTCCTTTGGGGCTGTGGAACGCCCGGGCCAGCGGACATGACGCAGAGTCCGTCGTCGACGTCCTCCTCGAATTCGCGAAGTACCCGGTACCCCATGAGCTGCTCGTCGACATCGTCGACATCATGGATCGCTTCGGAGTCCTCACCCTCGTCGACAATCCGATCCACGGGCTGACCCTGACCTCGAGCGACACCGATCTCCTCGCCTCGCTCATCAGCCAGCCGGATCTTGTGGGCAAGTTCGGCAGATCCCTCGACGCCGAATCCGTCCTCGTCCATCCTTCGGAGCGCGGTGAGCTCAAGCATGCTCTGCTGCAGCTGGGTCATCCCGTCTCCGACCATGCCGGCTATGTCGACGGAGAGGCCCACGAGATCGCCCTGTCCGATGATGCCCACGGCGGGCAGTGGCATCTGCGCGACTATCAGAAGGCAGCGATCGACCACTCCCTGAGCGGAGAATCCGGTGTCGTCGTCCTGCCCTGCGGTGCCGGCAAGACCATCGTCGGGGTGGCCACGATGTCGCGGGTGCAGACGACGACGCTGATCCTCGTGACGAACTCCGTCGCAGCCCGACAGTGGAAGGACGAGATCCTTGCACGCACCTCGCTGACCGAGGACGAGGTCGGGGAGTACTCGGGATCGACGAAGGAGATTCGGCCGATCACCATCGCCACCTATCAGGTGCTGACCACCCGCCGTAAGGGCTCATACCTGCACCTGGAACTCCTCGATGCCAAGGACTGGGGGCTCGTCATCTACGATGAGGTCCACCTTCTGCCGGCACCGATCTTCCGTCTGACCGCGAGCCTGCAGGCCAGGCGGCGGCTCGGACTCACGGCGACTTTGGTCCGTGAGGATGGGCGTGAGGACGAGGTGTTCTCTCTCATCGGGCCCAAGCAGTACGAGGTGCCGTGGAAGGAACTCGAACGACTCGGCTACATCGCCACCGCTTCCTGTCACGAAATCCGCGTGCGCCTGGACGGAGGAACTCGCACGGCCTATGCGCGCGCCGATGGTGAGGACCGGTACCGACTGGCGGCCACTTCGGATGCGAAGCTGCCGATCGTGCGCGAGCTCGTCGCCGACCATCCCGATGCGCAGATCCTCGTCATCGGGCAGTACCTCGATCAGCTCGAGGAGATCGGGGCCGGCCTCGACGCACCCGTGCTGACAGGGCAGACCCCGGAATCGCAGCGCCAGGAACTGTTCCGCGAGTTCCGTACGGGCCAGATCCCAGTGCTTGTGGTGTCAAAGGTCGCGAACTTCTCAGTGGACCTGCCTGCCGCCTCGGTGGCGATCCAGGTCTCCGGCGCCTTCGGGTCCCGGCAGGAGGAGGCCCAGCGTCTGGGGCGGATTCTGCGACCTAAGGAAGACTCCGGCTCAGCGGCGTTCTACACCGTCGTCGCCGCAGACACCGTCGATGAGCACTTCGCGGCCCAGCGCCGCCGCTTCCTCACCGAACAGGGTTACAGCTACGACATCGAGGTCCGCTGAGTGAGCTGTCGCGACATTGCTCAGCCTCGCGAGCGCACCACGCGGCCCTCGTCCCAGACCGGGGTCGTCGACTCGTAGACGTCTCCGTCGGAGCCGAAGACTAAGAACCTGTCGAAGTCCCGGGCGAACCAGCGATCATGGGTGACCGCCATGACCGTGCCGTCGAAGGCTGCCAGCGCGTCCTGGAGCGCTTCGGCCGAGACCAGGTCGAGGTTGTCCGTGGGTTCGTCGAGCAGCAGCAATGTGGCCCCGGCGAGTTCGAGCAGGAGGATCTGGAATCGCGCCTGCTGGCCGCCGGAGAGCGAGTCGAAGGTCTGTTCCGCCGCTCCTGCCAGCTCATAGCGGGCGAGTGCGCGCGAAGCCGGCTCTCGCGGGAGGCCGTTGCGGTGCTCATCGCCCCTGTGCAGAATGTCGAGAAGGCTTCTGCCCACAAGGTCCGGCCGTCCATGAGTCTGGGCGAACCACCCCGGTCGGACCCTGGCTCCCAGTCTCGCCCGCCCCTCATGCTCGACGGGTGGGATCTCGACGTCGGAGACCGGCCGATGCTCAGGTTCCGGATCGCTGCCGCCGGCGGCCAACAGCCGCAGAAAGTGGGACTTGCCCGAACCGTTTGATCCGAGGACGGCAACCCGATCGCCGTAGCGGACCTCGAGGTCGAAGGGCAACATGAGATTGCTCAGCTCCAGCCCGGAGGCGACGATCGCGATCTTGCCGGTTCGTCCGCCCTTGAGCCGCATACCCAGGTTCTGCTCGCGCGGAATCGCCTGTGGCGGCCCGGCCGCCTCGAAGCGCTCCAGCCGGGTCTGCGCGGCACGATAGCGCGAGGTCATGTCGGAGTTGTAGGCAGCCTTCTGCTTGTACATCTGCACGAGGGCCCTGAGTTTGGAGTGCTCTTCATCCCACCGTCTGCCCATCTCCTCCAGCCGTTCGAAACGGGATTTCCTCGCCTCGTGGTAGCTGCCGAAGCCGCCGGGATGGACCCAAGCGGTGTTGCCCGCAGCAGAGAGCTCCAGGGTGATGATCTCCGATGCCGCCTGAGCCAGGAGTTCGCGGTCGTGGGATACGAAGAGAACGCTCTTGTCGGTCTCGGCCAGCGCCTCTTCGAGCCAGCGCTTGCCCGGAACGTCGAGGAAGTTGTCGGGTTCGTCGAGGATGAGGATGTCGTTGTGCCCGCGCAGGAGCGCTTCGAGGACGAGTTTCTTCTGCTCCCCTCCCGACAGCGTTGAGATCGACCGATCCCGGCATTGCTCGAAGCCCATCCCCAGCGCCGAGGTGGTGCAGGTATCCCACAGCACCTCCGCTTCGTAACCTCCCGCTTCACCCCATTCGCCCAGCGCATTGGCATAGGACATCTGCACGGTGGTCGACTCAGCATCGGGCCCGAGCAGCTTCTCCTCGGCCCGTCTCACAACGGCTGCGGCGGATCGGATACGCTTCGGTGCCAACTCCTCGAGCGCCTCGGCGACGGTGTCTGCGGTGATGAACTGACGCATCAGTCCGACGCTGCCGGTGTGGGACACAGAGCCTTCGTCGGGAGTGAGTTCGCCGGTGAGGAGTCGTAGGAGGGTGGTCTTCCCGGCACCGTTGGCACCGATGAGTGCGGCTTTCGTGCCGTCACCGACGCGGAAGGACACCGAATTCAGCAGCGGTCTGCCATCGGCCAGAGTGTACGAGACGTCATTGATTTCGATGTGGCCCATGCGTTCAAGCTATCAGCTGCCTCCGCACCTCAGACCGAGTCGAACTCCTCCGAGGTGACGACGACCTCGCGGGAGGCAACCCGACGAGCCAGGCGAGACTCGCCCCATTTGATGAATCCGACGCCGCCGACGATGAACACGCCGCCGAAGAGCTGTATGGGTGCTGGCAGCTCGAACAGGACGAACCATGCCACAATCACGGAGAACGGAACCTCGACGAGGTTGAGGAACGAGCCGATGGTCGCCCCGATGTAGCGAAGACCCAGGATGCCGGTGATGTAGGCGCCCACAGTGAAGACGACGATCATCGACATGGGAAGGATCCAGGACACCTGGTATCCGCCGAAGTCGACATCGGCGGCGACGGCGCCGGCCGGCATCACCCCTGCGAGCACGATGACGGCCATCACGAGCGCCCCGATTCCCATGCCCAGGCCGGTCAGTGCCACCGGTGGAACGTTGATGGAGTCCTTCGCAGAGACCAGGAAGTAGCTGGCCAGGCACACTGCGGCAGCGAGTGCCATGATCACACCGAAGACGCTGATGTCAGAGTTGCGGAGGTCGAGCACGAGCAGGAGTCCGACCATCGAGACCACCACGCCGATGAAGGTCACCGTCGCCGGCCGGGTCCGAGTCCGCGCCCAGATCCAGAACACGAGGAGCATCGGCGCCGTCATCTCGAGCAGCAGCGCCACGGCCACGGTGAGGTGTTCGACGGCGACGAAGTAGAAACCCTGGACGCCGGCCATCGACACGAGCCCATAGATGAGCACCGTCTTCCAATTGGCTCGCACTTCGTCCCAACGCCCGCGCAGAGCGATGAGGGTGGGAATGAGCAGCAGAACAGCCGAGCCCGCGAGCCTGATGAGCACGACAGAGCCCGGCGTCCATCCGGTCAGATACATCGTCTTCGCGATCGGCCCGGAGACCGCGAAGAAGAACGCGGAGGCAAGAGTCAGCAGGAACCCCATGACGACGGTGCGATTCATTCTTGACCTCCTAGGACGTGTGCGGACTCGACGCGAACAGGTGCCCTCGCCGAGGTGGTGCATGTGGGTGAGTTGTGGTGCGGAACAGATGTGGTGTGGAACAGGTGTGGTGTGGAACAGGTGTGGTGTGGAACAGGTGTGGTGTGTGAGTGGGAACTGCGGAGATGTGGGTGGCCCGAAGGGACCGAGTTGTGCCGATCGGCCGCTGACGCGACGCGCGCTGTGCGGGCATGAGCCCTTCCTTATGAAGTATTCACCACTGCCGCGAAATGAGTCAAATGCACTTTGGTCCTTACATATTGTGGAAGAATGTGACCCACAATGACCTTCGCCAATGACATACGATCAAACCTCACAATGCTCGTCGACCTGCTGAATACCTCCGGCGCCGTCGCCGAGGAAGGAGACGAGTTGACGACTGCCGCCGGACTCCGCGAATTCGCAGCCCGGCACGACTTCTCGGGCCCGCTGAAGGCCACGAAGTCCGACGTCAAAGAGACCCGAGAACTCCGTGAACGCTTCGCCATCGCCCTCGATGCCAGCATCGACGCAGAATCGGAATCCGAGGCCTCGAGGGCCACGGAGCGCATCGTCAGTGAGGTCAATATCACACTCCAATGGGCCGGTGCGCTGCCACAGTTGGCCAGACATGGGGATTGGGATTGGCACCTGCACGCAGTGGGTCAGTCGGCGAGCCTCGCCGATCGCGTCGCGGCCGACGTAGCACTGGTCCTCATCGACCTGATCCGCAGCGGCGACCTCGACAGGCTCGGACTCTGCGCCGCCGAGGACTGCAACGCCTACCTCGCTGACTTCACCCGCAATCGTTCGAAGCGCTTCTGCGATTCCGGCACCTGTGCGAACCGCACGCATGTGGCCGCATTCCGCGCCCGCCAAACTGACTCCTGACTCACCGGCCTGAATCCTGACTCACTTGATAGAACCCTGACTCACTAGAAAGAACCCTGAGGTGAAGGCTCAACTCTCAGGTGAAGACCGACCGGAGAACCACCTCGGCGACCGACGCTTCCATGGCCGCCGACTTTCCTGTGCTTCAACTGAGCACGAGCGCATATATCCCTCAATTCGTCGGGCGGTTCCTGAGAGCGCATGCGGCATTCCGGCGCCAAAAGGACTTTTCTGAGAGTTTTTAAGTGAGGTAGATCACAATCGTATTCAGGCAACTACCACTCCACTCTCAGAGTTGAGCTTCAGACTGGATACATGACTACAGCAAACGATACCGACATCGAAGCCACACTCCTCGTTGTCGACGATGAGCCCAATATCCGCGAACTCCTCTCGACCAGCCTGCGCTTCGCGGGCTTCGACGTCGTCTCGGCGGCAAACGGAGCCGAAGCACTTCGCCTGGCCGAGCAGACCAACCCCGACCTCCTCGTCCTCGACGTCATGCTGCCGGACATGGACGGCTTCACCGTCACGCGTCGCCTCCGCCAGATCGGCATGAACGCTCCGGTCGTGTTCCTCACCGCCCGTGATGACACCTCGGATAAGATCACCGGCCTCACCGTCGGCGGCGATGACTACGTGACGAAGCCCTTCAGCCTCGAAGAGGTCGTCGCCCGCATCCGCGCCGTGCTGCGTCGGACCCGCAGTCTCGAAGACGAAGAGAACGCTGTCATCATGGCCGGCGACCTCGAACTCGATGACGACACTCACGAGGTGCGTCGCTCCGGCATCCTCATCGACCTCTCCCCCACCGAGTTCAAGCTGCTGCGCTATCTCATGCTCAATACGAACCGGGTGCTCTCGAAGTCCCAGATCCTCGACCATGTCTGGGAGTACGACTTCGGCGGGGACACCGGAATCGTCGAATCCTACATCTCATACCTGCGCCGCAAGATCGACGTCACGCCGGAAACGGACGCCGCCGGACACCCCGTCGAGATGGAATGGACACCGATGATTCAGACCAAGCGCGGCGTGGGCTACATGCTGCGCACACCAGAATCCAAGTAGTCGGTCAAGCTCAGGCGCTAGATTACTCACGTGGTAAAAGAATCCCGTCCCACCAAACCCGGCTTCTGGGAAGAATGGTCGCTGACCACCAAGCTGCTGGCCATCATGATGTTGCTCATGCTGCTCGTGCTCTCGGGGACGAGCGCCTGGGTGCTCGAGAACCTTCGCGACAGCCTCGTCGAACGCACCGATGAGAGACTCATCAATGCTTCGGAGACGCTTGCGAAGCAGGCCTATCAGGATGTGTTCCAGCCTGCCCAGCTGCAGTCGTCTTCATCGTCGAGCAAGGACCAGTCAGCAGACTCGGACAGCGGTGACGGGACGGAATCCTCTGCTGGCACTCCCACCACCATCGATTCGAGCTCGTGGGACGAGCTCAAGAGCCTCATGCCCGGAGGCTTCTACGTCCAGTTCTATGACACGAGCGGCAAACCGATCAGCGATCCTGTGGCTCCCGAGCCGGGTAACAGCCCGGTTCTGCCGAAGATCAACGAGTCGAAGGTCTACGCGCAGGGCGGTGAGCCATTCACCGTCCCCGGGAGCACCTCACAATGGCGGGCGCGAGCGATGAAGGTCCAGAACACGGATGTGCTCGTCTCGATCGCAGTGCCCTTCGACCGCGAGATCGACAACATCAACGAGCGGGCCCGCAACACGATGATCGGCATCGGACTGCTGGCATTGGCCATGGTTGCAGGCGTCGGATACTGGGCGATCAACAACACCTTCCGCCCGCTGCGCGACATTGAGAAGACCGCCTCACGGATTGCCGCGGGCGACTTGAGTCAGAGAGTGCCGACCTTCCCTCGCAACACCGAGCTCGGTCGCCTGTCAGGCGCGTTGAACACGATGCTGGGACGGATCGAGGACTCCTTCGACGGGCAGACGCGATCGGAGAAGCGCATCCGCCAGTTCGTCTCCGATGCCTCGCACGAACTGCGCACACCGCTGGTGACCATTCGCGGCTATGCCGAGCTCTACCGGCAGGGTGCGATCACGAAATCCGATGACATCGGAAACGCCATGGAACGCATGGAATCCGAAGCCAAACGCATGGGCGTCCTCGTCGACGACCTCGTCGTCCTCGCCCGTCTCGATGAGCAGCGACCCGCCGAGATCGGTCCCATCGACCTCCATCGGATCGCCCGCGACGCCGCCGCCGACGCAGCTGCGCAGGCCCCCGACCGGGACATCAGCTTCGTCGGCCTCGATGGGGAAGATGCCCAGCCCGTGCCGATGATCAGGGGCTCGGAGTCGAAGATCCGCCAGGTCATCGTCAACCTCGCCGGCAACGCTGTCCGCCACACCCCCGAGCACACCGCCATCGAGTTCGCCGTCGGCGTCGTCGGTGGCCGCGCCGGGGTGACTGCGGAGTCCACGGATCCGTCGAATGGTCAGGACACCGGGCCCAAGACCGGAGCCAACAAGACGGTGGCGAATAGGACTGCGGCGAAGGACAGATCCCGCGAACGCGGATTCGTCACCGGCGGTGTCCGCATCTTCCGCCGAGGCGACTCGAACGGCAACGATCAGAACGACGCCCAGGCCCCCACCGGCATCGTGCCCGACATGACTGCGGCTGGGTCCATCACCGTCGACGATTCGCTGCGCGGATTCCCCAACGGACGAGTCAGGTTCGAGGTTCGCGACCACGGCGACGGGATCGATCCCGAGGTCGTTCCTCGGATCTTCGAGCGTTTCTACCGCCTCGACGTCTCCAGGACTCGCGACACCGGCGGGTCGGGCCTCGGACTCTCCATCGTCAAGGCAATCGTGGAGAACCACCACGGCTCGATCACAGTGCACCAGACACCGGGCGGCGGTGCGACGTTCCGCATCGATCTGCCCATCTCAGAAACTGAAGACAGCGCTCCGGACGTACGAAAGGACGAGCGATGAGCAGCAACGACCCTAACAATCAGGGCAACAACTCCGACAACAGGGGACGGCACGGGGATCAGGACCACCGGACGTTCCCCACCGATGGCTCACGCGAATCCTCAGACAACCCCCGGAACTCGGCTGCAGGACCCCAGGGCTCCACGGAGGGCTCCCGCCGCTCGGCAGAGGTCCCACGGACCTTCCCCAACGGTCCGAACGGTCCGAACGGCTCGAATGGTCCTGCTCGGGTCAGTCCACCCATTGCGCCTTCTACCCGCCCGAGCAGCCCAGAACAGAGACCAAGCCAAAGCGGCAGCACGGGTCAGGACCAGGCACCGACACAGAATCAGGCTCCGTGGCAGGGACAGGACCCGAGGCAGATGCACCCGACTCGTGCTCAGCCCCCTGTGGACGCACAGGCACGGTATCCCGGTGCATCGGCGCAAGCTGGGCCATCGGGGCAGCCTGGACGATCAGGGCAGCCTGGACCGTCAGAACAGCCCGGGTCATCGGGACAACCCGGCGCAGCGGGGCAGGCTGGCGCAGCGGGGCAGGCTGGGCAATCAGCGTATGGTCCCGGCCAGAACTACGACGGAACCCAGCGCCATGACCGCGGCCCCGAAAACGGCAGCAACGGTCAGTACAGCCACCCCTATGTCGGAGCCGACACACCCAACGGCGCAGCGCAGGCCGGCCAGAACTCCCCCGCTGACACGAACCCGTATGGCACGCCGTATTCTGAGGGAACCGGGCAGCCAGCAGCAGGCACAGCTGCAGGTGCCGCCGCAGGAGCGGGTGCTGGCGCGGCGGCAGGTACAGGAGCGGCCGCATATGGCCAATTCGGCAATCAGCCGAACCAGGGCGGGTACCCCACGTCCGATTACCCAGGATTCCAGTCCGGACCCGGCATGCCTGGCGCGCCCGGCATGCAAGGTGCGCCCGGTGGACCTGGCACGCCCGCTGGACCTGGCACACCCGGATGGTCAGGACCCTACGGAGGCGAAGCACCACCTCGGCGAGAGAAGCGAGGACCGGGTTGGGGTGCGACAATCGCCATCGCGCTGATCGCTGCTCTGCTGGGCGGAGGCGCAGCATTCGGCGGGAGCTACGCGCTCAGTGCCCTCGGCGGAGAGGATTCGCGCAAGGTCGCCGATCAGACCATCGAAACCCCGGACTGGACCGAGGTCGCCAAGCAGACTTCCCAGAGCGTCGTCTCGATCCAGGTCGGCACCAACGGGCAGGTGCAGGGACTGGGATCAGGTTCGATCTACGACGACCAAGGACATGTCATCACGAACAACCACGTGGTGGCCCCGGCCGACACTCCCTCCGGCGAGATTGCTGTGACGATGAAGAACGGGGGAACGATGAAGGCCGAGATCGTCGGCCGCGATCCCTCGACCGACATCGCAGTCATCAAGCTCGACCAAGTGCCGAAGGACGCTGGTCCGCTCCCTGTCGGCGATTCGAAGAAGATGAAGGTGGGAGATCCGGTGATGGCATTGGGCAACCCCCTCGGTCTCGCGGACTCGGTCACAACCGGCATCGTCTCGGCCCTCGACCGGCCCGTCTCCACGGAGAACATCGGCGAGGACGCGACCTCACAGGAGAAGGAGATGACGATCACGAACGCCATCCAGACGGACGCCGCGATCAACCCCGGCAACTCCGGCGGTCCCCTCGTCGACGGTGACGGCAGCTTCATCGGCGTGAACACTGCGGCGGCCTCGCTGAGCCAGGCTGGTGAAGGCGGGCAGTCGGGATCGATCGGCATCGGGTTCGCCATCCCCGCCTCACAGGCCGTGATGATCGCCGATCAGCTCATCTCAAGTGGCAAGGCACTGCATCCCTTCCTGGGGATCACGCTCACCGACGGACAGATCAACAGCGGCGGCACCACGCGTGGCAGTGCGAAGGTGCAGTCGGTGCAGTCCGGATCGCCGGCCGACAAGGCAGGCTTCAAGGACGGCGACGACATCGTGTCCGTGGCTGGAACCAAGGTGAACAACGCGATTGCTCTGCGGGCACTCGTCCGCGCCCAGCCGACGAACTCCTCTGTCGACTTCACCGTCATCCGCGGCGGCCAGGAGCAGACATTGAAGACGACGCTCGAGCTGAAGTAGCACCACTTGAGTGCAGATCGCTGTGGATGACGATCTCACTCGTGAGCATTGAGGGTGTGGACAGCCAAGCGCTGTCCACACCCTCTTTTGTCGGGCTTCGTCGAGCACGGGTGAACCGCGATGCTGGGAAGAGTCCCGGTGCCTCGTTCCGAGCTCCGGTGCCCCGCCGTTAGGAGAAGTCATGAGTTTCGAAGTCGATGCCGAACGCGTCTCATCCGCTGCCGCCGCCACAGCAGGGACCTCCCGCACCCTCGTTGCAGAATCCAATAAGATGCTGAGGAATCTTCTGGCCCTGCAGGAGTGTTGGAAGGGAAGTGCGGCACAGAATTTCCAGACGGTCATCAATGAGTGGGAGGGCGCTCAGAAGCAGCTGTTCGAATCACTGACCTCGATCCACGGGGCCCTCAACACGGCGGCCGCGCAGTACTCGGAGGTCGAGGCTGCGAACTCCCGACTCTTCGTTCCGTGAGCACCGAGCATGCAGCCCGTCGTTCCCCGCGAATTCCCGCTTAGGGCGTCTGTCCGAGTTCTGTGTCCGCGTCTGGCAAATTGTCAGCCTTTATTAGTAGGCTGATAGCGATAGTTCGCGGCGGTGCCGGCTACGTTTCTCCAGCTTCGGAGACGAGCGGTCAGCACCGTCGGGTCAAGACCAATGCAGGAGTCGACTACGGATGAGCATCTTCCAAAGGATCGCGGCGATCTTTGGCGCCAAGGCCAACAAGGCGCTGGACAAAGCCGAGAACCCCAATGAAACTCTCGATTATTCATATCAGAAGCAGCTTGAGCTGCTGCAGAAGGTACGCCGCGGTGTTGCCGATGTCGCCACCAGCCGCAAGCGCCTCGAGCTGCAGATCACTCAGCTCGAACAGCAGCAGAACAAGCTCAGCGGCCAGGCCCAGAAGGCCATGGAGATGGGCCGCGAGGACCTTGCCCGTGAAGCACTGACCCGGAAGTCGGGGCTGGACCAGCAGATCACCGATCTGCAGGGCCAGCACGAGGGGCTGCAGGGCGAGGAGCAGAAGCTCACGATGGCCTCGCAGCGTCTGCAGGCCAAGGTCGATGCCTTCCGCACCAAAAAGGAGACCCTCAAGGCCACGTACAACGCAGCAGAAGCACAGTCGAAGATCGGCGAAGCCTTCTCCGGCATCTCCGAGGAGCTCGGCGACGTCGGACTCGCAGTCCAGCGCGCCGAGGACAAGACTGCTTCCCTCCAGGCTCGTGCCGGTGCCGTCGACGAGCTCATCGCTTCGGGCGCACTGGAAGATGTCACTGGTTCCTCGAAGGACGACATCAGTGCACAGCTCGACGCGCTCTCAAGCGACAACGACGTGGAGATGGAGCTCAACCGGATGCGTGAGTCGCTGCCGGCATCTTCCGACAAGCAGCAGCAGTCGCTTGAAGGCGAGGACAAGCAATGATCATCCGCATCATGGGCGAGGGCCAGTTCGACATCGCCGACGTCGACCAGAACCTGTTGCAGAAATACGACAACCAGGTTGAAGACGCCGTCAACGCCACCGATGAAGAGGCCGCCCGAAAAGCTCTTCATGCCCTTCACGACTACGTCGTCGGACACGGCAAGCCCGTCTCTGACGACTATCTGGGAACGAGTGAGGCCGTCGTGCCGTTCGTCGATGCGACTCTGGAAGAGATCACAGAGCTCCTCACCGGTGAAGGCTTCATCCCAGATCCAGCCTGATCCACACAGTTTGATATCGGTGACTCCGGCCCACTGCCTTAACCCAAGGCCGTGGGCCGGAACTGCCACACCCAGAGAGGAACCACGATGAAGAATCGTTTCGTCAAGGACAACGGACTCACCATGCGTATGGGGTGGACGATCTTCCTGAACGGACTGATCTACGTGATCCTCATCCTCGCCATCTGGTGGATGCTCGGCGGCAGCACCGGCGGCGTGATCATCGCGGTCCTCGTCAGCGGCGGCGCGTTCTTCTTCCAGTGGTACTTCTCCGACAAGATCGCGATGAAGGCGATGGGTGCACGAGAAGTCTCCCCCGAGGAAGCCCCGGAGCTGCACACGATGATCGATCGCCTCTGCCAGCTCGCCGATTCGACCAAACCACGCGTCGCGGTCTCGAACTCAGCCATTCCCAACGCATTCGCCACCGGCCGTTCGCCGGAGCGCTCAGTCGTGTGCGTGACACGCGGCCTGCTCGAGAAGCTCGACCGCGATGAGGTCGAGGTCGTGCTGGCACATGAGCTCTCCCACGTCGCCCATCGCGACGTCACCATCATGACAGTCGCCGGAGTCACCGGTGTCGTGGCCGCTCTCATGATGCGAGCCGGTTACTACATGAGCTTCGGACGATCGAACAACAACGGCGGCGTCCCCATCCAGCTGCTGTTCATCCTCGTCGGTGCCGTCGTCTACGGACTCTCGTTCCTCCTCATCCGCAGCCTCTCGCGCTACCGCGAGCTTGCCGCCGACAGGGCCGCCGCCATACTCACAGGCGCACCTTCGACGCTGGCCTCTGCGCTGACGAAACTCAGCGGCGACATGAGCAAGATCCCGGAGAAGGACCTGCGTGCCTCTTCCTCGGCGAACCATCTGGCGCTCATTCCCGCCGTCAGCGGCAAGGCGGCCCTCGGACAGCTCTTCTCCACACACCCCTCGCTCGACAAGCGCCTGGAGCAGCTGGCGCGGATCTCCGGGCAGCTCTCACAGCCCCAGTGACCATCGACCCGCTGACATCAACCGCACTGACCGACATCCACTAGGAGTTTCATGGGTTTCTTCGACGCTCTGTTGGGCCGTTCCAAACCGAAGCGGGCCAACCTCGACGACCTCTTCGCACTGCCACCCGCCGCACTGACGCTCGAAGCCGCAACAGGCTTCAAGCCCACCGGAGTCGGGGCCGTGGCGTTCCGACAGGTCGAAGGTGCGGCGTTCCAGTCCGCTGAAACCGAGAGCGTCGCCCTCATCGGCTCGGACCCCGCCGCGAACGTGACCCAGCAGAACGACGGGTTCGGCTACACCTGGCAGGTGGTCTCCGACACCAACGCTGAGGTGGTCAACCTCGTCACCAATCTGCACGCCGTGAACTCGGCTCTGGTCAGCCAGGGCTTCGACACGATGCTGCTGTGCTCGACCGTCTACTTCGCAAACCCGGACGGGCGCCGCCTGGCACTCGTCTACCAGTACAAGCGCGGCACGTTCTATCCCTTTGCGCAGTCAGGTCCCAAGCAGCGCGACAACCCCCTGGAGATCCAGGTGCGCGGCGTACTGTCCAACGAGCTTCCGTTCGAAGAGGACACATCCAATTGGTCAGCTCTCTGGGATGCTCCCGGGCTCAATGACACTCCAGAGGCCAATCAGCGGACCTGAAGTTTTCGCGACAGCTGCTCTGAGGGTCTCGGGTTACCTCGTCTGAGGGTCTCCTCGGGTTACCTCGTCTGAGGGTCTCGGGTCACCTCTTCTGAGGGTCTCGGCGCAGATGCAGAGCGTCGCAATGGCCCACAGACACTGAGACAGCCATGCAGAAGGGACGTCCCCGCGGGGACGTCCCTTCTGCATCAGATGCTGTGTTCGTGATCGTAGGGCCTATTCGACCGAGACCTCGATGACCTCACCTAGGGCTTCGACGGTGTCTCCGGGACGAATCGTGGCACCTCGGCGAGTTTCGACCTCACCATTGACCACGACTTCGCCGTCAGCAATCATGTCTTTGGCCATCGCACCGTGTTCGGCGACACCATGGAGTTTGAGCAGCTGACCGAGCTTGATCGAATCGCCGCGGATCTCAATCGTCTCCATCAGAACAGGTCTCCAAGATCGAACCCGTCGCCGCCGAAGAGACCGCCTCCGTCGCCGCCGTCTCCGCCTCCGAAGAATCCGCCTCCGTCTCCGCCATCTCCGCCGCCGGCATCGCCACCACCGGCGTCACCATAGGCGCCGTCCCAGCCGCCGCCCATGCCGCCGAACATCATCGAGCCCATGAGGACGCCGGGCAGAAGTCCCGAACCGGCATAGGAGTTGAAGTATCCGCGGTTGTATTCGGCGTAGGCAGGTCCTGCTTCCCAGTAGGCCCGGCGAGTATGTCCATCACCGGTCACGACCTTGCGGACGGCCGGTTCCGCACCCACCGCCACGCGCTCGGCGTCGGCGGCACAGACGGGAACAGGTCGCAGCTGGCCGCCGGCAGGCGCCCAGTCGATGTCTTCGACCGAGGGACCGTGCTGCGGGTTGAAGAAGCACGGGGGACGGCGCACGGGCAGAGGCTTTCCGTCAACGCGCGCACGCACGCATTTGGCGGCGTAGCGACCGTCTTCGAGGGCCTCGGTGACGCTGCGGATGTCGGAGGGCTCGTCGACGTTGTCGAGCGTCTCCTTGGCAATGTCGTAGGAATCCAATGCCTGCTTGTAGTCCTGCGAGCCCCCGGTGTCGAGTTCGACTCCGGCGGTGAGGATATCGAGTTCGGCGACTTCCTCGCCGAAGGACGTGACATCCTCTTCGGCGGTCTTTGTCACCTGCTGGAGCTCGGCGGCGGCAAGTTCCTTCTTACGGTGTTTCTCCTTGCGGTAGCCAACGAAGAAGATGGTGCCGAGCACCACGAGTATTATCAGGAATACTGCTGCCACGATCTATGCCTCCCCAGCAAAACGAGTCACCAATCAGTATGCCGGACGAGTCTGACAAGCGACTGAACTGAAGCCTTGTGTCAGCTCAGTCCGCAGGCTCGAAATTCGCTCTCAGATGGGCGCTCAACGCGCTCACAACAGGCTCCCTTGCCTATAACACGAGGAGTCGGTAAGCCGTTCAGCCCAGGTGGATCAGCCCCTTGACGAGGGTCGCAATTCCCCCACCGAGGGCAAGGACGATCATAACGACTCGGGCAGTCGAGGAATCGATCTTCTTCGACATCCAATCCCCGCCGACGAGACCTGCGACGAGGACCGCCGCGATCCCGATCCAGGCAGGTGCTGCCAACTGCGGCCAGGCGCCGTGGTCGAACACGGCTTTGAAGACGATCGCCGAGGTGGTCCCGACGACGAGGAACGGCTGCAGGGTTGCGGCAAATGTCCGCTGATCCCACTTCGTCAGTACAGCATAGGCGCTGACGGCAGGCCCGCCCGCTCCCGCGGCAGCCGACATCGTTCCCGAGAGGAAGCCGGTGGTGAGCTTCGTTCCGAAATTCGCGGGCATCGTCTTGCCGATTCGGCCGATGACCATGGAGCTGATGAGGGAGACGATGATCAGCAGGCCGATCAGAATCTGCAGCGATGGCGCTGGGAGAGCTGCGGCCAGGAGGGCTCCGGGAATCGTGCCGATGAGTGCCCCCAGAGACAGCTTCCAGAAACTGCCCCACTCGGCTTCTCGCCAGGTGCGGGCGAACACGGTGCCGCTGGCGACGATGCCGCAGATGTTGACGAGCACAACGCCGGAGAACGGGTCGAGCAGAAGCACGAGAAACGGCCCACTGACCAGGCCGAATCCCATTCCGGTGACTCGCTGCGAAACTGCCCCCAGGAACACCGCGAACACGATGAGCACGACGACGGGTTCCATTTGCACCATCATAGTTCAGACCCGCTATCTGGGCGGGGTTACAGTAAGTGTCATGAACAGTTCGCCACTGTGGTCACGATTCAGCGCGGATCCCCGCGCTCATGGGCAGGTGCGCGCTTCGGATGCCGATCGCGCAATCGTGGGCGATGTGCTGTCCGAGGCGTTTGCGTTGGGTCAGATCGACGCCGAGGAATTCGACGAACGCAGCGAGGCCGCCAACCGTCTGAAGACTCTGGGAGAGGTCCCCGATCTCGTGCAGGATCTCATCATCGCCGAGGCGGGCGAGGTCGCACCGGGAGAACTCGACGATTCCGCCCGTGCCCAAGCTCTTGCCCGCCTGAATGCTGATCGTATCCCGATCACTCCCGAGCAGATCGATGCGGCCGCGCAGAAGTACTACAAGGACCGCGTGCGAAATGTACTCCTGGGGATGTTCGCCGGTCCTGCCGGAATCACACTCGCCATCTGGGCCGCCACTTCATTCGCCGCGGGCGGGCTCATATTCTTCTGGCCGATATTCGTCATTCTTCCGATGCTCTTCGGCGCGATCTCACAGATCTCCAATAAGCAGAGCCTCATCCGCAACAGGAAGCGCGAGCTGACGAAGCGAGCCCGAGCGCAGTTAGGCGACGCTGAGGCCAAGCGTGAGCTTGAGGAACGCAGGAACGACGATGAGGACGAGGATTACGAAGACACCTTCGGCAACGGATTGCAGCCTCCGCACCCCTTGGCCCCTCCCTTCGCTCCGGGAGAGGTGGCTCCCAATGATGAGATGCGCAGGCGCCGCCGAGAGCGTCGTCATCGACGCAGGAACCCCTGGGACTGACCGACTCGTGACTGGCAGCGAAGCGCTTAGGCGACGTCCCTGAACCTGTCCGCGCCCGGCTGGAGACGCTCAGGCGTGGAAGACCCGGATCTGAGCGAACCCTGTGGCCTTGTTGTTTCGGAACCAAAGCGTATGTGAGAAGTATCGGATGTCTTCGCCGTCGCTCGAATGCTCCCATTGGCCCCAGGCCGCAGCTGCCTTGCCGTGAGTGATGGCTGCGTCGAGATGACCGGCCACGGGCTTCGAGTCAGCAATGCGCAGCAGTGCGTCGATGACTTCGTCGCGCCCGGTGCTGGTCTCGACTCCCCCGCCGCCCACGATCTGGAGGATGCAGTCCTCATCGACCACCTCGGCGAGGGCTTGTCTGTCTCCGTTGATCAGATTCTCCTCGAACCTGGCGACGAACATGTTCTTCGGACTGTTTCCGCAGGATTCTGTGCCTGTGAAGTTCATGCCGTCCAGGCTACGGCACGGCCTTCGAACCGAGAAGAGCCGTGCCGGCACCCTTTCGGGCACCGGCACGGCTCTTCGAGTGAGAGGGGCTTATCAGAAGCCCATGCCACCCATTCCGTCCATGCCGGCAGCAGCTGCGTCAGCACCTGGTGCAGCCTTCTCAGGCTTGTCGGCGACAACCGACTCGGTGGTCAGGAACAGACCGGCGATCGAGGCGGCGTTCTGCAGAGCAGAGCGGGTCACCTTCACCGGGTCGTTGATGCCAGCGGCCAGCAGGTCCTCGTACTCACCGGTTGCGGCGTTGAGGCCGAATCCGGGTTCGAGGTTGGCGACCTTATCGGCAACCACACCGGCTTCGAGGCCGGCGTTGGTGGCGATCTGCTTGAGCGGAGCTTCGATGGCAACCTTGACGATGTTGGCACCGGTTGCCTCGTCACCCTCGAGAGTGAGGTTGGCGAAGGCAGTCTTGCCCGCCTGGATGAGTGAGACGCCGCCACCGGCGACGATTCCCTCTTCCACAGCAGCCTTGGCGTTGCGCACTGCATCTTCGATGCGGTGCTTGGTTTCCTTGAGCTCGACCTCGGTCGCGGCTCCGGCCTTGATGACTGCAACTCCGCCAGCCAGCTTGGCCAGACGTTCCTGCAGCTTCTCACGGTCGTAGTCGGAATCCGAGTTCTCGATCTCGGCACGGATCTGGGCGACCCGACCTGCGATCTCCTCGGCGTCTCCGGCACCCTCGACGATGGTGGTCTCGTCCTTGGTGATGACAACCTTGCGGGCGGTGCCCAGCAGTTCGGTGGTCACATTGTCGAGCTTGAGCCCGACTTCCTCGGACACGACCTGACCACCGGTGAGGATGGCGATGTCGGCCAGCTGAGCCTTGCGGCGATCTCCGAATCCAGGAGCCTTGACGGCCACGGACTTGAAGGTGCCACGGATCTTGTTCAGTACGAGAACCGCGAGAGCTTCGCCCTCGACGTCTTCAGCGATGATGAACAGCGGCTTGTTGGACTGCTGAACCTTCTCGAGGATGGGCAGCAGATCCTTCACGTTCGAGATCTTGGAGTTGACGATGAGGATGTAAGGATCCTCAAGGACAGCTTCCTGGCGATCGGTGTCGGTGACGAAGTAACCGGAGATGTAGCCCTTGTCGAAGCGCATACCCTCGGTCAGTTCGAGCTCGAGTCCGAATGTGTTGGACTCCTCGACGGTGACGACGCCTTCCTTGCCGACCTTGTCGATGGCCTCGGCGATCAGTTCACCGATAGCAGGATCTCCAGCGGAGATACCGGCAGTCGCGGCGATCTGTTCCTTGGTCTCGATGTCGATGGCGTTCTCGAGCAGGACAGCGGTCACGGCTTCAACAGCCTTCTCGATGCCACGCTTGAGGCTGAGCGGATCAGCACCGGCTGCCACGTTGCGCAGTCCCTCGCGAACGAGCGCCTGAGCCAGAACGGTAGCGGTGGTGGTGCCGTCGCCAGCAACGTCGTCAGTCTTCTTGGCGACTTCCTTGACGAGCTCAGCGCCGATCTTCTCGTAGGGATCCTCGAGTTCGATCTCCTTGGCAATGGAGACACCATCGTTTGTGATGGTGGGTGCGCCCCACTGCTTTTCGAGCACGACATTGCGGCCACGGGGTCCAAGGGTTACCTTGACCGCGTCCGCAAGCTGGTTGAGACCTGCTTCGAGTCCCCGACGAGCTTCTTCGTCGAATGCAATCATCTTTGCCATAGTGGCTTAGATCCTCCCTGATGGAGTGGATTGGGAATCCAGAGCAATCGTCAGCGCCCGCGACGGCAGAGAGTGTGTCCGCATGTTCCATTCCACACATGGACCACGCTCTCGAAACGATTGATGAGAAACCCTAGGTTTTCACCAGTACTAGATTTAGCACTCTCCCCATGCGAGTGCAAATATTGCCGCCCACCTGCGCCTGCCGAAATGGCTGCCTCCCGCGTGTTTCCGCAGTTCGGCCCAGCGCGAAACTCCCGCACGTTCCACAGAGCGGACACGTGAGGCGGGTGCGCCAGGTGGATGCGAGGTGCGGACTCACCAGGTGGACGCACCGGAAAGCTGCTGCAAGGAGCCTGCCCCCGCAGAAGGGAAGCCGCCCCCGTAGAACTGAAAAGCGCCAAGCAGCTGCCTGCTTGGCGCTTTCCCCGCTCGATAGGATTCGGGCCTGAGCCGCCATCCCGCCGAGGCGGATCAAAAGACTTTACGTACGTGAGTCTCAGAGGAGGGTGACGGATTCCGCCTGAGGACCCTTTTGTCCTTCTCCAACTTCGAACTCAACCTGCTGGCCCTCTTCGAGAGCGCGGTAGCCATCCATCTGGATTGCGCTCCAGTGAACGAACACATCCTGGTTGTTGCCTTCCAGGGTGATGAAACCATAGCCCTTTTCGGCGTTGAACCACTTGACGGTACCTTGTGCCATTACTTCTCCATAAAGTGCAGTGTCATTGACATTCCATCACCCGCTTGCAACCTGTCTGGCCGCGCAGCGGACTACGGAAGCTAGTAAAACTCAACCGACCCCGCGATTTCTCTCATTGACCTCTGGAGAATGATCTCGGTGAAGCACGAATAGAACACAAGGGCAGTGCTTGCCTAGCTGATGCAACTCTACCCCAGCGTCGGACAGGTCCTCCGACGGCTCAACACTGTTACCAATTCGTTATACGGGACCATTCGGAGAGTTCATTTCTCCTGGCAGACGAGTTCATTTCCGCTGAGATACGTGCGGACATTCAGCCCTCGGCTTCGCCTGAACCGCCTTCGCCCGAATCGCCTCCGCTGGGTTCGGGTCCGCGTTCGGCGATATCCGAACAGATGACGACAGTGATGTCGGTGTCGAAGTCCGTCGAGGACTCGACGGCCTCGATGCCGAGCGCCTCGGCGACCATCTTCGCCTGAGAGGCATTCGCCTCATCAGCGTAGTAGACCGTGGAGTCGGTCAGTCCTGTCGAATAGTTGCCGACTTCGCCAAGGCCCCAGCCCTTCTCCTCCACCGCTTCGGAGAACTTCTTCGCGGTTCCCGAGACTCCGGAACCGTTGAGGACGTCAACCGTGACCGAGGAGTCTGCGACGCTGACTTCACTTTCGCTCGGCGATGGACTCGCCGAGGAGGTCTTGTCAGACCCGGAATCGGCGACGTCGGACTCGGGGTCCTTCATCGACGAGGTGATGATGTTGATGGCAGCGACCACCAGCAGAACGGCAACAAGGGCGAGGATGATGACCAGTGCGATGGCACCGACATTCGACTGCGCCGCGGACTCCTGTCGATGGGCTCCGCTGCGTCGTCCAGTTTCGATCTCGTCGAATTCGTCAGTCATGTCTACCTCGAGACGCGGGCTTGTGCTCGTTCGCTCTGCCGCGTGGTGCGGATGCGACGCAGGCGTTTGACCAGCATTGGGTCACTGGCAAGAGCGGCTGGGTTATCGAGCAGGGAATTGAGGATCTGGAAGTAGCTTGTGGCAGACATGTCGAACCGTTCGCGGATCGCATGATCTTTGGCTCCACCGTACTTCCACCAGCGCCGCTCGAACTCCAAAACGGACACCTCGAGCTCACTCAGTTCGGGTGCGCCTTGGTTCTGCGGCATAGACGTTGTGCTCCTTCAAGATGAATCGTTGCTTCTATATTATCGCCCGGACGACAGGACTGAAATTCCCGGCGCGCCGTCGCGCGTCCGCCAGCGCGCCTTTCCATCCCCACCAGCGTGCCTTCGCATCCCCGCCGACACCATTCAAGGTCAGACAATCAGATAACCCACCCTGCTGCAGGAGACTGACCGCAGTGGGTGAGTCGCCCACCGCAGAGTGGGTCGAGATTGCCGACAGGTGGTCCGAATCGGACGACCTGTCGAGCGAGAGCTGATCAGCGGATGCGGATGTTGACCTGCTTGATCTGGGTGAAGCCTTCGAGCATGCCCTCCAGCGATGCCTCACGACCGAAGCCGGAGGTCTTCATTCCGCCGTAGGACTGGCCTGCCAGCTGGCCACCGCCCTGGTTGACCTGGACCCAGCCGGATTCGATCCGATTGGCCATGGTCAGCGCGGCATCGACGTTCCTCGTGAACACGAACGCGGCGAGGCCGAATTCGCTGTCATTGGCCATGTCGATGACCTCGTCGACGTCCTTCCAGGGAATGACGGAGAGGACGGGGCCGAAGATCTCTTCCTGGCTGGTCTGCCATTCGTTCTTGGCCTTGGAGAAGATGACGGGCGCGTGGTAGAAACCGGGTTCGCCGACCTCGAGTGAGTCCGAACCGTCGTAGGCGATCTCAACGCCGTCCATCGACTTGCCCATCTCGATGTAGTCAGACACCTGATCGTACTGCTTCTCGTTGATGATGCAGCCGATGTCGGAGTCCTCATTTCGAGGGTCACCGACCTTCATCTTCGAGACTGCGTCGACGAGCTTGCCCAGGAAGTCATCGTAGATGTCCTCGTGCAGGAACAGACGCGAACCCATCGTGCAGGACTGTCCCTGGCGTGCAAAGCGAGTCGAAAGCAGCACCTGCTGGAGGGTGTCGTCGTCGTTCGAGTCTGGGAAGACGATGTTGGGGCTCTTGCCACCGAGTTCCATCGAGGAGTGAGCGAGACGTCCGCCTGCCAGTTCCGCGACGTGGCGGCCGACGTTCGTCGAACCGGTGAACGAGACCTTATCGACGTCGGGGTGGACGTTGAGTGCTTCACCGATGACCGAGCCCTTGCCGGTGACGACGTTGAGGACGCCGGCCGGTAGGATGTCGGCGAGCAGCTCAGCCATCTTCAGAATCGTCAGCGGTGCATCCTCGGCGCATTTGAGGACGATCGTGTTGCCCGCGGCCAGTGCGGCCGGGGTCTTGAAGGCTGCGATCATCAGCGGTGAGTTCCACGGCAGGATTCCGGCGACGACGCCGAGAGGCACCCGCTTCGTGTACTGCAGCTGACCGTCACCGGCCGGCAGAGTGTTGCCCTTGACCTCGCCGGCGACTCCGCCCATGTAGCGGAACAGGTCGGCCAGGATGATCGTCTCCGGACGTGCCTGTGTCCGGATGGCGTTGCCGGTGTCGATCGCGGTCAGTTGGGCCAGTTCCTCGGAAGCGGCTTCAAGGGCGTCGGCGCAGCGGATGAGCATCTTCTGCCGTTCCTTGAACGGAAGCGCAGCCCATTCGGGAAATGCCTTCCGAGCAGCTTTGACGGCGCGATCGGCGTCCGCTTCCTTGCCATTGGCCACAGTGGCGATCACAACGTTGCGATCGATGGGGGTGATGACGTCTTTCCTGTCACCGTCGGCAGCTTCGACCCATTCTCCGCCGATGAACATCTTCCAGTTCGTGGCCTCGGGAAATTGCGACATAGTGATCCTTTCACCTACTCAGTTCTGCGATGAACTCTTGTCGTCGAGCATATCGTCTGCCCGGGTCCGAAAAGAATGGTGGGAGGGTAGGCGATGATGCACACCTGATCTGCGTTGTGTGCACATCGGCACCGAGCCTCACCCCATCGGTAGAATCGCGGCCATGACGTCCACAGCCGAACTGACGAAGATCATGTCCCCCGATTGGGCCACGGCGCTGTCCGGCCAGGCCGATCGCATCCATGCCATGGGCGATTTACTGCGGGAGGAGGTCGCCGCCGGGCGCAGTTATCTGCCCAGCGGAGACAAGGTGTTCCGTGCCTTTGCCGAGCCCCTCGCCGAGGTGAAGGTGCTCATCGTCGGTCAGGATCCCTATCCGACCCCCGGACATGCGATCGGTCTGTCCTTCGCCGTCGATCCCGAGGTGCGTCCGCTCCCCCGGTCGCTGACGAACATCTACAAGGAACTCAACTCCGACCTGGGCATCGAGCCTGCCGCCCATGGTGATCTGCAGGCCTGGTCTCGGCAGGGAGTCATGCTGCTCAACAGGGTGCTCACTGTTTCACCGGGCGAGCCCGCATCCCACCGCAGACGCGGCTGGGAGGCCATCACCGAAACCGCGATCGCCGCACTCGTCGACCGGGATCAGCCGCTCGTGGCGATACTCTGGGGCCGTGACGCGAGGAATCTGGCACCGATGCTGCAGTCGGGTCGCTCCGAGGTTGCGATCATCGAGTCCGCGCATCCGTCGCCGCTGTCGGCCAGCAGAGGCTTTTTCGGATCCCGACCGTTCTCGCGGACGAACGAACTGCTGGGACAGAAGGGCATACCGCCCATCGACTGGGCCCTCCCACCCCAGGACTGAACGTGCCGATGCTGAGCGTGGACACACTGAGCGGGCAGCCAGTGAACGTGTCGGCACTCAGTCGCGGGGTTCGACAGTGTCCAGAGTGATCGTCGATTCATTCGAGCGCGCAGATTCGGCGGTCTTCTCCACAGCGTCTGCCTTGAGGTTCTTCAGCGGCCGGGCCAGGTAGCTGCCGAGCACTGCGCCGACGGCCAGTGCCGCATTGGCAAGAATCGCGGTGAACAGCGAGGACAGTCCCACTGCGAAGGACGTCGTCTCGGATTCGGCGACGATCAGATAGACGGCGGTGAAGATCGACAGCCCCTGCAGCAGGGTGTAGATCGCGGGAATCATGAGAACGATGGCAGGCGCGCCCAACCGAAGGGACAGCGGTCGCGCAAGGAAACCGCTCACGGTCGCCGCCAGCAGACTGGCGAGGACATTGTCGATCTCGAGGACCGTCAGCACCGTGATCGTGATGTAGGAGGCAAGACCGACGAACGCGGCCGGCAGGATGAACCGCCTCGTCGACTGCATGGCGACGACTGCCGCCATTGAGACGACTGCCGCTGCGATCATCGAGGCGATCGCGGTGAGGACATGTACACCGGTCTTGGGCACGAGAACCTCGATCGGGTCGAGGCCGATCGCCTCGCCGGTCACCACTCCCAGTGCCAAACCCGAAACGATGCCGGCCAGGGTCAGGACCACTCCCACCATTCGCCCGGCCGCAGTGAGCGGAAAGTTCGTCAGGGCGTCTTGGACAGACGAATACAGAGACTGAGTCGGCAGAAGCAGGACGATTCCGGCAGCAACAAGGTACTGCGGTGATTCGATGATGCCGAAGTTCCCGGCCACCATCGCCACCAGGGTCGCAATCGCCGCCTGCAGCGTGGTGATGAAGAAATTGGGCAGACTGGTGCGGCCGATGAACTTGCCGCTCTCCCGGATGAAGATCGCCATGACGATTCCGAGGACTGCTGTGATGGCTCCGCCGCCGAGCATCACGACGAGACTGCCGACCATCAGTCCCCAGGCTCCTGTGACGAACCAGTCCTGATAGGGACGTCGCTGCGACCTGATGGCGTCGAGGCGGCTGCGTGCATCGTTGAATCCGATGTTGCCCGCAACCAGATCGGTGACGAGCTTGTGCACGGAACCGAGCTTCGCGAAGTGGATGGATTCGCCCCGGTTGACGCGCATGACGGTCATGAGACGGCCATCAGAGGTCGAATAGTGCACGGTGAGGGTGTTCGAGGTCAGGTCCACCTGCGCAGTCGTCAGCCCGAAGGCCGCACAGGCCGCGATGACGGAGACTTCGATGTCGGAGGTGCCTGCGCCGGCGCGCATCATGATCGCGGCGATGTCGGCCGCGAGGTCGAGGACCATCCTGGCCTCGTCCTCGGCAGGCTCGTTGGCTTGCACCGGAGCCTTGTACGGGCTGCCTTTGAGGGCGGTGACGATCGGCACCGGCTGGGTGTTGACCGAGGCACCGGAGACGAGTCTGCCCACGGTGCGTCTGGCCACGCGCTGTGCGACCCGCTGAGAGGTGCCTCTTTGGTCGGCTTTCGGCTTCGACTTGGCTGTCGTCGCTTTCGCTGACTTCGGGCCTGCAGGGTCGACGTCCGCGGACTTCAGCGCTCCGGTCGGTGCTTCGCGCAGCTCCTGCAGGCGCTGCTGACGAGAGAGTTCGAGCAGTTCCTGCAACGCCGAGGATCCGGCTTCGGCCTGGTTCGCACCGTGCTCAGGTCCGGACGACGACTGGGCGTCGACCGGTACCTCGGCGGTGGGGGCCTCTTCTGTGCTGTCGTCCGTCACGGCTCACTGATGAGAGTCGGGCCGAATGGGTCCGCCACATCGGCAGAACCTGCTGCGGCGTCGAACTCGAAGACCTTGCGGCCGGAGACGAACACCTGATCGGCGCGGGAGTTCAGGTCGAGCGGGTCACCGGACCAGATGACGAGGTCAGCGTCGCGACCCGGTGCCAGTGAGCCGAGTCGGTCATCGAGGCCGAAGATCGCGGCCGGGTTGATGGTCAGAGCTTCGAGCGCGATGACCGGGTCGAGGCCTTCCTTGACGGCCAGGGAGGCCTCATGGATGAGGAAGTTGATGGGGATGACGGGGTGGTCGGTGGTCAGGGCGATGCGCACCCCGGCCTTGGCAAGGGCGCCCGCGGTCGCCAAAGTGCGATCGCGCAGCTCGACCTTCGACCGGCTGGTCATGAGGGGCCCGAGGATGACGTCGATGCCCTTGTCGGCGATGTAGTCAGCGATCTTGTGGCCCTCTGTGCCGTGGTTGATGACCAGTCGGTAGCCGAATTCCTCGGACAGCCGGATGGCCGTGGCGATGTCATCGGCGCGGTGGCAGTGCTGGTCGAAGACGAGTTTTCGCTCAAGGACATCTGCCAGGGTCTCTTTGGCAAGGTCACGTTCGAAGGGTGTGCCTTCGGCTTCGGCATGGGCCCGCTTCGCCAGGTAGTTCTGCGCATCGACGAAGGCGTCGCGGAAGATCTTCGCAGTTCCCATGCGTGTGGACGGGGTGACGTCCTTCTCACCGTAGACGCGCTTCGGGTTCTCTCCCAGTGCGGACTTCACGGACAGATCCTGCGTCACGAGCATCTCGTCGACGATCCGACCCCAGGTCTTGACGAAGGCGGTGCGCCCGCCGATCGGATTGCCGGATCCTGGCTTGATGAGCGCCGAGGTGACTCCCCCGCGCAGTGCGTCCTTGAACCCGAGGTCACTCGGGTCGATGCCGTCGAGAGCACGCACGCCGGCACCATTGGGATTCGTCATCTCGTTCGTATCGTCACCTGACCAGCCCTCGCCATCCTCATGGACGCCGAGGTGGCCGTGGGCTTCGATGAATCCCGGCAGGACCCAGCGGCCCCCAGCGTCGATGACCTTCGTGCCGGCTGGCAGATCCTGTGCGGCGCCAGCGCCGGATTCCACTGAGGTGATGGTTCCGTCCGAGACCAGGATCGTGCCGGATTCGATCGGTTCGACACGTCTGCCGTCGGCGTCTGCGATGGGCACAATCCGAGCATTGGTGATGGCGAAATCAGTGATCTCGGGAACCGGAACCGAACGATACATTGTGCTCCTTCTGCAGTGACCTTCAAAGATGAGATCCGTGTCGATTCGAGTCTACGCCAGGCGCTCGGCACTGGTCACGACGCGGTGCCGCCGGGGTCTTCTGCAGTCTGATCCGTTTCCAGCAAGGCAGTCCGACCTGATTCCGGCAAGGCCGATTCAGTATAGTTCGGAGTCAGAGAACCAATGAGAGAAGGACCCTGCGATGCTCCAGACAATCACGTCATATGTCGCGATCGGCGACTCCTTCAGTGAAGGGCTGATGGACCATGACCCCAACCAAGAGGACCGGTACTTGGGATGGGCCGATCGTCTGGCCGGCAAGCTCGTCGACTCCCCCGTGGGCAGTTCCGAGCTCACCTACGCCAACCTGGCCATCCGCGGGCGTCTCCTCGATCGGATCATCGATGAGCAGGTGCCCAAGGCACTCGCCCTCAAACCCGACCTGGTCAGCTTCTGCGGCGGCGGCAATGACTGCCTGCGCCCGACGGCCGACATCGATGACCTGGCCGATCAGTTCGAACGCGCCGTCGTCGCCTTCCGCGAGGCCGGCATCGAGGTGCTCATGTGCAACGGCTTCGACACGGAGATCAGCTCACCTCTGATCCGCGCCGTACGTCCGCGCGTGGGCATCTACAACACCCACCTGTGGTCGATCGCGCAGCGTCACGGCTGCCACATGATCGACGTCTGGGGCCTGCGACCCCTCTACGCCGGCGAGAATTGGGCCGATGATCGGATCCACCTCTCGCCTAAAGGCCACGACCTCGTCGCGGATCAGGCACTGGCCACCCTGGAGAGCGGACATTCGCTGCCCGTGACAGGGTTCGCGATGCCAGCACGCCCGACGCGGCCGATCCGCGCCGCAGTCAGCGAGGAGTCGAAATGGGCCCGTGAGCACTTCGCCCCCTGGGTAGGTCGGCGCCTGCGCGGCCAGTCCTCGGGCGACAAGCTCGATGCGAAGCTTCCCGAACTGACTCGCGTGCGCAAACCCGAATGACCGCGAACGAGCCAACTGCGAAGGCGAACGAACCCTCGATGAACGACGACAGTCCTTCCACAAGTTCATTGCGGCAGGACGAGCGCTTTGCCGCCTTGGGTGACGCCGGTGCCGATCTCGGCTCGAAACGGGCGGCCAACCGGAGTGAGTACGGAACCGAGTCCGATCAGTTCCTTGAGGTCTACGGCGACCCGGGAACCGCCTCGGCGACGGTGATCCTCGTCCACGGCGGCTACTTCCGTCAGCGCACGGATCTCGCCCATGCCCGACCCATGGCCCTTGCCCTCGCCGAGGCGGGGGTGCTGTGCGTCCTCATCGAATACCGGCGCTCGGGTGGGCAGCCCAACTGCCTCGATGACGTCACCGCCGCCATTGCCTTCGCATGCGGCTCACTGTCGGGCTGGGGTGTGAACGCGCGGGCACGGAACAATCTCGTCGTGACCGGCCACTCCGCCGGTGGGTGCCTGGTGCTGGCCTGGGCGAGCCACCTCGGCGAGGACGGACCTGAGTTCCGGCTCAGACCCTTGGCGCCGATCACCGACCTATTCCGGGAGGTGGTGGACGAGCTGGGCGACGGCGCGGTGCTCGACTACATGGGTGCGCGGCCGGAAGAGAATCTAGCGGCTTATCTGCGCGAGGATCCGCGTTCTCGAGTGCTGCTCATCCCCTCTCGGGTGGATCTGCGCATCCTCCACGGCGACCGGGATGAGACGGTCGACATCGATTTCTCACGGACGTTCCCGGCCCGGCTGACCATCGCCGAGGGCGCCGATCACGCTGACCTCGTCGATCCCGAATCGCCCTACTTCCCGCTTGTGGTCGACACGCTTCTGAGCTGAATCGACCCAGGGCGGGCTGCATCGACGTCTGTTGAACGACGCCGGCTCCGGCTCCGGCTCCGGCTCCGGCCATAGTGCACCGATGTGCACCGGTCACCTGCCGGCTGCGATCTCTCTGACGTGGGCACGTGCCGGTTCTGCCAGACTGCGGGACAGTTGAGCGAAGAGTTCGACGCTCCTCATGCCGGGCCAGTTCGCGGGCAGGGCGCTGGGTGGAAGGCCCGGATCGACGTAGGGGATCGTCTTCCAGTCGTCGACGCAGCGCAGCCACAGGACGAATGCTTGACGGGGTTCGGGCTGCATTGCTGAACCGGTGTGTTCTGCAACCGTTGCGTGCGACGCTGAGCTCTCTGCGTGCGGCGCTTTCGGCGCTGAGCTCTCCATGCGCGACGCAGAGTGCTCGTATAGACCAAGGAATTCGGTGTGCCGGGCAGCCAGCGTGTCCAGCTCCCACCATCTCGCCGCCGCCTGGGCGAAGGGCTCGGCCGTCAGCGGTGTCTGCGTGAGGAAGATCGTCGCCCGGTTTCGAACCTCAAGCGTCTCCAGCGCGTCTTCGACCTCGGCGCGCAGATGTCCGGGGGCGATCCACAGACCGTCGATGACTGCACCGAATCCCAGTCCCATGAGTGCTCGACGCAGCTGCACCCGTTTCGACCGGTCCACCTCGGGCAGGGAGTAGGACACCAGGCACCAGGGTTCGTCATCCCTCTGCCCGCGGTAGGAGAAGATCCTCCGGTCACCTCGTTCGAGGTCGGTCACGGCCGCCGGGTCCAAACGATATCCGGCCACGGTGCCGCGCTTGTCGGGAATGAGCAGCCCTTTGCCTTTGAGTCTCGACACGGCGCTGCGCGTCGAGGAGTTCGAGACGCCGACAGCGGCGAGGAGGTCAAGCAGAGCCGCGACCCGGATCCACCCACCCAGGTCTCGCAGATGGAGTCCGACGAAGGTCCGCAGCAAGGAGGTGGGGCTGCCGGACGTGTGATCGAGATCCACGATCGGACTCAGAGCCCCGGACAGCCGGTCGCGGAATTCTGGCCGCCGGTCGCGGTGCCGGGTCCGTTTTCGATGCCGGTGCGGATGTCGAAGAGCTCGGGGAAGAAGGTGAGGTCAAGTGCCTTCTGCAGGAAGCCGACGCCGCTCGACCCGCCGGTGCCTCGCTTCATTCCGATGATGCGCAGCACCGTGCGCATGTGCCGGTAGCGCCAGAACTGGAAGTTCTCCTCCAGATCCACGAGCTCTTCGCAGCTCTCGTACTCCAACCAGTAGTCCTGCGGGTTCTCATAGATGATCCGGAAGGTGTCGAGAAGCTCCTCATCGAAGGTGTGCGCCACGCTCACATCTCTGTCCAGAAGTCGCCGCGGAACCGGAAGGCCGCGGCGGGCGAGGGCACGCAGGAACTCGTCGTAGACGCTTGGCTCGTTGAGGTATCTTTCGAGTTGCGCACGGGCCTCAGGCTCACCGTCGAAGACCTGCAGCATGCCGGCGTTCTTGTTCCCGAGCAGGAATTCCACGGCCCGGTACTGCCAGGACTGGAAGCCAGATGACTGGCCCAGTTCATCGCGGAAGCCGACGTATTCGCTCGGTGTCAGGGTTGCAAGCACCGACCACTGCTCGGTCAGGGTCTTCTGGATGTGCTTGACTCGGGCGATGCGTTTGAGGGCCAGCTGGAGCTGGTCGCCCGCGATGAGGCTGCGTGCGTCGAGAAGTTCGTGGATGACGAGCTTGAACCACAGCTCAGTGGTCTGGTGCTGAATGATGAACAACAGCTCGTCGTGGTGGACCGGTTCGCTGACGGGGTGCTGGGACGTCAGCAGGCGGTCGAGGCTGAGGTAGGAGCTGTAGGTCATCGTCGACCGCAGGTCCGTGTGAATGCCGTCTTCGAGATCCCGTTCGTTCTTGGCCGCGGTGGAGTCGTCATGAGTCATGACAAGCAGTCTATTGCAATCTACGTCCGCACGGACTGAGTCTGCAACATCAACCCGCCCCGGGCCTACGCCGCTCGGGGGCAGCGATCTCGCGCACCTGTTCGACGAGGCTCTTCCACTCCCCCGGCATCTCGGCCTCGCCGAAGCGCACAAGGCCGAAGCGACTCTCGATCACATAGACATACCTGTCAGCCCCGGCACCGCAACCACCGGCAGTCTGCGAAGTCGCGTCGCCCTGCCACGGGAGTTGTGCCACTTTCGGGCCGATCTCCTCCCGATGCTCACTCGAGTCGATATCGAGGTCCCAGACGAGCAGCAGCCCGCCGATCCCACCGCTGCGCTCGACGACGAGGTGGCCGAAGCCGTCGCTGCGGCCACTGCTCCCATCGCTCGCACCGGCCGAGGCGCTCGGACGAGGCGCCTCCTCACTCACCAGCTGCTCCCCACGTTTCCGCGACCTGCGCCACGGGTGACGCCCACTGCGTCCCAGCTTTGGACGAGCGCGTCATGAACGTCGGACCCCTCTCCGAACTGGGCGACCGCCTCGGCGATGGTCAGGGCCGCGAAGCCAGAGAAATCGGTGCGCGTGGTGATGTCGGATCCGGTCAGCACGGCGAACCACACTTGCCCCACGGTCTCCCATGCTGGGCCGCCGAGGCGGGTGGCGGCGAGCGCGAAGGCGCGGTTGGGGATGCCGGAGTTGAGGTGGACACCGCCGTTGTCCGACTCAGTGGTGACGAAGCGGTCCATGTGGTCAGGCTGCGGGTCCGCGCCGAGGACATCATCGTCGTAGGCAGTGCCGGGCGAAATCATCGAACGCAGCGCTGTGCCGGAGACCGCGGGGGTGAAGATGCCTGCGCCGATGAGCCAGGTGGCATCCCCCGCATCCTGCCCGGAGTCGTGCTGTTCGGTCAGGGCCCCGAAGACGTCGGCGCAGTGCTCATTGAGCGCACCGGGCTGCCCGAGGTACTCGAGGTCGGCTGTGTGGCTGATGACGCCATGGCTGAGCTCGTGGCCGATGATCGACAGCGACCCGGTGAAGCCGGTGAAGACCTCGTCGTCGCCGTCACCGAAGACCATGAGCCGACCATCGAAGAAGGCGTTGTCATAGTCCTGGCCGTAGTGGACGCTGGCAATGAGCGGCATCCCTTTGCCGTCGAGCGAGTTGCGATCGAAGGCCTCGGCGAAGAGTGAGTAGGAGGCCCCGAGCCCGTCATAGGCCTCGTTGACCGCCTCGTCTGACACCGACTGCTCGCCCTCGCTGCGAACGAGGACTCCCGGCAGGGTCTCGGTGCCCTGCGCGTCGTGGATGAGTCGGTTCACCCCAGCACTGGCACCGATGACCTGAGAGTGCCTCGCACCCCGGGAGTCCTGGACTCCCCCATCGGGCTTGGCCACCGGCGTATACCGCAGCCCCTCGGCACGTAAGTTGCGACAGGAGTCGTCGGAGACCTGACAGCTGCGCGCAGCACGGGCGGCACGAGGGAACTTCTCGCCTCCGCGTTCGGCGATCGCATCGAGCAGGTAGGGCGGGATGACATGTCGAAGACTCATATGACCAGGGTGCCACTTCTGCTGGTGCAACGAATGGAAAATCGATGCAAACTTTTCCTTGCAAAGAATTCTTTGCAAGCGTATCTTTGCAATATGGCTGAAGAATCAGACTCTCCGACACCGATCCGAACCCTTGGGCCCGAAGCACTCAAGGGGCTCGCACATCCGCTGCGAGTCGAGATCTACGACGCACTGTCCAAGTTCGGTCCGCAGACGGCGACGAGTCTGGCCAGCAGGCTCGGCGAGTCGACAGGTTCGACCAGCTACCACCTGCGTCAGCTCGCCCGCCACAACTTCATCCACCAGGTTGAGGGCATCTCCGGCGGGCGAGCGAAGTGGTGGGACCGCTCCCCGGGTGCGATCGATGTCAGCCGAAACGCCGCCAAGGAAGACCCCTCTGCCAGCGCCTCGACCGGCTTCATCCTGCGTGAGTGGACCAGAAACCGCACTCGTGCGCTTGAGGACTTCGTCGACGCTCTCAACTCGGACGATCTGCTGCCCGATGCATGGGCCGATGCCGCGGCGATCGACACGAGCAATGTGCATGTCACGCCTGCTCAGCTGCGGGAGATCAACGACCGGGTGCACGAAGTGATCGACGCCGTCGTCACGGAGTTCCGCGGTCGAAACGACCCCGGATCCCGTCCCGTGCAGATCCAGTTCAACGCCTTCCCCCTGACCGATGGAGAGGAAATTCCATCATGAGCACCCTCATCTATCCGATCCGACCGCAGACCTTCCCACGAGGGCCCGGCAGAATCGTCGAGCGCACAACAACCACCACCCGTGAGATCTTCCTCGATGACGCGCGGGCAACGATGCTCCGAGCAGGACCAGCTTCCCCGCGCGGCCCCGAAATGGCAGCCCAGCCGCAGTCGTCCCCATCGGACATGCGACTTCGCGGACTCAGTCGGGCCATGATTCGCCTCGGCGTGTGGCTGATTGAAGCGGGCCGCAGGCATGCGCTTCGCCCCGCAGCACGCGCGGACGAGATCGCCCGCAGGCTCGAAGATGCGAAGGACCGCGACATGAGGCATTTCATCGGCCCTCCGAACTGAGCTCAGGCTCCCGAACTCACGCCCTCACCTCGGCGCCGGTGGACGATTCATCCCCCTTCGGCGTTGCCACGATGAGGGTGATGACGATGATGATCATGAAGAATGTCGTAAGGAAGGTCGGGATCGGGATGATCGGATCCAAGAGCACCAGCACCGCGCAGGCAGGAACGACGATGTTGACGACCCTGCCGGCATTGGCCCTGATCGCCAGCACCCACACGCCGAGGACGAAGACCGCGATCGGGACCGCGATCATGAAGGCACCGAGCAGCGGATTGATTTCGCTGTGGCTCAGCTGCGAGTCGACTTCGACGCCCACTCCGGCAGAGAACGCACCAGCGGCGGCGAAGACGAAGTAGTGGCCGTAACCGTAGGTGAGGGTTCTGCGAATCGATGACACCGCCCGGTGATGGGGCGGCCAGAAGTAGATCCACCACATGGATGCGGTGACGACGAGGCAGAGCGAGCCCAGGGTCACGAGAGGAATCACTTCACCGTTGTCCGCGAAGGCTCCGAAGATGGCATTGGCGGAGGCGAGCAGGCTTTCACCGAGGAGGATGATCGTGAACAGCCCGTAGCGCTCCGTGATGTGATGCGGATGCCACGGCGTCGAGCCGCGGATCTCGGCGATGACAGGAACGCTGAGCTCGACGAGGACCAGGAGGGCGAAGCAGACCAGCGCCATCCCCTGCGGCTCAATGGCGAGCCACGCGATCCACAGCACTTGGGCGAGACCGATTCCGCATGCGTAGAAGATCGTCGCACGCCGTGCGGGACCTGCCCTCCGTGATGCGCGCAGCCATTGGGCGATCATGACGATGCGCATGAGGATGTAGCCGAGAACGACGATGGTGAACTCGCCGTCGACGAAGGCGGGCTCGATACCCGCAGCCAGGATGAGCACTCCACCCATCTGTACGACGGTCATCACGCGGTAGAGCCAGTCGTCGTTGTCGAACGACGTACCGAACCAGGTGAAGTTCATCCACGCCCACCAGACGGCGTAGAAGATCATGAGGTAGGCGACCAAGCCGTCACCGAGGTGCCCCTCGGCGACGCTGTGATGGAGCTGGGTCGCAGCGATGCTCACCGCGATGACGAAGGTGAGGTCGAAGAAGAGTTCGAGCGAACTCGCAGTGCGACCGTGCTCACCGGGGTCGCGAGGGCGCAACGGTTCGAGGCGGAATCGGCTGGGACTCGTGGGGGTGTTCACATCGAGGGCTTTCGTGCTTGGGCCGGGCAACGGCAGGTGCATGACAGACTGGCTGGGAACAGCTTAGGGTCAACGCGTCAAAGCCACCAGACCGGTGTCACCAAGCGCTCTGCGCAACGTGGGCCAGCCCCAGGCCGAAGACGAGATTGAGACCGAGCAGCCACGACCTGGACCTGTCAGGAACAGCTGCCAGGGAAACGAGCAGCCACGGCACCATGAACAGCCAGATGCGCTCGACCTCCGCCCTGCTCATATTCGACAGGTCGGCGGCCACAACCATGAGCACAGCTGACGAAGCAAGGAGAACCACCACGCGCAGCCGGCGGTCAGCTTCGCTCGAGTGCGCAGCCTCATTCGAGTGCTGCGAGAACATCGCCCGACGGGAGCCCCTCGCCGTTTCGACGATTCCCGCCCCGATGCCTGGACCTGTCGCGCAGATGAGAGCCGCGAGGTTCGCCCACATCCAATACGTGGGAGGCCGAGAGGACGCGAACCCGTCCCAGTACCGCTGGCTGAGCGCCGGGTAGGCCTCCCACCAGAAGAATCCAGCGACGGTGAAGACGCCGACGACGAGCAGCGCCCCACCGATGACCCACGGCAGCGGGCGAATGGACCGTGCCGCGGCGAACACGGCGAGGACCACGGCCCCGAGGAGCGGGAAGCCGTAATTCATATAGGTTCCCAATCCGAGCATGAGACCCGACACCACTGACCAACCGACCGCTGGCCACCCGACCGCCGGCCACCCGACACGAACCCGCGAGGTGACCGCGGGGCGTCCCTCCTCCACCCGCGAACGCACCGCCACTGCAGCGCTGAGCGCAGCGATCGCCCACGCGCCCACGGCCGCGAACACAGCGTCGGCAGACACGGCCGACCAGATCGCGGCGGGCGCCGTGGCAAGGAATGGTGCGAGGATCCGAGCGCGGGCCTCGATGCCGAGGTTCCTGCACGTGCACATGATCGCGAGGGGAATGGTCGCCGCAATCAGGGTGACAACGAGCCCGATGGCGTACGTCGAGCTCAACCCCAGAGAGACGAGGAGAGCGAAGAAGAGCACGGCTCCCGGCGGGTGACCTGCGAGGTGGACAGGAAGATTGTGGGCACTGGCCAGGGGGATCCGGTCGACGTACCTGGTGAGCAGCGACGATGCACCGGAGAAGAAGCCCTCGTCCGCGATCTGGCGTGCGGTCGGCAGATACTCCGCGTCGCTCTCAAGCTCTCCACCAAGATGAGAGAGCCCGTCGATCGCGTCGAGGGCGAGCATCCATGCCGCGGAGACGAGAGCGGTGAGCATCAGAAGCATTCGCCACGGCAGCCGTTGGGCGGCCCGGAATCCCCAGACTCCGACGGAGACCGCGATGGCCACCGCAGCAATGCTTCCGATTCCCACTCGAGGTCGGAATTCGGCGAACAGGGGCGGGAGGCTCAACACCTTGACGTCCACCCCAGTCACGAGTGGGAACACGATCGCGGCGGCCACGAGGGCCAGAGCCGCCAGCACGCCGCCGAACCCGGGCCACACACCCCCGCGCTTCACCCCCGGGACACTTCCCCTGCCGCAGGCTCCTGCGACGCGTGGGCATCGCGCATCGGGGCCCTCGCGAATTCGGCCATGCCCTCGGCGAAGCCGATGCGCGGCACCCAATCCATCTCGGTCCGGATCCGCGCCGCCGAGGCGGTGATATGGCGAACATCGCCGAGGCGGTACTCGCCGGTGACGATGGGTGCGCCACCGCCCAGAGTCTCGGCCAGGGCGAGCGCCATCTCTCCAACGGTGTGGACGTCTCCGGTCGCGACGTTGAAGGCTCGCACCGTCCCCGCTGCCTGTCCCTGAGACCAGTCGAGACCGGCGAGATTTGCGCGGGCGACGTCGCTGACGTGGATGAAGTCGCGGCGCTGCTTCCCGTCCTCGAACACTCGGGGTCTGTTGCCTGCTTTGAGGACGGAGCGGAAGATCGAAGCCACTCCGGCATAGGGGGTCCCCTGCGGCATATTGGGTCCGTACACATTGTGATAACGCAGGAGAACGGCCCGGCCTCCAGTGGCGCGGGCCCACGAGGCGGCGAGGAATTCCTGACCGAGCTTGGTCGCCGCGTAGACATTGCGGGGATCGCACGCTCCGTCCTCGGTGATGAGATCCGGGAGCAGCCGTGTGCCGGTGCGCGGTGACATGGGATCGAAGCGTCCGGCGTCGAGGTCGGCCCGGCTGCGCAGATCGGCGGCGATCGGCCCCTTCTCGTCACGGTAAGCCCCCTCGCCGTAGATGACCATGGACGAGGCGAGGACGAGGTCCTTCACACTATGTCGTGCCATCGCTGCGAGCAGAAC
Source organism: Brevibacterium aurantiacum (assembly GCF_007558825.1). GTDB lineage: Bacteria > Actinomycetota > Actinomycetes > Actinomycetales > Brevibacteriaceae > Brevibacterium > Brevibacterium aurantiacum_A. The sequence continues at coordinate 159,319 of NZ_VLTK01000001.1, forward strand.
GGAGGTTGCCAGTTCGTTGCTCGCGACATAGTCGGGACTGTCGGAGAAGTCGACACCCAGGCCGACCTTCGCGGCCTGATGACTGACAGCATCGACGCCCGGGAGGACACGGTCGAGGACACCGGGATCCGCGACATCGCCGTGGACGACGCGGACGTGGCGATCCGTGAACTCCGTTCCGAATCGGGCCAGCAAACGTGGCGAGGTCAGCGCAGAAGCATGAACGTCGGAGCGGAAGTTGTCGAGGACGGAGACCTGCCAACCGGCGCGCAGTGCCGCGGCGACAACCTCGGCGCCGATGAATCCGGCCCCTCCGGTCACGAGCAGGTGCGGGGCGGTCTCATGCATCGGAGGCCACAGTATGGGTCAGGATCGCTCGAATGGTCTCAGCGGGCACAAGCTGCGGCGGCCTGTAGTCCGCGTCGATGGCCGCGACGATCGCGGACAGGGCGGCGATGATTCGAGGTTCGGCCGCACGCAGGCGGTCGAGGACCACGCTCGCGTCGACCGCCTCGGCGAGATTCTGCCCGGCGTCGAAGTCGGTGACGAATGAGAGGTTGACGATCCCCATGCCGAGCTCCCCCGCGAGGGCGGCCTCCGGGTACTGGGTCATGTTGACGATATCGCCGCCGGATTCGCGCAGGAGCCGCGACTCTGCCCGGGTGGAGAACCGAGGGCCTTCGATGACGGTGGTGGTCCCGGAGTCGGGGACTGCCTCGCCGAGCGCGCGCACGGCCGTTCGGGCTTTGGCAACGAGGTCTGGGGTGAAGGGATCGGAGAACGGCAGGTGGACGACGAGGCCACCACCCGAGTAGGTCGAGGCCCGGCGAGTGGTGCGGTCGAGCATCTGATCAGGGATGACGAAACTACCGATGGGCATGTCGGGGTTGATTGAGCCCACGGCGCTCGACGATACGACGGTTCTGACTCCGAGTGAGGCCAGTGCCCACATGTTCGCGCGGTAGTTGATCTCGTGCGGGGCGAGCGCATGCCCGGCTCCGTGGCGGGAGAGGAAGGCGATGGGTGTGCCGTCGAGATCACCGAGAGTGATCGTGCCGGATGGCGGGCCGTAGGGTGTGTCGATGCGACGATCGATGCGCTCCGATGGGGCGAGGAGCTCATAGAGCCCCGATCCGCCGATGACGGCGATGCGCGGACTTGGCTCCGCGGCCTCGGCCTCGCCGAGGCGGTCCTCCGTGGGGTTCATATGTGCTCCTTCTTCTCTCTCGTGTCCGTTCATTGTGTCGCGGCCGAGAGTGGGCACGAGGTGGGAAATGCTTACGAGACGATGACAACCTGGCCACCGATGTCCTCGGACCGTAAGAAAATCCGAGCACGGCGCCGACGGTGCGTCCCTAGTCTCGAACCATGTCCGCTCACGATCCTCGAATTCCCGGAGATGAACAGCCGCCGGTCAACACCGACTCGGGCGGAGGCTCGCGCTTCGAGAGTGCACGGAACGCGGTGTCGTCGAAGCTTGCACCCTCCGACCCGGTCCGCGGTCCCCGCACCGCAGTCGTCGTCGGTCGCCTGCTCGGACTCGTCTTCGCGGTCTGCTTCGTCACCGGCCTCTTCAGCCACTTCCTTCAGGATCCCCTCTCCTGGATGCGCTTGGCCACTCGTCCTGTCACGATCTATCAGATCACCCAGGGCGTGCATGTGGCAGCGGGCCTGGCATCGGTCCCCCTGCTCCTGGCGAAGCTGTGGACCGTCTTCCCACGTCTCTTCACCTGGCCGCCGATCACCTCGTGGGTTCATCTCCTCGAACGGGCTCTCATCGGGGTGCTCGTCTCTGCGAGTCTCCTCGAACTCACGATCGGCGTCATGAACATCTACCACTGGTACGGTTGGCCGTTCTCGTTCCGCTCCACCCACTATGCGCTGGCCTGGGTGATCGTCGGCACGCTGCTTGCCCATGTCTCTTTCCAACTGCCGAAGATCATCGAGCACTGGCGGGTCCGGCCCCGCACCGTCGAGCTCGATCGCCGTCTCTTCCTCGCTTCCGTCCTCACGGCGACGGGGGCCATCGTGGCCTTCACCGCCGGGCAGTCGACGAAGGTCTTCGCAGGCATCAACCTCTTCGGTCCACGCAGGTACGGAGAAGGGCCGCAGGGACTGCCGGTCAATCGCACCGCTGAGGCGGCGGATGTGCTCACCACCGCCGTCGACCCCGAATGGAGGCTCGACGTCAGCGGACCGGGGGTGTCGCAGCGGTTCACCCGTGACGAACTGCTGGCGTTGCCGCAGACGGAGGCGGTCATTCCGATCGCCTGTGTCGAGGGCTGGTCGACCACCGCTTGGTGGAAGGGCGTGGCGCTGCATGAGGTCCTCAGCCGTACGGGAATCGACCCGAATTCGCGGATCAGAGTCTCGAGCCTGCAGACCAGGGGCGGATATGCCACCAGCGAGATGGGCCCGGAATTCGCCTCCGACGATCTCACACTCATCGCCTTGGAGCTCAACGGCGAGGTCCTCGACCTCGATCACGGGTACCCCGCTCGCATCATCGCGCCCGGTCGGCCCGGTGTCCTGCAGACGAAATGGATTTCGAGCATCGAGGTGATCGCATGACTGTGGCTCTGAGAACCTCTCTTGTTCTCGTCGGTATCGGCATTGCGTCCTATGGCGCCGTCCTCGTGCTCGCCCGCTTCGGTCTCGACCAGATCATCGGACTCGCCATCTGGCTGGCGGCGGCCGTCGTCCTCCACGACTTCATCCTCGTGCCCATCGTGACGCTCATCGCTCGGTTCGCCTTCGGCCAGAAGACGAGTTCTTTGGCTGGCTCAGGCTCTGCTGAGTCAGGCTCTGACTTCCGGCCGAATCCTGGTTCTCGCCGGCTCGCGATCGTCCGCGCACTGCTCGTCTCGGCGAGCCTCATCTCGGTAGTCGTCGTGCCGGAGATCGTGGCGTTGGGCCGCGGTGTTGCGAATCCGACGATTCTGCCCGGCGACTACGCCCACAATCTCCTGTGGCTGTGGGCGTTCGTCCTCGCGGCTGTCGTAGCAGTCCTTGGCATCGGCCTCATCGCCGCACGTCTCAGGCGCTGAGAGCCACGAACGTGCGCACGCCGGCAGCTTCGACGTCAGCAGCTTCGGCGTCGGCTCCTGCTTCGTTGCCACCTTCGCCATAGCCTCCCACGCTCCAGCGCGCCTCGACCTGCAACCCCACCTCGGCGGCGATCCGGGTGAGCGGACCGGCACCGATCTGAGCCCAAGGGAAGGGTTCGCTCGATCGACCGCAGCGGTCGCGCACCTCGGCGAGGAAGCAGCGTTCTTCCCCCTCCCCGGCCGAGGTCTCGACGATGACGAGCCCCTGTGGGTTGACGAGGAGGCGGGCACGGTTGAGCAGGGCACGTGGGTCGCCGCCGATGCCGATGTTCCCGTCGAGGAGCAGCGCGGTCCCCCATTTCCCTTCCAAGGGCAGGGCGTCGTTGATGTCGTGGCGCAGGACCGGCAGCCCCGAAACGTGGGCCATCGCCACGGCGGTCGCCGACACATCGATGCCCAGGGCGAAGCGCCCGGACACAATCGCGGCCCGAACCATTCGGCCGGGACCGCAGCCTAAGTCGATGACGGAACCGGCGCTGTGTTCGATGACGCTGAGGTCGGCTGCATCGGCCTCCGCGGTATAACGATCGACGTCCATGATCGTCGTCGCGGCAGAGGCTGCGCTGCACGCAGCGCCAGGGGCGCAGACTGTTGGATCCGGAATCTCGCCGGCCCTGCCTGCCGTGATTGAGGTGTCACCGACTGCACGGAGGGTCAGTGCCCCGCCGCCCAGCAGCGAGCGCTCATACGGGTGGGCTCCTCCGTGACCGAAATAGGTGGGCTGCGCCGTGAGAGTCATGATGCCCTCGTTCCCAGTACCGTTCCGGGCAGCAGTCGGGCCGCGGCATCGAGGTCATCGATCGTGTCGATGTCACGCAGGCTCGGCAGGATCGCCGTCGCCAGGCCAGCGTCGATGAGCCGTGCGTACTGGATCGCCCCAGTGTCGCCACGCGACATCGGCACCCCGCGCACAACGTCACCGTCGGGTTCGCGCAGTCCCAGAGCCCAGAATCCACCGTCGACGGCGGGACCGAACCAGGCATCACATCCCTCTGGCCAATTGCGACTCACGGTTTCGAGCACCAGGGGATCGAGATGCGGGGAATCCATTCCGATGAGGACGCTCGGTCCGCTGCAGACGTCGAACACCGCGCCAATCCGCTCATCGAGTCCGCCACGAGCCTGCTCGATGACATCCCAGCCGTCGAAGTCGCGGGGCAGTGAGTCACCGTCGAAGCAGAGGATCTTCCGCGTCCATTCGAAGGACTCGACGGCGGTGGCGGTGATGTCGATGCAGGCGGCGGCGATATCGGCGGCGGCCTCGAGGCTGAGCGGCGGGTGCAGGCGGGTCTTGACCTTTCCCGGAATGCACTCCTTCGCGAGCATGATGAGTGTCGTCAAGAGGGGATCTCCTTGATCATTCGGGTCATATCGGCGATCGCGGTGAGCGTGCCCTTCAGCGTGCCGGTCACCTTCGAACGCCCGGTCCTCGGCCGGTAGCTCACGGGCACCTCATCGACTCGCAAACCCGCCAGGTGGGCGCGCAGCACCATTTCGAGGGGATAGCCGCTGCGGCGATCGTGCAGGTGGAGATCGAGCAGTGCCGCTCTGCGTATGGCGCGCATGGGTCCGAGATCGTGGAGTTCCAGACCGGTGCGTACGCGGATGAGTCCGGACAGTACGCGGTTGGCGATTCTCGCGTGGACCGGCCAGGCCCGCAGATTTGTGGCGCGGCGTCGACCGAGCATGAGATCGGCCTCTCCCGCCAACACAGGTCCACTCACCCGGCCGAGCTCGGCGAGGTCGAAGGACCCGTCCGCGTCACAGATCGCAACCACCTCGGCCGTTGCCGCCATCACCCCAGCCTGCACTGCCGCGCCGAAGCCTCGCCGGGATTCGACGATCACCTGGGCACCAGAAGCCCGGGCAACCTCGGCGGAGGAATCGGTCGATCCATTGTCGACGACAATGGCATGCACACCGGGCGGAAGGCTCCCGAGAACTCCGGGCAGGGCACGCGCTTCGTTGAGACACGGCAGAATGAGGTCGATGGGCGCCGCGGGGGTCGGCTGCGAAGATTTCGGCATAAGTCGAGACTAGGTATCTGGCCCCTCCACAGACGGTCGAGAAATCTTACGAAACAGGGACAAACCGCCCCCTCGCAACGGTTTCGGTGCTCGGCCCGGGGTTCGGGTTCTTAGACTGAGGCCATGACTCATGCACCTGCGAGCTCTCCCCTGCGCGACCGCAGGCTCCTCCTCGTCGAGGACGACCCGACCGTCGCCGAGGTTGCCCGCAACTATCTGCGCGCCGCCGGGTTCCTCGTCGACGAGGTCACCGATGGGTTCCAAGCCCTCGACGCCGTCGCAGAGGGGGTTCCCGACCTCGTCGTGCTCGACCGGAAGCTGCCGGGCATCGATGGGACAGAGGTGTGCCGTCGTCTGCGGACCTTCTCAGACGTTCCGGTGCTCATGCTCACCGCGCTCTCGGCCACGGAGGACCGGATCGACGGCTTCGAATCCGGGGCCGACGACTACCTGACGAAACCGTTCTCCCCGCGAGAACTCGTCCTGCGTGTGGGGTCGATCCTCAAACGCACCGTCGACGAGGCGGCTCCAGAGGTCCCCTTCAGCCTGGGCCCGTTCCGACTCGACGTCTCCGCCCGGAAGGTGAGCCGCAACGGGGTTCCCCTCGATCTTTCGGCACGCGAATTCGATCTCCTCGCCTTCTTCCTCAAGCACCCGCACCAGGTCTTCGATCGTGAGGCCCTTCTCAAGTCCGTGTGGGGATGGGAGATCGGCGACCTGTCGACCATCACCGTGACCGTGCGGCGGTTGCGAGCGAAGATCGAAGACGACCCTTCCCAGGCGAAGCACCTGGCCACGGTGTGGGGAGCCGGCTACCGCTTCGACGTTGAGGAGGTGAGCTGATGCTCCTGCCGCTTCCGGAGATGTCCATCATCTTTCTTGTCGCGATCGGCTGTTCTGTGGTCATCGGTGCACTCGGCGTCGTTGCACTGTGGCTGTTCCGACGTCGATCGCTGAGAGTTCGACTCGTCATCATTGTGGCGACGACGCTGTCGTCCGTACTCGCCGGCATGATCGCTATCTCCGCGGCCATGTATCTGTCTGAACACGACCTCTACGTGTTCTTCACCGTCGCCTTCGCCTCCTTCCTGTCGACGATGGTCGTGACGTGGGTGCTCGGCCGGCTCATCGCCCGGGAGTACCGCGACCTCAAGACCCTGACGGCCGAAGTCGGTGAGGGACGTCGCCTCGGTGCCAGCCATGACCCCAAGGACGTCTCCGAGACCGCTCAGGTGAAGGCCGAACTCATCTCCACGAGCCAGAAGCTCGCCGATGCCCGAGATGAGGTGGCGGCCCTCGACCGGTCGCGCAGAGAACTCATCGCGTGGATCGCACATGACCTGCGGACTCCGATGGCGGGGCTCAAGGCCATGGCCGAGGCGCTCGAAGACGGAATGGTCGACGATCCCACCAGGTACCACGAGAAGATCAAGCTGCAGGTGGATCGGCTCTCACACATGGTCGACGATCTGTTCGCCCTGTCGCGAATACAGTCGGGCAACCTCGAGCTCGACAGCATCGAGATCAGCCTCTACGACCTGGTCTCAGACACTGTGGCCGATCTGCGTCCGATCGCCGAGTCCAAGGGAATCTCGGTGGAGGCGCTGGGCCTCCAGGACGTCGTGGTGACCGGTGATCCCAGGGAGCTGACCCGCGTGGTCGAAAACCTGTTGATGAATGCCCTGCAGCACTCTCCCAAGAATGCCGAGGTCGTGCTGGAAACGAGTCGGAACGGTCAGCAGCAGGCCGTGCTCACGGTCAGCGACGCCGGCGGAGGTGTCCCGAACGCGGCCCTGACCGAAATCTTCGTCACCGGTTGGCGCGGCACCCCTTCACGAACTCCGGAAGACGAGGTGCTCACCGCGGGTGCAGGCCTGGGACTGGCCATCGTGCGCGGAATCGTCGAGGCCCATGCCGGCACTGTCGGAGTCAGCAACACACCGGCAGGAGCGCGCTTCGAGGTGCGACTCCCCGCAGCAGCACCCATGCACTAGGCGCCGGCGCACGTTCCTGCGCTCGGTCGTCAACTAGACTTGGCAGGTGCTCAAACCCATCCTGTGGCCGGTCCTCGCACCGTCCCTCCTCTTCGCCGTCGGTGTGGGCGCGATGCTTCCGGTTCTGGTTCTCGGCGCGCTTGATCTGGGCTCGAGTTCCTCCTTCGCCGCCGCCATCGTCGGCATCATGGGGGCAGTGTCCCTTGTCGCGACTGTGCCGGCAGGGATCCTCATCGACCGCCTCGGCGACTTCCGGGCGATGCTCGTCGCCACGATGACCGCGGTCGTCGTTCTCGGGGGGATCGTCGCGGCCTTCCTCTGGGACTCGCCGGCCTCGCTCGTTCTCTACACGGTGGCGCTCATGCTCTTCGCTCCGGTCTCCGATGTGTGGAGCCTGGCCCGGCAGGCTGTGGTCGCCGAGGTGATGCCGGCGAAGGATCTGGCCAAGGCGATGACGGCGCTGGGCGGAACTCAGCGGGTGGGCAACCTGATCGGCCCCATCGCCGGCGCCGGCCTCATGTTCGCCTTCCCGCTGTGGTCGGTGTTCGTCTTCGCCGGTACCGCGGCCGTCGCCGCCATCGTCGTCATGGCCCTGCCCATCGCCCACATCCCCGGCTACTCGGACCGCGGGAACTCCGGTGCTGGTATATCCGATTCAGGTCAGGCACTGAAGGCACCAGAACCTCCCCGTCCTCGCCTCGATGTGAGGTGGAAGGCTGTGGTCCTCGTGGGGATCTCGGTCGCTGCGCTGACGGTGGCTCGGTCGGCTCAGCCCGTGGTGATTCAGCTGTGGGGCGTCGAGATCGGGATGCACGAATCGTCGATCTCGCTGCTCATCGCCTTCGGCGCCGCCCTCGAACTCGGCTTCATGTTCCTCGGCGCCTATATCAAGGACCACCTCGGGCGGACGACGACGTTGGTGGTCTGTCTGACGATCTTCGGGTCCGGCTTCATCGTCATGGTGCTGCGTCCGGATCTGACCGGCATGATCGCGGCCGCAGCAGTCATGGCCTTCGGCAACGGGCTGGGTGCGGGTGTGAACATGACCATCGGTGCCGATCTGTCGCCGGCGATCGGACGCGCCCGTTTCCTAGGCATCTGGGCGATCTTCTCCAACGGCGGCAAACTGGCCGGACCGACCCTCATCTCACTGGTCATCACGGTCGCCTCACTGCGCTTCGGCATCCTGTTCCCGGGACTCTTCGCCATCGTAGGCGCTGTGTGGGCGATCATCTGGTCCCAGCAGATCCGCCTGCCCAGTCGACGCCGCCGCTGAAAACTGTCCTCTCGGCCCTGACAGCCTAGGAGGCAGGGACCTCGAACTCAGAGGTGAATTCGGGAACCTTCTTGTCCTCCCCGAGCACCTTCGCCTCGGGACGGAGGTAGGTTCCCTTGAGCTCGTCAGCCGTTTCGCTCACGTAGATCGGAATATACCCCGTGTGCTCTCCATCGCGACGTGGCGCGAGGTCGAAATACTCATACCCGGCCTCTTCGAGTTCGTCTTTCGCACTCGATGCGTAATTGGCCTCTTCGCCGGCGCTGTCGAGGTAGAAGTCCGCTGAGCTGATGGTCCCGCCGTAGCTGTCGCCTGGTTCCACCTTCACTTCGATGTAGACCATCTCTCCATCAGGGTTGTCGGCGGCTTCGTAGTACTCAGTGGGGTTGTTGCGCACCGCAGATACGACGGTGATGACATCTCCGGTCTCCTTATCGGTGAATTCTGCGCCGACCTTCACCTCGGCGCCCTCGGCCTTGTCGCTCGCGCCTTCGGCATCGTCCGTCTCCGTGGTCGTGTCTGCTGTCTCTTCTGCGGTCTCTTCTGCTTCGAAGCCTTCGCCCTGCGCTTGGGTGGGTTCTGCACCCTCGGGGGCTGTCTCCGCCGCCGAGTCATCGGTGCCGCAGGCTGACAGTGCCAGTACGGCGGCAAAGGCCAAGGCTGAGGTCTGCGTGAGGATTCGGGCTGAGTGGCGTCCGCTGCGGTTCATCGGGTTCCCTTTCGAAATGATGGGCACTGCATGAGCTGTGTGATTGACAGCTCTTCGGCCCTGACAGGGAAAACTCTATGGTCAGCGACCCCGGATACGGGTGATGATCACAGCACACCTCGTAGCAGATCTGCCACAACTCCCGAGGACGTTCGCGCGAGTCTACGCATCGACGTACCCGAGTCTGCGCATCGACGTACCCGAGCCGGTGGCCAAACCGGCGCCCGAACCAGTGCCCGAGCATAAAAAACCAGGCCAGACAATTCACTGTCTGGCCTGGCTGAGTGGAGCCCCCCATCGGACTCGAACCGATGACCTTCGCTTTACAAGAGCGGTGCTCTACCAACTGAGCTAGGGAGGCGTGGCGACGAAACGATGCCGTCGGCGCCTACACGATAGTAGTCCATTTACCTTCGCGGCTACAAAACGGGCGCGAGGCAGACTTCACTCACGAGCATCGGTCGACCACCACCTCGGCGGCGGTCGACCGATGTTCGTGAAGTCGATCAGCCCTTGATCTCTCCGGTGGCCTTGAGAATCTCCAAGGTCAGCGACTGCGGGTCGCTGGTCTTGTCGGTCTTCTCGCCGTTGATGAGCACCCACGGGGTGCCTTCCACCTTCGCGTCCAGAGCGTCCTGCGAGGAATTCTCGACGAAGCCCTTGAACGACTGGTCCGTGACGCAGCTCTTGACGGTCTGCTCGGGATCGGACTGGAGCTTCTTCGAGGTGTCGACTCCGACATCCTCAGCGACCTTGAGCAGTTCCTCATCGGTGCGGCCGTTGCCCTGCTCTTCCGGCTGCTGGGCATACATCGCGGGGAAGAAGTCCCTGACGGTTTCGGGCTGCGAGTCGATAACGCAGGCGGCCAAGTTAGCCGAGCGGGTCGAGTACTCGTTGCCGCCGGACATGCGGTCAAGGAAGGAGACTGGCTTGTACTCGAGCACGATCGAACCCTCGTCGGCGAGCTTCTCCAGGGTCGGGGCGTTCGCCTCCTCGAACGCTTTGCATCCTGGGCATTGGAAGTCGAGGTAGACCGTCACGGTCGCAGCATTCTCCTTGGCGCCGGCATCGGCCGGAGCCGGCAGATCCGACTCCTCATCGCCGGGCATCTGCTTCGGCTGCACCACTTTGCCGTCCTTGGCCATGCTGACACCGCCGGCGACGAAGTTGGCCGGAGTTATTCCCGGCTTGCTCTGCTGGAAGATGAGAACAGCGACGACCGCAGCCACGACGACCACGACAACACCGATCCCCACGTAGAGGATGGTCTTGGCGGTCTTCTCCTTCTTCTCCTGAGCCGCTGCGATCTGGCGCGCGTTCTCACGTGCTTGGTTCCGCCGATTGTCACCGGAATTGTTCTTCGCCATTGTTCCTCACGTTGCGATCGTCTGACGTCGGCCCAGCCTCGGACCGTGGGGAGTCGGGTCGACATACGAGTCCCGACCGTCCCACCTTACCCAAACAGGTGGCGCCTCGACTCCCAGTGAAATTCAAGGATCAACTACACCGGGGCTGGGAGACGCCTATACAGGTTCGGGCAGATAGGTGAATGGGTTCGTCTGCAGAGGCCACCAGGACATGCCCGAACCCGTCTGGATGACCATGATCGCGATGATGATTAGGAGCGCGATCGCGGACAGAGCGATGAGCCGGCCCAGTTGGTTGCGCGTCGCCCCGGAGACCATGAGCCGTGATCCGAATCGCAGGCTGCCCGCACCAGGCCCCAGCCACAGAACCAAGCCACCGGCGGCACCGGCTGCCCACACCGAACACTGCTCCGAGTATCCGCTGGGAACGATTCCCGCAATGTCGAGTCGGGTCAGCACGAGCATCGCGACACCCGCGATCGCCGGCAGAATGAACGACGTGATCGAGGTCAGCACCGATGCCAGAAGCGCACCCGGCGCCGAGGCGAGCGAACGCAGGAATTCCCTGCCGTTCGTTCCGCGTTCGAACCGGTGCTTCTGGGCCTTGCGGTCCAACCGTGTGCCGGTCCGCGCCAGGATCGACCACAGGAACACGATGAGTGTGACGAGCAGCGGGGCCAGCGGCATGATCGCGATCGCCAGCAGGATGAGGGCGAACACCACCCATCCGCCGGTCCGGATCGTCCGGTAGGTCATCGGCCCCCAGCCGTAGCCCTGCTGGTCCGGCTGACCCGGTCGGCTCTGCTGTCCTGACTGGACTCCTGTGCCCGTGGGGTCGGGTCGGGCGGTGCCCTGACCTGTGCCTGGTCCGCCGCGAACGGTCGGAGGTCCGCCGAACCCATACCCTGCCCCACCGAGGTTGGTCCCGGCCATCGCTGATCCCGGAGCGGCCTGGATGCCGCCGTTGGGATTGCACACGGGCGGTGCGGTTCCCCGGTTCGTCTGGCCTGGGTTCATGGGCGGGTTCCCCTGCGAGCCGGGCATCATCCCGGAACGGGCCTGCGGCTGCTGGCCCTCCACCGGTGGGCCCTGTGGGCGCTGACTCTGTGGACGCTGGCCCTGTGGGGAATAGCCCTGCTGTGGGTATCCCTGCGGGCCCGTTCCGCCGGGCCCCGTACCACCGGACGCGTTCGGGTTCGGCGCCGAATCCGGATAGCCTCCGCGCGGCGATCCGTGCCCGGTGGCACCGTAGCCTGAAGCGTCGTATCCGGCGGCTCCGGTGCCTCCGCCATAGGCTGCGGCACCTCCAACAGCAGCACCAGCGGCACCACCGGCAGCAGCGCCGAAGGCTGTGCCCAAGGCGTTGCCGTAGCCCGACCGGCTGCCCCCACCGCCGTCGACCGCAGGCATCCGTGCAGTCCCGGTCGACGATGCCTGGTTCGAGCTCCCGGCGGCCGGACCGGATCCCAGCTGCGGTTCGCGTCCGGACTCGATGTCGACGAGTGCGTCAAGGATCATCTGACCACTGGGTCTGCGTTCGGGCTTCGGGTCGAGGCAGGCCGCGATCAGGGGAACGAAGTTGCGGGGAGCGTTGCCGAGATCGAACTTGCCCATGGCCACTCGCCCCAGCACCGCTTCAAGAGGACCGGAGCCGTACGGGTTGCGGCCAGTGGCGGCATAGGCCATCGTCGCGGCCCACCCCCACCAGTCGGTCTTCTCACTCGAGGTCTTGCCATCGGCGATCTCAGGGGACAGGTATCCGGGCGTTCCCATCACCAGGCCCGTCGCGGTCACCCGCACCTCGTCGGCGACCTGAGCGATGCCGAAGTCGATGACCATCGGCTCGCCGTCCATGATCATCACGTTCGCGGGTTTGAGGTCGCGGTGGATGACACCGGACTCGTGCACAGCGTTGAGGGCGTCGAGGAGAGCATGGCCGAAATGGACGAGTTCATCCTCGGCGAAGGGACCGTTGTCTCTGACATCGTCGGACAGCGTCTGCCCGTCGACGAACTCGGTGATGATGAAGGGCTGCGCGGATTCGAGCTCGGCGTCGAGCACCTCGGCGATTCTGGGATGTTTGATCCGGCGCAGGGTCCTGACCTCGCGTCCGAGGCGTTTGCGAGCGGTCTCATCATTGGCGATATGCGGGTGCAGGACCTTCACTGCGACCGGGTTGTTTCCGCCGTCGACACCGAGATAGACGACGCCCATGCCGCCCGAGCCGAGCTCCTCGATGAGGCGGTAGCCTCCCAGATCCTGAACCATCACCCTCCCAAGCGTAGTCGAGCGAGTACAGTTCGTTCCAAGGACCGACACAGGAGGAGGCGCAGATGAACACCGTCAACTCTGCCAAAACCACTACCGCATCCGCATATGGTGACAGCGATTTCGTCGTCGTCGCGAACCGTCTGCCCGTGGACCGGGACCCTGCTGAGAAGAACCAAGGATGGCGCACCTCACCTGGGGGTTTGGTCACTGCAGTGGCGCCGGTGATGAAGTCTCAGGAGGGTGCGTGGATCGGCTGGACCGGGGTGCCCGACGTCGATTTCGACCCGTTCACGATCGACGGGATGCATCTGGTTCCCGTCACCCTGACGAGTGAGGATGTCCTCAAATATTATGAAGGATTCTCCAATGCAACATTGTGGCCGCTCTACCACGATGTGATCGTCCCGCCCGAGTTCCACCGCACGTGGTGGGAATCGTATGTGCGCGTCAATGAGCGCTTCGCGGCCAAGGTCGCCGAGGTGGCTGCCGAGGGCGCCACCGTCTGGGTCCATGACTATCAGCTCCAGCTGGTTCCGCAGCTGGTGCGCCGCACGCGTCCCGACCTGGCGATCGGGTTCTTCAACCACATCCCCTTCCCACCCTACGAACTCTTCGCACAGCTGCCCTGGCGCGACGAGATCCTCCGCGGCCTCCTCGGCGCGGATCTCATCGGATTCCAACGTCCAGCCGATGCCGCGAACTTCCGACGCGCGGTGCGCGGACGTCTCAATTTCACGACGAAGGGTTCAACGGTCAACGTCCCGGCCGGGGATTTCCTGCCGGAGCACATCGTGCGCGCCGAAGCCTTCCCGATCTCCATCGACACCCCGTACCTCGAGGAGCTGGCGCGTGATCCGAAGATCATCGAGCGTGCCCAACAGATCCGCGAAGAGATCGGCAATCCGAAGGTCGTCATGCTCGGAGTGGACCGAATGGACTACACAAAGGGCATCCGACATCGGCTCAAGGCGTTCGGCGAACTTCTGGCCGAAGGCAAGCTCGACGTCGAGGATGTCGTTCTGATCCAGATCGCGACTCCCTCCCGAGAACGGCTCGAGCAGTACAAGATCATCCGGCACGATGTGGAGCTGGCCGTCGGTCGGATCAACGGTGAGCAGGCCGAAGTCGGGTCCATCGCCGTCCATTACCTCCACCACTCCTACCCGCGCGATGAGATGACCGCCTTCTTCCTCGCCGCGGACGTGATGCTCGTGACGGCCCTGCGTGATGGGATGAACCTCGTGGCCAAGGAGTATGTGGCCTGCCGCAGACGTGATGACGGTGCCCTTGTCCTGTCCGAGTTCACCGGGGCCGCCGATCAGCTCAAGGGTGCCGTGATGGTCAACCCTCACGATATCGGCGACCTCAAGGCTGGCATCCTCGACGCCGTGCAGATGGATGAGAAGACGCGGTCACGGCGGATGAAGCAGATGCGCAAGAAGATCGCCACGGACACGGTGAGCATCTGGTCGAAGAAGTTCCTGGCCGAACTCGAGGCCATCCACACGAACCCGGAGGCGATCATCCCCGACCGTCCTGCCGCCCTGCCCGAACGGCCGACGACGGCCTCCGATCGCATCACCTCCACTGTCACCGCACAGGACCCCAGCCCGGCGTCTGTACCCGGTGAGGGCCGTCAGTGACATCGGATCCGGCCTCCGTGCCGCCGTCCCAGCCCCGCCCCGGTCAGTCCCACTCAGAGCAGCCTCGACCTGAGGCTGTGCCACCCGAGCCGCTGTCACCTGAGCAGGCGCCCTCACCACGATCGACTCCCGATTACACGCCATCGGCGGCCCTCGACCTCGGGCAGGTCACCGGCGCCGATTCGGTCCTCATCGCCCTCGACTTCGACGGTGTCCTCGCGCCGCTGCAGGACAATCCCGACCAGTCCCGGATGCTCCCGGAATCGGCACAGGCGATCGTTGATCTCAGCACCCTGCCCGCAACCCGGGTGGCTCTGGTCTCCGGTCGTGACGTCACCACCCTGCGGCGTCTTGCCGACCCGCCCCCGGCTGTGTGGCTGGTCGGTTCCCACGGCGCCGAGGTGGACCTGGGCTCGTCATCGCCGGCATCGACTCCCTCACCTGAGGTGACGGTGAATAAGCCTCAGGTCAGCGTCGCCGAACAGCGGATGCTCACCGCGATCGATGCCCATATCGAGTCCTTCGAACACGACCTGTCGTCGGGATCTGGCGCGAGTTCGGAGCCTGGATCGGGCTCCGAATCTGGCTCGGCCTCAGAGCCTGGCTCGGTCGCTGAGGTCAGGGTCGAGCGGAAGCCGTTCTCCCGCACGGTGCACACGCGTGGCCTCGACCCGGAGTTCGCGTCTGCACTGCACGCCCATGTCGTCGCCGTCCAGGCCGAACATCCAGGGATCCGCGTCATCGAGGGCCACGACATCACCGAGCTTGCAGTGAAGACGGCGACGAAGGGCGATGGTCTGCGGGCTCTCATCGCCGCCGGTTCACCCGCCGCGGTCCTCTACCTCGGCGACGATGTCACCGACGAGGATGCCTTCGCCGAACTCGAAGACCTGCCGACGGGCCTGAGCATCAAGGTCGGGCCGGCCCCGACCCGCGCACCGTGGCGGATCACAGATCCCAGCGCGGTCGCAGAACTCCTCACACGTCTCGCAGACGAACGCCGCGCACAGCCGTCACAGCTCTGAAGCGCCTCGGCGGCGGCTTTCTCAGCGTCGCTGCGGCGGCACTGCGCTGGCCCGCAGGACGAGATCCGGGGTCATCGAATAGTCGATGGCCGCCGCCTCGCCAGGATTGGCCATCATCGTCCTGACCTCGTTGAGCGCGGAGACGGCGATCGCCTCCCAGTCGTAGCTGACCTGCGACAGGGGTGGTGCGATGACATCGGCATCGGGCATGTCGCCGACGGTGAGCAGCGAGAGGTCCCGCGGAACGTCGAGGCGAGCGCGCGCGGCGGCTTCGAGAATGCCGAACGACAGCGATGGAGCGCAGGCGATGACGGCTGAGCACTGCAGGTGGAGCAGCTCCTCGGCCGCGGCGACTCCGGCCATGGTGCCTCCTGCCGCCTCGACCACGGGCGCCTGGTCACGGGTGGCGGGAATGTGGAGGACCTGAGCCATGGACTTGCGGAATCCGGCGATGCGCACGGCCGCGGCTGAGTCGCGGAGCACGGCGAGCCCGATCCGACGATGCCCCAGGTGCACGAGGTGCTGCACCGCGGTTGCGATGCCGTCCGTGGCATCAAGCACGATGCGTGAGATCCCGTCCTCGTGCCGGGCGTTGGAGACCCTGATCTGCGGCAGGTGCCGCTCGGCCAGCTTCGCGGCGAGTTCTCCGGCCGCTCCCCCGCCGAGGACGATCGCGCCCTGAACATGAGGCTCGCTTCCAGCCGAGCCGAGCAGAGATTCGGCCAGGGCATCGGCCCGGTAGGCCGCGGCCTCAACATGTACAGCGGCAATCCCCTGGGCGAAGACTCTGCTGGTCAGAAGGTCGAACAGGCGCGCATAGGGGTCGACGTTGCCCGCCGGAGCGGCGGGCTTGACCAGAGCGACCATCTGTCTGGACGGTGCATCGTGACTGCCCGAGTCCACGCCGAGGATCGCCAACGCCCGCCGGACCTTGGCCAATGACCCCGGGGACACTGTGTCCGGGTGGCGAAGTGCCCGCGAAGCAGTCGCCTTCGACACCCCTGCCGCACCGGCGATGGCGCCGAGTCCGACATGTCTGTGCTCACCGAGTTCGGGCGCGGTGGATGCATTGGGTGCCTCGGCTGCAGTGGAGGCACCGGCTCCGGAGTGTGATTCGGCGCTCGGGTTCACTGTCGCGCCGCCGTCGTCGAGGCCCTGGCCAAGAGCCGGGGCCGAAACACCGGCGGGACCGATTTCAGGTCCTCACCGGAGATCTTCAGCGTCGACAGGGTGGCTGCGACGAGCGCCTGCGAGAGCCCCTCGACGTCGATGCCGAGAACGGTGGCTGGTGGCCCGGTGAACTTCATCGTCGGCGAATCGCCGAAGCCGACGATCGACATGTCCCGCGGTACCTGCAGGTGCCGATTGCGCAGACCCTGAAGAGCCCCGTGCAGCTGCAGTGCCGACTGCACGATCACCGCGGTGCAGGTCGCATCCTTGAGGTCGAGGACGGCGCGCGAACCACCGGAGAAGGACTTCGGAACCTGCGAGATCCAATCATCGAGCTTGACCCCGAAGTTGCGAGCGGGATGCTCGGCGCGGAAGCGTCTGATCAGCTGCACCGCAAGCTCACCGCTGTCATTGCAGATCAGACCGATGCGTCGGTGGCCGATGGCCTGGAGATGTTCGAAGGCTGTCGTCATTCCCCCGCCGAGGTCGAGGCGGGCGGCGATGATGTCGCCGCTGACATCATCGGAGTCCACCGCCGACTGCTCGTCGACGCGAATGCAGGGGATGTCCGTGTGCAGGCTCGTCAGCGTCGGCGTCACGAGGGCAACGGCACCGGCGTCGACGGCGACCTCCAGCGGGGTGGTCTCGGTCTCGACCGGCGGCCGGGTGATGAGCAGACCGTGCTCCTGCAGAGCCGTGGCCACGCGAGTGCAGACCTGAACCTGCCAGTATTCGGGATTTCCCGGTGCGCTGACGGCGACCAACCGCCTCGGCGCCTCATGGAGGAGGGTGGAGCGAGAGTAGCCCAACGAGTCCATGGCTTCGAGGACTCTGGCCCGGGTCTCTTCGGCCACAGCGCCGCGCCTGCCGAGGACACGGGACACCGTCGCCAGGGACACTCCCGCCCGGGCGGCGACATCGTCGAGCTTGACCTTCATACCCGGAAGTCTATCGGGGCCAGCTCCACCGGCGACCACCTCAGCGGCGGTGTCCCTCGATTGCAGATTTGCCTGCCATCCTCGGCGGCGGTGGGGCCTCAGTCCGCGGTGAACACGGGGGCGAGGTCTCGACTCAGTGATTCGCCGAGGGCGCACACCTGTTCGTCGAGCTCCATCACCTCAGACAATGCGTCTTGCCTGCGTCCGACACGCCGCCTGTGCAAACAATTGCACAAACAAACTTGCCTGCACGTTCGGTGCAGGAGAACCGTTGAGCAATCGCTGAACCCGCGGTTTCTCACCCAGCATCCGCCCAGGTGTGCGCCTGCGCGCTGGCACAGTGCTGAGAATCACTCTACGCTTTGTCGAATAGGCTGTCACACAGCGCAATCAACGGCATAGGATGTGAATGACTGAGCATCCCCGCCAGGTCACCGACGACCAGCTGCTCACGAATACTTTAGGAGGAAACATGTCAACAGTGTCGTTGAATGGCCTCAGTCATGCCTACGAGAACACCGTGTCCCCCTCGGTGCACCCGTTCAATCTCTTCATCGACGACGGTGAGTTCGTCGTCCTCTACGGACCATCCGGATCCGGCAAATCGACCATCCTGCGGATGCTCCACGGCCTCGAGGCCCCTAAGACGGGCACGATCCTCATCGACGGAGTCGACGTCACCCACGCCGCGGTCAACGATCGAGACGTCACCCTTGCCCTTGAGAGCTACGCCCTCTACCCTCACATGAGCGTGCGCGACAACCTCGGCTTCGCGCTCCGTGTCGATGGTCTCCCAGCCGAGGAGATCCGTGAACGCGTCGAGTCCGTGACCTCGAAGATCGGGCTCAGCGACATCCTCGATGCCGTGCCCGGTGACCTCTCCGCCCTGCAGCGCCAAACGATCGCCCTGGCCCGTGCCGTGGTCCGTCAGCCCAAGGTCCTGATCATGGACGAACCGGTCGTCAACCTCGTTCCCGAGTATCAGGCCGACACTCTGCGCCTGGTCAAGGATCTGCAGCAGGAATTCGGGCTGACCACCCTCTATGCCACGGCCGATCTCGATGACGCGAAGGTCCTCGGCGACCGCATCGCATTCCTCGACCATGGGCGTCTGATCGGGGTGGAGAAACCTGAAGTCGCCGAGGCGCTCGTCGCCTCGATCGCGGACGTGGACTCCTGATCGGTGCCCGAAACCTCAGCACCGCAGATCCACGCGGTCCACAGCGCCGATCACGACGCGATCGCAGGACTTCCGTGGCATCTTCCCCTCGGTGAGTGGCCCCAGGACTTCCTCGGTGGTCTGCCCCGCGGCATTTCCCGCCATGTGGTGCGCTTCGTCGAAATCGGCGATGAGGTCCTCGCGATCAAGGAGACCGACGACCGTCGGGCCCTGCGCGAATTCGACATCCTCGGTGTGCTCGGAAACCTAGCCGTACCCACGGTCGAACCGCGCGCCTATGTCACCAACCGATCCACCACCTCGGCGATGGAGCTCCCGGGGGCGCTGCTGACCGCCTACCTCAACTTCTCACTGCCCTACCGTGCTCTGTTCTCCCGGTCGCTGGCCGCGGACGCAGCCGACCGCCTCGTCGACGCACTCGCGGTCCTGCTCGCCCGGCTTCACCTGGTCGGCTTCTACTGGGGCGACGTCTCCCTGTCGAACACTCTGTTCCGGCGCGATGCCGACGCCTACGCCGCCTATGTCGTCGATGCGGAGACCGGTGAGCTCCACGATCAGCTCTCCGACGGTCAGCGGCAGATGGATCTGCGCATCGCGCGCACGAACATCGCCGGTGACTTCCTCGATCTGCAGGCCGCGGGCCTCATCGAATCGACGGTCGACCCGATGGCCGCCGGCGAACGTCTCTTCGAGGCTTACAACGGGCTGTGGCGGGAGCTGACTCGGGTCGAAGAGTTCTCCGTCAACGAACGCTGGCGCATCGACGAGCGCATCCGCCGCCTCAACGACTTGGGCTTCGACCTGGGCGAGCTGACCGTGACCACCGACCTCGACGGCGTCAGCCTGCTGGTCGAACCGAAGGTCGTCGAGCCCAACCACCATTCCCGCAGACTCCTGCGCCTGACAGGCATCGGTGCCAACGAGAACCAGGCGCGGACGATGCTCAACGACCTCGATTCCCACCGCAGCGCACCCGGCTTCACCGGCGGAGCACACGGCTCGGGCGAGCTGCCCGCCGAACTCGACGAGGACCAGGCCGCGCGGCTGTGGCTCGACGAGGTCTACAAGCCCCTCATCTCCGCCATCCCTGAGAATCTCACCCACAAACTCGAACCTGGCCAGATCTTCTATGAGTTCGTCGAGCACCGGCGCGTCATGTCCCGGGCCAGGCAGCGCGACATCCCCACGATGGAGGCCATCGCCTATTTCATCGTCGACTATCTCTCGAACCTCCCCGACGAAGCGCTCTACGTCGACAGCCAGAAGTTCTGAGGACGTCAGCGCTGGGATTCCACCAAGTGGAACGTGGACCCGAGCGCCACCTCGGCGGGCTTATGTTTGAGGACAATGAGGCGATCCCCGCCTGAACATCCAGTGCTACGCAAAGGACCTTCGATGTCGCAAGTCCCGCAGAACTCATCACAGTCGACGCAGAATTCCGTGCCGACGAACGAGAACAACCCTTCGATCCCCTCCCTCTTCGACCTCAGCGGCCGTACGGCCGTCGTCGTCGGAGCAGGTTCCGGACTGGGCCAGGCCAGCGCGATCGGCCTCGCCGATGCCGGTGCCCACGTCGTCGTCGCCGATCTCAACCTCGACGGTGCCGAGGAGACCGTGCGGATCATCACCGAACGCCAAGGTGATCCGGGCGGCACGGGAAGCACCGCCGGCAGAGGCAGGGGCGGACACAGCGCAACCTCGTCGCCGGGGGCCGAGGCCGCACGCGTGGACATCACCGATACCGAATCGGTCAATGCCCTCGTCGCGGCTCACCCGGAGGCCCAGGTTCTCGTCATCACCCCTGGTGCGAACGTGCGCAAGCGGCTGCTGTCGACGACCGACGAGGAATTCGACCGGGTCATCGACATCAATCTCAAGGGCACCTATCGCCTGATGCGCGGATTCGGTGCCGAAATGGCCGAGCGCGGCCGCGGCTCGATCGTCACCTACTCATCATTCCGGGCTCTGGCGATCGAACCTGGCCAGGGCATCTACGCCGCGGCCAAGGCCGGTGTCGTGCAGCTGACGAAGACGCTGGCCAGTGAGTTGGGGCCACAGGGCGTGCGCGTCAACGCGATCCTGCCCGGACCCTTCGACACTCCGCTGACCCAGCAGATCAAGGCCGATGATGAGTGGTGGACCGCCTATGCGGAGAAGACCGCGCTGGGCCGCTGGGGGCACCTCCACGAGATCGCCGGGCCCGTGCTGTTCCTCGCCTCCGACGCCTCGACGTATGTCACCGGACACTCGCAGCTGGTCGACGGCGGCTGGATGGCCCAGGACGGTCGCTTCTCCCCTCGGCTGTAAGGCTCCGGTGTAAGTCTCCCGTCGTGCGCAGTCGCGTGCGGCGGTCGTACTCAGTCACGTGCAGTCGCAGCACGCAGTCGCGTGCGACCGTGGTGGGTGCACGTGCAAGAATATTCGCATGACCGCTCGAGACAACTCCACCTCCCCGACAGCGACCGATCGACCTCGGCTGGCCAATCAACTGGTCCGCCGCAAGTCGATCAGCAGCATGGTCGAGGACACCCAGGATGCGTCCACCGGCGGTCTGCGCAGAACCTTCGGCGTCTTCCAACTGACGATGATCAGCGTCGGCGCCACCTTGGGCACGGGCATCCTCGTCATCCTCGGAGAGGCCGTGCCGATCGCCGGGCCTGCCGTCTGGTTGGCCTTCATCCTGGCCGGAATCACGGCTCTGCTCTCTGCCGTCAGCTATGCGGAGATGGCCGGCATGGTTCCGGTGTCCGGGTCAAGCTATTCATATTCCTATGCGACCCTCGGCGAGGGCGTGGCTTGGATCTGCGGTTGGTGTCTCGTCCTCGAGTATGCGGTCTCCGTGGCTGCGGTGGCCGTGGGTGCCGCCGACTACGTCAATGAGACGCTGCGGATCTTCGGAATGTCGCTACCGCCGTCCCTGTCGGCGGGCCCCGATGGTGAAGGCGGAGTCATCAACCTCTCGGCCCTCATCGTCGTCCTCCTCGCCACGGTGCTGCTCATGCGCGGGGCCAAGGAGTCCGGCATCGTCAACACGATCATCGTGTTCGTCAAGCTCGGCATCCTGGTCTTCTTCGCCATCGTCGCGTTCACCGCGTTCAAGGCCGGCAACTTCGCACCGATGCTGCCCATGGGCGCCGCCGGAGTCACCGCCGCAGCCTCGAGTGTGTTCTTCTCCTACATCGGCTTCGACGCAGCCTCGACCGCCGGCGAGGAGGCGAAGAACCCCAAGCGGGACCTGCCGCGGGCGATCATCCTCTCCATGGTCATTGTCACCACCATGTACGTGCTCGTCGCCGTGGCTGCGATCGGTGCCCGGGAATGGCAGTGGTTCGAGACCTCGACCGCTCCCCTGGTCCAGATCGTCCATGAGATCACACAGTCCGATCTCGCGGTCTTCATCTTCGCCATCTCTGCGGTGCTCGCGATCCTCTCGGTCGTCATCACCGTCCTCTACGGACAATCACGCATCCTGCTCACGATGTCACGCGACGGTATGGTTCCGAAGGTCTTCGGCATCGTCTCACCCCGGACAGGCACTCCCCTGGTGGGGACCCTGGTCACCGGCGTGCTCGTCGCGATCACAGCGGCACTGATCCCGCTCGGCGAACTCGCGAATGCCACAAGCATCGGCACCCTGTTCGCCTTCTGCCTCGTCAACATCGCGGTCATCTACCTACGTGTCAGACGCCCGGACCTGCCCCGCTCATTCAAGGTTCCCTTCGGCCCGACGATTCCCATCCTCGGGTCCCTGGCGTGCGCGTTCCTCATGGTCAACCTCGGCGGGACCACCTGGGTCGTCTTCGGCCTATGGATGCTCGTCGGCTTCGTCGTCTACCTCACCTACAGCCGCCGCCACTCCCGCGTCGGTGCCCTCAGCAACAGCGACTACCGCGCCAGCATGGACGCCTGAGCGACGATACGGTTCGCTAAACCTCCCCGACGTCACAAAACCTCCCCGGCGCCGGGCGTTATTAGTGACGTCGGGGAGGTTTAGCGCGGGCTGGTCGCTCTCAGCCGCGTCGGGTGCGAGCGACCTCGTAGAGGGAGACAGCTGCGGCGATTCCCGCGTTGAGGGACTCCGTGGTCGCGGCGATCGGAATCGAGACGATCTGATCGCATTTGTCGGCGATGAGGCGAGAGATGCCCTTGCCCTCGGACCCGACGACGATGCACACCGGGTCACGGCTGAAGGTCAGCTCCGGCAGCTCGACGTCTCCGTCCATGTCGAGTCCGACGACGAAGACGTTCTGCTTCTTGAGCTCATCGATGGCACGCGCGAGGTTGACGACCTGGGCGACCTTGATGCGGGCCGCAGCACCGGCGGAGGTCTTCCATGCGGCTGCCGTCATCGAGGCGGCACGACGCTCCGGGATGATGACGCCGTGACCGCCGAAGGCAGCCGCGGACCGCACAATGGCACCGAGGTTCCTGGGGTCGGTGATGCCGTCGAGAGCGACGAGCAGCGGAGCCTCGGCCCGGTCGGCTGCGACCTCGAGCAGGTCACGGGGCTCGGCGTAGTCGTAGGGCGGGATCTGCAGGGCGATGCCCTGGTGGATCGCGTCATCGGTGAGCCGGTCGAGGTCGGGCTTGCTCGCCTCGAGCATCGAGATGCCGCGCTTGGTAGCCAGGGTGATGGCCTCCCGAACACGGTCATCGGAGTCGATTCGTCCGGCGACGTACATCGCGGTTGCGGGAACGTCCTCACGCAGAGCCTCGAGCACCGAGTTGCGCCCGGCGACCATGTTCGGACCGTTCTCCTTCTTGCGGCGCCTGGCCTGATTGGCGCTTGATGCCTTCTTCGCCGCTGCGGTCTTGTGTGCCTTGTGATAGACACGATCCTCGGCCTTGGGCGTGGGGCCGCGGCCCTGCAGGCTGCGCTTGTTCTTGCCGCCGGAGCCCTTGGTCGGGCCCTTCTTCGAGCCGCCGGCGCGTGGGTTGGAAGCCATGTGAATCCTTAAGAGTCGTAGGTGGTCACGAACCGGAGTCCGTCACCGGGGGAGATTTTCTGAGCAGAGTGCAGTGAGTCAGCTGTCCTTGACGTGGTAGCGGTAACCGTCGGCCGTGTCCTCGATGACGATTCCGGCGGATGCCAGATTGTCGCGGATCGCATCGGCGGTGGCGAAGTCCTTCTCCGCCTTCGCCGCGGCCCTTTGCGCGGCGAGCGCATCGACGAGGGAATCCAGCGCCGATTCCACCGTCGCATTCGCTCCTGAGCCGGCCCACGCCTCGGCGCTGGGATTGACTCCCAGGATATCGAGCATCAGCTCCACCTCGGCGACGATCTGTGTGAGAGTGTTCCGGTCCTGGCCGGAATCGAGGAGCTTCGCACCCTCGGTGACCTTCGCGAAGACCACGGACAGTGCACGGGGCACGCCGAGGTCGTCGTCGAGTGCCGCTGCGAACTCCGTGGGTACGTCGACGCTGCGACCGCGGTAGGAGTCGCTGACATCGGGCAGTGCGGGTGCGTCGTCTCCGAGTGCCTGCCGGGCCCGCTGGAGGAAATTCGCCAGGCGGTCGAGCGAGGCCGTCTGCCGGTCCATGGCCTCGGGTGAGAACTCGAGGATCGACCGGTAGCTGGCACCGGTGAGGAAATAGCGCACGGCCAGCGGGCTGTAGCGGTGGAAGAGCTCGGAGGCGAAGACTGAGTTACCGAGCGACTTCGACATCTTGTCCCCGCCCACGTTGAGCAGGCCCGAATGCATCCAGATGTTGGCGAACCGGTCACCTGCCGCGCGCGACTGGGCCAGCTCGTTCTCGTGGTGAGGGAAGCGCAGGTCGAGCCCACCGCCGTGGATGTCGAAGTTCTCGCCGAGGTACTTCGTCGACATGGCCGAGCACTCGATGTGCCAGCCCGGTCGGCCCCGACCCCAGGGAGCCGGCCACGAGGCGGTGCCGGGCTCGCCGGGCTTGTGCGTCTTCCACAGCGCGAAGTCTCGGGCGTCCTTCTTGCCCCTCAAGTCCGCATCGTTAGCGGGTTCCATGTCCTCGAGTCGCTGGTTGGTCAGTTCCCCATAGTCCGCCCACGAGGCGGCCGCGAAGTAGACATCGCCGCTGTCGTCGAGTGCCGGGTAGGCATACCCCGCCGTGATCAGTCGATCGATGAGTTCGATCATCTCGGTGATGTGCCCGGTGGCGCGGGGTTCGTAGCTGGGTGGCAGCACATCGAGGGCGGCATAGGCCTGAGTGAAGGCCCGTTCGTACTTGAAGGCGTGGGCGAACCAGGGTCGCCCCTCCTCGGCGGACTTCGACAGGATCTTGTCGTCGATGTCCGTGACGTTGCGGACCAAGGTGACGCTGTAGCCGCGGTACATCAGCCAACGACGAAGCTGATCGAAGACCGAGGCCGAGCGCAGGTGGCCGATATGGGGCTCACCCTGCACCGTGGCACCACAGACGTAAATGCCCACGTGCCCGGCATTGACGGGGCGCAGTTCGTCGGTGGTGCGGCTGGCGGTGTTATACAGAGCGATAGTCACGCACACAAGTCTACCGGGGACAAGCGTGGTGCTGCTGTCTTCGCGAGCATCATGACGCAGGGACGACTATGAGGTGTCCGACATTTGATACGAGAGTGTTACACAGCTCACGTGACTTGGGGCACGTTTCACCGAGGCCTCCCAGTATGCTGGGGAGCAAGTCAACGCGACCGTGCCTGCCTCATCACGAGGTGACCTTCATGGGCGGTACGCTCGCTTGCCGGCGACTTCGTCACAGCAGACCGTCATACCGGCATCAGCCTCACAACAATGTGGTTGGACAGAAAGGAACACCGTGTCTTCCACCAAATCACCCCAGAGGGAGGTCTTCGCCACCCGCGGCGCGTTCATCTTCGCAGCCATCGGATCGGCAGTCGGCCTCGGCAATATCTGGCGCTTCCCGTACATCACGTACGACAACGGCGGCGGCGCCTTCATCATCCCCTACCTCGTCGCTCTTCTGACAGCCGGCATTCCGCTGCTGTTCTTCGACTACGCAATGGGCCACCGGTCCCGCGGTTCAGCGCCGCTGGCGTTCCGGATGGCGTCGAAGGTCGCCGAGCCCATCGGCTGGTTCCAGACCGGTGTGGCCTTCTTCATCGGCATCTACTACGCAGCCATCATCGGCTGGGCCGGCTGCTACATGTTCTTCTCGCTCAACCAGGCATGGGGCGATGACGCGACCGGCTTCTTCACCGAGACGTTCCTCCACGCCAGCGACCCGGGCATCTCATTCGAGTTCGTCCCCGGCATCCTGATTCCGATCATCCTCGTGTGGATCGCCACGCTGGGAATCCTCCTGGCCGGCGTGCAGAACGGCATCGCGCGATTCGCGAAGATCTTCATCCCGCTGCTGGTCGTCCTGTTCCTCGCGCTCGTCGTCCGGGCGCTGTTCCTGCCGGGCGCCTTCGACGGCATCGACGCGCTGTTCACCCCGGACTTTGCGGCACTGACAGATCCGGCGGTGTGGATCGCGGCCTATGGGCAGATCTTCTTCTCACTGTCGATCGCCTTCGGCATCATGATCACCTACGCCTCTTACCTGAAGCGGAAGACGAACCTGACCGGTGCCGGTCTCGTCGTCGGCTTCTCGAACTCCGCGTTCGAGATCCTCGCCGGAATCGGCGTCTTCGCAGCTCTCGGCTTCATGGCCGCGGCGCAGGGCACGCAGGTCTCCGAGGTCGCCGACAGCGGCATCGGACTCGCGTTCATGGCGTTCCCGACACTGATTTCGGAGATGCCGGGAGGCGCGCTGTTCGGCTTCGCCTTCTTCGCCTGCCTCGTGTTCGCCGGGCTGACTTCGATCATCTCGATCGTGCAGGTCCCGATTCAGGCCGTGCGTGAGAAGTTCGGCCTCGGCGACAAGGCCTCGACCTTGCTCGTCGGCGGAATCATGGCGGTCATCTCGATCCTGCTCATGCCCACCGTCACCGGCCTCTACGTCCTCGACACGATCGATGCCTGGGCCAACAACATCGGCATCGTCGGTGGTGCCGTGGTCGCACTCATCACCATCGGCTGGATCGCCCGCAGGCTTCCTGTCCTGCGTGATCACCTCAACGCGATCTCGAGCTTCAAGGTGGGCTGGCTCTGGATGATCATCCTCGGCGGTCTCACGACCATCGTGCTCATCTACATGCTCATCACCCAGATCATCACCTACTCGACCGAGGGCTATGAAGATTATCCAGTCGTCCTCACGGGCACCTTCGGCTGGGGCATGATCGGGCTGCTCATCATCGCCTCGATCGTCCTGACCCTGATCAAATGGCCCCAGAAGACACTCGACGCGGCTGATGCGGCTATCGCTGATTCTGTGGCCGAAAAGAATCGCACAAACACCACTCACGGAGGAGCACACTGATGGGTACCTCAGCAATCGTCATGATGGTCATCGCCATGGTCACCGTCTGGGGCGGCCTCATCGCCGCAATCATGCACCTGCGCAAGCACCCGGACGGGGAGTGATCACCACCGACAGATGGTGACCTAACACCCAAGATCTGTTCCGACGAAGGCGGTTCGACACCTGGCAACAGGCATCGGGTCGCCTTCGTCGATTCGCCCCTCGTCTCGCCTCACGCACCGACCGACTTCGGACCTCTCGCATGTCCCAATTTCGGACCTCTCGCATGTCCCGGCTTCGGACCTGAATTCTCATTCGGCGGGCGCACTGGTCGCGAGCGCCCTGCCTGGTTAGGGTGGGGGTTGTACGAACTTTTCAGTGGGCGCATATGGCCTTTGCCCATGCACAGAGCACAACGCCCAGATCACTAGGAGACGCAATGCCACAGACCGTCAAAGGTGTCATCTCCCGCAGCAAGGGGGCGCCGGTCGAACTCGCCGACATCGTCATCCCCGATCCGGGTCCAGGCGAGGTCATCGTCGATGTGAAGTCGTGCGGCGTCTGCCACACGGACTTCCACTACCGCGAGGGCGGGATCAGCGACGACTACCCGTTCCTGCTCGGCCACGAATCGGCCGGCACGGTCTCGGAGATCGGCGAAGGCGTCACCGACGTCGAGGTGGGCGACTTCGTCATCCTCAACTGGCGCGCCATCTGCGGTGAGTGCCGGGCCTGCAAGCGCGGTGAACCCTGGTACTGCTTCGACACCCATAACGCTTCGCAGAAGATGACCCTGCCCGACGGCACAGAGCTCGAAGCCGCACTGGGTATCGGGTCCTTCGCAGAGAAGACCCTGGTCGCGGCCGGACAGTGCACCAAGGTCCCCGAGGCTGATCCCGCTGTCGTGGGCCTCCTTGGCTGCGGTGTCATGGCCGGAATCGGTGCCGCCATCAACACCGGCGAGGTCACCCGCGGCAAGACCGTGGCCGTCATCGGCTGCGGCGGCGTCGGCTGCTCGGCCATCGCCGGTTCTGCGCTGGCCGGTGCCGGCACGATCATCGCCCTCGACCTCGATGACACGAAGCTCGACTGGGCGAAGGATCTCGGAGCCACCCACACAGTCAATACGCGCGGCAAGAGCGAGGACGAGGTCGTCGAGGCCATCCAGGAACTCACCGGGGGCTTCGGCGCCGACGTCGTCATCGACGCGGTCGGCCGTCCGGAGACCTGGCGACAGGCCTTCTACGGCCGTGACCTCGCGGGCACCGTGGTGCTCGTTGGCGTGCCGACCCCCGAGATGGAGCTGAGCGTTCCGCTGCTCGACGTCTTCGGCCGCGGCGGTCGTCTGAAGTCCTCCTGGTACGGCGACTGCCTGCCCGAACGGGACTTCCCGATGCTCGTCGACCTGTATCAGCAGGGACGCGTGCCATTGGAGAAGTTCGTGTCTGAACGCATCGGGCTCGGCGACGTCGAGGAGGCTTTCGAGAAGATGAGTCAAGGCAAGGTACTGCGATCGGTGGTGGAGCTCTGATGACGGCAATCGAACATCTGGTTACGACTGGAACGTTCTCGCTCGACGGCGGAACCTGGGACGTCGACAACAACGTATGGATCATCGGCGATGACTCCGAAGTCATCGTCATCGACCCCGCGCACGACGTCAACGCCATCGCGGAGAAGGTCGGTGCGCGTGAGGTCAAAGCGATTCTGCTGACTCACGGTCACGATGACCATGTCGGAGTCGTCCGCGATTTCGCACACCGCGTGGGCAACCCACCCGTTCATCTGAACCCCGAGGATCACGTCCTCTGGGACATGACGTATGACAGCTACCGCCCGGACATGGAGATCTCCGACGGTGATACCTGGAACGTCGGCGGCGTGAGGATCAAGGCCCTGCACACCCCTGGCCACTCCCCCGGCTCCACCTGCTTCTTCGTCGAGACCGGCCTGCCGATCCCGGCAACTGCGGGTGCCGGCAGTGCTGTCGGGCCCGTCCTCTTCTCCGGAGACACTCTCTTCAATGGAGGCCCCGGCGCGACCGGTCGTTCGCACTCGAGCTTCGAAACGATCATCGAATCGATCAGAGACGTCCTGTTCAAGCTGCCTGACGCCACGATCGTCCTGACCGGACACGGCGAGCCGACGTCGATCGGAGCCGAAGCTCCGTCGCTGGAGGACTGGGTCAAGCGCGGAGCGTGAGGTCCTCACACCGCGGATTCGCCGAGGTGGCGCTCGGGTGAGTGATCACACTGATCACCGCTCGGGTCAGAGCCTGCACAGCTGAATCCGGTCGGAGATGCCGTGGTCGCAGATTCGCGACCACGGCATCTCTTCGTCTCGGGCGCTAGAATCGTCTGGTGCCTGAATCTCAATCATCGCAGTCCCCTGTACCCGCAGACTCATCCTCAGAGTCTCTGACACCTGAGACGTCGCGGGGCGGCGCTGGCCTCAAGATCGGAATGAAGCCCCGCCATCTGGTCATGATGAGCCTCGGATCGGCGATCGGAGCCGGCCTGTTCGTCGGCTCGGGCGCCGGTGTCCAGGCTGCCGGTCCAGCCGTCCTCATCTCCTATGTGGTTGCCGGGCTCATCGTCATCTTCGTCATGCGAGCCCTGGGAGAGCTCGTGGCTGCCGACCCGAATCCCGGCGCCTTCTCCCACTACGCTGGTCGCGCGATGGGCCCTGCCGCCGCATTCGCCGTCGGCGCCCTGTGGTGGGTCCAACTCTGCCTCGTCGTCGCAGCCGAGGCCACTGCCGCCGCACAGATCGCGGCCAGCTATGTGCCTTCGATCCCGCAATGGGTCATCGCTCTGGCGATCATGATCATCTTCACCGCGATCAACCTCACCACCTCGGGCAGCTTCGGTGAGTTCGAGTTCTGGTTCTCCCTCATCAAGGTCGCCTTCGTGACTCTGTTCCTCGTCCTCGGCGCCGCATTCCTGTTCGGCTGGACCCCGGCACAACCACCCGAGACCATCTTCGCCGATGGGTTCATGCCCACAGGTCTCCCGGGTGTTGCGGCCGGTCTCCTCGTCGTGGCGTTCGCCTTCGGCGGGATCGAGATCGTGGCGGTCGCCGCTGCCGAGACCGCGAACCCGAGTCGCAGCGTGACGCAGGCGATCAAGACCATCGTGTGGCGAATCCTGTTCCTCTACATCGGCTCCGTGGCGATCATCGTCCTCGTCCTCGACTGGAAGGACGAACGGCTCACCGAGTCACCCTTCGTCGCAGTCCTCGACACCGCAGGTCTCCCCGTCATCGCGTCTCTTCTGGCCGCGGTCATCGTCATCGCACTGCTGTCTTCGATGAACGCGAACATCTATGGTGCTTCCCGGATGGCGTTCTCCATGTCCGAACGGAAGATGCTCCCGGCAGGACTGAGCCGCACGACCACACGCGGCGTCCCGATGGTCGCGGTGCTGGCCACCTCGGCGTTCGGATTCGCAGCAGTGGCCCTGAACTACTTCTGGGCCGCCGAGGTGCTTGGTGTGCTGCTCAACATCGTCGGGTCCACGCTCATTGTCACCTGGGTCGCGACACTGGTCTCCCAGATCATCATCCGCCGCCGTACCGAGGCCGCCGGCGCAGAGCTGCCGTTGAAGATGTGGCTCTTCCCCTGGCTGTCCTATGCGACTCTGGCTGGCATCGCCGTGATCATCATCCTCGGTCTGACCGTGGAGTCCGTGCGCATCCAGATACTCGGCACCCTGGTCTTCACCGCAGCACTCTACGGGATCGGCTACCTGGTCACGCGTAAGCGCAGGGCCTGAGCCAGTTCACGAAGTGCCGACGACTGCATCGGGATCGGCAGCTGTCCCGCCACTGAGGTGGGAGTAGGAGATCGGTGCATTGCGGGCGTAGGCGGCTGTGCCCTCACGGAGGTTCGCTCGGCTGCCCGGCTGAGCCATCCGTCGAGCATATCGAGTGTCTGGCCTTCGTGGCGGCCGAAGTGTCGGCCCGCATATTCACTGACGTCGATGGGCACGAATCGTTCCAAGGCGTCGAGGACGAACCCGGCCCCTCGGTCCGACATCGGCATCCGGACGCCGGTCACTGCGTGCACCGCCTCCGAGGCTGCCCGCGAGGGCCGTCGCAGATGCGACCTCAGGCTGGCCCAGCTGCCCTCGCGAGCACTCAGTTCAGCGACGTAGGGAATGAACACCGCCGGTGGAGCGGAGATCACAAAGGCCGGCACACCGACGATGAGGCCACCGAGCCTGCGACGCAGTCCTCGCACAGTCTCCCTGCGGCCGCTGGCCATGAACACAGGCATCCCGGGCGGATGCCAGTATCTGACCTTGCGTCGAGTTGTTCGCTCTGACAGGAGCGCGGGTGAGAAGACGAGGATCTCGGAATCAGGGAACATCGACGCAGCAATGGACCGGTCCCCATCGACCTGGCTGGTGATCGCGATGATGCCCGGGCGAAGGGCGACAATCGACGCGGCAACACCTTCGTCGAGGTCACCCGGCCGTGTCGTCAGCACCACGAGGTCCCAGGATTCCGAACTCACCGCAGCCCAATCGACCACGGTCACCCGGCGTGCAGTGCCTGCCCCCTGCACAGGTTCCCGACGCGCTGGCCTCTGACCGAACACGGGTTCCCGGCACACCGGCCCCTTTCGGAAAGAGCGCACCCGTCTCGGATATGCGGCGCTTCGCCCCCGCACTGCATCAGAGTTCGAACTCTCCGACCGTGAGACCACGACCGCTTCGTGTCCTCGGCCGAACAGCGCCGCGGCTGCGAGGCCGATCGCTCCTGCCCCTTGGAACACGACCTTCATGCACTGCTCACTGCGGTCTCGGCGCTGCCACCGACGCGTCGTCGCGCGCAACAGGATAGACGAGAGCATTCGCGATGGCTGCGACTCCTTCGCCGCGCCCCGTCAGCCCGAGCGCGTCGGTCGTCGTCCCGGACACCGATACATCGGCCCCAGCAGCCGCCGACAGCGCCTGCTGAGCATCGAGCCGCCTCGTACCGATCTTCGGGCGATTGCCGATGACCTGGACGGAGACATTGCCGATCTCAAAACCTGCCGCACGGACCTGTCGTGCTGCCTCGGCGAGGAGAGCGGCCCCGGAGGCACCGGCGAACTCAGGCCTGTCGACGCCGAAATGCTGTCCCAGATCGCCGATTCCCGCGGCAGAGAACAGCGCATCACAGCACGCATGGGCAGCAACGTCGGAATCGGAATGGCCCTCGAGCCCACGTTCACCGGGCCAGTTCAGGCCCGCGACCCAGAGTTCCCGCTCGGGATCGTCGGAATAGGCGTGCACGTCGACTCCGATACCGGTACGAGGAATGACCATGGTCATCGTCGCTGCTCTCCTTCGCTCGCGGGGTTTTGTTTCTCGCCCTCGTCCAGAGTCGCTTGCGCGTCGATAGTCGCCGACTCCTGCTGCGTCGCGTCCCGAGTCGTTTCCGTGTCCCGTTTCGTCGCGTCCCGAGTCGTTTCCGTGTCCCGTTTCGTCGCGATGTGCTCACCGAGTACGAGGTCGAGGGGGTAGGTGATCTTCAGTGCTTCCTCGTCACCGTCAACGGCGACGACTTCGATGCCGAGGCGCTCGACGAGTCCCGCATCATCCGTGGCCGCGAGGGATCCAGGCCCCAAGGCAGCCAGATCGTCTTCGTATCTCTCGTGTGCTCGACGCAGGGTGCTGGCAGTGAATCCCTGTGGGGTTTGGACCCGGCGCAATCGCGAACGGTCAAGATCGCCGTGGAGGACCTCAACGGTTGGTAACTTCTGGTCGTTCTCAGCACCAGATTCGACCACAACTTGCCAACCGTCTGCGTCTGGCTGCGATCGAGGCGCCCGGCGCCCGTCGTTCGTGGTGGGACGGTGATCGTTCATGGTGGGACGGTGATCCGAGTTCACTGCGGGGCGACTCTCCACGCGACGCACGGTGTCGGTCATGGGCAGGACGGGAACGACCGCCTCGGCGCCCGCGCGGACAGCATCGGCTACTCGCCGGAAGACCTCGGAGGGTGTCAGCGCCCGGGCGGCATCGTGGACCAGCACAACGTCTGCGTCACCTGCATATTTCAAGGCTAATTGCACGGATTCGATTCGATCTTCTCCGCCTGCTACAGCTGTGATTCGCATTCCCGACATGTTGGATTCCGAATCTTTCGCACCCGATTCTGAAATGGAATCGATTTCATTGCGGGCACGCATTAAAAACTCCTCAGGAGCGGCAACCACAATTGTGGAAGCAACTCCCGAGGAGATGATCGCCTCAAGACTGCGAGCCAGAAGGCTCTTCCCGTTCAGCCGAACGAGGGCCTTCGGGTCTGCACTGCCCAAGCGCGTTCCCGACCCTGCGGCCGGAACGATGACGCAGATATTCAGGACGCGAGCACTTCGTCCAGAATGGCCTCGGCCTCGGATTCCTCTTTCTTCTCAGCCAATGCGAGTTCGGAAACGAGGATCTGACGGGCCTTGGACAACATGCGCTTCTCACCGGTCGACAAGCCGCGGTCCTGCTCGCGACGCCAGAGGTCACGAACGACTTCGGCAACCTTGATCACGTCGCCGGACTGCAGCTTCTCAAGATTCGCCTTGTAGCGACGAGACCAGTTCGTGGGCTCTTCGACGAATTCCGCGCGGAGGACGTTGAAAACCTTCTCAACACCCTCTTCACCGACGACATCGCGCACACCGACGAGGTCGCAGTTCTCCGCAGGAACCTCGATCACTAGATCACCATGGGCGACCTGGAGCTTGAGATACAGTTTCTCCTCACCTTTAATGGTTCGTTTCTTGATATCTTGGATTGTCGCTGCACCGTGATGTGGATAGACAACTGTGTCGCCGACCTCGAAACTCATATTCTCTTCAAACCCCTTTCGCGGACTTCCAGTTTACCATGAGGCGCGCCACAGAAATCATTCAGGCTGCGGATTCTTCGTGCTAGGCTTCGCTGCGCGGCTTGCCGAACGCGGGCTCGTCTCCAGCGATGCCGAGGTTCTCGCGGCCGAAATCCTTCCCACCAGGCCCGGGCTCTGCTGGAGCACTCACTGCGCAGGCCTGGGCTCTGTTGGAGTTCTCACCGCGTGAACCCGTCCGGTCACGCTCCGGGTTCTACGGCCGGTCAAAAACCGGGTAGTATACAGATTGATCTTGTATTGCCACTTCAAGGAGCACAATGAAACGGCACAACCGCGCGGCACTCGCAGTTGCCGCACTCGCTCTCGTCATTCCAGTCAGCGGATGTGCAAGCCTGCTGTCACCTCACCAGACCGCCGAGTACCAGTACAACGCCGGTGACGGTGCCTGGGGATCGGTCGGAGACGTCGAGGTCCGCGGTCTGATGCTCATCATGGACGAGTCCGGCAAGGGCCCGGCCCAGCTATTCTTCACACTCATCAACAAGGGCGATTCCTCCGCCAAGGTGTCCCTGGACGTCGGCGGGAAGACGACCACCGAGTCGGTCAAGGCCGGCGAAACCTTCGTGCAGGACCCGGAGAGCTCGGCGTCGACGTCTTCGAAGCCGGTCATCGTGGACAGCCTCAAGGCGAAGCCCGGAGACCTGGCCGACGTCACCGTCAAGGTCGGCAGCGACGAGAAGACGATCCGGACTCAGGTCCTGTCGAATTCCCTGCCGTACTACGAACAGTACGTACCGACCGAAAAGCCATCGGAGTCACCCAGCGAGGATGCCTCACAGCCCGGCGAAGACGCATCGCAGTCCGGCGAGCAGGGCGAGTCAGCCACTGGCATCAACGGCTGAACCCAGCCGCACAGGAGCCGAATACCTCAAGGAGCCGCCCACACGATGTGGGCGGCTCCTTCTGCGTCACCTGTGAGTCTCTCGGCCCTGTGAGTCTCTCGGCGCAGGTACCGTGAGAGCCCCCGCTTCGGAGCCAGGCCCTGCTTGGCCAAGCTCCCGCTGCGCGCAGTCAGGCTCTGCGGGGAGTCGTGGTCAGGCTTCGAACTTGTAGCCGAGTCCGCGCACCGTGGTGAGCAGGCGCGGCTCCGAGGGGTTCTGTTCGACTTTGGCACGCAGACGCTTGACGTGGACGTCGAGGGTCTTCGTGTCGCCGACGTAGTCTTCTCCCCAGATCCGGTCGATGAGCTGACCGCGTGTCATCACTCGACCGGAGTTGCGGATGAGGATCTCGAGCAGCTCGAACTCCTTCAGCGGCATCGACAGCTCTTCGCCGCGGACGCTGACGACGTGACGTTCGACATCGATGCGGACTCCCCCGGCTTCGAGCACCGACTCGTCGTCGAAGGCTTCGGACTCGACGTTGCGGCGCAGCACCGCTCGCACCCTGGCCAGCAGTTCTCGCGAGGAGTAGGGCTTGGTCACGTAGTCGTCTGCGCCGAGTTCGAGTCCCACCACCTTGTCGATCTCCGAGTCCTTGGCCGTGAGCATGATGATCGGCACACTGGACTTCGCACGCAGCTCTCGGCATACCTCGGTGCCGGAGACTCCCGGCAGCATGAGGTCGAGCAGAACGAGATCGGCGCCGTTGCGGTCGAACTCTGCGAGAGCCTTCAAACCGTCATCGGCAACTGTCACCTCATATCCTTCTTTATCGAGCAGGTACGACAGTGGGTCCGAGAACGAATCCTCGTCCTCGACAAGCAGAATTCGAGTCACGTTGTGAGCTTCCTTTGTTCGCTTCCGGTTTTCAGAACCTGGGTTGTCTCATTCTCATTCTCCCCTGTGCTGACGCCCTTGTCATCGTCGGGGTCATGTTCGGTGCCGTCATTGGCAACCGCGCCATCAGCAGCGGCTCCCTCTGCATCCGTCTCAACCTCAACCTCAGCCTCGTCGGCATCAGCCCGTGCCGAGTGCTCGAGCAGGACCCCATCCGGCGCCGAGGAGGATGCTTCGTCATCGGAGACGTTGCCTGCCAGCGGAAGCACGATGGTGAAGGTCGAACCCTTGCCGAGGCGGCTCCAGACCTTCACCTGCCCGCCGTGTGTGGCGATGATGTGCTTGACGATGCTCAGCCCCAGCCCGGTTCCACCCGTGATACGCGAACGCGCCGGGTCCACGCGGTAGAAACGTTCGAAGACGCGCTCGGTGTCCTGAGTGGAGAGACCGATGCCCTGGTCGGCGACGGAGATCTCGACGCGTTCGTCGACCAGGTCGACTCCGACGCCGATGCGAGTGCCGTCGGGTGAGTAGTTGATGGCATTGTCGATAAGGTTGCGCACCGCATTGACGAGGAGTTCGTAGTTGCCCTCGATGAGCATTGTGCCCGGTGGCGAGACCTCGATGTGGATGTTCTTGCTCTCGGCACGCGTACGGGCACGGTCAGCGGCATCATCGACCACCTCGGCGGCGGAGATCTTCTCCGTCGCGGACGGAGCGGTATGGTCCTGGACGCGGGACAGGTCGATGATCTCCTGCACCAGCTGAGTCAGCCGCTTCGACTCCCGCTGCATGCGACCGCCGAAGCGTTCGACGGCCTGCGGGTCATCGGAGAAGTCGGTGACCGCCTCGGCGAGGAGGGACATCGCGCCGATGGGGGTCTTGAGTTCGTGGGAGACGTTGGCAACAAAATCTCGCCGAATGGAGTCAACGCGCTTGGACTCGGTCTGGTCGTCACAGAGGACGAGGACGAAGGCCGTGCCCAAGGGCGCCACACGAGCGTGGAGGAATCGCAGGATCGAATCCGTCTGCTCGCGCTTCTGTTCGAGTTCGATCTCTTCGATGAGGCCTCTGGAGCGGACTCGGCCGACCATGCGCAGCATCTCGGGAGAAGCAAGGGAATGCCCTCTGACCAGCCCGAACGTGTAAGCGGCCGGGGATGCTTTGACGACGTCATCACCGGCGTCGAGAACGATCGCGGCCGAGGGCAGCACAGCCAGAACCTCGGCGATGCCTTCGGGCAGGTCGTCCTCAGAATGCAGATCGGCAGCATCACGGGAGCGTTCGCTGAAACGAAACGCCAGAATTCCCGCTATGCCCAGTCCCAGACCGACGATGCCGGTCAGGACCGCTACGATCAAGAGGTCCACGTCATCAAGCTTATGCGCAGTCGGCTTCAGAGGCGCACGGAATCGACCCCAGGACGCCGCTTTTGCCGAGGAATTCACCTGCATGCCAGACAACGTTCACCCAATGGTGTCAAGCTGACACAGTGTGCCTATCCTGACCGGAGGGTTGTCCGCACCCAGGGCGATCTCAGGCACCTCCCCTTGCACAAGATCCACGAGATTAAGGAACCGCTGTCAATGCGCGAAGTCTTCAGAAATGAGCTGGACGAGCTGGCCACGCAGCTGGTCGACATGTCTGTCAAAGTTCACGAGGCGATGCGCCTGGCGAACCAGTCCCTGCGAAGCAACGACCTCGAACTGGCCGAAAAGGTCATCGAAGCCGACGCCGTGATCGACCACATGCAGCACGCCCTCGACCTTCAGGCCGCTGAGATGCTGGCCTTGCAGGCCCCCGTCGCCGCCGACCTGCGCGCGGTCATCGGCTCACTGCGGATGTCCGCTTCGCTCGAGCGCATGGGTGACCTCGCTCGCCACATCGCCCAGCAGGTCCGCATCCGCTACCCGGAGTCAGCGATCCCCGACCACTTCACCGACACCTTCACCCGCATGGGCGAATCCGGAGAGAAGATCGCCGAGGCGACGGAGAACCTGCTGTCGAACCCGGGCCTGACCGCCGTGCCCACGATCAATGCGATCGACGAAGAGCTCGACGAACTGCACCTGAGCATCTTCGCCAAGCTCGCCGAGGCGCCCGCCGGTTCGCTGGCACCCCGCCACATCGCCGACGTCACCCTGCTCTCGCGCTACTACGAGCGCTTCGGCGATCACGCGGTGTCCGTGTCTCAGAAGGTCGAATACCTGCTCACCGGCAACTGGGAACCGTACCTGTCGAAGAAGTGACATACGCCTGAAACACCGAATCAGCCCGAGGTCGACGAATGTTCGACCTCGGGCTTTTCGCTGGCGATGACCTTCCGCTGCCTCCGGTTCGTTCCGCTGATGCTGCGTGCGATGGTCTTCAGCACTCCCGTCGTGACGGCGACGCCCAGAAGCAGCAGGGCTCCGCCGACGAGCTCGGGAACGGTGGGACGGTCTCCGAGGACGAGCCAGGCCGAGAGCACACCGACCAGGGGAACCAACAGTGAGAACGGCGCCACCTGCGATGCCGGGAACCTTGCAAGCAGCGAATTCCAGATGACGTAGCCGATGAGTGAGGCGCAGCCGGCGGTGTAGACGACCGAAGCCACGACTCCCCAGGTCGGGTTCGCAAGTGCGTGAGCCACCTCGGCGGGGCCGTCGACGAGCATCGAGAGCGCGAACAGGGGCACGGGGACCACGATGGCCGACCACACGGTCATCTGCACACCGTTCGTGCCCTCCTTGACGC
This sequence comes from Brevibacterium aurantiacum, assembly GCF_007558825.1. Classification (GTDB taxonomy): domain Bacteria; phylum Actinomycetota; class Actinomycetes; order Actinomycetales; family Brevibacteriaceae; genus Brevibacterium; species Brevibacterium aurantiacum_A. Next base: position 197,693 of record NZ_VLTK01000001.1, read on the forward strand.
CGCGGGCGATGACATTGCCGATCGCCCAGGACAGGGACGCGGCGAGCGCGACGAGGAAGGCGACGATCGGCACCGATGCCTGGAGGCTCAGGCCGATGACGCACAGTCCGGACAGGCCGATGAGGATGCCGATGATCTGGCGTCGACTCGGGAATTCCTTGAGCACAAGGGCCGCGACGAGCACCGTGAAAGCGGCCTGAATCTGGATGACGATCGACGTCAGACCCGCAGGCAGTCCGAGGAACATGGCTGTGTAGAGGAGGCCGAACTGACCGGCGGACATGAAGACGCCGATGAGGAGGATGCGTCGGAAGTTCCCTCTGGGGTACTTGACGAAGAAGATCGCCGGGATCACGACGAGCGTGAAGCGGGCTGCGACGAGGAGCAGCGGTGGCCAGTCCCGCAATCCGAAGTCGATGAAGATGAAGTTGACGCCCCAGAGAACGACGACGAGCAGGGCGAGCATGTAATGGACGGGACGCATACCTCCAGGATCCCAGCCATTGCATCAAAATTCCATTGAATATAAATGCGTGGTTTCGTTAAAATTGTTTGATGATTGACGCTCTCGCTCTGCGCACGCTCGTTGCTCTCGACTCGGCCGGATCCGTCACGGCGACGGCCGATGCACTCGGCTACACCTCGGCGGCCATCAGCCACCAGCTGCAGAAGCTCTCGCGCTACCTCGGCTCGCCTGTCACCGAGCGCACCGGACGGGGGATCGCATTGACTCCGATGGGTCGGGAGCTCAGCCGTCGCGGCGCCGAGCTGCTCCAGGATCTCGAAAGCCTCGAGACCGACGCCCGGGCAAGGTCGGGCGAACCTCGAGGTCGGATCACGGTGGGCGGTTTCTCGACCGGCATCCGCGGGGTGCTGGTGCCATCCCTGCCGCTGCTCAAGAACACCGCGCCGGAGCTGACGATCACCAACATCGAGGAGGAACCCGATGAGCTCATCGACATGGTCACGGTCGGTCGGATCGACGCTTCGCTGATCTTCGACTGGCGGGAGGGTCCTCCCCAGCTGCCCTCGACGCTGAATTCCGAGCTCATCACCGTCGACCGGGCCGATATCGTCATGCATCGTGACCACCATCTGGCATCACGCAATCTGGTGACCCGGCAGGATCTCCTCCGCGAGGTCTTCGTCTCGGCACCGCGCAACGGCGTATGCCACCGCTGGCTCACCGCGCTCTTCGATCCCCTCAACGCCGAACCGCGGATCGAGTACTGGGCGATGGAGTATGACACCCAGATCGAGTTCGTCCGGGCCGTCGGGGCGCTCGCGCTGGTGCCGCGGCTGGGACGGCCGCACCTGCCAGCCGACGTCACCGTCGTCGAACTCGACGATCCGAGCATCGCCCGCTGGATCTACCTCGTGTGGCGGGCCTCCATGAGCGCATCCCCGGCGATCTCCCTTCTCCTTGAGCAGATGAGGGCAGTCGCCGAGGTGACAGCAGGTGAGTGCGAGCCCGGGCGAGGGAGAGTCTGAGCCTCAGCGACCCTGGTTGGCGACCTGACCGATCGCGGCCTCTGCGGCAGCCGCATCGAGGTACGTGCCGCCGGGCCTGACCGGAGTGAAGTCCTCGGTCAGCTCGTAGTGCAGCGGGATGCCGGTGGGAATGTTGAGGCCGGTGATATCGGCATCGGAGATACCGTCGAGGTGCTTGACGAGGGCACGCAGCGAATTGCCGTGGGCGACGACGAGCACGGTGCGTCCGACGGTGAGCTCGGGGACGAGCCGGTCGTACCAGTAGGGCAGAAGCCGGTCGATGACGTCGGCCAGGCATTCCGTGCGAGGCAGGGAACCGCCGAGGTTGGCGTAGCGAGGATCTCCGGCCTGCGAGAATTCGGAGGCGTCGCCGAGAGCTGGCGGCGGGGTGTCGAAGGAGCGGCGCCACGTCATGAACTGCTCCTCGCCGAACTCCTCGCGGATCTCCTTCTTGTTCTTGCCCTGCAGTGCACCGTAGTGGCGTTCGTTGAGTCGCCAGCTGCGATGGACGTCCAGCCAGGAGAGATCGGCGGCCTCGAGCGCCAGATTCGAGGTGAGGATGGCCCGCTTGAGACGGGAGGTGTAGACGACGTCGGGGATGAGGTCGGCCTCGCGCAGGAGCTCGCCGGCCCGCTGGCCCTCAGCCCGCCCCTTGTCCGTCAGGGTCACGTCGACCCAACCGGTGAACAGATTCTTCTGGTTCCATTCGCTCTCGCCGTGGCGCAGCAGGATGAGGTTATGCGTCATGCCACCATTTTTGCACGACCGTGCCGACGCACACAGAGCCGCCCACCCTCTGGTCCAGGTGCTTCCGAGATATTTCTCACTATTCGGCACTCGATCTTGCATCCCGATATGCCGGGATAGCCTGAACTCATGCCTGACACCCCTACACCGCAGTCGTCGAGCTCGCAGCCTGAGTCGTCGAACCCACAGCCTCAGCCGTCGAACCCACAGCCTCCATCGTCGAGCTCGCAGTCGCCGACCCCGCCACCGCAGGCGGGAGGCTCATCGGCTCCTCAGCCCCAGCAGCCGAACTCCGACCGCAGTTCGATCATCGCTGTGACGGCACTGCCGGTCCTCGTCGTGATCGCCGGAGTCCTCGGGTTCCTCAGTCCCGACACGTTCACTCCTCTCGCGCCCTCGATCACCTGGGCTCTCGGAATCGTCATGTTCTTCATGGGTCTGACGCTGACGCTGCCGGACTTCGCTCGGATCGCGAAGAAGCCGTGGATCGCCGCCCTCGGTGTCGTGACGCAGTTCGTCGCAATGCCCCTGCTCGGTCTCCTGGTCGTCACCCTCTACAGCCTTCCGACTGAGATCGCTGTCGGCGTCATCCTCGTCGGATGTGCCCCCGGAGGGACTGCTTCGAACGTCGTCACCTACCTGGCCAAGGGCGATACCGCCCTGTCGGTGTCGATCACAACCCTGTCGACCCTTCTCGCCCCGGTCCTCACTCCCCTGCTGACCCTGTGGCTGGCCGGCTCATACATGGACGTTCCGTTCTGGTCGATGTTCGTCTCGATCTGTCAGACGGTGCTCGTGCCCGTCATCGTCGGGGTGATCGTCAGGCTCGTGGCCTCGAAGTTCGTCGACAAGATCTCACCGATTCTGCCCTGGTTCGCGTCCATCGCCATCGCCTACATCGTGGCGGTCGTCGTCGCGGGCTCCGCCGACTCCATCGCGACCGCCGGAATCCTCGTGCTCCTGGCAGTCATCACGCACAACGTCTTGGGACTTGGACTCGGCTACGGAGTGGCCGCAGCCTGCCGGTTGGACACTCCGACCAGACGAGCGATGACCTTCGAGGTCGGGTTGCAGAATTCGGGGCTCGCATCCACTCTCGCAACCACGTACTTCTCACCGCTCGCTGCTCTTCCCGGCGCTGTGTTCAGCGTCTGGCACAACGTCTCCGGTGCACTCCTGGCCTCGGTGTTCGCACGCCGCCCCTACGGCAAACCACCGCGTGAGCAGGTCGCCGGAGACAGTCACACACAGGAGTCGGGACTGTGATCGGGCCCTCGACCCCGTCGGGCTTCTCCGCTTTCGACGAGGAGACGATCGCTCTCGCGAACAGGAGATTTCTGATTCGGCGGGCACGAGACACCGATGTGCACGACCTCGTGTCCCTGCTTCGCGATGACGCCCTCGGTGCTGCTCGTGAGGGTTCCGGCGCCGAGGAGGTGGCAGACTACCAGCGTGCCTTCGGTCTCATCGATTCCGATCCCAATCAGCTTCTGGTCACGATCGACGACGTCACCAACTGTGCTGAGAGCAATCACGAAGATGCTGAGACCCACCATGACGGTGCCGAGACTCATCATGACGGTTCTGCGAACAACGATGAGGGTGGGCAGCCACGCCCGTCCGACACCGGATCGACCGCCGTCGTCGGCACCCTGCAGCTGACGCTGATCCCGAGCCTGTCACGACGAGGTTCGACGCGGCTGCAGATCGAAGCGGTGAGGATCGGGCCTGATGCGCAGGGCCTAGGACTGGGCACGGCGGTCTTCGAATGGGCCCATGACTGCGGGCGTCGATTCGGGGCCTCGCTGGCTCAGCTGACGACCGATAAGTCGCGCACGGATGCGCAGCGGTTCTATGCACGGCTGGGCTACGAGGCCAGTCACGAAGGGCTCAAACTGGACCTGAGCTGAGACTCACATCCACTTCACCCCATCGACCTCGAACTCACGGATGCGGTGGGCGATCATCTCCGCCAGCAGGTCGGTGGGTATCTCGCGATCGTAGTAGAGCTTGATCGAACCCTTTCCGGTGTCGAATCCGCTCAGCCGATCGGCGAAGGCCTCTTTGGTGCTGGGGGTGAATACGAAGTTCGCGTGCTTAGCATAGCCGGCGAAGGCGAAGAGGATCGTGCCTACGAAATAGGCAGGGTTCCCCCACTTGAGGCCTTCCTCAGCGGTGGGCGCAGCGGCGCGGCTGAGGTCCCGCAGGCGCCTCAGGAATTCCCGCTTGTGCACATCGTCGAAGCCGGCGATGTAATCGTCGACGTTCAAGCCTGCTCCAGAAATTCGTTGTCCGGTCCGCTGAGGACGTCTTCGAAGGCGGCGAGGTTCCGCGTCGACTCGCCGCGACTGACCCTCCAGGCCCATTCCTTCTTCATTCCGGTGAGGAAGCCGATGAGCAGAAGTTCGTTGAACGAGGAGTCGGCGATCGCCAGAATCGCCCCGAGCAGAGAGTCGAGTTCCTCGAGAAGTCGGCCCCGGGGAACGCTGGCTCCCAGATACACATCGCCGAGGGTGTCGATGCCGAACGACACCGGGCCTGGTCTCATGTTCTTGATGAGCAGCCAGCGGTTGAACTCCTCGGCGTTCTCATCCGGGTGGCGGATGACGAACGCCTGCAGCTGCACCGTTCGCGCGGAGATGGTGATCGACACGGTCGTCTTCAGCTTCTTCTCTCCCGGCAGGACCACGGCGATCTGCGTGTCCTCTACGGCGTCGACTTCGACCTCGTTCTCATGGGCCCACTGCCTCACACCGGCCAGAAGCGTCTCGGTGTCGGTCGTCATCATGTGTCCTTCCGTCGGCAATCCATGAGTCCTTCAGCAGCCGCGCCCGACCAGTCGCGGCTTCGGGTTAAGTTCTTCCCCAGTCGCTGTCTCTTCCATGACCGTCAGCTGTTCGGTGGTCGTCATCGTCGTGGTCGGGGCCAGATCCGGCACGTCGAGGGCGCCGAGCACACTCGCCGCCGTGGCCGACCAGTCGAATCGGGCAGAGCGATCGGCGGCATGAAGTGCGAGTTCGCATCGCAGTTCGTCATCGAGGAGCATCCGCTCGAGAGCCATGGCCCAATGCCGAGGGTTATGATCGGCGATGAGCACGCCCGAATACCCGTGTTCGACGATGTCGGGCAGACCGCCCACCGCCGAGGCTATGGCGGGCAGGCCCGATGCCGAGGCTTCGGCCGCGACCAGTCCGAATGATTCGCTGCGTGAGGGGACGAGAAGGATGTCCGCCGCGCGGTAGTAGGTGACGAGTTCATGAGCGGGGACGGGACGTCGCACCTCGACGCTGGGTTCGGCGGCGATCGCTGAGTTCAGCTCGCGCAGGTACGACGAAGAACCAGTCGGAGCCTCTTGGCCCGAAACTGCGCCGAGGAGGATTCCACGCGTCCGAGACGCCAGGTGCGGGTTGTTCTCTCGCAGGCCGGAGATCGCATCGACGACGACGTCGGTTCCCTTGATGAACTGCATCCGCCCCACATAGAGGACGACGAATTCGTCTGGTGCAAGACCCAGAACTGTTCTGGCTTCGGCACGATCTCCTGGGGAGAACAGGTCGTGGTCGACGCCGGGCCTGGCCACCACTACGGCGTCGGCATCGGCGCCGAGCTCGTGGATGAGATCGCGACGCTCTGCCGGAGTGTTGGCCACGATCAGGTCCACCGCCGAGGCGATTCGCTCCTCTGCTTCCAAGCGCTGAGGCCGTTCGTGGCTGGTCTCTGAGTCGCGGTTCTTGACTGCGCCGATCGTGTGCATGCTCACGACGATTCGAGGACGCTCACCCGACCTGGTCGCGTCGTCGGCGACCGCCGACGGTGACTCCTGGGAGCGAAGCTCCTGAGCCCGCAGCGCCGCCTCGGCGGAGATCCAATAGTGCGCCCAGATCACATTGGCTGAGGTGAAGCTCGGCTCGGCGAGGAGGAGCAGCACGAGTTCGTCGATGGCATCGGCAAGCTCGTCCTTGTTGGCCGCATCGATCGGCAGCTGGTGGAGTCGGACGTTCTCAGCGATCTGCAGGGTGCCGGCGCGCCCGCCCAGGCCGTCAATACCGCTTGGGTCGGCAGTGAAGACGTCGACCACGTGGCCAGCTGCTGCCAATGCGCGCACCGACTGGTCGACGTAGACATTCATCCCACCGGCATCACCCTGGCCCGGCTGAGCCGCGGGCGAGGTGTGGAGTGAGAGAACGGATATGCGCACTGTGACAGTTTAGCCAAAGAACTCGCCGAGGATCCGGCGGACTTCGTGGCGCCCGCGCCACAGGATCGATCCCGCTGGCAGGACTTCCAAGTGGGCCTCGGGAATCGCGGCCGCAATAGCCTCGGCGACCTCGACCGGATGGGCAGGGTCATCCTCGTGGGTGAGCACGAGCGCTTCCCCCGGGAACCGAGCCAGAGCACTCAGCGGGTCATTGCCCGTGCTCACATCGCCTGCGCTCTCGTCGACTGCGATCTCAAGAGCCAAGCCGAGCCCGTCGGACATGTCCGTATTGACGAGATTCTCGGCCTTCGTCTTCGTCCAGGCTCTGGCCGGCAGGAGCTCGGCGACCTCGGTGGGTTCGCGAGAAAGCATCAGGTCCGTGATGGACTCGACGTCACCGGCTGCCACCAGATCACGCAGTCCCTCCAGGTAGCCGCGGTTCGCATCGGCCACCTCGGCGGAGAATCCGGTGAATGATGCCGGAAGCACGAGCGCGACCTTCTCGAGGTTCCGGCTCGCCGGATGAGTGGTGCCGAGCAGTCTGAGGAGTCCGCCGGCGGACATGGATACGCCGAGGGCCTGCGTCGCCGAGGTGGACGTCAGGGCCCGTGCCAGCACCTCGGCGATGTGGCCGTAGTTCCACCCCGATCCAGGTGAGGGGCGTCCGCCGTGGCCGGGCAGGTGGACGAAATGCTTGGTGCCGGTGATGCCAGTGCCGAAGGGACGGGTGTCGCGGATTGCGCCGGCGAATCCGTGGCCGAAGAGCGTGTGGGGCTCACCGGTGCCGAAGGTGGCGATGTAGTCGGAATCTGGGCCCGGGAGGTTGAGGTCGTTTGTCATCTGCGCGTGTTCGTCGCGGCCTCAGCGCCAGTGGTTCCGATTCTGTTTGCGATTGCGCGGGTCGATCGCCTTGATCTTCGGGCGGACGTCGGTGAGGTAGACGATGCCGGCGACGAGTGCGATCAGGTTGAGGAAGATGATGCGCATGCCCATGGGTGGAAGCGCGATGAGTGCGAGCGCGAGACCGACGCCGAGGAGGATGACCCAGAACTTCTTGCTCTGTTTGTCAACGGCGCGATAGTTCTCGTCCTTATAGCGGAGGCAGTCGATGAACGCCCACAGCTGGAGGCCGAAGGCCGCGACGGACAAGGCGAGAAAGACCATCTGCTGAACGCCGGCAATTATTTCCATAGCATCTACCCTAGCAATCGCAGCTCTTCGGGGCACGGGGACGGCTCGGATCCTGGGCGAATCCTCATCGTCGGATCACCCTCCGCACATGAACCGCCTCAGCGCTGCGACGACACGGTGTTGAGGAAGTACGCCGTTGAGGAAGTCCGGCGCTCTGCCCGTCACACGGTCAGACGCTGGCTGTCATCCAGTCTGACTCTGACTGTCGCACCTGCGCACCATGGCCGGCGTTCACAGGACCCCTGTCATTCGGATGCCTGCGCAGACACCCATTCCCAGCAGCACACAGATGAGCATCGGCACTCGCAGGATCGCGGCCAGGACTCCCACGCCGACGCCGATGAGCCGTGCGGGGTCCGCGATGTCCTGACCATCGAAGATCGCCGTCGTCGCGAAGACTGCACCGATGAGGACGACCGTCGCCCGATCCATCCACTTCGTCACCGTCGCCGTCGAGTCGCCTTCCGACTCCCCCGCGAGTTCTGCGGTGCCGTTCGGTCCTGTGGTGTCGTATGCCCCCGCCGAGGCGCGCGCGAGCTGTCGGCGTCTGCCCTTCGTTGCGATCGCCGCACCGAGCTTCACACCGGCGAAGCGCATGGCATAGGTTCCGATGCTCAGCGCGGCGAGTGCGATGAGAAAACTGACCGGACTCATCGGCTTCCCTCCTGTCGATCGAGATCGTCAGCATCGCTGCGAACGCCAGCGTCACTGCGATCAGTCTGGGCGGTACGCCTCCTGATGACTGCCTTGATCGACCAGCCGGCTGCCACGAACACGAATACCGACAGAGAGGTCACGGCTCCGAGTCCGAGCGGCAGGAGCGGAGTGAGGAGGACCGAGATGAGGATTCCGACGACCGTGAGCGACAGCGTGGTCCTGCTCTTCAGATCGCCGCGGATGAGGCAGAAGAGGATGATGGGGAAGGCCGCATCGAGGCCGAGGAGATCGGCGTCGATGACGCTGCCGAGCCACTGGCCGAGCATGGCCCCGCTCGGCCACATCAGTGCGATTGCCGCACCCATGAGAAGGAATGCATGCCACCGTGCCCGGTCGGTGCTGACCGTTCGCGATACGGCGATAGATTCGTCGTTGATCCAGTGCGCCGCGATGAGTGCGCGCCAGTCCTGCGGGAAGAACGGCCCAACGGCCATGCCGAAGGCGAAGTTCCGTGAGTTGACCAGCAGGCCCGCCAACACTGCAAGGACCGGCGCTCCGCCTGCTGCGATCACGCCGACGAAGGTGAATTCCGCTGCACCGCCGAGGGCGAACATCGCCAGCAGCAGCGTCTGCCACCACGGGAATCCGGACACCGCGGAGATGGCCCCGTAGGACAGGGCGACCGCGATGATCGTGATCGTGACGATGACGACGTCACGATAGGTCGAGCCCGGAAGGACCCGATCTATCGTGCGAAACACAGAACTCATGTTCTATATAGTGCACACTCACAAATCGTTCGTCAACCGGAACGTTGGGTCGCTATAGTGAACTTATGAGTTCTCAACCACGAGATGAGGCACCCACCGGATCCAGTGAGCCGTCGGCTGGCCCGACGCCGCGTGAGCAGATCGCAATCGCAATCAGACGAGAGCGGATGCGCGCGAACCTCTCGCTGTCCGAAGTCGCCCGTCGAGCGGGGATCGGAAAATCGACCATGTCCGGGCTGGAGGCTGGCACCGGCAATCCCAGTGTCGAGACGATGTGGGCCCTGGCATCCGCGCTCGACATCCCACTGGCCAGACTGCTCGATCCCCCGCAGCACGAAGTCGCACTCCTGCATGCCAAGGATCTGCCCAGCCTGCCGTCGAACACCGCGAACTATGCGGCGACCCTGCTCTCAGCATCGCCGGCGAATGCGCGGCGCGATGTCTATTTCATTCAGGCCGAACCGGGTCAGCCGCGAATCTCACAGCCGCACCCTGTCGGCACTATCGAGCATGTGATCCTGGGGCAGGGGGCGGCACGCATCGAGGTGCTCGGACAGTCCTACGAGCTTCACGTCGGCGACTACCTGACCTACCCGGGTGACCAGCCGCACGAGTTCACGGCGCTCAGACCGGAGACGACTGTCGTCTTCATCGTCGAGAGCCGCTGAGGTCCGCGACTTAATCACTCCGCGGGCGGTTCGTCCGTATCTCGCGTGTCTTCACTGAGCGAGGGAAGTCGGTTCTGGGCGGCCTCGTTGGTCAGCCCGCAGGCTTCGAGGAGGTCTACCGCGACAGGACGCAGCAGCAGCACGAGGGATTCGTCGTGGATATCCCAGCTCTCCTCCGCACGGGGATCAAGACTGGAAGCGGCCTCGGCCAGCGCAGCTTCTGCCAGTGCCCGATCGGTCCCTCTGCGCAGCGCGACTTCGAGCTTCTTCGACCCTTCGGACAGCGAATCCACGTAGCCGGCGATGATCGGCTTCTCCGCACCGAATTCGGTGATGCCTACGACCCTGCGAGCGATGACGCGAATGGTGCGCATGGCACGATCGGCATGGGTGTGTGCACGGGACAGCCTGGTCACCTCGGCGGAATGACGCCTGCCTCTGGCATTGATCTTCGCCGCTTCCCTCGAGATCTTGAGCGAGGAACCCCAGGAATCGATGATGTCCTGGGTCTCTCGAGCCCGTGTCAGTGCCCGTTTTGCGAGTGCGACGTCGGAGTCCTGCAACGCCCGCGCCATCATCTGCAGGACTGCGCTGATCTCGTCGAGCATGCTCGCGGCAAGACCACGCGGGACCTTGCGGGCATCGCGCGGAAGGATGAGGGCGAGAAGGATCGCACACACGGATCCGGTGAGGGCATCGAGGGTGCGGGGAAACGGCAGGGTGGTGGCGGTGGCAGGGACCACGACGACGTAGACGGATTGGACGGCGATCTGGGTGATGAAGATACCACCGGAATTCAGCATCGTGCCGATGAAGAGGCCGATGGCAAGCGTCAGTGTGAGCTGCCAGATCCCTGTGCCGTAGACGTTGACGAGGAGCTCACCCACGAGCACGCCGAAGGTCGCACCGAAACCGATCTCCATGGCTCGGCGCAGACGACGGTCGGCGACCGGTCCGATGCCGACGGCAGAGGCGACGGCTGCGAGGAACGGATATGGGTGGCCGAGGACATAGACGCAGAAGGCATAGGCCGCGGTGGCGGCGATCGGGATCTGGATCAGCTGCCCGGCGTTGGCCTGCACACGCTTGAGACCCATCCGAGATCGATGCACCAGAGTGTTGAAGGCGCGCTGGGGCAGTTCTCTGACCTCGGGCTTCGCCATCAGACTCCCTTCGTGCTCGCCTTCGCTGTACCCAGCGTACCGGAATTGTGACATGCTAAAGTCTGTGCGCCGAGGAGGCTATGAATGACAACCAACCTGACCCGAGATGAAGCGCAGAGCCGCACTCAAGTGCTCGATGTCTCGACTTACACCGTCGACATCGACGTCAGCAATGCTGAGACCGGAGCTCCGACGTACCTCTCCCGTACCGTCGTCGAGTTCACCGCCCGAACCGAGTGCCGCACATTCATCGACCTGATCGCAGACACGGTCACATTCGCCGAGATCAATGATGAGATCCTCGACCCCGCCGAGGTGTTCGACGGCGCACGCGTGGGACTGCCCATCCGCGCGGGGAAGAACACCCTGACAATCGAGGCGCAGGCCTACTACTCCACCTCGGGAGAAGGACTGCACCGCTTCACCGACCCTGCCGACGGCAAGGTCTACCTCTACACTCAGTACGAACCGACCGATGCCCGCCGCGTGTTTGCGAACTTCGACCAGCCAGATCTTAAGGCAGAGTTCATCTTCAACGTGACGGCCCCCGAACACTTCCAGGTTCTGTCGAACCGCCCCGAGACGAGTCGCGGACCGAGCCAGGAGGCGAGCCAGGGTTCTGTCGATATTGACTCCCCTGCGATCACTCATCATTTCGCTCCGACGCTGCGACAGTCGAGCTACATCACGTGCATCACCGCGGGCCCCTACGAGGGCGCAACCGACCACTGGACGGATCCATCGACCGGTGAGGTCGTGCAGTTGGGAGCATGGACGCGCGCCAGCCTCGTCGACCACCTCGACGCATCGGATATCTTCTCGATCACGAAGGCCGGGCTGGACTTCTTCACTGGCGAATTCGATTATCCGTATCCGTGGGGCAAATACGATCAGATCTTCGTTCCGGAGTACAACCTCGGCGCCATGGAGAATCCGGGACTGGTCACGTTCACCGACAGTCTGATCTTCCGGGACAAGGTCACCGACGCGAACTACGAGTCGCGGGCGAACGTGATCCTGCACGAGATGGCACACATGTGGTTCGGCGACCTGGTGACCATGAAGTGGTGGGACGACCTGTGGCTCAAGGAGTCGTTCGCCGACTACATGGGTGGGCTGGCACTGGCCGAGGCGACCCGATTCACCGAAGGCTGGGTGACCTTCGCACTGCGTCGCAAGGCGTGGGCGTACACGCAGGACCTCTATCCGACCACGCACCCGATCGTCGCCGACATCCCCGACGTCGAGGCCGCGAAGCTCAACTTCGACGGCATCACCTACGCCAAGGGTGCGTCCGTGCTCAAGCAGCTCGTGGCCTTCGTCGGCCGGGAGGCGTTCTTCGCCGGCTCGCGCCTGTACTTCAAGCGCTTCGACTACCGCAATACCGAGCTCGCCGACTTCCTCGAATGCCTCGCCGAGGCGGCCCCTGACCGGGACATCGTCAGCTGGGCCAGTGCATGGCTGGGCACCTCCGGAGTCTCCGAACTGTCGTTGGAACTGACGACATCCGACGATGCCCCATCGTCTGCGCGGGGCTCAGCACGAGCAAGCATCACCAGCGCGAAGATCACTCAAGCCGATTCGGCTCGCGGTGCCGAGCTGCTGCGTCCGCACACGCTCGAGATCGCCACGTTGGGACGAAAGGGACGCAAACTGGTCCCGATCGATTCCTTCTCCTTCGACTTCTCCACCCGGTCAGCTGAGGTGGAGCAGCTCGCTGGACGCACCCTCGGCGATATCACGCTGGTGAACTATTCCGATCACGACTATGCGCGCGTGCGCTTGGATCCGGCATCGACGGAGGCCGCGATCAGGTCGGTGTCCCGGATCGCGGATCCGCTTTCACGGGCATTGGTGTGGTCAGCCTTGGAAAATGCTGTTCGCGATGGCCTCCTTCCCGTGCAGCGATATCTCACGGCCTATGCCCGGAGCTTGGGCAAGGAGAGCCATGCCGGCATCATGGCCGGGCTGAGCCAGACGGCGCTGACCTGCCTGGACCAGTGGGTCTCGGCGAGAAACTTCGAGACCGCAATCACCGGGCTGTTGGGCGCTGCTCTTGACGCATTGGCAACCGCCAGGTCAGGCTCGGACGCTCAGCTTCATCTGGCGAATCTGGTTCTTGCTCTCACCTCGCGCACTGCGCGTTGCTTTGGGGCAAGTGCCGCGATCGCGATGGGCCGCAGCTTCGCGTCGCAGATCCTCGCTGTTCCCGTCGGCGAAGAAATCGACCATCTGACCTCGAGCGCACCGCCTGAGCCTGTTGGGTCTGGGACCTCCGGGAGTGAGCCTGTTGGGTCTGGGACTTCCGGGCCTGGATCTGATGCTCCGGACCACGCTGCGGCGTCTCTGCCGTTCAAGGGACTGCTCAATGATCATGCTCTGCGGTGGAATGCTCTGACCGCGCTCGTGTGCCTGGGGTGGGCCGACCAGACCGACATCGCGCGAGAGAACCAGTCAGATCCCAGCTCATCGGGCCGCCTCCATGCCGAGACTGCAAGTGCGGCCATGCCGCTGCCGATCGTGAAGATCCGCGCATGGGAGGTCATCAACGAGGCGTCGGCGCTGAGCAACGATGTGCTCACGGCCATCATCTCCGGTTTTGTGGCCCCCACGTCGATGCCGCTCATCGAAAACTATGTCGATGAGTACTTCTCGCGACTTGCCGGCTTCTGGGCCGACAATTCGATCGAGATCGCCAGGCGCCTGGTCCTCGGGCTCTACCCTCGTTGGTCGGTTGACGAAGAGGCCGCGGTCGAGAAGACCGATGCCTGGTTGGCCGCGCACAGCGATGCTCCGGCGGCGCTGCGTCGGCTGCTCATCGAACGCCGCGATGATCTGGCTCGGGCGATCTATCTCAAGTCGACCCAGAGCTCACGCCACTGACCTGTCCCCTCAAGTGGGCCCGTCTGTCTCTTCGGCGGGCCACCTGGCGACTCAGCAGACCTGGTCAGGCGGCTGATGCCGCTCAACTGGCGCCAGGACTCCTGAATCTGCCGCAGCGATCGGGCAGGTGTATGACGAGACAGAGCGAAGGCCGATTCCCCGTTTCATGTGGGGCTTCGGCCTTCGCTCTGTCGTGGGACGTCAACGCTTGCCACCTCGACGCTTGCGACATCAATGTCGGCCGGAATCGGCCAACCGCTCAATATCGCGCTCAGATGATTCGGCGAGCTCCGGAGAACTCATTGCCGGTGTCCCACGACTTCCAGTCGGTGACATAGACGTCTTTGGACGCGTTGGGCGAATGGATCATCTTTCCGTCGCCGACGTACATTCCGACGTGATGGACGGTTCCCGAGGTGGTCGAGAAGAACAGCAGGTCGCCTGCCTTGAGGTCACGTTCGGAGACTTTCCTGCCGGCGGTGGCCTGCTCTCCCGAGTCACGGGGAATGTCGATGCCATGGGCCCGGTAGATGCTGTAGGTGAAGCCCGAGCAGTCGAAGCCGTAGGGCGAGACTCCGGCCCACAGGTAGCGCAATCCGTCGAACTGCTTCGCCGTCTTGACGAGGTCAGAGCCGCTGGGCTTCGCTGGCTTGTCACCGGTGTCATAGACGGCGACGTCGTCGAAATCGATCCACGCAGCACCGCCACCGGGGAGCGCCACGCGCACGTCATCGACGTCCTGGGCGATGAGCGGAAGATCGACGTTGAAGCTGACATCCGCACCGGTGTCCTTGGTGAACTCGATACCTTCGAGTTCACTCTTCTTCTTCGTCACGACCGCGCGGGGCTGGTCGTCCTTGAGTTTCCCGAATCGGTCGTTCTCGACAAGCTGCTTCTTCGGCACCCAGCCCGGGTAGCCCTTCTTGTTCTTGGACGTCGATTGGTCCTTGACCGCGACCTGGGCCCAGTCGCCCTTGGTTTTGAGGACAGTGACTTCGGAACCGTATGCAGCTTGAGTCTCGACCTTTCCGGTCAGGTCACGTCGCACATCGGTCTTTTTGAGATTCTTGTTCCACTTGTCGAGGTCGACAGGATGGCCAAGGGCAGGCTTGTCGACCTTCCGGGGGGCTTTCGAATCGGTCCACAGGGTAGCGACAGTGACATCGACGTAGGCCGTTTCGCCCTTTTCGATCTTCCCGTCGGTGATCCGCTCAAGCTCCTGGCCCGGGACGACTGCAGCTTTCAAATCGGTTGCAGATTCTTCATCGGTCGACATCAGGTTGCTCGACAGCGCAGGGGCTCCTGCGCCGAATACAAGTCCGAGCCCAAGTGCCGCCGAAACAGCAATTTTGGTACGCATCATTTCTCTTTCGGTCTGCGGGTGTCACTCCCGCGTGGGGGAAGTCTCCGAAGGTCATTCGGTATGCGTGCTCCGCCACCCATGGCATCGACCGGTATCGAAATCTGTGGTCGACATCGATCGAACCCATGCGCATCGAAGCGCCGCACAGTGCCGATATTACCGGCCGCTCAGAAGCAGACGACAACGCCGACACTGTGGCAGGATATCGCGATGCCACGTTGAAAAGAAGTGTCCTTGTCCCAATCGATACAGAGATGAGACTTCGGACGAACATTGCAGCTGAAGGGCGCGCCCCGGTTTCGAGGCGCCGCCTTCAGGTCAAGATCGAGTGTTCAGGCAGGGCTGTTGCTGTCAGTTCAGACCTGGTGCCTTCAGTTGAGGAACTCGGCGGCCAGCAGCTCGAGCGATTGGATCCTCGCGTCGTCCTGGCGGAGATCTTCGCCCTCCATCGCTCCTGCGACGGGCTGGATCATGATCTCGTCGACCTCGAAGCGACTGGCGAGCTCTTCGAGCTGTGCTTTGGCGGATTTCGCGTCGCCGATGATCCAGTTCTCAGACATCTCTTCGCCGACCATACGTTCCTGGTCGGTCCTGACTGATCGCACGTCATCGCCGGCCAAGCGCAAAGGTTCCATCCGCCCACCGGTCCGCAGGCGAGACATCTGCAACAGGAAAGGCTCGGAGCGCAGGTGCGCTTCGTCCTCGGTCGGCGAGACCACAGCATTGACTGTGACGAAGGTCTGCGGCTTGTCACCGTAAGCACCCGGAGTGAAGTTGTCACGATAGATCTTCATGCCGGTCGTGGCGCCCGCCGCGAAGTGGTTGGCGAACACGTAGGGCATGCCGAGCTGGGCAGCGAGTCGGGCGGAGTAGCCGGATGAGCCGAGCAGCCACGGCAATGGCTGTGTTCCCGGCACGGCGGCGGGAGTCGCATGCAGGACGTGCTCACGGCCACCATGGAGCGGAATACGCAGTCCTTCGGGCTTCATCAGGCTCAACGTGTCGATGACGTGCTGCGGGAACTGTTCGACGGGATCGACGGTTCGTCCCTCCCGGTCGACCATTCGACCTTCGCCGAGGTGTCCCCTCATGGCCGCCGAGGTGATCGGATCTGTGCCGGGTGCCCGTCCGATCCCCAGGTCGATGCGGTCACCGTAGACCGCCGATAGGAGGGAGAAGAGTTCCGCTACTGCCAGCGGAGCGTGGTTAGGCAGCATCACGCCGCCGGATCCGAGACGAATGCGCTCGGTTCCCTGGCCGAGGTACATGAGTTCGGCACCGGGCATCGTTGACGCGATCGATGGCATGTTGTGGTGTTCGGCGACCCAATAGCGGGTATATCCCAGTTTGTCCGCAGACTGAATCAGTTCGTGGGAGGCAGCGAATGAATCTGAGGTGCTCTGTCCGACACGAACCGGCACAAGGTCAAGAATAGAAAGCTCCATAACCATGGCAACAGCTGTCTCAACAGCTTCATTCCTCATTCCCCACGTGACCTGGGACGGCACTGCTTGACCTTGCTCACGTCCTGGTGACCACGCTCCTGGCGTGTCTGGCAGAGACCGACATCAGACAGAGACAGACATCAGCCGACGCACACCTCTCCCTTGCCCCGCTAAACCAGCACTAGTCGAAGAGAGTATCGGTGGTCTCTTTTGCAATGAATCGCGCGTGCAGGATCGGGCGTCTGGCGGGATCGATCGTCGCAGGCGGAACCCATGCCGGGCGCCCATCCTTGAGCATCACGGTGTGCCAATCCGAATCGTCGATCAGGTGGTGATGGGATCCACATGCCAATGTCAGGTTGTTGACATCGGTCCTGCCTTCGTTCGCCCACGGAACTACGTGGTGTGCATCGCACCATCCAGGCGGGGTGTCACAACCGGGGAATGTGCAGCCTTGGTCTCTGCTGGACAGTATCGCCAATTGTTTCGAGGTGGCGAACCGTCTTTCGGTGGCAAGCTCCATGCTCTTCGTCTTCTCTCCCATGAGGTGGAAGAACACCGAACCGTTCAGGCCTTCGAAGGAGGCTGTCTGCATCGGAAATGACGCCTCTGCGTCGGTGACAGCACGACCAGACTGCTTCGCAAGGTCCTCAGCCTTTGCCGTGACCACGAGCGCGAAGGGCGCACCTGCCATCACTCGATTCATTTCGATCCGGCCGATCATTGTGGCGAACCGTTCGTAGATCTTGTTCTTCACGCTCGGTTGGCGACCGGCCATCGCCACCGTGGAGCCGTCTTCCCTCACTCCATATCCGGGCGGAACATCACGGCCACCAGTGGCGCGTTCATCCTCAGCCTCGCGCTGCCATTCACCGATTTGATGGTCGAAGCCGAGCTCAAGCGAGGGGTCAACTGCGTCTGAGCGATCACCTCGAAGAACTTGGCTGAATACATCGACCACCTCTTGGTCGGCCGCCGAGATCCTTCCCGCGGATATCGTTCCTGAGTCTGTGGCCGAATCTTGCTGCTGGTCAGAACTCGAAGTCTCTCTGTCGTCCGCTTTGATCCTCGAGGTGAGGTGTCCGCTCATGATGCCGCCCGTTACGGGATCGAGGACTCCCTTAAGCGCCCAGGTTCCGTCTTTTCGCTGACGCAGGCTGACTGAGAGTGCATCACGCTTTGGGGCCTCATGTGGAAGCTCGCCATCCGGGTCGAGCCAAGCGAGGATCTCGTTGAATAGCTGCTGGATGTCCTTCACACGCACCTTCGGAGCCTTTTCAACCAAGATTTTCTCCGCTTCGAGCTGATCCTCCAGACTCACTCGAAGCGGCAGGTCTTTCAGACAGCCGATGATTGTGCTCGCCTGTGTTGATGATAGCGATCCGCGCTGCAGGGCGCGGGACACCACAGGGAACTTCGGTCCGATTGACTGGCCACTGAAATTGACCTGATTGCCCAGCTTCTCAGCCAGTTCAGATCGACGGTACGCCTCTCTTTCGGAGAGGTTGAGGCGATTCTGGACCAGCGCCTTCGTCGACTTCGCCCCATAATCTCGAGGCGTTCCCACTCGTTCGAAGACGGAGAGAGTCACGACTGAGAGTGATTCGACCAGCCGATTGACTGTCTCCAACCCATCCAACACCGTTATCGCATCGTCGGGACCCATCGGACGATTGAACGATTCGAGGTCACCGACGAGAGACCTAAGTCCGTGGATGCTGGTCGCAACCTCCGGAGCGATACGCTCCAAACTCACCCAGGCGTGCTCGTCAAGAAGAGGATGCTCCGAAGCGGGGGCCGCATCTGAATCGGAGCCACCAACCGGAGCAAAGTCGGAGGCGGAGGCGCCACCTCGAACCGACTCCGAGTCGGTCTCGCTCGTGAGTCTTGAACGGTTCGGTGATTCTCCGCCATCCGATTCATCCGCAGACTGCTGACCCAGGAAGGCTGCCCAGTCGCCGTCTTCGCCCTTTTCCGAGGCGTCCTCACTGGCACTGCGCTCGGCCGCAGCTGCCTCGGACTTCTTTTGCATCCACTCTTCTTTTTCAGCGTCGATCTCTGCTGCACGACGCTTGAGTTCGGCTTGCGCATCCGGATCATCAGCGCTGGCCTCCCACGGGTTGCGGCCACTCCAACGGGCTCGCCGAGCAGTGTCTGTGAACTCATCGGCTTGTGCGGGATCAATCGGCTCACGAAGCTCGTAAGACTCTACCGGTTCGGAGGGTTCCGCAAATTCTGTCGATTCGGCGCGTTCCGCAGGCTCGGCAGGATGATCCGCGTCGGCGAATTCGAAATCGTTCGGGGGCGGCGTGGCAACTTCATCGAAGCGATCTGCCAATGGATGACCATCAAGGTCGAAGCCTGCATCACGCAGAAGCTCTCGATAAGTGGGAGAGCCCTCGCCCGCCTCGTCTTCCCCACCAGGCACAGCGGAAGAGGCTGGTTCGTCATGCCCATTCTTCTTGTGGCGCTTGCGGTCGGGGGTGAGAGTCATGATCTCGCAAATCCGTTCGTCAACTGCTGTGTTGTCCGCTTGACTCCAATTTTACTCTCACCACAGACTATTTGTCTATAGTCTTGTTCTAATCTTTTAGGATCGTCATCAAGTTGCTCTACGTTCTTCTATATTTTGGCTCGTCAGATATGAGATCAGAGCGGATAGGGCCGTTGATCGACCGCCCCTCCCGGTCGCAGCCCGCCCCTGAAGCAACCTGGGCGAACTCATTTTCTGAGGTGGACGCGTTGCCCCTCCGGCCCGAAAAGACTCAGATACTCGACGCCGGACTCCTCCGCGCTTCCGAACCAGTGCGGGGTGCGGGTGTCGAATTCAGCGGCTTCCCCTGCGTCCAGGGTCATCGATCTGTCACCCAGGATCAGACTGAGTCTGCCCCTGATCACGTAGACCCATTCGAATCCGGGGTGTGTCTTCAGCGCGCCGAGCTTCGGCGTCTGCTTGCCGTCGACGATGTGCTTGAACGCCTGGACGCCGATGGCACCTCGGCTCAGCGGCAGGACGGTCTGACCGTTGATCTTCTTTGGCGTGATGTGAATTCGCGGGTCTCCGATCGGCGGCGTTCCGACGAGCTCATCGAGTGGCAACCCGTAGATGCCCGCCAAAGGAAGGAGAAGCTCCAGACTGGGCTTCCGCTTTCCAGACTCCAGCCGCGACAAGGTGCTCAGTGACATCCCGACCAGATCGGCCACCTCCTCGAGGGTGCGCCCCTGCTCCCGACGCAGATTTCGCAGGCGGGCGCCGACACCGGCGAGTGACTGCTGAATGGCCTCCTGCGGGCTGACCCCCTCAGATCTCGCACCGAGCCGACGAGTGCCCAGCGGCCCCGACCCGCCGGGCCCCGACCCGTCGCTCGCCCGTCTGCCTGTGCTCGATTCCTGCGGCGCATCCTCAATCATGGTTTACATACTGCCAGAATTTGCCAATTCGGCAAACCTGCTTGCGATTCGATAGCTTGAAGGGTGAAACTGCAGAGGTACCCGCTTCCTCACCCCGTCGAGCCAAGGACTGCTATGTCAGAATCAGACCCCACACCGCAGAATCAGCCACACACCTCCCAACAGAGTCAGCCAAACCTGCCCAGCCGGCAGAAGCTCATCGCCGAGGTGGCCGTCATCGGCGGAGGCGCCGGTGGCCTGGCCGCTTCGATCGCTTTGGCTCGCTCGCTTCGCAGTGTCATCGTCATCGACGCCGGCTCCCCGCGCAACGCGGCCAGCGCTCACGCTCACAACGTCCTCGGCCATGAGGGCGTCAACCCGCTCGACCTCATAGCCAAGGGGCGTCAGGAGGCCGAAGCATATGGAGTCCAGTTCATCGACGCCACAGTCCTCAGCGCCAACAAGAGGACGCAGGCACCAGAGACACTTGGCTTCAACCTCGAGACATCGGTGGGAATCTCCATCGAGGCAAAGCGAATCATCATCGCGACCGGGCTCACCGACGTGCTTCCCGACATCCCAGGGCTGGCCGACGGGTGGGGCGAGACCGTCCTTCACTGCCCCTACTGCCACGGTTACGAGGTTCGCGGGCAGAACATCGGCATCATCGGCACAACCGCCATGTCATATCACCAGGCGATGATGTTCTCCCAGATCAGCGACCGCGTCACCTTCCTGCGACACAATGCTCCGGCACCGGATGAGGCGCAGAGGAGAATGCTCAGCTCGCTTGGCATCGCCTACGTCGACTCGGCAATCGAAGCGGTGGAACGGACCGAGACCGGAACCGTCGTCACGTTGCGCGACAACGAGGCCGACAACGAGACCACCCTGCACAGCAACCGGTCGGACGCCGATGCCGGCCCCTCGGACATGACTTTCGACGCTCTGGCCGTAGGGCCCCACTTCCGGGCGAATGGCGAGATCTTCGAGCAGCTCGGCGGCACTGTCGCCGACCACCCGACCGGCATGGGCTCATCCATACCCGCCGAGGCAAACGGTGCCACAGACGTACCCGGTGTCTGGGCGGTGGGAAACAGCGCGGACATCTCGGCCATGGTGGTGGCGAGCGCGGCCAGCGGTGTCCTGGTCGGTGCGCAGGTCAACGCCGAACTCATCATGAGCTCAGTGTCGTAGCAATCACCCCGGCCTGATTTCAGCTGCCGTACGCGGTCACCGCCGAGGTGGCCCGGTCGCCGAAGCACCAACCGTCGAGTTACACGACCGCCGAAGCACCAACCGTCGAGTTACACGGCCGCCGAGGTAGCCCGACCGCCGAGTAGCCCGCCGTCGTGGGATGCCCCACGACGGTGGGCTCAGCTCAGTGACTGGCCTTCACACAGAGGACCGGGCAGACGGCTTCGAGGATGACGCGTTGGATCGTCGACCCCAGTAGGAACTTCCCCACCGGGGTCCGCTTCCGGGTGCCGAGCACGATCAGCTGAGCCCCCACCTCGGCGGCGGCATCGAGAATCTGCTCGGCGGGGTCGTACTCGCTGCCACGCGTCAGCACCTGCGCCTGCACACCGGAGCGCGACAGATAGTCCTGGACCGACTTGATCTCCCCCTCGCCGAGGCGGTAGGAATCTCTGCGATCAGATGATCGGGAAGCGTTGACGACGACCAGGTCCCGGTCGTCCTTCTTCGCCTCTTCGATCCCCTTGTCGAGGGCCGCGTGGCCCGCTGGATTGTTGACATAGCCCACGACGATGGTCATGTTTCACCTTCATTTGTTGAGACTGATTGAAACCCTGTGCGTCCCGCGATCATGTGAGCTCCTCGGGGTTGCGGAACTTGGTGCTCGCACCTTTGACCGAGCGATTCCACAGCCAGGTGATCGCCCAGAGGACGACGCCGATTCCGATCAGCGCCACCGCAATCTGGTATTGGATGAGTTCGTCGAGGCGAGCCCACGGTCCGACGAGGAATGAGCAGGAGAACAGTCCGATCCAGGGCAGATAGGTCGGTGCTTTGAAGTGCTCGTGCTCAACCGGCTTCTTCCGCAGGACCAGCACAGCGACGTTGACGACGGCGAACACGGCGAGCAGCAGCAGTGATGTCGTACCGCCCAGGGACGCGGTCACCGTCTCCGGCAGCAGCGTGGTCACGGCGATGATGAGAGCGAAGGCGATGAGAGTCGTGAAGAGGATCGACACCCAGGGCGAACGACGGCCGCGCAGCACCTTCGCGAATACGGGCGGAAGCACGTTCTGCTTCGACATTCCGTATAGCAGACGGCTGGCCATGAGCATGTTGATGAGTGCGGAGTTCGCGACTGCGAACATCGTCATGAACGGGAAGATCAGATCAATAGGAAGCCCTGGAGCACCGGCTCTGACGACCTCCAGCAGCGGCGTTTCGCTCTCGGAGAGTTTGCCGATCGGCACCGCGGCCACTGCCACCAGCGAGACGAGCACATAGATCACGCCGGTGATCGACAGCCCGGTGAGCATGATCTTCGGGAAGACTCTCGGGTCCTTGGTCTCCTCGACCATGTTCACCGAATCCTCGAAGCCGACCATGGAGAAGAAGGCCAACGAGGTCGCACCGGTGATCGCGAGGAACACGCCCTTGTCGTCCGCGGTTTCGAAGATCAGCACACGTGAGAAGTCGGCGCTGCCGGATCCCAGTGCGAAGAAGCCGACCAGGATGACGAGCAGCAGGCCGCTGAGTTCGATCATCGTCAGCACAACGTTGAACCAGACGCTCTCGCCCACGCCGCGCAGATTGATCGCGGCGATGACGGCCAGGAAACCGAGCGCGATCCACATGACTCCAGTGCCGGATACGTCCCAACCGAAGCCGGCCACCATATTTGCCGCGAAGACATTCGAGGCTGTCGACGCCGAGGTGATGCCTGAGCTGAGGACGGCAAAGGCGACGAGGAACGTCACGAAGTGGATCCCGAACGCCTTGTGCGTGTACAGCGCTGCACCGGCTGCGGTCGGGTACTTGGTGACGAGCTCCATATAGGAGAATGCCGTGATCAGCGCAACGGCGAACGCCAGGATGACCGGAGCCCAACCGGCACCGCCGACCTGCCCTGCTACCTTGCCAGTCAGAGCATAGACACCTGTACCCAGGATGTCTCCGACGATGAAGAGAAGGAGCAGCTTGGGCCCCATGACCCGCTTCAAGGTCTCCGGTTGATGCTCGGCCCCCGGGCCCGCCGCAGTGGTGTTCTGGCTGTGACTCACGATGTTCCCTCCGTGTTCGCCCGTGATCGCAGCCGTGCGATCACTGGTGTTTGCTGCGGACCACGTCGAGGAAGGCCGTCAGGAGCGCCTTCGCCTCCCGCTGACTGTCCTCACCGCGTTCCTCTGCTTGTTCCAACAGGGTCTCTTTATTAAAGCCCAATTCTTGCAGTTTGTCCGCGTCCCAGTTGCGTATGTTCTGCCCTGACGACTCGGGATGGAACTGCGTGCCCCATGCGTTGCCGATTCTAAATGCTTGGAACCGGCAGGCGGTACTGGTTGCCAACAGTGTTGCCTCGGGTGGAAGGTCGACAATCCGATCGACGTGACTTTCGACGAAGGCCACGCGATTGCCGATCGCGGAGAACACCGGATCCTGAGCCGCGTCTGCGGTCATATCGATCCAGGTGTACCCCTTCTCCGGCGCGCCGGTCTGCGCCCGCACATCCCCGCCGATGACGTGGGCGATGAGCTGTCCACCGAGGCAGATGCCGAACTGCGGCAGATCCGTCTCCAGCGCATGTCGTGACAGCCTTGCCTCGGCCTCAAGCCAGGGCGCCCTATCGGTCTCATCGGGCATGTATCCGCCGCCGAGCATGATCAGACCGTCATAGTCGCTGAGCTCATTCGGTTCCGGCAGTTGCGAGATACCGCCGATGCGCAGGTCGAACTCGATGTTCTCGCTGATCATCCACTGTGTGAGCAGTCCCGGCTGGGATTCGATGTGGTTGACGATGACGAGGAGTCGCGTCATGACGACTGTCCCGCCGAGGTCCCCAGGAAGCGGGTGTAGGCGTCCTCGTGTGCTTCGAGGACCCGCATCGCATTGTCGAAGCCGAGCTTGTGCAGATCGGAGTCCGACCAGCCACGTGAACTCAGTTCCGAGAACAGCGCCGGGTACTGCCCGGCGTCGCCGAGTCCGGTCGGCAGCTCATCGACACCGCAGATGTCTCCGCCGAGGCCGATGTGGTCGATTCCGATCCGGTCGCGTACGTAATCGCAATGGTCGGCGACATCGGCCACGGTCACCTCGGGGGCGGTGCCGTTCTCTCCTGCCTCCGCCCATTCGCGACGAGCATTCGAGACGAACGAGGGCACGAAGGTCATCATCGCCACTCCCCCGTTGCCGGGCACCCGGTCGAGGACGTCGTCGGGAATGTTGCGCGGATGCGGGTTGAGCCCGAACGCGCAGGAGTGGCTGAAGATCACCGGCAGGGTCGAGATGTCCAGGGACTGGTGCATCACGCTGGGCGCGACGTGGGAAAGGTCGACGATCATGCCGATCCGGTTCATCTCTGCCACGACCTCACGGCCAAAGGCGCTTAAGCCCCCGTGCTGCGGTCCGTCCGTGGCCGAATCCGCCCAGGAATGAGTCGTCGACCAGGTCAGGGTCATATACCGGGATCCGGCGCGCGCATAGGAACGAAGCACGGCCAGGGATTCATCGATCTGCTGTCCGCCTTCGACGCCCATCAGCGAGGCCACCTTTCCGGCCTCCCGGGCGGCGACCACCTCGGCGGCGGTGCGGGTGAACTGGAGTCGTGCCGGGTAGCTCGTGACGACGCGCTGCACTGCGTCGATCTGTTCCCACGTCGCCTTGATCGCGTCCGCGCCGGTGATCGAGGAATGGACATAGACCGACCAGTACTGCGCGGCAACGCTGCCCGCGCGCAGCTGATCCATCGTGGTGAAGGGCGAGACACTGGGGTCGTTGAGTCCCTCAACGCTGTAGTCGCGCTCCTCCCGCAGATACCAGGCGAGGTCGTTGTGCCCGTCGAAGACGTCGATTGTCATGAGTGTGCTCCTTCAGTTCGGATGATGGTCGGTGGGTTGGGTGGAAATCTGCGCGGTCTCAGGCGCCGAATCATGCTCGTCATCCGATGCCCGACATCAGCTGCGCCGACCACAGCCCGAGGAAGGTTCCGGAAAACGTTCCGATGAGCGCGAAGAGCACGCCCACCGGCACCAGCTGACGGTTGAATGCACCCGCGACCACCGGTGCCGAGGCGATTCCCCCGATGTTCGCGGTGCTGGCCACGGCAATGCTGAACAGTTCGGTCTTCGTCAGCTTCGCATAGACGAGCATGATGACGATGTGGACGAAGAACACGATCACGCCGGCGACCAGATAGATCGGGGCTTCGGCCAGCGAGGTGAAGTCGGATCCGGAGGCGATGATGCCGATGATGATGTAGAGCATCATGGTCGCAAGCTGATTCGAACCCGCGGCCCGCCCCCACCGAGTCGACCCGATGATGAGACCCACGATGCTCACGATGAGGATCGTCCAGGCCGAGGCATTGATCACCGTGCCCACTTCCGGGAGCATTTCGCCCGCCTTGGCGGCCAAGGCGGAGACGAGCAGGGAGAAGCCCAGCAGACCGAAGATAGAGGACAGGGTCATCGGCTTCTCCTCCTCGTCGGTCACCCGATCGGCGAAGTCGAACTTCGAGGTGTCTGCCTTCGTCCATCTGTTGAACTTATCGGAGACGGCGACCGAAGAGAAGATGAGGAGCAGCCAGAAGGAGTAGAGAACGGTGTCGACGATGAGCACATAGCCGAAGATGTCCTCCGGCGCCTCCAGAATATTCTGAACGGCGACCATATTCGCCGAACCGCCGGTCCATGAAGCATTGAGCGCACCAAGTGCCTTCCAGGATTCGGGAGCCAGAGCCGAATGCACGATCAAGTAGGCGAGGATGAAGCCGATCATGATGCTCGCAGCCGTCACTACGAAGGTCAGCAGCAGTTTCGGTCCGAGCCGGATGATCTGTCGCACATCGCATTTGAACAGCAGGAGCAGGATCATCGCCGGCAGCAGCGCGTCCTGCAACCCGTCGCCGACGCTGTCGATCGCGTCGTGGTCGAACATGCCGACGGTGTTGAGCAGGGCCGCCACGATGTAGAGGAAGACGAAACCGGGACATATTTGAATACTTTGAATTTCCCGCTGCGATCGGCGACGACGAGAACCGCCGAAATCGCCAGCAGCAGGCTGATGAATAGAAAACCGTCCGTAATCACAAACGACACTCCTTCAGTTGGATTGGACCGCGTCGGCCTGCCCTCGGTCCGTTCCACGAGGTGCAGGCGCAGTGCGCGGTGAAGCCATGTGCGGTTGTCGATTGGATCCGGTCCGGTGGGGACCCAGGCAATCTTGGTGGTCGAGAAGTCGTCTCAGCTAGAGGTTGGGAGCTCGTGGTACTTCTTCGCTGCGTTGTTCACCGCGACGATGAGCGCCTTCTGGGAGGACCCGTGGTATCTGGCTGTGATCGAATCCGTGAGTCGACCGGTGTCCCTGATGTCTGCGTCGATGAACAGGCTCCTGATGAACTTCCTTGTCAGGGCCAACGTCGCCGAGCAGTCGACATCGAGGACTCGATGTGTCTCCGCCTCGATCTCGAAGGCGATGTAGAACAATCCGTACTGTGCCATGATCGGGTTGTTCGACGGTGCTTTCGCTTCGCCTGTGAGGTAGATCGAGGAGGTCATAGGACATCAACGATACTCGAGGAACAGCGTGTGAGCGTGCGTATTCTCGAGCCGATTGAATGCTGATCGATGTCCGGTTTCTCAGAGGAATCGGTGAATCGCCTCCCCCGCTTCGCGCATGATGGGCATGACGTCGACGACCCGGTCAGTGCCCTTTTCCCAATTCGCGAACACGGCGTAGGCGACCCGCCGGGTCGGTGTCATGACGATCCCGGAGTCGGCGCGGATCGTCCCGTTCGTGCCGGTCTTGTTCCAGACCCACACGTCGCGCTGATAGTTGTAGTGGGCCAGAGGATCGAGATCGAACGCCGAGGCGACCATCGATGTGTCCGCGCCGGCTCCCAGCCAGCGACGGAAGATCTCGTTCGTCGACTCGTCCCAGAACTCGTCCTCTGCATGACGGGCCATGAAGTCGCTGAGCTCGGCCGCAGTGCCCGTCGACAGTGTTCGCGGCGCCTTGGCCGGTCGGGGCCAGCGGAGGAAATCATGGAGGCCGGAGTTCCGGTATCCCAGATCCTCGACCTGGCGGGCGACGTTCTCGAGGCCGATGCGACGAATGAGCACGTTGGTCGCGAAGTTGTCGCTGAAGGCTCCGACGAGCACGGCCACGTCATAGACGCTCAGATCGTCCTGCTCCATGAGGTACCAGATGCCGGACTCGTCGACTCGTTCCGAGGGACGTCTGGACAGCCGCTCCTGTAAGTTGAGATTGCCGTTGACGTGCATCTGCAGCGCCGTGTGCAGGAGGAACACCTTGCCCATGCTGGCGGTGTCGAGTTCATCGTTCTCGTTGTGGGCGAACACGCGTTCGCCGCTGTCGATGTCGAAGGCCAGGGCGCTGAAGCGCACACCCGGCAATCGGTCGAAGCCCACGCTGCCCATGTTCGACGGTGTCCCTACGTACGACGCGGTCTCTACCTGCGACGTTGTCTCTACCTGCGACGTTGTCCCTTGGTTCATGCTCTCACTCTTCACGTTCATGTCATCTGTCATCGTGCGAATTCCTCATCTCCATCGACATCTGCGAGCACCACAGTCTGCTCACACGCCGTCTGCACTCGCTCATGTCTCGTCTGTACTCGCTCACACCCCGTCTGCACACGCTCATGTCTCGTCTACCCACATTCGGGGTCTGCCCCGGGCGGGAGCCTCGAGCGTGACGGAAACTCCCAGCGGCGTGCTCGGCGCATCGGGGTCATGCCCGAAGCCCATCTCGCTCACGATCGGTATGCCCGCCTCGCCCAGGTAGTCCATGATCAGGGCCTCGACCTCGTCGACCTCCGCGCAGTCCTGCCAGGAGCCCAGCACCACTGCGTCGGCTGAGTCGAACCAGCCGCCGCGGACGAGCTGCACCAGCAGATTGTCGAGTCGGTAGAGCTCCTCCTCAACATCCTCGAGCATGAGGATCGAAGGCCCACTGCGTTCACGCAGCTCGCGTACCCCGGCCAACTCGGGACTTCCCATCCCGGCCGCGACCAGACTGAGGTTTCCCCCGCCTAGGCGGCCCTTCGCCGTCCCCGGAACCAAAGTTCGCGCCCGGCTGAGCGGGCGAGGGGGCGCCGAGCTTGCGTCGATAGGCGCCGCCCTCTCGCCTGCCTGCGGTTCCCCCGCAGGGAACCCGAGTTCGCGCCCGCCCCAGGGTTCAAACAGCCAGGCAGCCACCTCGGCGGGGACGACCGTGGAGTTCTTGAACGGATCGTTTCCGACCATCGGGCAGAACAGCGTCGCCACCGACATGTGATGATCCCAGGCCTGATGCAGCGCTGTGATATCCGAAGAGCCGGTCAGCAGCTTGGGGCGGCCGTCGGGTCGCAGGGCATGCTTGCGCATGAGGTCGAAGTCGATGCCGTCGAGCAGACGCATCGCTCCGAATCCGCCACGCAGTGCGATGACCGCTGCGGCATCCGGATCGCACCATGCCTCGACGAGGTCAGTTCGGCGCTGTTCGTCGGTTCCCGCCAGGTACCTCACGCGTGGGTGACGAGCGCGGACATTGTCGCCGACGACCACGCGCAGCCCCCAGGATTCGAGCTGGGTGATTGCCCGCAGCAGGGACACTTCGTCTGTGGGTCCCGACGGTGCGATGAGACGGACGGTGTCGCCGGCCTGCAACGGCGCGGTGTCGAGGTACGGGCTGACGCTCGCCTGCGCCAGCCCACTGCTTCCCTGCGCCGGGCCGCTGGTCGCCGACGCGGGCGGACGAGAGGCAGAACTTGAGGTTGAGTGAGGGCTAGGGCTATCCATGCGTGACCAGACTCTGACTTCCCAATCGGGGAACTGCGGCGAGGAGTTCCTGCGTGTATGCGTGCTGCGGGTTCGCCAGCACGGTGTCGACAGCGCCGTACTCGACGATCTCGCCCTTCTTCATCACGGCCACGGTATCGGCGATGTTCCACGCCAGACCGAGGTCGTGGGTGATGATCAGGGCGCTCATCCCCAGGTTCTTCTTCAGCGCCAGGAACAGAGAGAGGATCTCTCCTCGCACGGAGGCGTCGAGGGAGGCGACGGGTTCATCGGCGATGAGCACCTGCGGATCGAGTGCGAGCGCACCGGCGATGACGACCCTCTGCCTCTGTCCACCGGAGAGCTCCTGCGGAATCGACTCGAGGTAGTCGGCCGCGGGAGTCAGCTCGGCGGCTTCCAGCGCCCCGATGACTCGCGCGTATTCGTTGTCGTTGAGCTTCTGCACTCGCAGGCCTTCGACGACGGCCTCGTAGACGCTGCGCTTCGGGTTGAGCGAGCCCGAGGGGTCCTGGAGGATCATCTGCACTTGTCGACGGAAGGTCCGCAGCGCCTTCGCCTTCTTCGGCAGGGCCTTGCCCGCGAACTCCATCTGCGAGCCCGAATCCACCTCCTGCAGGCCGAGCAGAGACCTGGCCAGGGTCGTCTTGCCCGACCCGGACTGGCCGACGACGGCGAGGATCTCCGCCTTGTGCAGCGCCAGATCGACGTCGCGCACGGCCCGTTCCCTACCGTGGCGGGTGTCGAAGGAGACATTGAGGTTCTTGGCCTCGAGGACCACCTCGTCGGTCATCGTGAACGGTTCGGCCCGGCGCACCTCGGCGGGTTTGAGGGTTCGGGGATTCATCCGCGACTCGGCGTCTCCGATCTGCGGGAACGCACCGGCCAGCTGCTTCGTATAGTCCTCCCGCGGCGACAGGCACACCTGGTCGCTGGGACCGTACTCGACAAGCCTGCCGTAGCGCATGATCGCGAGGTTCTCGCACACCGCGGAGAGCACGGCGAGGTCATGGCTGATCATGAGCAGCGAGATCCCGCGTTCGGCGACCAGCTTCGCCAGGCCCACGAGAATCTGCTTCTGCACGATGACGTCGAGGGCGGTGGTCGGTTCGTCTGCGATGATGATGTCCGGTTCGCAGGCCAGAGCCATGGCGATCATGATCCGCTGCTTCTGCCCACCGGAGAGCTCATGCGGATACGCCACGGCCTTGCTCGGATCGAGGTCGACCTCCTCGAGGAGTTCGAACATCCGGTCTCGTCGTCTGGCCGGCGTCGTCCAGGTGCCCTTCGAGTGGTGTTCGAGGGCCTCGATGATCTGACCTCCGACCTCGCGCACGGGGTTGAGGGAGTGCAGGGCGCC
Source organism: Brevibacterium aurantiacum (assembly GCF_007558825.1). Classification (GTDB taxonomy): domain Bacteria; phylum Actinomycetota; class Actinomycetes; order Actinomycetales; family Brevibacteriaceae; genus Brevibacterium; species Brevibacterium aurantiacum_A. The sequence continues at coordinate 228,006 of NZ_VLTK01000001.1, forward strand.
TTGGAAGACGATCGAGGCCTGCGCCCAGCGCACCGCCCGGATCTCGCCGAAGCTGAGATCCTTGATGTCCTTCCCGCCGAGGCTGACCTGCCCGTCGATCTGCGCGGACTTGGGCAGCAGGCGCAGGACCGACATGATCAACGTGGACTTGCCCGAGCCGGACTCCCCTGCGATGCCGAGAGTGGCACCGGTGGGCAGGTCGAGGCTGATGTCGCTGACGGCGGTGACGTCGCCGCGAGCCGAGGCCGAACGGTAGGTGATCGAGACCTTGTCAAAGCTGAGGTCGGTCATCAGCGGCTCCTCAGGGCTGGGTTGATGATGGCTTCGAACGCGCGCCCGACCATCGTGAAGGCGAGCACCACGAGCAGAATCGCGATGCCGGGTGTGAGCACGTACCACCAGTAGCCCGAGGTCGCGGCGGAGATGTCCATCGAGTTCTTCAGAATCGTTCCCCACGATTCCTTGCTCGTGTCCCCCAGGCCCAGGAAGGACAGGGTCGATTCGGCGATGATCGCGCTGCCGACCGTCAGGGTCGTGTTCGCCAGCACCAGCGGCATCACCGCGGGCAGCATGTGCTTGAACAGAATGTGGCCATGTCCGGCGCCGAGGATGCGCGCCCTTTCTATGTAGAGCCGAGACTCAACGCTCAAGGTCTGGGAGCGCACGATGCGTGCCGTCGATGCCCAGGAGGTCAGGCCGATCGCGATGACGATCGTGAAGACGCCCCGTTCGAGGACGGAGGACAAGACGATCGCCAGCAGCAGGGAGGGCAGGACGATGAAGAAGTCGATGATGCGCATGACGATTGCGCCGAAGAGTCCGGAGAAGTGTCCGGCCGCCAGACCCATCACGGTGCCGATGACCATCGACATCACCGTGGCGGCGACGCCGACGAGGATGGACACTCGGGCGCCCCAGAGGATGCGGACCCAGAGTTCGCGGCCCAGATCGTCGGTGCCCAGCGGGTGGTCGAGGCTCGGCGGGGCGTAGCGGGGCACATCGAGCTGCTTCGTCACATCGAGCATCGAGGCGGGGGCGATGAGCGGGGCGAAGATCGCGATGAGGATGAAGAATACGAGCACGATCGCGCCGACCATCGCAGGGATGTCGGAGCGGAACAGGGACCAGTTCTTCTTGGCGTTGTTCAATCGGCGTTCGCGGACGAGTTTCGCGCCGTCGATGACGGGAGGCTGCGTCGCCGAGGTGGTGCGTGGGTTCGGTTCGGGGGCGTTCGCCTCGGCGGTGGTGTCGTTCTCAGTCATCAGGCCCTCCTGACTCGTGGATCCAGGAACCGGTAGACGATGTCGGCTGCCAGATTCATGACGATGATGATGGCCGAGAACACGACGAAGGTGCCCTGCAGCAGCGGCAGGTCCGGCCCGCTGATCGCTTCGAACGTCAGCTTGCCCAGGCCCGGCCAGGAGAACACTGCCTCGACGGTGACCGCACCGGCGATGAGTCCGCCGATGTGCATGAACACGACGGTGACCGTGGGCAGCAGAGCGTTGGGTACGGCGTGTTTCCTGCGCACTTCGTCCTCGGTCAGGCCCTTGGCCCGAGCTGTGGTCAGGTAGTCTTCGCTCATCTCTTCGATGAGGGAGGCGCGCATGACCATGAGGAACTGTGCGTAGACGACGGCCACCATGGTGATGACCGGCAGGATCAGGTGCTTGACGATGTCGATGATGCCCGCGAATGACCAGGGGTCCAGTCCGGGCGTGATCATGCCGCCGGTGGGCAGCCACTGCAGGGTGCCGCCGAAGATCATGAGGAGAATGAGACCCAGCCAGAATGTCGGCACCGACCAGAACACGAGCGAGGTTGAGGAGGCGATCTTGTCGAAGAGCGAATTGCGGCGCCAGGCCGAGAGCTGGCCCAGCCACAGGCCCAGTCCGATGGCGATGACGGCGGCCGTGGCCGTGAGCAGGAGCGTGGGTCCCAAGTACTCGCCGATGAGCGCGGCGACGGGTTTGCGGTAGACGTAGCTTTCGCCGAAGTCGCCGGTGAAGATGCCGACCAGGTAGTCCCAGAATTGGACGATGACCGGTTTGTCGAGACCGTACTGGCTGCGCAGCTCGGCGATCTGTGCCGGGCTCATCGGGCGTTCCTTGGCGATCTTGAGGACCGGGTCGCCGGGCAGCATACGGAAGGCGAAGAAGCCGAGGACGATGACAAGGATCATCGAGGTCAGTGCGCCGCCGAGTTTGCGCAGGAGATAGCTGACGAACGAAGCGCCCTTCGGCAGTTCGTCCATGTCGCGGCCGGGACCTCCGGAGATGCCGGAGCCTCCTGGGTCGGGGCCACCCGCGGGGGTGGGGAGATCGTGCGTCGGTGTTGTCACTGGGAAACTCCTGGTCTCACTGGGGATGCAAGTGGTGCAGGGACCATCGTCGGGTGGGTTGCGATGACGAGGACCATCGTCGGCGAGCGCCGTGGGTACGACACTCGCCGACGATGGTTGTCGGTACCCGGACTATTCGCGATCGTCGGACTTCTTGCGACGGCTGATCAGGAAGCCGCCTCCGCCGATGACCACGATGGCTGCGACGGCGATGCCGATCCAGCCGCCTGCGCCCATGCCGCCCTCACCTGAAGCGTCCTCCGCACTGGCAGGTTCGACCGAAGAATATCCCCAGTAGCCGACCTGGTTGGCGATGATGCCGCCTTCGGACGGCTGCTTGGTGAAACCGGTGAACCGGTCGGAGCGGAAGGCCTCGAGCTGGTTCGGGTACCACAGCGTGATCGAAGCGGCGTCCTCGTAATGCTGAGCCAGCGCCTGGTGGACCAGGTCGGCGCGTTTGCCCTCATCGAGTTCGACGTGCTGCTTCTGATAGAGCTTGTCGAAGTCCTTGTTGCAGTACCCGTCCTGGCTGGTGCCGCCGTTGCCGTCGGCGTCGGGGCGCGAATCACAGGTGTTGATGAACAACTGGTAGTCGGGGTCCGGGCCGAGCGACCATCCCGAGAAGTACATGTCGTAGTCACCCTTGGTGGTGCGCTCGGACACGGTGTCGACGTCGCTGGCCTCGTTCTTGAGACTGATGCCGATGTCCTTCATCCACGGTTTGAGGAACTTCGCCGTGTTCTGTTCGACTGTGGCGTCGGAGTCGGTGAGGAAGCGCAGCTGAAGCTTCTCGCCGTCCTTCTCGCGGATGCCGTCGGATCCTTCCTTCCAACCTGCGTCATCGAGAAGCTTCTTCGCCTTCTCGACGTCGAAGCCGGAGACCGCCGGATCGTCTTTGGGAAGCGCCCACGTCTCATACACGGATGGCACGAAGCTCGTGGCAGGCTGCCCGTAGTCCTGCAGCACCTGATCACGCAGGGTGTCGATGTCGATGCCTGCACGGATGGCCTGACGGACCTTCTTGTCCTTCAGCGCCTCATTGCCGGTGCCGAATTCCTTGTCCTTGGCGTCGGCCAGTCCGGAGTTGATGGAGATTCCCTGGAACCTGCGCCCGTTGCCCACATTGGTCTCGACGTTGTCAGCACCTTCGATGGCCTTGAACTGCTCGGGAGTCAGTCCGGTGATGAAGTCGACCTCACCGGAGCGGATCGCCTGCACCTGGGCGTCGGAATTCGTGTAGTAGCGGTATTGGATCTCGTCGAGCTTGGGCTCACCGCGCCAGAAGTTGGGGTTGGCCTTGAGCGTGACGGACTTGTTCGCCTCGTAGCTCTCGAGCTGGAAGGGCCCCGAGCCCACGGTCTTCTCATCGTTCTTGAACTCGCCGGGCTTGTCGACCTTCGACCAGATGTGCTCGGGAACGACCGGAATCTCCTGGCCCGGGTTGTTCGCCTGCGGGTTCTTCAGAGTGATGACCACGGTCTGGTCGTCCGGGGTTTCGACCTTGTCGAAGTTCTCGACGAGGGCGCCATTGGCGACCGACAGCTCCTCCTTCTCCATCATCTGGTTGTATGTCCAGGAGACGTCCTCTGCTGTCAGCGGTTCTCCATCGGACCACTTCATATCGGGACGCATCTTGTACGTCCAGACCTTGCCCTCGGAATCGGTGTCCCATTCGGTGGCGAGACCTTCCGAGACCTGCGTGTCTTCGGCACTGTTGCCGACGAGGTTCTCGTACATATATTTGAACGTATTCGTCGGCATCAGATAGAACGAGGTGAACGGATTGAACGAGTCGATGAAGCCGTCGGTGGCGATCCGCAGGACCTTGGCATCGTCGGCGGCCTCTGTGGTCTCTGCTTGAGCAGGGGCGGCGGCCATAGAGCCGAGGAGTGCCATTGCCGCAAGACCGGCAAGGCACGTTCCCAGCCTCCTGCGCAGCTTGTGTTGAGCGAACATCGTTGTCCTTCTTCTCGATTTGGTGATTCAGTTATCAGTCGTTGCAGGTGAGAGCCTGCTCACACTTCATCTTAAGTTCTCGGATCGTCAATTCGGGGCAAGCGCGCCCTGACGTTTCGCGCCATTGTCACCTCCAAGCATCCACGTTGATAAACGTCTCGGGCTTCCTGCGTCCTCGCCGCTGGGAAATCATCCCTTCCGCAGAACTCGACCAAATCTGCGATTGTCTATCGAGCCGTCCTCGACTGCTGCATTTCCATGGATGAGAACTGTCGATACCCCCGTCGCAAGTTGCCAAGGGTCGTCATATGTTGCGTTCTGGCGGATCGTGTCGGGATCGAAGATGACGATATCGGCGATTCGTCCGACTTCGACAATGCCTCTGTCAGTGAAGTCCAGTCGCTCGGCGGGTTGACTGGTCATTTTCCGAACTGCTTCCTCCAGCGAGATGAGTCCGTCTTCACGTACGTACTTGCCCAATACATGAGCAAACGTTCCGAAGGATCGAGGATGCGGTTTGCCTGTTCCCGTCGCACTCATCGTCCAGCCGTCGCTTGCAACCGATACCAGTGGATGGGCCAGCACCGACGCGACGTCATCCGGAGACATCGCGTGGTTGACGATTCCGACGGATGCGTCGTGCGCGACCAGTACTCGCATCGCGGCCTCCTCCGCACTGCAGCCTTCCTGGCGGCCGATCTCAGCTAAGGATTTTCCGATCGTCCAATAGTATTCGGCACCGGTCGAGCCAGGCTCGCCCAGCGAAGCGATCACCACTCCTTCGGGGTCGATATCTCGGCCGAAACGCGAGGCCATGTCTCGTCCGATGCTGAGACGCTGCTGCGGATCAACGAGCCGCTCGAGGAGCGCCTTCTTGCCACCGTCCAACGCATAGCCAGGCAGTCTAGAGGTCAATCGAGTGCTCGAGGCAGTGTACGGATAGACATCGGCTTTGATGTCCAGCCCACGTTGCCGGGCCTTTTCGATCAGCCTCAGAGCCTCGACGGTCAGACCGTAGTTCTCGGGGCCCATGGACTTAAGATGTGAGACCTCGAGCTTGGCTCCAGCGCGGTCCGCCGTCTCAATCGCTTCTCCCACAGCCTCCAACAGCATGTTCGACTCGTTCCGCATGTGTGTCGAATAGAGCAGACCGCGCTTAGCTGACTCGGTGACAAGCGCCTCGACTTCCGCGGGACGTGCGTACGAACCAGGGGCGTAGATCAAGCCGCTTGAGAAACCGAAGACTCCCGCGTCAGCCGCGCGAGCAACTTGCTCGGTCATCTCTTTCAGCTGTGCATCATTGGGAGCCTCGTCAACTGGTCCCATGACGTAGTTGCGGATGCTCGACAATCCCACCTGCAAGGCGAGGTTGATTCCAGGCACAAGAGAGGACACTTCATCCGCGTACCCTTGGGCGTCGCTCCACTCACCGGAGAGGACTGCATCCAGGTGGGCGTTATCCTGCTGAACTGCATCTACCGAGCGGGCCGGGAATGGCGAAGACCCGCAATTGCCGACGAGCGCAGTCGTCACTCCTTGCGCGAGCTGGGTCTCAGCCGCAGGAGACGACATGATCGAAAAGTCTGCATGAGAATGAAGATCGATGAATCCGGGAGAGAGCACCTGGCCTCTGGCGTCGAGCACTCGTCGTGCCCGTTTCGACTCGACATCCGACTTCGCGACAGATCGGTGGCGGTCGTCATCCATCTCGTGGTCGAGTCCCTGCTCAACTAGGGTAATCCGGCCGGCCTCTATGCCCACTTGGCCGGGGAAGCCGGGCCGCCCCGTTCCGTCGACGATTCGTGCGTTGGTGATCAGAAGGTCGAGCATTTCCTACCTGGTTTCGACGAAGAGAATGATGAAATACAGGACACAGGCGGGGACCAGCAGCATCCAACCTGTGATGAGCATGTTGCGCAGATTGGTCGACCGGGCCAGCCCCATCACACCGATCATGTTCCCGTTCGGGAAGGGGCCGTATGTATCAGCCTTCGATGCGAACAAGAGGACAACGACCCACGAACCCGCGGTGACACCTAAGGTGGCCCCCAGATCGCCGAACACCTTATCGAGCAATACGACCTGTGCGGCGGTCGCACCCGGAACTCCGACCCATCCCAACAGAGCGATGATGACTGTGAATACGAACGGAGAAGCTGACTGAAGTTGGGAGCCGAAGAGGTCCATCACAACATCGAACGGCGCCAGAAGATCGATCACGATGAACAACGCGGCCAGAAGCCAGAAGAGGAGGAAGATGCTGATCACCTGCGAGCACCCTCGGTAGATCGTCGAGACGATGTCCTGAGGACGCATTCGATTCGCGACAGCGGTGGCAATGCCCAAGACTGGAAGAGCCAACAGAGGGAAGGTGGTGCCGGCGGAAGTGACAGCGGCGAAGACGACCGATATGGCAAGCAGCACCAGGAAGACTGCGGTGGGAAGTCTCGAACTCGATGACACCGTTTCGGCCCCACCGACTTCTTCGGCAGAGTAGAAATCTCCCTTCTTCGCAGTCCACCGTTGCATCAGCGAAACGATCGGGATCCCGAGAGCCAAAGACAGCAGTGCGATTGGTCCGGCACCATAGAGAATGTATTGACCATAGTTGACCTCGGCAGCCTCCATAATGGCCACGTTCGAGCCTGCGAATGGAGCGATAGCGAGGCCAGCACACCCTCCGATGAAGAGCATCGACGCAGTGGCCGATTTCGTGAAGCCCAATCGCGCGGTGATCGGCAGCAGTATCGGAGCCGCAATGGCGATCGCACCAGCGAGGGTGCCAAGAGATGCCACCAGGATGAGACATGAGATCATCACTCCGAAGACGACGGCATTCCTGCCGCTGCGGCCGAAGACGTGCATGACAGATGACACGATGCTCTGAGCAACCCCGGTCACTTTGAGCACTTCCCCGACTCCGGCGCCGAGCATGATGATGAGGCCAATGATCGTGATCTGATCGGCCAGGGAGTCGCCCAGCAGTGTGCCGATTTCAAGGACACCCATCTTGCCGATGATGAGCCCCGCAACCACTGAGACGACGGTGGCGACGACAATGTCCATGCCGAGGATCGCCAGGACCGCGTACAGGACGATGGGTAGCAGCCCCCACAGGGTGGGACCGTCCGAGACGAAGGCCGCCACTATGGCCAATACGATGCCGAGTCCGGCAAGAGACCATATCAGGCGAGAACGCCGGGGAGACAACGAAATCTCATAGGCGTTGGAAGATTCCTTCTTGTCGGAACGGAGTGAAGTGGCTTCATTGCTCGCTTCGTTGCTGTCGGCCATCAAACCCCCAAGCTCTGTGTCTGCCAATCGCTGCCCGCAGCCTCGGCGAGGACCTCTGCGATGGTCTGTCCGCGCCGAATGAGCGAGAACTCAACCTCTCCCTCGCCGAGGTGGCGGTGGGCACCGGCGCTCACGTCGGGCCGTACCCGGTACCCGAAGATCGGGACCCGCGGGAGCAGGTTGTAGGAGAACGGATTGGAGAAGTAATAGGCGCCGGTATCGGGCACGGCGACGATGTCGCCGGCGTCGAGGCGCGGCAGCATTCGGTCGCGGGCCAGGAGGTCACCGGCGAAGCAGGCGGGGCCGGCGACATCGGTCGGTACCGCCTCGGCGGATTTGGGACTGCCGTCGGGGTTGAAGGGCAGGATCCGCAGCGGCCAGTCTGCGGGAGCGTAGGCCGTGCGGGTCGCGACCTGGACACCCGCGTGGGTCATGGCGATGCGCCGACCGCCGGTGACCTTCGCATACTCGACATAGGTGAGGATGGTGCCGGCCTTGGCCAAGAGGGCTCGCCCGAATTCGGTGATGATGTCGAAGTCGAACAGGCCCGGGACCTGTGCTTCGAGCACGGCCCGGTATTCGGCGAAGGTCGGAGTGATGTCCTCGCCTGCGAAGTTCACGGGCAGTCCTCCGCCGATGTCGATCCGGGTGACCTGGCGGTCGCGTCCGTGAGTCTGCGCGGCGCGAGCATTGATCTCCTGCGCCAGTTCGACGACCGCTTCGACACCTGCTGCGGCCTGGTCGAGGCTGATGCCCTGGGAGCCCGAATGGACGTGGATCTGGTTGAGCCAGGGACGTGCAAGATAAGCCTCGATGAGTGCCTCGCGAGCCCCGGGGTCGGCCAGTCCGATGCCGAATTTCGAGGTCTGCGTGGCGGTGGACAGCGCACCGATCGTGCCCGTCCCTGACTGCGGATTGACCCGAACCCCCACCCTCGCCGAGGTGGTCCCGGTGGAGCCGCCCACCGTCGCCGAGGTGGTTTGTCCGTCGAGTAGCCCGTCGAGTCGCTCGAGCTCGGTGAAGTTGTCGATGTTCATCGAAACCCCGAATTCGACGGCGCGCTTGAGCTCGCTCATGGTCTTCGCCGGGGAGTCGAAGACGATGTTCTCCGGCGCGAATCCGGCGCTCAGAGCCAGCTCGAGTTCTCCCGGACTGGCGACCTCGCAGCCAGAGCCGGCCTCGGCGTAATAGCGCAGCAGGGGCTGCAGGGGCACGGCTTTGCAGGCCACGGCGTGGAGGACGTCATTGTCTCCGGCGAAGGCAGATGTCAGATGCTCATATGCTGTTTCGATCTGGTCTAAGTCGATGAGTCCGATCACCGGTGTCGAATCGTCGAGCTGCGGGACCTGGCCCACCGTGCTGTTCGCGACTGCCTTGATAGCTTGGTCCCGGCTGACCAGGACCGATGGCCCCGACTGGTTGCTGTGCATACTGTCCTTCGTTCGTGGTGTGCTGCCACTGTAGAACGCGAGCACCAGGACGAACGGACAATAATCTGCCAAACTTTGCTGTTGACCTTTGTGAGAATCGCACAGCCGCCCGCCTTGGCGATCATTGGACGACTGCTGAACGCGGGGAGTCGATGTCAGTCTCGACTCAGGCTCGCTCTCGGTCGAAGACGAGCACCGCGAGCTCAAGCCACAGACGTCCGGACCGATCGGCTGTCGACAGTCCGGTGATCTCTTCGATCCGGCTGAGACGATGCCGCAGCGAATTCGTGTGGACGTGCAGACGACGGGAGGCCTCGGCGGAATTGCCGACCGTGGCAAAGTACACCCGCAGGGTCTCGAGCAGCTGCCCCTGGTGCTTTGCATCATGCTCGGCAAGCAGTCGGGCAGGCTCGGTGATGCGAGGCCCTACGGAGCGCAGGGCATCAGCAGCCTCGAGTCCGACGAGTTCGGCCGCGACGTCCTCGGCTGTCGCACCGCGGACCATGCTTTGGTCGTCGGCGCAGGTGGCACCCGCAGACTCGTTGCCCGCAGACTGGTTGCCCGCGGGCATACTGCCTGCAGATGTGGTCGCGCCGCTCTTCGACCGTGTCAGCAGCGCATCGAGGACGTACACTGCCTCGGTCCACGATCGATGCACAAGGTCGAGACGTTCGACCCCGACGCCCACCCCGAAGTGCAGCGGCTGGCTCGGAGACAGGGACCGCTGCAGAGCCGAGGCGACATGAGACCTGATATCGGCGGCTTCCATCCCTTCGCTCATGTGCACGAGCACGGCCAGATGACCGTCCGACCCTACGTGGGCGAGCACGGCGTCGGCGAAGGCGGCCCGCAGATGAAACCTCAGCACGGGCTCTCGGTCGGGGGCCACCTCGGCGAAGGCCAGCGTTGCATAATGCCCGGAGAATGGCAGCGCGAGCAGGGTCGCGGCCGGCCCGAGGTCCGGCGAGCCACCGAGGATCGACCCGAGGGCTTCACGACGGATCCGCTTCTCGAACGGGGAACGTCGCAGGGTCCGCAGCATGACCGGCAGTGCGGCTCGGGCAGCATCGCGGAGGACATCGCGCAGTGACGCGGGATCCACCGAATCCGGGTAGGCAGCCCAGATGGTGCCGAGCAGCTCGCCCTCGCTGCGCAGTGCGATCACCGAACGGGCAGGAGAGGCGCCCGCGGCTCGTCTCTCGACGACATCAGTCGAGCGGCGGACGACGTCGAGGAATCCGGACTCCTCAAGCTCAGCGATCCGCCATTGAGGAATCGCGCCCGAGAGGATCGTCTCCCGTCGAATGTCATCGATCTCATCGCCGAGGTTGGAGTGCGCGAGCACACGCGACGCCGGGTCCTCGATCGTGATCGACGCACCCGTCATCTCCGCGATGACCGCGGCCAGCGCGCTGAGATCATCGACGTCGGGCCAAGCCAGGGCGCTCGCGGCACCCTCGTTGAGCTGTCGCAGATGAACGAGGACCTCGGACCAGGTCACGCCCGTGGACCGCTCGAGCAGAATGGGCAGCGCTGAGGCAGATGTCCCCTCACCGAGGTGGGTGTGCGTTCCCGGCGGCACAATGAGTGCCGCGGCACCCGCAAATCGTGAGCGGATCGCGTTGAGTCCGGCCACGCTGTCTACGGCTTCGGTGACGAGGACGACGGCCCCCGCGAGTCCAGCAGGAGACCCGAGAGCAGCAGCCGAGCTTCGCAGGTCGAGGTCGAGTTCGATGCGAGTCACCTCGACGTCGATTTCGGTCTGAGTCAGGGGAAGCAGAAACCCCGCGGTCTCCTGCAACAGGCGGGAGACGCGTAGGGCGTTCGTTTCACTCATACACCCACTGTAGTCAACAGTGCACCCACACACCTCGTGACCCGGTCGTCTGCCGAACCCGCGGGCCGGTCATCTGCCGAACCCGCTTGCGCTTCAGACATTCCGCAGTTGGACGGGATCGATCGCCGAAGAAATCGAATCGACGAACTCCGGGAAGTTCGTGAGCGAGTCCTCGCGCCTCACTCCTTCGGACGAGCTTCGTCATTCCGGAACGTAGAACTTGTGCTGGATGGCACGGATGACGACCTGCGCCAGATTCTTCGCATCCAGTTTGATGCGCAGGTTTCTGGCGTGGGACTTCACTGTATAGACGCTGACGACCTGTTGTTCGGCGATCTCCGAGTAGTCCATCCCCTCACAGATCTGCCGGAGCAGGAGCTTCTCACTCGGAGTCAGAGCCGGCACCGTTCTCGAACCATCAGCGGCGATGTCGCCGCTGATCATGATGTCCTCTGCCAAGGATCGCAGCAGGGCCGGAGACTCGCCTGCGACTGCCGCTCGCGCGACGCGAACGAGTTCGGCGTCGGTGGCGGACTTGTTCACCGCCGCTATCGCACCGGCCTCGAGAGCACGTGTGATTCCCGGCCCGGGCGAGACAGTGGTCAGCACAACGATCGTCGCCTCTGGGTCGAGACACATGATCTCGCGGGCCGCATCGACTCCGCTCATCCCCGGATGCATGTTGACATCCATCAGGACGAGATCCGGGCGATGACGATCGAACGCTTCGACGGCGTCTTCACCGGAGTGCTGAGGTTCGAGAACCGAGAACCCTCCGTCGTCGAGCAGAGCTGCCGCCACGGCCCTCGTCGTCCACGAATCGTCGTCGACGACGAGCACGACGATGCGCTCGTCTGCTGGTGAGCTGTCGATCTCCGACCCGGCCGAGCCGCTCATACTCTCTGGCTCTTCGTTGCTGACGCGTGGCGCTCGGCATTCGCTTCAAGAACTGCGGAGGACGCGGCAGCGGTGAAATCGTCGCGGACACAGACAGCGTCGGCCTCGTCCCCATCGGCCGAGTCGTTGAATCGCAGCGGTTGGGAGACTTCGACGACGACGCGGCCCTGGGGATTCGATCCCGTGGTGCATGACCCGCCCAGGGCCTGAGCGCGCCGACTGAGAGATCGAGGTGGACGCGTCAGCGACGTCGCTGCCTCGTTCTCCGTGCGGAATCGCAGGACGGCCGCGTCAGATCCCTCACGATCCACGTTGACGGTCAGACTCGACTCGGTTCCCGGCAGGGAGTGTCGGATGACGTTCGTCGCCAGTTCTCGCATGATTGCGGTGAAATGTGCGCCCAGTACCGGGGATGCGTATCGGGGAAGGGTGCCGACAGTGAGCGTCAACGCCACACCGCCGGCGGCACTGCCGTTCTCAATGGACGTGGCCAGTGCTTTCGCCTCGGCCTGCAGCCGAATCCTGGGCTGCAGCTCGTCTCCGTCGCTGAGTTGCGTGACGAGCTGCCGCAGGCGCTTCGACGCCTCGGTGTTGACCAGGGAGAGCTCGGCGAGCTGACGGTTGGTGCCGAGATCTCGCGACCCTCTGGCCAGTGCTTTGATGATTGCGCCCTCTGTTGCGAGTGAGTTCGAGATGGTGTCGTGCATATCGCTGGTGAAGCGTGCACGCAACGATTCCACCGCCTGTTGGTGTTCCACGGCGGCTCGCTCCCGGCGATGGATCTCGCGTTGGATCCTCAGCTCGACGATTCCAGCAGCCAAGCCGATCAGCGAGTACGTGACCCAGCCGTACCCGAAGTCGATGAACCCTGCAATGCCACCGTCGTAGGCTGCCAGCTCGGTGCAGGTGATGAGATAGGCGAGCAGTCCCACGGTGGCGATGGCTGAGCCGACCCATCGCCGCTGGCTGAACAGCACCGCCGTGGCGAAGATGAGCGACTCGGGGAACATGTTCTCCAGGTCGGGGTAGGGCACGACGAAGACGAGGCTCAGCCCGGTCGAGACGAACACCGTCGCCAAAGGGAAGAACGGGGAGAGGATGAGCAGAGCATAGGCACAGACGAGCAGGACCATGTAGCGAGGCTCTGCGATCTCGAACGATCCGGGAATCAGCACGGTCAGCCCCATGATGAGGGCGAGGAGCCGCATGGGCAGATCCACGAAGCGCGGTCCGCGGAATACGAGCCACAATCTGTTGAGCGCACTCATGGTGCCGTCGTCTGCCGCTGATGCCATGGAACCTATTGTGCTATACCCGCGTCCCTGCCGAAGCAGTCGGATCTCATACTTACGTGCGATGCCCGATTGCGGCAAGCAGGATAGCGTTGCAACGGCACTCCCCGCAGCAGCACACCCCTCGTGAAAACCCGGACCATCCCCATGGAAGCGGTGACTTCATCCCGTCCCCATGGAAGTAGTGACATCACCCCACCCTCATGGAACCGGTGACATCACCCCGCCCCCTTGGACCTGGCGATATCACCGCGGCTGAGCGCCACTCCCACCCGGCTCCACAACGGCCGACGGCGGCGTATCGACCTCACATGAGGTCGATACGCCGCCGTCAGAACCCGCAGACTCCGCCCTGCGAGCGGGGCCGGATTCGAGCTGTCAGGCCACGGAAGCGGCGACAGCCTCTTCGATGACGTCGAAGGCGTCGCCCAGGAGTTCATCGGAGATCGTCAGCGGGGGCAGGAAGCGCAGGATGTTGCCGAAGGTTCCCGTAGTGAGCACGAGGACCCCGTTCTTCGCGCAGTAGTCGGCGATCTTCTTGACCAGGTCCGGGTTCGGATCGATCGAGTCGTGCTGGACGAATTCGGCAGCGATCATGGCGCCGCGGCCGCGGATGTCACCGACCTCCGGGTGCTTGCTCTGGAGCTTAGTGAGGCGGTCGGTGACGACCTCGCCGATGTGAGCGGCGTTCTCAACGAGTCCGTCCTCCTCGTAGGAGGCGATGGCGCCGAGCGCTGCCGCACAGGCAACAGGGTTGCCGCCGTAGGTCCCGCCGAGGCGACCCGGTCCGACCGAGTCCATGATCTCCGCGCGGCCGGTCACGGCCGAGAGCGGCAGACCGCCGGCGATGCCCTTCGCGGTGGTGATGATATCGGGGACGATGTCTTCCCACTCGGAGGCGAACATCTTGCCAGTGCGGGCGAAGCCAGCCTGAACCTCGTCGGCGACGAAGACGATGCCCTTCTCCTTCGCGAACTCAACCAGCGCAGGCAGGAAGCCCTCGGCTGGGACGATGAAGCCGCCCTCACCCTGGATGGGCTCGATGACGATCGCAGCGACACTTTCGGCGCCGATCTGCTTCTCGATCATGGTGATGACGCGCTTGGCCGCTTCCTCGCCGCTGACCTTGGTGCCTGCAGCATCGTTGTCGCGGTAAGGGTAGGACATGGGTGCGCGGTAGACCTCACCGGCGAACGGGCCGAAACCGGCCTTGTAGGGGGTGGCCTTCGCAGTCATCGACATGGTCAGGTTGGTACGGCCGTGGTAGGCGTGGTCGAAGACGACGACGGCGTCGCGGCCAGTGTGGACACGGGCGATCTTGACGGCGTTCTCGACAGCCTCGGCGCCGGAGTTGAGCAGGATGGAGCGCTTCTCATGATCGCCCGGGGTCAGACGGTTGAGCGCCTCGGCGACCTCGACGTAACCCTCGTACGGGTTGACCATGAAGCAGGTGTGGGTGAAGGACTGGAGCTGCTCGGTGGCGGCCTTGACCACGCGGGGGTTCGAGTTGCCCGCCGTCGTCACGGCGATGCCGGCTCCCAGGTCGATGATCTGGTTGCCATCGACGTCTTTGAGGATTCCGCCACCGGCGGCCACCACATAGGCGGGCAGGCTCGAGCCGACTCCGGGTGCCACTGCCGACTTGCGTCGTTCCTCGATCTCACGGGACTTCGGCCCGGGGATCTCGGTGACGAGTTTACGTTCCTGCGGCAGAGCTTCGCCGCCAATTTCCAAAGCTGTCATAACGAGAAGATTAGAGCCTTTCGACGGTTCTTGTCACTTACCGTCCGCAGGCTGGTCAGATCACGCCTGCCGCAGATCCAGGCGGTACGAAATCCGTTGCCATCGGTACGACTCGAAAACCGTGCAGAATACGCTCACAAGGCGTTTCAAGTCGGGCCTGAGAGTCGGGCCTGAGGGCCGCCGATGCGGATTCGCTCGCCGATTCCACTGCTTCCGCCGAGGGCGGAAATCAGCGTTGCTGATTCCGCATGTCGGTGTCCTTATTGCGTCCCGGAAGTTCGATGTCGTGTTCGCGCACGGGCGCAACGATCGTCTCCTGGGCCCCGGCCACACGGGGTGCGTCATCGCCCAGATCGAAGCTGAGTTCAGCCTCGGCGGAGAGATTGCGCTTGACCACGGCCAGGCCGATCGGCCCGAGTTCCCAGTGCAGTGCAACCGAGGTCAGTTGGCCCACAGACCGTTCGGACCCTCGGACCTCGGCGAGCACCTCGGCGCCGGCCTCAGGTTGGATGTGCCCGGATCCGTCGAGATGGACGAAGACGAGCCTGCGAGGCGGCTGGCCCAGGTTGTGCACGCGGGCCACGGCCTCCTGGCCGCGGTAGCAGCCCTTGGCCAGGTGCACCGAGGTGCGCAGCAGATCGAGTTCGCCGACGAGCGACTTGTGGTCGATCTCGTTCGTGCCCGGACGCCAGGCGGCGATCCGCACGGCTTCCCAGGCGTCGAACCCGGCCATGGTGAATTCGCTCGCCGAGGTGGTCTGCAGATCTGCGCGGGCGATAATGCCGATGACGAACTGAGTCTCGAGCCCGGGGTGGTCCTCCCCTGCCACCTCGAGTCCGAGATCGACCTCGGCGTACGAGGCCGAACCGGTCCCGATGTGCGGCCAGGGATCGGACCACAGCTGGGTCACGGGCAAGCTGTCGGGGAGCTTCACGACGGCGCCGATGCATTGGAACTCATCGCTGACGTCGTCGATCGTCACCCGCATCATGAAGACCATCTTGCGGAGGAATTCGAGAGTCTCGTCGGTGCGCAGCTCACTGATCGCCCACAGCGATTCGCCGTCGTCGACGAGTTTCAGCCAGCCTTCGATGCGACCGTTCGGGTCAAGGACGAGAGTCTCTGTGGACACGCCCGGCGCCAGGGTGTCGAGCTTCTGCGTGGTGATGGAGTTCAGCCAGGTGAGGCGATCGGCTCCGCTCAGACGCAGGATTCGCAGGTGGGGCAGATCGACGATCGCGCCCTTTTCGAGCAGTGCCCGCTGCTCGCGCAGCGGCGAACCGTAGTGGGCCGGGGTGTGCTCGAGCTCTTCGCCGCCGAATACCGCGGTGGAGCTCAGTGGGCGATTCAGCGATGAGGCAGTCATATCAGGCAATCTTCTTCAGTCGGGCTGAGGAGTGTGTGGCGAGCTCGTGGCCCAGTGCGGCCATGTCCCAGGCCCACATGAGCTCCCCGCCGACGAGGCCGTACATACGGGTCGAGGCCGTGTACTCCTTCGCGGTCTTGGTCCGGGCGACGACATCGGTGGAGAGGTCGATGCGCGGCCCCTTGACGTGGCCTGCGTAGAGTTCCATCACGCCATGCGGGTGGACGATCTCGGCTTCGATCTCGAATCCGTCATCATTCGTGCGCAGAGTATCGACGGCGGCCGCCGAGGTGAAGCTGGGCTCTTCGGTGGGCACGAGCATCCCCGGGCCCACGTCACCGGCATCGCGCGGACGCACCAGCTGCCAGATCCCTGTCTCCAGAGTCAGCGTCGATTCCAATTCGCCGTCCTCGGTCAGCAGCCACGCATGCGCGGTGTACTGCAGGAACGGTGTTCCCGGGTGGGCGGTGAATTCGACGCGCTGCCCGAACTGCTTCTCGGGGGTGTCCGCGTAGCCGACGACTCCGACGCCTTCCCACGAACCGATCAGCCAGGACAGGGGAACGAGCTCGGGGTGAACCGAGGAATCAAGTTCGATCATGGAGTTCAGCGATTGTCTTTGAACAGCGCCGTGACGACCTTGACTCCGACGCCCAGGGCGCCGAGTGCGGCAATGCCGACGAGACTGGAGAAGACGATTTCGAGAGCGACAAGGTTATCCATGCTCCCAGTCTACATTTCCCATCTGCGGTATGCGCACTCAGTCCGAGCTCTGAGCACGGCTTCAGCACGAACCTGAGCACGGTATCAATGCGGAGTCGCGCTCACCGTGTCGGACATCATAGCCGAGGTCAGAAGGCGATGCGCTCCAGGGAATAGACGACGACACCGCCGAGGGCGATGGGAGCGGCCCCGAGCGCGAGCTGAACGGCAAAGCTGCGGGCCTTCTCCACGTTCTTCTTCAACTCGATGTTCTGGGAGAGTTCAAGGCTCACAGCCTGGTATTGGGTATAGGCGATGAGCCCGAGCATACGATCGACGCCGGCGACCAACAGTCCCATGATGCCGCCGAGGACGAGCGATACAGGCACGCTGATGGCGTCCTTGAAGATGAGGACCGACAGGATTCCGGCGACCGCGACCGGCATCGCGATCGCCAGCGGTGACGTGTAGATCGCGGGCCAGGGCAGGGCTGTCATGCAACCTGCGACGATGAGCGAGACGAGACCGACGACGATGGCTTCCTTGTCGCCGGGGACGGTGATCGCCGCGACCCAGGTGCTTGCGGACAGGACGATGACCACGCCCGCAACTTGGGCTGAGACGTTGGCAACGGCATCTGAGGCACCCATTCCGCGGGTGAGATTCTGCACGAAGGTCCAGAGCAGGCCGAGGCCGGCCAGAACGGGAAGCCAGTCAAGATAGGGTGCTGTGTCATCGCGGAACGCCGCGAGCAGTCCGGCCAGGCCGAAGAGGCCGAGCATGATCGACGTCGCGCGAGGCTGCGGTGAGTCCGTCAGTCGCGGCCAGCCGTAGGCGACACCGAAGACGATGAGCCCGGTCGCCAGCAGGAACAAGGTGTAGCCCCAGTACACGGAGGCACTGAGGGCCAGCGCCAAGGCCAGCGCGACAACTACTCGAATCCATCTGATCACAGCACTATCGTGCCTTATTCGCCCGAGGCGACGCGATTTGGGCCAATGTCGGCGATCCCCGCCGACGTCACCAACGACGCTCACCGTCCGTCCTTGCGGGCATCTGCTGAGTCACAGCCGACCCTGTTCACTCCTGACACAGCGACCTACGCTGATGCGAACCTGCTCACTTCTGATGGAGAGACTCATGGCCAATGTGCTGACAACACGCAACTGCACCGCCGACCAATGCGACCTCAGCGACGGAATTGGAACCGATCTGGGCACACAGCAGCTCACCCTCCTATCCGCACTCCTCGACCCGACGACGCGTACAGTACTGAGGTCGCTGCAGCCGAAGGAGAACGCAAGGTATCTGGAGGTCGGAGCCGGAAACGGCTCCATCGCCGAAATGATGGCAGCAGGTTTCGGCGGCAGCGTCCTGGCTGTCGACAAGGACGTGACGAACCTGGTTGCGTCGCCGGGTGTCGACGTCGTCCATCACGATGTCCTCAACGGCGTCCCCATCGGGCCGTTCGATCTCATCCATGCGCGCCTGGTCCTCGCCCACCTGCCTGCCCGGAGACGGGTCTTCGCCCAGCTCGTCGAGCAGTTGGCTCCCGGTGGATGGCTCGTCATCGCAGATGTCGGTGTCGCCGCGGAACTGCTCGTGGCACCTGAGGAATCCGACCGCGCGATATGGCGGAGGTACACCCACGCGGCCTATCAGCGGTTCAGACCTGAAGTCGACTGCGACTACGGCTGGGCAGACCGGGCCGAGGTCGAGATGTTCGGAGCCGGGCTCGCGGATGTCGCCGCGCAGCACCTCGTCCCCCTCGCCCGCGGCGGTGGACCCTGGACGAGCTACCATCTGAACCTCAGCCTGCAGAATGAGGATGGTCTTCTCGCCACCGGCCTCCGTCGTGAAGACCTGGACCGCTACCGCACCATGCTGACCGACCCCGAGTTCCGTGCGCGCTTCTTCTCACTGACGTATACGACAGGACGCAAGCCGACCGCATGACCCGCAACCTTCCCTTCTCCTGTGACCTGTTCTCTCCTGTCACCCGTTGACCCTTCCCTGTGACCTCTTGCCCTCCCCCAGGTAACGGAGAAGCAGCTGGGCAGGCACCGGAGAAGCACAGCTGGGCACCCTCGGTATACTTTCCCCAGGCTGCTACTTCAGCGGCCGAGCCGAGTCCGAGGAGGTGGATGGACCACATGCGAATCCTGCACATCTGCCCTGCACCTCGCCTCGACTCCCCCATTGCCCCAGAGTCCCTGCAGTATCTCGGCCACCAGATCGAACGCCTCAGCCTCGATCAGCTGAGCCGGGCAGACTCCAACTCGCTCACTGCCGACATCGTCGTCGCCGACGCCTGCCTTGACCTGTCCTTGGCACCTGCCATCGCCGAGGCGGTGGCGCAGACGCGCATCGCAGCTCCGATCATCGTCGTGCTCAGCGAAGGCGGACTGGCCACCGCCTCGGCGAAATGGAATGTGGCCGACATCGTCCTCACCACTGCCGGCCCCGCCGAGGTGGAGGCCCGCCTGCGCCTGGCACGTGATCACCACCTGGCGCAGGCCTCACACGGCGCCACCTCGTGGGGAGGCGGGGCCGGTGTGAGCGCAACCGCCTCGACAGCCACCACCGGAGGATCGCGGCCCGACCGCCCATCTTGGAACACCAGCGGCCCCTGGACGAGCGAGGGCGAGCCCATGATCGTCGTCAGCGGCGCACTGCGCATCGACGAGACCGCGTTCACCGCGCACCTGGGCGAGCGCAGCCTCGACCTGACCTATCGCGAATTCGCCCTGCTGAAGTTCTTCGCGATGCACCCCGAACGTGTCTTCACCCGCGACGAGATCCTGCTCGCGGTGTGGGGCGATGACTACTTCGGAGGGACCCGCACCGTCGATGTGCATGTCCGCCGAGTGCGTGCGAAACTCGGCAAAGACTTCGAGAACGCCATCCACACCGTCCGCTACGTCGGCTACCGCTTCAGCCCCGACTCCGCGGCCGCACACGGCGACGGTGATGAGGCAGAGTCGGACACCGAAGAAACGCCAGACACCGACGCAGCGGTGGGACCCGACGAAGCGACGGCCACTGACGAGGCCGCGGAGCACGAACAGTCAGATCACGAACAGTCAGAAGCAGAGTCGAACGAGGAGGACATGAAGGTATGAGAATCGATGCCAGCGGAGCCGTGACCGGAACCCCGATCACCACCCTCGCCGAGGCGGAGCTGACCTTCCTCGACCGCGTGGCAGCATCCGATGGGTCCGCCGAGATCTCCGGCGGACTTCTGGCCATCGCCACCGGCGAGGACGAATCTCATTCCGCGCAGACAGAGTCGAGCGTATGGCGAATCTATGCCGACGATTCAGCAGACTCGAACGTCGACGCCGGCGCTCTCATCGGCTTCGGCATCCGCGCGCTCCAGGGCGATCGTCATGCGGCCGAATTCCTCATCGACCCCGATCACCGCGGTCAGGGACTGGGCGAAGAGCTGCTGTCGACGATCCTTCAGGAAGAGCCCGACTCCTGGTGCTGGTCACACGGCGACCACCCAGGCGCACAGGCACTGGCGGAGAAGCACAACCTCGGTCGCGACCGCGTTCTCTATCAGATGCGCACCGATCCGGGTCTCTCACTCGATGACCTGCCGCAGACCTCGGCGCCGGAAGGTGTCACGATCCGCTCCTTCACCACCGGTGATGAGGACGGTTGGCGGCGAGTCAACAACGCGGCCTTCGACTGGCACCCAGAGCAGGGGTCGCAGACGGCTGAGGACTTCGCCGAGATCATCCAGGCACCCGACTTCGACCAGGATTCGGTGGTCCTCGCCATCCGGGATGATCAGGTCATCGGATTCCACCAGACCAAGCTCACGGACTTCGGCGCTGAGGGCCGCCTCGGCGAGGTCTATGTCGTCGGGGTCGACCCGAGCATCCATGCCAAGGGTGTGGGCAAGGCGCTGACGATCGAGGGCATGCGCCGGATGGTCGCCGCCGGTGCGAGTGTGATCGAACTCTACGTCGAATCCGACAATGCCCCGGCGCTAGGGTTGTACGAGCGGCTGGGATTCCATGTCGCGGTGGCGCACGTGTCCTACGCGCCGGCTTCCTCGACCGAACGCAATCAGGAGTAGAGCGATGTACGACATCACTGCAGTCGGAGCGGAACTGGGTCTGCCCGATCCAGAGGATCGATTCCTCGACCGGGAACTCAGCTGGCTGGCGTTCAACGAGCGTGTCCTCGATCTTGCCACCGACCCTGATATGCCGCTGCTGGAAAGGGTCCGATTCCTCTCCATCTTCGCAACCAACCTCGACGAGTTCTTCATGGTCCGCGTCGCCGGCCTCAAACGCCGCATCAACACCGGTTTGGCTGTGCCCAGCGTCACCGGCCGGATGCCGCTGCAGGTCATGCACGCGATCGGCGTCCGGGCACATGACCTTATGACCCGCCACGCCGCCCTGCTCAAGGACGACATCGGTCCCCGCCTCGATGCGGAGTCGATCACGAAGGTCCAGGTGGACGAGCTCACCGAGGACGAACGCGCCAGAGTCGACGAGTTCTTCGCCGGCCACGTCTTCCCCGTCCTCACCCCACTCGCGGTGGACCCGGCCCACCCGTTCCCCTACATCTCCGGACTCTCACTCAACCTCGGCGTCCTGCTGCGCTACCAGGATTCCGGCAAGGAGCTCTTCGCCCGGGTCAAGGTGCCGCCGCGCCTGCCCCGATTCTTCAATGTCGCCACGGCCACGGATCGCCCCGCCGGCCGCGACGTCCCCGCGCGCTTCGTCGCGCTCGAAGACATCATCGCCGAACACCTCGACACGCTCTTCGAGGGCATGGAGATCATCCACCACTCGACCTTCCGCGTCACCCGCAATGAGGACCTCGAGGTCGAGGAGGACGATGCGGAGAACCTCCTCAAAGCCCTGGAGAAGGAACTCCTGCGCCGCCGCTTCGGCCCCGCCGTGAGGTTGGAGATCACGGAGAACATCCATCCGCGGGTCCGTGAGATGCTCAAGGACGAACTCGGCATCGACGAGAACGAGATCTACCAGCTGCCCACCCCTCTCGACCTCTCCGGCATGTCAGACATCGCCGACGTTCCTCGCGATGACCTGCACTTTCGGAAAATGGTCCCGCAGATGAATAAGGACCTGTCGCTGCGTGAATCCAGCGACCAGGTCGACGTCTTCGCGGCAGTTTCGAACCGCGACATCCTGCTCCACCATCCCTACGACTCGTTCTCCACGAGCGTGCAGGCGTTTCTGGAGCAGGCGGCAGCGGACAAGAACGTGCTCGCCATCAAGCAGACCCTCTACCGCACTTCCGGCGACTCCCCGATCATCGATGCCCTCGTCGACGCCGCACAGGCAGGCATCCAGGTGCTCGCGGTCGTGGAGATCAAGGCCCGCTTCGACGAGGAGGCCAACATCACGTGGGCGCGCAAACTCGAACGCGCCGGCGTCCACGTCGTCTACGGAATCGTCGGGCTCAAGACCCACGCGAAGCTCTCCCTCGTCGTCCGCCAGGAGGCTGAGGGCCTGACCCGATACTGCCACGTCGGCACCGGCAACTATCACCCGAAGACAGCGCGAGGCTACGAGGACTTCGGGCTGCTGACCAAGGACAAGAGCGTCGCCGATGACCTGACGAAGCTGTTCAACCAGCTCTCGGGCTACGCGCCCCTGGCCGAATACTCGCGCCTGCTCGTCGCCCCCACCCGGGTCCGTTCGGGGTTGACCGAACTCATCGACAAGGAGATCGCCATCGCCGAGGCGGGTGGTGCCGGCATGGTCCGGATCAAGGTCAATTCGATCGTCGACGAGGCGATCATCGATGCCCTCTACATGGCATCCCGGGCCGGAGTCCAGGTCGAGGTCTTCGTCCGCGGAATCTGCGCCCTGCGACCAGGCATCCCCGGCGTGAGTGAGAACATCACAGTGCGGTCCGTGCTCGGCCGCTTCCTCGAGCATTCGCGGACCTTCGTCTTCGGCAACGGCGGCGATCCTCTCGTCTACATCGGTTCAGCTGACATGATGCACCGCAATCTCGACCGCCGCGTCGAAACCCTCGTCGAGCTCGTCGCTCCGAATCACAAAGCGGAGATCATCGAACTCTTCGACCTCGCCTTCGCCGACACCACCTCGGCGTTCGTGCTCGCCGCTGACGGCAAATGGGCGCGCAGCACCCACGATGATGAAGGCAACCGGCTCACCGAATACCAGACGGAGCTCATCCGCCGACATCGCAAACGCCGACAGATCGGGGAAGAAGCTTGAGTGCGAAATCGGTCGGTTCCGCGCAGGCGTCCTCACGCGTCACCGCCGATATCCTCGCCGCCGGCGCGCTGTGCTG
The DNA here is from genome assembly GCF_007558825.1 of Brevibacterium aurantiacum. Taxonomy (GTDB): domain Bacteria; phylum Actinomycetota; class Actinomycetes; order Actinomycetales; family Brevibacteriaceae; genus Brevibacterium; species Brevibacterium aurantiacum_A. The sequence continues at coordinate 251,176 of NZ_VLTK01000001.1, forward strand.
GCGCAATGGCAGCGAAGGACTCGAAGTTGCTCTCATCCACCGACCCCGCTACAACGACTGGTCCTGGCCCAAGGGCAAGGTGGAATCAGGCGAGACCCTTCCGGAGACGGCGATTCGCGAGGTCAAGGAGGAGACGGGACTCGACATCACCCTCGGAGTCCCTCTGCCCGCGGCGGAATACATGGTCGGCGGAAAGTACCTGAAGAAGGTCTTCTACTGGTCAGCACAGGTCAAGGGCGAGCACACCTTCACGCCGGTGAATCAACGCGAAGTCGACGAGGTGAAGTGGTTTCCCGTCGGCGAAGCGCGAACGAAGCTGAGCTCCTACGCAGATCGCGACCAGCTCGATGCGCTGGAGAAGTTCGATTCGACCAACGCACTGCGCGCCTGGCCTCTGATCCTTGTCCGCCACGGGAAGGCATTTCCCCGAGCGAAGTGGCATGAGACGGAGCATGTGCGCCCGCTGCTGGCTCTGGGGACCCGCCAGGCCATGGCACTGACCGGGCTGCTCTCAGCGTGGGGGACGAAGAGACTGATCTCGAGTCCCTGGAAGCGGTGCATGGCCACGCTCGCTCCGCTGTCCGCGGCGACCGGCAAACCTATTCGAAGGGCTTCGTGCCTGAGCGAGAAGGCGAGCTCTGCGAACCCCGACAAGACCACCCGATTCATCGAGAAGCTGCTGGAGAAGGGCAGGCCGGTCATCTACTGCACCCACCGGCCTGTCCTGCCGCTGGTCCTCGCCGTCTATGCGAAGTACGCCCCACAGCGCATCGCGGAGAAGCTGCCGCGCGAAGACCCCTACCTCAAACCCGGTGAGATCCTCGTCGTCTATGTGCGTCCGGGCGCAGTGCCACGCATCGTCGAATTCGAACGGATCCGCCCGATCGACGCCTAAGGCTGACCCGCAGAAGGGTCCCCACCATCAATGGTGCACGTCGCACCGTAAAGAATCGGTCCGAGAACAATGCCGTCGGCGGCGTCGATCTCCGCGCAGAGCCTTTCGGTGAGCGTAGCGATGTCGATCTCATCGGCGGTCGCGATGCCGAGCTTCCCGATGATCGGCACCAGAGCTTCGACAACATTGGCCCAGCCGAAGGTCGGAAGTTCGTCTCCACCGCCGACAGGCGCGTCCACCGTCAGATGGGGGTCGGGCAGCCCAGCCCGGCGAAACGCTGCGAAGAGATCCGGACCCATCCGCATGTGGACGCCGGAGGTGCCGAAGACTTCGAAGATCCACGATCGCACCTCCGCCCACAGGGGGGTGCTCACACTCGTCCACTGGTGTGTCACATCCAGTTCGTGCATGCAGAGCAGTCCGCCGGGACGAACGTGGTCAGCTGCGCGGCGCAGGACCGCGACCGGATCGGGCAGGTGCATGAGAACAGCTCGGCCGATGACTGCGTCGAATTCCTCGTCGAGGTCGAGATCGCGAAGATCCATTTCGGCGAATTCGACCTGGGGACGCTTCGACAACGCTCGTTGCGCGGCCTCGAGGGCGTTCGCGTCGCGGTCGACTGCCAGCACCCTGCCTTCCTCTCCGACAAGATCAGCAGCGATCGCGGCCACCGATCCGGCGCCCGTGCCGAGATCGAGCACGCGCATTCCCGGGCAGATCTCTGAATCCGCGAGGAATCGCCTCGTGAGCGGATCGAGAACGACCGCCTGATCGCGCAACCGCTGATGCTCGCCTTCGGATTCGCCGAGCAGGTATCGGCTGTTGTGGCCACTGAGGCTTGTGGGGTGAGCTGGGCTGTGCATGATCTCTCCTCGTCGCTGAGTCCATGATCGGTTCTATTCTGCGGATGCCACTGCCGCTGAGGGTGACCGCAGTACGGGCTGTGAAGACCACAGTATTGAACGGCCATCTGGGCGACAAGAAGTCGACGAACCTCAGCCCGCGGCCCCGCGAAAGCAGGCCGATTCAGCCCTGCGAAATCGAGACAACGTCGTCCCGACAAGCATCCTTTCATGAATTCGCAGGTTCCTGTGATGGAGCACTCACCCGGACCTGAAGCCTTCAGGATCCATTCACCCTCCATTCACTTAGCGACTCCCAGGGCTTTACACACGATACTTAGCGTGGAACACGAAAGATCGAGCAATCTCGAACAGTGTTCTCATACTCGAAAGGCATCTTCGTGAAGCTGAAGCACCTGGCACCATCCGCTGCAATCCTCGCAGCCGGCGCACTCACCCTGTCGGCCTGCGGCGGAACCTCTGCCACTGGAGAAGAAGCAAGCGGCGGCGGCAGTGACCTGCAGGGCACACTGACCGGAATCGGCGCCTCATCGCAGAAGGCCGCGATGGACGCATGGACCGCTGACTTCGCCTCAGAGAACTCCGGCGTGACCGTCAACTACTCCCCTGACGGTTCAGGTGCGGGCCGTGAGCAGTTCCTGGCCGGAAACGCTCAGTTCGCCGGCTCAGACGCTCACCTCGATGACGACGAAGCCAAGCAGGGCAAAGAGGTCTGCGGCGCCGACGGGGCCTACGAGTTCCCTGTCTACATCTCCCCCATCGCAGTGACCTTCAACGTCAAGGGCGTCGATGAACTCAACCTCGCACCCTCGACGATCGCCAAGATCTTCAAGGGCGAGATCAGCAAGTGGAACGACAAGGCCATCAAGGCAGACAATCCTGATGCCAAGCTTCCTGACACGAAGATCACCGCCGTCCACCGCGCCGATGACTCCGGCACCACCGAGAACTTCGCCGAGTACCTCAAGGCCACGGCCGAGAAGGACTGGGACGCTGAGGTCAGCGGGGACTTCCCCAAGGACTTCGGTGGCGAAGCCGCACAGGGCACCGACGGTGTCGTGCAGACCGTTTCTGACACAGATGGAGCCATCGGCTACGCAGACGCCTCAGCCGTCGGATCACTGAGCAAGGCCAAGGTGAAGGTCGGCGACGAATACGTCGAGCTCTCCGCCGATGCGGCATCCAAGGTCGTCGACGCCTCCGACAAGGTCAAGGGCCGCGGCGAAGGCGACCTCGCCTTCGACCTGGCTCGCGACACCACTGAATCGGGCGCCTACCCGATCGTCCTCGTCTCCTACCACGTCGTCTGCTCGTCCTACAAGGACCAGGAGACCGTTGACATGGTCAAGGCTTGGGAGAAGTTCGTCGTATCCGAAGAAGGACAGAAGTCGGCAGCGGATTCCGCCGGCTCTGCACCACTGTCCGACGATCTGCGTTCGCAGATCGAGACCGTCATCGATTCGATCAAGGTTGAAGGCTGATTCTTGGTCACTGACCTGCAGAATTGATATGTCGAAGAGCGGCGCAGCGACCCTGCGCCGCTCTTCGGTGCCTAGGGACCCGTCCACCGGATCCACCGCAAGTTTCATGAGGAGCACTTGTGCCGACCAGCACACAGACCACAGTGTCCGGCCCTGCCGGAGCACCTGAGCCGGACTCACATCCCGAGTCCAGCACGGGCCAGAGACCCAAAGCCGTCGTTCGTCCCGGTGACCGAATCTTCTCGGCAGCGACGCTCATCGCCGGAATCCTGATCCTGCTCATCCTGGCAGGAGTCGCCCTGTTCCTTCTGGCGCAGTCCAAGGACACCATCGAGGCTCAGGTCAATGATCCGAGCTCGATCACCGGCGGCAACGGATTCTTCTCCTACGTCTGGCCGCTTGTCATCGGCACACTGATCTCCTCCGCCATCGCCCTGATCGTGGCCACGCCGTTCGCACTGGGCATCGCACTGTTCACCACGCACATGGCACCACGGAAGCTGGCGCCAACCCTCGGCTACGTCATCGACCTGCTCGCTGCGATCCCCTCGGTCGTCTACGGCCTCTGGGGAATCGCCCTCGCCGGCAGCCTCACAGATTTCTACCTGTGGCTGTCGAAGTGGTTCGGGTGGATCCCGATCTTCGCCCCCGATGCCAACGGCGATGTGTCGAACACCGGCCGCACACTGCTGACGGCCTCTCTCGTGCTCTCCATCATGATCCTGCCGATCATCACCTCCCTGACCCGGGAGATCTTCCTGCAGACTCCCCGCCTGCAGGAAGAAGCTGCGCTGGCGCTCGGCGCCACACGGTGGGAGATGATCCGCATGTCGGTGCTGCCGTTCGGAAAGTCGGGCATCGCCTCGGCGACCATGCTCGGTCTCGGCCGTGCACTCGGCGAAACCATGGCCGTGGCCATGATCCTCTCCCCCGGTCTGCTCACCGCCTCCCTGGTGGTCAGCGGCAACCAGACCATCGCGTCTGAAATCGCGCAGAACTTCCCCGAAGCCGCCGGACTGCGACTTTCCGAGCTGATCACAGTCGGCCTCGTCCTCTTCGTCATCACCCTACTGGTGAATATGGGCGCACGTGCAATTGTTGCCAAGACCTCGGTGAAGGGCAGTTGAGAATGTTGACTACTACGAACAATTCGACGACCACGTCCCGCACCCTGACCTCGAAGCAGCTGCCCAAGGCCACACCATGGGTGGTTGCAATCGCCTCGATCATCGTCGCGATCATCATCAGCTTCATCGCCTTCGGCGGGTTCAACATCCCAGTCGTCGCGGTCCTCGCCGGACTCATCAACGTGGTGGCCGTGTTCGCGATCTCTGCGTCCTACGAGGGCCGCCGCAAGGCCACCGACAGGGTGGCCACCACCGTCGTGACATCCTCATTTATCCTCGCCTGTGTTCCCCTCATATCACTGCTCTGGATGACCATCTCCAAGGGCGGAGCCGCTATCAGCTTCGACCTCCTCTCCCGCACGATGCTCGGCATGAAGGGAGTGCTCGACCAGCAGTACGTCGCCGGTGAAGCAACAATCGCCGGTGGCTTCTACCACGCGATCGTCGGCACCGTGCTGATCACGGCCATGGCCTGCATCATCTCGATCCCCATCGGTGTGCTGACCGCGATCTACCTTGTCGAGTATGCCGAGAAGAACAGACTGGGCAAGGCCATCACCTTCCTCGTCGACGTGATGACCGGCATCCCCTCGATCGTCGCCGGACTCTTCGCCTTCGCGCTGTTCTCCACCATCGCAGGGTTCATCATGCCGGACGCGGCAGGCATTGCGAAGACAGGCTTCACCGCCGCAGTAGCACTGTCGGTGCTCATGATTCCGATCGTCGTGCGCAACACGGAGGAGATCCTGCGCCTGGTCCCGATGGATCTGCGAGAGGCGTCCTACGCACTGGGCGTGCCGAAGTGGAAGACGATCGTCAAAATCGTTCTGCCCACCTCGGTGTCGGGCATCCTCTCCGGCATCACCATCGCGATCGCCCGCGTCATCGGCGAGACCGCACCGATCATGGTCACCGCCGGATTCGCCAAGGCTCTCAACTGGAACCTCTTCTCCGGTTGGATGTCGACACTGCCGACCTTCATCTACGATTCGCAGCTGCGACCGGTCTCTCCCGGCGATGCCGCCCTGGCCAGCTCCGAGCGAGCCTGGGCAGCAGCTCTCGTCCTCGTCGCCCTGGTCATGCTCCTCAACCTCTTGGCCCGCGTCATTGCGAAGGTGCTGGCTCCGAAGGCAGGACGCTGATGAAGCGCTGAGACCCCGACTCACGTCATACTTGTTCCAGACATTCCACAGATAGGGAAACACATTGTCCAAGCAGATCGACATCAAGGATCTCGACATCTTCTACGGCGATTTCCGCGCCGTCGATGGTGTCCAGATGCAGATCAAGCCCCGCTCGGTCACGGCCCTCATCGGCCCCTCGGGCTGCGGTAAGTCCACAGTGCTGCGCACACTCAACCGGATGCACGAAGTGATTCCGGGCGCCAGCGTCTCCGGTCAGGTCCTCATGGACGGCAATGACATCTACGGAGCAGGGGTCGACCCGGTCAACGTACGCCGTGAGGTCGGCATGGTCTTCCAGCGTGCGAATCCGTTCCCCACGATGAGCATCAAGGAGAACGTGCTGGCAGGTGTGCGTCTCAACAGCCGCCGCATGACCAAGTCAGAGGCCGATGACCTCACCGAGCGTGCGCTGCGCGGCGCCAACCTCTGGAACGAGGTCAAGGACCGCCTCAGCCTGCCCGGTTCGGGACTCTCCGGCGGTCAGCAGCAGCGCCTGTGCATCGCCCGCGCGATCGCCGTTGAGCCCGAGGTCCTGCTCATGGACGAACCGTGCTCCGCACTGGATCCGATCTCCACACTGGCCATCGAGGATCTGATCAACGACCTCAAGGACCAGTACACGGTCGTCATCGTCACTCACAACATGCAGCAGGCCGCGCGTGTGTCCGACAAGACCGCGTTCTTCAACATCGCGGGCACCGGCAAGCCGGGTAAGCTCATCGAGTTCAACGAGACCTCGACGATCTTCTCCAACCCCGAGAAGGAAGAGACCGAGAACTACATCTCCGGCCGCTTCGGATGATCTGAGGAGCCTACGGCTGCGGCTCGCCGAAGTTGGCCGCAGCTGCGTATGCATCCGCAACTCGGTGATGAGCGGCCGCGAACGAAAGTGTGGCCGCAGGTGGCCGCAGTCCTCAGCGAGAATGTGCAACGGTTGGTAAGTTCGTCGCGATCCAAGCTCTTGGATCGCGACGAACTTACCAACCGTTGCCTGTATTCACGACCTACGGTGACCCATCGGTGTGTCACCCCTCGAAGCGTCACCCCGTTCAGTATCGCCATCGGTGTGTCACCCCTGTTCAGAGTCTCCCCGTTCACAGTCGCCATCGGTGTGTCACCCCTGTTCAGAGTCTCCCAGCTCACAGTCGCCCTCGGTGTGCCACCGCTCATTGACGACTGCATTCGAAGAGGTCCCGTCCTGTCACACACTGACGGTGAGCAGTCCGCATCGGCCTGAGCGTGGTCTGAGAGTTACCTCCGCAATCGACAGAAGGACCTTCCCAGCAACCCATCGCCGATATATCGTTATATATCGTCAAGACGATTCGATCAGACCTGGAGGTCATCATGAACGAGCCATTCAATCACGGAGGTTTCTCTCGTCGAAACGGCGATTGGGGCGGGGCGAATATCTGGGAAGCGGTGGAGCAGCTGCGCTCGTCCTTCAACCCCAAACAGCCGTTCCGCATGAACCGCGGAGATGTCCGCGCCGGAATCCTCACGCTGCTGGCCGAAGCGCCGATGCACGGGTACCAGATCATCCAAGAGATCGAAGAGCGCAGCGGCGGCAGCTGGAAGCCCAGCCCGGGATCGGTCTACCCGACGCTGCAGCTGCTCACGGATGAGGGCCTCATCAGCGCGGAGTCCTCAAGCGGGCGCAAGACCTATTCACTCACCGAGGCCGGACGCGAACAGGTCGCATCCGAGCCGGAGTCAAATGCTCCATGGGAATCTGCGAAGAAGCCCGAAGCACCCAGGGCCGCAAACCTGGCCAAGGCCGGCGTCGAGCTGGCACAGGCAGCCGCTCAAGTCGGCAGGTCCGGCAGCAAGGAACAGGTCGCCGAGGCGGTCACCGCGCTCGCGGACACCAAGCGCAGGCTGTATTCGATCCTCGCCGAGGACTGAACAGTGACGGCGCGAACCCTTCGGGCTCGTTCCGGTCGGATCCTCCGCTTCGCCGCGGCCCAGATGGTCATGGCCTGGTGGTTCGAGATGACGCTGCCGCGAGTCGGCCTGGGTCATCTCGCAGCAAGAGGTCGGGTGGAGCGCTGGCGTTCCACGGCCAGGCGATTTCGCACTCTGGCCGTGGAACTCGGCGGTCTGATGATCAAGGTCGGCCAGTTCCTCTCCTCGCGCATGGATGTTCTCCCGCCCGAGATCACCAAAGAGCTGGAGGGCCTGCAGGACGAGGTCGCCCCGGTCCCCGTCGACCAGATCCGCGACCTTGCCGAAGCGCAGTTGGGGATGGCACTCACTGATGCCTTCACCTCCTTCGCACCCCACCCATTGGCCGCGGCATCCCTGGGGCAGGCGCACTCGGCGACCCTGACCCCGGAGATCGCCGCAGAGATCGGTTTCGCCGAGGTGGTTGTCAAGGTCCAGCGTCCGAACATCGCCGATATCGTCGAGGTCGATCTGGGCGCCCTGCGCCGGATCGCCGGATGGCTCTCCCGCGTCCAGTTCATCTCCCGCCGCGTCGACATGCCGGCACTGGTCGAAGAGTTCGCCCATGTCAGCCTCGAAGAGATCGACTATCTCCACGAAGCTGCGAACGCTGAGACCTTCGCCATGGACGCGGCTGAGTCGGCCGGGGTGCAGGCTCCGCGGATCGTCTGGGAACAGACCACACCACAGGTGCTGACCATGGAGGACGTCACGGCGATCAAGGCCAACGACGTCGCTGCGCTGCGTCGAGCCGGGATCGACCCTCACGAGGTTGCGACGACCTTCGCGCACACGATGTTCGATCAGCTCTTCCGGACCGGGTTCTTCCACGCCGACCCCCACCCCGGCAACATCTTCGTGACACCTGCCCGCTCGGGGACAACCTCGGCGGGGGCAGGATGGCATCTGACCTTCATCGACTTCGGGATGATGGGGCACGTGCCGGAGAATCTGCGCGCAGGCCTGCGGGAGCTCTTCATCGCCGTGGCGATGCGGGACTCCCGCCGCCTCGTCGCCAGCGTCGGACTCATCGGCGTTCTGCTCGACGGCGCGGACACGGAAGAGCTCGAACGCTCTCTCACAGGACTCTTCGCACGGTTCGGAGGCATGGGCTTCGCCCAGCTGCGCGACGTCGATGAGAAGGAGCTGCGAGCCTTCTCCACGGATTTCGAGTCGGTGGTGCGGGATCTGCCCGTGCAGCTGCCGGAGAACCTCTTCCTCATCATTCGCTCGCTGTCCATGGTCTCGGGTCTGTGCAGTTCCCTCAATCCCTCATTCAACATCTGGGAGGTCGTCGAACCCTATGCGAGCGAGCTGATCGAGGAAGAGAAGGGCGGCGCCGCCGGCACCGTGGCGAAGGAGGCAATCAACCTTGTGCGCCTGACGCTCGGCCTGCCGGGGCGCCTCGACGCCCTGGTCCAGAGGCTCGAGGACGGTGAACTCTCGGTGGCCACGCCCAAGCTGGACCGTCGGGTCGCGGGCCTCGAACTTCTGGCCCGCGGGGTGATCTCGGCCGTGCTGTTCACAGGATTCGTCATCGGCGGTGCAGTGCTGCTGTCCATGACGACACTGGGTGGCGTCCTGATGCTCATCGCCTCAGTGCCGGCGCTCATCCACAGCCTGGTCACTCTGCTTCGACACAGGACGCTCAGCCGCCGACACCGCCGCAGGTGAGAGCACACGGTCATGCGACCCCACCAGCAGGGCACGCTGAATCGACCTGTCACTGCCGCCGAAAGGCGCGGGCATCAAGTCGCCTGGCACGGTAGGCATAGGTGGCCCAACCGAGTGCCAGAGCCCACAGCGGGAATAGGAGAGTCGGGCCGATCGTCACCCAGTTGCCGATGATGCTGACACCGTTGAACAGAACCGAATGGATCATGCCCATGCCTCCGGTGAACATCGCCAATGTGACGATGCCGGCGGGTATCGTCGCGAGGAGGATAGGCACACGTCGTCCTGCCAGCGGCCCCGTCCAACGCGGAAATCTCTCTCCCCATCTGTGCACCAGCCCCAGGGTCAGCAGCGCTCCGACCAGTCCGGCAATCGCCAAGGCGAGACCCGAATGCCACATCCCGGCCTGGAGGCCTTCGGAATAGAACTCGGGGCTGAGCCCGAACGGGATGCCCAGTGCCCACAGAATACGAGTGGATGCATAGATGACGGGAATCGCCACGGCCACGCCGACGGCGATTTTGGCACTGACCTGGACGGGCTGGCGACCTTCGGCAACCTTCGCAGTGGTCACCCCCGCGGCGAAGGCATCGCCGACAGAGGCATCGCCGACAGGGGCATCCACGGCCGCACCATCGGCTCCTGCCCGGCTGCGTCGCTGACGGCCCTCCAACGATGCCCATACCGCTGCCCACAGCCCCGGGCCGAGCAGCATGAACCCCTGCCAGAGCACGGCGACGGGGATCGGCGGGAACTGCAGGCTCAACGTGTAGCCGAGGTATGCCAACACCAAGGTGTCGGTGAAGACCACGGTAGTGACGAGGGTGAGGAAGACCGCGAAGGTTCCAACTGCTGCGACGGCTCTGCCGCGCAGCCGTGGCAGGGTCAGGAGGGTCGATGCGAGAGTCAGACTCAGCAGCGCACAGAATCCGACCAGTGCGGCTCCAGCAGGGATGGAGAGATAGTCCAAGAGTGTGTTGTATTCGCCCGGTTCCGCATGACCGAACGGAGAGACGAGTAGTCCGCTCCCCCACAGCACGGAGATGACCAGCATGGTCATTGACCAGACCGCGCTCAGGCCGAGCATAGTGACACCGACATTGAGTACCCGCGTCGGTTGAGATGGATGGGCTGACTGGGCATAGCTCTGTGTTGGCTTCATGCTTCAACACTCGTGCCGAAGCCATCCTGACAGACTCCCCCGAACGGGTGAACGGCATCACTCACAGGGTGAAGCATGCCCCTCAGAGGGTGATGAAACCCGATTCGAAGGCTCTGATGACGGCTTGGGTCCGGTCCCTGGCGCCGAGCTTGCCGAGCAGCGAGCTGACATAGGTCTTGACCGTCTCACTGCCGAGGAACAGCTCACCGGCGATCTCCACATTGCTCAGACCGCGCGCCATGAGTGAGAGCACCTCCTGCTCGCGACTGCTCAGCTGGGCAACACTGGCCAGGTCTTCGCGCCTCCCCGCCTGAGCTGCCATCTCACGAACCTTCTGCGGATACAGGAGCACTTCCCCACCGGCCACGACGTACACGGCGCGGATGAGTTCCTCCGGCCGGGCCCGCTTGAGCACGAAGCCATCGGCACCGGCACGAAGCGCTTCGAAGACGTAGTCGTCGCTGTCGAAAGTGGTCAGAATGAGCACACGAGGAGGGTCCTGCCGTGCCACGAGCAATCGAGTCGCTTCGAGTCCGCTGAGCTGCGGCATGCGCACATCCATGATGACGATATCGGGCTGTGTGCGCTGGACGAGGTCGATGGCGTCGGCACCGTCGCCGGCCTCACCGACCACGTCGAGTCCGGTGTCCGAGTCGATGATCGCCGCGAGCCCGGCACGAACCAACGGCTCATCGTCGATGAGGACCACCCTGATGCTCATGTCTGCCTTTCCTTGTTCGCAACTCGTACAGTGCCGCTGGTGGTCGCTGTGCCAGTGTCTGTCGCAGTGCAGCTGTCTGTCGGCAGCACGGCCTCAAGCGTCCATGAGCCAGCATCAGCAGTCCACCGAACTTCCCCACCGAAGAGCTCAACGCGCTCTTTGATCCCCTGCAGACCCCGACCTGTACCCGCATTGCTCCTCGCACCACTGGTATTCACCACGCAGGCGTTGCTCACCGTCAGCGTCACGAATCCCGCGTCGACGCTGATCGACACCGAGGCCCCCGGGACTGAGGCGTGGCGAAGCGAGTTCGTCAGAGCCTCCCGCACGATCCGATGCAGCTCGTGCGCCACGGCTGACGGCAATGAGCCCATGTCGCCGCTGATTCTCAGCTGGGTCGGGTGCCCCACTGATCTCGCTTCCTCGGCCAGGATCTCGAAATCCTCGATCGTTCGCCGAGGTGGTTGTGCCGTTTCCGCACTGTTGACGGCGTCATCGTCTGCCTCCGGATCGGCCTCCGTGCGGAGCAGCGTGAGAACGTAGTCCAACTCGGCCACCGCCTCACGTCCGGTGCGGGCGATTTCGTCAACGGCCGCCTCGGCGATGGTGGGGTCTGTCTGCAGTGCGCGCTTGGCGACTGCCGCCTGCATCGTCGTCACGGTCAGTGCGTGGCCGATCGAGTCATGGACCTCGCGGGCAAGCACCGTGCGGCGGAACCGGCGGGCCCGCTCGCGGCCAGCGAGCTCCGCGCGGTCAGCCGCCGACGAGCCGAGGAGAATGAGTGCATAGTTCGGCAGGAAGTATCCCTCCACGACGATGATCGCGATGCACATCAGCAGGATTCCCAGAGCGAGGGCCTGGATCAGCCCTGCGGGCAGCACGGTGGCCGCGAGGCTCGTCTCGGTTCCGATCAGACCGTTGGAGAGTTCATGAGCCTGTCGGGGGTCAGCGGCTAGAACCATGGCGGCGGGGATGAGGACGATGATCGTGAGCAGGAGCAGTGCGCCGGCGAAGGTGTGACCGAAGTAGAACAGGGCACCGCGCAGTCGATCGGCCGTTCGGGGCCGCCTCGGCGGGGTGGGGATGCTCAGTTCGAGCAGCTGCTCGGCCAGTGTGCGTTCGAGGGCGCGGATGACGGAGAGAAATGCTGGAATGCACAGCAGCGCGAAAGCGACGATTCCGACGACGATGATGGTCAGCGAATCGGCGCGGTTGCCGACCTGGTTCAAGGCAGTCACGATCCAGATCACGACCGCCGCGTAGGGCACGGCGATGACGCCGCCGATCAGCAGGACCAGCAGCCTGCGCCACAACCTTGACACGCGAGCCTTCACCGTCACCAGACTACCGTCGCGGCAGAAAAGCCTCGACCGAACCCATCCACGACACAATCGGCTCCGAATCAGCTGATGTACGACGAGAGTCTTCGAAAGGATCGTCATGAGCACTCACACAGTTTCATCATCAGCTCACACCGCCCGCACCAGCGTCCAGATCGTCTCAGGCATCTTCGGGGCCGTGTTCCTCCTGGTGGGCATCTTGGGCTTCGTCCCGGGCATCACCAAGGACCTGGACACGATGATGTTCGCCGGGCATCATTCACAAGCCGCGCTGCTCGGGATCTTCCAGGTCTCAGTGCTGCACAACATCGTCCATCTGCTCTTCGGCATCGTCGGCCTGCTGGGGCTCAAGTCACGCCGACTGGCCAAGACCTACCTCATCGTCGGAGGCATCATCTATGCCGTGCTGTGGATCTACGGCCTCGTCGTTCCGATGGAGTCCATGGGCAACTTCGTTCCGCTCAACACCGCTGACAATTGGCTCCACTTCGTCCTCGCAGCAGCCATGATCACGACAGGGATCGTCTTCGGCCGGAAGGCTCACACTGCTCCACAGCGGTGACGTCTCAGCCGGTGAAGACCCTGACCACCAGGCCGATGCAGATCGCCAACGCCGCGGCAGCGGGAATGGTCAGCACCCAGACCCCAGCGATCGGAACGATGAAGCGGGCGCGGGCGCGACCTTGGCGTCCGGCGAACTGGGTTCCGAGGATGGCAGATCCGAGGATGAAGGTCAGCGACACCGGCACCCGCATGATGAGCGCCGCCGTGTACATGAGCACCGTGGCGGTGGCATCTGCTGTCGCGGACTTCAGCGGGTCGAGACCGGCCATGCGAACCGACAGTGTGCGGACAACTCGCCACCCGCTCAGGCCGGTGCCGATCGCCAGCGCTCCGGCGATGATCAGCCGCACCGGCCAGGAGATCTCGACGACGGAGAGCTCGGTGTACGGGTTGGCGTCCACGGCGAGGAGCCCGACCATGACCAGGGCCGCGATCTTCTGTGCGTCCTGAACGCCGTGGACCAGAGACAGCGAGGCGGTGAGCACCGAGTCGACCATGCGCGCACCGCGGAAGAGCGGTTTGGGCGGTGAAGCGGCAAAGGTCTTCGACAGCAGAGCCGTCAGGCCCCAAGAGAGCACGAATCCGAGGATCGGCGAGATCACGAGGGGCAGGATCACCGAGTTGACCGCCTCGGTGGAGTTGACTGAGAACCCCAGCACGATCCCAGCACCCAGGAGACCGCCGATGAGGCAGTGCGTGGAGGACACAGGCAGCGCGAGGTAGTAGGTGAAGAGACTCCACGCCGTTGCGGCGACGAAGGCGATGATCAGAGAGGTGAGGATGACCTCGGGGTCTCCGTCGAAGTGGACGATCTGGTTGGCCACGACTGAGGCGATTCCCTCACCCAGGAGTGCGCCGATGAAGTTGAAGACGACGGCCAGGCCCAGGGCCCACCGTGCGTTGATGGAGCGTCCGACGACGGCATTGCCGATCGTCAGCGCAGCATCATGGAAACCGTTCGAACCGGCGAAGATCACCGCGGTGACGATGACTCCCGCCAAGAGCAGCTCCACGGACTACGACTCCTTGATCGCGATGGCGGCGACGACCTTGCCCAGCTCGGTGAAGCCGTATGCGGCACGCACGAAGGCCTGCCCCAACTGGGAGACCGCGGCCATGTACGTCAGGCCGCGCTTCGAGTTCGGCACGGCGTCAGACATCCGCCATTGCAGGGCCTCAACTTGGTAGGTGAGGCGGTTGATGGAGTCGACGTAGTCCCACTGATCGAGTTTGCCCGGCAGCCGAGTGACCATCCGCGAGGTGTGGTCGGTCTGGTTGGACAGGACCGCGAGGGTTTCGAGGACACCGGAGGGCAGTTCGTCGAAGGCTTCCGAGGCGAGGACGAATCCGGCACCGTGGAGAAGGTGGCAGATGTCTCGCATGTGATGACCGAGCAGGTAGAGGTCATTGCGGTCGAACGGGGTGATGTAGTTCTCGCGCAGAGCACGAAGCACGGCGCCCATATCTTCATCGGCTTGATCGCCGATCTCGCGGAGACGGTCTGCGACCTGCCGTCGTTCGCTGACTTCGATGCCGGAGAGTTCGGCAAGCACCAGGTTGCATTGCCGCATCTGCCCGACCAGATCGGACAGGCGTTCGTAGAAGACAGTGTCCTGCGGTACCCGCTTGAGCCGCATGCGTTCCTCCTGCCCGGGGCCCGGTCGAGCCGGACGAATGTGCATGTTGCTTCAATTGTATGTGCCGGACGCTGAACCGAGAGCGCCTCTCGGCGGTAGGCCGCTCGAAGCGGCTGAATTTGGAGCCCGGGGCTTCAGATCCAGCGTCCGGTGGCCACGAGGGCCACCCACAACGATACTCGCTCACGCTCATGAGTCCACCGCCGAGGCGGGTGAACGAGAGTTGAAAATCTCACAGTCTGCGCACGTGGCCAAGTTCCATCCGGGAGGTTGAGCCCTCGTGTCAGTTAGGCGGTCGGACCGTCAGTCAGGCAGTGAGACTGTCAGTCGAGTCCGCCGTGACGGTGGGAGATGGCGGCGTCTTTGAGGTCCTTCGCGAACTGGCGCAGCCGCGTGGCGGTCTCGGAGCTGTCGGTGCCTTCGGCGCACATGCCGACGAACGCTGCGGCTCGGAGGAGGGCGATGACGACGTCCCCGCGGAAGGCTCCGGCGAGGATCTCATCGATGGCACGGGCAACCTCGTCGGGGCCTGCGGGAAGCTCGACGCCGGCGAGGATCTCATCGAGTCCGAGGCCGTCGGTCATCCTGCGCTGCCCGGCGGAGAACATGTCGGCGAGCTCACGCGGAGCGGTGAGGATCCATTCGCGCAGTGCGTATAGGCGCCAGAGCGCTCCCGGTGCTGAGACGGCAGGGGCAGCAGACCACATCTCGGCGATGACCTCGAGACCGATGTCGTCGGCCAACTCTACGAACCGCTTCGTTGCGGCCTCATCGCGCCGTCCGCGCGAGTCTCCGAGCAGGAGTGCGGCAGTCGCGTGAGAGGTCTCTGATCTGGTCACTGGGTCATTCGAGGCACTGACCGAATCGAGATCGGCCAAAGGTATCGGGCGGTGAAAGCGTGGCTGTGTCATCGTCAGAGCATTCTAGTCCCCTACTCTGACCGGCGCTCCACCCTGATCACGCTTTCGCCTCCCGCCGGTCAGATCAGGCTTTCGCCTCCCGGTCAGGGTTCATTCGTCAGGTTCACAGTGGCAACTACTAAACTGGTGACAAATTCGGGCCTGCGACCAGCAGGTCACGAGTGCAGACAACGAGGAGGAACTCCCGTGGCAAAATCATCAGTGGCGAAGAAGGGCCTGGACAAGGCAGCGAAATTCGCTGTCAACGAGGACGGGTCCCTCAACCCCCGCGCCCAGTCGATGCTGTCGAAACTTCTGTCGGTCCAGCGCCCGGTGGCCCTTGCCTATGTGCGCAGCCTGCGTCGCCGGAATCCGGATGCGACTCCGGAAGAGCTCATCAAGATCATTCGCCGGCACTACCTCGCGCTGACCACTTCGGGTGGCGCAGCAGTCGGTGCCACCGCTGCAGTCCCCGGACTCGGCACGACAGCCGCACTCGGTGTGGCCACCGCTGAGACCGCCGGATTCCTCGAAGGCACGGCACTGTTCGCGCAGGCGGTCTCGGAGATCCACGGCCTTCCGGTTCAGGACTCCAAACGCGCGAATGCACTGGTGCTGGGGCTCATGCTCGGCAAGGACGGAAAGAACCTCGTCCAGAAGTTCAGCAAGCAGTCCGGCGGATCGGAGTCGATGTTCGGCAACTGGGGCTCTACCGTGACGAAGCAGCTCCCTGCCCCGGTCGTCGATCTGCTGGTGCGGAAGCTGCGCAAGACCTTCATCCGCAAGTTCGCCGCTCGTGCCGGCGGCTCGCTGGTCGGTCGCCTGCTGCCCTTCGGCATCGGCGCGATCATCGGCGGCGTGGTCAACGCTCAGATGGCCCGCAAGGTCGCCAATGAGTCGACCGAGGCCTTCGGTGCCGCGCCTACGATCTTCCCGCTGGAGACCGATCCTGAGTATGTCGCCCCGAAAAAGGATCGCAAGCTGCTGGCAGGCCTGAAGAACGTCGCGGCGCTGCGCGGCGCGATCAAGAACAACAAGGCCATTGAGTCCGATGTCATCGACGAGGCGGCCGATGAGGATCCCACCGCACCGGATGCTCTCCCGCGCACCTACACCGGTGACGAGCACCCTGAACTCGGAAAGTGATCAGCGGGTGAAGCCTGCTGGTTGCCACCGCGAACCAGTTTGAGTATTCGGGCTCCTTACCTCTAATATTATTGAGTCTCCAACAACTCCGGTGTGACGCTTGTCCACGCGGCTGTGTTGGGGCGGGGCCTCTAGCTCAGTTGGTAGAGCAACGGACTTTTAATCCGTGGGTCGTGGGTTCGATCCCCACGGGGCCCACCCGAACGCAAAGCCTCGCGATCCTCTAGAACTAGGGGGAAGCGGGGCTTTTGCTTTTCTCAGTCGGATGAGATCTTCTGAGAACCGACCACTCCGAGCAGCTGCAGCTGTTCTGCCGCGTTCGTGCCCTCCATCGGGAAGAACACAAGCAGAGAGATGTCATCGTCCGGCGTCAGCAGGACTTCACACCGAAGTTCGATCAATCCGAGCTCTGGGTGGACGAAGACCTTGGTGTCCGAGCGGTGGACTGCCACATCGTGACGGTCCCAGAGCTCTTTGAACTCATCGCTGATCGCAATGAGGTCCTCGACGAATCTACTCACGTGAGCCTCGTGTGACCTGCGGGTGTAAGTGGCTCGCAGATCGCTGACGTGCGCTGCAGAGATGCGGCGCCAATGCTCCGGGGGCATCGCCCGAGCGTCGGGGTCGGCGAACCACTCCCAGATGAGATTCCTGCCGCGCCCAGGCTCCCCCGCAAGGCCGTCGAGCAGTATACGACCGAGGGAGTTCTCCCAGACGATTTCGCCGAGGTCGGTGACGACCAGCGCCGGAAGATCGACGAGACGGTTGGCAACAGCAATGAGACCGGGACGCACGTGACCGTCGGAGCTGCGCGGTGGCACCGGGTGGCCTGCGAGATGCAGCATGTGGTCGCGCTGATCACGGTCGCACTGCAACGCTCGAGCCACCGCCGAAACCACTCCGATCGACGGGGTCGACCCACGCCCCTGTTCGAGGCGAGCGTAATAGTCGACCGATACTCCAGCGAGCATGGCAACCTCTTCGCGCCGCAGTCCGGGAGTACGGCGACGGCCCGTGTGGCCAGTCCCCACATCTTCTGGGCGCAGCTGCTCCCGTCGACGGCGAATGAAGTCAGCGAATGCAGAACGATCGGTCATCTCTTGATTGTCCGCCCGATCGGCCGATCTAACCAGGGACAGCCTGTCCCAGGATCGACAGGGCCTCGCCCCCTCGCCACCGCCCTGCCAGGCTTGAGGTCATGAGCACATACAAAGAGAACTCAACCGTCAACACTCGCCGACTCGGAATCCAAGGGCCTCGCGTCACATCTCCCGGACTGGGCGCCATGAGCATGTCGGGAGCCTACGGACCGACACGGGATGAAGAGAGCATCGCAGCCATCCATGAGTATATGGATGCCGGAGGCAATCTCATCGACACCGGAGACTTCTACGGTGCCGGTCACAATGAAATGCTCGTCGGCGCAGCACTTCGAGAGCGCAGCCGTGAGGACGTCGTGATCTCACTGAAATTCGGCGCCGTTCTTGCCCCCGACGGATCGTTCATCGGATTCGACACTCGACCGGACGCAATCCGAAACTCTCTGACCTATTCGCTGAAGCGATTGGGCACGGACCACGTCGACATCTACCGGCCGGCCCGACTCGACCCGAATGTGCCCATCGAGGAGACTGTCGGCGCCATCAGCGAACTCGTCGAAGCCGGATACGTTCGTCACATCGGACTCAGCGAGGTCGGTTCGGAGACCATTCGTCGGGCGGCGGCAGCAGCGCCCATCAGTGACCTGCAGATCGAATACTCGCTGCTGAGCCGCAGCATCGAAGACAATGGGATTCTGGCTGCATGCCGCGAACTCGGCATCGGCATCACGGCGTACGGGGCTTTGGCCAAGGGTCTGCTGGCAGGTTCCACGGGAGGGACTCGCGCGATGTTCCCGCGTTTCCAGGGGGCCAACCTTGTCCACAATCAGCGGATAGTCTCGACTCTCGCGGAATTCGCTGTAGTGCGAGACGTGACGCTCCCCCAGCTGGCGATCGCATGGGTGGCCGCACAGGGTGAGGACATCGTGCCAATCGTCGGGTCTCGTACTGCTCATCAGGTGGCCGCCACCGTTTCCAGCAATGGCGTGCATCTGAGCGTCGATGATCTGGCAGCCTTAGACGCTGCTCTGGCAGACAGCGAGGTCCGGGGCGATCGCTATCCGTCCGAACAGATGATGCTCTTGGACAGCGAGCACTGAGAACACAGCCTCTCGTTCAGCACGGCACGTCTCTCGTCTCGGACCTGGATCATGCGCACAGCGGGGACGGTCTGATGAGCACCCGCCATTCCCCTGTTGAGGACGTCTCTTGACTCTGACGAAGAAGAGCCTTTCGACCTGGCCCTCGGAGTTCGAGTCCGTGCTCTCGACGGCGGCAATCTTCTGCGCGAACTCCGGCTCCCACCATGCGGCGCCGAGGCAGATACGCATGAGCCCGGGACTGCTCGGCCCAGAATTTTACCATCGAGTCAGCGAATCGGGGGTGAAGCTGCCGACACCAAATGTTCACTTACCGTTCAAGGCGGCCACCGAACGCCTGCTCAACTGGAATACTTCCGTCCTGCCATGGGGTGAGGACCCAGGCGACGAGATAGGCGCCGATCCCCAGGACCGGAAGCAGGAACGAGATGAGGACCAGCAGGCGCATCAGCCACACGTTCATCCCGGTCGCCTCGGCGAGACCAGCGGCAATACCGCCGAGAATCCGGTCGGGACCGCGACGGAAACCAACTTTGCGAATGGAATCAAATAGTTTTCTCATACCCTCAACAGTACGCAGATTTCGCTGTCTGCACAGGGGTGCTGACCGTCTAACCGGACTGAGGGAAACCGGAATGGCATCCGGTGGGGGCGCTGGCGGGGCAACGGTCACCTCGGCGCCCCTCTGATTGCAATTCTCGTTATATGAGATGACGATCACAGGTTTTGGGCGCGCCTACTCCGAGGCACCCAGCAAGGGCGGTTACGATTAACGGGTTGTGCAACCAATTGTCCGCATCCGCCTTCCCAGCGACGCGGCAAAGAGGAGTCCATTGTGAAGTGGGTAAAAAAGGCCGTCCTCACGCTCGTCGTCATATTTGTGGCGTTCTATCTGTTCAGTCGGCCAGAAGATTCAGCCGATGCAGTGCGGAACGCGTTCGAGGCAGTGGGAACCGGTGTCGGCTCATTGGTCACTTTCTTCACTACTCTGTCCTCGTAACCGCGCCGGAAGCAGCCTGACGTGTTCAGGGGACTGATCGATCCGAAGGTCGAAAATCACCTCATCGTTGAAGAAGGTGAGCTCATTGTCGACGAAGTACGTCGCCATTTCCTCGCCTTCGTCGCCCCCTCGCTCATCATTGCGCTTGGAGTGGCCGTCGCAGCCATCAGCTTCGCGGTCCCAGTTGACTTCGCCCCGATCCCGCTTGGCATCGGCGCCGCCATTGCCCTGTTCGGTGTCTACCGCGCACTGTTCGTGCATATGGACCGGTTCGTCATCACGAACATGCGAGTGTTCAGAATCCACGGGATCTTCACCCAGCACAAGGCGACGATGCCGATGTCGCGTATTCTCGACATCTCGGTGCACAAACCGCTCATGGGTCGGATCTTCAGATACGGGCATTTCGTCTTCGAGTCTGCCGCCCAGGACCAGGGCCTGCGCGATATCCGTTTTGTCGGACGACCGGACGAAAGGGACCTCACCATCCAGACGGTGATTCAGCGCTCCGGACTGCGCTCAGCCATCAAATCCTTCAACGACAAGAACAACGAGGATGACGCTGAGGAACCGGATACGAACCTGGAGGTAGACGCGGACCTCCAAGCCGATGTCGAGGGTGATTCCGATTCCGACGATGCCTACGGCTACGAATACGACCGCGAAGACGACGTCGAACCACACCCTGAGCCGGCTG
The DNA here is from genome assembly GCF_007558825.1 of Brevibacterium aurantiacum. GTDB lineage: Bacteria > Actinomycetota > Actinomycetes > Actinomycetales > Brevibacteriaceae > Brevibacterium > Brevibacterium aurantiacum_A. The sequence continues at coordinate 271,710 of NZ_VLTK01000001.1, forward strand.
TGGTCAACAGTGAACCTCGATTCACTGCAGGTGAGAGAACCGATGGTCACTCGACCGTGCGCGCGGGGGCAGGTCCTGAGGTGGACACCGGAGAGTGGTCGACCATGGAGCTCGATACCGGCCACGGGTTCAGCGAGTCCGAGGAATTCAGAATCGGCAGCGCACTGCCTGCGTTGAACGACCCTGTTGCCAGGGCTGCAAGCTCATGGGAGCTGCGGTGGCCCGAACGCGACCGTATGCAGACGGCGACGGAGCTGATGCGTGCTCACCGACGCCTCATCTCCGACCTCGACGAGAAGCTTCGTCCCTTGGGTCTGACCTATGCCCGGTATGAGGTGCTGCTCCTCCTGTTCTTCGACCAGCAGGGCGCACTCCCTCTTGTCGAGCTCACGGACCAGCTGCAAGTTGAAGGCAGCTCGTCCTTCTCCTCGGTCAGGTGGCTCGAAGACAATGGGCTGATCGAAAGAGTCATGGAGCCCGGTGACGACGGTGAAGTCTTCGCCGAGATCACGCCGCGAGGTCGGGCACTGACCGATCGAGCCAGTCAGATCGTCGCCGATGCCCGCTTCGGTCTGGATTCGATGACCGAAGCAGAGTGTCACCAACTGACCAAACTGCTGGCGCGGCAGCGTCGGTACCGGGACTAGGCTTCCTGCGCGGTCCGGCTCCGACCCTCCGCCCTCCGGTCGATGCCATCGACTGGACGTCGAGCGAACTCCGGAGCGTGCTCGGGGGTAACACCCAAGCCGAGGATGTGCGCCGGAATCACAGTCAGCGCGGGGAACGTCTTCAGCAGCCACAGGATCGGCGCCGGCGGGCGGATGACTCCGCCGTTGTGGACGACCGGCTCGATCATCCGGTGAATGCCGCCCTGCAGCAGCTCGACGGTCTTCGTCGTCAGCAATCGTCGGCGCTGGACCCGCTTGAGATCGCGGGTGGACACACTCCCTGAACGCAGGGCCTCGGCCAGAAGTCGAGCCGTGGCCACGCCATCCTGGACCGCCAGGTTGACGCCGACTCCGCCCAAGGGACTCATGGCATGGACGGAGTCGCCGATGCACAGCAGCCCGTCGATGAACCAGCGTTTGGCTTCGTTGCGGCGCACATCGAGGAGCTTCACGTCATCAAACTGGAGTGCTTCGACATCGTCTGCCAGTGCAGGGAATGTCTCTGCGACCGCACCACGAAGAGACTCGATCCCCCGCTCACGGAAACGTCCGTCCTCGCCCTTCGGGATGAGACGAGCCATCTGGACATGCCCGTCGCGCGGAATCGCGACGAACACATTGCCGCCCTTGGTTCGGGGAGCGATGGATTCGTTCAGCTGCGCCTGGGTGTCGATCCGGAACCACCACACGTCGATCGTGGACCGCAGCTCGCGCATCGACAGCTGCGCCTCGTCCCGGGCCTTCGACCAGCGTCCGTCGGCAGCGACGACGAGTGGCGCGCGCAACTCGGTCTCACCTTCGGGAGTCTGTGCGCGGACGCCGACGACCCTGTCGTCGTCCCAGATCAACGAGGTCATCTCGACCCCCATTCGCAGATCGAAACCGGGTTCAGCCTCCCCCGCCTTCGCCAGCAGATTGAGGAAGTCCCACTGGGGTGCGATCGTCATGAACGGATGCGCTGTGTTCAGTCTGGACAGGTCGCCGAGGATGTAGTCCCGACCGTCGTCGCCGACAAGACTGATATTGGTCACCCTGCGGTGCGTGATCTGCGCGAACTCGTTGTAGAGTCCGAGCTCGTCGAGGAGCCGCAGTGTTGAAGGGTGGATGGTGTCACCACGGAAATCTCTGAAGAAGTCAGTGTGCTTCTCCAGCACCACGACTCTGACGCCGCCGCGCGCCAGGAGCAGCCCGGCGACGATCCCGGCGGGCCCACCTCCGGAGATGATGCAGTCGTATCCGACATCGAACTGGTCGTGCGCGGCGTCTGTCATGACACGCTCCTCAGCATTGTGTTCCTCAGCATTGCGGGCACAGAATCGATGCTAGTCCACGGGCGAGTCGAAAGACATGATGCGGCGAGACTCAGCACCGGTGACTGCGAAGTGTGTTCGGATCACCGGTGACTGCGAAGTTGAGAGCCGATCGCGGCCGAGAGTCGTCTCTCACACCGTTCTGAGGGAAGTGCCGGAGACCTTTTCAGTGACATCGAAGCGTTCACGGTAGCGGCCGGTGAGCAGACGCCATTGTGAGTGCAGCGCTGTTGATGAGTTGAATACGAGCAGAGTCAGCGGATAGAGCAGCCACTGCAGCCAGATGGTCAGACGCCGTATCTGCGGAACATGAACCGGACGAGGCGGCAACAGCGACTTGAAGACGAGGATGGACGCGATGAGGGCGATCATGCTCACCTGCTGCACCAGACCAACCGTCATCGGCATCCGCTCGATGAGGCTGGTGACCTGGCCGGTCTGTGACGCAACGACAAATGGGATCCATCCACCGACGGCGATGATGACGGAGATCGAGGCCAGACTGACATGACCCTCAAGGAGGGAGAAGAAGCGCAGCACTCCGGGCCAGAAAGGTGTCCGAGCATCGCCGGCGAATACCCTCACCCCCACATAGGGCACATCGCTGGCGCCGTAGGACCATCGGCTGAGCTGCTTGAACTGTGCGACCATCGTGTCCCTGAATCCGCCGGCCAGCACTGCGTCCTGATAGATCGGAACATGAATGGGAACGACGCGATAGTCACCCTCGAAATGGAACCAGCTGCGCCAATACTGATGGCCGTCCTCGACGATGGTCCGTGTCGACCAGAATCCCATTTCGATGAGAGCGGTCAGCGGCTGCGTGTGAGAGGCGAAATTGCGCAGCGCGAGAGGACGGACCGTTGTGGTGAGATTCCAGAAGCAGTTCGCGCTCGCGACGACACGAGACGGCGCAGGCGCCTCCCAGATGTTTGTGATGTACAGGCTGATGGGTTGGAACGAGAGGTGGGCGCGATCGGGAGCGAGCGCGTATTCGTATGCGACGGAGTCGAAATACGCCTCATGGGGTGTGTTGTCGCAATCGAGACTGGTGACGAGGACCGACTCCGGATCGATGCCGTTCGCCTGCACCCAACGAGCCAGTCTGTGCCCCGCATAGGTGATGTTCGCTCCCTTTCCTGCAATCTCTCCCGGGATCCCGGCCGGATGTTCGACGAGGACGAACGCTGCGAATCCGTCACCGTACTCGGCCGCCAGACGTCGTGCTGTCGCAGCCATCTGTGGGCCGCCGCGTTCCTCATAGGCGAAGAACACAACGATCTTCGATGGTGAGGTCGAGGTGTGCAGGAGCGATCGGATTCCGTCGGCGACCACCTCATAGGGTTCGTTGTAGGCCGCGACGACAACAGCATGGAGCAGTGTCGAAGGGCGCGCCACCGCGCCCGGGAACTCACGCACACGGGCTATGGACGCGGCATGCTCCTTGGCCTGAAACCCCGTCCAGGGATACGGTCGCGGCGGGAGCCCATCCATCGCCCGTTCGATGTCAAGCAGTCTGGCACCCCAATCAACCCGAGAGCTGCGACGGTAACGCACGAAGCCGCGTGAGACGTCGACCGCACCGCGCATCGCTCGTATCAGCGTAAGACCGACGACGATGAGCACATAGACCGCCCCAGCCATCGCGTTGATGAACGGCAGGACGAAGACCAGTCCGATGGCGGAGAAGCTGACGATCGCCGGCAGTGCTTCGAAGAACCGATAGGCCCGCGTGCGCGGCCCGGTGGGAAGTTCGAGTTCGGCCGATGCCGGATCGGTCGCCGGCAGGGAGTCGACCGACGACGGTGCTTGGCCAGCCGTGGGTGAGGCGGATGCCGATGGTGGTGGAGCCACAGCGGAATAGACGGCTGCCGAGGACGATTCGCGATTCAATCTCACAGAGTCGATCCTGGTTGAGGATCCTGACCAGCGGTTGGTCCTGGGATGCCGGCCAGATGAACATTCGGTGCGCAACAGGGGCTCCCGAACGCCTGCTGTAGCCTCGTCCCATGTCTTTTGTGATTCGACCTCCCGTCATCGACGACGTCGAGGCGGTGGCACAGGTCCATGTTGAGACCTGGCGCGAGACCTATCGCGGACTCATGTCCGATGAGCTGCTCGATTCCCCTGACATGATGGGCAAGCGCAGAAGAATGTGGAGTTCGCTCATCGCGCCTGAGAATCATCCTGACCATACCTCGGCGATCGCCGACCAGGACGGCGTCATAGTCGGAATCGCTTTGTCAGGCCCGTCGGCAGCTGAGGATCGTCCCGGAGAGCGACAGCTGTTCGTCCTCTACGCATATGCCGCTGTCCACGGCTCGGGCATCGGACAACAGCTTCTTGAACGCAGTCGTCGGTCCCGAGGAGCGAACTTCTCTGTGGGTGGCCGACCCGAATCCGCGTGCTCAAGCTTTCTACCGAAGAAACGGCTTCGCCTTCGACGGTGCTGTAGAAACCGATGAATATGACGGAGTGCGTGAACTTCGGATGGTCAGAGAACCGGCAGAGGCTGAGTGCCTCACACGACCGCAGAATTTCACATCCACAGCACGGAGTTCTGGGCGCGAAGCTTGCCTTCTGCAGCCAGAACGCCAAGCCTCACAGATCCGGCCAACGGATCACCGGCGGGCTCCTCGATGATGACGCCGGTATGGAGACGAGAGGCCTCATCCCTGAACCCGGAGACGAGTGCTTCACCAGCCTGAACCAGCCCTCCGGTGAGAGCGATGCGCAGCGGACTGTCGAGGCCCTTCGCTGCGGCGAGAGCACTGCGAGCGGCTTCGACACCAGCCTCACGAAGCAGGCCAGTGGCAACGGCGTCGCCGCAGTCTGAGAGTGCGGCGACCTCGACGGCGAAGTCCGCAAGCATCCCTGCTCGATTGTCGCGAGTGTAGAACTGAGACGGCCAGGTGGCTGGTGAGCCGAAGAGCCGGGTCGCGGACTCGAGCAGTGAGCGCCCACTCGGGTCAACCCCGTCATGGGTGCGCAGCGCGATCTCAAGAGACCGTCTCCCCAGCCAGGCTCCTCCCCCTCGATCTCCGAACAAGTGCCCCCAACCATCGGTTCGAGTCCAATTCGGGGACAAGATTCCGTGCTCATCCGGCCCCGGATGTGCAATCGCGATCGCCCCGGTGCCCAAGACCGTGACCGCGCCTGCCCTTCCTGAGAGCGCTCCGAGGTGGGCTGTGACCGCGTCAATCGCCGCGGCGGCGGGTGCCCCTGCCCTGCCCGAGATCTCGGTGATCGCGGACGCTGGGTCTTCGGCCAACGAGGCAATTCCAGTAGCGCCGATTCCTATACCGGCAATCTGGTCGAGACGTTCGCCCCATGTCTCCTGCGCCGAGGCGATGAGGCCAGAGGCAATGCCGAGAACATTGCTGCCGGCGGCACTGATCTCCACCCCAGGTCCGGTCATGGTGGCAACGACGGTCAGGTCCCGGGTGGCATCGACCTTCGCCAGTGCGACCCGACTGCCGGTGCCGCCGATGTCGATCCCGAGGACGAAGGCGCTCATGTGGCCTCGCGCTCCGAGGCAGTTCCGCCCTCGGCACCTGCGGCGATCGCAGCTTTGACTGACCCGTCATTGTCCGCGAGGTGCTTGGCCGCAGCCGCCGGGGTCACCGAAGTGAAGGAGACGACAAGGGCTGTCTTGAGTTCGCCGCCGCAACGCTCCAAGAGGTCTCGTGCCGTCGCATCTGAGAGGTCCGCGGCTTCGCAGAGAATACGCACGGTCCGCTCCCGGAGTTTATCGTTGGTGGCAACGACGGAGACCATGAGGTTGCGCCAGGTGCGGCCAAGGGTGATCATCAATGCCGTCGAGAAGCCATTGAGCGTCAGCTTCTGTGCTGTGCCGGCTTTGAGGCGGGTTGATCCCGTCACCACCTCGGGCCCGGTGTCGAGCACGATATGGGCAGCAGCCGCCTCGGCTACGGGGGCCTCGGGGTTGTTCGAGATGAGCACGGTGTGCGCGCCCGCCTCATCGGCAGCCTCCAGCGCACCGCGGACATAGGGCGTCGAACCGCTCGCCGCGATTCCAATCGCCACGTCGTCCGGGCCCAGCTCTGCCCCGACTCTGCGTCCGTCATCGACGGAGTCCTCGGCGTTCTCCACCGCATTGACCAGTGCCGCCTGGCCGCCGGCGATGTGTCCGACCACGCGACCTGGTTCGAGATTGAACGTCGGCAGGAGCTCGCTGGCGTCGAGGACTCCCAAGCGACCGGAGGTGCCGGCTCCGAAGTAGTGGACCGCACCGCCTCGGCGCATCCGCTCGGCCGCGATGTCGACGAGTTCCGCCAACTGCGGCAGGGCGTTGGCGACCGCGGTGAGGACGGCTTGGTCCTCGCCGTTCATCACCTTCAGGACGCCGAGGGCGTCGAGCTCGTCGAGTCCCTCGCTGCGGGGATTGCGCTGCTCCGTCGGCGACAGCGGGCGCAGGGGCGACGGCTGCTGGGACCGCGGGCGTGGGGACGGTGACTGCGGAGGCTGAGGCTGCTGGGGCCCCGGCTGCTGGGACTGCGTCATCAGCGGTTGCTGCCTTCCACCTCGGCGACGGTGTTCCGGTTCTGCGTCTTCGGGTGGCGCAGGGACAGGAGCCCGCCGATGCCGACCATGACGATGACGCCGAGCAGCGGGTACCACTGCCAGGCGACCCAGACCTCGCCGGTGACGTACTTCTCCATGACGAAGAAGAAGGCGTTGACAGCGACCGCCAGCGCGAACGTGATGTTCGCATCGACGGCTGTGGCGCGCTTGTTGACGATGCCGAACACGAACGCCCCGAGGAGCCCGCCGTAGGTGATGCCTGCGACGCCCAACGCGAGGATGACGATGTTGCCCTCATCGGATTGGAAGATCGTTGCCGGGAGGATGAAGGCGATTCCCCAGCCGATGGTCGCCCAGCGCCCGACCTTGAAGCCCTCGGCGTCGGTCATCGGCGTCCTCTTCAGCCGTGCGTAGACATCGTTGACCGTCGAGGAGGACAGTGCCGACAGCGACGAGGACAGGGTCGACATCGCCGCTGCGAGGATGCCGGCCAGCAGCAGCCCCGAGACGCCGGGTGGCAGACCTTCGATGATGAAGAGCGGGAAGATCTCGTCATCGCGGCTGAGCCCCAGGTCCGCAGGCAGGGCGTGGTCGTAATAGGCCCACAGTGCCAGGCCGACGGCGAGGAAGACCGCGAACTGAACGAAGACGACGATGCCCGAGACGATGAGTGCCTTCTGCGCCTCGACCTTGGACCTGCAGGACAGGAGGCGCTGGACGACGAGCTGGTCCGAGCCGTGCGAGGCCATGGCGAAGACCGCGCCGCCGAGCAGCGAGGGAATGAACGAGGCGTCTGCGGAGATCGGATTGCCTTCGAAGATGAACATATTGAGCTTGCCCGCCTCGGCGGCATCGGCCACCCATCCGCCGCCGAAGGTCGCGGTGATGACGATGATGGTGAGGAGACCGCCGACGACGTAGAGGCACATCTGAGCCACGTCGACCCAGACCACGGCCTTGATGCCGCCGATGAAGGTGTAGGCGATCGTCACCAGCGAGAGGACGACGATGATGACGAAGTAGTTCGTGTGGATGCCCAGACCGTCGAGGATCACCTTGACCGGAATGGCTGCGGCGAGGACCCTGATGCCGTCGGCCAGGAGACGGGTGAACAGGAAGGTAACACCCGCGGTCGTCTGGGTCGAGGTGCCGAAGCGTTTGCCAAGGTAGGCGTACGCGGTGAGCATCTCACCGTCGTAGTATCTCGGGAGCATGAAGAAGGCGACGATGACTCGGCCGAGGATGTAGCCCAGCCCCAGCTGCAGGTAGTTGATGTCGCCGAGGTAGCTCATGACCGGGATGCCGATCACCGTCAGCGCGCTGGTCTCGGTGGCGACCACGGACAGACACACCGCCCACCACGGTATGTTCCGGCCACCCAGGAAGTAGCCCTGGAGGTCCTTCTGCTTTCCGCTGAGCTTCAGACCCAACCATGCCGTGGCGGCAAGGTAGGCGATGATCACCAGAAGGTCGATGATCTGCATGGTGTGTCTCCTTCGTACAAGGGGTGTGCGTTGCTTCGAGAGGTGTGCTTCAGTGCAGGATTCTCAGACGAGTGGGTCTTCGATGCAGCGGTTCCGGCAGCCGCAGTGAGCTTTTGCCCGGGCTCAGTCTCCCAGCGATGCTCGGGCGCCCGGCACCGGTGAGGCTCGGTTCTGTTCCGGCCAGCCCGTTCCAGGTCAGCCATCCCAGAAGTGCCATGAGGAGTGCTTCTTTGCCGCCCTCGGGGAGGCCGAATTCCTCATCGGTGCTGGTCAGAGTGACGTCATCGCCGAGCTCGGCGCGCAGGCGATGCATCAGCGTGGGATTCCGCGTTCCGCCACCGGAGGCGATGACCCGGGTGATGCCGTGTCCTCGACAGGCCTCGGCGACCGTGCGTGCGGTCAGTTGAGTGACAGTGGCGATGGCATCATGCTCGCCGAGGTGGGCCCTGGTGGCGAGGAAACCGTCGAGGTAGTCGGTGTGGAAGAGTTCCTTGCCCGTCGACTTCGGCGCCGGAAGCCGGTAGTACGGATCGGCCAGCAGCTCGGTGAGCAGCTCCTCGTCGACGCGGCCCCGTGCTGCCAGCGTGCCGTCACGGTCGAAGGTGTCTTCTCCGCCGCTGATCCTGCCGGCAAGGATATCGATGAGGGCATTGGCGGGACCGGTGTCGAAGGCGAGCGGATCGCTCTCGGGCGCGAGGACTGTGATGTTGGCGATCCCGCCGAGGTTGAGCACCGCGGTCGGTGTTTCGACGTCACCGGCAAGGAGTCCGTCGAGGATTCCGACGAGCGGGGCACCCTGGCCACCGGCGGCGACGTCGCGGGCACGGACGTCGGAGAGTACGGGTGAACCGGTGGCCTCGGCGATCCAGGCGGGCTGGCCGATCTGCAGGGTCGAGGTGACGGCCCCGTCGGTGATGTCGTGGCGCACCGTCTGCCCGTGGGAGACGACGAGATCGCAGTCGACTCCGGCTTCGGCGCATACCTGCTGCAGTGCCTCGGCACTGAACCGTCCCAGGCGAGCATCGACGCTGGAGACCAGGGACAGGGGAACGTCGCGGGGTTCGAGGAGGCGTAGGATGTCGGCCCGCAGCTCGCGATCGAATTCGAGCTCCTGGCTGGCCAGGATGCGGACTCTCAGGTCTGCCTCGGTGCTCTGCGGATCGTAGGCGAATTCGGCGAGGAGAACGTCGAGGGCGTCGGCGGAGGTGCCTGTCATGAGGCCGGCGATGATCATGAGAGGCCCCCTAGAGGCTGTTCGACTGCGGACCGCGCTGCCTTCGACTGCGAAGCCGCGGCGAGCTGCTGGTCGGGCAGGGTGAGTTCGGTGCGGATCTTGTAGCGGTCGCCGCGGTAGACCGAGCGGACGAATTCGAAGGGAATGTCCTCGGCCCCGCGCGAGGTGCGCTCGAAGAGCAGCGCCGGGGACTGTTCGGGGACGCCGAGAACCTGCGCCTCATCGGCGTCGAGGAGGGTCGGTTCGATGGTCTGCACGCTGTGGTTGAGAGCGATGCCGAAGCGCGAGCGCAGCAGTTCGTAGAACGAACTGTTCTCAAGGTCTTCAGCGCACAGTCCGGGAACGAGGGCAGAGGGGATATGGAGCTCTTCGAGCGCGAGCGGCTCTTCGTCGGCCAGACGCAGACGCAGGATCGTGATGACCTCGGCGGTTTCGACGATGTGCAGCCTGCGCCCGATGTGGGCTCCGGCCTTCGTCACGTCGAAGGAGAGCACACGAGATCCGGGGCGCATGCCGCGAGCGAGCATGTCTTCGGTGAAGGAACTCGCGGCCAGGGGCTGATCGAGCTTGGGGCCGAGGGCGAAGACACCAGCACCGTGGCGGCGGCGGACCACGCCCTTGGCGACCAGTTCGTCGATGGCTCGGCGCAGGGTCATACGCGAGATGCCCAGCGCCTCGGCGAGCTGGCGTTCGGGTGGGAACTGCTCGCCGGCGGCCATTGACTCAAGGCGGTCGAGGAGCTGATCCCGAATCGAATGGAATTTAGTCACGTGACCATTGAGGCATAGGACACACGAGAAAATCAAGACCACTGGTCTGACTTTATCCGTGGCGTAACTTCGGAAAGAGGTTCGTGAGACGCTGATGTCGGAACCGTCGACCACTTCACAGGCACCGGTCCGGGTCCTAGCATGATTGCATGACTGCATACACCGGACAGAAGCTGCTCGACACTCTCGATGCGCACGGTCTCGCCGATTGGCAGGGACTGCCGGACTGCCTCGGCGCCCGCTTCCTCACCGGCGACTTCGCGACCGGGCTGGACCTCGTCGCACGCATCGGTGCTGCCGCAGAGGAAGCGAACCACCACCCGGACGTCACTCTGACCTTTCCTCATGTCGATATCCGCCTGACCAGTCACGACACCGGAGCCGTGACCGAACGCGATCTCAGGCTCGCGGCGCAGATCAGCGAGCTCGCCGCCTCGGCGGGGGTGCATGCGGATCCGAAGGTACCCGCACTGCTCGAGCTCGGCATGGACACAGCGAACCCAGATGCCATCGCCCCGTTCTGGGCCGCCCTGCTCACCGGCGATGCGAGCAATGTCTCCGGCTGCGATGTCATCGACCCCGCCGGGCAGATGCCGTTGCTGTGGTTCCAGGACTGCGAAGAGCACGCACTGCCGCATCAGCGCCTGCACGTCGACGTCTCGGTCCCCGGTGCGGTCGCACCCGAGCGCATCCGCGCGGCCGTCGCGGCCGGTGGCACGGTCGTCGACGAGTCCCGGGCGCCGTCGTTCACCGTCCTTGCCGATTCCGACGGCAATCGCGCATGCGTCTGCACTCTGGAAAATCGTCCTTAGCCTCTGCCGGAGACCGTCACCGAGGCGTAGCACTGGCCGGTGCACTGTGCCTGCCGGACCTGCCGGGCCAGCGAGTCCTGCCGGGCCTGCCGGGCCTGCCGGCGAATCGTTCCTCGTTCTCGCATAAGCTGAGCTCAGCATCTCGAGTCTTTTCACGCCGTAGGAGGCACCGTGTATCAAGCAGCCGATGACCGCTATGAATCGATGACCTATCGCCGGGTCGGCCGATCCGGCCTGGTTCTTCCCGCTCTGTCGTTGGGGCTGTGGCACAACTTCGGCGATGACGTCGCCTTCCAGAATCAGCGCGACATCGTGCGTCGGGCCTTCGATCTGGGGATCACCCATTTCGACCTCGCGAACAACTACGGACCTCCACCCGGCTCGGCCGAGACGAACTTCGGTCGACTGCTGCGCGAGGACCTCCATCCGTATCGTGACGAGCTCGTCATCTCGACCAAGGCCGGCTGGGGGATGCATCCAGGGCCCTACGGTGGTCCGGGCGGGAGCCGGAAGTACCTGCTCGCCAGCCTCGACGCCTCGCTGAAGCGAATGGGCCTGGACTATGTCGACATCTTCTACTCCCACCGCCCCGATGCCTCGACACCGCTGGAGGAGACCATCGGCGCGCTCGACACCGCGGTGCGCTCGGGTCGTGCCCTCTACGCGGGCATCTCCTCGTACTCGGCGGCTGACACCGCCAGGGCCTCGGCGTTGGCGAAGGACCTGGGCACACCGCTGCTCATCCACCAACCCTCCTATTCGATGGTCAACCGCTGGATCGAGTCGGATGATCTGCTCGATACCACTGGGTCCGAGGGCTTGGGCGTCATCGCGTTCTCTCCTCTCGCGCAGGGGCTGCTCACCGACAAGTACCTCGGCGGAGTCCCCGACGACTCACGCGCAGGCAAGGCCACCCCGTCGTTCAAGGACGGGTTCCTCTCCGAGGACAACCTCGAGCGCATCCGCGGACTGAACGAGATCGCGGCGGCGCGCGGCCAGTCGCTGGCACAGATGGCCCTGAGCTGGGCACTGCGCGACGATCGTGTGTCCTCGCTGGTCATCGGGTCCAGCCGTGTCTCGCAGCTCGAGCACAATGTCGCCGCCCTCGACGCGGATCCGCTGAGCACCGAGGAACTGAGGGCAATCGATGAGTTCGCGATCGATTCCGGCGTCGACATCTGGGGAGACGCCCGCCGCAGCACGAAGGACTGAGACCCCCGGCAGCCTGTTGCTGATGAGTTACTCGTGCGCGGCGTCAAGCAGAACGCCTGTCATTGAGCTCCATCGTGGCCGGAACGCGTAGACGCAGGCCAGCCGCACGAGTGCTGAGCGCTCATAAGCGCGCACCCGCCGTGGATCGAGTCCGCTCGCCGAGGTGACGCGGGAGATCTCCCGGATCACCACCTCGGCGTCGTCTGGCGTCCAGATCCGCTGCTGAGTGCGCCACCGTGCGTGGGCGAACAGATTGCCGAGGTCGAGTTCGCGTTCGCCCAGGCAGGCGGTGTCGACGTCGAGCAGTCCTGGCCCTGCGACCGAGTCCCACATGATCTGCTTGTCGTGGAGGTCCCGATGGATCGGCCCCCAGTTCCCTTCGCCTGTCGGGGCGGCACCGGCGTTGAGGAGATCAGCACGCACGTCCGTGATCAGGGAGTCCACCTCGGCAAGCTGTGGTCCGAGGATCTCGTGGGCGCGATCTCGCCACTCCTCGAGCACCTGCACCTCCGATGCTGCCGAATGAACAGGCATCGGGCTCACAGTCTCTTCGGCGGCGAGCGCCCACGCGTCGAGGGCATCAGTCCAGGCTTGCGCCCAGTCAACGCCAAGGCGCCGCGGATCGTGGAGTTCAACACCCGGCAATGTGCTGAGGACAACTGTTGAGTCATCTGATGCAAGGACGTTCGGCAGTGCGAAGCCGTTCCGGAAGGATTCGGCCCGGTCCTGACCGGCGATGATGTCTGCCGCCCGTGCCGACCGCACACATTTGGCGAAGCCTCCCTCTGCCAGTCGGATGACGGCTCTCTTTCCTGGCCGGTGCGATATCAGCTGGTTTCCGGTGGTGGCGAGGAGTCGCTCGAGACCCGGAAGCTTCGGATCTCTGCCCGCAGCGAGCATGTCCACATGTCCGGCACTGAGGAAGCCGGCTCTGATCTCCGAGCCCTTCTGGGCCTCGATGGCGATCCGATTGCGGCTGGTCGGCCAGGCGCGGCGCACTGCCCATGCCTCACCGTCGACAGTGACGACGTCGGAAATGACGCGTGACGTCATCACGAGACCCGGCGCTCGCTTGCGGTCAGCGCCTGCTGCGCAGCGCCGATGGCTTGCAGCGTGGCCTGCTGCCAATCCGGTCGGCACGCCCGCCACGGTTCGAGGGCCGTGACGAGCATGGCCCAAACAGCCCACGCTTCCACGTCGACCTCGGCCGCTCCGGCGCTTCGGTAGCCGTCAAGGAAACCGGTTTCGAGGGTTTCGGCCGCCACATCGGTACGTCGCCGACAGGCGGCCACCCACCTGCCGAGATCCATTCCGACGTGCCCGACCCCGGCCCGATCGAGGTCGATGATGCGAGATTCCGAATGGCCGACGAGCACCTGGTCGGGACTGAGGTCACCGTGAATAGCGCGAGCACCCAGGCCGGCTTCAGCGCCGACCCCCGTTCCGCACTCGTTCCCGATCCGATGGTGAAGTCGCCGGACGATGCCATCCGTCGCGCCGCCGACCTCCGGCAGCAGCTGCGACAGCACTGCCGCGGCCGCAGCTGCTTGATCGATCGGCGATGTCGAGAAGCCAGGTGCAACCTCGGCGGGGGTGTGGCGATGGAGTTCTGCGATGATCACTCCCACTTCCTCTGCCACTGCCAGATCGGGGAGGGTCTCGAGGTCACCGGTCCCCCACCACGGGGAGCGCACAGCCGTACCCTTGCTGCCGATGGACTCGACGGGCAGAGTCGGCAGACCCCACCTGGCCCACTGCGCGGCGGTCCCGATCAGGTGCTGCTGGGAACGCGTGCCGATGCGGATGAACTCGAGTTCGCCCGACGGCTGCCCTCTGTGTTTGAGCAGGACGCGCCGGCCCGGGTTGTACCCGATCACCTCGAGGCTGTCTGCGCCGGACAGGCTCTGCATCGCACGGGCGATCTCCTTACCCAGCTTCGAATCGGCCAGCACCGATCCGCTGAGCAGCACGCTGCCCGTAGCACCGGCGGATCTCGGCTCGCTGCATTCGTGAACGACCACCGCCTCGCCTGCGCGGGCGGCCCGCCTGCGGATGTTGGCGAGTTTGTCCGCGCTGGTCACAACCGCGCTCCACCCCCAGTCATGGAGCCCGCCGAGGCGGCCCTCACCCTTGCGCTGCCAGGAAACGATGGCGCTGCGACCGCGTTTGACCCGAATCCGGGTCGGGACGACGGCAGATCCCAAACGCTGAGACAGTGCTTCGGCCGACCTGAGCTCGGTGACATACGGCAGGCCAGCGAATTCTGCGGTTGCCTCATCCATGCTCTGGAGATTCGTCATCCCGTCACCTCCTTGAGAGTGTTCCCCATCTGGGAATCCTCGGCCTGCGTGCGCATCCAGCGAGCGATTCTGGTGTCCGAGTCACTGGCCAATTCGCTCAGCGATCCGTCTTCGACGATCTGCCCGTCCTCGAGCCACAGCACCCGGTCGAGGTCGCGGATCATCGCCAGGTCGTGAGTGATGACGATGCTCGTCCGTCCTTCGGTCAGCTTCGACACCGAACCCGCGACCTGCCCGCGGGTCTGCGGGTCAAGACCGGAAGTCGCCTCGTCGAAGACTACGACAGGTGCGTCACGAACCAATGCCCTGGCGATCGCCAGACGCTGTCGCTGCCCACCGGAGAGCGTGTCACCCCGGTTGCCCAACACGGTGTCATACCCCTCGGGCAATCCCAAGATGAACTCCTCGGCCTGGGCCGCACGAGCCGCGTCTTCCACCTCGGCGTCGGTGGCATCCAGACGGCCGTAGCGGATGTTCTCCCGCACGGTCGCGGCGAACAGAACCGATTCCTGCAGGAGCACCGACACGTTCGAGCGCAGGGAGGACCTGGTGACGTTGTGCGTGTCGTAGCCGTCGATGAATATCGACCCCGATTCCGGCTGTGAGAGCCGCAGCAGGTAACTCATCAACGTGGACTTCCCGGCTCCGGAGGCGCCGAGGATCCCCACCTTCTGCCCCGCAGGGATCAGCAGATTGAAATCGTTGAACAGCGGATTCCCATGGCCGTCCGCTGAGGTGATGCGGTCGAATACAACATCACCGACGACGGGCCCCATGGTCAGAGCGCCGGGGACATCAGCAATCTCGATCGGTTCGTCGAGGAGGTCGGCGATCCGTTCCCCAGACGCGGTGGCTCGGGCGATGCGGCCAGTGTATTTGGCCATATCGCGCAGCGGCTTCATCGCGATCTTGAGGTACATCAGGAACAGCACCAGGTCCCCGGGGGACATGGCCCCGCGCAGCACCTGGTAGCTGCCGAAGATAAGCACCAGAGCCTGGGAGACGCCGACGAGCACGTCGGTTGATCGTTCCAGCCCCGCGGCCAGACGACGGGCACGCACACCCGCCTTGAGCGCGCGTTCGTTTCCATTGGAGAATTCGCGGGCCACGGTGCCCTCGAGACCATAGGCCTGGACGACGCGGATGGCGCCCAGCGCTTCGGCGGCGGAGCCCACGAGCCTTCCTTCGCCCTTGCGGGTTGAGCGGGAGGCTGTCGTGATCTTCGGGGTCGCGATCTTCGACAGCACCCCGTAGATCGCTGCGGTGATGAGCACGATGGCGCTGAGCACCGGGTCGAGGATGACCATGACGACGAGGAGGACGGCCAGGGTGATGACGTTGCCCACCAGCGGAAGACCTGCTGTCACCGCCACTTCCTGGAGGCGTCCGATATCGCCGACGAGGCGCTGGGAGGTGTCTCCGATCGAGGCCCGCGAGTGGTACTTCAGCGACAGAGCCTGCACATGCTCGAAGACCCGCGAGCGCAGCTGGGTCGCGACTCGGGCGCCGACAAGGGCGAAGCAGATGGTCGAGGCATAGTTCGCCACGGCTCGGCCTGCCACGATGACCGCCAGACCGATCGCGGCCGCTGCCAAGGTCATCCCGACGTTCGATCCGACGCCGATGGTCGGCCCGATCTCTGCGCCCAGGGCCGCGGTCACGGCATCGATGGCGATCTTGAGCGGCCATGGCTCGAGGATGCGGAAGATGACGTCGCAGAACAGCGCGGCCAGCCCGCCGAGGATGAGCCACTTATGCTGGCCCAGGTGCGGGGTGAGGATCCGCAGGGTTCGCTTCAGTGCCCCGGGGGAGATCTTGGTCCTGGCCCTATTCGTTTTCGAGGTCTGACTCATACCGACTCCAACACGAACGGCGCCAGTATCTCCTGGCACCGACTGGTCCACGAATGATGGGCAAGTGCTTCGGCGCGAGCGGCAGCACCCATCCGCTGCCTCGCCGCGGCGTCGTCGATGAGGTCCTGCAGGGCACCGGCCAGCGCACTGGAGTCGCCGGCAGGCACAAGCGCTGCCGCACCGGTCCCGTCGAGGACCTCGGGAATCGAACCGATCGCCGAGGCGACGATGGGCAGTCCCGCTGCCAGGTACTCGTAGATCTTCAGCGGCGAGAAGTAGTTCTCCCCTGCCGGGTAAGGGGCCACAGCAATATCGAAGGTGCGCAGTCGGACAGGAATCTCTGCGGGGGCGAGCGCCCCGTGGAAGGTCACGCGGTCACCGAGGCGAAGAGCCTTCGCCTGCTTCTGCAGAGCCTCCGCCTCCGGCCCGTGCCCGAGGATATCGAGATGGAAGTTCCCGCGCAGATCGGCACAGGCCTCGATGAGTCGGTCGGTGCCGTGCCAGGGTTTGAGGGTTCCCACGAATCCGATCCGCACAGGTCGATTGTGACCTGGCACGGGTCGATCGTGACCTGGTTCTTCGCCCAGGCTTGGTTCCTCGCCGAGGCTGCCCATCCCTTCGGACGATTGTGCCGGAGTGATCCGTTCCGTGTTCACACCGTTGGGGACCACCGAGACATCGCGCAGTCCCGGGTAGTCCCGCTCCACCCAGGCGGCAACAGCGGAACTGACACAGACGATCCGCTCGGCTTCGACGAAGCAGTGGGCTGTGGTCCGAGCGGCATGTGCATCGTGGACGAGACCGCGATGCTGTTTCTGCTCGGCGAGCAGAGGTGCGTTGACCTCGAGGACCAGAGGCACGCCGAGGCGACTGCTGATCTGTGCTCCGGCGGTGGAGAACAGCGAATACCGTTCGTAGACGAGGTCGAAGGCCTGGTCAGTTCCCGCATCCGGAGCAGAAGCGGTGTCGACGACCATATCAGCGAGCATGTCGGACAGGCGCATGAGCGCCATCTCCCGTTGGCTTCGATCAAGACCGCCGGGCACCTTGAGGCGGGTGACGTTGAGATCGGCGAGGTCGGTCGGCACGTCGTCATCGGTGCGGGTGCAGAAGACGCTGACATCGTGCCCGAGGCTTCTGAAGGTGCGGATGACTTCCTGCACGTGGACGCTTGCGCCTTTGGTGCCGAATACTCCGATGCCCGGGTCGAGCAGAATATAGGCGATTCTCATGACACATGCTCCAATTCTCGATCGGCATTCGGCGTGGCTTCGCCGGAGTTCGGCGCGGGGTGACCAGTGTTCGATGCGGCCTGACCGAGCACGTGTGCCGCCGGAGTCTCGGTCGCGATTGCGCCAGTCACCAGGTCGGCAAGTTCGCGGGCCTGGGAGCGTGAGTCGTGCTCTCGGCACACGAGGCGGCGAGCAGCATCGGTGATCTCTCGTACGGAAGCAGGATTCTTCTGCAGACGATGGACCACCTCGGCGATGGTGGCTGCGATCTGGTCGGGGGCATCCCCCTCGACCAGCCACCCGGTCTCATCGTTGATGATGACCTCGGGCACGGCCGTGACTGTACCGGCGATGCACGGGATTCCGGTGGCCATGCCTTCGAGCAGGACGGTCGGCAGGCCATCGGCATTGCCGTCGGCGCCGACGACGAACGGGGCGACGAGGAGGTCGTGACTGACGAACATCTCGCGGACTTCGGACTGGGTCAGCGCTCCGTGCATATCGACGAGCTCGGTGAGGTGGCTGGTGACGATGAGCTCGCGCAGTTCGTCCTCAAGCGGACCCGTACCGACAAGATCGAGGTGACAGGGCAGGCCGCTGTCGCGCAGCCGGGCGAGCGCGGTGAGCAGATGCGCGAATCCCTTCTTCTCAACGAGACGGCCGACGGCCAGAAGCGAGGGAATCGCCTGCGCCGCACCGCTTGGTCGCTCGGCGATCTCGGGACGATAGGGGAAACGGTCGAGTTCGAGACCGTTGCGCACGACGACGATCCGCTCGCTGAGCTCAGGGCCGAGGGTGCGGCGCAGGTAGCTGTGGTTGTAGTCGCTGATGGCGATGACGTGGTCGGCGTCGGCGACCTTCCTGCTCAGATCGTCGAGTTCGACGCTCTCATGGAAGATGTCCTTCGCATGCGTGGTGAACGAATATGCGATCCCCGTCAGCGCCGAGGCGGCCCGAGCCACCGTCGTCGCCACCGACGCGAAGTGGGCGTGGAGGTGGGTGACCTCGTGGTCGAGTGCCAAGCGGGCCACGGCAGCAGCCTGGACGGCATCGTCGTGGCTCAGCTCTGCGATGTCGCCGAGGTGGGCCCTGAGTCCAGCGGCGATCCTCGGATCCTGCATGTTCTCCTGCCAAGTCTGCCAGAAGCTGCGGGCGCTCGAGGGCCGTTCGACGTGGATGACAGGGGCCTTGACCCTGGCCAGCTCCGGGTGGAAGCGGGTATCGGTGCTCGGCCGCAGGGAGAAGATGATCAGCTCCTCCCCCGCAGCCTCCCTGGCGAGGATCTCGGAGACGATGAAGGTCTCGGAGAAGCGCGGGTACATCTTCAGGACGTAGGCGCGTTTGGTGTTCAAGTGCGCAGTTGTGGGCCCGTGTGTGAGTGCGTGTTCAGCCTGCATAGCTGGCCTCCTCGATTGAAGCGACGGCGCCGAAGGCCGCGGGACTGTGGTCGGGGATGATGGCGGTGACGTGCGGGCCGATGAGTTCGGCAGCGAGGTGCGCGACCGAGGCCAGTCCGGCCAGGTCGATGTGCGAGCGGTCGATAGAGCGATCGACCTGCCGGCTGAACCAATCGCTGAGTGCCGTTGCGCTCATCCGATCAATGGACAGTGTGTCGATCGCGCCGACCGCGGCAAGCGCAGATGCCCGCCGGGGCTGCTCGGCACGATGCCCGTTCCGGGGGACGACGAGGGCCGGAGTCGTCGTCGCGATCACCTCGCTGATGGTGTTGTATCCGCCCATGCAGACGAGTGCGGATGCCCGGTCGATGAGGCCGGGAACGTCGTCGCTGTGTCGGATGACGATGGTCGACTCCGACGCGGATCGTTTGAGAGCTTCGAACTCGGCGAAGTCCATCTGGGGACCCGTCACGACCAGGTGAGTGTGGCCCGCCGGTGGACGCGCACGTACCGCGATCGATGCGAGGTCGGCGCCGTCGGAGCCTCCTCCCAGGCAGGTGAGGACGAACCGTCCATGCGTTGTCGCCGCACGTTCCACGGAGTGTTCCGCGGGGCGTTCCATGGCCAGGTATCCGGTGCATTCCGCGATGCGCGCAAGTTCCTCTGGCACTTCACCGGTCGCCCTTGGGTCGTAGACGTCCGGGTCACCGTAGATCCAGACCTCGTCGAAGGCATCAGCGACGACGCCGGCTCCGCCGACACGATCCCATTCGCGTTCGATCACCGAGGGGGTGTCGAGGACCTCGCGCAGGCCAAGGACCGTGTGGCACCCGCGAGCCCTGACGTGGTCGAGTGCGTCGTTCAGTTCGCCGTCGATGCCGAAGGGGTGGCGATCGACGATGAAGAGCTCAGGGTCCTGCTGGTCGAGGATCGCGGTGATCGCGGCGGCCCGCAGGGCGCTGAGCCCTTCCATCGACGAGGCCAATGCCCGGGGCTCGTAGCCTCCAGCAGATGGGGTCACACCGGGCAGAATCACCCAGTCCCATCCGGCGGGGAGATCGAAGCGAGTGGCCTCGGGGTTGCCTGCGATGAGCAGCCCGCTCACTCTGCGTCCGGTCAGTGTGGGAAGGTCCTTGGCCAGGGCGAAGGCCAAGGCACGGTTCCGGCGGATGTGTCCCAGCCCCAGGGAGTCGTGGGAGAACAATGCGATTCTCAGAGTGGAATTCATACTCTTCATCCTGGTCTGCCTGATTAAGGTGGAGTTAAGACGCAGATGAGAAGACTCTTAGGCTCGCATTCAGTCCACGCGGTAACCGAACCCGCGCACGGTGGTGACGAAGTCGCTGCCCAGCTTCTTGCGCAGATAGCCGACATAGACGTCGACGACATTGGAACCGGGATCGAAGTCGAAGCCCCACACATGTGAGAGCAGCTGTTCCCGCGAGAGCACATTGCCGCGGTTCTGCAGCAGGATCTCTGCCAATGACAGCTCACGGGCAGAAAGGTCGACGATCTTCCCAGCCACCCACACCTGCCGTCTGAGGAGGTCGACGTGCACATCTCCGCGAACGAGTTCTGTCTTCGGAGCTTCGATGATCGTCTCCTTGAGCCGCAGTCTGATGCGGGCCAGCAGCTCGCCGAAGCGGAAGGGTTTGATCATATAGTCGGCAGCGCCGGACTCCAACGCGAAGATCGTGTCGTCTGCGTTGTCACGTGCGGTGAGCACGAGGACAGGAAGGTCGGGGCGCTGTGTGCGAAGCTGGCCGAGAACGCTGAATCCGTCGAGACCCGGCAGCCCGATGTCGAGGACGAGCAGGTCGAAGTCTCCTGTCAGCGCCAGGTCTCGGCCCGAGATCCCATCGGCGGCGATCTCCGTGCTGAAGCCTGCGGCTTTGAGTCCCTTGGCGATGAAGGCGGAGATCCGCTCCTCATCTTCGACAACGAGAATTCTGTTCACTGCGGTCCTTTCGGCAGGATCATTCGGAACTGGGCGCCCCTGGATACGTGATCGAGGACGACGGTCCCTCCGTGCGCCTCGGCGATGGCCATGATGATGGACAGTCCGAGGCCGAAACCGTGTCCCTCGGTCGACCCTCGGCTGAATCGTTCGAAGATGTCGGCTGCGATCTCATCCGGGACGCCGCTGCCTTCGTCGCGAACCCAGAGATGGACGCTGTCACCTTCGACGCCGGCGCCGAAGGTGATCGACTGATCCACCTCGGTGTGTTCGAAGGCGTTTGCGGCCAACTGCAGCAGAGCCTGCGTCAGCCGCTGTCGATCAGCGGTGAGCACGACGGCCGGTGGAGTCTCGACCTTCCAATCACGCTGTCCCAGCCCTTTGGCCTTAGCCAGGGTCTCATTGAGCAGCGAAGGTACGTCGACCTGGCCCGGTCGAACGAAGTCGGGGCGACGAGAACGCGCCAGAATGAGCAGCTCCTCGACGAGGCGGGCCATCCTGTCGGTTTCATCGAGCAGCATCGTCCGAGTCTCATCGACATCATCGACGTCGCTGGAGTCCATGGTCTCAAGATGGCCGCTGAGGATGGTCAGGGGCGTGCGGAGCTCGTGACCGACGTCGTCGAGGAAGCGCTTCTGCGTCTCGAAAGAGGCTTCGAGGCGGTCGAGCATATCGTTGAATGTGCGTCCGAGCTCGGCGATGTCGTCATTGCCTCGTGTGGCGAGCCGGCTGCTGAGATCGCCGCCGGAGATCGACTGTGCTGTCTGCCGCAACTCGGTGACCGGAGCCAGAAGCCGCCTGGCCAGCACCGAAGAGATTCCCGAGATGAGCAGCGCAGCGGCCAGTGCGACGACGATGTAGATCTGCATGACCTGCGAGAGATCGGCGTGGCTGGCGGTGACGTTGTGCACGACGACGAACGACCCCAAGCCGTTGTCCGCGCCTGACTTGGATCCACCGGCCGTGTCTCCGCCGGGTGTGTCTCCACCGGGTCCGGAGGTGATCGGCAGTACGTAGCCCTCGTATTCGTCGCCGTCGATCGTCAGGTTGATCTCGCCGCCGTCGGCGGACACTCCGGCCACGGCCTTCTCGAACTCTGCGGAACCGTTCACCGCGGAATTCGGCTCCCCCTGGTAGAGGACACGACCATCGGTGAGGAAGGCGAACAGGGTCTCATCTTCGTCTGGCCGATTCTGGGCGAGGAACTGGCTGAGGATCTGGTCGACAGAGGTGAAGCGCTCCCCGGTCTCGGGGTCGACACCGTTCTGGGCGAAGGAGCGCATCTCTGCGATCTCCTGAGCCATGGCGGCCGTGTTCCGACCCTCGACGTTGTTCGCTTCGACGGTGTAGAGGACGAGCCCGACAACGGTGAGAGCGAGTACGGAGAGAATGGCGACCGTGATCGTCAGTCGATTCTGGACGGTCATCCGGATTCGACGTTCAGTCGTCATCGTCGTCGCCGTCGTCGCCGTCGCCGCCATCATCATCGTCGTCGCCGTCGTCATCGTCGTCGCCGTGGTCGTCGCCGTCGTCATCGTCGTCGCCGTGGTCATCGTCGTCGGAATCGGCGGGCACTTCGCGCGGCGGGTTGGGCACTGGCTCATAGGAATGTTCGAGTTCGTCGGGCACAGTTGACTCACCGGAAGAATCGGAGGACTTGGTCGACCCGGTGGGTTGATCGGCAGATCCATCGGCCTTCGAGGGTGCCGAGGTCTCGGGGGTGACTTCGACCGGGGTGAGATCTGGCGGCTCCGGCTGAGCGGAGCTCCTGACGATGATGACCGTGAGAACTGCGAGCGCGATCACCAGAGCGGCCACCACCGAGCCCAGAATCTTCGATCTTCCTTCCACGCTCTCAACACTGCCCAAGGCCGGAGGGTTTGTCGAGTGATCAGCGATGAGAGTCTTCTTAGACAGATCATCCGCGCACTGCCAGGGATCACCTGAGTCGCTGTGATACCGTGAGCGCCGTCCGCACAGCCCCATGCAGGAGCCATTGATGAGTGAGAACCGTCTGCCCGATGACGAGGCCCGGTTCGAGGAATCCGAAAGCCCTGACTCCTCGGACGAGAGCCGCACTGACTCCTCGGACGAGAGCCCCTGGGCCGCGCTCAAACCATGGCAGGGCAAGGCCTCGCGCCTGGACAAGGTGCTGCTCTTCCTCATCATCGGCGTCCCCCTCGTCTACCTGGGCCTCATGCCGCTGCGCCCTTGGATGCTGGTCAACGCACCGGTGCTGCAGGAATTCATCAACGGGGCGAAGACCGCGGTCGTCGCGGCCGGAGCCTACGCCCGCATCGGCGAGATTCCGCTGTGGCTCGTCGTCGTTGCGGGATTCATCGGAATGGCGAAACTCGACTGGGCGTTCTGGCTGGCCGGCCGACGCTGGGGCGACGGAATCCTGCGGCTCTTCGCCCAGAACGAACGACAGCTCAAGCGAATCGAATCCCTCAAGCGGATCCCCAACTGGGCTCTGTTCCTCATGACCATCGTCTCGCGGTGCCCGGGAGTACCGGGAACCCTCGTCTACCTCGTCGCCGGTTGGACGCGGATGCGACTGTCACTGTTCCTCATCGCCGACCTCCTGGGGTGCCTGCTCTTCACCATCATCTGGACGACCTTGGGCTATCAGCTCGGTGAGGCCGCCGTCGATGTGCTCAAAGTCGTCGACAAGTACGCGCTGTGGCTGACCTTGGCGATCATCGTCGGCATCTTCGTCATCACCTATATCCGGGAATATCGCAAGCAGAAGAACGCACAGTGAGCCGCCGCTTCACGCCTCGGTGATCGCGGGCTCAGTGGAGGTCGAACTCAGGCGCCGAAGGACAGGAAGGTCTCGCGCATCCGCGTCGGATCGGCCTTGCATCCGCTGAAGAGTTCGAAGGCGTCGATCGCCTGGTTGACGGCCATACCTGAACCGTCGAGAGTCCGGCACCCCTTGTCCATGGCCTCCCGGAGCAGTTGGGTCTCAAGTGGGAAGTACACGACATCGGCGACCCAGGTCTGCGGATCCAGCAGCCCGGTGTCGAAGGGCGTCCCAGGAAAGGCCGCCATGCCGACCGGGGTGGCGTTGACGATCCCATCCGCCGAGGTGATGGCCGGCTCCAGCTCTTGAGTTGAGATCGCGCGGACGTGGTCCCCGATCTCGGCGGCCAGATCCTGAGCTCGCTGTGCACTGATGTCGGCGATGACGAGGTCCTTGACCCCCAGCTCTGACAGCGCGAAGGCGACGGCGCGTCCTGCTCCGCCTGCACCGATCTGCACGACGCGATTCCTTGCAGCACCGTCGAGTCCGGCTTCGAATCCTCGTGCGAACCCGGTCACGTCGGTGTTGTGACCTGTCGTCCGTCCAGCTTCGTCGATGACGACCGTATTGACCGAGCCGATCCGGCGAGCGCCGGGGGCAACCTCATCGAGGTGGTCGATGACCTGCTGTTTGAAGGGGTGAGTGATGTTGAGTCCGTCGAAGCCGAGTTTCACCGCCGATGTCAGCAGCTCAGTCAGCGGCACAGAGGCCAGTCGCTCCTCGGCGATGTCGATCGTGCGGTAGATCGTGGTCAGATCATGCGCAGCGCCTTCATTCTCGTGCATGCGCGGGGTGCGGGAGGCGGAGATGCCTTCGCCGATGAGTCCCAGGAGCAGTGACCGGGTCATAGTCTCACTTTCGTGTGGTGCGTGTGGTGTTCGTGTCTGACGTGGTCGCCGCTGTTGAGCCAGCCGCGGTGCCGAGCTTGTCGGCCAGGATCTCCATCGCGTGCACATACCCCTTGGCTCCGGCACCGGTGATCACCGCGGCTGCCACGGGTGAGAGGTAGGAGTGGTGACGGAATGATTCGCGGGCATGCGGATTGCTCAGGTGCACTTCGATGATCGGATGATCATAGGACTTGAGTGCATCGTGGAGTGCCAGAGACGTGTGCGTGTAGGCGCCGGCGTTGATGATGGCACCCACGGTGGTCTCTCGGGCCTCGTGCACGGCATCGATGAGCTCGCCCTCGTGGTTGCTCTGGATACAACGAACGCCCAGGCCAGCCTCGGCGGCGCTTGCGGTGCATATGTCTTCGATGTCGGCCAGTGTGGTGCGGCCGTAGATTTCAGGTTCGCGCACGCCGAGGAGGTTGAGGTTGGGTCCGTTGAGGATGAGGACGGTCTGCATGGTCACCTGGGCAATCTGGCGGCGATCGCGGCGGCCGTCTCGGTCAGCTGGGGGACGAATTCGATGAGCTCGTCCAAGGTTCGACGGAACACCGGTGCGGCCAATGCAAGGGCCGCCAGCAGGCGACCGTCGAGGTCGAAGACGGGTACGGCCAGGGCGTTCATGCCGATGTCGTTCTCCTCGGACTGCCCCGCCCAGCCGGTGGCGCGGATCTGTTCGAGCTTGGTTCGCAGCTGTACGGGATCGGTGATGGAGTTCGGAGTCCGCGGCTCCAGTTCGAGCTCACCGATCGTGTCATCGCTGTTGGGGTCGTGGGCGAGGAGTGCCTGCCCCAACGCCGAGGTGTGCAGCGGCGAATCGTCGCCGGGATCCGTCGTCGTCCGGAACTGCGGGCCGTCGACGGTGATCACCGTGAGCGCGGCATTGCCGCGGCGAACGGAGAGGATGCTCGACTCCCCCGTGGACGCCGTCAGTGCCTGCAGCAGGTCTTTGGACGATCCGGCGAAGCCGCGACGATGCGCAACCTTCTGCCCGAGACGGAAGACCTCCAACCCCAGGGTGTAGGCCTTGGTGGAGGGCTCGTAGTCCGCGTATCCGGTCTCGACGAGCCCGCCGAGCAGCCTGTAGGCGGTGCTGAAGGGATGGCCGGTGAGCTCTGCGGCTCTGGCTGCGCTGATGCCCTCTGCATGGTCACCGAGGAGTTCGAGCATTTCGAAGGCCTTGGTCACGGAGTTGGATCCCTTTGCCGGCATTCTTCGCCTCCTTGGCTCGCTTGAGTGAACTGAACGTTGACAGACTATGTCATTTCGATCACACTGTAAACCACACTGTAACAACTACTTCCATATGATGGCAATAGAGAGATGCGAGGAAGCATGATCAACGCGACCGATGACGCTCGTCCCGCCAAGACCCCGCTGAGGGCGGCGCTGTCGAGCTGGACTGGCTCGGCTCTCGAGTACTACGACTTCGCTGTCTACGGAACCGCCGCAGCCCTGGTCCTCAACGTTCTGTTCTTCCCAGACACGACCGCTCCGGGAATGGCCATCCTTCTGGCGATGGGCACCGTCGGCGTCGCATATGTGGTTCGCCCGCTGGGCGCCCTCGTCATGGGGCCCCTGGGCGACCGGTTCGGACGGAAGTTCGTCCTCATGCTCACCTTGTTCCTCATGGGGTTCTCGACGTTCGTCGTCGGCTGCCTGCCCACCTTCGACCAGATCGGATATCTCGCGCCGGCACTGCTGGTGCTGTGCCGAGTGGTCCAGGGGCTCTCCGCTGCCGGAGAGCAGGCGAGCGCGATCAGCGTCTCCCTCGAGCACTCGGAAGAGACCAAGCGCGCCTGGACGACGAGCTGGACGCTGCACGGCACCCAGGCTGGCACCCTCCTGGCGACCGCGGTCTTCATCCCCTTCACAGCCTTCCTCCCCGAGGAGGCGCTGTTCAGCTGGGGCTGGCGCGTACCATTCTGGCTCTCGGCATTCGTGGTGCTGACCGCCTGGCTGATTCGCCGCGGCCTGGACGAGCCGCCTGCCTTCAAGGAAGCTCGCAATGAGCATCCTCCGCTGATGGCGGTCTTCCGTTGGCACAAAGTCGCGATTCTGCGAGTGGCAGCCTGTGCCATGGTCAACACCGTGAACATGGTCTTCACCGTCTGGTCGCTGTCGTTCGCCACCTCGATCGTCGGCCTCGAACGGTCGACCATGCTGCTGGTCTCGGTCATCGCCAATGGGGTGGCTCTGCTCGCAATCCCGGCCGCCGCGATCCTCTCTGACCGAATCGGCCGCAAACCCGTCTTCATCATCGGAGCCCTGGGCGCCGGATTGATGATGTTCCCCTACCTGGCTGCGGTCTCGAGCGGAAACTGGACCCTCATCTTCATCTGCGGCGCGATCATGTCCGGCTGCGCCTACTCGATGGCCAACTCGATCTGGCCCTCGTTCTACGCGGAGATGTTCCCCACCACCGTTCGCGTCACCGGGCTGGCCCTGGGCACGCAGATCGGCTTCGCCGTCTCCGGCGGACTCGCCCCGGTGCTGGCCTCAGCCGTCGCCGGCGCCTCGGGAGAGAATTGGGTCTCCGTCGCCGGGTTCACCGCCGGTGTCTGCGTCTTCACCGCGCTGGCCGCGATGACGGCAAAGGAGACCAAGGGTCTGAGCCTCGATGAGATCGACACAGTCCACGCTGCACGCTCACACTGAGGAGCGTGCCGGTGACGAAGAACTGCCGGTGATGAGAAGCAAGGAAGGACGTTTATGCAAACGTCGATAGCAACAGTCTGCCTGTCAGGAACTCTGGAAGAGAAGCTCCGGGCCGCAGCACGGGCCGGCTTCGACGGAGTCGAGATCTTCGAACAGGACCTCGTCGTCTCCCCCGACTCCCCCGAGGCCATCGCGAAGTTGGCTGCCGATCTTGGCATCAGCCTCGATCTGTACCAGCCCTTCCGGGATCTCGAAGGCGTCGACGAGGCGCAGTTCCAGAAGAACCTGAAGCGGGCGGAGACGAAATTCCAGCTCATGGCCAGGCTCGGGATCGACACCATCCTGCTGTGCTCGAACGTCGGGACTGCCACCATCGCCGATGACGGCGTGGTCGTGGAACAGCTGCGTCGCCTCGGCGATCTGGCCGACCGCCATCGCGTGAATATCGCCTACGAAGCGTTGGCCTGGGGGCGGTTCGTCTCCGAATACGACCATGCCTGGGACCTCGTGAAGGCCGCCGATCACCCTCGGATCGGGACCTGCCTCGACAGCTTCCACATCCTCTCGCGCAACACGGATCTGGGTCGCATTGCGGAGATTCCCGGAGACAAGATCTTCTTCCTCCAACTGGCCGACGCACCCGCACTGACCATGGACGTCCTCAGCTGGTCCCGCCACCACCGCGTCTTCCCCGGTGAGGGCGCCTGGGATCTCAGCGACTTCCTGACCAGGATCGCCGCCACAGGCTACGCCGGGCCGGTATCGCTTGAGGTCTTCAACGACTCGTTCCGGCAGGGCGATACCGACCGGACCGCCGTCGACGGCCTGCGCTCGCTGCGCTGGCTCGAGGCCAGCATTGCCGATGCATCTGCAGCCCCTGCTGAGTCTGCGGCGCAGGGCCCGGGCCTTGATCTGCAGCCTCTGCCAAAGGTGGAGGAACCGCGCGGAATCAACTATGTCGAACTGAGCACCGACGACCTCGGCGCCCTGACTCGCCAGATGCACCAACTCGGATTCCAGTTCATCGGCTATCACCGCAGCAAACCCCACGTGCAGCTGTGGCTGCGGGGGAAGGCCCGGATCATCGTCAGCGAGGTGACGGAGGAAGCGGGCACCACCTCGGCGCCGGTGAACGGTACGTTCCTGCGCGGAATCGGATTCGAAGTCGCCGATTCGAAGTCGGCCATGGAACGCGCCGCGCTGCTGCATGCGGAGGAGGTGCCACGCGATCAGACGCACAACGACGAGGTGCTGCGCGGAGTCTTCGCCCCCGACGGCTCCGAAGTCTTCTTCCACCAATTCAACGAGACGACACCGGCGTGGATCAAGGAATTCGGACACGACCACGATGAGCAGATCTCGCACATCGACCATGTGAACCTGGCCCAACCGTCAAACCACTACGACGAGGCAGTCCTGTTCTACACCTCGCTGCTGGCGCTGCACGCCCAGTCCTCACAGGACGTGCCGAGCCCATCAGGGCTGGTCAGGTCGCAGGTCATGTCGAGCACCGACGGATCGGTTCGGATGCCGCTCAACGTCTCTCCGCAGCCGAATGCCGAAGCCGTCGCGGGCCGTGGAATCAGCTCAGAGGCCGAGTCCTACCCGGAGCACGTGGCCGTGGCCTGCGAGGACATCTTCCATGCCGCTGCCACCGCACTCTCACGCGGACTGGACTTCCTTCCTGTACCCCAGAACTACTACGAGGACCTCGATTCCCGCTTCGATCTCGACCCGGAGTTCCTACAGCGGCTGCAGGCCCATCATGTCCTCTACGATCGGGACGAGCACGGTGAGTTCCTGCACTTCTACACATCGACGATCGGCTCCGTCTTCTTCGAGATGATCGAGCGCCGAGGCGACTACTTCGGATTCGGTGCACCCGATGCTCCCGTTCGGCTGGCTGCACAGCATCGGAAGAACGCGCACGTGAATGCGCAGCAGTCTGTGTAGCTGTCCTTGCAGTGGGAGCGGCAGCTGCCCGTGCAGCCGTCCTCGGAAGAAAGCGGGCTTCTGGCAGGTTCCAGGTTCTTCTGGCAGGGTAAGACCATGAGCAATGAACAGATCTTCGACGGGCCGTTGGCTCGTGCGGCCCGTGCCCTGGTTCGAGTCTCTGCCAGTGACGTGGCGTCCAAAGCCGATGTGAAGAAATCCGAACTCAAGGACTTCGAGAAGGGACGCGACGATCTCACCGAACAGCAGGAGCACCGCGTGCTCGAGGCCCTCGAAGAATTCGGCGCCCGGTTCGTCCGCGATGACTCCCAGGGCGGCTATGGAGTGCGTCTGAAGTTCAACCGCGCCAAGGTTCGCGCCATCGAGCGTTGGGAAGACGAGGGCGGAACACCCGCCGACGACGATGTCTGAGACCACCCGTGCAGACGGAAGCTGCCCCGACCGCGCGTTGTGCACGATCGGGGCAGCTTCTGTCTTGCTCGAGGGTCACCCGGAGAGCCAGCTGGAGGGTCAGCTTGCTTCACTGGACTCCCTGTTGGGCCCTCAGCCTTCGGCGATGAGCTCCAGATTGTCGACGACACGGTTCGAGAAGCCCCACTCGTTGTCGTACCAGGCGGTGACTTTGACCATCTTGCCTTCAACACGGGTCAGGGCGGAGTCGAAGATCGAGGATGCGGCCTGCCCGACGATGTCGCTGGAGACGATCGGTTCGGTCTCGTACTCGAGGATTCCCTTGAGTTCCCCGTCGGCAACCGTGCGGTAGGCCTCGAGCACCTCGTCGCGGGTGACCTCACGGGACACGATGGCGTTGATCTCGACGATCGAGCCGACCGGCACGGGCACGCGCAAGGCGTCGCCGCTGAGCTTGCCGTCGAGCTGCGGGAGCACGAGGCCGATGGCCTTGGCGGCTCCGGTCGACGTCGGAATGATGTTCTCCGCGGCGGCGCGGGCACGACGGGGATCCTTGTGCGGTCCGTCCTGGACCATCTGGTCGCCGGTATAGGCGTGGACCGTGGTCATGAAGCCCTGTTCGATGCCTGCCAGGTCATCGAGAACCTTCGCCAAGGGCGCCAAGGCGTTCGTCGTGCATGAAGCGTTGGAGATGATGGTGTGTTCGGACCTGTAGGCCTCGGTGTTCACGCCATAGGCCAGCGTGACATCCGCACCCTTGGACGGGGCGCTGACGAGGACCTTCTTCGCGCCGGCTGTGATGTGCGCCCGTGCTTTGTCTGCCTTAGTGAAGCGTCCAGTGGATTCCAGGACCACGTCGACGTTCATCTCAGACCAGGGCAGGTTCTCGGGGTTCTTCTCGGCGAGGACCTTGATCGGCTTTCCATCGATGATGATCTCATCGCCGGAGACCTCGACGGAAAATCCGAAGCGGCCCAGCGTGGTGTCGAACTTGAGCAGCCTGGCCAGGTCTTCGACGGGGCCGAGGTCATTGATGGCGACGACCTCCAGGCCACTGCCGCGTTCAATCAGAGCGCGCAGTGTGCTGCGTCCGATACGACCGAAACCGTTGATGGCGATGCGAGTCAATGTCACTCCTTGGGAGGGGTTCTGCTGGTGGGTACATCTCTATGGTCTCGTGTTCGCACAGACAGCAACAGTGGCCAGAGAGACATTCTACGAAAGGTTCTCGCCAGACGTATTGCCAGATGTCGAAAGTATCTGGCCATTATCGAATTGACCCGCCCCGGAGCCGATCAGTCACGCCCGTCACAGGTCGATTCACCGGAACGCCATTCGCCATCAGCACGAATGGCGGCGGTGATTCGTCGACTGCTGTCGCGCAGCTGGCGAGCCTGAGTGCGAGTCAGCGAATCGAAGACGAGCCTGCGCACAAGAGCAACATGCCCGGGCGCCGCCGCACGCACAGCCTTCTGCCCATCGTCGGTCAGCGTCGCGATCGTGATGCGACCGTCGCTCGGATCCGGAGCCCTGCGTACCCACAGCTTCCGCTCCAGCCGTGCGACCGCGCGCGACAAGCGGGACAGGGTGCTGTTGGCGTAGCCGGCAAGCTCACTCATCCGAAGCGATTGCCCCTCAGCCTCCGAGAGGGCGAAGAGGATCCCGAACTCGAAGTGACTGATCCCCGAATCACCCTGCATCTGCGCGTCGAGCGCCGCAGGAAGCCATTCCAGAAGCGTTGCCACTGCTGACCATGCTTCAAGCTCATCTGGGTCGAATGCATCAGCGGATTGGTCATCGATCATGAGCGACAGCCTAGCATTTCACTTGTCTGGGAAAGTGAAAACACCTACGATTCACTTACTCAGGAAAGTAATTGCTGCCGTGGACAGCGGCACGAAAGGACAGATGCACCATGGACACAGAAATCTCAGGCAAAAGGGTGTTCGTCAGCGGCTCCACCCAGGGCATCGGATTCGCGGTGGCCGCGAGCCTGGCTGCAGAGGGCGCCACCATAGTGATCAACGGTCGCGATGGGCACCGCGTGTCCGAAGCCCTTGAGAGTCTTCGCTGCTTGGTGCCCGGCTGCGATGTCTCGGGGATAGCCGCTGATGTGGCTGACTCAGGGCAAGTCAGTGCACTCCTCGATGCACTCGAACCCGTGGATGTGCTGGTCAACAATGTGGGACACTTCGAGGTGTCTGCGTTTGAGGAGATCTCCGACGCGGAGTGGTCGCAGCTGTTCGAGATCAATGTGATGAGTGGGGTCCGCCTCTCGCGTCATCTTCTCAAGCCGATGCTGAAGCAGAGATGGGGCCGAATCATCTTCGTCGGCACCGAGTCCGCCGTGGATGTGCCCGGTGACATGATCCACTACGGGGCGACCAAGGCTGCTGCGCTCGCGCTGAGCAATGGTCTCGCGAAACTCACCCGGGGCACCGGTGTCACGGTCAACACCGTATTGGGCGGTCCGACCTATTCCACCGGCGTAGCAGACACGGTCGAGCAGATCGCTTCCGCACAGTCGCTTGCTCCCGCGGCGTTGAAGTCCACACTCGTGCGTGAGTCCTCGCTCATCCAACGTTTCATCGAACCCGAGGAGATAGCGAATCTGGTGACCTATCTGGCCAGCGCGAAGTCCTCGGCAACGAATGGCGCGGCACTTCGTGCCGAAGGCGGCGTTCTCCCCACCACAGTGTGAAACATCTAAGCATGTGAAGCATCTGCGCGTTGAGGCATCTACGCGTATGGGCCACCACCGCGTATGAGCCACCATCGCCGCACAGGTGAGACCGCTGGCCGACTCTTCCCCAGAATCACCCGGAGAACGTGTGCCGGTATTCGTTGGGAGAGGTCGAGAGGATGCGCTGGAAGTGCATGCGCAGATTCGCTCCGGTGCCGAGTCCCACCTGGTCAGCGATCTGCTCGATCCCCAAGTCGCTGTTCTCCAGGAGCTCCCTGGCCAGATCGACCCGGGCTCTGAGCACCCACTGCATCGGGGTGTATCCGGTATCGTCGACGAAGCGCCGCGAGAAGGTGCGTACGGAGACTCCCGCATTTGCCGCGAGGTCCGTGAGCGTCAGTGATTCGCCGAGGTGCTGCAGGGCCCATTGCCTGGTGTCGGCGAAGACCTCGCCGAGAGGATCGGGCACGCTGCGCGGCACATATTGGGCCTGCCCGGCACTGCGGTAAGCGGCCGCAACCAACCGGCGAGCGACCTGGTTGGACAGACCCACACCGTGGTCGCGGCGGATGAGGTGGAGACAGAGGTCGATCGCCGAGGCTGCTCCCGCGGAGGTCAGCAACGGTCCTTCATCGATGAACAGGACGTTCTCGTCGACCTCGATCGAGGGATATCGTCGGGCCAGCTCCTTCGCCGTGGACCAGTGAGTCGTGGCACGCCGGCCCGCGAGCAGACCGGTGCGCGCGAGGACGAAGGTCCCGGTCGAGATCGCGGCGATCCGAGCGCCGCGTTCGAACGCCGAGAGCAGAGCGCCGACAACGGCCGCCGATGGCTCATCGTCGACGACCGAGGTGGCGCCGGGGATGACGATGGTGTCTGCCGATTCCAGCGCGTCGAGGCCGACATCGACGCAGTAGGAGAGACCGTCGGCACCAGTGACCAATCCGGGACCGGCTCCGCACACTTCGACAGAGTAGAGCCAGGTTCCACCGGGGAGGATGCCGCTGGGATGGACCGTTGCGGTGGGGCTGACCGCATTGGAGCCCCGGCCGAAGACCTGGACGGGAACGCCGAGGTCAATGGCAGACACCCCGCCCAGAGCCAGCACGAGAATGCGGTGCGGCTGCAGACGGGGTGTTCTGCGCAGAGGTGATCGGGAATCTTCAGTCATGATTGCTCTTCAGTCTAGGCAATCGAATGGCCACGTTCATCAGCGACTCTGAGCAGTCGAGGATCGGGCACCACCCCCACGTTCGATTCAGCTGTGGTCGTGGACTCCGGTGAGCTTGAAGCCGAGGCGGCCGTGGGCGAATGCGCCGCCGGCCCGAATCGCCGAGGCAGTCCATGCTGTCTCTGCCAACTCGGTCTCCGTAGCACCGGCCTTGACCGCCGCGTTCGAGTGCGCATCGATGCAATATGTGCACTGGGTGGTCAGTCCGACGGCATAGGCGATGAGCTCGCGGTACTTCAGCGGGATCTCACGCCCGTCCTCGGCGAATACGGCATTGTTGAAATCTCCGAAGGCCTTGAGGATGTCCGGGGTGGTCTCCTTGTAGGCCTTGTCGTACTTTCCGTCGCCTTCGCGATCGAAGAAATCAGTCATGGTGCGCTACCTCCTGGGATCGAAATCGTTCCAATTCGTCACGCTACAGCCACGAGGCAGTGGGATGCATCCGTTTTCGTCATACACGGGCGGGCAGCGGCGTTCGAACGCGAGTCAGACGATGCCGGGCTGAGGCACGAACGGCTGTGGTGCGATGCTTGCGGCAGCGGCGGGTGCGGCCACGTTCGGAATCAGGGTGCCTGCTGCGGCAGCGCGGGGAACCGCGGCGTGCACAGGCGCAGCGTGCACAGGCGCAGCGTTCGCAGATGAAGCGTTCGGAGCTGGGACACCTGGTGCGGGCGCTCCTGCCACGGCAGTGCTCGGTGCTGGTGCCGAAGTGCTCGGTGCCGGGGCCGAAGCGCTCGGAGCTGAGGTTTCGGGAGCGGCACTGCCGAGATCACTCGAGGGTTCGACTGCGGATGCCACCGGCGATGCAGCCGCGGATCCGGTCTTCGGAGGAACAGCCTCGGCGATGGCCTCGAACATGGCCAGGGTGCCGTGCTGATGGGCCAGGCTCACCGGCTGAGGGTCACTGGAGAGCTTGACGCCCACAGTCTGGGTGGCGCGGTCGATGTAGAGCATCTGGCCGTGGATGCCGATGCCGATGACCACGTCGCGGCTGGCCGAGGGCACCCAGAACTGGCTGCGGTACATTCCGCCCGGGTAGGACTGGCCCGACGGGGAGTCGGCGAATACCTGGGCGGAATCGGCTGCCCCGGTGAAGATGTCGTCGATCCACTGGCCCGAGAGGACACGTTCTCCCTCGGCCGTGGTTCCACCGCGGGCGATCATCTCACCGAATCTGGTCAGGTCGCGCAGGGTGGTGCTGATGGCGCCGTCCGCGATGGACCCGCCCCACCGGTCCTGGCAGACCTGGGCCGCGTGGGCCGCACCGATCTTCGACCATACGTATTCGCTGGCGATGACGGAGAAGGGCTGCCCGACGACGGCTTCGCAGATCCAGGCCAGAACGTCGGTCTCGCAGCTGCGGTAGACGTAGGCACCGCCGTGCTCGCGTTCGCTGGTCAGGCCCTTGAGGAAGTCCTTGATTCCGTTCGCCGAGGTGGCTGTCCGCGGCGCGAAGTCGACCGCCTCGAACAGGTCCCGGATCTCGGATCCTTCCTTGAGGTATTCCTCGGAGAACTTGATGCCCGATCGCATGTCGAGGAGGTCGCGGATGGTTGCCCCGACATATCCGCTCTCGGACAGTGCGGGCACGCGGGTGGTGACCAGGTCGTCTGGGGACAGAAGGCCCGCGTCAGTGAGTGCGCCGACGACCGCGGAAACGATGGACTTGCTGATCGAGAACAGCATATGCTGGCGCGCAGGCTTCATCGGCCAGGCGTATTCCTCTTCCAGCGCGATGCCGTCGCGGGAGACCATCCAGGCGTCGGTGAATGTGTTGGCCAGAACGTCGCCGACGGTCGACCAACTCTCGTCAGCACCGGACCACTTCTCGCGGTCGATGGGCAGGGGACGAAAATCGTTCTCTTCGGTCACAAGCTCGCGGACCGGGCCGATCCCGCGCGGGATACCCCCGGTCGGGAATATCTCCTCCATGCGCGTCAGAGCGAAGGCGAAGTACTTCGGCCACTTCCAGGAGTCGAGATCGATGCGTTCGAGGATCGCCTCAGATGGATCGACGATGGCGTCTTCGCTCGCCGATGTGAGTTCGCCGGCGCGCGGCAGCGCCGGCTCGATTGGGGGCTCTGACGGAGGTTCGGTTGAGGCTGCGCTGTCGCCGGCCTGCTGCGTCTGCGGACTGATGCCTTTGGTATTTCCCGAAAGTGCTCCGAAGCGGCGTACGCCAGATTCGTCAAGGGAACCGGGCAGTGTCTTGTCCCCATCTGCCATCGCTCGCCTCCACCGGTCTCGACCAGCATGGACTGCCGATCTGCATGGAAGAGCCTACCTGGAGGAGAAGAACCATCACAGTTGAGTCCGGGCTCCAGGCCACAATTCGAGCTTCAACGCGTGAATCGACAGGCCTGCTACCAGGTGCGACATCGCAAACGGCTACTTATCGGTTATTCAACTTACAGTCGGACGCAATCGGCACGTTCTTGATTATTCGCGTCTACCGAGCTTCGACACACCGCCGTCGTGTCGAGACCCCGGTGCACGCACAGGGGTGGCGACGCTCCAGGTGTGTTTCGGCGAATGCCAACCCGACGTCAGCACCGAGGTTGGGAGTCAGAGGAACGCGAACCCGATCAGTCCGGCGGCGATGACGGCGGCCCATGCCGGCAGCTTCCACTTCACCTGAGCGATGAAGACGGCGACCGCCAGCGCCAGGGTGGCAGGCGAAGTGACGCCCTGAGTGAACACCGGGTCATAGAGGGCGGCCGCCAGGATGCCCACCACGGCCGCGTTGACTCCCAGCAGTGCCCGCCGCACAGAAGGTGCACGACGCAGGCGCTCCCAGAAGGGCAGGGCGGCGATGACCAACAGCGCTGCCGGCAGGAAGATCGCCACCAAGGCGATTCCGGCACCGATCAGTCCCGTCGGCCCCGTTGTCGTAGAGGCCCCGAGGAACGCCGCGAATGTGAACAGCGGACCCGGCACCGCCTGCGCGGCGCCGTATCCGGCGAGAAATGAATCGTGCCCCACGAGACCGGTCGCGACAGTTTCCGTCTCGAGCAGAGGCAGCACGACGTGACCGCCGCCGAAGACCAGAGCACCGGCGCGGTAGAAGACGTCGACCAAGCGCAGACTCGAGTCTCCGGTCACTGCAGTCAGGATCGGCAGTGCCACCAGCAGCAGCGCGAAGGCAGTCAGAGCGACGGCACCGACCCTGCGGGAGATGCGTACGCCGAAGTCGTATCGCGCCCCGAAATCCTGACGCACGTCATCTCCGCCGGACCGCGCACCCGCATCCGGCCCCTGACCGCCGGTGACCGCAGCGGCTTCTCGGCCCAGCCAAGCGAGTCCGATGACGGCGCCCAGCACGATTGCCGCAACCTGAACGAAGGGGTTCGGGACCAGCAGGATGATGATCATAGCGGCGCCTGCGATGGTGGCGCGTTTGGCATCTGGGGTGAGGTTCTTCGCCATTCCCAGCACCGCTTGAGCCACTACGGCGACCGCAGCCGCCTTCAACCCGTACAGCCACCCCATGTTCGCGTCATCGCCCAGTGAGGCGATGCCGAAGGCGAAGGCGACCAGCACAATTGCCGAGGGCATGGTGAAGGCGAACCAGGCAGCGAGCAGACCGCCGATGCCTGCTCGCTGCAGTCCGATCGCCATGCCCACCTGGCTGGAGGCGGGACCGGGAAGGAACTGGCACAGCGCCACAAGGTCCGCGTAGGTACCGTCGGAGAGCCATTTCCGGCGCTCAACGAAGGTCTCCCGGAAGAATCCCAGGTGTGCGACTGGTCCGCCGAACGAGGTCACCCCGAGGCGCAGGAATGCCCAGAATACTTCCCCGATCGTGCCGGGATGCCTGCGCTCCTGCTGCACGTCTGTCATCGATTCGCCCATTCTCACTATTCTGGCCTCGGCGCCTCATGCGAACCAACAATCCGCCGATGAGTATCGGTGAACTTCAGGACAACTTTTGAGCCCAGCCTCCTGGAGTCCGATTCCGCCTGGAGTCCGATTCCGCGCCGGCAGCTGCTACACCAGCCCCTGGTCCTCGGCGACACGGATGGCGCGGGAACGAGAGTCCACGCCGAGCTTCGTGAACACGTTGACCAGGTGGCTCTTCACGGTCGCTTCGGTGACGAAGAGCTCCTGTGCGATCTGAGCGTTTGAGGCACCGGTGGCCAGCAGCTTCACCACGTCGCGTTCCCTTCTGGTCAGCTTCGGCCCTGGATTTCGCATCGCGGCGATGACCTTCGATGAGATCTCGGGCGGCAGATAGGTCTCCCCGCGTGAGGCCTTCTCGATTGCAGTCGAGATGTCCTCGGGGTTGATGTCCTTGAGCAGATAACCGGCAGCTCCGGCGTTGAGGGCGGCGACGATCTCCGAATCGTTGTCGAAGGTCGTGAGGATGAGGACCGCAGGCTTCTGCTCCATGGCGTTGAGCCGCTTCGTCACCTCGATGCCGTCGATGCCATCGCCCAGTCGCAGATCGCACATCACCACATCGGGTGCGAGCTCATCGACTATGGCCAGCGCTTCCTCGCCGCTGCTGGCCTCGCCGACGACAGCGATATGGTCGGGGGCGTCGATGACGGACCGCAGGCCGGCCCGCACCACAGGATGGTCGTCGACGAGAATCACTCGAATGCTCATGCGCTGTCCCCTTGCGTGCGTTGTCCATCGGCGTCATCGGCCTCGCCGAGGTGGTCCTGTCGTGACGTGAGAGTCGGGTTGTTGGGCAGCGTGGCTGAGATTGCGAAGCCTGAACCGGGCGTCGTTTCGATGACGAGTTCGCCTCCCAGCTCGCGCATCCGTGAGCCGATGAAATCAAGTCCGAAACCGGATTCCGATTCGCGCTTTCGCGCCTCCGGGTCGGCCATGCCGACACCGTCGTCGACGATGTCCATGCGGATCGATCCGTCCAAGTCCATGAGGCTGACCACGACCCTCGAGGCTTGAGAGTGCTGTCTGACGTTGGCGAGCGCGGACTGCGCGGTCCTCAGCAGTGCAACCTCCACCTCGGCGGGCAGAGAGGGCACGGTCTCGTCGACCTCGACGCGACCCCGGATGGACGTGTCCTCCTCCAGGCGGGTGAGCAGGCGTCGGAGGGCCGCGGTCAGCGCTCCGTCCTCGAGCTCGGCCGGGGCGAGGGCGGCGATGATCCGGCGCACGTCGCGCGAACTCTGAGCGGCGAGGTCCTCGACTTGGCGCAGAACCTGTTGTGCGTGCTCATCGGTGGTCCTGTCCACCTCGGCGTGGGCGATGAGACGGATCGAGGAGATCTCCTGTGCGATCGTGTCATGGATGTCGCGGGACACGCGGGTGCGTTCCTGGATCTCACCGGCATGGCGCTGAGTCAAGGCCAGTTCGTCCTGCAGGTCCAGCAGATTCTGGTGAGCCAGCTCCAAGGACTGCAGCAGCTCTTCGCGCCTGCGCCCCTCCCGCAGAAGTTCGATGTAGCCACGGGAGAGTCCGAGCGCGAAGACCGCGCCGATGAGCGACCCGATGATGCTCGCGGTGCCGACCGCACCGTAATGGGCCAGGGGTGCCACGACCGTCGCGATGTAGGTCAGCGCGGTGAAGACAACGGCTATGCGCAACGAGAACAGGTGACCGGCGAGCAGCCAGAGGACGAAGGCGATCCAGATGAATTCGGCGGAGACCAGTAAGGTGCACAGCCACGCACCGGCGAGGACCAGCAGCCACCATTTGGCCAGAACGATTGCACCGCTGCGAGCGGCCCGGACGGCGCCGAGGGCGTACCAGGCGAGGAACACGATGCTCACGGCGATCGCGGCCAGGGGTACCGCTCCCGCATCGAAGGCGCGGACGCACGAGATCACGGTGAGAGCCAGGGCCATTGCGTGCTGGCCGATCTCCATGGTTCTCTCTGTCCACCCGCGTGTGTCCACGGTGTCACCCCCCTGCAAGTCGTTCTTCGTGCTTGTCGTCAATCCTGCTGTGGTCATTCCTGCCAACTCAATCACATCTGCGGCGAGTGCGTGCTCTTTTCAGCGGTCGACGCTTGCGGCGGCGACGGGGCCCGACCATCGAGTTGTTTCGATGGTCGGGCCCTGCCCGTGTGAGCTGACTGCGTCAGTCGCCTGTGTCAGCTCGCGGCACCTTTGGGTCAGTGCCTGCCGTGGGCTGAGCCTGCTGACTGGAGATCCCCCGTCTCCTCATCACCGGCCGCGGCGGCGTCAGCATCGGCGTACTTGTGCTCCGAGTGTGTGATTGCCCTGTTGGGCCACCACATCCGGTTTCCGGCCAGGCCGAAGATGGCTGGAACGATGACCGTGCGCACAAGCACGGTGTCGACGAGGACGCCGACTCCGACGATGAGTCCCAGCTGGCCCAGAACCATCAGGGGCAGCATGCCCAGGGCTGCGAACACCCCGGCCAGAACGATTCCCGCACTGGTGATCACGCCGCCGGTGTGGCTGACGGCTTCGATCATGCCCTGGCGGGCACCGTGGACGACCGATTCCTTCTTCGCACGGTGAGACAGGAAGATCGAGTAGTCGATGCCCAGCGCCACGAGGAACAGAAAAGCGAGGATCGGAACCTGGGCATCGAGTGCTCCCTGACCGAACATCGTCCGGCTGAGGAATGCGCCGAGGCCGATCGCCGCGGCTGAAGACGCCACGTTGACCACGAGCAGGGTTCCCGCCACGAGCGGGGCACGGAGGATGCCGAGCAGAATGATGAAGCTGATGACCAGGATCATCGGTGCAATCGTCCCGAAGTCCTGAGCGTTGCCGTCGCGGGCATCGAGTTCGGTTGCCGCCGCGCCGCCGACGTGTGCGTTCGCACCGTCGATCGCGTCGACGTCTGACCGGATGTCCGTGATCAGATCGAGGCCCGCAGGGCTGTCGGGTTCGTATTCGCCTGTGACCATGACCTTCGAGATCGAGTCTGCCCCGGTGCTCGTTTCGTCGATGACGCTGGCGCGCACGACACCGTCGATGTCAGCCACGGAGTCAGCTGCCTGATCGGCGTGGGCTGAGTCGGTCACGACCCAGATCGGCTGCGACTCACCGGGAGGAAAGTGCTCGGACAGGACGTCGAGGCCCTGCGCCGATTCGGACTGCACACGGAACTTCTCGGACTGATCCAGTCCCACCGAGGTGCCGATGAGACCCGTGGCCATGACACCGAGAATAATGATTCCGGCGCCGAGGTGGATGCCCGGCTTCTTGACCACGCGAGTCGCGATGGTCCTCCAGATGGAAGGCTTCGCTGCGGACCTGGTCCCGGAGGTGTCGTCAGCAGCTCGCCCATCCGCGGCAGTTTCGGCGGTGGCGCCCTGCACCGTGGGGACGAAAGGCCAGAAGACGCCCTTGCCGCAGATCGCGAGAACCGGAGGCAGGGCGAAGAGCACGGCGGCCGCGGCGATGAGGAGTCCGACTGCGGCGGTGATGCCCAGTCCGCGGGTTCCCGGGATGACGGCGAAGACGAGGCTGAGCAGTGACAGAACCACGGTCAGGTTCGAGGCGAGGATCGTCGATGCGGTGTGGGCCCAGGCGGAGCCAAGTGCCAGACGGTGGTCGCTTTCGCGGCCCAGCTCCTCCCGGTAGCGGGAGATGAACAGGAGCGCATAGTTGGCACCGGCACCGAAGACGAGGACGCTGATGATGCCCGTGTCGAACTGCAGATCGAGTGCATCACCGACTGCTGCGGTCACGGTGGATGCGAGTCCGTCGGCGGTGCCGATGACGATCAGCGGCAGCAGCCACAGGATCGGCGAGCGGTAGGTGATGATGAGCAGGAGTGCGACGATGACGATGGTGACGATGAGGAGCGTGAAGTCCGCGCCGCCGAATGCCGAAGCGATGTCGGCACCGATCGCCGGTCCACCGGTGACCAGGAGGGACATGCCGGAGTCCGTGAGGTCACCTGCCTGAGAGTTCTCGGCGATGAAGTCGCGGAGTCCATCGACGGTATCGGCGGTGTCGGAGTTGGTCAGGCCGACATCGATGGGGACCATGAGGAGCGCAGCCTTGCCGTCATCACTCATGATCGGTCCGCTCGCCTGGGACGCAGCATCACCAAACGAGGAGTCTGTGCTCGATTCGCCGTTCTGGGCGGAGTCGATGTAGTCGCCGAGCGAGGCGCTCAGCTTCCCCAATTCGGACTGGTCGCTGTCGCTGAGGACCGAACCGTCGGTGTGGGAGGCAACGACCATGACCGACTGCTTGTCGGCGTCGGGGAACTTCTGCAGGAGCTGGGCGGCCCGAGAGGATTCGGAGTCGGCCGGAGCTGATTCGTTGGCCCGGTCCTCGCCTGCGCCGGACAGGAGTCCGAAGAGCAGGGTGGCGAGGATGACGACCCCGCCGAGGACGAACCACGAACCGCGCTTCGACACGAGCGTGTGCGCGCTTTTCGCAAGTGTTGTGTTCATGTCTCAAGCTCATCAAGTTTCTGAGCCGGAAACATCGCCTAGGAGTTCAGACTCAACCTGCAACTTTCGATGGAGAAAGCGCAGGATTCTCGACTATGCACCGTGTCACCTGGGCAATTACTTCAGACGATCGTCGCTCCGGCGGCGTCCATCTCGGCCAGGGCCAACGTGGAGGAGTCCTTGCCGACTCCTGCGATGAGCTCCTGGTGAACACGGACGGACCATCCGCCATTGAGGGCGTCGAGGACGGTGGCGCATACGCAATGGTCGGTGGCGATGCCGACGACGTCGACCTCGGTGATGGTGAGCTTCGTCAGCAGATCGCCGAGGTGGTCCCCCTCATCCGTCGTCCCCTGGAAGGCAGAGTAGTCGGGGGTGCCCTGCCCCTTGCGCACATGGTGGGTGATGGCGTCGGTGGTCAGCAGAGGATCGTATTGGGCGCCTCCTGTGCCGGCCACGCAGTGGATCGGCCAGGTGTCGACGAAGTCCGGGTTCGCCGCGAAGTGGCCGCCGTTGTCGCTGTCGGCATCATGCCAGTCGCGGGAGGCTATGATTGCGTCGTAGTCACCGGCATGGGCCCCGAGGTAGCGGGTCACCTCGGTGGCCACGGAGTCGCCGCCGTCCACGCCGAGCGCCCCGCCCTCGGTGAAGTCGTTCTGGATGTCCACGATGAGAAGTGCCTTCGCCATACCTCGAGCATAGGCGCTTCAATGCGATTTTCCAGGGGTGTGGCGCGGTTGCTCAGATCCAGCCCTCTGCACGGAAGATGCTGCGATAGATCTCCCTGATGACGCATTGCTTGCGAGCGTTGTACTCCATGACCGTCTCACCGGCGGAATTCGCCTCAGCGACCGAGCGCAGCTTCACCGCCTGATAGCGATTCCGGTCATCGGGGCTGCCAATCAACCAATCGCGAAACAGGCGCATGCGGGCGACTTCCGGGCACCGTGGTCCGAACACGTGAAGGTTGCACATCGGAGCGACCAGGATTCCTGAATGCGCGTCGAGGTGCTTGAACATTCGGTGCTGGTACCAGGCCGGTTCGCGAATG
Source organism: Brevibacterium aurantiacum (assembly GCF_007558825.1). GTDB lineage: Bacteria > Actinomycetota > Actinomycetes > Actinomycetales > Brevibacteriaceae > Brevibacterium > Brevibacterium aurantiacum_A. The sequence goes on from NZ_VLTK01000001.1 coordinate 314,523, forward strand.
ACGAGTTCGAAACCGATCTGGTTCAGCGATGGTCGGAAGTCGGGCTCTACGCGGGGGTCCGCGACTACGAGAGCGACATCGATGATCGGCTTCGCCGCCAGACCAGGCACCGAGGTGGAGCCGACATGAGCGATGCCGAGGGCTTTGTCCCCGAGCCGGGTGAGGATCTGCTGCGACAGCTGCGAATAGTTCTCAGCCCAAGCAGGATCGTGATCGACGAATTCGATGGGAGCGTGTGGGAGATCGGGCCGTATCCAGAGATCGGGATCATCGACGTCATTGAAGGTCACGATCTCGTTCACCTCAGCGCTGAGCAGATTGGAGCTACGCGGATGGGAGCCGAGCGGATCCACTGGGCCGTCATTGTTCGCTGACATAATCTCCACGCTATCCGCTCCGACGTGGTCACGACAGCCTCGAATAGGAGAGCTCACCCCGTGGGTTTGCCCTCGAACCAGTAGAACTGTGAGAAATGATGGTCCTTCTTCAGCTCCAGATCCTGTTTGATCAACGTACGGACCTGTTTGATGAGACTGCGTTCGCCGGCTGCCCAGACGTAGAGCCCGTCCGGATCGAGGTCGAACGAGCGCACATGCTCAACCAAGGCTGCCCCGAACGGACCCTCGCTGCGGACCCACACCCACCGAGCGTTCGGATGCTCGGCTCGGGGAAGGGTGTTCACTGTGGTCGGCTCGTGGTCGTCTTCGATCGCAACGGTCACTGGCACCTCTGCGGGGATGGTCTGCAGCCAGGAATTCACTGCCGGGAGCGCGGTGAGGTCGCCCGCGAGGAGGATGCGGTCCGTGTCCGAAGGCAGATCGATGCGGGCAGGGGTCAGCGCGGCCTCGATGGTCGTCCCCGGTGTCGCGCTCACCGCCCACCGGCTGGCTGGACCGGTGCCGGCGGGGTTCGCTGCGTCACCGTGGATGACGAAGTCGAGACTGAACGAGCCGGTAGCCACGTCGATATCGACGAACGTGTAACCGCGCTGGCTGACATGTCCCTCACCTTTCTCCGGGTGAGGGAACCACAGCCTGGTCCACAGGGTAGGAAACACCTCGGTGAGCTCAGACAGGAGCTGCGGTCCGGTGAAGTGGATGCGCCGGTAGAAGTCAGTGAAGTCCTCGACCCGAGTCACCGCAATCTCATGGTTGGAGATCCGCATCAGGCGCATCACGCCACGCTGCCAATTGACCATTGCCGTCTTCCCCTCGCTCAGCCATGCATTCAGAACTGAGCTTAGCCTAAGCTAATAAGGAAGATGCTGGCGTGGGACTCGGAGGGTCCTCCCTCAGCCCTGCTTCAGGGCTTTCCTCTGAGCCTTCGCTGCGGCTTTCCGGGCCGCATTCTTAGCTGCCTGCTTGGTCGTTTGGGCACCTGCGACGAGGAGGAGACCACCCAGGGCCGCGACATTCTTCGAGAAGTGGGTCTTGTGTGCAGCGGCATCGGCGCCGTCCATCTCCCAAAATGCGTGACCAGCCAGTGTGGTCGGGATCAGAGATCCGGCGAGTGCAAGAGCGGACAGACGTGGCTTGATGCCCAACGCCATCGTGGTCCCAGCGAAGAGCTGGAGTCCGCCGTTGGCACGGACCAGGAACTCATCGTCGTCGGACAGGACCGGCACGTATTCGCGGATCGCATCGAGCGTCGGTCCGGCAGCCTGGACCCGGCCGCCCGGGTTTGTCAGTGCCGAGTAACCGCCAGTGATGAAGATCGGTGCAGTGAGTACGCGTCCTGCTGTCTGCAGCAACGATGATCCTAGTGCCATGGAATTCTCCTTGAGGTATGGGCTTTTGAGCCTAACGGATGCCTGACCTCGGCCTCAATGCGCTTCGCCACGAGGCGTCGCTGGAGGTACTTGCTCCGCGGGTGCCATCGGCTGCGCAGCGGACGCGGGAGGCACAGCTGGTGCGGTCGGCGCAACGGGCGCGGGTGCCTTCGGCTGTCTGACACCCAGTTCGGGCTGCCTTCTGAACTGGCCCGTGGCGAAGAGAACCGCGATGACGATCGCGGAGACGATCCATCCGGACACGCCCAGGAAGGAGACCAAAGCCATGTCCGGCGTCGAGGCTGAGCCGTCGATGAACAGCCCGAGCAGCATTCCGGCCGAGCCGTTGAGCGCTGCGTGTGCGGCGACGGCTGGCCAGACCGAACCGGTGCGCAGTCGCAGCCACCCGAACAGGACTCCCAGCACGATGCATCCGCCGACCATGAAGGCCACACCGGTGATGTCGGGGCGTGCGAAGTTGTATCCGAGCAGGATCAGCGGTGCGTGCCACAGGCCCCAGATCACCCCGACGATGAGCAGCGCCGGCCAGGTGCCGAGCGGACGCAGGCTCGTCAGCAGCCACCCCCTCCAGCCGACCTCTTCACCGAAGGCGACGATCACGTTGAGCGCCGAGCCAAGCGCCATGATCACCAGATAGCCGATCACAGCCAGGACCACTGGGACCTCGTCCAGGCCCGGCAGCTGCGAGAGCTGCATCTTGAAACCCGAGAGGCCAAGCAAATCGACCTGCATCCATCCGAAGGCTGCTCCCACCAGATAGGCCGCAGCAACGAGTACGAACAACCCGAAGAAGGCGAGTGCGGTCATCCCGAGCACCCGGCCGAAGGGACGCAGAGGCCAGATGCCGAGGTACCTGACGATACTGGCCCGAGGCTCACCGGTGCGACGGCGCTGGACGATCATTGCTACGACCACAGCGATAAGAGGGGTGAACATCATGGCCATCCCCGACACCTGCACGAGCACGGGATCACCCAACCCTTCACCGCTCAACCACAGCGGCAGGCAGACGAGCCAGGCGAGGATCACCGCGACGGCGACGAAGACTGCGAACTCGAGCCACGGCACTGCGGCCGGCACGATCGCCAACGGTCGCCCCTTAGCGTCCACCCCCTCCTCCAGCTGCCTCGCCGAGTTGGCCGCAGGGCCGGTGGCCGCAGGGCCGGTGGCCGCAGAGTCTGTGGCCACGGGGTCTGTGCCCACGCTGGCGTTGTCGTTGTGATCCGTTCCCGTGCTCACGGCTCCTCCTCAGTCCTGCGCCGACGCCTCAGCCCTGATGCTTCAGGTCTCCTGCTTCAGTCCGGCTCCGGTCTCATGTTCCAACCTACGTTGCCGCAGAACCCGACACCTCCGCCGCGTGGATGAAATCGGTCTCGTTCGTGCGGCCGAGCAGTCCGATCTGTCCGCGTTCTCCGACTCGCAACTTCCTCGGGGAGAGCCTGGCACACCACCGTCTCACATAAAAATACATGTCTATGCATAACAATTCGACAGGAGTTGGTCGGGCCGCTAAGCTGGTGCGCATGTCGAAAGTATTGTCTTCGCTCCCAATCGGTGAGCACGTTGGAATCGCCTTCTCCGGCGGACTGGATACGTCCTGCGCGGTCGCATGGATGCGCCACAAGGGCGCCGTTCCCTGCACCTACACGGCCGATATCGGCCAGTACGACGAGCCCGACCTCGACTCCGTGACGGAGCGTGCGAAGGAATACGGCGCAGAGATCGCCCGTTTCGTCGATGCCAAGCGCCTGCTCGTCGAAGAAGGCTTCGTCGCTCTGCAGTGCGGTGCATTCAACGTCCGCTCCGGCGGCAAGACCTACTTCAACACCACTCCCCTGGGCCGCGCGGTCACCGGCACCATGCTCGTGCGCGCCATGAAGGAAGACGGCGTCGACATCTGGGGCGACGGCTCGACCTACAAGGGCAACGACATCGAGCGCTTCTACCGTTACGGCCTCATGGCCAACCCGAAGCTGCGCATCTACAAGCCATGGCTCGACTCGGACTTCGTCGAGGAGCTCGGCGGCCGCCAGGAGATGAGCGAATGGCTCGTCGAGCACGGCTACCCCTACCGTGACTCCGCAGAGAAGGCGTACTCCACCGACGCCAACATCTGGGGCGCGACCCACGAGGCCAAGACTCTTGAATTCCTCGATGCCGGACTCGACATCGTCGAACCGATCATGGGTGTCGCCGCTTGGCGCGATGACGTCGAGGTCGCGACCGAAGAGGTCACCGTCGGCTTCGAGGCGGGTCGCCCCGTGTCGATCAACGACGAGAAATTCGACGATCCCGTCGCCCTGGTCTTCAAGGCCAACGAGGTCGGCGGCCGTCACGGACTCGGCGTCTCCGACCAGATCGAGAACCGCATCATCGAGGCGAAGTCACGGGGCATCTACGAGGCTCCCGGCATGGCGCTGTTCCACATCACCTACGAGCGCCTACTCAACGCCATCCACAACGAAGACACCATCGCGCTCTACCACGAAGAGGGTCGCCGCCTGGGTCGTCGCATGTACGAGGGTCGCTGGCTGGACCCGCAGTCCCTCATGCTGCGCGAATCCATGCAGCGTTGGGTCGCCTCGGCGATCACCGGCGAAGTGACGTTGCGCCTGCGCCGCGGCGACGACTACACAATCGTCAACACCACCGGACCGAACCTCAGCTACCACCCGGAGAAGCTGTCGATGGAGCGCGTGGGCGACGCCGCCTTCGGTCCCGAGGACCGCATTGGCCAGCTGACCATGCGCAACCTCGACATCGCCGATTCGCGTGCCCGCCTCGAGCAGTACGCGGCCATGGGCATCGTCTCGGGCCCGACTTCGGAGCTCGTCGGTTCCCTTGAGGCCGGTGGCGCCGAGGAGATCGCAAACTCCACCGATGATGTCGACGCCGCCAGCGACCGTGCCGGACTGTCCGCCGCCTTCGACGCCGGCACGGACTGATCAGAATCCACCTGACCGGCTGAACCGCTTGCCGGCCGACCGGCTGCCTGACCGACCGCCCGACTGCCTGGCTGGCTGGCCCGCTGGTTGCCTGGCTGGCTGGCCGAGTCATTCTCGAAGCCCCACTCACACAGTGATGTCACTGTGTGAGTGGGCTTCTGTGTTGTGGCAAATCTCTGTGTCGTCACGGACTTATGAGGCGCAACGGACGCCCCCGCGGCGCAGCCCCACCTTCGGACCCTGGCTTTTCGGCGCCGACGCCGCAACAGTTGGTAAGTTCTCCTCGATCCCAGCGCCTGGATCAAACAGAACTTACCAACCGTTGCACCGCTTTCGGCGCGCAGTGGGATGATCGTGCCATGACATCAGCTGCGTCCGGTGTGCGCTTCCTCGCCGAGGTGCTCGACCGTGAACTCCGGTACCGTGGCAGCTCCGAACGCGCCACGAAGGAACGGGCGTACCTCAAGAGCGAGCTCGTCCACTACGGCGTCGGCGTGCCCGCTACTCGGGGAGTGGTCCGCGAGGTGTTGCGCACGAGTGAGTTGAAGCATGACGGAGTGATCGCACTTGCCGAGCAGCTGTGGGACTACGCACGCGACGCAGACGGCATGGAGCAAGCCGCGAGTCGGACCCCAGTCTACGAACTCCGCAGCGCGGCAACGATGGTGCTCATCCACAAGCAGGACCACCTCGGCGCCGATGACATTGACCTCTTCGAACGGCTGCCGCGTCAGGCACACACCTGGGCACTCGTCGATCCGCTCGCCGGTGATGCCATCGGCCCGTTGTCCGAACACGATGCAAAGTTCGATCCCACCCTCGAGCGTTGGGCGGGCGACGAAGATCTCTGGATCCGGCGCTCTGCGCTGCTGGCCCACCTCAGGCCATTGCGTGAGGGTCGCGGTGACTTCGCCCGATTTTCACGGTTCGCCGATGCGATGCTGGAGGAGAAGGAGTTCTTCATCCGCAAGGCTATCGGCTGGGTGCTGCGCGACACCGCCCGCACACGTCCCGACATGGTCTTCGACCGGATGCGGCCGCGTGCACATCGAGCTTCAGGTGTGACGATGCGCGAAGCGGTGAAGCATCTGTCGCCGAAGCAGCGGGATGCGCTGCTCGCAGTTCCCGTCAGAGGGACCCGGCGAATTCGAGCAGGATCTGATTGAAAGCCTCGGGCTTCTCGATGTTGGCCGCATGCCCATCATTGGGGATGACCGTCGATGATCCGATCGGAGCGAGCCCTGCGGTGGCGGCTGCGTGCGATGCTGGCCAGTGTTCACTTTCGGCTCCGGCGACGAAGAGCACGGGCACGTCAGTGCCTTCGATCACCGGACGCCAATCGGCCTTCGCGTGGTCGTTGAGAAGTGCGAGCTCGCCGCGGCTGAGGTGATGATCCACACCTTTCATGGCCTTGAGCAGACGCAGCGTGCGCCCGCCCCGCTTCCAGACGGGGGTGCCGTACCCGGTGGGAGGGATGCCCTCAGCGAAGTAGGCGTCGACGTTGGATTCGTTGTAGCCGTAGTATCCGTGGGGCCAGTCGGTGGTGTTGAGCATCTTCGGGGTCTGATCGACGATGACGATTCCGGCGATGCGATCGGCGCCGAACTGGGTGAGATAGGACCAGATTGTGTTGCCGCCCATGGAGCCGCCCACAAGCAGAACATCTGTGAGTTCCAGAGCCTCGAGAACCTGCGCCACATCCTGACCGCGCCGCTCCATTGTCACGCCTGACTTGGGGTGATCGGCGTTGCCGTGACCGCGCAGATCGACGGAGAACACCTCGTATCCGGCGCTTGTCAACGGTCCGACCTGGTAGCGCCAGCTGGTCGCCGGCGCCTTGAACCCGGACAGCAGCACCACTGGGCGACCAGAGGAGACTCCGGCCCGGGTGTACTCGAGACGGACACCGTCATCGGCAGTGATTGCGGCCATGGTCCAATCCTAGCGCCGAACACTTTCAGGCAGCTCGAGGCCTCAGTCCCAGGTGTTCAATGCATAAAGACGGCGTCACGGTGTGGATCACATCGAAAAAGCCCCTCACCAACATTTCTGCTGGTGAGGGGCTCCTCTACTGTGCGCCACGAGGGATTCGAACCCCCAACCTTCTGATCCGTAGTCAGATGCTCTATCCGTTGAGCTAGTGGCGCATGTTGTTTGGACTCTCGCCCTGCAACTCGATCAACTATACACACCGAATTCACCCAAGCTCAAATTCGACCCGAGTGCGCTTCGCCACATTTGCGGCTTCCGCAGGGAGGGGCTGGGCTCGCTCGATCGGCGATCCACAGCCCCTCCACGCGGCAGTTGGCAGGCTACTGCTGCGCAGCCTCTGGCTTCGCCGAATTCTTCCAGCGCCGGGCTGCAATGAAGGAGCGCACGCCCATGACGACGTAGATGATGAGCAGCACGAAGGTGATGATGCTCGTGATCACAGCCGCAGGTCGCTCGGCCTCACCGGCGATCAGCGCACCGACCTGCATGACGTTCATGCCGGTGCCGAAGATACCCAAGATGGCAACAACCAAAGCGATGTGGATTCCGAGCTTCTGATTCTTCAGTGCGATGAGTCCGCAGATGAGGAGGACGGCGCCCAGAATGGCCGGGATCAGAGCGGTCCAGCTGGCGAATGAGGTTGCGACGTAGGCAATGACGCCGACAACGATGAGGACGATACCAAGTCCGATGGTGGTGCGGGGCATGATGCTCCTTAGATTCTCATTTGAGGTCACAGATGCCCTGTCCCGACAGTTCCGATTCAGAGCATGATCGAAGGCGTCAGTGATGACGACAACTGCCCTCTATTCTACTATTCGTAGAATTTAAGTCCATCTCGCAGGCAGCCTGCCTGCAGGTAGCGCCGGAAGACCCGGAAGATCACCTGCGAAAGCTTCGACCGGACGGTGAGAGCCACCTCGGCGAGGGCCCCGAAGGCGCTGGTTCCATGAACAATCACGTTTTGCAACAAACAATCACCGAAATGCAAAGACACATCATTGAATTGACGCATCCACGTCTTCCGCAATGCCGTTGTGATCCAATGCACATCTTCCAGTGACTCAAAACCAGGATTTTCCGGCCCGTGCGAGTCCTACGGTGGAGATGTACCAGCCGCCAGGCGGAACCCCGATTGACCAGGAGACCACTCATGACTGTCCTCGACCATGACGTCGTCGCTGACCAGCTGAAGAACGCACCGACCGATAACGAGTCGGTGCTTTCGTTCGTCAGCAGGGTCGCCACCCTCACCACCCCCGACGATATCGTCTGGGTCGATGGTTCAGATGAGCAGAAGGCCACCATCGCCGACCAGCTCGTCGAAGCCGGCACGATCGTTCGCCTGACCGGCACCAAGGACTCATTCTATGCGGCCTCCGACCCCGAGGACGTCGCCCGCGTGGAAGGCCGCACCTACATCTGCTCCGCCGAGGAGAAAGACGCAGGCGCGCTCAACAACTGGATGGCGCCAGCCGAGATGAAAGAGACTCTCGAACCTCTCTTCACCGGTTCGATGCGGGGACGCACCATGTACGTCATCCCCTTCGTCATGGGACACGCAGAGGCCGACCAACCGATGTTCGGCATCGAGGTCACCGACTCCCCTTACGTCGTTCTCTCCATGCTCGTCATGGCTCGCTCGGGCAAGAATGCTCTCGACGCGATCGTGGCCAACGGCGGCACATTCGTCGAATGCGTGCACTCTGTCGGCGCTCCGCTCGAACCCGGGCAGGAAGATGTCGCCTGGCCCTGCAACCCCACCAAGTACATCACCCACTTCCCGGAAGACCGCTCCATCTGGTCCTTCGGCTCCGGCTACGGCGGCAACGCACTGCTGGGTAAGAAGTGCTACGCGCTACGCATCGCTTCGTCGATCGCCCGCGATGAGGGCTGGCTGGCCGAGCACATGCTCATCCTCAAGCTCACAAGCCCGGAGGGCGAGGTCAAGTACATCGCCGCTGCGTTCCCCTCGGCCTGCGGCAAGACCAACCTCGCCATGATCGAGCCCACGATTGCCGGCTGGAAGGCTGAGACTCTGGGCGACGACATCGCCTGGATGCGCTTCGGCGACGACGGCCAGCTCTACGCCGTCAACCCCGAGTTCGGCCTCTTCGGCGTCGCGCCGGGCACCGGTTACACCACCAACCCGACCGCGATGCGCGCCATCGAAGCAGGCGGCAACATCTTCACCAACGTCGCACTGACCGACGACGGTGACGTGTGGTGGGAAGGCAAGACCGACGAGAAGCCAGCGCACCTCACCGACTGGCGCGGCAATGACTGGACCCCGGATTCGGAGACTCCAGCCGCTCACCCGAACTCGCGTTTCTGCACCCCGATCGCCAACGTCCCGACCCTGGCTCCCGAGTGGACGAATCCGAACGGCGTGCCGATCTCGGCCATCCTCTTCGGCGGTCGCCGTAAGACCACGATGCCGCTGGTGACCGAGACCAAGAGCTGGAACCACGGAGTGTTCATGGGATCGGTGCTCTCCTCTGAGACCACCGCAGCAGCCACCGGCGCCGTCGGCGTCGTTCGCCGCGACCCCATGGCCATGCGTCCCTTCATCGGCTACAACGTCGGTGACTACCTGCAGCACTGGCTCGACATCGGCAACACCGAGGGTGCCCAGCTGCCGAAGATCTTCTACGTCAACTGGTTCCGCCGCGATGACGACAACTCGTTCCTGTGGCCAGGCTTCTCCGAGAACTCGCGTGTTCTCAAGTGGGTCTTCGAACGCGTCACCGGCACCGCCGACGCAGCCGAATCCCCGCTGGGCCTGACCCCCGTTGAGGGCGGCCTGGACACCGAGGGCCTCGACTTCACCGACGAGCAGCTGCGCAAGGCTCTGGCGATCAAGCCCGAGGAATGGGAAACCGAGCTCGGACTCATCGAGGAATGGTACGAGCAGCTCGGCGATTCGGTTCCAGCCGAACTCCGCGCCGAGGTCGACAACCTGCGCGACCGCCTGGGTCTCGCCTGAGTCTCGCCCGAGTCACTGAGACTCTATTGAGCGACAGAGAATCCCCCAAACCACCGACGAGGTGGTTGGGGGATTTTCGTATGCCGGGACGCAGCGTCCGCGGTGTTCGGAGCCTGCGGTGTTCGGAGCCTGCGGTGCTTGGCGCGCGCAGTGCAGCGAGGTGGCTTCAGTGGCGCCAGCGGGGGCCCGTGACGGTTGCCGAATCACATCACGTGCCGGGAGCACCAATACGCCCTGCAGCAACTGTAGGACAAGATGCTCCGGGGAGGACGTGCTTTGCTTACGGTTGTGAATACCAAGGACCGTAGTGGATACGACTACCGATGGTGGGTCCCGCAGGCGGTGCGGCAGGCGGTCCCGCAGGCGGTGCGGCAGGCGGTGCGGCAGGCGGTACCGCAGGCGGTGCGGCGGTGGTGGGTGCCGCAGGCGGTGCGGCAGCGGCGGTCAGAGGACGCGCTCAGGCGCCGTGGAGCGCAGGAACGATCAGGTAGACGCCGACGAGCACAACGATGCTGCAGACACCGAACACTGCCCAGTAGCCGATCCTGAGCAGGGGCTTGCTCTGGCCTTCGGCAGCCAGGTCGACGTGCACTGCCCGCATCCGCACAGCGGTGGAGAAGAGTGTGATGACGACGATCGCTGACACCCAGGTCGCAACCGCAACGATGAGGAATGAGCTCCACTCGATCATTTCGAATCTCCCTTGTCTGCGCGTGCCTCATCGGCTCGTGTCTTATCCGCATCAGTCTTCGCCGCTGAGGTGTGCACGGCGTTGGGATCCGAGCCGGCATTCACCTCGGAACCGGAACCGGTTCCGGAGCTGGGGTTCGCGTCGGGGTCAGCGCCCGCGTCGGAGTCTGTATCGGCAGCGGCGCTGATGTTCGCATCCGCAGCTGCCTCGGCAGCTGGACCGGCACCGGACTTCGCATCCGCTTTGTCAGAGAGTCGCTGGTCGCGGGCAGCGATGCGATCAGCACGCTTCATTTCGGCACGCTTGCGGTTTCGGTCCTTCCGCAGCTTGCGCTTGCGGCCGCGGATTCCCACCGCCTCGCCGACGGTGTCGAAGTTCGAGATCTCCGGATCCGCAGCCTTGCGCGAGCTGAGGAAGATCCAGAGGACTGCGACGACCGCGATGACGGTGTCGATGATGACGCCGATGGTGCCCAGATGCGCGATGGCTGCAGCGATACCACCGACGATTCCGGCCGCTGGGATGGTCAGCAGCCAGCCCGATGCGATCCGACCTGCAGTCGACCACTTCACGTCCGCGCCCTTACGGCCCAGGCCGGAGCCGACTACCGAACCGGACGCCACCTGCGTCGTCGACAGGGCAAAGCCCAGGTGCGACGAGGCGAGAATTGCGGCGGCAGTCGAGGTCTCGGCAGCCAGCCCCTGAGCAGGCTTGACCGTGGTGAGCTTCGTGCCGAGGGTGTCGATTATTCGCCAGCCGCCGACATACGTTCCCAGGGCAATCGCCAGTGCGCAGGCGGTGATCACCCAGAGGTGAGGACCGGTTCCGTGATCCTGCAGGTTCGCGGAAACGAGGACGAGGGTGATGACGCCCATGGTCTTCTGCGCATCGTTGGTGCCATGTGCCAGAGCCACGAGAGAGGAGCTGAAGATCTGCCCGTATTTGAACGGAGCCCGGTGAGCGGTCTTCCCTTCGCCGTTGCGTCGCGTGATGGAATAGGCCAGGCGCGTGCACAGATACGCACCGACGCCGGCGATGATCGGAGCGGCGATGGCAGGCAGGACCACCTTGGACACGAAGACGCCGAAGTCGACGGAGTTGAGCCCGGCACCGATGATCGCGGCACCGATCAGTCCGCCGAACAGCGCGTGTGACGACGACGACGGCAGGCCGAAGCGCCACGTCGCCATGTTCCAGATGATCGCACCGATGAGGCCGGCAAGGATGAAGTCCGGAGTGATCTGGACTCCCCCACCACCTTCTCTGATGATGCCCCCGGAGATGGTCTTCGCCACCTCGGTGGACAGAAAGGCACCGACAAGGTTGAGCAACGCTGCCAGGGTGACCGCTGCCTTGGGCTTGATCGCTCCTGTGGCGATCGGAGTCGCCATGGCATTGGCCGTGTCGTGAAAGCCATTGGTGAAGTCAAAGAACAGTGCCAGCACGATGACCAACACGACGACGAAGATGATTTCCACTAAGCGACCTTGAACGTAGACACAATTCGGACCGTGGATGATTTTGCTGGCGGGCAGCGTCCTCAATCGAAAAAAGTCTACCGCCTATTTCACCGAATCTTCACCCACTGTTCGGTGTATCTACACTCGCGACACTCTGCGTTCATCTCTGAGCTGGCCGAACACCTCACCACCAGTCCCGGAATGTATCGACGTTCACAATCGACCCGGTGAGTAGGCGCGATGGTCAGCAGACGAATCCGTCGGCGATGGTCAGCGCTTCGTCAAGGACCTCGAGACCGAAGCGCACGTCCTCGTCGGGCGTGTTCAGAGGCGGGACGACATGGATTCGGTTGAAGTTGGCGAAGGGAAGCACTCCCCCGGCTTTCATCGCACCGATGACCTGGTTCATCTCCGGCGAGCTGCCGCCGTACGCGGCCAATGGCTCCTTCGTCGTCCGATCCTTGACGAGCTCAACGGCCCAGAAGCAGCCCATGCCGCGGACTTCGCCGATCGAAGGATGCCGCTGCGCCATCTCGCGCAGAGCCGGACCGATGATGTCCCGACCGAGGCGGTCGGCATTCTCGACCATTCCCTCCTCGTCCATCGCATTCATCGTGGCGACCGCAGCCGCACATGCCAGCGGATGACCCGAATAGGTCAGACCGCCGGGATAGACACAGTCGCGGAAGGTCTCGAAGATCGCGTCGGAGATCGCGACTCCGCCCAGTGGCACATAGCCCGAGTTCACGCCCTTGGCGAAGGTGATGAGATCCGGGGTGACGTCCCAGTGATCGACGGCGAACCAGCGACCGGTCCTGCCGAAGCCGGCCATCACCTCATCGGCGATGTAGACGATGCCGTAGCGGGCTGTCAGCTCTCGCACACCCTCGAGGTATCCGGCCGGAGGCCCGTAGATCCCGGCGGTGCCCGGCACGGTCTCGAGGATGAGCGCGGCTATGTTGCTCGGGCCCTCGAGCGTGATCATGTCCTCAAGGTGCTGCAGCGCTCGCTGCGTCTCTTCCGCCTCGGTGGTGGAGCCGAAGTAGGAACGGTACTGGTAGGCAGGCATGAAGTGGACGATGCCCTCGGCCGAGTAGTCATTGGCGAAACGGCGCGGGTCACCCGTGACGTTGACGGCCAGCTGGGTGCCGCCGTGGTAGCTGCGATAGGCGGAGAGCACCTTGGTCCTGCCGGTGTGCAGCCGCGCCATGCGGATCGCGTGCTCGTTCGCATCGGCACCACCATTGGTGAAGAACACGTGGTCGAGATCGCCGGGGGTCCGCTCGGTGATGAGCCGGGCAGCCTCCGAGCGGGCATCGTTGACGTGCTGGGGAGCAATCGTGCAGAGCTTCGCCGCCTGCTCCTGAATCGCCGACACGACCTTCGGGTGCTGGTGCCCGATGTTCGTGTTCACCAGCTGCGAGGACATATCGAGCAGCTTCCGCCCGTCGCCGTCGAAGACATAGGGGCCCGCCGCGTCGACGATCGTCATCGGCTCGAATGGCCTCTGGGCCTGCCAGGAGTGGAAGACGTGCGCACGGTCGAGCTCGTAGGCGCGTTGACCTGCTTGCAGCTGTTCGGCACTGAACGCCCGCTCGCTGTGGACAAGCTCCGCATTGCTCTCCGAGCCTTCAGTCCTGGAGTCGCTGACCTCACGATCGAGCTCTTCGTTCGCATTGATCACAGTCATGATGCGCCGTCCTTTCGCGTTTCATTCCATATCGCCGAGGTGGGTCGGACCGCCGAGGTGATCCTGATCTTTCAATGGTGAGTCAGCCGCATCCGAATCGCCATGGACGACCTGTCAACATATATCCATGCAGCCTTACACTGTGTAAACTACGTGGCCTGGAGACGACGAAGGGAAGCGAACAGTGGAAGCTTGGTCGCAGCGAGAACCGGATCTGACGATCGCGAACCTGCTCGACGTCGACGAGATCCGCCGCGGTGATCCCGAAGTCGTGACAGGTGGCGACCAGGTGGGGCGTGCAGTGAGATGGGTCCACATCGCCGACTCGGAGAATGTCGCGCAGTTCCTCGAAGGCGGCGAACTCGTGCTCAGCACAGGCTTGTCCTACCGGTCGTCACAGGAGTCGACGGCAAATTTTCTCGATCAGCTCGAATCCGCTTCTGCCGCCGGTGCCGTCATCGAACTCATTCATGACGATGGCCGACCTGATGACGAAGCCATCGAGAACGTGCGTGCCGCCGCCCGTGGTCGCGAGATCCCGATCGTGATTCTGCGTCACCGGATCAAGTTCGTCCGCGTCACGGAGCTCGCCCACCAGGAATTGCTCGGTCGGCAGCTTGCCCGCGTAGAGCGTGCCCGCACGGTCCACGAGGTCTTCACCCAGCTGAGCCTGGAGAGTGCTGGAGCCCAGGACATCGTCGACCGGACATCAGAGCTGCTGGGCTCACCCGTCATGCTCGAAGACGTCGGACATCGCCTACTCGCCCACGCCGGCGATATACCGTCGTCGCGCACTGCTCGGCGTGAAAGCAATGGCCCGGACGACCTCGGTGAGGGCCACGAACACGGGCACGGGCACGGGCAACGGTGGCTGCAGACTCCAGTGGGACTGCGAGATCGTCGGTGGGGCCGGCTGCTCGCGCCGGGCCGCCTGGAATCCGACGAGGAGGCAGCGCAGGTCATCGAGCGCGCCGCGCAGACTCTGACCTTGGCGCGGATGGCCGAACGCGACGAACAGGACCTTCTCATCCAGGCTCAGGGCGGACTGGTCCGCGAAATCATCGAATCGGCAGACGTCGACGAGAAACAGGTCCGAATTCGGGCGGCGGACCTGGGGTTCGCACCACGAGGCCGCATGATTCCCGTGGTCGTCCGCGTTGATCGCGGTCCGAACACCGACCCGACATCACTCCAACTGCGGGAACGGTCGCTGCACCGTGCTTTCGTCACTGCAGCAACCGCTCACCACTGCTCCACACTGTCCGCCGGACTGCAATCGGGTTCATTCGGCACCGTGGTGGCGCTGCCCCCAGGCACCGACGATGATGCGGTCCTTGATGGGCTCATCGATGAACTTCCCACCCGCGACACCACAGTCGGAGTCGGGCGGACGAGCACGTCGATCGTCGACGCCGCCAGCCAGCTCGAATCCGCCAACCAGGTGGCCGAGATCGCGTCGACGCTCGAGTTGCGACAACGGAAGTACTACCGATTCTCCGACGTAAGACTGCGCGGACTGCTCTCATCCCTGCGCGATGATCCGAGCGTTCGGGCCTTCGCCGAGGCGGAGCTGGCTCCTCTGCTCGAAGCTGAAGGCGGAAGCGGTGGCGGCGGCGGCGAGGAGATGCTCACCCTCCTCGAACAGTTCCTCTCTCACAGCGGCAACAAGTCAGCGCTTGCCCGCAGCGGCTTCTTGTCCCGTCCGGCACTGTACGCGCGCCTGGACAGACTTCAGGCCAAGCTCGGGGTCTCGCTGGAAGATGCGGAGTCACGCACCGCACTCCACGTCGCCATTCTGTGGCTGCGCACAAACCGGTGAGGTGAACTGCACGCGATTGATTCACCGTCACAGCATTGTAAGACAATCACCGATATCTGGCGAAGCAGATCTCGATGAAAACACTTGAGTTGATAACACTTGCAGGCCCAGTTTCCGATCAACTCTCGATATTGCGCAGAACTCGCTATATGGTCGATTGTATGACACAGCGGCAGTGGAAGGTGTCAGTCCGCCATCACGATGGGGCCCGCCGCTTCTTGCCCAGTCGGTCCAGAGTGGGGCCGGCATTTTGACGAGGAGAGACAAAGATGTCCAAAACAAGTCAAATCATCATCGCTATCGTCGGCGTCATCGTTCTGGCGCTGGCAGGAGGCTACTTCGGAGCCGGACTTCGATCCGGAGGCGGTGTCGGAGGCACAGAGAACGGCGCCTGGATCCAGAAGATCAAGGATCAGGGCGAACTCCGAGTCGGAATCGCTTCTGCTCCCCCGATGACGGGCGAGCAGAAGGACGGCAAGATGGGCGGACCGAATGTGCTGCCGCTGCAGAACCTGGCCAAGGAGATGGGGGTGAAGTTCACTCCGGTCGCCGCCGAATGGTCGAAGATGGTGTCCGGCCTGCAAGCAGATCGGTTCGATGTCGGTGCGTACCTCGACGCCACCTCGGAGCGGTCATTGGCCATCCAGTTCACCGATCCCGTCTACACCTACGAAGGCGTGTGGATCGTCAAAGCCGATTCCGGTCTGAAGTCCACCGAGGATGTCATCAAATCGAAGAAGCCCGTCGCCGTAGCCTCGGGTACGTCCTACGAACGTCGGGTCGTCGACCTGGGAGTCGACATCGTCAATGCCGAAGCGATCCCACAGTCGATCACCGCGATGGAAGCCGGTCGCGCAGTCGCAGCGTTCGGTGACCTCCCGACCCTGGCCGACGCCGCTCAGAAGAACAAGGCGCTGAAGATCGTGCGACCGAAACCGGTCATCTTCAAGAGCGATTCGAACTACGGAGTCAGCGCTGACATCGATGAACGTTCACTGCAGGTCATCAATATCGCCATTCAGAACGCGAAGAACGACGGTTCGTTCCAAGCTGCACTGGACAAGGCTGGAGTGATCAGTCCGAATAACCTCGGCGACCTCGCGATGAAGTGACCGACCCTGCCCCTGAAAGAAGGGAAATCCCATGAACTACACGTTCGACTGGAGCGTGGTCACGAACAACTTCCCACGGTTGCTCGACGGCCTGCTGCTGACCGTGGAGATATCGGTCATCGTCATCATCCTCAGCATGATCCTGGCCATTCCAGTGGCCTTGCTGCGCATGTCCAACATCGAGGTGATTCGTTGGATCGCCCAGCTCTATATCGAGATCTTCCGCTGCACCCCACTTCTCGTGCAGCTGTTCTGGGTCTACTACGCGCTGCCGACTCTGACCGGGATCACCATCCCCGGCACGATATCGGCAGTCATCGCGCTGACTCTCAATCTCACCGCATTCATGGCCGAGGCCTACCGCAGCGGATTCCAAGCGGTTCCTCCTGAACAGGTCGAAGCAGGCAAGATGCTCCGGCTGACCAGGTTCCAGCAGATCCGTCACATCATCGTCCCGCAGGCGCTCAAACAGCAGCTGCCGGTGATCATGTCGCTCGACATCTCACTGTTCAAGGACACCGCACTGGTGTCCACGATCGCGGTGGCCGATCTGATGTTCACTGCGAACAAGATCTCCACGGAGTCCTACCGAGCACTGGAGATCCTCTCCGTCGCAGCTCTCATGTACTTCGTCATCGCATTCCCTGCCTCGCTCATCCTGAGCAAGATCGAACGCAACATGATGGAGACGGGCAATGTGCGCGGCATTCGTCGCAAGAGCCTTGCGGCACAGATGGCGCCTGGAACGAAAGTCGAGGTCAAACCATGAGTGAGAACTCAGCTGCCCACACCGGGACGCACAGGGACATCGCCGCGAAGTCCGGTGATGTGCTCGTGTCCTGCCGCGGGCTGAAGAAGAGCTTCGGTGATCGCGAGGTCATGAAGAGCATCGACTTCGACATGCTCGCCGGCGACATCACCGTCATCATCGGCAGGTCGGGATCGGGCAAGTCCACGCTGCTGCGGGCGATCGCCGGGCTCACCGACCCCGATGACGGCACGATGACCTTCGATGGTGAAGTCGTGTTCGAGGATTCGAAGCGCACACCGGCGTGGAAGCAGGTCGATTCCCACGTCGGCATGATCTTCCAGAGCTACACGCTGTGGCCGCACATGGATGTGCTCAAGAATCTCACTCTTGCTCCGCGGAAGCGACTGGGCATGTCCGAGTCCGCAGCGCTGGAACGAGCGGAGAAGGCCCTCGCCGAGGTGGGGATGTCCGACCACATCCACTCCCGTCCCAGCGAACTCTCCGGTGGTGAGCGGCAACGCGTCGCGATCGCCCGTGCGCTGATGATGCGACCGAAGCTTCTGCTCTGCGATGAGATCACGAGCGCGCTCGATCCACCGGTGGCCGCCGAGGTCCTCGACGTTCTTCGTCGTCTCAAGGAAGAAGAAGGAATCGCCGTCGCTCTCGTCACTCACGATATGGCGTTCGCCTCGAAGGCCGCAGACCGGGTCGTGTTCTTCCACGAAGGAGAGATTGCGGTGAATGCGACCCCAGACGATGCCTTCAACAGAGCAGAGGACCCGGAGCTGAAGAAATTCATCGACGCTGTGCGGTTCTGATCAGGCGCCATGCGGGTGCACTGATTCAGCGCCATGCGGGTGCTCTGATTCCGTGCGTTCACCGCACGTAGTCGGCCCCGGTGATGTCGAGGGTTGCCCCGGTCAGATGCCGTGACCGTCCGGAGACGAGGAACGCCACGAGTTCGGCGACATCTTCGGGCGGGGTGACTTCTCGCAGCGGGAGGTCGGCGAGAGTCCCCGCGTCGATCTCTCCGGAGGCGAGGCCGGTATCCACCCATCCCGGAGCCACGGCATACGCGAGGATGCCCTTGTTGCCGAAGCCCCGGGCGATCCCCTTCGTCAGGCTCAGCAGCCCTCCCTTGGCCGCACCGTAGGCAAGATGCTCGGCGTCATCGCCGCGATGGGCCGAGCGGCTCGTGATGTTGACGATCGTTCCCCCGCCGAGGTTGGGGAACTCCTCAAGGGCGCACCTGCACAGATCTGCTGCGGAGATGAGATTGAGCTGCAGGTTCGCCTCCCATCCCCGGCCCCATGCGTGCGGGTCAGCTGCGGGCGAGGCGATCCAGGCTCCGGCGTTGTTGATGAGAGTGTCGACGCCGCCCAGGGCTTCCTGCGCCGAGGCCCATAGCCCCGCGGCAGTGCCGGGACATGCCAGGTCGGCACGCACGAGGTGTGCGC
This sequence comes from Brevibacterium aurantiacum, assembly GCF_007558825.1. GTDB lineage: Bacteria > Actinomycetota > Actinomycetes > Actinomycetales > Brevibacteriaceae > Brevibacterium > Brevibacterium aurantiacum_A. Next base: position 333,215 of record NZ_VLTK01000001.1, read on the forward strand.
GCTCCCCGAGTTCGGCCGCGAGGCCACGAGCGCCGTGCTCGTCGGAGTTGAAGTGGATCGCCACTGCCGCCCCGTCCCGATGGACGGCCCTGACAATGGCTGCCCCGATCCCCTTCGAGCCGCCCGTGACGAGGACTCGTCTTCCAGCCAGTGGGCGCGCTTCTTCGATGGTCATATCGTCCTCCTTCATCGACCGGGCCCGGCGATCTGCTTTCGCACCCGGTTCGGCTTCTCAGCCGACCTGCTGTGCCCCAGTGATCTCGATCGCAGCACCGGAGATGAACGATGCTCGATCGCTGAGCAGGAACGTCGTCAACTCCGCGACTTCGTCCGGACGGCCCAGACGACCCAGCGGGATGGACTCGGCCAGGACCGCCTCGGCGATATTCGAGGTTTCGAGCTTCTGCTTCAGCATCGGGGTGAGGATCTCGCCGGGGCAGACGGCGTTGACCCGCACTCCCTGTCCGCCGTAGTCGCGGGCAAGACTCTGGCTGAACGAGACGACTGCGGCCTTGGATGTGTTGTACGCGATGTGGCCGCCTGCCGGGTGCAGACCCCATTGGGAGGCGATGTTGACGATCGACCCGGTTCCCGCACCGATGAGCGACGGCAGGATGCCGCGGCTCAGATGCATGACGGCATCGACGTTGACGGCGAAGGTCGCCGCCCAGTCGTCCTCATCGATGTCAAGGAGGGAACCTCGGCGCATCACTCCTGCACAGTTGACGAGGCCATCGACGACTCCGAAGCGCGCGAGCACGCTGGTGAGGAGATCGGCGCAGCCTGCCGCTGTTGAGATGTCGGCCGGGTACGACGACAGCCGCGCACCCACCTCGGCGGGCAGAGAAGGATCGGGAGGCATTTCCACCCGGTCCACGGCGATGACGGTTCCGCCCTGACGCGCGCAGGCTGTGGCGATCGCCGAGCCGATTCCGCCGGCGGCTCCGGTGACGATGATGGTGCGACCTTCGAGTTCCATAAGCTGTCCCTTCGCCGTGCACTGTCCATTCGCAGTCGGGAGAACTGACATCGACTCACTCCCCGGCTGTCATTCGGCCCATCCCCCGTCCCCAGATGTCGCCGACGGTATAGCCGACAGGGAACGGATCGTCGGATTCGAGGACGAGCTGGTGGAACCCTGTGATCCACCCGCGACCGCTGATCGTCGGCACGATCCCCGGAAGACCGCCCACGGATGTCGTCTCCTTCACCTCAGCGGTGAAGGTCGTGCCCATCATCGATTCGTGAACGAACTTCTCCCCGACGGCCAGCTCTCCCCTGGCATACATAGCTGCCACACGAGCGCTGGTTCCGGTTCCGCACGGCGACCGATCGAATGTGCCTGACCAGGTGCTCGGATCATCAAGGTCGACCTCCCCGTTGGGCAGGACCACGGCATTGCGGCCGTGAGTGCCCTCGGTTCGCGCCGGTCCGTGGATCATCGGCAGAGCGATCGAGTCGATCTCGGGGATGAGCGGATGGAGAACGTCGAACGCATCGTCGGCGGCTTTCCTCATCACCGAGGCGGCCCGGACGATCTCCTTCGCGTTGGCCGGCTCGAGGTCGATGCCGAAGTGCTCTGCCTTGGCTTGAACATAGAACTGTCCCCCGAAGACGATGTCGACGGGAATCGATCCGTAGCCGGGAACCTCCAGCGGCAGATCAAGACCATGGACGAACGCGGGCACATTGTCGAAGGTCACCAGTGTGGCCCTGCCTTCTTCCACGCTTGCGCGCACCGTGACGATCCCGACCGCGGTGTCCACGCGCAGAGTGGTGATGGGTTCGAGGACATCGATAGCCCCGGTCTCGATGAGTGCGGTCACCGCGCAGATGAGATTCGATCCCGACATGGGTCGGAATCCGCCCTGTTCCATGACGATCATGCCGAAGTCACAACTGGAATCTGCCGGAGGGACGATCAGAGGCGAGCAGAGCCCGGGATATCCGCGAGGCTCCTGCAGGACCAGTGTGCGCAAGTCATCGAGATGGTCACGACAGTAGCGAAGCCGCTCGACCATGGTCGCACCCTTGACTCGCAGTCCGGAGCCCATGAGGACTCGACCCGGTTCACCAGCCGCGTGGACGTCGACCGTCTGAATGAGCTGCCTATTGGCCATAGTGTCGGTACCTCGTTCGAAAACAGTCGACGGTCAGGCGACGGTCTCGAGGCCTGCGGCACTGAGGAGGCCTCGGAGCTCCTCCCGATATTCCGTCGCCAGTGGCAGAATCGGAGCGCGCGTCGGACCTGCCGGCATCCCGACGAGTTCGACACCGGTCTTCACTCCGCAGGCATAGCTGTGTGATTCGAGGAAGACACATATGGGGTGAATCTTCTCCCACAGTTCCCGCGCTCGGGGAATGTCAGTGTCGATGGACAGCGCGTTGTACAGATCGACACACAATCGGGGAATGAAGCTGGCTGCTCCCCACACACCTGCATCGGTTCCGAGTGCGAGCGCTGCGAAGGTCAAGGTGTCGCAGCCGTTGATAGCTTGGATGTCATCGGACTGGTCGAGATAGACGGAGGTGAACTTCGAGAAGTCGCCGCTGGTGTCCTTGTAGCACGCGACTCCTCCTTCCCGCCCAAGACGGCCGAACTCTTCAGCACTGACGTCAAGCCCGGTGGCATCCGGAATGTTGTAGAACATGATCGGAATGTCGACGACGCTCGAGACTGCCCGGTAGTGAGCGATGGTCTCTTCGATTGACGGAGTGTCGTAGAAGGGAGGGACGATCATGAGAGCATCGGCACCTGCTTCTTCGGCATCGCGGCTGAGCTCGATCGTCTCTGCCGTTGAGAGTGCCCCAGTTCCCGCGACCACGGGCACACGCCCACCTGCCGCTTGAATGTAGGCGCGGTTGCCTGCTTTGCGCTCCGCGACAGTGAGTGCGGTGAATTCTCCGGTTGAGCCGCCCGGCACCAATCCGTGGACGCCGTTCGAGATCATATTATCGACCTGAGCCTCGATACCGGCGATATCGATCTCGCCGCCGTCAGGGCTGAACGGGGTGATGCATGCGGCATAGATGCCGGTGAAGGTGATTGACATGAGTTTGGCCTTTCAACTGGTGGCTGTCGTTCAACAGTGGACGAGGAGCGGGAATCGATCAGAATCGCTGTGGTGATATCCGCGCAAGGAGATCGGGACTGAGGTTGGATCTTCGATCGAGCATGATGTCGGTGAGCACCTTCGCCGAGGCGGGCGCCAGGGTCAGCCCCAACATAGAATGGCCGGAATTCACAAAGACGTTCTTCGCCGTGCCCAGATTGCCGATCACGGGAAGCCCGTCCGGTGTCATCGGCCGCGAGCCCGCCCACGGAGCCTGCTCACCGGTCGGTGCATCACCCCAGTCACGGAAGGATTGTCTGGCAGCACGGCGAATGGCTTCGACGCGGACGTCGTTGACGTCGTCATCTCGGCTGCCGAATTCCATCGTCCCCGCCAACCGAAGCATGCCGTTGAGTGGGGTGACTGCGACCCTGGTGTCTTCGAGAGTCAGTGAGGTTCTCAGTCTTATCGGCGCCGGAACGTAATCGATGCTGTACCCCTTGCCCGAATAGATGGGCAGTCTGCGTCCGAGCTCGCCCAGAAGTGCACCGGTCGGCACGCCTGCGGCGACGACGACGGCATCGGCAGCGATGACCTCCGCGTCGGTGGTGACGATCGCAGTGACAGTGTCACCGCTGCGCACGAAGCTTCGCACGGTCGCTCCTTCGCGCACTTTCACACCGATGTCGCCCAACTTCTTCAGCAGTCCGCGGGTCAGCGAGTCGGGTTCGATCTGACGATCGGTGGGAAAGAACATCCCGTGGCGAATTCGGTCGCTCAGTGCCGGCTCCGCCTCCAGCAGGTCATCGCCGTGGAGTTCTTCGGCGACGTGACCAGCCGTTGCGAACGCCTTCAGGGTCTGAGCGTGTTCTTCGAATCGAGCGGTCGTCTCAAATGCCAGGAGCACTCCCCGAGCATGCATCTCGAAATCGATGCCCTGGCGCTGATAGTCATCGAAGAGCGCATTCGCGTCTTCACCCATGCGCAGGTGCACGTCGAGACCTGCGTCGAAGTCCTTGGCGTTGCAGCGTTGGGCCATCCGGAGCAGAAACTTCAGGTATCCAGGTGCCAAAGACGGTTTGATCGACAGGGGGCTGTCGGGCCTGAGCATCCATCTGATGCCCTGCAGCAGGACACCTGGCCCGGGAACCGGAGTGCTCTCAGCCAGTGCCACTTTCGCCGCATTGCCATGGGATGCTCCGGCGCCGCACTTTCCTGCTTCGAGAAGCGTGACCTCGCAGCCGGCAGACGCCAATTCATAGGCGCTGGCCAGGCCCACCACTCCACCGCCGACAACGACTGCCTTCATACAGGTCTCCCTCAATGCCGACCGCGACCGACGTTGGTCGCAGCTTAAGGATTGTATGACAATCCCTTGAGGATCACGCTACGCATTCGTGGTGATCGCGTCAATGCTCTTTCGCGCAGAGTTTCCCAAGGGCCTGCGCCTCGGAACGGCTGATGCCCCACTGAATTCTGGGAACAGCCGGTCGGTCAGTCAGTTGCTCGATTCAGGCGTCAGCAAGGCGAGTTCCTGGGCGCTGTCCATGGTGTGAACGTCCAGGGCTGTCCGAATCTGCGCGGAATCACCCGTGCGGATCGCGCGCATCAGCGCCGCATGGATGGCATGAGCCCGCGCAGGATTCGTCCGGGTGAATTGGTCATAGGCCAAAACGATCGTCATCTGCGCTTCCATCACCGGCCAGATACGCATGAGCAGGTAGTTGTCCGCCGCTTCCCAGATCCCCCGGTGGAAACGCACGTGCGCCTCATGCAGGGCCAGAGGGTCCGATTCTGCGGTGGCCCTCTCGAACGTCCGCCACGCGTCTTCCAGCGCCTCCATCCTCCGGCCGGTCTTGTCGGCAAGGATCTCGCTGATCGCCTCGGTGTCCAGGGCGACCCGGATTCGAGCGATGTCGAGCAGAGAATCTGACTGGATATCAGCTACCCGAAGGCCACGGTAGGCCTCCTGGATCAGAAAGCCGTCCCTCGCCATCTGATTGAGTGCCTCGCGAGCGGTCGGACGGCTGACGTCGAGAGAGGACGTGAGCTCGGCTTCGATGATGCGCTGCCCCGGCCGGATCTCACCGACCACGATTCGTCGTTTGATCTCATCAACGACGCGCTGCCGGCGCTCCGTATTGGAAGCAGGAGCCTGCGCCGTGCCGCCGGAGGATTTTTGCAGGGCACCCGACCTGGGAGCGCCTGCCGATGCGTGCTCGATATCGTTTTTCGCTGATTCCGATGAGTCCACTCCGGCGCCTCCTTATCGATATCGATTGTCAAGTCCGGTCAAATTGCCGGACCGGGTCAGACAGAGATGACCCTGCCAGTGACGTTTCCTTCGACGGAGCGCACGAACGCCGCAGCGACCTGCTCGTCGGTCACCGGAACCATCCCCGCGAATGCGTCGTGGAAGTGAGGAGAGTTCGCCAGCACATTTGGGCTGACTGCATTGATACGGATGCCGCGCGGAAGTTCTGGGGCAGCGGAGATGACGAATGATTCGACAGCGCCGTTGACCAATGCGGCCGCAGCTGCCGTCGGCACAGGCTCTCGGCTGAGCACACCGGTGGTCACCGTGATCGATCCGCCGTCGTTGAGATAGTCGAGGCCCTGCGTGACGAATTCAACCTGCCCCAGAACCTTCGACGCAAAGGCGCTCATGTAGTCCTCACGTGTGAGCTCGGTGACCGGCTTGAATGCCGCAGAGCCCACCGCCACGACGATGGCATCGACTCGTCCGACAGCTTCGAGCAGCGCGGCAATCGATTCAGGATCCGAGGTGTCGACGCCAGGCTGAGTCGATCGGGATGCTGAAACGACGTTATGCCCACGCGCCTCCAACTCGGCTCGAGCAACCCCTCCGACGTGCCCCGCGGCTCCAACCAGCAAGATCTTCATGACACTGACTCCTCGTAGTTGCATTGAAATACCACTCAAGATTGACTGACAATCCTGAGCCTAGGGGATGACGAGCAATCACACCAGGGATGGGGGCGCCGCTCACCTCTGACTCCAGGGTGCGAGCAGACGAAAACCCCCGTCTGACCGGTGTTTCAATGGTCAGACGGGGGCAATTCACAACGCGGAGTCGGAGGGATTTGAACCCTCGGTCCCCAGTTCAAGGGACTTCACCTTAGCAGGGTGACGCTTTCGGCCGCTCAGCCACGACTCCAGATACTGACTCGACACCTCTCCTCAAAGAGGGCACCGAACCTGCAGTTTGCACTACGGGGAACAGCCTATGCGAAACCAGCGGCGAAGAGCAAAGCGTAGCGACAAAGAGTGGCCTTGATCATAATCCGGCTAGTGTCGGATCACCGGAAGAACGGGGATGGCGACCAGGTTCCTGTGCTCACATACACGCGAATTCCAGCATTCATCAATCTACGGGCGTAAAATCGACCTGAAGTGCTCAGCGGTTTGCTCTCTGACGGGTTTGGGAACGATGCTACGGAGGTGCGCCCTGCGCTGGCATCGATCATGATGCGCGCCGATGGCCAGCATCGTGAGCAACGCACACAGCACGAGACGTAAACCTATGAGGAGTTAAGAACTTGCCAGAGATTCCCCCTGACAAGCAAGGGCCGAATGGGAACGACCCCAATTCTCGCCCTGCTGGTCACCGTCTCCGCGCTTCTTCTCGTCCTCGATTCCGCGGTGATGCAACAGCCAGTGAGGATGAATCGACCTCACTTCGTCCGTCATCGAACTCGCAGTCGAAGCCACAGCGGGCCTCCCCACAGTCGCAGAGCTCAACCAGGCAGCCTCAGAACTCAGCTAGGTCGCAGAACTCAGCTAGGTCGCAGAATTCGGCCGATGCGCGCCGTCCGGCCTCCGCCTCACAGCAGCCGTCCTCCGCCTCACAGCAGCCGAGCTCCCCAAACAACCAGCCGAGGTCCCCGAGCAACCAGTCGAAGGCACCGACGCCTCGTCCAGTAGCTCCACGCACTCGCCGCGAAGCACGGATGCTTCGTGCCGCGGGCGCCAGCAGTGCCTCCGCCGCAGGTGTGGCATCTGCCGCCGAGGCCCAGGAACGCAGTGCCAGCACACCGGAGCAGACCGCCTCCGCACCAGAACCGAGACCCGACAATGCCGCCCGGTCCGCCGATACACGCAACCGCGGCCCCGCCTCGGCGAGGGCATCAGCAGGCAGAGTCGCTGAGGATGCAAGCGCAGCACCACGGCGCAGAGACACCCGAACGGAGGAAGCGGCAAACGCCGCCGAGACCTCGCGCGCACGGCGCCATTCGTCGCGGGTCGGAGAAGCCTTCCCCAGCCTCGTCGGCTGGACCTCACTGAGTACCCTGCTGCCGGGCATCGGACTGCTGCGCACACGATTCCGGCCACTGGGCTTCATCCTGCTCGGCGGCTTCGTCCTCACCTTCCTCGTCGCCCTCGTCTATGTCCTCATCAAAGGACCGATCCGCGCGTTCGGCACCGTCGTCTCAAGTCCGACGATGCTGACCTTCCTCGCGATCATCCTCGCCATCATCGGCGTGATCTGGGTGCTTGCGATCGTGATCTCCCACTTGGGGCTGCGCAAGGGACACCGCTATGCCCCGTGGCAGAACAAGATGGCCGGCGTGCTCGTCGTCTCGCTCGCACTCATCGTCGGCATCCCCCTCGGCGTCGGTTCGGTCTACGCACGAGTCCAGGGCGATACGGTCTCCAGCCTGTTCGGCGACAGCACAGGACATGCCAAGAGCGCCGAGGACCTATGGGCCGACAAACCCTACATCAACGTCTTCCTGATGGGCCGCGACAACGGCGATGACCGTGAGGGCACACGGCCCGATACCATGCTCGTCGCCTCGATCGACACGAAGACCGGCAATACCGCACTGATCTCTGTGCCGCGTAATCTCGCGTTCCCGATCTTCCCCGAAGGCAGCGAATTGGCCAAGAGCTGGCCCGACGGGTTCCGGCCCACGGGTCAATCGTCGGTCGACCTCATCAACTCCGTGTGGCAGTGGGGCGAGGAGAACAAGGATGACATCGGAAACACCCATGGCCTGGAACCGGGCATGTTCACCACGATGCAGGCCGTGGAGGGCTCACTGGGCCTCAACCTCGACTACTGGGCGGCCGTCGACATGGCCGGGTTCGAAGACGTCGTCGATGCCATCGGCGGCGTGAAGATCGACGTCGAACGTCCCATCCCCATGGGCGGCGGCAAGTCGATGTCCGGAGTCGCGAACGATGTCTACGGCTGGGTCGATCCAGGCCCGCAGACGCTGAGGGGCAAGGACGCACTCTGGTACGTGCGCTCACGTGAAGGCAGTGACAACTACGACCGTATGTGCCGTCAGCAGCGCATGATCAAGACGACCCTCGATCAGGTCGACCCCCGCGAACTCGCCACGGCGTACCCCAAACTCGCGAACTCGGCGACCAAGAACATCGCCACCTCGATTCCGCAGAACGAGGTCCCGGCCTTCATCGAACTAGCGATCTCGATGCAGAAGGGCGACGTCACGACGGTGCAGATCAACAACGACGTCACCCCCACGTACGACCCCGACTTCGACGTCCTCCACAAGTGGATCCTCGACGAGGTCAAGGGCGCGTCCGAGGGTGAGGAGACGCCCAAACCGACTAATACTGCAGCCCCGGACGAGAAGAAGGACACCGCCGAGGAGGAGCCCACGGAAGAGGCCCCCGCCGAGGGAGCAGCGGCCGAGGAGACGCCCGCCGGAGAAGAAGGCGGTGAGCCCACCGAGACCACGAAGCCCGGCGAACCCAACGCCGAAGGCAAGTGCTACCCGAAGGGGTTCAAGCCCGGCGACGACTTCCCCGGCTATCCAGGCCCGGGAGCCGGAGATGAAGGGTGACGACGTCCTCGCCACAGTCGGGAGCCGGACGCTCATCTGAGGCGCACTCACCTGCTGCAGAGGTTCCAGACCCGCAGGCCCATTCGGTCGCGATCATCGGCGCCGGGCCCCGCGGGATCTCGGTCCTCGAGAGACTCGTCGCCCTCGCCGCCGAACGGTTCTCGGGCGCAGGTACCCCGCCGACGGTCGTCATCCACCTCATCGATCCCTATCCTCCGGGCGCGGGAATCGTCTGGCGTACCGATCAGCCCCAGACCCTGCTGATGAACACGACGATTGCCGAGCAGACGATCTTCCCCGACTCCAGCTGTTCGTTCGTCTCCCCCGAAGGCGCGTCCGATCGGTTCGGCCCGAACATGGCTCAGTGGTATCGAGATGAGGGCGGAACGGACCCCGTCGATGCCACGTTCCCCACCCGGACTCTCTACGGCCGCTATCTGCGCGACGCCTATGCTCGCATCCGCGACACGGCACCTGACTTCGTCACGATCGTCGAGCACCCGACCAAGGTCGAATCGGTCATCGATCTCCCACCCGTCACGCCTTTGGGTCACACGTCCACGGACCCTGAAACCGTGCCGCCGCAGCTGGTCCGCTGCGAGGACGGAACCGCCATCATCGCCTCGGCCGTCGTCCTCGCCGTCGGCCACATCCCCAGCGCGCAGACCGAGGAACGTGCCCGGCTCGCGGCCTTCGCACAGCGCACCGGCGGACTCTACATCCCACAGGGCCTGCCGGCGGAAGCTCCCGTCGCCGAGGTGGCACCCGGCAACCGTGTCATCGTCCGTGGCATGGGTCTGAACTACTTCGACCTGCAGACACTGTTCACGCACGAACGTGGAGGCCGCTTCGACCCGGATCCCGACATCGCGGGCGAGCTGCGCTATGTGCGCAGCGGTGAGGAGCCTCGCCTGCTGCTCGGCTCACGCCGCGGCGTTCCCTACCGCAGCAAGCCCATCTGCCAGGCTCACCCTCGCTCACCTTGGCCTCTGCGCTACTTCACGCGGGAGAACATCGCACTGCTGGCCGGCCTCGACGACCTCGAAGGTGACCGCAAAGCGGGAGCACGTTTCAACGACCAGCTGTGGCCGCTCATCCTCGCCGACCTCCGTCTCGCCTACTACAGCACCCTGTCCCGGATCCGTCCCGAGGCGTTCGCCGGTGACCCTGGACAGCTGCGTGAAGCTATCGCCGAAGCGGTGTCCCGACACCTGACCAGGCGCACCTGGCAGGAGACCCACCCGGAGGCACACGAGTCCACCGACGTACATGCTGGGAACACTGACGCCGCTGGCGAGTCTCGACAGCGCGAAGCCGCCGAGGCTGCACGCCAGGGCCGCGTCACCCGTGAAGCCTTCGCCTGGTCGGAGATCGAGGAGAGCCTCGTCCCCGACCCCGCTCACCGCATGTCACTGCACGAGCTGCTCAACCCGCTCGAGGGACGAGAGTTCGATAGCCGAGGCCCCAGGGAGGCGAACTCCCTGCACGAGTGGATGCTCGACTTCCTCCGCGCCGACCTCCACGATTCGCTGGCCGGTCCCGAGGGCAGTGCCGAGAAATCGCTGTTCACCGTGCTCTGGCAGTCTCGGCTGCTGCTCAAAGATCTCATCGTGGCAGGCCATATCGACCCAGTCAGCATCGACATGGAGATCTGCGGTTGGTTCGAAAGCTTCGTCTCCGGCATCTGCGACGGCCCTCCCCCGCAGCGCATCGCTGAGCTTCTCGCCCTGGCCGAAGCCGGCCTCGTCGAGTTCATCGGCCCGGACATGCGCATTGAGGCGAATCCCGATGTCTCTGCACCTGCGGACGGGAGGCCCGCGGTTGCGGACGGGGATCCGCTGCCGCAGATCTTCACGGTCACCTCGGCGCAGGTCGCGGGCGGCGTCACGGGCAGTGTCGTCATCGATGCTGCTTCACCGACGAACGCAGTGTCCCGGGCCGCCGATGTACTGGTGCACGGGATGGTCGACCGCGGCCAACTCACTCCCGCCCGACTGACCTTGGACGACGGTCGTGAGAAGTTCCTCAACGGGCTGTCGCTCACGCCGCGGCCCTACCGCACGATCGATGTCGACGGCACCGTGCACCCCCGCCGTTTCGCACTGTCCATTCAGCTCTCCTCCGTCCAGTGGGGTCTGGCGATCGCCGCGAATCCCCATACGAACGCAGCAACACTGAACGACTCCAACGCCGCAGCCGCGGCCATTCTCGACCTCATCTGACGGTTCCGCTGGCCCAGGGCCCAGACGGGAATCAGCCGGCGCAGGCGGTCGGGAGAACGTTGACTCCTCAGGCGGCGTGGCGCCTACGCGGGTCTCCCCTAGGCATCGGCCATCTCGAGGGCGGCTTCGGGCTTCGTGGTCCTGGCTCGCACGATCGCGAGCAGGGACATCACGACTCCGATGATCGCCCAGGCCAGCAGGCCACCATAGGCGGCACCCACTCCGGTGGTTCCTGCGGTGATCGCGGCGAAGCCGTTCATCGCCGGCGTCAGCGGCAGGATCGGGGCAATGAAGTCGAAGAAGCCGGGCACCGCGCCGATCGTCCGTCCGGCAACTGCGAGGACCACTGCGATCACCGATAGGAACCTGCCCACGCCGCCGAACCACGCCACCAAGGCGAAATTGAGCACCATGAACACCAGCGCGGAGACGAACGTCAGGACCGCGATGTCGAAGCCTTGGACGGCACCGATGTCCAGCACGCTCACCGCCAGGATCGACAGCACAAGGGCCTGCAGCAGTCCTACGATCACGCCCGGCACCAAGCCGCGCAGCCAGACTGCCACTGAGGACTTCGTTGAGAGCAGGGTCGAAGCCGGGATCGGCTTGAGCACCGTGTAGGTGACGAGTCCGCCGACCCACAAGGCGAGCATGATGAGCAGCGCGAGCGTCGACCCCTGCAGCACATCGCCCGCTTCGGAGGAACTCGGCGCTTTGATGTTCTGAGAGGCGACGGTGGAGAGCTTGTCACGCTCCGGGGCCGAATAGGAGGGGACTTCGTCCGCACCCTTCTTCACACCGTCGGCAAACTTGCCGACGCCTTGCGAATACTTGTCTGTGCCCTCGGACAGGGTACCCAGTCCGCTCGCAAGGTCAGAGGTGCCGGTTGCGGCAGTGGAGACTCCTGTCGTGTACTTGTCGAGTCCGGTGGAGAACTCACCGAGTCCATCGGAGAGCTGTCCTGCACCGTCGTCGAGTTCGCTCGAGCCATCGGCGACCTTGGCGATTCCGTCACTGAGCTCCGGCATGCCGTCGGCGAGCTTCTGATTGCCTTCGGCGACACCGGAGGCCCCATCACGCAGACCCTTCGAAGCCTCGAGCAGCTTCGGAGCATTCTTCGAGATGTCCTCCATGCCCTTGGTGAGTTCGCCGAGGCCGTCTTCGAGGCCCTTGACGAACTTGCTCATGCCGTCGCTGAGTTCACCGGCGCCATCGGCGAGCTTGTTCGCGCCGCCGAGCAGCGACTCCCCGTCCTGTTTCTGCTCCAGACCGTCGACGGCGCTGTTCAGTCCGCCCGAGGTGCCGTTGAGGAGCCCCTGAGCGTAGGCCTTCTCGATGCCGGCGCAGACCTCATCCGGTGTGCCGACGGGGCACATCTGAGCGCGTGCCTGATCGGCCTCGTCCTCGGTCATCATGCCCGCCGACACCAGCGAATCGAGACCGGTCACGGTTCCGCTCTTGGCGAGCTGATCGGCTTGGTCGGCACCTTCCTGGAGACCGTCGCGGTACTGGCCGAGACCGGATGACAGGCCTTCGGCACCCTCGGAGACACCCTTTGCGCCCTTGTCGAGGTCCTTGCCGCCTTTGACGAGATCATCGATTCCGCCCTCGCCGGAGCCCGAGTCACCGGAACCGGCGAAGCCCTTGATGATCTGGTCGATCGACTTCGTGTACTCGTCTACTCCCCCGGAGAGCTCTCCAGCGCCGTCGGCCAGTTTCTGCGTGCTGTCGGGCAGGCCCGCTGTCGACTTCTTCATGTCCTGCAGACCGCCCGAGAGCTCGGAGGTGCCCTTCGACAGTTCATCGGCGCCCTTGGACAGGTCACCGGCTCCCTTGTTGAGTTCAGATCCTGAGGAGTCGAGCTTCTCCATACCATCGGAGAGTTCGCCCGCACCGCTCGCGGACTTCTTCGTCCCCTTCGCCAGGTCCTCGCCGCCGTCATCGAGTTCACCGGCGGCGTCTCCAAGGTCCTTCATCTGATCACCCATGTCGTTGAAGCCGACATAGATGTTGTCGAGATAGGTCTCGGTCATCTGCGTGTTGAAGGTTGTCCGCGCCACCCCGGCAACCGACTGCGCGATCTGGGTGTCGGCGGCCGGAGCCACCCCGGAGACATCGACGTCGAGCTGCGTCTGAGTTGCGGACTTGGCGTCGCTGACCGAGGTCACAGCCCTGGAAAAGCCCTCGGGGATGGTCAGGGTCGCAGCGAAGGTCCCATCGGACATGCCCTTCTCGGCATCGTCTTCATCGGTGATGACCCAATGGATGTTCTTGTCCTCTTCGCCCACAAGCCCACTGGTCAGCTGCCGGCCGATCGGCACGGTCTCACCATCAACCTCGGCGCCGTCATCGTTATTGACGATCGCGGCCTCGATCGTATCGAGGCGGTCGGTGCTGTTGTACGTGGCCAAAATGAAACCAGCAGCCACGATGATCGGGATGAGCACCAGGCCGAAGAGGGACAGCCAGGTCACTGGCCGTTTCGAGTTCGCACGTTCGAGTCTCACAACTGCACGCCTTCCATTTCGCTGCGACCGGCGGCGTGGGCTTGCACGCCGCCGTTGTCATTGTCGGTTCCACGCTCAGCCCCGGGCTTAGCCTCATCGAGGTCGAGGTGGAAGTAGTTCGTATTCGGGGACAGGATCCCTGTGACGTCGCCGTCGGGCAGACCCAGCACGATCGCCGTGCCCTCGGCCTGCAGATCAAAGACAAGATCGCGGAGATCGCGACCGTCCCGGCCTCTCTCGTCGGCCAGTGCGCCTGCTTCGCTGATGATGAGCAGATCCGGCGCCGAGGTGGCCAGCTGTGAGAGCTCGCGTGCCCCTGGCATCTTCCCCGGCCCGTTCTCATCGAGGTCGAAGTACGGAACACGACGACGGACCCGTCCGGCATGTTCGGGCAGGACCATGTCTCCGATCTTCATCTCACCGGCTGTCAACCCAACGCGACCGGAGAGGGCCAGCAGAAGTGCCTTACGCGCTTGGCCGCTGGCGACGAGGATCTGGCCCGGTGAGAGGGAGATGTCGACCTGGGCGAATCCGCGCCGGCCCGAGCGCACAGCGATGCCGCGGCCGTAGACCCGGTAATCGGAGTCCGGCTCCGGCCAGTCCCGCAGAGCCACCTCGTGAGCCAGGCCCTCTCCTTCGACATCGAGTCGAGGCAGGATGCGGTCGAGCCATTTCGGCAGCCACCATGCCTTGTCGCCGAGCATCTGCATGATGGCAGGCACCAAGGACATGCGCACCAGGAAGGCGTCGACGAAGATACCCGAGGCCAGAGCGAGTGCGATGGACTTGATGATCGGCTCCCCCGCGGGAACGAAGGCGGCGAAGACGGAGAACATGATGATCGCCGCTGCCGAGACCACTCTGGCAGAAGAGGCGAAGCCGGCTTTGATCGCGCCCCGCGCACTCGCCCCGTGGACGTAGGCCTCGCGCATGCCGGAGACGAGGAACACCTCGTAGTCCATGGCGAGCCCGAACAGGATGCCCATGACGATGATCGGCAGGAAGCTGATCACCGGCCCTGTCGAATCGATGCCCATCGCTGACGCGAAGAGTCCGTCGTGGAAGACGAGGACCACGGTGCCGAAGGAGGCGAAGACGGACAGGAGGAAGCCACCGGTGGCCTTGATCGGCACCCAGATCGAGCGGAAGACCATCATGAGCAGGATGATCGAGAGTCCGACGACGAAGATGCCGAATGGCACCAGCGCCTTGCCGAGCTGATCGGAGACATCGATCTGGATCGCCGTGGCACCGGTGACCGCGGTTTCGAAGCCGTCCTCGTCCTCAATGTCCGCACTCAGGTCCCGGAGTCGGTCGACGGTGTCGAGTGTCGCCGGATCTTCGGAGCTGGTGGTGGGGATGATCTGGAACAGAGCTGTCGTCGCATCTCGGTTCGGGGTGGCGAGGATGACCTGGTCGACGCCTTCGACATCTTCGATCTCGTCTTCGATCGTCTCGACGTCGTCAAGAGGGTCATCAGAGGTCACGATCTCGCTGGTCATAACCAGCGGTCCGTTGAAGCCGGGGCCGAAGTGCTTGTCGATGAGGTCATAGCTCGTTCGGGCGGGAGTGCCCTCCTCCTGGCTGCCTGCAGTCGGCAGGGAGAGTTGGAGGTTGGAGGCGGGGATCGCGAACAATGCGAGTCCGCCGACGATGATCACGACTGTCAGCAGCGGAATCTTCGTCACTACGTGCAGCCAACCAGCGAAGAACTTGTTCATGATCGTCTTCGGGTAGGGTTCACCGGCCTCAGCCTCCGCCTCGGCGGCAATCGATGACCGGGAGACGGAGTCGTCCGCCTTCTTCTGTGCGGTCGCGAACGCCCGGCGGTAGCGCTTCGTCGGCTTGGGGGTGATCTTCTCCTTGACCAGTCCCAGCAGCGCGGGAACCATTGTCAGGGAGATCAGCACGGCGACGACGACGGAGCCGGAGGCGCCGATGCCCATGACCGTGAGGAACGGGATTCCAGCCAGGGACAGTCCGAGCAGCGCGATCATCACGGTCATGCCCGCGAAGACGACAGCCGATCCGGCAGTGGCGACGGCCCGTCCTGTGGCCTCGAGCGGATCGTGGCCCTCGGCCAGGAGTGCCCGGGCTCTGGAGACGATGAACAGCGCGTAGTCGATGCCGACCGCCAGGCCCAACATCAGCGCCAGCATGATCGAAGAGGAGTTGACTGCACCGAAGGCTGTGGATCCTACGACCAGGAGAACGGAGATTCCGACGCCGATGAGCGCTGTGATCAGCGGCATGCCGGCAGCGCGGAAGGAGCCGAGGGTGAGCAGCAGGACGATGAAGGCGATGACGACGCCGATGCCTTCAACCCAGGAGATCTCCACACCGGTGATCTGGAAGAGCTGGCCTCCGCCTTCGACCTGGGAACCCTCCGGCAGGGCGTCGCGGAGCGGATCCAGCTCCTCGAGAAGCTGGTCGGGGGCCGCTTCGCCGACCTCCTGCTGGGTGCCGTCGTACTGGACGGAGATCATCGCAGCGGACTCGTCCTCGCTGATCGCGCCCTTGACCATCTTGTCGAACGGCGATGTCACGGCGTCGACGTGCGGGAGGTCTTCGAGCCGATCGACTTCCTTCTCGATCTCGTCCTTGTACGCGGAGTCCTCGACGGAGTCGCCGTCGGCGGCGACGACGATGACAGATGCGCCCACACCTGAGGCTTCCGGGAAAGTCGTCTCCATCGAATCGAGTGCGACCTGAGCTTCGGACCCGGGGAGGGTGAAGTCATTGTCGAAGTCCTTCGCGAAGGCTGCGACACCGGCGCCGACGAGCCCGAAGATCACCAACCACCCAGCGATGAATCGGATGGGAGCGCGATAGGCACGGCGACCCAGAGCGTACAGGAATGTTGACACGAAGACCTCGATACAAAAGTGTATTGGATACAGTAATGTATTGTTGTTGACTCAGTGCCCTCAGCGCAAATGCATCAGGAGTTTCTTAAAGATTCCCATCGGATGCCCAGGACGACACCGATGCGCAGGGGCCACACCAGCACCGCCCCTGCGACAGCAACACCGCCACACCAGCACAGCGACCGCCACGACGATGAAATGTTCGATGAATACAGACAATCTCAGCGCCCGCAGACGGCAGACCCGATCCACCTTGGTGGAGGCGGGCATGTCCGTCTTCGCCGTCAAGGGCATCGATGGGGCTTCGATCGAGGAGATCTGCGAGGCCGCCGGGTTCACTCGAGGAGCGTTCTACTCGAACTTCTCCAGCCGCGACGACCTGGTTCTGGCCACGATCGAACAGCGCACCTCCCACGACCTCGACCTGCTCGACGCCACCATCGAACGCTGGCGCGATCGCCTCAACTCCAGTCGGCCCGAGGACATCGAGGGATTCCTCACGGAGTTCATCGACGACACCTTCAGCCAGAAGAGGGCCACCGCCGCCGAGGTGATCGCTGAGCAGGAGATCCAGCTGTACTGTCTGCGCACGCCCGACCTCTACCCCCGGTACGCGGAGCTGAGCTCTTTCCAGATACAGCGGATCCAATCGCTGATCGAGAACGCCATCGGCTTCGCGGAAGCCGCCTCGACGATTCCGCTCAAGGACCTCATCGAAGCGCTCACCGCCGTTCACACGCAGTCTTCTCTGCGCGCGGCTGCGGGGAGGGAACTTCACGAGGTCGTCGAGATCGATTCGACGCAGATGGTGCGGATCCTCAGTCGGCTGCTCGACTTCTCGCAGAAGGCCTAGGCTCGGACGGCGAACGCCCAGGACCGGCGCCAAGGCACTAAAGTGGTGGCCGTGAATGAACTTCAGCGCGAATACTACGCCTTCATCAACAACATGGATGTCCGCCTCGGCGCCTTCGTCCTCGCCGACCTGCCCGAGACCTTCGATAAGGAAGACGGGGAGACGGTGCCGTTCCCCAAGGATTTCGGTCCCAAGTCTCTTCCGATGCTCGAGTTCTTCGTGCTCTCCCGCTTCTCCTCCCCCGACGAGGTGATCGACCCCGAGAACCGCAGATTCGTCGAGGGCCTCATCCGCTACCTCGGCGAGACCTATCTCCGAGCGATCGGCGGAGCCTGGGATCACGACGAGGAGACCGGAAACGGGATGCCGTTCATCCGCCCGGACACGGAAGAAGGTCCGCTGAAAGGTGAACCCATTCCCATCCTGGCCATCATCCTTGCCGCAGTCGATGCCAGGACCGCCGAGGTCTTCACGGCCGTCCTGTCCAAGGCCCGCGAGAACCTCGGCGGTGACGGCGCGCCGAAGCGCAGCTGCACCGGCCTGGCGATGGGGATGCTCACCGCTGAGAACTCCAGCGAAGAAGAGGTCGAGTTCCTCTCCCGCTTCATCGGCACCGTGGAACCGGGTATCGCTGCCTGGACCCAGGAGCAGGCCGATCCGTCGTCATGGGAGTTCGGGCGCGAGGCACTGGTCCGGCTGGGTAAGCAGCTCAAGGCCCGCTACGATTCCCGCGATGAGATGATGACGGAAGACGAGACTGAATTCGTCGCCGGAGCGATGCGCTTCATCGGCGAGACCATCCGGCGGATCGGCTTCGGACAGTGGCGATACGGCGCGCACCTCGAGGCCGATGACCCCCGCAGCAGGCAGCCATTCATCCGTTTCCGCGTCGGCGATCAGAACCTCGACATGGTGCCGTGGCGCCTGGCTCAGACAGCGCTGGATGATTCGAACTCGATCGCCTCCGGCCTCGACACCATCATCTCGATGCGCGAAGAAGAGGCCGCAAGCGAAGCCGCTGATGCCTGACGTTCATAGCTCAGAGCTGGTAGCGACGGTTGCCCTGCAACCCGTCTGCCGGTGAACCGGGAGCCAGATCGATCTGCTTGCGCTTCGGGTCGATCTGCACGGTGACCAGGGTCGCCGACCGGTCCCCGTAGGCGGCACCTGGAGCTGGGGTGCAGGACACCGGCGCTTCGTCTGGTCCTGTGGTCAGAAGGTCGATGAGCTCAGCCGTCGACTCGGGACCACTTGAGGTTCCAGCTCGGGCGGAGTACTCCTCCAGTCGCCGCTCGAGGTGAGCGTGACGTGCCCGTGAGGTCGACGTCGCATTGAGCTCGAGGCTTCCGGGGACGAGGTCGGGGTGGAGGAAGTGGTTCGTGTGCAGCAGGAATCCTGACTCCGTGCCCGGCGATACGCTCGGATCTCCGGCTCGTCGCTCGCACTTCTGGGCATTGGCGATCTCGACCTGAACCACCTCGTCGGCGGAGACCACCGTGATGATCGACGAGGAGTTGGTCGGCGCCGAGTGGATGACTTCGAGTGCCTCGTCCAGTGTCCTCGCCGTCGACAGGACACGTTCGAGGATCATGTGGATGGGCACTCCCCCGACCCCATCGCCCTCGTGCTTGAGGATGTTGAGCAAGACGCCGACGCCGGCTTCGTTGAGTCCGATCTTGCCGAGCATCCCGTATTCGGCGATGCCCACATGACGCAGCTGGCCGGGCACAGCGCCCACATCGTTGATGTGCCACAGCGTCGAGAAGTCGGCGGCCCAATCCCAGTTCTGCGCCGCAAGCGAGCTTCCCGAGCGAGTGAAGCTCACGGTCGAACACTCCGTCGGCGAGGCCGGTGCCAGGGTCATGATCTCCGTGCGGGCGATGACCTCCATCAGTTCATCCACGGGAACCTGCGCGCCCTCGGCCACAGCCGCGACCTCCTCAGCAGCCTCAGGCGACCACGCCCTGAGACGTGCGTGACTCGCTGCGGCAGCGGCACGGACGTCCGCCTCGGCGATGGACAGGAATTCGAAGTAGCGCCGGTAGCCTGCGATCGCGGATTCGATGCCCGTGCGCAGCTCACGCCCACGCTGGGCGCCGCGCTGGACGTGGTCAGCGGCTCGCGAGATGAAGGTCTCGGGCCTGACCTCGGCCGCGGGAACGTATTCGGTGCTCATCAGGGTCTCTCCTCTTGTCACCGGGGAATGCTCGCCTCACGCCTGTGGGACGAGCGACCCCGCTCCGACTTCGATGTCCAGGTAATGTATGTGGGCGGCGGTCTCCGCCAGGGCGGCGAACAGGTTAAAGTTGTGCAGCGATTCGAATCCGCGCGACCAGTGCAGACCCTGCGCGATCGAATAGACGCTGTGGTCCTCGGTGGCGTCCATGCGCGCGGTGATCTCACTCAGACGCTGCTGGTGATGGTCGACGAGTTCACGCCTGCGGTCGTGGAGACCCTGGAAGCGGAACCCGTGCGCCGGCAGGACCGCCACCTCGGCGTCCAGCTGGCCGATTTTGTCCAGAGAATCCAGATAGTCGCCGAGGCTGTGAGTGATTGCGCCGCTGTCGAGCCCGATGTTCGGGGTGATCGTCGGGAGCACATGGTCGCCCGAGAACAGCAGCTGGTCCTCATCGCGGATGAAGACCGAGTGGCCGTAGGTGTGGCCCGGCGTCCACAGTGCCCGCAGCGCGCCGGAGACCAGCGGCAGCTCGGAGCCGTCCTCGAGGATGGTGACGGTGTCGGGCATGCTGCTCATCAGCAGCGCGAAGTCGTCCTTGGATCCCGCGCCGCCCTTGTCCTTCTTGCTGCCGTCCTTCTTGCTGACCTGGAGGCGCTCGACCTCGGACCAGCGGTCCTCGGGAACTCCGTAGGCGCGAGCGATGTTGATGCTCGGGTCGACCCCGGTGCCCAGATCCACGCTCTGGGAGAAGAACTGCTTGATCGAGCGCAGATCTTCGCCGTGCATGGCGACCCACATGTCAGGGTTCTTGTGGAGCAGCGCGGGAACCAGCCCGATGTGGTCGCGGTGGTAGTGGGTGATGGCGATCCCGTGGACGTTCGCGACAGTGAATCCCAGGGATCCCAGCGCCGAGGTGAGCGCCAGGTACTGGTCCTTGCCGTCCCAACCGGGATCGATGAGGATCAGACCCGAGCCGTCGGCGATTCCGTAGCAGTAGGTGTAGACGAGTGGGTTGTTGGGGATCGGGACGGGGATCGCCCAGACGCCTTCGGCAACGTTCTCCACTGGGGGCAGAACTCTGTCTTTCCACGCCTTCGACTGCGCCGAGCTGAGTGTTTCGATCGCCATTGTTCGCCGTTGCCTCTCTTCGTCGAGCATCATGGTCGGGTCCGCTCGGGACCGAACCATTGCGACCCCGTACTTTTGCGGGCCGACATTGCCAATGCTGATCAACCTACTCTCTTTTCGCCGTTACTGAAAAGTCGTTCGATAGACGGGATGAGGGGAAACGTGATGGGACGCCACCACCTCGGCGCCGTGATGAGCACGAGGCCCTGCGTGAAATGCCGGCGTCGGGCACACCGACCCGGATTCGAATCTCGACTAGCAATCAGCAACTTGAGCCACTGGATTCGTTGCGAATGACACGTTGCATGTGAAGTTATCGTTTCGTTTCGTGAGATTGATTGCGTTTTCGGTTGTATTGCGGATAGTGTCTATGGCGCAGATCACTTATGCGCCCGCGCGAACGCACGGTCGGGTGGGAGCGCTGCGACATTTGGCAAGACTCATTGGGGAGGATTGATATGGCTGCGTCAGGGTCACTGAAACGCAACCTCGGGCTGTGGTCCATCGTCGGGCTCGGTCTCGGATATATGACGCCGACGGTGGTCTTCGATACGTTCGGGATCGTGTCGGACGAAACCGATGGGGCGGTGCCCGCCGCGTACCTCGTCGCGCTCATCGTCATGATCTTCACGGCCTTCAGCTACGGAAAGATGGTCAAGGTCTTCCCGACAGCGGGTTCGGCCTACACCTACACTCGAGAAACCATGAGCCCGGGACTCGGCTTCCTGGTCGGCTGGACCTCGCTCATGGACTACCTGCTGCTGCCGATGGTCAACTGCCTCATCGCCCGCCTGTATATGGAGTCACTGGTCCCCGATGCCCCCGCCTGGGTGTGGGTGGTCCTCTATACCGTGATCATGACCGGCATCGTCACCACTTCCATGCGCGGCACGGCCAACTTCAACGCCGTACTCCTGGTCTTCGCGGTCACCATGGTCGCTCTCTTCTGCATCATCGCCGTCGTCAATCTGACCAACGGCGAGGGATCCGGAATCGTCTTCAGCGCCGAGCCCTTCATGCATGAGGGCGTGCACATGTCCGCGCTCCTCACCGGCGCCACGGTGGTCTGCTTCTCCTTCATCGGCTTCGATGCCGTGACGATGTACACCAATGAGGCCAAGCATGTGAGCCTCATGCCCAAGGCGATTCTGCTGACCGTGGTCGCTGGTGGACTCATCTTCCTCGTCGCTAGCTACTTCGCTCAGCAGCTCTTCCCCGACAATTCGCAGTTCAGCGTCGTCGACGATCCGCTGCCGGAGATCGGCCTCCTCACCGGAGGGCCCGTCTTCATGGGCTTCTTCCTCGCAGCCGCCTTCGCCGCCACTGTGGCATCGGGCCTGGCCTCCCATGCCTCGGTCTCGCGCATGCTGCTGGTGATGGGACGCAATGGCGTGCTGCCGCGCAAGGCCTTCGGCTACATCCATCCGAAGACCCACACCCCGATGTTCAACATCATCCTGGTCGGCGCGGTGTGCCTGTTTGCGATGTCGTTCAGCCTCGAGTTCATCTCCGCGCTGATCAACTTCGGGGCTCTCATCGCCTTCACCTTCGTCAACCTCACGGTCATCGCGCACTTCGCGTTCCGCACCAGACAGGTCGTCGACTTCAAGTCGGCGTTCAACTACGTGGTGATGCCAGCGATCGGCGCAATACTCACCGGCATCCTGTGGGTGAGCCTGCACGAGACCGCACTGATCGGCGGCGCGATCTGGCTGGCGATCGGTGTCATCTACCTGGCTGTGCTCACCCGCGGCTTCAAGCGCACAGTCCGCAGCTTCGACGACCCCGAGGCCGATGCCGAGATGTCCGAACCGGAGGCCGCCGCGGAATAGGCGCCGGCCGCGGCACTGCGGCGGTGCGGCGGTGCGGCGGGACTGGAGCGTGCCGCAGCAGTGCGGCGGGACTGGAGCCGGCCGGGCGGAGTGCCCGCAGACTCAGATTTCCTGGTGAAGGATTGTCGAATTCATCAACGGAATTCGACAATCTTTCACCAGAGAATCACGACCACGTGCAGGGATGCGAAAAGTCCCCGTCGCTGTCGTTTTCACGATGCGAACGGGGACTTTCACTTTGCGGAAGCGGTGGGATTCGAACCCACGGAGCGGGGTTGCCGCTCAATGGTTTTCAAGACCATCTCCTTCGGCCGCTCGGACACGCTTCCAAGGGTTCGCGATGAACCACGGCCTGCTCCGCACGAGGCTGAGCCACAACAGTTTCTCACAAACCGATTGTCTTCTGCTAATCGGTTCCCGAAGGAGCGGCGTCAGTGCTTTGCTGACCCGCTGCCCTGCTCAGATGCGTCAGTCTGCAACTGCTCGGACATATCGGCCTGTGACTTGTCGGACTCGTCGGTCCGCGGCTGCACCTGCCGTTCCTCCTGCAAGACGTGTCGACCAGTCGAATCCGAATCCTCCGGGGCGGCGCCGCGCGCAGCGAACGTAGCGGGCACGGGCGAGACGACGAACTCGTCCTCTTCGTCCTCGAACTCCTCATCGTCGAAGGCCGACTGCTCGGCGAGGCTTGGACGACGAATTCTGCTCGGCCTGGCAGCGCCGGTGAACTGCGCCGTCGGTCCCTGCCGGGGTGCGGGACGTGGCCGAGGTTCAGCGGATTCTGTTATCTCGGAGTCCGAATCGACAATGGTGCCGGCGTCCGTGTCGGCGGTGGTGCCGGCGTCCGTGTCGGCGGTGGTCTCCGCGTCGGCAGCATTGTCTGTTTCGGGCACAGGGCCGGTGTTGACTGTGGTGTTGACTGTGGTGTCGGCTGCAGCGTCCTTGTCGGCCTCGGAGCCGGCGTCGGAGTCGGAGTCGGCTGCAGTGTCCTTGTCGGCCTCGGAGCCGGTGTCGGTCCCAGCGACCTTGCTGGCCTTGGAATCAGCGTCGGCCCCGGTGCCCGCGTCAGCGAGAGCTTCGTCGGCTTCGACCACGAGATCGGGCGTCCGCGATTCATCCGCGCCGTTCGAAACGACTGCGTCGCTAGGGGCCTCCGCGTCACTCGAATTGTCTTCGTCGTTCGAAGTCACCGTGTCGTTCGAAGTCACCATATCGTTCGAAGCCTCCGTGGCACCCGAAGCCTCTGCGGCAGTCGCGGGAACGCTGAGTTCCGCCTCGGCGGGCGTGTCACCGGCACGAGCCGGCTTGCCCTTGAGAACCAAGGTCAAGGTCGACAGCGGAACCGAGAGCCAGTTGGGACGATTGCGCAGTTCGGTGACGACCTCCACAAGGAGCCTGTCGATGAGTGCCGCGCGCAGGACAGGATCGCCGAGACCCAGGCTTTCGCCACGGGCTCGAGAATAGCCGCTGAGCAGCGAGTTCTGCACCTGCGAGGCCCAGAGGAATTCCGGGGAATCGTAGACGGCTCGCAGCGCTGACGCGTCATTGCCGAAGCCGTTGACGACGAGGCCGCCGTCCTCCGATTCGAGCTCGCCGGTCCGCTGCAATCTGGCGAATCCAGCCGCGTAGTCAACGCTGCGCAGCAATGCCACGAGGTCGAGTGCCACCGGCTTCGGATCCGAGTTCGTCGAGTCCGTGAACTTCACGACCGAGTAGCCGTCGGTTCCCGAGCTCACTACGTGATCAAGAGTCAGCTCTCCATGGATCTTCTGCAGCACACCGATCGTACTCAGCGACTGCAGCTTCACGCGGTGGGCACGCAGCTCGGGCACCAGGGAATCCAGGGCCAGCGGAGCACGGCCCAGTGCCCAGTCGATGCGCTCGATCCACTTCTTGGCCAGAAGCCTCGTCGGCTCGCCCCGACCTTCGACGATGCCGAATTCGGCGGCCATATCCGAGTGGAGCTCACCGATGCGGCGGCCCATCTCCGAAGCCTGAGCGTTGTAGGCTCCGATCGATCCGGAATCGACGGCGCAGACGATGTCCACTGCTTCGCGCCAGGCGGCTTCGGCGTCGACGTCCACATGGGACAGCAGCGCCATCGGAGCCTCCATCTCGGTGACCTCGAACATGTCGTACCACCGGCCTGAGCCCCAGCCGATGACTTCGGGAACACTGCGGGAGCCCGCCTCGGTGAGCAGAACCGGGATCGTCAGCGATGACGGCATCCCGTTCTCCAACACACGGAAGAAGCTGAGCTCCATCGGCTCGTACTCGTCGTGGATGATGACCATTGATTTATGGGCGCCGGAGTCGGTGACCTCTATGGGACGGATGTCGATGGGCAGCTCTTCACGAGCGTCCGTGACCAACGAAGCCTTCGACGGCTTCGGTGGGACCACCTCGGCGGGGGAATTGCTACGGCCCGAGGCTGACCGCGAAGGAGCTGATGCCGCCGGCACCGAAGACTGCGCAGGCTGGCTCCCTCGCGATGCTGCTGCCTTCTCCTGGCTGTGACGCAGCGATTCTGTGCTCAGCTGGCCGCCGTCGAAGACTTTGCGCTTGGTGATCGCGTCGGCCATGAGATTGACGAAGACGGGGTCTGCCGCACCGTCATAGACGAAGACTTCTCCCAGTGCGAGGTCATCGATCCGACCGATCAGCGACTTGCGCAGGTGCATGTCTTCGACTCCGCGCAGTGAGAGCGGAATGTTGAGCCGACGCAGGGTCGGACCGTCACCGACAGAGATCACGGTCACGAGACCGGCGAAACCACCGAGCGCCTCGGCCTTATACACAAAGGCACGAGCCACCGACATCGGAGTGATATCGGGGTCGGTTCCGAAGTCTGCGGCGTGCTTCGGAAACCACGACTGCCGAGGTATCCAGCTGGCTAACAGTTGCTCCAGCTCACTGCTGATGGCCATGTCGCCTCCTTGAAGGAATTAAGGGCATCTCCATCCAATCATGTTAAGGCCCTCGCGCTGTTCAGGGCGCACCAGAAATCATCAACTCCGCGCCGTATTCCATACCTTCAGCACCCCATCGGAGGCCTTTCGACGCCCCAGCGCAGTGCCGGTCAGCGGCGGCGGAGTGCTGGTAGGGCGGCTTGCCGGGTGTCCTCATTCCGGAACGAGTTGCACAAGGACAACACAGAAGGAGCACAATGGAGTCGTGTTGAAAAAAGACGTATCACCCCAGCAGCAAACACTCGCGAACGAGGTCGAAGCGGCCGCGACGCGAATTGCCGACTCTGTGATCATGTCTCCCCTGCAGATTTCGGAGCGGCTGTCCGCCGCCACCGGCTCCACTGTCTACCTCAAACGCGAGGACCTGCAGATGGTGCGTTCGTACAAGGTCCGCGGCGCGTTCAACTTCATGCTCCAGCTCGACGAGACCGAGCGTGCCCGGGGAGTCGTGTGCGCCTCGGCGGGCAACCATGCCCAGGGCTTCGCCCGCGCGTGTAAGGAGCTGGGCATCCAGGGCACCATCTTCGTCCCCAAGACCACGCCGAGGCAGAAGGTCGACCGGGTCCGTCATTTCGGCGGCGACTGGGTCACGATCGAGATCTCCGGCTCCACCTATGACGACGCATCGGCGCTGGCCCACCGGCACGCAGAACGCAACGACGCCCTCCTCGTCTCGGCCTTCGACGATCTACGCACCATCGCCGGCCAAGGCACGGTCGCTGTGGAGATCGCCTCCCAGCTCAAGGCAGCACCCGACTACATCATCGTGCCCGTCGGCGGCGGCGGAGTGATCTCCGGAATCGCGGCCTATGCGGCCCAGAACCTGCCGGGCACCACCGTCATCGGCGCCGAACCAGCGGGTGCCGCCTCGATGATCGCAGCACTCAAGGCCGGACGTCCGGTCACCTTGGAGAACATCGATCCCTTTGCCGACGGCACCGCGGTCAAGCGCGCCGGGGCGCTGACCTACGACATCGTCTCCGACCTCGAAGTCGATGTCCGCCCCGTTGCCGAGGGCGCAGTGGCCACGGAGATGCTCGACATGTACCAGGTCGACGGCATCATCGCCGAGCCATCCGGGGCAATCGCCTCGGCAGCCATCGGGAAGCCGGGGACGGGCAAGCCGATCGCCATCGAACCAGGATCGACCGTCGTGTGCCTGGTCTCCGGCGGCAACAACGACATCTCCCGCTACCCGGAGATCTTGGAGCGCTCACTCGTCCACGAAGGCCTCAAGCACTACTTCATCGTCGACTTCCCGCAGGAGCCCGGCGCCCTCCGTCGCTTCCTCAACGAGATCCTCGGCCCCGACGACGACATCGCGATGTTCGAGTACGTCAAACGCTCTGATCGTGAAACCGGCCCTGCCTTCGTCGGCATCGAACTCGGCTATGCCGAGGACCTGCCGAACCTGCTCGAACGTATGGACGCCTCACAGATCGAGATCGAACGCGTGCACCAGAACTCACCGATGTTCCGTCTCTTCGCCTGAGGCCCTGCGAGCCTCGTCTCGGACGTGAAGTCACCTCGGCCGAATCTTCGCCGAACCACTAGAGTGGAATCATGCGAGCAATCACGATTTCCACTCCAGGCGGTCCCGAAGTCCTTCAGGTCACCGAGGAGCCGACCCCGGACATCGCGGCCGACGAAGTTCTGGTCACAGTGCACGCGGCCGGCATCAACCGCGCCGATCTGCTGCAGCGCCAGGGCTTCTACGACCCACCGGCCGGTGCCACGCTGATCCCGGGCCTCGAAGTCTCCGGCACGATCGCCGAGCTCGGCTCCGAGGTCACCGGTTGGAAGGTCGGCGACCGAGTCGCCGCCCTCCTCTCCGGTGGAGGTTACGCGGAGTCAGTCCCCGTTCCTGCAGGTCAGCTCCTTCCAGTCCCTGACAGTCTCGACCTCACCGAGGCTGCCGGCCTGCCCGAGGTTCTGGCGACAGTGCATTCCAACATCGTCGGCAATGCGAACATCCAGGCTGGCGAATGGCTCCTCGTCCACGGCGGCGGATCCGGAATCGGCACGGCCGCCATCCAGATCGCCAAATACCTCGGCGTCAAGATCGTCGTCACCGTCGGGTCCGAACGCAAGGCCGAATTCTGCCGCAGCCTCGGCGCCGATGCCGTCATCAATTACCGTGACGAGGACTTCGTCGAACGCGTCCACGAGATCTGCGTTCGCCCCGACGGTTCGACCGGCGCCGACGTCATCCTCGACATCATCGGTGCGAAATACCTGAAGTCCAACGTCAAGGCTCTGGGCACCGACGGGCGCCTCGTCATCATCGGCATGCAGGGCGGCGCGAAGGCCGAACTCAGCATCGCCTCGCTCATGCAGCCACGCAAGTCGGTCGCGGGCACGACGCTCCGGGCACGACCCAAGGAGCAGAAGATCGAGATCATCGCCGAGGTGGCTGCACAGTTGTGGCCGGCAGTGATCTCCGGTGACATCCGCCCGATCGTCCACGAGACGATGCCCTTGTCCGATGCGCCCAAGGCCCATACCGCATTGGAAGAGGGCGCGAGCATCGGAAAGGTGCTGCTCATCGTCGACGAGTCAGCGCCTGCCGCGAAGTCAGAACAGCACGTCTGAGGCTCATTGAGGCTGAGGCCCAGCGTGTCTGAGCTTCAGCGCAGGAAGAAGGTGTCCGAACATGACCAGCACTCCCGATCAGTCCGAGAGCTCCTCCACGCAGCCGGGACACTCCCCCGGTCAGTCGGCGAGCATCTCAGAACAGCCGGCGGGTCCTGCCGGTGAATCCGTCGAAGAGTCATCGGCCGAGGTCGATGTGTCATCCCCGGCGAAGGTGATGCGGATCGGAACCATGGTCAAACAGCTCCTCGAAGAGGTTCGCAACACCGACCTCGACGAGAAGGGTCGCGAGCGTCTGGCGAAGATCCACCGCCGGTCGATCGACGAGCTCGAGGACGGCCTGTCCAAGGATCTCATCGACGAACTCGAACGCCTCGACCTGCCCTTCGACACGGGCGATGGCCCTCCGACGAACTCCGAGCTGCGCATCGCCCAAGCCCAGCTGGTCGGCTGGCTGGAGGGACTCTTCCACGGCATCCAGACCGCGATCATGGCACAGCAGGCGATGGCGCAGCAGGGTCCTGCCGGGCATGGACAGCTGCCACCGGGAATGGCGGCACCCGGGACCGCTCCGACCGCAGCCGCCAACGGCCAGAAGCAAGACGACACCGACAACCGCCGCACGGGCAACTACCTGTGAAGAACATCTTCTCCGGTCTGCGAAAGCCGGGCGGATCCTCCTCGCGCAAGGGCCCTGACCAGCAGTTCGGCACTGGGCTCTGGCGCCATAACCGCGACCGGTTCATCCGCGCCGTCGACCGCTACTACACCACCTCGGTGGCCATCCACGAGTTGACGGCCGAGGGCCGGGGTCCGTCTGCCGACGCCAACACGATCATCGATGGGACGCAGCGCCTCAACGACCTGGTGCCGGTCGTCGACGAGATCACCGCGTGGCTGAACACCCATCACCCGGTCTCCGGGCAGGTCGTTCCCGGCCACACCCGAAATGCTGTCGGTGACACTCCGGAACTGCTGACCAGGGCCTCATCGAAAGTCGCCGAGGCGGTGCTCGCGGCATCGATGGCCCGCACCGAGATCATCGCCGGGCGACAGTTCGGCCCAAGCGCGAAGGCGACCGAACGATTCATCGCCGACGCTGCGCAGCTGCTCGAACACGTCCAGGAGAACGTGGATGGACGGGGCAATCATGACGCCACCTGAGGGCTTCGACCTGGGGCTCGTCGCCAGCGATATCGACGGCACTCTTCTGCTTGATTGGAAGCCCATCTCCAAAGCCACGATCGATGCGATCCACCGCTGCCAGGACATGGACATCCCCTTCGTCCTCGTCACCGGTCGGCCGATCAGATGGCTGGAGACGATCGCCGCACAGATACCCGACCTCGGCCGTGTCATCTGCCTCAACGGAGCAGTCGTCTATGACATCGCCTCGGCGAGAGTGGTCTCTGCTCACACGATCGAATTCTCCGAAGTTGAGAAGATCATCGCCACGATCGCCGCTTCCCACCCGGAGGCGAATTTCGCGTTCGAGACTCTCACCGGCGGACTCGTCGACAAAAACTTCATCTCCCGCAACCCCCGACAGGCCCACGTCATGGAGAACCTGTCGGAGCTGGCCACGCGTGACGTCGTGAAGATCCTCGTCAGCATCGGCTCCGAAGACTCAGCGGCCCTCCACGATCTGCTTGATCCCCTGGTCGCCGCGAACTGCCATGCTTCATTCTCAGACCCTGTCAACGGTCTAGTCGAACTGGCTCCGGCAGGTGTCACGAAGGCGAAGACGCTCGAGGAACTGTGCGGCCACCTCGGCGTGGCCCGTGATCAGGTGATGGCGTTCGGGGACATGCCCAACGACATCGAGATGCTGACCTGGGTCGGCCACGGCGTCGCCATGGGCAACGCGCTGCAGTCGGTGAAGGACTGCGCTGCCACCGTCACCGACGCAGTCGATGAGGATGGCGTCGCACGCTACCTGGGCGCCGTGCTCGACGCTCACGCAGGACGCCCCTAAAAATACCCGACGTCACTAATGTCAGGCGGCGCCGCCCGACATTAGTGACGTCGCCGATGTTTAGCGAAGTACGCGGCCGCAAGGCCGCGTCAGCACGAGCGGTCTCTGAGCCTCAGGTGTGGGTGGCGCGCGAACCGCTGAGTGAAAGCACCCCGCGGTCGAGGTCGAAGTAGTCGACGAGAGCGACGGCCAAGCCATCGTCATCAACCGACTTCGTCACGAGCGATGCACGCTGTTTGAGCACGTCCTTCGACTGACCCATGACGATTCCGTGATGGACCCACTCGATCATTTCGATGTCGTTGAGTCCGTCACCGGCGCCGATGCTCAACTCGTGGTCGATTCCGAGTTCGGATTCGACGAGTTCGAGCCCACTGGCCTTCGACACTCCGTCGGGGGCGATGTCGAGCCAGTTGCTCCAGCCCACCGAATAGCTGACTTCGTGGAGACCGAGGCGATCGACAGCCTCGGCGAACTCCTCCGCAGTTCCGTTGACCTCTCGCATGACGATGCGGGTGGCGCGCTTCTGCAGGAGCTGCTCGAAATCGACGATGTCGAGCGTGTCCGATTCCGCGAGCTCACCCGCGGGGAATGGTCCTGAGGCCCATCGGTGCAGGTCGGGATCCTCAACGAGGAACAGCGCGTTCGGCAGTGCCTCGTACATCTTCTCCAGAGCGTCCTTGGGGTCGAAGGACACGACGTGGTGCATCTCCCAGCCCTGCGGCGAAGCCGGGTCGAGTTTGACGACGACAGATCCGTTCGAGCAGACGACGAACCCTTCCTTGAGGTCGAGTGCGTGCACGACCTCAAGCGCTCCGGGCAGTGCCCGTCCGGTGGAGATGACGAGGTGATGACCGGCTTCGGCGAGCTGGGTCAGCACCTGCCGGACGGGGTCGGACAGTGATCCGTCGTAGTTGACGATGGTGCCGTCGATGTCGAGCGCGATGAGGTGTTCGGGCAATTTCTCTCCAAGCTTGAGGATCGTGGCTTCAGTAACGCGGGCCCTCTGGTCCCTGGGCGGTCATGCCGCCGAGGTAGGGGCGCAGTGCCGCGGGAACCGTGACCGAACCGTCCGCCTGCTGGTGGTTCTCCAGGATCGGGACGAGCCAGCGGGTGTTGGCCATAGTTCCGTTGAGTGTGGCGACGGGGCGGGTGGCTCCGTCGTAGCGTTCGCGGACCTGCAGGCGGCGCGCCTGAAAGGTCGTGCAGTTCGAGGTCGAGGTCAGTTCGCGGTAGGTGTCCTGTGTCGGGACCCAGGCTTCGCAGTCGAACTTACGTGCCGCGGAGTCTCCGAGGTCGCCGGCTGCGGTGTCGATGACGCGGTAGGGCAGTTCGCACAGGCCCAGCATCTTCTCCTGCAGGGACAGCATCCGCTCGTGCTCGGCAGCGGCGTTCTCGACCTCGACGTAGGAGAACATCTCCACCTTCTGGAATTGGTGGACGCGGATGATTCCGCGGGTGTCCTTGCCGTAGGAACCGGCCTCGCGACGGTAGCAGGACGAGATTCCGGCGTAGCGCAGCGGACCGTCGCTCAGGTCGATGATCTCGTCCATGTGGAGTCCGGCCAGGGGCACCTCGGAGGTGCCGACGAGGAACAGGTCATCGGCTTCGAGTCGGTAGACCTCGTCGCCGTGCTCGCCGAGGAATCCTGTGCCGCGCATGACTTCGGGTTTGACCAAGGTCGGTGTGATGGTCGGGATGAAACCGGCTTCTTCGGCCACGTCGCGAGCCAGGTTGAGCAGAGCCATCTCCAGCTTGGCACCGAATCCGGTGAGGTAGTGGAAGCGCGATCCCGAGACCTTGGTGCCTCGGGCAGTGTCGATGGCCTTGAGCGTCTCACCGATCTCCAGATGGTCGGCCGGTTCGAAGCCGTCGGTGCTGAAGTCACGAGGTTCACCGACGGTCTTCAGGGTCACGAAGTTCTCTTCACCACCGGAGGGGATGCCTTCAACGATGAGGTTCGGAAGCTTTCCCGCGAGCTTGTCGAATGCGAAGCTCGCCTCTTCGGACTCTGCCTGCAGGGCCTTGACCTTGGCAGACTTCTCCTTGCCCTCTGCGATGAGCTCAGGCTTGTCCTCTTTGGCCGCCTTCGCGATCTGAGAGGAGAAGGACTTCTGATCGGCGCGCGCGTCCTCGTATGCCGTGATGGCAGAGCGGCGTGCGGAATCCGCGGCGAGGACTTCGTCAACGAGGTCGACGGACGCGCCGCGGGCCTCCTGCGATGCTTTGAACAGGTCCGGGTCTTCTCTGAGGAGCGCTAGATCGATCACCCTCTCAGCTTAACGGCCCAGGACTCTTTTCGATATTCGAGCGTCACTCAAGTGTGTGGCCAGCTGGCACTCAAGATGGGCACTGTAAATTTGAGACATGACCATCGCATTGGACCCCATGATGACGTGGTTCGTCGTCGCCGGCATCATCGTCGTGCTGCTCGTCGCGTTCTTCCTCGGCCGCCGCACCGGGACTCGTCGTGCGCTGAGCCGGATTCGGCAGTACTCCAGAGGCTCCGATCCCGATGGCCCAGAGAGCGAGAACTCTGGCCGCTACCGGGCAGCTCTCATCGTCAATCCGACCAAGACCGATGTCAGCAGACTCGCTTCGACCGCCGAGGCGATCTGTCGCTTCGAAGGCTGGAGCGCACCGCTGGTCATCGAGACCACCCCCGAGGATTCCGGCGAAGGGGCCACGGCTCGTGCACTTGACGAGGGGGTCGACGTCGTCATCGCCGCCGGCGGCGACGGCACGGTCCGAGCCGTCTCCTCGGCGCTGGCGGGATCATCGACACCGATGGGGATCGTTCCCTTGGGGACGGGTAATCTCCTGTCCCGAAACCTCGACATCGTGCTCGACAAAACCGAGTGGGCCCTGCGCATCGCCCTGTGGGGCCGCAACCGCAGGATCGACGTCGGGACCGCGAAGACCGCCGAGGATGGGGACACTCACGTCTTCACTGTGATGACCGGGCTGGGGTTCGATGCCGCGGTCATGGCCGATACCAATTCCGATCTCAAGTCCCGTCTCGGCTGGCTGGCCTACGTCGAGGCCGGGTCTCGGAAGCTCGTCGGCCGCCCCAGTCACGTGAAGGTGACTTTCGACGACGACTATCGGGTCTCAGCTCGCGTGCGATCGGTCCTCGGCGGCAACTGCGGGAAGCTGCAGGGCGGCATCCAGCTTCTGCCACAGGCCGTCATCGATGACGGGATGCTCGATGTCCTCATCGTCAGTCCGAAGAACCTGGGCCAATGGGTGGGCGTCCTTGCCTCCGTTCTAGGTCGGAAGACGTCGAAGGGCCTGCACACAGACATCAGGAAATGCCAGAAGGTCGTCATCGAATCCGGCGAGGAACTCGATGTGCAGCTGGACGGGGATCCGATCGGCCAGTCCGGGTATCTGGCTATGGAGGTCATGCCTGCGGCGCTGACCGTTCGCGTGCCCACAGTGGAGCAGCGTAAGCAGATCCGGGCCGAGGCCTGGCCTGTCTGAGCGTACGGCTGCCAGCGGGTCTGCGAACCGGCGTCGGCCGGTAGATGAGTGCCATTACCGGACGGTCACATCACGAGAGCGTCTCGATGTCGACGATTCGTTGACCAAAGTGTTACAGCTATTCACCCTGAACTAAACGTACATAAGTAGTTCAGGGCATTCCCTGTATCTAGGATGGCTGTCAGATGTGCACCCCCTCACAATTTCAAGATTGAAGGCACTCCAATGAAGAAGCTC
Source organism: Brevibacterium aurantiacum (assembly GCF_007558825.1). GTDB lineage: Bacteria > Actinomycetota > Actinomycetes > Actinomycetales > Brevibacteriaceae > Brevibacterium > Brevibacterium aurantiacum_A. Next base: position 366,949 of record NZ_VLTK01000001.1, read on the forward strand.
ATTCTCGCGCCGGCTGTGGCCCTCGCGTTCACTGGCCTGGTGGCCGCCCCAGTCGCCGCCGCCGAGGCCCCCTCGACTCAGTCCACGTCTGCCAAAGCTGAAGCCAAGGCCGAGCAGATCAAGAAGGAAAAGGCCGAAAAGCTTGCTGAGGAGAAGGCTGAGCAGAAGAAGGCCGACGCAAAGAAAGCCGCTGCCGACAAAGCAGCCGAAGAAAAGGCTGCCAAGGACAAGGCTGAGCAGAAGAAGAAGGACGCAGCCGAAAAGAAGGCTGCCGACAAGAAGGCCGCGGACAAGAAAGCAGCCGATAAGAAAAAGGCTGACGACAAGGCTGACGAGAAATCTGGCGACGATGCCAAGGATTCGAAGGAGCCTGCACCCAAGGACGAGGATTCCAAGGATTCCAAGAAGGATGACTCCGACGCCAAGGACGACGCGGAAGAGATCAATGCACAGCTGAAGGTCTCCAACTCTTCGATCACGGCCGAAGACCTCGCGACCAAGGGCGTCAAGGTCACGGTCACCGGACTGAAGGAGGGTGACAAGCTCTCGACATCCGGCCTGAGCGCACCCGTTACGACTGTCGCTGCTGACGGGAGCAAGTCGCTCACCCTCGATTACTCCGGCGATGCTGAAGACCTCAAGGAGGGCGAGAAGAGCTTCTCCGTCAAGGTCCAGCGTGCTGGCGTTCCAGCGAGGACCCTCTCGGGCTCAACCGAGGTCATCGAAGCCCAGGATGCCATTGACTCGGAACTCACGGTCGACCCCGACGAAGTGACTCCAGAAGATCTCGCCGACCCTGATAAGGGCGTCCAGGTCACCGTGTCGAATGCGGAAGAAGGGGATACGGTCACCGACAGCCTGACTGAAGAGGGCAGGACTGTCGACGCGGACGGCGACTTCACGTTCGGCATCTATTACCAGGGCGATCCCGAAGAACTCGACGAAGGGCCTGTCCCCTTCACGGTTGAGATCAATCGCGGAGGCGAAGAGTCGGTCACCCTCAAAGGAGAAATCGAAGTCGCCGACGACGACCCCGATGTCGATCCGAAGGTCTCACTCTCGACCAAGGAGATCTCGGTCGACGACTTCAAGAAGGACGGACTCAAGATCACCGGCGAGGGCTTCTCCCCCGACGGTACGGTCAGCGTCAAGGGCGAAGCGGTTTCGGCTCAAAGCGCCGCCGCTCAGGCCGATAGAATCACCGCCGACGAGGACGGCAACGTCAGCGGCGTCGTAACCGCGCCCGAATCGATCGAGGCCGGCAAATACTCGCTCACCTTCATCGACGACAAGACCGGCAAGGAGTCCGCTCCAGTCGAAGTCACCGTCACCGAAGATGACGCCGCCGTCGATCCGATCGATGCTTCACTGAAGGTCGATCCCAAGGAGATCACAGCAGCTGACCTCTCCAACAAAGACAAGGGTGTCACCGTCACCGTCTCGGGCGTGAAGAAGGGTGACAAGATCACCGACTCCCTGACCGGGGACACCGAAATCGCCGACGCCGATGGCGACTACAAGCTCCATCTCTACTACCAGGGCAATCCCGACAACCTCGAAGAGGGCAAGGTGCCGTTCACGGTCACCATCGACCGCGAGGGAACCGAGTCTGAGACGCTCAAGGGCAACATCAACGTCGTCGCCGAAGACAAAGAAGACGGCGATGACGGAGACAGTGGAGACGGAGGGGATACTCCCGAGGCTCCTGCAGAGGCGTCGTTCACGGTCTCACCGAAGATGCTTGAAGCCGCCGACTTCGCCAATGAGAAGAAGGGCGTCACCTTGGCAGTCGAAGACTGCGAGCCCGGCTCGGACGTGCACTTCGCGGTCACGCCCAAGGGCCTCCGAGTCACAGCGTACGAAAACACGGTCAAAGCCGATGACGAGGGCAAAGCTTCAGTCAATGTCTTCGGTACCTCCGACAATATCTCGGCATATGTCGGCGCCTACACAGCCAGCGCAATCTGCGGCGATGACTCGATGAAGGAATCGTTCACAGTCACGGCCGGCGCAGACGGCGGCGGCAGCGACGGAAGCGACAACGGCGGAAACGATGGCAGCCAGCTGCCACGCACCGGTACAGACCTTGGCGGTCTCGCCACGGGGGCGCTGCTCCTCCTCATCGGCGGAGCAGCGATCGCCGTGACAGGTCGCCGCAAGAAGGTCGGTCAGTCACCGACCGACTACTGAAGTAGAACCGCAGAGTGATCACTCGATGAACCTGATCATGTGAGCGCTTGAATGGGTGTGGCCCCGACTTCGGTCGGGGCCACACCCATTTCCAACGAGTCCGCAGTTCTCACCAGCCAACGACGCCTGTGACGGATATGAACAACAAATGTGAACACAACGACCACAACTATGCTCGTTGTATATATTTCATTATTGTTACCTGCGTAGGAGATCATCCTCAGCTGCTCAGACGAAGGACATCATGAAGAAGCTTGCACTCGCCCCCGCAGTGGCCCTGGCCATCACCGGCCTCGCCGCATCCCCCGTAATGGCTGCACCCACAGCCGACGCTTTCGGACAGACAAACGTCCAGCAGAGCAAAACCCAGTCAGATGAAGCCGAGGAGCAGGCGGAGATCAACGCCGCCGTCTCGGTTACCCCACAGGAGATCTCACAGTCTGACTTTGCTGACCAGAACAAGGGTGTTCAGGTTCAGATCACTGGACTCGAAGCCGGGGACAAGGTCTCCGACAATGTGACTTATGACGAAGGCGACTCGACTTCGGTCGAGGGCGATACTTTCTCCTACAGCATCTACTTCACCGGCGAAGCAGCAGACTTCGAGCCGCAGACCGTCGAATTCGACATCACCGTCCAGCGTGAAGGCGAAGAGGATCAGGTCATCCCGGCGAGCTTCACCGTCGTCGAAGACGGCGACGCCGAAGAGCCAGAAGCACCCGCAGTTGACCCGAAGGTCTCTCTCAACACTGAGAAGATCGCTGCCTCCGACTTCGAGGAGAACGGCCTCGAGGTCACCGGCGAGGGCTTCACCCCCGGAAGCACAGTCAACGTGATGGGGAACGCAACTCAGTCACCCTTCTTCCAGGACGAGGTCAAGGCCGACGACAACGGCAAGATCAGCACCACGGTCGAAGCACCCGAAGACGGTCTCGAGCCCGGCGACTACTCGGTCTCCGCAGTCGATGCCGAGACCGAAGAGGTGTCGAACTACGCTAAGTTCACCGTCACCGAAGACGAGACCGAAGAGCCGAAGCCGACCACCCCAGCCGCTGAAGCCAAGCTGACCGTCTCGCCTGAGACCATCGAAGCCGTTGACTTCGTCGTAGAGAACAAGGGCGTCACCCTGGCAGTCGAGAACTGCGAGCCCGGCTCGGACGTTCACTACGTTGTCACCCCTGAGGGCAACTCGAACGTCACCGCCTACGACAACACCGTCAAGGCCGACGACGAGGGCAAGGCCTCCGTCAACGTCTACGGCACCTCTGCCAATGATGCGTCGGCCTACCTCGGCGACTACGACGTCAGCGTCACCTGCGGCGATGACGAGATGACCGGAGCATTCACCGTCGGCGACGACGCCAACGCCGGTGGCAGCGACGGAAACGAAGACGGCAATGAAGACGGAAACGACGATGGCGGCGGTGAAGACGGAGACGGTGGCGGCGAGCTGCCTCGCACCGGTACCGAACTGACCGGCCTCGTCGGCGGAGCTGCCCTCCTCCTCATCGGTGGAGCCGCAGTCACCATGACCATGCGCCGCAAGAAGGTGGCTCAGGATCTTTCAGAGATCTGATCTCGGGGCCTGAATCGGAGACAACATCCGGATACGACGAAGGGGCGATTCCAATTGGAATCGCCCCTTCGTCATGCGGGCTGAGAACTGCTGGCAGTCAGTTCACCGGCGACGGAACCTGTTGTAGAGAACCATCGCGCCCGGCTCGGGCCGTCCCTGCGGACGTCTGCCGCGCGAAATCGAGACGACATCACCCGCGGAGCCGGCGGCGAAGACGCGTGCTTCGCGTTCCTTCGCAGACATCCGAGACCTGACCTCGGTCTCGAGCTCCTCGTTCCGGGATTTGAGTGCATCGACCTGGTTCTGCAGATCGATGATCTTCTTGATGCCCACCAGGTTCACGCCCTCGTCCTGCGAGAGCTGCTGGATCAGCCGGAGTTTGGCGATGTCTCGCCCCGAGTACCGCCGGCCTCTGCCAGCGGTGCGCTCGGGTGTGACGAGACCCAGACGGTCATACTGCCGCAGCGTCTGCGGGTGCATTCCTGCAAGGTCCGCCGCCACCGAAATGACGTACACCGCTGCACTGGTCGATATGTGCATTGTGCTTCACCACCTCAACTGGCCTTGGCTTTGTCGAGCAGACCATCCCGCGGATCCTCGTTCTCGGTCGCGGTGCGGAATGATTCGACAGCTTCTTTGGCGTCCTTCGACAGGTTCTGCGGCACGACGATCTCCGCGGTCACCAGCAGGTCGCCGGTGCCCTTCTTCGATTTCACGCCCTTGCCGCGCAGACGCATGGTCCGTCCCGATGGTGTGCCTGGAGCGATCTTCATCGTCACCGGCATTCCGTCGAGCGTCGGCACCTTGACCTCGGCGCCCAGGGCAGCCTCGTCGAAGCTCACCGGCAGGTCCATCCGCAGATTGTCACCATCACGGGTGAACACGGGGTGCGGCTTGACCTTGATCGTGAGGATCACGTCGCCGGTCTCGCCGCCGTTGGGGCTGGCCTTGCCCTTGCCTGCCAGTCGGATCTTCTGCCCGTCTTTGACGCCGATCGGCGTCCGCACGGTCAGAGGCTTCCCACCTGGCATGTTCAGCTTCACCGAGGCGCCGTTGATGGCCTCCGTGAAGGACAGAGTGGTGTTGGACTTGATGTCCCCGCCCTTGACCGGCGGCGAATAGCCGCCTCCGAAACCGCCTCCGCCGTAGCCGCCGCTACCGCCGAAGCCGTTGAGAAGGTCTGCCAGGTCAGGGGGTACGTCTCCCCCGCCTCCACCGTAAGGTGAACGAGTCCGTTTCCGTCCGCCTCCGCCGAAGAGGTCGGAGAATACGTCATCGAATCCGCCGCTGGCACCGCCCCCGGGCCCGCCGGAACCGGTGAACCTGGCGCCGCTGCCCATGACGCGGACCTGATCGTACTGTTCGCGAGATTCCTTGTCAGAGAGCACCTGATGGGCCTGGCCGAGCTCTTTGAATTTGTCTTCAGCCTTGGAATCACCGGGATTGGCATCCGGATGATACTTGCGTGCCAGCTTGCGATAGGCTTTTTTGATCTCTGCGTCGGAAGCATCTTTGGAGACGCCGAGGGTCTTGTAGAAGTCCTTTTCGAACCAATCATTCTGAGGACCGGTATTCACCTGGCACCTCCTTCCGTGTCTTCTTCATCAGTGTATTCAATTGTCTCCTCACAATCCGCAACCCCGGGACCTCGATCCCGGATGATCCGGACCGCCGCCGAGGTGGTTCCACATTGGCGGGACCACCTCGGCGAGGGTGTGGTTCTCAGTCTTCCGGCTGCTGCACGCCGACGCGCGCCGCACGGATGATGCGCTCACCCATACGGTAGCCCGGCTGCATGACCAGGAAGACGGTCGGAGTCTCAACATCGTCCGAAGGCTGCTGCATGAGTGCCTCATGCAGTCGCGGATCGAACTCGTCGCCGACCTCACCGTACTGCTCGACGCCGACCTTGTTCAGCGAGTCGATCAGCTTGTTCACGTGGGTCTCGAAAGGCCCAGAGACGTCGCCGTTCTCCTGCGCCAGGCGCACCTCGTCGAGCACGGGGATCAGGGCTTCGACGGCCTTGATCGTGCCACCGGTTGCTGCCCGCTCGCGTTCGCGATCGGCCCGCATCCGGTAGGCGGCGTACTCGGCGTTGATGCGCTTGAGGTCGGCCAGGTGCGCTGCGGCCTCAGTTCCCGGTGCGGGTTCGGCGGCCTCTTCGCCCTGTGCTGCCTCGGTGTCGTTCAACGTCGAAGCATCGGCTGGAATGTCGACGCCGAGGTCACTGGCATCGGCCAGATTCTCATCGGCATCTTGGACGCCCTCGGCGCCTTCGGCACCGGCAGCGTCGTTCGCGGCATTCTCCTCACCGGCCTCCGCCGAGGCCGACGCTGCGTCGGCCTCGGGGCGGAGCTCGCCGGTGTCCGGATCGATCCGGCGCTTGTCGCTGAAGGTGAAGCCTGGCTCCTCGGACGACGGATCGTTGCCCTCGGCAGTCATTACTTCTTCTCCTCGTCCTCTTCATCGACAACCTCAGCATCGACGACATCGTCGTCGGCACTTGCATCGGAATCGCCTGCTGCCCCTTCACCAGCGGCACCTTCGGCACCTGGCTGGTTGTAGATGGCTTCGCCGATCTTCTGCTGGTTGGCGACAAGCTTGTCGTAGGCCGTCTTCACGGCGTCGTCGTCTTCACCCTTGAGAGCTTCCTTGAGAGCCTCAACGTCCGAGTTGATCTCGGTCTTGACCTCTTCGGGCAGCTTGTCCTCGTTGTCGGTGATGAGCTTCTCGGTCTGGTAGGCGAGGTTCTCCGCATTGTTGCGAGTGTCAGCGGCCTCACGGCGCTTCTTGTCCTCGTCTGCGTGCTCCTCGGCTTCCTTGACCATGCGGTCGATGTCTTCCTTCGGCAGTGCGGAACCGCCGGTGATCGTCATCGACTGCTCTGTGCCGGTGCCCTTGTCGGTGGCCGACACGTGCACGATGCCGTTGGCGTCGATGTCGAAGGCGACCTCGATCTGCGGGACGCCGCGAGGAGCTGGGGCGATGCCAGTCAGCTCGAAGGTGCCCAGGTTCTTGTTGTCGCGAGTGAACTCGCGCTCACCCTGGAAGACCTGGATCGACACGGAGGGCTGGTTGTCCTCGGCCGTGGTGAAGGTTTCCGAGCGCTTGGTCGGGATCGGGGTGTTGCGCTCGATGAGCTTGGTCATCACGCCGCCCTTGGTCTCGAGCCCGAGCGACAGCGGGGTGACGTCGATGAGCAGAACGTCCTTGCGTTCGCCCACGAGGACACCGGCCTGCACGGCTGCGCCGATCGCGACGACCTCATCGGGGTTGACGCCCTTGTTGGGCTCCTTGCCTCCGGTGAGTTCGGTGACGACGGCGGAGACGCCTGGCATACGGGTCGAACCGCCGACGAGGACGACGTGGTCGATCTCGGAGACGGACACGCCTGCGTCCTTCATGACTGCGTGGAACGGAGCCTTGGTGCGCTCGAGGAGGTCCTTGGTCAGGTCCTCGAACTTCGCGCGGGTCAGGGTCTCATCCAGGTGGATGGGTCCGTTCTCGCTCATCGACAGGTACTGCAGTGAGATGTTGGTGCTGGTGGCCGAGGAGAGTTCCTTCTTGGCCTGCTCCGAAGCTTCCTTCAGACGCTGGATTGCGGTCGCGTCCTTGCTCAGGTCGACGCCGTAGCCGTTCTTGACCTCACCGACGAGCCAGTCGACGATGCGCTGGTCCCAGTCGTCGCCGCCGAGGCGGTTGTCGCCTGAGGTCGCACGGACCTGAATCGTGGAGAAGTCGTCTTCGTCCTTGCCGACTTCCAGCAGGGAGACGTCGAAGGTGCCGCCACCGAGGTCGAAGACCAGAATGGTCTCGTCTTCCTTGCCGCGCTCGAGGCCGTAGGCCAGAGCTGCAGCGGTGGGCTCGTTGATGATGCGCGAGACATTGAGTCCTGCGATCTCACCGGCATCCTTCGTGGCCTGACGCTCGGCGTCATTGAAGTATGCGGGAACGGTGATGACTGCGTCGGTGACGTCTTCCTGCAGGTATTCCTCAGCATCGTGCTTGAGCTTCTGCAGGATGCGAGCCGAAACCTCAGGGGCCGACATCTTCTTGCCGCCGATTTCGGTGGTCCAGTCGGTGCCCATGTGGCGCTTGACCGAGGCGACGGTGTTCTTGATGTTGGTGACGGCCTGGCGCTTGGCGATCTCGCCGACCAGGGAGTCGCCGTTCTTGTTGACAGCAACGACGGAGGGGGTCGTGCGACCGCCTTCCGCGTTGGCGATGACCTTGGGGTCACCGCCTTCGAGGACTGTGACGACGGAGTTCGTGGTTCCGAGGTCGATTCCAACTGCACGTGCCATAACGTTGTCTCCTTACATATCGTGAGTGATCTCGACTCGAATGTGTGCGATCGGGCGGATCCACCACCGGGCTTCCACAGCATTTCCTGCTGCGGGGACGAGCGATGGACCCACTCGACCGCACACATTGAGCCAACTGCACTCAAGTATTATCTTCGTGATCCGAGCAGTCAAGCCCGGCATCATTAAAGTTGCGTACACTAGACTCAACTTTGCGGAATGAGGGTTTATTCCACGAGAGAGAAAAAGTTTGTGGGATCGCTCTCTGCTGCCCTTCGACCGGATCCTTGAGGTTCTTCAATGCGAACTGATCCGGCATCGGCGCAGAGCACTTGTCATTGGCTTCGTACAGGGAGTTCGTCTGGGTCTCTCCGTCTGCGGTCGGCATGAGGACCATGCTGATCTCATCGCGATCAGCCCCTCGCGCGGCGACAATGTGCGGCGAGAATGGGGACATGAGCAATCACCAGATGATCGAGATTCGAGGCGCCCGCGTGCACAACCTGGCGAACATCGATGTCGACGTCCCATTGGGTCGGCTGGTCGGCATCGCCGGTGTCTCCGGTTCGGGCAAGTCGTCCCTGGCGATGGGAGTCCTGTACGCGGAGGGCTCTCGGCGCTACATCGAAGCGCTGTCCACATATACGCGCCGCAGGATGAGCCAAGCACCGCGTGCCGACGTCGACCGGGTCAGCCACGTGCCTGCCGCTCTGGCTCTGCGACAGCGCCCTGGCATCCCCGGCGTCAGGTCGACCTTCGGCACGTCCACCGAACTGCTCAACGTCGTCCGGCTCATGTTCTCGCGCCTGGCATCACATGTCTGCCCGAACGGCCACCGACAGGAACCGACGCTCAATGTAGCAGCAGAGGAGCCCTTCGCCTGTCTGAGCTGCGGAGCGAACGTTCAAGCTCCAGGAGCAGAGGATCTGGCCTTCAATTCGGTGGGAGCCTGCCCATCATGTGAAGGGACAGGCATTGTGCGCAAGGTCGACGATGCCTCCCTGATCCGTGACGAGGACATAAGCATCGACGATGGAACGGTGATTCCATGGCAGATGTTCGGCTTCAACGTCCAACCGCAGATCGCGCGCGAATTCGGCGTCCGCACGGACATCCCCTGGAAGGAGTTGAGCGCCGAGGAGAAGGCGATCGTCTTCGATGGCCCGGAAGAGAAGAAGCACATCGCTGTGACCTCGAAGAAGGGTCTGCACGAGCTCGACTTCACCTTCCGCAATGCGCGACTGACCGTGAGCGAGGAGCTCAAACGCGCCACTGATGAGAAACGACTGTCCCGGGTGAGCCGGTTCCTCACCGAACACACCTGCACCACGTGCCACGGCACCCGACTCGCACCTGCAGCGCTGCTGCCGAAGATCGGCGATCTCAATCTCGCCGATGTCACCGCCATGACCCTGAGCGAACTCGCCGATTGGGCCACGGCTGTCGCCGACACCGTGCCGAAGACGATGCGCTCGATGTCCGAGGCACTGACCAGCACGCTTGGGCACATGTCGAAGCGACTGCTCGACCTCGGCCTGGGCTATCTCTCGCTCGATCGTGCCGGATCAACACTGTCCACCGGCGAGCGCCAACGCGTGCAGCTGGCGCGAGCCGTACGAAACGAGACCACCGGGGTCCTCTATGTCCTCGACGAGCCCTCGATCGGCCTCCACCCCTCGAACATACGCGGACTCCAAGGGGTCATCTCCGACCTGCTCGAGGATGGCAACTCCGTTGTCATGGTCGACCATGACCCTCTCGTGCTGCGTGATTGTGATCATCTCATCGAGATCGGTCCCGGTTCCGGCAACGACGGCGGGACGGTCGTCGCCACCGGAACGGTGGACAGCCTCGGCGACAATCCGGACTCTCTCATCGGCGGGTTCCTCACCGGAAGAGACGGCAGACTTGTCCGCAGTTCTGCGGCACCCGATCAGGTCTTCGACAAGGGGACGATCAGGCTGCGCACCTCCCCCATCCACACCGTGCATGCGCTCGATGTCACGATCCCCCGGGGACGGATCACCGCTGTCACCGGGGTGTCCGGATCCGGGAAGAGCACGCTGGTTCTCGACAGCCTCATTCCCGCACTCCGCGCAACGGATCAAGCCCGTCTGCCCTCGCACGTCACCTCGGTCGAGGGTGCCGGAATCGAGAAGGCCAGCGTCGTCGACGCCACCCCGATCGGGGTCAATGTCCGCTCGACCGTCGCCACATACTCGGGCATCCTCGATGAGCTCCGGCGTGCCTATGCCAGACTCGACTCGGCGAAGGCCGCCGGTCTGAGCGCCCGGGACTTCTCCTACAACACCGGTTCTCTGCGGTGCCCGCGCTGCGAGGGAACGGGAGAGATCACGCTCGACGTGCAGTTCCTCCCCGACGTCGACATCGCCTGCCCCGACTGCGGGGGTCGGCGTTACGGTCCCGACGCCGAGGCTCATCGCCGTCCCGTTGCTGACGGTGAGATTGCGCTGCCCGAGCTGATGGCCATGACCGTCGCCGAGGCTGCCGGGCACGTTGCCGACCTGAGGAAGGTCACCACACGGCTGCAGGCACTGCAAGAGGTGGGGCTGGGGTACCTCACCCTCGGCGAGGCGACTCCGGCTCTGTCAGGCGGTGAAGCGCAGCGTCTGCGGCTCGTCTCAGAACTCGATCGGACGCAGACTGGCACCCTGTTCGTGTTCGACGAGCCCACCATCGGGCTCCATCCTTTGGACGTACGAGTGCTCATCGGCGTCCTGCAGCGACTCGTCGATCAGGGAGGCACCGTCGTCGTCATCGAACACGACCTCGATGTCATCGCCAACTCCGACCATGTCATCGACATGGGCCCGGGAGGCGGAGTGGACGGCGGTCGCATCGTGGTCGCCGGCACTCCGAACCAGGTCGCCGATGACAAAGACAGCGCCACGGGACGATATCTGGCGAAGGAGACGTCCCCCTGACCAGCATTCGGCGGGTGAGCTGGCAGCGGTCTCCGACGCGAGGACCACTGCCAGCTCAGACAGCGGTCACACGGACTTCGTATCCGGGTCCGCACCGTCCAGTTGACCGTCCCGACTGAATCTGCGCAGCTGGGTCACATGGCTCGGGTTGAGCTCGGCGACGTTTGAGACCTGAAGCAGCTTCATCGTCCGCTCGACCTGTTCGCTGAGGATCGCGATCGTGCGATCGACGCCTTCCCTGCCACCGGCCATGAGCCCGTAGAGGTAGGCGCGGCCGATGAGCGTGAAATCCGCACCCAAGGCCATTGCCGCGACGATGTCGGCACCATCGCGGATGCCCGTGTCGACGATGATCTCGAGGTCATTGCCGACTTCCTTCGCCACCGAAGGCAGCAGTTCGAAGGGAACCGGGGCGCGGTCGAGCTGACGTCCGCCGTGGTTCGACAGCACAATGGCGTCGACGCCGAGATCGGCAAGCTTCCTGGCATCGGCAACAGTCTGGACGCCCTTGATCGCAAGCTTGCCCGGCCACATCTCACGGATCGTGGCCAAGTCGTCAAAATCGATCGACGGATCCATGGCCGAGTTGAGCAGCTCGCCGACAGTTCCGCCGGTCTCGGACAGAGACGCGAACTGCAGCTTCTCCGTGGTCAGGAAGTCCCACCACCACCAGGGACGCGGAATCGCGTTGAGAACGGTCTTCGGCGAGAGCTGCGGTGGGATGGAGAATCCGTTGCGGCTGTCCCGCAGTCGAGCGCCTGCGATCGGGGTGTCGACGGTGAAGAAGAGGGTGTCGTAGCCGGCCGCAGCCGCCCGTTCAACCAGACCGTAGGAGATCTCCCGCTGACGCATGACGTAGAGCTGGAACCAGTTACGCCCATTCGGGTTGACCTTCTTCACGTCCTCGATCGAGGTTGTGCCCAAAGTGGACAGGGTGAAAGGAATGCCTGCTGCACCGGCTGCAGAGGCACCGGCGGTCTCACCCTCGGTCTGCATCAGACGAGTGAACCCCGTGGGCGCAATGCCGAAGGGCATCGACGAACTGCCTCCGAGGATCTGTGTGGTCGTATCGACCTGCGAGACATCGTTGAGGATGGAGGGGTGGAACTCGATGTCCTGGAAGGCCTGCACCGAGCGCTCCATCGAGATCTCCCCCTCCGCTGCGCCGTCTGTGTAGTCGAACGCGGCGGCGGGAGTGCGCCGCTTGGCTATCTGGCGCAGATCCTCGATCGTGAATGCCGATTCAAGACGGCGCTTCCGTGAGTCGAGCTCGAACTTCTTGAACTTCATCAGCTCGAAGATCTCGGACGGATTGGGCAGTTGTCTCTTGACCATGTGCGGTACCTCTTTCTCTTCGGTTCGTCGTCAGGTCTGATTCGTCAGGTCTGATTCGTCAGTGCTCTTCGTCAATGCTCTTCGTCAGTTCGCTGGTCACACTCCCTCTGGGACCATCCAGGACAGAATCGTCGACTGCAGTCCGACAAGCAGGCACATGACAACGAGCATACCCAGCGACCACCAGATGACGCGGCGGAAGATCGCGGACTCCTGGCCGAGGAGCCCGACCGCTGTAGCTGCGATGGTGAGGTTCTGCGGGCTGATCATCTTGCCCACGACACCGCCGGAGCTGTTGGCGGCCACCAAGAGGACGGGATCGATCCCCGCCTTCGTCGCGGCCGTCTGCTGCAGGGTCGCGAAGAGCGCATTGGCGCTGGTGTCGGATCCGGTCACGGCCGTACCCAGCCACCCGAGGATGGGCGAGAGAAAGGCGAACAGCACCCCAGCGCCAGCAATCCATGTGCCGATAGTGATCGTCTGGCCCGAGAGGTTCATAACGTAGGCGAGCGCCAGCACGAGCCCGACGGTGAGGATGGAGAAGCGCATTTTGACGACATTGTCGACGAAGACCTGGAATGCGTCCTTGACGGTCATCTTGTACACGACGGCGACGATGATTCCTGAGACCAGCAGCATCGTGCCCGGTGATGACAACCATTGGAAGTTGTAGACCGTGCTCGTCGACACTTCCCCCGCAGCGTTCAGGATGTTCCCGTCGAGGCCCGGCCACGGAATCTTGATATCGGTGCCCGCCAGCCAGGTGTCGATGACCGGAATGAGCTTGGCAGCAGAGAAGATGACGATGACGATGAGATACGGGCACAGTGCCATGAACACCCGCCTGCCGGTCAGAGGTGCCGTCTTCGTGTCCACAGGTGTCTCCAGGTCCACCGATGTCTTCGTGTCGGCAGAGGACTTCACGGCCGCACCCGACCCACCGGCATCGGGGGCGTCAGCGTTCTCCCTGGTGCGTTCGTCTGCCATCTTGTCCAGCGCGTCCTGGCCGCCGACGGGCTTCCAGAACTGGAGCATGATCACTGCAGCGGCGAGGCCCAAGAGCGAGGCGATGATGTCGGTCATTTCGACCGAGAGATAGTTCGCAGAGACGAACTGTGCTGCCCCGAACACGATTCCGACGACCAGAGCAAGTGGCCATAGCTGGCGCAGACCGCGCTTGCCGTCGACGAGGAAGATGAGGAACAGCGGCACAACGGCGGCCAGCAACGGAGTCTGGTGACCGACCATGGCACCGATCTCCTTGTAGTCGATTCCCGTGAGGTTGCCGGCCGTGATGATCGGGATGGCGATCGCACCGAAGGCGACCGGAGCGGTGTTGGCCACCAGCACGACGACTGCTGCTCGCATGGCGGTGAAGCCGACTGCGATGAGCATGACACCGGTGATGGCAACCGGGGCACCGAAACCGGCAAGGGCTTCGAGCAGTCCCCCGAAGCAGAAGGCGACCAAGATCGCCTGCACGCGAGGATCATCGGAGATGACGTTGATGACCAATCTGAGGTCTTCGAAGTGTCCTGACTTCACCGTCAGTTCGTAGAGCCAGATGGCGGTGATGACGATCCACATGATCGGAAACAGCCCGAAAGCGAATCCTTGGCTGGCCGAGAGGCCGGCCAGCCCGACCGGCATGCCGTAGACGAAGATGGCAACGATCAGGGCGACGATGACTGCCGCCAGTCCTGCCCAGTGGGCCTTCCATTTCAAGAACCCGAGGGTGACGAAGATAGTCAGCAGCGGCAGCAGCGCAGCCAGCGATGACCACAGGAGGCTGTCTGCAAGTGGGGCTATTTCAGGAGTGTACATATCTTCTCCTGCACGGTCGGTGCTCGACTGCAGCGTCTGCGTTTCGACGTTGAACGCGCCCGAACATGCATACTCGATGGGCTTCAGTATGTCCTTTATGTGGTCAGACCACTAAAGTGAGTGTATGGCGCAATGTGATCCGGGTCAAGATCACACTCATGAAATGATGGTCGGGTGCGAAAAGTGAGTAATCATGCCAAATGAACCAGTCAGCAAGGCCCACAACTCAGTTGCCGGTCAAGCCGCAGCTGCACCACAGACACCAGAGTGGAGGCCGGTTTCCAAGTCGAGCACCCATGAACTCGTGATCAATGCGATCGAGGAGCAGATCATGACCGGGTCGCTCACCGTCGGCGATCCGCTCCCCTCGGAACGGGAGCTGGCCGCCAAGCTGGAAGTCAGCCGCGCCGCCGTGCGTGAGGCCCTGCGGGTCATGGAGTCACTCGGCGTCATCGTCTCGAATGTCGGCTCAGGAAAATCGGCGGGCACCTTCATCGCCTCTATGCCCAAGGAGGCGCTGGCTCGGTTCCTGCGCCTGCATGTGGCTCTGGCGAACTTCAGCATCGAAGAAGCCATCGAGACTCGCATCCAGTTGGAGCGCTCGAGCACCGCACTGGCAACAGGCCGGGTCCACGACGACGCATTGGCTGGCATGAACGCTTCGCTGGCGATCATGGACACCCCCGGCGTGAGTCTCGAGACCTTCAACGACGCCGACACCGCATTCCACGTCGCCATCGCCCGCGCCTCGGAGAATCAGCTGCTCTCCGATCTCACCGAGGCCATCCGCGGATCCCTGCGCCGCCCCATCCTCATCGCATTTCACGAGGTCGATGATCCACGTGCCCTGATGGCGCAGCTGCAGGGGGAGCATCACGCCATCATGCGGGCCATTGTCGACCGCGACACCGACCACGCGGTGCAGTTGACCGAAGATCACATCCGCTCGGCCGCCGCAGCCTTGCCGCACATGACCCAGAAGCCTGCGCCACCCAGGTGAATGCCAGAGGTGGGATCGAGCTCAACGACTCGACCCCACCATCACTGCTCCATCGCCGAGACGGCTCCCCGACGATCTTCCTCAGCCGGTCACACCGGTGACTTCGTTGCTGGCGTGAGGCAGTTCGGCGGTCTTCTCGACTTCACCGGTGGCCAGATCCACGATGTGGAGCTGGCTCTTGTCCGGTTCGGAGACATAGGCCTTCTCCCCCTGCACGAAGAGCGTCGGCCGGGGCTGCTGCCAGTCGACAGGCTCCTTCCATGCTTCGGTGACCGGGTGCGAGTCGGTGATCTTGCCGGACTCCGGGTCGATGACGTTGAGTTTGCCGTCGGTGCCGAGCACGAGTGCCTCGCCTTCGGGTCCGCGGCCCAGGGAACGGAAGCTGTATGAGGAGTCGAGGTCGACGAGCTTCATCTTCCCGGTCTCGGTGTTCGTCAGTGTGACCTTCTCCGGACGTTCGAGTTCGGCATCCTCGTCGACCTTGTAGTCCCCGAGCACGACCGGCGAGTCATCGGATCCTGCCTGATTGCCGATCCGACCATAGCTGTCCGGGGAGTCGACCTTCGTGAACTTCCCATCCTTGTAGTAGAGGATTCCATCCTCACAGCCGACAGCGATCGCCTCATCCTGGGCAGCGGCCTCCCCGTGGACGCCCGGGCAGTCCTCGTTGCGGGCGATCTCCTTGCCTTCGGCATCAACGACCTTCGCTCCCGAGCGTTCCTCTTCATTGCCGATGGTGTGCAGCATGTTGCCGTTCTCCAGCTGCACCGCCACACCGTGGTGTGCCTCCTCTGCCTCTTTGACTTCAGGTTCGGGTGCACCATCGTGGAAGGCGTCGGTGTCGAAGATCTGCATACGCCCGTCGCCGTCGCCGAAGAGCACTGTCGAACCGCCATGGCGCACGACGTGACCTGGGGTATCGGTTTCGTAGACCTTGTCGGTCAGCTGCGGTGAGCCGGCAAAGCTGTGAGCATGGTCGCCGTGCTCTTCGGTCCAGACGCCGGCGTCGAAGAGCTGGAATCCGTTTGCCACCGACACCATGGCATGTCGCCCGTCGCCGACCGGATTCACCCGATTGAAGCCCTCGAGCTTCGTGTCGTCGATGACCTCGAGCGTCTTCGCGTCCAGAGTGAGGATGCCGCCGTCATAGGTGGCGATCAGCCGTGCCTGCGTCTCCTCGACCTGTTCGGCGTCCGAGGGTTCCGCAGTGCCCGCCTGCTCGCCGCTGTCGGGGTCGGCCTCCGCACCGGTGGTGCCGCATCCGCTCAGCAGGAGGGCGGTGACGGCCGCGCTCGCAGCCAGTGGTGCGATCAGGGTTCGTTGTGTTCTCATTCTTCTCTCTTCCCTATTTCCATGATGGTGTGTCCGTGCTCTGTGGTGTTGCGAGGTCGCGTGCCTCGCTGACGGGCCCTTCTCAGCGAGGCACGAGCCCGTCCGCGATGGCCTGCGCGTTGGTTCGCTGCATGTCGATGTAGGTTCCGGCCTCCCCGTCGGCTTCGGTCAGCGATTCCGAGAACAGCGGTGTCACTTCGACATCGAGGTCGACTTCGTCGGACAGGGCCTCGGCGAGCTTCTGCGGCTGCGAGGAGTCCGCGAAGATCGTGGGCACCCCCGCGTCTTCGACCGTGCGGGCAAGCTCCTCGAGATCAGCTGCCGAGGGTGATGCCAGTGTGGTTCCGCTCGGAAGCACCGCCCCGATGACCTCGAAGTCGAAGCGGTTCGCGAAGTAGCCGAACACGTGATGGTTCGTCACGAGCTTCCGATTCTCGGCAGGGATCGCCTCGGCTATCTCTTCGATGTCGGCATCGAGGTCTTCGAGCTGCCTTCGATACGAGGCTGCAGACGGTTCGATCGCCTCGGCGAGGTCATCACCGATTTCCTCCCCCAGCGCCGAGGTGATGACATCGACGGCGGCGACCATCCGCGCGGGATCGGTCCAGAAGTGAGGGTCAGGTGCCCCCGCACTGCCGCCCGAGGCGTACTCAAGGGGATCGATGTGCTCACCGACCTCGAGGACGCGCACCCCTTCGCTGCGCGCATTGTCGAGGTTCGCCGACAGCCCCTCTTCAAGCCCCAGTCCGTTGCCGATGATGAGATCGGCGTCCTCCATTGCTCCGGCTTCCTTCGCGGAGATGCCGAAGGAATGCGGATCGGAGTTCGGCTTCATCAGCACCGTGACCGCTGCATGGTCTCCGACGAGGCTGTGCACGACATCGCCGAGGATGTTCGTCGTCACCACGATCGACGGCTCATCGTCGCTTCCGCTGCAAGCGGTCAGTGATCCGAGCGTGGCCAGCGTGAGTGCCACCGCTGTGAGGTGGTGCCGTGTGCTCATCACCGCCCCGTCACAGCCAAGCTTGCGGGCGCCCCGCCGATGTCGAAGCTGCGCGCCTCACGCAGCCCATCGGCCGGGTCGAGCTCGAAGACCGTCCCCGTGGATGGATCGCTGACATAGGTGCGCTCGCTGTCCACCGCCACCGAGGGACCGCCTCCGTGGCCCTCGCCTTCGGCTTCGGCGGGTTCGACGATCTTCTTCTTCGTCAGCACTGATCCATCTTCCGGGGCGATCGAATAGACGGTGCCGTCCTCGTCGAGGGCGATGACCGCGGAATCGTCGGGGGCGACACCTGCGGAGACAACCTCGGCTTCGGTGTCGGCGAATGACCACTTTCCCGACGTCGCATCCAGAAGCCCGATCCCCTGCCCCTCGAAGGGGACAGCAGCGAGGTCACGGCCGGCTTCGATCGACCAGGCGCGGGCTCCGTCGGCACCCTTGGGGTAGGGCAGCACATCGGCGTCGAAATCCTCATCGACAGCGATCACGCCCTCGGCACAGGCAAAGGCCAGCCCATCTCGGGTGACGCCGGCACCATGGATCTCCGGGCAGTCGTCGTCGATCGGAGTAGCTGCGCCTTTCTCATCGAAGACCGTGAGCTTCGAGGGCAGGTCGTCGGGGCTCTCGCCCGGCACGGTCGATACGAAGTGATCCTCGAAGGGGACCGTCACTCCATGGTGGGGGCCCGGTTTCACGGTGCCGAGCTGGTTGAGTTCGCCGTCGCCGAGTGCGCTCCGGTCATAGATTTTGGCCCGACCCTCGCCGTCGAAGAAGAACGCCACCTCGGTTGACCCGGAGGCGACGTGAGCGGGATCGACCCCGTCGATCTGACCGATGGTCTTAGGCTCGGCCTTGTAGTAGTGCCTGTGGTCGCCGTGGTCGACCGTCCATGCCCCCGTGTCGACGGCTGTGACCGTTCCGGCTTCACCATCACCGAGGTAGAGATAGCGGGAATCTGCTCCCGACAGGGTCGTCGACGGTGAGCCCTCGACCTTCTCCACGACGTCCTCGGTGAGCAGGTCGACGACCGAGACTGCACCGGTCTTCGCATCACTGACGGCCAGACGCAGCTGCGGCTCGTCGGCCTCCTCCGCGCCTTCGACATATCCGTGGGGAGCCGTCGACTGGCTGGGACTGCCGGCCCCATTGGCCGATTGCTGGCCCTGGCACCCGGTGAGGGCGAGCAGTGCGATCAGTGCCGCGCTCGGCGCGGCGAATCCTTTTGTCCTCGTCATGAGATCTTTCTATTGATAACGGTTCTCATTGTGATAAAAGTATCGTAGCGCACTTCTCACCCTCCTCGCGACGAGCACCACGAAGAAGATGAGGACGGTGAGCAGCGCAATGGTCGCACCGGCAGATGTCTGGGCATACCAGCTCACAAGCAGCCCCACGAAGCACGCGCTCGCACCGATCACCGAGGCGGCCGCCATGATCACTCCGACGCGGTCGAAGAGAAGGCAGGCCGTGGCAGGGGGCCCGATGAGGAGTCCGAAGACGAGGAGAGTACCGACGACCTGGAACGATGCGACGACAGCCAGGGCCGTGAGCATGAGCATCGCAATATGGGTCCAGCCGGGCCGCATGCCCAGAGTTGCCGCCTTGCGCTCATCGAAGGCGAGCGCCAGGAACGGTCGATGCAGGAGCGTGCAGGCCAGCACGCCCAGGCAGGCTGCGCCGGCGAGGACGATCAGGTCCTGACTGCGGACTCCGAGCACGTCACCGAACAGGAAGCCCGTGAGGTCGACGGCGAATGACTGGGAGTGAGACACGATGACCACGCCAACGGCCAGCATTCCGACGAAGAGCAGCCCGATGCCGACATCCTGGGACAGCTTCGACTCGCGCGACACCCAGGTGATCCCGGCCGCCATCACCAGGGCACTGGCCGCCGCGCCGACCATGAGGTGACCACCGAGGAGCGCCGCAATTGCGACCCCCGGCAGCATCCCGTGCGACATCGCGTCCCCGAAGAAGGCCAGGCCACGCAGGACGACCCAGGTGCCGATGCATCCGCACAGCACGGCGGCGAGCACACCGGCGATCAGGGCGCGGAGGACGAAGGACACCTCGAAGGGCGCGAAAAGGAATTCCATTCGATGATGATAACCATTATTGTTAGAGCGTGGACAATCCGATCACCCTCACCAACCTCAGCGCTCACTATGGTGCGCATCTCGCCCTTGACCAGATCACCCTGGCCGCTCCCCTGGGCCGAGTCACGGCACTCGTCGGCGCCAACGGCTCAGGCAAGTCAACGGTGCTCATGGCACTGGCAGGGCTGCTCAGACCGACACACGGATCGATATCCGGCCTGCCGTCCGCTGTGGCTTTCGTGCCTCAGCGCAGTTCTGCTCCGGACCACCTTCCGATCACCGTCAGACAGGTCGTAGCCATGGGCAGATGGAGCGCACGGGGACTCTTCGCCCGCCTCGGCGGTGATGACCAGCGGATCGTCGACGACTGCCTCGCCCAGCTGCGAATCGACGACCTCGCCTCGCGTCGCCTCGGTTCACTTTCCGGGGGTCAGCGTCAGCGTACCCTGGTGGCGCAAGGTCTGGCACAACGCGCGGATCTGCTGCTCCTCGACGAACCCCTGGCCGGAATCGATGCTCGAGCAACCGAGGACATCACCCTGGCCATCGACTCCGAGCGCAGCCGCGGCGCCACGATCGTCATGGCGACGCATGAGCGCACCCAGGCGGCCCGGGCCGACCACGTCGTCCATCTGCGCCAGGGTGCGCTCGCATTTCGGTGAGCACTCACCAGAACTCGATCACCAGAACTCCCGCGCCGATGAACCGTCGCCGCACGGAATCTCACTCATCTACGGGACGAGCGGCAACCTCGGCGGTCTCTGCATCGATTCTGTGCTGATCGGCCTCGCGCTTGGCCGCTGCCTTCGCCTCCTTGTGCTCCGCCCGGCGCTCCTTGCGCCGTTCGACGAGGAGGTAGAGGGCGGGCACGAGGATCAGGGTCAGCACGGTCGAGGAGGTCAGGCCGCCGATGACGACGATCGCCAGAGGCTGGGAGATGAAGACTCCTCCGCCGGTGAGTCCCAATGACATGGGCACGAGCGCGAAGACCGTGGCAGCGGCAGTCATCAGGATCGGGCGCAGGCGCAGTCGGGTGCCGTGGATGATCGCATCCCACAGCCCCATCCCGTGCTCGCGCAGCTTGTTGACGAGGTCGATGAGCACGATCGCATTGGTCACCACGATGCCGATGAGCATGAGGAGGCCGATGAGCGAGGGGATGCCCAGCGGTGTGCCCGTCAGCAGCAACAGCAGCACGGCACCGGTCGCAGCGAAGGGTATCGACACGAGCAGGATCAGCGGCTGGACGAAGCTGCGGAAGGTCGCGATCATGACGAGGAAGACCAGCGCGATCGCCACGAGCATGGCCCATCCGAGCTGGGCGAAGGAGTCGGCCTGCTCCTGGCTCGCCCCTCCGACGTCGAAGCTCACACCATCGGGCAGATCCATGCTCGAGGTCAGTTCCTGTGCCTCGGCGGAGACCGGGTTGAGCTGTCCTTCAGCAGGGGTGGCGAACACTGTGACCTGACGGTTTCCATCCTCCCGGGTGACGGTGGCTGGGGTTTCGGTCTCGTCGACGCTGGCGATCTCATCGACCGTGATCGGGTCACCCTTGATGTCGGGGATCGCCGCCTGTTCGTCGGCGAGGTCCTGTTCCTCGGCCTGGCTCTCCTCCTGCTCGCGCTGACTGTCGACGAGGTCGTCGATAGCGTCGTTGGCCTCGTTCAGGCCCTTCTCTGCCTGTTCGACGCCTTCTTCCGCCTGTTCCACCTGGGCGGCGGCCATGTCGCCGGGGCTCGGAGCCGGCGGTGGATTCTGGGCATCGCGCAGAGCCTTCCGGGCTTCTTCGAGCTGATCGGCGGCGTTGTCGCGGGCCTCCCGGGCCGAGTCAAGCTGATCGGCTGATTCCTCTTCAGCCTTGGCCTTGGCTTCCTCGGCTCTGCGGTCGGTCTTCTCTTCGACTGCGTCGGTCGCGTCTTCCTGGGCGTTCTGCGTCTGCACCTCGGTGACCGGAAGCTCCAAGGCTCGGATCTCGTCTGGAGTCGCATCGGGGTGAGTCGGGGCGAGGAAGATATCCCGCTCCTTGCCCTCCAGCGTCAGAGTTCCGGCCTCACTTCCGTGCAGGGCCGCCGCAATAGCCTGTCCCACCTCGGCCTGGCTGTAGCCGTAGTCCGCAGCCTTCTCCCGGTTCACATCGACGTGGATGATCGGCTGATCGGAGGCGAGGTCATTGCGGGCGTTCGTCACCCCTTCGGTCTCACTCATCTTCTTCGTCACGGAATCGGCGGCCTCGTTCAGCGCTGACAGATCAGAGCCGGAGAGCTTGATCTCCACGTCCTCGTTCGCACTGCCTGAGGCGTCTTGGAGATCGATCTCGCCGACGTCGTCGCCGAGTCCGTCGATCTGGTTCGACAGCCGGTTCGTTGCGACTTCCGCTTCGGAATCGTCCTTCAGGGTGATGTTGAAGGAGTTCTCCGAACCAGTTTCGGGTCCGTTGACGGTCGTTGAGTAGGTGTCGACGTCCGGGTCGGAGGCGAGGACGTCTTCGATCTTCTTCGCCGCCTCATCACTGGCCTCGAGCGAGGCTCCGGCTGGCAGAGTCTGCGCGATGTAGAGAGAGTTCTGCCCTGCGGACCCGAGGAGGTCGGTCTTGAGGAAGCTGGCCATCATCATCGTCACGGCGAAGATCGCCACGGAGATGACGATTGTGCGCCATGGGTGTCGAAGTGCGGCCAGGATAGCTGGCAGGCTTCGCTGCTGCAGACGGTCGACCCTGTCCGAGGCCTCACCGTCGCCGGGCATCGGCGTCACCGGAGCATCGGCAGTCGCCGCCGGGAGCAGCGTCTTGCCCTTGGCGTCGCGTTTGGCATTCTTCCCGTCGATCTTCGACTGTCGTTTCTCTGCGCGCTTGATGCCCTTCTCCCGATGCTTCCGGGCCCACGCCTCATAGCCTGCGTCGGTGGCAGCCTGGCGCTTCGGCGAAAGGGGCTTCGGGCTCTTCCGCAGGACCCAGTAGCTGAAGACCGGAACGATCGTCAGCGCGACAAGGAGCGAGCCGAGCAGAGCCAGCGTCACGGTCACGGAGAATGGTCGGAACAGCTGCCCGGCGATGCCGTCGACGAAGGCGATGGGCAGGAACACTGCCACAGTGGTCAGGGTCGAGGCCGTGATGGCGCCGGCCACCTGTTTGACGGAGGCGACGATGTCATCGATCGTGAGGTCGCTTGTACCCTGCCGTCTGCGGATGTTCTCGATGACGACGATGGAGTCGTCGACGACACGGCCGACGGCGATGGTCAGGGCTCCCAGGGTCAAGATGTTCAAGGTGTATTCGCCGACCATGAGACCGATCATCGCGATCAGCAGCGACATCGGGATCGAGATCGCGGCGACCACGGTGGACCGGAAGGAGCCGAGGAAGGCCAGGATCACGAGGATGGCGAAGAACAGTCCCAGCCCGCCTTCGACCGACAGGTCATGGATCGACTTCTCGATCTCGGGAGCCTGGTCGAAGATCGTGGAGAAGGAGATGTCGTCGCCGAGTTCGGGCCCCATCCTCTCGATGACCTCATTGACTCCGTGGGAGACCTCAACGACATTGTCGTCCTGCCCCTTGGTCACCGACACCGTCACGGCGTCCTTGCCATCGGCACGCGAGTACGAGGTCTTATCCACGGAATCGAGTTCGACATCGGCGACCTCGCCGAGCAGGACCGTACCGTCAGCGGTGCGCAGCGGGGTCTTCTCGATCTGGTCGACCGCGTCGAGTTCATTGCCGACCTCGACCGATAGGGACTTGTTCCCGTCTGCACTCTGCCCGGCGGGAACAACTGTCCCTGCCGCGGTGAGCTCATCGGGCACCGAGGTGGTGACGACGTTCTTATCGTTGACGTCGTCGGGACGGAAGCTGATGTTGACGCGCTGCTCGTTCTGCCCGGCTACGTCGACACTGGAGACGCCCGCGACGCCTTGGAGCTCAGGGACGAGTTCAGTCTCAACGAGGTCGCCGAGCGCCTGAGAGTCCTCTCCCCCGGAGACGGCGAACATGACCACCGGGACGTCGTCGATCTGCTGGGAGAGCACCTCCGCCTCGGCGCCGTCGGGAAGGTCTGCCTTCGCAGAGTCGACGGCGGAGCGCACAGAGTCCGTCATCTCCTCGGCATCCTTGCCGAAGGGCCAGGTGACGTTGGCCGACATCGATCCCGCCGAGGAGGTTGTGCTCACCGTCTCGAGGTCGCCGACCCCTTCGAGCGCGGTTTCGATCGGCTTGGTCACCGATTCCTCGACGACCTCGGGTGAGGCTCCTGGAATCGTGACCTGCACCGAGGTACCGGGCAGCTCGACCGAGGGCATCGTCTCCTGGTTGAGCGAGGTGGTCGCAATGACGCCGAAAACGGCGATCACAAGGGTGAGCAGGCCGACGATGAGGCGGTTCTTCAGACTCATCCTGGTGATCAGGGACACGGGTTCCTCCGGGTTTTGGGCATGCGGGAGCTGCGGATGGGTGATCGGGTGATTTTATGGAGCGGTGTCGGCGGGGATGGTCCGGGCGAGGGTGGAACGAGTTCAGTCTTTCAGGCCGGGCTGGTCGACGCGTCCCCCGAAAGTTGTCTTCTTCCTCCCCCAAAAGGCTGAGTGAGGCATGGGAGGTCGGTCATGATTCGATCATATGAGCGCAGCAGTCTGCAGGCGCGGGTGTTTTCCTCCGTCTTGGATTCCGGAAATACCACAATCGTGAGCGTGACGGGCTTCGGCGCAGATCGGCGCCTCACTGCGTTCAGCTGTGCAGGCGTACGTAGTGGCGGAGTCTCTCCACTCCGTTCGTGCCTCCGTCACTGAGAAGCGCGGCCTTCAGCTGCGCCCTGACAGCTGCTTCGTCGAAGGACTCGCCGATGACGACCAGCGCGCTGTCCCAGCGCTCCTCCTGCGGTGCGGCAGTTGACTGCGGTGCGGCTTCTGATTGCGGTTCGACTGTCGATTGCCGTGCGGCTGTCAACTGCGGCGCAACCGCCGACACATAGACATTCGGGCCTACCGCCTGGAGCCCATAGCGCCTGCTTCCGGCCCTGTCGTCGATAAGGATCGAGCCCTTCACCCGGTAGACCCCGGCAGGCAGGTCCTCAAGGAAGTCCAGCACGGCACCAGCATCGACAGAACCGCTGCCAGTGATCGTCACCGACTGTGCGTGATGGTGGACGGGGGCGCTCTCGCCTTCACCGTCGAGGCCCTCCTGAGCGGCCTCGGCGTAGGCCTGTCGGATGAGTTCCCGGATCGGAAGTTCCGCTTGGATGGGCTCTGCGCTTGCGCCTGCATCCCTGGTTGAGCTGTCACCCGACCGTGTTCCGTCGCCGCCTCGTTCGGCCCCTGAGCCGGGGTCGAAGATCAGCGCCGGGTCGAGACGGCCGTAGCTGGTGCCGACGACGAGGAGTCGCGGATTACGCTGATGGGCCCGTTCCCGGATCGCAGCGACAGCCGTGTCCCGGTCCGCGGCGGGGAGCTGATCGAGCTTGTTGACAAGTACCAGGGTCGTCGCCGCGTAGCGCATCGGCGGTGCGGTTTCGGTGTCGACCGTGGCGGCATGCATGGTGGCGTCGACGACGTCGATGACTCCGCCGAGGTGGAAGCGGTGGTGGCCCATGCGGGTGACCATCCGTGCCAGTGTCAGCGGTTCGGCGAAACCGCTGGCTTCGACGATGATGGCGTCGAGACGCAGCCGAGGTTTCGCCAGTGCGGTGAGTGCGTCTTCGAGCGAAGTGTCATCATCAAGGCAGCAGATGCATCCGCCCGAGATGGAGAAGGGCTCATCGACCTGCCCGACGACGAGGCCCGCGTCGATGTTGAGGTCGCCGAAGTCATTGACGACGACGCCGATGCGCGCATCGGGGTGGCGCAGCAGGTGATTGAGGAGACTTGTCTTTCCCGCACCCAGGTAGCCGGTCAGGAGGATCACCGGGACGGCTCCTGCCGACTGATTCCTGTTCACATCTCCTCCACATCTGCCATCGGGACGCTCGTCATCCGCTAATGGTAACGTTTTTCATTAGTACCGGAACATATCAACATATGCGCATATGCTCACAGGACCAACTGCGCTGCACAGTCGGAGGCACAAGGACATGACGGCGGAAGAACCCAAGAAGACCCGCAGCACGGCCCAGAAGGTCGTGATCCGCTCCGCACTCGAGAGCGAGAAGCGCTTCGTTTCTGCCCAACAGCTCCACCGGAGGCTTGAAGATCAGGGTCATACAGTCGGGCTGGCAACCGTCTATCGGCAGCTCAACGCCCTGAGCGAATCCGGTCACGCCGATTCCATCACCATTGCCGAGAAGCAGCTGTTCCGCGCCTGCGGTCAGGACGAACACCACCATCATCTGGTGTGCGAAAACTGCGGCAAGGCCGTCGAGATCGAACCGCCCAGCGAGGACTGGATGAGCACCACCGCCAGAGTTCATGGATTCGAAGTCACCCGACACATGTTCGAGATCTTCGGACTCTGCGCTGAGTGTGCCGCATCTGCCCAGAGCAGATAGCGACCCCGTAGAATCACATCGTCGCCGTGCTCCAGTCCGGGAATCGGTCTGGGAAGCCCGCCCAGACTATCGGCCCGGCCGCCAACTCCGCATCACTGAGGGCAGCATTGTCGAGGACCCGTCGCAGCAAGGGTTCATCGATCCCGATACCGACAAACGCCACGTCCTGACCAAATGCCAGGACCTCGCCATCGGCACCGAGCCTGTCATCGAGCGCCAGGGGTGAGAGCGTGAAGAACCCTCCCACCTGGTCCCATTGGCCGGTGATGTGCGGTCGGGTAGCCAAACGGGCGAAACCGGCCGAACGCAGAATCCGACCGCAATGCCCCTGGAAGAGGCACGAGGTCAGTGCCTGGTGAAGTCGTCCGGGATGGAACGGCCGCAGCTGCTCGTATCGGCACGCCACGACCCCACGCGAATGGAACTTCGGCCTGAACTCTCCATTGAGGATCGAGACCCAGCCCGCATCCGGCACCCGCTTCGCAAATGGCCGACGCCCCTCGCCATGGACGTGGTCGGAATCGGCAATGAGGCACTGGTCAGCACTCGGAGCCAGATGGCTGAGCAGCGCGGCAGCCTGCTCGAGTTCCGCGGACTCCAGCACCCCTGAATTGACGATCGCGATCGTTGAAGAGAACTCGATCTGACTCACGAGCAGCTCCGCCCTCGCAGCGAGGATACCGCCCTCGCCCTCGCCGCCCATGGCCGGTAAGCCGACATAGTCCGGGGACCCTATATCGACGAGCATGTGCCCGACATCGAGTACGCAGACAAGGTCGATGAGGCGCGTGTCCGCACCGGCTGCATTGAGTGATCCCACGATCTCCATCACTGGCGTCTCGAAGGGATACTCCAGCACGATGCCATGTACCTGAGATGCTCTGCGGAGGAGGTCGACCGTGCGGTCCACCACTTCGACACCCTCGGCGGTCTGTTCCGCGGGAACGAGGACGAATCCGCGCACCGCAGCCAGACGCCTGGCGTAGCTGCGCCGCTCCTCCACGCACATGCCCGTCACGGCGATCACATCGACGTCGGCCTCAATCTTCGGCATTGGCTTCCTTCCCTCGAAGAACCTAGTATTAACGTTAATAATACTCGTTCTCAATAAGGAGTTCAGCAATGAAGGTCAGAAATTCTCTGCGTTCGCTTAAGAATCAGCCGGGGGCGCAGGTCGTTCGCAGGCGTGGCCGCGTCTTCGTCATCAACAAGAAGAACCCCCGCTTCAAGGCCCGTCAGGGCTGATCGGGTCGCACGCCCCCGTCGAACCGGGCGTGGATGCGCTCGAGATCGGCGGCCGTGTCGAAGTCGGCCACGACGCTCGGTTCCACGTCGACGAGGGTCGGTTCGAGGCCGGCGAACAGGAGCCTCACCGCACCATCGACGGGGTCCGGGATGGATTCCACTCGCGCGAGCAGCAGGGCCGTGGGCCAGGCGGCGCACAGGAACTGTGTCTTTCCGCGATCATCCGTGCCCGTGGCCGGAAGCCCAGCCCGTCGGCAGGCAGCCATCAGCTCGCCGAGGTGGCCCGCCGTGATCAGCGGCATGTCCCCTGCCAGCACCAAGGTCACATCCGCGGACTCACCAGCGCCGGTTGCGCTCTCACTCGCCCGAACTGCGGAACACGCCGCTGCGATCCCGGCCAAGGGACCGGCGAAGACCGGTTCCTCACGAATCGCATGCACGGATTCCGTCTCCGCCTGTGACAGCCCGTCGGTCGGCCCGGCCACCCACACCTCGGCGAGGGGGTCGACGGTGCGAACGGTGCCCAGGATTCGAGAGATCACCGTGACACCGCCCAACTCGACTGCGGGCTTGTGGACGCCGCCGAATCGGTTCGAGCGGCCTCCGCTGAGTATGATCGCCCTGATCGACATGCCCCGATCCTACGCGCGAGGACATCGTGATCCAACGCGCGAAGACATCAGCGACAACGGGATTCGCACAACATTTCCGGTCCAGGTGAGCAATACTGTGAGACATCACCAGTTCATGGCGGGCTGCATCCAGCGGGGCATCGTCGACCCGGCGAAGGCGCCCGTTCGCACCGGAATTGCACGGAGGAATCGAGAATGACGAAGTTCGATGTTGTCGAAGCATCCATCGCCTCACTGCGACAGGCGCTCGAGGACGGGACCGCCACCTCGGTGGGGCTCGTCGAGTCCTACCGCGCTCGCATCGCCGCCTTCGACGGGCCGGACACCGGCACGAAGTTGAACTCTGTGATCGTTGCCAACCCGGATGCTCTCGCCGAGGCGGCCGCCGCCGACGAACGACGTGCCCACGGCCAGACGCGAGGGCCCCTCGACGGGATCCCGTATACCGCGAAGGACAGCTACATGGTGACCGGGCTGAGCGTGGCCGCCGGTTCCCCCGCTTTCGCCGAACTCATCGCGCAGAAGGATGCCTTCACCGTCGAACGCCTCCGCGGCGCCGGTGCCATCTGCTTGGGGCTGACCAATATGCCCCCGATGGCCAACGGCGGCATGCAGCGTGGTCTCTACGGCCGGGCCGAAAGCCCCTATAGCGCGCAGTGGCTGACCAGCGCCTTCGCCTCCGGCTCGTCGAACGGCTCCGGTACCGCGACAACCGCGAGCTTCGCCGCCTTCGGTCTCGGCGAGGAGACCTGGTCCTCGGGACGAGCCCCTGCCTCACACAACGCACTCATCGCCTACACCCCCTCCCGCGGAGTCATCTCCGTGCGCGGCAATTGGTCTCTGGTGCCCACGATGGACGTCGTCGTCCCCCATACTCGGTCGATGGCCGACCTGTGCGAGGTCCTCGACATCATCGTCGCCGACGACACCGAGACTCGTGGCGACTTCTGGCGAGTCCAACCCTGGGTCGAGATTCCCGCCGCTTCTGCCATCCGGCCCGATTCCTATGCCGCGCTGCTTCCAGCCGATGATGAAGCGGCTCGTTCGACTCTGGCCGGCAGACGCTTCGGCATCCCGAAGATGTACATCAATGCCGACCCCGAGGCCGGAACGAACCCCGATGGCGGCATCGGCGGGCCCACGGGACAGCAGGTCGAAACCCGGGCCTCGGTGATCGCCGCGTGGGAGGATGCCCGCCGTGATCTTGAGGCCGCCGGTGCCGAGGTCGTCGAGACCGATTTCCCAGTCGTCAGCAACTACGAGGGCGATCGACCCGGTGCTCCGACTATCAGGACGCGCGGCATCGTCAGCACCGACTACCTCGATCGGGAGATCAACGACCTCTCCGCGTGGGCCTGGGACGATTTCCTGGCCGCCAACGATGATCCGAACCTGTCCTCCCTCGCCGAGGTGGACGGGACGAGGATCTTCCCCCACCCGGACGGCGCTCTGCCGGATCGCTACACCGGGTTCGACGATGACATCGCCGAATACCCGCAGCTGTCCAAGGATCGCCCCTACACCTCGGTGACGGAGATCCCCGATCTCGAAGACGGCATCCGAGGCCTCGAGGTGACTC
Source organism: Brevibacterium aurantiacum (assembly GCF_007558825.1). GTDB lineage: Bacteria > Actinomycetota > Actinomycetes > Actinomycetales > Brevibacteriaceae > Brevibacterium > Brevibacterium aurantiacum_A. The sequence continues at coordinate 396,480 of NZ_VLTK01000001.1, forward strand.
GTCGGATCGACCTCGAAGAGTGGATGGACGCCAACGGCCTCGACGCGGTCGTCTACCCGGCGATGGCCGATGTGGGACCGGCCGATATGGATGTAGACGAGGCCTCAGCGGACCTCGGGTGGCGCAACGGCACCTGGGTCGCCAACGGCAACCTGGTGCCACGGCATCTGGGCATCCCCTCGGTGACGGTGCCCATGGGCACAATGGCCGACACCGGGATTCCCATCGGGTTGACGATCTCAGGCCGCGGCTGGGATGACTCGAAGCTCATCGAACTCGCTGCGGCGTTCGAAGCCACCGGTGATCGACGTGAGGAGCCGCCGCGGACGCCGAGGCTGTGAGTGAGAGCTCAGAGGTCCTCGGAGTCGAGAATCCCGGCCACTGCCGCAATGATCACCGCAGTCGCATAGTCTTCGTCCGCACCGTGGCCCGCCTCGCAGACCGGACCTGACCGGCCAGCATCTTCGACGATGACGGCTGCCGACTCCTCGAGCCGTGCCGCCGTTCGGGCATGTCTGGCGACGAGTTCGAGCAGCACCGCGATGGCGGAGTATTTCCGTCCTGCCGGGGCCGGATGTGCGGCCAGCAGACCGAAGGCCTCGTCCATCACCTCGGCGATGCCGGGTCCCATCGTCTCCGGCAGCACCCCCGTCGACAGCCAGGGATGCGCGCGGTGGAGAGCGAATATTCCGGCGGCGAATGCGGACAGATCGGCCCGCCAGGAACCCATTGCCTCAGCTGCGGTCCGTTCAGCCAGCACCTCGTCGATCATGAGAGCGACGAGTCCGTTCCTGTCCTCGACGTGCCGATAGAGGGCGGCTGGCGCACTCCCGATCTCTGCAGCCAGAGCCCGCATCGTGACCTGCGGCAGGCTCGTCCGGTCAGCCAAGGCGATGGCCGCTCGTGCGATGCCCACCCGGTCCATGCGAGCGGGCCTGCCCACCTTCCCCTCAGTCACTGTCACCCTCCTGCCCTTGGTGTGGAACGCTCGGCGATCCAGCCTCGCAGTGACAGGGTGCTCTCGCCCTGTTCGTGCTCGGATCGTTCCAGCGACTTCGCTATCGTGGTCGCGGCTCGGAGTATCTCTCCCGACCCGGTCACCGACTCCACGTTGGAGTGCAGTCCGCTGGGAGTCACTCTGCGATTGCTCAATGCCGGTGCTGCGACTCCGAGCCGTGCGGCGGTCCGCGCCCAGAAGAACTGATCCGTGTGCTGAGGGAATGGGACGCTCGGAATTCCGGCACGCAGGCAGGCCGCGGTGATTCCCGCACCGGCCTGGTGGATCGCGGTCGCAACCTGCGGCAGCAGCCAGGAGTGGGGCACCTGGCCCGCGGTGACAACCCGGCCGGGCGCCGCCTCGGCGAGGTTGGGACCGGCCGCACCTTGGACGATGACACGATGGCGGGTCGAGGACACGAACTCGGACAGCGCATCCGCGGTTCGGCCGCCCTCTGGAACGCTGCCCATGGTCACGAGCACGGGCGGGGGCCCGCCGGCGAGAAAGTCTGCGAGTTCGGTCGGTGCGGTCCACTCTTCATCGTCGACCGGCCACCAGAAGCCGTCGAGGCTCATGTGCTGAGGCCAATCGCCCGGGCGCGGAAAGATGACGGGGCTGATGCCATGGTGGACGGGCACCGCGGCTCGTGCTCGTTCGTTCAGGGTTGTGGTGAACTTCTTCGCGGGCAAGCCCAGCTGTCCCCGGACCCATGCCACTGCAGGGACGTAGGGCGCGGGTACTCTCTGCACCACGCGTCCGATCGGACGGTTGAGAAGGGGTCCGAAGTCGATCGCCGAAGCGATCATCGGCGGATAGGCCCGACTCGGCCTCGAGGGCTGGAGCAGTGCTTCGGCAGATGGGATGCCGAGCGCTTCAGCGATGTCGTGGCCGTAGGGCGAAATGGGGTTGGTGAGCACTACGTCGACGGCGCCTGCGCGTACTGCCATGAGGGCGGCTTCAGCGTGGTCCATCATGTAGCCGCGCAGGTGATCGAGGTATCCCCGTACACCCGGGCCAGCGTCTCCATCCACGGACGGAGGAGGCGTGAGGGCAGCTGTGTATCGTGCTGCGGCGCACCCGGACCGCTCCACAGCCGCCGCATAGTCGTCATGGACGACCATGGTGACACTGTGCCCGTCGGCAATGAGGTCCACGGCGATTCTGATCGCCGGTGAAACGTCGCCCCAGGAACCCGGGGCCAGAATGAGCACCTTCATGGCCCTCCTCAATCGGTCCGCGTGCCGGAGTCTTATTTTGTGTACATTGTTCACTAAATAATATCAGAGCCCCGATCACTGTGTGAACAAGTCTGAAACCTTCGGGTGAACTCGCCAGATTACTGGATCGTAGCCAGCAATCGGTGGAACAGTAATGGACATGACCGATTTCTCTGTTCTTGCCGAACGTGCATCCGCTCTGCTCGAAGCCCATCATCAGGATCGTCCGATCGTCCTGCCGACAGTGTGGGATGCCTGGTCAGCCCAGGCCATGGTCAATGCCGGATTCGAGGCGCTGAGCATCGGCTCCCATCCTCTCGCCGACTCCGTGGGCTCCGCGGACAGCGAGACCATGAGCCTCAGCCAGGCGCTGGCGGGGATCGCCCGCGTGTGCGGCTCTGTGGATGTGCCGGTCAGCGCCGATCTGGAATCCGGCTACGACACTGCGGCGCCGGATCTCATCGCCGGGCTCCTCGAGGCCGGCGCTGTGGGCGTCAACATCGAGGACACCGTCCACAGCGAAGGACGACTGCGCAGCGCCGAGGAGCACGCCGAGTACATCGGCGACCTGCGTCGCGCCGCTGACGCGCAACGGGTGCACGTGGTCATCAATGCCCGCACCGATGTGTTCAAGAATCCCGATGATTTCGAGGATCCCACCGCCGAGGCGATCCGACGCCTCAACCTGTGCGCCGAGGCCGGTGCGGATTCCGTCTATCCCGTCAGGCTGCCGAACACCGAGACTCTCAAAACCGTACTGTCGCAGGTGAGACTGCCGCTGAACGTCACCGCCCACCCGGTCAAGGGTGCCGTGCCAGACGAGCTCGACCTCTCTCAGCTGCAGGACCTCGGGGTGAAGCGTGTGACCTTCGGGCCTCTGCTGCAAGCCACGATGTATGACTACTTCGCCAAGTTCACCAGGAACTGGCACTGACGACAACCGCTGATTCCGCGGCCATCGACCACAGCCACTGAGCAGAACGCCAACCGCAATGATGAGGAGCCGCAATGCCTGAGAATCTCCGTGAAGGACAGCCTGTCTGGATCGATTACACCTGCCACGACTTCGAGTCCACGACGAAGTTCTACTCCGAGATATTCGGGTGGAAGTTCGAGGATCAGGGACCTGATTTCGGCCACTACAACATGATCACAAAGGACGGAGCAGTTGTCGGCGGCGCTATGCGTGCCATGAACATGGACGGCACTCCGAACCCGATGATCCCGGCGATGTGGACGACCTACCTTCACACCGACGACATCGCGAACACCTATGCGGCAGCACTCGCCGCGGGTGCGGCCCCCATCGCCGAACCGATGTCGGTCGGACCCCTGGGACAGATGGCTGTCATCACCGATCCCACCGGTGCCGGTGTGGGCATGTGGCAGCCCGGCGAGTTCACCGGGTTCGACACCCCGCTCACCCCCGGGACTCCGGTGTGGTTCGAGCTCATGACGCGCAACTATCCTCTCGCGCAGGAGTTCTATCGCACCGTCTTCTCCTTCGATATCGTGGCGATGGAGGGGTTCCCGTATTCGACACATGGCGCCGATGAGAACGCTGTGGCCGGCATCTGCGACGCCAGCGAATGGACCCAGGTGTCCTTCTGGCGTGACTACATCAACGTCGAGGACACCGATGCCACCGCAACCAGGGTGGCCGAACTCGGCGGCAAGGTGCTCGCCGGTCCCGAAGATTCACCGTATGGCCGCATCGCCACCGTCACCGATCCGGAAGGGGCGACGTTCCAGCTCCAGCAGAATCCGTGAGTACTCACGCCTGAGGTCGATTCCGTCAGCGGGCGTCAGCCCCGCAGAGCGAGTGCGAACGGCAGTACCGCAGTTGCCCCCGCCTGCCTGAGCAGACGTGCCCCGATCGCCATCGTCCACCGTGAGACAACCTCGTCGTCGACGAGAAGCACCGCCTTTCCGGCCACTGCCTCTTCGACCTCGGGCGGGACGACGAACGCATCGTAGAGATCCTTCACCCGGAAGGCACTGTTGACCTCGGGGCTGCCGTGGTCATGAACCTGCAACAGCTCTCCCCCATCGATGAGTCGTCCTGCGGAGGCCAGATTCGCCGCCAAGGATCTCACTGTCGCGGGCCTGCGCGCGCTTGGCACCGAGACGACGACTTCAGGGCGGATTGCCCAGTCCCATTGGGCCAGGACCTCAAGGCACCATTTCCCGATCTGTGCGGGCACTTCGGCATCGGGAGCGTCCGGTGCGAGGAATGATCGCAGAGTCTGCCCCTGACCCAGATCGCTGAGCCGTGCGATGGCTCGGCCCTCGGCCGCCAACTCTCCCGCCGGGATTCGGCCTTTGAGCGGGACTCCGATGTTGGCCATGCCGCTGGGCCAGGTGCTGCGCGGGTCGATGGGCAGGCCGACGCGATGCAGAGTTCCTGCCGTTGCCTGCCTGTTCTCGTCCGAGATCTCGGCCGACCACCACATTCCGGCACAGTTGTCGCAGCGTCCGCAGGGTGTGGGCTCGGGGTCATCAAGTTGGCGAATGAGGAATTCCATTCGGCATTCGCCAGTGGACTCGTAGTCGAGCATCGCCTGCGCCTCAGCAGCGCGCACGGCCGCGACCTTCTCATATCGTTCCCGGTCGTAGGTCCAACCTCGGCCAGTCGAGATGTAACCGCCCTTGATCTTGGTCACGGCGTCTTCGACTTCGAGGGTCTTCAGCAGCAGCTGCAGCCGGGTGCGTTTGGTCCCGACCAGCGTCTCCAAGCGAGCCACGGACAGGGGGCCGTCCGCCTCGGCGAGGGACTGAAGCACGGCATTCGCGTCGGACTGATTGGGCATCGAGGCGGTGGCGAAGTAGTTCCAGATCTCCTGGTCCTCAGCACCGGGCAGGAGCAGGACATCCGCGGAATCCGTGGCACGACCGGCACGACCAACCTGCTGGTAATAGGCGACGGCAGATGATGGCGCACCAACGTGGATGACGAAGCCGAGGTCCGGTTTGTCGAACCCCATTCCCAGCGCAGAGGTGGCCACGAGCGCCTTGATCTGGTTGTCTTTGAGCTGGTGCTCAAGCTCTGCCCGCTCCTCAGCATCGGTGCGGCCGGTGTAGGCATGGACCTCGTAACCCCGGTCCCGCAGAATTCTGGTGATGTCTTCGGCCGCGCTGACCGTGAGTGTATAGATGATTCCCGAACCGGTGAAATCACCGAGGTGGGAACACAGCCATGCGATGCGCGCGCTTGCATCGAGTCCGGGTTGGACCCCGAGCCGGAGGGAGTCACGGGCGAGCTCGCCGCGCACGACAGTGGTGTCGTGGCCGAGCTGTTCGGCGACATCGGTGACGACGCGGGAGTTGGCGGTGGCTGTTGTGGCGAGGACAGGGGTGTTGCCCGGCAGTTCGGCCAGGATGTGTCCGATCCGCCTGTAGTCGGGACGGAAATCATGGCCCCAGTCGGAGATGCAGTGCGCCTCGTCGACGACGATGAGACCAAGAAAGGCCAGGAGTTGGGGCAGGACCTCGTCTCGGAACTGCGGGTTATTCAGCCGCTCTGGCGAGACGAGCAGAACGTCGAGGCTGCCGGCCCTGAGATCGTCGAGGACAGTGTCCCACTCGGTGACGTTGGAGGAATTGAGGCTGGCTGCGCGAACCCCGGCGCGCTGCGCGGCGGCGATCTGGTCGCGCATCAGGGCCAACAGCGGGGAGATGATGAGGCTGGGACCAGTGCCAGCCGCACGAAGCATTCTGGTCGCCACGAAGTACACGGCCGACTTGCCCCACCCGGTTCGCTGGACCACGAGGACCCTCTTCTTCTCCACGACCAGATCGCGGATCGATTCGAGCTGGCCGTCCCGGAACTGCGCTTCGGGATTCGCAGTGAGCTCGGCCAGGATGCGCTGAGCCTGAACGGCGAATTCGTCGGCGTCGATGGTCGTTGCCCTCGGGGTGGATTCGGTCATGGGCACAGTCTAGATGTCGCCGCTGACGCAGCCGCCCAGCCCTGATCCATCACCTCAGAGCGAGTTCGATGCCCAAGGTGGCGAGCACGCCGAACAGCACACCCCACAGGATGATCGAGATGATCTGCCAGAAGGCCACAGCGTTGCGGTCGGCACCGAATCCGACCATGGCCATCGAGGTGATCTGCGAAGGCAGCAGGGTCTGGCCGAGCAGGGAGACGCCGGGGACGCCGAACTTGTCGAACATGCGCTTGAGCCGCTGCCGCTTCGGGGAGGATTCAGCGTCTTTGCCATTGTTCTTCGTCGCTTTGTCCCGGATAGCTCCGGCACCGTAGACGACCGCGAGCATCGAGACCACGTTTCCGATGATGGCCATCATGATCGCGACGACCGGATTCAGGCCGATAGCGACACCGATGACGGCACCGAAGTAGGACTCGACGAAGGGAATCGCGGAGACGAGGATGATGCCTGCCCATTGCAGCCAGTCGGGGATCGATCCGGCGAATTCCTGGATGCTTTCGATCATTTTGGGCTCCATTCTCATTGGTTCGGAGTCTCTGTCGATGCGCTGCATGCCAGGGTCATAGTCGATCTCGACTCAACGACCCAACCTTCTGGCACAGCGTGCTAGTACGTTGTACTATACAGAAGACAGCTATGATGCGCGAGGCCGAGAGGAGCGGACATGTCCCGACGCGATGACATCATCTCTGCGGCGATCCGACTGGCCGAAGCGTCCCCGCCCGGACAGGCCACCCTCAGCGTGCGCGCCGTCGCCAAGGAGGCCGGGATCGGTGCCTCGACGCTGCGCCACTACTTCCCCACTCAGACCGATCTGCACGAAGCCATCGCTCGCAGCTCCATGGACACCGCGGTCCAGGACTTCTCGATTGCCGACCCCACCCTGGATCCGGCCGAGCGCCTCTACGAGTGCTGCGCGCAATTCCTCCCCACACACGAACACCGCGACATGCAGCTCGAACTATGGTTCACGATGCACCTCAGCGCCCTCGGACCCGATCAACGCGCGGTCTCCCGCAGGCTCTTAGAGTACGGCCACGATTTCACATACGTCTGCCTGCAGCGCTGGCTTGGGATCCTGGCCGCCGAAGGTCATATCGACCCCGCCGAGGTGGCTCCATTGTCGACAGCCATGTTCACCATGCTCGATGGCTTGGCCCTGCATTCGATCATCACCCCCGAACGCGTCACCGTCGATGCCGCCCACAACCAGCTCAAGTGGCTCATCGCGAAGGTGCTCACACCACAGGACTGAGGCTCAGCCGAGCACCTCGCTGAGATCGTGGGCGAACTCGCGCGCACGCATGGGCTCGAGGCAGGCGAAACCGACGACCAACCCCGAGGCAATGGACTTCGGCTGACACGGAAACGACGACAAGGTCGAGACTTCCCATCCGAGACCACGTAGGTTCAGCGCCACCTCGGCGTCATCGGCGACCTCCAGGCTCACATGCAGGCCGGCTGCCACACCGAGCACCGGCACCTCCAGGCCGGAGGATTCCATCGCCTGCACGAGGGAGCGGCGTCGATCACGGTAGACCCGACTCGCTCGTGACAGATGCCTGGCAAGGTCTCCACGGGTGATGAAGCCGGCCAATGCGGTTGCGATCACGGGGTTTGCGACCAGGCGTCGATCCCACATGAAATCTGCGAGCTCGTCGAACATTTCTGCAGGTGGGACTGCCCAGGCGAGTGCCAGACTGGGGCTCAGCACCTTCGAACTCGTACCGACATAGACGACGCAGTCACCCGCTCCCCTCATTGACCGCAGCGCCGGCAACGGCGGAACGCCGAATCGGAACTCGCCGTCGTAGTCGTCCTCGATGATGATCGAACCTGTACGGCCCGCCCACGCGATCAGTTCGGCTCGACGCGGCACTGACATCCGATACCCGAGCGGGTACTGATGAGCCGGAGTGACGTAGACAAGACCGGCCTTCGAGGGGAGTTCGCCGACTTGCAGTCCGTCCTCGTCGACACCCACGGGCAGGACGTCGAACCCGGCACGCACCATCTCCTCGTAGGCGGCCCCGTAGCACGGCGCCTCCATATAGCAGCGTCGCAGCCCTCGAGCGTGCGCGAGCTCCGCGATCGCAGCGAAGACATGTGCAGATCCCGGCGCAGTGACGATGGATTCGGCACTGATGCCCCGGTGACGGCGCAGGTGTTCTGCCATCGCCGAGGCGAAAGTCGGGTTTCCGACATCGCGAGGACTCTCGCGAAACGCCGTCTCCACCGCCGCACGCTTGACCGAGGCGGCCCACGCCCTCATGTCCACCAGAGCAGTATCGGGACGCCCGGGACGCAGATTTCGGCTTGCAGACCGCATCGATCTGCCCGACCTCCAAGACAAGTCTTCATGCGAAGTGGGCCCCTTCTCGGCCATAGCCTTGCCACTGAGATGACGGGGACCCCCAGCCGCGCTTGCCGAGCCCGCTTCGACTCCCGCAGCAGCGCCGTTCGCAGCACCCTCGGCCACTCTGGTCCCCGATCCTGGAAACGTCTCCAGATAGCCTGCGGCGATGAGTTCGGCATAGGCGGTTTCGACCAGGGTCCGCGAGCACGACAATTGGTGCGCCAGCGCCCGCGAGGATGGCAGCCAGTCCGCATCACCCAGCTGCCTTTCGGAAATCAACTCGATGACCGCGTCGACCAGCGCGGCCGATCGCGGCTGGTCGAGGACGATCGGCAGATGGACCTCGCGGGGTGCCCTTGGCATGAGGGAATTCTATCGGAGACCATTCAAACTGGCTTTCAAGTTTCGTGAATTCTGGCTGTCCTTGACAGTCCGGATAGATGGTTCGATGAAGACATGCTTCATATCACCAGGAAACCAGAACGTCAGTCCACCGACCTCGAGAAGCTCGAGGGGCTCCTCGACGAACAGTGGTGGGGTGTCCTCAGCATCAGCCGAGACGCCGCTACCGGCCCGGCGGTCATCACCATTCCGACGCTCTTCGTGCGCGTCGGCGACCGAATCCTCGTTCACGGATCCACGGGGGCCGGAGCTCTGGGGACAAACAGCACGACGACCCATGCCGACACCGCTGCGACCATCTCATCAGGCTCCCCCGAAGGCGAGGGATCGACTCCGCCTCCTGCCTCGCTGCCGCTGTCATTGTGTGTGACGTCGATGGACGGTCTCGTCCTTGCCCATTCGACGTTCGACTCCTCGGTCAACTATCGCTCGGCCGTCGTCTACGGGCACCTCGAATCAGCTGCACCCGCCGACCGCGAGGCCCTGCTCCTGAGCTTCACGGACCGACTGGTCCCCGGGCGCAATGCCGAGGTCCGAGCCATGACCCGGAAGGAGATCGCAGCCACGAACGTCTCGGTTCTGCGGATCACGGACGGTCAGTGGGTCTACAAGGAAAGAACCGGCGACGTCGGAGTCCCTGATGAGAACACCAAGGCATGGGGTGGCGTCATTCCGTTCACCACGAGCTATGCCGAGCCCCAGACCGCCGAATGGGCGCGAGGACGCGAGATCCCAGATTCCGTGCGTCAGCTCCGGTGACATTCACCGCATCCCAGCCGCGGCACGGTGAAGGGCCTCGGTGAGTCGGCCGAGCTTCTCCGAGGCGAGATTCCAGTGGTGCCAGTAGAGCGGGACATCGATGTTCGGTTCAGATGAGAGCGGGACGAGGTCTGTGCTGAGATCGCCCAGCTGCATGATGGGGATCAGCCCCCACCCGACTCCCGCCTCGACTGCGGCCGCGAACTCCCACGAGCTGGGCACCACCGACATGGGCGGAATCGTCGAAACTCCGGCGCGCCTGAGATAGGCGAACTGGAGGTCATCGTCCTTGCCGAAGTTCACCATCGGCAGGGACCCGAGGTCCACCTCGGCGATTGATCCGCGACCACCGCTCATACCGTACTTCGCGAGCAGGTCCCTCGCTGCGACGGCGACATAGCGCATCGTGCCGAGCTTCTGCACCTGGGTGCCGTAACCGCCGACTTCCGCCGAGGTGATGGTGCCCAGCACCTCCCCCGAGGTCAGCAGCGGCAGGGCCTTGTCCTGGTCCGCGACCTCGATGCGGATGGCGATATCGTCCCAGTTCGCCACCTCGGCGAAGATGGGACGAAACCATGTCGACAGCGAATCGGCGTTGACACCGATGCGCAGCACCGTCGGAACTCGTCTTCTCTGGCCAGGCGATTCACCAGCGGCCATGCCGATGCCGTCGGGAGCGTCGACGTCGATGCCGTGCAGGCGGTCCATGGTTTCGGACTCGAGAAGCTCGATCTCCCGCGCATATTTCAGGACCGCCTCCCCCGCCTCGGTGACGGTGATGGGATTCGTGCGGCGGATGAGCACCTGCCCGATGCGGGATTCGAGCGTGCGGATGCGCTGGCTCGTCGCCGACGGCGTGACGCCCAAGACGAATGCTCCCCCTTCCACAGTCCCCTCGTCGACGACGGCAGCTAGAGCCTTGACGTGATCGATGTTCATGAAGCAATTGTGCATCAGATGAAGATTATGTTGTTTTTCTTATCTCTTCGCGCGTCATAGTCTGTCTCCGTGCTCACTCATCTCATCAGCGGAACCCTTGCCGGTTGGTCGCTCATCATCGCCGTCGGCCCGCAGAACGCGCTCGTCCTGCGCCAGGGGATTCGGCGTGAATACCTTGGCGTGGTGCTCACGATCTGCATTCTCGCCGACATCGCACTCATCGCGGCGGGCACGGTGGGCATCGGTGCGATCGTACTGTTGGCACCCTGGGCTCTGGAGATCCTGCGGTGGCTGGGAGTGGCATATCTGCTCTGGTATGCGTGGGGAAGCCTGAAATCTGCGCGCGAGGCATCGGGGCTCGAGGCGGATACACATCAGCGCAGCCTGAAGTCCATCATCGCGACGACCCTGGCTCTGACGTTCCTCAATCCCGGGGTCTACCTCGACACCGTCGTCATGCTCGGCAACCTGGCGAATCAGCAGGGTCCGGACGGAACATTGCCGTTCACGCTCGGGGCGATGTTCGGATCTCTCACCTGGTTCCTCGGCATCGGCTTCGGCGCCCGAGGTCTCTCGCGTTATCTTGCCAAGCCGCGGGTGTGGCAGGTCCTCGACATCCTCATCGCGGTGGTGCTGGTGATCCTGGCGCTCCGGCTGGCCTTCGGATGACGGCGCACTGACCCAGGCAGAGTGGAGGTCATCAGACTCGGATGCAGAAGGGGCGGCCGGCCGGATCGCGCAGAACACGCGAGCGCTCCGGACTGGGCTGCTCAGCTATCCTTGTCGCTCCAAGCCGAACGGCCTCCTGCTCACCAACGTCCAGATCATCGACTGCCAGGTCGAGATGGATCTGCTGCGGTCTTTCATTCGATGGCCAGGTCGGAGGAGTGTACCCATCGACTCGCACGGCACCGATGAAGACCTGTTCCGTCTTGACGGCGCAGAAGTCCGGGGTTTCCAAAGCGACTTCTCCCGCGAGCATCTCGGCCCAGAAGCGAGCGAGGACGGCCGGCTCTGCGCAGTCGAGATTGATAGAGGAAATTCGAGCTGAAATCATTGTTTTCTCCTGAGCAGACAATTGGTGACTTCGGCGGCGACTGCCGAGGGAAAATGAGATTTCGCGGACAGCCCCCTAGACATGTGACCGGTACGACCGGGTAGTCATGTCACCGGTACGATCGGGACGTCGAGCTGATCCCGATCTCCATCAGACCCGTGCTCCAATGCCGCGGCAACGGCCTCGTGGGGTGCGCCCAGTCGGATCCCACTTGCCCTGTCCAGCATCTCGTAGTGTTCTGAGCCGAGGTTGACGTCCAGCGCGGCAAGATAACCCTCGAGATGAGCTGGCGTGCGTGGCCCCACGATGGGGATCAGAGCGGTCCGAGCACGCTGCGCTCGATGCCGCAGCCAGGCAATTGCCGTCTGGACCGGACCCGTTTCCGCCTCATTCGCTACGGCCAGCAGAGCGTCCAGTATCGACTCGCTCCGGTCACGGCCCGCGCTTCCGTTTTCGGCGGCCTCCCGTTGCCCGCTCAGTCGCCCCGACTCTCCCAACCGGTACTTCCCGGTGAGCAGACCACCGGCCAGGGGAGAATAGGCGAGCATGCCGAGACCATGCGCCTCGGCCATCGGGATCAATTCACGCTCGGCGGAGCGCTCGACCAGACTGAACTCGGACTGAAAGCCCGCCAGCGGCACCCTGCCGTTGAGCTCGGACCGCGTCGCTGCTCCGGCAATTCGCCAGGCCGGAAAGTTCGACAAGCCCGCGTAGCGAACCTTGCCGGCCTGAACCAATCCTTCGAGCGCGTCCAGGATTTCGACCGTCGGAGTGAGCCCGTCGGGAAAATGGGGCATGAACACGTCGACATAGTCGGTGTTCAGCGATTTGAGGGTCCGTTCGAGTGAGCGAACCATCGTCTTCCGAGAATTGCCAGCGGCCCCGGGGTGAACCTGCTCCCCTCTGGTTCCACCGTACTTTGCGATGATCACGTACTCCTCGCGGTCCTGTCCCAGAAGGCCGCCGAGAACAGCTTCGGCTTCGCCCTTCTGATAGATGTTCGACACGTCGAAGGTTGTACCGCCGGCTGCCGTGAACGCGTCGAAGATCTCTTTCGAGCCCGCGAGCCCTGCAGAAGACACAGATGAACCGAAGTTGGCTGTGCCCAACACGTATTCCGAAACTCGCAGTCCAGTTCTGCGGCCGAAGACCTTATATCGCATCCAGAATTCCTCACGTGAGTCATGATCGGGTACAGTCGGGAACGTTATCATATAAAACGAACGGTCACTCTTTTATGCCCAAGGTCAGTCAAGCCCACCTCGACGCACGCCGCCAGCAGATCCTCAATGCTGCCCGAATACGTTTTGCCAACCATGGATTCGCTCGAACATCCATGACCGACCTCGTCGACGCCTCAGGGCTGTCCAACGGAGCGATCTACAGGTACTTCAAGAGCAAGAATGAGATCATCTCGGCGATCTGCGATGAGTCGAGCCAGACTCTGCCCACAGAGTTGTCTGCCGATTCGATACGCGACTTCCTGAACGACATCCGCACCCTGGCTCGAGATCAGGATCATGCACGGCTAGTCGCACAGATCTATGCGGAGGCGGTCGTCTCCCCCTCCCTCGCCGCAACCGTGCAAAGTCAGCTTCACGAGCTTCGCACTGCCATCGCAATCGCACTGCCGATCCGGGACCAGGCCACGGCGGATCAGACCGCCGCAGCATTTGTGGCCCTCTGCCACGGCTACACCCAACAGCTCGCAGTCCGCGGCGACCTCGACCCTGAACCTTACGTCACAGCACTGATCGCACTCGTGGAGGCTGCTTCAGACAGCTGACGCAATGCCGGCAGGCGACGGCTCCTCCACGCACCCTGGCGTAGGTCAACCTGGCACCGGTCACCCTGCCGTCTCCGTGCTATGTCCATGCCGTTGTGTACGGTCACTCCCATGGACCCTCGTGTCGACTTGCCGCTGCGATCCGTCACCAAACATGTGCACTCCCCACCCACACTCAGCCCCTGGCTGCGTGACCTGCCTGCTGCCCGTGACTTTCTCGACGGCTTCGAGTTCGAGCGCACAACCGTCTTCGTCGGCGAGAACGGCTCGGGCAAATCGACACTCATCGAAGCACTGGCCACCGCCCTCGATCTTCCGCACGGAGGCGGCACGGGATGGGAGGTTCGAGACCACGCCGAGGAGGTCCCGGAGTTGAGCGAGCACGTGCAGATTGTGCGCGGTGCGGCTTCCAAGCGCGGCGCGTTCTTCCTCCGTGCCGAAACTATGCACGAGAACATGGCCTACCTGATGGAGATCGGTGCTGGCCGCGGCCAGCACTACTCGCAGCAGTCACACGGTGAGATGTTCATCGAGATGCTGACGGGGAAGTTCATGGACTTGGGGCTGTGGGTCCTCGACGAACCGGAAAGCGCCCTGTCCTTCACCGCCTCACTCACCCTGCTGCAGCTCATCCGAGCGCGAGATCGCGCGGGGCTGCAGACCATCATGGCCACCCACTCCCCCGTCCTCGCCCGTGCAGAGGGCGCCAAACTCGTCGAAGTCGGGGAATGGGGGCTGCGCGATTCCACATGGGATCGGCTCGACATGGTCGACCACTGGAGACGCTTCCTCCAGGAACCACAGCGATACCTACGGTATTTCGACGACGATTGACCAGTTCGCCACCCCGGACGACGGAGACGACGCGACGACGGGGACGACGGTGCGCGCCGACGCACCGCCGCCTCGGCGAGGATGGGGCCTTATAGCGAAAGGCTCGGGTGCAGCTGGGTCAGCGTGACCGTGCGCTTCCGGCCGCAGACGAACATGGTTGCCACCAGACAGATCGCGGTCATCAGCAACAGGACGACTGCCGACTGAGCGGCGATGAACATGTCCCCGCCGGCGATCAGAGTCCGCAAGCCGTTGACTGCGTGGGTCATCGGCAGGAAGGGCGAGATGATCTGGAAGATGCCAGGGGCTGTCTGCACCGGATAAGTGCCTCCCGCCGAGGCGATCTGCACCATGAGCAGGACCAGAGCGACCAGTCTGCCGACTCCGCCCAAGGCCGCGACGCAGAGCTGATGGACCGCGTGGAAGCTGGCTGCCACGAGGATCGAGAACAACAGGGTCCACAGCCAGGCGCCGGCGGAGAAGTCGAGAGCAAACGTGAGCACTCCGTAGAGCACCGCGACTTGGGCTATCCCGAACAGGAGACCGGGCACATAGCCGGCCCAGGCGATTCGGGAGGATTTCGCTGATGACATCAGTGCACGGTACGGGATCGCATTGATGACCATATAGGTGATCATGCCGCCGATCCACAGTGCCAGGGAGACGAAGAACGCGGCCAGGCCCTCGCCGTAGGCGTCTACGGAGTTGTCCTTGAGCTTCTCGGCGTCGACTGGCACAGCAACGACGTCCGAGCGATTCTCGCGGTCGGACTTGTCATAGGTTGGGATCTGCTTGAGGCCATCGGCCAGCTTGTCGGCGAGGTCCCCGGAACCGTCGACGAGCTTCTTCGCGCCCTTGTCGAGTTCGTCCGAGCCGTCAGCCAGCTGTGAGGATCCGTCCTTGAGATCTGCGGCGCCCGTCTTGGCCTTCTCGGTGCCGTCCTTGAGCGCGATAACGCCGTCGTTGAGGTCGCCGGCGCCCTTGGCCAGGTCGCCTGCACCGGCGTCGAGTTTGATCAGCCCGGAGTGCAGGTCGTCAGCTCCCGTGGCCACCTTCTGTGCGCCGTCGTCGAGTTTGCCGATCTTCTTGTCGGCCTCCCTGATCTTGCCCATGACGTCGTCGACGGCGTTCTTGACCGGATCCTCGAGATCCTTAGCCTCATCTGCCGCCTTCGACGCTCGCCCGTGGGCCTTATCCAGATCCCCGCCGAGGTTGTCCATATCGTCGGCGAGCTTCGCGACATTCGGATCGTCGGGGTAGTCTTCGCGCAGCTGTGCGACCCGGTCATCCATATCGCCGTTGACCGTGTTCCGCGCCGAGTCGAAGTCGTCCTCTGCCTGGTTCAGCTTGGGTCGTGTTCCGTCCACGAGGTCGTCAGCCTTGTCTTTGAGGTCCTCGGCCTTGTCCGTGGCCTCGTCAGCTGTATCGCGCAGCTGGCCCGTTCCATCGGCGACCTGCCCGGCACCGTCGGCAACCTTCTTCGAACCGTTCTTCGCCTCGGTCGTGCTCTTGGCCAGCTTGTCTGCGCCGGTCTTCAGATCGCCGCTGCCCTTTTCCAGCTCACCAGCCCCTTCGTCGAGGTCACCGATGCCGTTCTGCAGCGTGCCGACTCCCTTGTCAAGAGCATGAGCGCCGTCGGAGAGCTCGCCCGTTCCGTCGTGAAGATCGACGGCACCGTCGTTGAGCTGCCTCGCCCCGTCGACGGCCTTTTTCGTCGAGGAGTGGATGTCATTGAAACCGAGGTAGACCTCGGAGACGTATTCGGCCGTGGTGGTCTCGTTCAGTCCTGATTTGATCTCGTTGAGGATGGTTCCCGCCATCTGGCCGACGATGAAGTTGTGCGCGTCATCGGTGCGCAGGTTCAGTCCTGCCTGCTCGGGATCGTCTCCTCCAGTCGACACGAGTCGCTCGGAGAAGTTCTTCGGTATCTCGAGGACGGCGAAGTACTTGCCTTCGGCGAGGCCGTCGTTGGCTTCCTGAAGCGAGGTCTCCTGCCAGTCGAATCCACCTTCGCCTTTGGGAGTGATCTGGTCGACGAGCTCATCGCCTGCGTGGAGTTTCTCGCCTTCGGAGCTGGGCTTCTCAGCACCTTCGTCGGCATTGACCACGGCCGCCTGGAGCTTGTCGAGGTTGTCGGTCGGCGCCCAGTTCGAGGCCAGGTACAGACCGCCGTAGATCGCGGGGATGACGGCAACGACGATGATCGCCAAGCGAGTGATCGTGTGCCGTTTGAAGCGAGAGAGTTCGAGCCAAGGCAGAGAGAACATCGCAGAAACACCTTATTGTCGGATCAGATTCGGAAAGCTTGTGGAGGCGGCGACTGCTGAGTCGCCGACCTCTGCCGTTGAGGTGGGTGCCTCAGTGCCGGGGATGCCGGGTGAGCTGCAGTGTGCTCACCGAGGCGGGCGAGACCTCCGTACGCAGCGCGTCGAGGACGAGGTCGACATCGGAGGAGTCCTCACAGGAGGCGATCACCGTGAGTGGACTCTCGGGGTCGCGTTTGCGGCGCACCTCCTGGTAGATGAGGATGGCCGCCCAGGCGCGAGCACGGTCTTCGCGTTCACGCAGATAGTCGATGTTGTCGAGGACGACGACCGGGGCCTGGGCGAGGCTGGCGAGGCCGAGTTCGAGAAGGAACTTCTGCAGCTCGCTGAGTTCCGAGACGAAGGCCTTGCCCTCGTCATCGATGAGGAAGTCGGCATCCTTGACGTCAGATGGGGAGAAGTTCCCCTCGGGAAGACGGTCGATCACCTCGGTGGCGGACGTGAAGGTCTCGCGGATGACGTCGATGACCTCGTGCAGGGAGGACTTCGAGACCCAGGGTTTGTACCAGGGCTGAAGCATGATGAGCCGCTCGGCGAGGTGCTGGGCGAGAGTGAAGTCGTTCTCGAGGTCGGTGAGGCCGGCGACGTGGCCGACGGTCACCTGTTCACGCACGCGACGGGCCTGTTTGCGAATGTCGAGGTCGCCCACGTGCCCCTCGCCGGTGTCCACGTGCATGCGTCCGGCGATCGAGAGCAGGAGAGATGTTTTGCCGGACCCAGCTGCGCCTTGGATGACGGTGACCGAACCGCGCGGCACGTCGAGGTCGATTCCGGAGAACACGTCTCCCTGCTTTCCCGACATTCCCCAATCGCGGAGGCTGACTTGGCTGATTGCCCGATCCGTCTCGTCGACAAACGCCTGTGACGTGCTCTGCATTTCCACTGCTCCCAAGGTGTGCGACTATGTCGACCGTTTGTGCTGGCCACTGACGCCGGGAACGCGGTTGAGACACGCTCCGCTGCCAAACACACTACGCCGTAAGGGCTCTGACAAAGCCGCTCTGTCTGACGCAGGTCAAGTTACTCCCAGGTAACTATACTGGCCGAAGCTGAATATTCCGCCTAAATTTCCTCGAATGTCTCGAATACCACAAAAAATCGCCCTCGGCCGCTGCGAGGGACTCAACTCTGTCCCGGGGAGCAACACACCCAGCCAGTCTCACGACATACAGTTGCAGCGGTAGGTTTCAGCATCCCCGGGGCCTCTTGCGAAACGGACTGGATGAGTTAGCGGGAGCTGTGCGAAACGGCACGGAGTGTATGACTTGGCGACGTACCTACGGACGGCGTGGCATTGAAAAAGCTGCCGCATGCAGGGTGTGCATGCGGCAGCTTCAGGTCGTTCAAGTGGCGGGCCGTGTGATCAGAGCCCAACTCAGCCGAGAGCGCTCAGACGATCACACGTCGAAGCGCTGGCCTTCAGGCTTGGAAGGCAGGAGCATCAGAACGAACACGATGATTCCCCCGACGCCTGGGATGAAGGAGAGGAACCAGAATGGACCAGCAAAGTTTGCATCGTGGAGACGACGCCATGAAAGGGCCAAAGTCGGAACGATAATGGCAAGGCCGATGAGGAGCATCAGAATTCCACCGATCGCAGTGAGTGCAAGCGCCCCACCGGAAGGTCCTGCCGACATCTGAGCACCGTAAGGGTCCGCTGCGGCCATCGAGGCGGCCCCGGCCGTCATGCCGAGACCAATCGAGTAGAGGATGCTGGGAATGAGCTGGATCAGGAAGAGGAACAGTGCCGCCCACCAATACTCGCTGCGCGATGCACGTCCGGAGAACTTGGCGTACTTCTTGAAGAAGCGCTTGACGGCCTGACCGAATGATGCGCCGTAGAGAGGAAGCGAGAGATCATCGGGGCTGGCCGCCCCACGGATCTGGCCACCAGGACCCATAGCACCTGGGCCAGCGGCACCGGAACCAGCAGGATAGGCGTTGTTCGCGTTGTAGGCGCTGTTCGCGTCGTAGGACATGGTGACCTTCGTGTAGGAAAAATATCGTCTCTGCACAGGGAGTGCAATACCAATTGTGCTACAGAGTGGCCGGAATCCGCGCATTCGCGGTGTTCCAAATCTGGAACGTGAAGTGAACAACTGATTGAACTGTTCGATTGGACCAACCACAACGGCACTTCCACGCAAGAAGCGCCCGAGAAGACTCACCTGTTCGAACGCCGCTGCCGGATCATCTCAGACGAAAATTCGGAGCGCGCGGCTCTTCGCCGCCAAAGCTCTCAATTCAGGCATCTCCGCCGGTCAGCGCATAGGCTTCGTCAACCGGTGCTTCGTCGATGTGGCCATCGACGCGGCGCAGAGTCTTCCAGCCGACGGCGATGACGACGACGGCCAAGAACACCACTGCAGTGCCGAAGAAGTACGGTGCTCCGGTGCCGATCGATTCGGAGACGATGCCGGCCACAATCGGTGCGACGGCGCCGCCGATGAAGCGCACACCCGAGTAGGTCCCCGAGGCCACAGGACGAGGCAGGTCACTGACCTCCATCGCCGATTCGGTGAAGACAGTATTGAGCACGCCCAGAATCAGACCGGCCACAATGACGCAGACGATAATGCCGACGAATGACTTGACGAGGATTCCCATCACTGCCAGCAGCACAGCCAGTGCGATCAGCGCGACGACGAGGCTGCGGCGACGTCCGATGCGCTTGGTCAGAAGCGGCGCCCCGAAAACGGAGGTGATTGCCACGCACATGCCCCAGCCGAAGAAGACATAACCGAGGCCCATGGCCCCGAAGTCCTCGATGCCGGCCGTCGCCGCGGCCGCCTCGACAGGGAATGGGCTGTAGGCCAGGAGGATGAAGAAGCCGAAGTTGTACAGCAATGCGGCGATGCCCAGCACGAGAACGCCGGGACGCGCAAGCGCCCGGAAGGTGGCACTGAGCTTGATCGGCTCGGGCGAGGTCTTGATGCCGGTGTCGGTCTTCCCGCCGGGCAGCAGGATCACGATGGCGATGAAGCCGATGGCCATGAGGACAGCGGTGCCGAAGAACGGTCCGCGCCAGGAGATTCCGCCCAGCAGGCCACCCAGCAGAGGTCCGGTCGCAATGCCGATGCCCAGAGCCGCCTCGTAGAGGATGATTGCCTTATCGGCACCACCGGAGGCAGCACCGACGATGGTTGAGAGCGCGGTGGAGATGAAGAGGGCGTTGCCCAGCCCCCAACCGGCTCGGAACCCGATGATCTGGTCGACGCTGCCAGAGAAACCGGCCAGGGCAGAGAACGCGACGATGAGGATGAGGCCGATGAGCAACGTGGTCTTCGCACCAATCCGGGAGGACACGAAGCTCGTGAAGAACATCATGCCGCCGGTGATGAACAGGTAGCTGGTGAACAGCAGCATCGACTGCGACGGGGATGCGTGCAGTTCGGCGGAGATCGCAGGCAGAATCGGGTCGACCAGACCGATACCCATGAATGCGATGACCGCGGCGAACGCGACTGCCCATACTGCTCGTGGTTGACGCAGAATAGATGGTTCCGCGCCCTCCCCATCCTTCGTCTGTGGTTCGTTACCTGGTGACACGCTCATTGCTGTTCCTGCGCACCCTTTCGTCGATATTTCGTGTTTCGCTGTTGTTGGCCTGATGTATGTTCGTCAGTCGGTGTGCGTCTCGTCTTGTTGGACTTCGTCAACATCCACGGGATGCTGTTCCTGCAGATACTTCGAGACCAGTCCCAGCGCCCGATGGACGCTGAGCCTGTCGTCGGGAGTCAGAGCCTCGAAGTAGGGCTCCATCCGCTCGACCAAGATGGTGCGGTTCTCGGCCAATCGTGCACGGCCCGCCTCCGTCAGTGAGAACTGTGAGGCCCGCCTGTCACTCGGGCTGGCTTCGCGAAGGACGTATCCGGCCTCTTCGAGTCGGCCCAGGACTTTGGTCGCAGCAGGCTGCGAGCACAGGTATCCCTGCGCGAAATGCCCCACCCGGACAGGCTGATACTGCTCGACTACGCTGAGCGCACGCAATGCGACAAGGTCACTTTCATTGCCGACAACTCGCCTCATCGCTCTGGTCAGACGCGAGGAGACAACGACAAGGTCAGTGACGAGCTCCGCCGAATCAACATCATCCATAACTCCTTTATATACCTTAGTTATGCAATTCCACAAGGATTGCATCAGCAGCGACGGTGCCGCCGCCCACGACCGCACCCGCGATGCTGGCCCGGCAGAACTGCGGCAGGGCACCTGCGCTTCTCATGTGACGGACATCATGGCCACCTCGGCGAGGGGCATGCTAATCTGTGGTCACATGTTCCGGGGACGGTGAAAATCCGTACCGGCGGTGATAGTCCGCGAGCCGACTGCATTCGTGCAGGAGGTTGACTTGGTGAAATTCCGAGACCGACAGTCAGAGTCTGGATGGGAGGAGCATGGCGACCGCGGTCGCTGTGATTCGGTGCATCCCAGTGCACTGTCGCACACGTCCGCACGCCCTGATAGTTGCACCCGCAATATCCTCCCTCCCGGCATCAGTTCGGGAGGTTTTTTCATGCACGCGGGGTTCACCGATCTCGAAACGACCGCGATGTCCGCTGCCCTGCAGGCCGCGCGAAACGGTCACCGGGGCGCGAATCCTCTCGTTGGAGCCGCAATTCTGACGAGGGACTCGCAGATCGTCGTCGGCCATCATGCAGGCGCAGGCAGTCCCCACGCCGAGGTGGACGCCATCACCACGGCCATCGACCTCGGCGTCGACCTCGCCGCATCCACCCTGTTCGTGACCCTGGAGCCGTGCAATCACACCGGCCGGACCGGGCCGTGCGCCCAGGCGATCATCGAGGCCGGCATCCCCGACGTCGTCTTCGCACTGCCCGATTCCAACGGCGTCGCCGCCGGTGGTGGGGCCACCCTCGCCGAGGCGGGGGTCCGGGTCCGCTCGGGCCTTGGCCGTGACGAGTCCTCGGCTCTCAACGCCAGGTGGCGTCGTGCCGTCGATGCCGAGCGTCCCTTCGTCACAGTGAAGATCGCGCAGAGTCTTGATGGCATGGTCGCGGCCTCCGATGGGACCAGCCAGTGGATCACCTCGGCACAATCGCGAGAGCATTCACATGAGTTTCGGTCCCGAGTCGACGGGATCCTCGTCGGCTCCGGAACGGTTCTGGCCGATGACCCCCGACTCAATGCCAGGGGACCGAGCGGTGAACCGCTGGAAACCCAGCCGATGCCCATCGTGCTCGGGCTGACCTCCCTGCCGCCGGAATCTTTCCTCGCACTCAATCCCGACACGATTCACCTTCGCACACGCAACATCACTGCAGCACTGGGCGAACTGCATGCCCGCGGTCTGCGCCACATCCTTGTTGAGGGTGGGCCCAGCGTGCTCGGCGCCTTCTTCGCCGCCGGTGCAGTCGACGAAGTCTTCTGCTATCAGGCTCCACTGCTGGTGGGCGCGGGGAGATCCAGCTTGTCGGGCCTGGGCACGTCGACGCTGAGTGAGGCGGTCGGTCTGGTTCCCGACGAGACCGCCGAACCTGCAGTCGCGCAACTTGGACCCGACGTACTTCTCCACTTCGTCACCGGCGACACCAGTTTCGGCACCACTGACAACTACACCATCTGACGCACCATCTATTCACTGATCGCACACTCACTCGGAGGGCACATGTTCACCGGCATCATCGAAGACCTCGGCATCGTCGCGGCCATCGACCGTAGGGACGATTCGGCTGTCATCACCATCGACGCCAAGGGACTCGTCGACGACCTCGGCCTCGGCGGTTCACTGGCCGTCAACGGCGTGTGCCTGACCTCGGTCAGGGACGAAGCATCCTCACCGCCCGACGGTGCGCCTTCCGAGTCGCCGGGTGCCTTCACCGGCGAGGTGCAGGGACCCTTCACCGCCGAGGTGATGGGCGAGACCCTGCGACTGACCGGGCTGGGAGCCTTGCGCACCGGGGACCGAGTCAACTTGGAGAGGTGCACACCCGCCTCGGGGCGCTTCGATGGGCATGTGGTGCAGGGACATGTCGACGGGTGCGGTGAACTGCTGAGCCGCGACGACTTCGATGAGTGGTCGACATTACGCATCGGCATCCCGAACTCCCTGGCTCCCTACACCGCCACCAAGGGTTCCATTGCCCTCAACGGCGTCTCACTGACGCTGACAGCCGTATCAGAACCCAGCGAGACCAGCGCCTGGGTCGAGGTCGGACTCATCCCGGCCACGTTGACTCACACCACGTTCGGCGATCTGGCCCCCGGCGACCCGGTCAACGTCGAGGTGGACGTGCTCGCGAAATACACCGCCCGCCTGCTCTCGTTCCGCACAGAGGTCACCGCTCCTGCGGACCCTGACGCATCCGCCACATCTGCGACATCTGCCGAGACAACCATTCTCTTCAACTCAACTGACAGCAGTACTCGACAAGGAGCCGACAATGCCTGATACCGACCCAACCGCTGCGCGGCTCGATCCGATCGAGGACGCGATCGCTGCGTTCGCTGCGGGCCAGCCCATCGTCGTCGTCGATGATGAGGACCGCGAGAACGAAGGTGACCTCATCATGGCAGCCGAGTTCGCCGAGGCAGCCACCATGGGCTTCTTCGTCCGTTACACCTCTGGAGTCATCTGTGCACCCATGGATGCCGAGCGTGCCGCCGCACTCGAACTGCCGCCCATGGTCTCTGCGAACGAAGACCCGAAGGGAACCGCCTACACGATCAGCTGCGACGCAGTCGGCGTGACCACCGGAATCAGTGCCGCCGAGCGTGCCCTGACCGGACGCCACCTTGCTGCGGCAGTCCCCGATCCGGCATCGATCACACGCCCCGGGCACGTGTTCCCGCTCATCGCAAAGTCCGGTGGTGTCCGTGAACGCCCAGGCCACACCGAGGCTGGAGTCGAGTTCGCACGGCTGGCCGGGGCTACGCCTGTGGCGATGATCGGCGAAGTCGTCCATGACGACGGTTCGATGATGCGCTTTGACTCCCTCCGCGAGTTCGCCGACGCCCACAAGTTGGTCATGGTCTCGATCGAAGGACTCATTGACTACCTCAACGAGACCGATACGAACCCGCGAGCGATCGAAGCCTCAGCAGAAGTTCCGCTGCCGACCAAGCACGGGAGCTTCAGAGCACGTGCATTCACGATCGACGGTCACGACCACCTCGGCGTGTTCTCCCGGATCGAGTCTGCCGCTGTAGCCGACGAACCGAGGGCTCAGGAGTCGTCACCGCGCGGGCCTGCACCTCTGGTTCGGGTGCATTCGGAGTGCCTGACCGGGGATGTGTTCGGATCTCACCGCTGCGACTGCGGGGAGCAGCTGGATCTGGCACTGCAGCGCATCTCCGACGAGGGTGGTGCCGTGATCTATATGACCGGTCACGAGGGCCGCGGAATCGGGTTGAGCAACAAACTCCGCGCCTACGCCCTGCAGGATCGGGGACTGGACACCGTGGATGCGAACCGTGAGCTCGGCTTCCACGACGATGACCGTGACTACCGTGCAGCCGCGGAGATCCTGGGCTCCATCGGCCTGACTCGCATCCGTCTGCTGACGAACAACCCGGACAAGACCCGGGCGCTCGAAGCCCTGGGAATCACGATCGAGGCCGTCGTTCCGCTTGAGATCCCCGCGCGGCCGGAGAACTCGAACTACCTGAACACCAAGCGTGAGCGCATGCACCACTCGCTGACCCTGCCCTCTGTGGTCGGCAGTGCTTCTGCCTCAGCGACCATCGCTGAGAAGCATCACTGCTGAGCGGCCGCTTCAAACACTCCCACTTCTGACCACTGACTCTTCCGGCCACCAGGGCCGGCACGAAAGGACTTACCCATGGCACATTCCGGAGCACCCGACCTCGCCGTCTCCGCGGCCGATACTCGAGTCGCCATCATCGCAGCATCATGGCACACACAGATCATGGACGGCCTGGTCGACGGCGCCCAGCGGGCGGCCACCGAGGCTGGAGCCCAATCCACCCTGGTGCGAGTCCCCGGCAGCTTCGAGCTGCCCATCGCCGCAGCCCGACTGGCACCGCACTTCGACGCGGTCGTCGCCCTCGGCGTCGTCATCCGTGGCGGCACCCCACACTTCGACTATGTGTGCCAAGCAGCCACCGACGGCCTCAACCGCGTTGCCATCGACTCCCGCAAACCAGTCGGCTTCGGGGTGCTCACCTGCGATACCGAGCAGCAGGGACTCGACCGTGCCGGACTCGAAGGCTCTCAGGAAGACAAAGGCCACGAGGCCATGACCGCAGCGCTGGTCACCGCGCAGGCTCTGGCGGAGTATCCGATCGTGTGAAATGTGAATCGTCCGATCGCCGCGGCGAATGTGAGCGCGGCTAGTCAGACCGCAGTGAGCGCGACACGGGCTTCCTGCGCCAACAGGACAGGGGCTTCCTGCGCCAACGGTTGGTAAGTTCGTCGCGATCCTGAGCTCTGGATCGCGACGAACTTACCAACCGTTTCAGCAAAAGTCCGCAGGTATGTCGGGATTCCGTCTCGCCGGACATGCGAAAGTCGACTCATGCGCTTTGCAGTGTGGATGAACCCTGAGCTTTGGAACATTGTGAGACCGAGAGATTCGTGCTGGGGCAGCGAGCAACAGCTACGATCACAGGAGTACCGCTCAGGGTCAGCGGAAATCGCTGCTCGAACCGAGTGCGAATCTGTCCACAGCTGGACCTGACTTGGACGTAATTCCCCTGGGGATGCCGGGTCGTTATCCCCAACACTCCCAAGCCACTTGGAAAGCGTGCCGTTGGCCGCCCGATACTGATCAGCATGTCGTATTGGCGCTCGAAACCGATGACTTTCAGGCAGATGCCGACCCCATTCACCCGCGCCGATTTGGCCGCTCGGAAGATCACTTCGTATGCGTTGCAGCATGATCCGCGCTATATCCAGATGGTCCATGGCGTTTGGATCGACAGTACCGAGGACATCGTGGCTCCCACACCGGTCTGGGCAGGAGCCGAGTGGCAGAGAGTTGCGACGCAGCTGCGAGGCTTTCGTCTGCGACGCCCTGACGTGGCCGGCACATTCTGGACCGCTGCTCGCCTGTATGGTTTGCCGATGCCGAATCGAATCCGGGACCAGGATCTTCACGTTGCCGGAGACACAGCCTGCACCCGAGTCAATATGCGGCAGGTCATTCTTCATCGACATCGTCAGCTCAAGCAGATCGACTTCTTCGACCTGCAATTGGTCACGGTTCCACACCTACTCGTCGAACTCGGCTCTCACCTCAGTCTGCTCGAACTCGTGCAATTCGGCGATGCGGTGGTGTCGAAGCGATTCGGCGGTCCGAAGACCACTGTCGAATCGCTTCACACCGAACTCTCCACTCGTCGCCAAGTCCGCAGCCGCCGAAGGATAGAGAAGGCGTTTTCGCTCATTCGCCTGACCGTTGACTCCCCTCGTGAGACCTGGCTACGGCTATGGCTCATCGACAACGGCTTTCCCGAACCTGTAGTTCATCCGCGGGTTCTCTGCAGGATCAAGAATGTGATCCTGCAGCCCGATCTGGGATATCCAGAGCTCAAGCTGGCAATCGAATATGAGGGAGACCATCATCGATCGTCAGAGGGACAGTTCAACACTGACATCGAACGGCAACAACTGTTGGAAGCCGAAGGGTGGACCGTCCTCCGAGTCACGAAGAAGACAGATATGGCGACCTTTGGGAAGCTCCTCGACACCCACCTGAACAATCCTGCCTGAATCTGCAGCTGGCGGCAGCTGAACTGGCGGCAGCTGAAGAGGTAAACGGTTGGTAAGTTCTTCTCGATCCAGGGCTCCGGGTCGAGAAGAACTTACCAACCGTTGACGCGGACAGGCTTCAGCGACAGCTCGGCAGCCCGACAGTGCCCAGCGACCCTCAGAACAGCTGGCGGATGTTCGTGCGCGCCAGGTCGATGAGTTCGTCGCCCTTGCCGGAGAGCACCGTGCGGACGGCGTAGAGCGCGAAGCCCTTGGCCTGTTCGGCAGTGATCGTCGGCGGCATGGACAGTTCCTGGCGTTCAGTGACGACGTCGAGGACGGCCGCACCGTCGTAGGCGAGGAATTCCTTGACGACCTTCGGCAGGTCCTTCGACTTCTCGACGCGGAAGCCCTTGATGCCGACCGCCTCGGCGATGGTGGAGAAGTCGGGGTTCGACAGCTCGGTACCGAAGGTGACGAATCCGGCGGCCTTCATCTCCAACTCCACGAAGTTCAACGAGGAGTTGTTGTAGACGACAGTCTTGACCGGCAGCTTGTTCTGCGTCAGGGTGATGAGCTCGCCCAACAGCATGGCAAGGCCACCGTCGCCGGCGAGCGCGATCGTCTGCCGATCCGGATGAGAGGCCTGCACGCCGACACTCTGAGATAACGCATTGGCCATGGAGCCGTGGCTGAAGGACCCGATCAGCCGGCGTTTGCCGTTCATGGTCAGATACCTGGCAGCCCAGACCACAGGTGAGCCGACGTCGGGGATGAACACGGCGTCCTCATCGGCCATCTCGTCGATGAGGCGAGTCAGGTACTGCGGGTGGATCGTCCGCTTCGACGGGGTGGCGAGTTCATCGAGGTCCTTGCGGGTCTTGCCGTAGTGCTTGGTCATCGACTTCAGATGCGCGCTGCTGCGGCTCGGTTTGATCAGCGGCAGGAGCTCGCCGACAGTGTCGGCCACTGTGCCCACCAGTCCGATGTCGACGCGTGTGCGGCGGCCGATCTGTGAACCTCTGACATCGGCCTGGATGACTGTCGCGTCATCGGGATAGAACTGCTGATACGGCAGGTCAGTGCCCAGCATGAGCAGGGTGTCGCAGTCTTTGAGCGCATGGTAGCCGGAGGAGAATCCGAGCAGCCCGGTCATGCCCACGTCGTAGGGGTTGTCGTATTCGATGAACTCCTTGCCGCGCAGCGAGTGCACGATCGGTGCCTGGAGCTTGGCAGCGATGGCGATGAGTTCGTCATGAGCGCCCTGCGTTCCAGCGCCGGCGAGGATCGTGACCTTCTTGCTTTTATTCAGCGCCTTCGCAGCCGCTTCAAGCTGGGATTCGGCAGGGATCACACGGGGCGCATAGGACCGCACCACCTCGGCGGCGGCAGAGATATCGGTCAGCCCGACGTCACCGGGGATGACGAGAACGGCAACACCGCGCTTCTCGATGGCCTCGCGCATGGCGATGCGCAGCAGGCGCGGCATCTGCTCCGCGGTCGCCACGTGTTCGACGTAGACGCTGCATTCGCGGAACAGCTCGGTCGGGTGGGTTTCCTGGAAATAGTTGGAGCCGATCTCATCGCTGGGGATGTGAGCGGCGATGGCAAGGACCGGCACCCGGGAGCGCTGGGCGTCGTAGAGTCCGTTGATGAGGTGGAGGTTTCCCGGTCCGCAGCTGCCTGCGCAGACGGCGAGTTCACCGGTCAGTGCGGCCTCGCCGCTGGCGGCGAAGGATGCCGCCTCTTCATGGCGGACGTGGACCCATTCGAGCTGAGGGTTGACGCGCAGGGCATCGGTGAAGCCGTTGAGCGAATCTCCTGGGATCCCGTAGACCCGCTTGACTCCGCTGGCCACGAGCGTATCGACAATGTTTCCGGCGACGGTGGGCATAGGATTCCTTCCGTTGGAACACATGGAGCTCTCACAGCTCCTGGGTGGACCTCCATCAGCATCCCAGTCAGAGTGCTGACACAGGCTGGTACCGCGGTTTCAGTCTATCCCCGAGGTCAGCGGTCGGGCATGTGAAGTCAGAGACAGCGGACATGTGCACAGGCGTCGTTGACGTCCGCGCCGAATTCACGTCCGCGCCGACAACACCGTCGCCCCGGTCAGCAACGCAGCCATCACGATCGCCATCATCGGATAGCCCCCGACGACCCCGGCCAGCGCGGGACCGGCGACCGGGGCCAGCGCGGTGCCGACGGTGATGGGTGCGACGAATACCCCGTTGATCGCACCGAAGTTGGTGGTCCCCCACCTGTCGGCGACGGCTGTCGCCTGCAGCAAGGTGATGCATCCACGCACGCCGCCGGTGAGCATGCCGATGCCGATGAGCAGCCAGATCGGGCCAGAGACGAACGCCAGCAGCCAGAGCCCGATCGCTCCGCAGGCGAACAGCAATATGGTTCTGGCCCGTGAGGTGGTGTGGCGTTCGAGTGCGGGGTAGAAGAACCGGCCGGCGACCTGCCCGAATCCGACGGTCCCAAGAGCGATTGCGGCGAGCGAGTACCCGGCTCCACGCTCGATGATGAGGGGAATGATGTTGATCGTGACGGCGAAGAGGGTGAAGGTCGCTAGCGCGACGGCGAGTTGGAGGAGGACGAACTTCGGGGATCGAGTGATGCTGCGGATCTCCGCGCGCGACGGCACCGTCGAATTCCGGGACATGTCATCAGTCCACCCGCGGTTGAGGAAGAACCAGTGCATCGGCAGAGCCGTCACTGCCAGGATGCCGGCAAGGATGACATAGGCCGGTCGCCAACCCCACGAGTCGATGAGCCAGGCGATGATCGGGGCGAACACCGTCGAGGCGAGGCCGCCGACCAGCGTGATCGTTGTCAGTGGCTTGGTTCGCTCAGCTCCGTACCAGCGGGGGACGACAGCGAAAGCCGGCGGATAGAGGGTGGCAGCCTGGGCGAATCCGGCCAGCACCCACGCGAAGAAGAAGACGAAGAGATTCGGTGCTGCTGCCACGAGCAGCAGCGCGACGATGCCGATGAGAGTGCCGATGCTCATGAGTGTTCTGGGTCCGTGAGCGTCGAGCAGCTTTCCGACGCGGACACCGGCGAGCGCGGAGACGATGAGCCCTAGGGTCAGTGCCGCAGTCACGGTGGTGTGGCTCCAGCCCATATCGGCAGAGATCGGAGTCACCGCCACCGGCAGCGAGTAGTAGAGCAGTCCCCAGCTGGCCAATTCGGCAATGCAGAGGGCGGCCAGCCCTCCGCGGGGCCGGTCGGTCATCCCTGTGCCCTTCGTGGGGCTGCGGGTTCGCTCGCCGAGGTTGTCGGCTCCCCTTGCGAGGCCGAAGACTTATTCGACGCGTCTGCAGACTCCCCCGCCGAGGCGGCCGTTGCCTTCAGTGCGGCGAGCGCGGTGGCCCACGGAATGCGCTCCTGCTCGAGTCGAACGTCGCCCTCGGCACGCAGGCGGGCGAGCGCCCGCGTCTCCGTCCCAGTCAGCTCCGGTAACACTCCTGTGTGGGGTTTCGGCTCCTGGACCCACAGGTCCTTGTGGTCGATGAGAGTGCCCTCGGCCATGAGCGTCGAGTTCACGTGCGGCAGGTGCTTGCGCAGCCGAGAGAGGATCGCGAAGCCGTGCGAGTCGAGATCGCCCCAGTAGATGACTCGCGCTCCGTGCACCCAGGCCTGACGGGCGACGTTGTCCACCGCGTAGCCCGATCCGTGCACAGCCACAGCATCGGCCCAATCGGGCATCGCGAGCACAGATTCCAGGTTCTCGAACACGAAGACCAGCCGTGGCGCAATTGCCAGCTCACTTAATTGGGTCACCGGCGCGGTGACGTCGCTCAACCCCGAGGGAATGAGCTCCGGGTCGAGGATGCGCAGCCGAATCCGAGGTTCGGCGTCAAGGACGTCGACGGCTTCGGGTCGCCCAGTTGCCTCCAGCAATGCTGTGACTAAGGACCTGTGGGTCTCGAACCATTTCGAGTCGACCCCGCGGATGGGCAGTTGCCGTGGGCGCAGGGTTCCCACGGGATTGTCGCGCAACCAGTCGACGACGTCGAGGAGTGTGGCGAACTCGGCCTCGGCCAACCCGAGGATCCGTTTCGCGTGTGCTCTGATAGCCGAGACGAGAGGATCCACGCACGCCGCGGCGTCCTCGTTATTCGCCACGACGTCCTTGACGCGCGCCGAGGCGGCCGCGTGCTGGTCGTCGAACCGTGACCGGATCGTCGCGGTCCGGTCCCGCAGCCGACGCCACCATCGGGCCTCGTCGCCGCCGACGAAGTTCGCCACCGCGTCCGGTGTTCGCAGACGAAGGCGGAGCGGGATCTGTTGGCGGCCGACCCGCGCCCAGGAGCGTTGAGCCCAGTCAATATTCGGGCTATTGAGGTTCTCCGGCTTCGAGTCGCTGGCTTCGGGGGCGGCGACCTTCCGCCAGGTCCCGGCCCATTCCATGGCGACTGCCTGGTCCTCGAGCACCTGTTTCTCAGTGGGTGGGTGCAGGGCGATCTCGACTACCACCGGGTCGGACTGCGTGGCCCAGGTCGACATCGACGAGCGCAGGCGGGTACGCGCCTTCGCCCGCGCCTCGGCAACGGAGAGCATCGTCATCGACACCTCACCCGGTCAGCTCTCATCGTCGCTCTCACCTGTGCTGGCGCTAGCGCCGTTAGGCACTTCATCAGCGACGGCAGCCCCTTCCTCGCAGACGGCTTCACCGCTCGATTCTTCCCCGACTTCGGTGTCCCACACCATGGTCGAGGCCACGGTCTTCTGTCGGCTCGGGTTCTCGATCGAGGTCGCCGCTCCGACATAGGGTTCGATGGTCTGCAGGAGTTTCTGCGGGGTGGCCAGGACCATGTGGAATCCGAACTCGATGAAGATGTTCAGAGCCATGCGCGTGTACCTGGTGTCGGCCTTGTCGAAGGCCTCATCGAGGATGATCGTGCCGTACTTCGAGATCGCCTCATCGGGGTCGGCCAGCTGGTAACGCAGGGCGGCCGCGAGACAGAAGATGACGAGTTTCTGCTGCTGGCCACCGGACATGGCCGCGCCCGAATCATAGGTGGCATGTGCTCGCCCATGGTCGTCGATCTCCTCGGCCAGGAAGGTTACGTGCAGACGGGTGTCGAGGCATTGGTTCTTCCACACCTTGTCCACGTGCTCGCTCGAGGAGAACCGACGCATCACCTCGGCGAGGGTGTCGTATTTGTCCTCCGCCGTGGTCATATCCTCTTCACCCCAGGTGCCGCCGGCGACCCTGCGGAGGTCGGCGATGAAGGCGTTGACGGTTTCACTGCGCCGAGTCTTGACCTTCAGTCGCAGATAACGGCCTTCATCGAACTGGGACCGCAGGAGCGAGGAGTTGATCGGTGCGACCCGGTCCTCGATCTCACGTGGGGCGGCATGGATCTCGTTGAGGAGTTCGCCGATGAGGTCGCGGGAGCGCTCACTCAGCAGGTCCCGGAACCTGTTCTCATGATCGGGCAGTCCGTTGGCCAGGATCTCGTCGAGCATCATCAGGTAGTCGTGTCGGTCGGCGACATCGGCGGTGAGATCGGAGGCAACCGAGGACCACGCGGCCTTGAACTCAGCGGCCAGCCTGGTCACGGCCTGACCGGCTTCGCTCGCCACAGCTTGTGCTCTGTCCTTCGCCGACTGCAGAGTCTGAGATACCTGCTGGCCGATTTCGGGCAGAGATTCGCGCTTGATGCTGCGCTGAATACGCGTGAATCGGGCCTCGAGCTGCTCGGCAATCGTCGGATCCACTTCTGGGATGTGTCCGGCGCTGACGTCATCCTCGAGACGGCTGAGACCTGCCCGCAGACCGGTGATCTCTTCGTTCGCCCGACGCAGGGCATAGTCGCAGTCGCGGGTGGCGACCTCGGCTGATTCCTTCGCCGCACGGGCTTCGCGTTCGGCTCCGATCGCCTGCTGCAGGTCACCGTCTGCGTCCTCGAGTTCGCGCAGCGCCTTCTCCAGGGTGGCGATCGTCTCCTTGGCCCCGGCCAGGTCCACATCTCGCCAGGACTGTTCACGGATACCGGCGAGGATGCCCTTCCGTCGGTGAGCCTGTGCGGTCTCCGCGTTCGCGGTCTCGACGATGGCCTGCGCCTCGGCCAGGTCCGCCTGGGCGTCTTTCAGTGCTGTGATGAGTGCTTCGAGTTTGTTCTCCCGGTCACCGAGCACCCACTGGCTGCGATCGTCGATGCGACGCCGGTCATCCTTCTCATAGCGAGTCCGTGAGGTCTTGACCTGGCCCTTCATAGTCACAGCACGAGGATGGTCATCGAGTTCGTCGGGGCGCTCGACACAGGCGAAGTCGAAGCGTTCGGACAAGGTGGAATGCACCCACTCCCCGAATCCGGTTTCGGCGACAGTGACTTTGTTGACCAGGGACTTCGTGCTGTTGACGGGTCGTGGTTTCGCGGCGTGCGCGGGGATCTCCTCAAATACGAGTCGCCCCTTGATCCGATGGGAGTCGACCCAGGACCGGACCGCACCGAGGTTCTCGCTGCGCACGAGGACCGTGAGAGCCAGCGGACGCAGCACACGTTCGATCGCCCCGGTCCAGGCAAACTGGTCGGGGTCGACTTCGATGAGTTCGGCGGCGAAAGGCAGCGCCTTCTCGCTCAGCCCGGTGCCTTCTGCCAGTTCCTGACGGATCTGGAGCAGGTTGCCCGGCACGGTCGAACCGGAACGACGCAGGGAGTCGATCTCGGCTTCAAGGTCCCTGACACGTGCCCGAGCCTTCGAGAAGCGGTCGTGGTCGGCATGGCTGGGTCCCGCGGCTTGTGTCTCGTCATCGAGGGTGGAGGCGATCCTGGCCTGGAGTTCGGCGAATTCAGTCGCCGAGGTGGGCACCTGCTCGATGTCTGCCTGCTTCAGCTGTCGCTCCAGGCTGGCCCACCGGTCGGCGATGGCCCTGCGTTCGGTCTCGGCCGTGTCGATGCGCTGTTGCAGGTGTTCGGCTTCCGAACCGCCGAGGTCGAGGGTGGCCCGACGGGCAAGGTCGTATTCGTCGACGGCAGCGTCGTAGTCCTTCTTGGCCCGGTCTGCCGCGACTTCGATTTCGACGAGCTCCCTGCGCTGGGATGAGAGATCTGAGCGGATGAGGTCGAGTTCGCGCCGCTTCTGGAACGGCAGCAGGGCATCGTTGAGGGCGATCGACTTCGCTGCGGACTCGTGGGCGAAGTCGTATCGGTTCGAGGCCTCGCGGAGTTGCAGAAGGTGGTCGCGTTGACGGCGCAGTTCGACCACGTGGTCGTGGGCGTCCTTGAGGTCTCCGAACTGGTTGACCGCGGTCTCTGCCAGGTCGAAGGTGACCGGCGGTTCGAGCATGTGGTCGCGGAAGAGGCGGTCGAGACTGTCGAGACTTTTGGCCGATTGGGTCTTGTGCAGCAGCTGCAGCGCCGATTCGCTGGCCATTCCGAAGACCTTGCGCATCCGGGCGTAGAACCTGGCGTGTGAACCGTTTGAGGTGATGAGTGCTTCAGGATGCTCGGTCTTGAGCTTTCGGGTCTCGAGACCGGACCGCGCGTACTGCTGCAGGTCGGCGAGGTCGAGGCCTGCCCGTTCGAGGATGCAGACATCGGACAGGTCGGTCATCTTCGTGCCCGAGCCCTTGATGAAGAAGAGCCTGGCCAGCGACAGCGGACGGTCCGTGCCATTGTCGTAGCGGAGGATGATGCCGCTCCACGTGGCACGCGGACGCAGGTACTTGCTCACGACACGGTCCTCATCGGAATCCGCCGTGCGGGTCCACGCGCCGCGGACATAGCTGACGAGACTGCGCTGATCGACCCGACTGCCCGCAGTCTGGGCTGCGACGTTGAAGCGCAGCCACTTGTCCGGGGTGAGCACGGCGGCGATGCCGTCGAGCAGTGAGGACTTACCCGAGCCCGAAGGTCCGGTGATCAGGTGGCCTTTGTGGGAGACAGGGATGCGGTGGATGTCCGCGTCGAAGGTGCCCCAGTTCGCGATCTGTATCTCGGACAGCCTCCACTGGCTGCCGACGTCGGGACGATCGGTGCCGCGGGCGCGGGCCTGGTCAGCGATGAGCGCGGCATCGAGCGGGAAGAGGGCTTCGGTCACGCGTCGTCCTCCTCGGAGTCGTCGGTGCCGAGTCCGGAATCAGGATCGGAACCTTCGGGTTCGTCAGGATCGTCGGTCGCATGGGAACTGAGCCCCGCCTCGGCGATGGAGCCCTTGGCCTCTCCCGAGGCGATGCGTTCGTAGACGTCGATGAGCTCACGCACCTGGTCCTCGTCGATGAGGAACTTCACCATCGGCGAGATTTCGAAACGCTCCTCGCCCGCCTTGTGAAGGACGCGCAGACGGTTGCTCATCCGGCTCCAGGCACCATTGAGATTGCGCTGGAAAGTCGACTCGTCGCCTGTGCGATAGATCGCGAGGCGTTCGTAGACCTCCTCGCGATCGACGATCACACGCCGCTCGCCGGGTGCGGCCAGCAGCAGCTGCCGCAGGACGAGAAGCATGGCGGTATCGAGGAAGGTCAGCCGCTCGCTGCGCACTGCAGCGGGCACGTCGATCTCCTCGGAGACGACCTTGCGGGTGAAGGCGAATTCATCGAGCTTGTCGATGACGAGCTCCAAGAACAGGTCGTGCAGCCGTGATCGCACAATGGACTCGTCGGCGACCAGAGCCGACCACAGCTGCGGACTCTGTGCGCCGGAGACATAGGGGCCCTTGAGCAGTTCGAGCAGAACCCTGCGGGTGCGCTCACCCAAGGTGCCTGTGTCCTGAAACCACAGCCCACTCGGATTCTGGCCGGACTCCTCAGACTCGATAGGTGCGTCTGCGGAGTCGTTCATAGTGTGATGCCTTCGGTGAAGTAGTAGCGGCGGATCGTGGCGCTGCGCCCAATTCCGTCGACCCCGGCCCATTCGAGTCGGTCTCGCGCTTCGGAATCGATGTGTCCATAGGTGCTGGCCAGCGACAGGAGACCGACGACGCTCGCCAGGCCCTGTGAGGCCGGGAACTGGTCGAGCACCTCGGCGACGGAGATCTGCTCGGCTCCGTGGATGGCCTGATTGACGTTGTCGGAGAGTTCGGAGAAGTCGATCTCGGATTCCCTTGCGACGGCGATGAGTTCAGCGAAGTCGACCTCGGTCTCGGTCGCCTCGCCCAGTTCGGCGCCGGCATCGAACTCGGTGGGGTCGTGGAGGATGACCTCCCCGACGCTGGCCAATGCGACGCTCGAAAGCTCGAGATCCACGCCGAGGTTGTCGTAGGGTTTGCGGACCTGTGAGACCGGGGCTGCCGCGGCCAAGGCATCCCGGGTCAGGGTGCGCATGACGCGATCGCGTTGGAATTCGTGGGAGTGGACGTAGCGGCGCAGACCGCGGGCGAATTCGGACAGGATGTCGGAGACTTCGCGTGAGCCGTCCTTCATCTGCCGCATGAGGGTGCGCAGTGAGCGGCGGGTCTCGGCCGTCAGCGTGGCTGAGAAGTCGCGGTCGAGGATCGCTGCGATATCTTCGTCGAAGGCCGAGGCCTGCTCGGGATCGCGGACGAGTTGAGAGAAGGCGGAGAAGGTTCTGCCCTCATCAGAGGATTCGATGAGGTCGACTCCGCGGAACACCTCGTCAAGCACCTGGGACTGTGAGTCCTCGGCGGCGAGGATCGAGATCCGCAGGTCCTGGTTGAGCTCTTCGAAGCGGGCGCGAACACGTGCGAAGTCGGCGGGCAGACCCTGCGCCTGTTGGAGGATGTCGCCGACGCGCTCATTCGCCCGGCGCCGATCGAGGACGATCGAGCGGGGGTCTCCGCGGCGGACGCGGGCGATCTCAGCATCGATGCGGTCACGTTCGGCTCGCAGGGATTCCAACCGACGGGAGCTGTCCGGGTCGGTGTCGATGGCCAGCTGCCGCACCGATTGGGCGAGGCTGACCAGTCGTGATTCAGTCGCAGTCTGCGGTGGAGTCCGCAGCTGTTCGAGCATTCGGATGGCGTCGAACCCCGCCGCGGAGAGTTCGTAGGTCTCGCCCCTCGCCGAGGTGGCCGGTCGGCGGACGAGGATCTCCGCCCGACGCCAATCGTCGCAGTAGGCCTTGGCTGTCCGCGTGGACAGCTCGAAGTGGTCGCGCAGCTCCTCGAGGTCCGAGTCGATGGACTCGTGCAGGTCTTCAGTGGAGATTCGGGTGCCGGGCTTGCCAAGGTGAGTGCCCAGTGTCGCTGCCATAACCGGGAGATGATCGGCCCGCAGCATGCGCATGGTGGCATTCGTTTCAAGCAGTCGCCGGTAGGCGAACGCGGAGCTGAGGGCGGACATATCACCCATTCTCTGCGCCGGTGGGGCCCGTTGCCAATTTCGGGTGCACGGACCACGATGATCGAAGCTTGCACGCCTCTCGCATCGCGCACGATTCGTCGTCGGGCGGCGCACAGGTCGTATTCGGACTGCGCACAAGTAGTCGATTATTGGGTCATTATTCATGTTTTGTTCAGCTCGTGACACCGGCCACTGGATTCGGCATAACGATACCGAATTGTTATACCGTGTGCCGATGACTCGGATACGACGATGGCCCTACACCTTCGCCATGCTGCTCTCTATTGTTGTCGCCATGGTTGCCCTTGCTTCTTCGATCTACCTCGGTCGGCCGCTCCGGGACCCGGACGGCTTCCTCGGACCCGCCTACATCCGGATGCCGTTGTTGGCGCTGCTGTTCTTCGGCGTGGGCATCGTCGTGGATGCGGTGAGGACGAGCGGTTGGAAGCATCTGCCCAGCGGGATGCTCGAAGTCGTGAGAAACGAGTGGAGTCTCCGTCGTATCCTGTGCATCACCGCGGGCATGATGAGTTTCTACATCTGCTATCTCAGCTACCGAAACCTCAAGAGTGACCTTCCGACCTACCGGGAGGGAGTTCTCTACGACCAAGAGCTTTCGCATTCCGATCTGTGGTTCAGCGGGGGAATCAATCCCGCTGTGTTCCTGCACGATCTGTTCGGCACCGGGTTCATGGCCGAAGTGTTCTCTGTCGTCTATCTCGCCTATCTCCCGCTGATCCCCATCAGCCTCGGGGCAGTGCTCATCCTCAATCGCAACCTCGCCATCGGTGCCTGGTATGCCACGACGCTGTGTCTCAACTGGGTGCTGGGCACGGTCAGCTACTACATCATGCCTGCTCTTGGGCCTGCATTTGCCCGGCCTGAACTCTACCGCGGCCTGGCCGATACCGGGGTCACCGAGTTGCAGCAGTCACTGATCTCCACTCGTCTTGATGTTCTTGCCGACCCGGTCGGCAGCGGACAGATTCAAGGCGTGGCGGCGTTCGCCTCGTTGCACGTCTCCGTGACATTCGCAGCGGCCCTGTTCATGATGCACACCCGGCAGAAGCCTGTGATACAGACGCTGATGTGGATCTTCTTCGGGGCCACGGTAATCGCCACACTCTACTTCGGCTGGCACTACATCCTCGATGACATCGCCGGCATCGTGATCGGCTGGGCCGCCGTCACTCTGGGTGCTTGGGTCACTGGGAACCGGAGAAA
This sequence comes from Brevibacterium aurantiacum, assembly GCF_007558825.1. Taxonomy (GTDB): domain Bacteria; phylum Actinomycetota; class Actinomycetes; order Actinomycetales; family Brevibacteriaceae; genus Brevibacterium; species Brevibacterium aurantiacum_A. Next base: position 434,262 of record NZ_VLTK01000001.1, read on the forward strand.
GCGACCTCAGCAGAGCGCAGAACCGGGCGCCGTCGAACATCGCGAGGAAACGGCACTCGTCGACGCCGCCTGACGGATGCGGGGCGCTGACCGATTCATGTCGCGTCCCTCCCACCGAAGGTCTTCGGGTCGACGGGTCGGTCCTTCTTCGGCAGCTTCGCCACAACGAGGCAGTAGGACTCGAGGACGAGATCATGGAGCAGGTCAGCGTCGAGGATGTTTCCCGCCGCACCGTCTGGGCTCTCGCTTTCAGCCGTGCCAGCACCCGCCACGGTGATCCAGTGCTTCTTGCTCATGTGATATCCGGGAGTGATCTCCGCATAGGCATCACTGAGCACCTCCCCGTCCAGCGGATCGATCTTGAGATTCATGCTGGGCACACCGCGCAGCTCGAAGGTCATCATGAACATCTTTCCGCGCACCTTGTACACGGTGTTCTCCGGCCCGAACGGGTGGTCGATCTCCACCGACGGATACTGGATCGCCTGGTCATGAGCGAGTGCGAGCACGGTGTCAGGGTCCATGCCTGGAGATTAGCAAAGGGCCATGACACCGAACCCGCTCACCAGCGCCGAACCTGCAGAGCAGTGCCGATAGAATCTTGCCCATGTCGCAGAATGCTCCCCACCTCCTTGTCGCCGCCCTCGGCGGAACCATCGCATCGACCTCGAACCAGTCGGGAGGCGTGACCCCGGCCCTGAGCGGAGCCGAGATCGCCGCAGCCGCCGGCCTCGACCAGATCTGGCCGGACCTGCAGGCTGACTTCACCCAGGTGTCACAGGTCTCGAGCGCCAATGTCACCCTCGATATGCTCTTCGAGGTCCGAGAACTGGCCCGCGCGACCGTGGCCGACGGCATCGTGCTCACTCAGGGCACCGACACTCTTGAGGAGAGCGCCTTCGCCCTCTGGTTGCTCAATGACTCCGCTACTCACATCGCAGCCACCGGAGCCATGCGCAACCCGACTCTGCCTGGCGCCGATGGACCGGCAAACGTGCGCGCCGCCGCGCTGACGGCGCTCTCTCCGTTGAGCGGTGGACTGCCCTCAAGTCTGGTCTTCAACGACGAGATCCATGACCCGCGTTTCGTCCGCAAGTCCCACGTGACCTCGACAGCAGCATTTTCCTCCGGCCCGGTCCTCGGCGCGATCGGGTGGATCAGCGAGGACACAGTCCGCCTCCCCCACGCGCCCGCCGCGAGTGTCTCCCCGTTCGCAGGACTGCCCCGTCCGGACACGGTTGCGAAGGTCGCCCTCGCCGAGGTGGGGATGGGCGAACCCGGGGAGACACTGACCCAGCTCCTCGGCTCCGGTTTCTCCGGTGTCGTCATCGCCGGTGTCGGTGGCGGCCATGTCCCTGAACATCTGGTGCCGGCGGTGACCCGCCTCGGCGAAGAAATGCCCGTGATCTTGGCATCGCGGCCAGGCTCGGGCGCGAGCCTGACCCGCACCTACGGCTACCCCGGAGGCGAGATCGGGTTGCTCGAATCTGGCCTCATCCCGGCCGGGATCCTCGACGCCCGCAAGGCCCGCATCGTCCTCAGCCTGGCGCTGAGCTTCAACCTCGACCCCGCCGAGGTGTTCGCCTTCTTCTCTTGAGCCTCAGACCTCGAATTGGATGCGGGAACGCTTTGCCGATCTCAGCACGACCGCGGTCTCGACGCGATCGACGTGCTTCATCATCGGATGGTTCGCGAGCACGGTTCGCAGGTCGGCCCGTGAAGCGACGTCGAGTTGGATGAGGATGTCGAACCGGCCGGTTGTGAGCATCGCATTGCGAATCCTCGCTTCGGCTGCCACCATCTGACTCACCTGAGTCAGATGGCGCGGCGTCACCGACAGACGCATGACTACCGTCATCGGCAGCCCGACGCGACGTGGTGCGAACACTGCACGGATCGCTATCTGGCCGCCGGCGACGAGTTTGGACATTCTCCTCCGCACGGTCGATTCCGAGACGCCCGTGGTCCGGCTGAGGTCGACGAACGTCGCGCGTCCGGACCGAGTGAGCTCGGCGCAGAGCTTCTCGTCGACCGTATCGAGTCCTGGTACGTTCGGCCGCACCTCATAGGCTGGGGTGACGAACTCGTTCTGCTCGGCCAGGTTCTCCGACTCCGCTGGTGCGAGGACCCCCGGATCCCAGTCCTTGGCTACTCTCAGGTAGTCGAGCGAAGGATTCGTCCGCACTCTTCGCGCACCGGGAATGGCCTGCAGTTCGTCGATGACGACCTCAGCAAGACCGATGTCGGGAACCGTGACTTCGCCGACGAGGTCCGATCGTCCGGTGGTGAGATGGAGCCAGCTGACATCCGGTCGATTCGCGAGCGCCTTGGCCGCCATCCTTACCGATCCCCGCTCTGTTTCGACCTCGACGATGGTACCGGGTGCTCCGGCAGATACGGCCACCACGCGCACAAGACCGCGATCGATCATCTCCTGCCCCCGTCGCGCGACGGACCTCTCGTGCAATCCCAGTGCTTCGGCGATCTGCGGCCAAGAAGCGCGGGGGTGTATCTGCAGAGCGGCAAGGATTCGCGCCGAGTCCGGGTCATCGATCGGCTGGAGGGACCGACGGCCGAGCGGATGACGAACTTCCGCCACCGGGTCCTGCGATGTGGGCGACATAAGTCATCATTCTGTCAGATTCCACCACTGGCTCCCACAGTCATGTCGAATATCGGCCACTGACCTACGGTGGGGACACAACTTTCCGTCGCAAGGAGAACTCGCACTCCACCGGCGCGGGTGCGTCGATGGCACCGGTGCGGCAGGAGCATCTCAGTAACACCACCGATCTCAGCAAAGGAGCAGATCATGAGTTCAGGGACGACACCGATCACCGGCGCCGAGGTGCCGACGAAGTCACGAGTAAGCGAACCTCCGCGAACCTGGGCGGGCAAGATCCGCATGATCGGACCCGGCATCGTGCTCGCTATGGCCAGTGTCGGTGCCGGTGACATGGTCACGACGCTCAATTCCTCCTCCCAGTTCGGACTGGGTCTGATCTGGGTCTTCGTCGTCGGTCTCATCCTCAAATACGGCCTGACCGAGGCCATCGCTCGGTTGCAGCTCACAGGCAGTCGCACCTTCCTCTCCCACCTCACGGACCTCGGCGGACGTTTCCTGCCTGCAGTGTTCCTCGGCATCGTCTTGCTCGTCGGGTTCTTCTACGGCTCCGGACTCACCGCCATCACGACGCTGACCATGCAGGCGCTCATTCCGGGTCTGCCGTATTGGCCGACCTTCGTCGTCATCGTGGCCTCGGCTGTGGTCCTCATCGGGATCGGTCGCTACAACATCGTCGAGTCCTCAATGCTCGTGTTCGGCGTCCTCATGTTCTTCGGCATGATCTGGATTGCGGTCGCCTCGGCGAAGGTGGACGGAGCCTCCCAGGCAGCTGTGGAGACGATCGCGCCCACTCTCCCTGCCGGCTCTTTCATCACAGTCCTCTCACTCATCGGCGGTGTCGGCGGTGCTGTCGGAATCATCGCCTACGCCTACTGGATTCGGGAGAAGGGATGGAACGGGCCGCAGTGGAAACCCGTCGTCCGGATCGACACAATCTCCAGCTACATCTTCATCGGCGTCTTCGCAGTGGCGATGACCGTTGTCGGGACCTTCCTCCTCCACACGACGAAGACGTCGATCGGTGGAAGTGATGCGATCATCCCGCTCGCCGACTCGCTCGTCCCTCTGGCCGGCGACATCGGCAGGCTCGCGTATCTGCTCTGCCTGATAGCCATCGTCTACTCTTCGATCCTCGGTGGCTTCTCGGCGATCGGGTACCTCATCTCCGACGCTGTTCGTGTCCTTCGGCGCATCGATGACTCAGAGGCCGATCGGTCGATGGCCCCGTCTTCGCTGCCGTACCGGCTCACGCTCGTCTACGTCCTCATCTGCTCGCTCGTCGCCTCGACCCTCGGCGAACCGGTCGCCCTCGTCATCGTCTACGCAACGGTGAGCGCATTCGTTCTGCCGATCCTCTCGATTGCTCTGCTCTTCTTGCTGAACCGCCGCACGGTTCCCACAACACTGCGCAACGGCTGGCGGTCGAACACCATCCTCGGTGCCTGCTTGGCACTGTTCGGCTTCCTGGCGATAGTCCAAGTTCTCGAAAGCTTTGGAGTGACACTTTGATGACCCGCACACCTGCAGATGCCCTCGCCTCTCCGTCCGAGCTCGTCGACTCGACCGCAAGCAACCTCGTGGCGCTCATGAAACGTGGAGAGGCCTCGGTCGTCGAGGTCCTCGAAGCACATCTCGCACGTATCGATGAGACGAACGAGCGCGTCAATGCGATCGTCGCGCTCGATCCCGAGCGGGCGCTGGAAAACGCACGGCAGCTCGACAGAGCGTTCACCCGCGACCGGGAAGAGCTGCCTGCTCTGTACGGGTTGCCGATGGCTCACAAGGACACTCTCCCCGTGGCTGGCTGGGTGTCGACCTCGGGGTCGACGGTGCATGCGAATCGTGTTCCTGCGGTGGACCACATCGTCGTCGAGCGCGAACGTCGCGCCGGTGCGGTGACCATCGGACGCACGAACGTTCCCGAGTTCGGCCTCGGATCGCACACGTTCAACCCCGTCTACGGGCAGACGCACAATCCGTGGAATCTCGCACGCAGCGCCGGCGGCAGCAGCGGTGGAGCGGCAGCGGCGCTGACGGCACGCATGCTGCCCATAGCCGACGGCTCAGATACAGGCGGTTCGCTTCGCACACCCGCATCGTTCTGCAATGTCGTGGGTCTGCGGCCGTCCGTGGGCACCGTCCCGAGCTGGCCGGATCCCACACCCTGGTCGCGGCTGTCGGTCAAGGGCCCGCTCGCACGAACCGTACGCGACCTCCATCTCCTCCTCTCCGTCCAAGCAGGTGAGGATCCACGCTTTCCAGGTGGTCGCCACGTGGCTCTGGGACCGTTGCACCACAGCCCGTCCATCCGCAGCGTCCGTGCAGGCTGGAGCACCGACTTCGGCCTCGGACTTCCCGTCGAACCCGAAGTCCGCATGGCACTCGGCTCTGTGATCGAGACGATTGCGACCGCCGGAGCCGCGATCACAGAGGAGGTTCCCGATCTCTCGGGGGCACCGCATGCCTTCTCGGTGCTGCGAGCCTGGCAGATGGAGGCGACGCTCGGACCAATCGTCGATGCGCATCGTGAAGAGCTCGGCGCCGCGGTCGTCTGGAACGTCGAACTCGGCAGAGCGCTGAGTGGACCTGAGGTGGGCGCGGCAGAACTCCACAGCGCGGTGATCAGCGAACGGATGCGCAGGTACTTCACCGAGTACGACTTCCTCCTGAGCCCCGTCGTTCAGGTCGCCCCATTCGACGGCCGTCTCGACTACCCTCACGAAATCGACGGGGTTGACATGCACGACTATCTCGAGTGGATGACTCTGCCGTCGACGATCACGATGACCGGCTGCCCTGCTTTGTCATTGCCGGTCACGTTCACGACTGACGGGTTACCGGTCGGTCTTCAAATCGTGGGTCCGCCGGGCAGCGAGCAGGGGCTCCTGGAGTTCGCCGCCGCAGTCGAGGAGATCTTCGACGTCACTGGCCGCCTACCGTCGATCGCCTGAGGTCCTCAGACAGCTCGGGTCGACTGCCGAACGACGAGTTCGGGTGTGAACTTCTCGTCCCGATGGATCTGCTCACCCGAAGCGTTCTCCGCCAGCAGGGATTCGACGGCGGTGCGTCCGAGCAGGTCCGCCGGCTGCCGAATCGAGGTCAACGGCACGATCGCCGAAAACGCGTAGTCGATATCGTCGTAGCCGATGAGCGCAAGATCCTCAGGGATGCGCAACGCGGAGAACATGATGACCGCCTGCATGAAACCCACAGCAAGCAGGTCGTTGGCACAGAAGACAGCATCGGGGCGCGCTTCTTCTGGTAGGGAAACGATGCGCTCACCGATCGAGCGTCCTGCGAGTATCGTCAGCTCACCGGTTTCGAACACTGCCATGTCGAGATCGGACTCGGCTGCGCGCTCCCGCGCACCACGGGCGCGATCACTGACCTGCGGCAGAGTGAACGGTCCCCCGACGAAAGCAGGCTTCGCACATCCACCGGCGATGAGATGATCAAGCGCCATTCGTCCGCCGGCGGCGTTGTCGACGGTCACCGAGGACAGCGAGTAGCCACCGGCCTCGCGGTCGACGAGCATCACAGGGGTCCCGCGGGATGCGATTCCCTCCAATTTGCTCAGGTCGGCACCCGAAGGGGTCACCAGCAGACCGTTGACCCTCTGCTCGGCGAACAGGTCGAGGTACTTTGATTCCCTGGCCTCTTCCGTTCCAGAATCACCGATGAGGAGTGACAGACCTGCCTCATCGCAGGCTTCTCTGGCACCGTGGGCCACCGAGGCGAAGAACGGGTTCGCAGTGTCGAGGACGACGAGACCAAGGCTGCTGCTCCTCCCGGAACGCAGCTGCCTAGCTGCGGCGTTTCGGACGAAGCCGAGTGCGTCGATCGACCGGCTGACCTTGGCGATCGTGTCCTCGGAGACCTTCTGGGACCGGTTGACGACATGGGAGACCGTACCCACGGAGACACCCGCATGGGCGGCGACTTCTCGCATGCTCACCTTGTCCAAGCGGCCCTCCTTCATCTGTCATCTCCCGCACGTTCCGTCTGAGCGGGTCTGACTGAGCGGGTCTGTCCTATTCTGCCCGACTTCCGAACAATATCTTGATGTGACTCAGGTGACATGATACTGTCACCAACAGCCTGATTGAAACGTTTCAATTCGTTTCAGACCCCCGGGCCGTCCCGGCGGATCGACATCCACATCACCAACCGACAATTCGGAGAGACACATGACGGACACAAAGACGTCGTCCAAATGGAAAGCCACCATCGCGGTGGCCATGTCCAACTACATCGAAGCCGGATCGATCATCGCGATCGCCACGAGCATGAGCCTATGGCAGACCGAGTTCGGGCTCGACAGTCTAGCCGTCGGCCTGCTCAGCGCTCTCAGCGCAAACGCCTTCGGCGCAGCGATCGGTGCGGCGATCGGTGGTCCGCTGTGCGACCGCTACGGCCGCAAGTTCATCTACACCTACGACCTGATCCTCTACATGTTCGGCACCCTGTTCGCGATCTTCGCGATGAACTTCTCGATGCTGCTCATCGGCTTCGTCCTCACCGGAATCGCCGTCGGTGCCGGAGTCACCGCCGCCTGGACCTATATCGCTGAAGAGGCACCCGACGGTCGCCGTGCCGGTCACGTCGGCGTCGCCCAGCTCGCCTGGTCGATCGGACCGATGATCGGGTTCCTGCTTGCCGCACTGCTCGAGCCCATGGGACTGCTCGGGTCGCGCATCATCTTCGCCCACCTCTTCGTCGTCGCCTTCATCACCTGGTGGGTCCGGCGCGGACTGGCCGAGTCACGACGCTGGAAGGCCAAGGACGCCAATCCGAATACAGTCGGAACCTATCGCGGCTTCTTCGAACTCTTCACGAACAAGAAGAACCTCATCGCCCTGCTCTTCCTCATCGGCGTCTACGGGCTGTGGAACACCGTCGCCGGGCAGGCAGGCATCTTCCAACCGCGCATCTATGAGGCGACCGGTCTCACCGATGCCCGCTCCCAATACCTGCTCCAGGTCCTCGTCTGGGGACTGACCAGCGCTTCCACCTTCTTCGGCTTCATGCGCTACGGCGACAAGGTCTCCCGTCGCTGGCTCTACGGCATCGGCGCCGGGCTCGGAATCATCGCCTGGGCGGTCCTCATCTACGGTCCCGCCGGTTGGTTCTCGCTCCTGGTCTTCGCCATCGGCTGGGGCATCTCCTCCGGCCTGGGAGCACAGGCATTCTACGGGCTGTGGGCGGCAGAGCTCTTCGCCACCCGGTACCGCGCATCTGCGCAGGGCTTCATGTTCATGATCGTGCGCGTCATGGTCGGCGTCCTCTCCCTGTGGTTCCCGCTCATGCTCGACAAGACGGGCCTGCACGGCGTCGGATTCCTCATCCTCGGGCTCCTCGTCGCGGCCCTGCTCATCGGTGTCATCTGGACGCCGAAGACCCAAGACAAGACTCTCGAAGAGATCGAGATCGAGCGCTATGGACGACTCTTCGATGCTGATGTCGACGACGAAGCTGCCGCCGGGAATGTCTCGGCAAAAGCGCAATCCACAGTAGGAAAGGACTGAAGGCGATGGAACGCGTCTGCTTCCGCATGCAGGTCGATACCGCCCACCTCGGCGAATACATCGAACGTCACCGTTCGGTCTGGCCGGAGATGCTCACGGCGCTCCAGAACACGGGGTGGAACAACTATTCACTGTTCGCCGACCCGAGCGGAATGATCATCGGCTACCTCGAGACCGAGGACTATGAGGCCGCGCAACGCGAAATGGAGCTGAAGGACATCAACGCGAAATGGCAGGCGTCGATGTCCGAGCACTTCGCCTCCGGAGGGTCCTTCGACGACGGCCCTCTCCGCCTCCAGGAGGTCTTCCACCTCGAGGACCAGACGGCCCGGACATCGTGACCCACCACGTTCCCTGCACTCCCGCCTGCTCCAACGCATCAGACACCTGAACTCTCGAAAGGACGATGAATCGCCCATGACCGCACCCACAGGCTTCACCGACATCACCGACGAACTCGCCGCTCAGGCGATCGAGCTGCCCTCATGGGCGTTCGGCAACTCGGGCACCCGTTTCAAGGTCTTCGGCACACCCGGCACACCACGAGACCCTTTCGAAAAGATCGCCGACGCCGCGAAGGTCCACGAACTCACCGGACTCGCACCACAGGTGGCGCTGCACATCCCCTGGGACCGCTGCGATTTCGAAGCGTTGGCGACACATGCAGGGCAACTCGGAGTTCGTCTGGGAACGGTCAACTCGAACACGTTCCAGGACGACGACTTCAAGTTCGGTGCACTGACACACGTCGACGAACGAATCCGCTCAAAGGCCATCGACCACCACATCGAGTGCATCGACGTCATGGATGCCACCGGTTCGCGTGATCTCAAGATCTGGCTGGCCGAGGGATCGAACTACCCAGGGCAGGCGGACATGCGGGGCCGCCAGGATCGACTCCACGACTCACTTGCGAAGATCTACGACCGCCTCGGAGAGAGTCAGCGTCTCGTGCTCGAATACAAGTTCTTCGAACCGTCCTTCTATCACACGGATGTTCCCGACTGGGGCACGAGCTTCGCCCAGGTATCTGCCCTCGGCGACAAGGCCAAGGTCTGCCTCGACACCGGGCATCACGCTCCCGGAACGAACATCGAGTTCATCGTCATGCAGCTGCTGCGACTGGGCAGGCTCGGCTCCTTCGACTTCAACTCCCGCTTCTATGCCGATGACGACCTGATGGTCGGTGCCGCGGATCCCTTCCAGCTCTTCCGCATCATCCATGAGGTCATCCGCGGCGGTGGGCTCAACAACCCGGATGTCGCGTTCATGCTCGATCAGTGCCACAACGTGGAGAACAAGATAGAAGGGCAGATGCGCTCGGTGCTCAACGTCCAGGAGATGACGGCCCGCGCGCTCCTCCTCGACACTGCCGCCCTGACCGCGGCACAGGAATCCGGCGATGTCATCGCCGCCAACGACATCTTCATGGACGCCTTCTACACCGACGTCCGGCCTGCCCTGGCCGAGTGGCGGACTTCGCGTAGGCTGCCCGCGAATCCGGTGCAGGCATTCCGCGAATCCGGGTACCAGGAACAGATCGAGGCCGAGCGAGTCGGCGGAACCCAGGCCGGCTGGGGCGCGTGAGCGACGCACGTTCACGGCCCGTCCCCAACAGACATACTCCGAGGAGAAACATGACCACGACCAACCCCACGGTGACCGAGCTCATCCGACGCTCCAACTCATTGGGCTCCGATCGACGCAACACGAACTTCGCCGGAGGAAACACCTCCGCCAAGGGCAGCGACCTCGATCCGGTGACCGGTGAGAAGGTCGAGCTGCTGTGGGTCAAGGGTTCCGGCGGGGACCTGGGAACGCTGACGCCCGAGGGATTGGCCGTCCTCCGCCTCGACCGTCTGCAGGCTATGACCGGCACCTATCCCGGCGTCGATCGCGAGGACGAGATGGTGGCGGCCTTCGACTACACACTCCATGGCAAGGGCGGTGCCGCACCTTCCATCGACACCGCCATGCACGGCCTCGTCGACGCCGCCCACGTCGATCACCTCCACCCCGACTCGGGCATCGCCATCGCCACGGCGGCCGACGGGGAAGAACTGACGAAAAAGGTCTTCGGCGACACAGTCGTCTGGGTGCCCTGGCGACGTCCCGGCTTCCAACTCGGACTCGACATCGCCGCGATCAGACGCGACAATCCGCAGGCCATCGGAACCATCCTCGGCGGCCACGGGATCACCGCGTGGGGAGACACATCGGCGGAATCAGAGGCCAACTCACGATGGATCATCGACACCGCTGCACAGTACATCGACGACAACGGGCGGCCCGAACCCTTCGGAACGGCCCGCCCGGGGTATGCGGCTCTGCCCGAATCCGAACGCAGGGCCAAGGCCGCTGCCCTGGCACCGCACCTGCGGGCCATCGCCTCGGCGGACAGAACCATGGTCGGTCACTTCACGGACTCCGAGCCCGTCCTCGAGTTCCTCGCCGGGCAGAAGCTGGGCGCATTGGCAGAACTGGGCACAAGCTGTCCCGATCATTTCCTGCGCACCAAGGTCAAGCCACTGGTCATCGACCTGCCCGCGAACACCTCGGCGGAGGACATCATCGCGGCGCTGCCCGATCTCCATGCCGCCTACAGGGAGGACTACCGCTCCTATTACGAGCGTCACGCGGAGTCCGATTCGCCTGCGATGCGCGGGGCCGACCCGGCGATCATCCTGGTCCCCGGCGTCGGAATGTTCTCCTACGGGCCCGACAAACAGACAGCGCGCGTGGCCGGCGAGTTCTACGTCAACGCCATCAATGTCATGCGCGGGGCGGAAGCGCTCTCCAGCTACGTGCCGATCTCCGAGGCGGAGAAGTTCCGCATCGAGTACTGGGCGCTCGAAGAGGCCAAACTCAAGCGCAGACCCGCACCTCAGCCGCTCGCCTCACGAGTCGCCTTCGTCACCGGGGCCGCGAGTGGCATCGGCAAGGCCATCGCCACGCGCCTGGCGTCCGAGGGCGCCTGCGTCGTCATCGCGGACCTCGACCGCGACAAGGCGGAAGCTGTGGCGACCGAACTCGGGTCGACCGATGTCGCCGTCGGGGTGGCCGCGGATGTCTCCGATGAGTCTGGTGTGCAGGCGGCCCTCGCCGAGGCGGTGCTTGCCTTTGGTGGAGTCGACCTGATCGTCAACAATGCCGGGCTGTCCCTGTCCAAATCCCTGTTCGAAACGACGGAGAAGGACTGGGACCTGCAGCACGATGTCATGGCGAAAGGATCGTTCCTGGTGTCGAAGAACGCCGCAAGGATCCTCGTCGACCAGGGACTCGGAGGCGACATCGTCTACATCTCCTCGAAGAACTCCGTTTTCGCCGGACCCAACAACATCGCCTATTCCGCGACCAAGGCCGATCAGGCGCATCAGGTGAGGCTGCTCGCGGCCGAACTCGGCGAGCACGGAATCCGGGTCAACGGGATCAACCCCGATGGAGTGGTCCGCGGTTCGGGAATCTTCGCCGGAGGATGGGGAGCCCAACGTGCCAAGACCTACGGCGTTGAGGAGAAGGACCTGGGAAAGTTCTATGCCCAACGCACGATCCTCGGCCGTGAGGTGGTCCCGGAGAATGTGGCGAATGCCGTCTACGCGCTGTGCACCGACGACTTCTCGCACACGACTGGACTGCACGTGCCGGTCGATGCCGGTGTGGCCGCGGCCTTCGTGCGCTGAGTGGCGGGCTGATGGACCACAGTAATGATTCGAGAACCTTCAAGTTGGCGGCCGTTGATCTCGGAGCGACCAGCGGCCGCGTGATCCTCGGCGGGATCGAAGACGGCGTGCTGCGGATGAAGCACGTCGCACGGTTTCCGAATACGCCGCTCGCGCTGTTGGAGGCCACCGGCGAAACGCGCATTTCTGTGCTCGACGGAGATGCAGGCAGTGCTGAGGGGCTGTACTGGAACATCCAATCCCTGTACGCGGCGGTTCAGGACGGACTGCGGGAAGCCGCGCGATTCGCTCCCGGTCTGACCAGCATCGGAATCGACTCCTGGGCCGTTGACTACGGTCTGCTGCGCAAGGGACGACTCGTCGGGTCCCCACATCACTACCGCGACGAGCGAACAGCGCGAGGAGTCGAGCTCGTCCATTCCCGAGTCGCTGCCACTGAGCTGTACGAGCGCAATGGCCTCCAGCATCTCGACTTCAACACCGTGTTCCAACTGGCGGTGGAGTCGGAGACCGGATTCCTCGACCTGGCCGATGAGGTTCTGCTGATTCCCGATCTGCTTGCCTACTGGCTGACAGGACGATCGTATGCAGAGATGACGAATGCGTCGACGACAGGACTGCTCTCGGTCACGACGCGAGCTTGGGACACCGAACTGCTCGACGAGCTCGGACTCAAGCGAGACCTTCTGCCACCACTCCTCCGCTCTGGTGAAGTCATCGGACACATCACCGACGCGACTGCACGACGGCTGGGAGCAGATCATAGTGTCCAGGTCACGGCCGTGGGCTCACACGACACCGCCTCGGCGGTGGTGGCCGTACCCTTCGCATCGAAACGATCAGCCTACATCTCGAGCGGCACCTGGTCCTTGGTGGGCCTTGAGCTGGACGAACCGGTACTCTCGGGCGCGGCTCTGGAAGCGAATTTCACGAACGAAGGCGGGGTTGATGACACCGTCAGATTCCTCAAAAACGTCTCAGGGCTGTGGCTGCTGAGTGAATCGATGCGCCATTGGCAGGCCGGTTCGAACGACGCGCAGCGCAGTGCCGACCTCCAGACGCTGCTGGCAGATGCCGCCGCCGTGAAGTTCCATTACGAGGTATTCGATCCCGCCGACGCGCGGTTCGTTCCACCTGGTGACATGCCCAGCAGGATTGCAGAATGGTACACGGAACACGGCCTGCGGCCTCCGGAGTCCCCCGCCGAGGTGGTCAGGTGCATCCTCGAATCCCTGGCCGAAGCGTACGCCAGCACCATCGATGCCGCCGAGGCGTTGGCCGGGATGACGGTCGACACGGTGCACGTCGTCGGGGGCGGATCGCAGAACGCACTGCTGTGCCAGCTGACGGCGAACCGGACGAGCCGCCCCGTCATAGCCGGACCAGTCGAAGCGACCGCGATCGGCAACCTCCTCATCCAGGCCCGAACCATGGGCCTAGTCGAGGAGGACGCCTCATTGTCGGATCTGCGTGAGATCGTGCGGCGCTCGTTCCCAGTCACGAAGTACCTGCCTGTGACGACCTGACCCAAAGGCGACATTCGGGCACGAGAGATGGCCTGAAACTGAAACAGTTGGTAAGTTCTGGTCGAAAATCATACGAAATTCGACCAGAACTTACCAACTGTTGATGTTGCCTGAAGCGCCGCGGGGCTGCCTGAAGCGCCGCGGGGCTGATTCAGCTCTCGGCGCCGACGGCCACGACCATCTTGCCGAAGTTGCGGCCAGCGAGCAGATCGTTGAAGTACTCGGGAGCCTTGTCCAGTCCCGGGCGGATGTCCTCGCGGTAGCGGACCTTTCCTTCCTTGATCCAGCCGCTCATGTCGGATAGGAAGTTCTCATGGTGCTTCTCGACGAACTCTGTCTGGATGAAGCCGCGGACGTTGAGTGACCTCGTGAGGATGTTGCCCATGAGCGCACCTGAACGGTCCGGGCCTTCGGGCAGTTCGGTGAGGTTGTAGTTGGCGACGAGTCCGCAGACAGGTACGCGTGCATAGGTGTTCAGACGTGGCAGCACTGCCTTGAACACGTCTCCGCCGACGTTCTCGAAGTAGACGTCGATGCCCTGCGGAACCGATTCTTTGAGCTCGTTCTTGAGGTTGCCCGTCCTGTGGTCAAGTGCCACATCGAACCCGAGCTCGTTCAGGTGGGCGACCTTATCGGGCCCACCGGCAATGCCGACGGCCTTCGCGCCCTTGATCTTCGCGATCTGGCCGACGACGGAGCCGACGGGGCCGGTAGCAGCAGCGACGGCCACAGTCTCGCCTTCCTGCGGGCGCCCGATCTCAAGGAGTCCTGCGTATGCGGTGAAGCCAGGCATGCCCAGCACACCCAACGCGGTGCTGACGGGGGCGACTTCGGGATCGAGGCGGCGCAGGTATGCAGCCTTCTCAACGGAGTACTCCTGCCATCCGCCATAGCCGAGGACTGTGTCTCCGGTGGAGAAGTCTGACGAGTTCGATTCGACGACCTCTGAGACTGTGGCGCCAACCATGACATCGCCGACCTCAACCGGCTTCGCATAGGACTTCGCATCCGACATCCGACCGCGCATATAAGGGTCGAGTGAGAGGTACAGGGTCCGGAGCAGAACCTCACCGTCCTGCGGCTTCGGCAGTTCTACCTCGTCGAGCAGGTAGTTCTCAGCAGTGGGTGTTCCTACGGGTCGGGAGTTTAGGAGAATCCGGTGGTTAGTCGTCATGGACATGATTCCTTTCATCGACGCCGTGCACTGTCTGCGCACGGTCGCTGCTGGTCTGCGGGCTGAAACTGTAGTGTTCAGATCCAGTCCTTGGTGTAGCAACCACTTCGAATCCGCTGATGTTCCTGATTCTGCGAAGAATTCGTTGTCGTCCGCGACACCAGACTGCGTGCCATCGTCTCCCACTTCGAATCGAATGCCCAGGTGAACTCGCCGAGGTGGTCAAGCAGCTTCGCACCATTGCTCCGGATGATGTCCGTCCACTCACGCGGCCAAGCACCGTAGTTCGCTGCGGCGGCGAGCTCGTCGACGTCTTTGAACACCGCCCCGTTCGGGTTGAGGCCGGCCGTATTGTGCAACGGCATGCTCTCGACGGGGAACGTGATATCGAGGATGTGATCGCTGGTGTACAGGGCAACACTCGTGCGGCGATGGGTGGCTTCGAGGTTGACATACCAATCCGCACGAACTGTGCCATCGACACCAGGTTTGAGCAGCACCCACACGGAGAACGGAACTCCGGGCGGGACGATCTTGAGCACCCCGAGCCCGCGCCACCTGCCGGGAACATTGATGCGCCGAGGCGCCTCGGCGGGCGGGCGGAAACGGGCACGCAACGGAACGTCGTGGGGATTCGAATCCTCCCAGCCGACGATCCTCGTATCGGTGGTCTCGGTTCCTCCGGCCATCCACAGCACGGCACCGTCCGGCCCGTCCTCGATCACACGCATCGGCCGGCGCACCTCGGCGTGGTCGCGGTCGAAATCGAATCGTCGAAACGACCACGTCACGGTATCGCCGGGCCTCCAGAAGGGCCCCTCACCCACGTGACGTGTGCCGGGTGGGACGTCGATCTCGTACGGATCGGTGAACTCCATACCGGCAGTCTAAGTTCACGTCATGAGTGAGGGCTGGACACACACGAAAGCTCATTTCAGCCACCGTTTCAGCCCGCTCAGCGGCCACCGCCTAAGGTGGTGGGCATGGACGACTTCACACTTCCCGATCGCAAGGACGCGACTGATCACAGCGAGACGACCGCGGCCGAACCTCCACGCACCGATGCCGACATTCCGGGCTACCTCGAGACTCTGGGCATCCCCGGCCTCGCCGATATCCACATCCACTTCCTGCCGACCAACGTCCTCGACAAAGTGTGGGCATACTTCGACGCCGCCGAAGCCAGCTATGGCTATCCGTGGCCGATCCACTACCGCTATGACACGGAGACCCGCCTCCAGATCGTCCGTGACCTGGGCGTACGTGCCATCCCGGCACTGACCTACCCGCACAAACCAGGCATGGCCGCCTGGCTCAACGAGTGGAACCGCGAGTTCGCCGCCGCCCACGATGACGTCATCCACTGCGCAACGCTCTATGCTGAGCCGGAATCCGCTGGTTATGTGCCCGAGGCGTTGGCGGCCGGAGCCCGGCTGTTCAAGGTCCACATCCAGGTGGGCGGCTTCTCCCCCGATGACCCTGTGCTCGATCGCGCATGGGCTGCACTGGCCGAGGCACAGGTGCCCATCGTCATCCACGCTGGCTCCGAGCCGCTGCCCGGCACCTACACCGGACCGCAGGCGGTGGCCAAGGTGCTCGAGCGCTACCCATCCCTGCAGCTCGTCATCGCCCACATGGGCATGCCCGAATATGGTGCGTTCGCGAGCCTGGCCGAGGATTACAGCGGAGTCCACCTGGACACGACGATGTACGTGTCAGGGTTCTTCTCCTCCCCCGCCGAGGTGGACCCGGCTTACCGTAATCGCTTGGCTGGTCTGCAGGACAAGATCATCCTCGGCTCGGACTTCCCGAATATTCCCTACCCCTATGCGGATCAGATCTCGGGGCTGGCAGGGCTGAGACTCGGCGATGACTGGATACGCTCGGTGCTGTGGCGCAATGGTGCGCGGGTCCTCGGGCTCGATCGCTGAGCGGCAGAGATCTCAGTCTCTGCGTGGCCGCGGGGCTCAGCTCTCGTGGGGAATTCGCTCAGCTCCGATGACGCCGCGCAGCATCTCGTCATCGATCGGCACCCCTCTCCGGGTGACGCTGATCTGACCTGTGGGCTCGAGGATCACGCATGCCACCTCGGCGCGCTGTCGGATTCCCGCCATTCGCAGCTTCGAATACACTTCGGCGGGGTCGACATGGGCCCTGGCAAGGTTGTCGAACAGCAGCTCGCTGCCTGCCATGAGTACAATCGCGGGACTGTTGACGACGCCGGCAATGCGATGGAAACGGCGGGCCTTTCCGGTCAGAGCCTGGAGGATCAGCAGAGTGGCCAGGGCCAGGAGACCAGCAAAGAGGGTCGGAGTGTCACCGAGGATCGAACGACCGACGATCGCACCCAAGGCGATGATGGCGGCAAGGTCGAAACTCGAGAGGCTCGCGAGCGTCCTTTGGCCGAATACGCGGACGAGAATAATGATGCCGAGGTAGAAGGCAATGCAGGATACGACTATCCTCACCGCATCGGTGCCGTCGAGTCCGAATTCCAGCCAGTCCATGTATTTCCTCCCGACTGGATACTACAACTTCATGTCTGCAGCTCAGCGGGAACGGATCCATTCATCGACGGTGACGGCGGAGAGCCTCGGCGAATCGGGGATGAGGCCATTGCCGGACATCGATCCTGGGATCGGAACGGAAACGATCTTCGGGATACCTCTCGTACGGGGTCCCCCACTCGGACCTGCTCCGTCACTTACGGCCGAGTCTGCGTCGGCCGCCGCGGTCCTGCGCGCGATCGTCGGAAAGTCGCTGACCTCGGGGCCGGCGACCTCGATGGTTCCGCGTTCTCCTGCATCGATGGCCTCGGCCATCATTCGAGCGGCCTCGTCCGCGGCCAGGGCCCGGACTCGCATCTTCGGCACGAATGCCACCGGACCTGCGGTGAACGTCATTGTGTCAACAAGCTCGAACCATTGGGCTGATCTGAACATGAGCAGCTGGTCGGCGGGGATCAGTCTGCGATAGACCCGTTCCTGCAGCTCTTTGGCCTGGTAGTAGCCGAGCAGCTTGGACTGGGCGACCTCAGGCTTGAAGGCGATGGACAGACACACCATCGCTGCTCCTGGGTTCTCTGCCGCGGCCAGGGCGATCGACCGGGAGCTGCGTGAGAAGAAGTCAAGTGCCTTGTGCCGGTTGTTCGTCATGAAATTGACGCAGTCGACGAGGACATCGCTCCCCTCGGCAGCCTCGGTGACTCCCTCTCCGGCATAGGTGTCGACCCCGATTCCGCGGTGGGCCGCGATCACCGAGTGCTCACGTTCACGCAGGTGTGCCACGAGTCTGCGGCCGAATGTGCCGGTGGCTCCATAGACGGTGATCTGCATGTCTCATCCCCTGGATTCGGTATATCGGCGACTGTCGAGTCACAGGGCCAGCGGAACGCTGACCGAATGGCGGTGCCCGCCGGCGGTTGCGCCGACGGGCACCGTAGGCACCAGTCTAGTTCTGCTCGATGGTGATCGTACCCATGTCGGCGCTTGCGGAGACGGGGATGACCGTTTTGCCCTCGGCACCCTTCGAGGCCCTCGCAGCGTCGTACTTCTTGAGGTCCCTGGCCAGATCCACGCTCCCCTCATTCGAGTTCGCGTTGATGCGGTAGAACAGATCCTTGGAGTCAGCGGCACTGCCGTCGTCATCCTTGGAAGCGGCGGCCTCGGCGGCCATCCTCTCCTGGGCCAGGTCCAAGCGCGGCAGGCGGATGTCGATCGTGCCTTCGTCAGCCTTGGCAACGATGCCGGACATCGGAACCATGTCGTTGGAGAAATCGAGATCGATCGTACCCGTCGAGGTCACCGCGTCGACGTGATCGCGAACATTGAGATTCGAACCGTTGAGTGTGCCCACACCGGTCTTGGATTCGATGGTGTCGAAAGTCCCGCTCAGGTCAGTCATTCCGTAGTCGGTCGACGTCTGCAGACGCTCGGCCGAGCCGCTGACATCGACGGCGCCGCCATCTGTCTTCGCGACGATCTCCAGGTAGTCACCTACGACGTCGATGGCACCGTAGCCGCCGTTGAAATCGAGTTTCATCTCCTTCGAGGTCTTGGCAGGAAGGGTGACCTCGATCTGGGCGTTCTCGAGGTTCCGCTGATCGTCGACGGACACTGTCGACGCGTCCCCGGTCCCTCTCACCTGCAGCGTCGGTGCTTCGTCGCGGGGCCCGGTGGCGGTGAGCCGGACGGTCGGCTCATCGGTCTCGGTGGTCTTGACGGTCACCGATGCGGTGGTGTCGAGGAGGAACTTCAGGTCCGTGACCGAGGTCGACAGCGGCTTCGAGACGTCGAGCTTCGCGTAGTTCAGACGAGAGGCTCCGTGCGCGACGCTGAAGGCGATCGGGACGAGGAGGACGACGAGCGCGGCGATCGTGATGATCACTCTCATGCTCGCGCGGGTGGATTCGCTGACGTGGACTGTGGCAGGCATTCTATGCTCCGAGGAATGTGAGGACGGCGAGGATGCGTCGGTTGTCCGAGGTGTCGGCGGTGAGGCCGAACTTGGTGAACACCGAGCTGATGTGCTTCTCTACTGCTCCGGCGCTGAGGTAGAGGGTGCGGGCGATTGCGGCATTCGATTTGCCCTCGGCCATGAGCTGGAGGACTTCGAGTTCGCGCGGGCTCAGGGTTGAGAGCCCGTCCTTCTTGCGTGTGCGCACGAGGATCTGCGAGACGACCTCGGGGTCGAGGACCGTACCGCCGGAGGCGACCTCGTCGACTGCGGCGAGGAAGTCCTCGACATCGGCGACCCGGTCCTTGAGCAGGTATCCGAAGCCACCGGTGTTCTCAGCGATGAGTTCGGATGCGTACTGCTCCTCCACGTACTGGCTGAACACGAGCACCTTGACGTCGGGGTTCTGCTTGCGGATGAGGACTGCGGCGCGGATGCCTTCGTCGGTGAACGTCGGCGGCATGCGCACGTCGATGATGGCGAGGTCCGGCGGAGTGTTGTGGACCGTCGCCAGGAGCTCGTTGGCATCGGGGACGGCGGCGATCACTTCATGCCCGGCATCGACCAGAAGCCTCTCGAGTCCGGCTCGCAAGATCGCAGAGTCTTCGGCAATTACGATGCGCATGGCACCTCCACAACGACAGTAGTTGGCCCACCTGCGGGGCTGGTCAGGTTCAGTGTCCCACGAGCGGCTTCGACGCGATCGACCAAACCGGCGATCCCGGTGTGGCGGCCCGATCGGTCGATGCGCGCACCGCCCTGACCGTTGTCGGTGACGACGATCTGCAGGCCGGCCTCGATCGGAGCGATGAAGACTCGAGCATGTGTCGCACCCGAGTGCTTGGCGATGTTCGTCAGGCACTCTGCGACGACGAAGTACGCAACGGCTTCGGCCTCCCGATCGATGCGCCCAGCGAGTCGAACGTCGACCTCGACGGGAATCGTCGAGCGTCCGGCCAATGCGGAGACGGCCGCGTCGAGGCCACGGTCTGTGAGCACAGCAGGGTGGATTCCACGTGCCAGTTGGCGGAGTTCATTGACGATGCCCTTCGCCTCTGCGTGGGCTTCGGAGACGAGCTCTTTGGCTCGTTCTGGATCCTTGTCGATCTTCGACTTCGCCATGCCCAGCGTCATGCTCAGTGCGACGAGTCGTGGCTGGGCTCCGTCGTGGAGGTCGCGTTCGATGCGCAGTCGCTCCGCACCCGCGGCTTCGATTCCGGCCATGCGGGCCCGATCGAGATCGGTGACCTCGGCCTGCAGGGCAGCGGTGCGTGCCGGTGGCAGGAGGCTGCGGTCGAGTGCCCTGTCGAGGTACGGGGCGAACCACAGGATCGCCAGTGAGCTGGCAAGGACGATGAGAGAGCCGATAGCGATGCCCGTGCGCCCCAGCCCACCGGTGGTTCCACGGAAGAAGAAGTCGGTGATGCCCTCAGGATTGATGGCGCTGAAGATGCCGATGATTGCCCCGCAGATGCCGGCGATGGTGCCGCCGACGATGATCGCGCCGAGCAACATCTTCACGTAGTGGTGGGCGGTCGATCGCCAGAAGGACCCGGACTTCACGTGCAGCCAGCGGTTGTGGAAGAAACGGCCGAAGGCGGATTCTCGGGTGCTGCGTTCGATCTTCGGGACCGGGATCCGGTCGCCGTAGATGAGCTCGGCGCGGTAACGTTCGAACACGTTCGCGCCCTGTTGGACGACGACCCAGGCAACGAGTGCGAGCACGCCGAGGCCGAGGGCGAAGATGCCGCCGAAGCCGGTGAACAGCAGCCCGAGCGGGATCCAGGCCCAGACCACAGCCATCACGGCGGAGAGCACGAGGTTCGCGACGCCGACGATCCCGACTCGCTTCTGCGGCCATTCGATCGGACCGTCGGCGGGAATCTCGGTGCCTTCCTCACGCGTCAGCGGCATCGCCCCGGTCGCAGGTGCGTACGTGACGTTCTCCGACTTCGGCTTCTTCCGCCGAGGTGGCTGCATCGGCTGCATCGGCATCTGACCGTTGGGGCCGGGCACGGGCGCAGGGAGCTGCTTGGGGTGCTGGCCCTGCTGTGGGCTTTGCTGCTGGGTGGAGTAGGTGCGCGGCTGGTAGCCGGGCTGCTGCAGGGTGCCAGGCTGTTGGAGTGCGCCCTGTTGCTGGAGATTGCCAGGTTCAGAGGAGTTGGCGCGTTGGGACGGGTACGCCTGAGTGGGGTGTTGTGAGGGTGTCTGCTGCGAGAACCCCTGCGGGGAGTTCGCATTCATCACGCGGGTCTGGGGATAGGCCCGCGTGTACTGCTGCGTTGGGTGGTCAGTCGCCGGCGATTCCTGATGGTGAGCCGATCCGTATTGCTGAGCGGCACCGTGCTGTTGAGCCGAACCGTACTGCTGAGCGGCACCGCGGCTGAAGGGAACCTCCAACTCCATCGGAGCCGTCCGAAACTGTCCGGCCTCCGTCGCCAACGGCGCGTCTGCGGACTCGTCGGCTGCGCCGTTGCCCGAAGGCTCGGAGCCGTTCGCGGTGTCGGGGGCCTCCGCAGCCGCGGGAGTCTCTGCGGTTGGGGGTGCGTTGACGATCGACTCGGCGCCGATCGGCCTGTCCGATTCCGGTGCTGCTTCTGGTGTCTGGGACTCCAGGGAATCGGCGCTCTGCGGCTCCGATTCGTGTGGGTTCGTGGGGGTGTTCTCACTCATAGCAATAACGCTACGGGAGACGGCAAGCTGCCGACAGCACGTTGACCGCCTACCCTGCGTCGGGTTTTCCCCACGCCCCGTGACCACGCGCACACGCGCCACGCACCGCCAGCTGCGATTCCTACCGCCCCACCGCGCACCGCCAGGCGTGAATCCTACCCAGAGCTCCACGCGCCACCGCTGGCACTGTGCGTGGCACTGCGGGCATCAATTCATACCGTTGCAACGGGGTGTTGAAGAGTTGACGGTGAGGGATCCGCAGTTGGAAAATCCGCACCCAGCGCCTCCGCATCGGAGCTCACGCCGTCCGGAGTCTGCGCCGCCGCAGTGAGCGCCGATTCGAGGTCGGCGAGGATGTCGGCGATGTCTTCGATGCCCAGGGACAGGCGGATGAACGTCGGCGAAACGCTGAGTTCGCAGTCGGCAACCGCCAGATGAGTCATGGTCGCAGGATGATCGATGAGGGACTCGACTCCGCCGAGCGATTCGGCCAGGGTGATGAGTTTCGTGCTCTTCACCAGCGACAGAGCTCTTGCCTCGGTGTCGGTGCGGAATGAGACCACTCCCCCGAAGCCGCTCATCTGCTTCTTCGCGACCTCGTGGCCCGGGTGAGATGACAGACCTGGGTAATACACTTCAGCGACCTCGGGGCGGCGCTCCAACCACTGCGCCACGGCCTGCGCGTTCTCACAGTGCTTGGCGATGCGCACCGGCAGGGTTTTGATGCCGCGACGGGTCAGCCACGCATCGAAGGGGGCGATGCCCAATCCGACGGATGCGAGGTAGGACTCGAGTCGTTCGACAACCTCGGCGGCACGGGGACAAGTCGAACCGTCACCGGCGAGAACGGCACCGCCGATGACATCGGAGTGGCCGTTGATGAACTTGGTCGTCGAGTGGATGACGACGTCGGCGCCGAGCTCGATGGGGCGCTGCAGAATCGGGGTGGCGAAGGTGGAGTCGACGGCGAGGATGGCGTTCGCTGCGTGGGCGAGCTTGGCCGTCTCCTCGATGTCGACGATGTCGAGACCGGGATTGCTTGGGGTCTCGACCCAGACGATCGCGGTCTTGGCCGAGATCGCGGCGGCCAGCGCCTCGGTGTCGGTGAGGTCGACGGTGCGGATGTGCACACCCCAGCGCTCGTATTCGTTGACGAGCAGCCGGTAGGTGCCGCCGTAGATGTCGCGCGGGATGATGATCTCGTCGCCGGGACCCAGTAGCGCGGAGAAGACTGCGACCTCTGCAGAAGTCCCCGAGTTCACCGCCGCCGCGAAGGAGGCGTTCTCCAGTTCGCACAGCACCTGTTCGAGGTCGCTGCGATTCGGGGTGCCCGTGCGCGCGTAGTCGAAGCCTGCGCGGGTCTGGCCCGGGGTGTCCATCATGAAGGTCGAGGTCTGGAAGATAGGGGCGACGACCGAACCGGTGTGCGATTCAGGGTCGGCGCCCGAATGCACCGAGCGGGTTGAGATTCCGTTCTGGGTGATGCTCACGGCGGGTCCTTCCTTCACTGATGACGCTTCGACTTCGCTGCCGAAGTTCCACCAGTCTCAACCGCTCGTGGGCTCGTTGTCTTCGAGCACGACCTGGGATGTCACCAGCCGTCATGTGAGGGTCTTCCGGCGTCATCTTCTGTCACGAAAGGGTCTGAGCCGGAAAATTCCTCGATCTGTGGGTCTTTTATCTCCGAGCCATGCGATACTTAGCTTCATGGCTAAGTATTCGGAGGAGCTCGATGCGATGTTCACCGCACTTGCCGATCCCACGCGGCGCACCGTGATTCATCGCCTCGGCCACGGACCGGCGAGCATCGGAGAATTGGCAGAGCCCTTGTCGATCTCGCTCCCGTCTTTCATGAAGCATGTGCGCACCTTGGAATCGTGTGGGCTGATTCGGACACGGAAGTCAGGACGAGTGCGCACCTGCGCACTCAACCGCGATCGCCTGACACTGCTCAATGATTGGCTCGCCGAGCAGAGACTCATCTGGGATGCCAGCACAGATCGTCTCGAGCAGTTCGTCACCGGCGACAGCGACACCGGCGACAGCGACACCACTCACAGTAGGGAAGACTCATGACCGCACATCTCGCTCGCACCCGACACATTGACCCCGATCTCGACCTCTCGATCCGCCGAGTGATCCGGGCACCCAAAGACACCATCTGGTCCGCGTGGACGGATCCCGAGAAGCTGGCGAAGTGGTGGATTCCAGAACCGCTCACCCTCCGCGTCGAAGCGCTGGAGCTGCGCCCCGGAGGGGCCTTCTCCACCATGATGAGCGAGGACGGCGAATCGTTTGTGCCGCACGTCGACGCAGTCTTCCTCGTCATCGAGGACTTCAGTCGCCTCGTGTTCACAAACGCCGTCAACAGCTCCTGGCACCCGGCCTTTCCCGACCCTGTCTCCATGACCACTGAGATCATCTTGAGCGACCACGCCGACGGCACCGACTATCAGGCGATCGTCCGCCATGGCAGCCCCGAGCAGCGCGCCCGTCACGAGGAGCTCGGCTTCTTCGACGGCTGGGGCACCGTCACCGAGCAGCTGGCGAAATCGGTGGAGTGAGGTGAGCGGCGGGTCGGTCCCGATCACTCCTCAGCCGAGACTGACAATCGCTTTGCCACGATCCTCCGCCGGCATCTCCGTCGCTGCAGCCCCCTTAGACCCCGTTGCCTTCATGGTGGCTGCCAGCACCAGTGAAGTCAGGAGCGCCGAAACAGAGACGAGCGTCCAGATCAGTGGAGCGATTCCCACGAGGAGTGCGATCGCGATGCCGCCCATTGCCAGAGCGACCGCGGTGAGGGCCCGAGGCACAGGACGCGACAGACGCTGACCCACTCGAGCCTCGGAAGTCGAGAAGATCTCCCGCACACCCCTCGCCGCTGCGCGCCCGAACGTGGCCAACCTCGCCTCCCTGGGGAACGGGATCTTCGACATGGCCATTGCCAATAGCGCAGCCAGTCCCATCACCGTGATCAGCCATGGCAGCCTGGTCAGCCACCACCAGTTCGATTCGATCTCAGGGAGCATTATCCCAGCCGCTGACAGCCCATCTCCTGCCGGCACCCCAGACAGCAGCTGAGCTGCGTAGCCCAGAGCTCCGATGAGGGTGATGACGATCGGCATGTGCCACAGATAGACCTGGATGCCGTAGGTGTTGCCCCAGGAGATGACACGCTCCCAGATGCGGGCTCGGTACTCGTGTCCGACCGCAGTCCGATCCGAACCACCGGACACGATGTCGTTCAGACGCGCATGGCTCAGTCGCAGGATGCACATCTGCGCAATGCCCAGCAGCACCAAGGCACCGGTGGGCGGGTTGAGGTTGATGAGCATATTCGGGCTGTAGACCCCGAGTCCGACGAGCACTCCGAGGCTCACCAGGGACAGCACCATCACGGTCCAAGCCGACCAGGCTCGCACGGGACGATGAATGGCGTCGGCGTAGAAGAAGCCGAACTGCTGAATCAGGGGCCATACGAACAGGAAGTTGAGATACCCCAGTCCGTTCACTCCCGTGAGTGCGACCAAGCCATCCACCGTGACCACGGCACCGGCGAGCGCAGCGATCGTCCGCCTCGGCGCCCTTTCATGAAAGTGCACCGCCAGGGGAACCAAGGAGGTCAGCCCGACGTAGACGGCGAGGAACCACAGGGGCTGCCCGATGCGAGTGCTCGCCTCGGCGAGCAGGTCTGCGGGAACGCCCAGTTCCGAGGCGATCGACAGTCCTGCGCCGGCGAGGCCGATGAGGGTGGCGACCGGAATGACGAGGCGGCGCAGACGGGCGCGAATGTAGTCGGCCCAGGTGCCTCCGGTGGCTTGGGTGCGTCGCCAGCCGCTGATGGCGGCATACCCTCCGATGAAGAAGAACAGCGGCATGATCTGGAAGAACCACGAGGCGGCTGTGAAGCCAGCGGTATGCAGCAGCGCCACCGTGGGCACAACCTCACCGTCTGCTCCGAGCACGGCTGCGCTCATCATCGAATGCAGGATCACCACGACGACGAGACAGCCGAAGCGGATCAGGTCGATCGCCCGGTCCCGGTGCGGTCGGTGAGTGGTGCGCCGGGGCGGGACGGGCAGGTGGTTCGCCCCGGCCTCGGGCGGCCTGCTGAGAGTGAGTGACATGTCGGCTCCTTGTCGGATTGAGCTCCGCTGATTGCACGAAGTGCGGAGCTCGTCGTTCGATATATCCGAAGCTATGGGCGCGATCGCCGCCCACGCATCACCTCTGAGTTCCGATCTGAGTCCGTCCAAGCACTACTTTCGGGTGAGTCGGCACGCCCTGACTCCGTACCCTCATCGACCCCGTTCACCCTCCGAGAGCCCCAGCCCAATGTGAGTGCAAGAATGGCAACGAGAGCATCACCCGATCCGGGACTCGACTCGTCCCGAACGTCCTATTGAGGAGCACGCAACGATGACGACGATCGCCTTCGAGACCACCGACCTGCCCATCATCGGAGCCCCGATGGCGGGCGGAACGACGACGCCCGAGCTCGCAGCAGCGGTCGCCCGTGCCGGCGGATTCCCCTTCGTGGCCGGCGGCTATCTCAGCGCCGAAGCATTGGCCCCTCTGGTCGAGCGCATGCGGGAGACGACCGAGAACTTCGGCGTCAATCTCTTCGCCCCGAACACTGTGCCCATCGATCGCGGTGCCTTCGACGCCTTCGTCTCGGCACTCGAGCCTGTCGCGGCCGATCGCGGCGTCGCCATCGATCCCGAGCCCGTTGATGACGACGATCATTACAGCGACAAGGTCGATTACCTCGTCGACAACCCCGTGCCCCTGGTGTCGATGACGTTCAACATCCCCAGCGCCGAGGTGGTCGATCGTCTCCATTCCGTCGGCACTCAAGTGGTGGCCACCGTGACGACCGCCGCTGAGGCGCGTACGGCTGCCGATCGCGGCATCGACGCTCTCATCGTCCAGGGTCCTCGCGCCGGCGGTCACTCGGGCACCGCCGATCCGACGCGATCCATCGAGGATCGGGCCACCGTCGATCTCGTGAACGATGTCCTCGCCGAGGTGGATCTGCCGTTGGCCGCCGGAGGCGGAGTCGACGGCCCGGAGTCCGTCGACGAACTGCTGCAGGCGGGGGCGAGCGCCGTGGTCGTGGGCACGCTTCTGCTGCTGAGCGATGAGGCAGGCACTGCGCCGACTCATCGCGCCGCCCTGCAGTCCGCGGACTTCGACGAGACGCAGCTGACCAGGGCATTCACCGGCAGACCGGCTCGTGCGCTGGTCAATGACTTCGTGCGGAAGTTCGATCCGATCGCAGTCGATGCCTACCCGGCTCTTCATCACCTGACGAAGTCATTCCGCGCCCAGGCGAAGAAGGATGATGACCCGCAGGGCCTGCACCTGTGGGCCGGCACTGGCTATCGCGGCGCCCAGACAGGCTCAGCGGAGACGATCGTCAAAGAGCTCGGCGCCCCCTTCACCCGGAACTAGGCGCCCGCTTCCCTCGCAGCGGCCCTGCTGTCCGAGGTCCGACGCTGCTGCGCTCAACTGCCGGCGACGACCAGCCCGGATTCGTAGGCGGCGACGACGATCTGGGTGCGATCGCGCAGTCCCAGCTTCGACAGGATTCTGGACACGTGGGTCTTCACCGTCTGCTCGGCCAGGAACAGGTGCGCAGCCACCTCGGCGTTGGCATGGCCCTTGGCCACCAGCGTCATGACGTCGATCTCACGGTCGGTCAGCTGCCCGAGGACGGCAGTGTCCTTGGTGACTCTGGGCCCACTCACGTACTCGGAGATGAGGCGGCGGGTCACGGACGGCGCCAAGAGCGACTGACCGTCGGCGACCACGCGCACAGCGGTGATCATGTCTTCGGCTGTGGCGTCCTTGAGCAGGAACCCGCTCGCTCCCGCGCGCAGTGCCGAGAACACGTACTCATCGGCATCGAAGGTGGTGAGCATGATGATCTTCGGGTGGTCCCCCGGCATCGAGAACACCGCACGGGTGGCATCCAAGCCGTTGAGCTTCGGCATCCTGATGTCCATGAGAATGACGTCGGGCGAGGTTCTGCGCACGAGGTCGACGACCTGCGAACCGTCTTCAGCACTGCCGACGACAGTCATGTCCGGCTGTGCATCGAGAAGGGCTCCGAACCCCTGGCGAACCATGGCCTGGTCATCAACGATGGCGACCCGCGTCGTCTCAGACGAGGGCGGCGGCACCCCGTCGCGCGCAATCGATCCCGGCGCGGGACTCGGCGTTGGGCGCGGTGTCGGACTCGGACCTGACGCTCCTGCTTCTGGCATGCTCTTACGCTACCCGACCCGCACTGTCAGAGCCCCTCGAATACCCGTGAAATCAGGCGGACGACTCCCTGCCTGCGCCGATTTCATCCTCAAGTAGCACTTCCGCGTCGGCACAATCACTCCTTCGTATGATGCGCCCCATGACACCGGGTCCTTAGCGTGCACACCATGATCATCACCGCGATAATCCTCGCCACGCTCGCAGCCTTCTGCTTGGCACTCGGCACGCATTTCCAGCAGTACGCCGTCGCCACCATGGCGCCCGGGCCCAAACGTCGGGCAACCTGGGCCGCCGGCCTGGGGCTGATGGGCATGGTGACCGTCCTCAACGTCGTCGCCCTGGGACTCGGCCCCGTCGCCATCGTCCAACCCATCGGCGCGATCTCCCTCGTCTTCGCCGCGCTCATCAGCCGCCGGTACTTCGGCCTGCAGCTCGGCGCCCCACTGCTCATCAGCATCGGGGTGACGATGTTCTCGATCTTCGCCTTCGTGACCACCTCGGCGCAGTTCTCCCACGAACTCGTCGCCACCGAGGAAGCGGTGACCTGGCTGCTGGCACTCCTCGTCGCCCTCAGCGTCTTCGGCGCGCTCTTCGCACTCAGCCGGGCCGGGCACATCCCACGAGTCATCATGACCGGCATCATCTTCGGCACCGTCGCCGCCGCGACCCACGTCCTCGCCAGGACCGTCGTGACCGAGGGCCTGCCCGATTTCGAAACATCGGGCTCGCGGTGGTGGATGATGCTGGCAGCCGTGGCCCTCGCCTCGGCGGTGGGATTCTGGCTGGTTCAGACCGCCTACGCCTCTGGCCCTCCAGAGACGGTGCTCGCGGGGCTGACCGTCATCGACCCGATCGTGGCGGTGGTCATCGGCGCCGCCTTCTTCGGCGAGTATGCGGGCCTCACCCCCATGGCCATCGGCCTGCTGCTGCTCGCTGCCGGCGGTGGGATCGCCGGGGTCTGGATGCTCTCGCAGTTCCATCCCCGCGTCCTCGAATCGAAGTCGGTCCCCACAGGGCGCATCCCAACAGACGTTCCTGCACCCCTCTCACCAGAGCCGCGAACACCGGCTCACAACAGCCAAGGAATCCGATCATGAACCAGACCCTCGAATCCTCATACACTGATGCGCCTTCGGGGCCGAGCACGTATTCTGAGAACGTGCCCCGTCCCCCAGATACGCCGCCGCAGACCCGGTCATGGTGGTCGCGGATGTGGCACAACCTGGGCCGGGATGCCATCCTCGTCCTCCCGGGATTCTTCATCTCCCTCATAGGGTTCATCGTTCTCATCACGATGTTCTCGGTCTCAATCTCCACCATCGTCATCTGGATCGGCGCCCTGCTCCTGCCCGTGACTCTCTACGTCGCGACCGGGTTCGCGAACCTCTCCCGGGCCCGCGCCCGGCAGTGGGGAGCCCCCATCGCCGAGGTGGTCCGTCGTCCCCGTGGACGCGGAATCAGCGGGTGGTTCGGTGTCATGGCCGAAGGACGACGCTGGCTCGACCTGCTGTTCGAAGCAGTCTTCGCCCTGCCCATCCGGCTCTTCACCTTCTCCGTGGTGATCCCCTGGTTCTTCGGTGCCCTGGGCGGGATGACCTACTTCTTCTGGGGACGCTTCCTCCCCGACGACAACACCGATCTCATCAGCTTCATCGCCGCATGGTGGAACGACACCCCCGTGGTGGCTCTGGGATTCGGCGCCGAGGCGACCTTCCAGTTCATCGCGGGAGTCATCCTCCTCGTCACCTTCCCCTTCGTCCTGCATGCCATGGCCCGGTTGGAGATCGCAGCGATCACGGCAGGGCTGGCGCCCGGCCACGATGAGGTGACCGCGGCGGGAAAAGCACGAGCCGGTGACTTCACGGGCTACGCTCCCGACGGGACCGCCTCGGCGACTTCCTCGGGATCGAGAGCCCCGGGGTTGCCGGCAGCCAACTCGTTTCTGACGCGGGCCGCAGGAGAGGGCTGGTTCTGGCTGATCAGCATCTTCGTCGGCGTGGTGCTCGTGGCCGTCGGATGGCCAGTGACTGCAGCGCTCTATGAATCCTCGACCGTCATTGCGATGCTCGTCGCCCTCGGCCAGAGCGGCGCCCTGGTCCTCGCCGTGCGCAGACCTGTCACCGCAATCATCGTCGGGCTGGTCTCGGCTGCGGCCGGAATCATCCTCACCGCAGACTCCTTCGGTCTGGTGTGGCCGTGGACGGCGACGTCGATCCTCTCACTGCTCTTCCTCCACCTCATCATCGGGCTGCGGCACAGCTGGCTCCACCTCGTCATCCTGTGGTCACTGTCCACGGTCCTCGGCGCGCTGAGCCTGACCATGCCCCATGCGGGAGGGCTGTCGGGGGCGCTGGCGAATGTCATCACGACGGTCTCGCTCACTGCAGGGATCTCGATCGTCGCGGTGATCGGCAATCTGTGGATTCGCGGTCGCACTCAGCTGGCCACGGAGCGACAGCTCAGTGCCGAGGAGCTGGCCAAGCGTCAAGAGCTCGAGGAACGCAACAGGATCGCCCAGGAGCTCCATGACGTCGTCGCTCACAGCATGTCCGTCATCAGCGTCCAGGCCACCACGGCCCGCTACCGACTGCCCGAACTCGATACTCGAAGCGTTGAGGAGTTCGACTCGATCGCCGGCTCCGCTCGACAGGCGCTCAACGAGATGCGCGGTCTGCTGGCGATTCTGCGCGGTGGCCGCGATGCCGATCTGGCTCCGCAGCCGATGATCGATGACATTCCCGACCTCGTCGAGGCCACTCGCGGTTCGGGCGCCGAGGTTGAACTCGAATTCCCTGCGGGACCGATCTCGCTCAACCCGACGACCGGACTGACCGCGTTCCGCCTCGTCCAGGAAGCACTGTCGAATTCCCTGCGCCACGCTCCCGGAGCCCCGATTCGGGTATCCGTTCGCACCGATGAGCGGCAGCTGTGGGTCGGTGTCGTCAACGGGGTTCCGGGTTCGAACCAGCCTGACGAGAGCTTGGGCCTGTCCGACGGGGGCTCGGGCCAGTCCGACGGAGGACACCTCGGCGGAGGATTCGGTCTCAAGGGTATGCGCGAACGGGTCGAGGCACTCGACGGAACGCTGCACGTGGGGCCGACTGCCGAGGGCGGGTTCGAAGTACTCGCTACCTTGCCCGCAGGCTGAAGCCTCGGGGCGGACGGGTGTCGGCGAGGGCCGTCGGCCATCGGAGCGGTTGATCTCATCCTTTCGGGCGACAGCGTCAAGCGAGCGTGAGCGGTAGCCTCAAAGGGTGAGACTTCGACCCGACCGGCGCGCCCTGACCCATGCCCTCCTCTGGACGGGCATCTCGGCGGCCATCGGCGTGTTCGCGCTCATCGTCATCGTCGGAACCGAATGGCCGGATTTCGAGGAGGCGGGTGCCCGCACCGGAGCGCTCGGTGCAGAACTGTTCATCCACATATTCTTCGGCATCATCTCTTTGGCCTGCCTGCCCGTCGTCCTTGCCTTCGACGGACGGACGATCCCCCGCAGATCCCTGCGCCCCAAGGTGATTGCGGCAGAGAAGCTGCGTGATTTCCTCACGAGCACTGGTCGCGGCGGCGTAGAATTCCTCGCCTCGGACGACTCCGTCGAGTCCCTGCAGCGTCGGCCCGGCGGCTGGGTTCCGGTGGCGGTCGGATTCCTCGGCATCGTCACCGGTACGATCGGCGTCCTCGGCGCGTTCGCCGGACTGCTCATCCTCATCACCCTCACGTCCCGACGCAGCTGGTCACTCGACTTCACCTGCCTCGCTGCCGCGATCATCTCCCAGGGTCTGACGTACACGCTCACCCCGACGGCGGTCGGAGCGTTCGAACTTCCGCTGTTCCTCGTCAACGGAACCGTCTACGCAATGATCGTCGTCATCGGCGTCATCCGCGGATCCCGCGAACAGGGGCTCATCGACACCGCCGCGCAGACACTTCTGCGCGAACGCTCGCGCCAGGACCGTGCCGTCGCTGAGGTGCGCCGCGGCATCGCCCGCGACATGCACGACTCGCTCTCGCACCACCTCAGCGTCATCGCCATGTACTCCGGTGCACTGTCTGTCAGGCGAGACCTCGACCCCGAGTCCGTCCACGAGAGCGCCCGACTCATCGCCAGCAGCGCCCGCCGCTCGGGAATCGAGCTGCGAGAGGTCCTGACGATGCTGCGCGGAGACGACCAAGGCACAGTGATCGACCCCGATCTCGACCGCCTCGTCGCCGATCGCCCTGAGTCGGTGACTCTGATCTACTCCGAGCCGCTCACCTCCGAATCACTGCATACCCTGGGCAGCCTCGAACGGATGACGATCTACCGCTTCGTCCAAGAGACCATGACCAATGCTCTCAAACACGCGCTCGGTGAGATGCTCACCATCACCATCGGCGGCGAGGGCGGCGACGCCGTTCGATATATCACGATGACCGCGCACAATCACTACCCGGACAGCCTCCTCGGCGCCCCGGCACACGGCGAACCCCACCGCAAGCAGTACATCGCCGGCTCCGGCCTGGGAATTCTGGGCATCAAGGAGAGGGTGGAGGCGATGGGCGGTGACCTCGAGGTCAGCCACTATCCTGACTTCGAACTGCGAGCTCGCATCCCCGTCCAGAACACGGAAGAGATCAGCGCATGAGCATCAGAGTCATCATCGCCGACGACGAGTCCCTCATGCGCTCGGGTCTGCGCCTGCTCCTCGGCGCGGCCGATGACATCGACATCATCGCCGAGGCTGCCAACGGTGCCGAGGCCATCGAACTTGCCCGAGAGCTGAGTCCAGACCTCATTCTCATGGACATCCGCATGCCCGTCATGGACGGACTCGAGGCCACCCGTGCCCTCATGGCTCAGACTCTTCATCCGGAGGTCCTCATCCTCACGGCCTTCGGCACCGATGAATTCGTGCTTCAGGCACTGCGCTCGGGAGCGGCCGGCTACATCCTCAAGGACACTCCGCCAGAAGATCTCATCCACGCGGTTCGGGCAGCCGCGAACGGCACACGAACCTTGTCACCCAGCGCGGTCGAGTCTCTGCTGGGACGAGACACCACCTCGGCGACAGGGATGGCCGGTGCTTCGAATTGGAACAGTGCCCCGATCGGACCCGATCCCTTGGAGCCCCTGACCACACGGGAACGGGAGATCGCCGAGGCGGTCGCTCAGGGGATGACGAACGCACAGGTGGCGCGGGCGCTGTTCGTCTCCACGGCCACGGTGAAGACCCACCTGGCGCGCATCTTCTACAAACTCGACGTCAGCACCCGCGTGCAATTGGCTCTGCTCGTCAACGAACGGCGCTGAGCGGCGAGGGCCGGACTCCGAAGCACAGAACAGAAACGGGGCCCGGCGTTCACTCGCCGGGCCCCGCTGTGCTGCTGTCGCTCTTCGACGACGCAGCGATTGGGCTCAGATCATTTCGGGGCCATGCGGATGGCGCCGTCGAGGCGAATGGTCTCACCGTTGAGCATCGGGTTGGCGACGATCGATTCGACGAGCTGCGCGTACTCGGCGGGCTTGCCCAGCCGAGACGGATGGGGAATCGACTTCGCCAGAGACTCCTGGGCCTCTTCGGGCAGACCGGCCATCATCGGGGTCTCGAAGATACCCGGCGCGATCGTCACGACACGGATCTGTGATGATGCGAGTTCGCGCGCCATCGGCAGGGTCACCGAAGCGATCGCGCCCTTGGACGCGGAGTAGGCGATCTGTCCGATCTGACCGTCGAAGGCCGCGACCGAGGCGGTGTTGACGATGACGCCGCGTTCCTCACCCACATTCTCCTGCGCCTGCATCGCGGCGGCGGCGAGGCTGCACACGTTGACCGTGCCCACGACGTTGATGCTGAGCACCTTCGAAAGAGCGTCCAAAGCCAGTGGGCCCTTGCGCGAGACGAGCTTGCCTGGAGTCGCGACTCCCGCGCAGTTCACGACCACGCGCAGCTGCCCGAGACCGGTCGCCATGTCGACGGCGGCCTGAACCTGCTCTTCGTTCGTGACGTCGGCGGATACGAAATGGGCGCTGGAGCCCAGTTCCGATGCCACCTGCTGACCCACCTCGGCGTTGAGGTCGACCATGACGACCTGAGCGCCGGCGGCCAGGAGCCGCTCCGTGGTGGCCCGGCCGAGCCCGGAGGCCCCGCCGGTGACGAGTGCGACTGTGTTGTTGAGATCCATGAGTATCCTTCGCATGACTGGCGTGAACGTTTGAGTTGGTTCGACTTTAACGCAAGCCCGTCGGGCCCGGACACGACGAAGCCCGCCGACCATTCGGTGCGGCGGGCTTCGGACGTATCAGCTGCTGGGGAGGGACTGCCTCATCCGCAGAGTGCGCTGATGACGGTCAGGCTGCCTGCTCTTCGGAGGCGGAATCCTCGCGCACGGACTTCAGTGCCTCGCCCCAGGCCACGAGGTCATCGGCCATCGAAGCAAACGGAGTCGCGGAGACCTCGGTCGGGGTGAAGACGCCATCGGCGAAGTCGGTGAAGAGGCTGAAGGAGGCCTGGTCACGGACAACAGCGAGCTTGTAGTTGGCGAGGATGTGGCGCAGGTGCTCGGCGGCACGCACACCCTTGTCGGCGCCGTAGTTCACGATACCGGCGACCTTGTGGTTGAACTCGCTGGCCACGAAATCCAGGGCGTTCTTCAGCGATCCGGAGATCGAGTGGTTGTACTCAGGGGTGACGAAGATGAAGGCATCGAATTCGGCGAGCTTGGCGCCCCACGCCTTGGTGTGGTCATTCTGGTACATGTTCGCGCCGGCCGGGATGACCTCGTCGAGCAGCGGCAGATTGAATTCGCCGAAGTCGACGATCTCGGCGCGCACGTCCTCGCGACCGGCCAGCTGGTCCTTGGCCCAGGCCACGACCTGCGGATTGAGTGCCTGCGGGCGCGAAGTTCCGGGAATGATGGCGATGTTGAGCATGTCCGTCCTCAGTTCATTCATAGGGTGCAATGTCAGGTGATGCTGGTTTCAGGTGATCGGCACCGGCAGTCTTCGTCCGTGCCATCCACACCTGCCCAACATGATTGAACCGTCAATCATTCCCGTTCCACTCTGTGATTGGCGTCACTTCTCACTGTCTGTATGGGGTGACCCCCGCACGTTCCGACCACGGCCAGCGCACACCTCGGCGGCGCGAGATCCGCGAATTCTGGCCGGAAACGGCCAATGTCAGCCCAACGTCATGTATCCTCGGTTGGCAAGTGAAAGATTGTTCGATATCCGACCGTCAAGGAGCATAGGCACCGTGAGATCAACCAACGGCCGCAACAACATCCTCCGCTCGGCTCGGGACACCTTCGCCGCAAAGGGATTCGACGGTGCCTCCATCCGCGATATCGCACAGGCCGCAGGACTGAGCCTGTCCGCACTCTACTATTACTTCCCGTCCAAGCAGGAAGCTCTCTACGAGCTCGTGCACACGGCGTACACCTGGTACAGCGAGCACAGCCGAGCCGCCATCGCCGAGGTGGGCGATGATCCGACCGAGCAGCTGACCGTGGCCGTGCGCTACCTGGCTCGGTACCGGATGGAGAATGTCTCGGTGTCCACAGTGCTGCTGCGCGACACCGAACGGCTGACCGGTGACAATGCCGCTCGCGTGAAAGAACTCCAGCGTGAGGCACGAGTCATCATGGGCGACATCGTCCAAGCCGGCATCGACGCCGGGACGTTCCAGGTCGACAGTGCGCAGCTTGTCACGCGTGCGATCCACTCGATCTGCAATTCGCTCTCACTCTGGTACCAACCCACCGGCGACCTGACTCCCGATGTCATCGAGCGCGATTTCACTCAGTATTCCCTGCGCATCCTCGGCATCGACCCCAGCGCAGAAGAGCTTGACCGGCTCATGGCGCTGCCGATCAGCCAGGCAGGCATGCTCGACTTCATCTCCGACGACCAGGCCTGACCCCGCGACGGCCAGGCCCACGTCGCTATATTCGCCCGAAGGGACTAAACACGCGCGGCGCCGGGCGTGTTTAGTCCCTTCGGGTATTTTTGTCGCTAGTTCGGACCGTCGCTCAGCCGGCCGTGGTGCGCAGGCCGCGGGCGAGTCCCCGGCGTTTGGCCTGCTCGTCCGGGTCGGGCACCGGCAGCGAGGCGATGAGTCGCTTCGTGTAGTCGTTGCTCGGTGACCCGAGCACCTGCTCACCCGTGCCTTCCTCCAGCAGCTCACCGTGGAACAGCACTCCGATGCGGTCGGAGAGCATGTCGACGACAGCCAGATCGTGGCTGATGAACAAGGCGGCGAAATCGAACCTGTTCTGCAGCTCGACGAACAGCTCGAGCACCTTGGCCTGCACCGACACATCCAGGGCAGAGGTCGGCTCATCGGCGACGAGCAACTCCGGATCGAGTGCGAGACCGCGGGCAAGGGAAGCCCTCTGGCGCTGGCCGCCCGAGAGTTCGTGCGGGTACCTGGCACCGTAGGCCTTCGGCAGCCGCACCGAGTCGAGCAGTTCGAGCACGCGCTTCTCACGGTCCCTCGGCGACATGTCCCGCTGGTGGATGGCGAACGGCTCTGCCACGCACTCACCGATCGTCAGGTGCGGGTTGAATGAGGCCGCCGGGTCCTGGAACACGAATCCGATGCGGCGCCTGATCGGAGAGAAGGCGCGTTCCTTGAATCCGACCATCTCGTGCCCGAGCACCTTGAGGCTGCCTCCACTGGCCCTGGTCAGGCCTGCGATGGCACGCCCGATCGTGGTCTTGCCCGATCCTGATTCGCCGACCAGACCGTAGACCTCGCCGGCCTTGATGTCGAAGCTGACCGAGGACACCGCCTGGAAGTCCGACCGTCCGAATCCTCCCGGATAGACGATGTCGAGGTTACGGGCAACGACGATGGATTCGCGTTCATCCCGAGGTTTGCCGGGGTCCGCATCAGCGCCGGCGGAGTCGCCTGCGGAGTCGCCGGCAGATTCGCGGGCGGATTCACCGGCGCGATCCTGCTTCGCCGAGGCGGCAGCGGCCTTGCGGCTGCCGACGACCGTTGACCCCAAGCGAGGAACGGCGCCGAGGAGGTCGCGCGTGTACTGCTCCTTCGGGTCGCTGAAGAGCTGCTTGACCGACGAGACCTCGACGAGGTCTCCGCGATACATCACAGCCACGCGGTCGGCGAGATCGGCGACAACGCCCATGTTGTGGGTGATGAGCACGATCGCGGTTCCCGTCTCATCGCGCAGGTCACGCAGCAGGTCGAGGATCTCGGCCTGAACGGTGACGTCGAGAGCGGTCGTCGGCTCGTCGGCGACGATGAGCTCGGCGCCGAGGGCGAGCGCCATGGCGATGACGATGCGCTGCTTCTGTCCACCGGAGAACTGGTGCGGGTAGTAGTCGAAGCGGTTCTGCGCATCGGGGATCCCGACCTGTTCCATGGCGGTGATGACCTTGGCCTTGAGTTCGGCCTTGCTCGCCCGCCGGTGGTGGGCGCGCAGGCCTTCGGCGATCTGCCATCCCACCGTGTAGACGGGGTTGAGTGCCGTCGAAGGCTCTTGGAACACCATCGACACATCTGTTCCGCGCATCTTGCGCAGCTGTTCCCCGGAGACGCTGAGCACGTCCTCGCCGGAGACGATGACTGCACCCGATCGCTGGGCGGTCTCGGGCAGGAGTCCGAGGATGGATCGTGCGGTCACGGTCTTGCCCGAGCCGGATTCGCCCACGATCGCGAGCACTTCACCCGGAGTCACCGACAGCGACACGTCCTTGACGGCGTGCACATCACCACCGTCGGTGGAGAAGGTGACATTGAGGCTCTCGACGTCGAGGATGGATTTGGCTGTGTTCGTTTCGTTCACGTTCTCACTCATCACTTGGCATCCTTCGTCTTCGCTTTGCGGCGCACCCGCAGACGCGGATCGTTGAGGTCGTTCATCGACTCACCGACGAGGGTGATGCCCAGGACCGTGAGCACGATGGTCAGACCCGGGTAGACCGAAGTCCACCACACACCGCTGGTGACATCGGGCAGTGCCTTGTTGAGGTCATAGCCCCATTCCGACGCCGAGGTGGGTTCGATTCCGAAGCCCAGGAACCCCAGTCCCGCCAAGGTCAGAATCGCCTCGGAGGAGTTGAGGGTGAAGATCAGCGGCAGGGTGCGTGTGGCATTGCGGAAGATGTGCTTCGAGATGATCCTGGTCTTCGAAGCGCCGAGGACGATCGCGGACTCCACGAAGGGTTCTGCTTTGAGTCGCAGAGTCTCGGCGCGGACGACGCGGAAGTACTGCGGGATGAAGACCACGGTGATCGAAAACGCGGCCGCGGCGATGCCGCCCCACGCGCTCGACTGGCCCCCGGAGATCGCAATCGACATGACCAGGGCCAGCAGCAGGGTCGGGAAGGCGTAGACCGCATCGGCGATGACGACGAGGATTCGGTCGAGCCAGCCACCGAGGTAGCCCGAGACAAGCCCCAGGATGACACCGGCGAAGAGCGACATGATCACAGCGACGATGATCACGGCCACCGCGGTCTGGGCTCCCCAGACGACGCGGGAGAACACGTCGTAGCCACCTACTGTGGTGCCCCAGATGTGGGTTCCGCCGGGCGGCAGCTTCGATCCGAAGTTGCCTTCGGCGGTGCCAAGCTGATTGAACCCGTATGGGGCGATGAGCGGGGCGAATACTGCGCAGATGAGGACGATGCCGCACAGGATGAGTCCCGTGATGAGCATTCCTCGCTGCAGACCGACCGATTGGCGCAGATGGGAGACGATCGGCAGGCGGTTGAACCAGGATTTCTTGGCCTTGTCGTCATACGCGATAGCAGGGACACCGGAACCGGGGGCCACCTCGGCGAGGCTCTCATTACTGCCAGGAGCCTGGGATGTGTTGTCTGGAGTGGACATCAGTACCTCACTCGGGGGTCGATGAAGGCGGCGATGACGTCGACGAGGAAGTTGGTCAGCGCCACGATGATGGCGAGGAAGACCACGATTCCCTGAACGGCCACGAAGTCACGGGCGGTGAGGTATTCGGCGAGCTTGAAGCCCAGTCCCTTCCATTCGAACGTCGTCTCCGTGAGCACGGCACCGGCGAGCATCAGTGCGATCTGCATGCCCATGACGGTGATGATCGGGATCAGCGCCGGACGGTAGGCGTGCTTGGTGACCAGCCGGAATTCGGAGATGCCTCGGGAGCGGCCCGAGTCGATGTACTGCTGACCCAGCGTGCCGATGAGGTTCGTGCGCACCAGCCGGAGGAAGACTCCTGCCGTGAGCACACCGAGGGCGATGGCAGGCAGAACCGCGTGGGCGAGCACATCGCCGAGGACTTCGACGTTTCCGATGCGGATCGCATCGATGATGTAGAACCGGGTGGGACCGACCACGCCCGACATGATGTACTCGGTCTCGGTGGTGCCGCGACCGGCGACGGGCAGGATCGGCAGAAAGACGCCGAAGACCAGCTTGAGGATCATGCCGGCGAAGAACACCGGGGTGGCGTAGCCGAGGATCGCAAGGATGCGAAGCGCGGCATCGGGTGCCTTGTCGCGGTGGTAGGCGGCGAGCATCCCGAGCGGGATGCCGATGATGAACGCGACGATGAGGGCATAGAAGACGAGCTCGACGGTCGCGGTTCCGTAGTTGAGGAGGATCGACGAGACCGGCTGTCCATCGGAGATCGCGGTGCCGAAGTCGCCCTTGAGCAGATTGCCCATGTACTCGAGGTACTGGACGAGGATCGGTCGGTCATAGCCGGCGGCGTGGATGCGCTCGGCCAGCTGGTCCGTGGTCAGGCGCCCGCCCATTGATGCGGAGATCGGGTCGCCGGTGATCCTCATCAGGAAGAAGACGAGTGTGGTGAGGATGAAGATGGTGGGAATGATGAGGAGAAATCGGATGAGGACGTAGCGTCCCAGTCCGCCTCCCGAGGGCTTCTTCACCGCGACCGAGGTCTCGGCGGCTTCTGCCCCTGGTTCGCTGATGGCTGCAGTCATGTGTTCCTTCGTTGCTGGCGTCGACGCTCGAAGATCTCGCGTGCCGACGTGGTTCTCGTTCGGTGCCACAGGGTGCGGACACGGCCTGATGCCGGTGCGAACGCACCACGAGGTGCAGGTGGGCCAGACGGCTCACCTGCACCTCGTATCGACGATCAGTTCGTTGATCGTCGGAGCATCGCCGCGCGCGCTCTCACGCCGATGGCGACGCGTGTGGTTCGCGCTCTCACTTGCTCAGCAGTGCCAAACGGAACTGGAACGCAGGGTCGAGGGTGTCATCGACGCCCTTGACGTCCTTGCCGGACACCGCGATCTGGTTGCCCTGAAGGAGCGGCAGGGTCGGCAGCTCTTCAGCGAGCTGACCCTGGATCTTCTTCAGCGCTTCCGCACGCTTGCCCTTGTCGTCGATGGAGGACTGAGCGTTCAGCGCCTTGTTCATCGACTTGTTCCTGTAGTTGTTGTCCAGGAAGCTCGGGGTCTCCTCTGTGTCATAGAAGAACGGCACGAGATAGTTGTCCGCGTCCGAGTAGTCCGGGAACCAACCCAGCTGGTACATCGGGTAGGAGTCGGCGGTGCGGTCCTTGTTGTACTGCACCCATTCGGTCGACTGGAGGTTGACCTTGAACAGCCCCGTCTTGTCCAGCTGGTCCTTGACCAAGGCGTATTCGTCGCCCGATGAGGGACCGTAGTGGTCGGGGTTGTACTGGAGGTTGAGCTTGACCGGGGTCTTGACACCGGCGTCTTTGAGGGCTTTCTTGGCTTTGTCGACGTCGGCGCCTCCCTTCCCGTCTCCGTATTCCGACTTCAGAGGCTCGTCGGCTCCCGGCAGTCCGTCGGGGACGTGGGAGTACAACGGGGTGAAGGTGTCCTTGTAGACCTGCGAGGCGATGGCCTGACGGTCGACGGAATCGGCCATGGCCTGGCGCACTGCCAGCGACTTCTTCTCATCGGCCTCATCGGTCTTCGGGCCGAAGGGCATCGTCTCCATGTTGAACACGATGTAGCGGATCTCGCCACCGGGCCCCTTGTGGACCTTGAGGTCTTCCTTGGTGCCGAGGTCTTCGATGTCGGTGGCCGACAGCGAGCGCCAGGCCACGTCGATCTTGCCCTCTTGGACCTCGAGCTTCATGTTGTTCGCGTCCGAGAAGTACTTCATCTGCACGGTCTCGGTCTTCGCGGGCTCGATGAAGCCTTCATAGTCGGGGTTGGCCTTATAGGTCAGCAGCTCATTGAACTTGAAGCCGTCGATCGTGTACGGACCAGCGAAGGCCTTGCCATCGACGATGGCCTGGTTTTCGGTGATCTTGTCCGGCTCGAACACGTCCTCATCGACAATGGGTCCTGCGGCGCTGGCCAGCACACCCGGCCAGGTCTGGTCGTTCTTGCGCTTGAGGTTGAAGACGACGGTCTGCTCGTCCGGGGTTTCGACCGACTTCAGACCGCCGAGAAGGGACGAAGGCCCGTTCGGATCCTGAATCTTCAGCTGTCGTTCGAAGGAGAACTTCACGTCCGAGGAGGTGAGTTCGTTTCCGTTGGCGTACTTCAGCCCCTCTTTGAGTTTGACCTCGTATTTCGTCGGTTCACTGAAATCAGCTGATTCAGCGATGGAGGGGTTGAGGTCTGCCGTGCCCGGCTTGTAGGCCAAGATGAACGGGTAGACCTGCTGTTCGACGAGCGAGCTTCCGTTGTCATAGGCACCGGCCGGGTCGAGAGCGACAACCTTGTCCGTGGTGCCCACTGTGAGGGAACCACCGCCCTCTTCGCCGTCTCCACCAGTTGTCGAGGTCGAGCATGCCGAGAGTAGCAAAGCGCCGGCAGCGGCGATGGCCACTGCCTTTGCACCAGTTCGACGTTTCATTGTGTTCCTTGTCATCCAAAGTGCTCTCCGTGTCGTCTTTGCTCGGAGAGATCCGCACCACATCTTACGGTTCGCGTCCCAAATAGTGAACTTCACAGTATGATTCCGCCCACTCTGTCACCACATTGAAATGTGCCGATGGCCTCATGGAAATCGGCGTCCGGGCTGATTTTCCGGGCCGTGACCACCGGATTTGCGTCACGAGTCACAATCCGTTTGACTTATGAAGTCGATCACAGAGAAAACTCATGCCCCTTTCCGTGATCGCCCATATAAATGCCTGATCCAGCTCACTGCCGGATCCCGCCCAATGGTCAATCCCGTCTTTTGCCTCCTGATTGGAGAAGCATGTCTGCAGTCCTCGAATGGCTCAACAACATCATCTGGTCGTCTGCCCTCGTCTACCTGTGCCTCGGCGCCGGTGTCTACTTTACGATCCGTTCCCGCGCCGTCCAGATCCGACAGATCAAAGCCATCTTCACCCAGATGTTCCGTGGCAAGAGCTCCGATGAAGGCGTCTCCTCGTTCCAGGCGCTGGCGATATCGCTGGCCGGTCGAGTAGGCGTCGGCAACATCGCCGGCGTCGCCACAGCCATCGGCTTCGGCGGGCCCGGTGCCATCGTGTGGATGTGGATCTCCGCGCTGCTGGGCGCGTCGACCTCCTATGTCGAATCAACGCTTGGCCAGGTGTTCAAGGAGCAGGACCCCAAGACCGGCGAATACCGCGGTGGCCCGGCCTACTACATCGAGAAGGCCTACCGCCATACCAAGGCCAAAGGACTGTTCAAGGTCTACGGCATGGTCTTCGCAGCAGTGACGGTCATGGCCATGAGCTTCATGCTCCCCGGCATCCAGTCCAACGCGATCTCCGGTGCCGTCGAGAACGCCTGGGGCACTCCGACCTGGGTGACTGCGATCATCCTCGCCGTGATCATGGGCTTCATCGTCATCGGCGGAGTCAAGCGCATCGCGCACTTCGCCTCTTTGGCAGTGCCCTTTATGGCCGTCATCTACATCATCGCCGCGATCGCAGTGACCCTGATCAACGCCGACCAGATCATTCCGGTCTTCGAGCTCGTGTTCAAGTCCGCCTTCGGCATCGACGCCGGACCAGAAGCCGCCTTCGGCGGAATCATCGGCATGGCCGTCCAGTGGGGCGTCCAGCGCGGAATCTACTCGAACGAAGCCGGCCAG
Organism: Brevibacterium aurantiacum; assembly: GCF_007558825.1. Classification (GTDB taxonomy): domain Bacteria; phylum Actinomycetota; class Actinomycetes; order Actinomycetales; family Brevibacteriaceae; genus Brevibacterium; species Brevibacterium aurantiacum_A. The sequence continues at coordinate 477,172 of NZ_VLTK01000001.1, forward strand.
GGCACCGGACCTCACGCTGCTGCCGCCGCCGAGGTCTCACACCCGTCGAAGCAGGGCCTCGTCCAGGCAGGATCGGTCTACATCGACACCCTGTTCGTGTGCTCCGCAACCGCGTTCATGATCCTCTCCACCGGCATGTACAAGGTCTTCGGTGACGATGGTGAGACCATCATCGGAACGGGCCGCGGTCAGATGGTCGAGTCAATCGCTGCGACTCCGGGCGAGAAGTGGCCGCAGGCCGGTCTCGATACGATGATCTCCGGCCTCGGTGCCGGCTTCATCGCGATCTCGATCTTCCTCTTCGCCCTGACGACGATCGTCGCCTACTACTACATGGCCGAGACCAACCTGGTCTACCTGCTGGGCCGACTCAAGAACCCCCTGGCACTGACCATCGGCAAGCGCGCCCTGCAGGTGCTCATCCTCATCGCCGTCGCCGTCGGCGCGATGTCGGCCTCCGGCAGCGCTTGGGCCCTGGGCGATATCGGCGTTGGCCTCATGGCCTGGCTCAACATCATCGCGATCCTCATCCTGCAGGGTCCGGCCTTCAAGCTCCTCCGGGACTTCGAACGTCAGAGGAAGCAGGGCCTGGATCCGGTCTTCGATCCCAAGGCGCTCGACATCCGGAATGCCGATTTCTGGGACAAGCGCATGGCCAAGGTGAAGTCGGGAGAAGCAGTCTCGGAGGGCTGATCACACGCCGTCGGTGCCGATCGCAGGTCGGCACCGACACCACAATTGAATACACAGCGATGAATGCTCGCGAGGTCCGGGACAATGGAGTCCCGGACCTCGCGTCTTACTGCTATTGCTGTGTCTCTACAAGCTGCTGTGCTGCTCCGCAGCTTCGACGTGTACTGCTTACTTCAGGCTGGTGCCGGCGGAGCCGAGGTTCTGGCAGGCTTCGACGATGCGATCGGCCATGCCGGCCTCTGCTGCCTTACCGTAGGCGCGCGGGTCGTAGATCTTCTTGTTTCCGACCTCACCGTCGATCTTGAGCACTCCGTCGTAGTTGCGGAACATGTGCTCGACGACTGGGCGGGTGAAAGCGTACTGAGTGTCCGTGTCGATGTTCATCTTCACGACACCGTGACGTACTGCCTCTGCGATCTCCTCTGCGCTCGAACCCGAGCCGCCGTGGAAGACGAGATCGAAGGGCTTGTCCTTGCCGACCTGCGCGCCGACGTCGGTCTGGATCTCACCGAGCAGCTCGGGACGCAGCTTCACATTGCCCGGCTTGTAGACTCCGTGAACGTTTCCGAAGGTCAGCGCCGTGAGGTAGCGGCCCTTCTCGCCGGATCCCAGGGCCTTGACCGTGGCCAGACCATCGGCGACCGAGGTGTAGAGCTTCTCGTTGATCTCGTTCTCAACGCCGTCCTCCTCGCCGCCGACGACGCCGACCTCGATCTCAAGGATCGAGTGAGCTGCCGCCGAGAGCTCGAGCAGCTCCTCGGCGAGGACCAGGTTCTCATCGAGGGGAACGGCCGAGCCGTCCCACATGTGCGACTGGAAGTAGGGCTCGCCGCCGTTCTTCACGCGTTCGGTCGACAGAGCCAGCAGCGGCTTGACCCATTCTTCGACCTCCTTCTTCGGTGCGTGGTCGGTGTGCAGTGCGATGTTGACGTCGTAGCTTTTGGCCACCTCGGCGGCGAAGACGGAGAACGCGATGGCACCGCGGACGCGGTCCTTGATCGTCGGGCCGGAGATGTACTCGGCACCGCCGGTCGAGATCTGGACGATGCCGTCGGAGCCGGCCTCAGCGAACCCGCGGATGGCCGCGTTGATCGTCTGGGAGGAGGTGCAGTTGATCGCGGGATAGGCGAAGCCCTCCGACTTCGCCCGGTTGATCATCTCGGAATACACTTCGGGGCTTGCAATGGGCATAGGGGCTCCTTAATCGGTGGATTCGATGCGCTTTCGGTTGCCCCCAGACTACTCGGTCTCCGGCGGGCGACAGAAGCACTCCCCGCCGTGCACACCAAATTCTCGTCGATGGCCTGTGCACCGACGGAGGCGACCCGGGTTTCACCCCAAGTCGCCTCCGTCGTTTCGGCAGTGCCGTCTGTGGCCGGCTGCCTAGTGAACGCCTTTGGACCTCCGGCCCTCCTTGGGCGTCCTGCCCAGGACACCCTTGGTCCGCGACAAGCGGTAGTCGATGCGGGCATCGACCTTATCGCCGAGGTACTCGTCGAAGTCATCGGCGATGTGTTCACCGACCTCGTGGTAACGCTGTCCGGTCTCGATCTCTCGGGTTCGAGCGGCTTCGAGCTGGAATGCCCGCACCGTGGAAACCGCGATCAGTATCAGAATGATGCTGAACGGCAGTGCCGTCGCCAGTGAGGCCGCCTGCAGTGCGCCCAGCCCGCCTGCCAGGAGCAGACCGATCGCCAGCGCTCCTTCAAGTCCGGCCCACAGAACACGCGACCACACTGGGGGATTCGGATGTCCGCCCGAGGCGAGCATGTCGACGACCAGCGAACCGGAATCCGATGAGGTGATGAAGAAGATCGCCACCAGAATGATGGCCACTGCAGAGAGCACACCGCCCATGGGAAGAGAGCCGAGCACGTCGAAGAGCACCTTCTCAGCTACGACGCCGTCTTCCGGATCGACGAGTCCGCCGTCACCGAAGAGCTCCTGGTAGATTCCCGTACCGCCGAGTGCGGCGAACCAGATGAACCCGACGACAGTGGGCACGAGGAGAACACCGGCGATGAACTCGCGCACGGTCCGTCCACGCGAAATGCGTGCGATGAACACGCCGACGAAAGGCGCCCAGGAGATCCACCAGCCCCAGTAGAAGATGGTCCAGCTCGAGGCCCATGTCGCTCCCTCTTCGCCGGTGTAGGCACCGACGTCGAAGGTCATGTTGAAGAAGTTCGCGAGATAGACGCCGAGGGATTCGATGAGGTTCTGGAACAGGAACAGGGTGGGTCCGAGCAGCAGCACGGCGATGAGAAGCAGCCCCGCCATCGACAGGTTGATGTTCGAGAGCCATTTGATTCCTGCACCGACGCCCGAGATGACGGACAGTGTCGCCAGGAAGGTGATGATGACGATGAGGATGACGAGGAACATATTGTCGAAGTCATCAACAAGGCCGATCTCCTGGAGACCGGACGAGATCTGCTGAACTCCCAAGCCGAGAGAGGTCGCAATGCCGAACACGGTGCCGAAGATGGCGAGGATGTCGATGACATCGCCCATCCATCCCTTGACGCGGTGTCCCAGCAGTGGCTCCAGCGCCCACCGGATCGAGACCGGGCGACCACGACGGTGGATCGCATAGGCCAGCGCCAGACCGATCACGGCATAGATCGCCCAGGGGTGCAGACCCCAGTGCACGAAGGTCTGCGCCATCGCCAGCTTGGAGATATCAGCTTCGCTGCCCGACCAGCCCGGCTTGGGGTCAGAGGTGGCGTAGGACAGCGGCTCGCCGACACCGTAGAAGACCAGGCCGATGCCCATGCCGGCGGCGAAGAGCATCGCGAACCAGGAGAAGACACCGAATTCGGGCTTCTCTCCGTCTCGACCGAGCGTGATCTTTCCGAACTTCGAGAATCCGAGTGCGATGGAGAAGATGACGAAGGCACCGATGACGAGCATGTAGTACCAACCGAGGTCAGCAACGATCCAGTCGTTGATGCTCGTGAGGACCTTGTTGGTGCCATCGGGCAGGACGATCGCCAGCAGTGCGACCGCCAGAATGGTGATCAGGGAGGGCCAGAAGACGGCTGGGGCGATCATCCCCTTGCCGATGCGCACACCTTGAGCACGCAGTTTGGCGGTGATCGCGTCATCGTCATCGCTCTCGGAGATCGATACATTCCGGGGCAAATGCAGTCTGATCGGATCTGGCCCCTCGACCAACATATGCGGGTGGTCACGATCGCTTGTCGGCGCCGGGGCGGACGTTTCTTCCGCCCCAACGTTCTCCTTCTCGTCGGATGTATCCATGAGGCCTTTCGGATTGAGTGGACGTGAACGTCAATCCACTCTGCCGCACCACACCATTGCTATCAAGCTATTCCCAGAAAACTGTCCGAAAAGTCCGCATATTCACAGCTCAACGGTTGGCCCCGGTCACCGACAGCTGCGCCGACAATGATTGCGTACAGTTCAACCATGGAGACACAAGCGAGCACCCGTGGGAGTCCCCGGTTCAGAATTCTCAGCTGGGCACTCTGGGATTGGGGATCGGCCTCCTTCAACGCCGTCATCATCACCTTCGTCTTCGCCCCCTATCTGACGAAGAGTGTGGCAGCGACCGAAGAGGCCGGGTCTTCGGCCCTGGGCTGGTCGACGGCAGCGGCCGGGCTGATCATCGCTCTCGTGGCTCCGGCCGCGGGCACCCGAGCCGATGCCGGCGGGCGGCACAAGCTGTGGCTGGGAGTCCACACCGGAATAGTCATCCTCACGATGTTCGGGCTCTTCTTCGTCCGCGACTCCCCCGACTACCTGTGGCTGGGCCTCCTCCTCATCGCCATGGGCAGCGTGTTCTTTGAATTCGCCGAGGTCTCCTACAACGGCATCATGGTCCGCATCACCCAGCCTGACAATGTCGGGAAGGTCTCCGGCTTCGGCTGGGGCATGGGCTACGCCGGCGGCCTCGTGCTCCTCGTCATCCTTCTCGTCCTCGTGATCCAGCCCGAAGTGGGGCTCTTCGGTGCCGGTGATGAGGACGGCTTGAGATTCCGAGTCGTCGCAGCCCTCTCTGCGGTCTGGTTCGCGATCTTCGCCCTGCCTGTGATGTTCACCGCGCCGAGCGCCAAGGTCGCGAGCCCATCGTCGAGACACCCGATCAAGGCGTTCATCGCCGACTACGGCGCGCTGGTCCGACGCCTCGTTCGGATGTGGAAGGAAGAGCACCAGACGCTGCGGTTCTTCATCGCCTCGGCTGTGTTCCGCGACGGGCTGGCCGCGATCTTCGCGTTCGCCGGTGTCCTCGCAGCGGGCAGCTACGGCTTCTCCCCCTCGGAGATCATCATTCTGGGCGTGGCCGCCAACGTCGCGGCCGGCACGGGTGCCATGATCGCCGGCTACTTCGATGACCGCCTCGGACCGAAGCCCGTCATCATCACCGGGCTCATCATCATCCTCGTCGGCGGCTTGCCGATCCTCTTCAGCGATACCGCAGCCGTGTTCTGGGTCTGCGCGCTCGTCCTCAGCTTCTGCGTCGGACCTGTGCAGGCCTCGAGCAGGTCCTTCCTGGCCAGGATTACCCCACCCGAACGGGCCGGAGAGAACTTCGGGCTCTACGCCACGACCGGTCGCGCCGTGAGCTTCCTAGGCCCGGCCATGTTCGCGGTCTCGATCTCCATCTTCGGATTCCAGCGGGCCGGGACTCTGGGCATCCTCCTCGTGCTCTTCATCGGACTGCTCCTCATCATCCCGGTCAGGCCCGATGCCCCGCGCCGCTCGATGCAGGCACAGGTCGGGGTGTGAAGCCTCGGGGTGTGAAGCGTCGGGGTGTGAAGCGTCGAGGTGTGAAGCCTCGGAGCACTCCTTCATAGGGACAACGGTTGGTATGTTCTCTTCGATCTGAGCACGATGATCGAAGAGAACATACCAACCGTTTACGCATCCCGCACCTGCCTGCTTCAGCCTTTGGCCAGCAGCTCGTCGATCTGGTTGATCGCTCCGGTCGAGCCTTCGACGACGCCCATGTCGAGTACGGTCTTCAGACCCTCAAGGGAGTCGAAGGCTGATTCGTAGGTGACGCGAGTTCCGCCCTCGATCGCTTCGAAGGTGTAGGTGTTGGTGCTGCCCGGCATCGATTCGACTGCGTTGAAGTCTTCGTCCGCGAAGTAGTCGCGAAAGACGAAGCGTGCGGGCTCCTCCACCGAGGATACTTCCCAGAGACCACAGAACTTCTCACCCTCTGGGCTGGTCATGTAGTAGGTGACCCTGCCGCCAGGGGTCAGCGAGTGGTCGACGACCGTGGCCGGATAGGTGGGTGGCCCCCAGACTCGCTCCAACTGGCGCGGGTCGGCGTAAACCTCCCAGACTCGCTCCGGCGTCGCCGCGAATTCAGCGACCATCGACAGGGTCAGCGTCTCCTCATCATGGGTGGTTTCTAGAAGTGGCATAGCTTCTCCTCGAATGTCTCATCTCCCGCCAGTTGACGGGATCGGATCACTTCAGCGACCGGCAGCCTCGTCGTCGGCAAGCAGGTCATCGATGCGCGCGACTCTCGCACGCCACATGTCCTCGAGCTCGTTCAGCAGCGACGCCACGGTGCGGATCCCGCTCATCTCGACTCGAGCGATCTGCGCCCTGCCGACTCGCCGCTTCGACACGAGTCCCGCGCGCTCGAGCACAGCCACGTGCTTCTGCACCCCCGCGAAGCTCATCTCATAGGAATCAGCGAGATCGGACACTGAAAGCTCTTCATCCATGACTCGCCGCATGATGTCCCGACGCGTCCGATCGGCCAATGCCTGGAACATCGCATCCACCTGATCGTCCAGAAGTGCCTCCATGCATCAATAATACAACCATATGGTTGTACGTCAAGAATTACTTCCCAGCTATTGACTCGTCGATTGAACACGCGTTTAATATTAAACATGCGTTCAACCCACGATGATTCGAGCTCGAAGCCCAATCGCTCCCCTCATATCTCTCCGGAGACGGCAGAGCGGATCCTCGGCGCCGCCGTCAAAGAGTTCGCCGAGCACGGATTCACGAAGACGACGATCCGCGGCATCGCCTCGTCGGCGGGAGTCTCCCCGGGACTCGTCATCCATCATTTCGGTTCGAAGGAAGGTCTGCGCACGGCCTGCGATGACCACGTCTTCTCCGCGATAGCCGAGGCGAAAGCGAAGAATGCCGAATACGCCGTCCACGCCATGCAGATGATCTTCGACGACCCGGACATGAGCACGAAGATCGACTACCTCATGAAGTCCCTGCTCGATCCCAGCGAGCACGGCCAGCGCTACTTCGAGCACTATGTCGACCTGGTCGAGGACTACATCTCCCACGGCTTCGCAGGGTACGCCTTCCGCCAGAGCGACGACCCGCGTGGCCAGGCGGCGACGATCGCGACCCTCGCGCTCTCCCCGTCAATACTCGCTCAGCGGCTGCAGACTTCCCTGGGCACGAACAGTACGGCTGAGACGATGACTCGCCTCGCGCCGCATCTCCTCGACCTCTATCTCAACGGCATCCTCTCAGCGACGCCCGAGGGTCAGCCCGATCCGTCGCAACCCGATCGTGCAGACACCGGACCTGTTTCCGACGTTGCCCGGCCTGATCGTGCAGACACAGATTCCGACCCCACCGACCCATTGGGAGGCGATCAATCATGACCACCACGACGAGTACCCCGAAACCCACCTCGGCGACCGCCGGCCACGACACCGCAGCCATCTCCATGCAGGATGTCGTCAAGAGCTACGGACACGTACGCGCGCTCGACGGGCTGACGCTGGACGTCGCCCGCGGAGAGGTCCATGGCTTCCTGGGCCCGAACGGCGCCGGAAAGTCCACGACCATCCGGATTCTGCTCGGAATCCTCAAACATGATTCGGGGCGCATCAGGCTCCTCGGGGAGGATCCGTGGGCGAAGGCGGTGTCGCTGCACCGCAGACTCGCCTATGTCCCCGGTGACGTCGAACTCTGGCCGAGCCTGACCGGCGGTGAGGCGATCGACCTGTTCGCCCGCCTGCGCGGCGGGGTCGACATCCGCAGACGCAACGAACTCATCGAGCGCTTCGACCTCGACCCACGCAAGAAGGGCCGGACGTATTCGAAGGGAAACAGGCAGAAGGTCGCACTGATCTCCGCGCTGGCCTCACATGTCGACGTTCTGCTCCTCGATGAACCGACGGCTGGCCTCGACCCACTCATGGAGGCCGTATTCCAACAGTGCATCAGAGAAGCCAAGGAGGAGGGCCGTACGGTACTGCTCTCGAGCCACATCCTGGCTCAGGTGGAGGCGCTGGCCGATCGGGTATCGATCATCAGGTCAGGACGGATCGTCGAATCCGGTGCCCTGGCCGACCTGCGCCACCTGTCGCGGACAACTGTCACCGTGCAGGTGGAGACGGACATTCCGCAGCTGGTCACCATGCTCGGAGTCCACGATCTGGTCCGGGAGGGTGCGCAGCTGCACTTCAGCGCCGACACCGCCGAACTCCCTGCCATCATGCGCGCCCTCGGCGAGCACGACATAAGGTCGCTGACAGCCACTCCCCCGACCCTCGAACAGCTGCTCCTGCGCCACTACGGCGATTCCACCGAGAGCAGCGAACCCGCTGACGGAATCCTCGCAAGGGAGGAACCATGACTCTGCTGACGAGCGCCGACGGCGCCACCGGCCACACAGGCGAGCCGCCCCATCGCACCCATCACGGACGACACAGCGAGGATCGTGTCGGTTCACAGGTGACAGGACTGCGGACTCTGCTGCGACTCATGATCAGACGGGACCGATGGCGAGCGCCCATCTGGATCCTCAGCCTCGCCGCCCTCACCGCCTATTTCGCGAACGCGATCGCCGTGGTCATGGATGGCGACACTCTCGCATCGATGGTGGTATTCGCGAAGAATCCCGTCATGGGCCTCATCACCGACCCGGGCTATGGGATGGATGACATCACGATCCCGCGCTTCATCGTGGGCATGTACGGGGTCTTCCTCATGCTCGGTGCCGCGCTGATGTCGATCACGACCATGACCCGCCACACTCGTGCCGAGGAGCAGACCGGTCGGGCGGAGCTGATCCGTGCGAATGTCACCGGCCGCCACACGCAGCTCCTGGCAGCACTCGCTCTCACCCTGATCATGAACCTCCTGGCAGGGGCCCTCATGTCCCTGACGTTCTTCTTCTCCGAGGCGAAGCCCGAGCCGTTCTCCTCCGCGCTCCTCTTCGGTGTCAGCATCGCCGCAGCAGGGTGCGTGTTCGCTGCGATCTCTGCAGTCACCGTGCAGCTGACCTCATTCGCCCGCGCAGCCTCGGGGATCGCCGGGGCGGTGCTGGCCGCGAGCTTCGTCGTCCGCGGACTCGGAGATATGTCGGCAGTCGCCGGCGGCGATCTCAAGTGGCTGTCCTGGCTCTCACCCTTGGGGTGGTCGCAACAGACGGCTCCGTACACCCTCGACCGGTGGGCTCCGCTTCTGCTGTCGCTGGCAGCCGTGACCGTCCTCGTTCCCGTGAGCCTGTTCCTGCAGTCCCGCCGTGATCTGTCGGCCGGTATCTTCGCCGATCGCCTCGGTCGTGCTCACGCTTCGTCTGGACTGTCGACGAGCATCGGGCTGGCGCTGCGCCTGCAGCGGTCGAGTCTGCTCTGGTGGTCAATCGGAGTCTTCACCATGGCTGTCGTCTTCGGCTCCTTCACCGGAGCCATGAAAGAGGGGGCAGCGGGAATGCCGCAGGAGATCCTCGATCTCATGGGCGGTTCGCGCGGGATCGTCGACGGCTACATCGGCTACATGGCCCTCTACTTCGCCATGATCGTCTCCGCCTATGCGATCATCGCCGCTTCGGGTCTGCGGGCCGAGGAATCGGGTTTCCGCACGGAACCGGTTCTCGCCACTGCTGTGGGGCGTGGCCGGTGGGTCCTGTCATGGACGCTCGTGACGCTGCTCGGCTCGCTCTGGCTCATGGTTCTGGCGGGTGCGGGCGAAGGACTGGGCGCGGCCACATCGACCGGTGACTGGTCGCTGCTGGGACCGGCAGTCCTCGGTCACCTCGCACAGACTCCCTCGATATGGGTCCTGCTCGGGCTGGCCCTCGCGCTCTACGGTTTCGCTCCGAGGCTGCAGGGATTGGTCTGGCTCGTCTTCGTCTACGGCGCAGGTATGGCCCTGTTCGGGCAGATGATGCGTCTCGACGAGGCCGTCCTCAACACCTCCGTCTTCGTCCATATCGGCCAGTACCCGGCCCAGGATCTGGCCGCCGAGGCGGTCGTGGCCCTGACCGCGGCAACCGTGGTTCTCGTCGGGTTGGGGGTGCTCGGGTTCCGGAGGCGGGACCTCATGACGGCGTGACGACCGGGCCGAAGGGCAGAGACGAGCCCAAGCGAGATGAATTCGTCACCTTCAGATGACCCCGGGACGATCTATCCTGAGAACACCGTGTGCCGCTTCGACGAAAGCAATCCCAATGACGAGAAACCCCTCCACACATGGCCCGGACATTGCCGTCCTCGGCTCAGGAGCATCCGGCACTCACGGGCTGCTCCGGATCCTCACCCGCCTGACCGACCGGGAGTCATCGGTCGATGACGTGATCCGCATCGCCGTGATCGATCGTGATCACCAGTTCCACTCCGGCATCCCCTACGGTCACCGTTCCGGGCGGTCCTCTCTGCTGATCTCGGCATTGGAGAGTTTCCTTCCAGACCGTGAACGCCGCGAATTCATCAGCTGGCTGGAGGACAGACGAGAGGAGATGCTCGACTGGGCCAGCGACGGTCAAACCCCCGACTCGCCTCTGGCGGCAGCCATGGAACGCGACTGGATCCTTCGCCATGAGGATGAGGTGCGCGACGGGCGATGGGATGAGCTCTATCTTCCACGAAGACTCTACGGTCAGTATCTGTCGGAGCTTGTTGAGCACGCCGTCGAAGCAGCCCGGGGACTCGTCGAGGTCGACTTCGTCCATGCCGATGTCAATGAGGTCATAGGCGACGGCGGTGGCGGGGTCCACCTGCGCGAACGCGGCAGCGATGGTCGGGTGCAGTTCGAGCTCCACGCGCATTCCGTGCTGTTGGCCATCGGTTCACCCCCGGTACGAGATCTCGACGTTTCCAGTGCCCCGATTCTCGCCGGACCGAACACAGGTGCTGCCGGGCAGTCGAGCATCGACGACCTTCTCGGGATGGGGCTGGTCACCGACATCCACACTCCCGAGATCGAGCACGTGATCGAGAAGATCACGGTGCGTCTCGAGTCCCTGCCAGTCGAGAAGCGGACGATTCTGCTGATCGGCGGGAACGCCGATGCTCTTGAGTTCCTGCTCGCATCACACAGGCTCAGGCAGGACACCGGCACCCGACTCTTCGTCCTCTCCTCGCGGGGTCGTCCTCACTATTGGCACCATGACCGTCAAGGCGAGCGGGCCTCGACGCCGATCCTCGACCGACTGTTCGAGACCGCCGAGGCTGGAGCTCCTCTGCGCGCTCGAGACCTGCATGAAGCAGTGCGCGCTGAACTCACAGCGGCGCTGACCCACGGAAACGTCAACTCGACAATCGCGGCACTCATCGCTGCAGTCGGTTCATCCCTGCGATATATGAACGATTTCGAGCTGTACTCGATGGCCACCGACCACGGAGTCGCCATCTCCGATCTGCTGCGCCGCGCAGGCGGCGACTCTCTCGATTTCCTCACCGACGGCATCGCGGACGGCACCATCACCTGCATACCCGGACGGTTCCGCGAAGCACATGTTCGCGAGGACATGCTGTTCGCCACCGTGGATCAGCTTCCGGGTGTGACGCCGGCCTCAGGCACAGTCACCTCACACGACGAGGCTTCGGGCGGCCCGGGCCGTGGATACGCTGTGATCGTCAATGGGACCGGTTTCGAGCGGGTGACAGACACCCGCTCCCCGCTGCTGCGGCAGATGCTCGGCTCGGGCACCGTCCGTGCTTCAGCATCGAGGACCGGACTTGCCCTGAATGAGAAGTTCCAAGCGGCGCCGGGCATCTTCGTCCTCGGACCGCTGATCGCCGGGCACCATGGCGGTGGCTCCGCCTATTGGCATATCGAGAGCGTGGCCCGGATCATCCAGCTCGCGGACGCAGTCGCCGAGCGCCTCGTCACTGAAGCCATCAGCAAACGCTCGATCAGACAGGGACTGCTCACTCCCTGACGCCGTGCCCTCTCCAGTGCTCAGACGTCTATGTCGCCGAGGTAGCCCAGCACCCGAGCGCGTGTGACTGCTGCTTCCCGTCCGCTGACTCCAAGCTTCCGGTAGAGCGAGGAGAGATTGTTCTTCACCGTCCCCTGAACCAGCAGCAGGTCGTGGGCCATCTCGGCGACGCTGGCCCCCTGGTCGAGCTTTTCGAGCAGAGTCATCTCTCTGCGTCCGAGCATCGGGAAGTCGACCAGCCCGACTACGGCCTCACCGAGACTGCTGAGCTTCTCCATACAGACGGCGAGGGAATCGCTGTTGAAGGTGCGGCGGCTCACTGAATGGGCCAACGGGGCGAGAACCTCTGTGATCTTCTGCCAGATCGGTTCCTCGGCACTCATCCGCATAAGCTCCTGGCGCTCGCGCAAAGGCAGCTGCACGATCGGCAGCACAGTGCCCACCAGGGCGGAGAGCTCCAACAGCTCCACAAACGCCAGGTGTGCCGCCTCCCGATCACCGATGCGCAGCAGCGCCGCAGCTTTGATCCCCGTCAGTTCGGCTCGGTTACGGGTGTCGACGTGGTTCTCGTAGTACTGTGCCTCCGCAATGCGGACCGCGGCTTCATTACGCCCGGCCACCAGCTCACTGCGTGCGAACAGCACCTGGCTGACCCCCAAGATGCCGGGCAGCTTCTCCAACAGGATTTCGGCCCGATGCAGCTGACCGAGGCTGATGAGCATACCGATGCGCGAGGCCTTGAGCATCTCGGCTGCTCCGCCTGTCGCGCAGACTCCATGAGCGTGCATGTCGATGGACTCCTCTGACCGCAGCAGAGTCGACCGTGAGCGCGCCACCAGCTGCGAGAGCATCCTTTCGATGATCGGCATGTGAAACCACAGGTCGCCCATCTCCGCGTAGTCGCGCATCCGGCGCACCGTTTCCTCTGCCGCACCCAGATCCAGCTTATCGAGGCTGCGATAGGCCTCAACGATGAGAGCAGCGGGCCGGAAGGTCTGTTCCTGCACGTACGGTGGAGCGTCGAGACGAGCGAATTCGACGATCTCTGTGTCGGCACGTTCATGGTCACCGGCAAGGTAGGAGGCCAGAGCCGTCCAGGCCGTGACGGCGGGAGAGAGGAAGTCACCGACCACACTGTCCTCCTTCACCTCGTCCTCGATCGACCTCAGCAGAGCCAGAGCACGCCCCGGCGCACAGGCGAGCACGCTGTGGATCGATGCATGCAGGCGAACGATTCGGCGCGGACGTCGTGCCGCTCCGCCGGCGACCCAAGTTGCGCCCGCCTCGGCCGCGGCATGATGCGCACCGGCAGCTCCAAGGCGGGCCATCTCACCCATAACTGCGTGGAAATGGGATGGTGCCCCTGCATCTCCGAGCAGCACTCGCGCCGCGAACTGACCGACCGAATTGCCTTCTGCCTCCAGGTCACTGAGCAGCGCTCCAGGTGCTGTCAGACGAGCGACGTGCTCGCGAACAAGCTGGCTCGAGGGAACCTCTGATCCGGCATCGAGCAGCGCTTCCTGCACCATGGTGGCCACCGTGGTGACCGCTCTCAACTCCGGGACGGCACGCAGCGCCGTCGCTGGCAGTTGGGCGAATGCCGCCAAGCTGGATCGATGGTGGCGATAGAAGAGCGGATATCCGCAGGCGAGGAAGATGCGGTCGAGCAGTTCCCAGGCGCGTACTCTCCGCGCCAGCACGACGGCGTTGTCCACCAGCAGAGAGTCGGGAGAGTTGGCCAATTCGAGCTGCGCGGTGAACGCTTCCGCCAATGACCTCTCGACTGTCGCAGAGACACCTTCCACCGCCTCCTCGATCAGACTCTTCCGGGCCCACGCCGCGATCAGCAGGGGCACGAACCAGTGAGTCTCCCCTGATCCGGCCGTCACTGCGCCGGACATCTGCAGGCGCAGCAGCACGGTCGGAACATCAGCCCAGGCAGGATCCGTCCAGGCCTCGGCCGACACTTCGAATGCGACCCGGGCGACGCCTTCGTCGAATCCGTCGAGAAGAGAGAGCACCTCGAGCGCATGCTGGTCAGACGTCGAGAGCGGAAGCGAGAAGTCATCTGTCTGCGAGACGACGAAATCCGCCAGCCCGGCCGATCCCAGCAGCTCGTCCAGATTCCGCCCAGTGGTCTGAGCTGCCGACACGGCGACAACGGCAAATGACTCCCAACCTCCGCTGGCGGTGTGGATGATCTGCGCCGCGTCTTCATCGAGATTGAATTTTGCCTGCAGCTGGGCAGCTGTGAGCTTCTTCGCAGCCTGGTCGATCATCTGCGGCTGTCTTCCGCTTCGAAGCCGTAATCGGAGACGGTGTCATCGGCGATCGCCTGCTTCAGCTTCTCGAGACCGCCGTGATCGGCGGTCAGTCGCGCTCCATCGTCGTCAGGGACGATCGGGACCTCTGTCGGAGCGGTGACGAAGTCGAAATCGTCCTCGCTGATCCCCTCGAGCTGGGATACCAGTTTGACCAGCGTGCTGGCATTGAGTCCGGAGTCCACGGTGAGTGACGGGCTGAGTACTCGGACCAGTTCAGACATCTTCAGCGGGTTGAACTCATAGTCCGCAGACAACAGCTGAGTACCGACTGCACGGATGAATTCCTGTTGATTGTGGATTCGCTGCAGGTCTCCGTTCGGGAATGCTGTGCGTTCGGATACGAAGGCGAGCGCAGCTGCGCCGTCAAGCGTGTTGGAACCGACCTTGAACTCATGGTCTCCGGATTCGAAGGCCGTCGACGACTCGACCTCCACCCCTCCGACGAGGTCGGTCAGATCGCTGAGACCAGCGAGATCGATGACCGCAACATGGTCGATGGTGATGGCAAGGAACTCGGATACCGTCTGCACGGCCAGCGGCAGACCCCCGATTTCAGCAGAGGATTCGACCGTGCCCTGCCCGTGTCCTGGTACCGGCACCCAGGTGTCATTCGGGATGGAGATGAGCTGGACCCCACTGCGGTCGGCGGGAATATGGGCGACCATGATCATGTCCGTTGGGAATCCAGTGGAGGCCGAGGAGTCAGTGGAGGCTGTGGAGTCCGGGGCAGATTCCGGAGCGTTGGTGCCGAGGAGGAGAATGTCGGTCGCCGCCGGCCCAGCGCTCTTATCCTGCTGCTTCGATGACTGCAGCTGCTTCGCCAGAGCAGGGTCGTCCGACTTCGCCGTCCCCGCGTCCCATGACAGCCCCAAGTATCCTGTGTACACGCCGGCACCCGCGCCGAGGAGGAGGAGGGCGACGACCGTGAGGCCCGCCACGATGATGATCCTCTGCTGCTTCATACTCCGACCGCCTCATCGATGAGGGCTGCGATCTCCGCAACCACTTGGCTCCGGTCCTCCGGAGGAAGATCCGTACTGGACGGCAATGCAAGCCCAGTCCGGAACAGCTCCTCTGCGCGCCCTGTGATGTAACGCCGGTCGCAGCCTTTGTGGACGGGCTGCAGGTGCATCGGCTTGAACACGGGTCGAGTCTCGACTCCGCGGCGCAGCAGGGAATCGCTCAGCGACCAGGCATCGGTGCCGGATTCGGTCCCGACGATGAGCACGCTCATCCAACAGTTGCCGTCGGCGGCGTCAAGGACTCGCATCCCTCTGACTCCAGTCAGGGCCTCGTCATAAGCCCGGTAGTGGGAGCGTTTGATCGCCAGGATCTCCTCGAGCCTCTCGAGCTGGGCCAGACCGAGTGCTGCGAGAAGGTTGGACAATCGGTAGTTGTACCCCACCTCGGTGTGTTCATAGTGCACCACCGGCTGCCGCGCTTGGGTCGAGAGGTAGCGGACCCGTTCCGCAGTTTCAGGATCAGAGCAGAGGACTGCACCGCCCGAGGAGGTGGTGATGATCTTATTGCCGTTGAACGACAGTGCGGCAACCTCACCGAACGATCCGGCCGGAGCCCCACCGAGACTGGCACCCAACGACTCCGCGGCGTCGGATATGACGACGGCACCATTGGCTGCCGCGATCTGCCCGATTCGCGGGTAGTCCGCAGGACGACCATAGAGATCGACGGGCATCACCGCGCGGATCGGACGCCTTGTGGCGAGGGAGTCGACACAGGCGGCCTCGAGTGCTTCGACCTCCATCAGACCTGCTTCGTCGCAGTCGATGAACACCGGTTCGGCGCCGATGTAGTGGAGGGCATTGACGGTCGCGGCAAAGGTGAGCGTCGACACCGCCACGCGGTCTCCGCGACCGATCCCCTGCGCCAGCAGAGCCAGATGCAGCGCCGCGGTTCCAGAACTCACTGCCACTGCATGGGTGCGGCCCGTGACGGTGGCCAAACGCGATTCGAACTCATCGAGCTGAGGCCCGGCTGGAGCCACCCAGCCGGATCGCAGCGCGGCGACTACCGCTCTTTCTTCCTTCGCCCCCACTGATGGAAGGCACAGGGGAATACGCATCGCCATCATGACCAGCTCGTCCCGGCGAGGTCGAGCTTGCCCGCTGTCTGGCTGACCCCGGTTGCTTCGACGGCAGGCAACTCCGCTAGACCCTCGGCTGCTGCCAGTGCGGCATCCGCGCCGTCCACGACCTCCAGATAGCAGTCCCGGATGTTCTCGAGAGTAGCCCCCGGGGTGGGAACCTCCGCTGGATCCAAAGGTGAGACTTCTACCGTCCACGACACCCCATTGTCCGAAGTGCGATCGATTTCGTCGGGAGAGAACAGCTCTTCGTGCAGCTTCTCCCCCGCACGCAGGCCGGTGTAGACGATGGGACAGGACCGCCCTGTCAGTGCCATCACTCGTTTCGCCAGATCGACGATGCGGACGGGTTTGCCCATATCGAGTACCTGAGTCTGGCCGCTGCCGCCCAGCGCTGCGGCCCGCAGCACCAGGAGGCAGGCTTCGGGAATGGCCATGAAGAACCGTGTGACGTCCGGATGTGTCACGGTCAGTGGTCCGCCGCGACGGATCTGATCGGCGAAGGAGATGAGCACCGAACCACGTGAGCCGAGGACATTTCCGAAGCGCACCGACACATAGGGAAGGCCCGTTGCAGCCGCATAGTGGGCAGTGAGGCGTTCTGCGACGAACTTCGACCGTCCCAACTCGCTGCTGGGGTTCGCTGCCTTATCCGTGGAGATGTTGACGAATCGACCGACACCGTGTTTCCGGGCCGCGCGCAGAACGTTCAACGAGCCGTGCACATTGGTCTTCCACCCTTCAGCGGGATAGCTTTCGAGCATCGGAAGATGCTTGAGCGCAGCCGCATGAATGACGATGTCGGGCTTGTGCTTGGCGAAGGCGTGATCCAGGGCCTGCGGGTCACGGATATCGGCGAGGACGAGATCTGGAGAATCCATCAGCGCTCGGCCTTCGAGGCTCATGCACAGCGCGTGCAGCTCAGACTCATCGCGATCGAGCATGATCAGTCGACTCGGGTCATGTCGCGAGATGATCCTGCACAGCTCAGAACCGATAGAGCCGCCGGCACCGGTGACAAGGACAGTACGGCCCTCGACGAGACGAGAGATCTGATCGCTCTCGGGTTCGATGGCAGGTCTGCCGATGAGGTCCGTGACGTCGAGGTCGCGGATATCGGAGAGCCCGATGTCCGATGAGAGCATGTCCAAGGGCGAGGGAACCGCCCGCACCCAAGTCGTCTCCGGTTCCAGGCGCTGGACCAGTGAAGCGAACACCTGCGCAGGTGCATCGGCGATGCCGACGATGACTCCGGCGGCATGCGAAGCGGCAACCACCTCGGCGACGGAGGAAGTGGTGCCGCGGACGGGAACACCGTGGATGAGCTGCCGAGCCTTTGTCGGGTCATCGTCGATGATGGCCACGGGACGGTAAGGGCTGAGCGGATCTGCCATCATCTGGGAGACCAGGGAAGCACCGAGGTCACCAGCACCGACGATGATGACCGGCTCGCCGGCCACGGGCACGAGTCGCAGCTGCTGGAGGACTCGGACGAGCTGCCTGACGAAGACCATGAGACCTTGGGCGAAGAGCAGAGCCAGAAGCAGCCAGGGGATGTCCTCCCGGTATTCCGGCACTGCTCCCATCACGGCGGTGCCCGTGAAGAGGATGGCCGCGACCACGCCCTGATTGCGCAGTTCGCGGTCGGAACCGAGCTGATACCGGTTCCGATACAGCGAGAGCAGGTAGCCCAAACCGAGCTGCCCGATGACGAGTGTCGGCAGCAGGAGAAGAAATTCGCCGCCCCAGACCCGCCCGAACAGGGAGACGACGAGGAACCACGAAACGATCAGTGCTGACCCGTCCAAACAAGCCAGGCCGAGAGCACTGGAGTAGGGCCGGCGACGAGGACTGTCACCGGCGGATGGCAAGGGGGCTGGGAGATCATTCATTGTTTTCACGAGGCTCAGGATTGCCCAGTCATCGCACAGCCAATAGGGGGTTACCTCCGGACAGCCGCGTGTCACTACTCTGTCATGATCAGGTCATCACTGGCTCCCGATACTCAGTCACCCACTATGACCTGGAACTCGTGGACCAAACCCGCTCTTATCGCCCCTCCGACACTCGGCCGCCCCGAGATTCCGCCCTCGACGGTTGACCGCACGGAGTCTGCGGATGACCGTAGACCGCGGTGGTCTCGACGGTCTCACGTCCCGCGTGCTCCTATTCTGAGAACGTCAGTGAGACCACAGATCAGGGACGGTGAAGCAGCGTGAGGATAGGCTTATTGGCCAGCACCGGTGGAATGTTGGACTCCTTCTTCATCGAGATCGCACAATCATGGCGATCGCATGGACACACCGTCAGCTTCGCCGCCGGATCATCGATGGTCTCGGACCAGGCGTCTCTGATCCCCGGGCTCTCCCGTCGTCCCGGCCCGGGGACGTTTCGAGCCCTGGCCGGCCTGCGGCAGTGGTCGGAGGGCGAGGATCTCGATGTCATCGTCACGAACTCGGCAACCGCCTCGGCGCTGGTGAGACTTGCAGGGACAAGAGCACCTGTCGTCTATTTCTGTCACGGGCTGCACTGGAACGAGCTCCGTTCGATCGGAGACCGGGTGTGGCCGGTCATCGAGCGCATGCTCCTGTCGCGCACTGCAGGCGTCATCTCTCTCAATTCGGACGACCAGACATGGTTCGCCGGCCGCCTTGAGAGCCGTCGTCGGCTGCACCTGTCGGCCGGGGTCGGTCTCGATCTGGCTCGATACCCTGTCAGAGACCTGCCAGGCGGGCCGCTCAGACTGTGCTGGATCGGGGAGTTCTCCCCTCGCAAACGTCCGCATCTGGCTCTGGACACAGCGGCCGAACTGCAACGGCGGGGAGTCGATTTCCATCTCGAGATGCTCGGCGAAGGAGTCTTTCGCGCGCAGATCCGGGCCGAGATCTCTGACCGGGGCCTGTCGGGATGCGTCACCGCTGATGGCTCGGGTGACGCGGCCGCTGTGTTAGCGGACAGCCATGCTCTGGTGCACACCGCGCAGTGGGAGGGTCTGCCGCGAGTCATGTTGGAGAGCTTGGCGATCGGTCGAGGCAGCTATGCCTTCGACGTCAAGGGTGTGCGTGACATTCCTCTGGCTCAGCTGAGCGTCGACGGCGACTCAACACAGCTGGCGGCCCGGATCGCCGCTGACTGGGAATCGGGACGACTGCGCCGCCCCCTGGACTTCGACCGCGACCTCCTCGACTACTCACATGCCGCCGACGGGATCCGGCAGTTCCTTCCCAGCTTCATCCACACCGTGTCGTCGACGTCGACCAGGCGGAGAGAACCTCATGTCGAATGATGCTCTGATCTCCGTCATCATCCCCGTCCACAACGGCGAGAGGTACCTGCAGGACTGCCTGCGGTCGGTACTCACACAGTGCCACGAACATCTTGAGCTCATCGTCGTCGATGACGGTTCAACCGACGGCACTCCGGAGATCCTTGAGGACTTCAGTTCCCGGGACCCGCGGATCATTCGCCTTCAGACCGATCATGCCGGGGCTGCGGCGGCTCGCAATGCAGCGCTGGCGAAGGCGCGGGGCGAATGGATCATGTTCATCGACGCCGACGACCAGCTCCTCACGCCTTGTCTGCTCGAAGCGATAGCCGACTGCTCGGACTCCGCCCTCGACATGGTCACCTTCGAGACCAGCAGCAACTCCGCCGACATCGCCATTGCCCACGACGCCGCGCTCCTCGCGCGGCACAGATGCATCGCCGGCGAAACCGGCCTGACGCGGCCGAGACGGGTTCTCGACCCGTCCTATCTGGTCCCGAAGATCATCGACGAATCGTTCAATACAGTGTGGAACAAGGCTTATCGTCGTGCAGCTGTGGCCCGGTCAGGGGCGCGATACCCCGTCGGGATCCGCCTCGGCGAAGATCTGCTGTTCAATCTCTCATTCGCCCGTGCCGCTGCAATCGGCAGCCACCTGCCCCTGCTGGGCTACTACTACCGGCGAGACAATTTCGCCTCGGTGACCAAGAGGTTCGTCCCCGGAAAACACGAGGAGCTGATGCTCGTCAACGACGCTCTGCAGCAGTTCGCCTCGGACCTGAGCTCGCCAGAGCTGATCGCCGCGGCTGGATACATCCGGGCCAAGAATGCGGTGTCCTCGACCAGGGACCTCCACCACCGGCAATGCCCTCTCCCCCTGCGGGAGAAGTTGGCAGCGGCTAAGACTTATCGGTGCGCGGCAACACGGGTGGCCAGCCGCGGCCTGAGACCCGTTCAGCTGATCTTCGGCGCCGTCTACAATCTGCTCGATCATCGGGTGCTGTTCCTCCTCACCGGGTTCCTCGCCGCGGCGAACCGGCGGGCCATTCGCTGAATCGACACGCGCCGGCGATGCCCCGCACCGACGCAGGTCTTCAGGGGCTGAGCAGCCTGCCCGCCATCAGGTGTTGAGCAGCTTGCCCGCCATCAGGTGCTGAGCAGCTTGTCCATCGCACCGATGTACTGACTCCAGCCGAGGAAAGCCACCATGAGCCCGACACCTCCCAGTCCCTGTCTCCACCCTTTCAGACAGAGCACCGGGACCGTCACGATCAGCGGCACGATCGACCAGGAATAGGCCGCGACCCTGTCGCTGTAGTAGACGAACCCCAATGCCAGGTAGTACGTATTGAGGATGACGAAGGCGTGGAACAGCTGTCGGTACCAGGCTGGCAGACCATCGATCGTCCTCAGCACGATATAACCCATCACCAGGACGCAGAGGCCGAGAATCCAGAAGTCCGGTCTGTTCGTCCCGCCGGTGTACAGATCGGCGTTCTCAGGATCGGTGTAGGTTTCGAGTGCCTCCGATCCGGAAGCGAACGGCGCCAACAAGGTCGCGTTGAGCCCCGTGAGGAACAGCAGAGAGAACGCCACCCACACCCCCACGAGGAAGTTGGTGGAGGCCTTCGGAAGAAAGCGGATGCCGAGCAGCAGCAGCGCCGCAGGAATCGCCGACCAGTGGAAGAGAGACGCAACGGCAAGCCACACGAGCGTCTGCCACAGCCGGGCCTGCCGGCAGATCGAGACCAGAGCGAGCAGTATGAACAGCAGAGACAGTCCCTGACGCAGCAGATAGCTCGAATACCCGGTGAAGAAGCCGAAGCAGAAGGTGATGTAGTAGACGACGGTCATCTGCCATACCGACCGCAGCAGCCAGAGCAGGGCGAGGGCCAGCACGATCGAGCCGAGCAGGGCGACGACGAAGAAGTAGACCTGCGGGTCATGAGTGAAGAGACCGATGAACCAGCCCAGCAGGAGGAAGGCAGGTTCGCGACCCTCACTGTCGTAGGTGTAGAAGACCTCGCCGGTGGGCGCGAAGCTGAGGATCTGGAATTCCGTCGAATAGATCGCCTTGTCGGAGATGTCGTAGTTCCCCAAGGCTGCGACTATGGTGTTGATCAGGATCAGCGAAATCAGCGGAAGCAGAGCATTGCTCCAATGGCGCAGCTGTGGGACTCGCCAGCTCAGAACGAGCATGAGAACCCAGACAGTCGTCACCCCGAACCAGATGGCGATCATGATCGCTTCGTGCCGCCGTCGTTGACGATCAGCGGCAGAGAAGCACTCAGGGGCTCGGACTGAATTCCGTAGGTTCGGTTTCGGTCGGCCTCCGCCGCGGACAGTTCGGACCTGTTGAGCACGAGACCGATCGGAGTGCCCAGTTCATCCAGAGCCCTGACGGATTCTGCGACGGCGCGGGACTTCACCCGTCCGGCGCCCGCGACAAGGAGGGTCCTGCTGGCCAGTCGGGAGAGGACGAGTCCGTCTGCCACAGGCAGCAATGGTGGGCCGTCGAGGATGACGAGGTCGAACCTGCCTGCCAGTTCGGACACCAGTTCTGCCATTGCACGGGTCTCGAGCAGCTCCGCAGGATTGGGCGGAATCTCTCCGGCCGTGAGCACACTGAGGTCGTGATCGCCCCAGGTCTGCAGCAGCTCATTCAAGTCGAGGCCTCCGACCAGGGCGGTCGTGAGGCCGGCCGCATTCTCCAACCCCAGACGTGAGGCGACACTCGGTCGTCGCAGGTCGGCGTCGACGAGGACGACACGCTGCCCTGCGCGGGCGCTCGCGATGGCCAGATCGAGGCTGAGCGTGGTCTTGCCCTCCCCCGCCTGGGCCGAGGTCACGAGTAGGACGGTGCTCTCTTCGTCGACGTGGGCGAAGCGGAGATTGGTTCGCAGACGAAGAATCGACTCGCCGCGAACTCCTGAGATCGCGGGTCCGCCCTTGGCTGACTCGTGAACGATGGCGCGGTCTTCCGGGACCGATGCCATCAACGGCGCCGAGGTGATGGCAGCCAGGTCGTCCTTCGTCCGGACTACGTTGTCGAAGGTTCCACGCACAATCGCAATGGCGATGCCCGCCGCCAGACCGAGCAGTGCACCGATGGGCGCGAAGGCCCAGTTCGGCAAGCCGTCTGAAATTTCCGGCACCACCGCCGCATTCGCCTCGATGAGGTCAATGGATGCTGTATCGGTCTTTCCCGGGTTCTCGAGCATTTCGATCCTCTCCGTCAGACTGCGAGCCACTGCAGTCGAGAGCCGAGCCGCGCCGTCCGCGTCCTCGGCCCGAGCCTGCACGGTGATGAGCACCGTCTCGGGGTCACTGAATGCTTCGAGGCGGCCAGACAGCGCTTCCGCAGTGGTGTCGAGTCCCAAATCTGAGACCACTGGTTCGAGGACGGATTCGCTGCTGACCATGCCCACATAGGTCTGGATGCGCTCCTTGATGAAATCCGAAGCCATGCGCATCTCATAGGGATCGCCTGAGGTGGGCACCGACACGAACAGCTCGGTACGCGCTGTATACGTCGGCGGGAGCAGGGTCGAAACCCCGAATCCTCCCACCCCGCCGACTAGGACGGTGAGGATGAGCAGCACGATATGACGGCGGAGGATGTGGAGAAATTGCTGGAGTTTCATCAGAGATCAGCTTCAGTCGGGCCGGAGAACCGGCATGAGACGACATCGCAGTTCAACTCGATGTCCGGGACTCGTACTCGCTCTCCCAGCCTAGTGAGACTTGCTTCGGGAAGGACCCCTTCCCGCCCCTGACTACGGTTCACCGCGATGGATGCACGGACTACCGCACATGTCAGTGGCGCATCCGCAATCCGGCAGCGAAGCCGGCCACGGACCCGCCGGTGGGGACGATACTGGAGTCTGGCCCTCATCATCCTGAGGTCGCGCCCACAGTCGAGGAGGAAACCTCCGGTGCACAGCTCCCGATCCTCTTTTGCGTTGGTCACTTCGGGCAATGTCGCGATTGCCGGCGCCCAGTGGTATCTGGTGTGGCTGTTCGCTCAGCAGAGCGGACCGATCGCCGTCGGCCACTACTCCACGCTGATCGCAATGATGACACCGGTATTCATCGCCACGCAGCTTGGTCTGCGCAACCTCTTCGTCACTCTGCAGCAGACTGTGCGCTGGCGCATCTATCTCGGGTGCCGCCTGTCCACCGTCGGCCTCTCCGTACTCATCATCACCGGGCTGGTCATCTACGGGCCTGCTCAGTTCAACTCTGCTCTCGCCTTTCCGCTGCTGATGATCAAGGTCAGCGATTCGATCGGTGATCTGTTCTATGCCCGACTGCAGAAGACCGAGCGACTCTTCACCTTCGGGCTCATCCTCCTCGGCGTGGCCACAGTCAGCGCCATCACAGTCACTGCAGTGATCCTCACGACCGGTTCAGTCGTCACCGCACTCTGGTCGGCAGCCGTGGTGTCTGCCGCGGGCACGGTGGTCACCATCTGGGTGGCCTCGGCAAAACCACCCGAAACGCCTGAAACGATAGATTCACGGACCTCGGTACGCGAGGAGATCCGTGCACTCATTTCGGCAGGGGTTCCGATGTCCCTGATGCAGGGGGTCTATTCGCTGCTGTCGTATGTGCCGCTTGCCGTGGTCGCCTGGTTCGGATCACCCAGCGATGTCGGACGCTACGCTTCGGCCGCCTACCTCGTCGTCTTCGCCAATCTGGTGGGCGCGTCGATCGAGACGGTCGTCCTACCTGCCTTTCGCACCATCCACGACGCCGACGGATCTATTGTGCTGCGACGCAGAGTGAAGCGCCTGTGCACGATCGCTCTGACCAGCCTTGTCCCCTTTGTCGTGCTCGCACTGTTCATCGGACCGTGGCTGCTGTCGACCATCTACGGCGCCGACTTCGTCCTCTCCCGCGAAGCCGTGCTCTTCCTCGCCCTGGCGGCGCTCTGCACATTGCCGACCTATCTGGCATCGGCGAATCTGCTTGTCCTCAACCGCTATTGGGCGACCTTCTTCGTCGGCGCAGCTGCGATCGGCACTGTCCTCGCAAGCGGTGGGATCGCCGGCATGGCCGGAATGTCGGCCGTGGAAGCAGGTTGCCTCGCGGTGTTCGTCGGCTCGCTGACACGGCTGCTGGGCGAGTTCTACTGTTCCCGGCCCCGACATGAGTCATCGTCGGTTACTCTGTGATTGAGTCCAGATAACATGGTTGAGTCTCAGACGGTGTGATCGAGGCCAAGACCGTCGGTGCCGAAGACTCGGAGAACGGGCACCGCTTCAGGCTTCGCCGAGGCTGCTGTTCCGGTACTCCCAGTCGACCATCTCGTACACGCCCGGGAGCATCTGGTCGGTCATCACCGGGCTGAGCAGGTCCCAATCATCGTGCGGATCGACCACATCGTCGAAGTCCGGTCCACCGGGAGCCGGCATGCGGGAACGCTGTGCCAGAGCGACCAGGTTCTCCCAGCGCTGCCGAGTCGTCAGATCTTCGCTCGGCGAGAGGGAACGAATGATGCGGGCGAACTCCCGCAGGGTGAAGGTTCGTCTCAGCGCGCGTGGCTCGAGAGTCACCACTTGGCTCCGGTGCCACCGTTCCATGCCGATCACCAGATCCGCGTCCGTGACATGAGCAGGCTGCAGCCGTTTGGCGCGAAACTCGCTGAGGTCGAATCCCCAATCTGCCGCCAGGGACTGCACATCGTCGGTCACTCCGACCCCGGCCACTCCCTCGGTGCCCGCGCTGTCGAGGGCGAACCGACCGGGGGCGACTTCGTCGAGCCCCTGTTGGAGCAGTCCAGCGGCCAGCGGCGAACGAAAGAGATTTCCGGTGCAGACGACGAGGATTCTGAAACGGTCGCAATGGCCAGCCTCGGCGGACCGGACGGTCGGGACTGTCAGTGGGTCGGTCGCTGGCTCACTCCTGATCGTCACTGCTCCGCAGTCCGCTCTCCGGCCCCGGTTGTCTTGGTGGCATCGGCTGTTCCTGCAGCCGCCTGATCCAATTCGCCAGTCGGTCGATCGGAGCGAGCGGTGAGGCGTCCTAAGCCCCCTGTGCGCAGTGCTCTTCGCCGAGTCCGGCTTCCGGGCCAGACTCGAGGTGTGCGCGTGGACTGGTCGGCGCTGAGCTCTCCCGGCAGCCATCCGATCGGCTCCATGCCTTTGGCGAAGGCTGGCTCTGCTCCACTGCTCGTTCTGCCGTGACCGGAAGTGGGTGGCAGGCCGGCAGACGACTGGCGCGCCGAATAGGTCTTCGTATATCCGGTCAGATCGGCATGTCCCAGCGGGACCTTGTTGACGACGAGGCTGAGCGGAGTTTTGACCACGGACAGATCGTTCAGCGCTTCCTCCAGCTCGTTGCGCGATGTCTCATTCACCGCGATGACGTGGATGATTCGACCGGCGATCTTGGCCAAAAGAAGCCCGTCTGCAACAGGAAGCACAGGCGGGCAGTCGAGGATGACAGTGTCGAAATCATTGCGCAGGACCGTCATCAGTTTGGACATCGACCTCGAGTCAATGAGTTCCACCGGATTGGACACCCTGTCCCCGGCAGTCAGCACGTACAGCTCGTCCTGTCCCCACGGCTGCAGCAGATCGTGAACATCTGCGGTTCCCAGCAGTGCGGTAGTCAGCCCTGCCGAGTTCTCAAGACCGAGCCTGTCGGCAACGGCGGGCTGGCGCAGGTCGACATCGACAAGAACCACTCTCTGCCCGGACTGTGCCAGCGAGATCGCCAGATTCACGCTGATTGATGTCTTCCCTTCGGAGGGCACCGATGAAGTGACCTCGATGACGTTGTTCGAGTCTTCGACTCGAGCGAATCGCAAGTTGGCTCGCAGGCGACGAATCGCCTCGGCATAGGGGGAGTCCTGATGGATCGCTGTCGGCTCCGGATGCGCTGAGGACTCGTTGCGCACTGGCACCGAGGCAAGGATCGGCGCGGCGGTCACCTCGCGAACGCCTGTAATATCGCGGATCTTGGAGTCCACTGCGGAGCGGAACAGCACAATTGCGATGCCGAGTGCTGCCCCCAGGAAGATTCCGATTGCTGCGCAGAGCCACTGGGCCGGTCCGCTCCCCGTCGAGGGGACGCTCGCATCGTTGGCCACAGCCAACCGGATACCCGATTGTGCTTTGCCATGACGGGACTCGAGATCGGTGATCGTCGTGGTGAGGCTGTCTGCCACCGCCTCCGACACTCGAGCGGCTCCTCCCGGTGTCGTGGCTGTCGCGCTGACTGTGAGCAGCACGGTTCCGTGGTCGGATGAGGCCGACACGTACTCAGCCAACTTCTCGGGACTGATCTTCAGATCCAGATCACGGATCACAGGCTCAAGCACAAGCCGGGAGTCGGCGAGATCAACATAGGTTCGCAGCCGTTCCTGGACGAATGCAGACGCGATCTGCTTCTGGTCTGGGTTCGAGGCTTCGACCGTGGTCACAAACAGTTCGGCCTGCGACGTGTACTCATCGGGGAGTAGGAGGTAGACACCGACACCGCCAAGACCGCCTGCTGCGATCATCACGATCAGCAGGACGATGTTCTTCCGCACAATCCGCAGAAAATCGATGATGCTCATCTCGGGTCCAATCCGGTCTGAAGGGAAACAGCTGCGGTGATGTTAGGCCTCAAACTGTACTGTCGGCGACGGCGGAAAGGTCGGTCTCGTCGCCGAACTTGCGGCGTCCCGCAACGACCCTGCGGAGGCGGTCGTCTCCCACAGACTCGTCCCTGGGGATTGCGGCCAGAGCCGCGTTCTCATTGCCTGTTGTCGGGGCCACATCCCCGCACTTCCCATTCGCGAATCACATCGATCGCGGAGACGATCTGGGTGTTCATCCGCTCGTATGCCCGTGCCGGGCGATTGTGCGGATCGATGACATCATCATCGTCTGCGTCCCCTGGTAGAGGAGTTCGATATCGGGGCGCAAGAGCGACGAGGGACTGCCACCTCCCTGTCGGCGTTGCCAGCTGCTCGGGACGCACAGTGGGAAGGATGCGTGCGAACTCGCGTAGGGTGAACGTGGTCCGCAGTGCCCGCGGACTCACCTTCACGACCTGGCGTCTGAGCGCTCTGTCCATCACCAGAATGAGATCGGCTTCAGAGATCATCGCCTCGTCAAGCTGGCTGACGACGAATCCATGCAGACGAATTCCCCGGCGCGATGCCAATCTCAAGACCTCGACCACAGCTGGACGCCCAGACGTGACCTGGGTTCCCGCGCTGCGCACAGTGAACTCACCGGGCGCCTCGACGTCGAGCTCGTACTGCAGCATCCGTTCTGCCAAAGGGGAACGGCAGATATTGCTCAGACCCACGACGAGTATCCGAAATCTTGTGGGCATCACTGCCCAGTCTCCGTTCACAGCTGTGTTCGTCATTGGCTTGCGTCCGCCTTCGGCGGCCTCTGCATTGCCGATTCGCCTCGACCCGCTTCGTGACGCGCCCGACCAAACAGAATGAGTCGGCTCCGCCCGGCGCCGGTGTCGGCATACTCGTTGTTGTCGGCGTACGCGCTATTGTCGGCATGCGAGTCGGTGTCGGCATCGAGATCGGCCGGCTCGTCCGGCCACAGTCTGCAGCCGGCAAGAATCCGGTCTGCTGAAGCAAGGTGTCCGAATTTCAGCTGTTCCTCCGGGTCAGCGATCTCTTTGAATCCGGCTTCGGTCAGCACCGAACGGTCCACGCCGTCGGCGCGCACCGCGCAGACGGCGAATTCGGCCTCGGTCGCCCGCGCACGGTTCGTCAGCAGTCTGACGACCTCTCGTCGAATCTCGATGTCCGGGTCCGCTTTGGTGCAGTCATCGAATCGGATCAGGAGAGTTTGCGCGCTGATGACCGAAATTTCGCAGCATCCGATCTCGTGGCCGTCGGAGCCGCTCACTGACCATGTCGTGATGGTCTCTGTCCGACTTCGCTGATCAAACACCACCAGGTCGGATTTCAATGTGCCGCCGAAGTTCTCCGCTGTCACCTCGCCGTCCTGACTGATTCCATCCGCACGGAGCACGATACTGATTGTGCGCATGAGTATGCGCAGATCGAGGCCGAAACTCACCGTATCCACGTATTCGACGTCAAGATCGAATCTGTCGTCCCAGCGCACACGATTGCGTCCGCTGATCTGCGCCATTCCGCTCAGCCCTCCGCGTACTTGGTGCCGACGACGCTGTTGGTCCGAGTAGTGGGGCAGATAGCGGGTGGGCAATGGCCGCGGGCCGATCAGGCTCATGTCTCCGCACAGCACGTTCCACAGACTCGGCAACTCATCCAAGCTGCTCGACCGCAGCAATCGACCGAAGCGTGTCATCCTCTGACCGTCGGAAACGAGTCCCCGCTCCGGATCAGGGTTGAGCATACTGCGGAACTTCCACAGCTGGAAGACCCTTTCGCCTATTGTCACTCTTTCCTGGCGGAAGAAGATCGGCGCACCGAGAAAGAGGAGAATCAGGACGCAGACGACGATGAGAACCGGCGACAGCACGATCAGAGTGACCAGAGCGCCGAGAACATCAAACACCCTCTTGACGAAGTGATATCCGTTCATCTTGCTGCTCCCCGGGCCAGTAGGACGGTTCCGACCGGAGCTGGACCGGGACCCTGGCGGAATGGCTCAAAGCTGAAGCTCGTTTCGGTTGTCAACATGGCAACGCACTCCTCACTGTCTTCTGGTTCTCAGGCTAGGCATGCACGATGGTGCCGCCGCTCCTATTGCTGCAGTCTTGCGGGACACCGTTGAGTTCCTGCGGTCGTCTTCGCGCTCAGGCCACGGGGAGGCCGGCACCATTCGCCAGCCGGGCGATGAGTCCGGTACGCGACGTGACTTCCAACTTGCGGTACACAGAGGTCAGCCGAAGTTCCACAGTGCGCAGCGAGACGAATATCCGCAGGGCGATCTCCCGATTCTTCAGTCCTTCCCACACCAGCTCGACGACTGCCCGCTCATCAGCGCTCAGACGTTCCAGCAGACTGTTTCGCGCCGGCTCCTCACGAGCCGCTGTACATTCGGGTCGGGCGACGGTGGCCAGGTGGTCCGAACCGACTTCGCGAAAGATCCCCACCGCTAGGCTGGCTCGCTCTGCGGCGCCTGCAAGAGCACCAGAATCGGCAAGCCGTTTCGCCATCACCAGGAGTGTCACTCCCTTGTCGAATTGGGAGTCCCCAGGACGCCATGAGCCGAGCAGCCTGCCCATGGCTTCGATCCCCACGTCTTCTGGAAGCAGGAGAATACGAGACCGTTCAAGCGCCAGTTCCGCCCAGCGCGAGGGTGCCCTCTCGACTCTGCCGTGGAAGACACGAACCAGCATTCCCGCATGCTCTCGACGCCCTGTCGCGATCAGCGCTTCGATGAGATCAGGTTCATAGCGAATGACATTGGGGTTGAGCTCGCTCAGAGCCAGCTCTTCGCAGCGATGCAGATGGCGTACCGCCTCGGCGGCAAGTCCCATGCGCAGCAGGTAGTTGCCCTGCATCGCATTGAGCTCAGCCAGCAGACTGAGGTTCTGGGAGGCCATGGCATGCGCCGTCAGCGCAGCTTCCACCGGCTCCGCATCACTGGCACGTCCTTGCGCGAGAAGACTCCAACACCGCAGCAGCAGCTGACGATCCCGCCGGATCATTCCACCGGTGGTCGCCTGAGACGCACACCTGTCGATGAGCGCGATGGCCAGTCCGATTTCGCCTCGGCGAATCGCGATCTCGGCACGCACACACTTCGACTGTGTGTCCCAGATGGTCTCCCGTGCCCCGCGCGCGTCCAGACAGTCCAACGTTGCGAGAGCCGAGCCGTAGTTCTCAGCCGCCATCAGACCCATGGACAGCAGAAGCAGACAGACCGGGTCAGAGACTTCGGTAGAGTCGAGGCCTTGGAATTCCTCCACGGCACGGGCGTCGTGGCCTCGTCCACATTCGAGCAGAACGTCCAATGAACGGTGTAGGTGCAGCGATCGATCGTCGAAGTGAGCGCTCAGGCTGCTTGCGTTGTCCAACAGCTCCTGCGCCTCTGCCGTCTCTCTCCTCAGCGCATGACACAAGGCGATGACCAACTGCAGGTGGGCCACCTCGGCGGGCGCCGCAGCGACTTCGCTGCGACTCCACTGGTTGCGCAGACGCAGCGGGACCGACTGGTGAACAAGGAATTCGGCCCACACACGCAGCGTGCGAGCTCGAACGAGAACACTGACGTCTGTGCTTCGAGCGGCGTAGGTGAGGTAGCGCAGTGCGAAGTCGATCTGTCCTCGGTCGATCAGTCGCGCTGCGAGATCATTCAGCTGCGTGAACACCGGTCCGAGTTCCATGCTGAGAGCCAGAGCTCGTTCGGCGAACTCGATTCCGGCCCAATCCAACCCCTCCGAAACCAGTGCGCAGGCATCGGAGAGTAGCTGACAGGGGGTCTCATCGGTGGCGTCGATGAACGACCGATGCCAATGGCGAAGTTCGGGATAGCCCTCCTCGCACCTCTGCGCGAGCAGCGAGTGCCCTGCCACACGCTCATCGACGCTCAACGTCCGATGTCTGCAGGCACGAGCGAGCTCCTCAGAGAAGCGGCAGTACACACCGTCTTTCTCGACGGTGCCCCGGAATTCGAGTTCCGAGAACCATTCCTGCGCTTCCCTCGACGCTCCGAGAACTGCGGGCCGCGGAGACAGCGGAGCCAAGGATATGAGGTCGAGCAGCGCATCGGCCTCTTCGCCGATTCTGTTCTTCGCACCCGAGATCATCACGTCAGCATTCGGCTCCATGTGCAATGGCATGTCCAGTGCCTGCGATCCCTCCACCTGGTTCGAAGGAAGCCGTTCGAGGAGCTGACGCAGAGCCGACGGCCGACCCGAGGCGGTCCGCACCGCCACAGCGGCGACTGCGGCGGTGACGCGTCCAGATGTCAGCTCTTCCGCCAGCTCGCGCATTCGGATCTCGTCCAGATGTCGCAGCTCCACGCTGGGGACTCCAGCCAGCGGGCTGGTGGGAGACAGCGCACCGGTTGTGACTGCGATCTTCAGCCTGTGACCTGCCATACGTCGCAGCATGTGACTGAGGACAAGCTGTGAGGGCCGATCCATCTCATCGGCTGCCGGCACGATGACCAGAACGCCCTGTCCCGATTCCATGCTGCCGATCAGCCGGGTGACTTCGTCGGCAATCTCCCGAACCGATTCCGGGCTGTCGGAGTTCTCTGCCTTCAGCCGATTCTCCAGCTCCGTCGATTCGAAGTCCCCGAGCTTGAGGGTGCGCAACGAGGCGAGAACGATCTCCAAGCCCGCATAGGTCCGAGAGAACTCCGTCTGGCCGTTGGGAACTCGGATGATCGGGACGGTCGAATCAGCTTCCAACGCCATGAGCATCTCGTCACCGCCCAGGCCAGGTGGGCTGATGATCGCGGCCGCGCTGTGACGATCGAGCAGGTTGCGCAGCTGATCAAGCTCGCGACGGCGAATCAGCGTATGCATGATGTGTTCCACCCAGTGCCTGAATCATCGTCGTCTCTCGTCTGCGCGCGCAGCGGCATGTTGTTGTCCATGCCCTCATGATTCCGTCGCGAAGAGCTCACAGACAGGTGGTCATGCCCGGACATTTTCCGGTCAGTACTCAGTCACGATGGAGACAGCACTGGTTCCGCTACTCA
Organism: Brevibacterium aurantiacum; assembly: GCF_007558825.1. GTDB lineage: Bacteria > Actinomycetota > Actinomycetes > Actinomycetales > Brevibacteriaceae > Brevibacterium > Brevibacterium aurantiacum_A. Next base: position 509,300 of record NZ_VLTK01000001.1, read on the forward strand.
GGTGAATTGAACGGCGGTGATCACAGTCTCAGGCAGTCTCGGCAACGGCTGAGGGTGCGATTGCACCGCCGTGACCTATTCGAGTTGAGCGGCCGTGGGCGGCAGCTGCCCGCCTGTCCATATATTGCCCTGAAGGTAGTCCTCGACGTCCCCTGCACGTCGCACCAGCGTCAGCAGATTCTCGTGGAGAGCATAGACTGCCGGCGGAAATTCGATGAACGAGGAACCGAATGACATGGTGTACGCACCAACGCATCTGAAGACGATCCGGTCGCCCTCGACGAGTTTGGGAGAGTCCTTCAACACCATCAGACGATCATCCTCCATGCAGGTGAACCCAACGATCACCTGCTCGGGATGGCTCGTCCCCAGTGCGGCCTCGGTGTCGATGTCGTAGACGGGCTTCTTACGGAAGAGAGGATCGATATCGGTCCTGCTGGTATCGGTGATGACGAAGCGCTGTCGTCCGATGTCTTTGGTATCAAGCACTTGCGCATGGAATTCCACCGAGCTGGCGATCACCGAGCCCCCCGGCTCGACGACCAACCGCGTGCGGTTGAGGTCGACGATCGCTTCGAGTTCCGTATGGATGCAGGAGATGTAGTCATCGAACCGTGTAGCGTCGTTGGGACTTCCGAAGAAGCCTCCGCCGATATCGATCCAGTCCAGATCGAGATTGAGCTTCGAGATGATCTCGGCGACGACTCCGGCGGCCGCCCGATACACCGCCAGGCTCTTAGTTCGGGAATTCCGATGCATGTGCAGGCCGACGACATTCGCGCCCGCAGCGGCCAATTCCGAGATCGCCGCCTCGAGATCGCCATTGTCGAAGTCGAAACCGAAGCGACTTGTCTCTCCGTCAACTGTGCTTTCGCCCGGACATCGTCCTTCGAGGTCCCAATTGACCCTGAGACCGACTCGCACATCGAGACTGGGGTCTTCTTCAGCCAGCTCCGCCGCCCATCTCACCTCCCGCTTGGAGTCGAGGTTGGTGAGTGAACCGTTGCGCAGGGCAGCCCGGAGGACTGCACGGCTCTTGACAGGACCGTTGTACACGATCTGGCCCGGCTCATAGCCGATTGCGCGCACAAGTCTGTATTCAGAGTCCGAGACGACTTCCGCCCAGACCCCGCGCCGCTTCATATAGGTCAACAGCCAAGGCAGCGGGTTCGTCTTCACCGAATACGACATGACGGAATGTGGCCAATATTTCGCCAATGCGTTCTGAAATCGACTGACCAGAATGTTGAGCGTTGATTCATCGATGACGAAGGCCGGTGTCGGCGGCCCTGTGATCCGTGGATGCTCTGTGGAGGTCATAGCTGCCTTTCCTGTGCGAGTTCGGACGCTGCCGTTGATGTCACTGCAGCACCACCGCGCTCGCTCACCGTCTATGTGTGTTCGACCGAGGTGGATGTGTCGCTGCCCTCGCAGGACCCGTGAGCCGTCACACGAGTCTCCTGATACTTGGCAGAGATGACGCCCGGCTCGTATCGATTCCATCCCTCACTGACCGGGTTTCCGAAGATCTGGCTCACGTAGTAGAGCGGAACGTCGGCACCTGCCAGATGGACGAACGGATATCCGCCGCCGAACCGAGGATTGATATCGATCACCGAAGCCCGGCCCTGATCGTCAAGGAACATGTCGACATCGATGAGGCCGGACAGTTCGGCAGCACGAGCGATCTTTGCCGAAGCTTCCCGGAACGGCCCGGGGTCAACCGTGACAGCCTTGTCAGTCTCGCCGGCGCGCATCCGCAGCTTGCGCCGCGCGAACACCCCTGTGAGTGGGCCCGGGTCCAGCAGGCTGGAGACGATGTCAACACCGTATTCGCTGCCCTGCATCCTCGGTTGGACGACGACGTCCTCTCGAGGGTCCGTACTATCAGCACGCGGCGGAACACTCTTCGCAGAGTTCACCACAGCCTCGTCGACATCATCTCCGGTCACCACCGCCAATCCGGAAGAACGACTGCCGAATCGGTGCTTCACCACGAATTCGCTGTTCTCCCCCGCGTCTGCGAGAAGGCTGGCCAGATCGCTCCCCTTCACCGTCTTCGGCGTCGGAACGTCAATGTCCTCGAGCATCTGTGCCATCCGGAGCTTGTCGGCGCAGCCGACCTGCCATGCGGCAGACACTCCGGGAACGAAAACGCCACGATCACGCAGTTCATCCGCTATTCCCGAGTTCACATGGAGTTGCATCAGCTCGAAGTCGTTCGCTGTCAGGAAGAGCTTCGGCTCGACCTCGTCAACCAGGCGCAAGACCTCCTCCCCATAGGCCGGGTCAGTGTATCTCGGCAGCAATCGGGTCTCGTCACCATAGGACGCAGCAGCGCTCGAGGCGTCATTCTCAGCGACGATGATTCGCCCGCTGAGTCCGAGTGTGTCGAACGCGGCGCGAAACCAATCAATGAGATAGAGACGTCGACCTGCTGAGCCGATCACAATCGTCACAGGTGCATCTGTCAATTCGCCCTCCTGAAATCGCCGTGCCGATCAATCGGAATTACCGGACATTTACCCCGCACCGAAATGCATTGCTGTCACAATGACACGAACATTCACTCAGAATGACGCATTGAGTTCGATTTCAGCGGTCAATGCAGATCACCCCGATACCACTTCATAGTAGTTTCACTACACCTACCGCATGAATGGAATTCGATATTTTTGCGGTTTCCCGAAAACAGTCTGCGCAGTGCGTCAGTCGACCATGTTTCGACCGCATCGACCTGAGCTCATGGACGGTGTGAGGCTAGGAGTTCTCGGACTCCTGCCTTGCGGCTGCCACAGCCTCGATGTTCAGTCGTGCCAAAGCCTCGGCGACCTGATGACGCCGGGTGACACCGAGCTTTCGATACAGGCGGTAGGCATGTCCTTCCACCGTCCTCACCGCGGCTCCGAGCAGATCCGCTATCTCAGCGTTCGACATTCCCTTGACGAGGAAGCCGCAGATCTCTCGCTCCCGTTCCGTCAACTCCACGGACAGGTCGTAGGATCCTCGCGACAACGGTACGCTGCCGCGGAGGTGAAGGCGGTCCTTGGCCAGCTGCATGCATCTTGCAGCGACGTCAGGGGCAGAGGATCTTTGGGCATCGGCGATCCTCAGCAGCGCCGCGGCGTCCTTCGTCCGCAGCGCCTCCCCCACCGCCCCGAGGATACGGAATGCTGGCCCCTCACCCAGTCCGGAGACATGGCGCATCTCCTCAACATCGACTTCCCCGAAGTGGCGGAACAGCAGAAAGCGGATCTGTGCGGACAGTCCGTATGCCTGGTCCCTTTCCGCATCGTCGAGCAGCTGCCGCAGCTGCCTTTCGGATTCTCTATCAGATGTCCGCAGCCACCTGGAGATCAGGGTGTACACCAGCGCCCGTCTGGACTCGAGGTGCAGACCAGAGCGCGCCAACCGGGCGAACCGAGCATCGAAATCCTCTGCCAAGTCCGTCTCGCCGCTGAGTGTGGCAACGTACTGTGCCACACCCAGAGCCGCAGCCAGCAATGAGAACTGCTCCCAGTGCTCCAGGGCCTCGACACCAGCCCGAGCCGATCGCAATGCCGCGCTCAGGTTGCCTTCGAGCAGCGAAAGCTCTGCCGCCATCATGTCGCTGGTCCCGCTCTGAGATGCAATATGGGCGATATCGCTCGACTGCGGCATCTGCAGTGATCGCCGTGCGGCATTCAGATCGCCGTGCTCCATCAGCACCCGAGCGCCGAGCATTCTGAGCACTACGGTTCCCATCCCCAAGCTGGGGAGTTCGCGTTTCACCAGGGTGAGCATTTCGTCCGCCTGCTCAATCCGCCCACGTTCCAGCTCGAGTGATACGCAGACGAGTGACGCCCCCAATCGGTACGCATGCGGCAGAGAGACGTCGAGCGCCTGCCGGTGCAGCAGATCCCTGTTCTGCTGACCATGGGTGCTCACAACTGAATTCACCGTCTGCAGCAAGGCTCTCGCGGTCGCGTCGTCAAGACCCTCAGCGGCGAACCCCCGCGTCGTCTTCTGATCCTGCCTCTTACCGTTCAGACGGCAGGTCTCATCCGTGGAGCCGTTTCGCTCCTGTGCAGCGATCCTGTCGAGAGCCGCCGTGAAGTCGGCGGCCTCAAGTGCCACCGACCTGTGGGTGACCTGGCGGTTGGCCCAGAGCACTGCCGCGGTGATGACGAGTTCCGGACAGCACGCCTTATGCAGACAATGGGCAAGCAGGTCCAGGCCCAGCGCCACCTGCCCGACGTTGCAATAGAGACTCGCCAGCTCGTAGAGTTCGTGAGCGCTCAGCCGATCAGTCGGAACATCGGACATGATTCGCAGAGCTCGATGCCAGTCACCTGCCTCTATCGCGATTGTCGCAGCATCGATGACCTGTCGTTCATCCACGTCAACCCCACATCCCAGTGCCCATTCCGTTCTGAGCATCTGGGACCTCCAACTGGGATGGTCCGGGTAGTCGCAGACTATGCCGTACCACCTCCGACTGCGGCCGATCGGGGCGCTGTATCGAATCGTCTCCGAAGAATGGTGCTCACGTGCAACGTAGACTCGCGCGGTGTCTCCGATGATGCGAAGCTCATCGCCGTCGACCAGGCGGTCGGCTGCTGGTCCGAGCCCGATTGAGAGCATAAGATCGATGTCGATCTCACCGGCCATGACGACAAGCTCGAGAGCTTCCTTCTCCGCCGTCGAATGCTGGTCGAGATCCATCCGGGCGAAATCACGTGCCCGTACATCGAAATCGATGTCGAGTCCATCAAGCACCAGCACACCATTCCGCGACAGCAGGCGATTCTTTCTCCGGCAGTATTCGAGGAGCTCCAGCAGCTTTCCGGGATTGCTTCCCGAGTGAAAATCGACGATGTCGAGGACGCCCTGTGCGGCGATCCCGCCGAAACTGTCTTCGACTGCGTTACGCAGGTCATCTTGAGTGAGCGGCTCCAACACCAACTGCGAAAGCACCTGTTCGTCTACCAACTCAGCGAACGGCCAGAACCCATCGACCACGGAGTGGCGAGTCATCGCCACGAGTCTGATCGTGCCGTCGGTCGCCAGCTGCGTGAGCATGCGGAGGCTGTGCTCATCGAGATAGTGAGCGTCATCGACGAATACAGCCGGCACCTGGGCGCTACCCGTCACCGCCGATATGACTCGCCCCTGCAGGCCACCTGGGTCGTCGAGGTCGACGATCATTCCGAAGACTCCGAATGGAATTTCACTGAGCACACGATCGGCGCGCAGCCAGTGCTCCTGCCCACCTCGGCGCCGATGCACCTCCTTCGCCAAACGTGTCTTCCCCATGCCGATATCGCCTTCGATGAGGATGCCGACCATGGACGAATCAGTCAGCGATTCCTCAATGATTCGAAGCTCGTCCACGCGACCGAAGAGCGGCGGGCGACTGAACGACCGCTGACGGGTCATGCCAGACTCCGTGCGATCTGCTTGAGTTCTTGACGGTCGCTGACGTGCAGACGTCGATAGAGTCGGCCGAGGTGCCATTCCACTGTACGCACGGAAAGATGCAGCCGAGCTCCGAGCTCCGAGTTGCTGGCGCCCTCCGCCACACCGTTCACCAGTTGCTTCTCCATCGCCGTGAGCATCTCCGACAGATTCGCACCGCCAGCATCGAAGGTGATCGCGCGCAGACTCGAGTCCAACAGTATCCGAGCATGTTTGACAGCGGCAGAATCGTGGTTCCGCACAGCTCTGTCGCGTGCCGACCGTGCCAGATCAGCGCCCATCACGACAGCACCGAAGCTCAGCGCTTCATCTGCGGCTTTGATCTCTGCATCGTCATCTTCTCCGAGGCAGGCCTTGGCGACTGCAGACGCCAAACGCCCAAGATCGCCGTCAACGTTCTCAGCCTCATCGATCAGATTCAGCTGCGCCGCTGGACTGCCGTGCCGGCTCGCCTCCATCCAGGCGTAGACAGCCAGAGTGTGTGCCCCACGCTTCGCAGCCTCCGCACCAAGGCGGTACATCTCGTCTGCGATCTCTGCAGTATTGGTCAGCGCCTCCGCCTCGAGCTCAAGCAGACCGGTAATGAAGTCACGGCACCAGTCGTAATCGGCTCTGGGAACTCCGCGCGTCGATTCCTTGGCACCAGCGACCGAACTGGCTTCGGTCGGTTCGACCCTGCGAAGGTGGGCCCGCCGATCGTCCGACACTGCTGTCGATGAGCGCCGAGTCGATGTTTCACGCATCCGCAGAAGCCCCTCGGACAGGCGGAGGGCAGCCTGCATGAGATCGCGGTTGTCCTCACGCTCGGGCGCATTGGCCAAGGCCTTGGCCAGAGTCTGCTGCGCTCGTGTGATATGTCCGGTCCACAGATCGACAAGTGCTGTGACAGAGGCCGAGTCAGCCCACATGGGAGCCAGTCGCCGCAAGGTCGTGCGAGCACAGTCCCAATCTCCGGCCAAATAGCGACCCATAAAGATCTGCGGCACCGAGTCCTCCACCTCGAAGCTGGTGGTATCCGGCAGACTGAACATCATTTCGGCCTGAGCCAGGAACTCGAGCCCCCGCTCGATTCGGCCACACATAATTTCAACCTCGCCCAGAAGCGAGCATGCACGCAGTCGATGCCGGGGCAGACAATCGCGATCGCGGAAGACGCGCTCGGACAGTTTCCGGCCCTCCTCCAAACGCCCTCCGCGCACCTCGAACTGGGCCCGGGTGACATCCAAGCGGCCGGTGTCGACAGCGCACTTCAGCCGATCGCGAACCGATTCGGTGCGCAGAGCATGCGGTTCACGCGGATCGGTCAATCTCAGCTCGAGGCACGCCAGCCGGGAGAGATATCTGTCCGATCCCTGACTTGTTTGAGGGGAGGAGACCAGCCGATCGACGATCAGCTCTGCCTCTACGGTGTCCCCTCGACCGCGTTCTGCACGCGCCAGTTCGAGGTGAATCTCGGGGTCCTCAGATTTCGAGTCACGCAGCACGTCGATCGCGGCAGCGAAGTCTCCCCGTTCATTCGCCCACATGGCGGCACCGAGAACCTTGACCGAGTCCACCGGGACTCCCCAATCCTGCGTCCATCTCACCTGCCCGAACAGCGAAGCTCCAACGAGGGGAGTCGTCTCCAGAACAGGTGTGATGTCCCTGAGCAGCTGCAGACCCTGCGAGGGCTGAACACTGTCACGCAGAATCTGAGCGACCGCAGGTTCGACCACAGTCGCCTCGGCGCGCCTGCCTTTGGTGATGTTGATGATTCCGCGTTCTTCCAGACTGTCGAGGAGGTCCGGCTCACACATGCTTCGCAGTGCTTCATAAGGCAGAGCCCCAGCCATGGCGATCATTTCGAGAATCCGCTTCTGAGCCGGCAGCACATTCCACAGTGCACGATGGTCGGCCCCACGTCGGGAAGCGACTTTAGCGGTTCTGCCGACGATGAGCTTTCTCAGCATCCGGGGGTTGCCCCGCGACTTCTCTCGGTAGTCGACGATCCTCCTATCATCGAGCTCATACCCCAGTTCCCGAGCAACGGCTGCGATGGCCGGTCCGTCAAGGCCCTCAAGATCCGTGCGCGCAACCTTTCCAGCAGTCCAGAGGGCCGCCAACAGATCAACCGGAGGCCTGATCGTTTCCGCCGCTGCCACAAGTTTGATCCGACCAGCGGCAGCCAATTGAGAGACGATCGAGAGGGAATGCTCATCTACCCGATCAGCATTGTCGATGATCACAACAGGAATGCGCGCTCGCTCGAATATCCGCCTGATGATCGACAACGCGGCGCCCGGCGCGATCTCGTGGGTCGACTCGCCTTCACACGAGAGCAGAACTTCGAAGATGCCGAGATTCCTGGACGCGATCAGGTTTGAGCCGCGGAAACGGAATACGGGCACTTCCGAGTTCACATTCGCAGCAACTGCATTGATGACAGTGGTCTTTCCCATTCCGGAGGCGCCGATGACCAGTGCACCATAGACATCGGGATTCGCCAGGTTTCTGGTGATCTCCGCGATCTCTGCCTGACTGCCGCTGTTGACAGCACTCATGGATGGACGTGGGGCAGTATCCGATTTCACTTCGGTACGCTCGCTCGCTCGAGCATCGCTCCTCGAGCGCCCGACTGCGTCGAGGCGTACCTGTAGCGCTGCAGGCACCCCACAGCCGCAGGCGGGTGCACGACGGCACTTAGGCGACTGCGTCGGATCAGGGGAACCGACTGACGATTGCGCACACTCCCACCGAAACGGCGGAGGGTCTCACACAATTCGACAGTGAATGTGCGAGTTTCTTGGGACACGAGATTCATCCCGTTCACTTCTCTCAAAGAGCGCATATCGAGTGTGCATTTGAGGGAATCACTCGATTATGCGACAAACCTGGTGATCTTGTTTGGCTAATCGCTCCCGATAAACGGGATGGTACTCATTTGATACTAGACCCGCTTCATGACCAACTGGAACTCCAGCACCGCAATGTTAAGGATTTGTAACATTCCAGATGATCGATTGTCACAGAAAGGCAATACTTCAGGCATGTCCGATAACGGCCGTGAATATCCCCTCCGAACCGCACCACTCTGACTCTCGCCTCGAACGAGCCGACCACCGATGAGGATCGGCACGACAGCACGGCGTAATCTTCCACGACCATCGGTCACGCTCACGCCCTACCCACTTGTGAGCCCGAACACCGAACCGTACTATGGGAGCTAAGTTACCGAACGATCAATCAGGAGTTTTCATGGACACCCTGCTGAATGCAGAGGAGCGCGAGTTCGCTCAGAAGATGCGTCAGTTCTATCGCACGGAGATCCCCGAGGAGCTGCGCTTCAAAGTCGCCACCGGCCAGGAGCTGACCAAGGAGGACATGGTCACTTCGCAGCGGATCCTCAATCAGCATGGTTACGCCGTACCCAACTGGCCCGTCGAATGGGGCGGCCAGGACTGGACTCCGGTACAGCGCCACATCTGGCTTGAAGAGATGCAGCTGGCCTGCGTTCCACAGCCGCTGCCCTTCAACGTCTCCATGGTCGGCCCGGTCATCGCGACCTTCGGCAGCCAGGAGATCAAGGAGCGCTTCCTTCCGGCCACCGCCAATATCGACATCTGGTGGTCACAGGGCTTCTCCGAACCCGATGCCGGCTCTGACCTCGCATCGCTGAAGACCTCCGCGGTCCGAGACGGCGACAAGTACATCGTCAACGGACAGAAGACCTGGACGACACTGGGCCAGTACGGCGACTGGATGTTCAACCTGGTCCGCACCGACCCGAATGTGAAGAAGCAGGCCGGCATCTCGTTCCTGCTCATCGACATGAAGACGCCCGGAGTCACGGTTCGCCCGATCCAGCTCATCGACGGCGGCCATGAGGTCAACGAGGTTTTCTTCGACAATGTCGAGGTCCCCGTCGAGAACCTCGTCGGCGAAGAGAACAAGGGATGGACCTACGCGAAGTTCCTGCTCGGCAACGAGCGAACAGGGATCGCCCGGATCGGCGGCTCGAAGGTCAACCTTGCCCGCGCCAAGGCCTACGCCGCGGTGACGAAGACGGCACGCGGCACCCTGCTCGACGATCCGCTGTTCTCCGCCCGCCTGACTCGGATAGAAGCCGAGCTGACCGCTCTCGAAATGACTCAGCTGCGGATCCTCTCGACTCAGGCCGCCGGATCTGACAAGCCGGATCCACGCTCTTCCGTGCTCAAGCTCAAGGGCTCACAGCTGCAGGAAGACATCAGCGAGCTGCTCGTCGACGTCCTCGGTCCGCAGGGGCTGGACTTCGTCACCGACCGCGCTCAGGGCGAGGGATTCTCGGACCTTCCGCTCGGAGCAGTCGACGCCCTTCCCGCGTACTTCAACACCCGCAAGGTCACCATCTACGGAGGCTCGTCCGAGGTGCAGCGCGGAATCATCTCGAAAGCACTGCTTGGTCTCTGAGGTCTCCGCGACCCCAGAACACTTAAAAAGAGGACAACAATGGATCTTGAACTCAACGACATTCAGCAAGAACTCGCCAGCACCCTGAACAAATACCTGCGCAGCGAGTACGACACCCAAGCCCGCGAAGCCATTCTGCACAGCGAAGAGGGCATCTCCCGCGAGAAGTGGGAGCAGTTCGCAGAGATGGGCCTGCTCGGTCTGGCAATCCCGGAGAACTACGGTGGAGCAGAAATGACCTTCGCCGAGGTTGCTGTGGTCTTGGAAGCATTCGGCCGTTCACTCGTGCTCGAGCCGTTCCTGGCCACAGCAGTGTTGGGTGCCAATGCGATCGCCGCAGCCGGCAGCGAAGAGCAGAAGCAGGAGATCCTGCCCTCCGTGTGCGAAGGCCAGACCTTCCTCGCATTCGCGGCCCTCGAGCCCGGCCTGCGCTACGCGGTCGATACTCCGTCCACCACCGCCTCGGCGAGCGCTGACGGTGCCTTCACGATCAGTGGCGAGAAGAACGGCGTGCTCGGTGGCGACGTCGCCGACCAGTTCATCGTCACAGCCTCGGAGAACGGCGAACTCGGATTGTTCCTGGTCGCCGCGACGGCAACCGGAGTCTCCCGCGTCACTCACCGCCAGGCCGACGGCCAGGGAAGCGCCAGCGTGAAGTTCGACAACGCACCGGCCCAGCGCCTCGGCGCCGCCGATGCGCGTGCCGTCGTCGCCGAGGTGCTCGACACTGCGAACGCTGCGATCATGGCCGAAGCAGTCGGTGTCATGGAAGCCTCGCTGACCATGACCGCCGAGTACCTCAAGACCCGTGAGCAGTTCGGTGCCCCGATCGGTGCGAACCAGGCCCTGCAGCACCGTGCGGCCGACCTCTACGCGGACCTCGAGTATGCGCGCAGCATGGCCTTGTACTCGCGACTTGCCGTCACCAACGAGGAAGCCGGCTCAGAGAAGGACCGCCACCGCGATGTCATCGCGGCCAAGATCATCATCGATCAGTCGGCTCGCACCATCAGCCAGGAGTCGATTCAGATGCACGGCGGCATCGGTATGACGATGGAGTACCCGATCGGTCACTACGCCAAGAGGCTGACCGTCATCTCGCGCACCTTCGACGATGCCGATTCGCTGACTGCCGAGCTGGCAGAGATCGGTGGGCTCATCGAGCCACAGGCTGCCGACCTGAGCTGAGGCCACAGCCCGAGGCAGAGCATTCGCTGACGTCGGGCGTCGAAGTCTCTGCAGAGGAGAAGAAGTCTCTGCAGAGGAGAAGGGGCGTCCCGTGTTCTTCCAATACTGGAAGCAACGCGGGGCGCCCCTTCTTCGTCCTTTGCTGCACTTTTGCCGCAGCAACATCGATGAACCACCGGACAGTTGGTAAGTTCTGATCGAAGCCAGCGCTGAGATCGAGGAGAACTTACCAACCGTTGGGGCCGAAAGTGCCGGCGGGGGCACAGTACAGCACTGCCCACCCGTCGAGGCTCGGCGCACGGATTGCTGAGCGCCCGTCGAGGCTCGGCGCACGGACTGCTGAGCGCCCGTCGGCCACCCTCATCACGTTGGCGGGACTCAGTCCACCGGCTGGTCGTAGACGTGGCGGCGAATCCAGGAGTGCATGGTGATCGCCGCAGCTGCGGCCGCGTTCATCGATCGGGTTGAACCGTACTGTGCGATCGATAGCACCGCTGTACTCGCCTGGTGCGCTTCCTCACTCAGGCCCGGCCCTTCCTGCCCGAAGAGCAGCAGGCTGCGTCGCGGCAGGTCATAGGTCTCCAACGGCACCGAGTCCGGGAAGTTGTCGATTCCGATCAGCGGTACGGAATTGTCGGTGCACCACTGCAGGAGGTCGTCGATGCTCGGGTGGTGGATGATGTGCTGATACCGGTCAGTGACCATCGCCCCGCGCCGATTCCACCGCCGTCTGCCCACGATGTGCACCGCAGCGGCGTTGAAGGCGTTGGCCGTCCTGACCACGGACCCGATGTTGAGGTCATGTTGCCAGTTCTCAACACCGACGTGGAATTCGTGCCGTGTCGAGTCGAGATCGGCGACGATCGCATCGAGCTTCCAGTAACGGTATCTGTCGACGACATTGCGACGGTCGCCCTCAGCCAGCAGCTCGGGATCAAAGTGCTCAGACACAGGCCAGGGGCCGGTCCACGGACCGACCCCTACCTGTGGCGTGCTGTCTTCAGTCACTTCTTGTCATCGGTTTCATCCGTTGACTCATCAACCTTCGTCTTCTTCGCCGAGGTGTCGTCGGCGTCCGAGTCGATCCCATCGTCCGAGTCGGAGTCCGCATCGATATCCGATTCCGCGGCAGAGTCCTTAGAACCGGCCTTCTTGCCGGCTGAGCCGACGGAGACCTTCTGCGCACGCTTGCTCATCTTCACGGTCTTGCCGCTGCGTCCTCCGCCGGTGAGTACCGCGCGAACGTAGGCGCTGCTGGCCAAGGAGTGGATGATGAGGGCGACAAGGGCAGCAATGGCTGCGGCGACGAGGCCCTCCCACCATGCGGGTGGGCTGCCGAAGAAGCGTCCGGCAATTCCCAGCGGCGAGGTGAAAGGAGTCCACGACAGCACCTTGGCGACCGTTCCCGATGCTCCCACGATGACGGGTGCGATGAAGCCGGCTACGGTGATGACGCCGATGATCGAGACGAAGGCCTTGCGTGCCTTGCTGCCGGACACCGTCGATGCCCAGACGAGGAGCGCATAGATCGCCCACGCGGTGAACAGCAGAGTCAGTGCGAACCAGCCCAGGCCGGGCAGCATGGCGAATGCCAGTGAGGTCTTGCCTGTGATGGAGAGTCCGAGTTCGGCCACAACGATCGCGACGACAAGGTGGACGGCCGTCAGAGACAGCATGCCCGTGATCCGACCCGACGCCGAGGCCCGAGGTGGGATCGTGGCGGCGATGATCTCGGTGATCCGATTGCGCTTCTCCAGGCGCAGGTTCTGATAGAGCGCGGTGCCGAGTGTGGCCACCACGAGCAGTGCGAACACTGCCATGGCCCACAGCAGCCCAGTGGCGACCTCGTCGCCGACCGCCGGCGAGTTCAGCAGTGTGGCCTCAGTCTTCGGTGCCAGCTTCTCCAGCAGCGCCTCGGGCTGTTCGTCCAAGGCGATGATCGTCGGCTGGGCCTGTCCGCTGGGGTCCTGGATGAAGGCCGCGTCGACCTTGCCCTCTTTGACCAGCTTCTCTGCGGTTTGAGCGTCTTTGGCGTCGGTGATCTTCACGCCCAGCTGCTGCTCGTACATGGCAGCCTGCTCACCCACACCGACCATAGCCATGCTCGGAGTACCCGACTTCGATTCTGTTCCAGCGACGACGCCCGAGATGACCGCAGCGAGGATTCCGAGCACGATGACTGCACCGGTGACCAGGAAGAACGGACTGCGCAATGCGGTCGTACTCTCCCGGTTCGATACCAGCCAGGCGGCCTGACGCCTGTTCACGTCGACGAACTCGGAGACCAGACCGGTTTCAGGAAGCTCATCGGCCGAGGGCCTGTCCTCGGCAAGTTCGAACGGAACCTCATCGAGTCCGTCGTCGGCCGCCGCTGCGTCAGCATCGCTGGCGTCAGCTGTGTCGCTCGCATCGGCAGCTTCATCGTCGGCAGCCGCAGCAGGCTTGGCGCCCTGTGCTGAGTCTGCATCGTTGTCGGTCACCGTGACGTCGTCGCCGACGGATGTGCCCAGATCATCGATGTTCTCTCCCGCAGTGCCCTTCGACACCTTTGGCTCCGGGGCGTCCCCGTCCTGGCCTTCGTCCTTGCCTGCCATCACAAAGCCTCCTTGTACTGCTCGGCCAATGTCGGGCGAACACTCTCGAAACTCTTCACACCATTCAGTGCTGCCACGGTCTGTGCGGCGGAGCCTGCATCGGCTGCTCGGAAGCTGACGATGTTGTCTGCGGAATCGACAACCGCAACGTCGCTGATGCCTGCGCGGCTCTCCAATGACTTGGCGGCCGCCTCGGCGTCGTCAAGCTCCACACGGTACTTCACGTCCGAACGCAGCTCCTGCACGCTGCCGGACACGCTGGTCCGGCCCTGGCTGAGGACGATGACATCGTCAGCATGGGTCTGCGCGGCCTCCCAATTGTCGGTGGCCAGGATGACGGGCACCCCGGAGGCGGCGTGGGCGCGCAGGAGAGACATCACAAGTTCGGTTGACTGTGAGTCGAGTCCGGAGAAGGCGTCGTCGATGACGACGACATCGGGGTCGGCGGCCAGCGTAGCTGCGATGTCGACGCGGGCGATCTCCGTGCCGCTGAGGTTCTTCAACGGTGCATACCCGCGATCGGCAAGCTCGAGGCGCGAGAGCAGAGTCAGGGCATTGCGCTCTGCGGCCCCGAGGGTGATGCCGTGCAGACGCGCAAGGTAGACGATCTGATCGATCACACGCATGTTCGGGTAGCCGCCGCGCTCGGCGGGCAGATATCCGAAGTTCTGACGATCGCCGAAGTCGAGCTCGAAGTCCTCGAGCTTGACGGTGCCCTCATCGGGCGAGATCAGCCCCATGATGACGCGAACCAGCTCGGTCCGGCCGGCCGAACGGGTTCCGACGATTGCGGTGATCCGGCCTGCCTGCGCGGTGAAACTCACCTCGTCGAGATAAGTTCGCTTTCCCTTGCGCAGGGAAACCTCTTTCAGTGTGAGCACGCGTCATCCTTACTTTTCCTGAAGCAGTACTGTGGGAGTGTCTCATCTATCGTGTTGAATCGACCACGATGTTTCAATCCAGGACCCCGATTACGACAGAATTGCCAGTCGAGTCCCAGCTGGTGATCGACGGGTGGAGATCCGCCCGTGAAGCTCCGCCGAACGTCTCAATCCAACCCAAGATCGCTTGTCGTCAACGCCGTGAGATACGGAATGCCTGTTGCCTCGACGCGCTCCTTGGCGCCCGTGTCCCGGTCCATGACCACGGCCACTGCCATCACCTCGGCGCCGGCCTCCTTGAGGGCTTCGACCGCGGTGAGCACGGAACCGCCAGTCGTCGAGGTGTCTTCGACCGCGACGACCCGCTTGCCCTTGACGTCTGGCCCCTCAACTCGACGAGACATCCCGTGCTTCTTCGCCTCCTTGCGAACGACGAAGGAGTCCACGGGAGTGCCGCGAACCACTGAGCGGTGCATGACGGCGGTTCCGACCGGATCGGCGCCCATCGTCAGCCCGCCCACGCCGTCGACCTTGTCGAGCAGCCCCTCGGCAGCCAGGAGATCGAGCACCACATCACCGATCAGTGGTGCGGAGCGATGGTCGAGAGTGACCCTGCGCAGATCCAGATAGTAGTCAGCTTCCCTGCCAGATGAGAGGGTCACCTTGCCACGAACAACGGCGAGTTCGTCGATGAGGTCGAGCAACTGTCGGCGGGTGTCTGCACTATCGATCATGTCCCCAAGTCTAAACGGCCAGTGCGGTTGCGCAGACCAGGGCTGTCACACACGCCGAGGTGGTGATGAAGTTCCGGCCGCCCTCGCCGAGGTGGTGATGGGAATAACGACATTCGAATCGAATCCGTCCGTGAGGTTTCCGCCGAGCGAACGTCTGTATCAATGTCATAAAAGATCGGGCTAAGCTGTACGTTCCGTGAGAATCGGATCTACCATTGGAGACAGATCCACCCAACATGCCCGATCATCAGCTACTTCAGAAGGGATGTGAACCTCATGGGTTTCATCGCATATTTGATCCTCGGACTCATTGCCGGCGCCATTGCCAAGGCGATTCTGCCGGGCAAGCAGGGCGGCGGCATCATCGCCACACTCATCATCGGCGTCATCGGAGCCATGCTCGGAGGTTGGATCGGAGGCGCACTCTTCGGAGTCCAGATGGATGCGTTCTTCTCTCTGTCCTCCTGGCTGTGTGCGATCGGCGGCGCGCTGATCGTCCTCATCATCTGGGGCTTCATCACCAGCAAGATGGGCAAGAAGGACAAAGCAGCCTGATCATGATCTGACTCAGGCACGATTCGACCCTTGTCGAATCACGTCCGGCGTGTGAAGAGGCCCGGAATCCAACACTGGATTCCGGGCCTCTTCACATTCACCCGCAGTCCTAACTGTCACCCACCGTCGCTGACGGCCGATCGCGCGACTACCCCCGGCTGACGACGCGCAGGTCGATGTCGAGCCGCCCGCTGACCTCCACGGCCCCACGAGCGATGTCGGTCTCGATGACCGAGAAGATCTCATCGACGACCTCGGCGACCGAACGGGTGTGGTCAAGGTGAGCGTCGATCCTCACCTTCACACCGTCACCGCCCCGGGTCACGTCAACTCCCACTGGCTCATCGCCGGTGCGCCGCAGCACCTTGGCCGTGGCGGTGGCGACCAGGTCACGCAGTCCCGGCGCCAGGGCTCTGACCCCGGCGATCGAGGTCACGGAGTCAGCCAGCCGGGCCGATTCCACAACCTCTTTACCGTTGCCGTTGACAGAGCCGTTGACAGAGACATTGCCGCTGTACAGGAGATTGGAGTCCTTCGACTCGCCACGATCAATCAACGTACACATCCTCAGCATTGATATCTATCCGGGCCGCGGGGATCCCCAACTCGGCCAGGACCTCGGCGGATACGGATCGGCGGATCGCCTCAGCGGTGGGGGCGAAGGAGATGCCGGCGCGCATGGCCACCGTCAGCGACACCGTCGCCGCACTCCCTTCCGGATCCCCGGCAGGCTCGACGTCGACGCTGCGGGCTCGGATCCCATCCACTGAGTCAACGGCATTGCGCACAATTGATCGCACCGAAGCGGTCGAGATCGAGAACGGGTGTCCCTGCTCTGTCTGCAGATTGGTCGAGGGCCCCCGGTACAAATCGTCTCTGACCAGCTGAAGGATGCGCTCACGCACTCCGGCCGTATCTTCGGGCTCGGGTTGGAACGTGCTCATGTATTCGTCGATGACACCGCGAAGTTGGGCGTCTGACTCCCGCTGAGAATCGGCACTCGTCTGGTCGGGTTCAGCGCCGGAGCCGACATGCTCGTTCACGTCCATCCTTCCATCCCCTCCATGATGGCAGTGCGGGCTCGGTGAATTCGGCCGCGCACGCTGCCTTCACTGATGCCCAGAGTTGTCGCCACCTCGGCGTAGCTGAGGCCTTCCATCTGGTGGAGTACCCACGTTACCCGCTGTTCTGATGAGAGCGTCTGGAGAACGTCTGAGAAATGCTGCAGAGCTGTACGCGCCTCGACGGACTTCTCAACCGACGCCCGCCCATCCGCGTGGATGCTCATATCATCTGGATCCTGCGCGTCCGAAGGCCTGGCCATCCTCCTGCGCAGCAGGTCGGTGCACTTGTTCGATGCCAGACGGTAGATCCACGTGCCGAAAGCGGCCGGTTCGGTCAGAGCACTCATCGATTTCCACGCCTGCACCAGCGTATCCTGCACGACGTCTTCCGCGTCCTGCCGGTCACCGAGCGTGCGCATGCAGAATCGCAGGAGCTTCGTCTCATACCGGTCAACCAACGCCTCGAAGGCGTCGATATCGCCCTCTCTCGCGCGCACGACGAGGGTGACGATATCGAAGCGATCATCGTGCCTTGTCATACCCACATCGTATGCGACCGCAATCGCAGTGAGCGTGTTCGCCACGACAGGACGAATCTGCGTCGCCTGCGAGAAGATTTTCACCGGCGAGAAAATTCTTTCGCAATCATGCGTGAGGTTTGTCGGTCATGCGCGTCTGTACTCATAACAAACCTGTTCTCGCAACAGGATCCTCGAAGCGAAAAGGAAGACAAATGCCAGAAGACAAGCAGTCCACCGTTTCCCAGCAGTCCAGGACCGACGATTCGGTTCGCAGCCCTCTCGTGACCGACATGGGCAATACCACGATCGCTGAGAACGTCGTCGCCAAGCTCTCCGGCATCGCCGCCCGTGAGGTCCCCGGCGTGTTCGGGATGGGCAATGCCGCACGCCGCACCTTCGACGCCCTCGCCGAACGCATCCCCGGCTCGCAGACGAACGTCTCCGGAGGAGTCTCCGTCGAGAAGGGTGAGAAGCAGACTGCGATCGACCTCACCATCGTCGTGGAGTATGGAACGTCGATCGTCGACGTCGCCGAGGCGATCCGTCGCAACGTGATCCGTGCCGTCGAGCAGGGCACCGGACTCCAGGTCGTCGAGGTCAACATCGAGGTCGCTGACGTCCACCTCCCCGGCGACGACGATGATCAGCAGAACACCAACGACACCGTCGAACTCAACTGAGACGAAGGACTGACATGTCGAAAACACTCATCGGTCTGCTCGTCGGACTGACGCTGGGCATCGTTGCGTTCTTCGGTGGTTTCCTCGCGTTCCTCATCGTCGCCATCTGCGGCGGGCTCGGACTGGTCATCGGCCTCGTCCTTGACGGACGCCTCGATCTCAGCGCGCTGAGTTCGCGCTCGACGACCCGGAGGTAGCATCGTGGCTTCATCACGTGGTGGCCCCACGATCGCTGACCGAGTCATCGAGAAGACGGCCTCTCAGATCCTCAAGGGTCTGCCCGGGGTCGGCGGCGCGAAGTCGGGCCTGTTCGGGTTCGGTTCGAATGCCGACCTCGACAGCCGTCCCAGCGTGGACGTGACCCTCTCGGGTCGCAGCTGCACACTCGAGGTGCAGCTGGGGCTGGCATATCCCTCCCCCATCACCGAGGCGACCGAATCGGTCCGTCGTCGCCTGAGTGCCGATGTCGAAGCGCTCACCGGAGTCAGCGTCCGTCAGGTCGACGTCGACGTCAAATGGCTCAAACCCAACGCTTCAGGAACCGGAAGATCAGTGAGGAATCTGCAATGAGCACACGACTGTTTCGGGCACGCCCGGCACGCGTGGTGCCCGCTGTCATCCTCGCGATCCTCATCCTGGCCATCGCCGTCGCCCTCGGCTGGGCGGCCATTGCCGCCATCGTGTCCGACGGTTCTGGGAGCTCGGCGCTGTCGTCCGGATTCTCCGGATTCGCGACTCTCGGATCAATGACGTGGGCCGCGGCGGCGATCGTCACCGCCGGTGCCGTCATCACGGTCCTCGGGCTGATCTTCCTCGTCATCGGGATCTCGCCAGGAGCCAAACGCAACATCGGCTACCGCGCGCAGGCACCAGAGCACGTCGAACGCTTCGAGGTGGTTCTGCCGACCTCAGCCTTGTCGAACCTGGCAGCTGCGGCAGCGGACTCCGTCGACGGAGTCTCGAGCGTGCGTGCCGCGTCCAATGCTTCGTCGACGAATGTCACCTTCTCCACCCCAGTGCGTGACACTGACGAAATCCGCCACGATGTCGACGCCGCAGTCACCCAGCGCTTCGCTTCGATCGCGTTCGACCGCACACCCACCGTCAAGGTTCGCGCACAGAGGAGACCGGCATGAAACGACTGGCAGCAGGTGCCAATCGCACCGGTCTCATCATCGTCGGGCTGATCTTCTTCGTGGCCGGACTCGCCGTCCTCGCACTCAGCTTCGGCTTGGCAGCAGCGGTGGCCCCCGGCCTGACCCCGGATGCGAAGCTGCAGCCCATCGCCGCGGTGTTCGCATTGCCGTTCTCCGCTGTCATCGCGCTGGCGGCAGCTCTCATCCTGGCGATCATCGGTGTGCGTTGGCTCGCCGCTCAGGTTCCGCGAAAGGATTCCGCAAAACCCCTGCGCATGCAGGAAGATGCTCGGAGCGGCGTGACGACCGTGACGGCGAACGTCATTGCCGCAGCCGTGGAAGATGACCTCGGAGACACCCCTGAAGTCGTCGATGCGCAGGCCATTCTGCGCGGAACGGCGCGACGACCGGAGCTCGTCCTCCATGTCGATGTCGACGAACGTGCCGACGTCGATGCAGTCGTCGCCGACATCGCAGATCGCGTGACCCGCAACGCCAGTCACGCCCTTGGTGTTCCGTTGTCCGCTGTCGGTGTGGAGATCGGAATTGCCCGGTCACGTCAGAGGAGGCAGCGCAGTGTTCAACTGTGAATGACAAAGACCCCGGGGCGCGTAATCGCGACATCCCGGGGTCCTCGCAGCACTCCCCTCGAGTACCCGGACGCATCCCCATACGTCCGTTGTGTCCACCCGATCCCCACCGGGCGAACACCATTATTGGATCACACATCGATCCCACTTGTAAAGATTGTTCTGCCCTGCCTGAATCGCGCTGGGGCGTTTCACCGACTCCTGCCACCCGATAAAATCCCAGGTCACAGGGTTCACTGAAAATGATTCAAGACTCAACTTCATGCGGCGGGTCGCACTGTCGCTGCTGCGACCTCAGTGCTCGTCTCGCCTGCTGAGAGAGAAACCGGTCGACCCCCAGCGCACCAGAGAGCGGGGAACGAACCGAGCGACTCGAGCTGCCAGCCCATAGCTCGCCCCAGGGACCGAGATCACCTTGCCGCGTCGCGCATCGCGTAAGGATGCGGCGACGACCTGCTCCACACTCAGCCAGATCCACCCGGGTCCCGGTCGGTCGACGCCGAGTCGTTCGTGGAACCGGGTACGAATGAATCCGGGCAGCACGACGGTGGCTGTCACCGGAGTTCCGCGCAGTTCGCCGGCGAGAGCTTCGGTGAAGACGACGGTCGATACCTTCGAGGCCGCATACTGGCCCATCGTCGTCAGCGCCGCCATGGACGAGACGTTGACCAGGCCTCCGCGACCACGCTCGCGCATCCGCCTGACCGCAGCCAGAGAGAGTTCGCGCACTGCGCCGGTGAGCACCATATCCTGGTCCTCGAGCTCCGAGATCTCCGACTCGAGCAGACCCTGCTTGAGTCCGTATCCGGCGTTGTTGATAAGCAGATCGATCCGCGAAGTCTCGATCACGGTCCGGACCACGTCGATGCCGGCTCGGGTCGACAGATCGGCCACGACCACCTCGGCGTGGGTGCCGTTGTCGCTTTCGATGCTCGTCGCCAGCTCCTGCAGACGGACCTCATCACGGGCCACGAGGACCAGGTCGTACTGGTCGGCGGCGAGGGCAAGTGCATACCCACGCCCCAGCCCCGAGCTGGCACCGGTGACGAGTGCGCGCGGCCTCGTCACTTCGCGCCTTGGCCCACGCGCACCGTCAGCGACTGCGCTGCGGTGCCGATCGGCCCGTTGACGTCGCTGAGGACGCTTGTGGTCTCACCGATCCCGGTGGGGCCGAAAGCAACCTTCGTCTCGAAGCCGACCCAACCTGGTTCGGGCACTCGGGTGAGGTGGATGGTGAGGTCGACGTTGGGGAAGAACGTCGACTTCGGATCTTCTCTCACAGCCAGCCCATTGGCGGTGTCGACGAGCTTCACGAAGGCCGCGGTCGCAGGATCGTCCTCCCCGTCGACGAGCGGATAAGGGGACCTGATCCAGGAACGGGCGGATCCGGGATGGGCGTCGGCGAACTGACCGCCGCCCAGCGAAGCGATGAAGCCTCCGCCCCAGCGGCCGGTGAATGGGACGGCTGGAGCTTCTTCGGGCTCAGGCAGAGTCGGCCATTCGTCGCCGACGACGCTTGCGGTGTCGCCCGGCAGCAGGCGCCAGACTCTGGCGTGGACGCTGGTGCGCTCACCGTGGCGCATGCTGGCCTCGATGAGTTCGATGGTCCGACCAGGCCGGATGACGTTGACGTCTACGGTGAATTCGCCGGAATGGATGACGCCGAGTATGTCGAAACTGACCCGCGAGACCAGTTTGTCCGAGGGCAGGCGGCGTTCGATCTCGGCCAACACCAGCCCTGCCGCCGGGGCCAGATGCTGTTCTCCCGGCTGCCACGCGCCCTGGCTGTGCAGCGTCGAGACGAATGCCTCCGGTGCCGTGCGCACATAGTAGGAATCGGGGCAGGCGGCACCATCGTGGCCGAGATGTTCGTTGAGTGCTTCAGGCATGACCCCAGATTATCGGTATCGGACCGACGCCGAGGCGATGGGGCCAGCGGATGCGTCTGCTGGCTTGTTCTGCCCAGTGAGCTTGGGCCTGCGGCCGGGACAGCTTAGGGTGGGAGGGTGAGAATCGCGAGCTGGAATGTGAACTCGATCCGCGCCCGACAAGACAGAATCGGTGCTTGGCTGGATCGCTCCGACGTCGACGTCCTGGCCATCCAGGAACTCAAATGCAAGGACGAACAGTTCCCGAAGGATCTGTTCACCTCCCGAGGCTATGAAGTCAGCTTCCACGGCCTCAATCAGTGGAATGGCGTGGCAATCGCCTCTCGAGTGGGCCTCGAAGACCCCGAGATCGGATTCACGGACATTCCCTCGTTCGGCGAAGAGCCCGTGGTCGAGGCTCGTGCTCTGTCAGCCACCTGCGGCGGAGTCAGGGTGTATTCGCTCTATGTCCCCAACGGCCGCGAACTCGACCACCCTCACTACACCTATAAGCTCGAATGGTATCGGGCGCTGACTGCCGATATCTCTGCGCAGCTGCGCGAAACTCCTGATAAGAAGCTCGTCCTGTGCGGCGACTTCAATGTCGCGCCTCTGGATGAGGACGTCTGGGACATGGCGGAGTTCGACGGCCTCACCCACGTGTCCGAACCCGAGCGCCAGGCCTTCAAAACCCTCCTTGACGCAGGACTCAGCGAGGTCACCAGGCAGTTCACACCTGGCCCAGGGGTCTACACCTTCTGGGATTACCAGAGGCTGGCCTTCCCGAAGAAGAAGGGCATGCGCATCGACTTCGAACTGGCCTCACCGTCCTTGGCCGCGCAGGTCACCGGCGCGGAGATCGACCGCGAGGAGCGCAAGGGCAAGGGCGCGTCCGATCACGCACCCGTCATCGTCGACTTCGAGGTGTGAACGGCCGCTTCACACCTCCACCTCACCCCACAGTGTCACCCAGTGCAGCACCCCTCTGCTGCACGCCTCGGCCGCCGCCACGGCCACCTCAGCCGCCACGGAGATGCTCGGCACCGACGTCGATCCCTCTCAACGCTGATCCGTATTGACGAAACATCACTTCAAAGGTGATCCTTAAAGGAAATGTGTCGCTGTTCACTCCCCGAAACAGCACGCAGGCATTTTTGAGCACAGGCTTAGTGAAAATCACAGAGTAATGACATTGAGTAAGCAGAATTCGATCACGGAGATCGGATAGATTACTTAGTGGTAGATAATCCCCGTATCCCCACTGCCCGAGGTCCCCACCCATGCATGATTCCGCTGACCAGAGCGGTCCCGTTTCCCCGACGGTTCCCTCTCCAAGTGAAGGCGTATTTCCCGGCGAGCGCGCGACGACGGTCCGCTCCTTTGCGACTGGCCTCGCCGACATCGCACCCCAACTGCCCGACGCCGTTTGGACGAGTCTGTTCCAACAGACGTCTGGCCACCTCCTGGCAGGCCAGGCCGTTCTGCAGGGCGCTGACTCAATGGGACATGACCTCTCTGCAATCGATGCCGATCGCTACTCGGATCTTCCTTCCGCCGACGTTCTGGCGCAGATCCGACGTCAGGCACCGGACAGCCCCGAGCTGAGGTTTGCCCACCTGCTTTCATTCATGCGCGACATCAACGCCGACACCCTCGCAATCGCCGCCGGCGCCGTGCCCCATCTGGGATCGTTTTCCATTCCCACTGCCCCGGAAGGCACACGTCCATTCGACGTCTCTGACCTCTCAGCGCACCTGAACGAAGACGGTGTGCTGCTCCCAGCTCTGGACCGCACCGGCCACCACACGATTGCTCCTGTCATGAGAACGATCTTGCGACGCCTCTACGACGCCAGAGATCGACACAGCGAATCACGGTCCCGCCGAGCACTTGGTGCAAGCGCCGCCGAATGGCTGCGGGCCCCGGCCACATATCATTCCGAGGGCTTCGACGAAGCTCTGCTGCACGTCGCGGAGGCCGGAGAGTGGACCGCACTGACAGAGCTCTGGGCAAGCCGCGGCCATGCACTCATGGTCGACCATTTCGACGCGACTCTCGACGCATTCGCGAAGGTCCCCGAGGCCCAGGCTCACAACTCAGCAGTTTTGGCCGAGGCCCTGGGCGACTGCCTGCAGGTCGTCGAAGTCAGACGGCGACTCGGCGTCAACGACGCCCTGACCGTTCTCAAAGAGGTCAACTTCGAACACGCGGCAGTCCCGACGCTCGACTCACAGCTGGAACGAATCAAGAACGGCGACTTCACTGTCGATGACATTATGATCATGGCCATCGCATCGATGCGGCGCCAGAAGCTGCTCGGCCAGTCGGCCCAGGGCCTCCACATCGCCAGAGCGGCCCAGGAACTCATCAACGACACCCGGCGCTTGCAGTCGGCACCAACCCCGCTCTGCGAAGCACGATTTCATCTCGAATATGGGATCACCAGCATGTTCACAGGCGACCTCACAGGCAGTGCCCAGCTGCTGCGCCGGTCGATCATCCTCACAGAGCTCGCCTCTGCGTCTTCCCCTTATCTCCTACTCCCGGCGCACTCCTACAGCGCCCTGGCACACGCGATGCTCGGAAACGGGCCATCGAGTGACGTGCACCTGCGCCAATTCGACGACCTCAAGGACCGGACTCGCATCACGAGCCCCCACACGCTCACCGCCTACTCTCTGGCTCGCATGATTCGTGCCATGGACGCACTGGACCTCGACGAGGCAGGTCAGTACTCGACACGTCTGGCCGACCCCTCTCTGGGTCATCATTCGTGGCTCGGCGTCGTTCGGTACAGATCACTGTTCGGCATTCTGCGCAGCGATGTCGGGATCGAGGGCAAACGGCTGCAGCAGGCAATCGACGCCAACCGCTCTTCACTGCCGGCTGACGGACTCCTGCTGCATACTCTGCAGCTCACTCTGGTCGGCCTCCACCTGGCTCAGGGGCAGACCCACCTCGCCCAGAACGTTCTGCTTGATGCCGAGACCGAATCACCGTACATCATCTTGGCCAGAGCTCAGCTCCATCTGACCATCGGCGAGCACGGGACCGCGGCGCACCTGGCGAACAGAGTTCTGTCTCAGAATTCACTCGATCTGCACGCCAAGGCTTCTGCCCGGGCGATTCAGGCCGCCAGCCTGTTGGGCAAGGGCGAGCTGGTCGAGTCAGATTCCGCGTTCGCCGATGCGCTCGAGTACTGCAGGATCGCTGCCAGCCTCATTCCCGTTGCGATGGTTCCCAAGTCTCTGCGCGATCAGCTGATCGAACGCAGTTCCAGCGCCGCCGAGTGGGATCTGATCGCACCGGTCTTTCCAACCGGACCCGGAACGGTTGACGACCTTGGATCGGCTGTCGACCTCGGACCGACTGACGGACCCGGATCAGTTGACGACCCAAGCTCGGTTGACGGACCCGGATCGATTGAGGACCTCCGCTCGGCCCAGGCCCGCTTCGGCGACGGTTCCATCGGCGGGCCCGGCGGACTCGGCGCCGGGGAGCGACTCCGTCAGCGGCTGCTGAGCCTCGGGGAGACACTTCGCATCCGCGCCGGACACACCCTGCTCAGCCCCTCGCAGAGGCAGCTCCTGGCCCTGCTGGATACCCAGTCGTCGGTGTCCGCCATCGCGGCCGAGCTGAACCTTGTCGAAGGTACGGTCAAGAACAAACTGTCGAATCTCTACTCGCGCCTGGGAGTCCGCAATCGTCGGGATGCGCTGGCTCGCGGCTACGAATACGGGTACCTCCCTACCGATCGCTGACGGCTGAGCCGTCGCCCACAGCACAGCGCACATCTGCACGAAGAAAGCTTCGCGCGGAAAGCATGGACATCCACCGCGTCTTCTGGTGAAGTTGAAACAGGAGCTAGGAAGGTGACGAGGATGTCAGCAACAGTCCGCGAACTGGTCGACGAAGCCTACGAGAGGCGCGAGTCGACGTGGAGGGCCGCCCTGGAGACGGTCAACGATTGGGTCGAGGCCGCGTGCTCGGGCTCCGCGCTGTTGTCGGGTGAGAGAGTCACTGTCGGCCGCGGAAGGATCAAGGACCGACTCCGAGCCGGTGAGAAGCTGCGCCGCAAACTCGCCGATGCCAATGACGAGATCCATGAGGCCGTCGAGGTCGAGAACCAGGTCATCGATGTCGTCGGTGCTCGTGCCGTGTGCCGCACCGAGCGTGAACAGACGGCGCTGTGGGATCTGCTCACCGACAGCAATGACGAATCGAACCTCTCCGTCGCCGAAGTGCGCGACTACTCTGCCCGGCCCAAGCCTTCCGGTTATCGCGGGCGCCATCTCATCATCGAAGTTCCCTTCGACGCCGAACCGTCGGTGCTCGTTGAACTGCAGCTGCGCACGATCATGCAGGATGCGTGGTGCGTGCTCGCCGAAGAGCATCTGTTCAAGCCCGGTCAGGCACTGAAATCGGATGCCCAGCAGGAGCGGCTCTCAGTCGTCCTCTCCGGACTCCTGGCCCAGGCCGATGTGGTTGCCGGTTATATCGCCGACGACGTCGGCGCCTATCTGGGGATGGGGAACGCCTCACCACCTCGGACCATGACGAATGTCGATGCCGCGGCTGAGGTCCCGTCGATAGAGGTCACCATCCGCGAGCTCAATCATTCCTATGTCCTCGCCGCCGACGAGGTCGGTCGGCACGGGATCATCCGCCTGGAGAACCTGGGACTCACTCCGGAGAACCCCGAGAGATCGGCCTTCCCGAGCCCCGGCGACAAACTGCTGGTGACGATGGACGAGTCGAACACCACCCGCTACTTCATCCCGGTGGCCGTGCCGCGCTGATTCGCCCCGGTCGACGGGATGCGTCCTGAGCCGTCAGACCGACTAGACTTGTTTTCCATGGGTAAGAAGTCGAAGCGATCCAAAGAAGATGTCATTGCCAAACGTCTGGCACGTGCAGAGGCCACGGCCTTCGTTGCGCGTCCGTTCGAGGGCCTGCCGTTCGAGGCGGACCTCATCTGCCTGCGCGAGCTGGTGCCGGCGGCGACCGCCTCGGCGAAGCTGAAAGAGGAATTCGGTGGTCAGGAGATCACGGTCACCTCTCTGCTGCCCGCCGCGTGGCAGGCCTGGCACCGTGAGGACGGCCAGATCCTGGCCGGCATGCAGGTTCCGGTGTCATCCACCGATGCCTCCCGCGATGTCGCGCACGGCATCCTCGCCGCAATCGAAGCGCAGCCGGGGACCACGATCGAGGCGACCACCGAACCCGGTCAGGGTCCGCGTCTCCAGGACATCCTCGACACCGACCACCCGTTCGAGATCCGCGTGCTCGAGACCTTCGAATACTGGAAGCTGCCAGAAGCCGAGACGGACTCTGATGTCGCAGCGGCACTCGAACAGGCCAATGACTCCATCTCCCCCACGGAGAAGGTCGCCTCCGTGACGTCCGCGTACTGGACCGAGATGTCCGGCCGCACCTACGTGCGCTGGGCACGACCAGAGGGCGAGGATACACTCGTCGACGCTCTCGCCCGTCTTCAGATCGAGGGCCTCAACGACCTCGGCGGCCCCGGAACCTTCCTGGGCTATTTCCGCGCGCACGGCATCGTCGTGCCCGTCTGGGAACTGAAATTCGGCACACAGGTCGATGACATCGAAGAGCCCATCGGCGAATTCGGCAAGCGCATCGAAGACGCGATGCACACGAGTGAACCTCTCAGCACCGAGGCACGCCGGGCACGCTCGGGCATCATTGCTCGCCAGCTGACCATCCACTGAGTTCCGTCGCCACGGCCACCGGCGAGAGTCCATGCGACTCCGCCGGTGCCGACGACGGAAAGGAGAAGAGTTTCCATGCCCGAACAGTCGAATCCTGCACACCCGGATGCCTCTTCGGCGACTGCTCCGCGCGCGATCGCTGCCATCATCCCCGCGATGAACGAAGCCGATCGGATCGCAGCGACAGTGCGCAGCACCAAGCAGATTCCCGGTGTCGACATCGTCATGGTCGTCGACGACGGTTCCTCCGATGACACCGGTGCCCTCGCCCGCAGGGCCGGCGCCGAGGTGGTCACCCATCGCAAGAACAAAGGCAAGGCTGCGGCGATGATGACCGGCGCGTTCGCAATTCGCAATCGTGAGATCTCCGATTCGAATCCCGACCAGCACCCGGACCATCGTGCTCTCCTCTTCATCGACGGAGACCTGGAGGACTCAGCAGTCAATATGGCCCCCCTCGCCGCGCCGGTTCTCGCCGGAGAGGCCGATATGACGATTGCGATCCTGCCCGCACAGAAGCGCAAGGGTGGCGGGTTCGGATTCGTCGTCAGGCTCGCGAAGAAGGGCATCGCCGAACTCAGCGGATTCGAAGCGACCCAGCCGCTGTCGGGAACGCGCTGCCTGAGCCGAGAGGCCTTCGACGCAGCGCTGCCCTTCGCCGCCGGCTGGGGTGTCGAGGCGGCCATGACGATCGACGTCGTCAATGCCGGACTGCGTGTCGAAGAGGTCGAATGCGACCTCTACCACCGAGTCACCGGCAAGAACCTCAAAGCACAGATGCACCGTGCGGCCCAATACCGCGATGTCGCGCGTGCGATCTTCGCGCGCAGACTGCGCGCCAAGAACCTGAGCGACAAGAAGGAAGCCTCGAGATGAGCGGCGATCGCTACGCCTACCTGGGCCCCGAGGCCACATTCACCGAAGCAGCACTCCTGCAGTATCTCGACTCCCACGATCTGGGCTCGAGCGCGTCGACCCAGCCCATGCGCAATGGGGCCGCGGCCCTGGACGCCGTCCTCGACGGCGATTGCCTGGCTGCTGTCGTGCCGATCGAGAATTCCATCGAGGGCGGTGTTCCCGCCACCATCGACGCCCTGACCGATCATGGTCGGCTGCAGATCATCGCCGAGGTGGTCGTGCCCGTTCGCTTCGTCCTGGCGGTGAAGCCGGGGACCGATCCCAGCACGCTGACTTCGTTCGGGTCCCACCCGCACGGTGAGGCACAGGTACGCACGTTCATGTCCGCGAACTTTCCCGATGCCGTCTACCTCCCGACCTCCTCGACAGCCGCGGCCGCACGGGATCTGGCCAACAACGCCGCCGACCATGTGGCAGCCGTATGCCCTGCCATCGCCGCCGAACGCTACGGCCTCGAGATCCTCGCCAACGACATCGGGGAACGCCAGGACGCCGAGACCCGGTTCGTCGTCGTCACCCGTCCCGGCACCATTCCCCCGCCGACGGGGTCGGACAAAACCACGGTGGTAGCCTCACTGCGCTCCGACCGTGCCGGTGCGCTGCTGGAGATGCTCGAACAGTTCTCCAGCCGTGGTGTGAACATGTCGCGCATCGAATCCCGACCCACCGG
Source organism: Brevibacterium aurantiacum (assembly GCF_007558825.1). Classification (GTDB taxonomy): domain Bacteria; phylum Actinomycetota; class Actinomycetes; order Actinomycetales; family Brevibacteriaceae; genus Brevibacterium; species Brevibacterium aurantiacum_A. The sequence continues at coordinate 538,319 of NZ_VLTK01000001.1, forward strand.
CGACGGCCTCGGACTCTACCAGTTCTCGATCGACCTGTTGGGCCATGTGCACGAGGCCAGAGTGGCCGATGCCCTGCAGGGAGTCCACCGAGTGACCCGCAGTCTGAGCTTCCTCGGCAGCTATCCCAGTGCTTCGAAGACCACGGTGCCCCTCGACCCGACGACCACGGACGACTCATTCGCGGCCGCCTCGGCCTGGCTGGATTCGACGCTGAACGCCTGAAACACTCCGGCCGCCTTCAGTGACAGTAGTCTGAGTATTCATGGGGTCGCCAGGCCCATACATCGACGAAGGAGTCGCCCATGGGAACAACTTCACCGAACGCCGCCCCGCATCCGGATGAGGCTTTTGACGCAATCGTCGTCGGGGCCGGCCTCGCGGGACTTGTTGCCGCCCATGAGCTCAGTCTCGCCGGGAAGAGAGTGCTCATCCTCGACCAGGAGAATCGGGCCAACCTCGGCGGTCAGGCCTTTTGGTCCCTCGGCGGCCTCTTCCTCGTCGACTCCCCCGAACAGCGCCGACTCGGTGTCCACGATTCCCTCGACCTGGCACGCCAGGATTGGGCCACCTCGGCGGGCTTCGATCGAGACGAGGACGACTGGCCCCGGCAATGGGCCGAGGCATACCTGCAGTTCGCCGCCGGTGACAAACGCCGCTACCTGCATGATCTGGGGCTGCGCCTGACACCGATCGTCGGGTGGGCGGAAAGAGGCGGGTCCGGTGCCTCCGAACATGGGAATTCCGTGCCGAGGTTCCACCTCACCTGGGGCACCGGCCCCGAGGTGGTCCGAGTCTTCCGCGAACCAGTGGAGCGGGCGGAATCCGCGGGCCTCGTGACAATGGGCTTCCGACATCGTGTCGATGAGCTGATCGTCGAGGACGGCGGCAACGGTGAGGACGGCGGCCATGGCGACGGAAGCGGTGTCGTCGGGGTTCGCGGGCGAACACTTGCCCCCAGCCCCACCGGCAGAGGGGTCGCCTCTAACCGCGAGGAGCTCGGAGACTTCGAACTCCGTGCTCCCGCAGTCATCGTCACCAGCGGCGGCATCGGACACAATTTCGACCTCATGCGCCAGTACTGGCCGGTCGAGCGCCTCGGCGAATTCCCGCAGACGATGCTCGCCGGAGTGCCCGCCCATGTCGACGGTCGCATGCTCTCCATTGCCGAGGACGCGGGTGCGAGCCTGATCAATCGGGACCGAATCTGGGCCTATACAGAGGGCATAGAGAACTGGAATCCGATCTGGCCGAACCACGGAATCCGCATCATCCCAGGACCCTCGTCGCTGTGGTTCGACGCCGAGGGCAACCGATTCCCCGCACCGAACTACCCCGGGTTCGACACCAATCGGACCATGAAGACCATTCTCTCGACCGGCCACGACTACTCGTGGTTCGTGCTCAACGAGTCGATCATCCGCAAGGAGTTCGCGCTCTCAGGCTCGGAGCAGAATCCCGACATCACAAAGAAGGACTGGCGTCTGACTCTCGAGCGCGCCCGGTCTTCCGATGCACCCGGCCCGGTCGAAGCATTCAAGCGCTTCGGTCCCGACTTCGTCGTCGCAGACACCACCGAAGAGCTGGTCGCCGGGATGAATGAACGCTCACAGGGACCCGTCATCGATCACGACCACCTCGTCGACCAGATCGTCGAGCGTGATCGCCAGATGGATCACACGTTCTCCAAGGATGCACAGGTCCAGGCCATCCACAATGCCAGGAACTACCTCGGCGACAAGATCGTGCGAGTGCAGAAACCACACAAGATCCTCGACCCCTCCCACGGACCGCTCATCGCGGTGCGTCTGAGTCTGCTCTCACGCAAGACGCTGGGCGGATTGGAGACGAACCTCGACGCGCAGGTGATCGGGGGAAACGGCACACCGATTCCCGGACTCTACGCCGCCGGTGAGGTCACAGGCTTCGGCGGCGGAGGAATGCACGGCTACAACGCGCTGGAGGGAACCTTCCTGGGCGGGTGCATCTTCTCAGGAATGCGCGCGGGCCGGGCCGTCGCCGGAAGCTGGGAAGCCGGTATGGGCGTGGAGAAGAGCTCAGGTACCGGCCGGACTGCGACCGAGCATGAAGCGAACGATATGGGCCGAGCGGATCTCTGACCATGACGAATACGGATCTCACGGTGTTCGTCACCGGCGGCACCTCTGGCATCGGCGCCGCGCTGGTCAGAGTGCTGGCAGACAAGGGATGCACGGTCCTGACCACGAGCCGAGACCCTGAGCGGATCGAGAAGTCCGAGCGGATCCCCGGCGTTCGCTATCTGCAATTGGACCTCGCTGATCCCGACAGCGTCGAGTCTCTCGGAAACGAGGTCGCCGACATCGACGTTCTCGTCAACAACGCCGGGGAGAGCCAGTCCGGTCCCTTCGAAGAGCTCCCGCCCGAGGCCGTCGACCGCCTGTTCCGGACAAATGTCTTCGGGCCGGTGCGGCTGAGCCAGCTCGCCGTGCCTGGCATGCGCAGGCGAGGACGCGGTCGGATCATCATGATCGGTTCAATGCTCGCCAGCTTCCCCTGGCACATCGCAGCTCCTATGTCGCGGCCAAGGCGGCCCTGCGCGGATTCGCCACGGCCGCGCGTCAAGAGCTCTCACCGTTCGGGGTGTGGATCAGCGTCATCGAGCCCGGGTCCATCGCCACCGGCATCGGCAACCGGCGCACGAAGTACCTCGACCCCGGCTCCGTCTACACCGATGATGTGACCACGATGCTGGGGCACCTCGATGACAATGAGCGGCGGGGAGTCTCGCCCGAGACCGTCGCCGCAACCATCGTCAAGGCCATCGAAGCCGCCAGACCTCGCGAATTCTATGCTGTGGGCAGCCGGTCACCGTTGCCGTTCCTGCTCAAACGGGCACTTCCGCGGAGCGTGGTGTCGCGCATCATCGCCAGCCAGCACGGGCTCAAGCGGTGAGTTCCCCTCGGTCCCACGGCCCTGGCTCTCGGCGCTGAGGTAACGCTGGGTCTGCTGGGTCTGCTGGGTCTGCTGGGTCTGCTGGGGCAGCTTACCGGGAGCACCAACGAACCGGGGCTGCTACTGAAATCGTGAGGGCAGGAGGAACTGCGTCGTCGAGATTCCCAGCACCCGCTGCTGCCGAGTGAGGTTGTATGTGCGATCGAACTGGAGGTATTCGACGAGGAACAGCTCGGTTCGGTTGCCCCGGTTGAAGAACGTCTTGATCTTCAACCCCAATTTCGCGGCGAAGAGCGCCCTGTCCTTCGCGATCCCCTCGATGACGACAGGCTCGTACTCCATACGGGCGAAATGGGTGGAAACCGCGTCCTTGAGCTTGTACGGGGTCGGGTCGCCGATGTTGAACGGACCCGAGGCCGACGGCACGTCGACGCAGGCGATCGCCGCCCGCACCAGATTGTCGATGTGGGTCAGGGTGATCTTCTGCCTGCCGCCGCCGGGGAGCCGGAGGACACCATTCTTCGCAGCTCGGCTCAGATACGGCATGAGCATCGACTCACCAGGGCCGTAGATCGCAGCCGGCCTGAGGATCGCCGCATCGGGTCGGATCCGCGTCACGAGCTGCTCAGCCAGAGCATGCGTCCTCGAGTAGGCATCGTGGAAGTCGTTCGGGTCCTTGGGCCCGGCCTCTTCCCACAGGTCCGCATGATGCACGATCGAGGAATAGACCGTCGTCGAGGAGATGTGCACGACCCGGGCTTTGGGGAATGCGTCGAGCACGTTTCTGGTGCCGGTGACCTTCACAGCGTAGAGCTCATCGTCATCGGCATTGACCTTCGAGATGCCCGCACAGTGGAAGACCACTGTGGTCTTCTTCGCCAGAGTCTTCACCGCACCGTCCGCGGGTTCCGTGATATCCCACGCTTGGAAATTCACACCGGGGATCTCAGGATCGCGCCGTCCCAGGGCATAGACCGTCTCGTCCCTGGTCGCCAGGGCACGGGCGATGGCGCCACCGATGAAGCCGCTGGCTCCGGTCACGATTACCGCCACGTCTGATCCTCCATCATCGTCTGAAGCGTCTCATCCGGTTCATCCGAACAAGTTCACAGTCATAGGAAATCACACTGTCAGTCCCGATGCTGCCACTGAGGTTCTCTCTTGTGCAGAAATGCGTCGATTCCCTCTTGTGCATCGGCTGCGACGGCGTTGTGCGCCATCACCTCCGACATGTGCGCATAGGCGTCTGCCAGAGGCAGATCACGCTGTTCGTAGAACGCTGCTTTGCCTACTGCCACTGTAGCCGACGAGGCTGACGCGACTTTCCGCGCCAGCTCGGCAGTCGCTGTCTCGAGTTCGTCATCGGCAACCACATCGGAGACCAGCCCGAATGTCAGTGCATCGGCCGCACTGAGGAAGTCTCCGGTCAGCAGCATCCGCATCGCCGTCTTCGCCGGAACTGCACGGGTCAGCGCCACCATGGGAGTAGAGCAGAACAGGCCGATCTTCACCCCCGGCGTGGCGAATCGGGCCGACTGCGCAGCCACCGCCAGGTCGCAGCTGGCGACAAGCTGGCACCCAGCTGCGGTCGCCACGCCTTGGACCTGCGCGATGACCGGCTGTGGGATCGACTGAATCAGCTGCATGAGTTCAGAACAGACGGCGAAGGTCTCCTGCTGCGACTCCAGCTTCGCCCCGCTGATCTCCCTGAGATCATGGCCGGAGCTGAAGACGTGTCCTGCGGTGGACAGGATCACTGCACGGACGTCAGTGCGCTGCCCCACCTCGGCGAGGGTGTCGATCAGGTCATTCATCACGGAGCGCGACAGCGCGTTCCGAGTCTCCGGTTCGTTGATCGAAATCGTCGCGACTGCGTCGTTCGCCAGAGAGAATACAATTGAGTCAGACATAACAGCATTCTGCCAAAATATCGTTGGTCCGGCGCGGAAATCTGACGTGGATTTCCTTCGAGGTCCTCACCTGGCGCCCCTCGTGCAGACGATGCTCTCTGACGTCGATGTGTTTGTTCCGGTGTGCAGACATGCCACCCATACCGAGGGAGACGGCCATGACAACCCTGCTGATGATCATCGGGTTCGGTGCCGCAACCAGCGTGGTCGTCGGCCTGGGCCAGAAGCTGCGTCTCCCCTGGCCTGCACTGATGGTGGTCATCGGCATCGCCGGTGCGTTCATTCCCACGTTTGCCGAAATCACCATCGAGCCCGAGCTCATCCTCCCCCTGTTCCTGCCTCCGCTGCTGTTCGCGGCCGCACAGAAGACGTCATGGGCGCTCTTCGCCATCCGCTGGCGCACGATCCTGGGCATGGCGGTCGCCCTGGTCGGTGTGACGGTGGCAGCCGTAGCCGGGACCGCGGTGCTCCTCATTCCCGGAATCACCATCGCCGCCGCGGTGGCGCTGGGAGCCATGCTCGCCCCGCCCGACCCTGTCGCCGTCGATGCGGTCGCAGGAACCGTGTCGATACCTCGGCGGATCATGTCGACGCTGCAGAGCGAGGGGCTATTCAACGATGCTGCGTCGCTCGTGATCTTCCAGACTGCGATGGCGGCGGCCATGACCGGCACCGATGTCGACTTCGGGCAGCTGGCCCTGTCCTTCCTCATCTCTGCGATCATCGCCATCACGGTCGGCCTCGTCGTCGTGTTCATCGTGTGGTGGGTGATGGAGAAGATCGACCACACGATCGCCCGCTCCTCACTCATGCTCATGCTGCCCTTCGGCGTCTACCTCATCGCCGAGCACCTCCATGCCAGCGGCGTCATCGCCGTCGTCGTGGCCGCTCTCGAGGTGCGCCGACGCGACGTCGAAGCCAATTCAGCCGAACGTGTCACCCAGGCTTCGACGTGGCAGGTCCTCGAGATGCTCATCACCGGCATCGCCTTCGGCCTCATCGGCCTCGATCTGCGCATGGTCGTCGAATCAGAGCATGCCGACCTGGGTCGAGCAGTGCTTGTTGGGCTGGGCATCGCGCTCATCGTCATCGCCGTGCGATTCGGCTGGCTGCTCATCGGAACCGTGCTGGAGAACAAGCGCCGGGAGGAGGATCCGGATGCCGCACCACTGAATATCCGGGATGCCACCCTCATGACTTGGGGCGGAATGCGCGGCTTGGCGACGATCGCTCTGGCGCTGTCGATTCCGGCGACCACCGCGACCGGTGAGCCGTTCCCCGGCCGCTCCTACATCCTCGTCGCAGCCGCCGTGATCCTGCTGGTTACCTTGGTGCTGGCAGGGCTCACCTTCCCCACCATCGTCAACGTCCTCGGCATCGACGACGAGGCGGAGAAGGAGCGAGCGGACACCGCGGAGATCGCACGCCGTGCGTACAAGGCAGCGCTCGTCCAGATCAAGAACGACGACAGTCTCCCTGACGAGGTGGCCGAGCCACTGCGCGCACGCTTCAAGGTCCTCTACTCCCAGCTGTTGGGGACCTCTGACGACCAGGTCAGCTCGGAGCAGGCGGCGACGCTGAAGGAGAACCGCGAGGCGATGGCGAAGGTGCAGACCAAGGCGCTGCAGTCCGCCCGCACGGAAGTGCTCAAGGCCCGACGTGAACGCGGCACCGATCCGGAGATCGCCGACAGAGTGCTGCGCCGCTTCGACCTCCAGTCAGTGCTGTTGAAGTGACGTGCGCCGCCCCTCACCGTGTTGATGTGCGTGCCGAGAAGACTCAGATTCTTTCGCCATTTCAAAGTTGAGTGGAATAGACTCAACTTTGTCGGTGTTTGACTCTTCGAGAGCAAAAGCTGTTCACAGAACAGCTGCGAAGAACATTTGTGAAGGAGATGCGCATGGACGCACAGCTGACAACCAAATCACGCGAAACGGTGCAATCCGCCGTCAACGACGTCGTGGCTCGGCGGAACAATCAGGTCGAGCCCGCCCACCTTGTCGCAGCCCTGCTGGAACAACCGGACTCGCTGGCTTCGAACCTGGTGACGAAGGTCGGTGCCGACACACGAACCGTGCTGGCTGCGGTCCGCTCGGCCATCGATGGATTCCCTACCGTCAGCGGTCAGACCGTGTCCCAACCGGGGCTGTCACGGGCGGGACTCGAGATGATGAATCTTGCGCAGGAGGAGATGACCAGCCTCGGCGACCAGTTCGTGTCGACAGAGCACCTGCTGCTCGCGGCCGCCGCAGGCAAGGACGGGGCAGGTGAAGCCCTGCGCCGCAATGGTGCCGGTCGCGATGCCCTGCTGGCCGCTCTGCCCGAGCTGCGCGGAGGCAAGAAGGTCACCTCGGAGAATCCCGAGGACACGATGCAGTCGCTGGAGAAGTACGGCGTCGACCTCACGGCCACCGCACGAGAGGCCAAACTCGACCCGGTCATCGGACGCGACAAGGAGATCCGCCGGGTCATCCAGGTCCTCTCACGCAGGACGAAGAACAACCCTGTCCTCATCGGCGAGCCCGGCGTCGGCAAGACCGCCGTCGTCGAAGGACTGGCCCAGCGGATCGTGGCCGGAGACGTGCCAGAATCCCTGCGCAACAAGACGCTCATCAGCCTCGACCTGTCCGCGATGGTCGCCGGCGCGAAGTACCGCGGCGAATTCGAGGAGCGGTTCAAGGCCGTCCTCGAGGAGATCAAGAACGCCGATGGTCAGATCATCACGTTCATCGATGAGCTCCACACCGTCGTCGGTGCCGGCGCCACCGGAGACTCCGCCATGGACGCTGGCAACATGCTCAAGCCGATGCTCGCCCGCGGTGAACTGCGCCTCGTCGGCGCCACCACGCTCGATGAGTACCGCGAGAACATCGAGAAGGATCCGGCTCTGGAACGCAGGTTCCAGCAGGTCTACGTCGGAGAACCCAGTGTCGAGGACACGGTCGCGATCCTGCGTGGACTCAAGGAACGCTACGAAGCCCACCACAAGGTTTCGATCAACGACGGTGCACTCGTCGCCGCGGCCACCATGTCCAATCGCTACATCACCGGCCGCCAGCTGCCGGACAAGGCCATCGACCTCGTGGACGAAGCCGCATCCCGGCTGCGCATGGAGATCGACTCGGCTCCGGTCGAGATCGATGAGCTCCGCCGCACCGTCGACCGCCTGAAGATGGAGGACATGGCCCTGTCCAAGGAAACGGACACGGCTTCGAAGGAGCGCCTCGGCGCCCTGCGTGCAGATCTGGCCGATCGGGAAGAGGAGCTGCACGGCCTCGAGGCCACTTGGGAATCCCAGCGCGCCGGCCTCAATCGCGTCGGTGAGCTCAAGACGAAGCTCGACGAGCTGCGCTCCCAGGCGGACCGGGCTCAGCGCGACACCGACCTCGAGACGGCTTCGCGCCTGCTCTACGGGGAGATCCCTGCGGTGCAGAAGGAGATCGACCTCGCCGAGGCGGCGGAGGCGAATGCCGAATCCGAGACCGATCCGATGGTCAGTGACCGTGTTTCGAGCAACGACATCGCCGAGGTCGTCGCGTCCTGGACGGGCATCCCCGCAGGTCGTCTGCTCCAAGGCGAGATCGAGAAGCTGCTGGGCGCCGAGGATGTGCTCGGCAAGCGTCTCATCGGCCAGAAGAGTGCCGTGAGCACGGTCTCCGATGCGATCCGTCGCTCACGTGCCGGCATCGCCGATCCTGACCGCCCGACGGGCTCGTTCCTGTTCCTCGGCCCCACCGGTGTCGGCAAGACGGAGCTCGCGAAATCCCTCGCGGACTTCCTCTTCGACGATGAGAAGGCCCTGATCAGGATCGATATGAGTGAGTACGGAGAGAAGCACACGGTCTCACGTCTCGTCGGTGCGCCTCCGGGATACGTCGGGTATGACGAGGGCGGTCAGCTCACCGAGGCTGTGCGTCGTCGCCCCTACTCCGTCGTCCTTCTCGACGAGGTGGAGAAGGCGCACCCGAGCGTCTTCGATATCCTGCTCCAGGTCCTCGACGACGGTCGCCTCACCGATGGTCAGGGACGCACGGTCGACTTCCGGAACACGATCCTCATCCTGACCTCGAACCTGGGCTCGCAGTTCCTCGTCGACAAATCGCTGAGTGCCCAGGAGCAGAAGGATGCGGTGCTGGGCGTCGTACATTCGACGTTCAAACCCGAGTTCCTCAACCGCCTCGACGACATCGTGCTCTTCGACGCGCTGAGCACCGAGGAACTGTCCTCGATCGTCGACCTGCAGATCCAGCGACTGGCTTCTCGCCTGACCGAGCGGCGGATCACGCTCGAGGTCACCGATGCCGCCGAGGACTGGCTCGCCCTCGAAGGCTATGACCCCGCCTTCGGCGCCCGCCCCCTGCGCAGGCTGGTCCAACGCGAGATCGGAGACAAGTTGGCCCGCGGGCTTCTCTCCGGCGACGTGGCCGACGGCGACGACATCGTCATCGGCCTGCCCGAGGATCCGGAGACCACCGGCCTGGAGCTGCGCCCGAAGCGGTGATGCTCCGCGGGGTTCGGTGAAGCGCGGGGCGTGAGGCGCGGTGCGGGGCGTGAGGCGCTTGCCGAAGCAGAGCGTACAGGCACCCAGTGACAGTCGAAGTCAGACTGAGTGGGTTGCAACCCACTCAGTC
>NZ_VLTK01000010.1 GCF_007558825.1 Brevibacterium aurantiacum
GACGATGCGAGAGCCTCGTCCCCCGAAAAACCGGGGATCGATGCGAGCAGAACCTTGCCGATGCTGGGTTCTGCCGGTGTTACGGTCGCTTCATGACTGCGGAAAATGTTTCTCCTCGCCCCGACGACGGCTCAGCACCGTTAGCGGTCATCGCCGGAGCCTCCGGTTTCATCGGCAGATCGCTCCTCGCTCCTCTTCAGTCGTGGGGTTACCAGGTGCGCACCATCGGGCGGGCTGCTTCCTGGGGCACACATGTCTCCTGGGACGATCCGGACGGAATCGCTGCCGTGATCGACGGCGCCGATCTGCTCATCAACTTCGCCGGCCGCAGCGTGGGGTGTCGATACAACGATCGCAACCGGCAGGCGGTCTGGGATTCACGAGTCACGACGACTCGGATCTTGAACGATGCAGTCAGGGCCGCCTCGGCGCCACCGCGTCTGTGGATCAACTCGAGCACGGCCACTATCTACCGCCATGCCATGGACCGGCCGCAGACCGAGAACGATGGGGACATCGGTGAGGGCTTCTCAGTGGATGTGGCCAAAGGCTGGGAGCGAGAATTCTTCCGTGGTGATCTCCTGCTGACCAGACGGGTCGCTTTGCGGATGGCGATCGTACTCGGTGACGGCGCGGCGTTGAACATGCTCGCGACCGCAGCCAGATTCGGCGCCGGCGGTCCCCAGCTGGAAGGGCGCTGGTTTGGCCATACTCGCTACCGCGGCATCGGACCCGATGCGTCAGGACCTGAGGACTGGCGGGGACATCCGCTCAGTCGTGGGAAGCAGAGGTTCAGCTGGGTGCACATCGACGATGTTGTGCGTGCAATCCGTTTCATCGATGCCCACGAGGAGATCACCGGTCCTATCAACGTCTCGAGTCCCGGTGTCTCGGACAACACCGCGCTGATGGCTGCCCTGAGACGAGCCGTCCGGATGCCGATCGGCATTCCGGCACCACGCTGGCTCTTGGAAATCGGGATGATCGTCCTCCGACAGGAATCGGAGCTGGTGCTCAAGAGCCGCTGGGTGCTGCCGCAGAGATTGGAGCAGGCAGGGTTCGAGTTCAGGTGGACGGATATCGGTGCGGCGACGAAGAGCCTGCTTCGGTAGAAGCTGCACAACACGGGTCCGGCACGGACGGCGTCAGCCTGCGGTCACCTCGGCGGGGATCCCGGCCTGCACACAATCGGGGCAGTAGGGCTGACGGTTCTTCTCCGTGCAGTCCTCACAGCGCAGGTACTGCTCACGGCAGTCGAGGTTCGCGCAGTTGACGAAGTTCGGGGTCGCCTTCTCACACGCGACGCAGTGACCGATCGATTCGGCTCCTTCGCCGAACTCCACGTGCATGCGCTTGTCGAAGACGTAGAGGGAACCGTCCCAGTACCCGGTGTTGCCGAAGGTCTCTCCATAGCGGACGATGCCGCCGTCGAGCTGGTAGACCTCTTCGAAGCCCCGGTTCTTCATCAGCACGGACAGGACCTCACAGCGGATGCCGCCGGTGCAGTAGGTGACGACCGGTTTGTCCTTGAGGTCGTCGTACTTACCCGATTCGATCTCGGCGATGAAGTCCTTGGTTGTGTCCGTCTCGGGCACGATCGCATCGCGGAACTTCCCGATCTGAGCTTCCATCGCATTGCGGCCGTCGAAGAAGACGACATCGTCGCCGCGTTCGTCGAGGAGTTTGTGCAGAGCTCCCGGTTTGAGATGCTCGCCGCCGCCTTCGACTCCGCTCTCAGTCACCGTGATCTCGTCGTCGGTGCCGAAGGTGACGAGCTCGGGTCGGACCTTGACGCTCAGGCGGGGGAAATCGTCTCCCTCGCCGTTGGACCATTTGATGTCGGCTTTCTTGAACGGCTCATAGGATCGCGTCGCCCGCACATACTGCTTGACGTCGAAGATATCGCCGCCGATGGTGGCGTTGATGCCGTCCTTCGACACGATCACGCGCCCCTTGAGCCCGAGACTCTCGGCCAGAGTAAGTTGCCACAGCTTGACTGCCGCTGGGTCCGCCAAGGGGGTGAAGACGTAGAACAAGACGATTTTGGGAGTTGCCATGGCCCATATTCTAGTTGGCGAGACCTCGGGCGGTACCCGCATAAGGCGCAGACCAATGGTCGACTCGATCACATAATCCACTCAAGGATGAGACCGGTTTCTTCCCCTCCCCCGCACCACGGCTAAGATTGGCCCTGATGCCGTGTCGTATGAAAGGGCCGTTAAGAGGACATGTCGAGTAACCTCAACTCTGCGAATTCCACGCAGGTCGAATCCCAGCAGATCGAAACCGATCAGGCCGCCTCCAAGAAGGTCAAGGAGACCGTTGAGTTCGCTGCTGCGAATCCCGACGTGGACCAGCCCTATGCCGACCTCGGACTGAAGGCCGACGAATACGCGCAGATCCGCGAGATCCTGGGACGTCGCCCCACCTCGGCGGAGTTGGCGATGTACTCGGTCATGTGGTCCGAGCACTGCTCCTACAAGTCGTCGAAGGTGCATCTGTCGAAGTTCGGTGACAAGGTCACCGAAGATATGAAGAAGCACCTGCTCGTGGGCATCGGCGAGAACGCCGGCGTCGTCGACATCGGCGACGGCTGGGCCGTGACCTTCAAGGTCGAGTCCCACAACCACCCCAGCTACGTCGAGCCCCACCAGGGTGCGGCCACCGGCGTAGGCGGAATCGTGCGCGACATCATCTCGATGGGCGCACGACCCGTCGCCGTGATGGATCAGCTGCGCTTCGGCGCCATCGACCACCCCGACACCTCTCGCGTGCTCCACGGAGTCGTCTCCGGAATCAGCAACTACGGCAACTCCCTCGGCCTGCCCAACATCGGCGGCGAGACCGTCTTCGACTCCGTCTACCAGGGAAACCCCCTGGTCAACGCCCTCGCAGTCGGCGTCATGCGCCACGAGGACATCCGTCTGGCCAATGCTTCGGGCAAGGGCAACAAGGTCATCCTCTTCGGCGCCCGCACCGGTGGCGACGGCATCGGCGGAGCCTCGATCCTTGCCTCGGAGTCCTTTGATGACACCAAACCTTCGAAGCGTCCAGCTGTGCAGGTCGGCGACCCCTTCGCAGAGAAGGTCCTCATCGAATGCTGCCTCGAACTCTTCCGCGCAGGCGTTGTCGAAGGCATCCAGGACCTCGGTGCTGCCGGCATCAGCTGCGCTACCTCCGAGCTGGCCTCGAACGGTGACGGCGGGATGCACATCGCCCTCGACGACGTGCTGCTGCGCGATGAGACCCTGACCCCTGAGGAGATCCTCATGTCGGAGTCCCAGGAGCGGATGATGGCCGTGGTCACCCCCGAACGCCTCGACGACTTCCTGGCGATCGTGGGCAAATGGGACGTCGAAACCTCCGTGCTCGGCGAGGTCACGGACTCCGAACGCCTCATCATCGAATGGCACGGAGACGTCATCGTCGATGTGCCTCCTCGCTCGGTCGCCCACGACGGCCCCGTCTACGAACGTCCGATGGTCGAGCCATCATGGACCGCCGAGGTCGCCGCGAACACCGTGGAATCCGCTGGTCTGGTCAAGCCCGAGGGCGACGAGCAGCTGCGCGCGACCGTCCTCCAGCTGGCAGGGGCACCGAACCTGGCGTCGAAGGACTGGATCACCTCCCAGTACGACAAGTACGTGCAGGGAAACACTGCGCAGGCGTTCCCCGATGACGCGGGAGTCATTCGCGTCGACGAGAAGTCCGGGCTCGGCGTGGCCATCGCCACCGACGCCAACGGTCGCTACTGCTACCTCGATCCGGCCCGCGGCGCGGCGCTGGCGCTGGCCGAGGCCTACCGCAACGTCACCACTGCCGGGGCCATCCCGCGCGCGGTCACTGACTGCCTCAACTTCGGCTCCCCCGAGGACCCTGAGATCATGTGGCAGTTCGCGGCCGCAGTCGAGGGCCTCGCCGAGGCGTGCCAGGATCTGGGCATTCCCGTGACCGGTGGCAACGTCTCCCTCTACAACCAGACCGGCGGCGTGGCTATCCACCCGACCCCGGTCGTCGGTGTCCTCGGCGTCTTCGATGACGTCACCCGCGCCACTCCGAGCGGTTGGAAGGAGCCGGGCCAGACCATCTACCTGCTCGGAACGACCGAAGCCGAACTCGACGGTTCGGCGTGGGCCGACGTGACTGCCGGCCACCTCGGTGGAGTGCCTCCTCAGTACAAGCCGGGCACGGAGAAGGAACTCGGTGAGATCCTCATCAACTCCTCGCGTGACGGCATGATCGATGCTGCGCACGACCTGTCAGAAGGCGGTCTGTCGCAAGCACTCATCGAATCCTGCCTGCGCTTCGGCACCGGTGCCCGCATCTGGCTCGACGAGGTGTGCGAACGCGACAACATCGACGTGTTCACCGCTCTGTTCTCCGAGTCCACCGCGCGTGCGATCGTGGCCGTGCCGCGGTCCGAAGAGGTCCGCTTCAAGGACATGTGCACCGCCAGGCACTTCCCGTTCATCCGCATCGGCATGACCGACACCGGCGACGAGGCACCTGTCCTCGAGGTCGTCGATCACTTCGAGATCGGACTCGACGAGCTGCGCGAGGCTCACGAGGGGACGCTCCCGAAGCACTTCGGCTGAGCCGGAATTCAGCTGAGTTCGTCGGCTGTTCGCGGCGGCGGGCAGCACGTCCTCACCTGCACGCTCAGTGGTCCCCTCGGCGATTCACACACGGCGTAGCTGATCGTTCACATGTGGAGGAAGGGCACCAGCAGGGACACGATGAAGAGGTTCACAGCCCCGCCGAGTCGAGTGCTCAAGGCCGCGAAGGGCATGAGGTGGATGCGGTTGGCGGCGCTGAGCACCGCCACATCTCCGCTTCCTCCTGTATCTGCCATGACCAGCCCCGGGGTGATGGCGGCTTCGACGAAGTTGAACTTCAGCAACCAGCCCAACACACCTGCCACCAATCCTGCCGAGATGACTGTGAGCACTGTCAGTCCCATGAAGATCGGGTCCGAGATCGCACCGACGACTTCGTTGATGTCGATGTAGGTGATGCTCACGGTGACAAGTAGAGCCGGTAAGAAGTAGGAGGTCATGAGCTCTCCCCATTCGGTGCTCGCCTCTTCTAGCTCCCTGGGGAACAGGCCGAATATCTTGATCAGCGCTGCTGCGATGATGGTCCACGCATAGGGGTGGAGGAATGGCATGATCGCACCCAGCAGTGTCCCCAGGATGAACAGCCCGGCGGCGATCGCCACTCCGATTCCCAGTTGCTGGAATGTCGACCCGCTCTTCTTCTCCGGCAAGCTCAGCTCGTTCTTCCGTCCCTTGACTCTCATCAGCTCGCCGTCGCCGTTGAATCCGACGAACCATTGCCTTCCGGACCGTCCGAGGCCGTTGAGCAGACCGGCGAAGATGATGCAGAAGATGTTGCCGATCACCAGCGCTGCCATGAGGTCGGCCATGAAGACCGATGCGTCGGTGCCGGTCTGAGCCGCATACATCTGCGACATCGGGACCGCCCCGATGCCGAGGCCACCGGCCATGATCGGTCCCGCGACGAAGAGGATGCCCTTGATGAATCCGAACCCGAGAATTGCGCTGATGCCTCCGATGACGAGGAATGTGATGACGATGCAGCCCAGCAGCGGGATGAGGAAGCGCGGGCCTGCTTTGAGCAGGAGTGCCCTCGGCATCCCCAGGACAGAACCGGCGATCACGGCGACGACGAAGAAGTCGAGGAAACCGTAACCGTCGAGGAAGTTCGTCACCACTGGCGGGATCGAGTCCGGCATCACTCCGGCGTAGATGAGGATGGCCGGGACGAAGGTGCACAAGAGCGTGGGCAGTCCGTAGTCGCGGACCTTCGGAATCGATTGGCCGATGGCCATGAGTGCCCCACCCAGTACGACCGTGATCCCGAAGCCCACGAGCATGCTGTCGGGCAGATTGTCGGTCAGTGCCGCAACAAGGAAGGTGATGAACAGTGCGCCGAAGTAGAGATAGGGCATGCCTGCGATGCGAAGCAGATCACGTTTCCTGCGGGTACCTGTGGATGAGTCGAGCGCGGGGGCGGCAGTAGCTTCAGTCTCGGGGTGAGCGGGACGACGAACTTCTGACATCATTGTCTCTTTTCGTTTGATGCGAATGGTGCCGATTCTCTTACTGGGATGACCGTTGTACGGAGAGACCGAGCTGTGTCGATCGTCCGTCGTATTCAGGCGGCGACGGGTGTACCTCTCGCGAGGGCTGCCGTCAGGAGTTCTCTGACTTTCGCCAGCCCCTCAAGGTCGATGCCGGTCTCGAATCCCCGCGCGTTCAGGTGCTCAACGAGTTCTTCCGTGGCGATGTTTCCGTGGGCACCAGGTGCGAAGGGGCAACCTCCGTATCCTCCTGTGGCTGCGTCGAATTCGGTGATGCCGAGGTCGAGTGCTCGATCAACGGTGTCGAATGCCTGTCCTTGGGCGTTGTGCAGATGCAGGCTGAGGTCGATGTCGGGCAGTTCGGCTCGCAGATGCTCGAGACTAGTCTGCACATCCTGCGGTCTCGCGGTGCCTATGGTGTCGGCCAGACCGATCCTGCTCACGCCGATGTCGGCGTACGCTCCGGCGATCTCGGCCACTGCCTCAGATGCGATGTCGCCTTCGAAGGGGCACGCGAATGCTGTCGAGATTCCTCCGCTGAAGTCCACTGCGGGATATGACTCAACGATCGGAGCCAGTTCGGCGATCGCCTCGCTCGGACTCCTTCCGGCGTTGGCCCGACTGTGAGCGGCACTGGCGGAGACTACCAGGGTGACGGTGGTGAATCCGGCTGAGACAGCTCGATCGACTCCACGTCGATTGAGCGCCAGTGCCCGCCATGTGATCGACGGGCGTTCAGAGACCAGACCGGCCAGCTCCTCGGCGCCGCTCATCTGCGGGACCCGTCGCGGATTGACGAACGAGGCCGCTTCGATGTCGTTGATTCCGGCTTCGACGAGGGCTGCCGCGATGAGCAGTCGGTCCTCCACCGAAGTGACTCGGGGTTCGTCCTGCAGACCATCGCGCAAGACGACGTCGGTGATCCTCGCTTGCGGTTTCGTCATCAGACCACTCCTTTGCGTTTGAGGTCCGAGTAGTCCTCGGCACTCACTCCGAGGACGCCGGTGAGAATGGATTCGGTGTGCTCTCCCAGCTCAGGTCCGACCCATCTGATGTGCCCTTCTGACCCGGGGATCCGCGGTACGACTCCGGGGAAGCGGATCGCCTCGGTCGTATCGTCCTCGATGCTGACATCGATGGACTCGAGCATTCCCCTGGCCGCGAAGTGCTCGTCCGCAGCTATGCCCGTGGCATCGTAGACGGGACCAGCGGGCACTCCTGCAGCGGCGAGTTCGTCCACGGCTTCAGAGACCGTACGGTGCAGCGTCCAGTTCCGGACGATGTCGTCGAGTTCGGTCTCGCGTTGGCTGCGTATGTGCCCGTCAGCCAAGGTCGCGTCGTCTGCCAGATCCGGACGGCCGCACAGCTGCATGAGCGCTCGGAATGGCTTTGCCGCGTTGCCGGCGATCATCACTGACTGTCCATCGGCCGTCGGGTAGCTTCCGCTGGGGACGACCCCGGGGAGGTTGGCCCCGCTGCGTTCGCGCACCATTCCGTAGGCATCGTAGTCGGGGATGAGAGATTCCATTGCCGAATACACTGCCTCGTAGAGAGCGACGTCGACCACACGAGCCTGCTCGACCCTATGACCGTTCTTGAGTGCGAACAGCTGGATCACCGCGCCGAGGGCACCATAGAGTCCGGCCATCGCATCTCCGATCGGAGCGGCAGGTCGAACAGGGGCGCGGTCGGCGTGGCCGGTGACATGTCGCAGTCCGGCGAACGCCTCGGCCACTCCCCCGAACCCGGCACGGTCACGGTAGGGCCCGGTCTGCCCGTACCCGGAGATGCGCACCATGATGATGTCGGAATTCACCGCTTTGAGGTCATCCTCACCGAGGTGCCAATTCTCCAGGGTGCCCGGACGGAAGTTCTCGATGACGACGTCGGACTTGGCGACGAGGTCTCTGACGATCTCCTGACCCTCTTCGGTGCGCAGATCTACGGTGACGGATCGTTTGTTGCGGGCCAGAGTTCGGAACATCATCGACACTTTGCCGCGCTGGCGGCGCCAGGTGCGCAGTTCATCCCCGGTGCCGGGCGTCTCGACCTTGATGACTTCCGCTCCGAAGTCGGCGAGGAGACGGGTGGCGAATGGTGCTGCGATGAAATTGCCCAGTTCGAGTACCCGCACGTCGCTGAGCAGCGCGCCATCATTTCGGCTGTCGGCCTGTGGTGCGTTCTTGGCTTCCTCTGTGGTGGCCAACTGCGCCCTCCCATCCATTGATTATCAGTATTTGATAACATACGATCATAATATGATTGGACATAATGTAACGGACGTCGGAGTCCTTGACAAGAGCATGGCCATAATCTCAGCCTGCGAAGCCTCACCGAGGATGGCAGCAGACATCGCCGAAGCTCTGGGTCTCTCTGTTCCGACGGTCCACCGACTGGCTCGGGCACTGGTGGCACATGGGCTACTCGCAAGAGAATCCAGCGGAGCGTTCCGACTCGGTGCACGCTTCATCAGCTTCGGCTTGGGCCAGATCGCTCGTGGACCTCTGCGCACCCTCGCCGAGCTCACAGGTGAGGCATGTCAGCTGTGGGTCCCCCGCGGACCCAATCGCCTGTGCCTGGTCAGCGAGGCCATGCCCAACGAACTTCATGTCGAGCTCCACGAGGGCACTCAGCTGCCCCTCGAGGACGGAGGGACCGCGGCCCGCGTCATCGGGGGTGAACGTTCGGAACAAGGGTGGGTGCTCACCGTTTCGGAGCGGACGGTCGGTCTCACCAGCGTCAGCGCACCGGTAGAGACCAAAGATGGTCTGGTCGGAGCCGTGTGCATCGTGGCACCGGTCGCCAGAGCCAGCAGCAACCTCGGCGAACTCTACGGAACCCGCCTGCTCGTCACTGCCTCGGCGATCGAGCGGGCACTGGCCGCGGCATAGCGATCCGATGGTCCGCTGGCCACTCGGCCGAGACCGTGCAGAAGTCCCAGGCCGCCGAATGAGGCTCCCAGCAGGACGAACTGTGTCAGGACCATTGACGTCGCGAACGAGGAACCAAGCGAGTTCATCGCCCATTCGACGAAGGCGACGACGAGTCCCGCGCATACCGCATAGCCGGCGGCGACGAGGTGCGTCCACCAGGGCCTGTTGCGCGCGAGGTTCCAGGCGATGAGCAGTCCGGCCAGCACGACGCCGCCGTGGAAGGTCCAGATGATGCTCTGGATGTTCATCGCCAGATCGACGCTGCTGACAGCACGGTTGACGATGATCGGCAGCAGATGCGGCAAGGCGAATGCGTAGATGCTGATGAAGATGAGCAGTCCCATCCCGAACAGGCGCATCGTCATCGGACTGGCCTTCACGATGAGCAGTGCGACGACGCCGAGGATGAGTTCGAGGATCGCGACCACGACGGTCACGGCCGGATACAGGGTGAAGAATTCCGGGCGCACTCCATCGATCATCATCGGCATCAGCACGAATTCCGGCAATGAGCCGACGGCCATGGCGGACCAGAACAGGAGTCGCGCCGTCCACCCTGGACCGGCTGCGCGTTCGTATCCTCCCGAGGAAGCCTGCTGACTCATGTCATCACTGTAGGTCTGCAAGGGCGTGGACCGCATTCTTTTCACCAGGTGAAAGCCGCAGCACGTGACCCAACATGACAACCCCCTCGCATGCGGGACCGCTTATGTGATTGCCTGAAGGAGAACGCTGCGGCTGAACTGCCGCCGAACAACCAGAGGAGTCACCTATGGCCACGATCCGCACCTCGCACGCAGGATCCTTACCCCGCACCCCCGAGCTCATCGAAGCCAACAAGGTCAAGCAGGCTCAGAACCACGCTCGCCTCGCCGGTGAAACCGTCTCCGACGCTCAGACGCAGGAATTCGATGATCTCCTCGCCGCCAGCGTGGCCGACCTCGTCAAGCGCCAGAAGGATCTCGGCATCTCGAACCCCAACGACGGGGAGTACGGCCATTCGATGGCCGCGGACTTCGACTACGGCGCCTGGTGGCACTACTCCTTTGCCCGTACCGGCGGACTCGAACTCGACAATGTCGACAAGTGGGATGCACCGGCTGTGCGCTCAGAACCGGGCAAGACGGTGCTGACCAGCTTCGGCGACCGCCGCGATCGCAATCTCTTCCCCGGCGTCTACGGCGATGCCAACGCCGGCACCGACACCGGTGACCAGCCGCAGTTCCCCAAGGCCACCAGCGCCATCAGCTACGTGGGCCAGGACCAGGTCGCCAGCGACATCGCCAACCTCAAGGCCGGTCTCGCAGCGGCCGGGTACGGTGAACGCGACGGCTACATCAACGCCCTGTCCCCCGGCTCGGCGTCTCGCATCGCCAATGAGTACTACACGACCGATGAGGAGTTCATCTGGGCGTGGGCCGATGTGCTGCGTGAGGAATACCTCGCCATCACCGAGGCGGGTCTGACCGTTCAGATCGACGATCCTTCCCTGGCCGAGAACTTCGACCAGATCAACCCGGAACCGTCCTTCGCCGACTACCGGTCCTTCATCCAGGTCCGCATCGATGCACTCAACCACGCACTGCGCGGCATCAATCCGGCCCAGGTGCGCGTCCACACCTGCTGGGGTTCCTGGCACGGGCCCCACGTGACGGACCTGCCGTTCAAGGAGATCGTCGACCAGGTACTCACACTCAATGCCGCTGGCATCACCTTCGAGGCTGCCAACGTCCGCCACGAACACGAATGGCGGATCTGGGAGGACACGAAGCTGCCCGAAGGCAAGTACCTCATCCCGGGCATCGTCTCCCACTCAACGAATGTCGTCGAGCATCCCGAACTCGTCGCCAATCGCATCGAACGTTTCGCGAAGCTCGTCGGTCCCGACAATGTCATGGCTTCGACGGACTGCGGCCTGGGCGGTCGCGTCCACCCTGAGATCGCCATTGCGAAGCTGCAGTCGCTGACCGCAGGTGCCGAAATCGCCGGAAAGCGTCTCTGAACTCAGGTTCCTCCGAGGCCCACGAGCCTCACCTGAAACCTTTCGCCCACTTCACGCTCCGCTGCCGAGTTCCTCCTCAAGGCAGTCGGACAGCGTGGGGTGGGCGAACTGGTATCCGGTCTCTTCCAGCTTCTCCGGACGCACCTTCTGGTCAGCCAGGGCGAGTTCCTTGGCCCCGTCGGCCCCGAGCACCAGCTCGGTGACGAAGCCGGGCGTGGGGATGCGGGCCGGGCGGTGCAGGTGGGCGGCGAGCGCCTCGGCGAACTCCTGCTGCGAGATCATGTCCGGGGCCACCGCGTTGACAGGCCCGCGGACATAGTCGGTGAGCACCGCATGGACATAGGATCGGGCCAGATCGTCGAGGGAGATCCAGGCCAGCCCCTGTTCACCGCTGCCCAATCGCCCTCCGGCGCCGGCCAGGTACAGAGGCGTCTGAAGTCTGAGGAATCCACTCAGTGAGGTCAGCGCAATGCCAGATCGGATCGAGACCCGGCGGATGCCCAGCTCTTCGACACGGGCGGCTGCGGCTTCCCATTCCTGGCACACCTCGGCGAGGAATCCGTCCCCGGCCGGAGCGGTCTCGTCCACCGGCGCTTCAGCGTGGGATCCGTAGATCCCGACGGCGGAGGCGCAGACGAAGACGTCGGGTCGTTTCGCCTCGGGCAAGGTACGCATCGTCTCCGCCAGCAGGGTCGTCGAATCGATGCGTGAGGAGCGGATCTCCTCTTTCGCCTTCTTCGTGAACCGAGTGGCGATGGTGCGCCCGCCGAGGTGGACGACCGCATCCGCCCAGGCCAGGTCGCGCGGGTTGATGATTCCGAGTTCGGGATTCCAGTGGGATTCGTATTCGGCCTTCGGAGAGCGACGCACGAGCAGACGCACGAAATGTCCTGCGGTGGAGAAGAGTGCCGCGACCTGCCGGCCGACAAGTCCGCTGCCGCCGGCGATGAGGATGCGTTTACCCTTCTTACGCGTCAGCAGTGGTGCGTTCATGCGTTCGAGGAACTCGATGTCCATGAGCATGCGCTGTTGTCTGGCCTCGAAAGTCGCTTCCAAGTTGTGGATGAGGCTGCGGTCGATCGAGTCGAAGCCAGCCGGTGCCATCGAGAACTCGATGTGGTCGTCGATCTTGGTTCCCCCGGCCACTGAGGAGAATTCGTGGGTGTGCTTCCACTGGCTCAGCGGACCCTTCTTGAGCTCATCGACGAACGAGAACCGGGAGGGGCCTTCGGAATGCACAGAACTGAATGGTCGTCGGACGAGGCCGTAGCTGCCGGGCACACTGGCCCTGACCTGTGCCACCGACCCGGGCGCGAGCGGAGGGTAGCTCTCCTCGACGATCTCTTGGGCCCAGTGCGGGGACAGTCTGGTCAGTGCTCCGGGCTGTGCGTGCCACAGATAGGTTGTCTCGGCGGCAAGCGGGACTTCAGATGTCCACTCGAAATTGGTCATGGCATCCCTCCTACTCCCGATGATGCCACCGGAGTCTGAGAGTGTGACCTGCAACTCGCCCACTCCTGAGTGAATTATTCCTGCCGAGGTGGGGAGTCGGCACGAGCTGGGCCTCATCGAGCGCACGCCTCACCGTCGAGAGCCGACCGCAGGGACTCACCTTTCGATGCTGCAGTCGGCTCTCGACGATTCGGGGACTAGCCCGCGGGCGCCTGCGCCTCGCCTCAGGCGGTGGTGTCGGGAATCTTTCCGAACCTGAACGCGGTCCAGAAGTCTCCGCGGACGTAGCCGTTCTCGGGTTCCGGATCGTAGTCCCAGTGCCGGACCGTGCCGATCTTGAGCGCATCGGCGACGAGCTGGCGGCTCGACTGGCTGCCCAACACATGCTCCTCAAGATGCTCGAGGTCGTAACGCGAATCGAGCTCGGCTCGCATCGTGGCCACGAGCTCCGCGTATCCGGCGTCACCGGCACGGTTGACCAGCTCGTCCGGATCCGTTTCGAGGTCGAAGAGCAGCTCCGGATCTCCCGGGCAGATCGTCAGCTTGTACTGTCCGCGGATGAGCGTCACCTGCGGTCGGTATGTGCCCTCGGCGAAGTACTCAATGATGACATCACGATCGGCAGGTTCCATCTCTCCTGCGGCTTCCCGTCGAGCGGACTCGAACAGGGAGACACCTGTCGCATCGGGATCCGAGGTTCCTGCCAGGTCCAGCAGAGTCGGCATCAGGTCGACGAGGCTGACGGGGTTGGCATACCGACCCGGCGTGACTGCCTCGGCGGGGCCGTTGATGATGATCGGGACGCGGGAGGACTGCTCGTACGGGGACATCTTGTACCACAGGCCCTTCTCCCCCAGCATGTCTCCATGGTCGCTGGTGACGATGATGACCGTGTTGTCCTCCAGGTCGAGCTCGCGCAGACGCTGGCGGATCTTGCCGATGTGATCGTCGATGTAGCTCACCGACGCATAATAGGCGCGGCGGGCCCGACGGATGTCCTCGGTTCCCGGTTCCCGCTTGTCCAGTCCGCTCATCGTGCGCAGCCGGTGGCTGTGCGGGTCCTCGGCGATGTCGGGGACCTCGGGGTGGGCTGGGTCCGGGATGTCCACCTCGGCGAATCTGTCCCAGTTCTCCCGCGGCGGCTCGTACGGGTCGTGCGGGTGGATGAACGAGGTGACCATGAGGAACGGCTGGTTCTCACCGGCGGCCTGGTTCGCGCGCACTCGTCCGTTGAGGTGACGCAGGGTCCGGAAGATCACCTCGTCGTCGAAGTCCTGCTGGACGTTCGCCTTCGCGGCACCGGCGGTGAACACCGGATCGGCTTCGTGATACCACTGCAGCTTCTGGTCGAGGGGACGCTGCCAGTCGGGAACCATGTCGAGATCGGCCGGGTAGACGTCGGTGGTCAGGCGCTCTTCGAATCCGTGGTGCTGATCGGGGCCGATGAAGTGCATCCGCCCGATGAGCGCGGTGTGGTATCCGAGCTTGCGCAGGCGGTGGGCGAACGTCGGCACCGAGGCGGCGAAGTCGTCGCCGTTGTCGAGGCAGTCGATGTCGGAGGGCATCCGGCCGGTCATCATCGACGCCCGGGAGGGCGAGCACAGCGGGGTGTTGCAGTAGGCGCGATCGAAGACCGCTCCGTCCTCGGCCAGGGAGTCTATGTTCGGGGTGAGTGCGGCGGTGTCTCCGTAGGCCCCCAGTGCCTGTGCGGCCATCTGGTCGGCCTGGATCACTACGATGTTCGGCGGTTGCATATGCTTGGTCACGTCCTTTCTCAAAAACGTATGGTCTGCTTGTGAAAGCATGATCTGCGAAGTCAGCTGCGTTGAAGACCTGCGCAGGTGTGTCAGATGGAACAGATTCTTGCGAAACCGGTTCTTAGATATGGATTGAAGGTGGCGACATTGGCCTCATGCTGTGGCCCGGCACGGAACTCGCCCGTCGGAGCGAGCCAGGGCAGTCCTGGGTCCGCCGAGGTGGGTGTTGAGGAAGAAGAATCCCCCGCCGAGGTGCGAACGTCGAGCCGGGAATCGGCCCCCGTGCCCACTCCCGATCGGCTGCTGCTGATCGAGCTCGCGGCTCTGGCCCCGCGGGATCTGGCGATGATCGGCCTCAGCGGCGGCACATTCCTTATGGGCAGCGAGGACCCGCTGGCCTATCCCGAGGACGGTGAAGGCCCGGTCCGCGAAGTCGGCGTCGAAGGTTTCGCCATCGGTGCGACGACCGTCACGGTCGCAGAATTCGCCGCGTTCGTTGCAGCGACGGGTCATCGCACCGATGCCGAAACTCATGGTGACTCCTTGGTCTTCACTGGCCTGTTGGCCGAAGGTCTGGCCGAGATCTCTCCCTCTGTGCAGGCTACCCCCTGGTGGCGTCAGGTCACAGGGGCCACCTGGTTCCACCCCGGCGGACCCGTGCCGACCGGTGTGGCAGGTGTGACTGGTTCGAGTCTCGAAGCTTCGAGTCTCGAACAGTGGGCCAGGCATCCGGTCACCCATGTCTCCCGCACCGACGCCGAGGCGTATGCGCAGTGGGTGGGTGCCCGGCTGCCGACCGAAGTCGAGTGGGAGTTCGCGTCCCGCGGCGGCCTTGAGCAGCAACCCTACCCCTGGGGTTCGGTGCGCGAACCCGACGGCGTGGCCCGCATGAACACCTTCGCCGGTGTCTTCCCCAGCGGACCGACGGCGCCGGTCGGCACCGTTCCCGCCGACGCGTTTCCTCCCAACGGCTTCGGTCTGCACAACACGACCGGAAACGTATGGGAATGGACGAGCAGTCACTTCAGTGCACTCGACCAGCGACCGGTGCTGCGTGGCGGATCCTATATGTGCCATGACTCGTATTGCCGCAGGTACCGGACCTCGGCACGCTCGGCCGCGACACCGGACACCTCACTCGGTCACACGGGATTCCGTCTTGCCCTCGACCTCTGAACTCGCCGAGGTGGTGCCGGGGTCATCGCTCTCGTCCTCCTCGGGAGTCCAGCCGTCGGCCCATTCGCCGGTTTCGTAGTCGAAACCGACCGGCTCACCGTCGGCATTGGTGCGCTGG
Organism: Brevibacterium aurantiacum; assembly: GCF_007558825.1. GTDB lineage: Bacteria > Actinomycetota > Actinomycetes > Actinomycetales > Brevibacteriaceae > Brevibacterium > Brevibacterium aurantiacum_A. Next base: position 15,542 of record NZ_VLTK01000010.1, read on the forward strand.
TACCAATCGGTGTAGTCCCCATGCTCGGAGTCGATGCCGCCGTTGGCACCGTCGCCCGGTTCGGTCTGCACGACCTGGAACGCGAAGTCGTCACCGAATCGGTCGGCACCTTCGACCACTGCATTGTCCACAGCGTTCTGCGCGTACTGTCGCCGCAGAGCCAGCGGGTCGGTGCGCAGTTCTTTGAACCAGGCGATGATGATGAACAGCATGACGACCGCGAACGGCACTGCGGTGACGATCACGAGCTGCTGCAGACCTTCCAGTGCATTGGCATTTCCCAGCAGCAGCATGACCACGGCGATGCCGGACATCACGAGACCCCAGAAGACCACGACCCATTTCCTGGGTTCCTGGTCACCGCGACTCGTGAGCATTCCCATCACGATCGAAGCAGAGTCCGCAGATGTGATGAAGAAGATGGCGAGTACGACGATCGCGACGAAGGGCAGCCACTCGACGAAGGGCAGATTGTCGATGAGGGTGAAGAACACCTCGGGGGCGGCCATGCTGTCGGTGAATCCGGGCGCGCCCTCTCGGTACATCCAGATCGACGTTCCGCCCATGATGCCGTAGGCCACGAAGAGAAGCGTCGAGGGAATGAAGATCGTGCCCAGGATGAACTGCCGAATGCTGCGCCCGCGCGAAATGCGGGCGATGAACGTGCCGACGAACGGCGACCAGGAGATCCACCATGCCCAGTAGTAGACCGTCCACACGGATTGGAACTCCTGTGTCTCCGCTCCCCAGGACAGTGACTTGCCCATCATGTCGAAGAGCGAGCCGAAGTATTCCATCAGCGCCGAGGGGAGAAGGTTGAGCAGGAACAGTGTCGGTCCGAGGAAGAGCACGAGGCCCACGATTCCTACGGTGAGGATGATGTTGATGCTCGACAGGTAACGGATGCCCTTCGAGACACCGGAGACTGCGGAGATGATGAAGCCGACAGTGAGGACGCAGATGATGACGACGAGCATGTTGTTCGTCATCTCACCGACGCCGCTGACGATGCTGACGCCAGAGCCGATCTGCATCGCAGCGATCCCCAATGCCGCGGCGGTGCCGAACAGGGTCGCCACGATCGCGAAGATGTCGACGAGCTTTCCTGCGAGGCCTTCGGTGTGGCGCTTGCCGAAGAGCGTCTGGAAGATCGAGGACAGAAGCAGGGAGCGACCGCGTCGGTAGGCAGCATAGGCGATCGCCCCGCCGACGAGAGCGTACATTGCCCACGCATGGAAGCCCCAGTGGAAATATGTCTGGGCCATGGCGCCGTGCAGTGCCTCGGTGGTTTCGGGAGCGTTCGTCATCGGCGGCGGGGACACGAAGTAGGTGAGCGGCTCCGATGGTCCGAAGAAGAGCACGCCGATCCCGATGCCGGCGGCGAACAGCATCGCCACCCACGAGAAGGTGCTGAACTCGGCCTTCTCATCGTCCTTGCCCAGCGGAATCTTGCCGTAGGGGGTGAACGCGAGAATGATCAGCGCGACGAGAACGATGATCGCCACGAGGTTGAAGAACCAGCCGACGTTCAACGTCGACCAGTTATAGGCGGCTGTGGCCACCGTGGAGACGCCGTCCGAATCGACGATGCCCCAGATGACGAAGGCGACTGTCAGCGTGCCGGCGACGGCGAAGATGATCTTGTCGAGGGAGTAGTGGCGACGCTGTTCGTCGATCGCGATTCCCGGGACCAGAATCGGGTGGGTGTTGTGCGGATACTGAGTGTTGTTCTCCGGCTCGGCATCTTCCGGACGCCGGGGACGACTGTAGTCGAGCTTGCCCAGCCTCTTGCCCGTCGCTTTGCTCACACGCCTGGCATCGGCCTTGAGCTTTTCGCGTGAGGCTCTGCGTTCGGGGCGCAGGGAGCCGGAACCGTCAGAGCCGAGGGTCGGCGCGGTGGTCGCCGAGGTGTCAGCATCTGCTGCCGAAGCATCGGTCCCCGTGGTGTCTGTTCCTGTGGGTCTGGATGTGTCTGGTGTGGAGTCATCGGACATGCAGCGATGGCCCTTTCTCAATCGTCGAGGAAACTGATGATCGAAAGTTGCCAGAGTGACCTAAGGCTCTGAACCGCACCACCCGATTGCTGCGCCTTCCCAGGAATCATTGGCGAAACCGGCAGTGGGATGAGGTGCTGTGCGTGTGGCAGAAAGGGTCCAGGCACAGAGGTCTGCCCCAAAAATACCCGTCTGTGCCATAGCTTCGGACCTTAACAGCTTCCTGAGAGCTTCTCAAAGGAATCCTGCCATATTGCTGCAGCGCCCCACGCAATCGCACGGAGGTTTGCGCTGCCCCCGATCAGTCGGTGAGGTAACGCTCCTCGATGAGATCCACGATCTCCTCGCTCGCAGCAGCGGTGTCGTATCCCGGATCCTCGAGTGCCTCGCCGACGACAGCGTCAATGGCACCGCCGATGATGAGTGCAGCCGTCCGCGAATCGGACGGACCCTTGACTCCGCGCGCTTCACGTGCCGCTTTGAGGAGCTCAGCCACCGGCTTCCACCTTGCGGAACTGTCTGTTCTTGCCCCACCGTGGATCAGCGCTTCGACGCTCAGTCGGGAGTGACTGCGATGACTGACGAAATGAGCGACTATGGATCGCACATAGACCCTCGGCCTCTCGGCCACCTCGGCAGACGACACTGCTTCTCCGACCGATTCGACCATGGCGTCGAGCACATGCTGATAGGCGCCACGGACAAGAGTGGCTTTGTCGGTGAAGTGATACAGGACAGTCGGCTTGGTCACCCCTGCACGATCAGCGATCTGAGACAGTGACACACCGGAGAATCCGTGCTCGGCGAGCAGCTCGATCGTGACGTCGATGATCTGTGCGCGCCGTGCGCGTTGTGTGAAGGTCGACTGCCGATCCTTCGTCTTCTCCTCTGCCGAGTCTTGTCCCATGACGCAATCATACTATACGGTTGAATCACTGACCGATCGGTAGAGGAGCGCTGATGACGGATCACGATACCCAAACCCCCAGACGCCGAATGCTGCGCTTCCGGGTGCTCATGCCGATAGCCTCGGCCATTGTTGCTGCGGTTGCCATCGGGTACTTCCTCCGCGCTCCCGCGCCCGTCGGCCACTGGGACAGCGCCGAGGGAGAGGAAGAGTTCGACTCCGCCTATACCGAGGCTTTCGCCAGCATGCCGAAGCCAGCAGACACTTTGGACATACGCACCGACTTCGGATTCGTCCGGGTCTATCGCTTCGAAGGAACCGGCGACGCCGCGCCGATGATGCTGCTCCCCGGCACCGCCTCATCGACTCCGGTCTGGGCAGACAACATGCCGTCTCTGCTCCGGACGGCCGATGTCTACACCCTCGATCTCCTTGGTGAACCGGGTCGGAGCGTACAGAGTTCGCCGATCACCGATAGCGAAGATGAGGCCGCTTGGCTCGCTGAGACGATCGCTGCGCTTCCAGAGGATTCTGTGAACCTGGTCGGGCTCTCGCTCGGGGGTTGGACAGCGGCCAATCTCGCCATCCGTCATCCGGAGCATGTGAGGACCCTGACCCTCATCGATCCCGTCCAGACCTTCGACGGCATACCAGTGGAGACGGTCCTTCGTGCGATCCCTGCAACGGTTCCGTGGATGCCCAAGGCCGGACGGGATGCGTTCAATTCATACACCGCCGGCGGCATCGAGGTCGAAGATGTCCCGGTAGCCGACATGATCGAGTCCGGGATGCATCATTACGCTATGAAGAAGCCCCAGCCGTCCCGGATCACCGAAGGACAGCTGTCCGACCTGCCGATGCCGGTGCTCGCGATCATTGCGGGACGCTCGGTCATGCATGACCCGGAAACTGCCTCGGCCACGGCAAAGCGAACCCTGGGTACTGGTGCGGTGCATGTCTATGAGGACGCCTCACACGCCGTCACCGGCGAATATCCCGACGAGGTCGCAGCTGACATCGAGGAATTCATCACTCGACGGTGACCGGCGCCAGGTCAGTTCAGCAGCGCCCGGTCCCCCAGTGTCGCGCCCTTGAGTTTGGAGAACTCGCCCAGCAGCGTCTTCACCGTCAGCGTCTTCTTCTCTTCGGCCGAGGCCTGGTAGATGATCTCGCCTTCGTGCATCATGATGAGGCGGTTGCCCAGCGCGATCGCCTGTTCCATGTTGTGCGTGACCATGAGCGTGGTCAGCCCATCGTTCGACACGATCTTCTGCGTCAAGTCCGTCACGAGTGCCGCACGCTGGGGGTCGAGTGCCGCTGTGTGCTCGTCGAGGAGCAAGATGCGAGGCTGGGTGAATCCGGCCATGAGCAGGCTCAGCGCCTGGCGCTGTCCGCCGGAGAGCAGGCCCACCTTGGTCTTCAGCCGGTTCTCCAGGCCGAGCTCCAAAGTGGCAAGCTCATCGCTGAACAGGTCCCGCCTCGCCGAGGTGGTTCCTCGTCCCAGCCCACGTGCTTTTCCGCGCTTGAGTGCCAGAGACAGGTTCTGTTCGATCGTGAGGTCCGGTGCGGTGCCGGCCATCGGGTCCTGGAATACCCGGCCCAGATATTTGGCCCGTTTGTATTCGGGCATCCGGGACACCTCGGCGCCGTCGATCGTGATCGATCCGGAGTCGATGGGCAGTCGGCCCGAGATCGTGTTGAGCAGTGTCGACTTTCCTGCGCCGTTGGAGCCGATGACGGTGACGAAGTCGGACTCGTCGAGCTCGAGCGACAGATTCTGCAGGGCCTTGCGTTCATTGACGGTGCCGGGGAAGAAAGTCTTCGAGATGGTGTCGATCTTCAGCATGTGTCTCAGTCCTCCTTCTGATCTGACGCCGCAGCGGTTCCTGCGGTCCTTGCAGACGTCCCCGCCGGGACGTCGGTGGTCCCGGCGGGCACGTCGACCGTGCCAGCGGGCACTTGGGCACCCGCCTCGTTCGCAGGATCGCCAACTGCCGCAGCTCCTGACACGGCTCGGTTGCCGCGCGATCTCAGCGACGGTACTCGCTTGAGGAATCCCCACCTGGGCAGCAGCAGTGCGACCACGACGAGCAGTGCCGTTGTCAGCTTCATGTCGTTGGTGTCGAGGCCGGCACGCAGCGCCAGGAAGATGATGAGGCGGTAGATGACCGAGCCCATGAGAGCTCCGAGGCTGGCCATGAAGATGTTGCGGCTGCCGAAGACTGCCTGCCCGAGGATGACCGAGGCGAGTCCGACGAGGATGAGGCCGATGCCCATGCTGATGTCGGAGAATCCCTGGTATTGGGCGATGAGCGCGCCGCAGAGTGCGACGAAGCCGTTGGACAGGGCCAGGGTGAGCATCGTCGTGTTGTCAGTGTTCACGCCGAGGCTGCGGATCATCTGTCTGTTGTTGCCGTTGGCCTGGATCGCCAGGCCAAGGTCGGTGGTGAGGAACCAGTCGATGGCGAATTTCAGAATCAGGGTGAAGATGAGGAGCACTGCGATGGAGACCCAGGTGCCCAGCCACATGTTCTCCCGCAGCGGGGTGAACACGGTGTCTTCTCGCAGGAGCGGGAGATTCGCCTTGCCCATGATCCGCAGATTGATCGACCACAGTCCGATCATCGTCAGGATTCCGGCGAGCAGGCCGTCGATGCCGCCCTTGGTGTGGAGGAGTCCGGTGATATAGCCGGCGATGAGTCCTGCGCCGATGGCTGCCAGGGTCGCCAGGAAGGGGTTGACCCCGGCGATGATCAAGGAGGCTGCGGTGGCACCACCCGTGGTGAAGCTTCCGTCGACGGTGAGGTCGGGGAAGTTGAGAACCTTGAAGGTCAGGTAGACCCCGAGCGCCATCGCTCCGTAGATGAGCCCGAGTTCCAGTGCTCCGAACATGTGTTTCCGATCAGGTGGTGATGTGAGGCGTGGATAGGTGTCGCCGACCGGTCCCGTGACGCGGCCGGCGACGGGGGCCGATCAGTCGATGACCTTGTCGGCTTCGTCGATGATCTTCTTCGGGATCTCAACACCCTGGGCCTTGGCGGCCTTCGGGTTGACGACGAGCTCGAGGTCGGAGCTGGTCTCCACTGGCATGTCGGCTGGCTTCTCACCATCCTGGAGGATCTTCAGTGCCATCTTGCCGGTCTGTTCGCCCAGCTTCGTGTAGTCGATGCCGCGAGTGATCGCCGCACCCTGTTCCACCTGACCCGCTTCAGAACCGACGAGGAGCGCCTTGTTCTTCTCAGCTGCCTGGACCATGGTGGTGACGGCGGAGACGACGTTGTTGTCGGTCGGAACATAGTAGGCGTCGACCTTGCCGAGGGAGTCCACTGCTTGCGCCAGCTCACTGGAGTTGGCGATCGTGGCTTCCTTGATCTCGACGCCCATGTCCTTCGCGGCCTTCTTCGCGAGCTCCACCTGCACCTCCGAGTTGACCTCGCCGGAGCTGTAGACGATGCCGACAGTCTTGGCATCAGGCTTGAGATCCTTGACCAGTTGGAGCTGTTCGGCGACCGGGTTGAGGTCGGAGGTGCCGGTGACGTTGGCTCCCGGTGCATCGTCGGACTTCACGAGGCCGGCTTCTTGGGCGTCGGTGACGGCAGTGAAGAGCACAGGAACGTTGGTGATTGCCTGTGCGGCTGCCTGTGCTGCGGGGGTGGCCACTGCGAGGACGAGGTCGAGGTCTTCGTTGGCGAATGTCTGCGCGATCGAAGTCGCGTTGGCCTGCTCGCCCTGAGCGTTCTGCTCGTCCCATTCGACGGTGACGTCGGCATCTTCGAAGGACTTCTTGAATCCTGCGCTGGCCGCGTCGAGTGCCGGGTGCTGAACCAGCTGGGAGATGCCGATCGAGTAGGAATCGCCGCCTTCCCCGCCACCGCTGGAGCCGTCTCCGCCCGAACATGCTGACACCGCAATAACCGAACTCACCGCCACAATCGCTGTGGCCAGATGCCTGAGACGCATTCTTCTCCCCTTTGAATAAACCGGTCCACCTGCGCAGAACCGGAACGAACCCTGTCACTTGTTCCCGGTCGGACCCATCGGTGGGCCGCACGTGGAACTGCAGACGCCCCACGCACCGACGCAGCTCAGATCATTCTGATTCCGCAGTCGGTCAGGGGTGCGACTGTGATGACAACCACTCTATTGGGCGCCGCTGACACGACCGACCAAAACAATGTTTTGGAGACAATCGTCCCAGTATTGTTATCTGTCGCGACAAACGTCCCCTGGCGCCGCACATCCGCCATCCAAGCGTCCTGGCACGGCGTTCCCGCGGGGACGCCGTGCCAGAGGATCAGGCATCGATGTCGACGTCCGATCGACCCAGCACATCAAGGATCCACGCGAAGTCGAAAGCGGTTTCCTTCCAGGAGTCGTAACGTCCCGACGCGCCCCCGTGACCGGCGACCATTTCGGTCTTGAGCAGTGCATCGGCTCCGACCTCACGCAGTCGGGCGACCCATTTGGCCGGTTCGACGTAGAGGACTCGGGTGTCGTTGAGCGAGGTCACGGCCAAGATCTTCGGATGGGCCACCTCGGCGACGTTCTCGTAGGGAGAATAGGAGCGCATGTACTCATAGACGTCCTGGTCATGGAGTGGGTCTCCCCATTCCTCCCATTCGATGACGGTCAGCGGAAGTTCGGGCATGAGGATCGAGGTCAGTGCGTCGACGAAGGGCACATGAGCGCTGACCCCGGCGAAGAGATCCGGTGCCATGTTCGTCACCGCTCCCATCAGCAGGCCTCCGGCCGATCCCCCTGTGGCAACGAGCCTGTCCGGGCTCGTCCACCCCTCGGCGACGAGGTGGCGTCCGGCGGCGATGAAGTCAGTGAAAGTATTCTTCTTCGTTGTGGTTTTGCCCTGGTCGTACCAATGGCGGCCCATCTCGCCGCCGCCGCGCACGTGGGCGATGGCGAAGACGACCCCGCGGTCGAGCAGGGAGAGCCGAGACACGGAGAAGTACGGGTCCATGCTCATCTCATAGGAGCCGTACCCGTAGAGCACCAGAGGCGCAGGCTCGACGGGGGCTGCTTCGTGGACTTCGGTTTCCCTCGCCGAGGTGGTGCTCGCCGAGGTGCTCGCCGAGGTGGTCGCCGAGGTGGTGGTGCCGTTGGCAAGTGCGATGAGGTCGGTGCGATAGACCAGGGAGATCGGAACCTGCGTTCCGTCCTCGGCACTGGCCCAGACGAGGGATTCGCTGTAGCGGTCGAGGTCGACCGAGCCGAGGACGGGCTGGCGCTTGAGGACCGTGTCAGTGCCGTCTGCCACGCTGTGCTGATAGATCACAGCGGGCGTGGACATGGAGGTGAAGAGCAGTCGGATGCTCGTCTGTGTGAACTCGGGATTGCCGGCGAATCCCAAGGTTCCGGTCTCTCGCGAGAAGGGCAGTTCCTGCAAAGGGCCGAAGGGCGATGCGGTGTCACCGGACGTGGGCTGCTCATGCGCGGCCAACTCGATGATGCCGACTCGGGCGAATCCGCCGCGGCGATAGCTGACGACGATGAAGCTCGCGAAGGCATCGACATCTTCGATGCGCAGCCCGTCGACGTCAGCGAGCAGCGGACGACCGATGGAGGTCGGATCGGCGACGATGTCCGGTTCGTCGACGGCATCGACGCTTTCACGTGCTGTACCGGCTGGATCGGAGACGGGCACGTCGACGATGTCGAAGTCCTCGCGCTCCTGGTTGTGCGTGATGAGGAAGCGATCCTCACCGGCGATGATCGCGTGCTCCACAGAGTATTCGACCCCGTCGACGCGGGGCCAGACGACCTGCGGTGCGGATTCGAGGTCATCGGCTTCAAGCGACCAGAAGCCCGTGGTGGTCTTGGACCCGGTGACGATGAACATGTATTTGCCCGAGCGGGAGAATCCCGAGCCGACGAAGAAGCGCTCGTCGGGCTCGTGGAAGATGCAGACATCGTCGCTGCTGTCGGTGCCGACACTGTGACGCCAGACCTTCTCTGGTCGCCAAGCCTCGTCGACGGTGGTGTAGAAGACGTAGCGGCCGGTGGGGTCGATCGAGGCTCCGGCGAATGTGCCGTCGACGGTGTCGGTCAGATCCTCGCCTGTGCTCAGGTCGCGCAGTCTCAGTGTGTACCGCTCGTCGCCGGAATTATCCACGCCGAAGAGCAGATACCGGCCGTCGTCGGTCAGCGAGAAGGTGCCCAGCGAGAAGAATTCTTGGCCTTCGGCGGCGATGTTCGAGTCGAAGATGACCTCTTCGCCGAGAAGCGCCTCCTCGCCGACCTCGGGCGGAGTCCAGTCGTCGACATCCGCGATGGGCGCGCGAACGCTGATCCCGTAGTCGAGGCCGGCCTTCGTTCGGGAGAAATACCAGTAGTTCCCGCGCCTGGTCGGCACCGACATGTCTGTTTCCTTGATGCGGGTCTTGATCTCGGTGAAGATCGATTCGCGCAGCGGCCCGAGCCCGGATGTCTGCGTGCTCGTCCACTCGTTTTCGGCTTCGAGGTGGGCGATGACCTCCGGGGACTCCTTCTCGCGCATCCATTCATAGTCGTCGACGAAGGTGTGGCCATGGTGGGTGCGCTGTTGGGGGATCTTCTTAGCCACAGGGGCGCTGGGGGCAGTGTCGTTCATGGTCCCAGCCTAGCTACTTCGACACCGACGACGCAGTACAGGACGACGAAGCACCAGAAGCACCGCTGGGACCGGATGCCCTTGCCACGTTCCAGTCCCGTACCATCGAGTGAGCAGAATGAGCAGAACGCGATCAGTGCGCACAAGCGCGTAATGTGACCTGCATCAATCTAAGCTATGACGAGCCTCACATGCAGTTCACAACAGATATGAAAGTTTGGTCAATGACGAACCAATCCGCCTCAGGTCCTGGCGCAGATCCGGGGTCCGCGCCGCCCCATCCGACTCGGCGCATGTTCGGCCGAATCACCTACGGCGCAATCGCAGTGGCAGCCATCGGGACGGCCACCACCTACTCGGTCAGAGCCGCATCGGCCAAGGGTGATCTCTCCTCCAACCTCACGCTCATCGCACCAGCCGGTGCCGGTGGCGGTTGGGACGGGTTCGCCCGGGAGACCCAGCAGGCCATGCGCGCGAATAAGCTGGCCAACAACGCCCAGGTCGTCAACATCCCCGGAGCCGGTGGCACCATCGGTCTCGGCAAGTTCTCCACCATGGGCGGGCAGGCCGATACCATTCTGGCCACAGGCACCGCGATGGTCGGCGGCATTGCGCTCAACAAGTCGCCCGTTGGGTTCGATGACACCACCTTGCTCGCCAGGGTAGCGGAGGACTACGACGTGCTCATCGCCGCCGCCGATTCCCCCTACAACACGATCGACGACGTCATCAGCGCCTGGAAGAAGGATGCGGAAGGGTTCGTCTGGACCGGCGGCTCCGCCGGTTCAGTCGATCACCTCACGATCGCACAGCTGGCACTGCTGGCCGACATCCCTGCCTCGAGCATCACCTACATTCCCAAATCCGGCGGCGGTGAAGCGATCCAAACACTGCTCTCGGGCACCACGGACTTCGCGTCCTGTGGCTTCAACGAGGTCTCTGACCAGATCGAAGCCGGCCGAGTCAAAGCAATCGGCGTGGCCGCACCGAAGCGCATCGCCGGCTTCGACGACGTACCCACGATGACCGAACAGGGCTACAAGGTGACGCTGACCAACTGGCGCGGCTGGCTCGGCGCACCAGGCATCACCGAGGACGAGGCCCCACAGCTTGTCGACATTCTCAAGCAGACTCGCGACAGCGCGGAATGGGCAGATGCCCTCGAACGCAACAAATGGACGGACGTGTGGCAGACAGGTGATGAGTTCGCTGAATTCATCAAAGAGGACACCTCCCGGATCGAGAAGCTGCTGAAGGAGTTGGGACTGTGAGTGCTCAGACGTCAACGAAGAAGAGAACCAGGACGGCTCACCTCGGCGCCGGGACCTGGTGGCAGGGTCGATCAGGTCTCCTGGTCCCCCTCATCATGGCAGGGTTCTCGACCTACCTGCTCATCGGCATCATCACGATGGACATTGCCGAGGACACTGATCTGCCCGGACCGCAGTTCTTCCCTATGATCATCATGATCGTCGGCTACGTGCTCACGATCCTGCTGACGATCGCCTATATCCGCAATCCCGAACCCGTCGATGTCGATGATGATCTCCCCGCCGAGGTGGAGGAGCAGAAGGCGTTCTCGACACCTGTGACTTCCGCGGTGTCGGCCTCACGTCTCGACCCGCATGTCGAGGATGAACCGGCTCAGGATCGCAAGGCACTCGCCGAGGCGCGGGTCGCCGATTCGCGCCACCGCACGCACAGCGACTTCGTGTCTCTGGCCTGGAGCGCCGGCGGATTCGCAGCCTTCGCCCTCATCCTCGAGTTCGCCGGGTGGATCCTCGCCGCGGCACTCCTGTTCTGGTGCGTGGCCAGGTCGATGGGCTCAAAGCGACCCCTGTTCGACCTGACTATGGCACTGACATTCTCTTCCCTGGTCTACATCGCGTTCTCGGTGCTGCTGGGGCTTAATCTTCCTTCGGGAATTCTGGGAGGTGGTTTCTGATATGGACGCTCTCATGTCCCTCTTCGAAGGTTTCACACATGCGCTGACGCCGATGAACCTGCTGTGGGTCCTCGTCGGCTGCTTCCTCGGCACCGCCGTCGGCGTCCTGCCGGGCCTGGGCTCGTCGATGGCCGTGGCCCTGCTGCTGCCGATGACCTTCGCACTCGACCCGACCGGCGCATTCATCATGTTCGCCGGCGTCTACTTCGGTGGTCTCTTCGGTGACTCCACCATGGCCATCCTCATGAACACCCCCGGCCAGGCCTCGGCGATCGCCTCGACGTTCGAAGGCCACAAGATGGCCCGCAACGGGCGAGCACCCCAGGCTTTGGCCACGGCCGCGATCGGTGCGTTCATCGGCGGGTTCATCTCCTGCTTCCTGGTCGTCTTCGTTGCGCCTGCTCTGGCGGACTTCTCGACGAACTTCGGTCCCGCCGAGTTCTTCGCACTCGCCCTGTTCGCATTCGTGGCAACCTCGTCGGTCGTTGCGGACTCTGTTCTCAAGGGCCTCATGGCTCTCGTGCTCGGCATCGGCTTCTCGGTCATCGGCATCGATTCGGTCTCCGGCACCGAGCGTTTCACCATGGGTGTCCCCGAACTCTTCGACGGAGTTTCACTGGTCACGGTGACCGTGGCGATCCTGGCCCTGGGCGAGGTCTTCTTCATCGCCTCCCGGATCCGCCGCAAGGTCAACGACAATACGATCAACTCATCGGGTCGCCCATTCCTCTCCCGCAAGGAGTTCGGCGAGGCGCTGCCCGCGTGGCTGCGCGGCACTGCGATCGGTCTGCCCTTCGGCGTGATCCCAGTCGGCGGTGCCGATGTGCCGACGTTCATGTCCTATGGCCTCGAGCGCAAGCTCGACTCGAAGCGCAAGGATCCGCAGTTCGGTGACAAGGGCGCCATCCGCGGCCTGGCTGGCCCCGAGTCTGCGGGTTCTGCCACCACCGGTATTGCAATGGGCGCTCTGCTGGCTCTGGGCCTGCCGATCTCCGCGACGGCTGCGATCATGCTTGCCGCATTCCGACAGTACGGCCTGCAGCCAGGACCGCTGCTCTTCGATCGGTCTCCGGAACTCGTCTGGGGTCTGCTGGCGAGCTTCTTCATCGCCATGATCGTCCTGCTCATCATCAACCTGCCCTTCGCTCCCTTGTGGGCGAAGCTGCTCAAGATCCCGGATCCCTACCTCTACGGCGGCATCGCGGTGTTCTGCGGGCTGGGCATCTATGCCACCTCGGCGTCGCAGTTCGAGCTCATGATCCTGCTGGGAATCGGCATCATCAGCTTCGTGCTCAAGCGCTACGGTGTACCGCTGGCGCCGCTGATGATCGGCATGGTCCTCGGCCCGCTGGCCGAGTCCAGCCTGCGCGATGCCCTGCTGGCTTCGGGCAACGATGTCTCGGTCCTCGTGTCCTCACCGATCACGATCGTCCTCTACGTCATCCTCATCGGTGCGCTGCTCTACACGGGCATCGGCCGAGTGCTGGCACGCAGGCGACAGAAGAATGTCGCCGAGACGGTGCCTCGGAACAGCGAATCGTTCAGCTCATGATGTGAGGTGACGCGGCGGGCGTGACGCCAGACGCGTTCGGTGGCCCGGGCCGAAGGAGAATCCCCCTTCGGCCCGGGCCACCGGCGCATTCACTGTGGAAAGACGTTCGCATTCCGCCCCGCCGACGACCATCTGTGGACAGTGATTGCCTATTCCCCCCAAGCATTCGGGGATGCCCGCCGGGTTCAGTGGGTTCAGTGGGTTCAGGCCAGCGCGATTCCCGTCGCGGCCCCGACGAACGCCTCTGTTAGTTCAGCGCGATGATCTCAAAGTCTTCTCGGCCGTGGTGCCGAGCTTCAGGCTGGGTCCCGAGTCCGGCCCGCACCCTTGAGGCCGAAGGACGTGAGGACCGCAGCGATGAGCACCAGGACGACCGCAGCCCCCGCCGCCCATTGGACGCCGAGGTCGAAGGACGTCACAGCCGCCTCGGCGATCTGTTCGCCAAGACGTCCCCCTTTGGCGCTCGCATGTTCGAGGGCTGAACCGAGGGTCTCGAATTCGGCTCCAGCAGCCTTGGCCCCGAGCGCTGACTGCAGTTGAGAGCTGTAGACCATGGTCGTGAGTCCCCCGAGGACGGCGGTTCCCATGACAGATCCGAATTCGTACGCAGTCTCGGAGATCGCCGAGGCGGCTCCGGCCTTGTTCGCGGGCACTGCAGACAGGATGAGATCGTTCGTGATGACCTCTGCGGTACCGAGTCCCACACCGAGGATGAGGAAGGAGATGAGCATGCCTGCCACCGAATGTTCGGGCGTGAAAGCTACGATCCCCAGACCGACTGAGTTGAGCACGAGGGCACAGGGCACGACCACGCGCGGTTGCAGTCGGGCGATGATCGGCACCGCGGTGTAACCGGCGACGATCGAAGTGATGAGGCCGGGCACGAGGACTAGTGCAGCTTCGACCGGGGAGAGTCCGAGCACCAGCTGGAGCAGCTGCGTACCGAAATACAGGAAGCCCGCCAGTCCCATGACGCTGAGCAGGTTGGACAGCACTGCCGAGGTGAAGATCTTGTCGGCAAAGAGCCTGACATCGAGCATCGGGTTCGCCGAGGCGAGCTGCCGCATGACGAAGCCGGTTCCCGCAATGACGGTGACCGCGAGACTGGCCCAGAAGAGCATGTCCACGCCATCGGCCATGACGTGCTTGATGGCGAAGACGAGCGGGGCGAGCATGAGCATCGACAGCCCGATCGACAGCGGATCGATTCGGCCCGGGTTCGGATCACGCGATTCGGGCAGCAGCAGAAGAGCCGCCGGGATGAAGAGCGCGATGAGCGGCAGGTTGATGAAGAAGACCGAACTCCAATGGAAGTGCTCGAGCAGGATTCCGCCGACGATGGGCCCGAGCGCGGCACCGCCGCTGAACATGGCAGCCCAGGTGGCGATCGCGACGCGGCGGTCCTTGTCGTGGAAGAAGATATTGCGAATGAGCGAGAGGGTCGAGGGCATCAGCGTGGCGCCGAAAATGCCCAACAGTGCGCGAGCAAGGATGAGCATCTCCGGTGACGTCGAGTATGCCGCCAACAGTGAAGCCAAGCCGAAGCCGAAGGCGCCGATGATGAGCAGTTTGCGGCGTCCGACCCGGTCGCCGATGCTGCCCATGGCCACGAGCAGGCCTGCGAGCATGAGTGCATAGATATCGACGATCCAGAGGAGCTGGGTACCTGTGGGATGGAGTCCGGTGCTGATGGCCGGTATAGCGAATCCCAAGACGGTGTTGTCGATCGAGATGAGCAGAACAGGAATCATCAGCACAGCCAGGCCAGCCCATTCGCGCCGGCCGGCGCGCACTTGTGGTGTCTGTGTGGTGAACATGAAATCTACTGTACCGTCTAGACGGTACAGTAGGCAAGATAGGTCGCAGACGATGATTGGCCTGCGGGCTTCGGCTAGGCTCGGCGCTATGGCACGCAACTCCACCGACACCAAAGAGAAGCTCCTCGACGCCTTCGACATCCTCTTGGACAAGCAGGGCATCTCCGGCGCAACCCTGGATGCGGTCGCGGCAAAGGCCGGTGTGTCCAAGGGAGGCCTGCTTTACCACTACGGCTCGAAGGCGGAGCTGATCAAGGGAAGCCTTGAGCGGCTCGACAGGCTCGTTGATGAGGATGTCGAGTCGATGAAGGCCGCCGGCGAGCGCCTCCACCTCTATTACCTCGAGACCTCGGCTGAGATCGGAACGCCTCTGGACCGCAGCCTCATCGCCGCCAGCTGTCTGGCACAGGAGAACGACGAGGCGAAGAGCGCTCTGCGCAGGACCCGTGAGGCCTGGTTCAACGCACTCAACAATCACCTCGGCGATGCCGATATGGCCATGACGATCCAGCTCATCGGCGACGGCATGTACTTCAATCAGAATTTCGGGCTGTCCCAGGACGAGGCCCTCGCCCACGTCAAGAACGTCCTGGCACGGTTGGGACTGTAGACAGCTCACCGGTGCTTTAACACCGCACCCCGGGGCAGGGATCGCCTCGGCGAGCTTCGTCCGCGCATGCGGAGCCTCCACCCTCAGAGCTAGGTGCCCGGCATCAATCGAGTACCTGCGAGTGATTCTCGAGTCGGATCTTGCATGTTCACATGGTGGACGTCGACAACCGCCCCTGGAAGAAACGAGAATCGTCGTGCGCCCAACGGACAACCGCCCCCTTCCCGCGAGCACCGCAACCGACCGGATTCAACGCCTGCGGCACCTCTCGGTCGTGGCCCTCTTCATCGCCTTGGCGGCAGGCGTCGCAGAGATGATCGCCCACCTGTGGGAAGCGGAGGACCTCAGCGGAGAAGGACCGGCAATCCTTCTCCGCCTCGGAATCTACGCTGTTGTCGCCGGCCTCGTACTCGCCTTCGCCCGCGGTCACAGGTGGGCGGCGGTGGTGCTCATCGTGGGACTCGGCGTCGTCGGCATGGCGTCGCTGATCGCCGAACCGTTGACCTGGCTCTTCACCGACAGTGATATAGGTTCACTGCTCGCCACCGCGGACGCCTCAATAACGCTGATCATCCTCATCAGAATTGTGCACATCGCTGCCGTCGTCGTCGCGGTCCCACTCATGATCCGAATCCTTGCGATCACTCGCAGAGTCAGGTAAGCGCGCCTAGCAGCACACTCGACGCAATACTGATCGTGCATACGATTTCCCACCTCACCGATGCGTCGCCTCAGCTCAAGTGGTGCACCTCCTGCACCCCGTACACCGGGGTATCCAACCCCTCAAATCGAGCCTTGAGCTGGAGCCCCAAGTACAGCGAGTAGTGCCGCGACTGGTGAAGATTGCCGCCCATGAACCACAGGTTCTCCTGCTGAGTGGGCTTCCACATGTTCCGCTCCTCGCCCTCCCATGGGCCGGGGTCCTTGGCAGTGTCCGAGCCCAGGCCCCAGCATTTGCCCACTTTGTCCGCCGTCTCCTGATCGACGAGGTCGGCCACCCAGCCGTTCATTGACCCATATCCGGTGGCATAGACGACGAGGTCCGCAGGCAGCTCGGTCCCATCGGCGAGGACCACAGAGGTCTCGGTCAGATGATCGACGTCTCCCTTGGCCAGCTTCACCTTGCCGTCGGCGACGAGTTCTGCCGAACCGACGTCGATGTAGTAGCCCGAGCCGCGGCGCAGGTACTTGAGGAAGAGCCCGGACTCGTCGTCGCCGAAGTCGAGATCGAAACCGGCGTCTTCCATGCGCTGGTAGAAATCCTTGTCGCGTTCCTTCATCTGGTCGTAGAGCGGAATCTGGAATTCGTGCATGATCCGATACGGCAAGGAAGCGAAGATCAGGTCCGCCTTCTCGGTCGTCACGCCGTTGGCCAGCGCCTTCTCCGAGTAGAGGTCGCCGAGCCCGATCTCCATGAGGGAGTCGCTTTTGACGATGTGTGTGCTCGAGCGCTGCACCATCGTGACATCGGCCCCGTGTTCGTAAAGAGCGCCGCAGATGTCGAAGGCGGAGTTGTTGCTGCCGATGACGACGACCTTCTTGCCCGTATAGGCGTCGGGACCCCGGTGCTGCGAGGAATGCTGCTGCTCTCCTCTGAATATGTCGGCACCAGGGAAGGATGGGACATTCGGTTTGCCCGACATCCCCGTGGCCATTACCAGGTGCGCCGGGTTGAGCGTCACATTCTTACCGTCGCGGTCGACTTCCACCGTCCACTTTTTGGCCTCCTCGTCATACCTCGCCGAGTTCGCAGTCGTCGATGACCAGTAAGGAATCTCCATCACCTTGGTGTAGAACTCCAACCAATCGGCAATCTTGTCCTTGGGCGCGAATACGGGCCAGTTATCGGGGAATTTGAGATAGGGCAGGTGGTCGTACCACACGGGGTCGTGCAGGCACAGCGACTTGTACCGTGAACGCCACTGGTCTCCCGGCCGTTCCCACCGATCGATGACGAGCGCCGGGACTCCCATCTGACGCAGGCGAGCGCCGAGCGCAATGCCGCCCTGTCCCCCGCCGACGACGAGAGTATACGGCTGCGCGGTGTCTCCCCAGGCTGCGTCCTCCTCTGCAAGCTTCTCCGACCAGCTCTTCCGCGCAGGATCGACGCCGTGTTCGGCTCCCTTGACCCGTCGGTCTCCGCGAGGTTCTTCATAACCTGTCAATTCTTGCAACGAGGTGAGCATGGTCCATGCTTTGGTCCCGTCCTCGTCGATGAGTCGCACCAGACCCTTGCCGCGGCCGACAGAGGTGGCGAAGGTGAACCATGCTTCGGTGACTCCGTCGGCGGTGGTGGCGGGATCGCTGAGCTCGAAATCGGATGGCGAGACCCGGTCCGCGTTCACGGTCAATATGTCCCTGACCCCGTCATGGTTCTCCACCGTATTGAGATTCCACGTGAAAGACACGAGATCCCTCCAGTAACTCGTGGTGGCGAACAGTCCCACTGCTGCTTCGATGTCACGCACCCGCAGTGCAGATTCGAAGCTGCTGAGCCACTCGGTCGCAATGTCATCGGCGGTGAGCTGTGTGCGATCAATTGTCGTTGTCATGTCACTCCTCTTCGTTGAGCTGTGTGTCCTCAAGCTATCCCGCCAAGAACAGCCGCGGAAGAGTTGCATCGAGTTGCATGGTCAGTGCCGACGACCGCACCTATACTCGTCATATGCCTCAGCCGGATCTGGCGCATCTCGCCAGAGATCTGACACGCATTCACGATGCCGTGATCACCGGCGGTTCACCGCCGGAGCAACCGCGAGCGCTCGTTGCGCGCTCGTGGGACCGAATGCTGCGCCTGGGTCTTGACCCGGCTGGTGACAATCGCAGAATCTTCTCCGCCGAGGCGGACGTCGAGTCCCGTAGGCACAGATCGAAGCTTCGCCTGATCGTCGAAGAACTGAAATCTGTGCTTCTGAGGATGCCCGATGCCAGCAGCTTCATCCTCGTCGTCGCCGATGCCGAGGGCGTGATCTTGTGGCGCGACGGAGCCACCGCGGCCAGACGTCAGGCTGATGTTCTCGGATTCGCCGAAGGCGCCCACTGGTCCGAGTCCAAGGTGGGCACGAATGCCATCGGCACAGCTCTGGCCGAGGAAGCTCCAGTTCAGCTGTTCTCCGCCGAGCACTTCGAAACGTCACAGCACCCCTGGTACTGCAGTGCGGTTCCCATCCATGACCCAGTAGACGGCAGGCTCCTCGGGGTCGTGGACATCAGCGGGCCTGCACTCACTCTTCATCCTGCTGTTCAGTCTCTGGTCACGACTGCCGTTCACCTGGCGCAGGCGAGGCTCTCGCTCATCCAGCAGGAGCAGCTGAGCAGTTTGCGGAATCGCATGTCCATTGTCCTCAGCGGCAGTCACGGTCCTGCGCTGGTCGTCGACGACGATGGATGGGTCGCCTATCAGCAGGGTGTGCGCAGCCGCGATCGGATCGAAGTGCCGGCACCTGACCGCACGATCCTCATCCCCGGCGCTGGACTATGCCTGCCGGAGAAGATCACCGGCGGGTGGCTGTTGAGACCAGCAGAGACTGTCGACGATGCACAAGTCTCGGTCACGCTGCGACAGACAAGCCAACCCGCGGTGCTCGAGATCAACTCCGGCGGTGATCCGGTCACCGTTCCGCTCACGCCACGGCGTGCGCAGGTCCTCGCCGCGATCACCTCGGCGGGGCCTTCTGGAATCAGCGCTGCCGATCTCAGTCGCACGCTCTACGGCGATGCCGAGCATCTGGTCACGGTGCGTGCAGAAGTCTCCCGCCTCCGCCGCTCGATCGGCGCGCTTCTTGCGACTCAGCCTTATCGCTGGGCAGAGGGCGTCAGCGCGAGACGCGCGTAATCCAGCATGACCCGCAGGTGAGAAAGCACGTGCAGGATCAGTTTCCAGCCGCGTCGAGCCACCACCGATAGCGCATGCGCAGTGCTCTTTCCGTGCTGGCGAGCGCGGCAACGAGACCCAGACCGATCGACAGCCATAGGGGAAGGTGGATCAACGGCTCGACGGGCCCGATCTGTTCAGCAATCGGCGGAATTCTCAAGATCGGCACGGCGATCTGCTGCAGCAGCAGGCCGACGCCCACCAGCAGCGCAACAATTGAGACTATTCCGATCAGCCGGCTCAGTTGTGGCCGGCGCTCGTCGAAACGGGCTCGGCGGCCTTCTGCGGAATGAACATCGGGGTGCATTTGCCGTTCAACTCCGGCATCGGACACGAAGTGGCAGCGCTTCAATCCGAAATTGCTGGCGGCAACTTCAATCGCTCCGCCCTCGACCGGGAAGACTGCGGGGGCCCGGGATACTGCGTGCTGGAGGCCATTGCGATAGAGAAACACCTTCACGTAGCCGTTCTCGTCCGTCTTCCACTGCCGCACGTCCACTGAGTATTCACTGCAGCGACCAGTCGAATCGGCGATTTCCAAGTGAAAGAGTGACCGACCCAGCAGTTGCCACCAACGGAATCTCTTCACGGGCCTTCCGTCTCCGGCCTCTATCCGTCTGACTGCTCGCTGTCGGCGCCATTGCTTGAACATCTGGGTACCCTCCCTGGCCCTAGACACAGGACCAACACAGTGTGTTGGTGGAAACACCAGTACACTAACACAGTGTGTTGTTTGGAGGAATCGCAGAGAAGAAGCCGGTATGTGAATGAGTGAACGTGAGGACTCGAACACCCGTGAGCGAATACTCGCCGCGGCTGCAGACATCATCACCGAAGACGGCGTGACAGCGAAGCTGAGTGTGCGTGCGATCGCTGCGCGAGTCGGGGTGAGTACAGGGTCGCTGCGTCACCACTTCCCCACCCAGCAGGCGCTGCGGGACGAAGTCATGCGGCGCGCCTATGACTGGATGCTGGCGGACACCGACATCCACAACGCGACGATTCCCGCCCGAGATCGGCTCGTCGAGTGCCTTCTTCAGGTGCTGGCAACGGCCAGAGCCGGAGCTGAAGCACGCGAGGCGATGACGGCGGTCAGCACTGCCTTCATCGTCGCGGACCAGAACGAGCAGGTACGCGAGACGTACCTCGCTATTCAGCGTGATGGGCAACGGAGAACAGAGGATTGGCTGCGTGTGCTCGCTGATGAGGGTGGGGTCCCCGACCGAGGCGACATCCCACGCCTTGCGCGCTTCCTATGCACCGTCCTCAATGGAATCGCCCTCGAACGAGCTCTGCCCGCTGAGGACTCACTCTCGCAGCTGGAGAAGCAGACTCTCTACGTTGCGGCCGACGCTGTGCTCGGGGATCACTCCTGATCTGCGCCCGCACCCCGATAGGTCCCGAAGCTCCACAGCACCCCTTCGGGGTCGGTGACACTGAAGTCCTTGGACCCATAGTCCTGTTCACTCAGCCCCATGACCTTCGTGGCACCGGCCGCGATCGCGCGTTGATAGAGCTCCTCGACTCGGCCTGTGGCGATGTACACCGAGCCTGCTGCGACTCCGGTCTTCGTCATGACACCGCCGTCGTCACGCGTGGAGCCGAGCATGACTCCCCCACCTTCTGGCCAACGCAGTTCAGCGTGATCGACTCGCTGCGGGACATCGGCGTTCGCGTACTCAGCGACGACTTCGAAGCCGAAGGCGTCCTGTAGGAACGCGATCGCGGCCTTCGCATCTCGGTAGCGGAATGTGGGCCAGACATTGGCTCCGGTGGTCGTTGACATGATGTGTCCCTTCTTCGTCGTATCGGTCCACACCATCGTGGACCCGGCGCCACCTCGGCGGCTTGGACATTTGGGAACGGCGCGGGCCGCGGAGACAAAGGGTGCAGCTGCACCGACACTCGCCGAGGCGGCGCTTACCGATCCAGCGGACGCCGATCCCGGTCCTGCCGCACCATGGGGTCCTCGGTCAGCCACAGGGACGGACTGGTGCCGGCGAGCAGTCGGAAGTCGCGGTTGAGATGGGATTGGTCGGCATAACCGCAGGTCGCGGCGATATCTGCCAACGTCCGAGACTGCGCCGAGATCATTCGTCTCGCCCGATCGAATCGCATGACCCGCGCCGCCTCCTTAGGTCCGATGCCGAATTCTGCACGGAACACTCCGTTGAGGTGGCGTCTGCTCCAACCGATCCGATCCGCCACGAGAGAGACGGGCAGCCCGCCGTGGCTGCGGGCGATCAGCTGCCAGGAGCTGACCACCTCGGGCCGAGGCTGGGTGCCTTCGTGAACGGCGCGCACGAGGACCTCGTCGATGGCATCGAAGCGGGCAGACCAGGTCGTGGCTTCGTTGACGCGCCCGTGCAGCTCGGCGGCGATGGGTCGTGCGATCTCGGCAAGATCGTGCGTGCGATGAGCGAGGTCGACGGCAGGGGTGTCGAAGAGGATGCGAGGAGCGAAGGGGGTGAAGTTGATCTGAATTCCGGCCATTGCGCCGTTATGCCTGATGAGGGTCGGCCGCAGATGCAGGCCCGCGAGCAGTACGTCGAACGACTCGGTGCACTCGGTTGCCGCGTCGTATTGGTGCAGCGGTTCGTCGATGGAGACGATGAACGTCAAGGTGCCCGATGGCAGCCCGAGATGTGTCCCGGCGGGGACGCCCGAAACGTCGTAGGCGACATAGTCACCCACGAAGGGGCACAGGCGCGGGTGTGGCCTGCGAATGAGGTCATCCCGAGTCGCCGCGGACATGACAGCAGTGTAGACCCGGGGTCTGACACTGGCTTGGCCCACCGGCCGCTGTTCAGGTCTGCCCGCAGATCCTCAGACCGGGCACTTCACCCCTCAGCGGTCGCGCTCCACACCAGATCCGTGAATTCCCTGTCGAGGTCGAGTCCGAATTCAGTCGACAGCAGCTCGGCGAATTCCGTGGCATCAGACAGGGTCCGTTCGTGTCGGTCGGGTCGCGCACCGCCGATCATGCGCCCCAGTCGGCGCCCCTCCAAAGTGACCCTGCCGCCTTCGGGCAGCAGCAGAGCGAGGATCGGCGGACCGGTGAACCGCGACCCGGGTTTCGTCGAGGTGAACCAGTTCGCCAGGTCCAGATCGGCCTGCTGGCGAGGGACTTCGCTGAACGCATAGACGGTGCGAAAGTCCTGGTCATCTCTTGCTCGTGATTGGAGCACCCAGTCGCTGTCGGCGCGCAGCTGAGGTGTGAGAACAGACCTGGCGGGGACAAGTCGGTGTTCGCCGTGGGACGTCATTCTCGCCGCAGCGGATTCGGAGAGCTCGAGCGCAGCTTCCGGTGTTCCCCCGCCGAAGCCGGAATCAATGAGAAAACGACGGCCGTCGAGGTCGACGATGGTCGCCTGGTGAGTCAGTGCTCCCGGTGCCGTCTGCCCGTCGCCGAGGTGGACTCGGGCCAGAATCGGGTGTGCCCTCAGACCCAGATCGGTGACGACCCCGCGGATGAGTGACGCATGCTCGTGGCAGTATCCGCCCCGACCATCAGTGAGCAGTTTGCCCGCGGCTCCGTCGACATCGATGGCAACGGCCTTGAGGTCTCCCCTGGCGCGAAAGGCAACGACGTCGAGATTCTCAAAGCAGATCGAGTGCGTGTGCGCGACCAGGATCTCGTCGAGAAGTTCGACAGTCTGCGCACAGGATCCCTGAGCACGTCGATGCAATTCGGGGGCAGAATCACTCAATCCGAGCCGATCCGCATAACGGCTGAGAAGCGAAGCGTGCGTCATGTGACGACCTCCTTGGGGTTCCTGTCATTGTCTGATTCGATCCTATGACTGAGGGGGCTGGGAACCCTATTGCGGTTTGATGCCGCCACCCTATTGACATATGCAGGCAAATGCCTGCATATTAGAGATGTGACCGACGCCGACACACTCGACAAAGTGTTCAAAGCCCTCGCCGACTCAACCCGCCGACGACTCCTTGACGTCCTCCGCCAAGAGGATGGGCAGTCACTGAGCGAGCTCTGCGAAGGACTCTCGATGGCCAGACAGTCAGTGACACAGCACTTGAATCTGCTCGTCGACGCCGACCTGGTCACGATCGTCCGACACGGAAGAGAACGACGACACTACCTGAACTCGCACCCGATCCATGAGATGCAGAATCGATGGACCCGCGAGTTCGACCAGCACCACTTCGACGTCATCGACGCCGTCAAGAGAAGAGCCGAGGAGACAGCCATGACCACCACCGAAGAATTTCCCGATTTCGTCTATGTCACCTATATCCGAGCCACTCCGCAGCAGGTCTGGGACGCGCTCACCGACCCCGAGATCACGCGCCTGTACTGGGACGATGTCGCCGTTGTCTCCGACTGGCAGGTCGGGTCGTCATGGGCTCACCACAAAGGCGGACCGGACGGCAAAGCCGATGTCTGGGGCAAGATCCTTGAGACGGATCCACCGAAAAAACTCGTCTTCACCTTCCAACCCATCGACCAGGATCTCGACGACGAGGGCTCCGTTGCCTCATACCTCATCGAGCAGTCCGGCGAAGTGGTGAAACTGACCGTCACCCACACGAACTTCGCCGATTCCAGTCTGCACACCGGAATCTCGAAAGGCTGGCCCGCGGTTCTCGCCGGGCTCAAGTCCTACCTGGAGACCGGTCAGGCACTGCCCGACGACAGCTGGGACATGGCGGTGCGCTGAGCACCGTCACTCCTGCAGCGCAGACTCCGCCTGCAGCACGGACTCCAGCAAGCCCGGGAAGCGCGCATCGATGTCGTCCCGCCGCAGCGTCAAGCGGCGGTTCCGGCCGTGCAGTTCACTGATGATGACGCCGGCTTCGCGCAGCACCTTGACCTGATGCGAACGCGTGGACTTCGGTGCGCTCGGATCCAGTGCCGAGCAGTTCGCCATGTCCATTGGACCCTCCTTAAGCTGCTGAACCAGAGCGAGTCTGGCCTCGTCGCTCAGCGCGAAGAGCACAGACGTCAGTTCGATGTCCTCACGATCGGGATGCGGCAGTTTTTCGTTAGCAACCATAGTTCGATAATAGTTGAACTGTTTGAGAATGTCGTATAACCTCCAAGAATGGTTCCAAAAGTTTCGAACACTATGGAGGAGGCTTCTGTCTCCGCGGTTCAGCCGGCACCCACCTATGTTTGGCGGTCACGCGAGCGCTGGCGTCTGCGCCTAGTCCTGATCGCCACCTCGGCGATGATGGCCGGAGCCAGCGCTCCGTCGCCGTTCTACCCTGTCATCCAGGCCGATTTCGGCTTTGCTCCGGTGATGATCACGGTGGTGTTCGCCGCTTACGCCGTGGCATTGCTGGCGGCACTGCTCACTGCAGGCGCACTCTCCGATCACATCGGACGCCGCCCCGTCATCTGCGCGGCGTTCGTCGTGCTCGCCATCAGCATGTTTCTGTTCTGGCATGCCGACAGCGCTGCAGCACTGATCCTCTCCCGAGTCATCCAAGGAATTGCCAGCGGAATTCTGCTGTCGACCCTCTCGGCGACGGTCGTCGACCTGGAACTGCCGCACAAGCCAGGATCAGCCTCGTCATGGAACGCGATTTCGGCAATGGCTGGCCTAGCCATCGGCGGACTGTTCGCCGGAGCAACTCTCGCCGCACTCGTCGTGAGCAGCGGCGCCGCGGTGGTCTTCGGAACCCTCGTGGGAACATATCTGCTGTTGGCCATCATCGTCTGGGTCCTGCCGGAGACCTCGGCCCGACGACGAGGAGCCTGGGCATCTCTGCTGCCGCGCGCGGCTCTGCCCCGGGAAGTCCGCAAGGCGTTCCTGTTCGCCGTGCCTGCCTTCGTCGCCGGCTGGGCCACGGGAGGCTTGTACCTCTCCCTCGGCTCAAACATCATCACCACCGAGTTCCATACGAGTTCCCACCTCGTCAGCGGACTCGTCGTCACGATGCTCGCCGGTTCCGGAGGACTGGCCGGATTCTTCATGCGCAACCGATCCGCGCGCACCGTGACCCTCTACGGCACGATCTCACTCGCCGTCGGCAGCACTCTCACCCTGGTGGCCTTGCCCCTCACCTCGCCGGAACTGTACTGCCTCGCCGTCATCATCACCGGAACCGGCTTCGGCACGGCCTTCCCGGGTGCCCTGAAGACCATCCAGGCAGTCGTGAAGCCGGAGGCCAACGCCGAGGTGATGGCCGCAGTCTTCGTCGTCTGCTATCTGGCATTCGGCCTTCCGGTCGTCATCGCCGGGATCCTCGTCCCCGCCATCGGACTCTTCGCAACCGCATGCTGGTACGGCGGCTTCGTGGCATTCCTTGCCCTCTGCGCGGCACTCCTGCGCTGGTTCAGCGGCGGACGCCTAAACTCGGCCGGCACCCAGAGCGCTTAAGTTCACCCCCAGGGCTGGGGCTTCAGCCCGTGCCCGCCCCGATAATTCGGTGAGTTCGGTTCCCTCCAGTCGCCGAGGAGGCCCTCCGGCAACGCATAGACGGTGACCTTGAGTGGGTGACAGTTCTCGACAGGGTCCTCGTTGTCCTCGCCGAACATCGGCTTGGACAGGTCTCCCCCAGGACAGGTCGAGAGTGCTGCCAACAGATCCTGCTCCGCGAAGAATTCGAAATGGTCACCCTGTTGGGCAGGACAGGTCTTCATGAAATATTCGTCTTTGTCGTTCAGACCCGTGCATTGGAAGACGTTGAGGACATCGTGGACGTCGAACTCCGTCAGTCCGAACGGGAGAATGGCTCGGACAAGATTCGAGTGACAGTGATAGTCGAAGTCGACGCCGTTGAGCATCGTGGAGACATAGGGATCACAACGCGTGCCGAGAGTGTCGTGGAAGCGACCGCCCTCGGAATCTGTGCCATAGTCAGCCAAAGTGTCGCCGACGATCGTGGCCATGGGGCGCAGGAACGGCAGTGTCGACCACAGCCGGTCGAACGTCGAGACGTGTGCCGCCTGCAGCTGACGGGTCCGCGATGCCCAGAACCTCTCCCGAGGATCGTGCCGATTCCACAGGTTGAGGTCCCCGACCTGCGGCCCCTCAACGGTGGAGATCCGACAGACATGACCGGCTGGTACCTCCCAAGCCTGTCCCGAACGGATCGGGATAGTGAACTCCCCGACGACTTCGCGCCGTTCGGTCTGCTCACCGATGGGCCGATAGAAGTCACGATCGACTTCGAGGGCTGGGCCCTGATAGGCGGCCTCGGTCAGTCGCGGTTGCTGCGACATTTGGTGTCCTTTCCTTGGGCGGCTACTTGAAAACGTCGTGTTCTACCACCCAAGATATAGACTCAGCGAGCGGAAGTACCAGCTTCGGACTTCGTGGCCGTTTCAGGCCGTGACTTCTCAGTGAGGCGCTTAACGGTGAAGCCGGTGTATCCGTAGATGATGTTCAACAGCGGAACGATAAAGGCGAATAGGATCCACGGAATGAATTCCGTCGGTTGCAGTCCGAATACCCCGGCAGCAAATATTGCGGGCACGCCCCAAGGCACTAGGTTGATGCCGACCGTTCCCGCAGATTCCACCGCTCTTGACAGGTTCAACGGAGAGAGGTTCATTCGCCTATACGGTTCCAAGAATCCTCGGGCCGGCAAGATGATAGCGAGGAATTGAGCACCGCTCGAGAACCCGACCAAGAATGTCGAGAGGATCGTTGCTGCAATGAGCGATCCGGCTCGCCGGATGCGTCGGATCATTGGTTCAATGAGAGCGGCGAATATACCGGTCTTTTCGAGAATTCCGCCCAGCGCAGTAGCAACAATGACCAGACCGACCGTTTCGAACATGGAGGTCACACCACCGTTGCTCAGCAAACTGTCAATTGCTTTCTGTCCCGTTTCCGAAATGTATCCGGCAGTCATTGCCTGCATGGCATCGGCGAGTGTTCTGCCCTGCACTAACAGTGCGGTGGCTCCACCCATCAGAGCGATAAGGAACAGGGCTGGCACAGCCGGCACTCGCATGGCGATAATGGCTAAGGACAATACGACTACGACCAACAACAGCGGGTGGATGACGAATTGGGCCTGCAAACCAGTGAGGATCGCTTCCTGCCCTGAGGATGCCATTTCCGAAGTACGAGCAACGTTGAGACCGATGATCCAATAGAGAATCGCGCTGATGAGGAGCGCCGGTATCGTGTCCCACAGCATGTGTCGAATATGATCGAAAAGTTTCTCACCCACCATCGCCGGGGCCACATTCGTGGTGTCTGACAATGGAGACAGCTTGTCCCCGAAAAAAGCTCCGGAGATGACCGCTCCAGCGACAATTGGCAGTGGCATCTGCATGCCCTCCCCGATCGCAATGAACGCAAGGCCGATCGTGGCAATAGAAGTGAACGAACTGCCCAAAACCAGCGATATGAACGCTGTGATCAGACATGCCAAGGGTAAGAAGATGCTCGGATGGATGAAACTGAGTCCGTAATAGATAAGCGTCGGGATAATGCCGCCGCTGATCCATGTACCGATGATCATGCCGATCAGCAGCAAAATGAACACTGCGGTCAAGGCTTTGCTCACCCCGTCGGCCAAGGACTGCTCCAGCTCCGGCCACGAAAATCCGAGCAGTTTGCCGATGACGGCAGCTACCGCCACTCCGGAGATGATGGGCACAATCATGCCGATGCCCCAGTTGGTGGTCGACATGAATGCCATGCCGACCAGAGTCAGCAAGGGCAGGATCGCGATCATAAAGTGTGGCTTCTTGTACGTGTGCATCATCGTCACCCGGTGAGAGTCGTCGGTCTGATGGTTGGCGGAACATTCTGCGTTCAGTGACCCCGCAGCGGAAGAACACTCAGGTCATCTGGAACGATTACTCTCGTCTCTGCCTCCGTGGCCAGTTGCTTCCTGAATGAGGGAGCAGACGTTCCTGGCACCAAATGGTGCAGCGCAAGCTGACCGACACCTGCGTATCGTGCGATCTTCGTAGCGTCTGTGATCGAGGTGTGTGAGCGTTCGTGATGGCTGCGAGTGGCTCGGGCGCTGGGTTCACTTGGGTCCGCAAATTTCGACAGCAGCCATTCCAGATCGATAGCTTCGTGCAGGAGCAGATCGGCGTTCTCGGCGAGCGTGATCATGTTCGAGGTGTAAGCAGTGTCCCCTGAGACCACCACCGATCCATCATCAGTGTCGAAGCGGTACCCGAACGCGGGAGCCATCGGCGGATGTTCTACAAGAATGGCAGAGACTCTGACTTTGGAGTCCTCATACACGACGAAGGGTGCCATCTCGGGAGACGCGTTCTCGTTCGGCTGGAATCCCACCGAGGCAGGGATGACGATGTCCTGCGCCGCGATGACATCCAGTGGAGATGGTCGCAGGCTGTCGAGAATACGTTCATTGAGGTCGGTCGCGTGTGCTTCGACGAGGCGGGTCAGAGTGTCGACTGTCCCCGGTGTCGGAGCACCCTCCGATACTGGCCGGGGCGCCGACTTCGCATGAGGTGAAATAAGCGGGAGTGCGCCTCGGTCTCCCGGCCCGATCAGAGCAATAGGGTCGCGAATGTCATCGGTAACTTCATACGTGCTGAAAAGAGCGATTGAGGCTAGGTCGGCAATGTGGTCCGAATGCAGATGAGTCAGGAATATGGCCGTGACGTCATTGAGTCCGAAACCTGCTTGGATTAGTTGACGGCCCGAACCGTAGCCGCAATCGACCAGATAGACGGCGCCACCGACAACGATCGCGGTCGAGATCCCCGCGCGGACGCTCTGCCCCTTGTAGCGCCACCATCGTGGCCCACCAGCGGTTCCCAGCGTCACTACGTAGGGCTTAACGGTCTCAGGCATATTCGGCAGTCGTCCTTCACATCAGGCAGTGATCGTGTTGCAGTCAAGTGTGCGTCACGTCACCGGTTTTGTAGAATCAATTGATCCTAAGAAGTAGATAGGAAACATTGATGAGTGAGATCACCCTGCGGCAGTTGGAGTACTTCGTCGCCGTCGTCGACGCGGAGTCAGTGACTGCTGGCTCACGGAAGGTCAACGTCTCCCAGGCGACCGTATCGATGTCCATCGCACAGTTGGAAAAGACTTTGGGAGCAGATCTGCTCATCCGTCAGAGGGCGAAAGGCATCGCTCCGACACGCTCGGGGCGAGAGTTCGCGGCACGCGCCAGGCGCGTGCTGGCTCTGACGGCCGAACTCGAAGACACCACGACATCAGAGATGTCCGGACCCATCAAGGTCGGGTGCGTCTCTTCTCTGTCACCCCAGGTGGTCCCTCCACTGGCCGCACATTTCAGTGCTGAATTTCCCGAAGTCGACTTCACGTACCAAGAGGGATCGGCCGACGAGCTGCAATCTGCCCTCTTCGAGGGCACCGTGGACGTAGCCATCGTATTCTCCCGGCAGCGTGTCGCCACGGTAACTGCTGTGGAAGTTGCCAACGCCACCCTTAAAGTGATGCTTCCAAGTACCCATGCGCTGCGCCATCGGTCAATGATCTCCTTCGCCGATATCGCGGGCGAACCAGCCATCTTCATCGATCTTCCTCCCAGCAGAGACAGATCCATCGAGTTCATGCGTGCAGCCGGAGTCGAACCGCAGATTCGCTGGACAAGCTCGAACCTCGCAACGGTGGTGGCGCTCGTTGCAAACGGGCTCGGCTATTCTTTGCGCTACTCGCTTCCCGGAGAAACTCGCTCATCGGATCACGGGATCATCGAGATTCCGGTTTCCGATCCAATTCCGGACAACGGAGTCAGTGCTGTATTGCCCACCGGAATACGGGCTCCATACCGAGTCGAGGAAGTCATTCGCTACCTGCGCCAGCATTTCGAATGAAGAAAACACTTCGGCGGTGACCTTCGCCGAGAAGATCACCGCCGATGAGACACAGCCGTTGCTGTCCGTCAGGCGCTCAGTCCAGCAGGTCGTGCCGCACGATCGACTGTTCGCGATCGGGACCGACGCCGATGACCGACATCCGGCAGCCCGAACGCTCTTCGAGTGCGAGCACGTACTTCTGCGCGTTCTCGGGCAGGTCTGCGAAGGTGCGAGCCCCGGTGATGTCCTCTG
The DNA here is from genome assembly GCF_007558825.1 of Brevibacterium aurantiacum. Taxonomy (GTDB): domain Bacteria; phylum Actinomycetota; class Actinomycetes; order Actinomycetales; family Brevibacteriaceae; genus Brevibacterium; species Brevibacterium aurantiacum_A. The sequence continues at coordinate 45,832 of NZ_VLTK01000010.1, forward strand.
CCCAGCCCTCGAAGTATTCGAAGATGGGCTTGGCGTGGTGGAACTCGGTCTGCGACATCGGCATCTCGTCCTGACGGACACCGTCGACCTCGTAGGCCACGCACACGGGGATGGACTCGATGCCGGTGAGCACATCGAGCTTGGTGAGCACATAGTCGGTGAACCCGTTGACGCGTGCGGCGTAGCGGGCGATGACGGCGTCGTACCAACCGCAGCGGCGTGGGCGTCCTGTATTGACTCCGAACTCACCGCCGGCCTTCTGCAGGTACTCCCCCATGTCATCGAAGAGCTCGGTGGGGAACGGTCCGGCCCCCACGCGCGTGGTGTAGGCCTTGACGATTCCGACGACGCGGTTGATGCGTGTGGGTCCGATGCCCGAGCCGACGCAGGATCCGCCGGCGGTCGGGTTCGAGGAGGTCACAAAGGGGTAGGTGCCGTGGTCGACGTCGAGCATCGTGGCCTGTCCGCCTTCCATGACGATGACCTCGTCACGATCCAGGGCGTCGTTGAGCAGCTGCTCGGTCTCGGCGACGTAGGGGCGCAGTCGTTCGACGAAGGGCAGGAAGTAGTCGACGATCTCTTCGACGTCGACGGCTCGGCGGTTGTAGACCTTGACGAGGAGTTCGTTCTTCTGCCGCAGCGAGCCTTCGATCTTCTGGCGCAGGATCGACTCGTCGAAGATGTCCTGGACGCGGATGCCGAGGCGTCCGATCTTGTCCATGTAGGCCGGTCCGATGCCGCGTCCGGTGGTGCCGATGGCGCGCTTGCCCAGGAACCTTTCGGTCACCTTGTCCAGGGTCTGGTGGTAGGGCGCGACGAGGTGGGCATTAGCCGAGATCCGCAGCTTCGAGGTGTCTGCACCGCGGGATTCCAGGGCTTCGATCTCTTCGAAGAGGGCTTCGAGGTTGACCACGACGCCGTTGCCGATGACCGGAGTGACGTTGGGCGAGAGGATGCCTGCCGGCAGAAGCTTGAGTTCGTACTTCTCACCGCCGACGACAACCGTGTGGCCTGCGTTGTTCCCACCGTTGGGCTTGACCACGTAGTCGACGCTGGTGCCGAGGATATCGGTCGTTTTACCTTTACCTTCGTCGCCCCATTGAGCGCCGACGACAACGATTGCTGGCATGAGAGTTCTTCACCTCAAAGTGAAAGCGGGGATGTCATTACCGCATTAGTCTACTGGGTCACCATGACACGACGGCGAGCAGGCTCTACATCCGGGTGCTCGGGATCTGAGCCCGCTGCGCAAGGACCTGCTCTCGCAGGATCTCCGCATGGCCGCAATGCTGGGCCAGCTCACGCAGCATGTGAAGGTAGATCCAACGCAGCGGCATCGGCCCCGACCGGTGCCCGGTGAGCACCGTGTCCAGAGTCATCTCCTCCACCGCGTGATGCGAGCGCTCGACAGCCTGCCAATACGCCTCAGTGACGCTTGCCACGGTGTCCTCATCAGCAAGGTTGAACGAGTCTCCGGAATCACTCGGCAGCCCGTATTCGGTTCGGTACCGCCCGGTCACGACCTCCCCGAACCACACGGTCTCGACGAAGATCGCGTGCTTGGCCAAGGACAGCAGAGTCGTCCGGCTGGGCACCAGAGAACGGCGTGCCTCGTCCTCGCTCACCCCCTCCAAACTAGCAAGGAGCTTGCCCCGGTATTCGTCGACGAGTGCGGGCAGCTGTTCATCGATGGGAGCAGTCCTGATGTCACGCTCTTTTGAGTCGGCCATGACCACCAGCATAGGCCTCACCCTCGCCGAGGTGGCCCGCCGTTGGCCTGCCGACTCACCCACCCAGCCGCGCCTCTTGCCCCGCCGAGCTCGTCGTACTTATGCTGAGACCACCAGTAGTTCCGTCGTTCGGGCAGATTGCTCCTGAACATCGCCGGTGACGTCGACGTCAGGCATGCAGCCCCGTTGGAGGTCATCATGTCAATCGCGAGCCCGTCAGCTTCATCCTCAGCGTCATCGCGTCCCACCCTTCCCTTCGCCAGCCGGGCCGACAGCCTCGTCGGCTCTGTCATCGATTCCTCCGTGGCGATGCTCGCTGCCTACGACCACGACATCGTCAAGTTCGGCATGGGCTCACCTGCACCCGATATGCTGCCGGCCGAGGACTTCGCTCGGATCGCGAACAGCGTCTTCACTCCGGAGAGCTTCACCTACGGGGAGACGCAGGGCGAGCCTGTCCTCATCGATGCGCTGCTGAACTACCTGCATGAGACCGGTCAGATCCCGGCCGAGCATTTCGGCAACCGTGAGCGCCTGGTCATCACCACCGGCGGCATGCAGGGAATCGATCTCGGCTTCAAGCTCTTCGTCAGCCCCGGCGACCTCGTCCTCTGTGAGGCCCCCACGTATACGAACGGCTCGGCCACAGCCCTGAGCTATGAAGCGGAGATCGCCGAGGTGCCGGTCGACGACGAGGGGATGCAGGTAGACGCGCTCGACGACATCGTGGCCCGGGCCGGTCGCGCCCCCTCGGTGATCTATACGGTCCCGACATTCCAGAACCCGGCCGGCGTGACGATGTCCCTGGCCCGCCGTGAGAAGCTCCTCGAATTCGCCCACCGCCACAATTCGGTCATCCTCGAGGACAACCCCTACGGCACTCTGCGCTTCTCCGGGGAGGACATCCCCTCCCTCAGCCAGCTCAGCCCCAATGATCCGCTGATCTTCGGTGTGCGCACCTTCTCCAAATTCGTCGCCCCCGGCCTGCGCATCGGCTGGCTCGACATCGACCCGGACCTGCGCGGTCTGATCATCAACGCCAAGCAGACCATGGACTCGTGCACGAGCCTGCCCACCCAGCACATGGTCGCGAAGTGGCTCAATGACGGCAATGCCGAGATCCACGTCGCCCATCTGCGCAGCTCCTATGGCGAGCGCAAGACGGCGATGACGTCCGGGCTCGAACGGCTCTTCGGCGAGGAGATCCGGTCAACGGATCCCGATGGGGGCTTCTTCCTATGGGTGACGTTCAATGACGAGACCATCAACACCGAGGACCTCATGCCCGTGGCTCTGGAGGAAGGCGTGGCCTACATTCCCGGAACCGCGTTCTCCCAGACCGGTGACTTTACGAACGCGCTGCGCCTGTGCTTCGCCTCGGCGGAACCGCAGCGCATCGAGGAAGGGCTGCAGCGACTGCACCGAGCCGTTGGCAAGTACTCGTCGGCTCACTCGCACGCCCGTCACTGATCCTGTTCTGTCCACTCACCCTCGCCGAGGCGGCTGATCCATTGGATGAGCAGCTGGGTCTCGGCTGCACCGAGGACCTCCGGATGCGCTGCCGCACGTTCGATCACCGAGTGCCCCAAGTGCTGCCCATCATCGCCGGCCTGCCCCGATCCGGTGATCGCGGCGAGCACGCCCTCACGCACTCCTGCTGAGAGATCCGGATCGGCTCGGCCCTGGATGATCAGCCGCAGTGTCACTCCGATGTTCGTCGCCAGGATGTGGGCCGCGGCCTGTTCATAGCCAACCACCAGCCGCCCCTGCTCTTCGGCCCGACGTGTCAGTGAACGGAGGATCTCGCTCGGCTTCGATTGCGCTTCCGGTGAGTACCCGGGCCTGACCTTGCCGTACATGAGCGTGTAGAAACCGGGGTTCTCCAACCCGAAGGACACATGAGCATCCCAGCCCATCCGCAGGTCCTGGATCGGATCACCGCTGGATTCGGAGGCTGACTTGGCAGACAGATACATGTCGAAGCCACGTTCGATGACGGCCTCGATGAGCCCCTGCTTGTTGCCGAAGAAGTGATACAGAGTCGGCATCTTCACACCCACGGCATCACAGACCGCCCGCAGGGAGAAGTCCTCCCCGGGGGTTGCAGCAATGAGGTCCGCAGCCGCGTTGAGCAGCCGCGTCCGTGTATCAAGCGATGCCACCTCTGTCATGTCGCTATATTATCGTGTATTGTCGCTACAGTCAGATGTACCACCGATACAAGCGGAGATGCCATGACCGATCAATCACTCCAGGGCAAGCACATCCTCATCGCCGGCGGCGGAAAGAATCTGGGCGGGCTCATCGCCCAGCAGGCCGCCGAGGCAGGTGCCGATATAGCCATTCACTACAATTCCGAATCCTCCCGCAGTGAGGCCGAGGCCACTCTCGCCGCGGTCGAGTCGAGCGGGGCAAAGGGCGTGCTCCTGACCGGAGACCTCACCCGGCCTGCCAACGTCGAGAAGCTGTTCGCTGATGCCACCTCGGCGCTGGGCACGATCGACATCGCAGTGAATACGACGGGCAAGGTGCTGCGCAAGCCGATCGCGGACACCACAGAAGACGAGTACGACTCGATGTTCGACATCAACTCCAAGGCCGCCTACTTCTTCATCAAGGAGGCGGGGAAGCACCTTGCCGACAACGGCAAGATCATCACCATCGTCACGGCGCTGCTTGCGGCATTCACAGACGGGTATTCGACATACGCCGGCGGAAAGAGCCCTGTGGAGCACTTCACCAGGGCTGCGGCGAAGGAGTACGCTGAGCGTGGAATCTCGGTCACGGCGATTGCCCCGGGGCCGATGGACACTCCGTTCTTCTACGGTCAGGAAACACCCGAACGGGTGGAGTTCCACAAGTCGCAGGGCATGGGCAATCAGCTCACTCAGATCGAGGACATCGCTCCGATCGTGCGGTTCCTCGCCACCGAGGGCTGGTGGATCACCGGCCAGACGATCTTCGCCAATGGCGGATACACCACTCGCTGACACACCGCATAAACACAGCGCATACCTCACAGAAGCTAAGGAGCACCAAATGTCAGATCTGCAGATTCCCGAGCCCGTCGCCGGCTTCATCGACGCCGTCAACGCCCACGACGAACAGGGCTTCCTCGACGCCTTCACCGCCGATGGCACGGTCGACGACTGGGGCAGAGAATTCACCGGCCGCGATGCCATCAAGGCCTGGAGCGACAAGGAATTCATCGGCGCGACCGGCACCCTCACGCCCGAAGAGGTCTCGAACGATGGTGATGAGGTCACCGTCATCGGCGACTGGCGTTCAACTCACGCGAATGGCCGATCTTCGTTCACCTTCGCCGTCGACGGCGCCAAGCTGAGCCGGATGACGATCCGCGAGGGCTGAGTCACCTCATCCCATCAGGGGCCGTCGGATGTCAGCCATCCGGCGGCCTCTTCGTGTGCCCGTGTGGCAGAATTGCAGTGATGTTCACCAGCGTCACGGCGGTGGGGCTCGCCGTACCCAACCTCGGTTCTCCGACAACAGTCCCTACCTCGACCGGCGTCAGCGTGCCCAGAAGGTAGGAGTTCCCATGAGCAACGCCCCCAGCAACAGCAGGCCCGCCCATCTGCGCCTGCCCTATCTGGGATTGGCGCTCATCGGCGGCACGTTCGGCACTGCTGCCCGCGAAGCCATCACGCTTGCGTTCCCCTCTGCCGACGGCATTCCTTGGGCGATCTTCGCCGTCAACATCCTCGGCGCCTTCCTCCTGGGGCTGCTTCTCGATGCCCTGGCTCAAATGGGTCCCGATGAGGGTCGCAGACGTCGGCTGCGCATCCTGGTCGGGACCGGGTTCATGGGTGGCTTCACCACCTACAGCGCGCTGGCTGCGGATACGGCGAGCCTCCTCGGCGAGGGTGATGCCGGTGCTGGGGTCACCTACGGCCTGGGCACAGTGCTCGTCGGCGGTCTGGCTACGTGGGCGGGCATCGCCACGGCAACTGTCGCGCACAATCGAGGGGCGAAATGACGCCGCTGATCTTCATCGCGCTCGCCCTGGCCGGGGGCATCGGCGCCTCCGCGAGGATGCTGCTCGACGGGATCATCAGATCACGTGTGAGCAGCGCCATCCCCTGGGGCACGATCACCATCAACGTCAGCGGGTCACTGGCGCTGGGACTTCTGACCGGACTGGCCAGCGCCTCGCTCCTGCCCGAGGCGTGGCAGCTTGACATCGGCACAGGATTCCTCGGCGGGTACACGACATTTTCAACCGCCAGCTTCGAGACCATCCGCCTCATCCAGGATCGCCGGTGGGCCCTCAGCCTATTCAACGGCCTCGGCACGCTGGTGGTGGCGACCGCAGCGGCAGGATTGGGGCTGTGGATCGGCGGGCTGATATGACGCCGGTGCGGGCGGAGTCAACTGCTCCACCCGCACCGGTACTCACAGCCTCAGACCGTTCAGCCTACTTGTGGGCCCGCAGGTACTGCGTCGGCTTGTAGTCGATCTCGTGACGCAGTGCGGCTGCGGCGCGGATAGGGAAGTTGGGATCGCGCAGCGATTCACGGCCGAGGAGAATGACGTCGGCCTGCTCGGTCGCCAGAATGTGCTCGGCCTGGAACGGCTCGGTGATGAGTCCGACTGCAGCGGTGGGAATGTCGGCCTGCTTGCGGATTCCGGCAGCGAAGCTCGTCTGGTAGCCGGGGCCAACCGGGATCTTGGCCACGACGTTCGCACCAGTCGAAACGTCGACCAGATCAACCCCGTGGTCCTTCAACCACCCCGACAGCTGAGCCGTATCGTCGAGAGTCAGCCCGCCTTCGGTCCAATCCGTCGCGGATAGGCGCACGAGCACGGGAACGTCTTCGCCCACCTCGGCGCGGGTGGCGTCGACAACCTCGAGGAGGAAACGGGCCCTGTTCTCCGGGGTTCCGCCGTAAGAGTCGCTGCGGGTGTTGGACAGCGGGGAGAGGAACTCGTGGAGCAGGTAGCCGTGCGCGCCGTGGATTTCCACGAAGTCGAAACCAGCCTCCATCGACCTGCGAGCTGAGTCCGCGAAGGCAGTGACAGTCTCACCGATCTCTGCTTCGGTGAGCTCACGTGGCGTGTTCAGTCCGGGGAAGGCCACCGCGGAGGGCGCGAGAGTCTCCCAGCCGCCTTCGCTCTCGGACAGGCTGCCTTCATTGCCGTATCCCAAGTCGGGGTAAGTCGAGGCCTTACGCCCCGCATGGGCGAGCTGGATTCCAGCCGCGGCTCCCTGCGAGTGCATGAAGTCGACGATCGGCACCAGAGCATCACGCTGCTCGTCGTTCCACATACCCAGGTCCCGCGGAGAGATCCGCCCTTCGGGGGTGACGCCTGCGGCTTCGACGATGATGGCGCCGGCGCCGCCCTTGGCCATCGATCCGTAGTGGACGAAATGCCATGGTGTGACAACGCCGTCAAGGTGGTCTGCCGAGTACTGGCACATCGGCGGCACCCAAGCACGGTTGCGGAAAGTCACGCCACGCAGGGTGAGTGGTTCGAACAGCAGGTTGGACATAAGACCTCGTGATCATCGGTAGTGGGCTCGAGTCGTGGATGCTGGACTCGAGATGAAGTACGAAGCTCCTCGTACTTCGACAGTTACCGTACTACGAAGAAAGACGTACAATCAAAGGACAGTGAAACAATGTGACAGGAAGATCACCGAGATGCTCAGACGAGGAGGCAGCACATGAGGACTCTTAACCACCCCGAACGGGATGAGATGCGACTCGACACCGTGCTCGCCGCGCTCGCCGACCCGATTCGCAGACACATCGCCTGCCGCCTGAACAGCACCGACGACGATCATGCCTGCGCTGCATTCGAGCTGCCGGTATCGAAGTCGACGTCGACCTATCACTTCAGAACCCTGCGCGAGGCTGGTGTGATCCGACAGGAGTACCAGGGCACGTCGATCATGAACTCGCTGCGCAAGGACGACCTCGACGCCCGCTTCCCCGGACTGCTCGACGCGGTCTTCACCGCCCAGAACATCGAAGGCGGAGCAGCAGTCGTTTCGGCCTGAGCCGCGGACCACACCCTCAGCCGCGGACTGCAGCCAGCCGAGTCACTCGCTGCCGCGCCCGCCGCAGACAGCAAGCGCCAGGCGCATCACCATCGACCGTTGACCACTGACTTCATTGCCCAGCACTCAATTTCTCTGATATATTGCTTACACTGTAAACATTGATTACAGTGTAAACATCGAGAGGCCTCGCGCTTCCTCGCACTATCAAAGGAAACTACCCATGGGCTTCATCGCTTACCTCGTCCTCGGCCTCATCGCCGGGGCTATCGCAAAGTTGATCCTGCCGGGACGTCAGGGCGGCGGCTGGATCGCCACCCTCATCCTGGGCGTCATCGGCGCACTCCTGGGCGGCTGGATCGGCAGCGCCGTATTCGGCGCGGGAGTCAGCTCGTTCTTCGATATCTCCACTTGGCTGTGCGCCATCGGCGGTTCGCTGATCGTCCTCGTCGTCTGGGGGCTCATCACCGGCCGCAGTCGGGCTGCCAAGGCCTGAGGATCGATCCCCTCGATACCTCACATCCCCAGTGCACTCCGCGCCCCGAGCTCACCTGAGTTCGGGGCGCAGAGTCGTCTCCGGTGACCACAGGACCGCTAGGATGAATGGCGGCCGGGCCCGTTCTCGAATGTCCGCCGATTCACCGATGTGAGGAGATTCCATGATTCGCCGGCGTCTGAGTCGCACCGAAGTCGTTCAGGCTGCAATCACCTTCATCGACGACAACGGAGTCCAAGCCCTCACCATGAGACGGCTGGGTGCCGCCCTCGGTGTCGAGGCCATGGCCCTGTACCGACATGTTCCCGGGCGCGAGGAACTCATCTCTGCGGCCGTCGGTGAACTCATCGACGATCTCTTCAATGACGATCTGATGCAGGAGAAGCCTTCGTCCTGGGAGGGCTATTTTCAATACGTTGCGAATGCGATGCGCAAGCTCGCACTGACCCACCCGAAGATGTTTCCCCTGATGATCACCCAACCGCCAGATGCCCCGTGGCTGCGCCCACCCTTGCGCAGCATCCGCTGGGTCGACTATTTCCTCACGTCACTGAAGGGGTATGGGTTCTCCGACGATCGTGCCGTCAGCGCCTACAAAGCGTTCACCAGCTTCCTCCTCGGCGATCTTCTGCTCCAAGTATCGGCCCTGGGCGTCAGTCCAGTTCCGCTTGCGGAGAACAGCAGCGACGAGCAGGACAACGAGAATCTTGGTGACTATCCGACGGTGCAACGGCTGCAGAGCAAACTCGCTGAGAACCATTCCGCCCGAGAGTTCGACGACGGACTCGACGACCTCATCGAACGACTCCGCACCGCGATGGACTCCTAGCGCCCTGCTCTCTTCCGTCCAGGCACCAATGGCCCTGAAAGGAACGACATGAGCAGAGGCTCCGCCAGTTCCGACTCAGGTGTGTTCTCCTCTCCGCTGACCCCATGGCTCGAGCTCCCCCGAGGGTCCTCCCGGCACGAGGCCCTGATTCAGCTGGTCACTGACGGCACTCCCCCACCGACGAAGATCACCTCGCTTCAGAACCATTTGGAGCTCACCGGCACTTCCCCCCAATTGCACCAGTGGGAGGCTCTGTCGATGGTCGCTTCGATCGATGTGGCCGTCGCCCGCATGCTCGAGCCCCATATCGATGCCCTCGGCATCATCGCCGAGGCGAGTCTCGAGCCACCCGGAGACCAGACCTCATGGGGTGTCTATGCTGCGGAAGTCCCTGGCAAGGTCGTCACTGTCGCCGAGGCGGATGGCAGCACCGTCATCACCGGAGAGAAGGCGTGGTGTTCCTTGGCATCAGAGTTGAGTCATGCATCGTCATCGCCCATCGCAACGGACGCGGGCAGGCTGTGGCGGTGAGCATGGATGATCCGCGAGTCCACCCCGACCAAACCGCATGGCCGAGCCTTGGCCTCCGCGAGATCCCCAGCGGGTCTGTGACTTTCGACCGGGCTCCCGCCGAGGAGGTCGGTCCGCCCGGCTGGTATCTTGATCGTCCGTCGTTCGCCTGGGGCGGGATCAGGGTCGCCGCCTGCTGGTTCGGTGGGGCCCTGGGCCTGGCGCAGAATGCGGCCCGCCGACATCTCGCGCGCCCCACCCCTGCACCGATGGGAGACCTGTGCCTGGGACAGCTCGATGCGGAGGTCTTCGCGACCCGTTCGGTACTCGCCCAGGCCGCCGAGGCTGCCGACAGTGAAGAAACGTTCACGCGCGATCGAGCCTGGTCGCTGGCGCTACGAGTCCGCAACATCGTCTATCGCAGCTCCCAACGCATTCAGCTTTTGAGCCGAGAGCTCGCCGGACCCGCCGCACTCACCAGCGACAAGGCCTTCGCGAAGGCGGACGCTGACCTCACCGTCTACCTCAGCCAACACCATGGGCCCCGCGACGAAGCGTCCCTGGGCGAAGCGCTCGTGAAGGACTTCACAGCACAATGAGCTTCAGTCACCTAGATGAGAGCACCAGTGAAGAGGCGTGGGTCCAGGCCGGAGCCCTCGACCTGCCCCTCCTGACCGACGATGTCTGCGCTGAGGGCGGGTCCGTCCTGGTGCTCGCGGCACACCCCGATGACGAAGCATTCGGCGCCGCCTCGCTGCTGTCTCACACTCGGGCGTACAGCGCCGATGTGACGGTGCTTCTCTTCACTGCCGGGGAGAAGTCCCACCCTCATTCGACCACGCACACTCGAGACCGCCTCAAACAGATTCGTCTGCAGGAATTCGATGCTGCGCTGAGCTCGCTGAGCCCGTCAGTGACGAGCAGATTCCTCGAATTCGCGGATGGCAGTTTGGCCGAGCACAGTGACCAGGTGCTGCAGGAAATAGTGTCAGAGCTCTGTGCAGCTCAGGGGCCAGTCTCTATCGTGGCCCCATACAGCGGCGATGGGCACGCCGATCATGAGGCACTTGGTCAGGCCGCTTTGGCCGTGGGACGACGAAGTCGGGCAACGGTGCTCGAGTACCCCATCTGGTATTGGCACTGGGCCACCCCCAAAGACGCAAAGTGGCGGTCGTGGCGTTTCCTGCCCGACCCTGAGGACCTGGACAGGCAGGACATCTTCGAATGCTACCCCTCTCAGACTCTGCCCCTATCCGACCAGATCGGCGATGAGGCGATCCTCAGTCGAGCACAGTTGAAGCACTTCCACCGCGGCGGCGACACCTTCAAAATCACGGACTTCAGCGCCGACAAGCCAGAGACAGCCGCCGAGGCGGGTGTCAATAACGCGCACACAGCCTCACGGGTCTTCGACGGTGTCCACATTGACCGCAGTGACCCCTGGGCCGTGCGTGATTCCACCTACGAGATCTCCAAACGCGCGACCCTGCTGACTCACCTTCCGCAGACCTCGTTTGCCCATACGCTGGAGATCGGCTGTTCCATCGGGGTCCTGAGCGAAGAGCTCGCTGGGGTGAGTGAACGCGTGACTGCTGTCGATGCCAGCAGTCAGGCTCTGACCATCGCCGAGGGGCACCGCCCGGACAGCTCCCGAGTCAGCTACGTTCGCGCCACGGTTCCCTTCGAATGGCCCGAGGGGCTCTTCGACTGTGTTGTCCTGTCGGAGACGGGCTTCTACCTGTCTCGAACCCAGTTGCATCAGACTCTGCAGCGCATCGATGAGTCCACAACTCACAGTTTTGTGTTGGTGCTCTGCCACTGGACGGGCGATATCCGCGATTGGCCTTTGAACGCCGATGAGGTCCACGAGCGTTGCTTGAACTTTTGGCCCGATCGCAGAGTCGAGTTCCATGCCGATGCGAAGTATCGTCTCGACATCCTCACGGTGACGAAGTCCCCGAACATTTCAGAAGACACTGCCGGGGGTGACACCGATGGTTGATGGCTTTGCGGTCATCGTGCCGGCGCACAATGAGGAAGACGAGATCGAAGGCAGTCTCGAATCGGTGATGGCTTCGGTTGCGCATGCGCGTCGCACCTGCGCAGTCGTGCACATCCGGGTGATCGTCGTGGCAGATGCGTGCACGGACAATACGCTCGACCTGGTCACGGACTTCGCGTCTCGGAATCCGATTGTCGAGGTGGTCACAGTCTCATTCAACAATGTGGGATTCGCCCGCAATGCTGCTGGCGAACACTTCATCGGACAAAGGCGCATTCACACCCAGCAGGAGCTTGGTGCGCTGTGGCTCGCCTTCACCGATGCCGACAGCCGCGTGCCCGAACATTGGATCGCCTCCCATATCCGCAATGCCGAGCTCGGTGTCGACTGCATCGTGGGCACGGTTGCTCCGCGACCTGAGACCGGGACGGTCGAGCTCCTCGCAAAATGGCATGCCGCGCACGAACTGGGCGAGGACCACCCATATGTCTTCGGGGCCAACCTGGGTGTCCGCGGAACCTACTTCGAACTCGTCGGCGGCATTCCGCCCCTGCCCTGTGGTGAGGATGCGGCCTTAGTGGCAGCGGTTCTCGATGCCGGTGGTCGGGTGCTGCGCACCGACACCTGTCGGGTCCTCACCTCAGCCAGGTTGGAAGGACGCGCCGCAGGCGGCTTCAGCACCTACCTGCAGGAGCTGGCGTGAGCTGGCTCCGCGCCATCCGGCGGCACGCAGGGAATCGAGGCCACGGTGGTAACCGACGCGAGCAGCAGGCACATCGCCTGCCGCCTCAACGCGAATCATCACGACCATGCCTGCGTAGCATTCGAGCTGCCGGTGTCGAAGTCGACCGCGACTGATCATTTTCGAACACTGGGCGAGGCTGGGGTGATCCGCCAAGAATACCAGGGCACCTCGATCATGAACTTCCTGCCCAAGGACGACCTCGAGGCTCGTTTCCCCGGACTGCTTGATGCCGTGTTCGCGGCGCAGAACATCGAAGGTGGAGCCGCGTTCGTCTCGGTTTGAGCTCGACTATCAGGCGGAGCCTGAGTCGCGGAACACAGGCGGAAACACCGTCCGCCGCCGACACTGATATCGCGAAGTTTCACCGGGAATCACAAGGTTTGCCCACCAGACAATCGAAACCGCTAAGAGACCATAAAATGTGTGCACCGGACGAGAATTAGAATATCGTCCAAGACTCTTTGTGATGAGCAGACGAAAGGCCTCACATGTCAGCCGACAACGAGGTCCGTACACTCTATCTGCGACTGCTGACGGCGTGGAACGAACGAGACGCCCACGCAATGTCAGCGTGCTTTGCCGCGGAGGGAGTCATGATCGGATTCGATGGGAGCGTGACCGACGGAGCGTCCTCCGTCTTGGATCACCTGTCGCCGATATTCGCGGACCACCCCACCGCGCAATTCGTCACGCTCATTCGGAGCGTTCGCGGTACAGGTAATGTCCGCATCCTCCTTGCCGATGCGGGGATGGTGCCACCGGGCGCAGCACAGATCAATCCCGATGCCAATGCACGGCAGTCTCTGGTGGCCAGGCGCACCGACGAAACGTGGCAGGTCGAACTGTTCCAGAACACTCCGACTGCGTTGCACTGGGATGAGGCACTACGCATCAGCCTGTCCGAGGAGCTGAACACGGCTCGCCGAGAACGAGGCCTGCTGCCGAATTGAGTCAGTGCCCACATCCCCGGAGTTCCGTCGGGCGCCGTTCGGGCCCCGAATAGCATTCGAGCTCCGAACGGTCAGAGAACTGTCACTCCCCCGCCGCAATCGCGTCGATGGCTGCAGGGTCCGAAGACCGCAGGAACTCTTCGATCCGAGCGGCCTCTTCACCCTCGCCGATCGCGCCGGCAGCACGGCCCAGGGCGTTGAGCGCGCGCAGGAATCCGCGGTTGATCTCATGCTTCCATGGGATCGGACCGGCTCCGCGCCATCCGGCGGCACGCAGGGAATCGAGGCCACGGTGGTAACCGACGCGAGCATAGGCGTAGGAGTCGACGAGGCGGCCCTCGCTGTGTGCTTCATCGGCCAGAATCGCCCAGGCCAGGGATGAGGCGGGCAGGCTGGCGACGATGTCGATGGGCTCTTCGCCGGAGTCGAGGCGCTTCTTGGCTTCAACGTCCGCGTGGTCATCGGGCAGGTAGGTCGGCTGGGGGCCGAGCTGCGCGGCGTCGAGGTTACCGATGTGCGATGGGTTGCCGATGGGCTGTGTCATGTCATCTCCTGATCATTGAACTGGTGCAGAGTTTTCAGTTGGACTTCACTTCTGAGGGCTGGATGGAATACGGGTTGGTGCTCAGGGCTCCGTAAATCCCAGCGTCGGCGAGTTCCTTGAGCTGCTTCTCGTCCTTGACTCCGGTGGCCCAGACCTTGAGATTCGACCCGGTCCATTTTGCCGCCGTCGCCGCGTCCACGGCAATCATCGTATATCCCGAAGAGGACAAGGACTCCGACGCGGATGCGGTCGGATCACCTGTGAACATCACCGCCACCTCGGCGTCGGATGCGGCATTGGCGACCTCGGCGTCATCGGTGCGCACGATCGTCGAATCGGCGATGTCCGCCTCGGCGATCTTCTTCAGCACCGGGGTCGCCACCTCGGGTGATTCGATGAGGGGCATGAGCACAGTGGCTCCAGCCATCTCATCGACCATCTGGTCCCAGGTGATGGGCTCACCGGGTGCGGTGTTCTTGCGCGGAGGCTTGATGTCCTGGCCCAGGAACGAACCACGATCCAGCGAGGCCAGGTCGTCCTTGAGCTCCATCGCCTTAGGCGCGGCCTTCGGATCCGCGGCGACGATGGTGCCATCGCCCAGTTCCGACAGGGTCGGTGCGGGCAGGTAACCGAACTTCGCGTTCTCGGTGAAGGCGAATTTGGAGTTCGCCGGGTAGACCTCGGAACCGCCGTCGAGGGCAGCGACTACGGGCTTGTTGAGCGAATCCACGGTCAAGTGGTCCTTGCTGCTGAACATGTTGAACCCGACGACGGCGACGACCGCGATGACGACGATGATGCCGGCCCACAGAGGTGCGTTGAATTTCTTCGGCGCCGGACGCTCGGGCACCGGATCGCGTCCGGTCTCGAACGACTCCTCGGCAGGCTGTCCGCTGCCTGTCTGTGCGCGGGTGCTCTGTTCACGTTCGCTGCGACCGTACCGACGATTCTTCTTGCTCAACGACTGCCGTCTTTCGTCGATCCGGCGCCGGTGACCAGGCCCCGCAGGAACCCGGCACCCCAGCAGAGGTGCATGGTGGGCAGGATGAGCCCGAACCAGGCGCGTTCGCGTCGTCCGCAGTCCTTAGCCGCCGAGGCGGTCGCAAGGATTGCCGACACGTATCCCAAGCTGGGCACGTGGACCAGAGAGGTGAAGCGGCGCAGGAATTTCGGCCATGTCTTCGTGCGACCGGTGAGTTGCAGGAGGGCTTCGATGACGCTGGCGACCATCCCGAGGACCAGTACTGGTGGCGCGAAGTAGCGCAGCGAGTTGGCCGATCCGTAGCGACGGATGAGTTCAGCGCGCCAGATGCCCGTGGCCCAGAACTGTTGGGAGATCTTCGACCAGGAATCCCGAGGCCAATAGGTGACCTCCATATTCGGGTTGAACCAGATGCGCCCGCCTGCTGTGCGGATGCGCAGGTTGAGTTCCCAGTCCTGTCCGCGTTTGATGCCTTCATCGAACCCGCCGAGGTGGTCGAAGACCTCACGACGGTAGACACCGAGGTAGGCCGACTCGGCCTCGCCCGCTTCGTCCCCGGAATGGTAAGCAGGACCGCCGAGGCCGACGGGTGACATGTAGGCCCTGGCCACTGCCTTCTGGAAGGAGGTGCGTCCGCGGGCGAGCATGAGTCCCCCGCAGTTCGCGGCCTGTGTCTGGCGCAGGGTGTCGATTGCCTGCTCGGTGTAGTCGGTGCGCAGCCCGGAGTGTGCGTCGACGCGGATGATGACCGGGTGATGAGTCGCGGCGATGGCCAGGTTGAGGCCGATCGGCGTAGCCGCCTGCGGATTGTCAACGGTCTGGATCCTCGGATCGTTGGCCGCCATGTCCGCGATGATGCGGTTCGTGTCATCGGTCGAGGGTCCGAGAGCTAGGACGATTTCCTTGTCTCCCTCGTAGTCTTGGGCCAGGATCGTGGTGATCGCCTTGGCAATGTGCTCGGCCTCGTTGAGCACCGGCATGATGAAGGAGACACCGGGGCGTTCGGCCAGTGGCGGCAGACCCTCCGGCGTCAGGATCTCAAGAATTTTCGACACGCCTCCAATCTTCCCACACGCCAGCGGCATCGATCTTGAGGGGTTGCTCAGGAGCGGCCGTGAGCATCAAGGCTTGTGCGCCCGCATGCATTCAGCGTAGATTTGCAACATAGGACATCAGACGTCTTATGTATCAATCGGGATCTGCATCGACGCATTCCCGTTCGGACTCACGTGAGGAGGGAGCATGGACGCTCCGGGACTCGGCGGCCTGAATTGGGCCGTAATCATCATCTATCTGCTGGCAACGCTGGGAATCGGGGTCTGGTTCACCCGCAAGGCGAGCGCCGGAACCGATTCCTTCTTCAAAGCCAACGGCCGCATCCCTGCCTGGGCAGCAGGCTTCAGCATCTATGCGACGACGTTGTCTGCCATCACCTACATGTCCACACCTGAGCAGGCCTTCCTCACCGATTGGTCCTACGCGGCCGGCAATGTCGCCATCTTCGCGATCGTGCCGCTCCTCGTCCTGTTCTACATCCCCTTCTTCCGCAAACTCGACGTCACCACTGCCTATGAGTACCTCGAGGAACGCTTCGGCCCCACCATCCGTGTTCTCGGATCGGCCCTCTTCGTGCTCTTCCACATCGGACGAGTGGCCATCGTCGTCTACCTGCCGACACTGGCCATCAGCTCGGTGACCAATATCAGCCCTGTGCTCGTTGCCGCCGCGGTCGGCGTTCTCTCCGTCGTCTACACCTTCCTCGGCGGTATCGAAGGCGTCATCTGGTCCGACGTGGTCCAAGGGATCATTCTCCTCGTCGGCGCAGCCGTGATTCTCATCTTCGGCATCGCCGCCCTCGATGGGGGTCTGGCCACAGTCGCCGCCGACGCGGCAGCAGACGACAAGTTCATCTCGGCCGACAATTGGAAGTTCGGCGGAGCGGCGGCTGCCATCCCGATCGTCTTCCTCGGCTCCGTGTTCAACAATCTCCATCAGTACACCGCCAGCCAGGATGTGGTCCAGCGCTATCAGACGACCGATTCCCCCAAGAGCACGATCCGGTCCCTGATCGTCAACGGGTTCCTCGCGCTGCTGACCATTCCTCTGTTCTACGGAATCGGCACCGTCCTCTACAGCTACTACCAGCACGCCGAGGCTCTGCCCTCCGGTTTCAACACCTCAGCTTTGGTGCCCTACTTCGCCGTCACCGCGCTGCCGGCAGGCATCTCGGGTCTGCTCATCGCCGCGATCTTCGCGGCCGCACAGTCGACGATCTCGTCGAGCCTGAATTCGATCTCCGCGTGCGTCACGGTCGACATCAGGGATCGGTTCTTCCCGCCCAAGAACGGCCCGGCACGCACGGGCGTCGGCTTCTCCCGACTGGTCATCGTCATCGTCGGAGCGATCTCGGTCGGAGTCGCCCTCTACCTGTCCGCGACCGACCAGGCCCAGACCTGGGACCTCTTCCTGTCCATCACGGGACTCTTCGGGGTTCCCCTCGCCGGTGTCTTCGCTCTCGGCATCTTCACCAAACGAGCCAACAGCGCCGGAGTGCTCAGCGGACTGGTGCTCGGTGCCGCTGTCGCCTGGTACGTCCAGGACGTCGCGGGTCTGACACCTTTCGCAGTCTCGGCCGTGGCCTTCGTCGGCGCCGTCGTCTTCGGCTACGTCATCTCCCTGTTCACCGGGGCCCAGAACCGTCGCGCCGACCACGACGTGACGGCCCTGACGATCCACGGCAAACGTGACCAGTACACGCGTCGCATCCCAACATCCCCGACGACAACCTCGGCGGGGGACAGCAACAACATCAAGCAAGGACAGACCAATGAGTGAATTCCACGGCATCATCCCCCCACTGCTGACCCCACGCACCGAAAGCGGAGAGCTGGACCGCGAGGGCACTTCGGCCCTCGTCGATCATCTCGTTGACAGCGGGGTCCACGGCATCTTCGTTCTCGGCTCATCAGGCGAGGTCCCCTATCTCACTGCGAGCGAACGCGATCAGGTACTGGAAACCGCGCTTGAAGCTGCCAACGGTCGGGTCCCGATTCTGGTCGGCATCAGCGAGCAGACGACCGGCCGCGTGCTCGACGAGGCCGATCGACTGCTCTCGATCGGCGGAGACGCCGCCGTGGTCACCACCCCCCTTCTACGCCCTCTCCGATGCCGCCGAGATCGAGCGGCACTTCCGCACGGTTGCCGAACGCCTCGACGTTCCGGTCTTCGCCTACGACGTCCCTGTGCGCACCCATTCCAAACTGCCCCATGACGTCACCGTGCGCCTCGCCCTCGAGGGTGTGCTGGCGGGCGTCAAGGATTCTTCGGCCGATGACGTGTCCTTCCGTCACCTGCTCATCGAGACCAAAGATCTTCCCGACTTCGCGGTCTTCACCGGCCACGAGGTGGTTGCCGACGGTGCGCTCCTCGGCGGCGCTGCCGGCATCGTCCCGGGTCTGGGCAATGTTGATCCGGCCGGATACGTTCGCCTCTTCGACGCCGCCCGAGCTGGTGACTGGATGACGGTCGCAGCCGAGCAGGACCGCTTGGCCCGACTGTTCCAGATCACCGCCGCGCCCACTCCTGGACGCGTCTCCCCCGGTGCAGCTGGCCTCGGAGCATTCAAAACGGCCCTGGCGCTCATGGGCGTCATCGCCTCCAACCGCATGGCCGAGCCGATGCTCGCACTCGATGCAGAGGAGACCAACCGCGTCAGGGAGGTCATCTCCGCCGAGGGGCTTCTGTGACCTCAGCTGCCATCGTCGCCGTCGATGTCGGAGGCACGAAGATCCGTGCCGGTTCCGTCATCGACGGGGTCCTGGACCATCTCCGGGAGGTGCCGACGCCCGCAGCCGCTGGTGCTCGCGCCATCCTCGACTCCATCGCCGAGGTGGTTCGCGGGGTCATCAGCGACACCGACGTATCGACCGTGGGTGGACCCACCCCCGCTTGGAAGGTCGGCATCGGGTCCGCCGGGGTCATCGATCCCGAATCGGGAACCGTCGTCTCGGCCACGGACTCCCTCTCCGGTTGGGCAGGGACAGCGTTGACGTCCGAGATCACGGAGCGTCTCGGAGTCGAGACAAGAGCCGTCAACGATGTCCATGCTCATGCGCTCGGGGAGGCCCTGTCCGGTGCCGCCTGCGGAACCCGAAGCTCGCTGCTCGTGGCCGCGGGAACGGGCATCGGCGGCGGATTCATCACGGACAACCGACTGCTCACGGGCCGCCAGGCGGCTGCGGGACACATCGGTCACGTTCCGGTCGCCGCCGCGCAGGGTCTGCCCTGCCCCTGCGGGGGCCAGGGACATCTTGAAGCGATCGCCTCCGGGCCGGCTGTTCTCTCGGCCTACCGTCGAGCAATCGGCGAACGAAGCCCGGGTGGGCCACAGGTGACCACGACGCGTGAGCTGGCCGAAGTCGCCCGTTCCGGGGACCCATCGGCGAAACGTACGTTCGAGCAGGCGGGCCGAGCCTTGGGCACTGCCCTGGGCGGTGTGGCCAATGTGCTGTCTCCGGAGGTCATCGTCATCGGCGGCGGCCTTTCGGGAGCCGGTGAACTGTGGTGGATCCCGCTGCGCGAGGCGTTTGCGGCCGAACTCATTCCCGCTGTTCGCGGGCTGCCCCTCCGCCCGGCACAATTGGGACAGGACGCGGCCCTGATCGGCGCGGCGAGCCTGTGGTCGACCGGCCGCGGATCCGGCAGGGACACCATCAGCAGCGACACCTACGGGACCACTATGACCACCGGCGAGGAGCCCCAATGATGTTGACCAAGCAGGAGATCGTCGATTCCCTCCGCGGAGGTCTCATCGTCTCAGCCCAGGCCTACCCGGGTGAACCCATGCGGGACCCTCGCACGATGGCTCAGGTCGCGGCCTCCGCTGTGCGCGGCGGTGCGGCCGCCGTGCGCATCCAAGGCATCAGCGACATCCAGGCCACCCGGTCCGCCGTGGAGAGTCCGATCATCGGCCTGTGGAAGGACGGTTCCTCCGACGTCGTCATCACACCGACCTTCCAGCACGCGCACGCCGTGGCTCTGGCTGGCGCTCATGTGATCGCCCTCGATGGCACTCGCCGAGCGCGCCCGGACGGACTGAGCCTGGCGCAGACCATCGCACGTCTGCGTGAGGAGACGAATGCCCTGGTCATGGCCGATTGCGGCAGTCTCGAGGATGCACGTGCCGCGGCCGCCGCCGGTGCTGACTTCATCGGCACCACCCTGGCCGGATACTCAGGTGAGCGCCCGCCGACGACCGGTCCGGATCTTGAGCTTGTGCGTGAGATCCGGGAGGCGGATCTGGGACCGATGCTTGTCGCCGAAGGTCGCATCCATTCACCGGCCGATGCGGCAGCGACCTTGGCCGCCGGTGCCGAAGCCGTGGTCGTGGGCACAGCGATCACCCATCCAACGACGATCACATCCTGGTTCGTCGACGCCTGCCGGGATCGCTGACTGCAGGCCCTGAGATCAGAGCCGCTGTCCCTCGAGTTTGCTCGCGTAGGTGTGTCGGTAATAGTCGCCCAACTGCAGTCGAGACGCGGCCGCGTCGTCGACGAGGATCGTGACATGGGGATGCATCTGCAGCACGGTGGCAGGCCACATCGATGACACCGGACCTTCGACCATCTGGTGCACTGCCTCTGCCTTGTGACCCCCGGTAGCGATGAGCACGAGGTGACGGGCTTCGAGAATCGTTCCCAGGCCCTGAGTCAGGCAGTGCTGCGGGACTGCGTCGACATCATCATCGAAGAAGCGAGCATTGTCGATCCGCGTCTGCCGGGCCAAGGTCTTCACCCGCGTCCGTGAGGACAGGGACGATCCGGGTTCGTTGAAGGCGAGGTGACCATCGGTGCCGATGCCGAGGATCTGCAGGTCGATTCCCCCAGCCTCGGCGATGGCATGATCATAGTCCGCCGAGGCGGCCCTGAGGTCTTCAGCCGTCCCATCCGGACCCTGCACCGCCCCCTCGGCGAAGTCCACACGGGAGACGAACTCGGCGTCGATCACATTGCGGTAGCACTGCGGATGCGAGGCCGGCAGCCCCACATACTCGTCGAGCATGAAGCCGCGAACCCCGGCGAACGAGAGTCCGTCCTGCTCGTGACGCTGCGTCAGCTCATCGTAGACGCTGAGCGGACTCGATCCGGTTGCCAGGCCCAGCACGGATGAGGGCTCCTCGCGGACGAGACGCTCGATTGCGTCGGCGACGAGCGTGGACAGCTCGTATTCAGGGGCGATGATGACTTCCATCAGTTCTCTTCTCTCAAACGACGTCGCGGTCGAGGGCTCGGGCAATCGGGTCATAGTGGATTGTGATCGCAGCGTGGAAGGCCTCGACATCTCCAGATTGGGCTGCTTCCAGCATCTGACCGTGCGCTTGTGCGGTCTGTTCCAGATCGGCGGCCACGGCGACATTGAGCCGGGGAAGCACTGCCGTGTGCACGTCCCAGAAGGCGGCGACGAGCTGGCCGACGAGAGAATTGTCCAAGGCCGACAGCAGTCCCGTATGGAAGGCCCGATCCTGCTGGGGAAACGACTTCCCGTCCTTGGCCATGGCGACCATGTCGTCGACGAGCGCTGAGAGCTCAGGGTTCGTTGTGCCCTGCAGACTTCTCACTATCGCCTCGGACATTCCGAAGTCGAGGGCCCGGCGGACTTCGACGACGTCCCGCAGTGCTCGCAGGTCATCGCCGGGACTGAGCACTCCGCGGAAGACCAGAGCCTCGACGAGCGCATCGAGGGTCATCTCGCCGACGTAGGTTCCGTGCCCGTGCCGGACGTCGACGATGTCGAGCGTCGACAGCTTGCGGATGGCTTCCCTGACATTCGATCGGGAGACGCCGAGGCGGTCGCACAGTTCCCCTTCGGTGGGCAGGAGATCGCCGGGCCTGAGCCCATCGGAGAGAATGAGATCCTTGATCCGATCAGATGTCGTCGTCTTCGCCATCCTCACCTTCCACAGATCGTCTAGCACCGGAACTCCATTATACGTCTGACATCAGATGTACTGCCACCGATTGATTTTGAGAACCCTTACACAGCACCCGCCGTTGTCACTAGAGTGGTCAGCAACAGATGTTGTCCGAAGCACCGCACCTACCCAAGCTCGGAGGAGCCATGGAAATTCTCACCGGCGGCGTCATCGTCGTCATCGTCATCGTCCTCATTCTTGCCGTCCTGCTGTTCGGCAAGCTGAGGACCAGCTTGTTCTTCACGGTCAAGACGCAGGAGAACATCGTCGTCGAGCGATTCGGCAAGTTCAAGAAGGTTGCGAAGCCGGGCCTGAACTTCAAGATGCCGCTCGTCGAAACCACCAGCAAGCCGATATCTCTGCGAGTTCAGCAGCTTGAGGTCAACATCGAGTCGAAGACGAGCGACAACGTCTTCGTCACCGTTCCGGTGGCCGTTCAATACGTCGTGGAGGAAGACAACGTCACCGACGCCTACTACAAGCTGGCGAACTCCGAGGAGCAGATCCGATCCTATGTCTTCGACACCGTGCGCTCCGCCCTGTCGGGACTGACCCTGGACACGGCCTTCGAATCGAAGGACGATATCGCTGAAAACGTCGAACGTCGCCTCTCGGAATCGATGCGCCGGTACGGGTTCAAGATCGTGAGCACCCTGGTCACGGACATCACCCCGGACTCGAAGGTGCGCGACTCCATGAACTCGATCAATGCCGCACAGCGCGATAAGGTCGCCGCGCAGTCCCTGGCCGAGGCCGACAAGATCAAGCGAGTCACCCAAGCTCAGGCCGAATCCGAAGCGATGCGACTGCACGGCGTGGGCGTGGCCGCTCAGCGTAAGGCCATTGCCGAAGGTATCGCCGAACAGTACGCGAAGCTGCAGGAAGTGGGTATCGACAAAACCGCCGAGCAGCTGCTCATGATGACCCAGTACTTCGACACCATGCAGAACGTGGCCCAGGAGGGCCGCTCGAATGTGCTGTTCATGCCCTCAAACCCGGGCGGCCTGGGCGAGATGACGCAGGAGATCAGGAACACTCTCTTCGCGGCCAACGCATCCGAGGATGCGAAGAACACCACTGGGCTGCACGGAGCGACCGGGCCCCAGTCTCAGCAGCAGTCTGTGTCGAAGGCGGCACAGAGCGCACGAGCTGACACGAAGTCGGCCCTCGACCGGGCCGCCCAGCAGGCGCGCACCGAGGACTGGAATTCACCCGCCGACGATGCCTGAGGCGAACAGCCTGCGGCAGGTCTTCTGAAACGACCACCTGATATGCGCAACCGGGCGCCAGTGCGAAATTTCGCACTGGCGCCCATCTGCGTGCTGACAGGAACTTGCACGCATGCAGGCACTGATCGAAGCAACCGACTCCGAGTGACCCCATCAGCATCCGCCTGGGAATCAGCGGTTCAAAATTTCAGTTGTGCACAATTTAATGGTGTGCAACCATTAAGGCATGGACCCGCTCGCACTCGACAGGCAGCTCTGCTTCGCCCTCTACTCCGCCTCTCGAGCGATGACCTCGACCTACCGTGATCTCCTCGACGATCTCGGCATCACCTATCCGCAGTACCTGGTGATGTTGGCCCTGTGGGAGCACCGCCCTTCGGGGAACTCGTCGCAGGACAACAGAGCCGAACCGAACCACGACCCCGGGACGAGGAACACAGGCCTCTCGGTCAAGGAGCTGGGTTCACGACTGCAGCTCGATTCGGGAACCCTTTCGCCGCTGCTGACCCGCCTCGAGGGTCTCGGGTTTGTCACCCGCCGACGCTCGACAGCGGACTCGCGCAGCGTGTTCGTCGATCTCACGTCGCGAGGAGCAGCCGCCAGATCCGATGCCGATTGCATTCCGCGCGAGCTGGCCGAACGCACGAAGATCGACACCGACGAGATGTCGGATCTGCTCGACGCACTGCAATCGCTGACGCGCAATCTCCGCGAGGCCCCCACGACACACCACACAATGCATCACCGATGAAAGGACTGATCATGAAGGCTCTCTACACCGCAGAGGCGCTGGCCACAGGAGAAGGACGCGACGGGCACGGACGCACAAGCGACGGGAAGGTCAATCTCGACCTCGCCACCCCAACCGAGATGGGAGGGTCCGGCAAAGGCACGAACCCGGAACAGCTCTTCGCCGTCGGCTATGCCGCGTGCTTCCACTCGGCCCTTCGCCTCGTCGCCGGACAAGCCAAGGCCAATATCGACGACTCCGCCGTCGGGGCACAGGTGAGCATCGGCAAGAACGATGAGGGCGGCTTCCAGCTCGCCGTCGCACTCGAGGTCACTCTCCCTCACCTGGAGCAGACCGAGGCCCAGGCGTTGGCCGACAAGGCTCACAAAGTCTGCCCGTATTCCAATGCCACACGCGGAAACATCGAGGTCACAATCACCGTCACCGACGACTGACCTCGTCAGCCTCGACCGATCCACCCTCCCAAGAGGGTCCCAGCGATCACAGACACCAGAAAGAGCTTCGGGCTCGGAGGGCATCTGCCCGCCGAGCCCGAAGCTCTCATCTCATCGAATGCCGAGTCAGCGCCTCGCGACGCCTTCGGCATCCGCAGCGGCCTCAACCGCAGCCGCCACAGCAGGAGCAACCCGCTCGTCCATCGCACCGGGCACGATGTAGTCCGGACGCAGGTCATCGCCGACCAGGTCGGCGATGGCACGCGCGGCGGCAAGCTTCATCGCGTCTGTGATGTCGGTGGCTCCCACGTCCAGGGCTCCGCGGAAGATTCCGGGGAACGCGAGGACGTTGTTGATCTGGTTCGGGAAGTCGCTGCGTCCGGTGGCCACCACTGTGGCGTACTTCGCGGCGATGTCCGGCAGAACTTCCGGGTTCGGGTTGGACAGGGCGAAGATGATCGCGTCATCAGCCATCTGCGACAGGTGCGCCTCGTCGATGGTGCCGCCGGAGACTCCGATGAACGCATCGGCGCCGTTCAGCGCTGTGTCGA
This sequence comes from Brevibacterium aurantiacum, assembly GCF_007558825.1. Taxonomy (GTDB): domain Bacteria; phylum Actinomycetota; class Actinomycetes; order Actinomycetales; family Brevibacteriaceae; genus Brevibacterium; species Brevibacterium aurantiacum_A. The sequence continues at coordinate 70,577 of NZ_VLTK01000010.1, forward strand.
TTCCGCCGGAGATGGCCCGTGGGTTCGTCTCGGCGGCGAGTGCCTGCTTCGTTTCGGTGAGATCGCTGCGGCCAGCTTCCACGATACCCTTGGAGTCGAGGACGACGACGTCGTCGACACCGGCATCACGCAGAATCTTGACGACGGCCACACCGGCTGCACCAGCACCCGAGACGACGACACGCAGTGACTCGAATGGCTTGTCGACCACGCGCAGCGCGTTCGTCAGCGCGGCGAGCACGACGACGGCGGTTCCGTGCTGGTCATCGTGCATGACGGGAATGTCGAGGGCGGCCTTGACGCGGTCCTCGATCTCGAAGCAGCGAGGCGCGGAGATGTCCTCGAGGTTGACGGCACCGAAGGTGGGAGCCATGCGCACAATGGTCTCGACGATCTCGTCGGTGTCGTTGGTATCAAGCACGATCGGGATCGCGTTGAGTCCGCTGAAGCTCTTGAACAGCGCACACTTGCCCTCCATGACGGGCAGAGAGGCCTTAGGGCCGATGTCACCGAGGCCAAGCACAGCCGAGCCGTCGGAGATGACGGCGACTAGGCGGCCGGTCCAGGTGTGGGTGCGAGCCATTTCCGGCTCGTCCTTGATCGCAGTGCAGACCTTAGCCACGCCCGGCGTGTAGGCGATCGAGAGATCGCGCTGGGTCTCGAGCGGTCGAGTGAGCTCGGCGGAGAGTTTTCCGCCTTCGTGTGCGGCGAAGATCTCCCCATCGGTGATGGCAGGAGCAGAGGCCTGTGCCGCCTGTGCGGCAGTTTCGGTCGTAGTCGTCATGTTTGATCCCTTAAGGTCGTGTGACGGCCGGCGGAAAACCAGTGCTGTCATCGAATGTCGTCATTGGAATGCGCCCGGATCTCAGAATTCTCGGGACAGCGTTCATGTCGGAACAAAAGCCACGCGATGGTTAGCGCGGCAACGTCGGCGCACGTGAACGATCGAATTCCTTTGTGAAGGGTCGAACGCATGCGCGCAGTGCAGGAGAGCGACGCATCTCAGCGGATCTCGACTTGGTCAGTCGCTCCTGGCAACTGGATCAGCATAACGCACCGATTCGGTGGTGCCTATGAAAATCGCCCCCTTCGCCGAGGCGGCTCACCGGTGCGCACCCCGCTCAGCGGCCCTGTTGATGAGTTCGCCGGATAAACGGCCGGGCCCCCTGCCCTCCCCCGGAATGTCAGGGAACTCTACGGTTTCCCCACCGCCTGCCTGAGCGCGAAACAGGGCTATTCAATAGGACTTTCCTGGCCGCAGAATAGACGCGGGAGAGCCTGCACCCCTACTGAAGGCATGAAGTTCACACCACCACATGAGCTCGAGCTACGTACCGCTGCCTGCCCCACGAAGCGAATACGTCACCAGGCGATCGACATTGAGATCGGCGAGCGGCACCTTGAGGATGAGGAGACGGTGATAGCAGGCTCCCCACAGCTGGTCGACCATGATGTCGAGATCTGCCTCGGCGTTGAGTTCACCGGTCAGCTGGGAGACCCGCAGTCGCTGCCGTGCCAACTCGCGTCGGGGAAGGGCGTAGGTGCGGCTCCATACATCGGCGACATCTGGGTCGATCTGCACCGCGCCGATGAGCTCCGTGATCGGCTTGCCCACCTTCTCATCGGTCAGGAGTGTCACGAATGCGGTGAGCTGAGCAACCAGATCCGCATGCAGGTCACCGGTGTCTGGGAACTCGAGCGTGGGTTCGCTGCTTGCGAAGTACGCCTCTGCCGCTATCGCACCGGGCGAGGGCCACCATTTGTACAATGTGGTCTTACTCGCACCGGATTCCCTCGCGATCCGCTCAAAGGTGACCGCCTGCATGCCTTCCTCAAAGAGAAGTCGAACCGTTGCGGTCAGCACCTCGGATCGAACCTCGGCGGCGGACCGACGGCCACGCCCCCTCTTCTCCGCTGACGCCTCCACTGATACCTTCATCGCTGCCCCTCACTTATGAACACACCGTCCATAACCGTGCTAATCTATTTATGAACGAATTGTTCATATCATATCGCAAGGAGAGACCATGGCCAGCACACAGGATCGGGTCGCAATCGTCACCGGCGGCTCCGGAGGGATCGGACGCACCAGCGCTGAACGCCTGGCCGCCGACGGCTTTGCCGTCGTCGTCCACTACGCAGGCAATAAGGACCGTGCCGACGACACCGTCTCCGGCATCGTCTCGAATGGCGGCAGCGCCATCGCCGCGGGAGGCGACATCGCCGACGAGCACGCCATGGCCGCCTTGTTCGATGTCGCCCAGGATGAGCTCGGCGGCGTGGACGTGCTTGTGCATTCGGCCGGCATCATGCCCTTGTCGCCGATTGCGCAGCTGGATCTGGAAGTATTCGACCAGGTGCAGCGCACAAACGTGCGCGGCACATTCGTCGTCGACCAGCTCGCAGCGCAGCGCATGCGCGACGGCGGGGCGATCATCAACTTCTCAACGTCTGTCACTCGCCTGCAGATCCCTGGCTACGGCGCGTACGCCGCATCCAAAGGTGCAGTCGAAGCAATCACGCTGATCCTCGCCCGGGAGCTTCGCGAACGCGACATCACGGTCAACGCAGTCGCTCCCGGCCCGACCGGCACCCCGCTGTTCTTCGAGGGCAAGACCCAGGAACAGATCGATGGCATCGCGTCCGCAAACCCCATGGGACGCCTGGGCACACCGGAGGATATCGCCGAGGTGGTGTCATTCCTTGCCGGCCCCGGCCGATGGGTCAACGGTCAGACCCTGTACACCAACGGAGGCGCCGCGTGAGCACGGTCTTCCGCCGGGTCGCTCACCACTACCGGTCGGAAGCCGCACTGCAGAAACAGCCCGAAGAAGCCGTCACCCGGCACCACTGACCGAGCATTGCCGATGTAAAACGATCGTTGTACAGTTGTCGATATGACCACCACACGATCGGACATCATCGCCAGCAGTGAGCGCGTCTTCGACCGCAAGGGCTTCGCCGCCACCGGCATGGACACCCTCACCGAGGCGGCCCACGTGTCCTCGCGGACACTGTACAAACACCTGGGCAGCAAGTCAGAGCTGGCCGTCGCCGTCCTCGAGACCCGCATGGAGCGGTTCTTCGACTCGTGCACGGCCGCGAGCATCGATGATCTCTTCACCGGCCTCGAGACGTGGATTCGGGCCGAAGGTGCGCGGGGCTGCCTATTCCTCCGCGCACAGGGTGAAACCGACTCGCCTGACTCCGGAATCTCCACGGTCGTCTCCGAATATCGGAGGCGGTTGCGCGAACTCATCGGCCACCTCGTCGAAAACGTGCTCGGGCGCGCGGACGAAGCGCTGACCAATGAGATGCTCATCGTGTTCGAGGGCGCCACCTCGGCGGCGTCCTATCTGGGCACAGGCGCGGTGACCGCGGCCCGAGGCGCAGCGAGCGCGCTGCTTGATCGTGCGCGTTGAATCGATCCCACTGACTGCCACCGACCGAAGGATCAGGCCCATGCACCTGCTGACCGTCTTCGCCCACCCGATCCGCACAAGCTACCCGGGCACGGTGATGGATGCCTTCCACGAACCGTTCGTAGCCGCAGATCACTCGATCGATGTCCTCGACCTCCACGCCGAGGACTTCGACCCACGATTCACCGAGGCGGACCACAGCCACTTCTGGGGCGGTCCGATCCCGTCCGGCATCGCCGATATGCACCAGCGGGTTGAGGCCGCAGACCGATTGGCGTTCGTCTTCCCGGTCTACTGGTGGTCGATGCCGGCGCTGATGAAGGGGTGGATCGAACGGGTCTTCACCGGCGACTGGGCCTATCAGTACGGTGCGGGTGTTGCCGACAGAGGCAAGGAGCCGCTGAACGGGCTCCTCCCCCGCGTACCGACAGCACTCCTCGGAGTCGGCGGTTCCAAGCAGCGCACTTATGACAAATACGGGTATGGGGAAGCGATGCACGCCCAACTCGACATCGGCATCTTCGCCTACTGCGGAATCACAGATGTCGAAAGCCACCTCATCTACGACGTCGAAGGTGAACACAACGCCGCTAACCGAACCGCCGGAATCGCCCAGGCGCGAGACATCGCCACCGCATTCGCGTCTGAGACCCGCACTCCGAGAAACGCGAAAGTGGACTATCTCGAGAATCGTTCAGGCCGTTCGGCCTGATCATCATCCTCGTCCTGCTGTTCCACGACCCATGGTTCGCCGACTTGTCTGTCGACGGCAGCTCGACTCAGCGCAGATAGATGCGGGTGGGGTCGAGATCGTCCCTGAGCACGGCCAACTCTTCGGGCGTAGGTGCGTGAGTCGCTTCGAGGTCAGTCGCGACCTGCAGGTCCCATCCGGTCTGTCGGACAACCTCGGCGGGGTCGACTCCTGGGTGCACCGCCGTCAGCGTGAGCTCCTCGTCTTGGGCGAATCGGGTCATGATTCCCAGGTCCGTGATCACGTGCGTGACTCCTGCACCGGCGGGCATGGTGCCGACTTCAGACTGTGCCGCCCGGTGGGGACTGGGCGAGGTGACGAAGTCGAGAGTCTCGACGAAGGTGCGCGGGGTGTGGCGACGCATGACGAGGAAGATCTCAGCCGCCCCGGCCATGGCCTCGATTGCTCCCCCGGAACCGGGAAGCCTGCTGTCAGGGTGCTCCCAGTCGTCACCGATCAGAGTCGAGTTGAGGCTGCCGTAACGATCGACCTGAGCTGCACCGAGGAATCCGACGTCGATCCGCTGCCCCTGCAGGACATAGTTGAACAGGTGGGTCATCGGAATCACCGAGGCGGCTCCCGGCACCAGCACAGAGTCGGAGATAGTGCGCGGAAGGTCCGGTGGCCTGGCCCCGGTGACGCCCGATTCGTAGACGATCTCGATCTCCGGTGCCACGGTGCGCTGAGCCAGTGAGGTGGCCAGCGTCGGCAGTCCGTGTCCGGCGAAGACGACTCGGCGTCCGGCGAGGGCTCGAGCCGAATGGATGGTGAGCAGTTCACTGCTCGTGACGTCCTCACCAATGCTCTTCGTGTCGGTGTGCTCAGGTGTGCCAGCGGTCATTCCCGGCCTCCATAGTTGACGGGTGTCGAATAGGCGTCACGGATGCCCAATTTGTCGAAATGGTCGGCTCCGAGCAGGGCAAGGAACTCCTCATGGTCTGCAGTGTCATGGATGTTGGTCTGCAGCCACTGCTTGACCGACTCGGCATCACGGGCCATTGCCGACCAGTCGCGAGAGAAGGCGTCGTCGCGGTCGTAGTATCCCTGCACTGCGTGCGGGTGCGCGCCGCGTGGCACCTCAACGACGGCGTCGACGACGTGGGAGGGAACGATCGTACGGTTCGGGTCGGACCGGATGATGGACTCGTCGACGATCTCTTCAACGGTGACGATGAGCCGGCGGCCCGCGAAGGCTGCCTCGGTCTGGATCCCGAGCATTCCCCAGGCCTGCACGTTGCCGGCGGAGTCGGCCCGTTGGGCATGGATGACCGTGAGATCAGGGTTGAGAGCGGGGACGACATAGATCGGCGGGCCGCCGAATGGGTCACCCACGGCCTTGATCCGAGGATTCTTCTGGGCGAGATCGCTTCCCCGGTAGGAGGCGATCGGCTGGAATGGCAGCTTCGAGGCGCCGGCCTGGTATCTGGCCACCATTCCGCCGTGGCTGTATTCGTCGAACCACAGCGGCTCAGGATCCGAATGCTCGACTCTCCGGCGAAGTTCGTAGAGGGAGCCTGCCGAGCTGTTGGCCACGAAGGCAGCGATCAGTCCCGTGAGACAGTTCGCGCCGAGGAGCTGGTCGACGATGACATCACAGGACATGCGTGCCAGGGTGAGATTCGAGAATCTCTGACGGATGATCTCGTGTGCAGCAGCGACTGGCACGAGGTGGCCGAAGCCCTCCAGCGCGACCGTGTCTCCATCATTGAGATGGGCGCTGATCGCCTCCGACAGACTCATCGTCTTGTCCATCGCGTCCTCCTTGAGCATCGATTGACTGTGACCTCGATCATCCTGCCAAAACAATTTATGCCAGTCCAATGCAGAAACTGTCCGCCATTCATACATTTTGAGCATTATTTACAATTGGTCGCTGCCTCGCGAAATTGTTTCGACCGAACGATCGCTCAGGTTCGATCGGCACCGTAGACTCGAACTCGATCGGCAATTGCGCGCACCGGCTCCGATGGCGGACGGTCGAGATGAGGAGAAACATGAGTGTTCTGTATCTGGTCCGACATGGCCAAGCATCATTCGGCACCGATGACTATGACCGGCTGTCCGACCTCGGCAAAGATCAGAGCCGCATCACCGGCAAGCATCTCGCAGCACAGAGAGTCGCGCCGGTTCGCATCGTCCACGGTGAGATGCTGCGCCAGCGGCAGACTGCCGAAGGCATCCAGACCGGCCTCGGCAGCGGCCTGGATCCTCACATCGATTCCGGCTGGAACGAGTACCAGGCCTGGGAACTCACCGGGGCCCTGACCGACCCCGATCCTCGTGCGCAGAAGGATTCCAAGATTTTTCAGGCCGAGCTCGAACGCGGAGCTGCCCGCTGGGCCAGTGGAGACTACGACGGCGACTACACGGAGTCGTTCAAGGAGTTCACCACTCGCGTCAACACCGCCCTCGATGACGCGTGCGCGACAATGAGTTCTGGCGAATCCACGATCATCGTCTCCAGCGCCGGGGCAATCGCGTGGACGGCGGCCAGATTGCTCGGAGGCGGCTTCGACCAGTGGATGGCATTCAACCGGGTGACCGTGAACACCGGAATCACCCGCATCGTCACCGGCCGCAGCGGCACCAGCCTCATCTCCTTCAACGAACACGGCCACCAGATCCCGGAGAAGGTCACCTACCGATAGTCGACCTCTACAGCAGGTACGGGGCCAATGCAGACAAGGCAACGAGGACCAGCCCACCGCCGATGCGCGAAGAGATCGACAGGAACGGCAGCAGATTCAATCTCTGCGAGGCCTGCAGCACAGCGAGGTCACCGCTGGATCCGAAATCGGCCAGCCCCAGACCGGCCGCGATCGCCGATTCGATCCAGTACAGCTTGACCAGCCAGCCCACGAAGCCGGCGACAAAAGCGGCCACAACCACGGTCAGCACAGTCATCGCCATGTATCCGGGGTCCGAGACCAGCGACAGGACCTCGTCGATGTTGATGGCGATCATGCTGATAGAGACGAGGATCGCAGGAATCATCGAATTCGCGACGAAGACGTACCACAGGTCGACCGACTCTTCCACGTACTGCGGCATCGGAACGAAGATCTTCGCCAGCGCGCAGATGAGGATGAGGAACACATAGGCATGCAGCACCGGAAACAGGTCGCTGAGCAGATTCGACACGGCGAAGAGTGCGCCGGCGATGAAGAAGCCCATTACAGCCAGCTTGACTGCCGCCGCCGGTGAGCCGAGCTTCTCGGCCGTCGCTTCGGGCAGACGAACCCCCTGAGCGAGGACCCCATTGCCGTTGAACGCCTTGAGCCGGTGTCCGTGCTTCTTGCCCACATTGTTGAGGACCGCGGCAACGACGATGCAGACGATGTTGGCCACCGCGACCGCCGGCACCAAGGCCGTCAGGTATTCGGCCGCTGATCCGCCGCTGTTGTGAGCGATGATCTCTGAGATCGGAATGGCTCCGGCTGCAACGCCGCCTCCCAGAACCGGTCCGGCGACGAAGAAGATCGCATAGCCCGCACCGACTCCGGTGACCTGCCCAATCAGTCCGATCACGGTGAAGCACGCTGAGATTGTGACGATGATCGGGATGAGAATTCGGGCGCCGGCCTTGATGAGCAGGCTGCGAGGCATCCCGAGGATGCTGCCTGTGATGAGCGCCGCCACGACGAATTCTCCGAACCCCGAGGTGTCATAGAAGCTGGTCACCAGGCCTTCGATGGAACCGGGGAGAACACCGACGTATTTGAAGATCGCCGGAACGAGGATGCAGAGAATGACTCCGCCGCCGATCACCTTGAAATAGGGGATGGAATTTCCCACCCACATCAGGATTCCGCCCAAGGAGATGACTACCGCGAAGGCCGCCGTCATCCCGGTCCCCTCAGATGTGAGGCTCACTGCGATGAGGGCGATGATCGCCATCGGAATGAAAGCCAGGATGGGCAGCCCCATTATCGTGCGATCGACGGTCGTCTTCTCCTCCTGCACGTTCTCCGCCTGCTCAGAGTCCTCTTTGACTTCTCGACTTGTCATAATTGTTCCGGTCCTACCTGGTAGACAAACTTCATTGATTGCATACAGATTCGTGTATGGTGTTTCTGTAATCGGCTCCATTGCTGGGAACGATTGAAAGCATACCTCAGAATACCGACTGATTGTATGCAACTTATTGTTTCAAAGGAGAACCAGTGAACGAAGTGACACCGCGCCCCTCAGGTACAGGACCGCTGAGGGGAATTCGAGTTCTTGAGATGGGACAGCTTATCGCCGGTCCCTTCTGCGGACAGCTGTTGGGCGACCTGGGCGCCGAGGTCATCAAGATCGAGGACCCCAAGAACGGTGATCCGATGCGCCAATGGGGACAGGCCACCATCAAGGGCTCATCACTGTGGTGGTCTGTCCTGGCCCGCAACAAGAAGTCCGTGACGCTCAACCTGCGCACCCCGGAGGGCCAGGAAGCTGCACGAGCATTGGCGAAGTCCGCCGACATCGTCGTCGAGAACTTCCGCCCGGGCTCGCTCGAGAAATGGGGCCTGAGCCATGAAGAGCTCCGGAAGTCCAACCCCGGGCTCATCATGCTGCGCGTCTCCGGGTTCGGCCAATCAGGGCCCTATGCCAAGCAGGCCGGCTACGGGTCCATCGGTGAAGCCATGGGCGGTCTGCGCTATGTCGTTGGGGATCCATCCACTCCCCCATCACGGGTCGGGGTTTCGATCGGTGATTCACTGGCGGCTCTGTTCGGAACCATCGGCGTACTCGCTGCACTCCAGGAAAGGCACAACAGCGGCCTCGGTCAGGTTGTCGACTCTGCGATCTACGAATCCGTCTTGGCAATGATGGAGTCCATGGTGCCCGAATGGGCAGACGACGGCATCCAACGCGAACGCAGCGGTTCGACCTTGCCCAAGATCGCTCCCAGCAACGTCTACCCCACCGCAGACGGTCAGTGGCTCGTCATCGCCGCCAATCAGGACACGGTCTTCGCACGCCTGGCCGCGGCCATGGGCAATCCCAGACTCGCCGAAGATCCCGAGTACTCCACCCATACAGCCAGGGGCGAGCGCCAAGTCGAACTCGACGAGCTGGTTGCCGAATTCTCAATGCAGTTCAAGGCCGACGACCTGGTCGAACTCCTCAACGAGCATTCCGTGCCTGTCGGGAAGATCTTCCGGGTCGAAGACATGCTCAGTGATCCGCAGTACAAGGCCCGCAGGTCCGTCCTCGAGGTCGAGAGCAAGGACTATGGAACAGTCACAATGCAGAACGCCTTCCCCCGGCTCAGCCGCACAGACACCGCCGTACGGTGGGTCGGACCCGAGCTCGGCCAGGACACCGACGAGGTGCTCACAGAGGTCGGCTACGACCACGACGCGCTCACAGCTATGAGAGACAAGGGAGTGATCCGCTGATGTGGAATCTGCCGGAGAGTGCTCGCGTCGTCGAGGTGGGGCTCAGAGATGGTCTCCAAGCAATCGAGACACCGCTGTCCACCGATCGTAAGATCGCCATCGTGTCCGAGATGATAGCCGCCGGATTCAAGGAGATCGAGGTCGCCTCCTTCGCTCACCCGAAAGTCCTGCCGCAATTGGCCGACGCAGAGGCTGTCCTGGCCGGAATCCCCCGCCCACCTCATGTGCGCTTCCGCGCTCTCGTCCCCAATGCCAGAGGTGCGGTTCGAGCCGCACAGTGCGAAATCGACGAGCTGACCTTCGTCATTCCGGCAGAGGACGGCATGGCATCGAAGAACCAGGGCACGACGACGGACGGCCTGTTGGCCCAACTGGAGGAGATCAGAGAGGTCTCACAAGGTGCAGGTCAACGACTCATCGTCGCCGTCGCCTGCGCCTTCTTCTCCCCCTGTTATGGACCGGTGTCGAAGGCGGCACGCGACAAGGTCGTTCGGAAGGCGCTTGAGGTCGGTGCCGATGGTATCTACCTCGCCACGACAACCGGCGAGGAGACGCCGCTGGAGGTCTTCTCCGGCATCAGCGAGACCAAGCGCGATTTCCCAGGCCTGGAAGTCGGTGCGCATCTGCACAACCGCAACGGCTTCGCCCCGGCGAATGCATTGGCTGCCCTGTCTGCCGGCGCCGACTGGCTCGAATCCTCGGTGGCCGGGCTCGGCGGAGACATGTGGTTCCCCGGGGACCCGAGCGTGCTGGGCAACATGGCAACCGAGGATCTCATCCACCTGCTTGATGGAATGGGCATCTCCACCGACATAGACTTGAGCCGTGTCAGACATATATCTGAAAGTCTCATCGAAGAGACGAACTTCCCAGTCTCCTCGTTCGTCAGCCGAGGTGGCACCCGTGAGGAACTCGCCAACGCATCGTGGGGATAGTTCCACATGCCTGTAGACAATGACGCGACGCTGCCCCAGTTCGGCGACTCACACTGGACCGAAGTCAGCTCACGCATTCTCGGCTTGGTGGTGTCCGGGGACCTGCCACCTGGATCATGGATACGTGAGAACGACCTCGCAGGTCGCCTCGGTGTGAGCCGGACCCCCATTCGCGAGGCGTTTCGTGAATTGGTGGGCGTCGGTGTCGTCGAGGTCGTTCCGCGCCGCGGAACGCGTGTGCGCAGCTATGACGCCGAGGAGATCGAACAGATCTACCGCTCACGTGCGGTCATCGAACCATATGTCATGTCCGAAAGCGTCGGGCGGCTGACCGAGGATGACTTTTCCTCACTGTCCGAGCTGACCGAACAGATGAAGAGCCTTGGGTCCGATCCGACGACGCGGCACCACATCGCCTCGGTGAACAACGAATTCCACGCCATCTTCATCCGCAGCAGTGCGGCCCAATCCCTCATTTCGACGACGTACAACCTCATGATTCCGATCGTGGTGGCGAAGCTGTTCGCGTCATACTCGGACAACGATGTGTCATCGAGCATGAACCATCACGATGAGCTCATCGCTGCAGCCCGGGCCGAGGACAAGGAATGGGTCGCCGCGGTGAGCAAGGCCCATATCATCAGTGGGCTCAACCGGTTCAAGGCCATGCAGATCGAACAGACGCCGGAGCACGACGACCCCCAATAGGCATCGTGCGCCGGGGTCGGGAATACCAGGCGGCCCGGCTCGGTGGCAGACCGAGCCGGGGCCGCCGAAGTCACGACCGCCGCGCGGGTCCCTACTGCCCGGCCGAGCGCCCGTCTTTTCGCAGCGGCGGTGCCACGACGCCGTCAGGGATCGGTGGCAGGTACGGAGTCTTCGCCATGATCTGGCCATGCTCACGTTGGGCATCGGCCAAGAGCTGAGGATTGCTTGCAATTGCCGTCGCGGTGGCCGCCATGGACTTCGCCGCGTGGATCATGCCCTTGTGCGCGGACGGCAGTTTGCCCTGTGCCACCGTCTGCCAGGCGTGGAATGGTGTGCCGAGAGCTGCCGTGGACGAGCTGATCTGGACTGTGGGAACCACCCAGCTCACATCACCGACATCAGTAGAACCGGTTCCCTGACTACGCGGCATATCTGGATGAAATGGAGCAATGTCGTCATGAATGGCCCGCTGGTCATCAGCTGCCCATCCGACGTTGCGCTTCGCCTCGGCGATGGCACGATCATCCAGACTGACGGCGAACACGGCAGCTGCAGCCTGATCTTCGGCGTCGAAGGGCACCGGCCCCAACTGATTCAGCACTCCGTCGAGTGCTTGCTCGAGTGCCTCGTTGGGCAACACCTCGGCACAGGCACCGTCGAACTCGATCTCCAATTCAGTCTCGGTCATCAGCTCAGCACCGCGGGCGATCTTGACCACGCGTTCGTAGAGGTCCTGCATCTGCCGGGTGTCCTCGGCCCGGACGACGTAGTAGACGCTGGCGTGGGCTTGGACGACGTTGGCAGACCTGCCGCCGGCATCGGTGATCGCGTAATGGACTCGGGCGCTGTCGGGCATGTGTTCGCGCAGGAAGTTCGTTCCGACGTTGAGCAGTTCGACGGCGTCGAGAGCGGAGCGTCCCAGGTGGGGCATGGCGCCAGCGTGCGCGGCGAGCCCAGTGTAGTGGAAGTAGACCTGTGAGTACGACAGGGTCAGGTGCTGTCTGGCGCTGGTCGTCGGGAACGGGTGCCAGGTGACGGCAGCGTCCACGTCGTCGAAGGCACCGGACTGGACCATGAAGGTCTTACCGGCGGCGGCTTCTTCGGCAGGGCAGCCGTAGTAACGCACCTGGGCCTCGATGCCTGCGGCCTCGAAGTACTCGGCGGTGATGACCGCTGCCATGAGCGCACCCGAACCGAGCAGATGATGGTGACAGCCATGTCCATCGCCAGACGTGTTCGCCGGGTCTGGAGTGCGCTCGGGATTGCCTGCCTCTTGGCTGATGTCGGCCAAGGCATCGTACTCGCCGAGGAAGGCGATGATCGGTCCAGAGGTGCCGCGATGGGCACTGAACGCAGTCGGGATGCCTCCGACCGCCTCGGTGATGGTGAATCCGTGTGCCCGGGCAGCAGCCTGGTGCTTGTCCTGGGCTCGGAACTCCTCCCATCGCATCTCAGGATCGTCCCAGATCGAATCCGCCATCGCGGTGAATTCCGACGCTGCGGCATCGGCTCTCTCGACGATGGCGTCCAGGTGTTCCGCTTCCAGCGGTTGACGGATAGGTGTGGTGGGGTCTGCGGACATGGTTGCGCCTTTCACTGGTGGGGTGGTGTCGCTGGCTTCAGTCTGGCCCGGTCGGTGTCAGTCCTGCTTGGCCGCCTCACCTCGCGGACTCGCGAGCGGCTGCGCTCCCGCTTCGGCCGAGACTGTCGATTCGGTCGCCTCGGTCGCTTCGACCTTGGGTGCGGGCTTGAACATCAGCATCGCGATGACGGCAGTGAGGACCACGCCGAGGAACGGGGCAGCGTTGGCCAGGGCCGGCGCCAGCGGGGCCAACACGTAGATGACGACGATGCCGACGATAAGTGCCGTGACGATGAGCTTCGGCTGCCTGCGGTTGCCGATCACGTTCTGCATCACGAAGGCACCGAGGACCGCGGGTACCACGTACGTGGTCACAGCACCCAGCACATCGGCGGGGATGACGGTGAGCAGCCATTGGCCGAAGACGCCGACGATGAGCATGAGCCCGATGACGTGGATGAGTGCGGCCGAGCAGATGGCCAGGGCCGCTGCGATCTGTGCCTGAGGCGTGCCCGGTTTGGCCTTGATGCTCTCCTGCGCGGTGACGGCCGCGGGAAGGAGCTTCGTGGAGATGTTGCCGATGAGGAAGGCCTGGTACATGGCGCCGGGGCCCAGGATCGGGAAGTACGAGATCGGTTCGATGACCCAGATGACGCCCATCACCGCGGCGATCGCCACGACACAGGTGACCAGGGTGATCGGTTCGATGGAGTAGCCTCCGAACGCGAGGAGCATGATCGGGCCCGAGAGCATGGCGGCCATACCGGCGAGCATGGTGATCGGCCCCCATGTGGACGTCGTCTTGTCGAAGTCGGCCATGGGATTGGCTGTGATGGAATGAGTGATTGCAGACATGGTGTTCTCCCTGGATCTCATGAGATGAAGTAGCCGACGGCGATGGCGACGATCATGGCCGCGCCGAGTGAGAACTCGCGCAGCATGGGCTTCTTCAGCCACTGTGCGACCAGCGTGAGCAAGAGCATCACGCCCGCCGAGGTGGCGAAGACGATCGCGGCATCTGAGCTGGCCGCGAACTCCTTCAGCCCCAGAGTGAAGAAGGCTCCCAGGAGCGCTGCGGTCGGCAGGAGTGCCCAGCGTGCCGAGCGTTTGCGTGCGGTCTTCGTGGTCGTTCCTTCGCCCATGCCGCGTTTCATGATCGGGGTCATGATGAGGGTGACGACCATCCAGCCGCTGCCGCCGATGGCCAAGGCCAGCAGCATGGTCACCAGCATGTTGCCGTCGACGTTGGGCTCACCGAGTCCGGTGCCCATGACGCCGAGGGCGAGGTTGGCCGCGATCGTCTCGTAGGCGGCGCTGCCGATGAGTCCCAGGCGGGTGATCGTGCTGGGGGTGCCGAAGAGCGGAAGCAGGGCGAGCGCCACCAAACAGACCGCGATCGAGGGGCCGATCGCCGAGATGCCTCCGGCGCGGAAGGCCGTGTTCACCTCGGTCCCGCTCATACCAACCTTGACCGCGGCACTCTTCGCTGCGCGCAGGTAGATCACGCTTTGGACGGCGATGATGACGAGGACGGCGATCGCACCGATCCACAGCAGCGGATGGCTGACCGTCTGTGCCAGAGTCGACGTGGTCTTCTCCATATGTTGTGCCTTTCGCGTCGAGTCGTTTCCCGTCGTTGGGTCAAACGATCTGCCAAGTGATGCTAGTCACGTAGTGTTCTCTGGACGCCAGATCGCGATGAATCTGTGACAATTGACGATATTGTGATCGATTCCTTGATGTCAGACAGCGATGCCCGGCTGATTCACGCACTTCAGCTCGCTCCCAGAGCGACCTGGAGCGAGCTTTCACGGGTCCTGGCGGAGAGTCCCGTCGTCTTGTCCCGACGCTATGAGCGTCTGCGTGAGTCTGGGGTAGCCAAGGTCATCGGCCACCCTTCCGGATTCAACATCAGTCGCAATCTCGCCTTCGTCGAGATCGATTGCGAACCTGGGTCACTTGCCGCGGTCACGGCGACCTTGGTGGAGCTTCCGATGGCGATGACCTTGGACGTCACATCATCGGGCACCTGCCTGATCGCCACGTTGATCGCGCCAGACGATGAGTCTCTCGCAACTGTTCTGCTCGACACTCTGCCGAGCCTGCCGGGCATCCGGGAGGTGCAGACGCACATTGCCACATCGACGCTGAAGACGGGTGACAACTGGAACCTCAGGGCCTTGGACGCCGAGGAGGCCGCCTTGCTGCCTGCCCCACGTCCTCCACGGGCTCGAGCCGCGCGAACACTTGACCCGCAGTTCCGCAGTGATCTGATGGCCAGTTTAGGCAAGGATGCGCGCAAGCCAGCTGCGGCCTTGGCACGCGAACTGGGTGTCAGCGAACAGAAGGTCCATGATGCGATCGCTCGGCTCGTTCACACCAAGCAGTTCCTGCTGCGCACCGATGTGACCAGCGCGTGGAGCGAATGGCCGGTCCACGTCTGGTACTTCGCCGACATCCCACCGCGCCAGCTCAGCACGGTCGCAACGGCGCTGTCCGCGCATCCGGAGATCCGCTACGTCGGCACCTCAGCGGGTCCGGCCAACCTGGCCTTCGATGTGTGGCTGCGCAACTTAAGCGTCATACACGTGTTCGAGGAGAGAGTCTCATCGCTGGCCCAGGCCGGAATCAAACTGCGCCGCCAGGTCATCCTGCGCACCCCCAAACGCGTGGGACACGTCCTCAATGATGCCGGTCGGTTCACAGATCGCTACATCCCGCTCTCTGGGCTGTGAACCTCACACGCCACCCGACCTGAGCGACACATATACTCGCAGGCATGGAGCCTGAGACGAGATCGCCGTACGAGCGGGCTCTCGGTTCCCAACTGCCTGAGCTGCATCCGGTGCTCCAACGCTACTTTGCAGCGATTCCCCCAGGCTCCGTCGGCATCGGCGAAGGCATCTTCGAACGCTTCGGCACTGAACGTTGGTGGCTGCGGCCGCTGTTCGGGTGGTTGGCACGACGTCGTGTGATTGTGCCCGGGATGCACCACAAGGTCCCGTTTCGGATCGAGAACCGAACTGTTGCTGGCTATCAGACCGCGGCCCGCACCCTGGAACTGGAGTCGAGCACATGGACGATGGTCGACGCGGTGTCACTGTCTGAGTCGGGCCGAGTCGTCGATAAGCTTGGCCGACCAGCCCTCGTGGAGGCTGCCTTCGATGTCGCGGCGGATGACGGTGGGCTGAGCCTGAGCAGCCGTGGCGTCACGGTGCGGTTGGGGGCCATTCGTCTGCCTGTCCCGAAGGTCATTCGTCCGGTGATCGCCCTGAGTGAGCGCTTCGACGCCGAGGCGGCTCGCCAGTACGTACGACTCACCGTTCATGTCCCTGCCCTGGGTCGGGTGTATGAGTACACCGGGTCGTTCACCTATCGAATTGAGAAGGAGACGTAAAAGCGGAGGCGTCCGGGCTGTTTATCTGAGTCTTGTCGCGACCTTGTTCCTGCGAAGCCCACTGCGTAGCCTCGGGACATGGTGAAGTATCAATGGACAGCAGCGGACATGCCCTCAATGGATGGCCGCACCGTGGTCGTCACCGGGGCCACCAGCGGTCTCGGCGCCGCCACCGCGACCGCATTCTCACGCGCGGGGGCGCATGTTGTTCTGGCCGTCCGGGATGTGCAGCGCGGAAGGGATGCCGCGCGCACCATGGGCGGAAGCACCGAAGTCCGAGAACTCGATCTTGCCGATCTGTCCTCGATCAGATCATTCGCGCAGTCCTGGGGCGGTCCACTCGACATTCTGATCAACAATGCAGGAGTCGCCGGGCACCGAGGTGCTCAGACAAAGGACGGTTTCGACCTTCAGTTCGGCACCAACCATCTGGGCCATTTCGCACTGACGAACCTCCTACTGCCACACATTTCCGATCGCGTGGTGACTGTGGCGTCGGGCGCGCACAAAGCAGGCGAGATCCATTTCGACGACTTGACCTTGAGCAGACGCAGATACGGATTCACCGAGGCCTATGGCCAATCCAAGCTGGCCAATCTGCTGTTCGTCCTCGAACTCCAGCGTCGCCTGCGCAGGGCCGGTACGAAGGTTCGCTCTGTAGCCGCCCATCCCGGCTACTCGGCGACGAACCTCGGGACCAAAGGTCAGCCCACAGTCCTCGTCGCCGCGGCGAATCTGGCAGGACGGCTGTTTGCCCAAAGCAGTGAACACGGCGCCCTGCCCACACTGTTCGCCGCGACTCAGGACCTCCCTGAAGCCAGCTATGTCGGTCCGGACGGCCGCGGGGAGCTGCGCGGATCCCCCACCTTGGTGGGACGATCAACAAGGGCCAGCGATCTCACGACTGCTCGTCGCCTGTGGGAGGTCTCCGAGCAGCTCACCGGCGTCAGCTTCGAACTCGATACGGATTAGCTCACCCGGCGGATGAGGAGAGCTGCGCCCCTCAGTCCGTGGTGGCAACGATGACGACGACCTTGCCCTTGCCGCTCTCGGCATTGTCATGTGCCTCGGCGATATCTTCCAGCGGGAGTTCAAGGTCCACGCGGGGCGTGTAGAGTCCGCGCTCACCCAGTTGGGCCCCACGTTCGATCAGGGCGGATTCGTTCCGAGCGTCGACCTTCTTCGCGCCGAGCTGGGCCGCCCCTTCGTCATCGATAACAGTGACGACGCGAGCCGGGTCACCCACGATCTGGACGAGGTCGGGCAGGGACGCGGACGGCGCCAAGTGCACGGCAGCGCCGATTCCCTCGGGAGCGAGTTGGACCAGACGCTCGGCAAGACCATCGCCATAAACTGTCGCAGTGATACCCAGAGCGGTGAGGTAGTCCAGATTGCGTTGTCCTCCAGTACCGATCACGGTGGCTCCGGCAGCGAGGGCCATAGCGACTGCTGCTGTGCCGACTGCCCCCGACGCCCCCTCAATCAGGACGGTCTGACCATCGAGATCACCGAACTCCTCGATTGCTGCGGCCGCGGTTGCCGAAGCGAGCCCTGCTGCAGCTGCCTGAGCTGTGGACCACCCCGAAGGAGCGTGACTCCATGCGGTGAGCACGGCGTATTCACCGCTGGTATCGCTCACCCCGCCAAGACCGAATACGCGGTCGCCCACGCTGGTTCCTTCGACCCCATCGCCTACTTCGTCGACGATGCCGACGGCGTCTCGCCCAGGGACAGCAGGAAGATCCAAGGGCAGAAACTCCCGCACACTGCCCGCGCGGATGATGTAGTCGATGGGATTGACGCTGACGGCCTGCACAGCGATGCGAACTGACCCTGGAATCGCGTGTGGGTCGGGGGCGTCTTCAACAGTAAGGACCCGCGGTTCGCCGTAGGAGTGGAAACGTGCTGCTTTCATAGGACTTCCTTGCTGAGCGGGAGAGACAATTCTTTCTGCGGAAAGTAACTCTAGCAGAAATGCTTTCCACGGAAAGCAACGCTATGATTCCATATATGATGTCGGACCCACACCTCACCTCTCAGCAGGATCGCACCTGGAACCTACTGGTCGGCGTCATGATGTGGCTCCCCGCTGAACTCGACGCCTTCCTCCAGCGAACCACCGGGCTCAGCCACTGTGAGTACCAAGTGCTGCGCTGGCTCTCAGCAGGCGAGGATCGCGAAATTCATATGAGCCGTCTTGCCGCAACAGCAAACGTCACGCCCTCCCACCTCTCACGGATCGTGGCACGACTCGAGAAGCAGGGCTCTCTCACTCGTTCTGCCGACCAGACCGACGCCCGCAAGACCCTCGCACGTCTGACCGATGCTGGGACTCTCATCGTCGAGGAGACCGAGCCTGCATACGTTGCCGAGGTGCGCCGACATGTCTTCGACCGACTCGATCAGCAGGCGATCGAACAACTCGAGACTCTGACCGAGACGATCCTCACGCCCCTCCGCAGCGACTGCGTAGCAGTGCTGCCGGCCCGGAACTCGCACGAGAAACGTGCAGTTTAACTGCGACGGTCTTCCCCTGCCTGCTTCCGCGCCGAAAGTTCGGCGACCATCGAACGCACGAGCGAACCCAAGCGGAACCTCTCGGGGATCAACGGCGTTATTCCGTGCTCCACCAGCGGTGCCGCCGTGACGTTGCCGACCACCGCGGCGAGCACACCGTTCTCGTCGGCGAGAGCAGCAAGGACTTCCGGCAGCAGACCCTGGTCACGAGCTGCGTCCAGAAATGCGCTGACCCCGGGCGCCGAGGTGAAGGCCACGGCATCGCAGCGACGGTCCGCGATGAGGCCGACGGCTGCATCCACGGCCTCCGGATCGGGCGCGGGGCCCCACCGGTAGACCACCAGCGAACTGACCTCGGCGCCGGCTGCCGCGAAAGCTTCATCTAGACCATCAGCGCCGGCACCATGGTGCTGCACCGCAATCCGAAGGCCGCGCACGCCTTCTTCGAGCAGGACCTCCTGGATCTCAGAGTTGGTCTCTGATTCGGCGACCCAGGCCGGTGTCAGCCCAGCGGCTTGGATTGCGCCGCGTGCCTTGGGACCGCGGGCGATGATCCGGGCACCGGCGAGCATGGCGTGCCACTGTTCGCTGAGGCCCTCTGCCTCGGCGACTTCGGCCCAGCCGTTGAAGCCGACCCCGGTCGTGACCACAACGACATCGGGCTGAGCGTCGATGAGGGCACGCGTGCGTGCGACGAGCTCAGGGTCATCGATGTTCGGGATGACCGACAGTGTGGGCGCGTGCACGATGGTCGCACCATGCCGTTCGAGGGCACCAGCAAACTGTTCGGCCTTCCGCTGGGCAGTCAGAACCACACGGCATCCGGCCAGCGGGCCGCTCAGGTCACTTCGAGACTCGTCCATGCACACATCCTTGCTTTCGCAGGACGTCAGGGCAACTCACGGATCAATGCAAGGGACGCTGAAATCGGCTCGGTTGATCTCTCAGAGTCACAACGGCCTTTCACAGATATGAGGCAGGCGTCGAGAGCAGGTCAATCCCCCACAGCCAGGGAAGTACGAGGAACACTGCTGCAATGATGAACGCCAGGGCGAGTATGTTGATCCAGAATCCGGTCCTCACCATCTCCAGGATTGTGATCTTCCCGGTTCCGAACATGATCGCATTCGGTGGCGTCCCCACTGGGAGCATAAACGCGCAATTGGCCGCCATTGCGCATGGCACCATCAGCGCGTAGGGGTGGATGCCCAGGGCAAGTGCGAATGCCGCCATGACCGGAAGGATCATCGTCGCAGTTGCAGCGTTTGACGTGATTTCCGTGAGGAACAGCACGAGCGCGGTGGAGATGACGATCACGAGGAAGATGTTGATCCCGTCCAGGGTACGCAGCTGTTCGCCGATCCACTCGGAGAGACCGCTGTCGACGAAGCCTGCAGCAATTGCCAGGCCGCCGCCGAACAATAGGAGGATGCCCCACGGAATCTTGGTGGAATCCTCCCACCGGAGAATTCGCTTCTCTTGGGTGCCGCGACTCGGCAGCGTGAACAGAACAATCGCGCCCATGATGCCGATGACGCCGTCGCTGATACCCGGAAGCAGGTCCTCCCAGATGAATGAGCGGGTGACCCACATAAACGCAACACCGATGAAGACACAGAGAACTGTCTTCTCCTGACT
Organism: Brevibacterium aurantiacum; assembly: GCF_007558825.1. Classification (GTDB taxonomy): domain Bacteria; phylum Actinomycetota; class Actinomycetes; order Actinomycetales; family Brevibacteriaceae; genus Brevibacterium; species Brevibacterium aurantiacum_A. The sequence goes on from NZ_VLTK01000010.1 coordinate 90,911, forward strand.
CGACATTTTTCCAAGGGCAGCCTTTTCGTCCCTGATGAGTTCTTCTCCGCCCGGCAGTTGTTTGAAGCGGACTTTGAACTTCACGCCTGTGAGGTAGAGCCAGGTGAGAGTCAGCAATATGACGACGATTGGGACTCCGAACAACATCCATTGCGCGAACGAAATGGTCTCGTCGAACAACTCTCCGACTGTTGCAGAGAGTACGGCGAGAGGTGGCGTGCCGATCAGAGTTCCCAGCCCACCGACGGTGGCCGCGTACCCGATACCGAAGATGATCGATTTCTCGAACTTGGGGAGTTCGTCCTGGTACTCGCCTCCTCGCAGAGATCGCGCGGCCTGGTAAGCGACAGCCAAGCCGACGGGGATCATCATCATTGTGGCCGCGGTGTTGGATACCCACATGGAGAGGAATCCTGTTGCGACCATGAAGCCGAGCACAATGCGGCGCGGGCTCGTGCCGATCGCTGCGACGATCGAAAGTGCGATTCGTTGATGCAGATTCCACTTCTCCATCGCAATCGCCAGTGTGAAGCCCCCGATGAACAGGAAGATGATGTCGTTGCCATAGGCGGCAACGACCGAATCTCCGTCGAGCGCTCGGGTGAGAGGAAACAGGACCACCGGAAGCAGAGACGTAGCAGGGATGGGGATCGCCTCGGTGATCCACCATGTCGCTACCCAGAGCGTGCTGGCGAGGACTGCCTGCGCCTCAGAACTTAGCCCGTCAGGTTTGAAGAAGACGAGAGTGAGTGTGAAGAGCAGTGGTCCTAGAAACAGCCCCGTAAGGCGTGCAGGCGTGTAACCGGGCCCAATGGGGTCCGGAGCCTTCGCCGCCCCGGCCTCGTCAATGTGGTCCGAGCGGTCTGTGGTCGACGTGCCCCCAGCTGCGCTGCTCATTGCCATGGTTTGGATACCGGTTGGCTTCCGGACATTTGAGAACGTGAGGATCTTCTTGATCTCGTAGTGCGACGCCCACAGGCTTCCCCATATGGCGTTGAGATGAGAGTGTGCTGTTGCCATTGCTGTACCTTCTTTGGTCTCTTGCTCGGCGTATGTATTGCAGTGTCAGTTCGTGTGTCGCGTGCGAAGCGATGTCCGACTTCGTCATCAGATGGAACTGTGATGCCGGGTGTGTAGAGGCCGGTCGGTGTGAGAGGAAAAGCCGGCGGCGTTGACGGCGATCGCTTGGTGATCCGGTATAGACAGATCGTTCGTAACAGCTGGCGGCCCCGTTCTGCCGAGAAGGCCAGGGGACCGCCAGCCGGATGTGGTGAGATCAGGCGTGCAAGTTCCGCAGCACCTCGTAGAACGCGGCCTTTCCTTCCAGCCCGATGCCCGGTAAGTCTCCGGGTGATACACGGCCATGGGAGATGACAGCGTCGTCGGTGAATCCGCCGGTGGGCTGGAATTCCCCGGGATATGATTCGTTGCCGCCAAGTTTGAGCGCGGCGGCAATGTGCAGTGAGAACTGGTGACCGCCGTGCGGGATGCAACGACGCGATGACCACCCGTGCTGGGAGAGCATGTCGAGGACACGTCTGTACTCTGTCAGGCCATAGCTCAGAGCGGGGTCCACTTGGATGTAGTCACGGTCGGCACGCATGCCCCCGTATCGAATCAAGTTGCGAGCGTCTTGGACAGAAAAGAGGTTCTCACCGGTGGCAATGGGATTGCGGTAGTTCTCCGACAACGTTGCATTGAGTCCGTAATCGAGAGGATCGCCTACTTCCTCGTACCAGAACAGGTTGTACTGGTCGATGGCTTTGCCGTATTCGAGCGCGGTGTGGAGGTCGAACTTGCCGTTGACATCGACCATGAGCCGCGAACCATCCCCGTCGAGTACGTCAATGACGGCCTCGATGCGCTCGAGGTCTTCGGCGAGGTCGGCACCGCCGATCTTCATCTTGACGTTCTCATAGCCGGAAGCCAGGAAGCCTCGCATCTCGTCCTGCAGGTCGTTCAGTGTCTTGCCGGGGGCGTAATAGCCACCAGCTGCATAGACGAAGACGTCATCGTCGGGATCGCCATCGCCGTAGTGGTCGGAGATCCAACGGTACAGAGGGACTCCAGCGATCTTGGCGGCCAGGTCGTGGAGTGCCATATCGGCAACGCCCACGGCAACAGAACGTTCACCGTGACCGCCCGGCTTCTCGTTGGCCATCATGATGCCCCACGCCTTGGCTGGGGAGAGCTCACCGTTGTCGGTGAGCTCGTCAATCGCTGCGTTTTCGAGTCGCGGCAGGATGCGGTCGTTCAATATGGCAGTGGCGTTGTACCGACCGTTCGAGTTGAAGCCGTAGCCGACCACCGGCTTGCCGTCGACAATGACATCGCTGACAAGCGCCAGGATCGTGCAGTCCATCTTGCTGAAATCAATGTAGGCATTGCGCATCGACGAACTGATCGGAATGGTGCCCGCATGAGCAGAGACAATCCTCATGGTCCTCCTTCTTCGGATTAGGATCTTATAAGACTCTTATAAGATGGTTATACCGTACACTGGCCGGACTAGCGGTACAAGGTCAAAAGGGCCTTTTCTTGGGAATGGGGTCACCATGAATGGCGCTGGCGTAATGCCGAGCAAAGGTTCGCAGGCGTACGCGGAGCTTCGGCGCCGGATCACATCAGGCGAGCTGGCACCCGGGTCGCGTTTGTCGCAGTATGAACTCGCAGAAAACCTGGGGATGAGCATCACCCCACTTCGTGAGGCAATCCGACGATTGGCGAGCGAAGACTGGCTCACAATAGATGCCCATCGGGACGCACGCGTCGCCCCGATGAGCGCATCCGAGGCCCGTCATCTGCTGGAGGTTCGCTACTCGCTGGAACCATCAGCAACCGAACTGGCCGCCAAACGCAGAACCGAGAGGGACATTGCCGCAATGAAGGCCGCGGCCGACAACCTGCTGCCTGTGACTCGGGACTGGGGGGAGGAAGCCATCGGTGCGCACCGAGCCTTCCATCGGTCCATCTACGTCGCCTCGCACAATGACGTGATGGTCAAGCTATTAGACGACCTGTGGGACAAATCCGATCGGTACCGACGCATAGGCCTCGAGCTTCCCGCTGGCGCCAAGCCTCGCACCATCGATCAGAATCAACACCATCAGATTCTCGAACTGGTCATTGCCGGCGATGGAATCGCAGCCGCCGATCTCGTCCGCACCCATGTCAGGAACAGCCTCGGCGCCGAAGTCACGGGAGCTCTGGAGAACCAAGAGTTCGGCTATTTCCCGTTTGCAGAGCATTTCGCCTGAGAGCCGGGAACCTGCGGATTGAGATCACCCGTGCATCCGCGCGCCTTTCACCAACCGATCCACCGCATTCTTCGGCCCGCGCAGAGCAATGCCGACTAAGTTGAGATCATCGGCAGCGACCGCAGCCACAGCCTCACGGTTGGCGGCATCGTGGCCGGTCGAGAACAGTTCCTGCGTGTACACAGCCATCGGTATCCCGCGGCCCAGTGCCTTCGTCCGAGCCTTGGCCAGCACCTCCGCGCCACCAGTCATGACGAGAACTGGCTGGCGCAGCATCGGAAGATAGTCGTTGCCGTCGGCATCTCGGTAGCTCTCCCCCACCAGGTTCGGTTCGCTGGTCGCGATGCCGGACATGAGGAAGGCGGTGACGTTGAGCTCCTGCCAGGGCAGCAGGTCATCGCGGAGGACCACGACGACCTTCGTGTCGAAGCGGACCACCTCGGTGCGGGCGGGACTGACCGTATCGGTGGTGCCTGCGACTGTCTCTGCTGTGTTCGTGTTTTCGTGCATGCTCACACTCTTGTTCAATTCCCCAGGTGGGTCTTGTACGTTTGTGACATGGCTGATGTAATCCATGCGTGGCACCCGGATGTGCCCCTGGTGCAGGAGGTGCTCCACGCACAGTTCGAACATCATGCCTATCCGTCGCACACTCATGATTCATGGACGGTTCTGCTCGTCGATCAGGGCACCGTGACCTACGATCTGGACCGGCACGAACACCAGACAACGAACTCGACGGTGACGCTGCTGCCGCCCCAGGTGCCCCACGATGGCCGCTCGGCGACTCCTGATGTTCCGTTTCGCAAACGTGTACTCTACCTCGAACCCGAATGGCTGCCCCTGGACGCCATCGATGCCGCAGCGCAGACACCGATGTTCGTCGACCCAAGCGTCACCTCGACCGTCGACCAGATCCATGCCGCATTGAGTGACCCGGCCGATGTCCTCGCTGCCGAGTGCGGAGTCCTTGCGCTGCGTGACCTCGTGCAGCCGCAGCTGAAATCACCAGTCGACACGGCTTCCGACAAGCCACTTGCCCGTCGTCTGCGCCACCTGCTCGATGATCGTTTGGAAGAGGCCTTCACCATCGCCGAGGCGGCCGCTGACTTAGGTGCCCACCGCAGTCACCTGGTCCGGGTGTTCACCCAGACTTACGGGATCGCCCCGCACCAGTACGTCATCGGCCGTCGCGTGGACCGCGCCCGCAGGCTTCTCCTGTCCGGGCTCTCCCCTGCCGAGGCGGCCGCCCAGTCCGGCTTCCACGACCAGTCCCATCTCACCCGGCACTTTCGCCGGACCTTAGGAACGACCCCGGGGGTCTTCGCTGCTTGAGGCTCTCAGTGGTAGGTCCTCGGTTCAGGCCACGAACGTGCAGGTGACATCCCCCAGATCGTCGAACCTCGCTGACAGGGAATCACCCGGTTCAACTGGGATGGGTTCGCTGCACGTGCCCGTAGTGATGAAATCCCCCGCGGCCAGGCCGATGTCGACGGCGGAGAGCTCATTGACCAGCCAGGTCAGTGCTGCGGCTGGGTCACCGAGAACGTTTCTGCCTACCCCCTCAAAGGCTCGGGACCCTGATGGGCCGTCGACTTCGGCGGTCATCGACACCTCGGCCAGATCGCGCAAGGACCAGGTCTCCTTCACCGCAGGCCCCAGCACAAACCGGTGTCCGCAGGCGTTGTCGGCGATCATCTGCAGTGCACCGGCTGTGGTGACATCGGTGAAGCGGGAACTTGGCAGTTCGATGCCGAAGTGCAGCGCAGCCACCGCCTCCATCACCTCGTCGAGAGTGTACGCGCTTCTGCGCGGAGGCAGCGCCGTGCCGAGGACGAACACGAACTCCGGCTCGGCCAGACACATCGAGTTGCCGCTCAGCGACACAGCCTCCCCGTCGCCTTGGATGCGGTCGGCGAGCACGCGACCACCCAGCGGGCCCTCGACATTGATATGCCGTTGCCCGGCCTCACTCGTCGCCGCGATCTTCCACCCTCGGGTGGGCTGCCCTTCCAACTCGGCATAGCGGGTCTGCATCGCGTAGGCCTCTGCCCGAGTCGCAGGAACTGCCTCTGCCGGCATCGCATCGATCGCCGCCCCCTGTAGACCCACCTTGTGCACGGCGGTGGCACCGCGTTCGATCTTCTCCGTCGAAGACATCGCATTCACGTCCGTCATGGGATCAGTGTGGCACGGCACGATCGAACCGTAGAGGTGTGACCGTCAAGCGGTCATATCGCCAGCGCTGTCTTCGGCAGGTGGCCGTCGTCCATCTGCCGGTGAACGGCCACAACGTCCTCGAGCGGGGCCGTGGCCGGTGCGGGCACATGAAGCTCCCCGTTTTCGATGAGCTCAGCGACGTATTCGAGCGCAACATGATCTGGTTCGACGATTACGTTCGTCCAGCGGACGCCCGCCTGAGCGGCAGCCGCGTCGAGGCCCTGCTGCTGCCCCGACGGCACTCCGACGACGACCCCGTCGGGTTTGGTCAGTGGAACTGCGCGAAGGGCGAACTCCCCACCGATGAGGTCGATGACGATGTCGACATCACTGATTCCTCCGGCGCTGAGGTTGGGGTCGTCGAATTCCTCGCTCGCATAGTCGATCGCCCGGTCCACACCGAGAGACTCGAGATGTCTCAGCTTCTCTCCCGTTGCGTGACCGATGACAGTCGCGCCCAGCTTCTTCGCCATCTGCACAACATAGGTGCCGACGGTGCCGCCACCGCCGAGGACGAGCACGCTCTGCCCGCTGCGCACATCCGCGGCTTCGTGCACGATCTGGTACGCCGTCGTGGCAGGCAGAGGAATCGATGCGGCAGTCGCGAAATCCAGAGAATCGGGAATGCGTACGAGGTGGCGAGACGGTGAGGTCACAAATTCGGCATACCCGTCGGCCGGGTAGGGAAAACGGGGCATCCCGAAGACGCGATCACCGACAGCGAAACGATTCACCCCATTGCCCAGAGCGGAGACCTCACCGGCGATATCCCATCCGACGGTGATGGGGAATGCGCCCATGAGCTTTGCCACGGATGCTCCACCACGGGTCTTTCCATCGACCGGGTTGACCCCCACATGGCTGACGTGCACCTGGACCTCGGTGGGACTGGGCTCGGGGATCGGTGCGTCGTGGATCAGGGTGAGGACTTCCGGCCCGCCGAATTCGTTCTGGACTACCGCACGCATCTTGCTCATGTCTCCTCACGTCTGCTTCACTCTGGCCTGCTGCAGTGACTCATCGAGGGCAGAGGATGGGGTCAGCATATCCCGCACATCGGCATCACTGGAGTTGACGTCTCACTCCTCGTCTCCGCTTTGGAACCCACCATCTGGGGTGCGAGCGGGGCCTGACTTGCGTGTCCACCACCAGATGATCGCCGTGATGACCACCATGACGAGGGCGGGAAGAAGCTGATAAGGCGTTCCGACCCCGGCGGATCGGTCTCCGATGGCCGCTCCGAAGTCGATGCGCAGATAGAAGGCTGCAAGGAAGCTCAGGGTGTTGAGCAAAGCGTGGAGGACGATTGCGATCTCCAACCCACCCGTGCGCCAAGTGATGACGGACAAGCATGTGAACAGAGTCAGGTACCAGGTGATGATGTACGGATCGGTGGATCCGTGCATGGCGGTGAATGCCGCGCTGGTGACGACGATTCCGATGATCAACCCGAGGCGCCGGCTGTGTGTCCAGCTCCCGAGGATGCGGAAGACCAATCCGCGGAAGCCGTATTCCTCACCCGCCGCCTGCAGCGGAGTCAGGAGGAAGGTGATGAGGAACATTGCGATGAGATCCGCGTGCGACCAGGGGACTTCTTCAACTGGTCCCAGAAATCCGAAGGCGTTGACGATGAGCCACGCGGGTCCGAAGACCAGAAGCGATTTGCCGAGCAGATCGAATCGGAACCGCGAGGACACGGAGTGCAGCGACCCTGTGGGCTTTCCGTAGAGCCAGCGCTGGATGAGCATGCTCCACGGGATGAGAAGGGCAAGGCCGATCATGCTCCCGGCATGCCGGGCAGGCGTGTAATCGGATGGACTGTTTCCCAGCCCCGTGTCGATGACGGCGCTGAGCCAGTTGGCCGCGAGGGAGAAGAAGACCAGTCCTGCCAGCAGGAGCACGATCGCAAGGATGCCTCGTCCTATGCGCCGATGGCTGCCGGCGAGGACTCGGTGATACTCCACTCCGCTGGGAATGGCAGAGAAGTCCTTCGGCTTCCCCTCAGGGCCGAGAAGCCAGACAGGCCTGCTTGACGTCGTCATGAGATTCCTTCCACGGTGACCACCGGAATACCCCCTCGGGCAATACAGTGTATTGGTGACTTGATGGTCACTAGCGTAAACTACTAATACGGCGTAATGGAAGGGGGATGATGGAACTTCAGCCACCAGAGGGCATCAGCAGCAGAGACAAAATCCTGTGGGCCGCCGCGACGATGCTCGGAGAAGAGCCCGGAGCGATGATGAGCGTGCGGGCAGTTGCCAAGCGGGCAGGAGTGAGCACGGGGTCGCTCCAACACCACTTCCCCACCAAACGTGCGCTGATGGATGAGGTGATCGCTCGGGTGTACGACCTGATCATTCCCGCAGACGCAATGCACGACACCTCAATACCTGCACGGGAGAGACTCGTGGCATGCCTGCAACGACTTCTCGTATCGGCCGGAGCCGACCCACGAGACGCGTGGCGTGAGACCTTCGACCGATACATCGCAAACGAACCCTCCGAAGGGGCCCGGGCACAGTATCTGGCCAGCGAACGAGAGCTTCACCGCCGCATCGAATACTGCCTGAATACCCTCGAAGACGAAGGCGCACTGCTGCCAGGTGACAACGCTCGACGAGCCCGCATCCTCTTCACCTTCATCAACGGGCTCTCGATCGCACAAGCACTGCCCTCTGACGACACGCATCTGCCCACCGAAATCGACGCGCTCTATGCGGTCGCCGATTGGGTCTTATCGCAATGACTCTTGGTCGCCAGCGGCGCGAGCACCTTCGATAGGCACCTGCCCTGCCTGCACTTATGAAGCCGAGTGCTCCCGCACTCGTTCGAGGACGGCACGTGCGATGTCCTCGGGCCGTGATTCCGGGAGCCAGTGCGAGGCGCCCTCGAGCGGGACGAAACGGTAAGGGCCCTCGACGTAGCTGGCGCTGAGTTCAGCCGAACCGCGGGTGAAGGCAACATCTTCGCTGCCCCACACGAAGGTCGTGGGAACAGTGATCGGGGTGCTCGCTGTTCGTTCGCGGCCATCAGCGGCCTGATAGTACTTGAGGACTGAGAGCATCGCGTCGGGTTCGCTCAGCCGCTCCACGTAGGAGGCCGCCATGTCGTCGGGGACGTCACCGTCGTAGAGCTCGACGAGGCGCTGACCGTCGTTGCGCAGCAGTGTCCTGGCCACGCCCTCCGGGTGGTCTTGGATCGAACGCATATAGGCCATGCGCTCGTACTGATCCGGGTCCGCTCGCACCTGCTTGGCATGGGCGATCGGGTGCGCCGTCGAGACGACGGTGCTGGTGAGCAGCCGCTCGGGATGGTTGGCCGCATAGTGCCAGGCGACCATCCCACCCCAGTCATGGCCGACGAGGTGGAAGCGCTCGAGCCCCACCTCACGTGAGATCACATCAAGATCGGCGACGAGGTGAGCCATCGTGTATTCGTCGGCCGATTCGGGGCGCACATCGGGCGAATAGCCTCGCTGGTCGTAGGCGACGATACTCATCCCCTGCTCGAGGAGGAGCGCAGCCGTCGACTCCCAACAGGACGCGAACTCCGGCCACCCGTGCAGCAGCAGCGCATCGCCGAGGGCCGGGTCATGGCGGACAGGGGTTGCCCGGAACCCGAGGAAATCCCCGCGCTCCGTGCTCATCTTCAGTTCCCGCGCCTCGGCGGTGACCGGCAGCTCGGCCAAGCGCGCTGCCACCGAGGCATTGTCGAAGGGATGGCCGCTGGGTTCGTGTGACGTCGTTGTCATTGCTGACTCCTAGGTGCGTCGGGAACCGTCGGCAGGGATGCCCAGTGCGTTGAGCCACAGCTTCGTTGCGGTCTCCACCAAGAGCTCATCAGTGCCCCAGCCCGGTTCGTTCAATGCGTACTTGTAGAACGCCATGCGTCCGACCATCAGCGATAGGGCTTTGGCGGACATGTCAGAATCGAGACTCGGATCGGCGAAGCCTTCATCCTGAAGCTTCTTGACCCACTTGCTGTTGCGTTTGGCGAAGGCCTGCCCGCGATTGAGGCGCAGCTGCCGGAACTCCGGATCAACCGAAGCGACCTGCTCCAGCAGGAGCATCAGCCTGGCATTGCGCTTGTACGCCTCGATGTAGGCCCGATTACCGGCCTCGAGCGACTCCACGACGGTGCGATTCTCGTGATGCTCCTGCGGAGGACCAGGATGGAGCATGTCCTCCTGGGCCTCCTGCAGAACCGCGGCCAGTGCCTCTTCTTTGCTGTCGAAGTAGGTGTAGAAGGTACCCGTTGAACACTGGGCTTCCTTCGTGATGTCCGTCAGACGCGAATCGATGAAGCCGTCGCGCTCGAACACGGCACGGGCAGCGGCGACGAGGGAGGCGCGAGTGCGCAGTCCGCGTGCGGTCGTCGGGAGGTCACGCTTCGGTGCCGCACCGCCGTGTGCAGGCGGATTCTCACCGTGTTCTTCGGTCTTCGACATCATCAGTCCATCATACGATCCGCCGTGTCGCCGGCAGCTGGCGTCGAGCGCCTCATGATGCCAACCCGTTCTCTCTGGCGACATCCCAGCCGTGGTCGATGAGCGCTTGGATGTTCTCCGGCGTCGGGGTGAAGCCGGCGGCGTTGGCGGGGTTGTCGAGAACCCTGCGATAGACGCCTTCGGCGATGATGGCGACCTTCCAGACGCCGAGCACGTGCCAGAAGCCCAGGCTCTGCCCGCTGCGCCCGGACGCCTGCAGATATTCCGCGGTCATCTCGGCTCGAGTCGGAAAGCCCTCGACCATCGATGCGGCGAACATTCCGCCGGGCATCTCACCTGCCTGAGTCCAGTAGGCGAGCGCACTGCCGGTATCCGCCAGCGGATCCCCCAGGGTCGAGAGCTCCCAGTCGAGAACTGCACGGATCTCCCCGCTGCGCTCATCGATGATGACGTTGCGGACGTGGAAGTCACCGTGGACCAGCCCGATCTCGTCCGATTCGGGCTGATGGTCCACGAGCAGCTGGGTGAGGGCGTCGAGATCAGGCCGCTCCTGGGTTCGGCTCTCCCCCAGCTGCCGAGTCCACCGTTTGAGCTGCCTCGGCGCGTAGGGCTTCCGCGAGGCCAGCTCGCCCAGTCCCACAGCATCGATGTCGACGGCGTGGATCTTCGCCAGCGTCCGTGCCAGGTCGAGGCCGAGCCTGCGCCGCGCCTCTGGACTCAGTGCCCGTGTGGTCTCCTCATCATCGACGACCGTTCCCTCGACGTGTTCCATGAGGAAGACGGGGACGTCGGCGACACCACCATCGGTGCACACGCCGATGGTGGTCGGGACCGGCACGCCGGTTCCCTGCAGCGCCGACATGATCCGGTACTCACGTTCGACGTCGTGCGCCGAGGCGAGCAGCCGGCCCAGCGGGGGCCGGCGGGCAATCCAGGAATGCCCTGCCTCGTCGTCGATGCGGTAGGTGAGGTTCGATTGCCCTTGGCCGACCCTGGTTCCGCTCAGCTCTCCGGTGACCGGTTCGCCGATGCCGCGCATCCAGGCGGCGAGCGCTTCCAGGTTGAGCTCGACGCTCATCCGGCTTCCCGAGCATTCTTTCGCCGGCGCAGCTCCCGCCGCGCGATCGAGCGCTTGTGCACCTCGTCGGGTCCGTCGGCCAGTCGCAGGGTGCGCAGGTGAGCGTAGAAGCCTGCCAGCGGGAAGTCGTCGGTGACGCCACCGCCGCCGTGTACCTGGATGGCGCGGTCGACGATCTTCAGCGCCATCTCGGGTGCTTTGACCTTGATGGCCGCGATCTCCGTCGCCGCTTCCCTGTTGCCCACGGTGTCCATCATCCAAGCCGCCTTGAGCACGAGGAGACGGGTGGCTTCAATCTCGATGCGCGCCTCGGCGATCCACTCTTGGATGTTGGCCCGCTCGGCAACTGGCTGCCCGAAGGTCACCCGCTGTTGAGCCCGGTCGATGAGCAGGTCGAGGGAGCGTTCTGCCATACCGATCGACCGCATGCAGTGGTGGATGCGGCCGGGACCCAATCGCGCCTGGCTGATGGCGAAGCCTTCGCCTTCACCGGAGAGCAGCGCGGACTTGGGCACCCGCACGTCTTCGAAGAGGATTTCGGCGTGACCTTCGCGGTCCATGTACCCGAACACAGGCAGTCCGCGGACAATCGTGATTCCCGGAGTGTCTTTGGGCACGACCAGCATCGACTGCTGGCGGTGGGTCTCGGCGCTGGGGTCGGTCTTGCCCATGACGATGAAGACCTTGCAGTTGGCGTGAAGCGCATTCGAGGCGAACCACTTCCGACCGTTGAGCACGTAGTCATCACCGTCGGAGGCGATGCTCATTTCGATGTTCGTCGCATCGGAGCTGGCCACGGCCGGCTCTGTCATGCAGAAGGCTGAGGCGATCTCACCCGCCAGCAGGGGCTTGAGCCACTTCTCCTTGTGCTCGTCGGTCCCGAAGAGGGTGAGCACTTCCATGTTTCCCGTATCCGGGGCATTGCAGTTGATGGCTTCGGGCGCGATCTCCGGGCTTCGGCCCGTGATCTCAGCGAGGTGGGCGTACTGCACATTCGTCAGTCCTGCGCCCCATCCCTCGTAGGGCAGGAACAGGTTCCACAATCCTTGGCTCTTCGCCTCACGTTTGAGGTCCTCGAGGATCGGCGGGTGGAAGTTCGGATCTCCGGATTCCGCACGCTGCTGGTGGTAGACCGACTCTGCCGGGTAGACGAATTCGTCCATGAAGGCGTTGAGCTTGTCTTGGTATTCGCGGGTCTTCTCATCGGGTGCGAAGTCCATGGTTCCTGCTTTCTGATCAGTTCTGTTGAGTGGTGCGACGTGTATCGAAGGCGCCGAGGCGGCTGGTCATTGCGCGGCAACGGCGCCGTCATCGCCCTCACCGTTGACCTCGAGGAGCACCTTGCCCCGCACGGAGCGGGAGTCTATGATCTCGAGTGCTTCGCCTGCCTTCTCCAACGGCAGGACAGTGTGGACGGCCGGGTTGAGATCACCGGCGGACAGATGAGGCCAGAGCGATTCCCATTGCTCGGCCACCATCCCCGGGCGCACGGCCACAGCAGCACCCCAGCCGACTCCGGCGACGGAGACGTTGTTGAGCAGCAAGCGGTTGACCTTGACCTCCGGGATGGAACCAGCCGTGAAGCCGAGGACCAGGAGGGTGCCGAACGGTGAGAGACAGCGCAGGGAATCGGTGAAGCGATCTCCGCCGACGGGGTCGGCGACGAGGTCGACTCCGCGCGGGAAGATCTCCTTGACGGAGTCCTTGAACCCGTCGGCGAGGACGACATGCTGGGCGCCGAGCTGAGTCACCGTCTCCGCCTTCTCCTGAGTGGAGACGACGGCGATGACTTCCGCCCCGTAGGCCAGTGCGACCTGCACCAGTGCACTGCCGAGGCCGCCGGCAGCACCGTGGATGAGGACGCTCTGTCCTGCTTCGAGCCGCCCTCGCACACGAAGTGCGAAGTCTGCCGTGAGGAGGTTCATCGGCATTCCTGCTCCGGCTTGCAGCGAGACGGTCTCCGGCAGCGGCAGGACGCTTGAGGCGGGAACGGCCATGACCTCTGCGTACGCTCCGGTGCCCGCGACGCCGACGACCCGGTCTCCGACGGCGAAGCCGGTGACCCCTTCTCCCACGTCACGCACGGTTCCAGCGACCTCCGAACCCATGGTGTAGGGCAGAGGCGGCTTCATCTGATACTGCCCGCGCGATTGCAGCAGTTCGGGGAATGTCACTCCCGCGTAGGCGACGTCGATGAGGACTGTGCCCTGTCCTGCCGAGGGGGTGTCGACGTCGGCGAGCGCGAGTGAGCCCGGTCCGTCTGTTGCGTTGAGCTGTACTGCCTTCATGGTGTCTGCTCTTCCTGTTTCTCTGTGTCTGAGGGGCGGAATGTCTGCGGGGCGGAGAGTGCCAGCGGCGGGTTCTCGCCGCCTCAGATCCCTGTTGATGCGACGACGCCGCCGTCGACGACGATCGTTTCGCCGACCACGTAGTCACCGGCGCGCGAGGCGAGGAAGGTCGCGGCTCCTGCCATGTCCTCGGGACCGCCGATGCGCCCGGCGGGGATGCGCTGCTGCACCTCGTCGCCGTTATCGCGGGCATCCTTGTTCATTCGTGAGGGGAAGGCTCCGGGAGCGATTGCGTTGACGATCACTCCGTCCGGGGCGAGTTGAGCCGCGAGTCGCTTGGTCAGGTGGATGACTCCGGCCTTGCTCGCGTGGTAGCTGTACGTCTCGTTCGGGTTCGTCCGGATACCGTCGATGGAGGCGATGTTGATGACCTTGGCGAGGTGGTCTCCACCGGCGGCGGCTGCACGCAGCTCGGGGGCGAGTTTCTGGGTGAGGAAGAACAGTGCCTTGAGGTTGAGGTCCATGACCTTGTCCCAGCCGTGTTCCGGGAACTCGTCGAAGGGTGCACCCCAGGCGGCCCCGGCATTGTTGACGAGGATGTCCAGGCTCGACTCATGCTCTCGCAGTCGCGAGACGACGGCGTCGAGTCCCTCCGGGGTGGAGATGTCGCCGGGGATGGAGGTGCAGGTCCCCTTCTCAGACATCTCAGCTGCCGCTGCGTCGCATTCTTCGGCCTTGCGGGCGGTGATGTAGACGCGCACGCCGAGTTGGACGAATCCTTCTGCGATCATTCGGCCGATGCCGCGCGAACCTCCGGTGATGAGAGCGCTGCGTCCGTCGAGGCTGAATAGTGTTGACATGTTCATGCGGATTCCTTCAGTCGTGTGGAGAGGCTCGGGCGTCAGACTTCGGCGCCGTGTTCGGTGAAGAAACCGATCGATTCGGCCACGCACACGGGCTTGTCGATGCCTTCGGCTTCGAAGACCTGAGTCGTCGTGATCTGGGCGGACCCGGTCTTCTTTCGCTCCACCTCGGTGACGGTGGCATGCATGCGAACTCGTGAGCCCACTGGACGGGGGTTCGGGAAGCGGACCTTCCCGTACCCGTAGTTGAGGCTGTGAGCGAAACCGTCGAAGGCCATCAACTCCTCCATGAAAGCCGGGCCAAGGGAGAGCGTGAACAGGCCGTGGCCGATGGTTCCGGCAAACGGTCCTGCCGCCGCGCGCTCCTCGTCGACGTGGATCCACTGATGATCATTCGTCAGATCGGCAAAGGCGTTGATGTCGTCTTGGACCAGCACATGCCAGCCGGTCGGGCCGAGCTCTTGGCCGACGAGTGCCTCGAGGTCGGCGATCGAGGTGGGGCGAATGGGAGTTGTCATGGTCTGCCTCTCTGTGGGGTGCCAAGCCACACTTGAAATTGAGTTCATATTCGATAACGTAAGAGTAGCCGTGTGAGCCGCATCACTTCAAGTGGCAGTGGCATCTGGTGCACGGTCGAGCCACGTATGCGAAGGAGCAGCACCTATGGCACAAGTGCAGACTGTCACCGGTCCCATCGACAGCAGCAGCCTCGGCAGGACCCTCGTCCACGAGCACATCTTCATCGTCAACGAGGAGATGCGGCAGAACTACGACATGGGGTGGGACGAGGAGGAGAAGATCGCCGACGCCGTGGCGAAGCTCAACGATCTCAAGGCCGCAGGCATCGACACGATCTTCGACCCAACCGTCGTCGGACTCGGACGCTACATCCCCGGGTTCAGAAAGTGGCGGAGCAGATCGATCTCAACATCGTCGTGGCCACGGGACTCTACACATTCAATGATCTGCCGCATAAATTCGATCACCACGGCCCGGGGCTGCTCATCGATGAACCGGAGCCGCTCGTCGGTCTCTTCATCGCTGATATCGAGACCGGCATCGCAGACACAGGAGTCAAGGCGGCGTTCCTCAAGTGCGCCATCGAAACGCCCGGCCTCACTCCTGGAGTCGAACGCACGATGCGCGCCGTCGGTCAGGCGAGCGCGCAGACCGGTGCGCCCATCACGGTCCACACGAACCCGAGCACCGAATCGGGCCTGGTCGCACAGAGAGTCCTCAAGGAGGAGGGCGCGGATCTGAGCAAAGTGGTCATCGGGCACTCCGGGGATTCGACCGATATCGACTACCTGATGACGATCGCGGACAACGGATCCTTCCTGGGAATGGATCGCTTCGGAATCGATGCCTATCTCCCGACCGAGCAACGCGTGAAGACAATCGTCGAACTCGTCCGCCGCGGATATGCCGAGAAGATCACTCTCGCCCATGACGCGTCGTGCTATATCGACTACTTCACGCAGGAGGAGAAGGAGACAGCGCAGCCCAACTGGCATTTCCGTCACATCAGCGACGAGGTCATTCCGACTCTGCTCGAACGTGGCGTGAGCGAGGACGACATCGACACGATGCTGGTGAAGAACCCGCGCCGCTATTTCGAGTGACATCGCTGCCACGACGGACATCACCACGACACACATCACCCACCGAGCAGCCTTCAACGAACAAAGGACGCCACATGCCCCCAAACTCCACCGCGAACCTCAGCCGCAGAGACTCAAAGGTCCACGCCGGAAAGCACGGCCGACTCCGCGCGGCCGGACTCATCGGCTCATCGATCGAGTGGTACGACTTCTTCCTCTACGGCACCGCCGCCGCACTCGTCTTCCCGCACGTGTTCTTTCCGGACGCGGAGGGCATCAACGGCGTACTCCTGTCGTTCTCAACCTTTGCCACCGGCTTCATCGCCCGACCGGTCGGCGGGCTGCTCGCCGGCAACTACGGGGACAAGCTCGGCCGCAAACCCATGGTCGTCATCTCATTGCTGGCAATGGCGATCTTCACGTTCGCCATCGGATGCCTGCCCGCAACCGCGACCATCGGCCTCACAGCACCGATCCTGCTCGTGACGTGCCGGTTCCTCCAAGGCATCGCCTGTGGGGCGCAGTGGGGTGGCCTTGCGCTGCTGCTCAGCGAATCAGCCGGGCCCAAACATCGAGCGTTCTCGGGTTCCTTCATGCAGGTGGGAGTCCCCTGTGGAGCACTGTTGGGCAATCTCGTCTTCGTCATCGTCTCCACGTCCATCAGCCATGAAGCCTTCATCTCCTGGGGATGGCGGGTGCCGTTCTGGGCCACAGCACTCCTTGTGCCGGTCGTCATGTACATCCAGCTCAAGATCGAGGACTCTCCCGAGTTCGAAGCGCTCAAACGCGAAGTCTCGGAAGTCTCGGCAAGCAAACCCGCTGTCGTGCGTGCACCGCTGTGGCAGGCAGTGAAGTCGAACTGGAAGACGATCCTGCTCGCCTCCGGCACACTGTCGGCCACGAACTGCGTCTTCTACATCACGATCGCCGGTGCCCTGTCCTATGGCACGACGTACCTGGGCATGGATTACAACAGCATGCTCATCGCCGCCATGCTCTCCACCGTCGTCGCGATCCCAGTGACCCTGCTCGGCGGCAGGCTGGCCGATCGGATCGGACGTCGACCGGTCATCATCATCGGCGGAGTCGGGATCCTCATCTGGGCCTTCCCCTACTTCGCTCTCATCAACGCAGCGAACATGGCCATGTTCACGATCGCGGTCAGCGTGGCTGCCGTATTCCAGTCACTCGTCTACGCTCCGGTCGCCTCGTATTTCGGGGAGTTGTTCGCACCGCAGATCCGCTTCTCCTCGGTGTCCTTGGCTTATCAGCTCAATGCGATCATCGTGTCGGGCTCGACGCCCATCGTGATGACTTGGCTGATCGCGAAGATGGATGGTTCGACTGTGGGCATCGCGCTCTTCGTCTGCGCCACGGCGTTCATCACCATCGGCTGTGCCATCGCCCTGAGAGAGACCAACCCCAAGGTGGTCAGGCAGTCCCCGACGGCCGTTCCCGGCGAGCACCTGCACGCCAACAGCATCGGAGGCTGAGGTCTCAGACGCAGAATGAGCGGCAGGGACGGATCCCTGCCGCTCAATCATTTCCGCAGTGGCGTTCAGCTCATCAGTGCCCCTGCAGCTTCGCCTGGTAGCGGCGCATGCCGCGCAGCCATCTGTCGTAGTCCGAGCCCTTCATGCGGTACATGTCGAGGACTTCGGGGTGGGGCAGAATGAGGAAGGTCTCGGCCTCGATGGCGGCCATGACGGTGGTGGCGACGTCTGCCGGCTCGAGGACGTTTCCTGCCTCGGCGACTGCTCGCTGCCCGGTCAGCGCGTCCCCGGTGATCGCCTTGGGATCCTCACCCCACAGGATCTTCGTGTTCACACCCATGGGGGCCAGCACTGACACGCGCAGACCCTCGTCGCCATAGGTCACGGACAGCCATTCGGCGAAGGCGAGCGCGGCGTGCTTGGTCACCGAATATCCTGCCTGTCCGATCTGAGTGAGCAGTCCCGCCGCCGAGGCGGTGGCGATGAAATATCCTTCCCCACGCCTAGTCCACTCGGGGACGAGTCGTTCGGCGGCTCGGATGTGGGCCCGCAGATTGACGTCGATGACTCGGTCCCAGTCGTCCTCGCCGCCGAGGCCGGTGGCTCCGGTGATCCCGGCATTGGCGAAGTAGAGATCAACCTGCCCCAGTTCGCCTTCGGCGGCGGCGAGCAGCCCGGTCACACCCTCTGCCGAGGACACATCCCCGGTCCAATGCGGCTGCCCCAGCGTTGCCGCGGTGTCGGCGACCTCCTCGGCGAGGTCAGCGAGGAGCACTCGCGCCCCGCGTTCATGCAGGGCCGCTGCGATCGCGGCACCGATCCCTCCGGCCGCGCCGGTGACTACCGCGTTCCGTCCTTTGAGCTCCATCGACTTCCCCCTTCACCACAATGCCCCACCTCATTGTGTGCAGGGCCACATCCATCTATAGTTGAACCCGCACTCAGTTTCAAGTAAAGGAGTCTCATGGACGCGACCCTGCGCACGTCAATCATCGATCTGCTCGTCCCCTGGGCACAGACGATCCCGGACTCCACTGCAGTGCGCACTCCCCCTGGCCCGGACCGGGTCTCGCTGTCCCATCTGCGCTTCCTCGGCGAGATCGAAGCCGCACGCGATCGTTGCCGTGCCTCCGGGCTTCTCCCGGGCGATCGGACGGTGCTCATCGCCCCGTCGTGCCCGGAGTTCCTCATCGAATTCCTCGGCGCCCACGCCGCCGGACTTGCGACCGTCGCCGTCAATCCGCTCTCGACGGCCCGGGAGCTGGACTACATCCTCGAAGATTCGGACGCACGTCGGCTTGTGGCCCACCCAGCCATGGCCGAGGCCGGACGCAGCGCTGCAATCGGTCGCGGCATCGACTTCGACACCCTGCCGTTGGTCGGCAACGAGGGGCCGAGCCTTCGACTGGAAGAGGACGGCGTCGCCGAGTTCGATCGTGTCGACTTCGACTGGGATGACCTGGCCGCCCTGCTCTACACCTCGGGCACCACCGGCAAACCGAAGGGCGCCATGCTGT
Organism: Brevibacterium aurantiacum; assembly: GCF_007558825.1. GTDB lineage: Bacteria > Actinomycetota > Actinomycetes > Actinomycetales > Brevibacteriaceae > Brevibacterium > Brevibacterium aurantiacum_A. The sequence goes on from NZ_VLTK01000010.1 coordinate 109,678, forward strand.
CTCTGGGTAACTTCATCGCCACCACGGACATCGTCAAGGAGATGACTCAGACCTCCCCTGATGACCGGTCAGCCACCGGCCTGCCGCTGTTCCACGTCTTCGGGCTCGCCGACATGGCCCTGCCCGCGCTGAGTGCCGGTGCCCCTCTCACGCTTTTCCCGCGGTGGGATCCGCAGGCCTTCGTCAATGCGATGGCGAAGGACGAGGTCTCCATCATCTCCGGCGTGCCCACCATGTGGATGTCGGTGCTCACGAACGCCGATGGGGCCGCGACACCGAACCTGCGGCTCGTGAGCTCCGGCGGTGCGGCGATCGCCGGAGAGGTGCTCCGCAAGGTCGAAGCGCGATTCTCTGCACCCGTCGCAGAGGGATACGGGCTCACGGAGACGGCCGGACTGGGCACGTTCAATCCGCTGTTCGGGACAAGGAAGGTCGGAAGCGTCGGCCTGCCCACTCCTGGGTTCGAGGTCAAGGTCATCGGCCTGGAAGGATCACCGCTTCCTGCAGGCGAGGTCGGCGAGGTGGTGCTGCGAGGCCCGGCAGTCATGCTCGGGTATTGGAAGAAGCCCGAGGCCACCGCCGAGGTGCTCGATGACGAAGGGTGGTTCCGCACCGGCGATCTGGGCCACCTGGATGAAGACGGATACCTCTTCATCGTCGACCGGATCAAGGACCTCATCATCCACGGCGGCTACAACGTCTACCCGCGTGAGGTCGAAGAGGTCCTCTACGAGATCCCCGGAGTCGCTCAGGCCAGCGTAGTCGGCACCCCCGATGAGAAATACGGGCAGCAGGTCACCGCTGTCATCGCCCTATCCCCCGGAGCCCACCTCGACGCTGAAGACGTGGAGAGATTCGCCAGGGAGAACCTGGCCGCCTACAAGATTCCGCGGATCATCGAGTTCGTCAAGGAGCTGCCTAAGGGACCGAGCGGGAAGATCCTCAAGCGCGAGATCGTGGCCATGTATACGAAGAGTTCGTGACCAATCGAACGAGACGATGATCCGTCACCTGTCCGCCTCGGCTTCCGGGTCCATCACGTCTGATTCCCCACCGAATCGATGAATGCCCGAGGGCGTCGCCGAATCTACCAGTGGAGAATTTGACGACGCCCTCGGGGCACGACTCAGAATCATCTACATCATGCCTGACGAGTGCTCCGCCGTTTCGAAACAATGATGGCGACGACGCCACCGATGACAAGCAGCAGTCCGAGGCCGCCGAATGCCATGGTCCCGGCTGCGCCGGTTCTCGGCAGGTGGCCGCCATCACTTCCCTCATCGGAGTCCTCGTCCCCTGACGCAGTGCCCTCTGCAGATGCACCGTCAACATTTGCAGACTCATTCGAACCTGAAGAACTCGTCGAGTCGTGATTCGCATCCGAACCGGTTTCGGCATTACTCGACGGGTCCGCACCAGTCGCAGCGTCGCTTTCCCCACCTAGATCAGTCGTCGCACTGGCATCGATGCCCGGGTCAGACGAGCCGTCAGCCTCAGCTTCCGGATCAGAATTCGACGCAGCGTTCGCCTCCACGCCCGGGTCAGACGAGCCCGTTTCGTCCCCTGTGGGATCGGAAGTGGCATTGACGCCGCCCTCCGGGTCAGCAGCTAAGTTCGCATCCGCCTCCGCACCTGGATCAGAAGAAGCATCGACGTCCGCTTCTGGGTCGGTGGAGGAGTTCTCATCAGCCTCCGGATCGGACGACGCAGCGGCATCGGCGCCCGGGTCAGTTGCGGTGTTTGCGTCAGCGTCTGGATTCGCCGATGCGTCATCGCCCGCGTCGGCCTCTGGATCAGCCGATGCGTTCATGTTTGCATCGGAGTCGGGCGTAGCAGTCTCTGATTTCTCGTTGACGACATCGGCGAAGACCTGTTCAAGATCGTCGCCGTTGACTGCCACCGTCTGCGTTTCTTCGGAGATTTCATAACCGGCAGGAGCCCGGGTCTCCTGCAACGTGTACTCGCCCCAGGCGAGATCAGTGACTTCGAACTGACCGTCGGCGTCATTGACATCGAGTTCTCCGTTGTCGGCCACGACGAAGTCTTGCCCGTTTGGACCGGTGAGGGTGAACTCTGCTCCGGCCAGGACATCCCCACGCTCATCGATCTTCTTCCAACTCAGAGAACCCGGGATCTGCTCATTGACGAGCTGACACGAGATGATTGCATCCGTGTCGACCGTTTCTGTCAGTTCGAACCCGTTGTCGATGTTCTTCGTTCCGACTTCTCGCCCATCTGCGGTGCAGACGGCATTCGCTCCCGATTGTTGTTGCAGCCGATACCCATCCTGCTGCTCTTCGATTGCCTGAACACCGTCGGCGGGTGTCTTCAGTTTGAAGCTCACGGTGCCATCAGAGTTGGTCAGCTTTTCAACTCCATCGACTGAATCCGGCGAGGAGATGGTCCAGCCCTCGCCACGGTATGTCGCCGTCTCAGCGCCATGTTCGCCAACTCCTGAGTCAATGAGTTTCGTGACGTTGAGAGAGCCGCGACAGCTCTTGGCAGCGATCTCACGGAGCTGTTTGGTCAGTTCTGAATAGTCGGAGATGACATAGTAGTCGTCGTTCGCCGCAGGGCCTGAAATCAACTTGATGTTGTCTTCGTTGATTCCGCTCCCGACACCGAGCCCGACGACCTTGGACCCCTGAGATTTCAGAGAGTTCGAAGATTCCACGGCCTTGTCGACATCGATCTGGTCTGTCCGCGTACCCCGATCGCTGTTACCCCTTTCGGAGCCAGGCTCTCCGTAGGCTGTGGGTTTGCCATCCGTCACGAAAAGCACCAGATCGTGACTCTTGCCGTCGAGCTGGCCAAGTCCACGATCCCAGTTCGTTCCGCCCGAGTCCTGCGGCACGCGTTGCAACGCATCTATCTGCTGATTCAGAGAATCGACGGATTCGGAGGTTGAAACAGAGCTGCTGACAATCGGTTCGTTGGTGCCATCTGGTCCGAAAGTCGCAAAGGTATTGACGGACACTCTGCTTGGCGTGCCTGAAAGGCCACTTGAGACAGCTTTCGCGGCCTCTTTCGAGTCGTTGACATCGGAGTCGGACAATGAGTTCGACAGGTCGAGAACGACGCTAATGTCCAGACCACATTTCTCAGGCAATGAGGGATTAGGCAACGGTTCGACTGCAGCCTGGGCGGGCACAGTCGAAAAGCCGAACAGCGCTGATGACGCAAGAACAGATGCCGCCAGTATCGTCGCACCGTGCTTTCGCAAGTAACGTCGTAAGAACAAAGGGGTACTCCTTCATGTGAACCACCCAGTCTCCGAAACCGGAAGCGCTCTGGACAACGCCACCGAAACGATCGGACACCGGCAGTGGAAAAGCACGGACCAGTCAGTTGTGACGGTCCTGCAGGCACCTAAACCTGCAGGACCTCACTGGGAATGAGTTCAAGACTCAGAGGGGGTTGTCGAGGCGAGCCGCATCCCAGCCGCCGTCTCGACAGTGAAGCGGCGGGTGATTCTTTGCCTCTTCATTAACTGAGACCCATGAGCATTAGTTTTCGTTCGCGAGTTAGAAGTTTTTCTTCTTCGAAACAGAAACCCACTGCCGAATCCTTTCGGATCGGTCGGCGTCGAACAGAATCTTGTTTGACACAGGAGTAGTCCTGTAGAGTCTCATCACCCCTGATGTACCCCGTACTGTTATCCCCATTTCTTCGAGGTCTCCAACATGTTGGTTCGACAGACGTATCCTGACCCTGCCAATCTCGAGTGGCACGCATGAGCGAGGCGTGGTCTTCCCCACTCCACGACCTTGGCTCCTCTTTCGAGCACTCGTCCGACACCGCTCAGCGCAGTGACTCCGAACTGTGCGCGCAGATCCGGCAGAGTTCTCCGAATTCGCCGGCCGGTCGGGCGGCCTTCGGAGAGCTCTACGCCCGGCACAGGTTGCCTGCGCTTCATGTGGCTCTGCGGCTTAATCGAGATCGCAGCCGAGCAGAGGACTCCGTCTCCGAGGCGTTCGCCAAGATCTGGCAGGCCTGGGGAAATGGAAACGGGCCTGATGACTCGTTCAAGCCCTATCTCATGGCCGCGGTGCGTTCCGAATCGTACAGACGTAAGGCCACGACTCGTGCGACCACCGCCGTTGAGCCCGACGTGCTGAGCTTTCTCGCAGGCCAGGAATTGCTCGACTACGCCGACGAGGTGGCAGAACGCGATCAGCTGGGCCGAGCGTTCAAAACTCTGCCTGACTCGTGGCAGTCTGCGATCACGATGATCGACATCGACGGGGTCCCGGTCTCTGCTGCGGCGGAATCGATGGAGTTATCGTCAAACTCTTTCAGTTCGCTGCTCCGACGTGCCAGGGAGGGGCTGCGCCTGGCCTATCTGCAGGAGCATGTCGAACCGAGCCGCCCCGAGTGCAGTGACTATGCGGCGAATCTCGCACGTTATGTTCGCGGACAGCTGGGCCAGAGACGAATTGAATCCCTGGAAGAGCACCTGAGCTGGTGCGCACAGTGCGGCTCTCAGGCAGTCAGGCTCCGAGGACTCAATACAACTTTCCAGGCTTGGATGACCCCTGCGGTGATTGCGGCCGCGCTCATCACAATCGAGTACTTCCCCACCAGTGCAGTGCCGACAGCAGACGGAAGCATGTGGAACCTTGTGCTCGGATCGCCCTCAGGCGAAGGAACCGGGGCAGGGACGAATATCGGATCCTGGGCATCACCAGCCCCGGCAGACATCACGGCTGGCGTAGGCGCAAGCGCTACCGGTGCCAGTCTGGGGGGTCTTGCCGGGGGCACTGCCACAATGAAGGTCGCTCTCGCCTGCATCGCAGCCGCCGCGACCATAATCGCAACCTCGGCCGGCATCGTCGCGATGCAGAACGATTCTGCTCCGCAACCAGCGTCCGCTTCCGGTGATTCCGCTGTTCCAGCGACCGCTTCCACCCCGATAACCGAATCTGGTCGGGACGACGGGGTTCCGCAACCGCGGCCATCAGCCGCTCGAAGCAAGAACCATGGTCCGCGGAATGACAGGCCCTCAGCACAAGCATCTCCTCATGACCCGTCTAGCCTCGAGAAACCGGTTGGCGTTCCTTCGGCTGAATCAGAGCAGCCACCGCAATCCGCGGGTGCCGATGACCAGGTAGCGGACTCGAAAGAACCTCGTCCGGAGCCGAGCGCGACGCCCTTGCCACAGCCGGGCTCGGATTCAGACAGCGCTGCAGACAGGCCGCAGGAATCCCCTGCCGATGCCGAAGAGCCGACTCCACCTTCCAAGGAAGTGGTCGATGCCAGGGACAGTAAGGCAACCAGCGAAACAGACTCTGACGGGCGCCCGAACGGTGACGACGGCGAGGCACCCGCAGAGAAGCCCGATTCGGACGGAGAACCCAGCCCAGGTGACGAGCCGGAATCGAATGAGGACGATTCCGGTTCCGGGGAGGAGTCGCCCAGTCCCAGCGAGCAGCCGAACCCGGGTGAAAAAGAGCCTGGCTCTGACGACACGACAACTGGCTCGAACGACGAGGACGAAGGAATCCACTGCCATGACTTCGGTCGGTGGCACTACTGCCACTGACGCATCTCTAGGTACCTCCGCATCGTCACCGAATGTCGTGGCTACCTGTGCCCGTCAATGTCTCCTCTACCTTCGCCTCGATCGCTTCGGAAGACTCGCTTCGGGCCACTAATTGCGCGCCCGTTTGTCAACTGCAACCTGAAAACCTCGCGGTGACCACCTGATCACACCGCGAACTATTTGTTCATTTGCCTCGGGTGATGCAAATGCTCTGCCACAAGCTTTGGTCAAATGCTGAGGTCCCTCACAGAGCCCCGGAACCAACCCTGTTGACTAGCCGGGAGCAATTGCGACCATCGAGAACCTCAATTGCGTTCTCGACGGCCTTGCGCCGAATCTCCACTTCCGAGTCCTTGGAGTACCAGGCAGTGTGAGGACTGAGTACCACGTTAGGAAGCGAGCAGAGAGGGTGCTGCGCCGACAGCGGTTCAGATTCGAATACGTCCAGCCCTGCACCCATGATCTGCCGCGAACGCAGAGCGGCCACCAGAGCAGACTCATCGACCACAGGACCACGTGAAGTGTTGATCAGTACTGCATCTGAACGCATCATTTCAAGCTCCCGAGCACCAATGAGGTGTTCAGTGGCCGGAATGAGCGGGACATGGATAGACACGAAATGGGCTGCGGTGAGCACCTCATCGAGAGAAAGAAGGTGCACTCCGCAGGCAGCCGCTACTGCGGGATCAGCGTACGGATCATAAGCGATGACATTGAGCCCGAATCCAGAGAGCTTGCCAACCAGTTTCTGCGGAATATTGCCGAATCCGATCAGCCCCAGGGTTCGTCCGCAAATCCGAAAAAGATCGCCCGCGGCTGTGTAGTCCCACCCGCCCGAGCGCACAGAGGTGCCGAGCTCTCCTAATCCACGAGCCAGAGACAGAATCATGGCTGCCGCATGCTCCGACACTTCATTGAGTGATCCGTCAGGCACATTCGCGACGGCGATACCAGCCTTCGTTGCTGCGTTCACATCGATTGTGTTCACGCCGATGCCGTAGCGCGAGATCACCTTGACCCTGTCCAGTCCTGCGATCACTTCTTTGCTGATCTGCGCATATTGATTGATGACGCCATCGGCTGGCGCGCACACCTCAATGAGATCAGCGGCAGTGCGGGCCTGGGCGGGGATCATCTCGTACCCTGCACTATTGAGAATCCCCATCTCAAGCTCCAGATCTGCGAATTCATAGTCTGTGACGACGACGGTCCCTTTCATTTCCTGCCTTCTATTCCATAGTCATGATCGAGTCGCTCGAACGCTGGCAAACCGACCACTTGAGCGAACTCCGGATAGCTCGCTGCTGTGGGTCCGTGTCCCGGTGACCCGTTGACCGCCAATGCAGCCAAGGCGTCTGAAACCGCTTGGGTTGCGGTGAAAAGTGCAGTGACCGCGTAGAACACCACGCTGAATCCCAGATCCGCTAGGTCGCGTTTGGTCAAAGCCGTGGTTTCGTTACCGTCGACGATGGAGACCACTTTTGGTCCGGGGACCTTCGCCGCCACTTCTTCCACCTCGCGGATCTTCGTGATGCCGTCGACGAACACAAGGTCCACTCCGGCCTCTTGATATATCGACGCGCGTCTCACCGCCTCGGCGGTCCCCAATGGGCCGATTGCATCGGTTCGACCGATGATCAATAGATCGGCATTTCCCCGGGCCTCGATCGCACAACGCAGATTTCGGGCGTGAGTCTCCGCGTCAACGAGGCGTAAACCACCAAGCTGACCGCAGCGCTTCGGCAGAGCTTGGTCCTCGAGGTGAATCGCTGCGGCACCCGACTGGACGTGCTCTTGGATGGTACGTTCGATATTCGCAGGACCTCCGTAGCCGGTATCAGCATCGGCGATGACTGGAATCGAAACGGCACGAGTCATGTTTCTCGCGTGCTCAGTCATCTCTGTCTGCGAGAGCAGCCCTAGATCGGGCGCACCTAGTCGACTCGCAGTCGCTCCCAGACCGGTCAGGTAGACAGCGTCAAAGCCTGCCTGCTCGACAAGCCGCGCGCTCAACGAGTCGTATGCCCCGGGTGCCGCAATGATGTGACCGTCTTCGATGTGACCCCATAGCCGGCGGGCGGGACTCAACTCAAACCGATGTTGGTTCATGTGCTACTACTTCCTTCTGCTTAGGGGTGCGGATTTTCAACGCCGCGAAAAACGAGATCAGGCATCCAAGGCCCAAGTAGACCGCCACCAAATACCAGGACCCGCCGGTTGCGGCGACGAGGGCCGTCGCGATAAACGGGGTGAATCCGCCAGCGACGGCACTGGCGACTTGATAGCCGACCCCAGCACCGCTATAGCGAAACTCGGCTCCGAACATTTCGGTGAATAGCGGTTGCTGAGCACTGACCACCATGTCGTGGGCGATATTGAAAAGCACAACGGCCGCGATGATGACAGCGATAGTCGACCCTGACTCGATGGCAAGGAAGAAGGGCGCTGAACCGGCAACGCCGACAAGTGAACCGATGAGATAGACATTGCGCCTGCCGAAACGATCGGAGAGATAGGCAAAGGTCGGGATTGTGACGATACCGAGAGAACCGACTATGAGACCTATGTTGAGCATGAAGTCCTCGCTGAATCCGCCGTAAGTCGATCCATAGGAAACAGCGAAAGTGATGACGATGTAGCCCGAGATCAATTCGGCCAAGCGCATTGCGAAGATCCGCAAGAAGGCTCCAGGGTGTGCCCGCAGTGCCTCGAACAAGGGGATTCGCCTCTTGTGAGTTTTCTCCGCCTCGAGTTCAGCGGCTGCCACCCGGGCGGCCACCCCTGCGTCGTCTTCCACCTTCGCACGGACGATGAGTCCGACGACGACGAGGACGATGCTTGCGATGAAGGGGATCCTCCACCCCCAGGCGACAAACTGCTCATCAGTAGTGAAATGACGCACTGCGAGCACCGAGCCGGTAGCCAGGATCAGGCCGACGGAATAGCCGACCTGAACTCCTGAGCTATAGAAGGCCCGCCTGGTTCGAGGAGCGTTCTCCACCGCCAGCAGTGCGGCTCCGCCCCACTCGCCGCCGACAGCAAAACCCTGAATAATCCGAAGGGACACCAGCAGCGCCGGCGCCACCCAGCCAATGGACTCATAGCCGGGCAAAAACCCGATAAGAGTAGTTGCTGAGCCCATGATGATCATGGTGAGAACCAGCATTCGCTTCCGGCCGATACGGTCGCCGAAGTGGCCGAACACGATTCCGCCAAGAGGACGGAAGAGAAAACCGACTCCGAAGGTAGCGAATGCCGCAAGTGTTCCAGCTACGGGACTGATATCCGGAAAGAACTCCGTGTTGAATACCAGTGCGGCGACCAAACCGTAGAGGATGAAGTCGTACCAATCTATGACAGCTCCGGCAAAACTGCCGAATGCTGCCCGGCGCGCCGACTTCTGCGCTGCCGAAGTGAATTCTGATGTGGCCATCATGATTCCTTACGTCTTTGAGGGAACCTTGGACAAGTTTCTCTGAGCGAACTATTATTCGTATAGCGCACAGGATCATATTCACACTTGCCCGGGTTGTCAACGCCGGACTATGAACTGTTCGTTCCGTTGCTGATCCATCGTCTCCCGACGACGTCTCAAGGAGCCTTCAATGCCCGACCCCACCCGACCGGACTATTTTCTGCAGTCCCTTGAACGCGGACTCATCGTCCTACGCGCCTTCGACGCCGATCACCCTGATCGCACCCTCACTGAGGCTGCCGAAGCGACTGGACTGGGTAAGGCTACAGTTCGTCGCATCCTGCTCACATTCGTCGACCTGGGATATATGAGGCAACGGGGACGACGCTTTGCCCTGACTCCACGAGTGCTTGACCTGGGGTTCTCCTACCTCTCCAGCCTCGAACTCGTGGGATTGGCGGAGCCCCACTTGCAGGCGCTCAGCCGCGAGCTCGGGGAATCAGTTCTATTGGCGGTTCTCGACGATTTCGACGTTCGCTACATCGCACGCGCCACCGCTCCACGCCCGATGCATGTCAACGTTCCTGTAGGGGGTCGCTCCCCGGCGCATGTCACCTCGGCAGGGAGAATCTTGCTCTCGGACTTGAACGTCAACGATCTGGAGCACTATCTCGTTAACACGCCCTTCCAGCAGTACACGCCGTGGACCGTCACGAACAAGGCAGAGTTCCGGTCGCAGATCCAGACAGCAAAGAGCAGCGGCTGGTCGAACTCGGCTGATGAGCTCGACATCGGAATGGGAGGCGTCGCCGTCCTCGTCCCTAGGGTTCACTCGCCCTCGATCGCCTTGTCCACGGTCTTCCCCACCTCCCGATTTGATCGGTCACAATTGGAATCAACCGTTGTCACACCTCTACGCGAGTGCGCCGAAAAGATCGCTTCAAGCCTGCGCGGTCCGGCTAAACACTCCGAGTGAGCGACTCTCGGCCATTCGATGCTCGAGGACCAGAGCAGTACAGGCTCTCACACCCACCGGTACTCATACTCGGGCCGGCCCGGCGTCCCATGCCGCGGCTGTTTGACCGCCTGCTTCGTCTTCACCAGATGCTCCAGATACCGGCGCACCGTCACCCGAGAGAGCTCCAAGGTCGTTGCCACCTCAGTCGCTGATACCGCCGAGGAAGCATCCCGCACGACACCAGAGATCGCCGTCAGCGTCTCCTCGATCAACCCCTTGGGCAAGCGGCCCGAGGAGACCGAACGCAGGGCGCTGAGCGCGTTGTCCACCGAGGCCTGCGTGGCCAAGGAACCGGCGCCGGAACCGTCGAGGTTGAGGCGGAAATCCCGCTGGTTCTCCAGCTTCTCGCGGAAGATGGTGAAGGTGAACGGCTTGATCAGATACTGCGTCACCCCGCTCGAGATCGCCGAGCGGATAACCTGCAGGTGGCGTACCGCAGTGATCGCGATGATGTCGGCACCGTAGCCCTTGGCGTTCATGCGCTTGGCCACGTCGAGCCCGTGCGAATCGGTGAGATTCATATCCAGCAGCACGATGTCGACCGGCTCCCCACTCACTCCGAAAGACTCAAACTTTTCAAGCGCATCGTGACCGGACAGGCAGGTACCGGCGACGACGAATCCGGGCACCCGGCGCACGAAGTCCGCGTGAGCCTCGGCAGTCATCGGGTCGTCTTCGACGATGAGCACACGCAGGTCGCGTTCATCGGCCATCATCGCCTCCTCCCTGTTCGTTCCCGGCATCTTTGCCACCCTCGCCGAGGCTATCGGCAGTCAGCGGCAATGTCACCGTGAAGATCGCTCCCCCGTCGGATTCGACCTCGAGATCACCGCCGAGTCTCGTCACAGCCTGGCGCACCAGCACCAATCCGAACCCGCGCCCACCGGATCCAGCCGGAGCGGCCTTCGCAGAGGTGCCGAGATGGAAGATCGCGTCGATCTCCTCCGTGTCGATCCCCGGCCCCGAGTCCGCAACCGTGATGATGAGTTCCCCGTCGGCGGCAACGAAGTCCGCCCACACATGTCGCTCTTCAGAATCCGCTGCAGCATCGAAGGCGTTGTCGAGGAGGTTGCCGGCCACGGTGACCAGGTCGCGGGCGTCCAGGCTGCTCGGCGGAAGCTCACCAACAGCGGTGACGGTCAGTTCGATGCCGCGCTCGTGAGCCTGGGCGGCCTTGCCGATCATGAGTGCCGTAATAAATGGTTCGTCAAGGGAATCGACGAACGAATCGGTCAGCCGTTGCGACTCCTGCTGATCCCGAACCGCGAAGTCCAAGGCCTCCCGCGAACGCCCCAGCTCAATCAACGTCGCCACGGTATGCAGACGGTTCGAATGCTCATGAGTCTGGGCCCGCAGTGCCTCGGACAGCGTCCGCATCGTCTCGAGCTCACCGGTGAGTTCCTGAATGTCGGTGCGATCACGCAGGGTCGCCACGGTTCCTCCAGAACTGGAGCTGGAACCGAGCGCACCACGATCGGGCTGGCTCGCCTGCTTCTGGTTGACCACGAGCACCCGGTCACGGGTCAGGTGGATCTCATCGACGGCATCCCGACCCGACGACAACAACGATGACACGGACTGAGGCAGGGCCACCTCGGCGAGGGGAATGGGGGTGCGGTCATCGGGATCGGGCAGACCCAGCAGCTCAGCGGCCTCATCGTTGTAGAGGACCAGCTGCCCATCATCGTCGACGAGGATGAGGCCCTCGCGCAGCGAATGCAGCGCGGAGTCGTAGAACGCGAACAGGGACTTGAGCTGCTCGGGCCCGTAGCCGAGGGTGACTCGGCGCAGGTAGCGGCTGAGTATCCAAGAGCCCAACCCACCGAGGCCGATCGCGGCAAGTCCGACGATGATGATCTGCGGCAGTGCGGCGGCCCGGGCCACCGACAGAGTCTCCAGCGTCACCCCGACCGCGACCATGGCTGTGACCTCACCGGATGAGTCGGTGACGGGCACGATCGCGCGCACCGACTCCCCTAGGGTTCCCTCGTACTCCTCGACCTGGCTCTCACCAGACAGGGCCTGGTCGATGCTGCCGATATAGTCCTTGCCCAACTGCTGGGGGTCCGGGTGGGTGTAGCGGGTGCGGTCGCGGTCCATGATCGTCACGAAGTCGACCTCAGCGGTGTCGATGACGGTCAGCGCATAGGGCTGCAGCTTCGCCGAGGCATCGGCGTCCTCCACCGAGGAGATGACGAAGGGGTCATGGGCGAGAGTCTCGGCGATGGAGAGCACCCGTTCCGAGGTCGCCTGCCGAGCAGAGCCCAGCGTCGAGACGTAGCTGGTGATGGACAGTGCGACGCAGACGACGGCGATGAGCGCCAGCTGCATGAAGAAGAGCCTGCGCGCCAACGGCATCAGCTTCATGCTCCTCATGAGTCGTCCATCAAGCTCTTCGCTCCTGTTCTCTTCAGCGGGTCAGGCGACCGCGCTGCAGACACAATCTATGCGAGCCTACCCTCGGGTTGCCAGATCTCGGATCGCAGCCGCATATGACCCGTGCTTGGCGAACCCGTTCTCTGTCGCATCGGTCCAGCCTTTCAATGACTGTTGGCACGATTCCATGAGCTGGTGGGCGGCCTGGCTCAGTCCGGACCGTCGGAAGACGAAGCCGAAGGGGCTTTCGATGAGGGGATCCGTGTCGAAGATCGTCGCGCCCTGCCGATATGCAGTAAGTGCCATGCGCAGCGGGAGGAACGTGAACATGTCTCCGCTGAGCACGAATGCCAACTGGGTCGAACGGTTTGGGCAGATGGCCTGCGGGGTGAATTTCGCTCCACATTCTTCGAACACTTTTGCCACTGCGGTGTTCTCCCGGTTTGCCAGGTGGGAGACCGCAATGGGAATCTCTGGGAGCTCTGAAATCCTGACGACGTCCATCTCAGAGACATCAGCCAAGGAATGAGCAGACTTCGGTGGTGCTACGAGCAGGAGTCTCTGCGTCCCAATCGTCAAGGAAGATAACTGTGGGTGTTCGGCTATCGGCAATGAAGTGAACCCGAGTTCCGAATGCCCGGTTTCCACCGCAGCCGCCAGGCCCGCAGCACTATCAGCCTCTGAGATGGAGTATTGGAGTTCAGGATTGCTGCGCATGAAGGCCGATGCCCACGAGACGAGCGCGTCACTGGAGAGCTCTGGCATCGTGGTGATGGTCAGGATCCCCGTTTTTGCATCCTGGATCTCTCTGGCATGATCCGACACCGCTAAGACACCCCGCAGCGCCCTGCGTGCATCGGAGACCAATGCCAGTCCGGCCGGAGACGGAGTCAGCCTCCGGCCAGTCCTCACGAACAGATCGACTTTGAGTTCTCGTTCGAGAACCCTCAGCACTTGAGAAATGGTCGGTTGTGCGACGTGCAGTGCCTCTGCAGCTCGGCTGACTCCGCCGTGATCGACGACAGCGACGAAATACTCAAGGTGCCTGAGTTCCATCCTCCAATTCTATTTCACACGGTAGGAGTCGGGCAGCGTCTCGTACTTCGCCATCTGTTTGATCATCGCTCGACCGAGGTTTCTGCGATGGATCGGCGACGATCCTTCGTAGATCCTCAGGCCTCGAACGTCTCGCCACATTCGTGGAACAGGGTGGGGGCCGACGATTCCTTCACCACCGAGCAGTTGAACGCATTCGTCGGCGACTCGGCTGGCCATTTCTGTACAGTACAGTTTTGCGGCCGAGATCCGATGCCGGGCGATGATGCCTTCGTCGAAGGTACGGGCACTTTCCAAGGTCAGAGCTCGGCCGGCTTCGAGCTGCGCGAAACACTCGCCCAGTGTGTTCTGCACGACGCCGAGGTCTGCCAGCGGAGCCCCGAACTGAGCGCGTTGGCTGACATGGGCAACGGTTTCTTCCAGCATCCGTGTGGCTTGCGCGACAGCGGTCGCTGCCACGTGCATTCGGGCGTGATTGATTCCCCGCAGCGCCATCTTCATTCCGGTTCCTTCGGCGTCTCCGACCAGCGCGTCGGCAGGTACCGCGACCTCATTGAGTTCGATTTCCGCAACTGGGCCGGTTTCATGACCGTTCATCATGTCGGCGGCCCGCGTTGTCACTCCCTCGCTCAACCGGTCAACGATGAAGCAGCTGGGGTCCTCCGCCTCGTCCGTGTTCGCGAAGATGAATAGCTGGTCTGCCCAGGCGGCATTGGTGATGTATCGCTTACCGCCGTTGAGCACCCACCCGTCAGCGGTCTTCCGCGCGTGAGTGCCCAGCGCCTTGGCATCCGAGCCTGCCTCCGGTTCGGTCAATCCGAATGCGGTGACCGTGTCGCCCCCGGCCATCGCCGGCAGCCACTTTTCCCGTTGTTCCTGTGTTCCGAATTCGTTGAGCCCCTGTGAGCAGAGGCCGATGACGGTGGAGAATCGCGAACGGTACACGGCCGATGCTCGGGTGAATTCCAGGGTCAGCTTGACCTGTTCTTCCATGGACCAGGCCAGACCACCGAGTTCTCGGGGGATGGAGATTCCGAAGAGTCCCAAGGATTTCATGTCCTCGACGATCCGTTCGGGTACGGCCCCGGTCCGAACCATTTCGGCCTCGCCCGGGATGAGCACCTCGCTTGTGAATGCGGCGACTTGTTCCAGATACTCCGAGAAATTCAGTTCTTTGATAGCTGGGTCAATCATTTCTAACTCTTTCTAAAACGGTCGGGAGGGGCTGTGGAACAGCGTTTGAGGGCCTGGCAGGCAGGCCTATTGGTGCGAGCGTGGTTGTGGGAGTGCGTCAGTTCGTCACGCGGATGCCTGCACCGACGGGCGGGGCGCCCTGGGTCGAGTTGCCACGCTCGCCATTGAAGACAACGGGAAGGGTCGGTAGCAGCAGCCATTCTCCAGCCGATGATTCGACCTCAGACAGCATCCCGCCTGCTTGCAGATCCGGATCCTCGCGGATCTCGTCCAGGGTCCTGATCAGTCCGCATACGATCCCCGACTCACGGAGCATGTCCACCGCGGCGACCGCGCTCATTCCGCTCAGAGCATCGGCGATTGCTTCGAGTAGGGCCGGTCGGTTCTCTACTCGGCATCTGTTCGTGGCAAACCTGTCATCGCCGAGGAGATCTTCTCGGCCGATGGCCCGACACAGAGCAGACCATTTCGCATCCGTGTATGCGGAGAGGACGAAGCTTGACCCGTTCACGGTGATGACTTCGGCAGCGGGGGCAGCATGCTGTTGGCCATTGCCTTTGCGAGTCGGTGCTTGCCCCGTCATTGCGTACTCGGCCCATTGGGCGCCCTGGGCATGAACGGTGGCTTCCATCAGAGAGGTCTCAACCAAAGAGCCATGCCCGTCACGGTCACGAGCGACGACTGCGGCGAGCACTCCGCTGGTCAATGCGTGGGATGCGAGTACGTCGGCGACGGCGAAGCCGACTCGCTGAGGCTCTCCGTCGGCTTCGCCGGTCAGGCCCAACACCCCGAATTCGGCCTGGGCCATAATGTCCAAACCTGGGCTTCCGGCGTGTGGGCCCAAGCGCCCGAAACCGGAGACCACTCCGCAGATGAGCTGAGGGAAACGCTGCGAGAGTGTCGACCAATCAACTCCCAGTTTCACTGCGGTTCGAGGCAGGAAGTTGTGGATGACCACATCGGCGGTGGCGGCCATGTCGTAAAAGGTCGCTCGACCTTCTTCAGTGCTGAGGTCAAGCGCGCAACTGGTCTTCCCGCGGTTGCACGCTTCGACCATCGTGTCTCCGAAGAGACCGATGTTACGGGCCTGCTCACCATGTGGTGGTTCGATCTTAATGACCTGGGCCCCCATGTCTGCGAAGTTCTGGCCTGCGAGTGGAGCAGAAATATACTGTCCGAGGTCGAGAATCGTCAGACCCTGCAGTGGCTGCGTACTCATTCAGTTCTCCTTGCGGCTTGCGTATATAGCGCTCGCAGCCAACAGCTTGCGACGCGATTTCTCTGGATCTAGGAGACTTCCGCCCAGTAGTGCACAGACGATGATGGCGACCCCGACGACGCGGAACGCCAGACCGTATCCGGCTTCAACACTCGAGGCACTGTCGACCAGAAGTCCGATCACGTAGGGAGCCGAGATCCCCGCGATGCTGTAGAAGCCGATGATGCACCCGAAGAAGGGAACTCGCTGCTTGGCAGGCAGAAAGTCCGCTGCACCGGCGAACGCAATCGAGAAGGCCACGCTATTGATCGAGAAGGCGGCGACGACGAAGATACTTTGGATGAGACCCGAATCGATGGAGCTGAAGATGATGAAGCTGACACCAGCGAAGATCAGGGCGAATGCGGTGAGGTAGCTGCGGGCGAACTTCGAGGAGAAGCCTCGTTTGATCAGCCACCCGGACAGTGCGCCCGAAGAGATGAGGACAACGACGGCGAAGGCGTAAGGCAGAGTCACCAGTGTGCCCGTCAGTTCCTGGGAGTACCCCAAACCTTCGTGCATGAACACAGGCAGCCAGGAGGTCTTGGCGGAGGTGATGATGTAACCGCCGAAGCTCAGTATTCCCAGACCCCAGAACGAACTCAACCGGAAGTAATAGTAGAACGGAACCGTGATGCCCCCATTAGGGTCGGCTCGGCCGCTGGTATCTTCGAGGCGGATGCGTTCACCGGCAGGCAGATTGGAATTGAACATCTGCATTTTTCCCCGGTTGACGAACCACCAGATACCGACCCAGATGAGTCCGACCGCGATCAGGACCATGAACGCAGCGTGCCAGTGATATTTGACGATGATCCAGGTCAGAATCGGCGCGCTGAGCAATGGGCCCAATGATGATCCCGCGTTGACGATGGCACCGGCCAGTGCGCGCTTCTCTGCAGGGAATCTCAGTGCGACGATTCCTTGGCACAACGCGTGAGCGGGCCCCTCGAAGAATCCCAAAACCATCCGGGAGAGGAACAGAACCAAAAAGCTGGTTTCCATGGTCAATGGGATCATCGTGGCAACCCAAGCGAGCATCAGGACGGGCGCTGCCCACAAGAGGTTGATCCACTTGAAGAGTGCGGCAATGCCGACGGCACCGGCTGCGAAGAGCCAGAAGAAGCCGCTGCTGAGAAGCCCGTACTCCGAGTCACCTATCCCCAGGTCTGTTTTGATCTGGGTAGCGCTGAAACCAATCGAGGCTTTGTCTGCGAAGTTCAGGGTGAAGAACACCAGGAGCAGCGCGACAATGACCCAATCCCGCCGGGTCGGGGTGATGCCGACCGACGGTTTTGTGCCGGTCGGAATGTCTGAAACCTGTGTTTTGTGCATGGACTCATCTCCGTTGACGATTGTTGTTTCAGAATCTCAACTTCGATGAATGCGAACAAGACGAAACCATTGCTAGAAGCTATAGGCCGTACCTATATCAGTGATCAGCGGGAAACTACGGCGCAGACTTGAGCCAGCAGCATGGGTGCGTTCCTTGACGAATGCCCGCGGCCGCGCCTGGCCGGGGCCACGACGCCGCCGTAGGTCTGTGGTCGCGACGGCAGCGTTCGTCCGCGTCGTCGCATTGCTCGTAGCCGACGTTGCGGGGCAATCGAGGGCGATGAGCGCCAGCTGCATGCGGAAGAGCCGCCGGGCCAGGGTGCAACTGCGTTGCCTGCGCCCTGGCCCGGCGGCTCTCGGTGACTCATGGCCTCGATGAGAATTACTTCTTGAGCTTCTTCTTTTTCTTGTCTCCGGTCGTGAACATCAGAGCCAGCCCGATCGCGGCCAGCCAGGTGTCCTTGGCCACGGCGGTGCCTGACTCGGAGGGGCGGATGCCGTCGTCTTGGGTCATGGAGTCGATAGAGAAGTAGTTCGCAACGAGCCCGGCGGAGAACGTCGTCAGAGCGGCACCGGCGATACGGGTGGGAACAAAGGGCAGCAGCAGTGCGGCACCGACGGCGATCTCACCGTAGGACAGGAATTTCCCGAACTGGGCGGGGGTCATCTCTTCAACAAATGGGACACCGTTGGCAGCCATCTGCTGCAGGCCGGCGGCGGATTCCTCATCGAGGCCGAGCTTGCCGATGCCGGAGTTGAGGATGAACGCACCGGGAACGGCGCGCAGAAGTGCTGTATCGAGTCTCATGAGCATTCCCTTCGTTTCGTCATGTCGTACAGCCCCACAATAGTCGACGATGTGATCGCGGCCATGAACACTATGAACGCAACCGAGACAGCCGTCACAGTCTCTGGAATGCTCATGGAGAAATTCTTCGCGGCCCGATGTCGCGAGCACCACCACTCAAGGAGGAGACATGGCAACGTTGCCATCAGACAACACCGTCGCCGAGGCGGATCCCACCCCGCCCCAGCGCAAGAAGGACCGTACGCACTGGCTCTACATCATGGTCATCATCGCCGTGTTCGCCGGTGCCGCCATCGGACTCATCGCCCCCGAAGCCGGTAAGGCGCTCGAACCGCTGGGCAAGGCCTTCATCGCACTCATCAAGATGATCATCGCCCCGATCATCTTCTGCACCATCGTCCTAGGCGTCGGCTCTGTGGCCAAGGCGGCCACCGTGGGCAAAGTCGGCGGCATCGCTTTGATCTATTTCCTCATCATGGCCACCTTCGCCCTGGTCATCGGCCTCGTCGTCGGCAACCTCATCCACCCGGGTGAGGGTCTCAAGCTCGAACCCTACGAGGCGGCCGCCGGCGGAGAATCCAACGGGACCGTTGACTTCCTCATGAGCCTCATCCCCGGTGACATCGCGGTCCTGCCGACCCTGGTCCTCGCCCTCCTCGTCGGATTCGCCCTGCAGTCGATGGGCAAGGCCGGCGAACCGGTCCTCAAGGGCATCGGCCACATCCAGGCCGTCGTCTTCAAGCTCATGATGATGATCATGTGGGCCGCTCCCGTCGGTGCCTTCGGTGCCATCGCCGCAGTCGTCGGCAAGACCGGGTGGGCCGCGATCGGTGCGATGGCAACCCTCATGGGTGCCTTCTACCTCACCTGTGCCCTGTTCATCGTCATCGTCCTGGGCTCCATCCTCAAGGTCGTCACCGGCCTCAACATCTTCCTGCTGCTGAAGTACCTGGCTAGAGAGTTCCTGCTCATCTTCTCGACTTCCTCGTCCGAGTCGGCTCTGCCGCGTCTGATTGCGAAGATGGAACACGCTGGAGTCTCGAAGCCCGTCGTGGGAATCACCGTGCCCACCGGGTATTCGTTCAACCTCGACGGCACCGCCATCTACCTGACCATGGCATCTCTGTTCGTCTCCAGCGCCATGGGCATGCCGATGAGCCTGGGCGAGCAGATCTCGCTGCTGGTGTTCATGATCATCGCCTCGAAGGGTGCCGCCGGCGTCTCCGGTGCGGGACTGGCAACTCTGGCCGCGGGCCTGCAGTCACACCGCCCCGAACTCCTCGACGGCATGGGCGTCATCGTCGGTATTGATAAGTTCATGTCCGAGTGCCGTGCCCTGACGAACTTCACCGGCAACGCCGTGGCCACCCTGCTCATCGGCAAGTGGACCCACGAGATCGACATCGACCAGGCACGTGCGGCCCTGAATGGCTCCAGCCCGTTCGATGAGCAGTCGCTTGAGCCTGACGTTCACGGTTCAGCTGCAGCCACAACTGGTGACGAAGCGGGCGAGAAGGAGCGCGCCACCGTCAACGCCTGAGCCCTGTTTCTCTAATGCCGTCCCGACGCGGGTGCCAATACTCCACCAGCTTTTGGAGTAACAGCACCCGCGTCGTTTCATTTCCGTCCGCGCCGAGACAGCCGACCGAAGATGTCAAACGGGTGAAGTTTGCGTTGTGTCAATCGCATCTTCGACACTCGCCCGGGCGTCCAGGAGCTCTTTTCGTGCCACAGGGATGTCTAATCTTCCGTCGGGCGCGATCACGCTCAAGGCACCTAGGCACTCGCCCCTCGACATGATTGGTACGGCAACAACGTCGACGATGTCACCAAGCCATTCCGAATGGGATTGCGCGTACCCCTGTGCTCGAACCGCATCTAATCTGTCAGCCATCTCAGCAAAGCGGCTCGTATCCAAGTGGGCGTCAAAAGCTAAGAGCACCATCCCCGAAGCTGAGGTTCTGAGTTCCAGATGGGGCTCTGCCGTCATCGAGAATGGCCGTTTGGGCTCATTTCGTTCGATGATGATCGCTTCGTTGCCATTGAGCACCGCGTAGGAAATCGGCTCGTTGAGCGTCTCAACCAGATGTTCCATCGCTTGGCTTACTTGAGGAGGTACTCCCGAATATTCGATGGCAAAACGACCGAATACAGCGGCGCGTGGAGACAGCTGATAGTCTCGCTTCTCGTTCTGAACCAGCCAACCGACTTCGGCCAGCGTGGAGACGTACTGGTGGGTCGCGGCCCTTGACCACTCGAGCTTCCTTGCCAGCTGCGACACACTTGCCAAGCCGTCGGGGAACGTCAGAAACGTTTCCAATACCAATATCGTTTTGCTCACGGACTGCAGGCTCATGCCACCCCATTATTCCTATTATCTGAGCGGTATGCCCGGTAGCGAATGATCGCCAGGCATACCGCACTATGGCTCAAAGCAGATTCGGTTTGCCCGGGTGCATCACCTGTGGATCAAGATCATACTTCTCCGCAATCTCGTCGAGTTCACCTGACTCGCGCATGTCCTTGATCACGCTGTCAAGAGCTTCACCTAGCGCCTCATTGTCCTTTTTAACTGGGAAGTTGGTCTGTCCCGCGGCGCCAGTAGCTGGAACACGCTCATCGGGCTTCAACGGCGTGACGGTGAAGCCTTCGATCTCATGCTTCTTGAGATACTGCATGCCCGCTATGTAGCCCTGGACCGACCCTTCGATTCGTCCCGATGCGATGTCATCGAACACGGCGTCGTCATTCTGATAGATCTTGAGCTTACTCCCGAAGACCCCCTTCATGTCGTCTACTCCGATCAGGCCCTGTCCCACTCCGATCTCCAAACCTCTGAGACCGTCAACAGTGTCGATACCTTCCTTAGTGACGGAAGAGAATGGTGAGGTGACTACAGGGGCGGACAAACGTACTTTCTCCGCGCGTTCTGCCGTCCGATACCAGGATCCGAGCGTTGTATCCGCCCGTCCCGTAGCAACCGAGGTGATCATCGCCGGGGAGTCACCCTTGTTGATTGTCAAGGTCAGGCATTCAAGCTCGGCAAATTTGGTGAGCACGTCCCCCTCCAACCCGCTGAGCTCTCCCGCAGAATCCGACATTGAGAACGGAACGTATTCGTATTGGGCCACAGTCAGGACGCCCTCCGTAATAGTCTTGAGTCCCTCGTCGCGCGGGGTGCAGTCTTCACCCACAGATTCGGGGGCACCGGGAGGTGTTCCGCCACATCCGCTTAGGACAAGCATCGCGGCCGCTGCCATAGTAGCCATCAGGTTCTTTTTCATTGCGACTCCTTTGTCGTTCGGGTTTGTTGATATTGAGGATGCAGAGTTGTCAGGTGGCGGCAACAGGTAGCGAGGGCGATCCTGTGAGCAGGGACCTCACTGCCTTTCGTTTCGAACGCTTCTTCTGTCTCATCGACTTCTCTAGGTAGCCGCTGAGCACAGCGCCAGGAATCGTGATGCACAGATACAGCACCGCCGCGGCTGTGTACACAGACATGTACTCGAATGTCGCAGCTCCGATCACCCCAGCATGCTGCATGATTTCAGGCACCGTGATGACGGTTGCCAAAGATGTCGCTTGGAAGATGATGATCGTCAAGTTGACAAGCGGCGGAATCGAGATTCGAGCTGCTTGCGGAATTACGATGAAACGATAGGTGTCTGCAGCCGACATCGACAGAGAATTCGCCGCCTCAGCTTGTCCAGCTGGCACAGAGTTGAGTCCTGCACGAATCATTTCCGACGAGTACCCAGCAGCTGAGAACATCAGGGCTGCCAAGGCCGCTGGATGCGGGTCGAGCATCAGTCCAAGTTGGGGAAGCCCCTGATATACGAGGAAAAGTAGTACAAGGATTGGAACTCCTCGACCAAGTTCGACTATGACAAGAGCGGCGTAGTGGACGACTCTCGAAGGTGATTCAACACCCAGGGCGAGGAAGAACCCGAGTATATAGCCGCCCAGGCAGGAGAACAGAGTGAGAGATATGGCGACGCCAAGCCCCGGCAAAAGATCCGGAATGTACTGCGGCCAATCGTAGAGCCAAGAGAAATCACTCATGCGAGTGCATACCTCCTCGTAATGCGGGCATGGATATTGCGTGAGAATGCGGCGATCGGCAGACTCAGAGCGAGATAGATCAACCCGGCGGTGCCAAACATATATAGTCCATGCGCGTGATACTGAGTCATGATCCCCGCTCTGAATACGAGGTCAGCGACCCCGATCGTCGACACAAGCGCGGAATCCTTGAGCAGCCCGATAACCTGAGTCGCAACGGAAGGGCTGACTGCTCTGAACAGCTGCGGACCAATGATGAATCGGAGGGTTGAAAACTGGTCGAGGTTGAGTGCCCCTGCTGCTTCCCATTGCCCAGCCGGTACGGCTTGGATCCCTCCGCGATAGATTTCGGCCATATATGCCGTGGCGATGATCGAAAGTACCAACAGAGAAGCGGTCACCGGCGAAAGAGTTATGCCAAGTTGCCCTACGCCAAAAAAGGCTATGAAGAGCCACACGATCGTGGGTATACCTCGGACGACATGCACAATGGCGTGGTAGATTCCCCGGGCTGCACTGAATCGGCTCTGGGCCAGAGCAAGCATCGGCAGTCCCAGGACGATTCCGATCGCCGCCGAACCGAAGGTCATGACCACCGTCCAGCCAGTGCCCATCGCGATATATGCGATGATCTCCCCCATGTCAGCGCCCCAATACCGCTGATAGGAATTTGCTCGTGCGCTCCTGGTCAGGATCAGACATGATCTTTTCAGGGCTACTCTGCTCTATGACCGCACCATCGACCATGACCGCGATCTGGTTGGAGACCTGACGCGCGAATTCCATTTCATGAGTGACGACCAGCATCGTCATCTCGTCAGCGGCGAGCTTGCGCATCACCTGAAGAATCTCTGCACCAATCTCCGGGTCGAGACCGGATGTCGGTTCGTCGAAGAGCATCAGTTCTGGATCCATAGCTAACGCTCGCGCAATCGCGATCCTCTGCTGCTGTCCTCCGGAGCACTGAGCTGGATACGAGTCAGCTTTGGATGTGAGTCCGACTCTGCCGAGCTCTTCCATTGCCCTTTCCTCGGCTTCTGCTCGAGACCGTCGGTGAACCCGCATCTGAGGAAGTGCGACGTTCTTCAGCGCAGTGAAGTGAGGAAAGAGGTTGAAGGACTGAAATACCATCCCGGTAAATCGCCGCAATCCGGCGACCTGCGCTTTACTCGGCCGACCATTGTCGAAATCAATGCTCGTATCACCTATCCTCAGACTCCCGGCATCAGGAACCTCAAGGAGATTGAGACAGCGAATCAAACTCGATTTTCCCGCACCCGATGGCCCGATGATAGAGATCACCTCGCCTTTGGACACTTCCAAAGTAACGTTGTCAACGGCTCGGTGGTCCCCAAACTGCTTGCTTAGCGACCGAGCTGAGACAAATGGTCCACTCATGGCAGACAGCCCTTCTTGAATGTTCGTCGTGTGAGCTGACGGTTGTGTAACAGTCATGCTTCAGTCCCTTCACAGCTTCTTGAACGTGCGGCGGTAGAATTCCAACCAATTGCCGCCCATGATCTTCGCGACCTCTGCATCGACGAACCCGCGATCACGTAGGCATGTCTCCGCGTTCGGGAACTGAGAGGGATCATCGAACCAGCCCAGCCGAGGCTGCGGCCCCGCGTTGCCTTTCGAACCTGCCCCGTATTGAACCTCCCGCGCCCACCGGCCCTGGCGCATCCATTCAAGGTAGGCTTTGCCTCCAGTTTGATCGAAGTCGGTACCGATGCCGACATGGTCGATACCGATCCTGTCGACCGTCCAGGCCACAAGCTCCGACCACCTCTCTGCGGTCGTATATTCGCCGACTATGTTCCGATACACGGAGAGCCCGATGACTCCACCATTGTCTTTGAGCGCATCAAGCACTTCGCTCGGTTTGTTTCGCGGATGCGGAGCCAGCTCAGCAGGATTCGAATGAGTGATGGCCACAGGTTCCGCAGAATGACGGATTGCATCTATGGTCGTGGTGTTCCCAACGTGAGAAAGATCGACGACCATCCCACATCGGTTCATTTCACGGACTACGTACTTCCCGTATCGAGAAAGCCCCGAGTCGTGGGGTTCATAGCAGGATCCACCAATGTCGGATTGGATATTATAAGTGAGCTGCCCTACGCGGGTGCCCATTCTGGCGAAGAGTTCCACATACCCGAGCCGTCCTTGGAGGAAGGCCACATTCTGGAATCCGAGAAGAATCGCGCATCGCCCTGACTGTGCGATCCGT
The DNA here is from genome assembly GCF_007558825.1 of Brevibacterium aurantiacum. Lineage (GTDB taxonomy): Bacteria > Actinomycetota > Actinomycetes > Actinomycetales > Brevibacteriaceae > Brevibacterium > Brevibacterium aurantiacum_A. The sequence goes on from NZ_VLTK01000010.1 coordinate 133,972, forward strand.
TCGATGTCATCGGCTGTGTAGGCGATTTCGACGAGATCTGAATTGTCCTCTGCCATATGCTGCCAGCGAACGATCTGATCCATCGATTCGGTTGCGTCCTCCCAAAAGCCCACCGTGACAGTGACACAGCCGACTCCTCCGGCTGCAATCTCTTCCAGGGCCGGGCGGTGTTCCAGTCTCTCCTTCTCCAGCGGAGTGCAGAGCAGGCTGTCTACATACAACATTGTGTGTCCTTCGTTTCGATTCTCGGTGGGCTGTAGTGCGGCGCTGCAAATACGGTCAATTGAAAGCGGTGAATTCGGCGATATTCCGGTTGTCGAGCTCGTCGGGATCTGTGAGTAAGTGAAGTTCTTCACTGGTGAATTGCTTAGTAATACGCTCTCCCGGTCGGATGACATCCAGGACGGTGCCTCCGGTATGCTGCCGCGAGATCGGGGTATCGACGTCGAGCCCTGCATTGCCTCGGTAGTAGATCTTCCAGAATGTCTCTGCGCCAATCGTCTGCCCATTGACAAAGAAGTCGTTCATTGCGGAACGGTACTCGCGCTCGAGCTGCTGCGGCTCGCGGCTGAGTCGAACTGTGCCGACAATGCCGGCAGCTGTCTGTTCGATCTGGAGATCGACCCCATATCGCTTCAACTCAAGTCGAAGCCCCGGGAGCACCTCGTCGGCTTCGGCATTGTCGATGACGAAGGATCGGCCCAATGTGTTTGCGTTAGCCCCCAGCAGATTGACGAGTACATGTCCGGTGACCAGCAGACTCTGTCGGTGATTGTCGATAGCGAGGATGTCATCTCTCATTCCGAAGCTTGGAGCCTGCCACATGATTGCGCTGCCGTTCTCCGAGGCGATATCGCGGATGAGGAGTTCCCCGAAAGTCGACGCCGCACGCAAGTCGGCGACAAGAGCCGTGATGAAGAACTCTCGGGCCCCGTGCCACGATCCGTTAGGCAGGTTGAGCGCCTGATAAGCACGCCCTGCCATGAGTCTCATTTCACGATATTTGCAGTTGATCGTGGTGGTCGCATGATCGGATGGTGGCGAGATAGGTGACTCGGTCGGGGTGAGGACGGCCGTCCCTAGTTGGGGCGATTGCCCGGCACCCGCAGCGGAGTGGTCACCGGATGCCGCATATGGCGCGGCCGGAGTTTGTGCGACTGGCGCCTGCGCCAGCCTGATCTCAGGCTTCGAATAGGACCACCACCAGGTCGAAGCGTCGGCGTCGCCGATCTCATCTCGGTACGGCGCGCCCTCGAAGATGATCCCTCGCACGTCCCGCCCCATGTGGTCCTCGGTGCGGTCTAGACCGTGGATGAACGAATTGACGAATCGGATCACCCATACAGGCACGAAGTCCGTGTCGTGAGGATCTACATGGGCCGTAGCGTATGGCATGTCGGCAAGAGCCACGACCAGGCGGGCTATGTATTCGAGGTCGGGACGCTTCGCGATGAGAGCGCCCACGGTCGCCGTCGACGTACAATCGACCTCGTCGATAGCTGCAATGAGTTCGCGCACCTCGTCGGGATAGCTCTGGATGAGTTCATGTGCATCCGGGACTTCTTCGCGTGGACCGGAACGCGGCTCCTCAGCAGCTCGGGACTGATACCAGACTCGGTCGCGATTTTCCTCGTCGTTGAGCGGAAGATCGCGCGCCCAACTAAAGGCTCCTGCAGCCATCTCCCGAACCTCCTGCAGAGTAGTCTGCGGAGGCATGTCGAGCTGTTCGTCGAAAGCTAGACGCGATTGCACAACATCGTCGCAGTAGTCCGGATCGAGCTCGATGACCAGTGCCCCGAACGAGTGCAAAGCTTCCTTGCTTACCTGATTCTCGATCTCGCGATGAATCTCCCCGAGAACTGTACGCCCACATGTGGTGGTGATGTCCCCGCGCATTCCCGCCCGGACTTTCGCGCGGATACGACGCAGATCAGCCACGATCTCCATGTTGCTCGTGAAGAACCTGTAGGAGGTGTTGAGAAAGGACCGGTACCGGATCGTTCTGCTGAGGTGGGATTCGAGTACAGCGAGCCTCTCTGCCGTACTCGAACTCGGGTCGTTCAGGATGTGATCGAGTACATCGAGGTAGGCAGAGATATAGGAATTGACGAGCACCGGACGGTTATAGAAGAGCATTGCCAGCCCCAGAGCAGAACCGTTGCCCACGCCCAAGAGTCGCTTGACATCCCTGTTGAACTTCACAGCTGTATCCGGTGAGTCGAGTCTGGCGAGTTCCTCGACGACATCGACGGAAAGCTCGCGCATGAGGTAGGCCGACAACATCTGCGCGTGATACGAAACTGCTAATGGATGACCGTCGGGAATCGCTCTGAACGGCATAGTCCCAAAGGTCCCGTTTCCGTCCAACCCGGTATTGCGCATGAGATATCCGACTCTGTGGAGCTCTTTGGCGTCGGGTTGCCTGCCCTCGGCCAGGGCTGCTCGCGCGTCTCGAAAAATCCGTAGGCTCTGATTCGATCGGAACCATACGAGCGTATTCGGAGTCGCGCGACCCTCGTAGAGCCGAGGGATCTCTTCGCGGGTAGCACGCACCTGCTCCGCCGTAGCCACACCGTCAAGTAGGGCGCCAACCATGTCCCAACTCGTGCCGATAATGCGCCCCGTTCTGTTCTTGTTGTGCGGCTCCTGCAGAAACGCCACAAACGTCAAGGATCCTTCGGGGGTAGTGATCGCATACCGTAGTTGCCCGTTTCCCCTGGCATCGAGTTCGAAAACCTCTTTTTCGATCTTCCACTTCTCGCGGATCATCTTGGCCATGAAGCTGCGCGATGCGGAGAGACGCGTCGGCTGCATGGCACCGAGATTGCGGGGGTCCATCATTGTGTGCGGATCGACGAATTGCGTCGAGGGAACTTGTGCCACGGTGCACTATCCTTTGTTCTGTAAAATATTGCTTGACGCCTATATATCTTGTATTGACGTAATTTGACAGTAGCAAAGGACTCCACAGCTTGACTAGAGGCGATCACAATCTTTTTTCAGTTGGCGAGTTGAAAGAAGGCAAGTAGTCGCTGTCCGCCAGACTGCAGCCGCATCGCTTCGAACCTCTCGTTGGCACGGGCGCCAAAGTTCGCATCGACAAATTGAAGTTCGAGTTCTCGGCTCAACAGCTTCAACCCGTTCGACGGGCTCTCACTTAATTCCGGTGTACACGAATCCGAGGCCATTCCGACTCCGGTGCCGATAGTCCCCCAGCTTTTGGAGTATCAGCACCCGCATCGTCTCGTCCTCACCCTCGCCGAGGCGACCGCCCCGTTTTCGTGACATCATTCCCGGGGACGAGCGAACAGGAGGCATTGCCGTGGGACCTAGTGCAGGCAACACCGTCAACCACACTGCCATCCGCGGCACCCTCGGCCTGGCTCTGGCGATGGGAATGGGTAGGTTCTTCTACACACCCGTCCTGCCCCTCATGGTCGCTGCCCTGCACTGGAGCTCGGCTCCAGGTGCCTGGATCGCGACCGCGAACTATGTGGGATACTTCTTCGGCTGCCTGGTCATCGCCCGTGGATGGGTGGACCCAGACCGCGTCACCTACAGGGTCGCTCTCGTCGCCTCCACTCTTTGCCTGTTCGCCGTGCCGGTGAGCGAAAGTCTTGCGTGGCAAGGTGTGGTACGCACTCTCGCGGGAGTTGCCTCAGGTCTCATCTTCGTCTCCATCACCGGGCGCATCCCATTCGTGGCCCGCCGACCCCTGGATTCTGGTGTCATCTATGCCGGTGTGGGTACCGGCATTCTCATCTCCGGCGCCATCGTCCTCGCCGCCAGCAGTTTCCTCGACTGGCACGAACTCTGGCTAGTCTGCGCAGTCATCAGCGCCGCGTTCACCCTCATCGCCTGGAACTGGCCGCTGCCAGCCCGCAATGAGGACGCCAGCCAACCAGCCGAGGCCACTCCCCCACACGCGCAAACAGCAGACCCCACAGCAATCCCAAGCCGGCGCCGAGCCTTGGCCTCCCTGACCGCAGGCCACTTCTTCCAAGGTGCTGGTTACATCATCATCGGCACCTACCTCGTCGTCCTGGCCGAACCCGTCTTCGGCGAAAGCGCGGCCGCATCGACCTGGATCGTCGCTGGAGCGGCAACCGCGGCCTCACCTCTGATCTGGTCGAACGTCGCAGCTCGCATCGGCACCCGCCGAGGGCTTGCCCTGTGCTATTCGCTGCAGGTCGGCGGGGCCGTCCTCGCCGTCTTCGCCTCCAACCCGATCCTGCTCTTCGTCTCCGCAATCCTCTTCGGCGGAACCTTCATCGGGGTGGTCATGATGGTCATCGGAGTGGGCACGCAGATGGGCATCTCGGCCGCGGCCGCGAAGCTGATGACCTGGTACAGCCTCGGCCAGATCGCCGGCCCCGCATTTGTGGCCATCGCGCTGAGCAAGACCATCATCGGCAGCTTCATCGCGGCCGCGATCGCTCTGGCACTGGGCATGGGACTGACCTTGTTCGGTGCGCTCAGCAGCACCACCGATAAATGACGCCGAGGTGGCAGAACAGTCCCGTACCCACCCAACGACACCTGTTGCATCGTCCCCGCTATGATTGAAACTGCAGACTAAGTACTGATCACACCGAGGGAGACGCACCGCGATGGCGAAGCTGAAGAAGATGGTCTCGGCAGTAGGTTCCATCAAGGACCTGAATAGCGCCCGAGCCGAGTTCGACGAAGCCTCCCGAGTCCTACCCGACGAGGCGATCTTCCCACCCGATGACATTCGTCCGGCGACAACTGATGCCCGTACTCTTCTGCTTCGGATCACGCATGCTGCCGAGTCACAGAAGACCAATAGCCAGGGTGACACTTTCGCAGCCATCCACATCCCTGCCACGAATGACTTCGCGGTCGTGATGACGCTCAACCCATCGGCACAGATCGAATCGGGTCAGACCTTCGCCACAATTGCCGATGAAGGTGGTTGGCCGGTCATCGTCGCCATGGTCGAAGACATCTTGGGTGTACGCATCGATCACGCGACCGAACTCGAAGCCTCTGCACTGGGCGCAGTCATCAACGAGCTAGGCGGCCTGCCCGTCTACAGCCGAACCGCGTTCTCAGCAGGCGATGTGGAGTTCATCGAGGGCACCAACAACCTCAACGCCAGCTCAGTCGGTGCATTCGCCACCGCCGACCCGGTCGACGATGCCGGCCAAACACGCACCCGCAATCAGCGCGCCGCACTGCGCGCCCTCATCCAGGCGCTCAAGACAGGTGGCCTGGCCAAGGACCCCAATAAGGGGGCCACTGTGCTCGGTCATTTCGCCAGCGGCATCCATCACGATAAGACCCTGACGACGCTGGAGCTCGGCAAGATCGCCAACAGCCTTCGCCAGCTCGAATCAGATGACATCGCCGTCATCACCATCCCCACGACGTCCCGTCGAGAAGACGACGGCACCGTCATCATTGATCTCGACGCAGAGGCCATGCCGGCGCTCAAAGACGCGCTGGCTGGCAACGACCTGCCGGACTTCTTCCGGTACCTGGTGTCACTGGGGTACTGAACCTACTTCTTACGCATGATGAACACCGTCACTGAGCTGCCCGCAATGTCGATGTTGAGCTCGTTATCGTCAGCACCAGGACTCGCTGATGCACTCGCACTGCCGGAGTTCTTCGGCCCGCTGTAGGGGATCGTGTCCGGCAGCGGATTTGATGGAATCACCTTCGTCGCGCGCTTCGCATCGTTCGAGGGTCCGTATACCTGAGACGCCTTGTCCACTGAGAATCCCTTCGGCATCTTCAGCGACACTGGGTTGCCTCCGACCTCGGCAGCATCGTTGGCGTTGATAATCGTCGTCACGAGTGTCTTGCCATTATCCTTCGACACGGTATAGGCGCTCATGTTCCCACCACCCTTCACCGAGGTCTTGGTGAATGTTCCCCCGATGCTCGGAACGACGAGCCTGAGACCCAGCATGTTGGGCCGGGGAACGAAGGTATCGGATCGCTGCCCATGATCGGCCGGGTCGCAGACGAGCGACATCGGCGCTCCCCCATTGCAAGCACCGAGCATTGAGTGCATCGCCATCCGTTCCACCCCGAGTTGTGCAGCGTAGAGCGTGTAGTCAGCAGCCCACAGTGCCGAAGCGTTGGTCAGCGAGGTGTCGTTCGTACCTGGGCAACTCGTCGGACCGGTCTCTTCCAGCCAGAGAGGCAATTCAGCCGCGTCGGCTTTCTCCCTGCCGATCCCCAAATTCTTCCTCGCCGACTTCTTCGCCAAGGGATCGATGAGATTCTCTGCTTGAGGCCCGCGTCCAGGCACCTTCCCAGAATCGCATTCAGGCAGTTGATACCAGTGCTGAGAGATCGCGGTCTTGTGCTTGACGTCAGAATCGGCAAATGCCTCCATCCACGCACCGTCGTAGACATCCGGACCGATAATGGGAGCGTCCGGTCGTTTGGCATGGATCGCCTTCGCATATGCCTCGAGTTGCTTGACGTACTTCTCTTTGTTCCAACCTTTGCCCCGGACGTTGCCGTTCGAAACGTCCTTAACCGTGTATCCATTCGGTTCGTTGCCGATGGCAAGACCAACCAAAGAATCGCCGAGGATGTCGACCGCGTGCGCGGCCATGTCGGCTCCCCGTTTGGGATCGTATGTTCCCAGAGGAATGCCGAGTGTCACGGTGGACCCGGTGGCATCAACGAGCTTCTTCAGACGTTTGAGGTCGTCGGGGGTGATCGTTGATTGTTCGGCATGCTGAGGCCTCTCCCCGTCCGACGTCCAGAACGTTCGCCGGTCAAGGGCATTGCCCCCAAACCGCAGAGCCGGGGAACCTAAGCTTTTCAACTGCTCATCCAGGTTCGAAACGTCAGGGTCCAATCGCCTGTCGGCAATGTCGGTGGCTTCAAACGACATTCCAATACTTGAAGCCTCCATTAACACGCTTCCGTTCCTAAGCGAAACGCCAATAGCGGCATTCGCCCCGCTAACGTCGCCGGCTAAAACCTGCACAAAGTTCGCCGCTTCTGGAGCACTCCCTGGCCCCACCTCCGTCACAACACTCTCTTTGGCACCCTGCGAATCGCCAGAACTGCACCCAGCCAGGATAAATAAAGTAGCAACCCCAGCACAGATGAAAGTGCTCATTCTGCCTGCAGTCACGCTATCCCTCCTATTCGCGCTCGCCCCCACTCCATGTGCACGAGACACCGAATTTGCAATCGCCCAGCCAGTCGTCCGCCTCAGCATCGAATGCACAACTATACAACTGACCAGTTAGGCTATAGCTCAGATTCACGCCGCCCAACACTGCAACTAAAGGAAAACGAGGAGCACCCCGATGAGCGGACGACTTAACTCGCAGGTCGACATAGTCAACTCAATCGTTTCTCGTGACGGTGACTTTAAAAGAACACCTCCACGTCCAACCGAACTTCAAGAGGCGGACTATATGGGCAAGTTCGATGCAGACACCATCCTATATGACGCCTATCGCACGGATACTCACATCAGACTCACCTGCCCACCACTCCTCAACCTCGAAGATGAGGTAATCTCCGAATTGGCTCGAGCAGTGGGCCCAACGCATGATGTATTAGTATCGAACTTGGACCGGGTGTCACATATCGACATTTCTGACCCCACAAAGACAATTGATCAAGTTCAAGTTTCATTCGGCACTAAAGAGTATCTTCTATCAGTCACGCCATCAAGACTAGAAGACTATTCAAACAAAACAGTATTATTGTCTAAATCGAAGAACAACGATCTACAATGGCTGTCCGACTGGGCCAAATATTACGCAACACAGCATCACGTTGATGCAATACTTCTTTACGATAACGGCTCTACTGAATACACGGCAGAACAAGCTAGACAAGCTATCACTGTTGAAGGAATAGAAGTTGCAACCGTCGTTTCATGGCCCTTCAGGTTCGGCCCTCAGGGAGGAAAGTGGTCCGGATCAACTAAACGTCCCTGGGATTCAGACTTCTGCGAGTACGGAATAATTGAACACGCTAGGCACAAGTACCTAGGAAAGAGCTCGGTGTTAATATCACACGATATTGATGAATTGCTAGTCGTAGAAGACAACAATCCCATACTGGAGCACTTGAAGACCTGCAAGGCAGACTATTTGCAATACAGCGGAATATGGATCGAGGATATACGAGACAACAAGTCAGAGCCTCCACGTTTCCAAGACTACCAATACGCGAACTCAAAAGGTACACCAACAACTACGAAGTGGTTGGCGCACCCTCAAAAGATTCAAACTGCAAAACAATGGAAAACCCATAGTGTCAATGGCGCGCAAGCGGAGACAAATCCCTTTTTAAAGCACCGACATTTCAAAGGAATAACCACCAACTGGAAATGGGACCGCTCCGAATCACGCGATCACCCGAAAGCAGGTGAAATAGTGGACTATGCTCTGCGCTCAAACCTTGAAAACGCGTTTCAGTTAGCTTCAATATCAGCTCCCCCCGGTGCGGCTTATACCAAGGAGGATGCGCTCCTCCGCCATGCATACCTTGAGGATGTACGCCGCGAGATGAACCCATACCGCTGGACCAAAAGAGGAATGAACAGACTTTGGTACTGGAAGAGTAATGTGCTTGTCGTAGATTTCGACCAAGGTGGTGCAGGGTATCGCCATGCGTTCGAGCTGCGAATCCTAGGAGACCGCACCATCCTGATAGCCACGGGACGTGACGAAAAATCAATCGCTCGCCTGAAGGGTCATCTTCCTTCAACGAGCTCAGTTTTTAATGACAGCGATAGACATTGGGAACTCGACTGGTGGAGACTGTTCGTCGCTCCAAAAGACGTAGCCATGGACTGCGTGCAATTCGTCAGCGGACTGCTGCCCCACCTTGAACGCAGATGAGCATCCTTCCAGGATCGCAGTTCCATACTCGATGGACACCCCTCAATCAGAAGGTCACATACAATAATGTCGTCAATAGAATCTGAACGCCTGAAGGCTATAAACGCATCGCTTAAGCCCAAACGCCGTTATCCCACCGAGTTCCGAAGAAGCTGGTTCTGGCGCAATGATGTCCTCGTGTTGGACTTTGCGACGCGCACAGGTGTGAGGCTCGCTGCTGAAATACATGATCGCAAAGAAGACTCGACTCTGGAACTCGTCGCACGCGATTCCGAATCTCAATACGGACTGCGGAGGGCCATCTCTCGGCTTCAGCTCCCACGCCCCGTTAACATCAATGAAAAGCCTATCCGGTTGGCTACATGGGATAGACATGTGTCAAATGAAGTCATAATAGGTGACACTCTGATCAATATTCAAAGAATACTGACGAGTCTTGATTCTGATCGAAATCAGATCCAACCCAACAGCGTTCCAGGCTACTGGTGGGACATGCGTACCAATTTTGGCGATCTTATCGGCCCAAAGGTCATGTCCCATCTCACGCGACGCGCAGTTCATAACACCTACGGCCTACCAAACTCCGGCTCGGCTATCGTTTCGGTTGGATCAATTATAGATGTAGTTCACCGTTCAAACATGCATATATGGGGAACGGGTCTTATGAACGTCCCCACACGGAGCCGGATTCGGGAGCTCTCCGGGCTTGACTGGACAATCAGCGCAGTGCGGGGACACAGAACGCGGACTACGCTGCAAGACCAGCTCGGCTGGTGCATTCCGAACGTAGTTGGCGACCCCGGGTTGTTGTTTCCTCGTGTCTTCTCGGATAGTACGACACCGACTCAAGATGCAATAGCAGTCATTCCCCACTATGCACACAAGACGGTGCTAAACCGCGATCTTGTGGAGTCGCAAGAGTGCTTGTTCGTTGATGTGGAAAGGTCACCGGAAGAGGTAGCTTCCGACATTCAACGATCGAGACTCGTCATATCAACGTCCCTCCATGGCTTGATTCTCGCACAAGCTTACGGGGTCCCCTGGCTGTGGCTTAAGGTCGTCGATAGGCATCTTGCGGGACAAGATTTCAAGTTTGAAGATTTTTTTAGCACTGTCGACCGCGAGTCAGTCTCAGTTCTTGCCTGTTCAACCGTAGACATACAGTCAATCAACTTCCGCACAATTGCCAAGAACAGCCGATTGCCCACCCCTCGCTATTCTCTGAACGCCCTCGAGCAGGCATTCCCATATGATGTGGCCAGGCCAGTATAGAGTTCAGGCTATAGGAAATCGCGTGTTGTTTTGTTGGCTCATCGTAAACGAGTTTATAGGACCAGCTAGTATCCGTCAGTTTCGATTCGGCGCCTGGTTACGAAATGCGTGAGTTTTCGGAATCCGGGTGTCGCCCTGTCACCTTTTAAGCAGCCCCACAATCCGTCAGGATAGAAGGGGTCGCTGGCCTGAGAGTCCTGGCAAGATTTATGCCACAGTCATCATGATCCGGGGAGTGTTGTGACCGGGATTCGAAGGAACCAGGGAAATCGCTAATAGGGGCCAGAACCACTGGCAGAACACATGCCTCAAGCCCGACCGTAACGTGGATGCCGACCCCGGGATCCAGACCAGCACCACCGGCCAGCCGAACCACTTGTAGCCGCGATCACACCAGTCAATGAAGATGAGTGACATGATCACCAACCACGACGATGTCAAGCCCCGGGTTTCGTAGAGGGTGTTTTTCTTGGTCTTCTATGCAGCCACACTCGCGGCCGCTCCCTGGTTGGTCCACTCAGCTTGAACCTCGAACGGCGGCCGATATCGGCTCGCCGACTGCAGTCGTTGCCGGTTGTACCAGCCGATCCATCTCGACGTCTCGGCCATCACCTCGATCAGCCCCGACCATTCGCGACAGTCGATCAGTTCCGCTTTGTAGACTGAATTGAGCGCTTCAGCCATGGCGTTATCTTAGGAATCGCCGCGGGACCCGACAGACGCCACGACCTCGGATTCTGCCAGTGTCTCGCCGTAACGAATCGATCGGAAATGGACTCCGCGATCCGAGTGGTGGACAAGTCCAGATACGTCTTCACCAGCTCGGAACTTCGCCGCCAAAGCCATCGTTAGCGCGTCTTTGGCCAACGATTCGCGCATATGGTTCGTCACCTGCCAACCCACAATCTCCCGGTGGAACAAGTCCAGAATGAGCGTCGTGTACAACATCCCAGACCGTGTCGGTACATACGCCTATTCGCGACCCACAGACAGTTCGGCGCAGCCGCTGTGAACTCGCGCTCGACGCGATCGCCAGGGCACTCCTACGCCCTGGCCGAGGCCGTTTTCGGACGCTTCCGCTTCCGACGCGCACCGTCGATACCCAGTCGGCGCATCAACCGCTCGACCGTGCACCGGTCCGCTGGCCCGAATCGGTCGGCATAGTCACGGTTGATCGCCTTCCACACCTTCTGCACTCCGTAACAGGAATAGTTGGCTTCATAGACGTCTTCGATCACGACCATGAGTTCCCGGTCCCGACGGGCCCGGATTGAGGGTCGGCGCAACTTGTACGCGTAATACTTGCTCACAACAATCCGTGCGGCAGTCCCTGACAGGCCACGCACGATTGGCTCGACTCCGAACTCGTGTCTATTCGCGTCGATGAAGTCGACGACTACCTTGATAGGCGGTCGAGCTCCGCCGCGAAGAAGGCCGAAGCCTTCTTCAAATATCATTCGCCCGCCTAGACTCAGCCAGCTCAGCCCGCAGTCGGCGATTCTCTGCCTCAAGGTCAACTAATTCGGCCGGCGTGGCTTTGCTCGCGTCCTTGTGTTTACACACCCAGACTGCAAGGTCTCCTTGCTCAGCCCAAGCTCCTTCGCGACACGGGTGATCGCCCCGTTCGCCGTCTCGCCTGAATTGCACCTGACGAAAGGGATCTGGCGATGGCCTCCAAGCGCAACAAATGCTCGCTTGCTGTCATGATCCTGGGCTAGGAACCACAATTTCGCTGTAGTCAGCGAACAGTCGCTCCACTGCCCGCCCGTCATCTAACGGCGCAAATCTGTCGACGAACCGCGCATACCGTTCTGAGTGCTCATAGTCAGATCTTGACTCACCCTTTATCCACCGAACTGCAGATACGCCGTCTCGGAAGATGGGGCCCGGTGCCAGTGTTTCGAAATCGAAGTAAAAGCCCCGGGTCTCATCCCTATATTGATTGAAATCTGGAGCCACGAACGCCAGAGGCTTCCCGGTGACTACATAGTCGAACATGATCGATGAATAGTCGGTCAACAACATGTCGGACGCAGAGATTAGGTCGTTGACGTCGGGGTGAAGCGACACGTCGATCACTCCAGCGGGCAGCCGACTCTGATTCGCGAATACAGAGTTGGCGTGACCGCGGTAGAAGATCACAAAGTCGCTACCAAGCGCAGCTGCAGCCTCCTGGAGACCAAGGAAGTCAACTCGGCTGTATCGGCCAGAAGCGTCCCTCAGATTGTCACGCCATGTCGGCGCATAAAGAACCACAGTCTGGTCTTGGCGGATTCCATAAGTTCCGCGAGCATGTTCACGAGCTGTCTCAATTCGAGTTGCGTCGTTCAACGGGTCATTTCGTGGGTAGCCCTTAGCGAATACGGGGCCGCGATAGTCGAACGCATCCGCAAGTTGTTCGGCCGCCCAGCTACTCTGGGCCAACAGCAAATCCCACTCACGTTCGGATTCCTTCTGCATTAAAGCACGATACCGAAGCGACAGGTTCGCTCCAGGCACATGATTACCAATGCGCTTCAAGGGCGTTCCGTGCCACGTCTGAATGTATTTTTGCCCGTCAGCCTTCTTAAAGTAGTGCGGGAAGTTATTGTTATTGACCAGCACCTCGCTAGTCGACAGACTCCGCATCCATTCTTCCGACCCGCCAACGACGCCATAGGCGCCTTCGGGCACAGGAACCGAGTGATCCCGAACGGACCATATCCGCTGAACTTCGGGATACAAGTTGGCTACTGCTCGGTCGATTTCTTTAGGAGATCCTGAGACAGTATTGCCTCCGAAACTCTCGAAGAACATAGTGCCAATCTCTATCTCGCGATCAGACGCGGAAAACATAGCGAAAGCCGACTTTCGCACCGAGAATGCGCTGTTGAATGATTTGGTATTTCCCACACCAGTCACAACCAGTTTCAACGATCGGCTCTTTCCAATGCACACGAACCGGAAGTTATGGACCGAAGTCGACATATCAAGCGGCAAATTGGATTGGAGTTCGCTCGAAACTGGCACCCACAGTGTAGCGGGTGTTGGTTGGCCACCAGGGAGGAGTGCCTGCAGAATGAAGTCATCGCTGGCAACAGGACGTTCACGAAAATCACTGCTTAAAGCGCCCAGATTGAAGGATGCTTCAAATGACCGTCGATCGCTATTCCACGTCAGCTTGCTTGCCGGAATTGAGGTCTTGGAGCTGACGAGAGCCAACGAGGGTGCATGGGTGCGTACACGAGTCGCATCTGAATAAAACTGACCCGCAATCACCAGCTCCTCGGTCTCAGGAGCCACGCAGATCGACATAACCTCGGCTGCAATCCTTCTGACTTCTAGCTGGAGGTACCCATAACTGCTACTGGTCGGCACGACGCGATCCATTGACTGCCTTTGAGTCAACAGGCTTGCATCTACTGCCAAAGGTGCGGAGAATTTATCGTTACAGAGAACGTCCACTGTAAATGACTCGGCTAGCTTCTGTTTCGCAGGTCCGTCCAGGTGAGCAATTGAGATGCGCGCAGACGCAATTTTCCCATCCTTCTTCATCTCGGCAGCAATGATTACTGAATGTTGGGATTTTATACGGAGTTGTGCCTCATTTAAGTCAAATAGTTCACGGCGAGGCAATCCGTTCTCTTCTTGCAACTCTACTTCAATATAAAGGCTGTCAGAGTTCATCGAGAGATCTCGAACACGGAAACGTGGCTTGAGAAATTTCAAGCTCGACGAAATTCCAGGATCACCGACGACCGTAAACCGATTGCCTCCAGGCGTGATCGCACCGGGTTTAGGCCATGCGGCCACACCGTCTGACAGACGTTTCGGGTTCCGAACCTCCCAGGTGTAACTGCCGTGTTCAAGGATGACGATAATGTCGAGCTGCTCGCTTTCAGTTGCGGTCAACTCGCTTAGAGCATTGTCTAAGGCTTCCTCGGCAAATGTAATTTCGAAATGTGATTTTGAATGTTCATTGTACGGATCAGCAGTCAGATGACCTACCGCCCCCGGAATAGTCCGGGAACTAGTCGCACTAGTGCTACCAGTCTCAAGGTATTCGATGCGGGCCGTGCATGTTAAGTCCTCCGCCAGGTTCGGAATATACGCAAACACGTCAAGCTTGAGCGCCCCATCCAATCCACTTTGGACAGCGGAAACAATGGCCTGGGCAGTCAGCTGCTGAGGATACACGGTCTTAAGACGGTCCGGAATCTCTGCGAATAAAGCCCGAAGTCCAGGAACTTCTGCCCTATAGTGATTCCCGTCTGAGATCGCTCGATAGTAGGTGCGGTAAGAGTCGAAAGCTACCAACAGCTCAGTTATCTGTTGCCTAGTTCCGTGGGACGCCAAATATGCAAGCCAGCGTCTCTCCGGCGCGATATCGTCAATCGCCTGTTCTGATGCTAAATCGTAGAAGTGTCGTAAGCCTGACTGCAATACTTCGAAGAATTCCGGATCTGCGCGCGGGACTTCTCTGTAGTAGTAGAAGAAGTCTTCACCAAGGCATTTGGTGTACCAGTAGTCGATGAAGGACCTAGGAGCTCCTTCTACGACCAGCCGCACTTTCTCAGCGACTGCAAGTCGTTGCTCTAGATCGCGGATTTCGGCCTTGTTCTGCGTGATGGACTGACCGTCCTCTCGGAGACGCCAGTGGTAGACGACATCAGTAAGGATGTCCAACTTGGCGCCGCCCACGAAAAGTTTAGCGGTACATTCCTGATCTTCGTAAAGAGTCCCTACGGGAAACTCTCCGACGATCTCGTTCCACACAGACCGCTTGAAAACCTTGTTGCATGCAAATACATCCCACATCACTGGCGCGTGCTCGGGTGCGGTAATACCAATACGTTCTTCATCATGTACTAGTTGCACCCAGAACGGCGTCCATCGCCTGGTTGAGTTAAACCGTTCCATTGAACCGATGGCAACGTCCGATCCTGAAATCTCCAGGGACTGCATCATATAAGAAAAGGCCTCTGGCGGAACAACATCGTCAGAATCGATGAACGTGAGATAAGGTGCAGAAGACTCTCTTATCCCCGTATTGCGAGCGGCGCCTAGACCTTGATTCTCTTGGTGCACCACGGTGATCCTCGGGTCTGATTCCGCCAACGAATCTGCAATTTCACCGGTGCGACCCGGAGAGCCATCATCAATGATGTACATCTCCCAATTTGTGTAAGTTTGCACAACGATCGATTTAACACATTCTTCAAGAAAATTGTCCACGTTATAGGCGGGAACAATCACTGTCAGCTGTGGGTCGTTTGGCCTCCGAATGATCTGCTGCGGTGCCAGTGGCTCGGTGCTTGCTTCTGCCGCTTTCGTCGAAAATTGGCTCTTCTGAATCATAGTTGCCGTCGAGCGCTTCGCTCGATCCACTGCGGAGCGGGACTTGTTATAGGCCAACCTCGCCAATGATTCGATTCGATTCACGATGTTATTCCTCTATTTGCTGATAAGGCTGCTGAAAGTTCAAGAGCAAATTGATGCACGTATCTAGGGTGCATTGGTATTCATTTGGGGGAAGAGTGAACGAGTCGTTGTCGGAATCCTCTCTGCACATTTTGTCGAATATTTGACTGCAATACTCGCTGATTTCTTCAATACCTTGGCACGTTACGTGGGGCGGGTATTCTCCTACATCGTCGTAGAAACCCCGTTCCTCGCGATAGTCATAGATATCCGGGGCGAATAGGATCAGCGCGCGCCCCGTGAGACGGAAATCAAATAGCAGGGAGGAGTAGTCCGTGATCAACACATCGGTTATGGCGAGAAGATCTTCGACATGCCGCACCGTTGAAACGTCTATTACCCCACCTTTTTGCATGTGCCGAGTTTTCGCGACGTGATGGGCCCGAACTAGTACCGTGGATTTAGTTTGGGCGGACAGCGCCGGCAGGTCCAGATAGTCCTCCCACCTGAATATTGCCCCAGTACGATGACGTTCGCGCCACGTAGGGGCGTACAGGATTACTCGAGAGTCGGGGTTAATGCCCAAACGCTTCCGGATTGTCTCCTGCCGAAGGAGATTCTTCGCAAGACGCTGATTCCTCGGGTATTCCCCGACCAGTACTTCTCCCTCATACCCGAGTCCGCTGCGGAGGTTCTCCGCAGCCTTCTCTGACTGAGCCAATAGCACGTCCCACTGTTGTACTTCGTTGTTCATGAGGCGCCTGTATGTAAGGGGTACCTTGGAACTGGGAATATCCCAAAGTAACTTTTTCATCGGAGTGCCGTGCCAAGTTTGCAGATAGTACTGCCCGAGACGCTTCCTCACGTAATAAGGAAAATTGTTGTTGTTTACCCACGACTTGGTTGTGGCCAATGCACTGTGCCACGCAGCAGTACCTTCCACTACCGGAATTCCACCGGCTGGTACTTCGACGGTACGGTCGCGCACGGACCAGTACAGTGGGATCTTGACTCCAAGCTCACGTACAGCATCAAAAAGTGCTCTCGGATTGTCGTTGCAACTCTTACCGTTGAAGGACTCAAATAGGATACCTTCGCTGACGGGCCCCCAGTCCTGCTCCCTGAGTGAGAAACGACCATGCGTGGTCCGCTCCTTTGATGACCAGGGTGGTGTCGCTGTAATGGCGACGGAGCCGGACGCACGCCCCTCTATCCGTATAGTGTTCCATTCCGTGTACACATCGACTGGACGTATCGCGAGCTTCCCCGCAACTCTTGCCCACGACTCGGAAGACTCAGAAGTGATGCCAAAGCGAACGTGATATCCGCCCGACAGCGCGGCTACAGTGCCTCCTTCTGGACCGGCCGTCGTGAGGTCATACACCGTTGTGAACCCACCGTCCGCATGCATCGTGGTCTCAGAAGGAGCAATCGTCTGATCGGATGATTTGAGGACTACGCAGAGTTTCTGCGGAGGATCGATTCTCCCTGTAAGCATGAGTCGATCCCGGTCGCTGCTGGCGCCCGTTACGCTGACTCGGATCGCCCGTTGGGCGATCTTCACTTTTCCGTCGATATCAGGCTCGGGGCGAGCTCGTCCGGTGTCGGGAAGAAGATAGTCGACGGAATCGTAGTAGACATCTTCCGCTTGTCCATCGACCTTATGCGCCCTGAGTGTCCATAGCCGTTCTCCACCAGCCAAGTATCTGTCCGGCAGCGTTGGTAGGTCTCCGTCGAAGATCGAGCGATTCTGGATTGCTAACTGGTGGGTCTCACCGCGATGAACAAGCTCCATTGCACGAACATCTGCATCAGATGACAAGGTCACGGTAATGCTTCCACCGTTGACCGAAACGTTCTTGGCGACGACAGTGGCAACCGGGATTGCAACAGGGCTGATCGACAGTTCGTCGTGCTCGTCAGCGATTACAGTTACACGCTGACTATCAACCATTGGACTGGGGGCGATCATTCCAACCACCGTCGAAGAGGTTGCGGGAGCGCTGAGGCGGACATCCCGAGCATCGAAAACCCCGAAGAGGCCTATTCCCCGCGGTGAGACATCGTCGATCTCTCGAATATCGATGCGCACTGTGAATCCGCCAGCAGCATAGCTACGCCAGGGGTCTCCGGCTTCCAAGTCGACCCGGTTGTCTTCTCGACTATCAACCGGTAGGTCGAACACCGTGGCTCCATCCATAACTCCCTGCATACGAACGGCAAGTTCAGCTGGATCGATTCCAGGCACATAGGCACAGCCTTGAAGTTCGAGTATTCCCTCGCTCACCCATCTGGCATTTCTCACCCGGACAACAGGTTTGAAATCTACCTGCCGTGCTCTCAACAGTCTTGATGGCAATCGAGTTTCAAGTCTGTGAACAAATGTAGGAACAACGTTCCAGCGTCCATCGACGTGTTCGAATGGCACCGCAGTAGTCTCTTCGAGCCGCGTACCCAGAATCTCTTCGATGTCGTGGAGCCTGCCGGCGGCAACGACCCACATAAATAGGCGCTCCTGGGTGGGAATGAGCTTCCAAGCATGACGTGGCATCGACTTCTTCAGTTCGTGCGTCGCCGAGCACAACGTCTTTCGGAACCGATCGGTCGCCGTGTCCAAATACTCGGCGTGCATGGCAAGGTCCGTACCCATCCAGATCGCATAGGCGTGGGTTCGAACCATGTCCGGCTCATGTTCGAGCACATTGGCCAAAGCCTCGATGACCTCCAACTTGGCGCGCAGGTCTGTCAATCTGGCTTTGCGATGAGAGCGCGTGTCTCGGCCATCGGCCAAGCGCCATGCGTACACATCAGCGGGCAGCACGTCAATTGCCGCAGCGCCGACCAACGCACGGTAGACAGGCTCTTGGTCTTCGTAATTTGCGAAGCTCTTCATAGGGCCGACGTGGCGGTCCCAGAAATCACGTTGATAGACCTTATTCCACAGAACTGGCTCTTCAAGCAGTTCAGGCATGTCGTCGAGTCGAACTGCAAGCCGTTGTCGGGCATGTACCCTCGCCGTCAGCTTTGGTCGTAGTCTCCCCATCATTCCCATCCGGATATACGACCCCGTTGCAATGTCAGAGCCTGTACGTTCGAGGGAGCCGACCATGGTGGCATACGCATTCGGCAGAACTTCATCGTCCGCGTCGACGAAAGCGAGATATTCTCCACGAGCCGCCTCAACACCGCGATTGCGTGCGATTGCCGGACCAGAATTGCGACCGGTGATCACAGTGACTCGGCCATCGCGTCCCGCGACTTCCTTCGCTTTCTCTGCAGTATCGTCACTAGACCCGTCATCAACGACGAGAACTTCGAGGTCGATGCCCTTTTGAGTGAGGATGCTGCTCAGGCACCTGTCGACGAAGTCACTTGCGTTGAACGTCGGCACCACGACACTGAGGGTCGGCCGGTCTCCCGCACGGCTGACCCGCTCAGCCGCGGCCGAATCATCAGTGAAGTCATCGGTGAACTTGAACTTCCGTTTATAGTCTCGGAATCCTTTGATTCCGCCGTGGCGCAAGTGCCACAGTGCCTTTCGCCACTGTTGTGCCTTCACGGCTGATCACCGCCGTTGTCCTTCATCTGCTCGAGAATACCGTCGACGATCGACAGGTAATCAGCTTTACGGTAATGAAAAGGCTGGGGCCCCCACTTATGGCCCCGGTCGATTCGAACTTCGCCGCTCGGTCTCACCACCGACGACGCAGCCAGGGACCGTGCCAAATCTCGGTACCGGATATAATCTGCGTTCGCAGCAGCAGCTCTGTCCGCGTGCTCCTCTGCTTCTGTCGGCTTGACCCGCCACAGACTTGACCACGCTTCACCGACCCCTCTACCTTTTGATAGATCTCGACCTGCCTCCCGTGTACCCCGCTGCAACTTCCGCAATGTGCGCCCGAGCTTGGCGATGCTGTCCTGTTGGGGATGCTGTGCGCCATCGACAGCTCCCGCCCACTCGATGTCGAGCAGAATTGTTCGACCCCATAGGTCTGCGGCTTTGAAGCCGTCGATCAGCTTCTCAAAGCCTGATTTCCAGAGTTCGAAATGCTCATCGGTGCCGAATTCGACTAAGCGAGCACCTGCACGACGCGCGTCGCGGGCTGCGCCGCAGGCCTCGACCTCAAGCGAGTTCGTCATCGTCGTGTCGTCGGGGAAAAGCCAATAGCCTCGACGCTCGTCGACGAGATCTATGAGCACGAGTTCGAGATCTCTCGCGTGTTTGACGATTCGCGCGACCCCAGCGCCTTTGAGATCGCTTGTCACCATCTGCTTCTGGAACGCTGAGCTCAATTCGCTGAGGTCAGTGTCTTTAGTCCCATGCGGTGCTTCGAGACTGGTGACGGAATGACGCGCGACATAGACCACGACCTCCGAATCGGGAATGAACTCGGCCGTATCGCGACTTACACAAGAGCCGAAGATCGCAATCTTCATCGGCCCGAGTCCTGATGCACGGTAGGAGGTGCCTCGTCCTGACGAATCCGTTCTCGTTCCTGATACCGCTCATCGGCGATCTTGCGAGCTCGGGAAGCAAGCCTGCGCCCTGTGAAGTCATCTGAGGCGGCCACCGATGAGGCACGATCGCTCGGGTCAGCCGCCCGGAGGACCACGCGTTTCTTGCTCGGACGCAGGCGCAACGGCGGCGGTTCATCGTGGATTCGAGGGGCGCTGACGGCCTGGGAAGCGGGTTTCGGCAGTGCTGGGAACTTGGCCTTGGGAAGCTCGGTCGCGATCTCCTCAGGCCACACCTGGGATTCGGCTGCGGCCAATAGTGGCGCGGGAGTCTCTTCGACCTCGTCGACCGCCTCTCTGCGCTTCATGTGTCTGGTCGAGGCAACCGTCTTCTTCACTGTTCGCGCGGCGTGACGCGGAATCGGATCTCTGACGAGCTCGGGTTCCAGGATGTTGATTTCTTCTTTGACGGCGTTGCTGACGACGTCGTGAAGTAGCTTGTCGGCAATGTCGTCCTTGCCCTTGGCCACGTTCCAGGCCCACCACCGGTATTTCTCGGCGACTGCCTCGGCGGGGCCATTCATGAGGATCTCGCCCTTGTGCATCCACACAGCGCGGGTGCACAGCTCCTGGATCACCTTCGCTGCATGGTTAACGAGCAGAACTGTGCCCGCTTCAGCAAGGAGTTCGTCCATTGCACGTTCGCTGCGCTCTGCGAACGTCGCATCACCCGTCGAGAGCGCTTCGTCGATGAGCATGATCTTCGGACGTGCGGCCAATGCAATGGCGAACCGAAGTCGGGATCCCATGCCCGATGAATATGTGCCCATAGGCCGGTGGATGGCAGCTCCCAAGGCCGAAAGGTCGACGACATAGTCGAAGGCTTCGGCAGCTTCCTCCGGAGACAGCCCCATGGCCAGACAGCCCAGTCGGACGTTCTCGCTGCCGGACAGCGCCGGCTGCAAAGCCGCAGTCACGCCAAGGAGCAGAGGCTGATAGCGAACGAGGATGCGGCCACGATCGGGCTGTTCGACCCCCGCGACATTACGCAGGAATGTCGACTTGCCGGAGCCATTGGCACCGACGATGCCGACCATCTCGCCTTCACGGGCGACGAAGTTGACTCCACGCAGTGCACGGACGGTCGTTTGGCCTCGTCGACCAAGCATGGCATTGCCAATACGTCGCAGGCCTTTGGCCCGCTGACCGGGATCGTTGGTGTTGACGGTGTAGCGAACTTGGACGTTCTCCGCCACGATGTTGGGTTCTTCGAGCTCAGAGTCGGCCATAGCTCTCCTCCCCTCGCCAGAAGAACAGGAACCCGACTATGAGCAGGCCGCAGGCCCAGGCGATCGCCATAAACCAGAGCCATGCGGGTGAATCGACCCCGTAGAGCAGAGAATTTCTCACCAGCGTCAGATAGGCATGAATCGGGTTGAACTGCATAGCTGCCAGAATCGCAGGGTGGTTTGACAGCTTGTCTTCGATTGAGAAAAAGACTCCAGAACCATAGAGCCAGAACCGACTGATGATAGACATGAAATTGGTGAGGTCTGGAACCTTGTGCCCTAATCTGGCAAGTAGGCAAGCAAGTCCGACGTTGAATATTGTCTGAAGGACGATTACCGGAATGACAAGGACAACTCTCCAGGTGATCACCTCGGTTGGTGGAATGACCGCAATGAGGACCAGCATGACAGCAGCAGTGGGAATGAAATCAAGGAAGTTGCGGACGACGACGGACACAGGAAGCGCTGCACGAGGAAATTGGAATCCTCTGATCATCGACGCACCGGAACGGATCGCGCCTGTTCCCCCAGTCATACTTTTGCCGGTGAACTGGAAAAAGAAGACTCCTATCACCAGAAATCCAAGGAAATTGGGTACGCCGCGGGACGACTGAAGGATGAACCCGAAGATGAACCAGAATGCGAGCACCGAGAGCAGCGGGTTGAGGAACAGCCAGCCGTAGCCAAGGAGGTTCTTCCTCGTCGAACCGCTCATCTTGGCTCGGGATTCGGCAAGAATAAAGTGTCGACGGCCCCACAGGGCTGCCAGGTAGCTGCGCAGACTGGTCCGCCGACCAACGGGGACGAGCCCTTCGCTCGAGACGGAAGGGATTGTGCTCAAACCGAGCGGATTCGTCGCCTCGCTCGAGTTCATCATCTCACTCATTTCGCGCCCGCTTCCGCTCCCGTGAGCTGGGAATAGACTTGGCCGTATCGTCGACCGATGTCTTTCCACCTCCGTGTCCCGAGCACGTGTTCACGTCCATTCTGTCCGAATCTCTTCCTCGCATTATCATCACAGGCCAACTGAGAGAGCACGTCTGCCAGTTGCCGAGGGTTTTCCGGGCTGACGCAGAGTCCTGCTGTGTCCGGAACCAGTTCCCTCAGCGCCGGCAGGTCGGAGATGACCACCGGACGGGCCAGGCCCATTGCTTCGATCGGTTTGATCGGGGTCACGAGTCCGCACACCGGCTCGTTCTTACGTGGGACAACGATAGCGTCGAGCGCCAGCTGACGCTCGATGGCCTCGGTCTGAGATACCCGTCCGGTGAATACCGCATGCTCGCCCAGAGCCTTTGCACGTTCTCGCAGCTCCGGCAGCGCGACACCGTCTCCTGCAATGAGGAGCCGCAGATCGACGCCTTGGGCGCGCGCAAGGATGACAGCGTCGACCAGGACATCGAGGCCTTCATAGCCGACGATCGAGGCAGCGGTGCCCACCCAGACTCCTTCGTCAGACATTCCGAGGCTGGCCCTGACCTCAGCGGGCGCGCGGGTGACGTCAGCGTTGACGACAGCGTCGGAGACCGAGTTCGGGATGAGGGTGATCTTGTCTGACGGTACTCCGCCCGCAACGAGGTGGTCACGCATAGTCTCGCCTAGGGTAATGACCGCATCGGCGGCCGTAGCGACCTCGATCTCCTTAGCCCGCATGAGTTCGAAGCGCTGGCTGGCTCGACGGGCCTCTCGCTCTGCGAGGGTGGATCCGCCTGCCGCCCAGGTTTCTTCAAGCACACCACGGACCTCGTAGACCCAGGGCAGGCCAGCAGCGTGCGCTGCTGCACCGGTGGCCAGACCGTTGACATAGTGCGTGGTCGTGTGGAGAATCTGGGCCCCACGTTCCTGTGCCTGAGTGGCAAGCCAGTCTGCCTGATCACGCAGACGGGCAGAGGGTGTGGGCAGCGGACGCAGCGGCACCTGCCGCATGTAGTCGATACCGTCGACGGACTCGACCGGGCCCGAGCTCACCCGCCCGATCGTCACCGGATAGGAGGGCCGGGTCGCTGCGGCCACCCGGTGTCCGGCTTCCTGCAGCGTGGTAAGGATGGCGTGCGAACGATATGCGTATCCGGAACGGGTGTGGGGTAATGAATTCGTCAGCACGTGCAGTGCCGCGGGCCGGTCAGTCCTCCTCACCGTGGAACTGGTTGAGTCCGGCTTCGCGGCTCGGACACGTCCGGCCGTGATGTGGCTAGTCACTGTGGGCCACCAGCCCGGTTGCAGACAGAGACGTTCATCGATGAGCCGCGTGCGGCGAGCACCGTGGGGCAGAACGTCGATCGCCTCGTCGAGCTGACCCTTGGTCCAGCGGATGCGTGAACTCAGAGCGGCAGCGCCAGGCACCGAGTTCGCAATGCCTTCGGCCTCATCAATGAGTCCGAGGTTGAGCGCGATCTCTCCCAACAGCCTGGACGGCGTCAGAGATTTCGATACGAGGCACTTCGCCTTCGTCTCCCGCCCGAGCAACCAGGCTGAGGCAGCCTGTCCTGCATCACCGGGTACGAAGCCGAGGGTATGACCGATGAGGCGCGATGCCGGACCGGGCAATCGCCGGGCCAGCTGCATACCGAAGAACACACGATCATCGTTGATGTGGGACGTCGTCGTCGAGGCCACATTGGCAAGCTGGCGGACAAGGAAGATCAGATTCATGCGACCGCCTGTGTGAGGATGCGCTCGTAGCTGTGGCCCATAGCCGCAGCCGAAGCATGCCGGATCACCCATTCGCGCGGCTCCCGCCCTGCAGGGGGATCGGTGCCGAATTCAGCACCGGCTTCTATGCGCTGTCGCATTCGAGTCATGGCCGCGGACACTGAAGTGACATCCCCGGGAATCGCCACTTCACCGGCGGCGGTGCTGGTGATGATGTCTGCGGCCTCGCCGGCGACGACGCCGAGGATCGGGATCTCTCGAGCCATCAGCGAATAGAGCTTCGAGGGCACCGTACATTCGTAGGACTCGAGTGGGCCGAGACTGACGAGACCGGCATCGGCCCAATCCCAGTGGGCGGCGAGTTCCGCTCCCGCGTGTTGAGAATGGAACTCGACTGGGACCCGGCATTCAGCTGCCACGGACTTGAGTTCGGCTGTATCAACACCGTCGCCGACGATGCGCAGGCGCACTCCTTCGGTACGGGCCAGAGCACGGATCGAGGTGCCCAGGTCCTGGGAGCGTCCGACGGTGCCCACGTAGAGCAGATTTAGTCCGGTGCGTGAGGCAGAAGGGGTGGGGTTCACGAAGTCGGCTGCGTTCACGGCCTCCTCAGCCGGTGGAATGAGGGGAATCGCTCCAGTGGCGGTCAGCCCGGAGGCACCTTCGAGTTCTGCGGGTGAGACCCCGCTGCGCACCACCTCGGCGGTCACGCCCCGCTGTTCCAGGCGGTGTTTGAAACCGTCCGTCGTGACGACGACGACTGCGGCGCGACGTTGGGCACGGGTCAGAAGATCCGGCAGGAGCCGATGCTCGAGAGAGCCGGTGAGTGTGCCCGGCAGGTATTTCCCGAGTGCACCGGTGACCAGGTTCATCTCAGAGATGAGATCCGGCCAGGCGTCGCGAACCTCAGCGACGTGCGGCACGTGCAGAATCCGGGACAGGGAATCTCCGGCAAGCAAGAACGGTAGTGCCGGGGTCGTGGAGACGATGACATCGGGCTTCATCCTGCCGCGCAGCCTGTCGATGACGGCGGATATGGCACCGGTGGCCGACACTGTCTGGTCGAGCATCTGTCGCGCCATAGACGAACCGCTGTGCAGATAGGGAACCCGCAGGATCCGTTCGCCATCGATTCCGGTGTCCCAGGTGCCACCGAGGCGCACTGCGACTCGACGGCGACCTCGACCAACCCGAGACCCGAAGAATCCGTCCCGATCAGGATAGGGGTAGTGCGGGTGCGGGGCGACGGTGATGACCTGATGACCGGCGGCGCGGAGGTGGTCGACAAGGATCCGCCACCGACGCTGCGGGGCACCGACCTCAGGATAGTAATAGTGACTGAGAAGCAGGATCTTCATGCATTGACCGCCTTTGCGGTCTCACGTCTATTCAGCCACATCGGCAATAGTGCGTAGAGGGCCAAAAGTCCTGCCCAGTAAACGTGAGACGGATAGGTTGCCGCAGTATTTCCTGCGATCAGGGTGGGTACGGCCAGAATACAGGCGAGGACGCTCAGTGAACCGTGGAAGAGCGAAACGCTTCCGTGCGACCAACCGGCCTGTTGGATCCGTTGATAGATGTGCTGGCGGTGCGGGAGGAGGATGTTCTCTCCTTTGAACAGGCGCAGCACGAGGGTGAGCCCGACGTCGAAGAGGATGAAGATCATGGGTGCGATGATGACGACGATCGGCACACCGATGACGAACATCCACACCGCGGTGGCGAAGACCGCTGCACCGATGCCGTAGCTTCCCGTGTCACCCAAAAAGGCCTTTGCACGACCGAGGTTGAAAGGCAGAAATCCGGCCGCGGCTCCGGCCAGCGCCAGGGAGAGAAGCGCGAGGTCATTCTCATCGATGTAGTACCCGACGAAGGCGAACCAGGCGCCGGTGACGATCGACCAGCTCGTGACATAGCCGTTGAGGCCGTCGACGAAGTTCACGGCGTTGACCAACATGACACCGATGACGGCGAAGACGAGGACGTGAGCGATGCCCTGCGTGGAGAACAGAGCGATGCAGGCGCTGAAGACCACCGCGAGGATGACCTGCCCGAGCAGACGGCCGACCGGCTGCAGCGAATCAAGGTCGTCGCTCATTCCGATAGCGGAATAGCACCAGGTGAGCACCAGGAATCCGACGGGCAGCATGAGACTGCCGAGGCCGAATACGCCATGCTCGGTGACGTTCCAGACCATCGCCAGGACGGTCGCCACGGTGATCCCGCAGCCGATGGCAACTCCCCCGCCGCGCACGGTCGCTTTGGTATGGGACGAGCGGTGGGAGGGCACATCGACGACGCCCGCCCGTCGCAGCAGCGGAAAGGCGATGAGAGCGCTGACCGTCGTGACGACGGCGGCCACGACGAAGATCACCAGCGACTGCAGATCCATCAGCTGGTGGTCCCGACGTCTTCAGCTCTATCACCTGAGCCAGTGATCTCCAGGCCATTCTCTTCCAGGGACGGGCCAAGGACGCGGGTGAGGTCTTCTTCGAGCTGTGTTCGCCTGGTGTATACACCGGCATCTCGAGAGGCTTCGACGAGTCTTCTCAGTGCGTCGAGGTCGATCGGAGTGATCGGCACCTGGGTGATGAGCGGATGAGTCGGCCGGACATCTTCTTCACTGGAGGACAGGAGTGCCTCGGTCAGCTTCTCTCCCGGACGCAGGCCGGTGTAGACGATGCGGGCATCGGAGCGCCCGCTGAGCGCGATCACACGATGGGCAAGATCGTTGATCTTGATCGGCTCACCCATATCGAGAACGAGCGTCTCACCGGGGCGGCCGATGGCGGCAGCCTGCAGGACGAGTTCGCAGGCTTCATCGGCCGTCATGAAGTAGCGGGTGACTTCTGGGTCTGTGACCGTGACCGGATCGCCGGCCGCGACCTGGGCGACGAACGTCTCCAACACCGATCCGCGGGAACCGAGCACATTGCCGAAGCGCACGGACATATATTTCCGACCCGAAGCTGCAGCCACCGAGGCGACTGCGCGTTCGATCGAAAACTTCGTGCGGCCGAGCACTGAGGTGGCTCCAGCTGCCTTGTCCGTAGAGATGTGAACGAAGGATTCGACGCCGTTGGCCACCGCGGCGTCGAGCAGGTCGAGACTGGCACCGACGTTGGTGCGCACCGCCTGTTCAGGGAAGCGTTCGAGGAACGTCAGATGTTTCAGCGCCGCCGCGTGGAAGATGATGTCAGGTTTGACGTCAGCGACGAGCGCTTCGATGAAAGCGGTGTCCCGCAGGTCACCGAGCACGAGGTCTTCGCTGGTCAACAGCGCCGAGCCTTCGAGCCCGAGCTGGGTGGCGTGCAGACCCGACTCGTCTCGGTCGGTCATGACGAGTCGTGCCGGATCGAATCGGGCGACCTGTTTGCACAGCTGGGAACCGATCGATCCGCCAGCACCGGTGACGAGCACGACGCGGTCAGTGATCACAGACGAGATGTCCTCGACATTTGTCGTGATCGGCTGGCGACCGATGAGGTCTTCGAGACTGACGTCACGGAAATTGCGATGCCGCAGGTCGGCCACATCGGTTGAGTCCGGTTCCGGTCGGCTGTAATCGGATACAGCGAATCGCGGCATGATCTTGATCTCGACTGGCCTGGATTCGAGATTCGAAGCGATGGCTTGGAGTTCCTCAGGAGGCAGGTCGGTGATGGCGATAAGCACAACGCTGGCTCCGGTTCGGTCAACTTGGTCCGCAATGCTGGAGATGGGTCCGAGCACGCGGATTCCGTTGTAGCGCAGATGTCGTTTGCTCGGATCATCGTCAAGCATCCCGACAGCCGAGTATTCGCCGTGGGAGTCCTGGGCGATCATGTCGAGGGCCAGGGTTCCCTGGCTGCCAGCCCCGACGACGAGGGCCGGCCGAGAGGATCCGGAGGACGTCAACGTCCGATGGCGCAGATTGCGGCGAATCCAGTTCTCCAAGCTCTTAACCACGAGCATCATGGCTCCGGCCGCGATCGGCACGCTGGTGGGAATCAGCAGCCTGTCGGCGAAGACGAATTCGGCTACCCACATAATCCCGACGCCCAGGGCCACGGCTCCAGCAATCGCCGCGAACTGGTCGGTCGAGCCGTGGCGGTAGCGTCCACGATAGACAGCCAGCGGGCCGCAGATGAGGAAGACGACCAAGGCGATGGCCGCGCAGACGAACATGCCAGGGAAATTCACTCGGTCGAAGTAGAAGTCATATCGGACAAGAGTCATCGCGACGACAAGGAAGGCGAAGACAATTCCGTCGGTGACGGAGAGGATGAAGGCAAAAAGTCCCCTGGCCAAAGGGGTGCGTGAGTGCATGGGTCCGGAGTTGCTTCCCACAGTTCTCATTTCATTCGACTCACGCGCTCTGATTCGGAAGTCATCCTATCGATCAGACCCTGCCTCATTGGCCGCAGCCAGCGCTTTCCACCTCCCCGATTGTACTATTGAGGCTGACAGGATTCATACATGTTCAGCGGTGCCAACATTAAGGTTCAGTCTCGGGTTTTCCGTACAGTGCAAGCCGGCTTGACAGAGTGGAGCGCGAGTCTCCGATGAGAGGAATACCCTTTGGCCAAGACGCCGCTTCAGACATTGAGAACTGCGCTGTGGCATTGGCGGAAGGGCGGGCTGTCCCAGCTGTCGACATGGAACCGTCGACGCTCGATATCTCAGGGTGCGGCAGAGGCCTCACCGCAGATTGCCACCGGATCGCTGTCCGAGGAAGTCCTGGCCGAGCTGTTTCCTCCCATGCCGGTTCCCGATCGCATCCCCGTGTTTGCGGACACTCGCGTCGGAGTCATCCTCGACGAGTTCTCGGCTCAGAGCTTCGGCTTCGAGTGGTCGACCATGGAACTCACTCGCACCGATTGGTCGCACCAACTCGATGGCCTCGACTTCGTCTTCGTCGAATCGGCGTGGAACGGCAATGGCGGCGATTGGAAGTTCAAACTCAATGGTCCTTCCGGCCCAGGATCCGATGTCGTCGAACTGCTTACAGAATGCCGACGTCGAGGAGTGCCGACTGTGTTCTGGAACAAGGAGGATCCGCCGCATTTCGAAGATTTCCTTCCGCTTGCAAAGCTCGTCGACGTCGTGTTCACCAGCGATGTCCGACTCGTCCCTGACTACCGTGCATTGTTGGGCCACGACCGGGTCGCAGTGCTCCCCTTCGCAGCCCAGCCCGCTATCCACAACCCGTCCAGACCCGCCAGGAATTTCGCGGCCCGTGATATTGCCTTTGCCGGGATGTACTTCGCGCACAAATACCCCGAACGCCGGGAACAGATGGATCTCCTTCTGGGTGCCGCCGAAAAGGTCTCGGGGCGGATGCAGCATGGGCTGGAGATCTTCTCCCGATTCCTCGGCGACGATGAGCGCTACCAGTTCCCGGGAGCTCTGGCCGATCGGGTAGTGGGCGGTCTCCCCTATTGGAACCTGCTCACCGCCTACAAACATTTCAAGGTGTTCCTCAATGTGAATTCGGTCGTCGACTCTCCCAGTATGTGCGCCCGTCGCATCTTCGAGATCTCGGCCGCCGGGACCCCCGTCGTGACGACTCCCAGCACGGCAACTCGAGAGTTCTTCCCGATCGAGGAAGTACCGCAGCCAGAGACCGCTGAAGAGGCGGAATGGACTCTGCGCGCCTACGTCCGCAGCCCAGAGCTGCGTGACCGGTCGGTGCATCTGGCCCAGCGGCGGATCTGGGCTGAGCACACCTACTCTCACCGGGCGATGACCGTCATGGATTCACTAGGAGTTGAATACGAGCACCCCTTCCCCTCCACCGTGTCAGCGGTGGTGTCGACGAACCGTCCGGACCGCCTCGGCGAGGTACTGACCACCCACGCTGCTCAGAACCACAGCGACAAGGAGCTCGTCCTTGTCGCCCACGGATTCGACGCGCCTGCCGATCTTCGGTCACGAGCACAGAACCTCGGGATCGAGAATCTGCAGATCGTTGAAGTCCGAGACGACCAACCACTGGGAGTCTGTCTCAATCGGGGCATCGCTGCCGCCTCCGGCGACGTCATCGCGAAGATGGATGATGATGACGTCTACGGCGCCAACTACCTGGGTGACCAATTGGCCGCACTGCGGTATTCCGCAGCTGACCTCGTCGGAAAGCAGGCGCATTATCTGCACATGCTCGGCAGCGATATCGTTATCTGCAGGTTCCCGGAACGGGAACACAGGTTCACCGACCTTGTCATGGGTCCGACGCTGATGGCACGGAAGTCGACGCTTATGGCACATCAGTTTGCCGAGCGCACCCTGGGCGAGGACACAGACCTGCAAAAGCGGCTCATCACGGCTGGCGCCAGAATCTACTCGGCCGATCGATTCAACTTCGTCCAGATCCGGGGATCGCACTCGCACACATGGACTGTCGAGGACAACCTGCTGCTGGCCAATGGGGATGTCCACGCGTTCGGGTACGCGAAGGCGCACTACTGCTTCTGAGCACCTCGGGTTCGTTTCCAGAGGTGGCGGGGAACTCTTCATGAGTGGAGAGTGAACTGTTGATGAAACCGATACGATCGCATGGTCTCCGCCGGTAGCGTGGCTGTGAGCTGTGAAGAATCCGCAGTGGAACGCAATCTGGAGCCCACTTGAAAATCGCTAGCAACAACACCGAGGGTATCGATGTCGTCCGTCGCAATGTCGCCGCAATCATCGATGAAGCGTCGAAGTCAAACGTTGATCTCACGCAGGAACTCCTCACAGCCTACGATCGTGAGTCGAAGCTGCTCGGTGGCATCCGCAAGCGTGAGAAGGAAATCGCTCGGTTGAGGTCCGAAGTGGCGAGGCGGGACGCGAAGCTCGCCTCGGTGACGGAACGCCTTGAGCGCCTCCTCGAGTCGAAGGCCATGCGAGTCCAGCGGGCCTATTGGAGACTGCGACGTCCACACGGCAGCGGCGCTCGCTTCGAACGGGCTGTCAAGTGAAGGACTCAGAGGTCAAGCGCAGGCAGGATCAGATCGGTCAGCGAGTCCAAGAACTCAAGTCGTTGCGGACATCGCAGAAGGCCCTCCGCGACCACACGAACTCCGGCTACTTCCTCGACGGACTGCTAGGTCACCACCCGTACCTCGTTCAGGCAAGGACCAGGGCCGAGTATCTCGAGCGCTACGAATCGTTTGCAGGCCCGGTCGAGGACAAGATCTCCAGCCTCATCGCGGAGTCACAGAAACTGCCGGTCGTTACCGGGCAGCGCTGGGACACTCGACGTGATCTGCGAATCGGCATCATCGCCGACCGCTTCCTCTTCGACTCGCTCAAAGATGCCGCGCATTTCGTGCCGATCGACCCCGACGGCAGTGAGGAGCAGATGGAAGAGCTCGACCTCCTGCTCATCACCTCGGCCTGGCGTGGGCTTGACGACGAATGGTTCAACGTTGCTTTGTCCGGTTCGCCTGCTAGGTATTCGCTGGAGACGTCAATCGTGCCCCTGGCCCGGGAACGCGGAATCCCCATTGCGTTCTACTCGAAAGAGGATCCGCCGAACTACGCGCGATTCGCATCGCTGGCGACGCTTGCCGATCATGTGTTCACGAGCGCGATCGAATGTGTCCCCAGATACCGCAGCTACCTCGGCCCAGAAGTGCCTGTCTCCGTACTACCGTTCGCAGTCAATTATGTTCATCACAATCCGCTTGGGTGCATGCGCCATCAGGAACGAGAATTCGTGTTCGCGGGTTCCTGGTTGGAACACAAGTATCCGGAGCGGAAATCAGCCGCCCTGCGGATCTTCGATGGGCTGCTCGAGGCCGGTGCCGATCTCACGATCGTCGACCGGAACCTGGAACTTGATGACGAGCGCTTCGCGAATCCCGAACGCTACCTCTTTCCAGAACGCTACCTTCCGCATCTGCACCGCCCGTTAGATCATGAAGTGCTGCTGGGTCTGCAGCGGCTGCTGCCGGTCAGCATCAACCTCAACTCGGTCACGGCCAGCCAGAGTATGTACGCCAACCGCGTCATCGAGCTCCAGGCGATGGGCACCTACATCGTGTCCAACTACAACGCTGGGATGAATTCGCTCCACCCACAGGTGTGCATTCCTGACAGTGTCCTCGACATGAAGCAGACCTACCAGGCACTGACCCGGTCGAGCATCCGGCAGGCACAGGTGGCGGGCATCCGACATGCCTTCACCGACAACACCGCGTTCGACCGGATCGATACGATCGCCGAGGCAATGGGCCTGAGCAGTGGTGCACCCGAGCACACCGTCTACGTCACGGGACTCTCGGCTCACGAGTTCGAGGAGTTTCGCGCCACTCAGACCTATGCGGGTCAAGTGGAGAGCCTCGACACCGTGGGTGACAGCCATGCGGCAGGGCCCGACGGTGACGTCGTTCTTGATCTTGCGGGAAGCGCATGGGCCGGCCCGCACCTGGTCCAGGACGCCGTCAACGCCTTTCGGTATTCGGATGTCGACGAGGTTCTCATTCACCCGATTGATTCGGCTGACGACCTCTTTGAGTACGCCGATCGTGCGGAACGGTCCGGGTCCGAAGCCGACAACCGGCAGATTCGGGCCACGTGGGCACGGCAGGGGACCCGCCTCGGCGAGATTGAAGATGTGCCGCGTGCGGCATTGGCCATTGCCTCCGATCTCATTGCTGATCGTGTCGAATCCATCACGGTCTCGGCTGAGCCTGAGATCAGCATCGTCGTGCCCGTGTACAACAACGGCCCGCATTTGAAGTTCAAGTGCTTCGAATCCCTTCGCCGATCTTCGATCTTCGATCGTGCCGAGGTGCTCCTCATCGATGACGGATCGACCGATCTTGAGACCGTGGCGATCCTTAACGAACTCGATCGCGCCTATCCCAACGTTCGAGTGCACCGGTTCCCGCCCGGTGGCTCAGGGAGTGCCTCCCGACCGCGGAACAAGGGCCTCGAGCTCACACGCACCCCGTATGTGACGTACCTTGACCCCGATAACGAACAGACGAACGACGGCTTCGCCGAGCTCCTCGCGATGGTCAAAGACAACGATTACCAGTTCGCCATCGGCAACATGGTGCGGTTCAAAGACAAACGCATCACAGTGAAGAACGCGCCCATCCTGCAACCCGTAGTCGGCGAGGACGGGGAACTGGGGGACAACGCACTCTCGCGGGTGAAGTTCCAGCCGATGAGCATCCAGGCCCTCGTCGCTGATACCCGATGGCTCAAAAGCCTGGGCATCTACCAGCCAGTGGGTGCTGTGGGACAGGATTCGTACTTCTTCCAGCAGATGCTCTTCCATGCCAATCGAATCGGCCTGACGAACACGGCCATCCACACCTACTACGCCGCGGTGACGAATTCCACGGTCAACGCCATCGGCCCCCGCTTCTATGAGAAATATCTGCCGCTGGAGGAGCACCGTGCCACCTGGCTGCGGGATGTGGGGCTGCTTGAGGACTACAACGCGAAACGACTCGAGCCCTTCGTCAAGGGGTGGTTCGTCAAGAAGCTCGACTTCGTCGCACCCGAGGACCAAGCCGCATGTCGGGCGCTCATCCGTCATCTGACGCGGTTCTACGGAAAGTCCACATGGACGGATCCGGACCTCGCCACGTTCCACTCAACGGCACATGGCTGAGGCTGAAGAAGTCACAGCGCCTCCCGTCGAAAAGCTCGGAACGCTCATGCCAGGCGACCCTGTGACACGTCGTCCCGGGTGTTTCCAACGCTTTGATTTCCTTGCTGGCACAGTCACAGTGCCAGCAATGCTGTGGAGTCACCCCGAATCCACCGGAGCCCTGCTGATTGCGTTCAATGGCGCTGTTCGCCGAAAGAAGGCGAAGAATCCGGCGGAGATCTTCCAACGCAGCACCTGGGTTCATGACATCGACTCTGATGTCCTCTTCCTTGCCGATCCGACCCTGCGTTCCGATAACCAGATCTCCATCGGTTGGGGGCAGGGCCAACCTGGCGCCTATGCGATTCCGGCGATGGCGCAGACCGCCTTCTCCGTGGCTGAGCACCTGGGGGTGGCCTCATCCAAGCGCGTCTACTACGGCAGCAGCGCCGGAGGCTTCCAGGCGCTCCAGGTCGCCGCCCGTGATTTCGGGTCCTGCGCACTGGTGAACAATGCTCAGATAGATTGGACGCTCTACGCACGGCAGAACGTTCAGGCAATCTGCCAGACTTCCTATCATGGCCGATCAGCTGCGGAGGTCACGAAAGCCTACCCCGACAGAACATCGGCGGCTCGTGCCTTTGGAGAATTCGAGAATGTTCCACGGACCAAATACCTCCTCAACACCGCCAGCCAGAACGATGCGGCCAAACAGCTGCCGGCTCTCGTGACTGAACTGGGAGCAGGCACCGCGCCTACCGGGCAACGAGTGGACGTTTCTATGTATGCCGACCCTGCTGGAGGACATAATCCTCTGCCGAAGTCGAGAACCATCACAGAGATCAACCAGATGTTGAGTGAGGTGTCATCAGCTCATGAGTGACACGGACCAGACGCAGGTGTCGTTGGTCACGGCACTCGAACGCTCCAACGAGCTCATGGCCGAACCCAATGCCGACCTGAGCCTCGCCGTGCAGAAGATCTCTGGAGAGCTCCGCGATGTCTCGTGGTCTAGTCTTGCGTGCCGGGTCCTGTTCCGCTGTGCTGTTCTCGAAGGCTCATCGAACCGTGCGCGGTTTGTGTCACTTGTGCTCAGCGCCCGGGGTCATGTTGAGACTGCTCGCCTCCTCGCCGACCACGGAGCGTCGTCTGGAGCGAAACCCTGGCAGAGACGCCGCTTGGCCGAAATCTGTGATATCCCAGCGAGTGTTGATCCTGCCGCCTCGAGTCGCGGCCGATTCTGTCTCGAGGTCGTTGATGACGGTCAGGTACGAATGAGCGAGGGCCCTGTGTCCGAGGCTGGGGTGCTCGCCCCTGTTGACAATCACTGCGAACGCGAAGGAGCACCTTCCGTTCCCGACACCGGCTGGCTGCCGGACCTGATCACAGCGCTCGATCGCGAACCGATCGGCATCCACCACGACGTGCTCACAATCAAGATCGGCAATGGAGAACACGCTCTTCGTTCACTGCGTTCCGTGCTCCCTGCCATCCAGCTGCTGCCCGTCGTCCCGGTTTTGTTGGCGTCGTCCGCAACTGCTGTCCCCGACATCATTGAGAGCCTCATCTCTATACGTGCGGACAGTCTCAGCCCGGTCATTGCCGCACCCACTCACTCAGGAGAGTACGGACTGATCACTGCAGGAGGCGGCGAACTCCTCGACGCGGGTCCAACCGAGGACCTGGTGCTGGGAACGGTTGACGACGTGGTCAGTGTTGCTTCCGCAGTGGGCTTGCTCGATCTCTATGACTCACCGGTGCTGAACACTCAGCGAGCTGGGCTCGTCGAATCATTTCGCACTGAATCAGCCGCGTTATTGCCAGTCCAGAACTCCACTCGTGCATTCTCACGGGCCCTGCGTTTTCGCGGAACGTCTCGGACAACTTCACAGTTGAGAGCAAGGCTCATGGAACACCTCGTAGCTTCGGGATTCTCCGACGAGGCGCAAGCTCTCCTGAACACCGCTTTGCCGAGTGTCCGGGACCGTGTCCGCGGTGCATTGTCGATGCGGTCGGTGCCTGCTCAGGGACATCATGAGTTCGAGTCTGTCGACACTTTCGCTGGACCAGTCCCAGCAGAATCGAGCACCTACACCATCGCAGTCGGCGGCCTGCCGGTCGACCTGCGGTTCGACGACAGAGGCTTTGACACAACGGTCGTGTTCTTCCATCCAGCGATCACGAAGGCGGTCAAACGGTTTCCGTTGTTCTCGGGAGCGACGTTCTCCGAACATCTCAAGGCGAACCGCCTCTTCGTCAGCGACCCGTCCCTTTATGTCGACCAACGACTGAAGCTTGGTTGGTATGCCGGCAATAAGCACCAACCGAAGTTGCAGGATGATCTGGCTGCAATCATTTCCAAGTTCGTAGCGCCCGAGCAGCGTCTCATCTTCTTCGGTGCCTCCGGAGGCGGATTCGCCTCACTGTTCTATTCGACGAAGTTCCCTGGCTCCATCGCTGTCCCGGTCAATCCGCAGACAATGATCGGAGCGTATGTGCCTGCGATCGTCAATCGATATCTGAGCTATGCATGGGATGGATCGGCTCTCGACGAGATTCCGGTCTGCACTGATGTTCGTGGGCTCTATCAGAACCCGGTCGACAATGTGGTGGTCTATGTGCAGAACTCAGGCGATAGCGATCACATGGACAACCATTATGCGCCGTTCATGGATGCCCTGCCCAAGGACCATCGAGTATCTTCGCTGCTCGTCGACGCCGGCGAAGGACACGTTCCGCCGCCGCGTGATCAGCTAGGGCAGATTCTCGAAGAGGTCATCTGCGGGGCTTTCCCCGGAGAGCGTCCTTAGGCCACGTACAGAGGGTAGGAGAGCGTATTCACCGGGGTATCACCATTGAACTGTCGCAGTTCGATGCTCCACCGGGAGGCGCGAAAACCCTGCTCGATTGACCATGAGCCATCTTCGGCATCGCATACTGCTGTGCCCATCTGTTTGAAGTCTTTGTTCCCTCGTATCCAGAGCTCGATGCGGGTCCCCGGGGTACCGACACCGAGGAACACTCTGCGACCGGGCTTCATGCGTTTGTCCGGCAGTGGGGAGCGCACATAGAAGAATGGTTCGGAGTCACCGAAGATGTCGGAATTGATCCGAATGCACTTCTCCTTGACGTCCTGTGCCCGCTTCTTCAGGTCAGAAAGCTCGTACTGCTGGGGCTGGGTGCGCCGCCAGGTCAGCCCCATCGTCGCGGGGGTCGACTCATGATCACGCACACTGTTTTGGAACGCATCGAGGTCGATTCCGAATGGGTCGAGGTCCGACTGCTCGAGAGCACGCATCGAATCACCGAATCGAGCGATTCTGGAATCGTATTCCCCATCTCCCTGACGGTGGTAGAGATAGAGCCAGTCATCGGTTCGAGATTCGACACTATGGGCCTGCCCGCCTCGTTGGACAGCCGTTCGCAACCACTTCCGATGTGAGGAAAGAATGAGGTTGCCGACCTCATCGGCAAAGCCGAAGAACGAGGAATTCGGAACATGGCTGGGATAGACGAGTTCACCACAGATTCCACGTGGCGCGTCAATGCCCAGTCCTCGAGGAGTAGTAGCAACCTGCGCGCCGTTGGGGTGTTCGAATACCCCGAAGTGCGCGTCATGGAGCCGGGCAGAAATCGCGTCGTCGTCATCGAGCATCTGTGCGTGCACGCGACAACGGGGGTGAGTCTCTGCCCGTATCGCCTCGCGGACTGCATCGCTGAGCCGAGAGTGATCAGGCACGAAGTGGAAGCGCACCCGTTCCGACAGATCGTGGGCATCGAATACGTCGTGAATGTCGCCGAGGATGTTCCACGGAAGATCTGAATCGACCAGGATTGCCCAGATCAGGTCCCGATCCCCCATGTGCGCGACGCTGGGGGCGGTGATGCAGTTGAAGAGCCCGAGCCGGGTCCTCCACCAGGCGGGGTCGAAGATTCCGACACCCATACGGGTGACGAGGACTGTGCGCGCCTCAACTGCCATCGTCTGGCCAGTCAGTCGGCGAATACGGCGACTGGTGAGAACTCATCGATTCTCTCACCGACTCCGAGCAGTGCTTCGATCGCGGCTACGGAACGTGCTGCCCCACGCCCGTCACCGTAAGGGTTCACCGCTCTGGCCATGGAATCGTAGGCCACGGAATCATCGAAGAGTCGGGCCACCTCGGCAATGATGAGATTCTTGTCGGTTCCGACCAGCTTCACGGAACCGGCATCGACGGCTTCGGGGCGTTCGGTGTTCTCGCGCATGACGAGGACCGGCTTACCGAGACTTGGAGCCTCCTCCTGAATGCCACCGGAGTCTGTGAGGACCACGTCGGATGCGGCCATGACCGTCGTGAACTCACCGTAGGACAGTGGCTCCGTGACGAGGACATTGTCGAACTTCTCGACCCGCGGAAGCACAGCTTCGCGCACAAGAGGGTTGCGGTGGGCGGGCAGAAGGATGAGAAGATCGGGCTGCGCCTGTGCAAGTTCGGCCAGGGCATCGCCGATGTTCTCCATTGCCGAACCGAGGTTCTCCCGGCGGTGGGTGGTGACCAGCAGCTTTGGCCGGTCGGCGGCCACATAGTCTGCGACGATCGGGTCTATCGGTGCCACGTTCATGTCCACGGCGAGGTGGAGTGCGTCGATGACAGTATTGCCGGTGACGACGACGTCGGCGGGGCTGATGCCCTCGGTGAGGAGGTTGTCGCGCGAACGCGGGGTCGGTGCGAGGTGGAGCGCTGAGAGTTGGCTTGTCAGCTTACGATTCGCCTCTTCGGGGAACGGGCTGTGCAGATTGCCCGATCGCAGTCCGGCTTCGAGATGGATGACGGGGATGCCGCGGTTGAACGCCGCGATCGAGGCTCCCATCACGGTCGTCGTGTCGCCCTGGACGAGGACGGCATCCGGTGTGTTCTCTGCCAGCGCGGTGTCGAGTTCTGCAATGACGCGTGAGGCGATGCCGTTGAGGGTCTGGCCCTGCGACATGATGTTGAGATCCGTGTCGGGCACGATGCCGAAGAGGTCGTTGACCTGGTCGAGCATCTCCCGGTGCTGGGCGGTGACAAGGGTGAGGGAGTGCAGGGAGCTGCTGGCTTCGATGGCGCGGATGAGGGGCGCCACCTTGATGGCTTCCGGCCTGGTGCCGAAGACAGTGAGGACTGTGGGGGTCAAAAGCACTCCTGGTCAAGAGAACTGGGGGCGCCGTAGGGTTCACGGACGAATAGTTTCCATTATCCCATCACGTTTGTCGCGCAATCTCGCAGCGATTATCGACCCTTTGCCGCTCGTTCACTCACTATTGTCCGGATCGCCACTCGAAGTGCCTTTCTGTCGACCATTCTGATGTAGTTGCCCATTCTGCGTTTCGGGTAGCATCAGAATCTGTTCAGCAACAGTTTGGAGCACCATCCATGAACGCCATCGCCCTCAACAACCGCCCTTCGGTCGCAGTGATCGGTCTCGGTTACATCGGTCTGCCGACTGCCGCGGTCCTCGCCAGCTCTGGTGCGGATGTTGTGGGGGTGGATATCAACCAGGATGCCGTCGACGTCATCAACGCCGGCCAGGTGCCATTCGTCGAGCCCGATATGGCGACGACTGTTGCCGGTGTCGTCTCCCAGGGCTACCTCCAGGCGACGACGGTGACTCCGCACGCGGATAACTACATCGTTGCCGTCCCAACGCCGTTCACCGATGGCAAGAAGCCTGATCTGTCCTACATCGAAACCGCGGGCAAGCAGATCGCCCCGCTGCTCGAAGGCAATGAGCTCATCATCCTCGAATCGACTTCGCCTCCCGGTGCCACCGAGTTCCTCGCCGATACGATCTTCGCCGCTCGTCCGGACCTCACGCTCAAGCCTGGCAGCGCCCAGTCGATCTACTTCGCCCACTGCCCCGAACGCGTCCTGCCGGGGCGCATCATGATCGAGCTGCGCACCAACGACCGCATCGTCGGCACTCTCAACGGTGAGGCCGGCGAACGAGCGCGTGCACTTTATGAGCTCTTCTGTGAGGGCGAGTTCCTCATGACAGATGCTCGGACGGCAGAGATGGCGAAGTTGACAGAGAATGCCTACCGCGACGTCAACATCGCCTTCGCCAACGAGCTGTCGATGATTTCGGACGGTCTCGACATCAACGTGTGGGAGCTCATCCGTCTGGCCAACCACCACCCTCGGGTGAACATTCTGCAGCCCGGTCCCGGAGTTGGTGGCCACTGCATCGCCGTCGACCCCTGGTTCATCGTGGCCACAGATCCTGAAGGCTCCTCCCTGATCAGGACCGCCCGCGAGGTCAACGACGCGAAGCCGGACTTCGTCCTCGACAAGCTGTTGCCCCAGGCTAAGCGCATTGCCGATGTGCAGATCGCAGCACTGGGGTTGGCATTCAAGCCAAATATCGACGATCTACGGGAGAGCCCTGCCAGGCAGATCGTGGGTCGTCTCGCAGACGAGCTCCCACAGGCGAACATCATGGCCGTCGAACCCAACATCGAGGAACTGCCTTCCGAGTTGGACGCGCGTGAGAACGTGACGCTGACGGAGATGAACGAAGCAGTTCGCGCCGCCGATATCGTGCTGCTGCTCGTCGACCACAACGAATTCGTTCGCCTGGACCGAACGCTGCTTGCCCAGAAGATCGTGCATGACACTCGGGGCGTGTGGAGCTGAGGGGGCACCCACACGTATAGCTCGGGGAGGCCGACACTGTAGATTCGGCTTATGTTCATTGCAGACCCGGTTCTTGAGGTCGTTGAAGACCTTGCTGAACGCATTCAACGCAGCGTCGCCGTCGACGATGCTGAACTCAACTACCTTTCGCACAGCACCCACCGTTTCGGTGACGAGGACCAGCTGCGACTGCGTTCCATCTCCGAGCGCCAGTTAATCGCACCAATCCGCGAGTACGTGATGTCGATGAACTTGGAGAAGGTGCGCGAACCGATCTGCATCCCGGCAACGCATGATCACGGATTCGACCGCGACAGACTCCTCGTGCCGATCCGCTCATCGCACAGACTGGTCGGGGTGATTTGGATCATCCACAAAGCGACGCTTTCCGAAGAGGATCACAACGCTTGCATTCAGGCGGCTGAGCATCTTTCGAAGCTCATGTCGACCTCCGACGACAAAATAAAAGAAGCTGACTTCGAACGTGTGCTGCACGATCTTGTCTCTGGGAGCGAAACGTCGCGGCATATGGCCACG
Source organism: Brevibacterium aurantiacum (assembly GCF_007558825.1). Classification (GTDB taxonomy): domain Bacteria; phylum Actinomycetota; class Actinomycetes; order Actinomycetales; family Brevibacteriaceae; genus Brevibacterium; species Brevibacterium aurantiacum_A. The sequence goes on from NZ_VLTK01000010.1 coordinate 174,656, forward strand.
GAGGCACTCCACTCACAGGATCTCTTCAATTCTGGACGTCCAGTCCTGGCGATCGCCACAGCGCGCGGCGACTCCGCCGAGCTGTCTGCCGAGGAACGACAGGGGTTGCGCCATGCTTGGGCTGACGCCGAACAGCGGTATCGCTCGCAGGTCTTCTCTGCGACTGGTCGCACGCATGGTTTCGGTCTACTTGAACTTTTGCCGGAGACATCACACGACGATGTAGTCCGCGCCTGCGAATCCATCAGGACACAGGCTTCGGCTCACCTGCCCGATCACTGTGGTGCCCTGCATTGGGGTGTCGGGGCTCAGCGGGAATTCGAAGGAGTCCGCTTCGCCTATCGTGAATCGCTCTCGGCCATTCGCATCGGAATCCGCCAGGGCAGGCCCCTCATTCTTTGGGAAGACCAGCCGCTGGATGCCTTTCTCGATTCTGCTGTGCCGGAAACGATACCGGCAGGGCAACTCCCCCCGCTACTTCGCGAGACGATCCGAACAATCAGTCCAGAAATACTCGACACTGTCTCCGCTTACCTCGACCTTGCGGGCGGTGCCGCGCGAGTGTCAGAAAAACAGCACCTCCACCGTGCAACGGTCTACTACCGGATTAAACAGTTCGAGAAGCAGTCCGGTCTCGACCTAAGGTCAGGTAGAGACCGGCTACTCATTCATCTGTGGTTCCAGCTGCGCGACCGCTTCGAAGACTGACGTGTCATTGCGGGGTGTATCCGAGGACCAGCTCCGGCAGCCAGAGTGACAATTCCGGAACGAACGTCGTCAGCCCAAGAGTGGGAATCCAGCCGACGGCGATCATCAGCAGAGTTGGCTTCATCATTTCATTGATCGGTGCCCGTCCCAGCTGCGAACCGAAGTACAGCAAGGGTGCCGTGGGCGGGGTGATATTGGCCATGCCGAGGTTCACACCGACGATCGCTGCGAAGTGAATCGGGTCGACGCCGATCCCCACCGCGACGGGCAATAGGATCGGGGTGACGAGGAGGACCCCACTGACATCGTCGATGAGCATTCCGAGGATGACGATAAAGAGGTTGATCATGAGCAGGATGATGACAGGCTGTTCCGAAATGGAGAGCAGTACCGAGCTGATGGCATCTGGCAGCCTTTCCATGGTGAAGATCCGCGACAGCACCATCATCGAATAGGCCATGATCATCACAACACCGGTGGTCGCAGCGCCCTCGACCAACACATCTTTTAGGTCTCTGACCTTGAGCTCACGATAGACCCACAAACCCAACGGGATCGTGTAGATCGCGGCCACAACAGCTGCCTCAACGGTAGTGAGAATGCCGCTGTAGATGCCGCCGAGGATGATTACCGGCAGAAGGAGCGCGGGAATTCCAGTCACCGTGCGCTTCCCGAAAGTCCGCGCAAGTTGCTTTGCCGGCACCGGCTCAAGAACGGCGCGCCCTTTCGTGCCTGCTTTCACCTGTTGACGTAAATCGGCACGCATGTATACCAAGGTGAATACGCTAAGCAGCACCGTAAGAATGATGCCCGGAAGCAGCGTCGACAGGAAAGTGGCAAGAACGGAGACGTTGGCCAACCACGCGTAGAGGATCATGATCCCGCTGGGAGGAATGAGCAGACCAAGGATGGAGGCATTAGCCAGCAACGCCGCAGCGAAGCCGCGCGGATACCCGGCTCGATGTAGCTTACCGAACATGATCGAACCGATCGTCGACAGCGCCGCGAGGGCGCTACCGGAGATCGAACCGAAGATTGCGCAGGCCAAAACCGAGGCAACGCCTAGACCACCTGTGATGCGACCGAGTAACACTTCGGCCCATTTGACGATGACATCGCCGACTCCGCCCTTTTCGATGAGCTTGCCGGCGATGATGAACATCGGGATAGCCAACAGCAACGTCGAATTAAGCTGGCTGAATCCATAGGGAAGGAGGAAGTTCGGGTCATACCCGAGGGAGAGGACGAGGAACACCGCCACGCCGAGGAACGTCCAAACGACCGGGACGCCAAGGGCAAGAAGAACGATGAGAAGAATGAGACCGAGGAGCAGCATAGACAATCAGCTTTCCTTCTCTTCGAAGGCATTGATGCCCTCCGCGGAAACCTCAACATCGACTGCTTCAGACTGCTCGGCGGATCCCGCGCGGAGGTCAGTGATCTCTGAATAGAGATTCACTGCGGTGTAGAACGTCATCAGTACGAATCCAACGAGTACCGCCACCTGCACCGTGATAAGTGGAATCTCGTACACCGAGGTGCTTTTGGGACGGGCGAGACCATGTTCGACATAGAGAAAGGCCCACCAGCTGAGGATCAATCCGATGGCGAGGCTGATCACCGCAACTACTGTGCGTATGACCCCTTTTACCCGCCTATTCGGAATGTAAGACTGAAGGACATCGGCGGAAACGTGGGTCCGTTGAGCACTGGCGTACGAAGCACCGATGAAGTACATCCAGAGGGTCGGGATTAGGATGAGTTCGCTCAGGCCCAGCATCGTCGTCTCGAATACATAGCGAAGGATGACCTGTGCGAAGAGGCCGATGATCACGCAGGCGCAACAGACGAACATGATCCATCGCTGTGCAGAGATTAGACCTTTTGCTCCAGAGGCGAGAAAAGTCGTCATTGATTTAGCCCTTCCTCACGCGCTCGGGGGCGTGTAGTCGAAGCCCATCTCGGTCGAGAGTTCTTCGATCATCTTCACTTGGCCGGGGTCGCCGAGGATCGACCATGCGGACTTCCGAGCGTCCTCGGCGAAGCTCTTCAGGTCGGCATCGTCGAATTCAACCACCTCGATACCCTCGTCAGCCATCTTTTTCCGGTAGGTTTCCTCAGCATCCTTCGAGATCTCGAAGCTGTTTTTGGTCATTGTCTTCCCAGCCTCCCTGAGTACCACCTGATCTGCTGGAGACAACGATTCGAATGTGGGGCGATTGATCAGTAGATGGGTCGCTTCAAACATGTTGTTGTACTGGTAGTAATGGGTGATGACGTCCTTGAACTGCAAATAGTTGACCAACGGATGTCCACCTGTCCAACCGTCTACAGCTCCCGTCTGTAGCCCCTGATAGACATCGGCATATGCCATCGATACCGTGCCAAATCCCATCGATTTCGCATGCCCTGCGGAAATCGGTATCTCGGGCACCCTCAACATGACGTCCTTGTCGGCTCCCATCTCTGCCGGCGAAGACACGGGGCGGTTAGTCGCGATGCCTCCGAAACCTTCTGCGAACAGCCCAAGGAGTTCGATATCCTGAGCACGATGGATCTCCCTCAGCTGCTGTCCGAGCAGCGAGTCGAGTGTAAAGTAGCGATACACGTCCGAGTAGTTCGTGAACAGGTAAGGCAGAAACTGGATCTCAAGTCGATTGTCGAGGCTGGTCGGGGTCGAGATCAGCCCCATGTGCATGGTTCCCTGCCCGAGCTCGTCATACATCAGCGTGTAGTCACCGAGCTGGTTGTTCGGGTAGATCTCCATTCGAACTCGGCCTGACGTCCCTTCCTCGACCGTCGTCGCCACCTTCTGCAATTCGGTGGTGTTCGGATGCTCGTCATTGTTTTGACCAGCTACGCGGAGAATGAGCGCACCATCATCGTCCGAGCTAGCGCATCCTCCAGCGGCCAGACCGAGTGCAATTGCACCGGCCGATGCGAGCAGTTGTCGACGTTTCATCAGTGGTTTCTGATCCTTTGAGCGTAGGAGAACAGCAAAATCATGCCGAGAATCGGGCAGGAGAGAGATGCCCGATCGAGTGTGAAGTCGAGCCTGACATGGCCAGGTCCTTTGCGATTTCGCCCATCACGGGGGCCATCTTGAATCCATGGCCGGAATAGCCGCCGAGAACGAATACTTGACTGCTTCCGGGGACGGGTCCGACGAGCGCATGTTCATCGCTGGTGTAGGCATCCATGTGGACGGATACCCGGGACGGGGTGGTCCGCAGTCCGGGGTGGCACCTTGCAACCTCTCTGTTGATTGCGTCGAGTTCGGCCAGGTCGACATCCCGGTGCAGCTGCTCGGGGAGGACGACGTCGCCGAAGGTGTTCACACTGCCGATCTTCGTCATCGTTCCTTCCAATGAAGGAATACCGAATGTCTGAATTTCTCCGCCGACCCTCCCGAAAGCCGGAAAGGCGTCCGGTGTGTACTCGTGGAGCCGATCTGACAGATACCAAGTCATCACGATCTTCTTCGACACCAAATGAGCGGAAAACTGGGGAAAGACGCGGGCAGTCCAGGGCCCCGCCGTGACGATCACTTTGTCGAATTCGTGGACTTTACCACCCGCAGTGATCTGGACGCCCGCAGGTTTTTCGTCGATCGCTTCGACCTGCGTATGGTCATGGATCGTCGCGCCCAAAGCCGCCGCGCGCTCGGCCGCGGTGAGGACAGCCAGTTCTGGTCGGATCACGCCTCCTTCGCGATCGAGGACCGAAATCTCTCCGTCCTCGAGCCGATGCTGAGGATAACGAGCCATCGTTTCGGCGCGGTCGAGAACTACATGATCAATCTCGAAGTCTTCTACCGAGCGAATGACATTGGCAATGCGAGGGTCTTCACGGGGACCGATCATCAGGGCACCGTTGAGTGTGAGAAGGTTCTGCCCAGTCTCAGCTTCGAGCTCTTGCCACAATCGGCGAGAGGTCTTGAGCAGAGGAACATAATCGGCTCCCTCCATATAGGCGGTGCGAAACATACGTGATTCGCCGCCCGCGGCCGACCGTTCGTGGGCAAGTCCATACTGTTCGAAACCAACTACGTCGATGCCCGCCTTCGCCAACTGCCAGAGCGCCATGCTCCCCATTGAACCGATTCCGACGACCGCGACTCTTGGGCTACGCATTCTTCTGTTCCTCCTGTGGGACACAAGTTCGTGTGCCTCGTCTTCGATGGCACCTTCACTCATCGAAGCAGAAAGATTCCTTGACGTCATCAGTCAGTCGTCAAAACCTGGTCGCGCCCAATTCGACAATTGTCGTATTTACAGGCCAGGTGCTCCGCCATCTAGACCGTCTAAGCAGAATGTGATGAATTGTCGGCCGACACTGAGCCTCTCGAAAACGTTACCGTCAGATATATAGGAATGGTCGTCCGCACTTCGAATATCGGTGATCTGTCCATCGACTCTCCCAATTTCGACCAGTTTGTTCATTCACAGCTCGTGCAGAATGGCAACGGTGACATTCGGGAAGGAGATGACGACTGGTCTCAAATCGAGCTGTGAATGCTGGTAGGTGCCCGGCCAAACGACCGGGCACCTACCAGCATTCACAGCAGAGTCAGTCCTTCTGCGACTTTGTGAAGGCCTGATATTCCTTGATGACGTCGGCCGCCGGACCGTCGGAACGCAGGACACCCTGCTCGATCCACAGCGCACGGTTGCACGTGTCCTTGATCGTGCGCATCGAGTGCGAGACAAGGAAGACCGTACCGGCGTTTTCTCTGATCGCACGGATTCGACCTTCGGAACGGTCCCGGAATTTCTTGTCACCGACGTTGAGTGCCTCATCGACGATGAGGATCTCGTGCTGGACCGAAGTCGCGATGGCGAACTTCAGTCTCTGGGACATGCCCGAGGAATAGGTGCGCATCGGCAGATCGATGAAATCGCTCAGTCCGGTGAACTCGACGATATCGTCGAACTTCTCCTCCACCTCGGGGCGGGTCAGCCCCAGTGCCAGGGAACCGAGAACAATATTGCGCGCACCGGAGAGATCAGGAATCAACGCTGCGCCGACGCCGAGGAGGTTCGGCCTCGAGGTCGCGTAGATCGCGCCTTCCGAGGTGGGCGTCAGTCCCGTGATGGAACGCATCAGCGTGGACTTGCCGGAACCGTTGGAACCAATGACACCGATGGATTCATTCTTGTGGGCGACGAAGCTGACGCCCTTGAGGGCATGGACCTCGCGAAGTCCGCGCCGCTTAGTCATCACGTCTTTGCTGCCGAGCTTGAGCTTCTTGCCCGTCGCCAAGGTCTTGTAGCGGACGTGAACGTCGTCGCAGACCACAACGGGCGGATGGTTCTTCGTCACGTCGGGAAGACTGCCGGTGTCGTAGACAACGTCATTGGATTCGAGATCGTCATTGTCACTCATCGCGACCGAACCTCTCCTCGGCCTGCCAGAAGAAGACGAAGCCGATGATGAAGATGCCGAAGGCCCAGATGGCCAGGTGCCAGAAGTAGTCGTAGGGGATGACGCCATCCTTCATGAGGATTCCGCGAGCAATAGCCAACACGTTGTTCAACGGCTGCCAATCGGCGTAGGGCTGCAGAGCGGGGTTGATCTTCTCAACCATGACCTTGAGGTCGAAGAAGACACCGGAGGTGTAGAAGATCATCCGCGAAATGAAGGGAGTGACCTGGGAGAGGTCACGGAAATGGACAGTGGCCCTCGCGAAGATGAAGGCCACGCCCTGGTTGAAGATCCAGAACAGTATGACGAGTGGGATGAAGAGGAACCAGTCCCAGCTGGGCCTCGCCCCCCACAGCATGACAAGGAGTGCCATGAAGATGAAGGTGGGGATGAAGTTCAGCAGGTTCTGAAACACCGTGGCGATGGGCAGAACGATGCGCGGGAACGGCAGAGACTGCACAAGGGATGCGTTCGAGATGATCGACTTCGCACCACCGTTCATCGAGGTGTTAAAGAACTCGAGGACGAAGACGCCGATGATGACGAAGGGTGCGAAGTCGTCCGGGCGCGCGGTGGCGCCCTTCATGATGAAGCCGAAGACTGTGCCGTAGATGAGCGCGGAGAACGCTGGCCGCAGTAGCACCCAGAGCATTCCGAGGCGGTTGCGTTCGTTCTCGCTCTGCATCCGGTACTTGGCGAGAGTGTAAGTGAAGTCGCTGCGAGTGATCAGCTGCTTGATGTACTGAGGCAGTGACGGCCGACCGCCAACTCTTTCGAGCCCATGCTCCTCAGCTAGCTTAGCCATATCCATGTACAGAAGTTTCTCTCGTCGGCGACTGGGGCGAACACAGGAAGTCTACGTGATGAGGGTGGCCGATTCTCACAGTCGGCTATGAGCCTTGAAGTCGAAATCGGGGTCGTCGATCTGGGCCCGAGTCGGAATGTTATTACCTGCCAGTACTCGACGCGCGGCTGCCTGCATGGGCGGCCAGTTGAGCGTCTCGACGCCGACGAGCCGTGCATCTGGGCTAGATCCATCGAAGTGGAAGACCTGGAACTTCTTGCCGCTCGGATCGTGTCTGATGATCGCTTCGGTGGCATCGGCGCTGGTCAGACCAGCAGTGAAGACCTTTTCTGGGCCTTGGAAGCTCCAGTGCCACGGGATATCAGACCAGGGTTCGGCGTTGCCGGCCTCGCCGGTACTCAGCAGTTCGGCGAGGTATTTGCCGTGGCTTTCGGCCACCGGTTCGCAGGCCCAGGGATGGTCAAGGGCGAAGATGCCGTCGGTGATCTGCGCGCAATCACCTGCCGCCCAGACGCCTGGGTGAGATGTTGCCAATTTCTCATTCACCTCCCACGCCTCGGCGGGTCGGAGGCCATCGATGGGAATGAGTGCCGGACGGGCTCCAACACTGGTGACGAACAGGTTGTGAATGTCTGCCGGAATCTCGTCCGGGCTGCTGGTGTGGGCAACGAACTTCACACCGGCTTCTTTGTGCTTCTCAAACAGTGCCTTGCGCACCGGGGCAGATAGTTGTTTTCGCAGGGGTTCGTCCCCGCGCAGGTAGACGGTGGCTTCATGTCCGGCGGCAACCGCCGAGGTCGCCACTTCCATTCCCAGGTACCCGGAGCCCAAGACGCCGACGTTGAGCGGGGCACCGGATTCGGCAACGAACTCACGGATCCATTTGGCCTCGGCCAGGTTGTACACGGGCAGGGCATCCGGGTAGCCGGGGATGTCCGGCCGGTGCGCCTCCATGCCCGTGGCGAGAATGCAGTGGGCGAAGTCCAGAGTCTCCCCCGACGCCAAGTGGACGGTACCGGTTACTGGGGTACCGTCGGTGGGACCGGCCTGCTGGGACTGGGCCGCCGCCTCGGCGAGGGTGATCTCTGTGGCCCTGTCACGTACGAAGCTGACGAGCTCACCGGACTCGAGATGGAAGGGCAGGTGGTACCGGGAGCCGTCGAAGAGGTGCTTCGACAGGGGCGGCCGTTCGCTGGTCTCCCCCGCAGCGGGGTCGACGAGTGTGACCGCTTGACCGCGTTCGCTGAGCTCCCGGGCGGCGGTGGTTCCGGCCAGCCCTGCACCGATGATGACGATCCTCTTTGCCATGTCTCCATGCTAGACCGCAAGCAGCGAAGTGTGGTGTGAGATGAGACGCTGCAGTGTTCAGTCCGGCCTAGGCTCAGAGTTCTGTGGTGCTGCTGCCTCCCCCGGTGCGCTGTCCCGTGACCTTGGCCTTGACGATCTGGGCCAAGCCAGCGACCTTGCCGCCCTTGAGACCCCAGTGCTGTGCGGATTCTCCGGTGACCTTGATGAGCCCGAGGTCCGGGTCATTGAGTCCGCCTTCGAACCAGGTGGCAGCTTCCTTGTTCCAGAGCTTTGCGAGCTTGGCCTGATCATCGACGAAGTCGACCCGACCGGCCACCGAGAGCCAGTTGCCCGCTTCGGAGACGGCGATATTGACCTGCTGATTCTGCAGCAGTGCCGTAGCCTGGTCCCCCTGCAAGCCGATGAAGAACCACACGTCACCGTCGTCGGTGACCTCCTGGGGCACCATCGGGTGGGCGAGCAGCTTGCCGTCGTCGAGGGCGGTCGTGAGCATCACATAGCCGCTGTCGCGGAGGATCTTCACGACGTCCTTCTGCTCAAGGGACCCAGTGTCAGCCCCACCTGCTCTATTCGCCGTGTTGCCCGTTGCTGCTGGGCTCGCGTCGGAGTCTTTCTCAGCAGCCTTCACAGCGCTTTCATCGACGGCCGTATGTGAGCCGTCGGGATTGCGGTGGAGGGTCACACCGATGTCAGCGGCTGTGTCTTGGGCACGGTCTTCGACGTTCTCTTCGGTGTAGCCGACCTGCGTGTGCGATTCGACTTCGGAGGTGCCGCCCAGCGGCTCAGTCGCCTCATCGAGCTTCGCCGCGGCATCGCGTGCCTTCTTCTCGCCGGTGGATTCGTTGCTTATGTCTCTGTTGCTCATCAACATTCCCTTCACAGACGATTCTTGCCCCAAGTCTCACACGGGCCCGCGAACAACAGAAGAGGGCGCAGAGAAATTTCCAGGTTTGTCAGGCAACCATCAGACACTGAGTCACCTCAGGTCAGATACGTGGCCGCGCGGTGTCAATCGGACTGGGTGCTGTGCTCTACGAGGCTGTCGACGGTCGCGGGATGCACGGCGAATGTGCTCATGCCTAGACTGTGAGCATGGATGAAGAATCAGTCTCCGTGACAGAGATCCCCGATGGCGCTGCCATCATCGACGTTCGTGAGGACGACGAGTGGGAGGCCGGGCACATCGAGGGCGCACTGCACGTGCCGCTGGGCGAACTGCCCACCCGACTCGACGACCTCCCCCTCGATGACGACATGTACGTCATCTGCCGCACCGGTGGACGCTCCCACCGCGCAGTCGCCTGGCTGACGAACAACGGCTTCGACGCCTATAACGTCGCCGGCGGCATGGGGTCCTGGAACCTCGACCACGGCAAGCCGATCGTGTCGGAAAACGGCGAGGAGCCGTGGGTGAAGTAGAGGTCCCTCAGAAGTTGGTGACGACGGCGACGAATGTACTGTCGAGATTTCAGTACATCTGGGTTCGGTCACTGAGCGGCGCTCCTCTTAGATAGCGACCCAGGTTGCCAATGAATACTCGGGAGAAGTTGTCATGCCGCTCAACTGTCTCCCCTGCCATGTGCGGACTGATGACGACATTGCGACATTGCAGGAGCGGATGACCAGTTGGAAGCGGCTCGGGTTCCGTCACATCCAGGACCGCTAGAGACGAGGGCCTATCCGACAGGGCATCTGCCAATACCTTCTGATCCACGGTGCCACCGCGACCGACATTGATGAAAACCACAGCCTGCCTGAGGTTCTTCAAAAGTTGATCATTGACGAGGTTCTCTGTCGATTCCGCAGCTGGCAGGCTGCAAATAACCACGTCGAAGTCACCGATTCGTTCGGGAAGCTGTTCTGCACTCACGTACTCGTCGAAGACAGGATCGAGTCGACGAGGGTCCCGCCGGAAACCGGCGATCGTTCCAAAACCCATCGCCTTGAGTGCTTTGGCGCATTCCGTGCCTATTCCACCGGCCCCAAGGATCAGTGTCGACATTGATTGGTTCGACAAAGGCTCTCTTGGCGACCAGTCACCCTGTTGCGTGTGCAGCACTGACTGGTGAAGGCCCTTTGACCAGAGCAGAACCGCACCCGTGACGAACTCGGCGATCGGCCGATCCAACACACCTTGAGAATTCGTGAGGACTACACCGCGCTCACCCAAGAGTTTGAGATTCAAATGATCAAGGCCCGCCATATTGACGTGGACCCATCTCAATCCGGGCGCCAACTCAAGAAGTCGTTCCACATCAGTCCAAAAGCCACCGCGAATGAGCATAACTTCGGTCTGAGGATCCAGCGTGTGTATCGTGCTGGGAAGTACCCGCTGCAACCTCACCCTTGGCTCAAGCGTTGCCAGAAGAGGCGATTGCGCCCCATTGGGCCGATCGAGTATCGCTACCCTAAGATCACTGATTTTGCTCACCCTCAATCGACTCCGCTGTCTTCTCCGGCCAGCGGCGTCTGGTTCATATTTTGCTGGGCAGGCATCGGCATAGAAGATTCAAACAGCCACCCTGGGCCGGAAACGCCAATATAGGAGCTGTTCTCGACCATATTCCACACACGCTTGTGCGTCGATGTCTGCATCATGATCTCGGAGGCCTTAATTCCGGCAATCGATCCGAGAACGTCAGTCATGAAGGCATGCATGTCCGTGTGGAACTTGAGCACAAACTGCCCAACCAGGTTGTAGCGTCCAGTAGTAGCAAACAGTGTTTTCGTTTCTTTCATAGCGGCAAGTTCGGTCCCGATCGCCGTCAAATGAGACGGCTCAACGTTGAGCCACGCCCAGAACGACGACTCGAAACCCAGCAGCTCGGGCTCGACAAGTACGCGAAAGGACACGATCTCCCGGCTGATCAGAGATTCAAGGATCCGGCGGGCAGTGCTCTCCGATTTCTCGATAGGAGCCGCTAAATCGCTCAGAGACGTTCTTCCGTCTTCGAGGAGCAGTCCAAGCACAGTCGACTCTTCGCGGGAGAGCTTGGCCTCCAACCTCTCTTGGCGAACGTCGATCTCTCGATTCACCGTGGCAGGCAGCCAGTCCTGGCCAGAAGTGTAGGTATGAGTCGCCACGAACAGCTCCGCCGAAACATCGAACGCCAATGTGATCTCGTGGATGACCCATTGAATGTCGACAAGCGAGGGCATGACGATCTCCGCGACGCACCCCGCAGAGCCGGCCACCGCGCCGACATACCGGACGTCGGTTCGCACTTGCAGCGACTGAAGGAAGTCGGGCCGCGATGAGTCTCGACCACGGAACTGGACCATGACTGGAACCGCGAGCCCAAGACGGGTCACGTCCACACGCCCGGTCACACGCAGACGGCCATCTCGATTGAGAGCTTCGAATCGTCGCCGCACAGTACTCGTCGAACTGTTCGTTTCTGCAGCGATGCTCGACCACGCCGCTCGCCCATTATCGTGCAGCGCACGCACAATCCCCTGATCCAGATCGTTCAGGGGCCGCGGAGTTCTATTCAAATTAGACGTACTCATTTGGCAATATCCTTCACAACGACCTCTTCTTTTGAACAAATATAGCGCACATCCTATTGACATGGCATAGTCATTCATAGTTGTATTCAGTTACATCGACTCGTGCAGAGCACCCCTGATGACTGATCGACCAATCAATGACGATCCCGACCACAATCGAGGTAGACCATGGATGCACCCAGTTTCACCCGAAAGTCAGCGTCGAAGACTGTTAAGTTCGGCGCGATCGCCGCGTCACTGGCACTCCTCACCTCAGGCTGTTCCGGAGGCGGCGCAGAGAGCACCGTCCCCGACGATTGTCAGCCGAGCGCCGAGGTCGAAACGCTACACAAGGGAAAGCTCACAGTCTTAGTCGCCGAGCATCCACCCTTCGTCACCACTGAGAACGGAGAACTGACCGGAATCGAAGGTGAGCTGATCAAGAAGATCGCCGCCGACCTCTGCCTCGAAGTTGACTCCTCGACGACCTCGTTCTCGGCGATCATCGAGGGATTGCAGTCTGGTCGCGCAGATCTGTCGGCCGGCAACTGGACGGTGAACGACGAGCGCAGAGAGATCTTCGAAGTCAGCAACGGCCTCTACGAGGGCGGCATGGGAGTCGTCAGTCGTGGAGACGATCTCGAAACAGTTGACGACCTAAAAGATAAGTCGCTCGGCACTCCACAAGGGTACCTGTGGATCGATCAGCTGCACGACCTTTACGGCAAGAGCGCGGTGAGGGAGTATCAGTCCGATTCTGCGGTACTTGACGATGTCAAAGCCAAACGAATCGACGTGGGAGTGGTGAGCATCCTCGCCAACACCTGGAGGCTGACCCAGGACCAGTACTCCGACCTCAAAATCGACAAGATGCAGAAATCACCTGACATGCCCTACACCCAGGAACCGCCGCTTTCTGTCGCTCTCATCAAAAAGGGCAACACCGCACTCAAAGGCGCCACTGATCAGACGATTGCAGACTACAAGGACTCCGGCGAGCTGGATAAGAGCTTTGAAAAGTACGGACTTGATCCGAGCCTCGTCACTCCAAACGACAAAGACTCCAAATGACTGACTTGCGAGAACTGACCGACCTGCGAGCCGAGAGGAATTCTTAAGAATGCAAGATCCACGAGTGCTCCTCGACGCCGAATCCATCAAGAAGTCATTCAAAGACAACGAGGTCCTCAAAGGAGTCACGCTGAAGGTGCATGCCGGAGAGGTAATCGCTCTCATTGGCCCCAGCGGCGCAGGCAAAAGCACCTTCCTTAGATGCCTCAACTACCTTGAACGTCCCACAGGCGGGGCTTTGAGCCTGGATGGCCAAGCCGCATTCGTGGACCCTCTCAAACCGTCGAAGACAGAACTGCTCAAGCTTCGCCGCCGAGTTGGCATGGTGTTCCAGACTTTCAATCTGTTCCCCCACCTCAGCGTGGTCAAGAACATAGTCTTGGCTCAGAAGCTCAACGGTCTGCGCAACGCCAAAGAGGCCGAAGATTATGCCCTCAAGCTCCTGGGACAAGTGGGGCTTGCTGACAAGGCACATGCTAAACCTTCGGAATGCTCCGGCGGACAACAGCAGCGAATCGCGATTGCTCGAGCGCTCTCCCTCGACCCCGAACTCATGTTGTTCGATGAGCCGACATCCGCGCTCGACCCGGAGGTCGGCAACGACGTACTCAAGGTCATGCGCGACTTGGCAGACCGCGGGATGACCATGATCGTTGTGACTCATGAGATGAAGTTCGCGGAGCGCGTAGCCGATCGAGTCCTGCTCCTGGATCAGGGAGGAATCCTCGAAGAGGGACCCCCGGCGCAGGTTTTCTACAATCCAACGCATGAGCGTACCCGCACGTTTCTTCAAGCGGTGTTGGACAGATGAGCGACTTCTCATTCGCGTCAATACTGCAGACTCTGTCGGCGGGCCTAGGAATCACAATTCTCATGACAGTCGTCTCCTTCACTGTCGGCACCATGTTGGCAGTTCCCTTGGCGCTCATGCGGACATCGAAGCTGAGAATCCTCCGCGCTCCGGCAGTAGCGGTCATCGACATCTCACGAGGAATACCGCCTCTTGTCTGGCTGCTCATCATCTATTTCGGAATCAGCCCCATCGTTCCACTCGAACCACTCCCTGCTGGCCTCATCGGCTTGAGCATCATCTCGGCTGGCTATCTGGCGGAAAACTTTCGCGCCGGGATCGACAATGTCCATCTCGGACAGAAGGAAGCCGCAGCGGCACTCGGCCTGACTCCGAGTAACCAGTTCTGGAGGATCATCGCCCCGCAGGCACTCAACATCTCGATTCCACCATCGGCGTCGTATGCCGTGGCTCTGCTCAAAGATACGGCCATTGCGTCGATCATCGGCGTCGCGGACATCATCTTTCTGGCACAGAACGAAGTCTCCCGCGGTGGCTCTGCGGTCCTCGTGTTCTCCGTCGCCGCATTGCTCTATCTGCTGGTGGGAATCCCACTGTCCTACTTCTCTCGCTTCGTCGACGGGGTAGTGCGCTCAAAGGTGGTGACCGCCTGATGTTCGAACACTGGATCGAATGGTTGCCACAGCTCCTCAACGGCCTCGGCACATCTCTACTCCTCACCGCCTGCGTCGCCCTCATCGGCTTCCCACTTGGGCTGGTCCTCGGGCTCCTGGCCACCGCCCCCAGCCGTTTGGTACGCGCGTTGGTCATTGCCTTCATCGAGGTCTTCCGCGGTATCCCCCTGCTGGCAGTCATCTACTTGCTGTACTTCGGACTCCCTGCAACGGGAGTCACGATGGCGGCTTTCACCACTATCGTCGTCGGTCATTCGCTCAACCTCGGCGCCTATTCCAGTGAAGTCTTCCGCGCCGGGATACTCCACGTTGGAGCCGGTCAGCGCGAGGCAGCAGCGAGCTTGGGAATCACAGGTCGCCACGCCTTCTTCCACGTAGTGCTGCCACAGGCAATCCGAGCAATACCCGGCCCCCTCATGTCGATGCTCATCATGGTTTTCCAATCAACATCGCTCGCCTTCGCCATCGGAGTCTCTGAAATGACAAGCACAGCGTTCTCAATCGGATCAATGACCTTCGAATACTTGAATGTGCTCGTCCTGGCAGGCCTCATATACGCCGTGCTCTGCATCGTCTCAGCACGCATCGTCGCCCGAGTAGAGGAGAAACTGAATTGACCGCGGAAGCCTCTGAAACCGGCAGGGACAGTGTCCTGTTTACACCATTCTCAGTTGGGAAGGTGCAGCTGAAGAATCGTATCGTGAGCACCGCCCATTCCAATCGATACACCAATGGCGGACTACCTACGCCACGCTATCGCCGTTATCAGGAGGAGAAGGCAAAAGGGGGCGTCGGACTCATCACCATCGGCGGATCCGCTGTGGTCAGCCGCGACAGTGCCCCTGCCTTCGGGAATATCACCATGTACAGCGACGACGTCGTCGCTCCTCTCAAAGAGGTCGCCTCTGCTTGTCAGAGACACGGGAGCAAGGTCTTCATCCAGCTCACACACCTGGGTCGCAGAACCGGTGACCACGATTCCAATTGGTTGCCTTCTGTGTCCTCGGTGTCGATGAGGGAGCCAGCCCATCGCTCCTATCCGAAGCAGGCTGAAGAATGGGACCTCGACCGCATCGTAGACGACTTCGCCGCTGCTGCCGAGAGAGCTCGTGCAGCCGGTATCAACGGCATCGAGCTCGAGCATTACGGCCATCTCCTTGACGCCTTCGCCTCACCGTGGCATCTGTCGAAACTCGACCCAGATTCCCAGAAGATCGCCCGCGAATTCCCTGGGCGCGTCATTAGAGCGGTGAAAGCCGTGACCGGCACCGACATGGCCCTCGGCGTGAGGATGTCTATCGACGAACGTCGTTCAGATGGTCTCAATCCCGAGTCGTCAGTCGCACTTCTCAATCAGTACATGGCCGATGGGATCGATTTCGTCAACGTTGTGGTCGGCACTATCGAGTCGCAAGGGAAGATGACGGATGTGATTCCGGGCGCTGGAAAACAGTCTGCACCATTCCTCGACCTCGTCGCTGGTGTGAAGAAGGCCGTGAGCATTCCGGTCATCCATGCGGCGAAGATCGCTGACATCACGACTGCCGAATATGCCGTGAAGGAAGGCATACTCGATCTCGTAGGCATGACCCGGGCCAACATTGCGGACCCACATCTGGTCGAGAAGGTCCGCCAAGGCAAGTCCGACCAGATCCGACCTTGCATCGGAGCCCGCCTCTGCTTGGAGGCGGGCAGCACTGGGGGTGTCGTCTGCTTCCACAACCCGGCAGTCGGGCGTGAAGACACTTTGAAACACGAGATAGATCGCGATGTCACACGCCCACAGAACATCGTCATTGTCGGAGCAGGCCCAGCCGGCTTGGAAGCGGCTCAGGTGGCTTCGAAACGCGGACACCACGTCACTGTCTTCGAAGCCGCAGCCGAACCCGGCGGACAATTGGCGATGGTGGCGCGGCTTCCGCGCAAACGCGAGTACGCCGGAGCCATCGATTGGCGCGTTGCCCAAGCACGAGACCACGGAGCTCACTTCAAGTTCAATGTCTTTGCGGAAGAGAGTGACGTCCTCGGTCTCGCTCCAGACGCCGTGATCATCGCAACCGGAGGAATACCCCGATCCGCTGCAGACGTCGGCATCGAGGGTGGCAGCCTCATCCACGACACGTGGGAAGCCTTTGAGATCTCCGGGAAGCGTCTCGGCCACGTGATCCTCTTCGACGATGAGGGACGCAACTCATCACTGGACGCGTTAGAGCACCTTGCCCGCATTTCAGATCGGGTGACCTATGTGACCCCAGAGCGCACCGTCGGCATCGACGTCGGTTCGCTGAACTTCGCGGACTATCAGGCAGTCTTCGATGCCGAGCACATCGATGTGAAGCTCGCCAGATACGTCGTCTCTGCGGAGCAGAAATCGGATCGCAGGTTCCACGTTGAACTGACCGGTGAGTCCACGGGAGTCCTCGAGGCGCTTGATTGCGACGCGGTCTACTACGCGGGCGGAACCTGGCCGAACGATGAGCTCTACACCGCGCTTTTGGGTCACTCGAGCAATGCCGGCCGGGTCGATGTTGATGCGTTGATCTCTGCACAACCTCAGCCTGTGTCGGAGCATCCCGGGTTCGTGCTCTATCGAGTTGGGGATGCGGTCTCGAGCAGGAATACACATGCCGCGATTCTCGATGCCCACCGGATCGCTCTGACAATCTGAAATGGACTGGAGGTCACAATATGAAGATCGCAGTAGTCGGACTCGGTGCTGTCGGCTCCCAGGTCTATTGGAATCTCAGCAGGATCGCTGGAATAGAAGTGCACGGCTTTGAATCCGCGTATGTGGGTCACCCCTTTGCAGGAGCCGGCGGGGAAAGCCGGCTCTACCGCAACCTCGAAGCAGATGATCTGGGCTATCTGCCCATCATTCACCGCTCACAAGAACTCTGGAAAGAACTGGAGACGAAATCCGGTAGGCAGCTGCGCAAGCTGAAAGGCGTGCTCTACGTCGGTAAGGCAGACAGTACACAGGTGAGCAATTCCCTGCTCTCCGCCACTGAGTTGGACACACCTCACGAGGTTCTCAGTACCCGAGACATCGCCGATCGGTTCCCGCAGTTCAAGCCCCGGACAGATGAGGTAGGACTTTGGGATATAGAGGCTGGAGTCATCAGCCCTGAACTGACAATCACCGCAGCAGTGGGCCTCGGAGTCGCCAACGGAGGTCAGTTGCACGAATACGCACGTGTCGACCATCTCGAGTCTCGTGGCAACGGCGTACGCCTCCATACCGCAGGAAGCATCTCGGATTTCGATCGCATCGTCGTCGCCTGCGGCGGGTGGACGACGCAGCTCGTGCCCGATCTGCGCGACTTCGTCGTGACCAAGCGATTGACGTCCGCCTGGTATCCCGGCACTCGAGACAATGCTCTTCAAGGCCTGCCCCCCTTCATGCGCGCAGCGCCGCGATACTGCTACGGAATTCCAACCGCGGACGGCAAGACGGTCAAACTCGGGCTGGGATTCAACGACCATCACTCAACAGGGAACCCCAACAGTGTCGAGCGGTCTCTGAGCGGCGAGGCAGCACGAACCGAGATAGAACGCTTCCACCCGATCGTCACTGACTTCTTACCAGTTCTGCAACCGAATCCAGTGCGGCTGAATACCTATATAGAAAGCTATACGCGCACGATGCACGAATATTTGCGGCTGCATCCGGACGATCCCAACATTGCGATCCTCACCGGGTTCTCAGGGCACGGATTCAAAATCAGTCCTGCTATCGGGGAAGCCGGTGCACAACTCATCACCAAAGGACGCTCCCACCTCAATCTCGACTTCCTCTCTCGAGCAGCCCCTCTCTTCGACATCGAAGACATTGAGACCGGCACAACCACACACAATCCACTGACATCGACCGAACGAGCATAGGAAGCCCAATGAATAAATCACAGACACCCATCGCCACATTCGACTGTTACCGCACCCTCATCGACTTCGACCTCAATCGCGCGGCCCTGCCAATCGTCAAGGACAGCCTCGACATCGTGGGAGCGGATCACGAAGTGTTCTTGGACAACCTCAGAGTGGCAAGGTTTTACGCTGTGGCCCAAGGCCCTTACACCCGCTACCAGGATCTCGTGCGCAACACTTTGAAGACGACGATGTTGCAGCATGGAGCGCCCTATTCGGATGAACAGGGTGACCAGCTGGTCGAAGACGCAAAGAACTTTCCCGTGTTTCCTGAGGTACCGGCAGCCCTGAGGAAGCTCAAAGAAAAGGGAGTAGAGCTGGCCATCATTTCCAATTCCGACCGCGATTACATACCGCACCACGTCGAGACTATCGGTGTCGATTTCGACTACGTCATCACTGCCGAGGATGCAGGTTGGTATAAGCCAAGAGAGGGCGCTTTCGAACATCTATTTCGTACCATCGACCGCGATCCCCAGGTCATCACTCACGTTGCACAAGGCTGGGAGTATGACATTATGCCGACCAAACAGTACGGAATTCGACGAATCTGGGTGAATCGATATGGTATATCCGGCAGTGACTACTTTGAGCCCTACTTCGAGATTCCGGACCTTAAACCGCTTCCAGAACACTTCTAGCACGCCTCGGCGATGAAAATTTCGGTGCACCTAGCGGTGAAGAACCTGTCTGTGTTAGCGAAATGCCTGCATGAGGCGCTGGGGCTAGTTACCCACACGTCTCGACGCCCTCCCCCCTCGATGCCGCCGGTACGTCATCTGCCGCACCGGCGGCATGGGGTCCTGGAACCTCGACCACGGCAAGCCGATCGTGTCCGAAAACGGCGAGGAGCCGTGGGTGAAGTAGAGGCCCCTCGGCAGAGGAACGCCTCAACTATCCGGCGACGAACTCCTGGATGATCTCCGGAGATGCGTGAATGCACAACATCTGCAGATTGCCGCCTCCGAAGCTGCGGAAGCGGTGAACAGTCTCCGCCGCAACGGTGACGATATTCCCTGCATGAGCCGCAAAACTCTCACCGTCAGCCTCGATACGCGCCTCGCCAGCCAGTACCACCCACGTCTCCGTGTACGGATGCCGGTGCAGATCGGGACCCTTCCCCGCTGGCACGTCGACCCAGAAGAAGGAGACATCGGCCCCATGCTCTGCGCCGATGAATTTCGCTGTCGCTGACCCGGGCAGCAACGTCTGATTGCGGTCGGTGATCGTGATCATGCCGGTCTGCTCGCTTTGCCATCGAGCCAGAGGGTGTCCGACTCGTCGCTATGGACCCCCTCGGTGCCGACATGCTTACTGTCGATCTGCGGCCCCTTCTTGATGACGTGGACCAACGCCATGCCATGTCCGCGGCCGAGCCCGTAGTCAGTCTTGAGCCAATCGAGGATTACCCCGGCCTTCACCGTAGGATCGTCATAGCCGTGAGTCTTGGCGATGTCGATGAGTTCGCGTGGAGTCAGCCCCGTCTTGTCTTCGATGGTGTCGAGATAGGCCTGGAAAGACATGTCATTGTCCTTTTATCGTCGCAGCGCCAGCCCCAATGCTCGGCATGCGTGTGTCTGAATAGTACGGCCAGAAGGTAGTGCCAGTCCATGGACGCGAATTCGAAGGCCTACTTCGTCGGATCCGGGATCTCACCGGGTCGATAATTCGGCACGGTGATGAGCCTCGGCGAGGGAACGGGCTGTTGCAGAAGGGCCGGGCAGGTCGCCGGCGAATTTCCGGCGACGTTGGACCCTCACCGTCCACGATGCAAGAACCCCGTGGACACAACTGTGCGAGGCGGTGGGAGTTTGGCACAGTAGTTCTATGACTACTCGCGCCGGCCAGCTGGCCCAGGACAGGGATCTCGTCGATATCTCCGCACTGCTTGATTCGTATTACGATCTCGTCCCCGACTCCTCCGTGCCCGCGCAGGCTGTGAGCTTCGGGACCTCAGGACACCGCGGGTCAAGCTTCAACCGTGCGTTCAACGAAGCCCATATCGCAGCGATCACCGCCGCCATCGTCGACTTCCGCAAGAAGCAGGGCATCCATGGGCCCATCTTCTTGGGCCGTGACACCCATGCGTTGAGCGAACCAGCGTTCCTCACTGTTCTCGAGGTCCTCGCCGCAGCGGAGGTGCCGGCGCTCATCGATGAGCGCGACGGCTTCACCCCCACTCCCGTGCTCTCCCACGCGATTCTGGGTTTCAACGCGGGCAAGACCGCAACGGATGCGCAGGCCGACGGCATCATTGTGACCCCCAGCCACAACCCGCCCTCCGACGGCGGCATCAAGTACAACCCGCCGCATGGCGGACCTGCTGGGTCGGAGACGACGACGTGGATCGCGGAGCGCGCGAACTCCTACCTTGAGGCCGGATGGGAGAAGATTCCACGCACCGGGTTCCAGCGGGCCTTCCACTTGGCCAATACCGAGAACTTCGACTTCATCTCCAACTACACCGAGGACCTCGAGTCGGTCATCGACCTCGATGTCATCCGCAGCTCCGACATCCACATCGGTGCTGATCCTCTGGGCGGGGCCAGCGTCGACTACTGGGCCGCAATCGCCGAGGACTTCGACCTCAACCTCACCGTCGTCCATCCCGAGGTCGACCCCACCTGGTCATTCATGACCCTGGACTGGGACGAGAACATCCGCATGGACTGCTCCTCGCCCTACGCGATGGCCGGGCTCATCGCCTCCCGCTACGACTTCGACATCGCCACAGGCAATGACGCCGATGCCGACCGCCACGGCATCGTCACCCCCGATGCCGGGCTGATGAACCCCAACCACTATCTGGCGACCGCGATCGACTACCTGCTCGACAACCGACCAGAATGGTCATCCAGCGCCGGCATCGGCAAGACCCTTGTCACCTCCTCGATCGTCGACCGCATCGTCTCCGCCCACGACAGGCCGCTGTTCGAAGTTCCCGTCGGCTTCAAGTGGTTCGTCCCCGGACTCCTCGACTCGACACTGGCCTTCGGCGGTGAGGAATCTGCAGGTGCCTCGTTCCTGCGCCGCAACGGCAAGGTCTGGTCAACAGACAAGGACGGCATCATCATGGCCCTCCTGGCCGCAGAGATGACGGCCAAGACCGGACAGACTCCGTCCCAGCGGTACGCAGGACTGGCCGCGAACTTCGGCACCAGTGCCTACGCCCGCCAAGATGCCCCCGCCACCCGCGCACAGAAAGCGAAGCTGGGGGCACTCGACGCCTCCCAGGTGAAGGCGAAGACCGTCGGCGGTGAACCGGTGACCTCAACTCTCACCTCGGCGCCGGGAAACAACGCACCCATCGGCGGACTCAAGGTCACGACCGAGAACTCCTGGTTCGCGGTGCGCCCCTCCGGCACGGAGGACGTGTACAAGATCTACGCCGAGTCACTGCGCGATGAGGACCACCTGCGGGCCGTCCAGCACGACGCACGGACATTGGTGGATGGGGTGCTGGAGCAGGGATAAACCCAGCTGCACCATGACCGGTCCCGCCTGCTTCGGTAGGTCCAGGGCCGGTCTTCTCCGTTGGATAGTCGAGTACCTGATCTCGATGTGCAGTATAGTGCTCATCATGTCGATGAAGAGCCCGCGCATCCAGACCTTCCTCGATCGCGTCGGACACCGGGTCCGCAGCCTTCGCAAGGCGCGGAGGTGGACCATTCAGCGCCTGGCCGACGAGGCTGCGCTGAGCCGACGTATGCTCACCCAGATCGAGCTGGGCCAGGCGAACCCGAGTCTGGCCACCATCGACCGCATCGCCCACGCCCTCGATGTGAGCTTCGCCGATCTGGCTCTCAGCGATGCTGCTGCCTCGGGGCCCGGCAGCTCGACGCCCTCGCGATCAGAACCGGGGCGGCCTGCGAACCTCGGCAGCACCGAACATTCAGATCCCAGCAACGATCACACCCTGGCCTGGGAGGGTCCGCACGAAAGCACTGCCTACATCCTCGGCGCATCTTCTGTTCCAGGCACCGAGCTGTGGCGGTGGCATCTGGGGCCACGTGTGCGGTATCAGGCTGAAGCCGACCGTGCCGGCACCGAGGAGATCCTCCACGTTCTGTCCGGCGCCCTCGTGCTCGAGCTCAACGACGAACCTCTGACACTGTCCGCGGGAATGTCGAGAAGAATCTCCACCGACCGGGGCTACTCCTACACAGCAGGTCAGGAGGCCTCGGTCGACTTCATCCGCGTGGTCATCGGTGCCTGATGACGCGACCTGGGGCTGATACATCGCAAGGCGAGGGCGGCTCGTCGCATTCGCGCATCAACGTGCTGCGCTGGCAGATCGGCTACGGAACGTTCGGTGTTCCGCAGGCGGCGGCACCCATTGCCTTCGCCCTCCTCGCGCTGCCGCTGACCGGGTCCGCCGAGTCAGGTGCCGGTCTGGTCTTTGCGATGACGGCGGCACAGATCCTCGGCTCGGTGCCCATCACTCGCCTGGGCCACCGGTTCGGCAGCGTCGGCTACCTGCGCACACTCATCGCCTTCCGGACGCTCGGGCTGCTCGCGGTGACGATCCTGGCCGCTGCCTCAGCACCGTTCGGCTACCTCGTCGTCGCCGTCATCGTGGCCGGGCTGGTCAATGGCGCGGCCTACGGCTACATGCGAACGCTGCTCAACCACCTCGTCGAGCCCTCGGGAATGCCACGCGCCCTGGGAATCGCAGCCACCCTCAACGAGGTCGCCTTCGCCACCTCACCGGTGCTGGCATCCGTACTGGGCGCATGGTCACCGGTTGCTGCGATGGCTGTTGTGACTATCGTCGGTTCGGGGCCGATGCTGCTCATCCCTGCCATCCCCGAGGCCCGGTCGACGCCTGTAGCCAGGCCGGGTTCGGGGCGTCGAGCTCCGGTGCCAGGTGCGGTCTGGATCTGGCTGTTCGCCTCCGGCGCGACCGGAGCCTCCATTGCGGGCATCGAGGTGGGAGCGGTGTCCTTCGCACTGTCGTTCGGGCTCAGCCCGGCCTGGGCGTTCCTGTTTGCCCTGGCGATGTGCATCGGCTCGGTGCTCGGCGGCGTCTGGGTGAGCATCCGCAACCGCATGCCCGGGCGGTGGAAGGTCACGACCTTCTTCGCCATCACCACGCTCGCCTTCTCCCTGCTCCTCATTGATGGGCATATTGCGCTGACACTGGCCGGTGCCCTCATCGTCGGATGGTTCCTGCCGATGCTCGACACCTTCTATCTGCTCGCACTCGACAGCCTTGCACCGGAGGAACGTCGAGCCGAGATGTTCGCGCTGCTGCGGACGACGAATGCCCTGGGCATCATGGCCACCAGCGGACTTCTCGCCTTACTCGGACTGACAGCAGCTCTCATCGGAGCTCTCGGGCTGCTTGTCATCGCGACAGTGCTGGCGGCGGTCTACTTCACACGAGGACAGCGGAGCCGACGGGAAGTGCCGCTGGGGTGACAGGGACCGCGTACTGGCCTGCGCGGTCGACGGCAACGCCGAGCAACCTCGGCGAGGTCCGATCACGATCGGGTTTCACTGTTCTGTCGAAAACGTAGCAAACGGTGCTTCGCAACAAACGTTCGTCACTGTCGGGTCGACTCTGCCCAGGACTTCGTCGAACCGCACTATCAGGCAATAGATGTTGTGGCGTGAGAGCCTTTGCCCCGGTATGTGTCAGTCACCGCCGCAGGACTGCAGACAACTCGTCTCCAAGCTGTTACCCGCTCCGAGCGTCCTCCCAGCCGCTGTGGTTCTGACTTCAAGCACGGCGGCAATACTGGGCCGCGTCACTGATGTGCCACCCATCCGGTGGCATCTCTGACAGAAAACGCCCCTCGAAGAAGAAGGATCGACACTATGAAGACCACCATCCGCAATCGCACAGCAGCTCTGGGAATCGCCGCCGTCGCCGGCCTCGCAGGAATCGGCCTGGCCAGTGGCCCCGCACTGGCAGCCCCCGCAGCGGACACGAGCACAGCCGCTGACGCCGCACCGCAATCGGTTCACTTTCCCACCGACACCGGCATCTACGCCGATGAGCTCGTCAGAGCCTGGGGTGCAGACAATTCTGAGCGAGTCGAAGCCTTTGCCTCACCGCAGGTCGTCGAGGCTCTGAACGAGCACGGCAACGAGGATGCGACCCACTGGGTCAGGACCGGCGGCGACGGAGCCGCAGGGACCATCTATTCGACCTATGAGAACACCGTCACCGGCGAGACGATGTCCGTCGGCGTTTCCAATGAAGAAGTGTCCAACGGCGGCGAATGGGGCGCACCTCACGGAGTCCACAAGGTCCAGTTCGGCAGCTGAGGCGACCTCACCCGATACGGGTGTGAAGAACCCCGCCCCTGAGATCTCAGGGGGCGGGGTTCGTCGTGCGCGAGGGTGGGTGGAACCGCCTCGGCGACGGTGACCTCCGGGGCGAAGCCAGCGTTACAGGTGCGACTCCGGGGCGTTCTGCACGTACTCATCGACGGTGTCGTTCTTGTAGGCGTCCTGGACCTTCTTCAGTTCCTCTTCGTCGACGTTGACGATCGACTGACCGTCACTCGATGTACCGACGCCGGCGGTCGGGGAGGTGAAGAATTCGATGTCACCGGGGCGGACGTCGCGCATGGCGAAGGCCGTGGCAGAGATGTACTGAGCGTCCAGACCGGAGTCGACGTACATGTACGGCGAGAAGTCCTCGACCATGTTCTGGATCTTCTTCGGATTCGACAGGGTGTCGGCAGAGATGATCTCGTTGGTCAGTCCCCGGATGAAGGCCTGCTGGTTGCGGGCGCGTTGGAAGTCGCCGTCCTGGAAAGACTTGCGTTCGCGCACGAAGGTCAGCGCCTCGTCACCATCGAGGACGTTCTCTCCCTTTTCGAAGGTGTAGCCGTTCTTCTCGAAGCTCTGCTCCGAGTTCACAGTGACCCCGCCGAGGCTGTCGGTCAGTGCTTTGAAGCCTTCGAAGTCGATGATCGCGACGTGGTCGAGTTCCGTGCCGATGAAGTCCGAGATCGTGGACACGGCCAGGGGCAGGCCACCGGTTGAGAGCGCGGAGTTGATCTTCGCCTTGCCGTGGCCTTCGATGTCGACCCAGCTGTCACGCGGGATCGACATGACTTGGACATTGGATCCGGACTCCGGGATGTGCATGACCATGATCGTGTCCGAGCGCAGTCCGCGGGAGTCGTTGACGTCGACCTGGTCCATCGGCTCATCGGAGCCCAGCAGCAGGATGTTCGTGCCGCCGTCTTCCTTCTGGTCATCGGGGCGCTGCGTGCCGAAGATCTGCTCGTCGGTGAGCTTGTTCGCGTTGTTGTCGAAGGTCCGACCCACGTTCCACAGGTAGAGGCCTACACCAAGGACGCCGAGGATGACGATGACGAGAAGGGCGACAAGGAGCTTGCGCCACACCTTCTTCTTTTTGCGTTTGGGACGCTGCGGTCGGTCTTCCTGGCTGTCGAACAGATCATCGATACTGCTGTTGTCCGTCATCGGCACTCCGGGTTTCAGTCAATGCGGCGTGGGTGCCGGCGGGAGAGGATTGCAATCTCTGCAATTATATAGCTTTTGTTACATTCCCCCGGACACCTTGCCCCGGTGCGCGGGTGTGTCTTGCCTGTGACCTGGGTTGATCGCTCGTCTGCGACTCGAATGACCGTCGCCGAGGTGACTCGACTCACCGGTAACAACGTCGTATCCGTATAGTGGACGCTTCATGCGCTAGGTAGACTTTGCTGGTGTTCAACAACTATCGGGAAATTCTGTCTCTTCCCGGTGCTCTCAAGTTCTCCTTGGCCGGTCTTGTTGCACGTATGCCCATCGCAGTTCTGGGCCTGGGAATCGTTCTGTTCATCCAGGGCGTCAGCGGCTCCTATGGTCTGGCAGGCATCGTCGCCGCCGTGTACATGATCGTCCAAGCTCTTGCCGGCCCCGGGATCGCGCGCCTTGTCGACCGTCGAGGCCAAGCCACCGTCATGGTGCCCATCGTCATCACCCACCTCGTGGCGCTCTCGCTGCTCATCGTCTCCGTCTACGCAGACTGGTGGGTGGGCCTCATCTTCGTGTTCGCCGGAATCGGCGGTGCCACCGTCGGGTCCGTCGGTTCGCTGGTGCGTTCGCGCTGGTCACACATCGTAGATTCGCCGAAGAAGCTGCAGACCGCCTTCTCCTGGGAATCCGTAGCCGATGAGCTGCTCTTCGTCACCGGACCCGTCGTCGCCACCGTACTCGCCACCGCCGTGTTCCCACCGGCAGGCATCATCCTCTCGATGCTCACCGCCGGGATCGGCTCGGCCTTGCTCTACATCCAGAAGTCGACCGAACCCCCGCCGATTGAACGCACCACAGAGGCTCGCGGGCACGTGTTCTCCAACCCGGGGATCTTCACGATCATCATCGTCAACGTGTTCTTGGGTGTGAACTTCGGTGCCATCGACGTCATCGCCGTGGCCTTCGCCGACGAGCAGGGTGTGAAGTCCCTGGCTGGCATCCTGCTCAGCGCCTTCGCCCTGGGCTCACTCATCGCCGGTGCGCTCTACGGCTCGAGGAACTGGAACTCCGCAACCCATCACCGCTTCGGCATCACCGTTGCCCTGCTGGCCATCGGCGCGTGTTCGATGATGCTGGCACAGGGAATGGTCTCCTACACGATCATCCTGTTCATCGTCGGCTTCACCATCGCCCCCAGCCTCATCGGCGCGAACTCCGTCATCGAAGCGCTGGCACCGCCGAGGCGTCTGACCGAGGCCTTCGCCTGGCTGGGAACATCATTGGGCTTCGGCGTCGCCTTCGGGTCAGCCCTCGCCGGCAACATCATCGACGCCTCGAACGCGAAGACGGCGATGCTGCTGCCGGCCGGCTGCGCCATCGTCGGTGCTCTCTTGGCGCTGTCGCTGCTCAAGCTGCTCAACCCGAAGCGGTCAAGTCACGAGGTCAGGTCGGCCCGGGACCTCCGGCGGGTGAACATCGAGGAGTAGCCGGGGCTGGGGGTGTGGTCAGTCACGGTATGCCTTCCGATGAGTGCGTGGAATGCAGGGTGTTCAATCTGTGGCCTCAGGCCACGGGGTCACGCAGGATTGTGCGTAGCCTGTCTTGCGGTGTCTGGCGGGTGAAGCTGTCGAGGTGGATTTCGTGGTGCGGGCCGCTTCGATGGACTCTGCGCTTCCGTGCGAGCGCGCCGAGTCGTTCGAGAGTTGCGAATTCCTCGGAGAATGGTCCGTGGTGCATGACCTGGACGACGTCCTGTTCGGGCGTGGCGTGCAGCTCGATGACGTCGCCGTTGCGATCGGCAGTGCTTGCTGCGTGAACTCGCACAGTCGTCAGGTCCTCGATCGTCGTGGTATCGGGGACGGCGGCCAGGACCCGGTAGAGCAGTGAGGGCACAGGGTTGACGGTGTAGAAATCCTCGATCTCGACCGGAGTCGATCCCTCGGGGTACCAGTACTGAATCTCAATGACTGGGGCCGTATCCCCGGTGATTTGGCGAGCCACGTCGCCAAGGAGGGCCATCTTGCGGTAGAACTCGTCGGTGCCGGGTGATCCGGAGCCAGCGATAGATGCGTAGGTCACCGCAGGGACACGGACGAACTCGGGGTCGTCTGAGGCATGGAGGTGCGGGGTTGTCGTCATGGGTGGGTCCTTTCAGCCTGAGCCAGGGGCTCAGAGGTCGATGATTGCGGTGGTGAATGTGTTCACGCGCTGTAACCGCCGTCGATGTCGAGGGAGGCGCCGTTGACATAGGCACCGTCCTCACTAGCCAGGTGAGACACGAGGGATGCGACCTCGTCAACTCGGCCGAATCGTCCGACTGGGATTGTTGCGCGAAGCGTGTCTCCGTAAGGTCCGTCCTGGGGATTCGCGGGTGTATTCACAGGTCCGGGCTGGACGTTGTTGATTGTGATACCGCGCGGGCCAAGTTCACGCGACAAACCACGCACAAGGCTTGCTACCGCACCCTTGGTCATTCCGTAGATCGACGTGACATCGTCCGGGAAATGATTCGCACTGACGCTGCCGATCACGATGGCCCGGCCACCCTCACCCAGGTGTGGCGTACTGAAGCGAATGGTGTCGAGCGTTCCTCGGATGTTGACATTGATCATATGATCGATCTCGTCGTCAGAGAGTTGATCGACGCGCTTTTTCGTCCCGCCACCAGCGTTTGCCACGACGATATCGAGGCGCCCCTCCTGGGTGGTGACGTTGGAGATCACTTCGCGAATCTGTAC
The DNA here is from genome assembly GCF_007558825.1 of Brevibacterium aurantiacum. Classification (GTDB taxonomy): domain Bacteria; phylum Actinomycetota; class Actinomycetes; order Actinomycetales; family Brevibacteriaceae; genus Brevibacterium; species Brevibacterium aurantiacum_A. The sequence goes on from NZ_VLTK01000010.1 coordinate 203,051, forward strand.
CCGATCGGCGCTGTTCGCCTTGACCCCTATAGCCTGGCCACCGGATTCGGCGATACGTGTGACGAGCGCGTCCGCCTCTGCCGTGGCTGAGGCATAGGTAAAAGTCACTCGCGCACCCTCGGCCGCGAGACGGCTCACTATCCCGGCGCCTATTCCACGGGCACCGCCCATCACCAACGCAACCTTCCCTGCGTGCCGGTTCTCAACATAGTTCTCGGTTCCGTTTTGAATGGTGGTGCTGTGTGTCATGGAGTCCTCGCTGGATTCAATGTGAAGGGTTGACGGGTTCGGTGCGAGCGATCGTGCCGCTGAGTCCGGTCCGAATATTTGCCATGGTGTCGGTGAAGGCCTGATCAATGTCGATGTCGAGCCTCTCAGCGAGGACGAAGACCCACCACAGGGTTTCAGCGAGTTTGTGTTTCAACTCGGCCTCGCTGTCGCCGTCGATCCCCCATGTTCCGTCATGGGCGAGAATGAGGCGGCCGATGTAGCCGACGTCGTTGGAGAGGCCGAGCATGAGCTCGTGGAGAGACCACGTCTCGCCATTGAACCGTTGCTCGAGGATCTCGTAGAGGCGACGGACCTCGAGTGCTTCGTTTCGTGCCGAAGCGAGGTTTCCTGATTCAGTCATGTGTCATGCCTTTCGAATTGGGATGTGAAGGGGTTTGTGTGGGAGTCGCGGGTTCGGGTTCTGGAAAGACTGCAAGCGCGCGGCGGGCCAGAGCGATGAGCGCTTGCCTGGGTTCGCCATCGGCGGCGCGAATGGCAAAACCGGTGGTGAGTGTGATCATGAACCGAGATAGCTCCTCGGCGTTTTCATCGGATGGAAGGTCCCCGTCGCGGATCGCGCGGCGGAATCGGGCGGAGAGTCGCTCCTGGATGGCCAGGCGGTTCTTCGCGAGCAGTGAGAACGCATCCGCTTCATCTGTGACCATCGCCTGGACGGACAGACAACCAGGCGGACGCCCGGGGGTCGTTACCGCCTCAGCGTTGCCGACCAAGAACGACTCAGCCACCTCGCGCCCCGTGGGCTTGGCCAAGGCGGCCTCGACATACTCCATGTTGCGTGCGATGTAGCGCTCCAATGCTGCGCTGAACAACTGCGCCTTGCCACCGAACGCCCGGTACAGAGCGGGTCGACTGATACCCATTGCTCCTGTGAGCTCAGCCATTCCGGCCGCGTCATAGCCATGCCGCCAGAACGTCTCAACAGCAGCATCCAGGGCAGCCTCCGGTTCGAATGCGCGTGGCCGTCCTCCTGGCGCCATCAGCGCCTCCCCTCAGTTACGTATCGATCGGTACGTAACTAGTATTGCACATTCTGCAGCCGAGTGGTGCGTTCGAAGTCAATGACGGCTAAAAGCTCGGTCGACGCTCCCTGCACCGCTCCGGTCCGACCCCGACGCATCTCCTGTACCTGTTAGTACCGGATGGCCCCGTATCGCACTGGTGATGAAAGCGAGCGCCACGTAGGCTCGGAAAGTATCATCGGCAACAGTCAAACTAGCTTCGCCTACGGCATCTGCCTCCGCCGTTGTTCAGCCCGAAAGGGGCTCGCATGCTCATTGATCTTCACAACCGCACTGCCCTTGTAACAGGTTCGACGCAAGGTATCGGGAAGGCGATCGCCGCCACACTCGCTGACGCCGGGGCCCGCGTGGCAATCAACGGACGCCGGCGCGAGAGCGTGGACTCGGTCATCGCTGAACTGCAGTCCGAGTCCGCCAGCCGCGACCTCATCGCAGCTGCCGGTGACGTCACCGACGAGGCCGGCGCCTCAGACGTGCACGCCGCTGCTGGCGACATCGACATCCTGGTGAACAACCTCGGTATCTTCGGAGCGACGTCAGCGCTGGACATCTCCGACGAGGAGTGGCGACGCTACTTCGAGGTCAATGTGCTCTCGGCCGCTCGACAGATCCGCAACGCTCTCCCGGGAATGAAGGAGCGTGGTTGGGGTCGTGTGCTCAACATCGCCAGCGACTCTGCAGTCGTCATCCCGGAAGAGATGATCCACTATGGCATGTCGAAGACCGCCCTGCTGGCGGTCTCGCGAGGATTTGCGAAAGACGCCGCTGGCACAGGTGTCACCGTGAATTCAGTGATCGCGGGCCCCACACACACCGGCGGTGTCGAGAACTTCGTCTACGAGTTGGTGGACCCCGCCACCCCGTGGGATGAAGCTCAGCGCGAGTTCATGCTCACTCACCGGCCGCAGTCGCTTCTGCAACGGCTCATCGAGCCCCAAGAGATCGCGAACATGGTGGCCTACCTCGCCTCGCCACTCGCGTCAGCCACGACCGGTGCCGCAGTGCGAGTCGATGGCGGGTACATCGACTCCATCATCCCGTAGGCATATACTCCGTCTGCGTGATCAGGGGGTGGGCTCAGCCAGCGCGTAGCTCGATGTCGCCGTTCTCGGTTGTAACGTCGATCAGGTTTAAGCGCCTTGTCTTCGATGGCTTGCAACCCTCCATACGTCCAGAGCTCGTGGTTCTGCTCGTCATGGCCGGGCCGCTGCGGAGAGAAGGGAAATCCGGGAAGCGCAGGAATGATCACGGTGAATGCGTCAGCAGCTTCGCCGCCGTGATGCGTGGGCTCTACTCAGCGTCTGGCGCACTCGACAAGCTCGAGCGCAGTGCTCGGCCAGCCATTCGCACGAATGAGCGGGAGGGCACCGGAGACCTCTGCATCGAATCGCCGATAGCGGATTGGAGTACCGGAGACCAGCGGGATATCGAACGTGCTGACCAAGCGAAACGTTCACATTCAGAGGGTCACCCCCAGTTCTTGCGCGGCGAGGTCTCTCCGACGCCCGGGTTGAAGACGTTGCAGGGATCGAGTTCTTTGAAGTGGGCTTCCATCTCCGGCGGAACCTGGTACAGGCGACCATAGTTGTGCTCGGCGGGCACGGCCGCTCCGCGTGCCTCGAGCAGCGCCGTCATCTGCTTCTTCAAAGCGATCGGGTCGACTCCCTTCTTCGCCACATGATCCTGGTGGAAGACGTGGCAGAAGAAGTGGCCGTAGTAGGAACTGATGTGCAGCTGGTCCGAGATCTCCGTTGGCAGCACCTCGAGCCAATCCTCGTCATCGCGTGTCAGTGCGACGTCGAAAGTGATCATCTCCGAGGACTCTTCGCGGTGGAGATTGAAGTAGCGGGTCGCAGCACTGGCGGCACCGAAGCGGTGGAGCATGGCGGACTGAGCCTCATCGGCAGTGCAGATGAAGAATTCACCGTCACGGCCCGCCTCGGCGAAGAAGGTCGTGAGGAACTCCTCGGTCCTCTGCTTCTGGTCGCCGCTGACGACGAGGAGCAGATGGTGTTCAAAGCGATCGCGGTACTCAAGCATGCGGTCCGGCAGCTGCTGCGGCAGCAAGCTGAAGGCACCCTGCGCAATGGAATCGGCGACTGTCTGTCCGAAGAAGGGCAGCTTCGCGAATACCCCGTTCGCCCAGTTCTTCAACGCGAAGAGCTTGATCTGCTCGCGGCTGCCGGCGTGCTTGACGGAGACGAACGTGTCCTTGCCGTACTTCTCGGCAAGGTCGAACGAGGGCCGTCCCATGTACTCACCGGAGATCGGCAGCGGCATGTCCGAGGTCAGGATCGCCCGGCGCAGGGCCTCGAGCTCGGCGGGGCTGTTGGTCCCCACGTAGAAGGTCGTCGAATCCTTCTGCTTGGGGAAGGTCCGCGTGCGCACGGCGAAGACCATGAGTTTGCCGGCCGACCCTGATGCCTCGTGGAGGAACTTCGGGTTGGCGTTGTAGCGGGCAGGAGAATCGGTGATTTCGCGGACGTGCTCGCTGTATTCGGTATCGAGACTGTCTTCCGGGGGCGGCGTGACATCGGCTTCGTCCCATTCGCCGCGTTGGAGTTTATCGAGGATATGGGCCGGATCATCGCCGAGGCTGATGCCCAGGTGATTGACGAGTTCGACCTTGCCCTCGTCATCGACCCGGGCGAAGATCGCGTGCTTCGTGAAGGCCGGGCCCTTGCGAATCTGGCTGCCGCCGGAGTTGTTCGCGATGCCGCCGACGACCGAAGCACCGATCGACGACGAACCGATCACCGAGTGGGGTTCACGCCCGTGAGGTGCCAGCTTGTCATCGAGTTCGTACAGCGTGGATCCGGCCAGACACACGGCCTCACGAGCATCGTTGATGAGATGGATCTGGTTGATGCGCAGGGTGGAGATGATGACGATCTCACGATCGTAGTCCTGATCGCCGGGACCCGAACCTCCGGTCAGGCCGGTGTTCGCCGACTGTGGGATGACGATGAGATCGTGATCGACGCAGACCTGCAGAGCCCGCCACATATCGACAAGGCTGCCCGGCTTGAGGACAGCGAGCACACTGCCGCCGCCGAAGCGATTGCCTTTGGCGAAGGGTTCCGTCGCCCGGGCGGAGGTGAGCACATGACGACTGCCCATGATGTCGATGAAGGCGCTGACCGCCGGCGCTGGTCTCTGTCGTTGACTTCCGAACATTGTTGATAGCTCCTCTTGCATCGATGCGAACGTTGTTCACTCTACAAACCTGCGGATGGAATGGCGCCTGCGCCCATCCGTTATTTGTTCATGTGTCCCCATCGTCTGACGGGTCATTGTCGGCGCGACCTTCGTGCTGACGTTTTTCAGCACGCATCCGATCCCACTCGGTCAGACGCTTCGCGATGATGTGCTCGTAACCGTTGCCGGTGGGTCGGTACACCTTCTCCGGTTCCATGCCCTCGGGAAAGTAGTTCGCACCGGAGAAGCCCCCCGGCCTGTCCGGGTCATACTCGTAACCCTCCCCGTAGCCGAGATTCTTCATCAGCTTCGTCGGGGCGTTGAGGATATTTGCTGGTGGCATGAGAGACCCGGTCTGTTTCGCGAGCTTCTTCGCGGCGTTGAATCCACGGTAGACGGCGATGGACTTCGGTGCGGTTGCGAGATAGACGACGGCTTGGGCGATGGCGAGTTCCCCCTCTGGGGAGCCCAGACGTTCGAACACGTCCCATGCCGCCAGCGCTTGCTGGATGGCTTGCGGGTCGGCAATCGCGATGTCTTCGTTGGCGAATCTGACCAGCCGTCGGGCGATATAGAGGGGATCTTCCCCACCCTCGAGCATGCGCGCCAACCAGTACAGTGACGCGTCGGGATCTGAGCCGCGCATTGACTTATGCAGCGCGGAGATGAGGTTGTAGTGCCCCTCTTGCGCCTTGTCGTAGATCGGTGCGCGCTGTTGAACCAGCTCGACAAGGCCAGCGGTGTCGAGAGCACCGCTGACGGTTTGGAGTTGCTCGATGAGGTTGAGCAGGTAACGGCCATCACCATCAGCCATCGCCACCAGGGAATGTCGTGCCTGCGCATCAAGAGGCAGTTCTCTCTCAGTCGTTTCCTCTGCTCGTGTGATGAGCGTGGTCAGCGCTTCCTCGTCGAGGCGTTTGAGGACGAATACCTGACAGCGGGAGAGCAATGCTGAGTTGAGCTCGAAGCTGGGGTTCTCCGTGGTCGCACCGACGAGCACGACCGTGCCGTCTTCCACGTAGGGGAGGAAGGAATCCTGCTGGGCGCGGTTGAAGCGGTGGATCTCATCAACGAACAGCATCGTCCCCTGGCCGATCTCGCGGCGTTTGGCAGCTGATTGGAAGACTTTGCGGAGTTCGACGACACCGGAGAAGGTCGCTGAAACCGATTCGAAGACGAGGTTGGTGCGCTCGGCCAGCAATCGCGCGATAGTTGTCTTCCCACAACCCGGTGGTCCCCACAGCACCATCGAGACCAGCCTGCGTTCGGCGAGCATCCGACCAATCGGGGCTTCTTCCCCCAGGAGGTGATCTTGCCCGATGACATCGCCGAGGGACTTCGGGCGCAGACGGTCGGCCAGCGGGCGGCCCACATCGTCAGGCTCAAACAATGACGGCGGTTCTTGGCTCACAATGTCACCTCCATTCTCATAGCCTAATTGCCGTGCCTGACACACTCTTGGGCACGGTCATAGGAGTCATGGACAGGTTCCTCAATCAGCGCTGTGGAGATGGCACGTCCTATTCGGTCATGTGTGAGCCGGGCAGAGGCGTCCAAGTAGCAGCAGGCCCAACAACAGGCACGAGGCGAAGAGCGGCAGCGAAACAGGACCGAGATGGCCGCGACCGAGGGTCAGTCAGCCTAGCAAGCTTGCCTTGCTCAGGTCCGCGCTCACAGTGGGCGAAATCGGAGGCTGCGTTTCCGGGTTCCCCCGTTATATTCATTGTCAAGCAACGGCCGGGGTCTTCTG
>NZ_VLTK01000011.1 GCF_007558825.1 Brevibacterium aurantiacum
CAGTTTCATGTTCGAGACTGGGCGTGTTTGTAGTCGACATGATTCTCTCCTCTGGGCGTCCGTCGCTTGCAGGAAAACTTCGTTGTTGCTTCCCGCTGTCCCTGGTTGCTCGGAGCGCCTTCATTTTGAGATTTTGTGCGATCTCAATCACATTGTCATTGCTTACTGTATACGGCTCGTATATTGCACGCAAGAGTTCTACGCGACTCACCGATAGTCCCGCGTAGCCAGTGGTCGCGCCTCACAGGGTCGCGCGGGACTACATTTTCTGTATTGAGGTCTTCGCGGAGCGCCACCCGTAAAGATTCCCTGCGCGGGATAGTATTGACCCATCACGACCGGTTCCGCCTACTTCGGTAGGTCCAGGACCGGTCCTCATTTTTCTCCGGTGGTGCACTTGGGAGTGGGATGTGTCCGCACCCCCAATTTGGCTCCGCCTCACTGTCGCAAATGCCCGATAGCACAGGGCCTATGTCAAAGTAGACGGTACTGATCTAAGTGAAGGGCTACTCAGGCCGTGGTGGCCGAGGCCTATATATCAGGACCGGATATCGCACAGTTCGACGAATATTGGCCAATGGAAGAATAGGCCATAGCGCCGATGTGCGCGCGAGGAGAGTGAGAGACGATGCAACGAGAGGGCGGCTGGAGCCGGATGCCCGACCCACCCCGAACCTAGGCCCAGCGGTGAGGCCCGGTCGACTGCCGGTGCGGAGTCCGAGCATCTAGAGCCGTTGTCGTCGTGCGCCCGATCCCACTGGAGGCCTTCGAGGCCGGAGCCAAAATCGCCGCTTCCATAGATGCACTTATGGACGAATTGGAAACGAAGCAAAGTCTCCCGTGCAATCATCCCGAGAAGCAGTAATACAGGGAGCGGGGAAACATCCCCGCATCGATACCCCATGCGCCCTCCTGAAGTAGTCGCGTTCCAGTCCACAAGATCCTCCGACTGGAACCCTAGGCATGCATGTACGAGAAGCTAAGGTAATTCCATGAGCGAAGAGGACCACCCCGACCACTACGAAGAGAGTCATGCCGCGGACGGCAAAGAGGCATCAAAAGTGGGAGCCGGGCCAAAGGGTTTCCACGTAGACGAGGTCCGAGCAGAAGCACGGAAGAAGATCGGGGCAGCGGCGAAGTCAGAAGGGATGTCCATTGAAAGATATGAGAATATCCAGAAGGCGATAAGGGACGGCCGAAGCGAGGATTACACCGACGACGAGTTTGATTCCGTAGGAAGAATCCAAGAAGATTTCAGAGCACAAACCCTGTCGCAAATTCAGAGCTTGTTTTCGAAACCATGGCTCCAGACTTCTGCAACTAGAGGTTTGTTAAAAACGGCTATTCGCAGCGACATCTCGGACACTACGAATAACTTTTCAAAGACTTTCGTCCCCCAATGGGATTTCGGAACACTCCAGTCTGCAATTGCTGCAGTGAATCCGCCTGAGGTAGCCATCAACCCCGAGACCATGAACGCATTCCGCAATGCCATGGCGCACAACCAACTCCCCGTTGATATGGAAGGCCTCAAGGTCCTGCAGGACGAGATACAAAAAGTTGCCCGTGCCGCACTAACGGCAGGGTTTGCCACTCGGACCCAGAGTTTCCTCTCCAACGATGACAAGCTTCGTTACCGGTGGAATCATCCGGTCTGGCACTACACTAACGGGCGTGCCTTGCTCTCTATTCTGGGAAACGGCGAACTGTGGGCCTCCAGTCCCGAGAATCTCAACGACTCTTCCGAATTGAAACACGGTTTTGAAATCATCCTAGGAGTCTTCGAAGAACGGGCGAGGGAAGCTGAATCCCACGACCACAAACAGGCTGATTGGCAATCCGTTCTGTCCAATGTTCTGAACAAGGACTATATCCAGAACATCATTAACGAGGTCTACATTATTTCTGCTTCCACGGAAAGGGACAGCCTGACGCTGTGGAGAAACTATGCCGATGGTGACGGATTCGCCTTAGGTATTGATGCCGGTATCGAATTGTCTGCAGACGGAATCGCTGTGGACGAAGCCGAAAACGCCGAGAGCATCCGCAGCGACGTACCTCTGATTAGCGGCTGGTACCGCGTCAGTTACAAGGACGCCGAGAAACTAAACCTTGCGCGTTCGTTCATACAGAACGCGGTGGAGGACATTCGCCGCACTTCCAAAAAGAGTTGGCCGGCATTGATAGCGGAGCTGCGGAAGCAGGTCGTGATTCTGGCATCAGTCATGAAAGATGTTGCCTTCCGTGATGAGAAGGAAGTTCGGTGGATAACCACGAACTTCACAACTTTCGATCCCGTGTATTACGAACATGGGCGCAGATCCATCGTGCCGGTGTTGCACATCAGAACTTCTGCGGAGGAGAACGAACTCCTGCCGCTGAAGGGGATCCGCTGTTCTCCAGTACCCGATATGAGCATCGTTCGAACATTGGAGGGGCTACTGAAGCAGCGGGGGTACGACCGTGCAGCCAACAACGTAGAGCAATCTCAACAACCATTCAAGGGCTAGATGGTATCCACAGAGGAACAATTTGAGATTGACAGGGTTGCCAAGACGGGCGGCATCTTCACCAATCCGGTTATGCGATCGCAATGCTAAAAAATGCTCCGCGAGCTAGAAGGCGAACTGGTCCCGAAAAGCGCCTGCGGTTGGCATAGTCCCGCAGAGTCATGGTCAGCTCCGAGAGCCCGAAGTCCGCACGGTAGCAATCAGCGTAATTCTCACATCCTCAACGCGAACCTCGACCGCGAACACTAGCGCAGTAATGCAGGCGTGGCCGCCGTTACGCTTCGACGCGCAGCCGAGGCTTGGTCGGGAGACCGAGACGTTGTCGGATGGCTCGATGCTCGCGCCGAGCTCATTGACACGATTGGCATGTTGGACAAAAAGAGGTGGCCATAAGCAATCAGAGAATGAGGTAAAAACGACTTGGAAGCATCACGGTGTCGATGCGTTGAAACATCAATAAAAAATCAAGCTGGTCAGACATTGTCAACTACGTTCGGATATGAAAATCTCGGGTACAAACCATTCGTGAGTGAATTCGCTCTCACCTTTAAGCACTCGGTCGAGACACAAACGGGCGATGGCCGCCCCAAATTCTTTCGCACGGATGTTTAGTGCCACGTCGCAGTCTATGAGTCTGGTTTCAATTTCATTCGTTGTCAGTACGGCTGTACGAGCTGATTCCAGGTCAATGAGTTCGGTGTATAGCTTCTGGGAGCGTGCCGCCATCGACAACAGTGTTCCTCCGTGAACAATCAGATCGTACGACTTTCGATCGATGATTCGTCGTGAGAAGTCTTCAGAGAATGACCATGAATTCGGGTCAGGAGAGACAGTGAGCACGTCTGGCTCCAACCCTCTCACGGTGCACCAATTGACGAATGAGCTGATGAGCATCTGAGACCACGAATACTTGTCCAGAGGTTCGAATGCAATGAGGAACGGTGATGTCACTGCACGCTGCTGTTCCAGTCCATCGAGTGCCTCCGTCAGCATCTTCCAATAGTCGATCTCGATCAGGCCGGCCAATCGACTGGTCGGCAGCCCCTCAATTCGGCCGGCCGTAAATACTGTTGATCCATTATCGAGATTCTCGCGAAGAGGGCCATCGCTCAGACACGCATCGACAACAATCACTGCAGCGAACTGCGTCCACCGACGCGGATCTTTAGCGTCGGAAATGATCGTCAGGTCATAACCGTATTGTCCCAACTCGTCCGCGACCGACATCGCAAACGCCATGTAGAACTCCATCCCGAGCACCCGCCTGGGAATGTAGATTCCGACGTTGAGGCTCGACCCGCTGCGAAGCGACTGCGCAGGTCGGTTCGGCGAGTAACCCAACTCGGCTGCACCCTCGAGAACCTTGGCACGCGTAGCCTCGGCAACTCTCCCCCGACGTCGCAACGCATCGGACACCGTTGTCACGGACAATCCGACGTGAGCAGCGAGATCATGCAGCGTGGGCGACGGTCGTTTCATACGGGAACAGTACCAGCCCGAATGAAAGGGACCGGGTCGAGGGTTCATTGCCCATTTAGTCGATTACGGAGGCCCGACCCCTTGACACGGAACCAACGTATATGGCTACACTCTTTCAATGCCGGAACGTTCCGGCATGACGCAATCCAACGTTTTGAAGGTTGTTGTTCATGTCAAAGAAGACAGGTACCACTCGAACAGTCAGAGCAATCATTGCGATTGCCGCCGTCCTCATACTATTCCCTCCCCTGCACTGGATCTTCGGCCAAGGCTGGTGGTCATTGGCCTACATCGTCGGCAGTTCCACACTCGTCGCGGCAATGATTCTCGCACTCAACAAGATTACGCTCACTGCCGAGGGAGGCGATTGAGCATGTGGATCACATTCGGCATGATCGCTGCCTTCTTCATCTTCGTCATCATCGTCATGGAACGCTCCACTGCCAAGGACGCTTCCTTTTCCGACTACGCGACCGGAGGCCGGTCGTTCAACTCCGTCTACGGGACAGCTGCGTTCATCAACACCTGGCTGCCAGGTACCGTCTTCATTTCGTTCGCAGGACTTACCGCCGGCAGTGGAGTGACTGGGTTCTATCTCGTCCAGTACAGCGTCTTCGCTGCCATCATCATGTTCCTGTTGGCCAAGCCAGCCTACCTCTGGGGCACACGGTACGATCTCCGCACCCAGGCTGACTTACTCGGTCTCCGCTACGGCTCGACAACAGTCCGCGTCATCGCAGCGATCATCGGGGTCATCGCATCGATCCCATGGGTCGTTCTGGGAATGCAGTCACTGGCGCTCATCTTCAGTTTCTCATCCGACGGGGCCATCGGACCCGTCTTTGCTGTCGTCCTCGGCGTCGTCGTCCTGACGATCCGACAAATCTGGACCGTGAAATTCGGTATGCGAGGAGTGATGATTTCGGATCTGATCCAAGGAATCGCTGCCTACTTGATCGGATTCCTCGTCATCTTCGGGCTTATTGTCTGGCTCATCGCCAACAACCATGGATTCGACCAAGTCGACCCGGCGCTCCTCATCCTGCCCGGGCCAGGAAGCGAGCTTGGTCCTCTCTATCTGTTTTCGCTGGTCCTCACCGGCGCATTGGGCGGCTGGTGCTGGCCGGACATCTTCGTCCGCCTCTTCACACAGAATGGTGTCAGCACCATCCGTCGCACCTCCGTCCAAGCAGTCCCGATCCTGCTCGTCTTCGCCACCGCACTCAACGTGCTGGCACTACTGGCATCATCAGTGCCAGAGGTCGCCGCGGCACCGGACACTGTGTGGTTCGTCCTGGCCTCATTCGGAGGCCCATTGCTCCTCGGCCTGGCCGGCATCTGCGTACTGTGCGGCTCCATGGGCAACGTCGGCGCGAACCTCCAGGCAATCGGAGCCATGACCGCCAATGACATCATCGGGCCGATGAAGAAGCAAGAGATTCAGAACGCACGAATCGGCAAGATTTCTGTCGCAGCTGTCACGATCATTTCGTCTCTCGGAGCGCTGGCAACGGCTACGACTACGTCAGGTCTCGTGCTGTGGGCACAAGTCTCATATCAAGGAATCTGCCAACTCGCACCGACGCTGTTCCTCGGCATCTTTTGGCGACGAACGACTGCGCTCAGCGCCATTCTAGGAATGATTCTCGGTTTCGGTACCGCCGCGATCGTGCAGATTTTCTACCCGATTTCAGTGCCATGGCTGGGCGGAATGACCTCAGGCATAGCGGGGCTGATCATCAACACTGCCGTTATGGTGGCCGTCAGCCTGCTCCTGCCCAATAGCGCAAAAGAACAGACCCGAGTCGACAACCTCTTTGCCGAACTCAACCAGAAGCAGAAGGACGAGAAACAAGCATCATGACCAACGCAGAACGCACAAATTCACGCAACACCGGTTACATCTGGCACGAACGATTCGGATGGCACGACACTTCTACCCACGTCGGCTTCCTCCCTGCAGGCGGTTTGCTCCAACCTCTCGAGCACTTTGAAAGCTCGGCGTCCAAGACACGAATGGCGAGTCTCATCGAAGTCAGCGGCCTGCGAAAAAGCCTGACCGACCTGGAATTCGCCCCTGCCACAAAAGAACAAATCCTTTCGGTGCACACGAACGATTACGTCGACCGGATCATCAAACAGAGCAGTTCCAGAGGCGGTGACGCCGGCGATGGCACTTCGCCCTTTGGCCCCGGCAGCTACGAAATCGCGCAGATGGCCGCTGGCGCAACGACATCGGCGCTGCTCAACGTGCTCGACGACACCGTCGACAACTCCTACGCACTGGTGCGTCCACCAGGCCACCACGCGGAACCTCAACAGGGTCGCGGGTTCTGCATATTCTCGAACGTCAGCATTGCGATCAACGAAGCAAGACGTCAGGAAAAGGCGCACCGAATAGCCATCGTCGACATCGATGTCCACCACGGAAACGGAGCACAGAAGATCTACTGGAACGATCCCGAGGTGCTGACGATCTCCGTCCACCAAGACCGTTTGTTCCCGCTTGACTCCGGCATGTTCGACGAAACCGGTGGAGAAGACAGCAATCGGACCAACATCAATCTTCCGCTTCCGGCAGGGTGCGGCAATGGAGCGTACGTCGCCACCGTTTCCGAGAACGTCGTTCCTGCTCTCGAAGCGTTTCGCCCCGAAGTGATCATCGTCAGTTGCGGCTTCGACGCATCGATGGCAGATCCATTGGGTCGTATGTGCGTCACAGCCGCGGGCTATGCGCAGATGACAAAGGTCCTGATGTCCGCGGCAGACTCACTGTGCGATGGAAGGCTTGTTTTCTCGCATGAGGGCGGGTACTCCCCTGCCTATGTTCCATTTTGCGGGCTTTCGGTGGTCGAAACTCTTGCTGGCATCGACGAGCTCACTCCCGACCCGTTCGTTTGGGCATTCGACGAGTACCCCGTACACGAGGTCACGCGTGATCAGCGCGAGGCCATTGATCGCGGATATGAAGTCGTCCGAAAGGCAGTCGGCACAATGCAGTGATTGTCATCTCAGCAGTCAAAAGCACCGTTTGTTCCTGTCGAAAACGGGCCACTCTCGGTCGTCCGAATAATGAGCGATGAAGTCATTCCTGCGAGAAGATGCCGGCTAGGTCGCAGGACTACGAAGCCCCCGTAGGCTAGACCTGTGTCGGAAAATCTACGCAGGGCCCGACAGAATGTTTCCGGCCCCCTGACGCCAAGACGAACATCCCTATGTGAATCTCCAGGAGCATGAGCAACATCGGCACTCAGTCCAGAATGAACAGCCGCGCGATCGGCACTACGCCGGACCCAGCACAGACGGAGACCGGGGGCGAGTACACGTTTGAGCGCGTCGATTGGTCAGTCTGTGATTGAGATCCATGTTTGGATAGTTGAGGCGGGACCGGGGTTCCGTCTCGAATATCCGGGCACTAGTCGGGTGGCGACATCATTTCCGGAGAATTTTTGTACTCATGTTTCAGAGCCAAGTCTCGCAATAGACTCTGGCCAAGAAAGGCCAAGGAGATCAAGCGTAGAAGCACCCTGGCGCAATTGCTCCCGTTGTCCTATCTCCTTCGCTTCTCTGGCTTCAGCGGACTTCAGCGCCGCCTGCCCTTCCACCCCCGGTACTCTGACCAGCCCATCAGCATCTCCAACGATGATGTCTTTTGGCACGACCTCGATGCCGCCGATCGTGACCGGGACGTTGATCGCTCCTATCTGCCGTTTCGTGGTGCGACGAATGCACACTCCGCGGGTAAAGACAGGGAACCCGGACTCGACAATGTCGCGGCTATCACGAACCGCCCCATCGATGACGAGGCCAGCAACCCCTCTTTCCTGTGCAGCCAATGTCAATACGTCTCCCCAAGGGCCAGCGTCCGTGTAGCCTCCGATGTCAACAACGAGGACATCACCGGGACCTGCGTGCATGAGTCCCACGTGGATAAACCAGTTATCGGCCGGATCGAGCTTGACGGTGACAGCTCGACCGGCGAGCACTGAGGTTGGATCAAGTGGTTTGATCGCCGGATCGATGGCCCCTTTCTGCCCGTGTGCTTCATAAACTGTCGCCGCGCCCAGTTCTCCCAATCGGGCGAAAACCTTCTCTTCGAGTGCCATTGCTATGTCCTCCCGTTGTGTACTACTGGTTTTCGTGATTGCCGAAGCGTCTATTCTTAATTCCGGTGCAACGGTCAGGCGGACAAGCCCTCAAGCACCTGGCCGAAGCGACGCAGTCCTTCTTCTATACTTGCCTCGTCAGCGGCAAAAGAGATGCGCACATGCCCTTCGCCTGAGGCTCCGTACTCGGAACCGGCGCGCACCAGTACTCCGCCTTTCGCGAACTCCTCGACCAACTGTTCCGAGGTCAGTGAGCTGTGAATCTTCGGAAATGCATAGAATGCCCCCCGGGGCGCATTGACTGACACTTTCGGCATGGACGACAGTGCATCGATGACCAGGTCCCTACGCCGTTGGTAGTCGTCGCGCATCTTGCTGAGCACATGTTGAGGAGTCTCCAGCGCTGTGATCGCGGCGTCTTGAACAAAGGTGTTAAGTGCACCGTTGATCGTTCGGTGCACGAGGTCGATCCGCTTCGCAATGTTCACGGGAGCTACGGAATAACCGAGTCGCCATCCGGTCATGGCGTACGTCTTCGAGAATGTGCCGATTATGATCGTCCGACCACGCAGCGAGGTCAGTGACAATGCAGAGACGAATTCCTCATCATCGAAGACCAGGCCGCTGTATGCTTCGTCGGCAACTAACACAGTTTCAGGGTTGTCGGTGAGAAGGGTTTCGAGGTGTGCCATGTCCTCGCCATCCATGACCGCCCCTGTCGGGTTCGATGGATTGCACAGGATGAGCATGCGTGCACCTCTGAGAGCTTCGCCGATGCTCGCGAGATCGTTCGATCCATCCTCGAGGGCAGGGACGTTCACTATCTCAGCACCTACCATCGCCAGTTGGTCAGCGTAGAGCGAATAGGTTGGTTCGGGAACGACGACTTTGTCCCCTGACTCGACCAATGCCAAGGTGACCGCGGCCAAAGCCGCACTGGCACCGTGAGTGAGTATCACTTCGTCGGCAGATGTGTTCCGACCTGTTGTCGCAGATATTCGTTCGGCTAGGGCGACTTTCAGATCGGGAAGTCCGCTGAGCGGGGCATAGTGAGTTCGCCCAGATTCCAAGGAAGCCACTGCGCTCGCGACGATTTCTGGAGCCGTGTCCGCGTTGGGCTCCCCCATCGCAAGAGAAACTACTCCGGGCATTAGTTGACCGAGATTGCTCGGGCGACGTGAGACCTGCGTGATTCTCTCCGTGAGAGCAGAGGACCCAGGAGGAGTGACCGGAATCGTAAATGCTGGCTGTTCCATGTTGCTCCTTACACCTTTACTGGAATCGAATTCGAGGAACGCACTTCTATGCGAGAGGCTTGCGGGCGGTTTCGGCGATGAAGAACGCGGTGAGACCAGTGCCAAGTGCTGTGAGCACCACGTAGTAGGCCGGGATCGAGGTCACACCGGTAGCGGCGATCAAGCTGGTCATGACCAGCGGTCCCGCTCCACCGAAGAGCGCCGTGGAGATGTTGTATCCCAGGGAATATGCTGTGCCTCGCACTCGGGTGGGGAACAGTTCAGCGAGGGTGAGATTTATGGTGGCGGAGTGTCCGCAGAAGGCAGCGGCCATGACCAACGCACCGATAACGGCCAGCCAGAAGCTGCCCTGCGCCAGCAGCCAGTAACTGGGGATGGCAAGCACGGCAGAGGCGACGGCCGACCCGATCAGAACTTTTCGCCGGCCGATTCGGTCTGAGAGCGCTCCCATCGTGGGGATACCTGCCAGCATCACCAGCACGGCAAGAGCCGTAACTCCGAGCCCGTCGCCGGTGCTGAAGTTCAGTTCCCGACTGAGATACGACGGCATGTAGTTGAACAGAACGTAGTAACCCGAGCTGTTGAGCAGAGCCAAGGTGATGGCAAAGAACACACGGCGCAGGGTCTCTTTGTCCTTTAGACTCTCGGATAGCGGATTGGAGACGGTATCCCCCTCTTGTTTCGCCTGTCGGAAGATCACGGTGTCGTGCAAAGTTCGGCGAATCCAGAAGCCGATGAGCCCAATCGGACCAGCGAGAAGGAACGGAATTCTCCATGCCCACTCCTGTAGCGAGTCTTCAGGCAGAAAGGCTGCCATCCCTACTCCCAGACTGGTTCCGCAAAGCATAGCCAAATAGGAACCGAACTGCGGCAGTGACGTCAGGAAGCCACGACGGTGGTCGGGCGAATTCTCGGCGACGAACGAAAAGGCACTAGCGACCTCTCCACCGGCAGAGAATCCCTGGACCAAACGGCAGACAAGAAGCAGGGCTGGAGCCAATAGCCCGACGGTTGCGTACCCGGGCAAGAGCCCGATCGCCACCGTAGAGCCGGTCATCAACATGAGCGAGAGAACAAGAGCAGAACGACGGCCGACTCGATCGGCGAATGCGCCGATCACCATACCGCCCAAGGGGCGAACCAGGAAGGTCAGTGCAAAGATCCCCCACGTCATGATCAGTCCGGCAGTCGGCGATTCAGGAGGGAAGAAGACAATAGCGATGGTTCCGGCGAGGAAGCCGTAGATGCCGTAGTCGAAGAATTCGACGAAGACTCCGGCACTTCCACCCAAAACTGCACGCCGTAGTTGTTTGGGCGAGAGCTCTTCTGGTTTTGATGATGTTGTTGTGGACATGTTCTCTCCTGTGTGGAGTTGAAGGTTTAGATCATGGACGTGGTGCGTGGGCTGAAAAGTCGAGAAGCGGCGAACGCCGTCGAACATTTCTTACGGAGTATGTCGAGCTCATCCCTTCGCCTCTGTGCGACGCATATTGATTGAGCGGGCGTAGTGGGAATGAGGGATACAGTGTCCCCGGGCCGTATCTGAGCTAGTTGTGAGTGCCAACCGCGGGCAACGACTGCTGGCACCGGATAGCCGGCGGTGAGGGGTCTCCCTCGGAGAAGTGCGATCATTCCTCCTGCCGGCGGTACCTCGATTGCGCCGACCGGCACTCCACGGGAGAGGATTTCCGAAGTGCGACTGCGTGGAGCATCCGTGCCTTCCAGTCGTATGCCAGCATGGTCGCTCTGCGCGCCCACTGTGCGCATTTGGCTCGAAATATTGTCGAAGAAGCCGGGGTACTCGTGCAGTTCCGGGCCAGGCATGATGCCTAGCGGAGTATGACGAGAGTAGAGCTCGCGTGGTGCTCTGATGGGAAAACAGGGAGTCATATGCGGAGGCGCTTGGACACAGTGGCCGTCGACTCGGAGCCTTTGGTCGTCGGCAAGCTTGCAGCCTCGGTTAATGAGCGAGTCATAGGCACACGAGCCCATGTACTCATCGCCCTCAATACGGCCGTGAATGGCGATATAGCCGCGCAGTCCCGCTTGGGCCGGCTCTATGCGTATGCAGGCATCTGGCCATGTCACGATCGGTGTACGTGAGGTGAAATTGATTCCATCAATGGTGATGTCTCCGGTCGAACCGGTAATGGAAAACAACACTGGTTCCGGTGTGCACATTTCGAATGGAAGGATCGAAGTAAGTTCGATCACCGGAGAACCTTCACCATTGCCGACAAGAATATTGGCAGCCATTGCCGAGAACTGATCTGCAGCCCCGTTGACCTGGAGGCCCTGATCGGTGAAGCCGTACCGTCCTAGATCAGTCACAACCGATACTCCCGCTTCGCGGATGTTGATCTCTACGGAAGTCATAACAGCTCTCCGATGAAGACGGGTTCGGTTCGGTGGAACTCATCGACAGAGATAGGAACGAATCGGAGTGTGTCGCCAGGGGTCAAAGCGACGAATGGTTGTCCTGAAGGATTGTTCATCCGCAATGGCGTAGTTCCGATGAGCCGCCATCCTCCAGGGGCAGGAATCGTGTAGATAGTGCCCTGGTGTCCCGACACCGCGACGGACCCAGCGGGAATTTTGACCCGAGGGTGGCTCATTCGCGGAATCGGCGTGCCGAAGGCGTCACCTTCGTGCATTGGAGCACCAGCAGGGGCACCATTGAAAGCCAGTCGCCACATGGTCGCGCAGTGCTTCTCGATTACGTCGTTTTCGCTGATTCCGAGGTGGCCAGCAACCGAAGTCAGGTCGGGGCCAAAGTCGCCTCCGTAGACGAGAGGTATCTCGACAAGACGCTCTTCGATCGCAATGTTGCCTGCGGTTGAGAGAGCCTCAGTGAGGCTTTCGCAGAGAGAGAAGACATCTAATCGCAACGGATCATATTCGATGGTCAAAGATTCAAATGTCGGCGTGATGCCTTCTACGCCGACGAGATTCGCCTTTCGAAGCGATGCTGCGAGAGCGTGGGCCATCCGCCATCGTGATTCCTTGTCATCGTCGCTGGGGTGGACGAGCAACGCTGAGTCACCGAACGGTCGCACGTGCACCGTGCGTGCTGCCGAGCCGGAGGGATCTGAAAGAACTATTTCCTTCATACGCTGTTCTTTTCCGAGAGGACTGTCGCCAGTGACGCGAACCCGACACCTGCCGCAGACAGAGCATCGCGAATTCGGCCTGCAGCTTCGACAGCTTCGGCGTTGTCGCCGTGAAGGAGGACCGTGTCGACGTCGATCTCCATCAGAGAACCGTCGTGAGCGACCACGGTTCCATCCGTGACCATACGTACTGCCCGCTCAACGACAACGTCTTCGTCGTGAATGACAGCTCCCTTTATTTTTCGTGAGACCAGTGAGCCGTCCGGGTTGTACGAGCGGACGGCCATCGCAGTGATTGCGACTCGAAGTCCCTCCGAGCGAGCGAGCTTCGAAAGCTGACCCTCTTGAGTGACAATCGGTAGATTTGGATCGAACGCTGCGACAGCTTCCGCTACTCCGCGTGCATAACCTTCATCGGTCACAGACAGATTTCCGAGGCTCCCATGTGGGGTGACGTGGGAGAGTTCCACAGCTTGAGCTTGAGCGATTCCCTGCAACGCGCCAAGTTGATAGAGAACGTCTGTGCGGACCTCATCTGTTGACATCGCGATTGCTCTCCGTCCGAATCCGCGGAGGTCGTTGAACCCTGGATGTGCACCCACCGCCACCCCTCGTGTTCGGCAGGCTGCCACGGTCTTAGTCATGATTTGCGGATCACCAGCGTGGAACCCGCAGGCCACGTTCGCTGAGGTGAGGAGATCGAGCAGGTGTTCGTCATCGCCAAGGCTATAGGGACCAAATGCCTCTCCGACGTCGGCTACTAGGTCAATTGTTCTCGTCATTGGGCTCACCCTTCGAATAGCGCTCCCTCGCGTTCGTTGGCTCACGGCGAAGGGAGTGATGCGCGTCACGTGTCGCTTTTCCAATACGCTAGTCACACCAGCAATAAAATGCAACACCAGTCGCACTTTATCTCCATACGAGCGAAGTACCGTCCAGCTCAGCAATGACTCAAATCGTCACAGTCGCTGGATTGAATTGCCCGTCTTCTTTGTGCTGGTCGGGCGACGGACCACATCCCAAGGCAGATCAGAGTCGACAGGGCTTGCGAAAAACTAGGAGCACTTTTGTGTTTCATGCGAAAATGGCGGCGAATGGGTACCATGAAAAGAAACAGAGGGGGCGTGAATGCTGCAAGTCCAACGCAAGGACGTCGTCAGAAATAACCGCGCGATTCTGCAGGCTGCTGGGGAGATCATGAGGGTCGACCCCGAAGGCGTTACTATTCCCGCCGTCGCTGAGCGTGCTGGGCTTTCTGCACCGACCGTTTATCGCTACTATCCTTCGACAGAGGCTCTTCTCGGAAGATACCTCACCGAAGTCGTCTCCCAAGTACGCGATTTTTCGCACGACTGCAACACACCCGGCACCGCGCTCTTCAACGACGTTCTCGGCGAGTGGGGCAGGGTCGTGGAAATCTATGGTCCGGGCCTTGTGCAGCTGCGCTCTCGACGCGGGTTCTTAGAGCGTTTGCGCTCGGGGGATGAGACCATGCAAGTGGTCCGAGAAGCTTGGGAGCGACCACTTCGACGTGTGATGAAGGCACACTGCATACGCGACGAGCACTTGGAGAATGCCCTCTTCCTATTTAACATGATGTTCGACCCACGAGAGCTTCTGGATCTCAACAAGCAAGGTCTGCCAATGCCATCGGTTCTGACCTTGCTCCAAGGTGCTTATGTGTCTGCGTTGCAAGGTTGGCAGGACGATAGCTCAACGGGCTAAGTCCATCGGAACTTCGCGGGGCAGGTTTATCTCTGGTCGCACAGGTCGGATTCTGCAGCCAGGAGCATACCCAGCAACTTTCCACGAAAGTATGGGGCTATGAGCGCGGGAAACAGGCACCCAAACTAGGGCATGTCTCCCTTATTCAAGAGTTCTGAACTGACACGCTGAATGAGTGACTACAGACCAACGACGCCACGTCTTCACCGACGAACAACGGTTCGACTTTCTCCCACTGCTCGTCCATGAAGACTTGATGGCGGTCGTGCGTAGTCACCCATCCACAGTGCCAGCCCTACAGCCTCGAATAAAGGAGACTTGCCCTAGCTCGCATCGCCGACGAAGAGAACCTTGCGAAGCATGCGGACGAGATAGCGCAGCCTGCTACCGCGTACCTTCGCACGATCGGCGCGACGTCCGCCACCATGCGATCCTCCGGCAAGCTCGTGTCCGACTTCCTAGCGTTCCATCGTTGCGGCACTTAGGGTGCATGCGTCCACCTGCATGCAGGGGCTTCGACCGGCGATTATGCACTGGCGGCACTCAAGGATGCCGGCACGGAGCTTGACAAGACTGTCTTGACGACTTGACTCCGGGCCGCCGAATTGTCGGAGCCGTAGCCGCAGCTACGACTACGACGCGGAGTGCCTCCGCGCGATTCTGCCCGAGCTTCAAAACAAGTATTACCCCGGCCTCGGAATTCAACGAGCATGGCCTCACCACCCATCGGAAACGAACGCTCTTCGCGGAAGCTCAAGCCGACCCTATCGGTGCCTGCCTATGCCCTAGAAAGCCTCCGCCGAGCAGGAGCAATCAAGGCCAAAGGCGCGCCAGCGCTGACATTGGCGCAAGTCGATCGGATCGTTGCCATTCTGCGGGTAGCGACCCTGACAAAGGAACGTCATGGTCGAACCGGCCCACCCAAAAAAACACTAACGCCCGCCACGAAATAACGTGACGGGCGCATGTGCGTGAGAAGCTAAAATCAGGACCGCAGCCTAATTCTCAGCGGCCAGATAGCCTCATATTCGAGCAAATCACTTACTACCGGCAAGTTGCCGAAGCACGTACTGCAGGATGCCGCCGTTTCGGTAGTAATCGGCTTCACCCGGGGTGTCGATGCGGACCACTGCATCGAAGTCGATGGTGGTTCCATCGTCCTTCGCGGCCGAGACCTTGACGGTCTTGGGGGTCTTGCCCTCGTTGAGCTCCGTGATGCCGGAGATCGAGAAGGTCTCCGTGCCGTCGAGGCCCAGCGAGTCTGCTGATTCGCCGACGGGGAACTGCAGAGGAACAACGCCCATGCCGATGAGGTTCGAGCGGTGGATGCGCTCGAAGCTCTCGGTGATGACGGCTTCGACGCCGAGCAGCTTCGTGCCCTTGGCAGCCCAGTCACGAGAGGATCCCGAACCGTATTCCTTGCCACCGAGGATGACCAGAGGGGTGCCGGCATTCGCGTAGTTCACGGATGCGTCGAAGATCGAGGTCTGCGGACCGCCCTCCTGAGTGAAGTCGCGGGTGAAGCCACCCTGGACTCCGTCGAGGAGCTGGTTCTGCAGGCGGATGTTCGCGAACGTGCCGCGGATCATCACCTCGTGGTTGCCGCGACGCGAACCGAAGGAGTTGAAGTCCTTGCGCTCGACACCATGCTCGATGAGGTACTTGCCGGCCGGGGTGTCGGCCTTGAAGGAACCTGCGGGCGAGATGTGGTCGGTGGTGACCGAGTCGCCGAGCTTCGCAAGCACGCGTGCACCCTTGATGTCGGAAACGGGTTCAGCTTCCAGACCCATTCCGTCGAAGAAGGTGGGTTTGCGCACGTAGGTCGACTGATCGTCCCACTCGAAGATTGCGCCTTCCGGTGTCTGCAGAGCCTTCCAGCGATCGTCGCCTTCGAAGATTCGGCCGTACTCCTCGTCGAACATATCTGTCGAGATCGACGAGGCGATGACCGACTCAACCTCTTCCGGCGATGGCCAGAGATCCTTGAGGTAGACGTCGACACCTTCCGAGTCCTGGCCCAAAGGCTGGTTGTCGAAGTCGAAGTCCATGGTTCCGGCCAGAGCATAGGCGATGACCAGTGGAGGCGAGGCGAGGTAGTTCATCTTCACATCGGGGCTGATGCGGCCCTCGAAGTTACGGTTGCCGGAGAGAACTGCACTGACTGCCAGGTCGTTGTCCTGGATGCTCTCCGAAATATGGGAATCGAGCGGTCCGGAGTTGCCGATGCAGGTGGTGCAGCCGTAGCCGACGACGAAGAAGTTCAGTGCCTCGAGGTCCTCAATGAGGTTGGCCTTCTTGTAGTACTCGGTGACGACCTTCGAACCAGGAGCGATGGAGGTCTTGACCCATGGCTTGGAGTTGAGTCCGCGTTTGCGAGCATTGCGGGCCAGGAGGCCTGCAGCCAGCATCACCGATGGGTTCGAGGTGTTGGTGCACGAAGTGATCGAAGCGATCGCCACAGCACCGTTGGCCAGTTCGAAGCTGGATCCGTCGCCGGTGGTGACGGGAGCCGACTTGTTCTCTTCGCCGGGCTTCGCGTAGTTGTGGATGTCCTTGGCGAACTGGTTCTTGGCATCCGTGAGTTCGATGCGGTCCTGCGGGCGCTTCGGTCCTGAGATCGAAGGCACGACGGTGGAGAGATCGAGCTCGATGTACTCCGAGTACTCAACTTCCTTGCTGGGGTCGTGCCACAGGCCCTGGGTTTTGGCATAGTCCTCAACCAGCTGGATTTGTTCGGCCGAACGACCGGTGAGCTTCAGGTAGTCGACGGTGACCTCGTCGATCGGGAAGATCGCAGCGGTCGAACCGAATTCGGGGCTCATGTTGCCGATCGTCGCGCGGTTGGCCAGAGGCACCGCGGAGACGCCCTCGCCGTAGAACTCGACGAACTTTCCGACTGCTCCGTGCTGACGCAGCATATCGGTGATCGTGAGCACGACGTCCGTTGCGGTCACACCGGAAGGGATTTCGCCGGTCAGCTTGCAGCCGACGACGCGAGGGATGAGCATCGAGACGGGCTGGCCGAGCATTGCTGCCTCGGCTTCGATTCCGCCGACGCCCCAGCCGAGCACTCCGAGTCCGTTGACCATCGTGGTGTGGGAGTCGGTGCCGACCAGGGTGTCAGGGTAGGCGCGGAGCACACCGTCGACCTCACGCGGCATGACGACGCGTGCGAGGTGCTCGATGTTGACCTGGTGGACGATGCCCATGCCTGGAGGAACGACCTTGAAGTCGTCGAAGGCCGTCTGGCCCCAGCGCAGGAACTGGTAGCGCTCACCGTTGCGCTTGTACTCCATGTCCATGTTGAGCTCGATCGCTTCGGCAGTACCGAAGTTGTCGATCTGAACCGAGTGGTCGATGACCAACTCGGCCGGAGCCAGCGGGTTGACCTGTTCCGGCTTTCCACCGAGTTCGACGACCTTCTCGCGCATTGTCGCGAGGTCGACGATGCAGGGCACGCCGGTGAAGTCCTGCATGACCACACGGGCGGGGGTGAACTGAATTTCCGTAGCCGGCTCAGCACTGGGATCCCAGCTGCCGAGGGCTTCGATATGCTCCGAAGTGATATTCGCACCATCTTCAGTGCGCAGCAGATTCTCCAACAGCACCTTGAGGCTGAATGGAAGCTTCTCTGATCCTGGGACCTGATCCAGGCGATAGATCTCGTAATCCGTTTCGCCTACGGTCAGGGTGCTCTTCGATTTGAACGTATCGACGTTGCTCATCGTGATTCTCCTGTTTCATCCGACACTCATCCAAGAAACCGGGCCAGCCCGTGAGCCGCGCACCGATTTACGCGACACAAATGTTTCCAAAAGTATCTTGACGTCAAGATAAATTCTATCTCATTTGGTCGCCCTTGACCACCTTCGGAGCATGGCCTGTCGGTGAACTGAGAATCGGGTTTTCCCCAAGTCAAAGTCCGGACAACTCCCGCGCGAAGCGGTGCCGCAAGTCCCTAATCTGGAGTCACATCAGCAGCTGCGAACTAGGAGCATTCATGGACCCGTTCACTCTCGGAGCCGGATTCGGATTCGGGGCACTCCTCGTCGGCATCATCTTCGCCGTCATCTGTCGAACCCTGGCCGATGAGAAGGGCCGCTCCTCGGGATGGTGGGGCCTCTGGGGTTTCCTCACCACCTTCATCGCGCTCATCGTCCTCGTCCTCCTCCCCCAGAGGGCGCGAACCTGAGATCCTCAGACGCCGAGGTGGACGCCGGTTGAGATCTCTCCCTCGCCGAGGTGGGCCTCAGTCCCGATGCGGTCACCGCCTGAGGACGGTGACCGATTCCAGGTGGGCCGTGAGTGGGAACAGATCGAAGCCGCGCAGGCTCTCGATTGAAAATCCCCCGTCGACCAGGACCGCCAGATCTCGAGCCAGCGTGGCTGCGTCGCAGGAGACATAGACGATCGTCTTCGCGCTCGACTCGAGCAGAGCTCGGGTGACTGCCTTCCCCGCTCCGGAACGCGGAGGATCGAGAACGATGACGTCAGAGTCAGGAATCGTCACTCGATCGGCCCGGGACGCGTCGAAGGCGGCGTTGAGGCCCTTTGCATTCACCTTCGCATTCTCGATGGCCGACTTCGCACCCTCGACCCCGTAGAGCCTGGCACCGGTGGCATCGGCGGCGCTGATTCCCAACAGCCCCACTCCGCAGAACAGATCTGTGATCATCTGTGTCTTCTCGCTCAGCACCGCATTGACCTGAGCGCTCAACAGCTTGGGAGCCTGTTCGTGGACCTGCCAGAACCCATCAGCCGCGACTCGGTAGTCACGCCCGGCGACCTTTTCGATCAGTTGGTCCTCTCCCCTGACCACGGAGAGCTTCGTGTGGCCGCCCTTGGTGCTGATCCTCTTCCGGCCGCTTCCGTTTCGCGTATCGGCGAGTACTGACCACTGCGCAGGCAGAGCCTGTGCCAGGTCGGTCAGCGCCGATGGATCACAGTCACCGCGTACGATCACGGCGCCGCGATCACCTGACCAGGCGAACTCGAGTCGATCGGCACCCGGCAGTCGCAGGGAAGTCAGGCCAACCTCGGCGATGGCAGATGTCGCCAACGGAGCCGAGACCAGGGGCACGACATCGTGGGATCGTGGAGCCAGCATACCCAGACGACCGTGTCCGTCGACGGCCAGCTGGACCCGGGTTCGCCAGTTCAGTCCGGTCGTCTCCCCCGGTGCGGCCGCGACATCGACGCTGCGGTCGATATGCCCGATGCGCGACAGCTGGTCGCGCAGGGCTTGAGCCTTGAGCTCACGGCTGTGGGCGAGGTCGACATGGGCGAATTCCATCCCACCGAACAGTCTCGGGTTCTGCGCGTCCTCGGCGAGGAACTGCTCGCGACGGTCTCGAACACGATGTTCGGAGACCTCGAGCACCTCGGTGACGTCGGCGCGGAGGAACTTCGCGGCCGATCCGGCCTCGGTGCGAGCACGCACGGTCTCCCCGGGGATGGCTCCGGTGACGAAGACGACCTGCCCTTCGTGGCGCGCAATGCTGCTGCCGCCGGCGGCCGGGCCCTCGATGTGCAGGGTCAGATCCATGGCCGGAATCGCTTCGGCTGAAGGTGCGCTCATCGGTGTTCAAGCCTGTCTGTACAGTGGATTGTCGTTTTCAGGTCCATCGCCGTCGTACTGCCGGGAGAAGGAACGCAACCGCCAGGGCACGGAGACCACGACGACGTTGGGGACCAGCAGGAGACGAGTGCGCAGCTTCAAGGCTACTTGGTTGTGCAGGATGTGTTCCCACCATCGTCCCACGATGAACTGCGGAATATAGACGATGACGAGGTCACGCGGTGATCGGCGGCGGATCGCGAGCACATGCGCCAACAGCGGCCTGAGGAGCTCCCGGTAGGGAGAGTCGAGGACCGTCAGCGGCACGGGCAGCGCCATCTCGTTCCACTGACGCTGCAGAGCTGCGGCAGAGTCTTCATCGACTGCGACGGTGATCGCCTCGAGTTGACTCGAGCGTGTCACCCGCGCATAGGACAGGGCACGCAGCGTCGGTTTGTTGATCTCATTGACGACGACGATCGCGTGGGTGTTCGACGGGATTGTGCGGGAGCCGCCGTCGGCCTCTGGAGCCAGTTCCCGTGCAACGCGTGAGTAGTGACGATGGATTGCGCCCATGACCAGGAACAGTCCGGCCATGGCCGCGACTGCAAGCCAGGCACCGGCGAGGAATTTGGAGACGATGACCACGAGCAGCACACCAGAGGCGATGATGCAGCCGGCCCCGTTGACGAGTCGGTTGAGGTGCATCCTCACTCGCGCCTTCGAGTCGATGACCAGTCGCAGGCGCTTGTTCCAGTGCAGGACCATGCCGGCTTGCCCGACGACGAAGCTGGCGAAGACTCCGACGAGATAGAGCTGAATCAGCGTCGTCGCCGAGGCCTGCGTCGCAATGACGAGCAGGATAGCGGCGAAGGCCAAGAGCAGGATTCCGTTCGAGAACGTCAGCCGATCGCCCTTCGTCGCTAGCTGTCTGGGCAGGAATCCGTCGCGTGCCAGTCGAGAGGCGAGGCCGGGGAATCCTTCGACCGCGGTGTTCGCGGCCACGATGAGAACGAGCGCTGCGACAAGCACAACGAGGTAGAACATCACGGGTGCATTGTCGAAGATGGCATGGGCCAGCTGCGCGAGCACCGGTTCCTGTTCGTATTCGGCACTGACCGCACTGCCGTCTGGTCGCATCAGGTAGAGGTGCGGATCGTCGACGTATTTGACCCCGGTCACCGACGCCAGATAGGTCAGACCGGTCAGCATCAGGGCCGCCAGCAGGCCGGAGAGCAGCAGGGTGTTGCCGGCGTTCTTGCCGCGCGGCTTCTTGAATGCGGGCACCGCTGTGGCCACCGTCTGCACACCGGCCAATGCCACTGAGCCCGAGGAGAAGGCGCGCAGGACGATGAGGACCGTCGCCAGCCCGAGGGTGGCTTCGTCGTTGACTCCGGTGTGGACAACGGTGTAGTCGGCCGTCTCCGCCTGCGGGAGGTCTCCGGCGCCGACCCGCAGCAGGCCCACGCACATGGTGAGGAATACAGCACCGAGGAACAGGTAGGTCGGTACGGCAAGCAGCACCGGTGTGGCGCGTGAACCACGCAGCCCGGCCAGGGTGATGAGCAGAATCCCGATGATCGCCACTGCGACACGATATGGCGCCAGAAGTGGGAAGGCCGTAGTGATGTAGGCGGCGAAGACCGTCATCGACACGGCCAAGGTCAGCACATAGTCAACCAGCAGGGCCGCGGCGACGACCAGGCCGGCACGTGGCCCGAGGTTCTTCGACGCGACCTCGTAGTCGCCGCCACCCGACGGGTAGGCCTTGACGTTGATGCGGTAGCAGGCGACGATGACCAAGATCACCGCGCCGACGGCTACACCGATCCAGGGCGCCACAGTCAGAGCGACAAGAGATGTCAGGGACAGCGCCAGTAAGATCTCGTCGGGGGCATAGGCCACGGACGAGAGCATGTCGGAAGCGAAGACAGGCATTGCGATGCGCTTCTTCAGCGCAGGCGCACGCCTGTCCTCACTGCGGAAGGGCCGTCCAACGAGTAGTCTTTTGACGGCATCAGAAAAACTGCTGGCCACGGGCACTAATGGTAGATCAATGCGGAGAGGATTACCCATGCACTTCGTGATTATGGGCTGCGGCCGAGTCGGAGCGTCCTTGGCCAAAGCCCTCGACGCCAATGGGCACTCGGTGGCTGTAGTCGATCGCAACCCCGATGCGTTCCTCAAGCTCGGCAGGGAATTCAGCGGTTCCACCATCACCGGCATCGGGTTCGATCGTGAGACCCTTTCCCAGGCGAAGACTGCAGACGCCTACGCCTTCGCTGCCGTGTCCAGCGGAGACAATTCCAATATCCTTGCCGCGCGTGTCGCCCGGGAGACCTTCGGCGTGGTCAACGTCGCGGCCAGAATCTACGACCCCAACCGTGCCCAGGTGTTCGAACGACTGGGCATTCCGACCGTTCCCACGGTGAGGTGGACGGCCGACCAGGTGATGCGCAAGCTCGTTCCGCAGGGATCCATCACCGAATTCCGCGAGCCTTCAGGCAGACTCGTACTCGCCGAAGTCCATCTCGATCCCGGCTGGGTGGCCAGGCCGATCAAGGAGATCGAGACCAGGACCAAGGCACGGGTCGCCTACGTCACCCGCCTGTCCGAGGGCATCCTCGCTCACGAGGATCTGCTCCTCCAGGACGGGGACCTGGTCCATTTGATGTGCCCGGTGGACCGCCTCGGCGAGATCGAGAAGATCCTGGACCAGCCGGTGCGAACAATGGAGGAAGAATGAGAGTCGTCATCGCAGGGGCCGGTTCCGTCGGTCGTTCAGTGGCTCGGGAGCTCATCGACAAGGAGCACGCCGTTCTGCTCATCGACCAGAGTAAGGAGGCTCTGGGCCATGAGCGCATACCGGGAGCCGAATGGCTGCTCTCGGATGCGTGCGAGCTGGCGGGATTGGGTGAGGCCAAACTTGAGGAGGCCGATGTCGTCGTGGCCGCGACCGGTGACGACAAGACCAATCTCGTTCTGTCCCTGCTGGCGAAGACGGAGTTCGGTGTGCCTCGCACCGTTTCGCGGGTGAACAACCCGAAGAACGAGTGGCTCTTCGACGAGAACTGGGGCGTCGACGTGGCAGTGTCGACACCACGACTGATGACCGCACTTGTCGAGGAGGCTGTCGAGGTCGGCGGCCTGGTGCATCTGATGAGCTTCGAACGCGGTCAGGCTGGTCTGATGGAGTTCACCGTTCATGAGTCGTCCGCGCTCGTCGCGTCACGGATCGGCGAAATCGCCTTCCCGCTGGACACGGTGCTCGTCGCGGTCATCCGCAACTCGCGGGCATTCGCGCCCAGCGCCGATGACGTGATCGAGGCCGGAGACGAGCTGTTCTTCCTCTCCTCACCGGATCAGGAAGGCGCGCTGCTCGAACTGCTGCAGGCTCCCGCTCGTTGAGCTCACTCGTGGTCGTCGCGGGTCACTCGAGGCCGGCTCAGTTCACTCGTGGTCGTCGCCGGTCTGAATCAGCTCGTAGACCGGGTTGTGGGACTTCAGCGCTCCGTCATGAGCACAGAAGCGTCCTTCGAGGACGATCAGTGCTCCTGGCCTGATGCCTCTGATCTCGCGGCGGCCCAGGAACTGTGCGTGGACCTCCCCGGTCCCATCGGCAACCGTGATGTGCAGACGGGGGCTGTCGCCGCTGCATGACTGGGTCACTGCGCTGACGACACCGGCGGTCCTCGACATCTTCCGAGGGGTCAGATCCTGCACGCTGATGACGCCGGGAATCTGGGATACCAGTCTCAGATCGGCCCGCGCCTCGGCGTCCCTGGAACCGAAGTCACGCACAAGGCGTGTGATGAGATCCAGCATGGAACTCAGCGGACCTCGGTGATTTCCGGACCGCGTTCGAACGGGTTGAGCTCGTCCTTGTCCTCGTCCGTGGTCTCAGAATCTCCGTCGACCTGTGGCGCGGTGAGCACGATGAGCTCACGCGGAGCCATCGCCTCGTGTCCTCTGTCGACGACGACGCCGCGGAAGAGTGCGCTGAGTTCGGACCGGATCTCTTCGTCGGTGACGGCCTTGCCGGAGAACACCGCGCGAACGAACCAGCGTGGACCGTCGACTCCTGCGAAGCGCATGGCACGCTTCCCCGGGCGGCCGTCCTCGGTCTTGGCAGGAACTTCGACAGCAAGCTCCCTGCCCAGCGAGGTGTGCAGCTCCGAGGCTTCGCCGCCCTGCGAAGTCACTCCGGTCGCCAACTGTTTGCGAACGGTATTCCACAGTCCTTCCGAGCGTGGGGTCGCGAAGGCCTGCAGCTGGATTCCCCCGCCTTCATGGATGAGTGTCACTGCCAGCACTCGCTGGGAATCGTCGTCGGTATCCAAGCGCACCTGCATGCCATCGACGACCGGCACCTTGAGAGCACCCAGATCGAGCCGGTTGAGCTCAGGGAATTCCTCCGCCGCGTCGAACGGGCCCTTCTCGGAACGGTCGAAGGGAGCGGACTTCTCGAGCAGGGCCTCCTCGTCAAGTTCGTCGACGTCTTCGTCATCTGGCGGGCCATCAGAGTCGTCGTCAGCAGTCGAGCCTTCAGGCATGCTCGAATCGGACTCGTCCGAATCGCCTTCGGTTGAGTCCTCGGCATCGGTGTCATCTGTCACAACGTCGTCGACGTCATGTTCCTCATCGACGGTGTCGTCGATCTTCTCAGCGGAGGATTTCTTGGAGAATCGGGAGAACAGTCCCATGGTCGTTCACACCTCTTTCTCGGTCAGACCTGATTGCACTCCACCTGTGGAGCCGAAGCCCCCTGCCCCGCGATCGCTGTCGTCCAACGATTCGACCAGAGTGAAGTCTGCTTGTTTGATTTCTTGGATGACGAGCTGGGCGATGCGGTCTCCGCGCGAGATGCGCAGAGGCGTCCGCGCATCGAGGTTGATCAGCGGCACCTTGATCTCACCCCGATAGCCGGCGTCGATCGTGCCGGGAGCATTGATGACGGTGACTCCGTGTTTGCTCGAGAGTCCCGATCGCGGATGGACGAATCCTGCGCAGCCGACCGGCAGGGCAATCGCGATCCCGGTGGGTACGACCTTCCGTTCGAACGGTTCGAGGACGAAGTCGATCGCCGAGCACAGGTCGGCGCCCGCATCGGTCGCGTGCGCGTAGGAGGGAGGAGTCATACCTGCATCAAGCAGTTTGAGGTCAATCTTCAGGATTTCTGCCACAAAGATGCACTCTAACGCCGAAGCCTGAGCGCTTCCAAAAAGTCCGTTATGGGAGAATGGCCTCATGGCAACGACTCAACCCGAAACACGCGTGGTCTACACGGAGAAACTCGGCCCCTCCATCGGCATGTGGATTCTCATTGTGATCGCGGCGGCTTCGACCGCCCTTATGGTCCTCCCTGTGTGGACGGCCGGCACCATCATCCTTCCGGTGGTCAGCTTCGTCCTGTTGGCGTGGTGGCTGCGTTCGCTCGGAATCTCAATCATCGTCACCGAACGACAGCTCTTCGTCGGTGATGCGCATATCGATCGCCGATACATCACCGATGCCACCGGCTACGACGACGAAGATGCACGGACTGCCCGAGGGACTGGTCTCGACGCTCGGGCGTTCCTCATGCTGCGTCCCTGGGCTAAGTCTGCTGTGCGGATCGACATCCACGATGAGAGCGACCCGACCCCCTACTGGCTGGTTTCGAGCAAACGTCCGCTAGAGCTCGCCGCGGCTCTCAAACCCTGACATTCGCGCCAGCCCTCACACTCACGCGTTATGCAATTTTCTCGACAGAGGAGCTCACGCAACTAAGGAGCTGACGCACCGGGACTGAAACGAGCCGAGACACAGAAACGCGCCCCGACAAGGGCGCGTTCTTGTATCGTTCGGCAGTCGCTTCAGCCAGCACAGTCCGTGCAGATCGGGACTCCACCCTCTTCGCTCGCCAGCTGCGAACGATGGCGAACCAGGAAGCATTCCATGCAGGTGAACTCGTCATTCTGCTTGGGCAGCACTCGAACGGAGAGCTCTTCGTTCGACAGGTCTGCGCCGGGCAGTTCGAACCCTTCGGCAACTGCTGTCTCATCTTCGTCAATCTTGCTTGCCTGCGCCTGCGAGCGTGAAGCCTTCAGCTGTTCAATCGAATCGCTTTTGATTTCATCGTCTTGCTTACGAGGTGCGTCGTAATCCGTTGCCATATGGCTCATCGCTCTCTGTCGGGTGTGCTGAAGAGGGTTTTCAACCCCTCTCGCCAAACGTGTCCCCAGCATTGTGCACTGTATGCTTGCGGTTGGCAAGATCAGATCGTCCATGTTCACAGTGATTCTCGTCACTGATGAGTCGCTTCGTGACGGTTCGCACATACGACTCTCGAAAAGCTCTGCGAGAATACATAAGTCGAATAGCGCCGATAGCATTTTTTCGGCGAATGAAACTGGGTTCGTCCCATGCGTGGGAGACGGCCCGAGGAAGGACGGATACACGATGAGTGAATTCGCAAATCAACTCGATACCAGGATCGACGATGTCCGTCATCGCATTCATGAAGCCCGGTCTGCGGGGGACGACTACCTCGTCGAGACCCTTATCGACGACCTGCAGAATCTCTTGGAGCTGGCCGATCGCAACGATGTCGACACCGGTCCGATCGCGGCGGTCATCACAGCAGAGACCGGTGCGATACCGGTCGTTCCCGCACCTGAAGAGTCCTGACTCCTCGGGACGACCGACACCGAGAATCCCTCCCCTGCGCAACTGGCAGAGGAGGGATTTCTGTTGTCTGAAGAGCGCTCTGGTTCCCGAAGAGCGCTCGGGATACTTGAGCTCAGGCTGGCCAGTTGGGCTCGGTAGCCCGTTCGATGCGTCCGCGGCAGCATTCGATGCTGCACGCACCGCTGCGGGGGACCAGCGCCGTGGAGCCGGTGATAGTCGGCGAAGCCGTCTGTTCGCCGCGCAGCTGTGCGATTCTCTCCTCGACCAGATCGACGAGCCCCGAAACGAACAGTGGGTGCGTCCCGACTGTCGCTGAACGGGTGAAGGCGAAGCCGAGTTCGGCCGCCGTCTCCCTTGCTTCGGTGTCGAGGTCGAAGGCGACCTCCATGTGATCGGAGATGAACCCGATCGGCACGAGAATGACTCCGGTGACGCCGTCTGCGGCGAGTTCCGTCATTCGATCGTTGACATCAGGTTCGAGCCATGGAACCTCTGGAGACCCCGAGCGGGAGCAGTACACCAGCTCTGCCGGAAGCGCTTCGGCCGCAGGCAGCCCATCCACGAGGTGGGCAATGAGCTCTTCGTGCTGTGCGCGATAGCCGCTGGTCGCCACGGCCGAAGCGTCCTGCATGACGTTGGGGATCGAATGTGTGACGAAGAGAATCCGATGCTTCGACGCGTCAAGGGCACCGACCTGCTTCGTGAAGTCGGCAATGCCCTCTCTCAGGAGGATTGCACACGCCTCCGCGTAGCCGGGGTGGTTGTAGAACTGCCGGATCTTATCGATCGTGACGTTCGCACCCTCCGCCGACAACTCCTCGATCGTCTTGGCGAAGTCCTCACGGTATTGACGGCAAGAGGAATACGACGAGTACGCCGAGGTGTCGATGGACAGGAATCGAGTTCGCCCAGCCTGCGCCTCGGCGCGCACCTCGTCGGTCAGGTACGGTTCCCAATTGCGGTTGCCCCAGATGAGAGGAATGCCGATGCCTCGACGCTCGAGCTCCTCGCGCAGAGCTTGCAGAAGTGCTTTGTTCTGATCATTGATGGGCGACTTTCCACCGAAACCGTAATAGTGCTCACCGACTTCTTCGAGTCGCTCCTCCGGTATTCCACGACCGGCGGTGACGTTTTTGAGGAACGGGACGACTTCTTCTGGCGCCTCCGGTCCCCCGAATGACATGAGGACGAGAGTGTCAATGGGTTCAGTGTTGTTCACAGTCACCGATTTTACAGCCTGTAGAGTCTCCGCGCCCGCTGTCCGCACAGTGAGTCAATTCCACTCAGCGTTCAGACTGACTGCCGCCGTCCAGTCCAGGTGCCCACCGAACCGACCCCACCGCTGACCGCACCGACCGACTGTTGACCTGTCAGAGCGGCCATTTCGCGACTCGCGCGCAAATCTGCCCAATGCGCGGCCCCGGACGTGACACGATGCAGGGAGACGCGATAAAGGAGCTTAAGGCATGCGTGAACTGATCTTGAACGGAGTCGACGCCGACGGCACTCATCTGCTGCTGAACGACGAAAACGGGCTGCAGTATCGATTGGCTCTCGACGAAGCTCTGTACGCCGCTGTCCGCAAGGACCGCACCACAGTCAAGCCCGAGACCCCTGTGCGCCCTCGCGACATCCAAGCGATGATCCGGGGCGGGATGAGCGCGGAGGAAGTCATTGCTTCCACGGGTGCCGATATCGAACAGGTCCGCACCTACGAGCGCCCTGCTCTTGCCGAACGCGCACACACCGCGTATACGGCCAGTCAGCATCCGATCTATTCCGATCATGACCCCAACGGCGACCCGACCCCCTTGGTGGAGCTGTGTCAGACCCGTCTGGCGATGCGCGACGTCGACATCGAGACGATGGACTGGGATGCGTGGAAGCAGCAGGACGGCAACTGGTACATCCAGCTCAGCTTCACCGCCGCGGATCGGACCCGCACTGCCGGATGGAGCTACTACCGCCGGTCGCTGACCCCCATCGATGACGAAGCGAAATGGCTCGCCGATTCGGGACCCACGGACACAGGACCGATTCCGAACTACGGAACCGGGGCCGAACGTCAGAAGAACACCGAGGAGATCGAAACCCCGATTGCTCCCCCAGCTCCGAACGATTCGACTCCGGCCGCCCGGGACCACCAGGCAGAGACCGGACGGATCTTGGAGAATCTGCGCAAGCGTCGTCGCCATGAGGACGAGGACGAGCCACGTGGCAGACTTCGCGCAGTCACCGAGGACCCGGAAACGCATCCTCAAGGTGCGCACACCGCGCCAGGACGGCCCGCAGACGCCACCGATGATGAGGTCTTCGCATTCGAGGACCCGGCAGCTGCCGATCAGACGGCCCTCGACCCGGACGAACCTCAGGAGCCGACCCAGGAGGTCGGCAGATTCGACGACGACAATCAGCTGTCCCTGCTCAACGAGCCGGGGGTCAGTGAAGATTCGAATCAGTTCAAGGACACAGAGTCGAAGGCGAAGGCGAAGAAGAACAGTCGCGCATCCATCCCCAGCTGGGACGAGATCATGTTCGGCTCGAAGCGCGACTGAGTTCGCCTCCCAGCTCGACCAGTCGATCGCTGTCTGCGATCAGACTGCGGTCGTGAGTGACCATCACAACGGCGTGTGAGTCCAGACTATCCCGCAGATCACTCACCAGCCGGTGAGCCATCTCATCATCCAGATGTGCTGTCGGCTCGTCGAGTACGAGCACTTCGGCTCCGCTCAGAAGCGTCCGGGCCACAGCCAGGCGCTGACGCTGGCCCCCGGAGATCTCAGCTCCGTGATCGCCGACCCAGAGGTCGAGTCCGGCCGGATCGGCCCATTCGCCTAAGCCCGCGCTGGTCAGAGCCGCGCACATCTCCTCACTGCTGGGTGTGTCTCTGCGCGCGATCGCCAGATTGCCCCTCACCGTCGACCGGAACACATGCGCCTCCTGCGGGCACCACGCGATTCGGCCGGCGAGGTCCTCCGGCGCCAGACCGAGCACGTCCGTCTCGCGTCCTGCATCGTCTTCTGCCCGATAGGAGCCGAACCACGGGTCGAGGAAACGCAGCAGCACACTCAGCGTCGTCGTCTTTCCGGTGCCGCTGTCGCCGTGCAGGACGGTCCACCTGCCCTTCTGAGCTCGCAGATCCACATCGGCGACTACTGGACCGTCGTCCCACCCGACGCTCATATCCTCGAGCTCGAGGACAGTGAACGTTTGCGCATCGGAGACCTTGCCCCTGTGATTATGGGTCGAGGGACTGGACTGGGCAGGTGACAGTGCAGGGATGCGGTCGAGGACAGCACCGAGGGTCGGCAGCGCACGGTATGCGAGCAGTGACTGTGAGAAGACATCTGCAGAGCCCAGTGCAATGAGAACGACGACTGCCCGGATCTCGGTCGGTGCCGACGACGACATCGCGATGAGCACAGCAGCGCCCACCGTACTCAGCTGCAGCCAGAGCTGCGCCAGACCGAAGCGGTTCGAGGAGCGACGCTGGACACTCTGCAGCTCCTGCTCTTCGCGAGCGAGCACTGTCAGCACAGTGGCGTCTGCTCGATTCGTGCGCAGATCCGTTTTGGCGTTCAACGCCCGAGCCAGGACGGAGAGTATCCGGCTGCGGAGCTTTCGGACTCGGCCAGCGAGGCCGCTTTCACTCCAGATCACTGCTGCTGGCACCACGAACAGGTTGATCGCTCCGAGCGCCAGGAACACCGGCAGCGTCGCCGGGTCAAGCGCCCAGGCCGCGATGAGCACGGCGAGAAAGACCAACGACGAGGCGACAGGCGGGAACAGAGTCCGCGGAATCAGGTCCCGAACATCATCGGCATCGGAGACCATGGTGCGCAGCGCGGCATCAGAGGTCAGCAGCTTCCGATCTCCCATGCCGACTGCTTCGAAGTGCTCCCAAAGACGAGAGCGCAGTCTGCCCAACGAAGCGAAGATCGCCGAGTGCAGTTTGAGCCGACTGAGGTAGAGAAGCACTGATCGGCTCAGCCCGAAGAACCGCACGCCGACGATGGCGACCATGAGAATCATGATGGGAGGCTGGTATGACGCTTCGACGATGAGCCAAGCGGAGACTGCAGTCAGCGCGATTGCCGCCAAGCTGGAGGCGCAGGACGAGATCAGAGCAATGATCATGTTCGGGGTGAAGAGAGGCATGCTCGACCGCAGGAGCGACCACCGCCGACGAAGAGCCGCTCCTCGACCTTCTTGTGCCCAGCCGTGGCCCTCGCCCGCTGCATCCGCGTTCTGTGTTCTGCCAGCCGCTGCGGATTCGGAGGGCAGCGCAGGCTCGGTGAGCCTCGTTGGGGCGGTGCGTACCACCGGGGCGGCGAGTGTTGCCGAGTCGGCGTGCGAGGCCGCTGGGACATGATTCCGCGGATCGGATTCCGGATCTGCGCACTGGTCGGCATCCCGATCAGCTTCCTGTGCGCGCGCCCGTGCTGACCGTGCTGCGGGCGTGCCCGGGATGGGTTTCCTGGGAATGATCTCGTCGTCGGCGAGTGCGACGACCCGGTCGTCATGGCTGGCCAGGATGACTCGCACACGAACTGCCGCCTCGGCGATCATGTCGATGATGATCTGCGCGTTGTCATCATCGAGGTGAGCAGTCGGTTCGTCGAGGACGAGGGTCTCCGCGTCGCCGTCAATCAGGTGGACCACCCGGACGAAGGCGAGTCGACGAAGTTGGCCAGGGCTCAGAGCAGATGTCGACAGAGTCGGATCCTCAGGCAGACGGGCTCCGCGCAGTGCAGTCCCCTGTTGTGAGTGTGGGAGACCGTAGACCTCGAGCTCGGCACCGCTCGTCGCACCGAAGATGCGTGGGGCCTGCGGGAGAAAGGCGACTCGGCGCGGTCTCATCGTGGTTCTAGCCTGTGCAGGCAGATGACCGGACAGGGCTGCCAGAATCGTCGACTTTCCTGCGCCCGAAGCTCCTCGAACCGCAGTGATGCCGGGAGAGGTCGGGAAGTCGCCGTTCCACTCGACCGTCGTTCCGTTCGGGTAGACGACGCGGTGTCGGGCGCCAGCATCTGCATCACTGGCAGCACCGACACCGGCTGCAGTGGAACCTGCCGCACCGACACCAGACATATCGTCGCCGTCGGGCCCTTCCGGTGTCGCACTGTTGGTGCCTGCAATCAGCGCGTGGGCACGATCCTGTGCCTCGCGGCCGTTCTCGCTGGCGTGGTATCCGGCGCCGAGTTCGCGCAGCGGAGTGAAGCACTCGGGAGCCAGGAGCAGGACGAAGAGGCCGGAGCTCAGGTCCATGGTTCCGGAGACGAGGCGCAGCCCGATGACGACGGCGACGAGAGCCACAGAGATCGTGGCGATGAGTTCGAGGGCGAGGCTCGAGAGGAACGCGATACGCAGCGTGGCGAGGTTCGCGCTGTGGTACTTCTTCCCTAAAGCACGCAGGGTGCGCGCGTGGTCCCTGGACCGCCCGAGCCCGATGAGCACGGGCAGGCCTTCGGCCAGCTCGGCGAGGTGGTCGGACAGACGTTCGAGTGCTGTGGTGCTGGCAGCTGTCGAAGCCTCCGTGAACCGGCCGATGAGGATCATGAAGACCGGCACCAATGGCAGGCACAGCGCGATGATGACCGCCGAGAGGACATCGGTGAAGACGATCCGTATCAGCAGCGTCAGCGGCACCACCGCTGCGGCGCTCAATGCCGGCACTACGGTCGTGAAGTAGTCGTCGAGGTCGTCGATGCCGCGCGTGACGGTGACTGCCGTGTTCATTCGCGGCTGCCCGCGCCCGGCGAGGAGTGATCGCAGGATCGAGAACCTCAGCCGCTGCTTGTTCGCAGCAGCCAGAGACGTCCCCAAACTATGATCCGTCCAGAGGCTCGCACCTCGCAGAGCCGCTCCCAGGAGCCCCAGCACCGCCCAGACTGCGACGGGGCTTGACCCGATGATCGATCGCACCAGAGCCTCGGCGATGAGCACGATGCCCACGGCCCGAGCCAGGGCGCTGAACAGGGAGAGGCAGAATCCGCGCTGACCGCCCGGCAGGTCGAGCAGAAT
The DNA here is from genome assembly GCF_007558825.1 of Brevibacterium aurantiacum. Taxonomy (GTDB): domain Bacteria; phylum Actinomycetota; class Actinomycetes; order Actinomycetales; family Brevibacteriaceae; genus Brevibacterium; species Brevibacterium aurantiacum_A. The sequence goes on from NZ_VLTK01000011.1 coordinate 32,437, forward strand.
CCGCAGTGGGGATCTCATGACCTGATCGCCACCGGCACACGGTGCGCTTCGGGGATGTGGGTCTCGGCGATACGGCCCAGGAACATGCGATAGCTGAAGATCTGGTAGCCGATGATGATCGGCAGGCAGATCACGGTCACGACCAGCATCACCGTGAGCGTGTAGTCCGATGAGGACGCCGAGGCGATTGTCAGCGAGTTCGCGGAGTCCGGTGTGGAGGGCAGCACGTTGGGATAGGCCCCGGCGAACACAGCGAAGAGTCCGAACACGAGGTAGAGCCCGTGCAGAGCGAAAGCTGCCTTCTCCGCCCCGGACCGCACAGCGAAGTACGTCGCACCCAGCGCGATCACCGTTGCGAGGACCACAGCAATGAGCCATGGGCGCTGGGTGATGGAGAGACCGAACCAGATGAGGAAGCCGATTGAGCACGGCAGCAGCATCCTCCGTGCCCATCGCTGAGCCTTGTCTCGGATGTCGCCCTGCGTCTTCAGACCCAGGAAGATGAGGCCGTGGACGAGGGCGAAGCCGACTCCGCCCACACCGCCGAAGACTGCGGGCCACCCCATCCAGGCGAATGCTCCGCCGACGATGTCACCGTTGCCATTCAGCGGCAGCCCGCTGGAGGTGATGGCGAGCATGGCACCGATGAAGAATGCGATTCCACCCGACCCCACGGCCATCGCCCAGGTCCAGAAGGACTTCCATGCCCGGCTGTGTCCCTTGCCGCGATATTCGATGGCGACGGCGCGGAAGATCAATGCCAGCAGGCACAACGTCAGCGGTATGTAGAGGGCGCTGAACAGGGAGGCATACCAATGTGGGAAGGCTGCGAACGTGGCCCCGGCCGCGGTGACCAGCCACACTTCGTTGCCATCCCATGTCGGACCGATCGTGTTGAGCAGCACCCGCTTCTGCCGTTCGGTACGGCTCAGCACCGGCATCAGCATGCCGACGCCGAGGTCGAAGCCGTCGAGGAACAGGTACCCCATCCACAGGACGATGATGAGGACGAACCAGATCGTGGCGAGAATTTCCATCGTGTCTTCTCCTCAGTACGCGAACGACAGGACGTCGTCTTCGTCGTTCGTGATCCGCGGGGTGTGGTTGGTCTTCGTGACCTCAGGCATCGCCGAGGCGACCCCTCCCCTGATGTAGACGATGAGCAGCCGCAGTTCGACCACCATCAGAACGCCGTAGACGAGGCTGAGGCTGATCAAGGAGAACAGCAGCATCGCCGGCGTGAGTTGGGGCGACAGTGCAGCCTGGGTGAACATGTACACAGCGTCTTGTCGTGCGGGATTCGGCGCGACCACGAACGGCTGACGTCCCATCTCCGTGAAGATCCAACCGGCAGAGTTCGCGATGAAGGGTGCTGTGATGGACAGGAGCGCCGCACGCATCAGCCAGGCCGAGGCGGGGACGGTGCCCTTGCGCGTCAGCCACAGCGCCAGGGCGCTGACTCCCGCTGCGATCATGCCGAATCCGATCATGAGACGAAAGCCCCAGTAGGTGACGATCATGATGGGCTGGTAGTCGATCTTCTCGCCGGAGTGCTGGCCGTAGCGTTCATCCTCGGGAAGATGGGTGCCGTACTTCTCCTGGTAGTCAGGAAGCAGAGTCGTCACACCGTGGACCGGGGTGTCGAAGTCGCCGTTGGCGAGGAAGGACAGCAGACCGGGGATCTCGAACACGTTCTCAACACCATCACAGTCGTTCGAGGAGGGGTCTCCGATCGTGAGCACCGAGAACTCCGTTCCATCGTGGCAGGCAGCCTCAGCCGAGGCCATCTTCATGGGCTGTTGTTCGAACATGAGCTTTGACTGGATGTCGCCGGTGATCGCCACACCGGCGAAGGCGACGATGCCGACGACCGCGCCGATCCGCAGGGAACGGATCCAGACCTGGTGATCGATGGCATCTCGTCCGGGCACATCGGGAGCGGAGCCGACGACGACCTTTCCGTCGGCTCCGATGGTGTCAATTCCGTCTTTGCGCCGGCGGTACAGGTGATACCAGGAGATTCCGAGCAGGAAGCTGCCGCCGACGGCCAGCGCCCCGCACAGCGCGTGGGTGTAGGCGGCGATCGCCGTGTTGTTCGTCAGCACTGCCCAGACATCGGTCATCACCGGTCTGCCGTCGACCATTTCGACCCCGACCGGATGCTGCATCCACGAGTTCGCGACGATGATGAAGTAGGCGGAGATCCACGACCCGATGACCGCACACCAGAGGCTGCCCAGATGGACAGCACGAGGGATTCTGCCCCAGCCGAAGATCCAGAGCCCAAGGAACGTCGACTCCAGGAAGAACGCGAGCAGCGCTTCCAGCGCGAGCGGCGCACCGAAGACGTCCCCGACGAAACGGGAATACTCGCTCCAGGCCATACCGAACTGAAACTCTTGGACCAGGCCGGTCGCCACACCCATGATGAAGTTGATGAGGAAGAGCTTCCCGAAGAACTTGGTGCTGCGCAGGTACATCTCATTGCCCGTGCGGTGGTACATGGTCTGCAGAATCGCGACCAGCATGCCGAGGCCGAGGGTGAGTGGGACCATCCAGAAGTGATAGACGGTGGTGATGCCGAATTGCCAGCGCCCGATGAGAACCGGATCCAGGTCCATGGGTACTCCGTTCGCGGAAGACCAAATTTCTACAACACGTAGAATTCTACAGCGCGTAGAAGCTATCGCGGCAACATTCCGCCATCTAAGATCTGCCGTCCCAGAACGTGCGTCAGTGCCGGTTTGAGTTCACCCCATTCCCCCGAGATGTGCAGGACACCGATTCGACCGAACAGCGCACCAGCAGCGGCGACGAAGCGAATTGCAGTCGATCTCACATGGAATTCGACAGCTTGTAGAGTTAGACTGAACTGGCAACAAGGACCATCACCTCGAAGGACAAGGACACCGTGGGAACACTGGGCGAACTCGAACGCAGCGTCATGGACGCCATCTGGGTACATGATGATGGGTTGAGCGCGGCCGAACTCCGCGACGTGCTGGCAGCACGCGATCTGGCACTGACCACCGTCCACACCGTCCTCACCCGGCTGGAGAAGAAGGGGTTCGTCACTCGCGACCGCAGCATCCGTCCGCATCGCTACCTCGCAGTTTCGACGCGGGAAGACCATGTTGCAGAGCTGATGACCGAAGTCCTGTCACAGGCCCCGGATCGCCAGGCCGTTCTTGCCCGATTCCTCGGCACCGTATCGGAGGCCGACACTAAGGCCCTGCGTAAGATGCTGGGACGCAATCACTCGACCAACTCCTGACGCAGGTCGTTCCCGAGCATGAGCGTCGTGGGATCCGTCCTCGCGGTACTTGCATTTCTCTTAGCGTGGCCGGTTCCGGCCGCGCTCTCCCGTTTTCGGGGAGATCCCATCTCGCAGGTCATTCTGTGGCAGGCCGTCGGCCTCTCCGGTGGCCTCTCACTTATCGGCACAGCACTGGCTTTTGCCGTTGCTCCGACTTCGCACAGTCTGCCTGAGGGACTCTGGCAGCTCGCCAGAGGACAGTCGCACGCTCATCTCACGGTCTTCGCCTGGATTTTCCTCATCATCGCAATGGCACTCATCGCCCGACTGCTGGGTTGTCTTGCCCTGACGTTCTACTCCGCGCGCAGAACTCGCATTCGCCATGATGAGATTCTGCATCTGCTCAGCGAACCATCCGCGACGTACCCTGATACGCGGATCATCACGACCGACGAAGCTGTCGCCTATTGCCTGCCACAGGGGCCGCGCAAAGGAACTGCAGTGCTCTCAACAGGACTGCTCGAAGTCCTCGGCGAGGACGAGCGCACAGCCGTCATCGCACATGAGAGAGCCCATCTGGACTTCCGCCACGACGTGCTGGTGATTCCCTTCGCCGCGTGGCACCGTGCTCTGCCGTTCTTCTCGGCTACCGCGATCGGCCTCAACTCAGTCAATGGTCTGATTGAACTCATGGCCGATGACCAGGCTCGCGAGCACGTCGACCCGGCGATTCTGGCGAAGGCAGTGCGAGAAGCGGCGGGCATCAGCCCAGAGCATCGCAGCGATCTCTCGACTCAGCGGATCGACCGTCTGTCCCGGCCTCTGGACCCTGCACGGGTACCGGTGCGCGTGACGTCGACGCTTGTGGCGCTGGGCCTGCTGCTGGTCCCCAGCTTGTTGCTCTTCGCCCCCGTCGCTCCCGGATTCTGACCCCTCGCGTCGCCCCGGCTCAGCTGTCGATGCGTTCAGCGTCGAGAACAGCGGCTCCCGAGACGATGAACTCTTTTCGCGGTCCGACAGATGACCCCATCAGAAGCTCGAAGGTGTTCTCTGCTGCCTCGGCGTCGGCCATGGTCACTCGGCGCAGTGTGCGCATGCTCGGATCCATCGTCGTCTCCGCCAGCTGGTCGGCATCCATCTCACCCAGTCCCTTGTAGCGCTGGATGGGTTCCTTGTATGCCTTCTTCGACTTCTCCAGCTTCTTCAGCAGAGCATGGAGTTCTGCCTCGCTGTAGGTGTAGATGACGTCGTTGGGCGTCCCGCGCTTCGTGACCACCTCCACACGGTGCAGGGGCGGCACAGCCGCGAACACTCGACCCTGTTCGACCAGTGGCTTCATATAGCGGAAGAACAGGGTCAGCAGCAGGGTCCGGATGTGAGCACCGTCGACGTCGGCGTCGGTCATGATGATGACACGTCCGTAGCGGGCCGCGTCAATGTCGAAGCTGCGGCCGGATCCGGCCCCGATGACCTGGATCAGTGCAGCACATTCGACGTTGGCCAACATGTCCGACAACGATGCCTTCTGCACGTTGAGGATCTTGCCGCGGATGGGAAACAGTGCCTGGTGGTCGGAGTTGCGAGCGGCTTTCGCCGTTCCCATCGCGGAGTCGCCCTCAACGATGAACAGCTCTGTGTTCTCCACTCCGTTGTCACGGCAGTCGTAGAGTTTGGCTGGCAGGGAGGATGCCTCGAGCGCCGTTTTGCGCCGCTGGTTCTCCTTGTGCGTGCGAGCCGAGATGCGCGACTTGAGCTCCGCGACGACCTTCTCCATGAGGACCGCGGCCTGCTGCTTCTCTGCGCGCTTGGTCGAGGACAGGATGTCGCCCAGTTGCTTCTCGACCGTCTTCGCCACGATCTGCCTGACCGCGGCCGTACCCAGTACTTCCTTGGTCTGCCCCTCGAACTGCGGCTCGGCCAACTGCACCGTGACCACCGCTGTCAGGCCGGCCAGCACGTCGTCCTTCTCGAGTTTGTCCTTGCCCAGCTTGAGCTTGCGGGCGTTGGCCTCGACAGCCTTGCGCATGGCCTTGAGGCTGGCCTGCTCGAAACCTGCCAGGTGGGTTCCGCCGTGCGGAGTGGACACGACGTTGACGAAGGACTTGACCTTCGTGTCGTAGCCGGTCCCCCACCTCAAGGCGATATCGACGCCCACTTCGCGCTCGACCTCTTTCGAGACCAGGTGACCCGAGGAGTCGAGCACTGGGACTGTCTCGCTGAATTTTCCGGTGTCCTGCAGACGCCAGGTGTCCGTCATCGGCGGGTCGATCGACAGATGGTCGACGAATTCGGTGATGCCGCCGTCGAAGCGGAAGACCTCGAGGCGTTCGGCGATGACCTCGCCGGTCTCGTCGCGGGCGACTCCACGGCGATCTTCGATGCGCAGTTCGAGCCCGGGGACGAGGAATGCCGTCTGGCGTGCACGCTCGACGAGGTGCTGGTAGTCGAACTGGGCCTTGGACAGGAATATCTGCGGGTCAGCCCAGTACTGGACTCGGGTACCCGTGACTCCCTTCTTCGCCTTGCGGACGACATCGAGCCCGGTCGGCTCCTGGAACTCCTCGAATGGGTTGTCAGGACCGGGCTGTCCGGAGGAATCGTCGAAGCGCCCCGGCACACCTCTGTGGAAGGACATCTTGTGAACCTTCGACCCACGCGTGACTTCGACATCGAGTCGAGCAGAGAGTGCATTGACGACGGAGGCGCCGACGCCGTGCAGACCGCCGGACGCGGCATAGGAACTGCCGCCGAACTTGCCTCCGGCGTGGAGCTTGGTCAGAACCACCTCGACGCCGGTCAGTCCCGTCTTGGGCTCGATGTCCACGGGGATGCCTCGGCCGCTGTCCGTGACCGCCACTGAGCCGTCCGGTTCGAGTTCGATGAGGATCGACTTGCCGAAGCCGCCCAGAGCCTCGTCGACGGCATTGTCGATGATCTCCCACAGGCAGTGCATCAGCCCACGGGAATCAGTGGTCCCGATGTACATACCCGGACGCTTGCGAACCGCTTCGAGACCCGACAACACTGACAGATGCCTGGCGCCGTAACTTTCCTCTTCCACACGTTTCCTCTCGTTCGATTAAATTCTAATCCCTCAACCGGCTCTGTCTCTGCCATTGCGGTCCGTGTCTCGTGTCGATTCCGCCGAAACCACCTGTTGCCGACATCTTTCCTGGAACAATGGCACTATGTCTCCTCGTCGCAGTGCCCTTGTCCCACTCTTGTGCGTGGTTCTCACCTTGCCGGGCCTCACGGGGTGCAATGCGAGGCCGCCGTCGCAACCCGCTGCGTCCACACCGGCAGAGCCCGAGGCAATGCCGAGTTCGACGAGCCCCGCCGCGCAGGATACCCCAACAACGGATCCTGCGGTCGACCTCAGCGGTCGCACGATCGCCATTGACCCTGGTCACAACGGAGGCAACGCCTCACACCCGAACAAGATCGCCCGCCCAGTTCCGGATGGACGAGGTGGGACCAAAGCCTGCAACACCACCGGAACCGCGACGGATACTGATTATCCCGAGACTGATTTCAACTGGGGCGTTGCACAGAAGCTCGAACGGGAACTCGAAGACGCGGGGGCCGAGGTGGTCATGAGTCGCGACGACAACACGGGCGTGGGCCCCTGCGTCGACGAGCGCGGCACGTTCGCCGATGACGCAGACCTCATGGTCAGCATCCACGCCAACGGCAGCGAATCGGCCACGCCCAAGGGCTTTCATGTCATCGTCGCGGAACCGGGCAGCTCCGAAGCTGTCGAAGACGACTCGAACCGCCTCGCCGATGCTATGAGTAAGGCATTGGCTGACCAGTTCACCCCTAACAGCGCCTACGGGAAGAACGCCATCAGTCGGCGCCCCGACCTTGCAGGACTCAACAACGCCTCGGTTCCTGCCGTCATCGTCGAATGCGGTGAGATGCGCAATCCCGACGAAGCCGAGACCATGGAATCGAAGTCCGGTCAGCAGAAGTATGCCGAGGCTCTGATGCAGGGCATCGTCGACTGGTACTGAACGGGCAGCGATCGAACCTGAACGACCCCGTCTGAGCAGGTCCTGCAACAGACAGATCGCCTGCGGACGCGAATATTCGCGTCCGCAGGCGATCGTCGTCACCGAGCTCATGCCGTGAGGCCGCAGCCATGGCAGGAGACAGCTGTGTCAGTCGAGGTAGTCCCGCAGAACCTGGGAGCGCGAGGGGTGCCGCAGCTTCGCCATCGTCTTCGACTCTATCTGGCGGATACGCTCACGCGTGACTCCGTAGACCTTGCCGATCTCATCCAGTGTCTTCGGTTGACCGTCGTTGAGGCCGAAGCGCATCGACACGACACCGGCTTCGCGTTCGGACAAGGTGTCGAGAACCGAGTGCAGCTGTTCCTGCAGCAGGGTGAAGCTGACCGAGTCAGACGGCACGACTGCTTCGGAGTCCTCGATGAGGTCACCGAACTCCGAGTCGCCGTCTTCGCCCAGCGGCGTGTGCAGAGAGATGGGCTCGCGGCCGTATTTCTGAACCTCGACGACACGCTCAGGCGTCATGTCGAGTTCCTTGGCGAGCTCTTCCGGGCTCGGTTCGCGTCCGAGGTCCTGCAGCATCTGACGCTGGACACGCGCAAGCTTGTTGATGACCTCGACCATGTGCACGGGAATGCGAATGGTGCGAGCCTGATCGGCCATGGCACGGGTGATGGCCTGACGGATCCACCACGTGGCGTAGGTCGAGAACTTGAACCCCTTCGTGTAGTCGAACTTCTCGACTGCACGGATGAGGCCCAGGTTGCCCTCCTGAATCAGGTCGAGGAAGAGCATTCCACGGCCGGTGTAGCGCTTGGCCAATGAGACGACGAGACGCAGGTTGGCCTCGAGGAGGTGGTTCTTCGCAATGCGACCATCGTGGATGATCCACTTGTAGTCCATGGACTCACGGGGTTCGGTGATGCCACCGGCATCGAGCAGGTGCTCGGCGTACATTCCGGCTTCGATGCGCTTGGCCAGATCGACCTCTTCGGCCGCGTTGAGCAGTGCGACCTTGCCGATCTGCTTGAGGTAGTCCTTGACCGGGTCCGCGGTCGCGCCCGCAGAGACGACCTGCTGTGCAGGTGCATCTTCTTCGTCGGCGTCGGAGACGATGAAGCCGCCGGCCTCTGTGACAGCGGCGTTCTTCTCCTTCTCTTCGGAGTTCTTCGTCTCGGTCGCCTCAGCTGGGCTCTGCTCAGTGCCGAGAGCATCAGTTGCCGGCTCGGCTGCCTCGCCCGCCTCGAGCACGTCGTCGGACTTCTTCTTCGCCCCCGCGGCCTTGGTGGGCTTCGTCACCGTCTTCTTAGCGGCGGCGGTCTTCGCCACCTTAGCTGCGGTCGATTTCGTCGCAGCGACTTTGGCGGTCGTGGTCTTTCGGGCCGCGGTGGTCTGCTTGGTCCCGGTCTCCGCTGCGGTCGCTGAAGCCGATGCCTTCGTCGTCTTGGCTCCCTTCGACGCCGCAGTGGTCTTGGATCCAACGGTGGAAGTGTTGGCGGCCGTTCCCTCCGACTCTTCCGTCACCGTCGTGGATTCCTTGTCGACTCTCGGCACGTGTTCACCTTTCGCGAGCGTTGAAACTTCTCGAATGCACCAGGACATTACTAAGACCCATGTCAAGAGGTCCAGATATCTGGCCCGTGGGGAACACAGAGTTCGCCCATGATGCTATGACAGGGTCAACACCCAATTTTCGCACGATATTCCCGGCTTTGCGAATTGGGCCCCGGACGGGGGTTCGGGGCCCTGCGCCAAGCTCTTCGTGAGAGCCGCCACCGTATCGTCGGACTCATCCGGGGCCTCGGCGTGCTGACATCAGCCACCGTGGGAGATACCCCTGTTCCACTGCGTTCAGGATCAGGGTGGCCATCGCATGGTCAGCATCGAGTTCGAGCCCTGCCTGGGCGTAGTGCTCTGCCATGGTCGAGCCTCCCAACGACCATTCGAACCATGCGATCACAGCATATGCGGTGGCCCGAACGTCGGGATGTCCAAAGGGTATATAGGCTTTGAGGAACTCAATGCCCAACTGAACATCACGGGGGCGAGGTGCGCGTGGGGAAAGCCCCACCATCTCCTGTGCGGCCTGCGGGGACCTCGCGTATCTCTGTGCGCGAAGGTGCAGCCGTCCGGGACCGCACTTTTCGATGTCGGCTGGTGCGAAATTCGGGTGATCGAAGCTGAGGATCATTTCTAGTGCGTCCCGGGACCATTTTTCGCTGAGGATCGCGTCGACGGCCATGGTCGTCTGCAGAGTCATCAGCTCTGCGAGGGCAGTCGGGTCGATGCTGTCCTCGACCTCGCTCAGGCGAGCGAGGCGAGGGTAGAGGATGGATAGGACGTCGAAGCCTTCGGCGATGCTCAGCCAGATGTCGCGTTGGCCGTTGCGACTGGCGGTGAATTCTGCTGCCGACACGGGCCTGACCACGAGTTCCCGCGGGGACGCCGCAGGAGAGGAACCCGCCGCGACGAGTTCCGTTGCACACGCCGAGGTCGAGGCGGCTTCGAGCAGCGTGCTGATCTGAGCATCGTCGTCGATGCGGCCGAATCGCTCCTCGCTGACCCACCATGCGCTCAGCGTATCGATGCCTCGGTCCCCCAACGACAGCGCGATCTCATCGATCACCGCCCGGATGAGGTCTCGGTGGACGCGTGGGTACTCGTCGCTGTGCCCGCTGGCTCCTGCCAGAGCCGCCACTGGCAATCCGCTCTGGTACTCCGAGTCGTAGAGGACGAGGAACACCCCTGTCGCCGTGCACGCTCCAGCGATGAGATCGCTGTACCACTGACCACCTTCGGCCACGAGATGGGCCGCTGTCTCCAGGTCGAAGTCGACGCGAAGCGTCGTCGCACATGTCTGGGCGCCGTGTTCGTCGGTGCCCACGATGACGGCCACGAGGCTCTCCCGTGGAATGTAACCGAGAGTGTGGGGCACGATTCCGATGATGTCTTCTGCTGTCTTCGCTGTGGTCTCCATGACAACACTTCAGCTCCTGCCCTGCCAGGTTGACCAGAGTGAGCTGTGCACATGTGGAAACGCTTGCGGCGTCCACACCCCGAACGCACATGAGTGTGGGCCGATCTCCCCAAGCGAAGTCGCACAGAATTGCCACCGCGGCTCAACTGGCATACAAGTGAGGGGTGGCAAAACGACGGATATACACAGCACCTGGCTCACAAGTCGTCGAAATCTCGACCGGCACCGCGCGCCTGGAGAAGGTCGACGGGGAGGTCGACAGCTATATCCTCCATGTCAACGGGGTGCCTTCCTCATCGATCACTCTGAGCGAGCCGACTCGGCTGGACTTCGAATATCTGGATTGGATGTCACGGATCATCGATGTCCAGTTCGCGGCCGGTCCGCTGCGAGCAGTCCACATCGGGGCTGCGGGATGTGCACTTGCCCGGGCCATTCATGCCCAGCGGCCCGGTTCGAAGCAGACAGCGATCGATATCGATCCCCTGCTCCTCGACTACTCACGCACCTGGTTCGATCTGCCGCGCGCACCTGGTCTGGCTCTGCGTGCCGGAGACGGCACGGTCGAAGCCGAAAAGTTCCGTCCCGACACCCTTGACGTGCTCATCCGTGATGCCTTCGATCATGACTCGGTGCCACCTGCACTGCAGACCTCGGTGTTCTTCACCACCTGTGCGCGCATCCTCAAGGACTCGGGTGTCTATATCGCCAACGTCCCCGATGCTGGTGACCACCGCGTCCTCAGAGCAGAACTGGAGCTGCTGAATTCTGCGTTCGACCATGTCGCTGCCGCCGCCGAGCCCGGAATCCTCAAGGGACGCAGACGTGGGAACGTGGTCGTCATCGCCTCCAATTCGCCGCTGCACGTGCACGAGCTCGATAGGAGTCTGCGCACTGCGGCGACAATGGCGACTTTCCTTACGGGGCAAGCGCTGAAGTCGCGACTGGGGCTGTGACGGAACACACCTGGCATGATTCATTGCTTCCAACTACTCCCGGTGAGAAAAGTTCGGCATAATGGAATGCCGATTGGGAAGGTGAGATGACCGAGACTTCAGAAATACGCGTCGAGCAGGTCAAGCTTGACGAGCTCTATGCACGACTCGACGAATTACGAGATGAGGCAACTGCCCGGCTGGGTACGGTGAGGATCTCCGAAGTCGGCGGCAATCATCAGCACCGGAGCGAACGGGATGCGTTCGCCACCCTGTATGAGGACCAGCTGATCCGGCTCAACAGCGCCGAAGACGGGCTGTGCTTCGGCCGTCTCGATTTCAGAACCGACGCCGAGCCCAGCTACATCGGACGGATCGGGCTCACCGACGCCAACCGTCAGCAGATCCTCATCGATTGGCGCGCACCGGCTTCGGAGCGCTTCTACCAGTCGACTGCTGCCAACCCGGCGGGAGTCGTGCGGCGCCGCCACCTGGTGACGAAGAACCGCACGGTCACAGACCTCGAGGACGATGTGCTCGACATCGAGGCTCTCGACGATGCCGACCGATCGAATCTGCAGGGCGAGGGTGCGCTGATCGCGGCACTCACGAATCACCGGACCGGTCGGATGGGCGATATCGTCGCGACCATTCAGGCCGAACAGGATGCCATCATCCGCCAACCCCTCCAGGGTGTGCTCGTGGTTCAAGGTGGGCCGGGAACCGGGAAGACGGCGGTGGCACTCCACCGCGCGGCCTTCCTCCTCTATCGGCACCGTGAGCGGATCGCCAAGTCGGGCGTGCTGCTCGTCGGCCCCTCCGCTGTGTTCCTCAAGTACATCGAGAAGGTCCTGCCCAGCCTCGGCGAGACCGGTGCGCTTCTGCTGACACCGGGCCAGCTCTATCCAGGTCTCGAGACCGAGCTGACCGATGACACGGATGTGGCAGTGATCAAGGGCCGCTCCGAGATGGCCGCGGTGCTGAAGAACCACATCGCGAACTACGAACGGATCCCCGAGCAGGACGAAGAGCTGCGCGTCGGCTCACACACCATCTGGCTGCGCCGCCGCGACGTGCGCGGAGCTCGCGATCGAGCCCGTCGCAGCGGGGATGCTCACAACGCCGCCCGGACCGGCTTCGTCTCAGGTCTGCTCAAGACACTCGCAGAAGATCTGGCCAGGGAGATGGGCCTCGACGGTGCAGGTGAGAGACTGCCGGAGCTGATGGACGAGCTGCGCTCGAGCGTGGATGTGCGCCGAGCTCTCAACCTCGCCTGGTTCCCGATCAGTCCTGCTGCGGCGCTCCGTGCCCTGCTGTCGAAACCGCACAAGCTGCAGGCCGCTGCCAGCCACCTGCTCTCGCCCGAAGATCAGCAGACGCTGATTCGCCCGCCCAATGCCGAGCTCACCGTTGAGGACGTTCCTCTCCTCGACGAACTCGCGGAACTGCTCGGCAGCAGTCCGCAGCAGACTGCTGCCCGCGACGAGTCCGCTCGTGAGTACGCCGAGGCGGTCCTCGATATGACCGACACCTCTGCCCTCATCGATGCCGAGACGCTTGCCGCCAGGTGGGAGGAAGAGGGACCGACTGTCACTCTGGCAGAGCGGGCGCTCGATGATCGCGAATGGACCTACGGCCACCTCGTCGTCGATGAGGCTCAGGAGCTTTCGCCAATGCAGTGGCGTGTGCTCTTCCGGCGAGTTCCGTCGAAGTCCGCGACTGTCGTGGGCGACCTGGCACAGTCCTCGCACGTGGACAACACCCGGACGTGGAATTCCATCCTGTCCGAGTTCGTCGGGGACCGTTACGCACTGCAGGTGCTGACCGTGTCCTACCGGACGCCCCAGTCGGTGATGGACCTGGCCAACCGCTACCTGCACCGTCATTTCCCGCAGCTCGAACTCGTCGAATCCGTCCGGCAGGGCGGCCCTGACCCGCACATGCAGTCGTTCGCTTCGACGCAGGACGCGGTCAATGCCCTCGTGCCCACCGTCACTGATGAGGTCGAATCCGTGGAAGGTGGGAAGATCGCCGTGATCGCGCCTGCCGATCTCATCGATTCCGTCGCCGAGGTGCTCGCCGGCTTCGACATCGGCCGCTCGGTCACCGGCCTCGACCATCAGATCGCAGTCATCACGGCGCAGCAGGCGAAGGGACTTGAATTCGATTCGGTCGTCATCGTCGAACCGGGGCTGATCGCCCCTGACGGTCACGAGGACGGGGTCGGCGCGCTCTATGTATCGCTGACGCGAACCACGGACCGACTCCGGATCCTGGCTGCGGCAGCGACCGAACTGAGCGAGCTCATGGCCGACTGATTTCAGCGCGGCATCTCACGCGTTTACCGGCACCTGCCGGACGCAGACAGAGGGCGCATCGGAGTCATCTCCGATGCGCCCTCTGTTTCAATCTGCGTTTCAATCTGCGTTTCAATCTGCGTTTCAATCTGCGCCGATGGTCGGCCTGCAACCAGGCTGTTGCCATCGTCATGGAGAAAGTAAAGGGCCGCTTAACGGTTCGGCTTCCCCTCCGAACCGCAAGCGGCCGCGCGCCAGAAGCGCGCACTGTCAATGTTACACAAGAATCGGTGCGCTGGACTACTCCGCTCACAGATTTATGGGGTGATTTTCTCAGTCGTGGAAATCTTCGGGCGTCGCCTGCCTGGCATCCCCCGATTTCAGAGCCGCATCCGCACGCAGTGAGTCGATCGCCGTCTCAAAGTCTTCCAGGGAGTCGAAGCCCTGGTAGACGCTGGCAAACCGCAGGTACGCGACCTGGTCGAGCTCACGCAGGGGCTCGAGAATGCTCAGCCCCACCTCATCGGCGTCGATCTCAGCAATCCCCTTGGAACGAATGTCCTCTTCGACCTTCTGTGCCAGTTTCGCCAGATCGTCATCGTTGACCGGTCGCCCCTGACAGGCTTTGCGCACACCAGACATGATCTTCTGACGGGAGAACTCTTCTGTCACACCGGAGCGCTTGATCACCGACAGGCTGGTCGCTTCCATGGTTGTGAAGCGGCGCCCGCAATGGCGGCACTGACGCCTGCGACGGATCGCGGCGCCGTCTTCGCTGGTGCGCGAATCGACGACTCGAGAATCTGATTCACGACAGAACGGACAACGCATATCTACTCCTCGAACCTGATGCTGACGGCTCGACCGTGAGCGGGGAGCTGTTCGCTGCCTGCCAGCACCTCGATGTGGTCGGCAACCTCGGCCAGAGCCGAACGGTCATAGTCGATGACCTGGCTGACCTTGATGAATGAGTGCACGCCCAGTCCGGATCCGTGTGCTGCCGTTCCCATCGTGGGCAGGACGTGATTCGATCCTGCGCAGTAGTCTCCCAGCGACACCGGTGTCCAGTCCCCGACGAACACCGCTCCCCCGTTGGTGATCCGCGCGGCAACCGAATGAGCGTCCGCGGTGTGGACCTCGACGTGCTCTCCGGCGTACCCGTTGACGACATCGATTCCTGCGTCCAGATCATCGACGAGGACGATAGCGGACTGCTTCCCTGCCAGGGCGATGCCGATCCGCTCCTTGTGGGTCGCGGCGGGGACCTGGGCTGCGAGTTGGGCCTGCACCCGTTCAACCAATTCGGTCGAGTCGGTCACAAGGACCGAAGCAGCGAGTTCGTCGTGTTCGGCCTGGCTGATGAGGTCGGCGGCGACGAACGCCGGATCTGCGCTCGCATCGGCGAGGATGATGATCTCGGTGGGTCCGGCGACCGCGTCGATGCCCACATGCGTTCGCATGAGTGATTTCGCGGCGGCGACGTAGGCGTTGCCCGGGCCCGTGATGAGGTCGACAGGTTCCAGCTGCTCCTCATCGTCAAGGCCGTAGGCAAGCGCACCGATAGCCTGGGCACCGCCCATGGCCCAGACTTCATCGACGCCGAGGATGTGGGCTGTGGCGAGCACTGTGGGGTGAGGCAGCCCATTGCTCTGGGGTGGACTGGCGATGGCCAGTGAGGCGGACCCTGCTGCCTGAGCCGGCACGACGTTCATCACGACGGTGGATGGATAGACGGCCAGTCCGCCGGGTACATAGAGGCCGACCCGTTCGATCGGCAGGTGCCGTGTGGTGACGTGGGCACCGGAGGCCAACTCTGTGCGGACATCGGTGGGGCGCTGGTCGTCAGCGACCTTCCTTGCCCGAGAGATCGATTCGACCAGGGCAGCTTTGACGGAAGCGTCCAGTTCGTCTTCGGCGCGTTTCAGCGCGGAGACGGGCACACGCAGAGCCTCGAGTTCGACGGAGTCGAATCTCGCGGTGAATTCCCTCACGGCACGAGTGCCCTCGGCCTGCACCCGGCTCAGCAGATCGGCCACTCGTCGTTCGATATCGGCATGTGTATCGGCGGCACGGGGCAGCCTCTGCTTGAGGAATCTCTTGCTCAGTCTCTCACCGCGGAAGTCCAGAATGTTCACTCGCACCATTCTAGTCCCCGTCCCTTCGCCGCTTGCCTCGGCCTCCGCTGCAGGCGCTCAGGCAATGCCTCAGGCGGTCAGGCAACGAGATCCCAACAGTGCCTTGAGGTCACCGTAGAGGCTGGGATTCGGGTCGACGCGGATGGCGCGGTCGAGCCGCATCACCGTCTGTCTGCCCGGCTGCGAGAGGACCAGGTGCACATCGGTCTGTCCCTTGTGTGATTCCAGGACCCGGAGCAGCTTGGATGCCATCTCCTCCGTCGCCTTCTCCATCGGCAGCATCAGGTTGAGCGGCCGGTCCTTCGGATCGGTGACGTCAGGGATCGTCATCGACATCGCCATCATCGAGGTCGGTCGATCATCGGAGAGCCGGATGCGTCCCGTCAGGCTGATGACGAGGTCGGTGGCCAGCAGGCTCGCAACGGGTTCGTAGGTGTCGCCGAAGAACATCACCTCGACCTCTGCTTCGAGGTCCTCCACGGTCACGATCGCATACGGTTTGCCCGAGTTCTTCGAGACCTTGCGCGCAACCTGGGTGATCATTCCACAGATCTTCACCTGGGAACCGTCGTGGCGATGAGTCTCCGGATCCACCACATCGGCGATGGAGGCCTCCGATTCAGCGGCGAGGACTCCCTCAAGACCGTTGAGGGGGTGGTCGGAGACATAGAGGCCGATCATGTCGCGTTCGAAGGCCAGCTTCTCCTTCTTCTCCCATTCGGGACGATCGGGAATCGCAACGGAGAAGCTCGGTTCATCATCGTCCCCGCCGAGGCCGGCGAACAGGTCGAACTGCCCATTGGCCTCTTGCCGTTTGACGCCGATGACCGAATCCACTGCTTCTTCGTGCACTTCGACGAGAGATCGCCGGGTCTGCCCCAGCGAGTCGAAGCCGCCTGCTTTGATGAGCGATTCGATCGTGCGCTTGTTGCACACATGGCTGGGCACCTTGTCGAGGAAGTCCGTGAACGAGGTGAATGCCCCCCTCTCTTCACGTGCCTCGACGATGCCATCGACGACGTTGGCACCGACGTTGCGCACTGCACCCATGCCGAAGCGGATGTCCTGACCGACTGGGGTGAAGTGCAGAGCCGAATCGTTGACGTCCGGAGGCAGCACGGTGATGCCCAACCGCCGGCACTCGTTGAGGTAGATGGCGAGCTTGTCCTTGTTGTCGCCCACCGAGGTGAGCAGGGCTGCCATGTACTCTGCCGTGTAGTGGGCTTTGAGGAACGCGGTCCAGTAGGACACGAGGCCGTAGGCAGCCGAGTGCGCCTTGTTGAACGCATAGTCGGAGAAGGGCAGCAGAATGTCCCACAGAGCCTGCGCTGCCGGCTCGGAGTAGCCGCGTTCCTTCATCCCTCCGAAGAAGCCCACCTGCTGTTTGTCCAGCTCGGACTTCTTCTTCTTGCCCATCGCTCGACGCAGGATGTCTGCTTGACCCAGCGAGTATCCGGCGACCTTCTGCGCGATCGCCATCACCTGCTCCTGGTAGATGATGAGTCCGTAGGTGGTGCCGAGGATGTCCTCTAGCGGCTCTTCGAGCTCCGGGTGGATCGGTGTGACTTCCTGCAGCCCGTTCTTGCGAAGTGCGAAGTTCGTGTGGGAGTCGGCACCCATCGGGCCAGGACGGTAGAGCGCAATCGTCGCGGAGATGTCTTCGAAGTTGTCCGGCTTCATCAGCCGCAGCAGGGCGCGCAGTCCGCCGCCGTCGAGCTGGAACACACCGAGGGTGTCGCCACGGGAGAGAAGATCGTAGGCCCCGCGATCATCAAGATCCAGGTGCTCCAGATCAAGATCGTAATCACGGTTCGCCTTGATGTTCTCCCCAGCGTCGGAGATGATCGTGAGGTTTCGCAGCCCCAGGAAGTCCATCTTGATCAGTCCGAGACCCTCAGAGGTGGGGTAGTCGAACTGCGTGATGACCTGGCCGTCCTGGAACCGGCGCATGATCGGAATGACATCGATGATCGGATCCGAGGACATGATGACACCGGCAGCGTGGACGCCCCACTGCCGTTTCAGCCCTTCGATGCCTTTAGCGGTTTCAAAGGTCTCACGTGCATCGGGGTCCGAGTCGACGAATGCTCGGAATTCCCCCGCCTCGTTGTAGCGCTTGGATTCTGTATTCTCGATATCGGCCAGCGGAATGTCCTTGGCCATCTCGGCCGGTGGCAGGGCCTTGGTCAGGCGCTCCCCCATCGAGAACGGCTTGCCGAGGACTCGAGCGGAGTCCTTGAGCGCCATCTTCGTCTTGATCGTGCCGTAGGTGACGATCATCGCGACACGTTCGTCGCCGTATTTTCTGGTCACATATTCGATGACCTCGCCACGGCGACGATCATCGAAGTCGACGTCGAAGTCGGGCATGGAGACACGGTCGGGATTGAGGAACCGCTCGAAGAACAGTCCGTGTTTGAGCGGGTCCAGATCGGTGATGCGCATTGCGTAGGCGACCATGGAACCGGCACCTGAGCCACGTCCAGGCCCGACCCGGATGCCGTTGTCCTTCGACCAGTTGATGAAGTCGGCGACGACGAGGAAGTAGCCGGGGAAGCCCATCGAGATGATGACGTCGAGTTCGTAGTCTGCCTGTTTGCGCACATCGTCGGGAATTCCTCCCGGGTACCGATATTCGAGCCCCGTCTGCACCTCTTTGACCAGCCAGGATGTCTCATCCTCTCCGGGCGGGCAGGGGAACTTCGGCATGTAGTTCGCCGAGGTGTCGAAGGAGACTTCGCATTTCTCGGCGATCTCAAGCGTGTTGTCGCAGGCTTCGGGGAACTCGGAGAACAGCGCCCGCATCTCCGCACCCGATTTGAGGTAGTAGCCGGAACCGGAGAAGGCGAAGCGCGAACCGCCCTGGTCGTAGGTGGGTTCGATGAGCTTCGACCCTGACTGAATGGCCAGCAGCGCCTCGTGCGCCTTGGCGTCAGACTCATGGGTGTAGTGCAGGTCGTTGGTCGCGACCAACGGAATGTCCATCTCCTTCGACAGACGGATCAGGTCCTTGGTCACTCGCTTTTCGATGGAGAGGCCGTGGTCCATGAGTTCGACGTAGTAGTTGTCCTTGCCGAACATCTCACGGTATTTGCCGGCCGCGGCCTTGGCCTCTTCGTATTGTCCCAGTCGCAGCCGAACCTGGATCTCCCCCGAAGGGCAGCCTGTGGTCGCGAGCAGCCCATCGGAATAGGTTTCCAGCAGCTCCTGGTCGATGCGCGGCCATTTGCTGAACACCGAATCGAGAGAGGCGAATGACGAGGCCTTGAACAGATTGCGCATGCCGGTGTTATTGCGGGAGAGCAGCGTCATGTGGGTATAGGCACCGCCGCCTGAGAGGTCATCGCGCTTCTGCGACTCATCCGTGCGCCATTTCACCCTCGTCTTGTCGCGCCGGTCCGTGCCCGGGGTGACATAGGCTTCGACTCCGATGATGGGTTTGATGCCGGCGGCGGTCGCCTGCGACCAGAAGTCGAAGGCACCGAACAGGTAGCCATGGTCCGTAGTCGCGATGGCCGACATTCCCGAGGCCTTCGTCGCGGCCATCAGGTCCGTGAGTCGGGCTGCTCCGTCCAACATGGAGTATTCGGTGTGGACGTGAAGATGGACGAAATCGTCTTTCGGCACTGGCAGCCTTCCCTCTGATATGACCTGTGTTGCGACCACCAGCTTAGACCATCCGGGACCCGCAGATCAGATCATTCGAGACTCGCCCGACGGTGCCTGCGCCACCGCCTCGGTGGCCGAAACAGAAACGGCCAGCGAGGAGATGATGCGGTGTTCGGTGCACTCACCTGGCTTGCGTTCAGGGTGTGCGGATGCGATCGATCGCATACTGCAGGTCATCGGGGTATCCGCTCTCGAATTCGACCCATTCGTTCGAGTCCGGGTGATGGAATCCGAGTTTGACGGCATGCAGCCACTGACGTTCCAGGCGCAGATCCTTGGCCAGGCCCGGATCGGCTCCGTAGGGAAGATCACCGACGCAGGGTCGCTTGAGGGCGGAGAAATGAACTCGGATCTGGTGGGTGCGTCCGGTTTCGAGGTGAACCTCCACCAGGGAGGCCCGACGGTGCGCTTCGAGGACCTCATAGTGGGTGATCGCGTTCTTGCCTCCGCTGTGGACGGCATAGAGGCCGTCGTGTCGCGGGTTGCGAGCGATGGGTGCGTCGATCGTGCCGAGCACCGGATCCGGCAGTCCCTGGACAACCGCGTGATAGGTCTTCTCCACGGTTCGTTCCTTGAACGCGCGCTTGAGCACGCTGTAGGCGTACTCGCTCTTCGCGATGACCATCAGGCCCGAGGTGCCCACGTCGAGACGCTGCACGATCCCCTGCCGCTCTGGCGCACCCGAAGTGGCAATCCTGAAACCGGCGGCCGCGAGCCCGCCGACGACGGTGCGCCCCTTCCACCCCAACGCTGGGTGTGCCGCGACGCCGACGGGTTTGTCGACGACGACGAAGGAATCCTCGTCATGGACGATCTTCATCCCCGGGACCGGATCTGGCACGACCTCCAAAGGGCGTGGAGGCTCGGGCATCATGATGTCCAGGCGTGCACCGGCTTCGACGCGGTCTGATTTAGCCACGATCTGTCCGGATAGCTGCACGCCCCCTTCTGCGCAGATGTCGGCGGCTGCTGTGCGGGAGAGCCCCAGCAGCTTCGACAGCGCCGAGTCCACCCGCTGGCCCTCTAGGCCCTCGGGTACCAGGATCGAGCGTTCAGCCATGTGTGTCCTCTCCGACCGTGCTCGGGTGCTTCGAGTCCGATCCGTCCAGTTCAATGCCTTTGAGGCTTGCCACCACAAGGGTGACTGCCGCTGCGGATATCGCAATGTCAGCGACATTGCAGATGAAAAACGATAGGTCGATGAAATCGACGACGGCTCCGTGGAGGAAGCCGGGCTGACGAAACAGCCGATCCACGAGGTTGCCGAACAATCCGCCCAGGAGCAGTCCCAGTCCGATAGCCCACGCCACCGAACCCAACTTCCTCGACAGCATGATGATGCCTGCGAACACAATGATCGCGATCAAGGGGAAGATCCAGGTCACTCCGGAGCCGAGGCCCAGCGCCGCACCAGGGTTCCGGTAGAAGTTGAAGCCCGCCAGTGTGCCGATGACCGAGATCGGCTCCTGACCTTCAAGGAAAGTGACTGCGAGGAGTTTGGTGAACTGGTCCACCGCGAGGACGAGAACGGCTATGCCGAACAACGTCCCGAGCATTCTGCGCCGCCGGGGTCTCGTCTCAGTGGCATCGTCGTTCATTTGGCTCATTCTAACTCACTGTCTGAGGGCACGAGGGCGCCGGCTCTGAAGCTTTGGTCCAACTCAAAAGGGCACGAACAAGGCCCGGGATCTCCTTGGAGTTCCCGGACCTTGCGTGTCTGCTGTGACGAATCAGAGTTTGTGATTCGACGACGAACCGAAGGAGTTCCCGTCCAGGGTCTCCGGTGCCAGACTGGTTGAGTTCTCGAGGTCGCGCAGCTGATCGTTGAGGTAGCTCTTCAGACGCGTACGGTACTGACGCTCGAAGTTCGATAGCTGGTCGATCGAACGCTCGAGAGTCGACTTCTGAGTTTCCAGAGTCGACAGGGTCTCGTCGCGCTTGGTCTCGGCCTTGCCGACGATGTCCTTGGCTTCGGTCTCGGCACTCCTGATGAGCTCGTCGCGACGGCGTTCGCCCTCTGCCACGTGCTCGTCGTGGACGCGTTGAGCAAGCGCAATGAGGCCATGCGCGTCGCCGTCTCCGTTGCCCAAGCTCGATCCGATGCCCAGCCCTGCGGCAGTGCCTGCCGCTGCAGGTGCAGCGCCGTTGGCGGCTGGAGCTGATTGGTTCGCAGGAGGGGTCTGCGAAGCGGGCGATGCTTCCCGGACTGCAGGTGCCGAAGACTGCTCGGTTTTCTCCGGAACAGCAGGTGCCGCAGGAGTCTGGCCCTGCTTCGGCGCATCGGCGTTGTTCCGCGAAGAGGGAGCCGGCACCGCAGCAGGCATAGCCTGAGTGGCATCGATGTCTTGAGCAGGTGCCGCAGCAGATGCCCCGCCGGCGTCGAGTTCCTTGACGCGCTGTTCGGCAGTGGAGAGCTTCTGACGAAGTTCGTCGTTCTCCTGGTAGAGACGGCGGATCTCTACGACAACCTCATCGAGGAAATCGTCGACTTCATCCTGGTCGTACCCGTCGCGGAACTTCACATGCTGGAACCGCTTGTTTACTACGTCTTCAGGCGTGAGCGCCATGAGGTCACCTTTGGTCGATCTACATTCATTACGCTGCCGCCATCAAGACGGCTTCAACGTCACATTAGCGTAACACCTGCAGTTTTGTCCTGCAGAAAAGCCGTGTCGCAATTTTCATATGACGAAGTTGTAATAATCGAGCCTAGCAACACTCGGAACTGTTCAGCGAACTGGGCACCATCTCACGATTCTCACAGTGACGTGTGCATCATTCACGTAACGAAGTGGTAACACGTCGCCTTGCGTCGTCCGAGCAGCTGATGTCAGGCGGTCACCCTCGAGAAGTTGAACAGCACCGATGCCAGTATCTGAATTCCGATCAGCAGCACGATGAAGCCCAGATCCAGTGAGATCTGTCCCAACCGCAAGGGTGGAATCACCTTGCGCAGCAGACGCAGCGGCGGATCGGTCAATGTGTACACGATCTCCGCCAGCACAAGGAAGAAGCCGGCGGGCTTCCACTCGCGCGAGAACACCTGAACGAGGTCGAGGACCACCCGTGCCAGGAGAACGTAGACGTAAAGACTGAGTGCCGTGCCGAGGATGTAGAAGATGATGGCCACGTGTTTCCTCGTGCCTTTCTTTGATGCTTAGCTGTCGATCCACAGCTTATACGTCGGAGCTGAGGATGAGATAAGAGCGTCGTCAACCGGAGGTCGAACAGCTCAACTCTGGTTGAAGAAACTCGCCTGAGTGTCCGGATCCGACTCGTTCTCTCCGCTGACCTCGATGTTCTCAGGCGTGAGAAGAAACACCTTGTTCGTCACGCGCTCGATGGAACCGTGCAGACCGAAGATCAGTCCAGCTGAGAAGTCGACGAGGCGCTTCGAGTTGTTCTCGTCCATCTCGGACAGGTTCATGATCACCGGTGTTCCCTCACGGAACGCGGCACCGATCACCATAGCGTCGTTATAGCTGCGGGGATGGATGGTCTTGATGCGATTCATGGAGATTCCTGGCGCGGGAGAGTCAACTGGACGTATCGGTGTCGGATGGATCGGCGTCACTTGGGCAGGGGGCCGTTCCTCGTCCTCGACATAGTCTTCGACGGGCTCTTCGTAGGTGTCGATGACCTCACGGTCCCGACGTTCGATGGGCTCGTCCTCTTCTTCGACGAAACCCAGGTATTCCAGCGTCTTCTTGATTGCTGACATTTTTCCACTCCTCGGCCTTCGGCACTTCCTCGCCTGCCGCCAAACTATCTCAACAGACCAGCCCGGCGGGTGAGTCTCATGGGTGTGTCGTGGGGTTTTCTTCCTGGAGCCAGACCACGCCTGCGAATCGGCCGGTACTGTGCTGTCTCCGGTAGGAGAACAGATCCTCGGATTCCCGTGTGCAGGTTCGTGAGAAATGGTCGATGCTCACACCTGCACGGCGCAGCTGTTCAGCCGCCGCCCCCGCGACGTCGATCGCCGGGGTTCCTGTGACAGACACGGAGGCGGCCACAGGTTCGACTGCGGCGACCTCGTCCCGCAGTGCGGCGGGAACTTCGTAGCAGCGTGGGCACACTGATGGTCCGATGATCGCGTGGATGTCCGTGGCACCCAGATCCTGCATTCGGGTGATCGTCTCCGGCACGACGCCTGATGTCATTCCGGGCCGGCCGGCATGAATCGCGCCGATGACACCAGCCTCGGTGTCTGCAAGCATGATCGGAGTGCAGTCTGCGACCATGATGGCCAGTCCGATACCGGCGCGGGTCGTGACCTGAGCGTCGGCTGTCACAGGATCCTCGCGCAGCTGTTCCGGCGAATTGATGATGTGCACATCGGTTCCATGAACCTGGGACACGAAGTTCAGCCGCTCGCCACTCAGCCCGAGCACCTGAGCCAGAGCGGCCCGGTTGGCGGCGACGAGCTCATCATCGTCCCCGACGTGGCGGGCGAGGTTGAACGATGACAGGTCGCCTCTCGAGTAGCCGCCGTGCCGGTCGGTGAACGCAACATGTGCCTTCAGCCTTCCGGGAACGACGAATCTCGAGTGCAACATCTTATTACTTCAGGAAATCTGGGATATCGAGGTCGTTGTCGAGGCTCGAGGTGCTGCGCTCATTGGGCAGGGACGCCGGAATCTTGTGCTCGTCGCTGCGAGGTTCAGGCTCGTCGTCCGGTGCCGGTTCAGCCTGTTCGGCTGGCGCTGGTTCGACTTCTGCCGGGCTCGTCGCCATCGGAATCGAGGCAGGCACAGCAGCCTCGGCTGGGGCCGAGTCCTGGCCTGCCACCGTGTTGTCGAAGCCGGCGGCGATCACGGTGACGCGGCATTCGTCGCCGATGTTGTCATCGATGACTGCACCGAAGATGATGTTGGCTTCGGGATGCGCGGCTTCCTGCACCAGTCGGGCTGCTTCGTTGACTTCGAACAGGCCGAGGTCGGCACCGCCCTGGATGCAGAACAGCACGCCATGGGCGCCGTCGATGCTGGCTTCGAGCAGAGGTGAGGCGATGGCGGACTCGGCCGCCTGAACGGCACGGTCATCCCCGGTGGCTGCTCCGATGCCCATGAGCGCCGTGCCAGCGTCCTGCATCACGGACTTCACGTCGGCGAAGTCGAGGTTGATCAGTCCGGGAACGGAGATGAGGTCGGTGATGCCCTGGACACCCGAGCGCAGCACCTCATCAGCCGAGCGGAATGCGTCGACGACGGAGACGCTGCGGTCCGAGATGGAGAGCAGTCGGTCGTTGGGGATGACGATGAGGGTGTCGACCTCTTCGCGAAGCGCGGCGATGCCGGCCTCGGCCTGCGCGGAACGACGTCGTCCCTCGAAGGTGAATGGGCGGGTGACGACGCCGATCGTCAGTGCGCCCAGGGAACGTGCGACACGGGCGACGACCGGAGCCGCACCTGTGCCTGTTCCTCCGCCCTCACCGGCGGTGACGAAGACCATGTCGGCACCCTCGAGTGCGTCGCGGATGGCTTCTTCGCTGGAGTCTGCGGCCTTGCGGCCGATCTCCGGATCAGCGCCGGCGCCGAGTCCGCGCGTCTGGTCGCGTCCGATCTCCAGCTTCACATCGGCGTCCGAGAGCACGAGCGCCTGGGCATCGGTGTTGATCGCGATGAACTCCACGCCGCGCAGTCCGACGTCGATCATCCTCTGAACAGCGTTGACACCGCCGCCGCCGGTACCGGCAACTTTGATATCCGCTCCGGATTGTGGGAATTCAGCCAAGTCGGTTCCTCTTTCGGCGCATCGTCCACGCATGATCTGCGTGCAAATTCGAAAAGTCTTCTTTGCCCTGAGGCTATTGTCCGGGGCAACACCACTGCAACCATTCTCTCCGGAGTGTCGGACATCGGCCAAACTTCAGACCCGGTGTGTCGGCGGCAATGCCGGTCAACTCGCGTGGTTTCTCGGGTTTTCAGTTGGTGACGGGCACCGAGGGGATAGAGACGTCGATTTCGGTGCGGCCATCGGCGGCCAGCTGCAGGGCGGTGCGCATCTTCAGGCTTGCGCTTGTGCTGTCGCCGAAGACTACTTTCGCCTTCGCATTTCCGGTGTCGATGACCCCTGCAAGGTTGTTCTCGTCCTTGGCGTGGATCGAGGCCAGGTCGGAGCGCAGCTGTGGTCGGAGTTCTGCCATGAAGCGGATCACTGCGGCCACGGTCTTCTGGTCTGGTGCGCCGTCGGACTCTTCGAGAACGGTCACGCTCTTGGGCGCCTTCTTGACGGTGCCCAGATTGACGGCTTCATCGTCGAAGAGCTTGAATCCGCCTGTCGTTGTGATCGCGAGAACCGGGTCCCTGTCGGTGATTTGGATGCTCAGGCTCCGTGGTCCCGAATAGTGCACCGAGGCTTGCTTGGCCCGGGGAAACGCCTTGAGGACCTTCTTCTCCACCGTGCCGGGTCTCACCCGTGGCAGCGGTGTGCCGCCCTCGGTGTCGAGCACTGATTCCGAGACCTGTTCGTGGTCGACCAGCTCGCTGCCTTTGACGCTGACCTTGTCGAGGGCCAACAGCGGCGAGAGCCAGAGCACGGCTGCGATGACGAGGACCGCCGCGACTGCCCCGATGAGCACGAGACGCTGGCGCCAGACCTGGTTCCGACGTGCACGGATGACCCCGGTGAGGTCCGCGGTCGAGTTGTCACCGGTGCGCGGTTCGGGAAGTGGCGCCACGGTGTTCAGGCTTCCAGAGCGGTGAGCAGCTCAGGACCGAGGATCGTCACATCCCCGGCACCGAGGGTGAGCACAAGGTCGCCGGGGCGAACACGCGCTGCGACGTACGGCACCGCTTCGTTGAATGATTCGACGAAGGTCACGTTCTCGTGTGGGACGCGATCGGCGATCAGCGCACCGGTGACACCCGGAACCGGGTCCTCCCTGGCGGGGAAGACGTCCAGGACGACGACTTCGTCGGCGAGCCCGAGGGCTTCGCCGAACTCGGCCCGGAACTCCATCGTGCGCGAGTAGAGATGCGGTTGGAAGATCGCCCACACCCTGCCCTCTCCGGTGACGACACCGCGAGCTGCGCTGAGCACCGCTCGCAGCTCAGTCGGATGGTGAGCGTAGTCGTCGATGACGCGGACACCGGCCGCGATTCCGCGTTCTTCGAAACGTCGCCGGGTGCCTCCGTAGTTTCCGAGTCCGCTGGCTGCCTTGGCCACATCGGCGCCGAGACTGTGGGCGACGGCGATAGCCGCCGTCGCGTTGAGTGCGTTGTGGGTACCCGGCTGCCTCAGCGCGACTGGCAATGGCTCTGCTTGTCCTGGAACATCGAGAACGAATTCGGAGACCAGACCTGATTGGAGTTCGCGGAGGCGGATATCCGCGGTTTCGGAGACGCCGTAGAGGATGACGGAAGTCCCCTGCGCCCGTGCCTGCTCGGCGACTTCGAGCGAACCTGGGTCATCGGCGCAGGCGATGACGGTGCCGCCGTCGGCACCGATGCCGGCACAGAATTCGACGAACGCTTCCCGTACCTTCTCCGGTGTCCCGTAGTAGTCCAGGTGATCCGCTTCGACGTTGGTGAGGATGCCGATCGTGGGTTCGTAGAGCAGGAACGAGCCGTCGGATTCGTCTGCTTCTGCGACGAAGACGTCTCCTGTGCCCAGATGGGCGTTGGTGCCTGTCGTGGACAGCACTCCCCCGATGACGAACGAGGGATCGAGCCCGCAGGCCTGCAGCGCCACGGTCGTCATGGATGTCGTGGTGGTCTTGCCATGGGTCCCGGCCACCGCCACAGCCCGTTTGTCGGCCATCAGGGATGCCAGTGCACCTGAGCGGTGGAGAATCCGCAGGCCCCTGTCTTCTGCTGCGACGAGCTCGGGATTGTCTTTGCGAATGGCTGAGGAGATGACGAGGGTATCTGCCTCGCCGAGATTGTCCGCCGAGTGTCCGATCTCGACTCTGGCACCCAGTGTCCGCAGCACGTCGACGACCGCCGATTCCTTCGCATCGGAACCGGAGACGGTGACGCCGTTCATGACCATGATCCGTGCGATCCCGGACATGCCCGAACCGCCGATTCCGATGAAGTGGACGGCTCCCAGCTCTGTGGCCGGGACGATTTCAGCTGTGCTCATGTTCAACCTCTCAGAGCGCGAGTGACGATGGTGGCCATGGTGCTGGCGGCAGTGGTCGGATAGTGCAGTTCTAGGGCTGCCTTGCTCATGGCGTCCAAGCGAGCTTGGTCGCTCACCAGGGGCAGGATCTGTTCGGTCACGGTTGACGGGGTGAAGTCCGCATTGTCGACGAGCAGTGAGGCGCCGGCCCTGACGCTGCCGGCGGCGTTGAGGCGCTGTTCACCGTTGCCGATGGCAAGAGGGACGTAGAGCGCGGGAACTCCGACGACGGTGGCTTCGGACACGGTCGCTGCGCCCGAACGTGCCACAAGCAGGTCCGCGACCGCGTAGGCCCTGTGCATTCCATCGACGTAGTCGACGACATGGTAGTCGGGCAGCTGAGCTGCTGCTTCCCGCAGAGCGTCATCCTTGCCAGCACCGGTGATGTGCAGGACCTGCACTCCGTTCTCCTGGCACATCGGTGCCGCTGCAAGGAAGGCATCGTTGATGCGCTGCGCCCCAGAGGATCCGCCGGTGACCACGAGGACGGGCTTGTCGTCGTTCAGACCGAGATCCTCTCGCCACGCCTGTCGCTGGACGGAGTCGCTGCGGTCAAGCATGGAGATCTCGGTCGGCATCGGCATGCCCACCAGTTCGGAATTGCGCAGCTTCGTATCGGGGAAGGTGACTCCGACCATGCCCTGTTTCGTCAGGGCGGCGCCGAGGCGGTTCGCCATTCCGGGCTTCGCATTCGCCTCGTGGACGAACAGAGGGATCTTCGCCTGTCTGGCTGCAATGAACGCGGGTGGGCAGACATAGCCGCCAACTCCGACGACGGCTTTCACTTCTCGTTCGGCAATGATCTGCTTGACGTGCGAGATGTTGGCGGCGAAACGTTTCGGGAACTTCAACGCGACTGGACTGATCGAACGCGGCATGGGTACCTTGTCGATGGTGAGGAGCTCGAAGCCGGCCTTCGGAACAATGTCAGCTTCGAGGCCATCGGCGGTGCCGAGTGCGAAGACGTCCCAATCGGGATGCACCTCACGCAGCTCACGGCCGATCGCCAACATGGGCGAAATATGGCCGGTGGTGCCTCCACCGGCAAGAAGAATGCTCGTCATCTCACTACTTTCTCTTTCTGGCCAGTACGGCGAACGACGATCTGACTCGATCCTTGTGCGCCTTGATCGCTGCCGCGGCGCCGTCTTCGGTCCTGGCGAAAGACAGAACCACCCCGATCGCCAGCAGACATGCGATGATCGACGACCCGCCGTAGGACACGAACGGCAACGGCACTCCGATGACCGGCAGCATCCCGGTCACCACAAAGATGTTGACGGCCCCCTGGCCGATCATCCACGCGAACAGCCCTGCCGTTGCGATTTGGACGAACCTGGATTTCGAACGCATGATGACTCTCACCAATCCGTAGGCCAGGGTCGCAAACAGGACAATGACGATCAATGACCCGAGGAGGCCGAGTTCTTCGCCGATGATGGCAAAGATGAAATCATTGTGCGCTTCCGGCAGCCAGGACCATTTCTCGCGGCTGGCACCGAGACCCACGCCCAGCCAGCCTCCAGATGCCAGAGAGAACAGACCGTGATTGGACTGCCAGGCTTGGCCGGTGATGTCGGAAGCTGTCTGGTCTGCGTGTCCGGTGAGGGACGCAGTGATTCGCTGGAGGCGGTTCTGAGAACTGAACACGAAGAACGTGGTCATCGCCGCAAGGAAGCCGAAGAGCAAGAGAAAGTATTTCCAGGGGAAGAATCCGATGAACAGGCAGACAAGCGCCATGACCATCAGAATCAGGGCCGTTCCCAGGTCATTGCCGGCGACTATGAGACCGACGGCGACTGCGATGCCAGGGACGACGGGGATCATGGCGTGGCCGAAGGTCGTCATCTTCCCGGCCTTCTTCGCCAGGACACAGCCAAGCCACACGGCCAGAGCGATCTTGAGGAATTCGGATGGCTGAAGCTGGATGCCACCGAATTGGATCCAGTTGGCATTGCCCTTCGTGGACTTTCCAAGACCGGGCAGGAAGACCAGAGCCTGCATGAGAATGCCGAGCCCCATGGCTGGCCAGGCGAGTTTTTCCCACCAGCGCAGGGGGAAGAAGGTGGCCGTGACCATGAGGACGATGCCCACCGCTACAAATCCGGCCTGCTTGTTGAAGTAGGCAAAGGATGATCCTTCCCCTCCATCGTAAGAAGTGATCGAGGACGCTGAGAGGACCATGACGAGTCCGAGGGACGTCAGTGCGAGGACTGAAACCAGAACCAGGTAATAGGTCGTCAGCGGGTAGGCAGAGACTCGGTCGAACTCACGGCGCACCGAAGACAGCATTGCCCGAACAGCTCCTGCCCGAGGATGATTCCGAGGGTGAGACGTCTTGGCGCTGCGCACGCTCGTAGTCTGTTTGCCGTTGCGAGCCGAACTCGTGCCGACGTTCTTCTTCGGTTTGGCCTCCTTTGCGGCAGCAGTGGCCATCTTCGGCCCTGTCCGCTTCGAGCCAGCTGTGGTCTTCGAAGACGACGCTTTCGCGGTCGCGGTGTTCTTCGCGGTCGCGGTGTTCTTCGCGGTCGCGGTGTTCGGCGACTTCGCGCTCGGCTTCGCTGCAGTCTTCTTCGCTGCGGCATTCGTATTCCCAGCAGGGCCCACGGCTGGCTCGGCCGACCTGGTCGATCGGAGACGGCGTGACTGAGATTTCGCGGTTGTCTGCCGTCCCATGTCAGTTCCCCAGGTGAGCGTGGACAGCCTGGGTGAAGAGTTCACCCCGAGTGTTGTAGTTGAGGAATTGGTCCATGCTGGCCGCCGCGGGAGCCAGCAGTACGGTATCGCCTGTGCGGGCGATGTCTGCGGCTGCATCCACTGCCGCAGCGACCACGGCTTCGCCCCGGCGTCGGGGTACGCCCGAGTCCACGGCGAGAGCTGGTTCGATTCTGATCACGTCGAGATCTGGAACTGTCGCCGCGATGGCATCCCGGAAGGCTGAGTCTTCGGCTCCGATGAGCACGAGTGCTCGGAGCCTGTGGCCGTGATCGGCGAAAAGTGAGGTGAAGTCCGCCCCTTTGGGCAGTCCCCCGGCGATCCAGACGATCGAATCGAAGCTGCCGAGCGAAGCATTGGCTGCGTGGGTGTTCGTCGCTTTCGAATCATCGACCCAGGTGATCCCGTTGCTCTCCGCGACGGTGACCATCCTGTGGGCTCCAAGCGAGTGGTTCCTCAGTCCCTCCGAGATCGCCTGACCCGGTACCCCGATGCTCCGTGCCAGGGCTGCGGCTGCGAGTGCGTTCGACACCTGGTGGTCTGCCGGCGCACGGCCGGGAACACCAGCCGCCGCTGCGACATCGTCTAAGGAGGCGAGTTCAGCGGCCGAGGAGTATCGCTGCGGGATGAAAGCGCGATCGACAAGCATATCCTCGACGACGCCCACCTCCCCCGGTCGTGGGATGCCCGTGGTGAAGCCGATGGCTTTGGCACCGTCGACGACATCGGCTTCTTCGACCATGTGCAGTGTCACCTCGTCGGCGACGTTGTAGATGCACGCGGTCTTGGCCTGGTGATAGATCTTGGCCTTATCGGCCTCATAGGCATCGGCGCTGCCGTGCCAGTCCAGATGATCGGGGGCGATGTTGAGCACAGCGGCAGCATCGGCGCTCAGCGAATACTGCCAGTGAAGCTGAAAACTCGAGAGTTCGATCGCCAGCACCTCGAGTCCGGGCTCGAGCACGGCTTCGAGAAGAGGTGCACCGATGTTGCCGCAGGCCTTGGCCTTGCGACCATCGGCCAGGAGCATGGATTCGAGCATCGTCGTGGTCGTCGTTTTGCCGTTGGTGCCGGTGATCGCCAGCCATTTGGCGTCGTTGGTGCCACGGATCCGCCAGGCCAACTCGACTTCACCGATCACGGGCACACCCGCCTCGGCGGCGGACAGAAGCAAGGGGTGGTCGGGACGCCAGCCAGGCGAAGTCACGACCAGATCGAGCGGCTCCTCCGGCAGGCGGGAGACGTGCTCTTCTCCGCGCCGGATATCGACGTCGAAGACCTCGAGGATCTGAGCCTTCTCGCTGACGTCTGCCTGATCATCGCCGTCGACGACGATCACATCGGCACCGCGTTCGCCGAGATGGACAGCAGCGGGAAACCCTGTCACACCGAGACCGGTGACGAGGATCCGCAACCCGTCCAAGGACGAGCTCGGCCCCACGAGTGCGGCTGGGATCGCCTCGGCGTTCGGATAATCGGTAAGGGGATTCTCAGCCAACGCGAGACACCCATTCGGCGTAGAAGAGACAGATTCCGGCGATGACGAAGAGTGCGGCGATGATCCAGAACCGGACCACGATCGTGACCTCTGCCCACCCCTTGAGTTCGAAGTGATGTTGGAGCGGAGCCATTCGGAAGACGCGTTTTCCGGTGGTCTTGAACGACACGACCTGGATGATCACGGAGAGTGTGATGATGACGAAGAGTCCGCCGAGGACGACGAGCAGAAGCTCAGTCCGCGACATGATCGCGAGACCGGCGATTGCGCCGCCGATGGCCAGGGAACCGGTGTCGCCCATGAAGATCTTCGCGGGTGAGGTGTTGAACCATAGGAAGCCGAAACACGCCGCTGCCATGGCACCGGCGACCATTGCGAGGTCACGTGGATCGCGCATGTAGTAACAGGCGTTCGTGGCATCCGTCATCAGATTGCAGTTCTGCGTCGACTGCCATGTCCCGATGACGACATAAGCGGCGAAGACGACGACCGAGGCGCCGGCGGCCAGTCCGTCGAGGCCGTCAGTCAAGTTCACCGCATTCGATACCGCGGTGACGATGAGGTTGGCCCAGATGACGAACAGGATGAGTCCGAGCACTGCGGATCCGAATGCCAGGTCGAGGTTGGTGTCGCGAATGAACGACACCTTCGTCGACGCCGGGGTTTCACCGAAGGAGTTCGGGAACTGCAGCGCCAACACGGCGAAGGAGATTCCGACGAAGGCCTGGCCCAGGAGCTTGGGCACCGGTCGCAGACCCAGGGAGCGCTGCTTCTTGATCTTGATGAAGTCGTCGAGGAAGCCGACAACGCCGAGTCCTGCGGCCAGCCAGAGGACGAGAAGTCCGGAAGCAGTGGGCACGGATCCTGTGAACAGGTGTCCGAGCAGGTAGGCCAGGACGGCGGCACCGATGATGACGACGCCGCCCATGGTCGGTGTGCCACGTTTCGTGGCGTGTGAGGTCGGACCGTCATCACGGACGAACTGGCCGTAGCCTCGCTTGACCAGAACACGGATGAACAGCGGCGTGCCGACCAGTGCCAGGATCAGTGCCAGGCAGGCGGCGAGCAGTACTGCGATCATTGGGCCCCCGATACACCGGCGATTTCATCTCCGAGATAGCGCAGACCGGCATCTCTGGAGGATTTGAACAGGACGATGTCCCCGGGTGCCAGTTCCGCACTCAGCAGGTCCTTCGCTTCGGCAGCGGTCGCGACCCAAGCCGCTTCGTTGCCCCAAGAACCTTCGAGGTTCGCTGCGTTGAAGATGGGCTTCGCTCCGTCACCGACGACGATCGTGCGGGTGATGTTGAGTCGCACGACGAGTTCGCCGATATCGGAGTGTGCAGAAACGGATTCGTCGCCGAGCTCCAGCATCTCGCCGAGGACGGCGAACGTCCGACGTGGTCGGCTGTCTTCGTCGCCGCGGCCCATCGACGCCAGCGTCTTCAAGGAGGCTCGCATGGATTCCGGGTTCGCGTTGTAGGCGTCGTTGAGCACGGTCACGCCCGACGGTGAGTCGATGAGCTCCATGCGCCAGCGGCTCGCGGCCGAGGAGGTTGAGAGCGTGGTCACGATGGACTTCACGCCCACCCCACAGGCGTGGGCGATGGCTGCCGAGGCAAGGGCATTGCCAACGTGATGTTCACCGATCAGAGCCAGACGAACGTCCTGCGGCTCCTCTCCTGGCAGGTTCAGCGCGAAAGCGGCGTGTCCTGAGGCGTCTGTCGTGACGCCTGTTCCACGGACGACGGAGTCCTCATCGGCAACCCACTCGGGCAGCGATTCCCGTTGTGAGAACCACAAGGTCTCAACCTCAGGTGAGAGGACCTCACGCATCCCGGCGACTCGTGAGTCGTCGGCGTTGAGGATCGCGACAGATCCTGCAGTGAGCGACTCCACGAGTTCGGCCTTGGCTCGGGCCGTGTTATCGATCGAACCGAAGACGCCCGAGTGGGCGGTGCCGACCGCGAGTTCGACAGCGATGTCGGGGCGGACAAGGCTGGTCAGGTAGGCGAGGTTGCCGATGGAACGGGCACCCATCTCCAGGACCAGGAACCGCGTGGTCTCCCCCGCCTGCAGTGCAGTCAAGGGCACGCCGACCTCGTTGTTGTAGGAGTTCGGCGGCCACACCGTCTCGGCTTCGCCGGCGAGCAGGTCGGCAGCGAGATCCTTCACTGTGGTTTTGCCGACAGAACCGGTGATCGCGATGACCGTGATCTCACCAACCTCGCGCAGTGCCTCGATGTTGGCCTTGGCCAGCTGGCCAAGCGCTTCCGTGGCATCGGAGACGTGAACGGTGGGCAGGGTCGCATCGTCGAGGGTGGGAACGGATTCGCCGATGATCAGCGCTGCGCCTGCCTCCACGGCCGCTGCTGCGAATTCGATGCCGTCGAAGGACTCACCTCGGCGGGCAACGTAGATATCGCCGGGTCCGACTTCTCTCGAATCGGTTACCACTCCGGCGGACAATTTGGTCTCGGGGTCTACGCCGTACAACTCGCCGGAGACGGCGGTTGCTATTTCGGCTGCACTCAGTCGCTTCATATCAACTGTGAACTTTACCTGTTTGTGCGCCGCCAAGTCGCGCGCTGAGCGCCGAGCGTGTCCTCGACCGGTCGTCGAAGTCGGTCACCACCCCGCCTGCGGACTGCCCGGTTTCGTGCCCCTTCCCTGCGATGAGCACGGTTGTGGAGGCTCCGGCAGCAGCGATCGCCTGGTCGATGGCGGCCCCTCTTTCTGCCACTTCAATGACTTTCTTCACACGTGCACCTCCGGTTGCGATCTCAGCATCGATGCCATCTTTGATGGCGGCCCGGATTGTTGCCGGGTCCTCGGTGCGCGGATTGTCGTCGGTGAGAACGATCACGTCGGCTCCCCGAGCGGCTGCCTGGCCCATTCCGAATCGCTTCCCTCTGTCCCGGTCACCCCCGGCCCCGAAGACGATCACCAGTTCGTCGCTGTCGGCGTGGAGTGACTCCAGGGCCTTCTCGATCGCATCGGGGGTGTGGGAGTAATCGACGATCGCGCGTGGGAGAAGTTGCGGATGAGACTGGCCCTCGGCGCGTGGTCCACTGACGTCGATGATCTCCATCCGCCCGGGGACAGATGCGACGAAGGTTCGACCGATTGCGTTGATGTCGCTGGCCGGAATTCCGGCTTCCAGCAGCATTGCTGCGGCCAGTGCAGTGTTCGTGACGTTGAAATCTCCCGGCAGAGGGGATCGCAGTGCGATGCCCTCATCACCGGGTCCGTCGAGGTGGAGGATGAAGCCTGATTCTCCTGGAGTGTGTTCGATCCGCCAGTCGCTGCGATCGTCGCGTCCCAGCGTGCGCACCGGCACCTGTGCCGCCTCGACCATCTTCTCGCCCCACCTGTCCTCGACGACGATGACGGCGGTGTCGGAGAAGGCGCGAGTGAACAGCTCGGCTTTGACGCCGAAGTATTCGTCCATTGAATTGTGAAAGTCGAGGTGGTCCTGGGAGAGGTTCGTGAAACCTGAGACAGCGAAGTGGGCACCGTCGACGCGGTGCTGGCTCAGCGCATGTGAGGACACTTCCATGGCACAGGTGTCGACATCAGCGGCGCGCATCTTCGCAAACAGGGCATGCAGTTCGGGAGCTTCCGGAGTCGTGCGCACGCTCGGCTCGGTGACACCGGCGATCAGCGTCGCCACTGTCCCGATGACACCGGTGCGATGACCGAGGGCCTCAAGCATGCCGTCGACCAGATAGGTCGTCGTCGTCTTTCCGTTGGTTCCGGTCACACCGATCAGCTGGGGGCGCCCCGAGGTGCCGTACACGGCGGCCGAGACATAGCCCAGAACGGCCCGCGGGTGCTCCACGATCAGCCCGGTCACCTCGGCGAGAGTCTGCGAGTCGATGCTGTGGGCGATCATGTCCCAGCCGGTCGCGTCGGTGAGGATCGCGGTGACCCCGCGAGCAATGAGATCCGGTGCGAACTTCGCTCCATGGACGTTCGCGCCCGGCAGCGCGGCATAGAGGTGGCCAGGCGCTACCGTGCGCGAATCGTGAGAGACTCCCCCGACCTCGCGATCGGGATCTCCATGAATGGTTCCAGGGGCTGCTGGCAGCAGCTGTGAGATGCGCATTATTTCCATTCTCGAGCAGGGAGCTGGGGATCTGCGGTCGACGGTGGGATCTTCAGGTGCCGCATGGCGAAGCCGGCGACATCGGAGAATACCGGAGCGGCGGCGCTTCCACCGTAATAGCCGTTTCGGGGCCGCTGCAACGTCACAGAGATCGCGATCTGCGGGTCCTCGGCGGGGAGGACGCCGACGAAGGAGGCTGTGTAGCCGTCGTAGCCGCCACCCTCGGCTGCCGGTGCCTGCGCGGTTCCTGTCTTTCCCGCCACCCTATAGCCGGAGACCTGCGCCGATTTGCCGGTGCCCTTGGCGACGACGCCTTCGAGCATGGACAGAGTCTGGTCAGCGGCCTTCTTGCTGATGACGCGTTGAGGTTCGCCTGCCTGATTCGGGATCGTCTTCCCTGATGGGGAGACCGTTCCATCGACGAGCTTCGAGGGGACGTGCACTCCGCCGTTGGCGATGGTCGCGATGACATCGGTGGTCTGTACGGCGTTCGCGGCCACGCCCTGGCCGAACATCACCGTGTATTTTGTACGGCCGTCCCACTCCGGGTACGGGTGGAGGATGCCAGATGTCTCGGCAGGGAACTCGATGCCTGTAGGCGAACCGAAGCCGAACTTCTTCAAGTAGCCGTATCGCTGTTCTTCTGAGAGTTCATTCCCGGCCAGAATGGTGCCGGTGTTCGAGGATTCGGCGAGGATTCCGGCGAAGGTGAGCTTCTCATCCGGGTGCGAGTGCGAGTCCCGGAATTCCTCTCCGTTGGGAGCCTTCCATTTGTCTGGGACCGTGAACTCCTGTTCAGGGGTGACCAGACCCTGGTCGAGCAGAGCTGCGGCAGTGACCATCTTTGCGGTCGAGCCGGGTTCGAAGACGTCGGTGAAGATGCGCGACCCACGGTCGGTGCCGCCCACTTTGCCCGGTGAATTGGGATCGACGCTGGGTGCGTCTGCTGCGGTGAGGATCTTGCCGGTCTTGATGTCCTTGATGACGATCGAGGCTGATTCGGCCTCATTTTCCTTCCGCTGCTCCTCGATCGCCTGCTGGGCGTAGTACTGCAGTGCCGGGTCGATCGTCGTCTGCAGGCCCTTTCCATCGATGGCATTGCGCGTGTTGTTGTCGCCGAGCGGGATGATCTCGCCTCGAGCCCCGCGTTCGTACTGCTGTTGACCGTCGCGACCGTTCAACTGGTCGTTGTAGGCCATCTCCAGGCCCGCCTGAGGCTGGCCGTCCGAACTGAGGAATCCCACGAGGTTCCCTGCCACTGCACCTGATGGATAGGAGCGCACGGCGTATTCCTCGGCGGAGAGGCCGAGGATGTTGAGCTTCTTCACGGCTCGCCAAGTCTCAGAGGTAAGTCCCTTGGCGACGGGATTCCACCGTTTGTCGCCGACAAGTTTCGGGTACAGCAGTCCGGGGTCGGTGTCGAGGGGCTTCGCCAGGGCCTCTGCTGCTCCCCAGGCACCGACCAGTTTTCCGTCAACCTTGTACTGGGCCACGTTCTGCTGGTCCACGACGAGCTGATATCGGGAGACGCTGTCGGCGAGGACCGTGCCGTCGGAGGCCAGAATCTGCCCCCGCGAGGCCGGCAGAGTCTTGGTGACGAGTCGGTTGGACAGTGCCTTCTCGGCCAGTTTCATCGAATCCATGCCCTGGATCGAGATCAGCCGTCCGGAGGTGACGAGGAGAACCAGGATGGACAGAGCCGCGATCAGTGCCATCCGCAGGCGAAGGTTGGGTTTGCCTCGTCCGCCTTTTTTCTTCACCCGAGTGGCTCGTGGGCCCATTGCACTGTCCTTGGTCCTTGCTTGTCGGCGAATGGCTGTCGGACTCTCCTTATTTCGGAGTTTCCTGTGCCGGTGGCGCGATGTCCTTGCTGGGACTGCCCCCGACTACTGGCAGCTTCTCATCCGATCGTAGATTGGGACGGAGGTCTTCGCGGGTATTGGCACGCGGTCCGGGGACAACTGTCGGCTTCTTTTCTCCGCTGACGTCGATCGGAGGTGCATCGATGATCTTTCCGGTCTCCGCATCGAGGAACTCGGGCGAGGAGTCGCGGACCAGTCCGAGCTCCTCGGCTGCGATCGAGATGTTCTGCGGAGATTCGCGGTACGAATTGTCTTCGACCAGTCGATCCTTCTGCTCGGCCAACTGTTCCTTCTCGGAATTCAGTTGGTCGATCTGATACGAGGTGTGGGAGATGAAGATGTTGAGCAGCAGCACTGCCACGAGGGTGGCAACGAGGATCGCCACGCAGAGCATAGAGAACGGGACCCTGGCCTTCGGCAGCTCGAACTTCAGGAGCTTGAGCCGAGGAGGTACCGGCCGACTGGCGGACTCTTCGAGGCGCCGCGTCCGTTCAGTGACGCGGGGTTGGCGGATGGCCGCTTGAGCGTTCCTCACGATCTTGCCTCCCTGATCTTCTGTACTGCACGCAATCGCACACTCTTGGCGCGAGGGTTCCTGTCTGCTTCGTCACTGTCGGCCAGTTCCGCACCGCGAATGATTTCGGACAGCCACGGTTGGAGTTCCTCGGGGACGACGGGCATGTCCGGCGGCGCCGAGGTGGTGGTTGCGGAACGGAATATCTTCTTCACGATCGTGTCCTCGAGGGACTGGTACGACTCGATGACCGCCACTCCCCCGATATGCAGTGCCCGCAGAGCCTCCGGCAGAGCTGTCCGCAGCACTCCGAGTTCGTCGTTGACTTCGATGCGCAGGGCTTGGAACGTTCGCTTCGCGGGGTGGGACTTCTTCTTCGTCTGGGGAAGAACCCGTCCCAACATCGCTGCGAGCTGCTCCGAGGTCTCCCAGGGCGCATCCTCACGGTCGGTGACGATGATCTTCGCGATCCGGCCGGCCATCTTCTCTTCGCCGTACTCACGGAGGATGCGCCGGAGTTCAGCTTCGGTGTAGGTGGCCAGCACCTCGGCGGCGGTCAGGCTCTGGGTTCGATCCATTCTCATGTCCAAGGGCGCCGGACGGGAGTAGGAGAACCCTCGCTCGTCCTCGTCGAGCTGCAGGGACGACACCCCGAGGTCGAGGAGAACGGCGCTGATGTGATCGACGCCGAGGTCGTCAAGTATCTCTGGGATCTCGTCATCGACGGCATGGACGATGTCGATGCGGTCGGAGAAGGGCGCAAGTCGCTTCGTGGCGATATCGATGGCCTGGGTATCGCGATCGACTCCGATGAGGTGAACATCGGGGAAGGCGGTGAGGACCGCTTCGGAGTGTCCGCCCATCCCCAGTGTTCCGTCCACGACGATCGGTGCGTGACCATTGTCTCTGGCGGCCTGGACTCCGACCCCGATGAGCTCGACCACGCGCTCCAGGAGCACTGGTACGTGCTGATCGTTCATAGGTGAGTCCTTCGTGGGTGGTGGTCGTGGGGGTGAACTGCTGGAGCCAGAACCTTGTCCGCCGCTGCCCTGGCACCGGGGAAGTGTGTCAGGACTGCCGAACTTCGGAAACGGGGAAGTTCCCCGAAACTCGAACACGGCGGGCAAGGATCAAACCCGAGCAGAATCAGATCACTCCTGGAATCACCTCGTTCTCACGTTCAGCGAATGCCTGCTGAGCGCCGACCAGGTAGTTATCCCATGTCGGTGAGTCCCAGATCTCGACGCGGTTGCCCATGCCGATCACCGCAACTTCCCGTTCAAGTGATGCGTACTGCCGCAATATGTTCGGGACCGTGATGCGCCCCTGTTTGTCCGGTTGATCCGCAAAGGCCGCCGACAGGAATACACGCTGGTAGTCGCGAGCTTCCTTATTCGTCTTCGGCGCGTTCTGGATTCGCTCATGCTCGGCTTCGAATTCCGTGGTGGGGAACAGGGTGAGGCAGTTCTCCTGTCCACGGGTCAATACGAGACCGGGCGAAAGCTCCTCCCGGAACTTTGCGGGCAGGATGAGCCGACCTTTGTCGTCGAGCTTCTGCAAATGAGTGCCCAAGAACATGTCGTCTCACCCCTTTCGAAACCCAATTGGCTCCGATAGCAACCACAGTACTCCACTTCCCTCCACCCAATCTAGTGGTTTGCCCCTACGACACCCTTGCGACCTATAAAACCCCAGGTCAGATTGGTGGAGGAAAGTGGGGAAAATTTGCGGTCGGCGAGTCGGAAGTGGTGCGCAGTGGGCCTTTTGCAGCGCATTTCGACCGCCAGGGCCTCCTCAACGCCGAGTCCACAAGGTGGCCAGATCCCTGATTTTCCGCGGGAGACCGAAGCCTCGAGCTCCCCGGGGAGGGAAGTGGGGAGGGAAGTGGGGGTCTCCGGTGGAGCGAAGTGGGGAGCGATGTGGGGAGCGAAGTGGGGAGCAATGTGGAGGGGGCTGGTGGAGCCAAGTAGGGAGCGAAGTTGGGGCCCGTTCTGCAGGGCAGGGAAAGGCAGCTGCGCAGTCCCCCGACACCGGCACCGTGGCTGAGACACCAGTATCAGACCCCCATGCCGGCGCGACCGGTGACGCAGAACGCGGCTGCCCGCACGGGCCGAATGGTGACCACCCGAAAGGTCGAGCGATGACTACCCGAACGGCCGAACGATGCCCGTGTGGATGCAGGAGACGGGATAGGGGACAATGGGATCATGTCGATCAGCCAAGAAGGTACTCAGGCCAATTCCGTGATCGGTGCCGAGCACATCGAATGGGTTCAGCAACTCACCTCACGGGCACGCACAGCAATGAACGCCGTCCTCGAAGGCAAGGATGAAGCAGTCGGACTGTCCCTGGTTGCGCTCCTTGCCGGGGGCCACGTCCTCCTCGAGGACGTGCCCGGAGTCGGGAAGACTCTGTTGGCACGAGCCATGGGCAAGGTCGTCGATGGTTCGGTCAGGCGCATCCAATTCACCCCCGACCTGCTGCCGACTGACGTAGTCGGCGTGAACCTGTTCAATCAGGAGACCCGGCACTTCGAGTTCCGGCAGGGCCCCGTGTTCGCCAATATCGTCATCGCCGATGAGATCAACCGCGCTTCCCCCAAAACTCAGTCCGCGATGCTTGAGTGCATGGCCGAAGGTCAGGCCACCATTGACGGCGAGACCTACCCGATGCCATCGCCTTTCATCGTCGTCGCCACTCAGAACCCGATCGACATGGAAGGTACATACGCGCTTCCCGAAGCACAGCGGGACCGCTTCATGACTCGAATCTCGCTGGGCTACCCCGAAACTGCTGACGAGATCGACCTCCTGGACAACCAGATCGAGCACGATCCGCTTTCCAGCGCAACTCCGGTGACCAGCCTCGAGCAGATCAACCAGGCCCGGGGAATCGTCCGACATGTCAGTGCAGCCAGAGAGCTGCGCGAATACATCGTCGCCATCCTCCATGCCAGCCGCAACGACGAGGCCATCCTTCTCGGCTGCTCGCCCCGAGGCGGTGTCCACCTTCTCCGCGCGGCCAAGGCTCGCGCCGCGCTCTCGGGACGGACCTTCGTGACTCCGGATGATATTCAGGCTCTGGCCCCCTACATCTTGGCTCACCGGATCATCCCGCGCGATGGTGACGATTCGGAGCTGGCAGCCGAACTGATCGGCCGTCTCCTGGCCCGCGTGCCCATTTCGACGGTTCAGTGACCACATGCGTCTGAGCACCTCAGGAATCATCTTCGTCCTCGCCGGAGTCGCACTGATCATCACCGCGTATCGGTTCGCACTCCCCGGGCTGCTGCCTGCTGGAATTCTGCTTCTCGCACTGGTCATCCTTTCGGCGCTGCTGATCACCTGGGGCGCCCGCCGCGTTTCGATCACACTGCGGACTGGACTGCCTACTGTGGCACTGCCTCAGTCAAGAGACCGCTACCCGCTTGCCCACGAGGGGAAAGAGGTCCAGGTCGAGGCACTGGTGACCAACACCGGACGTCTGGCCATCCCGTCCTCGACAATCAGCTTCGTGGCTGGCGAGGGCTTCGGCGATTCCACTGTCGGGCAAGTTCCACCTCTGGCACACGGAGCTTCTCAGACCGTCCTGACGTCCTTCACCCCGAATCGTCGTGGTCTCAGCGGAGTGGAAACTGTATTGATCACTGTCTCTGGCCCCTTCGGCCTTGTGACGAGGAAGAAGAAGGTCATCGCCGGCTACCCGGTAGCTGTCTCAGTGCCGATCCTTCCCGCACGGATTCCCACTGACTCGGCGATCAGACCGGCCCGCTTGGATGACGGCAAGGTCCGTGCCGGCCACACTGCTCGGGACTTCCACACGCGAGAATACGTTCCCGGAGACGATCTCCGACACGTCCATTGGCCGAGCACCGCGAAGTCCGGTGAGCTCATGGTCCGTCACGAAGCCGACGAGGAGACGCTCTACGCTCTCATCGTCGTCGATCTCGAGGGTGACGGTGACCGACCGGACGCCCTTGAAATCGAATTCCTCCTGGCCGCGGCGGCCGCAGCCGGCACGGCTTTCCTGCGTGCTGGCTACGAGGTCTTCGTCGTCACACCCGGCCATCAGATCAGGTTCAAAGGACAGCGCGATATCGACAGACTGCGATTGCTCACCGCCCTCGTCGAGGCCGGCCGAGTGCAACTGCCTTCCCATGACAACCCCAACCACATCGTCATCTGCGCCGTCGACGACGCTCGCGGGAAGGAGCTGGCGGCCCAATTCTCCCGGCGCGTTCCGGTGACCGTCCGAAGCCTCGACGACATCAATGACCTGACGATGGTGGGACTGAGCGAGGATCTGCCCGAATCATGGACCGCATTCGATTCGAAGCGGGTGAAGCGATGAACCCCGAAACATCAGAGAGTGCAGACAGACATTCCCCGGCTTGGCTCGAGGCCTGTGCAGTATTCGTAGCCATGGTCTTGGCCGCGATCGGACTCTCCGCCGTCTTCTCCGACTTCGCGTGGCTTCCCTCCGTGCTCATCTCGATTCTCCTGATCGTTCTGGTCGGCGCGATCTTCCGCAGTGTCCCGGTCCTTCGGGCCACCGGAGCTGCCGTCATCGCGCAGTGCGTGGTGGGTCTGATCGCAGTCCTCGTGCTATGTGCACCGAGCACGCTCATTCTCGGCGTCGTGCCCACCGGCAGCTCATTCACCACCGTGATCGATCTCCTGTCCTCGGGAGTCAGCGACCTGTACGCAACGACTCCCCCAGCGCCCAGCACTCCTGGCTTCACCACGATGCTCACGATCGCGTTCACTCTGATCACCATCCTCATCGACGGACTCGTCTCCGACCTCAGAGCTCCTAAGGTGAGCGGCGTTCTGCTCCTGGTGCTGTGGATGATCCCGGTCTTCTTCGCCCCCACCCAGGTGAGGTGGTGGCACGTCGTCGCCATCTTGGCGGCTTTCCTCATCCTCATACTCAGCCCCTACTTCCCTGCAGCGAAGTGGCGCGGCGGTCTGACCGCAACCGTGGCTGGAGCTGTGGCCGTTGCAATCGGCATCGGAGCTCCCGTGCTCCTGCCGGAGGTTCCGACCCTGCCTGATCGCGCAGCGAGCGACAAGGGCGATCTCACCGTGACGAACCCGTTCCTCGACCTGCGTGCCGATCTCGGTGACCGCGACGATTCGACCCTGTTCAACTACACCACTTCGGAATCCGAAGGGCAGCCGATCAGGCTGACCTCGATCAACTCCTTTGACGGCCAGTCGTGGGCACCGACCCCGTTCCCGCTCGACCCCTTTGCGATCGCGAACGAGGGATTGCCCTGGCCGCAGGGACTGCCACGTGAGAAGAACTACAACGAAGAGCGCATCGACGTCACAGTCTCTGACGAATACGATCAGCAGTATCTTCCCACCCCGTACGCCCCACAACAGCCAACTGGCTTGGACCGGCGCTGGATCTATGACGAGACGTCGCTGACAATCGTCGGCAATGGCGAGAAGTCGGGTGGACAGGACTACTCGATGGAGTATCTCTCCATCAATCCCGATGTCAACGATCTGCAGAGCGCGGCACCGGTGAACTCCAGCGATTTCGAGACGGAACTCGAAGTTCCCGACAGCCTGCCGGGCAGCGTGAAGGAAACCGCTGAGAAGATCACCGCGGACGCAGACAACCAATGGGAAGCCGCCGTCTTGCTCCAGGCCTACTTCCGAAGCGGCGACTTCGAATACTCGCTGGATGCTCCCGAAAAGGCCAGCGG
The DNA here is from genome assembly GCF_007558825.1 of Brevibacterium aurantiacum. Classification (GTDB taxonomy): domain Bacteria; phylum Actinomycetota; class Actinomycetes; order Actinomycetales; family Brevibacteriaceae; genus Brevibacterium; species Brevibacterium aurantiacum_A. Next base: position 76,253 of record NZ_VLTK01000011.1, read on the forward strand.
AGATGCGATCTCTGACTTCCTCGTCGATAAGAAGGGGTACTGTGTTCAGTTCTCGTCGGCCATGACGATCATGGCTCGGACGATGGGAATTCCGGCACGCATCGGCGTCGGTTACGGCGAAGGCACCAAGAGCGGTCAAGGCTTCGAGGTCAGCATGCAGGATTCGCATGCGTGGCCGGAACTGTACTTCGAGGGAGCCGGATGGGTCCGCTTCGAACCCACTCCAGGCGGTCCAGCCGGCGAGCCGCCGAAATGGACGGTCGCCAGCGGCAGCACCGGAGGGGACTCCGAGGAGGATTCCGAAGAGACCTCGTCACCGTCTGAGGAGCCCACAAAGGGCTCTGAGGAATCGGAAGCGGCGGAATCCGAGAGCTCCAGCCCCGAAACAACAGCGGCTGGGGAACCAGCTGGTGCGAATCTCGGTACGTACCTGTGGGCGGGTCTCATCGTGCTTGCGATCGTGCTGCTTGCGGCGATTCCGGCTCTGTGGAGACTCATTCTGCGTCGTCGACGCACACGTGACCCTGACAAACTTGAGAAGGTCTGGACGGAGATACGGGCGCTGTCGACCGACTATGGTCAGAGCCTCGACCCCAGCCGAACGTTGCGATACAACGAACTCGTGTTGGCCAGCAGAGCCGGTGGAGGGACCGCTGAATCCGAGGACCCCACTGCGGAACCTGGTTCTTCGTCTTCTGACGCGCGTGGCGATTCCAGTGATGGATTCACCGCGCTGCGCAGCCCGGCCCCGCCGTCAGGGTCACGCAGCGCCGGCGATGACACTGCATTGTCAGCCTTCGTCGACGCTCTTGAAACCCAGCGCTACGGCGCGAGTGAGAAGAGCATCTCGTCAACAGAGGTCAGTGCCCTCATCGACGAGGTCAGGACCGACCTCGCAGAAAACGCGTCTCCCGGAAAAAAGATCACCGCCAGAATCTGGCCGGCAAGCATCTTCAATCCACCGCGCTGATTGCGATGCCCTGTTGCTGCCCCGGATGCCTTCCGCGTCCGGGGCAGCAACTATTCCATGACTGCGTCCGTTCGAGGCAGCGCATGTTCAAGGTGCCATCGTTGCAGCCCCCATTGGGCGCGGCTCTCCCGGCCGCCATCTGATGACCGCAGGTGTCCTCCGAGCGCATCGGAGTGCCCCTACCCGTGGACTGTACCTGCGGACGCCGACACAGGCCGAAGACGATGCGAGACGGCGCTGCCTATGCCGAAGCCAACGCGTCATGATTCCTGCTGATTCCGATGCACTATAGAGCACGAAAAAGCGCCCTCTCTGCAGAGGACGCTTCACTTGGGTGGATTGTGTACCAGGCCTTAATCGCAGGGTATCCGCGAACAATGACGATCGGCTCACAAGTCATCCGTCTGCCAATCAGTCTCGGCAGCCAGTCTCAGCGGCTCGACCGAGTGCCGCGAAAATCATTCGCCGCGCTGGCGCTTCTCCCACCGGTCTTCGATCCGATTCATGAAACCGGACGGCCCCTTCGCTTCAGACTGGGGACCTTTCGACGGCTGAGCTCGCTTGGCTTTGTCGCCCACCTGACGCGGACGGCTGAAAGCCCAGTACATTCCGGCAACCATCAGCCCGAAGCCGACGACACCGAGGATGATCCACCATGTGCTGTTCGTCACCATCGAAATGGCGAAGATCACTGCGGCGAGTCCTACAAGCGTGAGCAGAATACCCAGCACGAATCGCTTCGCGGAGAACCCCGGCCCATTAGCTGCTGCCTGGGTTTCTGAAATATTGCGTGCGAAACGTGGGTCTTCACTGCGCAGCTGCTTCTCCAACTGATCGAGCAGCTGCTGTTCGTGATCGGAGAGTGGCATCTCGAACCCCCGTTTCCTTACTATGGCCTGATGACACAATCATAGTCTCTGAACACTGAAAAAACATCTTGAGGACCGTTGCATCCCCTGGATTCTCACTGCGTCCTCAGACTATGAGGCACCTCACCTCCTAAACGTGGTCAGGACCCGTATTTTCGGGGTCAGGGTGCCTTCTGAGCAGAGACGCCTGCGAGATCGAAGCGGTCCCGAATTTTTTCCGCACATCGTCAAGAGCAACCTCTGCTTCCCTGCCTGAGTGCTCGGCCTCGTCAAGTTTCGCCTGTCTGCCGCTGGCTGCGAAGTCCATCAGACCGGCTGCGCGGATACCCAGCAGGCGCACTCCCTTGGATTTCTGCTCCCGCAGGTTCCTCATTGCCGGCCGCAAGGCCTCATAGATCTCACGGGCGAGGTCGGTGGGAGCATCAAGAGTGATCGATCGCGACAATGTGGTGAAATCACCGAGTCGATATTTCAGCCCCAAGGTGGTGGCGACCTTGCCTTCGGCCCGAACCCTGTGCGCAACTTTGTCAGACAGCCGCAGCAGCTCGTGCTCAAGCTGACTCAGATCCCAGACGTCGTCATTGAAGGTGTGCTCAGCGCTGATTGACCGGTCCTTCACCTGCCTGTCCATACCATGTGAGTCCAGTCCGTGGGCGCTGCGCCACAGATGATGGCCGTGGGCGCCGAATACCCGACCTGCCCACGCTTCGTCGACTGCGGCTAAGTCCCCGATCAGACGTATGCCGTACTTGAAGAACCCATCCTTCGTCTTCTCCCCCACTCCCGGAAGCGCTTCGATCGGCATCGGATCGAGGAACTCTTGAGTCGCCGACAGCGGGACGAGCAGTTGTCCGCGCGGTTTGGCACGGGTGGATGCGAGCTTCGCCACGACTCGACTGCCGGCGATCCCCACAGATGCGTTCAGCCCCGTCTGTGCTTCGATCTCGGCTCGAAGCTCGGAAGTGATCACCACCGGCGATCCCAATCTGCGCACCGCTGCTGACACGTCGATGTACGCTTCGTCGACACTCACCTGGTGAAAATCAGGTGTCACCTCGCCCACCAGGTCGAAGACCTTCTGGGAATACGAGGAGTACAGGCCATGCGAAGGAGGAATCACCTCGGCGAAGGGACAGAGACCCATCGCCCGACCCATGGGCATGGCCGCGTGCACGCCGAACTCACGAGCCTCATAGCTCGCCGAAACCACGACGCCCCGCCCGCTGCGACCGCCGACGATAACGGGTCGACCGAGAAGTTCCGGGCGGCTCAGAAGCTCCACCGACACGAAGAAAGAATCCATGTCCAGGTGGAGCATCGTGGCTCCGGCATCGTCCGTCCCGAGACGGCTGAGATCGCCACCGGATCGTGACAGCTGTTTACGACTCATCGAGCACTCATGTGTCTGCGTTGGCTCCTTTCGGCTCCCGTCGCCGAGTCCGGGTAGTCTGTAGTCATGGTAACGCGCGCCACTGTCATGACATTGCCCCTCGCCGCCGCTCTCCTCCTCGCAGGATGTTCTGGACCGGCCAACGAGGCGGCCGAAGGATCACCCACTCCGGAGAAGACCCAGTCTTCGGCCGCAGCCTCGACGTCCGAAGGTTCGGAGGCTGCGAGCAGCGATCAGCCGAGCAAGGAATCCGAGGCTGCCGACACCGACGTCGAAGATCTCCCGAAATACCTCAAGCCCTACCCGGACTCGACTGTGCTGTCGAGCGCCCGTGCGAAGGCCGAGAACGGAGCCGATTCAGGAAAGCTCGAAGAGGTCAGCCTAGTCATGAGCGCCAAGGCCGAGCCCAAGGACATCTTCACGTTCTATTCCAAGGCCCTGAAGAAGGCCGGATTCGAAACGTATGGCGACGAGATCAAGACGAAGAGCGCCCAGGTCGTGAACTTCCGACACAAGGACAATGAAGGACTGCTCGTCGTCACAATCGCCAAGGACCCCTCAGAGAAGGCGAATTCGATCGTGACGGTCGGCGGGAACATCGTTCCATGATGGGTGCCGATTCTCCGTCAGCGGTTAGGGCGGAGACCGCGGAGACACCAGAGGCTTCCGACCGGAACCGCACCATCGAAGCCCTCGAGTCACCCGAATCCATTGCGGCCGAGGTATCGACGAGAATCGAAGGATTCCTCGCATCGAAGGCGGCCGAGTTCCTCACGATCTCACCCGATGCGCACGACATCGGGCGTGCGCTCCTCGACTTCACACGGGGCGGGAAGATGATCCGTCCGGTCCTGCTGTGGTGGGGCTACCAGCTGGCAGCCGGAGACGATCCTTCAAGGGACAGGATGACCGGCGGCGTCGCCGAGGCCGCCGGATCACTCGAACTTCTCCACGCGGCCGCTCTCATCCATGACGACGTCATCGACCATTCCGATACGCGTCGCGGCAAGCCGGCACTGCATCGCCAATTCGAGTCCCATCACGCCGAACGCAGCTATCAAGGCGGAGCCGAGCCCTTCGGAATCGCGGCCGCCATCGTCGTCGGAGACATCTGCCTCGCCCTCAGCGAAGAGCTCTTCGAGAGGTCCCAGACAGTCCTGGGCATCACGCCCTTGGCACGAGATCTGCGTGCCACGCTCCGCAGGGACGTGATGGTCGGGCAGTACCTCGACGTCCTGGCCGAGGTGGTCCCGCTTGAGGACGAACGCATCGGAGAAAGGGCCTGGGAGGTTCTCAGCTACAAGTCCGCGAAGTATTCGGTCGAACAACCACTCCTTCTCGGCGCGGCCTTGGGAGGTGCCGACGAGGAACAGCTTGCGGAGATCTCCAAGTTCGGATTCCCGCTCGGGCAGGCATTCCAGCTTCGCGACGACGTGCTCGGCATCTTCGGCGATCCCGCTGCCACCGGGAAACCAGCCGGCGATGACATCCGTGAGGGCAAACGCACCGTGCTCATCGCCGAGAGCATGAAGAACCTTCGCCCTGAGCAGGTTCAGGTCATGGCCGAGCGTCTGGGAGACCCGCATCTCTCCGATGACGAGGTCGACGAGTGCGTGGTGATGCTCACCGAATCGGGCGGTCTCGACGCGGTCGAATCCTTCATTCGGACCAAGTACGACGAAGCACTGTCCGTCGTCCGCGAATGGGCGGATAGAGGTGCCCACGCTGACACAACACGGACAACGATCGGCGCCACGGCCCAGAGGCAGCTCGAGGGATTCGCCAAGTCTCTCAGCTATCGGACGAGCTGAGAGACCCTGCTGAGCGACTAGAAGGCTGAGGTATCAGAAGGCCAGGGCCTGGGCCCGCCGTCTGACCTCTTTGCGATTGCCCGCCCGCAGCAGATCGATGGGACGCCCTGGCAGAGAATCATCCGGGGTGAAGAGCCAGGCGATGGACTCGTGGTCGTCGAAGCCCGCATCCCGCAATGTGCTCAGCGTGCCCTTCAACGGGGTCAGCACCGAGCCGTCGACGAAGAACGCCGTCGGCACCTTCATCACTTTGGGTGTCCCGTGCTTATAGCCGCAGATCGCGCCGTCTTCCAAGAGCCTGCGCACCTGCATGATGCCAAGACCCGTCGACTCGGCGATATCTGGCAATGTGGCCCAATCCTGGACGAGTTCTTCCGTATTCACATCCTCAAGCCTAGCAATATTTGAGAGAAACACCCCGCCATGCGGAGTCGAATGCTCGGGTGCAGGCCGGGCACTCGATAGTCTGGAGTGTGAAACTTCCCCATCCGATATGAAGTCAACAGGTGACAGATGACACGTATGCGACGGAATCCTCAGGTGCCCGTTACCGCCGCTCCTGACATCCGTGCTGCTTCAAAGGTGAATTCCACCGGCCCAATTCCGGGACTCACCGACCCCATCCCCACGGATCATGACAACGCTGACCTCGACTTCGCCGAGGCGGCCCCCTCCCCCCGTACCGACGACCTTGAGAGCTCTCGCGGCACACCGAACGACGCCCCAGCGACGTCATCGGTGACTGCCCCGGGGCCGCAATGGACGTCTGGAACAAGCGGCGAGACCATTCCAGTGACTCACGGCGGTCGCACCTACAAAACCAGAGAAGGCGACACTCTGTACGGAGTCGCCAGCAAACATGGCGTTTCCGTGCCCGCTCTGGCTGAGCTCAATCGCATCTCGCCGCGTCAGAATCTCCATCAGGGTCAGGTGCTGTCCCTGCCTGAGAAGAACGACCTGCCCGATACCGACCCTTCGCATGTCGTCGCGCCGGGCGAAACTCTGCCCGGAATCGCCGCCAGACATCAGATGTCGCCCGGCAGCCTGCGTCGTGCGAATTCGATGGGCGACGACTCGTTCCTCCAGGTCGGCGAGCTGCTGCTGCTCAGAGATTCGACGGCTCGACGGCATCGCACACCGCCCCAACCACCGACCGATATTCCGCGCGTCGCCACGAGCGCACAGGTCGAGGGCATCAGGCCCACTGTGCTCGCAGCCGCACGACTGAACAAATTCACTCTCCTGCAGAGAACACATCCGGCACCAGCCCAGGCCCGATTCATCATTGCATCCATCGCCGAAGAACTCGGAGCCGACCCGGCACTGATGCAGGCGGTTGCCGCGCAGGAATCAGGTTTCCAGCACACCACGGTCTCGGCTGGGAATGCCATCGGCATCATGCAGGTCACTCCTCGATCGGGCAGGTGGGCCAGTGACATCGTCGGCCGCAGTCTCAATCTCCTTGATCTCGGCGACAACATCGTTGCGGGCACCGTCATCCTGGGGTGGCTGATCGAAACTGCAGAATCGGAGAACGAGGCGCTGGCCGGCTACTATCAGGATCTTCGCTCCGTGAGGTCCGAGGGATTGCTGCCCGAGACGAAAGCCTTCGTCCGCGCCGTTCAAATGCAGCGACAGCGAATGCAGGAGGCGCTATGAGTGCCCGCACGGATCCGCTCATCGGCACCATTCTCAATGACCGGTACAGCATCGACGCGAAGATCGCGCGCGGTGGAATGGCCATGGTCTACCGCGGCACAGATCTGCGCCTTGACCGTGAGATCGCAATCAAGGTCATGCATGACCACCTCATCAGCGACGACACCTTCGTCGAAAGGTTCCGACGCGAGGCCATCAACGCCGGACGGCTGACCCACCCGAATCTCGTGGCTATCCATGACCAGGCCCGCGACGGCGACACGGTCTATCTTGTGATGGAGTACCTGCCGTCGGTGACTCTGCGCCGCGAGCTCAAGCACCGGGGCACCTTCACTCCGCGTCAGGCGATCGTCGTCCTCGATGCGATCCTCGCCGCACTCGAAGCAGTCCATTCCACGGGAATCATCCATCGCGATCTCAAACCCGACAACGTACTCCTCGGCACCGATGGTCAGGTCAAGCTCGCGGACTTCGGCTTGGCGCGCGCCGTCACCACCGCGACGACGACCAAGACTCTGATCGGCACCGTCGGATATGTGGCGCCTGAGCTCGTCACGCGTACTGGTGCGGATATCCGCACCGACCTCTACACGGTCGGCATCATGTTCTACGAGATGCTCACCGGGATGCAGCCGTATACGGATGAAGTCCCCATCCAAGTCGCCTACCGCCACGTACATGATTCCGTACCGCCTCCGTCAGACCAGGTCGCCGGACTGAGTCCGCGCCTCGACGCCCTGGTGCTGTGGGCGACGTCGAAGGATCCCGCCGACCGTCCCGATGACGCCGCGCAGTTCCGTCATGCCCTTGCCGAGGCCCGCTCCGAGATGAGCGAGAGCGAACTCGACCTCGGCGATCCCAATGTCGTACCCGGTGAGCACTCCCCCGCACTGACAGCGAGCATCGATCTCGGAGCTGAAGCTCCGAAGGAGAAGAGATCGCGCACCGACGAGATCCCCTACCTCGAGAACGACGAAGACAACGAGAACGCCGAGGCGAACCACTCCGATACTGACACCGACCAAGAGTCTGGTGCGGCGGGCACAAACGCAGCGGCTGGTGCCGCAGGCATCGGTGCCGCTGGTGTGGGTGCGGCTGGTGTGGGTGCGGCTGGTGCCGCTGCCGTATCAGAGGCAGACGATACGGGGAGCTCCTCCGACGGTGCGTCCCAGGAGAACACCGATCACGGTGACGAGAACGAACCCGAGCACGGCGAAGACAAGGCCGATGAGAAGACCACAGTCGCGGCGGCTGCAGGCACAGCCTCGGCAACTGCAGCACCGGCCCGTCGACGCAGACGACGACTGGCTGCAACCGTCGGCGCGGCGTTGCTCGTGCTCGCCCTTGTGGCCTGGCTGGTCATCGCAAACCTTCCCGCGCCCACCTCGATCGTGCCTGCCCAGCTGGCGGGCAAGGACCTTGACAAGGTGACCACGCAGATCGAGGACACCGGTCTCGACGCTCAGCCGAAGGAAGTCTTCGATGACAGCGTCCCAGCTGGTGTCGTCATCGGGACCGACCCGGTGGGCGGATCCGAACTTGCCCCGGACTCGACCGTCACGGTCGTCGTGTCCAAGGGCGAAGAGATGTTCGCCGTTCCCAAGCTTGAAGGTCTCAGCGCCGACGAGGCCGAGGCCGCACTGAAGAAGGCCGAGTTGAAGCTCGGCAAGGTGGACGAAGAGTACAGCGATTCGGTCGACAACGACGATGTCATCAAAGCGTCGAAGAAACCAGGCGAGGATCTGTCCAAGGGCACCGAGGTCGATCTCGTCGTGTCCAAGGGTGTCGAGCCGACTCCCGTGCCCAATGTCGAGGGCCTGACCTTCGAAGCCGCATATGCGACCTTGGCCAAACGCGGATTCCGTGTGGGCAAGGACGAGGTCTTCTCCGACGACATCCCCAAGGGCAAAGTGGTCTCACAGTGGCCGAAGAGCTCTGAGGCGAAACCCTATGACTCTCTCATCATCGTCCGCGTCTCCAAGGGCAAGGAGAAGAAGGAAGAGTCCAAGGACGACAAGAAGGACGAAAAGAAGGACGAAAAGAAGAAGGACGACGCCAAGGACAGCAAAAAGGACGAAGATAAGAAGAAGGACGACTGATCTGGTCGATCAGGACCCTTCCCCGCTGCAAGTCTTTTCCAGAAGCCGAATGAAATAGCAGGTGGCCGTGCGATTCGTTCGCACGGCCACATGTTTAGCTGTTGTCTGAGAAGACGAGTCGACGCCTGTCAGCCGACACCCGGATCAGTTGCGACGAGTCAGGTACTCCGCGACCTGGAAGGCCATCTCGAGAGACTGGTCGTGATTGAGACGAGGATCGACGAGTGTCTCATAGCGACGGCGCAGCCCCTCGTCGTCGATCTCGGTCGCTCCGCCCATGATCTCTGTGACGTCGTCACCGGTGAGTTCGATGTGCAGTCCGCCCGGAATGGTCCCAGCTTCCTGGTGGGCGCTGAAGAATCCTTCGACTTCGGCCATGACATCTTCGAATCGGCGGGTCTTGTACCCGGTATTCGAGGTGATGGTGTTGCCGTGCATTGGATCGCAGACCCAGGTCACGTGCGGCAGGCGGTCACCGACTCCGGCAAGCAGCTTCGGCAGCGCCTCGGTGATCTTCCCTGCGCCCATGCGAGTCACGAAAGTCAGCCGGCCGGGCTCGGCACTCGGGTCGAGCTTCTCAGCTAGTGCCAGTGCTTCGTCCGCGGTGGCCGTCGGACCGAGCTTGACGCCGATAGGATTGCGGACCTTCGACAGGAAGTCCACGTGGGCTCCGTCGACGTCACGGGTGCGTTCGCCGATCCACAGGAAATGTCCGGACACGTCGTATGCTTCGCCTGTCCGCGAGTCGATCCGCGTCAGTGCACGTTCGTATTCGAGCAGAAGAGCCTCATGAGCGGCGTAGAACTCGGTAGTCCTCAACGCATCGAAGTCAGCGCCGCAAGCGTCCATGAAGCGGATGGCACGATCGATCTCGCGCGCAGTCTGCTCATAGCGCTGGTAGCCCGGGTTCGATGTCAGGAATCCGCGATTCCACTCGTGGACGAGGCGCAGGTCTGCGAAACCACCCTGAGTGAAGGCACGGATGAGATTGAGCGTGGACGCAGAGACATGGTATCCCTGCAGCAGTCTCGCTGGATCGTGACGGCGTGACTCCTCGGTGAACTCATAGCCGTTGACGATGTCGCCGCGGTATGAGGGAAGCGTGACGCCGTCGCGCGTCTCCATATCCGCGGACCGGGGTTTGGCAAACTGGCCGGCCATGCGACCGATCTTGACGACCGGCATCGAACCGCCGTAGGTGAGCACCGCCGCCATCTGCAGCACAGTCTGCACTCGGGCGCGGATCTTGTCAGCTTGAGCGCCGGCAAAGGACTCGGCGCAGTCGCCACCGGCTAGGACGAAGGCCTCGCCACGAGAAGCAGCTGCAATTCGCTGTTTGAGGACGTCGGCCTCGCCCGCGAAGACCAGCGGAGGAGAGCTGCGCAGACTGGTCAGCGAATCGTCGAGGGCCTGGCCATCGAGATAGGTCGGCTGCTGCTGCGGATTCATCTCACGCCAGTCGTCTAGACCGCTGAGATCGTTCGTGCCCGCTGGGGCGCTGTCCCTGTTGGCGAATACCGGATCGATATGGAGGCTCACAATCGTTCTTTCATGGTGTTTCGGTACCGGTTTCGAAGTCCTCGGCAGAGACGTTGTCGAGGAAGTCCCGGAACTGGGCCACTTCCTCTTCGTCAGCCGCTGGTGCTTCGATTCCGGACTCTTCGAGAAGTTCTGAATCGACGTAGACGGGACACTGTGCCGTGAGAGCCAGTGTCACCGCGTCAGATGGTCGTGCCGAGATCGACTTTCCATCGTTCGTATGAAGTTCGGCCAGGAATATCTGCCCATCGCGGCCGGTGATTGTCACGTCGGACAATGATGCCTCATATGCTTCGAGCGTGTCGAGCAGCAGCGCATGTGCCATCGGTCGCGGCGGGGTCAGGCCCCGCTGCGCGATCGAGAGTGCATTTGCTTCGATGGCTCCGACCCATATCGGCAGATAGTAGGCCGGTTCAGTTGCTTTGAGCAAAAGGATCGGCTGGTTGGCTGGCATCTCGATGCGAACACCAACAACCTCAACTTCGATGTTTGACATTATCCCCCGGTCAGGAGCGCGGACGCTGCTGGAAAATCATCCGGAACTTGCCGATCTGCACATCGGCTCCGTTCTGCAGTTCAATGGAATCGATGAGCTGACGGCCCACATAGGTTCCGTTGAGCGACCCGGTGTCGCGAAGCGTGAATCCGCTTGGAGTTCGAATGAACTCGGCGTGCTTGCGCGAGACTGTGACATCGTCAAGGAAGATGTCCGCATTCGGGCTGCGACCCACCGTCACCACATCTGTGTCGAGCAGAATCTGCGAACCCGAGTCCGGGCCCGAGACGACGACGAGCAGCGCATCTGTGTCCTGTAGACCTTCAAGGTCGGGCACTGGGTGAATCTCGCCGGTATGCGGATCCAGAATTCCATGGAACTGCTGGCTGCCGGAATCGTTGGAGACCGGCGCGTCGTTGCCGTACTGCTGGCCCTGACCGTTCCCGTTGTACGGGTTCTGGCCCCGGCTGCCATACTGCGGCTGGCTGCCATACTGCGGCTGATTGCCCTGACCGTTTGGATCCTGTGGAATATAGCCACCGCCCTGGGGCTGATTGCCCTGAGGAGGGTACTGACCCTGATCCTGCTGGTGCTGAGGCTGTCGATATGAAGGCTGCTGGCCCTGTTGATATGGAGGCTGCTGACCGTTGTTGTACTGACCCGGCTGCCCCTGGTTCTGCTGGGCACCATACTGACCGTAGCCTGGCTGCTGCGCGCTGTTCTGCTGCGGAGCATTGCCGTACTGCGGTGCCTGCGATCCGTTGTTCACGGGCTGCTGACCGTAGGGAGGTGTCTCCTGCGAAGCCGGTCCGCCCTGCGGCTGTGACTGGGCATAGTTCTGGGCGTTGCCCTGGCTGCCGCCGCCGTTCTGACCGTGTGGGTCGACCAGCGGGTTGTGACGCGTCTCGGGGTCCCTGCTCTCATCGCCATTGCCGGCGCCGAACGGAAACTTCTTCGATTGCGGCACTTGACCGTTGTCATACCAGGTCTGCGAGGGGTTGGGACGACCTTGATCGTTATTCTGCGACATTACGCCTCCTCGCTCTTAATGAGCTCTTGGTACTGCTCGCTGTCCAACAGCGCGTCGACCTGCTCTGGATCACTGAGTTCGACGAGATACATCCAACCGTCCTGGAATGGGGATGAATTCACGGTCTCGGGAGCGTCGTCGAGTCCTTCGTTGACTTCCGTGACCGAACCGGACACGGGTGCGATGAGATCGGACACGCTCTTCGTGCTCTCAACCTCACCACAGGATTCTCCAGCAGTGGTCTTATCGCCGACATCAGGAAGATCGACATACACGACATCACCCAGCTGTTCCTGGGCAAAATCGGTGATACCCACCCGCACAACTGCACTGTTGTCCGTGGTCTCGACCCATTCGTGGTCGCGCGAGTATCGCAAGGACACTGGATAATCCAGGTTTGCCATGTCGACTCCTCTTAGCTTGTTGGTCCTCCAAGCATAGCCGCCTGAGGTGGTTTCATAACAATCACGAAACAGAAATGTTACCGATCCTCGGGACCAGCCCAGGCTCGCACCCGCCTCTCACGTGACTACCTGGGATGATACCCGTTTTTTCGAGGTCACGAAACGCGGTTTTGGCACTTGGCCGGGGATCGTTATAGGCTGGGTCTCGTTGCTTTCCGAAGCAGCACGGAAACGGGCTATAGCGCAGCTTGGTAGCGCGCTTCACTGGGGGTGAAGAGGTCGTGGGTTCAAATCCCGCTAGCCCGACCGTGTGATGTGTCGCGACATCGTTCCTACGATGTCGCGGCACATTTCTCATTTCTGGCCCGGGTCTGTCTCGCGTCATCGTGCCGGTCATGTCCTACGTCATGGTTCCGACTGCTCCTGCTTTCCTCCGAGCCGGCCGGCGAAGATCATTGTGACTGCGCCGATGACGATCAGCACTGACAAGCCCCAGCGCAGCGTACCGAGGCTGGCGATGATACCGACCAGCGGGCTGGTGCCCAGGAATCCGACCCTCATGATCCAGTTGACCAGCGTCACTCCTCCGGCTCTCCCCACACCTGGAATGTGAGCAGCAGCGCCGAGCGCTCCTGGAACCAGAGTCGCCGATCCGTACCCCATGAGTGCCAGTCCGACCAACAGCTGAAATGGCTCGAAGGCAGTGACGACACCGATCCCACCCAGGGCGATGAGGCCTCCCCCGAGGCGAGCTATCCGGCTGGCGCCGAAGCGCTGGACCAAGAAGTCCCCACTGAAACGGCCCAGACACTGACTGCCGATGACCACGCTGAAGGCGATACCGGCGGTCGCGGCAGGCACCCCGCTGAACTCGACCGCTGCTATCGCGGACCAGTTGTTCGCAATGTCCTCAACAGCCGTTCCGCAGATTGCTACGACTGCCAGGGGCAGCGCCACCAGCAGAACCGCACGCTTCGAACTTGGTCGATCACCACCTGAAGGCTCGCTGACGTCGGCTGCGGCCTCAGCGTCAGCGCCCGTTGCTGCCCGTCGTCTGCTCAGACCGACGTCCCCGATCAGCCTGCGGGCCGACATGATCACGATGAAAGACACTACCGCGATCACGGCCAGATGAACCCTCATGTCCACGCCGTTGCCTGCGGCAATGGTGGCAGCTGCACCGCTGGCGAGACCCCCGAGGCTCCACAGCGCGTGCATCGAAGAGAGAATGACGCGGGACAGGCTCTCCTGCACCCCGATGCCGACGACGTTCTGCGCCACATCCACAATGGCATCGAAGAAGCCGACGAAGAACAGGCAGGCGGCCATCATCCAGCCATTGACGGACCACGCTGTGGCGGCCGCGGAGAGCCCCAGGAGAAGAGTGCCGCCAACGACGACAGCGTTGGCTCCGAACCGTGAGATGAGGTGAGCCGGGACGACAGAGGAGACGATGGCACCGAGGGCGAAGGAGGCGACGACGAGCCCGAACTCCCAGGAGCTCAGTCCAAGTCGCTCGACCAACAGCGGGTACCACGGCAGCAGTGCCGCGAACACGAGGCCGTTGCAGCTGAAGTAGAGACCGACGCCGGCTATCGCACGGGCTCCGGAGCTGGGCCGATATCTCATTCGCCGGACTCGCTCGCCCGGCCGATCGAGCCGGGTCCTTCCTTCGCTTCACGTCGGCCTGCTCGCACATTCAGCCCGGCTCTCCCGAGCACGAGCAGAGTCAGCACGACGCCGAGGAGGTTCCACCACACGCCATCGGTCATGAACAGCAGCAACAATGCGGCCAGGATCGGGACCAGGTGGGACATCGACCACCCGACATAGCCTCCGAAACTCGGCATCGCCACGTTCGCCGAGTCCGCAACGGATTTCACCATGAAGTTCGGCCCATTGCCGATGTAGGTGATCGCCCCACCCATGACTGCGCCCAGGGACACCGCGATCAGCAGTGTCTCTGCAATACCAGCCACCCGGGGCTCCCCCGGCACCTGAGAGGCCATTTCGAAGAAGGTCACATATGCCGGAGCATTGTCGAGCACCGAGGAGAGGCCACCGCTGAAGACGAACAGGTTGACGATCAGAACGACGAATTGGAAGTATTCCACCAAGGCATGGGAAACGGTGGAACCGGCTCCGCCGATGAAGAACCACACAGCGATCGGCATGCCGAGGACCAAGGCCACTGAGAGTTTGACGAGATTGCGGTCCCAGATCTTCTCAGTGGCCGGGAAGAGCGGCAGGACCGCGATGCAGCCCAACAGCAGAACGAACGGCAGGATACTCCACCAGGCAACAGCCATCCGGCGGTCCCTTTCTCATAACGGTGATGACGAGTTCCACCGATCTCGTCGACGACGACGTGGCACCACTCTACTGACGTTTGGGCCCAATCCCCGCAGTGGCCCACCTCACGGACAGTCGCGTGCTCAACGGCATGTCGGTGGCATACCCTGGGGTGCAGCTCATCGACGTCACATTCGCGCCGCGTGCCGAATGTCATCCTCAGGAGGAGACTCGCTTGTCTCAGAACGCCCCATCCCCCGATGGCAGACTGCACGGTCGAGATCGGGTGAACTCCCGTATCGTCGGAATCTCATTGGCCGCCGCGCTGGGCGGCTTCCTCTTCGGCTTCGACACAGCTGTCATCAACGGAGCCGTTGACGCCCTGGCAGAGGAGTTCGCCCTCAGCGCTGGCCTGAAGGGCTTCGCCGTCTCCTCGGCGCTGCTGGCGTGCGCACTCGGAGCGTGGTTCGCCGGCTCTCTGGCCAATCGCTACGGCAGACTCCCCGTCATGGTCGTCGCGGCGGTCCTGTTCCTCCTCTCTGCCGTCGGCTCGGGCTTGGCCTTCGGCGTCACGGATCTCATCATCTGGCGCATGGTCGGCGGACTCGGCGTGGGCGCTGCGTCAGTCATCGCTCCTGCCTACATCGCCGAGGTGTCCCCCGCGCGTGTGCGTGGGCGCCTCGGTTCGCTGCAGCAGCTGGCGATCGTGACCGGCATCTTCGCGGCACTCCTGTCGAATGCGCTTCTGGCATCGCTGTCCGGCGGAGCCGCCGATCCGCTGTGGTTCGGAATCGAGACCTGGCGCTGGATGTTCATGGTCGAGGCACTCCCCGCTCTGGTCTACGGACTCATGGCATTGGGGCTTCCGGAATCTCCGCGGTTCCTGGTGGCCCGTGGCAGAGAGGACGAAGCCGCACGAGTTCTGCGAGTCTTCACAGGGGTCACCGACACCGATTCCCTCATCGAACGGATCCGCGACTCGATCCGACGGGAGGACAAAGAGTCCTTCAAGGACCTCATCGGCAAACGTTTCGGCCTCAAGCCGATCGTCTGGATCGGAATACTGCTGTCCGTGTTCCAGCAGTTCGTCGGCATCAACGTCATCTTCTACTACTCGACGACGCTGTGGAAATCGGTCGGATTCGACGAGTCCAGTGCCCTTCTGACTTCGGTCATCACCTCGGTGACGAACATCGTCGTGACGATCGTGGCGATTCTCCTCGTCGACAAGGTCGGACGTCGGAAGATGCTGCTGGCCGGATCGTTCCTGATGGGTATCGCCTTGGCGATGATGGCGGTGTCATTCTCGTTCGCCGAACTCGCAACCGCGGCCGATGGCACCACCAGTGCCCAGTTGGATGCGCCGTGGTCGATCATCGCGCTGATCTCCGCGAATGTGTTCGTCGTCGGATTCGGTGCCACATGGGGCCCTCTGGTGTGGGTGCTCCTGGGCGAGATGTTCCCCAATCGGATCCGTGCCGGTGCCCTGGCTGTGGCTGCTGCGGCACAGTGGATCGCGAACTTCGCCATTTCGACGACGTTCCCGATCTTCTCCGGCATCAGCCTGACCTTCGCCTACGGCTTCTACGCCTTCTTCGCGATACTCTCGTTCTTCTTCGTCTGGTGGAAGGTTCCCGAAACGAAGGGAATGGAGCTGGAGGACATGACCGAAGAGCTCACGGTGCGTCCACACGACTGACTCCGCCGAGGTTGTGGTCACGCCGAGGCTGTCCCCGGCAGGGCCGGTCACGCCGAGGTTGTTCCGAGCAGGACCGGTCAGGCCGTGCCGTTAGCGGCGGGCTCGGTCTGCTCGTCCTTCTTCTTCAGCCCGATGAACAGGCCGAGGATGGCCAGGCCGAAGACGGCGCCGAGCCCGATCGTCAGTCCGGGCTCCGCCTGGTAGGCCGTGGCCAGGGCCTTGAATCCGATGAGGCCGACGGTCGAATAGATCAGGGCCCACAGAGACCCGCCGACGACGAGAGCGGGAAGATAGCGGCGGTAGCTCATGCCGCTGGTTCCAGCCGCCAGATTGAGCACGGTCTGGACCCCGATCATGAGGAAGCTCACGGCGATCACCGGTGCACCGAAACGCTCGATCATCGCTTCGGCCTTTCGGTACTTGGGACCGGACATGATCGTGTCGATGCGTTCGATCCTGCGAATGCCCTTGCGTGCCAACCGCCCCAGGAGGAAGGTTCCTCCCGCGCGGGCCAGGATGATGCCGAACAGGATGAGCCACGTCACGGCGATGGGAAACGACCAGTTCAGTGGGTTCATCGTGAATCGTCGGCCCTGCACCCTGCTGCGTCTAGGTCTCCGCTTTCGGCACTGGCGCTGCGGTTTGCCTTGGCACCGCGGTACGCCCTCGCACTGCACGGATGGTTTCGATTGCTCACGCCACGATTGTACGCCAGGTGAGGTTAGTCTCCCCTCACCTGGCGAACTCTCGCGCTGTCGTGCTCAGCCGTTCGGCCCGGCTCCTCAGATGAGTTCGCCGCCCAAATGCACTGAGCTCACTCGCGACTCAATTCCCCTGACATCTTCGGTGCTGAGGTCGCCGTCGACCACCACGAGGTCGGCGAGCGCCCCCTCAGCGATCCGACCGACGTTGTCATGTCCCAGCAGTTCGGCCGCGACGGAAGTCCCCGCTGCCAGTGCCTCGGTGGTGGAGAGGCCGGCGCCGGCGAGGAGGCTGATCTCTTCGAGGTTCTCACCGTGCGGGCCGACACCGGCATCGGTGCCCATCGCGATCTTCACCCCCGCCTCGTGGGCCTTCGTGATCGACTCCTGGTGCGCCTCGATCACCGAGTGGGCTTTGTCGACCACGGACTGAGGCAGAGCCGATCCGGCCTCGGCGGCTTTGATCACTGCCTGCGGAGCCTGCAGGGTCGGGACCAGGAAGGTGCCGTTTTCGAGCATGAGATCGATGGCTTCGTCATCTAGGTAGATGCCGTGTTCGATGGAGCGCACTCCCGCACGGACAGCATTCTTGATTCCTGGTGCGCCCTGCGCATGAGACATGACGTGCGCGCCCTGGGCAGCCGCCTCGGCGACGATGACTGCGATCTCAGCCTCGGTGAACTGGGAGTGCCGGGGATCATCACGCGGCGAGAGCACGCCTCCTGTCGAGCAGATCTTGATGTGATCGGCTCCGGCCCGCAGCAGCTCACGAGTCTTGCGCTGCACCCCTTCGAGACCGTCGGCAACACCCGAGGGCCGGCCGGGGTGTGGGGCCAGGAACGGTGAATCGGCGCCCGACACCAGGTGGAAGTCACCGTGCCCGCCCGTCTGGGACATGATGTTCACCGCAATCGACAGACGTGGCCCGCGAACGATGCCCGTCTCGACGGCGACCTTCGCACCGAGGTCGGTGCCACCGGCATCGCGCACGGTGGTCACTCCGCCCTTGAGCGTCTTCTCCATATTGTCGACGGAGTTGTAGAACTGCAGCGAGAACGGATCATGGAATGACGAGGTGTTGCTGGCCCCCGTGCTCATCAGGTGCACGTGGCAGTCGATGACGCCGGGAATGATCGTCTTGCCGGCACAATCGACATAGGTGTCTCCGGCATCGTGTGAACCCTGTCCACCCTCGGTGACCGAAGAGATCGATCCCCCGTCGACGACGATGTCTCGCCGCCCAGGAAGGAACCTGGTTCCATCGAAGACCTTGGCGTTCTTGAAGACTGTGACCATTGGCGTTCTCCTCATCATTGAAAATAGTGCGGGTGGATTAAGGATAATGAAGTGCCAGCATCATAGTGAAGAGGCTCACGGTCCGAGATGTGATCACCGCCGTGTTCACGTTCGAGACACCTTGTCGATATATAGTCTTGGTCGGTGACTGGCGGCACGCACGCCGTCGTCCATCTCCAGCCCCGACCCGGAAGTCCTGTGACCATACATTCGGCTCAATTCCCCGCGACTTCGCGACCACGCGAGGACCGCACACTCATCGACGTCCTCCTCGAAGTTGCAGGAGCACATGGTGATCAGCCCGCAATCGATGACGGGCGCGGCGTCCTCAGCTATTCCGAATTGATCGTCGAGATCCGTGATCTCGCTCTCGAATTGGCCGCTGTCGGCATCGGGCCGGGAGACAAGGTCGGCATCCGAGTGCCTTCCGGCTCCGCCGACCTCTACGTCTCCATCCTGGCCACGATGATGCTCGGCGCTGCGTACGTTCCCGTCGACGTCGACGATCCCGATGAGCGTGCGCACACCGTCTTCACCGAGGCGGCTGTCACCGGCATCATCACCGCCGACCGAGCAATCGAGTCGCGAACCGATCGAGGTCCGCTCGCACGTTCCGAGCTGCGCCGCCCGACCCCCGACGATGACTGCTGGGTCATCTTCACCTCCGGGTCGACGGGAAAGCCTAAGGGCGTGGCAGTCTCCCACCGCAGTGCGGCCGCATTCGTCGACGCCGAGGCGGCGATGTTCTGTCAGGAGGAGCCGCTGGGGCCTGGAGATCGAGTGCTGGCCGGCCTGTCCGTGGCCTTCGACGCCAGCTGTGAGGAGATGTGGCTGGCTTGGCGACACGGCGCCTGTCTGGTCCCAGCGCCCCGCGCCCTTGTGAAGTCCGGGATGGACCTGGGGCCGTGGCTGTCCTCACGTGGCATCACCGTCGTCTCGACCGTTCCCACCCTCGCAGCGCTGTGGCCCGCCGACAGTCTCGATGCCGTGCGTCTCCTCATCTTCGGCGGCGAGGCATGTCCGCCCGAACTCGGGCGCAGGCTCAGCGATGAGAGTCGCGAAGTCTGGAACACCTATGGCCCCACCGAGGCGACCGTGGTGGCCTGCGGGGCACAACTCGATGGCTCCGAGCCTGTTCGGATCGGACTGCCCCTGGACGGCTGGTCCCTGGCCGTCGTCGATGCGGCAGGTATCCCGGTCGCTGACGGCCAGACCGGTGAGCTCATCATCGGCGGGATCGGTCTGGCCCGCTACCTGGACCCGGCCAAGGACGCCGAGAAGTACGCTCCGATGCCGACCCTCGGCTGGGATCGGGCCTATCGTTCGGGCGACCTCGTCATCAGCGACCCCGAGGGATTGATCTTCGTCGGCCGAGCCGATGAGCAGATCAAGCTCGCTGGCCGTCGCATCGAGCTCGGTGAGATCGACGCCGCTCTCCAGGCCCTGCCCGATGTCGAAGGTGCTGCGGCCGCAGTGAAGCAGACTCCGGCGGGCTCGGACATCCTCGTCGGCTACATCGCGTCGGGCACGGCAAATCCCGGGGACCGCATCTCCGAATGGGAACAGGCACTGCGTGCCGAGCTGCCTGCGGCTCTTGTGCCGCGACTGACGCTCATCGACGAACTTCCGACGAAGACCTCCGGCAAGGTCGATCGCAACGCACTGCCTTGGCCGATGGGCGACAGCGCCGAGATCGAAGACAGCTCCGAGACCTTCGAGCCCGAGGTCGAGTGGATCGCCGAGCAGTGGTCGGCAGTGCTCGGATCACGGCCAGGGTCGGACAGCGACTTCTTCACCTCGGGTGGCGGCTCACTGGCGGCTGCCCAGATGGTCTCCCGGCTGAGGACCCAGCATCCCAGCGTCACCGTCGGCGACATCTATGCCCATCCGCGCTTCGGCGCACTCGCGAATCTGTGCAGCGCCGACGACGGAGCCGCGGCGGGCGCCGGGCGTCCAAAGCGCACGATCACACGGACTTCGAGGGGGATGCAGGCCTTCCAGACTCTGCTCGCGGTACCGGTCCACATCCTCGGCGGGGTCAGGTGGGTCGTCATTGCGATGGTGCTCGCGAATCTCGGCAGCAGCCTCGGCGCGGATCTCCCGGTCACGCCCTGGCCTGTGGTCATCACCCTGTTCCTCGTCTTCGTCACCGCGTGGGGCCGTATGCTCATCTCCGCGGGTGCCGCGCGCGCACTCATGCTCGGTATTCGTCCGGGTGACTATCCTCGGTCGGGGTGGGTGCATAAGCGCCTGTGGCTGGCCGAGCACATCGCCGATCTCGCTGCGGCCGTCTCGGTGGCCAGCGCCCCCTGGGTGACCTGGTACGCGAAGCTCCTGGGCAACCGAATCGGCTCCGATGCCGATCTGCACTCTGCTCCCCCGGTGACCGGTTTCCTGACCGTGGGCGAGGGCGCCGCAATCGAGCCAGAGGTCGATCTCAAGGGCTGGTGGGTCGACGGCGACCTGCTGCGCATCGGCACGATCAACGTGGGCTCCAACGTGACGATCGGAGCTCGCTCCACCTTGATGCCGGGCACCCGAATCGGGGAAGGCGCACTGGTCGAAGCCGGATCGGCTGTGACCGGCAAGGTGCGCCGGAACCAGATCTACTCCGGTTCCCCCGCTGTCCGGATCGGCAAGGCCAAGAAGAGCTGGCCCGCTCCACCGCCTCGCCGGCGACTGCCCTTCCTGCTCTATGCTGTGGGCTCTCAGCTCAACGCGGCTCTGCCCTATCTGGCTGCTGTGCCGGGCATTGCACTGATGATTGCGGTCTCAGGCATCGGCGTCGTCGAGTCCCCGTTGCTCGTTCTCGCCTGGTCCCCTCTCATCGCCTGCATCTGGTTCGTCTGCACGGCCCTGTTCATCCTCGTGTCGGTGCGGCTGCTGTCCATCGGAATGGAGGAGGGAGAGTTCCCGGTCCGCTCTGCTCACGGCTACCGTGTCTGGGCCACGGAGCGCCTCCTCGACTTGGCCCGTGATCTCCTCTTCCCTCTCTATGCCTCGATGCTCACCCCGTGGTGGCTGCGACTGCTCGGAGCGAAGGTGGGCCCGGGCACCGAGATCTCAACGGTGGTGTTCGTCCCCAAGATGACGACCATCGCCGCAGGTGCGTTCCTGGCCGATGACACCATGGTGGCCAGTTACGAACTCGGTCACGGGTGGATGCGAGCCGGCAAGGCGAAGGTCGGCAAGCGCGCCTTCCTCGGCAACTCGGGCATCGCCTCCCCTGGACGGCGAGTGCCCAAGAACGCACTGGTTGCCGTGCTGTCGGCAGCCCCGGCGAAGGCGAAGAAGGGCTCGTCGTGGCTCGGCTCTCCCCCTGTGCAGCTGCGCAGGGCAGCGGTCGATGCCGATGAGGCGCTGACCTATGCCCCGAAGCTCGGCGTCAGATCGGCCCGGGCGTTCTTCGAGACTCTGCGGATCACCTCGGTGATGGTCGCCGGTGCACTCGTCGCCTCGGTCCTCCTCACGATCGAGTTCCTCCTCGGACTGCCAGGGGCAGGGTCGTCTGCGGCCGGTACGGGCGCGATGGGCACAACTGGTGGCGCGGCTGGCGATGGCGGATCGTTCCTGGCCTCTGTCGGGCTCGCCCTGCTAACCTCGGGCATCGTGATGATGGCCGCTGGTGCGGTGGCGGCGGGGCTGGCCATCGCGGCCAAGTGGATCTGCGCCGGTCCCATCAGAGCCGGCGAACATCCCCTGTGGTCATCGTTCATCTGGCGCAACGAGGTCGCGGACTGCTTCGTCGAGCTCATCGCCGCACCATGGTTCGCCCGGAATGCCGTGGGGACTCCCGCCATCGTGTGGTATCTGCGAGCCATGGGAGCGAAGATCGGCCACGGAGTGTGGTGCGAAAGCTATTGGCTGCCCGAAGCCGACCTGGTCAGCCTGGGCGACAACTCCACGATCAACCGCGGCTGCGTGGTCCAGACCCATCTCTTCCACGACCGGGTTATGAGCTTGGACACCGTCGAATTGGAGCAGGGATCGACTCTCGGGCCCAACAGCGTGATACTGCCCGCCTCCAGCTTGGGCACGAATTCCACGGTGGGTGCGACCTCGCTGGTGATGCGCGGAGAGTTCGTGCCGGCCCACGCCTATTTCAGCGGCAATCCTGTCATACCCTGGGTGGATGCACCAGAACTTCCTGAGGGCGGATCCAGCGAGCCCGAAGCAACCCCAAGGCGGCACCACGATGCTTGATCCCTACACCCCGAACGTCGGTAACGCCGAGCTCACCATCGACCACTACGATCTCGACCTCGACTACCGGATCGGGCCCAACCGCCTCTCCGCACATGCGAGCCTGACGGGTCGTGTGCTGCAGGAGACGAAGACGATCCTCCTCGACCTCACAGGTCTGCGAGTCACGAAGGCCGCCGTCAACGGCAAGAAGGCTCGGTACTCCACACGGGGCAAGAAGCTGCACCTGACGACAGATCCCCTGCCGAAGAACCAGCCGGTGCGCATCGACGTCTCCTATGTCGGAAACCCGCAGCCCGCGATCGGAACCTGGGGTGACGTGGGCTGGGAGGAGCTCGAGGATGGCGTCCTCGTGGCCGGGCAGCCCGTCGGCGCCTCAACCTGGTTCCCCTGCAACGACCACCCCTCGGACAAGTCGAAGTACCGCATCCGCGTGCTCACGGAATCCGAATATACGGTCGTGTCCAACGGAGAACTCGTCGACAAGGTCCGCAAGGCCGGCCGCACGGCATGGACGTACGAGTCACGGACCCCTCTGGCGACATATCTGGCCACGGTGCAGATCGGCCGCTACCGACACGCCCAGATCGACGCCGAGGATGGTGCTGAGCCTTCTCCTGTCTCTCTGGGTCTCTACGCCGGTGAGCATTGGAGAGCTGCGTCCACGCGTCTGCAGATCCAGCACGCCATGATGAACGAGTTCATCGAACGGTTCGGTCCCTACCCCTTCGATCGCTACGACGTGGTCGTGACCGACGACGAACTCGAGATCCCCCTTGAGTCACAGCCTCTGTCCGTGCTCGGCCCCAACCATCTCGGCGAGGAGTGGGAGGCCGAGCGACTCGTCGCCCATGAGATGGCCCATCAGTGGTTCGGGAACTCGCTGACGCCTCGGCGCTGGTCAGACATCTGGCTCAATGAGGGCTTCGCCTGCTATTCGGAGTGGCTGTGGTCGGAGGCATCGGGCCGCAGCAGCGCGCATGAGTGTGCGCAGACCTGGCGGGAGGCTCTGGCCGACGAGCCGCAGGACTTCGTGCTCAGCGACCCGGGCGGTCCCGATATGTTCGATGACCGTGTGTACAAGCGCGGTGCACTCTGCTTGCACGCACTGAGGCTCGAGATCGGCGACGAGGACTTCTTCGCTGCGATCTCCGAGTGGACGACGAAGCATCGTCATTCTTCGGTCGATACCTCGGATTTCCTCGAGTGCGTCTCTGGTGTAGTCGGCCGCGACCTCGCCGAGGTTGTCCGGCCGTGGCTGTTCGACAAAGAGCTGCCCGAGCTGGCCTAGTTGGTCCGGCTAGTTCGGCTGGCTGGTTCCTGATGTCATGGCTGACTTCGCCTCAGTCACTTGAGCCGGCGGACGAGAATGTCGGCGTCTCCATTGCGCCCGACCGTGACGAAACCGCGGTCGTGGTAGAGACGAGCCGCGCCGTTTCCGTCCTCGACGGACAGGCTGACGGCCGGGAAACCGCTCATCTTCGCCAAGGTGCACACCACATCGAGGAGCATGCCGCCGATTCCTTGGGACTGATGATCAGGCAGAACAGCCAATGACAGCTCGGGGATGTCCCCGGCCACCCAGCCGTACCCGGTGAAGCGCGAACCCGCCTCGGCGGTGGTGTCGGTCGACTTTTCGATCACTGCATCGAACGCGGCCAGACGCAGCCATGCGAGTCCGATGATCTCCGGTTCTGAATCCGCGGCACCGGCGTGTCCGTCGGCGGACTGGTCGTCGGCGGACTGGTCGTCGGCGGACTGGTCGTCGGCAGGCTGGTCGTCGGCGGACTGCTCATCGGCGGCGTCTCCACCGTTCGGGCCCTTCGCATAGGCGGCCACCGCAATGTCGCCCTCGCGCCCCCAGTCCTTGAAGTAGAAGGCCGCATCGTCGCGCTCGAGGAGCTCATCGACGTCGATCCTCGGCTTGTCCAAAGACCAGTTGAAGCACAGATCGAGGAAAGGTAAGAATGCCTCATCTGGGGTCTCTGGACCCAGCGGGCGGATCCGTGACCTGAGTTCGGTCCGGCGAGCCGCCTCGGCGGAATCCTGGTTCTGACGTTCGTTCATGAGGTTCCTTTCTCGACCGCACGAGCGATCCAACTGCGATTGCGCACCCGCCATCCCAACGTCAGCGCCCGAAGGCCGACGAAGCCGATGCAGAACGCGGCCCACAGGCCCAGAGCACCGGGCCAATAGAGGACGATCGGAATCAGCAGGATCGCATATCCGCCCACAGCAACCAATTGTGCCAGAGCCAGATATCTGGCGTCCTCGGCACCCATGAGGACGCCGTCGAGGACGAATACATAGCCGGCGATGGGCATACTCAGGGCCAGCACGGGAAGGAGACTCGTCATCAGTGCGACTACTGCCGGGTCCGAAGAGAAGCCGCGGGGGATGATTCCGGCACCTGCTAACAGGATGAGACCGACGATGACCCCGAAGACGATGCCCCACAGACACAGCCTGCGGTTGATCGCGGCCACCGCGTCGACGTTCCGTGCGCCCAGCTGCAGTCCGATCAGGGCCTGACCGGCGATCGCCAGTGAGTCAAGGGCGAGTGCGAGAGCGAAGAAGATGCTCTGTGCGACTTGGATCGCGGCGAGCTCGGTCGTTCCCATAGCGGTGGCGAGGAAGACGAGGATGATGAGAGCCGCGCGCAGGGATGCATTGCGCACCAGCAGCCAGCCGGAGGTCTTCGCCGAGGAGAGCACTCCGGACCAGTCTGGTCGGAACGTGGCGTGGAATCGTCGTGCCGCCCTGATCGAGATCGCTACATAGACGGAGCACATCCCCGCTTGCGCGATGACGGTGCCCAGCGCGGAGCCGGCAACTCCCATATCGAGGCCGTAGATGAAGATCGCGTTCAACCCGATGTTGGCGATGCATCCGGCCGCTGCCACGATGAGTGGTGTGCGCGTGTCCTGCAGCCCGCGCAGGAGTCCTGTGGCGGCGATGACGACGAGCATGAACGGCAGGCCCCACCAGGAGATGGCGAGATAGGAGTGCGCCCCCTCGGCTATTTCAGCGCCGGGTTCGAAAGCAGCGATCACCGGCTTGAGCAGAGGCAGCCCGATCGCCAGCAGCAGCACTGAGGTGCACAGGGCAAGCCAGATTCCGTCGAAACCCGCGTTGATGGCACCGGAGCGGTCTCCGGCACCCATTCGCCTGGCGACCCGAGGGGTGGTGGCATAGGCGAGGAAGATCATCAGTCCGAGGACGGTCTGCAGAATCGTCGACGCGATCGCCAGCGATCCCAGTGAACCGGCGCCGAGGTGGCCGACCATGGCCGTGTCAGAGAGCAGGAAGATGGGTTCGGCAATCAGTGCTCCGAGGGCCGGAAGTGCCAAACGGAGAATGTCTTTGTCGATCGCTGCCACGGATTGAGTCTAGCGAATCGGTGACGCAGCTTCTCAACACGGTTGCGCAGGCTCTCGTGTCGGTGGCGCTCGTTCCTGTGTCGGTGGCGCAGCTTCTCGCGTCAGTGGCGAATGGGATCATTTAACAACAAACAGGACTTTTTCTCCAGTAATTGCCGAAGAATCCTCATATGAGTCTCAAGGCGACATTTTTACGCACTATATCTATAATTTTCCCCTTTACTGTTCGTCTATTATTCGAATCTTCCTGGCTTTACGTTCTATTGTTGGTTATACTGTGACTAGACGCCAAATTATCAGCGGACTCCACATCGCAGTGGAGAGGAAGCGACGCGATGAAGCACATGGACGATGACAGCTCTCACTTCGGTGTGCACTCGGATGATTCCAGCTCATCAGCCTTCAGCGGCCGCAGCCTTGATATCGATGAAGATTCGCCATTCAGCGACCTGTCGGCTGTCTACGCCTGCAGCGACCAGGCACAGTTTGCGGCACTGGACGCAACCAGCAGCATCTTCGTCCGAGAGGTTGCGCACTACCTTGGCCTCGCGGGTCCTGACCTAACGAATCCATACGACTTCGCGCCGCTCGCGGAGACCGTCAGTCGACACAGCTGCCGCAAACGCCCCAGCGGCCGTTCCACGAAGAGCACGAAGGCGAGCGCCAAATCGGGCAACACGGGTGAGGCGGGTGACGCGGGCACGGCTGACGCCGCCGGCGGGTCAAGCAGAAAGAAGGACCGTGGAGCGGGGCGAAGGAAGCGTCGTGAACAGAGGGAAGCCCGAGAACATCCTGAACCGCTTCCCGACTTCCCTGCGTACAGATCCACGTCGACGTTCAACGGATGGACGCATCAATACGCTTGTGCCGAAGACATCAGCGAATACTCGGCACTGCTCGGCGCGACTACGTCCGGAGCCTATAAACACATCACCTCTGCGATGACCTTGGTGCACGGGCTCCCGAAGTTCCACCAGCGTTGCGTCGACGGCGATTTCACCATTGAACATGTTGCTTTCGTGACGCGTCGTTGCCGGGACGTCGCATTCAGATACCTCCCGAGCATTGATGACTATTTGGCCGACAGGCGTGCGGATATCACAATCGAAACGTTCAAACGCTCTCTCGCGCTGAAGATCGCGGCGACCCAACCAGCACAGGAGACCCTTGAGCAGGTCGCAGTTCGCCGCCGAGTCGATATCAGCACGGGTGATGACGGCACCGCCTACCTCACTCTCACCGGGCCAGCCCCTGAGCTCCACGCCTGCTATAGAAGAGTCGAAGCATTCGCTCGCTCCGTCTACAAGGGAAACACTTCCGCGTTCGGCGACCAGCTGAGCCCCGGAGACTCATTCGAAGACGACCGCGGCATCGATGCGCTCATGCTCGACATATTCACTCGTACCCGGCCGCAGCTGAAACTGCGGATCACCAGCAACAACACCACAACTGGCGAGACGACGAGTACCGACTTCCCGATCGACGGTCTGTTCGTGGGACCAGACGGTGTCCCCATGTCTCCTGAGGAATCCCTACTCGATTACATCGAGCGGACCTTCGGCAAGATGGACGACGAGGTTTCAGCGCCGGCCGACGCCGAAAAGGAAGATCAGGGGCAAGCATCGTCCGACTGCTGGCTGCGCGACCCACGGTTCTTCGAAGCGCTGAAGAACAGCCGACCAGCACCCGGTACCTCATTTTGGCCGACGGGGTTCGACCCTGATACGGCATTCGGCTCTGGTTCCTCGTCCGAACCTGACGGATCAACGTGCGAAGTCAGCTACGAGGTTCTCCTCGACTTGCCCACCCATGAGTATTGGCTCTCCCACCAGGCGCGGACGACGATCACCGTTCCTATGTTCACGCTGCTCAGCCAGTTCCTGGCTACCTCCGACGACGCAGCGAACGCAGCAGAAACCGCAGCCGCAGAAGGAACAGAGGCAGCCACGGCGACAACGTCTGCTTCGACCGACACCGCTGCCGAGCAACGGACGGATACAGATGTATGTGATTTGGCCGGAATGCTTCCAGACGGCTCTCCCCTTCCAGCCGACATGGCGCGCCGGCTCGCGGGATGTGCATCGATATGGACGCGGATCCTCACAGACCCAGCGACCGGCACGCCACTCGATGCAAAGGCCACCAGTTACACGATCCCCAACAGCATTCGACAGCCTCTCGCCGCACAATGGATGAACTGCACCGTGCCCGGTTGCACTCGTCGTGCCGAGCTCACCGAGGTCGATCACATCATTCCCTTCGACCACGACAGTCCACAGACCGGCGGTCTAACTCGATTCGGCAATCTCCACAATCTGTGCAAGCTCCATCACCAAGCGAAGACAGACCGGAAGTTCTCAGTCAGAATGACAGAACCTGGGCGGCTCGAATACATCTTCAGGCACGGAATCACCACCGAAGTCATGCCGCCCGACAATCCGATCAACGTCGAGCACGCGAGACTCTTCCTCAAGTATTTCGCCACCGCCCCGCCCCAGGCGACTGTTCCACCACCGGCTGCGTCTTCGACAGCCGCGCCTCGAACAGCTACGTCCTCGACGGGATCTGCACCTCCGACGGGATCTGCACCTCCGACGGGATCTGCACCTCCGACGGAATCTGCACCTCAGAGGGAACCTGCACCCGCTGACACAGAGAATCCGCCCAGGAAGAAGAACCGACGCCAGAGATCAGAGACGGCAGAAGAAAAGCCGTCGACCATGCAGTCCAAAACTGCACAGGCGACGGCTGGTCCCGCCGAGGGACTCCAGTCCCCCGGCCGGGCCGAATACATCGATCCCTTCTCCCACCTACCCGAACAGAACGCGAAGCAGTGGTTCTGGGACTCGGGTGAACAGCCACCGTTCTGATTACTCGGTATGTTCTGATGACTCAGTATGTTCCGATGACTGAGTTTGCTCTGATGGCTCAACCAGCCCTGATGTATCAGCTGGCTCTGGTGTTTCTCTCGGTGATGTTGACTCAGCAGACTTCGAAGAGTCCCGCAGCACCCTGTCCGCCGCCGATGCACATCGTGACGACGACATACTTGACTCCGCGACGACGCCCCTCGATGAGAGCATGGCCGACAAGGCGACTACCGGTCATTCCGTATGGGTGACCGACTGAAATACCGCCACCGTCGACGTTGTACTTCTCAGGATCAATCCCCAACCGGTCACGGCAGTAGAGAGCCTGCACCGCAAATGCTTCGTTGAGCTCCCACAGTCCGATGTCATCGATCGACAGCCCCTGCGCCTTGAGCAGCTTCGGCACTGCGAAGACGGGCCCGATCCCCATTTCGTCGGGATCACAGCCGGCCACTGCCATACCTCGATAGATGCCCAGTGGCTCCAGGCCTCGCCGACTCGCTTCATCGCCCGACATCAGCACCGAAGCAGAAGCGCCGTCGGAAAGCTGCGAGGCGTTGCCCGCTGTGATGCTCGGAACCTTGGACGCATCGCCGGGCTTGAGCACGGGATTCAACCCTGCCAAACTCTCCAATGTCGTCGATGGGCGGTTCCCCTCGTCGCGCTCAAGCGTCACCTGCTGTGTCGACGATTCCTTCGTCTCCTTGTCGACGACGATCTTCGTCGACGGCAACGGTACGATCTCATCATCGAACCGGCCGGCCTCCTGAGCGGCGGCAGTCCGCTGCTGCGAGGACAGCGAGTATTCGTCCTGCGCTTCACGACTGATTCCATACCGCTCGGCAACCACCTCGGCGGTGGCGAGCATGGGGTAGTAGATTCCGGGAACATGTTCGACCAGCCACGGGTCCTGCGCCCGGTACATGTTCATCTTGTCGTTCTGCACCAGCGACACCGACTCAACGCCGCCGCCGACTGCGATCTCCTGGCCGTCGAAGAGAATCTGCTTCGCTGCCGTCGCAATGCCCATCAGACCGGAGGAACACTGACGATCGATCGTCATTCCGGGGACTGTTGTGGGGAGTCCTGCTCGGAGTGCCGCTTGGCGCGCGACGTTGGTGGACTGGCTGCCCTGCTGGAGGGCCGCACCGAGGACGACGTCATCGACTTCGCCCCCTTCCAGACCAGCCCGAGAGACAGCGTGAGAAATGGCGTGGCCAGCAAGTTCCTGGGCCTGAGTGTCGTTGAACGCTCCTTTGTAGGCCTTTCCGATCGGAGTTCTTGCGGTGGAGACGATAACTGCTTCGCGCATGATGTGCCTTTCTTCAGTGTGGTGCGCCGGACCTGAGTTCGCCGCGATGATCGTGGAACCAGAATTCGCTGCGGGTCAGTCCTTCGGCCCTCCGGCCACATAGATAACCTGACCGGAGACGAACCCGGCGCCTTCGGAAGCGAGGAATGAGGCGGTGTGGGCAATGTCTTCGGGTTTTCCCGTGCGCGCCACCGGAATCTGGCTGACTCCCGCTGCGATGAAGTCGTCATAGTTCACGCCCATCCGCTCAGCGGTGGCTTTGGTCATATCTGTTTCGATGAGGCCGGGCGCAATCGCGTTTGCCGTGACCCCGAACT
Source organism: Brevibacterium aurantiacum (assembly GCF_007558825.1). GTDB lineage: Bacteria > Actinomycetota > Actinomycetes > Actinomycetales > Brevibacteriaceae > Brevibacterium > Brevibacterium aurantiacum_A. Next base: position 106,590 of record NZ_VLTK01000011.1, read on the forward strand.
TGCCGAGTTCGATCGACCACGTCTTCGTCATCCCCTGGATCCCTGCCTTGGCAGCAGAGTAGTTCGTCTGCCCGCGGTTGCCCTGCGCCGATGTCGACGACATCGATACGATGCGTCCGAATTTCGCTTCCACCATGTATGACTGAACGGCCTTGGTCATCAGAAATGCCCCGCCGAGGTGAACGGAGAGGACCTTTTGGAATTCCTCGTGAGTCATCTTGAACAGCAGGTTGTCCCTAAGAATGCCGGCATTGTTGACGAGGACGGTCGGAGCACCGAGAGTCTCCGCGACAGTCTTCACAGCGGACTCGACGGAGGCTTCGTCAGAGACATCGGTGTCGACTCCCAGCCCCTTCATACCTGCGGATTCGACAGCCTTGACCGAGTCTTCGGTGGGGCCCATGTCGAGGATCGCGACGTTCATTCCGTCCGAGGCCAGGCGCTGGGCGATGGCGGCTCCGATGCCGCGGCCGCCACCAGTGACGATTGCTGTCCGAGTCATGACGATTTTCCTCCGAGATGATAGTTCGTAATTGATGACGAGGAGGGTGACCTGGATCTCACCTCTCGCAGTTTCCACCATAGACCACAAAAGTAACTGAACGATTGTTTGCTCAAACATTGGACCGCGGATTTCACCCGCCTTTGCCAGATGCCCACGTAAGTGCGAACCAGGCGCAAGCCACGGGTGAGCCAGGCGCAAGCCACGGGTGAGCCAGGCGCAAGCCACGCCGCACAAGCACGAAGGACAGGTGACAAGTAAGCACGAAGGGCAGATGACAAGTAAGAAGGACAGATGTCAGGGATTTCGAAAATGCGATTGACATCACATTTGATGATGTATAGGTTCCTATCTAAGCCTCAATCGAATATTCGTTCAGATTGGCTTCGGGCTTCCGCTCAGGCATCCCGACAACCTTGAGGAGCGTTGTTGCTCCGTCTCACTTTTCAAAGGAGAAAAGATGACCTCAATCCCGCGAAGGGCGAGCCGTCCTGTGCTTGCGGCGGCCGTGATCAGCACATTCGCACTGACCCTCGGAGCCTGCGGTGGGGGCGGTGGAAGCGGTGACTCCGGTGGCGATGACTCGGTCGTCATCGGCTATACCGGCCCCCTGAGCGGCGGCGGCGCGGCCTATGGAGAGAACGTCCAGACGGGCCTCCAGATGGCTGTCGATGACCTCAACAAGGATGGGCTCGAAGTCGACGGGAAGAAGGTCACTATCGAGCTCAAATCCCTTGATGACAAGTACGCACCCTCCACCGCGGCTAGCAACGCCCAGCGTCTGGCAGACCAGGACAAAGCACCTGTCGTCGTCTCCCCCAATGCCGGCGCGATCAAAGCGATTCAGCAGATCAACGACGGCCGATCCAAGTTCATGATCTCCGCGTACACCTCGGATCCCGCCATCGTGCAGTCTGACAATCCGCTGACGATGATGATTCCGCCGAACTTCGAATCCTACGCCAAGCCGTTCACCGAACAGGGAATGAAGAATGGTGGCAAGAAGCTCGCGCTGCTCGGCACACAGAGCGAATACGGTCAGCAGTGGACGAAGGCAATCACGGACGAGTGGAAGAAGGCGGACGGCAAGATCGGCGCAGACAACAGCATTGACTACGCCACCGTGTCGGACTTCGCGGGCCCAGTCTCAAAGGCCCTGTCCGAGAAGCCGGACAGCATCTTCGTCGGTGGCCCCTCACAGCCGACTGCGCTGATCATGGAAGAAGCGAAGAAGCAGGGCTTCAAGGGCAGCTTCCTCGTCATGGACCAGGCGAAACTCGACGAGATGGCAACCGTGACGAAGCCCAAGAACCTGACGAATTCGGTCGGAGTGCTGCCCGTCAAGGAATACGAAGATCCGGGCACGAAGGACTTCCTGAAGAAGTTCGCGGAGGTTGCCGGTGAGAAGAAGGTGGCGACCAGCGAGACGGCGCTGAACTATCAGAGCATCGCCATCATCGCCAAGGCGATGGAGGTCGCAGGGACCACCAGCGATCCCGAGAAGATCCGGGCGGCAGTGCCGGATGCGCTGAGCGAGGTCGACGACAAGTACAAGGTCAACGGCTTCCCGACGAAAATCACCGATCAGGGGCATTTGATGAATCCTGAATTGGAGGTCACCTACCTGAACAAGGACGAGAAGTACACGAAGGTACCCGTCGAACAGGTTTCCGACGCCAAGTAGTCACCATCGTCGGCGCTTCCCACAGCGGGGTATGAGCTTCATGCCCCGCTGTCGCGCCGTCTGACGTCCTGTGAGGATTCGCTTCATGACACTTTTCACCCAACAGCTCTTCAACGGCGTTGCACTCGGCGGTGTGTACTGCCTTGCCGCAATCGGTCTGACCCTGGTCTTCGGCGTCCTGCGCATTCCCAACCTCGCGCACGGTTCGCTGTACATGCTCGGCGCCTACGTCACGTACTTCTTTCTGACCACTGTCGGCGTGCCCTACGTGGCTGCCATCGGCATTGCAGCACTCATCCTGTTCGTCCTCGGTGTACTGCTCGAACGCTTGGTCTTCCACCCTCTGCGCAACTCACCGCACACTCATCACATGATTGCCGCCATCGGCGCCATGTTCTTCTTCCAGGCCGTCGCGCAGGCGATCTGGGGTGCTGATTTCCGGAGGATGGAGACACCGATCTCCGGAAGCCTGAAGATTCTGGGCGCAGAGATCTCCACGCAGCGCATCGTGATCATCGTGACTGCGGTCGTTGTGCTCTCCCTGCTGACATGGTTCATCAAACGGTCCATTCACGGCCAGACGATCGAGGCCATCGAGCAGGATCGGACCGGAGCCGCTCTGGTCGGAATCAACCCCGCGATGGTCTCGATGCTCACCTTGGGCCTATCGGCACTTCTGGTGACAATCGCCGCCGGCCTCGTGTCTCCCATCAACCTCCTCTCCCCCACTATGGGTGATTCGCTCAACCTGAAGGTGTTCGCGATCATCATCCTCGGCGGGCTCGGTTCACTGCCGGGCGCCATCGTCGGCAGCTTCGCGCTTGCGATCACCGAGACGATGACATCGACGTACATCTCCTCGGCTGTCGGCGAAGCCGTGGCCTTCATCGTTCTGGTGGCGGTCCTGGCGATCAAACCCACGGGCCTGTTCGCAAAGGCGGTGCAGCGATGAGTGCACTGAAGAATCCTCGAATCATCGGAACCTTGGCCGTTCTGCTCATCATTGCCCTGACACCGATGGCATTCGGCGATGAGAATTACATCATGCGCGTGATCACCGTCGGCCTGTGCTCGGCGATCGCGGTCTACGGGATGAACATCATCCTCGGCTTCACGGGGCAGCTATCACTGGCCCAAGGCGGGTTCTTCGGAATCGGAGCTTATACAGTCGGCTTGCTGACGACCGATTTCGACTGGTCGTTCTGGCAGGCTTTCCTCGTCGGAGTGGTCGGCACTTCTGCCATCGGGTACCTGTCCGGACTGATCGCACTGCGTACGAAGGACGAGTACTTCGCCATCTTCACGATGGCCATCGGCTTCATCATCTACCTGACCATCAGCCGGTGGGAGGCGGTGACTCACGCCCATTCCGGCGTCAACAATGTGAAGTTTCCCGAGGCTGGAGACATCGTGGACTTCAGCAATCCGACAGCGATGTTCTACCTCGTCTTCATCATCCTGCTGATCTGCGTCTACATCACCTACGCGATTCGACGCTCAAGCGTTGGACGCACGCTGCTGACGATTCGCACAAGCGAAGACCTTGCCGATGCGATCGGCGTCAATGTGGGGCTGAGCAAGCAGCTCGCCTTCGCCGCCTCGGCGTTCTTCGGCGGGATCGGCGGAGGTCTCTACGCCTCCGTGGTCGGTTTCATAGGCCCCGATGCGGCGACCGTGGACAAGACCTTCGAGTTCCTGATGTTCATCCTTGTCGGAGGAATGGGCACTGTCGCGGGGCCACTGGTGGGCACAATGATTGTGACTTTCCTCTTCGAGCTCTTCCAGGACTTCCAGGCCTACCGTTTCATCGTGCTCGGACCCGTCATCATCGCTCTTGTGATCTTCGCACCTCGCGGAATCGTGGGGTATCTGGGAGGGTTCATCGACAAACGAGCTCGGAGACGACGGATCGGCTCGGCCCACAAGGATGGGGCTGCCCGGTCACACGGCAACGCACAGGCAGACGGCACTGCCACGACGGACGACTCTGTTCGGGCCGCCAAGTCTGCCGACTCAGACGGCTCCACTCGTGCCGGCGCCGCTGAGCGCAGGGAAACGGCTGCCGACACCATCACCACCGAGGAGGAGGAGAAGTGATGCTGCTCGAAATTCGAGGGCTCGGGAAGCGCTTCGGCGGCCTCGATGCCGTGAAGAACGTCGATCTCGATGTGCAGGAAGGACAGATCACCGCTGTGATCGGCCCGAACGGTGCCGGCAAGTCAACGCTGTTCAATCTCATCCACGGGTTCTATCGCCCCACCGCCGGAACCGTGTTCTTCAACGGTCGTGATATCACCCAGTCGTCTCCGCACAACTCGGTCAACGGAGGTATTGCGCGAACCTTCCAGACGACGCACCTCTTCGACGATTCCACGCTGTTGGAGAACGTGTTGGCCGGTCGCATCGTGCGTTCCAGGTCCAATGTGTTCGACGCGATCTTCCACACTCCACGGCATCGACGCGAATCGGCGCTCAACCACGACAAGGCGCTCGAGGCACTCGAATTCTGCGGTGTCGCCGAGTTCCGCCACGATCTTGCTTCAAATGTGCCGCAAGAAGTGCAGAAGCGCACGGCCGTGGCCATGGCGTTGGCGACCGAACCGGAGCTGATACTCCTCGACGAGCCGGCAGGAGGCATTCCCGAAGAGGAGACGACGGACTTCGGCAATCTCATCCGTTCGCTGCCCAGTCGCGGGGTGTCGGTGCTGTTGGTCGAACACAAGATGTCGATGATCATGGACCTGGCGGACACGATCCTCGTCCTCGATCACGGCCAGAAACTGGCGATCGGCTCTCCAGCGGAGATCCAGAGCAATCCAGACGTGATTCGTGCCTACCTGGGATCGACCAAGGATGAGGAGAACTGATGCTCTCTCTGGAGAACATAAGCGTCGGCTATGACGCGACTGATGTGCTGCACGGGGTGAGCATCACCGCTCGGCCCGGTGAACTGACGGTGATCCTTGGGGCGAACGGGTCTGGGAAGACCACCTTGTTCAAAACCATCAGCGGACTTCTGCGAACTCGCTCGGGAACGATCGAATACGACGGGCAGACGATCCAACGAACGCGCCCCAACAGCATCGTCAAGCGCGGCATCGCACATTGCCCCGAGGGGCGGCATCTCTTCGGGAAGATGTCAGTGGAGAAGAATCTTCGGCTGGGCACGTACCCGCACAGGGACCGTACCCGCACCGAGGAGATCCTGAGCGAAGTGCTCGAGCTGTTTCCCATCCTGAAGGAGAAGTCAGCCCAGCCGGCAGGTTCGTTGTCAGGCGGGCAGCAGCAGATGGTGGCGATCGGTCGCGCACTGATGTCGGATCCCAGTCTGCTGATCTTAGACGAGCCGTCTATGGGGTTGGCTCCCCTCGTTGTCGAACAGGTGCTCGAATCGATCGCCCAGATCAACAGGAACGGGATCGGTGTGCTGCTCAGTGAGCAGAATGCGAAGGCTTCATTGGCGATCGCTCACCGCGGTTATGTGCTGGCAGAAGGACGCGTAGTGCTCGCCGATGATGCCGAGAAACTGCTCGACAATCCCCAGGTGCAGGCAGCCTACCTGGGGTTGTGAGCGAGCTCGTCGGAACCGCCGACGCTCATTCGAAGCGTGAGACGTCTCCGGCCCCGACGCGTGCGACCTCGGGTTCCCGACCGGTGAAGTCGATGACGGAGGTGGGAACTGTTCCCGGCACTCCCGACTCGATGACCACATCCACATCGTGTCCGATCTGATCGACGACATCGTCGGCCTGGGTCAGCGGGTCCTCTGCGCCAGGCAGCAGCAGCGTCGATGACAGAATGGGTTCGCCCATCGCCTCAACAAGTGCCAGAGCAGTGACATTCTCCGGGATCCGCGCACCGACCGAGTGCTTTTTGGCGTGCATCATACGACGTGGGACTTCCTTCGTCGCCTTCATGATGAACGTGTAGGGTCCCGGGGTCATCGACTTGATGACCCTGAAATCAGAGTTGTCGACGATGACGAACTGTCCCAACTGCGCGAAGTCGCGGCACATCAGAGTGAAGTGATGTTTCGAGTCCAACTGTCGGATGCGGGTGATCCGCTCGATCCCAGCCTTGTTGTCTAAGGCACAGCCCAACGCATAGCACGAGTCTGTGGGGTAGGCGATCAGTCCGCCGTCCCGCAGAGTCTGCACGGCCTTTTCGATCATTCGGTTCTGTGGATTCTCAGGATGGATCTTCAGTAGCGTCGCCATACTTCATGCTAACCATTCACAGCGCACGAGGCGAGAGGCAAGGCGCAATCGCTCGGACAATTCTTCGTCCGTCGACCCAAGGGGTCAATTCGTCGGCGACTCGTCTGCCCGCGTGACAGGTGACTTGCCTGAGGTCGACACGTGAGCTTGCTCAACAGGTGACTCAGGAGGCTCAGGTGATTCAGGAGTCTCGCCGTCTGCATCAGACGCTGAGGCATCTTCCCCAGAGTCCTCCTCAGCCGTCCCGAGAGGCGACACCGGTGGGTCCTGCGCCGACGAATTCGCAGTCCCCGGGTCGGAGGCGATGAGGATGTTCACCCATTTCGCCTTCGGGTCCGCATCGACGAGCAGCGCCTTCAACAGCAGTGTCGCAGGCAGCGCGAGCAGGGCGCCGAGCCATCCGAACACCCACACCCAGAACAGCAGCGACAGGAAGGACACCAACGGTGTGACTCCGACAGACTCGCCTGTGAACTTCGGTTGGATGATCGATTGGATGACGAAGTTGAGCACGCTGTAGGCGATGACGACCCACAGGCCCGACTGCCACCCGCCGTCGACGAGTGCGAGCAGCGCGGGAGGAATGAGACCGATGACGAAACCGATGTTCGGAATGTAGTTCGTCAGGAATGCCAGCACACCCCAGACCCAGATCAGCGGCACATCGATGATCGCCAAGGCGATGACGTCGAGGAGAGCGACGATGAGGCCGAAGATCGTCGCCACGATCCAATAGCGTCGCACCCCACTGGCGAAGCCGCTCAGCGAGGCCGAAAACGCGGGTTTGGCGTCGTGCAGCATCAGCATGCGCTTATTGATGCCCATTGAGTCCATGGCGACGAAGAACACCGCCATCACCACGGTGGTGAGCAGGCCGGCGACCATCGAGACATTGGTCAGCAGCGGGTAGATGGCATCGAAGATGGATCTGACATCGAACTGTTTGAACTGCTCTTCGAGCACCGTGGACGTCACACCGATGTCGGATAGGAAGGCCAAGGCGTTCTGGTAGTTGGCGACCAGCTGCTCGCCGTAGCTGGGAATGAGGATCACGAGCTCTGCGACAGACCATGCCGTGAGCCCGAAGAAGCCGAAGATCATGACCAGCACGAGGATCACTGAGATACAGGCACCGATTGCCCGTGGGACCTTCAGCTTGGTCAGATAGTTCTGCAGCGGATAGACGACGATGTAGAAGTTCAGAGCCAGGAACACTGGAGCGGCGATGTCCTGAAGTCCCCTGAAGAACATCAGAGCATACGCGAGGCCGGCAAGAGTCAGCGCGATTACCAGCACCCTGGCAGGCTGACTCGTATGCCAAGGACGATGCTCCCGAGTCAGCCCCTGCGGCTGCTCGCGGATCTGACCGTCATCGCTCACTCAGCGCCCTTTCCGCTTCTCCCTGATCCGCATCGACACCTCAATGGGAGTTCCCTTGAATCCGAACGTCTCACGCAGACGCCTGATGATGAAACGACGATACCCCGGATCGAGGAAGCCGGAGGTGAAGAGCACGAATTTCGGCGGGCGAGATTGTGCCTGGGTACCGAACAGGATCCTCGGCTGCTTGCCTCCGCGCACCGGGTGGGGGTTCGCTGCGACCAGTTCCCCGAGAAATGCGTTGAGTCGTCCGGTCGGGATGCGCGTGTCCCACCCCTCCAGAGCCGCTTCCATCGCTGGGACCAGTTTGTCGGCGTGGCGTCCTGTCTTCGCTGAGATGTTCACTCGCGGTGCCCAGGCCACATGTGCCAGGTCCCGTTCGATCTCACGTTCGAGGTAGTAGCGACGTTCGTCGTCGAGCAGATCCCACTTATTGAACGCCAGCACCACGGCACGACCGGCTTCGGCGGCTGTCGTGACGATGCGGACGTCCTGCTCACTCAGCGGTTCCTGGACCTCGAGGAGGACCAGGGCCAGCTCAGCGCGTTCCAGAGCGGTCTGGGTGCGCAGCGCCGCATAGAAGTCAGCACCGCTGGCCTGATGTGCTCGACGGCGGATGCCGGCGGTGTCGACGAAACGCCACTGCTTGTCACCGAGCTCGATGAGTTCGTCGACCGGGTCACGGGTGGTGCCGGCGACGTTGTCGACGAGCACACGGTCGGAGCCGATGAGCTGGTTGAGCAGGGAGGACTTTCCGACATTCGGTCGGCCCACCAGAGCGATCCGGCGCGGTCCGCCGTCTTCGATGCGGGTTTCGACGGCGGAGACCTCAGGCAGGATGTTCAGCACTTCATCGAGGAGGTCAGCGACCCCGCGACCGTGGAGTCCGGACACCGTCCATGGCTGTCCCAGGCCCAGGCCCCAGAGCTCGGCGGCCATGAGCTCGCCGCGTTCGTCATCGACCTTGTTCGCTGCCAGGATGACGGGCTTCTTCTTCCTCCGCAGCATCTTCACGACCAGCTCATCGGTCGCGGTCGGGCCGGTCGTCGCATCGACGACGAGGACCACGGCATCGGCCATGTCGACTGCGACCTCGGACTGGATCGCGATGCGAGAGGCCATGCCCTTGGAATCGGAGTCCCAGCCGCCGGTGTCGACGAGGGTGAATTCCTTCGTGTTCCATTCCGCCCGGTAGCTCACCCGGTCACGGGTGACTCCGGGGACGTCTTCGACCACGGCTTCGCGGCGGCCGAGGATCCTGTTGACCAGGGTCGATTTGCCAACGTTGGGGCGACCGACGACGGCTAGGACGGGATCAGCCCCGCGGGTCTCTTCGGCTTCGAACTCGAAGCCGTAGGCGTCGAGCAGTGCCCGGTCTTCGTCTTCGAGGTCATAGCTGGAGAGCCCGGCTTCGAGAGCAGTCGCCCTCTTCTCGGCCTCCTCGTCGCTGATGTTCTCGAGACGCTCGGCCAGATGCTCGTCCGGGTTCTCGTGGAATTCTGAATCAGTCATTGTGAGTCCTTCACCAGTTTCAGCACCGTCTCGACCACCTGGTCGAAATCGATGTCACTGGTATCGAGTGTGTAGACGCCTTCGGAGGCCTCTAGGAAGCTTGTTGTCGCTGAGTCCTTGGCGTCACGGCCTGTGACCTGGGATTGGGTGGCGGCGAGTGCCTCGGCGTCGGCATTTCCATGGAGCTCCTTGGCCCGGCGGGCCACGCGCACCTCGTCACGAGCGGTCATGAGGATGCGGACCGGGGCATCCGGAGCCACAACGGTCGTGATGTCACGCCCCTCGACGACGATTCCCGCGGGTGCCGCGGCGATGATGGTCCGCTGCATGTCGATGAGTTCTTCGCGGGCATCGACGACGGCAGACACGGTCTGCACGTTCTCCGATACCTCGGGTTCACGGATCTCCTCGCTGACATCGATTCCGTCGACGGAGACGAGGAACTCGTCCGGATCGGTCGAAATCTCCAGATCGACCCCGCGCACCTGTTCGAGGACGTCGACCGGGTCGGTCACACCCCGGTTCAGGCACAGCCAGGCCATCGCACGGTACATGGCACCCGTGTCGAGGTAGCTGTAGCCCAATCGGCGGGCCGTTTCCTTCGCGGTGCTCGACTTGCCGACCCCGCTTGGTCCGTCAATGGCGACGACGCTCATGCAATTCCCTCTTTCTCGATGGCGGATTCAGGAATCTGCCATCCCTTCGACAACAAACCGGTTTCAAGTTCCTGCTGGGTGGCCGGCACCACCGAGACATCGACGATTCCGAGCTTCTGGTCCGGTGCGTGGTCCATCCGGAAGTCCTCGACGTTGATGTTCAGGTCACCGATGTCCTTGAACAGTGTGGCCAGGGTTCCCGGGGTGTCGGGAATCAGGATCGTGACTACAGCATATTTGGTCGGAGCCTGTCCGTGCTTGCCTGGGATCCGATCGTAACCTTCGTTGCCCAAGGCAATGGCCTTGGCCAGCGCACCGGTCGCGCCCGGGCCCATCTCCAAGGCGGTGATGACCTCGTCGAGTTCGGTCCGCAGGTCCAACAGCACGGAGCGGACCTCCTCGGAGTTTCCGGCCAGGATCTGCGTCCACAGACGCGGATCGGAGGCGGCGATCCGCGTCACGTCTCGCAGTCCCTGTCCTGCCAGTGCGACTTCCTCCAGCGGCGCATGCCGGAGCTGGGAGGCGACCAGTGAGGCGACGACCTGCGGCACGTGGGAGACCTTCGCGACTGCGGCATCGTGGATGCGCGGATCGAGGTGGATGACCGAGGCGCCGGTGGCCTCCGCCATGGTCACGACCTCACCGAGGCGGTTGTGCGGTGTGTTCTCGTCCGAGCAGATCACCCATGGTCGAGCTGTGAACAGGTCCGACCGGGCAGCGATCGCTCCCGACTTCTCCCTGCCTGCCATCGGGTGGCACCCGATGTAGCGGTCGAGTTCGCTGCGTCCGACGAGTTCACGCACCGATTCGAGCAGGCTGGTCTTGACGCTTGCGACGTCCGTGACCGTGGCGTCCGGGTATGTTTCCAGAGCCGTTGCGATGGTCTGGGCCGCGACATCGGGTGGGGTGGCGATGACGACGATCTGCGGATCCCCGCCATTGCCGCCTTCACTGCCACTACCGCCATTGCAGTCATTGCCGCCATCGGCGAAGATCGTCCCTGCACCCAGATCGGCTGCCAGCTGCTGAGCAGTCGGTGAGGTGTCCTCGAGGCTGACCTGGTACTTCTGTGCGCTCAGCGCCAGTCCGAGGCTTGCACCCAGCAGACCCGTGCCGATGATGTGGATTCTCACAACCCGACGGCCTCGAAGAGCTCGCCGATCTCGTCTGAGCGCAGTGGGCGGATCTTGCCCTGTTTCTGTTCGTCCAAGGTGATCGGACCGAACTTGATCCGTACCAGACGCTCGACCGGGTTGCCGACCTCTTTGAGCAGTCGACGCACGATCCGGTTGCGCCCCGAATGCAGAGTCAGTTCGACCACCGACTTGCCCGGCGTCGAGTCCACGAGTTTGAACCCATCGACCTTGACGAAGCCGTCCTCGAGGTCGATGCCGGCCTTGAGGCGGGAGCTGACGTCCTTGGCCAGCTGTCCCTTGACCTGAGCAAGGTAGGTCTTGGGAATCTCGTAGCGAGGGTGAGCCAGTCGGTTGCTCAGCTCTCCGTCATTGGTCAGAAGGATGAGTCCTTCAGTCTCCGTGTCGAGGCGTCCGACGTGGAAGAGTCGCTCGACGTGGTTGTTGACGTAATCCGCCAAGCATGGTCGACCGTCCGGATCGCTCATCGTCGACACGACACCCGCCGGTTTATTCAGCACCAGGTAGACCTTCGCGGTCTGTGTCGAAATTCTCATTGTGTCCACGTATACGGACTGGGTCTCGGGGTCGATTCGGGTGCCCAGCTCGGTCACCATGGCACCATCGACTTCGACCCGACCGTCGAGGATCAGCTGCTCACATGCACGACGTGAGCCCAAGCCCGCCTCGGCGAGGATCTTCTGGAGCCTCACACCCCCGCTGACATGGGCATCCGACTTCTCGCCCGTGCCTGACTGCGAACGCTGGGAGCCCTTTGAAGAGGTGCTGGATCGCTGTTTTCGGGTCGGACGATTGTTGCGCCCGCCTGGCGCTCGGGGATCACGGTATGGACTCATAATCTCCATTCTCTCAAATCAATCGTCAACTCGTGACATCTCGTCGTCGAGATCGGCCATTTCATCCTCCACAGAGGCCAGAACCTCGGAATTGTCGGCACCCAATTCGGCGACATCGGCGTCCTCGGGAAGGTAGGGAGCGATCTCCGGCAGGTCATCGATGCTGTTCATCCCCAACGCGTCGAGGAACTGGTGCGTGGTGGTGTAGAGCAGCGCCGAGGTGGTCGCTTCCTTCCCCGCTTCGACGATGAGTCCGCGCAGGAGCAGAGTGCGAATGACACCGTCGACGCTGACCCCTCTGATGGCGGCGATGCGCGGACGCGATATCGGCTGCCGGTAGGCGATGACGGCGAGTGTCTCGAGCGCAGCCTGGGACAGTTTCGCACTCTGGCCAGAGGTGAGGAAGTCCTTGACGATCTCGTGATAGTCCCCGCGGGAGAAGATCCTGAAGCCCCCGGCGACCAAGCGGATCTCGAATCCGCGCTGCCGTCCGCCGTCTCTGCCGTCGTAGTCGGCCTTGAGCTCGGCAATGGCATCCGTGATCGTGTCCTCGTCGAGTCCGAGGGCAGTGGCCAGCTCATTCGCCGAGACTGCGGAGTCGCTGATCATGAGAACCGCTTCGATCCCGGCCAGAACTTCGTCGTCGATCATGCAGATCCCTCTTCGTCATCGTGTGCACCGTCCGGTTCGCCGTCGATGCCTTCAGCGTCCGCGCTGGGGACTCCTTGGACGTTCTCGACGTCGAATTCCGCATCGCCGTCCCACTCCCCCTCGGTGCGCAGGTCCACCCCATCGTCGGTGGACTCGGTGCGGGAGATGAACAGCGGTCCGAGCGGCTCCTCTTGGGCGAAGTCACAGAGGCCGACCTTGAACAGCTCCAGCAGTGCCAGAAACCGGGCCACGACGACCAAGGTGTTCTCGGACGTGTCGAGGAGTCTCTGGAAGTCGAGGTCCCCGGACCGCAGCAGGCTGAGGATGTGGCCGCGCTGCTCAGAGACGCTGACGAGGGGCAGGTGGATGTGGTCGACGGCGACGCTCGGCGGCGTGTGATCGCGCTGGAGCACAGTCGCATAGAGTCCGGCCAGCTCACCTGGGCCGATATGGATCTCCAGCGGGGGCAGCACGTCCTGGAACTCGGGCTCGAGTCCAACGCTGCGGGGCGCCCTGATCGATCCCGCAGCCATGGCATCGGCGAAGAATCTGCTCACGGATTTATAGGCCCGGTACTGCAGCAGGCGGGCGAAGAGAAGATCGCGGGCCTCGAGCAGTTCGAGGTCGAGTTCCTCTTCGCCGTCCTCGTTCGGCAGCAGACGTGCCGTCTTGAGGTCGAGGAGAGTCGCAGCCACCAGCAGGAACTGGGAGATCTCGGCGAGGCTGGAACCGGCTTTGGCACCTGCTCGTTGACTCAGACCGGTCGTGTAGGCGATGAACTCATCGGTCACCTCGGCGAGGGCGATCTCCGTGACGTCGAGACGACGTTTGGAGATCAGGCCCAGGAGCAGGTCGAAAGGACCGGAGAAGTTCTCCAGCTCAACCTGGAACCCTTCGTGTACGGTCTCGCTCAGGGTGCGCCTCCACGGGCGATGAGCTCCCTGGCAAGGCGACGGTAGGCCTCGGAGCCTGCATGCTTGGGGGCGAAGCTCGTGATCGGTTCGGCAGCGACCGAGGCGTCCGGGAACTTCACGGTGCGGTTGATGACCGTATCGAAGACCTTGTCGTCGAAGGCCTCTGTCACGCGCGACATGACCTCCTTCGAGTGGAGGGTTCGCGAGTCGAACATCGTGGCCAGGATCCCGTCGACGACGAGGGAGGGATTGAGGCGGTCCTGGATCTTCTCGATGGTCTCCACCAGCAGTGCGACGCCGCGGAGGGCGAAGAACTCGGTCTCGAGCGGAATGATGACACCGTGCGCCGCCGTCAGAGCGTTGACGGTCAGCAGACCCAGGGAGGGCTGGCAGTCGATGAGGATGACATCGTATTCGTCGGTGACCTTTGACAGCACTCGTGAGAGGATCTGCTCACGGGCGACCTCGCCCACGAGCTGGACTTCGGCGGCGGAGAGATCGATGTTGGCCGGGAGGATGTCGATGTTCTCGAAGTCAGTGCTGACGATGACCTCGTGCGGATCCATCCGCGAATTCATCAGCAGGTTGTAGATGCTGATTTCCAGGTCGTAGGGGTTGACGCCCAGACCGACGGACAAAGCCCCCTGAGGGTCGAAGTCGACAAGGAGCATCTTGCGCCCGTAGGCGGCCAGAGAGGCGCCGAGGTTGATCGACGAGGTCGTCTTGCCGACGCCGCCCTTCTGGTTGACCATCGCGATGATGCGGGCAGGCCCATGAGTGTCCAGCGGTGCTGGCTCGTCGAAGTCCTGCTGCTCAGGGTCAGTGGATTTCGACTTGGGAATATCCAGTGCCTGTTGCGTATTCATCACCCGGATGGCCACCTTTCGTTGCTCTCTGCCCCAACCCTACCGCGCCCGGGGGTGAGAGGTCGCGTACACTTCCCGCAATGTTTCCTCTGACACCTTGGTATAGATCTGCGTGGTCGTGACTGACGCGTGTCCCAGCAGTTCCTGGACGACGCGAATATCGGCCCCGCCCTCCAGCAGGTGTGTCGCGAACGAGTGCCGGAACGTATGCGGAGAGACTTCTGCTTCCAGCCCTGCGAGTTCACCTGCATCCTTGACGATCTGCCACGCGGTCTGACGCGACAGGCGAGTCCCCCGCGCATTGAGGAACAGGGCACCGGCCGGTGCTGATGATCTGGCCTTCGCTGCCATGCTCGGTCGGATCCGCGACACCCAGGCACCAAGTGCTGTGGAAGCATGGGAGCCGAAGGGCACGATCCGCTCCTTCCCGCCTTTTCCGTAGAGGCGTACGAGGCTGGTCTCGAGATCGACGTCGTCGAGGTCGACCCCGACAGCCTCGGAGATCCGTGCCCCCGTTGCGTAGAGCAGCTCCAGAAGGGCGGCCGCTCTGACCTGCGCGGGCTCCTCGCCGCCTGTTGTGGCCAGCATCGCTTCGACATCGTCCAGAGACAGCGCCTTGGGCAGGCGCAGCCCCTCCTGTGGAGGGCTGACCTCTGATGCGGGATCCGTGGCCGCCAATCCCTCACCGAGGGCGAATCCGTGGAAACGACGCACCGCAACGAGTGCTCTCGCACGAGTTCGTGGAGCCAGGTTCTCATCGAGCAGATGCAGAGCGAAGGCTTCGACGTGGGTGCGTGCGACCTCGCCGAGGCGACCGATCCCCTGCCCGTTCAGCCAGGTGCCGTACCTGGCCAGGTCACGGGCGTAGGCATCGATGGAGTTCCGCGAGAGCCCACGCTCGAACCGCAGTGAGTTCAGGTACGTTTCGAAGGCGCGGGACAGCGACTGCGGTAGCTCCGGGAGCAGTTCGGCACCGTGCCGGGCCATGGGTCAGACCTCAGGCTCGCGGTCGGCCATCAATGAGACGGCGGGGCGCATCGACGCCGCGGGTTCTGATGGGCTCCCCGGCGGCTTCGGCACGCAGGATGCGGTCCACCTGCAGGATCGCCAGCTGCGCGATCGAGTTCGTGATCTCTCCCGCGCCCACTGCGTCGAGAGCCTCGTCGAGGTTGGCCCAACGGAATCTGAAGCCGGCTTCCTCTTCGCTGCGTTCGTGCCGGTCCTCATCGGCGATGAGCTCGAGGTCCCTGGCCAGGTAGAGGCGAATCGATTCGCTGCTGCCGCCTGGTGTCAGGCAGGAGTCGGTGAGGACTTCCCAGCGTCCGGCCCGCAGATCGGCTTCTTCTGCCAGTTCTCGCTTCGCAGCGGCGAAGGGATCTTCGCCGGGGATATCGAGGAGACCGGCGGGGACTTCCCAGAGCCTGGCCCGGACGGGATGGCGGTACTGCTGGATGAGCAGGATCCGCTCCTGCTCATCCACGCACGCAATGGCTACAGCACCCGTGTGAGCCATCATGTCGCGGACCAGCCCAGATGCTTCGGGCAAGTCGAAGGTCTCTCGCCGGATGTTCCACACCGCTCCGTGGTAGACCACGTCGGATTCAGTGATGGTCGGCGTATAGGCCTCGTCGCGCAGATCGCTCATTCGGGGGTCCTGCCTACTTTTTGGACTTCAGTGCCGCTGCCACGAGCCCTGCGAACAGCGGATGCGGCTTAGTCGGGCGTGACTTGAGCTCGGGGTGAGCCTGCGTCGCCACGTAGTAGGGGTGCTCAGATTCCGGCAGCTCGACGAATTCCACGAGTTCCCCGCTGGGCGAGGTGCCCGAGAAGTGAAGACCGGCCGTGGCCAGCTGATCACGGTAGGTGTTGTTGACCTCGTAGCGGTGACGGTGGCGTTCGGTGATGAGCGTCGAATCGTAGACTCCGGCGACGACGCTTCCTTCGTCGAGCTTCGCCTCGTAGGTGCCCAAGCGCATGGTTCCGCCCAAGTCGCCTTCGCCTTCGACGATGGAGAGCTGTTCGGCCATCGTGGCGATGACGGGGACCTGCGTATCGGGATCGAATTCGGAGGACGATGCATCGTCGATGCCGGCCACGTTCCGGGCATACTCGATGACCATGCACTGCAGGCCCAGGCACAGGCCCAGGGTCGGAATCCCGCTCGTCCGGGCGTATTTGAGTGCGCCGAGCTTGCCGTCGATGCCGCGGATGCCGAAGCCGCCGGGTACGCAGATCGCGTCCAGACCGGACAGACGCTCATGAGCGCCTTCCTCTGTGTCGCAGTCATCGGAGGCGATCCATTCGACCTTGACCTTGGCGTTGTTGGCGAATCCACCGGCGCGCAATGCCTCGGTGACCGACAGATAGGCGTCCGGGAGGTCGATGTACTTGCCGACGATGCCGACGCGCACGGTGTGCTCGGGGTTGTGGACGCGCTCGAGAACCCAGTCCCACTTCGTCCAGTCGACATCTCGGAAGGGAAGGTTGAGGCGACGGATCACGTAGACGTCGAGGCCTCCGTCGTGGAGGACCTTCGGAATGTCGTAGATGCTCGGTGCGTCCACGCAGGACACGACGGCGTCGGACTCCACGTCGCAGGAGGAGGCGATCTTCGTGCGGATCGAGTCTGGAAGCTCCCTGTCGGAGCGCAGCACGATCGCGTCGGGCTGGATGCCGATCGAGCGCAGTGCCGCGACAGAGTGCTGAGTCGGCTTCGTCTTCAGTTCGCCGGAGGGTCCGAGGTACGGAACCAGGGACACGTGGATGAAGAACACGTTGTCGCGGCCGATGTCGTGTCGAACCTGTCGTGCGGCCTCGAGGAACGGCTGGGATTCGATGTCACCGACGGTTCCGCCGATCTCGGTGATGATGACATCGGGACGTTCGTCGATGGGCCGTTCGGCCTGGGCCCGCATCCGCGACTTGATCTCGTCGGTGATGTGCGGGATGACCTGAACGGTGTCGCCGAGGTAGGCCCCGCGACGCTCCTTGGCGATGACCGAGGAGTAGACCTGTCCGGTCGTCACGTTGGCTGCGCCGTCGAGATCGACGTCGAGGAAACGTTCGTAATGGCCGATGTCGAGGTCGGTCTCAGCACCATCTTCGGTGACGAAGACTTCGCCGTGCTGGAAGGGATTCATTGTTCCGGGATCCACATTGAGGTAGGGATCCAGCTTCTGCATTGCTACCGAGAGTCCGCGCTGAGTGAGCAGGTGGCCGAGGCTCGAAGCCGTCAGTCCCTTGCCCAACGAAGAGGCAACGCCTCCCGTGACGAAGATGTGCTTTGCCGTATTTGTGCCGCCTGGGCCAGTTCGATTCACCACGGGATTTGATCCTATCAAAGTTGGGCTCACGAATCCGACGATTCGGCGACTTCGGCGTAGAGGTCAAGCAGCGTCGCAGAGATCGCGGCCCCGTTGTTCACGTCAATCACGCGCTTCTTCGCGGCCACAGCCTGCGTTCCGCGTCCGGCAGGGTCGTCGAGAAGATGATTGATCTCACTCAGAAGCGCGTCGGTGTCGTCGGCTGCGACGGCTTTGGCCGCAGCGCCCCAGATGCCGGCACGTCGCGGGTTGCCGATGAAGACCGCCGGCTTCGACAGCTGCATGAGGTCCTCATGGCTGAGTCCCGTCATGGTCTCGCTGGCGATGACGACGTCCGCGGCAGCTGCGACGTCGACGAGGTCATCGGCTGGGGCGACGATGACGCCGCGGTCGGCGAAGGCGGACTCAATCGTGGACCGGTCCTTGCCCGTGCCGGTGAGGACCGTGACGACGGGACGTCCCGGCCGTTTCGTGTTGATCTGGTCTGCCGCATCGAGGACCGTGGCCAGAGCAGTGTGGTCGCGCAGGGCAATGGGGCTGGCGACCATCCACGTGCCCTCTTCGACGCCGAGTTCCCGGCGCACCTGTGCGCGCGGTGTCCTGACGGTGAGGTCGACGTCGATGTCCGGGTGAACGAGTTCGGCGCGTTCGACGATCGGGACCTTGCCCCCGAAGTAGTCGACGACCGGTTCGGTGGTGCCCAGGAGCGCGGTTGCGGTGCGGCCCACGATCTCCGCGCCGGTCTTCTCGATCACGCCGGCTGCGTCGAAGGACTCGATCGTCGCGACGACCTTCGGGTGCAGTCGGGCGGGGAGACCGGTGAAGGCGAGACCGGCGAGCGTCGCAGCATGCAGGCCGTGAGCGTGGACGATGTCCACGTGCTGGTAGTACTTGTGCAGAGTGAACGCAGTATTGGGATCTGCCAAGGTGAAGCGTCGTCGGGCTGCCAGCTCGATCTCGCGGAAGTTGTCCGCCAGCTCTTCGGGGACTCCGAATGTGCCCAGCAGCGAACGGTGGGCAGCGACCGCTACCTTGAAGCCGGCGCGCAGATGCCCGAGCACTGCGAGTTTCGCGACTTCGACGACGGGACCCGTGGTTTCGGCGAGTACATGCAGAATCCTCGTGTCTGCGCTGAGTGGGTGGACCTCGCCGGATTCGCTCATTTCCTCATCCTTTTCATTAGTTCGACGCTGCTTCTACCCTACCTGGGAGGACATGAGTTCCGTGTATATGCCCACCAGTTCTTTGGCCACTTCTCTCTCATCGGGAAGTTGGGCTCCGCGGGCCTTGGCCCGGGCAGCCAGTTGGGCCCTGCGAGCGGGATCCGAGGCCAGTTCAGCGATGGCTGCGGCAAGGCCCATGTCGTCATCGTCGTCGATGAGAATGCCCGCATCCCCGACGAGTTCCGTCGTGCCACCCGTGCTGGTGGCGATGATGGCTCGTCCGGAGATCAGCGCCTCCTGCAGCACCAGTGCACGGGCCTCCCAGACGCTGGTGAGCACATAGAGATCGGCGGCCGCATTGAGTTCGGCGATATCGCCTCTGGGGCCGAGGAAATGCAGAGCAGGCACCGCCGAGGTGGCGGCGAGGTCCTCGTACTGCCCGTGCACCTCGTCGAGGACGGCCTGGTCAGCGGCTCCTGCGATGAGGACGACGAGTTCTGGTCCTTGACGCTCGGATCGCGCATTCGGCTCATGCGACTCGCCCGGCTCAGGCCCGCCGAGGCAGCCTAGGGCCCGGACGAGCATCGGATAGTTCTTCTGCGGTGCGACACGCCCGACGGCGAGCACGATGAGCGCGTCTGGCCCGAATCCGAACTCCGCGGCCAGTGCCGCACGGGTGGCATCGGCCGCCTCGGCGGGGACCTCAAGGACCTCCGGGGCTGCGGCGGGCACGAACCTGGCATCGCGTGCGCCGAGCTCCCGAGCCCTGTCCACCAAGTCGGCGCTGGCACCGATCGTCAGGTCCGCGCCCTTGGCAAGCAGAGTCTCGATACCGGTCTCGACCGTGCCTCTCAGCCCCTGACCACTGGCTCGGTTGTGGAGGCTGATGATGAGGCGGGGACGGTGGCGAATGGACCTCGTTGCCAGCAGGGTGACGAAGCCTGCCCGGAAGCCGTGGGCGTGGACGATGTCGGCGTCGAAGCTGCCGATGAGCCTGCGCAGCCGGATGATGAGAGCGCCGTCACGGGCACCGATTCCGGTTCCCATGTCGAGTGCCGCGAAGCGGACCCCGGGCAGGGCGGAGAAGCCGAAGTGCTCATCGGTGGAAGCGGGACCGATGACCCCTAGCTCATGACCGGCGGCTGCGAGGTCACGGGCCAGGGCGCGCACATGGGTGCCGACACCCCCGGTCGATGTGCCGAGCACGTAGACGATTCTCATCTCTCATCCTCATTCTCTGTCGGAGTGATCGGTCGCTGCGCTTGTACGGCAGGGTCGGTCTGTTCGGCGAGGTCGGGACCACCTCGGCGATTCGACAGCAGTCCGCGCACCTCAGCGAGATAGCTGCG
Organism: Brevibacterium aurantiacum; assembly: GCF_007558825.1. Lineage (GTDB taxonomy): Bacteria > Actinomycetota > Actinomycetes > Actinomycetales > Brevibacteriaceae > Brevibacterium > Brevibacterium aurantiacum_A. Next base: position 126,797 of record NZ_VLTK01000011.1, read on the forward strand.
ATCGATGGCGAGGATGCCGATGAAGATCACCACGCCGACGAGGGCGGAGACCACGCCGTTGATCACCGAGCCCACGGCTGCGGTGCCGAGAGAGTCGACCAGCCACCCGGATACGAGGACACCGGCGGCTGAGGCGACGGCCGCGGCCAGCAGGGAGAGGAGGCTGCGGCGCACAATGCCGCGCAGGCCAGCCGCTCCCAGGACCCGGCGCATCGAGATGAGCAGGAACAGACCGGCAACGCTCATACCGAGGACATAGCCGGCGCAGATTGCCACGAGGGTCAGGCCGGCGTCTCCGTCCGCGTTTGTGACCAGGATCGCGAGCACCATGCCGACGATGACGAAGACCCAGCCGACCGTGGTCGCCACGGCCGCGTGGCGGGAGCGTTCCATGGCGTAGAAGACGCGCGTCCCCCAAGCGACGAAGGACCAGCCCGGGACTGCGAGGGCCATGACCATGATCGCCTGGCTCATCGAGGAGAAGGGCGCTGATGCGTGTCCGCTGGCAGCATCGATGGCAGTGAAGAACGTCTCCAGGGCTCCGGCTGCGGTCATCAGGATCACCGTGCCCAGCAGGCCGATGCTGACGATGACCGTCGTAGTCGTCGACGTCAGCTGGTGCAGGCGCAGCGTGGCCGTTTCTCGGTCCTCGGCGCTCGAATCGGGATCCTTGGTCCGTCCCACCCATCCGGACAGGGAGGGGAACATGACCGTGACCAGTGGGATCGCAAGCACCCCGTAGGGCAGGAGGTAGACGGCGTTGATGTAGGCGAACAGGACGTAGGTGCCTTCACCGCCGGAGTAGTTCGCCATTCGCAGCGTCATTACCACCGCCGCCTGCTGAGCGAGCAGCGCGGCCATTCCTGCTCCGGCCAGTCGCAGTGCACGGTGGGCGACACCGGGAGGGAAGGTCCAGGTGGGCGAGATCTTGAGACCGGTCGAGCGCATCGGCAGGGCCAACGGCAGTGCCAGGGCCGCGACGCCGATCGTGGTGCCCCAGCCGAGCCAGCCGATGTGGGACTGCCAGGTGCCGTCGGTGCCGCCGACTGCCTGGTAGGCGAAGTAGCATCCGATGACGACGAGGCTCGAGAGCAGCGGCGCGAATGCCGGCCAGAGGAACTTCCGGTGTGCCTGGAGAACACCGGTGAGCACGGCGCCGATGCCGTAGAGGACGAGCTGAGGTGCGAACATGAGCAGGAATACCGCGGTCGCTCTGTGCTGCTCGTCCCCATCCTCGATCAGCAGGTTGGCGATCGGGTCGGCGAAGACCGCGAGGATGATGCTCAACGGCAGGGTGACTGAGACGGCCCAGGTCAGAAGCGCCGAGGCGATCCGTCCCGCCGTTTCCCTGTCCGAGCGTGCCAGGGGAATCGCCAGGAGCGGAATGACGGCCCCGGCCAGCGCGCCGCCGGCGACGACTTCGAAGAGGATGTTGGGAACCTGGTTCGCCGACTGGTAGGCGGTGCCGACGGTGCCAGCACCCACAGTCGGCGAGAAGACCAACCACCTCAGGAACCCGATGAGGCGGGTGAAGAGGGTGATGACCGAGACGAGTAACGCCGCAGAGGCGAAGACTCGAACCAGCTTACTCACACGGCCTCGCGGCCGAAGGCGTCGATCTCACGCAGTCCGGGGGTGGATTCGATGATGGAGGTGAACGAGACCTTCTCACTCAGCAGGGTGAGGCCGACCAGGCCAGACAGCACCAGAACACGTTGGGTGGCCGTAGAGTTCTCGGCGACGATCGTGCCCAATGCGGCGCCGAGGGCGTTGGCGCCCGTGTCGCCGAGCATCACCGCCCCGTCGAGGTCGTCTGGCCACGCCGCGGCGGTGGCCCCGGCGATGGCTGCGCTGGGCGCCCAGGTCAGGCCGTGCTTGTGGGGCATGAAGGACAGCGTCAGCAGTCCTGCCTTGAGGGCGCGTCCAGGGCGGAGATCGAGCAGATTGAACAGGTTCGCCGTTCCGGCGATGACTCCCCCGGTGACGACGACGTCGACCGTGGAACCGAACCAGGTCTGGTCTGCGGTCGTTGAGTTCGAGGAGAACAGCCCGCCGCTGCTTGTGCATGTGCCGGTCCGCAGAATCGTCGCAGCCGCGATCGAGGCCAGCGGGATTCCGATGACTTTGAGCCCACCGGTCGTGATCTGGCCCTGGGCCAGGGCGCTGAGGTGACCGCGCAGTCCCTTCGAGTCACCTGATTCGAGGAAGTCATCAACCGCACCCAGACCTCCGGCGACGGTGGTCACCAGCAGGGTCGCTGCGCGCTGACGCGGTGCTTCGATGAGGAAGCTGCCTGCGAGCAGTCCCGCGGTGACCGCTGGACCTTCGACGAGGGAGACGTCATGGCCGGCATGGTTCGTACGCACGACCTTGTCATGGGTGCGCAGCTTCGAGGACAGGATCGCCTTGGTCGCCGTGTAGCCGAGGAGGCCGGCGACGGCGGAGCTGACGAGTGAGCGGATCATCTCAGTCCTTTCCTGGCATGATCTCTTCGGCATCATCGGAGAAACCGTAGTGGCCGTGGGTCCCGGCTTCGCCTGCGGCAAGGGCGCGGACGGTGATGACGGCCCCGGCTCCCAGCCCGAGTCCGTCGACGGTGCTGGCCCGCGACTTCTCGGTCCTGAGGATGGACACCAGCCCGTTCTGGGCAGAGCCCGCATCTCCGGCCACGACCACGGACGTCGAGTCGGAGGTCAGCGAATTGATGAAATCGGTGATGAGGGTGCGGTTCGCCTTGTCATTGGTCGCTTCGGGGCTGGGCTCGGTCTCATCGGCGAGCTTCGAATTCTCATCATCGATGACGACGAAGAGCGAAGTCGGCTTGTGGTCGGTGTCTGTGCGCAGGCGTCCCGCGTCGACGAAGGCGTCGAAGATTCCGGAGGACTTCTTCTCCGCAGCGTCCCGGTCCTTGCCGCTTTCGAGCATCGTGGCCTTGCCCGTGAGAGCGATGACGAGGGCAGACCGAAGCGCCGTCGAATCGTCCTTCGGCAGGCTCGGCACCGAGTCCCTCAAGGTTTTGAGGAAGTCTTTGGAGTCCGTCAGCGACAGGGTGTTGTCCACGAAGGAGACGTCTCCGCCGATCTTTCCGCCGGCTTCCTTGATTCGGTTGGTGACCTCTTCGACCTGCTCGGGGTCGGCCTTCGGTGCGCCGATGATGCTGACGTCTTCGCCCTTCAGCGTGTCGCCGATGAGTTCGGGGGCGGCAGAGGTCACGAAGTCGTTCTGCTTGTCGATGTTGCCGTTGGCTGCATCGATCTTCGCTCGCAGATCGTCACGGTCGGCGCGCAGTGAGTCGACCTGGCTCTGCAGGGACTCACCGATCGGTTCCTTCAGCGGTCCAGCGCCCAGGACGATTCCCACCGCCAGGGCCAGGAAGACCGAGACGAGTGAGACAAGGTGGTAACGAAAATCAATCACTGGTCAGTCCTTGAATGATGCTGGCAGATTCTGAGGATGCGGCAGGGTCGCCGCCGAACAAGGAGCCGATCCAACCGAAGACCCCGTCGAGTTGAGCTCCGACGAGCCCGATGAGCGTCTGGCCGGCAGCTGTCGCGAACAGTGCCACACCGAGTGCGACGAGTCCCGCGATGATCAGGATGCTCAGCTGCAGGTTGGAGATCCGCTGACGGTAGAGCAGCGAGACACCCTTGGCGTCGATGAGCTTCGAACCCACTCGCAGGCGCGTGATGAAAGTCGAGGCCATGCCCTTTCGGCCCTTATCGAGGAATTCCATCACGGTGTCGTGTGTGCCCACGGCCACGATCAGGCTTGCGCCCTTGTCGTCGGCCAGCAGCATGGCGATGTCCTCACTGGTGCCCGAGGCGGCGAAGGCGACGCAGTCGACGCCCAGGGAATGGACGCGCTCGGTTCCGGGTGCGTTTCCGTCCCGGTAGGCGTGGACGACGATCTCGGCCCCGGAGGTCAGCGCGGTGTCGGACACGGAGTCCATATCGCCGACGATCATGTCGGGTTTGTAACCGGCTTCGATGATGGCGTCGGCTCCACCGTCCACACCGACGAGAAGCGGACGATACTCCCGAATGTAGGAGGCGAGGATCGCGAGGTCCTCTTTGTAATGGTAGCCGCGGACGACGATGAGAGCGTGTCTGCCGTCGAACGTCGTGGCGACCTCGGGGACGACGAGTTCGGCCGAGAGCAGGTCCGAGTCCTTGCGGATGTATTCGATCGTGTTGTCGACGAAATCCACGAGCACGGAGTTCATCCCGGCCTCGGCTGCGTGCATGTCCTCCGCGATCGTCTCCGAGGTCTGGACGATGCCGGTGGCGATCTCCTTCTCGTCGAGAAGCACTGTGTCATCGGCGATGCTGATCTGGGAGTTCTCCTCGACCAGGTCGAAGATCTCCGGGCCGGTGGCGTCGATGAGCGGGATTCCGGCGTCGACGATGATTCCCGGCCCCAGGTTGGGGTAGCGACCGGAGATCGACTTGTCCGCATTGATGACTGCGGCGGGTCTGCAGGCAACGAGCGCCTCGGCAGAGATCCGGTCGATGTCGGCGTGTTTGATGACCGCGATATCGCCTGCGCTCAAACGTTTGGTGAGGTCTTTCGTCCGCCGATCGAGTCTGGCAGGAGCCGGGCCGGACCTGGTTGGGACTGTGAGCTTCTCCCGAGTTCTACGCACTTTCATGGTCCGCCCATTCTCTCATGTCAGCGCGGTCTGACCGGTCTTGACCTGCCGTGCTGAGTCGAGGAGTTCGGCTGCATGGGCCTTCGCCGAGGAGGAGTCCTCCATTCCGGCGAGCATGCGTGAGAGTTCGATGACCCGTTCGTCTTCGCTGAGTTCTCTGACGCCGGATTTCACGGTCTCGGCGTCGTCGTCCTTGACGATGGTGACGTGGGTGTCAGCCCAGGCTGCGACCTGGGGCAGGTGGGTGACGACGATGACCTGTGCGTTCTCAGCAAGTTTGGCGAGGCGTCGGCCGATCTCGATGGCGGCCTTTCCTCCGACACCGGCGTCGACTTCGTCGAAGACGTAGGTGGGGATGGCCTCCCCTGCCGCGCGGACGACTTCGATGGCGAGCATCACGCGTGAGAGCTCACCACCGCTGGCGACCTTGCCGATGTCATCACCGGCCGAGGAATCGTGTGGGGCGAAGGTGAGACGGACATCGTCGCAGCCGTGTGCTGTCGGTTCCCGTTCGGTGAGTTCGAACGTCACCTGGGCCTTCGGCATCGACAGGGCGGCGAGCTCTGCGCTCACGGCTTGGGAGAAGGATGCTGCCGTCGCGGTTCTGATCTCTGTCAGCGCGCTGCCGGCAGCTTCCATTGCGCTGCGTGCTTCGTCGAGTTCGGCGTCGAGCTGTCCGAGATCGCGATCATCGGCTTCGAGCTCGGCCAGTTCCTGAGCTGAGCGTGTTTCGAAGTCAAGCACTTCGGCCACGTCCTGCCCGTAGGCGGACAACGATCCGAGTTCGGCTCTGCGAGCTTCGGTCTCTTCAAGTGAGGTCTCCCCCAGTTCGTCGAATCCGGTCAGGTAGGAGCTGAGCTCTGCGGCGGAATCGGACAGACGCAGGACCGCGTCGTTGAGGGCGGCCTTGATTCGAGCCAGTTCCGGGTCCGCGGATTCCACATCGGTCAGCGCGCTGATCGCCTGGTGCACGTGGTCGACGGCGGCGCCGGCATCGTCGAGTTCGCTGCCGAGAAGGAGGTCGTGGGCACTGCCGACGGCCTGTGTGATCTCAACCGCGGCTCCGAGTTTCGCAGCCTGCGCGGTCAGTGCTTCATCTTCGCCTGGGACCGGACGGACCTTGTCGATGGCTTCCAGGCAGCCGCCGAGCCACAGGATCCTCTCCCGTCTGGCCGCGGTGCTGTCCTTGATTCGGGCGACCCGGGTCTGGGTTTCGCGCCAGTTCTCAAATGCTGCACGGTATCTGCTAGCCACGGCCTCGAGCTCGGGGCCTCCCGCTGCGTCGAGCAGCTGCCGCTGTTGGGCGGGGCCTTTGAGTCGCAGCTGTTCGGACTGTCCGTGGAGGGTGATGAGCTCATCGGAGATCTCGGTCAGCACGGAGATGGGGACGGTGCGTCCACCGGCGGTGGCGCGGGCGCGGCCCTTCTGTGCCACGGTGCGGGAGATGATGGCTTCATCCTCGGCACTGCCTCCGGCTTCTTCGATGCGGGAGCGCACCGAGTCGGTGACAGCGGAGAAGATTCCTTCGACCTCGGCCTTCTCTGCGCCTTTGCGAACCACACCTGAACCGACCTTGCGGCCCATGAGCAGGCTCAGTGCTGAGACGAACATCGTCTTACCGGCACCGGTCTCACCGGTCACGACGGTGAAACCTGTGGAGAGTTCGACCTCTGCTTCGGCGATCACGCCGAGGCGGGAGATTCTCAGTTCGGAAATCATCTACGCCTCCTCGATCGGTCCCCGCCAACCGGAGACGGGCAGTCGGAACTTCGCCACCAATCGATCGGTGAAGGGGCCGGTGTGAAGTCGGGCCAGTTTGATCGGTGACTGTGAACGCTTGGCTTCGATCCGCGCCCCGGCTGGCAGTTCGAGGGCTCTCCGGCCGTCGCACCATAGGACGGCGGAGAAGTCGGGATTGCGCGGGGAGATCTCCACGCCGAGGCGGGAGTCTGGGTTGACGACGAGCGGTTCGGTGAACAGGGCGTGGGCTGAGATCGGGATGAGCAGCAGTGCTTCGACCTCGGGCCAGACGATGGGACCGCCTGCGGAGAAGGCATATGCGGTCGAACCGGTCGGTGTTGCCAGGATGACTCCGTCGCAGCCGAACGACGATACCGGTCGAGCGTCGACGCCCAGGACGACGTCGATCATGCGGGCCTTCGACGTCTTCTCGATTGTGGCCTCGTTGAGGGCCCAGGCGTTGTAGATGGCCTCCCCCTCGTGCCAGACGGTGACGTCCAGGGCGAGGCGCTCCTCAACCAGGTAGTCACGCTGGGAGGCCCGATGGACAGCCTCGGCGAGGTCTTCTCTTTCGCTCTCGGCGAGGAATCCCACATGTCCGAGGTTCACGCCCATGAGCGGGACCCCGGAACCGTGGAAGCGTTCGGCTGCCCGCAGGATCGTCCCGTCACCGCCGAGGACGATGACGAGTTCGCATCTGGTCTTCCAGGTCGCGAGCTGGGCAGGGTCGATGACCTCGCAGCGGCTGAGGAGTTCCTGCTGCACGTCGGCGTGGGAACTGCGTTCGGCGAAGTCGAGGACCTCTTCGTCGAGGACGACTGGGGTGATTCCGTCGTCGAGGAGCGCCTTCCACACGCTCACTGCTGCCACTGCTGATTCCTCGCGCTGGGGATGCAGCAGCACCATGATGTGTCGGCTCACGGCTCTCCTCTCATGATCTGATCCAGATGGGTTGCGATGTCCGCCTCGTTGAGCCTATCGGACTCGGTTCGTGTTTTCCCTGGTCGAACACGCAGGAAGTACTCCAGGTTTCCACTGGGACCGGGAAGCACGGAGCCCGCGACATCGACCACGCGGGCCTCGTGTTCGGCGATGCCGGCGAGGACGGAGTCAAGGGCCCGCCGTCGCTTGCTCACGGTGGAGACGACGCCGTGCTTGTCGAGTGCACCACGGGCGAGTTCGAACTGGGGTTTGACCATGAGGAGCAGTTCGCCGGTGGACTGTGTGGCTGCCAGCAGCGGAGCCAACAGCAGGCGCAGGGAGATGAACGACACGTCGGCGACGACCACATCGACCTGCGGCACGTCGGAACTCTCCAGCTCACGCAGGTTGAGGCCTTCTCGGACACGGACTCGTTGGTCCTGGCGAAGCCCCGCGTCGAACTGGTCGTGTCCGACGTCGACGGCCCAGACTTCCTTCGCTCCCCGGTGCAGGAGGACTTGGGTGAATCCGCCGGTGGAGGCACCGGCGTCGAGCGCGGTTCTGCCAGCGAAGTCAGTGATGGAGAAGGACTCCAGTGCGCCGAGGAGTTTGTGTGCGCTGCGTGCCACCCAGGGGTCGGGTTCTGTGACTGTGAGCTCGTCGGCGTCTGTCACATCCTGCGAGGGCTTCGCGGCTGCTCGGCCATTGATGCTGACCCGTCCGGCAGCGATCTCCCGTGCCGCTCGGGACCGAGTGGCGATCAGTTCCCGTTCGACTAGTTCGCGGTCGAGTCGGCTCACAATGAACTCACCTGAGAGTCGAGGTCATCAAGGAGTGTGGACAGGAGTCCGTGTCGTTCGGTGCTTGGTGCTTGGTCGATCTGCTCAAGGTCACGGCGCCAGTTTTCAACGGGCACATCACCGTTGACAGAGGCCGGTGTGGGTGCCGGGGTGGGAGCCTGTGGCACGGGTCGGCTCGGCGATGCCGGTTGGCTAGGCGCTTCGGCCTGCTGTGGTTCGTCGTTCTGCTGTGGCTCGTGCATCGGTTCAGTCATGGATCCTCCGTGGCAGATTCCCTGGAGCCACGTTATCGCCGCGGTCCATCGCCTCCCATGCTAGTCGGAGAGCGTCCTGGACGATGGCGGCCCCACTGTGGGCTGAATCGTCCAGGCACAGTTGACCATCGACGATCCGACAGCCCGCAGATCCAAGCGCTCCGCCGGCGGATCCATACGTATCCTCGCCGTCGATGAGCTTCGGCAGGCCACGCAGGCTGGGCAGGATATAGGTAGGACGCAGACCAGGGCGGGCACGGAGGGCGTCATGAATGTCGTGGACGCCGGTGAGGACGAGAGCGGTTTCGAACCCTGCTGAGTTGCCGCCTTCGATATCCGTGTCGAGGCGATCTCCGACCATCAGAGGTCGTTGGGCTCCGATCCTGCGTGCCGCGAACTCCATCATGTGTGGGGAGGGTTTGCCGACGACGGTCGGCTGAGCACCGGTGAGCTTGGAGAGCATGTCGATGAATGCCCCATTGCCTGGGACTCGGCTCCTGGGACCGACCATCGAATAGTCGGGGTTGGTCGCCCACCATTCGATGCCTGATGTGATCGCTTCACAGGCGCGCACGATCGCCTGGTACGTGATGTCCGGGTCGAGGCCCTGAGCGATGGCGACGGGGCCGTCATCCAGATTGTGGGTCAGTGTCAGTCCCTCGGATTCCAGCGCCGTGGCCAGTCCGGTTGCGCCCACCAGGTAGATGAGTGCCCCGGTTCCGAATCTTTCGGCAAGCCGTCCGGCCAGCACCTGCGCCGAGGTGGTCACCTCGGCCGGTGTCGTGTTGATTCCCAGCGTGGAGATGTGCTCGGCCACCACACCGGCGGTGCGAGTAGCGTTGTTCGTCACATAGTTGACGGGGATGGACTGCTCGTGGAGGAAGTTGATGCCCTCCACTGCTCCGGAGATCGGCTCCGGACCGTGGTAGACGACGCCGTCGAGGTCGAACAGCACACAATCGATCGGTGCGCCCGATTCCTCAGGCGCACGTCGATCGACCGGTGCTGCTGCGTTGGCGACTGGCGTCACTGATGACCGTTCAGCCGATACGAGACGTTCGTCTCCTCTGAGCTCGCATTGTCGGCAGGCTTGAGGCTCGTGCCCGATGCTTCGGGGTCCGCGTGAGCTTCTTCATCGGAGGACTCGGAAGTCTCCTCATCGGAAGCGGCGCTTCCTTCGGCATCCTCGAGCAGTTCGTCGAGTTCAGCTTCGATCTCCTCGTCGGAGACCTTGACTTTCTTCAGTTCCTTCTCTGAGACGTGCGTCTTCGACTTCGCCGGAACGTGATCGTCTCCAGCAGCGTCAGCAACGGCATCTGTGATGGCGTTGTCTGCGACGAGGCTGACCGTAGGAGCTTCGTCGGCCTCATCGGCCTCGGCGTCGCTAGCGTCCTCGTCGAACTCTGCTTCACCCGCGCCCTCAGCGTCTGCGTCGTCGAAATCGACATCATCTGCGCCTGAACCAGCCGCGATCGAAAGTTCGGTCTCGGCATCGTCGAACTCAGCATCTTCGAGTTCTGCATCGTCCCTGTTGTCAACGCCGGCCATGCCGACAGCATCGGCATCGTGTGCCGAGCCGTACTCAGCCTCAGTCTCAGCCTCAGCCTCAGCCTCAGCAGGATCATCGTCGAGTGAGGCAGGCTCATCATCGTCGATCTCTTCGACTGTCTCGATTTCCACGCCGAGGTTGGGGTCTGGCTCTTCGTCCCCGAAGAGAGTGCCCGTGGCCTTGGCAGTGCGACGCGAGAGCTCTTCGTACTTGTCAGCCATCTCGGTTTCCCCGTGCAGGCGCAGCACTTCAGAATATGCGGCCATCAGGCGCACCAGCGCACCGCTTGGCTTCTGGGTGAAGTCTTCGGCTTCGATCAGAGCCCGTGCGCCCTTGAGATCACCGAGGTCCGATTTCGCTCCGGCGGCAACGATGACGAGTTCGGTGCGAGCATCGTTGTCGAGTTCAAGCTCACCGGCTGACTCGAACAGCTCGATAGCCTTCTGAGGCTTGTCACGACCGCGTTCTGCATCTGCGATGAGCGCAATGTTGTCGTTCGAGCCGGAGATTCGTCGGTGCGTGCGCAGTTCGCGAACTGCCTCGTCGTACTTCTCCACGTGATAGGCGGCAATGCCGAGTGCTTCTCGGACCAGGCCAACGCGACCCGCGCGGGCCATGGCTGCCTTCGCATGCTCGTAGGCGCGTTCCGGATCGACGTCCAGGAACCCTCCGGCTGAGACGAGGTGCTTGGCAACTGCTGCTGCGTTCTCCTTGTCGAGGGTACGCAGCTGTCCCAGCAGCTCTTTGTCGAGTTCCTTGCCGGTGACCTCTTCGGGAATAGGCGGCTCTTGGATGCGCGGACGGCGTGCGCGCTGTTCGCGTGCGTATTCGCCGGTCTCGGTAGAGCGCACGGCTCTGCGGTCATTATTGTTACGCCCGAAGCCTCCGCGGTCACCGCCGCCGTCGCGACGTCGGCTTCCTCCGCGGTCATCGCGGCGGTTGCCCTGGTAACCACCACGACGTTCTCCGTCGCTGGAGCGATTGCCCTGATATCCACCACGGCGTTCACCATCATTGGAGCGGTCACCTTGGTAACCGCCACGACGGTCACCGTCCTTATTGCGGTCCCCTTGGTATCCACCACGACGCTCATCACGACGGTCGCTGCCGAAGCTGCGGCGTTCACTGTCGTTGGAACGGTTGCCCTGATAACCACCACGACGCTCACCATCATTGGAGCGATTGCCCTGATAACCACCACGGCGTTCACCATCATTGGAGCGATTGCCCTGGAAACCACCGCGACGTTCACCGTCGCTGGAGCGATTGCCCTGGTAACCACCGCGACGTTCACCGTCCTTATTGCGGTCGCCCTGGTAGCCGCCACGACGCTCATCACGACGGTCGCCGCCGAAGCTGCGGCGTTCACTGTCGTTGGAACGGTTACCCTGATAACCACCACGACGCTCACCATCGCTGGAACGGTTACCCTGAAAACCGCCACGACGCTCACCATCGCTGGAGCGGTTGCCTTGGTAACCACCACGACGGTCACCGTCCTTATTGCGGTCGCCTTGGTATCCACCACGACGATCATCACGACGGTCGCCGCCGAAGCTACGGCGTTCACCATCATTACGACGGTCGCCACCATTGCCACGGTTGCCCTGGTAACCACCCCGACGCTCACCATCGCTGGAACGGTCGCCTTGGTAACCACCACGACGCTCACCATCGCTGGAGCGATTGCCCTGGTAGCCGCCTCGGCGGTCGTCGCGACGATCGGAGTTACGTGACCCGCGCTCGTCCCGGGACTGGTGGGAGTCCTGTCGACGATTGTGATTGCTGTCGCGATCTGAGCGGCGCCCGCCGTCCGAGCGGCGGTTCTGCTGGCTGTCTCGCGAATCCCCTGGGGCCACGATTCTCCCTATAAAGTCTTTTCAATGATTCCGCACCATTCTAGTCCACTCGAAACGGGTAAGTCGTGTGCGTGGGAACACGAATTCATTGTCGACAGAGTGATGCGATGGTCACGGTAAGTTCTCTTTCGCAGCCACCGGTCAGGTCCGGACCACACAACCCGCAGTCTCCGGCCACCTCGATTCATCGGACGAAGTGGCGGTGCATGGTTAGGCGGACCACTCCCCTATTAGGCATCAGGCCATAACATCAGATCAAGATCGCCTCTAAGTGCTCTGTTAGAATCGTGGCGAACCGTGCCCTCAGCAACGGCATACGGGGACACACGGTCATCTCATCGCGGTCAGTAGGGGATTCATGAAGCCTGGTGTGGAAAAATCGAGCATGCTGGTCCACTCTTTTCACGTCCCCGCTTCAACCGCATTATCGCCACATGAAACTACATCAGCAATTGCCTTTTTTCTGATGTCACACCTGAATACCGGAACCCAGATCAGGCACCGTTGCATGATTACCCGGTGTTTCAAATACCCTATCGACGTCCCGACAATTGTGCTCATTGTCACCGCAGGTTCAGTGCACAGATCGCAGCACGAGGTTCCACACAGCACCGACTGTTCCGGACCCCTCGCAGACACGGAAGCCTTCACCCCAGACCATGCAAGGCCGCATGTGCGCACAGAATCGTCGGTAATCTGTGACTCTGTTCATCCGATTGAGCATCGGATGCCCTTGTTCGCATATCGTGGCTCTCGGAAGCGTCACCACCAGCGGAAAGAGGAGACATGCACTCAGCAAGGACTCGCACTTCGACATGGGTGGCCAAGACAGACTCAATCTCAATGATTTTCACCATCAAGGAATAGGAGACATCGTGCCCAACACGCTTTTCATCGATGGACAGTGGGTTTCGGCCCAGAACGGCGGGATCAGAGAGATCCATAATCCAGCCGACGGCAGTTTCGTCGCCGAGGTGGACGAAGCCAGCCCAGCCGACACCGAACTCGCGATCGCCGCCGCCCGTCGCGCCTTCGACTCGGGCGTCTGGTCGAGCGTGCCCGCCAGCGAGCGGGGCGATCTGCTCCTCAAGTTCGCATCGGTCCTGCGGGAGCGCAAGGCAGAGTTCGCCCGCGCCGAATCACTTGACACAGGCAAGCGTTATGTCGAGTCCGAGATCGATATGGATGACATCGCCAACTGCTTCGACTACTTCGGCAAACTGGCCGCCAATGACGCCGGCCGCGTCGTCGACGCCGGCACCGACACGGTCGCCAGCCGCATCGTCCACGAGCCCGTCGGCGTCTGTGCCCTCATCACCCCGTGGAATTACCCGCTGCTGCAGGCCGCCTGGAAGATCGCGCCTTGCCTGGCAGCCGGAAATACGTTCATCCTCAAACCTGCCGAACTCACCCCGCACACGGCGATCCTGACGATGCAGGTGCTCGAAGAGCTGGGCCTTCCGGCAGGAGTCGGCAACCTGATTCTGGGCGCTGGCGCCGATGCGGGTGCACCGCTGTCGACTCATGAGGACATCGACATGGTCTCCTTCACCGGCGGCCTGGTCACAGGACGCCTGCTGGCTGCCAACGCGGCAGCAACCGTGAAGAAGATCGCACTCGAGCTCGGCGGCAAGAACCCGAACGTCGTCTTCGCCGACGCGGACTTCGAAGCCGCTGTCGACAACGCGCTCAACGCTGCATTCGTCCACTCCGGCCAGGTCTGCTCCGCAGGGGCCCGACTCATCGTCGAAGAATCCATCGCCGAGAAGTTCGTCGACCGCCTCGTCGAGCGTGCTCAGCAGATCCGCCTCGGCGGACCCTTCGATGACAATGCCGAAACCGGACCGCTCATCTCCGCGGCCCACCGCGACAAGGTCACCGCCTATGTCGACAAGGGCGTGGCCGAAGGCGCTCGCGTGCGCTGCGGCGGCACATGGGGCCAGGGTGATCTGGAGAAGGGCTACTACTACCTGCCCACCATTCTCGACCAGGTCAAGCGTGGAATGTCTGTCGTCTCCGACGAAGCATTCGGCCCTGTCGTCACCGTCGAGACCTTCTCCACGGTCGATGAGGCCGTCGAGATCGCCAACGACACCTACTACGGTCTCGCCGGGGCGGTCTGGAGCCAGGATGCTGGCAAGACTCAGCTGGTCGCCCAGCGTCTGCGCCACGGAACCATCTGGATCAACGACTTCCACCCCTACCTGCCACAGGCTGAGTGGGGCGGATACAAGCAGTCGGGCTTCGGCCGCGAACTGGGACCGACCGGTCTGGCCGAATACCAGGAAGCCAAGCACATCTACCAGAACCTCGAGCCCGCCGTCACCGGCTGGTTCCCCGATCACAGCAAATAAGGAGAATCAGAACGTGGAAACTACTCATAGCTTTGACTATGTCGTCGTGGGCGGAGGCTCCGCGGGCGCTGCCGTGGCCGCGCGCCTCAGCGAGGATCCCGAGGTCAGCGTCGGATTGCTGGAAGCGGGCCCGACCGACGTCGGCGAAGACGTCGTCCTCAGCCTCAACCGGTGGATGGAACTCCTCGAGTCAGGCTTCGACTGGGACTACCCCATCGAGAAGCAGGAGCACGGCAACTCTCATATGAGGCATGCCAGGGCGAAGGTCCTCGGCGGCTGCTCCTCACACAACTCGTGCATCGCCTTCTGGGCCCCGCGTGAGGATCTCGATGACTGGGAGACCAAGTTCGGCGCCACCGGGTGGGGATCGAAAGACACCTTCGGCCTGTACAAGAAGCTGGAGAGCAACGAGCTTCCCGGTGACCACCACGGTCACGACGGCCCCGTGCACCTGATGAATGTGCCGCCGAACGACCCATGCGGTGTCGCCCTGCTCGACGCCTGTGAGCAGGAGGGCATCCCCCGCGTTCAGTTCAACGAAGGCGAAACCGTCATCAACGGTGCCAACTTCTTCCAGGTCAACCGGAAGGCCGACGGCACCCGTTCGTCCTCCTCGGTGTCCTACCTGCACCCAATCCTCGACCGTGAGAACCTCACGATCCTCACCGACACTCAGGCCAAGGTCCTCGAGTTCGACGATCAGGAGAACTGCACCGGCGTCCACGTCGTCAACAACGCCTTCGGCCACACCAAGCGCATCGAAGCCAAGCGGGAAGTCATCGTCTCCTCTGGTGCGATCAACACTCCTCAGCTGCTGATGCTCTCGGGAATCGGTCCTAAGGATCACCTCGCCGAGGTGGGTGTCGATGTTCGCGTCGATTCGCCGGGTGTCGGTGAACACCTGCAGGACCACCCCGAAGGTGTCATCGCCTGGGATGCGAAGAAGCCGATGGTCGACGACTCCACCCAGTGGTGGGAGGCCGGAATCTTCACCCCCACCGAAGAAGGCTTGGACCGCCCCGACCTGATGATGCACTACGGTTCCGTGCCGTTCGACATGCATACACTGCGTCAGGGCTACCCGACGTCGGAGAACACCTTCTGTCTGACTCCGAACGTCACGCATGCCCGCTCACGCGGCACCGTGCGCCTGCGTTCGCGTGATTTCCGGGACAAGCCCTACGTCGATCCTCGGTACTTCACCGACCCTGAGGGCCACGATATGCGTGTCATGATCGCCGGTATCCGCAAGGCTCGTGCCATCGTGGCTCAGGACGCCATGTCCGAGTGGGCCGGTGAGGAACTCTTCCCCGGCAAGGATGTCCAGACCGATGAGCAGATCGAGGACTACATCACCCGCACCCACAACACCGTCTACCACCCGGTGGGCACGGCGCGGATGGGTGCAGCCGATGACCAGTCGTCGCCCTTGGATCCCCAGCTGCGAGTCAAGGGTGTCAATCGACTCCGTGTCGTCGATGCTTCCGCAATGCCGGAGATCACGACGGTCAACCCGAACATCACAGTGATGATGATGGGTGAGAAGTGCGCCGAAATGATCAAAACAGGATCCTGACGTCTCATCGCGGAATCCTGATCGGTCGACGCCGGTCAGTGTTCTGAGAGATAAGGACCACCCAAGAGGGCCTCGCTGACAAGCGGGGCCCTCTTCCACATCAACCAACACCAACGGTGCTGTGGAAACCCTGTCCGGTGACAGATGTGTCCCTCCCGGACGCGCTTGAGCACCCCGGCATAGACAGCGGCTCAGTCTGATCAAAGCAGAGGGACTGGCCACACCCGGCACGCAGGCTTGGTCAGTCCCCTAGCCCGTCCTAGGCGGGACGCGTCACTTCACTCGCGTCAGCCTGGATGTTCCGGCTCGCTCTTGGCGCTGCCTGTTCGGCTGGCCAGCGTTCCATAGCGCTTCTTCTTCCTTCCATCACCCGGGACGTAGGGGTCACGGAACTCAGGAGCCGGCTCAACAGCTTCAGGCGTAATCACGACCTCTTCATCTTCGTCGTATTCGTGCCCGAAGACGTCATCATCATCGGTCCTGCGCTCAACCTCTTCGGGTGGGAGCACCTTCTTCCATTTGCGCATCCGCACACGTGGCAGTTCACCTGCGTCTTCGCGCAACGCGCGCATGAGAGCGTAGATCTGGAAGTACGCGATGATGAAGAACGGCAGCCCGACGAGGATGATCGTCGACTGCAGTGCCTCGAGCCCGCCCGAACCAGAGAAGACGAGCAGGGCCGCGGTGACAACGGCAACAGAGACTGCCCAGAATATGCGCTGACCCAAGGGATTGAAGTCCTCGTGACCGTTGTTCATCGTGTCCACCACCAGCGCAGCGGAGTCCACCGAGGTGACGAAGAAGATGACTACCAGGATGATCGCAATCACCGACACCGGCCCTGCGAGCGGATAGTGATCGAGGAAGGCGAAGAGCGCTCCTGGGATGTCTCCCTCGCCGACAACACGATCGACGAGGCCACCACCCTTGTTGAACTCGATGTCGAAGGATGCGTAGCCGAAGACTCCGAACCAGAGGATGGAGAAGGCCGAGGGAACAGCGAGGACTCCGATGACGAACTGACGGATCGTGCGACCACGGGAGATTCGGGCGATGAAGATGCCGACGAAGGGCGACCAGGTGATCGTCCAGGCCCAGTAGAAGACTGTCCACGTATTCTGCCAGCCGGTATCGGCGAATGTGTCGTTCCACAGTGCCAACTCAGGAAGAGTCTGAATGTAGGTGCCCAATGACTCGAAGATGCCGCGGGCCATGAATAGCGTCGGTCCCAGAACGATGATGAAGATCAGCAGCAGCACCGCAATGACGATGTTGATGTTCGACAGAACCTTGATGCCCTTGTCCAGGCCCAATGACACGGAGATGGTTGCCAGGCCGCAGACGACACCGATGATGATCAGCTGCCAGAGTGCATTCTCTGGAATTCCGATGATCTCTGCCAGACCACCGTTGATCTGCAGTGTGCCGAGACCGATAGATACCGCAATGCCGAATACCGTGCCGATGATGGCGACGACGTCGATGAGCTTCCCGATGGGACCGTGGATCTTCTCACCGAGAATCGGCTGGAAGATGGAGCTCACACGCGGTGGAAGATTCCTCTTGTGGATGAAGTAGGCGAAGCACAGAGCCGGAAGGGTGAAGATCGTCCAGGTATGCAGGGTGAAATGGTAGTAGGTGAAGTTCATGGCGTCCGTCGCCGCTTCAACGGTGCCGGGTTCGATGCCGAGCGAGGCTCGTGGCGGATCGCCGAAGTGGCTGACTGGTTCTGCCACTCCCCAGAACATGAGGATCGAACCGATGCCGGCAGCGAACAACATAGCGAACCAGGCACCGTTCGAGTGTTCTGGCTCTTCATTGTCCGGACCGAGTTTCGCTCGACCATATCGCGAGGCCGCAATGTAGATGAGAAAGACCAAGAACACGGTGACACCGAGGATATAGAACCAACCGAGGTTCGTCAGCAGCCAATCCGAGGCTGCAGAAACTCCGGTATCGAGGGCGTCAGTGAAGAAGATCGTAGCAAGTACGAACAATATGATGACCGCGGCCGACGAGAAGAAGATCGCCGGATTCGTCCGGAGCCTGAGGGTATCGTGCAGTCGATTGAGCATGGGCGGTACCTTCCTTCTGTATGTGCGGCCCACACTACCCAACCAGTGGCGATGTGGGTGCGATCATGCGCGGAAAGGTTCTCCATCATTGCCCGATAGGCCGCGCACCATCAACTCACCTGGTGTCAAGAGAATCTGAGCAACCTACTCCTGAATACGAGAAAGGGGCCACCCCACAAAGTGGAATGACCC
>NZ_VLTK01000012.1 GCF_007558825.1 Brevibacterium aurantiacum
CCCTGTTCGGGGCCTACCAATAAATATAGGGGCACCCCCCGGTCAGCAGACAAGCCCCCTGTCGATTGAGGCTCACCTCGGTGACGTAGGCTTTTTCCATGGAGACCTGGAACACAGAACTGACACCGTTGTCCTTCCTGCGCCGCTCGGCCGACGTCTTTCCCGACAAGCGCGCCGTGGCCTACAACGACCAGGAGATGACCTACCGCGAAATGGCCGCGGCCGTGGAGACCCGGGCGCATGCTCTGCGCGCAGCGGGCATCAAGCCCGGCGACCGAGTCGCCTACCTCATGCCCAACCTTCCAGAGGCACTCATCGCCGAATTCGCCGTGCCGCTGGCCGGTGCCGTGCTGGTGCCGATCAACACCCGGCTGGCCCCCGAGGAAGTCCGCTACATCTGCAATCACAGCCAGGCGAAGCTGCTGGTCGTGGACACGCAGCTGTGGCCCAGCGTCGCCTCCGTCATCGACGGCCTCGACACGGTCGAACGCATCGTCGACGTCGAGGACACGACGATCGATTCCTCCGCCGAGGCGGTCCGCCCGGATTCGTCCTCACCCGTCGTGACCGGCCTGGACGAGTTCCTGTCCGGCGCCGAAGCTGACGCGGAGGCACTCAGCTGGAGCGTCGAGGACGAGTGCGCGACGTTGTCGATCAACTACACCTCCGGCACGACAGGACGGCCCAAGGGCGTCATGTACACGCACCGGGGCGCCTACCTCAACGCACTCGGCGAGGTCATCCACTCCGCACACGACGAGAAGAGCGTGTACCTGTGGACACTGCCCATGTTCCACTGCAACGGCTGGTGCACGGGCTGGGCGCTGACCGCAGCCGGCGGCACCCAGGTGTGCCTGCGCGAGGTGCGCGCAGACGTGATCTGGGATCTCATCGATCGTCACACGGTCACCCACCTCAACGGTGCCCCGACCGTGATGAGCACGGTCATCAACGCCGAACAGGCGCATTCCCTCGACCGGGCAGTGACAGCAACGATGGCGGGTGCCGCACCGAGCCCGACCCTCATCTGGCAGATGGAGGCACTGAACTTCGAGATCGTGCACGTCTACGGCCTCACGGAGACCTACGGCCCGTATACGGTGTGCGAGTGGCAGGATTCGTGGGATTCACTGGATGACAAGTCCCGGGCAAGGCTTCGCGCACGGCAGGGAGTCGGCATGGTCCAGGCCGATCAGGCGCGCATCGTCGCCCTCGAGTCAGGTGACGAGCTCGTCGATGTTCCAGCCGACGGACAGACGATCGGAGAGATCGTGATGCGCGGCAACAACGTGATGAAGGGCTACTTCCGTGATGAAGACGCCACCGCGAAGGCCTTCCAGGGTGGTTGGTTCCACTCCGGTGACCTGGGCGTGATGCACGAGGACGGCTACATCGAACTGCGTGATCGGTCGAAGGACATCATCGTCTCCGGCGGAGAGAACATCTCGACCGTCGAGATCGAGCAGTCGATCTCCTCGCACCCGGCAGTCCTCGAAGTCGCCGTCATCGGAGTCCCCGACGACAAATGGGGCGAACGGCCGAAGGCGTTCGTCATCGTGCGTGAGGGACAGCCGGTGACCGAGGCAGAGGTCATCGACCATGTGCGCACGCAGATCGCGAAGTACAAGGCCCCGCGCGAGGTCGAAGTCGTAGAGTCCCTGCCCAAGACCTCGACCGGAAAGATCCAGAAGTTCGAACTCCGCAACCAGGAGTGGGGCGACCGCCCCTCACGTATCCAAGGCTGACGCGTAAGCGCCCTCACCGGGGTGACCGCGGCGAGGGCGCTTGCGCGCGAGACGTCCTACCTGAACCTCAGCAGGCGCAGGCTGTTGAGGACGACGAAGACCGAGGAGAACGCCATCGCGGCGCCGGCGATCATCGGGCTCAGCAGGCCGAA
This sequence comes from Brevibacterium aurantiacum, assembly GCF_007558825.1. Classification (GTDB taxonomy): domain Bacteria; phylum Actinomycetota; class Actinomycetes; order Actinomycetales; family Brevibacteriaceae; genus Brevibacterium; species Brevibacterium aurantiacum_A. The sequence goes on from NZ_VLTK01000012.1 coordinate 1,898, forward strand.
CGCAGCGATCGGAACGGCAGCCGTGTTGTAGGCGAAGGCCCAGAACAGGTTGCCCTTGATCAGTCCCAGAGTCTTCCGGGACAGGCGGATCGCCTGCGGGATCTGACGCGGATCCGAGCGCACCATGGTGATGTCCGAGGCAGCCATCGCCGCATCGGTGCCCGATCCCATCGCGATGCCCAGGTCGGCACCGGCCAGGGCTGCGGCGTCGTTGATTCCGTCACCGACCATGGCCACCGCCTGCCCCTGAGCCTGCAGCTCATTGACCACGGCGATCTTGCCTTCGGGACGGACATCGGCACGGATCTCGGTGATGGCAAGCTTGCCAGCGACCACCTCGGCGGCTTGGGCATTGTCCCCGGTGAGGAGGACGGTGTTGATGCCGAGCGAGTGCAGCTCGGAGATCGCCTCGGCGGCACCGGCCTTGATCTCGTCCGAGACGAAGGTCAGGCCCCGGAAGTGAGAGTCGATGGCCAGGGCGACGATCGTGGCACCGGTGGGCACATCCACAGTCGAGAACGAGACGTCGATCCCGCGCTCCCGGAGCAGATCCGGGCGCCCAGCGAGCACCTCGGCACCATCGATCGTGGCCTGCAGTCCGCCGCCGGGAATGTTCTCGAAATCATCCACCGCCGAGGCGGCCGATCGTTCCTGAGGTGCGCTCGCCTGCGCGACCGGCTGAGCCTCGACCCGCGAATCCGCGTCGGACCGTCCCAGCGTGCTGGCGGCCTCGACGATCGCGCGGGCCACGGGATGCTCGCTCTGTGACTCCAGTCGAGCCAGAACCGCGAAGTCCTCGTCACTGAGCTGCGTCGCCTGCAGGGACATGACGCCCGTGGTCAGGGTGCCCGTCTTGTCGAGGACGACCGTGTCGATCGAACGAGTCGACTCGAGCGCCTCGGGCCCGGAGACGAGGATGCCCAGTTGGGCACCGCGTCCTGACGAGACGGCCAGCGCAGTCGGCGTGGCCAGACCCAGCGCACAGGGGCAGGCGATGATGAGGACGGTGAGCGCGGCGTGCAGGCCCATCGCCCAGTCGCCGGTGATCAGTCCCCAGGCCAGGAGCGTGAGAGCGCTGATCGCGAAGACGATCGGCACGAAAACCGCTGAGATCCGGTCGGCCAGGCGCTGGACGGCCGGTTTGCCCGTCTGCGCACGACTGACCAGATCAGCCATGGCGGCCAGGGTCGTATCGGATCCGACTCGGGTGGCTCGGACCTCGAGCACACCCGAGGTGTTGATCGTGGCGCCGGTGACCGAGTCGCCGAGTCCGACCTCGACGGGAACTGATTCGCCGGTGAGCATCGCCTGGTCGATTGCGGAGTGGCCGGCGATCACCTCGCCGTCGGTGGCGATCTTCTCGCCCGGACGGACGATGAATACATCGTCGACGGTGAGCTCGTCGATCGGGACCTGGACCTCCTCCCGAGCGCCGTCGCTGCGATCGCGCAGCACGCTCGCGGATTTGGCACCCAGCCCCAGCAGTGCCTTGAGGGCGGCGGTGGCGCGGTTCTTCGCCCGGTCCTCGGTGAGCTTGCCGATGAGCAGGAACACTGTGATCGCGGCCGCGGCTTCGAACCACACGTGATAGTCGCCGGGGATCTGCCAGCCGTGGCCCTCGATCACCGCCCGGCCCAAGGTGATATAGGAGTAGAGGCTGGCGACGATGATTCCGACGCTGACCAGGGTGTCCATGGTCGTGGACCTGCCCCGTGCGGCCTTGAACGCTGCCGAGTGGAACGGCCACGCGCCCCAGGTCACCACGGGCAGGGCGAGGATCGCGACGATCCACTGCCAGCCGGGGAAGTGCCAGCTCATGACCATGGACACGGCCACGATCGGCACGGCGAGAATCAGGGATCCGAGGAACCGAGGCCGCAGATGCCTGGGATCGTAATCGACGATCTCTGGCCCGCTCGCCGAGGTGGTCTTGACCGTGGCGCCGTAGCCGGCCTTCTCGACGGCGGCAGTGAGGTCCGCGTCGGTGAGCTCGGATTCGACGACCACGTGGGCGGAATTGAGCGGAAGATTGACCTCCGCGCTGACTCCGTCCAAACGTGTCAGCTTCTTCTCGATGCGCGCCGAGCACGATGCGCAGGTCATTCCCGTGATATCGAGATCGACCTCGCGTGACATCACTTCACCTCATAGCCGGCTTCATCGACGGCGGCGCTGATTGCACCGTCGTCGAGGTCCCTTTCGGAGGTGATGGTCACGGGGGAGTCCCCGCCGGCATTGAGCTCGACGGCGACGTCGGTGACTCCAGGCAGCGCTCCGAGCTCTTCCTGTACGGCGCCTACGCAGTGGCCGCAGGTCATTCCGCTGACGGTGATGGTGGTTGTTCTCATGATGTGTCTCCTGTCTTCGCGCGTCAATCGGCAGGTATGCCGATGATGTCGCCTCAGCTCTTGATGAGCCGGGCAATAGCGGCTGAAGCCTCTTCGATCTTCTTGCGGGCGGCGTCGTCATCCCCTGAGGATGCGGCGTCGACCACGCAATGAGCGATGTGCTCTTCTAAGAGGTTGATGGAGACCGCGTGCAGCGCGGCCGTTGCTGCGGAGACCTGGGTCAGGATGTCGATGCAGTATTTGTCGTCATCGATCATCTTTCCGATCCCACGGACCTGACCTTCGATCCGTTTCATCCGCTTCGCAAGGGCGTCCTTCTGCGGGGTATATCCATAATGCTCAGTCATGACGATACTATATACCCCCTTAGGGTATGAGGCAAGTGGCGGGTCTCCTCGCGCGCTTTGGCATGGAGGGCCTCGGCCATTGTGCAATTGGTCTCACCGTGGGCACCGGGCGTCGCCAAGCTCCTACAATCGAATCATGCGTGTTGCCAGACTGTATCGATTCCCCGTCAAGGGGTTCCCCGCCGAAGAGATCTCAGTGGCGGATGTGCGCACCGAGCGAGGCATCATCGGCGACCGGGTCGCCGCGTTCACCAACGGCAGCCTCGACGTCCCCGACGACAGCTGGCACAGATACTCCGCGTTCACCGTGCTCAAGAACAACACCGACCTGCAGAAATGGCAGGTGGCACTCGACCTCGCCGAAGTGCCTGAAGGGTCTTCGGCGACCGTGACCATGACGTCCCCGACCCAGGAGTCCACGACCTTCCGTACGGATGACCGGGACTCAAGGGCCGCCTCGGCGGACTTCCTCTCTGCCCGCATACCCCCGCAGGGTGACTTCCCGCGCGCACTGAGCGTCGCGGATCAGGGGATGTTCGACTCGCAGGCCTCGGGAATCTCGATCATCAACCCGGCCACGGTCGCCGCGATCTCCAAGACCGCCGAGGGGCAGGCGGCTCTGGCGCCGGACGAAACCGAACTCGACCCGCTGCGCTTCCGCGGCAATGTGCTCGTCGAGGGGCTCGCTCCCTTCGAGGAGTTCGCACTCATCGGCAAGATCGTCCGCCTCGGCGGGGTGCGCCTGGCCATCACTCAGGCGATCGAACGCTGCCCGGCGACTACGGTCAACCCCGCCACCACCGAGGTCGACGTCAACGTCCCCCGGGTCCTGGCCTCGGCATGCGGACACCTGCACTGCGGCATCTACGGCCGCATCCTCGAATCCGGCCTGGTCAGCACCGGTGATCAGATCGAGATCGAAGGCGAGGCCCCACGTGAGCTCGTCAAGACCGCGCGGACCCCGCGCTTCATGACGGTGTTGGGCAGCCAGCAGATCTGCAACGACATCGTCGAGGTCTCACTGCGCGACGACCAGGGCTGGATCCGCCAGTTCGACGAACCCGGCACCAATCTGCGCGTCCATCTCGAACTGGTCGAACCCTTCTGGCGAACATATACGATCACGGACGTGTCCGATGACATCGTCCGGGTTGCGGTGCGCACCCAGGGCAAGGGGTCCCGAGCGGTCGCGGGACTCGCCGCCGGACAATCCATCCTCGCGTCTGGTCCGCACGGAACGATGACCGCCGACAGGGTCTTCGGCGGTACGACTGCGCTGGTCACGGCGGGCATCGGCATCACGCCGAGCCTCGGACTGATGCGCGGGGCACAACTGTCCGGCACGGACAAGATCAGGCTCTTCCACGTCGACCGCGACCACCGGACAGCTTGCCTCTGGGACCGTCTGCAGAAGCGGGCGGAGTCTCGGGCGGTCCCGGTCGAGTCCCACCATCGTGACACCGCGAGCCAGGGCAGGCCGGGTCACGCAGACCTCGTCGACTGGCTGGCAGGCTGCGATAACGTCATGGTCTGCGGGCCCGCCGATTTCACCCGCGCAGTGCTCGACGCCAGCGCCGAGGCCGGAGTCCCGGCGGTGCATCAGGAGATCTTCGCTTCCCCGCACACCGGAATGAGCGAGGCCATCGCTCAGTGCCCGCCCGCCGAGGTGACCCTGGAGAACTCGGGGACCAGCTTCCTCTGGGAACCTCAGCAGGGGACCCTGCTCGAAGCACTGGAAGCGCGCGGACTGCGAGCCGACAGCTCCTGCCGGGGCGGCTCGTGCGGAACGTGCGCCGTGTCCTTGGCCGCCGGGTCGGTCATCTACCCAGTGGAGCCTGCCGCGCGGATCACCGCCGACGAAGTGCTCGTGTGCTCCGCCGTCCCCTCCGGGCCCATCAGCCTCGGGCTCTGATCAGCCCCAGCCTCGGAGACTGATCGGCCCGGGCCTCGGAAACTGATCGACCCCAGCCTCGGAGACTGATCGGCAATAGCCTCGGAAACTGATCGGCCCGGGCCTCGGCGCAGTGGGTGGCAGAATGGAGCCATGCCCAAGGATCAGCGTGCCAAATTGTCAGGAGGCCTGACAAGACCAGTGGGACGTGTGAGCCGACGAATGAAGCTCGGTGTGGCCGGACGCATCATGTTCGCGAACTCGATCATGCTCGTGGGCATCATGGTGCTGACCACGAGTCTCCTCTACATCCAGCTCTCTCAGCTGAACCAGAAGCGCGAACAGGACCTGCTGGGCTCTGCGGCTGACAATATGTCGATCTCGCTGAGCCTCGTCGGGTCCGGTGAGACCAGTCCGGCCGATTTCATCGACCAGGACTCGCATGACAATGTCGAGACGATGCTCGACAACGTCGTGAGCGAGTACGACTTCGGTGTGGCCGCAGTCGTCCCCATCGACTACCTACTCACCCCTCCGTCCTTGGGTTCGTCGAACCGGCAGGAGCGCAACGAAGCGAATATCGTGTCCTCGAACTCGGGCGATGTACCCGATGACTCCATCGACCAGCTCGCCGCAGCCGTCGACGGTTCGCGGGTCTCCGACGGTGAGTCCATCGTCCGCTTCCTCGACGACGGCGGTCCCGGCGGGGGCACGATGTACGTCATCAGTCCGATCTTCGCGAAGCACCTCGGCGTCGAGGGCATCGGTCCCGACACCGTCGTCGGTGCCGTCATCGTCGGCAACTCCGCCGATTCGGTGCGGGAGGGTTTCTTGGCCCAGAGCAACTGGCTCATCGGCATCGCCATTACGACCCTGGTCCTGGGTATCGCCGCCTCCTGGGCAACCTCCCGCGGCCTGCGTCGAGTCACCGGCGACTACGGGGCCACGGAGCTGCGCAACATGCTCGAGTTCTACTCTTCGGTGCTCAAAGCCGTATCTGAAGGCCTGCTGCTCGTCGACCGCTCTACGGGCATCGTCCTCATCAACTCCGATGCACGCGAACTCCTGGGACTTCCCTCTGCCGGCGATGGCTCCACGGGTGAGGAGATCCCAGGCACAGACGACCCGGTCGGGGCGACCTCGCCGATCGGCGGCATCGCGCTGCGCGACCTCCATCTTCCCGATGCCCTCATCGATCTGCTCTCGTCAGGTCGGTGGGCCCGCGACGAAATCCACTACACCGACGATCGGGTGCTCGTCGTCAACCAGCAGCCCACCGACGCCGTCAGCGACACCTGGGTGGTGACGATGCGCGACCACACCGAACTCGCCGAACTCTCCGGCGAACTCGTCTCCGTCCGATCGTTCTCCGACTCCCTGCGCGCACAGACCCATGAATACGCGAACCGACTCCATATGGTCGTCTCCCTGCTGGAGACCGGACATGTCGACGAGGCGATCGAATTCGCGGCCAAGGACCTCGATGACCTCAACCGGGTCACCGGCGATGGCCAGATGAGCTTCGACCACCCCGTGCTCTCCGCACTGCTGCTGTCGAAGATCGCCCAAGCCGCCGAGGTGGGCATCGACATGACGGTGGACACGGCGGGACTCTCCGGCCGCCTCGGCGGGGACGACCGTGACCTGGCGACCATCCTCGGCAACCTCATCGACAATGCATTCGACGCCCTCAGCAGGCAGGACGTGCTGCCTGAGCACAAGCGGGTGCATGTGCACCTGAGCGGGGCGGGCGGGGCAGGCGGCTTCACGATCGAGGTCAGCGACGATGGTCCGGGCATCGACGAAGAATACGTCGACGCGATCTTCGAACGGGGCTGGTCGACCAAGCACGACGGTGTCGAGACCGACAAGGGACTCGGCCGGCAGGAGACCGGCACCCGTGGGGTCGGACTGTCGCTGGTCGTCCAGGCGATCCGTCGCCTCGGCGGGGCGGTGGATGTGCAGGGCCGAGGCGAGGACTTCGACGATTTCCAGGGTGCTGTGCTCACGGTGTGGCTGCCCGACGATGAGTACGTCGATTCCGGTGCGCTCGGCCAGACATCCTGGCTCCCCTCCGCGCGGACTGCGGCATCGAACCACCCGCCGACGGGAAATCCGCCCACGGGGCCGATCCAGATCGTGAGCGACGACCGCGATAGCCGCGACAGCCGCGACGACCGCGACTGAGCTGCTCGACGGCACGACAGTTCGCGCCGATTTCACAGGCGGCCGACAGTCTGACCTGCTCAGCGGGCGGTCACCGGTGGTGGGCGACGTCCCAATGAATGAAACATTTCCGCGACATCGTGTGGATCCGGCTTAGGCTATGCAGGAATGCCGGGCTGGCGACCACATGTCATCGGCTGAAGCGAATACGAGTGGAGGAACTATGGACCAGGACATCGTCGTTTGCGAACCGCTGCGCACCGCGATCGGAGGATTCGGAGGACAGTTCCGCGACATCCCTGCGCACGAGCTCTCCGCCACCGTAGTCCGCGAACTCATCGCCAGGACCGGACTCGATCCCGAACTCGTCGCTGACGTCATCATGGGACAGGGCTACTCCACCTCCGAGGCTCCCTGCATCGGCCGTGTCACCGCACTCGACGCGGGTCTTCCCGTGACCGTGCCCGGCAAGCAGGTCGACCGCCGCTGCGGTTCCGGACTGCAGGCAGTCATCGACGCCTCGATGGTCGTCGGCTCCGGCAACGGAGACTTCGTCATCGCCGGCGGTGTCGAATCCATGTCCCACGCGCCCTTCTACAACGACACCATCCGCTGGGGAGTCCGCGGCGGCAACGCCGAATTCACCGACTCCCTGGGCCGCGGCCGCACCACTCCGGGCGGAAAGAACTACCCGGTCCCCGGAGGCATGCTCGAGACCGCAGAGAACCTGCGCCGCGAGTACTCGATCGGCCGCGAAGAGCAGGACGAACTCGCATACAACTCACACCAGCGTGCAGCCGCAGCGGCCAAGGACGGACGCTTCGCCGAAGAGATCGTGCCGGTGACGATCCCCGGCACCCGCAAGGTCGCCGAACACCAGGTCGACGCCGATGAGCACATCCGTCCCGACACCAGCATCGACAAGCTCGCCAAGCTGCGTCCCATCCTGGGCAAGGGTGATGACCAGGCGACCGTCACCGCAGGAAACGCTTCGGGCCAGAACGACGGAGCTGCCGCGAGCATCGTCACCACTCGCGCCGCCGCCGAGGCACAGGGGCTCAAGCCGCTCGGCCGCCTGGTCAGCTGGGCAGTGGCCGGCGTGCCGCCGAAGACCATGGGCATCGGCCCCGTCCCGGCCACCGCCAAGGCACTCGAGAAGGCCGGGCTGAGCTTGGCCGACATCGACCTCATCGAACTCAACGAGGCCTTCGCCGCCCAGGCGCTGTCCGTGACCCGCGAATGGGGCTTCGGCAAGGACGACTTCGACCGCCTCAACGTCAACGGCTCCGGAATCTCCCTGGGCCACCCGGTCGGCGCGACCGGCGGCCGGATCCTGGCGACGATGCTGCGCGAGATGGAGCGCCGCGACGCCCGCTACGGACTCGAGACCATGTGCATCGGCGGAGGCCAGGGCATCGCCGCAATCTTCGAACGCGCCTGAGGATTTGCAGCGTTCCAGTCCTGTGTCACGGATGTGCCCAGGCTGTAACACGAACAGCGGCAGACCCGCAATGGCGACGGTTAGACTGGCGGCATGTCAGATACAACTGCGCCTGAGTCGAGCATCGGTGTGCTCGTGGTTGAGGACGAGGCAGTCGCCGCCCGAGCCCACGCGAAGTACATCGAGCGCATCGACGGCTATCACCTCGCCGGCGTGGCGAAGAACGCCACTCAGGCGATGGCCGCTCTGACCGGAAAGATCTACGGTCTCAATGCGGACTGCATCAACCTCGTCCTCCTCGACATGAACCTTCCCGACGGCCACGGACTGCAGGTCTGCCGGGCCATCCGCGGTCATCGCGTCGACGTCGACATCATCGCTGTCACCGCGGCCCGGGATATGCAGATCGTGCAGGAGGCACTGTCCTACGGTGTTGCCCAATACATCATCAAACCGTTCACCTTCCCGGTCTTCAAATCCAAACTTGAGGCATATTCCTCTTTCCGCAACAGCCTCGGCGGGGACAGCACCGAGGGCGAGGTCACCCAGACCGACGTCGACACCGCAATCGCAGCACTGCGCACCCACACGGTGACTGCGACCGCCAAGGGCGTCCCTGATGCTGTGCAGACAGAAGTGAAGTCCGTCCTCGACGTCAAACCCGGACAGTCCGCCGCCGAGGTCGCCGTTGGTCTCGGTGTCTCCCGAGTGACCGCACGTCGGTACTTGGAGGCCATGGCTGACGCGGGCATGCTCGCCCGCCGACCCCGGTACGGAGCGGCCGGCCGGCCGGTTCTCGAATACACCGTCATCACCGAGGACGCCTGAATCACCCCCTCGACGCTCGGACCCCTGTCCCCGCCCTGTCCCCGCCACCCCTCGACGCTCGGACGCATACCCCACCCGCACGTTCACCCACCCGCACGTTCACCCGCACGCACGTTCACCCACCCGCACGCGCCCCGGCAAGTGGACTTCCCGAGTGACTGCATCGATGATTGACCTATGACAAAGAAGTCCACAACCTGGCTGGCCATCGCAATCGTCCTCGTGCTGCTGGCCGGTGCCGGCGCCTTCGCCTTCTTCACATTGCCGCTCAAGGCAGAGACGGCAGCCGAAGACGCCACCGCCGACCTCAACAGCGGGACCATCGATTCGAGTATCTGGTCGGATGAGAAGACGGCGAAGAAGCTGCACGAACTGGTCCTCGGAACTGTCGCTCAGAGCATGAAGAAGCGCTCGGTCGAGCTCACCGGCACCGAGCAGCGTGGTGACGATGTGGTCGCGAAACTGAAGTGGACATGGACGAACCAGGATGGAGAGCCCTGGGAATACGCCTCCGAGCTTCCTCTGCGCAAAAGGGGGCTGCTCTGGTCGGCCGAGCTCACCCCCACGGTGCTTCACCCGGACCTCGACGACGGCCGAGTCCTCGTCTCGCAGAAGACTCCCGGAGCACGCGGCGCGATCCTCGGTGAGGACGGCGAAGAGCTGATGGCCGAGGGCCCCGTCGTCGATATCGGCATCCACCCGGCCAAACTCGATGAAGCAGGGGGCGTCAACAGCAACGGCGGTCAGGACACGCTCACCACGCTTCAGGACGAACTCGACATCGATGTCAAGGCGCTCAAGGAGCGCATCGACAAGGCCGAACCTGAGCAGTTCGTTCCCGTCATCACCTTGCGCGAGAGCGAATACAGACAGGTCAAGGACACGATTCACTCCCTTCCCGGCACCGTCTTCAACTCGCACACCCAGCCGCTGAGCAGGAAGAAGGGCTTCGCGGGTCCGACGCTGGGAACGGCCGGAGCCGCCAGCGCCGAGGAGGTCGAGGCCTCGGATGGAAGGCTCACCGGCGAGTCCGTCGTGGGCAAAAGCGGACTGCAGAAGGCCTTTGACGAAGACCTGAGCGGGCCAGGCAGTGAAGCGATCTACATCTCCGACGCCGACGACGAGAAGGACGGCGGCGACGAAGGCACCAGCGAGGGCAGCGATACCGACGTGGGCAAGGCCGCCGAGCCTGTGCTGGTCCACGAATTCCCTGACCATGACGGCGAGGAAATCACCACGACACTCAATGTCGGCGTGCAGGAGGCGGCAGACAATGCGGCCGCGACGGGCAAGAAGCCCACGGCTCTCGTTGCGATCCGGCCCAGCGACGGTCACATCATCGCTGTGGCCAACCAGGATCCCGAAGGTGCCGCCTGGGACCGGGCACTGACTGGGCAGTACGCGCCTGGCTCGGTGTTCAAGGTCGCCTCGGGCCTCGCCCTCCTGGAGTCAGGAGTCGATGCGAAGACGACCCTCGACTGTCCGAAGACCACGACGGTTGATGGAAAGAGCTTCAAGAACGCCGAAGACCATGTCCTGGGCGAGGTGGCCTTCGAAGACGACTTCGCCGAATCCTGCAACACCGCATTCGTCGATGCCGCGGAGAAGGTCTCGGCCTCGGACGTGGCGAATGCGGCGTCGAGCCTGGGAATGGACGACATCGATCTCGGAATCGAGGCGAAGATGGCGACCGTTCCCAGCGAAGATGACGCGGTGACGCACGCGGCGCAGATGATCGGCCAGGGCAAGGTCAACTCCAGCCCTCTTGCAGTGGCGGTGATGGCCGCCTCCGTGGCCGCAGGAGACACGGTCGATCCGCTCCTCGTCGTCTCTGGTGAAAGCGAGGATGGCAGGGGCAGTGAGACCGAGAGCGGACGGGCGATCGACGTCGATGCCGCCACGACGATGCAGAAGCTCATGCGCCGCGCAGTGACCGACGGGACCGCCGATGCGCTGCAGGACGTCCCCGGCGAACCGGTCCACGGCAAGACCGGCACCGCCGAATACGGTGGCGAGACCCCTCCGCGCACCCACTCCTGGTTCGCTGGGTATCAGGGCGACGTGGCCGTGGCCGTCCTCGTCGAGGACGGCGGATTCGGCGCCGAGGCGGCTGTGCCGGTAGCGAAGCAGTTCTTCACAGAGCTCAACTGAGGAAGGCCCTCACCCTGCCCGCGAGGCGGAAGAATCTCACTTCATCCGCAGGGCACGCATGACCTCGAAGGCCGTCGTCAGCGTGCGAGCGAACCGGGACTGATCGATCGGGCCGAATGGGGCGATGGGAACCAGATTCTGCTCGGCGATGCTGTGCGTGTGCGTGAACTGGTAGAGACCCTCAACGCCATGCCGATGGCCCATTCCTGAAGCTTTGACGCCGCCGGCAGGGGAATCGATCGACCCCCAGGCGGCTACGTATGCCTCATTGACATTGACCATCCCGGATTCGAGCTGCCGAGCTGTTTCGATCCCGCGGGACTGGGAGTAGACGCTGGCATTGAGGCCGTATTCGGAAGCGTTGGCCCGTTCGATCGCCTCCGCGTCACTGGCGACCGGATACACGGCGACGACAGGCCCGAAGGTCTCCTCAGCATACAGCTCGGCGTCCTCGGTGACCTCGGTGAGTACGGTCGGCAGGTAGAAGTACGGGCCCAGCTCCGGGACCGGGTGGCCTCCTGCGATGATCCGAGCTCCGCTGGCTCGTGCCTGTTCGACGTGCTCGCTGACTCGGGCAAGCTGTTTCGGTCCAGCCAAAGACCCCATTCCGGGCCCATACGCGTAGTCGGCACTGAGCTCGAGGTTCCGGGTCGCCTCGGCGAAATGGGCACAGAACTCGGGGTAGAGATCCTCATGGACATAGATGCGCTCGATGGACAGGCACAGCTGTCCGGCCGAGGAGAAGCACCCGCGCACCGCTCCATCGACGGCCGAGGGAAGATCGGCATCGGAGAGGATGAGCATCGGGTTCTTTCCGCCCAGTTCGAGGGCTGTCGGAAGCAGACGTCGAGCAGCCTCGGCGGCAATGGAGCGTCCTGCGGCGGTCGAGCCGGTGAAGGAGATCCCATCGGCACCGGCCATCAGGGCAGGGCCCACCTCTTTGCTGGGTCCGGGAACCAGCTGCCAGGCCTCCGCGGGCAGGCCGCAGGCTATGGCCAGACGACGCATGATGATGGCCGTCAGGGTTGTCTGGCTGTCGGGTTTGTGCACCACCGCATTGCCGGCGGCCAGTGCCGCAAGCAGGTCGGTCGCGCCCAAAGTCAGCGGATAGTTCCAGGGGGTGATGAACCCGACGACGCCCAGGGGAGTGCGGGCGACCTCGGTGCGGGTGAGGACGGGAACGGCACCGCGGCGACGCTCCGGCCGCAGACGGGCGGGAGCGGTCACGCCGTAATGACGGCACACATTGTAGGTGTCGAGAATCTCGTCGTAGGCGTGGATGCGGGCCTTGCCGGTTTCGTATTGGATGATGTCGAGGAGGAGATCCTCGTGCCGACGCAATGCAGAATGCAGGCGCAGCAGCACCCGGGCGCGGTGCTCGGGGGACCTTGCGGCCCAGGCCTCACCGGCGATGCGCGCGGTGGCGTAGGCCCGTTCGATGTCAGCCGGCGTGTTGATGGAGAAGCGGGGGAGTTCGAGGCCGGTGAACGGGTCTGGGCTGACTATGGGATCGCCGCTGCCCGACGCCTCGGCGTAAGGATCGCTGTCGAGGAATTCGCGGAGCCGATCCGTGACATGGGTGATTCTGTCCGAGGGGGTGGTGCTGGTGGCGTCCGTGTACATCATGCCTCCGTGTCGTCAGCGAATGGGTGGAATGCGGCCTGTGGAACCACTAACTTACGCTACAGTATCTTCATGGTCTCACGTGAACTGCGTCACGCCCTGAGCGGGGTCGAGGCCCCCGTGGCTGTGATCGATCTGGAGGCGTTCGACGCGAATATCGCCGCCTTGGCCCAGCGCGCTCAGGGCCTGCCGATCCGCGTCGCCACGAAGTCACTGCGCACTCCCGCTGCGATCGACCGCGCGCTCGCCCATCAGGGCTACTCGGGTGTCTTGGCCTATTCCCTGCCGGAGGCGCTGGTCCTGCATGCCCGCGGAGTCCGTGACATCCTCGTCGGCTATCCCACAGTGGACCGGCGCAGCCTCACACAGATGTTCGCCGAGGCGGGGGCCACACAGAACATCACCCTGATGATCGACTGCCCCACCCACCTCGACATCATCGACAGTGCCCGTGCGGCTGCGGCTGCTGGCGACGACGTGGCTGCAGGTGCCAAGGCTGCGGCAGCGGGCGACGCTGAGGTGGCCGGCGACGCTGAGGTGGCCGGCAGCAGCGCGGCCAGCAGCGACGTGGCGGCCGAAAGTGCAGCACAGACAGTGCGCGTGTGCCTCGATATCGATGCGGCCTACCGCCTCGGCGAGGGGGTGCTCGGCAGTCGGATCCACATCGGGGCCAGGCGCTCGCCGATCCGAGATTCGGCCTCTGCCGTCGATCTTGCCGAACATGTCATCGCTCGACCCGGCGCCGACCTCGTCGGGCTGATGTCCTATGAAGGGCAGATCGCCGGGACCGCTGACGCCGGGGCAACGGCCAGACAGGTGATGGTGCGCGCCATGCAGAAGCGCTCGATCGCAGAGCTGAGGGTGAGGCGCTCAGGCGTCATCGACGCAGTGCGTGAACTGACCGAGCTCGAATTCGTCAATGGCGGCGGCACCGGGTCCTTCGAATCCAGTGCTGCCGAAGGCACGCTGACGGAACTGGCCGCTGGTTCAGGGCTCTTCTCCCCGGGACTCTTCGACGGCTACACCCACTTCCACCACGAGCCGGCCGCGTACTTCGCCACCCCCGTTGTGCGCCGGCCAGGACCCGGCTGGGTCACGGTGTTCAAGGGTGGTTTCATCGCCTCCGGCGTGCCCGGAGCAGACCGCATCCCAACGATCGCCTGGCCGCAGGGACTTCACTATGCGGGCCTCGAAGGCGCGGGCGAAGTCCAGACCCCGCTCACCGGTCCCGGCACGGAGGATCTTCGCATCGGCGACCTGGTCTGGTTCCGGCATGCGAAGGCCGGTGAGCTCGCCGAGCACTTCAACGAATTCCTCGTCGTCTCCGGTTCGCAGGTCATCGACACCTGGTCGACCTACCGCGGACAGGGGTGGGCGCTGTGAGCGGGCGCGTGATGAGTGCTCGAAGGCTGTTCCGGAACTGGTCCGGCCACGTCCACGCTTATCCGCACACCTTCGTGCGCCCCACCTCGGTGGGGGCGCTGGCCGAGGTCCTGACATCCGCGGCCGCCGCCGGTCACCGTATCCGACCCGTCGGTGCCGGGCACTCATTCACCCCCGTCGCCGCAGGTGACGACGTCATGATCAACCTCGACCATCTCAGCGGAATCATCACCGTCGACGAGGCGAGCGGGCGGGTCCGCTTCCACGCCGGCACCCGGTTGCGCGATATCCCGGCCCTGCTCGCACCGTTCGGACTTGCCCTGGCCAACCAGGGCGACGTCAACCCACAGGCGCTCGCAGGAGCGATCTCGACGAGCACACACGGGACCGGGCTCGGTTTCACCGGCTTCGCCGGAACCGTCACCGGTCTCTCGCTGATGGGCTCCGACGGTGCCGTCCGCAACCTGTCCGCAACGAGTGAGCCGGAGATCTTCGACCTGGCCCGCGTCGGGCTCGGCGTGCTGGGCATCGTCACGGAGATCGAGCTGCAGTGCGTGCCGGCCTTTGACCTCATCGCCGAGGAGCTCGTGACGGATGTCGACGAACTGCTGGCCGACCTTGAGTCGCGGATGCGTGCGGCCGACCATTTCGAGTTCTACTGGTTCCCGCACACCGACACCGCTCTGACCAAGACGAACACCAGAGTCGGTCTGGGTGAGATCGGCCCGGGCCACCTCGCCGAGGCAGGGGTGCGCAACCGGATACTCAACCTCCTCGACAAGGAAGTTGTGGAGAACGGTGCCCTGCGTCTTGCCGTCGAGCTCGGCGCCGCAGTGCCCAAACTGGTGCCGCACATCAATCGGCTCGCACAATCCGCTGTCACGGACAGGACGTACCGGGCGCCGGGATACGACGTCTTCGTGACACCTCGGCGGGTGCGGTTCAATGAGTTGGAGTACGCGGTACCCTTCGCATCCGGCGCCGAGGTGATCCGGGAGATCCGAGCCGCCATCGAGTCGAGAGGGTGGACGATCTCATTCCCGATCGAGGTCCGATCGGCGGCGGCCGATGACGTTCCGCTGTCGACGGCCTACGGGCGAGAAACGATGTACATCGCCGTGCACCGGTTCGTGAAGGAAGACTTCGCCGAGTACTTCCGTGTCGTCGAAGGGATCTGCAGGAGTCATGGAGGCCGCCCGCACTGGGGCAAGATCCACAGTCTGGGCGCCGGCGATCTGCGTCAGCTCTATCCACGTTTCGAGGACTTCTGTGAGCTGCGGAGTCGGCTGGATCCGCAGGCGATGTTCGGAAACCGATTCACCGACTCCCTGTTCGGGCCGGTCTCGCGCGCGAGCTGAGAATTTCCGTTTCACCTGACTACAGGCGCTCACCAGCAGTAAGGTAGCAGGAGAGTCTCGATGGCTTGCCCTATCCGGAGTCATTGGGAGAGTGCCGCAGCATTCCCTAAGAAATGGAATCCTCGATGTCAGATTTCGAATCGCAGGCCCAGTCGGACCCCGCAGCCTCCAACAGCCCGGAGAAGGATAAAGGTCGCCGTCGATCGATGATGGTTGCGGCCTTCGGCACCATCGTCGAGTGGTACGACTTCTCGATCTTCTTCTACGTCGCGACCATCCTGACCAAAGAGTTCTTCGGCGATCGGCCTGACTCGCTGCTGCTCACCCTTGGCGTCGGAGCTGCCGGGTTCCTGTTCCGGCCGCTCGGCGCCATGGTCTTCGGTCATCTCGGTGACAGAGTCGGCCGTAAGTCCGCACTGGTTGTCTCCGCTGTGCTCATGGCCGTCGCGATGCTCGGGATCGCCGTCATGCCAGGGTACGACACGATCGGCATCTGGGCAGGCGTCGGCATGGTGTTCTTCCGCTGCCTGTCCGGATTCTCCGTCGGTGCCGAATACACCGGCATTATGGTCTTCCTGATGGAGTCGGCCGGCAGCAAGCGCCGCGGGCTCGCAGCCAGCTGGGCTGCGGCCAACAGTGAGGTCGGGGCTCTGCTCGCGGTTGGGTCGGGGGCACTGCTGGCAAGCACCCTTTCGGCCGAGGCGATGAGCTCCTGGGGTTGGCGAGTCCTGTTCATCCTCGGTGCGCTGCTCGCTGCACTGATGATCCCGCTGCGTCGGATGATGGAGGAGACCGACACCTTCAGACGTCTGCAGGCGGCGGAGAAGGCGAAGCAGCTGCAGGCGAAGCAGCTGCAGACTAAGGGTGACGATCCCGTCGTCTCGCGTGGTCGCTCCCCGCTGCTCATCGCGCTCATCCAGCAGCCCCGTGCAATCCTCGTCGCGTTCCTCATCTCCTCGATCGGTTCGGTCAGCTACTTCCTCAACATCACCTACGTGCCGACCTATATCGAAGAGGTCTCGCAGGTGGAGAACTCCGGGTCCCTGGCCCTGGGCACGATCGCTGCCGTCGTCGCGATCGTCATCACCCCGTTCTTCGGCATCGCCTCGGACCGGTTCGGACGGAAGCGGACTTTGGCCGTGCTGATGGCCGTCTTCATTCTCACCACCATCCCCGCGTACGCGCTGCTGGCCGACGGGACCTCCGGGGTCGCGATCTTCGGTGTTGCATTCCTTGCCGTACCGGCAGCCGGCTGGAGCGCTGTGGCGGCGGCCATGGTCCCCGAGCAGTTCACCGGCACCAGCCGCTTCTCGGGAATGGCCATCGGCTACAACGTGGCTACGNGGGAATGGCCATCGGCTACAACGTGGCTACGGTCCTCTTCGGTGGTCTCTCGCCGCTGATTGCGACCGCACTGATGTCCTCCACCGGTCTGACGCTGGCTCCGGCGATCTATGCAACCGTCATCGTCGTGGTGGCAGGCGTTCCG
Source organism: Brevibacterium aurantiacum (assembly GCF_007558825.1). Classification (GTDB taxonomy): domain Bacteria; phylum Actinomycetota; class Actinomycetes; order Actinomycetales; family Brevibacteriaceae; genus Brevibacterium; species Brevibacterium aurantiacum_A. Next base: position 18,923 of record NZ_VLTK01000012.1, read on the forward strand.
ACGCTGTTCCTGGCGCGCAACATGGCGGGCAGGCCTTTGGCGGAGGTCGACCGCGACAGAGACCTCGTCCCGGTGTGAGGTCAGTTCTGGGGGAGTCGCGCCAGCAGCCAGGAGATGATCTCGGGCCAGGCTCTTTCGGCGACCGAGCGTCTCAGCAGGCCGTGATGACCGATTCGGGAGACCTCGAGTTCCTGCGGTGTGAAGGTGCGTCGTTCCACCTCGGCGAGGCGGGCATGGTCGAGGAGTGCGTCGACCTGCGCCGGTGATGCCCAGTTGTCGTCGCTGGTCCCGATTGCGAGCACCGGGGTGCGCAGGCGGGCCATCCGAGTGGAGGCGCCCAGGGTCGGATCGTCGAAGAAGTATTCGGACATGCGCACCCACCGGCCCCATTCGAGCATTGCTGCGGTGGGGATGTCTTCGCCGAGGCCGAGACGTCTGCCGGGTGCGTAGCCGACGAGAGGACTGATCAGGGGGCCGAGTACCCGGAGGATGAGACCGACCCTCAGCCGTTCGGCCAGTGGGTTGATATCGCGCAGTGCCGCTCGTGAGGTGCCCACGGTGACGATTCCGTGCAGGTCTTCGGCGGCGTTTCCCAGCAGCAGGGCATGACCGCCGAGGCTGTGCCCGAGAGCGACCTTCGGCAGTTCAGGGAATTCGCTCGCGGCCCAGGCGGAGACGGCATTCGCGTCCTGCAGCATCCAATCGCGCATCCGCAGCCGGGTGTGCTCCCGTGCCGGACCAGACGCCGCAACGCCTCGCACATCGTAGGTGAGCACGGCCAGACCGCGTGTGACCGCATAGTCGGCGAAATTCGTATAGAAGCGGGCCGGCGTCGCCGTGGCGGAATGGATCGTGAGGAGCCCGACCGGGGTTTCCTGAGGCATCAGCAGGGTGCCGACGATGTGACTCTGTCGGTCGGATTCGCTTCCGTCGGGACTTCTGTCACCGGCGACATCGGTGTGCGGGCTGCCGGTGACCGGGATGCGCACGGAACTCATCATTGTGCTCGTCATGAGCACAAGGTTAGTGAAGATCGACCTTATTATCTACCGTTCGGTAACAGTGAGTTCCGTGCACCGTTATCAACCCTGTGTGCGGGCCTTCCAGTCGGCGACCTCTGATTCGGCCAGCTGCGCGGCGACACCGACGTAGGTGGCTGGAGTCAGCGCGGTCAGCAGTTCGGTCTCTGCCTCAGGCAGTCCAAGACCCGCGACGAAGGACTGCAGATCGGTCTGATCGATGCGCTTGCCCCGGGTGAGCTCCTTGAGCTTCTCGTAGGGGCTGTCCATTCCAGGTACGCCCTGCAGCCCGGCGGCGCGCATGACCGACTGGATTGCCTCTCCGAGGACCTCCCAGTTGGAATCGAGGTCGGCGGCCAGGGCCTCTTCGTTGATCGCGAGCCGTTCGAGGCCTTTGACCAGGTTGTTCAGCGCCAGCACCGAGTGTCCGTAGGCCACGCCGATGTTGCGCTGCGAGGTCGAGTCCGTGAGGTCTCGCTGCATCCGCGAGGTCACCAGGGTCGACGCGAGCGAGTCGAGCAGCGCGCAGGAGAGCTCGAGGTTCGCTTCGGCGTTCTCAAAGCGGATCGGGTTGACCTTGTGCGGCATCGTCGAGGATCCGGTGGAGCCGGCGACGGGGATCTGCTTGAAGTAATTCATCGAGATGTAGGTCCACATGTCCGTCGCCAGGTTATGGGCGATGCGGTTGAACCGTGCGATATCGGCGAAGAGCTCCGCATCCCAGTCGTGGGATTCGATCTGTGTGGTCAGCGGGTTGAACGTCAGTCCCAGGCTGCCTTCGACGAAGGTCTTGGCCAGCTTCGGCCAATCCGCGCCGGGCACGGCGGCCAGGTGGGCCGAGTAGGTGCCGGTTGCGCCGTTGATCTTGCCGAGGAACTCGTTCGCTTCGATCCGCTCGTACTGGCGGCGCAGGCGGTGGATGAACACCGCGAGCTCCTTGCCCATCGTCGTCGGCGTCGCCGGCTGGCCGTGGGTGTGGGACAGCATCGGGACCTCGGCCAGCGCCGAGGCGGTATCTGCCAATGAGTCGATGAGCGCCTTCGCGCGGGGCAGCCACACATCGACGGTGGCGCCCTTGATGCCGAGAGCCCAGGACAAGTTGTTGATGTCCTCCGAGGTGCAGCAGAAGTGGACGAGCTCGCTGAGGTCCTCGGCGCCGAGGTCGACTAGCGCTTCTTTGATTGTGTACTCGACGGCCTTGACGTCGTGAACCGTGACGGCCTCATGGGCGGCGAGGGTGGCGATCGTCTCGGCATCGAAATTCTGTGCGAAGGCACGCAGCCCGGTGACCTCATCGTCGGTGAGGCGACGCACCCCCTCGATCACGGAGTTCTGCGCGAGGTGGATGAACCACTCGACCTCGACGGTGATCCGGTTGCGGTTCAGGGCCGCCTCGGAGAGATGATCGACGAGGTCAGCGGTGTCTTTGCGGTAACGGCCATCGAGTGGTCCGAGAGCAATGGCGGGCGAGATGTCAGCAAGCGAAACGGTCGGCATGGCCCCATTTTCTCATGAGCCGGGCAGGGACGCGGAACCGACCACCAGGCGGTCGTGCGCAGGTCCGAGATCCGCAGTGCGACTCGTGCTCCTGTCACTGTGGATTCGCGCGTGACTTCGACGCCGGAACCCTGTGGAGCGCCGACCGGTTTCCACAGGACGAACTGAGGCGCTTCCGGTGGAAGATGCCGATTCGTACGGTGAAAGCCGACACCAATTGGGAGGGGAGGACGGGCAGTGATCACCGATGAGCTGGCACTCAACAGGGACGGGTGGAGGCGGCGAGCAGACGAGCTGCGCAGTCTGGCGCAGACCTGTCGGCAGGTAGAAGGGTGGGACTCCCCGGCAGGGCGGATGCTCGCTGATCGTCTGCTGACATGTTCGGACTCGATCAGCACTCTCGCAGAGAGGGCCGACAAGCTCGCCGAAGCCTACGACCTGCATCTGCAGGTCGTCTCAGTGGGAGGTCGGATCCAGATATGAGAGGCGGGGCGAAGGCAGCGGCACGGGTGGGCAGGTCTGCTGCCGGGTCGAGCAGGTCGAGCAGGTCGGCCGTCGGGTCGGGCGAGTCTGCCGTCGGGTCGGGCAGCACGTGGTGTGCTGTCGACATCGCACGGATCATCGGGCTTCCCGAGCGACTGAGAACTCTCTGGCCCCATGAGCTGATGCCACGTACGGAATCCGAAACCACCTCGGCGGGGGTGAGGGCAACGGGCGTGATTCCGGATGATGGAAGGGGGATCACGGAAACGGTGATGCTGGGGGAATCCGCAGGCAGGGACTCAAAGCGTGGGCCCGATGTGCTCACTGCCTGGCTGACTGGGTTCACGGCCGAGCTCAATCTCACCCGTTCCCGAATGACCATCGTCATCAGCTCCGGGGATGAGACTGCCCATCTAGAGGTGTCTTTGTGTGATGACATCTGCCTGGCCATTCTGGTGCTGCATGGCAAGGGATTCGAGGAGTTCGAAGGCTTCGAACTCCTCAGACGCCTCGAGCCTTCCGAACTCGGTCGGGTCACCGAGGAGCTGTGCTCTCTGGTTGAGAAGGACTGCGTGCTCACCCTGACTTATCTGAGCGAGGCCAAAGTCGCCGGGATGGAGGTCCTGCACCGGGTTGACGGTACCTGGGCCCGACCGACGCTCGAGCGCGATGGTGACACGATCACCGTGGGGGCCGAGAACAGCCTCGAAGCCAATGCTGTGCGAGTCCTGCTTGCGGCGATTCTGACTCGGCTCCAGACGACGACCGGCCACCGGCCGTGATCGCGACCCGAACGGCGGGCGGCTCGCAGCTGAAGATCGATGACCGGGCAGATTCCAGCGGAGACGATCTGCAGCGCATCTGCGGCACCATCGGTGATCTGACCGCGGAAGGATCACTGGTCGACTTCGACCTTGCCACGCTCCTGACGCAGGTTCCCGCTCCGCTCACGGCGCTCAATCTCGACGCCGCCCGGATCGTCTACCTTCACCAGTCGGCGCGCGTGCTCATCGAACTCGAAGCCACCGTCCTCGCCGTCAGAGCCGCAGCCCTCGCCTACAGGCAGGCAGAGAAGGGCATCAGCGACACATTCGGCGGGCTCCTTGACTACTTCGGATACGTCACCGGTCGCGTCATCGCGATCACTCTGCCCGTATCCATCCCTATCGGCATCGCGATCGGGGCACCGATCTACCTGGGAGTGAAATTACTCGACGCAACAGGCCTCGACGATGTCGTGGCCAAACATTTCGGCATCGACCTGGCGCAGACGAAGGCGGCGGCCAAGGAAGCCTTCGTGGCCCTTGTGTTCGAGAACTCCGATGTCTCCGGGGCCATCATCGAACACGTGCTGCCTGGAATCGTCGTCGGCTTCATGGGGTTGCCGCCGATGGTGCTGGCCGTCGAGGGGGACCACGCGCTGTGGCCACATGACTCGTCGTCGATGACGGCATGGATCCTGGGAGGTGCGAACATGTTCGGACTGCTCCTGCCCTCGGACGTGGAGGTGTGGAGGGCCAAGGGAATCACCCCGGCGGATGACGAACCGCCGCGCGACATCGAGGACCTCTACGGCCGAGAGGCAGACCGCCACCGCGGCGTCGACTCCGGGCAGGTGCGGATCGAAGAGATCGTCTCCCCCGACGGCACTACCCGCTATATCGTCTACGTTCCCGCAACGACCGACTGGTCGCCCGAGCCCGGGCAGAACACCACCGATCTCACGACGAACGTGCAGGCGATGGCCGGCAATGACACCGTCATGGCGGAGATGGTCCGCCAGGCCATTGCCGATGCGAATATCGGCTCTGATGCCGAGGTCATGCTGGTGGGGTATTCGCAGGGTGGAATCACTGCCGGTTCCCTGGCCGCCGACCCGGCGTTCTTGGCCGATGTGAACGTCACCGCGCTGGTGACCGTGGGCGCACCGATTTCAGACTTCCCGGTTGACGAGGGCATCGACGTTCTCTCGATCGAGCACGAACAGGATCTGGTCCCCGACCTCGACGGCAACGAGAATCCAGCCGAAGACCATTGGTCGACGATCACCGTCGACTACGATCCCGAGCAGCTGCGCCAGGCTCCGAACCTGAAGGGCAAGACCGATGCCGAACTCGACGAACTGTTCTCCTCCGCCGGGGCAGCACATTCTTCGGCCGCCTACACCGCCTCAATCGGGCTGATGCTCGCAGGCGGCCATGCCGGTTTCAACCGATTCACCGCGACGAACTCAGGATTCTTCACCGGGGATCTCAAGCAGACAAGGGACTACCAGGGGAGACGCAGATGAACACGCCGCTGGCTAGGATCGGGCCGGCGGCGACGAAGAGCGGGCACAGGACCTGGAGCCACACCTCGGCGAAACCGGAGTCCCACCTCGGCGAAACCGGAGTCCCACCTCGGCGCGGTAAGGCTCTGAAGTGCTCGGACGTGCGTTTGTCGGACGTTGGAGCAACTCTGCGACCATCGACAATTCGACATGGAAGCCTTTGGACGTGAACCACACGCCCGAAATTCACATCTTAGGCTGAACCCGACCATAACAATTGGCGCTCGACGCACGTTGCCGATGTGGCATGCGGTCGGTGGATTCGGTATCGTGGTATCACCTGTGAATCACATCACTCGAGGGCGAGAACTCACACCAGAGGTCCCGTCCTCAGGACACCGTCCGCCACTGGTCACCTCCGGTGCGCTTGGACCTTGAACAAAGGAGAACTGGAATGACCTCCAACATTTCAGTGGGAACCGGGACTGCCCACAGTCAGTCGTCGGAACCTCGGATGATCCAGATGCTCACCGAAGACGGCAATCGCGTCGAATCCGGTGAATATGACGCCTTCGCGGCAGAACTCACCGATGAGGATCTGCGCGGCTTCTACCGGGATATGGTCCTGGTGCGTCGCATCGATGCTGAGGGTGCGGCCCTGCAGCGCCAAGGACAGCTCGGCCTCTGGGCGCCGATGTTCGGTCAGGAAGCAGCCCAGATCGGAATGGGACGGGCGGCTCGCCCCCAAGACTTCGTCTTCCCCACCTATCGCGAACACGGCCTCGCCTACACTCGCGGTGTCGAACCCGAAACTCTCCTCGGCATGTTCCGCGGCCAGGATCACGGCGGCTGGGACCCTCAGGAACACCGCTTCCACACGTACACGATCGTCATCGGTTCGCAGACTCTGCACGCCACCGGCTACGCCATGGGCGTGTCCATGGACGGCGATGTCGGCACCGGTGACCTGGAACGCGACACTGTCGCCATCGCCTGCTTCGGCGACGGAGCCACCTCGCAGGGCGACGTCTCAGAGGCGCTGACCTTCGCTGGAGCCTTCCACGCACCAGTGCTGTTCTTCTGCCAGAACAACCAGTGGGCAATCTCCGAACCCACCCACGTCCAGTCCGCGGCACCACTGTGCAAGCGCGGAGAGGGATTCGGCGTTCCCGGCCTGCGCGTCGACGGCAACGACATCATCGCGATGTACGCGGTGGCCCGGGCCAGCCTGGACTCAGTTCGCGCCGGCAATGGCCCGATGCTCATCGAAGCCTTCACCTACCGACGCGGTGCCCACACCACGGCCGATGACCCGACGAAGTACCGCGATCGGGCAGAGGAAGAGATCTGGGAGGATCGCGACCCGCTCAAACGGCTCAAGACCTACCTCGACAACCACACGGAGACCGCGGACGAATTCTTCGCCGAGGTGGACGCCGAGGCCGATACTCTCGCCGCGCGCATCCGCCACAACTGCATGACAATGGAAGATCCCGATCCCGTCGAGATGTTCGCCCATGTCACTTCCGAACCTCACCCCCTCGTCGATGAGGAACGTGCGGAATTCCTCGCATACCAGGCCTCATTCGCCGATGCAGGTGAGGCCTGATGGAGAAACTTCCCCTGTCAAAGGCCATCACGGCCGGAATGCGCAAAGCCATGGAGGACGACCCGAAGGTCGTCCTCATCGGTGAGGACATCGGAAAGCTCGGCGGCGTCTTCCGCGTCACCGAGGGTCTGCAGAAGGACTTCGGTCCGCAGCGGGTCATCGATGCGCCGTTGGCCGAATCCGGAATCGTGGGAACCTCGATCGGCATGACGCTGCGCGGCTACCGCCCGGTCATCGAAATCCAGTTCGATGCATTCATCTTCCCGGCCTACGACCAGATCGTGACCCAGGTGGCTAAGCTCTACAACCGCACCCTGGGCAAAGAGAGGATGCCGATCGTCATCCGCGTGCCCTACGGCGGCGGCATCGGTTCACCCGAACACCACTCGGAGAGCCCGGAGACGGTCTTCGCCCACCACGCTGGACTGCGTCTGGTCTCACCGTCGAACGCCCACGACGCCTACTGGATGATGCAGGAAGCGATCAAGAGCGACGACCCGGTGATGTTCTTCGAACCCAAGCGCCGCTACTGGCTGCGCGGAGACGTCGACACCGCTAACCGAGGCAGCCTGGGAATGCACGACGCCAGTGTCGTCTCCGAGGGCACCGATGTCACTCTGGTGGCCTACGGCCCGCTGATGCCCACGGCCAAGGACGTCGTCGCAGCCGCGGCCGACGAAGGTAAGAGCGTCGAACTCATCGACCTGCGCAGCCTGAGCCCGATCGACTTTGCAACGATTGAGAAGTCCGTGCAGAAAACCGGTCGACTCGTCGTAGCGCATGAGGCGCCGAAGTTCCTGGGGCTCGGCTCCGAAATCGCTGCACGCCTGTCTGAGCGCTGCTTCTTCAACCTCGAGGCTCCGGTCATCCGAGTCGGTGGCTATCACACGCCGTACCCCGGCTCGCGGATGGAAGAGCACTATCTGCCTGACCTGGATCGCATCTTCGATGGTGTCGACCAGGCACTGGCCTACTGACTCAAGGAGAGTTGATATGTCTTTTGAATTTTCTCTTCCTGATGTCGGTGAGGGTCTGACAGAGGCCGACCTCGTGTCGTGGAAGGTCGCCGTCGGCGACACAGTCACCGTCAACCAGATCCTCGTCGAGATCGAGACGGCAAAGTCTCTGGTCGAACTGCCGAGCCCACAGGCCGGACCGGTCGAGGCTCTGCTGGTCGATGAGGGCCAGACCATCGAGGTCGGAACGCCGATTATCCGCTTCGGCGGTGGCGATCCTGCCGGCGCTTCCGCATCCGCTTCCGCAGGAGCATCGTCGCCTGCAGCCGGAGATGCACAGGCCTCGAGTGAAAGCGCAGGTGAAGCCGAAGGCGGCGCCACCCTGGTCGGCTACGGTGCCAAAGCAGCGTCGTCGAAACGCCGTCCCCGCAAGGGTGCAGGCGTTCCGGCGCAGACAAGCTCGGCCGCCGCACCAGAAGCTCAATCACCTGCGGCCCCGGCCCCTGCAGTGCCAGCGGCTCCTGCTGCTCCAGCTGCAGCGGCACCGGCTGAAACCAAGGCACCAGCAACCGCCTCGGCGCCGGCTGAAACCACGGCACCAGCAACCGCCTCGGCGAACAAGCCACTGGCCAAGCCTCCCGTGCGCAAGCTCGCAAAGGATCTCGGCATCGACCTGGCTGCGGTCGTTGCGACCGGTTCCCGCGGTGAAGTGACCCGAGACGACGTCAAGGCCGCGGCCAGCGGCACCGGCCCGGCGGCAACCGCAGCGACAGGCTCGAGCGTCGGGGCCGCAACCGCCTCGGCGGGGGCCGTCTCCGCTGACGAACTCGAAGAGCGGATCCCGTTCAAGGGCGTGGCTAAGATGATGGCCAAGGCCATGGTCGAATCCGCGTTCACGATGCCCCACGTCACCGAGTTCCTCGACGTGGACGTGACCGAGACGATGGCCTTCGTGCGTAAGCTCAAGTCCACGAAGTTCCTGGGCGAGGACGTCAAGGTGTCTCCCTTGCTGCTCGTGGCTAAGGCTGTGGCCTGGGCTGTTGCTCGCAACCCGCGGATCAACTCGTGCCTCGAGGGCGAAGAGATCGTCGTCAAGAAGTACGTCAACCTCGGCATCGCTGCAGCTACTCCGCGTGGTCTGATCGTGCCGAACATCAAAGGTGCACACGCAATGGGCCTGAGCGACCTGGCTCAGGGCATCCAGGACCTGACTGCGCTGGCTCGTTCGGGCAAGACGCCTCCGGCCGACCAGTCGGGTGGAACGATCACTATCACGAACGTCGGCGTCTTCGGCGTCGATGCGGGTACTCCGATCATCAACCCCGGCGAGGCCGCGATCCTGGCCTTCGGGCAGATCAGGAAGAAGCCATGGGTCGTCGGCGACGAGATCGTTCCGCGTGACATCACGACGCTGTCGGTGAGCGCTGACCATCGTGTCGTCGATGGCGAGATCATTTCGAAGTTCCTCGCCGACGTCGGTCGCGGACTCGAGGATCCGACGCTGCTGCTGGCCTGAGGCCGGCTCAGACTTCCCAAGCAGAGGTCACCGCCGCAGTCGCCCTGACTTCGAGACAACGACGGAGCTCCGAGACACCTGTGCGCACATAGGTGTCCCGGAGCTCCGTCGTAGTCTCGGCATTGCGCCCAAACTCCAGCGCTGCGCCCCGGCGCCGGCGCGTTGGCGATGTCGCGGTGAGGGTGAACCGACCCTACTTGTCGAGGTAGGCGCTGTTGTCGGCGGGGCTTCCGTCCGTGACCAGACGTTTCGCGAGGCAGTGGTTGCGGTCCAAGCCCCAGGAGCGACACTGATCGAGTGCGGGTTCGGGATCGCTGTAGGCGGTGTCGATGACGGTTACCCAGTAGTTGTCGTCCTTGTAGGAATCCCAGTCGCCGCTGTGGATGAGGATCGCGCCCGGGTACTTGACGCGGTTGGCCTCGAACTCGTCGACGATGTCCTGTGCACTCCAGGTCTTACCGTCGGCCTCCAGGCCGACGTCTTTAGCACTGACCTGTGTGACCCACTGCCCCTCGAGGTCATCGGCCTTCGCGGTGCCCTCCTTCGTGTAGGTCGACAGCGCCTCCTGCGGGCTTGCTGTCGGCTGCACCAGGGTCTCGGAAGGGGAGGGAGAGGCGGACCCGGTCTCATCGCCGCCGAAGTCGACCGGCACCGTTCCCGTCGACGGTGCCAGCCAGCGCACTCCGAAGAAGGCCAGGAGCGCGAGAATCATGACGATGGCGATGATGACGACGGTGATCTTGGCCCCGTTGCCCTTCTTCGGGGCCGGTGCCGTCTGGAGCGGGATCTGCCCGGACGCCGGACCATCGTAGCCGTGTTCGGCGCGTGCCGAATGTGCGGGCTGCTCGCACTTGTGGCCGGGGTCTTCTGTCTGCCCGGGCGTACCGGTTTGACCCCGTTGTTCTGTCAGTGATGCACCGGGGGAGTTCTGAGATTGTTCCTGGAACGGGGAAGCGCCTGCGGGGGCGAAGACATTGCGCGTGCGACTTTTGGATACGGGTACGTCGCCAGTGTGCTTCTCGAGGTATTCGTAATAGGTCGAGTTGTCGAAGTCGGCAGCACTCTGGGTGGACTCGTGGCCCGGCGACGGGGTCGGACTGGCGCGATCCGGTTGGCCCTTCTGCCAGTCATCACTGGTCGCTGGACGGATTCGCGGCCTCGGTGGAACGTCGCTCATCGGTCCTCCTGAGTGCCAGATGTGGTGGCAATCATCTTCTTACCTTGGCACGTCATCGACACGTCTTCAACACGAGCCAGAGCAGGATGCGTTGTCTGCTGGATGGCGCGCGCGAACATGCGTGCGGGATGAGTGCCAGGCGGGAAGTGGCGTTGGGCCCGCGAATCCGGGCGCAGTGCGTTCCGAAGCCCTCAGCGGCAGCACGTCCGACGAGGTTCTGCGACAGTGTTTCAGTGAATTTGCTCTGAAGGCCTGTTTCTCTCTAAGATTGTTATCTGTTGTGTCATAGCAGTTCGATCATTGATGGATCTGCTCAGCCCAACATGGTGCTCACCCACCGCTGCACTCCAGCTTCGGCCAATCTCTCACAGGCTACGGCTTCAGCGCTGGTGAGACATCTCGCCCGAACGGGCAAACCTGTTTTGGCGTACACAATTTTCATTGCGAACGCCTCATGCCAGGCAGCAGCCTGGTCAGCGGTCGGGCATCAGTCCGGTCGAGCAGCATTCGTGAAAATTTGTTGATGTCTTCCGACATCGGCGCAAGCGAGCGTGGACCCCACGCAGACCTGCTTGTTTCGAGAGTCGGTAACTTGTGAACTGGAGGAGAGTCATGGCAGCAACCTGCCAAGTAACCGGGGCCGTCCCTGGTTTCGGACACAACGTGTCCCACTCGAAACGAACCACCAAGCGTCGTTTCAACCCGAATATTCAGAAAAAGCGCTACTACGTTCCGTCTCTGCGTCGCAGCATCACCCTTAACCTGTCCGCCAAGGGCATCAAGGTGATCGACGTGCGCGGAATTGACGCCGTCGTCGGCGAACTCATTGCCAAGGGAGTGAAACTCTGATGGCTAAAGCACAGGACATTCGTCCCATCATCAAGCTCAAGTCGACCGCTGGCTCCGGGTTCACCTACGTGACCCGCAAGAACCGCCGCAACAACCCGGATCGCATGGTACTCAAGAAGTACGATCCAGTTGTTCGCAAGCACGTCGATTTCCGAGAGGAGCGCTGAGCGCAAATGGCTAAGAAGTCAAAGATCGCACGCGACAAGCAGCGTCGCGTCATTGTTGAGCGCTACGCGGAGCGTCGTGCGACGCTCAAGCGCCAGCTGACACACCCAGACAGCACCGACGAGCAGCGTGAAGAAGCACGCCTCGGACTGCAGAAGCTTCCTCGCGATGCCTCACCAGTGCGTGTGCGCAACCGCGACCAGGTGGATGGCCGTCCACGCGGCTACCTCCGCAAGTTCGGTCTCTCCCGTGTTCGCTTCCGCGAAATGGCACATAACGGCGAGTTGCCCGGCATCACGAAGTCAAGCTGGTAATCTCGAGGAAGTTCGTTATCGGAAAAACGGACCGGTAACCGACCGACTTGTCCTAAGGAGGACACTTTTATGGCTAAGAACCGCAGTGAGCTCGTAGCAGAAGTTGCAGAGAATTCCGGACTGACCCAGAAGCAGGTCTCGGACGTTCTTGACGGTGTCTTCGATGTCTTCTCAGATGTCGTCGGCAAGGGCGAAAAGCTCACCATCCCCGGATGGCTGTCCGTCGAGCGCACCGAACGTGCCGCTCGCAAGGGACGCAACCCGCAGACCGGTGAAGAAATCCAGATCAAGGCCGGCTACTCCGTGAAGCTGTCCGCTGGTTCGAAGCTGAAAGCTGCCGCTGGCAGCCCTAACTGAGCCTCGCGCATCAGTGTGGAATGACCCGGGCCTTTTGGTCCGGGTCATTTCGTGTCTGCTCGCCGAGATCTCGACCACGTCCGGGCCTCGCAGTTGGCTCGGTCTCAGACTCCGGCGATACTCTTGAATCATGAATGAAGCGGCGGTCTGCCACCAGTGAGCACTCAAGTCTTCGCATCGGTCACCCGATTCACGTCTCGCGCGGCCGTTCCCCTGGTCGTCATCGGCGGACTCGGTGTGGGTATGGCCGCGATGCTCTTCACCGGAGCAGCGGAGGCAACACTCCTCAACGACCCCGGCCCCTACGTGCGATTCGGTCTTCCGGCAGCGAAATTCGTCTTCAACATTTCGATGGCACTGACTCTGGGCGCACTGATGTTCGCCCTCCTCATCCTGCCTCGCACCCAGGGGCGAAGCCGGAACAGGACGACGAGTCCTGCAGGCGCGAAGGCGGGCACCACCGAGGAGATCCCGTTCAATGCGCTCTGGGAGAAGACCCTGAAGATCGCCGAGGTGGCATCGGTGGTCTGGACGATCTCTGCTGTGGCTGTCCTTGTCCTCACCTTCGCCGACACTGTCGGCGCACAGGCCTATCTGGACTTCTCCAATCAGCTCGGCGTGTTCCTGACTCAGATCGCCTTCGGTCAGCTCTGGACGCTCATCGTCGTCCTGATCGCCGTCGCGTCGACCCTGTGCTTCGGCACACGCAGCTATCTCGGCATCGCGGTGGCAGGCGTGCTCGGCGTCGGCGTGATGATCCCGCTGGCACTGATGGGACACTCCGCTGAAGCCTCCGGACACACCCAAGCCGTCAACAGCATCGGTCTGCACCTGCTGGGCGTCACCATCTGGCTGGGCGGCCTTTTCGTCATCGCCCTCTTGGGCTCGGACCTTGCCCGCTCCAACCAACTGCGCAGCACGATCGAACGCTATTCCTCAATCGCACTCATCGCCTTCGCCCTCGTTGCCTTCTCCGGTGTGGTGAACTCGCTGTTGCGCGTCCACAGCCTCGCTGACGTCATGACTCCCTACGGGCAGGTGATCGTTGCGAAGGCCTTCGCGACGATCCTGCTCGGTCTCATCGGGTTCTGGCACCGTCAGTTCGTCATCCGCCGTCTGGGCACAACAGCCTCGGCGACCAGGGAGTTCTGGCGGCTCATCATCGTCGAGTTCGTCATCTTCGGCGCCACGATGGGTCTCGCGGTCGCTCTGTCGCGGTCCCAACCCCCTGTTTCACAGGAGCCGGTGGGGGACCCGTCCCCGGCTGAGATCCTCACCGGCGAGCCGCTTCCTCCTCCGCCGAGCTTGGCCCGATACTTCACCGAATGGTCCCTGGACCCCCTGTGGGTCGTCGTGGCCGTCGGTCTGGCGACGGCTTACATCGTCGGCTTCGTCAATCTCCGGCGCCGAGGTGATTCCTGGCCGGTCCATCGCCTGATCTGCTGGCTGCTCGGCATGATCTTCCTCGTCTACGTCACCTCCGGAGGAGCCAGGGTCTACGGTGAGATCCAGTTCTCCGGACACATGATCCAGCACATGCTCCTGATCATGGTCGTGCCCCTGCCGATGGTTCTCGGCGCACCCATCACGATGCTCATGCGTGGAACGAAAGCTCGCACGGACGGTTCGCGCGGGATCCGCGAGTGGGTGCTCTGGCTCGTTCACACCCCGTATATGCGCTTCTTCGCGAACCCGATCTTCGCCAGCGTGAATTTCGCCGGCTCCCTCGTCATCTTCTACTACTCAGGCGTGATGAAGTACGCGCTCGAATGGCACCTCGGCCACGAGCTGATGATCATCCACTTCCTCGGCGCGGGCTATCTGTTCGCGCAGGCCCTCATCGGCATCGATCCCGGCGTGGAGCGTCCGGGATATCCGCTGCGCCTGCTCATGCTGCTCATCACGATGGCCTTCCACGCGTTCTTCGGGATCTCGATCATGAGCTCCGAAGTCCTCATTGAGGGCGACTGGTTCGGCAATATCGGCGCCGACTGGGGTTATCCGGCGATCGAAGACCAACAGACGGGCGGAGGAATCGCCTGGGGCATCGGCGAATTCCCCACCCTGTTCATTGCAATCATGGTTGCCTTCCAATGGTCGAAGTCCTCGGATCGAGAGGCTAGGCGCATCGACCGCAGCGAAGCGCGCACCGACGACGCGGAACTTCGCGCCTACAACGACATGCTCGCCAACATGGCCGAGCGCGACGCGAACAGTGGTCTGAGAAGCAGGTGACTGCACACCGGGTGCGGCGGATGACTGCACACCGGGTGTGGTGGTTGGCTGCACACCTCGTGTGCGGGAATGTGTAGGAGAAATTCCCGAATTCGAGCCACTCCAGCGCCCATGGCGCGCCTTTATGGCGCAGACTGTTGCAAGGATCATATTCATCCGGGCGTAGCGCAGTCCGTGTCAGGGGAGTGGACCTGTAGCCGCATAGCAGGGGCTTGTAGGTACACATCTCACCGGACTGGGGCGTCACAGCAAGTCGATTCGCGCATTCAATGGTGATGCGGATCGTGGAAATTAAGGAGAGTCATGAGTTCTTCGAATAATGCCGAGAGGAAGACGGTCCGCGCACAGCTGCGCAAGGTCGTCGCCGCCTCGATGGCCGGCACAGTCGTGGAGTGGTACGAGTTCTTTCTCTACGGAACTGCGGCCACGCTGGTCTTTCACATTCTGTTCCCGCCGACAGACGACCCTCTGAACGCGATCCTGGCAGGTTTCGCAACGTATGCGGTCGGGTTCGTCGCGCGACCCTTCGGCGGCATCATCTTCGGCCACTTCGGGGACAAGTACGGTCGCAAGAAGCTGCTGCAACTGTCCATCATCCTCGTCGGCGCGGCCACATTCCTCATGGGTTGTCTGCCGACCTTCGACCAGATCGGGTACCTCGCGCCCGTCCTGCTCGTCCTCCTGCGCCTCATCCAGGGCTTCGCCGTCGGCGGCGAATGGGGCGGAGCTGTCCTCCTTGTCGCTGAGCATGCGCCGAACAAGGAGCGCGGTTTCTGGTCGTCATTCCCTCAGTCGGGTGTGCCGCTGGGTAATCTGCTCGCGACCGGCGTTCTCTTCGTTCTCACCGCGACACTGAACGACGAGGACTTCCTGTCCTGGGGCTGGCGGGTGGCCTTCTGGCTCTCGGCCGTCATCGTGCTCATCGGCTACTACATCCGCACCCGCGTCTCCGATGCTCCGATCTTCGAACAGGTCCAGGCTGAGGAGATCGAAGAGGGCGTGGACTACGGAATCAAGGCCGTCTTCAAGCGCTACCCGCGTGAGGTCTTCGCCGCGATGGGGCTGCGCTTCGTCGAGAACATCCACTACTATCTCGTGGTGACCTTCTCGATCACCTATCTGGCGATCGCGGTCAAGATCGAATCTGCAGAGATCCTCGGGCTCCTTCTCGGCGCCCACGCGATCCACGCTGTGCTCGTGCCCTTCGTCGGGGCGCTGGCGGACAAGGTCGGGCGCAAGCTGCCCTACGGCATCGGAATCGTGCTCACCGCTTCGTGGGGCTTCTTCGCCTTCCCGATGTACGACACCGGCAGCGGTGCGATGATCTTCCTCGCCTTGCTGCTGGGGCTCATCTTCCATGCTCTGATGTATGCCGGACAGCCGGCGATCATGTCGGAGATGTTCCCTACCCGCATGCGCAACTCGGGTGTCTCGACCGGATACCAGGTCACGGCGATCGTGGCCGGATCGTTCGCTCCGATCATCGCCACTGCGCTGCTGCAGAAGTTCGACTCCTCGGTGCCGATCGCGTTCTACCTCCTGGTTGCCGCCATCATCTCGATGGTCGCGCTTCTGTTCACAAAGGAGACGAAGGGCATCGATCTGCGTTCACTGGACCAGGTGGACAAGGATCGTCGTCACGCGGTGAAGCGCTGATACTCACACCTCAGCACTCGAACGCACAACAGTGAGTTCGTGAACTCGAGCGCACAACAGTGAGTTCGGTAATCGGGCGGTGCCGATGATCGTCGGCACCGCCCGAATGCATGACAGCGGACCACGCAACAGTCGACAACACAACCGACAAAACAGCCGAATTGCGACACGATCGAAGGGACTGCAATGGTCGATCTCAACAAGAAGCGCGCCCTTGTCACTGGGGGAGCCTCCGGCCTCGGCAAGGCGATGAGCGAAGCGTTCGCCGCAGCCGGAGCACACGTCATCGTCGCCGACGTCAACGCGGAATCTGCGGAAGCCGTAGCCAGCGACATCGGAGGAGAGGCGTGGACGGTCAACCTCGCGGACACCTCGGCGCTGGATGGAGTCGACCTTGACGTCGACATCCTCGTCAACAACGCCGGCATCCAGCGGATCCACCCGATCACGGAATTCCCGCTCGAGGAATGGCGACTCATCAATACGCTCATGCTCGAAGCGCCGTTCGTGCTGACCAAGGCAGCGCTGCCCGCGATGTACGCCAAAGGATGGGGCAGGGTCATCAACCTCTCCTCGATCCACGGGCTGCGCGCCTCGGCGAACAAATCCGCCTATGTGGCGGCCAAGCACGGGCTCATGGGATTGACGAAGACGACCGCATTGGAAGCGGGTCCACACGGTGTGACCTGCAACGCGATCAATCCCGGCTATGTGATGACACCGATGGTCAAGGGCCAGATCGCCGATCAGGCGAAGACGAACGGCATCACCGAGGACGAGGTCCTCGAACAGGTCTTCCTCGGGCATTCTGCCGTGCCGAAGCTTGCTGAACCAGGCGATATCGCCGCTCTGGCACTGTTCCTGGCCAGCGATGCTGCCGCCGTCATCAACGGCAGCGCACACAGTGTCGACGGCGGCTGGTCCGCCGCCTGAGGCCTGAGGTATCGCGCCGGCTGAGGTCAGACGTACAGCACCGGCTGAGGCCTGATGGAGAGACGGTCCGGGTCGGACTCAGAGGACCTCGAGGACGCTGCGGACTCCTGCGTTGCGCAGGGATTCGTGGCGGACCGAGGCCCAGTAGGAGACCGGCTTCGAGAATTCCTCGGGCAGCACCTGTACGAGGCGGCTGTTGCCCACGGCGAGGAAGTCGGGCAGGATCCCGATCCCGACTCCGTTCGATGTGGCGAGCACGTGCGCATGCACCGAGGTGGAGCGGAAGAACCCCTTGCCGCGCGGCAGCGCATTGCCAGCCTCGTCGAGGTCATCGACCTGGAGCGAGTTCTCGATGTAGTAGATGAGCCGGTGCTCGGCAAGATCATCAAGCGTCGTCGGCATCGTGTGGGACCCCAGGTACTCACGGGAGGCGTAGAGCTGGAGCCGATAGTCGCGGATATGCTTTGCGACGCTGCGTGGTGCGTCCGGCCTGCCGACGACGACCTCGATATCGACACCCGAGCGGTACTGCCGGGCCCGCTGCGTGGCCGTGATGAGTTCGAACTGCAGGCCGGGGTGGCTGCGCTGCAGCTGGGTCAGGGCCGGGACCGCGAATTCGAGGGCAAAGGCCTGCGGGCAGGCCAAACGGATCGTCCCCGAAAGAGTGGAGCTGGCGTGGGAGTCGATGCGTCCCAGGGCGGACTCGATGTCCTCGGCCACGGGAAGCAGGTGACGTCCGGCAGCGCTGAGCTCCCAGCCGTCAGGTGAGGCAACGAGCATCCGCTCGCCATAGGCCTTCTCCAGGGCCGCGATGCGTCGGGAGACCGTCGTGTGGTTGAGGCCCAGGCTGTGCGCAGCGGCCGTGAACTTGCCCAGTCGTGCCACGGCAAGCAACGTCAGCAGATCTTCGGGAGAGATCTGCGAACCGGATCCGCCTGGTGCATATGAAACCATAGTGGTTCCATCCTATCTGCGTGCACGCACATATCTGGTGCGGAATATGTGATTCTGCGCGACAGGTGTAGGCCGAGTGACTGGCGTAATGTGAGTGGGAACACTGCACCACCTGAAGAACATGATGCGAGGAGGCATTTTATGTCGACAATTGGATGGGTCGGCCTGGGAAACATGGGTCGTCCGATGACAGCGAACCTGGTCAAGGCCGGTCACACTGTGAATGGCTTCGATCTCGTCGAGATCGCCGTCGAAGAGGCAGCCAAGCACGGGGTGAATCCTGTGAAGTCCATCGCCGAGGCTGTTGCCGGAGCCGATATCGTGTTCACGATGCTGCCCAAGGGGGAACACGCTCGTGCCGTCTACCTCGAGGCTGACGGCGTGTTGGCCCACGCAGACACCAAGACGCTCCTGGTGGACTCTTCGACGATCGACTTCGATTCCGCCCGCGCACTGCATGCAGAAGCAGCCAAGGCCGGCTTCCGGTTCGTCGACGGTCCCGTGTCCGGCGGCGTCACCGGTGCCGAGGCAGGCACGCTGACGTTCATGCTCGGCGGCACCGAGGAAGACGTGGCCGAGGCGAAGACGTTCATCGAACCCATGGCCGGCAATATGTTCCACGCCGGTGGCGAAGCAGCCGGTCAGGCCGCCAAGATCGTCAACAACATGATGCTCTCGATCAGCCTGCAGGGCGTCGTCGAAGGGGCCGTGCTCGCTGATCGCTTCGGTCTCGATCCCAAGGTCTTCTATGACATCGCGACGGTCTCCTCCGGAGATTCCTGGCCGCTGCGCACCTGGTACCCAGTTCCTGGCGTGACAGAGACAGCGGCTTCGAACAACTCGTTCAAGCCCGGATTCGCCACGGCTCTCATGCACAAAGACGTCGGCCTCGCCCTCGCAGGAGCGGAGACTCAGGGCCTCGACCTGCCTGCAGCGCAGCTCGTCCACGCTCAGCTGCAGAAGCTCGTCGACGCGGGCCTCGAAGGGCTCGACACCTCGGCGCTGATCAAGAACATCGACGCCAAGGCCGAGGGGCTGCCCGAATAAGGACAAGCGGGCGGATCTGATGCAACACCCCTGCGATGAGCGCCGCTGCAATTAACCGCAGTGACGAGCGTGGCAGCTGACAGCCTCGTCCCTCCGGACAGGCACCAACGGTTGGTAAGTTCTCTTCGATCCACGAACGAGTTTCGAGGAGAACTTACCAACCGTTTGCCGTGCACCAGGGCGCCGTGCCCACGAACCGCGGCTTCCGTGCCGCTTCGCCGGCGATCTGCAACTTCAGCGGGTACGTGTAAGACTGGAAGCATGAGTTCCCCAGACACTCCTGAACCGCAGAATACGTCCGAACCCCAGAACACTCCAGAAGCGCTTTCGCCGGAGGCCATCGCCTCCATCAGAGTCAACCTCGATGAGGTGTCCACACGTGCGGCAACCGCCGCCGAGGCGAGCGGTCGGACGAGTGCTGATGTGAAGGTTCTGCTCGCGACCAAGACTCAACCGGCCGCGAAGATCCGAGTGGCCCTCGAACATGGGTTCACCCTCATCGGGGAGAACAAGGTCCAGGAACTGGTCGGCAAGGCTGATGACCTCGCTGATCTCGATCACGAGGCCCATCTCATCGGTCCTCTGCAGAAGAACAAGGTCAATCACACCCTGCGCCATGCGCACTGCATCCAATCCGTCGACAATCTGGAACTGGCGACGAAGATCAACAACCGTCTCGAAGCCCTCGACCAGACTGTGGATTTCTTCGTGCAGGTCAACACCTCCCGGGAAGACTCGAAGTCCGGGATCGCGCCCGAAGAGACCGAGGCGCTCATCGCGGCGCTGCAAGCTCACACACGGATGAGGCTGCGCGGTCTGATGACGATCGGTCTGCCCGGACGCACACCGGACGAGATCCGTCCCAGCTATGCTGACCTGCGAGAACTCAGCGAGAAACTCCTCTCCTCTGGAGCCATGTCGCCCGACGCCACTGAGTTGTCCATGGGCATGAGCAACGACTTTGAGCTCGCAATCGCCGAGGGCGCGACCATGGTCCGCGTCGGTTCCAGTGTGTTCGGCGCCCGCTACTACTCCTGAGGCAAGCCGCGACCACACCTGAGACGCCCGCAGGTGACCGTCACGTTCGAGGACTGGGGCATTGGTCACATGATGACACCGGGCCTCCCGCCGCGGCGGCGAATCTGTGAAGATAGAGCTATGAACACCAGTCCGCAGGATTCCCAAGCGTCCGCGGCGCCTGCCGCCGCGCCGTCCCACCAGGTCAAGGTGCGTGCACCTGAACTCATCGGCCGCAGGTGGATGAACTCCGGCGGCAAGGAGCTGAGCCTGGCCGATCTGCGCGGCAAGGTGATCCTGCTCGATTTCTGGACCTTCTGCTGCATCAACTGCCTCCACGTGCTCGACGAGCTGCGTCCGCTCGAGGAGAAGTACGCACAAGAGCTCGTCATCATCGGCGTCCACTCGCCGAAGTTCGAGTTCGAACGCACCGTCGAGGCCGTCGACCAGGCGGTCGAACGCTACCAGGTCGAACACCTCGTCCTCGACGATCCCGACCTCGTCACATGGCAGGCATACACCGCCCGTGCCTGGCCGACGCTGGCCGTCATCGACCCAGAGGGCTACCTGGTCGCGACCCTGTCGGGCGAAGGTCACGGTGCCGGCCTCGGTGAGATCATCGAAGGACTCATCGAGGAGCACTCGGCGAAGGGCACACTGCACTCCGGCGACGGACCTTACGTGCCGCCGCCAGCACCGGAGACCGAGCTGTTCTACCCCGGCAAGGTCACCGCACTGCCATCGGGCAATCTCCTCGTCGCTGATTCGGGACACCATGGCCTCGTCGAATACGATGCTTCGGGCCAGGACATCATCCGGCGCATCGGCACCGGCGAACGCGGCGCGGGCGACGGCGATTTCTCCCAGGCGTCCTTCAGCGAACCCGGCGGCATCACCGTCCTTCCCGGGGACGTGGCAGCGAAGGCCGGATACCATCTCGTCATCGCCGACACCGTCAACCACACCCTGCGCGGCATCAACCTCGAGACCGAAACCGTGACGACGATCGCCGGCACCGGAGCACAGCACATGGTCGGCGCGATCGACAACGTGGTCGGCACCCACGGCGAACTCGGCCGCTACGACGGCCCCGCCCTCGACGTGAAGCTGTCCTCACCGTGGGATGTCCTCTACGTCCCTGCCACCGCCGAGGTTGTTGTGGCGATGGCGGGCAATCACACCATCTGGTCGTTCAACCCCGAAGCCGGGTCGATCCGACTGCTCTCGGGCACCATGAACGAAGGCCTGGCCGACGGCGATGCGGACAGCGCATGGTTCGCGCAGACATCGGGCCTCGACCTCGCCTCCGATGGCGACGTGCTCATCGCCGACTCGGAGACCTCGGCGGTCCGACGTCTCGACCCGAACACCGGAGCCGTGTCCACACTCATCGGTGAAGGACTCTTCGACTTCGGCTTCCGTGACGGTCCCGCCGCAGAGGCCAGACTGCAGCACCCTCTGGGAGTGCGGAGCCTGCCTGACGGATCGATCGCGATCGCCGACACCTACAACGGGGCGATCCGCCGCTATGACTTCACCACGAACGAGGTCTCGACCCTGGCCCGCGGCCTGCGCGAACCATCCGACATCTTCGTCCTCGAAGCTGCCAGCTCCGCGCCGGCCGAACTCCTCGTCGTCGAATCAGCCTCGCACGCCCTGACCAGAGTGAAGCTGCCCAAGGACGCCCAGCGAGTCGACGAGGGTGCGCTGACCAGCAAGCGCCCCTCAACCGAGATCTCATCGGGCCCAGTGGCAGTGTCCGTGAGCTTCACTGTTCCAGCAGGTCAGAAACTTGATGACCGGTGGGGAGACCCCACGTATCTGCAGGTTTCCTCGACACCACCAGAGCTGATCGTCTCCGGGGACGGTGGCGCAGAAGGACTGAAGCGCGACATCGTCATCAACCCCGAACTCGAGTCAGGGGTCCTGCACGTGACCGCACGAGCCGCCGCCTGCGACGGCGAACCAGGCGGAGAGATCCCCCTGCACGCCGCGTGCCATCTCTACCAGCAGGACTGGGGCATTCCGGTCGACCTCGTCGCCACCGCTCCGGCCGAACTCACCCTTGACCTCCGCGGGGCCTGACCCGACCTCCACTGGGCCTGAAGGTCGGCGGCCGTCGTTGCCCTCGAAGCGCGGCATGCAGCCGATGTCGGCCGGCGTCGGAGGAATTATTTCACGGTCACGTCGCCGAGGCGGCGCGGATCGAAGCGGACCTGCGAGGACTTGACGATGACGGAGCCTCCCATGTCGAAGGAGAGCGTCTCGTCGAAGTCGTGCTCGGCCGCCGTGACGATGTCGCGATAGCGTCCCTGGATGCGCACCTCGACCGTGGACGGAGTGAGCTCGAGATCGTTGCCCGAGGCGGTCAGGCTGACCTCTGGTTCGCGAGCCAGCGACCACTTCACATCGCCGAGGATCTCGTTGTCCGTCTCATAGCCGAACACGCAGTCTGAGGGGTAGAGGGTCTTCGACTTCACACATTCCGCCAGATGCTCGTTGACCTGCTCACCGACAGACTCCTCCAACTTTGCCGTGGGCTCGGGCGAGAGCGCGATCTGGGCGGTGTCGGTCGGCGCGATCACCTCGGCGCGTTCGGGTTTCGACCTGAGGTAGGTCGCATCGAAGCCGACGAGGTAGGTGGCCGGGAACAGCACGGGAACCTCTCCGGCGGCGACTCCGTAGCCGTTGACCGTGGCAGTTGACGACCCTTCGACTTGCAGGTCGAGGGTCGGCCACTTCTCCTGTTCGATCGCCCACCGGTCGAACAGTCCGGCAGTGGCTGGCAGCTTCACCATCGACAGATCCACGGTCTGCGTCTGCGAGGACAGAACATAGCTCAGCGAGACCTTCGCATGGTCGCCGTCCATCGATACCGTCGTCGCCTCAGCGTCGCGCGGCAGGTCAGGGGCGGCAGAGAGCACATCATGATTGAGCGCCAGAGTCGATGATGGGGTGGGGGAGGCGAGATAGGAGAACGCACGCTCGGCGTTGGCGTCCTCGATCGCGGAAATATAGGCTACAGCGGCGCGGGCAGGAGTGTAGACAGTCAGGTTGAGGAGGGGAACTGCTGCCACGGTGAGGACGATGACCAGGAGCGCCGAAATCAGAAGCTTGCGCGACGTTCGCATTGCTTCTCCTGAATCGGTGGGGGATGAAGGAATTTCAGTGTAATGCCAATTGCCCGCCGCTCGGCTCTATGAACGGCGAGGACGCGCGGGAAGGGGAGTCAGACGCGTGCCTGTGGGGTCTATTCCACTGAGTACGCGTGCAGTGCCTGAGTGTCGACCTCGACGAAGACGTGGGTGCCGACCTTGACGTTGGCACGCAGGGCAGCGATCGAGTCGCCGAGGCTGGGGTGGAGCACGCCGAATCCGCTCTCGCTGCCGGACACGCCGGCAAGGTCGGCCAGGTCCACATCGAGGGCGAGTCCCATCTCGGTGTCCACCGGCGACAGCTTCGCCTGCAGGCAGGAACCGTGATCGCGCAGTCCGATGACGACGGCTTCGAACACCGTCGCCGAGGTGAACGCCGGGTCGTGTTCGTCCAATGACAGGAGAGCACTGCGCCAACCGAGAGTGACGAAGACCTTCCCGTCGAGTTCGGTCCGAGCCTTCACCGCAGAGTGGCCGATCGACAGCCAGCCCTTACGCGCCAGCCCGGAGTAGACGTTGACCCTGCTGAGTTCGGCCGGCAGGGAGCCTCTGGGCTCCGTGACGACCTGTTCCAAAGTGCCGAACGAGACAAGCTCGCCTTTTTCGATATCGGCCACCCCCGCCGCGGCGACGGTGAAGTCGGTCAGCGTATTCGAGGTGAAGACGATCCCGCGGCCGTGCGCTGCTGCCAGATCGGCCAGACGACCGCGCAGACCGGCGCGCACATGTCCGGGGACGGATGCGAAGGGGTCGATGAAGGTCAGCCACGGCAAGCCGCTCGCCCATGCCACGGCCAGGCCGAGTCTCGCACGCTCACCGGCATCAAGTTCGCCGAACCGGCGCCTCAGGACGTCAGGGTTGACCCCGAACTCCGTGCACGCCAGAGCCAATGCCGCCTCCCCAGATCCGGCATTGGCTTCGCGAAGATATGTTCTGACCCACCTGCGCACACGTATGAGACCCGACCGGAGCCCGGTCGGGAACTGCGGCGGAGGTGCGACGTCGGAGCGCGCAGCAACGGACAGCACCACCTCAGTGGTGCTGTCCGTGCTGCCCATGAGACCGAGCATTGTCCCTGCTCGGAGACGACCGAGATCGATCTGGTGTCTGCCGAGGTGCAGCCCCGCTAGGGACAATTCATCGTTCAACGGATCTTAGAACTCCGCAGGATCGTCGGAGGCGGTCATCCGCCGACGAGTGATGACGACGGCTGCGGCACCGACGACGAGGAGCCCGACTCCGAGCGCCAGTCCGGTCATCTCCGCACCGGTGCGGGGCAGGTCACTGCCGCTGTCGCTGCCGTTCTGTCCGCCCTCGTCGACCGAGGTGCCGTTGGTGACGACGGTGAAGCTGCCGCCCTGTGCCTTGTCGAAGCTGTCGGCCTGGGCTGTGACGTTGTACGTTCCCAGCACAGCCTTGACCTTCGCCTGCACGCCGAAGGTCGCTTTGCCCTCGGAGTCGGCTTCCTTGGTCATCGTGTAGCGATCGACCTTGCCCTGAGCATGCTCGACCGTGATCGTGATCTTCTCACCCGGCTGTGCACCGGTGATGCCGAGCTTGATGCCCTCATTGAGGAAGTCCTCGGAGCTGATCTCGGTCGGATCGATGATGAGCGCCTGGGTCGCGGTTGTCGCGGCCTTCTTCTCACCGTCTTCGGTGCTGGGGCTGGCCGGAGCGGTCGTCTCCGACGGTTCTGCCTTCGGAGCTTCAGACTCGGCCTCGTTGGGAGCAGGGGCCTCCGACTTGGCGTCGGTCTCCGTTGGCTCGGGAGTTTCGGATTCCGTCTCGGTCGGCTCGGGAGTCCGAGTTTCGGTCTCCGTGGGTTCCGGAGTCTTCGTCTCGGTCTCGGTCGGCTTAGGCGCAGCGGGCTGCTGGGCTTCCTTGGTTTCCGTGGGCTCTTCGCTCGGCTCTTCAGACTTGGTCTCGGTCGGAGTCGATGTCTCGGATGGCTCATCGGTCGCGGTCTCGGACGGCTCTGGGGCCGCTCCAGTTGCAGGTGAGCAATCGGAGCCCTTGGCGTCCTCGTCGATGTCCGAGTCACTGGCTACGACCTCGAAGGAGACCTTCGAGGAGTCCTTCTCGGTCTTCTCATCGGTGAGGTAGAGCGAGTATTCGCCGGAGGGGACCTTGGCGTTATCTGTGACGGAGAAGAAGTAGGTGCCGGACACCTTGCCCTTCTCGTCGACGGTCAGCTTGGTCTCTGGCGAGTATTTGGACCCGTCGGTGCCGACGACTGTGACGGTCGCCTTGTTGTCGGGTGTGAATCCGGTACCGGAGAATCCGATGCCCTTTTTGCGATCCGCGATATCGGCCCGGGTGACCTGCGCATCAGACAGTGTCGCCTGCGGGTCCGAGCTGTCGGGAACCTTGGAATCTGGGTCGGTTGACTGCTGTGCATCTTCATGTGCACAGAGCGGGCCTGCCGGCACCGGAGCGGACGCTGTCGCTGCGAACGCGGGAGCGCCAGCAAGACCTGTCAATGCAACGGCTACTGCGGGGGCAAGCACAAGACGCGAGGTCTTCACAGTAATGCCTTTCGTTCGTTGTCAACCCACGAAAGACGATGGACTCCCGGCATTCCTTGGCTTAAGAAGAGGAAGGCACCATCGTGCGCGGGTTCGTACAGCTCCTAACTCTAAGGCATTCACGATCGGCTGTGGGGAGACACACGGGGGAAAACCAGCAAAAACACCACTGATCGTTATAGAGTCGTTACCAAACTCCGGTGTGTCGCGGAGTCTGTGAGCAATTTCGCCCCTTCGTGAGTGCTGCCCACTGCACTCCTGAGCCCTGGGCGACTACCATCGGTTACGTGACTCTCCTTTCCGATCGCGACATTCGCGCCGAGCTCGACTCCGGACGCATCGCCCTCGACCCCTATGACCCTTCTCTGATCCAGCCGGCCAGCGTTGACGTGTGCCTGGATCGCTACTTCCGTCTGTTCGACAACCACAAGTACCCGGTCATCGACCCGAGTCTCGATCAGCCCGAGCTCACCCGCTTCGTCGAGGCGGCACCGGGGGAGCCGTTCGTGCTGCACCCGGGCGAGTTCGTCCTCGCCTCAACGCACGAGCTCGTCACTCTGCCCGACGATGTGGCCGCGCGGCTGGAGGGCAAGTCGTCGCTGGGGCGCCTCGGGCTGCTGACCCACTCCACGGCAGGCTTCATCGATCCAGGGTTCAACGGTCATGTGACTCTCGAGCTTTCGAATGTCGCAACTCTGCCCATCACCCTGTGGCCGGGAATGAAGATCGGTCAGCTCTGCTTCTTCCGCCTCAGCTCGGCTGCGCTCAACCCCTACGGTTCGCAGGTCACCGGCAATCGCTATCAGGGTCAGCAGGGCCCCACGGCCTCCCGTTCCCACCTCAACTTCTATCGGAGGGACATGTGACCACTCGCCGAGAGCTGCGGATGCAGCGTGAGGCCGCCGAGCGTGTCAGCGACACGGATGTCTCGGCGGACCTGCGCGGCTTCCATCTGCTTCTCCTCGACGAAGGGGTCGAGGTCTCCGATGTGCTCGCGCTCGTGCACAACAGGCTTCCCGACCTCGCGCCCCGCCTGGATGAAAGAGGTCAGCTGAAGCTGAGCCGACACTCACGCCTGAGTGAGGGAGTCGACCTCGATGCTGCCGCGATCGCCGCGCTCGAGGTTCCCGACTGGGCTCATCACGCGGTAGTCATCGACTGCCCTCGAGATCGCGAACCGGTCCCGCCGCCGGACTGGTTCAGCGACGCGGACGGACTCCATGAGGCGTTCCCGGAAGGGCTGCCCAACCGGGAGGAGGAGCGGATGCTCAGCCTCATCCTGGGCGTCGCATCACGCTTGCACACCGGTGTCCGTCTGGCGGACGAAGCGGGCCTGCCGACTCGGGTCATCGTGCCCGACCCGGAGGCGAAGATCGACCTCTACCTCTACTCGTCCTATTGGCTCGAGCCCGACGTGGCGCTGTCGCTCGTCCGCAAGCACGCTCCGCATGCCTTCCAGCAGGCGCTGCCGACACCCGACGAGGCTGTCCTGGCCCAGGCCACGATCGACGATCCGCTCTTCGATCCCTCGGCGCCGGTCATCCTCGACGGCTATTCGCTCCTCGTCCCTCTCGGGGAGATCAGTGAGAAGGCCGGCATGATCGAGATTCGCGTATCGGAATCTGACTGGGTGCCGCCGATCATCGGCAAGCATCTTCAGATGCCGCTGATCGAGTACCACGTGCACTGGATGGATACCGACTCGAAGCGCTACCAGCCGGTCCAGACCCGTCGTTTCCGGCGAATGCGCAACAAGGTGGCCGGCCTCGTCGACAGCATCGGAGCAGAACTGCTCATCGGCTGTGACGGCACCGGCCTGGATGAGGCCGGCTTCCTCGTCACGAGCAGCCAGCTCCGCAGCTGACGCAGGTTCCAGTTCCCAGCCCGCAGCCCCCAGGCCGTTGCGAAGCTGGCTAAGCCCCAGGCCGTTGCGAAGCTGACTAGGCCCCCGGTTCGCGGCAAAATCGACTCCGCCGGCGGTGAACGGTTTGATTCGAGCAGGATTCGCGCAGAACCTGCGTGGAATGGGCGTGGAAGCTGAGCAGAATGTGTTCATAATGACTGCCGCGAACGGCCTCATTGATTGGGAGATACGTAGGGTGTCGTGAGAAAATACTGTTGAGCACTGCATTCTGGCAAATCTTATAAATGACGGAGGTGTCCGCCGGTGATAGTCATGACAGGAGCCTTTTTCGGGGCTGCTGTCATTGCGTACCCACTGGTCAGGCGCCTCGGTCGCAACGGGTTCTTCTTCCTTGCGTTGGTGCCGTTCGCCGCGCTGATCTTCAGCCTGGCCAAGGTCCCCGACATCTTCGGGTCTGCAGGTTCGCCCTTGGTCGAGAGCATGAACTGGCTTCCGGCACTCGGCCTCGAAGGGATCTTCCGCCTCGACGAACTCTCCTGGATCATGAGTCTTCTGGTCACAGGCGTCGGTGCCCTCGTCTTCGTCTACTGTGCCCGCTACTTCCCGCCCGATGAGCCTGGCCTGGCCCGGTTCGCCGCAGTCTTCATGGCCTTCGCAGGAATGATGTACGGACTCGTCATCGCCGATGAGCTCCTCATGCTCTACCTGTTCTGGGAAGGCACCACGGTCTTCTCCTACCTGCTCATCGGCCACAGCCAATCCCGCCGTCGCTCCCGTCAGGCCGCACTGCAGGCCCTCATCGTCACCACGGCCGGCGGACTTGCCATGCTCGTGGGTATGATCCTGCTGATGGCCGCGACCGGAACAGGTCAGATTTCGACGCTCATGGAGCGCGCGAGTCTCGGGCTGGACACCGGGCCCGTCATCGTCACGGCCGTGATCCTCATCCTCGTCGGGGCGGTCTCGAAATCCGCGCTGCTGCCCTTCCACTTCTGGCTCCCCGGCGCCATGGCAGCACCGACCCCGGTCAGCGCCTACCTGCACGCAGCGGCGATGGTCAAGGCCGGGATCTACCTCATCCTGCGTCTGGCGCCGGGCTACCACGCACTCCCGGGGTGGTCGGAGACCCTGCTCACCCTGGGACTGCTCACGATGTTCATCGGCGGCTGGCAGGCCCTGAAGCAGACCGACCTCAAACTTCTGCTCGCCTTCGGCACGGTCTCCCAGCTCGGGTTCCTCACGACGATGGCCTCCTTCGGCACACCCGACATCACCAAGGCCGCGCTGGCGATGCTCATTGCACACGCCCTATTCAAGGCCTGTCTGTTCCTGTGCGTGGGCATCATCGACCACCGTGCCGGAACGCGTGACCTGACGAAGCTCTCCGGTGGCTGGAAGGCCTTCCCCGTCGTGGCCGTCTGCGCCACAATCGCCGCAGCTTCGATGTCCGGCCTGCCGCCGCTGCTGGGATTTGTGGCCAAGGAGGCGGTCTATTCGACTCTGCTGGGCTCTGGGGACAAGGCATCGATCATTGCGCTGATCGGCGTCATGATCGGCTCGATGCTCACCGTGGCCTACTCGGCGCGATTCGTCTGGGGCGCGTTCTCGAGCAAAGCGGGCGT
Organism: Brevibacterium aurantiacum; assembly: GCF_007558825.1. GTDB lineage: Bacteria > Actinomycetota > Actinomycetes > Actinomycetales > Brevibacteriaceae > Brevibacterium > Brevibacterium aurantiacum_A. The sequence goes on from NZ_VLTK01000012.1 coordinate 48,142, forward strand.
CGACGACATCGCCCGCCGCGATGAGAAGATCACGCTCATCATCTCCCCGGTCATGCTCACCGTGCTCACCGTGGCGTTGGGACCGGCCGCCGGGCTCATCGACGGCTACTTCGGAGCCTGGACCTCGATGCTGCCGGTCATCGACCCCGGCGACGGCGACTACCACCTGGCCCTATGGCACGGGCTCGAACCTGCGCTGGCCCTGTCCGCGATCACCATTGCCGTCGGCCTGGGCCTCTTCTTCCTCCGCGACTCGTTTGCCAAGGTCCAGTCGACGCTGCCTTCGGGGCTGGATTTCCACGACCTCTACAGCAAGCTGATCAACTGGATGGAGAGGCTGGCCCTGTGGGTCACCTCACGCACCCAGCGCGGTTCGCTGCCGTTCTACCAGAGCGTGATCTACCTCGTCCTCGTGGCAGGCATCGGTCTGGCTGTGATCTCGAACGACACCTGGAACATCGATTTCAAACTCTTCGACACCCCGCTCGACTTCATAGTCGCAGCGGTCCTCATCATCGTCGCGGTCGCAGCCACCCGCGCTAAGAAGCGTTTCACCGCCGTGGTCGTCACCGGAATCTCGGGCTATGCGATGGTCGCCTACTTCGCCTTCGTCGGAGCCCCGGACCTGGCCCTGACCCAGGTACTCGTCGAGACCATCACCATCGTCGTCTTCGTCCTCGTCCTGCGTCGCCTTCCGGCTCGGATCGGTCAGAGCACCGGACGCTTCACCCCGGCCTGGCGCGCCATCATCGGCGCCGCAGTCGGCGTGACCATGATGGTGGTTGTGCTCATCGCCGCCGGTGTGCGCATCAGCGACCCAGTCTCCGTGGACTTCGGTCAGCTCGCCTACGAACTCGGCCACGGCAAGAACATCGTCAACGTGACTCTTGTCGACATCCGCGTCTGGGACACCCTCGGTGAGATCTCGGTCCTCGTCGCCGCCGGCACCGGCATCGCCGGACTGATCTTCGTCCGCGGCCGTGAAGGACACCTCCACCGTTTCGTCTCCCGCCGTGACGGCACCGAGCTGCAGGGGCGGGTGCGCTTCCAGCCGGTCGCCGAGGAGATCGGCAACTTCCACGACACTCAGCGCGAGGATGTGACACAGCGGCGAGTCTCCTGGCTCATTGCCGGACGCACACTGGCCCCACGCAACCGATCCATCATCCTCGAGGTGACCGCCCGCCTGATCTTCCACGCTGTCCTCATCTTCTCCCTCTACCTCCTCTTCGCCGGCCACAACGATCCCGGCGGCGGCTTCGCCGGAGGTCTCGTGGCCGGTCTGGCACTGGTCGTGCGCTACCTCGCCGGAGGCAAATTCGAACTCGCCGAGGCGGCCCGCTTCACCCCCTCGGGCATGCTGGGAACCGGAATGATCATGGCCGTGCTCACCGGCGTCGGCGGGTGGATCTGGGGCGACACCGTGTTCAAGTCCGTCTATCTCGAGGGCGACATTCCGGTGCTCGGGCACCTGTCGTTCGGAACCTCGACGTTCTTCGACATCGGCGTCTACCTCATCGTCGTCGGCCTCATGCTCGACATCCTCAGATCCTTGGGCGCCGAGGTGGACCTGCACCAGGAGCGCGATGAGATGGTGTTGACCAATCGACTCAACCAGTCGTACAACCTCTCGGAGAACTTCAGCGCCGAGGCTGAGCACGACGCGGTCTCCTCGATCCTCGACCGTGTCAACCACCTCGACGTGGACAACGGCGCGGAAGGGGGACGGCTATGACTGTGCCCTTCATCATGGTGCTGGCCATGGGATTCCTCTTCGCCTGTGGCATCTACCTCATGCTCGAACGCTCCCTGACCCGCGTGCTGCTGGGCTTCATCCTTCTGGGCAACGGAGTCAATGTCCTCATCATCCTCACCGCAGGCAGGGGAGTCCCGCCGCTGACTGACGGGAAGAACCTGTCCACGGAGGGCATGTCGGATCCGCTGCCACAGGCGCTCATCCTCACGGCTATCGTCATCACGTTCGCGGTCACAGCGTTCCTGCTGGCCATGATCTACCGCTCCTGGCGATTGGTCCGTGCCGATTCGCTGCAGGATGATACCGCCGACCTGCGGGTGGCGATCACGAAGATGATCGACTCCGAGGCGGAAGCGAGCACGGACTACGACGACACCGAGTTCGGTGATGAGGCCGAAAGCCCGATCACCGGCGCCATCGACCTCGACGACGACGGCAAGCCACATGAACGTGAAGTCGGCGAGGTCAGCACGGACAGGGCGAAGTACGGTGCGGGCAAGGGCAGGGCCGGGACCACCTCGGCGAACCAGGACGGCAGAGGTTCCGAAGGAACCGAGACGGAGGAGAAGAAATGATGGATCTCCTCCCCGTGCTTGTGCCGCTGCCCGTTCTCCTGCCCCTTCTCGGTGCAGGCTTGGCGCTGGTGCTGTCGAAGCACTCGCGGGCACAGAACATCGTGTCGATCCTGATCCTCAGCGCGGGCATGATCATCTCCCTCATCATGCTCTTCGGCGTCGACGCCCACGGCCCGCAGGTAGTGGCGATCGGCGGGTGGGAGCCGCCAGCAGGGATCGTGCTCGTCGCCGATAGGCTCTCCTCGCTCATGCTCGTCGTATCCTCCCTGGTCACCTTGTGCGTGCTCATCTACGCGCTCAGCCAGGACGCCAACGACGATTCGAACGAGACTCCGATCTCCGTGTTCAACCCCAGTTATCTGGTGCTGTGCGCGGGCGTCGCCAACGCCTTCCTCGCCGGTGACCTCTTCAACCTCTACGTCGGCTTCGAGATGTTCCTCGTCGCCTCCTATGTGCTGCTGACACTCGGTGCCACGGCCGAGCGGATCCGGGCGGGCGTGACCTACGTCGTCGTCTCGCTCGTGTCCTCGATCATCTTCCTGGCAGCGATCGGCGTCATCTACTCGGCGACCGGAACAGTGAACATGGCGCAGTTGGCAGAGCGGCTGAGCGAACTGCCGCCGGATGTGCAGATGATCCTGCATGTCCTCCTGCTCCTCGGCTTCGGCATCAAGGCCGCGATCTTCCCGCTGTCCTTCTGGCTGCCCGACTCCTATCCGACCGCTCCGGCCCCGGTCACGGCTGTTTTCGCGGGGCTGCTGACGAAGGTCGGCATCTATGCGATCATCCGCACCGAGACGCTGCTGTTCTCCGAGTCCTCTCTGCGAGTGCCTCTCCTGATAGCGGCAGCATTGACGATGGTGGTCGGAATCTTAGGCGCGATCGCCCAGTCGGAGATCAAGAGGATCGTGTCCTTCACCCTCGTCTCCCACATCGGCTACATGCTCTTCGGTGTGGCTCTGGGGACCACCGTCGGACTCTCTGCCGCTATCTACTACACGGTCCACCACATCATCGTCCAGACTGCGCTGTTCCTGGCCATAGGAATGGTGGAGATGCGAGGTGGGTCGACCTCGACCAGGTCCCTGGGCGGCCTCATGGTGCTGTCCCCGGCGCTGTCGATCATCTTCTTCATCCCTGCCCTCAACCTCTCCGGCATCCCGCCGTTCTCCGGGTTCATCGGCAAGGTTGCCCTCTTCGCCGCCGGCTTCTCCGACCACGACTGGCTCGCTGTCAGCCTCATCGTCGCCGGCACGGTGACCAGCCTGCTGACCCTCTACGTCATCGGGCGTACCTTCAACCTGGCCTTCTGGCGAGACCCTGCGGATGCGGAGGAGCCGAACGAAGAGCTCGTCACAGAATTCGCCGAACGCAAGAAGGCGAAGCTCGCGGGCAAGCCCTGGAAATCACAGATCGGCGTACCGGGATCGATGTTCGCCGCCACCACCGTGGTTGTCATCGCCTCCATCGTCCTCACCGTCTTCGCGGCCCCGCTGTGGGGCATGGCGAACCGTGCTGCGGAGAACCTGCAGACGCCGGTCGGCTACGTGAGCGATGTGCTCGGGGGTGATGGCCTGTGAGTCCCAACCGGCCTCGGATGACGAAGCGCAGGAGCTTCGTCCAACAGCTCGTTCTGGTGTTCTTCCTCGTCCTGCTGTGGGTGATGCTCTGGGATGCGGTGTCGCTCATGCACATCATCACGGGCATCATCCTCGCATTCCTCGTGACCCGCGTGTTCTACCTGCCGCCGGTGGTGCTCTCCGGCAGGTTCAACATCATCCACGCCCTCAGCTACGGACTGTGGTTCCTCTATTCGCTCATCATCGCCTCTGTCGAGGTGGCTTGGTACGCATTCCGGCCGCGCGCGGTGGGCGCAGGATCGGTCATCGCCTGCGACCTGCGCACGAGTTCGGACCTTCTGATGACACTCGTAGCCGACACTGCCAGCCTCATCCCCGGATCGATCATCGTCGACAGCGACCGGGCGCTGGGCGTCCTCTATCTGCACGTCCTCGACTGCGATTCCGAGGAGAAGGTCCTCGCCGCCAAGGAGCTGGTCTACCATATCGAAGAGCTGCTCATCAAAGCCCTCGGCTCCCATCGTGACCTCGCTGCGCTGAAGGTCACCCCCGATCCGATGGCCGATGAACGCGGAGGTGCCCGATGAGCCAGATCGTTCTCGACACCCTCATCGTCGCAGCCTCGGTGCTGCTGGCCATATCGGTGATCATCGCCCTCTACCGCATCGTTCGCGGACCCTCGATCCTCGATCGCATGATCGCCACCGACGTCGTGCTGGCCTCGATCATGTGCGGTCTGGGCGGGTTCATGGCCCTGTCCGGTCGCACGGATCTCCTGCCCGTGCTCATCGTGCTGGCGATGCTCGGATTCGTGGGCTCCGTCAGCGTCTCCCGGTACGTGTCCAAGTCCGATTCCATGACCCCCGGCGCCGAGGTGGGCTCACTCAGTGACTTCTCCAGCTCGGACTGGCACATGCCCAAGGAATCAGCCGATGACGCAGAGGGGCACAGTGACACCGGGGCCCGCCAGCAAGCACAATCCCCAGTCGGTGAGGAGTGGCCCGATGACGTGGCCCGCGGAATCTCCGATGTCGCCGACGGACCCGATGCGATCACCGTGCAGGAAGACGAAGAGCCTGTGACCGTGGGACTCGACCAAGGAACCGACCCCAGCTCCGACCCCAGCGCCGAACCCAGCGTCGATCCCGACTCGGATGCTGAGGGTGAGGTTATGGGCACGGGACCCGACTCGGGACCCGAGGACTCCGACGACGGTGAGCGCACCGGACCTGAACCGGATGACGACGAAGGGGGACGTCGATGATCCTCGACATCATCTCTGCGGTGCTCATCCTCCTCGGTGGGGTGCTGTCGCTGGCTGCCGCGCTGGGTCTGCTGCGCTTCGGCGATCTCCTCTCGCGCATGCACGCGAGTGCAAAGCCCCAGATCCTGGGGCTGCTGACGGTGGCTGTCGCGATTGCGATCCAGTACCCGGCATGGTCGACGGTGACGACCTTGGCGATCGTCATCTCGTTCCAGCTCGTCACGATTCCCGTGGCCACGCACATGGTCGGACGCGCCGGTTATCGCACCAAGCACCTGCGTCGTTCTATGCTGTACCGAGATGAGCTCGCCGAGGCGGTCGATCGGGCAGAAGCCAGGGAAGCCGCGTGGGAACGCAGAAGAGGAAGCGGAACGGACCACAATGACGGTTGACACTCAGCACGATCCCCAGCCCTTGGTGCTGGTCGCCGACGACGAACCCGATGTCCTCGGTGCCGTTGTCCCCTTCCTCGAACGCTCAGGCTTTCGGGTGCTCGCCGCCAGCGATGGCCTGTTGGCCCTCGACGAGATCCACCGGCACAATCCCGATGTCTGCGTCCTCGACGTGCTCATGCCCGGTGCCGATGGCAGGCAGGTTCTGCGACGACTGCGCCAGGAGGAGAACTGGGTCCCGGTTCTGCTGCTGACCCAAGTCGGAGAGGCCGTCGAACGGGCGATGGCACTCGAAGAGGGCGCCGACGACTACCTCAACAAGCCCTTCGACCCACATGAGCTCGTGGCGCGCATCCGCGCAGTGCTGCGTCGGACCCGGACAGACGGGCCGCCCCTGGCCACTGCTCCGGTGCTGGTCTCGAGCTTCGGCCTGCGCGTCGATCGTGTGGGCAGGCGCGCATGGATGGGCAATCGTGAACTCGTCATCACCCCCAAGGGCTTCACCCTGCTGGAATACCTCATGGTCCACAAGGACGAACTCATCGAACGGTCCCGTCTGCTTGAGATCCTGTGGGGCTTCGAAGAGGCCGTGGGCACACGTGCGGTGGATTCCCGTGTGGCCGAACTGCGCCGAGTCCTCGGGGAGGACGCCGCCGAACCTCGGTGGATCGCCACCGTTCAGGGGCGGGGCTACAGATTCGTCGGTGAGGTCCGAGGCGAAGATGGTCAGAGGTCCCCATGACGAACTTTCTGGTCTTCGAGATCCAGATCTGGCTGTTCCTGCTCCTGCTGTTCCTCGTGCTGGCAGGCTTGGCCGTCGGCGCCTTCTTCGCCTGGAGATATCTGCGCAGACGTGAGACAGCACTGAAGGAGTCGATCGAGACAGCGGCGAGTGAGGACTCCCTGGCCAAACGCAACCGGATGCTCATCCGACTGGATCACGAGCTGAAGAATCCGCTGACCGCGCTGCGCACCTCGGCCGCGAGCATCCGCGACGTCGTCCGTGAGGGCGGCTCTATCACCGAAGTCGAATCCTCAGCCAAACAGGTCGACATCTCCTCGCGCCGGGTCGCACGCCTCCTGGCCGACCTGCGCAAACTCGCCGACGTCGAGACGCGCATCATCGAATACGCCCGAGTCGATCTCGATCGGCTCATCCACCAGGCTGTCGAAGATGCATCGACAGCGCCAGGCGCCGAAGATCGCATGATCGTGGCCACGGTCGCCCGTGCCCCCTGGCGTCTGCCCGACGTCGCCGGTGAGGAAGATCTGCTGCTGACAGCGATCCTCAACCTGCTGGGCAATGCGCTCAAATACTCCTCTCAGGCCGAAGTCGTCGAACTGCGTGCCAATGAACAGATCATCGACAGCCACCGCTGGGTCGTTGTCGAGGTGGCCGACACCGGCAGCGGCATTCCGCTGACCGAGCAGGACCAGGTGTGGGACGAACTCTCACGTGGCTCGCGCGTTCGTGCAGTGGCCGGTTCCGGCATGGGACTGTCACTGGTACGGGCGATTGTGACCCGTCACGGCGGTTCGGTGCAGCTGTTCAGCCAAGAAGGTGTGGGCACCTCGGTGCGTATGGTGTTGCCGGTTCTCGGCGACGCCGCGCAGGTGACGGTGCCGCCGATGGCCGATCAGGTCGGGCATGCCGCGGCCGGATCTCATCCGGTCCAGCCGGTGCAGCTTCCCGACACGGGGCAGACTCCCGGCTTCCTGCCTCCCCGGCAGCCTAACGAGGCGGAGCTTCAGGGACGGATCCTGGGGACGCCGCGAAGAACCTCGAAGCGACGCCTCGAGCGAGTCGACGGCAACCTCGTCCACAGGTCGACCGGAGAATCCCTGAGCGGCGGTTTCCCACCGGACTCTGGTCAGCACTCCCAGTTCAAGCCCGGCCCAGGCGTCGGCCGCTCACCCGGGAACCCACAGGCAGCGCCGGAGTCAGAGCCCCAACCTGGACCCCAGTCGGGGCCGATACAGGGTACCGGCGGTCCGCAGTCGGGTCCGCAGCAGCCTGATGGGAGCCAACCAGGACCGCAGCAGGCCTATGGAAGTCAGCCTGGACCGCAGCAGTATTACGGCAGTCAACCCGGGGTGCAGTTCGGCAGCCAGCCGGGACCGCAGCAGGCCTGGCAGCAGCAACCGCCGCAGCCTCCGGCGCAGCCGCCTCAAGCACAGCAGCCTGATTCGGGACAGCAGCCACTGAGCCGCCGTGAGTTGCGGTCGAGGGAAGAACGGTGATGGCCCACGCTGCGAAGGTGCGAACAGTCGTGGCAGGAGCGGCACTGTTCAGCCTTGCCCTCAGCGGCTGCTCGGCTCTGCAGATCCGCACCGCAGAACGGGATTCCGGTCCCGTCCGTGTGGCAGTGCAGGAGAAGGCCGGCGAGAACCCCACCACGGCACCCCCTGACGACGGAATCCCCGAGGGGATGAAGGAAGTCTCGGTCAACCTCGGCGATGAATGCCCCGTCGACGTCAGCGTCGCGATGACAGATGACTGGACCCAGGGATCGGCCAACGACGATTTCCACTCCTTCTCCCGCGGCACCTCCGTCGCCGACGCCGACACGATCCTCATCACCTGCAGCAAGGGCTACGACGAGTCCCCACAGTCGATCGTCGATGCGAAGAAGAAATACACGTTCGCGGAGCCGGACTCCTCGGTGCTGTCTCAGCGCACGGGCAGCCTCGCGGCCGGATCCTACTGGTCTTACCAAGGTGTGCTCGGCCCGACGGAGATCTTCGCGATCAACCAGGAGCCGACAGTCATGTACGGGACCCGGATCGGATACCAGACAAATGGGCGCCTCGTCGACATCGGCGTCGAGATGCGTGCTCTCGAATCGGACGCGGACGCGGCAGAGGAGTTCAAGCAGATGCTGCCCACGGTCACCATCGACGGCGAAAAGGTTCCCGCGCCGAGATTCAAATAGAAATCTGCAGACCCGACCATCGGCGATGATCCTAGGATGGTTCTATGACGATCAACGACGCTGTGACTACTCTCCTCGATGCCCGCCGACTGCAAGGTCTCCTGACGAACCAGAGCGGCCGTGTCATCGCCCAGTATTCCTTCCTCAATGCCGAGGGCAACAGCTACCTCTCCCACCTGGCAGATATCAGCGGTGAACGACCGCGCCGAATCACCCGCGGCGATCAGTCCATCGGCCCGGCCGCCGTCAGCGACTCGGGCACCGTGTACTTCGCGGCCAAGCGCACCGGCGAAGACGGCAAAGATGCCGAAAGCCCCAGCCTCTGGGCCCTGCCGGAGACCGGGGAAGCACGCAAGCTCGCCGATCACGACGGCGGATTCTCCCGAATCGAGGTCAAAGGCCACTCCATGATCGTGCAGTTCCCCGTCCACAGCTGGGCCGCGAACGAGGACGAACACCAGGAATACAGTCAGGAACGCAGGAAATCGAAGGTCAGCGGAATCCTCCACGCGGGTTTCCCCATCCGCCATTGGGATCATGACCTGGGCCCGGGACAGGAGACCCTCGCGGTCGCAGACCTGACCGAGATCACCGACGAGTTCGACGATGACCTCACCCCCGACGCCACACGGGGCGCTGCTGAATCCGAGACGACCACGTCTGACGGTGCCACGTCCACCACCCCGGCCGCCGAGGCCACCAGCTGCAGCGAAGACTCGACCACAGCCGCTTCCATCGGACTCACCTTTCGCTACCTGCCTCTGCCGCCGGGACGACTCGTCGACTGGGCCGTTGATGAGGAAGCACAGTTCGTTCTCGTCCAGGTCGAGAAGCCGATCTCGGGTCAGCTCGAGGCCAGCGAGATCTGGCAGCTCGACCTGCACAAACACAGTGCACCCCGCCTGCTGGTCGAGGCCGCCGCCGACCACGGTTTCGGCGTCGAGGCGATCAGCCCCGACGGAACCCACGCCCTGGTCACTCGCGAGCAGTTCTGGACGTCGAAGACGAACCTGTCCGCAACGCTCATGCTCCTCAACCTCGACACAGGCTCAGTGGAGCCAGTCTGGCCCGAAGCCGATCACTGGTTCGAACCCGTCTGGGCCGACGATTCGACGATCGTGGCAACTGCTGACGACCACGGACGCGGCAGTGTCTTCATCGGTGATGTCAACGACGAACAGCCTCGGCGGCTGGTGGGCGGTCCGGGGCAGAAATATGCCTTTGCAGGACTGCAGGTGCAGGGAATCACGGTCGTGGCGACCGCCTCGGCGATCGATGTCGCACCACTGCCCATCGCCATCGACCTGATCTCGGGTCAGATCAGCGAGCTCGCCAACCCGGCGAACGTCATCGACGGGGCAGGCACCCTCACCGAGGTGGCCGCCGTTGGTGACGACGGCACCGAGGTGCGAGCCTGGTTGGCTGTGCCCGACGGGGAAGGTCCGTTCCCACTCGTCGTATTCGCGCACGGCGGGCCCTGGGGGTCCTGGAACTCCTGGACGTATCGGTGGAACCCGGGACCGTTCGCGGCCGCCGGATACGCGGTGCTGCTGCCGGATCCGGCGATCTCCACCGGCTACGGCCAGTCGATGATCGACCGCGGTCAGCAGGAACTGGGTGGGGCGCCCTTCACAGATATCCTGGCGCTCACGGATGCGGCCATAGAACGCCCCGACATCGATGCCGAGCGCACCGCTCTGGCCGGCGGATCCTACGGCGGGTACATGGCGAACTGGGTGGCCGGGCACACCAGCGAACGGTTCAGATGCATCATCACGCACGCCTCCCTGTGGAACACGACGTCGATGGGACGGACCACGGACAACGCCTCTTGGGACGTGGCCATGCGGAAGCAGTCGGGGACGTACTCGCCGCACCTGTTCGCCGACCGGATCGAGGTGCCGATGCTCGTCATCCACGGTGACAAGGACTACCGGGTGCCCATCGGGCAGGGGCAGGAACTCTGGTACGACCTGCTGTCCCGGTCGAAGACGCCGCTGGACGCGGAGGGGCAGACACAGCATCGCTTTCTGTACTTCCCCGACGAAGGACACTGGGTGGCCGGTCGCGGCAATGCCGAGGTCTGGTACCGCACGGTCCTGGCGTTCCTCGACAGGCACGTCCTCGACATCGACGCCCAACGCGTCCGCACTCTGGGGTGAAGGCAGAAATCGGACCGATGACGACAGACAGCGACCAGGCGAACACGACGACGCCCGCAGACACCATCATCCGCAATGCCATCATCCTCGACGGCGATCCGGCTGGTTTCACCGTGGACACGGCCGATGACTGGCTTGCCGAGGCCGGGGGAGTCGTCATCGCACGCGGCCGCGGTTCGGGCTGGCAGGACCTGAGCACCTCGGCGAGAGTGAGGACCATCGATGCAGAAGGCGCGTACCTGGTCCCCGGCTATGTCGACATCCACTGCCATGGAGCCGGCGGCTCGAGCGCCGAGGACGGGGATGACGGACTCGACGAGGTGCTCGCCGTCCACCGCCGGCACGGAACCCGGGCGCTCGCCCTCTCCTTCGTCTCGGACACGATCGAGGGTCTCTGCGACTCCCTGACGACCGGAGCCAGGCTCGTGAGGGAGAAGCCTGGCGTACTCGGATTGCATGCTGAAGGTCCGTTCCTGTCCCCGGACTTCAAGGGCGCCCACGCACCCGAAGTTCTCACGTGCCCTACCCCCGAGGCGGTCGAATCGATCCTGACGGCTGCAGACGGAACGTTGGCCCAGATCACGATCGCCCCCGAACTGCCCGGTGCGCTCGACGCGATCTCACGGTTCACCTCGGCGGGGGTGAGCGTGGCCATCGGGCACACCGCAGCCGGCTACGAGGAAGCGGGCCGTGCCTTCGACGCGGGCGCGAACATCCTCACCCACACGTTCAACGCGATGTCCGGCATCCACCACCGGGCGCCCGGTCCGATCCTCGCCGCGATCGAGGCAGGACACGTCACGCTCGAACTCATCAACGACGGAGTGCACGTGGCGACCGCTCCTGCAAGGATGCTGACGCGCCTGGTGCCCGGCAGGATCGCGCTGATCACCGATGCCATGGCCGCGACAGGGATGGCCGACGGGCGGTACATGCTCGGATCTCTGCCGGTGCAGGTGGAGGATTCCGTGGCGCGACTGCTGGGCGAGGACGGTTCGACCGGGTCCATTGCCGGCTCCACTCTGACCATGGAAGATGCGGTGATGAGAGCCGTTACCGAGGTGGGAATGACCCCGCTTGAGGCGGTCCGGGCCGCGAGCCTGGTGCCGCTGCGGGCACTGGGGGTCATCGCCGAGGACGAGCTCAGTCTGCTGCGCGTGGGAATGCCCTCCGAGCACCTGCTGCTGAACGCGGACATGAGCATCCGAACAGAGAACATGGCACGATAGGAGACATGGATGCCCTGCTCCTCATCGACACCGACGACGCCGAGATCTTAGTCGACATCGTCGGCCGTACTCGCACCGTCGGCGGTGTCCTCATCTTCGCCTCGACGAAGGACGAACTCGTCGACGTCGACGATGAGGAACTGTCCATCTTCGTGCCCGACGAAGAAGACCTCGTGCTGCGTTCGGAGAAGCCTGACGTCTTCGACGGCATCCGAGACCTGGCCCCCGGCCTCCACGACATGGGCATTGACCGCATCGTCATCGCCGGTGGGGACGTGAGCACAGTCGCGAATTCCGAGGATGCAGATGCCCTGGACGGTGCAGATGCCCCGGATGGTGCAGGCAGCACGGATGGCGCGGATGACGCAGACGCTCCCGACGACACCGGCGCCGGCGATCTGCCGGGATCGGTTCGTGCCTCCGCGATGGCCGCTCTCGTCTGCAACTTCGACGTCGTCGTCCTCTCCGACGCGGTGATCGACCCCGAAGGTCAACCCGTGACCTGGCTGGACTCGGCCGAAGAAGCCGGAGCCATGATCAAGAAGACCGCTGACACCTGGCTGAGGATGTGAATTCCGACGGCACCGAGCAACGCAGCTCAGCTCAGGACCTGCTCCTCTTCGGTGGTGACAGGGTCGCTCTGGCGCCGTAGGCCATATTGGTTCTACACTGTGTAGAAGATTTGAGTCTTCTGAGGCTCAGCCACGGTGCCATCTGTGCGAGCAGCCCAAGGAGAGGAGGGGCATGACCGGATCGAACAAGTCGGTTCGTGCTCTCTTCGCCGCGCTCATGACGACTCTGCTGGCCGTGCTTATGCACGTCGGCGCCGGTGGCACGACCTCGGTCGTCGGCATCGTGATCGTCTTCGTCTTCGCCTTATGGGCCGCAATGATCCTCGCTGGTCGTCGGCTCGGATATCTGGCGTTGGGATCACTGCTCGGCTTGGGCCAGATCCTCATGCACCTGTCGATGGGTTGGTTCACCGCCGCACCCGCTGCCACCGGTGCAACGACGACCGGAATGGCCATGGGCCACCAGCACATGAACCACGGGACCGGTGCCCTCGACGTGGGCCAGGCTGGGTCTATGTCCCATCCGATGTCGCACATGGCCGGTGACGGCTCGAGCGCGAGCCTGCCCATGGTGCTCGCTCACATCGCCGCGGTCATCGTCACCGCAGTGGCCCTCAAGCGCGGCGAAGACATCATCCTCACCATCCTGCAGCTGGCGCTGGGACCGGTCGCCACCGCACTTCGGTCACTCGCCGAGGCGGTCGGTGTACTGGCCGAATTCCCGACCCGATTCGTCCAGGGCGAGTTCCATCTGCCACAGGCCATCACCTCTGCCGTCGTCGGCCCGAACTACCGACGCGGACCGCCCGCTCTCGTCTGAACTCAGAACCTCACCATCGGCGGAGACCCCGCCGACTCACACATCATTGGTGACAGCCATGCACCGTCGCGGACGAGCAGTACCGTGTGCCCGATCGTGTCCATGCGCCTGATTGCGCCCGATCGCGTCGGCGTCCGATCGTAAGTCGCGACCTGTGCCCGGCTGCACCGACAAGCTGAAAGTGCAGACGAAATGCGAAAGAACACCACCCTGATGGCCACCATGGCAGTTGCCTTCATGATCGGCCTCAGTGCCTGCAACCAGAGCCAGGCGAGCGAGCCCGAAGAAGCCAGCAGCTCCCAGATCAGCGTCGACTCCCTGAGTCTCGACAACGCCTGGGTCAAGGCCGCCGACGACGGCATGACCGCTGTCTTCGGAGAACTCGAGAACAACAGCGACAAAGACATCAACCTCGTCGCCGCGAAGTACGATGACGCTGACCAGGTCCAACTCCACGAGACTCTCGAAGACAACTCGGGAGGAATGTCGATGCAGGAGAAGAAGGGCGGCTTCACGATCCCTGCGGGCAAGTCCCTGAGCCTCAAGCCCGGTGGCGATCACATCATGGTCATGGGGTTGGCGAAGCCGATCAAACCCGGCGAGGAGATCTCGTTGGAGCTCGTCACCGCCGATCAGCAGAGCTTCCCGGTGACCGCCATCGCCAAGGACTATTCGGGTGCGCAGGAGAACTACGCCCCTGGCGAGGCCGATGGCGAAGGCGACGGCGCCGACCACGATGACATGGACCGTACGGACATGGACCACGACGAAATGGACCACGGGGACATGGACCACGACGAGATGGTCCACGGGGACAACGATGACCACTGAGTCTGAGTCCAGAGATGCCTCTTCTGATTCTCACGGCTTCAGCCGCCGACGTCTCATCGCATCGGTGGCAGCCGCCGGAGGGACGGGAGTGGTCGGCGCCGTCGCAGGCTTCGGTGTGGGACGATCCGGTGCTGGCGGCCGTGCCGAGGACTCGCCGTCCCGGGATCTCCGCGGAGCCAACGGGTCGCTCACCGAACCGTTCTACGCCCCTCACCAGTCCGGGGTGGAGACTCCTCCGCAGGCTCACGCGCACTTCCTCGCATTGACGCTGAAACCCGGAATCGACGCCGCCGAGGTGGTCCGCTGGCTGCGACTGCTCACCGCAGATGCCGCCGCCCTGACGCAGGGCGGCGGCCCACTGGCCGACTCCGAACCCGAACTCGCCCACGATCCGGCGCGATTGACGGTCACGTTCGGATTCGGCCGCGGCCTTGTGACGCTGGCGGGGCAGAATTCCGTGCCCACCTGGTTAGGTCCACTGGAGAAGTTTCCGATCGATGATCTCGAACCGGACCTGTGCACAGGCGATCTGCTCCTGCAGATCTGCGGTGACGATCCGCTGGCCTTGGCACATGCACGAAGGATGCTGTGGAAGGATTCCCGGACCTTCGCCGAGGTGGCCTGGCAGAGGGATGGGTTCCGCCGTTCCTACGGCAGCAAAGCAGAGGGGAAGACCCAACGGAACCTCTTCGGACAGTTAGATGGGACAGCCAACCCCGGTCCCGGATCCGAAGACTTCGCGCGCATCATCTGGGGACAGGGCACCGGCAGGGAAGATGCGGTGTACTCCGCGCGCGGGGAACCGCCGGACAACCTCGGTGCACATCTGCCTGAGTGGATGCGCGGGGGAACGACCCTGGTGCTGCGCGATATCGCGATGAACTTGGACACCTGGGATAGGGCTGACCGGCCGGCACGCGAGTTCGCGACGGGACGGACCCTCGATCAAGGCGCACCGCTGTCGGGCACTGACGAGTTCGATGCTCCCGACTTCACCGCGGTCGACAAGCGCGGCCTGACGAAGATCTCGGCGGCTTCGCATGTGGCCAGGGCTCGCGATGGGCTGGGCCCGGAGACTCAGATCCACCGGCGAACGTTCAACTACGAGACGGGGGCGGGGGAGGAAGCCGGACTGCTGTTCGCATCGTTCCAAGCCGACATCGACCGGCAGTACCTGCCGATCCAACGCCGCCTCGCCGAGGTGGATCTGCTCAATGAGTGGACCACGCCGATCGGGTCGACGGTGTGGGCGATTCCGCCGGGCGTCCAGGAGGGGGAGTACATCGGACAGAGCCTCTTCGAGAGGTGAAGCTGTTCAGAACAACGGGCGGGGGAGTGCATCTTCGAACTCGAGCAGCCAACGCTTGGTGGCCAACCCTTCGCCGCGACGACCGCCGGAGTAGCCGCCCAGCCCATCGCTGGCCACGACTCGATGGCAGGCGATGACCAGCGGGAGTGGATTCAGGCCCATGATGCTGCCGATAGCCCGTGCGGGGATTCCCGTCCCGCTGCGCCGGGCAAGCTCGCCGTAGGTGACGGTGGTGCCGGGTCCAACCGTCTCGTCGAGAGTGGTGAGCACCGTCCGCGCGGTTGCCGAGATCTGCCCCAGGTCCAGGGGCAGATCGAAGGTGGTCAAGGTTCCGTCGAAGTAGGCGCGAAGCTGTCGCAGTGCTTCGACGAGAAGAGGGTCAGCGTCGGGGCCAGCAGTGCCCAGACCGGTGTCGTCGAGCTGACCGGATTCTGTGTCCGACTCTCGCCAAGTGACTCGGGTGATGGACCGCCCGTTGCTGGTGACGGTGATGGGGCCGACGGGAGTGCCCGTCGTAGCTTGAGTAGAAAAATCCTCGGTATGGAACTCGTACGAACTCATCGTCATACATCTCCTCCCTGTCGGTGCAAAGCCAGCGCACTATTACGGCCGAGCCATAGGGCGCTGTTGAAGGTCACGGCGCTGAGTTCGTTCACCAATCTGCGAAAGACCCTCCGGCTCTTGTGAACGAGCCGAAGGGTCTTTCGAATGGGTTCAGGGCATCATGATCTGATTCCCTGAACTTGGATCACTTCTCTTCGTCGGCGATCTCGCCCTCGTAGGCGTCTGGGTTGCTCTTCAGCCATTCGGCAATGGCTGCTTCGCCATCGTCCTTGTGCTCATTGACGACGAGATCCTCGAGGTCACCGTACTGCTTGTCATCGAGCTTCATCTTGCCGATGTAGTCAGCGGCCTCTGGGAAGTCTTCGGCGAATGACTTGGTGCCGGTGAAGTGCAGCTTCTCCGCCTCGCCCATCGCGCCCTTCGGATCCTCGAGGTCCTTGACCGGGTAGGCGTTATTCGCCCAGAACGGGCGCCACAGTGTGACGACGATGTCCTCTTCGGCGTCGGTGGCATTGCCGAGCTCGGTGAGCATGGCTGCTGTCGACGAGGTGACGAGCTCGTACTCCTTGTCCAAACCGTAATCGGGGATCATCTTCTTCGTGGCCGCGGTCAGACCGGCGCCGGGCTCGATGCCGATGATCTTTCCGTCGAAGTCCTTGCCCTTGCCTTTGAGATCCTCGATCGAGTTGATGTCCTTCATGTACTTCGGCACCGCGATGGTGAGCACAGCGTTGTCGTAGTATGCACCGACATCAGAAAGATCGTCGCCGTATTTGTCGATGTACTGTTTGTGCGTGACCTCGGGCCACGAGGAAGGGTACATGTCGACGTCGCCATTGGCGATGCCGGCGTAGAGGACTGCGGCGTCGCTGAAGGTTTCGGTCTCGACATTGTAGCCGAGCTTTCCGAGCTGGTCTTCGAGCAGCAGCGAGACGCTCTGGCCATCGGTCCAACCGGTGACGTAGCCGAGTTTGATGTCGCCCTTGTCACCGCTTCCGCCGTCGTCCTTAGCCGCTTCCTGCGAGCAGCCGGTCAGGGCTAGGCCGAGGGCCGCGACTCCGGCGATGAATGTGGTGAGGAATCTATTCTTCATTGTATGTTCCTTTTCTCTTGTATTCGACAGGTTGTGTCTGTGACGGCTGGGGATGGTCAGGCCTGTGCAGCAGTGGCCTTCTTCTTTGCGCTCCGGTTACGGAATGTAGCGATCAGTGAGTTCGGAAAGTCCTTCGCAGTGCCCAGGGCGGCTGTCACTCTGTCGAGGTAGACCGCAATGATGACCACGCCGAGTCCGGATTCGACGCCGAGTGGCAGGTTCTGGCTGGCGACCGCTTCGACGACGTTCTTGCCCAAGCCGTCGGCCCCGACGAAGCCGGCGATGACGGCCATGGCCAGAGCAAGCATGATGACCTGGTTGATGCCGGCCATGATCGTCGGCGTAGCGAGCGGCAGTTGGACGCCCCTGAGGATCTGCCCCGGTGTTGCACCGAAGGACTGACCGGCTTCGACCGTCTCCGAGTCGACTCCGCGAATTCCGAGTTCGGTGAATCTCACACCTGGAGGCAAGGCGAAGATGACCGTCGAAACAAGGCCGGGCACCACACCGATGCTGAAGAAGGTGACAGCGGGAATGAGGTAGACGAATGCGGGCATGGTCTGCATGAAGTCGAGCACGGGTCGGATCATGGCAGAGGCCGTATCGTTCCTGGCCGCCAGGATGCCGACCGGGATTGCGATGATGACTGCGATGACCGCGGCAATGATGACCAGTGCCAGTGTCTGCATCGAGGGCACCCACTGATCCATCGTCACGATGAAGAACAACGTGATCAGCGTCCCCAGCGCCATCTGCCAGGACCGCAGGACCCAGCCGATGAGCGCGAGCAGAATCATGATGACGAGAGGATGCAGATCAACCAGCACATTGGTGAGTGAATCGATGAGGAAGGTGAAGAGGAAGGTGATGAAGTCAAAGAACCAGGCGACGTTGTCTTTGAGCCAGTCGAAGACAGTGTCGACCCAGACTCCTACTGGGATTCTGATGTTCTCCATTAGAGATCGCCCCTCCCACTTGCCGCTTCGGTTTCTGACGCATCATCCGTCTCGGCGAGGATCTGGTCGATGAGTCCGGTGTCCACTGGTGCAGTCCACTCCAGGTTGGCGTCATCGTGGGTCTGCTCTCCGTCCCCGTTCTGGCTGCCCAGAGCGGCGAGCAGGGTCGCTCGAGGGACGACCCCGACGAGATGCCCTTCGTCATTCGTCACTGGTACAGGAAGAGGGGTCTCCGATGACGGGAGGAACAGCTCGATGAGCAGATCCTCGGGTGATGCTGATGTCGTCATCGGTTGGATGATCTCGTCCAGGGTGTTCCCGCCATTGCGGAGATGGTCGATGCAGTCACGATCGCTGACGACACCGAGGAATTTGCGGTGGCGGTCGGTGACGTAGATCGCCGAAGCATTGCTCTCACGCATGTTGCGCAGAGCAACACGAGGTCCGTTCTGGTTGGTCACGACCTGTCGTGCCTTTTCCATCACGTTGCTCGCTGTCAGGACACGGGCACGATCGACGTCGTGGACGAACTGTGCGACGTAGTCATTGGCGGGATCGGTGAGGATCTCTTCTGGTGTGCCGACTTGGACGATGCGCCCGTTGCGCATGACTGCGATCCGATCACCGAGGAACATTGCCTCGTTGAGATCGTGGGTGATGAAGATGATGGTCTTCTTGAGCTCGCCCTGCAGCTCCACGAGCTGCTCCTGCATCTCGCGCCGGATGAGCGGATCCAGTGCAGAAAACGCCTCGTCCATGAGCAGGATGTCGGTTTCGGCAGCGAGTGCTCGTGCCAGACCCACACGCTGCTGCATGCCGCCGGAGAGCTGCTCGGGGTACTTGTCTCCCCAGCCTTCGAGGCCGACGGCTTTAAGCCAGCGGTCCGCGACTTCGTCGCGCTTGGCCTTCTCCGTCCCTCGGATCTCAAGTGCATAGGAGGCGTTGTCGCGAACCGTCCGGTGCGGGAGCAGCGCGAAGTGTTGGAAGACCATTGAGATGTGTTCGCTGCGTACCTTGCGCAAAGCTGCCGCATCGATCTTGGCGATGTCTGTGCCCAGGACTTCGACTGACCCCGTGGTCGGAGCCCACAGCCCGTTGAGTGTGCGGATAAGAGTGGACTTGCCGGAACCGGAGAGTCCCATGACGACGAAGATCTCACCCGCTTCGACCTCAAAGCTGGCATCGATGACCGCCGCTGTGCCGAGCTTTGTGAGTTCGTCGCGATCTGCACCTTCTTCAAGACGCTTGACGACTTCCTTCTGACGCTTGCCGAAGACCTTGTACACGTTTGACGCTTTGACTACGCTCACGTGATTCCTCCTTACATTCTTGAACTTCCGCAAGAACGAGAGGCTTCACCCCCGTTTTGCGATGCGGTGGTGGTCGATCCGAACTGGGTCGATCGCTCACTCGCCTCACCGCACACGGATATCTCACTCCCTATTGTAGTTTTGTTCAGGATTTTCGGTAGTAGTTTTGTCGATAGAACACGGAGCGGCGAACTTGACGGCCGCTCTGACCTGGGGTTATGTAGACCAATGCGTTACTTGATTGTTACAAACCGCTCTTGAGGCATATAGGTATAGCCTTATTCGATTTGTTACACAATGCGGATTTTTGATGGTGAACGAGGTTGTCCGCTCTCGGAGGAGATACGGCCTTGAGTCAGCGACTATTCAGAGAGAGGAGTTCAAGAACCAGCGCTCAGGAACCCGATGATCTCCGCAGTGACCACCTCGGCGAACTCTTCGAAGAAGCCATGCCGACCTCCAGGGGTGATGCGGATACGGGAGTTCGGTATGCGCTCATGCAGCAGGTGGGCGTTGGCCACGGGGTTCATGAGGTCCTCGTCGCCGTGGACGATGAGCGTCGGTGCAGCGATCTCCGGCAGGCGCTCCCACGCATTGTGACGGGCACTGATGCGCAGATGTGCCGCGGACTCCTGGGCGGTCATCGTGTCATCGCCGAGGAGTTTGCTGTACCTCGGGGCCGCTGTCCAGTTCGGGGTGTAGAACAGTGAGAACAGGTACTGGGTGTGTTCACGACCGCGCAGACGTGCCAGGTTCTGGCCCACTTCTCGGGGCCGTCTGACGGAATTGGGCCCTCCGGGTGTCGTGCACCCCAGAACCAGAGCGTCGACGCGATCAGGGAAGTCCACAGCCAGCATCTGAGCGACTCGCCCACCCATCGACGTCCCGTAGACGGCAGCACGAGTGACGCCCACATGGTCGAGAACCTCGGCGGCGTCGGCGGCGAAGCTTGCAGTCGAGAGTTCACTCAGTTCACCGCGGCTGCCGCCGGTGCCGCGGTAGTCGAAGGTGACGGTGCGAAACTGGGGTTCGAAGTCCGAACGCAGTTCGTCCCACCATGCGTGAGAGTTCGATTGCCCTTGGAGAAGGAGCAGGGCAGGTGCCTCGGGTGGGCCGCTGACCTGGATCGCGAGCGGAAATCCGTCTCGAGCGGTGATGGTCATCTGGTCCCTGGTCTCCACGTGGTGTTCCTCTTCGCTGGTGCGCCGGCCCAAGCACCTAGGCTTGGGCCATGAAGCAATTGCCGTTCCTCAATGATGCCGCAGGTCACCGGGCTGCTGTCGATTCGTCCACGGCTGCTGACTCGCGGCGCCCGGCCATCATCGTTCCCGTCCAGGCAACCGTGCCCGAAGAGATCCTAGGACAGTGCAGGGCCATCGCCGACACGGGAGTCGTCGACGTCATCGAATGGCGCATCGATCCCGTGATCGACTGTGTCGCGGATGAGAGCAGCCACGGGGCCGTCCCGATTGCTCCCCAGAAACTCGCCGAGGCGGTCCTGGGCTTGGCGCCGCATGTGACTGCGGCGGGGCTTCCGGTTCTCATCACGCTGCGGACAGGGTTCGAAGGCGGGAACGCTGAAGTGAGCGAAGAGGTCTATACGGAGATCCTCACGACACTCATCACCGGGATTGCCGGAACGTCTGGTCGATCCGTACGATCCGGACCGAGGGAACCGAGTGCGGGTGTCACGTGGGCACTCGATGTCGAAATCGATCGCCGTGGTGCCGCGGAACTCATCGACATGGCGCATGGCGAGGACCTCCCGGTGGTGGCCTCGCACCACAACTTCGCCGGAACGGACTCGGCGGAGGCGTTGGCAAACACATTC
Organism: Brevibacterium aurantiacum; assembly: GCF_007558825.1. Taxonomy (GTDB): domain Bacteria; phylum Actinomycetota; class Actinomycetes; order Actinomycetales; family Brevibacteriaceae; genus Brevibacterium; species Brevibacterium aurantiacum_A. Next base: position 69,319 of record NZ_VLTK01000012.1, read on the forward strand.
ACGAGGATGGGTGCGGCCGGGGCAGATGTGGCGAAGATAGCGATGATGCCGGCGAGCAGGGCGGACGTCGCAGAGCTGCTGGGGGCCACCGCGCGAGCGGCGGAGACCCTTGAGGTTCCCGTGCTCGGAATCTCGATGGGTCAGCTGGGCAGAACCAGTCGGGTCATGGGCGCGGACTTCGGAAGCTGCGCAACGTTCGCGCAGCTGGGGGAGGCGTCGGCACCCGGCCAGATCGCCGTTGCGGATCTGGCCAGGGTGATCGCCGAACTCTACGGCTGACCGCTCAGCGGCTCCGACCCATCAGCCGGTCGAACGATCAGCGATGCTGATTATTCAACGGAGCCGCCTGGTCAGTCGACGCCTTCTTCGATCTGCTTGCGGAACTTCTTGGGCAGAGCCTCGTCGCCGAAGCTGTTGCGCACGGTGCTGGCGGCGATGCGCTGCACGACGAGCTGTGCCACTGCGACGCCGACGCCGGAGACGATGGTCCAGGCCAGAGCCTCGGACATCGAAATCTCGTCATCGACGGGGTTGTTCGGTGCTGGTCGTTTGGTCGCCTTCTCCCAAGTGAAGGTCAACGCCTTTCGAGCCGCGAATGCTGCCACGATGGGCGCTCCGACGCCGATGACCTGCCATGCGAGCTTTCCCATGCTCGTGTCCTTTCGTTAGACGTTGTGCCTGCGGCGATGATGCGCCGCGCAGATGTCGCTGGGGTGCGAATCCGTACGTGACCACACTAGCGCAGGAGACCCATTCATAAGCATGAGGCAGAACTTCATACTTTCGAGGGATGTGGCGCGCGCATGCGAGCGATAGATTGAAGCTTCAGTGCACGAGAGGAGCTGGAATGCTCAGCAGATGGAAAGTCGCGGTCATCACCGGGCTGTTCGCCTTCGGCGCGCTGAGTTTCATTCTGGGGCTCTTCCCGCTGCTCGCCGACATCTTCTGGATCCTGTGGTTCGCCGGCTGCGGGGCATGCATCCTCGCGCTGGTCCTGACGGTGGTCGTGCCGTCTCCTCGTTCCGCATCGAATCGTTCCGAGACAGGCCGTCCCGACACGAGCCGACTTGAAGCAGGACGTTCCGCAGTGAACCGGCACGCACCGAGGCAGTCGGCAGCGGATTCGGCCGACGGCGTCAGCCGGCCATGATCAGTCTCTGAAGCTGCGTTGTCAGTACCTCGTCTCGCGGGATCGGGTTCCCGTCCAGCTGATTGAGTGACACGGCTGTGCGCATCGAGGACACATACCAGGCACCATCTGCCTCGATGACGTCGCCCAGGCCGAAGTCTGCATATTCGGCACTGAGCCCGAGCTCTCCCGCATGGTCGAAGATCAGGCGCTGCGTCGTCCCCGAGAGCAGACCTGCCTCCGGATTCGGTGTGAGAAGGCGGTCGCCTCGGCGAATGATGAGGTTGGACGTCGGTCCCTCGAGGACGACTCCATCGTGGGAGACGAACAGGGCCTCGTCTGCGCCCTGCTCCGCTGCGTATCTTCCGGCGGCCTGGTTGACCGCATAGGACAAGGTCTTCGCGCCGATGAGCAACCAAGGTGCCTTGCTTCCCAAGTAGGCGTCGTAGCCGCGATCGAGGCTGACGGCGGAGATGCCCTGTGCGCGTGCTCGCGTGATCTTCTCGTCGACGGGAACGTTGAAGGCCCACCCTCGTGGGCTCTGGCTTCCGTCTGGATTCTGGGTTCCGCGTGAAAGCGCGTAGCGGACCCCGAACTCGGTGAGGCTCGGAGCAGCTGCACGCACCTCGGCGATCACGGTGTCGAGACTGCGGTCCCATAGCTCCGGTTCCGGATCGGGCAGACCCAGCGCCGAGGCGGACGCGCAGAATCGTGCGAAATGGCGATCACGAGACACCACGGTCACGCCGCGGTCGATGCGCACGAGAACGGTCTCGAAGATGCCGTCGCCACGATGGGCCGACAGGTCCGTGACAGGGAGCTGCGGGTCGCCGAGATCGGCTACCTCGACGGTGGACGCGGCAGGGTCGATCAGGACAAGGGTATCGGTCATACAGACAGTCTAGGTTCTCGGAAAACCTGCGCCGAGAGGCTGCTGCGCTCAGCCTGTGCGCAGCAGAAGCCGTGGTCAGCCTGCGCTGACGCCGAACAGGAGGCCGAGAGCGTATGTCACGGCCGCTGCACCGAATCCCACCGCAAGCTGTCTCAGGGCGCGTGGTCCCGGAGCGGTTCCGGAGAGCAGGCCGACTGTGCCGCCGGTGAAGAGGAGTGCGATGCCGACGAGGCCGGCGGAGAGGAACACGGCGGGCAGGCCGGACATGCCGAAGATGTAGGGCAGGATCGGGATGAGGGCGCCCGAGGAGAAGAAGGCGAAGCTCGACAGCGATGCCCCCAAGCCGGTGCCCAGCTCGTTGCGGTCGACGCCGGAGTCGAGGCTGGGCAGCTGAGGAGCCGCGTTCTTGTTCTTGGCTGCGGCGATCGTCCGATGTGCTCGAGCATCGGCTTCGGGGGAGTCCATGCCCCTGGCGCGGAAGACGAGAGCGAGCTCGTTGGCATCGATGTTGAGATCTGCCAGTGCGTGGCGGGATTCAGGATCAGGTGTCGATGCATCGAGCAGCTCGCGCTGGGACCGCACGGAGATGTACTCCCCGGCCGCCATGGACAGAGCCCCTGCGAGCAGGCCGGAGACGCCGGTGAGCAGAATGACGTGGTTGCCCACCCCGGCAGCGCCGACACCGAGGACGAGCGCGAGGTTCGACACGAGCCCGTCATTGGCGCCGAAGACTGCGGCCCGGAAATTGCCCGACAGCCGGGCCCGGGAGCGGGCGGCGAGAGCGCGCACAACCTCGGCGTGGATCCGCTCGTCGGCGGCCATCTCTGCCGATGCCGCCTCGTCGTCGTCATAGGGTGAACTCGTCTCCGACTGCTGCGCCAGAGCGAGAACGAAGACCGACCCGAACATTCGACCCAGGAACGCAAGGCTCAGGGTGACCAGATCGGGGGCCCGCTTCTTCTGCGCATGCTCGCCGAGGAGGTCGATCCAGTGTTCCTGATGCCGGGATTCGGCGGTGGCCAGAGCGAGGAGTATCTCCCGGTCTTCGCCGGTGCGACGCTCGGCCAGGTTGCGGTAGACGCGCTCCTCGAGCCGCTCGTTCGCAAGATATCGCTGCCAGCGTCTGATCGTCCGGCGATCGGGCTTATAGGCAGCGTCGGGGGTTGTCGATTCGTTGTTCATCACTGGTCTGATTCTACTTTGAGTAGGCATTTGAATTCAATACTTGCGCAATTGATGAAGTATTGGTTGTTATCGATTCGTTACCTCAAAGGTCCAGGGGATGGACTAGATTAAAGCTCAATGTGAGTTGTGTCACCGTTTCGTTATAGATGTATGTATTTCGTTACCAATGGCGAAGACATTGCGAAACGTGAGAATCAAGCTTCCCCTTGAGCTCGACCGGTTGCCACCGCTGCTGTTGCGAACTTCTGCCAGCAGCGGTGCATCAGGTTCGTGTTCAGCTATTCGTGTGCTGCGATTACCCCATGGGTGACGTTCGGTCGATGACCGGACGCGGTCAGAGATGCCCGCTCGCGAACGTGTGCGAAAAGCAATCATGGTTCGTCTGGCACCTGAGGAGCGAAAGGAACTCTATGAAGTTGCGTACCAAAACATGGTTGGCGGTCACCGCCGCCACCGGTCTGGCTCTCGGCGGATTCAGTCCGGCACTGGCGGCGGGGAACGCGGGGCCGACCGAGCACACCGATATGGGCGTCACCGGCGACGCCGTGATGGATCATCTGCAGAAGATCTCCGATATCTCGACTTCCCACGCCGATGAGGGGTTCCGCGCCTTGGGCACTCCCGGCTATGAGGAGTCGGTTGAATACGTCGAACAGACGCTTGAGGCAACAGGTGCCTTTGACGTCGAACGACAGGCCTTCGAAGTCGACGATCAGACGTTCGGCGAGGTCGCCGTCAGTGTTGACGGCGAGGAGGTCGAGGTCACCCCGGCCAGCTACACCGAGGGCACCGAAGAACCGCTGACCGATCTGTCGGTGGCGCTGCCGGTCGACGATGACTACAGCGACCTGGCCGGCGGTCAGCTTGGCTGCGAGGCCAGCGACTTCGATGACAGCGCCGAGGGCGCACTCGTGCTCGTCGCCCGCGGCACCTGTTCCTTCGGAGAGAAGACCCAGGCGGCCACGGATGCCGGAGCCGCAGCGGTCATCCTCTACAACAACGACACCTCTGCCCCCGATGAGGCACTCAACGCAACCCTCGGCGAACGTGTCGAGAATGGAGCGCCCACAGTCGGCGTCAGCTACAACGTCGGCAACGATCTGCTGACCAAGATCGACGGCGCCTCCGAGGATGAGCCGCTGCTGGCGGACTTCACCCTCGAAACCGAATACACCACCTCGACGACCTGGAACGTCGTCGCCGAAACCAAGGCCGGCGACCACGACAACGTCCAGATGTTCGGCGCCCACCTCGACGGTGTCCGCGAGGGTCCGGGAGTCAATGACAACGGGTCCGGCTCAGCTGCACTTCTGGCCAGCGCCGAGGCTCTGGCCAAGCAGCCGACCGAAGCCGACAACGCCATCCGCTTCGGCTGGTGGGCCGCGGAAGAGGTCGGACTCGTCGGTTCGACCCACTACGTCGAAAGCCTCGGAGACGCCGAGCTCTCGAAGGTCAAGTCGTACATGAACTTCGACATGATCGGCTCCGACAACTACATCGTCGGCACCTTGGATTCGGACGGCTCCGATGTGCCGATCCCGGACGGCGTCAATGTGCCCGAAGGATCGGCGGAACTCGAGAAGATCTTCACCGACTACTTCGCCGATAATGATCAGCCCAACGTCGGAACCGACTTCTCGGGCCGTTCGGACTACCAGGCTTTCATCGACAACGGCATCCCAGCCAGCGGCCTGTTCTCCGGTGCGGATGGAACGAAGACTGAGCAGGAAGCTGAATGGTTCGGCGGAACCGTTGGTGACAAGCACGACACCAACTACCATCAGCCCACGGACACGATCGAGAACGTGAACCAAGAGTCTCTCGATATCTTCGCGCCGGCCATCGGCTATTCGGTGCACACGCTCGCCTACGATCTCAGTGATGCGCCGGACCCGACCGATCCGCCGACCACTCCACCGACGGAGACTCCTACCAAGACGCCGACGGATGATCCGACGCAGACCCCGGGCGAGCGGAGTCTGAGCATCAATCCGACAACGATCGACCAGGCTGACTTCGTCGGTGAGAAGGGAGTCCAGGTGACAGCCGCCGGCTGCACCCCGGACACCACTGCCACGATGACCGTGGAGCCGCAGAACGGCGAGATCGAGAAATTCGAGCAGGCTGCGACGGCAGATGCCGATTCCGTGGCCAAGTTCGGCGTACGTGGTCTCGACGAGTCCAAGGCCGCAACCTACGTCGGACAGTACGACGTCACGGTCGACTGCGACGGCGGTGACCCGCTGTCCGGTTCCTTCGAGGTCCTCGCCGAGGACGGCGACGGCCCGGGTGCCGGTGACGGCGGCGGAGACCTGCCGCGCACAGGCAATGAGGCCCTGCCCCTGGTGATCTCGGCGGGCGCACTTATGGCGCTCGGCGTGATCATGACAATGGGAGCTCGCCGCCGCAAGGCCTGAGCATCCCCCGAATGCCACGCGGGCCGGTGACTGCAAAAGTTCACCGGCCCGCGTGCCCATTCACAGTCTTCAGCACCCGCTCATCTTGGTCAGGCAGAATTGGTTCGTGACTCCCAAACTCTTCTTCAAGACCTTCGCCATTGCAGAGACCATCACCTGGACACTGCTCATCATCGGCATGATCCTCAAATACACCCATATCACCGAGATCGGGGTGCGCATCGGCGGCGGCATCCATGGGTTCGTCTTCATCTGCTTCGTCATCGCCGTGCTCGGCGTCGGCACCTCGCAGATGTGGAGCAAGAAGCGCATCGCCACGGGCCTGGCCTCGGCCATCATTCCCTACGCCACGATTCCCTTCGAACGATCCGTGGAAAGGACAGGAGCGCTGGAGGGGGGCTGGGGGCTGGGCGCGAACGGTCGTACCCCGCGGAACTGGTTCGAGAAGCTCACCTCCTGGGCGATCCGCTCACCATTCCTGGCCATCGGTGTGGGAATCATCTTCGTCATCATCATCTTCAGCGGACTGCTGTTCCTCGGTCCTCCCGGCGAATGGGGCAAGTGAACGACGCGTAGCCTCGGCGGGCCTGTCCAGGACATGCAGACTCGCATAGGATGAACACAACGGGCGCTGTGGTCCCACTGTGCCTGGCCCCTTCCAATCCAGAATCTCGGAAAGGCTCAAGTGGATTTCATCCTGGGCGCCGTAGTCATCGGTGTCATAGTCATCATCGCCCTGATCGCGTTCTTCGTGATCATGCGCTCGATCAAGATCGCCTCCCCGTCTGAGGCCCTCATCATCACCGGCCGCAATGCCAGCAGTTCGGGCGGTACCGGTCGCATCATCATCGGTGGGCGCTCAGTGGTCTATCCGATCGTGCAGAAGGCATTCATCCTGTCGCTGTCCTCACGTCAGATCGCCGTCGCGATCGACGGCATCTCGATGAACGGCATCGCATTGCGCCTGCACGGAGTTGCGCAGGTCAAGGTGGGTGGCACCGAGGAAGACGTGCGCAAGGCAGCACAGCGCTTCCTCGATCAGCAGGATCAGATCGAGCCCTACAGCACAGAGATCCTCTCCGGTACGCTGCGTGCCGTCGTCGGTACGCTGACCGTTGAGCAGATCATCCAGGATCGCGCTTCCTTCGCCTCGCAGGTGCAGGAGGAATCAGCGCACTCGATGAACAACCAGGGTCTGGTCATCGACACATTCCAGATCTCTGCGGTCGAGGACGAGGGCAGCTACCTGAAGGACTGGGGTCGCCCGCAGGCGGCGGAGGTCGCGAAGAATGCCGCCATCGCCGAGGCGAACGCCAGTCGCGCCTCGGCCGTCGAGCAGGCGCTGCAGAACGAGTCAACCCAGAAGCAGCAGGCTCTGACAGATCAGGCAATCGCCGAACAGCAGCAGCAGCTCGCGCTGCGGCGTGCGGCGCTGAAAGAAGAAGCCGATCAGCGTCAGGCGGGTGCCGATAACGCCGGTCCGCTGGCGAACGCGGCGGAGAAGCAGAAGCTGCTCGAACGCGACCGAATCGTCGCGAAGGAAGCCGCAGAGTTGCGTGCCGAACAGCTCGATGCCGAGGTCAGGCGTCCTGCCGATGCGGAGCGGTACCGCCAGCAGGCAGAAGCTGACGCGCGAGCCTACGATGTCGAAGCCCAGGGCCGAGCCGAGGCAGCCGCCGAGCTGCATCGTCGTTCGAAGGACGCTGAGGCCATTCGCCTCGAGGGCGAGGCTCAGGCCGATGCGATCAGGGCGCGCGGTGAGGCAGAAGCTGGAGCCCTCCAGGCTCAGGCTGAGGCCTACAAGAAGTTCAACGATGCCGCCGTGCTGTCGAAGGTCCTCGAAGTTCTGCCGACCATCGCCGGCGAGCTCGTCGCGCCCTACGCGAACATCAAGGACCTCTCGATCGTGTCCACCGATGGTGAGTCCAAGCTCGCGAACTCGGTATCGAACAACCTCGCTCAGGTGCTCGAGGTCGTGCGCGGCACCACCGGCATCGACCTCAGCGATCTGGTCAGCAAGGCCCAGAACCAGGGCGGATCGAAGTCCGCGACCGGCTGGGGCAGGGATGACTCGACCGGATTCGACGATGCGGGTGATTTCGCCGGTTCGGGTTCTGCAGGCGGTGGAGCCGACGACAACGATCAGGTCGTCGAAGGCGAGATCTCCGAGGGCCACGGCGGCCAGCCGGGTCGCGGGGATCGCTCAGGTCGCGGAGATCGCTCGGGTCGCGGGGGGCCGAAGCCCACTGGTTTGGGAGATCCCAGTGCATGGTCGAGTGGGAATTTCGACCCGAAGGACTACCTCGACGAGAACGGTGAGCTCGACCTCACGCACATCGGCGATGACGTGAAGAAGGCCACTGGAATCGACGTGCAGTCCTACATCGCCGAGGCGCTGCGCCGACGCGACGGTCGTGACGGCGATTCGGACGGGACGGGCGGTCCCGACAGGAAATAGTCTGTGCCGTGATCGGCATTCACACTGCCCGGCGGTGACCCTCGGGCAGTGTGCGGAACTGATGCGTACGTGCTTGGCAGCAGATGCCGGGCATGTACGCTTTCTGCGTCCGGGTCTGCTGCGCGGGCCCGCCTCGGCGGCAGTTTGAAGTTGGAGCGGGACGGGCAGCGGGCACCGGTACGCGCTGAGTTCGAGGGATGACGCACTCATTCATAAAGACATGCGCATATGTTAATGTGACCATGAAGGAGGTTTCCATGGCTCATGATCACTCGCACAGCTCAGGATCGCGTCGACGCTTGGCGATCGTCTTCGGCATCGTCCTGTTGATCTTCGTCTTCCAGGTGATCGGCTCGATCATGACGGGCAGTCTGGCGCTGCTCATCGACACCGGACATAATTCCGTCGACCTCATCGGCATCGGGATCGCACTCTTCGCCGCCACCCTGGTCCGCAAGCCGCCGAAGGGTCAGAAGACCTGGGGGTTTCGCCGAGCCGAGGTGCTTGCCGCCGGAGCGCAGGCGACTCTGCTGCTGGGGCTCGGCGTCTACAGTCTCATCGAGGGCATCCGTCGCTTCTTCGTCCCTCCGGAGGTGCCGGGCCCGGAACTGATGTTCTTCGGCGTCGTCGGACTTCTCGGCAACATCGTGTCGATCATCATCCTCAGTTCCTCCAAAGAGCAGTCGCTCAACCTCAAGGCCGCGTTCCTCGAGGTCATCGCCGATGCGTTGGGATCCGTCGCCGTCATCCTCGCCGCCGTCTCCATCTGGCTCTTCGACTGGACCCGCGCCGATGCCGTGGCAGCCCTGTTCATCGCCGCGCTGATCGTCCCACGAGCCTTCTCCATCCTGAAGGAGACCGGATCGATCCTGCTTGAAGTCGCCCCCAGGGAACTCGACCTCGACAGGGTCAAGATGCACATTGAAGGAGTCGAGCACGTCCAAGAGGTCCACGACCTTCACGTGACGCGCATCGATTCGAACCTCCCCGTGCTCACCGCCCACGTGGTCCTCGCCGACGAATGCTTCTACGACGGTCATGCCCCGCGAATACTCATCGCGCTCCAGGAGTGCCTGGCTGAGCACTTCAAGGTCGCGATCGAACACTCGACGTTCCAGTTCGACAGGGCGAAGGACGCGGCCCAGGAGACGCACACCCACACCTGAGGCTGATGGCCCCCGCCGGAGACGCAGACCCTGACGTTAGCAGTCGCACGCCCGAGTGTCGGAGCCACTCCTCCTCACCGGATCCGCTGGCCCCAGCTGCCGTTGTCGCTCATTGCGGTGATCGGCCGCCGCGAGGAACAACAGTTGGTAACTTCTGGTCGAATCCGCCCGATTCTTTCGATCAGAAGTTACCAACCGTTGGACTCTACCCAGCGGCTCAGCTCTGCGGCAGGATCTGCAGCGAATCGGTGCGGAGCTTCTCGAGCCTCGAGGGGTCGATCGACACGCCGAAGCCGACACCGGTGGGCACATCGACCTTGCCGTCATACATGACGATCTCTTCGGTGATGTCCTCGTGGAAGAAGCGATTCGATCCGGAGATGTCTCCGGGCAAGGTGAAGCCGGGCAGTGATGCCAATGCTGCATTGGCGGCACGGCCCAAACCGGTCTCGACCATTCCGCCGTGCCAGACTGCCACACCATGTGCGGCGCAGAGATCATGGATCTTCTTCGCCTCGATGAAGCCGCCCACGCGTCCGGGCTTGATGTTGATGACGGCTGCCGCGCCCATGGAGATCGCATCGGCGGCGGCTTCAGCGGAATCGATCGATTCGTCCAGACACATCGGAGTCTCCATCAGCTTCGCGAGCTCGCCGTGCTGGCGGATGTCGGCTTCTCCCAAGGGCTGTTCGATGAGGAGGAGGCCGTAATCGTCGAGTCTGCGCAGGTGGGAGGCATCGACGAGGGTGTAGGCGGCGTTGGCATCGACCTGGAAGCCGAAGTCGTCGCCGAAGGCCTTGCGCACCGCGGCGATCGGGGCAATATCCTTACCCGGCTTGATCTTGAGTTTGATGCGGGCGTATCCCTCGTCCAGATACCCGCCGATGACTCTGACCGTCTCTTCGACAGAATCCTGGATGCCCACGGAGACTCCGGAGGGGACGGAGTCGACGACGCCGCCCAGGTAGGTCTTGAAGGACTGGTCATTGAGTTTGAGCTGGGCCTCGATGACCGCCATCTCCAGCGCCGACTTCGCCATCGGGTGACCGATCACGTGACGCAGGTGCCAGGACACGGTCTCCGCAGTCAGATCGTCGACGTCGAAGAGGATCGGAGCCAGCCATCGCTTCGTCACATCGATGCCCGAAGCCACGTACTCAGAAGAGTAGAGCGGGGAGATCATCGCCACCGACTCACCCCAGCCCGTGATCTCACCCTTCGGGGTGTCGAAGGTGGCCTCGACGAGGTAGCAGTCCTTCTCCGTCTCCCGCATGAATGAGGTCTCGAAGGGGGTGACGAGGGGAATGGACACCTGGTGGAGAGTGATTGACTTGAGTTTCATGCGCCATGCACCTTCTTTGTGTTCGGGGCTGATGATCCTATGACCCAGCCTATAACCACTCGCAGGACCGCCTCGGCGGGCATTGGAGTATGGGACAGAAGTGGACATGCGAAGCGCGGACCGCGGCGATTTCGATGGACCAGAATGGTCGATTCCAGCGGCGAGACTGACATGAGTCTCCTTCGGAATACTCCGACAGGATTCCTTGTGGTCACCGGCGTGCTCGCACCATCCGTCTCACGCGCCGGTCTGCCGCTGGAGCGCGTGCGTCCGACATTGGTACTGTGAGTCAAAGATCCCGCTCAACTCAAGGGAGAGCTACGTGAACGACTACCTGCGGTCGCTCAAGGGCCGGAAGCAGAAGTGGTTCGGACTCAAACTGCCAGTCAAGGCTGCACTTGCGCAGCCGTATCTCCACCCGATGCTGAGGACGGTGGCGCCCCACATCAACGGCATCAAGGTCGGCAGGCTGCCCGCACCGATCGGACTCACCGAGGTCCGCGGGCGTGCCGGAGGCGCAGGCTTCTACCTCGTCGATCCGTTCCGTTGCGAGATCGCCAAGGAGTTCTACTGGGGCAAGGGCCGCCGGACGGAGGCAGAGGACGCCTTCGCGCTCGACCTCATGGTCGAACTGTCCCGCGACGCGGACGTGTTCCTCGACATCGGTGCCTACACCGGGGTCTTCACGATGGCGGTGCTGGCCGCGAATCAGACTGCGGTCGCCCACTCGTTCGAGATCATCCCCGCCGTCGTCACCGGGTTGGAGAAGAACGTCGCGCGCAACCACCTCGGTGAACGGGTGACTGTTCATCCGACGGGCGTCGGCAAGCCCGGCACCACGATGCAGGTGCCCACCGGCGACGGAGGATCGGCATTGCCGTCGTTCTATGGGACTGGCATGGACTTCGACTCCGGTGCGCAGGTGCGCTTCACCTCGCTCGACGAGCTCCTCCCGGATCTGCCGCCCGGCCGTCCGCAGGTGACCGTGAAGATCGATGTGGAAGGTGCAGAGAACGACGTCCTCGACAACGGTCGGGAACTGTTGGGCACACTGCAGCCGGACATCCTGTGCGAGGTTCTCGACGACCGAGCGCAGCCCGAGCAGCTGATGCGCATCCTCGACCGCTTCGACTACCACTACTACCTTGTCGGCGACGATCACCTCAGCGCCTATGACGAGATCGTCCCCGACCCGCATTTCCGCGACTGGCTCTTCAGCACGAAGAACCCGGAGGACATGCGGGTCGCGGGCTATCCGGTCAGGTGACTGACCGAGTCAGCGCAGCGCGCTGAGGCTCGCTTCAACCCTGCGTGTTCCGGCTCGCTTCAGACCTGGAGCTGACCAGAGGAGTCAGTATCAGAGCTGATCGGCGATGAGGGCCGCGAGCAGAGCTGTGCGCGGGGCGATCTCAGCGATGACCGCGTGCTCGTGCTCCGCATGCGCGCCATCGCCCACGGCGCCCAGGCCGTCAAGTGTCGCAATGCCGTCACCGGCAGTGAAGTTGCCGTCCGAAGCGCCGCCCACGGACACGCCCTCCGGAGTGGGCAGGCCGAGTTCAGCGGCCAGGGCAGTGGCACGATCGAAGAGTTCAGCCGACTGCTCACGTTCGAACGGCGGACGGTTGATTCCGCCGATGACCTCGATCGACGAGCCTTCCAGCTGCGGGCGGGTGGCGAGTTCACGCATGGCTGCATCGACTCGATCGAGTTCGGCGGCCGTGCGAGCACGTACATCCACATCAACGCGCGCCTCGGCGGGAACCGTGTTCGAGGTGGTGCCCGCACTGATCACGGTCGGGACCACAGAGGTGCCCGCCGAAGCATCGGCAAGATCTGCGACAAGGGGCATGTGCAGGGCCAGCGCCATGCCCGCGTTGATCCCCTTCTCCGGTTCGAGCCCGGCGTGAGAGGCCTTGCCCGTGAATACGAGAGTGTAGTTGCTCGTGCCCTTGCGCTCGAGCTTGAGCGCACCGCCGGCGCTCGCCTCCATCACATACACAGCCTTCGCCTCGGCCGCCTCGGCGCGAATGAGTTCGGACGAGGAGATCGACCCGATCTCCTCATCGCCGGTGACCAGAATCGACAGTCCCTCAAGGGCGCCCTCGCCGAGGTGCTCGCGCAGAATCGCGCTCGCGTGGATGCTCATGATCGCCCCGGTGAGCATGTCGAAGCTGCCCGGCCCGCGCAGAATCCCCTCATCGGTGGAGAAGGGCTTGCGGGCCAAGGTCCCGTGCGGCCACACCGTGTCCTGATGGTTGAGGAGGACGACGCGGGCCGGGCCCGAACCGAAGCGCAGGCGCACATGGGCGGTGTCATCGACGGTGATGACCTCAGCGGTGGCCCCGAGTCGTTCGCACAGCAGTTCGACGAAGTCTTGGGCCCCTGCGGCCACGGCTTCCTTGTCGTGCGAAGGCGTCTCCTTCGTGATGACGCGTCGGATGTCATCGAGGATGAGGGGGAGGCGGTCGGTGGCCTTCGATACGAGGTCAGCGGACTGGAGATCTGAAGACAGTGAGGTGGTCATGCGCCGATTCTACGATGTGGCCTGCAAGGGCGGTTGCGGCGTCCGCATGATGCGACGTGACTCAGCCTTATCCGAACTGAGAAAAGTCGGACTTCGCACACGCGCAAACCGTGTCAGTCTGTGGTTTGCTTGTCCCATGGGTGAGGCAGTCAATTCCAAGCGGTACACGCCGGAAGAACGCACGCTGTATCGGGAGAAGCTCGCGGAGAACCTCGAGCTCTTCGACACGTATCTGCGCCATGCGGAGTTCAAGTCCGCGGGCACGATCGGTCTGGAGCTCGAACTCAACCTCGTTGACTCGGACAATCAGCCGAGCCTGAACAACACGAAGGTCCTCGAGCGCCTCGACGATGAGTACCAGTCGGAGATCGGCGGGTTCAACCTCGAGCTCAATCACCCGGTGCTGCAAGTGGCCGGTCGTGGACTGAAGACTCTGGAAGCGGGCGTGGCGCACCGGCTGGGCAAAGCCCAGAAGGCCGCCGAGGCGGAAGGGCTGAAGGTCGCATCGATTGGGACTCTGCCGACCCTGAGCACCCAGTTCCTCACCGAAGAGACATGGATCACCGAAGAGAATCGCTACGAGGCGCTGAGCAACTCGATCGTCGATGCTCGGGGTGAGTACGTCCGCATCGAACTCGACGGCGAGGAGACGTACAAGCACGAATTCTCCGATATCGCCCCGGAAGCATCCTGCACCTCGATGCAGCTGCACCTGCAGGTCGCACCCAACAAGTTCGCCGAGGCGTGGAACGCCTCCCAGGCGATCGCAGCAGCCCAGGTCGCGATGAGTGCGAACTCCCCGCTGTTCGTCGGTCGCAAGCTCTGGCACGAATCCCGGATCCCGGTGTTCACCCAGTCCATCGATACGCGCACCCCGGAACTCGTCAATCAGGGAGTTCGGCCCCGAGTCTGGTTCGGGGAGCGCTGGATCACCAGCGTCTTCGACCTCTTCGAAGAGAACGTCCGCTACTTCCCACCGCTGCTGCCCGAGATCAAGGACTTCGTCGAGTTCAGTTCGGCCGATGCTCCGAAGCTCTACGAACTCAATCTGCACAACGGCACCGTGTGGCGCTGGAACCGACCCATCTACGACTCCTCGGACTCCGGAGCTCACATCCGTGTGGAGAACCGACTGCTCCCAGCCGGACCGACGCCCGTCGACATGGTCGCCGATGCCGCTTTCTACTACGGTCTGGCCGAATTCCTCGTCGGAGAGAACCGCCCCGTGTGGTCGCGGATGTCCTTCAGCGAGGCGGAGGAGAACTTCTTCGCCTGCGCCAAGGACGGCATACATGCGCGCGTGACCTGGCCGAAGATCGGCCACATCGATGTCGCGGACCTCGTCCTCGATGTTCTCATTCCGCAGGCGCGCAGGGGACTGAGCAGATTGGGCATCGACAAGGACGTCATCGAAGAATACATGTCGATCATCGAAGGCCGGGCCGAGAAGCGGACCAACGGTGCGACCTGGCAGCTGAAGATGCTTGACCGCTTGGCCCCGAACAGTGCGCCGGACTCACCGGAGCGCCGCGAAGGACTCAAGCAGATGATGGACGCCTACGTGGCGAACCAGGCCTCCGGCGACCCAGTCCATACCTGGGACGTGCCAGTCTGAGTCAGAGACGTTCGACTTCGCTGCATCAGAGGCGTTCGACTTCGACGAAGACGATGTCGTCGGTCCCGTTGGGATTCGAGACCTCATGTTCGGACCCTGCGGCGCGTGTGTAGCTGACTCCTGCTTCGAGGTCAGCGACGATCGACGTGCCATCCGAGTTCCGCACGTGCATCGCATCGGTGACCATCGGAATGACGACGTACTCATACTCATGTTTGTGCATCGGGATGACCCCATCAGGCTGGATCGTCCACCTGGTCACGCGGAAGACTCCGTTGTCGAGCTGGATCTCACCTGTCGAACCGGTATTCTCATCGCTCATGATTGACACTCCTTCTGGTCGTCGCTGATGGTCTGCTCCTCACCCTAGCCTTCAGCACAACAGCAACCCAGCCCTGCACGTGACCCGGGGCACGCAGGAACCGACCTGGCGGTTAGCATGAGCTGTATGCGATACCCCTACGCCGACATCGACGATGTCGAAGACGATATCCGCGAAACCATCCTGGCCGTGTCAGAGAAATCGGGCTTCGTGCCCAATGTCTTCCTCTCCCTGGCCCGGCGGCCGGCCGAGTTCCGTGCATTCTTCGCCTACTACGACGCTCTCATGGAGAAGGAGACCGGGAACCTGACCAAAGGAGACAGGGAGATGATCGTCACGGCCACCTCGGCGGTCAACAACTGCCTCTACTGCGTCGTCGCCCACGGAGCCGTGCTGCGCATCATGGAGAAGAAGCCCCTGGTCGCAGACCAAGTGGCCGTCAACTACCGGCAGGCCGACATCACCGACCGTCAGATGGCGATGCTCGACTTCGCAATGACGGTCTGCACACAGCCCTGGGCACTCGGCGACACTGACTTCGCAGCCCTGGCCGAACACGGATTCGACGACGAGGATGCCTGGGACATCGGTGCCATCACCGGATTCTTCGGCCTGTCCAACCGCATGGCACACGTGGGCGGAATGATGCCCAACCCCGAGTTCTACCTCATGGGACGCGTCCCGCGTGAGAGGAAGTGACGAATGACAATGAGCACTCACACGAACGCATCCCGCGTCTCTGACCGGGCCGGACTCGTCCAGCCCTTCGCCGCCATGAATATCGTGGCCAAGGTCCAGGAGATGTCGCGCCAAGGCCAGGACACCATCGCCATGTGCCTGGGCGAACCGACCCAAGGTGCACCGGGGCCGGTGCGCAGGAGAGCCGCCGAGGTGGTCACCGACGGTACGAACCTCGGCTACTCACCGATCTTCGGCATCCCCGAACTGCGCACAGCCATCGCCGGGCACTACCGTGACTGGTACGGCGTCGAGGTGCCCACAGAACGCATCGCCATCACCACGGGTTCCTCCGGTGCTTTCCAAACGGCCTTCCTGACCTGCTTCGACGCAGGTGACAGAGTCGCACTCGCCCGCCCGGGATACGGCGCATATAAGAACATCCTCGCCGCATTGAACTGCGAGATCGTCGAACTCGACTGCGGTGGAGACCATGGCTTCCAACCGACCGTGGAACTCCTCGAGCAGGCACATGCGAAGGCCCCGCTCAAGGGACTCATGCTCGCCTCGCCGGCGAATCCGACGGGGACGATGATCTCGGGCGAGCACCTCGGCGAACTCATCTCCTGGTGCGCCGAACACGGTGTGCAGGTGATCTCCGACGAGATCTATCACGGCATCAGCTACATCGGTACGCGTGGTGAGACCGCGTTGGCCCATGATGACAGTGCCATCGTCATCTCTTCGTTCTCGAAGTACTGGGCGATGACCGGGTGGCGACTCGGCTGGGCGATCCTGCCCGAAGAGCTCACTCACGCTGCGCAGAACGTGACAGGGAATCTGTCGCTGTGTGCCCCGGTTCCCGCCCAATATGCGGCCGTGGCGGCCTTCACGGAGGAGTCCTATGCCGAATGCGAGGCGGCGGTCGAATCCTTCGCCCGTGCCCGCAAGCACGTTCTCGACGCCACTGCTGACCTCGGGTTCTCCGATATGGCCCCGCCCGATGGGGCGTTCTACATGTATGCCCGCATCGACGAGATCCTGCAGCGGTCGAACGCCGCCATCGTCACCGCGACCGATTGGTGCCAGGCGCTCCTCGAGACCACCGGAGTCGCCTTGGCTCCGGGTGATGACTTCGACTCCCTCAACGGGTCGCGCTCGGTGCGGCTGTCGCTGGCTGTCGGTGCGGACAAGACCGCCGAGGCGCTCGACCGGATCCTCGACTTCATGCGATGACTCCGAACTCGGCCGCGGCCCATGGCGCGGAACCGCCCGGGCAGCCGCCTGCGTCCTCGGGCTCACCAGCCGCCTCAGAGCCGTCGCCCTCGGGGCTGCCGACACTGGGCGTCATCGTGTCTGCACTGCTCCTGGGCTCGGCCGGTCTGTTCGTCATCCTTGCCGAGGCGAGTGCCCCGACCGCGGCATTTCTGCGCTGCTGGATCGCTGTCATCGTCCTGGCGCCATTGGCGATCATCGAGCTCCGACGCTATGGGCTCTTGCCGTCCAGGGCACTCATCGTCGCAGCTGCCTCGGGTGCGGCACTGGGCATCGACTACGTGCTGTGGGCCCAGAGCGTCCTCGATGCTGGAGTCGGCGTCTCCACTGTCCTCATCAGCGTTCAGGTCATCGTGTTCCCGGCACTGGTATGGGTCTTCGGAGGAACGCGGCCCGGGTGGCTCTTCATCACGTGCATTCCCATCATGATCATCGGCATGCTGCTGACCGGAGGCATCTTCGGCGCCGACGAGGGAGCGGCGAACCCGGTGCGCGGCGCGATCTTCGGAGTGCTCTCCGGAATTCTCTACGGCGTCTACATCTTCGGCATCCACCACTGTCGGAACGCGGCACCGAACTTCGTGGTCGCACCCGTGGCGGTGGGCACCATTGCTGCGGGAGTGATGACGGCGATCGCCGGTGCCGCGCTCGGCGGGCTCGACTTCGCCCTGGGCTGGGACGGGTGGGCGTGGATGGTGGCGCTGGCCGTCTTCGGCCAGGCTCTGTCATGGGTGCTGCTGAGCATCTCGAGCCCGCTGGTGTCGGTGTCGCGGACCGCCGCTCTCATGTTGCTCCAACCGCTGTCGGCCGTGGTCCTGGGCTCGGTCATCGCCGGAGAGCGGCTGCAGTCGGCACAGTGGATCGGTGCGGTGCTGGTCGTTGTGATCGTCTGGGTCGTCGGTGGTGGCCCGGAGGCGCTGCGCAGACGACGCTGACGCCGGAGCGAGGCCCGACGATCGATGGGTTCAGTGCTCGTGACCTTCGACGGTGTGGGCCAGGGCGTCGAGGATGATGTGAGCGACGTGGTCATCCTTGAGTGAGTAGTAGGCTTCGCGGCCGATTCGGTTGACCCCGACGAGGTGGAGGCCGCGCAGGAACTTCAAGTGTTGGGAGACCAGGGGCTGTGAAAGCTCGGTGGACTCAACGATGTGCGTGACTGTCGCCTCACCGTGGGCGAGGACCAACAGCATCTTCAGCCTCGACGGTGTGGCCAGCGCCTTGAATAGGTCGGCGGTCTCTGAGATGGCTTCGAGATTGCCCTCGGGATTGCGCAGGAGCTGCTTGACTGCGGCATTGACCGGGGTGGAATCTGAAGTGGAGGCCATGGATAGAGATTACCGGAAATTCTGCGGCGAACTCACCGTTCAGCTCAGGGCTTCGACGTCGTCCTGACTGCCGATGAGATCGTCGGCCAGAGACTCCCACTGCTCATAGGCGTCAGGTAAGGCGGACCGTTGGACGGCCTGTGCCGCCTCGGTGGGGGCCATCGTATGCCAATCTTCGATCTGCACGAGTCCCGGGTTCTCGATGTCCGGGTTGATTCCGTAGAAGGACTTCGTGGCGAAGATGGGGTCGTTGAGGCGCTCTGGTTCACCCCAACCCTGCGAAGGGCGCTGCTGGAACAGACCGATCGAATCGCGGTCACCAGATTCGAGGTTCCGCAGCGAGGATTCCTGGAGTGCGGTCATGAGAGCGATTCTGATTGCACGGTCATCGAAGTCGCCGCCGCGACCGATGCCGATGATCAGTCGGGCATTGTCGATCTGCTGTTCGGTCAGTTGATTCACTGAAGCCATCTGCACCTGCCTGATCGTAGTCGAGCCGAACGAGACAGGTGAGTTGATGATCACGACGGCGGCAAGGACCAATGCTGCCACCGCTGCCCCGAAACCGATCAGGGCACCACGAAGCACGGACCGAGAGCCCTTGCGGTGTCGAGTCGTTCCAGCCATGAATATAACGATAATGCAACAAACTGAGGGATGCATGTGTCCACGCCGTACCTTTTGTCACAAGAAGGTCACGGAAGTGAATTTTTTGGTGTGTGTCGGCGACGATGCCTCATGTTCCAACTCTGCGTCATTTCCTCAGGGCGAACCGACCAGTGTGCAGTCTAAGATCGGACCATGATCTTCGTGAGACGACGCAACCCGAGATCTCGACTCTTCGGGTGCCTGGTGGGTGTGATTGCGGTAGTCATCATGGTGGTCGTTGCCGTCGCAGTCGTCACGGTGGTCCTGGTAGTCGCCGGCACCGACAGGTCGGGTGAGGATTCAGGCGCGGACACGGGCGGGGACGGCGCACCGAGCAGTGCCCCGGCCTCCCGCGGGCATTGGTCCAACGGCGAGTGAGGGTGTCGGGGAAGTTCACTCGTCGGCATGGTTGCCGAGAGGCGGGGTCTGCACTGGCTGACGCAGAATCGTGCGCAACTTCTCCGGGGCGCTTCTGCGCAGATCGCTGAGGTAGATCTCGTGGTGTCTGCCCGTCATCTCGAATCCTGCAGCCGGGATCGCAGCTGAATGCATGTGGTCGAGCACAGCGGCCTCGTCGTCGAAGGGTCCGATGTGCAGGGTCTGCATGCATGTGCCCTCCCGAAGAATGTCGAAGCGGACGTCGTCGAGGCGAGGAAGTGGCCTGCGTCCTGTCGCCACAGCGATCGCGTGGTCGAGATGGGACCGGTTCAGCCAATCGGGCACCAGGAGCATGAGCGTGAAGTCCCATTGGGTTTTGTCGCGTGCAGATGTGAAGGTCGACATGTCCTCCGCCCACCACAGCCCCTCGAGCGGTGGGATGACGTAGTCGCGGCCCAGCTCGTTCCTGCTGAAGAACTTCAGTGAATATGCCAGCGGATAGAGCGTCGCGACGGCCGAGGCGAAGTCGGGCGAAGAGTTCGGGTCGCCATGTCCGTCGAGCATGAGGTACTGCAACGGCGGCACCTCCACGAGTTCGAAGGAGCCGTGTCTGGCACGATAGCTGGGCATCGACTTCTTGACGTCGAACTTGTCCATGTCACATTCCGATCCGGCGGCACTGATGATCTGATTCTACGAGGCGCGGCTGATGTAGACCGGGGCTTGACCTTGACACTATGTCAGGGACTTCACTGGTTCCCAGGAGGTGGACACAATGACCAATCCACACACAGCAGATTCGACGATCCTGTCTGAGTCGCAGCCCCGGGCGGAACGTGAGCCCGTCATCGCGGCCTTATCGTCGTCGAACCCGCAGCAGCGACTGCAGGCGGCGCTGTCCGTCGGGACCACTGCCGAGGACCGGCACCTCGGCGTTCTCGTCCAGCGGTGCAGAGTCGAACCGGACTTCTTCGTTCGTGACATGCTCACCTGGGCGATCACTCGGATGCCCGCCGAGGCGACTGTGCCGCTGCTCATCGTCGAGCTGAGCTCCGATGTGCCGCAGGCCCAGAGTCAGGCGCTGCACACATTGTCGAAGATCGGTGATCCCCGCGGCTGGGAGGCCATGGACCCGGGATCTATCGGAGACAGTCTGATCGCTCATGCCGACACCGAGGTGGCCCGCAGTGCGTGGAGGGCTGCAGCGACACTTGTCCCCGGTGATGATCGAGAGCGCTTGGCGTTGTCCCTGGTCACACAGCTTGGGAAGGGTGACATGGAGACGCAGAAGAGCCTCAGCCGAGCCATCGTCTCTCTGGGTGAGGATCTCGTGTCAGTGCTCGATGGAAGACTGCAGGCAGAGGAAGAAACAGTGCGGGCACACGCCATGGCGACTCGGGACATGTTCACCGACCCGGATGCCGGCTTCGCTCACGCCTTGGGTGAAGCCAAACGCGTGGTCGCACTGGGGTCCGAGGCGTCAGCATAGGTCGATTTCGGGAAGGGTCGACCGAGGCGGCACTGCCGGGCGGGGCAAGCTCGCGCAGTGCTGCGTGTGACACCTCGGGCTCCTTTCTCATGAACTGGATGCGCTGATGGCGCAGCCGCGACAGCGTGAGCTGTCTATAGTGGAAGAGGGAGAGGGGTGCTGATGCTGATCGGCGAGGTGGCCAGACGGTCAGGCGTGAGCGCCCGCATGCTGCGGCACTATGAATCCTTGGGGCTCATCGATCCCAGTGGGCGCACCTCGAGCGGGTACCGGGAGTATTCCGCGGCCGATATCGGACGCATCTTCCACATCGAAGGGCTGCGCAAGCTCGGAATGTCGCTGGCAGAGATCGGGACCCTCCTCGATGATCCTGCGTTCGATCCGCGTCGACTGATTCGCGAGCTGGTCGAGACGTCGAGGCGACGCATCGCAGCCGAACAGGAGCTGCTCTCCCATCTTGAGCGCATCGACCGTCTCCACCATGCCGATGGGGAGGCACTGCTGCTGACCATTGATCTCCTGCGTTCGCTGGAATCCGGCGACGTCATCCAGCGGCATAAGGCGGCACTGGGCAGCGGTGTCGACGGAACTGTGCCCGTGGAGTCCCTGTCGGCAGCCGTTTTCAACGAACCTGTGCTCAACGCTGCCGGGGCCATGCGCTGGGCCCTGGTCCAGTCGGGGCCCGAAGCGGTCCGCTATCTGGCGAAGGGAATGGACGATCTCTCCGTCGACGTTCGTCGCAACGCGCTTTTAGCGCTCGACGAGATTCGTCGCAATACAGCGAAGGACGAGCTCGGGCCCGTCGCTGAGGCGGCCATCACCGAGGCGCTGCACTCCGGCCTCGGAGACACTGATTTTCAAGTGCGCAGCGGTGCCGCTCTTGTTCTGGGGCAGATGGGGGATCTCGCTGCAGTCGCGGACCTGCTCGAAATCGCGATGGAGGGCCCCAAAGACATCGAGGCCGCCGAGGCACTCGCCGCCTTCGTCAACGATGCTCCGGAACAAGGGGAGCGTGCTGAGGTCGCGGCGCGGATCATGTCGGATCTGCGGCGGCATGCGCGGTCGCCAGAGGCGACTATGCGGTTCCGAGTGCTGCAGGTCCTCATTGAGATTCCAGGTGCCGAGGTCGATGATTTCATTGCCGAACTCAGCACCGACGAGAATCTTGAGGTTGCGGCGACGGCGACTGCGACCCTGAATCGCCGCCGCGATCATTAAACTTGTCCCATGACCTCCGGAATAACGACGCCCGAATCTGGGCCCGACCGCTCGGATGCCTCGTTGAAGCGACGGCAGAGGCAGCCGTTCGCATTCCGGCGCCATCGTTTCACCGTCACCGGGGTTCTCGATTACCTCTTCTTCCTCTTCGGGGGTGCTTCATCAACGTGGTTGGCGATGCTGATCCTGCTCGAGGGGTTCTCGCTCGGGTGGTGGCAGGTGCTGACCCTCCTCGTGTTCTGGGGAGTGGTCTCGTACCTGGCGCTTCCACGGCTTCATCGCATCCTCTCTCAGATCTACGTCCCGAACTATTTCATCGGTCGGGCACGGACCTCGGACGGACTGCTCGGTGACCCGGTCAACCTCGCATGGCGCGGTGATGAAACGCAGATCCATCACGCGATGAAGGCCGCGGGCTGGATTCTTGCCGATGGCATCACACCAGCCTCAACCTGGGAGATCATCAGGTCTACTCTGACGCGGCGAAGCTATCCCAAGGCGCCGGTCTCGCCCCTGCTGCTGTTCGGCAGGCGCCAGGACTTCGCCTATCAGCAGGAGGTCGACGGCGACCCCGGCCAGCGTCACCATGTGCGGTTCTGGAAGTGTCCCGCCGGTTGGATGCTGCCCGGTGGGCATCAGGCGGACTGGTTGGCGGCGGGCACCTATGACAAGAGCGTCGGGATCTCACTATTCACACTGCAGTTCACCCACAAGATCGAAGAGAACACCGATGTCGAACGTGACTACATCGTCGACACGGTGGCTTCGGCCGACGAGGCGATCGTCGTCCAGCACATTCAGGACTTCTCGACTGGTTATCATTCACGCAACGGCGGTGGGGACGCGATCATCACGGACGGGGATCTGCCGATCATCGAAGTCACCGAGGTGGCCGCCGACGAAACAGATACTCCTGACCGACTCGAACTCGCCCTCGATGCGACTCAGATCTATTCCGACGCACGGTCGGTCCGAGAAGTGACGAAGACCCTGTGGCACAAGCGGCCGCTGCAGACGGTCGTCGGTGCCGCCCTCGTCCTGGTCCTGCTCATCTTTCAGGCGTGGGATGTGCTGGGCACAGTGCTCGACTGGGATGGACTGCGCACCGAGGTCGTTGACTACAGCGAAGACATCGAAACCCTCGCCGATGAAACGGCAACACGGATCGTGGCAGGAGTTCTCATCGGACTCAGCCTCCTCATCGGATGCCTGCAGGTGATCGCGAGCATCTCCGTTTTCCGCGGCAGCAATCGGGCGCGACTGTGGATCCTGACTCTTTCCACGGTGTCCGTGATCGTGTCGATGACGAACTACTTCACGGGAGACCGCGACCTCGCGACCAACATGTACGCTCTGACGACGATCGCCATGCAAGTCGCCGTGCTGCTGTCGCTGTCCAGCGATTCCTCGCGGCTCTTCACTCGTTTCAGCACCGCGGAGCTGCGAGCCGAACGTCAGGAGCAGGCACTCGAGGACTGAGCGCCAGTTCCGGATTCGCCGGCACAGAAATACCTGGACCGAGCAGAAAGCTGTGTATCCTGACGGCGACTGCATGACGGCGGGGCGAAGCTGCCGTCGGAACCGGACACCAGCGAAGAGGCGGAACCCCATGACCGAACCGACATCCAACTCACCTGCTCCCACTGAGGGGAATGCTGCCCCCGACGCCAAGATCTTCGACACGATTGACCCGGCGCTCAAGGTAGTCAGTGCGGAAATCGAGATCGCAGCACCCGCCTCGGAGGTCTTCGACCTCATCGCGGACCCTGTCCGCCAGCCCGAATGGGACGGCAACGACAATCTGGGCACAGCCGCCCAAGGTCAGCGACCGACCAGCGCCAGCGGATCCTTCATCACTACTTTGACCAAAGGTGTGGATCGAGAGAACCATATCGTGGCCTTCGAGGAGGGCAGGCTCATCGCCTGGAAGCCCTCCGAAGTCGGTGGCGAACCGTTCGGCCAGAAGTGGACATGGGAGATCGAAGCAACAGGAGAACGCTCAAGCCTGGTTCGCCAAACCTATGACTGGACCGAATTGAGAGACCCCCTGCGACTGCCACGCGCGCAGTCGACGACGTCCGAGAATCTCCTGGCGTCGCTTGAGAGGCTCAAGACACTCGCCGAAAGCTGAAGCGAGAAGCTCCTCACCGAGGCCACGCATCTGCCAAGCGTGAGAGCAGCTGAGCCAGGAGTGCACGCTCCTCATCGGTGAACCCGTCAAGGGCCAGATCGACACTCTCACGTTGGGCTCCCCGGAACCTGTTCGAGATCGCGCGACCCTTCTCCGTCAGCGCGATGAGAGTGCGACGGGCATCATCGGGATCGACTTCACGTTGGAGCAGCCCCAGTTCGACGCCCTGTGACACGAGGCGGGAGGCGCGAGGCTGGTCGACGCCGATGGACTCGCCGATCGCACTGACGCCAAGCGATCGGTCGGCCTGAGCAAGGGCGATGAGCAGTCGCAGCTGCGCTCGCCCGCCGAAGCGGGCGCCGAATCTCCCCTTCCAGTCGTGTTCGTCCTCATGCCGACCGCGATCACCGGCATCCTCGCGTGCGTCCTCTTCGTGTCGATCGTGCTGGCTCTGTGGGGGACGCTCATCCCCGCTGCTGTGGGGATGGCGGCCGCGACCGAACGGGAAGTCGCCCCGTCCTGGACCGCCGAACCCGGGATGGCCACCGAAACCAGCCGCACCGCCTGGCGGTCCGAATCCGCGCGGGCCACCGCCGGGGCCGCGCCTCCACTGCAGGCGTGTCAGCGCCTCGGCGATCCTCTGACTGGCATTGTCCGTGCCCTGATCGCTGTCTCCCTGATTGCTCATACTCCGATTTTACATGTTGATTGACATGCACTCTAAATGCATGTCATGCTACATGTACATGTCAGATGACAAACAAAGGAGACGACATGAACTCGCACAACAACAGCGAACAGAACGACAACAACACCAACACCGGCAGCGGCCCAGGAGGTCGCGAGGACCGTGCAGGTGATCGAAGTGATATTCCCAGTCAGGAGAGCATGAATATGAATGATGGACACGAATTCGACGAGGCCGGCCCTGCCGAGAGTGGCGATTCCGACATGCGTGCCGAGACCCCGGAGTTGTC
The DNA here is from genome assembly GCF_007558825.1 of Brevibacterium aurantiacum. Taxonomy (GTDB): domain Bacteria; phylum Actinomycetota; class Actinomycetes; order Actinomycetales; family Brevibacteriaceae; genus Brevibacterium; species Brevibacterium aurantiacum_A. The sequence continues at coordinate 94,488 of NZ_VLTK01000012.1, forward strand.
GGACCTTCTCAAGCAGGCGAGCCGCCTGCTGCGCCGAAAGGTCCTTGCTGCGGCTGCTGCGGGGGAGTTGGGAAGCCGCGGCCAGGCGATCCGCGAACAGGTCGATGCGGTGATCGACGAGGCGCTGTCGGATGAGGAGCTCGAATCTCTGACAGAGAATCTGGGCAAAATCGTTGACGCGCTCGGCGGGGATGCAGGGGACGCAGGCTATGAATGGAATGATCGCCGAGAATTCGCCGGTCGGCGCGGCTTCGGGCCAAAATTCGGACCCGAGTTCGGGCCCAAGTTCGGACCCGGGCGCGGACATGGATTCGGTCCTCGCCGCGACCGGGGCCAGCGTCATGAGTGGGCCTCGCGTGGTGGCTGGGACTCACCCGAGGAATGGGGTGAAGGCATCACAGACGAAGGCCGTTTCGTCCACCACCGCGGTCATGAAGAGTGTGGACCAGGCACTCGCGGCGCCGACCACCGAGGTCGTGATCACCGAGGTCGTGACCACGATGTTCGTGACTATCAAACCCGTGACCACTGTGGACACGGCCACCGCGGACATGACCACCGCGCTGGCAGCCGACGCCGAGGTCTGGGCAGGATGGTCGGGGCTGCCTTCGACCACGGATTCGCAGCAGGTTACAAGCGCGGTGTCCGGTTCTGAACGTTCAAGGGCTCAGGGGAGTCAGTGCTCAGCCGCGCTGGAGCACCGACTCCAATGCCTCGAGCACTGCAGGGTCCTCAATCGTCGAGGGCACGGCCGGGGAGTCAACGCCGTCGGCGATCTCACGCATCGTCTTGCGCAGGATCTTCCCCGACCGAGTCTTCGGCAGAGCAGAGACGATATCGACCTGTTTGAAGGCGGCGACGGGGCCGATCTCCTTGCGCACCAGCGCCACGAGTTCGGCGATGACCGCATCAGGATCGGTCGCCTCGGCGGAATCACCGAGAACGACCAGTGCGCGCGGGTTCTGTCCCTTCGTATCATCGTGAACGCCGATCACGGCGGTCTCCGTGACCGCAGGATGGGAGGCGATGACGGCCTCGATCATGCCCGTGGACAGGCGGTGGCCGGCGACGTTGATGACATCGTCGGTGCGGCCCATGACGAAGACGTATCCGTCTTCGTCGAGGTAGCCCGAGTCGCCGGTGAGGTAGTAGCCGTCGAACGCGGACAGATACGAGGACACGAATCTGGAGTCATCGCCCCAGACGGTGGCCATCGTCCCCGGCGGCAGGGGCAGCTTCATAACGATGAGGCCCTCCTCGCCGGCCGGCTTCGGCTGGCCGGTTGGATCGAGGACTTCGACCTGGAAGCCCGGCACCGGCTTCGTCGGGGACCCGGCTTTGAGGGGGAACTGAGTGAGTCCGAGCGGATTGGCCGCGATCGGCCAGCCGGTCTCCGTCTGCCACCAATTGTCGACGACGGGAATGTCCCGACCGGTCGCCTCGGCGAGGATCTTCGTCGTCCACTCATAGGTGTCCGGGTCGAGGCGTTCACCGGCGAGGAATGAGGCCCGCAGGCTGGAGAGGTCGTACTTCTTGATGAGCTCGCCGTTCGGATCTTCCTTGCGTACGACGCGCATGGCCGTCGGCGCCGTGAAGTGAACGTTGACCCCGTGGTCTTCGATGATGCGGAAGAAGGTGCCCGCATCGGGTGTGCCGATCGGTTTGCCCTCGAACAGGACCGAAGTGACTCCGGCCAGCAGCGGCGCGTAGACGATGTAGGTGTGGCCGACGACCCAGCCGACGTCGGATGCGGTGAACATCGTGTCGCCGGGATTGAGTCCGAAGACATTGGGCATCGAGAACGCAGATGCCACCGCGTAGCCTCCGGAATCACGCACGATGCCCTTCGGTTTGCCCGTCGTGCCGGAGGTGTAGAGGACGTAGAGTTCATCGGTGGCCTTGACGGTGACCGGTTCAATGCCCTCGGGAGTGTTCGCGAGCAGTTCGGCGTAGTCGAGATCGTCCTCGCCCATATCGCAGCGGTGCTCGTCTCGTTGGACGATGACGGTGAACTCAGGTTTGTTCTCGGCGATGTCGATCGCTTCGTCAACCATGGGCTTGTACTCGAGGATGCGACTCTTCTCGACCCCGCATGAGGTGGAGATGACGGCCTTCGGAGAGGTGTCGTCGATGCGAACAGCCAGCTCGTTGGGGGCGAATCCGCCGAAGACCACCGAGTGGATCGCTCCGATGCGGGCACAGGCGAGCATGGCGACGGCGGCCTCGGGGACCATCGGCATGTAGATGATGACCCGATCGCCCTTGACCACGCCCTTGTCGGACAGCGCCCTGGCGAAACGGGAGACCTCATCGAGGAGTTCTGAGTATGTGATCGTGCGAATCGTATTCGTGACCGGCGAGTCGTAGATGATGGCCGCCTGTTCTCCGCGTCCGGCCGTTACATGGCGGTCGACGGCGTTGAAGCACACATTGAGCTCGCCGTCTGGGAACCACCGGTAGATGGGGGCGTTCGCGTCGTCGACGGCGCGAGTCGGTTCGGTGACCCAGTCGATGTGTCGCTTGGCCTGGTCGAGCCAGAACTCTTCAGGATCGGCATCGATGCGAGCGATGACATCGTCGTAGCTGGGGGACTGGTCCTGTGCGATGGTGTTCATGGTTCCATTGTGACCCATGGCACAGCGGCCAGGGGGCGCGGGGTCAGGTGATTGTGGGGACCGCGATGGTTGTGCGGGAGCCGTTTGGGGGTTAGGGCAGCCCCGCCTCCGCAGCGGGCCCGACCGATCTGCGTCCGGTGGTGGTTCGGACAGGCCGGCCAACTGCACGGTCGCCACAGCAATTGGCTGAGCTCAGACTGCTCACGACAGATATCTGCCGACTTCGCCTGATTGTGTTCGCAGACAAGGCACAATGGAGACATGAGATACCTCGTTGCTCTGATCATCGGAATCGGCGTCCTGTTCGGCATCAACTTCTTTGCCGACCTCTTCTCCATGCCCCGTCCGTGGGGTTCGCTGCTGATGGGTGCCATAGTCGGCATCACTATGGTGGTAGTCCTCCTGGTTTGGGAAGTCGTCAAGCCGAGCCACAGGGACACAGCTCCCGCGACGCCCGCGATGAGCGAGGAGGAGCGCGCGAATGCACGCGCCGAACGGCGTGCTCGATTAGCTGCCGATGCGGGCGTGAGCATCGATGATGACGAAGGATCAGGGGCGAAGGCGAAAGCCTCTTCCACGGAGCCGAGGGTCCCACCGATACCACCCGCGGCGAACGAAGCAGTGGCGAAGAAGGCTGAGGTGTCACCGGATGCAGACGAGTCCTCGATCGAAGCCGAACCCAAAGACACCGAACGCAGCAGCGACCATAACGGCAACGGGTCAAACGACAGCGGGTCGCAAGTCCCAGAGGTCGGCAGGTCAGAAGAGCCCGATAGTCTCACGCACGATGAGTCGACGGTCAATGAGCCGAGGGCTCGGACAGAGGATGAAGTCGATGCAGAGACGGCGGGGTCGTCATTGGAGAACCCTCCGACCGGCGAACCGGGAATCTCCGTCGATGCGCTGAACGGTTCGGAGCCCGCACCGGCTGACAAACTCGAGAGCGTCGATGACACCGACGACCCTTCTGCGAATGACGGAACCTCGAAGTACTGAAGAGGTCGCCCAGATTTCGCAGTGCGACGCGATCGCCCGTTGATGTGGGCAGTCGACCGATCTAAAATCTAGAGATAGCGCACGGATCTCCACGACGGGCGCAACGAGGTGCAGCCCGTCGGCCTTTGCTGGACGAGGAGGGCGGCCATGGCGGTTGAAAGATATGTCGAATCGTATCGACAGCTGAGCGGGACAATCCACGATTCCGGCCTGCTGCGACGACGCCGGGGCTTCTATCTCACCAGAATCATCATCTGGCTGCTGGCGCTGGCGGTTCTGCTCGCCGCCGTCGTCATCTTCGGCGCCACCTGGTTTCAGCTGATCACTGCCGGCCTGATCGGAATGGTCATGGCGCAGCTCGGCTTCCTCTCGCACGAGGCCGCTCATCGTGAGGTCTTCGCGTCCAGGGAGCTCAACGAGTGGACGTCGCGCATCGTCGCCGGACTGTTCATGGGACTGAGCTTCAGCTGGTGGATGGCCAAGCACAATACGCATCATGCCTACCCCAATCAGGAGGGTGAGGACCCGGACATCGAGTCCAACCTGATTGCCATGACTCCCAATGCGGCCAGCCGGAGGAGGGGGTTCGGTGCCTTCCTTGCCAGTCATCAGGGTGCCTTCTTCGTTCCGCTTCTGTTTCTGGAAGGGGCGAATCTTCACTTTGCGTCATTGAAGACTCTACTCACTGCCCCGAACGTGCCGCACCGGGTGACGGAGATCGTGCTGATCGCGATCCGATTCGGTGCCTACTTGACGTTGCTCTTTCTGGTGCTGCCGTTCGGAATGGCGTGCGCGTTCTTCGGGGTCCAGGTCGGATTCTTCGGAATCCTGCTGGGCGGTGCCTTCGCGCTCAATCACATCGGAATGCCCACTGTGGAAAAGGGCATGCATATTGATTTCCTGCGCAGGCAGGTTGTCATGTCCCGGAACATCAAAGACGGGCCGGTGGCACGGTTTCTGCTGGGCGGCCTGCAGTTCCAGATCGAACACCACCTGTTCCCGGCGGCTCCGCGTCCCAGTCTTCCCGTGATGCAGAAGATCGTCCGTGAGCATTGCGCCAAGCACGACATACCGTATACGGAGAGAACTCTCACCGAGGCTGCGGCCACGGTGATCGCCTATCTCAGTCAGGTCGGTGTGAAGGGTCAGGACCCCTATACGTGTCCTCTTGTGCGACGCTATCGGGGCTGAGGCTCCTGCCGAGCTCCGACCGAACAGACACGAACGCCGCAGGCCACGAGAGGAAAGTTCCGATGAAGATCACTCTTCATGCGAGCATGTGCGTTGCTTCAGGCAATTGCGGGTTCGTCGCCCCCGAGGTCTTCTCCAACCCGGAGGGCAACGGCGGTTTCGCCCATCTCAATGACTCCGCCCCGCCCGAATCGGAATGGGAGGCTGCCGATGAAGCAGAATTCCTGTGCCCATCCAAGGCGATCCAGATCGACAGACACCAGATACCACCTCGCTGATCAACCCCGGTAGTGGTCTGCCAGGATCTTCAGTCCCTCTTCGATGCTGACTCGCGGTGTCCACCCCAGAACCTCCTGGGTGCGGCGCTGGTCGAACCAGTGCGCAGTCGACAGCTGTTCGGCCAAGAACCTCGTCAGGGGAGGTTCATCGTCATGCTCGCCCAGATCCCACACCTTCTCCACAATGGATCCGGCCGCCAGCGCGGGACCCACGGGAACGCGCAGTTTCGGCACCCCGGCGCCGCCGGCGATGGCGATGCGTGACATGAGCTCCCCGATGGGGCGCGGCTGACCGTTCGTCACCACCAGCGATTCACCGTGCGTGGACGTGACGGCGTCGACGGCGGCAACGATTGCCTCGACCGCATTGTCGACGAACAGGGCGTCGACGAGTGGTGCACCCGACCCCAGCACCGGCATCCGGCCGGCCCGTGCGCGATCGATGACGCGTTCCGTCAGTTGGGTGTCGCCTGGCCCCCACATGAGGTGTGGGCGCAGGACGAGGACCTTGAAGTCCTCGGAGTCGGCGTCCAGGGCGATGAGTTCACCGGCGGCCTTGGTTCGCGCATACTCACCGTGCGCCTGCTCAGGTGAGGCCGGACCGGCTCCTGCGCCGATGATCGAATCACCGGTGTGGGCCACAGACGGTGAGGAGATATGCACCATCCGCTTCACACCCGCTGCCAGCGCAGCATCGACGAGGGTGCGCGTGCCGCCGATGTTCACGGCCTCGAACTCACTGGGGTCGCCCATCATTGACACCTTCGCCGCCAAGTGCACAACAGCCTCGGCGCCGGTGAGGGCTTCGGTGACACTGCTCGGATCGGTGACCGACCCGATGACATCATGGACGCCAGCCACCGAGGAGGGGCGACGCTGCAGAGTCGTGACCTGGTGGCCGTCTGCCATCAGTGCGCGAGCGACGGACGAACCCAGGAGCCCGGAGGCCCCGGTGACGGTGATCTTCATGAGGACTCCTCAGACGGTCGGGATTCAGACCTTGGTACGCACCGAACCGCCGGATAGGACGTGATCGGCCCAGGTGGCCAACCGGGATCGGTCGATCTTCGAATTGTGACGGATGTCGGTCGGGAACGCAGGAGCGACGAGCACCGCGGTGAGGTCGTGTCCGAGGACCTCGGCAACCAGCTCCCGCAGTCTCGACGTCAGGTCCAACGGTGCCAGGCCAGGGGAGAGATCGGTGCCTTCGGCATCGAGGACGGCCACCAGAGACTGTGTCCCGGTCGGGCCGATGCCCACGATCGAACTGCGCCTGACCTGCTCGTCGGAATCGATGAGCGCCTCGAGACCACCGGGGCCCACCGGCCCGCGAGGTGTGGTGACCACATGCTGCAGACGGCCTTCGAGCCAGACTCGGCCCTCGGCGTCGATGTGGCCGATGTCGTTCGTCCGGTGCCAGGTCCGACCGTCGAGGTCATCCCGAGCCGAGGCAGCGGTGGTCGCCCAGAGATTGTCGTAGCCGGACTTGATGTGGGCGGCGCTGACGACGAACTCGCCCAGGTGGCCCTGTGCCTCAACGCCTTGTTCCAGCGTGTCTGCAGACGAACCAGAGTCGTCGATCGCAGCCAGTGCCAGCTCGACGCCGTCGATGGGCCGGCCCACGCACACGCCGAGATTGGACGTGGCAGCCGCCGCGGTGACACCGGCACGGTCGATGTCGGTCAGGAGGAGGCCCTCGGTCATCCCATACGGCGAGTGGATGCTCGCGTTCGGGAACACCTCGGCGATGGAATCCATCAGATCCAGCGGTACGGGAGCCCCAGCCGAGAGCACGAGCTCGACCCGTGCACATGCGGCCCTCTGCTCCTCATCCAGGTCAGAGGCGGTGGCGGCGACATTCTTGTACGCAGCGGGTGAGGCGAAGACCATCGTGGAATGACCGGCGATGATCGCATCGGAGATGGCGCTGGCCGTCAGTGTCTTCGGTTTGGTCACGGACATGTCCGGAGTCACCGAGGTAGCCCCGATGGCCGGTCCCAGGAGAGCGAAGGGTGGGAAGCCGGCGACCAGGCCGGTGCCTTCGTGTACGTCGAAGACTCGGGTCAGGACTGCTGCAAGGGCGGAGATGTCGCCATGGGTGTAGCGCACGCCCTTGGCCGGTCCCGTCGATCCGGAGGTGAAGAGGATCGCGGCATCGTCGGTGGCTGCCGGTGTGGGCAGCTGCGCGTGGTGTGTGGTGCGCGAAAGCGCGGTCAGGCTGGTCTCGACCTTGAACAGTTTGGCCTGCACCGGTCCCAGAGGGGACACGGAGATGCGCCGGCCGGGCCAGTTGAAGGCACGGGCGAGGCCGAGTCCAGGCAGTTCCCCGATGATCCACTGCGGATCCGCCGAGGTGGTCGCCCGGGTCATGCCCTTCGGCCCCAGTCCGGCATCGGCGACGACCGCGACGGCACCGATCTTCAGGCACGCGTAGAGGGCCGCAGTGAGGTTGTTGCCGGGCGGGACGAGCATGGAGACCCGATCTCCGGGGCGCACGCCGAGTTCGAGCAGGCCGCCTGCGATGCTCGTCGTCACGTGCCAGAGATGACGCCAGGTGATCTGCTGCGCAGGATTCTGTGCGAAGTCCACCGAGGCGATGGATTCGTCGTCGTGGCGTGCGTCGAGGATCGCGGTGACTCCACGCGCAGGGGCTGCTGCAGACGTGTTCTCGGCAGCAGTTGTGCCGGAGGCGGCGTCTGCTCCAGCATCGTCGACGGGGAACTGTGTCTTCAGCCAGTCGATGACGACGCCGGCCACGTCGTAGTCTTCGCTGACTAAGTGGGAGCCCAGTTCGAAGCGGTGCACGTCGGCCTGGGGCAGGCGCTGACGCAGGTCACGCAGATAGCGTTCGAGGAAGACCGGGTCCTTCGGTCCCCACACCAGGAGAGCAGGGTGCTCGTAGGCCGCGATATCGGCACCGACGCGCTGCAGCTCCGAGTAGGACGGGTGGTTCTCGTTGACGGGGATGTCGGCGACGAAGCCGCCGATCCCGTGGCGCTGTGAGGCGTTCGCATAAGGGGAGCGGAAGGCGTCTTTGATCTCCGGGTCGAGATCGCCGAGGCCCATCGTCACCCGCAGGAATCCGTCGGTGACCACGGTGGCGGTCGGCAGCATGGGTCCGGCCAAGGTTGCCCGCAGCGGTGCCGGTATCGGGGCATCCTCGGGCTGGTGGACGGCCGTGTTCAAGCTGATCGACGCGGAGACCAGGTCGGTGTTGCGTGACGCCCACCCCAGGGACAGCACGCCGCCCCAGTCATGACCGATCGTCACGATCGGATGATCGGCCGACGCGGCTGCGTCGTCGGGTGCGGCGCTCGCGGCGCCTGCCGCCTCGTTGTGGGGCGCGGAACTGCCGGCCACCTCGGCGAGCAGGGCAGACACGACGGCGTCGAAGTCATCGATGCGCTGGGACATCCGGCGCACCTGGGTGCCGTGGGGAGTCGGCAGAGACTCATGTGCCAGCCGCTCCGAGAAGCCCATATCGAGCTGGTCGGGAGCGACGAGCCGCCACACTCGTCCGCCGGAACGGGCAGCGTCCACCGTCGCCTGGGCAAGGTGTCGCCACAGGTACGACCAGGTCGGATTGCCGTGCAGGGCAAGGATCGTGCCGCTGGGTTCAAGCCCTTCGGCGCGCAGCACCTCAAGGGTGTCGAGGACATGGAAGGAATGCGGCCCATCGGATGTCTTGGCCTCGACGATTCGGGACCAGGCGGGGTCCCACTCGGGCAGCTTCGGGGGAGCCTGAGCCGGCCGTGCAGGAATTATCATCGAACCTCTACCACTCGATTTCGGTCATTGCGGTGTTGAGTCCAGACCCGACTCCCATGCACAGGATGCGGTCGCCGGGTTTGAGGTGTGATGCCTCGCGGCTGAGCGTGATCGGCAGGGAAGCCGGTCCCACATTGCCGAGTTCGGGATAGGTGACCGGGATCCGATCGGGATCGAGGTTCGCGGCCTTCGTGATCGAGTTGACGTGCACGTCGGAGACCTGGTGCATGACGTAGCGGTCCATGTCGCGCCAGTTCCAGCCATCCTCGTGGGCTTCTTCCCACGCGGCGACCACGAGTTCCATGCCGCCGGCCAGCAGACCCTTGGTGTCGGTGAACATTCCGTTGTGATCGCCCACGCACAGTTCGTGGTGCTGGGTCGCGGCGCGGGTGATGCCGCCGAGGATGCGGTGGCCTTCCGGGTGCTTGTCGGCTGGCCCGAGGACGGCGGCGGAGGCACCGGATCCCAGTGTCAGGGAGGCGAACTCGTTGAGGTACTCCTCGCGGTTGATGCCGGGGCGCGTCAGTCGGCGCAGTGTGGCCTCTTGGACGCGGGAGGCATCCTCGCCGGCGACGACGAGAGCGTATTCGATCTGGCCGGCGTCGATCATGTTCGCGGCCAGGGTCATTCCGTTGACGAAGCCCAGGCAGGCGTTGGCGATGTCGAAGTTCATCGCTTGGGAACCCAGGCCGATGCCGGCGTGCACGCCGACGGCCACAGAGGGCTCGAGGTGCTCACGCGTGACCGAGGTGTTGACCATCAGTCCGATCGAGTCGGGGGAGACCCCAGCCTCGGCGAGGGCCTTCTTGCCAGCGGCGATCGCACCGTCGGCGAACTGATTCGGCTGATCCCAGTTGCGTCGCGCGTAGACTCCCGCGACGCGCTGCAGCAGCCCGGTCGGCAGGTTGAGCATGGACAGGGTATCGGCGAGGCGCTCGTCGAATTCTTGAGAGGTCACTTCGTTCGGGGCGAGGATCTCAGTCAGGCCGAGAAGCGCCACGTTCGAGTGCCGGAATGTTGCGTTGCCATTCGCCAATTGAGGTTCTCATCCCTTTGCGGGTCGTTCGTCGTCGTCTGCTGAAGGCCGATGCGACGCACTCCTGAAGCGCGCCACGACGGGGAAGTCCGGAGACTATCTTATATCCCTCAAGCTGAATTGTTTCTCAGCGAGTGAACCAGGTGAATCCGTCATAGGCCATTCCGGTCGCGCAGAGGACCGCGATCCCGGCCAGAATGATCGACGTCACGGTGTGCGAAACCTTCGAAGACTGAAAGCGAACGGCACGCGAATGGGACATGGGACGGTCGGTGACGAAGCGTCCGAACTGGACGAAGATGCGCCAGTCCATGACGTCGATGAGTGACTTGGCCGCCAGAGTGAAGACGATGATGCAGCCGACGCCCATGAGGATCAGGAAGATGAAGCCCATGAACCCGAATTCGCGGAAGAACTCGACGACGCGATCGGCGATGGCGGTGGCGAAACCGGTGAATCCTTCGCTGAAAGGCAATGCGGCGAAGGAATCGGTGATGCGGCCCAGCGTGAATCCGTCGCGTTCGGTCTGCTCGGCGCCGATGAACATGGCGACGGAGGCGGCCAGAGCCACGAGGAGATTGATGATCGTGATCGTCGAATTGTCCGGCCAGAAATCGAGGGACTTCAGCGTGTAGGTCGATGCCAACGCCACACAGATGATCGCGCCGGCCAGTGCGCCGACCGTAGCGGGGAGGAGGAGATTGTTGAAGAACACGAACGCGATGACGGCGATGAGGGCAGCGCCGAAGATATACGTGAACACCGCCAGAGTGTCACCGTTCGAGGAGGTGGCCGCGCGACGGTTCGTCTCGACCATCTGCCCCGACTGGCCGATGTTGTCTCTCAGCTCCGCCTTCGTGGCCCGCGAATCGGTGTCGGCCCCTGTCGCGGGAAGCACACGAGTCTCGTCCTCGCTCATACCGTAGACGCGCTCGGGTTGTTGGGGATAGGCGCGGGTCGTTTGATCGTAGGCCTGCGTCGGCTGATTGTAGGCACGCGTCGACTGGTCGTAGGTGCCGCCTCGCGGTCGCGCGCCCGGCGCGTATCCCTGCTGACCGTAGCCACCGGGGCCGTACCCAGGCTGCTGCGGCGCCTGTCCGCCCTGGGATCGACGCTGCGGAGCCGGCTGCCATCGCCCGATACGCGACGCGATCAGGTAGATGACGAGAACGACGAGTGCTGCGAGGACTCCGATTGAGATGCTGGCTCCGAGCTCGCTCATGAGGGACTTCCTGGGGATGGACAACGATGGTCGTGTGCTCAGTCTAAGGAGGATCGGCCAGGTAATCACGTTTGAGCGCCGCAACACACCCGGAGACCGGCGAAGACGCACCCGAGAATGGCATCGGTGCCCCAACGCGCGGGTAGGGTGAGATCACGACCGGATATGACCTCGGCACCGCCGAGGACCGCCTAGCATTCGAAGGAGAATTGCGATGAGCAACGCCCAGGCATTCACGACATCGGCCATGCCCTTGGACCAGCAGATCGTCCTCGTCACCGGGGCCGGCCGCGGGGTCGGATCATCCATCGCGAAGGCCTTTGCTCATGAGGGATCGGCGCTCGTCATCAACTATCGCTACTCTGCCGAGGCCGCGGAGGAGCTCGCCGAGGCCATCCGTGCTCGCGGTGGTCGTGCAGTGGCCATCGAGGCCGATGTCACCGACTCGCGCGCAGTCGACGCCATGCTCGCAGCTGCACACGCCGAGTTCGGGGCGCCCGTGTCGACGGTGGTCAACAACGCACTTGTCGACTTCTCCTTCAACGGCGAGGAACGGCAGCCGGCAGACGAAATCGACTTCTCCGATTTCACCGACCAGTTCCGTGGAGCCGTCGGAGCGGCGCTCAACACTGTCCAGGCGGCAATGAGCGGATTCCGCGAAATCGGCTCGGGACGGGTCATCAACATCGGATCCAACCTCGTGCAGAACCCCGTTGTGCCCTACCATGACTACACCGCAGCGAAGGCAGCCCTGCTGTCCTTGACGAGGACCTTCGCCAAGGACCTCGGGCCAGCGGGAGTCAGGGTGAATATGGTCTCCGGTGGGCTGCTGCGCACCACCGATGCCTCCTCGGCGACTCCGGAAGAGGTCTTCGACCAGATTGCGGCCCAGACTCCGCTGGGACATGTGACGACTCCGGAGGAATTCGCCTCGGCGGTGGTGTTCTTCGCATCACCGGCCTCACGAGCGGTGACGGGTCAGAACCTCGTCGTCGACAATGGCCTGGTGATGGGCTGAGGCGCCAACGGCAATCCCAACACATTCAGCTGAATCGTCGCCGGAGCCGATCCCGCCGGCGAGGGCCGACCCTAACATTGAGAGCCGACTCCAGCGGCGGCGGGCGACTTCAGGGAGTCGGCTCTCAACGGTGCGGTCGGCTTTCGGCAATGTGTTTCTTGATGGCAGAAAACATGTCGCTGCGGAAGAGGTCGGCCCAGACCAAATTGAATACCGCGAACCCGGCATTGGCGAGCCGCATGTGCCGAGCGTGGTTGTCCTTGCTTGCTCGATCTGGTCCATTCTCATTGAGGTAGTACTTGCCCAGACCGTGGAACTCCACGATCAGCGGAAGTCGTGCGTGCTTGAAGTCGCATCTGCCGAGAAATTTCCCAGTGCGATCGTGCACCGCTACCTGCGGGATCATATCTGCAATCGAGAATCTGTGGAACTTCACTGCACAGAGTGACTCGCCCTGGGATTCGTGCAGCGGATCGGACAGTGCGAGGCCTTGTTGCGCAACTCTGCACCCTCTTCGCCGAATCTTCATCTGCTCGAGAAGCTCGGGCTTGCTGATGTTGCCGACCCGAAGGGCCTCGGAAATCATCGGAACCGAAATCTCCAGCGGGTAGTCATGGGCGATGTCGGAAAGTGTGCGCGACAGACCTGTGACCGCATAATCGCCGACGGTGGTCCGGTCCGTCAGGGGAACCGTGCGGTCATAGATGCGCAATGTGGGGAAGTTTTCGTGGTATCCGGTGCGGATGATCTCGGCCTGGTCGGTTGCCGGGAACGGCGGGCGAATGCCGTGAATCAGCGCGGCAGAGATGTGGGAGTAGACATCACCGGAGTGGAGCTCGAGCAGTCGCGAACGAATCAATGGCTTGAGATTTTCCGTCCGGTCTCGGATGTCGCCAAAAGTCTTGGGATAAGAGATCGGCTCGGCAGCACCAGGCGAGTGGAGAACGGCATGTTGCGGTGAATTGCAGGGGCTGACCACGGCATAGTGCCCGCGCCGAATTCTTCGCAGGCAACACTGCTGCGCTCGGCGGACATCGTCGTCGGTCAAGCCGAATCTGAGCAGGTCCTGCTTGATGTATACCTGAACCATTTAAAGATAATGGCACCAAACCACATCAAACGCAATGAAACAATACAAAAAGACGTCAACACATCCACAGATCCCGCTCCATTTATAGCCGGGAAGTCGTCGAGAGCAGACCGGAGCGCCGTCGGGTGACTTCAGGGAGTCGGCTTTGGTCGGTGCGCTCGGCTCTCGGCGCCACGGTCCGCTTTCGACGTTTGTTGGGTGAGAGAGGGGATTGGTGGGCGGTTGTCTTGGTGGCTTGGGCCTTCGTTGAGGTGAGAACCAGCAGTGACGGGTCAGAACCTCGTCGTCGACAATGGCCTGGTGATGGGCTGAGGCGAGCCGGGCTCAGGCTCGGTCGAGGAACGCCAGACTTCGGTCGAGGAGCAGCTGAGCGCTGTCCTCCCGGAAGTCAGCGACCAGCGGATCGCTGAAGAGGTGACTCCCGCCCGGGTAGAGGAAATACTCCGCCTGTGCCCCCGCTCGGGCAGCCGACTCCAACAGAGTCTGTGGCGCCGCTGCGTCTCTCCACTCGTCATCGACTGAGAAATGGATCTGGACGGGCACATTCTCCTGCCATCGGGTGGGCTTGGGGAAGCCGCCACCGTGGAAGAGGAGCGCGCCGCGTGCCCGCGCGTCGTTCTTGCCCAACTGCTGGGCGATGCCGGCACCGAGGGAGAGCCCGGCGAAGACGATCTCACCAGTCAGGTCAGCACAGGCCGCGGCGGCCCGATCGACGAGCTGAGAGAACCCGACGTCCTGTGAGTGGCCGACCCCGGCCTCGGCGGTGGTGAATGTGCGTCCCTCGTAGACATCGGGGGCGAGCACGGTGTGCCCGGCGGCTCTGTAGCGATCGGCGATCGCTTCGATGCCGGGAGTCTTGCCCAGTGCGGAATGGAGCAGAACGAGGGCTGCCATGGCGATCTCCTGTTATCTCAGTTGAATACAGCTCTGCCGAGGCTCGAGGTATGACTCAGCGGCTGCGGCCGTGCGGGATGGCGAAGGAGTCAGCCTGTGCCGTCTCCCAGTCGGCAGCCCAGTCATCAGGAGCGCCGTTGAGCAGTTCGCCGGGCTTGAGCCAGTCGTAGAGCCGAGCGTAGGACCACGACTCAGACTCCGAGACATTGCGGCGCAGCATCGTCGGTTCCAACTCATCAGGATGGGCCACGCCCATCGAAGCCATCAGGCGCACGGCCTCGGTGACAGTGCCGTCGTGGTAGTTCTTCACGCGGGTCGACTTGTCGGGAACATCGATGGCGCGAGCTCGACGGGGATCCTGCGTGGCCACGCCGACGGGACACTTGCCTGTGTGGCAGACCTGAGCCTGAATGCAGCCGACGGCCATCATCATGGCGCGAGCTGCCATCGTGAAGTCGGCACCCTGGATGAGTCGCTTGACGATGTCGGAGCCGGCCGCGATCTTCCCTGCCGCACCGATCTTGATGCGATCACGCAGTCCCGCACCCATGAGCGCGTTGTGCACGATCATCAGGCCCTGTGTAAGGGGCAGGCCGACGTGGTTCTCGAATTCGAGCGGTGCCGCTCCCGTGCCGCCCTCAGAGCCGTCGACGATGATGAAATCGGGAGTGATGCCGGTCTCGAGCATTGCCTTGCAGATGCCGAGGAATTCGGTGCGCGAACCCACACAGAGCTTGAAACCAGCAGGCTTGCCGCCGGAGAGCTTTCGCATCTGCTCGATGAACGCCAGGAGCTCAATCGGCGTCGAGAACACGGTGTGGTTCGGCGGGCTGACACAGGTCTTGCCGACGGGGATGCCGCGGATCTCTGAGATCTCCTCGGTGACCTTCGGGCCGGGCAGGACGCCGCCGAGGCCGGGCTTGGCACCCTGGGAAAGCTTGAGTGAGACCATCTTGACCTGTGGGTCCTGTGCCTTCTGTGCGAAGACATCCGGAGCGAATTCGCCCTCGGGGGTTCGGAAGCCGAAGTAGCCGGTGCCGATCTCCCAGATCAGGTCGCCGCCGAACTCTTGGTGGTAGGGCGTGATCGAGCCTTCTCCGGTGTCCTGGGCGAACCCACCCAGGGCGGCGCCTTTGTTGAGCGAGCGCACCGCATTGTCGCTCAGCGATCCGAAGCTCATGGCCGAGACGTTGAGGAGCGAGATGTCATAGGGCTGTGTGCATTCCGCACCGCCGACACGGATCCGCGGGGGAGTCGGGGAGTTCGTGATCGGAACCGTGGAGTGCATGAGGGCCTCGTAGCCCGTGCGATTGACGTCGCGTTCAGTGCCGAAGGCGCTTTCGGAGTGCTTGCCTTTGGCGCGTTCGTAGATTATTGCGCGAGTGTTGCGATTGTACGGACGGCCATCCCAGTTCCGCTCGATGAAGTACTGCTGGATCTCTGGGCGAATCGACTCGAGCAGATACCGTGCGTGACCGGCGACCGGATAGTTGCGGAGGATCGAATGCTTCTTCTGGGTCACATCCCAGGCGGCGAGGGCGCCGAGGCCGAGCGCTGAGACGGCGGCAGCGGCCTGAGCCACGCGCTTCCCTGTTGAGTCTCCTCCGAGCTGGCTGACCATGGGGTACCGACCTTTCCTTGAACTTCTTCGGTCTGTGCTTGATGCGAGCCTAAACCGAGAACACGGGGATTTCAGGAAAGGGTGGGCTAAATTTCCGAGCGTCTGACTCAGAACAGTCGTGTGAGCAGCGCCTGGACCAGTTCATCGAGCTGGAGGGAGTAGCCGATGATGAGCAGGAACCCTGTGGCAATCCACGCGACTTCCTTCCAGGAGTCGTAACCGCGGAGAGGGCGGTTGTCGTAGCGAAGTCCGCCGGCCATGACGATGACGAGGTCGATGACCCACCACAGGCCCAGTCCGCCGAGGCTGACCAGCTTGAGCCCGCCGGTGAGGAAACGTCCCGTGTAGAGGCGGTCGGCACCGAGGAATCCCAGCAGGAGCGATAGGAGCCAGGTGACGAAGAAGGAGCGGTTGGCATGGTTGTGCTCGGCCTCATTGTCGGAGTTCGGTCGATTCACGGAACCCGGACGTTCAAGGGAGTCAAGGGAATCGAAGGGGCCGATGGAGGGCAGTTCGGGGACCAGAGGCGACACGGACACGGTGTTCTCCTTCTCTTGCGTCGCCGCTCTCCGTGGAGCGATCGACGTGATGTGATCGACGTGCCGCGGAGAACCGGGGGATGGGCGTCAGGTGGGGGACCTGAGTACAGCCTAGGAAACAGGTGAGTGTTCGCGCATTGGGGTTTTCCCCAGTATCGGCATAGCGTTGGGTCTATGAGTACTGGTGAGCCGAGCGCGACGAGTACTCGGCGAACCATCGTGGCGGTGTTCTTGGCCGGAGTTTCGGTCTTCCTCGTGCTCTATGAGACGCAGGGACTGCTCCCCGCCATCCGCGGCGCCTACGGCATCGACGCTCCCACCGCGAGCCTGACGGTCTCTGCCACCAATGTTGCCATGGCCGTATTCCTCATCCCGTTCTCCATGCTCGCCCCGCGCATCGGGCATGCCAGGCAGATCGCCGGCGGCGTGATCCTGGCCGCAATCCTCGCGCTCATCCTGCCGTTCATGCCGAGCCCCGAACTGCTCATCGCCGTCCGCTTCCTCCAAGGCGTGGCGATCGCCTCGGTGCCTGCCACCGCAATGGCCTATCTTTCGCTGCGGCTGCCGGCGAAGGCACTGCCCGGCGCGATCGGCGTCTACATCGCCGGCAACACGATCGGCGGACTCGCCTCCCGGCTCCTGACCGGTCTTGCCGCGGAGGGCCTCGGCTGGCACGGCGGCCTGGCGTTCACCGCGGCAGTCTCTCTGGTCTTCGGGCTCATCGTGGTCTGGCTGCTCCGCCACGATCTCTTCACCACCTCACGAGTGATCGCCGCCCGCGAATCGTCGGCGACCGAGCTGGAGTCGGCGACCACGCCGGAACCGTCGGCGACAGCGGAGACCGCACAGCCGCCTCGGGGGGCGATCATTCCGCTGGGATCGGGGCTGTGGCGGATCTACCTCACCGGCTTCCTGTGCATGATCGTCTTCGGCGGGTCCTTCACGATGCTCGGCACTCGGCTGCAGCACGATCCTTGGCGACTGAGCGAAGGTGCGGTCGCACTGTTCTTCCTCATCTACCTCGTCGGCACCGTCGTCACCACGTATTACGGTCGGTTGGCCACGAAACTCTCGCGCACCTCGTTGACGCTGATCGGCATGGTCACAGCGCTTGTCGGCGCCGGACTCACTCTCGTCGACAATCTGCCGGTGATCGTCATCGGCATGTCCCTGCTCACCGGCGGTTTCTTCCTCGGCCACACGGGCGCATCCGCGTCAGCCAGCGCCTCACGACCCGGTGTCGACTCCACCCGATCGGCGGCCATCTACCTCACCGTCTACTATCTGGGCACCAGCCTGGGCGCCTGGCTGTCGGCGGTTCTGTTCACCGATTTCGCGTGGCCGGGCGTGGTCGTCATGTGCATGACCTCATTGTTCGCCGTTCTGATCTTGACGTTGACCGGGGCTTCGATAGGGTTCAAGAAACGCAGCTGATCATTCGTTCAGCTTTGGAACCGGAGGACTTCATGCCCCACGCAGCACATTCGAACGTCACCTATACGATCGACCGGGGGGTCGCCCATGTGGAGATCGACCGCGCCGAGAAGCTCAACTCACTGACCAGAGAGGTGTTCGAGGACCTCGTCGAGGTCGGCCTCGCGCTCAGGGAATCGACTGAGGTCAGGGCCGTCGTGCTCTCCGGTCGCGGGCGGGCATTCAGTGCTGGCCTGGACTTCACCGAGATGTCCAGGCTCGCGGAGGAAGGCACCGCGACGACCTCCGCCGAGGCGGGTGCGGGGTCCGAGTCATCGACCGAAGGCGCCGTCGACGTCGGTGAGCGGCTCGGGTCCGCTCGGGCACTGGCGCAGAAGGCAGTGCACGTGTGGTCCCTGATCGAGGTTCCGGTCATCGCCGGGCTCAGGGGTCCGGCGCTCGGCGGCGGGATGCAGATCGCGCTGGGCACGGACATCCGCATCGCCGGACCCGACGTCCAGCTTTCACTGATGGAGATCAAATGGGGGATCATCCCGGACATGTGCGGGACCCAGCTGCTGCCGCGCCTGGTCGGGCCCGGAACGGCGAAGAAGCTCATCGCCACAGGCGAGGCAATCGGCGCCGAGGAGGCGCTGCGGATCGGTCTCGTCGAAGAGCTGGCCGAGGACCCGGTAGAGCGAGCTCTCGAACTTGCCGCCGACATCGCGGGGAAATCACGCTCGGCACTCGTGTGGGCGAAGAAGCTCGTCGACCTCTCCTATGAGGCCGACTTGGCCACGGGTCTCGATGCGGAGCAGGAGGCGCTGGCCTCCCTCATCGGCACCGACGAGCAACGCGAGGTCGTCACGGAACGGCTGGCGCGCATGGCCAATCGGACGAAGGGCTGAGGCGCAGTGAGGCAGTTGTGATGTGCGGACTGCTCACCCGCGACGGGCTGGCGCGGCTCAGCCGTGTCTGCCGGGGAACTCCGGGCGGACCGGGTCGATGCTCCGTTCGGATCCGACCACCTCGGCGACGGTGTCGAACGTGTCGAGCTCGCGCATGAGCACGAGTGTTGGGCGCATCAGCTTAAGACGCTCCTCGGCTTCGGCGGTCAGGATCTGAGCCACCGACATCCATTCACTCGAATGCGCCTCGGTGGTCTGATGACGGGCCGACTCAAGGTCGCCGGCCGAAAGCGCGTAGAAGTAGGTGTCGAATCGCTTCGGGCGCCCTGCCGGGGTCACCCAGTTCGCCCACGGCTTCAGTCCTGCCGGGTCGAGCACGGCTCCTGTCTCCTCTTCGACCTCACGCACAGCGGTGGCGAGCAGGATGCGCCAACCATCGGCCACCTCGGCGATGGTGGAGTCCTTCCACGCTGCCTGATGACTCTGCGCATCGGGGACTGCGATGGAGGCTGCGGTCTGCTCATCGATGGGATCGACGCGGCCGCCGGGGAAGACGACGACGCCGGCGGCGAAGTCCATCGTCGACACCCGGTGCTGGACGAAGACCTCGAGCCCGGTGGCACCGTCGCGGATCATGAGCACGCTGACGGCGGGCTTGATCGGCACGGCCGAAGGGTCGGGCACATCAGGTCCGCGGCTGGAGGAATCGGCGAGGTCCGAACGGTCGGACCCCTCGGGGGAGATATCTCGAATCACTGTCAGCACCTTCGCCTCTGTGTCTGGTCGTCACCTTCCATTATGACTGTGACTGTTGTCCTCGGCGGAGGCGGGGTGGGCCGCAGGGCGATCTCCTTGGGAATCATGCGGCAGGATACGATGGTGCCAGACGAGACCGACGGCGAATTTCTCAAGGCAGCTTGAGCTCTGGTGCCTGAGAGTCTGAGCGCGGCACCCGGCGTTGACGGCCCGCAGACCGGAAGAGTAAGGACATGACCGGATTGGAGAACTATCTTTTCTTCTCAATCGATCAGGCGTGGCCAAACTGGCTGATTTTCACACTTCTGGCGATCGACATGATTATCCGCATCGTTGCGCTGGGCTGGATTCCGCACAACCGCAGACCATCAGTCGCGCTCGGCTGGCTGCTCGCAATCTTCCTCATCCCCTACGTCGGAATTCTCGCGTTCCTGCTGCTCGGCTCAGCGAAGCTGCCGAAGAGGCGGCGGGACAAGCAGGTGCTCGTCAACGACATCTTCCGGGACCAGACCGATGATCGGGCGATCATCGGCGACTCCGCCCAAATGACCGAACCGCTGAGCACCGCAGCGCAGCTGAACTTCGAACTGGGCGCGCTGCCGATGACGCACGGCAACGCCTTCGACCTGCAGATCGACAACCATGCCTGCATGGAGGCGATGGCCGACCAGATCGATGCGGCCACCCGGTTCGTTCACTTCGAGTTCTACATCGTCGCCATCGATGACACGACGAGGCGGCTCTTCGAATCGCTGCTGGCCGCGCACGAGCGCGGGGTTCAGGTGAAAATCCTCATCGACCATCTGGGCTCACTGGGATATCCCGGCTATTCGGAGCTGGTCAAGCGGCTCAACTCATCGGGAGTGGCGTGGCGCCGAGCCCTGCCGATCCGTCCCTGGAAGGGCGAATACCAGCGACCCGATCTGCGCAACCACCGGAAGATCCTCGTCGTCGACGGCGAGGTCGCCTTCACCGGGTCGCAGAACATCATCGACCGGTCCTATAACAAGCGACGCAACCGGCGGAAGGGCTTCCAATGGATGGACTTGTCGCTGAAGTGCAGCGGCCCAGTCGTCGATGAACTCAATGCGGTCTTCATCACGGACTGGTATTCGGAGACGGGGGAACTCTTCGACGAAGCCTCGCAGGAGGAACCCCGGGCACCGCAGAACGGCGGCATCCAGGCGCAGGTGGTGCCGTCGGGACCAGGGTTCGAAGACGAGAACAATCTGCGTCTGTTCAACCACCTCATCTACAACGCGAACCGCAGCGTCGTCGTCTGCTCACCGTACTTCGTGCCCGACGAATCGCTCATGCACGCGCTCACGACAGAGGCCCGGTCCGGGGTCGACGTGCGCCTGTATGTGGGGGAGACGAGCGACCATTGGGTGACGCAACGGGCCCAGCAGTCCTATTACGCTGATCTGGTGCGAGCCGGTGTCCGGATCTTCCTGTACCACGCCCCGACCGTTCTGCATTCGAAGTTCCTCATGATCGACGATGAAGTCTCGATCATCGGATCCTCGAACATGGATGAGCGATCGTTCGCGATGAACATGGAGGTCACTATGTTCATCGTCGACAAGGAGTTCACCCAGCGGATGTACGACCTCGAAGCGCAGCGGTACGCGCCGAACTCCGTTGAACTCGACGCCGAACGCTGGAACGATCGGCCGCTGCTGCACAAGTATGTGGAGAACGTCGCCAGGCTCACGAGCTCGCTGCTCTGAACTGCGCCGGATACGACAACGCTCCCGCACACCGATCAGTGTGCGGGAGCGTTGTCTTCTCAGAGTCTCAGGTGTCTTCGGAGAGTCCGGATGGGCCTTCGTCATCGAGATCGCGCATGGGGTCTGCGACGACATCGTCCTTGACCTCAGGGGTGCCGGTGGACGTGGCGCCTGGGGTCCCAGCCGACTTGCTGCCCGCGGCGCCTGCACCTGCTCCTGCCGCACCGGCTCCTGCGGCGGAGTTGACCTTGTCGGCTGCTGTCTGCACGGCATCGGCGACGGCCGGTGACTTGTCGCGGATCGACTGGTTGGCCTTCTCGACGGTGTCCTGCACTCGCGGGTCGGCCCAGAGATCCTGTGCCTGGGCCTTAAGCTTTTCGTAGCTCTGACGTCCGGTGCGTGATCCGAGCACGTATCCGACTCCCAGACCTGCCAGGAGAATCAATCGCTTCTTCATTTTCCTGCTCTCCTTCTCAGCTTGCCGTGACTGCATGCAACACGTGTGAGTGCGCAGACCGACGACGATCGACGATCGTGCGCATCGGCACCGTGCCCTGGTTCACCACCTTATACCGCCGATGGTTCCACAGTGAAAGGACATCGTCTCAGATTTGTGGAGAAGATACAGCTCTACGGCGTTCAGCCCACCGTGGGCTGCTGCTGGGTGATGCAGTGGATCCCACCGCCGCGGGCGTAGAGTTCGCGTGCATCGACGCCGACGACCTTGCGCCCTGGGTACACCTTCTCCAGGACGGCGACCGCTTCGGCGTCCATCGGATCGTCGAAGGTGCAGGCGATGACCCCGTCATTGGTGACCAAATGGTTGACGTAGGAGTAGTCGACCCAGTCGTCATCATCGCGCAGCACCTCGGGGGCCGGAATCGGCACGACGTGGAAAGGCTGGCCTTCGGCAGTGGTCTCGGCGGTGAATCGGGTCTTGAGCTGTTGACTGAATTCGAAGTCCGGGTGCTCGGGATTGCGCTGATCGTGGATGAGGATGACGCCCGGACTGGGCATGGCCGCGACGATGTCGACATGGCCGCGCGTGCCGAAGGTCTGGTTGTCGCGGTAGAGGCCGTGGTCGAGCCAGATGACCTTCTTCGCCCCGATGGTACGGGCGAATTCGGCTTCCACCTCGGCCTCGGTCAGGTCGGGATTGCGGCCCGGATCCAACTGCACGCTGCGTGTGGCCAACACGGTGCCCTGTCCGTCGATGTGGATGCCGCCGCCCTCATTGCGCAGCTGGGAATCCACGATCGGGACGCCTGCCTGGTTCGCGACGAAGCGCCCGATGTGCTGATCGTGATCCCACTTTGCCCACTCCTGGGCACCCCAGCCGTTGAACACCCAGTCCACCGCGTGCAGTGCACCGTTGTCGTCGACGACGAAGCTCGGTCCGATATCGCGCATCCACGCATCGTCGAGTTCGGCATTGACCACAGTGATCGGATGGCTGATCCCCTCGCCGAGGTGGCGGCGGGCATTGTCCGTCTGCGAGGTCGAGACGACGACGGTCACCGGAGTGAACTCGCTGGTGGCACGCGCCACCGCGGCCCAGGTGCGGCGTGCGGCTTCGGCCACGTCCTCGGTGTCGCCCAAGGCATAGCCGGAAGATGGGAATGCCATCCAGATGCGGTCATGGGCAGCGGTTTCCGCGGGCATGTGAAACGTCATCGTTCATCCCTTCGAGTCTGGCTGACTGTTGAGCCTCGTGGTCGGTTGAGCCTCGCACCGCAGTGAACCCTCCCCGGTGCCGCAGACAGCAGTTGGCTTGTCCCGAGTGTAGCGAGGTTCGGCTCGTGGGGGTCAACGGATTCCGTACCTCCCGGGACCCGTCTGCGGCGGGGGGAGTCCGTATAGTCTGGCGTGGAAGACAGGACGCCTGGATATCAGGGTTCGAACGCGCCATGGGAGGCAGCACGTGGAACAGCAGGATCTGCAGGAATTGTTCGGTCGGTCCGGGACCGGTCCGTTGGCGGGAGTGGTCGTTGCCGACTTCTCGCGGGTGCTGGCGGGGCCCTACGCGACGATGATGCTTGCCGACCTCGGTGCCACAGTGATCAAGGTCGAGGGCAGGGCCGGTGACGATACACGGCACTGGGCGCCACCTCGGCGAGGCGATGATGCGACGTATTTCCTTACGGCGAATCGGAACAAGCATTCCGTGGTCCTTGACTTCAAGGACGATGAGGAGCTGGGCCTGGCGCAGGAGCTGGCCAGACGGGTCGACATTCTGGTGGAGAATTTCAAAGCCGGCGGGCTGGCGAAGTACGGGCTCGACTACGACGCCGTCAAAGCCGCGAATCCGGGCATCATCTACGCCTCGGTGACTGGATTCGGCAGGGACAACCCGCAGCCCGGCTACGATCTGCTCATCCAGGGACTGTCCGGTTTCATGAGCGTGACCGGTTCGCAGGAGTCGGGCCCGGTCAAGGCAGGGGTCGCCGTCGTCGACGTGTTCACCGGCTTGCACACGACCGTCGGCATCCTCGCCGCGCTCGCCCACCGCAAGGACACCGGTGAAGGGCAGCTGGTGGAGACGAATCTTCTGTCCTCGGCACTGTCGGGGTTGGCGAACCAGACCTCAGCGTACGTGGCCGGCGGTGTCGTCCCGCAGGCGATGGGCAACGCCCACCCGAGCCTGTACCCCTACCAGCCGATGCCCACCGCCGAGGGGCAGATCATCATCGCCGTGGGCAACGACAACCAGTTTCGGTCCCTGGCCGCGGTGTTGGGCCATCCCGATTGGGCCGAGGATGAACGCTTCGCGAACTTCTCCGACCGCAATGAGAACCGGGCCGAACTCGAGCCCGAACTCATCAATGCGCTGAGCGAGAAGACGAATCAGGAATGGTTCGACATCCTGTCGGCTGCTGGTCTGCCGTGCGCTCCGATCAACACGATCGCCCAGGGCGTCGACCTGGCGACCTCTCTGGGTCTCGAGCCCGTCGCCGAGGCGGGGGCCGGGGAACGTGTGATCCCGACGGTGGCCAATCCGATCCGTCTGTCCCAGACCCCGCCCAGCTACGATCTCGCGCCCCCGCAGCTGGGGGAGAGTACGGAGGCAGTCAAGGACTGGCTGCGCAGCCAGCGCTGAGTGCAGTCATTTCACCGTCATTGCCCGGGTCATGCCCGGAGTCATGCCCAGTGCTGCCCGTGTGCCGGCTCCGGTTGATGCCAGTTATGCGTTCCCACAGCTGTTCTCGCAGGTCGGGTTCGTGAAACACAGGGGATGCTCGGGCTGAACTTCCGGATTCACTGACGTACCCTAGAGTCTGTATGAATGCACCCTAGCCACTGGGGAGATCCTGAGCAGTCCAGTTCTGGTCAAGGCGGATTTCGCAAAGTGGCGCACCAGATTCCAGGACTGAGATGGACACAGACAAGACTGAGACGAAGGCCGCCAAGCGGCCGGTCGTCAAACGCGTGCTGATGGTT
>NZ_VLTK01000013.1 GCF_007558825.1 Brevibacterium aurantiacum
GGTGCGTGCAACTCGAAACCGGAAAACTTGGCGTGACGCCCACCACATGTCCCCAGACCTCCTTAAGGGAGTCCGTGAAGGCCTCCCGTTGCCTGTGGTCAGAGTCGTTGTCGGAGGTTATCCCGTGCCTGCAGCACGTGCTCTTCTATACCCATGGGCCCCCGCTCTATACCCATGTGCCCCGTCTACGAAGTTCGGCCGAGTCAGCACCGTCCACTAGGCTGGAGCGCATGACCTCGGCAGCCACAACCTCCCCGCTCGACGTCCTCCACGATGTCTTCGGCTACGACGAGTTTCGGGGTCAGCAGCAAGGCGTCGTTGATCAGATCGTGGGTGGTGGTGACGCGGTCGTCCTCATGCCCACCGGCGGTGGAAAGTCTCTCTGCTATCAGATACCTAGCCTCGTCAGGCCCGGCGCTGGCGTCGTGATCTCTCCGCTGATCGCGCTCATGGCCGATCAGGTCACTGCCCTGGAGAACCTCGGTGTGCGCGCGGCCTACCTCAACTCGACCCTCGACTTCGAGGAAGCGCAGAACGTCGAGCGCGCACTCCTGGACGGTGAACTCGATCTGCTCTACCTGGCACCTGAACGCCTCGTCCTGCCGCGCACAATGGCGCTGCTCGAACGTGCACAGGTCGCTTTGTTCGCAATCGATGAAGCCCACTGTGTTTCGCAGTGGGGCCACGACTTCCGCAGCGACTACCTGGGCTTGGGAGTGCTGGCCGAACGATTCCCCGACGTTCCACGCATCGCACTCACCGCCACGGCGACCCCCGCCACGCATGCCGAACTCACCGAGCGTCTTCACCTCGGCGAGGCCCAGCATTTCGTCGCCAGCTTCGACCGCCCGAACATCACCTATCGCATCGAACCGAAGCAGTCTGGCCGTTCTCAGCTCATCAACTTCATCACCACCGAACACTCTGGTGACTCGGGCATCGTCTACTGTCTGTCCCGGCGCGGTGTCGAACAGCTCTCCGAGGCGCTCGTGGCCCGAGGAATCAATGCCCTGCCCTATCACGCAGGGCTGCCATCCGAAGTACGCGCCGATCATCAGGCCAGGTTCCTCCGCGAGGACGGCGTGGTCATGGTCGCGACGATCGCCTTCGGCATGGGCATCGACAAACCTGATGTCCGCTTCGTCGCCCACCTCGACCTGCCGCGCAGCGTCGAAGGCTACTACCAGGAAACCGGTCGCGCCGGACGTGACGGACTGCCAGCCGATGCGTGGATGGTCTACGGTCTCGGCGATGTCGTCTCCCAACGCCGGCTCATCGAGTCAGGGGACGGCGATAGCACCTACCAGCGGCGTGCGATGTCGCACCTCGACTCCATGTTGGCCCTGTGCGAGACCGTCGATTGCAGGCGCGTGCAGCTGCTGCGCTACTTCGACGAGGAATCCGCTCCCTGCGGCAACTGCGACACCTGCATCACTCCCCCAGTGACCTGGGACGCAACGGTGGCTGTACAGAAACTCCTCTCGGCCGTCATCCGCCTCGACCGTGAACGGGGGCAGCGCTTCGGCTCGGGCCAGGTCATCGACGTCCTGCGCGGCAACGACAATGAGCGCTCCCGCGCTGCCGATCACGAAAGCCTCAGTGTCTGGGGAATCGGCGAAGACCTCAGCGAAACGCAGTGGAAGACTGTGGTCCGCCAGGTCCTCGCCCGGGGGCTCCTGGAGTCCCACGGTGATTACGGCGTGCTCGTCGTCGGTGAGGACGCCGGCCCGGTTCTGCGCAACGAAGTGGAAGTGTCTCTGCGTGTGGACCCCATCAAGAAGTCCGGATCCAAGAAGGCAGGAGCCAAGCGTCGAGGCGGCCCCGAAGTCGAACTCGGGACCGCGGACACAGCCCTGTTCGAAGCTCTGCGGTCTTGGCGTGCCGATCAGGCCAAAGAGCAGAGCGTCCCCGCCTACGTCGTGTTCCCCGATGCCACGCTGTATGGAATCGTCGAAGCCAAACCGAACTCGATCAACGAACTCGGCAAGGTCAGCGGTGTGGGCCTGAAGAAGCTCGAACGCTATGGACCCGGGGTTCTCGAGGTCCTGGAGTCCAGCACCGGCTGATCCTAGTCACCGCCAGACGGTCATCGGCACCTGAGATCAGCTCTGCTCTGCGGTGTATGCCTCGGGACCCTGTTCGGCTGCGATGGGATCCATCCACATGAACTCGAGAATATTGCCATCCGGGTCGGCCATGCTGATGGAATACATGAATCCGTAGTCCTGTGGTTCCTTGTTCTCCGAGCCACCACCGTCGAGAACCTTCGCCCGCGTGGCATCAACATCTTCCCGTGACTCGCGGCTCAGTGCGGTGAGCACCTGCGCGGTCGAATGCGGATCGGCGATCGGCTTATCGGTGAAGGTCGCGAGATACTCCCTCGTCAGCACCATGAAGAAAATGCTCTCATCCCATTTCAGACAGGCGGCATTCTCATCAGTGAACTCGGGGACGACTTCGGCCCCCAGAGAGGCATAGAACTCTTTCGACCTGTTGAGGTCGGTGGTCGGAAAATTGACGAAGATCTGGGTCATGACTGCTCCTGGGCAGTTGGTGTCCAGCTATGGAGTCTAAATCTTCGTCTTCGGCCACCGGGAAGTCAATGGTCCGACGAGACTCGCCCAAACGCCTTGGCGTGGTGCTCAGCTGTCGTCGCGTTCAGTTCTTCTTCGTCACGGTGACGTCGATGGGCGTCGGGTTCGTGAAGATGTCGAAGACGGGGCAGTGAGCGTCGACGGTCTTCTGCAGCTCCTGGTAGGCCTCGTCACTATCGGGCCCCGTGATCTCCACGTTGACACGCACCGTTGAGAATCCCGGCCGCACGGTGTCATCGGCTCCGAAGAGTCCCTGCACATCGAGGTCGCCCTCTGCGCTGACGTCGAGGCTCTCGATCGTCAGTCCCAGGTTGTGGGCGTAGAGGCGGTAGACGACGATCTGGCAGGAGATGAGGGCGCCCAACGCGTATTCGACGGGGCTCGGTGCTACATCGTCGCCGGCCAGTGGGGCCGGTTCGTCGACGGTGAAAGTGTGTTTTCCAGCCGTAATGACAGAGGACACCGAGCCCCGGGCGCTTCCCTTGGCGGAGAAGGTCAGCTGTGCGTTCTTCGCCGAGGCGGCGATCCGTTCGTTCCACGCCTGACCTGCTGAGGTGAGGCGTTCGGCCCGATCCTCGGCACTGATCGCGACGGTCGAACCAGTGGTGGAGTCTGCTGTACCGGTGGAGTCTGTGGTGGTGTCGGCTGTGACGGTCATGGAATCTCTCCTTCGATTGAGTGGTCCCCAGACTAGGAAGCCCAACCGATCTCCCGGTGCGCCCGCGTCAGATTTCGACTCAGACCGTCATACCCCCGCCATACGGCGACGCATACCGACACGTCGACTGGCAAAGACGATCGGACTAGAAGGGCCAGATGAGGGGGACGTAGAGGACGGCGATCCCCAGATAGACGATCATCAGCGGCAGTCCCAGTTTCCAATAATCGCCGAAACGGTAACCACCGGCTCTCATGACGATGAGGTTGCCGGCAGTCGCCACCGGGGTGATGAAGGAGGCTGCGCCGCATACGGCCAAGCCCATCATGAAGGGTTGGATGCTCGCCCCGGTGCTCCCGGCAATGGCGACCGCGATCGGCAGCATGACCAGCACTGTGGCCAGGTTCGACATGAATTGTCCGAGCACCATTGAGATCACGCAGATGACGAGGAGTGCCAGATACGGCGACGCCGCACCGAGGTTGCCCAGCACGAGATCGGCGACGATGTCGGCGGAACCGGTGTCGACGAATGCTCGGGACAGGGGAATCATTCCTCCGACCAGGATGACAATGCTCCACGGAACGGCCCTGTACACCGTCGGCAGTCTCACCACCTTCGTGACGATCAGTGCCCCGGCCGCGAGCATGGTGGCGATCGCGGTCGGCACAACCCCGGTGACCAGCAGCAGGATCATCGCCGCGAAGATGAAGAGGGTGCGCTTGTACTTCCTGCTCAGAGGCACGGCGCGCTGCAGAGACTGCGGCGGAGTCACCGCGATGACATCCTGCGAGGCCGCATACCGTTCGAGTACCGCCCATGGTCCCTGCACGAGCACGGCGTCACCAGCCCGAAGCTCGAACCTCTCCTCCGCCTCCTCGGTCTCCTCCGACTCGCGCACCAGCGGACCGGCGTGGTCCCCACGCCGAACGCCGAGGACGACGAGTCCGTCATCTGGTGTGGTCATGCCGGGCAGCACATGACGGCCGATCAGGGAGGAGTGGGGAGCGACGAGCACCTCGGCGACACCCTCTTCGACGGTGTAGAGCGCGCCAGTGCTCACATCCATTCGATAGTCCTCGCGCAGGCGCTTCGCATGGGCGGTCGGATCCGGTGCGGCAATCGACTCCGGGCTTCTGTCGGGAAGCAGCCGATCGCCGGCGAGGAGGACGATGATTATCGTGATGACAACCAGAGGAATGCCGGCGAGGGCGAATTCGAAATAGCCGAACTGGCGTCCTCCGTGGTCGCTGGCTGCCTGGGAGACGACGATATTCACCGGCGACGCGGTAAGTGTGAGCACCGAGCCTCCGCTGGCGAGGAAGGCGAGCGGAATGAGCATCTTCGACGGCAGCATTCCTGCCTTCTTCGTCACGATGACGACCACGGGCAGCAGAGCACCAACCGTTCCGCTGACGCTGATGAACGCGCCGAGCATCCCAGCGGCGACGCCGATGACGAGCACCAGACGTTTTCTGCTGGTGCCGGCTCGGTTGACCACGAAGTTCGCGAGCCAGGCGGTGATTCCCGAAGCTTCGAGCGACTCGATGACGATGAACAGCGAGACGATGAAGACGACGGTCGGGTCAGCGAAGCCCTCGAACACTTCGGGCAGGCTGCGCACGCCGGTGGCCCACAGTGCGAGGACCACACCTCCGGCGACGACGGCAAGCGGCACCTTTGAGGAGATGAAGGCGATCATCGCCGCACCTAGGATGATGAAGGTCCAGGTTGCCGGTTCCACGCTCACAGCATAGCCAGTGTTCAACAGCAGAGACTTTTCGTCTCAGAAACGGCGTTGATTCGCTTCAGGCACGATGAGACTCAATGCTCCGCTGTGGCTCAGGGGCTGCGATGTGCCTCAGGGTCGGTGATGTGCCTCAGGGTCGGTGATGCCCGAACACGAGGCTGGTCTGAGTATGGGCGATCCTCGGATCCGAGAGATGCTCTGCGATGAAGGCGTTCAACCCGGTCGGGTGGGCGGTGACGATGTGCACAAGCAGGTCTCGCTCCCCCGAGACTTGGAAGACGTCGAGGGTCCCTGGTGCCCGGAGCAGTCCAGCGATGACGTCGCTCATCTTCGACCGCCCGACCGGGGACATCCGCACCGAGATCATTCCGAACACGTGCAGACCAAGCGCTTCGAAGTCGATCTGGGCATGAAATCCTCGGATGATTCCCCGTGACCTCAATGCACTGACACGTCCCGAACATGTGGATGGAGCCAATCCCACTCGGCTGGCGAGCTCCTTGTTGGAGATCCGGGCATCGGAACTGAGCTCGCGCAGAATCGCCAGGTCCACCTCGGCAAGGTGGACGTTGCTCGCTTCAGAACGATGATCGACGATCAGATCCGAATTCACCACAACAATCACTCCCAGTTTCCGTCTTCTGTTCGGATGGGTTAGATGATATCCGTGATCTGAGTATTCTGTGAGGAGATCCGCCACCAGCAGCACCGGCATGCCCGCTCCGACGAAGGTGACCAATGACGAGCCCCGAACACAGCGCCCCACGTGATCGCACCGACTGCGAACGCCTCGATGCCGAGGATCCGCTGCGCGAATTCAAGGACGAATTCATCCTGCCCTCCGACACGATCTACCTCGACGGGAACTCACTCGGCGCGCGGACGAAGGGTGCGGCCGAGCGCGCTCAGGAGGTCATCACCGACGAATGGGGCACCGGGCTCATCCGCTCCTGGAACACCGCCGGATGGTTCGATCTGCCGGCGACGCTGGGCGAGAAGGTTGCGGGCATCATCGGCGGTGGGACCGGCAGCACCGTCGTCACGGACACCACCTCGATCAACCTGTTCAAAGCCGCCTCGGCCGCACTGAAGATGCAGGCCGCAGATGCGCCCGAGCGTCGGGTCATCCTCACTCAGCGGGAGAACTTCCCCTCCGACATCTACATGCTGCAGGGCCTAGCCGAGCAGCTGGATGCCGGATACGAAGTACGTCTCGTCGATGACGCCGAGGTGACCGCTGGGTTCCCGAACACGATGACCGACACGGTGGCCCTCGTCGTCCTCACCCACGTGAACTACCGCACCGGCCGGCTCTTCGACATGGCCACAACCACCTCGGCGATCCATGACGGCGGCGCCATGGTGATCTGGGACCTGTGCCATTCGGCGGGCGCCCTGGAGATCGACCTGGCTGGGTCGGGCGCGGACATGGCCATCGGGTGCACCTACAAGTTCCTCAATGGCGGGCCGGGCTCTCCCGCTTTCATCTGGGTCTCCGAGGCACTGCAGAACCGTTTCACGCAGCCGCTCTCGGGCTGGTGGGGGCATGCGAGGCCCTTCGAGATGTCGCCGGACTATGCTCCGGCCGAAGGCATCCGCCGGTATCTGACCGGCACGCAGGGCGTCATCTCACTGGCGGTGGCAGAGCTGGGCCTCGACATCGCCAACAAGGTCGATATGGCCGCGGTGCGGCAGAAGTCCCTGCAGCTGTCCGACCTCTTCATCGAACTCGTCGAATCTCGCCTGGCCGATCACCCGGTCGAGCTCGTCACCCCACGCGAGCACGACCATCGGGGCTCACAGGTCTCGATCACCCACCCCGAGGGCTTCGCAATCATGAGTGCGCTCATCGAGCGCGGAATCATCGGCGACTATCGCGAGCCTGAAGTTCTGCGCTTCGGACTGACTCCGCTCTACCTCGGCTTCACCGATGTCTGGGACACGGTCGAGGCCCTGCGCGACATCCTCGACAACCGGATCTGGGACGCCCCTGCGCACAAGGTCCGCGGCGCCGTCACCTGAGGCTCGGGCCTCGGTTCCGTCCCGCCCCTCACCTGAACTTCGGCCTGATACAAGCGCGGTCAGCCGACCGGTCGCCCGCGTCCGGTCACCGCATATGCGCCGATTCCCACTGCGCCGATCGCCAGGACCGCGCCGCCGATCGTCACGGCCTGCGGGATCGTCGCGATCGTGCCGAGCACGCCGACGGTCACGCCGGAAAAGGTCTGCATTCCGGGCCCGAACATCGAATAGGAGCCGATGACGCGTCCGCGGATCTCGGGCGGCGCCTCGAGTTGGATGATGGCCATCTCGGTCGACTCGGCGGTGATCTTACAGACCCCCGCAAGCACGAGGACGGTCAGCGCCAGCCACAGGTCCGAGGCCAGCGCGAAGACGATCGAGCTGGCACCGAGTCCAGCTGCGGCGACCGCTGCCGCCGCAGGGGTCGGTCGCACCCACCCCGTCGCCTCGAGGAAGAAGCCGCCGAGCACACCGCCGGCACCGAGCGCGAAGAGCAGCAGCCCGTACGTGAAGTCACTGTCTCCGCCAGGGCCTGTCAGGAGGCCGCCGAAGACCGGCATCGCCGTCTGCAGCACGGCACCGATCGTGATCGAGGCCAGTGCGGCCAGCAGCAGCATGCCGATGATCGAACGGTTATGTCGAACGTCGATGAGCACTCGCAGCGACTGCACCAGAGTCGTGCGCGTTTTGTTCGGACTCCCGCTCCTGGTGTGCCCGGTGAAAGGTGTGCGCATCAGGAAGATCGTCAGCGGCAGGTAGAAGATGATGTTGATGAAGATGCCCCAGGTCGGTCCGAACGACAGCAGGAGCGCCGAGCCGACGACGGGTCCGAACAGGATCCCGAGGCTGCGGAAGGTCGCATTCATCCGCACTGCGCTCGGCAGCTCCTTGCGGTCGACGAAGTCATGCAGCATCATCTGCTCGGCCGGGCCCCACAGGCATCCGGCGAGGCCGTGGACGACGAGCAGCACGCACGCCTGCCACAGCTGGAGCGAATCGGTGAGAAAGAGGATGCCCCAACACAGGGACACGACCATGAACATGACCTGTCCGATCTGGATCAGGCGCCGGCAGTCGAATCGTTCGGCCAGGGATCCTGCGTAGACCGAGAGCAGGAGGAACGGCAGCCAATGGCTGATGAGCTGGAATCCCACGAGCGCCGGGGACTCGAACTGCTGCCACAGCACCCAGTACGTGATGACGTGCTCGATGTTGTCGCCCATCATCGCCAGCCCGGTTCCCACCAGGTACGGAGCCGTCGCCCAGTTGCGCAGCACGCCGAAGCGGCGGGGACTCGGGGTATTCTTCGCCGAACCGTCTCGTGTCTCGTTCACCCGCCCATTCTGGCACCACGCACACATGCGCCCCTTCCGCTTCCGCACCGTGGAACCCGATTCCTCTCCGCCGAGGCGGCTCTGGACATGGTCGTCTCCCACACGTATCTCTGCTCGGGCTTCGAATCTGGCCCCGTACGCAGTGCCCGGGTGCAGAAATCAGCAGAGGTCGACTTCACTGCGCCGTGATTCCTGACATCATGGGTGCATGAGTGAAGACACCCGCAGCATCGAACTGACCAGGCTCGCCGAGAACCACTACCGGGCTACCGCACCGAGTGGGGCGAGCATCGAATTCGGCCGCGGCGAGGGCCTGATGACACCCGTCGAACTGCTGCTCGCAGCCGTCGCCGGGTGTTCGTCCATCGATGTCGACACTGTGACCAGCAGGCACACCGAGCCGACGCGCTTCGACGTCTCGGCCGTGGCGGACAAGATCGACGAGGACGGTGCGTCCCGAGTGGACAACGTCCACCTCGACTTCGACCTCGCCTTTCCCGACGACGAGGAGGGTCGCAAGGCCGACTCTCGCATCGAGAAGCTCGTCGGCCTCTCCCATGACAAGTACTGCACGGTCTCCCGCACGGTCGAGCAGGAGACGAAGGTCGACTTCAGCATCCGCCGCGACTGACCTTCGGCGTCAGCGCCGGGTCACACGAACGGCACGGATGCTCCCGAACATCAGTCCCGCGACAGGATCGTCGAGGCGATCGCCTCTCCAAGTGATGAGGTCGAGCCCCGACCTCCCAGATCGGGAGTGAGAATGCTCGCGTCCCCACTGCTCAGCACCGATTCGATTCCCTCGAGGACGTCCGCGCTTGCCTCGGTTTCGCCGAAGTGGTCGAGCATCATCGCGCCCGACCAGATCTGGCCGATCGGGTTGGCGATGCCCTGACCCGCAATATCGGGAGCCGAGCCGTGCACCGGTTCGAACAGACTCGGGAAGGTTCCATCAGGGTTGATGTTCGCGCTCGGCGCGACCCCGATGGTTCCTGTGCAGGCCGGTCCCAGATCGGAGAGGATGTCGCCGAAGAGGTTGCTCGCGACGACGACGTCGAAATGATTCGGTTTGAGGACGAAGTTGGCGGTAAGGATGTCGATGTGGAACTGATCTTGCCTCACCTCGGGATAATTCTCAGACATGATCTTCACACGCTCGTCCCAGTAGGGCATTGTGATGGAGATCCCGTTGCTCTTCGTCGCCGAGGTGAGGTGTTGATTCGGACGGGAATCGGCCAGTTCGAAGGCGAACTTGAGCACCCTGTCGACTCCTGTCCGAGTCATCACGGTCTCCTGAACAACGATCTCCCGGTCGGTGCCCTCGAACATCTTTCCGCCGATCGACGAGTACTCGCCCTCGGTGTTCTCCCGCACCACGTAGAAGTCGACGTCACCTGGCCCGTAGCCGACCAGCGGGCTCTTCACGCCGGGCAGCAGGCGGCACGGCCTGAGGTTGATGTACTGGTCGAAAGACCTCCTGAACTGCAGCAGGCTGCCCCATAGAGATATGTGGTCGGGCACGACGTCCGGCCAGCCGACCGCCCCGAAGAAGATCGCGTCGAAGCCGCGCAGACTGTCGAACCAGTCCTCGGGCAGCATAGTTCCATGAGCCTGGTAGTAGTCGGCACTTGCGAAGTCGAAATCGACGAACTCGAGATCGATTCCGTGTTTCTGTGAGACTGCCTGCAACACCCGACGCCCCTCGGGAACCACTTCCTGCCCGATCCCGTCGCCGGGGATGACTGCGATCGCCTTCTGTAAGCTCATTGAGCACCTGCTTCCGTTCTCTGACTGTCCATGGGATCGGTTGGGCTTTGAGTCTCCGATTCGGGATGATGACAGGCCGCTCGAGTCCCGTCTGCCATCGTACGCAGCAGCGGAATCTCGGTGGCACAGCGTTCGGTGGCCTTCCAGCACCGGGTGCGGAACCGGCATCCGCTCGGAGGGTTCAGAGGGCTGGGCACATCACCGCTGAGGGTGATCCGCTCTCTGCTCCGCTCGACGATCGGATCGGGGATCGGAACTGCAGACAACAACGCCTTGGTATACGGATGCTCGGGTGCTGCGAACAGCCTGCCCGTCGGCGCGGTCTCAACGATCCTGCCGAGATACATCACGGCCACCTCGTCGCTGAGGTATCTCACGACGGAGAGGTCGTGGGCGATGAACACATAGGTGAGTCCGAGCAGATTCTGGAGTTCCTTGAGCTGGTTGAGGACGCCGGCCTGCACACTGACGTCGAGAGCGCTGACCGGTTCATCGAGCACGATCACCTCGGGTTCGACGGCGAGCGCTCGGGCGATGCCGATGCGCTGCCGCTGACCACCGGAGAATTCGTGCGGGTAGCGCTGGACGAACTCGGGGCGCAGGCCCACCATCTCCATCAGCTCCTGCGCCCGTTCCGAACGGCGACCGGCCGCCAAGCCGTGGATCTCGAGGGCTTCGATGAGGGCGCTGCCGATCGTCAGACGCGGATTGAGAGAGGCATAGGGGTCCTGGAACACCATCTGCACGCGTCGCCGCAGGGAGCGCAGGTCCTGACCGGAGGCCGACTCGACAGACTCGCCGTCCAAGCGGATGCTGCCGCTGTCGATGTCGTGGAGCCGGACGATCGAGCGTCCCAGCGTGGACTTTCCGCAGCCGGACTCACCGACGATGCCGAGCGTCTTACCCTTCGGCACCTCGAGGCTGACCCCCGAAAGCGCGTGGACCGTGCCGGTGCGTCTGCGGAAGAGACCCGAGCGAATCGGGTACTCCTTGACGACATCGATGGCTTCGAGTGTGCTGCTCATGAGGACGCCTCCTGTCGAACGGCGGCGACCTCGTCGATCCTCAGGCAGGCCGCCATATGGCGATCGGTGATGAACTGTTCGGGAATAGGCGTTCGATCACACGTGCCGAGCATCGCATACCGACACCTGGGTGCGAATCGACAGCCCGGCGGAAGCTCGGTCGGATCCGGAGGAGCCCCGGGGATCGAGTACAGGCGCGAATCGCCAGAATTGCCGTCGAGACGGGGCATCGCGGCCAGCAGATCCACGGTGTACGGATGGGAAGGTCGGTAGAAGAGATCCTCGACGTCGGCCTCCTCCACCTTCTTCCCCGAGTACATCACGAGGACCCTGTCGGCGAGCCCTGCAACCACACCCAGATCGTGGGTGATGATCAGCAGGGCCGAGTTGGTCCGTTTCTGAACCCGACGCAGCACGTCGAGCACCTGCGCCTGGACAGTGACGTCGAGGGCTGTCGTCGGCTCGTCGGCGATGAGCACATCCGGATCGTTGGCGATGCTCATGGCGATCATGATGCGCTGGCGCATTCCCCCGGAGAATTCGTGGGGGAACTGGTCGACACGCTGCTCGGGGGTGGGAATGCCGACGATGTCGAGGAGTTCGATCGCCCTGGCCCGCATCTCCTGGCGGCTTCGGCCCGAGGAATGGACTCGCACCGCCTCCATGAGCTGATTGCCCACTGACTTCACCGGATTGAGTGCGGCGAGCGCGTCCTGGAACACCATGGAGATCCGTCGACCGCGCAGCTCCCGCAGCTGATCGTCGGTTTTGGTCAGCAGTTCCTCTCCGCGGAACCGAATCGATCCGGTTACAGCAGCTGTGCGCGGAAGCAGTCCCATGATCGCCATCGAGGTGATGGATTTTCCTGAGCCGGATTCGCCGACCACGCCGAGGGTCTCGTTCGCATTCAGGTCGAAGCTCAGCCCCTCCACCGAGGTGGCCGGACCATTGTCCGTGGAGAAGACGACGCTGAGGCTGTCGACCGTGAGCAGCGGTTGTTGGGTGAGTGTCATCGCGGGCCTCATCGTTTCGTCTGTGGATCGAGGGCGTCACGGAGCCCGTCGCCGATGAAGTTCACCGACAGCACCGTGATCAGTATGAGCAGGCCGGGGTAGAGCAGAAGATGCACCTGCGGGGTGCCGAGCAGACCGGCAGCCTGGCTGAGCATGTTGCCCCAGCTCGAGTCCGGGGGTTGGACTCCGAATCCGAGGAAGCTCAGGGTCGATTCCGTGATGATCGCCGCCGCTACTGCGAGGGAGACATTCACGGCGATGACTCCGGCGAGGTTGGGGATCATGTGCCTCACGATCACTCGCATCGGAGAGGCTCCGAGAACGATCGCCGCATCGACGAACTCCTTCTCCCGCAGTGAGAGCACC
The DNA here is from genome assembly GCF_007558825.1 of Brevibacterium aurantiacum. Classification (GTDB taxonomy): domain Bacteria; phylum Actinomycetota; class Actinomycetes; order Actinomycetales; family Brevibacteriaceae; genus Brevibacterium; species Brevibacterium aurantiacum_A. Next base: position 12,530 of record NZ_VLTK01000013.1, read on the forward strand.
TGAGATCTCGCGACACGTGCGATGACGGTCCAGCCCAGTGCGCTCAGGGCCAGCACGATTGTCGCCGATGAGCTGCCGAATCCCTGAAGCACGAGGGCGAGGATCGCGATCGGTGGGACGACGAGGAAGAGATCGACGAGGCGCATGATGAGTTCGTCCACCCATCCGCCGAAGTATCCGGCCAGGGAGCCGAGGAGGACACCCACAATGGTTGAGAGCACGCCCACACCAAGCCCGACCGACATCGATATCCGCCCGGCATAGAGCAGTTGGCTGAGGAAGTCTCGACCCAGCTCGTCCGTTCCCAGCCAATGCACCGCACTCGGGCCAGTGGACCCGGTGATGAGGTCCTGGTGATTCTCTTGGAAGGGGGCGATCCAGGGAGCGCCGAAACAGGCGATGACGAGCATCGCCAGCACCACGAGTCCACTGACGGCGAGCCTATGCCGGAGGAACCGGCGTCGGAAGAGAGTCCACTGACCAACGAAAGATCTTGTGGTCTTGGTGGTCACGGCCGCTGATTGTGCTCTCATGACAACTTCACTCTCGGGTCGAGGTAGGCATAACTGAGATCCGCCAGAAGATTGAAGACAACGATGGCGATGGCCACGAGCATCATCCACGGCAACAGCAGCTGGGCATCGCCGGCGAGCAGGGAGTCGAGCAGGAGCTTGCCCATCCCTGGGATCGAGAAGATCTGTTCGGTGACGACGAGCCCGCCGAGGAGGATGCCCGCATCGAGGAACACCACGGTGACGAAGGGTGCCAGGGAGTTGCGGAGGGCATGGTTGATGACAACCTGACGCTTCGGTACCCCTTTTGCCCGCGCCGTTCGCACATAATCACTGGTGAGCGAATCAAGCATCGAAGCTCGCCCGTATCTGCTCCAACTGGCGACGAGAGTGATCGTCATCGTCACCACGGGAAGTGCGAGGTGGCGTAGGTAATCCCCGAAATCGGAATGGCCCACCGAGTGAAGTCCCACGAAGTACAGCGGCGGCTCGGCCAGGTTCCATATCTGCACCGGCCACACCCCGAATATCTGGATGAGCAGGAGCCCAAACCAGAACGCGGGGAGGGCGATTCCGATGTAGGACACTCCGGTGAACACATAGTCGGCCGCGCTGTACTGCTTGACCGCCGAATAGGTTCCCACCGCTATCGCTATGATCGCACCGAGGAGGACTCCCCAGAAGATGAGTTGGATGGTCGGCCCGGCGGCGCCGGCTATCATGTCGAGGACGTCACGGCCCGTACGGGTGCTGGTCCCCCAGTCCCCTGTCACAAAGCCCTTGAACCAGAGGAGATACTGCTCCGGGATCGGTTTGTCGAGACCCAGTCGTTCGGTCTCTCGGGCGATCGCTGTCGGATCCTGGTTCAGCCGGAGCTTGCTCAACGGGTCGAAGGCTCGACGGACAGCCCAGAAGAGCAGGAACGAGGCGATGAGGATGACCGGGATCGAGTAAGCCAGTCGGCGCAGCGCATAGGTGATCATGATGATTCGCGGGCCTCTCCGGTTCCAGGACGGTCGAGTGCGATACCGGCACTGATCTTTGTGGCTTCACAAATAGCTGAGCTCTCAATCAAGGGTCCACGCCTCCAGGTTCCAGAAGGGGCCCTCTGCGGGATTGACCTCGACCGGCCCCTTGACCTTGCTGCTGGTCATGACGATATTCGGCACCGTGTCGATGGGGATTCCGGGAACAGCCTCAGCGATGAGCTTTTCGGCTGCATGGGACTTCGTGATCCGTTCCTTGTCGTCCGTCGTGCGGGCAACGGTGTTGAGGAGTCCGTCAGCCCCTGGGATGTTCGCTCGAGTGAAGTTGATGCCTGAGAATCCGTTGTCGTCACCGGGGATGGCGTCCGACCTGAATGAGGAGCCGAGATCGGGTTCGGGGACGGTGTCGATGATCGTCCATAATCCGACCTCGAAGTCCCCCTTCGGCGCGACGCTTGAAAACAGGTCGGCGCCTGCGACGTTGGCGATCTTCATGGAGAAACCGGCCTCACCTGCCTGCTTCTGAAGAATCTGTTCGGCCAGTTCGCGTCGCTGGTTCCCAGACTGCGTGGTGATGCGGAACTCAGCGGGTTTCCCGTTCTTTTCCCAGATTCCCTCTTCGTTCCTGCGCCACCCGTCATCCATCATGAGGTCCTCAACCTTCTCGAGGTCTCTGGTGTATCGGGAGAAGTCTTCCCGGGCGTAGACGCCGTTGAGTGGGGTGAGGAAGCTCTGCTGCACCTGCTCGACCCCGATCTGTCCGTAGAGTCGCTCAACGATCGCGGGCCTGTCGATCGAATGGGCGAAGGCTTGTCGCACCGCCAAGCTGTCGAAGGGAAAAGCCGCATTATTGATCCACAGGGCCTCCAGGTTTCCAGAATCGGTGTCGACGTCGATGTTCGTATTCGGGACGCCGGCCTTGATCTGACTCATCGCATCGAGTTGCGGCGTCGGATACAGCGCCTGGACCTGACCGCTCTTGAGCGCGAGGAAGGCGGCCGCGGTGTCGGTGATGAACTGGAAGGTGACCTTCTTGAGTTTCGGCTTCTCGCCCCAGTAATTGTCGTTGGGCACCAGTGTCACTGAGACCCCTTTGACCCAGGACTCGATCTTCCAGGGGCCACCGGAGAAGTCATAGCCGTCCTTCATCATCTCGGCGCGGTCCTCGCTCTTGAGGATGTGGCTGGGCAGGACAGAGTAGTCGCCGCTGAAGAGCTTCTTCCACGAGCCGGTCGAGGTCTTGAGCGTGACGACTGCGGTCCTCTCGTTCGGAGCGTCGATAGATTCGATGAGCGAGTACCCGCTCTTGTCGAAGATGTCATCGCCGTCCCGGATCTGGAGGCCGGTGTACACGAAGTCTTCACCGGTGATGGGTTCTCCGTCGGACCACTGAGCTTCGGGATTGATGCTATAGGTGATCGTCTGCTTCCCTCCCTCTGCGATGGCTACTCTCGGCTCACCGGTCAGCAGATCAGAGGGGACCAGCTCCCAGGAACCATCGGTCTTCCGGGACTCGAAGGCGCGTGGAAGAGTGGGGATCCGCATCGTGTAGGAGCCCCAGATGTTTGCGGCACACGTAGCGATCCAGTCTGCGCAGTCGGGTTCCTGTTCGGCACCGATGACGATCTGTTCGTCGTCCGAGATGTTCTGGTCAAGACCGCCGTCGCCAGTCGAACACGCGGTGAGACCGAGCGCGAACGCGAGGCCTGCGGCCGCTGCTGCACGGAGACGTCTCCTGCCTCGCGGTCGGGTGAAACTCGTCATTGAAGTTCCTTTCCACCATGGCCCCACTGCTTACAGCGCCATGTCGTAGCAACAGATTAATCCCGAATCGAAGAGATAGCAATAGTGTTAGTCAACATAATTGACTATCTATTGGGCAAACAATCTTCGTGTTCATCCCGACTGCGGTTATCCTTGAGGGCACACACGACGATGGGAGAACCTTGACGAATCCCGGCACATCCGAGGACGGCACACGATCGACATCCGATGCCCCGGTCCGCACTAGGCGCAAACGCGATTCGCTCAACCGCACCGTCATTCTCGACGCCGCAAAGGTGATTTCTGAGCGCGACGGCCTCGATGGACTGACATTCCAATCACTGGGAGCCGAACTCGGGGCTCACCCGACATCGATGTACCGTCATTTCAAGGACAAGGACGAACTCGTCCTCGCGCTTATCGATTCCCTGCGCGACCGTTCCTATCTCGGTGCCCTTGTGCCCACCGGGGACTGGAGAGAGAATCTGCGGATTGCCGCACGTGTCGTCCACGAACACTACTTGCGCTATCCTCAACTCGCTTCGCAGATGGCGGCTAGAACCACTCGCATGCCTCGCGAGTTCAGCAATATGGAATACACGCTCAAGGCGTTCTTCGATGCTGGATTCAATAATGAAGACGCGCTCAAATACCAACGCGTCTTCGGCAACTATGTGCGCGCGCTTTCAAGCATCGAAGCGACCTCCCACTGCCTGCCGGAGCAGGTGCAGCGAGAGGACGAGCTGGCCTGGAGAATACAGTTCGAACGCCTCGACCCAGAAGAATATCCCGCTATCACTGCGGCCGGCCAACCTCCTCTGGGCATCGGGGATGCCAGTACGTTCGACGCCGGCCTCGAAGTGCTCATCAGGGGTCTCGAAGCACTTGCGGAGGGTGTTCCCGGTGCCGAAGACAGATAGCGGGCGCAGTCAGGGGACTCAGCCGAGACGAACGGCAGCTAAGTTCCAGTCACGCCCCCAGGAGTATCGAAATCCGTCGCATGAAGGAATTCGACACAGCGATCAGGGCGTGCCTGACCACCTCACTGAGGACTCGGTGAGCGCAACGAATCCCAGCTCGCGCTCCAACCATTCGTGTTCGATGGCCAGACCCGCAGGTGTATGACCGGCATCGAACCACTCGATGGAGACGTCTCCCCCGCTCGCCCGCAGTCGTTCGATGTACTTCCTCGCCTGTGCCGGCGGAGTGCGAGAGTCACGCGCTCCCTGAAACAGCACGACCGACCCTTGAACCTGATCCACGTAGCTCGTGGACGAGAGCTTCGCACAGGCCTCCTCGAAGCTCAGTTCACCGTTGGACAGCACCTTTTCCCACACGGGCCTGAGTGCGGCGTTCATCTCCTCAAATGCAGTCGCCCAATCGGCCATCGCCACCACGGCGAAACCTCCAGCGAAGTACTCGGGCAGTCGGCCCATTGACAACAGCGTCAGGTGACCGCCGTAGGAGGCCCCGGTGACGAACGTCGATGTCGGATCCGCAACGCCAAGTCCCCGCAGGCGGTCCATCACCGCCCGTATATCTGCGACCTCGCGGTCGCCGTATCCGGTCCAGAAGCCTTCTCTGAATTCCCTGCCGAATGTCACCGAACCCCGATAATTGAGCGAAGCGAAGGCGAAGCCCTCTGCCAGCCAGGCCTGTGCCTCGGGTGCGTAGTGGTCGGTGGTGACCAAGTTGGGCCCGCCGTGGATGGACAGGATAGTGCCGCGCACCTCACCAACCGGGATCGCCCACCACAACTGAACAGGTGTGCCATCGGCGCTGGTGACGAGTTCAGAGTTGAATGGCACTCCTTCGGGCAGCTGGGGTGCATCGATGACGGAAATCGATTCGCCGTGAGGATCGATTCTGGTGAGCGCTGGAGGAGTGCTCCATGACTGCTCGAATACAAGTACTCCGCCAGCTTGGTCGAGGTAGGACTGCGCACTGTAGGCGAATTCTGCGGCCACATCGGGGTCGGCATAACTGCCGGTGCCCTCACGCACGATGGAGATGCCCCCGCCATCGGTGTCGAGGAGCAGGAGGCGATGAATCCCCGCGTCGACGTGGAGCAGGAGGATCTGCGAATGCTCCGGGGCCCAGTCGAGCGCGAGCACTTCACCAGCCAACTCAGTCAGGGGGTAGTCTGTCCGGTCTCCAGTCGACGGTGACCACAGCGCCGGCCTGGCGAAGCCGCTCTTCTCGGTGCTCAACAGCAATCGATCGTCTCCCAGCAGCGGAGAGAAGCGCACGGCCCGGACTGGACCGCCGTCGCCCATATCGTTGCACACGGCGATCTCCTCACCGGAGTGTGCGTCGACGACGGTGACAGCTGTCCGACGCCAACCCGGATTGTGATTCGTCGAGTCAGCGGAGAACAGGCTGGCATCGGCGGAGACGTGCGCGTACCAGGCTTCGTTCCGTGAGGACCAGATGACCTCCGCCTCGCCCCAGGGATTCGCGGGAATCGACAGCAGGTGAAAGCCCTCATCGTCGACGATGGTGGCGAGAAGCGTCGACCCATCGGCGGAGAACTCCATCCCTCTGATGACGTAGGGATCACGGTCTGGAGTCAGATGAACGCTCTTCGTACCGTCGACCGATTGGGCCAAGAGTCCGCCGACCTCAGAACCTCCGTCATCATCGAGGGAGACGATCCAGCGAGCGTCGGGTGACAGGAAGGACTCGAAGCTCACGTCAATGGGAAGGATATCGGACAGCACTGGACCGGCGTTCCCTGCCTCGGTCGCGAGCAGACGCCCTTTGACCCCATGGCGATGGTTTTCGATGACAAGGCCAGTGCTCGGGTTCCCCATTGCCGGTCTCACCGTGTGCAGATACGGCGTGTTGAAGCGCATCTCCCATGTCGATGTCTTGCGTCCATTGGTCGATGCGGTGGAGTCGGTTTGAGCGGTCATTGCTTCTCCCCTGTGGTCATAGTGGCATGATTCTCAGTGTTAGCTGCGTGATTCTGAGTCACAGATGTGCGAGTCAGATCTGCAGCCCAGTTGTCGCGAGGACGCATCGGCTACGTGTCCGTCTGCCCGCGAATGCGCCGAATAAGCTCAGCGACGAGGTCGGCCCTTTCGATGATCGATTCGAGATTCGCCCATTCGTGCTCGGCATGGGCACCGCCTCCCAGCGGCCCGAGTCCGTCGAGGGTGGGCGTGCCGAGTGCCGCTGTGAAGTTGCCATCGGATGCACCCCCGACCTCGACACCATCGAGCGGGGTCTGCCCGAGGTCCGCGGCGACCTGTCGGGCGAGGAGATAGAGCGCCTCGGCGTGCTCACGCTCAAGGGGCGGCCTGTTGATGCCCCCGCCCAGGGCCAGTGCGATCTCGGGATTGCGCGGGAGAATCGACCGGAAAGCGGCGTCGACGCGTTCGAGTTCGCTGAGGGACCAGGCACGAACGTCGAAGGCCACCTCGGCGAGTTCCGGGATGGTGTTCACGGCAGTACCGGCTGTGGCGAATGTCGGCGACACCGTCGTGCCGAGCGACTCGTCCGACTGGAGCGCGAGCCGCTGGAGGACATCGGCCATCTCTGCGAGGGCATTGGCACCCTTTTCAGGCTCGAGGCCAGCGTGTGCTGCCCGCCCCCTGACCCCGACACGGTAGATTCCGGCGCCTCGGCGAGCGATCTTCACCGCCCCATCGAGGCTCGGCTCTAGTATGAGCACGGCACGTGAGCGCGCCGCCGCCTCTTCAATGAGCCCCCGGGAGGTAATCGATCCGGTTTCCTCATCGCCCGTGATCAGGAGAGAGACGTCGTCGCGTCCGCTCCGCCCCTCGGCGGCCAGTCTTTCGAGACTGCCGATGGCCGCTACGAGCCCCGACTTCATGTCGAAGACGCCGGGGCCGCGAGCGCGCCCGCTCTCGACCGTGAAAGGCAGCCGGTCCAGAGTGCCCACCGGCCATACGGTATCGACGTGGCCGAGCAGGAGCATTCCCCCCGGATCGGCGGCCGCGAAGTACAGATGGTCGACGCCGTCGATCTCTCGGATCTCGCCCTGCCGATCGAGTGCCGCACCGGCCCAGTGCCTGATGAGGGAGAAGCATTCGGCGATCCCTTCCCGGTGCCCGGTGGGAGATTCCACTTCGACCAACGATCGCAGGCGTGCGTGAACGATCTCGGATTCAGTACTCTTCTCGTCTTCGCAGCCGCCGTGAGTGCCGTTCACGAGCTCCGCCGTCCGTTGGCGGCAGCAAGCGGATGAAAGAACTTCGTGAGTTCGGCGATGACGAACTCTGGAGTCTCTTCTGCCAAGTAGTGATCGGATTGTGCCGCTGCACCTTCGACTGCGGCGGCATAGCCCTTCCACACGTCGACGACATCGAAGTTCATGCCGACGTATCCCTGCTCTCCCCACAGAGCCAGCAGCGGCATCCTCAGGCGCAGGTCGCGATCACGATCGACGCGATCATGGTCGAGATCGATGGTAGCCGCGGACTGATAGTCGGCCGTGGACGCTTCAACTCCTCCCGGGCTCGTGAAGCACCGTGCATATTCCTCATATGCGTCCGGGTCGATCGATCGACCCCCGGCGTTGCGGCCTTCGAATCGACTGCGCAGCCAGGTGAGAGGGTCTGCCCTGATGAGAGCCTCGGGCATCCCGTTCTCCAGGGCGAGGAAGAACCAGTGGAAATAGGTGCTCGCCATAGCGCGGTTCACGTTGTCGAACATATGCAGAGTCGGCACGATGTCAAGCACGGCCAAGCGTTCGACGGCTTCCGGGTGGTCGAGCCCCAAGCGATGAGCGACGCGTCCGCCTCGGTCATGCCCGACAACGGAGTACCTCTCGAAACCGAGCGACATCATCAGGGCATGCTGGTCGGCAGCCATCTCCCGCTTGGAATAGGTGCTGCGGTCGTTCGTCTGCTCCGGCTTGTCGGAGTCACCGTACCCGCGCAGATCCCCAAGGACGACAGTGTGGTGCTTCGCCAGCTCAGGGGCCACCAGATGCCACATGTGCTTCGTCTGGGGATATCCGTGCAATAGCAGCACCGGGGGTCCGGAGCCGGCGATCAATCCGCTGACTCGCACACCTGAGCGCGAATTGCCGATCGGATCGAATCCTTCGAGCATGATGCATGCGCCTTCCGTCTTTGGAAAAACCTTTAGTCAATTCCTTAGACTATCTCAATTGCGCATGGGCAGGAAGGGGTCAGGGCAGATGAAGACGGGGAGTCCGCAACGCCGAACTGCACTGGAGCACCACCGAGCCCGAGGGCTCCCAGAACCCAAGCCTCAGCTCTCGGCCAGTCGCTCCCGTTCGACGTCGATATCGAAGTCCGCAGCCGGCCACTGGGGGTCGATGTTCCGCAGCGCATTCAGCAGGAGCTGCTGGATCGCCAATCGTGCATACCATTTGCGGTCAGCGGGGACGACGTACCAAGGAGCCGCCTCGGTCGAGGTGCGCTCGAACACCGCCTGATAAGCCTTCATGTAGTCGGGCCACAGGAGACGTTCGTCCACGTCGCCGGGGTTGTACTTCCAGTACTTATCCGGGCGGTCCAGGCGCTCCATCAGCCTGTCCTTCTGCTCATCCGGGGAGATGTTGAGCATGACCTTGATCATGCGCACACCCGCCTCGGCGAGCTCTGCCTCGAAGTCTCTGATGGCGGCGTAGCGCCGCTCGATCTCTTCGTCATCGGCAAGCTCGCGGACTTTGCCGATGAGCACATCCTCGTAGTGGGAGCGATCGAAGACGCCGATCATGCCAGGCCCGGGCACGCGCGGTCGGATGCGCCAGAGGAAATCATGGGAGAGCTCCTCCTTCGTCGGCGCCTTGAACGCGGCGAGCTCCACGCCCTGTGGATCGACTGATCCGACGACATGGCGCACGATTCCGCCCTTGCCTGCCGTGTCCATCGCTTGGAGGACGAGGAGAACCGCTGGCCCTGACTTCTCATCATGATGGGCCGCGAAGAGTCGTTCCTGAAGATCGCCGAGTTCGGGGACGCAGGCTTTGAGGTCCTTGCGCCCGGATTTCTTGTTGCCTTCGTAGCCGGGGGTCGAACGCGGATCAACATCATCGAGCCGAAACCCTTCGCCTGCCCGCAGCAGCGGCTCCGGATCCTCGGTCCAACTCTGCATCGTCTTCTCGCTCATGAGTTCATCTTTGCAGGCAGGAGGGTCAGCGTCTATATCTGTGGTGATCTCCGAGGGCTCTGCGCCTTCAATCGGGTTTCCGGAACACCGAAGGCAGCCTCTTCATCTTCCGTTCGGTCTCCCGATACGACCACTGCCGCATCGGCTGCGGTACCCGCCACTGCAGCCTCCAGGCCAGCATTCGGAAGGTGAACGCAAGCCCGGCGATGATCAGCGACACCACATTGCCCAGGATGCCAGTCGCATCGGCGATGAGCGTGACACCGGCTCCGAAGAGGGCGGGGATCAGGTAGAGGTCGGTGCCGGTGAAGATCGCCGGATCCTCACTGGCCACAGCATCGCGCATGAGACCGCCGCCGCAGGCCGTGAGCGCCCCCATGAGCAGGGCCGCCGGATAGGTCGCACCGGCGCCGAGGGCGATCGTCGTACCGGTGACACTGAAGATGGCGAGCCCGATCGCGTCGAAGGCCACGATCCAGATCCGAGCCCGCGAGACATGCTTGCCGATGAGGTAGATGAGCAGTGTGGCGATAAGGGGCGGGGCCAGATAGATCGGCTGACCGAGCGCGTTCGGCACTCGATCGAGGAGGACGTCACGGATCATGCCCCCACCGATGCCGGTCATCGTCCCGAGAACCAGGCCCCCGGTGATGTCGAAGCCACGCCTGGCAGCCAGAAGGACTCCGGAGACTGCGAAGACGAAGGTACCGGTGAGGTCAAGCGCGAGAAAGACTGCTTCTTGTACCTCCACGACCTACTCCCCTTCCGGCCTGTCAACGGCGCACCCAACGCCAATCGCCGTGCGGCCAGCGTTGCCCGACGCCGGTTCTCCCACCTCGGTGCCTGGACTCCACTGTAGTATCAGTGCGCCGAGCTGGAGCGTGCCGTCCTCATCCGTGCAGGAATCGGACTCAGCTGAGCTGGAAGTTGTCCGGGTTCTTGTATTCTTCGATCTCGACGCTCGGGTTGCCCTGTCCCTTGAGCAGCTTCGAGATCGGGCACCTGGCGTGGGCCCGTCCGGCGTACTTCTCCGCGTCTGCGGCGGAGACGCCGTCGATGGAGATGTATGCCCGGGGTACGAAGTAGAATCCACCGGTGGACTCACCGTGCAGGTCGACCTCGACGCGGACGCGGGACTGTGCTTCGATGTCGTTGACCGCCAGCACCACCTTGAGGGTTTCGCCGAGGCAGGTGCTCCACGCCATCGCGAGGAACTGCTCGGGGTTGCTGCCCTGATCGGTGTGAGAGGTGGGGGCCGTCGACAGTGTCAGACCATCTTCGACTCGCACTTCACCCGAGGTCCCGCCGAGGTTCTCGACCTTGGCCGTGTAGATGGGAGCGCTTGCGCTTCTTGGTTCGTCCGAGTCTCCGCTTGGCGCCTGCGGCTCGGCGTATCCTGGGTTCTCAGTCATTGCACTATGCTACGTCAGCTTGACGGCAAGTTAACTGACAATTTCGTGAATGAGGCGCGGCACAGGAGCGAATCTTCGCGCCCTGATCGTCCATCCGGATCGTCGTCCGCTCCGAATATCTGTACATGAGAAGACCATTTCGCGCCGCCCTCGCTGGGATCGTCGCCACCCTTGTCCTGTTCGGTGCCGCCGACCTGATCGCCCGAGCATTCGGTCCACCGGCGGCACCCCTGCTGGCATTGGGTCAGACGATCATTCCGCTGGCACCGACTGGGCTCGTCAAACCTGTCATCGACCTCTTCGGCACCAATGACAAGCTCTTCCTCATTCTCACCACAGGTCTGGGCTCGCTGGTGCTCGGAGGGCTCATCGGCTGGCTGGCCTCTCACCGGCTCAGTCTGGCGACGGCGCTGCTGTTTGTGGCCGGGCTGGTTCCCATCATCGTCATCCTCATCCGCCCCGAGTCCAGTGTCGTCGACATCGTACCGACTCTCATCGGACTCGCCCTGGGCATGACCGTCTTCCGTCTCCTTATGAGCGTTGGAATGAGCCTCGCTGAGAAAGGGACGGCTCCCGCAGCTCCCCGGAGGTTTCCTGCAGCTGCCCGTCCCAATGGTTCGTCTGCACCCGAATCTTCCTCATCCGACTCGACCGAGACGCCGGCTTCGGCACCGTCTCGTCGCCGTTTCTTCATCATCACCGGCATCATCGGGACAGCGGGTGCCGCTGCGATGGCGGCCGGACAGACCGTGGCCGCATTGACTCTGGATGCGGGAGCCGCAGTGGCCAAACTGGTGCTGCCGAAGCCGGCGTCCACAGCCCCACCGATTCCCACCTCGGCGCATCCCGATGTCAAGGGCCTTGCGCCCTTCGTCACGGACCCCACGGATTTCTATCGCATCGACACGGCGTTGGCGCCTCCGGTCATCGACCCACAGGAATGGTCGCTGAGAATCCATGGCATGGTCGAGACCGAAGTGACTCTGACGATGGATGATCTGCTCAGCCTTCCTCTCGACGAGCACCACATCACGCTCACCTGTGTCTCCAACCCCGTCGGGGGTGACCTGGTCGGCAACGCCACCTGGTTGGGCTACCCGGTGCGTGAGCTGCTGCGTCGGGCGAACCCGAACAAGGACGCAGACATGGTCCTTTCCCATTCGATCGACGGGTTTTCGGCGTCGACGCCGATCGAAGCCCTCACCGATGACCGCGACTCCCTGCTGGCCGTTGGAATGAACGGGAGTCCGCTTCCTCCCGAACACGGCTTCCCCGCCCGCCTCGTCGTTCCCGGACTCTACGGTTTCGTCTCGGCTACCAAGTGGGTCACCGAACTCGAAGTCACTCGTTTCGATGAGAAGACCGCCTATTGGACTGATCGAGGATGGGATGCCAAGGCGCCCATCCTCGTCGCGTCGAGGGTCGAAGTGCCGAAGCCGTTGGCCAAGGTGTCTGCCGGTGATGTGGCCGTCGCTGGCACGGCATGGGCGCAGCGCAGCGGCATCAAGCGAGTCGATGTGAAACTCGACGATGGGGAATGGACCTCGGCAGAACTCGGCGATGAGGTCAACATCGACACCTGGCGCCAGTGGACGACGGGTTTCAGCGACGTCGATCCCGGATTGCATACCGTCACGGTCCGTGCGATCGATCAGGACGGAAACGTCCAGACCCCGAAGCGCAGGAAGTCCATTCCCAACTCCGCGACCGGTCACCACCACATCCAGTTCAGTGTCGAGTAGAACGATCCTCAGTCACGCACCGGATTGCACCGTCACGGTCCCAGACTCCCCATGCAGGCGGAGACTGGGGCCGATCTGCGCAGGTCCGAAGATATCGCAGAGGGCTCCGTGAAGAAGAAGTCCGAAGAATCTTTGAATTTCACCCATCCAGAACCAGACGGGCTGCGAATACCAGGTACACAGCGAGCAATGAAGGCAACTTCAAAGCTGTGCGCTGATACGCACCACCGTTGATGCATTACCTCAATTAGGAGAAGAACGATGAAAACGCTGCTTCGCACTCGCACCACCACCATCCTGGCCGCCGGCGCGATCGGTCTTATGGCTCTGAGCGGCTGCTCGGACATGGGCTCCGACTCCGAGTCCGGTGATACCGAGACCAAGTCCAGTGATACTGCAGAAAGCCCTGCCGCATCAGAAGAGTCGGGCGACGACGCCATGGCCGGCGGGGATCTCGTCGGACCGGACTGTGCCGCCTACGCCGAGGCCAATCCCAAGGGCGGCGGATCGGTCGAAGGAATGGCACAGGATCCTGTCGCCACAGCGGCATCGAACAACCCGATGCTCAAGACCCTGACCAAGGCCGTTTCGGGCAAGCTCAATCCCGACGTCGACCTCGTCGACACTCTCAACGGAGACGAGTTCACCGTCATCGCACCCACCGATGATGCCTTCGGCGACGTCCCCAAGGACGACCTGGATGCGCTGGCCAAGGATTCGGACATGCTGACCAAGGTTCTCACCTATCACGTCATCCCAGGAAAGCTGTCGCCCGACGAGATCGCCGGTGAGCACGAGACCGTCGAAGGTTCGAAGGTGACGATCTCCGGTGAAGGAGACGACCTCAAGTTCGACGATGCCGGTCTGGTCTGCGGTGGCGTGGCCACCTCGAATGCCACCGTGTACATGGTCGACAGTGTGATGATGCCCTCTAAGTGACACCAGAGTTTGACGAGGCAGTGGCCAAGGCCCGATTTCGACATCTCGGATCGGCCCTTGGCCACCACCTTTTTCATACGATGTGTGGACATCGGACGAACAGAAGCCGATCGAATGACATGATTGGACAATGAGTTCAGATGATCCTTCGGCTCCAGGCCACGGACCCCCGGGATATGTCGCCCGGGGGTCCGACGGCACCGTCACGACGGCAGCGGACCCGAGCGGCGACCAGCTGCTGCGGATCGCCGCCGGTGACAGGTCCGCTTTCGAAGAACTCTTTGTGGCACAATCACGCATACTCATGGCAGTGATCCTGCGGATTGTGAGAAGTCAGTCGCTCGCTGAGGAGGTGCTCCAGGAATGCTTCACCGAAGTGTGGACCCGGTGCTCCGGGTTCGACCCACAACGCGGGACAGGCAGAGCATGGCTGATCACGCTGGCTCGTCGGAGAGCCATCGACTGCGTCCGCAGTGTTCAGGCCCAACAGGATCGCGACTACGCCGACGGTCTGAGATCGTCGGCGGAAGAGGGCGAGCAGGTCGAACAGACGGTCATCGACAGATCCGAGTCGGAGAGAACCGCCACAGCGCTGAAGATACTTCCCCCGGACCAGGCACAACCCATCGTCATGGCCTTCTACCAAGGCCTGACCCACGCTGAGATTTCGGAGAATCTCAAGGTGCCCCTCGGCACCATCAAGTCACGAATCAGAGACGGAATGAAGAAGCTGCGGGAAGAGCTGGAGGTAAGCCGATGAGTGCCGATCGCGACTATCTGGCTGCCGGGCTGGCTCTGGGTGGACTCAGCGAAGCTGAACTTGCCGAGGCCCAGGCTCTCGCAGACACCGACGCTGAGTTCCGCTCCGAGGTCGCCGAGTATGAAGACACCATGGCGCTCATGGCCGAATCCGATGCAGAAGCGTTTGAATCCTCAGCCACAGATGCCCCTGAACCCATCAGTGCAGCCGCCCGGAATGCAATTCTCGCCATCCCGAACACACATGCTCAGGAGGATGCGGCCGCGAAACCACCGAGCCTGGAACAGGCTGGTTCTGAACAGCAGCAGACTCAGTCATCAGCACCGACTCAGATCAACGCTCCGGCTCAACCCGCATCACAGGCAGACAATCAGTCGCACTCCGACGTGCCACCGCCTGCAGATCTGGCCGAGCGCCGTCGGAAACGCAGCGCCTGGGTGCCGATGGCTGCAGCCGCTGCCGCTGTCATCGTCGCCGCCGGTGTCGGAGTGAGTTCCTGGCAGAAGCAGAACGAGCTGGAAGACGAACTGGCAGCTGCTCAACAACAGCTCGACGACTCAGCTCGGCTCATGGAAGCCGGCGATCTGAAAACCAGCACGGCCGAGCTGCCCGAGGGCGGATCGGTCACTGTGGCTTCGTCCGAGAAGGAACAGCTCATTCGCCTCAGTCCTCGCGATGTCGAAGTCTCTCCTGCAGGAAAATCCCTGCAGATGTGGGTCATCGGCGATGAGGGTCCCGAGAGTGTGGGGCTGATGTCGAACGCACCGGTGACCATCGCCGATGAGCCTTTCGCCAAAGGAAGTCTGTTCGGCGTCACTGTGGAGCCCAAGGGCGGTTCGGACCAGCCGACCACCGATCCGATCGTGGCCATCGGCCTGTAGACAATGGCCATTGTTCAGATGTCTGGAGGCATCGGCTCTTCCTGAAGATCGGAAGGCTGGAACCTCAAAGCAACGGATGGGTCCGAGCGTGGTTGGTGACGCTCTCGAAGGCCTGTGCCACCTCGAGCACTCGCTTATCGGCGCCGACGGGGCCGATGATCTGCAGTCCCACCGGCAGCCCCGTTGAGGAGAATCCAGCCGGCACGCTGATCGCGGGGCATCCCGTTGCTGAGATCAGGCTGGTCGCGTAAACCCACGCCATGTAATCGCTGATCGGTTTGCCACTGAGGCTGTCCGGATAGTCGAGGTCGGCGGCGAAAGGTTCCACCTGACTTGTGGTCGTCACCAGCACGTCGTGGCGCGAGAAATAGTCCTGCATCGCCACCCACAGTCGAGCACGAGCGTCGTCAAGCGCGAAGAGATCGTCCACGCCCAAGTTCAACCCAGCTTGAATGTTGTCCCGGAGCGAATTTTTCATCTCGTGCGCATGGCCCTCAACGAGATGTCCATAGTTCTTAGCGAATTCGTAGGCCCTGGCCACGCGGAACACCTCGACAGCATCGTCGAGCGTTGGTGCTTCGTAACTCAGGTGGGCACCCAACCCGGTCAGCACAGGACCTGCTGCTCCGACGACCTCAGCTACCTCGTTTTCGACCTCGACCTGGCCACCCAGATTCGGCGCGAATCCGATCGCCCATCCCGACAAGTCCTTCCCCGAATCCAGCTTCGAGAATCCTCCCGACTCCACGCGCGCAGCTGGTCCCATGCGATCAGGTCCGCTGCAGAGGTCCATGAGCATGGCGATATCGGCAACCCTGCGAGCCATGAATCCCGCTTGGCTCAGCCACTCCCACGGGTTGTCTGGAGACACATGCGGTATCCAGCCGTTGGAAGGGCGCAGGCCCACGATATTGTTGAACCCAGCTGGCAGGCGCAGTGACCCGCCCGTATCCGAGCCGTCTCCCGCTGCCTGGACTCCGCAAGCAATCGCTGCCGCGGCGCCGCCGGACGAACCGGAGGCGGACAGAGCGGTGTCATAAGGGTTACGAGTCGTCCCGAACACAGGGTTGGTGGTGTGGGCGCCCGCCGCGAATTCAGGCACATTGGTTTTGCCTGTGCTGATCACGCCTGCCGACTTCAGTCTGGACACGATGAGGGCATCCCGGTTCGGCACGTTCTCAGCGAAGATCGGGGAGCCGAATGTCGTCCGCATCCCAGCCGTCTCGTGAGTGTCCTTATGCGTCATCGGGATGCCTGACAAGAGAGGAAGGTCCGAACCTCGGGCTCTGAGCTCGTCAACCTCCGTCGCCGAGGCGAGCGCACCGTCTGCATCGACTGTGATCACCGCGTTGACACGAGGATTGATCTCGTCAATGCGGAGTAGATGCGCCTCGACCAGTTCTCGAGAACTCAATTGACGTGTTGCAAGTGCATCCGCAAGTTCAGCGAGGGACATCCATCGGATGTCCGATTCAGCACCAAGCGACACTAGCGGCGTCCGGCCAACAGTCCGACGCAGACGCCGAGCAGGGCCGCACCGGCGCCCACGGCTGCGCCCACCAAGAATTCGCTGCCTCGCGCAGACGTTCCGAGCACTGACCCGGCAGGTTCAGCCACCGGCGTTGCCGGACCTGCAGGTGTTGCAAGACCAGCAGATGCTGCGGGCACTGCAAGGACTTCGGGAACATCGGCTGTGGCTGCAACCGCTGGCTCCTCGACTCCTTCGCGAATGGCCCGATCGATGTCTTTGAAGAATTTTGTGGCGATGCGTTTTGCCACGCCGGACAGCATTCGCTGGCCGACGCCGCCGATGGCTCCCCCCAGAACGGCATCGGCTTCCCAAGTGACCTCGGTACCACCGGCTTCGCCAGGTGCCAGCGCCACGGTGATATCGGCACCAATGGTCCCCGGCCCGCCAGAACCCTTGGCGGTGAGGACGAACGACGCCGGGGGCTGCTCTTGCGAGAACGCCACCGAGCCTTTGTAGGTGCCTTTGATCGCCGCCACACCCATGGTCAGAACCACTTGATAGGTCTGGTCGTCTACCGGAGTGAAGCCTTCGACTCCCGGAATGGTGGCCGCGAGGATCCGGGGGTCGTGGAACGCAGCATAAGCGGTGTCAGGATCGGCAGTCATCTGAGCTACGGAAGAGATGTGCATGTGGTGCAGTCCTTACTTGTGTCCGGGAGTGGATGGGGGTGCAGAATCGGCAGATCCGAGGCCTCCGGCTTTCAGTCCGGGTACTTCACCGGCCGCATGCTTATTCCGCAGTTCCCAGAGTGTGGAAGGATCGAGTGGCATGGCACGGATGGGGAAGCCTTCAGCGTCTTCGATGGCAGATGCGATTGTCGTGGCTGTCGGAATTGTTCCGGCCTCTCCTGCACCTTTGATGCCCAGGGGGTTGAGCGGGCTGGGGGTCTCCAGATGATCGGTCTCAACGTAGGGAATCTCAGACGCGAAGGGCATGAGGAAGTCCATGAAGGAAGCATTGAGCAGCTGCCCGTCCTCGTCGTAGGCCATCCGTTCGTAGAGCGCTCCTCCCACACCTTGGGCCACACCGCCATGGACTTGTCCTTCGACGACCATCGGGTTGATCATCGGCCCGCAGTCATGAACGACGCAGTAGCGAAGGATCGTGATGTCGGCAGTCTCAGGATCGGTTTCGACGATCGCGGCATGCATGCCGTTGGCCACGGTGGAGCGCAGCGGCGAGAAGAACTCCTGCTCTTCCAGTCCCGGCTGCTCGCCCGGCTTCACCGAGGGTTCTTCTGCGTTGGACTCCTTGGCGAACTGAGTTGCGGCCTTGGCGCTCTCGTCAAACGCGTATCGCAAGGGATTCGACAGAACAGACACCGCGGCCAAGGGCATGGCGGCACTGGGGTCGCCCTTGACGGAGATGATCCCATCAACGATCTCCAGATCCTCCGGATCAGCCTCCAGAGACTCGCCGGCAATCGTCAATGCCTTGGCCTTGACCTTCTGAGCCGTCAGGTGCAGGGCGTTGCCTGCCATCACGGCTCCCCGCGATCCCCAGGTCCCGACCGAGTACGGAAGTTTGCGGGTATCTCCTGTCGCCACATGCACGGTGTCGATGGGGACACCGAGAGCATCGGCGACGATCTGAGCGAATACAGTCGCATGCGCCTGTCCGTGGGTCGTCAGCCCAGTCCAGACGTTCACCCGTCCAGAGGACTCGACCTCGATATGACCACCTTCATAAGGACCGGCACCGGTGCTCTCCACATAGCATCCGATCCCCAGACCGACCTTGCGGCCCTCGGCTCTGGCCTGGTCCCGAAAGGCTTCGAATTCGTCCCAGCCGACGAGGGCCTTGAGCTTGTCGAGGGAGGTCACAAAGTCACCCGAGTCCAGACAGCCTTCCGCACCGTCTTGCATGGTCACTCCCATCGGATGGGGGAACTCACGGACGAAGTTGTTCAGACGTACCTGTGTGCGATCCATTCCAAGTTCGTCGGCGATGGCGTCGACGGTGCGCTCCATCATAAACACCGCATGGGCGCGACCGGCGCCTCGATAGGGAGTGACCATGACAGTGTTGGTGTACAGAGACCAGTATTCGACTCGATAGTTGGCGATGTTGTAGGGGCCCATGACATGCGTCGACGTGTTGAGCGGGACGATGACGCCGTAAGGAATGTAGGCCCCGTTGTCGTGCCAGAACTTCACATCCAGGCTGAGAATCCGACCGTCATCGTCGAACCCGACTTTCACACTCTGAGTCTGTGCTCTCTCATGCGCCGAGGAGATGAAATGTTCGCGCCGGTCCTCGGTCCATTTCACCGTCGTTCCAAGTGCCCTGGCGGCACACGCCACGGCCAGCTCTTCCGGCCAGGGGTGATTGATCTTGACTCCGAAGGCACCGCCGACATCGGGGGTGATGACTTCGACCCGAGTCAGGGGGATCTCCAGCCGCGCTGCCAACGCGGCTCTCAACCCGGTGCTGGTCTGGGTCGAGGAATGGACCTGGAGACTTTCGTCCTCCCGATTCCAGGCTGCGATGACGCCTTTGCCTTCCATCGGCATGCATGCGCTGCGCTCGAACTCCAGGTCAAGGTCGAGAGTATGTGGGGCCCGGTCCAACCCCGAAGCAACGTCCCCGACCTCTTGGACGTAGTGGGCTGCCACGTTGTCGTCCATTCCTGCGTGAACGATCCGCTGCCCCTCACGT
The DNA here is from genome assembly GCF_007558825.1 of Brevibacterium aurantiacum. GTDB lineage: Bacteria > Actinomycetota > Actinomycetes > Actinomycetales > Brevibacteriaceae > Brevibacterium > Brevibacterium aurantiacum_A. The sequence continues at coordinate 31,823 of NZ_VLTK01000013.1, forward strand.
GACTGTTCGACACCGACGATCGGGTCAAGGAACTCATAGTCGACCTCGATCCTCCCGGCCGCGTCTTCAGCGATATAGCGGTCGCGGGCGATGACCATGACGATCGGTTCGCCGACGAAGTTCACGTGGTCTGGGGCCAGGGCGTAACCGGTGTGAGGTGCCACGATGGATGGGTGGGGGATCAACATGGGCAGGCGATCTGCTGCCTGACCGGGCAGATCTTCGTGGGTCCAGACTGCGATGACACCTTCGACGTCGATGGCGCCCGTGACATCGATATCGACGATGTCAGCGTGGGCATGGGGGCTGCGCACGAAGGCCGCAGCCACGCTGCCGTTGGCCAGATCATCAAGATATCGACCATTGCCGGTGACCAGTCGGGGGTCTTCCCGACGTTTGATCTTCTGGCCGAACATACGTGTGGTCATTGAGACACTCCAGCATCTTCGTCGTCACAGCAGCCCTGGCCACATCCGCCACGCAGTTCGGCCGTACGCTGCACTGCCTTGACGATGTTCTGGTAGCCGGTGCACCGGCAGAGGTTGCCGGAGATCGCCTCCCGAGCCTCTTCTTCACTCGGGTGCGGGTTTTCGTTCACGAAAGCGTCGATGGTGGTGATGAATCCCGGAGTGCAGAAGCCGCATTGCAGCCCGTGGGAGTCGATGAAGGCCTGCTGCACGTCGGCAGGGTTTTCCGGATCGTCTCCGATTCCTTCAACAGTGGTGACTTCATGACTCTGTGCGCTGGCGGCAAAGATCAGACAGGACCGGATCGGATCGCCGTCGAGCTGCACCGTGCAGGCACCGCAGACCCCGTGTTCGCAGCCGACATGGGTACCGGTCAGCTCCAGGTCCTGACGCAGAACGTCGGAGAGAAGTTTGCGATCCGGCACATCGAGGACATGATCTTTGCCGTTGACGCTCAGCCGGATGGTCGATCTCGGTTCGGCTGCTGCCTCAGCAGCGCTCATCTGGGTCATCGTGCTTCCTTCTCCTTGCTTGTCACTGCTCACTGTCCACCGCTGAGGGCTGACGCACCACGAGCGCTGTTGGGCCTGCTCAATCGCTTGAGCAGGCGTCCGGCGAGGACTCCGGTGAGATGCCGGCGATAGTCGGCGCTGGCGTGGATGTCTCCCTCCGGGTCAATGAAATCCTTGATCGCCGAGGCGACGGCGTCGACGATCGTATCCACACGATCCACTGGGGTGCCGGCGACGATGTCGTCGAGTTCAATGATGTCCGGGGTGTCCGTGACTGACACGAATCCCGCCTTCAAGCCTGTGATCGTGGCCGTTGTGCCTGCAGCCCCGGAATTGGCTGAGTCGACATTGTCGACAAAGCCAGCTCGGTCGGATGCGCTGGCAATGTCAGCATCGTCGGTCGACATGATCAGTCCGACCCCGGCCAGCCCGTAGTCACCGCTGCGGCGCGCCAGTTCGTCGAATCCGGCCCTCTGTCCTGGTTGCAAGGAGGGGAAGATCGCCTCGGTGATGAGCTCCTCGGGTTCCAGACTGGTTTCCAAGGGACCGACGTTGAGTTCGTCTGCGGTGAGTGTGCGGGTTCCGGTCAGGCTCCTGACCTTCACGCGGCCACCCGTCAGCGCCAGAATCATCGGCATCTCACCGTTCGGGTCGGCATGTGCAATCGAGCCGACCGTGGTTCCCCGATTCCTTATGGCCGGGTGAGCGACGTGTCCGAGTGCTTCACCGAGAATCGGATTCGCGCAGGCGGCGCCCGGATCGCGCTCGAGTCGTCGGTGACTCACGAGCGCACCGACCGTAATCTCCGCCCCCGTTGCTGTGAGTCCGTCGAGCCCCTCGACGGCAGTGATGTCGATGAGGTTCTTCGGAGATGCCAGGCGCATATTGAGGACCGGAACCAGGCTCTGTCCCCCGGCGATGATCTTTCCATCTGATGCATGCGCTGCGAGCAGCTCCAGGGTGTCCTCAATGGTCTTCGGACGGTGAATCCTCAGAGGAGAAGGCTTCATTGTCTCAGTCACTCATCTTTCATTCTGCGGAGCTTGCGATCTTGTTCGAGGTCAGCGGTGACCCGGGCCCTCTGCCCTTCGCCTCCAATGTTGAGCCCAGCGCCATCAGCCGGATCATCCAGCAGCTCTTTCGGCGCCAGCCAACGCGCAACATGGTACATGACCAGCATCGATATCGTTCCCAGGGCAATTCCGGAGAGGACGAAGTCGTCAGTGAACTCCAGGCTGACGTCACCGATGGCGATGATCAGTCCAGCCGCGACCGGGACGATGTTGAGTGGGTTGGCGAAGTTGACTCGGTTCTCGATCCAGATCTTCGCACCCAGCATGCCGATCATTCCGTAGAGGACGACCGTGATGCCGCCGAGGACTCCGCCCGGAACCGATGATATGAGTGCACCGAACTTCGGTGAGAAGCCGAAGCAGATGGCAACAAGGGCAGCCACCCAGTAGGCAGCGGTGGAGTAGACGCGCGTGGCCGCCATCACTCCGATGTTCTCGGCATAGGTTGTCGTCGGTGAGCCTCCGACCGAGGTGGCGACGACAGTGGCGACACCGTCGCCGAGGACCGCGCGACCCATGTATTTGTCGAGCTTCTCACCGGTCATCTCCTCGACTGCTTTGACGTGTCCGGCGTTCTCTGCGACGAGGGCGATGATGCCCGGCAGCATGACGACGATCGCTGCCGCGTTGAAGACAGGAAGGTGAACTCCGACGACACCTGCAGCAGTGTCAGTCATGGGCGGGAAACCGATCCACGCGGCTGACTCGATGGCGGAGAAGTCCACGCGGAAGTGCGTGGTCACTTCTCCGGCTGCTGCGCTGAACGAGGTGATCTGACCGAATATCTTGTCGAAGAGCCAGGAGACTCCGTAGCCGAGGATGAGGCCGAGGAACACTGCGATGCGACCAAGGAACCCTCGCGCCCAGACGGAGAGGAAGACGATGAAGACCATGACGATGACCGCGACCCACTGGTCCTGGGGCCAGTAGGTGTTCGCGACGACCGGGGCCAGGTTGAAGCCGATGAGCATCACCACTCCGCCGGTGACGACGGGTGGGAGAACCTTGGTCAGCGCGGATGCCCCGATGTAGTGGATGAACACACCGACGAGAGCGAGGATGACGCCAGAGATCATGATCGCACCGGTCACCTCGGCGGGGGTGCCGCCCTGTGCGGTGACAGCGGTGACGCCTCCGACGAACGCGGCGGAGGTGCCCACGTAGCTGGGCACCTTGCCCTTGACGATGAGGAGGAAGATGATGGTGCCGAATCCCGACATCATGACGGCCAGCTGGGGGTTGAGCCCCATGATGATGGGGAAGACGAAGGTGGCCCCGAACATGGCTACCACGTGCTGAGCACCAAGGCCGATCGTTCGACCCCAGGTCAGACGTTCGCTGGGTTTGACGAACTCGCCTGGGGCGACGGTCTTGCCATCCCCGTGCAACGTCCATGAGAACATCGACATGTGTTTCTCCTCATCGTTGAGAAAGGCCCGGTGCAGACATTTCGACACGTGTGTTCCTGCAGCCGCCGGTCACGAAACATCTCGACTGACACCCCGACTCTATTGGGATGCTGAGGCACACATCACGTCAGATCCTGCCAAATATACCCAGGGCTCGTCGGCAGTCTTTGCTAAGGAAGCTTGACGATCTGCAAGGCCAAGGACAGCGAGAGGCGGAGGTTGGGATCTTCGGTGAACGGACCGACCATGTGTTCGAGCTTGGTGATCCGGTATCTCAGCGTGTTGTAGTGGAAGAACAGCGACCGTGCCGTTTCGGCCACATTGAGGTTGTGATCGAGCAGCGCCTGCAACGTGGTGCGCAGCCCTTCGTACTCTTCTTTGTCGTCTCCTGCCAGTGGGCCGAGGACCTCGCGCGCAAAGCTGCGCAGCTCTTCCTTCTTCGTCACCTGAAGGAGCAGCCGGTAGACACCTAGGGAGTCGTAGTGGCTGAGTCCCTGACCACGCTCGAGCTGGCGTCCGACCTCGAGTGCGCGCATCGCCTCCTGATAGGCCGCCGCCAGACCGGACACGTCTGCCGCGGGACGTGAGATACCGACCGAGAACTGTCTCCTGCCTCCCCCGCCATATCCGCGCACATCCGTGATGAAGGACTTCAGCCGTGCTGTGATGTCGTCCGCATTCTCTGCCGAGAGCAGCAGGATGACCTGATCTCCTGAACCGACGACCGCAGCAGCGGGATCGTCCTGGGACACGACTTTCGTCCAGGCGTCGGCGAAGAGGGACTGCATCGTCCGCTTGTTCTCAGCATCCGTCTGGTCCGCTTCCGAATCCACCTCGGCGACTGCAACATTGATGGGTCGGGCCAGGTCCCAGCCCAGCGAGTCGGCATGGGAGAGCACTCGGTCTGTGGAGGCAATATGGCCTCGCAGCACCTCGAGGACGAAGTCTGTGCGGTATTTGCTTTCGACCGCAGTGATCGCCTTCTCCCGGGTGATGACAAGCGCCGCGGCTGCGGCGGCCTGTTCTATGAGCCGGAACTCGGGAGCCTTGAGCGCGCCTTCGCCGAAGGCAACGATGCGGCCCAGAGTCTTGTCTCCACCTTCGATGGTGCAGTTGCCCCACACAGATGTCCGGCCTGCGCGGGTCCGGCCGCTGCGTTCCAGGCCCGCGGGTTCGTCCTCAACTCGGAAACGGCCAGACTTGTCGAAGCAGACCAGGCTCACCAGATCCTCGTCGACCACTGATTCACCCTCGGTGAACATCGAATGAGTCCGCAGGCAGCGCACCCGACCGTCCAATGTGGTGACCGCGGCGGCCACACCAATCCGCTCTGCCACCATCTGACAGACGTCTTCGAGGTCGCCGTCGTTGATGACGACGTCGACGAGTTCCCGCATCGTCTGTTCCGTCTTCCGGATCAGTTCGGCCCGGCGATCAAGGTTGCCCGACAGCACTTCATGCATGATCTCGTCGAACCCGACACCGTCACCGAGGTGGATGATCGGCAAACCGAGCCGGTTGGCCTCCGCGATAGCGGAGTCGGGAATCTCGGTGAGATATCGCCCCGGTTTGATGCAGACGGCGGACACGCCACTGCCCTCAAGAGTCGTCAGGAGCTGGGCGATCTCTTCGGGCCGGTCCCGCAGCGGATAGGCAGTGGTGAGGAGCAGTTCGCGGGGCTTCACCCAGGGAATGATGTCGGGGACTTCCATCACGTTGGTCAGTTCGACCAGGCGATCAAGCCCCTGTCCACCCGCAACGATCTCGCCGCTGCGCATACTCGGCAATCCCAGCACGTCACGTACGGACAGGCAGGCTGAAATCGAGACACTCTCATCGTCTGGCAAATTTTGATGCATATATAGGCCATCCTTGGCACCATTTGACATGCATTGACGATAGCAGGTCACGATAACCTGTCGAAATGAGGTCCATGTCACGCACTCTTCCAGCAGCGGCTTCGCCTCTGCCGTTCCTGGACCCGGACGACGTCACCGCGCTGGAGTCGATTTTCGCGAGCTCACAAGAAGTGTCCTCATCAGAGGTGACCGTTGACGCAACGGTCATCGGACTGTTTCCGACCGGCTTCTACATCGGAGTCGATGCTCACCGGCGCGGGACACATGTACTTCCCGTGATGGGCCCGGATGCCCTGCAACTGCCGACAGGACTTCAGGTACCCCAGCTGACTGCGGACCACCTCGGCAGGCTTCGGCCTGAGATGCCGGCCACCGTCACCTTCTCGACGGCATCGGCCCACCCGAGAGTGGAACGGATCGAATCCGCGAATCTCAGGTGCGCAGCCGTCAGAACATGGCGTCCCAGCCGAATCGAGCCCCCGGATCTCAGCGATCCTCGACCATGTTCGCCTGGCGTGGTCGCCTCGGTCCAAGATCGCCTGAACCCGGGTCTCAGCGGTCTTGCCCTCCGGTCGGTCAATCTCGTCCGGGCCCTGGAATCCGGTGTGGTTGCGGACGTCGACTCATTCGCCCACGCCCTCCTGGGCTACGGTCCCGGAAGCACCCCATCCGGTGATGACGCACTCTGCGGGATCGCCCTTGCCTTGCGCTGGACTTCGCAGTCAGTGCTCAGCTCGTGCCAGCACTCGCTGTTGGCCAGCAGTCTGTCCTACCTTGCACTCGAAGAGCGAACCACAGCCGTCTCTGCCTCACTTCTGCGTGCTGCTCTCGAGGGCTACTGCATTCCGGAGATCGAGCGCGCCATCGCCGACATCGCCCGACTGATCCGCGCCGAGAAGTTCTCCGGCAACGGCCACCGCACCACACCGCCGCTTCACACGTTCGACGAGGCTCACGGTCTCGATGAGGTGTTAGCGAACATCAACCGGATCGGTCATCACTCCGGCCATGATCTTCTGACCGGATTCCTCGCGGTACTCACACCTGCTGCCGAACTCACTCTCGTTTCACCACTGGAAGGAACCATCCATGCCGACGACTCTTGATATCAGGTCAGGCCTCTACTACGACTCTGTGGCTCTCATGCAGGTCTCTGCGCAGGTCAAGGCCACCGAAGGTGTAGACGCGGCGCTCATCGGCATGGGCACCGAGCTCAATGTCGGGCTCATGCGCGATGCCGGTTTCGACATTCCCGATTCGGCTGCCCCCAACGATCTGGTCATCGCGATCAGCGCCAGCGACGAAGCTGCGCTCGCGTCCGGTCTCGCCGCCGTCGATGAAGCCTTCACCCGCATTGCCGACACCGCCGCACGCTCGCTGGGGCCAACGGGAGCGGAGCAGCCTCCCCTGACTGTCGAGTCAGCGGTCGGGCGCACCGGCTCCAACCTGGTCGTGGTCTCCGTGCCCGGCGACTATGCAGGCATCGAAACCATTGCCGCTCTGGATGCGGGCAACTCGGTGCTGCTCTTCAGCGACAACGTCGATGTCGACACCGAGGTCGCACTCAAGCACCGAGCCACCGAGGCGGGCCTCATCGTCATGGGCCCCGACTGCGGGACGGCCATCGTCGCCGGGGCCGGGCTCGGTTTCGCCAACGAGGTGAAGCCGGGCCGGATCGGGATCGTCGCCGCTTCGGGCACTGGTGCGCAGCAGGTCTCAACCCTGCTTGATGCCGCGGGGGCAGGGATCTCCCAGCTGATCGGCACCGGCGGACGCGATCTGGCACGCGAGGTCGGCGGACTCAGTGCCAAACAGGCGCTCAAGGCTCTGGCCGGCGACAAAGACACCGACCATGTCATCATCGTGTCGAAACCCGCCGACGCCGAGGTGGTCGCTGAGATAGAGGTGTTGGCAGCCGATCTGGGCATCGGTGTCAGTTGGGCTGTGCTCGGTCCCGAGCGCACCGATCTCACAACAAGCGTCGAAACTGCTCTGGACAGCTGCGGCTTCAATGTCCCCACCTGGCCCTCCTGGGGAACGACCGGCTCCTCAGAGGACCTGCAGCAGGGACCTCTGGTGGGGCTGTTCTGCGGGGGCACCATGGCCGATGAAGCCATGCTCATCGCGGCCGAAACTCTGGGACCTATCACCTCGAACATCCCCCTCGGCGGGGCTGAGAAGATTGCCGGTGCCGAACTGCCCACGTCCGCGCACACGGTCATCGACTTCGGTGATGATGGGATGACTCAGGGTCGCGCCCACCCGATGATCGACCCCAGCCTCCGTCTCGGGGCCATCGCCGAGGCGGGAAACAGCGCCGGGGTCCTCCTCCTCGATCTGGTCCTCGGTCATGGAGCCCACGCGGCTCCAGCGGAAGGTCTCTCCGGAGCCATTTCCGCAGCTCGCTTGGCCGCAACACAGGCTGGACGGGAGTTGCCGGTCATCGTCAGCCTCATCGGCACCCAGTCTGATCCTCAGGACTTCTCTGCCACGGTCGGCTCGCTCGTTGGGGCCGGCGCTGAGGTCTACGTCTCGAATGCTCAGGCGACTCGGCGGGCGGTCTCCCTCATCGCCCCGCTCAACCAGGCCGAGTGCGACAACGCTCCTGCACAGTCAGGACCCTCTTCCCACGGGGCACCGGCGACGACGGAGGCAGCAGCGAACTCTGCGGCGACGAGCGATGCGTCGGCGAGGAGCGATGTGCCGGCGACGAAGCTGAGCGAGCTGCTCTCGGCCGAACCGAAAGTCGTCAGCGTCGGCCTGTCACTCTTCGCCGATGCGCTGCGCGCACAGGCCGTTCCCGTCGTCGAAGTACCGTGGCAGCCACCCGTCGGTGATGCGAACAGGCTCTTCTCCGTGATGAGCGACCCTCGTCGACTGGCCGCCAATGCCCAAGCGTTGGAGGCCATGCTCAATGCCGGTGCCCAGCTCGTCGGCCTACGGCCGGCCCGTGAATGTCTGGGCCTTGCCGAGAACGAGTTCCTGCATTCGGGACCTCCCCTGGAGTTTGAACGGGCCTCGGGCCCCATGCGCGGAGCATTGGCCGGCGCTGTGGTCTTCGAAGGGCTGACCGACACCCTCGAAGAGGCTGAAGCCGGGCTCGCCGATGGACGATTCAGCATGGCACCGTGTCATTCGAAGGATGCTGTCGGGCCGATGGCAGGAGTGATCAGCCCGTCGATGTGGATGTTCGAACTCATCGACCCTGTGTATGGCAATCGCGCCTACTGCTCCCTCAACGAGGGCTTGGGTAAGGTGCTGCGGTACGGTGCGAACAACGACGAGGTGCTTGACCGCCTGCACTGGATGCGCGACATCTTGGGACCCGTGCTCGCACAGGCGGTCGCCGCACACGGACCCATCGACACGAAGTACTATGTTTCGCAGATGTTGGCATCCGGCGATGAGGGCCACAATCGCAATCGCACGGCGACGCTGCTGTTCCTCCGAGATCTGATGCCGGATCTGCTGGCACTGGACTTCGCCACCGCTGACCTCGCCGAGGTGTGCAGTTTCCTGGGCGCCAATGACTACTTCGCGCTCAACCTGGTCATGCCGACCTGCAAACTGGCGATGGCTGCGGCGAAGGGCATTCCCGGATCCTCACTGGTCGTGACCATGGCTCGCAACGGCACCGATTTCGGCATCCAACTTTCAGGTACCGGCGACGAATGGTTCACCGGACCGGCCCAGGTCGCTGAGGGACTGTACCTGGGCGACTTCGGTCCAGAAGATGCCAATCCCGACATCGGAGACTCGGCGATCACAGAGACCGCCGGCATCGGAGGACTGGCCATGGCCGCGGCTCCGGCGGTGGTGCGTCTCGTCGGTGGCGATGTGGCCTTCGCGGTGGAGACGACGCGGAGAATGTACGAGATCACCGCTGGTGAGCACCCGATCCACCAGATTCCGATCCTCGAATTCCGCGGTGTTCCCAGCGGAATCGACCTGGTCAAGGTGCTGCGAACGAATGTGCTTCCGCAGATCAACACGGGCATGGCCGGTCGCATAGCCGGTGTCGGCCAAGTAGGTGCCGGACTCGTCAATCCTCCGATGGACTGCTTCACCAATGGTCTCGAGTCTCTGGGACGGTAGTTCGCTTCAGCCTCGGTCATCGAGCCCAGCGAGCATTCGCTGGGTCCGGTGACTACGAGTGAATAGGTCCGGTTGTCCTCCGCAGCGAACGGCCGGTTCCTTGGGCGAACTCAAGCAGCACCTCGGCGAAGATGGACACTGCAGTGGCCTCCGGCGAACGGGCCCCGAGATCGAGGCCGATCGGACCATGGATTCGTTCGATCTCTGCAGCGCTCGCCCCCGCCAGTGACATAGCATCGACTCGCAGCTTGTGGGTGCGACGACTTCCCAACGCACCGATGTATCCGGCCACGGACCTTGCCGCTTCGAGGAGCACTGGAACGTCGAACTTCAGATCGTGGGTGAGCACTGCGATGACCGTGGAACCTTCGATTCGCCCGGCCCGGACCTCTTCGGCCAGGTATCGATGCGGCCACGAGACGATGACCTCGTCGGCATCGGGGAACCTCTCCGGAGTTGCGAAGATCGGTCGCGCATCGCACACCGTCACCTGATAGCCGAGGAATTTCCCGAGTTGAGACAAAGCCGCCGCATAGTCGATCGCCCCGAAGATGATGAGACGCGGAGGCGGATCCGAGGTGGTCACGAAGATCCGTGTTCCCGCGCCGAGGCGCATTCCAGTGGAGTCGTATTCACGCACTCCCGATCGGCCTTGGGTGATCATCGCCCCAGCATCGGTGGTGACGTGCTCATCGAGTCGCGGGTGCCCGAGAGTTCCACTCCGGCGCCACTCAGCTCCAGCCTTGGCTGCCGCACCATGTCGGCCGGCAGATGAGGGCACGCCAGCCGCGCCCTCTGCGGGTTCGATGAACAACATGCGACCCGTGTCATCAGCGTCAACGACACCCTCGGAAGCCACAGAGTCTTCGGCCGCCTGGCCGAACACCTCGTCGGCTGAAGTCTCACGGATCATCGGCAGTTCCAGGGCGAGCGCGGCCGGACGAGATTCCTCAAGCGCACGCATATAAGCAGCCAGCGGCACCGTCGTTGCCTCATTGACGACCGGGATCACCAGTGCCTCGATCTGCCCGCCGCAGGCAAGGCCCACAGCGTATGCCTCGTCGTCGCTGGTGCCGTAGTGCGACAGCCTGGCCTGACCTGTGGTCAGTACCTCGAGGGCGAGATCGTGGACGGCGGATTCGACGCATCCCCCGGACAGACTGCCGACCGTCTGACCATCGGAGGCCACCGCCATCATCGCTCCGGCCGGGCGGGGTGCCGATGCCCAGGTTTCGACGACGATGGCTACTGAGAACCGGCGGCCGGCCTGCAGCCAATTCAGCAGTGTCTGTTCCAGCTCAGCCATTCGTCATCGTCTCCTTCACTGCTCTCTGGCCCGCGCTTGCCGTATCCGGATGTCGGCTCAATCCATCCTTGCTCGTTCCACCCCGGCCCTGCCTCGCCGTATCCCGTCTCACGCTGGAGGCGATGTTCTCGGCCACTGCCTGCCAACCGTCAACGGTGGTGGCGGGAAGCATCACCTGCGCGTGTTCCTCAGCGATCCGCATACCTCGCACCTCCGGAGTGAAGCCGACACGTCCCGCACGAGGATTCACCCAGATGAATCGGTGGCTCAGTCTCCCCAGCCGTGCGCACGCGCGGCGCAGTTCGGAGCAGTCGCCCTGTTCCCAGCCATCGCTGATGAGGACGAGCACCGATCCGCGGATCGCCTCCCGATGTCCCCCGTTGAGCAGGGTGAGCAGTCCTTCGCCGAGGCGGGTCCCGCTGGCCAGGTCGGGAATCGCCTCCTGCGCCGCCAGCAGTTCACGGTCATTCAACGGTGCAGAGAAGTGATGGTCGACTCGAGTGAGACGAGTTCCCAGGGTGAAGCTTCGTGCCTTGAGTCTTGGCGTGGCTCGAGCCAGGAATCTGATGAGTGCCGGCAGCCATTGCTTCATCGAGGCTGATACGTCGACGATGATCGTGACGTCTCGATCGCGTTCTCGGCGGGTTGACCGCGGCAGACGCGAGAGTTCTTCCTGCCGAAGCAGGGTCCTCACGATCTGGTTCGCATCGATTCTTCCGAAACTGCTGCGCCTGTCTGCATACGCACTGCGACGTGGGTTGCGAAAAGACAGGCCATCGATCAGACGTACCGCCTCCGCCGCATGTTCTCCGTTGCCGAGGTCGGTGGTGCGCAGGACCTCGAGCCGGCTGGCGGCGGCTTGGAGCGCCATTGTCTGGTCTTCGACGTGATCCCATTTCGCCGAGTCACTCGACTCTTCGCTGGGCTCCGGAGTCGGGATCGACACCTCGTGAGGGCCCGGTGCCACTCGTTGTCGCCCGGTGAGGCCGAAATGCTGGTTGAAGAGGGCATCGTGGATCGGAATATGTTTCTGCTCCGTGCAGATCAATGACCGCGAGGCAGCACGAACCTGGGTTGGGTCCAACAGGTCGATGTGGGCAAGTGCGCTGGCCAGAGTCCGGATCCTGTCTGCACCGGCAGGCAGTCCATGCCGGCGCAGGCGTGAGCCGAAGCGCATCAGCTCGGCGGTCAGGTCGCTCATCACTGGTCGACCAGACTGTTCGAACTCAGACCGCTGAGATCATCGGCATCTTTGAGAACTGCGGAAATCGTCGACCGCACGGCTGCCTCGTCGAGTTCACTGATTCCCAGCGCCGCGAGCGCGCGGATCCAGTCGATGGTCTCCGAGGTTCCCGGAGGTTTGATCAGGGTCTGCGACCGCAGACGATTAGCAGCTCGCACTACGGCGGCCCGCAGCGCTTGGGAAGAAGCCGGGACATGATGAGCGAGTATTCTCTCCTCAGTCTGGGCATCAGGTTGGGAGAACCAGTGGTAGACGCAGCGGCGTTTGAGGGCGTCGTGAAGTTCACGTGTGCGGTTGGAGGTCAGGATCACCAAGGGCGGGGTCGGCGTGTGGATGGTGCCCAGCTCGGGAACTGTCACAGACCAATCTGAGAGGACCTCAAGCAGGAGAGCGTCGAATTCGTCGCCGGCACGGTCGATCTCATCGATGAGCAGCACAGGACGCCGAGGTTGAGCATCAGCTCCCTCGTTTCGTGAACTTTCGATCGCCTGGAGGATAGGTCGCCTGAGCAGGAACGGCAGGCTGTGGAGTTCATCGTCGAGGCGTGTGGCATCGAGCCGTTGGGCCGATGCCTTCGCCGCTGCTTCGATGGTCCGGACGTGGAGAATCTGTTTGGCGAAGTCCCAGTCGTAGAGAGCATGGGTCGCGTCGAGTCCCTCGTGGCACTGCAGACGAATCAGTTCGGTGCCGTGGACTTTGGCCAGGGCCTTGGCCAGGCTGGTCTTACCGACTCCGGGCGCGCCTTCGCACAAGAGTGGCTTATCGAGTGCTCCCGCGAGGAAGCTTGCGGTGGCAAGGGAATCGTCGGCCATGTACCCCACGTCTCCCAGAGCCTTCGCCAGATCGAGGGCGCCGGTGTAGTCAGGCATGATCACTCATTCCGGTCGTGGGCAGAAGCAATCCTTGCGCTTGTGCATCTGCCGGAGTATCGACATCCCTGTTCCCCGTGACTCCAGGCGCCAACAGATCTCCGCACTCGATGTCGAGAACCTGACCCGACAAATCCCTGAACAGACTCCTCGCCCCTCTATCCTCGTGACAGGCCGCGATCGCCTCCGAGATCAGGTCTCTGCCGATCATCACAGGATGCCCGAGTTCCGCATTCCACATGCAGCGCGCCAAAACCTCGGTGCCGGAGTGCTCAAGCAAACGACGGTAGGCCTCGACAGGAGTCTCGGGAAGGTCGACCAAGGTCACGATGGCCGCTACGGCATCGGCGGCGACTGCCCGCAGGCCCACCTGCAGCGATGAGCCCATCCCCGCGGCAAAGTCAGGGTTCTCGACCACACGTGCGTTGGCCGGCACCAGGGGTCTCGCCACATCGGCAGACGCCCCGAGAACCACGATGATCTCCAGCGAGTCCTCGGACTGCTGCACCTCGCCCCCAGCATGCGCTGCAGCCATCGTGTGCACATGGTGTTCGAGCAACGAGGTCCCCACACGCAGTCGCAGCAGCGCCTTGGGCACACCCATCCGACTGCCGCTGCCGGCCGCCAACACGATCATGCTGACCTTGCGCTTCATCGCCCTCACCATGGTTATCGATTCTAGGCGCGTTCTGCCAAGGTCGAACCTCGGGCAGCCACGGTCACACCGTCGTCAACAGGTGTGACCACGGTTCCGGAGCTGCCTGCCACAGCCTCGGGGAGATTGTCGAGAGCAGCGATGACACCCATCGGTCCACCCTCGTCGACGAAGTTGAGAACAGCATCGACCTTGGGACCCATCGAACCCGAGGCGAAGGTGCCTGTGTCCTTGAGCTCGCGCAACTGGGCGTTCGTGACTTTCGTGATGTCGCGAGCCTCGGGAGTGCCGAATCCCGCGACGGCACAGGGCACATCGGTGGCGATGATGAGCCGATCGGCCTTCACCGAGCGTGCCAGCTGCGCCGCACTGAGGTCCTTGTCGATGACTGCGGAGACTCCGTTGAATCCTTTCTCATCGGGGATGACTGGGATTCCGCCACCGCCTGCCGCGACCACGACCGCCCCGGAATTCGCCAGGAACTCGATCGTCGGGGTCTCGAGGATCCGCACCGGGCGAGGCGATGCCACAACCCGACGCCACCCTCTGCTGCCGAAGTCCTTCCATGTCTGCCCCAGCTCTTCCATCGCAGCCGCATAGTCCCGAGGCTGGTAGGAGCCGATCGGTTTGACCGGATCAGTGAAGGCCGTATCGTCAGGGTCGACGACGGTTCGGGTCACCAGTGCAACGACGCTCTTGGCAATCCCTCGAGAATTCAGCTCCTTCTCGATCCTGCTCACGATGGTGAAGCCGATGGTGCCCTGAGTCTGGGCCCCGCACCAGTCGAGGCTGACCGGGGGCAGCTCCGCGACGGCGAGCTCGTTCTTGCGCATGATGTTGCCGACCTGTGGCCCGTTCCCATGGGCGACGACGAGTTCGTGTCCGTCTTCGATGATATCGGCGAGATGGACGGCCGCCTGAGCGATGGCACGGCGCTGGCTCTCCGGTGACGCATCACCATCGGAGGAAGTCATCGCGTTGCCGCCAAGGGCGACGAGGACTCTCACAGCCAGTCCACCTCGGGTGCCCTGGCACCGTCACCAGCCAACTCGGCGTAGCCTGGCCCCCTGTCGAAGAAGGGTTCGTTGACTCCACGTTCGGTGAGCAGGCGTGCACGCAGCGACTCTGAAGCCGCCTCGTCGACGGTGGCGTTCTCGATTCCGTCCGGGCCCTCGGTGACGATGACACCATAGGACTCTTCGGCCGCTGCGATGCTCACCTTGCCCCACTGGACGTCGCGGACGACTTCAGCGAAGGGACGCTGGAGCGGGTCTCCCCAACCGCCGCCACCGGTTGTGCGGATCCGCACGACCTCGCCGGCGCTGATCGGCTCGTCATCGGCCAGCGCATCGATTTCGCGTTCGTTCGCTCCACCCGGGTCGATGGTGACCTGGAAGGGCTGACCGGCCTTACCGCCTTTGACTCCCCAGCAGGCAAGGATCGACCGGTCGGCGATCGACATGAAATGACCATCGCGCAACATCCTGATGTGCTTCTCGTAGCCGAGTCCGCCACGGTAACGACCAGCCCCGCCGGAGTCGACGGACAGGCCGAGGCGTTCAACGCGAAACGGGAACCTGGATTCTGTGAACTCTGTCGGCAGGTTCCGGGAATCGGGGACCACGTGGATCGTATCTTCACCGTCGGAGTAGTAGCGTCCACCGGAGCCGCCGCCGAGGACCTCACGCATGAGGTAATCGTTGCCGTCGCGGTCCTTGCCGTAGACGCCCGTGTAGCGGATGGTCTCCTGGTCGGCAGGCATCTGCCCGTCTACTGCCTTCGCCACCACGCCTGCCAGTACGCCGAGGAGGCGCAGGATGACGAAGGTGCGTGCGTTCGTGGGGCCTGGGAACTCGGGCGTAAGCAGGGTCCCCTTCTCTGGGAAACGCATCTCGATGAGGGGGACGATTCCCTCGTTGACGTCGAGTTCGCCCATGCGTTCGGGGCTGTCGGCGAGGTTGCGCAGGATCGGTGCCAACCACTTCTTGAGGAAGTTTCCGCCCACATAGTCACCACAGTGGTTGATCGGCCCTGCAGCTTGAGCCGCGGTGCCGGTGAAGTCGATGATGAGACGAGGACCGTCGTCGGGGCCGCCAGTTGAGGTCTTGGTCAGGGTGATCCTCTGTGTGTGCAGCATCGGGTCGGAGACTCCGTCGTGTTCGGCGTAGTCCTCCCATACGTACTGGCCATCGGGGATCTTCGACAGGATCTCGCGGCGGTAGATCTCCGTGGAGTTATCGAGGATGGTGTCGAAGGCAGCCTCGACGGTGTCGACTCCGTAGCGGGTGAACAGTTCGGTCAGGCGCCTGGCGCCCATAAGGCAGGCAGAGCATTCCGCATCGAGATCTGCCGAGAGCGAGTCGGGCATGCGTGAGTTGCGCGTCATGATGGCCAGTGCCGACCTGTTCGGCTTCCCCGCGTCCCAGAGTTTGATCGGGGGGATCATCAGGCCCTCTTCGAAGACGCTGGTAGCACCCGAGGGCATCGATCCAGGGCAGGCTCCGCCGATGTCATCGTGGTGGCCGAATGCCTGGACGAAGCAGACGACCTCACCGTTGGCGAAGACCGGCACGGTCACGCACATATCTGGAAGGTGGCCGATTCCGCCCTCGGAGGCGTAGACGTCGTTGTGGAAGAAGACATCGCCTTCCTGCATCTCCTCGATCGGGAAGTCGCGGACGATGGGATGGACGAGTGCCGAATATGAGCGACCTGTGAGCTTGCGCAGCTGCCGGTCATGGATTCCTGCTCGGAAATCGTGGGCGTCGCGGATCATCGGTGACCGTGAGGTTCGGGCAATCGCGGTCTCGACCTCCATTTCGACACTGGCCAAAGTGCCTTCGACGATCTCGACGATGATCGGGTCAACCGTCGAAGCCTTCTGCCTCGATGTCAGGCGGTTGCCATGTTCGTAAGCCGTTGGCAGACCTGCGGGGTTGATCGGGTCAGCGTTGATGTAGTCGGTCAACGCCTGCCCTGTCAACGGAGTGAGGCTGAGCATCGACCCGGAGTCGGGTGCTGCGGTCTGGTCAGTGATCGTCATTTGCCTGCCTCCTGGCGTTTGCGGCGAGTGGTGATGATGTTGCCGCCGGCATCGATGCGAGCGGTGAATCCCGGGTGCAGCGGGAAGGTCGAGCCGAACTCTTCGACGATGGCCGGACCTTCCAGGGTGTCTCCGGCCAGGAGACTTTCACGCCAGTACACGGCGGTGTCGACGTATCCGTCCTCGGCGTCGAAGCACACTGGTCGCACAGCGGTCTGTGCACGTTCGGACTTATCCGGTGCGCCCTCGGCTGACGCGATGTGGCGAAGCTCCGGACGGGTGATCGGACCGATGCCTGAGACCCGGACATTGACCCATTCCACGTGCTGGTCCGACGCATCGGCGAAGTCATAGCCGTAGAGCTGCCTGTGCTCGGCGTGGAATGCCCGCGTCACCTCGTCGGCCCATTCTCGGGTGACCGTACCCGAAGGAGCGGGCACGCGGACCTCGAAGGCCTGACCGAAGTAACGGAGGTCGACGGAGCGGTCGAACTGATGGCGTTCTGGTGTGAATCCCTCGTTGATCAGGGCCTCGGTTGCCCGAGTCTGGAGACGGTCGAAGAGGCCGGCGACCTCAGCGATGTCCAGTCCGTCATCGCGTGCGACGTTCGTCTGAACATAGTCGTTCTTGACGTCGACGGTGAGGAGACCGAAGGCGGAGACGTTTCCCGGGTTAGGCGGAACGACGACGCCGGCAAGATCGAGGATGTCGACGAGCGTGCATGCCAGAAGCAAGCCGGAGCCGCCGAAGGTGGTGAGCATGAAGTCACGGACGTCGAGGCCACGCTGGACCGAGATCTGGCGCAGGGCGTTGGCTTGGTTCCAGGCGGAGATCTCGAGGATTCCAGTCGCGGCCTTCTCCGTGCTCAGGCCGAGCTTTGCGGCGATTTCGCTGATGCCGCGACCAGCGGCGTCCGCGTCGAGGGGGATCTCGCCGCCGAGGAGGTGGGGCGGGATCCGCCCGAGGAAGACGTGGGCATCGGTGATGGTCGGTTCCACGCCGCCGTTGCCGTAGCAGATGGGCCCCGGGTCGGCTCCTGCCGACTGAGGACCGACCTTGAGCTGTCCTTCGGCCGTGGTCCAGGCGATCGAGCCGCCGCCCGCACCGACGGTGACGACGTCGATCATGGGGATCTTGGAGGGGTAGACACCGACCGAGCCTTCGGTCGTCAGAGCAGGCTCTCCGTCGACGACAACCGTGACGTCCGTCGAGGTGCCACCGCCGTCGCAGGTCAGGACCTTGTCGAAACCGGCTTCCCGCGCGATGAGTCCGGCACCCAGTGCACCCGCGGCAGGGCCGGAGAGCACGGTGGTGATGGGCTGGTTGACGACTTCATCGGCGGAGAGCACGCCGCCGTTGGACTTCATGATGTAGAACGGCAGCTTGGCGTCCTTGTCGGTGCCGGTATAGGCGTCGAGGCGTTCATGGATGTTCTTGACGTACGTGGAGACTTTGGGTTTGACTGCGGCGTCAACCAAGGTCGTCATCGATCGTTCGTATTCGCGGTATTCGCGCAGCACTTCCGAACTCAGCGACACAATGACGTCGGGGTGCTCTTCGAGGAGGATCTCGCGCATCCTCTGCTCATGGGCGGGGTTCGCATAGGCGTGGAGGAAGTTGACTCCCAATGTGCCGATTCCCTGGTCCCGGAACCAGCGGGCGACCTTGCGTGCCTCGACTTCGTCGAAGGGACGCACTTCGTGGCCTTCGAAGTCCATGCGGCCGGTCACGGTCTTGACGAGGTCGGCGGGTACGATGCGATCGGGCTTGACCCAGAAATAGGAGTTTCCGTACCCGTCGGGTACTGCCTGTCGGGCGATTTCGAGCACGAATTCGTAGCCCTCGGTCGTGATGAAGCCGAGACGATCGAGCTTGCCCTCGAGCAGCTGGTTGGTAGCGACGGTGGTTCCATGGCTGACCGCGCTGATATCGGAGGCTGTGATCGTCGCGGCGTCCTGATCGGTGCCCAACATTTCGAGGACCTTGTCAATGCCGTTGATGAAGCCATCAGCGGGATTCGACGGTGTCGAGGGAGTCTTCGTCGTGGTGAGCTCACCGGTGGCTTCGTTGAAGGCCACCACATCTGTGAACGTTCCGCCGGTGTCGATACCGATACGGATTCGTGGGCTTTGAGTCGACATCAATGTCCTTCCCAGGTCTGATGACCCCAGGTCTGCTGAGCGTTTGAATCCATTTTTGCCGGTGACTCACATCACTCCACCGGCAAAAGATGCCAAACAACCAATGAGCCGTTGGTAAATGTCTCCAATTACGACAGCTCCGAGCGCAGCACCTCCTGAACAGATCGCGCGGGGCGGCCCAAGATGGCCTGCGCCGGAAGCGCTCCGCACGGCAGTCCGTGGTAGTCGTAGTAGGAGAACATCGCTGCCAACCATTCGATCTCGCGCAGGTCGAGACTCGTCCCAGACGTCGAGTCGGCGCCAGCGCTTCTGTGGGCGGCGACCCACTGCTGCGGAGTTGATGCTTCGATTTCAATCGCTCGACCCAGCACTTGCTCTGCGGCGGCGGCATAGTCGCGAACAGTCAGCTGCTGCGGACCGCCGAGTTCATAGGTCGCCCCGATATGGAAGTCATCAAGCAACACGGCGGCCGCGATCTCGCCGAGGTCGGCGAGACTGATCAGTCCGAATCGGGTGTCGACGCTGTAGGGCACAGCAACGTGCGGATTCTGTCCTCGCAGGCCCGGCAGGAGATTGTCGATATATGCGCACGGCTGGAGAATCGACCACTGAAGTCCGCTCCGCCGCACCAGGTCCTCAGATGCAGCCTTGGCCACGTGGTGAGGCATGTCTGGAGCATAGGGTGCCGCCACCGAATGGTAGACGACTCGATCCACTCCTGCCTCGCGGCAGGCCCCGAGCAGTATGGAGATGAAATCACGCTCATCCGGATGAAGGTTCGGCGCCATGAGATAGGCGGCACGACAACCCTTCAGCGCCTCGACGGGGTTCATCATTTCGCCTCGCCCAATCGGAATGATGGGAACCGCTCGGTCCTTGAGCGCCGACGAAATTGCCCGGCCTGTCTTTCCTCGTGCGCCCACAACAGCGACAGATTCTCCTGTCGCCGGATCGATGGTTGTCCTTGTAGTCTCCGTCATAAACGCACTTCTTTCTGATCGATAATCTGCAGTTCGGGCGGCGCGGTGACGCCTGGCCCCGAACTTACACACGAGAGACATGCGCAGATACGGCGAATACTGCCAATCCCTCCAGCCACGCCTCCACCCCGCGCCGGATACGCCACGCCCCAGATCCACACAGCGGCGGATACCCCAACACGCCTCTGCTGTCTAAGCTGGAGGGATGGCAGAGAGTCCGACATCGCTGAGACCTACGCGCGGCGACGTATATCTGGTCATCGCCCTGGCCGCAGGTTCTGTAGTCTTCGCCATCCTGTATGTCACGACAGGCTACTGGCCGTTCAAGGCGCCGCTATGGGTTCTGTGCCTGGCTTCAGTGGCGGTGACAGTGCCCCTCATCTGGAGGCGGCGCTACCCCAGCCAAGTCGCCTGGACCCAGACCGCGATCTTCGTCGGCGCACAGATCGGCGGCGCCATGGAACCAGGGGTCACCCAGATCATCCTCTTCATGGGCGTGTACTCGATCGGTGCGTGGCAGAGCAATCGCCGGTCGGCTCTCGTCTCCAGGGCACTGTTGTGCACGGCCATCTTCATCTACCTTGTGGCCTCCGTGTTCTTCCAGTCCAACGGTCTCTCGGACATGACAGTCCTGCAGATCACCGCGAGCTTCGGCGTCAGCCTGCTGACGAATGTCGCCTATTTCGGCGGCGCCTGGCTCTTCGGCGACCGAGCCTGGAAGCAGCGCCTGATCCTCGACGATCTGCGCTCCGCCAACGCCGAGGTCCGCGCCCAGGAACAGCAGCTGACTCGTCAGGCTCTCGATCTTGAGCGGGTGCGCATCGCTCGTGAACTCCACGATGGCATCGCCCACCACATCACCGGCGTCGGCATCCACGCCGCAGCCGCCCGTCGCAGCCTCGAGAAGAATCCCGACAAGGCCCGAGAATCCCTCAAGACCATCGAATCCTCCACCCGAGAAACCGTCGATGAACTGCGTGCGCTCGTCTACACCCTCCGGGACACGGACGACGCGAGCACCGGTGAGCACAACACGAAGGGCAACCCCGGCCTCGGCGACATTCCCGAACTCGTCGACGCCTCACGTCGATCGGGACAGCAGGTCGACGTTGTCACGATCGGTGAGCCGAGACCGCTGACGCCGATCACGGAGATGTCGATCTACCGGGTGATCCAGGAGTCCCTGACCAACTGTCGTCGTTATGCGGGATCGCACGCGGAGGTGGATGTCCGCCTGCGGTACGGCACCAGCAATCTCGAAGTCGAGATCAGCGACACCCGGTCTCCCGGCGGGCTCCACGAGGAATCGCACCCCGACTCCGAACCTCCGGCGAAGCAACCGGGCCTGGGCCTCGGCATCATCGGCATGCGCGAACGGATGAGCGCCATGGGCGGCTCCCTCGAAGCCGGTCCGAAGTCCCGTGGCGGCTGGCTTGTACGGGCACAGATTCCCTACCCTCGGAACGTCGCCGAATCTGAGTCTGACCCCGAATCTGAGTCTGACCCCGCGGCCACGCCTACTACCCCCGAGACCGTCACCGATACCAGCGATCTCCCAACTGCCTCCTCCATCACCGACTCCACAGCAAAGGCCTGAACCGTGATCCGAGTCCTCCTCGTCGACGACCAGTCGATGGTCCGCACCGGCTTCCGCACGATCCTCGAGAGCGAGGACGGCATCGTTGTCGTCGGGGAGGCTGAAAACGGTCAGGTCGCGATCGACCGTGCGCTCGAGCTCGCGCCGGATGTGATCTGCATGGACGTCCAGATGCCTGTCATGGACGGGCTCGAATCCACCGCGGAGATCGTGCGCCGAGGAGCGGCCGGCGCTGTCCTCATGCTCACCACCTTCGACCGCGACGATTTCCTGTTCCAGGCGCTGGCCGCTGGTGCCAGCGGATTCCTGCTCAAGACCGCCGAGGCGGAGCAGCTCATCGACGCGGTCACCGCGCTGGCGGGCGGCGATGGGCTCCTGTCTCCCGAGGTGACCCGACGCGTCATCGAACGCTCCGTCCGCAGCACCGTCACCACCACCTCGGCAGCTCCCGAACTGGAACTCCTCACCGACCGGGAACTCGAGGTCCTCCACCTCGTGGCCAAGGGGCTGAGCAATTCCGAAATCGCAGGAACGCTCTTCGTCGGCGAGGCCACCGTCAAGACACATGTCTCCAACCTGCTGACCAAGCTCGACATCCGCGACCGCATCCACGTCGTCATCTTCGCCTACGAGAACGGACTCGTCGGGAGCTGAGAGGTCTCATTCCCAGTGTCAGACTTCTTCCCAGGGTCAGAATTCGACCTCCCCCACACTGCCGATGCCGAAATAGCCCGAACGACGGATTCGCATCGGCGCGGCACCGCATAGGTTTGAGTCATGATCACCTTGGACTCGATTTCACGCAGCTTCGGCGACAAGCAGGTTCTCCACGACCTGTCCTTCAGCATCGGCTCGGGCAGGATGACAGGATTCGTGGGCTCCAACGGATCCGGCAAGACGACGACCATGCGCATCATCCTCGGCGTACTCGCTGCCGACTCCGGTCGCATCACCGTCGACGGCGAAACCATCACCGCCGCACATCGCAGTGCGATCGGGTACATGCCCGAGGAGCGGGGCCTCTACCCGAAGATGCCGATCATCGATCAGCTCATCTACCTCGCGCGCTTCCACGGTCTCAGCCGCCATTCGGCCCGTCGTCGCGGACTGGAACTCCTCGAGCAGCTTGACCTGGGCGGCAGACCCAGCGACAACCTCGAGGCCGTCAGCCTGGGCAACCAGCAGAAGGTCCAGATCGCTGCCGCGCTCATCCACCGCCCGCGCGCCCTCGTGCTCGACGAGCCTTTCTCCGGACTCGACCCGGTCGCCGTCGAACGCACCCTCGAGGTCCTCAAGGATTTCGCCGACACCGGTGCGCCCGTCCTCTTCTCCAGCCACCAGCTCGACCTGGTCGAACGCCTCGTCGACGACCTCGTCATCATCGACGGCGGCCGGCTTGTTGCGGGCGGCACCGCCGATGAGCTGCGGCGTCAGCGCAGCACACCTGAGTGGATTCTGCAGACCGATTCGGACATGGGCTGGGTGCGCGAGATCCCCGACATCCGAGTCGTCGAATTCGACGGCAACTGGGTGCGCTTCGCCGCACCGAACGCCGATATCGCCGAGGCGGTCCTGCACCAGGCCATCACCGTGTCCTCAGTGAAGTCATTCGGCCCGCACGCCGTCGCTCTCAACCGACTCTTCCAGGAGGTCACGCAGGCATGAGCACCCAACAGGATTCGAACTCCGTCGACACGAGCTCTCCCGCCACGAACGCCCCCAAGAAGTCCGGATTGGCGACGACAGCACAGACACAGCGTGCCAGCTTCACTACCGCCATCGGTCTCGTCATCGAACGAGAGGTCATGGTCCGCCTGAAGTCCAAGGCCTTCATGGTCTCGACGCTGCTGAGCATCGTCCTCTTCGGAGCGCTCGTGGCAGTCTCCGGGTCACTGCCCTCACTGTTCTCCTCCACGGACAAGGTGGCGGTCACCTCGGCGGGAGCGCAGGCTGTTGAAGGAATCGACGGGATCGAACTCGTCTCCGTCGACAGCACGGATGAGGCGAGGACCATGGTGACATCCGAAGAGGTCGCGGCCGCCGTCGTCGAAGACCCTGCGTCCCCTGTCGGTGTCACCGTCATCGCCGAACGCTCCGCACCCGAGTCGCTGACCGGCGCTCTCAGTCAGGTGCCCACCGTTGAACTCCTCGACCCGCACGCTCCGGATCCGGGGCTCACGTACCTGATCGGGTTGGGCCTCGGGCTCGTGTTCTTCATGTCGGCGGTGACCTTCGGGACAACCATCGCCTCCTCAGTGGTGGAGGAGAAGCAGTCACGGATCGTGGAGATTCTGCTCGCCTCCACCTCGGCGAGGGTGCTGATGTTCGGCAAGGTTCTCGCGTGTTCGATCCTCGCCTTCGCACAGATAGGCCTGACTGCGCTCTCCGTCCTCCTCGGGGCCGCCATCAGCGGAAACGACCTGGTGCTCGGCAAGGTCACGGAACCGATCGGCTGGTTCATCCCGCTCTTCATCGTCGGCTTCGTTATGATCGCCTCCCTCTACGCCGCGGCCGCTTCGATGGTCTCCCGGACGGAGGACCTGGGCTCGACGTCCAGCCCGATCATGATGCTCATCTTCCTGCCCTATATGGCCGTCATCCTCTTCTCATCCAACGAGACGGTGATGGCTGTGATGTCATACATCCCCTTCTCCGCAGCGGTCGCAGTCCCGATGCGCGTCTTCCTCGGCACGATCGAATGGTGGGAGCCGCTGGTCTCCCTCCTCATCCTTGCGGTGACCACGATCCTGGCTCTGCTGCTGGCGACCCGGATCTTCGAACGTTCCATTCTGCAGTCTGGCCCGAAGGTGTCGTGGAAGCAGGCACTGAGCAGGTCGAAGAAGTAGTTTCGGCAGGATCTGTGCCAGCCGGCACAGCAGACAGGAGGGAATATCTCGCAGCGACCGTCATAGGCGTCAGCCGTATCATTGCGTGCGCCGTCGCAGCGTCAGCGAACCGATGATGATCGCGCCGAGGATCCAGCATCCGATAAAGAGGATGCGCAGCCAGATGTAGCTGGAATCCTCATCGCCGCTCGCGACTGCCGTGAGCGCGTCGATCGCGTGTGAGAGCGGCAGCCAATCGCCGATGGTCTCGAGCACCTTGGGCAGCTGGTCACGGGGCAGGAAGATGCCGCCGAGGAGGATCTGGGGGAAAACGAGCGCCGGCATGAACTGCACAACCTGGAATTCGGTGCGGGCGAAGGCACTTGCGAGCAGTCCCAGAGACGTACCCAGCAGCGCATCAGCGATCGCGACAACGAAGAGCATCCATACGGATCCCTCGATCTCGAGACCGCATACCAGCGTGGCATAGGCGACGGCGACCGCAGTCTGGACCACAGCGAGGATCCCGAAGGCGAGTGTGTAGCCGAGGATGAAGTCTCCGCGGCCCAAGGGCATCGACAGCAGTCGCTCGAGCGTGCCGCTGCGGCGTTCGCGCAGAGTGGAGATGCTCGTGACGAGAAACATCACGATGAAGGGAAAGAGTGCGAGCATCGCCGGGCCGATTGTCGCGAATACCTCGGTCTCATCGAAGATCCAGGCCACGAGCCCGATGAGGAGGCTGGGTACGATGAGGAGCAGGGCAATGGTGCGCGGATCGTTGCGGATCTGAAGCAGCACGCGTCCGGCTGTGGCCAGGGTTCGCATCGGAATCATTGTGGGCCCTTCTTCCGCTGGGCACGACTCTTCCCGACGGTGAGCAGATGTGTGGGAGACCGACGTCTCGACCGCGAGGCACCCGGTCCAGCGTCGTGACTCTCGATGATCCGCAGAAACGCGTCTTCGGCCGTGTCGGCACCAGTGGTCGACAGAAGCTGTTCGGGGGTCGTATCCGCGATGAGATCGCCCTCACGCATGAGCAGGAGCCGATCGCAGCGAGTCGCCTCGTCCATCACGTGACTCGACACGAGGAGGGTCGTCCCATCCTCGGCGAGTCTGCGGAAGATGGCCCACAGATCCCCGCGCAGGACCGGGTCGAGGCCGACGGTCGGTTCATCGAGTACGAGCAGGTCCGGCGAGCCGAGCATCGCCGCAGCCAGTGAGACTCGGCTGGCCTGCCCACCGGAGAGGGTCCTGGCCAAACGGTCGGCCTGCCCTGACAGATCCGTGCGATCGATGACTCTTTCGACATCCGAACGGGGAGCGCCCTGAACGCGAGCGAAGTAGTGGAGGTTCTGCCGCACGGACAGATCCTCATAGATGCTGGCCTGCTGGGTCATGTAACCGACTCGATGCCGAAGCGATGCGCTCCCTGCGCTCTGACCGAAGACATTCACCGATCCGCCGGCCAGGACCTGTACCCCGACGACGGCCCGCATGAGAGTCGTCTTGCCGCTGCCGCTGGGTCCGAGCAGACCGACGATCGCGCCACCGGGCACCGTGAGGTCGAGGCAGTCGATGACCATCGTTGGACCCCGAGAAATTCGCAGACCGCGCGTCTCGATCGCGTTATTCATCATATGATGAATTAGACGCCTCCACCTCACTCCCGTCAAGGGCTGAACCCAAGCACTTATTGCCCCGAGTGAGACCGAGACAGGGTGCTCGCTACGAGCCCCTGTCACCCATCTGCGTTGTCAGCGCCCTGCCCGGAGTCCCTCGATATGACCCTGCACCGCAGGAACGACGTGAGCAATGACCTCCTCGATCGGGCTGGAGGCAAGGGGTTCGGCCATGACGACATGCCTGAGTATGAGCACCCCGGCTATCTGAGAAAGCACCATCGAGGCCCGCTGCTGCGCCGACACGGCCTCAATGCCCACATCCTCGAGGCGCTGGGCAATCGCGGACATGAGTTCGCGCAGGAGGAACTGACGGACGAGTTTTCCGGCCGCCGATCCGTTGACGACCGAGCGCAGAATCGTCACACCCACGGGTTTGACCTTCGGGTCCTCCCACGCGAGCAGCACCGTGCGGGCGATCGAAGCACCGAGCTCGGGAAGGGGAGCATCGAGGGCAGCAGCGATGATCTTGTCGGGCCGGACCGGGAGCTTGACGACGTCGGCGAAAAGGGCAGCTTTCGTATCGAAATAGTGGTGGACGAGCGCCGGATCGACTTCGGCGCGGCGGGCGATGCCGCGCATGCTCGCCGTCTCATATCCCTTTTCGGAGAATTCGGCGGCGGCCGCCTCGGCGATCATCGCCCGGGTGTCCCCGCTCTGCCCCTTCCGTGGACGCCCTCTGCGACGGGGCGCGGATTCTGGCTCGACCATGCTCCTCAGCTTAGCGGGGAGGACTCACAGCCAGCCATGATCACGGGCGATGCGCACGGCGTCGGCCCGGTTCCGCGCATCTGTCTTCCCGATCGCGGCCGAGAGCCGATTGCGCACGGTGCCTGGTGAGATGAACAATGTCGAGGCGATTTCCCCGACGCTGCCTCCCCCGGCCGCCACACGGAGGATCTCGGTCTCCCTCTCAGTCAGAGGAGACTGCCCGTGGACGGTCGATTCGACGATGAGCTCTGAGTCCACTACCTGCAGACCGGCCATGACCCGTCGGATTCCGTCAGCGAGTCGCTCGACGGGAGCGTCCTTGACCATGAACCCGCTCACCCCGGCATCGAGGGCTCGCCTCACCCACCCCGGCCGCCCGTAGGTCGTGACGATGACAACTCTGACCTGCGAAAACTCGGCGGCGAGCGCTGCAGCGACCTCGAGTCCGTCCAGGCCGGGCATATCGACGTCGAGCAGCGCCACGTCGGGAGCCCGGTGGCGAACTGCTGGCAGCACCTCATCACCACGTGCGCATTGGGCGATGACCTCGAATTCCGGCTCCATTCCGAGCAGCGCGGCGAGCGCCTCCCGGACCATGGTCTGGTCATCGGCAATCAGCAGCGTCGTCATCGTGGGCTCTGCTCCCTGTTCGCCTGGGTTGGGCTGGTCTCTCGTGCATCTGAGCTCTGGCCTTGGACGACGAGAACGAAACCGTCGTCGGTCTCCTCCGTCCTCACTGAGGCACCGACCGCCTTCGCCCGCTCCGCCAGTCCACGAAGGCCGGATCCTGCCCCCACCTCGGCGAGGTCGGTACGTCGGCCCGAAGCATCGTTGACGATGGTGAGTCGGTCGCGCTCAAGGGTCACGGTGCAGTGTCGGGCACGTGAATGCCGGAGGATGTTCGTGCTTCCCTCACGTACGCTCCAGGCAAAGAGCTCACGCAGCTCGGAATCGACCTCGTCCACCGAGGTTGGCGCTTCGACCTCGATCTCGGCGGCTCGAAGTGCCCTGGTGGCGGCGACGAGTTCCCCGGCCAGCGAAATCGTCCGCGTTCCCTGCACGGTCGTGCGCACATCCGCCAGCGCCCCACGGGCGAGCTGTTCGATCTCAGTGATGTGCTTGACCGCCTCCGGCTCGCCGGTGGCTTGGAGTTTCGCTGCCAGCTGGGCTTTGAGGGCGATGACGGTCAGCGAATGGCCGAGCACGTCGTGGACATCCTGAGACAGTCGCAGCCTCTCGGCCTCGCGTTCGAGACGACGGTTCTCCTCTTCGGCGGTTCGTGCCGCCCGCGCCCGGTCGCCGGCCACAAGTGCCATGACCATGGCGAACCCGGCTATCGAGATTCCGAAGGTGGTGCCGTATTCGTGAGTCCAGCCCGGCACCGTCCGCTGAGCGATCTCGGCGATGACGACCGTGGAGCAGGCCGCGACCACACCGGGCACCACCCGGCGCAGGGAGATGACGACGAGGACCGAAACGTAGGCAAGGAACGACAGTGCCTCTTCCCCGATGAGCGGCACGGCGACAGCCGCGATGAGCACCATGATGCCCAGCGCCGCATTGACGGTCATCGACTCCGCACGCGATCGCAATGAATGCGGTGCCTGAGCATGCCTGGCGAAAGCGCCGAGGCCGATACCGCTGACGACCATCGCCGAGTAGAACACCACGGCGAAGACTACCGTCAGAGCCAGCCCCCATACTCGGGAAGAGCCATTGAGGTTCCATGCCGCGGTGAGCGGGTAGCTGAGGAAGACGAGCCAGAAGACAGGGAAGATCCAGCGCAAGAATGAGATCGGCCTCGGTTCGACTTCAGAGCTCATCCAGCTTCTTCCTCCTCGCACTCCCTCGCAGCGTCGCGCTCACACCCGGGCGGTGTCCTCGCGCAGGGCCCACGCTGAACCGACGGTGAAGAGCACCAACCAGACGAGAACGTTGACGACTGCCCATTGATCGTATCCCCCGCCGAGGGGCGCGCGGGCGATTTCTCCCGCACCGTAGGCCGGAGTGAAACGGGCGATTGTCTGCAGTGTGTGGGGCCACACGTCGAGTGGGACGAAGAGACCGCCGATGAGGGAGAGCACTCCCAGGACCATGCTGGAGAGCTGGATGGCGTTCTCGGCTGGCAGCAGGTAGCCGAGCATGACTCCGAAGGCGGCGAACACCGAAGAGCCGAGGACGACGAGAACACCGCAGACCACCATGGTCCCCAAGGGTGCGCGAACACCGGTGAGCGCAGTCAGGACGAAGACCACGAGGACCGACAACGCGCCCAGGAACATCGAGACGAGCACCTTGGTGAGGATAGAGGCCGCCGGATGCAGCGGGGTCAGCGCCAGCTGGCGGCTCCACCCCAATGCCCGCTCGACCGCCACCTGCGCCCCGCCCGTGGTCGTGGCCACCATCGCCCCGTAGGTCGCCAGCGAGACCGAGATATAGAGCGCCGCGTCCGTATCTCCCAACATCTGGCCCCTGTTGGTCAGGCCGAAGATGAGATAGAAGACCGCGGGCATGACCATCGTGAAGATGACGGTGCGCCTGTTGCGCAGTTTGCGCACAAATTCGAGTCGCAGCAGGGTTGCGGAGAATCCGCCGAACTTCGGTGGGCGGCGCTGGTCGAGGGAGTTGAGGAATGTCGTCGCCGAGGCGACCGTCGGGCCGGTCATGTCATGCCCCTTTCGAGGTCAGGCTGATGAACGCGTCTTCGAGCGAGTGCGAGGAGATCTCCAGGTCTGTGCAGGCATTGTCGAACAGAGTGCGCGCGGCCCAATCGGAATCGGTGGTCCTCATCGTCAGGCGTCTGCCGTGCACCTCGACGGATTCGACCCCGGCCAGGCCGCCTAGCAGTGTCCGGAGGTCGGCGTCTCGGGAGGTCTCAGCGTCGTGGAGGGGCAGCGTGGCGCTGACCGTCTTCGCTGAGGCCATGGCCCGGATCTCGTGCGCGGGGCCGTCCGCGACGATTCGGCCCTTGGCAACAAGGATCACGCGATCGGCGAACTCGTCGGCCTCTTCGAGGTAGTGCGTGGCGAAGAGAATGGTACGTCCGTGCATGGCGTCGGCACGCATCTCATGCCAGAAGTCCCTGCGCCCGGTGACATCCATGCCCGTGGTCGGTTCGTCGAGGACGATCAGTGCCGGATCCGGCAGGAGTGCCATGGCGAACCGCAGTCGCTGCTTCTGCCCACCCGAGCACTTCTTGACCACGGAGTCGGCGATGGTGGTGATCCCGGCCCGTTCGAGGACGACATCGACGTCGAGTGAGGAGGCGAATACCGCAGAGGTGTACGCCACTGTCTCCCGCACCGTGAGGTCGTCGAGGAGCCCTCCGGTCTGCATCACAGAGCTGACCAGTCCACGACTGACCGCCCGCCGAGGCGACATCCCGAAGACCTCGACCGATCCCTCATCCGGTCGGGACAGTCCGAGCAGCATGTCGATCGTCGTCGTCTTGCCTGCCCCGTTGGGGCCGAGGAAAGCCACGACCTCACCCGGACGGATGCTCAGATCAATGTCGTCGACCGCGGTGAGGCTGCCGAAGCTCTTCGAGAGGTGGCTAAGCTCCATCGCCGGAGGCGATGGCACCTGCTCACTTCTGCTGCTGTGATTCGTCGTCTGTGTGCTCATGATTTCAGGCTAGAAGGAGCCAGTCGGGCATGATGATGCCATTTGTCACCGATGCGCAACCCTTGCCAAGGGCTCTCTGACGCCCAACGAATCTTGCGCACACCCGAGACACGTGATTTCGTTATTGACATGACCCTGCAGGAGCTGTCTCTGCCGCTGAAAACCGACCGTCTGCGCCTCCGTGCGTATCGGGACTCCGACGCCGAGGCTCTGCTGCCCATCTACTCCCGCGAAGACGTCGCGCGATTCCTTCTCTGCGAGCCGTGGACTGCCGAGGTCGCACGGACCGAGGTATCCAAACGCATTCCGAGAACCGGCCTGGACACCGAGGCTCGCGCACTCGCACTGGTCATCGAAACCGCGGACGGGCTGGAGAGCATCGAAGGCTCGGTCGTCATCGGCGACATCGCGATCTGGTTCGACGGAGAGTCATCGGAGAAGGCCGAGATCGGCTGGGTTCTCAACCCGGCGGCGGGCGGGCACGGATTCGCCACCGAAGCCGCCATCGCCATGCTCAACGCCGCCTTTGCCCACGACGGTCTCCATCGAATCATCGCTCAGATGGATGCCAGAAACACCGCCTCGGCGAGGTTGGCCTCACGCATCGGCATGCGACAGGAGGCTCACCTGCGGCAGGACTGGTGGTCAAAGGGCGAATGGAGCGACACGCTCATCTTCGGCATGCTGCGCAGCGACCGGCAGCAGGTATGAGGGTTCGCCCTCGATACCGGCCCACGTCATGTGACCCGTGTGACGAAAGGTCTGGGAAACAATCCGAAAACCCGGTCAAAGGTTCACGAAACGGGCCTCTGTGTGGTCGGAACCACCTCGGCGGTGGCCATAGCGTGGTAATAGCGGTATCAGCAATCGTCGCATCGAAAGGTCCTCAGGGTTCCCATGTACAGGCAGTCGTCGAAATTGGCCAACGTCCTCTATGACATTCGGGGACCCGTCCTCGAAGAGGCCGAGGCGATGGAGGCCAAGGGCCACACCATCCTCAAGCTCAACATCGGCAACCCCGCCCCCTTCGGATTCGAAGCCCCCGAAGCGATCGTCCATGACATGGTCAAGCAGCTTCCCGTTGCACAGGGCTATTCCGATTCGCGCGGAATCCTCTCCGGGCGCCGGGCCGTGGTCCAGTACTACGAGACCCGCGGCATCCACAATCTGGACACCTCCGAGGTGTTCCTGGGCAACGGAGTCAGCGAACTCATCACCCTGTCCCTGCAGGCGCTGTGCAACCCCGGCGACGAGATCCTCGTTCCCAGCCCGGACTACCCCCTGTGGACGGCATCGGTCGCACTCTCCGGCGGCACGCCCAAGCACTACCTGTGCGACGAAGCCACCGCCTGGCAGCCCGATCTCGACGACCTCGAATCGAAGATCACCGAGAACACCCGCGGCATCGTCGTCATCAACCCGAACAATCCCACCGGCGCCGTCTATTCGCGTGAGACCCTGAAGAAGATCGTCGACATCGCACGTCGCCACGGCCTCATCATCTTCGCCGACGAGATCTACGAGAAGATCACCTACGACGATGTCGAAATGGTCAATATGGCCACGCTCACCGGCGACGATGTGCTGTGCCTGACCTACTCTGGTCTGTCGAAGGCCTACCGGATCGCCGGATACCGCGCCGGCTGGCTGGCCATCACCGGACCGCTGTCCGAGGCGAAGAGCTACCTCGAGGGGATCAAGCTCCTGGCTAATATGCGCATGTGTGCGAACGTTCCCGCTCAGCACGCGATCCAAGCTGCTCTGGGCGGCAAGCAGTCAATCGATGACCTCGTCCTGCCGCAGGGTCGCCTGGGTGCTCAGATGGACGTCGCCCACACGGGGCTGAACTCCATCGACGGCGTCTCTGCACATCGGGCCAGCGGAGCGCTCTACATGTTCGCAAAACTCGACGTCGAGAAGTTCGGGATCACCGACGACGAACAGTTCGCGCTCGATCTGCTGCGCGAGCAGAAGATCCTCGTCTCCCACGGCTCGGCCTTCAACTGGTCACGCCCGGACCACTTTCGGCTCGTCACCCTGCCCTCCGTCGAGGTGCTGGACGAATCGATCAACCGCCTCGGCGAGTTCCTCTCCGGGTACCAGCAGAAGGCGAGCAGCACCTGCGAACTGCCGACCGTCAAGGACATGTCCCCCGCAGCGGGGTGAAACTGCCGGGGCACGTAGTCTGGTGATCCGGGCTGAGATAATGGCCCCATGACGGAGCGCGCAGCAGGGCCAGAGACAGCAGCAGTGGATTCCGTCGCACGCGCGATCAGCCTGATCGCGCGGGGCAACCCCGTCGATCGCAGCTCGTTGGAATCAGAACTCGGGCGGCAGTCGGACCTCATCGACTCGCTGCTCGATCTGTCCACGACCATGGTTCGCTGGCGCCAGAAGGACCATGAACGCGCCGCCCTGCTCGAAAGCGCCTCTGAGCTCATCCAGGTCAGAGACACCAAGCGCCTTCTGCAGAAGCTCGTCGACAGAGCCAAGTCGCTGATCGGCTGCGACATCGCTTACCTCTCCGAATACAACCCCGAAACCGACGAGCTCAACGTCAGAGCCAGTCGCGGGGCGATCTCGCTCCAACTCCCGGCGCTCCGGGTGCCACCGGGAGTCGGACTTGCGGGCCGGGTCGTCCGTGACCGAGCCGCCCACTGGACTTCGGACTACGACCTGACTCAGCTGCCTCATGAGCGGCGTGTGGACTCAGCGGTCAAGGCAGAAGGCATGGAGTCGCTCCTCGGAGTGCCGATGGTCGTCGACGGTGAAGTACTCGGTGCCCTGTTCGCGGCGAATCGCTACCCCCATGACTTCGGAGCAGATGAGATCACTCTGCTCTCCGCCCTGGCAGACCATGCCTCGGTGATTCTCAAGACCGCGCGACTCATGGGCGAACTCGCAGAGGCGGCAGCACTGTCAGCTGCCGCAGAAGAGCTGGCTGCGGCCAAGGCGAGCACCTTGCAGCGACTCGTCGAGGTCGAAGAGCAGCTGACCCAGTTGGTGCTGCAGGGCCACGGGGCACCAGCCGTCACCAACGTCATCTCCGAAACTCTCCGTGCCGAGGTGCTCATCGTCGACAGTTGGAGGCTGGACTCCCCCCATTTCCCAGCAGACGAGGGTTTCTTCGCCGAAGTCGACATGAGTCGAGAAGACATTCTCGCGGCGTTGGATACCAGTCGCCGCACCGGGCGGAGCATTCAGATTGCTCACGCCAAGCGACTCATCGCCGCTTCGGTGGCGTCGAACAGACGTCAGCACAGCGGACTGTTCGTGCGCTTCCATAACGACCCGAAAGACGGCGACCACAGCATCGTCGCTCAGGCCGCACAGTCCTTGGCCCTCATCCAGATGAACGAGCAGTCACGCGCCGACGCTGAGAACCGTGTGCGCGGCGAATTGGCCGTCGATCTGATCGCCGACACCAGAAGTCTGGACGAGCTGCGAGCGCGAGCGCGCTCCAGCAACTTCACCCTCCTCGGCCCTTGGCAGCTGATAGTGGTCCAAGCCGGCCCCAACGACTTCGACCGCATCGGCTCGTACTTGGCTCGGATCGAGCCGCGAATTCTCATGACCCAGCGCTCCCCAGGGCTGACAGTGCTGCTGCCCCGTTCGGCTCATCGAACCCGGACACAGCTGGAAGAGCTGCTCACAGCCTCAGAAGTCCTGCGCAACTGCCTGGTCGTCGTCTCCGACACCGGTTTTCAGCGTTCGGAGCTGCGCACCGCAGAGGACGAGCTGTGGTCGTGCGTGCGTGTCCTCAATTCGCTGTCGATCACCAGCGGCGTCGCACCCGCCGAGGACTTCGCTCCCTACACAGCCATGTTCGGCTCGGTCCCCGGACACGTCGGACAGTTCATGGAGCGCATGCTCGGCCCCCTCCGACGATGGGACCGGAGACAATCCGCCGATCTGGTCACCACACTGCGCACGTACTTCGAACACAGCAGCAGCATCAGCCGCACCGCCGCCGCTCTCTCGGTTCACGTCAACACCGTCAAGCTGCGCCTTGAGCGCATCGACGCGGTACTCGACATCGATTGGCGTGCACCCGAATATGCGTTCCGCCTCCACGTCGCACTCCGTCTGGATCAGCTCCAGCAGAAGGTCTGAATGCAGTCAGGCACGAGCCACCTGCCCTGGCCGATCCAGCCAGTGGCTGGAGACATCTATGGCCATAACGGCCATAGGTGATCGAGCCCAGAAGTGCTTGACTGAACTCTGCGCGGAATTGCTCTGCGCGAACGTTCTGACCGGCTCAGCTCGGCCGCTTTCGGCAGCCGCAGTCGGCAGATGCAGACTCGAAGAAGACTCGACAGGAGACACACAATGGCAGAGAACAGTCGTATCGCCGACTTCCGCAATATGTCGGTCAACGATCGTCGCACGGCAGTAGCCGAGGCAACCGGGCTCGACACCGAGGTGTTCGCCCAGATCGATGCGACTGCATTCGGCCCCGAACAGGCCGCGAACCTGAGTGAGAACGTCTTCGGCGTCTTCTCCCTGCCGTTGGGAGCCGCCACCAACTTCACGATCAACGGCACCGATGTCCTCGTACCCATGGCCACCGAAGAGGCTTCGGTCATCGCCGCTGCCAGCAACGCCGCCCGGATGGCGCGCCCCCAGGGTGGGTTCTTCACCAGCTCGACCCAGCCGATCATGCAGGCGCAGATCCAGCTCATCAATGTGGCAGACCCCCATGCCGCCCGGTCTCGCATCTTCGAACGCCAGGACGAGATCATCGACCTGGCCAATGCACAGGATCCGAAGCTCGTCGAGGTCGGCGGAGGCGTCAAGGGCCTCGATGTCCGCCTCGTCGAGGCGAAGTCGGCAACCTACGTCGTCGTCCACCTCCATGTCGACGTCCGCGACGCCATGGGCGCGAACGCGGTGAATACCATGGCAGAGGCCGTCTCAAGCAGTCTCGCGGCGATCGCCGAAGGTGACGCACTCCTGCGAATCCTGACGAACAAGGCCGATCTGCGTCTGAGCCGAGCACGCGCCGTCTTCGACAAGGAGCTGCTGGGAGGCGCCGAGGTCGTCGACAACATCCTCCATGCCTATGAGTTGGCCGCAGCCGACCCGTACCGCGCCGCCACACACAACAAAGGCATCATGAACGGCATCTCCGCCGTCGTCCTGGCCACCGGCAATGACACTCGCGCTGTAGAAGCCGGCGCCCATTCGCATGCCCTCATCGACGGTCGTTACACCTCACTGTCCACATTCGAGAAGAATGCCGAGGGCAACCTCGTGGGCAACCTCGAGATGCCGATGCCCGTCGGCCTCGTGGGTGGTGCCACGAAGGTCCACCCTGCGGCCCGAACCGCACTCCAGATCGCCGAGGTGAGCACGGCGAAGGATCTGGCCGAAATCATCGTCGCCGCAGGTCTGGCGCAGAATCTGGCGGCCCTGCGAGTCCTTGCCACCGAAGGTGTGCAGCGCGGCCACATGTCGCTGCATGCGAAGAACCTCGCCATGTCTGCCGGTGCCACCGCCGAGGAATCCAAGGCCATCGTGAAGAGGCTCATCGAAGAGAAGGCCTTCCGCTTCGACCGAGTTCAGGCCATCCTCGCCGAGCTTCGCTCAGGTGGATCGAAATGATGGACTCACTCCCTCAGGTGTTCACCCATGACACGCTGCCGACTCAGGTCAGGGTCTACGAGGTCAGCGCACGGGACGGCCTCCAGGCCGAATCAGTCACTCTGCCCGCCGAGACGCGTGCCCAGCTCATCTCCCGACTGGCAGGTGCCGGCCTGAGAACCATCGAAGCAGGCAGCTTCGTGTCTCCTCGGGCCGTTCCGCAGATGGCCGACACCCGCTCGGTTCTCGACGAGCTCGACCTCGACTCGGACATCTCCTATCCGGTCCTCGTACCCAACCGTCGCGGGCTCGACGATGCCAGGGCGGCTGGGGCCAAGGACGTCGCCGTCTTCGTCAGTGTCACTGAATCGTTCTCTCGGGCCAACCTCGGCGACAGCCTCGAGGTGACCACGGCACGCAACCTTGACGTGGCAGCGGCGGCCACCTCGGCGGGGATGCACGCCCGCGGGTATCTGTCCATGGTCTTCGGCGACCCCTGGGAAGGTCCAGTGGATCCGCAACGCGTGGTCACCGCGGCTGCGCAGCTGCTGGAGGCCGGCTGCTCGTCGATCTCGCTCGGAGATACGATCGGCACCGCGACACCTGGACACGTGACTGCTGTCCTGCAGGCACTGATCGAAAGCGGCGTCCCCGTCGACGCGATCGCGCTGCACACTCATAACACCTATGGCCAGGCGCTGGCCAACGTCTTCGCCGCCCTCCAACTCGGAGTGAGTGAATTCGACGCTTCTGCCGGAGGAGTCGGAGGCTGCCCGTTCGCGGGTTCGGCAACCGGAAATCTGGCAACCGAGGATCTCGTGTGGATGCTCAATGGCTTGGGAATCTCGACCGGAGTCGACATCCGCACAATCGCGGAGACGAGCCAATGGCTCAGCCGGCAGCTCGACAAGCCACTGGCATCTGCCACATCCGCGGCCATCGTCAATCAGTAACACCACCACTCATCAACAGACAGTTCATCAACAGAAGGTAGGCGAAGATGCCACAGCTGCTCGAAGTCTGGAATGACACCGTCGACTCGAAACATCTCGTCGGCAGCATTGCCATCGGAATCGGGGTGGCGGTACCGGCATTCCTCATTTCCGACCACTTCTTCACGACCACCGGCGATCCGGAACTGGGGCATTCCTATGCCCTCCTGATCGGGATCGTGGGCTGCATCATCGGTGCCGTGATCTCCGGAATACTGTTCAAGCCCAAGCGAGTGATCACCGAATCAGAGGCTGACACGCGCAACAGGCAGGAAGTCATCGACGAAGTCGTCGAAGAGTACGGAGACCTGGGTGACCCCAGCGATCTCAAACCGGCAGTGCAGGAGGAGATCCGAGCGCTCGGGCTCTTCGACGCCCTGGTCGAGAATCATGAGAACCGAGCGAAGGGTGCACAGCTGTGAGCGCGGACCTCATCGAACCGATCCTGTGGGCAATCGGCATGGCCCTGCTGGCTGCAGTGCTCTTCACCGGAATCGGCCTCATCTCAGGCACCGACGAGACAGCGATCGTCGCACCCCTGGCACTGCTCGTCATCCTCATCGGTGTGCCGCCGGCCGGTGTCATCGCCTTCTTCCTCTCAGCGATCATCGCCAAGCACATCTCTCACGCCGTGCCCACGACACTGCTGGGGATACCCGGCGACACCACTGCAGTGCCGATGCTGCGCGAGGCACAGCTGCTGCGTTCTCTCGGAGTGCCCCATATCGCCCTGCAGAAGGCCATATCGGGTGGCGTCATCTCGGTGATCATCGCGATTCCGCTGTCGATTCTCTTCGCCCTGGTCCTCACTCCGTTCGCTGAGGCCATCGGTGCCGCAGCACCGTGGATCTTCATCGCGGCGGCCATACTCGTCGCGTATACCTCGAAGGGAAAGCTGGCGGCAGTTCTCGCTCTGATCCCCTTCGTCCTCATCATCGTCGGGCTGCAGGCGTTCATCCTCGAACAGAAGGAAGCGACGTTCACGACCTCCTTCTTCCTGGGCATGGCGACCGGCCCGCTCATCTACGATCTGTTCTCTGCCCTGTCCCCCGCAGGCCGTCGATCGATGACGCAGACAGGCAAGCGGGAATTCGATCTTGCTCCCGACGTCCGGCCCGCCGGTGGCCCAAAGCTGCCGAACCCATTCACGGTCCTGGACCGGCAGCAGTTGGCCTACACCAGCGGTTCGGCCGTCATCACCAGCGCAACCTTCGTCTTCTCACCCGTCGCCATGGCGGTGCTCATGGGTGAGATCGCCGGCAGCCGGATCAAGAACGGCTTCCATCGGCTGACAACGGTCGTGTCGGTGAGGAACGGAACCACCGAGTCGACCTATATCGCCGAGACCCTGATCCCGCTGATCGCCATCGGGCTTCCGCTCTCACCCATGGCCGCGGGCCCGGCCGCGCCCCTCTTCAACGCACCGCCTGTCTACACTCTTGATGCCAAGACGGGTGAGACGAACAACCTGCATGACCTGCTGTCGACCGGTGAGTTCGCGCTCTTCTCGATCATCGCCGCGGTCATCGCCGTTGCAGTCGCCTATCCGTTCGTGATGAGAAACGCCCACCGGGCTGCTACCTGGGTGATGAAATCAGTCTCCCACGAGGCGATCATCGCAGGCTTCGCCGCGCTCATCTGTGTCATCTGCCTATACGAAGGCGGGCTGCTCGCACTCGGTGTGACCATCACCGTGGGACTGGTCGGCGGCCTGTTCAATCGCATGATCGGCATGCACGCCGGCGTCCAGTTCATGGGCTACTACGTCGCCGTCCTCACCGTTCCGGCGGTCTTGGCGCTGTGACGCGCAAGGTCCGGAAACGTCACAGAAATTCATAGTCTAGTAATCCGATGGACTTAGTGGGTATTGTTGGCATCGATCGAATTGCTCAACAATCTTCGGCATGCTGAAAGGTCCCCACCATGCGCCAACTCATCGTCCTCGGGCTCGTCGGGCTCCTTGCCCAACTCATCGACGGCTCCCTCGGCATGGCCTATGGGGTGACGTCGACGACCCTGCTGCTCGCCGCCGGGATCGCCCCGGCAACCGCCTCGGCGGCGGTGCACTTCTCCGAGATCGGCACCTCGCTGGTCTCCGGGATCTCGCACCACAAGTTCGGCAATGTCGACTGGAAGACGGTCTCGATCCTCGCGGTACCCGGCTTCATCGGAGCCTTCGCCGGCGCCACGTTCCTCGCCGGCCTCAGCGGTGACGCGGCCACTCCGTGGATCTCGGGCATTCTGCTGCTCCTCGGCGTCTATGTGATCTGGCGATTCCTCGCCCTCGGCGGCCGCCGCCCCACCTTCAAGGGACGTCCGGGCCCGAAGCTCCTCGTCCCCGTCGGTCTCATCGGCGGTGCACTCGACTCCATCGGCGGAGGCGGCTGGGGGCCAGTCGGAACCACAACGCTCCTGTCGTCTGGCCGGCTCGAGCCGCGCAAGGTCGTCGGCTCGATCGACACCAGCGAATTCGTCGTCGCTGTCGGCGGCTCGCTCGGGTTCCTGTTTGCCCTCGGCTCCTCGGGCATCGAGTGGTCCATCGCAGCCGCCCTTCTGATCGGTGGAATCATCGCCGCCCCCTTCGCCGCCTGGCTGGTCAAGATCCTGCCTGCTCGGATCCTCGCCATCGCGGCAGGTGGAATCATCATCCTCACCAACGCACGCACCATCGCGCTGGCGCTCGGCGCTTCGACCGCCACCGTCTCGACAATCCTCATGGTGCTCGCTGCCGTCTGGGTCGCCCTCATCGTTCAGGCCGTAGGGAACGAGCGCAGGGCTCGGCGCGCAGAAGCCGCCCAGGCAGCCGAGGTCGAGGTCGGCGCGGCCAGCTGAAGCTGAACCCGCTGTTACTATGACGGCATGCGGGTCACCACGAAATCCGACTATGCGCTTCGCGCCCTGATCGAGATCGCCAACGTCAGCGACGGTGGCCCCATCAGCGCCGACGAACTGGGAAAGCGACAGGGCATCCCCAAGGGATTCCTCCAGGCTATCCTCGCCGACCTGCGCAGAGTCGAGATCGTGGCCTCCGTCCGCGGCAAGTCCGGGGGCTGGAAACTGACGAAGCCGGCGAGCGCCACCACCATCGCCGACGTCATCCGAGCCGTCGACGGCCCCCTGGTCTCGATCTACGGGCAGCGCCCGGAAGCCGTCGAGTACGACGATGCCGCCGAGTCACTTCAGCAGGTGTGGATCGCGGCCAGGTTCGCCCTGCGCGATGTCCTCGAACAGGTGACCATCGAGGCACTGGCCTCGAAGTCCCTTCCCGCCGAGGTGACCGAGAGGGTCGCGATCGAAGACGCCTGGCAGCCGCACTGAGCAGGCAAAACCGCAAAACGATCGTCACCGCCACTGCGCAGTGACGACCCCGACGTCGGCGACCACCTCGGCGATGGCGGCATTGTGGGCGGCGACGATCGGGTCATGCCGCGAGACCTTCTTACTCGACTCCGCCGTACGGGCACGGGACACGAGGAGCACGTCGCGGCGGCAGGCGTCCATCGGCATCGGGATGATCTCGACCGTCGGGTCCTCCGGCACCGAGGAATCAGGGATCACCGCGACCGCCAGCCCAGCGGCGATCATGCGGATGATCGCCGCATAGTCATCCATCCTCATTCCCACCCGGGGCTCGAACCCGGCAGCGATGCAGAACGACCTGACCACCTCGTCGATGGCGTCACCGGGATCGATGCTGAACGCCCAAGTCTGGAACACGAGTGAGGTGAGGTCGGGCATGCCGTGGGCGTCAAGGGCGATCGGGCCCACGGACTTCGGCACGCAGAGGAAGAGCTGCTCCGAATACAGGTGCCTCGCGGTCAGGGTCGAGGGAAT
Organism: Brevibacterium aurantiacum; assembly: GCF_007558825.1. GTDB lineage: Bacteria > Actinomycetota > Actinomycetes > Actinomycetales > Brevibacteriaceae > Brevibacterium > Brevibacterium aurantiacum_A. Next base: position 72,320 of record NZ_VLTK01000013.1, read on the forward strand.
CCAGGTTCTGTCGATGTCGGTGGAGACGAGCAGCGCCAGATCAAGGTCACCGGATTCCAGCCTGGCGACGAGCTTCGCATGCTCATCCATGGTCACATCGAGGGCAGCAGTGGTCGTCATATCCGCGGGCGCGGGAAGAACAGCGGCCATCTCATCAGGGGTCTGCCAGCGCGCACGCTTCTGCAGCTGGTTGTGCAGCTTTGGGATCACCCGGGCGCCGACCGTGGGGACGGCCCCGATGCGAACAGGGACTGCCTGATCTTCACGCCATAGAGCCACCTCGGCGCCGAGGCGATCGCACAGCCCCAGGATCTCGATGGCACGGGAGACGACGAGGCTGCCGACCACTGTGGGCTGGGATCCCCGAGGGCTCTTCTCGATCAAGGTCGACCCCAGAGCCTTCTCCAGATTGCGCAGGTGATGATTGACCGTCGGCTGGCTCCACCCCAGCGCGGCTGCCGCCGCTGCGACCGAGCCGGCCTCGGCGATCGCGCGCAGGGCCATGAGTCCACGGGTATCCAGGGTTTCCATTATCCTCTTACCTCGAGATCAATAGTGTGTATTCATCAGTTTAGGGAACTTGGTATTCTCCCGCCAAGGGCCCGTTGCCTAACCTGGAATCATGACCGTGCACCAAGACTCCCCCATGACATCCGCTTCAGATCATTCGGCATTCCCAGGAACCGCGAAGTCCTACGCGCCCTATGCCGATGCGCTGCAGGCGGCGGCCAAGCGTGACTCGCTGTTCCTGTCCACTCCCGGACACGGCGGCACCACCACGGGAATCTCCGCAGGTCAGGCCGAGTTCTTCGGCGAGCACACCCTCTCCCTGGACATCCCCCCGCTCTTCGACGGCATCGACCTTGGCGTCGACACCCCGAAGGACGAAGCACTGCATCTGGCAGCCGAGGCCTGGGGCGCACGGCGCACATGGTTCCTCACCAACGGCTCCTCGCAGGGCAATCGCATGGCAGCACTGGCGATCGGCACACTGGGCACGGGCGTCGTCACCCAGCGCAGCGCCCATTCGAGCTTCATCGACGGCATCGTGCTGGCCGGACTCAACCCCGGCTTCGTCTCTCCCAACGTCGATGAGGTCAACGGCATCGCCCACGGAGTCACCCCAGACTCGCTGCGCCATGCCATCACGGCCCATCCCGAGAAAGTCTCTGCCGTCTACCTGGTGACCCCCAGCTACTTCGGTGCGGTCGCCGACGTCAGCGCACTGGCTGAGGTTGCCCACGAAGCCGGCGCCGCCCTCATCATCGACGCCGCATGGGGCGCCCACTTCGGCTTCCATCCGGACCTGCCGGAATCTCCGGTCGCGCTGGGCGCCGACATCGTCATCATGAGCACCCACAAGCTCGCCGGCTCATTCACACAATCAGCCCTGCTCCACCTCGGCGACACCGAGTTCGCAGACAGACTCGAACCGGCCTTGGCCCGTGCCTTCATGATGACAGCCTCGACAAGCGAGAACGCCCACCTGATGGCATCGATCGACATCGCCCGCCGCGATCTCGTGAATTCCCACGATGCGATTGCCGATTCGCTGGACAATATCCGCCAGATCCGTGCCCGAATCGAGGGCTCAGAGCATTATCACCTGCTCTCCGGGGACTTCATGAACCATGCCGATGTCGTCGACATCGATCCTTTCCGACTGCCCATCGACATCACCTCGACGGGACTTGAAGGCCATGCCGTGCGCAAACGCCTGACCGAGGAATTCGACATCTTCGCCGAGATGGCGACGGCCACGACCATCGTCGCACTCATCGGCATCGGCAAGTCCCCCGACCTCAGCCGACTCTTCGACGCTCTGGATCGGATGCGCCTCGAACACGACAATGACAGGCCCGCAGAAACCGTGGCGGCTTCGGCCGGGATCCCGGCGCTGCCGAGCCCCGGAAAGCTGGTTGCCCTGCCGCGTGATGCGTACTTCGCGGATTCCGAGCTCGTCCCCGCCGCCGAGGCTGTCGGCCGAACCAGCGTCAGCTCGCTGGCCGCGTACCCACCCGGAATCCCGAATGTCCTGCCCGGTGAGGAGATCACCGCGGAGACCGTCGAGTTCCTGCAGGCCGTGGCTGCGAGCCCGTCGGGACACGTCCGCGGCGGAGTCGATCCGAAACTGAGCACGTTCCGGGTACTCAAGGACTGACTTCCAGTCTGACGCTTCTCCATTGCCGTCAGCCGGTCCATTGCCGTCAGATTGTCGATTGCCGTCAGCCGGTCCATTGCCTCGAAGCGGCCTGTTGCCTCTGGTCGGATCCGTTCATCGCCCCCATGAGACTGGTTGATTGTTCAAATAGCGATACTGAATGCAAAAAGCCGTCTTGTCGGCTACAGTCGCCGCTGAGGATAGATTCCACACAGATTGCTCTTCCCTTATTCTCACCGCTGGACCAGACGCAGTCTGCACTGACGAGCCGCAGACTGCATGACGCTACCGAAGGATTCAGGACCGGATGGACGCGCACGCACATCAGCCAGGGGAAGAACTCGCCGATTTCACGGAGAGCGAGCTCCTCTCGCTCATCGAGGCCGGAACCGCCGGTGCCTATTCCGAGATCTACCGCCGCTACCGCGATGACGCCGTAGCACGAGCATCATCGTCCCTGCCCGATGCGACGGCAAGACAGGTCACAGATGATGCTTTCCTCAGTGTGCTCAGGTCCCTGCTCAACAGGTCCTCCGACACGGCCGAGGGTCTGCGCTCGATGGTGGACGCCGAGATCGATGCACATCTCGCGAACCTGACGTCCACAGATCAGACGTCAGCGAGTGGTTCGGACACAGCAGCTCCAGAGGCTGCCCTTGTCTCACAGGCACTGTCGAACCTGCCCGACAACTGGCAGCGGATCCTGTGGTTGCGCGAAGTCGAACGGCTCTCACCCGAGGCCGTTGCCGAGCAGCTGAATATCAAAGCATCGACAGTCGACAGGCTGGCCGGTCGCGCACGTCAGGGCCTGCAGGACGAATGGCAGCAGGTCCGCCGGGCAGACAGCACAGCAACCGCCGATCACCGCGCCGCGCTCATTCCTGCGCTTCTGACCTCGCCGATCGTCATCGAGCGCCTCTCGGCCACCCTGGCACAGGCAATTCCAGAACCAACTCCCGCTGTTGCCGAAATGATTGCAGTCGAAGAGCCAGCTGGTACGCAGCCCGACGCTGAAACCACGGTGGCCGAGGGCACAGACGTCGCAGGCGGAAGCGCCGGCTCCATTGACGAAGACACTGCCACTGCCGTCCTGCCCGTTCCCGTCCCGGCAGGCACGGGCATCGACAGCGCACCGGCACTCAAACCTGCCGCAGGGGCCGAAGCCAACTCGGCGACAGAGTCGGCGGCCGAGGCAGATTCTGCACCCGAAGTCATCCCTGCGGCAGCCGGTTCCTCCGCGGCCGATGAGTCTGCCGTGGATTCAGATGCATCCGCTGAAACTGCGAACGCAACCGCTGACGCTGCGGGCATTTCTGCTGATGCCGCGGGTGCAGCCGCAGACGACACAAATACCGTCGAACCCGTATCGCTCGCCGCGTTCGGCGCACAGTCAGCAGCCGCTGAGACCTCGACCCTGACGCCTGCAGCAACTCGGTTCAGCATGCCGAAACCCGTTCTGATCCCTGTGGTCGCCGCGTGCGTCGGGCTCCTGGGAACGCTTGTCGGTGTGGCCATCGTGCCGCAGCAAACTGAGCAGACGGGGGTTCAATCCGGCAACGCAGGCACTGCAGTCTCACCAGAAGACTCCTCCTCGAAGGAAAATTCCTCTTCGAAGAAGGACGACAAGAACAGCAGCTCCCAGTCTCCGGATGACACGAACTCGGACAAGCAAAACCAAGAGTCGGGATCCGAGACATCGAAGGCATCTGACTCCGACAGGGACGAGGATGAGCAGTCATCCCGGACCCCAGGACACGATGACAGCCGGTCGGACGACAGTCCATCGACCGAAGACAACCCCGGCGACACAGGCGACAGCAACGATCAACCGTCGGCAGAAGAACCAGACGAACCAAGCCCGTCGGATTCTGACAAGCCGGCCCCAGAGTCACCGTCAGAACCGACACCACCACCCTCCGACGACCCCGAAACACCGTCGGACCCACCGCCATCAGATGAGCCGACTGAGGAGCCAAGCGAGGAACCTTCAGAAGAGCCGTCAGAAGAGCCATCTGAGGAGCCAAGCGAGGAACCTTCTGATGAGTCGCCTGAGGAGCCGTCCTCACCAGGCTCCGAAAACCCCACCCCCTGATCCGACACCGCACGGCACCTCGAACTGAGCACGGCCTCTTCGTCGAACTGAGCGCCGCACACTGGGGCACTCCCCATTCCGATCGCACATCCACCTGAGCTGACTGCGCCTCGAATTGCAGCGACTGCCGACGCAGGCCCGATTCGCACGCCCGATTCGCACGCCGGATACCCCGCTGCCGTAACCTGCCTCCAATAACCACAGGTTCACCTGAGGTAAATACCCCGGTCGCCGTCACCAGACCCACAGAATACTTACCCGAGGGACAACTCATCGTGATCTGTCTCACTAAAGTTGTTGACAGGAGTGACTAATCGAGTAAAGATGTTCAGCATTGTCGAAAGCGATCGCCCCGCAACTCTCGAGTTCTTTGGGTGTCAGAAAATCGAATTGCATCTGAAACGAGGAACCACTGATGTCAGAAGGCCAAGCAAACCCGATTCTGGATGGGACGAAGCTGCCCCGCAGGGAGCGGAAAGCTCTCAAGAAGAAGCGCTTAGAGGCCGACCACTGCATCGTGATCGAGAAGAAATCCATTCGCACCGCAATCGGCGGCACCACGGTCGGCAACTTCATGGAATGGTTCGACTTCGGCGTCTACGGATACCTGGCCGTCACCATGACCACGGTCTTCACAGAAGGCATGGACAGGCAGATGGGTCTGCTCGTCACCCTGTTCGGCTTCGCGGTCTCCTTCCTCGTCCGTCCACTCGGCGGCATGGTCCTCGGCCCACTGGGTGACAAGATCGGGCGCCAGAAGGTCCTCTTCTTCACCATGGCCACCATGGCCACTGCCACTGCGCTCATCGGCGTCCTGCCCACCGCGGCCCAGATCGGCCTGTGGGTGATCATCCCTCTTTACCTGCTCAAGATGATCCAGGGATTCTCCACCGGCGGCGAATACGCCGGCGCGACCACCTACGTGTCCGAGTTCGCCCCGGACAAGTCGCGTGGATTCTGGGCTTCCTGGCTCGACGTCGGCTCCTACCTCGGCTTCGCTGCCGGTGCAGGCACCGTCGCCATCACCACCGTCATCTCAACGAGCATCGCAGGTGAGACCGCCATGGTCGACGGCGGCTGGAGGATCCCGTTCCTCATCGCAATCCCACTCGGCGCCGTCGCCATCTGGTTCCGACTGAAGATCCCCGAGACGCCCAGCTTCGAAGCCTCCGTGGCCGAGGGCCTCGATGTGAAGGTCAAGGACGACAAATACGCTCGCCACGGCCTCATCGGCGTCGTCCGTCATTTCTGGAAAGAGATCCTCATCGGCATCGCCATCGTCGCCGGATCGCAGACGGTGGGCTACGCCCTCACCAGCTTCATGCCGACCTACCTTGAGGAGACGGTCAAGGTCTCGAACGTCCAAGCGGCAGTAGCCACCATTCCGGTGCTCGTCGTCATGTCACTGTGCCTGCCGCTGATCGGGCGCCTGTCCGACAAGATCGGCCGTAAGCGGGTCTTCCTCATTGCCGCGGGAATGACGATCGTACTGATGGTCCCGGCATTCGCGGTCATGCAGATCGGCCAGATGTGGGCCGTCATCGTCGCGCTGTTCATGGTCGCTGTGCCGGCCGGCTTCTACATCGCCTGCCTCGCATCGACGCTGCCGGCCCTGTTCCCGACGGCGTCGCGCTATGGCGCCATGGGTCTGACCTTCAACATCGGAGTCTCCCTGTTCGGCGGCACGACGCCGCTGTTCAGCCAGGCTCTCATCGATCTCACCGGGAACTCGTACATGCCGGCGTTCTACATCATGTTCTTCTCGGTCATCGCCTTCGCAGCGGTGCTCCTGATGAAGGAATCGGCGCACAGGCCGCTGCTCGGATCATTCCCGACTGTGGAAACTCACGAGGAGGCCGTTGAACTCGCGGCCGGCCAGGATGACAACCCGGATCTCGATCCGGACACCATGCCGATCCCGGTGGTGAAGGTATGATCCCGGTGGTGAAGGTATGATCCCGGATCGCGAAGGTGTGTTCCCGGTCATCTGCAGGCCCGACCGACTGCCCTGACCGACCAGCCTGACCAACAGCTCAGACCATCGCCGAGGCGGTCGTCCCCTGACCGGGGTCGGCCGCTTCGCCGTCTGTATCGCTTGGCCGGTGTTCGTCCGCGGCTAATCATCTGTCTCCATTCGACCGCTGTCTCGCTCGGACTAGAGGTCCTCGGCCCGCCTGAAGTAGAAGAGGTTGTCAATGACCAGGGCCCGAGCCTCGGCGCAGCGGCCGGCCTCGATGAGCCCGACGAGGTCGACGATCTGCTGTGCCGATTCGGCATCGACGATGGCGGCGATCGGATGAGCCGCGAAGACACGCGACTGGTCGCGCAGCCGCAGACTGATGTCGGCCGCCCGGCGACCCAGACCGTGTTCGAGCAGATGCTCGTGAAAGAGACGATCGGCAGTCATGAAGCCGATCGTGTCTTCCTCAAGCGCCGCTGCCAGCGCCGCCTCGGCGTGCCGGCGAAGATCGCCGAGCGCGGACGCACTCGCTGCCGGATCCTCGCCGGCCCGGGCACACAGGGCTTCGACCGCGGGCCCCGCGAGCAGGGCCCTGATGCCGATGATCTCCTCCAAGTCCTCTCGCGTGACCGGCACTAGGCGGAAGCCGCGGTTCGGCACGGCCTCCACTGTCCCTTCGGCAACGAGAGACATCATGGCCTCTCGGACGGGGCTCAGGGACATACCCAGCTGCTTGGCCAATCCCGCGGCCGAATAGATCGTGTCCTCGGCGAGATCCCCGGTCGTGATCGCATGGCGGATGACGACGAGTGCGTGCTCCCTCAGCGTCGGGACCGTCTCGGGACGAGCCGGGATCGATGTGTGAGTGCCCGATGCGTGACTGCCCGCCGCCGGGCGCTTCGCTTCAGGTGCTCCGGATTCGCTGGTGACCAAGATTCTCCTTCGATGACTATTGACAGCATAACCACGACGGCCCACGATTGAGTGAAGTAATCGGTTATCGACTACTCTCATGTCGATCACGTCGGGATGAGCTCGTCGACACCTCGGTGTGGTTCCTGCGAAGTGACCACTGTCGTTCCTGCGAAGAAGGAGGAACCATGTCCCACGATCCTCTGCTCCAGCCCTTCACCTTGGGCCCGGTGCAGCTCAAGAACCGCATCGTCTCCACCGCGCATGAGCCGGCCTATACCGAGCTCGGCATGCCCAAGGACCGCTACCGTCTCTACCACCGAGAAAAGGCCCGCGGCGGGGTGGGACTGACGATGACGGCCGGCTCGGCCATCGTGTCCAAGGACTCCCCCGCCGCCTTCGGCAATGTCGACCTCTCCACCGACGAGGTGATTCCCTGGTTGTCCGCCATCGCCGATGACTGCCACGCCGAGGGGGCCGCAGTGATGATCCAGCTGACCCACCTCGGCCCGCGCAACTCGAACTTCACCGCCGACTGGCTGCCGCTGATCTCCTCGAGCCGCCACCGCGAACCCACCCACCGGTCTTTCACCAAGGCCATGGAGGACTTCGACATCGAGCGGGTGGTCGAGGACTTCGCCGCCGCGACGGCGCGGGTCAAGGCGGCAGGATTCGACGGGTTGGAATTCCTCCACACCGGCCACCTCGTCGACTACTTCTTCGCCTCCCGCTTCAATGAGCGCGAGGATGAGTACAACGGTGACCTCGCGGCCCGGATGCGCTTCTCGCTCCAGATCATCGACGCGATGCGCGGCGCTTCGGAGGGACTCGCCCTCGGCGTGCGCATGTCAGTCCTCGAACAGATCGAGGACGGCATCACCGAAGAAGCCTCCATTGCGGTGCTCAAGGAGTATGCCGCCCATGGCGTCGACTTCCTCAACCTCAACGTCGGAAGCATCAGCTCCGACAAAGAACTCGCGGAAGCGATCCCGGGCATGGGCACCCCCTCGGCACCCTGGCTCGAGACCTGCCGTCGCATCCGCGAAGCGATCGACATCCCCGTTCTCCACGCCGCTCGGATCGCGGATGCACCCACGGCCCGGTTTGCGATCGAGGACGACTGCGTCGACCTCGTGGGCATGACCCGGGCCCAGCTTGCCGACCCCTATCTGGTGAAGAAGATCGAGGAGAAGCGGGAGGATGACATCCGCCCGTGCGTGGGGGCGAACATGTGCCTCGACAGCATCTACACCTCAGGTGCTGCGACGTGCATCCACAATCCCGCCAGCGGGCGCGAAGCCGATCTGCCACAGGAGATCACCCGCGACGTCGAGTCCGGCCCCAAGCACGTCGTCATCGTCGGCGCCGGTCCCGCCGGCCTCGAAGCCGCACGCGTGGCTGCAGTGCGCGGGCATCGGGTCACCCTGCTGGAAGCCGACTCTGCGGTGGGCGGTCAGGTGAAGATCGCCGCTCGCTCCCAGCGCCGCCGTGACCTCATCGGCATCATCGACTGGCGTGAGCAGCAGTGCCGCAAGCACGGCGTCGACATCCGCGTGGATACCTTCGCCGAGGCGGACGAGATCCTCGCGCTCTCACCCGATGTCGTCATCGTCGCCACCGGAGGCGTCCCCGATGCCGGCTACCCCTTCCGCGAGGAGGGACCATCATTCGATGTCTGGGACGTCATGGATGACAACCTGCGCAATAAGTCCCGTGTCCTCGTCTTCGACGACCATGGCTTCTATCCGGCCCTCGACGCCGTCGAACACCTGGCCCGCAACGGTCAGGAAGTGACCTACGTCAGCCCCGAACGCACCATCGGCGTGGACGTCGGATCGATGAATTCCCCCGCTTATCTGCAGGTGTTCTCCGAATTCGGAGTCACGGTCCACCTCGGCGAGCGACTCGCGGCGAAGCCGACGATCAACGGCAAGCTGATCACCGCACGACTGCGCAATGACTACTCGGGCATCGAGACCGAGCTCGAGACCGACGCCGTGGTCGTCGATTTCGGAACCACACCCAACGATGATGTCTACTTCGATCTCAAACCGCATTCGAGCAATCACGGTGAGATCGACATCGATTCCTGGATCCACGGTCGCACCCAGCCGGATCGCGAAAGCGGAGCGATCCCACCCTCCACAGCAGGAGCTGCCTCCGCAGGCACCGCCGAGGCGAGCGCCCCCTTCGCGCTCTATCGGATCGGTGATGCCGTCGCCTCCCGTAATGTCCACGCCGCCGTACTCGAGGGCCTGCGCGTGGGAATGGGCCTCTAGGCAGATGAGCGGACAGGCCACGATCACCACGATCGACTATCACACCGGAGGGGAGCCTTTCCGGATCGTCGCCGATCCCCCTGTGGAGATCCCGGGTTCCACTGTGGCAGAGAAGCGAATGAACGCGATCGGCAGCGAGGCGATCGACGGACTGCGCCGACTGCTGGTCTTCGAGCCGCGTGGGCATGCCGATATGTACGGCGGATTCGTCACTGCCCCCGATGACGACGGTGCCGACTTCGGAGTCCTGTTCTGGCACAAGGACGGATTCTCCACTGCCTGCGGCCACGGGACGATCGCTTTGGGAACATGGGCAGTCGAATCCGGATTGGTGAGCGCTGCTGAATCGGGGGCCACCGATGTCGTCATCGACGTCCCGTCGGGCCGTGTCACCGCCACCGTCCACACCGGCCCCGACGGCGAAGTCACCTCGGTCGACTTCATCAACGTCGCCAGTCGAGTCATCGCATCCGACATCGAAATCGATATCAGCTGCGATGACGAGCCGCCGAAGACCACGATGGACGGAGGAGAGCCCAGCTCCGGTCGACAATCGATCAGCGTCGATCTCGCATGGGGAGGCGCGCTCTATGCCTGCCTGGACGCGGACCGAATCGGCCTCACCGTCGTGCCGGAGAATCTCAACGAACTCATCAGCCTCGGACGTCGGGTGAAGACGGCGTTGGCCGACCATCCGCTGTCACAGCATCGCAGCGACAGCAGACTGAACGGGGTCTACGGCACCATCATCGTCAATCGCCTCGGCCTAGGGTCAGGTGGTGAGCTCCACCAGCGGAACGTGACCGTCTTCGCCGACGGCCAGGTCGACCGCTCTCCTTGCGGGTCCGGGACGGCGGCGCGAATCGGCATTCTCCACGCCAGCGGCGAACTGGCAGCCGGCCAGACGCTGCTTCACGAGTCGATCATCGGCACTCGATTCCGAGCAAGTGTCCTCGACGAGGTGAAGGACGGCATCATCCCGATCATCGAGGCGAGCGCGCACAAGGTCTCCACCTGCACGTTCGTCGTCGATCCCCGCGATGAGCTGGTTCCGGGCTTCGTTCTGCGCTGAAAGAGCCCGACCCTCTGCTGTCGGAATAACAGCGACACTGCGCGTATGAACCTCTCGGCAAGCCCATCTGCCAGTAAAGTTCTTTCGGCGGAGTATTGTGAGCTGCGTCATATAAAGGTAGATTGAACATACCTTTACGCATCGATGGAGAGAGCGAACGTGGGCAAATACATCGCCAGGCGCATATTTCTCATGGTTCCCATCGTCCTCGGCGTTGCCACACTCTCGTTCGTACTCATGCAGCTCGCTCCCGGCGATCCTGCCGCTGCCTACCTCGGTGACAAAGCCACCCCGGAGGCGGTTGCCCAGCTGCGGCACGCATGGGGACTCGATCAGCCGTTCCTCATTCAGTACGTCCAGTTCCTCGGCGGACTGGTCATCGGCGATTTCGGCCCGTCATTCATCTTCCAGACCTCCGTGCTCGAGCTGCTCAAGCTGCGCATGCCTGCGACTCTGATGCTCATGCTGGTCTCGGTCATCTTCGCCGTCGCCATCTCCATCCCGATCTCGCTGTGGGTGGCAGCGACCAAGAGCCCAACCTCGGCGATCGTGTCCCGAATCTTCACCGCCACGGTCCAGGGGATGCCCGCATTCTTCGTCGGCACCCTGTTGATCTTGGTTCTCGGAGTGAATACGGGACTGTTCCCTGTCGGCGGATATGGGCGCAACCTCGGCGAGCATCTCTATTCTCTGGTGCTGCCTGGGATCGCGGTCGCACTCACAATCTGTCCCGTCCTCATCCGCAGCCTGACCGCGGCGCTCAACGACTCGTTGTCGGCCGAGTACACGAACTTCGCGATGTCCAAGGGCCTGAGCCGGTCGAAGACGGTGACGAACTATGCGTTCCGCAATGCCGGAATCACGGGGATCTCGATTCTCGGCATCCAGGTCGGGCATCTCGTCGGCGGTGCTCTCATCGTTGAGAACGTGTTCGCGATTCCGGGCGCCGGTTCGCTGCTCATGCAGTCGGTGCTGGCCCGTGACTACAACGTCGTCCAGGCACTGACCGTCGTCTTCGGCGTGCTCGTCGTCCTCGTCTATCTGCTCACCGACATCATCTACAGCGTCGTCGATCCGCGCGTACGGCTGGGAGGCTGAGCATGTCCGTCGAACCTCTTGCGTCCCAGACCTCGCCCCAGGCCCGCTTCACGTTGCCGCTGCCGGCGTTCCTGCGGCGGCACAATCTGCAGCTGTGGATCGGCCTGGCCATCATGGGCATCATCGTCGCGATCCTGGCGATCGGGCCGCTGTTCGTCACTGCCGATCCGAATCGGCAGGACCTCCTCAACGCCTTCGGCCCGTCCTCTCTCGCCCACCCTATGGGCACGGATCAGCTGGGTCGCGACATTCTCTCCCGCTTCCTCAACGGCGGACGAGTCGATCTCATGGTCGCCGTCATCGCCGTCATCGTGCCGTTCATCCTGGGCACCGCACTGGGAGCCTTGGCGGGATATTTCGGCAGGTGGGTCGACGTCGTCATCATGCGCCTGGCCGATATCGTCTCGGCCTTCCCCTTCTACGTCCTCGTCATCGTGCTCGTGTTCGTCATGGGCAACGGCATGGCCAGCATCTTCGTCGCCATCAGCCTCGTGTCCTGGGTCGCCTACGCCCGCATCGTCCGCGGTGAGGTCCTTGTGCTGCGTGAGGAGGAGTTCATCTCCGCCTGTCGCGCCAGCGGACTCTCGACTCCGCGCATTCTCGCCCGACATGTCGTCCCGAACACCGTCAGCCAGGGAATCATCTACGCCATGTCTGACATCGTCCTCAACATCGGCGTCGTCGTCACCCTCAGCTTCTTCGGCATGGGCATCGTCCCGCCGACAGCAGACTGGGGCCAGATGATGAATGACGGCCAACAGTACATGGGCACCGGCAACTACGGACTCATCCTCTGGCCCGGCTTCGCCGTCGTCCTCGTATCCCTGGCGTTGGCGCTCATCGGTGACGGCCTGACCAACATCCTGAAGCCGAAGAGGTGAACCATATGAGTCCCGAATCCGCGACGCCCCAGCCCAGTCAGTCCCAGCCCGGGCAGGCCCAGCCACTGCTCGAGGTCGACTCGCTCACCGTCGACATCGACGGGGAGGTCGGCAAACACCGGATCCTCGACGATGTCTCGATCACCCTTGAGCCCGGAGAGCCGATGGGCCTCGTCGGCGAATCGGGGTCAGGGAAGTCGATGACCCTGCGTACGATTCTCGGAATGCTGCCGCCGGCGGCCACTGTCGTCGACGGGGAAGTCAGATTCCGGGGGAGGAACATCCTGACCTCGGGCAGCGGCCGACGCTACGACCAGAAGGTGCGCGGCACCGGAATCTCGATGGTGTTCCAGGAGCCGGCGATCGCGCTCAATCCCGTGATGAAGGTCGGACGCCAGATCACCGATGCCATCGCCGAGCGCAAGGGCCTGTCGAAGCGTGCGTCTCATGACCTCGCGATCGAGCTCATGGACCGAGTCGGGATTGCGAACCCGGAAAGTCGTGTCTCGGACTACCCGTTCCAACTCTCCGGGGGCATGCGACAGCGCGTGATGATCGCGGCCGCTCTCGCGCAGGAGCCGGAGATACTCCTCTGCGACGAACCCACGACCGCATTAGATGTCACGATCCAGGCTCAGGTGCTCGATCTGTTTCGCACGATGCAGCAGGAGAAGGGTCTGGGTCTGCTCTACGTCACCCATGATCTCGCCGTCGTCGCGCAGCTGTGCACGAGCATCAGCGTGATGAAGAGCGGAAAGATCATCGAGCACGGGAATCTGCAGAGAATCTTCGACGAGCCGCAGGAGGACTACACACGCAGACTCCTGTCAGCGACTCCTCGTATCGACGATGGAGTACAGCTGGAGAGGGCGACATGACCACACGACTGCTGGCACAGGGCGACGACGACTCCCGCCCAGGCACAGGTTCCCGGCCGGTCTCACCTTCGGGTTCCGGGCCGGCCTCACCTTCGGGCGCCGGGCTCAGAGCCGAGAACATCACCGTGACCTTCGGCCGGGGCGAGCGAGCATTCACCGCCGTCGATGACGTGAGCATCGACGTCGCCCCGGGTGAGATCGTCGGCCTGGTCGGAGAGTCAGGCTCCGGAAAGTCCACGGTCTCCCGCGTCATCTGCGGTCTGCAGCGCGATTATTCGGGCACAGTCTCCTTCAACGGCCAGGAGCTCGAGTCGAAACGCAGCGCGAAGCAGTGGCGGGTCGTCCAGATGGTGTTCCAGGATCCCTTCGCCTCCCTTGATCCCCGGTACACGGTGCGCAGCACCCTGTCCGAGGTGATCAGGCACCATAAGCTCGCCTCGGGAGCAGCCCTGAAGCGCAGGTGCGCCGAACTCATGGACATGGTGCGCCTGCCGGTCGAATTCCTCGACCGGACTCCCACCGCCATGTCCGGCGGTCAGCGCCAACGCGTGGCCATCGCCCGAGCACTCGCGGTCCAGCCCGAGGTGATCGTGGCCGACGAGGCGGTGTCCGCCCTTGATGTCAGCGTGCAGGCAGAGATCATCGCTCTCTTCGCTCGGCTGCGTGAAGAGCTGGGACTGTCGATCCTCTTCATCTCCCATGACCTGGCGGTGGTGAAGAGCCTGTGCGAACGTGTCTGCGTCATCCACAACGGAGTCCTCGTCGAGAGCAGTTCGACAGCCGAGATCTTCCACAACCCTCGTGAGGACTACACGAAGACCCTGCTCCACGCCATCCCCCGGTTCGACAGTGCCTTCCTCGATCGGAGTCCGAAACGGCGAACCACCTCGGCGAGCGAAGGAGGCCGGTGATGTTCGGCAGGCGCACGTCCAGATTCCTCGCCGTCGTCGCCACGTCGCTGCTGATCCTCACCGGCTGCGGATCGGGCAATGAGGAGGCGCCTGCCAACGGGGGCGACCTCATCTTCGCTCGCGGCAAGGACGCCACCACCCTGCTGCCGCCGACCACGACGCAGAATGCCGATATCTGGACTCTGCAGCAGGTGTACGAGACGCTGACGCTGAACAAACCCGATGGGACCGGAGTCGTTCCGGGTCTCGCGACGGACTGGAAGGAGTCGAAGGACAAGCTCTCGTGGACGTTCGATCTGCGTGAGAACGTGACGTTCCACAGCGGCAAGGAGCTCACGGCCGATGACGTCGTCTTCTCACTCAACTACGCGCGGGACGCAAGCGACGACGCCAATCTCTGGGCCGGGGAATTCGCCCTCATCGACGACGTCAAGAAGGTCGACGACTCCACGGTCAAGATCGAGCTGTCCAAACCATGGGGACCGCTGCCCAGCTATATGGCGCTGTTCGCCGCTGCGATCTACCCGAAGGACTTCGGCGGTCACGATGCCGAATACATGGCGACTCATGCCGACGGCACGGGACCCTTCAAGGTCGATTCCTGGTCGAAGGGGCAGAGCCTCAAGCTCGTGCGCAACGACGACTACTGGGAAGAGGGTGTGCCGAATCTGCACTCGGTGACGTTCAATGTGGTCTCCGAGGACAACACCCGAAGACTCCAGCTCCAGGGCGGTCAGGCCCACATCGATGAGGAGCCTGCCCCCTTGAGCATGAGCACCATGGACCGGTCACAGGATGTCTCGGCCACCGCCTTCGAATCGACGAAGATCCTCTACTTCAATCTCAACAACACCGTCAAGGGTCTCGACGACCCGAAGGTGCGCCGGGCGATGTCCTATGCGGTCGACCGGAAGTCCGTCGTCGATGTCGTCTATGCCGGCTACGCGGATCCGGCAAGCTCCTTCATCTCCCCTGGTCTGACGGGCCACGCCGAGGGCATCACCGGCGGCGAGTACACCATGGACGAGGCCAAGAAGCTCATGGCCGAATCCGACCACGCGGAAGGGCTGGAGATCACCATCCAGATCCCTTCCGGCGTGGCCGACCGCGAACTGCTGGCACAGATCGCCCAGCAGTCCTGGCAGGACCTCGGGATCACGGTCCATGTGCAGAAACTCGACGATGCGACCCTGGTGACCAACCGCACCAACGGCGACTTCGAAGTCCAGGTCGGTTATGCCACCTCCGACGTCTCCGACACCTCGCAGATGATCAACTTCCTCGCAGTCACCGACGACTCCGGCATCCGCTCCGGTTACGGCGATCCCGACGTCGAGAAGTGGTCGACGCAGGCTCTGGCCGAACCCGATCCGGACAAGCAGAACGAGCTCTACGCGAAGATCCAGCAGAAGGTCGCCGACGACGCCCCGATCATCCCGGTCGCCTACCAGAAAGCGCTGTACGGAATCAGCAGCGACGTCGTCGACTTCAAACCCTATGTGCTGGGAACCTACGGGCTGCGGGAGACCAAGCTCACGCAGTAGATCTCGCAACCGCGGGCTGAGAACTCAGTGCTCGAGGATGATCTTTCCGGTCGTCGCCCGGGATTCGAGTGCTGTGAAGGCCTCGGCCACTTCGGCGATGGAATAGCGGGCGCCGATGCTCACCTTGAGGTCTCCGCTGCGGATCCACGCGAAGATCTCATCTGTACGGCCGCGGATCTCATCTGCGGTGCGGACGTGGTCGGCGACGGTGGGGCGGGTGAGGAAGAGCGAGCCCGAGGTGTTGAGCGTGTTGACGTCGACCGGTTCGACCGGGCCGCTGGCGTTGCCGACGACGACGATCGTGCCCCGGGTGCGCACGGCCTTGAGATCATCGTCGAAGGTGGTCTTGCCGACGCCGTCATAGATGACGGTGGCGCCGATACCGTCGGTGACCTCCAGGGTCTTATCGGCGAAGTCCTCGTAGCCGAAGACATGGCTCGCTCCGTTCGCTCGGGCGATCTCGGCCTTCTCCTCTGAAGAGGTCGTGCCGATCACCGTCGCGCCCTTGAGCACGGCGACCTGAGTGAGCAGCTGGCCGAGACCCCCGGCCGCCGCGTGGACCACAACGACGTCGCCCGAGGTCACTGGATGCGTGTCCGTGGTCAGGTAATGTGCGGTGATGCCCTGCATGAGAGCAGCCACTCCGGTCTCATCGTCGATGTCATCGGGGATCGGAACCGCTTTGGCCGCCTGGACGAGGGCGAACTGCGAGAAGCTTCCCTGCCCACCAGCCATCCAGCCCACGCGCGTTCCGACCTCGAAACCCGTGACACCGTCGCCGGTGGACACGACCCGACCGACCCCTTCGACTCCGGCTCGAAAGGGCGTGGGCAGAGCCGCACGGCGCTGGACGACATCGAGGAAGTTGACCCCCGAGACACTCAGTTCGACGAGGATCTGGCCCTCGGCGGGTACCAGTTCCTCGTTGTCCACCTGCGCGTAAGCCTCTGGACCACCATGCTGCTCAACCTTGATGAATGTCATCTTCGCCCCCTTGAAGTCGATGTCTGGGTCTACTCGCGGAGCTTTCGTCCGCATACATATCCGGACTATAGTCCGTATATGAGCGAGCATACCGGAACGCAGTCCGCTTTTGGAAGAGCCCTTCTTCCCATGGCGACTCCAGAGCAGCCGCTGCGCGCCGACGCACAGCGGAATCGACGTCGAATCCTCGACTCTGCCACGCAGCTCCTGGCTGATGAGGGCGTCGGTGGACTGACCATGGACGAGCTGGCGAAGCGGGCTCAGGTCGGCAAGGGCACGCTGTACCGGAATTTCACCGACAAAGCGGGAATCGCCTCGGCGCTGCTCGACGATCGCGTCCGAGACATGCACTCGCGGATGCTGCAGGGGCCACCTCCGCTGGGGCCGGGCGCACCGGGCGACGAGCGCCTGGCAGCCTTCACCGAGGCTTATATGAGACATATCTCGGGCAACCTCGACCTCGTCCTCCTCACCGAGGCATCAAGCCCCCGGGGACGCTTCGACAGAGTGGGCTACCCTTTCTGGCGTCGACACGTCGAAATCCTCGTCGCCGAGGTGCGCAGAGAAGACCACGCCGAGGATGCACGACTGCACGCCGAGGCGGTCATGTCCGTACTCTCGGCCGCTCAGTTGGAGCAGTGGATTCGCATTGAGGGTCACGACCTCGACGAGCTCATTCCCCGAGTGCAGATGATCGTCGTTGGCATCGCCGTCGGCTGAGTTCAGTCACCGCTCCACAACGAGGTCACTCAAAGGCGTCGAACAGCAGGGCAGAAACTTTCCGGCCGCGATCTCCTTGGGGCGGATGCCTCCTGCGTGGTTCATCCTGACCTCGCCGCTGACCAGGACTGACTTGCAGGTTCCACACATCCCCTCTTCGCATGAAGACGGGAAGACCATACCGGCCTCGACTGCTGCATCGAGAACGGTGGTCTCAGGATCGCATTCGACGTGCTTGCCGCTGCTCGTGAAGTCGATGCCGAATCTCCTCAGCGGAGACGAGCCGCACACGGACGGTGGACCAACAGCCTCCGCTACCCGCCCCGGGGCTGTTCCGGTCGACGCCTCGACTTCGGCGAACTGGGCCCGCTTGGCCAGGCGTTCGGCTGGAGAGGTCGCGAAGACGAAGGACTCCTCATGCACCCGGCTCCCCAGCACTCCGAGCTCGTTGAGCATCACTCGGACTGCGGCCATGTAATCGGCAGGACCGCAGACAAAGGTCTCACGATCTGCCAAGTCGGGAACCACCTCGGCGAGGGCCTCGCGGGTGATGCGACCACGGCGACCGGCCCACACCTCAGCGGCGGAGTCTCTCGAGCACATCGTCACCACGCTCACGCCGGGGACCTCGGCCAGCTGCTCGAGTTCGGGCCGGAAGATGATGTCGGCCGGGGTGGCCGCGTTGTGGATGAGCACGATGTCGGTCGGAGCACCGGCAGACCGCGCCAACAGGGACCTCGCCATCGACATGATCGGGGAGAGGCCCGAGCCGCCGGAGACGAACAGGTGCTTCGCGGCCGGGTGGAAACTGGTGCTGAACAGACCGTACGGACCGTCGACGTGGACACGGTCGCCGACCCGGAGCACGTCGTGCAGGTAGGTCGAGACCGCGCCGCCGTCGACGCGTTTGACGGTGAGGGTGAATGTGTTCGTCCCGAATGGCGCCGAGGCGATCGAATAGCAGCGCTCACATTCGAGTTCGGGGATGCGCACTGTCACGTACTGTCCGGGTTCGAAGTCGATCCGAGCCATCCAGGGCGCGAAGAGCTCGAAGCTTCTGACGTTGTGCGTGACATCGGTGATGGACACGCATTCGACCATCCCGGTCAGTTCCGCATCGGCTTCGGGTGCTGCCGCAGCATAGCCGGGGGACGTCGCATCGTAGCCGGGGGCTGCCGAGTCAAAGTCGGCGTTCAGTGTCTCCTGGTAGATCGTCATCAGCTCTGCCCTCCCTGGCCAGCCTGCTGCACGTCGGTCTGCGCCCTGTGGGCCTGCAGCCGTTCGATGTACCACGTGCAGAATTCTTCGAGGTCGCTCTCCGTGGGCGCATAGGGTCCCGGAACGTAGGCAGGTGACGAAATCCCGCGGTGGGCCTTCGCGCACAGCGCCGCATCCTGCTCGTTCGTCTTCACCCACACGGTCGTGAGGTTCTCAACGTCATAGTCGACGCCTTCGACCGCATCCTCATGGACCAGCCAGGTCGAGCGCACCCGCGTGGTGTCGGGCCCCAGGGGAATGAGGGAGAAGGTGACCGCGTGGTCGCCCATGAAGTGGAACCAAGCGTTGGGCTGAGTGTGCATGGATAGTCGCCCCAGCTCAGGGGTATCGAGTTCACCGAGGAGTTTCGCCGAGGCGGCCCCGCCGTCCATCGTGTACGACTCCCCCTTGCCGTCGAGAGCCGCCCGTTCGATTCGGAAGCCGGTGGCTCGGCCGCTGAGCTCTGCGATGAGCTGGGTGGGGAGGTTGTTGCGTTCGCTGTTGACCCGCAGTCTCTCCTCGGCGTCGAGGTAGCGCTGGTAGGCGGGCTTGAGCCGTTTGGGGATCTCATCCGGGGCGTAGCCATAGGTTGGGAAGAAGGTGCAGGTCAGCTCCGGGTGCCCGGCCTCGCAGTGATAGCACTCGCGGTTGTTCTCCATGACGAGCTTCCAGTTGGCGTGCTCGATGAGATCGACCTGGGCGGCGACCTTGGTCTTGTTCAGGGCGTGCGGTTGGATGTAGGGCGAGATCCGCTGGGCCACCTCGGCGAAGTCCTCCGGAGGATTGTGCGCCAGGCAGATGAAGACCAGGCCAGCGACGACGCGGACGTTGACCGAGCGCAGGGAGAAGCAGGTCCGGTCGAAGCCGGGAGCCTGGACACCTGCGGACATGAGGTCACCCTCGGGTGAGTAGGTCCACTGGTGGTAGCTGCAGACGATGTTGCCCACGGACCCGTTGGTCTCGGACAGGAGGCGAGCGCCTCTGTGGCGGCAGACGTTGTGGTGGGCGCGGATCTCCTCGTCGTCATCGCGGATGATGATGACCGAATAGTCGCCGATATCGATGGTGACGAAATCGCCGGGCTCGGGCACCTCGGCAGCTGCCGCTGCGAAGATCCATGTCGCGGCGAATACCGCGTCGATGTCCCTGCGATAGAACTCATCGGAGAGATAGAAGGGGGCCTCAAGACAGTAGCCGGGTCGACGCTCGTCGATGAGCCTGTCTGGATCGTCTGTTCTGGGATCGACTTCGGGTGCCAAAGTCATCGGTGTCACCGCCTCGCTGCGATTGCTATTGCCTAAGGCCAGTGTCCGCCGGAAAACCTGCGAAGAAAAGCGAATCTTTTTCCACTGGATCGTGCAACAATATTGCATGATCGATCAGCGTCTCCAGGTGCTCCGAGTGCTCTCCGAGGTCGGAACTCTCACCGAGGCCGCGCACCGCCTCGGCTATACCCCTTCCGCCGTGTCTCATCAGCTGCGATCCCTGTCCAAGGACCTCGGTCTGCCCATCCTCGAACAGCGCGGAAGAGGCCTCATCCTGACCCCTGTGGGCCAGCTCCTCCTTGAGCGGACGCAGGAGCTCTTCACCCGGTGGGAGGAGATTCGCGGCGAACTCGCCGAGGCCGATGCGGGCAGCCCCATGCAGCAGAGGCGACTGCGCCTGTGCGGCTTCTCGACGGCTGCGGCGGCGCTGCTGCCACCGACTGCGGAGAAGGTGAGCGAACTTTTCCCCGATTCTCAGGTCACCATCATCGAGGCCGAACCCGAGGAGTGCTTCGAACTCCTCGTCACCGAGCAGGCCGATATCGCCGTCGTCGTGGCCACGGACCCGCTGCCGCCGCGCAGCGACATCCGGTTCGAGCAGAATGCGCTGGTCAGCGACCGGCTCGACCTCCTCGTCCGCAGCGATCACCGCTTAGCCACACGCTCGGCGGTGTCACTGAGTGAGGCTGCTGAGGAGAGTTGGATCCTCGACCGCCCGGGTTCGCCCTACTACCGGCTGGTGCGAACAGCCTGCGCGGCAGCCGGCTTCTTCCCCGAGAACGCCCATCAGTCGCGGGAGTGGGAGACCGGGGCGGCCCTGGTCTCTGCCGGATTGGGGGTGGCGCTCATCCCCCGCCTGGCCAGACTGCCCGAGGGCTACGATGTGGCCCGCGTACCCTTGCGCGGAGATCCGGTACCTTCCCGGAAGATCCTCACAGGGGTACGCAGCGGGTCCGCGGGCCAGCCGATCATCGCCGCCGCACTCGAGATCCTCCACGAGGTCGCAGCCTCGGTGGCTCACCGCGGGGTGTGAACCTCACCGGTACATCGGCCAGCCCATGGCCGCGTGCCTGATGCGACGACGCTTCTTCGCGGTGCGGACCGCGAGGACGATTCCCGTGACGAGAGCCGCCAGTGACACCACGCCCACGATGACTGCGGTGATGACGAAACCGGAGGCGAAGTCACTGAAGGCATCGACGTTGCCGCCACCACCGAACAGGAACAGCACGCCGGGAATCATGATGATTCCGATCGCCAGCAGCACACCGAGGGCTCCCGCCACAATGAGCAGAATCCCCGGAACCACCGAGGGCAGCCGCGGCATGGGGTACTGCGGAGCGGCGTGCGGGGACATCGGCTGCTGCGGCACCGGTTGCTGCGGCATTCCGAAATTCTGCTGAGCCATCGTCACATTCGCCCTTCGCCCTCAACCGTCTGACCACCAGTCTTCGACCGTTGACCACTGTCGCTCTCCATCGTAGACGCGCCTCGATGCTGGACACGCGTGCTCATGTGATGAGCTGGTGACGCGCTCACCCGGACTTTCGCATCCTGAAGAGCATTCACACGCCGACCAGGGGTGGCATAAGGTCGATTGCAAGAAGCCAGCCCCAGGCCCGATCACGAAGGATGTGCACACCGATGGACGAAGTGAAGAACCTCGATGCCGAAGCCGTCTTCGCCGCACTCTCCCCTGCCGAGGCGGTCGCCGCCCTGCGTGCTGCATTGGCGAGCGATTTCGACCCCGCCGATGACATCCCGCGCACGATCACCGACATCTCCGCCGGGAACATGATCTTCATGCCCTCGGAGATCGGCGACTGGGTCGGGGTCAAACTCGCCGGCGTCTCCGTCGGCAATCCCGAACGCGGCCTCCCCCGAATCATGGCCCAGTACCTCATGTACGACAGCGCGACCCTCGAGCTGCGAACCGTCATCGATGGTGCAGCACTGACGACCCTGCGCACCCCGGCGGTCTCCGTCGCTGCGATCGAACCTGCCCTGACCAGGTTCACTCAGCCGGTCAAAGTCGTGGTCTTCGGCGCCGGCCCGCAGGGTGTGGGGCATGTCGACACGATCGCCGATGTCCTCGATGTCGAGCTCGCCGATGTCGCCTTCGTCGTCCGCTCCCCCGATCAGGTCACCTCCGATGTCCATGACCGCGGCAGGGTGCTCGAAGCGCAGACCGCCGAGGTGGACTCAGCACTGCGCGCCGCCGACATCATCGTCACCGCCACCACCGCGAGCGAACCCCTGTTCTCATCAGACCTGGTCAGACCCGGTGCTGTGGTCATGGCGTGCGGATCCCACGATCCCCATTCGCGTGAGCTGCCAGCTGAGCTCTTCACCTCGGCGATGGTCGTGGTCGAAGACCTCAGCACAGTGCTGCGGGAGGGCGGGGACGTCGTCCTCGCGATCTCCGATGGGGCGCTGGATGCGGATTCGCTCGTGACGATGAAGCGCTTCAGCAACGGCGAAGTCAGCGCGAAGGCGGGTCAGACGGTCATCTTCAAGGGCTCCGGCATGTCGTGGGAGGACCTGGCTGTGGCCACGGAACTGGCAGGCAAAGCATGAGTACGTCTGCCGAAGGGGCCGGAGGATCCACCAGCGCTTCAGGGTCCACCAGCGCTGCCGGACCCACTGGGCCAGCAGGGAAAACGGGCGAACTTCGCCGCAGCATCGGACTGACCGAACTCGTCTTCATCGGCCTCGTGTTCATCGGGCCGGCGGCTGCGGTCGGCGTCTTCGGCACGCTCGACGCGAACTCGGGCGGTGCCGTTGCACTCGTCTATATCGTGGCCACGATCGTCATGTCGTTCACTGCGGTCAGCTATATGCGGATGTCGCGGGAGATTCCGCGGGCAGGAACGGTCTTCGCCTACGCCTCGGCGGGGATCGGTCCGCGTGCGGGATTCACCGCCGGATGGATGATCCTCCTCGACTACCTGTTCATTCCGTCCGTGGCGTATCTGTTCACAGGCATCGCTCTGAATTCGATCTTTCCGAGCATTTCCGTGTGGCTGTTCACCGGCATCGCCGTCATTCTCACCACCGGCCTCAACCTTGCCGGCGTGAAGATCGCCTCGCGGGTGATCACGCTCGTGGTGGTCATCGAAGTGCTCGTGCTCGGGTTGGTCCTCGTTCTCGGCGTCATCTATCTGGCGGCCAACGGGCCCAGCCGAGATTGGCTGTCCCCGCTCACGGGAGTGGGCGCGTTCTCGATCACCGCGGTCCTGGCCGCGGTGTCGGTGGCTGTTCTGTCCTATCTCGGCTTCGATTCTCTGGCGACATTCGCCGAGGAGGCCAAGGGCGGGCCGAAGATCGTCGGACGCGCCACCTTGGTGTGCCTGGTTCTGGCCGGCGTCTTCTTCGTGGCGCAGACCTGGGTGGGCAGTCTGCTCTCGCCGGTGTCTCCTGCCGAGCTGCAGGCCAACCCTGAGCTGGAGGGCGCAGCGTACTACGATGCCGTCGATGCCACCCTCGGGGCCTGGGTGCACTGGCTGCTGGCCCTGGCCAAGGCCGTCGGTGCAGCGTTCTCAGCCATGATCGGACAGGCCGCCGGATCACGAATCCTCATGGACATGGGCCGCAACGGCCAGGTGCCGAAGTTCCTTGGTCAGGTGTCGCCGCGGACCGGTGTTCCGTGGAAGGGAATCCTCGTCGCGGCCGTCGGCAATGTCATCGTCGCCGGCTGGGCCACGACCCGCGCGGACGGTCTCGACCAACTCACGTCCATCGTCAACGTCGGCGCTCTGAGCGCGTTCATCTTCGTACAGGCCTCGGTGGTCGGCTACTTCCTCGTCAAACGCCAGGGTTCCGAGACTTCGAGCTGGTTCACACATGGGGCGATTCCGATCATCGGCGCCGTCCTGCTCGCCATCGTCCTCGTCAGCGCGAATCCCCTCGCCCTGATCATCGGTGCGATGTGGCTGGCCATCGGTATCGTCGTGTACCTGGTGCGCAACCACCGACGCGTCTGACTGCGCACACGGGCCCGGCTGCTGGTCGGGGTCTGACTGCCGGGACCAGCTTCGACCGGACAGGGTCACGGTCAGGCTGGGTCACAGTCAGGCTGACTCACAGTCAGGCTGGGTCACAGTCAGGCTGGGTCACAGTCAGGCTGGGTCACGGTCAGTCTTGGAGCCGGGTTGTGCCATCAATCCCACCTGAGGTGTTGAGCTGCTTGGCATAGCAGTAGTCGGCGCCAAGACCGTGCGATGAGCACCAGGACAGCGCCTCCTCCGGATCGTCGTATCCGATTCCCACGACCGTGACCCAGAAGTCGTCTTCTTTGAAGCTGGCGAAATCACCAGACCACACCAACTGCACGCGAGGGAACTCCTCCCGCAGCCCTTGGTGTTCGGCGAGGATGTCCTTTTCCTTCCAGTTCTTCCCCTCGGCCTCAAGACCCAGCTTCTTCGAACTCAGCTGCGGCACCCATTTCCCGTTGAGGTCAGCCTTGACGCTGGGTCTGTCTTTTTCGATCAGCTGCTCAAGTGCCTTCGCCGGGTCATCCGACAGGGCTGGTGATTCCGAGGGATCGGGACTCTCTGAGGGACCTTGGCTTGATGAGGCCTCGCTTCCCGGGCTCTTCGCCTCCGATGAGGCAGGTGCGGCGACCGTATCACCGTCAGAGCCCTTGCCGAACAGAGTCGCTGCGCCCCATCCGATTCCGAGAGCGACAACGACGATGAGAACCACGCCCATCGCGATAAGCCCTCTCCGACTGCGGGACTTCCCAGCCGGTGCGGCGGCATCAGGCCCTTGCGCATAGTGGGCATTGGAGTTCTGTGACGGTGCCTGTTGGTGGTGTGGGTACTGCTGGTGCTGTGGATGCTGTTGATACTGGCCATGTGGGGCCTGGGCCGAAGCGGATTCGCTCTGCGGGCGCTTCGGCCTGGGGTACGGGGACGCGGTGGGAGCCACAGGAGGCCCTTCGCCCCAACCATTGCTGACACGCTCTTCCGGCTGACCCCAGCCAGTATCGGGCTGTTGGTTCCAGCCCGTTTCCGACTGCTGATTCCACCCTGAGTTGGGCTGGCGCTGCGGAGGGTTCGCCCCGTGTCCTTGCTGACCGTCGCCGTTCCACGCAGGGTCGCGGCCGCTCCCGGGTGGAGGTGGATTCTCACTCATCAGCGGCTCTCGATCCTTCTTTGCGAAATGAGTCCTTTAGGACAACTTCCATGGTTTCACAAGCCTAATATAGGATTGCCACTACAAAATGAATATGCAGTCGCATATTGGCTTATATCCAAATACACACCCCTCGCCTGCATCGAAGCAGACCCACTCGGATGAAGGACCACTCATGAGCGACTCATCTCACGACGCCAAAGACAACGGAGCCGCAGAAGAGTCGGACAGCACTGCCGTTGACGAGCCGGACAGCACTAACTCAGAAGAGCCGAAGAGCACAGAGACTTCACCCGCCGCGAAGAGGCCCGAGCCCTCCCCTTCTGCGGCGTCTGGCTCGGAGACTCCCTCCCCTGCAGCCGGGCTTGACTCGAACAACGACGATCCGGACTCCACAGCGCGGTTCGCGCCTGGCTGGAACCAGAGCAACCAGCAGCAGTCCCACCTCTATGACTCAGAACCGCAGACGCAATCCCCATCCCCATCCCCATTTCCAGAAATGGGATCACCCCACCCGAGCCAGCACTCCCCAGCTTCTAGCCAGGACTCCCCAGCCTCTAGCCAGGGCTCGCCATATCCTGCGTACGACGCTCCCTATGGGCAGCAGCATCCCAAGCCGAACTCGTACTACTCTCACTCGGGCAGTCAGTCGAATGGGCGCCCGGGAAGCCAACCGAGTGGATACTCCGACAGCCAACCGGGTGGGCACATGGGCAACCAGCCCGGCGGCCACCTCGGCGGTCAGCCGCAAGGAGTTCCCTATCCTCAGCCTCCCCAATACCCTCAGCCTCAGATGTCTCCATCGGCGGCGAAGTACCTGTCTGCGTTGAGCCAGGGAGCCACATGGCGCAGCGCCCTGATCCCGCCTGGACTGGCCCTGCTGGCTGGAATCATCGTCTCGATCATCGTCTCGGCGCTGCTCACCTCGATGAGCGACTTCACCACTCTCGCTGAAGAGACCGGTTCCAACACCGACGGAATCAGCTACGCGCTGCCCTTCGTCCTGCTGGCAATGTCACTGTTCGGTTCGGCTGTATTCCGCTTCAACGTGCAGGCCGGAGACATGGGTCAGGCGTCGGGCAGCCTCTTCGCCTCGGGAGCACCGCTGCTCATCACCATCATCGTCATCGGTGTGCTGTGGTGGTTCACGAAGCGCAGCGAGCTCAAATCGCCGTCACCCAATCGCGGCGTCACCTGGATCCGCATCGGGATCACGACCTTGTCGATGGCTTTCGTTCTGCTTCTTCTCGAACTGATCTTTGCGGCGCGCTTCTCCATCACAGAAAGCGGCGGGGTGGTCGATCTCGAGTTCTCCGCCGTGACCGTCCGTTCGTTCTTCCTGCCGCTGCTCACCGTCCTCATCACCAGCATCTGCGCAAGGATCGCCGGGCACTTCAAGGGCAGCGAGGCCATCGGTGCTCCCTTCCTGCGGTGGCTCGTCCCGCCCATTCTCGTGACGTGGACCCACCTCATCGTCGCCACCCTTGCCCTATCGATCGTCGCAGTCTTCATCATTCCGCTGTCCTTTGACATGCCCTGGCAGACGATTCCAGCGCTCTTCATCAATGTAGGTCTGATCCTCACCATGCTTGTCCACCTCGGCGGAGTCAGCGCCTCGGCTCAGGGAGACATGATGGGCTTCGACTCCGGCGGGTTCTCGGAGTCACTGACCATCTTCAGCCGCGAGGCACCCGGGCAACTGTGGATCGGGCTGCTGGCGGTCGTGGCCGCCGTCCTTGTCGCAACCCTTGTCGCCACCGTGACTCGCCGTCCCTATTGGACAGTCGCCGGCGAGGACAAGGCGCAATGGTCCACGGCGTGGAAGATTCCGTTGGCGTTCTGCGCTATCTGGGGATTGCTCTCCGTGCTGGCCGTCCCCCTCCGCATCCATCTGGAGGGGTCAGCCGCGGCTGCGTCGATGTTCGATGGCTTCGGCACCGCCCGCGCTGGTGTCGGCCCTCTGGCCTGGTCGTTCCTCCTCTTCGCCCTCTGGGGCGTTGTCATCGAGGTTCTATCGAGGACCCTCGGCCCGCGGCTTGTCCTGACCGTTCCGGCCCTCGCGAAATTCTTCGCTGGACGGGCCGTCCACCCACACTGGGGTCAGGCGCTGGGTATGAGCGAACCACGCCATCCCCTCATCCATCCAGACGCCGTCGCTGGCCCTGGTGCCGGAGCCGGTACGACAGCTGCCGGCGCTGGTGCCGTTGCTGCCGGTACCGGGGCCGCTGCTTCGGCCTACCCAAGCGTCCCGCAGTCAGGGCCCTCAGCGCACGCGGAACCTGGCGCGTATCCGCCTCCAGGGGAACCTAGCGCGTATCCACCTGCAGGTGCCACCTATCCGATGCCCGCTCCCCCGAACGGCGCCTATGCCGGGCCCGGCTCGCCCCCGCCTCCGGGAACGGCACCTGCCCAACCCTTCAACAAGAAGAAGGCGACTCTGGTCGGCGTGATCAGCGGCTCGGCCGTACTCGCGATCGTCGCGGCACTCATCGTCGTCACGCAGGTCAACGGGAACACCTTCAGTCCTGAGGCCGCCGTAGAGAAGTATTTCTCCGAACTCTCCGATGGCGATGCTGAGGGCGCGCTGAAGATGGCCGATGTCGACGTGCCCACAGAGCAGCGGCAGCTGCTGACGAACGACGTCCTTGGCGCCGCAAAGGCCCTGCCGAAGGACGTCACCGTCGAAGGTGCCGATGTCAACGGGAACTCGGCGACAGTGACCGCGACCTACGACGTCAGAGGAAGCAAGGGCACGACAAACTTCTCTCTGCATAAGGCGGGCAAGAAGGCCTTGTTCTTCGACGACTGGAGGCTGCAGGCGCCCGAGCTCTTCTACCTCTCCGTCGAGACTCCCGGTCTGAGCAAGGTCAAGATCAACGGCATCGATATCGAGACCAGCGAATCCGGCATCGCCCTTCCCGCTTTCCCGGGAATGTACACCATCGGACTCTCTGAAGAGACCGAACTGGTATCTGCAGACGAGATCGAGGCCCGAGCATTCTTCGCCGAGGAAGGCGACATGGAAGGGTACGAGCCTGCGCTGCTCGCGGCCCAGCCCACCGATGTCTTCCGCACCGAGGTGAACAAGCAGATCAAGACTCTCATCGACAGCTGCGCCAAGAAGACCGTCGCACAGCCCGATGGCTGCCCCTTCGGCTCCTACAGCGCAGAGAGCTACGACGCGACGAACATCAAATGGT
The DNA here is from genome assembly GCF_007558825.1 of Brevibacterium aurantiacum. Classification (GTDB taxonomy): domain Bacteria; phylum Actinomycetota; class Actinomycetes; order Actinomycetales; family Brevibacteriaceae; genus Brevibacterium; species Brevibacterium aurantiacum_A. The sequence continues at coordinate 100,670 of NZ_VLTK01000013.1, forward strand.
CGATCTCCTCGTATCCGACGGCCAGCGTGGGCAATCCGTCGGGCGAAGGCTACTTCGACCCCGAGGAATCCACCGGGCCCAACGGCGGCCCCGCCTGGCCGATCTCAACAGAGACGACAGGTGAGGCGTTTGTGACGGGAAAGTACGACTCGTTCTTCGATGAATCAGACACATTTGACGACACGGTGACGTTCTCGGTCGACGGCACCGCCGAAATCGTCGACGGCAAGGTCGTGATCAACGTCGAGGGTGACCCGTACGGCTTCTGATCAAGGCCGGGTCGCTCTGCTCGGGGCTGGATTGCTCTGCTCAGGGCTGAGTCGCTCCGGTCAGGGCTGGATCGTCGACAGCAGGTTCAGCCCCTCAGCCACATAGTGTTCGCGCTCCTCGCTGGGTACCATGGCCCCGCCGGTCACCCAGACCAGGTGAGTGGCATCGGCATAGCGCGGCCCCTCGCCGAGGTGGCCGATCGTTCGCCACGGAACGGTCAGTCCCGCCGTCGCCGAAGGCTCGACATCGAGTCCTTCGGTCTGGTGGAGCACACCGACGCCTGCCTTGATGACCTCGTCGGAGACCGTGGCGAATCCGGAGATCAGAGGGCTGATCACCGGTCCGATGAAACGTGAAGGTCGTGCCACGGCCAGGCCGTCGGCGGCTGTGGCCCCGCTGAGGCCGATGTCCTGGACGCAGATCTCGCTGTGCAGACCGGTACGAACGCCGAGGAACATGGCAGGTGCTTGGCTCGGCTCCACGAAGATGCAGTGCACATCGTCACCGAAGACACTCTTGAGCCCATAGGTCACTCCACCTGGTCCGCCGCCGATTCCGCACGGTAAGTACACGACGAGAGGGTGTTCAGCGTCGACTGTCACTTGTGCGGCTTCGAACTGGTCTCTGAGACGCAGAGCGGCCACCGAGTACCCGGCGAAGAGACTGCGTGAGTCTTCGTCGTCGACGAAGTGAGTACGCGGTGCCCCTTCGGCGGACGCTCTGCCTGCCGACACTGCTTCGACGAAGTCTCCGGAGTGCTCGATGACATCGACACCATGACTGCGCAAGAGCTCCTTCTTCCACCCTCGAGCGTCGGCCGACATGTGCACCGAGGCGGCGAAGCCGAGTGCCGCACTGAGAATGCCGATCGACAGTCCCAGGTTTCCGGTGGAACCGACGACGATCCGGTGAGTTCCGGCGAGCGCGCGAAACTCCTCGGCGCTGTAGGTGGCGGGATCGTTCGGGTTCAGTCCGTGGCCGGCGGCGACCACCTCGGCGTATTCGAGGACCTCGTGGAAACCTCCACGCGCTTTGATCGATCCGCTGATCGGAAGAGCATCGTCGCGTTTGAGCCACAGTCTGCCGGGCAGTTCGACACCGAGGCGCTCATTGAGATCCGCCTGCGCAGCGTCGGCAGGAACGAGAGCGGATTCGATGATCCCTTCAGCGGCAGCAGTCTCCGGGAAGGTTTCGGCGAACCACGGCGCGAACCGTTCGAAGCGCTGGGCTGCTCGTTTCATAACGATCGGGTCTACACCGGCTTGGTGTTCCACTCCAGCTTCGTAGTTCGCTGCCATATTCTGCAGAACGTCGGCACTGGGATCGAGGTCGCTGCACAACCAGAAAGTCGATTCACCAGCAGCCAGGGACCGGACTACCGGGTCGGCAGCATCGAAATCGCCCCCAGGCTGCGGCTGAGACTGAGGTTGCGGTTGATGCTGTGATTGAGAGGACATGCTGGCAGACTCCGATTCGCGTTGGTGTGGTCCGTTTCAGTGCTGGGCGGCAATATACTTTCCCGCTCTTCGACCCATCCATTGGCCATTCTCGACCACGTGCTCGCCAGAAACGAGAACTTCGTCAATTCCCAATGGTGCCAGCGTCGGCTGAGTGAACGTGGCGTTGTCGACCACAGTCGTGGGGTCGAAGAGAACAAGGTCGGCCACATGGCCAACCCGGATACGACCGCGGTTGACCAAACCGAACACATCCGCTGGCAACGCGGTCATCTTCCGTACCGCATCTGCGAGAGAGATGACGGACTGCTGGCGCACATAATGGTCAAGGACGCGTGGAAACGACCCATACCCACGAGGATGCGGTCTTCCACCAGTACCCACAGGAAGGCCATCGGTCCCGATCATCGTAAGTGGATGGCGCAGCGCCGTCTCCACGTCGGATTCATTCATCGCGTGCACAATCATCGTCGCCTTCAGATTCTCCTCGCGAAGTATGGACGCAACGGTAGAAACCGGGTCGAGCCGAAGGCTGTGCGACAGGGATTCGATGGACTGACCTTCAAACCGGTGCGACCCGGTGCTCGCGATGACGACGTTGTCCCAGCCGGCTTGCAGTCCGTAATTCTCAAACGTCGATTGAGGGTCACCGATCTGTCGGCTCGCCGCCTGCACAAGTTCGGGTGAGTTCAGTCGGTCCAGCAGAACGCGCGATCCGCCATCATGCATCCACGGGGGCAACAGCGCTGCCAACATCGTGCTGGCAGCCGTGTAAGGATAGATATCTTGAGTGACACGCACACCCTGAACTCGGTTGGAGTCGATCTCGGCAAGCACCTCGGCGAGCTTTCCGGGCTGTCGTCGATCGGCCATCTTCAGATGCGAAATGTGGCACTTGGTGCCCGCAGACTCGGCGATGGCAAGAGTCTCGCGCACACTTTCAGACAGGTATCGGCTCTCATTGCGCATGTGGCTCGCGTAGACGGCGTTCGGAGGCAGTCGTTTCGCCAAGCGGGTGATCTCCTCCGAACTGCTGAATACCCCCGGGGGATAGATCAACCCAGTGGACAGACCGGCAACACCCATCTCGAGTGCCTCGTCGACCAAGCGCTCCATCGTCGCCATCTCAGCCTTTGAGGGATCTCGGTCTTCTGCCCCCATCGCGGCGACTCGGATTGTGTTGTGCCCGATCAGCGACGCGAAATTCGTCACGAATTCGCCCTCTTCGAGGGCACCTACATAACTGGAATAATCGCTCCAAGTACATTCCTGAGGCGGAAATATTCTCTCAACCAGCGAATTGAAATCGTCCGAGTGAAGTTCGTTGATGGGTGCCATGCTGAAGCCGCAATTGCCGTTGACCTCGGTTGTCACACCCTGCAGAATCTTTGATGTGTCATCCTCTGTCCGGAGTGGAGAGTGATCCGCGTGGGCGTGAGTATCGATGAATCCTGGCGCCAGCATCCGACCATCAGCATTGACATGGTGTTCACCCAGCCGGGCGCCCAGAGTTCCGGCGCGCGCGATATGAGCGATCGTCTGGCCTTCGATGAGAACGTCTTTCGGCTCTGTCGATAGGTTCTCTCCGTCGGCGAGAAATGCGTTGGTGATGAGTGTTCGCATGTTCAGATCTCCCCGAGCTTTTTGACTTCACGATTCATTGCACGCGGCAGGACGGCCAGTCCCACCACAGAAATCACGAGCAGGCCGACCATTGTGAGGAGTCCACCCTGAGTGCTGCCGGTTGCGTCCTTGACCAACCCCATGATCGTGGGGGCAACGAACCCGCCCAGGATTCCGACCGTATTGATGAAGGCGATTCCACCTGCAGCAGCCGTTCCGCCGAAATGCTGTGCAGGCACGGCCCAAAAGACCGTGTATGCACCCCAGACTGCGGCAATCGCGACGATGAGCGCGATGAACGACACCCCGAAATTCGATGCCGTGTAGGCAGCGACCGTGAGTCCGAGGATCGCGACGATCGTGGGCACGATACTGTGCCAAGTCCGCTCGCCGAATCGATCGGAGCTACGAGTCAGAATGATCATCACAGGGATGGTAACGAGATACGGAATCGATGATAGGAGGCCGTTGGAGAAGGTGTCGGTGATGCCGTTCTCCAACAGGATCGTCGGCAGCCAGAAGCTGACCGCATAGATCCCGCACATGATTCCAAAATAGGCGACCGCCATGATGTAGACAGTCGGGTTCTTCAACGCCACCAGGAAGCTGCTCGTGTGCTGCGAGGACTGGCTCCGCGACAGTTGGTCTCGTATGATCTGACGCTCGCCGTCGTTGAGCCACTTGGCCTGTTCGGGTCGATCGACCATGAACAGCCAAAAGATCGCTCCCAGCAGAACACACGGCAGACCTTGGACGAGGAACATCCACTGCCACCCTGAAAGCCCGCCCAGGTTGTCTGTCACTGCAATGATCATGGCCGATCCAGCTGACCCAATGATCGCCCCGATTGGCCCCGCAAGCATGTAGATGCCCATCACCGAAGCCATCTTCCGAGCGGGGTACCAATACGTCAGATAGAGAATGATCCCCGGAGCGAACCCGGCCTCGAAGATGCCTAGCAGAATGCGAATGACATAGAACATCGCTTCGTTCGTCACGAAGAGCATGGATGCCGAGGTTATTCCCCACAGCACCATAATTCGGGTAATGGTCTTGCGAGCGCCGACCCTATTCATGAGCAGATTGCTTGGGATCTCGAGGCTGGCATAAGCGAGGAAGAACAGGCCTGCGCCGATTCCGAAGACAGCCTCGGTCAGTCCAGGTATTTCGGCTTGCATATGCAGCTTCGCATACCCGATATTCACCCGATCGAGATATGCGAATGTGTAGCAGATCAGCAGGAAGGGCAGAAGACGACGGTTGATCTTCTTGAATACAGCGACTTCCTTGTCGCTGGCAATCCCATTCGTGGCGGCGGTGCCTGTGTTCGACATGGATTCTCCTCTCAACACTGATGACACAGTAGTGTTGAGTCATTACGATTGATCAAATCGTTGGAAATCGCTATTTTGATGCATCTGTTTGAAGCTAGAAGCCAACTGTAGGAGAGGACTTGCTCAGATGGCCGGTCCCACTGTCGATGCCGTGGATCTCGATATCACCGATGCCCTGCAGATTGATCCGCGAGTGCCATGGACGGTGATCGGCGAACTGGTTGAGCGATCCGAAGTCTCAGTTTCGCGACGCTGGCGGAGTCTGAACGAAAAGGGACTCGCGTGGACCGGAATCGCCTTGCACCCGGCGGCGTCACAAGGAGCATTCATCGAGATGGGCTGCTGGTCGGACAAATTTCAGCCGCTGATCGACCAGCTCGTCGAACACCCTGATGTCATCACAGTCGGTTCGACGACCGGCGACTTCAACCTGTACTGCATTGTCATCGGAGTTTCTCTGGAGGGAGTTCTCAATCGCATCGATCAAGGACTCCCAGAACTTCGGCTGTGCGAACGAGTTCGGATCAATCTCTTTCATCAGATTGCAGGAGGAGTCGACTGGAGGCAGGGCATCATCGACGTGGAATCGTGGCGTCGCAAAGGCGGCTCGCGATCGATTGCAGTCAAAGAACTTCAACGTGTACGAAATTCTGCGAGTGAGTCGCCTGTGGCCCCGTCCGTCCGTTTTCGGCGCCTCTTCCTCGAATTGGGAGCCGACGCAAGGAGACCGCTGAAAGAGGTGGCACAAGCTCTGGAGACGACTGCGCCGGTCGTCAAGCGGATGATCAGCAGACTCGTCGATGAGCGGCAGATCGTCTTTCGCTGCGATATCGCCAGGCCGGTCTTCGACTTTCCCATCGCAATGGTTCTTTCGTTGAAGACCGCCCCGGAGCATGCTGAACAACTCGCATTTCGCATAGGCGCCTGGAAGGAGACCCGGTTCTGCGCCTCGGTCGCCAGCACTGCCAATCTCATCGTTGTTGCAGGGTTGAGAGACCTGATCGACGGGGACAATTTCATGTCGAAGTTGACGGATCTCGAGCATCCTGTTGATGTTGTCCAGCGCGCGATCAACACCCACACTTTCAAGATCTATGGGCGTCTGCTCGACGACACCGGAAAGTCGCTCCATCACATTTCGGTCGACCCCTGGGCTGCTGAATATTTGTCGACCCCTGGGCTGCTGAATGTTTAGAGACAAAGTCGGTTCAACACTGACTCGCCAACGTCTCAGCAGCGTACCTACAAGCATTCTGACTGGCTGTTTCGCCGAACCGGATAGAGCGAACCGTGATGCCTCAATCGAGAATGCCTCCGATGCGCACTCCCCCCTGGAAGCTGAACATTCCCGGCCCTCGCCCAAGTGCGGGCACGGTCTGCAACTTCGACAAACTCAGTCCTTGTGGACGTCCTTAGCACTCTCCAACACATCCGCGAGCTCGCCGAGCCACTGCGTGTATCCGTCGTAGGTGTAGGCACGTTTGTCATCCCAGGTGCCGAGTTGCTTGTGTTTGACCGGGAGCAGGCTCTTGAAGATGGGGTTGTCCTCGTAGTCGGTCGATGCATCGTGGATGAGCATGACGTCTGCCGGATAATCGCTGATCTTCTCCCAGGAGACTTCGGCCCAACTGGTATCCGCTCCTGACTCCGGACCGACGAGGTTCAGGCCGTCATCGGTGAGCATCTTCGCGACTCCCAGCTTCTTGGCTGTGTAGTTGATCTCGGCGCTGAAGTTCGCGAGCAGCACGGTCAGCCAGTCCTTGTCTGCGGTGATGTCGCGGATTCTCTGTCGAGCGGCCTCGAACTGCTTGCGCTGCCGAGCAATCTCTCCGGTTTCGGTGTCTTTTCCGAGCGCACGGGCGATCGCGGCATACTGGGCGAACATGTCATCCGGCGTTCCTCCGTCGAGCTTGACCGGCACAAATGGAACTAGCTTCGCCACTTGGTCGTTGAGCTTGTCGTCCCACCATGTCCACCCATCGCCTTTGTCGTTGCCATAGGCGATGATGACATCGGGATTCGTCGCCGCGAGAGCTTCGAGATCGAACTCCATATCAGTGCCGACGATCTCCACACCCGTCTGGTCGAACGACTTCCCCGGGGACTCATCCTGGCCGAACCCATAGACGGCTACCGGTTTGATCCCGTACGGGGCAAGTGCGGCTGCGGAGTAGAAATCCATGGCAATTCGTTCAACCGAGTGGTCCAACTCAATGGTGAGTCCGTCATAGCCCTCCGGGCTGTAAGAGAAACCTTTCGCCCCGGTTGCCGTTGCGGCTTCGCTCTCGGGGCTGCCGCATGCAACTAGGGCAAATGGGGCGAGTACGGACAATGCGAGCAACTGGCGGCGGCGCATGGATGACCTTCCGGTATTCGTCTGTGTTGGGATCGTTGGAATCGATTGAGGATTGGATCAATATTCACTTGGGCTGCTCACCGCCGACTCACTTCCCTGAAGGCGCCGACCTAGTTACTTGAAGGCGCTGTTCAGCGACGGCGCTTGAGCACATATTTCGGCCTCGGCACGAGGCTGATGACCTCGTATGGCGCGCAGCCGATCTTCACCGAATTGCGCGCTCTGGACCCGTCGAGAACACGTTAGCACCATTTGGACAGGCTATCCTTACTAACTTGGCGTAGACTGGTCTATGAACGTTGCACCACATCGCCTGCAGGAAGAATCTTTCGGCAGGCGACCGTACCGAGTTCCTCACCACGACGAGGGCACAAGGAGCACCTGTGTCACAAGCACCCATCACCGCCTTCGACGCCACCGTCGTCGGCGTCGAAGATCTCAGCCCGATTTTCCGTCGCGTCACATTCGGCGGGGAGGGTCTCAGAGACTTCGGATGCAGCGGCCACCCGCGTGATCTGCGATTCAAACTCATCATCCCCTCGGCCGGAGAAACGAAGCCGAAGTTCGATCTTCTTCGCTTCCTCGACGAGCAGGACCCCGATTCCGGCGTGTCCTGGTATCAGGCATGGCTGCAGCTCAACCCGGATGAACGCGGTCAGATGCGCACCTACACGGTGCGCGAATGGCGCGAAGAGGCGCGCGAACTCGTCGTCGACATGGTCCGCCACACCGACGATCAGGGCCACTCTGGGCCTGCTGCCGCCTGGGCACAGAACGCCCAAGTCGGTCACAGACTGCACGTCATCGGTCCTTCGCGCCACGCCGAAGGGCCCACGGCCGGAATCGAGTTCGCGCCGGCGGGTGCTGACACAATCCTCCTTGCAGGTGACGAGACTGCGATACCCGCGATCGCTTCGATCCTCGAATCACTCAAGGGCTCCGAGGTACAGGGCAAGGCGATCCTCGAGGTCCCGACCGCCGAGGATGCTCTTGAGCTGGAGGCTCCCTCCGGGTTCGAGATCCAGTGGCTTCCCCGCGGCAGCGCTGACCATGGCCAGCTGCTCGAGACGGCCGTCCGTGACGCCGTCCGCGTTGAGAACCGAGTCCTCGCTGGGGTGGGTGCGGGAGCCTCCGGTACGGCACCCATTGACCTCGACGAGGTCAACATCGACGAACAGATCCTGTGGGACGTCCCGGCTGCACTCACGCAGGCCGCTCAGAGCAGTTCCAGCGGCACCGAAAAGCAAGCCCGCCCGTTCTACGCCTGGATCGCGGGTGAGGCTGGACCGGTCAAACGCCTGCGTCGCTATCTTGTCCAGGAGGTCGGAGTCGATCGTCATCAGATTGCCTTCATGGGCTATTGGCGTCAGGGCAAAGCCGAGGGCTGATCAATCCCGCCTAGTTATTCGGATTCAGGCGACTCCAAACGGCTCCAAGCGGCAACAGGCGGCTCGCTTGGAGACAGTTCAACTGCGCCCCGTTCGCTTCGAGGACTCGCTCTTCGACGACGATCGCAACATCTGCGGAACAATGGCGAAGGCCGCACCGAAGAGGCACAACGTTCCACCGAGTGCAGCCAGCAGCGGTGGAACTTCGCCGAGGACCAACCAGGCAAGTACGACGACGATCGCAGGAACGAGCAGACTCGAAGAACTGAGCACACCGACGGGCAGGAAGCGGATCGCATATCCCCACAGGTTGAAGGCGATCGCGGTCGGCACAACGCCGAGATAGATGACCTGCAAGGTGATATTCATCGGCGCATCGGCCACCTCGGTGATGAGATCAGGGGTGAAGACAAGGCAGGCAATCGTTCCTGCCATAATCCCCGCCCAGGTGACCGTCACAGAATCGCCCCGGGACAGGAAGTGCTTCTGAAGCAGGACGCTGGCGGCATAGAGGATTGCGGCCGCAAGGCTCAGGAGCAGGCCGCCAATCGTGACAATGCCGGAGAAGCTGGCGATCGTGATCAGCACGATCCCCGCCAAGGACACCGCGATTCCTAGGACGAGTTTCCAGGGGAGACCCTCGCCGAGAAACAAGCCTGCGAATATCGCCACGATGAGCGGGGCGATATTGACGATCATTGCCGCAGTGCCAGCGTCGATCGACCGCTCCGCAGCGTTGAGAATAACCGTGTAGCCGGCGAACCACGCAACTCCCCAGATGAGCGTGATCGCCCACGCCTTCGTCGATGTCGGGAACTTCGGCCGGCGGAAGAGCATCCATGCGGAGAGCACGACGACAGCGGCGCTCATGCGCAGCAATGACAATGGTCCGGGCGTGTAGTGATCGGCCGCATCACGGATGACGACGAACGAGGAAGCCCAGAAGACCATGGTCAGCAGTGCCGCGATCCACGGCAGGATCCGTGGAGAAGACGCTGAGCCCGTGGGCGGCGTCGCTCCGCTCGCTTTCTCTGCAGTCGCAGTCGGCACAGTCGCCGCAGTCAACGAAGTCGTCGCAGTCAACGAAGTCGTCGCAGTCGCGACCCTCGGCTCGACCGCCGAGGGCGTATTGCCTGGGAAGTCCGATTCGGATGACGAGTCCGTGCTGGTGGGCACGGCTGACTGCATCGACGGGCAATTTTCGGAAGCTGAGTTGTCCTTCATGCCTACGATTATTCTGTCGGCGACCGTCAAAGAAAAGCGCACACCATTGCACATCTGTACAGAATTCTCGTACATTAGATGGATGACCAACGTCGTCCAGTTGCAATCATTCAAGTCAGTCGCGACTACCGGTTCGGTGCGATCAGCGGCACTGCACCTCGGTATGTCTCCTTCGGCTGTCAGCCATCACCTCAAGCTTCTCGAACAGGACACTGGCCTGAGTCTCTTTCAAAGACAAGGTCGGGGCCTGTGCCTGACCGACACCGGATCTGCCATCATGGGCGAGGTCGACGGCGTGCTCGAGTCATCAAGCCGACTGCAGCAACGCATCACGGATCTGAAGGACAGTCGAGTCAACCGACTTTCAATCAGCTACTTCAGCAGCGCTGGAAACCGATGGATGCCGGAGCTGGTACTCTTCCTCGAGCACAAGCACCCGCATACTGCCGTCCAACTGAGCCTGGCGGAGGGCCAGTGGCATGAATCTCGATCCGATATTCAGATCGTCATCACAGAGACCCGGGAACCTGCACTGCCGCCTCAGGTCAATTGCAGCTTCCTGTTGGAAGATCCGTATGTCGTCGCAGTTCCCGAGGGGCACGAGCTCGCAACTCGCAGTGAGGTATCCCTGACCGAGCTCGAGAGACTTCCCTGGATCGACAACGAACAAGGCGATGGCCCGTGCCGTACGATCCTTTTCGACGCCTGCGCCAGGGCCGGGATTCGAGTGCAGTTCAAACATGAGGCGCACACCTTCGTCGCCGCACTCCACATGGTCAGCCGCGGGTTGGGAATCACGCTTCTCCCCCGCCTCGGCATCGATCAGCTTCCCGAAGGGGTGGTTATCGTTCCCCTGGCGGCGCCCGAACCGATCCGTTATGTCCACGCCATCAGCGACCCGGATCATCCTCAACAGGATGCTATCAGCGATGCGCTCACGGCCCTCCGTGAACTTGCAAGCAGTGACGCCGTCGCACTGGCGTGAATTCGAATTAACCAGTCCGATGACTACCAGCGGATCACCCAGAAATTCTGCAGACTCGCCTCTCTCGCAGCCCGACGAAATTCGGTATACAGCTTAGTAACTACGTGGCATCCCAAGAACGTGCGAGCCAAGATAATTGAGCACCATTTCCTGACTCACTGGCGCAATCTTCATCAAACGAACCTCACGCAGGTACCGACCCACATGGTATTCCTCGGAATAACCCATTCCACCGTGGACCTGAACAGCACGATCCGCTGCGTCAACACCCGCCTCAGCACAGAGGTATTTCGCAGTATTCGCTTCACGCCCGCTGGACAGCCCTTGGTCATAGGTCCACGTGGCTTTCCTTAGGGCAAGCTCGGCAGCGTCAAGTTTCGCCAAGGAATCTGCCAAGGGGAACTGAATCCCCTGGTTCATCCCGATCGGCCGGTCGAAGACGACTCGCTCATTTGCATATTTGACCGCCTTAGCGAGCGAAGCACGACCGATCCCCAGAGCCTCGGCCGCAATAAGCATTCGCTCCGGATTGAGCCCATCCAGAAGGTACTTGAATCCCTTCCCCTCTTCACCCACTCGATGCGAGTCCGGGATGACGAGATCCTCGATGACAAGTTCGTTGGAGGACACAGCATTGCGCCCGATCTTCCTGATCGGATTGATCTGAACATGGTCTCTATCCAGATCGGTGAAGAATAGTGTCATGCCGTCCGTCGGCTTCGCGACGTCCTCCCGTCTCGTTGTGCGCGCCAACAAGAGAATCTTGTCTGATTCCATGGCTTTCGAAATCCAGACCTTGCGACCCGACACGACGTACTCGTCCCCACGTCGCTTCGCGAAGGTGGTCACCCTGGTCGTATCAAGCCCCGCATCAGGCTCCGTCACACCGAAGCACACATGTATCTTGCCCTCAGCGATCTGAGGCAGATTGGACCTTTTGAGTTCCTCGCTGCCGTGCTTGATTACTGGATGCAGACCGAAGATCGTCATATGTATTGAACTTGCCGCATTCATCGCACCTCCAGCAGCAGCAACTGACTCCAGCAGCAACGTCGCTTCAGTGATACCGAGGCCGTGCCCGCCGTACTCGGTCGGCGTCGTCAACCCGAGCCACCCCTTTTCCGCCAACAGGTTGTAGAACTCGGTCGGAAACTCATGGTTGGCATCCTTATCAGCCCAGTACTCGTCGTCGAAACGACCGACGATCTCCTGGGCGGCTTCGCGCACCATCAACTGATCATCGGTCAAGGCGAAATCCGCCATCGTCATCTCCTCGATTAGTTCGCTGCCATACAGTCGGGCAAGTCGACGTATGCGATTGCTGCGCGCGAATCGTGCTCGTCGCCTAGATTCGAACTTCTCATCCGGGCCTCCGTGCATTTCGTGGCGCATTGTGCTCCGCTACGTATTATTTGGTAGGACCAATATAGAATGTAACCGAGGACACCGTCAGACACAAGAGAGACTCTATGAACACGACCGAGACATCCAGATTCGTCGCCGAGCTACGGTCACGAATTCTCGACGGCACCCTGCCCGCGGGGACCAGGCTCGACGCAGAACGCGAGCTCGCTGTGCACTACGAACTCAGCCGCAGCACAATCCGCGCTGGTCTACAGGCGTTAGCCTCCGAAGGGATGATCCAGAGAAAGATCGGCAGAAACGGCGGCAGCTTCGTCACCACCCCGAAAGGGGACTCAATAACGAGCTCTCTACAGCTGGTCATCGGTACCGGAGGAATCGCGGAACGTGATCTGATGGAAACTCGACTAGCCATTGAGCCTCACTGCGCCGAACTCGCTGCAACCCGGATGAGCAGGGAGGAACTGGACAAGCTCTCGGCAATCCAATCAAAGATGACCGCGGCAATTCGCCCAGTGGGCAACCCGACCGACCGACCAGCGTTCCTGCGGGCCAATGCAGACTTCCATCTTCATATAGCCCTGGGAAGCCACAATCAGGCCCTATCCGCAATCCTCAAAGGACTCATCGGCCCCATCGAAGCGCTCACCGACGACCCCCACCTTCTCGGGCCAGGTCAACTTCGGGAACTAGTACAAGCCCATGAGCACATCTTCTCTGCCGTGAAGTCCCGTGACGGCCTCCGCGCAGCAGACGCAATGCGCAAGCACCTACGGGCTCACATCCAACTATCCTCCGAGCGCTGAAACCACTGACCACCCGAATACCAGCCGGCGAGAATACCCTTGTTGGCTGGTCGCTTTTCGTCTACAGTGTTCGTTTATACGTACGTCTAGTGCGCATATACCAATGGAGGTGTAATGAAGTCACGTACGCGGGCCATAGCGGCACTGTTATCCGTCGTCATTCTTGCGTCAACGGCACTGAGCGCTTGTGCCCCGGCAGGAACTACGGAGAAGACAACCCTGTCACTGGCCGACAGCTATGCGCCCACCCATATTTTCGCGGACTCCGGGGTCAGCGTCTTCATGGACGAAGTCTCACACCGAGGCACCGGATCTGACGGCGATTCAAAGGAGACGGCGGACTTCTCGTATTACCCGGCAGGACAAATGGGAACTCCGCGAGACCTGGTGTCTCTCAACCGATCGGGAGTTCTTGACATCACACCCGCCTCGGCGGCATATCTCTCTGATCAGCTTCCGTTGTCCAGTGTCTCCGATCTGCCAGGTATGGTTGAGGATTCCTGCGTGGGCGCACAAGCACTCTTCGACATGATGTCCCCTGGAGGAATCCTCTACGAAGAGGAATATGCGCCGCGCGGCTTGCGTCCTCTCTGGGTCTCTGTGCTCCCCAGCTACGAGATTCTGACGGTCAGCCGCCAGATCAATTCTCCTTCGGATCTCCGCGGGCTCAACATCAGAACTTCCGGCGGAGCGCTCGACGCGACACTCTCTGACCTCGGCGCGGCAGCCGTCAGCATGCCTGCATCAGAAGCGTATGAAGCGCTGTCCCGGAAAACTGTTGACGGCGTAGCTTTCCCCTTCATCAGCGTGCTTCCATACAAGTTGCAGGAGGTTCTCGGCCACTCGACGACGGGGCTGAACATCGGCGCATTCGCGATCCCCTATGTCATCAGCGAAGAAACATGGACCGATCTTGACCCTGCTCTACAGTATCGAATCGAAAAAGCTGGCCACGATGCACAGAACAGCTTGTGCCGGGCGGTGAATAGCAAGACTCCGGCAGCAATCGACACGATCACAGAGGACGGGGTCGACTTCAATAGACCGCATGCACAAGGAATGAAGGAGTTCAAAGACAAGCTGGCGCCTGTGCGCAAGCAGTGGGCCGAGAACATGGATTCGATCGGCAAGCCGGGTTCACAGGTGCTCTCCGACTACGAAGCCCTCATCGCGCGATACGAAGGGAACTCGAAATGAATCGTGACCACAGCTCGGCGATGCAGAGGACGATCAACACAATCAAGGTCATCAGCGTGACACTTGCCGGTGTGGCGATCGTAGCCATGGCACTGGTCATGCTGACCGAAACCTTGATGCGCTATGTCTTCACCAATCCTCTTGGCTGGAATATCAGCGCAGTTGAGCGGATCTTCATGCCTATGTCCGTCTTCCTTGCGCTGCCGTGGCTATATCTGACCGCGGGGCACGTCACTGCGGAGCTCATCTACGACAGGCTTCCGGTCGCATGGCGCACTGGTGCCCGAATCATCGGTCATCTACTACTCCTCCTCATTGCTGCGGCGCTTACCTACGGCGGAATGGTGACGGTTGTCGATTCTTTCACTCTCGGCGATGCCCCGCCACCGGGTTCAAGCGAGATTCCGATTCCGACATGGATATGGCAGCTAAGTCAGCCAGTGGGCACCGCGGCCCTGTTCGTTGTCGCTATCCTCGACACCCCCAACGTCATTTCAGATTCACCATCAACCAATGCCCCCGCTACCGAGGGTGAAGAATCATGATCGCCATCACTATCAGTGTCATTCTCCTGGTTCTCATCCTCAGCAAGGTCCCTATTCCTTTCGCGATCCTCGGCGCTGCTGGTATCGGTCTGCTGTGGTTGGGCGGTGGCGAGAACCTCATCGGAGTCTTCGAAGTCATACCAATGAGCTCGGTCGGCAGCAATTCACTCGCTGCGATCCCGCTCTTCATCCTCATGGCCCATCTCGTTCTCAAGAGTGGGGTCTTGGACACCCTGTTCAATTCGGCGAGCACACTGATCGGCCGTTTTCGCGGAGGAACCGGTATCGCAGCAGTGCTGGCGGGCGCAGGATTCGCAGCGGTGTCTGGATCTTCAACAGCCGCGGCTGCCACACTTGCCCACACTTCTACAGGAACAATGCTCAAGCAGGGGTACAGTGCCAGACTTGCCAGTGGAACGGTCGCAAGCGCAGGCACACTTGCCGCGATGATTCCGCCGAGTATCCTGCTGGTCTTCTACGCCATCACCGCTGAAACCAGCGTCGGCAAGACCCTGCTCGCAGGCGTCGTCCCCGGCATACTCATGAGCTTGGGACTGGCAATCACAGTCTGGGTGATGGGTCTGCGTGGGCATGCTCCCGCAACTGATCCCACTTCATGGAAGGCCAAGCTCGTGGCCTTGAAGGGTCTACTGCCGATCGCCTTCCTCTTCGCCGTGGTCGTAGGAACGGTCTTTCTCGGGATCGCCACGGCCACCGAAGCCGCAGCCCTCGGATGCCTAGGCGGGTTCCTCCTCATGGTGTGGATGAAGACAGCAACCTGGTCAAACCTGAAGTCCGCTGTTGTGGGCAGTGTCTCCAGCAGTGCGATGATTCTCTCCATCGTCTTCGCGGCACATGTGTTCGGGATCTTCCTTACACAAACTCAGGTGGCTCCGACAGTTGTGGAATTTGTCCAGGGTCTAGCGATCGCCCCAATCCTCATCATCGTCATCTTTGCTTTCATATATCTAGTCCTCGGGTTCTTCATGGACCAGATGGCTATCATCGCTCTGACAGTTCCGGTGACGCTTCCAGTCGTCGAAGCACTCGGCTTCGACCCGATTTGGTTCGGCGTGATCGTCATTCTTCTTGCAGAGATTGGGCTGATCACACCGCCCCTGGGACTCAACGCGTTTGTTGTGTCTCGCGCAGCTGCAATCAGAGTCGAGACAGTTTTCATGGGCTCGGTTCCCTTCATCATCGCAATGCTCATCGTCACGACTCTGATATTCGTGTTTCCCGATCTGTCATTGTTTCTGACAACAAGCGTGAAATGAGGATATAGCCAGTGAACAACGCTCCAACTCGATCAACTTCGGAGAAGTCTGATCAGTCAGCATCTAGCGGCCCCGTCTTGGACGGCTTGAAGGTTCTTGAATTGGGAACGGTCATCATGGCGCCGTATGCAGGAAAGATTCTTACCGATCTTGGTGCCACAGTGATCAAAGCCGAGCAACCGGGCGGGGACATCGGCAGAAGAATCGGCCTTGGCGGGGGCTCCGGAGATAGCGTGTTGTCAATGAACCTCAATGCTTCAAAGCACAGTATTGAGATAGATGCCGGAGCCGAATCAGATCAGCCGGCCCTCGAACACCTGATCAGTTGGTCGGATGTCATCATCACCAATCTGCTTCCTCGTCGACGTCGTCGCTACGGGCTGAATTGGGAGAATGTCCGACGACTGAACCCTCGAGCTATTCTTTGCACGGCACAAGGTTTCTCGTCTCATACCGACATGGGAGATCGACCAGCCTATGACGACATCGTCCAAGCAGGGTCAGGTGTCGCAGATACATACCGCTTGCGGGATGGAAGGCCAAGCTATTCTCCCTATGTCGTGGCCGACAAAGTCTGCGGAATGACCATGGTCCAAGCTGTCTTGGCGGCTCTATTCAAGACGCAGGCGAGCGGAAAGGGCACGTGGGTCGATGTTCCGATGGTCGAAACAATGGCGGCGTTCACGTTGGTCGAACACCTTGGTGGCCAGACTTACTCCCCGCCCCGCGGAGATGTCGGATGGTCGCGTGTGCTCTCCCCCGAACACAGGCCGCATCAGGCTCTCGACGGCTTCATGTGTGTAATGCCCTATACAGATAAGAACTGGTCGGATTTCTGCAAGATAATCGACCGGCCCGACTATCTGAACCACCCAGATCTACTTTCCAATCAAGCAAGAACTCGTAACCCGCGAGTCTATGAGTCTGTTCTCGCCGAGTATGCCGCGACACGTACGTGTACGCAGATCCGGGAAGAATGCGAACCCTACTCAATCCCTGTTCAAAAGGTCATGAGGGTCGAGGACATACCAACTGACGAATATCTGGGGGCCTCGTCAATGTTCTCGCGTGCTTCACACTCAAAGGAAGGCGACTTCGTCCACGTAGGATCACCACTCACTTTCGTCGACCATCCACGCCCCCCGGTAAAAGAGACATCGGCAATCGATGCTGATCGCGCCGAGGTGTTCAAAATGATCGGCTACTCGAATTGACTCTGTACGCTGTTTCTCACACCACTATCCGGTAAGAGAGAGTCCATGACATCGACACATCGTACGGTGAATCGTATTGTTCGAATTCTTGAGTCGGTCGCCCGATCGGGAGCCACAGCAGTGAGCCTGGCGACTCTCGCACGTGAGCTCGAAGCTCCCAAGAGCAGCGTCTACGGTTTCGTCAGAGGATTATGTGCGGAAGGATATCTCGATGAAGTCCACGACGGCTACGTCCTCGGCACCGGCGTCGCGCATGTCCTCGGTCCAGCAGAGAACTCGGTTGTGCTGCTCATTGAGGATGTACTTGAAGAGATATCCGCTCGTACTGGTGAGACCGTGACCGTTGCTGTTCGTGTTGCCAGTTCCGTTGTCTACGTTCACAGTCTGCCCGCCGACTATGAAGTCTGCTATGTCCCGCAACTCAAGGTCAGGCGCCCCCTCTTACCGACCTCTTCAGGGAAGCTGTTTTTCGCATTGCAACCAAAACCCGGAGACGAGGAACTGCTCGCTGGCTTCGAGCCCGACCAACGGTCCAATTTGCAGGCAGAACTGCCTGGAATCAGGTCCTCCGGAACCGCGCTCAATCGTGGAGAGACCGTACCCGACGTGGCCGCTACCGCAGTAGGAGTATTCGTCGATTCGGTGCTCACTGCAGCGATCACAATAGCTGGCCCAATCACCCGAACTGAACCACACCTCCAACACTACGGAGATATTGCGCGTGAGCTGCTCAACGGTGCGGGATTCGGACAACCTTAAACCTATGATCGTCTAATTCCACATTAAGTACGACCAGACAGCTGCTGCCTAGAAGATCAGCCGAAGCCGGATTCCTCTCTAGACCTTCGCTCTGCCTTCCCAGGGGAATTCTTCTTCACCACAAAGCCACTCGACAATATCCGACCTCCAACGGAGCGAAGACCACATGTCTCGTGACTGCGGAGCTCACCCCAGCTCACTCATTCGTTGAAGAGTGTGTCGATGACTTCCTGAGCTACGAACCTCGCATGCAATATCGGTCGCCTAGCCGGATCAACCGATGCCGGAGGCACCCACGCAGGACGCCCGTCTGTGAGCATCACCGTCTCCCACTCCGACCGATCCAACAAATGATGATGAGCAGAACAACTCAACATCATATTATTGACATCCGTCTTGCCCTGCTGGGCCCACTCGACAATATGGTGAGCATCACACCACCCCGGCGGAGCATCACAACCGGGGAACGTACAT
>NZ_VLTK01000014.1 GCF_007558825.1 Brevibacterium aurantiacum
GCATGGAAATCATCGAAAACGACCCGACGACAGGCGCACCTGTCCGCTTGAACGGCGTTTATGAACGCGACGAGACCGGTCAGGCCGACTACATCATCGATTTGCTGGAAGTCTTCGATAGCGAGGGGGTGGATAGCGCGTTTGTTTTCCTCTTCGCACTCGACAACCTACCCCACCGCCCCGATGGTGACCCCCACGAGGATCTGGACCTGGCAAGCCTCAGTATCGTCAAAGTCCTCGACGGCCACAACGGAACCGCCTTTCCGCAGATGCCCTGGGAACCAAAAGCTGCCTTTACCGCGATCGCCGAATTCTATGCGCGGTGCTGCCCAAGCCGGCATGAGAAGAGCGACTGAGGTCACGGTCATTAGTTGCCCATCTCGCGCCTTGTATCCGATGGGTCTTGAGACATCTTGGGTACGAGGCACAATCAGGTCGGGGCCAGACCTGATAGGCGCCACGGCGCTATGCCGGGTACTAAGCAAAGGCTGTCACTCTAGTGGAGTGTGAGACTCGACTTACACGCCGCAAAGTGGATATGGGCCGAAGGCTTAATCGTCTTCAATCTTCTTCCACGGTGCGTTGGTGTCAGCTAGCGTGTCCAGCACGAACTGGCACCATAGGCGCGCTCCGTTTACAGCGAGCCGTGCGTGGCGTCGATTGAGGCCGGAGGGAGGTGCGTCTCGGCCGTGGCCGGTACCATGAGTGTTACGCAGTTCAGCTATTCCACCGGAAATAGCAAGAGCTCCTCCGAGGATTTTGCGAATAGAGTGCTGGTTGTCAGCTGCGGTCTGCTTGGGGTGAATACTTAGCGCATCGCTTGCCATTCCGGCCAATTTGGGCAGGTCGTCATTCTTGTCGAAGTTTTTGCCCCGCTCACGTAAGACGATTTTGGCTGTGCTTTCGACGAGCTCCTTGGCTGAACCAATAGCCAGTGCGGGGTCATTTCGAACTGGAGCCTCCTCGATCCGGCGCAGGTGCTCGAAAATCACCTCTGCCGATCTAAGGTCGCCGAGATACTCATGATCGAGATTGACAGTCTCCCCGCCCGTTATGTGACCCTCATCATGAAGAGTGTAGTTGTCTCTAGCGAACAGTTTCCTGAGGCGGGCAATGTGAGCTGAAGTGTCCCAATCCGGAGCCCACGGGTGGTCGAACAGAGGTCTGAGCGCGACTTCGAATACCCTGACGGCACGAGCGACTTGACTGGGCGAGGTCCAGTCAACTTGGTCTAGATACCCTTGGAAACGTGTGACGCGCTGACCCCCATTGCCTGCTGGCAGCAGATCCTTCGGTGCCTCTGGAAATAGCTCGTCCATCCACATCTCGTCAATATCGCGTAACACTGTGTCGCTCATGTGGTCCCGCACGGCCTCTCGGGTCCGAAGGCCGACTAGTTCACGAGCAGTCGTTCTCACTTGATATTCTCCGCTGCAAATTCGGCGAACAGGCTGTCTGGCGTAAATAGGCTGTCCGAACAAGTTTTCCCACGCAGTCCCTTACCGGGTAACCAAAACCAGGCTGAAGCAGGGGGTTGCGTTTACTGTTGTAAACAAAGTTATCCGAGTTGAAAGGTGATATGCGAATGGCACTGCCGAAAATCGCCCGCAGCCATGGTACGAAAACGGTCGTAGTAGTCCAGAATGAAGGTACCGAGGATGAAATTAGCACCGAAACTGAGGCCATGATCCAGGCGGAAAGCGGGTTCTTTGACGTTGCAACGCCGATCTACGAAGGCGATATTGTAGAAATTCCCGATCCGCGGGGTGGTATTGATCGGCGTCTCGCGGCCGAGGTGCACGTCAACGACTACGGTCCCAAGGGACTACACCATACACAGGTGAAGTGGGGCAAGGCGTCGGCCGCACGCACGGCACCTGTTCGCCGACTATCGATTGAGCAGTTTCACCCAGCAGTGGCGCAAGCCGCAAGCGCGCTCTTCGTCGACGGTCACTACTCGAATGCGGTCTACGAGGCATTCAAGTCACTTGAGGTGCGTGTCCGACAGCTTGTTGGCACCGATGAGTCTGGCTCAAAACTTATGGGCAGAGCTTTCAGTGGCAAAGAGCCGAAATTGTCCGTTGCTAAGTCAACTGGTAGGAGCGGCGAGGACGAACAAGAGGGCTTCCAGTCAATCTTCCGAGGCGTGATGCTTGCAGTACGGAACCCGAAGGCCCATGAACTGGTACAGGACGAAGACCCTCAGCATGCGCTGGAATACCTAGGCCTGGCGAGCTTGCTTCATCGTCAGCTAGACGCGGCAGAGGCAGCTCAGCAGTCCTGACCTTGGGGCAACATGAGTTGACGTTTCTGATTGGGCTCTCACTTTTCTGCAGTCAGTGGTTTAGAAACTCTCAGTTTGACCCTATTACCTCTCGGCGGACGGCGGATCGTATCGGCTGCGATCAGGCTCCCAGTCGTCAGGGGGCGTTACCGTGGATCGGTCAGACCGCGACGTAAATTCCACAAGTGTTTCGTAACCCTAGGGATAAGAGACGTCTCATCAATGCACCGATTTTGAGCTTTCGGACCGAGCCGAGTTCCGCGAATTTTCAGCCTTGTTGGCCAGGAGAGGAATTCTTATAACTATGTCTTGTAACCTGAGTGGTGAATCGGTGTACTGACCGTTAGTTATAAGACACATTGGAGCACTCCCATGGCAAAACTGATCGGATACGCTCGCGTATCAACTCGTGACCAATCTACCGACCGGCAGCAAACTGATCTCCTCGCTTCCGGCGTCCGCCGCGATGACCTCTACATCGACCGCGGAGTCTCGGGAGCGCGAGCTTCACGACCTGAGTTCGATCGAGCACTCGCGGCGCTCATAGATGGTGACACTCTTGTCATCACCACGCTCGATCGCTTAGGCCGCTCGACGCAGAATATGCTGGCCTTCGCCGAGGAACTCCGAGCTCGTGGCGCCGGCTTGCGGGTACTTAACCTCGGCGGCGGCGACGTGGACACTGCGACGCCGATGGGGTCGATGCTGTTTACGATCATGGCCGCCTTGGCGCAAATGGAACATGAGATCAAACGTGAACGAATCACTGACTCCATCAAGAAGCGCCGCGATGCCGGCCTTGACCTCGGGGGCCGACCGCGCCGGGTTACCGACAGCCAGATCCGCAATGCGATTCGATTGGTCGACGGTGGTGAACCGGCTGCCCAGGCGGCGCGGGATCTCGGAATGTCCAGGGCAACTTTCTACCGACGGGCACGCTCGCTCGCCGAATAGCCGGAAGACTCATTGTTCTCATCTGGCGGTGTGGCTGCCTTCGCTACGGACTTCATCGCCACAGGCAGAGGTGGTTACGCTGGCGTAGCCGCTTGGGTGCCAATCGGCGGTGTGATGTTCTCCCTCGGTGTTCACTTCGATTCGAAGCGGTAGTTATTTCAGTGATGCTCTCAGACGAGATTCACTGAGTTGTTGCGGCTGAACGACTCTTCTCCTTCGTTCCACTCCAACTCATACTTTAGTTTCCTCGGGCTTCCCATAGTCAGGTCGTATCGAAAATCGATTGAGTCGCCGGGATACAGTGTCCTGGCTTCGTCTGAGAGGTCGTGCCAGAGCACGCCGTCTACCGACTCCCCTTCTTCGTAGGGAAGGAGTTTCACGCGGAAATTTTCGGCATCCTCCGTGCCCTTATTTTCGATGCGGAGCGAGTGCTTATTCTGCGTCTTCGGTCTTTGTTTACTGTCGAACTTAGTGATGGGTTCGTTGATGTGCTGGACTATGGGGTTTGCTCTACCCTTCGGCCCGGCCATGAGAGAGCTGCTTTCGAATTCAGGTACATCCGAGTCGATGGCATGGTTGATCTGCTCGGCCAGCTCTCCGTGGTCGGCATAAGTTCCATACAGGCCAGCGAAACTCTTCTTGAAATCGTTGAGGATCTGCGCCTCTTCAAGGTGATCCTGCGGGATGGGGGCTGACGAGAAATAGACGTGTACTTTGATTCCCGCTGCGCGAGCTTCTTCAAGTTCTTCTGCCGTGCCTGATATCGACCGAGGCGTTGCAGATCCTAAGCTGCTCTCGAATAGACCAATAACGATGTCTGCCTTTTCGACGAGCTGCTTGTTAATCACTGCCTGGCCGTCTGTTGTTCCAGTTTCGTAAGTGGGCACAGCATGCGATTCGTACCGCACGGGCAACAGGATTTGCCCGCTGCTTTCAGCGCGCCGCGCGTTCCATCTGGTGAGTGCGGTCTCGACCGCATTGCGACTGTCTGCCGTGTCAGATGGGGAGGCTATGAAGACTCGAATCACGGTAGCTGCGAAGGTCATGGCTTAAGTATGCCTGTAGTTGCGTCAAATGGGTATGCCTATTCATCGAATCTGTGCATCGGTAGAGTTCGTAGCTCTACCGAGCCGTCGAGAGTGGTACACAGTCGACCCACACTGCCGACGAACATCCGAGTGTCCGACTGTGCAAACAACAACCGCGAAGGCGCGAAGCCGCAGATTTGCTCGTGAAAGCGAGTTCTGTCTCGTGAGGGGCGCCCTGGCGGTTGTGGTTCAGTGATCTATCGTGTTGCACTTCGTGCATGGTGGCGTCGTCGAGCGAGTATCCCTCCTAGCCCGATTGCGACTCCGGCAGCAGTTGCTATCCCTGCCAGCACAGCATTCCGCTGTGAAATATCGCGACATTCTGCAATCCCCTCGGGAAGCGCTTTGCCCGGAGCTGGCTGAATTTGAATGCCCTGAAGTGCTGTCGGGCAGGCCCACTGCGCTTCATTGTCCTGTACGGTGCCAGGGCCAATGAGGAGGAAAGCTGCAACTACGATCAGCGCGGCCGCCACAGCTCCCAGGAGTGTGTACATTTTCCATTTTTCACTCCTGAACACGCAGAGAAGAATGAACGTCACTCCGACGAATCCAAGGCAAACGAGTAGGACTAGGAACCCCAGCGTGGAAAGCTCGCTATCTGGTGACATGTAGGAAGGGCTCATATCAGTCCATTATCATCGGATACCATTTGATTTTCCGAACTCCCGCCCGGTATTGGCGGTTCACCTGGTCACTGAGAGGGATGTTGTAGCGGGGATTGGACTGCTGCGAAATGCGCGGCCACGTCCTGTACTTATCTGTGGTAGATCCGGTCACAATCATGACGTGATCGATCTTTCCATCTGCGTACTTGTTTGGCCCCCAGTCAGCGAAGATCAGGTCGCCTGGCTTAGTCGACCAAATATCCTTTCGCTGTTTCTTCCCTGTGAGAGCTACGAACATGTGCAACGAGGAAGCTTGCGACCATGTCCTGGTGGTCTTACCCACAAGGTTTTTCGGGGCCCAAGTGCGTAAGTCTCGAGGGTTGGCTGACTTTCGGTACTGCCAACCGCCGGCTCGCAGCGATTGAGAAGCGAGGTTGGCACAGTTGTTCTTAAACTTAGGGAAGTTGGTGCTCATCTTCGTGCTCTTTGACCACTGCTTCGCCTTAGCAACGACCTTCTTCCGGTCGAGTTTGTTCTGATTCACCGACACTTTTCCCTTGTGGAGGTCCAGTACTGGCGGAATCGTCCACCCTCCGCCGCTGGAACCTTCTACAGGTTTTTCTTCGCTCGCGCCCTCTCCTAAGGGTGCGAGCTCGGTGATGGGGTCTCCGTCATCAACGACAGTGTCATCCGGGTTCGACTCCGTTTCCGGGCTTGATACCGGAGTCGTGACTGTGGTTTGACTGTCTTCATCATCGAAGTAGTCATCGGGTAGGAGAGCATCTTCAATGATGACCCACGCGGCTGAAGAATTGGCACGCGTCAGGACAACCTTCCGAAACTCTGTCGAGAACGGTTCGTCAGCGATGCCTGCTTCATCAACCACCGACCACGTAGTCAGCACTGATGAAACGAGCTCGATTCTGTTGCTTGATTCCGTGACCTCTACAGGAGTTTGTTCAGTGTGTGTGTCCTTGATGTCGAGGCCCGCGTCTTTCCAGATGTCGACTCGCTCCAGGACTTCGGAACGTTGGAGTAGGGGTTGTTTTGCGCCGGCCTGTCCGCTTTGCGGAGTGAGCGATATTGTTCCTGGTGCTTTGGTTCCGGTGTCCCATGCTGTGTCAACACCCTTGAGGTAGGTATTGATGGTGGCTTGGGCTTCTGTGTTGGGCAGCGTGTCATCGGTAGCCGAGGCGGGAGTTGGTGTGCTGGTTGACAGCAGCCCACCGGCGAGCAGCGCGGCGGCAGCTGAACCAGCCACGCCCGAGAGAAGTCGAGATTTCATATCACCTTCAAAGTTTAATTGGAAAGGACGACTAGTGTCGTCCAGGTTGAATCATAAGCTATCTAGAGTGATATTTTTGCGCTCTTGTCGGGCCAGCTGAACGCGAGGACGCGGTAAACTGATACGGACCGGATGCGCGGGGCACTACTCGCAACCCAACATCACGAGGGCTACCGAAGCATGAGTGCATTCATCGCGGCCGCCGTCATGGCCGAAGTTCAGCGCCTCGAAACGACATACAACGGGGGCCAGCCGTTCCCGCAGGTGTCCGCAAAAGGTGGGCAGCTCGGCCGGCCGATGGGGGAGTGACGATGCTCTACGACGATAATGACAGGCTCATGCTCGGGATGCAGAGCACCTTCACACAGTGGCGCACGGCATGGAGCAACGCCTATACGGCATGGGCTGCCCCGGAATCTCGTCGGGGCAAGCCCGTTAAGAGGCCGCAATTTGTAGGGATGAGCCAGCCAATGCGGACTGACGGCAGCGCAGCCCCAGAAGGATATGCGCACTACTTCGCGGACCCAGAAGGCGCAGAAGAGCTGGGTGGTCAGGACACGCAGTACTCAACCTCCTCGTCACTCGACTGCGCGCCCCTCGATTTCATCAGGATCACGGACCCCCGGTATCTGTACCCGACGCGGAAACAACGAGCACGGTTACACCTTCGCGCGCCGTGGACTGTTCGCTATCCCGTTCCGATGGGTGGAGTGTATGGCGGGTCGACTGCGTTCGTCGCCAGCTCGGCTGGTCTTATGGCGACAGTGGGAGAACTCGGTCCCGTCGTAGTACCAGCAGCTCTGGGAATTACTGCGCTCGGGGCTGCACTTGGGTCCGTTCCGAAGTGGAAAGATGGAGCGAGCGTGAGAACGCTAGGAGCCGGCCATATTATCGAATCAGACGCACTGTGCCTTGCCACAAACGCCTGGCTCACGACTCTCGAAATTCGCCGGCTAGTCGATGACGGAGAACTAGACCTTACAGCAAGCCAGATGCGCGAAATTCTCTGGGACGCTGCCGACTATCTCAACCGCCATGATCGCAACGTAGCAATCGATTACAGACTTTGGGACCCACTGATTCCCACTCTCGATGAAGTGCTGACTACGCTCACTGCGCGGCTTGAGTATGAGAGGTCTCCAGGTAGCGCACCAACTGAGGCTCAGACTCAGGCTATTGGCCAGCAGCAGGCAATGCTCGAACAGAACCTCAATCAACTCACAGTCCAGCTACAAGCCATCGAAGCTACTCAAGACCGGCCAGGTCGCTAGCCGGCACAGGTGAGGGCACGTGCTCATTTGGGAGAGTGAAGGGCAAGGGGATCGTCGTGCATGATGGCGTGCCGCTAACGTCTATTTTTGCTCCCACCACACATCTGCCGGAGAGAGCCAAAGGGTCGTGAGTTCTGGCGGCTTGCCGATGACGGTACAAGGTTGCTCTCGACCAGCCGAGAAGACGGCTGCGTCTTCGGCAGTGCGCCCTTAAATATGGTCGCCTCTTTGCCAACTCTGGTCCTGCTAATCGCTCATCCTCGAAACTTACCAGGACGTGCCGGGACCATATAGCTCCTGCACCTTCACTGTGCGATGGAAGGGTGCCGCCAATTATCGCCGAAGCTCACAGGCCCTATTTATGAAGAGTCATTAATCCGCACCCTTAAGGCAATCCGCATAAGCTCTCATTGCATTCGAATAACATTGCGCTCGGTCTTGTTTTGCAGCATTAGTATTCCCCGGAAAGCGCTTTTTGCAGCTATCGATATTGTATTTATATTCGTTCTCGCAGGTTTCTTTCGCTGTCATCGGCTTGACGTCACCCGCTGCTGCAGCAGCCGTTCTAACCTCTGAGCAGATCAAATTGGAAGCGTTAGAGCTGGAAGAGGCACCTTGAGGCGATGCCGAACCCCCAGCGCCACCGAAAATCAGTAGGATGCTGGCTGCGGTGGAAATAATTGGCGTGAAACTCATTTTCTCTCCAAACTAAGTTGACGCTCGAATGATTAGCGGAGTCTTGAAGGGGTTGCTTAGCTAACAATAAGTTCAGGATCCATGTGCTTCACCTGAGCGCGAGCAATAGTGACTGCAGCTTCGATCGCCTGGAAGGGGTCAACGCCGTAAGCATTCATTGAAGTGTCAACCTCTGCTTTGGCGCATTGGATATTCACAGTGCAATAATAGTCACCATCTTGCTGTTGCTGCGGGTGATCCATCGAAACACGAACTGAAGCGCCGTGAAGATGAGAATAAAATATATGAGTAAACACAACGCAACTTCCCTAAATGTAACGAATAGAATATATTGAGACTATCTTTAGAGTGTATTACTTTAATCTATCAGCTTTCAATGCCAGTGTCGATGGATTGATTCGAGGAGATCTGCGTAAAAAGCGAGGGGCCATGCGGCGTCGCCCACGCAACCGCCATCGCGACCATCGTCCGGATCACCGCAGGCAACTTCCGCCTCGTCGACCGTTTACTCACCCAGATCGAGCGCGTGCAGACCGTGAACGACCTTAACGAATTGACGCCCGAGGTTGTAGAGGCAGCTCGGCAGGCTCCCCCTCATCGGCCATTAGGTGCCGCGAGAAACGTGCCGTTTACCGCCGCGACTCACAGTCTGTGTTCCTTCAACCGTGATGAGCCGCTGCTAGAAGCAAGTCCCGGTAACGGTCGGATACGGGACGAGATTCTTTCGGTATGTGATTTCTACCTGATCCTGGTGCTGGGTGCCAAGAAGTTAATGCCACAGGAGATTGGTGTGCCAACTTTCAGGGAAGCCCATGTCCCTCTCCGGAGTGACTACGTGATGTCCCGAGGGAGTAGTCAGAGGGAGCCCGAAGGAGCGAATATGATCTCGAAATTTGGCAGGCCAATCACTCGGTTCGGAATGTGACTTAAGCATGAAAGCTAAAACAGCGGCGTTTACATATAGTCGTTTACCCTCCGCCGAAGTAAGGGAGTAGTCAGGTTTGGAGATGTGATCCAGCATTGGGCCAACGGTGTCTCCTTGCGAGATCGATTGTTCGCGTTTGAAGCGTCGGTTGAAGAGTCGTGAACCGTGGGCGCAGTAGTTTCGTAGGTCGGCAGCAGCCCGGATCACTTTCCCGAATGGTGCCGGGTGCATGAAGCCAAAATCGTTGGCCACAGCACGGGCATCGGCCGACTTCATCAGTTCGAAGAGATACGGCAAACTGCCGAAACTAAGGATCTCGGTTACGGCCCAGACCGGAAGTGGCTGACCGGGGTACTTCGCTAGGTGGTGGGCGACAAAATCTTCTCCCGGCTTTGAGTTCTTTATTGCCTCATCGACGGTGCGTTTCCAGGCTTCGAACTTTGTCGGGGACGATGGTTTTTTGGAGATTGGTTTATTGCACTTCGAGGCGTCGAGGTGGCCTTGGTCTAGGTGTGCAGCTGGATCCAGTCTGGATAACGCGTGTGCAATCGAAGCCCGCAAGCGAATTTCGAAGTCCAAGGTCCCATCTAGGCAGATGCGGGCCACCTTCATATCGAACGCTTCAAGGGCGATGACGTGCTCGAAGTTTGCGCCGGGTATGTATGTGCCCGTTCGGTACTCATGCAGTGTGGCGTTGATCTGATCAGTCGGTAGAAGTTCGCGGATCACATAACGGTATGCGCCAGACCGGTGATACCCACTCGGGTGAGAAAGCTGAGGGCTCGGCCCCGGTCCGGGACCTTCAACCCGGCCGTAATTAAGTCGCCAATCAGGTCGTCACGCTCTTTGAACGTCTTTGTGAAGTGCATGAATCTCATTATCGCGCAAATGAAAATCGTCTCCGTGAGCCGAGCGGCTCAGAGGGAGACGATGTCTGATGACACTACTTTAACACGCGGCGAAATACGGGTCCACACCGATCACGCTCTGATCCGGGGAACCGTAACCGATCGTCTACGGGGCACAGCAGGGAAGCGCCAATACATTGTGCCGAAATATATGTCCCGGAATGGTTGTCCCGTATTCCCGTCGGGTCTGTTTATTTCGGTACGTAGGGGTAGGCTAGTAATAGCAGGTAGAACTATTGAGGAAGGGCGCAGTGCATGACGGCAGCCACCCAGGCGCCAACAAAGCCACTGGATCTCGAGGCGAAGTGGCCGGAGATCTTCGATAGTATGACGCCGCGCCAGGTGCACACCGTTGTTCAGATCGTTGCGTCAAGCTGGCATGAGGGACGCGAGCCCGAGCGTGAGCACACCGCCCGTCTTGCTGCTCGTGTCCGGGGTGATCTGTCCAAGGCGGAGTATCGCCGCCTCGAGGGACTGCCGCCGGCCCGCTGACTCTGACACATGCCTCCGCTCACTCCTAAGGAGCAAGCCCGCTGGGACTCGTACTTGCCGTACGAAGACCAGCGGGTTTTGTTGAACATCCCAGAGATCACGAGTTACGAGGCATGGAAGCAGGCAGAATACTCGCACGCGGAGGATCAGCTGGTCGACATTGCGTCCGGCGCGATAGAGATCCCTGCGACGTTCGACGTTGACCACGCCAAGGCAGTCCATCAAGCACTGTTCGATGGATTCTACGAATGGGCAGGGGAGTGCCGGCAGGTGCCTCTCAGCGATGGACGGATCGAATTCGCTCCATATGACGAGATAGTGTCATCACTTGCTGAGGCAGGGGCCCACTTCAAGCAGCACTTAGAAGTCGGAGGTGATCGCGAAGCATTCATCATCGCCGCGTGCGAAGCGACAGCACGCTGGAATTATGCCCACCCCTTCCGGGAAGGCAACGGTTGGACCATGAAAGTCGTTCTCGATTAATTCGCTGATTCAACGCCGTGGCAGTTCAAATTCGACAGGGTGACTCCGGGCAAGTGGAACACCGCTTCGATGCTGTCGATGCCGGCACCGGATACGCAATGGCAACCTCAGCCGCAGAACCTCCGTGATGTGTTTAACCGGAACACTGTAGGCCGGGCTGAACTGGGCTCCGGAGCCGACGGTGACGGTCGTGGCGCTCGACTAGAGATGCTGAGGGTTGCGGACTCGCAAGCGGCTGCGGCGATCGAGCAGGCCTTTAAAAACCATGTTGACGGGATTCATCGGAGGCATGGTCATATGCCACCGGACGCGGGGGGCATCACACTACCGACCACCACAGCAACGCTCAACAGGTCAAGGTCTTGAACGTTAGAAGCGTAGTGGGAGCGTTGACTGGAAAATGGAACGGAACAGGATTCTATAAAAACTATAAACTTTATAAACTTCTATAAATAGTCTTTGCGAGTTTTGGGAAAGTGGTTATTGAGGAGTCTGCCGTTCGAGATTCCTTCGGTTCCTGATGAGTCTGCCAAGTAGTCACCGTTCACTCCAACGTTCGGCGCGATCCCACCGTTGCTGGCGGATCGGCAGAACCTGATCACTGGTTTTGCCTGTGCCCTTGATAGTGGACCTGGTGCGGGGGAGGGGGGAGGGGGGAGAGAGCAACCCTGGTGACCGGGACTCGTGGTGTGGGGAAGTCGGTCATGCTGTGAGTCTTCCGTGAGGTTGCGGATTCTCGGCAGTGGTTGACGGTCGGCGCTCAGGCCACACCGGGCTTTGTTGATCGATTAACGACTGCTCGACTGCCAGAGGCTCTGCTGAAGATGGACACCGTTAACACGAGGTCGACGCGCGTTAAATGTGGCAGTTTCTCGGCATTGGGATTTGGTGGCAGTGTCAATACCGAAACGGAGAACATAGCACCGGTGACACCGGACTTCCAGCACCAGCTCATGCGCACTCTCGAGATCCTTGATGAGCATGGAAATGGTTTGCTGCTGACTCTGGACGAGGTGCACCGGTCACAGTTAGGGGCGTAGGAATCGAGACGCGGGTGCTACATCGAAAGACACGTGCCCACACCCGGGTCTCGACACAACATCTGTATCTCGACGATGGTTGGTCGCCCTAGCCATCTTTGGTGACGCGACGTAGTGTGAATTCATGGCGCATCCACAGATGTTCGATGATGACGACCCTCAGCTGGCGCGCCTTCGGGAGATCGCTTTGAGCCTTCCCGAGGCGCAGGAGAAGGTCTCGCATGGGCGGCCCGCGTTCTTCACGAAGAAGATCTTCGCTCACTTCGGAGGCACACGGAAGCTCGTCACGGGTGGCATGGAACAGCATCCGCAAGCGCTGCTCATCCTTCCTGATCCGATGGACGCCGAGGTGCTGATGGAGCGACCGGACGCCTTCGTCCCCATGTATCTGGGTCCCACAGGGTGGATCGGTCTCGAGCTCCAGGCCCTCGACAACAACGAGGTCCGTGAGCTGCTCACCGATTCCTATCGGAACACCGCTCCGGCAGGTCTGGTCCGCCAGTTGGCTTCGGAGACGCCGCCCTCGCAGACGTAGATATCCTCGAACACATGAGCAATCGCATCGTCATCACCTCCGACTATCTCCGCCCAGGCGACACCGTCGACGCGATGCTGCGGGAGCGCGGTCTCGAACCGGTCTATTCGCCGGCGGGTGGGCATCGGACGGATGAAGAGAAGCGGGACCTGTTCCAGTCAGCAGTCGGTGCAATTGCTGCGAGTGAACCGATCACCCGCGACATGCTCGCATCCGCACCAGCGCTGAAAGTCCTCGCCCGTGCCGGTGTCGGCTACGACAACGTCGACACCGATGCAGCCGTTGAGCTCGGAATCCGTGTGTGCAACACTCCAGAGGTCAACCACCACGCCGTTGCCGAGATGGCGCTCGCCCTCATGCTTGCCTGTGCCCGCCGGCTCAACACCGTGCTGCCCGGCGTGGCCGATGGCGGATGGCCCCGCGCGGCGGGAACCGAGCTGCGGAGCAAAACGCTCGGCATCATCGGCTACGGTCCCAGCGGACGGGCGATCGCCGCGCTCGGTGTCGCGCTGGGAATGCGTGTCCTCGTCTCCACGGCACATCCAGATTCCGAGCAGTCGGCGGGCATCGAGTTCGCCGATGTCGACACGACGATCAAGGCCGCCGATTACCTGACTCTTCACAGCCGTGCGGGTAAGGGCGATCCGATCATCGGTGCCGCAACGTTCACAGCGATGAAGGACTCTGCGATCCTCATCAACACGGCCCGCGGGTCACTCGTCGATGAGGAAGCGCTGGTCGCCGCGCTCAAAGCAGGCGAGATCGCCGGTGCGGGCCTCGACGTTCTGCAGCGTGAACCTCTCGTGGCGGACAACCCGCTGCGGGCGATGAGCAACGTCGTCATCACTTCCCACCTCGCCGGACAGACGTTCGAAGCCCGGGAACGCGCCGGAGTCGCGGCAGCTCGAGCCGTCATCGACGTCCTCGACGGAAAGACGCCTAGGGGTGCGGTCGTCTGAGCCCAAGGAGTTCGGCACACCGAGACACCGGTGGAGCGCCGAGGCAGTTGTGTGTGCACAGGGGCCTCGGCGCTCCGCCGGTGTCTCGCCGCCGCACAGTCAGGCGGCGGCGTGACCTCGCTGCCGCGTGACCCCTGGCACGAACCACCTCGGCGGTCATAGGGTTGGGGCATGTCCACTTCAGAGCACAGCTCAGCGATTCCGACCCTTGAACTCAACGACGGGGCGATCATTCCCCAGATCGGCCTCGGCACATACGCCATGCGCGACGCCGAGGGCATCGGCGCGATCATCGCCGGCATCGACAACGGGTACCGACTCCTCGACACCGCGGTCAACTACGAGAATGAGCGCGAAGTCGGTCGCGCCGTCATCGATTCCAAGGTCGGTCGGGACGAGCTCTTCATCACGAGCAAGGTCCCTGGTCGTCACCACGGCTACGACGAAACGATCGCCAGCACCGAGGAATCTCTGGCCAGGCTCGAACTCGAGCGCCTCGACCTTCATCTCATTCACTGGCCCAACCCCAGCGTAGGCAAGTACGTTGAGACCTGGCGCGGCCTCATCGAGCTGCGCGAACGCGGCCTCGTGACCTCGATCGGAGTATCGAACTTCACCGAGCCTATGCTCGAACAGCTCATCGCGGAGACCGGGGTGACCCCGGCGGTCAACCAGATCGAGCTCCACCCCTACTTCCCGCAGACCGAGCTCATCAGCTTCCACAAATCCATCGGCGTCCAAACAGAATCCTGGTCACCGCTGTACCGCGACCAGGGCCTGTTCGACGAGGCTCCCATTGCCGAGGCGGCTCAGGCTCATGGGGTCGAGCCGGCTCAGGTGGTTCTGCGCTGGCACCTCGAGGTCGGCAGCCTGCCGATCCCGAAGTCGGCCAACCCTGACCGGCAGAGGCTCAACGCCGATATCTTCGGCTTCTCTCTCACTCCCGCCGAGGTGGCTGCGATCTCCGGTCTAGAGCGCGGTCGGATGAAGAACCGTGACCCGCTGACCCACGAAGAGATGTGAGCACTCACCTGGGCTGAACGGTCACCGAGGTTGAACGCTCACTGGGGCTGAACGCTCACTGGGGCGCGGCGAAGACTTCGCCGATCCCCATGCGGCTTGGTCCGGGAAGTGATCGTCCGGCCCGCTGGCCATTCGCCTCGAAACTCTGCAGCAGATAGGCGATGAGTCGTCGCGAGAGGTCGTGAGCATGCTCGGGCGGAGCCTCGCTGATGCCGCCGTTGGCCAGGAAGATCAGCAAGAGGTCGCTGGGGTTGAATTCGGGTCGGAGCCCGCCTGAATTCTGCGCACGTTCGACCAGGTCTGCGAAGACGGCTTCCGCACGCAGGCGCTTCTCATCGATCCCCGCGTCCTCGGAGAACGCTGAGAGAAACGCCTCGGTGAACCCGCGGTCCTCGATCTGCATCCGGCCGAGATCTTCGACGAACGTGCAGAAGCCATGCCAGGGGTCCGGGTCTGCAGCGGCTTCTTCGAGGACTGATTCGCAATGTGTCAGCTGTGTGGCGAAGACCTCGGCGATGAGTGATCGGCGGTCAGGGAAGCGGCGGAAGAGCGTTGCGGCACCTACGCCGGCCCGGCGGGCGATCGCGGTCATGGGCACCTCAATGCCTCTTTCGGCGATGATCTCGCGTGCCGCTGCGAGGATGCGCGCCCTATTGTCCGCGGCATCCGCACGCAGCTTCGGGCGGACAGAGTCATGCCTGCCTGAAACAGCACCTTCTGAATCGTTTGGTGCTTGCTGCGCATCGATCTGAGTCGTCTCGGCCATTTCTTCTCTCACTTCCGTGAAAACGGAATGCGGCGATGGGATCACTGCTTAGTCTAGACGTAAGTGGAAACCATCTTCCACATATTGTGGAGACGTGAAGAGCGCCGAACGGCGCGGAGGAAAGGCGCAGATATGAAGATTCTGATGTTCGGCCGCGGAGTCATTTCGACACTGTACGGATGGGCCCTGGAGAAGGCAGGAAACGAGGTCGACTTCTATGTCCGTCCCGGACGTGCCGCCGACTTCGGATCATCGGTCGACTTGGACATCAGGGACGGCCGGGCCTCCAGGAAAGGGAAGCCGGTTCACGAGAATTGGCCCATCACGATGCGAGAGGACCTCGAACCGGATCACGACTACGACCTCATCATCGTAAGCGTCAATCACGACCAGCTGGACAGCGCGGTCGACTTCCTCCACACTCGAGTCGGCGGGGCCACAATCCTCATCTTCAACAACGTCTGGGCCGACCCTGCGGCTGCAGTCTCGCGGCTGCCCCGCGAGCAGATCACATGGGGATTTCCAACTGGTGGAGGTGGCTACGACGTCAACACTCTGCACGGCGGATTCGTCAGAAGCATCTTCCTCGGCGATATCGACGGGTCGAGCCGCACTGACCGGCACCGCGTCGTCCGTGACCTTCTCACCAGGGCCGGATTCTCAATCTCCGACGTCGCGGACTTCCGCAGCTGGCTCTGGTTCCACTTCATCCTCGATGCCGGAATCATGGTCGGATGGCTGCGGATGGGAAGCTTCGATGCGCTTGTGCAGTCGCGTCCCGCGCTGCGGGAGGTCGTGCGCCTCGTGCGGGAGATGATCCCCGTCCTCACTGCGAAGGGCGGGACGTCGAGGCTCGGCGCTGCGGCAGCAAGGTACATCCCTTCCGCCGTCGTCGGTTTCGCTGTGCAGAAGATGCTGACCGGCGACAACATGTACACCTTCATCATGAATCAGGCGCAGATCACCGGCCGCAACGACTACAAGGCGAAGGCAGACTACCCTCGGGATGTTCTCGCCGACGCCCGTCGCCTCGGAGTCGCCGTTCCCCGGCTGGAAGCCAACGAGCCGGCGTTCAAGTGACTTCCCCCGAGTTCGTCACCGTCGAGGTGGGCCCGCCGATTGTGTGAGAATGTTCCCTGTGAGCTCGGAGCCGGAGGACCTGCATGCGCCGCTGCATGAGCGCGGGATGCAACACCAGCGCGGACTGAGGCTCCAGCGTGGGCTTCGGGGGACGGCGGCCGCTGTCTTCGCCACGTTCGTGGCGCTGGCCTCTCACATGATCGGCGGTGGCGCGCTGCCTTCCGCCATGGGTGTCGTGGTCCCCTTAGTGCTGTCGATGCTCGTCTGCGTCCTCCTTGCGGGTCGCAGGCTGTCGTTGCCTCGGCTGTCCCTGTCTGTGCTGGCCAGCCAGTCGCTGTTCCACCTTCTCTTCTCCGTCTTCACTCCGATGACCGGAAAACCGACTCCGGCGAACGCACTTGAGCGACATGCAATGCACCATTCGGATTCGGCGACCATGATCGGACCCCTGTCCGGTGCGGGCCAGGATTCGTTGTCAGGAATGTCCGGCACCATGAGTGCGACGGAGGGCGGCATGCATGCGCATACGTCACCGGCCATGCTTTCGGCCCACCTCGTCGCAGCTGTCCTCACGATCGCCATGATCTATTGGTCGGAGACGCTGCCGGTGAAGATCGCCAGCTTCGTCCGGCTCGTCATCCACGCGCTTCTGCCCACTGCGGTGCGGCCGATGCCGGTTCCGAACGGACCAAGACCCCACCTCGGCCTCTCCCGAATCCTGCCTCGCCACCTCGGCGTTCTGCGCTCTCCTGTCCTCACTCGAGGTCCACCCGCGGAAGCTTTCTGACCCCTTCATCACTGACCTCAGCGTCGGCGGAAATTCGCCGGCGCGCGCTCGCCTGACCGA
The DNA here is from genome assembly GCF_007558825.1 of Brevibacterium aurantiacum. Taxonomy (GTDB): domain Bacteria; phylum Actinomycetota; class Actinomycetes; order Actinomycetales; family Brevibacteriaceae; genus Brevibacterium; species Brevibacterium aurantiacum_A. The sequence continues at coordinate 17,242 of NZ_VLTK01000014.1, forward strand.
ATTTCACGGTGGCAGCGCGCTCTTCACAGAAAGCTTCACCATGACCACCTCTCTGACATCCCTGCCTGAAAACAGGCCGGACGATCCTCGACCACACGTCCGAGGCTGGCTCGGCCAGCTCTTGCGGCGCCTCCACTTCTATGCCGGAATCTTCGTCGGTCCCTTCATCCTCATCGCGGCGCTCAGCGGTGCCCTGTATGCGATCAGCCCGCAGATCGAAAAGGTCGTCTACGCAGATGAGCTGACCACTCAGGAGACGGGTCCCGCCCTGCCGCTGGCCGACCAGGTCGCGTCCGCGACAACCTACGCTGGGGGAGGCGAGACCGTCAGCGCCGTGCGTCCGGCTCCGGAACCCGGAGCCACGACCCGGGTGATGTTCGAGGACCCGAACCTGGAAGAGAGCGAATCCCGGGCGATCTTCATCGATCCCACCACCGCCGAGGTGAAGGGGGACCTGACCGTGTACGGGACCTCGGGATCCCTGCCCTTGAGGACCTGGGTCGATCAGCTGCACCGCAGCCTTCACCTCGGCGATTTCGGGCGGTACTACAGTGAACTCGCCGCGTCCTGGTTGGGCATCATCGCAGTCGCGGGATTGTGCCTGTGGGTGATGCGCGCCCGCAGGGCTCGGAATGCTTCAGCGATGTTGCGGCCGACCATGAGGCATAAGGGGCTTCGCCGCACCTTCTCCTGGCACGCTTCTGTTGGGGTGTGGGCGGCGATCGGGATGCTGTTCCTGTCCGCGACAGGTATCACCTGGTCCCAGCTGGGCGGAGACAATGTGACGAAGCTGCGGGCGGCGTTGGACTGGTCGACGCCTGCGGTCTCGACGGATCTCGGTCGAGACTCGGCAACAGGGGCAGCGGGGGAATCGGGCCACGGCGGGCACGCTGGCCACGCAGACCACGCAGGGCACAAGGGAAATACAGGCCACGAGGGCGATGCCGGGCACGAGGACGGCGCGGGCCACGCAGGCCACGAGGACGGCGCTCACAAAGGACAAGCTGATGCGGCCGATGCTGGCGGAATCGACCCGGCCGATTTCGACATGACGCTGGCCGTGGCCCGTGATATCAACGTCAACACGGGACTCGTCGAAATCCTGCCGCCGGCCGATGCTGAGTCCGCGTGGGTCGTCCAGGAGATCCAACGCGGCTTCCCCACCGAGGTCGATGCCGTGGCCATCGATGTCGACACCATGGAGGTCACTGATCGTGTCGACTTCTCCGACTACGGGTTCGCGTCGAAGCTTGCGCGGTGGGGCATCGACCTGCATATGGGAACGATGTTCGGCCTGGCCAACCAGATCGTCCTCGTCGTGCTCGCAATCGCAATCGCGTCCATGGTCGTGTGGGGCTATGTGATGTGGTGGCAGCGCCGACCCAAGCATGATCCGAGCAGGAGATTCGGCATCACACCTGGCCGCGGCGCGCTTGCTGACGCGCCCTGGTGGTCGGTGGCTGCAGTGGCGCTCGTTGCAGTGGGGATCGGGTGGTTCCTGCCGATGGTGGGGGTCAGCCTGATTGGGTTCCTCATTGTTGACGGGGTGCTGGCGATGTCGGTGAGGAGGCGAGCCCGACGGTGAGACCAGAACGCCGGACCGAGTGATCTCGGTCCGACGTTCATTCCCGGCTCGCGGATCAGCCCCAACCGGGAACGACGAAGATGAGCCAGGTGACGATCGGTGCGATGAGGACCATCGAGAAGCCCCAGCGCATGAGCTGTTTGAAGACCTGATCACGCTGTTCCTCCGGCGAGTTCGCGACGACCAGGGCGCCCGAGGTGGAGAAGGGGCTCGAGTCGACCACGGAGGACGAGATGGCCAGAGCGATGATCAGGCCGATTTCACCAACACTGCCGGTGAGCAGGAACGGCACGGCCAGTGGGATGAGAGCTCCGAGGATGCCGGTTGTCGAGGCGAAGGCCGAGACGACGGCACCGATGAAGCAGATGAGCAGCGCCGCGAAGAGCGGGGCTCCCATGCCGGCAACGAGGTTGCCCAACCAGTCGATGGTGCCCAAACGCTTCATGAGTTCGACGTAGGTGACGATGCCGCAGATGAGGAGCACCGTGGGCCAGGCGATCTTGCTGACCGCTCCTTTACTCACCTTCGGTGAGAAGAACGAGATGATGACGGCGATGCAGATCGCTGTGAAGCCGACGTCCTGGTTCAGTGGTGGAACCACCATGACCGCCAGGACGATGAGGCCGATGAGGGTGACGATGCGATTGCGATCCAGCGTGGTCACCTGTTCGTCGATGTCCTCGTCCTTGACCATGGTCGTCTGCAGCGACCTGCGTGCAGCGCGACGCTGCGGATCATTGCGGGGGACTTTCTGGTGAGCGCCGGAGCCGGTGCCTCCGCTGTCTCGTGCTTGATCGTCGACGTCGGTGCCGTGCACGTCCTCCAGGCCGTGGCCCATATCCCGCTTGCCCAGCAGGTCACGTCCGCCGAAGAGGAAGTAGCAGATGAGGCCGAGCAGGAAGTTGAAGGCGAAGGAGGCGAGGAACAGGAGTACAGGGCTGCCAGGCAGGTCATTGCGCTCGACGACCTGGTTGGTGATCGTGCCGAAGATGCTCAGCGGTGAGAAGCCGCCGGCAGTGGCACCGTTGATGATCATGAGACCCATCAGCAACGGCCGGATGTCGTAGCGACGGGCGAAGCCCATGCCGATCGGAGCGATGATCGCGATGGCGGCGGGAACCACGGAGCCGAAACCCGAGAGGAGCGCGGTGACGACGAAGAACACCCACGGGATCAGGGCGATTCTGCCTCCCACCGCCTTGACGAGGACATGAACCAGCCAGTCGACCGTTCCATTGTCCTTCGCCAGTGCGAACAGATACGTCACGCCGACGAGTATGAGGAAGAGGTCGGCCGGGAACCCTGACAAGAGCGTGTCGGCATCCTCTCCGAGGACGAAGGTGCCGAAGAGAAAGGTCGCCATGAGCGCCAGCGCGCCCATATGGACCGAGACGAAGGTGGCGATGACGAACAAGGCCACGAGGACGAGGATGGACGCTAGTTCAAGAGACACAATTCGCTCCAATGCGATGTGTAGAGTCACCGGAACAGCCTCTTTGCCGCCCCGTACTTTCCATGATGCGGAATCTTGATGGACCTTTTGTGAAAGTTTGCCCGCATCGGACTGACGAGTCAAGGGTTTCCTGACTAATGGGAAAGGCGACCGTCGATGCACCTGGTTTATGCATCCGTGCTGGTGAGGGGATCGCAGTCCACACTGCGTACTACCCATTTTCTGATCGCTCTGCTTGTGGTAGCGTAAAATGAAACCTTTGTATCGCATCGTGGAATCAGAGAGGATTCTCCGACGATGAACCCGGCAGCAGAAGTCATCAGACACCGTTTCGCCAGCTCGGTCGAGACGAGCCTCGCCCCTCTGCGTCCGGCTCTCACCCATCCGTACTCTGCTCCTCGGCACCTCCTGGCCGCTCGGCCGAACTCGACTCACACTCCGTGCCGATCGGCACGCGAAAGGGATGGAAGATCATGACTCACAGCGGACGGCACTTTCTCCAGATCCCAGGGCCCAGCAACGTCCCCGACTCCGTGCTGCGAGCCATGTCCATGCCCACGATCGATCATCGAGGCCCGGAGTTCCAGGCGCTCCTCTCTCAGGTCCTGGCCGGAGTCGCCGATATATTCCGAACCTCCAACCAGGTCATCATCTACCCCGCTACGGGCACCGGAGCCTGGGAAGCCGCGCTGGTCAACACGTTGAGCCCAGGCGATGAGATCCTCTGCTACGAGACCGGCCACTTCTCCAGCCTGTGGAAGGCCATGGCCGAGAAGTGGGGCCTCAAGCCCACGATGATCGAAGGTGACTGGCGCACGGGAGCTGACCCGGAGAAGATCAGTGCAGCCCTGGCCGAGGACACCGCCCACCGATTCAAGGCAGTCTGTGTGGTTCACAACGAAACGTCGACCGGCGTGACGAGCCGCATTCCCGAGATCCGCCGCTCCATCGATGCTGCAGGTCATCCCGCACTGCTCATGGTCGACACGATCTCCTCGCTGGGATCCGTGGACTATCGTCACGACGAATGGGGCGTCGATGTCACGGTGTCCGGTTCCCAGAAGGGGCTGATGCTGCCGCCAGGTATGTCCTTCAACGCTGTCAGCGACAAGGCTCTCGACGCTCACGAACGCTCAACTCTGCCCAAGTCCTTCTGGAACTGGACCGAGATGCTTGCTTCCGGGAAGAACGGGCAGACCCCCTACACTCCGAACACGAACCTCCTCTACGGACTCAAGGAAGCCTTGCGAATCCTCGACGAGGAGGGAATGGACAATGTGTTCGCCCGCCATATCCGCTTCGGTGAAGCGACCAGAGCAGCGGTCGATGCCTGGGGGCTTGAGGTGTTGTGCACGAACGAGAACGAGCACTCACCGGTCCTCACCGCCGTGCTCATGCCCGAGGGCTTCGACGCCGACGAGCTGAGGAGAATCATCCTCGAGAGGTTCAACATGTCTTTGGGCGCGGGACTGTCGAAACTCAAGGGAAAGATCTTCCGCATCGGCCACCTCGGCGATCTCAGTGACCTGACACTGGCCGGAACCCTCTCCGGTGTGCAGATGGGACTGCAGCTGGCCGGCATCAAGGTCAATCCATCGGGCGTGGAGGCCGCGCTCGACATCCTCCGGGACGCGTGAGGGGCGGCCCCACCTTCACGGCAACGCTTCACTCAATGAGTCAGCCTCCGCACGATCGATTGGTGAGAAGACAATGGGCGACTTCATCGCAGATCTGACCCACAGCATTGCAGGCACGGTCGACACCTCGGCGCGCAGGCGAGCCGAATATGCGGTCGACGCCTCGAACTACCGCGTGCCTCCGCAGGCCGTCGTCTTTCCGACGACGACGGCCGATGTCGCAGCCATCCTTGACGTGGCACGGTCCCATGAAGTGCCGATCACCTCCCGTGGTGGAGGCACGTCTCAGGCAGGCAATGCCATCGGAACCGGCGTCGTCATCGACTTCTCCCGACACCTCAACCGGGTCCTCGACATCGATCCCGTCGCCAAGACCGCACGCGTGGAACCCGGCGTCCTCATGAGCGACCTGCAGAAGGCCGGTGCCCCACACGGTCTGCGCTTCGGACCCGATCCGTCGACGAAGAACCGGGCCACGATCGCAGGCATGATCGGCAACAACTCCTGCGGGCCACACGCGATCTCGGCCGGTCGGACCGTTGACAACGTCGTCGAACTCGACGTCATCGATGGGCTGGGACGACGCTTCACCGCTGGAGAAGGACTCGACCCGGTCACCGGGTTGAGCGATCTTGCGGCGAGCCACCTCGGCGTCATCCGCACCGAATTCGGTCGCTTCAGCCGACAGGCATCGGCCTATGCGCTGGAACACCTGCTGCCGGAGAACGGACCTCATCTCGCACGGTTCCTCGTCGGCAGCGAGGGCACTCTGACGACAACGTTGGAAGCGGTGGTGTCCCTCGGGGACGTGCCGAACTCACCAACCGTCCTGGCCCTGGGCTACCCCGACATGTTCATCGCCGCCGACGCGGTCCCACGTGTGCTGCCCTACGGACCACTTGCCGTCGAAGGCATCGACTCCCGCCTCATGGACATGGTCCGCGCCCACAAGGGCAAGGACGCGGTCCCCGAACTTCCCGCAGGTTCCGGATGGCTGCTCATCGAGGTCGCCGGAGCCACCGCCGCCGAGGCTGTTGCGAACGCGCAGGTCATCGCCGACGACTCCGGCACAGATTCCTACCGGATCATTCCCGCCGGCCCAGAGGCCTCGACGCTGTGGGGCATCCGGGCCGACGCCGGGGGACTGGCCGGGCGCACCGAGAAGGGCGACCCGGCCTGGACAGGATGGGAAGACGCTGCGGTTCCCCCCGACGTCCTCGGCGACTACCTGCGTGAACAGGACGAGCTGATGAACAGCTACGGGGTCGTCGGACTGCCCTATGGCCACTTCGGCGATGGCTGCGTGCACATGCGCACGAACTTCCCCTTCGACCAGCCGGACGGCACCGAGATCTTCCGCAGCTTCCTCATGGACGCCGGCCGACTCGTCACCAAGTTCGGAGGATCTGCCTCCGGTGAACACGGTGACGGCCGCGCCCGCTCCGAACTGCTGGCTCTGCAGCACTCAGCCGAAGCCATCACCGCATTGGAACAGGTCAAGAGTCTCTTCGACCCGGAGATGTTGCTCAACCCCGGCGTCATCGTCGATCCGCTGCCGCTCGAGAAGGATCTGCGCCGGCCGCAGGCGATCTCGATCCAGGCGGCCAACGGGTTCTCCTTCTCTCATGACAAGGGAAGCTTCACCGATGCGGTGCACCGCTGTGTGGGGGTCGGCAAATGCCGTGCGGATACCACTGGTTCCGGTGGTTTCATGTGCCCGTCCTATCTGGCCACGCGCGATGAGAAGGACAGCACTCGGGGACGGGCCCGTGTGCTTCAGGAGGTCACCAACGGCGGCCTCATCGACGACTGGAACTCCACAGCCGTGCACGAATCGTTGGACCTGTGTCTGAGCTGCAAGGCGTGTGGCAGCGACTGCCCTGCCGGTGTCGACATGGCCCAATACAAGTCGGAAGTCCTCCACCGCACGTACAAGGGAAAGGTCCGGCCGCTCTCGCACTACTCGCTGGGCTGGCTGCCCACATGGGGCAAGGCCCTGACCGCGGTTCCGGGTCTCAGCGCAATCGCGAATGCAGCACTGTCGTTGAGGCCCTTGGCCAAACTCGTGCTGGCAGGTGGCGGGATGGACACCCGGCGCGGCATGGTCAGCTTCAACACTCAGCGCTTCTCCCGCTGGGCGAAGAAGAACATCACGGAGGCCCAGGCCCGTGACGAGTTGGTGGGAGAGCACTATGTGCGCAGCTCAACGGTGCAACGCGGACACCGACCGCAGGTCCTTCTCTGGGCGGACTCATTCTCCGAGTACCTCTCGGATGCCGGGGCCAAAGCGACCGTCGCAGTGCTGGAGGCCGCCGGTTTCGAAGTTCTGCTGCCGGAGTCACAGGCATGCTGCGGCCTGACTCTGATCTCCACCGGTCAGCTTGATGCGGCACGAGCCCGGCTGACTCACACCATGGAGGTGCTGGTCCCGTATGCGCAGAAGGGGATCCCCATCGTCGGCATCGAGCCGAGCTGCACCGCTGTACTGCGCAGCGACCTGAAGGACCTGTTCCCCGATGACACTCGGGCCAGCCTGATCGCAGCGCACACCTCCACCATCGCCGAGGTGCTGGTGGAGTCGGACATCGATGTGCCCGATCTGTCCGGCCGGACCATCGTCGTCCAGCCGCATTGCCATCAACATTCGGTCATGGGCTTCGCCGCGGATCGAAAGATACTCGAACGCACCGGAGCCACCATCCGCGAACTTGCAGGGTGCTGTGGGCTGGCGGGCAATTTCGGAATGGAAGCCGGTCACTACGAGGTCTCCGTAGCTGTAGCCGAGAACGCGCTGCTGCCGGGACTGCGTGACGCGCCGGAGAACTCGATCTTCCTGGCCGATGGCTACTCGTGCAGAACCCAGGCGAATGATCTCGCAGAGGTGCAGGGCATGACCCTGTCCCAGCTGCTGACAGGGGCTGCTGCGGGCTCCGACCACTCCGCGAGGGCGAAGCGACTGCCGGAAGGTGTTGGGGCCCGATAGTGAGAACGCGGATGACATGGTCCGGAACGCACAGGTGCGACGCATCAGAGTGATGCGTCGCACCGCAGCGAACAGGCCTTGCTTGTTCGTGTTCTCAACTCCGTGGGGTCAGCACCAGGCCGAGCACGAATGGTGCCGCCGGGAAGTCGAAGCGCTTCAGGTGGTGAGCATCAGCCTGCTCGGATTCCTCATCCTCGACGCGCTGCTTGGGCGTCGCGCCGGTCTGCGCGGGCATCGAAGATCTCGACTCTCGCGACAGCGCACGCGAGACCACGGTGCGAACGGGTCGTGAAGACCATGACGAAGGTGGACACCAGCAGCACGGTGAGGATGAGCCCGGAACCGGGGAAGGGCCATTGGGTCAGGAGCATGTAGCCGCCGATTCCGAAGAGGAAGCGCAGCGGTCTGGAGATCGCCACCGAGAGGCGCGTCTGTGCGGAGCCGATGAGCACCAGACGCTCTCCCAGGGTGACTCCTTCCGACAGCACTGACACAAGCTGTGCGAGAAACGGAAGCAGGAACGCGATGTTCATGACGGCGTCGCCCGGTTCGGCGATTTCACCATCTCCTCGGATCGTGGTGATGACGACGGTCCCGATGATGACGAACCACGGCCCCAGCCAGGCGATGACCATGTCGCAGACGATGCCGATGAAGCGGCGGGTCGCAGTGATCGGCCGTGGAGCGCTCGCGTCTTGGCCGTCCTTGCCTCGGCGGACGAAAAGCAGCGAGGCGAGGGAGCCGATGAGGGCGCCGAGGGTGTTCATCATCAGATCGTCGACGTCGAAGACTCTGTACGCGCATTCGTAGAGCCCCCAGATGCCGGAGAGCTGCGTGAACTCGATGAAGGCTGAGATGGTGATTCCGACGATGGTCGCAATGACGACGCCACGACCGACCAATTGCCGGATGAACCATCCCAAGGGTGCGAATAGGAAGACGTTGAGGGTCGCTTGGAGCACAGCCGGGTTCGACATGAGGGCACTGATGCTGCTCGTGTCGAAACCGAGGATATCGTCGACAAATTGGAATGGTCGCAGTTGAATCGGCGAGCATTCCACCTCTGCGGGCTGCGGGAACGGAACGAGAGTGTAGGTCCACAGCGCCATCGAGTAGATCGCCGCGGCGAACCACGATACGGTTCGCCAGAAAGTCATCCCACCTCGTCGTCGGAAGCTGATGGCGACGAAAGGCACGAAGGCGAGGGCGGCTACCCCGCATCCGACGAAAACGGCAATGATGGCTGGTATGGCGAAACTGGTCACCCGAGGAGTCTATTGGTTCGTTCGCCGAGGTGGGGGCGGCGGTCCGATCGATGAGTGAGGGATGGAAGTCAGCGTGGACGTCGGCGAGTTTCCGAGCTGCTCTGCTATTTCGACGCCATCTCCTTCCCCGCAGCATCGGCTTTCCGCGTCCTGAGGTTGCGGATCACTGCGCCTACAAGGGGGTAGGCGATGGCGATGAGTGCCGCAACGGTGAGGACGAGCGAGATTGGCCGCTGGAACATGATGAGCAGGCTTCCGTCTCCCATCGCGGAAGTCTGAACGAGGTACTTCTCCAACAGTGGGCCCAGTACCAGGCCGAGCACGAATGGCGCCGCCGGGAAGTCGAAACGCTTCATGAAGTAGCCGAGCAGCCCGGAGAAGAACACGATCCACAGTGTGAATGTGTTGTTTCCCAGAGCGAAGGCACCGACGAAGCTCATCATGAGCACGATGGGGTAGAGGAAGACGTACGGAATCCTGAGGATCTGAGCGAAGACCGGAGCCAGCGGCAGGTTGAGCACCAGCAGGATGAGGTTGCCGAAGAAGAAGCTCACCAGCAGACCCCACACCAGGTCAGGTTCCTGTTGGAAGAGGAGAGGACCGGGCTGGAGTCCGAAGATGACGAAGGCACCCAGCAGCACTGCAGTCGTTCCGCTGCCGGGAATGCCGAGTGCGAGGGTGGGGATGAAGCTCGCATTGGCGGCAGCGTTGTTCGCGGCCTCCGGAGACGCCACAGCCTCCGGGGCACCCTTCCCGATGAGATGCTTGAACTTGCTCACCTGCTTCTCAACGCCGTAGGCGAGGAAGGTGGCCAGTGTGGCTCCGGCGCCGGGAAGGACACCGACGGTGAAGCCCAAGACGGTGCCGCGCGTGGCCGCGGGGGCGGAGCGGGTCAGCTCCTCCTTCGTCACCAGCAGATCCTTGAAGCGTGCACGGATGGGTTTCTCACCGCCTCGGCGGATCTGGTGGAGAACCTCACCGACGGCGAAGATTCCGATCATCACGGCAACGAAATCGAGCCCGGAGAGCAGGTTCACGCTGCCGAAGGTGAACCGTGCTGTGGAGAACCCGGATGCCACACCGACCATCGACACGAGGAGGCCTGCTGCGGCCATTGTGATGCCGCGCAGAATGTTCTCGCCGGCGAAGGACACGATTGTGGCCATACCCAACAATATGATCGCGAGATTCTCCGCAGGCCCGAAGTTGAGCGCGAAATGGGCGATCGGTTGGGCCAAGGCCATGAGGCCGATGAGCGAGATGATCGCAGCGAAAAAGGACGCCAGGGCGGAGATTGCCAAGGCTGCTCCCGCTCGACCTTTGCGTGCCATCTGATAGCCGTCGAGGGTGAGTACGACGCTCGATGCATCTCCGGGGGTGGAGATGAGGATCGAACTGATCGAGGACCCGTACTGGGATCCGTAGTAGATCCCAGCCAACATGATGAGGGCTGTGACCGGTTCGAAGGCCAGGGTCACGGGCAGAAGAATGGCCACTCCCGTGGTGGAGCCGAGCCCGGGGAGCAGTCCGATGACGGTTCCCAGGAGGACGCCGACGAAGCACCATAGAAGGTTTTCGGGGCTGACTGCGGTTTCCAGCCCGAGCATGAGATTGTCGATCATGGAGAATCCTCAGATCAGTCCGAGCATCCCTGTCGGCATGGGAACCGACAGGAGGAGCCCGAAGACGATGTAGACGAAAACGGCTGCGCCGATCGTTGTGGCCGCAGATGTCCACCATTTCTGCTTCTCCACGACGAGGAGCAGGAAGAGGATCGCGGCGGCCAAAGAGATGATGAGACCGATGACGGGAATGAGCGCGAGGGCGAGTCCGAACGTGATGAAGATATAGAAGGGTGTGCGGTTACGCTGCTTCTCAGTCCGCCCGAAGGTGTCAATGTCACCGTCGGAGCCGTCATCGGAACGAGACTCAGCAATGGAGTCGATCGACTCCGCCGCTCTGGCTTCGAGGTCTTCGACCGCAGACATGATGCGACCTCCGGAGGTGCCCACGCGGGCGAAGAAGAGCCGGAAGATCTCAGCCGCAGAGGCGAGGAAGATGAATGCTCCGGTGAGGAAGGGGAGCATTCCCGGCCCGACCTGCCCGCCTTCCGCGGTGAGGCCGTAGCCGAATCCCATGATGGCGGCCGTTCCTCCGATGACTCCGAGGATCGAAGTCCCGACGACGTCGGCGAGATCCGGCTTGTTCCGAGGCGGAATCTTCTCTGTGTCGATTGCCGTGCTCATTGTGGACTCACCTGCGCTCCAGCGGCCGCACCAGCCGCCGTTCCCGCAGCTGCGCCCGCGACTGCGTTGTCGGTATCTGTCGTGGCCCGACGGCTCTCAGCCATCCGCACCGCCAGGTCGAAGGCATGGGTGCTCGGCCCGAGGTCGGCCTTGCCTGTGCCGACGATGTTGTGAGCGGTGCCGTGTGCAGGGGTGGCGATGGGGATAGGAATCCCACCGTGGACAGTGACTCCCTGATCGAACCCGAGCAGCTTCATCGCGATCTGACCCTGATCGTGATACATCGTCACCACGCCGTCGTAGTCCCCGCCGACCGCGCGTGCGAAGAGAGTATCGCAGGGGAAAGGCCCCTCAACATCGATTCCACGCGAGCGGGCCAACTCGATGGCCGGGGCGATGTCGTCGATCTCCTCTCTGCCGAATTTCCCGCCCTCGCCTGCGTGCGGGTTGAGCGCACAGACGGCCAGGCGAGGCGTCGAGGTTCGCGTCTGCGCCACAACACGATTGAGCAGCTCGATGGTCTCGAGGACCTTGCCGGCACTGATGCCGTCGGCGATCTCTGAGACCGGAACATGCGAGGTGACACGTGCTGTGACGAGCGATTCGATGAAGTTCAGCTCCGAGGTGAAGCCGTCGAAGTCGAGCCGCTTGGCGAACCAGCGCAGCTCGTCTTCCTCGGTCATGCCTGCCTGCCCCATGGCCCCCTTGTTCAGCGGGAGGAACATCACACCGTCGGCCTCACCGCCGGCGCACAGGTCGAGCGCTGTGGCCAGATCGGCCAGGGCACGTTCGCCTGCGGCGATGCTGACTTCACCGACGGGGATGGCAGGCCCGCGGTAGTCGGTGCCGAGATGCTCGATGTCATCGCGATCGGCAATCGTCACCGCCGCCGTTGTGGCGAAGGAGTCCAGTTCCTCCGCCGTCGCTGTGACGAGCAATCGCGCCCGAGCGCGATTGGCGGGGTCAGCGAGGAGCCGAGCCATGAGCTCGGGCCCGACCCCGGAGAGATCTCCGGGAACGAGGACGATTCGGGGGATGTCTGGCGTCATGATCATTTCCCGATCGCTTCCCGAAGCTCTTTGTCGTTCTCGCCGAGGTAGGTGGCGAAGTCATCGCCGTAGGCGGCGTTGGGCTGCATCATGTTGTCTTCGATGTAGGTCTTGTATGCGTCCGACTTCTCGAATTCCTTCGCCTTCTTGATCCAGTACTCCTTCGCCTCCTCGGGAATGTCTCCGGGAGCGATGACACCACGGAATTGGGCGAAGGCGACGTCGATGCCCTGTTCCTTCGCCGTCGGAATATCCTTGAGCTCCGGATATTCGTAGCGTTCATCGGCCGCGGCGCACAGAGGTTTGAGGTCCCCCGACTCCAACTGGCCGGAGACCTCGCCCGGGTTGACTGAGATCGCCTCGACCTGGCCGCCGAGAGCCGCGGTGATGGCCTCGGCTCCGGACTCGAAGGGCACTCGATCGAATTTCGCCTTGGTGGCCTTCTCCATCAGGGTGAACGTGATGTTGTCGAGACCAGTGGCCCCGGAGATGGCGACGACGGTGCGGTCCTTCTTGGCCTTGTCCGTGAGATCTGAACAGGTCTTCAGAGGGGAGTCCGCCTTGGTGACGATGAGGGTGTAGTCATCTCCGAGCTTCATGATCGGAGTGAAGCTCTCGTGGGTGAACTCCACATCCTGTGTTGCCGGCAGAGCGAGCATCGCCGTCTCCGTGGCAAGGAGGTAGTTCGGATCGCCGCTGCGCCCGAGGAACTCCGAATAGCCGACGGCGCCCGAGCCGCCATCGATGTTCTGAACCGTGATGGTCTTGTCGGTGGCTTCCTCCAGCCCCGAGGCGGTGGCACGGCCGGCGATATCGCTTCCGCCGCCAGCGGCGAAGGGCACGATCATCGTGACATTGCCCTTCGGCTCGAATTCTCCGCCGGCAGTATCTCCCGAGGCTTGGCCGCAGGCGCTGAGGCCCAATGCGAGAGCGCCGGTCACGGCCGCAGTGGTGAGCAGTTTCTTCGAATGCATTTCCATCTCCCTTGACAGAATTTTCTGTGGTGCCCGATATTGTGTTGCTGATGTTGCAGTCGGCTGGTGTCAGCGTCGACAGCTCAATTGGTCGCAGACAGCGAAGCGCGTACCTCCTCGAGCCAACGATCGGATTCCGGGGTGGCTCCGTCGAGCTGGTCGACGGTGTCGACGAGGAACGACAGGTTTCCGTGGTCGTCGAATTCGCGTTCGATCTCATCGGGGTCGCGACGAAGGATGACGTCGAGCATGCGCGCATGCCTGGCGACGTTGCCGTCGAGATCCTCGATCTCCCGCCTGGCCTGGTTGTTCATCGCCATGCACATCTGCAGCTGCATCGCCATCGCTCGGTAGGTCGATTCGATCCTCGCGTGGCCGGCCAGGCCGACGACCGCATAATGGAATTCGAACCCGGCCGCGACCATGTCGCCTTCGGTGCCGGATTCGGCGATCACCTCCATCGTGCGCAGCGTCTCGCGGCAGCGTTCGACCCTGTCCGGAGCGAGCTCGGGCAGCGTCAGACTCATGGCCATTCGTTCGAGTTCACGGCGCAGGGTGGCGATCTCGAAGACATCGTGTTGGGAGATCGACATGATCCTCACGCCCTTGCGCGGCACGTGCTCGACGAGACCGGTGTGCGCGAGTTCTTTGAGTGCTTCACGCAGCGGAGGGCGTGAGATGCCCAGTTCCTCGCACAGGCGCTCCTCCACGAGTCGTTCTCCCGGCATGTAGTTTCCTGCCAGGATCGTCCCTTCGAGTGCTTGCCTGGCCAATGTCGCCAAACTGGGTTGAGATGCGATGAGAGTGACCACTTCCGGTTAGATCCTCTTTTGTATACAGTAGTGTGAAGACTGTAACGCGGATCACACCAGCAAATCAATGCTTTGTCCAAGGTTGGGCACGTGATTCCTACAGGATCGATGAATATCAGAGGAGGATCTCATGGATGAAACCGAATCCGGCTCGACTGGTGGTGGCGAAGGGCCCCTCTCCGGGGTGACCGTTCTTGAACTCGGAGTGTTCATGGCCGGACCGTTCGCCACGATGCAGCTGGCCGACCTCGGTGCACGGGTGATCAAGATTGAAAACCCGACCGGCGGTGATCAGACGCGCAGCACAGGGCCCTTCATCAACGGAGAGAGCGCCCCATACATGCTCATCAACCGGAACAAGGAATCAATCACTCTCGATCTCAAGAGCGAGGTCGGGCAGGAAGCCTTCATGCGACTGGCGGAGACGGCCGACGTCGTGGTGGAGAACATGCGGCCCGGAGTCATGCAGCGCCTCGGTGTCGCCTACGAGAACGTCCGTGAGCGCAACCCCGGGATCATCTACGCCTCGGCATCGGGGTGGGGCCAGGACGGTCCTCTGGCGAAATTGGCCGGGCTCGACATCATGGCCCAGGCCCGCAGCGGGCTGATGAGCATCACCGGTCAGCCCGACTCGCCACCGGCCAAGGTGGGTGTGCCCATCTGCGATCTCACCTCGGCGATGTATGTGGCGCTTGCCCTCACCTCGGCGCTCTATGAACGCAACCGATCAGGGGAGGGCCAGTACATCGACGTCTCGCTCTTCGAAAGCGGAGTCTCATACGCAGTGTGGGAGGCGGCGGGATACTTCGTCGATGGAAAGGTGGGCCGGCCGAACGGTTCCGCACACCAGAACCAAGCACCCTATCAGGCGGTCCACTCAGCCGATGGGTACGTGACCATCGGTGCGAACACTCCTCGAAACTGGGTGAGGTTCTGTCAGGGCCTCGGCCTGGCGGAACTGCTCGACGACGAACGCTTCCAAGAGTCCTATGACAGGCTGACTCACAGAGACGAGCTCATCGATCTCATCGAAGAGAAGACGAAGACGATGACGACCGACGAGGTCGTCGAAGTCCTCAACGAGGCGGGGGTGCCCTGCGCACCGATCAGCGACTATTCGCAGGTATTCACGGATGAGCACCTGGCCAGCCGTGACTTCTTCTGGGACTCTGAGCACCCGGTGGCCGGCACCGTTCGGCAGATCGGCTCTCCGATGCGATTGTCACGGACACCGGCCAGGCGAGGACCTGCCGGCCCTTCTCTCGGTGCCGACAACTCGATTCTCGATGAACTCGGGTTCTCAGAAGCCGAGCTGGTGGAACTGAAGTCACAATGAGATGCGAACAGGGAAAGGCGCGACAATGACCGAAGCAGCAGATGCAGAGGCGAAGACAGACGACCTGATCGTCGAGCGCGAGGACGGCGTCCTCACCGTCACCTTCAACAGGCCCGAGGCGCGCAACGCGATGACCTGGGACATGTACATGGGTCTCGCCGAGGCGTGTGAAACGGCCGATGGAGACGAGTCCATCCGCGTCATGGTGCTGCGCGGAGCGGGTGGGAAGGCCTTCGTCGCCGGAACGGACATCGCACAGTTCACCGAGTTCGACGGCCCCGCAGGCGTCGCGTACGAAAAGCGCATCTCCGAGGTGCTCGCTCGACTGCGAGCCGTGAACGTCCCGGTCATCGCGGCGATCGACGGCTACTGTGTCGGCGGAGGGCTTGGCATCGCAGCCTGTGCCGACGTGCGCATCGCCTCACCGCGGGCACGCTTCGGGGTGCCGATCGCACGGACCCTCGGCAACTGTCTGTCCGGGGACACCCTGAGCTTGCTCATCGAGCTGCTCGGCCGTGCCCGCGTGGTCGACATGCTGCTGCGCGCCCGGTTCATCGAATCCGATGAGGCCCTGACCGCAGGGTTCGTCGGACTCGTGACCGAGGACATCGCCGAGGCGACCGCAGAGTGGGCGAATACCCTCAAAGGGCACGCACCGCTGACGATGTGGTCGGTCAAGGAAGTCGTGCGCAGGCTCTCGGATGCTGGCGGTTCAGTTGACGATGAGGACATCGTCGAGCGAATCTATGGTTCGGAGGACTTCCACAGTGCCGTGCACGCGTTCATCGATAAGACTCCATACGAATGGCGCGGGCGATGAGTCGATTCCGGATAATTCCGAGGCGGCATCGAAAACACTACTATCCGGTAGGTGGCCGAGTGGAGGGGCATGACTTTTGACCTGGGGAAACATCACTGATTAAATCAAGGTGCCTTCACAAAAGTGAAGCGTCTTTACGAAAGGAAAATCATGATCAACCTCAATCTCCCAGATATCCTTAACGCCATCCTCGGGGCACTCGGCCTCGCCTGATCCGATCACGGATCCCTGCGACCGCAACGGTCGCAACGAAGGCTTCTTCTCATTTGAGAAGAAGCCTTTGTCGTCCGTGCAGGGCACCGGCTTGTGGTGGGACGCGACGGAGCAAACCTGTACGGGACTAAACCCCACGCTCTCGACGCACTACAAAGTGTTTGCCGGGGCCGCCATAACGCCCGGCCGACTTAGGTTCGGAAATTCCCATATCAACCATTGCTTGGCATGCCTCTACGTGCACTTTGCTGACTGGAGCTGTTGCACGAAATTCTCCTCTGAGCTTATCCGGGAGATACTTATCCCGGCGCCGAGTATCTCACACTGCCGGCCGCGTTTCTGATCAGTTGCGGTCACTTGTGCGTAGCAAATCTACTGTCCGAATAACGTGTCAGCTTGGTTCTCGGACTGGAAAGCACATGTGTCCAATTATCGAAACTGCAACCCGCTTAACAGCACTTCTTCGTAGTCGGGTTCAGGTGCCAGACGGGTATACCCAATAGACAGTCACACCTTAGGGCGTCAGGCGACTGAGCGAGACTAGGCCGCGGGCCGTTCAGCTTTGGGCGTTCTGTCCGTCACCGGACGTGCCTGGCCGCCTCGCTCATGACTCGTGTTTTGAGTACCTGCGTCGGGCAGGGCTCGACACCGGCGAGCTTGAACGCGCCGATGTCAGGCGTAGGAGCGGGTGGGCTCGGTTTTTGCGGTTCATGTTCCCGAATATGGCTCAGCCGAGAATGGAAGGTCTCGCCGGCCGACAACATTGAGGAAGTGGGTAGAGTGCCGTCATGGAAACCACTTGGGGGCAGTATCCGACTGGATCGCTACTGTAGGAACCGCAGCAACATTCTTGTGGGCTGTATTCCCGTACCGGCGGACGCCGGTGGGAACGCTACGACAGCCGCCCGGTTCATAAACTACCCAGACGGTCGGGTCAAAGCCCACGCATAAGCGGTCACCATGTTGACCGCTTATGCGTGGATTGTCTCTTATTCTCTAGAAGTCTGGTTCGTCGAATCCGGCGTTCAGACGCTCCAGGTCAGTGGCTACACGGACGGTTCTTGCATCGACTACATAGGGGTTGCCGTTCGCATCATCGATGTGAGCTTGCCCCTGGCTGTCGTACATCGACAGGACGCCAATCACCAACCCTTTTTTAAGAACACGTGCCTTCATTTTGGCGCTGACGCCGTTGGCTACTGCTGCCACTATGTCGCCTTCGCCTGGCCTGTCTAGAGGTTCAGCATTTGCTGGCACTGATATGTCCCCTTCCCCAGTAGGCAGTAATCATGCCAATCTTTTTGTTGGTGGAGTAAATGACGCGCATGGTGCGCTTTTCCTTCTTCTTACCGACAGCGTAGTGCGAGCGGTAGATCCTCTTGGTTCCCTTAGTGTACTTGGGGCCGTTCAGGGCGCGCTTCCACTGCTTCTGAGCAGCTCTGGTCAGCTCATGGTTGAATTTGCGGCCGTGTGTGCCACCTCGCTTGATATGCGTGTAGCCCCAGTTCTTCGTTCCGTAACGAAGAATTGCCGTTTTCCCCTTTATTTTGGCCGACCACATAACAGTGGATGACTTAGGTTTAGCCTCGACAGGCTGGATGTCGGCCGATAGCCCGACACCGGTGAAGAGGATGGCGCAAGCTGCCAGCATTGCTATGAATCTGTATGCGCGGTTTCGCGAAGTCGTAGGGGTCACTAGGCCCAGGCCAATGGTCAACTTTGTCATTTGGTTTTTTCCGAAGATTGCAGTGGGTGCAACGAGACTATGGCTTGAATCAGTCGAGCACATCACACGAACAGATGAGATTGTGGGCGAACGGAAAAATAGGTCAGAGAATGGCGAGTTCCGCATGTGCTGGGATAGTGTTCGGGCGGCCATCGGCCGCCTTGGTGGGTGAGGGCCGCGTAGCGGGTCCTGGTGGAGTTCCTGTCTCGTGGGCGCGTGCAGGGAATTCCTTATAGCCATTTACGGTGTGAGGGGTGCCACTTACATCCACAACGAGTTCGTCAACTGGTTGCGTGAGTGCGTAGCCTGAGACGTCGTTGAGGAAGGCGTCGTCGCCTTTCCATCCTGCGACCAGCTTGGCTGAAGCGCTGCGTTTGGCGGTGACTCGGCCGATCAAGCCGGCCTCGTGGAAGCCGACTGTCGCGCGAGACATGCCTTTGCGCTTCGAAATCATGGCCCATGTGAGTGTGCTCGTCGTCAGTGTCTTCCCGCCGGCGTTGAGGCCGATGACACCGGCAAGACGGCGGCGGTAGTCGTGCCCGTCTGAACGCATGTCGAGACTTCAGCAGGGAAGGCCCGAGCGACCGTGTGGGCGCACTGCTGCGGCTGTGGGCGCCCCTCACACCTCGTAGGTCCGCATCACCTGCGAGTCGTCGCGGCGGAGGTGGCCCAGTTCTGCTGCCTCGCCGAATTTCCGGGCCGCCACGGGGAGCAGGGCGAGATCGATGTCGAGATCTTCGGCCACCTCGGCGACGATGGCAGTGTCCTTGACGAGGATGCCGACGGCGCTGGCCACCTCGACGTCAACACCTTGGAGCATCCGGGGGCCGCGATCACCGAGCATCCACGAGTTCGCGGCACCGGCGGTCATGGCCTCGAGGACCTTTGCCTGGTCTAGTCCGAGCCGCTCGGCCAGCGACAGTGCCTCGGCGGCGGCCACGACGTGGACTGAACACAGCAGCTGATTCACCGTTTTGAACGACTGCCCGTCTCCGATTCTCTCGCCGCAGTCGATGATCGTTCCGAGGGATTCGAGAACCGTCCGGCGCGACTCGAGCACCTCCGGTGGGCCTGAGGCGAGCATCCGCAGGGTCCCCGCCAGAACACCGGCAATGCCCCCGGTGACGGGAACGTCGAGGACGCCGATGCCACGCTCTTCGGCGCGTTCTGCTGCAGCTCGCACCGCGTCGGGGCCCACGGTACTCATGATGATGAGCACCGCTTCCGGGGACATGAGTGAGAGCAATCCGGGAGACCCGGTCTGCTCGTCCCCATCGAGTGCCTGCTTGAGCTGATTGCCGTCAGCCACCATGACGATGACCGTGCCTGCTGAGTCTGCAGACAGCGGTCGCTCCTCGGTCGGCAGTCCCTCCGCAGCGGCACGTTCCCGGGGCCCCGGGAACGGGTCGACGCCCGTGACATGGAATCCTGCCTGCTGCAGTCGCAGGGCCATGGGCAGGCCGATGGCCCCGATGCCGACGAACGTGATGTGATCTGTGCTGACGGTCATGGATCCTCCATTGGATCGGTTTGATGTGAGCGTGGGAAATCAGTGGAAGTAGAGCCCGCCATTGATGCTCAGGGTCTGGCCCGTGATGTGTCCGGCGCCTTCGCTGATGAGGAATTCGACGGTGGCAGAGACATCTTCGGGCACAGAGATTCGTCCCAGAGCGGTCGCGGCACCCATCGCCTCGCGGCGTTCGTCATCGAGCGGGCCGCCCATGATGTCGGTGTCGACAGGGCCAGGGGACACGGAGTTCGCGGTGACCCCGTAGGGGCCGAGTTCCAGGGCGACTCCGCGCATGAGGCCGACGATCCCGGCTTTGGCCGCGGCGTAGGCGGTCTTGGAGAATGTTCCACCACCCTTCTGCGCCGTGACCGAGGACAGGCCGATGATGCGGCCCAAGCCGTTGTTCGCCATGATGCGTCCGAAGGCCTGAGTGACGAGATGGGTCGAGGTGAGGTTGTTCGTCATCACCCGAGCCCACTCCTCGTCGGTGATCTCGAAGTAGGTCGTCGAGGAGGAGACTCCGGCGAAGTTCGCCAGCGCAACGATCTGGGGCAGGCCCGCTTCGAAGGCGGCCGCCGCCTCTGCGATCTCCGCTGATCGAGTCACGTCCACGCCCATGCCGAGGGCGGCCACTCCATATTCTTCGGTGATCTCTGCGACAAGTTCCTGCGCTTCCTCGGTGCGGCGGGCTATGAGCCCGAGGTTCCAGCCGGTCCGTGCCAAGCGGTGCGCGGTATGGCGGCCGATTCCGTTGACGCTGCCGACACCGGTGAGGACCGCGGTGCGATCGGCAGGGAAAGCCGGTCCCAGGGAGATCGATGACTGGGAGCCAGGAGAAGAGGGTGTCATGGGCCGGTCGTGCCTTTCGTTGATGGGGCGGTGGAGAGGAGCCCTGCGAGGTAGGTTCTGTTCTCTGCGCAGACGCCGAGGCTGTCGCCCCCGTACTGTTCCATGAGGAAGGGGCCGTTGAAGCCGAGCTCCACGGCGCGAGTGACCATTGCGCGGTAGTTGATGAGTCCGTCGCGCATCGTCGTCGGATGGGAGGTGAACCAGGAGCCGTCAGCGGCCTCGTCGCGCTGGTAGTTCTTCATGTGCCAGTAGTTCGCGTAGGGCAGTGTCAGTTCGTGCATCTCCTGCCAGTCATCGATGGGGCGGTGCAGGCGGATGAGGTTGCCGATGTCGGGATTGAGGCCGACGTTGTCGAGTCCGATCTCCTCGATGAGACGGACAGCGGATTCGGCGGTGCCCAGGTACGTGTCCTCGTACATCTCTAAGGACATCGGCAGGCCCACCTCGGCGGCGTGCCGGCCCAACTCCCGCAGGCGTCGGACGGCCAGGGCGCGGACCTCGGGGTCGGTGGGGTCGGTCCAGCCTTTCGCCGTCCAGAACCACAGGGCCTCGCGTTGGGCCTGGGAGAAGGGCTGATGGAGTCCGGTGGAGAAGACCTGACAGCCGAGTTCTGCGGCCGCATCAATCGTTCGATGCGCGTAGTCGAGGTTGGCCTCCCCGCGCTCGGGGTCGATGATCGACTGGCGTTGGACATGGATGGAGGTGAGCTCGACCCCCGCCGAGGCGGCAAGATCTTTGAGGAGTCCGCGACGTTCAGGTGAGAGATCGGCGGGACGGATATGACTGTCGGCGATCTCGAGGGCCGTGAACCCGAGACCCGTCAGAGTCGAGAAGATTCCGGCCCACGTCTGCGGGGCAGCCTCCTGGAGCGGCAGGCCGTTGGAATCGGTGGGGGAGAAGCCGTGCATGCAGCAGGCGATGGTGTGATGGGTGGGGCTCATGGGTCCTCGTGGTTCTCTTGGGTGGGAGTTTGAGGGTCTTCGACGAGCGCGCGGTGAGCGACCATCCTGATGTGGTGGCGCATGGCCGCCTCGGGTGCAGTCGGGTCCGGTGAGGCGAAGGCCTCGATGATGGCGTGATGTTCGGCCAGAGCTTCGTTGACGTCGGTGATGCCATGGGGCAGGGCCTGTCGCAGGCGGTGAACCTGTGCCCCCAGGTCCTGCGACATCTTGACGAGGTAGCGGTTGCCGCAGTGCTCGAGGATGCTGTCGTGGAAGTCCCGGTCGCGGGCGAAGTACTCCTGAGCTGCGCTCACCTGGATCCGGCGCGCCTCTTCGGGACTCTCTGCCGCCTCGTTGCCCTGCTCCGCCGTCTCCCGCACCCGGTCACCGGCCTTCTCATGCTCGGAGTGGGCGGCTGCCAATGCTCTGAGCAGTTCGTCATCGGCCGGTGTGGCCAGTCGTGTCGCCGCGGTTTCCACCGTTTCTCGGGCAATGAAGAGTTCTTGCAGCTGTCCGCGTTCCAGAGGAGGTGAGACGCGGTAGCCGCGCAGGGCCTCGCGGACGACGAGGCCGGTGCGTTCGAGGTCGACGAGTGCTTCACGCACGGGGGTGGGAGAGACATTGAGCTGTCTGGCCAATCCGTCGATGGACACTCTTTCGCCTGGGGAGATCTCTCCGGTGAGAAGGATTTCGAGGATGTGTTCGTAGACGAGGTCGCGGAGTCCGCGACGTTCGATGTCTGCGCGGGGGATCGGAGGCTGTGCATTCATGATTTCAGCATAATGACATCGGCGAGTTCATCGAGGATCCTCGGCACTGAATCGGGGTCATGGGCGAAGCGGCCGAGGAAGAGTCCGTCGACGCTGGGGCCGAGGCGGGTGAGGAGGCCGGGTCCCGCGCTTCCCCCGTAGATGAGGCGGAAGTCGAGACTGGGAAAGTGGGTGCGAGTGCGGGCACGCACCGCTTCGCAGACGGCGATGATGTAATCCGGGGCGGCTGGCTGCTGCGCACCGATCGCCCACATCGGCTCATAGGCGATGACGACGCCGCTCTGGGGTGGCAGGTCACCAGCCGTTGTGGGCAGGGCCGAGCGGATCTGGGCGGTCACCTCGGCGGCGGCAGATTCCGGTGTACCGGCGGATTTCTCTCCCACACACAGGACTGGGAACAATCGGTGGCGCAGTGCGGCGGCGATCTTCGCGCGGACGATGTCATCGGTCTCATGGAAGTGGCGACGACGTTCGGCATGACCCACTTCGACGTAGCGGCAGCCGAGTTCGGCAAGTACCGCTCCGGAGACTTCCCCGGTCCATGCACCGGCATCCTCGGCGGACAGGTTCTGGGCTCCGATCTGCAGCGGCCCGGGTACGTCGAGACAAGCGGGGATCGACGGAAACTGGGGGAGGAGGGCCAGTCCTGCCGCCCCCGACGTTACTGCCGGGTGGGCGTGCGTGAGTTCGGTGACCCTGTGGGCCCAGTCCACTGTCTGCACGTGGGACATGTACATCTTCAGGCTGATACCGATGAGCCGGTCCGGAAGAGCGGGTGACGGTGGCGAAGAGCGTGCGAGCGAGGAGGTGTCAGGCATGGATCAGCGGGACTCGTAGGCGCTGATCTGTGCCACTTTGTCATTTGAGGCGCTCGCCGGATCGAAGGTGTAGCCGATCCATTCCCGGGCCAGACGACGGGCGAGTTCGAGGCCGATGACGCGTTGGCCCATGCAGAGGATCTGGGCATCGTTGGACAGGACCGAGCGTTCGACGCTGAACGAGTCGTGTGCGGTGGCGGCTCGGATGCCCTTGACCTTGTTCGCTGCGATCGCGACACCGAGCCCGGTGCCGCAGATGAGTATCGCGCGATCGGCGTCACCTCGGGCGACCATCTCAGCTGCGGTGGTCGCGATGGAGGGATAGAAGGTGTGCGACTCGGAGTCGACTCCGACGTCGACCACCGAGGTGATGCGTGCGTCATCTCCGAGGTCGGACTTGATGATCTCTTTGTAGTCGAATCCCGCATCGTCGGATCCGACGACCACTCGCAGGGTCATGATCGCGCTGCCTTTCGCTCGGTGGGTGTAGGTAGGGGTGTGTCGGAGGTGAACTGTTCAGCGATCGCCGAGGCGATCATCGCCAGGGAGATCGCGCCGGGATCCGGCGTGCCCACACTGCGATCACCGTGGGAGCGGGCCCGGCCGCGCATCGCGACGAGGTCTGCAGTGGATTGGGCCGCCTGAGTCGCTGCGTGCGCGGCACACGTGGTCGCCCGGGCGAGAACCAGCGGCGAGGAGTCGTCGCCCGAGGAGCTGACGGTACGGGAGAACTCGGTGGCGAAGGGGACGAGTGCATCGAGAAGTGTCTTCTCGCCGACCTCGACTCCGCCGAACATGCGAACTTTATCGACTGCGGCATCGATGGCAGCAGCCATCGAAGTGGGAGTTGGGCGGGAGTCGCCAGCGAACCCTGCCGCAAGTGTGCCGATGATCCGTCCCCAAATCGCTCCGGAGGTGCCTCCGCCGACGTCGGCCCAGGCTTCACCGGCTGAGGCCAGCACCGCCTCGGCACCGTGGCCGGCGGCCGTTGCGTCAGCTGCGGCGCGTGCTGCCGCCTTCGATCCGCGCTGCATTCCGATTCCGTGGTCGCCGTCTCCGGCAACGCTGTCCAGGCGACCGAGTTCTCCGGCAGCGTCATCGAGGACTGCGGCGATTCGAGTGAAGGCGGCGGAGGCTTCTCTGCCCAGCTGCTGTGAAGCTGCCGAGGCGGCAGCCGGTGCTGCGGTGTTCACCTGTTCCTGTGGGAGCTCCTGTCCGGCGAGGCCTGTCGGCACATGCGCGGTCCCGAGTTCGCCGCGGGTGAACGCGGCCGATGAGCAGGGAGCGTTCCACAGCGGTTCGAGTTCATCGTCAAGCCACAGGAGAGTCAGTGAGAGGCCGGCCATGTCGAAGCTCGTGCAGAATTCTCCGACCTCCGGATCGACGAGCTCGTAGCCGGCGGTGCGCAGCAGGGGGTCGATGAGCCCGTAGAGAAGGTAGAGCTCTTCGTATTTGACCGTTCCCAGGCCATTGAGGATGGGAACAACTCGCTTCGACTGATCGGGTGCCTCGGCGAGGAGTCGTGAGACGAGAAGCTCGGCCAGCTGGATTGCGCTGGGGAGGGGGACCTCGTCGATTCCCGGTTCTCCATGGATACCCAACCCGATGGCCATCTGCCCGTCTGGCACTGTGAACAGAGGCTCATCGGCCCCGGGAAGGGTGCAGCCGGAGAACGCGACCCCGATCGATCGGGTGTGATCGTTCGCCGATGACGCCAATCGTTCGACTTCGGCGATATCGAGGCCCGCCTCGGCGGCAGCCCCGGCGACCTTGAAGACGACGAGGTCACCGGCGATGCCGCGACGTTTCTCGATCTCTCCGCTGGGGGCGCTGAAGATGTCGTCGGTGACGACGACGGTGCGCGCATCGATGCCTTCGGCCCGCAGCTGTTCCTGGGCCTGGTCGAAGTTGAGGACGTCTCCGGCGTAGTTGCCGTAACTGAAGAGGACGCCCCGGCCCTGGTCACAGGCGCGGGCCACGGACATGATCTGCTTCGTCGACGGCGAGGCGAAGACGTTGCCCATGGCGGTGCCGTGGGCCAGTCCCGGGCCGACGAGTCCAGAGAAGGCAGGGAAGTGGCCGCTGCCGCCTCCGACGACGAGCGAGACCGTCGGCTCAACTGCTGCGGTGGAGCGCACGACTCCGCCGTTGACGGCTCGCACCCAACGGGACGAGGCGAGCGCAAAACCTCGCGACATGTCGGAGACGAAGTCATTCGGGTCATTGAATAATCGGGTCACGAGTTCCCCTTCGAACTGATTCCTATTTCATAGATCCTATAGGATTTGCCCGAATTCGACCAGAGGGTTGCGAAAAGTTGGAGGTGGCGGGTTCTTCATTCCAGTTGCTCGTGAACTCAATCTCCTCCCTCAGGTAGGAAGAAGGACGTGGCGTCGAACACATAGAGTGGAGAACTGATAAAGCAACGATGCTTGACCCTGATGAGCAGAAAGCTGCGGAGAGCACCGTCACCTCGGCGTGATCTCTCGCCCTGAATCGGACCGCCGGAGGAGCTTGGTAATGAGTGAGACGTTTGACCAACCCAGACAGAATGTGAATATTCGCAAGAGCGAAACGATCACCTTTTGGCAGGGTGTCTCAATCATCGTCGGCGCGAATATCGGTGCGGGAATTCTCAGCCTTCCGTACGGGGCGAAGAACGGCGGGTTCTTCGCTCTTCTTGTGGCGCTCCTGGTGGCAGGCTTCTTGACCACAGCCTCGATGCTCTACGTGGCGGAGATTGCCCTGCGCACGAAAGAACCTCTGCAGCTGTCAGGGCTGGCAGAGAAGTATCTTGGGCAGGCCGGATCCTGGCTGATCTTCGCCGGTGTCGTGATCAACGGTTTGGGTGCGCTCATCGCCTATACCTCGGGCAGCGGCAATGTTCTCGCCGACCTTCTGGGGATACCGGTAACCGTCGGCAGCTTCCTGTTCTTCATCCCGGGTCTCGTTGTCGTGTGGTTCGGGCTCAAGGCGACGGGGCGATCTGAGCAGGGGCTGTCGATCGCGATGATAGCGCTGATCCTCTTCTTGTGTGCCTGGACGTTCATCGGGCCGGGGATCCACCTCGAGCATCTGACATATGTGCACCCCTTCTTCATCATTCCGATCGTGAACCTGGCGGTGTTCTCGTTCATCGCTCAGTACACTGTTCCGGAATTGGCGCGTGGCTTGGCTGAGACGAATCCGCAGGGTCTTCCACGAGCAGTCATCGTCGGCATGGGGATCACAGGATTCCTTCTGGCGATCGTCCCATTGGCGGCACTGGGAATGCTGGGACCAGACAGCATCACCGAAGTGGTCACAATCGGGTGGGGCCAGAGTCTGGGGCAGGTTGCCTATGTGCTCTCAAACGTCTTCGCTCTGTTGGCGATGATGACGTCATTCTGGGCAATCGCCCTGACCTTGATGACGAACATCTTCGACCGTTTCAAATGGCCGGCGGAGAACGCCAACGGGTACCGCATCGCCGCATTGGCTCTTGTCGCAATCCCACCGTTTCTGGTCGGTGTATTCCATCTCACCGGATTCGTTGCGGCGCTTGGTTATGCGGGAGGGTTCGCCGGAGCCATCATGTCCGTAGTTCCCGTGCTCATGTTGCATCGTGCACGCAGATTCGGTGACCAGGAACCCGCATGGACAGCCGGGTGGATCGCACATCCGCTGATACAGGCGCTGCTCATCATCGTCTTCGGTTTGGCATTCATCTACTCACTGTTGAATGCGGTCGGTCTGATTCCCGATGGGTGGGCCTGATGCTGAGGATTCCAAACACAGAATCATCGTCGGCGTTATCGGGCATCAACAATGTGGTGGCAACGGTTGCGACTGGCCAATCCTTTGTTCTGGAGACATTTGACTGCTACGCAGGACAGATCGATTCGGAGCGGGTTCTGCGGCCGGATGTCGACATGGCCAAGTTCAATCGGGCCACAGGCCCTGTCGCGGTTGAAGGAGTTCAGGCCGGCGACTGGATCTTGATCAAAATCGAACGTGTGAGTGTCGGTCGATGGGGCGTCATGGCTCTGTCCCCGGGGTTGGGCATTCTGGGCGACAAGATCGAACAGGCCAGCTCACGGATCGTGCCAGTTGATGATGGGCGGGCATGGATCACGGACACACTGGCGGTGGAGATTTCACCAATGGTCGGCGTCCTCGGAGTCGCGCCTCGGGTCGGAGAGATCAATACCGAGTTGCCTGGAGTCCACGGTGGCAATCTCGATACTCGTACGTTGAGGCCCGGCAGCGGGCTTCTGCTTCAGGCGCAGCATGACGGGGGCCTTGTGTCTGCCGGTGATCTGCATGCAGCACAAGGTGATGGAGAACTCGGCGGAACTGGCATCGAGATCTCGGGGGAGATCCAACTGAGCATCCGTAACGTCGACCACGAAGGACATCTGCCTGTGGTGATCCATTCTGCAGGAATGAGTGTGCTCTCCAGTGCAGAGGACATACACGAAGCCGTTCGGACGGGTTTCGAAGAAGCGGTTGACCTCATGCGGCTGTGGCATGAACTGGGATGGGATGATGCCTATCGTTTGACCAGCATTGTCTCCAACGCCGAAATCAGCCAACTGGTCAATCCACTTCACACTGCACGCATCACCATTCCGTCGGAGTGGTGCCCAATGGAATTCGGGTGAGTAGAACGGACAGCCAGGAATGACGAGCATTGCGGTGCTGATTGTCGAAGACCACCCCATCGTCAGCCTTGGTCTGACTACCGTTGTTTCGGCCCAAGAAGATATGAGTGTTGCCGGACAAGCCGCCCGGACTGAAGAAGTCTTCGAGCAGTTGTCGACGCTAGCGGTTGATCTCGTGATTATTCCCCTTCGCTTCGAAGGAGAGAACAAGGGGCTCGAGATCTGCCGTGAGATCAAGGCGATGCCACGGGCGACGAAGGTGCTGATGTACACCTCGTTCACGTCTCCGAGCGAGGCAACTCTCGCATTTCTATCCGGTGCCGACAGCTTTCTTACGAAGAATCAATCCCAAGCAAGCCTGCTGGAGACCATCAGATCGACAGCGGTGGGCAAAAAGGTGTGGATCACTGGACTGGATTCTGATACCACAGCGCGTGACCTCGATGACCGGATCAATTCGTCATTGCTCACCAAACGTGAATCGGAAGTTGTTGGATTCGTGTTGCAGCGATTCAGCAATGCCGAGATAGCTCGCGAACTCTATATCAGCGTCACTACGGTGAAGTCTCACGTATCCAATGCGTTTCAGAAGTTGGGTCTGCGCAATAGGCGTGAGCTCTTTGCACATGAGGATGACTCTTAGCGGGATTCCTTCACGGGTTGTTGGCGGAAGGGCCGTCCCACAACCGACCACGGTACGCCAGAACGCATCCCGCGACAGGTCCCAGTGTCGCGGGATGCTTGTCTGAGGTTCAGGCGCCTCCGATGTGCAGCCCCAGTGAGCTCGACCCGGAGTGCCTCACTTCCAATGTGCCGCCGAACGTTTCCGCATACTGTCACGGAACTGGCCGGTCGACTTCTCCAGCAGTTCCCCGGTGCCCCAATCGAGAACGACCCCGTGTTTCCGGACGACGTCGTGAACGGTGATGTCTCCGTTGCGATAACAGTGGGCCACCTCGGCAGGGTCGGCATCGAGCCAAGACGCGCGTTCGGAACGGATCTGCGCACGCATCTTCGTCGTCGCGGCCTCGTCGACCTCGTATTCATCGAGTTCAGCATCGATCTCGGTGATGACGACGCCGTAGTCCTTGCCAGCTCGGTCGATGGAGACGTAGCCGTCGATGACGTCCTCGAGCACCTCGGCACTGGGGCGTTCGAGCGGATCCCCGAACCCGCCGCCACCGGCGCTCGGCCTCTCGAACGTGTCGCCAGGGCTGATAGAGACGTTCGAGAACGTTGCGCCCAGGTATTTCGAATCGTCCGAAGAGGGATTGAGCCATACACCGTGCGGGATCGATGGGAGCCCGCCGTTGATGCCCCAAGTCGTGGAGCGACCGCGGTCGCAGCAGTAACTCATCACAGCACCGGCAGCATCAGTGAGGATCCCGCCCTTGTTGACGCCGCAGCCGCCGCGGAACCTTCCAGGTCCACCTGAGTCCATGTTGATCGAATGCTGTGTGGTGATGACGGGTGTCAGGCGTTCCTGCCCTTCGACCGGTTGCACCGCGAGCCCGGTACCAAACACCGGCGAGGTCGCCGATGAGCCGTCTTTCGTGGATCGTCCTCCCCAGCCGCCTGCCATCCAGTCGTACCACATGAAATACGGCTTCGATTTTGTTCGCCCATCATGGCCTCCCACCAGGAGATATTCGAGGTTGAAGGCACAAGCCATGGCCCTTTCAGGCATGATATGGGACCAAAGTTCGAAGATAGCGTTCATCACCTTCTCATAGGGGCCCGAACAGAATCCGGTCACCGCGTGCGGCCAACCAGCGTTGACGACGGTGCCCTCCTCGCCGATTTCTGCCGTGACGGCCTCATAGAACCCGGAATTGAGTGGGACGTCGGGGAAGAAGGTCTTCGTTCCGGCGTAGATTGCCGAATAGGTGGTTCCGTATCCGGAGTTGAGGAAGATTGAGACCGCATCGGCGGCTCCGGTCAGGTCGTAGTGGATGCCTTCGCCATCAAGGGTGAGCTTGACGCGAATCGGTATAAGCCCCTCCCCTTTGGCAGGGTCGCCATCGAGGTAGTCGACCGTCTCCCATTCTCCGCGTGGAAGGTCGCCGAGGCTGGCGAGCACAGTCCGGCAGACGTAGTCCTGCGTTTCCTGCATGGCATCGAGAACTGTGTCCTTCGAGTACTTGTCCACAAGACGGAGCACTTCGCGTTCGCACACCGCAGTGGCCTCGGCCTGGGCGTTGAGATCGCCGAGTGCCTGATCAGGAGCCCGAGTATTCGATACGAGCAGCTGCGCCACATCATGGAGGAACCGGCCTTTGCGCCACACTCGCAGGGGAGTGATTCGCAATCCCTCCCCGAAGTGTTCACTGGCAGAGACGTCGAAGGAGCCAGGCACCGACCCTCCGATGTCGGCCCAATGCCCCTTGTTCTGAGCGAACCCGATGATCTCGTCCTCGGCGAAGATGGGGCGGATGAAGCTGACATCGTTGAAGTGGGTGCCGCCCCGATAGGGGTCATTGATGAGGAAGACGTCGCCCGGGTTGATGTCGTCGCCGAATTCCTCCATCACTGCCTTGCACTGGAAATGAAGGGTGCCGACGTGCACCGCGATATCCGCGCTGCCCTGCATCACTGTGTTGCCGTATCTGTCGCACAGAGCAGAGGAGAAATCGCGCGAGTAGATGACGAAGGAGTAGCAGGTGCGCAGAATCTGCTCGCTCATCAGGTCGACGCTGGTGGCGAAGGCGTTCTTGAGTACCTCGAAGGTGACCGGGTCGAGAGTGGTTGCGGTTTTCGCAGAAGCGATCGTGGTCATTGTTCTCTCCTCATTTCACTGACTGCGGCGAATCGGCCGCAGTCGCAGCTAGGGCAGGTTCGCTGGTGGCGGAGTCCACCGCGATGCGAATGTTGAACCATTCGTCAATCACAGCGGAGGAGTCCGGTGGGATGACTGTCGTCGAATCGATCTGATTGAGGATCGCCGGCCCGATGAATGCGGCGCCGGAAGGCAGATTCTCGCGCTGATAGACGGGAGTGGAATGCCACTTGCCTTCGAAGTACACCTCGCGAACCTCGAGCGGCTCACCTGGATCACCCGTGCCGATGGGCGATGGGCGGAAGCTCGGCTTGGGAGTCTTGCCCAACGCCTTGAGATGGAGTTGGTAGATCTCGACGGGAGTTTCGTCCTGCCGGAACGCATACTGTTTCTCGTGCTCTTCGTGGAAAAGCTGCACAGCCTCCCGCAGAGCGTTGGGTCCATCACCCATCTTGACCTGCAAGGACCGCCATTGTCCCTGGTAGCGCATGGAGATGCCGCGCTCGAATACACCGTCGGATTCGGCGACTTTCTCGTGCCGCAGCCGTTCCTGGCCCTCGAGCTCGAGTTCTTTGAAATGCTGTTCCACGGCCTCAGAATCTGCCGAATCGGCGGCTCCGGTGAACATCTGGGAGAGATCGTGCTGAATATCGACCAAGAGACATCCCAGCGCGGAGGTGACACCCGGATTCGGTGGCACGACGACCGTGGGAATGTTCAGCTCTTTCGCAACATCCACCCCGTGCAGTGCCCCGGCGCCCCCGAAGGCAATGAGGGCGAAGTCGCGAGGGTCGAGTCCGCGCCTGATGGAGACGAGCCGGACAGCGTCGGCCATATTGGCGTTGGCCACCTTGATGATCGAATCCGCCGCAGCATCGACTCCTAGATTGAGGGGGCTGGCGACCTTCGCCTCGATCGCATCTTTGGCGCAAGCTCTGTCCAGGGTCATTTCGCCATCGGCCAAGTCGGTGCCCAGGCGTCCCATCCACAGATTTGCGTCGGTGTTCGTCGGTTCGGCACCACCTCGGCGATAGCAGGCCGGTCCGGGATCTGCTCCGGCAGATTGCGGACCATTGCGCAATGATCCAGCGATGTCGATGTGGGCTAGCGAACCACCACCCGCACCGATTGTGAGGACCTCGATGCTGGGGAAGACGATCGGGTGCCCGTACTCGACCTCCCAGTCGTTGGTCACTCGCAGCTCGCCTTCGGCGACGAGTGAGATGTCGGTCGAGGTTCCGCCCATGTCGAGGCCGACGGCATTGGCGTAGCCGCACTGTTCGGCCACGTGCTGAGCGGCGATGGCTCCGGCGGCGATGCCGGAGGCAGCCAAGCGCACGGGGAATCGTTTGACCATTTCGGAGGTCATCGATCCGCCACCTGAGTGGAGGAGGAGCAGCTCTCCGGAATAGCCGTCCTTGGTGAGGTTGCTGTCGAGTTCTTCGACGTATCCGGAGACCAGGGGGCCGAGCACCGCATTGGCGACCGTGGTGTTGAAGCGGTTGTGCTCGAAGATCTCCGGCAGGATCTCCGCCGAAGTGGAGATGTTCGCGCCAGGAAGCTCCTCGGTGAGAATCTCCCTAATACGGACCTCGTGCGCGGCGTTGGCGTAGGAGTTGATGAAGCAGATTGCCACGGTGTCGACACCGCGCTTCTTCAGCAGGCGCCCGACCCGGCGGGCTTCATCCTCGTCGAGAGTGGTGACGACATTGCCCGCATAGTCGATGCGCTCGGGGACTTCGAAGCGGTCGCGGCGCCGAATGTAGGGGCCGGACACATCGGAATAGGCATCCCACAGGTCATCTTTCGTGCCGTCGCGGATTTCAATGACATCGCGAAAGCCCGTGGTTGTCACCATTGCAGCTTTGGGGAATTTACGAGTGATGAGAGCGTTCGTGGCAACGGTGGTTCCATGAGAGAACAGCTCGACGTCGCCGAGGTTGATGTTGGCTCTTCTGACTCCGTTGAGAACAGCTTGCATGGGATTGTCTGGGGTGGACGGTACTTTCGTCACCCGCATGGACTGGGAGGATTCGTCGAATATGCAGATATCGGTGAAGGTGCCGCCAACGTCGACGGCGACTCGCAGATCGGCCACGGGATCTCCTTTGATTGTGATCTGCATAACATCATGGGCTGGTCGAAGACGCCGGGTCAATGGAGGAATCGAAGGATAGATCCGCTGATATTGTGGAAAACACAAAAGCGATGCAACGGGGCTGGTGAGCTGACCGTCGGTGCAGAGAGGCCAGGGGAAGCGATGGCGAGATCACGGGAGTGGGTCTTCGGCGAGCTGTTGGCGTCACTTGGCACTGCGGACCCTCTGGAATCGGTGCTTCGGCGAGCGGCGAAAATCTGCAGGGGTTCGGGCCTGGTCGTCAATGAACTCGGCGAAGTCACCCGGTCGGTCGGGTCGGCTCCCAGCCGCCTCATCTCGGATTGGGTTCTCTCCGCGGATCTGGCCGATACCGCGCAGACTCAGATCGGCCGGTGGATTGTGCGGGCGCGTGCGGTACGGATCAGGCAGCGCGACCATGTGATTGTCATTGCCGTTCACGAGGAGTTCGAGGCCGGTGGGGCTGCTCGTGAGTCGGGCCGCCCTGGCAGCGGCGCTGGAGCCGATGTGGCACTCGTCTTCGACACAATGACGAAGATCCTGCAGGCATTCGAAGGCTTCGAATCATTCTCGATCAGCACGCGCCGAGAAGAATCCGCGCGACTGATGCGCGACCTTGAGGCGGGGGTGTCACCCGGTAATGAACCCGCACGGTGGAGGTCACTGGAGAAGTTCGGATTCGCACCTTATCAGCCCGTGCGCATCGTGCGGGCAAGGGCGGACACAGGAACATCGAGCGCTGCTCAGCAATCTCCGACCTTGACGCAGGGGATCGTCGCCAGTGACACCGGCTACACCACCTCCGCGGTCGAACATACCGCGCTATGTGCCGAGGACTTCGCTGTCGAGGACTACTTCGCCGTGGAAATCATCGGCGCTGGGGTCTCCGAGCCGTTCACTGCGCTCAGCCAAGTCCCTGAGATGTTGAGATCGGCAGATGTGGCGCTTGGGGCCGCAGGCCCTGGGGAGTTCGTCTATGTCGACTCCATGCGCCCGGTGGTCTGGGCGGCGGCGCGGATGAGTTCGCGCTTCGATCAGCTCATCGTCCAGCGCTACCTCGACAGGATCTCCCGCAATCCTGATTCCTGGATGACCCTGACCACATACATCGACTGCGGTGCGAACGTCGCCGAGGCGGCTCGTCGGCTGCAGGTCCACGAGAACACTGTTCGGTACCGGTTGACTCAGATCGAAGGCATTCTCGGATCTCGACTCGGGGACCCGAGAGTCATGGCCGATGTCGTCATCGCGCTGGAGTGTCGGCGGCTGGGTGCGGGTGAGTGAGCGGTCACCGGTGCGGGCGGTGGGCCAGGAACCTCTCCAGCGCGCGATCGGATAGGTTCGACAACTACTCCTTCTACGACGAGTCCGACGGAATGCACCTCGTTGATCACTATCTTGCGATGTCGGATGACATTGAGGTTCTCTTCGGGCCGTGGATCGTCCGGCAGAAATTGGATCATTTCTGGGTAGTGAACGTTGCCATCCACCAGAAGAATAGTCAGGTGTGGGGTTCAACCTTGGATGACCTCATCATCGATATCGTTCCCACGACAACGCCGGCTCTTGAAGCCGCGGTTTACGATCTCAGCTATCTGGAAGACGGAAGTGGACGGTCTCATTGAGAACAATTGGATCCGTCAGATCCTCAAGAACTTCGTGCAGGCCCACGGGCTGTGAACGTCGAGGTGAAGCGTCTACTGACGTAGTCTGAGACTATGCCCCGTCACCTCCTCACCAGCACCCCTCCGAAGCCGACCCCAGGCTCGATCCAGTCCCCAGCCGACACAGACCCCAGTGCAGGCAAAACCCACACCACCCGCGTCCCCGCGCGCCGCTCACTCATCGCGCTCTTCGCCGTCCTCCTCGTCGCATGGGTGGCCATCGCGGGAGTCGGCGGGCCCTACTTCGGCAAAATCTCCGAGGTGGCCACGAACGATCGGTCCTCGTTCCTGCCTGAATCGGCTGAGTCGACGAAGGCCCAGGCGCTCATCGATGAGTTCAGCGACCTGGACTATGTTCCGGCCATCGTCGTGCTCGAGAACAAGGACGGGGTCAGCGACAGCGACCGTCGCGATCTCGCGGACCTGACCGCGACGCTCGAGGATAAGGAGCTGCTCGCAGCCGATGCCTCACCGATCATCCCCTCCGAGGACGGTGATGCCCTTGAGCTCATCCTCCCGGTCTCCACGGACACCACGGCCGACGACGTTGAGCAGATCCGCTCGACCATCGCTGGGACCTTCCCGATCGCAGCTGCAGCAGCTGGCGTCAACGGTGAGACCACCGACGCCACCACCTCGGCGGATGTCTACGTCACCGGTCCCGGAGGTTTCTCAGCTGATCTCTCTGAGGCGTTCGCCGGCATCGACGGCATCCTTTTGCTCGTCGCGCTGATCGCGGTCTTCGTCATCCTCATCATCGTCTACCGCTCACCGCTGCTTCCGGTCATCGTGCTCTTCACCTCGGTGGCGGCGCTCTCAGCCTCGATCTTCGTCATCTGGCACCTCGCCGATGCCGGGATCCTCCTCATCAACGGCCAGGTTCAGGGCATTCTCTTCATCCTCGTCGTCGGCGCGACCACGGACTACTCCCTCCTCGTCGTCGCCCGGTTCCGCGATGCGCTGCTGACCGAACGTGATCGCGTGAGAGCCGGACTCAAGGCGATCAAAGGCGTCCTCGAGCCGATCGCAGCGTCGGGTGGCACGGTCATCGCCGGACTCCTCGTCCTCCTGCTCACCGACCTGGCCTCGACGCGGGCCCTGGGCCCTGTGGCGGCTATCGGCATCCTCGTGGCGATGTGTGCGGCACTGACATTCCTGCCTGCCGCCCTCATCGTCATCGGCCGTGCCGTCTTCTGGCCCTTCCTCCCGAAGGTCCGCACGGAGACGACCGCTGCACCGAAGAAGGGCTTGTGGAACCGGATCGCCGAGGTGGTCGCCCGGCGTCCGCGCACAATCTGGATCGTTCTCGTCGTCCTCCTCGCCCTGCCGCTGCTGGCCTTCCCGCAGTTCAAGGCCTCCGGAGTGGCGCAGAGCGACTTCGTTCTCGGCGAGTCCGAAGCTCGCGACGGCCAGGACGTCCTGGCCGAGCATTTCCCCGGTGGCTCAGGTTCGCCGACACAGATCGTCGTAGCGGAGGACCAGCTCAAGGATGCGGCGAAAGCCGTCAGCAGCCTCGGCGGGGTTGAGTCGATGACTGTCGTCGCCAACGACTCCCCGAGTGGGTCCGTTGCCATCGACGACGAGGGAGCTCTCCAGGCACCGCGCGGCGGCGGAGGTCCCGCGGGTGCGGGTGCGCCGCCGGCATCCCCACCGGCACCCACTGAGGTCGACGGTCAGGTCCTGCTCGAGGTCACCCTGTCTGATCCTGCCGATTCCCTCGCGGCCGAGGACACCGTCACCTCGATCCGTGACGCCGTCCATGATGTCGACGCCGAGGCGCTTGTCGGCGGGGAGACGGCGGTCGACCTCGACACGAACACCACCGCCGAGGCGGACCGGGCCCTGGCGATCCCGCTCATCCTTCTCGTCATCACCGTCATCCTCATCCTGCTGCTCAGGTCGCTGCTGGCTCCTCTGCTGCTCGTGGCGCTGACCGTCCTGTCCTTCGGCACGGCGCTCGGGGTCTCCGCTCTGGTGTTCAACCACATCATCGGCTTCTCCG
This sequence comes from Brevibacterium aurantiacum, assembly GCF_007558825.1. Classification (GTDB taxonomy): domain Bacteria; phylum Actinomycetota; class Actinomycetes; order Actinomycetales; family Brevibacteriaceae; genus Brevibacterium; species Brevibacterium aurantiacum_A. The sequence continues at coordinate 53,430 of NZ_VLTK01000014.1, forward strand.
GGGCTGACCCATCGGTGCCGCTATACGCGTTCGTGTTCCTTGTGGCGCTGGGCATCGACTACAACATCTTCCTCATGTCCCGAGTTCGTGAGGAATCTCTGCGGTTCGGCACCCACAAGGGCGTGCTGTCCGGGCTCGTGGCCACCGGTGGGGTGATCACCTCGGCGGGGATAGTCCTCGCGGCGACGTTCGCCGCTCTCGCGGTCATCCCGGTGATGTTCCTGTTCCAACTGGCCTTCATCGTCACCTTCGGCGTCCTCCTCGACGCCATCCTCGTACGCTCACTCGTCGTCCCGGCCCTCGTCCACGACATCGGCCGAAGAGTATGGTGGCCGTGGCGCAAGCGGATTCCCGTCGACTGAGCGCAGGGGATGGGCAAAGCCGTCGAGAAAGCGCACAATGGAAGTGATGCCGATCGAGGAGGCTGGAGCATGTCTGAAACAGTGCAGGATGCCACCGGTGCCAGGGTGAGCGTTGAACTCGACGAAGAAGCCTCGGCGTTTGTGGTCACGGTCGATACCGGAGCAGTGGCAGGAAGAGCCCACTACCTCACCGGTCCCGGACCAGGTGCCGAAGCCGGTGCTGGACCCGAGTGGATCATGTATCACACGGAAGTCGGTGAGGAGTTCGCAGGACGGGGCCTGGCGAAGATCCTCGTCTCCCACGCGCTCAAGGACAGCAGCGACAGAGGCATCAGGGTAGTGCCGGTCTGCCCGCTGTTCGCCAAACGTCTGAAGGAGCACGGCAACGACTTCCTCGCCATCGGCGGCCGATTCCGCTGGGCCACCGAAGACGACGTGGAGTTCGTGAAGCACCACGTCTGAAGCGCCGTCGACAGGCCGTGTCGGCCCAGAGGTACGGGTCTGTCAGCGAGTCCTGCGCCGAGGTGGTCTCACTCGGTTGCGTCGAACGGTCGCGTTCCGTCGCCTAAGTCGGGTTCCGGCAGCTTCCTGCCCGGGTCGATGAGGCCGACACTGTGCCCATCGAGTACGAGACGGCGCATGCCTTCGAGAGCCATACGCCGGCCGACATCGGTGAAGTCGTCGACGCGACTGGTGTCGAAGATGACGGTCGCGGTCGACGGCTGGTGAGAATCGAGGCTGTCGAGGAGTCCTTCGGCGCCGACGAAATTGACGACGCCCTGCAGCTCGACGATCGTCAGGTCGCCGTCATCGCGAACCCCTCGCAGTGCGCGAGAGCCGAACGCCTCCGTTTCCATGAGATGCAGCCCCATATCCGCTGACAGGCGGCGGAACACCTTCACACCCCGGACGCTGTTGCCGTGATCGTCGAGACGAGGTGAGAAGGACCCGATCCCGACCTGCCCCGGCAGCGCGCCGAGGAGACCGCCGGCGACGCCGCTCTTGGCCGGAATGCCGACATCGTTGAACCATGACCCTGCCGCGTCATACATTCCGGCCGCAGCCATGACGGACAACGTGCGCCGGGACGCATGGCGGTCGATGATTCGCTGCCCGGACACGGGGTGGACTCCTCCGGCAGCGAGTGTCGCCGCCATCATCGCTATATCGCGCACAGTGACAGTGATCGAACACTGGGCCGTGTACCCGGCCACAACGTCATGCGGGTCATCGTCGATGATGCCGTAGCTGCGCAGCATATGAGCAATCGACAGGTTCCGGTCGGCCGTGGCCAATTCGGATTCGCGAATGGACTCGTCGATCGACAGCCTGCGTCCCGCCAGCTGCGAGAAGAAGCCGAGGGCGCGCTCCACCCTCTCCTCGATGGATGCTCCGGGCCCTACGAGGAGGCTGTGAGCCGTGATCGCACCGGCATTGATCATCGGATTGCGGGGACGGTGGGAACCTGTCTCCAGAGACAGTTCGTTGAATGCCTCTCCGGAAGGATCGACTCCGACATGATCGGCGACGATGTCCTCTCCGCGATCGGCCAGCGCCGCCGCATAGGCGAAGGGCTTCGACATCGATTGGATGGAGAACTCGACATCGCAGTCGCCGGCGGTATAGGAGCGCCCGTCGACTGTTGTGATCGCGACCGCGAACAGCTCAGCATCGGCGGTCTTGAGGCTAGGAATGTAGTCCGCGACGGCACCGCCGTCCCCAGAGCGAAGACTGTCGAGAATCTCGGTCAGATAGTCAGGGATCGGTGTTCGCATGGGTGTGCCCTTCTCGAAGAGTGCGATCGTCAAGCGGTCAGCGCCGACAACCCTGGACATGTCCATCCAACTATGGAATTGTTGTCAATGCAACAAGTTGTGCGTATGCACCAGGCCGAACCACGAGTTCGACCCCGATCCCTGAGGAGTTGCCGATATGACCGACGCTCGTTCCAAGACTCAACCCGAACCGGTCCGCGATCCATCCACTGACCGCCTGCTGACTCCCCAGAACTGTGTGGTCGCGCTCATCGACTACCAGCCGGAGCAGTACGGAACTGTGCGCTCGGCAACCAAGGAACGCATCGACCTCAACGTCCTCGCCGTGTGCAAAGCGGCCATGAAGTACGAAGTCCCGGTCATCCTGTCGACTGTCGGCGTTGATCTGGGGGTCAATAAGTCCACTGCCGAGGCGATCAGAGCCGAGCTGCCCGGAGTCGAGGAGATCGACCGGACTGGCGTCAATGCCTGGGAAGACGAAGACTTCCGACAGGCGGTCGAAGACACCGGCCGGAAGAAGGTCGTCATGGCCGGCCTGTGGACGGAAGTCTGCTTGACCTTCCCCACGCTGGACATGCTCGCTGAAGGCTTCGAGGTCTATCCCGTTGCTGATGCCGTGGGCGGAATCAGCAGCGACTCCCACCACTGGGCCCTGGAACGCATGATCTCCGCGGGTGCATCGCCGCTCACCGCGATCTCCTTCGCCTCCGAACTCATGCGCAATTGGGCCCGAGAGGACTCCGATAATCTGCGCGAGATCATGAACTGGTACTTCCCGCTGAAGAACGAACTCGACAAGGCCGGGAAATAGGAAACGAACCATGGAACTGGCCGGCTGCGGGCCCATCACCGTGTGGCGACGGATGCTTGAGAAGCACGCAGACCTCGTCGACACTCTGGAGGCCAAGCTCCGCGCCGATCACGGCCTCACGGCCACCGAGTTCGACGTCCTCATCAATATCCCGTCGACGACCACGATCCGCCACCGCGAACTTCTGCACCAGATTGTGCTCAGCCGCAGTGCGCTCTCACGATTGCTGGGTCGCTTGGAGACACGTGGACTCGTCACCCAGACCTCAGATTCGACCGATCAACGCGGAGTCTGTGTGGAACTGACACCCGATGGACTGCGATTGAAACGCGAATCTGCACGCACCAACGCAGACATCGTCCGCACCGCCTTCGCTGGTTTGACGGAAGAGAATCTCAGCGTCCTCCTCGATTTGGTCGATCAGATCCAACCGAGTCCAGCAGAACCGAGCGGACCACGATGACCGCCGAGGTGGGTCGGCAGTGAGAAGGAGACACCAATGAGCAACGTCGAAGCCCAACCTGACCAAGTGGTCTGCCGGGCCGGTGGCCTGCCCGGACCGCAATGTGATGAGCGAGGCCGCTCGCCGGTCGAGATCATTCCGTCTCGAGACGTGCCCCTCGGAGGGCCCCGGGCGATGACCGTGCGCCGGACCCTGCCCCAGAGGCAGCGTTCGCTCATCGGCCCGTGGTGCTTCGTCGACCACTACGGTCCCAATGATGTTTCAGGCTCAGCGGGTATGGACGTCGCTCCGCACCCACATACCGGTCTGCAGACCGTGAGTTGGCTCTTCGAAGGAGCGGTCCAGCACATCGATTCCGGCGGACATGCCGGCCTGGTGCTGCCCGGGGAAGTGAACCTCATGACCGCAGGGCGCGGCATCTGCCACTCGGAGGTGTCGACGGAAGACACGTCGAATCTCCACGGGGTCCAACTGTGGTTGGCCCTGCCTGATCACACCCGCCACCAGGAAGCACGCGAGTTCGAGCACTTCGCACCCGAGGTCACGAGCTTCGACGGAGGCGAGTTCCTCGTCTTCCTCGGCCAGCTGTGGGGTTCGGCCTCACCCGTGAGCACCCATTCGCCCCTTCTTGGCGCGGAGATCCGTCTGGATCCCGGCGCAAGCGTCGACCTTCCCGTCGATGAGACCTTCGAACACGGTGTCCTCGTCGACGCCGGCGACATCACCCTCGAGAACGTTCCGCTGCCGGTCAACTCCATCGGATACACCGGCGTCGGCCTGAAGGAGATGCGCATCAGCAACCGCGCAGACACCACGGCACGGGTCGTCCTCCTCGGCGGTGAGCCGTTCCCCGAGCAGATCGTCATGTGGTGGAACTTCGTGGGCCGCACCCACGAGGAGATCAGCCGGTTCCGGCAGGAATGGCAAGACGAGGGTGATCGGTTCGGCGAGGTCGAGGGCTACGTCGGCCAGGGCGGGCCAGGATCCAACGCCGAGGGCCTCGGACGCCTCCCCGCGCCGAGGCTGCCCGACGTGACCATCAAAGCGCGCAGAAATCCGCCGCCGCAGGTTCAGGGCGGGCCCGAGAGCAGCTGAGCACACCTCAGCGATTGTGAGTTCACCATAGTGATGAGAGCAGAGGAGAAAGCAATGAGCGAAGCACTCAAGGATTCCACGGGCGCAGACGTGCATGTGGAACTCGATGATCAGGGACAGTCCTACGTCATCACAGTCGACGGCGGTGAGGTCGCCGGTCACGCCTACTTCCTTCCCGGGCCGGAGGCCGAGACTGAACGGATCTTCTACCACACGGTCGTCGATGAGGCCTTCGGCGGTCGGGGCCTGTCGAAGGTTCTCGTCGCACAGGCTCTGGCCGACTCCCGGGAGAAGAGCATCACCGTGGTGCCGGTCTGCCCGCTGTTCGTGAAGAAGCTCAATGACACCGGAGACGACTATCAAGCTGAAGGCGGTCGATTCCGCAAGGCAACCGGTGCGGATATCGACATCGTCAAGAGGCACGCTGAATGAACGCCAATCGCCCGTATGTGGACAAGACCCACCCAGAGGTCTACAAGGCCCTGGCGCAGACCGCCACCGCATCCCGCAAAGCCGCTCGGGCGGCCGGGCTAGGCGACGGTCTCATCGAACTCATCAACATGAGGGTCTCTCAGATCAACGGCTGCCGGACCTGTTTGAGTATCCACGCCCCGGCCGCACGGAAGGCCGGCATCGATCAGCTCAAGCTCGACGTGCTGCCCAGCTGGCGTGAGGCCGAGATCTTCGATGACAGCGAGAAATCCGCACTCCTCATCGCCGAGACGCTGACCATCCTCGACAAGAGCGCTGATCGTGACGAGATCGCCGCCGAGGCGGGACAGCATCTGAGCACCGAGCAGATCTCCGCCATCGAATGGACAGTGACGCTGATCAACGCGTTCAACAGAATCTCGATCGCGAGCAATCACCCGGTCGTCGGCGCGAAAGCAGTGTGATCACATGGGCCACAGAATGATCCCGGACGTCGACTTCCGCTCGGACACGGTGACCCGGCCCAGCGAGGGAATGCGCAAGGCCATGGCCGACGCCGAGGTGGGCGACGCAGTCTATGACGAAGACCCGACGACCAACCGGTTGGAGTCGATGACCGCCGAAATCCTCGGCAAGGAAGCGGGACTGTTCTTCCCGTCGGCAACTCAGGCCAACCTCGCCGGGATCATGGCCCACTGCGGACGCGGCGATGAGTACATCGTCGGTCAGACCGCACACGCCTACCGCGACGAAGGCGGGGGAGCAGCAGTCCTGGGATCGATCCAGCCCCAACCTCTGCCCAACGAACCCGAGGGCATCATCGATCTCGACGCGATCACCTCGGCGATCAAGCCCGATGATTTTCACAATCCGGTCACCCGACTGCTGACCTTGGAGAACACCTTCAACGGTCGTCCCCTGCCCGAGGGCTACGTCGCGGAGGCGACCGAGCTGGCGCGCAGCCACGGCTTGTCGACCCACCTCGACGGGGCGCGAATGATGAACGCGGCCGTGGCCACGGACAGCAGGCCTTCATCCGTCGCGAGTGACTTCGACTCGGCCTCTCTGTGTCTGTCGAAGGGCCTCGGCGCACCAGTCGGTGCTGTCTTCGCCGGACCCAGAGACCTTGTTGATCGAGCCAAACGCATCCGCAAGCTGCTCGGCGGCGGAATGCGCCAGACCGGGGTGCTCGCCGCAGCCGGGATCTATGCGCTCGAGAACAACGTGAACCGTCTGCGTGAGGATCACGATCGGGCAGATCGTCTCTCCGAAATGTTCAAGGACTTTCCCGAACTCGGTGCCGCTGAGGCGCGGACCAACATGGTCTTCCTCTCCCCAGACGGCGTCGACATGCCCGCCTTCGCAGCCTTCCTCGCCGAACGCGGCATCATCACCGGTGCCGGACACGGAAAGCCGCGGTGGGTCACGCACCTGGACATCGACGATGAAGCGATCGAGTCAGTGCGGCGGGCGTGCAAGGAGTACTTCGGGCGGTAGTCTCTTCGTCGGCTCAGCCGTTCCGCGGTCCGGCAAAGGTGCGGCGGCTGATGACGATGGTGAACGTGAGCCCGAGTGCCACGAGGCCAGTCATCGCGAACAGCAGCGTCCACTGGTCGTTGTCGCCGAGAGCGCCTCCGACCGATGTGCCCAGTGCACTGCCAGCGAACAGGCATCCTGCGAAGAGAGCGACGACGGTTCCGCGCGCCCGCGGGAGGACAGCCGTGGCCCAGGTCTGCAGCGAGGAATGCTGGAAGGACCAGGTTGCTCCGAGCAGGAGTGCGGCGATGATGACTGTCAGCGTGGACAGATGAACGGTGAGGACGGCGAATCCGATCACGGTCGCAGCGCCGCCGATGACCATGAGCCGGGGCATGCTCAGCCTGCGACTGAGCACCTTGACCATGCGGCTGGTGATGATGACGCCGACCCCATAGGCGGCAGTGGCGAGACCTGCGACTGCCGCGCCGACTCCCTGAGATTGCAGTGCTGGTGCGAGCAGGGTCAGAACGCCGAGGACCACAGCGCCTTCCACGAACGCCAGACTGATGACGATGAGGACCCAGCGGTTGGTCACCGCCGCCTGGAGGGTTGAGAAGACTCCGATCTGCTCCTCGCGGGCGGGTTCGCGCAGCCGCCGAAGACCGAAGACACAGCCCACGGCCAGAACCGCGGGAATGGCGAAGACGATCCGCCAATCGGCGAAGTGCGCGAGGACCCCGGCCAGCGCTGTGGCACTGGCAGTTCCGACGGCGATCGCGGCCATGAGATCGGTCAGCGCCGGCTGCCGATGAGCCTCGGCGACGGTGTCCCCGACATAGGTCATGGACGTGGGAACGATTGCTCCGTAGAACGCACCCGATAAGGCGCGAGCGATGACGAGGATCGTCAGGGTCGGCGCGAAGGTCGCCACCACTCCTGCCGCCGCCGCGGCAATCAGAGTCGCCTTCATCAGAGGGATGCGCCCGATGCGATCGGAGAGCACTCCCCAGACGGGTTGGCTGATGCCATAGGCCAGAAAATAGGAGCTGGCGATCGTCAGTGCCTGAGTCAGAGTCGCACCCAGATCGGCCGCGACGAGAACGATCAGAGGACTGATCGCGAAACGGTCGAAGCTGCTGACGAACGCGGCCAAGGAGACGGGCACCGGAGGCCGCGTCGGGCCTGGCGGGACAGCGACAGTACTCACGCTGGACTACTGTACTCCGAGCGGGGCAGACGTCTGACGGCGATCTCAGTGACCGTGGGTGAGTGCTCCTGGCCCAGTTGTTTCCCGGGTGTTGAGACCAGACCGTGGGAATCTCGAGGATCGGCCATACTCACCTGAGCGAACGACGCCAGCGCCGTCGTCGACGAACACCTGTGAAGGAGCCACACCCCACTCATGTCCGCCGAAACGACACCGCAGACCAAGGGCGCCACCACCTCGGCGCCGGCAACATTGACCGGACGGCTGCGGCTGATCGGACCGGGCATCGTCCTGGCCCTGGCCAGCGTCGGAGCCTCAGACATGATCACGACGATGAACTCCGGGGCCGAGTACGGGCTCGCGCTCATCTGGGTCTTCACCGTCGGCATCCTCCTCAAATTCGTCCTCTCTGAGGCGGTCTCCCGCCTGCAGATGAGCGGTGACCGGTCGCTGCTGTCCCACCTGACCTCATTCGGCGGGCGTCTCTTCCCAGCTCTGTTCCTCATCGCCGAGCTGCTCGTCGGTCTCTTCTTCGGTGCGGGCGTCATCGCCGTGACGACGAACATCCTGCAGGCGCTCTTTCCGGTGCTGCCGTTCTGGCCGACGGCGGACGTCGTCCTGCTCTCCGCTGCGGTCCTCGTCGGCATCGGACGCTACGGTCTGGTTGAGAAGGCGATGATCGGCTTCGGCATCATCATGTTCTTCGGCATTCTTGCCCTCGCGATCTCCGTGTTCCAGGGCCAGAGTGCCCAGGAGGTCGCTGCAGAGACCATTGCCCCGACCTTCCCGAACGGGTCGATCATCACCGTCATGTCGCTCATCGGCGGCGTGGGCGGTGCGACGGGAATCCTCGCCTACTCGTACTGGATCCGTGAGAAGTCCTGGCGTGACGCCCAGTGGAAACCGGTCGTGCGCATCGACCTGTTCATCAGCTACGGACTGGTGTTCGTTTTCGCCGTAGCCATGAGCGCCGTGGGTGCCTTCATCCTCTACGGGCAGGGTTTCACGATCGCCGACAACGGCTCGCTCTTCGCCATCGCCGACAGCCTGGTCACCCGCATCGGTGAACCGGGTCGCATCATCTTCCTCATCAGCTTCCTCGCAGTGGTCTACACGAGCGTGCTCGGCGGATTCTCCGGCATCGCCTATGTCACCGCCGACTGCATCCGGGTGCTGCGCCGCTTCCCGCATCAGGACAAGCCTGAGTTCGAGATGTCGGCGAAGTCCGTCGAGTTCCGTGGCGCAATCGTCTACCTGTCCGTCGCCACATTGATCATCATGGGCCTGGGCAAACCGGTCACCCTGGTGCTCATCTACGCCGCGATCAGCGCCTTCATCCTGCCGGTGCTCGCGATTGCCCTTCTTGTCATCCTCAATCGAACTTCGGTGCCGGCGGCACTCCGGAATCGCCGACTGTCGAATGTGCTCCTGAGTGTGTGCTTCCTGCTCTTCGGCTTCCTCGCTGTGCTGCAGGCCAGGGAGTCGGTGATGGGGCTGCTGGGGTAGCAGATATTTTCCGGGTAAGGGTTTGCCGCCCCACCAGGACAGACGGTGAATAACGGGTTCGCATGCGCTACCTTTTTCCAGGTCCGGCTCGCTCCCGTCCGGAGCAAATCCACGTCGGATTGTCGACGATGTTGCGGGTTCCTCTGACCAGTGAGTGAATGGAGTCCAATTTCGGTGTGACTCCTATCTGGGCCGAGTGATGGTGAATCGTGGTGAAGTAGTCTGAAGCAATTGACTAACTGAGAACCCCGATGTTCACAGCACCGGCGTTTGCCTGTGATGGTTAGTCAGCTCCTCGAACGCCTGGCAAGCAAGCAGGAGCTCGACGTCCTTACCCGGCGCAGCGACGAACTGGACTCCGACAGGTAACCCGTCGGCGGTGAAGCCGGCCGGGACGGAGACAGCTGGGCAACCAGTCGCCGAGACGATTGTGGCAGCACGCATCCATTCCAGGTAGTCCGCGAGATGCTGCCCGTCGATCTCGTGCGGATATTCGATGTTCGCATCGAAGGGTGCTACTTGACTCGCGGCGAGAACGAATAGATCGTGATGGGAGAAGTACTCCTCGACCGAGGCCTGGAGGCGGCACCTTGCTTGGTCCGCTTCGATGAGATCGTCGACCTTGAGGTTAAGTCCCAGCTCCGTATTCCACACGACTGCCTCTCGCACTTCGCGGCGATGGTCCCTGACGAACTCACGATAGTCGACTGCGAAGTCGTAGGCGCGCCGGATGTGGAACACCTCATCCGCAGCGTGCAGATCGGGCAGGGTCTCGTCGACGCAAGCTCCCGCCGCCGCCAGGACCCCGGCGACTGGGCCGAGGACGTCGGCCACTCGACGTTCAACGGGGATGAGCCCGCCGAGGTCGGTTGAGAATCCGATCCGCAGTCCCGTCAGGCCGCTGCCGGGCTCGTGATGCTCTGGCTCGGCAAATTCCCAACGGTCGAATACTGATGCGGGTTCGGGGATGGACGAGGGGGCGCCGGCCGCGGGTCCACACGCAACCGACATGAGCAGTGCAACATCGCTGACCGTGCGCGCCATGAAACCTGTCTGAGCGAGCCATTGCCAGGGGTTTGCTGGCAGAGCATGCGGGATACGTCCGTTCGACGGTCGCATCCCGACGATGTTTGTGAACGACGCCGGTGTGCGTAGCGATCCGCCCATGTCCGAGCCGTCGCCGGAGGCCTGCACTCCGGCAGAAATGGCAGCGGCCGCACCGCCCGACGAGCCGGCGGTCGACTTTGTCGTGTCATAAGGGTTCACCGTAGTGCCGAAGATGTTGTTGAACGTGTGCGAACCGGCGGTGAATTCGGGAATGTTCGTCTTACCCGAGCTGACAACGCCGGCGTTCCGCAGACGGGCGATGATGAGAGCGTCCTCGCTTGCGACATTGTCGAGCAGGAGCTTCGACCCGCGCGTCGTCGTCCAGCCCGCGACATCGTTCGACTCTTTGTGCGTGAGGGGTACTCCGTGCAGCCGCCCGAGGCCGCTGCCGGCCAGGTTCGTCGACCTCTGGCATCGAGCCGTTATGGCGTCAGCGTTGGCGGCCTGCGCATGAGCCCGGCCGTCGTCCCGGGTGACGACTGCGTTGAGAACCGGGTTGACGGAGTCGATGCGCGCCAGCTGATCGCTAAGCACCTCGCGCGAAGACACCTCGCGGCGGGCGAGCCGGGAGGCCAGCTCGCGTGTGCTCAGCCAGGTGAGTTCGGACTCGTGGGCGTGATCGTCGACAGGTGTCGGAGGCAAAGAGGACATATATTGATATTACAAGATTTTGAAAATTCTGAAAGTTCAGTATAGTGTGTAAAGTGAGCGGCGGTTTCCCAACCATCGATCTTCATCCATCGCCACTCGCCATTACGCTCAAGGAGGAGCTTCATGCGAGGTCTAATGCAGGGCATTGCCGCAGTGACGGCAGTCTCGGCCCTTTTGTTGTCAGGATGCGGCAACTCGGGAGAGGGGAAGGAAGGTCAGCCTGCCGAAATCGTCATCGGCTCGTCGGACCCGGTACCTAATCTCACACCCGGCCGGCAGACGAATGCCTTCGGATTCGCCATGTCGGTATTCAGTCCACTCACCTTCGTGGACAAAGACGGCAAGCTCAGCTTTGTGGCTGCGAAGTCCGTGGAGAGCGACGATCAGAAGAACTGGACCGTCACACTGCGTGACGGGTGGACGTTCCACGACGGCTCTCCAGTGACCGCCGAGGACTATGTGGACAGCTGGAACACGGTGGCATACGGTCCCAACGCCTTTGAGAACTCCGGCCAGCTGTCCGAAATCGAGGGCTACGCCGACCTCAACCCCAAGAAGGGCCAGCCTAAGACGAAGGAGATGGACGGGCTCAAGGTCAAGGACGATCAGACTTTCACTGTCGAGCTCGATCGTGCGGACAGCCAATTTCCTATTCAGCTTTCCCAGGCCCAAACAGCATTCTTCCCGATGCCGCAGAGCGCCTTCGATGACCTCGAAGCATACGGGAAGTCGCCGATCGGCAACGGACCGTTCAAGGTCACGACCGGGTGGACCCAAGGCGAGCCAGTGGTGGCGGAGGCGTACGACGAGTACGCGGGGAAAAGGCCGACAGTGTCCGCGCTCACCTGGGTTCCTTATTCTGACAATCTCACTGCTTACAACGATGCCCTCGCAGGCAACGTCGACGTTCAGCGGCTTCCGGCCACTCGAATGAATCAAGTATCCGACGACTTTGACAAGGACCACATCTTCTCTTTTGGCGGACCGGCCATCAGTTATCTGAGCACGCCGTTCTGGGACAAGCGCTTCGACGACAAACGTGTCAGGCAGGCGATCTCCATGGCTATCGACCGTGACACGATCAACGAGAAGGTCTACGGCGGACTCAATAGATCGGCAACAGCCTGGACTCCGTCCATCATGCCCGGCAACCCCGACGGTATCTGCGGCGAATACTGCAAATACGACCCCGAGGCCGCAGCCACGTTACTCAAAGAGGCCGGCGGATTCGAGGGACAGCTCACGCTCAATTTCCCCGGCGGGGCCGGTCACGACGATCTCTACAATGCCGTGGCGAATTACCTCAATCAGAACCTCGGCATCGATACCGTGGCCAAGCCCTCGGTCGGCTGGGCGGAATTCACCGAGGACCGGAACAACGAGAAGCTCGACGGTCCATTCTTCGCCCGGTGGGGTGCCCTCTATCCCAGTCAGCAGTCGACCCTTCGCGCCTTCTTCTCCGACGCGCCCAACTGCACGAACTGCGGCGGACCGCCCTCCGCCGAGGTTGAGAAGGCGATCAACGTGGCCGATTCGAGCGGGAACAACAGCGATGCGGCCTACGCCGATGTGCAGAAGACCATCGCGGAGGACTTTCCCGTGATCCCAATGTTCGAGGAGTCATACAACTTCGTCACCTCCGACAAGATCACCGATCTTCCGACGTCGGCCGTCGGAGAACCGCAACTAGCCGACATCGTGCTCGGCGACTGAGCGAGAGCTGCCTCTGACTATGACTCAATACGCAGTGCGCCGGCTCCTGGAACTCGTCATTGTCTTCTTCGGTGTCACGTTTATCATCTACTGCGCGGTCTTCCTCCTGCCCGGTGACCCGATCGCGGCATTGGGTGGCGACAGGCCATTGCCGGGGGCGGTGCAGCGGCAACTGCGCTTGCAATACGGCCTCGACCTTCCGATCTGGCAGCAGTATTTGAACTACCTCGGCGGTCTCCTCCGCGGTGACTTCGGGACCACGTTCACGGGCCAGTCGGTCGGCGAGCAGATGGCGAGGAGATGGCCGACGACAATCGCCTTAGCCCTGACAGCGTGGACATTGACCGTGCTTATCAGCGTCGGACTCGGGCTCGTCTCGGGATTGCGACGTGGATCGGGAATCGACAAGTCCGTATTACTCGGCACTATCGTCGCCGAATCCGTTCCGATCTTCGTTTTGGGCGTCATGGCTCAGTACGTGTTCGGTATCAGAATGGGGTGGGCACCGGTTGCCGGGGTGAATGCCGGCTGGCCCGCCGCCTATCTGCTCCCGGCACTCGTCGTTGCCGTTTACGGACTCTCGGGAGTCTCGCGGCTGATGCGTGGCAGCGTCATCGACACCATGCAGTCAGACTTCGTCCGCACGCTCAGGGCTAAGGGGATGACGAAGCGCAACATCGTCGGCCTGCACGTGATGCGCAATGCAGCGGCTCCGGTGATGACGGTGATCGCGATCCAGCTCGGATCCCTACTGGGAGGAACAGTGGTCGTTGAAGCCATCTTCAACATCAACGGCGTTGGGCAACTGCTGTACAAGGCGATTCAGGACCAGGAGGGGACCACCGTCGTTGGCGTCGCGACCACTCTGGTGTTCATTTTCCTAGTCACCAATGTCCTGGTCGACATCCTCTCAACCGTTCTCGACCCCAGGATCCGCAATGACTGAACCATCGACGATCAACATCGCGGCCCGTCCCGATCGGGCGACCACTTATGGTCTGTGGGGTACTCTGCGGCGACGCCTCCAGTTCTGGATCAGCATCGCTCTGCTGGTCATTCTGGCCCTCATCGCCGCATTTCCGGGGCTGATTGCCGGACTCTTCGGAGAGAAAGACCCCCGTTCCTGTGATCTCAGCGCATCCAACAGCGAGCCGGTACCAGGGCACCCCTTCGGCACGGACGTCCAAGGCTGTGACGTCCTCGCTAATGTACTGTTCGGCACCCGGACATCGCTGTTCATCGGCATCGCCGCGACGGCGATATGCCTGATCATCGCGGTGATCGTCGGCACCCTCGCGGGCTACCTCGGCGGATGGGTCGATTCTCTTATCGCGCGCATGGCGGACGTGTTCCTTGGATTTCCATTCCTCCTTGGCGCCATCATTGTGCTCAACACAGCTCCCAGCCGGACCCCGCTGCTCATGGCGTCGGTGCTCGCCTTCTTCTCTTGGCCCACGTTCGCTCGCCTCATCCGGGGCTCCGTCCGGGGCGTACGCGAGAGGGAGTACGTGCAGGCGGCCTTTGCCATAGGGGTGTCCCATTTGCGGCTGGTGCTCACGCATGTGCTCCCAAACTCCCTCGCACCGACCCTGGCGATTGCCGCGACTGCGGTGGGCGGCGTCATCGGTGCCGAGGCGACGTTAACCTTCCTCGGCGTCGGCCTCGTCGAACCGTCGATTTCCTGGGGCCTCCAACTTTCGACAGCACAGGCTCATTTCCAAGCGGCACCGCACACCGTCGTGTTCCCGAGTCTCTTCCTTACGATCACGGTGATCAGCCTCATCATGCTCGGCGATGCGCTCCGCGATGGCCTCGATCCTCGGGGGAGGCTGTGACGGCGTTGACCGGGCCAACGTGGACGGTTGCACCCGATGCCCAGTACGGCGCCGTTTTGACGCTCACCGAGTTGACCCAGACTCGGGCGGACATCCATCGGATACGTAGTGTTGGATATTGGCAGCGCCCATCGCATGCCCCGGACATGAAGGCACGAGCCCTCGTGGGGAACAGCTCTGGCTCACCCAGAACCACCTACCCCCCCGTTCCGGCTTGCACATACACCTGAGGAGGTCCGAATCATGCAGTTAAACGAATCGGGAGATTTAGACAACACCGCACAGCCGGAGACTGAGCTGCCGAGCGAAGGTTCGGTGTCGGAATTGACCCCCGATATTCGCAACTTCATCGATCGGTTCACCGACGCCTGGGAGATGATGCGCGGCAAGCGCATCAACGGCCGCGTGCTCGGACTGCTCATCATCACCGACGAACCGTACCTGTCCTCGGCCGACCTCGGCCGCCTCCTCAACGCCAGCAACGGCGCGATCTCGACGGCCACTCGGGCTCTTGTGGGCTCGGGCTATATCAAGGGGGTGTCCCTGCCGAACAGCCGCAGCCGGTATTTCAAAGCCGAAGACGACGTCTGGGGCAATTTTCTCAGCCGGGAGAAGCTCGCGCTCACCCGCATGTCCGAGGTCCTAAGATCAGGTCTTTCCACCGAACCCGGTTCACAACCGGGGCCGGCTCGCCGTCTGCGAAACGGCAGCCGCTACATGGATTGGGTCGATCAGTTCCATCACAACCTCCTTGAGCAGTGGCGTACATACAGGGACCAAGAAGAGGACACGCCCCCGCCGCAGGAGCTGCCGAAGGAGATGGTCGACTGGATCCGCCGAGAGGAGAAACATGAGTGAACCGAGACTGAGCGTCGAAGAACTAAAGGTCGAATTCCGAGGTCAGAACGGCGCAGGGGTGCGTGCGGTCGACGGGGTGTCCTTCGATGTCCACGACGGCGAGGTCGTGGCCGTCGTAGGCGAGTCCGGATCGGGAAAGTCAGTGACAGCGATGAGCGTTCTCGGGCTTCTGCCGAAGAACGCGACGACAACCGGCAGCATCAGACTAGGGGGCGAGGAGCTGGTCGATGCCGGCCTCGAGGCGCTCGAGGCTGTACGGGGCAGACGAGCGGCGATGATCTTCCAGGATCCTTTCGGCGCCCTCGACCCCGTGTTCACGATCGGTTTCCAGATCCGTGAGGTGCTGGGGAAGCACTTCCCTTCGCTCACAGGTCCCGAACGCCGGCAGCGGGTCCTCGACCTGCTCACGGCAGTCGAGCTCAGCGAGCCGGAGAAGCGGATGTCGGCCTTTCCACACCAACTTTCCGGCGGCCAGGCCCAGCGCGTGGTCATCGCCATGGCATTGGCCTGCGAACCCGAACTTCTCATCGCCGACGAGCCGACGACAGCGCTTGACGTGACTGTGCAGAGGGAAATCCTCGACCTGCTGATCGGGGTTCGGGAGAGAACCGGCACGGCCGTGCTTATTATCACCCACGACATGGGAGTCGTGGCCGATGTGGCCGACCGTGTCGTGGTAATGCGCAGGGGCAGGATCGAGGAGACCCAAACCGTTCACGGGCTATTCACTCGGCCGACGGCCGAGTACACACGTCAGCTGTTGTCATCGGTACCGCGTCTGGGGGCGGGTGACCGACAAGGTGTCGTGGAGGGCCATTCGGTGCTCGTCCTCGATGAGGTGAGCGTCGAATACCGGCAGCGATTTAGGGCTGTGCGCGCAGTCACCGGGGCGAGTCTGCACATCGATCGCGGAGAGATCCTCGCACTTGTGGGGGAATCCGGCTCCGGGAAGTCGACGCTCGGCAAGTCCATCGTCGGTCTGGCACCGGTGAAGAGCGGACGTGTCCTCGTCGACGGTGTCGATATTTCGTCCGTGCGCGGCAAAGATGCCATCGACTACAAAAAGCGGGTCGGCGTGGTGTTCCAGAATCCCCTCGGCGCCCTCGACCCGAGGTACACGATGGGCGAGGTTATCGGAGAACCTCTGCGCGTGCATGCCGGACTCAAGGGCCGACCGCTCGCATCGCGCGTCAATGAACTCCTCGAAGCGGTGGGCCTCGAACCGAGTTGGTCGGGGCGTTACAGTCACGAACTCTCCGGAGGCCAGAGGCAGCGAGTGGCTATCGCGCGGGCGATTGCGCTTGATCCCGTGCTACTCATTGCTGATGAGCCGACCTCGGCCCTCGACGTCTCAGTGCAGGCGACGATCCTCGAGTTGTTTCGCCGACTGCAGACCGAGCTGCGCTTCGCGTGCCTCTTCATCAGCCACGATCTGGCAGTCGTAGACAGTCTCGCCGACCGAGTCGTCGTCATGCGCAACTCGCGAATCGTCGAAGAGGGCAGCCGCAACGAGGTGCTGACCCATCCACGGGAGGACTACACGAGGCGACTCCTCGAATCGGCACCGATCCCGGACCCGGACCTACAGAAAAAGCGACGACGAGAAAGAGAAGCCCGATGATCCCCGACCAGACGATGCAGTCCGTGTCCGATGCCGAAATCGTCGAACGCGCAACTGCGCTTCCCGAGTTCCACGCATTCCCCACTGTGGACGAGCTCCTGGCGCGACTCGAGAGTCTTCGGGTGGAGTTTCCGGACCTGCTTACGGTCAGGCGAATAGGGACATCACGCCTGGGCGAACCGATCTCCCTCTACACGCTGAACGTTGATCGACACCACCCCTCGAGTGCCCCCAGTCGAGACGCTTATGAACACGAAGGCTCCGGCGAGCCGCGGAACCGGGGGCTCATCGTCGGAGGCGTGCATCCCAACGAACCGATCGGTTCGCTCACCATCATCCAGGTGCTCACTGACTTGCTCGCGGACAACGTCCTTCGCGAGCGGCTCAACATCGAATGGCATGTCATTCCCTGCGCCGATCCCGACGCGATGCGTCTCAACGAGGGATGGTTCTCTGCCCCCTTCGACGGCGAGACGTACTTCCGGAACTTCTATCGTCCCCCGGGCAACGAACAGGTTGAGTGGACCTTCCCTGTCAGCTACAAGGAGAAGTACTTCGATGAAATGATGCCGGAGACGCAGGCACTGCAGCGAGTCATCGATGATGTCCGGCCCGACTTCTACGTACCCCTGCACAACTCGGAGACCGGCGGCGCCTACTATTATATGTCGCAGTCGTTGTCCGACATGGTCCCGCTGCTCCACCGGTTGCCGGCGGAGTTCGGGATCCCCCTCCACCTGGGAGAACCCGAGTCCGCCCACAGCCAAGTGGTCGCCCCCGCGGTGTTCGCGGCTGGCTCCGTCGAACGGGTCTACGAATGGCGCGAGGCCAACGGTCTCGACCCCGTCCCTGAAGGCGGTGCCGGTCAGTCCTCGACGAGCTACGCCCGCAGGTACGGAACGGTCTCCCTCATCGCCGAGCTGCCGATCTGGAAGACGTTCGGCGCCGACGACACGAGCCACTCGACCGCGAACTACGCAGCCCTTCTGCGCGAAGCCGGCGAGGCGCTGATGGCGACGGGGAACCAGCTCACGGAGCTGATGCGGCAGGTCCATCGCAACCTGACCCTGGACTCGCCGTTCCTGCGCAGCGCCCGCGCCTTCATCCCCGGTATGTACCGGGCCGGGGAGCTGATGATGAGGCGGGCCACGATGCCGGAGAACGATCGGCTCGCGACGGTAGCCGAGCGGCCCCTCTCCATCGTCTGGATGTACCGACTTCGATATGGAGGGGCACTGCTACGCGCGCTCTCCGCCGAGGTAGCCGCTGGAATGGCCGGGGTGCGTGTCCGCCGTGCCGCGGATGACCTCGAAGCGATTTGGAGCCGGTGGCTGAGCCAGCGGCTAGCGCGGGAACAGACGGAGGGGATCCCGATACGCGGAGTCGTCGGCGTTCAGTATGGCGCGGTCATCGGATTGGCGGCCCGTGCACGCGCCTTGGGCGAGACGGACCGCACGAACAGCACCTCTTCAGTCGTGAATGACCTTCCCAAGGTCGAGGAGGGGCGGCGATGAGAGACAATTCGGACTATGCACTCAGGGACGTCGACACCGTCGCCGACCTTGTGCGCGAGTACCCGTGGACGACGTTCGTCAGCCACGTTCCTGAAACCGGTCTCATCGCCTCCCACTATCCGGTCCTCCTTGACGAGGAGGCATATGCCTCAGGGAGAGGCATCGTTCTTCTCAGCCACATGGGCCGACCTGATGAAGAAAAGCACGACCTAGGAAACCACGACGTCCTTGCGATTGTCCAAGGACCCCATGGTTACATCTCACCCTCCTGGTACGGGTATCGGCCGAACGTCCCCACCTGGGACTTTGCCGTCGCGCACCTGACTGGGACCGTCGAGATCCTCCCCGACGAGGAAAACCTCCGGACGCTCGACCGGCTTGTCGAGCACTTCGAGAAGGACCTGCCGGACCCGCACCTGCTGCACGCGACGAAGGAGAACAGTGACTACGCCGCGCGGATCGTGCACGGCACGGTGGGTTTCCGGATAAATGTGGCCTCGATCGAGGCCAAGGAGAAGATGAACCAAGACAAGCCTGTCGCATCGATCAGAACCATCGTCGAAGAACTCTGTGGACCGGGCCTGCACCACAATCCGCGTCTGGCCGCGCGAATTGCCGCCGTAAATCACCTCGACATCTGAGAACGGAGAATCATGTCCACACGCCTGCCCGAACTGATCCGAAGGACCCGCTATCCCGCCGAACTCGATGCGGAAGTCCTCGTCGTCGCCGTGGTGAAGAACGGGGACGACATAGGCATCGAAGCTCCGCTGCTGGCCCCCTCGGTGATCGACGCGTTGACCGCAGCGGCCCGGGCCGTCGGGCACACGGGAGCAGTGGACACGACGTCGAGGATCCCGGCGCCGATCGGCCTCGGGGCCGCCTCGGTGATCCTCACAGGAATCGGAAGACCGGATGAGCGCAGCGATGCGACCGAGATCAATGATGTGCTGCGTATCGCCGCCGGTTCAGCCCTACGGTCTCTGGCCGGCGTGGCCTCAGTAGCGGTGCTCCTGCCGATTGAGGACGCCATCGGTGCGGAAGCCGTGGCGATCGGGGCGATGCTGGGCGCCTATCGCGATACGAGGTTCAAGTCCGAGGCGCCGCGGCAGCAGGCCCTCGAGCGGATCGTCGTCTGTACACCTGACTCGATCGACGCCGACATCGACCGTTCTACGATCATCGCGGACGCCGTCGCCGCAGCTCGGGATCTCGTCAACGAACCTCCTCTCGACCTGTACCCCGAGACTTTCGCCAAGGCGGTCGTCCGGGAGGCGAAGGCGAGCGACGTTCGCCACCTCGTCTCCGTGACAGTCGTCGACGACACCGAGCTTCGGGAACGAGGATTCGGGGGACTTACCAGCGTCGGAGAGGGGTCGGTGCGCGGTCCCAGGCTCGTCAAAGTCGAGTACGCGCCTGAGGAAGCTGCCCGACGGCTCGCCTTCGTCGGCAAGGGCATCACTTTCGACTCCGGAGGGATCTCGCTCAAGCCGTCGGCGAAGATGGAGAAGATGAAGTCCGACATGGCAGGTGCTGCCGCGGCGGTTGAAGCGCTGTTCGCGATCGCGCGCCTGGGACTGCCGATCGCTGTCACGGCCTGGCTGGCTCTCGCCGAGAACATGCCGTCGGGATCAGCGGTGCGTCCGGCGGATGTACTTCGGATCTACGGGGGAAGAACTGTCGAAGTGACGAATACGGATGCCGAAGGACGTCTTGTCCTCGCCGACGCATTGGTCGCGGCGCAGGAGGAAGACCCGGACCTCATCGTCGACATCGCGACGCTCACCGGCGCCCAGGTGGCTGCCCTCGGCTATCGGACCTCTGGCGTGATGGGTACAGAGACGGCACGCGAGCGGGTTGTGTCGGCGGCCGATTCTGTTGGCGAGCCGATGTGGGCGATGCCGATCCCGAGGGAAATGATCGGCTACTTTGACTCCACGACGGCCGACCTCAAAAATGCTGGCGCCCCCGGCGGCGGCATGCTCGCGGCCTCGGCCTTCCTCCGGGAGTTCGTCGAAGACGGCACCGAATGGGCTCACCTTGACGTCGCCGGTCCCGCGATCAACGCGGACTCCGCCTACGGCTTCACTGTCCTCGGGGGCACCGGCGTACCGGTGCGCACCCTCGTTGAACTCGCCGAGAACGAGGTCAGAACGGCTATGAGCTGAAGTCAGGTACCAAACCCCATACAGACACGAATATCCCGGCGTCGGGACTCTGGACTTGCCCGTCACTCCCGCCCGGAGCTGATCCAGGTCGGATTGTCGACGATGTTCCGGGTGCCCTCCACCAGCGTGCGGATGGCGTCGAGCTGTGTCATGTCATCGGCATCGAGGAGCAGATCTACGGCCCCGAGGTTCTCCAACGCACGTTCGGCCTTGCGCGATCCTGGGATCGGTACCGCGGAGACTCCCATCTGGTCCGCGCGCTGCAGAAGCCAAGCCAGCGCGACCTGAGCGTTTGTGGCGTCGTGACGGCGAGCCACCTCGGCGACGATATCGACGATCTTCTGGTTGGCATCCCACGACTCGCCCATGCGGGTGGTGCCGCCGCGGAAGTCTCCGGCGACCTGTTCCTTGGTCAGCGTGCCGGTGAGGAAGCCGCGGCCCAGGGGACTGTAGGGCACGAACCCGACCCCGAGCTCGGCGCAGGCGGGCACGACACGATCCTCGACGTCGCGTGACCATAGGCTCCACTCGGACTGGAGTGCGGCGATCGGGTGGACTGCGTGGGCCCGGTGCAGCTCCTCGGAGGTGACCTCCGAGAGGCCGATGTGGCGGATCTTGCCCGCCGCAACTAGCTCGGCCATGGCGCCGACGGTCTCCTCGATCGGTACATCGGGATCCGGGCGATGGTGGTAGTAGAGATCGATCGTGTCCACGCCGAGGCGGGCCAACGAAGCGTCGCAGGCTGAGCGGGCGTATTCCGGGCGACCGTCGGTGCGTTTAGACGAGGTATCAGTCCCCTCGCGGGGTGCGGTGATGCCGAACTTCGTGGCCAGCTGGACCTCGTCGCGTCGGTCCTTGAGGAACGGGGCGAGCATCTCCTCGTTTGTTCCGGCTGGTCCGGTAGATCCTTCGCGAGGTTCGCCGTAGACGTCGGAGGTGTCGAGGAAGGTGATGCCGGCGTCGACGGCCGCGCCCAATGTGTCACGTGCTGCGTCGTCGGTGGTTCCGCCATAGACGTGGGACAGTGCCATGCAGCCGAAGCCGATGGGGGAGACGGTGAGGTCGCCGAGGTTGGTGGTTGTCATGATGTGGCTCCTTCTGAGGCGGTGGTGCCTGCGTATTTGGCGATCTTGTAGTCCGTGGTGGTCAGGGCCAGATTCAGATCGTGGATCTGGGTGAGAATGTGTTCGCGTTGGGCGGCCATGATCTGCAGACGCTGCGGTGTCGTTGCCTCCCCGGCCCGGACCAGTTCTACATAGCGCTTGAGTTGGCTGATGCCCATGCCGGAGGTGCGCATGCGCACGAGGAAGTCCAGGCGTTCGACGGTTGCCGAATCGTAGACCCGGTGCCCGGATTGGGACCTGGCCACGTGAAGCAGACCGGCCCGCTCGTAATAGCGGGCGGTGTGCGCTGTGATGCTGAGGAGTTCGCTGACCTCGGAGATCGAGAGAACCCTGTCGGAATCGACCGACAGAGCCTGCCTCAGATCTGAAGGGCGTGAGACGTCTGCCGTGTGCTGGGTCATGGAAACAAACCTACGACTGTGAGTGCACTCTAAGTCAAGGGGCAGGGGTGAACCTCATTGCGAGCCACCGATAGCGGTGCCTGAGTGTTGCCGGTTTTCCTTGATTGTTCTCGCTCGCAGCAGACATACTTGACCCTATGTCCGCGTCGCAGCAGTCTCTCCGTGCCGTCGTCTTTCTCGGGTTGAGTGTCGATGGCCGCATTGCGCGGCCGGACGGGGACTTGGAGTGGCTGACCAGCCGCGGCGAGGCCGCCGGAGATGCGGGTTTCACGCCGTTCGTGGAGTCGGTTGACGCGGTGGTGATGGGCCGGAAGACCTACGAGGCGATCGCTTCCATCCAGGAGTGGCCCTACCTCGGTCGCCCGATCCACGTCATCAGTACGACCCTCGACGCAGATGCAGACCCTCGCATCATCGTGCACCGCTCACCCGAGGCTGCCATCGACGCAGCGGAGCGAAGTGGCTGCAAGCGCGTCTACGTCGACGGTGGGGCGACCGTCCGATGGTTTCTTGCCGCCAAGCTTGTCGACGAGCTCACGCTCTCCCAAGTACCTGTGCTCATCGGCGATGGGCCATCACTGTTCGGGTCACTTGGCGGAGATGTGGATCTCGAGCACGTGCGCACCACAGTCCTCGACGGCGGGATGGTCCAGACCACCTATCGAGTTTTGGGCGGACCAACGCCTCACACGTCCGAGTAGGACGGTCTGTTCGGGGCGTTTCTCCTCTTACAGGGTGAGACTCGAGAGGTGACGCGCCGAGCTAAGAGCGGGGGCTCTTCCACCGCCCGTGCCGTCGTTCGAATGCAAACCTCTCCGCTCTCAGATGCCTGACTCGATCCACGACGTCTGGGGCGTAGCTATAGGCAGCATCCGTATCGACAAGCCCCTCAAGCACGATGGTGTACTCATCTGGTGGCAGCTCGATGCGTCGGCACAGCGCGTCGCGAGCAGCTGACGTGTGCTCTGTCTTCTCCAGGTCGAGGATCATTCGATCGTGCGCTGAGAGTTCATTCACGGTGCCGGGGACCATACGGGCCAGTGTGGCATATTGACCGTAAGGCCGACGCGGACGAGCGATCCAGGCTCGAGGATCGCCGAGGTGGTGAACCTCAGAATTCGGCACTGCGTCTGCCGGAATCGTCTGCCGAGAGCAGGTAGCTGAGCACATCGGTGACCGTGACCACCGCATGGCTGCCATCAGATCTCTCGACCAGTGCCAGCTGTGTCCCTGCATCCTTCATTGCACCGAAGGCGCGGCCGACGGTCATCGTTGCGGGCAGGACCTCGACCGAGTGAGCCACCTCGGTGATGGTGTCCCCGCCGGCGAGGCCGAGGACATCGCGGACATGGACCACGTGGGTCGGTGGTTGCCCAGGCACAGTGTGCACGAGGATGCGTCGGTGGCGATCGCGCTGTGCGGCGTCACGTACCTGAGCCACCGTCGCACCCGGTCCGACAGCAGTCGGCTGACCACGTTCTGCCACCAGTTCGCCGAGGCTGAGCTGAGTCAGCTCGAGAGCACCGAGCAGTGCATCCGAAGACTCCCGTTCGATAGTTCCCGCCTGCGCCGAATGACGCAGCAGCTCCCGCAGATCGTCCGAGGTGTGGCCCTGATCGACCTCGTCGACGGGTTCGACGCCGACGAGTCGCAGGCAGGCGTTGGCCGCGTTGTTGAGCACGTGGAGCAGGGGCCGGGTGAGGAACATGAACGCCCGCATCGGCAGCGCGAGTAGGATCGCGGAGCGCTCCGGGTGCGCCACAGCCCACGATTTCGGGGCCATCTCACCGACAACGAGATGGAGGAACGTGACGATGATGAGGGCGAGGACGAATCCGGTGAGGTCGGCGATCCACAGCGGCAGACCCAGAGCCTCGGCGACCGGCGTGATCCAATGATGAACCGCGGGCTTCGTGATCGCACCCAGTGCCAGGGTGCACGCCGTGATGCCCAGCTGGGAACCGGCGAGGAGGACGGAGAGCTCGGTGGAGCTGCGCAGCGCCGCTCTGGCCGAGCGGCTGTCGGCCGCCGCATCTTCCAGCCGGTGGCGTTTGGCGGCGATGAGGGCGAATTCCACGGCGACGAAGAACGCGCTGAGGCCGATGAAGAGAACAGTGAGGGTGACAATGACCCAGGGGTTGCTCATCGCTGAACCTCGATTCCGATCCGCAGCTGGGAGGGCACATGGGAGGACACCTCGAGGACGTCGACGGTGAGCCTGACCGGACTCGGCGCTCGTGTGTCGGCGAGCTCGGCTGGGTCGATGGGCAAGGTGATCTCGATCCGGTCACCGACCTCGGGGAAGCCCTTGGCCTGTTCGATGACAAGGCCTGAGAGCGTCTGCGCCGAGGTGGCGGGCAGTTCGCGGTGGAGCGCGCGGGAGAGCTCGTCGAGGGGCATCGCCCCCGGAGCCGTCCAGGTGCCGTCATCATCTGCGACGATCTCCTCGATCGCCTCATCGTGTTCGTCGACGATGTCACCGACGAGTTCCTCGCCGAGGTCCTCGATCGTGACGATGCCGGAGAACCCTCCGTACTCATCGACGACGCAGCCCATCTGGGCCCGGTTCTCAGCCAGGGTGCGCACGGCGTCGGGCAGGGGGAGGGACTCGGGAACGAAGACCGGCGATTTGAGCAAGAGACGCAGATCCTCGTCATCAGCAGCGGAGAGGACGTCGAGGAGATCGATCGTGCCGACCACCTCTTCGGCGTCGTTGAGTACCGGGTACCGGGAATGACCGGTCTGCATGAGGGTTCGCACCTGATGAAGCGGCGTGTCCTCGCCGATGACATCGACCCGAGACCGGGGCACGGTGGCGTGGTCGACGCTCTGCTGAGGGAAGTCGAGGATGCGGTCGAGGATGAGGGAATCCTCGTCGACGAGATCCCCGCTCTGGCGTGAGTCCGCGACGATATGTTTGAGATCGCGACGGGTCGCGGAGTGGTCGACATCGTGGACGGGTTCGATTCCCAGGACCTTCAGCAGGGCGTTCGATGCCCTGTCGAAGATCGTGATGAGCCAACCGAAGACGGCGAGATAGATCGCAGTCGATCGTGCAAGCCAGATAGCCAGCGGTTCGGGGCGGGCGATCGCGAGGTTCTTCGGGAAGAGTTCGCCGAAGACCATCTGGATGATCGTCGCCACGACCAGGGCGAGCACGGTGCCGATGACGACTCCGGTGCCGGTGGGGATCGACGTCCCACCGAGGGCCTCGCCGATGGCCGTGCCGATGAGGGGTTCGGCGACATAGCCGACCAGCAGCCCGGTGACGGTGATGCCCAGCTGAGCACCCGAGAGCATGAAAGAGGTGCGGCGAGTGATCGATTGAGCGCGCTCCGCGGCTTTGTCGCCGGCGGCCGACCGGGCGGACAGGCGAGAACGGTCGACGGCCATATAGGCGAATTCCTGGGCCACGAAGTAGCCGGTGGCCACTGTGATGAGCAGGACGACGAGCAGGCCGATGAGAAGCGAGAGAAGCCAGGTCAACGGAGTTCACCTGCCCGCGCGGGATGTTGCTGAGGTCTGATACTGCCAATGATGTCCCAGCCGGGACTTCGATAGTCGTCCATGTTCCTTCCGGAAGTCTGCATGTAGGCGGCTGACTACGATTATCCAGATGAAAGCTGACAGCGCGCTGTGGGTGGGCGTGGCGAAGGGCCGGCGGCCTTCGTCACGCTTCCATGACCACTGAACACTTATGGTGCAGGTGACCAGTCCGCAAACTGTCCACCTGCACCAAAAGTGATCGATCTTCCTCGGGCCCTACGACCCCACGAACGCCGTCGCGAAGAACGGCACGAAGGTCACCAGCGCCAGGGCCGCCAGGAGCACAAGGGCGCTCGGGATGGCGGCCTTCGCCACGCTCATCACGCTCATGCCCGACATGCCTGAGGCGACGAACAGGTTGAGTCCCAGCGGCGGCGTGATCATGCCGATCTCCAGATTCATCACGACGATGATGCCGAAGTGGATCGGGTCGATGCCCAGCTCCATGGCGATCGGCAGCAGGATGGGAGCGAGGATGAGGATCGCTGAGGACGTCTCCATCACACATCCCACGAACAGCAGCAGGATGTTGACGAGGATGAGGAACTGCCAGGGCTGCAGGTCCCAGTCGGTGATCGTTGCCGATATCGACCCCGGAATCCGCTCGCTGGCCAGCACGAAGGTGAAGAGGATGCCGTTGGCGATGATGAACATGACCATCGCCGAGGTCTTCACCGACGAGAGCGTGACTTCCCAGAGCTGCGAGATCTTGATCTCGCGGTAGATGACCAGGGACACCACCAGGGAGTAGGCGACTGCGACGGCCGCCGCCTCGGTGGGGGTGAACCAGCCGGAGTAGATTCCGCCGAGGACGAGGAACGGCAGCGCCAGTGCGAGGATAGCGTCGCGGAAGGCCTTGAGTTTGTCGGCATTCGACAATTTGAAGCCGGCTCCCGCGTGTCCGTAGCCCTTCTTCCATGCCACGAACACGGCCATGGCCAGCAGCATGACGCCGGCGAGGATGCCCGGCAGGATGCCGGCGAGGAACAGATCGCCGATGTTCTGTTCGGTGGCGATGCCGAAGACGATGAGCGGAATCGACGGGGGAATGAGGATGCCCAAGGACCCCGACGTGGCCACGAGTCCGGTGGAGAACTCCTTCGGATAGCCGTTTCGCATCATGGCCGGGATCATCAGCGCGCCGACGGCGACGACCGTGGCAGGCGACGAGCCGGAGACCGCGGCGAAGAACATGCACGCGAGCACCGTGGTGATCGCCATTCCGCCGCGCAGATGCCCGACCATTGCGGCACCGAAATCGGTCAGCCGGCGCGAGATTCCGCCGCGGGACATGATGTTTGCCGCGAGGATGAAGAACGGGATCGCCATGAGCGGGAACGAGTTGAGCGCATTGAACAGCCGTTCCGAGACTTGAGTCATCGGGATGAGCGTGAAGTAGTAGAAGTAGACAAGGCTGGTCAGGCCCAGTGCCACCGCGATGGGCGCCGAGGTGACGAGCAGCAGAATGAGGACTGCAATGAGAACGAATGTTGCTTCGAGCATCAGCGATCCCCTTCCTTCGTGTCGTCGATGGCGATGTCGTTGACGTCGATGCCGACCGCCGCGGCTTCCTCAGCAAACACGTCCTTGTCGAGTTCCTCGGCCGGGGCCTTGATGGCACGGATGAGCATCTCGGCCGCACGGATGAGGAACATCGTCATCCCCACCGCAAGCGAGAGTTCGACGACCCACAGAGGCAGCTTGAGTGCCGGGGTGATCGTCGTCCTTGAGAAGGGCTCACTGATGAGTGCCCAGGACAGGTAGGCGATGAAACCCGCGTAGACGAGGGTGGCCAGGCCGCCGAGGACAACGAAGAACTTCTTCTTCTTGCCCTTGAGCAGCGTCGGCATGATGTCCACGGCGACGTGATCGTTGTGTCGCAGGGTCACGACTGCGCCGAAGAAGGTCGAGCAGATGATGAGGTAGATGATGGCCTCTTCGGACCAGAACAGGACATCACCGGTGATGTTGCGCAGAAGCACGGCGAAGACCGCGAGTGCTGTGGCGCCGATGAGGCTGGCGCCGGCCAGGAAGTTCTCCACCCGGCTCAGATACTTGTCGAAGGTTCTCATCGTCACTCCCGTTCCTTGTCACGCTGCAGGAGCTCGTCGACGACCTCGGGGCCGATGACATCCCGGTACTTCTCGTACTCGGAGGGCACAACCATGTCCTTGAACGACTGGCGCTCCTTCTTCGTGGGCACGACGATTGTCGTGCCACCGGATTCCTCGATGAGTCGCTTCGACTCTGCGTTGACCTTCTGTGACTCCTGTCGGTTGAATGCGGAGGCCTCGTCGGCGGATTCGTCGACGACTGCCTGCAGGTCAGCGGGCAGTTCGTCGTACCACCGTTTGTTCACAGTGAGGATGTAGCCGATGTACCCGTGGTCGAGTTCGGTCACGTATTTCTGGACCGTATGCATCTTCTGTGACTCAATGTTCGAGTAGGTGTTCTCACCGCCGTCGATGAGTCCCTGCTGGAGACCGTTGTAGACCTCGGCGAAGGCCAGGGGAGAGGGGATTCCGCCCCAGGTCTCGAACTGGGTGCGCAGAACGTCGGAGGGCTGGATGCGGTACTTCTTGCCCTTCATGTCTTTAGGCGAGAGCGTTGGGTTGTTCGAATGGATCTGCTTCATTCCGGAGTCCCACAGGCCGAGGACTTTGAGCCCGTTGGCCTCGAGGTCGGGGTTGGCGTAGATCGCCTTCCCGATTTCGGTCTCAGGGCTGACGATGTCCGGGATCTCATCGGGTTCGTCGAAGATGAATGGGAGGTCGAGGACCTGCAGGCTCGGTGCGATCGTCGTGAACTTCGCGCTCGCCGGGGCGAGCATCTGCACGGCGTTGGACTGCAGCGCCTGCATCTCATCCTTGTCGCCGTAGAGCTCCGAGTTCGGAAAGACCTCGACCTGGATACGACCGTCGGATTTCTCCTCGATCTGCTTCGCAAAGTAATCGGCGGCGAGTCCCTTCGGCGTACCCGTCGACGTCACATGGGCAAAGCGCAGTTCGAACTTCTCCTGCTTGCCGCTGCGCGCGGGATTGCAGCCACTCAGAACGAGCAGGCAGATCGACAGGCAGGCAACCAAAGGTTTCCACCCGGATCGTCGTATCGACGTCATCGTCAGCTCCAGTTGTAGGAATCGGTGTGTGAGATCAGTGGGCTGCATCACCCGCACGATCAAACGTTTTTGAGCTTAGACGAGATCTCAGCGATTTCCAATATTATCTGAAAAAGAATGCATTGTTTCCCGTGAAGCGGGATCTCGGGCCCGCGCAGTGCGGACAATTGCAAGGCAAGGGCGGATGAAGGCGCTGTTGTGGCAACGGCCCGTCTGGTCGTTTTTCGGTGCCTGTCGATTCAGTCGCTGGAACGGGCCGGCAGAAGGTGATCTGCGAGTGACCGGGATGTGGCCTTGAGCGCGGCCGTGCTCATTCCCGTCCTGCTCATGTACACGATCCCTTGTTGAGCGGTGAGAATGGCGCGTGCCAGCGCAATCGCATCCGATTCGGCTTGCAGATCCCCTTCATCCTGGGCGCGGGAGATGCAATCGGCGATAAGTTCAGTCGATGTTTCGTAGGTCGCATGAGCGAGGGTGAGAACCTCCGGGTCGGCATTGCCCAGCTCGGAGGTGCTATTGGCCAGCAGGCAGCCCCGCCGAACACCGGAGTCGTCCCCCTCGTCGACCGGCGCCTCGAGCAGCATTCGCAAAGCACTGATCGCTCGTGGAGTCTCGCCCAGGACTTTCCGAAGATTCTCATGATTGCTGTCGATGTAGCTCCGCAGCGCTCGGAGGAAGAGTTGACGCTTGTCGCCGAATGCCGCGTAGATGCTGCCCTTGCCCAGCCCGCTGACCTGCATCAGGTCCTCCATCGAGGTCGCGGCGTAGCCTGCGTCCCAGAACTGCTCCTGAGCCGCATCCAGTATCTGCTTCTCGTCGAATGCTCGTGGACGTGCCATGGCCCCAGGATACGTGTTCTTGACTCAATGGTCCAGAACTCTCTATTGTGGACCGAGCGGTCAAGAATGGCGGCGTGAATCGAAATGGAAGCAGGGAGATCATGGGAAAGCTGAATGGCAAGGTAGCGATCGTCACGGGCGGATCACGAGGGATCGGGGCAGCATCGGCCCGGGCGCTGGCTGATGAAGGAGCTGATGTCGCGATCAGCTACTCATCCTCGGCGGATCGCGCCAAGGCAGTGGTCGCTGATCTGGAGGCGAAAGGAGTGCGCGCGGCAGCCTTTCGCGCCGACCAGGCTGATGCGGCGCAGGCGGCAGGTCTCATCCACAGTGTGAAGGAACATTTCGGGCGCCTCGACATCCTGGTCAATAATGCGGGCGTCAGTGCTCCAGCCCTTATCGATAGCGAGGATGTCGATGAGTCCAGTATCGACCACCAGTTCGCGGTGAACTACACCGGTCCAGTCGCGGCGATCAGAACGGCGTTCCCGATCCTGCCTGAGGGTGGGAGGATCGTGAGCATCAGCAGTGGAGTTGCCACGCGAACAGGCTTCTCCGGGATGGCTGACTATGCAGCGTCCAAGTCTGCTCTCGAGGGCTACAGTCGCGGCGCGGCCCGCGATCTCGCGCACCGAGGAATCACGGTGAACGTGGTCCAAGTCGGCTTTACCGACACAGAGATGAACCCTGCCGACAGCGCTGCCGCACCCATGTTCCTCTCCACGACGGCGATCGGCAGATACGCCAGGCCAGAGGAGATTGCTGCGGGTGTTGTCTTCCTCGCCAGCCCGGAAGCGTCCTACGTCACGGGCACGGTGCTCAACATCGACGGCGGGTACCGTGCGTAACAGGTTCGCCTCAACAGTGATCGTGGATGCCCCTCTGGGCTCGGTTCAGAGGTTCGCTGCGGCGATCACCGAGGCGAATGCGGTGGAGAGTGCCGCTGTGACGGACGCAGATTCTCCGAGATAGCCGTTGACCATTGCACCGTCGCGCAGGATCATGAGCTGCTGGGCCGTGAGGCCGGCATCTGAGGCCCCGGCCTCGGCCGCGATTGAGGCGAACTCGTCAAGCATCCACTGCCGATGCTCATCGACGACCGCACGCACCGGATCCTGCGGGTCTGCGAACTCTGCGGCGGCGTTGATGAACGCGCAGCCCCGAAACCCCGGGCTGCAGCTCGCCGTGCCGACACCCTCGGCGATCGCATGCAGCGAGCCTTCCGGATCCTCGACTTGGCGCATCGAGGAGAACCATGCGCGCTCTCCGGCTGCCTGCTGCTGCAGATAGGCGACGACGAGGTCGCTTTTCGTGGGGAAGTGGCGATAGAAGGTGACTTTCGTGATGCCCACCTGCGCAATGATGCGATCCGCGCTCGTGCCGCGGATCCCGTGCGAGTAGAACATCTCATTCGCGGCCTGAAGAATGCGTTCACGCGTGGCGGGACCCGATCTGCTGCGAGTGCTTTCTGAGGCCTTCTGTGGCATCCGTTTTCTCCGAATTCGTCTGTGCTGCTTGCGTCGGTATACGAAGTAGTCTACATTATTGAAGTAGACGAACTAGTAACTCTACTTAGTTCGCATCATCATCCAAAAGGAGACACCGCATGTCCGCCACGCTCTACACCACCACCGCCACCTCGACCGGCGAGGGCCGCGCGGGAGGCCGCGCGGTCACCGACGACGGCCTGCTTGACATCACTCTGGCCACTCCCACTTCGATGGGCGGCCCCGGCGGCGCGACAAACCCCGAGCAGCTCTTCGCAGCCGGATGGTCATCGTGCTTCCACTCAGCCCTGAAGATGGTCGCCGCACAGCAGAAGACGCCCGTGACCGATTCCACTGTCACCGCGGATGTGTCGCTGACGAAGACCGACGACGGCAACTTGGTCCTCAACGCCACGATGCGTGTGCACATTGGAGGCGGCATCGCCCAGGACGCCGCTGAGGCGCTCGTGGCCGCTGCGCACCAGGTGTGCCCCTACTCGAACGCGACCCGCGGCAATATTCCCGTCACCCTCACCACCACCGTCGCCTGAGCGACCACGTGAAATCACCAGGAGCAGAACAATGACCACGCAATCCACCGCAGCACAGTCCACGGACGTGCAATCTGACACCTCGGCGGCCTATAGCCGTTCGCTGCGCAAGCTGTACTTCGTCCGCTTCGCCTTCGCCGCCGTCTGGGTGGGGATCATGTTCGCCACCGCCGCCAAGGCCACCGACCCGACCCCGCTGTTGACAGTCCTCCTCGTCATCTACCCCGTCTTCGACGCCGCTGCGGTGCTGTGGCAGCTGCGGGCAGACCCGGATAAGCAGCGCTCGAAGACTGTCGAATGGCTCAATGTCGTCATCAGCGTCGCGATTGCGATCGCCCTCGGCGTCTCATCTTCGATCGCGATCCCCGCAGCTCTTGCGGTCTGGGGCGTGTGGGCGATCATCGTCGGTGTCCCGCAGCTGATCGCCGCGATTCGCAACCGCCGCAACGGCGGCCAGGTCGCACAGATGCTCTCGGGCGGCATCTCGGTCTTCGCCGGTGCCGGCTTCCTGTTCCAGGGACTCCAGGGCAGCGGCATGATTTCAGGCGCGGCCGGATACGCAAGCCTCGGCGCGATCTTCTTCCTCGTCTCGGCTATCCGACTGAGCGTGAAACTGAAGGGACAGAGCGCATGAGCCAGGAAAACACCGAAGTCGACTACGACCTGATCGTCATCGGCGGTGGAGCTGTTGGCGAGAACGTCGCCGGCAGTGCCACCCAGCAAGGTCTGCGTGTGGCAATCGTTGAGTCCGAATTGGTCGGCGGCGAGTGCTCGTATTGGGCCTGCATGCCGTCGAAGGCATTGCTGCGCAGCGGACACGCGATCCGCGCCGCCCGCCGCGTCCCTGGCGCCCGCGAAGCCATCACCGGTGGGCTGGATGCAGACGCCGTGCTCGCCCGACGCACTGCGTTCACCGACAACTGGAAGGACGAAGGTCAGGTCAGCTGGCTCGAGTCTGCCGGCATCGATCTGATCCGCGGATTCGGCGCATTGGACGGACCCGGCCGGGTGAAGGTCGGAGACCGTGTCTACACGGCTGGGGCAGTCGCGTTAGCCACCGGATCTGTCCCGGTCATCCCGCCGATTCCGGGGATTGCTGAGTCTCGAGCGTGGGGGACCCGCGAAATCACCGCTGCCGACCATGTGCCGCAGAGTCTGATCATCCTCGGCGGAGGCGTCGCCGGCACCGAGATGGCCTTCGCCTTCTCCGCGCTCGGCACTCGGGTCACCGTGCTCTCCCGTGAAGCCCTGCTCGGCCGGGAAGAACCGTTCGTCGGTGAGCACGTCGCCGCGGCACTCGAGAACGAAGGCGTCGATGTGCGCATCGGCCCATCACCCGTGCGCGTCGACCGGGAGAGTGACGGAAGCATCACCGTTGCGTTCGAGGACGGCACGACCCTGCAGGCTGAGGAGATGCTCGTCTCGACCGGACGGCGGCCTGCGACCAGTGGACTGGGGCTAGACGTCGTGGGCATCGATGACAACCTGATTGTCGATGACACGATGCTCGTCGAGGGCACCGATTGGCTCTACGCCGTCGGTGATGTCAACGGGCGTGCACTGCTGACCCATCAAGGCAAATATCAGGCTCGTGCCGCGGGTGAGGCCATCGCCGCTCGTGTCAACGGCACGCCGCTGTCGGGCGAGAAGTGGGGGCGACACGTCGCCACCGCCGACCACCGTGCTGTGCCTCGCGTCGTGTTCACCGACCCCGAGGTTGCGGCTGTCGGGCTCACGGAGGCGCAGGCCCGCGAAGAAGGAATCGGGATCAGGACAGTCGAATTCGATCTCGGTTCGGTGGCCGGCGCAAGCCTCCACGCCGACGGTTACACCGGGCGCGCGAAGCTCGTCATCGACGAGCAGCGTCTCCTTATAGTCGGCGCAACATTTGTCGGTCAGGACGTCGCGGACCTGCTGCACTCGGCGACGATCGCGATCGTCGGTGAAGTGACACTCGACCGTCTCTGGCATGCAGTGCCCTCGTATCCCACCATCAGCGAGGTGTGGCTCCGGCTCCTCGAGACCTACGGCAGACCAAGCTGAGACGCAGAGCGCTCGCGGCTCGGAGAATCGTCCGCACCACTCGCGTCCGAATGGTCACATCACACGCAGGTGAAGTGACCATTCGCACGCGTGCGTGTGACGGTGTCAGTCCGCGTCGAAATCGAAGGGGTCGGCGATCGGCTCACCCGTCGTTGACTCGGCCAGGCGGAGGAAACCGTTCGTGATGTGATCGCCGAGGTGGGTTGCCGCTGCGTCGGGATCGATTCGTTTCACGGCATCGACGATGGCCTGGTGCTCACTGTGGACCTGGTTGAGACGGTCCGAGCTGTCAAGAGTGAGGTCCCACGGGAAGGCTCGCCACCGGGTCGCGATGTCATCACGCAGGGCAGGCAGTCCGCATCGGTCGTAGAAGAAGAAGTGGAACTCCTCGTTGCGGGTATTGCGTCCCATGGCATCGCCTTCTTCGCTGGCGGAGTCCAGGGCCTCGAGGAGCTTCTCTGCCTGGCGCAGCTCATGACGGGAAATCCTTGTCGTCGCGCGAGCGATGGCGAAGGTCTCGGTGAGTTTGCGGGTGATGAACAGAGACTTGAGCCGGTCGATGTCGACGCCGGCCACACGGACACCCCGGTGAGCCTCGGAGGACACAAGGCCTTCGGACTCGAGGATCCGCAGGGCTTCACGGACCGGGGTGATCGAGGCGCTGAACCATTCGGCCACTTGGTCCTGGCGCAGGCGTTCGCCGCGTTCGAGTTCGCGGCCGAGGATCTTCCTGCGCAGGCCGAGGACGATCATGTCACGCTTCGTTGAAGCCGACTCTTGATCCATCTGCCGTTTTCCTTCGTTCTGCTCGTCGCTCTCACTGCACGTGCTTACGATCGTCACGTCTGACTTGATGAGTCTATCCCGATCAATAGATTCTATCATTAATAATGCATTCTCAGTCAGAAGATGTATTATTTGAACGTCAACTCGTGAAAACTCGCTGTGGAGGCCCCTTGCACGCTGAACTTCCCTTATCCGGAGTCACCGTCATCAGTTGTGAGCAGGCTGTGGCCGCGCCCTTCGCGTCTCGGCAACTCGCCGATCTCGGTGCTCGTGTGATCAAGATCGAACGACCCGGAACCGGGGACTTCGCTCGCGGCTACGACACCACGGTCAACGGAATGGCGAGCCACTTCGTGTGGCTCAACCGCAACAAGGAGAGCCTGAGCCTCGACCTCAAACACCCGGAGGGTAAGAAGATCCTCAACAACCTCGTCGCCGAGGCCGACGTGTTCATCCAGAACTTCGCCCCCGGCGCCGCCGAGCGACTGGGCTTCGGCGCCGAAGAGCTGCGCGGCATGAATGATCGACTCATCTACGCCTCGATCTCCGGATACGGACCAGACGGACCGTACAAGGATGCCAAGGCATACGATGCACTTGTGCAGGCCGAGGCAGGTTTGGTCTCTGTGACGGGGACTGAGGATCATCCCGCGAAGACGGGAATCTCAACGGCGGACATCTCCGCCGGAATGTACGCGTATTCCGGCATCCTCACCGCGCTGTTCAACCGTGAACGCACCGGCGAGGGCGCCACCTTGCAGATCAGTCTCTTCGACTCCCTCGTCGAATGGATGGGCTACCCCCTCTACTTCACCCACGGCAGCGGCACCCGCCCCACTCGGGCCGGAACCTCGCACGCTGCCATCGCCCCCTATGGCGCCTTCACCTGCGGCGACGGCACCCAGATCATGCTGGCGATCCAGAACGAACGCGAATGGAAGAGCTTCGCCACCCAGGTCCTTGGTCGAGAGGACATGGTCACCGACGAACGCTTCGACCGGGCAGCCCACCGCTACGCCCACCGCGATGAGCTGCAAACCATCATCGAAGCAGTCTTCGCCGACTTCACCGGCGCGCAATGCGACGAGCTCCTCGAAACCGCCAAGGTCGCACACTCGCGGCAGCGGGACATGACTGAGATCGCCGATCACCCCCAGCTGGTCGAGCGCGATCGCTGGCAGGACGTCGGTTCCCCGGTCGGGCCGATCCCGATGCTGCTGCCTCCGGTCGGCATGTCCGGGGTTGAACCTCGGATGGATCCGATTCCCGATGTCGGAGACCATACGGACACCATCCTCGGCGATCTGGGAATCAGTCCTGAGAAGGTTGCCGAACTCCATCGCGAAGGAGCAGTCTGATCACCATGGCCGAACAACCTGACACAACACCGGCCTTCGCGTATACGTCTCTGCTGCCCACCAGCGGTGCGGGGCCGGCCATGCGCCGCCTCGACATCGACGGTGTGAAGCAGATCCACGCCGAGGTGGCCGACCAGTCCAGATCCTTCCTGCAGGTCGCGCCGTCGACGCTCACCGACCTCGCCGAGGTGGCCTTCAAAGAGGTCTCGCACTACCTGCGCACCGACCACCTGGCCAGCCTGCGCGCCATCATCGACGATCCGGAGGCCAGCGCCAACGACGTCTTCGTCGCCCTCGACCTGCTCAAGAACGCTTCGGTCTCAGCCGGGGAGATCCTGCCGATGTGCCAAGACACAGGTACCGCGATCGTCTCCGCCAAACGCGGACCCAATGTGCTCACCGATGGTGACGACGCGAAGCACCTCTCTGCCGGAATCCACAAGGCGTACGAAGAACTCAACCTTCGCTACTCACAGTTGGCTCCGGTCAGCCTCTTCGAGGAGAAGAACACGGGCACCAACCTGCCCGCACAGATCGAAGTGGGCCTCAGCCCAGACGATGACTACGAGCTGCTGTTCATGGCCAAAGGCGGGGGAAGTGCGAACAAATCCTTCCTCTACCAGGAGACGAAGGCCGTGCTCAACGAGTCATCGATGCTCGACTTCCTGGCGGAGAAGATCTCGACTCTCGGCACAGCAGCCTGCCCGCCCTACCACCTGGCAGTGGTCATCGGCGGACCCTCGGCGGAGTTCACGCTCAAGACCGCGAAGCTTGCCAGCGCCCACTACCTCGATGACCTGCCGACGGCCGGTGACGCGACACTGGGCCACGGATTCCGCGACACGGACTTCGAAGACACCGTGTTCAAGCTGACGCAGACGCTCGGGTTCGGCGCCCAGTTCGGCGGTAAGTACTTCTGCCACGACGTGCGCGTCGTCAGGCTCCCACGCCACAACGGATCGCTGCCGATCGCCATCGCCGTGAGCTGCTCGGCCGACCGGCAGATCCTTGCCCGCATCAACGCCGAGGGTGTCTTCATCGAAGAGCTCGAGCACGATCCCGCCAGGTTCCTGCCGTCGATGGGCCGGGTCGAGGAGATCGAATCCGGCAATGTCACCGAGGTAGACCTCGACCGTCCGATGCCCGAACTCCAGTCACAGCTGAGCCGACTGGCCGTAGGGGACAGGCTCTCACTGTCCGGCACCGTGATCGTGGCCCGCGACATCGTCCATGCGAACCTACGTCAGCGGTTGGGCGAGGGCGGGCAGCTGCCCGACTATTTCAAGGACCACCCCATCTACTACGCGGGACCGGCCAAGACTCCCGACGGAATGCCTTCGGGATCGTTTGGACCGACCACCGCTTCACGGATGGACACCTACGTGCGCCAGTTCCAGGAAGCCGGCGGGTCGATGATCATGCTCGCCAAGGGCAACCGCTCGGCTCAGGTGAAGAACTCCTGCGCCGAATTCGGCGGATTCTACTTAGGCTCCATCGGCGGGCCCGCGGCCCGTCTGGCCCAGGACTGCATCACCGAAGTCGAAGTCCTCGACATGGAAGACCTCGGGATGGAAGCAGTGTGGCGGATCAAAGTTGAGGACTTCCCGGCCTTCATTATTACCGACGACAAGGGCAACGACTTCTTCGACAGCACTGGACCGGATACGACGATCGGACTCGGGCGGACGAGAACAGCGAAAGACGGCGCCCGACTGGACTGAACCGGTCACGGACCACCACGAATACGGCCACGTCGGGCCACCTCGGCGAGGCAGACAATCACAACTTCAGCAGCAGAGGATAAGGACTTCGAGATGGCAGTCAGCAGCGAAGAGCAGATGATGATCGATACGGTCGCCGAGTTCATCGACCACGACGTCAAACCCCACGTCAACCGGGTCGAGCATGCCGACGAATATCCGGAAAAGTGGATCCAGACCATGAAGGACATGGGCATCTACGGACTCGCGATCGACGAGCCCTGGGGCGACGGCAAGGTCTCGACCGAGGCGTATGCGCTCATCACGCAGGAACTGGCCCGCGGGTGGATGTCCCTGGCTGGTGCCATGGGCGGGCACACCGTCGTGGCCAAGCTCATCGCCGAATACGGCACGAGCGAGCAGAAGGACAAGTACCTGCCGCGCATGGCCACCGGTGAACTGCGTGCGACCATGGCCCTGACCGAGCCCGGTGGTGGCTCTGACCTGCAGGCCATGCGCACCTCGGCAGCCAAGGACGGCGAGGACTACGTCATCAATGGGTCGAAGACCTGGATCACCAATGCCCGCAAGTCCGATCTCATCGCACTGCTGTGCAAGACCGACCCGAGTGCAGAGCCCCGCCACAAGGGCATCTCGATCATCCTTGTCGAGAAGGGTGAGGGTTTCACGGTGTCGAAGAACCTCTCGAAGCTCGGCTACAAGGGTGTCGAGACCTGCGAACTCGTGTTCGAGAACCTGCGCCAGCCGCAGTCCCAGCTGCTCGGCGGGGCAGAGGGAGTCGGATTCAAGCAGATGATGAAGGGCCTGGAGATCGGCCGCATCCAGGTGGCTTCTCGCTCGCTCGGTGTGGCCCAGGCTGCACTCAATGACGCTGTGAAGTACTCGCAGGAGCGCGAATCCATGGGCAAGCCGATTTGGCGTCACCAGGCCGTGGGCAACCAGCTGGCGAAGATGGCGACGAAGCTCGAGGCCGCCCGGCAGCTCGTCCTCCACGCAGCTCGCACCTACGATTCCGGTGAGCGCGTGGACATGGAGGCCGGCATGGCCAAGTACTACGCCTCAGAGATGGCCGCCGAGGTGGCCCTCGACGCCATCCGTGTCCATGGCGGTTACGGATATTCCACCGAATACGACGTCGAACGCTACTACCGGGATGCCCCGCTGATGATCGTCGGCGAGGGCACCAACGAAATCCAGCTCAACGTCATCGCCAAGCAGCTCATCGGCCGCAACAAGGCCTGAGAGGGAGACGCACCATGACGCACAAACCCAGGCCCAGGCCGGACACCCCGCACTTCATGACCGAGGAACGCCTCGAGATCCAGGCGCTCGCCCGCGAGTTCGCCCACGACGTGGTCCTCCCGTTGGCCAATGAGCTCGACCCCATCGAGGGACAGTTCCCTGAATGGTTCATCAAACAGATGGCCGATATGGGGTTCTTCGGCATCCTCATCCCCGAGGAATACGGCGGCCTCGGATTGGGTGTCTTCGAGTACTGCCTCGTCGCCGAGGAACTCTCCCGTGCCTGGATGAGCGTGGGTGGACTGCTGGCTCGGGGCAACGGGATGGGCGGTGGCTTCTCACCCGAACAGGAAGCCCGGCTGCTGCCGAAGGTCGCCACAGGTGAGTATTTGGGTGCCTTCGCCCTGTCCGAGGCAGAAGCCGGATCCGATGTCGCCAACATCCGGTGCAAGGCCAGTCGTGCCGCGGACGGTGGGTGGGTCATCAATGGCACGAAGATGTGGTGCACGTTTGCCGATCAGGCTGACTATGTGATTCTCTTTGCCCGCACCTCGACCGATGAGGCCAAGCGCCATCGTGGGATCTCAGCGTTCCTCGTGGAGAAGAACCGGGGTTCCTTCCCCGAGGGTATGTCGGGGACTGCTGTGAAGAAGATCGGGTACTTCGGATGGAAGACCTGGGATCTGGCCTTCGACGACTTCCACCTGCCGGCCGAAGCACTGCTGGGTGAGGAAGATCGTGGCTTCTACCAAGCGGTGTCGGGTCTTGAAGTGGGGCGTGCGCATACGGCGGCTCGCTCGATCGGTTTGGCGCAGGCGGCGTTGGAGGACTCGATCGCGTACTTGAAGCAGCGGGTCCAGTTCGGGCATCCTCTGGCTGATTTCCAGCATCTGCGGTTCAAGGTCGCTGACATGGCCGCCCAAATCGAGGCCAGTCGTGCGTTGATGTATCACGTGTGCACGCAGATCGATTCTGGTGCACGCTGTGACAAGGAAGCGGCGATGGTCAAATACTTGGCCGCGGAGATGGCGGAGAAGGTCACCTCGGAGGCTGTCCAGATCCATGGTGGTGCCGGGTACACGAAGGACTTTGCCGTGGAGCGTCATTGGCGTGATGCCCGGTTGACGAAGATCTTCGAGGGCTCGTCTGAGATCCAGATGCGCATCATCTCCGATGAACTGTTAGGACGTTGACATGACTGAGATCAACCTGCAGGACTGGGTCGGCCGATCCAGCACCGAAGAAGACATTGCCTCTCCGATCAGTGCTGCCCGCTTGGCCACGTTGCTCGAACAGGACGTATCGTCGTCGACCGAGCCAGCGACGCTGTTCCCCGTGGGACACTGGTTGCACTTCGCCGAAGACGACGTTCCGATGAGCGAACTGGGAACAGACGGTCACGTGAAGCTCGGCGGATTCATGCCCCCGGTCGGACTGCCTCGGCGCATGTGGGCCGGCAGCAAGCTGCAGTTCCATGCACCCATCCTCGCCGGGCAGAAGCTGTCACGGACGACAACCATCGAATCGATTACGGAGAAGACCGGCGGCAGCGGTTCCCTCTGCTTCGTCGTGCTGCGCCACGAGGTCTCCGCCGATGGAAACCTCGCGACAACGGATCGGCACACGATCGTCTACCGGGAAGCCACCTCGGCGCCAGAAGGATCCACGGCGGCACCAGCGCGTGCGGATTCCCCGGCACCCGAAGGGTGGGACTGGGTGCGCTCGGTGCGACCCAACGAGGTTACGCTCTTCCGCTACTCAGCTCTGACATTCAACTCCCACCGCATCCACTACGACCACCCGTATGTGACGGGCGTCGAAGGCTACCCGGGACTCGTCACCCACGGCCCGCTGACCGCGACACTCCTGCTCGACGCATTCATGAAGAACCACCCGGAGGCGAGCGTCGCTACGTACGACTTCCGCGCGAAGTCACCCCTGTTCGCGAACGAGCAGATACACCTCGTCGGTCGCAGCACCGGAGCGAACACCCATGAACTCGAAGCCATCGGACCTGATGGTCAGACCGCGATCGCGGCAACAGTGACGACCACGGAAAGCTGAGGAGCACCCATGTCTGAGACACGACCGGCACCACTGACCGGACTGAAAGTCGTCGAGATCTCCGCCTTCGTCGCAGCACCTCTGGGTGCGATGACCCTGGCGCAGCTGGGTGCCGACGTCATCCGCATCGACCCGATCGGCGGCAACATCGACGCCAACCGGTGGCCGATCAGCGATGACGGGACGTCGATCTATTGGGCCAGCCTGAACAAGGGCAAGCGCTCGGTCACCCTCGATCTCAAGTCCGAAGAGGGACAGAAGATCGCGACCGATCTCATTGCCGAGGCGGGCACCCTGGTGACGAACCTGCCCGCTCGCGGATGGCTGAGCTACGACAATCTCGTCCAGCACCGTGAAGATCTGGTCATGCTGCGTCTCAATGGGTCCCATGATGGGAAGCCGGCCGTGGACTACACGATCAATGCGGCCAGCGGGTTCCCGATCATCACCGGCGATGATGAGCGACCGGTCAACAATGCGCTGCCGGCGTGGGATGTCATCGCCGGCCTGTACATTGCCAATGGCATTACTGCCGCTGAGCTCGATCGCCGGACTTCGGGCAAGGGGCAGGAGATCAACCTCGCCCTGTCCGATGCGATGCTCGCAACCGTGGGCAACCTCGGATACATCGCCGAGGTGCAGTCGACCGGTAAGACTCGTGGACCGCTGGGCAATGGCCTCTATGGCGCCTACGGGCAGTCGTTCAAGACCTCGGACGAACGCGAGATCATGGTTGCCGTCATCTCGAACAAGCACTGGCGCGGACTGGGCAAGGCGACGGGGCTGTCCGAGAAGCTCGAGATGATCGGG
Organism: Brevibacterium aurantiacum; assembly: GCF_007558825.1. Lineage (GTDB taxonomy): Bacteria > Actinomycetota > Actinomycetes > Actinomycetales > Brevibacteriaceae > Brevibacterium > Brevibacterium aurantiacum_A. Next base: position 95,117 of record NZ_VLTK01000014.1, read on the forward strand.
CCCATGCTCGACGTTGATCTGTCTACCGAAGGCGGACGGTTCGAAGCGCGTGAGGCCATCGACGTTGTGCTGCGCCCGTGGTTCGCTGCGCACACGGTCGCCGAGGCGGCTACTGCATTGGCCAATGCCGGTGTGCTCCAGGGTGAGTTTCAGACCTTCGAAGAGCTCGTCAACAACGATCCGTGGTGTTCGTTGGAGAACCCGCTGTTCGGTGAGATCGAGCAGCCGGGAGTCGGCCGTGTGATGGCTCCTCGGGTGCCGTTGTCGTTCTCTGGGACGCCGGCGGCAGAAGCGGTTGCTGCTCCGCGGCTGGGTGGGGATACGGAGGATGTGATGGCAGATGTGCTAGGGCTCGGCCCCGATGAGCTCACGTCGCTCCGAGAATCGGCGACAATCGATTCCTGAGCGCTGATCAGTTCGACGCCTCGAGCGCTGCGCGCCTGACTGCGGCGCTCGAGCTGCTGGAGGCAGGCGAAAGAATCGAGCAGGTCGCCTAATCGGTCAGATTCTCCAGCGCATCGCGTTTCGTCCCTGAGCTCAGGAGGCACTACAGGATGACGGCGGGGCGCCAGGATCAAATGAGATCGTGTAAGCATCACGGCAAAGCTGGGTGGGCGTAGGAACCGATCTCATTGCCGAGACGGGGACGTCCTTTACGAATCTGACCGCCCGTGGCTGGTCGAGCTAAGAGAACCTGGTTCGGCACCGTAGGGACCTTGTCATGCTCCGCCTGGATGTGTGGGGTGACAGTTCGCCGACGGTGGAGCTCGATCGGTGCTCCGCGCGCCAGGAGTAGAGATCATCCGGGCCTCGTCCGATGCTGGTATGGCGGTTCGGAGAGCACAGACTCGAGCCTTCGCGACCACAATAGTGCCTGATTCGCACTCGACGAATAGGTCTTGTCGCTAAGGAGTGCATTTAGGTGAGTGCGTCGACTAACCTTCAGTTTCTCCACCAGGCACACGGCCCACCGTTCTCGGGTGACGTCGCTGTGATGCGTGTAGCAGACAGGCGTCCGACGCAATGCTGGCGGCTTGCCCCGGATAACGGCAGTGACTACCTACCGCCCGCGGCCCTTTCCGCGACGGGATCGTTGTCGCCCTGCGTCGACTCCGACCGCCTCGGTGGTAAGGTCGTCGATGGCAACGACGGGGAACGGGCTCTCCGTCATCAGAGGCATGATCAGCGGCTCGCTGGTCACGACGGCGCCGAGCACCTTGACCCGAGCACTTGCGGGGAGGCCCAGGCCGGTGGCGACGACAACGTTGTTGTTGCGGAGCCAATCGATTCGTCGTGAGTGGAGTTCGACAGTCGATCTCTTGCCGCTCTTTCCGGTGAAGAGCTTCTTGACCTCATTGGCGATCTCGACCGGTGTGCGGGCAATCTCGAAGTCTTTGGCTTCAATGGCGACGATGGTGTTGCTGGCCTCATGGAACGCGAAGACGTCGATGTCGCCGATGTCGTTGCCTTCCGGGTCGGCTACTCGTTTCTTTCCGAACTTCTTCACGGATAGATAGGTGGTGAAGCCGAGACGGTCGAGCTTACGGCCGACCTGTTGCGCGAAATGGTCGTTGATTCGGCCTCTGGTCTGGGAGATGAACTTGATCATCTCGTCGGTTTCGGCTCGTCCCTGGAGCCGACCGGAGAGAAGGTTGTCGACCCAATACGGTCCAAGCCGGTAGAGGGCGCGAAAGCCGAAGACGAGGTCTGATCCTTGCTGGACGACGGGTCTCCGGACGTACGACATGTCTCGGTTGAAGCGCCACGGCACCGCGTCGTTTCCGATCGACATGAACGATGCCCTGGGAGCGAGCGTGATCTTGTCGAGGACCTGCTCCACAGTCACTGGGGTCAGGCCCTTGCTGTTGGAGACCTCGGCGATGGCAGTCGTTCGGTCGACGCGATTCACTTGGTCGGCGGCCCCAAGATCCAGCAGACCCCCGCATACCTTGCGCAGCTCGTCGAAGGTGAATCCGAACTCTGCCTGTGTTGCCTCGGCGCTAGTAGCGAGGAACTCGGCAAAATCGAACGGATTCGATTCGTCAACCGAGTCGTCGGCTTGGGCCTCACGCAGTGATCGGGAGCCAGAATTCACGGCGTATGTTTCCATCGCTTGGTGAATTGGGTGGTCTCGCTCTACTCCGAGGCGCCCCGACTCGAGGATGGACACCTCGAAGTCCGCCAGGTGGTGGTGGAGGAAATCCGAAGCTGTTCCTCGATCGGCGATCTCCCTCGCGATGCTGAGCATTCCGTAATAGTCGCGCGTCTGGACTTGCTCAGTGCCGGTCGGCGGACACGCTGCGACGTACTCGATCAGGAACCGGTTGGCACGCTGAGCAGAAGCGCTCGCCTTGCGCTCCTCAACGAGATCGGTGGCCGCCTCAGAGTTCTCTCCGAAACACGCGATTCGCGCCCGGAGCATGGTGTCGAGGAACTTGGCATTGTGGAGGAGCGACTCGTTTTGCGCGATCAGGTATGCGAGTAGGCCTCGAGGCTCGTAAACAACGATCTCGCTTTCGAGTCGCTTGAAGAGGTAACTGACGGCCGCATTGAGAACATCGACACGGTTTTTACCCTCGAAACCACCTGTCGGGAAGTTGCCGCCTGACGGCGAACGGAGCCAGTTGCCTAGTTCATCGAGCAGCTGTGCGGTGACTTGCGAGTGTCCTGTCAGAGGGCGAGGTAGCCCCTTTGCCCACATGTCAGGCGCCTGGTTTTGATCGAAAGCGTTGAGCATGCGCTTGGAACCGGTCGGCGCGACCCGATCCAGGACTTCTGGCAGATCGGCAACCGCTACAGCGAACAGGGCCTCCAGCAACGCCGAGACCAGCTCGCGCTCGGCAAGGTTGTCTCCTTCTTGAAAGAGAGCGACGAACGTCTCGGCGATCTCGAAGGTGAAACCACCCGAACGAGGGGAGACGCACACCGCAGGATCAGACTGCGACCAACCGTTCGGCTTGCGCCACGATTCGGGCGAAGAGAGTTTGAGTACGAGTTCAACGGTTGGATCGGTCGGTACGACGTCGACGTGGTTTGCGCATTCCCAGACCCAATATGCAGCGCACTCCATGAGCTCGGCCTCGACACCTACCGGTCCGTCGTTGTCCAGGTCGACGGTGATGAAGATATTGCTGGCGGTCAGCTCGACCACATAGCCTGGGAAGGGGCTGCGTGGGTCGATTATGTAGATGCCGCGGCCATCGCTTCGATATCGTCGCCGGGCAGTGACGATAATTTTAGGGTCAATTGGCGGCACGACTCCGTGCGTGTCAATTTCGAGTTGGCACTTGGCGCGAGGCACAAGTGCCTCTCCGGTCTGGAACATCATGAGGCTGGGCTGCGGCCCGTCCGAGACGTAGAACGACTTCTCGGACTCCTCATAGACGCTGAACTCGTCAAGGATGTCGGTGACAAGCGCATCCCAGGGGCGCCTGCTCCGCGCTTCGGCGAAAAGGAGCAGACCTAGAGACCCATCAGGCTCGTGATGAAGAATGACCTCGAGATCATCTGACCTGATGAAGAGCATCGGGTCGGCATCGTTGATGTTAGGGACGCTCCAGAATGCGCCTCCGCCCAGGGTATCGGTGACGACAAGGTGCAGGAGCGTCGAGGCGCTCGAGTACGTGCGACGTTCCTCGGGCGCCATGAGGTGGGCAAGGCGCGCCAGCACCGCCTGGGTGTCGTGCACGTGGTCCCAGACGTTGGTCTCCCAGTTGGCCAGTGGGTCGGTTGCGAGCACGACATGCAGGTCGCGTCTGTCGTCGATCGGCACCAGGTACCTGGTGGTCAGGTCGTCCTCTTCGATGAGGATCGCGGTCCTGTCGGGATCGAGCAGGCGCATGACGCGATAGAGCACGGCAGTTCGCCACCTTCGTCCTAGCTTCTCGAGTTGGCCGTCTTGCTTCGCGAACCGCAAGAAGTGGAAGCGCATCGTCACAAGCAGATCGACGGGCAGCACCACTTGGTACCCGTCGTCCATCCTGAGGAACGGATAGGTGGAGAGACGGTCATCGGTGACGTCGTCGTCACAGGGTTCGGTGAGGGTTCCCGGATCGAGCGCGAAGGTGTCGATGACCGTACGGAGCCACGGGGCGTACGAGTCGAGGTCGTCAGTGGAGATGAACGCGGCAGAAGCGAGTTCTTTGAGTCTCGCCGCTCCAGGGACGTCGACGGGAGTCCGTGCAGAACCTTGCGGCAGTGTACCGCGCTGGAGGCCAGCTCGCCTTAGCACCAGGTCACTGACGATGAGCAGGCTGTGAACCAGTCGGAATGCTGGTTGGTAGAGGTCGTTATCCATCCAACGCTCACGGAGCATCGTGTCGATTAGGTTCTTGACGTCAGCCACTGTGTGCTCCCCGCTGCCCGACGAGACAAGGTATGGCCCGCCGGGGAAATCGATGCTCTGGACAAGGACGTCGGAGTAAGGATCTTCTTGCCGAAGGACATCAGGACCGCCGATGTCGTCGGTCTTCAGCAGCGCGCGGATAGCACTGGAACTAGCGGCGGAAATCTGTCGGTCCTCAAGTGCCATGCCAAGCGCCGCCATCCGGTGCAGACGTAGGAGTCTCGACGCGTTCTCTGGGAGCAGCATCAAACCGGACGCCGCAGCAACTATGGATGGCCCGTCGACGGTGCTCGGGACGTTGTCGGTGCGGATGCTGACCATGGTGGGATTATCGCAGACAGTGCCGACAGAGCAGAGTCGGTGCGTTCTCCTTCCGCTTCGTTGAACTGGTAAGAGCCCGAGTGATCCTGCGGCGAACGAGGCTCGAATTGCTGAGTAGGCATGGTCGCCGCTCGTGGAGCATTGCTGAGCTGCGGCAGGGTCCGAATTGAACGCATCGAGCGGGAAGCACCGCTCAGTAAGGGCCTGCGATCCCAATCCCCACCACTGAAAGTCAGCGGTTTAAACCAGCTCCTAACTACAACCCCGCAGGGCGCTGATCTGCGCCAAGACCTCGTCGAGATCCTTGCATCAGTCGCTCGCTAGATCTACCCATCGGAGTCAGGACCTTGCTGACAGTTCTTCTTGACATGCGCGTCGTCCACCGTGCAATTGGCTTGGTAAGCTCGGTGGAAGCGCTTCATATGGCAAAAGGAATTCGTTGATGAAGAAGGAAATCACCGTTGTTGGTGCCGTTGTAGTCGACGGAATGCGAGTGCTCTCCGCGAAACGGAGCGAGGTCATGTCGCTTTCCGGCTATTGGGAGTTCCCTGGTGGGAAGATCGAGGCTGGAGAGACTCTTCGGGACGCGCTTGTTCGTGAAATGCGAGAAGAGCTGCTCTGCATGGTTGAAGTCGGCGAGCAAGTCGAGTCGACCCGACATGAGTACGATTTCGGATTCGTCACGCTGACTACGTTTTATGCAACGGTGGTAGAAGGTGAGCCGCGCTTAACTGAGCATTCGGAAATCCGATGGATTCCTGCGACGGAGCTAAACTCAGTTCAGTGGGCGCCGGCTGATGTCCCTGCGGTCGAGAAGATCATCCGCGATTTCTCGTCTGCTGATAGCTGATCCATGGTCCCCGCGATCCCGGATCACATTCGTCAAGACACAGCATTTGGGTTCTTTGACCGGAGCGCGACTTCTGACAGACTTTTCAACCCCATGTTGGTCTCGAACTTCGAAGCCAACACCATGTACAAGACGATCCTTGACGAACTTCGTCGCTCGAAGAGCTTCACCTTCTCCGTTGCATTTGTCAGCTCTGATGCGATCGCCTCTCTCAAACAAGCGCTCATCGACTTTCCTGGCCGCGGTCGCATCATCACTTCGACTTATCTCGGATTCAACTCGCCAGACTCATTCCGCGAACTCGCCAATCTTCGTGACATCGGTGTCGATACCTACATCTTCGACAATGAGAATCAAGGGTTCCACCCCAAAGGCTTCATCTTCGAACAAGAGCACAGCACCACCGCCATCGTCGGCAGTTCAAACCTGACTTCCCGGGCGCTCAAAGCCAACCACGAATGGAACCTGCGATTTTCCGCGCTCCCAGATGGTGACATCGTAGATCAACTTGACGCCGCCATTGCCGAACAACTGAAAGTGTCGACACCCCTCACTGAGGCATGGATCCAGGCCTACGAGGCCGTCTATGTTCCGCCCGAACGGCGTGAGACCGTCCATCTGTCTAGTGCTGATGGCGGGTCCGACACCGAGGTCATCTGCCCCAATGCGATGCAGATGGAGGCGCTACAGGAAATTGACCAGGTACGCGAATCAGGCGAAGACAAAGCGCTCGTTGTGTCGGCCACCGGTACGGGCAAGACAATCCTCGCCGCGCTCGATGTCAAAGCGGTAAACCCCAACCGGATGCTCTTCGTGGTCCACCGCGAACAGATCCTCGACCGTGCGATTGAAGAGTTCACCAAGGTTCTCGACCTTATTCCAGGCGACATAGGGAAATTTGTAGGCTCACTCCGGGAGCTTGATCGAAGATTCGTCTTTGCCACAGTTCAATCGCTTGGGACGATGGCCAACCTCGAATCCATACCTGCGGACTATTTCGACTACGTTCTTGTCGATGAAGTTCATCGCGCCGGTGCTCAGCTGCATTTGAACATCATCAACTACTTCACGCCCAAATTCATGCTTGGTATCACAGCTACACCGGAGCGCACTGACGACTTCAACGTCTACAGCCTCTTCGACTTCAATGTTCCCTACGAGATTCGGCTCCAGAAGGCACTCGAAGAAGACATGTTGGCTCCGTTTCACTACTATGGTGTCACCGACTTCGAACTTGGTGGCGAGGTTATATCAGATGCCTCCCAGCTGAAAGACCTCGTTGCATCTGAACGAGTCACGCACGTGCTCAACGCAATTGAGACTTATGGCCACGCTGGTGCAGCGGTCAAAGGGCTTATGTTCTGCAGCCGCAAAGAAGAAGCAAATGAGCTCTCCCGACTCCTCAATCAGAGAGCGGTTCACGGTAGAACGTTGAGAACCCGCGCGCTCACGGGAGATGATCCAATTCCGATCCGAGAAGCCGTCGTTGACGACCTTGAAGCCGGCCGCCTCGATTACATCATCACAGTCGACGTGTTCAATGAAGGCATTGACATTCGATCCGTCAATCAAGTAGTGATGCTTCGACAGACTTTATCGAGCATCGTTTTCACCCAACAACTCGGTCGAGGACTGAGGAAGTCCGAAGGCAAGAGCCATCTCATCGTCATCGACTTCATCGGAAACTATGCCAACAACTATCTCGTTCCGATTGCACTTTTCGGCGACAGCAGCCTTAATAAAGACTCCATCAGGCAGAAGATGATTGAAGCTCAAGATGCGGGTACCGTCGCAGGTCTCTCGAGCGTGAACTTCGATCCTATTGCGAAGGAACGCATATTCGCATCGATCGCCTCAACGAAGCTCGACAGTATGAAGAATCTCAAGAAGACGTTCAAAGATTTCCAATCGAGGCTTGGTCGGCCGCCAAAGCTGATTGACTTCGCTCGATTTGACGTTGTCGATCCAGTCGTCATTGCAGGTGCCCGTGGGAACTATTGGAACCTCCTGCACAGCTTCAAAATTTCAGAGCTGGCGCCGCCTGAAATTCAAAACAAGGCACTGACGTTCCTCAGCGTAGAGTTCCTCAACGGTAAGCGTCCGCACGAATTGTTGATACTTGACCACCTGTTGAAGAACCGCGATTCGCTCGATGAGCAGGAATGCATTGGTCTCCTAAGGCGCCACGCTGTGACGGCCGATGAAATGACGATGGTCTCCCTTCAGCGAATCTTCTCGCTTGATTTCTACACAATCACTGAGCAAGCGAAGTATGGGCAGCCAATCGTCGACTGGAACGCGGACCGCATCGCATTGGCCGAATGGTTTGGCGACCTCGTCGCGCAATCCGCGGAGTTTAACGATCATGTCCAGGACCTAGTTGAGACTGGACTCTACTTGTCGCGCCATCGCTATGAGTGGGGCCAGCCGATGGAGCTTGGGAAAATGTACTCACGCAAGGACGTTTGCCGGTTGCTCAACTGGAGCGACAACCAGCAAGGCACGATGTTTGGCTACAAGTTCGACCTTCACACGAACACATGTCCGATCTTCGTTAAATACCACAAGGGCTCAGACATGTCCGCAAGTACTTCTTACAAGGATGCGTTCATCAACGAAAAGACGCTTCACTGGTACAGCAAGAACAGAAAGTCACTCGAGAGCCCCGACGTTCAACGGATCCTGTCGAACAAGTTCGCCCTGCATTTGTTCGCCAAGAAAGACGATGCTGAAAGTGCTGACTTCTACTATTTGGGGAAAGTTAGGCCATCAAATGCCGAACAGGCGACCATGCCCGGAGACGAGCCTGATTCAGAGCTCAGCGTCGTAACGATGAACCTCGCTCTCGACACACCTGTCGAACTCGCGCTGTATGACTACCTTACTCAGAGTGGTTCATCGCCGGCCAAGGATTCAGAAGCAAGGGAAGAGTTACGTTCAGTAGGTGAGGGCCCGGCTCAAGAATCACTCTTCTAGCTGAGATATTGGCAAAGGAGAGAGCCAGAACCATATGCTCGCCCAAACAGCTGTGAGGTGCTCGCCGAGGAGTCGAAGCCGGCACTGCTGCTAGCCGACTTCGCGGCCCCGACCGACCTAAACTTGCCGGCCCATCGAGTGGAGCGTGAGAGTGCCCGGCTGTGGAGAGCCACTTCAACGCTTGCGCGCGCAGAGCGCCTCGTTAACCGTTTCCCACGCGAACGTCGCGACCCAGTGCGAGGCCATGTACTCGTCGGAGACAGCAGCTTCGAGACCCGGGGCCATGAGGTGGTCGACCGTTGTGAGGAGTCCCCACGCATGGTCGGCCACTTCGTGATTGCCCGAATGCTCAGTGGCTGCGAGCAGCTTGGGCGCCGAGCGCATCAACGATGCTGCGACTGAGAGTCCCAACCCATAGAGGTGGCTCTGGTATCCGTCCGTGGGATCGAGGACCTCGATTGGTTTGAGCGCAGGTGATTCCGCGGTCAGTTCCGTGAGGAAATCGGGCAGCCAGACGGTCAGCTCATCCTCGGTGAGGACCTCGGCCATGAGGTCGACTTCGCACAGGCGGGGGAGAGGAAGTCCTGGCCGCTGCGCTCCTGGGTGAAATTCCACGCATGATCATCGGCGAAGCAGCGACGAGCAGAGGCGGCGATGGCATCAATGACATCGTGGCGTTCCAGGTCACGAGCGCCGAGCAAGATTCGGCGTAGACCGAACGCTGTGTTCGAGTGCAGTCCGTGGCGAACGGGTACTGCCATCTTCGGTAGCTATGCCACGGTCAGGTCGAAGACCGTCTAAGCAAGCACCTCGGCGCGGTCTGGGCGGTCTCGGTGCTCAACAGTGACGCGAGCAGATAGTGCATATGGACGCTGGAATGCTAGTCAAAGGAGTTTGCGAACGCCGGGTACTTCTCTCGCGGCTCGACGATGTCATCGGCCGAGCGTGTGACGTGATGCGCAGCGTACGGGTAGTCGCGGGTGATGTTGGCCAAGACCACCCGGGCGAACTGCACCTCCCAGGAGAGGCCACCCTCATTTGGGCTTCACCGACCCACAGCCTCGTGGACACGGAGCCTGATTCGGCGCGGTGTCGTAGCCAGCTGACAGGCTCAGTTGCAAAAGGAAAGTACGAGGTTAGGAGCCAGAGCAGTGGGAACATCATTTGACGAACTGCTGACGACTGCTGCGGGCAAGCCGTTTTATCGCCGCGCATTCTGGCTACGCTCAGGTGGCGCAGCTGGCCAAGCAAGCCCTGGCCACCGATGAGAGAATCTCCGAGCTCGTCATTGCGCGAGGACTGCTCGAACGCGAGCAGCTCGACGAGATCCTCCAACCCGAGCGTCTGTCCGGGCTGAGCGCTGATCACAGCGTGACGAATGATGCCGACAGCGCCGAGGCTGTTCCCCGAGATGGGATGACCGGGGAGTTCGAGGTGGTTCCTGAGCCCAAGATGTGACCGACGGGGATGAGGACGTGCAGAATTGTGGGCTTAGCCGACGGACTTCGCCCCGCCGATCGACTTGCCCTGGCCCGACTGCCGCTTGGACCGGGCCAGCGGCCAACGCTGTTGGTGACGTTGAAGGCTTGACGATCAGAATCATATTGGCTTCGCATCAGTGTCGCTGAAATGGCGGGCAACTCCATTCGTGCAAGCGAAGACATTTTCAGTCCTTGTCCGATATATCGGACGTAATTTTACTCAAGTGCATTGTGAGCCAGGTTACGAACTGCCAGCATGACCGGAGACCTTTTCAACACCATCGATTGCATTAGCAGCTGTATCACCAATGTCGGAACAGCGCCGGTGTTCTCTCAGTGCCTATGGCAGGTCGTCAATGATGGACAATTCACCGGAGTCAATGATGAACAATAAGAAGATGCGGTGGGGCGTATTCGCCCCAATGTCTGTTCTGCTGGTTGCAACCGCAGTCCTGGGTATTGTCGCTCCCCAGTGGTTCTACAATATTCAGTCGACGGTCGTCGGATTCGCCTTCACCAACTTCGGTTGGCTGTTCAGTTTGACCGTCTTCGTTTTGATCTTCGTCTGTCTGTATCTGGGCTTTTCGAAGTTCGGGAAAATCAGAATCGGTGGTGACTCAGCCAAGCCGACCATGACAAGGTGGCAGTGGTTTGCGATCTCGCTGACCAGCGGAATCGGTACCGGCATTCTGTTCTGGGGGACCGCCGAGCCACTGACGCATTTCATGAACCCTCCGGCTGCGCTTGGGGCGGAGCCAGGATCCGAACAAGCCGCGACCTTCTCGATCGCGGCCGTGACGATGCAGTGGACGATCGCCCCATATGCCTTGTACGTCATCTGTGGAATAGCGATCGGATATGCGCATTACAACAAGGGAATGCCCTATGCCGTCAGCTCTGCTCTCTACCCCATTTTCGGAAAGCGCGCGCTCGGAGGCATCGGCACGATTGTCGACAATATCTGCATGTTCGCAATTGCCGGTGCCATGTCAGCGATCCTCGGCGAAGGAGTGCTGCAGATAGGCAGCGGTGTTTCGCACTATACGGACATCGTCAATGGACCCGTCCTGTGGGCTGCAATAGCCATCCTCATCACCATCACCTACATACTGTCGAGCTATACCGGACTCCAAAAGGGAATCAAGTTCCTTGCGGAGCAGAACACCAGGCTCTTCCTCTTGCTTCTGGTCTTCGTGCTCGTGGTTGGCCCAACGGCTTACATCATGACCATTGGTACTCAAGGAACTGGAAAGTACCTTTCCGATTTCGCGGAGATGCATCTATGGTTCAGCCCGATGGATGGCGAATCGTGGCCCCGCGATTGGCCGATTTTCGAATGGGCGCTGTGGGGAGCAAATGCTCCTTTGATCGGTATGTTCATCGCTCGCGTCTCTTATGGGCGTACGATCCGTGAGTTCGTCACGGTCAATATGCTGTTGCCGGCGGCATTCGGAGCATTCTGGTTCTGGGTATTCGGTGGAGCGGCGATGTACTTCGACTGGAAGGGCGACGGCAAACTCTGGGACATCATCAACGGCGAAGGCGGTGTGCCACTGTCCCTGTTCGCTTTCCTGGATGAACTCCCACTTTCGCTGCTCTTCGGCATCCTGATGCTGATCGCAATCTTCATCTCCTTCACCACTCTGGCTGATTCACTGACCACCACGATGTCGTCTCTGACAACTACTGGAAACGACCTCAAAAATCCGGAGCCGCCGGCCGTGGTCAAGATCTTCTGGGGTGGACTGATCGGGGTTCTGGCAATACTCACCGTGACGGCCGGAACCGGTGGAGAGATTTCCGGCATCGACGCGGTCAAACAGACCGCAACTCTTGCAGGATTCCCCGTCTTGTTCCTGATCATTCTCATCTCGTTCTCTGCCGTCAAAAACCTTCGGTCGGACGCGAAATTGATGGGTGAACCGCGGGAATTCCCGGCTGAAGCTGCGCAACTCGAGAACTGAGCCGGTTCCCGGTTTTGCCGTCAGACCGAAAGCACCAAGAATGTCGTTTCGAGCGAAGGAGCATGAGATCAACACGCAAGAATATGTGACCATCAGTCCCTCTGGGTTCAACGTCGATGACTTGCATCGCATCGCCCGAGATCGATGCTTGGTGCGGCTTTCGGATGATGCGCGTCGCGGGATTCGCGAGTCCCGGCGAGTCGTCGACGATCTGCTGAGCCAGGACGCAATTGTCTATGGAATTACGACCGGTGTCGGCGATAACAGCAAGATCCGAATCAGCCCGGAGGAATCGGCCCAGCTGCAGCTCAGCCTTGTCCGCAGCCACGCCAGCGGAGTAGGAGACCTTCTTTCTGCGGTCGAAACGCGTGCGGTGATGACAATGATGGTCCGGAACCTTTCGCTCGGGTACTCCGGGATCAGGGAAGAAGTCGTGGATCTGCTTCTTGGCATGGTGAATGAAGACGTGATCCCGCGAGTGCCTCGCAAGGGATCGCTCGGGTACCTGTCGTACCAAGCCCACATCGCGTTGGTTCTCATCGGTGAAGGCGAAGCATGCGTGGATGGTTCGGCGGTCTCTGGTGCAGAAGCGCTCAAACGCCGGGGACTGCGGACGGTCGTCCTGCAGGCAAAAGAGGGATTGAGCCTGCTCAACGGCACGTGCGACATGGTCGCACTCGGAGGCCTTGCTGTGCACGATGCCTTGTCGCTGCTGAAGACGGCGGACATCGCAAGCGCCGTTTCAGTAGAGGGACTTCGTGGGAACGTCTCCGCTTTCGACGCTCGTATCGGCGCTGTGAAGAAGCACGAGGGCGTCGGGGCGACGGCTGAGAACCTCCGAACATTGTTGCAGGGGAGCAGCTTGGAGGAGGATTCCCAGCGCAAGGTGCAGGACGCTCTGAGCCTGAGATCGATTCCTCAAGTACACGGTGCCGCCAAAGATATGATTCGATTCGTCAAGTCCGTGATCGAAGACGAAATGAACTCCGCGACCGATAACCCGCTGATCTTCGCCGAGGACGAGATGTCATTGTCGTCGTCGAATTGTCACGGTGAGTCTGTGGCGATGGCTCTGGACATGCTCGCAATAGCGCTCACAGAACTCTCCAGCATCTCAGAACGGCGAACATTCCGGCTGACCTCCGCTCACCATAGCGGACTTCCTCCATTCTTGTCGCCGAACCCGGGCACCGACTCGGGGTACATGATTCCTCAGTACACTGCCGCCGCGCTGGTCTCAGACAACAAGCGATTGGCTCAGCCTGCCTCGGTGGATTCCATCCCATCGGCAGCAGGTCAGGAGGACCACGTGAGCATGGGTACATCTTCTGCGCTCAAGAGCCTCGAAATCATTGAGAATGTATCGCACGTACTTGCGATCGAGTTTTTGTGTGCATGCCAAGCGGTGGAGTTCATCTCCTCTGAACCCATCGGACGGGGTGTGAGCGCTGCTCACGACACAGTTCGAGCGGTGGTCCCGAAGCTTGAGAGAGACCGCCAGGTCCACAAAGATATCGAATCGATTCATTCTCTGATCGTCGGTGAAGAACTCATAACTGCGGTGGAGTCAGGTGGGAGCAAATTGCGCACAGTTTGACCCGGATGACTTGAGAAGCATGACGCCGGGCATCCGGACGTGGCGGGCGTGAGGGGGCCGGTTATGTTGACGACACAGTGTCGGTGGGGTCGATGACTTCAACCGGCGTCAGTGCCGATGTTGCAGGTGTCAGTTCCGACAAGAAGTTCGGCAACTAGACAGCGAGTACATTCTCGGTGAGGACTTCTGCCATGAGGTCGGCCTCGCAGAGCCCGGGGGGAGAGGCCGTCATGGCCGCTGCGCTCTTGACGGAAGTTCCAGGCCCGGTCCTCGGCACAAAAGCGGTGGGCCGCCTCGGCGATGGCTTCATCGCGCCAATCTGCACTGCGATCAGGCTCGGTGTCCAGACGCGAGACCAATAGGTAGTGCATGTGCACGCTGGAGTGCCAGCCGAATGAGTTTGCGAAGGCCGGGTTCTTCTCGCTTGCCGGGACGATGTCGATCAATCTGCGTGCGACGTGGTGGGCGGCGAATAGATACTCGCGGGTGATGTTGGCCAGGGCTACCTCGGCGAAGGGGTGGACGAAGTCAGCAGTGGATGTCATGGGAACGATTCTGCAACCCAGGGTCGTCGCCCATCTGAAAATCAGACAGTGGACATCCAGAACGACTATTGGAATCGATGAAGCGACGTCATTAGGCTCGAAGCACCACCTCAGCCGGATAGCGGTGGCCCTTTCAATTCACCCATCCACACAGAATCTTGTGCTCGACAGGGCACTCAACATGCCGAGGAAGTCATGTCCAATTCTCAGATTGCCGACCCCGCGGGACCGGCCAGCTCGCCGGATACGAGTCCTACTCAGCAAAGACAGCCGATCGGGCTCTTCACCCTCTCGTCCATCGAGATGTGGGAGCGCTTCAGCTTCTACGGACTCCAAGTCATCCTCGCCTATTACATCTACTACTCGGCCGGCGACGGTGGATTGGGGCTGTCCGAATCCGAAGCTCTGGCCATTGCCGGCGCCTACGGTGGCGCCGTCTACCTCGGTCAGCCCGTGGGAGCCTGGTTCGCCGATCGGCTGGTTCCGGCTCGAACAATGGTGATGGCCGGAGGCGCTATCATCATGGCGGGGCACATCAGCCTCGCGGCACTACCGGGAATGGCGGGGCTTCTCACGGGTTTGGCGCTCATCACGATCGGCACGGGTGCGCTCGCGCCCAACACTCATGCCATGGTGGGTCGGCTGTACGCTCAACCATCACCTCGGCGGGATTCCGGTTATGCGATCTTCTACACAGGTATCCTCATCGGTGCCCTGTTTGGCCCACTTGCTACCGGGTACCTCCAGGTCGAACTAGGGTTCCACTATGGGTTCGGTGCCGCGGCAGTCGGCATGGCAATCGGTCTCATCACATATTTCCTCGGTCGCAACACAGTGCCCGAAGAATCTCGGATCGTCCCGAACCCGGTGAGTTCGCAGGGCAAGTGGAAAGCTGCAGGGTTCGGCATCGCTGTGGTTGCCGTTATCGCCATGCTCGTGAGCACGGGACTCATGTCCACCGGCAATCTCAACAACTACGTGCTCGGGACGATCCTCATTGTCGCCGTCGTGTACTTCGTGGCCATGCTGCGATCGAAGAACGTGACCGTGGACGAGCGCCTGAAGGTCAAGGCGTTCATCCCGCTCTTCATCACCGGCGCGATTTTCTGGACGATGATCCTCCAACTCTTCACCACATTCGCCGTCTACGCTGATTCACGGGTGGAACTGAACATCGGCAGCTACTCGATGCCCGCCGCTTATATCAGCACATTTGAAGTCATCGCCGGCATCATCGCGGGGCCGATCATTGCCGCGTATGGGCAGAAGCTGGCGAACCGACCCAACCGTCGCGTTCCGAGCACGACATCGAAGCTCGCATTCGGTTTCGTGTTGATGACTTTGACGTTCGGGCTCTTCGCGATCTTCCCATTGATCTTCTCCGGCCTGATTCCTCTCGTCGCTGTCATCGCCGGCATGATCGTCATGGGCATCACCGAGGTGACCTACGCACCGATCGGCATGTCAGTGGCCTCCCAGCTGTCTCCCGTTGCCTTCAACTCCCAGATGATGGCCCTATGGGGTTTGACCACAGCCGCCGGTGCCAGTCTCTCCGGCTTCATGGGACAGGTGTACTCCGAGACCAGCGAAGTCGGATTCTTTGCCCTCATGACCGTGATCAGTCTGCTCACGGCAATCTTCCTCTACGCAATCCGCGGCCCACTGCGGAAGCTCGGCGTCGCCTGACCTTCCACAGTTCTGCACCTTCCCATGACCACGGAGTTCCTCATGCCTGTCGCTGACCGTATCTACCGCGGCGGAACCATTCATACGATGGATCCGATGACACCAACAACAGACGCCGTCGCCATCTACGCGGGAACAATCATCGCCATCGGCGATGCCAACTGCACGGCAGCGACCGGTCCCGACACCGAAGTGATCGATTTGAACGGTCGGACACTGATCCCCGGGTTCCATGACGCTCACGCCCACCCCGTCCTCGGCGGGTTGGGGATGGTGGAATGCAACCTCGACGACATCCACGGCTACCAGCCTTATCTCGATCGAATCGCCGAGTACGCTGATGAACATCCAGACGACGAATGGGTCCTCGGGTCCGGGTGGTACGGGGACGTTTTCACTGATGGATTCCCTCACCGCCGCGATCTGGACTCCGTTGTCAGCGATCGCCCTGCCTCGATCACCAGCCACGATGCTCACGGCACTTGGGTCAACACCCGTGCCCTCGAGGTCGCGGGGATCACTCGCGATACTCCTGACCCTGATGGCGGACGTATCGTCAAGGACGCCGAGGGCAATCCCATAGGGCTGCTCTTTGAAAGCGCAGCGGAACTCGTCACAGGCCTGTTCCCTCCGAAGACCCCGGCGGATGTGGAACTGGCACTGAGGAACTCGCAGGACTACTTCCATTCAATCGGCATTGTCGGCTGGCAAGATGCCGGCGTCGGGGTCCTCACCGGCTCACCGGTCGATACCTTCCACCCATACATCTCGACTGCCGAAGACGGTAGATTTGCCAGCAAAGTCACCGCCGCCCTGTGGTGGGACCGTGCCGTCCCCTACGCCCAGCAGATCGAGACCGTCAAGGAACGACGAGCCACGATCCAAGGCATCGACGGCAACCGACGCCGAGGTGGTCTGCAGGCCACGGTCGTCAAGATCATGCTCGACGGTGTCTGTGAGAACCTCACCGGCGCTCTCAAACGCTCCTACCGCGGTCACGATCACGAACATGGTCTGCTCATGTTCGAGGCCGATGAACTCAACGAGATCGTCAGCGGCCTCGAAGCCAACGACTTCGACGTCCACATCCATGCCGTGGGCGACAATGCTCTAAAACTGGCTGTTGACGCACTGACCCAGAACGGTGGACCGTCGCCGGCGCGTCGTCACCAGGTCGCCCACCTCGACATCGCCGACCCCGCCGAGCTGGCTCGGATGGCGGAGGCTGGAATCATCGCCAATGTGCAGCCCTTGTGGGCCAGGCGTGACTCGGTTCTCGTCGACACCAAGTTGCCGCTGCTCCACGAAGATCAGCAGTCTCATCACTTCATCTTCGCCTCGATGAGGGACGCCGGAGTCCGGCTGTCTTTCGGCAGCGACTGGCCGGTCTCGAGCCCCGATCCGATCTGGGGCATGCACGTGGCAGTCAACCGGACGGCCCCGCATAATGATCCCCATGGTCAAGACGATGTCGCGCAGAATGAGCCACTGCTCGGCGATGAGAAGATCACCGTCGGGCAGGCGCTCCGTGCCTATACAGTCGACGCCGCCTATGCCAATGGGTTCGACGACGTTTCGGGGAGCATCGCGGTGGGCAAGTCTGCGGACTTCGCGATCCTCGACCGGGACCCGTTCGAGGTGGTGCCGGGGGATCTTGGTGACATTCTGGTGGAGACTACAGTGTCTGCGGGAGAGGTTGTCTATCAGCGGAGTTGATTCCTTTTCCTGAAGAATGAGCCGTTGACGACTGTGGTCGGGATATTCGCCGCAGAGTAGGTTGTGGACCGAGTGTTTCCCAGACGGACGACAGTGA
Organism: Brevibacterium aurantiacum; assembly: GCF_007558825.1. Taxonomy (GTDB): domain Bacteria; phylum Actinomycetota; class Actinomycetes; order Actinomycetales; family Brevibacteriaceae; genus Brevibacterium; species Brevibacterium aurantiacum_A. The sequence continues at coordinate 112,695 of NZ_VLTK01000014.1, forward strand.
CAATGACGGTATCGACACAAGTACTCGGTAAAACGGTCGATGGCCAGACACGTTGCGCGCATTACTCGACCGAGCTCAACATCATTGCCATTTGTTTCGCTTGCTGTGGGCTGTACTATCCGTGCCATCTCTGCCATGCCGAATGCGCCGGGCACCTCGCGAAGCAATGGCCCCGCGAAGAGTGGGACCGGTGTGCCATTCTCTGTGGTGCGTGCTGGACGCAGCTGACGTTAGAGGCTTATATGGGGTGGGCGCGTGGCCGAGGTGCACTGCGCAATTCACCACCGGGCTCTAAGGCGCATTCGTCGTCTTTTCGGCACGAGTTTTTCGAACATCTGACTCATAGTGCCAACCACAGGTCAGGTTCAGTGCATGAACTGCATGACTGTCAGCATCGTGGCCATGCCAAGGCTTTCGAACATCAGCGTGGGCCGTTTGCGGGTTAGAGCCTGTACCGCGCAGAGCGCAAGCAGCAGCGATACAGCGATCACGCTCAACGTGATGACACTGCTGGCGAGAGAGCCGTCGAAGGCCTGCCCGTGGTGCTGATGAACGGCGTGGACACCGGCGCCCGAACCGGCAGCATGGTGGGCCCCATGGTTGAGGACCTGCCAGGCCATGATCGGATAAGCGGCCGCGGACAGGATCGCGGACGATCTTCCTAGGTGAGGGAACGGGCGGGCTTTGTGCCACTCGGTCGGTCGCTCAAGCGACGATGACTCGACCGTGCTGTCCATGGAATTGTGAGCGGGGGAGTGAGCAGTGGTGGCGCTGATAAGAACCTTCTCGGGCAAGGTGGTCATTGCCCTCGCTGTCGGCTTCTCCTTCAGCCTCGACCCGAGTCTCATCGCAATACACAATCCGACGAGGAGCAGCAGTCCCGACCAGAGGACTGGTGGCAGAGCATTGACGAACGCCAGGTCGACCATGGCCAGCAACATCACCGATGATGCGGTGATCGCCATGCGACTCCATGAATTGATGGCCCCGATGACACAGGGAACTGCCGCAGCGACCATGAGAATGGATGCGATGTGGCCCATTTGATGTTCGCCCTCCTTTGGGCATCGGTCGTCCGTGTTTGCCTACAGACGACCAGGTATTTGTGAGAGTACCGGAAAGGGCGGTGTTCGAGCATTCAGTCTCGAACACCGCCCTCAAGCGAATGTCAGCCGCACTCGCAGGAACTGCCGCTCTCGTATGCGCAATGCCCCGACTTGGGTCGTGGCACATCGAGTGCGGGGTTCTGATCGAAGAAGCCGTAGGGCTTCATCGAGAAGCCGAGGCGGTCGACAGGCATGATCGGCCAGTCTTCGGGCCGCGGGAAGTGGGTCATTGCAAACGAGGGCCAGAGGACGATGTCATCACCGTCGACCGGACGCTGCTGCTCGACCCACTGGGTGATGGTGCCCTGTCCCGGGTTCTGGTTCGGATAGGTCCCGGATGGGAAACGCTCGTTCTCGTCGAACTGAGTCAGCCACACGTGCTTCGACCCGAATCCGGCGCGTTTCGAGATTGACGATCCCTCGGCGGCCATCATCGTCGGCTCGTCGGGCATGTGCAACTGGTAACCGACGGGGAACCCATGACGGTTCTGCTTCTCCGGGTTGATGACGTGCCAGACTCGACCGACTTCTCCATTGGCGAGCCTGCCGCCCTCCTCGGTCAGGCGGGTCTGCTTGCGGGTGAACGCATTGCCGTAAGGGTTGTCGTCACCGAAGGGAACGCGCACGACTTCCTGTTCGTCGACCGCGTTCTCGATGCCGTCGACCTGCATGTCCAGGCGGGCACAGAACATGTGCTGGTGGAAGGGCATGCCGAGGCCTTCGTCGCCGAGCGGTGATGACCAGCGCTGACGCTGGGACTCATCGCCGTAGGCCGCGGTGTAGACGATACCTGTGGCCTTGCACTCGAGTTCGATTGTGCCGTCAAGATAGAGGTACCAGTAGAAGCCGTAGTCGTAGTTGCCGACGGTGATGAAGAAGGAGATGACGATGCGCCGGTTGCGGCGCACATCGGCGGCTCCGGTGAACTCATCGGTGTGCTTGAAGAGAATACCGGCGTCCTCTTCATGGATGCAGATCGCGTTCTTGATCGTGTGTGCGTGGCCCTGTTCGTCGGCGAGCACAGCGTCGGAGTACTGGATCTCGCCGAGGCAGTCGCAGCCGAGTTCGAGCGAGTTCGCGCTCTTGCCCATCGAGTACTCACCGGCGTCAAAGTAGTTCTGCCAGAAGCGCACTGGGCTGGGGTCGCCGTAGGGGACGACCATCTCGGCGACAGATGCGCGGTAGACGATGGGGCGCTGCTCGCCGTTGTCGTCGAAGCCGATCTGGTGGAGGACGAGGCCCTCGACCGGGTCGAAGCCGAGGCGGACCTGCCACTTCTCCCACATCAGCACGTCACCGTCGAGAGAGAAGCTGACACCTTCGGGCTGAGAGATCTCGATCGGTTTCTGCGTCGTGCGTGGTTCGGGCAGCCATGAGTCGAGATGGTAGTCGAAGCGTTCCTTGGGCACCGGGACGATATCGGTGTCGATGACGTCGATGACCTCGCCGGTGTTGAGGTCGAGGTAGGCGACGAGTCCCTCGAGCGGGTGCGCCCAGGCGTTGTCCTGTGGGTCGGACTGGATGAAGGAGGAACCACGCACGAGGCGGCGACCCTCCTCGCCGGGAATGTCGAAGCGGCCGGCAGACAGGGCGCAGATGCGCACGGTCTCGATGTCGGTGATGCCGCGAGCTTCGACTGCGGCACGGAAGGTGGCGTCGCTGCGGATCATCTGTTCGGCCGATTCGTACTCGGTCATCGTAATCGGGGCCTGTCCATCGTTCGCGACGTCGAGTACGCGAGCGAACAGAACCTTGCGCTCGGTCAGAGACACGAGAATCTCGGTCTGTTCGCCGCTGCCGCGTTCGACGAGCAGGGAGCGCACACGACGATCCAGGTTCGTCGCGCCGTTGATTACGTCACGCTTATGGGGTTCGACGAGGCTTACCAGAGCGAACAGCGTCTGCTCGCTGACGTGGCCCGCGTCGACGATGATGGCTCGGCTGAGTTCAATCTCCTCGCCGGTCAGGCGGTCGAGGGGGTGTGAAGCGGTCGACGTGGGAGACGTCGTTGAGGTGGTCGTGGTCATTTCGTTCAGACACCTTCCGGGGTAGTGAGTGGTTTGTCGAGGCTGGCTTGCAGCGTCTCGGGGTCAAGAGCGGGCCGGTATGCGCGGATCTTGGCACCGCGGATATAGCCGACGATCGCGAGAGCGGCAAGAACGATGAGAGTGCCGAGGGTGAGCGCGGTGAACGGTCCCTGGTCGACACCCCATTCGTCGAGGAAGTTGTAGTCGAGGCCGAAGAGCCGATCGAGAGTGCCGGGGAAGATAGCGACCCACGAGCCGAGCAGGATCCAGAGGAAGGCGATGCCACCGAGGACGGTGAAGCTGATGTTGCTCACGGGCACGCGGAACGGGCGCTCGATGTTCGGGTGCTTCCACCGCAGTCTGATGGCCGCCGGAATAATGAGCAGGTAGCTGAGCAGGAAGGTCGAGATGGAGATCGAGAGCACGACTCCGAACAGCGCTCCTGCGTCGCCGCTGAGCTGCATGGCCGCGATGAGGAAGACGGTGGCAACGACCCCCGAAAGCAGATTGACGTTGACCGGAGTGCCCAGTCCACGGGAGATCTTGCCGAAGAAGCCACCGAAGAAGGCGCCGTCAGCGGCGGTGAGCGCCTGCATGCGGTCACTCATAATCATCCATGCAGCGCCCTGCGAAGCGAGGATGATGACGAACAGCAGTGCTGCGATGACGACCATGACATCGGCTGCGGGACCGTAGATCGTAAAGACGGTCTTGACTGCATCGAGCATGCCTCCGATTCCCGTGATGGTCTCGGTGGGAAGTACGAGCAGCATTGCAAGGACAGGTAGGAGATAGCAGAGCGCCGAGATGAAACCAGAACGCGCGATCGCAGCTGGGATGTCCTTCTTCGGATCCTTCATCTCATCCGATGCGCTGTTCGAGGCCTCGAATCCGAGGTAGGAGAAGAGGAGCAGGGGGACGAGACCGAGGAAGCCGCCGAGGCTCGGGCTGAAATCGGAGAAGTGCAGCGGCTGCACTCCGTGCTGGGCCGCGTAGATGATCGTGGTGAAGAGGAAGAAAGCGATGAAGACGACCTTGAGCGCGCCGCCGAGAGTGGGCAGCCACTTGGCTTTCGACAGCGACACGATCGCGGCGAGCACAGTGATCCAGATGAAGACGATCTTGAAGACCCAATCGCCTACCGATCCCGCCTCAAGCGGGCTGATGAATTGGTTCCAGGTGCCGGTGGCCAGGAATGCCATCGAACCGCCGACCCACACTGGCTGTGTGACCCAGCTGAGGATCGAGGCGATTGCGCCAGCAGGTCGGCCGAAGGCTTGGCGGACCCAGATATAGGCTCCGCCTTCGCCGACGAAGGTGCTGCCGGTTTCGGCGAAGACCAGGGCATAGGGCACGAGGAAGAAGATGGCGAGGACGAGAGTCCAGGTGAAGGTTTCCGCGCCAAAGCCCGCGGTCTCGGCGAGAACTTCGATGCTGAGGACGGCCGACATGACGATGAGCACGATGTCGAACCGGCCAAGTGTTTTCTTCAGATGCTGTTTCTGTTCGTCCGCGTATGCGGTTGTCTGTTCGTGAGAAGACACCATCCACCTCCTTGTGAGTGGGCGTCTATTTGATTCTTTGGGCTACACCCAAAAGAATGGCATGGACGGCTCGCGATGAACAGAGGAAAGTGGCGCTATCGCCATAGCGATCAGTGTTGATCTAGATCACTTCAGGAGATAATGAGGGTATGGCGAGACCGAAGAATCAGAAGGCGCGGCGTGAACAGCTGGTCCACTCGGCCAAGCAGGCCATCGTTGAGCGGGGTCTCAACGGTCTTCGCGCGATCGATGTTGCCGCGTATTCGGAGCTAGGTGCCGGGTCGGTTGCGTACTACTACCCGGACCTCGGTGATCTGGTGCGCGATGTCCACGAGGATGCTGTTTCGCGTTTCTACTGGAACCGGAGGCAGCGGGGGATCGAAGGTGGGGATCCACGGGGCAGACTCCGGCGCATCATTTGCAGCGGAATTCCACGGTCACGAGATGATATTGACTTCCAGGTGCTCAACGAGCTGCACACTCACGCCTACCGGGACGAGTTTCATGCGCAGCTCATGTCCGAGCTGTATCGGCTTGAGGTCTCGATGTACATCGATGTGCTGAGCGAAGGCGTTGTTGCGGGTGAGTTCACGATGGCGTTGTCGGTCGAGACGGCGGCGAGCAACTTGGTGGCGATGGAGGATGCCTACGGCCTGCACTTCATGGGCGGAACACCGCTCGACGCCGACGATATCTATCGGATGATCGCCGCCAATGCCGAAGTCATGGCGGGGTGCCGGCTGGAGGAGTAGTGGCCAGGCTGCGACTGGATATGGTGTGTTGATGTGCGATCTGTGTAGCTGAGTTTGGCTGCCAAATACTGTGTTGATTCCAATCGGTTGAGAGTTTCATCTCTCATGCGCTAGGGATTGGAATTGCGTTCAAAGCTTCTAGCGCTCAACGCCGGACGCGATATGCCCACGAAACGTTTGGCGGGATCGTGGACAAGATGTGAGCGATCACGAGCAAACATTTCGGGCGATGGAGAACTGATGAATCCGCTCAGGAGAGTCGCTGCAGCTTGAAGCTCTGCCTCGGACGACAGGTCTATCGGATATTCAATGCCTTGAGGCACCAATGAACTCCGTTTGACAAGTATGGAAGGTTTTCAAGTCGCCGACGCCTACTGTCCGACATATGTTGAAAATAGCTCTAGTCTTCTTCGACTTGACGTTATTGGCTCCTCGACCAATAGCCGGAATGATGGCATCACTCGATCTGTCAAAGGAGACCAGC
>NZ_VLTK01000015.1 GCF_007558825.1 Brevibacterium aurantiacum
GCCCTGTTCGGGGCCTACCAATAAATATAGGGGCACCCCCCCTTCCCCTGATTCCACACGAAGTGTATCGTGTTCTCAGTCACAATAACGAACAGTGTTCGTACGAAAATACGGGGTCAGGGACGACACGCAGTGAGACAGAGGACGGCCGAATTGGCATCGACGCACTTCCACAACGGCACCATCTGGCGAGGCGCAGGAGTCGACACCGCGGATGCTCTCCTCGTCCACGACGGAGTCGTCGCAGCTGTGGGTTCTGCCGATGTGGACCGGCATTTGGCCGCTCTCGACACAGCATCTGACTCCGACGACACCCTCGACCAGGTCGACCTCGACGGCGGTTTCCTCATGCCGTCCTTCGGCGATGGTCACGCCCATCCCATCTTCGGAGGACTCGAGGCGGAGGGACCGCAGGTGCGAACGTGTTCCAGCGTCGATGAGATCGTGGCCGAGGTGCGCCGCTTTGCCCAGGCCCATCCCGAAATCGAGTGGATCACTGGCGCCTCCTATGCCGGCAGCCTTGTCGACGGTGGACTTTTCGACTCGCGTTGGCTCGACGAGGCAGTCGCGGACCGACCCGTGGTGCTGCGTGCCTGGGACTATCACACGGTCTGGTGCAATTCCCGGGCCCTCGAACTCGCAGGCATCACCGCGGAGACTCCCGAACCTGAACTGGGCGAGATCCCCCGCCGAGGAGACGGCTCGCCCCTGGGAACACTGCGGGAATGGGGTGCCGTCGATCTCGTCGACGCAGTGCGTCCGCCGCTGGACGAAGCCGTCCGGCTGCGCGCGCTCGAACGAGCAGCAGACTACTACCTCGAACGAGGGGTCACATGGGTACAGGATGCCTGGGTCGAACCGGCCGATATCGAGACCTACATCGCAGCCTCGACTCTTGGTCGACTCACGCTTCGGTTCAACCTCGCTCTCTATGCGGACCCACGCCACTTCTCCGCGCAACTGCCTGCCATGGTCGAGGCCAGGAGGCGCGTTGAGGAGCACGGCGACCCGCTGCTGAGCGCGCACACTGTGAAGTTCTTCGCCGATGGCGTCGTCGAGAATGAGACCGGGTCGCTGCTCGAACCCTATTGTTCGTCTCTGCACAACCACGGCCTCCGGGTCTGGGAAGGCGAGACACTGGCCGAGGCGGTTCGTGCCGTCGACGCCGCCGGCTTCCAGGTCCACATCCATGCCATCGGCGACGCTGCTGTGCGCCAGGCGCTTGATGCCATCGAGTCCGCCATCGCGGCCAACGGACCACGCGACCGCCGGCCGGTCATCGCCCATGCCCAGCTCGTCGATTCGGCGGACCTCTCCCGCTTCGCCGAAATCGGGGTCATCGCGAACATGCAGCCGTTGTGGGCACAGCTCGATGACCTCATGACCGTGCTCACTGTGCCCCGCCTCGGCGAGTCTCGGGCCTCGAATCAGTATCGGATGCGCAGCATCCTCGAGCTCGGCGGGCGTCTCTCCTTCGGCTCAGACTGGCCGTGCACCTCGGGCACACCCGTCGAGGGGCTGGCGATCGGCACGAGCCGTCAGAACGATGCGGGCGAACCTGCCGGGGGTTGGACACCGGAGGAGATCGTCGACATCGACCGCGCTCTCGACACCTATTCGACCGCAGTCGCGTACCAGGCCTTCGCCGATACCTGCCCCGTGGTCTGGGGCGAGATCCGCCCCGGGGCGAGCGCCGATCTCATCAGATTCGACCACGACCCCCGGCATCTGTCACCGCAGGAACTCGCGGTGACAGCTGTTCGCACCACCTACCTCGGCGGCGTTGCCGTGCATTCATCGATCTGAGAGAAAGGACCACCATGTCCCGCTCACACGACGCCAACACGGCCCACAGAGGCGAGGAATCTCACGGTGGCGAAGGACAACTCCGTCGAGCGCTCGGGGTTCCCTCTCTGGTGCTCTTCGGCCTCGTCTACATGGTGCCTCTGACCGTCTTCACGACCTATGGCATCGTCACTCAGGTCAGCGGCGGCAGGGTGCCGCTGGCGTACGTGATCACTCTCCTCGCGATGGTCTTCACCGCCAGGTCATACGCAAAGATGGCTCACGAGCTCCCATTTTCCGGGTCCGCCTACACGTACACGCAGAATAGCTTCGGGGCGGGCATCGGATTCGTTGCCGGCTGGGCGCTCCTGCTGGACTACCTCTTCCTGCCGATGATCAACTACCTCGTCATCGGCATCTATCTGTCCGCGGCCTTCCCCATGATCCCCGCCTGGGCCTTCGTACTCACCGCGATAGTCCTGGTCACTGTTCTCAATGTCATCGGCATCGTCTCTGTCGCCCGTGCGAACATCGTCATCATTGCCGCCCAGGCGATCTTCATCGTCACCTTCGCGGCGCTCGGCATCGCGTCGATGTCGGGCTCGGGCACGGTTGACCTCTCGGCACCCTTCACCGGCGACGGCAGTGCGCCCGGCTTCGGCAACGTCATGGCAGGTGCCGCAATCCTGTGCCTGTCGTTCCTCGGCTTCGATGCGGTCTCGACTCTGTCAGAGGAGGCCAAGGACGCCAAGCGCAGCGTGCCTCGTGCCATTGTCATCGCCACTGTCACAGGCGGTCTGATCTATATCGCGCTCTCATTCCTCGCTCAACTCGTCTACCCGTCGAATGACTTCGCCGACGTCGAGTCGGGCGCTCTCGACGTCATGAGTGCAGCAGGCGGTGAGTTCCTCACGACCTTCTTCACTGCCGCCTACGTCGCCGGCGCCTGCGGTTCCGCGCTGACTTCTCAGGCCTCGGTCTCGCGCATCCTCTTCGCGATGGGCCGCGACGGTGTTCTGCCCAATCGGCTCTTCGGACGTCTCTCACCACGCTTCCACACCCCGATCTTCGCAACACTCGCGGTCGGAGTCGTGTCGCTGTTCGCGCTGGCGGCCGACCTCGGATTCATCTCCGAGATGGTCAGCTTCGGCGCACTCATCGCGTTCTCGGCTGTCAACCTCTCGGTCATCAAACACTTCGTCATCGATGGGAAGCGTCGCGGATCGAGCGCGATCGCCAACTACATCGTGCTGCCCGGCATCGGCTTCTGCCTCACCCTGTGGCTGTGGACGAGCCTGTCACCGAGAACGCTGCTCATCGGGGCGATCTGGCTGGCCCTCGGCATCGGCTACCTCGCCTTCGTCACTCGCGGCTTCCGCCGTCCGACTCCGACGCTGGATCTGGCCGACTAGAGGACGGGCATGCGATCGCGCTCATAGGTGATCGATGAATAGCCGTGAGGGTCTGGCTGCCCCGTCTCCCCTACGCTGACGAAGACGATTCTGTCGATGCTCAGAATGGACTTGCGCGTGATCATATTGCGCACCTGAGCTCGCATCGTCAGTGACGTGCTGCCGAAACGAGTTGCGACGAGGCCCATCTCGATGAGATCCCCTTGGCGAGCCGAAGCTACGAAGTTGATCTCGGAGATGAGCTTCGTGACCACGCTGTGGCTGCCGAGCTGAATGATCGCGTAGATCGCAGCTTCCTCGTCGATCCATTTCAGCAGGCTTCCTCCGAAGAGCGAGCCGTTCGCATTGAGGTCCTCCGGGCGAACCCACTTGCGTGTATAGAAGTTCATTCCGTCGACTCGATGAGTCGTATTCACCGAGGTCATTGCCGATTCGCTCATCGCCATCCCTATCGCAGTGGTCTCGCTCTTGAGCACAGGCTAGCCCAGGGACATTTCGCCTGGATTTCGGGCAGAGCGCAAACATTTCGAGCTGGTTTCACCACGAGGCTCCTGCAGATTCTCGCGCTTCACCTCACCTCTTCACCGAACTTTGGCCTCACACTATGTACTGCCTGTTGCAATAGTGTGTAACGCACACTATTGTGTGAAACATGAACGAGGATGAAGAACAGGCACTGGCGACACACGAACAAGAGTTGAGACGAGGCACCGTCGTCTTCGCCAGTCTCGTTGCCTGCCGTCAGCCGCAGTACGGGTACTCGCTGCTGACGACTCTCACCGAAGCCGGCATCGCCACAGAAGCCAACACTCTCTACCCCCTGCTGCGAAGACTTGAGAAACAAGGGCTGCTCAGTGCCGAGTGGAACACCGAACAAGCGCGTCCACGCAAGTACTACAGCGTCACCACCAGCGGGGCCGAAGTCGCCGCAGCACTCCACTCACAATGGCTGGAACTCAACACCAGCATTACGAAACTCTGGAAAGAAGGAACACCATGAGTACGCTCACCACCATCTACGTCGACAATGTGGTCGGCCATCTCCCGGAGGACTCCCGAGGTGACATCGCGGCAGAGATCAAGGCCACAATCGACGACATGATCGAAGACCGCCTCGGCGGCTTGGACCATCCTGCCGACGAGCAGACCGCTGCTGCCGAACGTGAGGTGCTCGAAGAGCTCGGCGATCCGGCCCAGCTCTCCCGGGAATACACGAATTCGCCACAGCATCTCATCGGGCCGAAGTCCTACCCGGTCTTCATCTGGGCGATACGCTGGGTGCTTCCGCTCGTCGCCGTGGCCGCGGCCGTGACGAACTCAATCGCGTTCATCGCCACCAACGATGAGGTCCAGATCGGGGCGCTCATCGGTCAGCTCGTCGGCAATACGGTCATCGCGCTGCTCACGGCCTTCGCCACAATCACGATCCTCTTCGCCCTCGGCGACAGGGATATGAGCGCAGGTGCAGCAGATAAGATCGCCGGTGTGAAGAAGGGCTGGTCAGTCGATCAGCTGCGGGCGACGGATGCGAAGGCAAAGCAGATCCGCGCCGAGTCGGTCCTGAACCTGGTCTTCATCGTCCTTCTGGCTCTCCTTCCGCTCGTGCCCACCTCCTTGTTCTACGTCGGCCATCTCAACAATGACGAGCCATTCATCAATCCGGAACTGGGATTCGGATGGTTCCTCGGATACTGGGGATTCCTCGCGCTCATGGCCATCGTCGAGGTGGTGAAGCTGGTTCGCTCATCAGCGAAAACAGCCGTGGTACTCACCGGAGCGATCCTCGACGTCGCGATGGCCGTCTTCCTCACGATCGCCCTGCTGACACAGCAGGTGCTGCACCCGGATCTCACGTCCCCTTCGGGCGCCGAAGTGCAGCAGATCATCACAGTGATCGCAATCTGGGCCATCGTCATCTGGGATCAGATCAGCACGTGGCGCGCCCACCGAGCGAACCGCTGACCGCGTAGCCTGGTCCGGGTGCAGCTTCATCGCTGCACCCGGACGAGAGGAAGTGGCTATTTCATGACCGAAGAGATCGGCGTCGTCGGCGCTCGCGAGCACAACCTGTCCGGTTTCTCCGTCACTCTGCCGCACAGGAAGCTCATCGGCATCTGCGGTGTATCGGGCTCGGGCAAGTCGTCGTTGGCCTTCGACACCATCTACGCCGAAGCCCAGCGCCGCTACCTCGAATCGGTCTCCCCGTTCACTCGTCACCTCCTCGGCGCAGTCTCTGCGCCCCAGGTCGACCGGATCACGGGCCTTCCCGCCGCAATTGCAGTGAAACAGCTTGTGTCGACTCCCCCGGAGAATTCGAGCGTGGGCACCCTGTCACAGGTCTCTGATCTGCTGCGGGTGCTGTTCTCCCGCTTCGGCGACTACCCCGCGAACCAGGGTCGACTGCTTGCTTCTGCTTTCTCGCCCAACACCGTCGAGGGCGCCTGTCCGACGTGCGCGGCGAAGGGCAGCATCCATGACCTCGACCTCAACGCAGCCGTACCCGACGAGTCGCTGACCATTCGCGAGGGCGCCATCGCCGCCTGGCCGGGAGGCTGGCTGGGACGAAACTTCAAACACCTCGTCGAAACCATGGGCATCGACATCGACGCCCCCTGGAACAGTCTTCCCGCCAAGACCCGCGACTGGCTTCTGACCACCGAAGACACCCCGTCTGTCACTGTCAGGCCGGAGGATCTGCGCGAATACATCTCCCGCGGCTACACGGGCAAATTCCGCAGTGCCCGCAGATATCTGCTCGACACGATGATCACGACCGGCAGTGAGACGGTCAGGGCACGCACGGAGGAGTACCTCAGCAACGAACTCTGCCCCGACTGCAATGGCAGCCGCATCAATCCGGCAGCTCTGTCGGTGATGATCGGCGGCGCCAATATCGCCGAGGTGGCCACACGCAGTCTCACCGATGTGGCCGTCTCCCTCCACGCGGCCATCTCCTTCGACCTCGACCGTGGCCACAATGGCGCGAAACGGTTCTCCAACGCCACCGATGAGGCGGCCCAGGTCCTCCTCGACGAACTCGACAAACGTACGTCGGTCATCGACAACCTCGGCGTCGGCTATCTCCCACCTCACCGCTCGGCGGCCACCCTCTCCCCCGGCGAGCTGCAGCGACTGCGCTTGGCGGCACATCTGCACAGCGGTCTGCACGGCATGGTCTACGTCTTCGACGAACTCTCCACCGGACTGCACCCCAAGGACACCGATCACCTCTTCACCCATATTGAGGCTCTGCGCGATGCCGGCAACACGGTCATCCTCGTCGAACACGATATGGAGCTGGTGCGCCGGTGCGACTGGGTCATCGAACTCGGTCCCGGTGGTGGTGCCCGGGGAGGGCAGCTGATGTTCTCCGGCCCCGTCGCCGAGGCACTCGACGGGAAGAGCTCAACCGCTGTCCGCCTGCGCAATGAGGCTCCCAGCGAACCTTGGCGAGCACCTCAGGAATTCGGTGATTGGGCTCGGTGCACCGGTCTGTCGGCGAACAACCTCCGCGCTCTGGCGCTGTCCTTTCCCATCGGCGGTCTCACGACCCTGACAGGAGTTTCCGGGGCGGGTAAGAGCTCGGTGCTGCGATCGGTGGCAACACTGGCCAGAGCCGCTGGAGCCTCCCCATTCGACGGTGAGGAGGAGCCGAAGACGATACCCCGGCGCAGCAGCACTAGTGGTGGCGGTGAGGGAGGAGATCTTGCCGAGGCAGATGCTGCCGGGCTCGAGGTCTTCGACCGGGTGGTCAGCTTCGATCAGTCCACCATCGGCCGGTCCCCGCGATCGGTCATCGGCACCTATCTGGGCATCTTCGACAAGATCCGCAGCCTGTTCGCGAAGACCGATCCGGCGCGCAGTCGTGGCTTCACCGCCTCACAGTTCTCCTTCAACACCGCCCGGGGACGATGCCCGCGCTGTGAGGGCCTGGGCATCATCACCATCGATCTCGTCCACCTGCCGGCCTCCAGCGGCACCTGTCCCGAATGCGAGGGCCGCCGGTTCACCGAGGAGACCCTCGAGGTCACGGTCGAAGAACTGACCATCGCGGATGTCCTCGATCTGTCGATCGATGCGGCGGCGACGGAATTCGCCGAACGGCTGGGACTCGTCGCCCATTTCGAGGTCCTGCAGAGGGTCGGCCTCGGCGGGCTGCTGCTCGGCCAGTCCTCGGCGACGCTGTCCGGCGGTGAGGCGCAGCGGCTGCGGCTGGCCGCGGTGATGCGGGCCAGGAAGCGACGTGAGCGCTCACTATTCATCCTTGATGAGCCGGCCAACGGCCTGCACCCCAGTGATGCTCGGGTGCTGGGGAAGCTCTTCCGCCAGATTGTCGACGAAGGCGATACGATCCTCATCGCCGATCACAATATGGAGCTGGCCGCCGGCTCCGATTGGCTCATCGACATGGGCCCTGGACCCGGTCCCGACGGCGGTCACGTCGTGGCCTCCGGCCGGCCGGACGAGGTCGCCACGGCAGGTGTCGGGGCCACAGCCTCGGTGTTGACACGTCGATTCGGCACAGCGGGCTCAGGCGCTGCAGACGGCTGACTTCAGCTCCGGCGGGTCAGCCGTCTGTACCCGAAGCCACCTGCCAAACCGGCTCCGGCGAGCGCACCGACAGGGAGGCTCACCGGGGCAATGACCAGCAGCGCTTCCTGCCAGATCCCTGCTATGAGGTCGTTGACGATGATCATGGCGAGGACTCCTCCAATGAACCCGAGCATCATCAGACCGATGACACACGCCCAGAGCCGAGCACCTCGGCGGGCTTCTTTCCCGGTCACTGTCCGAGTCGATTCAGAGTCCAGGTTCCCCACCGCAGACGGCGGACGAGCAGTGCCATTCCCCCGGCGATGACACCCCAGACAGCGTTCGTCACCAGCATGGGGATGATGGCCAGCGGCTGTGCCAGAGGCCCCTCGAGGTGGCCCAGCAGAATCGGGGACAGAATGCCGCTGAGGATGATGGCACCGAGGGCGTAGACGAGTCCGACGATGCCCCCGCTGAGGAGCGGGTTCGCCGACCGAGACAGCCCTAGGGCCAGCACCCATACCAGTGTCACGAGCGCCGTCAGTCCGAGAGCAATGGATTGAGTGGGAAGCCCGGAGCTCTCGAGGGCGATACGCGCCACGGGACGGACGAGGCCGAGCAACCCGAGAATGATGAGCAGAGGCCATTTGAGTTCGCGAAGATACTTCATTCTTCGAGATTAGGGTCATTAGACATCCGGCCGAATCGGCTCACACGCGCGACCGGCGTCGAGTTCTGAGGACCGTCCCGTACGTCGAGAAGCGACATTGCCGGGCGCTTCCAGCGGTGCCCACTGAGGTGAGACGACTCTATGCTGGGATCATGGGACCGCGAAGAACCGAGGCCATTCTCGCCGTTGTGGTGACAGTGTCGCTGGCAGCCATCATTGCACTGGCACAGATCGACGCAGGGACACCGTTGCGGTCGCTGCCATTCGTCTTCGCGCTCGGGTTCGGCGCTGTGCTCCTTCTGCGGCGCGGACTGCCGAGGACCGTCGTCGTCCTCAGCGTCCTGGGGACCTTCGCCTACTACAGCCTCGACCTCGTCCCGATCGGGGTCGCTCTGCCCGTGGTCGCTGCGCTCTTCTCCGTCGCCGAGGTGGGGCTGACCCGATTCGCCGTCGTTTCGGGAGCCGTGGTGTTCCTTGTGTCGACCGCCTTTCGGATTCGTGATGATTCGCTTCCGCTCGGTCGTCTTCTCGGCGCCGAGTCGATCTCAACGATCGCACTCATCGCCGCGGCGATTGCCCTCGGACATGCTGTGGCCACCCACCGACGCTTTCTCGACCAACACACCCAGCTGCTCCGTCTCCAGGACGAGCACCTGCGCAAGGAATCCGAGAGACAGCTCCAGCACGAGAGACTGCAGCTCTCCCGCGACCTCCACGACACGCTTGGGCACAAGCTCTCGGTCATCTCACTTCATGCTGCGGTCGGCATCGAGGCGATCGAACAGGGTGGTCAGGAGAGTTCGGAGGCAGCAAAGGCCCTTGACCGCGTTCGCGCCGAAGCCGGAGAGTCACTGAGCGATCTGCGATCCATGGTCCGTCTCCTGCGCTCCGAGGACGAAACGACCCGCACCAGCCTCGGCATCGACGGCATTGAGACTCTCCTCGAACAGGCGAGGTCCATGGGGATCTCGGTCTCATCAACGGTCGGATTCTCACCCGGCCAGGTGC
The DNA here is from genome assembly GCF_007558825.1 of Brevibacterium aurantiacum. Lineage (GTDB taxonomy): Bacteria > Actinomycetota > Actinomycetes > Actinomycetales > Brevibacteriaceae > Brevibacterium > Brevibacterium aurantiacum_A. The sequence continues at coordinate 9,409 of NZ_VLTK01000015.1, forward strand.
CCTCCCCTGTCGAGACGGTGATCTTCCGCGTCGTTCAGGAGGGACTCACGAACGTGCTCCGACATGCCTCGGCCACGGCTGTCAGCGTCGAGATCGGACTCAGCGATGACGACGTCACGGTGACAGTCGTCGACGACGGAACTGGAGCCGCCTCCGCTGCCACGCTCGGAGAGGAGAGCACGGGAGGACACGGACTCACGGGGATGAGCGAGAGGGTGCGCCTCCTCGGCGGACAACTCAGCACTCGATCCGCCCCGAATCGGGGCTTCACCCTGCACGCCACGCTGCCGAGGAGGATCGACTCATGATCTCCATCCTGCTTGTCGACGATCAGGAACTCGTGCGCACCGGACTGCGCCAATTGGCCGTCAGCGATGGCGATATCGAGGTCGTCGCCGAGGCGGCAGATGGTCGAGCAGGGCTCGGCCTCGTGCGACAGCTGGGTCCCGATGTCGTGCTCATGGACATCAGGATGCCCGTGATGGATGGGATCACGGCGACGAGGCTCATCACCGGAGACCCTGGGCTCAATTCCACGAAGGTCGTCATGCTCACGACCTTCGACGACGATGAGGACATCGTGTCCGCCATCCAGGTCGGCGCCAGCGGCTACCTCCTCAAGGACATCAGACCGGCCGATCTGCGCTCGGCCATCCGCTCGGTCGCCGGCGGTGATTCTCTCCTCTCCCCGTCGGTGACCAATACGGTGCTGCGACGATTGAACGCCGGGCAGAAGGCGATGCCACGACCCGAGCTGCTCGAGGCGCTCACCGATCGCGAGAGGGAGGTTCTGGCACGCATCGGTCGCGGGGAGTCGAACCAGCAGGTCGGTGCCAGCCTGTTCATCAGCCCGGAGACTGCGCGCACCTACGCCAGCCGTCTGTTGGGCAAACTTGGAGCACGTGACCGGTCACAGCTTGTCGTCCTCGCCTACGAGTCTGGGCTCGTCGTACCCGGAGATGCGGTGCCGGAAGGCACCGACCAGACATGAGTGATCGATCGCGTGAGCTCAGCCGCGTCTGAGGCTGCAGACGACGGTGAACTTGCTGGTGCGAGCGACCTGTTCGCTGGGACCGATGACGCGTTCCAAGGTCTCGCGGTAGTGCAGGTGGGAGTTGTAGACCGTGAAGACCCGCCCGTCGGGTGCCAGCAGCTCGGCCGCTGTGCGCATGAGTCCGGCAGCGGTGTCAGTCTCGATGGTCGTACCCTGGTGGAAGGGCGGGTTGAGCAGAATGAGATCGTGCCCGCCGATGCGCACCGAAGAGTCTGAACCAGTCAGAGCCTGTACATCCGTGGCATCGGCGAGGATGGCCTCGACCTCGAGTCCGTTCGCCTCAGCGGTTTCCCTCGCCGAGGCGACCGCCGCCTTCGATACGTCCACGCCGGTCCCCTTCTTAGCCGCCGTGACCTGCATCGCAGCTGTGAGCAGCCATCCGTTCCCACATCCGAGATCAACGACCGAGTTCGGGAAACCAGGACCTGCCTCGGCGAGTTGAGTCTCGGAGGACTGGGCCTCGGCGGGGCCAGATTCGGCCGCTAGCGCCGTGAGCAGCGCTGCCGAGCCCTCATCGCTTTTGACCCCGGAGAAGCAGGCTCCGTGGGCCCTGACCTGCAGCGGACCTGTGGCCGGATGATCGATTCTGCTGTGCCTGGGGAAGCTCGGCAGGCTCGGTGATGACAGCGTCCGGCTGCCGATGATCATGCGGTGCTTGCCGACACCTGGAGAGACGTCGACGCGGGCGAAGCCACGCGCCAATTCCTTGTTCACGGCTCGGCTCATCGAATCGCTGCGACCGATGACGATGATCGTGGTCACGTGGGCCTGGACGGCAGCGATCGTCTCGGCCAACGCTTGGGTGGCCTTCGGTGCGTTAACGATCGCCCAGACTTCTTCCGCTTCCGGGGCGAAGACAGCGAGATCGTCGATGGGGCTGGCCTGATCTGCCACCTCGGCGACGGCGCGTGCTTCGTCCACCCGGTCGTTGTACGTGCGCACAGGTACGATCTCGCTCAGCAGCCGCGACTGCAGTCCCTGGCCGTCATCGACGATGAGGACCTCGTGCGGAAGTCTCACGACCGCCTCGGCGTCCACGAATGTTCCGTCCGTTGCACGCCCGGAGACGTCGAGCTCTCCGCTGCGTCGCCCCAGGACATACTCGGTGAGGATCCTTGCCTGTGGGAATCCCGGAACTGCAGCGAGCTCGGGAAACTGCTCCAGCAGATCCTGACTGCGGTGGCGGGCAGGAGAATCCGGAGACAGGAGGGTAGAAGGCATTCGAACAGTCTAGTCGGACTGAGCCCCTGCTTCAGTCGCGGATGCGCCACCACCGGGAACGACCGTTCCACACAGATCTGCTGTGCAGGTTGAGACGGAGCTACGTGCAGGTTGGGGCAGACTTAGGAGCGTCGCAGCACGCAGATGTGCTACTAATTGAGAGAGCTTCATCCAGTGTCGCATCAGGAGAGATCATGACAATCCTCGTCGGTTATTCCCCCTCACCCGAAGGCAAGGCTGCCGTCACGTTCGGCATCGATCAGGCGAAGGCCTTCGATGACACCGTGATCGTGCTCAACGCCGGCATCGGAGAGACCCCCGACGAACGCGGTGTCGCGACGAATCAGGACATGGACGAGCTCAAAGAGGCGCTGCGCTCATCAAAGGTCTCCCATGAGATCCTGCAGTTCCTGCGCGGCAATGACCCCGTTGAGGAACTCCTCGCCCTCGCCGAGGCGACCGAAGACACCCGCATGATCGTGATCGGATCGCGTCGCCGCTCCCCCGTCGGCAAACTCATCATGGGCTCGACTGCCCAGCGCATCATCCTCGACGCTGACGTCCCCGTCGTCTCTGTCAAGGCCGACAAGAAGGCGTAGGTGCCGCCGCACCCTCACTCCCTCCCACGCAACACCTACCAGCCGGTGAGCAAGCTGAGGGTCAGGGCCCGACGATGGCCGCGATGAGATCGTCGACGTCTTCGGCAGCGGTGTCGAAGGCACACATGAGGCGCACGACGTTCTTGGCCATGGGCCAGTCGGCAAAGGCGAACTTCTGCCGAGCTCGTGCTGCGACCTCCTCAGGCATGTGCACGAAGACGACGTTGGATTCGGTCTTCGCCACGATCGAGATTTCGGGTGCACGGCCGGTGGAGATCGCCTCGGCGAGGCCATCTGCCAATCGCTGGGCCATGCCGTTGGCATGATTCGCGGAGGTGCGCCACAGGTCACCTTCGTAGAGGGCGCCCAGCTGGGCGGAGAGGAAGCGCATCTTCGATGACAGCTGCAGGTTCATCTTCCGCAGGAACTTCATCCCCTGGCCGATGTCGGGGTTGAGGACGACGATCGCTTCGGCGCCGAGGAGTCCGTTCTTCGTTCCGCCCAGGCTGATGATGTCGACGCCGGTCGCCGTCGTCAGCGATCCGAGCTCAGTGTTCAGGTAGGCCGCGGCATTGCCCAGACGCGAACCGTCAACATGCAGGATCATATCGAGCCTGTGAGCCGTGTCGGCGATCTGGCGAATCTCCTCCGGCGTGTATGTCGTGCCCCATTCGGTCGATTCCGAGATACTCACAGCCAAGGGCTGAGCGTTGTGTTCGTTGCCGCGGCCGAGGATCGCGCCTTCGATGATCTCAGGAGTCAGCTTCCCATCGGGAGTGGCTGCGCCGATGATCTTGAGTCCGCCGACCTTTTCCGGTGCGCCGGTTTCGTCATAGTTGATGTGGGCGGAGGCTGCTGTGATGACGGCGCCCCAGCGGGGCAGCGCCGACTGCAGCGCGAGGACGTTGGCACCGGTACCGTTGAAGACCGGGAACGCCTGGGCGGAGGGGCCGAAGTGGCCCTTCATGACTTCACCGAAGCGCGCGGTCCAGGGATCACCACCGTAGCCGGGGGTGTGTCCGACATTGGCGTCCGTGATGGCGGCGATGACTTCGGGGTGTGCGCCGGCCCAGTTGTCGGAGCCGAAGTTGCGCGGATGAGCCGAAGGGGAGGTGTCGACGGGCTGCGGGTCGAGGGGCGTTGCCCGGTCGAGAGGCATCGTCTGGCCGGTCGATGGGTTCTGGGACATCGGTGTCTGATCATTCACACGTTCAGATTAGCCTCCCGCGCCGACCCCGCACAGTCCGTTCCAAAACCACCCGTGGCAACGGGGTGATTTGATGCTGGCAGGACGGGCTGCTGAACTGGCTGGAGGGAAAGCGAGCCCGGGTGCCGGGTGAACTATGCCCCCAAATTGAACGATTGTCGGTAGGCCGAGGGGGTGGTTCCGACGAGCGCTCGAAAATGTTCACGCAATTGTGTTGCCGAGGCGTACCCCACATCGTGGCCGATCTGGTCGATTGACAGGTCTGTATTCTCGAGGAGCTCCTGCGCTCGCTGAACCCGCTGATGAGTCACCCATTTGAGCGGCGTGGTTCCGACCTGCGCAATGAATCTGCGAGTCAGCTGTCTCGTAGAGAGCGCGGAACGTTCGGCCAATGCGGCAAGATCCAGGTTCGTGCCCAAACGGGCCTTCGCCCAGTCCAAGGTCTCGGCCAGACCAGTGTCCCCTCGATCAGTGCCGGCCGCATCAACACGGCTGGGCCAATCGACGAACTGCTGCTGCCCGCCGTGTCGCAGCGGTGCCGTGACCATCCGTTTGGCGATCGTGCTCGCCGCGGCCGCACCCAGCTCTCGTCTCACAACATGCAGGCAGGTGTCGATGGCCGCCGCTGTACCGGCCCCGGTGACGACCCGGCCGGTGTCGGTGAAGAGGTTGGCACTGACGACGTCCACCAGTGGGAACCTGCGGGCCAGCTCATCTTCGAACAGCCAATGAGTGCTTGCAGACAATCCGTCCAGGACACCGGTCTCTGCGAGGATGAAGGCCCCGCTGCACAGAGACACCACGAGCGCACCATTCGCATGCGCTTCCCTGATGGCTCGATGTTCCGCCGAGTTTCCGGTCGATGGAAGCGTCGCAGATACGATGACGACATCGGCATCGGCGAGCCCCTCGAGACCATGTGTCGATTCGACGCACACCGACGGCCGGTGCTTCGATTCGACCCGGCCCGGGCCGCCGTCCGAGCACACCCGATAGTCGACGAGCGGCAGGCCAGCCTCTGAGCGGTCGATTCCGAAAACCTCCGCCGTCACCCCGAATTCGAAGAGCGAGATACCCTCTCGGATCAGTACTGCCACAGTCCACATGTCATCCAGTATGGCCCTCAACAACGCAGATGTCTCGAAACCGTTGATGAATGTCATTTCAGCCACTCGTCGATCCGCCGTGTTCGCGATTGAGTGAAGATATGACAATGCACCAACAGCTCAGCTCGCGTCTCTCCTCGCGCATCACCGGCGTAGCCGCCGGTCTGGCGTCCGTCGTCGGCGCTGGCCTCATCGGAGTTCCGGCGGCGGTGATCAGCGAAACCGGCTCCGCTGCAATACTCACGTGGATCGTCGCGGCCTTGGCATGTGTCCCTATGCTGTGTCTGTTCAGGGACACTGTGGTGAGTCGACCCGAGAGTCGTGATCCGCTGCGAGACACGGTGCGGTCGGGCCTGGGCCGAACGGCAGGAGACATGGTGCCGCTGCTGTTCGGAATCGTCGTGCTCGTCGGTCTGCCGGCGGGATCGGTGATGGCCGCCAGGAATCTCTCAGCCATCACGGGATCAGCACTGCCGGAGAGCGTGACTGCCATCGCGATCCTCGCAGTCGCTGTGGCGACGAACCTGCTGGGCAAACACGTCGGTCACCAGGTGGAGAGGATAGGGACAGTGGCCCTCATCCTCTCCCTGGCCGGAGTGGTCGTGTGGTCGACTCTCCATTCTCAGCGAGTCCCCGAGATCTTCCCCGACGGAGGAGACGTCTTGCTGGTCCCCGTCGGTTTCATGGTGGCCTTCTGGGCCTTCATCGGCTTCGAGAACCTCACCTTTCTGGCTCGGGATCTGCCCGACCCCAAACGAGAATTCATGCCCATCGCATTGACGAGCCTGGGTCTCCTGCTTCTCCTCACCACCTCACTGACCGTCGCGGTCCTCGTCCTCACACCCAGAGCGGATCCGGTCACCGGGGTCGTCGACGCGCTGCGCACGACTCCCTACGGCGACGCCGCCGCATTGGTCCTCGCCGCATCCGGAGTAGTGGGGATGCTTCTCAACTCGGTCGCCTGGGTCCGCGGTGTCGGACTGGTCATCGATTCTGCCGCCAGGGACGGGATCCTCCCCCACAGCGTCGCTGGGCGCGACGCGCTGAATCCGCGGCGCGCCATCACGATCATGAGCTGCGGCTTCGCGATATCGCTGGTGCTGCTCCAACAGAAGCCGACCCTGGTCATCGATATGCTGGCCGCAGCCAGCGGAGTATTCATCGTCATCTACACCTTGTGCATCCTCGCCTACGTTCGAGCCTTCGGTCTCAGGGTGTCAACCGTCGCCAACCTGGCACTCGTCCCTTTCCTCCTCTGGTCGCTTGCGTCTTCCGGGTGGAGAGCAGCGTTCCCGCTGGCCGCCGTCCTCATCGCGTGGGTCATTGTTCGTGTGGGAGTCCGCAGGACGAGTGTGCCGGAGATGCACGAAGCCCGCCTCCCCTGAGGGAGACGGGCTTCGAAACTGTGCTTCAGCCGAATCTATACTTCAGACGACTCAGGCGAGGAGTTCGCGCATGAGGTCGGCGGTTTCGGTCGGGGTCTTGCCGACCTTCACGCCTGCAGCCTCCAGGGCTTCCTTCTTCGCCGTAGCGGTACCTGAGGAGCCGGAGACGATGGCACCGGCGTGGCCCATGGTCTTGCCCTCGGGAGCGGTGAAGCCTGCAACGTAGCCGACGACCGGCTTCGTCACGTTGTCCTTGATGTAGGCAGCAGCACGCTCTTCAGCGTCTCCGCCGATCTCGCCGATCATGACGATGGCTTCGGTCTCAGGATCATTCTCGAACGCTTCGAGCGCATCGATGTGCGTGGTGCCGATGACCGGGTCACCACCGATTCCGATGGCAGTGGAGAAGCCGAGGTCACGCAGTTCGTACATCATCTGGTAGGTCAGCGTGCCGGACTTGGATACCAGTCCGAGCTTGCCCTTCTTGGTGATGTTGGCAGGGATGATGCCTGCCAGCGATGCCTCTGGCGAGATGATGCCCGGGCAGTTGGGTCCGATGATGCGGGTCGCATTGCCTGCGGCCTGAGCACGTGCCCAGACTTCGGCGGCGTCCTGGACCGGGATGCCCTCAGTGATGATGACGAGCAGACCGATCTTGGCGTCAACGGCTTCGATGGCCGCATCCTTGGAGAATGCCGGCGGCACGAAGGCCACGGAGACGTCGGCACCGGTGGCTTCCATCGCCTCGGCGACTGATCCGAAGACGGGCAGCTCAATTTCGTTGCCGTCTTTGTTGTTGTGCTTGACGGTGGTGCCGGCCTTGCGGGCGTTGACACCGCCGACGACGTTGGATCCTGCTGCGAGCATGCGCGCAGTGTGCTTGGTTCCTTCGCCGCCAGTGATGCCCTGGACGATGATCTTCGAATCGGAATTCAGGAAGATAGACATTTATGTAAAGACCTTTCCTTACTTGGCAGCAGCCAGTTCGGCGGCCTTATCGGCTCCACCGTCCATGGTGTCGGTCAGAGTGACGAGTGGGTTCGCGGCTTCCTTGAGGATCGCACGTCCCTCTTCGACGTTGTTTCCGTCGAGGCGGACGACGAGCGGCTTGGTGGCCTGGTCGCCGAGGATCTCGAGAGCCTTGACGATGCCGTCGGCCACTGCGTCACAGGCGGTGATTCCGCCGAAGACGTTGACGAAGACTGACTTGACCTGCTCATCGCCGAGGATGACCTCGAGCCCGTTGGCCATCACCTCAGCAGAGGCACCGCCTCCGATGTCGAGGAAGTTGGCAGGCTTGACGTTGCTGTGCTTCTCACCGGCGTAGGCGACGACGTCGAGGGTCGACATGACGAGCCCGGCACCGTTTCCGATGATTCCGACTTCGCCGTCGAGCTTGACGTAGTTGAGGTCGAGCTTCTTGGCCTTGAGCTCGAGTGGGTTCTCTGCGCTGTCATCGCGCAGCTCCTCGTGCTCAGGCTGGCGGAAGTCGGCGTTCTCATCGAGAGACACCTTTCCGTCGAGCGCGATGATGTCACCAGCACCGGTCTTGACCAGCGGGTTGACCTCAACGAGGGAAGCGTCTTCCTTCTCGAAGACGGTCCACAGGGACATCAGCACGGGGGCAACCTTGGCGGCGGTCTCCGCGTCGAAGCCTGCTTCCTTGGCGATCTCTTCGGCCTTCGCAGCATCGATTCCGTCGATGGCAGAGACTGGGATCTTGGCGAGCGCTTCCGGACGTTCCTCGGCGAGCTGCTCGATCTCCACTCCGCCTTCCTTGGAGCACATGGCCAAGTAGGTGCGGTTGGACCGGTCGAGGAGAACCGAGAAGTAGTACTCTTCAGCGATGTCTGCACCTTCGGCGATCATCACCTTTTCGGTGATGTGGCCCTTGATGTCGAGACCCAGGATGTCCTTGGCGCGAGCTTCGGCTTCTTCAGGATTCTTTGCAACCTTGACGCCGCCGGCCTTGCCGCGGCCGCCCATCTTGACCTGAGACTTGACGACGACTACTCCGCCGCCGAGTTCTTCGGCTGCCTTCTTCGCTGCTTCTGGTGTCGTCGCGACCTGAGCCTTGAGCACGGGCACTCCGTGCTTCTCAAACAGGTCACGTGCTTGATACTCGAAAAGATCCACGTGTATTCCTTCGTTTCTACTGCCGGGTCTTTTGGCCCCGCAGGTGCGTTGACGGATGCAACAACCATGACCACTTTATTCCCAAGTGGCCCCGTCCATCCAAACGTGCAGGCCAAATCAGCCGATGAGTAAGAAATATCTCGGTAAAAAGTATCTTTGGCACAAAGAATCTTGATCTGGACGTAAAATCGAAACATGGACGAGGTTGATCGGATTGTCGCGGCGTGGCGCCACGAGCGCCCGGATCTCGACGTGTCTCCGATGGAGATACTCTCCCGCGTCTCACGGCTGGCCCGCCAACTGGATTTGGCACGGAAGTCCAGCTTCAGCGACTACGACATCGAGGGGTGGGCCTTCGACGTGCTCTCCGCTCTGCGCCGTTCCGGTGAGCCCTATCAGCTCTCCCCCTCAACTCTGCTGCAGGAGACACTGGTCACCAGCGGCACCATGACCAACCGCATCGATCGACTCGTCACCGCCGGCTGGGTCGAACGACTGCCAGACCCCGGAGATCGCCGAGGTGTGCTCGTGCGGTTGACGGCCGATGGCCGCGCCACGGTCGACTCCGCCCTTGCCGACCTGCTGGTCAAGGAGCGTGAGATCCTCAGCGACCTGACTCCGGCAGGACGTCGCAAGCTCGCCTCACTGCTGCGACAGCTCTCGACCGGATTCGACGCCGACGAGAGCTGAGCCCCTGTCACAGGGCGAACTCGGGCAGACGCAGACCGATCGCAGGAAGAGTTCAATGACGAACGAGAAGGAGATGTCATGACCGACGCGAACCTCACGAACTGGACCGGGGTCAAGCCACCTCGGCGGGAGACGATCCACGGGCGCTATGTCGATCTCGAGCCCCTCGACCCCCGGCTGCATTCGGATTCGCTCTTCGCAGCAGCCTCGGCGGACGGATCGGATGAGCGTTTCCGGTACCTGCCGCAGATGCCGCAGACAGCACGTGAGGACTTCGACGAGTGGATTCACACAGCGTCCGAATCGCCCGATCCGCTGTTCTTCGCCGTGGTCGACCGCAGCACCGGGCGGGCCGAGGGGCGACAGGCGCTGATGCGCATCGATACGAACAACGGCGTCATCGAGATCGGCAACATCCTGTGGGGACCGGCCCTGTCGCGGACTCGAGGAGCCACCGAGGCGTTCTTCCCCTTCGCCGACCTTGCCTTCGCCAGTGGGTACAGGCGCTTCGAATGGAAGTGCGACAACGGCAATGCCCCGTCGAAGAAGGCAGCGACGCGTTTCGGCTTCACCTTCGAAGGTCTGTTCCGACAGCACCTCGTCATCAAGGGCCTCAACCGCGACACCGCATGGTTCTCCATCATCGACACCGAATGGCCCAGTCTGCGCGCGGCCTATGTGCAGTGGCTCGATGAGGCCAACTTCGACGAAGCCGGAGAACAGAAGGTCAGCCTGAGCGATCTCATGCCGAACCGAGCACAGTAGACACAAGCACAGTAGACAGCAGACAACACACGAGCCCGATGCGAGCCGAGCAATTCGGCCCCAGCAATCCGTCCCTAGCAATCCGTCCCCAGCAATCGGGCCCAGGCCAGCGCGTCCACCGGTGCGAGCGCGACCTCTCGGATTAGGCTGGAAGTCGAGACCGGGCCCCGGGTCCGGCACCGCCACGACGACCACCTCACGAGGAACCATGCGAATTCGCTCTCTTGCCCTCCTGACCACCGCCGCAGTGCTGGCCACGATGACAGCCTGCGTTCCCACCTCGGAGGAGACCCGCCCCGAACCGCGACCCTCCGTCAGCGAGGAGGAGGTCACTCCGGTCGAGACCCCCGATGACGCCCCGAAGGTCTCCATCGTCGATTCCTCTCCCGGAGGTGCGAAGGACGCTGATCCCCTGTGGCAGGGTCTCGCCGAGGCGGCCGCGAACAAGTCCGAGGCCTACCTCAAGGTCTACGTCCACACCGGCAACCCCGACGTTCCCGATTCGGGTGAGGCGACCATCACCGCCGACACCCCGGACAGTGTCAGCGTCACCGTCGATGCCGAGAGCGTCGACACCGAGAAGTCACCATTCCTGCTCATCCAGGGAACCTTCACCGTTGAGGAGATCGGCGGATCCGCGTACACACTGAAGGCGAAGAACTCCGATGACATTCCGGAGCTCGATCCGAAGGGCCCTGATGATGAGGCTCGCTGCACCGCCGAGGACGCTCAGGACCGAATCTCGCTGGCCGCACAGGATCTGGCCGATGATCCCGATAAGCGTGAGGACTTCCGTCAGCAGTGGGGCGCCTCTCCTCAGGTCTGGTGGGGCATCCAGAAGACCGCGAGCAGCCTCAACCAAGAGGGTGGAGTCGCCGGTGACTTCCTCACCGAGGCCTGCGGGGAGTATCTTCAGCAGTAAGGCAGACATCTCCCAAGTCGCATGAGAGGCCCCCACCCCATGAGGATCGCGATCGTCGGAGCAGGCATCGGCGGACTCTCAGCCGCCGTGGGGCTGCAGCGGGCCGGGGCACAGGTCACCGTGTTCGAAAGGTCCGCCGACATGCGTGCCGGTGGTTCGGGCCTGTCCATCTTCGCCAATGGGCTCAGGGCTCTCGAATCTCTGGGCCTCGGCCCTCAGTTCACAGCGATCACTGACAGGCAGGCCGAGTCCTTCGCTGCGGGCCAACGACGCCCCGACGGACGCTGGATCGCACGCCTTCCCACCGACAGCGTCGGAGAGCTGCGGATCGTCGACCGAGCCGACCTGCATCGGATGCTGCTCGATGCCCTCGCTGAGGGAACCGTGCGCATCAACGCCTTGGTCACCTCGGCGAGCATTGAGGCCACGATGACTATCCGGCCCGGGACGGACGTGGAGTCTGAAGAAGCACAGTCGGACGCCGGGGAACGCTTCGATCTCGTCATCGGTGCCGATGGTCTCAACAGCCAGGTGAGAGAGTCCGTCGAGTCCGGAATCGGACCTCGCTATTCGGGATATTCGTGTTGGCGTGGAATCACCGAACGCCCGGTCGACCTCGATGGAGCTGCTGGCGAGACCGTGGGGCGGGGCCTGCGCTTCGGCATCGCTCCGCTCAAGGACGGGCGCGTGTACTGGTTTGCGGTGGCGAACATGCCCCAGCACGCGAGTTTCGCCGATGAGAAGGCGGCTGTGCGGGACCTGTTCTCCTCCTGGCATGCACCGATCGCTGATCTCATTGCCACGACGCCGAGTGACCGAATCCGGCGGACAGCGATTTCAGACCTGGCCACTCCCCTGGCGACCTACCACCGGGGACACGTCGTCCTCCTCGGTGATGCGGCCCATGCGATGACCCCGAATCTGGGTCAGGGCGGCGGTCAGGCCCTCGAGGACGCAGCGACGCTGACCGCGCTGCTGGCACCGGTCATCGCGGACTCGTCGGGACCAGTGTCCCCAGCGGACTCGGTGAGCTCAGCGGGTACGTCGACGTCAGCAGGAGTAGTCGACGTTCAGCTGCGGCGCTACGACCGGCTGCGCAAGAGGCGCAGTCAGTCGATTGCAGCGAAGTCTCGAATTCTCGGTGCCATCTTCCAGATGCAGTCACCGTTCCTGTCCGGAATCCGAGATGCGATCTTCTCTGCCGTGCCTGCACAGGTCACGGCGGCCCAAGCCGCCAACGTACAGAAGTGGAACCCGCCGAGCGCCTGAGCTGGTGGCTGGCGGCTGGCAGAGCTTGTTCGCCCGATGTGTCACATCACGGGCGAGGCACGTCAGGGAATCCCGTCCATTGCAGCGGGGGCGGCAGATGCCCTCGACGCCCGGATGCTCAACGCAACCATCGACTGGCAGATCAGGCCCACGGCCGATGAAGCCTTCGCGACCAACGATCATTCCGACGCCGGCTGGGACGCACAAGTCCTCGATGAGTTCGAGGCGCTAGGTGTCGAGCTCGCGCCGCTGGCTCAGCGGCTGACGAACGTCCTGACACGATTCGAGGGAATGCGGCACCGAGGTCTGAGGCCTCAGCCTTCGAGTGCCCGATTGTAAGCGTCGACGACCGAGGGCAGGAAATACCCCAGAAGCACAGCAAGCGCCGTGACCAGGCAGGCCAGGCCGAGCCACAGGGATCCGGCGATGACGCTGAAGGCGAAGACGATGACGAGCAGTTCGAATGCGATCGCCGCCGGCCGGGCCCAGCGATGCAGTTTCCATGATCCGCGCGCTGCAGCGGCCACGCCGGCAGCAAAGATGAGGAACATGACTGCCAGTCCCAGCAGTGAACCTGCAAGTGCTCCTGCGCTGAATGCGGTGAGGATGAATGACAGGGCGGACCCCAGGAGGGCCAGCACCTGAATCCCGAGAACCACAACGACCAGCAGCATCGCTCGTGGGGTGGGAACACCGTGACCGTCAGACGCCGACGAACCGCCCGTGCCTGTTGATCGTCCCGACGCCGATGAACCACCCGACGGCGAGGAGCCGTCGGGTGTGTTCGAACGCTTGTCCCGTGAACTCAAATATTCACCCGGGCGAACCCTGGAATGAGGATCTCGTCGAGCATGCGCTCGCGCACATCGAGTGGCAGGAACGCCGCGGTGACAGCGTTGACGGTCGCCCATTCGAGGTCGGTCTGCGTCCAGCCGGCCTCATCGACGAGCAGACGCATCTCACGCGTGACCGACGTCGCTGACATCAGTCGGTTGTCCGGGTTGATGGTGACGGCGAAGCCCAAGTCCTTGAGGCCGGTGATCGGGTGAGAGGCGATGGTGCCGCCGATGTCGGTCTGCAGATTCGAACTGGGGCACAGCTCGAGCGGGATCTGCTGATCGAGAACCCAGGCAGCCAGGCTGCCCAGCTGACCTTCGCCTTCGACGATATCCATGTCCTCGACGATGCGGGCACCGTGGCCGATGCGCTGGGCATGGCAGATGGTGAGTGCTTCGTGGATCGAGTCCTTGCCGGCAGCCTCACCGGCGTGGATCGTCACGGGCACATAAGCCTGGTGGAGTGCGTTGAACGCGGACAGGTGCGCCGAGGGCGGGAAGCCGTTCTCCGGGCCGGCGATGTCGAAGCCGACGACTCCGGATTCGGATCCCTTCTCGCGGTGTCTGATGGCCAGTTCTGCAATGGCCATGGAATTGTCCGCCTGGCGCATGGCTGTGATGATCTGGCCGACGCGGATGAACTTGCCGTCGGAGGATGCTTCGATGACTCCGGCTTCGAGTCCTTCCTGAACGGCTTCGACGACCTCATCGAGTTCGAGTCCGCCTTCCAGGTGCTGCTCAGGAGCCCAGCGTGCCTCAGCGTAGAACACCCCGTCGGCGACCTGATCGAGGACCCATTCCTTGGCCACCCGCATCAGGCCCTCACGACTCTGCATCACGGCAGCCGTGTGAGAGAAGGTCTCGAGATAGCGGACCAGATCACCGGAGCTCGCGGAGTCGTGGTACCACTTGGCCAGCGCATCCGGTTCGGTTGCGGGCAGTTCGTGGCCGACAGAGGCGGCCAGTTCGATCAGCGTGGCGGGGCGAAGGCCACCGTCGAGGTGATCATGGAGGGAGACTTTGGGCAACTGCAGGATCGGGTCGTCTGCTGCGACACCAGCGGGATTATTCAACACCCGCACAGCTTATCGGATCAGCGTGGAAGAACGATGTGCGAAACGTGCCCCGCCGTCGATGTCACCGCCGTCGATGCCTCACTCCGGTGCTCAGGATTTCCTTGGATCGATGTCCCCGCTCTTGATCCGCTCCCGCAGATCGGCGATGCTGCGCCCTGCGTCGGAAGTCTGGCTGAGGAAACCGTCCTCGGCGGCGACCCTCACACCGCCGTTGTCGATCGTGCCCTTGTAGCGGCGGTCGGCAACAAGGAATCCACCCATCTCGGTGGGATCCTCTTTCGAGGCTTCGGCCACCTCGTCGGGATTCTTGCTCTGCGGCCATTCGGGGAACATGCTCCGCAGCCCCCTGCGGATGTTAGGTTCGATGGTCGCGATGATCGTGTCGCTGAAGGCCCCTGGTGCTCCATACCAGATGACCTTCGGCAGAATCGGATCGCTGCCCTTGTCGTCCGGCTTCGGCTCGTCGGTGGTCAGAGCCTGCTGCTTCTCGGTGGCCGCGGTGACCACTCCCATCGCAGCCGACGACCCGAAGGGGACGACGACGTCGACGTCGGAATCATGGGCTGCGTCGAAGAAGTCCTTCCCCGCATCGCTGGTATCGGCCACAGTCCGATCATCGACTGCCGTTTCCCGGAAGGACTTCACATGCTCGACGTCCTCATCGGCTTCGTCGTTGTAGAGGTCGACCCCGGCGTCGAAGGCGTCGAGTATCTTCTTCGCCTGCGGGAACCCTCGTGACACGACCGTGCCGACCTCGCCCGACTCGCTGGCCGTTGCCGCAATGTATCCGGCGATGAAGGCCGGCGGCACGAGGTCGAAGTCAATGCTGAGCACATTGTCCGGGAAGTCATCGTGACCGCTGGCCACACCCAGGTAGAGGTTCTTCGAGTGGGTTCTGGCCTGGTCTTCCAGTTCGTCGGCACCCCCGGGTCCGAGCACCGTCGTCAGTGCGCAGTCCTTATCGTTCATCCTCGTCAGCGCCGCCGAGGTGGCCGCTGAGTTGGTCACCCGCTGGCTCGATGTCGCGGAGAGCAGTCCGTGAGACCGCGCCAGCTCCGTCTCTGCCAGGGTCAGTGCCCCGGCCGAATGGTCGTCGAAGCCGGCTGGGGCTGAGATCATGCATCCGAGTGTTTCGTCCTCGACAGGTTCGGGGGCCGACATCGAACAGGCGCTCAGGGCCACCAGGCTCAACGCGCTGAAGCCGGCACCCAGCACCGTGCTCATGACCTTTGTTATCATGTCTCCAAGATTATCGGTTCTATCTGTGTCCCCGGTGGGGCATCAGTTCCGCTCGAGGACCCTCAGCGCGGTGGCGGTGAATATGCGGGCGGCGATCTCGACGCTGTCTTCGTCGATGAGCAGGTCGCCCTGGTGGATGTCGTACGTTGTGCCGCCGGGGGTGCGGGTGCCCATGCGCACCAGGGCCCCGGGGCAATGCGTGAGGTACCAGGCGAAGTCCTCCCCGCCCATCGACTGCGGGGTCAGCTGGACGGAGTTCTCACCGAGTTCTCCGCGGACAGCGGACTCGATGAGCGCAACCTGGTCTTCGGTGTTGACCACCGGCGGAACACCTCGGCGATGGTCGAGGTCGACGGTGACCCCGTACGGCCCGGCGATCCTCTCGACCAACTCGGGAAGCACCTCGGCGACCTGGTTCCAGCCGTCGACGTCGAGACAGCGCAAAGTCCCGCGCAGAATTCCCTCACTGGGAACGACGTTGGCCGCGTGACCGGCGCTGATCTCGCCCCACACGAGGGAGATCGCGTGGCGCGGATCGATGAGACGGCCCAGCGTCGAGGGCAGGTCGGTGGCGAGTTTGCCCAGCGCGTAGACGAGGTCTTCGGTCAGGTGGGGCCGTGAGGTGTGCCCGCCGTGGCCTGAGAGACGGATGATGACGGTGTCGCCGGCCGCGGTGATGGCGCCGATGCGGGAGCCTATCCGACCGACGTCGACATTGGGGTCGCAGTGGACGGCATAGACCTCGGGCACATCGTCGAGGACACCCTGGGAGATGATGCGCAGCGCCCCGCCAGGGGTGACTTCCTCGCCGGGTTGGAAGATGAGGCGGACGCGTCCGCCGAGCCCGCCGGGTGTGGATTCGTGAAGTCTCTGCAGAGCGATGCCGGCGCCGACGAGTCCGGTCAGGTGCACGTCGTGGCCGCAGGCGTGTGCCACACCGGGCACCGTTGAGGCGAAGTCCTCGTCGATGAGGTCATCGATGGGCAGCGCGTCGATGTCGGCTCGAAGCCCCAGGGCGATCGGACCCTCGCCGACTTCGCAGACGACGCCTGTGCCCTCGAGCCGCCGAGGTGACAGACCGGCCGCTTCAAGACGTCGGATGATCTTGTCCGTGGTGTCGAACTCCTGGAAGGACAGTTCCGGGTGCGCATGGATGTCGCGGCGGAAATCGATGAGCTCTGCACCGATCTCAGCAATTGTCGAGCTGATCACGTCTGGTCCTTCTGGGAGCGCGACGCCGCCTGGGCGCGTTTGGGATATCTGAGACATTGACTGCAATGCTAAGCACTCGGCGTCACATTTGGGCGCACTGCGACCAAATTCGACATACTCCGCCTGCGACACCAGCCTCGGAGACCGGATACATCACTTGCCTACAGCAGGTCGTCGAGGCCGCGCTCACCGGCGGCCGAGACTGCCTTCTTCACATCCTGGGCATGGGACCGGGAGGTGATGAGCAGGACGTCCTCGGTGTCGACGACGACGAGATCGTCGAGGCCGACGATCGCAACCGTGCGCGGCTTCTTGGACTCCGAGAAGACGACACCTGAGGCGTCGATCTCGAGGAGGTCGCAGTTCTGACCGATCGAGATGACCCCCGCTGGCTCACCTGGCACCGGCTGGCGCAATCGTGCCACGGAGTCGAAGTCGCCGACGTCGTCCCAGCCGAAGTCGCCGGGGATGACGATGACACGGCCGGCCGCGGCAGCGGGCTCGGCGACGACGTAATCGATGGCGCGCTTCTCCAAATCGGGCCACACTTCGGCAAGCACCTCGGCCTGAGCGTCGGAACCCCACGCTTGCGCAATCCGAGACAGACCTGCATACAGGGTCGGATCCTCGGTTTCGAGGACCTCGAGGAGGGCGGAGGCCTTGGCGATGAACATGCCGGCGTTCCAGCGGTAGCGGCCGGAATTGACGTAGGCGCGGGCCGTGCTCGCAGCCGGCTTCTCAGCGAAGGCCATGGCTCGCCGCGCAGTCGGTGCGCCGTCGAGGCCCAGCAGGTCACCGGTCTCGATGTAGCCATAGGCGGTGGCGGGGTTGCGGGGCATGATGCCGACGGTGACGATGTCACCGGTCTCAGCGGCAGCGCAGGCCTGGTCGATGACCAGCCGGAACTCGTCGACGTTGGTGATCGAATGGTCTGCTGAGAACGAGCCGACGATCGCGTCCGGGTCTTCCTGTGCGATGAGCATGGTCGCCAGACCGATCGCGGCTGCCGAATCCTTCGGCGAGGGCTCGGCGAGGATCTTGTGCACCGCGATCTCGGGAAGCTGCTCAGCGACCTGATCACGGTGGCTCTCCCCCGTCACGACCCACACCTTCTCGGGTCCGACGAGGGGTGCGACACGATCCCAGGTCGACTGGATCAGGCTCCGGCCCGTACCCAACACGTCATGGAGGAACTTCGGCGATGCCTTGCGGGAGAGCGGCCAGAGCCGGGTTCCGGATCCGCCGGCGGGGATGATGGCGTGGAAGTGTGTGTTCACACCATCAGTGTCTCAAAGTTCGGGCACTCTCTGACCGATGTTCTCCGCCGTGTCGGGGTGAGGAGAACCGTAACCAGACTGGCTCCAATCCGGAAAGGATCCCGACTCACCAGGTCAGCCCGGCGGCCAGAAAAGTTAGCACACAAGATTGTGATGTAATTGAATTTCGTCGTATCCGAGAATGACCGCTGTGAGGGAACTGCCAGGAACTTAATGTGATCCACCACGCTCAGGCGAAGCTCGACTGGCAACCAGGCGGCGTTCGGCGTAGTTTCTTGATGTACACAGTCGATTAATCCAAGATGGAGGATGCTCCGTGGCCAAAGCGTCTACGGGCACTCTGTACCGAGGAAATGAAGGAATGTGGTCCTGGGTCGCGCATCGCGTCACAGGCGTCGGAATCTTCTTCTTTCTGTTGGTCCACGTGCTCGATACTGCACTCGTTCGCGTCTCACCCGAGGCCTACAATGCCGTGATCGGAACCTACAAGACCCCGTTCATGGCCATCGGCGAGATCGCACTCGTTGCCGCAATCGCATTCCATGCGTTCAACGGCCTTCGCGTCATTCTCGTCGACTTCTCGAAGAGCGGACCGAAGAATCAGAAGAAGCTGTTCTGGGGAGTCATCATCGTATGGCTCATCATTATGATCGCCTTCATCCCCCGCCAGCTGATGCACACGTTCGGAGGATGACATGAGCACAACATCGATCCCGGCTCCGCGCACCGGCTACTCGCGCCACAAATCAACACGTTCGAAGTTCGAGATGTTCGCATGGCTGTTCATGCGCATCTCCGGCGTCGTCCTCGTCATCCTCATCTTCGGCCACCTCTTCGTGAACCTGTGGGCCGGAGAAGGCGTCCAGGCCATCGACTTCGGGTTCGTGGCCGGCAAATGGGCCAGCCCGTTCTGGCAGATCTGGGATCTGCTGATGCTGTGGCTGGCAATGCTGCACGGCACCAACGGCCTGCGCACCATCATCATGGACTATGCCGAGAAGCCCGGCACCCGCATGGCCCTGCAGATGATCCTCTACATCGCTTCGATCATCGTCATCGTGCTCGGCACGCTCGTCATCTTCACATTCGATCCCTGCCCGGCCGGAGCCGACCCCGCATTGCTGGCGTCGTTCTGCTCGGCCGCATAGAAGGAGAAACATGCAGGTACATCAATACGACGTCATCATCGTCGGTGCCGGTGGCGCCGGGATGCGTGCAGCGATCGAATCGGGCCAGCGTGCCCGGACCGCAGTCCTGACCAAGCTCTACCCCACGCGTTCGCACACCGGTGCGGCCCAGGGCGGCATGTGCGCCGCACTGGCGAATGTGGAAGAGGACAACTGGGAGTGGCACACCTTCGACACCGTCAAGGGCGGTGACTACCTGGTCGACCAGGATGCCGCCGAGGTCATGGCCAAGGAAGCCATCGACGCGGTCCTCGATCTCGAGAAGATGGGGCTGCCCTTCAACAGGACACCCGAAGGCAAGATCGATCAGCGTCGCTTCGGTGGTCACACCCGTGACCACGGCAAGTCCCCGGTCCGTCGCTCCTGCTACGCGGCCGACCGCACCGGTCACATGATCCTCCAGACTCTGTACCAGAACTGCGTCAAGCACGGTGTCGAGTTCTACAACGAGTTCTACGTCCTCGACCTGGCCATGACCGAGGTCGACGGAGTCCGCCGTCCGGCGGGCGTCGTCGCCTACGAACTGGCCACCGGCGAGATCCACCTGTTCCAGGCAAAGTCGGTCGTCTTCGCAACCGGCGGCGTGGGCAAGGTATTCAAGACCACCTCGAACGCACACACCCTGACCGGGGACGGCATGGCTGTGGCCTACAACCGGGGCATCCCGCTCGAGGACATGGAATTCTTCCAGTTCCACCCGACCGGCCTGGCCGGTCTGGGCATCCTGCTCTCCGAGGCGGCCCGCGGCGAGGGCGCGATCCTGCGCAACTCCGATGGTGAGCGCTTCATGGAACGCTACGCCCCGACGATCAAGGACCTCGCTCCTCGTGACATCGTGGCCCGTTCCATGGCCAATGAGGTGCGCGAAGGCCGCGGCTGCGGTCCGAACAAGGACTACGTCCTGCTCGACCTCACCCACCTCGAGCCCGCGCACATCGATGCGAAGCTGCCCGACATCACCGAGTTCGCCCGCACCTACCTCGGCGTGGAGCCCTACACGGAGCCTGTGCCGGTCTTCCCGACCGCGCACTACGCCATGGGCGGCATTCCGACCAATGTCGGCGCCGAGGTGCTCGCTGACAACGACAACGTCATCCCCGGCCTCTACGCCGCCGGTGAGGTTGCCTGTGTGTCCGTCCACGGTTCGAACCGCCTGGGTACGAACTCGCTGCTCGACATCAACGTCTTCGGCAAGCGCGCCGGCATCGCCGCCGCGGAATATGCGAAGACCGCTGACTTCGTTGAGCTGCCGGAAGGTGCCGAGGGCGATACGGTCGCACTCCTCGAGAAGATGCGGACCTCCGACGGCACCGAGCGCATCGGCGCCATCCGCAAGGATCTGCAGGAGCTCATGGACGCCAACGTCCAGGTATTCCGCACTGACGAGACTCTGCGCGAAGCGCTCGACGAGATCGCGAAACTGCGTGAACGTTACAACAACGTCGGCATTCAGGACCGCGGCAAGCGCTTCAACCTCGACCTCCTCGAGGCCGTCGAGCTGAACTTCCTGCTCGAACTCGCCGAGGTCATCTCCGTCGCCGCCATCCACCGTAAGGAATCACGCGGTGGGCACTTCCGAGAAGACTTTCCGGATCGTGACGACGAGGGATTCATGCACCACACGATGACGTACCTCGATCCTGATTCCGAGACCGACGGCATCAAGGGCATGCGTCTGGAGACGAAGCCCGTCATCGTCACCCGTTACCAGCCGATGGAGCGTAAGTACTGATGAGCACCGATACCTCAACCGAAACCCCGGAGCCGGCCTCGAAGATCGACCTGCCCGACCATGTGGCCGGCGACAGCGGTTCGATCCCGTCGTTCGACTGCACCTTCCAGATCGCACGCTTCGATCCCGAACAGGACGAAGAGGCGCACTGGGAGGAGTACAAGGTCACCATGTACGGCACCGACCGTGTCCTGGACGCCCTGCACAAGATCAAGTGGGAGGAGGACGGTTCGCTGTCCTTCCGCCGTTCCTGTGCCCACGGCGTGTGCGGCTCCGATGCCATGCGCATCAACGGCCGCAACCGTTTGGCCTGCAAGACCCTGTTGAAGGATCTGGACACGTCCAAGACGATCACCGTCGAGGCGATCAAGGGTCTGCCTCTGGAAAAGGATCTCATCGTCGACATGGAGCCCTTCTTCCAGTCGTACCGTGAGGTCATGCCGTTCCTCATCACGTCCGGTCACGAGCCGACGCGTGAGCGTCTGCAGTCGGCCGAGCAGCGTGAGGCATTCGACGACACCACGAAGTGCATTCTCTGCGCCGCGTGCACCTCGTCGTGCCCCGTGTTCTGGACCGATGGCCAGTACTTCGGGCCGGCAGCCATCGTCAACGCGCACCGCTTCATCTTCGATTCGCGTGACGAAGGCGGAGACATGCGCCTGGAGATCCTCAACGACAAGGAAGGTGTGTGGCGTTGCCGCACCACCTTCAACTGCACCGAGGCCTGCCCTCGTGGCATCGAAATCACCAAGGCCATCGCCGAGGTGAAGCAGGCAGTCCTGCAGCGCGCATTCTGATCTGAACTTCTGAATCGCCGAGGCGGTCGTGCACTTTTCGTGCACGGCCGCCTTTCGCGTCCCCGCGGGGGTTGAGTGGTGTGGGCGCCCTGGGTGTGGGCGCCCTGGGTGTGGGCGCCCAGGGTGTGTGCGCCCTGGGTGTGGGCGCCCAGGGGTGTGTGCGTGTGGGCGCCTGGGTGACTTGGCCAGCCTGAGTCAGATTAGACAGGTTTGAACCAGCTCAGTCTGACTTCGACTGTCGAAATGCTGTGCTCAATCGCACGAGAGTCCCTGAGGACGACTGCTCCTTCACCGTCGTAGACTTGTACGCATGCTTTCTACCCGCTCTTCCTCTGCGTCGCTGACGACAACTGCCTCGCATTCGTTCGGCGTGGGAGTGCGCCTCATCATCAGCGCCATGCTCGCATTGCTGCTGATCGGGGCGCAGCTGGTCCTCTCCCCCGGCACCTCGCACGGTGTGGGCCAACCGGGTGAGAAGCAGGAGAAGGTCTACGAAACACCGGCGGACCTCGGCGATGAAGCGAAGCCGCCGCAGCCGGTGGGCACGTCGTGGCTGGTGGGTGACCTCGACACGGGTGAAGTTCAGGCGGCGCACGATATCGACAAGAAGCACGCACCCGCCTCGACGATCAAGCTGCTGACCGCGCTAGCTCTTGTCGACGTGCTCGACGATCCCAAACAGAAGGTCGAGGCAGAGTTCGAGGACATGGAGATCGACGGCACGAAGGTCGGTCTCATGCAGAAGAACGAATACACCGTCGACCTGCTCTTCCACGCGATGCTGATGTCGAGTGCCAATGATGCCGCCAACGCCCTCGGTCGGGCCGCCGGCGGCCAGGAGAAGGCCGTGGCACTCATGAACAAGAAGGCCGAAGAGCTGGGGATGACGAACACTCACGCAGCCAACACCTCAGGCCTCGACGACACGAAACAGCACATGACGGCCTCAGACATGATGAAGCTGGCGTGGGCGGTGTGCGAGAACGATTACCTGATGGACGTCATCAGCACCGAGACGTACAAATTCCCGGGTGGCAAGAACCCGGATACTAAGGAGAAGTTCAAGGGCTACGAAATTCAGAACCATACGAAGATCGTCGGCCAGATCGACGGTGGGTTGGGCCTGAAGAACGGATTCACTCGCCAGGCCAAGGGTGCCTATATCGCCGTTGCCGAACGCGACGGGCATCGTGTGGTTTCGACGATGCTAGGCATCGACAACAACTCCCGCCAAGCCGCGGTCGACCTGCTCGAATGGGACTTCGCCCAGAAGGACCCGAAGTCTCTTCAGACCGTCCCTGTCGGCCAGTCGATGACGCCCAGTGCCGATGCGACTGCTTCGGAGAGCGGCAGTGATGCCAGCGGCGCCGACGCCGCTTCGGTCGGCACCGAGATGGACTCAGGCGATGGTGGCGAGGCGACTGAGTCCAAGGCCTCGGCGAAGATCCTCGGCGTCTCGAATGAAACTCTGCTTCCCGTCGGAATGCTGGTCGTTGCGGCTGCGCTTCTGATCACCGCGCTCATCATCTTGCTGAGTCTGCGTCGCGGCAAGACCTTCCGCTGATCAACCACTGTTTTGACTTCTCGTTTCCGATGCGGTTAAGCTGATGTCTTGCGTTCGGAGTCGTCCGGCTTCATTGAACCATCTGATCCGCTGAGCACGATGACACGTCGCTCATGAGTGAGAATTCAGATCCAGGTTCGACATTGCAAATGATTCGCCACGGACACTGTCTCACTTCGAATCGCAGATCCCCCACCGTGAAGGATCAACCCACACCACGGTGACATTTCAGCGGGCCAGCATCCGATTCGCTCCGATACTCGGCCAGCACCTCGGCGACCGCCCCGTCGCCACCACGAAAACAATGAGAACGACATGCGTTGATGCATGCCGTTCGACGAAGTAGCTAAGAAAGGAGGGAACGATGACTCAGTTCCCACAGTGGGTCCAGCGTGCCATTGAGCATGCAGGACTGATTGATCCGAAGATCAGCACCCGCAACGGCAAAGTCACGATCAGTGACATCACCGGCCGCGTCGTGCTGTTCACCGGTTCATCGCTGCGTGAGATCACGCCGCTGGCGGCCTGATCGCCGCCGTCTGTCGGGTTTTCCTTCGCACTGCTGGGTTTTAAGCAGAGCGAGAACCACGACAGTCTGAGCTCTGCCCGACATTTCGCAGGTTTCACCTGCAGGAATGTCGGGCATTTTCATTCTCCGCCCATTGCCCCTCGCCCACGCCGGTCAGCTACCATATATGCCTTGTAGGGTGATAACTCCATGCATTCTGTCCGAAAGGACGACCATTGCAGCAGAACTCACGACACCAGCTATCGTTTCTGGCCAGACGTCCCGAAGTCGTCACCGACATTCTTCAGGTCGTCAAGACGGTGATCGCGGCCACCGGCGCCTGGTGGCTGTCTGATAGCGTCCTGAACTCCCAGATGCCGTTCCTGGCTCCGTGGGCGGCGCTGCTGACAGTCCATGCCACCGTCCACCGCTCGCTGTCTCGCGGAGCGCAGTCGACGATCGCCTCAACCCTCGGTGTTGCCTTGTCCTTCGTCATCGGCAACTACCTGGGGGTGAGCATCTGGACTTTTGCTCTCGCGCTCCTGGTCGGCCTCACTGCTGCGCGGCTGCCGTGGATCCGCGATGAAGGTATTGCGATTGCAACAACCGGAATCTTCGTCCTCGGCAGCGGCTTCGACAGTCAGCAGCCCTTTCTCGGGGAGCGGATCTTGGAGCTCTGCGTCGGCGTCGCCGTCGGCATCGTCGTCAACCTCCTGGTGATTCCGCCTCTGCGCGATCAACAGGCAGCTCGCTATGTCGACAGCATCAACCGTCGCATGGGCGACATGTTGGTCGACATGGCAGATGAACTGGATGACGGCTGGGACACAGCCGATGCCGATGATTGGTTCGAGGAGACCGAATCGATGAGCCACGAGTTGAGCTCGGCATGGCAGTCGGTCAGATTCGCTCGTGAGAGCCAGAGGGCAAACCCGCGTTATCGTGTTCGCCGGAGACGCAACCCATCCGGTGAAGCCCACGATTCGGTGTCATCGGCAGAGGAGACTAACTACGAGAACATCCTGCAGCGGGTGGAAGAAGGCATCTCGCATCTGCGTCACCTGACCCGGACCCTACGTGAGGGCTCATATGCAAGGGGTGAATGGGACACTCACTTCCGCGAACAGTGGACCTCCATCGTCCGGGACGCAGGACGGGCGATTGCCGACCCCGATGCGGAGGTCGAACCGGTCTTCAAGCGGCTCGAACAGTTGTCGGTGAAAATGGCCAACGATGACGGCCTCCCCGAGCGTTCCTGGGCTCTCTACGGTTCGCTGATCGCAAGCATGCAGCATATCGCCGCCATCGTCGATGACGTCGCCTCGGCACGATCGGCGCGCGAATCTAGCTGACGCTGGAGGCTGCGGGCGCCTCGGCACTGTTCTGCACCGTGCTGGCCTCGGCCATGGTGGCCTCGACCACCTCGTCTCTGTCGTCAGCACGTGGCTCGAAGCGGACCATGACCGCCTTGAAGCCTGGTGTGTTCGACTCTCGTGCCACCAGGTCACGATGGACGAGTGCATTGGCTTCGGGAAAGTACGCTGCCACGCAGCCCCGAGCAGTCGGGTAAGAGACCATTCGGAATTTCTCGGCCCGACGCTCCTCACCGTTGAAGACGGAGACGACATCGACGAGCTGTCTGTCCTCAACGCCCGCAGGTGCGAGATCAGCGGGGTTGATGAGTATTACGCGCCGGCCGCCGGAGATGCCCCGGTACCGATCGTCGAGCCCGTAGAACGTGGTGTTGTATTGATCGTGCGAGCGCATAGTCTGCAGAATGAGGTGGCCTTCAGGCGGAATCAGGTATTCGAGCTGGCGCGTGGTGAACTGTGCCCGACCTTCTTCTGTCGCGAACGAGCGCTCGTCCCGTGGAGGATTGGGCAGGACGAAGCCGTATTTGTCGCGGACACGAGTGTTGAAATTCTCGGTTCCGGGGATGACTCTGGAGGCATGGTCGCGGATGACATCGTAGTCCTGCGCCATCGCCTTCCAGTCCACCACATGGTCGGGACCGAAGACCGCCTCGGCGATTCTGGCAAGGAGGACAGGCTCCGCCAGCAGGTGGTCGGAGACCGGCTCTAAACGTCCCTGTGTCTTGCTGACCACGGACATGGAGTTCTCGACAGACAGGAACTGAGCTCCCCCGGGGTGCTTATCATCGCGGTCAGTGCGTCCCAGTGTGGGCAGGATGATCGAAGTCTTGCCGTGGACGACATGTGAGCGGTTGGGTTTCGTCGAGATGTGTACCGTGAGTCCGGTCTGCTTGAGACCGGACTCCATCAATGCTGTGTCTGAATTCGCCATCGCCAGGTTTCCACCCAGCGCCATAAAGACATCGACATCGCCGCGTGCCATGGCCCGCATCGCCTCGGTGGAGTCGTAGCCATGTTCACGGGGCGCATCGATCCCGAACTCGGTGTCCAACAGGTGCAGGAACTCCTCTTTCGGCTTCTCCCAGACCCCGAACGTACGGTCACCTTGAACATTGGAGTGTCCCCGTACCGGGCACGCTCCTGCTCCCGGCTTGCCGAAGTTTCCCTGCAGGAGCAGCAGATTCACGATCTCCTTGATCGTGTCAACGGAGTGCGGCTGCTGTGTGATGCCCAATGCCCAGCAGAAGATCGTGGCCTTCGAGGTCGCCAGCATTCCGGCGACATGTTCAATCTCCGCGCGCTTGAGTCCAGTGGCGAGTTCGGTCTCGTCCCAATCGAGTTCCTCTCGTGCCTGCGCGTAGGAAGCGAAGCCCTCAGTTGATGAGTCGACGAAATCACGATCGACGACAGTGCCTGGAGCCTCAGCCTCCATCTTGAGCAGCAGATGCCCCAGGGCCTGGAACAGGGCCTGGTCTCCGCCGACCCGGATCTGGAGGAACTCATCACTGGTTCGCTCCCCGTCTGCCAGCAGTCCTTTCGGGGTCTGCGGATCTTTGAAGTTCAGGAGCCCGGCCTCCGGCAGCGGGTTCACCGCGACGACTTTGCCGCCGTTGCGTCGGCATTCAGCCAGGGATCCGAGCATGCGGGGGTGATTCGTTCCAGGGTTCTGTCCCACGACGAAGATGAGCTCAGCCTTGTTGAGATCTTCGAGGGACACGGTGCCCTTGCCGATCCCGATTGTGGGACTCAGCGCCGAGCCGGAGGACTCGTGGCACATATTCGAGCAGTCGGGAAGGTTGTTCGTCCCGATGCTCCTGGCCAGGAGCTGGTAGAGGAACGCCGTCTCATTGGGTGTGCGACCCGAGGTGTAGAAGACGGACCGGTCAGGCTCGGTGGCCCGAATGTGTTCACCGATGATCTCGAAGGCTTCGGACCATTCGAGGGGCGAGTAGTGTGTCTCCCCCTCCCTGATGATCATCGGGTGGGTGATTCGACCCGACTGCCCCAGCCAATACTCGGTCTTCTTCTCGAGAACGGAGATCGGGTGCTGTGCCCACCATCCGGGCGTCGCCACACGTGTCGTGTTCTCCTCGGCAAGTGCCTTCGCGCCGTTTTCGCAGAATTCGATCTTCTTCCGATCACCAGTGATCGATTCCGGCCAGGCGCAGCCGGGGCAGTCGACGCCGTCGGGCTGGTTGACTCGGAGCATCGACCGCACGGTCCGGCTGGCTCCACCCTGCTTGAGACCCCGTTCGAACGAGACCTCGACGGCCTTCAGACCCGCCGCCGCAGTCTTGGGTTCGGTCACCACCAGATCGGATTCGTCGATATCGTCGAATTCGACTTTTCGCCCACGCACACGTGTCATGAAGATCGCCTCTGATCTTGAGATGGAATTGATATATCACACCCTATCCTGTTGTCCGTGGACTGCACACTCCTGGATCTGGGAGTTGCCGGGCCGGTTCGCCAACTAAGGCGGTACGGGCCTGCGAAGAGGTGGACACTCAGAAGTCCCAGTCGCCGTCTTCCGTGTTCTCGGCCTTGCCGACGACGTAGGAGGATCCAGATCCGGAGAAGAAGTCGTGGTTCTATCGACCGCGCTGGTGAGAGCCCCGTTCGCTGAATACCTGGAGATGTTGGCCGGGGCCTGAAGGGGGCTGATTGTGGGTGTTCTGAGGTCACGTGTGCTCGTTTTGTGCTCATGTCTCCGGGGCCACCACACATGGACCGATAACAACTTCACAACAGTGCTTTAGTCCCTCAGAATGTTCGCAAAACGCATGTAGTGTATTCTCATGAAATCGTCGAGGCCGCCCGCGGATTCGGAGCGCCCCGACAGCTCACAAGTCTCACGCCTCTCATCGATTCCTCGCCACATTGAAGAGTGGCTCGACGCCTTCTTTGACGGCAGCCCCACTGTCCGCTTCACCTGCACTCCACAGTTCTACGAGCACATGTACTTTCGACTCCGAGAAGCAGCATCCGAGCACGGCTACGATCCTGACCTCATCGTCGGTCGCGGCGGTACTCTCGAATTTCGACTTCGAGCATCAGGACGAGAAGCGCAGACCGTCCCTGCCCAGGATGAATCGGTACACGAAGCCTCCAGTTCACCCAACCGGAATTCACCCAACCGGAATGAGCCGCAAATAATAGAATGCGCTTCTCCCGACGAGCTCATGACACGGCTCGAACTGCTGCGCGACAATATCTCACACGAAAGTGCCCACCGTCGAGAACTTGCGCGCCGGGCAGTGGCAGCAGGAATCAAAAAATCTCGCGTCTACATCAATGCTGGCGTTACCCCTCCGACTCTGAACCGATGGCTTCGCGACGACACCTCAGACGGCAACGATCACGAGCCAGACCGACACCTGATATTGAGACGGCTCCAGGTTGCGAACACACACATACGGTCGAGTAAGGCTCTGCTGCGGGAACTCGCGTCCGAAGCTGCGCTAGCAATAAAAGACGTATCCAAGGTCGCACGAGCGGCAGGAATATCACGACAGGCCATCTACCGCTGGCTCAGGATCCGCAAATCGACCAACGGCTAGCCACACACAGCGCGCTGTTTGAGCACTGGACAGCAAACGTGCCGCTCCTCCCACCACACGTCGTCTGCGTGCAGCCACGCGCCCAGCGTGGAGCAGCGCGCTCAGCGTGGAGCAGCGCCGGTCCTTGAACTCAACGAAGATCGCACCATCGAACCCTTGCCGAGTCGCCACCCCGTCGATTCCCTCCACCCCGTCACGCTCCCACTCGATGCGGGCACGCCCCCGCATGGGTGGGCGGTCTTGGAATGACGCACGGGCGTGGGGCGTGGACAACGTCGCGGATCTTCTGCCAGTAGCGCCAGGTCGCTGTGCCGTAGTCCTCGGATTCGGTCATAAGTTCTATGATGTATCCGCTGCCCTCTAGCCATGCCCTCAATGTTCAGTCCAGCCTGAGTATCTCACCCGGCCGAGTGCAGGACCAGGCACGGTGGCACGCGACCTGCCCACTATGGAAGGGCACGACACCAGTCTTGCGCGACAGGTCTGAGTTGAACCGGCGTCGTCAACGCGGATACAGTCGAAGTCGAAAACGTTCGCCGAGCCTTCTGGGATCGCCAGAAGAAGGGAATGGTGGCCTTCGTGGCCTGCTTCTAGTCCTGCTGCTCTAGAATCACCCGTACTACGCTTTCACAGCGAGACGGGTGATAGGTGACTCATGCCTGAGCATGGTCGACCTAGCGTCTATCCATTCCTCGTCACCGTCAGCGATTGCCACGTTAGCCATTCTCAGTTGGCCTCGACCATTCAGCGGTCCTTCTTGATGCGATTGAAGCGCGTCAGCGCGCGCAAAGAGGTTCGCGCAAGATTCCGCCGAAGCCCAACTGAACCGGTTCCGCGACTATTCGCTTGCAGGCAACAACTGAAATCAGAGAAAGCCAGTCATGCAGCAGCTCAATGCCACTCAGATAAAGAAGTCCTTCATCAACACCTCTCGCCGCGAAGCCGAGAAAATCACGCCGCCAGCTAATCTCGCTGAGGTCGGGTGGGCGAAACTCGAATACTTTGGTTGGGCCGATACGAAAATTCCACAACGCGCGTACATCATCGTCCCCGTAGACGACGTGCCACGTGGACTGATGCTAAGGGTAGTACCCATAGCGAAGTCCCAAGCGATGTGCAGTTGGTGCGAGGACCTGCACGAGACCATCGGCGTCCGGATGTTCACCGCGAAGAAGGCTGGGTCATCGGGGCGGAACGGTAATACGCTCGGGACGCTTATTCACGGCAATTTCGAATGTTCCGAGATAGTCAGGAACCCTCCTCGCGCAGTCGAAGGTCACAATGACTTCGAGACTCACGTATCGATGCGCATCAGCAAACTCAACGAGCGTGCCACGAACTTCGTCAAACGAGTTTTAGGCGAGAAATAATCCGCAATTAGGGTAGCCAGGCCCAACCGAGCCTGCGCCGGAACAACATAGGCCCCGCCGTAACCGCGGTGGGGCCATGTTGTGTCCGATATTCTGTTGCCATGCACTCACCGACGAGCCCAGCATGAGTACTTGTGCAGCAGTGTGGTGCGACCGGGATGCGGTTGCGCGTGGCCTATGGATGCGCTGCTATGCGAGGTATAAACCCGGCCTTGGCGGGAGCGAGACACGGCAGTACACGATGCGAGAGACCAAGGATCGTGTGCGCTACGCGGTGACTGCGCATCGTGAGGCGGGTGAGTCCATCGCCGACATTGCTGCCCCTGTGGGAGTCGACGTTGGTTAAGTGGTTCAGAGAATGGGGTATGCGACCGGCTGTTGGTACACGCGGCCGCTCGTTGGCGACGAGCCGGTGGAAGCCATGGACATGTGAAGATGCTGTGGTCGCATACACCCGCACGGACCTGCCGGTCGCGGAACGTGCTGCAATGCTCGGCCGCTCATACACTGCCGTGGCCGGGTACGTCCGCGACAACCGGCAACGATCGAACGACTCCTACGGAATCAAGTAGGCGCGAAAGGGCACCACTCGGACGAGCAAGTGATGGTCTGCACATGGACATCGGCGATATAATCCGATCCCGACACCGACCAGCATTGAAGGCTAAGTCTCATGGCTATTCCACGTGATCTCATCAGACTGACCATTGCCCTTGCAACCGCTGCGACGGTAGCAGCAGGAATCACCTCTATTGTCACCTTGGCACGATCTCGCAGGACAGAGGGCGACCAGAAATATCACCCTTGGGACCACACCGTCTCGCAATCTGACAGCGCCGCGTAGTCTCGAAATAGTCTTGCGAGCGGCACAAATTCCCTCGGTATAATAAGGGCCCATTCGAACTGTAAAGGTGAATCATGGACCTGACTCAGAACAGCAAAGGCGAGTGCACACTACGCAACGATGAAACCACGGCCGTCTATCACGTCGCGGTGACGGGTGAGGTGTTCAAGGACATCAACGTTCCGGAACTTCAACCGAATCAAGACATCCAGTTTGAATTGGCCCCGGCTGCCCAACGGCGTTCGGGCGAGTTGCGAGTCACATGGGAGACGCACCTAGGGGAAAAGCAAGTGCTCACGCAGGCACTTCACTAAGCAACGCCCAACTACCCAGACCCCCGCTGCGAGAGTAAGGCTGGGTCCTTGTCGATACCGGCAATCTACACCGCGTTCGCCGACAGTACTCGGTTTCGCAGCGCGAGTTTCCCTCCGGGCGACGAGCTTTTCCACCTGATATGGGAACTTCGTTCAAGACACCCCACTTGTACGCTGCTCCGAGTTCAATAGCTCGTCCGGCCTCTGTCTCACGTTGGCCCTACGGTACGGTAAGGCCCAAGTGAGCGGCCTTTGTGCTAAGTCAAACATCACCTGCTCGTGAGACAGCCTCATGAGACCACTCACAGGGCCATATCGCATTTTCGCCTCAACGACAGAGCCTGCACCTCCGAAAATGGAAGTGCAGGCTCCTTGATCCTCGATTAGAAGTGATACTGCGATGCTTCGAGTATTGCCCTCGGCTGGACTAGCGCACGGATGATGACCCAAAGCGTGAGCACAACCCAAATTGCAGTTCCGCACATCACCAACGGAGTATCACCAACACGCGTTCTCCTAAGTGCTATCGATTTCTTTCTTGGATGAGCTTATGGACACCTCAGATTTCATTGCCAGCCACCACCTTCATCGCGCTCCTCGCACTGTTCGCCACGATCGTGAGCACAATCGCTGAGGTTCAGTGCCGCAAGAGAGAACGCCGGCTCGATGAGTGGCGGGCAGTGAATTTCCGGAAGTTGATTAGCGAACCCGGGACACTGCGCATGGAACACGTTGGGTATGACCCTGCTGAAACAGCGGTCGTTGTGTGGTCTTCCGATGGCATGCCTGAGGACGAACGAGATTGGCAGGGCCTCGGGACAGTGGTTCCTTGGCAGATCATCACTCTGAGTCCTCCCGACCCGTCGTATTCGATTGCAACGGTGTCGTGGGAGACGCCTCGAGCTAGGTCCAACAATGACCATTCGCGTCAGTTCCCGATCGAGCACCCGGTTACTGGCCCACAATAATCTGTGCTCATGTTGGGCCAGTTCGCTGCTTCTCCGTCGCCAACTTGGCTTCTGCCCTCGCTGTTTACGTGTTGGGCGCGTATGGTGATGACACTCCTCACTTCCTGAACGGTTCCCTTCTGGGGCTTCCGTTTCGTCCCTTTAGGAAAACCTGAAACGGTGAGCGGACGTGGAGTGCGGAGTATCTGCCTCGGATGGTCGCGACTGTCCGAGGCGGCATAACTCGGCGGTTAGAGTTCGATACTCATCGTTGCCCCGATTACAGATCGCTGGGACAGCTCCTGGTGCACCCGACGGGGCGACATGCCAGGTCTCCCAGTTGTCTCGGCTGACCACCCACGGGTGAGCAATATCGTCGGCTTTCCACGCCGACCATTCCGGCCAAACAAGTTTCGACGCATCGCACGTGCGCTCCCATGCAGTGACGGCCTGCGCGAACACATCCTTGTCCTGGTGGCCCGGCCCGGTGATGTTGCAATTGTCGGCCTCCACGAATGGGAGCCATGTCGTCTCGTCCCACCATGTCGTCATGGCCAGCGTTGCTGTGCCGAGTTCAGTGCTCATCGTCGCCACCTGGTTCCTTCACGCCAGCTTTGTAAGCCAAGTAGTCATTCCCAGCGGGGTTGACCTGCTTGCGCATCTTGTCGAGGTCGGCAGGATCGATCCGAATATTGCGCTCCGAATCGGTAGGCTCTGAGTTCACCTTGCGCGATCCACCGGCGGACAGTGGTTGTCGAGGTCTGCGTCACCTCCGCAACCTGTGCGATGGTCAGATACGTCTTCATACTCTTCTCACTCATGCTCGGAGCTTGTCCTCACCCACGGGACCTCTCCCAACCCTGAGACGCGGTTGATGAGGTTCAATTGCGGTGCCAACGTTTGGCGAGGTTGCGTCCGCCAAGCACGCTCGCGTTGGCAGGTCTTCGCTCGCTCAGGTTCGACTTGAACTGTGCCGTGGCGAACGGAGAGCACTGCAATTCACCTCGAGTCGAAGTTGCCTACGAAGGTGCAGTTCGACGGAGAGTCGCAGCTCTGCCTTTCGTTGCCGGCAAAGGCCAGTTTTGTCAGTCTGACGGACAAGTTCACGGCGACTGGTGCGAAGATTTCCGGCACGATTGGTAGCGGCAGTTCGATCAGCGGCGGTGCTACCAAGAAGACTGTGACAGTGAAGCACTCGAAGAAGAAGCCAGGCAAGAAGGCCTGCAACAATAATGTCGATAGCGGGATCTCATTCAAAGGAGCGATCGTCCACGTGAAGCAGCAAGTCACAGGAGTGGTGACCTACAAGAACATCAAGTACACAGTTCAGGTTGGTGATCAGTAAGAGTGAGTGAACCTGCTCGTCGTTCAGTCCTGCTCACGGGCCTGAGTTATCCGCTCGTAATCGCAGGGGCCCTTTTTCTGTTCACCGGGACGACGGTACCTGGAGCGGTTCTGCTTGCGTCAGGGATCTTCTTGATTGGCGTGAATGAGTTCTGCCTCTATATCGCCAGAAGTAGCTCCGCACAGCAGGTCTCAGCTGGACCGAGTTATCTCGGTTGAGGCGTCAGGCATGTCTCGCGAACATTTGGTCGCGTTATTGGTGGCGCACTAGAACCACGCCCGTCATGTCAGCATCGCACCAAGTTCAACGACGCACGAATAGCCGCCACGAACGGCAACAACGCCATCTGGCTCGACGCCGACCTACTGCAGGTCGATAGACGTTGCGCAGTCCACGTCCTTCCCGAATTCAGAGCACTGTCCGTGTCGGGTGTGAAGCGTGCTCACGTTGCAGGCGATCCTCGAGCTCGCCCTCGATGACAAACTCATTGCTCGGAATCCAGCCCGGGGCATCAAAACGCTCCCTTCGATCAGGCACAGGAAGAACGTGTACCTCACCTACGAACAGGGTGAGCAAGTTGCGGCCGCTGCAGACCGTCATCACCTGATCGGGCACGCCGGGAGGTACGGTTACGTCATCCACATTGCCGCATACAGGGGCCGGCGGTGGAGCGAGATTGCCACCCTACGCCCGGACGACGTCGACCTCGAGGAGTGAAGGGTCCGCATTCGTGCAGAGGTCTCGAAGAACAGCCAGGAGAGCAGCGTCGGATATCCGGCTTTCATGCACGAGCGGTTCCGCGAACTCGTTGTTGCGGCAGATCTTGACGGTACGCTGATCCCCTCAATGTAGTCACCCAAGACCGAGGAGTCGTGGTTCATGAGCGTGAAGAGACAGGCCAGCTTGTCGGCAGTGTTTCGATTCGACGACCTCCGGCAGTCCGCCGCCTCGTTCGCGGTGCCAGAAGGCACTTCGGTGAAGGTCGTGCAGAACATGTCGGGCTACAATCAGGCGACGGTCACTCTCGACGTATACGCCGACCTATTCAGTACCGATGTGGATGATGTGGCGGCTCGGATTGATGCGGCACGGAATCGGAGTGGGCTCAAAATGTGCTTAAACGACAATTCTGCGGCGACAGGTGGGTGGATACAGGAAAGCGGCCCACCCAAGCATTTCTGCCGGGATGGGCCGCTGACCTAGTGTTTCAGAAGTCCCAGTCGTCGTCTTCCGTGTTCTCGGCCTTGCCGATGACGTAGGAGGAACCGGAGCCGGAGAAGAAGTCGTGGTTCATTCTTCCTCCCAGGTCAACCGTGCGATCCTTGAATTCTAGGACATTTCTACCTGGCCTTGCTGTGGTCTACCCTGGTTGGGTATGGGCAAAATCTGGGCGGAAAATGGGCATCACTTTCCCGACCACCACACTTGAACCGATAACAACTTAGCAACATTGCTTTGTCCCCTCCGAGCTCTCGCAAAACGCATGTAGTGTATTCTCATGAAATCGTCGAGGGAGCCCGCGGATTCGGAGCACCCCGGCAGCTCAGAAGTCCCACGCCTCTCATCGATTCCTCGCCACATTGAAGAGTGGCTCGACACCTTTTTTGACGGCAGCCCCGCTGTCCGCTTCACCTGCACTCCCCAGTTCTACGATCGAATGTACTTTCGACTCCGGGCAGCAGCCGATTCGCACGGCTACGATCCCAATATCATCGTCGGTCTCGGCGGCGCCCTCGAATTTCGACGCCGAAGTGAAGAGCAAGCCGAGATAGTTCAAGATCAACCACGTGCGGAAGTCCGCTCATCGACTGAGAATGAACCAGTCGACACTGAAGCACTCGCACCCGACGAATACATGTCACGCCTCGAGTATTTGCGGGACGAGATCGCACGCGACAACGGAGACCGTCAGGAGATGGCGTGCAGAGCAGTGGTAGCAGGCATGAAGAAACCTCACGTCTATAGCAACTCCGGGGTCACCGCTCCAACGCTCGATAAATGGCTACGTGACTACACGCCGCAGGAACATGATCAAGAGACTAACCGGCTCATATTGAGACGGCTGCAAATCGTCAACACGCGAATACGGTCCAACACCGAAGAACTGCGAGAGCTCGCAACCGAGGCGGCAATAGCGACAGGCCACGTCGCCATGGTGGCGCGGGCGGCAGGCCTGTCCCGACAGGCCATCTACCGCTGGCTTAAATTGCGCACTCGAGACGGCAATTAGAGCTCCAAGGTACGCCTACTGGACGAGCAGTTCGGTTTCCCTTCCCACCCCACGCCGCCCGACCGTCTATGCCTTGAGCACTCATTGATGACCGTCCAGGTGTAGAAATCGAGCCAAGGCGCCCTGCGACAGCTTTGTCCCTGTCAAAACTAGACCTATACTACGGAGTAACTAGCGGATCTGAGTTTTGCCAGACAGGGAAAGCGAGAAGTGATGCGAGACGTAGTCCAGCACCCATTCAAATTCGAGGGCGGCCCACTTCGGGGCCTCACTATGCACCTCACCGATGGCGGTGACTTCGAGTACAGCAACGGGTACTACGGTGGAAAATATGTAAACGGCGGGATCCGTGAAAGCGACGACGGTCCCGTCCGCCGAAGAGTATGGGCTTCAGACTACTCGACAGACCCCGACCTACAGCTCTAACACTGCTCGCAAAGATACGCGTTTCAGATTGGCACTGGCGGACGATCCTGGTACGAGCCGCGGGCGCTGGCTGCGTTGCGGATCTCCTGCCAGTACCGCCAGGTCGCGGTGCCGTAGTCCTCGGTCATGCGCTCGCCGGAATCCACAGTGGTGGCTCGTAGGTGTGGGACATTCTCCAATGTGGAGTGGCGGAGTCCTTGTTGATGTCCGACGTCTTCCAGTAGTGGATTTCCATCCACTCGCCGTTGCTGAAAATGCTTGTGTAGTAAAGGGTGACTCGCATTGTTCCGGGAGTGAAGTTCTCCTGTGAACCCAGACCGACATACTCGTGCGATTTACGGTCGCCTGCATATGACACGTGCTCACTGACCAATCCGCTTTCGGGGTTCGCAGCGGCGAATATCGGGCCGAACTTATGTTCCCCCTTCACGCCATTCTTCAGTTCCCATTCGACTCGCCCATCCTTCACGTCAAACTGTGATTGGTTGATGATGGTCAATCTCAGATCAAATTCTTTATCGCCCAAAGGCGGACCATCGATCTTTGGGGTGACGTTCAATGAGAGTTGCGGACGTGTCGCCACGGCCATCGCCTGATTCGCGTCCTTTGCCTGCAAGCGGTTCGCGTCGGCAGTTCGAAACGCGAGCGCTGCCGCAAAGACCGTGCCCAGGGTGGCAACAAACTGCGCCCAAGCCCCAACCCGGACACTCACGCTGTCGTCGGCCATGAACACGATCACGACGAGTGCGATCAGCGCAATAGCCGACCCGATACATATCCAAAACTTCCAGTTCCGCTTCATGCGGCAATCGTAGTCCGAGGGCATGACAAAAGCCCCGACCCCACCGTGAGGTGAGGCCGGGGCGGTTGGTTTGTTGAGGGTCGTTTAGTCTCGGGTGCTGTGAAGATCCTGCGAGGCGAGCAGTGGTCGGTCTAGAGTGACTTCAACCATTCGTTTGCATCTGCCCGAGAGGGATTCGAGTTGTATACGCTCCTCAACAATACTGACGACTCGAAGTTTGACCTGCATTTGGCTGGAAAACTCGTGGCTTCGCTGCACTACACATTCGATCCGTTCGAGAATGAGTTCCATTTCTTCCACTGCGAATCGTTCGAATCTGACGACGCTGACATTCACTGCAGAGAGGTCGTAAATCGGGCCATCGCTACAGCTCGGAAGAGTTGGTTGAAAGTACACGTCACGTGCCCGATTGCACTCAAACACATGGACTTGGGCGCTTAGCGAATGCACGGAGACGACGAAAAGGCCCCACCGCGTTCTGCGGTGGGGGCCTAAACGTTGTTTATATCAGTGCTTCGGTTCGTAGTCGTCGGGGACAGAGGTGGCGTCGATCTCCCGGTCGGGGTCGCGTTTGATGTACGCGCCGAGGACGGCTGCGGGTGCAGGGACTGCGGCGTAGATTACTTGTGTCCATCTTCCTACCCAGTCGAGCATGTCCCGGCACCTTCGAAAGTGGAAGTGCAGGCTCCTTGGTCCTCGATTAGAAGTGATACTAAGAAGTTTCGAGTGTTGCCCTCGGCTGGATTAGCGCACGGATGATGACCCATAGCGTGAGAGCAATCCAAATTGCAGTTCCGCACATCACCAACAGAGCATCACCAACAGATCCTGCCGGGGCACTCGTTGCGAGTAGAGCCGTACCAGCTGCCATAAGTGCGACACTGACAAGGCCGGCGGCGAGCTGGCCCTTCGTCAGAGAGCGGCGGCGATAGTGCATGACGAGAGCCACACCGGCAGCAAGTTGCACCACCAAGTCGATGACCGTAGATACCCATATGTCTGTATACGAGCTGACAAGTGGAGTGAGCAAGAGCTGCCAGATAAGCAATAGCAGACACGTCAACAGTGGCCACTTCACGCCCAATAGAGTCTTCATACTTTTCACTTCCCATTCCATTTACGCGTGGTGGCATTCACGGCAATTTTATATGCGGCGGCAGTCGAGTAGCATTTGTTTCGCTCGTACTGGAAGGTACCTATCATTGACGCGGGTGTTGTCACAGCGTCGCATGCGCGTTGTGGTTCACACATCGCATGAAAGTATGAAGTTCGGTTCCCGTCTGGGACGATCAATTCGCCTGGTGCGTCGGCCAACGAGCAAACGACGAATGGCCCCGACACCACCGTGAAATGCAACCAGGGCCCTGCTGTGACTGCGTGCGTTAGTCTGTTGCCATGCCCTCAACGCAGAGTCCAGCATGAGCGTGTGCGCTGTCGTGTCGTGTGACCGTACCCCGGTGGCACGTGGCCTGTGTAAGCGCTGCTATGCGAGGTACAAGCGTGGCCTTGGCCCGAACGAGACGCGGAGGTACACGACGCGAGAGACCAAGGAACGTGTGCGTTACGAGGTCGCGGCGCGACGCGAGGCGGGAGAGTCCATTGCCGACATTGCTGCCTCGGTGGGTGTCAACGAATCGACGCTGGGCAAGTGGTTCAGGGAATGGGGCGTGCGGCCAGCAGTTGACACACACGGTCAGTCTCTGGCGCCGAACCGGTGGAAGCCATGGACATATGAAGATGCTGTGGTCGCGTACACGCGCACGGATCTGCCGATCGCGGAGCGTGCTGCGATGCTCGGTCGGTCATACGCTGCCGTGGCCGGGTTCGTCCGCGACTATCGGCAACGATCGGGCGACTCCTACGGGATCAAGTAGGCGCGATAGGGCGCCGCTCGGACGAGCGAGGGATGGTCTCTACGTGGGCGACGGCGGTATAATTCAATCCCGGCGCCGACCAGCATCGAAGGATAAGGCTCATGGCTATTCCACGCGATCAACTCCAGCTCGCTATTGCTCTCGCTGCCGCAACGGCGATGGTGGCTGGCATCACCACCATTGTCACCTGGGCACGCTCTCGTAGGACTACGGGACACAAGGATTATCACCCTTGGGACCACACCGTTTCGCCCTCTGACAGTGCCACGTAGTCTCGAAATGATCTTTAGAACGACACAATAGCCCTCGGTATAATAAGTGGCCCATTCGAACTGTAAGGGTGAATCATGGACCTGACTCAGAAGAACCAAGACGAGTGCACGCTCCGCAATGATGGAACCACTGTCGTTTATCACGTTGCGATCACGGGTGACGTGTTTAAGGACATCAATGTTCCGGAACTTCAACCGAACCAAGACATACAGTTCGAACTCGCCCCGCCAGCCCAACGACGCTCGGGCGAGCTACGCGTCACGTGGGAGACACACCTCGGAGAGAAGCAGGTTCTTACTCAGAATCTTCACTGACCTGCGTTGAGACCTTGACACTGAAATTCCCGTACTCAGTTTTGTACCACTTCAGGTCGTGGGCTGCGACACTTGCGAAAGCAGTAGGAAGTTTCAGCCGCACCTTCGAGTCCCACGACGCACCAACCTTGCGAATGAACACGTCGAATGTCTGGCCGGGCGATTGCGTGAAGAGATCGTTTGAGAGCGTGAAGTTGTAGACGGTTCGCCCGTCTGTACGCTGCCAACCATCCTCAGAGCTGATCGCTTGGTAGAAGTTATTCTTCGACCGACTGGTGACGATCAGCCGCAGGTTCTTGTTTTGAACATTCTCACTGTCAGCGAAGACAACGCCGAGCTTCGTGGAGCACTTTGTTGTCGTGATCGCAATGTCGCGCACGCGCAGATGATTCTCATCGGCGAATGGTGCAGGTTCATGGATCTTCGTCGGCTCTTCGAACGCAGTCTTCCACCTGGTGTAGCTGCGCTCGGGCAGGAAGTTTCTGGCTCGTTCTACAGCTGCCTCACGCATGGCCAGCTTCTCGTCCTCGGGCATTGAGAGGAACTGTTCGACCTGAGTGGCGAGCGCGTCGATGTTTCCGGCGGGGACAACGTATCCGTTGACGCCGTTGGTGATGATCTCTGCGGGGCCGTATTTGATGTCGTAGACGATGGGGATGCAGCCGGCGGCCATGGATTCGATGATCGCGAGGCCGAGCCCTTCGAATTTGCTTGTCAGAAGTGAGAACGATGCGGCGGAGAGTCGTGTGGTGACGTTGTCGATGTGGCCGAGGAGATGCACATCGTCGGAGAGTTCGCGTTCATTGATGAGGTGTTGCAGTGGTTCTTGTTCGGCGCCGGTGCCGGCAATATCGAGAGTGATGTTGGGGCGAGTTGCCTTGGCGAGTGCGACGGCTTCGATCGCGTGGTCGATCTGTTTGAGGTCGACGAGACGAGCGACGACGAGGCCCTTGGCTTCGTCTCGGTCGGGATTGTTGGCTGCGGTGATTGCTTGTGGTGCGAGTTCGCTGGGGATGAGGCGCATGCGCTTACGGCTCAAACCAATCTTGGCCATGTCGTCGATCTGCTGCTGGGTTTGGACGGCGACGAAGTCGAACTGTTCCTGGTCTCGGAACGCACCAATCCGGTTCGAGGTCAGCTGTCCGTAGATTCCTTCCTCTGGGTGTTTGAGATGAGAGACGTGAAGGAAGTGCACGAGCTTGAAGGTGCGGTCTGTGAGCTCGTGAGCGATCGTTGCGATTGGCCCAGAGTCGACGATCAGGACGGATGGTTCTTTGTTGATGACGTACCGGAGCCATGGGTTGTAGAGGCCACGTGCTCGGTCCCATTCGATGATGGGTGTTCCGTCCGTAGAGTGGAGGATAACTCGTCGTTGGTTCTTCACTTCGTTGATGTCAGTGAAGACGCGAGTGCCGTCGTCTCGGTAGTGTTCTTGGCGAATGACTTTGTCGTCGTCG
This sequence comes from Brevibacterium aurantiacum, assembly GCF_007558825.1. Lineage (GTDB taxonomy): Bacteria > Actinomycetota > Actinomycetes > Actinomycetales > Brevibacteriaceae > Brevibacterium > Brevibacterium aurantiacum_A. Next base: position 50,320 of record NZ_VLTK01000015.1, read on the forward strand.
TTGAGGAACCGGACGTAGTTCTTCGTGACAACTCCTCTAAGGCCGTGAGGTTCGGGAATCTCGTCGATGGGAACATCGCCAGGGAACGTGGTGCGAAGCAGCTGGTCACTCATGGGGCGCACGTCGTCCCAGAGGTTACGCACGAACACCGCCTCGTCAAGCATCCCGGAACCGACGAGCTTGGCACGGACCTCGTCAACGTCGAGTTGATGGGCGAACGTGAGGACCGTCGCCGAGAGTGGGTGTCCGTATTGGATGAAGCTGTTGGTGCGGCGCAGCACCGAGTTTGTCATTCCTCCGAAGTCATCGAGGACACCCCACAGCGTACCGTAGAGGTGGACACGGTCAGTCCGGGAGTCTCGCGGGTGCCGGGTGGGTTCGGGGCTGGGTGTTGCGCGGTTCACTGCTCGTTTGATGCGGGTGATTGCTTGCGTGGCCAGCCTCATTGGTTACTACTCCCATATTTTTTTTGCGACAATCTAGCCACTGTATCCATAGTTGCGTCATTGTGGCTGATTCGACACGACGAAAGACCCCCACCGCCGTAGCGATGGGGGTCTGGTCGTGCACGGACTCAGTGCCTCGGGCGATAGCCGTCTGCAGGCGGACTCAGATCGACCTCGGCGGCCGCGAGCTCCTCGTCGTCGTATTCGCCGTCCTCGTCGAGAGGAGTGTCCTCGGCGTCGTCGGGTTCAACCTCATCTGCATCATCCGAATCGACGCTGCGGGAGACGATAGTGTTCGCGGCTGCAGTGAGTCCGAACGCGCCACCGACGTAGAGGTAGACGTTCGTGACGATCGCGTGCCACTCGGGGACATTGTCGACACCACCGAAGGCCTGCGCGATTGCACCGAGGGCGACACCGATGAGGGCGTAGACGAGGTAGGTGGGTTTGCGCCAGGCGGCGGGAATGATTTCGTTGAGACTCATTGGTCAGCCTTTCATGAACTTCGTCTGGATGCTGGTGATCTTCGCGGTCTTCGAGTCCGTCCACACCTGGACACGCAGCCGGTTTGATCGACCGTTCTTGCCCTTCCCGGTTTTCCCGATCTGGGTGTGGGAAATGTAGGTTCCGCCGGCGGAACCGTGCTGTTCCTGCTTGGCGTAGTATCCGTTGTTCTTGGTTGTGGTGCCGCTCTTGTATGAGGCGGTGATGAACCGGACCTGGATGGTTTCGTCAGGTTTCAGCCCGGTCACGGTGAGGTATACCTGTGCGAGGTAGGGGCTGCCGTCGCAGGTGAGGATCGACATGGCGCCCTTGCCGACATAGAGGGATCGCCATTTGTTCTTCACGAGGTGCTGCACGGCGCGATAGATTCTGCCGCCTGAGTATTTGGACATGCCGAAGATTCCTTCCTTGGGTTTGGCTGGTGTGGTGGGGCTGCCCTGGGCGAGCTTTACGATCTCGGGCACCTGGGAGATGCGTTTCTTTCCGGGGCAGACTTTCCCCGCGTACTTCGACCACTGGTAGCGGGTGCCCTTGTACTTGTTCGGCAGTTCGTTCCCGGGCACACCCATCGCGTGATAGCCGATGCCTACGTCGCGGGAGTTGGACATCATGCGAATAGGAATGTCGTGGGTCTTGCACGCCCAGGCGATGATTTTCACGATCGACACGATCTGTGCCGCGTTCCAGTACGGGACGTTGTCGCCACTGGTATTCCAGCGACCGAACGAACCACCGTAGTCGGCAGTCTCAATGCTGATGACGTGAGCGGATCCGAGGTAATTCGCGTCAGCGGTATAAGCGGTATCGACCCACTGGTAGATCTCACCGTGTTCGCCGACACCGAAGTGAGACTCGGTGCCGACGGTGCCGTCCTTCTGGAACATGCCGTCAGTGCCGGCGAGGCTGCCGACCATAGTGTGGAGGCACACGCCTTGGTAGGACTTCATGCGGCCCTGGCGAGCCTGGTTGGAGAGGAGCCGATTCGTGGCTCCTGGCATCATGGCCATGAGTACCCCTTTCCGAGGGCATAAGAAAAGCCCCGGGTTACGGGGCCGTGGTTGGTGCTGTTGTAGGTGCCGGCTGTTGAGCTCGACAGGGGCCGGTCACCGTGACATTCGTTCCGTCTGTGAACTCGAATAGCCAATCCCCATCGGCAGTGCAGGTGACATCTGAAATGCCACGACCGGTGCTGCCCTTCTCTCCTGTAGACCCGGGCTCACCTTTACTGCCCGGTTCACCCTTCGGGCCGGGTGGCCCTGGTGGACCAACAACGGATTCCCCTGGGCCCCCTTCTCTCCTTTGGCTCCTGCCGGTCCGGGAACGGATTTACCGTCTTCCCCTGGTGAACCTGGATCTCCGGGTGGGCCTGGGATCTCGGAGTCTTCACCCGGCTGGCCTGCGGGACCGGGAACGTCTGAGTTCTCACCGTCATCCCCAGGCTTGCCTGCAGGTCCGGGGACGGTCGAACTCGGTCCTGGTTCGCCCTTTGGCCCGGTCGGTCCGGAAGGCCCAATGGGGCCGGCCTGGGCCGACTCCTTCACGTTCTTTTTCACCTGGTCGGCCTTCGTGCAAATGTTGCGGCCGTTGACCTTCACCTCACCCTGAGCACAAGCCTGGGATACCTGATCGGCGAGCGCGTTCGCGTTCAACGCGGCGTCTTTCGCTTCCTGCTTGGATGAGTTGATCGACCAGACCGTCCAAGCCAGGAGGAGCGCGGCGATGATCAGCATGACGGTGTTGAACCACCGCGGTGGGAACTCTCGGTCTCTTCGTTTATCGTGCCGGTTCCTCATTGGTCGTCACCTCTTTCGATGAGGAGAAGACGAAGCTGGTCTTCGATCGTGATGCGTTTTGCTCGCTCTTGGTCGCGTTCAGATTCCGCGGCGATGCGCTTCGCTGACTCCTGGGCCAGGTCTTCGCGCAGCCGTGTATTATCGGCCTGTTCACGTTCAATGTCTTCACGCAGTTCGGCACGGCGTTCGGCGCTGAACTTGCGATCTGAGATCGCCCACCACACTGCAGCGACCGCGAGTCCGCCGGGGCCGCCATAGGTGGCGAGGAAGGATGGGATGTCCACACGTGTCTACCTCCTCATCCTGGCGGTCATGATGCGTCCGCCTGCCAGTACACGAGCGTGTCGGTTGTAGTGGGACGGGTGAGCCAGACTGTGCAACCCTTGGCGGTGACGTCCATAACCGTGGCGCTAGTCCCGGCGATATTCGTTCTCACGGTCAGAGACACGTGCGGTTCCGCATCAAACTCTCGGGAGAACGATATTGCGCCTGATGTCGGGGTGTTCGCAGCTGATGGCTTGATCGTCACTACGCCGCGTTCTTTCTGCCCGATGCGGCGCAGAGTTTCTCCGACGAGGTCGTCGCCGGCTGGTGGGGTGAATGCGTAGATTGGGGCCTGCCGGAAGTAGGCGGACCCAATGGCCTTGCCGAACAGAAGCGAGGGTGTGCCGCCGGGTCCGCGCCACATGGAGACCCCTTCGATTTCGTTGTACGCCTCTGGGAAAGCGCCGTCCGGCATCGCTGCCACTCTGTCCACATCGATGAGCGTTTTCTCGTCTGTGTCCCATTGGTAGCGGGTGATCGTGTTAGGTGAACCGAAACCGGCACCGCCGCGAGCAACGTAGAGGTGATCGTCGATCGACACGTGCCCCTGATATGGATTGACGCCAGTCTGGGAGTCATCGGTGATGAGCGAGGCCACCGGTTGGTTACGTCCAGCCTTGTAGTCCGAGAGCTTCCGGAGCACGAACTGTTCTCTCGTGGACGAGACGAACACCCGCTCACAAATCCTGTCCGCTGCCTGATCGATGGAGAAGTCGACCAGTGTGTTGTCGGCGAAGTCCGGGACTTCCGAGACGAGTGCATCATCGCGCAGAACAGTCTTCCCCGCCTGGTATTGAGCTCGCACCATGCGGTTGGTGTACCCGCCACTTGTGGTGTCGTAGGTCCATCGGAACCACAGCCACACTTGTGGCCCGTCGTTCTCAATCGCGACAGTGGATCCGTGGCCACCACCGGAGAAGATGCACTGGTCGAGCATTCTCCCATCCGGTGCGCACCGGGTGATGTGGAGGTCAGTGGACGAACCGTTCGCCGGGCCCGCCTGGGCTGCGTAGTAGTTCCCCGTCAACGGGTCGCGGGCGGCCGATTGCAGAACTCTGTTCGATGGGATCCGCAGCGTGGTGACGAACTGGGGTGAGAGCTTCGTGATGTCGAACCCAAGCTTTGCATCCACTTCGGCCTTCGCGAGATCAGCTTTCACACCAGATTCGGCCGCGATGCTCTGCGCTTCCTGCGCTGCAGTCAACGCTGCCGTTGACTTCGACAGAGCCGTCGATGCCGCTGAGAATGCTTCACGGGCCGGAACAGCCCACCGCATCCCATAACCCGCATCGAGAAACAGGATCTGGTATTGATCTGATGCCTGGAACGCGATCCGCCCCGTGTCGTCGCCCGACATTCCCGACACCACGACACCGGCGAGAGGTGCGCCGGCAATGTCGTAGAGCTCGGTGACCTGCTGGCCGCCGAGAGCCGACGTATATACCTTGAGAGTGACACCGCCAATGACGCCACCACTCGAGTCGGCGGTGACGTCGCCGGGGCTTCCACCGAAAACGTTCAATGCCATGATTGCCCCTATCAGTTGTTCCAGGTAGCGGAAAACCAGAAGTAGTCTCCGGTGCGGATGCGCCCACTGGTCGTGGCGTCGTAGACGCGGACTGTGCCGTCGTTGCGAATGGAAGCAGCTCCGGACGTGACGTTCGTCTTGTACGTTCCGACTACCAGGAACTCACCGACCGTTGCGGCAATCTGCGCCGGCACCACGCACACGTCAATGTCGGGGGTGATGTTGCCGGCGTCAGCGGACGAGTCAGGTTTCGCGGTGATCATGTCGCCCGTGTAGAGGGCTTTGATTCTCACCTCGGTGGTGTAGGTGTTGCGGATCGCGATGACAGTATCTTGTTCCCACCCAGAGAGGAACGTGAACCCGGTCCGATATTCCTGTCGTTCGTATACAGTCCACCAATCGGTGGGCAACGTTCCCGTCTTGACCCAGATCTTCTTCGACGGCCCCGACACGACCATTGTCGACACCGGTGCATCGGCATACTTCGCGTCACGATCGGCCTCATCCATGGCGGGAAGGACGAGCTTGGCATCCATGCCCATGACGAGGGCCATCATGTCTGCGGCCGCGGCCGGTGCATCAGACCCCGATGGGTAGGGCACTTTCGCGAGAGGTGAGTTGGGCATGAGGAGGCTCCTTAGTTCTTGAAGGTGATCCGGATTTGGCCGCAGCCGGCGGTTGCGATCAGATAGTCCGACTTCCCAGCGCCGGCTCCGATACCAACTCCACGAGAAGCACCGGATGCGAGGCGGGACGCCTGATCGGAGGGGATGGTGATCCACTTCGAATCACCCATGCCAAGACCTGGACCGTCCCACCTGTTCGTGAGTTTCGGGGTCTTCGCCGGAGGGGACGTTTCGTCATGAAGTGCCAGCTTGGGTCGGACCCGGCCGGAGACACCGTGATAATTCGAGGTGCGTGCCACCCGGATCTGCATCTTGTCCACGGTCTTGCCCTGACATGCGGCCTCAATGCTCGTACCGTAGGTCCAGATCGACGTGTAAGGGTGTGGGTAGGAAGGCCAGGCACCCTGTGCCACTCGGGAGCCGTCTTTGCGGCCGCTTCGGTATCCAGCCTGAGACGACGTGCTGAGAGCGACTGGTTTCGGTTTCGACGCCTTCGGGGGATCCTCTGGCCCCGGTGCCGGTCCTTCACCTGTCTGAACGTAGAGCGCACCGTCTTTGACCCACACTGCGGCGGCTTGCGTGTATCCAGCCGGTGCGGGTGTGCCGAATGTCAGGTCAACGGGTACAGGAATCTCAATCTCGACGGGGCCACCGATCTTGTCCATGACCCGCCAGCCAGCAGCATGGTTGAGGACGAGGACGACGTCGCCTTCGGCGCGAGGGTTGTACGCCTGGTTCGCCGCGACATCGTTGATGATCGCTTCTCCCCACCGGAGGTTGACTTTCCCGTCTTCGCGAGTGGAGTCCACCGTCATTATTTGATAAGGATTTGCTTGGCGTTCGACCTCGGCGCGGACGAGAGCCGCCAAGTCGAGTTCTGCGTCACTCATCGAATGTGCCCTCTCCATAGTCGTCGTTGGATCCTTCGAGGGTGATCCGCCCGCCAGCCGGCGACGTGGTGGATCGGGTTTGCAGGGTCATGGATCCTCCGGTGAGTGAGAATGACACTGAGTCAACGATGTGGTTCTCAAGGGTCTCGTCGGGCATGGTCACAGTGATCACGTCGTCAGGTTCGATCGCATAGTTCACCAGCGACGACACGGACACTTTCTGTTTCAGCCCCAGGCGCGGCGCCAGGAGCCCAAGTGCAGTGGTTTGGCACTGTTGCAGGGTGGTGATGAGCTTCGACGTGTAGAACAACGGCACAGCCCCAAACGGCCCCTGATAGTAGGTGGGCGAGACTGGGTCGTCATCGGAGGCGACAGATGGGCCGACTGGGGGTTGTCCGTTCTCGGAGGCACCGGAGGCCACGATCTGGTTGTAGACACCGTCGCGGGAGAGTGTCTGCTGTGGGTCGACGAGTGCACCACCTGGACCGGCGGTGAGCGTCCAGACTGGGGTATCTTCGAGTGTGGGTACTGGTGCGGCGACGAATGATCCGCGGGAGTCGCAGAACACTCTTCCGCCGAGTGATTTGGCGATGGACGGGTCACGGGACCTGCCGTCAACGAGTCCCCACCGGTCGCGTTCCTCGACGAGCTGCGGAATGGCACTGTCGCCGAGTCGCCAGGACATCCCCATCTCAGGCAGCACTTCCTTGATCAGGGTGGTGGCCCAGTACTCGCCGGTGCCGACCTCGATGGTGCGCGGTTGATGGAACCGCTCGTCCATCACCTGCGACTCAAGACTGAGCCCGTCGAGCTGTGCGCGCCCGGGACGAAGGCCAGCCTGCGAGACTTCCTCGACACGGTACACACCGAGAGGCACATTCTCGTGGGTGTTGCGGTTGTAGTGCATGCGCATGAACACACGAATCCTCGCACCGTAAGGGGATAGTGCGCGGCGTCCAATCTCGGCACCGGAGACAATGAGTCCCCGAGCAGTCCACCGGACTTGTGAGGTGGACGCTGCAGTGATCGACCCGTCGTGCACGGTCAGGTCGTGCCACGTGTTGCCACGGTCCGGTGACCATTGCACGATGGGTTCATATCGGGCCAGGGACAGCGACTCGAGCCAACGTTCGGAGACGGGAAACATCTGGTCCTCCTATGGTTCGAGCAGCTTGTTATACGAGGTGACAGTGGCCGCGAGTTGGTCGTAAGTCGTCCAGTCGCGTTCGACCGTGTCGTAAGACAGGTCCGGGATCCGAAGCGGACTGTCGGTGGTGTCGGGGCGGTCGATCGATATGACGTCCCATTGGTAGCGGCGCCACGGATAGCCGTCCCAGTGGACGTGTTCGAGGTCGACTTTCCCGCGGATGAAGTAGAAATCCGGCAAACCAGCACACGCCGGGAACTGTGCCAGCACCGGCCCCTCGTCCAACAAGGTCATTAGCTGGTCAGCGACGGGCTTCTCACGCACGAGGGACCGTAGTTGTGTGGTGAACCCTTCGAGTACATCCCATGTCGCGGCAGGACGAGCAGACCCGGCAATGCTGGTGGTGTCGACGCGGGCGTCGTAGGACAGGTCTGGTGGTTCCACTTTCAGCAGCATCGCCTTGTCGGGGTCGCTCACGGGTTTCAACCATGCCCACCCGTCCGAGAGAGCGGGGATGACTGCGCCGACGTATTCGGATGGTGTGCCTTCGGTGCCGTCGAAATGGGTGGGCACAGCGCGCCACAATGTGCCGCCACCGAGGGTGGCTTCGTGGTCGTAGGCGTGCGCGTACCCACCTGGTGACCAGGCCGGGTTGCCAGACCGAACGACGCTACCGTCTTGCCGTTCGAACCTCACCTTCGCCACCAAAGGATCAAATGAGTAATCGGCCCGCAGAAGTACCCCAGCATGTGCAGGATCGACAATCGCCGTGATCCGGCCATCCGGTGACACTACCGGATCAGTCTCAGGTGGCCAGATGTAACCCGGATTCACGACGATAGGCATTAGTGAGCCCTCCCAGCACCAACAGCAATAGTGCTGACGGTCGTTGAAATGTGTGCTTGCATTTGCTTGCCGTCGACGACCAAGGACACCGGGACACCATCCAAAGCCTTTGCAAGCTCGGACGGGGTGAACTGGTGGTTCTTGATCTCGGCGGCAATGGACGAACCGATCGCAGTCGCATCGAACCCACGCCCGGGATGCGGGATGAACGTGCGGTTCTCGGCCAGCAGCTTCCGGGATTCGGCCGCGTTGGTTATCTGCTCACCGCCGGAGAGGTTGACGAGCTCAGGCCCGTTCTCCCCCACGACAGCCCAACCGGACTGAGCGGATTGGGTGCCCTGCTCGTACCAGTGGTTGCGTTCCCAGAACGACCGAGCACCCTGCACGTCGCCGTAGCGCTGCTTGATGTACTTGAGGCCGTACTCGAGCTGCATCTTCGGGTCCGATGTCTTCGAACCACCGACAGTGCCCCACGTTCCGTTGAGGAACTGGAACAGGCCGTAAGCCGACGACGTTGGGTTCTGGGCGTTCGGGTTCCAGCCCGACTCCCTGGTGAGGAGCCAGTTGAGGTCACCGAACTGGTCGCCCCAGCCCATCTGCTCAAGCATCTGCTTGGCCATGGACTTCACCGGGCCCGCGGCGACGTTCGAGAAGTCCGCCGTACCGGCGTTCTTCCCGTAGTCCTTCGCCTTCCCGACTAGGCCCTCGGAGACCTGGGACATGATGCCCTTGCCGAGACCGCCCATGTAGCCGTCGGGGAGCATCTTCGAATGCTTGGCGTAGATCTGCTCGGTGAGTTTCTCAGCTGCCGCCTCATAGGACTTGGCCATGTTGTCACCAGGCTTCACACCAGCACGATCCAGGAACGGGTGAGACATTGCCCCGCCCATGCCTGGCAGTCCCCCAGCCATCGCCTCCGACAGTGCTTTCACGGCCGCGATGTGGACGTGGTTGAAGTGCATGCCACGAACCGCGCCCGTGTACATGTAGTTCTGGCCGTTCTTGATCTGCTTGCCGTTTGCAGGCGAGTAGATCAGTTCGGCAAGATCCGAACCGTATGTGTTGCGCCAGAAGTTGAAGATGTCCATCGACGGGGACGTATCGATCGCGTTGCCGCGTGAGTGATGCGACGTGTTGCCCGACGCTGTGATGGACCCGCCACGATATGCGGAGTTCAATGTTGCGTTCGGGAACTTCTCCTTCGTGATCGCCCACAGGTTGCGCCACACGCCAGAATCAGCGAACGCGTTCACACCCGGCGCGGGCCCGAAGACCCCGCCCGAAGCGAAAGCGTTGCCCTGCATGTGCAGAAGCTCATCGAGACGACCCTGACGTGCAGCATCGTTCTGAGCCTTCACACCCTGTTCGCCGCCCATGGCACGAGTCCACTCAGGACGCATGATTGCCTCACCGCCGGAGAGGTATAGATCCCCCGCCGTGGGTGAACGGAACTGGTGAATATCGCGGCCCGGTGAGTACCCGGGCATGACACCACCGGATTCGAACTTCACCGACTTCGGGGCAGCCAGCTTCACGCCAACATCACCGAATGCCTTGTTCACCGATGAGGTGAAGGAGGCGAAGACTCGAATGAGGGCGTTGAGGTTGTTGCCCAGTTCGGGTTTCGCCGCTTCCATCTGGTTGTCCATGCCCGACCGGATGCCGCGCATGTTCGCATTCGATGTGGATAGAAGGAACTCGAAGCCTCGCTTGTTCAGCGACTTCAGATCGTTGAGGCGGTCTGTGTAGTCGCCGTACATGCCAGACATGGTGTCGTCCGTTGACCGACGCATTTCTCCGAACTTCGAACCGGTCGTGGTTTTCAACGATTCGAAGTCAGTGGCAGACCGTGTTTTCATCGAGGCCTGCTTGTCAATGAGCATGAGCCGCATAAGTTCCTGCTGCTCAGTCATCACCGTGCGCTGCGCCAACTGCTTCTGAGACACGCTCAATCGCATGGCTTCCTGCTGGACCTGCGTATTGCTCAACATGGCCGCGTTCTGCGTCTGAGTGTTCAGAAGCATTGCCGCCTGCTGGGTTTGCGTATCCAGCAACTGGCCAGCATTCGTAGTCTGCGTGCCAAGAAGCATCCCGGCCTGCGTCTCCTGCATGTTCAGCAGCATCGCCGCCCAACCATCAGAAACACCGACCCGCATCTGCTCCATGGCATCCAGCGTTGTTGTCGACATGTCCTGCATGGCCAAACCAGCCATACCCTCATCGTCCGCAACAACAGGGTTCACGCCCACGTCCACGGAAGTACTCATGTCGCCAAGCGCAGGCACAGCAGCCCCACCCAGCAAGGACGCCGCGGACTGAACATCCGCGACTCCGCCGAGCATGCCCTGCACGAGACCTTCAGCGGTGAACCCACCGAGTTCAGCCATGACGGTCGACGGTGAATGGATCCCGAGAACCGATTTGAACGTCGATTCCATGACCTTCGCGAGGTTCGCGATCGCGGCCTCAACGTTCTTCTTCCGACCTTCGAGGCCCTTGACCACACCGTCAGCGGCGTTGGCTCCACCCTTGTAGAAGCCCTCCGTGACGTACTGGCCGGCCTGACCCGCGTACTTGTCGAACTCAGCCCAGGACGAGACCAGTTGGTTACGTTCACCAATCGGTGCACCCAACAGAGCATCAGCAGCAGCGTTACCGCCCTCAATGCCCTGACCGGCGACCTCCTGGAGGAGGGCGCCAGGGATGCCCATTTTCGAGAGCTTGCCCAGCTTATTAACGAGTTCCTTGAGGCGGGCAGTCTTCCCCGTCATGGACGACATGGACGAGACCTGCTTGAAGTTCCCGTCACCCGTCGACACCACATCAGTGGACACATCGAAATCACGATCGTTCAGCAGACCCGAAGCGACAGAGTCTTTGATGCCTTTGAGCTCGGTGGCTTTGTCCTGAGCCTTCTTGAGCTTCGCGTCGATCTTCTCTGCCTGCGAATACAGACTGCGGAGGTTCGCTTCGAACTTCCGTGCCGACGACGTCGCCTTGGAGCGTGAACCTTTTGACAGGTCCTGATTCCCGCCTAGATCAAACAGCCGATCAACAGCGGAGTATCCGCCGCTGAGCCCACCGGTGACCTGATCACGGATACTGCCGCGACGCACATCGACACGGAGATCTTTACGGAGGTCGCTCACGCGAGCCTTGCGCTCCCGCTCTTCCTTCGCGTTCTGCTCCGCAATTCGTTTCGCTTCCTTGGCCTGCTGCTCGGCAGCACGTGCCGCCTGAGCATCGGCCGTGGCCTTAGCCTTCGCAGACTTGAGAGAACTCCTAGCTTCCTCAAGTTCGTCCTCAGCGGCTCGAACTCGGCGAGTAGCTGCAGTCTTAGCGGCGTTCGATTTGGCATCAGACTTTGCTCGCCGAGCGTCGCGCAGTGTCGCGTTCGCGGAGTTGATTCGGCGTTCAGCCGCACCGACAGCGCCGCCCTTGGCGAACGCGTTGCCAGACATGACAGCACGACGCATGGCCTCAATCGCACCGTGACCGCCGGCGCGCTGAACCTCCATCGCCGTCCACACGTGCTCACCGTTGGATAGCATCGCTGGGATCTCGTCAGAGGTTCCCGTGCCGGCGCCGATGATTGGCCCACCGGTGGCCTTCTTTTTAGCAGCACCTTTACCCTTGATGCTGTCTGAGGGGGATGCGCGCTTCTTCTTGTTGCCACCGGTGAAGAATTCTTTGATGCTGGTCAGCACCGTCATTGTCACGGTCGAGTTGTTCTTGAACCATGACTTGAACCCGCCAACATCCTTCTTAGCTTCGGAGGTGTCGGCGTCGACCTTGGCTGTGGTCTTGCCTTTTTCGACTTCCCTGAGCTTGGCTTCGGCTTCCTTGATCTTCTCTTTGAGGAGCGTAATCTGAGCGTCGACTGTTGGAGAGGTTGGCATCTTCTCAAGCTCGTTGAGACGATCCTTCGCTGTCCCAATCTGCTTCTTAAGCTTCGATGCGTCGGCATCCAAGTTGATCGGCGGGAGGCTGCCGATCTCGTTGGCAAACTCGTTGACATTCTTCTTCGACTTCTTGAACACATCGATGACTCGCTGCATGTCAGCATCGGAACCGTCAGCGAGCTTCTTCACCATGGAGGCACCCTCGGGTCCAAGTGCCATCAGCTGATCGAGGAGTTCCTGGGGTGCGCCTCTTTCGGCGAGTCTTGATAGGTTATCCATCCACCCGGCCTGAGCCTCGACCTGCTTCTCCATATCCTTGATCCACTCCTGCAGAGTGGTCTTTGACTCTTTGGCTTTCGCAGTGAAATCGAGAAAACCGGTGGCTCCATCAATGAGGCCGGAACGGACTTCCTCCAGATGTTCTTGCGCTGCCTGCGCGGCTTCCGAAAGGCCAGTGAACCCCTCAGCTGCATCGACTGTCGCAGGCTTGATTTCACCGTTCGCGAGCTTGACCAGTGTCGCCCCGTCAGCCGCCAGCCCCATCTCTGTCGCAACTCCAGAGAGGTGCTCACTAAGTGTCGGGAAACGTTCAAGAATTTCCTCAGGGAGCATGTCTGGAGACTCCTCGGCGATAGCCTGGAAGCCCTTGGAGACCTGATCATACGCGCCGTTGTTGGCCATGTCGGTCAGGGCCGTATCAGTCTCGTTGATCGTTTCCTGCAGAATCGTGGCATCACTTCGGGTGTTGAGGATCGAATCGAGCCACTTCGAGGCTTTGTCACTGCTGCGTTCGAAGGCGGCGCCCCAGGTCTCAATGTCCTTTGAGCCGATCCCCTTGGACCAGAAGTCGTTGGCTTCCTTCCAAATCGCAGGATCGAGGAGGGTGTTCTTTGTATTCGCTTGGGTCGCGTTATTGAGCTGGACGAGGCGGTTCTTCATTTCCTCCGAGGAACGCGAACCAGTGTCGAGCATGGCAGTGAACGCGGCACCGGCGAGCTGGGCGGCAAGGAAGCCGCCCGCGACGAGACCTGCTGCCTTGCCGACTTTGCTCATACCGCGAGTAGTCGCACCGATGACGCCCGACTGTCCTGCCAGGGTTTTGAACGCGCTCTGGGTTTCTAGGATTCGAGGGGCGAGTACCAAGAATCCGCCGGCTGCGAGAGATGCGACACCGACGATGCCACCCATCGCTAGGGCGGTATTGCGCAACGGTGCGTCGAGGCCTTCGAATTCGCGCATCTTGTTCGCGATGCCGTTGAGCCAGTCGACGGCCATGCCGCCGCCACTCTGTGAGACGAACGGCTCGACCATGACCGCAGACAAGTCACGCCATGCAGACTTCACACGGTCAGCGGCGCCCGACATGGTTTCCTTGACATTGGCGGCGGCTCCGCCGAACTTCTTCGTCAGCCCATTGACGAGTGGATCCCAGATTTTTTCCACCGGGATACCGCCCGGCTTAGATGCCATGTCTTTGATCTCGGCCGCAGACATTCCCATTTGCTCGCCGATGATCTTCGCCGCATCGACGCCGTAGTAGCCGAGGCGCTCCAGCGCGTCACCAGAGAGCCTTCCCTGCGACTGCAGGCGAGCCAGCACGTCTGTGATCGACGAGATCGCTTCCGAGCCCTTACCTGCGGCGGCAACGGTGTCTTGGATTGCCGACAGCGTTGGTACGACCTTCTTCGCCTCAACACCAAACCCGATTAACTGCTGCTGGGCTTCAATGAAGACCTGCTTCGCGAATGGTGAGGTTCTAGCAAACGCATCCAGCTTGTCCATCTGGGCATTCGCTTCACGCGCTCCACCCATGAGGGTCTTCAACGCGGCGCGAGTCGTCTGCTGAAGCGTGTTGTACTCGCCACCAGTCTTTGCCGCCGCGACACCTATGCCGACGATCGCGCCACCGAATACCGTCAGGGCTGTGCCTGCAGTGGTCCAAGCTTCCCGATTGTCCTCAGCCTGCCTGGCAAGCTTCGAGAACGCAGACTGCGATGAATTCGCCTGCTTGGTAGCGACCTGCATGGACTGCGCGTGCGATTTCTCGGCATCCGACAGTCCTTCGGTGGCCTTTTCTAGCCGGTTGCGTGACGTAAGTGCACGCTCTTCCGCCTGAGCCACCTGTGCGGCGCTGGACTTCGAGTTTCGCTTGACTTCGTCGAGCCTCTTCTCAGCGGTGTTCAGTCGTGCAGCGGCCTCCATTTGCTGGCGGCGCGAGTCGGTGACCTTCTTACTAGCCATGGCGATCTGCTCAGCGGAAGACCGAACGTTCTTTCCCGCCCCTTGTGCGGCGGTCCCGGCCTTTTCGGCAGAGTCGGCGGCCTGGTTCATGGCCGTGCGGTACTGTCCCGCTTCTGCTCGGAGGGTGACGACGATTGTGCGATCGGCCATGTCAGAGACCTCCTATATACTTCAGAAACTACAGAAAAGGTGAAAACGAGATGCAGAAAAAGACCAATTACTGGTGGATGGTTGCGATTACACTGCTGGCCTTTGTTGTGCTGACGATCCTGCGGGTGCCGATTTACATCTCACTTATCGCGGTTATCGCGGTGTTTGTGGTCGTTTCACTCATCACATTGAAGAGAACGGCAAGGGACCGTAAGTAGGCCCGACTGTAATCAGACGGGCCTACTCGGCAGCTTCGACTCGTGCCTTCATTCGTGCCTTAACGATGCGCATGGACTTCTCGTCCAGCGTCATGAATTGCAGGTCTCCGGGCGACGGATCCTCTGAATCTTTGCCCTTGTCATCCTTGTGCTCGCATGCGTAGCAGTGGACGGTTGCCATATCCCAGGATCCGGAGGATGCTTCATCCCAAGCTTTCGACTTGAGCTGCCCGCACCCAGGGCAGTAAGCGGATTCTTCGAACTCGATCAACGCTTCCGCGAGCACCCGGTCACGTTCGGACCACTTCTCGATGAGTTCAGTGGGTCGAACGGACCAGGCGCGGGCGGTTTTCAGACTCCTTACGAGTCTTGGTCGTCGTTCGAGTTCGTCGGCGACAAAGGGACAGGCATCGTCGGCTCCTGAGTCGAAGCAACCATGGCAGCCGCGGTGAGACGCAGAATCTGCAAGTCACCGATCTTTGAACGCACCTGCTCCACCTCGTTAGCCGTGATGGATTCCTTCACCACATCGCCGGCCTGGTTCGTGACCTTCACGAGTGCGGAGGCAACCATGCGGTAGTTCGACTGCGCATCAGCACGTGTCTTCTCCCGCTCATATTTGGCCTGAACCTTCTTCTTCGCGTCCTCGGCGATACCGCTCTTGAACTGCGGTTCGGTCGGGAAGTCGATCTCGTCCTTGATGGCGTCGATCTCGTCCTCATTGAGCGCCCGGATATACCAGGTGGTCTTCGACTTCGTCCACTCTGCGTAGAGCTTCTCCATGTCTTCGAGAATCTGGTTTGAGGCGCTCATCTCAGTGAGGTCACGCTCGGGTCCGTTCTTTTCTTTTGCCTGCGCGATGGCGTACTGGCGTTCGAGGTTCTCGTACTGGGCGTACAGGTCCGGACGACCGTACACGTCGACGGAGCGCTGCGACACGGTGCCAGTTTCAAGCCAGCTATCGAACCAGTCGTCTCCGGCTGGGACCGCGGTGGAGTCATCTGTGGGGCTGCTGTTCTCGGTCATTTCTTCCTCCATGTGAAAGTTTTGGGGCTCTCCATGTAGGTGTGCCTGTGGGCCGGCCATGGAGTAACCGACCCACAGGGGTCTAGGTGATCCGAAGATCAGGGAGTGGTGCCAGCGACCTCAGCGTCCAGCCATGCCTTCTGCGGCAGGCCGACGATATGGCGCTTAATGAAGCCGCCCTGGTCCTGGGGCTTCTGTGGGTTGTCGACGAGGAGCTCGTAGCCCTCGACAGGCTCGCCTGCAACGAATGGCTCGAGGGCCTTGAGGCCGGTCTCGCGCTCGTAGAGCCAGACGATCGTGCCCTTGGCTTTGAGCATCTGGTAGAGCTGGTCACCGATGTTCTCGTCGGATCCGGCGGTTCCCTCTTCGGGGAGGCCGGTGGTCTCGTCGAAGTATCGGAAGATGTCGAACTCAGCCGAATAGTTCGACGTCGACAGCGCCTGCACGTTGCCTTCTTCGCAAAGTGCCTTTTCGTCAACGGTTTCCGATGCGGATGGCCCGACAGTGTATGTGGAGGCGACGATGCGGCAGGATGCGTCAAGTCCTGCTTCGAGTTCCGCGATAGTCGGGGCCTCGGGGTCGGCGGGCTTGGTGGGTAGAATGACGACCTTCTTGCGGGCGTCTGCGAGTGAACGTGGCATGTTATTTGCCTCCCTTGATGATTTCTGCGGTTGGTGGTACGACTTGCGGTGCGGGCCGCTGGGGTGCGGTTGGTGTCTTTGGGTCTCGGGCTCTGAGATAGGGGAAGATCTTGAGGTGCTGTTCAGGCACCTTGACCTTCTTGCCGGTGCGGGTATCGACCGCATGTACGAACTTGGCTGCCATGTGGGGCTCCTTCGGGCATTAAGAAAGGCCCCTGCGGATGCAAAGGCCTTGATGGTGTGGGGACGGTTTACGGTTGGGCGAATATGAACGACAGTGGCTGGTAGAACCTGTTCGGGCTCACCGACGTGTCGTACTGGATGGGGACGTGCGGATCCGTGTGGACGTATTCGCCACCGCCTGGGACTGTCACTCGGTTGAGTTCCTGCACGACGGCCTGGGATAGGTTGCGGACCGTGCCGACGGTGCTTCCTGCGACGGTCACATTGAGTGATCCCGCTGTCTCCGGGTCACAGAACGCGATCGACTGTTCAGCGTGCTCACGAAGCGGCTGCGTCCACACGGCTAGGTATGGAGCCACCCAGCCGCCCTTCAGGAGTCGAACATTTTCGACGACTCCCTCGTGAACGTCCTCACCGATCATTTTCAGTTGGTTGAGCGTCCACGTGTTGAGGGTGATGATGTCCGTTCAGATCACCTCCCCCATCAACCACTCCATGGCCTTCTCGAAACCAGGAGCGCGACGATCGAACGCCGGACCCAAGAAGGGCTGTGGCGCCATCACTGAAGTCCCATGCTCAAGATGAATTCCGTACGAGGCCGTAGGGCCGATCTCGGCACCTACTCCCCCACCGTCCTCATTGAGGTCGTACCCGATGGAGTTCTTGAGGTTGCCGGTATCGACGGGCGCGAAGACCTTCGCGTCGTTCGTGATGTCAGCCGCGGTTTTCGCGACAGCATCTCCGGCCATCTTCTGAGCCTTCTCCCCGGCGTTGCGCAGGTCGGCGCTGAGGCTGGCGAAGTCGTCGGCCATTACGCGGCCCTCGCTTCCTGTCCGTTGACGTCCTGGCACAGGTAGTCCCTGGTCCAGTTCGTGGTTCCGGATTCGGCTACGAGCACCTGGAATTCGCGACCGTTCAGTGCCGGGTCGTCGGGGTTGTCGAGGATCTGGATTGTGTCCCCGTAGTGCAACCATGTTGAGGCGATGGGGACGCTGATCCGGTGGGATGCGATGATCTCAACGCCGTCGGCGACCGTGACTGGTCTGGATGATTGGGTGAGGAACTGGGCCGAACACGGTGCATGTTCCCACTTGGAGGCATAACTGGGACTACCAGCGCCACCGGGAGTCCAATCACCCGGAGGACTGACTGTGAAAGCACTGCAGTCCCCAGTGAGGAACCCGTAGGCGGTGGGACGCGCATGTGCGCTCCACCCATCCGGAATGACCTTGAGGCGTCCTCGTGCGGGGAGCGGACTCATAACCGCATCTCCTCACTCTCCTGGCGTCCGGGCCCGGTGAGGTCGAACGCAGTGAAGAACGATTCGAGTTCCGCGACTTCCTCTTCTTCCTTGGCCCGTTGCCGGAGTGCAGCCGCGTGCTTTCGCAGAGCATCAGCAACCTTCGCACCGTCGGTAGATCTGTCCTGGGTGGAGATGACCTTGGAGATCAGAGCCTCAGACGAGGCGATCACGTCAATGGCATCCGCGGCGGCACGTTGGACTGAGCCGTCGGTGATGCCGAGGAAGCCTTTTAGTTGATCGTCGGTGAAGATCTGGTTCTCACCCTCGTCCAAATCCCCTGTGAGGAGCCGGACTTGTTGCACTGGTTCCTTGTAGTCGACCATTACAACTTCCTTCGTCGTGCCGTTCCCCGCCCCACACGATGGCAGTCAGTGCGGAGCGGGGACCGTGCTCAGTTGGGGTCAGGCCGCAGTGCCGGTGGAGGCGTAGGCGACGAGCGCCTTACCGTCGACATCCTGCAGACCCTTCGCGGCACCGTCGACGGAACGACCGCGGAAGTCGATCGTGTCGTCGTGGTAGGAGCCTTCCTCGAACGGGATCTCGCCGCCGCCGACCCGGTTGCCCTGGTCGCGCTTGGTGCGAATGTCCACGTTCTCGTGGCCGATGAGCTGCGAGTGGATGACTGCCGGGTGGTCGCTGGACTTGTTCGCCAGCAGGTACCAGGTCTTGGCACGCTTGTCGGACTTGTCGATCTTGACCAGCCACTTCGCGACCTGCACAGTAACGAGACCCCGGAACGGGTTCTGCATCTCCGTGGTCGTCTCCTTGGTGCCCTCGGTGACCTTCAGCTTGAGAACGTCCGCGTTGATGATGCGGTTCGCTTCAATCTGCATGGACGGCGGCACGAGAAGCACGAGACCCGTGGTGTCGACGAGGTCGCCACGGTGGTCTTCCTTCAGCGCGAACGACTCGACAGCGGCCTGCAGGTTCTCCGGCGACAGAGGCTTGTTGTCCACCGCGGCGAAGAAGTCGGCACGCGGTCCGGTCTCCGACACGAACGTCTCGAACACATTCCGGTTCGAACGCTCCGTAGCACCGTTACCGAGGCGGCGAGGGAAGTCAGCCATGTCGGTGAAATCACCGGACAGGGCGAGCTCCCACGTGTACCCGAAGCGGCGACCGAACTTGCCGACCTTGTACTCGACCTCGAGTTCGTCGAGGGTGTCAGCCTTGTACTCTTCACCTTCGCCGACGGGGTCGAATTCGGTGTTGCCGAACAGGTCGCGCAGCTTCTTCGGTCGGAAGTCGGGAACCTTCTTCTCGATCGCGAACGCTTCGTACTCCTTGACGGCGTCCTTCTGAGCCTGGATGGCTTCGACTTCGAACCCCTTCGACAGGAGGATCGGGAAGTCGCTGGTGGACATGGCCTCACGGAACTGCGCGAGGGCCAGGTTGGTGCCCTTCTGGGCTTCGTTGAACAGCTTCGCGGCGCTGAGCACCTTCTGCTTCATGTTGGGGGCTGTGCGGAATTCCGCCTCAGCCAGCAGATCAAGTTCCATTGTTATCTCCTAAGAGTGTGGTGGGGTCAGGCGCCAGCAGGGGCGGGCGGGACGGCACCGAACGGTGCGACTTCGGCGGGGCCGGTGCCGGTGGCCTTGGCCTGGTTCGACACACCCCAAGGGGTGTCGTTCGCGGTTGCGGTGAGACCACTGGAGCCGAGGTAGACGACCTGCCCTTCGGTGAGGGCACCGGTGACGTCGATCTCCCAGGAGCCGTCGAGCCACACGGTGACTCGGTCGCCCTGTTCGGCGTCGATGAGGGCGACACCCCGGTAGGCGCCGATCGCGACAGCCTGACCGGACTTGTAGGCCTTGTCGGCGGTGAGGGCGATGTGCTTGTTCTCGGGGTACTTCTGGTTCTTCGCCATGTCAGGCTCCCTTCAGGGCTGTGAGTTCGTCGTACGACGGCAGCTCAGCTTCGGTGGCAGTGGTGTCGGTGGTGATGGGTCGGGACTCTCCCAGACCACGAACCTGACCGGTACCGGCTGTCTTGGTTTTGTAGTCCTCGGCGAATGTCCGGGCCTCCTTGATCAGGTCGTCCCCGGTGGCGTCGGATTCGGCGAGTCGGTCGATGAGCAGGTCCTTGACCATGCCGGGGTCGACTCCGTCGAATGCTTCCTCGACGACGTTCGCGACCTCAGCGCGGCGGGCTTCCTTCGCCTTGGCGGCCTTGAGTCGGGCGATTTCGGCCTTGAGTTCGGCGTTCTCCTTGCGGAGTCGCTCGAGTTCACTGCCGGCGCCGTTGCCACCGCCACTGTTGGGTGGTGTGGGCTTCTGCGAGTCGGCTTCGTCGACCCGGCTGGTATCCGTGATTTCGTCAGCCATTGCGGCTGCCTCCTTCGTTTCGGAATGGATGTGATCCTCCTCAGCCGGGGCCGAGGCAGGTGTGTTTGGGCGGAAGATCTCCGCGATTTCGTCGAGGGTGGACGGGCGCTGGGATTCGAGGACTTCGAGGACACGACCGCCACGGCCTGCACGGGTTACGAAGTCGATTGAGCGGCCTTCGACGAGGCGCTTCACGATGCGGCCACCGTCAGCTTCTTCGACTTCACCGGAGGCGCGGATGCTGATGCCGATTTCCTCGCGCATGGATTCGAGGATGGGCCGCCAGTGTTCGAAGATCTTCGCCTCAGCGACGAGAGCGCCGTGCTTGTCGTCCCAGCGAGCGTCTTCGGTGAGGACGCCGGCGAGATCCTTGATGGATCCTTCGGGGCGTTCCCAGTCCTGTGCTTCGGTGGCGTGGTCGACCATCATCATGGTCCCGGCAGGGAAGACTCGATCTTTTGCGGCTGCTTCGAGCACTTCTTGTGGGTAGGATCCGGAGCTGCCCTTGCCGGGTGAGATGGCTTGTATGAGCCAGCGGCCGCCTTCTTTGGTGAGGGTGCCGGATTCCTTGATCTGGGTCATGGGTTCGCCTTCCTGCGGAGGTCTGCGAGTGAGGTCGCTTGGTATGAGGGTCGCCAGGCCAGGTTGTCGACGCGCTTGGTGAGATCAGGGAGTGCAATCTGTCCGTCTTGGAGCATCCGGTACCTGTCGGGGCCGAGGGCAGCGATGGCGTCATGGGGGTTCGTTTCCATCCAGTCCGTGACACTGGGTGTGAGGTCGGGTGGTTCCTCAATGTCGGGAAAGCCGAGGTCTGCCCAGGACTTCGTTTTCGGGATGAACGTGCAGCGTCCGTTCTGGTGATCAAATGGGCCCGGGGTATCGGGTGGGTACTCTGAGCCGTGCTTACCAAGGCAGGACGGGCATGTGCGGGATGAGAGTTCGGCGTGCCAGACGACTGCGGTCACGGCAGGGTTGGCCATGTTCTGTGCCCGGTTCGCGGCTCTGTGTGCGTCCAGCTGTTCAGTGCGGGCGATACGCATTGCGCGAGTCAGTCCACCGTTGAAGCTCGATCGCGTGCGCTTGAGCATTTCCCTGGCTGCACGGTCGGGATGCCAGCCGCTGGGGACGGCCCGGATCAGTGCGGACTTCATGGCGTCGATCGCGTCGTCGGCCAGTGGCAGCGATGATGCCTGGATCTGGCCGAGGCTTCGTTCGATGATCTGTTCAAGTGCTGGCTGGTCAACGCGGGTGAACGATGGGAGGAGCTTGGAATCGACGGGCGGCATCTGGGATGCCGCCACCGAGGTGGTGAGGTCCGCGGTGCGCTCGACGACTTCGCGGATCGAATCCTCGAGCAGTGGCCCGATCTCGGCGGCGAGTTCCTGTAGCTTCGAGGCGGTCATGGCGAGTGCTCGTTGGGTGCGAGCGAGCTGGGTGATCTGTGCCGGGGTGAGTGGCTCACCAGCGGCACGACGGGCCAGCACGACGGCGATGGTGTCTTGCCACTCTTGGGCGATCTCCTGCCAGGCTTGCGCCCACCGTGCAGTCAGCGCCCGGGTAGAGGCATCGACGTAGTCGTCGACGACTGCTCGGAGTTCGGAGGCCCGGCGTAGCGTGAGTTCGTTGATTGCCACGCCGGCACCTCCTCTACTTCTTCTTAAGCGCCTCGGCTGGATTCTCACCACGGTTGAACGCATCGACCGCGGCATCGCCTGCCGATGTGTTCGGGTCAATGAAGTTCCCGGCATCATCTGTCCACGCTTCGAGGATCTCGTCCACGTCCCGCACGCCGAGTGCGCGGAGCAGGAGTCGCATAGTCTCCAAGGGTGGAAGCTTCTGTGTGGCGTCCGCGTCGACGATGGCCTTGACCATCTGGTCAATGGGAGTGTCATCTAGCTCAGGCCAGGAGAACGTGATCGTGCGATCATCGGGGTTACCCAGTGAGATCTCTCGCTGCTGCGTATACGGGTCCACGGTGACGCCGCCCTTGAGCGGTCCCTGTGGTGCGAGGACGGCTTGGTCGATGACGTGGTTGAGGATCGCCCGATATGTTTCGGTCCACACATCCCGACGGGACTGCATGGAAAGCCGTGTGGGCTGGTTCAGTGTCTCGGCGACTGCACGGGCGCCGGTCTGTCCGGGGTCGGACATGAGTGTCGTGACTGGGATGCCGAAGGCGGCAGCTACCATCGTCGCCAAGGGTCGACCGGACTCTGCGTCCATGGTTGCGCCAGTCTTTGGGACGGCTTCGAGCTGCGTGCCAGCATCCATGCCGGCGACTCCCCCGGCCTCAGTGAGGCTGTTGAGTTGGGACCGCATTTGCTGGGCGCCGGACTTCTTGCCCGACATTCTCCACGCGATGCGGGCCAGGGACTTCATGAGCTTCGCCCAGTCGTCAAGGAAGCTCGTGTAGGCCCTTGCCCAGGGTAGGGCTGGGTGGGCGTCGCCGAGACCGAACTTGCCCGTCCGGTTCACGGCCGTGTGGTAAACCGAGGCAGACCAGTCGACGGGTTCACCATCAATGACGGGGAACTTCTTTGTTGGGTCGTAGTTCAGTGCCGGATACCAGACGGTACGCTGACGAGTGGTGACCCGGGCTGTGCGTTCCCCGATGCGGGACTCAACGTAATCGCGGCGGTAGAACCACGGTTCTGATGCGTCTTCGGGGTTCATGAGGATGTCGGTGACTTCGAGGGGGTCGAGGGTACGCACACGAACGAATCCGGTCTTCGGGTCCGTGAAGAGGATCGTGTACATGTTGCCGTCGGTCGACAGTTGCTTTTCAAGCTCCTCATGAGACTGGGCCCCAGTGAACGCGGAACGGTTGCCCCGGTCATCAAGGAACGCCTGGACGACCTTGTTCACGTCCTGTGTGCCGAGCTCTTTCCCATCAGCGGCCTGCACTCCAATACCGCCGTTGCCGTGAACGTATCCAGTGCGGACAGCGATAGCGCGAGCGACGAGGGGGTTGGCGATGGCCATGACGCGACACATCTGCGCGGAACGCTTGCGCCCCTCGGGGGTGAGATCCTTCTCGGTTTCCTGGCCGATGCGAGACCAGCCGGCATCTTCACTGAACATTCGAGATAACTGGTCGTAGGATTCTTCTAGTTTGAACGCCAGCGTGTCGACTTCGCTTTTCAGTCGCTTCACTTCCGGATCTGCTGCTTCTTGGAGGCCAAGCCAATTGAGTACACCCATGCGGGCCTCCCTTCGGGTTAGAAGTAGCTGATTGGTGTGGCGTCATCCGCCCATTCCTCAGCGACAAGTTGGTCCTGGTCGATGAGGTCGTGGAGCAACAGGTAAGAGATTGCTTGGGACAATCCGTCGATCGTGTCGTCGTTCGCGGAGTTCGGGAACGCCGTCGCTTCGCCCAGCAGCTCAGTGACGTTTGGAAGCAGAGCAGCTTCAGGGAGAATCACGTTCTGTGCGAACACGAAGGGGCTGATCGCGTTGGCACGCGCCAGCTTGGAACCTTCGGGTTCGATCGGGATCATGCCGGGAACAGTCTTCGCGAGATTCGTCATCACCGCGGGGCCGTTCGCCTTGTCCTCGATGATCTTCGCGCCGGCTTGCGGCCACCTCGCAGTCATGGCTTTCACTGCGTCGACGGAGGCATTGAAGTTCAGACGGTCACGAACCTGGTCGAGAAGGTACGCGTTGATACCCACGCGCAACCACACTTGACCGACAACAAAGTCTGAGCCCTTGGTGTCCTTGAACGTCATGTCCCAGGATTGGATGAGCTCGTAACCGTTCTCGGCCAGGCCAGGGATGATGCGCGAACCGTCGGGTCGTTCAATCCACGGGGGCTGCGAATAGCGTGCCCAGCCCTCCTCTGGTGGGAACACACCGCCATCGTCTGGTGTCGGTCGGCCCTGATACAAGGCGGCGAATGTGCGCGGCCCGGATTCCTTCTCACGCTGCGCCCACTGCTTCTGCGTGCGCCCACGTGCGGAGATCATGTACTCCCCGGGCTCGCGGCCGAGGATGTCCGACTCGCCCTTCTCGGGGCGATGGTCTGCGCGGGCAGGAATGTTAAGGAACTTCCAGTCCGAGTCCGTCTGTTTGAGTAGGCGGCCGGCGAGGTCGTCGTCGTGCCAGCGTGTGAGGATGACGACGACGGAGGTGCCGGGTGCGAGGCGGGCAACTGCGACATCGGTCCACCAGTCCCAGACGTTTTCCCGTTCGGTCGCCGAGTCGGCTTCCTTGCGGTCCTTGATTGGGTCGTCAATGATGATGAGGTCGGCTGGTTGACCGGAGCCCGAGCCGCCGATGGACGTGGAGTACACGCCGCCGATGTGGTCCTGGATCTTCCATTCCTGCACGGACTTGTTGCCCTCTTGGAGGCTAACTCCGAGTTCAGGGTGTTCGGCGATGGCGTTGCGAATGGAGCGGCTGTTGCGTTCGGCGAGTCGCTGCGAGTAGGACGCGGAGAAGATGCGTGTGTCCGGGTCTTGGGTAAGTGCCCAGATGGGGAAGTCTTTCGCTGCCCTGGTGCTCTTGCCTTCTTGCGGTGGCATGCTGATGATGAGACGGGCGTCGTCGGTGGTGTAGCAGTCGATGAGGGCTTGGTCGATGAGGTCGAGTGCCGGAGTCTGGAGGGTGTTGGGAGTGATGACTCGGGCGAGTTCTCCGGGTGATTCCCATTTCGGCCCGGTTTGCGTTTCCAGCTTGTCGGCGAGCGCCGTCATCCAGTCGATGGACACGGCGCACCTCCTGTGTTGACGTTTACCCCGCTTTGAGTCGAGTACGGGAAACTCGAACCACGGCGAGGTAGCGAATCCCGGTGCCGGTGGCTGGTGTGTCTTCCGCTGGCGTCCGGTGAGTAGCCGTTCACTGGACAGCAGCGGGAAGCTTGAAGCCCCCGGAGCCAGCGGTGAATGAAGTCGCGGCTGCAACGGGGGCGGGGAACGCATTCGCCGGGTAGAAAGGTAGTAAACACCCCGTGAATGCGAAAGATGGACCGAACCTCCGGAGAGACTTCAACCCATCTATCTGAAAGACTATCCCCTAACTCGCCTGTAGTCCAGAAACACGCCGGGACTTTCCCACCCTGATGAGGACTTCCTCGAATCGGAATAACAGCGGCGCCGTGTTCCAGTCTCCATCCTGACCCACTGGGGATAATCCTTCGTGCTCGCCCAGCTTCCCTGACTGTCGATCGCGCTCGTCGACCTCGAGCATCTTGAGAATCTGCCTCGGCGTGATCTTCATCCCGTGGACCTGCATGAGGACTGCAGCGCAATCTTTCGCGGTGAGATCCATACTGGCCGTCTGTACCTTGAGCCGGTCCTGGCCCTCATTCGGGGTATAAACAGCGCCGTCGACAACCACCTGAGTCTGATCATGTCGGGCATAGACGGGTTTGCCGTTATGCCACCCGCAGAACCGTCGGTCGTCGATGTGGCGGTCCATCACGGCGAGAAGGCCCGAGATTCCCTCTCTGAGTTCCATGATGAGGTCAGAGCAGGCGGGATGCAGGGCGAGCCAGCCTGCGCGCTGGTAGAGCCATGCGGCAATGCTTGTGGGTTCATCTTTGCAGTCGATGGTGTCGGGCTTCTCTTCGGCCACCAGGAGAGTCCAGGAGACGAGTACGCCCTTGAGTTGGGAGCGGGCTTCGAGCATGGCGTCTGTCATGGGGTACTTGATCTGTCCGGTGCCCCCGCTGCCTTCGCTGGCCCCGTATTGGGAGATGGGTGCTGTTGGTTCGATGGTCTCGATGGCGTCGGAGACCTGGTCGCACAGGTTGCGGATGAGCTGGGCTGGTGCCGGTTCAGGCATGTGGTCTCCATTCGGCTTTCAACGTGGCCCGGATGGTGCCGGTGGTGTGGGTGATGGTGAAGTCGGCGATCCGTCCGATACTGATTTGTGGTGCCGCGCCGGACATGAATAGTTCTTCGACAACTTCGCGTTCGTACCGGATGCCGGTCACGTGCACGTTGGAGTAGAGGCGCTGGGACTCTTTCACGTCAACATCCGCGCCCACGGTGGACAGCGGCATGGTGTCGATCGGCAGCCACGGGTTATCGTTCATGGTCGTCCTGCTTTCTGCATATCGGTGACTAGTCGTTCATAGGTGTTGGCGATGAGTTCCGCGGCGGCCACCCAAGTCATCGCACCCGCACCGGCGGTGTTCTCGGCTTGGTGAATGCCGTCGTCGTAGATGGACTGCGCGTGGGCTTTGATGGTCATGCCGCTGGGTGTGGATCCTGCTGCGTGGTGTTCGACTGCGAGGAGGCCGGCTGCGCGGCGGATGCGTTCGCGTTGGGCTTGGACCTGCTGGATCGTCATTTGGGGCCTCCCCCGACGTTGCGGAGGATCTTCGGGATCTCGGCGGCCGCAAGCTTCATCTGCTCGGGTGTGGCACCGATCGCGGGCAACAGGGCGGTGATGACGGCTTCGAACTGTTCGCCGGTCCTCTCGGCGATGCGGACTTGCCGTTCATCCACGCCGGCCTTGAGTGTTTCGCCCGCATACCGTGCGAGCTGGTCCTGCGCTTTGTGCAGGAGCGTGTAAACGATGTGCTGGCGGGCTTCCGTGGTGGTCTCGTCGATCATGCCCTGCGAGTTCACACCCTCAGTGTGCTTCGTGGTCCCCCACCACAGTTCACCGTCGGTCTCGAGGAGTTCGACCTGGTGCCGCAACCATTCGACCTCCCCGGCCTTCGACGCGACCAGGTCCAGGAGTGCTTGTGCCGGGTCGAGGTCGGTGTGGGGTGTGCCGAGGCGACGAGCAACGCGAGTGAGCTTCTCTTGCTCGACAGTGCGGGCGGCGGCTTCCTTGGCGACTCGAGTCGAGCCTCCGTGCATGCGGCAGTGGCTGGAGCCCTTGATGGGCCTGTTCTGGCATTGGTTGCCGGAGCGGCGTGATTTCGCCCAGCAGCGGGTCTTATCCCACCCGGTGCGGTCAATGTTCTTGTTTGGTCCGTTGCTCGCCATCAGAGTCCACTCAGTTCGGTGGTGACGTAGATGGTGGCACCGTTCGGAACCGAGTGGACGTGATTACCAATGGTCAACGTACTTGTGTCGTTGCTCTTATTGAGGGTGATGTCGTGAAGGATGCCGCGTGAGCATCGTCCGAGGGCGGCGAGCGTCGGGAGGGTGACGGTCTTCCCAAGGGCCTCGGCGGAGAGATTGCGAACTATCATGCCCGTAGCATGCGCGTCCGCGTAAAGGAGTTAGAAGTGCCGACACGCGGGTACGGAAGTAGTTTTCCGGGATAGGATGCTGGGATGAATGAGGATGAAAAGTGGCGGCCGGTGGTGCCGACTGGACGCGAAGACATACTCAACGAAGAATTTCCTAGTTATCTGCGGGAGGCGGTTTTCCCGTGGCTGGCAAAGCAGGCGAAAGTCAATGGCGGTTGGGTCTACGCTGACTTCTTCGTTGAGTTTCAGAACTCGTATAGGGATTCAATAGGTTTTCAATCTGGCGGTTATCACGACTGGAGGAATACGATACTGCCCCACATCCGCACGCTGGATGACGAAGATTTCACGAATATAATCGACTTTGCTCTCTCTCGATCGCGGTACCGCAGTTCTAACGAGGAGCTTGAGAATAGCTTGAGTAACGGTGGCTCCGCTTGGACGATTATGCCGTGGGGTACGAACGCGAATCGTTTGGCGCGTCGAGTTGCTCCCGGTGTCATGAATTCCGTCCGGCCGGCGTTGTCCGCGCAAGACTCAGCCTCGATCAAATTGCAAGAGGCCTGGCATGACGCGTATGGAGTCGCTCCGAGGGCATCGACCGCCTTTTTCCACGCAGTTGTTGCAGTAGAGATTGCTGCGCTCTCGGTGATCGACGCAGGTACCGATGAACCGACAATGGCAAATTTGTTCTCGATACTTGAGTCTCCTAAACCGAAGTGGCAGCTGGTCTTCCGTGACAATGAGAAGGCACCGGGTGGCAAGACACTCGCTGCAATGCTTCGGACTCTGTGGAGAGGACACGGTAGCCGACATGGCAGCGCAGACTACAAGGACGCGACCCTTAATGAAGCACGGGCCGCAGTGATTCTCGCGGCCACTCTCGTCCAGTGGTTCACGTCCGGTGTGATCGTTAAAGTTGATGCAGAGCACAATTGAATCTCATCCTGATCACTATCCGCGCTGAAGTTTCACCAGTTCCGGCCCGCTATCCCCGATAACACGAAGCCCCAGCGGCATGCTCGCTCGTGCGCTGCGTTGTTCCCCTGAGCGCACGTATCGTCCGCTGTCGAGCAGCCAGCGGCAGAGTCGATGGAAAGAATACTGCAGCTTCAGGCTGTAGCTGGACACGGTTACTGACTTTAGATCGGCGCGGATTCGTCGTATCCGTCTTCGTCGTCGATTTCCACGCCGATGGTCTGTTCGGCAATGTCACCCGGATCTGCTTCGCGAATTGTGTCGGCGCCAAGCTCTGGCTCGTCGAGACTCTCAGCATCGAGACGCATGGCATCGTCGATAAGTTGTTCGGACCAGTCCGGCTCGGGTACTTCGATACCGGGTCGGTTGTTTTCCGTCGTCATTGCGTCCTCCTCAATTCGTACCGAAGCGAGTCGTTCTCATCCTGCAAATCGAGAATGATTCCGATGCTAGCGAGGTTTGCCCCCATGTCAACCAGCTCTCGCACCCTCCGCAATCGCGCAATGTCTCCTCGGTTGTACCGACGAGTGCCCCCATTCGTACGGGATGGTGCGACGAGCCCCCGTGACTCGTACTGGCGTAGCGTCTGCACTCCCATGCCTGTCATTTCCGCGACCACAGAGATAGAGAAGGTACGTCCGCGGGACGCACCAACCACAGCGAAGAACTCTTCCAAAAGTTTTCCTCCCGTCCTCTTGACGAAGTATCTTCTATCAGCTAAATATATGTGCATCAGATGATATAGATCATATCATCTGGAAAGTTTTCACTATCGAGTTAAGGAGGTTTCAGCAATGATCATGATGCGCACAGACCCATTCCGAGAAGTCGAACGCCTGAGCAGAGAAATCTTCGGAGCCACCGGCACAACTGCCCGCCCCGTAATGATGCCCATGGACGCCTGGCGCGACGGCGACACCTTCCGCGTCGAACTCGACTTACCAGGAATCGATCCTGACAACATCGACCTCGACGTTGAGAACAACGTCGTCACCGTCAAAGCCGAACGGCCCGCCCCCGACCATGGGGAGTCTTCAGTCGCTGCTGAGCGGCCCCGCGGAACTTTCAGCCGTCAGCTTGT
This sequence comes from Brevibacterium aurantiacum, assembly GCF_007558825.1. Lineage (GTDB taxonomy): Bacteria > Actinomycetota > Actinomycetes > Actinomycetales > Brevibacteriaceae > Brevibacterium > Brevibacterium aurantiacum_A. The sequence continues at coordinate 79,621 of NZ_VLTK01000015.1, forward strand.
CCTCGGCGACAACCTCGATACAAGCAATATCACGGCGGACTATGACGCCGGCGTGCTCACACTCAGTATTCCCGTCGCGGAGTCAGCGAAGCCTCGCAAGATCGCTATCAACTCGGGTTCTGCTGAACCGGCAGCCATTAGCGCATAGTGCCCGCAGGTGGTGTGTTGTCATGCAGAACACGTATGCGCCAGATGACCAGCTGGGTATCGATGCTGCGTTCTGGGCGATCGTCCTCGGCGACCGCGAACTGCGTGACCTAGACAAAAGTCATCACGCGAACAGGGAGCCACGGGTCATGATTCGCTGCGGGTGTCGGGTCTTCAGGCGTCCCGACCCGTGGCGCCAATTCAGGTCGCTTAGTACCTTAGGATCCCAGGTTGCCGCTCGCCGAGTTATCGCTTGTCAGCGTTCTCCTCCCCGGCTTAAGGACGCTGACACCACCGACGAAAGGAGGTAAAACCTTTCCGTATCTAGATTGATCTATGCAGCCGTGTGGTCGCGCCCGCCATTCTTCCTAACTGTGTGCTCGACGCATGATGCGCGGCAGTGACGCCACAATGACGGTGAAAACGAAGCGGGCCCGCACACGGCCTCCCCTTCTGGCCCCGGGTTAATCCCCGGGGCCAGAACATGTTCTGTTGAGACACGAGAAGCGAGGAGAACTTGATTATTAGTCTTTTGGAGAAACTGTTGATTGTCTGGCCCTGGCACGCTCGAGCACTCATCGTCAAAGCCATCTCATCCCGCCGTCGACCATCGGTGGGCGAGCAGCCGATGCCGCTTGACCGTCTCAGGACCCCGTAAGCAACGCGTTGACCAGTTCGCGGGAAGTCTCGTCGTCGGCTTCTATGCCGACGGTGTCGTGTAGGTATGCTCGAACGCGTTCGACGCTCTCGTCGCTTTTGAGTGTGCTTCGTTGCCATCGCGCACCGTCAACGAATGCTTCCCGTTTGTGTTCACGCAATGCATCCAACGAGTATGAATAACCAAACACGTCGAACTCCGGCTCTGGGTAGCTATGACCCGCGATTTTTGCCGCCTCTGCCTCCCAGCTCATCACCTATTCCCCCTGCTTTCTATTCTGTTCTGGCTGTCTTAGTAGTCAGATTTATACCCCTAGTTGATCCTTAGATCCAATTCATCGATTCCCCGAGGATCATTTGCCTCCATCTCCTGCTTTAACGGTCGATTCACATGATGGGTGCGTATAGTTATGCCACTTTCCACTTACTGAGTGGCTTCCCTTGCAAGGCTTCCGTTCCGACTCCTCAGGAAAGCCTGAAATAGTGAACAGACGGGAAGTGGAGAATTTTTGTTTCGCCTTGTCGTTACAAACCGAGGCAGCAGATTGTAATCCCAACTATGGCAGACATGGAGGTCTCCTCATGTGGGAGGTAGTAGGCGTCCTACTGGGCATTGCCCTTATATGCTGGTTAGTGGCGAAATTCCTGGCGCCATCAAGTCCTCGACAGCCTGTCGACGCCGTTGCACCGAATACCTCCGATCTGACCAATAGCGGCGCTTCGACCAGCGAAACGTGGCTGTCGAAAGAAGAAGCTGATTCTGAACTGGTTCGTGACTTCGCTGGAACACTCGCTTTCCGAGTCGAACGTCGCGAAGGCGAGTACCGGTTCGTCAGTGAAGAGTCCGGTAAGCAGCCCGCCCCCGGCAACCTGGCCCTGGCGAGGCTCGGCATCTTCTACCTGAACGTTCGAGGGTGGAAGAACTACCCCGCAGCACGGTTGAAGGTTGGCGAACATGTTGACCTTCGGCGGGAGCCCGAGAACAAGTACGATCCCAATGCGATTGCTGTCGCTCGTCCTGGTTCGAAACACATCTACGGCTACGTCAACCGGGGGTTTGCTCGGCGTCTCGCGAAACAGATCGACGCCGGCGAAGAGTTCGTAGGGGTGGTGATGGGGCGGGCGGGCATCACGGTCGCGGTTATGCCGGGTGAAGTCGCTGTGGAACTGGACCTGTAGCTTCCGCCGATGCTTGCGTGCATCGCTCATCGTCGCCTCCGTTCAGTCCCAGGCGTTCGTTGATGATCCCGCCCACATCGGAAGCCTGCGCATCGAGCGCGAGGAGCATCAATTGCCGACGCCATGCGATGAGGTTCTCGGTGCGTTTCTCATGCGCGAGAGCCAGAAGCGCCTGAGCGACTTGGTAGTCACCGTTCGGTGCGTCAGTGTTCGCCTCATAGTGGTGCGGGTTTCCGGGTAGCGAGTTCATGGTCGTAGCTTGCTCCTCTCCGTAAAGGCGTTGCCACCCTCGACACGCTGCTCTGGCACCTTATTTTGCAGGGGGTTGCCGATTGTTGAACGGCTCTCAGGGGGTGACGATGAGGCCCTGTGCGCCTCTGTGAGACGTTTTCGTGTCGCCCATGACTCCACATGTGGTTCGAGGATGATTGCGGCGGGGACGAGCGCGGCGGTGATGATGAGCGGAATCATGCCGCGCCTCGCAGCGCCAGCAGTCCTCGCTTGTAGTCGACCCAGGGCGTTTCGCCTCGCTGGTAGTCCTCGTACTGCTCAGGAGTGAGCGCACCGGATGCGACGGCCTTAGTGAGTGCCTTGGTCGTGGCGAGCTCGGTGGCTGTGTCGGTCATGTCGGCGCGGTTGGGAACGATCGTCTCGACCTTCGCCAGGCGGGTCTTGCGTTCGGTGCGAATGATCCGCACGACGTGGGCGGGCACCAGGTACTCGGTAGATTCGTAGAAGTGTTTTTTCACCGCGTGCTTGGCCTCGGCGAGTGTGTAAGGGCCCAGGAGGTCGTACCAGGCAGCGGAGGTCTCCTCGTTGAAGCTTCGGTTGTCGTATGCCTTGATGAGGGCGAGGAGTTCGCCGGCTTCGCTGAGTCTCATAGCAGTTCTCCTTGGATGGCTTGGGTGTGCTGTTCTTCCATGCGGCGCAGGTTCTCGATGACGGCTCGGCTCTGGTCTCCGCGTTCATCTGCTCGGTTGCGGGCTTGTCCCCGCTCGGATGGTCGCTCCTGCTCCGCCTTGATGCGTGCGACGAGCTGCGGGAACTTCTCGCGGAGCTTCTTCGGAGACAGGATGTTCGCTTTCCAGAAGTTGTCGTGCTGGCACCAGCCGATGACGTAGCGGATCTGATCGGTCGTGTACTGGTCGCGGTCAATGAGGAGTCGCATGTCGTCGTGATTTCGTTTCGTGCGAGTTGGGATCTTGTTGCCGTTGGCTTCGATCTCGGCGTCGAGGAGGTCGAGAAGATCGTCAACATCGGGTCGTAGTCTCGGCTCGTCGTCCGTCGCTTGCGACTGTCGACAAGAAGATGTTTCTGGTGCTGGTGCTGTTGCTGGTGTAGGTGCTGGTTCTGGTTCTGTTGTGTGCAGATTTCGTTTATGCCCTTGGGTAGGGGTATCCGATGCCCCTTGGCATGCCCCTTCGGTAGGGGCTTGCGATAGGGCTTTGAAATCGTCCGCGATGACCCTTATCACGCCCTCGACGTAGTCCTTCGTCGACTGTCCGGTCTTCTCACTGACCCTGACCGAGAGCTTCGAAGTGTCGATTCGAATGAGCTCATCACGCAGCACAGCCTTCAAACTTTCAGACAGGACAGCCCGCACCGACGAGTCGATGCCCTTCATCGTCGTCGGAGACTTCCACGCCTCGTCTGAGCGGATATATGAGCGAACGAGGACTTCCTGCGTGCCGCGGTCGACGACGACGAATCTGGACGACTCAAGAGACGCGAGGCAGTCAGAGATTTGACCTTCGTCTTGGTCGGCGACTTGAAGGGACCAGCGTTTCTCCGCGAGGGTGACGACGCCACACATGGAGATGTCTGGTTGGGAGATGAGCTGGAAGTACAGTCGCTGGTCTGAGGCGCGAAGAGCCTTGAAGTCCCCGTTCGCCCAAATGCGGGTGAGGAGTTTCGCGTACTCACGTGCCATTGTTCAGGCCTCCTGTGGTCGTGGTGGTTCGAGCCCGAGCATGTCGCATAGTTCCGTATGTGCTTCTCTCGGTGCGTGCTGCTCGATGAGGCGCCTCGCGGCGGCCCGGTCGGTGTCAGTGATTCTCAGGGCTTCGAGTGAAATGGTGCCGAAGCTGACGGCCGCGGGGTTCGCGTACCCGATGCTGTTGGTCATGAGTCTTTCTCGATTCGCGCAGCCGTGGCCGTGAACGTCACGCAGTCGATCTCGCTGACCGGCTTCACGTCGACGCGCACCGTGCCTTCCACGGCTTCGTCTTGGTTGTCGTGCCACTCGGTGAGGTTGCACTGGGTGCTGTCGAAATAGCCGACGTGGATCTCGTTGCCCAGGCCCTCTGCGCCCTCCATGGTGGTATCGTGCACGGGGTTTCCTCCGAGGCGGCGATATCCCCAGATGGTTTCGCACTCGCATTCCCACGACGCATGACAGGGTGTTCCGTTCGGTGCCTTGCATTCGAATGTGCTGCTCTGCGGATACCGCATGTCGATGATGATGCTGTGGTCGCTCATGCCGCTACCTCCTGGGCGAATGCGTCGATGTACTTCTGCAGCAGGTCCGGCCTGAGTCCGGTCCAGTGTTCGACGTGCCCGTCGGGGAACACGGCGTACACGACGGGTGCTTGCTTGTAGCCAAGTTCACGAGTAACGAAGCGGTGTGCGTCGAGATCAGTACTCAGGTCGACGGGCGTGTAGATGATGCCGTCGCGTTCGAGGATGTGCTTCGTCATGCGGCACTGGGAGCAACTCGGCGAGGAATAGACGGTGATTGCCATGATGGGGTCTCCTTAGAATGGGACGTGCTGGTCGATGAACTTGAGGTGGATGCGGTACCGGTCTTTGATCGGCGCTTTGAGGCCGCGGCGGTAGTCCGGTCCGATGACGTGCCGGCTGTCGTCGTCGGGCCATGCACCAGCGTCTGTCAGGCCGTCGAGAGTAGCTTTGACCGCTAGCGATGCGTTCCCTGGATCTGCGCGCCCTCCGGTTCGGAATCCGATTTCAGCGACGACGAGCACAGGCGTTGGCAGGACGAGCTTCTGCTGCTTCGCGAGGAAGTGCGTGAGTTGTCGGATGTGTCGGGTGCGCTTCGCTTTGACGGCCCAGTGCAGCCGGTCGTTGTCGCTGATCCAATACGCCTTATGGATGTCGACGACGAGTTCGATCATGCCGCGACTCCAAGTGATTCTGCGCAGGCGGCCACGAGGTCGCGTGCGGCTGGCGGTGTGACGGCATTCCCGGCGAGGCGCACCTGGTCGCGCTTCGTGCCGAGCATCTGGTAATCGGCGGGGAATGCCATGGCGCGGGATATTTCGTTCGGGCTGAGCATCCGGAACGAACAGTCCTCGATGCTGGCCACTTCCCCGGTGAGGAGTGACTGGTGGCCGTGAGTGGTGATCGTGCGCACTGGTTCCTCGGTGGGCGTGGTCATCTCAGCCCCACCGGTGTTGTTCCGCATGACGAGTCCGTGGTGGTTGCCCGACGCAGTGACGGTCGACAGTGATTCCTTCGTCGAACGTGCGTCCGACGATCCGCCGCGGAGCTCGGCAATGAACGGTGTCAGTAGACCGGTCTCGTTGCGCGTCGTCTGAGTCCTGTACGGTTCTGCCACACTGCGGGCAGCTTTGCCGTCGCGGCCTTCGACGGGAACAAGGAGAGACGCATGTAGGCCACCGGCAACCATCGTCGGGGCGACGTCGCGAACGGACGTCGATCGGGTGGTGTCAGATCCGCTGACATTGTTCACGACCAGCGGTTCACGCTCTGCGCCTGACCAGTAACGGTCGATGCCAGCTTGAATCCGCTTCATCGTCTTCTCCGCGAGAGGGCGTGGTCGGTCACCAATGCGGGTGCCAGTGTCCGACCAGTCGATGATCGACGAGGCTGGCCTCCACTCCGGGACAACTTCACGTCCACGGCAGGAGGTGTGCGGGCAGCGGAATACGTACTGGCTCTTGTACCGTCCCCAGCGTTTCGTGTTCTTGAACATCTTGATCGCCTCGACACGTCCGTGCTCCGGACAGTGTGCGGGCGGGCACTGGATGCGGTGCAAGTCCGGCCGCCGATTACCCTTGCGCCAGAACACGGCGTAGAAACGATCCCGCGACTGTGGCGCTGCCTCACCTGAGGCCCAGGCGTGCATGCTGTTCATGTACACGACTTCGTGGGCGTAGCCGAGGGAGTCCATTGCCTCGAGCCATGCGCCGTAGGGCGCCCAGCGGGCGACGTCGACGACGTTTTCGACGATGACGATCGAGTATCGGTGTGCCTCCGTGAAGCGGGGTACGTCCCACATGGTTGCGCGTGATCGCTCTGCAGCCGCGTTCGGCATCTGGTTGAACAGGTCAGGGGCGATGTCGCGGGCCCCGCCCTTCGCGATCGAATGGTTTGTGCATTCAGGGGACGCCCAGAGAATGTCAGTCTTCGGGTAGTAGCGAGGGTCGATCTGCGACAGGTCGGCGCAGACGTGGCCCGTGTCGGGGTGGTTCGCCTCGTGGGTGTCGACGGCCAACTGCCAATGGTTGGACGCGACCCGGACTCGGACACCGGGGACTTGGGCAGCTCCTGTCGAGGACCCGCCCGCTCCACAGAATAGGTCTGTGAGTGTGATCATGCTGCTCGTCTTTCTCTTTGGTATTTCCGGTGGTACTTCAGCTCGTGGCTGGCCTGGTCGTCTTCGCAGTGCTTGGCACGGGTGATGATTGGTGACCCGCAGTCGGGGCAGATGCGGTGCGGTCGCAACTCGGAACGCTGCTCAGGGGTGAGTCCCCCGCGAACTCCGAAGCGCATATCGACTGGTGTGGTGGCTTCTTCGTCGAGTGCCGTGCGTGCACACATTGCGCGTAGTGGGCACTCCCAGCAGAGCGCAATCGCTTGAGCCACTTGGTCGCGGGCGGTGGCGAAGAACATCTCGTCCGCCACCACCGCCCCGATCTGAGCGCACACGGCACCCTCCCAGTCACCGCCGTAGCGTGACTCAGAAAGGTGGCTCATCGTTGCCGCCTGGGTTCTGTCCCCATCCGCTCGACTGCTGCCCCTGTGTCTGCTGGGACTGTTGCTGGTTGCCCCATGTGCCGGCCCGCTGGGACTGCTGTCCGCTGTTGAAGTTCCCGCCACCCTGCTGCTGGTCCCGCTTCGGGTACACGCGGAGACCGTCGCCGTTGACCTTCACCGACAGGGATTCTCCGTTCTGCCCGTCGTACTTCTCGACGCCAGTGATAGTGCCAGTCACGGTCACCTTGGATCCGCGCTCAGGGTTCAACGCCGATGCGAGGTCGGCGTGCTCGGCCCAAAAGCTCACGTCGTATGCCGTGGTGGATAGCTGCTCCCAGCCGCCGTTGCCATCAGGCTTCGACCGACCAGCGAGGACTCGAATATTTGCGACACGCTTGCCGCTGTTCGTGGTATTGAAACGCGGATCGGATGCGATCACGCCGGGAATGTTCACTGTTGCGTCTGCCATGGTTATGCTGCTCCCTGCTCGTTGTGGATTTCGCCCTGCTCGTCGATGAGGACACCCTCGACAACTTCTGTTTCGTTCTGGGGCTGGTTCTGTGCCGCCGTGAGCGCGGTTCCTGCTGACGTGAAAGCGGCCTTGAGATCGTCGGTGAGTTCCCCTGCGTCAGCGCATGCCTTCCACAGGTCGCGGATGTTCTGCGCGGTTGCGCACTGGTCAAGCTCGGCCAGCCAGTCACGGCCGGACGGTTCCGCCTTGGGCTCCGGTGCGGACTGCACCCGCTGGTGCTGCTGAGTCGTGCGAGGACGCTGGACCTGAGACTGCACAACCTGCGAGTTGTCGGCCTGTTGCATCTCGTCTGCCGTGTACAGCCCGGAGAGGTCCTGCGGGAACGCTTTACGCAACGCCAGAGCCTCCGCGCATTTCGCGATCATGTGTGCCCCTTGCGTGGACCACATGCTGTTGAGGTTCCCGTCGCGCTTCTTGCCTGCATATGAGTCGAACAGTGCAATTGCGTCGAACTCCTGGCCACCGCGGATCACAATGACCTTCGCCGCGGCCGGCGGTTCCTTCTCGAGCCACACGTCCCGCCATTGACCGTCGCGGCCACACCAGAGCGTCGGACGGTAGCCGAAGTCCTCTTTGGTGCGGTCGATGGTTCGGCGGGCGATCAAACGGAAGCCATCGATACCGGTCTGAATGGTCTGTTTGCCCTGGCGTTCGATCATGTAGATCTGCTTCGCGAAAGGGTCGAGCCCGGTGCGCTGGGACTGGTGGAAGAACACCGCGAGGTCCTCGTCGGATGCGCGTTGCACGCCGAGCTGGGCGAGGACTGCACGCTGGTTCGGGGTCCAGAATGTCTGATCGGAACCGAGCGCGAGCTCGGAGCCGCCGCTGTGAGTGATGTCGTTGCTCATGCTGCTGCCTTTTCTGTGATGAGGGTGAACCGACGGGTCGGCTCCCCCTGTGTTGTGAATTCCTGTTTGATGTCGTCGAGTGCCTTCTTCGAGGGCTCGATACCTCGGTCGGCGCAGATCTTCTCGAGGACTGCGACCTGGTTGAACGTGCGACGACCGGCCACATTGCTCCATTTGGCGACCGGGCGGCCGTCGAGAGTGAGGAACTCTTTGTCGCCGATCGCAGCCTTGAGTTTCTTCTCGGCGTCGGCCTTCCGGTCCTTGATGTCGGCCTCGATTGACTTGACCTCTGTGAGAACTCCGATCGCTTCCTCCACGTCAGGATCGAGAATCTCGACAGCCGATTCCGGGTCAACGACCTGCGGGTAACGGTCGGATAGTTCCCCTGCCGTCGCCGTGTCCAGCTCGACAGGCGGTGGAGTGTTCGTCTCGACGTATTGCCAGAATTCCCGCGACTTCTCGAACAGTGACTGCGCCCATTCGACGTTGTATTCGAGTTCGAGGATGATGGGCTTCCGGTCGACGAGGGCGATGATGTAGCCCTTGTGGCGGCCGGTGACGAACATGTACCAGAGCAGCTGGACGGCATGTGATTCCGGGATGATGCCGGCGAGGTAGTTCTTCCCGTTGTCGGTGAAGTTGCTCGTCGTCTTGATCTCCAAAATCCCGCCATCAGCTGTGAGCCGGTCAGGATTGGCCAGGGCCCAGCGGTTGGCCTTCTCTTGGTACGTTCCGCACTGCCTGGTCGCGATACTGGTGTCGGCAGTGAAGCGACGAGAGAGCATGTCTTCGGACTCTTGGCCAAACCAGAAGATGTCACGGTCTTCATCGACGGGCGGTTCTGGGTCCGTCTTTGACTGCCATATGGTGTACGGATTGGTGCCGACGTATCGTGATCCACCGGCAACGACTGCGACGTCTGACCCACCGAGTCCGATCGTGCGAGTGTTAAGCCAGTCCTGGTGGTCTGCGTCGGCTCGGAGGATGAGCCTCGCGTTCGGGACGCGGTAGTCGGGTTTCGTGGTCATGATTCTTTTCTCGATTCTTTGAGTGCGGACCCGGCACCGACGGAGAGGATGATGAGTCCAATGACGGATAGCCCGTTCACGGTGAGCGTGAGCCCGAGTGAGTAGATGTAGATTGCGGATCCGAGCGCGGCCAGTGGGGTCCAGAGGAACCAGCATCGGCGTTGACGGTGGATGAGGTTGCGAGACATTAAGCTGCTCCCCGGTCGAGAGGGAAGGCTGCGCCGACGTCTCGGTGGTGCGACTGCTCGAGAACTGCGTCCTCGATGTCGTTGAGAAATTGCTCCCCAGCACCGTCGGCGAGGACTGCGATGACCTGCTTGCCCTTGATGGTGGTGAACTCGACGTGGAGTTCCCCGTTGATGTGGTTCACGGTCGCGGTCTTGGCGTTGAAGTGCATCATGCTGCGACCCCGTTCGTCTCGTGGCGGTCGAGCCAGGCGTCGACCGCAGCCTGGCGTGTGCCGCGAGCTCGAGGCCGCCATGAAGTGCCAACCTCGATCCATGCGGGGATCCGGTCGCCACCGTCTCCGCGGTCAAGGGCCCGGTCTGCTTGGAGCTGGTCGACGCTGATGCCGATCTGATCAGCGACTTCCTTATCAGTGAGTAGTGCGGCCATAGTCGTGTCCTTTCTGTGAGTTGCGGTGTTGGTCGCGTTCGAGCTCGTACTGAGCCCAACCGACGGCGGTGATCGTTCCGAGGGCGACGGCGGCCATGACGGTCACGGCTGTGGCGACGATGACTACCTCGGTCATGGGTGGACTCTCGCTTCCGTGAGTGCCCCATTGACGCGGGATTCCAAGGTGCGCTGGTGGAGCTCGTCGAGGTGCTTCTCGTGCTCGGTGCACTCGTCAGGGCACTGGTTGCACCATGTGAGGTGGTCTGTGATGACCGACTGAACTGTCTGCCCCTCACTGATAGGGATGCAGCCTCCGCAGTCGAATGCGACGACGTTCATGCGGCCGCCCTCCCTTGCGCGGTGGCCCGCCAAATCAGATTTCGATTCGAGTGACGCGACGGTCGGGTCGGCTTCACAATCCCGATCGGTTCGATCAGACCTTTGCGTGATGCAGCCCCGATGATGGCGGGCAGGAGGTTCGGGCGTTTGAACATGGCCCGTGCCACGAGGTCATTGCCTTCGAGCTCGGCTCGAATGTCATCGGCGGAGAAGTGCTGGCCGCTCTCGATGAGCCAGCCGATTGTGTCGCGGATGATCTTCCCGGCGTTCGCTTCGACCGCGTCATTTGCGGTGACGATGGTCTGCCCGGTGTCGCGGAGGTCGTCTCCGGTTGGGCTGATATCCTGGTTCATGTGATTGGTCCTTTCTGGATCGTTGACCCTCGGTGTTGCCGCACCGGGGGTCTTTTCTTTGTCCTGGTTCATGTCGGCTCCTATGCCGCGTTGATTGATCGAGCATCTAGCACATCGGGTAAAAAACACACTTCCCTCGGGATCCCCCACGCCGCTTCGATCTTGCGAGCGGTCGCCAGATTCACCTGAGTCTTTGGGATGCGGCGACCATCTTTGGTGGTCTCGAACCCCTTGCGCAGCGACTGGATAAGCGTGTGCGACAGACGGGTTCGCATTGCGACTCGACGCTCAGATCCGTGCTCTCGAACTTCCTCCGCCAGGTACTGATTGAAGATCCGTCGGTTGACTTTGTATTTCATGTTCACCTCCTTGTCGATAGATCTAGCGTATAGCGCTTTCCAGGGCATGGCAAGTCCCAGATTGAAGAATGTGTATATACAGCTTGGTATCAACGAATTACAGCGTTGTAGTTCCGTGCCAGGACTGGCAAGGGTAAGTTTGTATATACAGACCACCTGCATGAAAGTGATCCTTGTGAGCGAGCTATCCGATCGTCTAGCAGCAGCGAAGAACAAGCTCGGCATCTCCACACGGAAGATGTCCGAGCTCGCACAAGCCAACGGCTACCGGTTGTCGAACTATTCGGCCACCGTGTACACCAACGGCTCGCATCCAGCTACTGCGGATCCGGCGACTCTCGAAGCATTAGCATTCGTCCTACGATTGCCGTCGAATGAGGTTCGTCGGTTGGCCGGAATCGCCCCTGACCTGGGGGAGTTCGAGCCAGACGAATCAGCAAACTTGCTCACGCGTTCTCAGCGATCGGCTGTGAATGAGATCATCCGCCAACTGGCGGTTGCAAACACGAAGGCAGGTGAGGGAAATGCAGACAGTCCCACCCCCGTAAATAGCGACAACAAGCCACTTGTAGTAGATGAAAACGACTCGGCCAGCGACAACGTGTATTCGCTCGTCCCTCCCCCGCCGGCAAGTGACACAGCTGCGTACCGTGCTCCCAACCGGGGCAAGAAGCAAAAGGACAAGCAGGACGAGGATGCCGAGGAGTCGCAGGATCCGGGGGACGACGAGGAGTGAGCTCGCAGAATGTGATGCACGTCTTCATCGACGAGTCTGGGCAGAGATCCCCGTCTGCTAAATCCAGCGACTATTTCATCATGTCGGCGGTGCTGGTCATGGAGACGCGACTAGACCATGCACGAGAGCATCTTGCGGAACTCAAGAAGCTCACAAACAGAAAGCCGGATCACCTGCTTCACTGGAAGAAGCTAAGTCCAGACCACAGGTCAGTGATTTCACGCCAGCTAGGGTCTTACATCGATCTCGGATACATCTCAGTCGTGGCATGTAAACGTGTACTGGCCAATCAAGCTCAGGCGACTGTCGACGTCAATGGTGAGAGCATAACTTTCCCGATGTTTCCTCCGCTGTCGGAGGACGAGGCGTATCTCAAGACGTACCAGTACCTGCTCGAGCGAATTTCGTGGGTCGCTGAACTAGCAAATGCCAGCGTAGATATTTCGATCGAGCACACGATTCGCTTCAAGGCGAAGACTCTCCGTGAATTCGAGCGTCAGATCAAACAGGATGCATCATGCTCGGCCAAGTGGGACCAATTGCCGCACGGGGCCAAGCTCAGATCAAAGAAAGATGAGGACCTGCTGCAGTTGGCTGACGTTGTGGCCAGTGGAATCGGTGCGGCGTTCAATGGCCACCCGAAAAATGGAACCGATGCCACTCATGTTCGCGCCATGGCCCCGCGAATATGGAAGGGCCCGTATGGAACACCGAAAATGACAACATACGGTCTCAAGATGCACCCGTGGAATGACGCAACTAAGCGCCTCCATCCGTGGCTTTTGAGCATATAACGAAGCGATCGCCTTACGCTGCATGTACAGGTGCTGGGTTGAACCCCCGGCAGGCGATCGCTCCGTAGCCTCAGTGTCACACAATGAGACATTGGGAAACAAGGAGAAACACTGAACTATGCGGAACTTCACGCAACTATCGGCAACCACGTCCGTCGTGTCAGCCCCTCCCTCTATCGTCGTGAACTATGCACCATCCATGGAGAGAACTACGTGAGCGCGGGGACGGCGTTGTCCTGCACCGCACCAAGTTCAACGACACACGCATAGCCGCCACAAACGGCAACAACGCCATCTGGCTCGATATCGACCTACTGCAGGTCGAGAGACGCTGCGCAGTCCAGCACGAACAAGCACACATCGACCTCGGGCACACGAACTGTGACGACCCGAAAGAAGAGCAAGCAGCGCGTCGACTGACTGCCCGAAAACTCATCGACTGGGACACTCTCGTCGACATCTTCAAGTGGGCCCACACAGCTCACGAGGCGGCCGACGAGCTCAACGTCATACCAGAGGTGCTCGAAGACCGACTACGGTTCCTGCACCCACACGAGAAGGTGCTGCTCCGACTGATCGGGCAAGCACGGAACGGATAGGCAATGGCGACGATCGAGCCCTACGAAACCAAGAAGGGCCGACGGTACAGGGTTCGGTACACGAAGCCGGATCGTAAACCCACCGACCGCCGCGGCTTCAGAACGAAGAGAGAAGCACAGGTCTTCCTCAACACCGTCGAGGTCTCGAAGCTCGAGGGCAACTACGTCGACCCCACCAAGGGGAAAATCACCGTCGGAGAACTCGGCGCACATTGGTTGAAGACCGTGAGCGTGAAGCCCTCCTCAAAGATCGTCTACGAGACCGCTCTAAGGGTTCACATCTACCCGGAGTTCGGCGCCCTCGCCGTCAATCGCGTACATCGGTCCCAAGTTCGCAATTGGGTGTCTGCCCTGTCGGAGAAGCGGAAGGCTCGCACGGTCCGCCGCGCCCACTATGTTCTCCAAGCGGTCATGCAGCTGGCAGTCGACGACCACCTCATCTCCAGGAACCCTGCTAGCGGAATCAAGAACCTTCCCACACTGTCCCATCGCAAGAACGTGTACCTCACCTACGAGCAAGTCGAGAAGGTGGCACAGGCCGCCGATGAGCACCACCTGCGGCAACAGCGCGGCCGGTACGGATTCGTCATCTACGTTGCCGCGTACATGGGTTTGCGGTGGAACGAGATCGCGACACTCACGCCCGACGATGTTGACCTCAAATCTCGCCGAGTGAAGGTCCGTGCCGAAGTATCGAAGAACGGTCGGGAACGGTCCGTAGGATATCCGAAGTTCATGCACGACCAGTTCCGTGCGCTCACGCTCAAGGCTGAGCCGGACGGACTCCTGATCCCAGACCTCGCCGAGCCTAAGAATCAAGAGTCGTGGTTCCTGTCCGTGAGGAAGAAGGCCGGACTGGCTGAGGGCTTCGTCTTCCACGATCTGCGACATTCGGCGGCATCATTCGCGGTGTCTGCCGGCGCGAGCGTGAAGGTCGTACAGAACATGCTCGGGCACTCCTCCGCAGCCATGACCTTGGACGTATACAGCGATCTATTCGACACGGATGTGGACGATGTGGCCGAGAGAATGGACCGGGCTCGGAAACAAATTATGGGCAAAACGTGGGCAGAGAACGATTCCGCTGCTGACGGGGAGTGAATACAGGAAAGCGGCCCACCCAAGCATTTCTGCCTGAACGGGACGCTGACCTGGTGTTTCAGAAGTCCCAGTTCCTGCTCTCTCAGGATGCCCAGGCCTCGTCCCGCCTGGTGAGAGACGAGAAATCCTGCAGCCACTCCAGCTCCAATAGCCGGTCGTGCCATCTACGTGCCACTCGCGATCGGCGGCGCTCTCGCCGACCAGATCGTTGCCATCGCACAATATAAGTTTACCGCCAGCACATCGAACGCTCAATGTGAACGACAGCGAGTACAGGCACGGCTCACTAGCATGTGTCCTGTAAGTGTTCAGGTCAGCGGCGTGGCTGCTATTCAGCAGCCCCGGGATCTATTCGCCTTGGGGCATGATCGTTCGGGGAGAACTCACGGACACCGCCTGGGAACGCATCAGGCCCCTGTTACCGATCAACGGCAAGGGCCGCCGATGGTGTGATCACCGACAGGTGATCAACGGAACCCTGTGGAAGCTAAGCACCGGCACGCCCTGACGCGACATACCCGACCGGTACGGGCCGTGGAAGACCTGCCACGAACGATTACGGATCTGGACCTTGGACGGCACCTGGGCGAAGATCCTCGAAGAAGCCGTCGTCAAAGACGATGCGATCGGTGACGTCGAGTGGGTGCTCTCCGTGGACTCGACGTCGGTGCGGGCACACCACCACGCAGCTGGTGCCCGGAAAAGGGGAGTGCCCCTATGTTTTAAGTCAAGGGGTAACACTCAGTTTCTTCAAGAATGTTCGCCCGGGGTCCAAGGGCAGGGATGATCGGTCCGGGAACTGCCTCCCGGACTGATCAGGCACTTCGCTCCAGGACGGTTCAGGCAGCAGTGGCCTCCTCGGACGCGTGGAAGTAGGCACCATCACGCAGCATCGCGTAGAGGACGTTGCAGCGCCTTCTGGCTAATGCGATCAACGCTTGGTTGTGCTTCTTATGTTCGGCACGTTTCTTGTCGTAATACGCCCTCGACAACGGGTCCTTCAACGCAGCAAACGCCGACAAAAACAGTGCACGTTTGAGGATCTTGTTGCCCCGACGGGACGAGTGATCGCCGCGGATCGACGTTCCTGACCGCCATGTCACCGGTGCCAGCCCGGCATAGGATGCGAGGTGTCCGGCTGACTCGAAGTCCTTACCGACCACTTCGGTCAGAATTCGTGCTGCGGTCCTGACGCCGACTGCCGGCATCGACGTCAGGAGCCCGAAAAGCGGATGCGCCTCAACCAGCTCCTCGATGCGGGCGAGCACGTCATCGCGTGACGTTCGTGTCTGCGCCAGCGACGTCGCCAACTGGGGCAGGACGAGTCCGGCAGCGTCGGTACCCGACACCACCACGGTTTGCCCCTCGAGGGCTGTGAAGATCGCCGCGGCCCACCGCTTCCACGCCCTCGGTGCCTGCTTACGCAGCAGAGTCTCGACACGACGTTTCCCGGCACGCTTGAGCGCTTTCGGCGTCGGGTACTTCGCCAGCAGGGCCAGAATGGCCGGGTGGTCCAAGTGTGGACCGATGACGGTCTCTAGACCGGGGTGGATCTGAGTGAGTAGCCCGCGGATCCGGTTCGACGTCGCGGTGGCTTGTTTGGCGAGGTCATCGTCGTACCCACACAGCATCGACAACTCCGCGACATTCTCATCCGCCACCCGGATACCGCGCAGTGTCTGCGGCATGGTCCGGGCCGCATCAGCGATGATCGCGGCATCTCTGGCATCAGTCTTGGCTTCACCGGGGTGTAGGTCGGCGATGCGGCGCATCGCCAACCCGGGCAGATAGGCGACCGCGACCGGCAGTGCCCCGATCGTGGCCGGTTGGTCGACGACAACCAGCAGTGTTCCGTGCTTGGCCAGCCGGCCAAGCAAAGCCCGGAGTTTCGTTTCGTTCTGCGGCAGTACCTTTGACAACAGTTGTTTTCCGTCGCGGTCTAGGGCGACGGCGTGGTGGTTGTGTTTGCCGACATCGATGCCGATGAATACGTCGATGTCAGCGTGGTTGGTGATCATGTCATTCATCTTCTTCGACTCAGGTGACCGAATATTTTGGTTGTGGTTCGGCTGGCCGGTAGTGCGGTGGTGGCTCCTGGGCTCGGCATCCACGTTACGGTCGGGCTCAAGGCATGGGTTCTGCCAGTGGTTCTGGCCCCTATCAGCGATTTCCCTGGCGCCTGCGAACCCCGGTGACTACACCCCCCGGATCATGATGACTGGGGGCATCAATCATGCCGGGGTCCTCAGGCCAGCGACCCCTTTCCATCCTGACGGATGTTGGGGCTACTTAAAAGGTAACGGGGCTGCACTGGTCCGGTCGAGGCCCTCGCTATGGCTGGAGAATGCCTCGGTCGACCCCGCGGAGGGCAGACCTCGAAGATCCACCTGGCCGTCGACGGGCAAGACTGGGTTGAACATGAATCGCCCCGGGGATAATAGAGGCAGGGAGATTGGAAGAAGGAGATTCTCTCTTGGCAGTGAAATACACCGACGAACTCAAGGCTCGTGCCGTCGAGCTCGTCATCCACGCCCAGGCCGATCCCGACACCGCGAATGGTGCGATCACCCGTGTCGCCGGCGAACTCGGTCTGAGCAAAGAGATCCTGCGGGTCTGGGTGCGTAAGCACAAGGATTCCGGCAAAGCCACACCGGCTGAGTCCGTGGATTTGGAAGCGGAGAACCGTCGGCTCCGGGCTGAGTTGGCTGAAGCGAAGCGGGCCAACGAGATTCTGAAGAGAGAGTCGGCTTTCTTCGCGGCGGAGCTCGACCGCCCATCGAAGAGGGGGGCACCTCCCGCTTGCGGGGAAATCGTCGCCTTCATCGACGACAATCGTCACGAGTTCGGAGTCGAGCCAATCGTGCGCGCCTTGCAAGGGACAGCTGCGCGGATTGCTGTGAGCTCGTATTACGCGTTCACGAAGCGTCAACCATCAGCCAGGGCCCGTCGGGACCAGGCGCTGATGGTGGTGATCCAGGACGTCTATGAGGCGACCTATTCCTGTTACGGGGTGCGGAAGTTGTGGAAGGCGATCAACCGTGAATACGCCGATGAGTTCGGGCCGGTGGCCCGCTGCACGGTGGAACGGTTGATGCGTCAGTTAGGCATCGATGGGGTCCGTCGGAAGCAGAAGCGTCCGAAGACGGCCTCAGCTCGTGCTGAGGAGTGTCCGGATGATCTCGTCGAACGCGAGTTCGCAGCACCGGCCCCGAATTGTTTGTGGGTCGCGGACATCGTGCGCCACAAGGCGCTGTTAAACCGAGTGGAGGTGAGAGACCACCACCATCCGATTGCCGCAGCAGTCGGATGAAGTTGAGGGCAGCCTGATCCCCGGGACGGGGGTGAGGGCGGGAAGCAGCCCTGACAACGCCGAGACGGTCCCAGTACTGCCAGATGGTCCGGGTTCGGCTAACACGACGGAGAGGTATACGAACAGGAACCAGTGTCCGAACGCTCCTCAAGCCAGCCCACCGACTCGAAATCTGGTGGATCAGGGTCGGGTTGCATCGCAGACCTTGACTGGTGTGCCAGTCGAGGGAACTCCGGGGCCGGAGAATGTCGTCGGTCTGGGAGGCCATAGTGAAAGCCTGCGGCCAAGCTATGGCGAGGATGCAGGAGCATAGCTGGGTACCGATCCCGTCAAACGGTTCAGCAGTGAACGTGGGAACCCCGCCACCGGTCCCTGCCTGCCACGGATTCCACACGTGGCCGACAGGGAAGGTCCGTCGCCGACTGATGCCGGAGGTGTGGGGGCGGAGAGTTCGTAGTAGTCCGAGGCTGGGAAAGCTGGCGACATGGCGAAGGGACTCAGTGTCAATCCCGCAATGGAAGTAGGGATGAAAAGGAGTGACACCGGTGAACACGGGTGTGTCGGGGCCAGTCGATATCACATCGGCATGGCATCGGGTACTTACGATCCAGACGAAATTGCACCAATGGGCGCGCGCCGATGAGGGGCGTGTCTTCGATGATGTGTTCAACCTTGTCCACGATCCGGCCTTCCTAGTAGCAGGGTGGGATCGAGTGCGGGGCAACAAGGGCGGTCGAACTGCTGGAGTCGATGGGATCGCGCCCCGATCTGTCAAGTCCCGGGTTGAAAGGCGGTGGCTGGATCGCCACACTCGTTCTCGGTGTCATCGGTGCGCTGGTCGGCGGATGGATCGGCGGCGCAATCTTCGGTGCGGAGATGGATAAGTTCTTCTCGCTCTCCACCTGGCTGTGAGCAATCGGTGGTTCGCTGATTGTCCTCGTCGTGTGGGGACTCATTACCGGCCGTTCGAAGAGTACATCCGCCTGATCATGATTGGGAGTACCAGTAGAAAGCGCTGGGAGGCCCATTCGATTGCGTGAGGATCGAGCGGTTCTTGCATCTGGATAAGTGTTAGACCCCTCAGAGAGAAAAGGAAATGCAATGCCTGAAGCTCAGCAGTCAACCGCCACCGAGCAAAAGACTAACGATTCTGTACGCAGCCCCTTAGTGACCGATATGGGCAACACCACCATCGCCGAGAACGTCGTCGCCAAGCTCACAGGCATCACCGCACGTGAGGTCCCCGGCGTCTACGGAATGGGCAATGCCGCACGCCGCGCCTTCGATACTCTCACCGACCGCATCCCCGGCTCGCAGACCAACGTCTCCGGCGGCGTGTCCGTGGAGAAGGGTGAGAAGCAGACCGCCATCGACCTGACCATCGTCGTCGAATACGGAACCTCGATCGTCGATGTCGCCGAGGCGATCCGCCGCAACGTCGTGCGCGCTGTCGAGCAGGGCACCGGACTCCAGGTCGTCGAGGTCAACATCGACGTCACCGACGTCCACCTGCCCGAAGAGGACGACGAAGAGGCTCCGGCCAAGGATTCGCCGGAACTCAACTGACCCTCATCCGCTGCACCACCTCGGCAGAAGGAATGCCATGTCGAAAACTCTCATCGGACTCCTCGTCGGCCTGACGCTGGGAATCGTCGCCTACTTCGGAGGATTCCTCGCGTTCCTCGTCGTCGCGATCTGCGGCGGGCTCGGCCTGGTCGTCGGCCTCGTGCTCGACGGTCGCCTCGACCTCGCCGCTCTCAGTTCCCGTTCGACCACTCGGAGGTAGGGCCGTGTCGTCACCTGGCACCCTGACGATCGCGGACAAGGTCGTCGAGAAGACCGCCTCGCAGATCCTCAAGGGCCTGCCCGGAGTCGGCGGCACGACGTCCGGATTCCTCGGCATCGGTGCGAACTCGAGCCTGGAGAACCGACCGTCCGTGGACGTGACTCTCTCCGGTCGCAGCTGCACCCTCGCGGTGCAGCTGGGCCTGAGCTATCCGTCCTCCATCACCGAGGCGACCGAGACCGTGCGCGAACGCCTGAGCACCGAGGTCGAGCACCTCACCGGCGTCACCGTCCGTCAGGTTGATATCGCCGTCCGGTGGCTCAAACCCGAATCCGCCTCAGGCGGCCGTGGAGCAAGGAGTCTGGCATGAGCACACGTCTTCTGCGCACCCGACCGGCCCGCGTGGTCCCGGCGGTCATCCTCGCGATCGTGCTGCTGCTCCTGGCAGTGGCACTCGGGTGGATCGGTGTGGCGGCGATCGTCGCCACCGGCACCGTCGATGCCGCGATGACTTCGGGCTACCCCGGCCTCGAATCGCTCGGCATCCTGCATTGGGGTGCGGCCGCGGTCATCGGCGTCGGCGTGGTCCTGGCAGTGCTCGGACTCGTCTTCGTCATCGCAGGCATCTCCCCCGGTGCCCGCCGCCTCAGCGACTATCGGGCGGAGTCTGCCGAACACATCGGACGCTTCGAGGTGGCACTGCCCACCTCGGCGCTGTCGAACCTCGCGGCTGCCGCTGCGGATTCGGTCGACGGCGTGTCCAGTGTCCGTGCGGCATCGAATGCGAACTCGACGATCGTCACGTTCTCCGCGCCGGTCCGCGACAATGCCCCGATCCGTGACGAGGTCGAGGCCGCGGTCAGGCAGCGATTCGATTCCATCTCCTTCGTCCGCACCCCGGTGGTCAAGGTCAACGCACTCAGGAGGCAGGCATGAGACGAATGGCAGCAGGTGCCAACCGCACCGGCCTGATCCTCATCGGACTGCTGTTGACCCTCGGTGGGCTGGCCATCCTCGCGATCGGCTTCGGCCTCGCCGAGGCGGTCGTCCCCGGGCTCGGCGCTCAGTCCGATCTGCAGCCGGTGGCCGGAGTCTTCGCCCTCCCGTTCTCGGCGCTGCTTGCGCTGGTCGCGGCCATCATCCTCGCAGTCATCGGACTGCGCTGGCTGGCCGCCCAGATCCCCCGCAAGGACGCCGCGAAACCCCTGCGACTGCAACGCGATGCCCGCACCGGCGTGACCACGGTGACGGCGAACGTCATCGCCGAGGCGGTCGCCGAGGATCTCGAAGCCACCCCCGAGGTCGTCGACGCCGAGGCGATTCTGCGCGGCAGTGCGAAACAGCCCGAACTCGTCCTCCACGTCGATGTCGACGAGCGCGCCGACATCGATGCCGTGGTCACCGACATCGCGCAGCGCGTCACCCGCAACTGCGCCGAGGCACTCGGCTCACCGCTGGCCACCGTGGCAGTCGAGGTCGGAATCGCCCGGACGAAGCAGCGCCGACAGCGCAGCGTGCCACTGGAGCAGAAGGAACGGTGTTAGGACCAACACTAAATCTATGGGGATACGACCCTATCAGCGGTGGTCGAGGCCGCAGATGCTGGGGATTCTTGATTTGCCGAAGATCGAATCCCACTATGCAGAGAGACACTTCTTAAGCGAAGAAACCTGGCTCCTCGAATCGAGTTTCCGTCCATCATGTTTACCAGTCGCTGATCTTAGGTGCCCGACTAAACTGGAGATCAATGAGACGATTCTTCGCGTGGCTGTGGGTGGTTCCCGTGCCACTGGCCCTGGCTCTTGACGTACTCACCGGCGCCGGATGGCCACTGTCGACAGCCAGTTGCCTAGCGGCCGCCACCGCAATGCCCGTCCTCATCCGCGTCCAGCGATCACCTGACCGGACGTCTGAACTTCTCCTCGCTACCTTCGGCCAACTCCTCGCGCTCGGCGTCGTCGCGTTGGTTCCGACTATGAGCACAACCACACTGTGGTTGAGTCTCGTGGTCATCGTAATGCTTACGAGACTCGCTTCTGGCCGTCTCGACATCCTCGCAATCGTCATCCTCGCGGCGACCACCATCGCCTGTCCACTTCTCATGCCTGACGGGCTGACTTTTGGGTTCGCGGCAACGACCGTCGTCGTCGCCGCCGTCGCGATCGGGGTGATGCTACGCTCAATGGACCGCTCCCTGTTGGAACGGCAGGCCACCGCCGCTGAGGCGGAAAGACGTCGCATCGCCACCGACCTCCACGATCTCATAGCCCACGAAGTAACCGGAATTGTCGTCCTTGCCCAAGCCGCTAGCCGAAGCGATAATTCGCCGCTTACCGCGACTGTGTTGCAAAAGATCGAGGATTCTGGAAGCCGTGCGCTCACAGAGATCCGACACATCGTCTCCGACACCCGTACAGAATCGGCTACCCGCGTCCCGGTTGCCTCCGGCTCGCAGGCACTGCGGGACCGAGTCACTGCTTTCGGGGACCGCGCGACCATCGATATCGTTGACCTCGCCGACTCAGCCACCGATATCGATGAGCGCGTCTGGCCGGTACTCGACCGCGTGCTCGTCGAGTCGCTCACCAACGTCCGCCGCCACGCCGGCCCCGACGCCGCGGTGAGCGTTCGTCTCGAACGGTGTGACTCACAGCCGGAGACGCTGACGATGACGGTGACGAATTGTCCGGGTTCCGGTGGTATCGGAGCTGGAAGTGGAACAGGACTGAGTAGTCTGCGAACCCGTGTGAGCCGCCTAGGAGGGAGCACCGACGTGGGGCCTGACCTTAAAGGAGGGTGGAGCGTGCGCACCTGCCTGCCGGCAGCTGTACAACCGGCAGCACCCGCATGCGACCAGTCGGAGAAGGAGCGATGATCACCGTAGCCGTGGTAGATGACCAAGAGATGGTGCGGATGGGCTTCTCTCTCATTCTCGACTCCGAAGACGGCATCTCCGTCATCGGTCAGGCTGCCGATGGTGTCGAGGCGATCGAACTCGCGGGCCGGGAGAAGCCGACGTCACCCTTCTCGATATCCGCATGCCCCGCCTCGACGGTCTTGCCGCCCTGCCGTACCTGACCGAGCATTCGAAGGTCATCATGGTTACGACCTTCGACGATGATGACTACGTCGATGCGGCGCTGGGCGGAGGGGCCAGCGGTTTCCTGCTCAAGGACGCAGGTGCTGGCCTTCTCATCGCCGGGGTCAAGGCTGCTGCGAACGGCGATGCCCTCATCTCGCCGTCTCTCACCCTCGACCTGTTGAGCAGGCGGGTTGCAGCATCGAACGCAGACACCCACATCCTCGACCGGCTAAGCAAGCGGGAACACGAAGTCGCGAAGCTCGTCGCCAGTGGCCAGACCAATCAAGAGATCAGCGAGACGCTGTTCATCTCGCTCAGCACAGTGAAGACACACCTCGGCAGCATTCGGGCGCGTGTCGAAGCCCGCAATCGCGTCGAGATCGCCGCAGCAATGTGGGAGTCGGGTGTGATGAATCGGCCGAAAGGCTGACCTCGCCCAGGAAAGATCGGCTGCGGAGCCGATGTCCCGAGCACACGCGGCGACGGGGGTGGAAGTCATGACAACCGCGCATTCATCCGTCGATAGTCCGACAGACCCTCGCTCCCGAATCGTCGCCCTCGACGTCGTTCGCGGATTCGCCCTCGGTGGGATAGTCGTGGTCAACCTGCCGCCGCTCTTCCACCTCGGCGTCAGCGACGGTGTAATAGGCTTCTACCGGTTTTACGAGGACTTTATCCAGAACCGCTTCTTCCCGATCTTTTCTTTTCTCTTCGGCATTGGCTTCGGCCTGATGTGGCTGAGCGCATCTGATCGCAGCCCTCGACCCCGCCTGGCGTTGTTCCGCCGCTTCGCGTTTCTCGCAGCTATCGGCGGTCTCCACCAATTTCTACACCTCGGCGAAGCACTCCTGCCCTACGCGATAGTCGGCACCGTAGTCCTTCTGCCCTCGACGTGGATCCCCCGTCGCTGGCTAGACATCATCACCTGGGTCCTCGGCGCTGCCCTTCTGGTCGCCGCGATCGCGTCCGGCGGTGGACTGACGGAGGTTCTAGGGCTGTTTCTCCTTGGCTTCTCCACCGGTCACAGTGGCCTGATCCGCCGCGCCCTCGATCGCCCCGGAAACCTCGTGCTACTCGCCTCGCTGACCGCGATGATCACTGTGACAGGCTTCCTCGTCACCGACTATGAGACCCACCAGATGCACCAGTGGGTCAACGCGGGCTTGGGTATCACGATGGATTTCACCTACCTTGCCGCCCTTGTCATCTTAATGCGTACTCTGGCCGAAGCGGTCCTGCGTTCTGTGCTCTCTCCGCTGGGTCGGATGGCTCTGAGTATCTATGTCGGCGCGACAATCATCATCGTCGCCATCCATGTGATTGTGCCGGACCTCAGCCGATTCGATACGCACGGCGGTTACCTCGCGGGCCTCATTATCTCGATGACAATGCTGGCCCTGCAGGTGGTTGTATCGACCGTGTGGCTGAGGTTCTTCGACCAAGGGCCACTGGAGAGCCGGTGGCGCATGTCACCTGTGCCGCACTTGGCAACAAGAGGGTTGACGATTTCACGCCGTGGGGTCTCTTCCTAATAGGCCGCAATGACGGACCCATGGTTCGGGCATGTCGGAATCCGTGGACCACCTGTCCCAGAAATTCGCGACGTGGAGATTGGCAGGAAGGTGAGAGGAACTCACTCTGGGTGGGTACCTGCTTAGGACCGAAGATGCTCGTTCGGGCCCCGACCATCCGTGATGATTACATCGTTCTGGTAGGCCCATACCACCGCCTGAAGGCGCGATTTCACCCCGAGTTTGGGCAGCAGGCGGGCGAGATGCGATTTGACGGTGGCGAGCTCGACGACCAGAGAGTCCGCAATCTGGCTGTTCGTCATTCCTTCGGCCAGTAGCATAAGAATGTCGCATTCTCGAGAGGTGAGGGCATCGAGTGCTCGTTGCGTGGTCACAGGCTGCAGGCGCGTTCGGTGAACGTATTCACTGATGATCCGCTGTGTTAGAGCCCGGTCGAGTGTACCGAAACCTTCGGCTACATGCCGTATAGCGCGCAGTATCTCCTCGGGTTCGGAGTCCTTGAGGAGGAATCCTGAGACTCCGTTCTCAAGGGCGCGGAAGATGTAGTCGTCGAGGTCGAACGTTGTGAGGATGAGCACCGGAATGTGTGGAGCGACGCCGGGGCCGCAGAGAGCAGCGGCTACCTCGATACCGTTCTTGCCCGGCATTCGGATGTCCAGACATGCCACATCGGGTCGCAACTCGGACGCGAGTTCGAGTGCTTCCGAACCGGTTGCTGCCGTTGCCACGACGTCGATGTCTGCCTCGGAGGAGAGCAGGGCGGTGAGTCCGGCTCGGGCTAGTGGCTGGTCATCGGCCACGATGACACGGATCATCGGCCATCCTCGCGTTTAGTGTCGGGTTTATTGCCATAGGGATTGTTGCCTTTGCTGTCGTCTTCACGGGGAAGAATCATCGTTGATGACCATCCTCCCTCGGGGGTGGGACCGGTGTCGAATGAGCCACCGATTAGGATTGCCCGTTCGCGCATTCCGAGGATGCCCAACCCACTGTTCACAGAGTCTGCCTTGGCTGCGCTCTCTGCGGGACTATTGCTCACACTCACTTCGACCGTCGTTGTGTCTCTATCGTCGATGAGAACTTGGCAGTGCGCCCCGGGGGCATGCTTCAGGGCATTCGTCAGGGTTTCCTGAACCATGCGGTATGCCGCGAGGTGCCCGAGTGGGCCTACACCGTGTCCGAGAGGACGGTTTGGTGCGAAACGGATGTCGAGGTTCACGGACGAGCCGGCAGCTCGTACGGAGCCGACGAGTTCTCTGATAGTCGACAGTGTTTTGATCTGGCCGTCGTCTTCCCCAATGCGGAGAAGGCCGACGAGACGTCGAAGGTCCTGCAAGATCAGTTTGCTCTGTCGCCGTACATGGAGCGCCCCATCACGGGCGGCAGCGGGATCAGACTCGACTTGTCGTGCGATCGCTGCGGCCATGAGCGATATCCCCGAGAGATGATGTGCGGCGATGTCATGGAGTTCGCGGGCCATTGCGGTGCGTTCAAGGGCTACAGCCTCTCCGATCTGGGCGTCACGTTCCCGGGTGAGTGCCCGCACTTCTGCGTTTTGTGCTAAGAGCGTCGCACGCTGAGACGCGAGGACTGCGGCCGGCAAGAACGCCATCGCGACGACGACGATTGCTTGAGCGAAAGCCTCGAAGATAGCCGCTGTAACATCCGGGTGCCCTGTGCGGAAGCTGTTGATGAACTGGCCAATCGCGACCAATGGAACTGCAAGGAGGACCTGCCTGCCGGTGTGGAGGACCGAACCGTGCGCAGCGACGAGAAACACGGTGACAACGACCGGGACCACAGTGACAGTGAAGAGCCCATTGGGTTCGATGAAGGCCAGAGAGATGGGAAGAGCTGCAATGATGAGCAGAGAAGCGATCGGGGCACGTGGCTTGAGCAGAAGTGCAAGAGACTGTAGGAGCAGGGCGCAGGCGGTAGCGGTGACTGCGCTGGTGGGGAGGGGTGATTCGTGCAGCGAGGGATCACTTGAGATGATAGACGCTACGGCGATCAACGTAACCAACGAAACAATGGCAGTTCCCGCTACTATCACGAAGGAACGCCCCCCAAATCGCCCCTTTGATTCCATGTCTTGATGGTAGTCATTGTTTCGGCTGCGGCGGCGGAACTTAGCGCGTGACATCATCAGGAGCTCGGAGAGATTGCGGGGTCCTGATTGGGGTGTCCAAGGCGCCCACGGGTGGTCGCAACGATGATCACGGCGGCGATAGACGAGCCGAGAGCCATGGCGATCCAAATGAGCTCCCCGTCGGCATCGAGTAATGGGAAGAGTTCTGACCACATCAGTGAGGCAAACGTATTGGCGCTGACGTGCATCATCATTGAAAGTGGCAGGCTCTGACCGGTGCGGTTGAAGACCCAGGACATGACGATGTTGAACGCGAAGCAGAAGATGAGGAAGGCGGCTGGGCGCACCCAGGTGGCGTCTGGGTAGCCGCCCCACTCTGTGAGGAACAGCGGTAGGTGCCAGATCCCCCATAAGGGCCCGAGGATGCACGCTGCATTCAGGGGAGAGAACCGGCATTGGAGGCGAGGCAGGGCAAAGTCACGCCAGCCAGGTTCTTCGGCCAGACCGGTGGTCACCATTTGGAAAAGGAACATCGGAACGAATGCAAGCAATGCTGTTACCGATGGCGCGGCAATATGGCCTTGAGAGAAGACTAGGCCCGTGAGCACCATTCCCGCGGGGACCGCGAGAACTGAGATCACGTACCAGCGAAGGGGAGTCTTCCACCGCCATAGACGACCCAACCACGATTTCAGCCCTGCCCGACCATCGATGAGAGCGGTAAGCAGAAACGCCGAGGTGATCGGTCCCAGATAGGCTCCAGGAAGCACACCCAGCAATTGGCCGGATCCAAGTATTGCAGGGACCCTGAAATCCAGAATCCCCAAACCGTCGTGAGACAGAATATAAGGCGCCCAGGCTAGCCAGCTGAGAAGATTCGCGAGGACGAAGAAGCTGATTAGTGGGTACTCGCGCAAGGTCGTTTCGAGCCTGGGGAAATGCATGGGGCTTGCGTTGGGTTTCGGTTCGGGCGTCGTTGTGCTCTTTGCAGATTTCATACCTCAAAGTTACGAATCCTCGGGCGGTCGGCTCTAGGGCTGAAGGATCGAATCTGTTCAGTGCATACTAAAGGTGCAAGGAAGTGCGCTATCAGAATCGCGCTACAGTCCGCGCGGCATAGTGGCAGGTGTTGTATGCGATGTTGCGCGACGGCGCCTAGATCCGCTCACCCCGAGGCGGCGACTGTTACCTGAATCGTTCTGGAGCGAGCTGCTTGATCAGGCTGGGAGAAGGGTGCCGAACAGACCTTCCCTGCTATCCGAGTTCGGGTGAATATCCTCGAGGAAACTAGGGCATGTCTCCTTTATTCGAGGTCTTCGGACTGGCA
>NZ_VLTK01000016.1 GCF_007558825.1 Brevibacterium aurantiacum
GTTGGCACCGCCAGTTTCGCGGGATCCGTTGGCTTCGCTTGATTCGCTGGCTTCTGAACCACTGGCTTCCGAAACACTTGTTTCCAAAGCGCTGGCGGCCGGCTCGACATCCTCGCTCACCTGACCACGATCATTCGACTCACGTGGATCATCCGTGGGTACGGCAGCGAGGGATTCGAATTTACCCGCGAGTGGGTGGCCGGTGAGGTCGAGGTTGGAGTCTTTGAGCTGGTCGAACAGAGACTGCTGTCCCCATGTCGACGACGACGGCTTTCCCACAGAAGACAAAGCATCAGTCGTATCTTTCCCCGCCACAGCATCATCGGGTCCGGGGCGTGGGTCACGCTCTTCTGNACTCAAAAACCGGACAGGACGCGCAACACCCCAGGTCAGGACGTAGAACCACAATCGGTCGAAGTATTATCGCGGCCACACGGTCGCTTCCGACTTGGGTGGGCGGGTGATGGCTGCAACTGCGCCCGCTCACTAAAACCATCAATGCCACTGCCAGCACCCCCATCCAGGATTGACGATTTCACCGGCATGACCGGCGAAACTTCCTGCTCCTGCTTCCAAAAAAATGGACGAAGATCTCGTGGGCAAACGTACATAAGGAACCGAGTGCGGCACGCAGGCCACTTCTTGCAAGGTGGCCCTATCTTTCTCTTCTACCCGGGTGGAAAATGGAGACATGAATTCGATACGGGCGTGAGGAGGCCGTCATGGATCTGCTTATTCTGTTTGTCATCGGGGTGTGCTTCGCCACGATTGTTTTCTTCGTCGGACGAATTGCCTGTCCGAGGCACGACCGCGTGCCCCTGATGGAAGTCGACCATGTTCTCCTGTGGACCACTCTGCGTCGCGGATGGCACGCAATGGGTTCGTTGGGTCCCACGGCCCCGGGCAGAAACGGACCGTCAGGAAACCACCCAGCCTGATCTGACTTAACGGGATTGCCGATGCCTGCTAACCGGAAGTCGACGCGCGACACCCCGCACCCGGAACCCCACAGCTTTGCAATGTGTCTTCCTCAACGAAGCCGGACCCGAGCCGACGCCCTGGAACCGCCGCCTTGCTCTTAGGAGTTACGTCGCTCTTGGTCCTCATCGGCGTCGCTTTCTGGTTCTGGTTCAACGCACCCGACCAGGTGCTCAGCACTGCGGCACGAACACTCCGGCGTCCCAGTCCTGCAGCGCATGCGCCGAGGCCCAGAAGTGAAGTTCGTACACACAGGCCTGCTCGAAGGTGGCACGCATCTGTGCGGCCACCTCGGCGGGGGCATTGGTGAGCTCCTGCTCAAGCAGCTGGACAGCTTGCCGGGTCGATTCGTCGAACTCGGGTGAGTCATAGGTCTGCACCCAGGTCCGGTACGGGTGGTCCGCGCTCATCGCTCCGGCCCGCTCGATGAGCACCTTGCCCATGTGCGCGTACACCCAGAAGCACGGGAGCACTCCGGCCACACCCTCGCCGTAGGAGCGGCTGGCGGCGGTGGCGACGAGGTAGGACACATATCCCATGGTCGTCGGTGAGGCTCGGAATCCGGCTCCGCTGTTGACCAGGTCCTCGTGGGCTGCGGCCAGGCGGGAATCGGCGAGCAGCTCTCCGTGCATCTCCTCTTCCACCGAGATCGCTTCAGCGGCGGAGCTGGCCCAGAATCGTGATTCATCACGGTCGTTGGCGCGCGCAGCGAGGAACGACATCGCCTTGGCATAGCCGTTGAGGTAGATGCCGTCCTGGATGATGTAGTTCGTGAACGCCTTCACGTCCAAGCTGCCGTCGGCCAGCTGGCCGAGGAAAGGCAGCCTCTCGATCTCCTCAACTATTGGCCGCACTCGGTCCCACAGCTGAGTGGTCTGTGGCCCTGCGGAAAAGTCTGTCGTCATTGATATCTCCCATGTTCAAGGGACCACAGCGGTCCCGAAGCGACATTGTGCGGTTCCCGGATGGCAAGCTGATCTGGGTGTGCAGCTGGTTGTTCTAGCGGCGGACGATGTCGACCTGGTGGTCGACGGGACCGTGTGCGCCCTTCGGATCCAGGCTGACCTGCCAGTTCGCGGCGGACTCCAGCGCCCGAGCCAGATAGTTCAGGGCATTGTCGACGGCTTCGTGGAGCAGATCCGAGCCCACCTCGTCAACTGCACGTTCACGTTTGAGCACAGCCACCTCGGCGGTGATCGCGGCCGACAATGTGCACCCGGTGCCGTGGGTGTTCGGGGTCGCCACTCGCGGGTGGGTGAACTCGGTGACCGTGCCTTCGGCGGTGACGAGTACGTCAGCGACGTCACCCTCGATCGCGTGCCCGCCTTTGAGCAGCACCGCGCGAGGCCCACGGTCGACAAGTTGTCTGGCCTGGGCCAACATCTCCTGCGGATTCTGCGCCACCGGCTCATCGTCACCGATCAGCAGCGCTGCCTCGGGCAGGTTCGGGGTGATGAGGTCGGAGACCGGCAGCAGGTGGTCACGGACCGCGGCCACGGCATCGACCTCAAGGAGGCGGTGCCCGGAGGTCGCGACCATGACCGGGTCCACGGTGTAGAAACCCAGCTGACTTTGGGCCGCTCGCGCGACGACGAGTTCCACGAGGGACCGTGAGCCGAGCATCCCCGATTTTGTGGCGTCGACGGGCATATCGTCCAGGACGCTGTCGAGCTGATCCGAGACGAAATCATCGTCGATTCCGTAGACCCGCGAGACGCCGTGAGTGTTCTGCGCGACCAGAGCCGTGATGGCCGTGGTGCCCAGCACCCCGCGGGCCGTGAAAGTCTTGAGGTCGGCGTGGATGCCGGCTCCCCCGCTGGGGTCGGTGCCGGCGATGGACAGTGCGATGGGTGGACGCGTAGTCATCGCGTCGCCTCCGCACGTCCGTCACCGAATTCCGCGAGCAGTTCCTCGGCTGCAGCACGCGGATCCTCGGCACGGCAGATGGCAGAGACCACGCAGATCCCCACCAGTCCCCGGCCGCGCAGTTCGGAGGCACGAGCAGTGCTGATTCCTCCGATGGCGACCGCCGGAAGTCCTGCTTCACTCACCAGTTCGCCGAGGCGGTCCGGCCCGATCCCATCGGGTGCATCGGACTTCGTCGTGGTGTCGTAGACAGGTCCGATTCCGACGAGGTCGACAACGCCGGAGTCCCGGGCAGCTGCGAACTCGGTGCTGTTGGCCGCCGAGAGCCCGATGAGCGGTTCGGAGCCGATGAGTTCGCGCACTTGTTTGACCGGAGTGTCCGACTGACCGACGTGGATGTGGACGCGCGAACCTTCGCCAAGGAGGCGCTGGGCGACGGCGACGCGGTCGTTGAGGACGACGGGCACCCAGCGGTCCGTGCCTGCCGAAGCGGAGTCGACGCTCGCACTGTCGGCCACCGCGCTGTCGACGGCAGCGATGACCTCGCGGGTCAATGTGTAGAACGCATCGTCGTCGATGTCCTTGTCTCGGACCTGCACGATCCCCACTCCCCCGGCCACGGCTTCGCGGACGGTGTCGGCAACGCTGCGTCCGGCTTCTCGGCACTGGGCCGAGTCTGTGACGAGGTAGAGCCGAGTATCGATTCCGGCCAGGCGGGCGTCGATTCCGGTCAGGCGGGAATCCACCTCGGGAATCGAGGGACTCATGACTGTGCTCCGTCGATCACGTCGGCCTCGATTCTGCCTGTAGCGGCCGCGCCTACTTCGGCCGTACCTACTTCGACGTGGAGTCCAGCCAGCTGCTCACCCATTACAGTGTGCAGCGCGTCAAGGAAGTTCACGGAGAAGCTGCCGGGTCCGCGTGCTCCCTCAGCGGCAGCTTCACCAGCAATCTTGAAGTGAGCGTGGGCGGCAACGACAGCCTCGAACCTCGCCGAGGCGGTCGTTGCGCCCACGAGGTAGGCGGCGGTGACTGCGCCGAGAGAGCACCCTGTGCCGATGACCAGTGGCATATAGGAGTAACCCCCGTTGAGACGGACGACACGATCGGCACCGTCGATGTGAGCGACGATTGCGTCCCTTGGTCCTGAGACGGCAACGATCGCACCGGTCGACCGGGCCAATGCGGCCGCGGCGGGAATCACCGCATCAACTTCGTCTGTGGAATCCACACCTCGACCGCCCAAACCCATGCCGGCCAGGGCTGCGATCTCTGAGGCGTTTCCGCGGATGGCTGTGGGTGAAGAGTTCGCTGCCCGGCGGATTCGAGTGGTGCGGAAGTCGACGGCTCCGATGCTCACCGGGTCCAGCACCCATGGCTTGGAGTCTTCGTTGGCTGCGTCGATGGCGGCGTCGGCGGCGAGGAACTGCTGGTTCGTCGCGGTGCCGAAGTTGACCAGCAGTCCACTGGCGATACGGGTGAACTGTGCGGCATCGGCGTCGTGGTCGAGCATCGCCGGAGCGGCGCCGATGGCCAGGAGCACGTTGGCACTGAATTGCTGCACGACTGTGTTCGTGATGCATTGGATGAGTGGATTGTTCGCACGCAGTCGTGCATTGGCAGAACGCAGGTCGAAGTCAACCATGACGATCCCTTCGCTAGTATGGCCCAGATCAGGTTCGATGGGTGTTCTCTCAGCCTCACGCGAATGGCGTCAGGCACCCCATGTCATTGCCCACGACTGTATCAGTTCAGTCCCAGCACCGCCGATACCGGCGCCCGAGGAGTGCCGAAGCGGCGCCCCCGGGAGCGCCGGGCTGGAACCTCGGCCCCACCTCGGCGAGGGACAGGTTTCATCGACAGCAGAGCTGAGCCTCGAGAGCAGACTCCAGGGAGTGCGCTCTCGAGGCTCAGCTCTGCTGTCGACGTTTCGCTACCGCATCGGTGAGATGTGACGAATCGCCAGCTAGCCGCGTCCGACGTAGCGTTGTCCGCGGCGGCTCAGGGCGTCGATGACGACGGCGGCGAGCAGGACGAGTGCGGTGATGATCTGCTGCGCATCGGAGTTGAAGCCGATGAGGTAGAGACCGTTGTTGATCGCGCCGACTACCAGGGCACCGAGTACAGCGGCCCAAGCTGAACCGCGACCGCCGAACAGCGAGGTACCTCCGATGACCGCCGCCGCTATGGCATTGAGCAGATCCTGGGTGGGGACAAGAGTCGATCCCGCGTTAGTCGTCACCCCCGCCTTGATGAAGCCGAAGAGCGCGGCCAAAGTGCCCGCGGCCATGAAGACACTGATGCGCACCCACGTCACCCGGATGCCGGCTCGACGAGCCGCCTCGACCTTGCCGCCGACGGCGTAGATCGACCTGCCGTAGCGGGTCTTGCGCAGCACCAGATCAATGACGACCGCGATGACGATCATGAGGAGGAAGGGCATCACGAGCCCGAAGTCCTGGTTAATGAGGATGAGGAAGCCGAACACGACTGCCGCCAGCAGTGCAATGCGCACGATCACCGAAGTCCAGCTCGGCGCATCAAGGCCCTCGCCGTGCCGACGCAGCTTCGAGTAGATGATTCCGGCGGCGAAGCCGATGACCGCGATCGCACCGAACACATAGGCCCAGATGGCTGGGAAGTAGAAATTCGCGAAATCGAAGGCGAACGTGTCCGACATCGACAGATTCTTCTGCGTGCCCAACGTCGTCAGCGTCAGACCGGTGAAGGCGAGCAGTCCCGCCAAGGTCACGACGAATGCCGGGATGCCGACGACCGCGAAGAACCACCCTTGGATTGCTCCGACGACCATACCGAGCAGCAGCATGATGACCAGCGCCACCAGTGGGTTCACTCCCTGCCTGACCACGAGTACACCGAGCAGCGACGCGGCCAGCCCACCCAGCTGCGCCAGGGACAGGTCGATCTCGCCGAGCAGCAAGATGAGGTTGATGCCCAGAGCCAGGATCGCGATGTAGGCAACCGTTGATGAAAGGTTGACGAGATTAGCCGGAGAGAGGAAGTTGCTGTTCGCCGTCTGGAAGACGATAACGATGACGACGAGCGCGAGGATCACGGGAAGCGAACCGAGCTGGCCCTCCTTGACGCGGCGGAGGAACGTGGCGAAGAGGCCCTCGTGGGAGATCCGTTCGTCGGTGATGAATGAGTTGCGGGTCATCGGCGCTCACCCCTGCGCGTGGCCCTTTGGGTCACGACATTGTCGCTGGCCCCGGTGATCGCGGCAACGAGCACGTCCGTGCGCTCGTCTCCGGGGAAGTCACCGGCGTCCTTGCCCAGGCGCAGCACATGCACCCTGTCGGCAACTGCCTGCACATCGGCCATATTGTGACTCACGAGCAGCACACCCAGATCGCGTTCCTTCAAACGTTCGATGAGATTGAGCACCTCGGCGGTCTGAGCCACGCCCAGGGCCGCCGTCGGCTCGTCGAGCATGACGATGGACGGCTCGCCGAGGAGGGACCTGGCGATCGCGACCGTCTGACGTTGGCCGCCGGACAGAGCTGCGATCGGCACCCTCACACTCGGGATCTTCGCTGAGAGGCTGCGCAGCAGTTCCCAGGATTTGGCCTCCATGGCCACCTCGTCGAGAACACCGCCGCGGGTCTTCTCGTGTCCGAGGAAGAGGTTGGCCACGACGTCGAGATTCTCACACAGTGAGAGATCCTGAAAGACTGTGGCGACCCTCGCGTTCTGCGCGTCCTTCGGCGAAGCGAACTTCTGCGTGGTCCCATTGATTATGAGTTCGCCCTCGTCGGCCGAGTGGACGCCTGCAATGACCTTGATCAGCGTCGACTTGCCAGCGCCATTGTCTCCGACGAGGCCGACGACCTCGCCACGGCCGATTGTCAGGTTGATGTCAGTCAGAGCCTGAACGGCTCCGAATCGTTTGTTGATCCCGCGCAGTTCGAGCACAGTTTCGCTGCTGTCATCCGGTGCCCGCGAGGAGGCGGGCGCCGGTTCAGGTGTCTCAGGAGTCATCTGTTCCTACTTGTCGATGTCGATTCGCGGTGCCGGAGCCCGTGCGCTCCAGATGAAACCTCA
The DNA here is from genome assembly GCF_007558825.1 of Brevibacterium aurantiacum. GTDB lineage: Bacteria > Actinomycetota > Actinomycetes > Actinomycetales > Brevibacteriaceae > Brevibacterium > Brevibacterium aurantiacum_A. The sequence goes on from NZ_VLTK01000016.1 coordinate 6,907, forward strand.
CGGGTTCCGGCACTGAGCAGCGTGCTGTTATTTCACGCCTGCGTCGTCGCAGAGCTTCTTCACACCGCCGGTGCAGATGTCTTCGGCTTTGATCTGATCCCCGACGATGTCCTTCACAGTGTCTTTCGTGACGACCTTGGCCTCGACGAAGTCCGTCGGGGTGTTCTTGTAGGTTGTTGACCCTTCTGGTTCCTCGCCTCCAGCCAGGGCGACGGCAGCCTTGGCAGCGAACTCCGCCTGGGGCGGGATCGACTTGTAGATCGTGGCGTACTGGTCACCTCTGAGGATGTTCTGCAGACCGTCGACCTCCGCATCCTGACCGGTGACGACGGTTTCGACCTTCGCCTTCTTTGTGGCCGCGAGAACACCGCCAGCGGTGCCGTCATTGGCCGCGTAGATGGCGATCGGATCCTCATCAGCGCTCTGCAGCTGGCCTTCGACCCACTTACGGGCATCGTCCGGGTTCCAGTCGAGCGTGTCATGGCTGCCGGCGATTTCGACACCTGCGGCCTTGAGCGTCTCCTCGGCACCGGCCTTGAAGTCAGCGGCGTTCGGGTCCTTCGGATCGCCGTTGACCATCCACACCGGGCCTGACTTCGGGTCGACGCCCTCGGCCTTAAGCCCGTCGAGGACGGCTTGACCCTGGAGGTTGCCGATCTTCTTGTTGTCGAACGAGGTGTAGTAGTCGGCACCCTCGAAGAAGCGATCGTAGGAGATGACCGGAATCTTCTTGGCCTCGGCCTTCGACAGAGCCGATGACACTGCCGAGGCGTCGACCGGGTCAAGGACGATGGCGTCGACTCCCTCGGTGACTGCCGCTTCGACCTGCTGTTGCTGCTGGGTCGCATCTTGGTTGGCGTTGCTGTATTTGACCTTCGCTTCGGGGTTGGCCTCTGCGACGTACTTCTCGAAGTTCGGCTTGTCCAGAGATTCGTAGCGCGTGGTCTTGGACTCTGGGAGTAGCAAGGCGATGGTCACCTCGCCGTCTGAACCAGAACCGCTCTCGGCTTCGGCGTTGCCCTGGCCCTTCTGGCTCCCACAGCCGCTGAGCGCGAGAGCGCCGATGGCAACCGAAGCACCGAGGAGCGCCAGCTTCTTTCGGGACTGCTTGTTACGGGACTGCAGGTTGTACCTCATAATGAGCCTCTCAATCTTTCTGACAACGTTGTCAGGCTGAACAATATGATTCGCCCATCGACGCTCCGTGTCAACTGTTTCACCGAAAAATTCTTCTCGGAGTGATCTCAACGGACAGTCTTACTTGCCAGATGCCTCTTCGCCGCTGCCGCGCGCGATCACGTGCACCGGCACCTCGAACGATCCTCCGTCCGCACCCTGTGCGGTCGCGGAACTCGGCACCTGCCGCAGACGGCGGACCGCCTCGGCGGCCATGGCGCTGACGTCACGATCGATGACGGTCACGTCTAAGAGGTCCGCGGCGGGGAAATCGTCGATGCCCACCAGCGCCGGCCATTCATCGAGGCGCCGGCAGGCGTCGATGGCCCCCTGAGTCAGGGTCGCGGACAGGGTGATCAGTGCGCTGGGCGCGCTGCGTGAACCCAGCCAGGCCGCGACGACGTTCTTCGCGCTGGCCAGATCGTGGGCATCTTCGCGCATGTAGGCGCGCCACCCGATGTCCGAGCGTCCGGCGAAGGCAGATTGGATTCCGGCGAGCCTGGCGGTGGTGATGGGGCTGGTCGAATGATCGCCGATGACGCCGAGGCTGATATGCCCGTGATTGAGCAGTTGAGTCGCCGCCAGACGTCCGGCACGTTCCTCATCACCGGCGATGAGGTCCACGCCCGGCCCTGCTGTCGATGGGTCGAAGGACACGATCTGCACAGCAGCAGACGCCGCATCGGCGTAGAACCGTGCGGCGTCCGGATGCGATCGGATGACGCAGATTCCGGTCATGTCATTGGCCAGGCACTCGTCGAGGAAGCCTCGTTCACGGTCGAGATCGTCGGCGGTGACCGTCACGACTGGGCGCAGTCCGACCCTGCTCAGCTCGGCCTCCAACAGGGTGAAGAGGCGAGCTTGGAAGGGGTCATCTCCATCGCTCATGACCACGCCGATGTAGGGCGAACGGCCACCGGCACGCAGGCGCCTGGCCGTGGAGTTGATGCGGAATCCGAGCTCGGCGGCGGCTTCCTCCACTTTCTCAGCGGTCCTCGCGGCCACATGCTTTTCGCCGTTGAGCACTCGGGAAGCGGTTTTGATGCTGACTCCTGCGCGCGAAGCGACCGTGGCCAGGGTCGGCCGATCGTTCTGCTTCGCCATGACCACACCTTTGAGTCGGGAATCCTACGGACCGCTTGCGGTCTGCGCGCGGGCGACCGATAGGAATGATGATAGCCGCTGGCGCTCGCATGGTCGCAGACGGTCCGGCGATTCGGCCCGCACCCCACATCCACGCCGAGGTGGCCGCTGGGTTCCAGCGGCCACCTCGGTGGGTGTAGCGCACTTCGGTGGGTGCGGTGCACTTCGGTGGGTGCGGTGCACTTCGCGATCGTGCGGTGGGCTCAGCGCGCCACAGGGTTCCTCATCGTTCCTGCGTAGAGCAGCGATTCGGCCTGGTTGCCGATGTCGACCATCTGCACGGTGTTACGCAGCTGCAGACGGTTGAGGCAGGAATGGGCGAAACGTTCGGCTCTCAGGTCCACATCTCCGGCCAGACCATGGGCGAGTTCCGGATGCTCGGCCTCGTAATGATCGAGCACCTCGGCGACCAAGATCCAGAACGCCTCCGAACTCAGCACACCATCGGCATCGAGGATCCCGCCGAGGTGGCGCAGCACTCCGTCGAACATGTCCGTGAACACGGACAGGGCCTTCTCCTCGCCGGGAACCAGCGCCCGGATCCGCTCGACGTCGCCCGGCAGGTCGCGGTGGCCGAGGACGGCGACCTCCTCGCCGATGTCCTTCATGAAGGCACCGGTCACGACGTGGTCGTCCAGGATCAGGATGAGGTTCTCCCCGTGGGGCATGAACACCAGATCGTGGGCCAGCAGTGCGTGGACGAGCGGGTGCAAGTAGGCCCTCAAGTAGGACCGCACCCAGTCCTCGGGTGCCCGACCTGAGGCACGGATGAGTTCGCTGGCGAAGGCGACTCCCCTGTGATCTCGGTGCAGCAAGGACGCCATGGTGACGACCTGCTGACCAGGTTCGAGTACGGTCAAAGGGTTCTCTCTCCACAGGGCGGCAAGCATCTTGCGGTGCGGGTTCGTCTCCTGCGTTCGGTGGTAGACGTCTCCGGTGTAGCCGAGCGCGGTGCGTTCCCGCAGGACCCGGAACCCGGCGTCGCCGAAGACGGGATCGGTGCCGATCAGCTCGGCGACCCAGTCATTGATGGCCGGAGTATCGCGCATGTACTTCGGGGACAGTCCGCGCAGGAACCCCATGTTCTGTACGGCGAGCGCGACCTTCACATAGGGGGCATCGGCCCGTGTTCGGTTGAAGAAGGTGCGCAGGGACTGCTGCGGCTGATGCTCGTCGAGGCCAGCGCCCAGGGGCAGCAGATCTCCGCGGGCGATGTCAGCGGCGAAGCTGATCGCAAGTCGGTGATCGGCCTGCCAAGGGTGGACAGGGAGGAGGTGGAAGTCTTCGGGATCGCGGCCGGCTGACCGGATTCTGGTGTCGAAGAGTTCGCGCTCCTCGGCACTGAGTGCCCAGTCGGTGTGCGCGGCCTCGTCGAATCCTTGACCGAGTGAGAGCTGGCTGTGCTCGCGGGTCGCTGCCACCCATTCGATGCGGGTGGTGCGCCCGTTCTCTGGGGCCCACTTCCGATAATCGCTGAGGGAGAATCCGATGCGTCCATTGTTCGCAATGAAGCCGGGATGGCCCTCGGTCATAGCTGCCTCGGTGGACTGGAAGTCAGAGGTCAGGAGATCTGTGGAGTCCGGGCGGCGACCCTTGACCGCCTCGGCGAGCTTGAAGGCGCTGCTGGCCAGGGTCGACGCGAGCTCCTCGAGGTAGGTCGACATCAGGTTCTCCGGGATGTCGAGGGCATCCTGGAGTTCGACGACGAGTTCCTGCGCGTCGAGTCCCAGCTGCGTGTCACCTCGTCGGCGGGTGATGCTGACCTCGTCGATGACCCAGTGCTCGAGCGGCAGGACTCGGGCAGTGAACGAGTACGTGACACATCCGCCATCCGGGAACTCGGCAGCGTCCTCGGACTGACCTGCGTCCTTCGGTCCGGTGTCCTCGATCTTCAATATCCAGTCATTAGGCCCAGCATTCTGGCCGGTGGCGGGGACCGGGGCGATCAGCCGTTCGTGGGCGAACTCGGACAGTGCCTTGGCCACAAGGTGTCGTTGGGCGATCGCAAAGGTGTCGGGATTGAGATGGGAGTATGTGTCGGGAGTCGCGGCGAGCGAGGCGAGGTGTACGTCATCAGAGCTGACGACCTCGACATCCTCACGGTTGAGAAGTGCAACCAGCTCGCTGGCTTCGAAGTCCTCACGATCGCACACGCTGACCAGGGCGCGCTTCCGCTCCTCCCCCATCATGATGGTCGCCTCGCTCACCGGACTGAAACCAGCTGCCCGGTTCTTCTCGAGGATGGCGGTGTTCCGCACGTCGGGTTCGACGATGACTCGGCGACCGCCGCGGCCGCCTCGTTCGATCGGGCGCAGGCAGAAGTCGATGACCTCGGCCATGATCTGGTTCGTGAGTCCGCGGACTCCATCGCCGTCAGGTGGGGCGACGAGCAGGTGCATTCCGATGTCATCGGGTCCGGTGGGAACAACATCGTGTGGGATCAGAGTGGAGGGCAGATAGGTTTCGACGTAGAAGCAGTCGACGCCGTCGACCGATCCCACCCACCCGTTCTCGTCGGCGGAGTCGAGGACGGCGCCGAGGTAGTCGCGGACTCCGGACTCGTCGAGGTGGGTCATCTGCCAGTAGTGAGCGCGCGGGTGGGTCAGCCACACGTGGATGTTCTTGCTATCGCGGGCTGGATCCACGGCTCGGATGTCCACGGTGAGCGCTGAGCTTGCCATTGCGGGTGTGGGTGCGTCGTTGATGAGGTCGGTGGTCATACGTGTGACATCTCCCTGTCGTCTACGGGCTGGGATTCGGAATCGGTGTCGGTGTCGGCGAAGTCGAAACGCGATTCGAAATCGCCCTGAGTGCTCAGAGGAGTCGCGTCGAGGGCTCCGTCGTCGATCACCCCATCGTCGAGTGCCCCGTCATCCGGAACTCCGAAGGTCTGGAAGGCGATGGCCTTCTCGATCGGGTACGGTTCGCGCCCGGTCACGTGTGAGAGCACGACCGATGCTCGCCAGGGCCCGAAGCCAAGATCGGGTGCGGTGACTCCGTGGGTGTGCTCTTCGCCGTTGAGGACGTGGATGGTGCCTGCGTCGTTGACCGTGTAGTGGCGGCTGACCTCGAGGCGGCCCTTGGCGTCCAGGCGGATCTCGTCTCCCAGCGGCGCGAGGAAAGCCGGGACCTGGGACTTGTAACCGGTGGCAGAGACAACCGATCCGCTGCGTCGGTCGAAGCACCTGTCCAGTGACGTGTTGCGGAAGCGCAGAGCATAGTCGCCGGTGCCCGCATCGTGGTCGGCGGCAATCAGCTCTGATTCTGCGAGGAGGTTGGTGCGCAGCTTCCTGCCTCCGCGGCTGAGCCGGTAGAGGGTGTCGTGGATGTCGTCGACGAGCTCGGCGCTGATGCCCTTGTACAGGGTTCGCTGTTCACGTCCAAGCTGTTCGCGCAGGTCATCGGGCAGGGCTCGGAAGTGATCCGTGTACTCCGGGGACGTCATCTCCAAGGTCAGCTTCGTGTACTCCATCGGGAAGAAGCGCGGTGAGCGCGTCACCCAGTCGAGTCGCACGTCACGGGCTTCAGCTTCGTCGATGAGATCACGGTAGATCTCTGCCGCAGACTGTCCGCTGCCGACGATGGTGATTGATCCGCTCTCGAGCAGTGCGTCTCTGTGGTCGAGGTACTTCGAGGTGTGGATGACCGGGCCTGTGCTCTCGGCTTCCAGGTTCTGCAGGGCCTGTGGCAGGACCGGTTCGGTGCCGACACCGAGGATCAGGTGGCGGGCGCGGTAGGACTCAGTCCTCAGCGTCTGACCGAACTGATCGGCCACCTCGGCGGACACGGTGTAGATGTCATCATTCCTGGTCACCGAGGTGACCGTGCGGTTCCAGCGCAGAGTGTCCAACTGAGCGGCGACCCATCGGCAGTATTCATCGAATTCGGCGCGCAGAGGGTAGAAGGATTCGCGGATGTAGAAGGGATAGAGCCGGCCGCTGTCCTTGAGGAACTGCAGGAAGGAGAAGCGGGAGGTGGGATCGGCCATGGTCACGAGGTCAGCGAGGAACGGAACCTGGACAGTCGCGCCTTCGATCATCATGCCCGGGTGCCAGCGGAATTCCTCACGTTGGTCGAGGAAGACGGCGTCGACGTCGGGCAGGGGGTCGGACAAGGCGGCCAGTCCCAGGCCGAAGGGTCCGATGCCGATGCCGACGATGTCGTGGATGTGTGACTCGGGCGTGCTCATGCTGCGCCTCCTTCGAGGGTCGTGCTCTCCAGGTGCCGGCCGGCGAGGATACCGTGGCCTGTGGCGCGGACGAGGTCGAGCACGGCGGTGATGTCTGCGACCGTGGTGTCGGGGTTGAGCAGGGTGAGTTTGAGCCAGGGGGTGCCGTCGATGGTGGTGCGGGCGATCGCTGCGCGCCCGGAGCGGAAGAGCACGCGGCGGATCATCGGCACCAGTTCGTCGGCGGTGGCAGCCTCGGCGCTCGCGGGGGCGAACCGGAACAGGACCGTGCTCAGGTCGGTTGCTCCCAGCACCTCGAAATCCGGCTGTGCGTTGAGGAGCTCTCGGACCTCAGCGGCCAGATCGCACACGGTGTCGACCATCGAACCGATCTCTGTGGCACCGCGGGCGCGCAGAGTCGTCCAGAGTTTGAGGGCGTCGAAGCGTCGGGTGGTCTGCAGGGATTTGTCGACCTGGTTCGGTTCGGCATCTGTGCCCTGGGCCTCGGCCTCCGGGTTGAGGTAGTCGTTGTGATGAAGCGTCGGGTCGAACAGGGCGAGGTCGCGCACCAGCAGTGCGCTTGAGGACACCGGTTGGAAGAAGGTCTTGTGGAAGTCGATGGTCACCGAGGTGGCACGGCCGATTCCCTGCAGCAGGTGTTTGCGACGTGGTGCCCACAGCAGTCCCCCGCCGTATGCGGCGTCGACGTGCATCCACACGTTCGCACCTCCGCAGATCTCGGCGATGGCGTCGAGCGGGTCGATGACGCCGAGGTCGGTGGTTCCGGCCGTGGCTGCGACGGCCATGACGATGCCCCCGGTGTCGTCGATGTCACGCATCAGCTCGGTCAGTGCCTCGGCGTCCATGCGTCCGGCGGCGTCGGTGTCCACGGTCACGACAGCCTCGGCGTCGAGGCCGAGGATGTATGCGGCGCGGGATATCGAGAAGTGAGTCTGGGAGGTCGTGAGTATCCGCAGCCGAGACATGATCTCGCGGCGTGATGGCTCGCCGCAGCCGGACTGGGCACTGCCGAGCACCTGTGGCTGCTGTGCGCGCTGTGCCTGCTGTGCGCGCAGAACGTTCTCGCGGGCCAGGAACAGTGCCTGCAGGTTCGACTGGGTGCCGCCCGAGGTGAAGATTCCGTCTCCACCGGAGAATCCGACGTGCCTGCAGGCCCACTGCACCAGGCGGCGCTCCATGAGTGTGGCGACCTCGGACTGGTCGTAGGTGTCGACGGAGGTGTTGATCGCAGCCAGCATCGCCTCGGCCGCGACGGCTGGCACAGCGACGGGGCAGTTGAGGTGGGCGACATAGCTCGGGTGGTGGAACCAGACGGCGTTGCGGGCGTAGAGGTCATCGGCCTCGCGCAGGGCTGCGATGTTTCCGATCCCCTGTCCGTCGAGGTCGAAGTCTGCGACCTCGGCTTCCAGGCTGGTCCGGTCATTCGCAGAGGTGGGCGCATCGACGCTCGTGAAACGCTGGGCAAGTGCATCGACGACCTCGTGCATGAGCTCGGCGTAGGCATCGGCACTGTGCGACCCCAGCAGGGCGTCCTCAGTGCGCAGCGAGGTGTTCGGCAGTGGAGCTGCACCGGGCAGCGATCGTGCCTCGCTCGGCGGGGCATCGGGCAGCGATCGTGCCTCGCTCGGCGGGGTCGCCTCGGTCAGTGGAGTTGGGGTGTCAGAGAGCAGTGAAGTCATAGCGGTACGGTTGCCTCCTTCGGTTCAGGGTCCGGTAAGGCCGGACTACATTAGGGAAACCTACCCTAAGTAAAGAAAGAAGCAAGGCGAGTGGTGGCGCCGGAGAGCACTACACAAGTAACCTCAACCCGACACAAGGAGTGCCTTCGTCAATCCTCGCGCGGCCAAGCCCGCGATCGACTACAGGCATATACGGCCCAAAAAATCGCACGTGGCCTTCATCACATCCGGGCGATTCGTCTGACATCTTGAGACAGCGAAAACGGCCGTAGTTCCTGCCCAGGAGGCAGGAGCTACGGCCGTCGGCAGTCGTGGGACAAGCAGAGGTCGGTCGCGACGCGCTGTCAGAGAGCGGTCTCCACAGAAACCTATTTGACGACGTAGTTAGGTGCTTCGACGGTCATCTGAATGTCATGCGGGTGGCTCTCCTTGAGGCCCGCTGTGGTCAGGCGAACGAACTTGCCCTTCGCCTTGAGGTCCGCGATCGTGGGGGCGCCGACGTAGAACATCGACTGGCGCAGACCACCGGTGAGCTGGTGTGCGACCTGTTTGAGCGGTCCGCGATAGGCGACACGGCCTTCGATGCCCTCCGGAATGAGGTCGGTGTCGGTGTCGATGTCGTCCTGGAAGTAGCGGTCCTTCGAGTAGGACTTGCCCTGACGTGGGGCCATGGCACCCAGTGAACCCATGCCGCGATAGGCCTTGTACTGCTTGCCGTTGACGAAGATGAGTTCGCCGGGTGATTCGCTGCAGCCGGCCAGCAGGGAGCCGAGCATCACGGTGTCCGCGCCGGCGACCATGGCCTTGGCGATGTCGCCGGAGTACTGCAGTCCGCCGTCTGCGATGACCGGCACACCAGCCGCGCGGGCCGCCTGAGCGGCGAGGTAGACGGCGGTGACCTGTGGGACGCCGACGCCGGCGACCACACGGGTGGTGCAGATCGAGCCCGGCCCGACTCCGACCTTGATGGCGTCGGCACCGGCGTCGATGAGGGCTTGTGCACCCTCCTTCGTGGCGACGTTTCCGCCGATGATCTGGACCTTGTCGAACGTCGAATCGGCCTTGATCTTCCTGATCATGTCGGTCACGCCGCGAGCGTGTCCATTGGCAGTGTCGACGACGAGGACGTCGACGCCCGCCTCGGCGAGGAGGGTTGCGCGTTCATAGGCATCGCCGTGGAATCCGACGGCCGCACCCACGCGCAGGCGCCCTTCGTCATCCTTCGTGGCCAGGGGGTATTCCTCGGTCTTGACGAAGTCCTTGACGGTGATGAGGCCCTTGATGACGTTGTTCTCATCGACCAGGGGCAGCTTCTCGACCTTGTGCTCGGCGAGCAGTTCGAATGCCTTCTCCGGGGAGACGCCGTCCGGGGCGGTGATCAGCGGCATCCGGGTCATAGTCTCGGCTACGGTGCGGGTCGGGAATTCACTGCGGGTGACGAAGCGCAGGTCGCGGTTGGTCACGATGCCCAGCAGCACATTGTTCTCATCGACGACGGGCAGACCTGAGATCCGGTATTTTCCGCAGATCTCGTCGAGTTCTTCAAGAGTCTTCTCGGGGGTGATCGTCAACGGGTCGTTGATCATCCCGGATTCGGAGCGCTTGACGTAGTCGACCTGTGCGGCCTGGTCTTCCATCGACAGGTTGCGGTGGATGATGCCCAGTCCGCCGATGCGGGCCACGGCGATGGCCATGCGCGACTCGGTCACGGTGTCCATGGCGGCCGAGACCAGGGGGATATTGAGCTCGATCTCTTTGGTCAGACGGGTCGTAGTGGAGGCATCTGAGGGGATGACATCGGTGTCACCGGGCAGGAGGAGGACATCGTCATACGTGAGGCCCGTCAGCGAGAACGGATCGTTTGCGGCCTGTGTTTCCTGCTCGGGAATCCCCATGGGTACAGCCTTTCGACGCGGTGAGTTCGGTGGCTCAATGCTATCGAAGTCATACACCGCTTATCTAGCGTTTCAAGTACCGAGCACTGTGAGACTGCCGACATCAATACTCAGGAATGTTCGCCGAGGCGGTCCTACTGTTCCCTGGTCAGCGGCCTTCGCCGACGGAGCGTGCCAGGTCGAGCGTCGAGGCTTCCGAGTCATCGAGATGGATCCGCAGCAGGCCTTCGGCTCCGTGTCGGTCCCCCGAGCGCATCTTCTCGAGGATGTCGCGGTGCGGGTTAGCCCAATGGGAGTGGTATTTGCCTGGTTCCCGCGAGCGGGCGAACGTCGTCGACAGGCGGGCCATGAGGTTGACGTAGAACTCGTCAAGCATCGGAGAGCCGAGCAGGCCGACGATCGCCCTGTGGAATGAGGCGGAGTGCTCCTGTGCGTCGGTCCAGCTCTCGTTGTTCGGAGCAGTCTCCGCACGGACGACCGATGCTTCCACACGGTTCATCGCCGCCTCTGTGGCGTCCTGTGATTCCTGAACGGCACGGATCTCGAAGACACGTCGGGCCTGGTAGAGGTCCTTGAGTTCGTCGAGGTCGAAGGTACGGACGAAGAAGCCGCGGTTCGTCTCCTGTGTCAGCAGTCCGGCGTAGCGGAGCAGGGACAGGGATTCACGGGCAGTGTTGCGCGAGACGTTGAATTCCTTCGCCAGCGCACCATCCCGGACCGGAGAGCCGGCAGGGTACTCGCCGGTCGTGATTCGGGACCGGACCAGGGCAACGATCGCCTCTGAGGTACATCCGGGTGCGTTTGGGCTCATATCACCAGGCTACCGTGTCCCCACCGCTCGTGGGCAAAGCCTGGGCACAGCCGTCGGCGATGATACCGAGTCGAGACACACGATACGTCTGCACCGGTCTACGGCGTCGGTCCCAGAGTGAGCTCGGATTCGAAGCGTCGCGGGCGCCGCGTCAGCGGATCGTCGAACTCGATCGACGCCGCCAGCAGCTGCAGCGGTGAGCTGAAATCGTAGGGGTCCGGAGACAGATCGACAGGATAGACCGGATCACCGAGGATGGGCAGCCCGAGCGAGTTCATGTGCACCCGCAGCTGATGTGTCTTGCCCGTCAACGGATGAAGTTCGTACTCGCCGATCGACGGACATTCCTCCACTGATCGCCGAGGCGGGGGCACGGTTGCCTCGGACCGCCTCGGCGAGGTCGGGGTTCGTTCACCCAGCAGGCTGATCGTGCTGAAGGCGTTGGGCTCACCGTCGACTTCGAGGACCTGTCTGCCGCCGCGCGGTTTGACCAGCCTGGACTCCTTGCTGAGCGGGAACTCCATATCCGTCGGCGGCATGGCTGCGAGGGCGCGATAGGTCTTGGTCACCAATCGGTCCTGGAACAGACTCTGATATCGACCACGGGTCTCGGGTCGTTTCGACAGGATGAGCAGTCCCGCCGTGATGCGGTCGAGACGGTGGATGGCCACCAGATCGGGCTGGTTGAAATCCAGGCGAGCCCGGGTCACGACGCATTCGCGCACGAACCGCCCATTGGGAGTGCTGGCGAGGAAGTGGGGTTTGTCGACGACGAGCAGATCGTCGTCTTCGAAGACGACGCTGATCTCGAAGGGAATCCTCTCCTCGGCCGGAACAGGTCGGTGGAAGAAATAGAAGCCGCCGGGGATGACGGAATCATCCCAGTTCACTGGCTCTCCCGTCTCATCGCGCATATCGCCCGTGCTCAGCAGGCTACGTCGCGCTTCATCGTCGGCTTCGGGGAACTCTGCCTCCAACCACCCGCCGATCGTGTCCGGGACCGGAAGATGGTTCTTATCGTGCGTCGCCTTCCCACCAGGTGCGCGCAGCGACGTCGCGGAGATCCCTTCTCGGGGTGAAAGCGGGCTGCGTGGCATCGGATCAGTCTAACTGCCGACGTGATGGCGCACTCGGCTCTGAACTTGCGGGACCTGCCGTGGGCTTGCGAGAAATCTGGAGCGTGGAGTCCTATGGTGGGAGGTATGGACAACACCGAATTGACGGAAGAGTTCCTCCTCAACAAGGTCATCGCTCCGGTCGTTCTCGGCATGTTCGCCAACGACGAATGGGACAGCTACGGCATGAATCACGACCCGACCGACGCACGAAAGTGGATTGTCAGGGTCGTCGCCAAATGGGAAGCCGTCGACATCCCCCTCGAGTACTCGGAAGGCATCGAGTCGGTCAACGACCTCCAGCTGAAGCTCATCGCCGAGCTCCAAGCGTTCATCGACCGGTCGGAGATCGGGCAGCGCCGCGACGAGGAGTGGGAGGCCGACGAACACAAGGCTCCTCTCCCAAGTCTCAGACATGCGATTCGCCCGACCTTCAGCGGACCTCCGGACTGCGCGACGCGCCTGCTGAGGATCCGCTCGCGCAATCTCCGGCTCGATCGGCGCCGATGCCGATCCGCCCACCGCAGAGACTGACTCGACTGCGGCCTCTGGCCCGATCGTGACAGCTGTGGTGCACTTGGTGCATGAGCTTCGACGCACGCCACATCTCGCAGACGATCCACACAGACCCCTCCGACATCGCGGTCTTCGCCGGCAATCCGGCCAACCTCCCACAGTGGGCGGCCGGTCTGAGCGAAGGCATCCGCAATGAGGCCGGACGCTGGATCACCGATTCGCCGATGGGCGAAGTCGAGGTCAGCTTCCGGCCCGGAATCGAGTTCGGGATCCTCGACCACGACGTGATCTTCCCCGACGGCACCACCGTGCACAATCCGCTGCGTGTGCTCCATAACGACGATGTCAGCGAGGTCGTCTTCACCGTCTACCGCCTTCCGAACGTCAGCGATGAGGAATTCGCCCGCGACATCGAAGCCGTGCGGAAGGATCTGGAACGACTCCGCGATGTCCTCGAAGGCTGACCATTCGAATGCTCCCCTAGCCCCTGTTGCATCCCTAGGGTGGGGGCACCGGTTCATCAATGCCGCCATGCGCACTGTGTATTTCGGTCGCATCCGCGTCCACGACGTCAGTGGCGAGCCCGCCGCCCGGCACAAGTCCGCCGACCGCGAGGAATCCCCGAGCGGCACCACCACACGAGCGACCCCTCGCCCGCGCCTCATCATCTCCAGCCACCGCAATGGAGCCATCGACGGTCATCAGGTGCTCGCCGCATTCCCGCGAGCGCAGTTCCTCATCTCGATCCAGCTCATCCGCAGCTGGTTCCTGCGTCTCTTCATCGCCGGCATCCCCGTCGTCCGACCCAAGGACGTCGAACGCTACAACCTCGATCCCACATCGGTAGCCAGCCCGGTCGAAGCCGGCACTGCACACCTTCGCCGGGGCGGTGACCTGGGAATCTTCCCCGAAGCCAGCAGCGAATGGGGCCACCGACCCCAACCCTACAAATCTGGTGCTGCCCGCATCGCCTGCACCCTGCGCGAGGAGGGCATCGATCTCGAGGTGATCCCGGTGGGCCTGTTCTACTCGACTCCTGACAGGTTCCGCTCCCGCGCCGAGGTGGTCCGCGGAAAGTCGATCACGATTCCGGCCCGCAATGGCCAGGAGCGATCCGTATGGGAGGCCGAGGTCGCCTCGGCGATGGGATCGGCCCTTGATGAGATCTCGGTGAACTGTCCCGACGAAGAGACCTTCGAGCGGATCCAGGCGAAGGCGCTCAATGTCGCCCGCAGCACACCGGGCAGAGCGGCCACGTTCGCGAAGGCGTTTCTGGACCTGCAGGGTGACGCCTCCACTGCCGCAGCCGACGGGCCACCCGCCGCGGCGGGCCCTGCGATCACGGTGCTGCGCTGGGTCGGGATCGCGCTCATGTGGCTCTTCGCCCCCGTACTCGCGGCAGCTGCCCTTGCCGGATCGCGCGCGGACGGTCGCAATACTGTCACATTCTTCCGCCTCCTCGGCGGCTTCGCAGCGGTTATGGTCTGGGTACCAGCACTCATCGTTGCTGTGTTCTTCTGGCCCCTGGTCATAGGAATCGGCATCGTCAGTGCGGTCTGCGGCTGGCTGCTTCTGGGCCTGCGTCGCTTCCGTCTGTGACCCGATCGACCACCGCCCCTTCGGCCCATCTGAGACATCTCTAGGAGCTCTCGTGACACTCACCCTCGGCTTCACCGATCCTCTCGCCACCGAACTTGCGACCAGCGGCGGCAAGGGCGCCAGCCTCGCGAAGTCCGCGCGGAATCTGCCCGTGCCCGGCGGCTTCATCGTCACCGCCGACGCCTACACACAATTCGTCGCACCCCTGCAGTCGCGGATCAGTGAGCTCATGGACACAGACCACCCCGCCGAGGCGATCGGCGATCTCATCCGGCGCACCCCGGTCCCCGATGCCTGGCTCGCCGACTTCGCGGCGGCGGCCCAGGCTGCCGGCCTGAACGGCAAGGCGGTGGCGGTCCGTTCCTCGGGGACCATGGAGGATCTGCCCGGGGCGGCCTTCGCCGGGCAGCACGACACCTACCTCGGGGTTCGCGGAACGCAGTCCATCGCCGAGGCGGTGCGCGACTGTTATGCCTCCCTGTGGAATCCGCACGCCTTCCGCTACCGTCAGCAGCTCGGCGTCGAACAGCTGGAGGCGAAGATGGCCGTCGTCGTTCAGCTCATGGTCGCAGTCGGGGCTGAGGAGGCTGCCGGGGTCGCGTTCTCCGTCGACCCGGTGCGCGGCAACACGGACGAAGTCCTCATCAATGCGGCGTTCGGACTGGGCGAGACCGTCGTCGGCGGGGAGGAACCCGTCGACGAATTCCGGATCGCCCGCGCCGACGGAACCCAGATCGCGGCTGAGATCGCGGACAAGCCGAAGGCCCTCGTCATGCGTGAGCCTGCGGAAGCCGACGATGTTGACGACGACGGGCGCGGGGATCACAACGGACAGGACGAACACGGCGATGCGCGGACGAGGGAGGTCCACCTCGGCGACGATCAGCGGACCCGTCCGGCACTGACTGCGGAGCAGGCTCGAACGGTGGCCGAACTCTCCGTGCTCGCGGAGGATCATTTCGGTTTCCCGCAGGACATCGAGTGGGCCTTCAGCGGTGACGACCTCTTCCTCCTGCAGTCGCGGCCGATCACTCGCGTCGCACCCCGCTGGACCCGTGACGAATCCGCCGAACGATTCCCCACCCCGGTCACGCCTCTGACCTGGGACCTTGTCGAGGCAGGATTCCACTGCTCACTCAACCACAGCTTCGACCTCATGGGTCTGCCGCCCTTCGACGACAAGTGGTTCGTGATGCGTGACTTCTACATCTACGGCAACCAGACGGCCGTCGATCTCTACGCCGGGAGACTGCCGACGAAGATGCTCTCCAGCGTGGAGACCATCACCGAATCGCTGCCGGAGATCGCTTCTCAGTTCGGTTGGGTGCAGGAACTTCCTGTGCGGTGGATGCGGGACCTCGACACGTATCTCATGGGCATCGGCAAGCTCTCCCACGAACCGCTCGAGGACAAGTCGCTGGCCGAAGTGTGGAAGCACGTGATCGCCATCAGCGACCTCGGCACGGAGTACTTCCGCCCCAACATCGCGATCTCCCTGACTCAGCAGACACTTTACGGTGCGCTCTCGCACATGCTCGAGATGGCATTGGACAAGGAGACCGCGCGCCTCGTATTCGAGCGACTGCTGGCATCGACGGACACGAAGACCTCGCAGGTCAATGCCGAAATCTGGGAGCTCTCACGCATTGTGCGCGGCAATCCCGAACTGTCGTCGACGCTGCGCAGCCACACTGGCGAGGACGGGCTGGCGGTCCTCGGTGACTTCCCCGAGTTCTTCAATGAGTTTGCGACCTTCCTCGCCAAGCACGGCCATCGGGAACTCGACTTCGACGCCTACCATCCGACTTGGGTCGAGGCACCGCACATCGTCCTGGATCAGGTCCGTCTGCTGGCCGATCGAGCTGAGAACGCCTCGGCGGACTCCGATCTGGAGCGCAAGGTCCTGCAGGCCGAGACCGAGCGGGCCGTGGTCAATGCCGCCCCGGAGAAGCTGCGCTATCTGGTGCAGGAGGTCATCCGCCTGGCACGTTCGTACACGGCGCTCGATGATCTGGAGCACTACCAGACCACACGCCTGACGCTGCCGATGCGCAGGGCCCTGCGCGAGCTGGGTCAGAGACTTGTCGACCAAGGTGTCCTCACCGACCCCATGGACGTCTACTTCATCGATTTCGAGCCTCTCGACGCAGCGATCCGCGCCGGTGACGGGCAGTACTCCCCCGCCGGAGATTCCGCTGACCCCGGCAACGGGCAGCACTCCCCCGCCGAGGCTCTGGCCGGTCTGACTGCGATCGCGAAGAAGAACAAGGCCGGGTATCAGGAAGCAGTCGAGAGAACCCCCGAGTGGGAGCACGGACGTGCGCCCGAGGCCGGTGATGACACGGACGGCGACTTCATCAAGGGAACTGCCGGCAGTCCCGGCGAGGTCACGGGCGAGGTCTTCGTCGTCCACAGTCCCGAGGACTTCTCATCCTTCCCTGACGGGGCGATCCTCGTCGCCCGAACCACGAACCCGGCCTGGACGGCTCTGTTCTACCAGGCCAGCGGCGTCATCACGGAAAGCGGCGGTGCGCTCTCCCACGGTGCGGTCACGGCCCGTGAGCTGGGCCTGCCCGCGGTCATGGCCGTCCGGGATGCCACCAGCCGCTTCACCTCGGGACAGACGGTGAGCGTCAACGGCAGCAACGGCACAGTGACACCGAGCTGAGGCCCGCCTCGGCGAGGTCGGCTCGCGAGTGCACGACCGCCTCGGCGAGGGCCATAATCTATACCGCCTGGAGAGCGTCCACGGGGCTGATCGACGTGGCCGCGCGAGCCGGAGCACGGCTGGCGGCGAGCACGGCCAGAAGCGAGCCGGCGACGACGGAGATGATGACCCACCAGGGCACGGACGGAGCGAAGAATCCGGTCAGCGGGGACAGCAGAACCAGGGCACCGATCCAACCGAATGCGATGCCGAGGGGCACCGCGACCAGGCAGGCGGTCACGCTCAGCTGCATGCCCTCGGCCACGATCATGCGTCGGACCCATCGCGGCGTCTGACCGAGGGCCATGAGCAGACCGATCTCCTGTGTGCGCTGCCGCACGGAGAGCGTGAGCGCGTTCGCGACTCCGATGACGGCGATGATGACGGAGAAGAGGACCATGCCGAGGAAGAACATCATCGTCTGGTCGATGATGGTCTTCAGCACATCCTCGAAGCCGCCCCACCCCTCGTCCCCGAGCGATTCAGCGTAGTCGAGAAGCTGGTCTCGAAATGTCGTCATGGCCGTGGCGAACATGACGATGAGGGTGATGCCGATGACGAGACCGATCACCGTGCGCGCATTGCGAGTGGGGTGACGAGCGATCGTCGAGGCAGCCAGACGTGCGGTTGCCGTTCGGCCGAGCAGCCACCCGGTGAGCGCCTGCAGCGGAGGCAGGATCCAGGGATTGCCGACGATGACACCGACGAAGGTCAGAGCGGCACCGACGGCGACGAGGAGCACGCCGAGGACACTCACCGTGTTTCCGCTGGCACCGATGACGCCGCTGATGAGAAGGGTAATTCCCATGGACAGCAGGATGAGTGCACCCGCCAGGGCCCCCATCGATGCACGCGTATCCTCGGGCCGACGCTCGACAGCCTGCGAGGTGGCCTCGATCGGTGAGATGCCGCTGATGCGTTGGGCACCCAGATACGCTGAGAACCAGGTCACGACGATGGTCGCGGCCCCCGGGAGGAACATCATGGGACTGAGAAGATCTGGCTCCACGGTGATCTGTCCGCCGAGGAAGGCCGTCGTACCCTGCGCGAGAGCGGTGGAGACGAGGAACGCAGCGATGGCGCTGGGTATCGAAACGAGCAGCCCCTCCACCGAGGCGGCCCGGCGCAGCCGTCGCGAGGACGCTCCGATGAGACGCAGCAGTGCCAGTTGACGGCTGCGACCGGCGATGATGATGGAGAACGTGTTGGCAATGACGATGCTTGAGACGAACAGCGCGATGACGAAGAAGAGCAGCCCCACCGTTGTGAGCAGCCCCTGCGCCGTGTCTGACTCGGAGACGATCTTCGCAGAGGACATCCAGGCTGTGAGGATTTCGATGCCCTGCATGATGACGGTGCCGAAGAGAGCAGCGATGAAGACGACGAGGAAGCTGGGTGCGAACTGGCGCGGGTTGGCCCGGAGCTCCCGCATAGGGTTCATCGGCGCCCCCCGGTCTCCGAGGCATACTGCGGGGACCGTGCGGGATCCTGCAGGGACCCGGCGGCTGCGTTCTCCGCGGCCTCGGCCTTCGCGTCGAGATCGAGCATCGTCTGTGCAATCACCTCGGCGCTGATCGAGTCGTTGAGCTCTGAGACGGGAGTGCCGTCGGCGATGAACACGACGCGGTCGGCATAGGCGGCCACGATCGGATCATGAGTCACGAGCACGATCGACTGTCCGAGCTCGCGCACGGCCTCGGACATGATGGCCATGACCTCGCGCCCCGACCGACCGTCGAGGTTGCCGGTCGGTTCGTCGGCGAAGAGGATGTCTGGTCTCGTGGCCAGGGCACGGGCGATGGCGGTGCGCTGCTGCTGTCCGCCCGAGATCTCACTGGGCCGATGCTTGAGCCGCTCGTCGAGACCGAGCCGCTTGATGATGCTGGAGATCCAGGCGCGTTCATCGGAATTGGGCCTGCGATCATCGAGCTCGAAGGGCAGCACGATGTTCTCCCTGACAGTGAGGGTCGGCACGAGGTTGAAGGCCTGGAACACGAATCCGATCCGCCGCCGACGCAAGGCCGTGAGCTCGTCCTCGTGCAATGCAGTGATCTCACCCTCACCGATGTGCACTGTGCCCGAGCTCGGCCGGTCGAGTCCGGCGAGAATGTGCATGAGCGTGGATTTGCCCGAGCCCGAGGGCCCCATCACGGCCGTCAGCCGAGCGGGGGCGATATCGAGGGAGACCTGGTTGAGAGCGACCAGCGCTGCCCCGTCGGGATCAAAGATCTTCGAGACATTGCGAAGCTGAGCGATGGGCATCGGTGAGGCGGTCGTCATAAGGTCCCTACATTGCTGCGTCAAACTGTCTCATCCAGACTAACGACCCGCAACGACAAGAAACATAGGATCTGACTGATCAGTAGGTGTGAGCCGCCTGTGCAATTCGCGTAGTGTGTGAGCTTGGATGTCGACCAGCTTGCCGGCCGGCTCACCAGCTGATCGTGAATACACGTGTGGCCCGGAACAGTGTTCCGGGCCACACGTGTATCAGTTCAGCGCAGTCGCTGCGCGCCGATGCGAATCAGATGGGGACTCAGTCCTCTTCTTCTTCCTTCTTCTCGACGACCAGTGTCTCAGTTGTGAGAACCAGTGCGGCGATCGAAGCGGCGTTGCGCAGTGCCGAGCGGGTGACCTTGACCGGGTCGATGATTCCGGCGCCGATGAGGTCGCCGTAGGAATCGGTGGCGGCGTTGTATCCCTGGCCGGAAGCGAGCTCCTCGACCTTGGACACGACGACGTAGCCGTCCTGGCCGGCATTCTCAGCGATCCAGCGCAGAGGCTGGACGACGCCGCGCTTGACGATGTCAGCACCAGTGGCTGCATCGCCGGTCAGGCCCAGGTCGTTTCCGGCCAGAACCTTGGATGCGTGGATCAGAGCCGATCCACCGCCGACGACGACGCCCTCTTCGATGGCTGCACGAGTAGCCGACACAGCGTCTTCGACGCGGTGCTTGCGTTCCTTGAGCTCCACCTCGGTGGCGGCGCCGACCTTGATGACTGCGACACCGCCGGAGAGCTTAGCCAAGCGCTCCTGCAGCTTCTCGCGGTCCCAATCGGAGTCGGTGTTCTCGACCTCGCTGCGGATCTGGGCGACCCGACCGTTGACGTCCTCGTCGGAGCCAGCACCATCGATGATGGTGGTGTTGTCCTTGGTGACGGTGATGGTGCGGGCGTTGCCGAGCTCTTCCAGAGTGACCTGGTCGAGCTTCATGCCCATATCAGCGGTGACGACCTGGCCACCGGTGAGGACTGCGAGGTCCTCGAGGATCGCCTTGCGGCGGTCACCGAATCCGGGAGCCTTGACGGCGGCAACGTTGATGATGCCGCGCAGCTTGTTGACGACCAGCGTCGACAGAGCTTCGCCTTCGATGTCCTCGGCCACGATGAACAGAGGCTTTCCGGCCTGCTGCACCTTCTCCAGCACGGGGAGGAGCTCCTGGATGTTGGAGATCTTGCCCTGGTTGATGAGGATGAGCGCGTCGGAGAGCACAGCTTCCTGGCGATCAGCGTCGGTCACGAAGTGCGGCGAGAGGTATCCCTTGTCGAACTGCATTCCCTCGGTGATCTCGAGTTCCACAGATGCAGCCTGGGACTCGTCGATCGTGATGACGCCGTCCTTGCCCACCTTGTCGAAGGCATCGGCAATGAGCTTGCCGATCTCTTCGGACTGAGCGGACAGACCGGCGACGTGTGCGATCTCCGAGGAGTCGGCGACATCGCGAGCGATGGTTCCGAGTTCGGTGGAGACAGCCTCGACGGCGGCTTCGATTCCGCGCTTGAGGGCACCTGGTGCGGCGCCGGCGGCAACGTTGCGCAGACCTTCGTTGACGAAGGCCTGTGCCAGGACAGTCGCGGTGGTGGTTCCGTCACCGGCGATGTCGTTGGTCTTGGTGGCAACTTCCTTGGCCAGCTGAGCGCCGAGGTTTTCGTATGGGTCGTCGACCTCGACCTCACGAGCGATGGTCACACCATCGTTGGTGATCGTGGGTGCGCCCCACTTCTTGTCGAGAACAACGTTGCGGCCCTTGGGTCCCAGCGTCACCTTGACGGTGTCCGCGAGGATGTTCACACCCTTTTCGAGTGCACGACGGGCCTCGTCGTTGAATTCCAGATTCTTAGGCATTCGTCCTCCTGTCAGTGAAGTAGTTGTTCAGGGGATTCAGCCGATGACGGCGAGCACGTCACGAGCCGAGAGCACGAGGAACTCTTCTCCTGCGTACTTGACTTCGGTGCCGCCGAACTTGGAGTAGATGACCTTGTCGCCGATGGCCACGTCAACTGGGACGCGGTTTCCGTTGTCAGCAACGCGGCCTGGGCCCACTGCGACAACTTCGCCTTCCTGAGGCTTTTCCTTGGCGGTTTCGGGAATGACCAGACCACTGGCGGTAGTCTGCTCTGCTTCGACCTGACGGATGACAATCCGATCTTCGAGTGGCTTGATGGAGACCGACATATCGGGCCCTCTCCCTTCGCTGGGGTTCAATTCTTCTTTGAGTCAGACGGCGGCGTATGCCATGATCCACTCGTCGTCGCGGGTGCCGAGCGGATCGACCGTCTCATAAAACTGGCACTCAATGAGTGCTAGTGCTAATTCGACTTTAGAACGCTCTTAGCACTCGGTCAACTCGAGTGCCAAGGATTGTCCACGCTCTGGGCGAAACTCCGAGAAAGGTGCTCGAAGACGGCCCGGCGACGTTAAAGCTGGACCACTTTCCCGTGCAAGATGGCCCTCTCGTGAATGCAAGTACGGACCCGGGAGGTGGTCTCCCGGGTCCGTACTTTTGGCTGCCGCCTGTGACTTGATCGCTTCAGGTCAGCGGTGGCACTTCAGGCCAGCGCTTGCGCTCTGGATCAGGCGCAGGCCCACTGTCCCCAGCCGGCTTCAGCCTGCAGCTTCTTGGCACGATCGAACTGCTCCTGTGGGCTGGCATCGATCGGGTTGCCGCTGCCGCCCATGGCCTCCCATGTAGCTTGCTTGAACTGGAACAGGCCGAAGTGGGCGTTGTTCGACTTGTTCACTGCGCGCGGGTTGAACTGCGACTCGCACTCAGCAACCTGGTACCACTTGGATCCCGGTCCGCCGAGCATGTCCTTGATCTCCTGGGTGCTCATGTCGCCACCACCGGAGCCGCCGCCGGTGCTCTTGTCACCGTCGTCGGAGCCTCCCGAACCACTGTCAGAGCCGTCACCTGTTCCGGCGTCCGAACCGTCGGAGTCGTCTGGCTCTTCAGCAGGGGCTTCCTTCTTCTTGGTGCCCTCGATGACGACCTTGGCTTCAGGCTTGGAGAGGACCTTCTCGCCCTTCTTCTCCTTCTTCACCTCTTCGCCGTTGACGGTCTTGACCTTGTAGGAGACCTGCTTCTGGCCCACCTTGCCTTCGTCTTCGACCTTGGTCTCGCCTTCGAAGAGGGAGTCCGACTTCTTGGTCTCAGTCTTAGGCTCGATGGCCTCCTTCTCCTTGACCGTGTCGTTCTTCACGCGGTTCAGAGTGAGGACCTGGCCGTCGGAGACCTTGGAGCTGAGAGGCACAGACATGAAGTCGTCCTTGTCGAGCTTCAGCTTGGTCTCAGCGAGGGCTTCCTTGGCGGTCTCTGCTGCGGCCGAGACCTTGTGGTCCTTACCATCGGCAACGATTGTGAGATCCTTGGCGGTCGTCACATCGATGTCGTTGCCTTCATCTTTGAGTTTCTGATTCGGCTTGGTGTTGAGATCCGCGTTCTTCGCGTCCACACCGAGGTCGGCCAATGCCTGACCGACGGTGTTCGCATGCGTCGTCTCATCGCTCTTCTTGCCGTCGACGGACAGTGAGATTTCCTTCGCGGTGTTGACGGTGATCGTCATATCCCGCGAGATCTTCTTGTCTACGCCCGGCTTGATCTGGTCGTTCTTCTGGATGTCGAGGTCGCGGCTGTCGAGGACGTCCCCCACGGTTCCACCGAAGGTCCGGACTTCCTCGGACTGACCATTGACATCCAATGTCACTGGCTTGTTCATGGTGACCACGGCGCCCGTGCCACCCACGAGTCCGGTAATCACGACCGCCTGTGCAGCAATTTGCACTTTGCGGTTCTTGAGAAAATCAATCACAAAAATATCCCTGAGGCAGAGGTCATCAACTCATCCACTGTAACCGATTCGTTACAAGATACGCAAAACATTACGAACATGTAACAGAGAGGGTGCCTGAGCTGGCGCTCTGACCAGGACTTCCCCGTGTTTCCGGGCTTGGTCACAATCGTGACATTTGCCCGCCGAGGTGGCTGATCGAGCGTCAACCCCACCCCCGCCGAGGCTGTCGTTGAGTCACCGCCTCATCGAGTTCGTCGTTCAGTCCCAGCCTCCCAGCGCGGTCTCCGCGTTCTTCCACACTGCGGCACAGAGGTCCTCTTCGCTCATCCCGCGCACCTCGGCGAGCTTGCGTGCCGTCACCGCGGCCAGATACGGACCGCCCGGCTTGCCGCGGTGCGGGTGCGGGGTGAGGAACGGAGCGTCGGTCTCGGTCAGCAGTCGATCCAGCGGAGCCGCAGCCGCGGCACGTCGGAGCTCATCGGCGTTCTTGAACGTGAGGTTGCCGGCAAAGGACATGTAGTACCCGGCGTCTGCGCACTCGCGGGCCATCGCCTCGTCACCGGAATAGCAGTGGAAGATCGTGACCTCGGGGGCACCTTCCTCACGGAGGATGCGCAGCACGTCGGCGTGGGCCTCACGGTCGTGGATCTGCAGGGCCTTGCCCGTGCGTTTGGCGATCTCGATGTGGGCACGGAAGGAGCGCTGCTGCTCGGCGACACCTTCTTCACCGGTGCGGAAGTAGTCGAGGCCCGTCTCCCCCACCACACGCATACGGTCATCGGAGGCCACGAGCGACTCGATCTCTGTGAGGGCGTCGTCGAGCATACCTCGTTCGGCCAGCCTCGGCGCCTCATTCGGGTGCAAAGCCACACCACCGAGCATCCACGAGCGGCCCTGCTGTGACTGCTGCGTGACCAGCTCGGTCGTCCACCGTGCGGCCGGCAGGTCACAGCCGATCTGCACGATGCGCTGGACTCCAGCAGATTGGGCGGTGTCGAAGAAGAAGTCGAGGCTCGGGAACTCTTCGTCCTCGTCGGGCCGGACCTCGGGCTCGGGTTCGCCAGCGCCCAAGGGCAGTCGCACACCCGTGCAGATATCGAGATGCGTATGGGTATCGACGACGGGGTGGGCCAGCGGCTCAGGCACCGGAGGATAGGTTCCGGCGGCGCGAGAGGCCATTATTCGGTCTCCTCCACGAACTTGGGGAACACCGGGACCGGCTTCGGCAGTGGAATGCCCGGCTCCAGCGGGAAGTCGATCGCAGCGAATGAACGAGGATCCACCTCGGCGCCGGCATCACTGTCAGTCGCAGTCGGCAGCACCTTCGCACCGGCTTCACCGATGCCCTCGGGCACGCCGAGGAGGTCGAGGATCTTGCCGGCGGAATCGGGCATGACCGGCTGGATGAGGATCGAGATGATGCGCACGACCTCGATCGTCACCCACAGCACGGTGGCCATGCGATCGGCATCTGTCTTCTTCAGCTTCCAGGGTTCCTGGGCGGAGAAGTAGCGGTTGGCTTCGGAGAGCACCTTCCAGCAGGCCTCGACGTAGAGATGGAGGGCCTGTGTGTCGACGTGGCGGCGGGCGGTTTCGGGGACCGCGCGGGCCAGCGCCAACAGCTTCTCGTCATCTTCGGTGAGCTCACCGGGACGGGGAACCTGTGCCTCGCAGTTCTTCGCGATCATCGACAGCGAGCGCTGGGCGAGGTTGCCGTACTCGTTGGCGAGGTCGGAGTTCTTGCGGGTGATGATCGAGTCCTTCGTGTAGGACCCATCGTTGCCGTAGGAGAACTCGCGGAAGAGGAAGAAGCGCAGGGTGTCGAGGCCGAATGCGTCGACGAGATCGATGGGGTCGACGACGTTTCCGACGGACTTCGACATCTTCTCACCGGCGTTGAAGAGGAACCCGTGGGCGTGGACGCGCCCCGGCAGCTCGATGCCGGCGCTCATGAGGAACGCGGGCCAGTAGACGCTGTGGAAGCGGATGATGTCCTTGCCGATGATGTGGACATCGGCGGGCCACCACTTCTTGAACGACTCCTCGTCGTTCGGGTATCCGGCGGACGTGATGTAGTTCGTCAGCGCGTCGATCCACACGTACATCACGTGCTTCTCGTTGCCTGGCACGGGCACACCCCAGTCGAATGTCGTGCGCGAGACGGAGAGGTCCTTCAGACCCGAGGCGACGAAGGAGGCGACCTCATTGCGGCGCGAATCGGGGCCGATGAACTCCGGGTGCTCTTTGTACAGCTCGAGCAGCTTGTCCTGGTACTTGGACAGACGGAAGAAGTAGGACTCCTCTTCTGTCCAGGTGACCTCGGTGCGGGTCTCCGTGGACAGGCGAACACCGTCGACGACCTCGGTCTCGTCCTGTGTGTAGTAGGCCTCGTCGCGGATCGAGTACCAGCCGGAGTAGGTGTCGAGATAGATGTCGCCAGCTTCTTCGAGCTTGCGCCAGATCGCCTTGCACGACTCGTAGTGGTCCTCGTCGGTGGTGCGGATGAACCGGTCGAACGTCGAACCCAGCGCGAGCTGTGTGTCGCGGAAGTTCTTCGCGTTGTCGTCGGCGAGCTCCTTGGGCGTGATCCCGAGCTTGTTCGCCGCCTGCAGCATCTTCAGCCCATGCTCATCGGTACCGGTGCTGAAGAACACATCGTGGTTGTCGAGGCGCTTGAAGCGCGCGATCGTATCGGCCGCAATGTACTCATATGCGTGCCCGATGTGGATGGCCCCATTGGGGTAAGCGATAGCTGTCGTCAAGTAATAACCCATAGGTCACTCAGTCTAAGGGACGCCAGCGCGCAGGCGCGCAAGGGTCCTCGGGAGTCGACCCCCGAGCGTGCACGGGTGGGTGCGCTGGGGCGCAGAGGCGGTGCGCAGCCGCGCGGTGCAGCCGCGGGGTGGTGCGCAGCCGCGAGGTGGTGCGCAGCCGCGGGGTGCAGCCGCGGGGTGGGCGGAGTAGGGGCCGCGGGCTGGGCGGAGTAGGTGCCGTTCTCCAGTCGAAGTCAGGTTGAGTTGGTTGCAACCAACTCAGCCTGGCTTCGACTGGGGAGTCCCACACCCGACGCCTCTCCTGCACCTGCAACGACCTCAGAGAGCCGTCTTCTTCTGACAACTCTTCTTCAGCTGTGGTGCTTGGGCAAACAGTTTCCGTGAAAAGGTCGCCACGTCGAGAACCTCGTTGAATTTGAAGCGGACCACTGTGTATCCCATGGACAGCAGACGGTTGTGCTGGTGGCTCTCCTTATTCATCCGGTCGAATCCGGCACCGACGTATTTCTGGGTCCCGTCCACATACAGTGCGACCTTGGCAGTTCTGAAGAGGAAGTCCAGTCGAGTCAAGGTTCGGTACCCCTCCTTGACGTCGAATTGCTGAATGAAATCGTGTAGCCCTAGCAGGTGCAGATTCAACGAAGCACGACTCTCCGCGTAGCTTTCTGACAGCGGCGAGACCAACCCGCACAGAGTCAGTGCGCGCTTCCGCCCGGCGGCCATTCGAGCTCTCGCCGGACCGAACAGCTCGGAGACTTTCTCGGGCAGGTGGTACATGAGGTCAGGCGGGTAACCTCTTCGAAAGATTGCTTCTTCGTCGTCGCCTAGCATCGAGGCGCGGAGCACCTGCTCCATAGCAGCGAATCCCCCTGCCGGACCGAGGACACCAATGAGATCGAGTGCAGTTCTGGCCCGGTTCGTCACAGCAACCCCGTCCAGGATCTCTACATCCCCAGCTACGATCCGACGTTGAAGGCGAACGAGCTCACCGCTTCTCGAACCGGCCCGTGGATTGATCACAGATATCGGATGAGAGTCGATCCCGAACATCCCGAGTTTATGAAGTCGCGCAGCCGATACGCCCCAGACCACATCACCATCTCGATACGACGGATATGTGAGGACCCGTAGGCGATCGAGGTGTTCGAGGTATCTGGGTCTCTGCGTGCGCTCCAGGTATGTGCCTTCTTCGTGATAACGAATCCACTCGTCATTCTCTGCGAAGATCAGGAAGACGCTGTGGGCAGGAACGCCACACCGCCGGACCACCGAGTACACTCCTCGGCATAATTTGAGCAGACAGCAGCCCAGTGACGAACGGATGAGCGTCGTCGTCGCACCTGCGGCTCTGAGATCACGAAAATAGACAATGTTGTACATCACGCCATAGTCGGCTGACGGAACCCACATTCACCAGTCCGAAAACGAGCCCTGTGCACGAGCTGCATTCGTCCACCGGACACTTACGCCGAGGTCATTCGTTCCTTCACAGGGCTTCGCACGTAAGTGGCTGATCCCCATCTGAGCAGCTGCACGGACAGCCTGCTGGCTCGGCCGCGCTGTTTCCAGAGAGCCGTGCCAGCACATACACAGTCGAAGTCAGATTGAGTTGGTTGCAACCAACTCAATCTGACTTCGACTGTGGAACACGGTGCTCGGATCTATCCACACCCTCATACGCGCAACTCGGAGGGCCCTCGGGCCTCACTCCCGGTGCAGCCAGGCCTCGTAGATCTCACGTTTGGACAGTCCGAACTGCTTCGCGACCTGCCCCGCGGCATCTTTCGCGCGCACTCCTGACTCCACGAGTTCACCGACGGCGTCGAGGTGGTCCTCTGGTGCCGTCTCGACCGCGGTTGCTCCGGCGAGTACGAGGGTCAATTCCCCGCGCAGTCCGTCGGCTGCAAGTTCGCGCAGCGAGGACACGGTGCCGCGCAGGGTCTCCTCGTAGGTCTTCGTCAGTTCGCGGCTGATGCTCATCGGTCGATCTGGCCCGATGACCGTGAGGAAGTCACCCATCGTGTCGGCGATACGGTGGGGGCTTTCGAAGAACACCATGGTCCGCTTCTCACCGCGCAGCTCCTCGAGGAGGTTCTTGCGTGCCCCGGATTTGCGCGGCAGGAAGCCTTCGAAGCTGAATCGGTCGCTGGGCAGCCCGGATACTGCCAGCGCCATGAGCACGGCCGACGGTCCGGGTGTGGAAGTGATAGGAAGTCCGGCCTCCGCGCATGCCTTGACGACGCGGTACCCGGGATCTGAAACGGCCGGCATACCAGCGTCGCTGAGCAGGACGACGGTCTGGCCGGAGCGGATGAGCTCGACCAGCTCGGGCGCGCGAGATTGTTCGTTGTGGTCGAAGACACTGATGACACGTTTGGTGTGCGTGAGTTCCAGACGCTGCGTCAGCGACAGAAAACGGCGAGTGTCCTCGGCTGCGATGACATCGGCGCCGGCGATGGCGCGTTGCATGCGCTCGCTCGCATCGCCGAGGTTGCCGATAGGAGTCCCGACTAGGACGAGTTTGCCGCCGGCTGAGGCTGAGGCTGGGTCAGGACCCGTTGGGTCGAACTCAACCTGCACCTCGTCCGCGTCGTCCTGCACAACCAGGGATGAGTCTGCATCATCGGCGGCGTGATCGTCGGCGGCGGCGTGGTCACCGGCGGCGGCGTGATCGTCGGTGGCGTTGTGATCCTCGGCGGCGTGGTCATGAGTGGCGTCGGCGTCCGGTCTTCCGGACATCAACCGGCCGACCCCGCACCGATCATAGCGGCCCCGAAGACGAGAACCATGATTCCGACGTAGCCGACCCAGAACAGCACCCACAATGCGGTGCCGACGTAGCCGACCCACAGCGCGGCTACGGCCATACCGTCTCCGCGTTCACCTGACTGCCGAATCTGCTTCCGGGCGATATGGCCCATGATGATTCCGGCGATGCCCGCGAGGAAGATGCTGCTCATCACTCCGAAGATCGAGGCGACGAGGGCAATGATCGCCAGAGTGTTCGTAGGAGGAAGCGGCTGATAGGCGTAGGTCGCCCCTGGTGCCCCACCGGTGTACTGGGCGTTGGGGTTATATGCGGCGTTGGGGTGATAGCTTGCAGCGCCGTAGTTGGCATTCGCATTGTTGTAGCCGCTGCCCGTTGCGGGGCCCGACTGCGGCTGTTGGTAATACATGTCTGGATTGTTCCAGTTGTTCTGACTGCTCATGGCGCGATCTCCTTGCGTATGCCTACAACGGTACCGAGTCGTTCTCTGGGACAAAAGGTGAGGTTGTTACAGATGCGTCTCAGTTCAGTCAGTAGGTCGCTTCTTCAGCAGCAACGCCCGCCATGATTGCCAGCACCATGACCCCGATGTAGAGACCCCAGAAGATCAGCCAGAATCCAGCACCGAGGTAGCCTGCCCAGAGTGCGGTCAGCGCCATCGCGTCTCCGCGTTCGTCCCGCTGACGTATCTGTCTGCGAGCGACATGGCCCATGACGATCCCCGCGATGCCTGCGGGGACAAAGGATGTCATGGCCCCTGCAAGTGACAGCACCATGGCGATGATCGCCACCGTGTTGGTCGGCGCGATCGGCTGGTAGATGTACGTGACGGGGCCCGCGAACCCCGGGGTGGGTCCGAATCCTGGATTAGGTCCGAACCCTGGCTTGGGTCCGGATGCGGCTGACTGCGAGTAGGCGGAATAGCCTGAGTAGCCACCATTTGCCGAATGACCCGAAGCTGCTTTGCTGCCGCTGGCGGACAGTTGCCGAGTGTACATATCTGGTTCGCTCCTGTTGCTGTGGCTGCTCATGGGATGAGCCCTGTTGAAGGGATGCTCCCCTTGCGTCTGACTACAACGCTATCGAGCCGCACAGTTCCGACGGGGGCGAACCTGTTGCAATCCTGCACCACCGGTGTCAGGGCAGAAAATGGATTCTAATGAGCTGCGCCTCCAGAAGCCGGTTTCCCAGCACTTGGTTCTCCAGAAGTCGGTGTCCCAGCACTTGGTTCTCCAGAAGACGATCCTGACGATCCCTCAGTAGCCCATCCCGGCAGCGAGGAATCCGAGACCCAGAACGCCGACGAAGACGACGATCATCAGCAGAGCGAAGCCGATGCCGATGTAGCCCATGACCAGCCCTGCGGTGGCCTGGCCTCGGCCGTCTTCGCCGGTTCTCTTGATCTGGCCGCGAGACACGTGGCCGAAGATGACGGCGAGGATCGGGGCGATCCATAGGAACATCGCCACGATTGAGAACAATATGCCGATGACAGGGACCAGGGAGAGGATGCTGCAGACCAAGCCGCCGCCGAGCCCGATGATGCCCATCCACATCGCCCAGCCCGACAGGGTGTTCACTGCTGGCCGCACCATCATCGGTGCCCCGTAGGTCATCGGCTGGCTGTATCCCGCCGGCTGGCTGTACCCGTACGCGTCCGGCTGGCTATAACCATACGTGCCCGGCTGGCTGTAGACCGCTGGGCCGGACTGGGTCTGCTGATACGGGTTCGGGTTCGAATACTGGTTCGGGTTCGAATACTGACCCTGGCCCTGATACTGGCCTGAGCCGTACCCCGTCTGCGGCTGTGACGCGCCGTACCCATTGTTGAACTGTTGGGATCCGACCTGTGGTGGATCGCTCGGGCGATAGTTCGGGTTGTATGACACGCTCTTCACCGTTTCATTCGTTTGCCGCCTGTTGATGACTACCCTAGTCGTCCCAAGGGCCCGAACGACAATACACCGACGTCCCCAACCCGCCGCTCGCGCCGATCTCCCGGCCCACATGAACGACTCACCCTGAGGACCAGATGGGAAGAAGCGTCTCCCCGGACCTTAAACTTGACGATAATGACTCAACCCGAAGATCCCCAGGCGCCGAGGTGGTCCACTGACCCCGCGGATGAGTCCACCGACCCCACACACTCCCAAACCGACTCCCCCTCATCCCCGACGACTTCGGTAACCGACACACCCTCGACTGCAACGACTTCGCCTGCCGCCAGGCTCATCGCCCGGGAACGTCGTGCTGACCGGCGCGAATCGATCCGCGCCAATGCCGCTGCCATCCGCAGGCGCACCTTCAGCGCCGGAATGTGGGCGACTCGCGCACCGGTCTGGATGTGGCCGGCCCTGCTGATCATCACAGCTATCGGTGGTGTACTCCGACTCTTCAATCTCGACTTCCCTCACCGTCTGATCTTCGACGAAACCTATTACGTCAAGGACGCCTACTCCGTCTTCAGGTTCGGCTACGAACGCTCCTGGCCGGAGAATGCCGATGACTCCTTCAACGCCGGTGACCCGAGCGTCATCGAGTCCACTCCTGAATATGTCGTCCACCCGCCGTTGGGCAAATGGATCATCGGTGCCGGCATCCACCTCTTCGGCGCCGACGATTCCTTCGGCTGGCGGTTCTCCGTCGCCATCGTCGGCACCCTGACGATCTTCCTCATGGGCTTCATCGCGTGGAAGCTCTTCCGCTCCGCGTTCTTCGCCTGTGTGGCCGCTGGCCTGCTTTCGATCGATGGTGAGCACTTCGTGCATTCGCGCACGAGTCTGCTCGACATCATCCTCATGGCCTTCGTCCTCCTTGCCTTCGCCTTCATCGTGCTCGACCGAGAGTTCGTCACGAAGCGCCTCGCCCGTTTCACAGCATCGGCCGCTCCCCCGGACCGATCGCGCTCATATTCTCTGACTCCCGCCTCAGAACGGCGCATCCCCGCCGAGTCGGTCGAAGCCTCGCCGGCAGCCCCGAACGCTGAGTCCTCCGAGGCCGCCGCCCGGCCCCCTGAGTCCGCCGAGTCGCCAGCCGCCTCGTCCGGCGACTCGTCGGCAACCTCTTCGGCGGGACTTCCCGTCCGCGGTCGCGACCGTCACCCATCGCGACGCAAGGACCTGATCAACTTCGGGCCCCGCCTCGGCGTGCGTCCCTGGCTCATCGCCGCAGGCATCAGCCTGGGTCTGGCAATGGGAGTGAAATGGTCGGGGCTCTATGCCGTTGCCGCATTCGGGATCCTCGTCGTCGCCTGGGACGCGCATTCGCGCCACCGCTCCGGGACCGTCCACCCCTGGCTGGGCATGCTCATCCGCGACAGCATTCCTGCGTTCATCAAACTCGTGCCCGTGGCGCTGCTGACCTATGTCGTCACGTGGTCCGGGTGGATCCGATCCGATGATGCCTGGGACCGGCAGTGGGCGTTCGAGAACGGCGGCTGGTGGAGCGCACTGCCGGACTGGCTGCTGTGGCTGCCGTCTCTGGCCCACTACCACTACACGGCATATTCGTTCCATGTCGGCCTCGACTCGGAACACCCCTATATGTCGAATCCGTGGGGGTGGATCGTCCAGTGGCGGCCGACCTCCTTCTACTACGAATCCCCTGACCAGGGAAGCATGGGCTGCGCCGTTGAGCACTGTTCAGCGGCGATCACCTCGCTCGGCAATCCGGTCATCTGGGGGCTGGCGCCCATCGCCATCCTGGTCGCGCTGATCACTTGGATCATCCGCAGAGATGTTCGCGCCGGAGTCATCCTGGCCGGACTCGCCGCGACTTGGCTGCCCTGGTTCGCCTACCAGGAACGCACAATCTTCACCTTCTACACGATCGTCATGGTCCCCTTCGTGGTCCTCGCGTACACCTACTGCCTGACGCTGCTGTGGGGCCGAGTCCCCACCGCTGCGAATGCGGCCCCGACGGCGGCGGGTAACCCTGCAGGCTTCTTCGACTCCGCGCCCAAACCGCGGGGCCTCGTGTTCGCCGGTCGCGGCACGCGAATCCCCTGGTCCTTCTTCGGTCGCCGGATGGCCGTGGGGCTCATCCTTGTGGCCGCGATCATGGCCTTCGCCTACTTCTGGCCGGTCTACACCGGCGAAGTCATTCCGTTCGACGCCTGGAACAACCGCATGTGGAACGTCACCTGGCGCTGACCGCTCCCAGCTATTCCGGCGTCACCTGGCGCTGACCGCTCAGTCCCGCCTCGGGCGACAAACCCGGCCCCACGGCACCTCGACACACACCCGCCACGAAGGCGTCGCCTGTGCGACATTGATCGTTCACCTGGGGGCCACATGCCGTCGTTAGCGTCGAATCATTGTGAACTACCAATCGACTCTGACTCCCCCAGCGCCCACCGATCGCGTGGCCACAGCGCCCGCTGACAATGAGAGCGCAGCACGGCCGCATCGGGCCGTGGCGATCATTCCCGCCCGGGGCGGCTCCAAGGGAATTCCGCTGAAGAACCTGCAGAAGGTCGCCGGGGTCTCGCTTCTTGCGCGCGCGATCAACGCAGCCAATTCAACACCGAGCATCGACCGCGTGGTCGTCTCGACCGATCATGAGGGCATTGCCGCAGAGGCGATTCGCGCCGGCGCCGAGGTGTGCCACCGTCCCGCTGACATCGCCGGTGACACCGCGACCAGCGAATCGGCCCTGATCTACACGCTGGCCAACCTCGGCGAGGAATTCGACACCACCGTGTTCATGCAGTGCACCTCGCCGTTCATCGACTCAGCCTCGATCGACAACGCGATCGCCGCCGTGCGAGACGGGGACGCCGACGTCGTGTTCTCCGCCGTCGAGGACCACTCGTTCCTGTGGCGCCTCGATGACGGCAATTCGGCAGTCGCCGTCGGTCACGAAGCCAGCTTCCGGCCCCGCCGCCAGGACCGTGCCAAGCACTACAACGAGACCGGCGCGTTCTACGTCATGCGCACCGAAGGCCTGATCGAACACGAGCACCGCTTCTTCGGCCGCGTCACGATCGAAGAGGTCCCACCCGAGCACGCCCGCGAAATCGACGACATGTCCGACCTGTCACTGGTCCGCGCGATCGCCTCCACGCAGGAGACCGCGCAGGTCATCGACGTCGACGCCCTCGTCACCGACTTCGACGGAGTCCACACCGACGACGGTGCCTATGTCGACGAGGACGGCAACGAACAGGTCCGCGTCCATCGCGGCGA
Source organism: Brevibacterium aurantiacum (assembly GCF_007558825.1). Classification (GTDB taxonomy): domain Bacteria; phylum Actinomycetota; class Actinomycetes; order Actinomycetales; family Brevibacteriaceae; genus Brevibacterium; species Brevibacterium aurantiacum_A. The sequence goes on from NZ_VLTK01000016.1 coordinate 40,536, forward strand.
CGGCATGGGAGTCTCACGCCTCGTCAGATCAGGACTGCCTGTCATGATCCTGTCGAAGGAACGCAACCCAGTCGTCACCCGCAGGGCGGAAAAACTTCACGTGGACGTAACCCAGGGCGTCGACAATAAATCGAAGGTCCTGCAGTCGTGGATCGAGGAACAGGGCCTCGACGCAACCCGAGTGGCCTACGTCGGAAACGACATCAACGACCTCGAAGCCTTCGACGTCGTCGGCTGGCCCATCGCAGTCGCGGACGCCCACCCCAAGGTGCTCGCAGCGGCTCGAGTGGTCCTCGATCGGCCGGGTGGAAAGGGAGCTGTCCGCGAAGTCTGCGACCTCATCCCCGTGCCTGACCAGGCAACGCAGCAGCTGCCGTCGCGGGGCCTGACATCCGTACTGGACTCCGACTCACACCACACCAATGCTCACCGACCATCCATCCAGCAGCAACAGCCGTTGCTCACGAATCACGCAGCAAGTCTGCATACCAATCGAAAGCAGGTTTCATGACTGATCAACTCGCCCCCGTGGCCTTCGGAGATCACCTCGTCGGCCCGAATCAGCCCGTGTACATGATCGGCGAAATCGGCATCAACCACAACGGCGACGTCGAGATCGCGAAGCAGCTCATGGATGTCGCCGTCACCGCCGGTGCCCAGGCCGTGAAGTTCCAGAAGCGCAATCCCGATGTGGCTGTGCCCGAACACCAGAAGTCGAAGATGCGCTCGACCCCTTGGGGCGAGATGACTTACCTCGACTACAAGTGGCGCGTCGAGTTCGGCCAGGAAGAATACGCCGAGATCGACCGCTACGCCAAGGAAGTCGGTCTGCAGTGGTTCGCCTCCCCCTGGGACACTGACTCCGTGGACTTCCTCGAAAACGAGTTCGACGCACTGACCTACAAGGTCGCCTCAGCTTCGCTGACCGACTTCGAGCTCCTCCGTGCGATCGCCGCCACCGGCAAGCCCGTGCTGTGCTCCTCTGGCATGTCCGACTGGGCAACGCTCGATGCAGCCGTCGAGGTCTTCGACCGCGACAAGCTCGTCCTCATGCACGCCACCTCGACCTACCCGCTGCCTCCCGAAGAGGTCAACCTCAAGGCAATCCCGGCAATGCGTGAGCGTTACGGTGTGCCCGTGGGCTACTCCGGCCACGAGCTGGGCCTCGAGATCTCCTTCGCCGCCGCGGCACTGGGCGCCGTGACCATCGAACGCCACATCACCCTCGACTCCTCGATGTGGGGCTCGGACCAGTCCGCCTCGATGGAACCACGCGAGTTCACCTCGCTCGTCAAGGGCGTGCGCGTCCTCGAAACCGCCTTCGGCGACGGCGAGAAGCGCGTCATGCCGGGCGAAGAGTCGAAGATCGATTCCCTCCGCAAGGTCAGCGTCTGAGCAAGGTCAGCGTCTGATCTGACCTGATCCTCGGCTGGTCTGATCGCGCTCTGACCTGATCAGCTGATAACGGCCCCACCACCTCGGCGAGGTGGTGGGGCCGTTGTCGTGTCCGCGCCTCTGCACCGGGTTCCTTGTCAACGGGAGCCTAGGCCGGGGCGATGATCGCCGGCTCCGCCTTCCGAGGCGCGCCGTTCTTCAGCGCTTGAATGCGCGCTTGATTCTCCGCGCTCTCCAGGCCAGCCCATGCGCCGTCTTGTCGATGAGGACCTTCGCTTCGGCGGTGGCCGTACGATCCGTGACCGACCTGAGCTGGGTATCAGATTTCTCGAGCCGCTTCCGCAGTCCGGCTGCCTCGCCGGCGTGACGGTTCTTCTCAGCTGTTCGAGCATCGAGTTCTGTGGTCTGGGCGGCGAGCTCAGCAGATTGCTGCTCGAGCTGAGCTTCTTTCTGATTGAGGTCATGTCGAAGGTTCTTGCGATCAGCTTCGAGGTCCTTACGCTGCGTGGCGGCGTTGTCGAGCTTCTGCTTGTGCTCGCGACGGATCTTCGAGAGTTCTCGCGTCTGAGCGGTGCTGAACTCCTCAGCCTCGGCGACTGCCGCGAGGTGGAACTCCTCGGCTCGGATGTCGGAGCCTGTACGCAGATCCACGTCTGCGCCCGGGCTCCCGGCATCCGCGGGAAAGTGCCCCACATCCGCACCGACACCGACACCGACACCGACACCGGAGCTTTCCGCATCTGTCCCCTGTCGTCCAGTGCCCGACGCGGGCCGCAGCGTATCGTGGATATCGGCGTGGTTCTCTGCCGTGATGTCGAAGAGCTTCTGCCGCGTCGATGCGAGGTCATCTTGCAGGTCATTGCCCTGCGCGTAGGCGTGCTCGATCGTGTCGACGATCCCCTGGGCCAAAGCTTGTACTCGCCGCGCGACGTCGCCGCTGACAGCGTCGCCGCTGACCCCGGTGCCATCACTGTCCGCGCCCGCACTTTCCGCCGTCATTCCTTCCTGCCCCACCGGCACGACGAATTCCGGGTGCCCGATGTCGTGTGCGAAGTAGCCCAGCTTGGCGTGCAGGTCGAGGGAGATCGGGATCGAGCCGACTCCGAAGGGGATCATCTGCGCGTGGCCGCGACCGCCCAACACATAGGGGATTGTGGCGAACAGGTCGAAGCCGGCGAAGAACCCGACGTCGGAGCCATATAGCCTGACCTCCTCGATTTCGGGCACCTCGGCAACCAACTGCCGCGACACCTCGGCGTCATCAGGATGGAAGGGAACGCTGAGGATGGTCCACCCCTTGGCCACAAGCGTGCGGGCGGCTTCGATCGTTGCCCGGTGGATCACCTCGGCGTCATAGCCAGCAGCCTCTTGGCGCGGATGAACGAGCATCTGGATGGCCAGGACCTTCTGGCTCGGATCGGGACGTCGACCAAGCAGAGGTTCGTAGAGCAGACCCGCGATGGTCGTCGGGCAGGGTTGGAAGCGAATCGAGTCAGTCCTCGAATTCGACGACTCCCCCATACCGTTCTCTTCGATACCGAGGAACCGGGACATCGTCTCGATGCTGCCGGTGTTACGCAGGCCGAAGAACACGGACTGGTCGAGGACCTGGCTGACATGGGTGCGCATCAGTTCGTCGAATTCGGGCTGGCCGGGAAACCGGTTGTCGCCGAGCGCATAGACGATCAACGGGACCTCGATGGCGTCGAGCGCCTCGGCGGAGATCTTCCACTGCCAGCCAGAGAGCCGATTCGGGTTCGTGTCCTGGAGGAACAGCCCGCCGCCGCCGATGACAACAGCATCGGCCGATGAATTGATCCGCTCGACCAGGGCCATGTCCACCTCGCGTCGCAGGGCCGCCGCCGAGGTGAAATCGACCTCACCGACCGACTGCCCCGAGGAACCAGAGGCGGCCGAACCACCCGTGCCCATCACTCGGAAAGCGTCTCTGACCACGGGGAACAGGGCCTTGTCGCCATAGTTTCCCCAGGTCGGGATGTCGAAGTGGAACAGCTTCAGGTTCGGCATCACATCAGGCTATGAGTGGTCGACAACGTGACCGTGGGCGGCAAGCGAACGCCGGGTGAATTCGCGCTGTCTGAACCGTCAACCTCGGCGCAACCCACCGTTCGCTTAGGAATTCTACGATCAATCGAATGCGAACCACACAGCCCGTCCGCACAGGAGAACACGTGCATGCACCAGCGCACGCGACGAGCTCCATGACAGAAGAGCACCACCGCGAAAGGACCCAATGACAGTCCCAGTCGTCAGTGTCATCATCGCTGCGAAGAACGCCGAGGAAACGATCGGCGGGAGCCTGAAGAGCCTGGTCAACCAGCGCTTCACCCGTGACGAACTGGAAGTCATCGTCGTCAACGACGGGTCCACAGATGACACCGCGGGAGTCATTGCCGAATTCGCCGACCTCCTCAACCTGGTGACCATCCACAACACGGAGTCACGCGGCGTCTCCACAGCACGCAACAGCGCGCTGGAAGCTGCCACAGGTGAGACGATCACCTACCTCGACGGCGACGACTGGTACGCCCCGGGCCATCTGCGCTCCCTGACAGATTCGATCACAGGTCTGGGCGTGGACTTCGTCAAGACCAACTACCTCATCGTCAACGGGTTCAAACGCAAACTGCGCACAGCCCCCTGCCTCACCCACAACACGGCACTCAATCCCAGGGACTTCATCCTCCCCCACGATGCCTCGACGATGGTCGACTTCCCCGAGTGCTGGACCGGCATCTACTCCCGGTCGATGGCGCAGCGGGGCCTGCTCGAGTTCAACCCGGCACTGCGGACCTGCGAGGATCGCCCCTGGACCTGGCGCCACCACCTCGAGACCGACAGCTTCGCCGTCGTCGACACCGCCGGACTGTGCTATCGCAAAGGCAGCGCCACCTCGTTGACGGCGATCTTCGACGAACGTCAGCTCGACTTCATCCCCGCCTTCCGCTCCGTGTTCGCGATGCTCGAGGAGAAGCCGGAGTTCCGTCGCTTCGAACGCAAGGCCGTCCGCAACTTCCTCTCCATCCTCTACTTCCAGATCCATAACCGCGGCTCCTCGATGAGTCACGAGGTCAGGTCGAAGCTCAACGTGGGTGCGGTGAACACCTTGCAGGGCGTCGACAACGACATCATCGACCAGGCCCTGCACAACTACGGGGAGCACCGACTGCCCGTGATCGAGTCGATCGTCAGGAGGGCCCGCTGATGACCCAGATCATCCAGATCTCCACCCAGTACCAACTCGCGAACATCGTTGCCCTGATCCGCGCCGGACGCCTCGGTGAAGCGAAGGAGCGACGGATCCTCGTCATCGCCAACAACTCCTTCGCCCCCGAGCTGACCCCGGCCGCCGATGACATGCCCGGCTCGGCCGGCCTGCTGACCCACTTCGATCTCATCATCGACTGGAACGCCACCATCTGGCCCAACCATCCGAAGGCCTTCGGCATCTCCGGCGAACGTGCCCCGCTCATGCAGCGCTCGCTGCGCTCGGGATGGGCGATCGCCGATGACGAGCCCATCGATCTCATCGTCGAGTCCCTGCCCGGTCATCCGGCCGGTGTGCTCACCCAGATCTTCACCACGGCGAGGATCTCGGTGCACTCCGATGGGCTGATGAGCTACGGCCCGATCCGCAATCCGCTGTCCCTGCCGCAGTACCAGCGGCTGTCGACGATCTACTACACGGATCTTCTGCCGGGCATCACCCCACGTCAGCTTGCCGAGCACTCCCCCGATCGTGTGGTCCTGCCGGCTGCGGATCTGAAATCGGTCATCGAGGACATGGCCGCCGAGGTGGCTCCGGACCTGGCGGCGGCGGATCTCGCCGATCCGATCCCCGACGCTGCCATGGTCCTCGGCCAGTACCTCGCTCAGATCGACCTCATCACCGCCGAGGAGGAGCTGGATCTGCACCTGCAGATGATCGATGAGGTCAAGGCTCGCGGACTCTCCACTGTCATCTTCAAACCCCACCCCACCTCGGCGCGGACGACGATCGAACCATTGCGCCAGCGCAGCCACGAACTGGGACTGGAATTCGTCCTCGCCGATGTCTCCCTGCTGGCCGAGATCGTCATCGCCACCACCCGACCGCAGCTCGTCGTGTCCTGCTATTCGACGGGACTCGCGACCGCTCGTGCCCTGTTCGGGACCGCCACGGCCGCGATCGGCACCTCGATGATGCTGGAGGTCCTGGCTCCGTACCAGAACAGCAACCGGATCCCTCTGACGATCGTCGATGCCCTGCACTCGGGCGGATATGCCCTGAAGGACCTGGGCCCGCTCATCGACGCCGTCACCTACTGCATGCAGTCCGAGACCGCTTCCTACCTGCGGGACAACGCGATCGAGTTCCTCGAATCGGCCGTCGGCGGTGAGGACATGAAGTACTTCAAACGCAAGCGCCTGTCGAAGCTGGACCTGCCCGGACAACTGGAGATTCCAGCGCATCGCAAGGGGCTCAGCTCGGCCAAGCGGCGTCTGCGCACGCAGGCGAAGCGCGCTCAGCACACCCTGAAGACCTACGGGATCTCCATCGACGCCCCGAAGCTCGTCCCGAAGGTGAAGTCGACGCTGAACTCGAAGCTGAGTATGAAACTCAGATCGGAGCCGGACCGATGATGTCCAAGAAGGGTTCGGCGAAGAAGGACTCTAAGAAGAAGCCGAGCAAGAAGCAGTCGGATAAGCAGAAGTCAGCTGAGAAGAAGTCAGACCCGAAGGAAGACGAGGTCACCATGACTATCACGCAGGATGCGCAAGCGCCCGCACAGAGAACGAAGAAGGCGAAGGAGATTCTGTTCGCTTCGATCGCCTTCGTCGAGTCTCCCCTGCAGTTCCTCTCCGCACTCGAGGCCCACGACCCCGCCGAGGACCTGCTGATTCGGGCCCGCGCCAATGCGAAGGGCATGACCTCGTTCCTCGACGCCTTCGACTCCGCATGGCTGCCGGAGAACATCACCCTCGAACGTGTCGGAGCCAAGCCCGGAATCCTGCGCAGACAGAATTTCGACCGCATCTACATCGGCGACGCGTGCTCAGGGCAGGTCCACAAGGCCCTTGCGCTTGCCTACCTGGAGCGTCGCATGCCTGAAGTCGTCATCCTCGATGACGGTCTGGCCACCTATTCGACCATCGAAATCCTCACCGCCAGACGTGGACCCCTTGTGCGTCCGAGGCAGAAGCTCAAGGCCTCCCGCGCGATCATGTCCGCACATGTCGCGGACCGTCTGCGCGGGCTGGCACCGGTAGGCAAACTGCGCTGGCACACCGCACTGCCGGTCTCGAAGGCCATGCGCAAGGCCTTCCTCAAAACTGGTGCGGAGATCACCCGCCACAAGTTCGAGCACCTGCAGACCCTGCCCACCGGCGGCAGCCACCCGCGGGACAACCCTGTCATCGGCTCGGCCCTGGTCGCCGACGGGCTGATCCACGCAGATTCCTACCGTGCCTGGCTCGAGGAACTGATGGCCAATGGTCCGATCACCTATTACCCGCACCGCCGCGAGACCGACGAGTTCCTCGCCGAGCTCAGCCGTGACGAGCGAGTACGCATCAAACACGTCGGTCTGCCGATCGAACTGCGCCTGGTCAACCTGCCGCCGAACTCCACCATCCGCAGCCTGCCCAGCACCGCAGCGATCTCCCTGGCAACGCTGAACCCGGACGTGACGATCTCCGTCACCGAGATTCCGGCAGAATGGTGGACCGGTGCCTCAGCCGATAGTCTGCGTAAGTCCCTCAACGCCCAATCGGTCAAGGCAGATGTCGATACCTGAACCACCATCGCGCTCAGACGCACCAATCCGAATCGTCTCCATCTCCGACAGCGAGTCCTACCTCAAATGGGCAACTCAGCTGCTGAGTTGCCTGCCCGGCGTCGAGGCCCACGTCTATCTCATCGACAGCCCGATCCTGCCCACCCCAGAGCAGATCACCCATGCCATCGCCGGCACCGCCTGGGCCGGTCGCACGATCCCCGTCGTGACACGCACCGACCTGGCCCGCATCATCGCCGACCATCACGCCGACATCGTGCTCGGGGCTGCCACCGGACCGATCGTCGCCCAGCTCTTCCTCACCGCGCATATGCACGAGCACCGCCCGGCACTGATCTCGGGCCTGCCCGGCATGGGGCTTCCAGCCAGCACCAAGGGCATGAACTATCGCCGTCTGATGGATGGGTTCATCACCCATTCCTTCGCCGAGGTGGCCCAATACACCGAGGTCAGCGCGCTCACTCAGGTGCCGTGCGAGATCTACCTGGCCCGCCTGCCGATGCTGCGCTCACCCGAAGTGCCTCAGCGTGCCGCCGCAGCTGCTTCCCCCGTCATTGCTGATGGTTCTGTGCCACTCAAGCGCACCGAAGTCCCCCAGACACTGGTGTTCGCTCCGCAGGCCAAGGTGCCCGAGTCGCTGGAAGATCGCGAGGCGATCATTCGCGCCCTCGCCGAATTCGCCTCCCGTCACACAGACTCGAGCGCGGTCATCAAGATGCGCTCGAGGCCCGGTGAACACGAAACTCATCACGAACAGCACTCCTACGTCGACATCCTCAACTCCCTGCGTGCACAGGGTGTGCCTGGCGCAGAGCGCATCGGGCTCGGCTATGGTCCTCTCGATGAGTTCCTCGTGCCAGGTGCCGCCCTGGTCACCGTGTCATCGACGGCCGCGCTGGAGTCCTTCGACCGGGGCGTTCCCACCCTGCTGATCTCCGACTTCGGCTACGACAGAGATCTGCTCAACGAAGCCTTTGCCGATTCCGGTGCCACCGGCACCCTCGCCGAGGTTGCGGCCGGGTCCATCGGATTTCCCACCTCGGCGTGGTTGGCTCAGAACTACTTCCATTCCGATGACGGGAGACTCCGTCACCATCTGGAGCTGCTGGCCACGCGTGCCCGGGCATGTCAGCTGCCGAACCGGCGCAGCGCCGTATGGAAGCAGAAGCGTCTGCTCATCCGCGCCGAGCTGCGCACCTTGGCCCCCACCTCAGTCGTCCGCGCCTACCGGAAACTGCGTACGCTGCGCTGACAGGGCCACCTGGCGCGGGGCCACCTGGCCACTGCGCGTCGATACGACGGTGGAGCCCCCACAGCACTGTGCACGCACCGGAGTCTCGAAGCTCCGCCGTTGCGTCGATGGCACCAGCGCGGCAGGTTCAGGCACGTTTCTGCAACTGAGTCTCCACACCGAGGATGATGGTCTCGAGCCCGTATTCGTAGATCGCTCTGTGGCTGGTCACCGCTTGGTACTTCTCCCCCACAGCTGACCCCACCCTGCTCGATATGGGAAATGAGCCTGCGGGCATCACCTGTTCCAGCAGTGGAGCATTGGCGCTCCACCACTCGAGGTCGCTCACACCCGAACCGGCCATGAGCCTCTGCGCATTGATGCTGCCGGCCGCGCTGGCCGAGGCAAGCGATTCGATGAGCGAGACCGTGTGGTCCATGGCGATGTCGTCGAGTCCGGTGCCCTCGAAGGCCTCGAGCGCCCATTCATAGCGGGCCGAGATCCCGGGTCCGATCCACGGCCGGTGTGACTGTGTATCGACCAACCACGGATGCCGGTGATACTCGTCCCAGAGGATCCCCGAGAAGGTGCGCACCCGGTCCGCCAGCGACCCCGAATGCTCAGGCTGCGGACTGAGCCCGATGACCTTGTCGACCATGAGCCCGATCAGACCGGATCTGTGCGGCACGTAGCTGTACAGGGTCATGACCGAGACTCCGACCGCCTCGGCGACCTTGCGCATCGAGAGCGCCTCAAGTCCTTCCGCGTCGGCGAGGACGATCGCGGCATCGATGACCTGATCAACGCTGAGCTTCCGCCGCGGACCGCGCCGGCCTTGCTCCACGTCGAGATGCTCACGCCACAGCAGGCGCAGGACCACGTCGGCACTCTCCGGATCGAACCGTTGCGAGTCGGCTTCGGAATTCATTCTTGCAGTCTACTCCGTGCGGTGTACAATGTTTCAACCAGAACAATTCCGTACAGTGTTACTAGTTAGGAATCGGAATGCGCCAAACAGGCGAACGACACCTGGGAAGTCCGGCAGTGCGAGCCTCGGGGCTGATAAAGACCTACGGCAAGATGCGTGCTCTCGACGAACTCTCGATTGAGTTTCCAGCAGGACGGATCCATGGCCTGCTCGGACCAAATGGAGCTGGGAAGTCGACACTGATCAACATCCTGAGCACGCTCGTCGACGTCTCCGAAGGCAGCGCAGAGGTCGTCGGCTTCGACGTCAGCGCCCAGGCGACCGAGGTACGCCGGCGCATCGGACTGATCGGCCAGAGCGCAGCCCTCGATGAAGTCCTCGGCGGCCGCCAGAATCTTGTGATGTTCGGCCAGCTGTTCGGACTCTCTCGCCGTGACGCCAGATCGAGGGCCGATGAGCTGCTTGAGAAGTTCTCCCTCACCGAGGCGGCGGACCGTGCTGTGAGCACCTATTCGGGAGGAATGCGTCGACGCCTCGACATCGCCGTGGGAATGGTCCTTGACCCCGAGATCCTCTTCCTCGACGAACCGACCACCGGTCTCGATCCGCGCGGGCGCACAGATGTGTGGAACTCGGTGCGCGAGATCGCCAGCCGCGGCACGACCGTACTGCTGACCACCCAGTATTTGGAGGAGGCAGATGTTCTGGCAGATCGGATCTCGATCATGAAGTCGGGCAGGATCATCGCCGAGGGCACCCCGAGCGAACTCAAACAGCAGCGCGGAGGTGACCGAATCGAGATCACCGGAGGCGACGCGGCCAAGGCCCGGGCCATCCGCGATGCACTGCGCACCGGAGCAGCAGACGACGAGGCTGGCGAGATTGATCTGAACGAGGAGACCGGTGTCGTCACCTACCCTGCGACACGCGGCTCGCGTGATCTCAGCACGGTCATCCGCCGCCTCGACAATGCAGGAGTCATCGCAGACGACATCATCCTGCGCCGACCTACTTTGGACGAGGTCTTCCTCGCCCTGACCGAGAAGGAGCATGCATGAGCATTGTCAGAGAAGGCCTCATACTCACCCGCAGAGACCTCGCCCATTGGGTGCGTCAACCGTGGTCACCGATCTTCGGCCTGCTGTTCACCATCATGTTGCTGCTCATGTTCGCATTCATCTTCGGCGGATCCATCCAGTTGCCCGGTGGTGGCGACTACATTCAGTTCCTGCTGCCGGGCATGATGACGCTGGCGATGATGTTCGGACTCGAATCCACCATGACGACGATGGCGGCTGATGCGAAGAAGGGGATCACCAACCGCTTCCGGTCGATGCCCATCAGTGACGCATCTGTCTCGCTGGGACGAGTCGGCGCAGACATGGTCAGTTCGATGGTCGAGATTGCGATTCTCATCATCGGCGGTCTGCTGCTGGGGTGGCGGGCGACGAACTCGCCGCTGGCGGCACTGGTCGCAGTGGCACTGCTCCTGTGGCTGCGCTTCGCCGTTCTGTGGGTCGGCATCTTCCTCGGGCTCACTGCGGGGCGGAATGAGGGAGCGACCGTGCTTGTGCAGGTTCTCGTCTGGCCGGTCGGGTTCCTCTCGAACGTCTTCGTCGCCCCGGAGTTCATGCCCGCGTGGCTTGGAGCGCTGTCGACATGGAATCCGATCTCGGCCACCTCGACCGCTGTTCGCGAGCTGTTCGGCAATCCCTCCGGAATGACCGGCGGGTGGCTGGCCGACTACGGGATCGTGGCAGCCATCGCTTGGCCGTTGGTGATCACTGCCGTGTTCATGCCGCTGTCCGCTCGGGCCTACCGGCGGCTGAGGAAATGATCGTCAACGAACCACCAGCGTTCAGCTTGTCGCGTCGCGACGATCTCCACCGAGATGGTGAATTTCATGGGACGGCCTCCGGGTCCCGCAGTCGTCGGCCCTCCAGGACTTGATCACCGCCGGTCCTCATCAATCTGGCGCTTATGGAAGATAACGAGATCCTCGATCAGGTCGGTCGGCAGCGGCTTTGTCAGTGTGAACTGAATCGCGTGGACAGTGGTCTTGTAGTCCTCCAGTCGGTCCTTGAATTCTTCGATCGCCCACGATGAGGGGAACAGGCTCATGTGCTTCTTCGAAGCAGTGAAGTACACCAATGCACGATCTTTGTACTTCAGGGTCGGCATGCGGTAGCTCATCGATTCTTCGACACTCGGCACGAGCTCGGTCACGAGCGCACGAATTCGCTCGAGCTCCGCTCGGAACGCCGGATCAACACCATCAAGATACTCGTCGACGGTCATCGCCTTTTCACTCATCACAGATTCCCTCTGGTCGTTGTCAGCCCCGCAAGCAACGATGCGTCAGTGAAGTCAGCACTGCAACCCTACTGACGATCATCGGGAACGGTGCTCGGTTCGTCCATCTCCACGACCACCTCGGCGGCCGGCGTTGCTTCCTTGAATACCCAGGTCCGGTAGGCGTAGAAGCGGAAGATCATGGCCAGGCCGACGCCGATGATGTTGGTCGAAATGTTGTAGGTCAGCTGATCACGCATGTCGAGCAGGTACCAGGTCACGCCCAGCGGGATGACGGTGATGATCATTCCGGCCATGTTGACGGCGACGAAGAGCAAGACGCCGCGCAGATTCGAACCGGTCGTCCGGTCCCCGTAGGTCCAGAGTCTGTTGCCCATCCATACGACGGCCATCGAGATGATGGTGGAGACGATCTTGGCCTTGATCGGGCTGCCCTCGAGTAACGGGGGGATCGATCCCAGGCCGTAGGCGAGGACGTTGGAGAGTCCCACGTCGACGATGTATCCCAAACCACCGACAGTGAGAAACTTGAACGCTTCCGCCGCGAGGCGCCGCACACGGGCGGACAAAGACTCTTTCATTACAGTCACCGAGTCTAATCGGCCAGGTTTCGGACTCGCTGAATGTCCTTGATCGCGGCGTGCCCGACGATCACGGGGCCTTCCCCTGATCCGAAGCATCTGTGGCTGCAGGTGACTGCCGGGCTGCCGGTGCTCGCTGGGCTGCCGAACCTCGCCGAGTCCGCCACATCGCCAGGACGAACAGCAGTGCGGTGGTCACGGCGAGCGCCGGCCAGAACGTGTACCGGAAATGGTTCGACGGGACGATCGGAAAGTATCCGAACACATAGAACAGCGCCGAGGTGGACAGCATCGTGATCTCGGGCCAGAAGGTCCGTACCCCGGCAGCCTTCACCGACGTCGCATGCCGGGCTCGAGCGCGGTAAGCGAAGACCAGGAGGAGACCTGCAAGAAGGGTCCAGAACCAGGGTTTGAACAGCATCGGGAACGTGTCGAGTGCGAAGTCCTCGACATAGGGCCTCACGATGTAGTCGGCCTTGACGTCCCCCTGCTTGAGACCAACCTTAGCCGCGTCGAAGTGCCACTCGGCGGGCCAATACTCGAGGGCCGAAGAGAAGAAGTAGAAGGAGAAGACGGCGAATCGGTACTCGACATAACGGAGTGGGTGGGTGATGACCTCGCTCAACCACAGGTCCTTCAGCTCATCCTGGTGGGCGATCGGTTCGAAATCTTTCCCTGTTGCGCCCTTGCCGTAACAGTTCCAGTAGGCGTCCCAGATCTCGCCCTTCTCCAGACATTTGTCTCGGGCTGTGCTGATCTTGTCCTTGAGCTCGGCTGGCGCGTCCGAGGCTTGGAGATCGCCGTCGGGCACGGAGAACATGACGTCGTCGAGGAAGATCTGCGAGATCTGACCGGTGGCCGCCACGTCCTCCTGCGATTCGATGGCCGCATCCGTGGCCTTGAGTCCCGCGCCCAGGACGATGAGGACCAGCACAGAGGCCACAGCCGTGGCCACGCCTCGCCGTGCGGCGAACCGGGCACCGGCCCCTCCTGCGAACGTGGCGAAGCGTCGACTGCTGCGCAGCCGCTTGACCAACAGATAGCCGAAATAGACGGCGATCGGGACGATGGCGAAGACGGCGTTCTTCCGCAGTCCGAACGCATACACGAGCAGCACCAGAGCCGGAATCCAGAGCAGCCACGTCTTCGGGATGAACCGAGTGATGATGAGGATAACCACGGCCAGCAGCATGGCCACAGCCATCTGCGTGTCCTTCCACATCGTCGTCATCTGCGACACCACCCACGGGGTGGCCATGATCGCCGGCCCGACCAGCGACACCCACCGAGGTGCTCCCCACCGGTGCACGATCACGCCGAGGGCCCAGCAGGCGAGCGCAAGGATGACGACCTGCAGGACGAACAGGCTTCCGGCTGCACCGGTGATGCTGATGAGCGCTCGCCACACGGCGCTCATCACCGGTGGGTGCCAGTCGGAGAAAGGGATATCGCCCGTGGCTTGTGCATACTGGTTGCCGATATCGACATTGGCACGCCCCGGGAGGAAGAGCTTGATGAAGACCAGGGAGGGCACGAGTATCAGCAGCGCGAGGAAGACATCCCAGGCAAGCGCCGAGGCGAAGAAGCCTCGCAGCTTCGGTGGTTTCGGTGCCGTCATGAGGCGAGCGAAGTCCTCGTTGCTGGCGACTGACGAACAGTTTGACGCGGCAGGTCAAGCTCCGAGGTGCTGGCTTCAGGCACACTGACCGCCGGTAACCCCAGGTAGGCCAACCGCGAAGTCTCACGCCTGGCACGGCGCAGACCGTCCAAGGTCAGTCCCACACTGCCGAGCAGGAAGGCCAGTCCCATGAGGGCAGCGGCGAGGATGGCCGTCGGGAACCTGGGCACCAGTCCGGTCTGCCAGAACTCCCAGACCACGGGCAACCCGAACAGCAGTGACAATGCGGCCAAGATCGTGGTGATGACACCGTAGAACAGCCTCGGCCGTTCGTGTCTGACCAGGGCGGAGATGAGGCCGAGGATGCGGAACCCGTCCTTGAACGTCGAGAGTTTGGACTCGCTGCCATCGGGACGGTCACGGAAGTCGATGGGCACCTCGGTGCTGGGCAGACGCAGCGACATCATGTGCACGGTCAGCTCCGTCTCGATCTCGAAGCGCTTGCTGATTGCGGGGAACGACTTCACGAACCTGCGGGAGAACACCCGGTAGCCGGAGAGCATGTCGGTGACCTGGGATTGGAATAGCCACCCGGTGAGCCGATTGAACATCATGTTCCCGGCTTCATGCCCGGGCCGGTAGGAGGTGGACTCCTGATTGTCCTGGCGCACCCCGAGCACATGGTCATACGGCCCGGAGACCAGGGTCTCGATCATCTCGGGAAGGTGGGAGGCCTCGTAGGTGTCATCGCCGTCGATCATCACGTAGATGTCGGCCTCGATATCGGCGAAGGCACGCCTGACGACGTTGCCCTTGCCCGGGGAATTCTCCTTGCGAACGATCGCGCCCGCCTCGGTGGCTCTCTGCGAGGTCAGGTCGGTGGAGCAGTTGTCGTAGACGTAGACGGTGATCCCGGGGACAGCCTTCTTCAGGTCGTTGACCACCGTCGCAACCGTGATCTCCTCATTGTGGCAGGGGACGATCGCAGCGATCCTGGTGGTGTCCTCGAGCATGCGGTATTCCCATCGTCGTCCTCGCCAGACCACCGTGCCGAGACAGCAAGCGGCCATGAGCCTTAGCTACTCAGGGATACGGGCGCGAAGTGACGGTGAGGTTACGAGAACGCGAACTGCGCCGCTGCTTTCCCCCAGCTTCCGCCAACGTTCACACTCCCGTCACTTCCCCACCGAGGTTGACCATCGATCCCGCGAAGGTGGGGCGAATGCACCCAAACCGCGTGTCCTTGGTCACGAACGCCCGGTTGTGCGTCTTTTTATGACGCCACTGCCCGAGGCAGAGCGGACTCCTTGACATGCTGAATCATCGGCACTACTGAACCGTAGGTTCATGTCGCCATTCCCCCATCCCACCCACAAGAGGAGACGCCTGTGATCGAGCTGCGCAGTCTGCGGAAGGTGTTCGGAGACACCGTCGCTCTGGAGGAGATCGATCTGTCGGTCCCCGCCGGAGAGATCCATGGCATCGTCGGCCGCTCCGGTGCCGGCAAATCCACGCTCATCCGGTGTCTGACCGGACTCGAACGCCCGAGCTCCGGCACTGTCTCCATCGACGAGGTGGACATCACCGACCAGTCCGGTTCGGGACTGCGCGAGGCTCGCCGCAGCATCGGCATGGTCTTCCAGCACGTGAACCTCCTCGATTCGCGCACCGCCCTGCACAATGTGGCCCATCCACTCCAGATCGCCGGCGTCTCCAAGTCCGAACGTCTGGCCAAGGCCCGTGAGCTGCTCGAGATCGTGGGCCTCGGCGACCGTGCCGACAACTACCCCGCCCAGCTCTCCGGCGGACAGAAGCAGCGAGTGGGCATTGCCCGGGCGCTGGCTGCCGAACCCAAGGTTCTGCTGTGCGATGAGCCCACCTCGGCGCTGGATGCCACCACCACGGACCAGATCCTGGGGCTCATCCGCTCCCTGCGCGATCGCCTGGGCATCACCGTCCTCATCATCACCCACGAGATGTCCGTCATCCGCGAGATCTGCGACTCGGTGACTCTGCTGGCCGATGGTCGTGTGGCTAAGACCGGCAAACTCGCCGAGGTGATCTCCGAACCCGGCTCAACCCTGGCCAAGGATCTCGTCCCCCTTCCGCCCATCGGCCTAGATGACAAGGGTGCGGCTGAGGGTTCCGAGTCCGGGGCTGCCCGACTCGTCGAGGTCTCCCTGGCCGGCACCAGCCTGCCGGATGTCCTCACCCGCGCCCAGTCCGTGGGAGTCAGTGCCGATGCGATCCTCGCCGGTGCCGTCGAGACCATCGAGGGCAGACAGGTCGGGCGGATCCGCTTCACGGTCGGCTCGGCCGCTGCGTCGAAGGAGCTCATCACGGCCTTGGAAGCAGACGGAATCTATGCGGAGGAGGCAGCCTGATGAACGATCCGACTTGGTTCGACAACCCGGCGATCACGCAGCAGATGCTGCCGGCGACCATCGAGACCCTGCTCATGACCCTGTGGTCGACCGGGCTGGCCGTCCTCATCGGACTGCCGCTGGGGATCTGGCTGTTCACCAGCTCAAAAGGCGGGCTCAAAGCACGTCCCGTGCTCTACCGAGCACTGTCGATCATCGTCGACATCACGCGCTCAATACCCTTCATCATCCTCATCATCGCCCTCATTCCCTTCGCCCGCTTCGTCGTGGGCTCAGCCCTGGGCTGGCAGGCGACCGTGGTGTCGCTGACCATCGGTGCGATCCCCTTCTATGCTCGCCTGGTCGAGAACTCCCTGCGTGAGGTCTCGGAAGGCAAGGTCGAGGCGGCGCTGATGATGGGGGCGTCGAACGGGCAGGTGGTCCGGCAGGTCTACGTCCCCGAGGCGAAGCCCGGCCTGATCGGAGCGGCAACTGTCACCTCGGTGACCCTGGTGTCCTACACGGCCATGGCTGGTGCCGTGGGCGGAGGCGGACTCGGCGCGCTGGCGATCTCCTACGGCTATCAGCGCTACCAGGCGGACACGATGATCGCCTGCATCATCGTCCTCGTCGTCATCGTCACACTCATCCAGTTCATCGGCGACCGCATCGCCCGCGCCGTCGACCACCGCTGAGGCTGCACCACCTGAAATCTCGTCACTTCGACGAACCACATCACTCAAGGAGAACCATGAAGACCAAGCTCATCGCCATCGCCGCGAGTGCGACCCTGCTGCTATCGGGTTGCGGCCTCGTCGGCGGCGGATCCGACTCCGTCGGCGAGAAGGACGGCGACATCACCAAGCTCACCGTCGGTGCCACCCCGGTGCCGCAGGGCGACATCCTGAACTTCGTCGACGAGAACCTCGCCGAGGCTGCCGGCCTCGACATCGAGGTCACCGAATACACAGACTACACACTGCCGAACAAGGCTCTGTCCGACGGTGACATCGACGCCAACTACTTCCAGCACAAGCCCTACCTCGACTCCGAGGTCGAAGGCCAGGGCTACGAGCTCACCGCGTTCGCCCCGATCAACCTCGAACCATTCGCCCTCTTCTCCAACGACATCAAAGACGTCAAGGACCTGCCCAAGGGTGCGAAGATCGGCATCAACAACGATCCTGCCAACCAGGGTCGTGCACTGAAGATGCTCGAAGAGGCCAAGGTCATCACGCTCAAGGACGGTGTCGACGCGGTCGATGCGAAGCTCTCTGATGTCGAGGGCAACCCGAAGAAGGTCGAGTTCGTCGAGGCCGACGCCGCTCAGCTGGCGCGCACCCTCGAAGACGTCGATGCCTCGGTCATCAACGGCAACAACGCCCTCGAAGCGGGACTCAGCCCTGCCAAGGACGGAATCCTGCTCGAAAAGGCCGAAGACAACCCCTACGGCAACTTCCTCGCCTCCCGTACCGAGAACAAGGACGACGAGAACATCAAGAAGCTCGACGAACTCCTCCACTCCCCCGAGGTGAAGAAGTTCATCGAGAAGAAGTGGTCCGACGGATCGGTTCTTCCCAGCTTCTGAACCCAGAACATTCATCTGCGATCAGAGCAGTCGCCTCATCTGCGAACAGAGCAGTCGCTGGAATCAACGGTTGGCGCCTTCTCTTCGAAATCTTGACGATCTTCGAAGAGAAGGCGCCAACCGTTGAGTACATTTCCGAACGGATCGGATCTGAGGATCGGATCTGAATTGAGCGAATACAACCGGGACAGGTGATTCGATCAGTGTTGGCATGCTGGGCGCGGCCTCGCACGAGGCAGAATGACCTCATTTGATCGCATCGTGCAGTGCCCGAGCGGCCGCGCCGAGAGCCGCCTCCGCAGCCGGCTGCACAGCAGCTGGGTTTCTCGACTCACTGAGGACGACGACAGCGATCGTCTGCCCATCGGCGTGCTCGACAACTCCGATCTCGTGCCGAAGGTGCAGCAGAGTCCCAGTCTTCGATGACCACCGAGCCGCATCGGACATGAGATCAGGCGCCAAGCGGTGCCGCACGACGTTGCCTGCCATAAGCTCACGCAAGCGGGTGGCAACCGCGGGACTGATGCGATCCGGACGCCACAGCTGAGCAAGAAGTTCTGTCAACACAGAGGCAGTGGCAACATTCGCCTGCGCAGAGTCGAGTTGCCAGATCCTATGGCCGGCTCCTGGTGAGAGACCCGCGTGCGCAAGCTCGAAGGCCAAGTGAGCCTCTGGTGACGGAAGGCTCTCCAGCGGTGTCCTCACGAGAGCATCGAGATGGTGTCTGACCTGGATCTCGCCGAAACCCAGGTCCGCGAGTTCGCGTTGGACCAGCTCGATCGGCACGAGCTGAAGCAGGGCATCGGTGGCCGTGTTGTCGCTGAAGCACACCGAGAGCATGAGCAGGTCATCAACGGCAATCCGCGCGGGATGGCGAAAGCGACTCGTGCCCGTCGAACTCGCCGGCTTGAATTGACCAGGTTCAACGAGCACCTGACGATCGGCCTCCAGCTTTCCACTGGCGATGCGGCTGAGTACTGCGAGGGCAATCGGAACTTTCACAACGGAAGCCAGCGGCAGGGAAACGTCAGATCCTACTGAGATCTCAGCCTGCGAGTCGAGGTCCCTGACCATGATCCGAGCCCGCAATCCGGCCGCTTCGAGCTGATCACCGACCTCCCTGACGAGGCGAGCTGCGGTCGTCATCTGGCCTCCCCTGCCGCCGTATCTCCTGACGTCGACTCGGCCTCGGACATACGATTCGAGGTACCGCCCAGGCAGTCTGCGATCTCCTCACCGAAGTCCCCGAGTGCCGAAGCGTCTTCTGCGGAGGTGGCCGAGAGCACATATCCTCGCTCCACGACAGGGTCGACCAGCGGGGACCACGAGAGACCGAGCTGCCTGGCTTCATCGATGCTGCAGATCAGCAGATCACCGGCGGCGAGGACTCCGGCGACGGCTGCGGGATCAGAGGGCCCGACGACCACCTGGTAGGGAAGCAGACCGGCTTCTTCGGATGCTCTGCGGATACGACCTCGCACGTGCGGAACATCATCCTCGTTGAGCAGTCTCAGCCGCTGACCGGCCAGCCTCGCTCCGCTTCCCGGAATCGGCGCGCGGGATCGTCGCAGATCGGCAACGCGCACACCAGGCAAGGTCTCGGAACGGTGGGCGCATCCCAGTGGGACTGTCCATCTCCCCTCAGCTGCGGGAACGGATCGAAGCGCTGCTCGGACTCGTCGAGCAGAGAGGTCCTCGACTCTTCGTCCGGGCGTGCCTGGATGGAAATCGATGCGCAGTCCCCGAGCATTCGCCGAGGCAGCCAGTACAGCGAGATTTCTGGTCGAGCACGAGTCGGGCACCGCCAGCGACACCGGCCGCAGCTTTGCCCGGTCGGCATCGAGCATCATCTCGTCGGCCAGCTCGACCAGCCGAGCGGCAGAGGACAGCATGTCCCGCCCGAAGGGTGTGAGACTCACCCCTCGACCGGTCCGCTCGAAAAGACGAGCTCCGAACTGTCTCTCAAGCCCGGCGATGCGACGACTGGCCACCGGCTGTGGGACACCATTGGCCGCGGCTCCGAGTGTCATGCTGCCGAGTTCGCTGACCGCAGTGAATGTGCGGCAGGCTTCAACCAGGTCCATCACCTCATGATATGTGTTTTTGATATGAATATGGAAGAACTGATCTTCGACAGCATGAGCAGAGTGCAGAAGAGTGGTTTCCATCCAGCCCGACAGGGCTGAAGAGACTGACGAGAGATTGGATCAACCCGATGAATGTACGACCGTGGAGACTGCTGACTGCAACGACACTGACCTGCGCGCTGGTCGCAGGCTGCTCACCTGCTGATGCAAAATCGGAACCGGGTACCCAGACACCGAATTCGGACCGAAGCAGCCAAGAAAAGGTCAGCAGCGAACTCGAGTCCCTTGAAGAGGATTTCGAAGCACGAATCGGAGTGAGCGCCGTAGACACGGGAGACGGGACCAGCGTCGACTACAGGTCCGATGAACGTTTCGGCTTCGCCTCAACTCTCAAGGTGTTCGCAGTCGCCGAGCTGTTGGCTCGCACCACGTCCGCTGACCTTGACGAACAGGTGACATGGACCCAGGCAGACGTCGACGAGGCCGGTTGGACCCCGGTGACGGAAAAGCACGTCGACACGGGACTCCCACTGAGGGACGTCGCCGAGAGCGCGCTGCGTGTCAGTGACAATGCAGCCATGAACATCGTGCTCGACGAGATCGGTGGGCCTCAGGGACTCGACGCAGCACTCGAAGACGCCGGCGGTCCGACCACCGAGGTCATCGACGAGGAGCCGGAGCTCAACGACGTCGACCCCGACAGCTCCGATAACACCACGACCCCCAAGGCCTACACCGCTGATCTGCAGGGGCTGCTGGACTCCGATCGCCTGCCCGAAGACGACCGTGAGGTACTCCTCGAATGGATGTCGGACAATGAGACCGGCGATCCCCTCATCCGCGCCGGCGCGCCGGAGGGATGGACGGTGAAAGACAAGTCCGGCCACTCGGATGGAATCCAGAACGACATCGCCGTCGTCTACCCTCCCAACGAGGATCCGATCATCATCACCGTGCTCACACAGAGCGAGGACCCCGACTCCGAGGATGGCCCGGCCCTTGTCGCGGCAACAGCTGAGGCCGTCTTCGACTCCTTCGCCTGAGGGCAGCCTCAGCGTGGCGCACTGGGCACAGCGATGACACGGTGCGAATCGGCGCGGACCTGAGAAATCGGTAGAGTTGCCAGCATGACTGAATCTCTCACATTCGCCGATTCCATCCTCGTTGCGGCCGACCCGGCAACCGTCTACGCAACCGTTTCAGACGTGACTCGAACCGGCGAATGGTCACCGATATGCAGGGAGTGCTGGTGGGACGAGGGCGACGGCCCTCGGATCGGAGCCTGGTTCACCGGACGCAACGTCACCTCGGACCGCGAGTGGCAGACCCGCAGCCAGGTCATCGTCGCCGATGAGGGACGTGCGTTCGGGTGGAGCGTGGGACCGGGCCGGGTTCACTGGACATACAGTATGCAGGAAGCAGAAGGCGGCACACTGCTCACCGAATCGTGGGAGTTCCTTCCGGAGGGCCAAGCCTTCTTCGGCGAGAAGTACCAGGACCAAGCCGCCGAGCAGATCGCCGAACGAACCTCAGCTGCGCGGTCAGGAATCCCCGAGACTCTCAAAGCAATCAAGAAGGTCATCGAAGCCCGCTAGAGCTTCATCGGCTCTGGACGCGGCCGAACATGAATGCTATTGAATGGACGAGGCGGGATCTCCACGCCGATCTTCTCAACGGCGTTTCCAGGAGGCAGTTCATGAGTACAAGCATCGGGATCATCGGAGTCGGCGAGATCTCCTCGGCGATAGTGCAAGGTGCGTGCTCAAGCGATGACCACCCGGATTTCTTCCTCTCCCCTCGGAATGCCCAACGTTCGGCACAACTTGCCAGCGATTTCGACCGGGTCGAGGTGTGCACGAGCAATCAGGACGTCGTCGATCGCAGCGAACACATCATCCTGGCCGTGCTGCCTGAGCAGACTGAGGCTGTGCTCTCCGAGCTCAGCATTCCGGCCGACCGCACCATCGTGAGCGCAATCGCCGGGATCTCAACCGATATCCTCGCCTCGCTTCTCCCGAAGTGTCCGAACATCGTGCGCGTCATCCCGCTGCCGCCCGTGCGCGAACGCCGCGGTGTCACCCCGGTCTACCCTGGCCACTCGGAAGTCGAGAAGTTCTTCGATACTCTCGGCGGCACCGTTGTGGCAGCGACCGAAGAACTTTTCAGCACCTTGTCGGCCACAACAGCCACGATGTCGTCCTACTATGCCTTTCTTCAGGGCGTTGCCGACTGGCTCGTCGAACAAGGATGGGAGAGGGCAGCGGCCGAACGCATCGTACGCGGCCAATTCGCCGGTTTGGGCAATACCCTCGCGACTACCGAGACCCCCTTCGCTGATCTGGTCAAGGGCCATGAAACCCCTGGCGGCCTCAACGAAATGCTCCACCGGGAGTGGATGGACGCGAACAACCACGCCGCACTCTCCCGATCACTTGATCGGATCTTCGCACGCGTGAGCGGAGACGACTGACCAGAGATCTGCCGACGCGGTGATGCATGCGCGATTCGATAAGAGTGTGGTTCGGCAAGGATGGGAGCCTGCAGGGCAGACTTCGCTAAAATCTCCCCTATGTCCCAACACTCTCCGATCACTGTGTCGATCACGCGCACCGTTCTGCCCGAACATCATCGTCGGTTCAACGCCTGGGTGCAGGCCGGGCAGGAGCTGGTGCGTGAACGGCGCGGCTATCTGGGATCCGGGTGGATAAGGGCCGCGGCGAACTCGGACGAGTGGCACGTGCTGTACCGGTTCTCCGACGAGAAGTCGCTGCGGGCCTGGGATGAATCCGAGGATCGCCGCTGGTGGATCGACAGCGCGGCCGAACTCGTCGAGACCACGCGAGTCGAGCATCGCACGGGCATCGAGGGATGGTTCGAACCGCAGGGCGAGGAGACTCTCACGATCCCTGAGACAGTCGTTCCCCCTCGGTGGAAGCAGGCAGTGAGCATCTTCCTGCCATTCTTTCCTCTGAGTCTGCTCTCGACGTTACTCCTCATGCCTCACCTCGAGAGTTGGCCGACGGTCCTGGCCGTGCTGCTCAACATCTGCATCCTCACGCCGTTGATGACCTACATATTCCTACCGGTGAGCACCCGGCTGCTGCGCCCCTGGCTGCAGAAACCTCGCCGCTGACTGCCAACCCGCCCCGAGAACCGCACAAAGTGCCGACTATCGGGTGCGTGCGTGCGGTTCTCGGAGCAGAGCCCGTTTCTCGACGTCCCGGGCAGATGACTCAGAACAGTCCGGTGATGTTCCCGTCTTCGGTGACGTCGATCTTCAGAGCCGAAGGTTCCTTGGGCAGGCCGGGCATGGTCATGATGTCTCCGGCGATGACGACGACGAAGCCGGCACCGGCCGAGAGGCGCACGTCCTTGACCTCGATGATGTGATCCTTCGGCGCCCCACGCAGGGTGGCATCGGTGCTCAGGGAGTACTGGGTCTTGGCGATGCAGATCGGGGCGTCGCCATAGCCTTCGTCCGTGAATTGGCCCAGCTTGCGCTTGACCTGCGTCGGCAGCTCAACGTCAGCGGCACCGTAGATCCGCTGGGCGATCGTCCGGATCTTCTCCTCCAGTGGCCGGTCGAGCTCATAGCTGTACTGTGCCCGAGGCAATTCTGCCGCCGACTCACCCGGAGGTGGGGCCTGCGCGTCGCCCGAGGCTGTTCCCGCCACGAACACCGAGCCATCGTCGACTGCCGGCCCTGCATTTCCGGCACCACCGGCGGCTTCGACGACCGCCTCGGCGAGGCCCAGCGCACCCTTGCCGCCATCGGCCCAGTGGGTCGATTCGACGGCCGAGATCCCCTTGGACCGCAGGTGCGCGATCGCGTCCGCCATCTCCTCGTCCGTGTCGGTGGGGAACCGATTGAAGCACACGACCGGGGTGATTCCGTAGATGTTGAGGAGATTGCCGCAGTGGTGCTCCAGGTTGCTCATGCCGTCGATGACGGCGTGACTGTTCGGCGTCTGCACGTCTTTGACCTCGATGCCTCCGTGGTACTTCAGCGCCCGCAGGGTGGCGACGACGACCACGGCCGAGGGCCAGATACCAGCGGCGCGGCATTTGATGTCGAGGAATTTCTCTGCACCCAGGTCGGCACCGAAGCCGGCCTCGGTCACCGTCCAATCGCCTAAGGTCAGCGCGGCCTTCGTCGCCAGCAGGCTGTTGCAGCCGTGGGCGATGTTGGCGAACGGGCCCCCGTGGATGAATGCCGGCGAATGCTCGAGGCTCTGGACGAGGTTGGGCGCCAGCGCGTTGCGCAGCAGAGCAGTCATCGCGCCGGCAGCACCGACGTCGGCGACCGTGATCGGGGTTCGTGAGCGGCTGTGAGCGAGGACGATCCGTCCCAGGCGTTCCTTGAGGTCGGTCAATGAGGTGGAGAGGCAGAAGACCGCCATGACCTCGCTGGCGACGACGATGTCGAAGGCGTCTTCGCGGGGCACTCCCCCGTTGATGCCGCCGAGACCCACAACGACGCCACGCAGTTCTCGATCGTTGAGATCGACGACGCGACGGATGTGGACGCGTCTGACGTCGACGTCGAGTTCGTTGCCGTGATGGATGTGGTTGTCGAGCATGGTCACGGCGAGATTGTTCGCAGCTGCGATCGCCGCGAAGTCCCCGGTGAAGTGGAGGTTGATGTCCTCCATCGGCACCACCTGGGCGTATCCACCGCCGGCTGCTCCACCTTTCATGCCGAAGACCGGACCCATGCTGGGCTCGCGCAGAGCCAAGACTGCCTTGCCGACCTCAGGCTTCGACCGGGCGAGTTCGTTGAGACCGTCGGCAAGACCGATGCTCGTCGTGGTCTTTCCCTCACCGGCAGGAGTCGGACTCATAGCCGTCACGAGGATGAGTTTCCCATCCGTGGCGGCCTCGGCGGCGGCGTCAAGAACATCGATGGGGACCTTGGCCTTGGTCCATCCGTAGGGAATGATGTCTTCTGGCTGCAGACCCAGTCCAGCGGCGACGTCGATGATGGGATCGAGCTCGGCACTGAGCGCAATTTCTAGATCAATGGTCATAGTGCCATCATGCCGCTTCTGCGGTGTTTTGTGACCACCCTCGAAGGATGAAATTCACCCGACAACGAGGTGGCGCTGCTCATCAATCGCGTACGCCATTTCTCGTCTTCGCCTCGGGCTCTGGGCATCAGGCCTGCGAATACTGCGAGCACTCCGGACACCTGGCCATGAGATCGTGCCGGCATTGCCGAACATGGAGCAGGAATCTCTCGGCTGAATCAAGTGAAGAGCGTTGGGCCCGGATGGCGGCGATCCGGGCCGCGATGATCTGTGCACGCCCCGCCTCACCACGGTGCACGATCGCCCGGATCTCCGCCAGACTCATCCCCACCTCCTGGCAGGACAGCACGATCCGACACCGTGCCAGATGCTCGGACCCGTACAGTCGGTGGCCTGTGACCGTGCGGTCCGGGACCACGACCCGCTCATCTTCCCAATGCCGCAGCACATGTGCGGCGATCCCCAGGCGCCGCGCCGCTTCACCGATCTTCATGACACCATGATGACACCTTGACTTCAGGTTGACCTGAAGTTCTAGATTCGGATCATGAACGAGCAGACGCAAGAACCTGAACCTTCAGTTGAGATCACGACTCGACGAATCATCCTCAGTGACGGAACCGAGGCGGCAACCCAGACAATCGGGCCGGCACCAGGGCACGACAACCTCGGCGATATCGTCATCTGCCACGGAACACCATGGACATCGCGGATGTGGCTGCCGCATGCCCGCGAACTCGGCCGCAGCCATCGCGTTCTCCTGTGGGATATGCCCGGATACGGTGAATCCATCGCCGAGGCGGCCCTCCCTGTCGATCTCGTCACCCAAGGTCGCCGGCTGGCGGAGTTGATGACGGTCTGGAATGTGCAGTTCCCTCAGGTCATCGCCCACGACATCGGTGGGGCGGTGGCGTTGGGCGCGCATTTGTTCGGAGGCTCCGAATTCGCATCCCTGTATCTGCTCGACATTGTGACACTGCCGCCGTGGGGCTCTCCGTTCTTCCGCCTCGTGGCCGACAACGAATCGGTCTTCACGTCCTTGCCACCACAGCTGCATCGCGCGCTGGTCACCGAGTACATCGCTGGAGCCGGCGGTGCGCGCCTCGAACGCAGCTGGGCCGAGATCCTCGCAGAACCGTGGTGCACCGTTGCAGGCCAGGCCGCCTTCTACCATCAGATTGCGAGCCTTCGCCCCGAGCATACGGAGCCGATAGCCAGAGGGCTCGGAGAGGTGCGATGCCCCGTTCGAATCGGCTGGGGTGCCGAAGATCCGTGGATTCCCTTCGGGCAGGCCGAGCAATTGGCACAGCGACTGCCGGGCACAGCGGACATCACCTCGTTCAGAGCCGCCGGCCACCTGGTGCCTGTGGAGTCACCGCAAGAGCTGAGCGACGACCTCGCCGCCTGGTTAGGCTCCGCGCTGATCAGTCCCACGCAGATCAATGCCACGTAGCTCGGCACCTGGCGGTTCGGTGCCGCACACTTCGGAGCCGCATACTTCGAATCCGCGTTGCCTTGGCCGCTCGATTATCCTACTATCTTCGTATGTACGCAGATAAGAAGTCATGCACTCTCACCGCCGACAGCGAGTTCGTCGATCTGGCCGTCGAGGTGTTCGCTCTCCTTGCCGATGCCACTCGGGTGAAGATCATCCTGGCTCTGCGCGATGATGAGCTGTCGGTCAATCACCTCGCCGACATCGTCGACAAATCGCCGACATCTGTTTCACAACATTTGGCGCGCCTGCGCATGTCCCGAATGGTCACGACCCGACACGAGGGCACGAAGGTGTTCTACCGTCTCACCGATGAACACGCTCGCCGCTTGGTCGTCGACGCCATCGAGCAGGCCGAACACACCATCGGACGCCCTCATCACCACACCGCAGACAGTCCAGACCGGCTCTGACATGGCGGTCGGCGACCATCTCCACCACGACCACGGCCACCACCGTCATCAACCTCACGACCGTGGTCATAACCATGACCACGGCCACCACCATCCGCGCGGCATCAAGGGTGTCCTCCACGGCCTCTTCGTCCCGCATAGCCATGACGCCAGCGACTCGATCGACGACGAACTTGAAGCGAGCACTCAGGGGATCAGAGCCGTCAAGATCTCGCTGGTCGCGCTCCTCATCACCGCTGTACTTCAGGTCAGCGTCGTCGCAATCAGCGGCTCGGTCGCGCTGCTGGCCGACACCATCCACAACTTCGCCGACGCACTGACGGCCATTCCGCTGTGGATCGCCTTCACGCTCTCACGCCGACCTCCGACCAGGAGATTCACCTTTGGGCTGGGCCGCAGCGAGGATCTGGCCGGCCTGTTCATTGTGGCGATGATTGCCGCCTCTGCAGTTCTGGCCGGCGTCGAATCGATCCACCGCCTCATCGAGCCCCGCACGATCGAGCACACGGGCTGGGTGTTCGCGGCCGGAGTCATCGGCTTCCTCGGCAATGAGATAGTCGCCGTCTATCGGATCCGCGTCGGTCGGAAGATCGGTTCGGCTGCCCTCGTCGCCGACGGCGTCCATGCCCGAACTGACGGATTGACCTCGCTCGCCGTCGTCGTCGGTGTCATCGGAATCTGGCTCGGACTGCCCTGGGCGGATCCGGCTGTCGGCATCGTCATCTCCTTAGCCATCTTCGCCCTGCTCGTCTCCACGGCCAAGGACATCGGCCAGCGCCTGCTCGACGGGGTCGACCCTTCCCTGACAGCTCGAGCCGCCGAGGCGATCCACGAGTTTCCCCAAATCGTCGGAATCACTGATCTGCAGGTGCGCTGGATCGGCCATCGCCTCCACGTCCACGCCGTCATTGACGCAGACAGCAGTGCCGGCCCTGAATCTGAGTTCAGCCCCGACCCTGGCCCCAGCCCCGACTCTGGCCCCGGCGGACTTTCGCTTGCCGAGTTTACTGAGCTCCAGCGCACTGTGGAGGATCGCCTCCGACAGGCGCTGCCGAGTGTGGGTGAGGTCGTCGTCGCTCCGGGATCCACCGACTCGGCGTGAGTGGTCTCAGGTCAGCCGGAGACCGGTGATGCAGGTGGCGCCGTCGTCCTTCGTCGAGAAGTCAGCCGTTCCGTCCCTGCCGCCGGAGGAGATCTCGACGGTTCCTGTGATGCCCCGGGGAACCCAGAATCCGACGAATCCATTGTCGAAGGTCGTCGCAGTCTCGTCGACGACCTCTTCTCCTGTCGCAGAGTCGGTGATCGTGACGTCGACGGCCTCTCCGCTCAGCTCACCAAGGCAGGTCGTCAAGCTGTGGTAGAAACATTCGTGGCTCTGGTCGACGAACGGCGCAATCGAAATGTAGCTTGTGTCCTCAGGCAGGTCCAGCCCGAGTTCCGCCGACTCATCCGACAGCTGCAGCTCGTCCGGCTGGACGGAGGCCATGAGAGTCGTCGATCTCTCGTCGATGGGAACACGGTCGAGGTGGTCGATGATTTCGGTAACGTCCATATCGTCGAGGCCGTGGCCAGCGAGCAGGTCCGACGCGCCGTTGTCACCCGGCTCCCCTGCATCGTCCGAGCCTCCGGTCGCGCATCCGCTCAGGAGCAGAACCAGTCCGGCTCCCGCCATCACGATCTTCCGCATACCTGTCATTTCCCCGCCTTCAGCCACACAGCACATACCGTTCTTCTACACATCGTAGTATCGGCCGCTGAGGTTCGAAAATCACACACCCCTGGTCGGAGAGACCACGACCCGGCGGTGCGGCGTCAGCCCTTCTCCGGTTCCATCCCCGCGGCCTCGACAGCGCTGCGCACGATCTCGTCGAGGTCGAACTCGGCCTTCCAGCTCAACTGCGCGCCGATGCGGGAGACGTCGGCGACGAGTGCAGGTGGGTCACCTGCGCGACGCTCGCCCATTTCGGGCACGATCTCACGGCCGGTCGCCTCGGCGATGGCATCGATGACTTCCTTGACGGAGGCACCGGTGCCGGTGCCCACGTTGAACACCGTCTCCGAGGTGTCCCCGGACTTCATGTAGTCAAGCGCGGCGATGTGCGCCTCGGCCAGATCCTTGACGTGAACGTAGTCACGGATGCATGTGCCGTCAGCAGTGTCGTAGTCGTCGCCGAAGACGATGGGGGCTTTGCCGTCTGCGATGCGTCCGAGGACGATCGGGATGAGGTTCATGACAGCCGTGTCGGCGAGCTCAGGCCAGCCGGCTCCGGCGACGTTGAAGTAGCGCAGCTTCACGGCGTTGAACTTCACACCACGCATCCTCGCCGAGGTGATCGCATTGTCGATCATCCATTCGCCGATGAGCTTGGTCTGCCCGTAAGGGTTGATCGGTCGGCAGTCGAGGTCCTCGGCGACCATCTCGACATCGGGCATGCCGTAGGTCGCAGCCGAGGATGAGAAGACAAGCGATTCGATGCTGGTGCGTTCGGCGGCGGCGAGGACATTCGTGAGTCCGCCGATGTTCTGGCGGTAGTACATGATGGGTTCTTCGACCGACTCCCCCACCTGCTTCTTCGCGGCGAAGTGGATGATCGAGTTCACCGAGTGCTCCTCGATCGCAGCGACGAGACGATCCTCGGCGTCGGCGGCGGCAAGGTCGATGTTGACGATCGGCAAGCCGGTGACGCGAGCCTCGATCCCGGTGGAAAGGTCGTCGACGACAAGGACGTCATCGCCGCGCTCGGACAGCAGCCGTACTACGTGGGAGCCGATGTATCCGGCACCTCCCGTCACCAGAACACTCATGTGCCGATCTCTCTTTCACTAGCTCTCTCACAGCGGTCGATACGCTGCGTCATACCCACATCAGAATACGTGACCCGTCCAGCATCCCAGACATCAAGGCGCACTGAATGACCAGTGTGGAGTTGCCCGAAGTCACGACCATGCGGACCCAGCCTCTGGTCAAACACCACCATCCCTGCGAAGGTGGAAATGTCGGCGATCCGCCCGGCCCGTGCCCCGTGGAGGGCACCATGGACGAAAGCACCAGCTGCGATGCACCTGCTCCTCATCTCTGACCCCGGCCCGCCGACCCGCCGTGTCGCGGCGATCAAGGACGAGTTCGAAGAGGTCCTGCGGCAGAGCTTCGATGCCGATGTTCATGTCGACACGTGCACCGAGACCATTCGGGTGCGGACAGACCACCAGTTGGAGATGTCGACTCTCGACTCGGTGGTGAACAGATATCCCAGCGCGGACCTCGTCATCATGTTCACGGATATTCCTCGCCACACCCAGGACAAACCACTCATCGCCGAGGTCCTACCGGGTCGCAAGGTCGCCGTGGTCTCGAATCCGACCCTCGGCGCATTGACGACGAGACGTCGCCTACTCAAGATCTTCATGAGCTGTGCGAACCAGCTGCTGCCCGACGGCCATACGGCCCCGAAGCATAGTCTGCCCAGGTGGGGTCAGTGGTCGAGTCGAGCCGATTCCGGGCACCGCACCCTGCACGCGCACACCTTCACCGGCGGAACTCGCCTGGTGTTGGGAATGACGACGGCCAATGAACCGCTGCGCATGGCGCGCAAGCTATCCCGGGCCCTGGCCGCAGCCTCGGCGACGGGGGCTTTCGGAATCTTCTACAGCTCGATCTGGCAGATGTCGCACCACCTGTCGACGGCTCGGCTGATCTCCATAGGCATGATTGCGATTGCAGTGATGGTGGGGTGGCTTCTGACCGTCAACGGCCTCTGGGACAGACCGGTCAGGGGGCGTCGTGCTCAGGTCGTCTTCTACTACAACCTGTCCACTGTTCTCACCCTGATCATCTGTGTAGGGGCGCTCTATGTTCTGCTGGTTGCGGGAATTCTGGTGGGCAGTCTCATCGTCATCGACCCGGATTTCATGGCCCAGATCATCCATCGCCCGGAGGCGAAGTTCACCAATTATCTGGACATCGCCTGGCTCAGCGCCGCGATGGGCGTCGTCGCCGGCGCTCTGGGGTCGACCTTCGACAGCGATGTCGATGTCAAGAACATGACCCACGCTCAACGCCTGCGCTCACGTGTCTACGTCGCAGAGAATAGTTGAGCGTTCGGGAGTGGCACGACAGCCGGCCCAGGCCTGAGCACAAGTTTCGCACGCAGACGATGCTGATCAGCACCGTCTGAGTCCGCCGTTGCGCAGCCTGAGATGGGTCGACCACTTTCTCGCCGCGCTGCTGCTTGAAGTCGCGACTGCAGGCGCGATGATCAGCCCTGATGAAACCTCAAAGTTTGAGAAGGGCTCCCTCGCACGAGCCATCCCATGATACTAGGTCGAAGTCCTTTCGGACACGATGGTCCTACTTCCCGGCGGCAGATCCAGAGCGGAGTCATCGAGGAACTTCAGCGCAATGGGGCAGGTGACGGTGACCTTCATATGGCGATTGAGCACATCCTTCAACGATCTGGCCATGAGCTCCTTGCAATGACGGGTTGCTTCATGGGTTTCAATCGCCTCGCAATAGATGAACATGACCTCCTTCTCGTCGATCGTGTAGTGCAACGACGCCACAAGCTTCCCCGGAAGATAGAGATCGAACTTCGACGCTTCCTGATTATTCAGCAGTGTGTACATATTGAATCCTTTTAGTGTGACCGGCACTGCTCGACTCGTTCGATGATTCTGAGGTCCTGAGTTCTCGCGTCGGTGCCGTTGGTTGAAGGTCAGCCAGGAACGTCCGTGCCCACCGGTGAATATCGTGACGCTCAACGACGTCAGCCATGGAGGCCATCCGCTTACCGGCTTCCGCGGCTGGCATTTCCACTCCGAGCCGAATGGCGTCCTTGAGTCCGGCGATGTCGTGAGGATTGACCAGCAGCGCGTCGTGCAGTTCGGCAGCCGCACCGGCGAATTCAGAGAGCACGAGAGTACCATTGTTGTGTCGCGCGGCCACGTATTCTTTGGCAACGAGATTCATCCCATCACGCAGTGAAGTCACCAGGAGCACGTCGGCTGCGAGATAGAGAGCCACCGTCGACTCAAAGGAATATGAATGGTGGAAATAGTGAACGGCAGCACCGTCCAAGGCGCCGAAACTGCCGTTGATGTTTCCCACCAGCTGCTCAACGTCATCGCGTAAGTCTTGGTACGACTCAACCCCCTCCCGGGACGGCTCGGCGACCTGGACGAATGTCGTGTCCTGCGGGTCGAGCACCCCGTCTTCGAGGAGTTCCTGGTAGGCACGCAACCGGTGGAGGATGCCTTTGGTGTAGTCGAGGCGGTCGATGCCGACGATGAGCGTTCGCGGATCACCAAGCTCCACCCGCATCTGCCGCGCCAACTCCTGTGTCTCTTCCGCTTCAGCCACCTCATGAATCGCCGCCGTATCGATTGAAATCGGATAGGCGTGGACGGTGTTCGACAGCCTCCCACTGTCGATGTCCAAATACCGCGAGACTGCACTGCGGAAGTTCTTCACATCTGATGCGAGTTGAAAACCAATCACGTCGGCACCGAGCAGGCCCCGCAGGATCGAATCACGCCACGGGAGCTGAGCGAATATTGTCTCCGAAGGAAAGGGAATGTGATTGAAGAATCCGATTCGAACGTCGGGCCGTTGGGCTCGAATCATCTCTGGCACAAGCTGCAGGTGGAAGTCGTGGATCCACACCGTCGCCCCAGGGGCGGCGGAATCCACAGCCGCCTGAGCAAATCGAGCATTGGTGGAGCGATATGTTTGCCACCAGGAGCGATGGAACTGCGGCGGTACGACCAGGTCGTGGTAGAGGGGCCACAATGTGGCGTTGGAGAACCCTTCGTAGTACCTCTCGTGTTCCTCTGCTCCGAGGGCAACGGGGACGAGACTCATCCCGTCGAACTCGAACGGCTCGAACTCCTCTTCGCTAGTTCCGCCCCACCCGATCCATGCTCCGTGGCTCTCCCTGACCATCGGCGCCACCGCCGAGACAAGTCCGCCCGGAGAAGGCGACCAGCTTCCCTCAGAGCGATACGCCGGTAAGCGGTTGGCAACCACTACCAGAGCATGATTTCCATATATCACTGCATTCACCGACCCTCCCGAGGCGCGGATCGATCGTCCTGATGTCGGAGACCGACTGGCGCATTGACTGCAGGGCTTCGACTCCGTAGGGCGTCCTGCCCGGGCAGTCGACACGACGCCGACGTTTACTGTGTAAACGTATCGTACGTCACATTACCATAGTGATTTCGCTTGGAGACTCGTCCACGGCACATCCACAATCGCTCATACTCCTCGGCTCGAGGGGGGTGCCCCTATATTTATTGGTAGGCCCCGAACAGGGC
>NZ_VLTK01000017.1 GCF_007558825.1 Brevibacterium aurantiacum
ATTGCCGACACCGCCAGAACTATGCCGCACACGCTTCGGTCCGTTGACCGTGAGTCCGACGTGTTGGCCAATCTGAAGGTCCTGGCCGGCACGGACGAAGACCTCGCTCATGACATCACGAGAGCGATCAACAGGCTGCGGTCCCTGCTATTGCAGA
Organism: Brevibacterium aurantiacum; assembly: GCF_007558825.1. Lineage (GTDB taxonomy): Bacteria > Actinomycetota > Actinomycetes > Actinomycetales > Brevibacteriaceae > Brevibacterium > Brevibacterium aurantiacum_A. Next base: position 158 of record NZ_VLTK01000017.1, read on the forward strand.
TCCATCCGGCGTTGGAGCGCGTCTTCAAGGGCACCGTCCTGACCAGGACGATCGTGCTGGATGTGTTGATCCGGTATCGGGGTCCGGTCGGGCTGCGGTCGGCTGGGAAGTCGGGGGTGAAGCGGTGGGCGAAGGATCACACTCGCAAAGACCCGTCGGTTCTCATCGATGCCATCTTCGAGGCTCTGGCTGAACAGACTGTGATCGTGCCGGGTACCGAGGCGTCGGAGTCGGTGGTGCCACGGCACGCGATGCGGATCAAGGCGTTGAAGGCCGAGCGTCAGGAGATCGAGGCAGAGGCTGAGGGGTTAGCTGATTCGCTCCCTCTTCTTCAGGTCTTAACGTCCATGCCGGGAGTCGGCGTTAAGACCGCATCCCAGATTCTCCTGGCAGCCGGAGACTTCTCTTCGTTCAAAACTGCCGGTCATTTGGCAGCGTATGCGGGTATTGCTCCGGTCACGCGTCGGTCGGGGACGTCGATTCGGGGTGAGTTCCCGTCGCGGGCGGCTAACAAGCGGTTGAAGAATGCGTTATTCCATTCGGCGTGGGTCGCGTCGTGTCACGACCCGCTATCGAAGGTCTACTACGACCGGAAACGTGCTGAGGGGAAGCGTCATAACGCGGCGGTGATGTGCCTAGCGCGCCGTCGGTTGAACGTGCTCTTCGCGATGGTCAAGCACGGGGTCTTCTACGAGGCGAAGACCCCGGCTGCTGCTTGACAATGAATGTAACGGGGCTCCGCAAGCCGCATGACGGTTAATGTCCTGTGAGGTTCGGGAACTTGGTGAGCTCCTTGTTCATGTCGGAGTCTATTCGGCGTATCCGCGCATCTTGTGTTTGGGAGCACCTGGACCTAAGCGCGACTCTTGATAGTGGCTCAGCTCGATGGTCTGGGTAAAGGTCACTCGCCACGCCGCCAGCCGGTCTGAGACGGTCATCAGCCGCCTCATAGAGGACGACAACGTTAGGTTGGGCGAGTCGCCAAAGGAGGCCCGTGAGGTGATGAGGATGGTCAACCCCAGCACGCTCCTGACGTCGAGCAACCGGATCAGTGGATCGATGGCGTCCGGATGCAAGGTTGTCACCTCGTCGATAACGAGCAGCCTGGGGGCAGGTGGTCTGGTTGAAGCAAAGTCGAGACCATCTGCCATCTTCTTCAGAACCCCTGCCGCTTCGTCATAACTGACTTCGTCAACCTGGTCTGACACAGACTCCTATTCTGAATCAATCTTCGTGACGATAGTCATCTCAGCGTCTGGGAGAGCCTCTCTGGCGAAAGCGACTGCACCGCGAACGAGCACCGTCTTGCCCTGTCGGCTCCACCCATGGATGAGGCCGCACGTTGAGGACTCGCGTCCAAGAGGGAAGACGAACTCAGTGGACCCGAAATGTCCGATCGGCACCTCGACTTCACTGGTGTCGACAATCGGGGAGTCATCGAACATCGAACTGGTGCGCTCGACCGGGGTCTTGACTCCCGTCGGCGTCTCGGGGCGCTGGTTTCTCGTTCGCCGTCTCGTCGAATTGAGTGCGCGATTGTAAGAAGTGTCAGAGGACTCGGCAAAATTACGGGCTTGAATCTTGCGAGCGTCGTTCTTTGTCATGATGTGTTCGACCTTTCATCTGTTTGTGTCTCGCGCCTCCCACACAGACTTGATGACTTGATGAGACCACAAGATATTGAGCTGTCGTCAATCAGTAACCATCTTGTTCATGCTGATGCGTAGCACCTACCCCGACCCTTCGAAGGCAACCGTGTGGGGGTTGCGCGAGGTCAGTGATCCGTAACATTGTCCGGACAATCGCTATTATATCGAACAATGGAGTGATTTGCGCGATCCAACGATCACTGGTGTGTCGGGTTCGAGTTCTGGCTTTTTCTCTAGACAGAGCCCGCCTGGCCTAGTGGTTCGGCAATGATGCTGACTAACGGTCTGGAAGGAGCTGGTAATTTGCAGCAAGAAGATTCGGTTGAAATGCAGTTGATTGGATTCTGGCCACCTCGAATCGATTCGAATACGAGCACAATCGAGAATCAATCGTTGAATCTCCGGTGTTTCCCGTGTCGAATTTAGTGAGCGGAGTCTCAGGCAAGACCGACAGACTGGGTCGCAGAGCCCCACAGCGGGGTCAGCCAACGATGGAAGGACAGCAGATCATGAAGAAGGACGTGGACTACTTCTATGACGACGGTGCGATCCGATTCGCAGAACAGAATGGCATCTCGCGGGCGGCGTTCGAACGCGCGATGAGCAGCAAAGACAATACTCCGCCGTACGTGGAATTCCGCGAGGCGAAGCCGAAACCGTTCCGTGTCTATCACCGCGAAGATCTGATCCCGTGGATCAATCGGCAGCTTTCGAGTGCAACCTGAATTTGCCGGACAGGCGAATGCTGTTTGCTGGCCCTCAGCGTTGAAAAGCGTTGGGGGTCAGTTCTTTGTCTCTGATGGGTGTGCCGTGTGTACATCTTCGAGGAAGACAACGTTTCCGACAACGTAGAACCAGATTCGTGCATCGCCCTTCTGGGTGGGCTTATGCTGCCATCGCTGATGCCTGACACCGTCCCGTGTCACGGTGGAGAGGTTGGCTTTCAACGGATAGTTCGCGGGAGTATTCTCCAGCGGCGTCCGGGTGAGGAAGTCCCAGGTGTCGGTGAGAGGGCCACGTATGGTGGCGCAGAGATCACGCCATCCTTTCTCTGCCTGGCGTGAGGCAAACCGCAGCTCAAACTCGATCTTCTTCGTCGGTCTGGTGACCCTGTGATCCTTGGGCATTGGAGCTCAGGGACGCTCGACGGGTTCGTCGTCCTCAAGCCATTCGACTGGCGACTCTCCAAGCCCCGCGGCGATCGCTTCGGCAGTCTCTCGCCACGATGTCAGTGTTGAGAGTGCGAGATGGGACTGGCCGACAGAGAAGCTGGCTCGTGCGGCGTTGAGCACGTCGCGGGCGCATTCGTCCTGATCTTGAGGGCTAAATGCGAGCATCCAAGGGAAGTGGTCAGTCATGAAGCGGGTCAGGTTTCCGTCGTTCATGGTGGCCGCGCCGATGAGTTGGCCGGCGATTTCGAGAAGCTCGTTGCGTGCACGGTCTTCGCGCTCTGACATGAGAGTAAGGTTCTCGCCGTCACGCCGGGTGACGGTCACAGGGTGGTCGGAGGCCTCAGCGAAAACATCGGCAGAAGAGCGGCTGAGTTCGGAGGACTTGAAGGATGGACGGGCTTCTGTCTTCATGGGGCAATCATACTTCAGAACGTATTCTGAATTCAATCAGAGCTATGACTTCCGATGTAGCGGGGTGACGTTGTTTCCAAGGTCGTCACCGATGACTGTGTGGTCGAGTTCCCCGCGCCCTCGATTTCCGAATGATCCGATCCCGTCGTCAGTGGAAATGGTTCTACGGGCGACGACCTTGATCATCATCCTGGCTTGGGCGAGCTGACTCGAGGCGGGCCTGACGAGAGGGGCCAGTCGGTCGAGAAGGTCATCGGCAGCGTCTTCGGTCAGCATTGTCGTCAACACTGGCGAAAGGGCGATGACAGCCCGAAGGTCTGCGAAAGTGGATCGTCTCTGGTCCCTGACGCTGCACTGCTGGAGGTCCCGAATAGCTTTCGCTTTCTGCACCTCGTCGTCCATGACATCGGTGGACGCGACAATATGAGAGTAGGCAGACTCGCGGCGCAGCTGGTCAATTGGCAAAGGTTCGACGTCGATGTCGCCCTCGGCAAGATCAAGGTCTGCCGACGATGGAAGCGAGGAGAACGCTTCGTTGAATTCCCTCAGCCACGTCTCTTGGGCTCGAGTAATCGGGCCGCTGTCGTCGTCGAAGTTCATGCTTTCATTGTTCGCTGGCAGGTGATGGGTTGGCAATACCCACCCGACGGAGGATTCCGAGTGAGAGGACCAACCTTTCAAGCGCCTCATTCCCCACGGGAAATGAGGCGTCTCACCAGTCTGAAAATTCGCTGCTGACGGATGAGGAAGCAACAGCAGATTTTCGGGGCTGTGTCCGAGCGTGAGCTTCAGCGATAAATGGCGGCTAACTGGCAACGCTCGGTGGCGGCACTGAGTTCATCTATCAGCTCCAGAAGGCGGTTGCACGCAATGGTGCTAAGGGCTGGTGTCAGTTGAGGGTCTCTCACTGACACCAGCCCTTCATATCGGGGATGGTGAGGTTCGCGCAGGCGACTTCTAACGTTTCGCTGCGTTGTGTACACGAGTACTGAACAACAGCGTTCAGTAGCCGACCGCACGACACCGAGGATATGGGGCTGGAGGGGCAGCAGGCTTCAGAAAATACACGACATTCCCAACGTCAAGGGGGTGTGCACGTTGGGCGATTAGAAAGGTTATGATTTGCCACGCAACCTTGCTGGCCGTTGAGTCAAACCGCTCAACCAGTGACGCCTTTCGCGTTTGGCTGTCGGACAGCAAGAAGACCGGATTCGGAGTTTCCTCATAAAACGATGGATGAAGTCAAAATTCTTCGATACGGTGGTTGGACCCCGACGCTCCCTATAGAACGGATAATCATGAAGAAGCTCGCCTCTATTGTTGGTGGCCTCGCGTTGCTCACTGGTTCCTCGATCGTCGCCGCCCCTGCAATGGCGGCATCAGAAGGGGGCATTGAGCAGGTTGCATCAGCGCCCGTCAGTGAAGACGACCGTATCGACGCGCTCCTCGCGGACGGTGCGGAAGCTGATCCGCTCGAACTTGTACCGGGAGCCACAACTGACCCCGCCAAAATTGCGAAAATTGATGAGTCAGGAGCGCCAGCAACGGTAGTTGTTGATCCCGACAATGGTGAAATCGTTGCCGCTAAAGTCGAATCTGGCATCTCGGCACTCAAGATCACTAGCGTTGGGCCGGGCTGCGATGCCTCAGCAGGTCATTTCTGCATGCGAGGCGCTAACTCCTATGGATTCAGAGGGACCGGAACTCTAAACGCCACATGGAAGGGCATCAGCTGGTACCACACCGGCAACAAGCAGGGACGTGTGAAGATCAGTGGAAAGTGGGACGGGTGGCAGCCCAAAAATCGGGCTGTGCAGTTGACGAAGAAGGTAACTGTTACCGGCATCTCGCGAGAGTAACTCTCGCTCATAGAGCGGAAGTACAGAGGGTGGTGCCTGGAGCGCCACCCTCTGTACTTATTCACTAGGCTGCTGAACGGGTGGAGGATATCCGAAACGGTACAAATACCCCCCTTGTCTCTAAACTCACGGGTTATGAGGCGTCTCACCGGTCTGAAAATTCGCTGCTGACGAGTGAGGTGACAATCGCGGATTTCTGGGGTTGCGTCCGAACTCCCAGATTCTTAGAACTATGTCTTGTAACCTGACGCTGAACAAGGCGTGCACGTAGTTGGTTACGAGACACACAGGAGCGGCCCATGGCGAAACTGATCGGATACGCACGAGTATCGACACGAGCCCAAGACACTGACAGACAACAGGCGGATCTCCTCAAGGCTGGCGTTCGCCATGACGACCTCTATGTTGATCACGGCGTTTCTGGTTCACGAGCCTCACGGCCACAGTTCGACCTCGCTCTGGAGGCACTCATCGAAGGCGATACTCTCGTGATTACGACTCTCGATCGCCTTGGCAGGTCCACACAGAATATGCTCGCCTTTGCCGAAGACCTCAGGACCCGTGGTGCCGGATTGCGAGTCCTCAACCTCGGCGGGGGAGACGTCGACACCTCATCGCCCATGGGATCGATGCTGTTCACGATCATGGCAGCCTTGGCGCAGATGGAGCTCGAGATCAAACGTGAACGTGTCACCGACTCAGTCAAAAAACGAAGAGAAGCAGGCCTCGACCTTGGTGGGCGGCCTCGCCGAATCACTGACAGCCAGATCCGCAACGCTGTTCGCTTGGTCGAAAGCGGTGAGCCGGCAGCCGCGGTCGCACGCGATCTCGGGATGTCGAGGGCCACGTTTTACCGGCGTTCACGGGCGCTGTCCCAATAGACTGGTATCCATGCTGTCCGGCAGGCCAGCATGGCCCTCTGTCTCCTGTGTTACGTCACGCGAAGTACAAAACCAGCGAGAGCTTGAACTCAGGTGGTGCCCGCTACGGCTTGGCGGCCAAGAGCGGCAGGACGCTGGAAGTTCTCAAGACATGAGCGTGTACGTCCGGCGATAACAGTAGAAGGCATTCCAACATGTCGTCATGGACGGCATTGGGATCGAGCGTTTGCGCGAACAAAGGTTCATGATGAGCGATTCGGTTGCGCAGCGTATTTACTGCCGAGATTTGAGCGTCGACAGTGCTGCGCGAAGTGCCGCGAGGGAATGCTTTGTGCAGATATGGAACCTAGACGCTTTTCTCCATCGAAGCCGTGGTGAACTGACGCCAAAATCCAAACGTCAGTTCGGCAATGACCTTTCCAGGATTGGCATTTCCGTAGCCACACTTCTTGATTGCCTCATCGACATTCTTGCGGGTGAGGAAGTTGACGTCCGATCCCCGTTTAGCGCCCTTGACTGACTTTGTGCGCCAAATTGGCATTACAGCAGGGGATTCCGGGTGAAGTAGCCAGTGCGTCCGGTGAGGCCAGGAAGCGGAGATCGTTGTGTCATAGACATTGCGCAGTGCCACTTCAAAGTGGGCGATGTCGTGCATGAGCGCCTGGCCAAGCTCGACGTTCCATTCGTATAGAGCGAGGGCCCGACCGCGATCGCCGGCACACTCATCTAGGTATCGTTTAAAGCGTGCGGCTCCAAGCCACGCTTCAATCCAACGGTCAGACATGAGACGAGTATGCCAAAAAAAGCAGTGCCCCGGCGACATGGTCGAAACCAGCGGTCCACACGGGGCTTACAACGACGATTCTACGTTGACCTCGGGTTCGCTGCAACTGTCGGTCGCGCGGCAGGGCGGGCGTCGCCTCTAGCGCCTTGAAAAGTCGCTGCACCGCGAGGACACGAAGGTTGCCCCTGCCAGATGCCAGACTGGTTTTGAGAGCTTGCAAATCGCAGGCTGTCGAAGCAGAGGAGGCGAACCAATCATGACTGAAGTGATCGAAGAGCTGGCGCAGGTGAAGAGTGAAGTGGTCGCCTTCGGTACGGCCCAAGAATGGTTGGACTCACGGTGGGATCAGATGAACGCCAACCCGCCCGTTGTGCTAATGAACGGCAACTACGGCAACCAGCGCACGGTGAATGAATCCACAGATATTCACGTGGACTCGATTGTCGATGGGGGTGAAGCAGTCAAATGGGGTGGAGTGAATAACCGCGGCGACTCATACCGTCAGATCGTCCAGGGCCTCATCGACTCTAGTGATCCGGATTTCGATGATTGGTTCTCGCGTATGGGTCGACTGCGCTTGTTTCGCCATCACGGTCCAGAAGGCCCGATCTATGAGACCGGGAATTCTCGCCATCGAGTGCACACGGTCAAAGCTCTGAGGCTGAGCAGGTTTCCGGCTCGAGTTGAGTTTGAGTACTCACCATTGGCGGCAGGAGATGAGGTCGTGATCAATCTTGATTCGGACGAGGAGCGTCGCCATGCGGAGGCGATTGCCAAGCTAGGGTGGATCGACGAAGAACCGCCGAAGTACAGCCACATGTTCTCACCGCGGCTGAAGATTGACCTCCCATATACATGGGCTCTGGAACCTAATGCCAAGCGCCAGCGCATCAATGAGGCGTATGCGCGGGTCTACCCGGAGTTCGTCGACACCGTACCAACTGTTGTCGTTGACGAGGAGGAGATCAAGGAGCCAAAGCATCGCTCACTGTGGCAGCACATCCGCGCGGCATGGAAGGGTGAGGAAGCCTGAAAAGCGCTGCACGTAACGCGATCTCAGCTTGAAGGCTTCACCAACTCGGGGCCGTCGCCGGTGAGTTTGGCGACCTCGTGGAATTCCAGTTGTTCAAGCTGTGGGGTGGAGGCTGCGACTGCGGCGTCGACGAGAGTCTGGTCGCCTTCTGTTCCTGCATCAACCCATTCGTCGACGAAGTCGGGTGGAAGGATGACCGGTGCCCGATCGTGGAGCTCGGCGACGTCACCGGTGGAGGGGCGAGTGACGATTGTCGTCGTCAGAGTCCAAGCGTCATCTGAGCCCTTCGGCCGCCACCATGAATAGAGGCCGGCGAAGAGCAGCGGATCATCGGGTAAGTGAATATAGTTCGGAGTCTTCGTCTTCCCCTCAGTCTTCCATTCGTAGTAGCCGGTCGCCGGAAGTATTGCGCGGGAGTGCTTGATCGGTCCCCGCCATGTGTTCTTCGACGCCGGCCCTTCACTGCGGGCGTTGAAGGTGGGGAACTTCAGCTTTGTGGACTCGGCCCACGGTGGCAGAAGCGACCACCGTGCGATCTCGCCTTTTCGCGTGATCTCGCCATCGTCAGTGATGGTCTCGAAGAAGGCGGGGACGCGCTGTGTGGGCTTGATATTCCATGAGGCAGTCCACTCAGCGGCCACATCGGCTTCGAGCATCCGGCCAAGCTCTGCTGAGGACACGTCTAGCGTGTATCTGCCACACATAAGAACGAGTGTGGCACGACTGCTGCGGCACTTGAATGCGCAGGGGTCTCAACAAATGGTGCCTAGCGACGGATCAGCGCGGAGCGACAAGGAATATCGCAGCGGGTGCGGTCGGTTGGCTGCCTATCGGAGAATCCCCGAAGCCGACGAGCGCTTGTGCACGAAGTCAATTATAGAATGTTGGTGTGACGCCTAGATCTCGATGATCGTCATAATTTCCTCGCCAACGTTACGCAAATGCGTAGTTTGCAGTCAGCTATAAGGCGGACTATGTCTGTCCATTCGAGAAATAAGTTCGTACGCGCGCCAGGACGTGTGCGCCGCAACGGTGAACGCCAGAGTTTGAGGTCTTTCGGCAGACTCCGTTCGGCACGACACAACTATTGATCGTGAAACCTCAGGACGGAGGCGGCGCAGGACCATATTTGGGGCCGTCCAGCTCATAGCAAGGCCAGGAACTATTGCAATGCCAGTTCCTTGCGCCACCATTTCGATGGCAACGCCAGCGTCAGGGCTGTACGCTACTACTTTTGGGTTGACGCCCTCAGCGTCACAAGTCTGAAGGAAAGATCTGCACGACTGGCTATTCTTACCTTCGACTATAATCGGTACCCCCTCGAGATCACTCAGATCGACCGCATCTGTCAACGCGAGACTGTGTTCTCGCGGGAGCACGACCTGAAGCTCATCTCGACCAAGTTGGACCTCGTGAAGCCCTTGTCCTGCGGGGTCATCAAGGGGATAGCGAGCAAGAAGGCCGATGTCTACGGACCCGTCTTGTAAGGCTTTTACAATCTCATGGCTCGTCATTACGTCAAAACGTACTCGCAACTGTTCGTCTTCATTGCTGATTCGTTTCATGATTCGAGGCAGTAGCGATCCAACGCCGCTCGGAAAGCAGGCTACCGCGATCTCATGTTGCTGTGTGGACGCAAGGGCGCGGGCTGCTTCTTCAGCGGCCGTAAGTTGCGACAACGCTTGCAGACCATGTTGGACAAGAACGCGACCAGCTTCTGTACACGAGCTGCCGGAGGTGGATGATGTCACAACTTCGATGCCGAGTGCCCTACTCAGCGCTTTGAGCCGCTGAGACACGGCTGACGGTGTCACATGGAGAGCTCTGGCGGCGCCACTAACGCTGCCCGTGCGGTCGAGTTCAATCAGGCAGTGTAACCAATCCATGTTCAGCATGCTGTCCAAAATAGCAGGGTTCCGGCCAGTGCATATTAGAAGAACTAAACACATGTATAGAAACTTGTGCCGGTGGCAGGTCCGGATTCTCGCATGTTTGCTTCAGTTGATCGTCTATCTTGATGTAAGCACAGATACATACCCATGCTGCACTGCGCATGTGGCCGGAGTTCACGTCAGAGAAAGGCAATGACGCCATGTCGAGTTATCAGATCGGGAAGTCCCATCGAGGGTTCTTCGGTCATCCTTCAGGGCTAGGGTGGCTGTTTTCAATGGAGATGTGTGAACGCTTCTCCTATTACGGAATGCGGGCCATCCTTCTCTACTTCGTGATTGACGAAGGAATCAACGGCGGCCTCGGCATTTCAGAGCCAATTGGCCAGGCATTGGTTGCCGCCTATGGAGCAAGCGCATACCTACTGGCCATTGTCGGCGGAATCCTCTCTGATCGTGTGGTCGGCTTGTGGAAGGCGACACTATACGGCGGAGTTGTGATCATGTTCGGTCATCTCGCACTTACCTTGCCGACTTCGCCGATGTCTTGGGTAGGCATTTGCTGTATCGCGCTTGGAACCGGTCTGCTCAAACCCAATCTTCAAGCCATGTTCGGAGAGGTCTATGCAGAGGGCGATCCACGTCGGCACGGCGGTTTTCAACTCATGTACTTCTCAGTCAACATCGGAGCATTCCTTGCACCCTTTGTAATCGGTGGCATGAGGGCAGCGGGTGGCTATCACGCCGGATTCTCAGCGGCGGCAATCGGCATGGCACTATCGCTGCTAATCTTTATTGTTGGCCGGTCCAGGATGCCCGAATCGGTTATGACAGCATCACAACCGCTGAGCAATGGTGGACAACGCCGACTGTTCATTTTCACCCTAGGCTCCGTGGTCGCCGTGGGAGCTCTCTTTCTCGGATTCATCGTACTTCTGCCGGACATCACCGATGCGATAGTAGGCACAGTAGCAACGGTGGCCGCAATCGTAGCCGTTGCCTACTTCGTCACGATGTTTCGTAGCAAAAAGGTGAACGCGGATGAACGCAGCTATCTACGCGCGTATCTGCCATTGTGGCTAGCAGCGATGGTTGTGTGGATGATCGAAGAACAAGCAGCAGTGAAGATGGCCTCATTCGCTCTGTCGAACACTCAACTAAACGTAGGGGGCTTCGGCATTCCTCCTGAGTGGTACCAATCAATTAATCCTTGGGTTTGTTTGATTGCTGCACCAATTCTTGCTTATTGGTTCACTCGACGTGCCGGGAAATTTCCAGGAGTGATCCACAAGTTCATTTTTGGCACGGTTCTACTCGGGACTTCTGCGCTCCTCATGGGCGTGGGCTTTGCAACATGGACCGGTGGCGAGTCGCTTGCCCCATGGTGGTTTCTCGCGTTGGTGTTCGTAGTCCAGACGACTGGCATCGTCTTTATTTCACCAGTTGGAGCGGCGGCCACAACACTGCTGATGCCCCGGGCGTTCAAAGGTCAGGGCATGGCCGTATGGCTGCTTAACAACGCTCTCGCTCAAGGCCTAGCCGCGGTGATCATTCGCCTCCTGGCTGGCGTCAACGATTCTGTTTTCTATTACATCCTCACTGCAGCGACCGTGGTCACGGTAGTCGTTCTCGGTATTCTCGCGACCCGAATTTCAGCTATTACATCACTAGTAGAGGGGCCTGCAGATCCTGTAGCGGCGAGTAATGTCGAACCTATCGGCGACAGCAGGCAGGCCTAAACACCCATTTTCAATCGCATCAGACAGGTACTGAACTATGACAGAAATTCCTCAAACAATCGACGACTTCCTCAACTCTTCCCGACTCACTCATGTTGCCATGAACGAAGATGGAACCCGAATAGTTGCCGTGGTCGACACCGTCGAAGTATCTGGTCAAATTTCATCGTTGGTCTATCAGATCGATCAAAAGAACCAGGTGCCGATTCTGCTAGCGAGCAGACAGCAACGCGTGACCTCTGTGTGCGCCGTTGGAGCTGAAAAGATCTATCTCAGCGAACAAATTCCGCGGCAGTCCGGCAACGTAGTCGTTGAAATCGAAGAGAATGGAAGAGAACGCGAAATTACGCGCGTCGAGCGTGTTCGGTCTATGGACTCAAATGAAGACAACGGTTCTGTTCTCATTCAATGCATTGCACCAGATCGAATTGAGCGACGATCGTCCGACTATTTGCAGCATCGATTGCGCCAGCATTACCCCGTGAGAATGAATGACACTGACACAGTCGAGATACTCGAATTCTTCACACTCGATACTGTGACACGAAAGCTACGTCGCCATCACCAGGACCTCGCCCAGCTGTCTATAGAACATGAGGCCTTCCCGCACCCGGACGGCCTCAGAGTATTGGCCAACCGTGTTCGCCATTTACAGGGCGAGATCAGGATCGATTTAGTACTTGCCGACCTCATCAATGGCACAGTCGAGGTGGTGCATGAGGAGGCAGACAGCCGGCTTCTTGCTGGTCCGATCTCAATGGACGGGAAGTTTACGGCGGTGCAAGAGATGCATCTCAACGAGCGGAGCGAACGTCGATCACTCGCGGTAGTCGACTTGGATACATTTTCCCGCAGTTCTCTAGGATCAGGTTGGGACCGATGGCCAACCCCACTTGCCTGGTATCCCTATGAAAATTCGATTCTAGTCAGAGCCGACGACGAGGGGAGCACCTCTCTTTTCAAAGCCTCTGTCGATCATGACTGCGTTGAGAAACTTGCGGATGACGAAGGTGCCTACGGCACCTCATTGATCCACCCGCGAACGGCCGACATCTATTCAGTCCACGCAACACTGCGAAACTCGGGTCATCTCACACGGGTTCGGAATCGCATATCAACAACACTGGGGATACCTGAAGATCAGCCTCAGTTCGAAGGCAGGCAGCACGCAATCACAATATTGAATCGCGAAGGAATGCCGATTAAATGTTGGCTCACTTTGCCCCATACAGCCGGGAGCGAGACACCAGTCCCACTCGTTGTATGGGTCCATGGCGGACCAGCGGTGTCGTGGGCCGGTTGGCGCTGGGCCCGGTCTCCATGGCCACTAGTCGCGCAGGGCGTGGCCGTCCTCATGCCGGACATTGCGATGTCTACAGGATATGGCCAAGACTTCATAGATCGTGGTTGGGGAGATTGGGGAGGCACTCCGCTAAATGACCTCCTGGACGTGACTAGCGAAGTCGGTCAACGCTCCGATATTGACACAACGAGAAAGGCGGTCATTGGAACGTCCTTTGGTGGCTACCTGGCGACATGGGCGGCTGCTCGCACCAAGAAATTCCAAGCCGCGATCAGTCACGCCGGAATATGGGACCTCGAGCTCTTTCACCCCACAACCGATGATCCTGCCCGCTTCCGCAGGCGAATGCCAGCAACGATGAGACGACGTCACTCCCCGCGTTGGTGGGTACACGAAATTGACATACCGATGCTCATCAGCCAGGGCGGACGAGACACTTGCGTGCCACGCGAACAGGCCTTCTTGCAGTGGTCGGAGCTTCTCTCTTCATCGGCGCTCTCCGAAAACGACCAAGGCCAATCGCCGCACCGGTTCCTCTACTTACCAACGGAAGGACACCGCATCTCGACGATCCACGGCATTCGAGATTGGTATAGGGCAGTCACAGGCTTCCTCAGCGAGCAGTTCTTCGTAGACGTGCCGGGCGAGTCCGCATACCAATCATCCGACACGCGCATCACGCCAGGAAGGGGAAACAACGATGGTTGAGTGGATCGACCTGCGCAGTGACACTGTCACCAAACCGACTGGTGAAATGCGGGCCGCCATGGCCGCAGCCGAGGTCGGCGATGACGGCAGGATGCTGCCCGATGGCCAATACGGAGATCTCACTGTTCGTCGACTTGAGGAAGCTGTCGCGCTCGAGCTGGACAAGCCAGCGGCAATATTCGTTACAACCGGTGTGCTGGCCAATATGATAGCTCTTCGGACGTGGTGCAAGCGAGAAGCTACTATCGCTGTTGGAGCCAATTCGCATATCCTTCGCTTCGAGCGAGGAGCCTTTGATCCAGAAGTATTCGGCCTTCGCGCACGTCCACTTGCGGATTCCTGCGGCTTTCCCGAAGTTGCAGCCGGGGGCCTCGACGGAGCTCAGGTTCTCTGTCTGGAGAATACGCACAATGCAGCTGGAGGCGTCCCCTGGCACGTTGAAAAGGTCGAAACGTTGCGTACGCAGCACGCGAGTCTTCCATCCATCCATCTCGACGGGGCTCGCCTTTTCAATGCGTCAGTCGCGCTTGGTGTGCCGCTGAGTCAGTTGGCTTCTGTTAGTGACAGCGTCATGGTGTGCCTATCCAAGGGCCTTGGTGCACCAATGGGCTCTGTTCTCGCCGGCCCTACGGAATGGATCGCCGAGGCAAGAAAAATGCGGCAGCTTCTCGGCGGACAGTTGAGGCAGGTGGGCGTTGTTGCAGCTGCTGGATTGATAGCATTGCGCGGCTATCGTGATCGACTCGAAACTGATCAGGCACGGGCCAAGTTGCTGGCAGAACGGTTAAGAAACATTCCACAAATAGAGGTCGATGACAAGATCAAGACCAACATCGTACGTGCGCGTTTCATAGGTGGTTCTGACCCAGCTTTTCGGGTTCGTTCATTTGCCGCCAAACATGGGGTTCTGCTCGGTGGTCCTTCGGGGCAGGAGCTCAGGTTTGTCCTGCACAGTGATATATCGAATAGCGGTATCGACCAGGCAACAAACGTCATCTCACATGCGCTATCCCAAGAAACATGACTCGGAGTTGAGGAGGCAGGCCCGACTCTATCTTCATCGCAGGTAACACTTATTCGGGTACATGACAGACGCTCTCCTTCGTGGGATAGATGTACGCCGTGCTTTGGGCTAAGCGACTGTTGCAGGAGGACACCCTGGATCACATGCTCAACGCTTAGTAGTGCCACACGAGTTTGTCGCAGGCCACAATATGGATGGTGGATCCGGGCTCCAGCCCTTCGACGATCGCGCGAGGGAAACTCAAAGCTTAATTTGTGGTGCCTGGCGTTTGCGCGAGATAACGGAGGTAGGGGCCCTTGCCCCTTTATATTCATTGTCAAGCAGCGACCGGGGTCTTCTGTTCAAAGAAGACCCCATGCTTGGCCATATCACGAACAACACGTTCAACCGACGACGCGCTCGATTCGTCCCGTACAGTGGGACTCATGGCAAAAGGTATGACTGGCCGATGGCGGCCAAAGGGGCCTCATGTCTGCTGAAGCCGAGGCCCACAGGGACCTGCCGATTCGGCTCCAATTTCGAGTCGTCGACCTCACAGAAGAGGCCAAAGAGAAGCTGGCAGAAGAATTCGACATCGCCTTCAACTCGCGTGGCCCGTTCCAATTCGTCACCGTCTACGAAGATGGCGACGATGCGATCACGGTGTCGAAATCCGTCATCTCCAGTCTCGAAGCCGCGGGACTCCGCGTTATCAAGTTCGAGCTTGACTGGGTTGTCCGCATCGAAATCGCGCAACGAGCAGGTGTGACCAAGCAGATCGTCGCAGCATGGACATCGCCGTCGGGTGATTACGACTTCCCTGAACAGTGCGACTTCATCGTCAAAGGGTTGTGGTACTGGCCCGATGTCGAAGAATGGCTGCTGGCTCGTGGCAAGATCGAAGCACCTGAGGGCCGTCATCTCACCCTGTTGCAGGCCAACCAGATCAACCGCGATCTTGGCCAAGAAGTTGACCCCATTCTTCGTGCTATGCGACGGGCAGGTTCTGTCCATAGGCGTGGTCGCTCGACCGCATCATTGTCGCGATCGCTGACGCTTCAGCACGCGGCAAAGATTCTCGGCGTCGCACTGCCGGTCCTCGTCAATCTCATCGATAGCGGCCAAATTCCTTCCCACGGTCGCTTCGCTCACCGACGGGTTAACCTCCTCGATGTTCTGGCGTATCGAGACGAGCGGAAAGCGTGGCAATACCGGGCACTTGGGGCCCTGGGGGAATACGGCGACGAGATGGAGGAGAGCCCTGGCCTCGCAGTTGCGCGGATGAAGGAGGCTCGAAAGATCGTCGCGCAGAAGCGTCGAGCCCAGGAAGAGATCCCCGCAACCGAGGACGCCTGACTGTAAGGTTTCAGCCCCAAGTTGTTCTCTTGGCCGACGATCCATGTCAGGGGCTGCGGCTAGTGTTGGCCTAACTGGCGAGTTTGAGAGGGGCACGATGGTACAGACAAATGCTCATGATGTAGCAAACTACATCCTCAAGAAGACCGGGCGAATCCAGGCGATCAAGCTCCAGAAACTCTGTTACCTAGCACAGGGGTGGAACCTGGCATGGCTTCGAGAACCTCTCTTTAACGATGAAATCCGTGCATGGCGATATGGCCCCGTTATCTACTCCCTCTATCAGAGGCACGGCGGTATGCACTATCTCGACGAATGGAACCACGGGAACCCCGACGATACTCATCTGAGTGCCGATCAGAAGAAGATTATTGACGCAGTAATCCAGAGGAACGCGCACAAGGATGGATTCGACCTGGTTCGTGACACTCACACCCACGAGATATGGAAGACCAAGTTCGAAGAGGCGGAGCCGAATCGGCGAGGTTATGAGGTCCTCACGGTCGAAGACATCCGAAAGGAATTCGACCGGCTCGACGACGAGCTCATGAAGGCCACGAGCTAAGCGCTCTTAGATGCAGAGCCCGACACAGATTGATCGTCTGTGTCGGGCTCTTAGCTTTCAACCTTCGCCGCAGAACTCCGTCACCTGGTCGGCGGCGTCCTGGATTGCGTCAGTGTGTCTGTCCTGGGCATCCTGGACCTGATAGAGCTCTCGCACCGTTCCGCTACCGCCGAGTGCGAACTTCGAATGGTCGAATTCGTTTAGTTCGTCCTCGGCCTTTTGCAGGGTCGCGCTGAAGTTCTCGAGTTCTCCGACAAGGTCTTCATTGGTTACGTCCTCGCCCACCTTCTCAATGATGTCGTGCGTGGTGACGAAGTACTCCGACACTCCGGCGTCGTCGCCCCTGAGGATGGACGCGACAGTCTCCCGAACGCTGGTCTTAGCGTTGACGGTCAGTGCGCGCTCCTTGTCCATGACGACCTGGCAGGCGGACTCAATGCTCTGGCCCTGGGCACACGCCGACAATGCGGCACTCACCCCGACCACCAGGAACAGTCCTCTGAAGCGGTGCAGTCGTCTCTTCATATTTGTCTCCGTAAACCGGCGGCCGCCCCAGCTTCGCGCTGCACGGCCATGACTGCTCTTGTTCTGTGTTGCTCAATTTCCTCGAAACGCTGATGCCCAGCGAGGCGGAGACTGCATGTCAACTTATAGGCGTCGGGAGTAGCGGAACTCGAGCTTGTCTCTTACTTCGCGAGCCACTGCGGACTCCAGTCACTCTGCCACGAGACCACTTCGCGTGGCGTGTTTATACCAACCACAGCTCGACACACGAGCTCAGCCCGTGACGTTTGAACTGTTGTCCGATGCTCCGGGGTCGATTGGTCCCGATCCAGTATCGAATTCCCCTGCATAGGTGTCGTTGAAAATAAGATCGTACTTGGTTCCGTCTTCTCCCGCCCGAAGGTAGGCGACTGGGTCTCCCTCAGCTTGCAATGCTTTTGGTAGGGGGTCCTCGCACCAAATCTTGGCAACTACCAGTCCTCCGTCGTGTTCGTTGAGGCTGCCTGGATCGACCTTGCATTTGGATTTTTCATTTACGTAACCGTTGCCAATCGATTCGGCATAGCCGTCTTCGGGCGCCTCATTTGCAGGGATAGCCTCGGCTACGTCTTTCGCGTTCCCATTGGTGTAGTTCTCGACGGCCCAAGCGAGAGCATCGTAGTTGTCCTCGGGCATCTTCCCGGCACCTCCGCAGGCTGTCAGAGCTGCCAGCATCAGTGCTGTCGCGGTCAGGGCTACAGGTCTTGTGTACTTCATCGTTTGTCCTTTGTCGCAGGTCTACCGTCACACAGCCTCTCTAGGCACATGATAAGACGGGAAGTTGTTAGGTCTATGGTGACTACAGACTGACTACGCTCGGTTGTTTAATAGTCAACAGTGCTTGTTTGTCGGTGCGAAATCACGTAATAAGTGTTGGGATAACTCTCACGCCCGAGTTTTACGTTGGACCCACAGTCCTTCGGCATCCTGTTTGGTGCTGACCTGCGCATATGTGCGACAAAGACGATTCGCCGCACCCATGCGTGCCGGGTGCGGCGAATCCTGATATTGGTGGCAACTGTGCCATGACGAATGCCAAGATGATTCCTCCCATGTAATCTCTTGATTTCGCCAATTTATCACGGCTTTGGGGTCAAATCTTCGGTGGCATATCTCCTACGTCGGGTGTCATTGATGAACGGGCGGGACGACCCACGACCGGAGATTCCGGCTTGAAGGGTTCCCGCCGTGGTTCTGCCGGCCGAGGTGGCTGGGGCGTTGGGCTCGGCTCAGCTCGCGGTTCCGGCTGGGACTCAGGCATCGGCTGCGGATCCGGGTGGACCGGTTGCGGCTGGGCCACCGGCTGTTGGGGCTGGACCGGCTGACTTGGGCCAGCGGGCGGACCGTTGACGATTGGGGCTCCACCCGACATTGCCTCACCGGTCGTTGGAATGCCCGCATATGGATCGTCGAAGTACTTACCTTCCTGTGCGTCGATGAACTGGTCTTCGGCGAACTGGTCTGGACGAGTGTTCTCCGACGCCCGCGGATCCATCTGGTGATCGCGATTTCCGCCCGCGTTGGCTTCGTTGATCTTGACCGGCCCCGGCATATCACTATTGATGACCCCAGCTGAGGCCTGCTGGGCCATGCTGGCCATAGTCATGCCGGCATCAGCTTTAGCTGCCGACGCCTGCTGCCCGGCGATTGCGGCACTGCCTGCGGTGTTCATCAAATGCGACTTCATTTCCTTGTGAGAGTCGACAGCGGCTCGACGATCTCGGCGAATGGCCTGACCTTCTTTGAACTTTTGCAGTCCTGAAGACTCGCGGGCCTTCAGCGCGTCCTTGGCATCGGACTTCGCTCCGGCGATGCCTCTGCTGGCATCCTCCTTGGCGTAGTTCTTGAGCATAGTCTCGCGTTGCTTGGCATCCTTTCGCTCGAACTGCCGGGCACGTTTGGTTTCCTGACGCATCGCCTTGTCGTTTGCATTAGCCTCCTTGCGAGCCGTCTCGTCGCCCTCTCGCTTGGACTTGGCCTCACCAAATGACATCGGAGTACGTGGAGGCAGCAGAGTGTCATCGATGCTCGCATTCGCGGCGTCGTTGGGCCCGCGAGTCCCATCTGCTCCGGCGCCAAGACCACGAGCACCAGCGCCGGCCACTGCGGGGGTCTTCGGGCCTGACAGACCCTTGGGGTCCATTCCATCTTCGCCATCGAGTCCGCGGTTGCTGTTGGGAATGTCGCCAGAGCCCTTGTCACCGCCCGAACCCAGTCCGGAAAGCGGGTTGCGACCACCAGGGCCGCCCTTCCCACCTCCGCCGCCACCGGTCAAAGCATTCGCTCCCTCTCCGAAGGCTTCACCGGTTGGCTTGCCACCTGCCCACGCCATCGCGCCAGACGGCGTGAACGGAGACGGTTTCTTGAACCACTTCTTGAACATGATGTGCAAGACCACAATGGCTAGGATCGGAGCAAAACCGGTCCACAGCATCGCCGCCAAAGATCCGCGTCCCAAAAGTTCGAGTCCGCCTGCCGTGAGTACCGAGGCAATCATGGTCACCACAATGAAGATCAGCGAGGCGAAGACAGACACAATCGTGGCCCCGACGAACGTCAACGCGGTCTCTTTGACTGCCGAAGCAGTCGCAAATGGCAGGACATCTTTGAGGATGGCTGCAATCAAGGCAATGAGTGCGACGACGAGCATAACCTTTGCCCCGAGGATGAGGACCGAGATGAGTCCGAATGCGAACATGGTCAAGGTCGCTGCCAGCAGGTAGAACAGCGTCATGGTCTGGAATCCACCGCGGTCATAGCCCATAAACCGCTGGACGAAGCTGTTCACTCCCGGATCATCGCCAAATTGTTCGGTGACACCGTTTTGCCCTTCGGTCGAAGGCGTGATCGCTTCAGGCAAAGTTTTGCTGGATGCGGCGTTGTTGTACCAGCTGTCACATTTGATGTGCTTGGCCTTATCGTCGAGAGCCCGCTTCCAAGCAGCGCTGAGTGACCAGTTGTCGTCCTCGTCGAGCGTGCAAGCCGCCCACATGAACTGGTTTGCTGAGCGTTCTTGAGGGTCGGGGTAGCTTCCCCAGGGAGCGAGTCCTTTCGGCTTGAGATCGTGATCCTCCAGCGGCGCGATGTAGCGTTCGTTGGCTGGAATGTTACCGAGGTCGTCGAGGAGCCGGCAGTAGGTTCGGGACTCGTATGTGTCCATGTCTGTACCGTATTGCGAGGTCATCCACGCCATGAGACCCGTGTTTTCCCACATCGCCGAGATCGTCTGAGCCGTCGAGGCGTTGCCACCGGCCTTCTTGGCATAGTGCTTGTAGGCATCCTGCATGGACTGTCGCTGAGCCCAGCACGAGTTGACCTTCTCGTGGTAGCCGTCCTCGGAGTTGGGATGGAAGGGTTCGAGCGTCTCGGTGACCAATCCTTGCACTGGGTCAGCCAGCGTCTCGACGGAGGTGGTCAAAGTCTTGCCCACCCACCACGGGGACCCGGTGCCGGGTTTCGAGTCATTCGTCTTCCCATCCTTAACTGTGTCTTGAGCTCCGGAGGTGAGGACGACGAAGACGACGACGAGGATGAGGGGCTTGAGCAGGAGGGAAAACAAGCTCACACCCGCCCCACCGCGCCGGTAGTAGCGCCAGGCGGCGATGACGATCGCGGCAACGACGGTGAGGCCGACGAAGCCGTTGAGGAGCATTTCTCCGATCTTGGCGAACGACAGGTCGACGTAGTATCCGGCGACGTCGAGGAAATCGAAGTCTGAGGCGGTGCGGGCCAACGTGGTCGTCATCGAGAATTCGCCGTTGCCCACAGCCATCACACCGCCGTTGACGATGGCGTGCGAGTTTGCTTGGGCGTTCGACATCTGATTGCCGGCAACGTTGTTGAAGATGGTTGTGGTGGCGTTGTCCCAGCGGTAGAGAGGCAAGAGACGTGAGCTCCACGTGGCCGAGCCGAGTTTGTGTTTACTTGTCTCACCGGAGAAGAACTGATTCCACGGCTCAGTCCATGCCGTCTTGCCGATGGTCTTCACACATCCCGGATCATCGACAAAGCCTTCTTTGTGATCCTTCGGGTCCGGCTGCACGAAGCAGTTCTCGTGCCAGTCACCCTTGTTCGCGCCGTCTTTGCCATCACCTGCTGCCAGGATGAAGTCACTGGAGGCCTGAATCGAGGTCCGGTGGCCCGAGGTGTCAGCGAGGTCTCCTCCGATCCAGTCTTCGGGTGTATCAGCCGAGGGTGCGGCACCGATGATGAATGAGAGCAGAACGGCCCCGAGCAGTGACCACTGGAGAGCACGAAGGAGCCGGTCCCTGAAATCAAAGCCGGACGCTTTTGAAGCCGCGGTGGAACGTGCGGCCTTTGGCTTCGGTGCTGGTAGATCCAGCGTGGTGCGGGGAACGAACGCCATAACTTACAGGAACCCTTCGAGTGCGTCGTCAACACGTCCGAGATCGGTTGTGTCTGGGGGAGTGGTGGGTGCCGAGGGTGAGGTCTTCTTGGCCTTCCTGCGCCTCTTCCGTGGCGGGGGATCGGGTGTCTCCGTGTCGGCCGACAGCTCTGGCAACGGGACGTCGAGCTCGAGCCCGTCGAAGCCGGGGTCACTGACTTCAGAGACAGTGAGGTGGCCGGCGACCGCGGCCATTTCGACCTCGTCGGCGTTGGGGGCATGAGGGTTTCGTCGTCTGAACTTGCCAGGCTTGGCAGGAGGAGTCGCCTTGAAGTGGGGCAATTCGGTGCTGCGCCGAGTGATGGACTGAGCATCCTCGTCGCCGACGAGATCGGAGAAGATGTCGTGGACCTCATCGATGTCTCCCGAACCGAGCCCAGGCATTGATGAGGCCTTGTTCATTTCCCGGTTGCCTACATCGGTGACGACAGTCGATCGGTAGATGACGCCGGGGGAGTAAGCAGCGACGGGGATGCGCTTTCCGCAGAGGATGAACTCGTTCTCAATGGCCGTCACTGAGTCGTAGACCGTCTTGTACAGCCGCTGCTTCAATCCAGTGCGGGACCGCCACTCGACCATGACGATAATGGAGACGATGACGAGGGCAAATGCGCCAAACGCGTACACGCCGAGGAAGGGTGCGGTGATCGCCATGGCAATGATGCCGGGGAAGAAACCGGCGACGGCCAGGTAGACGTAGCGGCGAGGGACTTCTGTCCCCACATGACCGTCGTTCGCCCAGTCTGTGCTTCCTTGCCTGTGAGGTCGGTGAGAGTGAAGATGATCGGATATGACTTCTTCTCATCCATCAGGTGCGCCAGATAGTCGATGACTCTACCCGTAGGGAGGAGTAGGCACTGCCATTGGTCCTGGCAACCTCACTTCGGCCTAGCAGTTTGTTGATTGAGTAGTTGAAGCCATCACCACGCTGGATTAGAGTCACATATTTGTACCTGATCCCCTGCCGGGTCCCAGCAGTTGTGGTGATGTCGAAACTGCCAGATTTTCGCACCGCTGCTCGGCCCACATGTGTCCCAGCGTTTTTCCCTCTCGGGACAATTGCGTGCACAAAGTCGCCAGTAATGAACCCATAATGGACCTTCCGGCGAGTCCGGTAGGATCTCGGAAATCCATACTTGTTCGGCTGAGTACGCTGATGCAGCCCACGACCGGTCGTGGCAATTGTCAGCCGGTGGTCGGGCCACTGCCCCACCGAGTCGACATCACCGACACACAGGGCGTCGAGGCAATGTTCTTTCGGTACACCCAGTCGGGAGCGATTGAACTTTGTGCGCCCACCTGATGAAGCAACTACATACAGGCCGGTTGTCATCAATGCTGTGTGCAAACTCCACCTAGTTGCGGTCACGATTGCCGCATCACGCAGACATACTTTCAGCTGCTTCCTAATATGTTCCAGTCGCTTGCGGTCGGAAACGAACTCCTCAACTAACAACTTGCCCTTAGCTTGATTACAGAGAATACATGCGGTCACGAGATTCGAAACTCGGTCACTGCCACCACGAGCACGCGGGTGAACATGATCAATATTCAGCGGCACATTCGTCGCGTCGCAATAGACGCAGGTGCGGTTGAACTTCTCCAGCAAATATTCGCGAACCTCGAATCCTGCCAACGTACCAAGCTGATACTCGACACCCGTGATCTCTGGATTCTGAAGCTTTTGAGTATCGAATCGCACAGCCTCATATGCCACCTTCGACACAGGTGCCAGATGTTGGAACCTGTTGACCCACGTCATCGTCGAATCCACACGGTGCTGTAACGATGGTGGCAACCATCCTTTTGGCTTCGTACGGTTGTTGAACCGCGGTGCGCGATACCTGAGATTCCGTGACCTGCGCCCCCGCCGGTACCCTGCCCTCTGCTGGAGCTTCTTCTTGATCTGTGGCCCACGATGGACAAGTTCAACGAGAGAGACCGCTTGGCGATCAGTCGTGATTTCGCCCGTCGCCTCATCTACGGTTCGGGTCTCTCGCGCTACAGCAATGCCCGTGGTGCGGGAGCCTGGGTCGATGCCGATCGTGTGGTCGTGGACGACTGAGTCGGCGACTATTCTGTCGATGAGGCGGATGGTGAAGGGCATCATCTTGTGGACACGGGCGCGTCCCTTCTTTAAGAGCTCGCGTGCGCGAGCTGGTGAGGTGGGATCCAGCGGCTTCTTCCTCTTATCGAGGACGAAGACACGTGGTTGTACCGAGTTACCCCGGTGACTGCGATTCCCGTTTGGGTTTCGCTGTTGCGCAACCGTGACCACGTCTTTGGGTGTGGGTACGGCTGTCTCCTCTCGACCATGTTGAACACCCGGTGCTGAAATGGTTTCAACTTCTGTGCCCCGTTTCGTAGATACCCCGTCCTTGTCTGCTGGCACAGATTCGAGAGCCTGGGACTGAGGAGGCATCCCAGGGTCGGTCTTCTGTCGTATGTGCAACGTAGTCACCTCCTTCAAGGTGTCTTGGTCTGGTCAGCGAACTGATGAGGCTGGACGCCGTTTCGAGGCGTCGCTCGTACACCATGAGGTCGCTGACACACGTCTTCTTCTCATCTGTGCTAGCCATTCGCAGACACCGTCCCTTTTCTCGTCGTCATCCCTTGCCCACATGGGCAAGGGCTTGCCTGGTCCTGCCTGCGGTCAGAAGATCTTTTCGAACAGGCGGATACCGACATTGCCGACGAGGTCAGCCACACCCAGAGCAAGGGGAAGGATCACCGACGGTGCGGCCATGAGGGTGCCGACGACGAGAGCGCCGATGAGGAACTTCGTCCGGCCCTGATGAGCGTTTCCACCGCCACCACCGCCGCCATCACCGCGGCGCTTGGCCCAGATGAAGCCGACAATGGCTGCGATGACGATGATGGTGCCGAAGATGCCAAGCAGCTTGGTGACATCAGAGTCTCCGGAGATGGCTGACCAGATGGTGTCCCAGTTGCCGCGGAGGTTGAGTTCTGCTGCCATGATGACGGGTTCTGAGGGAGTCACTGTTCTTTCCTAACTTTCGCGTACGAGGACCAGGCTTTGATGCCTCTACATCTATCTATGCGCTGATTTTCGTCGCAGTCTCGATACTGGCTAGAACCAGGCGAACGAGAGCTGAGAATCTTGGGCCCCCGCATCGTGAGTTGACGCCTTCGGCTTGGCTTTCACACCTTCGTCTTTGTTGTTCGTGGCTGTGTCAGAGACAGCTGCACTGCCTGTCCACAAATCCCAGGCGTACTCGCCGTCACCGGTTGAAAGAGCATCGACGATCGCATCCTTCTGGTCGACTGACAGGGTGTTGCGGCCTGACCAGGGAGTGAAGAGCGCCTGGGTGCCATCAGTGGAATAGCCGTTGTTGTGGTCCTGCATCGCCTCGTGGATTCCCTGGGACTCGAGAACTTTACGAGCAGCGTTGCGGCGGTGGGACTTCACCGAGTTGGGAACGACTGCCGGCGCCCCGTGGTGGGCAAGAATTGCAGTGGAGGCTTTACGGCGCAGACCGTAGGCGTTGTGCATCCCTCGTTCCTCAGCCTCGCTCAGCAAAGCCTCAGATCCTGCGACCTCCGGTGCCTCGCTGGTGAAGTAGGCCTCTTCGGCTGAGTCCACGTTCGCGGAATTGAGCTCGGCGACCAGGGTGATGTCGTCAGTGGCTGAGACTGTCATCTTCGACCGAGCCAGGCGGTCCTTGCTGGGGCGATCATGCTTGTCTTTCGAGGCCCGGACCTCTTCGGTGATGCGATCGACTTCTGACGGGCGAAGACTGCGGCCCAAGTTCTGAGACATTGCCGCTGACCTGGCGTCGATCTCCGAACGGGTCTTGATCGTGCGGTAGTCAGACCCGTTGCGGAAAGCCTCGGCAAAACAGTTCTTCACCAGCTTCGTCACATACGCCTTCGGGTTCTTCGCACGCTTTCCATCAGCAATGGATTCCATGACCTTGACGTAGGAGTTCTGCATCATCTCCTCGCGCGTGTAGTCCGGGTTCGACGAAGAGGCACCGTAGCGGCTCCAGAGGTAGTTGACCGGCTTCTCAACATGGGAGAGGTGATCGTTGGTCAGGGGCTGGCCAGCATCACCGTCGTCATCGGTGTCGACAATGAGATCGGAGACATCAGGACGCGACCGGGCCGATTGCGCGAACTGGCCGCCTTCGGGGATACCAGCCTGGACGCGGTTGGTTGTGAAAGTGCTCATGCCCGGTATACGTGCGGCAAAATGACAAACCGTCACAGGACGCCGGTAGCTTCGCGTCAGAATTGGCCCTGATGCTGGGGTCAGGGTGGCTATACACGGTGGTGAGCCTGCTGTCGGAGGTGTCCTTCATCCGAGGTCTTGACTTAAATCAAAGGCGCTGAAATGGTATCTAAAACCGGACACAGGCTTGTACATTCGAATTTCACGCGCCAGATTTCAGGCCATGGGGTCCGTCTAGTCACAAGCTCAAATTGAGAGGAACGTGATCGTCATGGCTGATGGGCGCGACGACGTACAAGAGATTCAAGCTTGGTTGAACAGCGTTTTTGGTTCCAACTCAGAGTGGGAGAGCCTCGACGAGGATGGAATCGCTGGGTGGGGGACTATCCGAGGCATCATTCGTGGCTTGCAACTGGAGCTCGGATTCTCCGGCACTGACGTTGATGGCGTCTTCGGCAATGACCTCAAGGCTGCCGTGCCTGACCTCACGCCACCGACCAGTGAAGACCAGACATTCATCTCAATCGCGCAGTCAGCACTGCGCGTGAAAGGCTACAACGCTCCGGCTGTTGGGACGGGAGAGTTCGGCCACTTTTCCGACCTCACTGTGGAAGCACTGGGGACGATGTGCGATGACGCAAATTACCACGCAACTGAAAACGACTACGGCAACCCAGTGATCACCGACGAAATCTGGAAGGGGCTGTGCAGTCAGGACGCGTACGTCCTCGTCTCAGGTGGGGACACCGAAATTCGGACCATCCAGAGGCGCCTAAACGGACCCGGATATCAGCCGCAGCTCGGACTCGCGCCAGCCGACGGTATTGTCACGCCACAGATGACGCGAGCATTGATCAGCGCCGTACAGCTCATTTCAGGCATCAAGAGTCCAGACGGGTATTGGGGCGACAACACTCAGGCTGAGATCCCGTCTGTCATGACAGAGCAGGACGATTCTTCAGGCGTTTGGGCTGATGTCTTGACTTATGGCCTTTACTTGAACGGATTCGATTTCGTGAATGTGCAGTCTCCAAACTGGATCGATTTGGAGAGGACCCTGTATCAGTTCGCGAGCTTCATGCGCCTCAACGTTATTGGGGAAGGAGTGGCGACGGAAGACATGATCACGGCTCTTTTCATTAGCCACGGAAATCAGTCGCGCGGCTTCGACTACATCATCGCCGAGCCTGGAGAGCACGTGATGGGAATCGATCTTGCGACTCGGTTGGAAGACAAGACCGACACGTTCTCGAATGACGATGCGGTGCTGAGTTCGATGCACATCTCATTCGTTGGCCGGTATATGCAAAACGCTCCGGACCCGGTGCTCGATAAGGAGATGACTCTCGAGGAGATCGACCAGCTTCTTGAGATGACCGTTGAGGACCCCGACACCGGCATGATCATCGGCTTCGGTATCGCCCCAATATGGCAAACCTCAGCCAATGGCCCCGACTATTTCATTCCGGGGAGAGGGACCACAGACGCACAACTGGCTCACACTAGGGCTGACGCACTCGGTATGCCGGGCGACGTGACCATCTTCCTTCTATGCAGTTGATTTCGACGCTTTCGGATCCACGATTGCGGATCTCATCGTGCCGTACTTCGAGGAGCTCAATGCTGAATCAACAGCTTTGGGCAGTAACCCGGTAGGTGTTTATGGTCCCAGAGCTGTGTGCAACGAACTTCACGACAAAGGCTTGGCCTCGGCGAGCTTCGTCGGCAACCTGTCGTACGGATGGACTGGAAATCTCGGACAGCCAATGCCAGACAACTGGGCAATCGACCAGTTCAATGAGATCGACGTCATGCTGGTCGACGATGATGACGGAACAAGCGAAACAGTCGGCGCCGACCAACTCATCCGCAATCCTGCCAACGGGAAACTGTGGACTCGTATGTCTAGGTAGTCGTGCCTAGCGGTTCTGATAGTAGAACTTGAGGTCATCGAAAGCGGGGGCTCTCTTTGGCGTGCTAGGGTCCCCGCTTTCGACTTTCTGCTGACGCTTTACGTACCGGTCGGGCATCCCTTCGATACGGGCTTGTCGGATGGTGAGGCTCACTTTTCCGAAATCAGGTTCGCGATAGAACTCTTCGTCGGACGTAATCTCCCACACTGACGCCTCCTGATTGTTGCCGGCGTCGCGATTGCCGATGAATCGCACAGTGGTGTCGAGTGCGTCCTCACAAACAGTGTGTGCTCCATCTCGGTGGATGGGTTGGAATGCAAAGCTTGTCAGGTCGTCGGCTTTCAATGGGAGGCTTGAACTCTTCAGCGCAACAAGGATAAGGCGGTTCGGGTCGAATTCGTCCGAATAGTTGTCCCATCCGTCCGAGCGAGTGTCGTCATACGACACCTCATCCATATTTGGAGACCCGGCGAATACTGGGGAGATGTTGACATTGACGCTGCTGCTGTCAGTCCAGACGGGCTCTCTCAGGCCGTCGCCTGACTGAGAGCACGCATTATTAGGAGTCCGTGACGCTGGCGTGTCTTTGGAGGACTTCGAGTAGGTCCGCTCCTCACTCGATTCTTCTCCTTTGACGGGAGGCCCGTTGGGTTCCGGTTCCGGGGTGCACCCAGACAAGAGGGTTGATACACATGCGAGTGCGGTGAAACTTAGTGCCATTGCTCTGTACTGCATAATGAGTCCACTGTACTCATTTTGTCGTGGGCGAGGGCCTGGTGGGCGACCGGTGCCGGTTCGGCGGCGCGATGACATGTTGTGGGCCAAGAAGGTCAGTGATCATGGCCTTGATCAAAGAAGCCCTTCTGGGCCTCTTCGCTCGTGCCCTCACCGTCGACCAGCCACTTGTCACCAGACTTGACCACGGTGACGACTGAGAAGTCGCCTGTGAGGAAGCGGCCGCCATCGGACTCGTTGACCAGCTGATATTGGACATAGACCCGGTAGGTCTTCGCATCGTCCTTCTGGACGTAAGTGTTATCGAACTCCGGGAACTCGCTCATATGGCGACGTTCCATTTCGCTGACCATCGTCCCACCATCATCGGGATCGACACCTTTGGTGCGGGAGTCATAGAACTTCGGAGTCGAGAACTCTTTGATGGCATCCACCCACGGATTCGGAGAATCGTCTTCGTATGACAGGCTCACGTAGGCGCGAGTGAAGTCTTTGGCGACCTCTTGAGCCGCGTCTTCTTCAGCACTGGCCGGATCCTGAGACTCCTCGGGTGCCGGTGTCGACTCCTTTTCGACATCGCCTTCAGAGATGGGAGTGGGAGCCGGGCCGGCATCCTCTTCGTCGGCCTCGGGGCCTGAGAAAACGAGGAAGGCAGCAACGATGATTGCGATGATAGCCGCTGGAATGCCGATGACGATAAGGCTTGTCTTGAAGGTCATAGTGTTTCCTGCCTATCAGTGCGCTCGTAAGCGTCAAAATGATCAACTTGCCACGGTTGCTTGTCCTTGCCGCGGCTGATGGCCAGGTCGAGCATGAACGTAACCTCGGTCGTCTCTGAGCCCTCGATTTCCAAAATCAGGTCAAAGGTTGGCATTTTGAGGTTCTTCGCCGCGCCTTCACCGAGCTCCCCACCATCACCGACGGCGGTTGCTTCGATGCCGGTCACTTGCCCCTCATGACCGATGGCTTCGTCCCAGTCGAAGCTCTCAGGCACCGTGGGAACGACGGCGCCCATGGATGAGAACTGGCCCTTGAGATCACCAGTCATGAGCTGCGTGCAATTGGCCACGGAATCGGAGACCGAATGCTGCTTCGCCCCATTGAAGGTGTAGAGGCAGCCGATCGCCTGCTTGGCGGCCTTGGTCTCATCTGTGCTGAGCTTCTTGACCACGGCGGGCGTAATCGACACCGGTGCCTCCTCGTCTGCCTCGCCAGTGGGATCTTCGCTTCCAGGTTGGGCCTGCGTGGCCTGTTCCGGTGTGCCGGGGTCTCGTGAGAGTGTGTCGTCATCGCCGGACTGGCATCCGGCCAGTGCCAACGTCAGTCCGATGAGACTGGCAGCGGCTGCCAGAGGTAGGCGCTTAGTGCTTGAGTGAGAAGTGAACATGGTCCTTATGATTCTGTGTTGGCGATCCGCGGTCTTCCATCTGTTTCCAGTCATCAGGGGCCTTGCCCGGATACCAGATCTTCTGATCCCAGATGACGTACTTCATGTTCAGCTCCTTGGCGTTTTGTTGCAGATACTTCGCCACTCGGTCGCCGAGCTCGGAGTCATTCTTGCCTGAGTCGTTGATCATGATGTCAAGGGCGTTGCCGGTGTAGTGGTCGGATTTGTTGCCGATCCACGATGATTTGCGCACACCGCCGAAGGACTTCAGTTCCTTTTCGTCGAACTCACCACAGATGGCTCGTGCGAGACGGATAATGCCGGGCTGGGCGCCTTCGATCTGCTTCTCAATTCGCGGGCACTCCTCATTGCTGAGATCCCCGCTCGTGGCCTTATCGCCAGGCTCTTTGCCCGCTGTCTCGCAGGCAGCGTTGTCAGCGCCTCCATTGTCGGGCTTGGGCTTGTTCCCGCCGACCTTGGCACCGTTGGAGTTGAGGAACTCGTCAGCATCGGCAGTATTGTGCTCTCGACCTGGGCCTGTGAACTCACTGGTGCGCAACTCCAAATGCAGGTGCGGGCCAGTGCCGATGCCGGTGTTGCCGGAGACTCCGATGATGTCGCCAGCCTGAACCTTGTCACCGACTTTGACGTTTTGCTTGTCCTGGTGGGCGTAGGCGTAGCCAAGGGTCTCGCCCTTCCACGTTCCCTTCACGATCGTGTAGTTGCCGTAGCCGTTCATCCACCCGGAGAAGGTCACTGTGCCATCGAACATGGCCGGCAGGTCGGTGCCGATGGGCATTCCGTAGTCGGTGCCTGCGTGGAATTTGCCCCAGCGGGCCTTGCGGTCAGAGGTTTTGGGGTGCTTGCCCTGAGGCTTGGCCAGCTTGCCCGAGGACTCGCCGCCGTCGCTGCCCGAGTTATCACCGGAATCTCCTGGCTCATCGGCGACAGTGTCAGCGTTGCCTCCGTCGGACTTCCCACCGGGCTCGCCACCGCCGTATTCCTTGAACTTCTTGCGGAACTCAGAGAGATAGCTCATCGTTACTGCGGGCAGATCGGGGTATTTCTGCAGATTGCCCTCACCGGAATTGTGAGCAATCATCAACGCTTCGAGCTCTGTGAGGTCTTTCGTGTAAGCGGCGCCCGGATTGGCTTTGCGCATACCGCGGACTGTGGCCAATCGCTTGTCGAAATACTTCGCCCCGTATTCGGAGTGGATGAGGGGTTCTTTGACGTCCCAGGTGCCGTTGTTGTTCTTGTCGGTGGAGAATCCGCCTCCGTAGATTTCCGTCCAGATGGCCTCATTGATCTGGAAGAGACCCCATGTGCCGCCGTTGCTGTCGCTGGCGAAGATGTCGGGACGGAAGTCGGTTTCGCGGTCCATGATGTAGGCGAAGAATGCGGCAGGGATCTTTGCCTTCGAGGATGCGGCTGCCTTCTCGATCCACGGGATTGCCTTCTTCGGCACACCCTTGCCATCAAATGATCCACCATCGCCGGAGCCTGACCCGCCTCCTGGAGGCTCGCAGTCGACGCCGAACCACCAGTTCTGGGCATTCTTAACCAGGCTCTCGGCAGTGTCCTCGATGCCAGTCAGCGGCAGCTTCTTCACCGCGTTGGTGTAGACATCGACCATTGAAGCATTCTCATCGCGGGCGGTGTCAGGAATGTAGCCTTTGCCCTTGCCATCGCGGTGTGCGCCGTGGGACAAGGTAGCGATGAGTCCCGGCTTCTTGGTGTTCTGCTTGATCTCTTTGGCGACGACTTCGGCCATGAATGTTTCAAAGGCAGCATCATTGACGAGATCGTCTTTATCGGCGCCGAGGGATTCGACCTTCTCCAGATCAACGTCGTAACTCAGCGTTCCAGTGATCTCATCATCGCTCTTGGCTGCGACGGGGACTGCAAGGGGAGCCGATGTCGGTGATTGACTCAGAGTCGTTGCAGCAATATTTGTGGGATCAAAGCTTTGAGGCTCGACAGTCTTGGGGTCCTCGTCCCCGGAATCATCGCTGTCGTCAGAGTCGTCGTCATCATCACCGCTGGGCACATCAGCAGTTTCTGGCTTGGCCCAGTACTTGTCGATGATCGACATTCCCAGCGAGAATTCAATGTCCTGACCCTTGCCGTCGAACATGTGCACGGCTTTGTTGCCCACACTTCTGGCGTGGTCGTGGATGGACTCCGTGACAGTTGTCGATGTCTCGTCGACCTTGTCCTTGATCTTGCCTTTGACCCATTTGCCGCCCTTGTAGGCGAAGACGCCTGTGTCTTTGACCTGCTCGACACCGGCTCCAGCAGCGTCACCAGAGATGGCCCGTTGGTAGTTCTCATATGTGCCGAAGGCGAATTCGCCCAGGGTTGAATCACCGATCGACTTCAGTGACGTTGTGAGCATGGTCAGGGCCATGAAACCGGCGATGAGTGCCAGAGCTCCTGCACCGGCGAGGCCGAAGATCCCGACCTTGAGGGTGTTCTTGAACGTCCGGGTCTTGAAAACGCCTTTGAGTGCGCCGACGCTGGCTTTGACGCCGATGGTCGTCAGCTCGCCATTACCGGTCTTGGCGCCGTCGTAGGCTCCGCGCGCAGTTTCTTTGGCGACCGTGGAGATATCGGACTTAGCTGCCTTGCCTGCCGATGTCTTCGGGTTCCACTTCGTCATCCCAGTGGCTGAAGCCATGCGGCCAGCAGGTCCGC
This sequence comes from Brevibacterium aurantiacum, assembly GCF_007558825.1. Lineage (GTDB taxonomy): Bacteria > Actinomycetota > Actinomycetes > Actinomycetales > Brevibacteriaceae > Brevibacterium > Brevibacterium aurantiacum_A. The sequence continues at coordinate 32,382 of NZ_VLTK01000017.1, forward strand.
CCAGACCCTTTGCGGGGTCGTCTAGGGCCTGATCGATGGCGGTATCGGCAGTGCCGATGACGTGAGCATCGACGGACTTCTCGCCTTTGCCAAGTGGATTGGTGGCACCTGAGCGACCCGGCGACTTGTCAGCGGGGGAGGAATCGGGTCCAGGCGAGCCCGTTGATGGTTTGGTATCGGGGGTCGAGGAGTTGGGCTTCTTCGGACTCAGCCCATCGGGTGTCGAGGGGATCTTGCCCTTTCCCGATTGAGCATCGGCGGAGGCGAGATCGCTGATGGCACCGGTGCCCGCGGCAAGCCCTTCACCAATGCTGTCGGTGACCTTGTCGATGCCAGTGGCGTCTGGATCCTTCGTATTGAGTTTGCCGCCCGTGGCCTGAGCCCGATCGATGTTGTCTGCTAAGTCGTTGAGGCTTCGAGTCTTGTCCCCGCTGGACGGCAGAGGAGAGGATTCCGCGGCGCCGGCAGCTTTACGTAAGCCATCGGTTGTCTTCTGCGAATCGTAGGCAGGACGGGCTGGGGTCGAGGGAGTAGAACCGCCTGGGCCGGTTGATTCCTGCCGATTCGCAGCCTCTTCGTCGAGAGCAGCCTGCTTTCGCTTCGCGCGTTCGGAGTCAGTGGGCGCAAACAGGCGACCGCTATCGCCAGAGCCGCTTGAAGTCGGCTCAGGCGCGGGTGTTGACGGCCCATTCGTCGTCTTGTCGTCGTTGGTCAAAATTCCCCCTCAACCTTGTCTATGCGCCGAATTTGGATCGCAGTGCTCAAACCCCCTGATATCGCTGGCCCGGCCGGATCGGGATGCCGTCGGGGAAGTAGCGGCGCCGACGCATGGCAATGAGGAAAGTCGTGAGTCGGGTGGGCACATGGTTGGATTTGGCGAGATTGCATTTGGCGCAGGCGGCGACATAGTTGTCCATCGTCGTTGCCCCTCCGCGTGACCAGGGGAAGAAGTGGTCACCGTGTTCGGCTCGGCGCCGGCACCGTGTAAGGCCGAAGAACTTCGGCATCTCGCACCGGTTCTCAGCCCGGACCATTCCCTCCCGGCGTTGGTCGGAAGTGAAGAGCCGGGTGGGGTCAGTCGTCGACGTTCGCCGTGCGATGGTTCGGGCAAAGATGATCACGGCGAGAACAGCCACCAGCAGGAGCGTTGCCATCGTGTGTGCTGACAACCAGGTGATCGCCGTTCCAATGACGTCGATGAGGCTACCGGCTCGGTCGATGAGGGCATCGATGTCGAGATCCATCACCGCTCGAGCTCCCGACCTTCTCCCGCATCGTCAGTGGCGTTGTCCTCGGGTGTATCCGCTTTCGCCCAGGCCGGATCGCTGGGATCGCCGAGGTCTTCGTAGGCGTGGATGATGTCGAGGAGGACGCGAAGGAACCCGACGTACTCTGTCCGGATCTCGGTGAACAGGTCAGTCAGGTCTGGCATGATCTCGTTGATGAACCCGTCGTGGGTGCCGGAGAAGTTCTCGACCTTCGCCCGATGTTCGCTCAGCACGTCGACCATCGTGGTGTAGCCCTCTGGCAGGTTGAAGTCCGAGGCATCGACACTGCGATACATCACCTCGGCCATCTTCAGCAGTGACGTCACCTCAGTGCGCAACGGGGTGAGCGAGTCCCCGTTGTGGGCCGGGTCTTTGTAGCGAACGGGGTCTGAGAACACGTCGAGGATCGTTAGTGAGTCCTCGGCCACCCGGTAGTAGGAAGCACCCAGCAGCGGTTCGCGGATCTCGGTCGTCGTCAGCAGCGCCCAGTCTTGGGCTTCGGGGTAGGCGAAGTACGGGCTGAGGTCGATGGTGTCGAGCACTCGATCTGCCTCACCTGCCAGCCAAGCAGCAACTCGTGAGTGCGTGCGTTCATCGGTTGAATCGAGTCCGTAGAGTCCGAGCACATCGAGCCAGCCACCGGTTGTTGTGTCATATATGCCCGCTGCCGAGAGTTCGAGGAAGATGCGCACCATCGCCGATTCGCTGTCTTCGATGGCATCGACGTAGCCGTTGTCATTTTCTGAGAACCGGGGTTTGGTGAGTTCCGTCGGCAGCCACATGATCGGGTGCCACATGAACGAGGCGTTGATGTGTCTGAACCGTTTGCGGATGTCATAGTCATCGCCGGGGTAAATGAGGTGGGGATGGAAGAAGGGCAGAGGCAGCTTCGACATCGGCGAAGTCATCAGCTCTTCGTGATCGATGCCCGAGGCCTCGTGGAAGGCCATGTAGAGCTTTGATGTCGTCACCGGGTCACGGGGGAGGAGTGCCCAATCGTCAGCACGCAGAAGGAATTGCCTGCGTGGGGCATCGGCCGGCAGGTCTTGGCGGGTGGTGCTATACAGATTCAAGGGTTTCTCCTTTTGCGTGTGTGGTCATCGGCAGGGTGTGGGACTCGGTCAGGGCCCGATACGAGGCCTCAAAGGCTTCGAACGTGCCCACGATCGTCACCGGGTCGCTGGTCAGCGCTGCCCACCGGTTTCGGCGGGGGTGGGTTCGGTAGCCGTGTGGTCCGACGTCGTCGGCAATCCAGGCCTTGAGTTTCGAGATGGTTCCGAAGTCGGCGACGGGCTCGACACCGGGTATGACCAAGGCCATGTCAGGGGTGTAGGAAGCAAGGACTCGCACACTGTCTTTGCGAGCTCCTTCGATGATCGACATCCCGACGCCGTAGTCCTTGAAACCATTGGCAGCCTGCTCGGCGGCTCCATAGGCGGCCTGCCTCACAGCGCCACCGAGGTTGGGGGCCTTGAAGTACTTGACCTGGACGGCGAATCCGTCGAGGACGAAGAGGTCACCGCGATCATGGGGTTGGCCAGCATTCTTCCCGCGTTGCGCACCGGGGACGAGTTGATCGGCAAGCCGGGCCTCGAAGAGAGCGAAGACTTCACGCTCGCCGCGGTCGCCCTTGTTCTTGGAGGAGTTCATGACGATACGGGTTCCTTTCGGACTGGTTGGTTGGGATCAAGGCCGTCTGTGGCTACGTGGTCGCACCAAGCGGGAAGGCTGCGTTCTTCGACGTCGAGTCCTGCCCGAATGGCGGCCTTTGATGCCCAGACTCATGCCCGGCGTGATCCCACGATCGATGTAGAGGGCAACACCTTGAGCTCCGGCCATCCATTCGAGATTCGCCTCGATGCCCACTCCGCGCTCGTATTCGTTGGAGTCGTCGAGGACACCTGGCTGGGTATAGAGCATGTGGGAGGCGAACGGCGCCTCTCCGCGCATGAGCGAGTCGTGCATCGCCGCCCTGGCATAGGCCAAATTCGTCGTGGTATCACCAGCGAACGGAGATTCGAGGACCATCCGCCTCACCGCCTGGCCCCGGCGACGTCAGCAGATGGTTCATCAGAGTTCGAGGCCCGCAGTACCGCAAGGGCGTTGTCTTGGTGCCCGGCATCGATGCTCTCCGACAGTGAGTCCAGTAGGTTCATCGACGACCTGTGTGAATCTGCCAGGGCTTTGATGACGGGGAAGACTGGCCCATTCGTTGCACGCCAGTTGGTTACGGCATCGTTGGCAGCGTAGGAAGTGGTCATAAGACTGAGCAGATCGCCGGCATCGACGGTGATCTTCGTGGAGGTATTGGTGGGGTTCGTTGTCATACTCGATACAGAGGACGCCTATGTCCGTGGCTATTTAGAATGCCGTTCAGGAGAGGCAGAAGCATTTGTCCTTTTGGATGATCGAATAGTCAGAAGAATGAGTCAGATAAGCTATTTTGCGGAAGTGACTGTAGAGACGCCGCCTACTTTGTACAGATCGTCGCAAGTCATCCGCCACGGGATCATTAGAATCGGCGGAGCGTCGCTAGACTATCCGGATGATGAGCTCTCGCCGAGGCGTCCTGAACGAATTACTGCGGTTGATCAACGATGTCACGCCTGGGAGACGTGCACTCGTCGCAATCGACGGCCTTGATGGGGCTGGGAAAAGTGTGCTCACGAATGAGCTTGTTGACCTCGCCGCAGGTTGTGATCGCGAGGTGGTGGGGCTGAGCATTGACGGGTTCCACCACCCGCGCGCAACTCGGTACGCCAAAGGAACTGGCCCCGAGTCGTTCTATCACTCGTCATATGACTACCCCGCCTTCCTGCGATTCGTGGTCGAGCCCTTGAGAGCTGGGCGATCGGTAATTCCGGCAGTTTGGGACGTCGAAGCTGACGTGCCTGTGCAGCCATGTCCCCTTGACTTGTCTGACGATTGCATCCTCCTCGTCGAGGGAATTTTTCTCCATCGGGCGCAGTTGCGCGACTGCTGGGATGCTAGTGTTTGGGTCGACGTTCCCTTCGCTGTTTCAGTTCCTCGCGGCAATCTGCGGTTTTCGGGTAGTTTCGACCCCGATCCTGACTCCGAGTTGAACCACCGCTATGTCGGCGGTCAACGTATCTACTTCCGTGAATGCTCTCCTTGGGAACAAGCGACATGGATTTTTGACAATACGGATCTCGGCCATCCAAGTTTGAGTACATCTTCCCTGCGCCACGGCTGAGGCGTCTACTTCGTAGCGCGATGTTGTCGGGTCGTGTTGCGCCGGTAATGAATACAGTGGACGGGCGCCGGTCCTATTGTGGGGGCGAATATTTCTGCACGTCTCTTTGTCAAGCACCAGAGGCCGGATCCAGGTACACAGTGTATTTGTGGATCTGTCCAAAGTACGTGGCATCTCTACAATGGCTTCGACTCGCCGACCCGTCGCGCCTATCTAGAAAACTGTGTAGAATGAGGGCATGACGAATCTGACGATAACAGAAGCAAGCAAGACCGGTATTTCAGGCCTTGTCTCCTCCGCGGAGTCGGGGGAAGAAGTTACGCTTTCCCGGCACGGTGAGCCAGTCGCTGCCGTCGTGTCCACTCACGAGCTGGCTGGTCTTCGTGAAGATCGAGAATCGTTGAATGCCGCAGCATTGGTTATGGCTCGGATAGCTACCGACAGCGGAACTCGAACTGATCTTGATCAGGCCATGGAATATTTCGGCATTGAGCGCGCAGACCTCGAAGCCGAAATCGACGCCGGCCACCACACGCTCTGATCCGCCATTGTGAACCACCAACATGCGCGAGTCCGACTGACCGAAGATGCCATCACCGACCTGCACCGGCTCTGGAAGAAGGACCCCCAGATTGTCCGCGATGTATTCGCCAAGATGATTTTGCTCGAACGCTCACCTCAGGCGGGACAGCCGCTGCTCGGAGACTTAGTCCCATTTCGAAAGCTGACGGTAGGTAATCGGCACTGGCGAATAATTTGGCGGCATTCTGTTGATGAAGACCATCGGCCGGTTCTTGAGATCGCAGAGGTTTGGGCTATTGGTGCTAGGTCGGACAGCGAAATTTACGCCGAGATGAAATCAAGGACCGATAAGCTCAAGAGACACGGTAATCCGAACGCGAAGCCGCTGGTTGAAATCTTGGAGTCGTTTGGAAGCCGCAAGGGATCCGTCTACGCGACTCCAGAACCGCCGAAGCCAACTGCTTTGCCCGACTGGCTTGAGCAGGGACTACGGGCAGAGCTACACATGAGTGAAGAACAGATTTCGGGACTGACGCCTAGCGAGGCTCATCAACTCATGATCGCTCACTGGTCAGAAAGCAAATAGCTCAGTCAGGATCGGCGGGCGGTGATGAGCTCTCGGCGCAGTCTCTCGCGTGGACCAGTCATGACTCTCACGCTTGACCGGGCGCTACAGTGTTCAACGGCGGCGGATGTCTCAGGGGAATACTCTCGGCCCAGTGACGGCGATGGTGTCGGGGCGAACGGGGCAGGCATGTTCCTGATCGTCACGACCTCGGATTGGCCTGAGCGGGTGAGGATCTGTGAGACCGAATATGACGGACCGATCGGCAGGCGTCCAGCAGCAAGTCCGGCGTCGAGAAAATCACGCGTCGGTCCATCATCAGGGCCGAAGTCTTCTTCGCCGTCCAGGCTGAAACCACTGACGTGAGGGCGTGTTTTGGCAGTCTCGGCGTACTGACCACCATCGGGGACTCCTGAGCCAATTCGATTCTGCACATTTCCATTGTGCCTTATCTGCCAGTCTTGGTCAGGCGATTCGCCGCTTGGCGCTCCTTTTCGCGTCGCCGGAATCGGGCATCGTCCTCGTCTTCGATCCGTGAGAAGGCGTAGAAGTTCGTCTCGAAGTAGTCGGTCATGGAGTCTGACTCGTCCATTCGATACGAGTTGGAGATCCGGTCGATGCGGTCCTTCAGCTCGGCTGCTTCAGGGCGGTGGCGCCTGCCAAGATAGGCCGGCTCCATGTCGTCGGCGGGTGCATAGATCTGGTCGTTGGTGAGACCTTGGACCTCAATGCTCATGGCCGATGCGCTGGACTTACGCACACTGTAGGTGAGGTCGTTGGGCAGGTATCCAGTCGTCTTGGCATCTTTGATGTCCGCCCGGATGGCCTTGGCCGCCTCAGTCGTCGACATGCCCAGCTCGTATCGGCTCCCATACATCGCGGGAGACTGATGCCCGTACCGGTTGTCGCAGACCCTGACTCCACCCGGAATGAAAGGTTGCCGAGAGACATTGAGAATGCCCATTGCAGTGTCATTGTCTTCAACGGCCTGAGCAATGATCTCCTCGTCCTCGGCTGGCTCGCCATTGTCGCCGGCCTCCAGGTAGCGATTCAGGACCTCCTGGCGATCCTCGTCAGTAAGGCTCGGGAGCCGGGACTTCAGTTGCTGAGCCGCTGACTGCCTGTCTTCACCGCTGTCAGAGGCCCACCGGGCGTCGAAGAAAGCGTTGCGGGTGCGCGGATGGACGAATCCGGGTAAGTCGATGGCACTGGGATTATTGGGGTGCTTGCCGGGCAAGACGGTGCCAGCCATTGACTCCGAGTCGCTGGCGATGTGGCGTGCTGGTGGCTCGGGCTCCTCGAAGTCATCGATCGTGAGCTGGGGTGGGTCATCTGTAAAGGAATCATAGAATCCGCCGAGCCCATCAATGCTGGGTCGAGCCTTCGTGGACTCAGCGAACTGGCCGCCTTCGGGGATACCGGACTGGACGCGGTTGAGATTGCTCATACCCTCACTACGTGCGGCAACGTGAAGATACACCACCGCCCACCTCATGCGGCGTGCCGGGCACACTAGGTGGGCGATGATGGGAGAGGCAGACGGCCAAGGGTAGGAGAACACTTGATTGGCCGCCCGTACCAGCTATAGAGAACGCTGCCAGTCGTGGTTGCGCATAAATTGGAAGAATTGCCGTCAACTTTCACGGTTGTGGCAACGCAACGGCGCGTAGAATTGCCTGGGATTAGTCATTCACTCCACAAGCTTTTCCTTGTTTAGAGGAGGACACATGACCGAATCAGAAGCTGAGAATCTGAGCAATCCTGGCAAGGACTCCGTTGAGCGGCATCTCAAGAAAGACGTGGCTAGGGGAGTACTGGTGCAGTGGCAATACATCATCGAGCAAGAGACACTTCCCTCTTAGCCGTTGGCGTACAAGACCTTTCCACCATGCAACCTATGACGAAAGAGACATTATTTGTCTGGGATTCGCTGAGTAAACTCTTGACTGCGGCGCTAGCCCTGACCTTCATCGGCGACGGGCGTCTGCGACTCAATGATGAAGTNTAGATAGAGTCATCACCGTATGGAACACGCTGTGGTCTCAGGTCGTGCTGCTCCTGACGCTAGCGGCCTATGGTCCGTCCGGATTCGAGGGCGTGGAGGTCCCGGGGGTGGACGAGCACGTGTGGCATCACCGCGATCTGCGCCATCGCGGTCCGAAGGAGCTCACCGGCATGGTCGATTTGACCCGCGGATCCCACCCTACCGCGCGGCTGCTGGACCTCGTTTCGGGACGGTCTACCGTGACTGGCTCAAAGACCGGGGCGGCTCGTTCCGTGCGGGGGTCGAAATCGCTACGTTGGATCCGTTCCAGGGCTACAAGAACGCGGTCGACGACCAGATCGACGACGCCACCTGCGTGCTGGAACCGTCCTGGAGGTATTTCGCCAGTCCATTCCCGTACAGAGCCACCGGCTTGCCGAGCGAGTGATCGGCGCCTCACCCCACGCTCAACTCCGAAGAGCCCGAAAATCAGGGCAGAGGAGACGAATTTGGGGGACCACATTGACCCGGGCGATTAGCTCGTGTAGTTGGGAGCGAGGGCGAATAATCCTGCAGTTCCACAACGCCCTACCGATCTGCGGCCGAAGTGCGGCGGAAGCTGCGAGGCTGTGACCAAGCTATCAATGTATAGAAGTCTATACTCAGGTCCGATTGTGTATGACGCTCTCGTGCACAGCTGAGCGTGTGTTGGGGTGATTCATGCCGGGTGCCCTCACTGCGCTGTCTTCGCGGTCGATTTCTTTATTCAATTTGGTACCCGTTCGTACGTCAAATCGGATCAGTGTGCGGTGTTGCCACCAACGAGGCAATCTCATCGCGGCAGTGGAACAGCAACCCCAGATGTCTTGGTTCCAGCATTGAAGCCAAGCGTCCGATCGGTGTCGCAATCGAGATTCCCGCGACAGGCTTGTTCTGCGGGTTGAGCACTGCTACGCCGATAGCTCCCACACCGCTCTCGGTTTCTTCCCTACTGAGCGCGTAGCCAAGCCTGCGCACATTGGCCAACTCACGGCTGAAATGCTCGAATTCCAGGTCGCTCAGTTCCGTGCCAGCGAGCCGCGATGCGTGCCCACGGTAAAGCATATCCAGGCGTTCCTCTGGTTCAAGCGCCAGCAATGCCTTTCCACTCGACGCACCGAATGCCGGTATGACTGTTCCACTTCGATCTCCGATGCGGAGGGTTCTAGACGCCTCCACAGTGTTCAGGAAACGGATGTTCACCCCAACTCTAACCACGAGATTGACCGTCTCATCGAGCTGGGAAGACAGGACTTCCATGGGTTCCTGGGCCCTGCGGCGCAAATCGTGCAACCACGGTGCACCAATGGCCTGCATACCGAGGGCTGGCCCTGCTACATAACGGCGGCTGTCATCCTGCAAAGCAAATCCACGGTAGATGAGCATTGCCATCAGCCGGTGCGCGGTCGATGGCGCGATCTGCAGCTCCTGTGCGGCGGCGGTGAGGCGGATACCACCTCCATCTCTGAGCAACTGGAGCAGGCGAAGGGCCTTATCGACGGATTCTATTGGGTACGGCGGCTTCTGCTGAAGGGCTGGTTTCTTCATAACAGAATATTATTGCTCATTTAGTTCTGCACTGGAAAAGTAGCTTTCATCGTTCCACAGCCGAAGCGAACTCGAAGGAGAGATTCTGATGAATGATCCCACCGCAGGCGACGACCTCTACGTGGGCGTCGACACGGGCGGCACTTTCACTGATGTGGTCGTCATGGACGGCGCCGGTACTGTGGTCACAAATAAGGCTCCGACGACTCCCGATGCGCTCGAAGCGGGAGTCCTTGCGGCCTTGACACTCATTGCTGACCACCGCCATGAGACTCTGGCAGAGATGCTTGCCAAGGTGCGCAGCTTCGGGCACGGAACCACGCAGGCGACGAACGCGCTCATCGAGCGCCGTGGAAGTACAACTGGCCTGCTCACCACTCAAGGATTCGGCGACACGATCCTCGTGCAGCGTCTGATGGGTTTCACAGCGGGCATGCCGAACGAACTCCTTGGCCGCTTCAGTGAGCGCAGCTACCCAGACCCGTTGGTGCCGCGTCGACTCATCGGCGAGGTCCCTGAGCGCGTCGACCAAGCCGGCACTGTGCTGCTGAATCTCGACGAAGAAGCGGTTCGGACTGAAGTGAGACGTCTGGGCGGCGAAGGTGCAGAGGCGTATGCGGTGAGCCTGCTCTGGTCCTTTCGCAATCCGGACCACGAGGAACGAATTGCCGAGATCATTCGGGAAGAGGTCGGATCTGATGTGTACGTGAGTCTGTCACACGAGGTGAATCCGATTCTCGGCGAGTATGAGCGAACCGCCACGACTGTGCTCAACGCCTACCTCGGGCCCACAGTCGAGCGTTACCTCGAACGATTGGAAAGCGAATTGCGCAACGCTGGCCTGATTGGGAGGTTCAGTGTTTTGAATTCCATCGGCGGTGTCATGAGTGCACGTGATGCTGCGGAGCGTGCGGTGCTGCTGCTTGCCTCTGGCCCGACCGGCGGCGTGCTCGGGTCGCATTTTCTCGCTAAAGAGCTCGGTCACGAGAACATCATCACCACCGACATGGGTGGAACCAGTTTCGACGTTGGTCTTGTGGTCGGTGACAGGCCGGTTGTCTCCCAGGTGACTGAGGTTGCCCAGTATCAAGTATCGGTGCCGATGGTGGATATCACCGCTATTGGTGCGGGCGGCGGCTCAATCGCCGAGGTCATCGGAGGAGAGCTGCGAGTTGGTCCGAAGAGTGCCGGGGCTTTCCCGGGCCCCGTCTGCTATCGACGCGGTGGTCGCCAGGTCACTGTCACTGATGCCGACGTTGCACTTGGTGTCATTGACCCCGAAGTCTTCCTTGGCGGGCGAATGAATCTTGACAGGATAGGCGCCGAAGAAGCGATCAGGACACAGATTGCCGAGCCACTTGGGCTCACCATCGTCGAGGCGGCCGCCGGCATCAAAAGGATCGTCGATGCGCGAATGGCTGACACCTTGCGCGAGCTGACTGTCGGACACGGCCACGACCCTCGCGACTTCGTGATCTACGCCTACGGTGGCGCCGGCCCGATGCATTGTGCCGGATTCGGAGCCGACCTCGGTGTGGGCACCATCCTAGTCCCGGCGACTTCAATGGCACATTCAGCCTACGGTGCCCTTGCCGCCGACATTTACCACAGCGCCGAGCGTTCGGTTTCGTATAAGTCCAACCCGGGCACACATGACCCTTCGTCCGATTTCGATCCGGTCAAGCTGCTCGAAGGCCTCCATGAGCTCGAGGTCACCGCGAGAGAACAGGTCGAACGTGAAGGTGTCGAGCCTGACCAGGTCGACATCGACCGTTCGGTCGATATGAGATATCGCATGCAGACTCATGAGTTGATAGTCCCGGCCGATGAGGATCTGATCGACGCCGAGGCGGTTTCGAGGCTGGTAGCCCGGTTTGAAGCCATATACGAAGACACATACGGCCGTGGCGCCGGGTTCCGTGAGGCGGGAATAGAGATCACTGCACTGCGCGTCTCTGCGATCGGCCGAACTCCAAAGCCCAGCTTCGCCCCCATATCTCGTCATCACGGCGACCCGACGGCGAGCAGCCGACAGGTGTATGACGTGAATGAAGAGTCCTGGTTCGATGCCAGCGTTCTCGACTGGGACGGCCTCAGTAGTGAGTCAGTACCTGGCCCCGCCGTCATCGAGCATCCGACAACCACCGTATACGTGGCAAGTGGACAGCAGGTTGCTCTGGATTCCATCGGCAACCTCATCATCACCCCCATCGTGTGACAGGGAGGTCACAAACAATGAGTACAACAACGAATCCACGCACCGACACGTCAGCCGCCGTCGATCCCATCACCTTCGAGGTGATCCGCAATCGACTCAGCGCCATTACCGAGGAGCAGGCGATCACACTCAAAGCCGTGTCGGGGTCACCTGTTGTCACAGATGCCACTGATTTCAACGTCGGAACCTATCTTTCAGATGGAGAAATCGTGACAATGGGCCCGCAGGTGCTCTTCCACTCGGGATCGATGGCGAACGTCGTGCGGAATATCGTCGCCGATTGCTCCGACAATCCTGGCATTAATGAGGGCGACATGTTCATCCTGAACAACCCCTACAAGGGAGCACTGCATCAACAGGACGTATCTATCGTCGCTCCCGTCTTCTATCACGGCGACCGCGTGGCCTGGGTCGGTTGCTGTGCACACCAGATTGATATGGGCGGCCTTAACTTCGGCTCTTGGGGCATCGGTGCCACGCTCGTGCAGCAGGAAGCCGTGCTGATGAGCGGCGTGCGAATAGTCGAGAGCGGTGGAATCCGCGACGATATCTGGAACATGGTGCTTGGAATGACTCGCATGCCGCTGGCGGTGGGCTTGGACCTTAAGGCCATGGTCGCTGCGAACAATGTCGCCTCGATGAGATTGATTGAACTCTTCGATCGGTACTCTCTCGACGTAGTGCAGAATGTGATGCACCTGGATATCAAGCATTCAGAGGAACAACTGCGAGATCAACTGCGTCTACTTCCAGACGGTGTCTACCGTGGCCTCGACTACATTGAGCACGATGGCCACACCAACAAGCTTTATGATCTGCGGGTCGAGGTCCGGAAGACAGGGGACCGATTGGTCTTCGATTTTACCGGCACCAGCGAACAGGCTCCTGGTTTCATCAACTGCACCTGGGCTGGAATGCTCGCCGGCGTCTTCGCCGCGATCCTGCCGACCTTGGCACCGACGCTTCGTTGGAACGAGGGCCTGCTGAGAGTGATCGAGATCGAAGCGCCGGAGAGCATCGTTTGCAACGCCAGTTTCCCCGCGCCGGTGTCAGCGGCAACAATCTCAACGACCTGGGTGGTGACGAACATCGTCGTGCAGGCACTCTCACGTTTGGCGGCGACGTCGTCGGATACCTTGGCAGATGCGACTGCAGTCACCAAGGGATCGATGAGTGCATTCGTCATCAACGGAGCGAACCGAGATGGCAGCCCTTACGGCAACTTCCTCCTCGACTCGACTGCGGGAGGTGGCGGCGCTTACAACGACCACGACGGGCTGAACGGATCGGGTGACTTTTGTGTACCACGACCGGCAATCACCAATGTTGAATCACACGAGGCTGCCGGGCCGATCCTGTTCCTCTATCGAAGCATCATCGCCGATACCGGCGGACCGGGCCGTCAACGCGGCGGCGCAACAATGGGGCTCGCAATCACACCGCACGACACAGACAGTCTGCACGGCATGATCGTCGGCCACGGAGTTGAGGTGCCGAACAGTGTGGGACTGTTCGGAGGCTTGGAGGGCTCCTGCAATCGCAACGCCAAGCTGCATGGGGACGGAAAGAGTCCCGTTGGTCGGATCTTCGGCATCGAAGACCTTGACCACTGGCCCGGACGCACAGTGTCTTTCGGTGCAAAACCAGGGTTCTTCGACATTGGCCATGGTGACGTCATCGCCTACAGTTTCCAAGGTGGTGGCGGCTTCGGAGATCCGCTGGACCGTGAACCGCAGCGAGTTGCAGCAGATGTCGGCAACGGATACGTGAGTACTGACGGCGCACACAATAACTACGGCGTCGTCCTTATCGACGGCAGCATCGACGCCAGCGCGACGGAGGCTCGGAGGAACCAACTTCGTGCAGACCGTGTAGTAGGCGCCGAGCACACCGACGATGTGACTGTGCCACGCGACGCACAATGGCTCACCCCTGACGTGTTCCAGACCGATAGCGGGGTCTACACCCGTGCAGGCGCGTACCTCGGTGCCCCAAATAGTTGGGTCGAAGGTACGATTCGCCGAGTTGTCTCTGCGCAAGAGCACGGACCCTACATCGCACTGCATGAGAATCTGGAGCTGCGTGAGTATCTCTGTCCGCTGAGTGGGCGACTGCTGTGGTCTGCAGTCTCGCGCATCGGGGCACCGGATCTGATCCCGGTGGAACTGCGATGAAACCCACATTCTCCTCCACCACACGCATCTACTCACGACTGGGAGCGCTGAATGACGCGGCACAGATTCTTCGCTCTCTCAACGTTTCCCGCGTCATGGTCGTCGCAGACAGCGGTCTTGACCGACTTGGCATGCTCGAGGCGATCCTCGACCAGGCAGGAGTGCGCGACCTAGTTGTTGGAAAGGCGCTCATCGATGTCAATCCCGCACCGGATCACGCTGAATCTGCTGCCGCAAATGCCCGTGCATTCCGGGCCCAGGCGGTAATCGCCGTTGGCGGCGGCAGCGGACTGAGCGCTGCAAAGGCCGTTGCCCTGCTCATGACGAATGACGTCAGCATCGCCAATCTTGCAGGGTACGACAAGGCCGAGCATCCGCCAGCTCCGACAGTGGCTGTGCCGACAACGGCTGGAAGTGGCAGCGAAGTCTCCAACGCTCTCGTGCTGCACGAGTTGGGCCAGATTCGCGAGATTGTCATCAGAGGGGATGGATACGAACCTGTGGCAGCCATCCTTGATGCCACTGTGCTCAGAGGTCTGCCGAGGGCACCCTTAGTCTTCGCTGCCCTTGATGCACTGACACATGCGCTCGAATCACTCTGGTCTCGAGGTCGCAGTTTGTTCACTGATGCATGCGCCCTGCGCGCCGCTTCAGAGATCATTGGGGCACTTCCGCTCGCTGTGAGTGGCCAGGCGAACGGGGCCAACGTGCGAGGAGAAAATGACGAGGTGCTCCAGAGGCTGCTGGAGGCAGCGAGTCTGGCGAACATCGCGTGTGGCAATAGCGGACTCGCTCTCGTACACGCCCTGTCGTCCTCGCCTACAGTGGACTTGCCCCATGGTCTGCAGAACGGCATTCTGTTGCCCCAGATCGCCCAGTTCAATCGCGAAGTCCTGTCGGTCGAGGGTCGGGAGATAGTCGCGAGGCTCCCGGAGCTCTATGACCTGATTGGGTTCGATTCGCGGCTCGACCTGGGGTCGGCAGCGGTCGAATCGATGATCGAAGCAAGCCGCGGACATGTGTTCAGGCAGAACAATGCCCGGGAATCGACCGACGTAGAGCTTCGCGAATTGCTGCGCTTGGCCAGCGAGAGTTCGGCGAGAGCTTCGTGACCCTCGCGAAAGGCAATACACCCGACACGAGCACTCATCGGAGTCAGTCACACGAGGAGGAAGAATGAACGGAGCAGTTCTGCAAGCAGCGCTCGAAGGCCGTGAACATGCCGACCAGGTTAGGAGACTGCTCAGCCGCGACTGGCACATGCTCATCGACGGCACATTACGGGCGGCGAGCAACGGACAGACGTTTGAGACTATCGACCCATTTTCTCTGCAACCCATTGCACGAGTTCCCAGCGCGACCCCGGAAGACGTTGATGCTGCGGTGACCGGCGCAGATAGTGCCAGGGAAGCTTGGCGACAGAAGACTGCGATGGAGCGGGCTCGCTACGTCCTGGATTTCGCTGACCTTGTGGAGCATCACGGTGACGAGTTGGCTTTGCTTGATGCTGTGGATGCCGGTTCACCGATCGTCAACGCCCGCCATGATGTGAAAGTCGCGCTTGACCAGATGCGGATGTATGCGGGCCTTGCTCTCGAAATGAAAGGTCAAACCATACCCGCATCCAACGCGCTGCATCTCACGGTGCGGGAGCCAGTCGGGGTGGTCGCAAAGATCTGGCCCTACAACCACCCGCTAATGTTCTTCTGCCGCATTGCCGCGCCCCTCGTCGCAGGCAATACAATCGTCGCGAAACCACCGCAGACCGCCCCCCTCTCTCCGCTCGCCCTCGCCGAGCTCGCAGCCGAAGTGTTCCCGCCTGGAGTGGTCAATGTCGTGGTCGGCAGCAATTCTGAAGTCCCCGACCGCATCGTTCGCCATCCCGCGATCCGACGCATCGGATTCATCGGCTCCGAGCCCACCGGCCGGTTGATTCAGCGCACAGCGGCCGAAAGTGCTGTCAAGCATGTCACTCTCGAACTCGGAGGCAAGAATGCCATGGTGGTCTTTCCCGACTCCGATGTCGAGCAAGCCGCGATCGGCGCAGTCAATGGGATGAACTTCACGTGGTCGGGCCAGTCATGCGGATCGACTTCTCGACTGCTTGTGCACAAGGACATCCATGACGACTTGGTGAAGCGAGTTGTCGAACTCGTTGAAGAGAGGCGGCTCGATGACCCGCTGAGCGAGGTGTCTCAACAGGGGACCATGATTGATCGTGCTCAATACGAGAAATCACTCAATTACATTGAGCAGGCGATCGCAGAGGGCGCGACCGTCGTAACCGGAGGCGGCAGACCTGAAGGCGCTCGGTTCGGGCACGGCCTCTTCATCGAACCTACGGTGCTGACCGGCGTCACTCCCGACTCGACCATCGGGCAGGAAGAGGTATTCGGACCTGTGCTCTCAGTCATCCCCTTCGACGACGAAGCCGAAGCCGTCGCCATCGCCAACGGTGTTGATTACGGGTTGACGGCGAGCGTGTGGACCAGAGACCTGCAACGGGCGATTCGCGTCGCCCGCACCTTCGAAGCCGGGTTCGTCTGGGTGAATGGATCGAGCACGCATTTTTCAAACGTGCCATACGGAGGAGTGAAAGGCTCAGGAGTCGGAGGCAAGGAGGAGTGCCTCGAAGAACTGCTGAGCTACACCGAGGAAAAAGTCATCAACATTCTCTGAAGCGGACTGCGATAATTCCGCGGAACCAACACAAGCTGAAAGGTACACGACCAATGACCGACTATCCTGAATTGCGCGAGGTTGCCGCGCTCTCCAGCCGCGTCATGGCGGATTCTGGCAGTGGTGATCTCATCTGGGGCCATGTCTCCGTGAGAGACCCAGAGGGGCGCGGCGTCTGGCTCAAACAAGCTTCCTGGGGACTAGAGGAGATCACTCCGGAACGTGTGCATCTTGTCTCTCCGGACGGTGAGGTGCTTGCAGGGGGCGGTCAAAGGCACAGCGAGTACCCCATCCATACCGAGATAATGGCCGCCCGTCCAGAAGTGGGTGGCGTTGTACACGTACACAGTAGACACTCGGTAGCGCTGGCGTCTGCCGGCGTGGATCTTCGTCCGGTGAGCCACGAGGCCAACTACTTCGCACCACTGGGAGTGCCGCGATTTGCCGAGACGGCCGATCTGATACTGACTGCCGAGCTCGGCAGATCTGTCGCAGCAGCTCTCGGTCGCGCGGAGGCCCTATTCCTCGTGAACCACGGGGTTGCTGTGGTGGGCCCGGATCTCCAGGCAGCCACCGTTGCTGCAGTGATTCTTGATCGTGCGTGCAGACAGCAACTGCTGACGCAAGGTTATGAAGGCAACCCCAGTTGGTCCGCACCTGAGGAATCGCTGGCCAAACGTGACAACATCTATAGTCAGGCGGCTATGGTCCAAGCCTGGGACTATCTTGTTCGCCAACTTCCGAGCCAAAGTGAACCAGCGTGAGACCGCTACTTCGGCACCTGTCGGCTCGCCTCGTCGCCGTGTAGTACATGTGCATACTCGCTTGCGACGGCAGGTGGGGCCGCAGAATCAGGACATAACTTCGATGAGAAGTGAGAGGAATTCACATGCAATTTTACCGAGACGGATTCTATCCGGGGGACCCAACGGTCCGTCGGGCAACCACAGTTAGTTCGGCCGACGGTAATGAGCGAGATGAGGTCGACGTGTTGATCGTCGGCAGCGGTCCCGCGGGAAACCTGCTTGCGGCTCATCTCTCGCAGTTCTCTGATATCAACACTCGCATAGTTGAGCGGCGCTCCGGCCGGATGGAACTTGGACAGGCCGACGGCATCGCCTGTAGAACTGTCGAGACCTTTGAGGCATTCGGCCTCGCGCGGAGGTTGACCGACGAAGCCTATTGGGTCAATGAGACGACGTTCTGGCGGCCGAGCGCCGAGCACCCGCAAAACATTATTCGTACAGGCCGCGTCCAAGATGTCGAAGATGGACTTTCAGAATTTCCACACGTCATCGTCAACCAGGCACGCATCCATGACTACCTGCTCGATTTCATGGAGCGCAGTCCAACCCGTCTGGTACCGGACTACGGCTTGGAGTTCGTCTCGCTCACCGTCGACCATGGTTCCGCTCATCCGGTCATTGCCCAGGTACGCGACGTCGAATCGGGGGAACACCATACTGTGCGTGCCAAGTATCTCGTAGGAACCGACGGTGCGCGTAGCGGAGTGCGTAAAGCGATCGGCCGTCAATTGCGCGGGGATACGGCCGGGCATGCCTGGGGCGTCATGGATATCCTCGCGGACACAGATTTTCCGGACATACGACTGAAATCCGCAATCCAATCGGCCGGAGCTGGGAGCATTCTCCTCATCCCGCGAGAAGGAGGATACCTTGTGCGGCTATATGTTGATCTCGGACCAATCGATGAGACCAACAGACAGGAGGTGCGACAGCACACTGCTGATCAGATCGTCGAGATTGCGAATCACGTACTGCACCCTTACACGATTGCTGTGCGCGAAACTGTTTGGTGGTCGATCTACGAGGTCGGGCAACGATTGACCGACGGTTTTGACGATGTTGCCGGCCGTGGATCTGACCCCCGGGTATTCATCGCGGGCGATGCCTGCCATACACATAGCGCGAAGGCCGGGCAGGGCATGAACGTTTCGATGCAGGATGCTCTGAATCTTGGCTGGAAGCTCAGTACCGTGCTGAGAGGTCTCTCGGATTCGAGTCTGCTCGAGACGTACTCGCAGGAGCGACAACCAGTGGCCCAGCAGCTGATTGACTTCGACAGGGAATGGTCGGCGATGATGGCAGCGGGACCCAAAGATTCGGATGATCCGAACGGTAGTGGAGTCGATCCGGACGAACTGAAAGACTATTTCGTCCAGGCCGGAAGATACACGGCAGGACTGGGTGTCCAGTATCCGGCTTCTCGGTTGACAGGCAGCGGGTCGAACCAATCACTCGCGACAGGCTTCGAGGTCGGCACCCGATTTCATTCTTTCCCCGTGATGCGTATCGCTGATGCGTTGAAGATGGAGCTTGGACATGTGCACCGCGCTGACGGGCGATTTCGGCTCTACATGTTCGCCGACGTCAGCGAGAGGTCTTTCCTCGCTCTATGCGACTGGTTGGCCCAGAACCCCGAGTCACCAATCGTCCGCCATACTCCACGCGGTTGGGATGTGGACGGCGTTATTGACGTCCGGGGTATTTCACAGCGACCCCACCGCGAAATTGAGCCCGGGGAACTGCCTGTCCTACTGCGCCCGCACACGGGACGATACGGTCTGGTCGACCAGGAGAAAGCATTCTCAGGAGTCAGCAGCGATGGTGACATCTTCACAGGGCGTGACATCAATCGTGACACTGGCGCTGTGGTCATTGTGCGGCCTGATCAGTATGTCGCCGAAGTCCTCCCCCTCGAAGACCGGGAAACCATCGGTGCGTATTTTGCCGGCATTCTGCAGTGATCGGGATCGATGCACCGCGGCGAGATTGACAGGATGTGTCGGCATAGCGCCTCTCTTTGTGGCGAGTATTTTTGAACAACGCGGTTGCTGGGCCTACGCACAAAGCCAGATTGAGCGAGTTGCGATCGCATGATCTGAATGAAATCGTGTTTGTCCAGTATGTCCTATCGTGTTCTCCCGTCGTTGAACCTCAATCCTCCGATGAACATCGCGAGGAGGGGTTGATCTGATTTCGGTGTGGGCATTTTGATGCCGGCCCACAGATTCGACCAGTCAGTCTCCCATCGCCATCACCTGGGTAGTTGTATTGCAGGTTCTGTTGAGGATGGCAGTAGCGTCTGACCTCCGACAGTGGCTGGTCTGTAGTTTCAGGCCTAATATAGCGAGCAAACCGCGTGCAATTGCGTCAGTGGCCGCCAATCATCCTTCAATGAGAATGCTTTGCGCAGGCCTCATGCGATGATCGATAAACAACAAGGATGATCACGGAGAGGACCAAGGCGGCAAACGGAGACTTCTTCTTTCGCCGTCCATGAGTCCTCGTGACCGTATCGACGTGTGTCGCGACGAAGACCGCGTCCATGCCGACTCTTGTGTTGTTCCTATCCAGAACCATCTTCCTGAACTTCTCGACGCTCCGAGGAGTGCCATGATCTCCTTGAGCGATTGAGGCTGTGCTTTTCACGTTCATCGGAAGTCGAGGCCAGTCGCGGTTCGTGCCTGCTATTTGAACATTCGCATGGATGCTCTCACACTGCCTCGCAGAATGTCATAGGAGCCACGCAGCACCCAGTAGGAGACAACGCGACGCCTCAGCCTTCCACCACGGCGCCGGCCCTTGCTCAGCCCTGACTGAGGGAGAGGCTGACCCTTCTCATCGAGGCCCCGCTTGGCCATCTTCTTCACATGCTTGCGGTAGGCCTTCTGCTCGTTGTTCCAGGCTTTGGCTTCGTAGACGTCTCTCCCGTCGTAGAAGGCTGAGCTATGGTTGCGGCGCTGGGCGTCGATGACTCCGGCAACGTTGGGGTCTCCTTCGCGTTCCAGCGTGCCGAACGTTCTCGCGGGCACATTCGGGTTCGCTGCCACAGCTGCTCGAATGGCCGGATTGGAGTGGGCGGAGAGATAGTTCAGCGCCTCAGGTCTCGCAGAGGGGTTGGCCGCGATCTCGGCCTGAACAGTGTCGTCTCGAACCGAGGCCAACTGCGACAGCGTCTCTGGGGGAGTCCTGGGGTTGGCAGCCACCGCTGCCGCGACAGCAGCGTTGTCCTCGCGCCCGGTCAGACAGGCTCGCAGCTCATCGTCACCGGCTCGAGTCTTCGCGTATTGGATGACCGCGTGGTCGCTCATGTTCGAGTTCTCCAACGCTGAGACCCTCACGAACGGGTCCGGGTCATCGCGCATCGTCACCAGCGCCCGCTCATCCATCGACTCATTGGCAGCGACGGCGCCACGGACCAGAGGCGATGGATGAGAAGCTAGTTCGGTCAGCTCCTCAGGATCAGTCGAATCCAGGGCCAGTTCCTCAGTCTCCAAGAGCTCACGGCGCTGCTCATCGCTCATCTGGGCAATCGAGTCCTCCAACGAGTCCATCGAAGCATCAGCATCGACTGAGGGCACGTATTCCTGAGACCACGATTGGGCTAGGTTCTCATCCAGTGGCGGTAAGTCCGGACGTGGCTTCGCAGCCTCAGAGAATTGCCCACCCTCGGGGATGCCTGCCTGTACGCGATTGAGATTGCTCATACCCTCTCTACGTGCGGCGATAGCGCAAGTTGGTCTCAACCCTCATCTTGCGGCACGCCGAAGTGATTGATCGAATGTTGGCGTGCTGAGCGTTGGACCCACGAACGGTCCAGGCTCACCTCGTGAGGTTTGAACGTCTGGGGTCCCGCAGGGGAGTTGATCGTATTGCCGACTGCCGTAATCGTTCCGCTGGAATCGATGTCGCTGATCTCGAAGGTCGGCCCATCTCCTCGCGCGATTTCGCCACCGGCCTCATAACCGTCCTTGTTCGGTGTCCTAGCAGGGCTGAGGATTGTCGAGTAGTCGGTTTCCATCTTCTCGCGAAGGATTGAAAGGCGCCCGGTAAGTGCCTGATATTCCGCAGGTTGTGAGGCCGTGGTATACGTCGACCTGATCGTGTGAGGGCGATCGCGAATCGTAATGGTGGAGATCTGCAGCCCTGCTGATCTGGCACGATGGCGTTCTTTCAGGTCATAGGGCTAAAGTGCAGCAACCACGTCTCTTAGGCTCACCGAAGTCTGTAGTTCCCCGCTATTCGCAGACGGTTGGCGACCCGCCGGCACAGTTCGTATACCCGACCGCATTCGAATCAACCGGAACCTTCCGCCGGTTCGGCGCGAACCCTGATCCACCCATCTATTCCACCCTGACGTACATGACGAGCGACCATGCGCCAGAGAAATTGCCCGGCGTAGCGGTTTGACCAATGAGTGAACTCCCGACGTGCTGGCCCCGGCCCCACTTCGGTGAGGCCGGGGTCATTCGTCGTTTGCTCGTTGGTCGACGCAGCAGCCGAATTGATCGACCGACTGCGGTATCAGGGCCGGACGCTTTGGGCGCGGGTGACTTCGCCGATACTCTCAGTGCAATGCGGTCCGCACTAGAGCCCGCTGACATGCAGATGAGGTGATTATGGGTAACCAGAAGGTATTTTTACTCTTCGCTAAACAGCCTTCGCCGTTCGACTCGGAAGAGATGATCGATCCGTTCATAGGGATTGTGACTGACGAGCGAGAGTGTGAGCGGTTCGAGGCCGAACACTCGGAGTACGAAGTCAGTTGGGAAGAACGGTTCATCAATGATTCGGAGGGGCATTGGGTTGAGCCTGGCGATACCGTGTATGGCTATTTTTACATGTCGACGATCAGAGAATCCCCTGAGGGGGAAGTTCTCGATCTGTTGACTGATGCAGCCATCGAGTCCGTGATGTACCAGCAGGCCAACGCCCGTAAAATGCTTGCGATTGGTCATATTCAGGTCATTACCGTTGGCGACATTCGGCTGGATGGCAACTTCCCAGTCGTCGATGAACCCGCGGACTGGGACAAAATCGACAACTAGACGAGGCACGCACGCTTTTCCTTAGCACTGGACGGGGCAGAACCACTGGCGGTTCTGCCCCGTCGAGGATTACTCAAGGCGCGTTCTGTCGTGTGTGGGCGAGTCGGTAGGAATGCGTGCCGGTCTCGATGATCGTCCCGCAGGGTTAACTGCTTTTCAAAAGCTGCGATGTACTCGACTTTCGTGCGAACATTCGGCAAGGGACATTACAAAGGTCTGGGGAAGAATAACTGACTATGAAATCGATCATTGCGAAGATCCTGTTCTGGGCCCTGGTAGCTCTTTCCGTTCTGTCAGTAGGGCTTAGCATCGCCGCGACCGTAACTTACCTCAGTACGGAAGACGGGTGGATTTTGCAATTGATGGTGGTTTTTGTCTCGTGGGTCTTTTGTGCAGCTCTAGTCGGATCGACTTTGATCTGGTGTGCGGTCATCTACTCGAGGCGTAGGCGCAGCTAGTTTGTGGCCGAATTCGGCGACGCCCCACCGCTTGACGGCTACGAACCGAGGCACTGATGTAGACAAAGTTTAGGCTCCCGCCGCAAAACGCGGTGGGGGCCTTGTCGTTTCCAGACATTTTCTAAGCGCCCAAGTCCATGTGTTTGAGCGCAATCGGGCACGTGACGTGTACTTTCAGCCAATTCTTCCGAGCTGTAGCGATAGCCCGCTTTACGAGCTCGCTGCAGTGATTGTCAGCGTCGTCAGATTCGAACGATTCGCAGTGGAAGAAGTGAAATTCGTTCTCGAAAGAGTCGAATGTGTAGTGCAGCGAAGCTACGAGTTTTCCAGCCAAATGCAAGTCAAACTTCGAAGCGTCAGTGTTATTGAGGAGCGTATACAACTCGAATCTCTCTGGCGCAGATATAAACGAATAGTTCGAGTTACTCTAGGCCAGATTCTGCCCGTCACAAAGTTTGTCAGAGCCGCGAGCACAGCAGGCAGATCGTCATTAACTAGTGAACCGCCTGCGTGTGTACCTGTTTCTCTCCGAGGTGTGTCTCCCACGTGACTCGCAACTCGTCCGAGCGCCGTTGTGGGCTGGTGGGGCGAGTTCGAACTGGACGTCTTGGGCTGGTTGAAGCTCAGGAACATTGATGTCCTTGAACACGTCCCCTGTGATCGCAACGTGGTAAACGACCGTACCGTCGTCGTTGCGCAGAGTGCATTCGTCTTGGCTGTTCTGGGTCAGTTCCATGGTTCGCCCTTACAGTTCGAATGGGCTACCTAGGGCATCTGTGGAGTTCTCAAGACTATTTCGAGACTATTCGGCGCTGTCAGAGGGTGAAACAGTGTGGTCCCACGGGTGATATTCGTGGTCACCGTCTGTTCTATGAGAGCGTGCCAAGGTGACAATAGTGGTGATGCCAGCCACCATCGCCGTTGCGGCAGCCAGAGCAATAGCCAACTTGAATCGATCGCCTGGAATAGCCATGAGCCTTAGCCTTCAATACTGGTGGGCGACGGGATTGGGGCATACCGCCGCTGCCTACTTGGAGACCATCCCTCGCTCGTCCGAATGGTGCCCTTTCGCGCTTACTTGATCCCGTATGGGTCGCTCGATCGTTGCCGGTAGTCGCGGACGAAACCAGCGACGCCACTGTATGACCGACCGAGCATAGCAGCACGCTCCGCGATCGGCAGATCCGTGCGCGTGTACGCGACCACCGCATCTTCACGTGCCCACGGTTTCCACCGGTTCGGCGCCAACGAGCGACCGTGCTTACCGACTGCCGGTCGCACACCCCATTCCCCGAACCACTTGCCCAACGTCGACTCATTGACACCCACTGAGGCGGCTATGTCGGCTATGGACTCGCCTGCCTCGCGCCGTGCCGTAACCTCATAGCGCCGTCGTTCTTTGGTCTCTCGCGTCGTGTACTGCCTTGTCTCGTTCGGACCGATTCCACGCTTGTACCGTGCATAGCAGCGCATACACAGGCCACGCGCCACCGGGACACGGTCACACCACACGACAGCGCAGACGCTCATACTGGGCTCGGCGTTGAGAGCATAGCAACAGACTAACGCACGCAGTCGCAGCAGAGCCCCGGCCTCACCTCACGGTGGGGTCGGGGCCGTTCACTTCTCAACCTAGCGTGGCACGGCATGCGCGAAGACGAGGTGAAGTATGGTGATTAAGAGGCCCGCGTCAGTGGTGAGTGGAATACTTACATCTTCCAAGGCGCTTTTAGAGGTACATACAGGAGAGGGGGCGGCAATGGCCGAGCTTGTCTATCAGGCGGCGAGACGAGAGGCGCAAGATCTACTCAACACTTGTTGGGACGGGCGCTACCCGGTGCGTCTACGTCCTTTCAACGACGAATTGAACGCCGAAGCGTACGCGGCTGACCTAGGAAACGACCTCTCCGGAGTCGTCTCGAAGGCGGAGGGCCGGCCCGCTCGAATCGTTCTCAACTCGCGCCATGTCGAGCGGCGCAATAGGTTTACGTGGGCGCATGAGCTCGGGCATGTAGTCGAACGCAAAAGTATCGCCAAGGACAGCGACTACTCGTTTGAGGATGCGCGTGGCCAGAAATACGATCTCCACGAGTTTTTCGCCGATGAGTTTGCCGGCGCTTTGCTAATGCCCGAAGAGGAGTTGAACCGACTAAAGCAAGAGGGATATTCCCCTACTCAGATGGCCGGGCGTTTTGACGTGTCCGTAGACGCCGTGAACAAGCGGATACAGCGTCTGGCAAAGAATCCGCAATGACCGATGAATTGCCTGACTTCTCAGGCTTTAAAGTTGACAAGCTTGGAGAAGACAAGGAGCGCACTCAAGGGTCATCCGATTTGGCAGATGCGGTTGCGGACGGCTTGACGCAGAAAAACACTCAACAGAAGTCGATCTTCACTCTAGTAAAGTGGTTGGTCTGTATCAGCTTTGGCGTGATGATTCTATTTGTCGTCCTCTTTGGCCTCGGGTGGTTGAACTTGTCGAAATCAGGAGAAGTTGCCGCGATTGCGGCCGTTGGAGTGCAGCCCTTCATCCTCATTGGAATTTTGACCTCGAGCGTATACAAGAGTCAACCGTTCGGTGGGAGCAATGAACCTGGCCCTATTGAATGATCCTAAGCTCTAACGATAAGACCCCCACCATAAAAGCGGTGGGGGTCTTTTGCCGTGCGTGTGGTCAGTCGCGTATACCGTCGATCTCCGACTCCGGAGTTGGCGTCCATGGTGGCCGCTCGCCAGTGATCCATTCGCGCCTTCTCGCGAACTGGCCGCCGTGCTCACCAGTCCCTGCCGCCCGATACCACCCGCCGAGTTGGCCGCGGCAGTTGTCCTCGTCTTCTCGGGGAGTCAGCTCCTTCACTGTTTCATTCAGTGGCCCACCTACGTACATGATGAGTTCCTTCTCGCCCATTGTCCTGTTCCCTTCTCTAGTCTCTTCTTCGGCACCGACTTGTCGCTCTACCAATTATCCGTAGCCGACTTTGATCGCGTGTCGAATCGAAGAATAATAGAACTCTGACCGAGGACTACGGCACGGCGACCTGGCGTATTGGCAGGAGATCCGCAACACTGCCGGCGCCCGCGGCTCGTACCAGGATCGTCCACCCATGCCGGTGCGTGCCCGTATTGAGTGGGAGCGTGACGGCGTGGAGGGCGTCGACGGCGTGGCGACCCGACAGGGCTTCGACGGTGCGATCTTCGTCGAGATCAAGGACCGCCGCTGCTCGACTCTCGGCGCGTGGTTGCAACCGGACGATGTGTGGTGGGCGGGGAAATGATTTACGAAGTGGGATCAATAGCGATTACCGACTCGGCACTGGATCCCATGAATGCGTCGGTGATGATTAGAGCTTCGACCTCAGATCCTTGCGGAATCTCGATCACGAAGTCCCCCTGAGCTTCAGTGCCAGGGTTCTGAGTATCACCGGCCGGACTGTCATGCTCCTGGTTGAGGTTCCACGTGTAGTCACTGGCATCTTCACCCAGAGGAGCGAACACCTCACCGTCGCTGAACTGCACGGACGGTTCAAGGGGAAGATCCAGCGGTTGTTTATTCGTGTTCTTGACGGTGTACTCGACGTGTAGGAATTCGTTACCCTCGGCGGGCGTTGCGTCTACGTACTCAGGAATCTCCTCACCACCATCCCAGTCTTCGTTGGACTTTGCCTTGGGGAGAACCTCTGTGAGTTCGACGGTGTCGATACGAACGTCCCACTTCTCGAGTATGTTCTCGTCATCTGTGGTTGTGAATACAAACCACTCGCCCTGCTTCTCCATGAAATCGGAATCGTCCATTGGCTCCTCGTCACCCGTGCTTTTATCGGCTGTGCATTGAGGGTCGTCTGGTGCCGTTCCATCCGGCCCGCAGAGTTCGACCCATTCCGCTTGGCTCAGTGGGGCTGCTTTTGCCTGGGCTGGTTTGGTTTGCTCGGCAGAAGTGGAGGGGCTGCTGGCTTGTGGCGAACTATTGCTGGCGCAGCCAGTGAGGGCGATAGCGGCGGCAGCAAGTGCGGCGAGGGTTTTCATGGGCATGCTCGGAGCTTATGCCTGACAGTTGTAGTAACTGGCATGGAATCTAGTTAAGTTCTCAATTTGTTATCAAGTGCAGAGGTGGAGCGTGGGGAGTAGAGAGTCCTAGCCGTCGGTCGAGGAGTGGACGAGATACGTGTTCTCTCGGGCGATCTTCAACTAAGAAGCGGATGGGTTGGGTCGTAGCCCGCAAGTGCCCTCTCTAGCTCTCGAATGCGTGCTTCATAAGACATTCGCCCCATCATCTCTCCCACATTCTGAGCAGCTGTCGCCAATTCCAGATGCTCTGGATTGACACAACCATGATTGGCACACGTGTGATGGGAGTGCATGCTTTTGATTCCGCGTCGTAGCTTGGCTGCAAGCATTAGACGGTGAACGAGATAGATCTTCGGTCCTCCCTCATGGACTGGTTTGCTGAAGCCAACGCGTGGGTATCCCGTCGTTTCGTACGGGCCTTGCCAAATCCAACAACCTGATACGTCTACTTTGATTCGCTCTCGCAGGGCTTCTATGACTTCGGGATAGTTTGAGTCGTGTAGTGCATGGCGCAGTCGGGTCCAATTGGATTTTGTTCTGGCAGGGCATGAGCTACTGCAATACTTCCGTGTCCGCGATTGAGTCGTGAACTCTTGACCGCAAGCCTCGCACTCTAGCGTGCGCACCTTCGGCTTTCGGTTCCGCAGCGCGACCCGGTTATTCCTCAGTTTTCGTAGTCGCGCGCACTCCGCCTTCCCACACACGAATGATCGCACACCAGGGGGATCGAACATCTCGCCACATATCTCGCATGGCCTCGGCTCGAGGCCTTCTACACTGCGATGTCGCTTCCATCGTGTGTAGTGCATTTCGCATAGTCCGCGTGACACGGCGAGAGAACTACAGTTCGTCACAGAACATAGAACCTGAGGCGTCGGCGGTCTGACGTAGTTCGGATCACCGTAGAGCCGGTTCCTGTTGTAATGCGGCCGGCACATCGCACGGGCGTAACTTAGCTCGTGGCATCCATCCACAATGCAAACAGGCTTCTGCGTCATCTTCTGATAGTAGGCACAGGCGACATGCTTTTCGCGCGGCCGTACTCAAACTGACAACCGCGCGGCACGTGCTGGTATCACCACGCAACTTTGACTGATCAGTTCTCGCAGGTCTCGATCGTCGACGTCATGGCCTTGTGATCTGCCGGTGTCACAGGTAGTTCGTACTTGTCGGCGACGAATGCGTAACGAGCAACGAATGTGCAGTCGTAGGCGGGGTTGCCTGAGTCGGTCGGCATCCAGTCTTCGGGGCCGAGGTCGGACTTCGACTGGTTGGCCGGACCGTCGACGGCGATGAGGTTGTCGGGATCATTCGCGATTGCTTCGCGCTTGTCCTGGGACCAATCTTTGGCGCCCATGCGATAGGTGTAGCCGAGTGCGACGATGTGTTCGATCTGAACCTCTGAGGAGGTCGACGGGCCGCGGGTGAAATCGATGGTCTCACCGGTGTAGGGGTCATCAAGTGTGCCGGTGGCTACTTGGCAATCATCGTCGTGGGAATAGGTGACGTCGTCGAAGTCTCGGTTGAGGATGTCGTTTCGCGTGTCTCAACAAAATGATGGATCTGACGAATCATCACCGGTCAGCCAGGTTCCGTACTGAGGGACACGATCGTAGCCGTCCATCGATGAGGCTTCCTTGGTCTCCAGCGATGCGATAAGGGCGGTGGCCTTCTTCCGGTCAACGGTGCCGATGGTGGCTGTACCGTCCGATCCGATGAGGTCATTGAGTTCGACAGTGACTGAAGGGCCGGCCGGTGCGGCTTCATCGGCGGCCTTCGTGGAGTCAGTGTCGACGACGTTCGCGTAGAGGAAGAATGCGGCGATGGCCGCGGCGACGAGGGTGAAGATTGCTTTTCTCATACTGGCCACTGACGTGGGGAGATTGAATGGGTCCCCACGTCAGTGCATTGATGCCTGGAGAACCTGTTGACGACCATGATTGTCTAGAGGAAAACCGAAAGGGGCATGTGATGGTCAGCGTCACCACCGAACTCAGTGACGATCAGGCATTGAGGCTGATCATGGGACGACTGAACTATTCGTTGGCAAAAGCCCAAGCCTGGTTGGCTAGCTTCAAACGCAGGCACGGCTCAGTCCAACTCGGAGCCCTCATGCGGGCCATCACTAGCCAGCGCGATCAGAACGCACGGGAATTCAGCACACCGCCACCTGGGGGACCCTCACCGAATATCGGACCTAGCTTCGGCAGTTGACACCTCTCACATTGCAAAACACTGAAGCGGAGGCTCACGAGGAGTCTGCGCTTCAGTTTTCATTGAGGTCGTTGAGCCCATGCCTGCTGTGCAGCCCTGGCGTTGATCGCTGTGATGGCGCACAGAACCGGCTGGAGAGAATTGGGGTGGGCTACCGATTCTTGGATCCAGGCTTTTGAGGCAGCATCGAAGTCGCTCGGTGCAAGTCTCGCCAGAGACTCATCGAGACTCGCCTTCAGTCCTGGCTTGATCCAACCGAATGAAGCCAGTCGGTCGACGCCGGTCATGAAATCGTTGAGGTTGCTCATCGTTCGTCAGACCTTTCCTGCGGCAGGTTCTGTCGTGGACCGGGCTTTGAGAGCCTCGGCCATCGAGGTGAACTGGCGAATGTTGTACTCCACGTCATCGATTGCGCGGTGGACGGTGCCCATCGCGACATCTGGCGGATCGAGGAGAGTGCTGACCATTGTCGTCACCGAGGTGGCATCGAGATTGATGGCTGGGATGAGTTCGTAGGAGTCGAGGTTGGCTGCCAGGAAGTTCCTGTCCAGTGTCATCGAGGCTACGCCGAAGTAGTCCGGCTTGGCAGGTAGGGACGTGATGAACTCGGCCATTGCTTTATCTGCCTCGACTGTCGTGGGAACTGGGCCAGCCAGGTAGTCGGTGGTCAATCCTGATGTGGAGTGCATATCGGCAATGAAGTCGGAGAAGCCGGCAACAATTATCTCGGGGTCGAGTCCTTGAGGTCGCACGAGAGTCTGGAAGCGGCCGATCTCTTCCATGCCTGACCCGCGGGCGGCGATCATTCCGACTTCGAGCAATGTCTCATCCAGATGGCTCAGTCCCGTTGTCTCCACATCGGTAAACAAGACGATGGCGTTCTCGTCTGTATTGGCGGGGTAAGCCGGGCGCTGCCAAATGATGCGGCAGTCGGCCACCGCGCGACGAGTGACTGAGATGGCCGACTTCGGATCCAGAAGCCTTGGGCTCTGAACCAGACGAACGCGAGAGCTGTTGAAGAAGATCGAGGTGAAGGCTTCGATGGAGTCAACGTCGATGCTGCGATAGTGCAGACGTGAGAAAAGCTCCGGGAAGTCGGATTCAAGCTCCGACCTCAGTGATGAGACGTTCGCCGCGGCCAAGTACATGGGCCCAACGTTGCCGAGGTCGTCGATGAAGGAGGCCAGTGCAGCATCTGTCTCTGCTGGCAATGGTGCTTGGTCGGAGAAGTAAGCGTCGAGGAATCCGCTGGGTCGAAGAGCTGCCGCTTCGTTGTCGTTGAGGTTGGCGATGATTTCGGAGACCGGCACATTCCGGCTGGGCTTGACGAAGACGGTCGTGGCGGCCACGGGAGTGAAATCCGATCCTCGTGTGACTTCGATCCTCACTGCGATCGGAGCCGGTGACGACGAGACGGCGGTCGTTGATATCCATGCGAAATGTGTCTGTGGGGTGATGGCGATTGTGCCCATGGCGAGTCCTCTTGGTAGGGCGTAGCTGTGTTGTCTCCGATGACTGAGGTGGGGTGAGCTCGTGGTTCGAACGACTGCATGTTCGAATAGCTCTCCGGCATCGGTGATCTCGGTGCGAAGGCCATGTGTTCGATTAGGAGCTTGTTAGAGGTCCGGACTGTTTCAGGGTATCTCCGAGGCTGGCTGGCGCCCGCCGAACGCGAAGAGCCGGCACTGTGAGCCCCCCCAGAAGCCCTCAGGCGCGCTTAGAACATCCCAGCCCGCACTGGTTGCCGATTCGTCCACGGTGGGGGCTCCTGAGGGGCTCCAGGAGGCGATTGCAGGCCTTGGGGACTCTCACGCCCGATTTCACGACGGAATGCCCGGTTGCTGGACCTGATGTCAGACGAGGCAGACCTCGAGCCTGTGCGGACGGTCTCGTCCGTGCCGAGAGACCTCCTGGAGCAGCCCTTGCCGGCAGGTGAGGATCGTGGGCC
>NZ_VLTK01000018.1 GCF_007558825.1 Brevibacterium aurantiacum
TCGACGCAGCACCCGTTTTTCGACGTGGCGGCACGCGGTGGTTGCTGGGTGGAAGGTTGTGGCTCCCTCGTGGCCTGAAGTCGTACGCCCCGAGGCCGCCTCAGATTACTCAGGCCCTGACCATCCCGTGGGGGTCGAGGACGAACTTCTTTGCCACGCCTGAGTCGAACTCTGCGTAGCCCTGCGGGGCATCCTCGAGGGCGATCGGGGTGGCGTTGACGTTCTTCGCGATCGTCACCTTGTCATTGAGGATCGCGTGCATCAGCCCGCGGTTGTACTTCATGACCGGGCACTGGCCGGTGACGAAGACATGGGACTTCGCGAAGCCGAGTCCGAAGCGCATCGACAGCGATCCCTCTTGGGCCGCCTTATCGGCAGCCCCTGGGTCGCCGGTGACGTAGAGCCCGGGAATGCCCAGGCTGCCGCCGGCGCGGGTGATGTCCATGAGCGAGTTGAGCACGGTGGCCGGAGCCTCGGTGGCTGCTTCCTTGCCGTGTCCACGGGCTTCGAAGCCCACGGCATCGATGCCGCAGTCGACCTCGGGAGTGCCGAGGATCTGCTCGATCTGATCCTTCGGGTCGCCTTTGGAGACATCGACGGTCTCGCATCCGAAGGCGCGTGCCTGTGCCAGACGGTCCTCGTTGAGGTCGCCGACGATGACGACCGATGCACCGAGGAGCTGCGCCGAGGTGGCCGCTGCGATTCCGACCGGACCTGCACCGGCGACGTAGACCGTCGAGCCGATGGTGACGCCGGCCCCGACCGCACCGTGGAAGCCGGTGGGGAAGATGTCGGAGAGCATGGCCAGATCGAGGATCTTCTCCATTGCCTGGTCCTTGTCAGGGAACTTCAGGACGTTCCAATCGGCGTAGGGGACGAGCACGTATTCGGCCTGTCCTCCGACCCATCCGCCCATATCGACATAGCCGTAGGCAGAGCCTGGACGATCAGGGTTGACGTTGAGGCAGATGCCGGTCTGGCGCTCGATGCAGTTCCGGCAGCGACCGCAGGAGATGTTGAACGGTACGGAGACGAGATCGCCGACCTTGACGAATTCGACGTCACGACCGACTTCGACCACCTCGCCGGTGATCTCGTGGCCGAGAACGAGCCCTTCAGGTGCAGTGGTGCGGCCCCGGACCATGTGCTGGTCGGAGCCGCAGATGTTCGTGGCCACGGTCTTGAGGATGACGCCGTGATCGACCTTGCGGCCGACGTTGGCTGGATGGACGCCGGGGCCGTCCTTGAGGACGAACTCGGGATACTCAGTGTCGACGACTTCGACCTTGCCGGGACCTGCGTAGCTGATTGCCTTATTGCTCATCGTTGAGTCTCCATTCGAAAGAATGTGGAAGTGGCGAACCTCAGGATGGCCGCAAGGCCTCCTGAAATATCAGTCTTTCATCAGACGTGCCTGCAGTCTCGCCTTTCGATGGCCGGTGTGTCAACAGGCGCAGCCTCATTCGCCGAGGCGGGTCGTAAGAATGTGCTGGGAGGTGGCCCGCAGGTGTCGCAGAGACTCCTTGATCAACGGCGAATTGCGGCTGCCGGTGCGGACTGCTGCGACGATCTTCCGGCTGAGTCTGCCCGGCCCGGTCAGACGGACTCTGGTGACATTGTCCTCCCCGGCGAGGCTGACCAGCCTGGGCAGCAGACTGACGCCCACCCCGACCCCGACGAGGGCTGCCTGCGTTTCCCATTCGACAGATTCGTGGGAGATTCGCGGGGTCACACCGGCCGCGGTGAACGCGGCGATGAACAGTGCGTGATAGGGCGATCCGGGCGCAGCGGTGATCCAATCTTCGGCGGCCAGATCGGCCAGTGTCACAGACTCGAGTGCGGCGACCGGGTGGTCGGAGGGCACCATGACGTCGAGCGGATCGTCGAGCAGGTCGACCTTCTCGAATCGTGGATCGTCTTCGACCTGGACATCGCCCTGCATGGAGACGACGACGGCAAGGTCGATGCGTTCGGCCACGAGGAGTTCGAAGCACCGCGTGGGACTTGCTTCGGTCACATGGACCGTGGATGTGGGGTGAGACCTCTGCAGGTGGGCCGCAAGTGGTGCGAGCAGATTCGCCGAGGCGGTCGAGAAGCCTCCGATTCCGAAATGCGTTGGCGTCTGATCCCCGGCAGTCAAGGAGGAAGCGCGGATGTCCTCCCATTCGGCGATGAGCCTGTCGGAGAGGCGCACGAGATTCTGGCCTGTCGCCGTCAGCCGCAGTCCGCGTCCGTCCTTGACGAGCAGCGTCATACCCAGCGAGTGCTGGAGCTCGCGCAGCTGCCCGGACACGGCCGAGGGGGAATAGCCGGTGAGTTCGGCAGTGGCGGAAACGGTGCCGCAGGCGGCAAACGTGCGCAGTGTGATGAGGCGAGGATCGATCATGGCACTATTGTGCCCTGAATCATGCGGAGATTCCGCACGGAATATGTCAGAATCTCGCGCTTTTTCTGCAGTGTCTTGATGGCTATTGTCTTCTGTGACAGCACCGGTCAACTCACGTGCTTCGGCAGAGAGCCGGGGTTGTCACGGGACGCAATACACCAGCAGCAGACATCAAGGGAGATGGAATTGACCGCAGTGAATCTGGCGCCGACGAAGAAGGGTTTCCCTGCCGGCTTCAGCGAAGAGAGACTCGACGAGATCCGTCAACTGCTCGACACGCGACGTACAGGCTTCTCACTCGAGGCTCCTTTCTACACCGACGACCATCTCTTCAATCTCGATATGCAGGCCATCTTCGGGCAGAACTGGGTCTTCGCCTGCAGCGTCGCAGAGATTCCAGAGCCCGGGGACTATGTCACCCTGGACTTCGGTCCCTATTCCCTTCTCGTGCTGCGCACCGACGACGGCGGAGTCAACGTTCTGCACAATGTGTGTCGCCACCGCGGTGCCCGCGTCCTCACCGAGGCCGCAGGCACCACGGGCAATCTGGTCTGCGGGTACCACTCGTGGACGTATTCGCCCGATGGTCAGCTCATCCACGCCTCGGCGCCGGGTGAGATGGAATTCGACAAGGCCTGCTACTCGCTCAAGCGCGCGCACGGGAAGATCGTCGCGGGACTCGTCTTCCTCTGCTTGGCAGAGGAACCCCCCACCGACTTCGACGACACCGCGGCGATCTTCGCCCCCTACGTCGGACCGCACGAGCTTGCGAAGACCAAGGTGGCCTATCAGCAGAACATCGTGGAGGAGGCCAACTGGAAGCTCGTGATGGAGAACAACCGCGAGTGCTACCACTGCGATGGCCACCCGGAGCTTGCCTGCGCCCTGTTTCCGACCTGGGGACTGACCGATGAGACGATCCCGCCTCACCTGGAAGACGTCTGGGACCGCAATCAGCAGGCACAGGCTGCACTGGAATACCGGTGCCGTCGCTACGGACTGCCCTATGAAGTCGTCGAGGAACTCGACACCCGCATCGCCGGAATTCGGATCTCACGCGAATCCCTGGACGGGCAGGGGGAGTCGTTCTCGGCCGACGGCCGACGTCTGGTGAAGAAGCTCCTCGGGGATCTTCCCGATTTTCGATTGGGTCGCTGCTCGATGCACCTGCAGCCCAACAGCTGGTTCCACCTCCTCGGGGATCATGTGGTGACCTTCACCGTGCTCCCGATCAACGCGCATCAGACACTCGTGCGCACCACCTGGCTCGTCGCCGACGACGCGGTAGAAGGCGTCGACTACGACCTCGAAACATTGACGCATACGTGGAAGCAGACGAACCTCCAGGACAAGAACTTCGTCGAGCTCTGCCAGCAGGGAGCGACGAGTCCGTTCTACGAGCAGGGCCCGTATATGAAGAGCGAATATCAGGTCGAGGCCTTCATCAACTGGTACACCCAGCGGATGCGGGAGCACGTGGGATGAAGCGCGTCGCCGACCCCATGACTCCGCTGGCGCAGCGGACCCGGGGCCTCGAGATGCCATGGAACCGGGTCCTCTCCAGCACGGCGGGGCCTGCCGGTGCCGCCACGGCTCTGGGACCTTGGCATCCGCAGGAGTTCTCCGCCGAGTGCGTGGAGACCATCCCCGAGGCGGGCGACATGATGGTCTTCGTCTTCCGGCGCATGGACGGTGCTCCACTGGCATTCCGGTCCGGTCAGTACATCAACATCGACTTTCCCGTGCATGGCCCGGATGCCGAGCCGGTGTCGAGGAGCTACTCGATCTCGAGTGCCCCGACGGAACCGTGGACGTTCTCCATCACGATCAAACGTGACCCGAAGGGGCTTGTCTCCACGTGGGCACACGAGTCCCTTCGGGTCGGCACCACGCTTGAGATGCTGGGCCCGGTGGGAGCGTTCCACCTCGCTGACTACGATCGGCGAGCCCGTTACCTCCTGCTTGCAGCCGGTGCGGGGATCACTCCGCTGATGTCGATGGTGCGTACGATCCATTCGCTGCCGGGTCAGGCCGATGTCGTCCTTCTCTATCACGGTTCTGCCCCAGATCGCTTCGCTTTCGCCGAGGAGCTCAACTTCCTGCAGAAGGCCGACTTTCGCATTGAGGTCATATATACCCTCGGCGATCGGGAGCAGGCCGAGGATTCGGCCGGCGCTGCAAGCGTCTGGGTCGGAAAGACCGGCCGTCTCTCGACCGCGCTCCTCGAAGAGGTAGTCCCCGATGCCAACGGGCGGCAGGTGTTCGCATGTGGTCCCGAGGGATATCTCAACACGGCGACGGACTGCTTGCGCGAGGTCGGAGTGGACGACACCTCGGTGTTCATGGAGTTCTTCTCGGGCGATCGGGAGACCCGTGCCGAATACGCCGAGGAAGTGGCGATCGCAGGCGAGATCGCCGAAGAGATCGCATCGGCCACCGAGGAATACTACGAAGCGCAGCCCGCCGCCTTGGAGATGTACGAACCCGAATATACGGCCGACGGGCCCGTCGAGGCCACAGGTTCGACGCTCGAGGCCGTCGACGCCTTGGCCGAAGTTCCGGTCGAGCCGGAGGCCGAAGTAGTCGTGGCGGGGATCGAGCCTGGGACGGCCGCCGAGGCGGGGGATGAGCCGGTGCTGGACACCAGATCAGACTCCGCAGTCGGAAACTCCCCGGCGACCGCCTCGGCGACGGACGATGACGCAGCAGGTGACGAAGTCACGGTTGTCGATCCGACGACCTTCGCTACCGTGGGCGAAGGCGAGCACCTGATGTCCTTTGTGCGCACTGGACTCAACGTTCGCGTGGATTCGAAGGAATTCGTCCTCGACGCAGCTCGTCGTGCCGGTGTGAAGATCGGTGCGAACTGCCAAGAAGGCATGTGCGGTTCGTGCAAGGTCGTCAAACTCGACGGGGAGGTCGACATGAATCACCAGGGCGGCATCCGCGCTAGAGAGATCGATGCCGGGAAGTTCCTTCCCTGCTGCTCGACGGCGACGAGCGACCTGGTCATCGACGCCTGAGCGACAAGTCGAGTACATTCGCCAGGCTGTGGATCAAAGGAGACCACATGACACAGCAGAAGGGCATCGGGCCAGTCGCTCCGGGCGCAGCCGATTCCACATCAAGTTCCGTCGTTGTCGGACGGACCTCGGTCGACGAGGCGCCGCTGAACAAACTCGTCATCCTCGTCGCAATCGCGGCGTTCGGCGGCATCTTCATCGACGGATATATTCTCGGCGTCATCGGGGGTGCGGTCGAACCGGCGGCAGCCGAACTGGGGCTGACGACAGTCGGCCAGGGACTCATCGCCGCCAGCGCTCTCATCGGCATCTTCATCAGCGGGCTCTTCTTCGGGCGCATCGCTGACAGGTACGGCCGCAAGAGGGTTTTCTTCTGGAACCTGGTCGGCTTCTTCGTGGTCTCCCTGGCCCAGCTCTTCGTTGTGGGCACCTGGGATCTCGTGGCCATGCGTCTTCTGCTGGGCCTGCTCATCGGAGTCGAGTACGCCGTGGGTACGTCATTGCTGGCAGAATTCACTCCCCGCCGACACAGGAGCGTGCTGCTGGGATCGATCGCTGCGTTCTGGTTCATCGGGTTCATCGCCGCATTCGTCGTCGCGCACCTCTGGAGTCCGGATTCCTGGCGCCTGCTCCTGGCCAGCAGTGCGATTCCGGCACTCATCGTGCTTCTCCTGCGGATGGCTCTTCCCGAGTCTCCCCGCTGGCTGCAGTCGCAAGGTCGCACGGCAGAGGCACAGAAGATCGTGTCGGAGAACTACGGCCCACAGTACGTGCTGCCTTCGGCTCCGACCGAGGTTGTCAGGACGCGACTGCGCGACTTCTTCCGTGAGAACGATTGGCGCACGGTCACCTACGCGGGACTGTTCTGGTTCTGCCAGGTCGGGCCGCTCTTCGCCATCTTCACGTTCATCGTGCCTGTGCTCGACGAGCTCGGCCTCAACAACGGATTCTCCACCGATCTGTTCATGAATGGGCTCCAGCTTCTCGGCGCCGGTCTCGGGCTGTGGCTGCTCTGGCGGCTGCCGCGTCGGACATTCGTCATCTGGACTTTCGCGATCATGGTGATCCTGCTCGTCTTCCTGGGCGGATGGTCCGGCCAGCCCGCGATGCTGACGTTCATCGTCTTCGGGGCATTCGTTCTCATCATCACGGCATCTAACAGCGTCCAGTACGTCTATCCACCGGAGATGTTCGAGACCAGGTTCCGCAGCACCGGAGTCGGCTACGCCGCCGCATTCAGCCGCATCGGAGCCGCCGGAGCCACCTACCTGTTTCCGCTCACTCTTGAGCATCTCGGTGTCTCGAGCACTCTGCTCATAGCCGCGATCTTTCCAGCCGTCGGATTCGTCGCTTCGGTGTTCTGGGCGCCGGAGACGAAATACCAATCCTTGGATGTCTGAGCACAACGACGACATCCGCTGCCCCATCAACTTTCACCACCGCACCAACTAAGGAGTACACAGTGCCGATTTCCTCACCATCTTCACCTCGCGTGGTCATCATCGGAGCCGGCATCGTCGGAGCCAACCTCGCGGACGAACTCGCCCAGCTCGGCTGGACCAACACCCTCGTGCTCGAACAGGGGCCCTTGAATATCCCTGGTGGCTCGACCTCGCATGCCCCCGGCCTGGTGTTCTCCTCGAACGGGTCGAAGTCGATGACCGAGTTCGCGCAGTACACGATTGAGAAGCTCACCTCGCTGACTGGCCCCGATGGTCGCGGTTCGTTCCTGCCCGTCGGCGGACTTGAGATCGCCACCCAGGAAGACCGACTCCAGGACCTGCACCGTCGTGCCGGTTGGAATCGGTCCTGGGGTGTCGACGCCGAGGTGGTCGATGCGCAGGAATGCCTGCGGTTGTTCCCTATGCTCAATCCGGACAAGGTCCTCGGCGGGCTTCTGACTCCGGGTGATGGGCTGGCGCTCGCCGCCCGTGGCACCCAGTTGGTCATGGACCGCGCTCGGGCCGCTGGTGTCGAGTTCCGCGACCGCACCACCGTCACCGGTATCGAACAGTCCGGTGGCAAGGTCACCGCAGTGCTGGCCGGCGACGACAGGTTCCCGGCGGACATCGTCGTCTCCTGTGCCGGATTCTGGGGGCCGAAGATCGGTGAGATGGTCGGCACGACGATCCCGCTGCTGCCGCTGGGGCACCAGTTCGCCTGGACGACCGAGGTGCCCAGCCTCGTCGGCAAGAACGAGCAGCCGGCAGGAGCCTCGGCGCCCATTCTCCGCTACCAGGACAAGGACCTCTACTACCGCGAATGGGGTGAGCGGATCGGGATCGGCTCCTATGCTCACCGGCCGATGCCAGTCGACCTCGATACGCTGCGCACCTATTCGCCCGATGAGATCACCGACGAGGTCATGCCATCGAGCCTCGAGTTCACACCCGAGGACTTCGCCCGAGAATGGGAGGCTACCAAGGAACTGCTCCCCGAACTGCGCCAGACCCAGGTCCAGCGCGGTTTCAACGGCATCTTCTCCTTCACTCCCGACGGCGGATCGCTCGTGGGGCAGTCCCGAGAAGTCGACGGATTCTTCGTCGCCGAGGCGGTCTGGGTCACCCACGGTGCCGGCATCGCGAAGGCCGTTGCCGAACTCATCTCACTTGGGCGTTCGAACACGGACTTGTCCGGCATTGACCTCAACCGCTTCGAAGACGCACTGACGACACCCGAATACGTCAGCGAGACTTCCCAGCAGAATTTCGTCGAGATCTACGACGTCATCCACCCGCTGCAGCCACGGGTCTCGCCTCGGGACGTGCGGCTCAGTCCCTTCAATGACCGGCAGAAGGAGCTCGGGGCATTCTTCCTCGAGACGAACGGGTGGGAGCGCCCGCACTGGTACGAAGCCAACGCTGCGTTGCTCAACGAACTGCCTGAGGAATGGAAGGCTCCTGAGCGTGAGGGGTGGGCGGACATGTTCCACTCGCCGATCGCGGCGGTCGAAGCGTGGAAGACGCGGACGAATGTGGCCATGTATGACATGACCGCTCTCAAGCGCTTCGAGGTCAAGGGGCCAGGAGCTGGTGAGCTGCTGCATGGGCTGACCACCTCGTCGATGCTGCGCAAGCCGGGAGCTGTCAGCTACACCCTTCTGCTTGATGACGAGGGCGGCATCACCAGCGACATCACCGTCGCGATCCTCGACGAGCAGACCTACCAGGTGGGCGCGAACTCGAATATCGACTTCGCCACCATCACCCGCGCCGCACGGGAACAGTCGGCGGCAGATCCGAGCAAGTGGGCTACCGTGCGCGAGACGACTCAGGGAACCTGCTGCATCGGTCTCTGGGGTCCGCTCGCCCGGGAGGTCATCGGCCAGGTCAGCACCGACGATCTCAGCAACGACGGGCTCAAATACTTCCGTACCAAGCAGATCACCATCGGCGGCATTCCCGTCACGGCGATGCGCCTGTCCTACGTCGGTGAGCTCGGCTGGGAACTCTACACCTCGATGGATCTGGGACACCGGCTCTGGGACGTGCTGTGGGAGGCCGGTCGGGAATTCGGGCTCATCGCCGGAGGTCGAGAAGCCTTCAATTCGATGCGCCTGGAGAAGGGATTCCGCTCCTTCGGCTCCGATATGACCAGCGAGCACGAGCCCGTCCAGGCCGGACTCGGCTTCGCGGTCAAGGCTTCGAAGACCGATGACTTCCGCGGCAAAGCTGCGTTGGCGGACCGAGCCGCAGCTGCGACTCAGAAGCTGACGTGCCTGACTCTGGACCGGCGCGAAGACGTCGTGCTCGGCAGCGAACCCGTGTATGTGACTGGGGGCGCTGGATCCGGGACAAGTGCCGACGGTGCCGGCAACGGTGCGGACAAGGCCGACGGCTACGTCACCTCGGCGGCCTATGGATACTCGATCGGAGCGACCATCGCCTACGCCTGGCTGCCGAACACGCTGGGTGTCGGAGACGGTGTCGAGATCGAGTACTTGGGACGCAGGCTGCCTGCGACTGTCACCGCTGAGCCGATCTTCGACCCGGAGATGACCCGGCTGAAGGGTTGAGCAAACCCGCACCGACATCATCGAACCAACGGCGCCCTGTCGAGACACCTGTGCAGACATGTGTGTCTCGGCAGGGCGCCGTTGTTTCGATGAGAATGAGTGCTGGTCACTCGTTTGCAGGCGGGAGCAGAATGGGGACCTCTGCGACCGCGGCCGAGAGACGTGTAGACCGTGACCCTCGCCG
The DNA here is from genome assembly GCF_007558825.1 of Brevibacterium aurantiacum. GTDB lineage: Bacteria > Actinomycetota > Actinomycetes > Actinomycetales > Brevibacteriaceae > Brevibacterium > Brevibacterium aurantiacum_A. The sequence goes on from NZ_VLTK01000018.1 coordinate 9,609, forward strand.
AGGTGGCCCGGACGCATTCATATTCCCTCCTTTGGGGGATTGTTCGGGCTGCAGCAGAGCCACAGACTGGAGGACATCATCTAGAGACGCATATCTATAGGAGTCCTCATGCCGGCGACACAGTTGTCCCGACTGCCCCGCCTCGTGCAGCAACTCGCGGTGTTGGCCGCAGTCGCGGCTGCGGTACCGTACCTATTCTTTAAGGTCCTGTGGTTATCAGGCTCGACCGTTGGCATGACATCGGCGGCTGACGCCGGAGAGATGCATGGGACCCGCTACCTCATCGGCAACACCGTCACCGTCGCAATGGTGCTCGTCGCTGTCGGTCTTGTCATGGCTCTGACCTGCAGGTGGGCTCGGCGAGTTCCCGGGGCGGTGATCTTCATCCTCGGTGCCGGGGCTGCCGGGCTCCTGGCTCCGATTCTGCTGGGGCTACCGCTCGGCGTCGTTATTCAGTCACTCACCGGCGCGGATACGCAGCCAGCCGATCAAGGATTGACCCCCTGGGTGTTCGGATTTGTCTACGCCGGATTCTGCGTCCTGGCCGTGGCGATGGCCATCTCCGTGGGTGCGCATGTGGTCGATCGCTGGGGACACCTGCTGACTGCTCCACCGTCCGCACCTTCTGCTTTCGCGGTGGCCTGTGGCGCAGTCGGGATGCTTCCCGTCTCCGGTGCCATGGCCTACTGGGGTGTGATGGGCCCAGGAAGTCTCGGACCGCAGGGCATGGACCTGCCGGCGCAGCGGACCGTGCTGGTGGTGACAGCCCTGCTCGGCGTGTCCGCGTTCGTCATCCCACTGATCTCCCGCCATCTGGCGCTCTGGCCGCGGACGGCCTGGCTGGTGACGTGGACAGGATGCTGTGTCGTCGTCCTCCAGGGCCCGACTCAGATCCTTCTCGCTCAAGACGCAGTCGTTCAGCCGCTGGTGGTCGTGCTCGCCCTTGCAGCTGTCCCCGGAGGCAGCATCTACGGTCTGGCTGTGATGCGCAGGTATCTGCAGTCGCGTCCGAACCCCGATTCTGCTGTCCTTGCCCGGCGCGGGCAGAATCCATCTCCGCCAGATCAAGTGAGTCCGGTCTGATGCCCAGATGGCTGTTCGTACTGCTGGCCGCCGCCTTCGTCCTCTACACCGACGACTACGTCATCGCCGGCATACTCCCCGAAATCGCCCGTGACCTCGACGTCACCGAGGGGCAGGCGGGCCAGCTCGTCACGGCGTTCTCCGTGACGGTCGCGGTGGGCGCGCCTCTCGCGGCCGTCGTCACGTCACGCCTTCCCCGTCGCCTCCTGTTCGCGATCGCGCTGCTGATCTTCACCGCCGCGAATCTTCTCGCCGCGGTCGTGGGCTCATTTGGTGCGCTGTTGCTGCTGCGCATCGTCGCCGCCTTGGCCACCGCAATTGCGACCCCGGCGATCTTTGCCTTCGCTGCGCGGCAGGCACCGATTGACAAGGCAGGGCGCTTCATCGCGGTCATCTCGCTTGGAGTGACAGGATCGATCGCCGTCGGAGTGCCGCTGGGCACGTGGATCGGTGGAGTCTTCGGGTGGCGCGCGACATTCCTGACCATGGGAGTCTGCGGAATCGTGGTGCTGCTCGCCGTCCTCATCACGTTGCCGCAGGCCCGCGCGGAAGACACGCTCACCGGGGTGCGGGACCAGCTGCGCGTCCTCCTGCAGGGACGGATCTCCCTGAGCCTGATCGCGAATTGTTCGCTGATGACCGGATCGATGATGATGCTCACCTATCTCGCTCCCTATCTGAGTGCAGTCGCCGGCGCAGACGTCGATGATCGTGCGCTCGCCTTCGGCCTCGCTGGAGTGGCGGGAATCCTCGGTATCTGGTTGGCAGGGGAGGCCGTCGACCGATGGGGAGCAGACCGCACCCTAGCCATCGGCGTCGGTGCCATCGTCGCCTCGATGCTCGGATTCTCGGTGATATGGATAAGCAGACCCGTGCCTCTGTGGCTTATCCTCATCACAACGACCTTCTGGGGAGGGATGGCGATGGGGAATTCGCCTGCCGTCCAGTCGCGTCTGGCCTCGATGGCTGGCCCGCTGGCTGGGCATGCGCTGGCACTCAACACTTCCAGCACCTACCTGGGAGTCTCCGGCGGTGCGGCGATCGGCGGAGTCGCGCTGTCCGTAGTCGGTCCGGGGGCCTTGCCGCTGGCGTCGGCTGTCTTCGTCCTCGGATCACTCCTGCTGTTCTTGGTCTCCCGCCAGTCGAATTCTCGCTGCGCGGACCCACCTCGGTCGCAGTCCACACAGATGAGGAACGAGAAATGAGGAGAGGAACGACATGCGAGAACGAAACGAGACGTCGCAATACGCGATTCGGGCCGAATTGGGCTGTGGACCGGTCACCTGCCAGACGCTCCCGAGGACCCGCACGATGCTTTCGACCGACTGCCTGATGACTGGAGGACACCCCTGATGACCGCCTACGCGATCGCCCATCTGCAGGAGGCCGAACCTCATCCCGATGTCCTCGAATACATCGAGAGGATCGGCGGAACCTTTCAGCCCTTCGGCGGCCGCTTCCTCGTGCATGGCACTCCGCACGAGGTCAGGGAAGGCACATGGCCCGGGCACGTCGTCATTATCGGATTTCCGAGCCTCGACCAGGCCCGCGCATGGTGGGACTCTCCGGCCTATCAGGAGATCTCTCCGCTGCGGTCACGGCACATCGCCAGTGACATCATCCTCGTCGACGGTGTGCCCGTGGACTACGACCCGGCAGAGACTGCGCGGGCGATGCGCGGCGGATCCGCGTAGCTCCGAGGACCGCGCAGCTTCGGCGGCCACGCAGCCGCTTCGGCGACCGGACAACTCCAGCAACGTAGTGCCGCCGACTGCGGCCGAGGCACTCCTTGTTCCATATGGTGGATTCGTATTGACCGATAACTGGGACTGACGAAAGTATGACAGCAAGAGTTACTGTCGACTGCCCCACCTCGGTGGCGGACCCGAAGGAGTGTCCATGCCCAAGCCTGCGATCATCGGTTGGTCCCACGGAAAGTTCGGCCGCTCCGAATCACCTCTTCCCGAGATGATGGCCGAAGTCGCCAGAGGGGCCATTGCCGATGCGGGACTCGAACCGGCCGACATCGACGTCATCCATGTCGGCGTCTACAACAACGGTCTGTCCAAGCAGGGATTCGAGGCAGCGCTTCCCGGGGTCGTCTTCCCCGAACTGGCCCTCACGCCAGCGCACCGGCATGAGAATGCCTGTGCCACGGGCTCGACTGCGGTCTTCGCCGCCCATGATTCCATTGCCGCCGGCCGGCATAAGACTGCCCTGGTCATCGGGGCAGAACGAATGACCCAGGCATCTGGTCATGACGTCAACGAGGTCCTGCTCAGTGCCAGCTACCGGGAAGAAGAGGAGCACTTCAAGTCCTTCGCCGGTGTCTTCGGAGAGATCGCCCGCCAGTACTTCGAACGCTACGGCGATCACTCACAGGCCCTGGCGACGATCGCTGCGAAGAACCACGCCAACGGTGCCCGCAATCCGCTTGCCCATATGCAGAAGGACCTCGGCTTCGAGTTCTGCAACACGGTCTCGGAGAAGAACCCCTACGTCGCGGAACCGCTGCGCCGCACCGACTGCTCGATGGTCTCCGATGGGGCTGTTGCACTCGTCATGGCCGCCGAAGATGTCGCCGCCTCGGCCCCACAAGCGGTGACTTGGCGCGGCATGGGCAATGCCAATGATGTCCTTCCCCTGTCCCAGCGCGACCCCTTGGAGATGGCCGGAGCCCGCCGCGCCATGGCCCAGGCGCTCGACGCCGCTGGAATCGGCATCTTCGACCTCGACCTGCTCGAGACCCACGACTGCTTCACCATCGCCGAGCTCCTCGAATACGAGGCCTTCGGACTCGCTGAACCCGGCCAGGGTCATCGTCTCCTCGCCGAGGGCACAACAGCCGTCGGCGGACGCCTGCCGGTCAACCCCTCGGGCGGACTCAAGGCCAAGGGCCACCCGATCGGCGCCACCGGCGTCTCCATGCACGCGCTCGCCGCCGCCCAGCTCACGGGCCGCTCGCCAGGCATCCAGATTCAGGATCCAGAACTGGCCGGAGTCTTCAACATGGGCGGAGCCGCCGTATCCAACTTCGCCTCGATCCTCGAGCGCGCACGCTGATGCGCGCCATCTCCCAGACCTCGCCGGCCAAGGACTTCACACCCACACCTCGGCGAGGGGTCAACGTCTCCCGCTTCCTCACTCAGACTGCTCGGCGGATCCCCGACCACACCGCGGTCATCGACGACGACCACTCAGTGCGCTGGACCTGGAGCGAACTCGACGCTCGCGCCGAGGCGCTTGCACTGGCCCTCCAGGCCGGGGGAGTGGGCAGGCGCGACAGCGTCCTCCTCGTCTCGGCCAACCACGCCGAGGTGATCCAATCCTTCTGGGGCATCATCCGAGCCGGAGCCGTCATCGCCCCACCCAATGCCGCACTGTCAACCGAAGAGCTGCTGAGCATCAGCTCCGATGTCATCCCGGCCGCGATCATCGTCGACCGCGCCCATGTCGACTTCGTCGAGGCACTGAAGCAGACAGGCTTCACCGGCGCCGTGCTGTGGATCGGTGAGCTGCCAGATGGATCACCCTCGAACACGGCTGCGGAGAGTGTCGCAGAGGTCGGCGACTTCGCGGTCGAGGAGGATGACCCCTGTTGGTACTTCTTCACCTCCGGATCCACGGGCAAGCCCAAGGCAGCCACATTCACGCACCGCCACCTCGGCGCGGTGCTGGCGAACCATCGCTGCGATCTCTTCCCCGTCGAGGACGAGAACGGGGCCTCACTCGTACTCGCGCCGCTCTCGCACGGGGCAGGCATCCATATGCTCGCGCAGGTCTTCGGCGGGACTCCTTCGGTCATCCATCCTGGTGGGAAGGCCGATCCGGGCACTCTGTGGGACTCGATCGACGGCTACCAGATCACCAACGCCTTCACGGTCCCGACCATTCTCAACCGCATCGTCGCAGGCTACCCGGCGGATCGCGGGCCCGCCGATCACAGCCTCAAACGTGTCGTCTACGCGGGTGCCCCGATGCTCGCAGCCGACCAGTCACGTGCCCTTCAACGACTCGGTCCCTGCTTGGTGCAGTACTTCGGCCTCGCCGAGGTGACCGGTGCGATCACTGTTCTCCGCCCCGAAGAGCACGGAACGATCCCCGTCGACTCCGCCGGCATCGGCACCTGTGGCAGAGCCCGCACCGGAGTCGACATCGTCATCCTCGACGAGTCGGGCCGGGAGTCGGCCGCCGGTGATCAGGGTGAGGTCTGCGTGGCCGGACCCACCGTCTGCGCAGGTTACCTCGGACGCGCCGATGCCAACGCCGAGTCCTTCGCCCACGGCGTCTTCCATACCGGCGACGTCGGCTACCTCGACGAATCGGGCTTCCTGTTCCTCACCGGCCGCAAATCCGATATGTACATCTCCGGCGGGTCGAACGTCTACCCGCGAGAAATCGAGGAACTCCTTCTTACCGACGCCGAGGTGGCCCAGGCCGTTGTCGTGGGAGTGCCCGATGCGCAGTGGGGAGAGATCGGCATCGCAATCATCGAACCGGCGTCGAGTCGCGCGGCGAATGCCAGCGCCGGCTCGAGCGCTGAGGCAGGTGCCGACGCTGAGGCAGGTGCCGACCCGAGCGCGGGAACGGACCCGAGCGCGGGAACGGACCCGAGCGAACGGCTGCGCGCCCTGTGCAAGTCAGCGCTCGCGCCGTACAAGGTGCCCAAGGAGATCCACTTCGTCGAGGCGATGCCTGTCACGGCGTATGGGAAGCTGGCACGCAAGGAGCTCAAGGCCGAATACTCGGCAGGGCGGGGAAGCGCACGATGAGCGATCTCAACGGAAAAATCGTCATGGCCATCGGCTGCGGCGCCCCGGATGGGCAGGTCAACAATGGGTTCGCGGCAGCGAAGGCATTCCTCGCAGCAGGCGCGAAAGTATGCATCGTCGACCGCGACCGGGCGGCACTCGACCACGCACGGGCGGCCCTCGGGGAGGCCCGCGCCCCAGGTGACGAGGCCCGCGCCCCAGGGGACGGGGCCAGTTCCCTGGATCGCCTCGGCGAGGGTGGCGACCTGGACTCCCTTGTGACCACAGTCGTCGCCGACGTCGGGGACGAGGACTCCCTGTCGGCGGCCTTCGACCACTGCGCGTCGACGCTTGGTGAGCCCACGGTGCTGCATTTCAACGTCGGCATCGTCGTCAACGGCGGACTCGACACACTGGAAACCTCCACCTTCGCGAAGGCCCTCGACATCAACCTCACGGGAGCATTCGCGGCGATGAAGCAGGCGCTGCCGTACATGCGCAGGGCCGGAGGCGGATCGATCATCACGGTCTCCTCGGTGGGTGGAATGCGCTACATGGGCTACGACTACCCCGCCTATGCCGCATCGAAGGCGGGACTCATCGAACTCACGAAGGTCGTCGGCGCCCAGTACGCATCCGAGGGAATACGCGCGAACTCCATCGCACCGGGGCTCATCGAGACACCACTCATCCACAACTCGATCAGCGGCCACTACGACTCGGTCGAGGACATGCTCGCAGCCAGACATGCTCTGTCGCCGACGGGGAAGATGGGCCAACCAGGCGACATTGCGAAGCTCGCTGTGTTCCTCGCCTCAGACGACTCGAGCTATATCAACTCCACACTCATCCCGGTCGACGGCGGACTCGTCCACTTCGCCGGAACCCCGAAGAGCTGACCCCGAAGACCTGATCAGATTGCGGGCCTGAACAGACCGACAGAACCAGCCGTGACGAAGCAGTCGCGGCGATGAAGACAGACAGGAACAACTCAATGATGGAGGCAAAGGTGCCGACAACACCGACGAAGAGGACCGTGCTGACGTGGTTCGCCGTGCTGGTCACGCTCGTCCTGCTCGTCAGCGGATGCGGAACGAACTTCGGCACGACCGACGACGGGAAGCAGAAGTACCGGTGGAAGATGACGGTCACGACCGGCTCGACGAGCACCTGGTACATCGCGGCTGAGAAGTTCGCGAAGGACCTCGAAGAGGAGACCGATGGGCGCATTACGCTCAAGGTCTTCGGCAGCGAACGGCTCTCGGCAGGTGAGGCCACCGCAGGCGTCGAACAGCTCATGGACGGGGCGAAGGACTTCTCCTACAACTCGCCGATCATCTACTCGGCCGTCGACCCGCGCTTCGGCACCGTCACCGCTCCCTTCATCTTCGACAGCGTCGAAGATGGCCAGAAAGCACTGACGGGCAAGGGCGGAGAGGTCTACGCCGACTACCTGTCCGAACACGGCGTCCACCTCCTGGGCTTCGGCGAATCGGGGATGCGTCAGCTCACGAACACCCACCGCCCGATCCACACCCCGGAGGACCTGCACGGACTCAAGTTCCGCATCCCCGGATTCGGCCTCTACACCGACCTGTACCGGTCACTGGGCTCCAATCCGACGACGATGCCCTTCGGCGAGGTGTTCACCGCACTGCAGCAGGGCGCGATCGACGGACAGGAGAACCCGATCGACGTCATCTACTCCTCGAATCTGCAGGAGGTCCAGCCTTACCTGACCCTGTGGAACTACTCCTATGACCCGTTGGTCTTCGGCGTCAACGAGGACCTCTTCGATTCCCTCGATGCCGAGGATCAGGAACTCGTGAGCCGCCTGGCCAAGGAGACCAACGAGTTCCAGATCAAGAAGAATCGCGATGGCGAGGAGAAGCTGATCAAGGAGCTCAAGGACAGCGGCATGGAGGTCAACGAACTCACCGAGTCCGAGAAGGACGAGTTCCGCACCACCCTGGAACCGCTGTACGCCCAGTACCGCAAGATCTGGGGCCAGGACATGTCCGAAGCGTTCATTCCGGAAGGACTCTGAGATGAAAATCGTCAAATGGTTCGAAGACTGGGTCGTGATCGCCTCGTTCATGATGATCGTCCTCGTCACCTTCGTCAACGTCGTCTCCCGCTATACCTTCCAAGCCTCGCTGGCCTTCAGCGAGGAGATCACGATCAACCTCCTCGTCGTGCTCACGATGATGGGAGCGGTCGTCGGCATCCGCCTCGGCGCGCACCTGGGGTTCACCTACCTTGTGGAGAATGCGAAGGCGACGACGCGCAGGACTCTCATCATCATCGGCGCGGCTCTGATGATCGTCTTCCTCGCCGTCCTCCTCTTCTGGGGCAGCGAGATGATGATCCACCAGATGGTTCGCGGTCGTGCGACCCCGTCCCTGGGCATCCCGCAATGGCTGTTCACGCTGTCCATCCCGCTGGCCGGCCTCCTGGGAATCGTCCGCACGCTGCAGGCAGCCCGGGTGTCGCTGCATGAGGACACCTCCGCCGAGGCGGTCGCTGAGCGCATGGCGCACGAAGCCGCACCCATCATCGACGATTCAGAGCTGAGGACCCACCCCACCGACCGTCAGGGAGGCCGCAAATGATCACGCTGCTGCTGTTCGGAAGCTTCTTCCTGTTCCTTGCCCTGGGCATCCCGGTGGCGTTCGCGCTCGGTCTCTCCGCAGTCACCGTCCTCATCACCACCGACGGGCTTCAGGTCCTCGACGTGGTGCCCTCGGTTATGTTCCCGTCGATGAGTTCGGGTACGCTGCTGGCGATCCCGTTCTTCGTCCTCGCCGGCATCGTCATGCAGTACACCGGCATCTCCCAGCGCCTCGTCGACCTCGCGTTCCTGGTCTTCGGCCGCTTCAGCCACGGTCTGGCCGCGGTCACGATCATCTCCGCGTTTTTCTTCTCCGCGATCTCCGGATCCGGACCGGCCACGGTCGCCGCGATCGGCGCGATCCTCATCCCGGCGCTGATTCGCAACGGGTACCAGAAGAAGCACGCCGTCTCCCTCGTCGCGGCCTCGGGCTCGATGGGCATCGTCGTGCCACCGTCGATCGCGTTCATCATCTTCGCCGTCGTCGCTTCCGAGTTCGGGTCGATCTCGATCAGCCGCCTGTTCATCGCCGGCATCGTGCCCGGCGTGATCATGGCCGTGGCGTTCTTCATCGCCGCGCTCTTCGTCCCCCGTGTCCGTGAACTCGCGGGTCTGCCCGTGAAGTCGGGTCAGGGGCTGCTGGCTGCAGGCAGTGAGCCCGCAACCACCACCGGCGCCGAGGCGGCCGTGTCGTCGGACTCGACCGCATCGTCGGCGACAGCGTCGTCCGCGGCAGCAGGAGCCGGTGGCGCCGGCTCGACGAAGACTCGTCTGTTGAAAGCCGGCAAGGCTGGAACGCCCGTGTCGACGAGCGGCTCGGCCACCTCGGCGGGCACCGGTGTGACGACCGGCTCCTGGAATGGAACCGGCGCAGCCGCGCCTGCCGAGGGCAGCTTCGGCGAGTTCCTCTCAGCCCTCGTCAAGGCCATTCCGGGTCTGCTCATTCCCGTCATCATCCTCGGCGGCATCTACGGCGGCATCTTCACCCCCACCGAGGCGGGCGCCGTGGCATCCGTGTTCGCACTGTTGGTCGGTGTCTTCGTCTACCGCGAGCTGAAGTGGCCTGACCTGCCGAAGGTGTTCCTGGAGTCGGGAGTCTCGACAGCCGTCATCATGTTCATCGTCGGTGTGGCCAGCCTCTTCTCCTACGTCATCACGGTCGAAGGCATCGCCGAGACCGTGTCATCGGCCGTGCTGGGGGTCACTGACAACAAGTTCCTCATCCTCGCGGTGATCACGATCATCCTGCTCATCGTCGGTGCCTTCGTCGATGCGATCAGCGCGTTCTATCTGTTCATCCCGATTCTCGTGCCCATTCTGCTGGCGGTCGGAGTGGACATGACGACGATCGGTGTGTTCATGACCGTCAACCTCGCGATCGGCCTGTTCACACCACCCGTGGGACTCAACCTCTACGTCGGTGCCGGCATCGGCAAGATCAGGATCGAGGAATTGGTGCGCGGCATCATGCCGTTCCTCATCGCAGCGATCATCGCCCTGCTGCTCATCACCTACATCCCGGCGATTTCTAACTGGCTGCCCGACCTCCTCGGCGTCGGCTAGATCCTCGATCCACGACAACGCCCGAACTGTCTCTCGAATCTTCAAGGAGAACCATGGAACCCTATCTGCTGACGAACAAATCGGCCCTGGTCACAGGTGCCGCCCAGGGCATCGGCCTGGCCATCGCGACCTCACTGGCCAGACGGGGAGCCTCGATCGGGATCGTCGATCTCAAGGGTGCCGAAGCGGCTGCCGAGAGTCTGTCGAAGCAGTTTCCCGAACAGACCTTCACCGGGTACGAACTCGATGTCCGCGACGCCGAGGCGGTCACCACGGCCGTCGGATCCTTCGCCGAGTCGTCCGGTGGAATCGACATCCTCGTCAACAATGCGGGGACGGCGGCACGCATCGGGATCGACGAGATCACGGCCGAACAGTGGCAGCGTGACCTGGACACCAACCTCGGCGGGACGTTCAACTTCATCAAGGCCGCCGTCCACCCGCACATGATCAACGCCGGTATGGGGTCGATCATCAACATCTCCTCGATCTCGGGCATCAACGGCGGTGCGGTCTCCGCTGGTGAGGCCGGGGCGCGTTCGGGGCCGGCGTATGCGGCGAGCAAGGGCGGGATCATCGCGCTGACGAAGTGGGTGGCCAAGGAGTACGGGCGGCAGGGAATCCGCTGCAACTCGGTGGCTCCGGGCCCCGTGGAATCCGCACTCACCGCAGGACAGGACTACGACACCTCGAACCAGGCCCTGGACCGCATGGGCACACCCGCTGAGATCGCCGAGGCGGTCGCCTACCTCGCCAGCGATGGCGCGGCCTTCACGACCGGCCAGATCCTGCGCATCGACGGCGGGGCCGTGATGTCGTGAGCTCATCAGCTTCACCGCCGTCAGCGGCCTCGCTCCCGGACGAGGTTCTCGACGTCTGCTCCATCGGGTTCACCCCGATCAAGGGGACGCGGCACCAGCCGCAGACCGAGGCCTCGTTCGACGAGCACGGGCCCGTGGGGGACCGGCGCTACTGCCTCGTCGACACCGACACACGGCGGGTCCTGCGGACCGTGCAGAACCCGGCGCTGGTCGCGGTCGCTGCGGCGTTTCACGGTGCCCAGCTGGAGATCTCGCTGCCCGACGGTCGGTCGGTCTGCGCTGCACCGAAGACCTCGGGTGAGGTGCTGACCTGCGATTACTGGGGCAGACCCGTAGCAGCTGAACTGATGCAGTGTCCACATGATGCTCTGCTGTCCTCGTGGCTGGGAAAGCCTGTGCGTCTGGCTCATGTTCCACGCGGAGACGTCGTCTTCGGGGAGCCGATCACGATCGTGACCACAGCCTCCATCCGCGATCTCGGCGAGAGACTCGGGCATCCTGATCTCCTTGCCGAAGCAGCTCGATTCAGGGCGACACTGCTCGTCGAGACGGACGTCCCCTATATTGAGGAGACGTGGAACGGCCGCGAGATGACCTTCGGCGAGATTCGCATTCGGGTCGGAGGGCCGATCCCACGCTGCGCGGTCATGGATCTGCATCCCGTCACCGGCGCGCGCGGCTCGCGGTTGCTGAAGTCCCTTGCCGCCTACCGACCCAGAAACGACGCTGGTGAACCTCATTTCGGGGTCTATGGGCAGGTCATCGACGCACCCAGAAGCTGACCGCAGAACGAGTGTGCCTGCGGAATGTGTGAGGCTTGCCCTTCACCTCGACAGCACGAGGAGCTCGAAGGTCACGGCCACAGGGTTCGCCCCGAGGGCCAACTGTCCTGTGTGAACCTCGCCGGCGACATCGACGACTTCGCCCTCGAGGCTCACCTGCGAGTTGTCACCCAGGGCGCCACTGACTGAACCCGTCAGGTGAGTGAACTCCACGGCCGGCCATGGGGCGGAACTATCGGTGAACACGGTGCCGGTGGTGCTGCCGAGACTGGCCCGCACCTCGGCGGTGTCGAAGCCGGCGGCACGGCAGATGGCCACGATCGCGTCATCGATGAGCTCCCCGGGACGGACACGGGAGATGACCGCGCTGCTGGGAACCGACTCCGAGGTGGGGGAGTCCGTCGCCGTCGGTGCGAACGCGAAGAACCCGGTCTCCGGATCGGCTTCGCTGAACTGCTGCGCATCGGCGAGGGCAAAGACACGCAGGCGCATACCTTTCGGCCCGACGAGTGTGCCGGGCAGCAGATGACCGCCCTTGACCAGGCCCTCCCCGGTCAACCAGGAAGCGTGGATATGGGTGAACGGAACACCGTCCTTCTTACCCACCGTCGCCGAGGCATGCCGCAACTCCGCTGGCCCATCGTGGTGGAACTCGGAGGTGAAGGACATTGGGTGCTCGGCATCGGGGCCATAGGCCGGATAGACGTAGTCGATACGACCGAACTCACCGTCAGCGAACTCCACCATGAGCCCGGAGACGTCGAGTGATTCCAGGAGGCCGGTCACGGAGTCGAAGAGATCCTCGCCGGCGGCGAGATCGATGAGATGCTCGCTATGGCGGGTCGGCACCGAGACGATTCTCGGACTCTGCCGGGGTCCTGCATGGATGACGACGTCACCGGGCTCGCCGAGGCGGTAGCCGGGAGACTCGTGTGCGGTGGTGGTGTCGTGTGCCTGCGCAGTGTCGTCGGTCATGTCTGGTCCTCCACGCTGCTCACGGCCACGGCTATCTGGCGAGCTTCGTGTTGGAGAAGCTCGGCGAGTTCGAATACACGAGCCCCGGTCATGCGCTCCTCGATACTGGCGATCGACAGGGCCGCGCGCGGCTTTCTGCCCTTGACCCTGACCGGCACGCCGATCGCCCACGATCCCTGGGCGAAGAGCCCTGGGTTGTGGACGAACCCGTCGTGACGGCCCCGGCGGATGATCTCCTTGAGCCTGGGAACAGAGACTTCGGGGTAGCGGTCGGCAAATATTCTTGAGTTGGCCTCGAAGGAGGCGTCCACTTCGGCGTCGGAGAATTGGGTCATGATGGCAAGACTTCCTGCGCCGATGCCCAAGGGGTGGCGATCGCCCACGGCCAGGGCGTTGTTGAAGATCGGGCCGAAGCCGTCCTCGCGGCGGGCACAGATCGAGTAGCTGCCGGTGCGCATCGTGAGGAAGGCAGTATCCTGAGTGAGCTCGGCGAGCCTGAGCAGGCTCGACTCGGATTCTTCAATCGCGGGGTCGGCGGACTTCTGGGCCAGCTGTCCCATGATCTGGGACTGCACGCCGAGACGGTAGCCGCCGTCCTCGCATCGTTCGACGTATCCCATGGCGATGAGGGCGTTGAGCATGCGATGCACGCTGGCCTTGGGGCGACCGCTGATGGCCACGATCTCGCTGAGAGGCGCGCCGTTGGGGTTCTCGCTGCTGATGATGCCGACGAGCCCCAGCAGGGACAGGGCGCGCTGGATGCTCTGGGCTCCAGTGCCCGGTCCCAGGTCGTCGACGGCGTGAGCGACGTTGAATGATGCGGAACGGCGCATGATCCGCCCGCGCATCTTCATCCGGTCGAGATCGTGTGTCTGCGCTTCATTGCCCATGCTTCGATTATCGGCTGTTGCAGGGCAAGGCCAGAAGTCGGATCCATGATGTGGACCGCAGATGGGGGTGGACTACCTCGCCGCCAGGCTCCTGCGCAGGGAATCGATCATCAGGTCGAGACCGTCTGACTCCCGCTGCGGATCGGCGGCAAGGATCTGGATGCTGCGGTCGTCGAGACCCGGGTCATCAAGTTCTACGGCGGCGCACCCTGCCTCAGTGAGGTTGTTCGGGATCGTGCGCTCCGCCATCATCGCGACCATCGTCGTTCCGGCGATGGCTCTCATCATGAGAATGGGGCAGGTGGCTTCGACCGTCGGGGAGAACACCTGTCCCTGAGCTCGGACAGCCTGTTCGATCCTCATCCGAGCGGTGTTTCCCGACGGCAGCGTGGCGATCGGGAAGTCGACCAGGTCACGGATGCGGACGGTGGCTCTCTGGGCAAGAGGGTGCTTCTTGTCGAAGACCGCAAAATTCCGGGCCGGGGTCTGATCGATCCGCCGGACGCCGGGAACCGAGACGAGATCGTGGCCGTATACGGAGAAATTAACGCACAAGTCTGCTTGCCGGTTTTTCAGCACCTGAACAGCTTCGAGCGACGTGGTGTCGATGATCGAGACCTGCACCCGGTCAGTGGTGGTCATGACATCGTTGATGGCGTCGGCGACGACGGTCTGGCCGAGCCCGGTGCTGGTGACGATTGTGATGGTCTCGACCTCGCGTGAGTAGCTGCCGAACGAGTCGGAGAGGAGCTCCGATTCAGCGATCATCCGCCGCGCGAAGTCTGCGAGAGCCAGGCCCTGTCCAGTGGGAACGACTCCGCTCGCCGAGCGATCGAACAGCGTCGTGCCGTAATGCTCCTCAAATGTTTTGATCTGGCGACTGGCGGTCGAATGGGAGACAAACAGAGCTCGCGCAGCGAGGTGGATGGAGCCGTATTCGACGACTGCCAGCAGGGTCTTCAGGCTGCGCAGGTCGGTCATGCCATTATGCTACTAGGGGTGGTGCATATTATGCACAGCCGACTTGCAGGAATCGCACCGGCAGCTGGACGGATCGGTCTTCCAATCTGAGCCGGACTGCGACAGTCTTCATCCATGACCTCAGATCACGGCACAACCCACGGCGAGTCAGCACCGAGTGAAGCAGTTCCGAATGAATTCCACGACGTTGTCGCCCGGAAGTCCTACACTGGCGAGTCCTCGACCCGAGAGTCAGTGACCCGAGAGTCAGTGACCCGGGAGTCCGTCACCCGGGCTGCGGGCGGATTCGTCCGCAGCCAAGCCTTCTTCGATCTGCTGGCCGCCAGAGTCGCCCGCCGCACCGAAAGTCAGGCACCCGGCAACGGCGCAGCCGCCCAGGCCTATCTCGCCGAGGAGATCGTCCCGGAACTGACAGCACTGGGCTTCGAGTCGACGATCCATGACAACCCCGAGTCCGATGAGCATCCGCTGCTCATCGCCTCGCGAATCGAAGATCCCGGCCTACCCACAGTCCTCCTCTACGGCCACGGCGATGTGCAGTTCGCCCACGACTCGCAATGGGCCGAAGGTCTCGATCCCTGGGTGCTCTCCCGCGATGGCGACCGCCTCTACGGGCGAGGCAGCGCCGACAACAAGGGGCAGCACACCGTGAATACCTTGGCTCTGCGGACCGTTCTCGGGTCACTCGACACCGGCGGGGATTCGGGTGGCAGCGCAGACACAGACCCTGGCTGCGACGGTCTGGGCTATAACGTGAAGATACTTATGGAGACCGCCGAGGAAGCGGGGTCGCTTGGGCTCAAGTCCTTCGCCGCAGCCCACCGGGACGAACTCGATGCCGACCTCTTCCTCGCCTCCGACGGCCCGCGGATCGCTGCCGAATATCCGACGCTGTTCCTCGGCTCCCGCGGGGCACTGAATTTCAGACTCGTCGTCCACGACCGCGATGGCGACCACCACTCGGGCAACTGGGGCGGGAAGCTGCGCAACTCCGCCACCGTCCTCGCCTCCGCGATCAGCTCCCTCGTCGACGGCAACGGGGTCATCCGGATCCCCGCGCTGCGCCCCGAAGACCCACCCGCCTCGGTGCTCGAGGCAGTTGCGAAACTGCCCGAGATCGTCGAAGAGGGATCACCCGAGACCGATCCCGACTGGGGAGAGCCCGGGCTCACCCCGGCGGAGAAGGTCTTCGCCTTCAACGTCATCGAGGTCCTCGCCCTCAAGGCCGGGAATCCGGACCAGGTGGTCAACGCGATCCCGGGTGCGGCAGAGGCGCACATGCAGCTGCGATACGTCGTCGGCACCGACGTCGACGACTTCGAGGGCAAGGTGCGGGCCCATCTGGAAGGCGAAGGGATCCACGGGGTCAATGTCGTCTTCGAGCATTGCATGCCGGCCACCCGGCTGGACCCGAATGCTCGCGTCGTCGCGGCCGCCGCAGAGTCGATCCGGCAGACGACCGGGCTCGAGGCCGCGATCGAACCGAACCTGGGTGGAACCATCCCCAACGACGTCTTCGCCGAGGTGCTGGGCCTGCCGACCGTGTGGGTGCCGCATTCCTACCCGGGCTGCAATCAGCACGCACCCGACGAGCACGCCCTGACCTCGATCCTGAAGCAGGGAGCCGAGATCATGACCGGAATGTTCTGGGACATGCGAGCGAACCCGGACGACTGGTTCACCTCGAAGGACTCCACAGCGAGCAACGGAGCAGCGCAATGAGCGAGCACACGATACCTGCCGAGACCACCTCGGCGACCAAGCCCGTGCGACCGTGGAAGGTGATCGCTGCGGCCTCGATCGGGAACGCACTGGAATGGTATGACATCTCCATCTATGCCTACTTCTCGGTCTACATCTCCGTCGCCTTCTTCCCCTCCGAGAGCCACTCGGTCTCGATCATGCTGGCACTGGGCACCTTCGCCCTGTCCTTCTTCATCCGACCAGTCGGGGCGATCGTGCTCGGCAGCTACGCCGACCGCAAGGGTCGCAAACCGGCCCTGACGCTGACGATCTGGTTGATGTTCTTCGGCACCCTGCTGATCGTCATCATGCCTCCGGCCCACGTCATCGGCCTGGCAGCACCGCTGCTCATCCTGCTCGCTCGTCTCATTCAGGGCTTCGCGGCAGGAGGAGAGTTCGGGTCAGCTACCTCACTCATGGTCGAACATCTGCCCAATCGCAAGGGCTTCGCGGCCAGCTGGCAGTTCACCTCACAGGCGATGTCGACCGTGTTGGCCTCCGTCATCGGGGTGTCCCTGACTACCAGTCTGAGTCAGGAGCAGCTTGAGACCTGGGGGTTCCGGTTGCCCTTCATCGTGGGATTGCTGGTCGGGCCCGTGGGCCTCTACATTCGCCGTCACGTTCCCGAATCACCGGAATTCACCGCAGCCGCGGCCGAGGTGCCGGAGAAGTCCGCTGCGATCGGCGGAATCCTGCGCCATCACAAGCTCGCCGTGGTCCTGGCCATCGGCGCCATCGCAGTATCGACCTGCCTCAACTACTTCATCACCTACGTTCCCACCTACGCCATGGACAACCTGGGGATGACGAGCTCCGCCGGATTCTGGGCCACGCTGGTCTCCGGAATCGTTCTGCTCCTCGCCACCCCCCATTGCCGGCTACTTCAGCGACAAGATCGGGCGGCTGACGATCATGATCCCGGCAGCCGTGGCTGTGATGGTGCTGACGTGGGTGCTCTTCACCTGGGTCGTCGCCGCAAATGCACTGACCGTGCTCATTGTGGCGATCGCCATCTTCTCTCTGCTCAAGGCTGCCTACTACGGTCCGCTGGCCAGCGTGATGGGCGATATCTTCCCGACCGAGGTCCGCGGTACCGGACTCTCACTGGGCTACAACGTCGGAGTAGCTGTCTTCGGCGGGCTGACACCACTCGTTGCCGCGTGGCTGATCGGCGTCACAGGAGATGCCAAGGCACCTGCCTACTGGGTGTTGCTTGCCGGTGCGCTCAGTGTGGCTGCGATCCTCGTGGTGTGGAAGAAGCTCGGCGTACGCTGATCCCCACGGGGCTGGGAAACGCAGTTCGTCGAAAAACGGGGTGCACGTCGAGACCCTTATGCGCACTTGCGTGTCTCGACGTGCACCCCGTTTTTCGCCGACGTCTTCCGGCTGCGGCCGTCTCCGCAGGCGGCGCTTCCGGTCCCCAGTCGGCCTGAGTTCTCAGTCGACCTGATTGATCAGGCGTGTGCGGGGGAGGCAGCAGCCGCGGAGAGGGCCCGCTTCTTCGAGCCACGGTGACCGATGACGGTCACGACGGCGATCGCTGCTGCGACGAAGGCGATGCCGATCCACTGATTGATCATCAGCGTCGCGGCACCGGCGATTGCGCCGATGAGGATGAGGAGGACGGCCAGAGCTCGGCGGATCCAACGGACGCTGTCGCCGCCGGCCAGCCGCGAATCAGACGCCAGACCGACGATCGTCGAGGTGACGACCACGGTGGTGACGTCGGCGATCTTCATCCTCCGTGCCGCAGCGGCCTGTGCGCCCATCAGGGCCGAGAGCGCCGAGGTGAAGATGGTTCCGGCCAGCCCCACCTCAGGGTCGGGCATGAGCGCGACATAGACGGCCAGACCCGCGCAGCCGACGGCGACTCCGGCGTAGATGATCGTGGTGCGCACGTGCCAGTCCTCGCCGATTCGGCCGAGGATGCGCCCGCCCAGGGCCGCCCCCACCATGAAGAACACGAGGGCTAAGGCGGGGCGCAGGACCGGAGTGTCCTCAGCTCCGGCCAAGCCCATGCCGAGGATGACGACGTTGCCCGTCATGTTTCCGGTGAAGACCTTGTCGAAGCCCAGGTAGCCGATCGCATCGACCATTCCAGTTGAGAATGTCAGTACGAGCAGCATGGCCAAGTCGAGTCGACGTGTCATTGCGTCCCTTTCAGCGAGCTCGCCTGCGAAGCCTGTTGGTCTCAGAACTCGAGTGATTCCAATGCGACGAGCAGCCTCGGGGCTGCCCGTGATCCCAGAATTCGGGAACTTCACAGTATTTGTATACAAAACGTTAATCAACGATTAGATTGTATGCAAACAAGAGGGTCGGGCTGACTATCCGCCCAGCCTCTGAGATGGATACTCACACAGGAGTGCACGTGAAGAAACGGATAACGGCGGTGCTTGCCAGCGTCGTCCTGCTGGCCGGGTGCACGCCGGTCCAACCGCTCGGCGAACCACCCGAGCGACCCGACGTGAAGTCGGTCCACGCCGACGCCGGAGCCTTCGAAGAAGGCGGAGATCTCGTCATGGCGCTGTCCTCGGAACCGGATCGCCTCGACCCGACGACATCCTCCTCTCTCTATACCCGATATGTCATGCAGACGATGTGCCAGAAGCTCTACGACATCGATGCGAACGGTGAGATCACACCCATGCTCGCAACCTCGCTGCCGGATGTCTCCAAAGACGGAAAGACCGTGCGGATCCCGGTCAAGGACGGTGTGCGATTCGCCGACGGCACCGACTTCGACGCCGAGGCGGTCAAGACGACCATCGAACGCGGGCTCAACCTCGAAGAATCATCCCGCTCCGCAGAACTCGGCCCGATCAACGATGTGACCGCCATTGACGATCACACCCTCGAGGTCACCTTCGACCAGCCCTTCGCGCCCTTCACCGCGGCCCTGGCTGATCGTGCCGGGATGATCATGTCGCCGACGGCCCTGGACGAGGCGGGTGAGGACTTCGGTGACCACCCGGTGTGCGTAGGGCCGTTCAAGTTTGAGAAGCGCATCGCGCAGACATCGATCAAGGTCGTCAAGGATCCCAACTACTACGACGCCGACAAGGTTCACCTCGACTCGATCACCTATCAGATCATGTCGGATGCAAACATTCGTGCCGCGAACATCCGCTCCGGCGATGTGCAGGTCGCGGACACGATCTCCCCGCAGGACGTCGACGCTCTCAAAGAGGAATCCGGAATCGGACTCCTGCAGTCGAACTCTCTGGGATACCAAGGACTGACCGTGAACATGGGCTTCGGCGACAATCCGGAGAACTTCGAGACGCCACTGGGCCAGGACCCGAAGGTGCGCAAGGCGCTGTCGATGGCCTTCGATCGCAAGGCATTGGTCAACACCGTATTCAACGGGTGGTTCTCACCGGCTTGCTCTGGTATCTCTCCGGACAGCCCCTTCGCAACCAAGGCGAGCGACGAGTGCGTCGACTACGATCCAGCTGGCGCGAAGAAGCTTCTGGAGGATGCCGGAGTCGAACTTCCGCTCAAGGTGAATATGAAGGTTTCGAACACTCAGGACACACTTCGCTTCGCCCAGGCCGTTCAGGCCTCAACCAAGGAAGCAGGCTTCGACATCACGGTCCAGCCGATGGAATACACGGCCCTGCTCGATGCCCAGGACCGCGGCGACTACGAGCTCCTCCAGCTGGGCTGGTCCGGACGCGTCGATCCGCACGGAAACCTCTACACCTTCCATTACCCAGGCGCCGGCAACAACGTCACAGGAGTCGACGACGACAGACTCAGCAGCCTGCTCACCCGAGCCAGTGAAGCCACAGACATGGATGAGCGCAAGAAGCTCTACGGCGAAGCTTCACAGCGGACCGGCGAACTCAACTCGATCATCTATCTCTACCGACAGAAGAACCTCACGGCCTACACCGATGATGTGTCCGGCATCGATGTGTTCTCCGACGGCGTCGTCCATCTCTCCGAAGCCGGATTTCTGAAGAAGGACGCGCAGCGATGACTCGATTCGTGCTCACCAAGATCTTCCACGCCATCATCACCTTCGTGCTCTCAGGCATCGTCATCTTCTTCGGTGTGCGCATGCTCCCCGGCGACCCGGCTCTGGCCATGGCCGGCGAAGAGGCGACCCCTGAACGACTCGACTCGATCCGCGCCGACCTCGGGCTCGACCAGCCTCTGCTCGTCCAGTTCGTCAAGTTCTTGGGCGACATCGTCACCGGCGATCTCGGCGAATCCACGCGGACAGGCTTGGCCGTGACCGAGATGATTGCGACCACCTTGCCAGTGACCCTATGGCTGTCGCTGTACGCGATCGTGGTCGCCGTCATCGTCGGCATCACCCTGGGCATGGTCGCAGAACGCTTCCGCGGAAAGTGGCCGGAGCTGGGCAGCAACTTCCTCGCTCTCCTCGGCCTTTCGGTTCCGAACTTCTGGCTCGGACTCCTCGCGATCATGGTATTGGCCGTCACTCTCGGTTGGTTCCCTGCCTCGGGGTACGTCGACGTCCTCTCCGACCCGATCCGCGGCATCTACTACCTCACCCTGCCGGCCGTGATCCTGGGCACCAGCCTGGCCGCGGTCATCACCAGGCAGACCAGGGCCTCGATGATCGAGAGCATGGGCACCGACTATGTGCGCATGGCACGAGCCAAGGGACTGTCCCGACCGAGGGTCCTCTTTCGATACGGACTGCGAAACTCGCTCATCGTCCTCGTCACGATCATCGGTCTGCAGTTGGGTGGCCTGATCTCGGGTGCAGTGGTCACGGAGAGGATCTTCGCCCTGCCGGGAATCGGCAAACTCACCCTCGACGCGGTCTTCTCCCGCGACTATCCGGTCATCCAGGCGGTTGTCCTCGTGATCACGGCCTCCTACATTCTCATCAACTTGGCCGTCGACATCCTCTATTCGGTCATCAACCCACAGATCCGAGTCAGCGAGGACGCCTCATGACCACCCCAATCGTCACGAACACCGACAAGAACACGCAGGGACTCGATCCCGAATTCCACGCCTCGAACAACCGGGCCTGGTGGCTGCTGCGCTCCATCCTGTCCAACCCGATGGGGCTCATCGGATCCGTCATGGTCGCCATTGTGGTGCTCGTCGGACTCTTCGCACCGCTCATCGCCCCCTATGGATTCGCCCAGACGAACTTCCAAGCTCCATTTCAAGTGCCGGGCACGATCGGCTTCGTCCTCGGCACGGACGACCTCGGCAGAGACGTTCTCTCCAGGCTCGCGTTCGGTGTTCGCGCCTCGCTCCAGGTGGGGCTCCTGGCAGTTGCCCTGGCCGTCATCGTCGGCACGCCTCTGGGCCTCTTGGCAGGATACTTCCGGGGCCTCGACGCGGTCATCTCCCGACTGACAGATGTCACCCTGGCATTTCCGTTCCTCATCATCGCCGTCGGGCTGGCAGCTATTTCCGGGCCCAGCCTGGCCAATGCCGCGATCGCATTGGGCATCTCCCAGGTACCCACGATGATCCGAGTGGTCAGAGGTGAGACGATGCGGCTGAAATCGGCCGATTTCGTCAAGGCCGCGATCGCCACTGACGCGTCGAAGACACGTATTCTGGGCATGCATATCCTGCCGAACATCGCTTCGGCGATCATCGTGCAGGCCACCGTCATCATTCCCACCGCAGTCATCGGAGAATCGATCCTCTCCTTCCTCGGCCTGGGTATCCAGCCGCCCTCACCCAGCCTGGGCATCATGCTCTCCGACGCACAGCAGTACATCTTCCGTGCACCGTCGACCGCACTGTTCCCCGGGCTGGCGATCCTGGTCATCTGCTTGGCCTTCAACCTCTTCGGGGACGCCCTGCGCGACGCCCTCGACCCCAATTCGAAGAAGGGACACTGATATGTCATTCACCCCACCGCCGGCTTTCACCACTCGGCCCACTCTGGAGGGCCACTTCGGAATGGCCGCCTCCACCCACTGGCTGGCCACTGCTGCTTCACAGGCTGTGCTCGAACGCGGCGGCAACGCCTTCGATGCGGCCGTGGCCGGAGCCTTTCTCCTCCACGTGGTCGAACCCCACCTCAACGGTCCCGGCGGTGACATGACAGGAGTCTTCGCCACCGCCGAGGACCCGGCGAACCCGCAGATCATGATGGGGCAGGGGCCGGCACCGGCAGCTGCAACCATTGAGCACTACCGCAATGAGGGACTCGACATGGTCCCCGGCGCCGGGGCACTCGCCTCTGCGGTGCCCGGAGCCGTCGACTCCTGGCTCAATCTGCTCGAGCACCACGGCTCTTGGGAGCTCGCCGACGTCCTCGATTTCGCCATCGACTACGCCGAGAACGGGCACCCCGTTCTCGGTCGAGTCGTGGGCACCATCGAACGCGTTCAGGAGCTCTTCACCGAACACTGGCCCACGTCTGCAGCCCAGTGGATGCCGGAGGGTCAGATCCCGAAAATCGGTGATCTCATCTATAACCGCCCCTATGCCGAGGTCCTGAGGAAGCTCATCGCTGCAGGTGACGGTGTGGAAGGGCGCGTTGCCAGAGTCGCTGCGGCACGTGAGGAATGGAAGTCCGGCTTCGTCGCCGAGGCGGTCGAGAAGTTCATCTCCACCCCGCACCGGCACTCGACTGGAGGCGACCACGCTGGAGTGATGACAGCCGCCGACTTCGCAGGATTCGACGCACACTTCGAGACACCTGTGTCCGTCGATTTCCGCGGCTACTCGATTGCGAAGATCGGAGCCTGGGGTCAGGGCCCGGTGCTGCTCCAGACGCTGAAGATCCTCGAGGGCTTCGACGACGACCGGCTCGATCCCTCGACCGAGATCGGTGCGCATACGATCCTCGAGGCACTCAAGCTCGCGATGGCCGACCGCGACGCCTACTACGGGGATGCCGATGTCGACCTCGACTGGCTGCTCAGTGAAGAGTACGCCGCAAGTCGCCGGGACCTCATCGCAGATGATGCCTCACTCGAATTCCGACCCGGCACCGACCGGGCAGGTTCTGTCTCGACCTTCACTCCGCCGCTCGTGCTCGAGGGCGCGGACAAGGAAGCCATGGCCAAGGCGGGCATCGGCGAGCCGACTGTGCAGAAGAACGGTGTCAACAACGGCGACACCTGCCACATCGACGTCGTCGACCGTTGGGGCAACATCATCTCAGCCACGCCCTCCGGCGGATGGCTGCAGTCCTCGCCGGTCGTCCCCGAGCTCGGATTCTGCCTGGGAACTCGTCTGCAGATGATGTGGCTTGACGAAACAGCCCCCTCGGCGCTGACCCCCGGGAAGCGCCCGCGCACCACGCTGACTCCGACTCTGATCTCCAAAGACGGTCAGCCGATCATCGCGCTCGGTTCACCCGGCGGTGACCAGCAGGAACAGTGGCAGCTGTTGATGATTCTGCGCATGCTCATCGGCGGCTACGCGCCCCAGCAGGCGATCGATGCTCCTGCACTGCACACCACCTCGTTGGCGGGATCGTTCTGGCCGCGCACCTGGGTTCCCGGCGGAGCTGTGGTCGAGGACCGCCTCGGCGAGGCTGTCATCAACGGGCTGATCGCACGTGGCCACGTCGTGACCAAGGCCGGCGATTGGGAACTGGGCAGGCTCTCCTGCGTGACCCGGGATCCTGCGACCGGTCGCGTCACCGCAGGGGCGAACCCGCGCGGTGCCCAGGGATACGCGGCAGGCAGATGATGAGTACTGCGACCAGCAGCGGTGTGGAACCGTCAGAATTCGTCCTCGAGGTCTCCGGCCTCGAAGTCTCCTACGAGAACCCGGTGCTCCACGATGTGGGCTTCACGTTGGCACCGGGGGAGCGTTTGGCTCTCGTCGGTCAGTCAGGTTCCGGCAAGTCGACGACGATCAGCGCGGTCCTCGGACTCCTTCCGGGGGCAGGCCATGTCAGCTCCGGCTCCGTGCAGTACCGCGGTGAGGACCTCGTCCACGCCGATCGTCAGCGACTCCAAACTCTTCGGGGCCGTTCGATTGCGTTGGTACCGCAGGATCCCATGGCCAGTCTCAATCCGAGCATGCGCGTGGGCGACCAGATCGCCGACGCTCTGCGGACATACGGAATGTCGGAATCCGCCGAGGTGACCCGCAATGTTGTGCGGCTGATGACGGAAGCGGGAATCCCAGACGCGGAGAACCGGCGACGGTCATATCCGCACGAATTCTCCGGTGGTATGCGGCAGAGGATCCTCATCGCAATCGCCCTGTCCGGCGAACCGGACCTCATCATCGCCGACGAGCCGACCTCCGCTCTGGACGTGACGGTGCAGAAGCAGATCCTCGATCATCTGCAGAAGCTCGTCACCGAGCGAGGAACCTCGCTGCTCTTCGTCACTCACGACCTCGGCGTCGCGGGGGAGCGGACGGACACCATCCTCGTCATGAACGAGGGCCGAGTCGTCGAACGCGGGACGCCGCAGCAGGTGCTCGGGAATCCTCAGGACGAGTACACGAAGGCTCTGGTCAAAGCCGCGCCCAGCATTGTGGTGGAGCGGGACCCGCAGCAGAGGCATCCGGCCGATGCTGTGGCCGAAGGTTCCCGGGAGGGCAACGACCGCAGCACCGGCGGGGACGCCTCTGCGAACGTGCTCGAGGTCGAAGACCTGCACAAGGTCTACAAGCTGCGTGGCCGCAGCAAAGAGGTGCACGCACTCAAGGGCGTGAGCTTCAGCGCAAAGCGAGGGCAGACGACGGCGGTGATCGGTGAATCCGGTTCCGGAAAGTCGACGATTGCGAAGATCGTCTTGGGGTTGGAAAAGGCCTCGAGCGGCAGAGTCCTCACTGGAGGGCTCAATGTCGATGCCACCTCGCGGGCCGAACGCAGCATTCTGCGGCGGTTCAGTCAGCCGGTGTTCCAGGATCCGTTCTCCTCGCTCAACCCGATGTGGGGCATCGAGCGGATCATCGCTGAACCCCTCGACGTATTCAAGATCGGCACACGAGCCGAGAGGAGGCACAAGGTCGCCGAGGTGCTCGACCAAGTGGCTCTGCCCACCTCGATGCTCGAGCGTCGGCCCGCCGATCTCTCCGGTGGACAGCGACAGAGGGTTGCGATCGCGCGAGCGCTGATCAGCGAACCTGAGCTGCTCATCTGCGATGAGGCAGTGTCGGCACTTGACGTCTTGGTCCAGGAGCAGATTCTCGACCTGCTGCGTCAGCTGCAGTCGGAACTCGGCGTGAGCTGCCTGTTCATCACGCACGATCTTGCAGTTGTCGCGAACTTGGCAGACGATGTTGTAGTGATGAAGAACGGAGAGGTCGTCGAGGCGGGCGCAACGAGAGATGTCATCGATCGGCCAGCTGCGGAGTACACGCAGAAGCTGTTGGCCGCTGTGCCAGGTTCCGGTCTGCTCAATGCCTGAAGCCGGTTCTCGAGCGCGGTCGACTTCGGCCGCGAAGCCGAGCGCGGCGTCGACCTCGAACAGCATCGCGGTCGGGGCGAAGATCCGCCACGACATCATCAAAGGCGTGCATCCGCCCGGCGGCAAGCTCCGCGAAGCGGCCCTGGCGAAGCAGTACGACGTTTCGCGGATCCCGATTCGAGAGGCGTTGCGCTCTCTCGAGTCTGAAGGGCTCGTCGAGTCTCGGCCCTACAGCGGCAGCATGGTCGCCCCGTCACCGATCGAGGACGCTGAGGATCTGTTCGAGATCCGCATCGTCCTAGAATCCGCGACCGCCAAACGAGCCGCGAAGCGCGCAGCGCAGCAGAGCAACGGAGAAGCCCCGGACGAGCGTTGGCGAATGATTCGCAAGGAGATCAATGAGATCCTCGCCGCCGGTGACATCGTCATCGGGGAAGAACGCTACGAAGACCTCGCGGTGCTCAACATGCGCTTTCACTTCGCAATCGCCGAACTCAGCGGCAGCCTCTCCTTCGTCAGCCTCCTGCGCCAGATCTCAGGGAAGATCGAATGGCTCTACTCCCTCAACGTCACCCGTCGAGGACCGCAGGCCTGGCCCGAGCATCGCGACATCATCGCAGCCATCGATGCCGGGCAGGAGACGAAGGCCGCCGAGGTGATGGGACAGCACGTCCGTCGCAGTCGGGATTCGTACTTTTCCATGATGGCCGACAAGCCTGCCTAGCCGAGTTCAGCCAAGGCGACCGCTGGCAATGAATTCCGTGAGGCGCTCCCGGTAGGGAATCGTGTCGATCCCTGCCTCTGTGAGCCAATCCGGCGAATAGTACTTGTCGAGGTAGCGCTCGCCGGGGTCGCAGATCAGCGATACCAGACTTCCCCTCTGACCGGCCGCCTTCATCTGCGACACGATGCGGAATGCGGCCCACAGGCCGGTGCCGGTCGATGCCCCGGCGCGACGCCCCATCAGTTTCTCGAGCAGCTGGATGGAGGCGATGGCGGCAGCATCGGGAACATGCATCATCCGATCGATGCTCGAGGGGATGAAGCTCGCCTCGACCCGCTGTCGTCCAATGCCCTCGATCCGGGATCCCTGATCGGTCGTCGCCGCCGGATCCTGGTCGCGCCATCCGGCGAAGAAGGCTGAATTGTCAGGATCGGCCACACAGATGCCGGTGGCCCGACCGGTGTAGCGAACGTATCTGGCCAGGGTCGCCGAGGTGCCGCCCGTGCCGGCGGTGGCGATGATCCAGGACGGTTCGGGATAGGTCTCACTCGACATCTGATCGAAGATCGACTCGGCGATATTGTTGTTGCCGCGCCAGTCCGTGGCTCGTTCGGCATAGGTGAACTGGTCCATGTAGTGACCGCCGGACTCCGCGGCCAGATCAGCTGCGACTGTGTAGACCTCGTTGGCGTTGTCGACGAAATGGCAGGTGCCGCCGTAGAACTCGATGAGGGAGATCTTCTGGGCGCTCGTCGACCGAGCCATGACTGCGATGAACGGGACGCCGATGAGCTGGGCGAAATACGCCTCGGAGACCGCGGTCGATCCGCTGGAGGCTTCTACGACCGGGTGACCGGGGCGAATCCACCCGTTGCACAGTGCGTGGAGGAAGAGCGAGCGGGCCAAGCGGTGTTTGAGTGACCCGGTGGGATGGCTTGACTCGTCTTTGAGATAGAGGTCGATTCCCCATGCAGAAGGCAGCGGCACGCGCAGCAGGTGCGTGTCCGAGGATCTGTTGGCATCTGACTTCACCGCTCCGATGGCTCCGGCCAGCCACTGGCGGGCCTCGGTATCGTAGCGGTCGATATCCTCTTCGGCGGGCACGCTCGTGTGATCGTGTGAGTCGGTCATGTCTTCGAGCTTATGGGATTCCTCAGACGATGCGACAGCGCCGGCGCCGAACGGGCCGGCGCTGTCAGCGCTCACTGAATTCCGGCGAGCATCTTCTCGAGTTTGTCATAACCTTCGCGAATTCCGTGCTCCATGCCTGAGGCGACCATGCCGTCGCGAGATTCGATGGAGTCGAAGACCGACGTCGCCTGCAGGCGGGTCCGTCCATCGCCCAAGTCAGTGAGCGTGAGGATCTCGAGGTTCACGGCATCCGGAAAGCCTTCGAAGGTGAAGGTCTGGACGATGCGCTCGTTCTCCCGCACCTCGTGGAACGAGCCGAAGAAGCCATACTCCCCGTTGTCGTCGGTCGAGACGTAGCTCCATTTTCCGCCGGTCTTCGCGTCCCAATCGCGGATCGTATTCGTGATCGTGTCTGGCCCACACCATTTGACGAAGATTTCTGGGTCGATGTGTGCCCGAAATACTTTGTCCGGGGTGGCGGCGAAGTCACGAGTGATCGAGACAGTCTGGACGCCATCCGGGACGTCGAGTTTCAGAGTCGAGTAGTCGGTGTCGTTCGTGGTGGTCATGTCATGCTTCCTTGCGTGATGTGGTGTTGGAAATGGTGTCTTCTGTGTCTTCGTCCGCGTTCATCTCATCCAGAACTGCGTCAAGACGTTGGTAGCGGTCTTCGGCCTGACGCTGATATCTCTCGATCCATTTCGTCATCAGATCGAACACATTGCCTTCGAGGTGGACTGGTCTGCGCTGGGCGTCTCTGGTGCGAGTGACCAGTCCGGAATCCTCGAGCACCTTGAGGTGTTTCGACACGGCCTGGACGCTGACCTCATAGGGCTCGGCGAGTTCGTTGACCGTCGCGTCGGCGATGGACAGCCTGGCCACCATGTCTCGTCGTGTCGGATCGGCCAGGGCTGCGAAGACCTTTGTCAGTTGGTCTGCCACTGAACCTCCATTCTGTATTCAACCACTTGGTTGTGTATAACTCTAAGACGGCGCAACGCATTATTCAACCCTTAAGTTGAATAAGTTTTTCGCAGGGCTCGGAATCGGCGTCTGAGCAGGGGCGAGCGCGTTCCGGTTTTGTCGTGATCTGACAGCGTCAACCGATTCCGAAGTCATGATTTCCACTCAGCACCACCTCGGCGAGGCAAGACTGTCGTATGGTCGCAGTATCGAAAGTGCCGGATCCGGGCCGACGGTCAACGTTGACGATCGACGGCGCCGGCACCGATCCGCTGGAAAGACGACGACGTCTGGGGAAAGACAATGGCAAGTCTGCGACAACAGCTGTTCCGAGTGAAGCCCGTGCCACAGCAGGCCGAGGAGGCGGACAGTGATCTCAAGCGCACAATCGGTCTGTTCTCGCTGACCATGATCGGCGTCGGGTCGACCATCGGCACCGGCATCTTCTTCATCCTTTCGGAATCCGTGCCCGTCGCGGGACCGGCAGTCATCTGGTCCTTCGTCATCGCCGGCCTCGTCGCCGGCCTCGCGGTGATCTGCTATGCGGAGCTCGCCGGCAGCGTGCCCGTCTCCGGCTCCTCCTATTCCTACGCCTATGCGACGCTCGGCGAGATGCCGGCCATGGGCGTCGCGGCGTGTCTGCTCCTCGAATACGGTGTGGCAGGGGCTGCCGTCGCCGTGGGCTGGTCACAGTACGTCAATCAGCTGCTGTTCAACCTCTTCGGATTCGAGATCCCGCACGCCCTGGCCTACGCCCCGGAGGAGGGAGGAATCGTCAACCTTCCGGCGATCGCGCTGTTGGCCATGTGCTGCTTCCTGTTGGTCCGCGGCACCGGCGAATCGGTCGTCATCAACACCATCATGGTCTGCACGAAGATCGGAGTCCTCCTCTTCTTCGTGCTTGTCGGAGTCACCGGCTGGAATGTCGACAACTTCGCCGATTTCGCACCCTTCGGCTTTTCCGGGGTGGTGGCCGGCTCCGGTCTGATCTTCTTCAGCTATGTCGGTATGGATGCCGTCGCTACCGCGGGTGATGAGACCAAGAACCCGAAGAAGACCATGCCGAAGGCGCTCATCGCGGCGCTCCTCATCGTCACCTCGGTCTACGTGCTGGTGGCCGTCGCGGCCCTGTCCGCTCAGCCCTGGCAGGAGTTCGAAGGGCAGAGCGCCGGGCTGTCGGCGATTCTCGAGAAGATCGTCGGCGCCCAGTGGCCCGGCACCGTTGTCGCAGCCGGAGCCGTAATCTCGATCTTCTCCGTCACTCTCGTCTCGATCTACGGCCAGACCCGCATCCTGTTCACGATGTCGCGCGATGGGATGATGCCCAAGCTCTTCGGCGAGGTCAATCCCCGCACGCTCACCCCAGTCAAGGGCACGATCGTCGTGACTGTGGTCATCGCCATCCTGGCCGGCTTCATCCCACTGAACTTTCTCGCCGAGATGACGAGCATCGGCACCCTCGTCGCCTTCGTCGTCGTGTCCCTGGCCGTCATCATCCTGCGCGTGCGCGAACCCAACCTCGAGCGCGGCTTCAAGGTGCCCTTCTACCCGGTCCTGCCGGTGCTCGCGATCATCGGCTGCTTCTGGATCATCAGCAATCTGCAGGGCATCACGATCGTCGTCTTCCTCATCTGGACCGCGGTCGTCCTCGGCCTTTACGTCGTCTTCGGCCGCAGATCCTCGGTGCTCGGCAAGCAGCGAGCAGCACATGACAGCATTGACGGAACTGGTTCCACAGGAGGGAAACAATGAGCATCGTCGTCGGTATCGCACCAGGTCAGGACAACCGACCAGCGGTTGAGTTGGGAATCGTGCTCGCCCGGTCCTACGGGCATCGGCTCGTCGCGG
This sequence comes from Brevibacterium aurantiacum, assembly GCF_007558825.1. Lineage (GTDB taxonomy): Bacteria > Actinomycetota > Actinomycetes > Actinomycetales > Brevibacteriaceae > Brevibacterium > Brevibacterium aurantiacum_A. The sequence continues at coordinate 39,810 of NZ_VLTK01000018.1, forward strand.
CGGCCATCGATTCCGCCGCCTGGCCGATGAGTCCCGTGCTTTTCGAAAGCGAATACCAGAAGAGGCTTCGCAGCGTCGCCGAGGCTGCCCTGGACGAGGTTCGGGTGTTCCTTCCCGATGACATCGAGTCCGAATGCGTCATCCACGGTGCTCGTTCATCGCGACGTGGGCTGCTTGAGGTGTGCCAGAAGGAGAACGCCTTCCGCCTCGTCGTCGGCCCCGCTGCCGATGGGAAGCCGGGGCGGATTGCGCTGGGGTCCGTCTCCACAGGCCTGCTGCACAGCGCCAGCCTGCCGGTGGCACTGGCCCCGGTCGGATACCGAGCCGCACCGGGCGCTCGCCTGCGGAGGATCACTGCCGCATACAGCGGTTCGTCCACCTCGGCGGATCTCATCCTCGGGGCCGCAGTGGTCTCTGCCGAGTCCGGCGTACCCTTCCGCATCGCCTCGTTCGCTCCTCGGTCGAGGGTGATCTCGGCGGCCGGAGTGGGGCTCGACGTCGAATCCAGTGTCATCGACGAATGGGCCAACGTGATCCGGAGAGACACCGACGAGATACTGTGCTCGATCGATCATCTCCACATCAAGCCCGGCGAGACCGACGTGGCCATCGGGACAGGACCCGACTGGGCCAGTGCACTGACTGCGGTCCAGTGGGAAGACCCCGAAGTCATGATGCTCGGCTCTTCCGGTCTCGGGGCGATCAAGCGCGTATCACTGGGCAGTCACGCCATGCGGATCCTGCAGCACTCCCCGGTGCCCATCGTCGTCGTCCCCCGGCGGGCCAAATCCGACTACACGGCAGCGGTCGTCTGACGGTCGGGGAGTAGGTCGAGAAGAGGAGAAGCGCAGCGCCGAACGAGTTGGCGGGCCGCAATTCCGCAGTGCGGAAGAGATTGTGCGATGTTCCACAAAACAGCCGTCCAATACTTGAACGATTCCAACCTAGGGTGTGAGATGCCGCTAGCGTGGTTCCACAGGCTCACATAGCGCGTCCGTCCAACGACGGCCGGATGCGGGAGTCTGTCGAACATGGAAGGAACCGTATGGAATTGCTGCGTTTGGGCCCCATCGGCCACGAGATCCCGGTAGTGCGTGACGACGACGTCCACTACGATCTGCGCCCCCTGACCACCGACATCAACCCAGAGTTCTTCGCCGAGGATGGCATCGGCAGAGTCCGCACCGCACTGGACGAAGGCGGCCTCGGGCTCCTCGATGGAGCGGAGGGACTGCGCATCGGAGCGCCCGTCTCGCGCCCCTCGGCAGTGGTGTGCGTGGGCATGAACTACGCGGCGCACGCTCGAGAGACGGGCGCCGAACCGCCCAAGGCGCCCGTTGTCTTCTTCAAGATGCCCTCGACGATTGCCGGTCCCTACGACCGACTCGAATTGCCGCCTTATGCCACGAAGGTCGACTGGGAAGTCGAACTGGGGCTGGTCATCGGCACCCGGGCCTTCAGGGTCGCCTCGGCTGAGGAAGCCTATTCGCACGTGGCCGGATATGTGCTGGCCAACGACCTGTCTGAACGCCGGTTCCAGATCGAGGAATCCGGCGGCCAATGGTCGAAGGGGAAGAACCTTCCCGGCTTCACTCCACTGGGTCCGTGGATCAGGCCCGCCGCCGAAGTGGACCCCGGGTCCCTGCAGCTGCGCAGCTGGGTCAATGGCGAGGTGCGGCAGGATTCGTCGACGAGTGACCTGATCTTCGACGTCGGGCAGATCATCCATCAGCTCAGCCAGACGATGCCCTTCGAGCCCGGGGACGTGATCCTGACCGGCACACCTCAGGGCGTGGCGATGTCGGGGAAGTTCCCGTTCCTGACCGATGGCGACGTCGTTGAGATGGAGATCGAGGGCCTCGGCCGCCACCGCCAGGCGGTGGCCGTCACGCAATGACGACAGCGTAGAGGCATGCAAGAGGGGCGGTA
>NZ_VLTK01000019.1 GCF_007558825.1 Brevibacterium aurantiacum
CCCGAGGTCTCAGAATTTCGGCACGTCCGCGATCAGCGTGCGCGTGTACTCGTGCTTCGGAGTCTCCAGAACCTGGGCAGTCGGCCCGTAGTCGACGATTGTGCCCTTGTTGAGCACAGCGAGGTTGTCCGCGATATGGCGCGAGAGCGCAATGTTGTGCGTGACGAACAGCATCGCCAACTGGTGTTCCTGGCGCAGCGTGCGCAGCAGCCCGATGATCGAGGCCTGCACGCTGACGTCGAGCGCTGAGGTGATCTCATCGCAGACCAGCACCGAGGGCTGGTTGACCAAGGCTCTGGCGATCGCGGCTCTCTGCCGCTCACCACCGGAGAGGTCACCTGGCCGACGGTGATAGAAGCTGCGCCCCAGACGTACAGAGTCCAAAGCTTCTTCGACCTTTGCCTTCCGGCTCGCGGCAGTGCCCTCACCGCTCATCTCCAGGGGAACGGTCAACGATTGACCGATCGACCGGCGCGGGTTGAGGGAGGAGAACGGGGACTGGAACACATACTGAATGCCGACCCGCTGTTCGTTCGTCCGCTTCCGCGTCGACTTCGCCAGCTCCTGACCGCGCAGCCGCACAGAACCGGAGTAGTCATCGTTGAGCCCGGCGACGCAGCGGGACAGAGTCGTCTTGCCCGACCCTGATTCCCCCAACAGCAGCGTGCAGTCGCCGGGTTCCAACGTGAGGTTGATCCCGTCGAGGATCTGCGCCTTCCCGTAGGCCAGTGCCACATCCGTGACCTGCAGCAACGGTGCACTCGCCGAGGTGGCTGCACCAGCCCCTGAATCCGCAGACCCCTGCGCCCCGGCAGCTTCGCTCGAGTCCTCGGACTTCGGCTCCCTGTCCGAGACCAGAATGTGCGTGGCCTTGGATTCGGGCTCCGGTTCCGCTGCCGCACCTTCGCCGATGGTCTTGCGACCGGCAAGGTCCGGCACTGCGGACATGAGCATCTTCGTGTACCCGTGCTGCGGGTCCTGGAGCACGGAATCCACCGGGCCCTCTTCGACGAGGTCACCGCGCAGCATCACTGCCACCCGGTCGGAGATGTCCTTGATCACCGCAAGGTCGTGGGTGATGTAGAGACCGGCGACATTGTTCGCCACAGTCATCTGCCGGATCGTATCGAGGACGACGGCCTGCGTGGACACGTCGAGACCGGTCGTAGGTTCGTCGAGGATGAGCACATCGGGGTACATGGCAAAGGCCATGGCGATGCCGATGCGCTGCTGCTGACCACCGGAGAGCTGGTGCGGCCACCGCTTCTGATAGGCCTTGTCACCGGGCAGTCCCACATCGACGAGGACTGCGGCCACCCTCTCGGTGCGTTCGGCCTCGGAGCTGCCGAATTCGTGGATGTCGAGGACCTCACGGATCTGCTCGCCCACCCGCATCGCAGGGTTCAGCGATAGCGCAGGGTCCTGGGGGATGTAGGCGATCCGCGACCCGCGCAGGGACCGCACAGCCACCTCGTCGAGTTCGACCACCTCGACGGCGGTGTCATCACCGCGAGGCCACAGGCTCACGGACCCGGAGGCGAACTTCAGCCCCTCCCGGAAGTGGCCCATGCAGGCCAGACCGGCTGTGGTCTTGCCCGATCCCGACTCCCCCACGAGGCCGAGGATCTCCCCACGGCTGAGCGCGAAGTTCACGCCGTGGAGGATCTCATTGCCGGCAGTCGTCGCGATCTTCAGATCGGTCACACGCAGAACGATCTTCTCATTGGGAAGGTTCGCATCATCATGATGGACCGTGGTTGTCTCTGTGGTCATGATGCCTCCACTGACGTCGATGCGGTGGCCCTGGCGAAGGAGTCCGCAAGCAGGTTGGTGCCGATGGTGAGCAGCGCGATGGCGATCACCGGCAGCAGCACACCCCAGGGTTGGATGCTCAGCGCGATCCGGTTCTCGTTGATCATCAGACCCCAGTCAGCAGCGGGCGGCTGCAGTCCGAGTCCCAAGAACGACAGAGAAGCGATGTAGCCGATCGAGTAGGTCAGGCGCAGCCCGGCTTCAACACTCAGCGGCCCGGTGATATTGGGCAGCAGCTCACGCAGCAGCACCTTCCACCGCGGCATCGCATACATCTCTGCGGCGAGGATGTAGTCCTCGGTGATGACGCCCAAAGTTGCTGAGCGTGCGACGCGGGCGATGCGCGGGGCGTGGGTCACGCCGATGACGGTCACCAGCACCCACCCTTGTGGACCCAACACGGTGATGGCCAGCAGCGCGAACACCAGCTGTGGGACGGCGAGGATGACATCGTTGAGGCGCATGATGATCGCATCGAAAGTGCCGCCCACATAGGCTGCGAGCATGCCGATGATTGCGCCCAGAATCATGCCGAGCGCCGTGGCGAGAACCGAATACACGATGAGGGTGAGCCCACCGGCGAAGAACCGGGAGAGCACATCACGGCCGAGGTTGTCCGAACCGAAGAGCCCATGCGGGCTGAAGGGCTTGGCGACGAATTCGGTTGCCGTGTTGCCTGTCGCCCAGGGCAGCAGCAGCGGTCCGCAGAAGGCCAGGAGCAGGACGATGATGGTCAGTGTCAGACCGATCTTGCCCTGCTTCTGCGCCAGCACGCGCTTGAAGAACGGCGTGTAGGTGGTCTGTGATTCCTTGGGCACCTCACCACCGTCGACCGCTGCGGATTTGAGGTCGTCGAGGCTATTCGTGTTCGTGCTCATGCTGCACTCCTCAGCTTCGGGTTGGTGAGGATGCCGACGATGTCGGCCGCCAGGTTCACCACGACGTAGACAGCGGCGACAAGCATAGAGATCGCCTGCACGACCTGCACATCACGGTAGGTCACCGCATCGATGAGCGCTTGGCCCAGACCCGGATAGCGGAACAGGAACTCGACGACGACCACGCCGCCGGCCAACCACGCCAGCTGGATCGCCACGACCTGCGCAACCGGTCCCAGCGCGTGGGGCACAGCATGGCGCATGATGACACGTGTCTCGGGTACGCCCTTGAGTCGGGCCATCTCCACAAAACCGGAGTCGAGGACTTCAATCATCGTCGCGCGCATCATCCGCACAATGTAGGGAGTGACGACGAGGATGAGGGTCAGGGTAGGCAGAATGAGCTGCTCGGGTCGACCCCACACGGGTTCGCCCGGCGGAGCCAGGGTCACGGCCGGCAGAATCTGGAAGACGGAAGTCGCGAAGATCGCGATGAGGCCGATGCCGATGACGAACTCCGGCATGGCTGCGAAGACGAGGCTGAGGCCCGTCATGGCCTGATCGCGTCGGCCACCACGGTGCAGTGCCTGGTAGACGCCCAAGCCGATGCCCAGAGGCACAGAGATGATGGCGGCCGCGGCCATGAGGATGAACGAGTTTCCGACTCGCTCGCCGAGAAGCTGCGCCACGGAACCGCCGCTGGCCGTCGAGGTGCCGAAGTCGCCGACGAAGAGTCCACCCAGCCAGGAGAAGTATCGCTGCCAGGCAGGCTGGTTGAGACCCAACTGTTCGTTCAGCGCCGCGATGCGCTCCGGAGTGGCCTGCTGGCCGAGAATGGCTCGAGCCGCATCGCCGGGCAGCAGCAACGTGGCGCCGAAGACGAGGAGGGAGACTGCGAGGAGGATGAAGGCGGAGAAGATCAGCCTGCGTCCGATGACTTTTCCGAACATGTCACACCTTTCCGATCCATACGCGGTCGAACCGCCAGCCGCCCAGAGGCCGCCCGGTGGAGTTCTTGACCAGCCCGCCGACGTACTTTTGGAAAGCGTCGACCTGGTTGGCGAATCCCCACACGATGTAGCCGCCTTCGTCGTAGAGCATCTTCTGCAGCTCGTGTTCGCCGTCGCGTCTCTTCTCAACCTCGGGAATGCCGCGGACCTTGTCGAAGACCTTGTTGAAGGCGGGCTCGTCCCAGTGGGTTTCGTTGAACGGCGACTCTTCGAGAGCGCAGGAGATGACCTGCGGCAGGAAATCTCGGGTGTACCAGAAGTCCTGCGCGAAGTCCCACTGCAGATATTCCTCGCCGAAGAACGTCGTCGCATCGACCCTGCGGATCTTCACCCGGATACCGGCCTCGGCGGCCTGCTGAGCGAAGACCTGAGCGGATTCGACGGCACCGGACTGAATCGGAGCCGTCACCAACTCGACGTCGAGACCATCGGGATAGCCCGCCTCGGCGAGGAGCTTCTTGGCTTTGGGAATGTCCTGCTTACGCTGCGGGAACTCGGGATAGTTCTCGCTCAGCGGCCCGAACATGTCGTTGCCGATGGTGCCGAAGCCGGACAGGACCTGTTCGATCATCTGCTCCCGGTCGACGACGAGGCGGAAGGCCTGGCGCACCTTGACGTCGTCGAAGGGCTTCTTGTCCACGCGCATGGTCAGCGGCAACCACATGCCGGTCTCGGAGTTGAGAATGGCCATGCGTTCATCGGCGGCGATGACCTCGACCAGTGCCACAGGGATCTGCGCGATCGCGTCGACCTGGGTTGAAAGGAGCGCGTTGATGAGTGCGTCTGAGTCGTTGAAGTTCAGCAGCTGCACCTCGTCGAGGAACATCTTGTCGTAATCGAAGTAGTGCTCATTGGGCACGAGCACCGTCGACTGGGCCGGGGTGAACGATTTGAGTTTGAATGGCCCTGAACACACGGGGTTCTCCGGGTCGTAGCCTTCAGGGACGATCGCCGCTGTGTATTCGGCGACTGCGTCCTTGAACAGTCCGTTGGCCTCACTGAGGTGGAACTCCACGGTGCGGTCATCCTTGGCGACGACTTTGTCGAGCATGGAGAAGTTCGCTGCCGCGGTCTTGGGATCATCGGGGTCCGTGATCCGCTTGAAGGTGAAGATCACATCGTCTGGGGTGATCGGACTGCCGTCGGAGAACTTGATGCCCTGCTTCAGGGTGCACGTCCAGACGGTGGCGTCGGCGTTGGATTCGAAGGACTCCGCCAGCAGCGGCACAACCTGAGAGTCGTCATCCCACCCATAGAGCGCGTTGTACAGGTTCACGGCGCGGCAGACGTCGCCGCTGTTGACCGGAATGTGGGCGTCGACGGTGTCCGCGGAGTTGCCTCCCGTGACTCCCACGCGCAGGCTTCCGCCCTTGACTGGTTTCCCTGCGTCGGCGGCACCGACTGAGCCGCCCCCGCAGGCGCTCAAGCCGGCGAGTGCTGATATCGACAGCCCCGCCCCCAGCGCTTGTCTTCGATTCGGTGTGTTCATGTGCCTTCTTCCTGCGGGTGCGTGCCAGTGAGAATGTGGGCATCGAGGTACTCATCGAGCATGCTCAGCGCCTCCTCGTCTGTGATGGGCATGTGCTGCGTGCTGCGGGCGACGCCGAGTCCGTCGATGAAGACGCTCAGAGCCTTGACCATGAGACTGGTGTTGCCTGTCCGGATGGTTCCCTGGCTCTGGCCGGCAGCGACGACGCCGGTGATCATGTCGAGCCATTCGGAGTAGACGGCAGTGAGATTGCGTTTCGTCTGGTCATCCGATTCCGCCCGCGCCCAGCTCTGGATCCAGATCGACCACACCCTGCGAACTGTGATGTCCACGCCGGCGTGGACGCGGGCGAAGTGCCGCAGCGTCGCGACAGGGTCCGACGGCTCGTTGAGGTCGCGGACCCCGGCGATAGTCTCGAGTGAGTACCGCAGGGCGGCCTGCAGAAGCTGCGGCTTCGTCCGGAAGTGGTAATTCACCGCTGAGGCGCTCAGCCCACACGCCGCCGCGACATCCTCGGCGCGCACGTTGTCAATGCCCCGATCCGCATAGAGCTCCCACGCTGCGGAGACGATCCTCCGCCGGTTCCGGGTTCCTTTGGACATCCACTCGCCCGACTCTACGGGCGGAGGAGGAGGCACCATATCCGTCAGGACGGCGGAATCTGAAGGTTCGTGATGCATCTGGCCAATAGCCCCGCGCAGAGGCGGCCGTGCCGAACGTCCGGTCGTGAGCCAGTCAGCGGTGACGTTGGTCAGGGTCGCGATGGCAGAGATCTCCTCGACCCGGAATTTCCGTGTTCCGGCGAGGGATTTGGAGAGTTTGCTCGGCTCGATGCCGATTTTTCGGGCGACCTCGCTGTGGTTGATCCCCGCCCCGGCGATGGCCTCGCGAAGACGGTCGATCAGGGTCTGCCGACCATTTTCTGCACCTTCGCTCGTCTCAACCACCACTACAGTCTGCACATGTGTTGCGATTTTGGCAATACTTACTGAGCCATTGTGTAGTTTTTCGTGATGTTGCGACCGTTGAAGCTTGAAGCTGTGGAATACTCAACTACCTGTCGGCGATAGCTTCTCTCGCCTCACTTCGTTCGTCGATCGCCTCACCAATGGCTTGAATAAATGCGGTCGTCGACCGCCCCTCCTCTAACTCTCCGAAGTAAAGGGCTTTGAGTTTCAGACGCGCTGCCAAAGCAGATTCGTCTGACCGGGCGATGCCAAGTTGCTTCGGGAGATCGTGAATCGTACCGGCAGAAACCACTGCAAGTTCGGCACCGATCGGTGAGGACTTCTGCATTCTTTCCGTGTCACCGTGTCGGTCAGTGAGGATCAGGCCCCTGTCGGTATGCAGGTAGAGGAAATCAAGCCCGACGCTCGAGACGTCGGTGATGAGAACATCGACATCTTTGAACAGGTCGAAGAGAGCGTGATCAATTGAGACCACGTGCCCGGCGTTCTCAGCGTTAGCGTCTTTCAGCATTCGCCTGATCGATTCGTCTGCCCGCAGGACCTCAGACGTTCCCATCTCTGCCATCCGCGGGTGCGGCCGATATATCACTCGAACGCCAGCACCCAGCAGCCCGCGGATAATGTCGGGGCCAAGAAGGTCCAGTGAGGTGAAATTATTCGCTTCGTTTTCACCCTGCCACGTAGGGGCATAGAGGACCGTGAGCCTCTCATCAGGAGGCAGCACCGAAGCGAAGTCTCCATCGAGTGGCGGCCTTCCGATTGATACCAAATTACCTGGGTTGAGTCCCCACAATGCAGCAAGGCAGCGGTCCTTTGCTGCTTGACCGGCGACGAGCACTTTGTCGTAGGCCTTCAGCTGATTCGAGATCGAGCTCGTTTTGTCACTTTCACCGTGGTCAACATGTACGTGGATGATCGAAGGCTCTGCCATCGATTGGAAATTGCGCATACTGTTGTTGACGTAGATCGCCAGCTTGTAGTCGGCGTCCGCATACAGATCGATGAGGTCGGGTTGCGTCTCCGCCAACACCACCGGGAGGTGGGTGACTTGGGTGACGAGTGAAAAGGACTCTGCATTCCTTGTCACGACGACAACTGGCCGACTCTGACTGAGTTCCTCAAACGCCGGCAGCCACTGCTCCAGTTGGTACATCTTGTCCGGGCTATCACCGAAGTAGGCAATGACATCTGCAAACCGGCGGGAACCATTGAGCTTGATGCCTTTCCTGCGAGCCGGACCGCTGTCGCTGACCAAAGACTTGAGATAGCGGCCCGCTTTCGAGTCCAGCACCACTCTCGCCGCTTGCCGAAGTCGCCTCTTCATTTCCGCAACCCCAGCTTGCGCGCAGTCTGCCTCCGCCACGAGCCGATCAGGCTTCGAACCTCGGATTCGAAGGAGAAGCCCGCAACCTGCTGTTCCAGTCCTTCCACCCGTTTTTCGAGCGCGGTCTGTTCCCGGTGTAGGCCACGGACTCGATCGAGAATAGCGGCTCGGCCTTCGCCCTGAGCCGCATAAAGAGTAGTCACCATGTCCGGCAGTTTTGCGGCCGCAAGCCTATCGTCAAATTCTGTGGCCGTATCAGCCTCGGTCAGCGCATGACGCAAACCGTTCTTCTCCAGGAAGGCTGCCAACGTCCGTTGAACCTCCGGAATCCGCGAGTTGTATTCGGCATAGTCCGTCTGCTCATACAGCTGCTTGGCATCGGTCTTCGAACTCAGATCAGTCACCTTCAGATGAGGGATGGCATGATATTCGGCAAGTTCGAGGGTGCGGGAGTCGTGTGCCAACAACATAGTCGGCACTCCGGCCAAGATTCCTGCAATTGAACCATGGATGCGACTGCCGAAGACGAAGTCGAAGTCGGTGAGATAATCGACCCAGGTACGAGGATCGAGCGGAAACCTCATTCGGTCTTCGGTGTACAACGGATGTGCAACATGAGTGGGGTTCCAACGACTCTTCGGCGTCGCGCGGTCTTCTCCCCACACCATCATGTTGAGATCTTTGAGATTCTGAGGGACATAGACAAGATTCTGATAACTCTTCGTATGCGATGCGACGAGGGCGTTGAGTTTGCCCACATAGGGCGAGATCGTCATTGCGATCCTCGAATCATCAGTCAGAGACGCCGCAGTCTTTTCAATGGGCTGGGGGTCCCCGTACATGAAGACTGAAGGACAGCCGATCACATCAACCTGATCGTCGCCGAATCCCAATGTGGCAAGAAACGCCGCAGTCCGTTCGCCACGGACACCGACGCTTGCCGAGCGCTCCAGGACCTCCGCCATGAACGACTGAACGTCACCATTGAGCTCCTCGTCTGCCTGGCCACCTTCGAGCTTATGTTGGCTACCCACTCCGATCACTGTCACGGGGATCTTGAGCCGCTCAATGACTTTCGTCAATCGTTTCAGGGCCGGCCTGAACGCCGGACGAAATGCGTTGGCCAGAGGGATGACGAAGTGGTCGAACGAGTCGTTTATCCAGGCAGCGTACTCCCGTGTGTTCTGGGCCCTGTGGCTGGCGTATCGATCAGGTGTGATCGTCACCCCAGGAGCCGAGAGTATGCGATAGACGGACTGACCGAACAGAAGATTACCGGAGTTGTTCGCAATCGTGTTCGACTTCAGAACCTCCGACGCAGATACGAATTCCCACGGCTCTTTCGAGGCCCTCAGCAAAATTTCAGTCATTGCTTCCACCTTGATCTGTATCGAAAACGCCATCATTGCTATGACGTTGCTGTCCCGCTGCAATCATCTGCCTCGAGGCATCGAGAAACGCATCCGCGTATGTCTCAGCGGGAAAATCACCAAGATAGTACTTTCGCATGCTGTCACGCTCGGAGCTTTTGACATCGTTGACGAGCAGACCATCGAGGACTTCGGACAGGTTCGTCAGGTCTTCTTCGAGGACGTAGGCGGCCTTTGCAGCAGGGACCTCGTTGAGGAGTTCTTCTCTGGTCTTCGCGACAGAGACGACCGACAGTGGTTTTCCCGACTGCAGGTAATCGGTGACGACAGCCGAAACATCAGAGATCATGGCATCTGATGCGTTGAAGCAGTCGTCAGTCGTCATGTCCTTCTCTGCTGCGGCTCCCCAGATATGCTGGCGGCCGCTGACTTTGGCATCGGCGGCGAGAATCTCCTGGATCTCGGCGATGTACTCCTTAGCTCGCACATATCGGTAGTTCAGTGGATGCGCTCTGAAGATGACAGCGCAACCTCGTCCAATGAGCTCGCGGACGATGTCAGTTCCTGACGGAAGCGAGTACAGCTCTGAATCTTGGTAGGCACCCTTCCATGTGGGGGCATAGAGCACGGTCTTTTCGGTACCGGAATCGGCTTCGGTCCCATCGAACTTGATCTGATCGACTTGCGGCCGGCCCACGATCTCGAATTTCTCACGCGGAATTCGGACGCCATGCCGCTCGTAACGATCGATTCCGGCCTGACCTGCAGCGAAGATGACATCGTAGATCGCATGGACCGGATTGAAGCAGGCAGGCTTCTCAGAGTCTCCATGATTGAGCCATACATGCTTCATCTCTCGCCGTTCGATGAAGTGTGTGTTCTTACCTGCATTGTTGACATAGAACGCGGCACCGACCGATGGAGTGATCACCTCTTCGAGGCTACGCAACGTCGGGCGGTTGATCACCGGAGCATCGGTGATCTGCCCTGCAGCCCTCATCATCTTCAGGCTACGGGTGACAACGATAAATTTCTGACCGATCCGCTCGAAGTACGGCACCCACATACCCAACTGATAGCTGATCCCGACATTCGAGCCGAAGTAGACCACGAACTCCGCGCCGTACTCGTTCAGTAAGTCGTGCAGCCTGCTTTCCAACCGGAGACTGCGCATCCCGCGTTTGAGACCGGCCGCAAACAGAGCAATTGCGAGCACTGTCGGAACAATGGAAAGAACCAGAAGCAGGTACTCGAGCACGCCGAATATCGCGAAGAACCAGCCCACAGAAATCACTATCGCGTTAGCAACAGCAACTACGCCCCGCCCTATCGGTTGGAACCCGCGGGTCTCGGCATTCGGCAAATTCCGCGCTTCGAGTCCGGTCACCTTCCACGATTTGGCCAGACTCGACTCCATGACAATGGTGAATGTCAGGATGGCGACACACGTATTCACGGCCCAGCTTGACCCGAATTCGTACTCCCAAAAGCCTGCAAGAACTGCGGCTCCAACTGCTCGTGCAGAATTGCTCGCGCGCAGCACTCCAGCCAATCGGCTCTTCGATTTGAGGCTGCGACGATGAACGAAAAGGAAGCCGAAGCCAACCAAAATCCCTGATGCGCACACCAGCAGAGTAGGAGCTTGGGCCAAAGCAAAAATGAGAGTTAGCGCTGCAAATCCAGCCGGGACGAGGGTTCTTCCGCCGAGTTTTCGGTAGATCAGTGACAGAGTGGCTGAAGCGGTTTTGGAGTCAGCCAGGTCCGCGTCTGTTTCCAGTGACGCTGTTTCTGTGTCGTCGGATGGGTCGGCGCTTCCTTGCAGAACTCCGTTGCCTTCAAAGCTCGTCTCAGGCTCGACATCGTCTACGTCACTGTCTGGCTCGTCGATCTCGTTCACTCTGTTGTGAGTATCGGTGACCATGCGTGCTGCTGCAGATACGAAATTCTCAGCGTAGCCTTCGTCAGGAAAGTCGCCGAGATAGAAGCTTCGGTACTGCAGTCTGTTCTGTCGATCAGGGTCCTCCTGCAGAATCGCGTCGAGCACCTCGTCGAGGTTACTTAGATCCCCATTGAGGACATAGGACGCTCGAGCGATCGGATACTGCTCGATGAAGTCGTCGCCCTGAGCACTCACTGCTGTCATAACAAACGGTTTGCCCGAATATAGATAGTCAGACACCACACTTGAGACATCGGAGATCATGGCGTCGGACACGTTCATGCATTCGATGACATCCATGTCCTTCTCGGCAGCATCACCGAAGACATGCTGCCGGCCACTCCTCGCACGATCGTCTGCGAGGGTTTCTTGGACCTGACGGATAGTTTCCGCATCTTCTTCGAATTCGTAGCTGAACGGGTGTGGACGGAATACCACGATCATTCCCCTGTTGATCAGCGCAGAGATCAAATGCTGAGCAACAGGTAAGGAGTGGAGCATCGTCTCATCGACATGTCCCCGCCAGGTCGGGGCATAGAGCACCGTTGAACTTCCGTCGGCGGGAAGCTCAGCAGTCACCTCGACGGTTTCCAGCTGCGGCCGTCCCACAACTTCGAACTTCTCAGGCGAAATCGTCACTCCATGCGCCGCATATCGTTCGGTTGCAGCTTGGCCGGCTGCGAAGATCCGGTTGTACATCGCGTGCGTCGGATTGTAAGACGGCGGCTTATCGGAATCGCCGTGCCCCAAATACACGTGCGTGTATTCCTGGTGCCGGATCATCTCGCCGTTGCGAGAGGAGGCATTGACATAGAACACGGCACCCAATGAAGGAACCAAGGTCTTTTCAAGGTCTGCCGATTTCGGGCAGGTGATGATCGGAGCGTCTGTCAGCTCAGCAAGAGCTTTTGCCGGGATATTGTTGCGGGTGATGATGGCGAACTTCTTCCCGGTTCGTGCCAGATAGGGCAACCACATCATTACTTGGTACGAAGCGTCGTCCGGCCTTGAGGTATAGACATAGAACTCTGGTTGGTAAGTTCTGATGGCATCTTGGAGATCCATCTTGGCTTGAGCATTCCGACGGATCCGACGATATGCAGCGACCGCCAGGGCCAAGTACAGACCGTCGAGGACGAGCGTAGCCACAAGCCAAACCCACGGACCAGATCCGGCCCAGGCAGTCAACGCGCCGAAGACGATGACAGCCTCACTCGCAGTGAGCAGCGGCCCGTCATAATTCTTCAACGGCGCATAGGTACGGATTCCTGGCAGCCCGGAGATGAAAGTCTCTTTGCTGTTCGTTCCTTTAGCCAGCAGACTCTCGAAGAAGATGGGACCGACCACTGCAACTCCAGCGATGGCGCTCAACAGGCCTTCGGTAACATCCGCCGTCGCAAATGCAGTACTGACTGCAATTGCCAATACGGCTCTGATGACTGCGCGATGGCCCAACCGTGAACGCTTTCTCCACAGCCGGAAAGTGTCCCACGCTGCTATTGCCACTACGCCGACGATGAAGGGCAGCGAGGCACCATCCGCCGACGCAATGAACACACAACCTAGGGCCAGCAACGCCAGCGCACCATACGACGCAAGCGAGGTCAATGCACTTCTCAGGAAAGCTCTGGCCGGGCCGTTGCCAGCGTGAATATCCTGAGACGACGCGAGATCGGTATCTGTCACTCTGTACTACCTTGTCTGGTTCTCAACTCCTGGACCGAAGACATCCGAGGTCAGCTGGTCCGGAAGACCGAAACCACATAGTTTCGGACTAGCCTAAAAAATCAATGTGATCAGCCGACGTCGTCTGCATAACCTGCAAGCGGGTCCTCGCGGCGGACATCAATCACATGCCCCGTCTTATTGGCCACCAGCACCTCGAGCGAGGCCCTGGCAACAGTCTTTGATTCCAGAAGCGAATTCGGATCTTCCTCGCCGAAGGCTCTGGTCCGCATCGGCGTTCCTGTTCTTTCGGGATTCACGCAATTGACCCGAACCTTCTCATTAGCCCATTCATCGGCCAGTGCCTGTGTCAGATTCACGGTTGCAGCCTTCGCCGAGCTGTACAAACTGTAGTTGCCGCGGCCACGAGTGTAGGAACTTGACGTAAAGAGCAGCAACGATCCTTGTGTCTTGACCAGTTCCGGGTAAAAAGTCTGTGCAAGCAGAATCGGTCCGATGTAGTTGATCTCTGTGGCTTCGTAGATCGTTTCATCGCTCGTATCTTCCAAACGGGCAAGCGGCAGAACGCCTGCCGTATTCACGACATAATCGACACGACCTGTGTCCTTCACGATCTCCTCTCGAGCAGCAACGAGATCCTCACGATTATTGATATGAGTCTTCGTCGTTGACCGAGAGAATGTCTTGACTGTCGCCCCGAAATCAGCTGCCAGTGCGGCGATGTCCGCGCCGATTCCATAGGAACCGCCAAAGATAGCTACCGTCTTGCCTGTCAAAGCACTCTTCAGCTTCTCTTCTGTTACCGCATGTTCGTTTCGTGCAGGCAACTGGAACAGCTTGTCCGCAATGTAGATGTCGATCGGTTCAGTAACCTTCATATTGCTGTCGTCACCGGTGACGACAGCAATTGGCACGTCCGGAGTGTAACGAAGCACGACTGTGCAATCGTCGGTGGCCTCGAAATTGGGGTCCTGGTTAGCGAGCGCGTAGGCACGTTGAATGGCCGACAGTTTGAAAGCCTGCGGAGTCTGACCACGGCGCAGATTCGCGCGCGTAGGCACATCCTTGATCACCGGGTAGGACCCGGTGCCGGGTTCGACCTCGATGATGGTGTCCGCCGATGGAATTGCAACGTCCACGGCATCATTCGTTTCCAGAGCGAGAACGACGTCATTGATGATCGAGGGAGCAAGCAGTGGTCGCACTGCATCATGCAAGATGACGTTGGATTCCTCGTCAAATTGTTCAGAAATCGCGTTGAGAGCCACTTGAGTCGTATCGTTACGAGTCCCCGAGCCCTCCATGACCAGTTTGACCTTTTCGAACCCGTTCTTTCGAACGATTTCGTGAACTTTGTCAAGATGACCCCGAGCCATCAGAACGATGACTTCGTCAATCAGCGGATGGTCGTCAAAGAGGGCGAGAGTGTGTTCCATGATCGGACGCCCCGCAATTTTGATCAGTTGCTTGGGCGTGTCGAGACCGATCCTGGTGCCGACGCCTCCCGCGAGGATGACCGCGATATTGCGTGTACTTTCCAATGACCCACTCCCAGCTACTTCGCCTCGGAACATTCGCAGTCCCGCGAACAACGGTTGCAAGTCTACCAGTGCAATTTTGCCTGTAGTTCAATTTGAATTCACTCAATCTCTTGAGCGCCTCGCGGCCGGCTCTCCCTGCCGTGTGGCATCACTTAGCAACAGCGAGCCCGGCGGATGGGCTCAATCAGAGCGCGAAACCCGGGTGCACCACACTGCCAACGTAAGAAAATGATTATCGGCCCGAGACGCTGACGCTGAAATTTCCGTATTCCGTCCGATACCATTTCATTCCGCCAGCCTCGAGCGCCTCGAACTGCTCTTGTACCTTCACGCGCACTTTGGATTCCCATGCTGCACCCGGCTTGCGAACGAAAACGTCAAATGTTTGCTTCTTTGACTCGTCGAACAGCTCGCATTCAACATAGAATCTGTATTGTGCCGACTTGCCTCTACCACGCTTGACCTCTGGCCTATTGATGCGCAAAAAGAAGGTATTCGAGCGCCGTGATGCCAATACAAGTTGCAAATGTTCTGCGGAGACCGATTCTTCATCAGCAAAAGCAATAGATAGCACAAATCCGGCGTCGACGGCTTCTAGAGAGACTTCGCGCGAGCGAATATATCTCTCATCACGGAACGGCTCAGGATCGACAATCGACGTTGACTGCTCAATTGCCTTCTTCCACTCCGGATAGATACTTTCGGAGAGAAAATCTTTAGCGCGCGTGACAGCAGATTCGCGCATTAACTGCCGATTACTGGGCTCCGCTCCGAGAAATTCGACGATATGATCCGTCAATGCCTTGACGTCGCCCTGCGGCACAACATACCCATTAACCCCGTGCGTGATGATATCTCGAGGACCATAAGTAATGTCATAAGTAATTGGAACGCACCCTGCAGCCATTGATTCCCGTACAGCCAGCGGCAGTCCCTCGTGCTTGCTTGTCAACAACGAGAATGAAGATTCTGCCAATCGCTTTGGTAAATCATCTACATGCCCGTTGAACATCACCGCGTCGTCTGCTCCAAGTTCAGCGACAAGTTCTTTCAGTCTGCCGAGGTCATTTCCTTTTCCATAGATATCCAGCTTCAGCCCGGGGAACTCCTGCCGCGCTTCAGCCACGGCACGTATTGCATGATCAATCTGTTTGAGTTCCACCAGACGGGCAACAATACATCCCCTGAGTTCATCTCGATATCCACCCTCGGGGTATTGAAACGCGCTCTCCGAAATTTCGCTCGGCAGAAGTCTCATCTTTTCACCGGAGAATCCCCTGTGCGCTAAATCGTCAATCTGCTGCCGACTCTGCACTGCAGTGAAATCATAACTGTCGAAGTTTCGAAAAGACTCTAGACGATTGGATACTATTTCGCCATTTCGACCGCGCTCAGGCCGTTTTAACTGAGAAACGTGCAGATAGTGAATCATCACGAAATCACGAGGTCGCAGTTCATGTGCGAAGACCGATACCGGCCCGGCATCGACGATGAAGATTGCTGGTCTGCGGACGATCACGTGATCAGTCCACTGCAGATAGAGATCCCTAGCCCTGTCCCATTCAACTAGAGGCTCCCCGTCAGTTTGATACAGAATCAACCGTCTCGAGCCGTTTGATTTTATGTCTATCAGAAGAAGCGACCCATCGGGCCGATAGTGTTCCTGACGAATGATGGAACGGCTCTCACTGTCTCTGTACAGTACGTACAGTGGTGACAACTCAGTTCTCACGCCTACAGGCGCCTCAACGGGGCCTGTGACGGCGTTGCCCTTGAGCGCTTGGAGCTCGTCATCGTTCCAGCCTCTTATCTCAGACCAGAGATTCCTGATCTCAGTACGCTCGTCCATGATGCCCATGGCAACTAGCCGTTCGTGAGTAGCCTCGGCGTCGTTATTCGGCGCATATGTGAGAATAGTGGCCGATTGAACGTGCCCATGCTTCAAAAGACTGTTTGTCCTTCGAATGACAGCGCGGGTCATTCCGCCGAAGTCAGCGAATACGCTCCATAGTCCGGAGTAGACGTGCGCGTCTGCCAGTCGGATCTGCTCGCTCTCTCTGTGAGGCCGCTGTCCGCTGACGATCTTCTTGACACTCGCAAGGGCCCTACGAATTCCGGTCAATTGAGCACCAATCCTTTGAAGTCTTAGTTCTGACCATGATGCCAGTGGCGAGGTCTCCTGTGCCGTATTGCTGTCGCCCAACTTGGTGTCGGCCCAAGAATAGTTGGACAGCAGATTGAACGATGACTTCCATCATGGGGCTTAGGGAGTCGCGCAACTTTGCCGCATTGCCGCTACAGTCCTCATTCTTCAAGGACACGAAGATGGCTCCCAACAACCCAACACAATTCTGCCTCGTTTGCACGGGTCGACCAACTCCTGGCTTTTCCCGCCGCGTTGCTCGGAAGGCCCACTCCCCATCAAGCAACGATTGATAGAGCGCAGAGGACCCCTGCAGATTTCACATTCAAATTTTGCCCGTACGATTATGGGTGACATCGTTGCCTATAGCGATTTGCTGTCCAGAACGAGCCTGCTCTGTATCTTGAAAGGTCCACAGTGAAGAATCTGCTTCGTAAGACGGCGTTGAAGGCTGTGCGATCATCTGCCTGGAAGAACACCAGCAAATGGATCCGCGGAACCGAACGTTGGAATCAGATGGAGGACGAATACGACGGCAGCTACGTCAAGGCCGAAGTCGTCGTCTATTTCGGTGACCGCAAACCCAAGTTCTATCAGCTCGATCAGTGGCTTCCAGTGCTCGAGCAGCTGCATAGGACCCACAGGGTAGTTCTCGTGTTTCGCAAGCCTTCAGCGCTGAACGCAGCCCGCGAGGTCACGAACCTGCCGATGGTCCTCAAGCGCAAATTCGACCCCCTGCAGACCTTCTACCACGCCAATGACTTCCGCCTCGCCCTGTACGTGAACAACGGAATGACGAACTTCCAGTCCCTCGGATTTGCTCCCATGGTCCATGTTCACGTCAATCATGGCGAATCGGACAAATTGAGTATGGTCTCCAACCAGGCCAAGTCATATGACAGAGTCTTCGTCGCAGGCGACGCCGCAATCAACCGTCACCGCATGTCGCTCGCCGATTTCGACGAATCTTCCTTGGTGAAAGTTGGACGCCCGCAGTTGGACATCGAGCGGCCCTCTGAGCTGGAACCCTCACCGAAGACGACGATCATGTACGCACCCACGTGGGAGGGAGAGAATGACGCGAACAACTACACGTCGGTCGACCTTTTTGGCCCGCAGATCGTCGAAGCAGCATTAGGACTCAGCGATGCTCGTGTCATCTACAAGCCTCATCCTCGGGTCAATGCTTCGAAGGATCCGGCCATGGCCGATGCCAATGCCCGTATTCTCGAGCTCATCGAAACAACGAACGAATCAATTGCCGACGAGTCTCTCCAGCACCAAATCCTGCTGGAGGGCGACATACTGGCGATGTTCGACACTGTTGATCTGCTCGTCACGGACATCTCCAGCGTCGGTCTCGATTTCCTCTACCTGCAGCCCAGCAAGCCTCTGATTCTGACCGACCGCCGCGACGACACGGCCAAGCTCAACGACGAGGCGCCCATCAGCAGGGCCACCCCAATCATCAACAGCTCGACGGTCGCCGAGGCCGGTGTTCTGCTCCAGGACATGCTGAGCGACGACTCCTCGGCTGATGCTCGCAGCGAACTTCGGAAGTACTACTTCGGCGAAGGCGAGAAGGGAACGTCCACTGTTCTCTTCACCCAGGCGATCAGTTCACTCATCGCCGAGAGGACCGCAGAGATGGCGGGCCATCATTTCGAAATGCCCACCAACGCCGAGGCAAACGACGAGGCAAACGACGAGTAAGTCTCGTCGTTCACCTTCGGGCGGCGCGGAGGCCTCAGGCTCGAGGCCGAACCGACAGGTTCCCGTGTTTCGTCGAGTACCACTCCCGGCCTCCTGAGCGTGCTGGGATGAACTCCTTTGGTGTGCGGATTCTGCGTTTGCCGTTCCACGGGTCATGAGGACGCCGAAGGAAGACATCGAAGATTTCGCCGTCAGACTCCGAGAACTTGCCATCATCGACGGAGAACGTGGCAACAGTCACCCGGCTGATTTTTCGCGACTCAATCTTCGGCTTGGAACACAGGAAATACGAGTTCAGCGTACGTCCCGTAAGGACCAGCTGCAATCCTGCCGCCGTCGAATCAGCAATCTGGTTGAACTCGATTGCCACCTGCGATCCGTTCGGGGTAGGCGTCACGCTCACTGCCTTCACGCTGATCGCTTCGCCGCTCTTGCGGGGGTCAACGGGCAGCAGGGGCACGGGTTCAAGCTCTTCCAGAACTTTCTTCCACCGCCGGTATCCCACCTCGGGAAGGTAGTTCGCGACGGTGTCCACGGCTGCGGCACGCATTGACGCCACACGTTCCGGTTCGATCTCGAGGAAGCTCTCGATCTGATCTGCGAGCCCATCGATATCTCCACGCGGAGTGATGAACCCGTTGCATCCCGACGTCACCAGATCTTGAGGACCGTAGGTGATGTCGTAGACGATCGGCACGCAACCGGATCCCATCGACTCCATCATGGCCAGAGGCAGGCCCTCGCTGGTACTCGTCAGAACTGAGAATGACGCGGCTTGCAGACGCGCAGGTACGTCATTGACATACCCCGGCAGTTCGATCCGATCGCCGACGTCAAGCTCGGTGATGAGCTTCTCCAGACGCGGACGTTCTGCGCCCTCGCCAAGGACTGTGAGAGTGACATCCACCCCTCTGTCTTTCAGCTTCGCCACGGCTCTGATCGCATGGTCCACACGTTTGAGACCGATGAGGTTGGCAATCATCACACCGCTGTTCTGCAAGCGATCAGTCGGGGCTTCGTCAACCACTGCGGTCGGCGGAAGCTCCCCCGTGAGAAGTCGGATGTTCGCCCCAGAGATGCCTCGGGCCCTCATCGCCACTGCCTGCTGTTGCGTCTGCACCCCGACGACATCGAAGCGATCGAAGTTGCGCATGGTCTCCACGCGCCGCTGAAGAAATTCCCCGTGTGCGCCGTTCCACGGTTGCCGAAGATGGGAACCGTGCATGAACAGGATGAGGGCGAACTTTCGATCAGTGATCTCATGGACGAATTCGCTGATCTTCTTGTCGTCGACGATGAGGACTGCGGGGTCTTCGCTGATGACTGATGAAATCCACGAATTGTAGAAATCTCGAGGACGCCGCCACTCTGCCATCGGCGCTCCTGCCGACGAGTAGAGCACGAAGCGTCGGCCGATCTTCGGGTCACTGACATCAGCGAGCAACAGGCTGCCATCGGTTCTCAGATAGTTACGACGGAGAACGCGGCCACGGCCAGGTGCACGGAAAACATCGTAGAAATCGGTGATGCTCTCGACCTCTCCGTCCTCCTCTGGAACGGGATCGGTCGGGGTCATTCCTCCCAACTCTGCACATTCCGAGTCAGACCTCCCCCGCAGGTCCTGCCAGACGTTGAGCAGCTTGAGCGATACGTCAATCCGCCCCTCGGACAGCAGACGGTCTCTTGCCTCGTCCGCATCCATCCGTGGGCTGAAGGTCAGCAACGTCTGAGACAGCGGTTGACCGAAGTTCTCAAAACTTCGTATCCGCCGCAGCGCAGCAGTCGTCATTCCTCCGATTGACTGCGGTATTCCCCAGGTCGCGCTGTACACATGAACGCGGTCCGTGCCGGCAACGACCGCACGCCGCGGGACTTCAGTGCCGCCCTCCGACACCGTTCGGAGCAGTCGCTGGAAAAGGCTCATCGATGCCCTCTCTCAGCGGCGGTGACAGTCATGAACGGCATCGTGCTCATGCTGGCAGCGCCATGTTGCCGAAGTGACGAATCTGACCGCGCCAGTTGACGATCTTAGGGCTGTCCGTAGTCTCCCAGTTCGCTCGGATGTTCCATTCGGGAGCAAGCTCCGTGTACTGCCCACCAACTGCGAACTGAAGCGAATCTGTGTAGTTGATGCCGACGGTCTTCAGCAGTCCGAGTACTCGCTCGACCACGTTCTCGCTCCGAAGGCGGGCGAGGTCGAGAACTGCGATCTGCGGATCGAACACGACGAAGTCCTCGTTGAGTGTGCTGTGGCTGGAGAAGACGAAGTCCAAGGCCCCCACGTGATCCTTCTTGAAGGCGCTGGCCACGCGACGCATGAGAGTCAGTCCACTGGTCCGTGTCTTCCGGACGTCCTTCTTCGCACTGAGAAGCGCAGAGCCCAGATTCAGACCGACGAGTTCTGCGATGTCCGCAGACACCTCGGCCGCTGCGGGCAGCACCACAAGACGATCATGGTTGGCGAACAGCTGCGGCAGGAGAGCCTGCACAACATCCTCCCGCGCGCTGACGCCCGGATAGGACACAGAATCGAGGAGATGAACGCTGCCCTGGGTGAGGCTCGAATCGATCTCGGCGATTCGCGAATCCTCAATCGCCCCCGATGCCAGCCACAGGCGATAGCGGCCGGATACGTGTTCATCGATGGACTTCGCCGCCGTTGCGACAAGATACTCTTCGCCCTTGTTCACAGACAGGTAGACATCAGTCGTCCCAGCTTCCGGCTCCGGTCGCTGGACTGTACTCAGCGCGGACGCAATGTCAGCACTGGTGGCATCGGGAAGGGCCGAGTCAGCCAGATACGCGTCGGCGGCTGACATATCCTCTTCGGTGATTTCGATCCATTTGGCGTAGACCTCTTCTTCGGCGGCGCCCTCGGCGATGAGTGGAATGATGATCGACAGTTTGTTCAAAATGCCCGAGCGGATGGCGTCGAACTCTGCGTCGTTGATGCCGTAGAGCCCGCCGAATCGAGAATCAGACCTGTTCTTCGGCTCGAATTCGACCTCGGCTCCGACCGAACGTGCGGGAAGATTAGCGTGCAGGCGCGAGGTCAGGACGCGTGAGTACTTGTATGCGTAGTCGGCGACCCAACTGCGAGCCAGTTCGATGTTTTCAGGGAACGATTTGTCCCTGATCGCGGTGACTGTCTGCTTCTTCGATGGCCCCTTTCCACCCTTCATCCAGTCGACGCGCAGGGTTCCCGACCGCTTGTCGTGCTCGCGAACAGGGAAGACTGTGTCCACCGTTGTCGTCAGGCAGCCAGAGAAGAAAGCCGGGACTCCGACCGCGCGAAGCAGAGCCACTGACTGCCAGTCACGGCACCCCACAGGCCCGTACTTCTTCAGGTAGGCGATCGCGTCAGGAGTCAGCATTTCGGGGTAGCGCACGAACACTGAGAGAAGGATCGGACGGAGATTGGGATGGAACGGAATGTTGAATGATTTGCCGAAAATGTCATGCATGTACCAGCCGAAGGCGATGTACCAGGTGTCTTCTGGAATGTCCTGGTAGACGTTGCCGTCGCGGTAGACCTCGACGAGGTTGAGCTCTGCTTCGGGCCCGGCGTACTTGCGCTCGGGCTTCACCGACTTGCGCAGCTCGGTGAAAAGGTTAGTCAGCCCCTTATCACCAGTGAACCCGAGGTTCTCATACCTGAGAAGGTGACCGATCGAAGCCAGCGTCTGAATGTAGTCTCCGATGTTCCGGGAACGGATCCCCGGCTGGTCGTAGCTAAGAACTCCGAAATTCCGTTTGCCAGGCGTCGTCGGCAACGGCTGCAGGTGAATTCCGCCGGGGAGCCATTCGCGCATCCGCTTGAGTTCGTAGTGGACGGCTTCGTTGAGCTTGTCCTCACCCCAGGCTAGTCGGCTCTCGATCAAGGTCCGGACATGGTCGAAGGCATCAATGCAGAAAGCGGATTCCGCTGTCCGGAGCACAGCTTTGGAGCTCCATTCCTCCGTATAACCCTTCTGATTCGATTCCTCGATCAGCGGCAGCGCATTGTCGCCGAGAGTGTCGATCGCGGTCGGATAGTATTCGAGCGCGGCAGCCGTGATGAGTTCGCGATCCTCGACGCGCTCGAACTCGGCCCATGCGGACTCTGAATCTGAGGACCCCTGGTAGGCCATTCCCAACAGGACGCGACCGATCTGCTCGTGGCCGGGACGTTGGCGCAGGTTCAGGCCGATCGACACTGCCTCGCCATGGAGCCCCGCATCAATCAGCGCCCTTCCGGCTTCAACCATTGAATCGCCGAGAGAGGAACCACTGATCAATGACTCAGCAAGAATCGAGTCTGCGTTCAGCCGCGCGATCTCGCGAAGTTTGGAATCGACTTCCTTCTTCGCGGGAGCAACGGTCCAGCCATCGATATCGGCTGCGGTACGGCCTTTGACCGCCGATGCCAGATTGCGATACGAGCGCGCAGTTTCGAGCGCGATCTTCTTCGCACCTTTGGCGCTGGACGGCGAAGCGGCTGCTCCGGTTGCACTCCGTTCACGGACATACCTCGTTCCGGAGGCACGCTCCACAACAGGCAGGGCACGGCGAGCGATGCCATGGACGACAGGCTTCACCAGCTCTCGTCCCTTGCTGATGAATGTGTCCTTCGCATTTGGCTGATTGCTCACTCGCCTAGTCCTTTACAGATGATTGGGTGATTGGCTGATTGTATCGATTGTGCATGTCGTTGAAACGCTGATATCTGGCAGATCCGGATAATCGACACCTAATGTCGCGTCATTCAAACGTCTCCAGCCCTGTATGTCTGAGCCGATAGTCGAACTGGGGAGCCAGCGTTTGTGCGTACGTTGCCGTGATATGTGCTGTATCGAAGTACGTGATGACTCCGCCGATGACAGGTTCGCAACGACCACCGGGACAGAACCAATCTTGAGGGTAGATGATCGACATGTGCTTCGAATCGATCGACTTGGCCGCAGCTGCAAGCGGATCCATCCAGTGCCACGATTTCGGTGTCCCCGAGCACTTCTCCAAGTCATCTTCATGCTTCGCCACACAGTCTGGGACCTGGATGTCGGCTCCGCCCGGATACGGCGTGTCCCGAATAACCACGACGTCGAGTTTCGCATCTACCCAGCTCTGCAGGATCGATTTGTGTCCATCAGGTGCCTGCTGTTCAGTCTCTTCCCATGATTTGCCCTGCAACGGGGTCGACTGTCGCTCAGAGGTGACTACCGCATCGAACCCGCCAGAGGTTGTCCGATCGACGACCCAGTCAGCGTATTTCTGACAGCCCTTGATACCTTCCGGTGTCTTGATGTCTTGGGGCAGGGTGGAGATGCTGCAGTTGGAAGCGAGGAACGTGGTAATCGTCCAATCATTCTTCTCTGCTAGTCGTTCTAGGGTCGGCAGCCAATGTCCCGCATGCGAATTGCCGACGAGTGCGACCTTCTTCTTGCCATGTCCATAGGTGCATTCAGGGTGGCCCCTATACGGAGAACTTGCCCAGCACCCGTCAGCGTAGGCTTTCGACTTGTCGTTCTTCGCTGCAGCCGGCTCCATCATCATCGATTTCGTGTCCTCGCACTTCGGGTTGTCCTTAGCACTGGGAAGCAACGACGCCGCTCCCAAACACGAGTTGGGATCATCCATCGCAATCTGAAGATCGTCCTGATTCTCCTCCACGATCCTGTCCGACACCCACATCTGACTCAACCCGAGAGCTCCCACGAGGACCATGGCAGCTACAGCGAAGCCGAAGGTCCTCTTCTGCCCTCCGAGGACCGCGGTCTTCCGGAAGCGATTCTCCACCCACGTCGTCGAGGCCCAAGCGACTCCGAGTGATACGAGGATGATCACCGCCTTGTCGAGACGACCCAGGTTCTCAGACAGTCCCATCTTCGTCGACAGATATGGAACAAGAACGATGAGTGGCCAATGCCAGAGGTAGACGGAGTAGGAGATATCACCAAGAAACCGCGCCGGGCGCAATGACAGCACACTCAGCACGGAAAAACGTCCCCGCGAATCAGCGAGAATGACCAATGCCGTCGACACCACCGGGACAAGCGCGATATACCCAGGGAATGGCATGTCCGGCCGAATGAGGAAGGTCCCTCCGACGATTCCTGCCAATCCGACCCAACCGATCAGCGAGCTGAACGGTAGGCGCTTCGGGCGAACATAGGTAACGAAGACCGCGACCAAACCACCGGTCGCCAGCTCCCACATACGGGTCGGCGTAATGAAATACGCCATCGCCGGCTGGGCGATCGTGTACCACACAGAGAAGACGAGCGACGCAGTGAAGATGCCGAGAACAGTGAATCCGATGACCGCGTTCGACCTCCTCATCTTCGTCCCGATGAGGAACGCCAGCCCGATGATGACGGGCCAGATGAAGTAGAACTGCTCCTCGACAGACAATGACCAGAAATGTTGCACAGGCGACGGCGCATTGTCTGCTGCCAGATAGTCGACGCTCGAGTTCGCGAAGTCCCAGTTGACCACGTAAAAAGCCGCGGAAAATATCTGCCGTCCGGTATCAACCCAGATCGACTGCGGCGCCACCAGATACGTGGCCACGCCCACGACAAAAAGAACCAGCAGGGACGCTGGCAGCAATCGACGGATGCGCCGAGCCCAGAAGCTCGCCACGTCTTTCCACGTCCGAGGCGGCGATTTGATCAGGTGGCTCGTGATAAGAAAACCGGAGATGACGAAGAAGACATCTACCCCTGCGAATCCCCCCGTGAAACGGTTAGGCCACAGGTGATAGAGAAGGACGATTCCGACGGCCAGCGCCCGGAGACCCTGGATATCGGATCGGAATCCTCCCTTGCCCTTGCGACTATCCGCTTTCGGCGAAGCGTCATTACCGGTGGCCGTCATTTGCATGTTTCGCGTCCAGAACTTTTCTCAGTCGGTTGGCAGTGACTCTGTTGCAGTCGCTGTCTTATCTTCAAACTCGGAGAGGACACTGTGGGCTCGATGGAGATTCATCTTTCGGCACCTCACGGTGCCCGCCAGACCAATCAGTGTGCTCATTCAGCGGTTCAGATGATCGGTGGTCGTCCGTGCCGGGACATCCTCAAAACACCTCGGCCGGACAGTTTGCGAGGTTCCTCGTCTTCGCTCCACGGGTCGAGCCTCCAGCCTTCTTTCCAGCCGGTGAACCATGGCTTGAGTTGTTCAGGCTTGTTGGCCCATTTCAGACACTGCATCACCGTCCACGATCCGACATAGGCCCAGTTGAATGGCCACGGCAAATTCCGTCTGGCCAGCCACACTCTGTTGCGAGCGTTCATGTAGAAGTACTCGTCGTGTCGCCTGGGATCGATCACCGGGTGTGCCACGGAGACGTCACCCATGTACCAGACTGTGTAGCCGACGTCCCATACACGCCAAGCCAATTCGATTCCTTCGTGTGCGTACCAGAACGGCGCAGGCCATCCGCCGCATTCGTCGAATGCCTTTCGCTGCATGCAGACAGCTCCTTCCCACACAGAAAAGACGTTCGACGAATGGTCAGCTTCACCCTTCTTCAAGCGAGGAATCCATCGCTTCGGCGCTTCGGGGCCCCCGGGTTCCTCCACTCGCGGCTGGACCAGTCCGATCTTCGGTTTGGTGCGCATGAGCTGTGCCATGCGCATCAACGTTGTGTCATCAGGCAGCCATGCGTCGTCATCGAGGAAGAACAGGAATTCCCCATCGACATGCGGTACTCCGGCGTTCCTACCAGCTGGTATGCCCAGGTTCTCAGGAAGCGCAAGCTTCTTGACTCCGGCAGGGATTCCCCCTGGTTCCCAGCCGTTGCCCACGCACACGATGTCGAGCTCGACGCCCTTCTGTGCGAGCAGCGTCTGGAATCCACGATTCAGATCATCGAGGCGCTTCCCCTGTGAGAGGACGACGACACCGAAGGTGTACTTCCGTGTGGATTCGAATCGCTGGTTGAGGATTCTCGTCTTTTCAGTCATGACAATCTCCTCGAGGCCATAATCGACATGAAATGTCCGATGACAGATAGGAGACACAAGGGCACCAGAATAACGACAAGCCAACGCTCACCGAACAGAGGAGCAGCACCAGCCGACGCAGCAATAATGGTGACGATGCTCGCAACCAAAGCGAGGAGCGACATCTCCACAGAATGATAGATGCGATGGAACGGTACGAATCGAGCTGCTCTTTTGAGCTTCGCAACAAACCCCGGGTTCAGCGCAGTCGCCGCTTGTGAGTCCGCGAGTTTGTCCAGACCATTGAACGCCCTCGAGACATGAACCATGTCATTGAGTGCTTTGTTCAGCAAAACGAATCCAGCCAGGACGGTTCCGGCCAGCAGGTAAGGGTAGGTTCCAGCGGGATCGTCTCCAAGGTTCTTCCACTCCCCCACCGCTCGAATGCCCAGCGCTACAGCGACTAGGCCTTCCGTAGTGTAATGCCCGACTTTGTCGAGGAAGACGCCCTTTGCTCCGCTGGTCCCGCGCCATCTGGCCACTTCACCATCGCAGCAGTCGATGTACATCTGAACCTGGGAGAAGAAAACCGCCAGGACTGCTCCCCAGATCCCAGGAATCAGCAAGCTGGCCGCAATGCACCAACCGGCGAGGATCATCAGACCTGTGACTCCGTTGGCACTGATCCTCGTACGTACAAGGATCATCGTGAAATAGATCGAAAAGTGTCTGAGATAGAGCTGCGCGCTCCAGTGCTCGGCGTTCTTACGGCTGCGGACCTCGATGGGCTGAGCTTTAGCTCGAAGCTCAGACAAGGTCGGGTGGCTCTGCGGTTCCCGTGTAGACACACCCGCTCCTCTCTGCTTCAAGGCAAGTGTTTAGTGTTGTGAGGCATTCTACTTTCACCACATCTGATGCCCGTGAGAATGCACAAGGGTGAAACGAATAGGGGTGGCAACCAAGCAGTCAGGACTTGCCGAGCTCCGTCTTGATCCGAGTAGTTGAAATTTCGGGAGTGCGGGGCAGGTACACGACCTCGCATTTATCTTTGAGGAAGTCGAACTTGCCTTCCCAGTCATCGCCCATCACAAAGGTGTCGATATGGTATTTTTCGACGTCCGTGACCTTCTGCTCCCAATTGTCTTCCGGGATGACAAGATCAACGTAGCGAATTGCCTCGAGCATGTGCTTGCGTTCCGCGTAAGAGAAGTAGGACTTCTTATCCTTGCCGGCATTGAACTCGTCACTAGAGAGTGCAACCACCAGATAGTCACCTTGTTCTTTGCACCGCTGCAGCAAACGGATGTGACCGTAATGGAGCAGGTCGAAGGTGCCATATGTAATGACTCGGCGCATCAGTCCTCTTTTCAAACGTCCAGGAGAGCACAGGCCAGAACTTCTGGACA
The DNA here is from genome assembly GCF_007558825.1 of Brevibacterium aurantiacum. GTDB lineage: Bacteria > Actinomycetota > Actinomycetes > Actinomycetales > Brevibacteriaceae > Brevibacterium > Brevibacterium aurantiacum_A. The sequence goes on from NZ_VLTK01000019.1 coordinate 27,202, forward strand.
CAGGTACCCAAAGAATTTCATCGCAACTTTACCATTTTGTTACCTGAGGGCTGAACTCAACACCCTCCGACGGTCAACCACGGGTCGGCGCTCGTGTATTCAGTCTGCCACTCACAAGCTGCCAGAAAGGCTGGTATCGCGTTCGACTATGACTTGTTTGGCAGCCGAAATGAATCGGTTGACTTGCGCTCCCTGGACGGTTGAGCCCAGATAGTGCTCACACAGTCGCGCAGCCGTCTCGACAGAATCGGTCTGATCGGACAACAGCTCGATGAGGCTATCTTCTGAACCCTTGCCGATAGTGGGAGTGCGATCGAGCAGGCCGCCAGGCAGCACCATGGAGTCCGAATGACAGGGCTTGATCATCACCAGCGGCTTGCTGGTCGACAGCCAGTCAAAGGCCACAGATGACATCTCGACCAGTGCCCGATCGGCTTCATCGAACTGCCACGAAACGTCTGACGTGAGATCCATAAATCCCCTCGGAGCCGCCTCGATGATCGAACGGACTTCGTCCAACGCTCTTTTGAACTTGCGGTCGCGCACTCCCGTACGCGGATGCGGGCGGAAGATCACACGATATCCCGCAGCCAGCATGGCGGAGACGAGCATGGCCCCGTTGTCAGCAAGTGTGCCATAGGCCATCGATGGTGAATCGCCTTCCCACGTTGGCGCATAGAACACGGTCATTCCTGCAGGAGCTTCGGCGTCGAACTCACGCCATGCCTGGGCGATCTCACGCGGGCGGTCAAGTTGGGGACGACCGACATCGAGTAAACGCTCCGAGTCCATCCCCACTAGGGTGTGCTCAATTCTCTCCCTAGCCGCTTCCCCCGCGGTGAAAACATAATCGTAGGCTTTGAGCTGGTTGGAGATCATCGAGATCTTCTCGCTCTCACCGTGGCTGAGATGCACGTGGGCCGGGTTCGGATAACGCAAGGCCTGAAAATTCGGAGTTGACTGATTGACATAGAAGACGGTCCTCAACGACGAGGACGTCATGAACTCGTCAAGGCCCTTCGTGAGACGCGAGAACCGAACCGGGAGATGGGTGACATTCCTCAAGTGCTTCGCCACCATTGGGCTGCGAACGATGATTCCAAATGGTTGCTCACCGTGGCCTGATCGCTTCATTTCGGCCTCCAGCTGCTCGAATGGCCAGAGCCACTGTTCAAGCTGATACACCGAGTCCATCCCGACGCCGAAGTACGCAGCGGCAATGAACTCGTCCGTGTCCTGAGGATAGAAGTCAGCGGAGAGCCTCGACTCGTGAATGCGGTCGCGGAACTTTCGCGCTCCAAGCTTGGCCGCTGACTGGGCGAAATTAGCGCCTTTGACCGCTTGATGCGACAGGTCTTCCGGGAGATTGGTCATAGGACTATTGTGCACGTGCAGATTCGAAGACCCTGAACCGACTCTCCTTTTTTGCACAACACGACTTGACATTATGATCGGTCGAGCTGAGTGAAGAGCTGTGCTCACTTCCTCGTCCTCGACTACGTTTGAGTCTTAGTCGACCGAAAGATCCACCATGGCACGAGCACACAGACACAAGTCCGAACCGATCTCCAAGCGCAGGCGCAGCACTGTTGCCTTAAGCGAATCTGAGAAGCCGGTACTGCTCAGTCGCCGGATCGTCGACAGCGAGCCCGGCGAGCTGTCGGCCTCGTCGACCTTCGCCGAAGCTCTTGCCCAGAAGCCGACAGATCACTCCCCCAGTCCTGCATCATTTACGCAGGTCGTCGTCCCCAAGTCCACGCCGGAGCTTCTCGCCGAAATCGCCTCGGTGTGGGAGCTGCACCCGGTCCTCGTCGAGGACCTATTCCATGCAAACCAACGTCCCAAGATCGATCGCTACGACGATGTTCTCTTCGTCGTCCTCAAATCCGCGGTCTACATCGACTCGGCCGAGGAGGTCGAGTTCAAGGAATTCCACCTGCTCATGAAGGACGATGTTCTCGTCATCATCTGCCAGGACGATCGATTCATCGACGGATCACCCATCCCACAACGGATTGAAGACATGGATGACTATTTCGGGGATGAGAAACACCAGTGGGCCTCGGACAGGGAGCTTCTATCTTTGGGCCCCGAGGCGCTCGTCTACCGATTGCTCGACACCGCAGTCGACACCTATTTCCCTGTCTTGGATGGCTTGCAGGACGACAAAGACGGAATCGAACGACAGGTCTTCAGCGGAGACACCGCGGCAGCGGAACGGATCTACCTGCTCAGCCAAGAGGTCATCGATGTCCTCCACACGACGACGCACCTCAACCGCCTCACCCAGAGACTGGGCAACGGTGCCGCCAAATATTCGATACCAACCGAGCTGCAGGCCTACCTCGACGACGTCACCGACCATCTGACTCGGGTCCTCGCCGAGGCAGCCGAACTGCGCGAAGCACTGTCACAGATCCTCAACGTCAACTCCACCCTGGTAGCCCAGCGCCAGAACGAAGACATGAAGAAGATCTCAGGATGGGCCGCGATTCTCTTTGCTCCCACCCTGATCGGAGCGATCTACGGCATGAACTTCGACGATATGCCGGAACTGCATTGGGCCTTCGGCTATCCCATGGCACTCGGACTGATGGTAGGACTAGGCGTAGTTCTTTACATCGTATTCAAGGTGAAGAAGTGGATGTGATGTTACTCGTTCTTCTCCCCTAGGCTCCTTGTTCATTCCTGAGTCGTCGGGAGATCATTTGGCGGCCGTAGCGTCGCCGAGGTGAATACACACCCAGCGAAACTCATCCGTCCCCGTTCGTCAGCGATCCTCGCGACCGCCGCTCTCACCCTCACCGCAGCACTCGGCTCCGGAGCCGCCCCAGCCTGCGCGAACGGTCTCGACTCGTCACCGGGATCCGACTTCGCCGCACCGGACAAGGTCTCCGAAATCGAATTTCCCGTCACGGTCTCTCACCGCGGCGGCGCCGACGTCTATCCGGAAGAGTCCATGGAAGGATTCACCGCCTCGGCGAAGGATGGATTCCTGCCCGAGATGGACATTCAGTTCCTCGAAGACGGCACCCCGGTCCTCATCCACGACGACACAGCCGATCGCACCCTCAACGGTGTCAGTGGACCGATCCGCGATCTCAGCCTCGAGGAATGGGACGCCGCGACCATCAAGCACCCACAAGGCGGAGAGCCGGCGCAGACGGTCACCCTCGATGAGGCACTCGACGAACTCGGCGGGGAGGTCGTCATGGTTCCCGAGATCAAGCCAGGAGCCACCTCGGCGGAGGTCGATCAGGTTCTCGACGTCTTCGACGAACGCGGACTCAAGGACTCACTCGTCGTCCAGTCCTTCGATTTCGAAGCGGCGAAGACAATCGCGCAGCGCGGATACACCTCGCTCTACCTCACAGGCGCAACGCTGCCGACGGAATCGTTCGACGAGATCTCCGATGCCGGCATCGAATGGGTCGGACCCAGCAAGAATCTGCCGACCCGAGACCTGCGCAAACTCGACAAGGCAGGCTTCCACGTTGCGCCCTATACCCTCGCGACGTCGAAGGACGGGCACCGCCTGCCCGGCTGGATCGACGGCTATTTCACCGACGACGCCTGGACGAACTAGCGGGCGATGCCCCGAACCAGAGGGCAACGTATTCGGCCTCGGAAAGTCAGCAGAGTTCTGACGACTGTCCGAGGCCGAACTCGTGAGGCCCGGGCCACCGGATGACCGCAACCTGAGTGCGCGGAGACACAATGTGACGCGCTCCTGATGTCCCGCGGTGGCCAACCGATAGAATCGGCTGGTCACATACTTCTCTCCTGAGGAGTTGCAGTGACGTCCAACGCAGCGATGCCGCACAAGCGACCTTGACGGGCCTCAACAAGGAAGTCGACTCCTCGTCATGCCGCTCGGCCTCCTCTTCACCCAAGTGACCTGACGGCGTATTCACCGATGAAGAACGCCGTTGCACACGAGAAGAAAGCCTGCATCGCCTGCGGCAAACTCCCGTTACAGGTAAGGAGCACAATCGATGAATACCCCCATCAAAGTCGCCGTCACCGGTGCGGCCGGTCAGATCGGCTACAGTCTTCTCTTCCGCATTGCCAGCGGCGCTCTCTTCGGCCCGCAAACTCCAGTTCAGCTGCGCTTGCTGGAAATAACCCCAGCACTGACCGCCCTCGAAGGCGTGGTCATGGAACTCGAGGACTGTGCCTTTCCCACTCTCGACTCGGTTGAGATCGGCGATTCAGCTGAGCACATCTTCGACGGCGTCAACCTCGCCCTGCTCGTCGGCGCTCGCCCCAGGTCTCAGGGCATGGAGCGCAGCGACCTCCTTGAGGCCAATGGTGCGATCTTCACCGCTCAGGGCAAGGCCCTCAACTCAGTCGCCGCCGACGATGTCCGCATCGGCGTCACCGGGAATCCGGCCAATACCAATGCGCTGATCGCCATGCACAACGCGCCCGACATCCCCGCCGACCGTTTCAGCGCGCTGACCCGCTTGGACCACAACCGCGCCCTAGCACAGCTGGCCAAAAAGGCCGCAGTATCGGTCGCCGACATATCCAGAATGACGATCTGGGGCAACCACTCAGCCACCCAGTATCCCGACATCTACCACGCAGAGATCGGCGGGGTGAACGCCGCCGAGGTCATCGGCGACCAAACCTGGATCGAGAACGATCTCATCCCCACCGTTGCCGGGCGCGGTGCCGCCATCATCGAGGCGCGTGGATCCTCCTCCGCGGCCTCGGCTGCCGCGGCGACGATCGACGCCGCCCACGACTGGCTGCACGGCACGCCCGAAGGCGACTGGGCCTCAATGGCTGTGGTCTCCGATGGCTCCTATGGGGTGCCTGAGGGGCTGATCTCCTCCTATCCCGTGACAACTTCGGGCGGGAACTGGGAGATCGTGCAGGGGCTGGAGATCAACGACTTCAGCCGCCGGATGATCGACGCCACCACGGCAGAGCTCGCCGAGGAGCGTGAGACGGTGACCGGTCTCGGTCTGATCTGAGATCGCGTCGGCTGGGTGCTGATATTCTCAGCCTCAGATGACCCTGTGACCGAAGGTATCCATGAGCACCGAGAATGTCTCGCCGAACGCGGCTGATCCCAGTGTGGAGTACATGGGTGCGCTCATCCACCAGTTGCGGGAATCGGCGGGGATGACCCTGACCGACCTCAGCCGCGTCGCCGGGGTGAGCCAGGGATTGCTGAGCCAGATCGAACGCGGTCGTGGCAATCCTGCATATCTCACGCTCCTCAAGATCGCGAAGGCCTTCGATGTGCCCGTCGGCCGGTTCTTCACCCAGGGTGAGGAACCGGCCGACAATCGCGTGGTCCGCGCCGACAAGCGTCGTCAGCTGCAGGTCACCGATCGCGGACTCGTCTACGAGCTGCTGACGCCGACGATGAACGGCGCGCTGCTGGTCCTCAAAGTGCGGGTCCCATCGGGGTACTCCAACGAGTCGGTGCCCTTCAACCATCACCGCGCCGAAGAGTGCCTGTTCGTCCTCGAGGGAACCTGCTATTTCCAGGTCGGCGATGACGGATACACGCTGGCAGCCGGTGACAGCATCACCTATTGGGGCGATCAGCCGCACTGGTTCCGTGTCCTCGGTGACGCCGAGGCGGTCCTCATCGCCACGATGACTCCCCCGGTGTTCTGAGGTCCGATTCCAGGGGTGGGCGAGACTTCAGTCGCTCTTCTTCGTTCGCCGGCTGCTCTCACGTTCGAGTGCCTCGACGAGTTCCTTCTTGGTCATCGACGAACGTCCTGGGATCTTCAGCTTGCTCGCCTGCTGGTACAGGTGGTCCTTCGTCGCATTCGCGTCCACCCCACCAGCGGTCGAGCGATCGGTATTCTTCCCGCCCTTGGCTTGGGCATCTGATGGCCCCGGTGAGGATTTCGGTTCCCATCTGTCACCGACCTTTTCATGAGTGTGCTTGAGCGCATCGTAGGCTACCTGGTGAGCGCGCTCTTCGTCGCCGTACTCCTCCATTGCGGAATCGTAGGTCTTGGCGAAAGTCCGCTGAGCTTTGGCATCCGAATGTCGCAAAGTTGCTGGAAGCTCTGACTTCTTCGGGACTCCTGAACTGCTCATCTTCGGCATGGTGACCACATCTCCTCACGAACGCGAACGTCACGGTTATCCCGACGGTAACGCAGATCACCCTCGCATGTCAGGAACCGTGCCGCATATCGCCTGCGTCGATATCGCTTCGCAGACATATCGCTGGTGGTCTGTGCCCGGCGGAGACGCCTTGAACCAGTGCCCCTTGTCCGCTGTCGGACAGGGGCGTACGTTTGACGCACGAGGACAGTGGTGCGCACGGGTGCCTGCGCACCGGCGCAGGAACGGCAGCCGAACTCGGCTCAACGCTGCACCGCCGTGTTGCAGAGAGGAACCGTCATGGATGAGGAGACGTTCGACAACCTGATGGTCTCCGCCGATGCCGGTCTGATCGTGGTGACCACCTCCGCCGAGGGCGAATGGGCTGGCTGCCTGGTGGGTTTCCACTCGCAGGCGAGCATGTCTCCTCAGCAGTACGGTTTCTGGCTGTCGAAGGCCAATCACACCTACCAGGTGAGCCTACGGTCCACTCATTTCGCGGTTCACTTCCTCACTGCCGAGGATCTCGCCATGGCGCAGCGCTTCGGTGCCCGATCTGGTGAGGACACCGACAAGTTCCGCGGACTCGATGTTCACCTCGCCGAGCAGGGAGTGCCGTTGCTCAGTACTCTGCCGAACCGGGTGATCGTTGAGCGCATCACCATGCTCGACGATGGAGGAGACCACGTCGCCATCACCGCTCGTGTGATCTCAAGCGAGACCAGCGGGCCCTTTGCGCCTCTGCGCCTGTCCCACATCGGCGACCTGCCTGCGGGCCGTGACAATGCCGAACGGGCAATTCAGCCCTGATGCCCTCAACGGTCCGGTTGCAGAGGCAGCCTGCATCACGACAGGGCCGATTCCCGCTTCAGACACTGTCAGGGCGTGGGCTGGCCCCCATTGACGTTGAGGGTCTCACCCAGGACGTAACTCGATTCCGCCGAGGTGAGGAACACATAAGCCGGCGCGAGTTCCGTCGGCTGACCGGCTCGCCCCAAGGGAGTGTTCTTCCCGAAATGGGGCAGTGCTTCCTTCGGCTGACCATCAGAGACCTGCAGGGGCGTCCAGATCGGGCCGGGTGCGACCGCGTTGACTCGGATGCCGCGTGGAGCCAGTTGAGTGGCCAGTCCTTTGGTGAAGTTGTTGATCGCAGCTTTAGTCGACGCATAGTCCAGCAGGTGGGTCGACGGAGAATATGCTTGCACGGACGTCGAGTTCACAATCGTTGCGCCGGCGGGCAGATAACCCACGGCTGTCTTCGTCACTCGGAACATGGCGCGAATGTTGGTCTCGAAGGTGGAGCCCCACTGCTCGTCGGACAGATCTTCGATCTCTTCGACTGCAATCTGTCGTCCGGCGTTATTCACCAGGGCGTCGAGTCCACCCAACCCATCTGCCGCATCATGGACCACCTGCTGGCAGTAGTCAGGATCAGACAGGTCACCGGGCAGCGGGACCGCTGTGCCGCCGGCCTCGCGGATGACGTCGCAGACATGGCGTGCGTCCTCCTCCTCGGCAGGCAGGTAGGACAGGGCGACATCTGCTCCTTCTCGGGCGAAGGCGATAGCGACTGCCGAGCCGATGCCGGAATCAGCCCCGGTGATCAGCGCCTTGCGCCCCTTGAGCCGACCGGTGCCGCGATAGCTCTGCTCACCACGGTCTGTCCCTGGAATCAGTTCGACGTCGAGGCCCGGCTCAGGCTGATCTTGTTTGGGTGGGGAGATGTCTGGAAATCGTGTCACCGGATCTTGGAAGGTCAGTTGGTCGCTCATGCGCTTGATCCCCTTTCGGCTGATCCCGCTTACGCAAGGATCAGACTCGTTTCGGTCTCGATCAGCACGGTGCTCCAGGAAGCTTCAGCACCGCCCAGTGTCGCCACGGTAACAGTCTCCCGGGAGTCTCGTAACCCCCATTGTGTAACCCCCGTTGTGACCGACGTGGTCTGCGGGGGATCATGCTCGAGCTCCTCCTGACTCAGGCGGTCACCTCATCGGAGTCGATGTCGTCTCGGAGCCCGCGCCATACGGGATGACGCAGCCGACCGGCCTCGGTGATTCCTCCGTATTGGACCTCCCCGACGAGGCTGGGCCGCACCCAGTTCGCATCACGTGACTCGGCGGCAGGAACCTCCAGTGAAGGTGTCTTCCGACTCAGACGATCGAGCTGTGCCCGCAGAGCCTTCAACTGGTAGTCATCGAAGCCGGTGCCCACACGACCCAGATAGACCAGACCGTCCTGATCGTGGGCCGCCAGCAGCAGCGAAGAGAAGGTCTCGGAACGCTCCCCCTTGCCGGTGCGCCACCCGACGATGATCACGTCTCGGGTCGAGGAATGTTTGAGCTTCGCCCACGTCCGAGTTCGACGGCCCGGAAGATAGGTGCTGCCGATCTGCTTCGCCATGACTCCTTCGAGGTGGAGTTCACGACTGGCCTCCATCGCCTCGTCCACGGTTCCTTCGAAGGCTGCCGGCACATGGACGTACTCACCCTCGGTGACCACATCATGGAGACGTTCGCGTCGTTCGAGATACGGGGTCTTCAGCAAGGAAATGCCGTCAACGTTCAACACGTCGAAGACCATCAGGTACACCGGTGTGCGCTCTCGTTCACGCTCGATGTCGCTCTCACGCGTCAGTCCCATTCTGCGCTGCAGCCGCCCGAAGTCGGGGCGACTGCCCGGGCCCAGAGCGACGATCTCTGCGTCAAGGACGCAATCACCGTCCACACAGTCGGCGAGCTCGATGAGTTCGGGGTAGGCCTTCGTCATATCGTGACCATTGCGGCTGGTCAGCGCGATCGACCCGGACGAATCATCGGTTCCGGCACGCACGGAGGCGAGCGCACGGATGCCGTCCCACTTCATTTCGAATGCCCAGTCGTCGGACTGTCGGCGCACGGAGCGAAGGCTTCCGATACTGGCCAGCATCGGTGTCATGTCAGTGGGCTGAACATCTGTGGAACCGCTGCGTTCGGGGCCTGTGGGCCCGTTTCGCTGGGAATCGGTGTGCGCAGTCGAAGGACCGCCCCGCCGTGGCGGCTTCGTGGATGAGTCTTTGGTCAGGTGGATCATCCAATTCTTCTCAGGTTCCTTGTTCGGCCCGTGCTCGCCGGTATTGAACAGTGCGAATCGTCGTTCTCCCCCGAGCCCGCCGTATTCGGCCCCATGGAGAACAGCGATGATCTCGCGGCCGTCTTTCCATTTCTCGAGTTCGTAGGTCCCGGAGTCCCAGATCGTGACCTCCCCTGCGCCGTATTGCCCTTTCTCGATCGTGCCTTTGAAGCGGACGTATTCAAGAGGGTGATCCTCAGTCTGGATGGCCAGATGATCGTGCTTCGGGTCGGTGGGCGGTCCTTTCGGCAGTGCCCACGAGACCAACACACCCTCGTGTTCGAGTCGGAAGTCCCAGTGCAGGGTGCTGGCGTGATGTTCCTGGATCACGAAGGACAGCTCGTCCCCGCTGGTGCCGTGGCTTTCGGGCACCGGTTCTCTGGTGTGCTTCGGATCACGCTTGGATCGGTAGGTGTCCAGGCGGTCGCGGGGCGCCTTCGATGAGTTCGACGATTCCTTCGTCGAAGCAGGTGAGGGCCGCGCCGAGGTGGGTGCTGGATCTGCGGAATCGCCTGCAGTCTTCGCCAACGGTTCGAGCAGATCGCCGAGGTCGTCGATCCGCGCAAGGACCTCCTCAAAGTGCAGCTGGTCGACAGCAGCCGGGTCGTCGAGTTCGTCCCAGGTTCGCGGTGCCGCGACGGTGGGAGTGAACCGGCCGCGCAGCGAGTAGGGAGCCACTGTCGTCTTCGCCGCTGAGTTCTGGGACCAGTCGATGAGCACCTTGTTCTCTCGCAGCGTCTTCTTCATGGCTGAGACGACGAGATCCTGATGATCGGCTTCGAGGCTGCGCGCCAACTCATGGGCGACGTCGGAGATCTGCTGGCTGGAGGCTGATCCATCGAGCGGTGCATAGAGATGGATCCCCTTCGAACCGCTGGTCACCGGATAGACGTCGAGATCCATCCCAGTCAGCAGCTCCCTCACCAACTGTGCAACCTCGATGCAGTCGGCCAGTTCACGTCCCGGACCGGGGTCGAGATCGAACACCATTCGATCAGGATGCCTTGTCGTCGAGTCGATGGTGCCAGGGTCGGACGATCCCTTCGCGACCTGCCATTGGGGGATGTGGATCTCGAGCGAGGCCATCTGGGCAAGGTAGGTCAATGTCGCACGGTCCTGGACCAGCGGGTACCTTTTGGATCCGGTGGAATGACGGATGGAACGGGAGGTGATCCACGATGGTGCGGATTCGGGGAGGTTCTTCTCAAAGAACACGTCACCCGGTTTCTTCTGGGTGCCGACACCGTCGACCCAGCGTTTGCGGGTGGCGATGCGATCATGGGCGTGCCGGATCAGGTGCTCAGAGATGCGAGCGTAGTAGTCGAGCACCTCACCTTTGGTCGTGCCCGTCTCCGGATAGAAGACCTTATCAAGATTGGTCACCGTCAACCGATGCCCGTCGACGGTGACCTTCTGCTCCTTGCGTGACATGGACACCTCCTGTGGTCTGTACGCTACTCGCTTGCAACGACGGAGACGAGGAAAAGGGCAGAACGACCTCGGCGATGGAGCCCCGCGAAGACGGCCCGCATTGCAGGAGCGAGCGATCCCATGGGGCGGACCATGGGGGCGTAATGCCTCACGTCAATATGCCCGCGAACAGTTTCCGGTGNGCCCTTCCATCGCACAGTGGCGGTGCAGGCGCTATATGGTCCCGGCATGTCCTGGTAAGTTTCGAGGATGAGCGATCAGCAGCACCAGAGTTGGCAAAGAGGCGACCATATTTAAGGGCGCACTGCCGAAGACGCAGCTGTCTTCTAGGCTGGTCGATAGCAACCTTGTACCGTCATCGGCAAGCCTCCAGAACTCACGACCCTCTGGCCCAGTCGAAGTGAGATGGTAGAGCCAGGCGCATCCCCGTCATCCGCAGGGAACGGACGCCATTGTGCGGTGAACAATCACCGCCGTTCAACGCTAAAGCTCACACCACATGTCTCTGACACGGACGATGTGTCAATTCCCGTTAGAGGACCGCACCTGGTTGCGGTACACGTTTGTGAGACAGTGCAGACGCACTGTCACGATGAAACACAACGGTGGAGATGGGACGTCGCGGAAACGTTCGTTTCTGCACCGCTCATGACTGGGGTCGACGGACTGCCACCTCGGGGCGGCCATGGTCTCAGCTACCTGCGGCGGTGCGAGGACCGACCAAGGCTCACGCTGCGTCGACAGTTCCGGATGATTGGCTCGAGGGGTAATCCGGAAACGCTTCCATGAGGTGTCGCACCACGGACAATACCCCGACCATGAACAGCCCGCCGATAAGCCAAATCGTGCCATTGCTTCCAGCAAGAGCGCTGTAAAACGCGATGTTCAGAATCAATGCCAGTGTCATCGGCTGATGACTTCTCTCCCTGCGGCCAACCCAAATTAAGACGCAGCTGACAACAAGCACACCGACCAGAGCAGAATAGAAGATGATCGATTGACCGGGGTCGGCCAGAACACCAAGTACAACACCGAGGACTGCGGAAACAACGTCCGAATTCGCGTTGCGCAGTGATCGCAGGACCTTCTGCTTTCGACTCTCGCCTCGAGATTTTCCACGCATAACGATCCCCTTCTCGTTGACTAGCTATGCAGTCTCGATTTCCACCCTAGTCGACGTTCTACCTGGTTTGATATGGCAGACAGTCGTTTCCTGCCGATGCTTTTGGCAGCGAGCCTCATCGGCAATAGACGAATCACTGGCGCAACCGGTGGAGGACTTGATCAGGCTCAGCCGGATTGACTCGGTCCATCGAAATCTGGGCAGCTATGAAGCCGAGCCCCCTGGCCGAGTCTTCCGACTCAACGCCTGCGTGGCGACTGACGGCTGGGGTGTGAGCTTCAGCGCTATTTGGCGGCAGGTTTTGAACAGCCATTGGCGGGCGTTTGTCTTCTCTGAACAGGGTCCAAGATCCGCCGAGATGGGTAATCTGGTGTGACATCTTTCAAGGGAGAGCCATGAGCCAGAGGGAAGCAAGCCACCGCCGCATAGCGGTGAGACAACACCGCCATTCACCCTTGAATCTCACAACCATGACCCCATCGTCGTCGTGTCCGTGTTCCCGGGTCAAGAGTTTCGCGGGGAAATTTATGTGAGGCACGACCCCTGGCTACGCGGGGACTATCTATGAGTCTCGTCGAGGACCGTAATGCCTCACGTCAATATGCCCGCGAACAGTTTCCGGTGCCTCATATAGATTTGCCCGCGTAATCTACCCAGTCTTGACTCGTACACCCTTGCGNGCCTCATATAGATTTGCCCGCGTAATCTACCCAGTCTTGACTCGTACACCCTTGCGCACATCCGGTAGGGCTGACGGGAACGAGGCCAGGTACAGTTGCTCGGTCTTCTTACTCGATAACACCAGCAACCGGTCCTGGATCCTAGCAATTTCAGCAGCGATCTTCGCCGGGTTGAGACCATCTCGATACGCTGTCATTTCCTTCACCTGCTGCGGGGACAAAACACCGGCGTCGAGGAGCCGGTCGAAGGGTGTCCGGGGAGCATCGTAGACACGTTTGCGTCGCCCATTGCGCGTCGACCCATACCCTGTGGGTTTGATCGTGGGCATCAGATAGTTCACTCGATCGTTGACTAAGTGCCAGAGCCGGTTGAGTGCTCGTCTTTCCAGGTCAGTGTCGTAACGGTAGTAGAACCCGTACCGGCGCACGACGTGGTTGTTCTTCGACTCGATCGTGGCCTGATCGTTCTTCTTATACGGTCGCGACCGCGTGAAATAGATACCCCTCGACCCGGCCCACTCGATGACGTACTGATTGAGGAATTCCGACCCGTTATCGAAGTCCAGTCCAGTGATCTCAAACGGAATCTCACGAGCTGCGGTCTTCAACCCGGTCAGAATGTGAGTGTGCGCGTTGTTGCGCACAGTGCGAGTAAACGTCCATCCCGTGTGGAAGTCGGTGAGGTTGAGGGTGCGTGCGAATTCCCCGGACTCGACGGGGCCGCAGTGGGCGACGGTGTCGCCTTCGAAGAAGCCGGGTTCGTCTTCGATGTCGTCACCGGCGCGGCGGATCGTGATCGTTGAACGCAACAGGCACCCGGGTTTCGTCGTCGAGATCCCACAGATGGCGTCCTTGGCGCGGGTGGGTCCCAGGTAGCGGTCGATTGTGGCCGGGCTCATCGCTAAGAGTTCCTTGCGCACTGTCGTGGTGTAGCGGTCGACCCCGGGAGTGAGTTCGCCGTGGGCTTCGAGTAGGTCAAGGAGGATGCGCATCGTGGCGTGAAGGTATTTGCCGCACTGGCCGCCCGAGATCGCCCAGACACGCTGAAGGACCTTGACTGCGTCGTAGGAGTATTTCCTGGCCCGGGGCTTCCGGGGCTGTTTCGTCACCTGTCTGCCTGGTCCTGGCGGGTGCTTGGCTGCCTGGGTCAATCGCCGTCGAGCATTGTCGCGAGTCCAGCCGGTCACCGCGACGACCTCGTTGAGAACAGCCCCTTTGTTCTTCTTCGAGGCCTTCTTGTATTGCCTGGCGTATTTCGTGGTGATCTCGGTGCGAGTCGCCATCGACAGTTCACTCCCCATAGCTTCCGAGGGTCCACCATTTCGCGGGCAAAAGTATATGAGGCA
>NZ_VLTK01000002.1 GCF_007558825.1 Brevibacterium aurantiacum
TGCCGTGGTGTGGGGTTTGTTGGGGGTTGTCTCGTGTGTTGTGGGGTGGCCCCCTTTTTTTGTTTTCGTGTTCGTGGTGTGGGGTAGTGCTCAAGTGTCGAGTCCCAGGAAACGACGAACCACCTCGGCGCCGGCGACCGCCACTGGATCCGGCCCCCGTACGATGTCCGAGGCTGCCAGAATCACGTGGTGTTCGGGGTGAGCGAGCCCGTCCTGTGCGATGGTGGTCTTGACCCCGTTGGGGGAGTACCCGAGCTTCTCTGAGACTCTGCGGCTCGCATCGTTTCCCTCGAAATATTCGGAATGAAAAGCGGTGGCATCGAAATGATCGGCAAACGCCGTAACGACAGCCCTTCGCATCTGAGTGCCGTAGCCGTTGCCCTGCTCGTGCAGGGCAAGCCACGATCCTGTCGAGACTGACTGGGTGCGGACGAAGTCTTTTGCACTTACTCCCTGTACACCGACAACTCGACCGTCGATCCTGGCGGTGAACTCAATCGTCCAGTCATCGACTCGGAAGTTCGCTCGTGTGTTCCATTGATATTGTGCGATTGACCGTGCTATTTCTTCACGAGAACCCGAATCCCAATTGATGAGAAAGGCTGCTATGCCGTGCCTGCGTACACCGCCGTCGGCGATGACGGCTAACTCCGGATAGTCGGACTCGCGCACCGGTGACAATTCCATAGCGCCGCACGTGATTCTCAGGGCAAAAGGCGGCCAGACATCTTCTAATTCCATATGTCGAGTCTAAACTCGTAATGGTTTCGGCAACGCGAATTTCCGAAACTCGCACTATATCAAATGTGCGCGACGACACTGTAGTGTCCATTATTCGGGCGTATCAGCTCATGTTATGCGGCTCACGGTAGGTTGATCCCATGAGCTTACATCCATCACTGCAGCCAATCTTCGACACTGTGCTCCATCGCAATCCTGGAGAGTCGGAGTTTCATCAGGCGGTACAGGAAGTTCTCCATTCCCTGGGCCCTGTCGTTGACAAACACCCCGAATACCTCGAACTCTCAGCGTTCGAGCGCCTCTGCGAACCAGAGCGCCAGATCATCTTCCGGGTGCCTTGGATCGACGATCAGGGAGTCGTGCAGATCAACCGAGCATTCCGTGTTCAGTTCAACTCTGCTCTTGGCCCCTACAAGGGCGGTCTGCGTTTCCACCCATCGGTGAACCTGGGAATCGTGAAGTTCCTCGGCTTCGAACAGATCTTCAAGAACGCCATCACCGGTCTGCCC
This sequence comes from Brevibacterium aurantiacum, assembly GCF_007558825.1. Classification (GTDB taxonomy): domain Bacteria; phylum Actinomycetota; class Actinomycetes; order Actinomycetales; family Brevibacteriaceae; genus Brevibacterium; species Brevibacterium aurantiacum_A. The sequence continues at coordinate 1,251 of NZ_VLTK01000002.1, forward strand.
ATCGGCGGCGGCAAAGGTGGCTCGGACTTCGACCCGAAGGGGCGCAGCGACCTCGAGGTCATGCGCTTCTGCCAGTCATTCATGACTGAGCTCTCCCGCCACATCGGCGAATACCGTGACGTCCCGGCTGGTGACATCGGGGTCGGCGGTAGGGAAATCGGCTATCTGTTCGGGCAGTACAAGCGGATGAAGAACGAGTACGAAGCTGGGGTTCTCACCGGCAAGGGTCTGTCCTATGGCGGCTCCATGGTCCGCACCGAGGCAACCGGCTTCGGCGTCGTGTACTTCCTTAAGGACATGCTCGCAGCAGCTAAGAAGAACATTGACGGACGCACTGTTTCGATCTCAGGATCGGGCAACGTCGCTGTGTTCGCAGCAGAGAAGGTCGAGGCCTTCGGCGGTACCGTCATCACCATGTCCGATTCCGGCGGGTTCATCCATGATCCTGATGGTATCGATACGGAGATCGTCAAGCGCATCAAGTTCGAAGAACGCGGTCGGATCTCCGAATACGTCGACGAACGCGGCGGCCGTGCCAAGTACTACGAAGGCGGCAACGTCTGGGACATCGAGGTCGACGTCGCGCTTCCCTGCGCTACGCAGAACGAACTCGATGAGGAGTCGGCGAAGACTCTCGTGCGCAATGGAGTCATCGCCCTCGCAGAAGGCGCGAACATGCCCTGTACGCCAGGTGCGGTGAGGACCTTCTCCGAGGCCGGTGTGCTCTTCGCCCCCGGCAAAGCGGCCAACGCCGGCGGCGTGGCCACCAGCGCATTGGAAATGCAGCAGAACGCCAGCCGCGACACCTGGGACTTCGACTTCACTGAAGCTCGTCTGGCCGAGATCATGGGAGATGTGCACGACAGCTGCGCCGTTGCGGCCGCGGAGTTCGGTTCACCCGGTGACTACGTCGCCGGGGCCAACATCGCTGGCTTCATCCGGGTCTCTGAAGCGATGCTCGCACAGGGCGTCGTCTGACCTCAGCGACAAGGCGCAGACAGCGTCCGGCAGCAAGCAGCGCACCGCGGCCCTCCGACTCTCAGACAGCTTCGCCCGAAGCCATCAAGAGTTCGGAGGGCCGCTGTCGTTGTCCTAGGTAGCTTGGGTCAGCGGGGCCCGATCGATCCGTAGGCCTTGCGCCACCTCAGCAGCGGTTTGTCCTTGCTGCTGTTCGCGCCGGCTCCCAAAGATACGACCTCCCCGACGACGAGGCTGTGTGTTGCCACTTCGAGGACCTCCGTGGTCCGCAGCTCGAACCACGCGATCGCATTCGTGAGCACAGGCTGACCCGAATGGGGTGCGGGAAATGTATCGATGCCTTTGAGCGAACCGTAGAGAGGCTGTCCTGACGCGCCCAGGCGTTCGGAGATGTCTCGCTGTGATGAGTTGAGCAAGGAGATGGCGTAATGTTCACTTGTCTCCAGCGTCTCCATCATGCGGGACCCGCCATAGATGCTGACTGCCATCGTCGGCGGATCATAGGACACGTCGAGGAACGAGTCGACGGTGATCGCGTGCAGGGCATTGCCGCGTTTGGCGGAGATCACAGCCACTGCGGCGGCAATATCGTCGCTGAGTTCGCGATAGCGTTCTGTGAGAGAATCCTCGTGAGTTCTGTCCATGGCACTCATTCTAGGGAACTACAATGGAGCCATGACCTATCCAGCATCAGGTGGTTCAGCAACAATCGAGCGTGAGCAGTCCGAACAACTTGTTGAACCCGGAGACCACGAACGTTTCAGCCACTACGCACCCAAAGACAAGATCATGGAATCCATGGTCACGGGCACACCGCTGATTGCCCTGTGCGGAAAAGTGTGGGTGCCTACGCGAGACCCCGAGCGGTTCCCCGTGTGTCCGCGTTGCAAAGAGATCTACTCCACCATGTCTGAAGGACCCAAGGAGTAAATGGCCGCGGAACGTCTCCCAGGGACATCCGCCGCCGAACAACTGCCACCGGCCTTTCCCGAGCGTGCTGCTTGGGGAACGGCCGGAAAGTTGCGCGCCTGGCAGGCTGAAGCCCTGGAACAGTACTTTCGGGATCAGCCGAAGGATTTTCTCGCGGTTGCGACACCGGGCGCAGGCAAGACGACATTCGCTCTGCGAGTCGCCGCCGAGCTGTTGGCTCAGCGCGTCGTCAACAGGGTCACCGTCGTCGCACCCACAGAACACCTCAAGGTGCAGTGGGCTGATTCCGCCTCCCGCGTCGGCATCAAACTCGACCCGCACTTCAAGAACGCCCAGGGCAAGCATGCCCCCGGCTATCACGGTGTGGCCATCACCTACGCGCAGGTGGCCGCAAAACCGGTGCTGCACCACAACCGCACTGCGGCAGGCCGCACCCTCGTCATCCTCGATGAGGTCCACCACGGAGGCGACGCACTGTCATGGGGCGATGCAGTACGGGAGGCGTTCGGCCCCGCTGTGCGCAGGCTTTCCCTGACCGGCACCCCTTTCCGATCGGATACGTCACCGATCCCATTCGTCACCTATGCTCCGGACGAGAACGGCATCCGCACCTCGGTGGCCGATTATTCCTACGGCTATGGGCGCGCGCTCAAGGACTCCGTCGTTCGTCCCGTCCTGTTCCTCGCCTATGCCGGTGCCATGTCCTGGCGGACCCGGGCCGGTGATGAGATGTCCCACGTGCTCGGCGAAGAGACGACGAAGGACATCAACTCCCAGGCGTGGCGGACTGCTCTCGACCCCGGTGGCGACTGGATCCCAGCCGTGCTCAAAGCAGCAGACCGACGACTGACAGAGGTCAGGCGGACCGTGCACGACGCCGGAGGCCTCGTCATCGCCACCGACCAGGACAACGCTCGAGCCTACGCCAAGGTGCTGCGCGAACTTACGGGCGAAGCACCCACGGTCGTCCTCTCCGACGAAGCAGGAGCTTCGGCACGGATCGAGGAGTTCCAGAACTCCACCGACCGATGGATGGTCGCCGTCCGTATGGTCTCCGAAGGCGTAGACGTGCCGCGACTGTGCGTGGGGGTCTATGCGACCTCCTCGGCGACTCCGCTCTTCTTCGCTCAGGCCATCGGACGTTTCGTGCGTGCACGCAAACGCGGTGAGACGGCCTCTGTGTTTTTGCCCTCCGTGCCGATCCTCCTTGCCCTGGCCAACACGATGGAAGTTGAACGGGACCACGCCCTCGACCGGCCGAAGAATGAGGACGAGAACGATGTCGTCGTCTTCGACGATCAGGCCATGGAACAGGCGAATCGTGAAGAGGGGGCCTCGGACCAGTTGGGCTCGTTTGAGGCACTGGGCGCCGAGGCGCTCTTCGACCGGGTGCTCTTCGACGGCGGCGAGTTCGGCACAGGCGGAGCGATCGGCTCCGAGGATGAACTCGACTTCATCGGCATACCCGGACTGCTGGAACCCGACCAGGTCCACGAACTGCTGCGGACCCAACAGGCGCGTCAGGCGAAACGGAAGACGGATGCGGCACCGCCGGCACCAGAACCCGAGATCAGCGAACTCGACCACCGGGCGATGAAAGAGGAGCGCAACCAGCTCCAGAGCCTCGTCGGTGCCTGGTCGCGCCGCACGGGAACACCACACGCGACAGTCCATGTCGAGTTGCGCAAAGCGTGCGGTGGTCCCGCAGTCGCACAGGCGACCCAGGTACAGATCCAGGCTCGGATCAAGAAACTGCAGGGCTGGTTCGTCGGCAAGAAATGACGCCTGACCGACTCTCTGGGGAGATCTCAGGTCAGACAGGCCGACCTCAGCTCAGACGAGTGGATCTGGAGTGCGACATGCCGACCTCAGCTCAGCTGGGTCCGGCCCCGGTCATTTGGGATAGAAGACTGTGGGGATCGCCGGTTCGCCGTCCTGCATGCGACGGGCCGAACGTGGCAGCTCGGCCAAGGACTCATCATGTCGAGCGCAGGCCTTCGTGACTCCCGCGGCACCGATATAGGACTCGTCGATCTCACCGTCGACGACGAGGTCAACAGTCAACGATCGGCCATCGCCGAGATCGTCCGGCAGAGTCGGGATGCCGACGGCCTCTTCGACCGCGATCGCACCATCGATGAGGCGCAGAGCGTCCTTGTGTCCTCCGCGCGAGGGTTTGCCGATGGAATTCTTCGCCACCGAGGTCCATGCCCCCGACTCGTCGGCACGAGCCACGAGCTTGTACACGAGCCCGGCGGCCGGAGCACCCGAGCCGGTGACCACTCGAGTACCGACGCCGTAGGAATCGACGGGGGAGGCAGCGAGAGCAGCGATCGCATATTCGTCGAGGTCGCTGGTGACCGTGATCGTCGTATCATGAGCGCCGAGGCGGTCGAGGCCTGCACGGACTTCGCTGGCCTGCTCGACGAGGTCGCCCGAGTCGATGCGCACCCCGCCCAGGTTCTGCCCGGCCAGGCGCACAGCCGTGGCCAACGCCTCCTCGACGTCGTAGGTGTCCAGGAGCAGCGTCGTGTCGGTACCCAAGGATCTGAGCTGAGCGGCGAAGGCCTCCTGCTCCGAATCGTGGAGCAGAGTGAAGGAATGAGCAGACGTGCCGATCGTGCGCAGGCCGTACCTGAGTCCGGCGGCGAGATTCGACGTCGAAGCGAAACCACCGATGACGGCCGCGCGCGCAGCGGCGACCGCGGCATGTTCGTTGGTGCGGCGACCACCCATCTCCGCGCAGGGCCGATCTCCTGCAGCCTGGGCCATACGCGAGGCCGCCGAGGCGACCGCACAGTCATAGTTCATCGCCGAGAGGATGAGCGTCTCGAGGATGACCCCCTCCGCGAAGGTGGATTCGATCGTCATCAGCGGCGAACCCGGGAAGTAGATCTCGCCCTCAGCGTACCCGCGGATGCTGCCGGAGAAGGAGTAGTCGGCCAACCAGTCGATGGTCTTCGAATCGACGATCTGCTCACGGCTGAGGAACGAGAGCTCCTCGTCGCCGAAGCGGAAGTCCCGGAGCATCTCGAGGATGCGGCCAGTGCCGGCAACGACTCCGTAGCGCCGACCGGCAGGCAGGCTGCGACCGAAGACTTCGAACAGGCTTCTGCGGTGAGCGGCGCCTGATTCCAGGGCTGCCTGGACCATCGTCAATTCGTACTGATCGGTGTAGAAAGCCGTCGAACCGGACCGTGTGAGATCACTCATAGGCGCGATACTACGTCACGACAGCGTCAGTGTTCTGCCGTATGGTGGAAACGTGAGCAATCCAACGACTCCAGTTCTGGAGCCGGATGTCGACATTCGACCGGCGACAGAACAAGCAAAGCCATGGAAGACCGTCGTCTTCAACGACCCCGTCAACCTCATGAGCTACGTCAGTTACGTCTTCCAAGCCTACTTCGGATATTCGACGGAGAAGGCGCATTCGCTGATGCTTGAAGTCCATGAGAACGGTCGCTCTGTCGTTGCCACAGGCGGACGTGAAGCCATGGAGAGGGACACCCAAGCCATGCACGAGTACGGTTTGTGGGCCGCGTGCCAACCTGAAACAGGATCCGACTGACACATGGCAGCAATTGACGCTCGTGGGGACGATGTCGTCCTCAAACTCGAGGACAACGAACGATCCCTCATGCTCACCGTATTCACCGACCTGGCAGCACTCCTGGCAGAAGACGACAATGAAGACGGCCGTCCCGATTCCGAGAACTGGGAGGCACGCCTGGGGCTAGTCGACCGGCCACGGCCACAGGACCCTGCGCTGCTGCGCCTCTTCCCCGACGTCGACCCCCTCGATGAGGAACGATCGCAGGAGTTCCGGCGCCTCACTGAGTTCGACCTCCAACAGGCGAAGGCTCATAACGTGCGCATCGTCCTCAACGGTCTGGCCAAGGGCCCCTCGATCGCTTTGAGCCATGATGAGGTTCTGGCCTGGATGAAGGGCCTCAACGACCTGCGCCTGGTCCTGGCCGTTCGCATGGGCATCGACACGGAGGAGGCTCAAGAGGAGAAATATGCTCACCGCGACGACCTTGATGAGTCCGAAGATCTGACACTGACCCTGTACGACTTCGTGACCTGGATTCAGGACCGACTCACCACTACCTTGCTCAGCGATCTGCCGGGGGACGACGACGAATGAAACTCACTGCCATCGGCACGGCCGGCTCTTTCCCCGGGCCCAACGCGGCAGCCAGCTGCTATCTCATCGAAACCGAGGAGCAATCACCGACGCGCATCGTGCTCGACCTCGGTTCCGGGGCATTGAGCCCCTTGCAGCGCGCCGTCGATACGGATGGGCTGACCGCGGTCGTGCTCAGCCACCTGCACCCCGATCACTGCATGGACATGACTGGGCTGTACGTCAAACACTGCTACGACCCGAAGTTCTTCAACGGCAACGTCTCCGACACCGGATCGATCCGCACGAGGACGAACGTCCTCGCTCCGGCCGGCGCACAAGAACGACTGACCCGGGCCTACTACACGGACCCCGGGAAGTCCCCAGTCGCCGCCAGCGCGCATGACACTGACCTCAGCCATGCCTTCGACTTCGCTGACCTCGACCACGGGACCAGCCATCAGGTGGGAAGCCTGCAGATCGAGTCCTTCCTCGTCGACCACCCGGTTGAGGCCTACGCCCTGCGAATCACAGACGCCAAGGGCTCGGTGATCACCTATTCCGGTGACAGCGACGAATGCGACAACCTCGTCGACGCGGCCCGTGGAGCAGACCTGTTCCTCTGCGAAGCTGCCTTCCAGGAAGACCGCGACAGCGCTCGCGGCATCCACCTCACCGGCAAACGTGCTGGACGAGTCGCTCAGGCCGCAGATGCCAAATCCCTCGTCCTGACTCACATTCCCTCCTGGACGGACTGCTCCATCGTCCGTGGCGAAGCCGCCCGCGAATACCGTGGGCCCATCGAACTGGCCAAACCGGGCAACAGTTGGACCGTGTGACACATCGCGGCGATCTACGCCGACGGGTCCGCTGAAAGACCAGCCTGAATTCCCACAGACCAGACCAGATCAGCAAAGATCAGCACCGACTATCGAAAGAGGCACACAGTGCGCGCAGACGGACGAACCGCCGATGAACTCCGCGAAGTGACCATCACCCGAAATTGGATCAACACCGCCGAAGGATCCGCCCTCGTGGAATTCGGCAATACCCGCGTTCTGGTTGCGGCTTCGCTGACCGCGGGCGTGCCGCGTTGGCTCAAGGGGCAGGGTCGAGGCTGGGTCACAGCCGAATACGCGATGCTGCCGCGCGCCACGGATTCGCGCAACACCCGTGAATCCGTCAAAGGCAAACTCGGCGGACGCACACATGAGATCTCCCGCCTCATCGGCCGGAGCCTGCGAGCTGTCATCGACCTCGAGAAGCTCGGTGAGAACACCCTCGTCCTCGACTGCGACGTCCTCCAGGCCGACGGCGGCACTCGAACTGCATCGATCACGGGCGCCTACGTGGCACTGGCCGACGCGATCGACAAGGGGCGTTCAACGGGCATCATCCCGGCCGCGAACAACCCGATCAAGGATTCGATCGCCGCGATCAGCGTCGGCATCATCGACGGTGAGCCCGTCCTCGATCTGCCCTACGTCGAAGACTCGCGTGCCGATACCGATATGAACGTCGTCATGACCGGCAGCGGACAGTTCGTCGAGGTCCAGGGCACCGCCGAAGGTACCCCCTTCGACCGTGAGGAACTGGGCCGCCTGCTCGATCTCGCAGCCAAGGGCTGCACCGACCTCACCCGCATCCAGACCGAGGTACTGGGCAAATGACCACCTTCGTGCTGGCCACCCACAACGACGGGAAGAGACGCGAACTCCTCGCGATCCTCCTTCCCGCATTGGGGGAGGACACCCACGTCATCACCGCCGCCGAGGCGGGTCTCGGCGACATCCCGGAAACCGGAGTCACCTTCGCAGAGAACGCCCTGATCAAGGCCCGTGCCGCAGCGCAGGCCACCGGCCAGACCTCCATCGCCGACGATTCAGGGATTGCCGTAGACGTTCTGGGCGGGGCGCCGGGAATCTTCTCCGCCAGATGGGCGGGCCGACACGGGGACGATCGGGCCAACCTCGAGCTTCTGCTCGCCCAGCTGTCGGACATCTCCAGCGAACATCGCGGGGCGCAGTTCCGCTGCGCCGCCGCAGCAGTCACCCCCGACGGCCGCGAATTCTCAGCCGAGGGAGTCATGCCAGGACGTCTGGCCACGAGCCCGTCGGGAGAGCACGGGTTCGGCTATGACCCGATCTTCGTACCCGACGGGGGCGACATCAGTGCGGCGCAGATGACACCCGAGGAGAAGAACTCCCGGTCACACCGGAGGGTCGCTTTCGACAAGCTCGCAGCAGTCCTCGCCGCACAGACAGGGCTCTGAGGCCGGCTCATCGAGCTCCGGACAGCTACCGGAGTCTGCTCGTCCGCTTTTCCACGATATGAATTCCGGCGCTTTCGCTGGTGAGAACTTCAGCTAAACTGGCGATGTCGGTGCACATCTGTGCAACAACCGGTCAGAGAAGACGAATGAACCAGTGTGGGTTCGTGAATTTGGGAGAGCGATGAAGACTCCGCGTGTCAGTTCGTGGATGGCAGCCGTGGTTGCCTCGAGCCTGTTCCTGGCAGGCTGTTCGGCGGGAGCTTCGGACTCCGGCGAGCAGGCGAAGAAGGACTCGATGACCATCGCCTTCACCGCTGAACCCGTCAACCTCGACTTCACCTCCACCTCAGGGATCGCCATCCCCGAGGCACTGATGGAGAACGTCTACGAATCTCTCGTCCGCGTCGACGGTGAGGGAGAGATCCAACCGGGCCTGGCCGAGGACTGGGACGTGTCCGAGGACCGCAAGACCTACACCTTCCATCTGCAGAAGGGGGTGAAGTTCTCCAACGGCGCCGGCCTCACAAGCGAGGACGTGAAGTTCTCCTACGAACGAGTGCATAACGATTGGAAGAACGCACTGAAGTCCAAGATGGACGTCGTTGATTCGATCGAGACTCCGGATGACCTCACCGTCAAGATCTCACTCAAGAAGCCCTCGAACACGTGGCTTTTCAATATGAGCAGCCTCGTCGGAGCCGTCTTCGACACCGAAGGCACCGACGATCTGGCTAACGAAGCCATCGGCACGGGACCCTTCGCCATCGAGAAGTTCAGCCGCGGTCAGTCGATCGACTTCGCAGCACGCGACGACTACTGGGGTGAGAAGCCGGCAGTCAGCAAGGTCCAGTTCAAATACTTCAAAGACGCCGTTTCGGCCTCGAATGCCTTGAAATCCGGAGAGATTGACGTTGTCTCCAATCTCCAGGCCCCCGAACTGGCCGGCGAATTCCAGAGCAGCGACTACCAGATCATCTCCGGCACCACGAACGGTGAAGTCGTGCTCTCAATGAACAACGCGAAGGGCATCTTCAAAGACAAGAAGGCGCGCGAGGCGGTCATGCATGCCATCGACCGCAAGGCAGTCCTCGACACCGCCTGGGCCGGCTACGGAGAGCTCATCGGTTCAATGGTTCCGCCGACAGACCCGTACTATGAGGACCTGACAAAGGTCTGGGACTACGACCCGGCGAAGGCGAAAGACCTCGTCAGGGAAGCCGGCATCGAGGGGGAGACATTCGCCTTCACCGTGCCGAACCTGCCGTATGCGAAGGCGATCTCCGAGATCGTGTCCGCACAGCTTGCCGAGGTCGGACTCAAAGCCGACATCGAGACGCAGGAATTCCCCGCAGTCTGGCTGGACAAGACCTTCACCGAGCACAAGTTCGACATGTCGGTGATCAACCATGCGGAGCCCCGTGACATCCTCACCGTCTTCTCCAACGACTACTACATCGGCTACGACGACTCGAAGACCAAGAAGATCGCGGAGAAAGCTGACACCGGGACAGAAGAGGAATATGTCTCAGGGATGAAGGAGATTGCGAAGACGATCACCGAAGACGCAGCCTCGGACTTCCTGTTCCTGTTCCCGAACCTCGTCATCGCCAAAGCCGAGGTCGCCGGAATCCCCGCAAACAGGGTCTCCGACTCATTCCGGATCGCGGATCTGAGTTGGAACTGAAGTACCCTCACCCATGATCACCTATGTGGCCAACCGTGCGATCCAGTTCGTTCTGGCGCTGATCGTCGCCTCTGTGGTGGTCTTTGCACTCATGAGCATCCTGCCCGGCAACGCCGCGCAGGTCGCTCTGGGAACGAATGCCACACCTGATGCGGTGGCAGCTCTCGAAGCTCAGTACGGTCTCGACCAGCCGCCGGTCATCCGCTATTTCAATTGGGTCGTGGGCATGCTCAGCGGCGACTTCGGAACCTCATATGTGACCGGGGCCGCGATCACCCCGGTCATCGTCGGCAGCGTCCAGGTCACCGCGATTCTCGTCATCGCCGCGATCATTCTCGCGATCGTCATCGCCGTTCCCCTGGGTACCTTCGCGGCCCTCGAACAGCGCAACTGGATCGGTGTCACGATCTCCGCGCTGAGCCAGATCGGCATCGCCGTGCCGAACTTCCTGGCCGCCATCATCCTCGTCATCATCTTCTCCCTGACGCTCGGCTGGTTCCCCTCCCAGGGGTGGATGGCCCCGGTCGAAGGATTCGGCGGGTTCCTCATCCGTCTGGTGCTTCCCGTCGTGTCTCTGGCACTCGTCCAGGCTGCGATCCTCACCCGGTACGTGAGATCGGCGGTCCTCGACGTCATGCGTGAGGACTACATCCGCACCGCCCGGGCCAAAGGCCTGACCCGAACCAAGGCCCTGTTCGTCCACGGACTGCGCAATGCCGCCATTCCTGTCATCACCGTGGCCGGGGTTCAGCTCGCGACGCTCCTCGTCGGCGCCGTCATCATCGAACAGATCTTCGTCATCCCCGGCATCGGCTCCGAACTCGTCCGAGCCGTGGCCAACCGCGACCTCGTCACAGTCCAGGGAATCGTCATGGTCCTCGTCTTCCTCGTGCTCATCATCAACCTCATCGTCGACGTGCTGTATCCGATCGTCGACCCTCGGATCAGGAACGCGTCATGAGCGGGATCCCGAGCACCACCTCGGCGGTGGATGCCCCCGTGGATCGGGGCAGTCGTACGAAGCTTCGGCTCAACGCCTCGATGATCATCGGTGCCATTCTCATCCTCCTCATCGTCGCGCTCGCACTCGTGTCCTTCGTGTGGACACCCTACGGTCCCAGCGCAGTCGATCCGGCCGCACGGCTGCAGTCTTCGAGCCCCGAGCACCCCTTCGGCACCGACAAATTCGGCCGCGACACCCTGACATGGATCATGTACGGTGCCCGAATCACCCTCATGGTCGGAATCGTGGCCGTCGGCATCGCCGTGCTCATCGGCACACCCATCGGCATCATCGCCGCAGTCTTCGCACAGTACCCGTGGGGTGCGTGGCTGAGTGCGGTGATCATGCGCGCCAACGACATCCTGCTCGCCTTCCCTGCTCTGCTTCTGGCGATCGTCTTCGCCGCCGTCTACCAACCGGGCACGGGACCGGCCATGGTGGCCGTGGGAATCGCTGCCATTCCCGGGTTCGCCCGCGTCGCCCGCTCGGGCACGATGCAGGTACTCGGCTCCGAATATGTGCGCGCGGCCAAGGCCTCGAACCGGAGCGCCCCGGCGATCGCGATCGTCCACGTCCTGCCCAACATCGCCGGAATGGTCATCGTGCAGGCCTCTGTGGCATTCGCGATCTCCGTCCTCGCCGAGGCGGGCCTGTCCTTCCTGGGACTGGGCACGCAGGCTCCTGTGCCGTCCTGGGGACGGATGCTGCAGGAGTCCCAGCAGTTCCTGTCCACTCAGCCGCTGCTGGCGCTGTGGCCCGGACTGTTCATTGCCCTCGCCGTGCTCGGGTTCAACCTCCTCGGCGACGGACTCCGCGACCGATTCGACCCGAAGATGGAGGCTCGCGGCAATGGCTGAGAACCTGCTCGAGGTCCGCAACCTCACCATCACTCCAGCAGGCGCCGAGGCACCTGTTCTCCACGACGTGTCTCTGAGCCTGGCCCCCGGTGAGAGGGTCGGACTCATCGGCGAATCAGGGTCGGGAAAGTCACTGACGGCACAGTCTGTGATGGGACTGCTGCCCGAAGAGCTGCGGGCGCAGGGCACCGTGTCGCTCCAGGGCTTTGCCGGAAACATCCTTGATGCGAAGGAGAGGACCCTCGCCAAGATGCGTTCGGACCTCGTGTCCATGGTGTTCCAGGAGCCGATGAGCGCACTCAACCCGCTGATGCGCATCGGCGACCAGATCGCCGAGGTGCTTCGCATCCATGGGGAAGTGGCCCGCGGTGACATTCCCGGACGAGTCCTCGACCTGCTGACTAGCGTGCACATGCCCGATCCGAACAGTGCCCGCTACGCCTACCCGCACCAGATGTCGGGTGGTCAGCGACAGCGTGTGATGTTGGCCATCGCCCTGGCGAACTCGCCGCGGCTGCTCATCTGCGACGAGCCGACCACCGCACTCGACGTCACGGTGCAGAAGCACATGCTCGACCTCATCTCCGAACGCGTCGCCGCAGTGCAGGCAGGACTGCTCTTCATCACCCACGACCTGGCCGTCGTCGCCGGAGTCTGTGACAGGGTCATCGTCATGTACGCCGGTCGCATCGTCGAGACCGGGAGCGTGGAGCAGATCTTCACCGACCCACAGCACGATTACACTCGCGGACTGCTGGCATCCTCTGACCTCGATGCCACTGACGCGCACGGGAAGCTCTTCACTCTCAAGACCGCACTGTCATACGCCGGACCGATTGACGAAGCAGGGTCAGGTGAGGACGTTGCGTCGGACGACGAGGACGAGCAGTCCGATGGGCCAGCCGTTGCGCGAGAGCCTGCACCCGCCTCGGCGGGGGAAGCATCCACAGGCGACGGATCCGCACCGCTCATCGACGTCAGCGGAGTTTCGAAGCACTTCCGCTCGCGAGGCCTGCTGCTGCGACGACGATCCCCAGTTCGCGCACTCGATGACATCAGCTTCAGCGTCGCTTCCGGACAGCGCCTGGGAATCGTGGGGGAGTCGGGGTCGGGCAAATCGACCTTGCTCAACATTCTCTCCGGATTGGATCGTCCGACCTCAGGGCATGTGCGGGTCGGCGACATCCGTGTGGAGTCGGCGAGCTCATCGGCGCTGAGGTCGCTGCGCGAGGATCTGCAGATCGTCTTCCAAGATCCCTTCGCCTCCCTCGACCCCCGCATGCGGGTCGAAGACATCGTCTCCGAACCTCTCATCGCACGCGGTATCGCACGAGAAGAGCGACTCGCCAGGGTCGAGGAGATGCTGCTGGCCGTGGATCTGGACACAAAGGCGATGCGCCGCTACCCGCACCAATTCTCCGGCGGACAACGACAGAGGATCTCGATCGCCCGGGCGCTGGTGACCCGGCCGCAGATCCTGGTCGCCGATGAACCAGTCTCCGCCCTCGACGTCTCCGTGCGCTCCCAGGTCCTCAACCTGCTCACCGACCTCGTCGATGACTACGCGCTGACCCTGCTCTTCGTCTCCCACGACCTCGGCGTCGTCAAACACCTCTGCTCCGACGTCATCGTCATGAAGGACGGGCACATCGTCGAAGCAGGGTCGACAGAGGACATCTACGCCCACCCACGTGAGGAATACACCCGCAGCCTAATCGCGGCCACCCCCAGCCTGGCCGGTGCGCTTGCCTCAGCCACCTGAGTCCGCACCTGCGCCACTGACCTCAAAATGCCACAGAAGAAAGGACGGCAGATGAGCCACACCACGCTTGCCGACCACACAGCAGAAGCCATGACCAGCGGCTACACCTCGGGAGACTTCGATCCACTCGAGGTTCTCTCCGCAGTCGTGGACCGGATGGACGAATGCGAACCCGTCATCAACGCCCTCCACCACCGCGACGATGAGCGCTCCCGCGCTGCAGCAGAAGCCAGCGCCACCCGTTGGCGCGAGGGCCGATCTCTGAGCCCCCTCGACGGGGTCCCGGTCACGATCAAGGAGAACATCGCCCGCAGCGCAGTGACGATGCCCAGCGGGCATGCCTGGGTCGAGGTGCCGGTGTCGACTCACGACGCGCCCATCACGCAGCGACTCGAAGAAGCCGGCGCGGTCATCATCGGATCGACGACGATGCCCGACTGGGGCATGCTCTCCTCCGGCGTCTCCTCACTGCACGGCATCACCCGCTCACCCCTCGACCCGAGCCTGACCACCGGCGGTTCGAGCGCAGGCGCAGGTGCCTCCGCCGCAGCCGGCTACGGTCCCATCCACATCGGTTCCGACATCGGCGGCTCGATCCGCCTGCCCTGCACCTGGCTGGGACTGGCAGGCCTGAAACCCAGCTTCGGCCGGGTTCCGCTCGACGCCCCGTACATGGGCCGATGCGCCGGGCCGCTGGCCAGAACGATGGCCGACGTCAAGGCCGCGATGGACGTCATCTCCGCCCCCGACGACCGTGACTACTCCAGCCTGCCAGTCTCCGCCGACGAGGCTTCCGACCGTCCCGACTTCGACCCGAAGGGGATGAAGATCGGACTCCAGCTCGATGCCGGATGCGGAGAACCCGTCAACCCGGAGATCGTGTCCACCATCGCCGAGGCTGCTGACCGCTTCGCACAAGCCGGAGCCGTCGTCGACACCGTCACCCCGTTCATCGATGATGAGCTGCTGAGAGACATGGACCTGTTCTGGCGTGTGCGCTCATGGAGTGACCTCCGCGCCCTGCCAGTAGAGGAACAGGCCCTCATCCTGCCCTACATCCAGCAATGGGCCCAGGGCGGGGCCGACGTCACGGGACTGCGCCTCATGGAGTGCTACCACAGCGTGCAGGAGATCAGACGTCGCAGCGTGGCAGCCACAGCAGCCTACGACCTTGTCATCTCGCCCGTCTCACCCGATGCAGCGTTTCCAGCCGAACAGCCCATGCCCTACCCGAAGGTCGACGAACCGATGGGACACATCGGCTTCACCATGCCCTACAACATGTCGGAACAGCCAGCAGGTGCCGTCCTCGCCGGCTACACGAAGGACGGGCGCACCATCGGCGCTCAGATCTCGGGACGTCGTTTCGCCGATGAGTTCGTGATGGCGGCCGGGTCCTGGTTCGAACGGGCAGCAGGAGTGCCGACGCCTGTCCGGGCTTCGATGAGCTGACCACGACACAAAGGAGGGCCTGAGTTCTGCAGAACTCAGGCCCTCCCTGCTGCGCGTTCTCACTGTGGTGAGGCCACCTCGGCGAGAGCGGCGACGAACGTCATCGGCGAACCGAATCAGAAGTCGAAGAACTCAACCGAGAGCTTATCTCCGTTGATCTTCACGCTGCCGGAGACCGACAGGGTGTTGCCATTGGAGAAGTACGAGGAACCGGCCTTCTGGCCCTGCACAGTGAAGTCGAACTTGCCCGGCTTCTTGGTGAAGAACGAACCGGTGTTCGTGTCACCTGAACCGAAGCTCGCCTCAACCTCTGGCATGTCCTTCATGTCCCACTCGGCGGTGTTCTTCTTCGCCAGATCGGCCAGCTTCTTATCGGAGCCGCCGACAGGGATCTCAGTCGGATCGAACTTGATGAACTTGCACTTGGGCTTGATGTCCTTGTTGTCGAAGCACTTCTTGAGCTCCTTCTCGACCTGCTTCTGAACTTCCTTCTGGAAGGCACCAGTGGGTGCGAGATCAAGATTGAGCGTCGTCGGAGCCACCTCTTCATTGTTCGGCTTATCACCCGGAGCGAAGGCCTGCGGGAAATTCACCGCTGCAGTGTCTTTGGCTTCACCGACCCATTTGCTCTTGGGGATCGAGAAATCATAGCTGCCCGGGTAGACGGCGAATGAGGTGGTGCCCGCCTTCGCCTTGTAGTCGTTGCCATTGACGCTGAGGCCATCAGAGGCAGGGATGTCGAGCGCGATGACGTTGAGCGCAGGCCCGGTCAGCGACCACTTGTCGAAGAAGAGATCCTGCTTGCCGTCCCTCTTCGCCTTCAGCTCGACGTTGTATTTGGAACCGTCGAGATCGTAGGAGACGACGACTGTGCCCTTGTCACCATCGACCTTAGAAGACTCGACCTTTGCATTCTCGACCTTCGCCGAGGACGCGTCGGTGAAATCCTTGGACAGGAGGTCCAGATTCGTTCCCTCCGGACGAGGCGAGGGCGCGATCTTCTCAGCAGCAGCGAAGTCACCCTTGCTCAGAGCCGATACATAGTCCTCGGCAACCTTGTCGGGGCCATAGTTGTTCTTATTGACCGTGTTGACGACGAGGAACCCGACGAGGACGAGAACGATGACGAGCGCCACGGAACCCAGAGCGATGAAGAGAGGCATCCTGCTCTTCTTCTCAGAGTTGGCGTCGGCACGCGTAGCGGTGGCTGCAGAGCCGGCGAATCCAGGAGCTGGCGCCGGCTGTGGAATCGCCTGGGACTGGCCGGGGCCCGAACCCGTCCGCTGTCCATTCGGACCCGAACCAGTCTGGTAATGGCCGGATGGACCCGGCTGAGCCGACTGACCTGGCTGGCCGGACTGATAGGACGAATTCTGTGCCGAGCCCGACTGGTACGGACCGCCTGGGTAGGGTGCGCCGCCCTGGTGCTGACCGCCCTGGTACTGGCCGGGCTGCTGCTGTCCGCCGGGCTGTTGTCCGCCGTTGTAGTTCGGAGCCTGATTCGAGCTGGCCTTCTGCACCTCGGGGCGCGGCGGCTGGGGCTGCTCGGGCCCGGGGGGCTGTTTGCTGTTGGGCTGAGAGTTTGCAGCGAATGGAGGAGCCTGGTCGTCGCGGTAGGACGGTGCCTGTTCGGGACCGCGGGCGGGCGCCTGCGAGCCGGAGCTGCCTGTGTCCACCGAATCACCAGTGCTGTTGTCCGCCGACGTCTCCGAACCCGATCCCGTTCTGTTGTTCTCGGGTGGGTTCTTGGGAGGTGGCGGGAAATTCGGTTCGTCGTTCCCGTTGCTCATCGTTGGCTGCATCCTTCTTGTCTACAAGCGTGTCCTGGCGCAATTGTACTTCCCACTGCAGAGAATCGCGCGGTCAATACCAGGAAGAGGGCGCCGTGTCAGCGAAAATGGTGGAGATGCACACTTCTCCTCACCCTCGGACCCATCGCCATCCAGTTCTGTTGGGACTGCTGGAGGCACTGCGAATCGACCTCATCGTCGTTCCCGCGGCTTTCGTCATCGCCACCGTCTTCTGGATCATCGGCCTCGGCTCACAGTTGCCGTATTCGATCATCTCGGAGTGGGCGTTCGCCCTGTGGGGCGTCGTCCACGGACTGAACGTGTCGACGATGGGCTTCGACTTCTCTCTGGCGCCGAGCCTGGTCACGTTGGGCGTGTGGTTCTTCTTCGCCACCGGTGCCAAGCGGCTGGTCGCGCGCTTCACAGAAGCAGATCCCGATGACGCCGATGGCCTGGACACATCCTGGTGGAAGCAGGTCCTTCTCGCGGTGGCGACCTACGCCGTCGCCTATGCCGTGCCTCTGAGCGTATTGGCTCTTGTGGTGGGGGAGGGGACGCTGGCACCATGGGGCTTCTTCCGCCTTGCCCTCATGCTGCTGTCCGCCTCGGCGGCCGGCTTCCTGTGGGTCCGCGGTGTCGACGACATCCCACGGTTGCAGGATCTCGACAGCGAGGTGTGGGACTCAGGGGCCCGTCTGGTCAAGAGACTGCTCTGGGGAGCAGCATTCCTCTCGGTCCTCGTCATCGCCGTCGGCATCGTGCTGAGGTGGGACGAATTGACCCAATCGCTGCAGGGTTACAGCTCCCCGCTGTCTGCCGGTGTGGGTCTGCTGGTCATTCAGATTCTCTTTGCTCCGGGAATCCTCTTCGCCTCATTGTCCTGGATCGCAGGCACAGGCGTGAGCGTGGGAGACGGGGCCCTGAGCTCGGTGTTCCATACTGCGGCAGGACCCGTTCCGCACGTTCCGGTGCTCCAGCTGCTCGTCGGCGACTATCCAGAGTGGACGAACGCGGCGCCGGTGCTGCTCGTACTGCTCGGAATCCTCAGCGTCATCCTCGGGCGAGATCATGCCCGCCTGGTGATGCTGGCTTCATGGCCCGGTCTGGCCACTGCGGCAGTCAAGCTCTTCGTCGTGCTCCAGGTCCTTGCGATCTTCGCTCAAGGTGCCATGGGGCCCGTGGGCCTCTCGAGGTTCGGACCCTCGCCGCTGACATCTGCGGTGGTCATCACCGCATGGGTGGTGCTGGGGATGGCCGGGGGTCTGTTCCTGACCAGGCTCTCGGATATGCAGGCCGGAGCCAGGGCCGCCGATGAGGAAGACGGCATCGACGACGAGCCCTTCGGTCACATCGCCGATGAACGAAGCGCCGACTATTCAGACGAAGACTGAGCTCAGACGAAGTACTGAGTCGGGCGCGAGGACTGGCGGCGAAGACCGGCATCGGTCCAAACGGGGAGAGCTGAGCCGGATGACCGAGGCTCCGGTCAGCGGAGGCCTCAGTTCGTTCCGGGCAGTTCCTGGCCGGTCAGCTGCTTGAACCAATCGCCGAGGCCGGTCTGATATTCCGTCGTGCAGGAGAGCTGGGCCTGCTGCGTGATGGCATCGCGCACGCACTCCTCATACTTCGACTGGACTGGCCAGAGGACAACGGACGACAGCGTCGAGAAGATGAGGTAGAGGCTGAGCAGGCCGCCCAGAATGCCCAGGGACATGTTGCGCTTCTGCTTCGTCCTGACCACGGCGATGATGTAGCGGATTGACCACACGATGGCCGCAATGGCGAATGCAATCGCCGCGACCTTGAACGGAAGCGGATACGTGAACGTCAGGACGGAGGCGAGGATCAACAGGATCAGGACCAGGCCGTGTCGAGCGGGCGCGGCCTGCTTCTCCTCTTCGGGAGTGGGCGCGCTTTTCTCTTCAGTATTGTTTGGTGACGTCACAGCAATAGTTTGTCACAGTCCACTGACAAAAGCCTTGGCGGAGGTCAGCATCCGCATTCTTGAGGCCCGCGACCGACAGCAGATGATTCAAACGTTAGAATGGGTCCGTGCGCATCGTTCTTCTGGCATCCGGCTCGGGTACCCTCACGCAGGCAGTCATCGACGCATTCGCCGAATCGGAGCATGGAGTCGAGATCGTCGGGGTCGGTTCCGACTCACAGACGGCGGGTGTGGTCGACCGGGCGAAAGCCCACTCGATCCCCACTTTCGTCGTGCGACCCAAGGACTGCGCAAGTCGTGAGGACTGGAACATCCAATTGCGCGACGCCGTCGCGGACCTGTCGCCCGATTGGGTGATCTCCGCAGGATTCATGCGGATCCTCGGCCCGGATTTCATTGCGGCCTTTCACAACCGGATCATCAACACACATCCGGCTCTGCTGCCAGCATTCCCCGGCGCCCACGGAGTCCGTGATGCGCTTGCCCACGGTGTGCGCATCACAGGAGGCACCATCCACCTCGTCGACTCCGGGGTCGATACGGGCCCGATCATCACCCAGTTCGCGGTTCCCGTCGGCGACGAGGACACAGAAGACACGGTGCACGAACGCATCAAAATCCAGGAGAGAGCCGAGCTCGTCCGTCTCCTGACCCACCTCGCCCACAACGACCTCGTCATCGATGGGCGGCATGTCAGCGGATATGCCACCTCGGCGTCCCCAGCCTGACCCACGCACCAACCGCACGAAACGGCAATCGAGCCTTCAAGGAGGACTTGTGACAGGAACCCGCGCGATCAAGAGAGCGCTCGTCAGCGTCTACGACAAATCGGGATTGGAGGACCTGGCCCGCGGACTGCAAGCCGCCGGTGTGCAGATCGTGTCCACCGGTTCGACAGCAGCGAAGATCGCCGAGGCGGGCGCTGCGGTCACGAAGGTCGAAGAGCTGACAGGATTCCCCGAATGCCTGGAAGGCCGGGTGAAGACACTGCACCCGCGAGTCCACGCCGGCATCCTCGCCGATTCGCGCAAGCCGGATCACATGAGCCAGCTCGAAGAGCTCGAGATCGAGCCCTTCGACCTCGTCATCGTCAACCTCTACCCCTTCGCTGAAACGGTGGCCAGTGGAGCCGGCTTCGACGACTGTGTGGAGCAGATCGACATCGGTGGTCCCTCCATGGTGCGGGCAGCGGCGAAGAACCACCCGAGTGTCTCCGTCATCACTGATCCCAGCGACTACCCTGCTGTCATCGAAGCGGCACAGGGACAGGGCTTCGATCTCGACGCCAGGCGAGGCTTCGCCGCCCGCGCCTTCGCCCACACTGCTGCCTATGACACGGCCGTTGCTTCCTGGTTCGCATCCGAACTCACTTCCGGTGCACAGCAGGCTGAAGCCGAAGATGCAGCCTCGGCCACGGGCAAGCCCGCCTTCGCTGGTGTGACTGGGGAGAAGCTGAGAGACCTGCGCTACGGCGAGAACCCTCATCAGGCAGCGGCAGTGTATTCCGATGGCACCCGTGGAATCGCCGGTGCGAAGCTGCTGGGCGGCAAGGCGATGTCCTACAACAATTACACGGACACCGATGCTGCGATCCGCGCGGCGTTCGACTTCGACCGTCCGGCAGTGGCGATCATCAAACACGCCAACCCCTGCGGAATCGCCGTGGCTGATACTGCGGCCGCCGCACACAAGGCAGCCCACGAATGCGACTCTCTGTCCGCCTACGGTGGTGTCATTGCGACCAACCGGGAGGTCGACGCCGAGCTGGCTGCCTCGATCAAGCCGATCTTCACCGAGTGTCTGGCCGCACCTTCCTTCTCTGCCGAAGCACTGGAGCTGCTGTCGAGCAAGAAGAACCTGCGCCTGCTCGAACTCGGCGACGTCGACTTCGCACCTGCGGAGATCAAGCCGATCACCGGCGGGTTCCTCGTCCAAGACCGGGATGCGTTCCAGGCCGACGGTGATGCTTCGGAGAACTGGACCCTGGCCGCAGGCGCAGCCGCGACCGCCGAGGTTCTGGCCGATCTGGAATTCGCCTGGAAGGCCTGCCGTGCAGTGAAGTCCAACGCCATTCTCGTGGCCAAGGACGGCGCGTCCGTGGGCGTGGGCATGGGCCAGGTCAACCGAGTCGACTCGGCGAAGCTGGCTGTCGAACGTGCAGGGGAGGAGAGGGCCACCGGCGCCGTGGCCGCCTCGGATGCCTTCTTCCCCTTCGCCGACGGTATGCAGATCCTCATCGACGCCGGTATCAGTGCGATTGTGCAGCCGGGTGGCTCGATCCGCGATGATGAGGTCGTCGAAGCGGCCGAGAAGGCGGGGATCACCATGTACCTGACCGGGAGTCGCCATTTCTTCCACTGAGAAGACGAGGGCCCACCCACCACGCCATGCCAGGCGTGGGCGAGGCCCGATCGCCAAGCGCTGGATCTATTGGAAACGGCGCTACTCGAACCCCGTACTCCGCGACTGGGCTCTCCTGGGCTGTCTGCTGGGCATCTTGATTGCGGCCGCATGCACCATCATCGACTTCCGCCTCGGCGCGATCGTCATGGCCGTCGTGCCGGCTGGGCTGGCGACGATGCGTGCGATGCCCCCGCCCTGGGACGAGGTCTGGACCAATCGATCGAAGAGCGTCGACATCGGAACGGGCCTGTTCTTCGCCCTGGTTCTCGTGGCGTTGGCCTTCATCGTTCCGGAGTCACGCTGAAGCTACCGAGAGTCGAAATACCGTTACTTTGTGCATTCCCTGAGAAAGCCGAAAGTTCGGTTACACCAGAGCCGAATAAGTGGCAGGGTGAGTGGTGTAAGAAGGTTCGAAAGAACCTTTTCCATTGAAGGGAGACAGTATGGGACTCGACGATCTGACAAACAAAGCCAAGGACGCCATGAATAGCGACAAGGGTGAAGAATTCAGCGATCAGGGTCTTGACAAGGCTACTGACTTCGCCAATGACAAGACCGGCGGCAAGTTCGAAGACCAGATTAACCAGGGTCGCGACGGAGTCGACGGAAAACTTGGCAACGACTGACTTTTAAATCCATCGCCGCGTCTGGCATGGAGAAGCGCCGAGGTGAATGTATGTTCACCTCGGCGCTTTACTTGTGTCTGCAGGCCTGATTTTCATCTTCAGGCCTGCGATCCGAAGGTCGGCAGACGGTCGGAAGAGCGAGAGCGGGATTCTCCCCGTCGCGGCTATCTCAGCCGAGCTTTTCGATGGGGGCGTAGCGCAGCAGGAGACGCTTCGTTCCCAGGGAGCCGAAGTCGACGACCGCCACTGTCTTGTCTCCGACGCCGTTGACCTCAGTCACGGTGCCGAGGCCGAAGGACTCGTGCGAGACCTTCTCGCCCACCGACACGGTGATGACCTCTCGGTTGGGCCGGATCCGATTCGGGAAACCGGCCACAGGAGACGAGGAGCTCGCGGACCCTGAGCGTGAGCGAGACGAATCGCCCGAGCCCCGAGAGGAACCGAATCCGCCGCCGCGCGAGCCGCTGTAGCCGTGGCCGCCCCCGCCGTAGCCGCCGGAAGAGAAGCCGCCGCCGACGCTGGATGAGAAGGTGCCGGTGCTCTCCCATTCGATGAGATTCTCGGGAATCTCAGCGAGGAACCGGCTCGGTGGGTTGTACTGCGGCTGACCCCACATGCTGCGCGTCTCCGCGCGAGTGACGATCAGACGCTGCCGGGCTCGGGTCAGACCCACATAGGCAAGACGACGTTCTTCTGAGAGCTCATTGGGATTCTCGAAGGAACGCGCATGCGGGAAGCCACCATCCTCGAGGCCGGTGAGGAAGACGACCGGGAACTCCAGACCCTTCGCTGTGTGCAGGGTCATGAGAGTGACCTGTCCCAGTTCGGCATCGGGGATCTGATCCGTGTCGGAGGCCAGCGCCACCTGCTCGAGGAAGGCCTCGATCGACGAATTGCCGGCGGCAGCAGCCGCTGGACTCTGCACATCCGCATCGCCCTCGGTGCTCCCACCGTCAGCTTGGGCTTCGCCCTCGGCGTTCTTGCTCACCGCCGATTCGAACTCGGCATCACCGGAAGCAGCCTCAGACGCGACTTCGGAACCAGCCGCGGTTCCTGTCTCTGCCTCAGCGTCGGCTTCATCAGCGTCATCACCCGTTGCAGCGAGGGCCTGCGTGGCGACGAAGTCTTCAGCCACGGCTACGAGCTCGGCGAGGTTGTCGACACGCGACTCGTCCTGCGGGTCCGTGCTCTTCTGCAGTGACTCGAGGTAACCGCTCTGCTCGAGGATCGCCTCGATGACGCGCGACAGCGGGGCTGCCTCGGCGGTGGCTGCCAGATCACGCATGAGGTCGTAGAACTTCGACACAGAGGTCTTCGCCCGGGCAGACAGATGGACGATCTCATCAAGACGCCCCAGCGCCGAGTAGAAGCTGATGCCCTCACGATCGGCGAAGTCCGCGACGATGCCCTCAGTGCGGTCACCGATGGAGCGTTTCGGGACGTTGAGGATGCGACGCAGGTTCACATCGTCATCTGGATTGGCGACCACGCGCAGATACGCGAGGGCATCCTTGATCTCCTTGCGCTCGTAGAATCGTGTGCCTCCGACGACCTTGTACGGGATGCCGGAGCGCACCAGAGCATCCTCAATGGCGCGGGACTGAGCATTGGTGCGGTAGAAGACTGCGAAGTCACCATAGGTGTACTTGTCATTGTCGATGAGCTCATCGACCCGGTCGACGATGAAGCGGGCCTCCGACTGCTCGTTCTCCGCTACCCAGCCGACGATGGATTCGCCCGTGCCTTCCGATGTCCACAGCTTCTTGTCCTTGCGGTCCTGATTGTTCGAAATCACAGCGTTCGCAGCATCGAGGATGTTCTGCGTGGAGCGATAGTTCTGCTCCAGCAGAATCGTCTCCGCATCGGGGAAGTCCTTCTCGAACTCCACGATGTTGCGCACAGTCGCCCCACGGAAGGCGTAGATCGACTGGTCAGCGTCACCGACGACGGTCAGCTCTG
This sequence comes from Brevibacterium aurantiacum, assembly GCF_007558825.1. Classification (GTDB taxonomy): domain Bacteria; phylum Actinomycetota; class Actinomycetes; order Actinomycetales; family Brevibacteriaceae; genus Brevibacterium; species Brevibacterium aurantiacum_A. Next base: position 25,041 of record NZ_VLTK01000002.1, read on the forward strand.
CGCCGGTGGCGCCACCAGCCCCGTCGCCGGCCAGAGACTTGATGAGAGCGTATTGGGCCGGGTTCGTGTCCTGGTACTCGTCGACGAGGATGTGCCGGAACCTTCTGCGGTAGAAATCTGCCACTTCAGGGAAGGCACCGAAGAGATGAACGGTCTCGGCAATGAGGTCATCGAAGTCGAAGGCATTGGCCAGACGCAGGCGAGAGGTGTAGCGCCTGAACACATCGGCGAGGACTTCATCAGCGGGGTTGTTCGGCCGGGGAGTGAAGTCATCCGGCGTCTGCAGGTCATTCTTGAGATTGGAGATCCTATGCAGCATCGACCGAGGCGTGTACTTCTTCGTGTCGATTCCGAGTTCTTTGAGGATCTGAGACACGAGCCGCTGAGCATCCTGGGCATCGTAGATCGTGAAGTTGGTCTTCATGCCCAGCACCTTGGCCTCACGGCGGAGGATGCGCACACATGAGGAGTGGAAGGTCGAGACCCACATCGCTCGCGAAGCGGGTCCGACGATGGAGCGCACGCGCTCAGCCATCTCCTTGGCCGCCTTGTTGGTGAACGTGATCGCCAGGACCTCACCGGGGTGTGCCCGACCGGTCGCCAGAGCATAGGCGATGCGTCTGGTCAGCACGGTGGTCTTACCCGAACCGGCGCCCGCTACGATGAGGAGCGGGGAACCCGTATGGGCAACGGCCTCGCGCTGTCGCGGGTTGAGTCCGGTGAGGAGTTCGGCCGCACGTGAGTCGGCTCCCGGAGTGGCTTCTTCGATGTTTTCAGCTGCAGCAGTCATGTCCGGATCAACGATACCGTCAGCGACTGACGCAGAGAAAAGGCCAGTGGGATAGGCAGAGAAAAAGCTCCCGCCGGCGACCTTGACCAACTGCACGGGTCGCCAGCGGAGCCGGACCCGTCTGGGGCGAGAACCTCAGTGGACGAAGACGGCCACCAGCACGTTGATGATCGCGCCGGCGAAGACCAGGTGAGCCAGCGTCGCCGAGGGATTCTTCACCGCTGTCGACACGGCTGTGTCGGCGTCGCCTCCAGCCGGGGAGGCCCCCGCAGCCGGAGCGGAGGCGAAGGCCTTCTGCTTCTTAATGCCGATGAATGCGAAGACGGTGACGAGAATCGCAATGAGGAGCTTGATGCCGAGCTTCATGTGGTTGACTTCGTCATCGCCCATCTCTGCCAACCCCATCAGCAGAAGCCCGGTGATCAGCTGAAGGTAGGCGCCGTGCAGCATGCCGGGAGCAACTTTGGGAGAGCGGATGAGGGCGAAATATCCGCCCACAATGATCGCCATTCCGATCAGATGCAGGGCTACTAGAATCTCGCGAAGAATTTCCATACGGTTCATCGTAGTGGCATGATGGTGTCTCGTGAGCGCGGGCCCTCAACTGGTGCACGCTGTTCCGCCCTGGTGTAATGGCAGCACGCCGGCCTTTGGAGCCGTGTGGTATAGGTTCGAATCCTATGGGCGGAGCTGGCCCAATCCGACTTGCGAAGGATCCAACACATGTCGCAGACAAGACCCATCGCCGTCATCGTTCTGGCCGCTGGCCAGGGCACCCGTATGAAGTCGACCCTGCCGAAGGTGCTGCATCCGATCGGCGGTCGTTCCCTGCTCCACCACTCGATCGCGGCAGCGGCAGGGGCCACTCCCGAACACCTCGTCGTCGTCGTCAGGCACGAACGCGACCAGCTCGTCTCCCATCTGGACTCACTGCCGATCAGTTCGACGCAGACTGTGCTCATCGCCGATCAGGATGAGATTCCCGGCACCGGCCGCGCAACCGAATGTGCGCTGACCCAGTTGCCCGACGATCTCTCCGGCACCGTGGTCGTGACCTATGGAGACGTGCCCCTGTTGACTGCTGACACGATCAACAGCCTCGTCGAGGTCCACGAGTCCTCGCACAATGCCGTGACGGTCCTGTCCGCCGAGGTGGACGATCCCAACGGCTACGGACGCATCGTCCGCGACGCCTCCGGAGGCCTGCTGCGCATCGTCGAGCAGAAGGATGCCAGCGATGACCAGCGCAGCATCCGGGAGATCAACTCCGGCATCTACGCCTTCGACGCCTCAGCGCTGAGGGACGGTCTCGCCTCACTGACCACGGATAATGCGCAGGGTGAGAAGTACCTCACCGACGTCATCGGATTCTCTCGTGAGGCTGGTCAGTCCGTCGCTGCCACCGCCACCCAGGATCTGTGGCAGGTCGAGGGCGCCAACGACCGTGTGCAGCTGGCCAACCTCGGCAAGGAGCTCAACCGCCGAGTCTGCGAGAAGTGGATGCGTGCCGGTGTGAGCATCATCGACCCCGACACCACGTGGATCGACATGGACGTATCCCTGGGTGAGGACGTCACGATCCTTCCCGGAGTCCAGCTCCTGGGTGCCACCGACATCGGCGCCGGTGCCGTCGTCGGCCCCGACTCAACTCTCAAGGACACCGAGGTGGGTGCCGGGGCACAGGTGGTGCGCACTCATTCGGAACTGGCCGTCGTGGGAGCCTGCGCCAAAGTCGGACCTTTCGCGTACCTGCGTCCTGGGACCAACCTCGGCGAGGATGGAAAGATCGGCACCTTCGTGGAGACGAAGAACGCTGACATCGGACGGGGCGCGAAGGTGCCGCACCTGTCCTACGTCGGCGATGCTGAGATCGGTGAGGGCTCCAACATCGGTGCCGCATCGGTCTTCGTCAACTACGACGGTGTCAACAAGCACCGCACCGTCGTCGGAAAGCACGCACGAATGGGCTCGGACAACATGTATGTTGCCCCTGTCACGGTAGGCGACGGCGCCTACTCCGGTGCGAGCACAACAGTGCGCAAAGATGTCCCTGCGGGAGCGCTTGCCATAACCGTGGCGCCACAGCGTAACCTGGAGGGCTGGGTCGTCAGCAACCGCCCCGGCACACCTGCAGCGCAGGCAGCCGAGGCCGCATCTGAAGGGGAACCGGCAAGTGAATGAAATTACGACGGCGGGCGAAAAGAAGCTCGTCCTGGTCAGCGGGCGCGCGAACAATGAGCTCGCTGAGCAAGTCGCTGAGAACCTGGGGACGGAACTTCTCCCCACTGACATTTACAACTTTGCCAATGGAGAGATCTACGTCCGGTTCTCCGAATCGGTCCGCGGCTGTGACGTCTTCGTCCTCCAGTCGCACTGTGCACCGATCAACGAATGGCTGATGGAACAGCTCATCATGGTCGACGCACTCAAACGTGCCTCGGCCAAGCGGATCACGGTCATCGCACCGTTCTTCCCCTACGCGAGGCAGGACAAGAAGCATCGCGGACGTGAGCCCATCTCGGCTCGCCTCGTGGCTGATCTGTACAAGACGGCCGGTGCTGACCGCATCATCACAGTGGACCTGCACACCGCGCAGATCCAGGGCTACTTCGACGGACCGGTCGACCATCTCATCGCGATGCCGATCCTCGCCGGCTACGTCAAGGACAAGTACCCGACCGAACTGGCAGTGGTCTCACCAGACGCCGGCCGCATCAAGGTCGCCGAGAACTGGTCGAACGCCCTGGGCGGAGTGCCGCTGGCGTTCATCCACAAGACTCGTGACATCACACGTCCGAATGAGACCAAGGCCAACCGTGTCGTCGGTGAGGTCGAGGGCCGCACCTGTGTCCTCGTCGATGACATGATCGACACAGGCGGGACCATAGTCCAAGCCGCCGACGCCTGCATGGCCGCCGGAGCCACCGGAGTCATCGTCGTCTCGACACACGCAGTGTTCTCCGGACCTGCCGTCGAACGCCTGTCGAACTCCGTGGCGCAGGAGGTCATCGTGACGAACACGCTGCCGCTGACTGAGGACAAGATGTTCGACAAGCTCACCGTGCTCTCGATCGCTCCGCTGATCGCCCGCGCCGTGCACGAGGTCTTCGAAGACGGATCGGTCACCAGCCTCTTCGAGGTCTGAGCCACCTTCTGCGATAGTTTTATCTGAATCGAACTCCGAGCCGATCTTTCGGCTCGGGGTTCGATCTGTCTCATCGAAAGCATCGCCTGCCCGGGACTCGACCGACGCTCTACACTGGAGACAACCGAGTGAAGGGAACAGTGACGATGTCGTCCCATGATTACAACCGGTACCGGGTCAGCGTCTCCGGCGGTGAACTGTCCGTCGGTGTCTGGGAGCCTGTGGCCTACGGGCCGGGCCGTGTTCCCACCATCTGCGTCATCCACGGCATCACCTCGAATCATCTGTTCTTCGCCGGTCTGGTCGCAGCACTTCCCGGTGTGCGCATCATCGGGCCCGACCTGCGCGGACGTGCTGACTCCCGTCTGCTGGGCGGACCGTTCGGGATGAGGGCCCATGCCGAAGACGTCCTCGTCGCCATCGACACCTTCGCCGAGCCTGGGCCGGTCACTCTGGTCGGACATTCCATGGGCGGTTTCGTCGCCATGACCTTGGCCGGTATGGGCGCAGGTGTCGATTCCGACGCCGAGGTGGCCGATCGTTTCCGTGGCCCCGTACTCATCGACGGTGGACTTCCCCTGCCGATGCCGCAGGTCGGGGAAGACGAGGTCACCGGGGCGCTCGATGATCTCAACGACCACGATCTCGACACCGATGACCTCATCGCCGCGGTACTCGGCCCCGCGTCCGAACGGCTGTCGATGTCATTCGGGTCGGTCGAAGAGTACCTCGCATTCTTCGCCGCTCATCCTGCCTTCGTCGACGGCCTCGACACCGTGGCCACGGAGAGCTTCGTCTACGATCTCGCGGCCAAAGACGATCACAGCTTCCAGCCCTCGACGTCGATCGAGGCGATGCAGGCCGACTCGGCGGACATGTACACCGGCGGTGCCTTCCGGAACGCACTCGCCCAGATCATGAGCAGCCAGCGGCGCCAGGCCGACGTGACGTTCCTCTTCGCCGAGCGTGACCTCATCGCATCCGAGCCTGGTCTCTACCCACCGGAACTTGTCGTCTCCTACCAGCGGCGGTGGGAGGATCTGACCGTCGTCGAGGTGCCCGGTACGAACCATTACGACATCCTGCTCACGGAGACAGGCATCGACGCCTGCGCCGAGGCTGTGACCGCCCGACTTGGCGCCACCGACGACGGTGGCATAGAATCGTAGGGTTGCCTCGGCGAGGGAAACACATGTTTCCGTTATCGACGCGGTCCTGACCCACAGTGCTGACTGGCCCTTCGGGGCCGAATTGAGACAGCGACAGTGCGGTTGAAGGCTGTTTCGCCGTGGTGCTTGCAAGATAAGTTCACCACGAAGGAGAGAAAATGGCTGACTTCAAACTCATCGCCGAACCCCGCAATGAATTCGGCAAGGGCGCTGCCCGCCGGACCCGTCGCGCAGGACGCATCCCTGCAGTCGTCTACGGACACGGCGGAGATCCTGTGCACATCTCGATCGACGGCCACGCCACCATGATGGCCCTCAAGCACGCCAACGCCCTCTTCGAGATCGAAAGCACCGACGGTGCCAAGAACGTTCTCGCAATTGCTCGCGACGTGCAGACCGACCCGGTCACCCGTCAGATCGAGCACCTTGACCTCATCATCGTCAAGCGCGGCGAAAAGGTCGAGGTCGACGTTCCTGTCCACATCATCGGCGAATCCGCTCCCGGCACCATGGTGCAGCAGGAAGAGTCGACGATTCTCATCAAGGCAGACGCCACCAAGCTGCCTGAGTACATCGAGGTCACCATCGACGGGCGCGCCGCCGGCGAGCACGTTCTGGCCGGACAGGTGGAACTGGCTTCGGGCGTCGAACTCGCTGCTGATCCCGAACTTCTCGTCGTCAACGTCTCGGAAGAGGCCGAGATGGACACCGAGTCGGATGCAGGCGAGACCGAAGAAGAGTCGACCGAAGAGTCGACCGAGGATGCAGCAGAGGAGAAGTCCGAGGACGCGTGACCTCGACTTCTTCCGTCTGCGCGCAGCTTCTGGGCGCAGCCTGAGGTGTGAATTCGGTGGGTCGTTGAAGAGACGGCCCACCGAATTCGTTCTGAGAGCACATAGGGTGCAAGAGTCCCTGGGTGATCGGGTGATCTCGATGAGCAGCGAGAGAGAATGAGCGAAGGACGACGATGACGAACGAAGCTTGGCTGGTCTTCGGCTTGGGCAACCCCGGCCCTAATTACGAATCGACGAGACACAACATCGGGCAGATGGTCGTTGCCGAACTCGCACATCGCATCGGCGTCAATCTGACACGCACCAAACTGCGCGCCAATGTCGGCACATCTCGACTTCCCACAGGTTCAGTTCCCGGAATTCCTGGGCCGCGGGTGGTGCTCGCGACATCGACGGGGTATATGAACGAATCAGGTGGGCCGGTCAGGCAGCTCGCCGACTTCTACTCGATCGACACCGACCGGATCATCGCCGTCCACGACGATGTGGACATCGCCTTCGACACGATCAAGGCCAAGGTCGGCGGCGGAGAGGGCGGACACAACGGACTGCGATCGATGACCTCGGCGCTGGGGACGAAGAACTATCCCCGTATCCGCGCCGGCGTCGGCCGGCCCATGGGACGTCAGGACACCGCAGACTACGTTCTGGGGCCCTTCTCCAAGGACGAACGCGCCACGCTGCCGATCTTCATCTCGGATATCGCAGACGCCGTCGAGACGTACATCGTCGACGGCCTCGAGAAGGTTCAGCTCAAATACCACTCGAAATGAGAATGGCGGTCACCGCTGAGAGACAGGTCACTGCTTGGAGGCAGGTCGTTTCTGCGCCGCGGAGCCCGGACGCTTGCGGTGGATGAGCCAGGCGGCGAGGATGCCGCCGGCGAAGCCGAACAGATGCCCCTGCCAGGAGATCCCGTTATCCTGCGGCAGCAGTCCGAAGATCATCGATGCGCCGTAGGTGATGAAGACGAAGAACCCGATGGCGAAGTACACGATCTTGCGGAGCACATCCTCGGTGAACCAGGTGCGCACCGCCAGGTAGGCGAAGAAGCCGAACACGATGCCCGAGGCGCCGACGACGTGCTGGCCCACAGGAAATGTCGTCAGCCAGGCGCCGAGCCCGGATACGACGGCAGTTATGACGGTGACGAGCCAGAAGCGGCGTGCCCCCTCGACGGCGATGCACAGCCCGAGGATGAGGAATGGGAACGTGTTGGCCATGAGGTGTCCGAATCCCGAGTGCAGGAGGGGAGACGTCACCACTCCGTAGAGGGACAGCGGAGTCCAGGACGCGAGGCTGAACATGTCGAGATCGACTGGCAGGATGGTGTCGACGATCTCAATGGCCCACATGATCGCCAGCAGGATGAGGACAGGGACGAAGCGCGAGAGCCGGTGATCGCGGCTGACAGTGGTCCGCAGATTGGCGACTTCGGGCTGGCCTGCGGGTGGGCGGCCGCCTGACCTGGACGAATCGGGGGCTGTTGAACCATTGCCGAAGATAAACTGGGATTCTTCGGGGGTGAAGCGAGGGGATTGGTTGGAACTCATGTCTCAATTGTCGGTGATGAAGCTTGGAGAACCCCGAAGAACCGGGGCCTGTGGGCAATCGTGTCCGATCCGTTAGTCCCGTTACAGTCTTGAGATCTCCGGTGCCTCAGTCCACGATCGTGCTTCCGATGCGCTCCTTGTCCTCGTTTACAGCCTCGACGACGATCCGGGAGCCGGCGGGGGTGATGTCGGCCGCAGTTTCAAACCCCGTGCGATCGACGACTGCGGTCTCCTCGAGCTGCTCCTCGCTGTCGCCGCTGAGGATGCGCCAGGCGGCGACGTCGCTGGCTCCGTTCCAGCTCATGTGCACTCGTGTGATGCCCTCACCAGGCTCAGATCTCGTCGCGGTGGGCGGTGCTGACGGAGTCGCCTGCCAGTCGAAGCGATAGGCCCGGTAGTTCGATCCGCCTGTGAAAGTGGCATCGTAGAGCAGCTTGCCATCGTTGGTGAACTCCGAAAAATACGGTTCGGAGCCCCAGCCGATGACCACATTGCCGTTGTCGAGTTCCTGCAGATTGCCCTGGCTTCCCGATGAGCGGTCATCGGGGGCCGGGTACTCGGTGTCGACGCTGACCTTCTGCGCTCCCTCATCGACGTCGAGGCGCAGACCTCTGGAATCGCCGAGGCGGGGCGCAGCATGGTTATCGAAGAGGGTGATCTTGCCGTCGTCGCGGCGGACGGCGTCATGCTGCCAAGCGAAGGCAGCACCCTCGCCCATCTCGAAGTCGCTGGCAGACCCGCCCAGCACCCAGTTCACGTCGGCGCTCTTCCGATCGAGCTGATAGATCGCATGTGTGTTGCGGGCGGAGACGAGCAGCGAATCACCATCGTCATCGACGGACGCCGAGTTCAGATGGATGTAGTCGAAGGGCTCCTCCTCGGTGCCTTCGCCGTCCTTGAGCTTCGACTGCGTCTGGTCGACGGGAATGTCGTCGAGTGATCGCCATTCGACAACGGGTTCACCGGAGGCGATGTCGACCTCCTGGACCACTCCTTCCCAGGCCCAGCCGTCCTTCGGGCCGCCGACGGATCTGAGATCCGTCTGGGTCTTGATATAGGACAGGAGGAGCATCGTCTCGTCGTCTGTGATCGTCGTCTCGTGCAGATCGGCGGTCTTGTGGGCGAGGTCCCCTCCCATGCCGACACGTGCGATCTCGTTGTAGCTGTCGTCGAGCATGACGACCTCGCCGGCTGTCTCGGGCGTTTCTGCCAATCCCTCCCACCAGGTGAGGACGGGCTCGTTCCTGTACTCCTGAACCCGCAGGTCCCACATCTGGCCCGATCCCTGTCGGATCCAGACCGGCTCTCCGTCTGGGGCGAGGATGAGTCCGCCGACCCAGGACTCCCCGTCATCGGCGGTCTGTCCCTTCGGGGCGAGGAATGTCTCGAGTTCATTGTCGTCCTCGGGCTGCTGTGAGCTGACGTCGATGTCGATCTTCGGCGGGTTCAAGTCGGGCCTGGTGTGGAAGTCCCAACGTTCGGGTTGGGGGACTTCCTCTTCCGCGGTGCATCCTGCCAGGAACAGCGTTGCGGCCGCCACAGTTGCGAACAGAGTGCGGTAGGACATGACCTCATCTTCACACGTTTCCACGAAGAGTGGTCAGAGTACGGTCGCCGCCGTTTCTCGTGTCATGCCGGTGGCTTAGAATTGCATGGTGCTCAACGGACTCGATCTCACACGCCAGAACTCCACCATCACTGACCTCGTCGGAGCGTTCAACGACCCGGAGACAGCAGGTGGGACGATCGATGCGATCAGAGGTCTGTGGCCATCGATCCTGCGCCGAACGCTGGTGTCGGGCGACAACGATCCGTCCACCTCGGCACCGCAGCTCATCGTCACGGCCACCACTCGTGAGGCTGAAGACCTGGCCCGGGCCCTGGCGGACTGGGTGCCCGAGGATTCGATCGCGATCTTCCCCAGTTGGGAGACCCTCCCACACGAAAAGCTCTCACCTCGGTCTGACACCGTCGGGCAGCGTCTGCAGATCCTGCGCCGCCTGGCCCACCCGAGCCCGAACCGGCACCTGGCTTTCATCATCGCCCCGGTCCGCGCATTCCTGCAGCCGCTGGTCAAGGGGCTCGGCGACATCGAGCCGGTGGAGTTGGCCGTCGGCGACGAATACGAGATCGACCAGCTGTCCCACCGCCTGACAGAACTTGCGTACTCACGCGTGGACATGGTCTCCCGGCGAGGCGAATTCGCCGTCCGCGGTGGCATCGTCGATATCTTCCCTCCGACGGAGGATCATGCCCTGCGCATCGAATTCTTCGGCGACGAGATCGATGAGATCCGCGAGTTCTCCGTCAGCGACCAGAGATCCATTCCCGCCGAGGCGGAGGCCGAACCGCTGAAGCTCTCGGCTCCACCCTGCCGGGAGCTCCTGCTCACCGACTCAATCCGGGAGCGAGCGGCCACGCTGTCGCAGACGTTGCCGGCAGCAACGGACATGCTCGACAAGATCGCCGGTGGAATCGCCGTCGAAGGCATGGAATCACTCTCGGCAGTGCTGGCAGACGGCATGGAGCCGATCATCGCGTTGCTGCCCGAATCCACGAAGATCATCATCACCGAACCCGAACGTGTCCACGCCAGGGCCGCCGACCTCGTCGTAACGACGAACGAATTCCTCGAAGCCGCATGGTCAGGAGCCGCAGCCGGCGGCGAATCCCCGATCGACCTATCCGCAGCGACTTTCCGGACCATGGAAGAGATGGAAGAAGGCGCTCGCCTCATCGGCTTGGCCTGGTGGGAGCTCGGCGGTTTCTCCACCGACGAAGAGCTCGTCTCACCTGCGGAGAATCTGTTCTCCGTTCCGGCGCGCGCTCCTCGGGGATATGCCGGTGACGTCGAGGCGATCCTCGCCGATGTCAAGGGACTCATCCATGACAGGTGGCGCATCCTCGTGCTCACCGAGGGGCAGGGACCGGGCCAGCGGATGGTCGAGGTGTTCTCGGAGGCTGGGGTGCCTGCGACCTTCGTCGATGACCCGACGGACATCGCCGATGCTCTGGTCACCGTCACCACGGCCGCGCCATTCGGCGGATTCGTCTTCGACGACCTCAAACTGGCCGTGCTCACCGAAGCCGATGTGCTCGGTCGCGCGGCAGCCACCTCGACGAGGGACATGCGGCGCCTGCCCACCCGACGCAAACGCAACCAGGTGGACCCGCTCAACCTGGCACCCGGGGACTTCGTCGTCCACGACCAGCACGGCGTCGGCAAGTTCATCGAGATGACCCAGCGCACCACTGGCAAGGGAGCGAACAAGCACACCCGCGAATACCTCATCGTCGAATACGCCCCGGCCAAACGCGGCCAGCCCGGCGACCGACTTTACGTTCCCAGCGATGCCCTCGACCAGGTCAGCCGCTACGTCGGTGGGGAGAGCCCGACCCTGAACAAGATGGGCGGCTCCGACTGGTCGACGACGAAAGCCAAGGCCAGGAAGGCGGTCAAGGAGATCGCCGGTGAACTCGTCCGCCTCTACTCTGCTCGACAAGCCACCGTCGGCCACACCTATGGACCGGACACACCATGGCAGCGCGAACTCGAAGACGCCTTCCACTACGTGGAGACCGCCGACCAGCTCACGACCATCGACGAGGTCAAGGGCGATATGGAGAAGGCAGTCCCAATGGACCGTCTGATCTGCGGCGACGTCGGCTACGGTAAGACCGAGATCGCAGTCCGAGCGGCATTCAAGGCGATCCAGGACGGCAAGCAGGTCGCTGTGCTGGTGCCCACGACTCTGCTCGTCCAGCAGCACTTCGAAACCTTCGCCGAACGCTACTCGGGCTTCCCTGTCACCGTCGGTGCGCTCTCTCGCTTCCAGACGAAGAAGGAATCGGACAAGGTCGTCGAAGATCTGGCCGCAGGCAAGCTCGACCTGGTCATCGGCACGCACCGACTGCTCAGTGGCGAGGTGAGGTTCAAGAGCCTGGGCCTGGTCATCATCGACGAGGAGCAGCGCTTCGGCGTCGAACACAAGGAGACGCTCAAGGCGATGCGCACGAACGTCGACGTGCTCGCGATGTCGGCAACGCCGATCCCGAGGACCCTGGAGATGGCCGTGACCGGCATCCGAGAGATGTCGACCTTGGCCACCCCGCCCGAGGAGCGCCATCCGGTGCTGACCTACGTGGGTAAGAAGGAGGACAAGCAGATCAAGGCCGCGATCCGTCGCGAACTCATGCGCGAGGGCCAGGTCTTCTACATCCACAACAGAGTCAAGGACATCGAATCCGTGGCCGGCCACATCGCCGAACTCGTTCCTGAGGCCAGGATCGCGATTGCCCACGGAAAGATGAACGAACAGCGCCTGGAACAGGTCATCGTCGACTTCTGGGAGAAGAAGTTCGACGTGCTCGTGTGCACGACGATCGTCGAGACCGGCATCGACATCTCCAACGCCAACACGCTCATCATCGATCACGCTGATCGCTTCGGACTCTCCCAGCTGCACCAGCTGCGCGGTCGGGTCGGTCGAGGCAGGGAACGGGCCTACGCCTATTTCCTCTACCCGGCAGACACGACACTCACCGAGACAGCCCACGACCGTCTGACGACGTTGGCCGCTCATACAGAGCTCGGCGCCGGCATGCAGGTAGCCATGAAGGACCTCGAGATCCGCGGTGCCGGCAACCTCCTCGGCGGACAGCAGTCCGGACAGATCGAAGGGGTCGGATTCGATCTCTATGTGCGGCTTGTGGGGGAGGCCGTCGCGAACTTCCGCGGCGAGGACACCGAGCCCGAAGCAGATATGCGCATCGAACTGCCCGTCGACGCACACCTGCCGGCAGAATACGTCGACCACGAACGACTGCGGCTCGAGGCCTATCGGAAACTGGCTGCCGCGGCGAACGAGAGCGAACTGCAGGAAGTCCTCGACGAACTCGTCGACCGGTACGGGCCCTACCCGGAGGCTGTGGGTGTGCTCGCCGATGTCGCCAGACTGCGGATCAGGGCCAAAGCCTCGGGCATCAACGACATCGTCGTCCAAGGCAACTTCGTGCGCTTCGGTCCGCTCGAGCTCGAGGATTCGCAGGTCGTGCGCCTCAAACGCCTGTACCCGAAGTCTTTGCTCAAGCCCGCAATCCGGTCGGTGCTCGTGCCCAAGCCGATGACCGGAAACGGCTTCGATGCGAAGGAGATGACGGATTCCGACATCCTGCGTTGGGCCCACCAGTTCCTCGACGCGATCGTCCCAGTCGTCGCTTCGGAAGTCGTCGAAGCCGGCGTCTGAGGCCGGGGTCTGAATGCGAAGAGGCCGTAATGCTTCAACCGATCTGATCGACTCAGAATGAATCTGCACGTATTCTGAGAGTTCACATTCTTCCGCTATTCCTGGCGTAGAGTGCGAATACGAGTACAGACGTACCGTGAGACTTAAGGAGAGACACCATGGGTTTTGACGACAAGTTCGACAACAAGACTGAAGAATTCTCCGGTAAGGCCAAGGAGACAGTCGGCGACATGACCGGCGATGACGAGCTCAAGGCCGAGGGCTCGGCGGACCAGCTCAAGGGCAAGACCAAGCAGGTCGGCGAGAAGGTCAAGGACCTCGGCAAGGACGTCAAGGACAAGTTCAGCAAGTGATGCAGAATTCGACCCCCATCGCGACTGCGGTGGGGGTCATTCTTATTGTTCGACCTTCGTAGTGTGTCGAGCAGCGAGTCGAACCGTCATAGCGGTGCTGGAATCGGAAGGTGTCACGACAGTGGAGCAGGCAGAGACAGCGGGCGTCATCGGTGCTCGAACCGAGGGAGCAATCGAGGCGATGGCGACACTGCGGCGGCGGTGCCCGTGGTCGAGCCGGCAGGACCACGGAAGCCTCGAGAGGTATGCGCGCGAGGAGACCGAGGAGCTCATCGAAGCACTCGAAGACTACCGAGCTGATGCGAATCCGGACCACCGGGCCGCCGTCGTCGAAGAACTCGGCGATGTCTTCTACCAGGTGCTCTTCCACTCCGCGCTGTTGGACGAGAGTGCTTCCGCCGCCTACGGGCACACGCTGGGGATGATCATAGAAGGGCTGGAGGCAAAACTCATCCGGCGTCATCCCCTTGCCTTCGGCGAGGGTGCCAGTGATGAGCACATGGCCTCCCTCGAAGACGTCGAGGCCGAATATCGCCGGATCAAGACAGAAGAGAAACAGCAGAAAGACACGAATCAGTGAGCTTGGATCGCATCGACATCGAAGGCACATTCAACTTCCGTGACATCGGAGGATCCCCCACCTCGGCGGGGGAATCGAGCGTCGGAAAGGGGAAGGTCTTCCGTTCCGACGGTATCGCCCAACTGACAGACAGGTCGCGGGCCGACATCAGAGCACTCGGCATCAGCACCGTCGTCGATCTGCGTGACGTCGGGGAACGATCCAAGCTGCCCGACGCGCTCGAGGGACTCGACGTGGAGCACATCGAGCTGCCCATCTTCGACGATCATTTCTTTCCTGAGAAGCAGCTCAGCCGCGAGGAGATGCAGAAGGCCGCCGAGGCGACCGGAATGGACCTCTCCGATCGCTCGCTGAGTAAGATCTACGAGCTGATGATCAGCCATTTCGGAACGCGACTTGCCAAGGCCATCGACGTCGTTGCGCAGAGCTGCGAAGGCGGAGTCGTCTTCCACTGCTCTGCCGGCAAGGACAGGACCGGTATGGTCGCCGCCTTCATCCTCGCGCTCCTCGGCGTCGGGCGTCATGAGATCCTCGAGGACTACGCGATCACCTCCCAACATCTGTCGGGAGGATTCCTCGAGAACATCATCCGGAACTTCGCCGACGCCGGCATCTCCGGCAACCTCGCCGAGACGGCAACAGCGGCACCCCCGGAACTCATGGCGAAGATCCTCGACTCCATCGACGCAGAATATGGCGAGAACGGTGTCGAAGCCTATCTGCTCGAGCATGGAATGGATCCGGCGAGCCCGGATAAGCTGCGCGAACAGCTGTTGACGTCTGCTGACAGGGAAGAGGCCGTCCGGGACTGAGAATGAGCTCGGTCCTCCGGTGCATTAAGCTGTCCTGCAGGCACATGTTCCCCATGTGAAACCAATTGCGAAGGAGTAATCAGTGGCTGAGATTGTTGCCGCAAACGCCCGTGAAATCCTGGATTCCCGGGGAAATCCCACCGTTGAGGTGGAAGTGCTGTTGGCCGACGAATCCGTCGGTCGTGCTGGTGTTCCTTCCGGTGCCTCCACCGGTGAGTTCGAAGCCGTCGAGTTGCGCGACGGAGACCCAGAACGTTACCTGGGCAAAGGCGTCACCAGTGCTGTTGACGCAGTCGTCGACGAGATCCACGAAGTCATCGTCGGTCTCGAAAGCGATGATCAGCGTCTGGTCGACCAGGCACTGATCGAGCTCGACGGAACCGAGAACAAGTCCCGCCTGGGCGCCAATGCCCTCCTAGGCACCTCGCTGGCAGTGGCTCGTGCGGCCGCGGTGTCTGCGGACCTGCCGCTCTACCGCTACCTGGGTGGACCGAATGCCCACGTCATGCCCGTTCCGATGATGAACATCCTCAATGGTGGATCGCATGCCGATTCCAACGTCGACATCCAGGAATTCATGATCGCTCCGATCGGCGCGGCAAGCTTCCACGAGGGTCTGCAGTGGAGCGTCGAGGTCTATCACGCACTCAAGGGCGTGCTCAAGGAGCGCGGACTGTCGACCGGGCTCGGCGACGAGGGCGGGTTCGCACCTAACCTCGATTCCAATGCCGCGGCACTCGACCTCATCCTCGAAGCCATCGAACTGGCCGGGCACCGTCCGGGCCGCGATATCGCGGTGGCACTCGATGTGGCCTCTTCCGAGTTCTACTCCGATGGTGCCTACGAGTTCGAAGGCGAGAAGAAGTCCGCGCAGGACATGGCCGCATACTACGAAGGTCTGCTCGCCAAGTACCCGCTGGTGTCCATCGAAGATCCACTCGACGAGAACGACTGGGAAGGTTGGGCCACCCTGACCGAGTCCATCGGCTCCAAGGTTCAGCTCGTCGGCGACGATCTGTTCGTGACGAACCCCGAGCGTCTCCAGCGCGGCATCGACACCAGCACCGCTAACTCGCTGCTCGTCAAGGTCAACCAGATCGGCACCCTGACAGAGACCCTCGATGCGGTATCGCTGGCACAGACCAACGGCTACACGACGATGATCTCGCACCGTTCAGGCGAAACCGAGGACACGACGATCGCCGACCTGGCCGTGGCAACGAACGCCGGCCAGATCAAAGCCGGTGCTCCGGCACGGTCCGAGCGCGTGGCCAAGTACAACCAGCTGCTGCGCATCGAAGAGCAGCTCGGCGATGCCGCCCGCTACGCCGGACGCGGAGCCTTCCCGCGCTTCGGCGGCTGAATGGTTTCGTCCCCGAGGCGGGCGTCAGGTGATCATCAATGGTCACCCGGCGCCCGCCTCGGCGGCATTCATCGACAAGACCTCCTTTGATGGGATCGGTGCCAGACTCCCAGCGCTCACCGAACTTCTCCGCGATAACAAAAGCTCCCCGCGATAACCAGGCCTCCTGGTGATCACAAAACCTCCTGCCCCTCGCAGAACACACTGGGGGCGCACCAACTCCGCCTGCCCCGCGCAATTCATACATCTGCAGTGGTTGTTCATGCGGCTGCGGGTGAGGGTCCTGCCGCGTCTGCCGAGCGCATCCTCGGTCAGTCACCTCGTGCCCATGAGGATTCGCCTGATCTCTTCGAACTTCGCCTCCGTGAATAGCTCTTTCCAGCTGATTCTGATGACTCGCCAGCCCTGATCTCGCAGCCATTGTTCTCTGCGCCTTTCGCGTTCGAGTTCGTCGCGGGGCACCCCCGAGCCGAGATACAGCTTTCCGAGTCCATCGATCTCAACGATCATCCGGGCTGCCCTGTGGCAGAAGTCGACGCGAATATTTGACCGCAATGAGGCCGTATCGAACTCGACTTGGGGGACGAACCCGACGAATCCGTGCTGGAAGAATCTCACCGCGGCGATCGACTCGGCAGGGGACTCGCGGCGGGCATCGGCCAGGTCGAGAGCGAGATGAACCTTCTTGGTGTTCCTTGTCTCCAGACATTGTGCCAGCGTCGCGAGGATCTTCTCTCGCGTCGTCAGTCCACGGTGCAAAGCGTTGTCGAGCATGGAAACCGAGATATCGGGGTTGTACGTTCGAGCAACATCAATGAGCGTGCGTTCAAGCGTCGTCACCTCGGTCCCGCGAACTGCCTGCCGGTGATGTCTCGGGATTGTCACACCCCTGACATGAATGCTCTTGAACCTGCGATTGACTCCGGGGCGCACCACCTCGACTTGGTGGGTGACAGGGTAAGCAATTGGCAGGCCGTGGATGAGAGCCGCGGAGATGTGCGAGAACACCTCGGCCGGGGGTGATGCCGACGACATTCGGGTCGCAGCGGTTGCCCCAGCAGTGGTGGCAGATTCCGCCTGACGCTCCTGCTGTCCCTGCTTCTGGAATCTGACTTCGCATCGCGCCATGACTGCGGCGTCGAGGTCTTCGATCTGATCTCGGATGTCTCCGTGCTCCGTGAACTCTGAATGCGTTCCTTCGTCGATGCTCGCCCACAGCGGCCGGTGGTCTTCCCTGGAGCAGACGTGTCTGACCGAATAGACGCCGCGAGACAACCGACGTACGCAGCAACTTCGGGCCCGCCGAATGTCTGCATGGGTGAACCCGAGTCGGATGATCTGCTGTGTGGTCATAATTTTGTACATGACATTAAACTGCATTAAAATATAGTAAAATGCAACGAATGGCTTTCGAGTTGTGTATAACTCTGTGGATAAGCGCCGTTTGAGGTGGAAGCTGGAACGGGAGTGGCGAGCTGCGGAGCGTTGACGTCCGGAGCTCTGGACCCCGGCGTCTGCACCCCGCACTGTGAGTGCCAAATCACCCAACAGCAACGGGGGGTTTTAGAGCCAATAGTGCCGGGAGCTGAACTAGTTGTAGGAGGTAGACGCAAGAGTAGGACGTGAGCCTTGGGCGACGGACGGGGTGGAGATGCGAGCGGCGGGCTGCGCGCCGAGCGGCCAGGCGGCTGCAGTGGGCGGCTGGGACGACGGGACGGCTAAGACGGCAGGGACGGCTGGGAAGCTGGGGGTGGCTGGGAAGGCTGGAGCGGGCGCTTTGGGACTGCCCGGGGCTGGAACGTGAAAGACACGTGAAGGGTGCACGACGGCAGCGAAGGCGCCTGGCGGATGCGGGCTTTCGGAGAATAGAACACGCCACGACACCCAAATCCTCGCAGTCCGGATGATGACACGGCAGACTTAGACATGTTGCGACAGCCTTCCCCATCCCCGGTCGCAGAGGAAAGAGACATGGTTCCGAGCAAGCCCAGAAACAGCGCCCCCAAATCGGCTCCGGGCAGAGCCGCTCCCCGTCGACGCCCTGCAGCGGTCGTCGAGGCTCAGCCCACCGAAGGCACTCGCAAGCGGAAGCTGTCCTGGCAGACGGGAGTATTCCTCCTCGTGATCGCCATCGTGCTCGTCACCTTCCTGCCCTCGATCAATTCGGCACTCAAGCAGGCACAGCAGATCGCCGCACTCAACAGTGAGATCGAATCGACGAAGTCCGAAGTTCAGGGACTGGAGGAGAAGAACGAGAACCTCAAGGACCCCGCATACATCAAGCGCAAAGCACGCAAGGACCAGTACTACGTCGAAGAGGGCAAGAACGCGGTCATCGTCACCAACCAGGAGGCGATCAGCGGTGACGATTCGGATACGGACCGCCCGCAACGCAAACAAGCCTGGTACCTTGAGTTGCTGGAGTCGATTCAAGAGGTCGGCAATACCGTGGAGAAGGGCTGATGATCACAGAGTGCACCGAGGCGGACTTCGCCATCCTGAAGGACCAGCTCGGGCGGATTCCGCGCGGCGTCGTCGGGATTGCCGCCCGCAGCGCATCGGGTGAGCCTCTGGTCGTCGCCACCGCTCCGAGGCTCGAGGACGGCACACCGTTCCCCACCGCCTTCTACCTCACCCATCCCGCCTTCGTCACGGAATGCTCGCGTCTCGAGGCTTCGGGGATCATGGCCGAGTGGTCCGCTGAGCTCGCCGAGGACGAGGAGCTCGCGGCCTCCTATGCCAAGGCCCATGCCGCTTACCTCGCGACGCGATCCGAGATCGGCAAAACGGCCGGCCTCGCCGAGGTGGAGGAGATCAAGGACTACTCCGCCGGCGGCATGCCCAACCGAGTGAAATGCCTGCACGCCCTGGTCGGCCACTCACTGGCCGCCGGCCCTGGGGTCAACCCGATCGGTGATCGCGCAATCTCGTTCATGACCGACGTCCCCACCCCGGCGGGCACAGAGAACGCCTCGGCCGAGGCAAGCGAATAGGAGAGACTCATGAGAGTTGCCGCCTTCGACTGCGGGACCAATTCCCTGCGTCTGCTCATCGCCGACGTCGACGCGCACGGACAGATGACCGAGCTCTGTCGTGAGACCCGGATCGTGCGCCTCGGCCAGGGAGTGGACGCGACGGGTGAGTTCGCCCCCGAAGCCTTGGAACGCACGTTCACCGCAGCCCGGGAATTCGCCGAGGTGGCTGCCGAGTACTCACCGGAGAAGCTGAGATTCGTCGCCACCTCCGCCAGTCGTGACGTGAAGAACCGAGACGAGTTCTCCGCAGGCATCTTCGGCATCTTAGGCGTCGTGCCCGACGTCATCACCGGTGACGAAGAGGCTCATCTGTCATTCCTCGGTGCGACCGTCGGACAGGGTGTCGACAGCGGGCCGTTCCTCGTCATGGACCTCGGCGGGGGATCAACCGAACTGGTCCTCGGCACCGAAAGCGTCACCTCGGCGGTCAGCATGGATATCGGATCCGTGCGTCTGACCGAACGCCACATGTCCGTTGACGTCCCCGACCGGACGCAGATCCAGGCGGCCATCGACGACATCGATGCCAACCTCGACAAGGCCGCCGAAATCGTCGATCTTGCCGCCCCGCGGACGATGATCGGAGTCGCGGGCACTGTCACCACGCTGGCCGCGGGAATCCTCGACCTCGACAGCTACCAGCGCGAACGCATCCACGGCACCCATCTGCGCGTGGCCGACATCGACGGCGAAGCCAACGAACTGCTGCGGATGGGGCGTGAGGCTCGTGCGGCACTCCCGTACATGCACCCCGGACGCGTCGACGTCATCGCAGCGGGGGGACTGCTGTTCGCCCGAATCGCGGCTCGCATCGACTCCGCAGTCAGGAGCGCGGGGGCTGAACTCGACATCATGGTCTCGGAGACGGACATCCTCGACGGCACCGCGCTCGACCTAGCGCGACCGCAGTCGTGAAGCCCGCCGCGCCGCGGACACCGACAGCTTCCCAGCGCCCACGCGCTGGAAGGCGCACCGCAAAACTTGCCATCGTCGGTTCTCTGGTGCTGGGACTGGTTATGGGCACGACTCAGCCAGCACTCGCTGCGCCCGAGCCCGGTCCCGGACAGTGGTACATCAAGAAATATGGCATCGATGACATGTGGAAGAAGTCCACGGGCAAAGGCGTGAAGGTCGCCGTCATCGATTCCGGCGTCAACACAAAACATGAGGACCTCAAAGGCGTGGTCAGCAAGTCAAAGGACTTCAGCGGACTCGACAAGGACGGCAAGACCCCGATCGGCGGCAAGACGACGATCCACCACGGCACCGCCGTCTCCGGAGTCATCGCCGGCCAGGGGCAGGGCGCCGGACCTACCGGTGTCGCACCCGACGTCGACATCCTGTCTGCCTCGATGTGGTTGGGCCCCGACCGTCCGAAGGAATCAGGCTCCACTCGTGAGCAGGCCGACAAGGCAATCCGCTGGGCCGTCGACTCCGGAGCCAAGGTCATCAACATGTCGCTGGGCTGGGACGATCCTGCCTGGCCCTCCAGCTGGGACGAATCCTTCGCCTACGCCTATGAGAAGGACGTCGTCGTCGTCGCCTGTGTCGGCAATGCCTCCCAAGGCGCGACACAGGCGTGGTCGCCGTCGACGGTGCCCGGCGTCATCGGCGTCGGCGGACTGGGCAAGAACAACCGAGTTCTCTCCGAGTCAACTGCTCCTGGAACAGCTGTGGACCTCATGGGGCCGGCGGCAGACATTCCGATCCCGTACTACTCGGGCGGCTACGCAGAGGGACAGGGATGTTCCTTCGCCTCACCGATCGTCTCCGGAGTGGCAGCGCTGATCCGGGCTGAAGACCCTGATCTCAGTGCCGACGAAGTCACCGCCAAGCTGACCTCGACGGCCAAGCCTGTGCCTGGGCACAAGGGGCAGAGCAAAAAGGGCAAGCCGGATCCCATCGTCGGCTGGGGTCGCCTCGATCCGAAGGCCGCGATGAAGGCCGACGTCCCGAAGTCTGTTCCCAGTTCAGCCGATGCTTTGGCCGACTGGGTGACGATGCACCGGCGTGCGCAGTCCGACTCGGCTGAGACGGAGAATGCGGCACCAACAGAGGACAACAACCCGAAAGCAGTCGCGCCCAAGGACGTTGTCTCATCTCAGGCCACGCCCAAGCTGGGCTTCTCGGTTCTGGGTGCCGGAGGCCTCATCGCAGTCGTCCTCTTCCTGCTCTCAGCAGTGGTTTTCATCCGCCGCAGACGCTGATCGAACCCGGTGCCGAACCTCTGAGCTGGAGCGTCGAGATGCAATTAGTGAAAGTTTTCACAAGGGCCTAAGATGGAAATATGGCACTCATCAGAAACTCAAAATTGCGTCCTCGAATCCTCGTCGTTGGTGGCGGCTACCTTGGTCTCGTTACCGCTCAGAATCTGTTGAAGAACCTCGGTCGTGGCGAAGCCACAGTGACCGTGGTCGATCCCAATCCCTACATGACCTACCTGCCGTTCCTCCCTGAGGTGGCAGCTGGGTCCATCGAACCACGTCACGCCGTCGTGCCGTTGCGCCGTAATCTCTCCGGTGCTGAGGTCATCACCGCGAAGGTCACCTCGATCAACCACGGCGACAAGTTCGTCACCGTCGAGCCCGAGAATGACGAAGCGTTCGAGCTCGACTACGACCACATCATCATGGCCGCCGGTTCGGTGGCGCGCGCTCTGCCGATCCCCGGCCTCAAGGAGAACGCCATCGCGCTCAAGCGCATTGAGGAAGCCGTCGCACTGCGCGATCACCTCCTCAGCCGCTTGTCCGATGCCTCGCTGATGGAAGATGATGACGAGCGTCGCAAGGCGCTGACCTTCGTCTTCGTCGGCGGCGGATTCGCCGGCATCGAACTCCTCACCGAGCTCGAAGACGTCGTCCGCTCCGCAGTGGCTCAGTACGAGACGCTGACCGAAGCCGACGTCCGCTTCGTCCTCGTGGAGGCACTTGACCGCGTCATGCCCGAGGTCGGCGAAGCTCAGGCTCGCTGGGTCGTGGAGCACATGCGCGAACGCGGCATCGACGTGTACCTCGAGACTTTCCTCCAGGACTGCACCGACAAGCACATCAAGCTCTCCAGCGGCGAAGAGTTCGACGCAGACACCATCGTGTGGTCGGCTGGTGTCAAGGCCAACCCGATCCTCGTCGACTCGGACCTGCCTCTCGATGAACGCGGTCGCGTGACCGTGCGCGCCGATCTGCGCGTCGAGGGCGACAACGGCGTGGTCGAAGGCGCATGGGCCGCCGGTGACAACGCTGCCGTGCCTGATCTCTCCGGTGGCGGTGTGGGTGGCTACTGCGTGCCCAACGCTCAGCACGCCGTGCGACAGGCGCCAGTGCTGGCTGCCAACGTTCTCGCCGCACTTCGCGGAGAGACCGAGTTCAAGCAGTACTTCCACAAGACCATCGGCACTGTTGCAGGCCTTGGCCTGTACAAGGGTGTTTCGCAGATGGGCGACTTCGAAGCCCGCGGCGTCCTCGCTTGGCTGATGCACCGCGCCTACCACGGCTACGCGATCCCGACAGTGGACCGCAAGGTCAAGGTCTTCGGCAACTGGATCCTCAACGCCATCGTCGGCCGCGACGCCATGCCGCTGGCTGATCTCGATGTCCCTCGTAAGAACTTCGTCGAGGCCGCCAACTCAAAGCCGGCTCCTAAGAAGGAAACCGCTAAGGTCTGATGCCTGAGTGCAGGATTCGCGTCCGGTCATCACCGTGATGTGAACCCTGATGAGGTCTGAAGAACGCCGGGAGTGCAATTGCACTCCCGGCGTTCTTCTCATTCACGAGGGGTGGAATCAGAGCGCCCGAGGCTCGAAGCCCGAGAGGGTGTGCGGCTGGCTCCGAGTACCTCAGTTCGCGACGGTGAAGCGAGAGTCGATGTGCTTTGCACCGACGATCTCGTCAACCATGGCCACCGCAAAGTCCTCTGCTGAGATCGAATCACCAGCGGGCGTCTCGAGTTCGGTCTTGTAGGTTCCGCTACGTTCACCGGGGCCGATCTCAGGGGCGGGGGAGATCAGAGTCCAGGGGGAGTAGCTGCCTGAACGCATCAGCTCGAGCGCCCTCGTGCCGGTCTCTGATTCAGCCTTATAAGCTTCAGGGAATCCCACGGTGTCTTTGAGCATGGTGTCGCCGACGAAGAGTGATCCGGCACCGCCGACGACGAAGACGCGCTTGTCTCCGCTTGACTTAGCCAGTGTCTCGAGAGCTTTCAACCACTCTTCGTGCGGTCCGCCGGTGCGGCTGGGGCCAGTTGTCGAGACGATGACGTCATGATCGGCGACGACCTGTCGGTCGAACTCTGCGTCTGCCATGTCGCCCTGGAGGTTCGCTGCGGCTCCGGAGACCTCAGTGCCGGTTCGAGTGATGGCCGTGACCTCGAGGCCGCGCTCGGCGGCTTCCTTGGAGACGCGGGATCCGATCATTCCGGAAGCTCCGAATAGTGCGATCTTCATGGTGTGTCCTTTCGTTGAAGCGGCTGTTGCCATAAAGATACCCTTTGGATATTGAGTACCTCAAAGATACTATTGGGGTATGAGTATGAGCAGTTCCTGGGAAGGCGATGCCTTCGATCCCGAATGTCCGACCCGAGTCGTCCTCGACCGCGTCGGTGACAAATGGACGGTCCTCATCATCGGCGTCCTCGATGAGGGCCCGAAGCGCTTCAGTGAAATTCGGGTGGCAATTGGTGGGATCACACCGAAGGTACTCACGTCGACCCTGCGGTCGCTGGTGACAGATGGGCTGGTGACCAGAGAAGTCTTCGGCGAGGTTCCTCCCCGAGTGGAATACGCGCTGACCGAACTGGGTCGGTCCCTTCAAGGCCCCGTCGCCGCCCTGCGTCGGTGGGCGGAGCTCAATGTGGCAGCCATTTCGGCTAGCCGAGACCGGCAGGCGGACGCGGGCACGCTGCGCAGTTCCTGAAGCAATTCGATCGTGCTCCGATCAGTCACGCGCTCCGTCGTTTCACCGGTAGGATCGGAACACTTCTGCTCAATGGTGAGGAGCAGCTGACAGTTCACAAAGGAGTGTGCATGCGCAAGGTCAACTGGGTCATCGGGTTAGCTGCGCTCGGGCTGGTCCTGAGTGGTTGTGGTCAAGGCGGTACCCCGGCCGATCCCGACGGCGGTGAGGGCGGGCCAGTGTACGAAGTGAAAGACGACGCCGACATTGCGGCCTCGCCGACGTGGAAGAGCGCACACGATCAGGGATCCATCACAATCGGGGTCTATCACGATCAGCCGGGCATCGGGAACCTCACAGCAGGAGCCGAGGCTCCAGAAGGCTTCGATGTCGAGATCGCAACTCTCGTGGCAGGTCAGCTCGGTTTCGCGCTTGAGGACATCGAATGGGTCGAAACTGTGACCGCCAATCGGGACACGTTTCTTCAGCAGGGCAACGTCGATCTCATCGTGGCCGGCTACACCATCAATGATGAGCGCAAGAAGATCGTCGACTTCGCCGGCCCCTATTACACGACAGGGCAAGATCTCATGGTCCGCTCCGATTCAGACATCGCTGGCCCCGACGACCTCAGCGACAAGACTGTGTGCGCCACCGTCGGGGGAGTACCTGGACAGAGGATGGCCGAAGAGCATCCTGAAGCAGAGCTCGTCACCTATGACACGGTGTCAAAATGTGTGACCGACCTGCAATCGGGTTCCGTCGATGCGGTGACGACCGATGACGCAATCCTGCGTGGATATGCCGCGCAGAGCGGGGACGAGCTGACTGTCGTCGGTCAGCCCTTCTCCGAGGACCACTATGGAATCGGCCTGCCCAAGGGAGACGTTGAACTCCGCAATGCCGTCAATGATGCCATTGAAGAAGCAGTCGAGAACGGGGACTGGACGCAGGCGTTCGAGCACACATTGGGGGATTCGGACGGCGTCGAGGCGCCGACCGTCGATCGATACTAGTCACGCCGGCAGAACTCAGTCACCGGTGATCTCCGCGAGCACTTCGGCGAGTTCGCGAAGCTCACCCGCGACGCGGTACGTGCGAGGAGAGCCGGAGTACGTCCAATTGCTCGTGATCATCGACGCGCTCGCACCGCTGGTCGTGACGGAGTACTCCTCACGGCTGAGCTGCGCCGTTCGGTCGGCGATCAGCCGCTGGCGCAGTGCGGAGGAGAGGCCTTCCCAGTGGTCGGCTGCCTCGTATCCGAGCTCGTGCCAACCGGCGCCGGTTGCACGGTAGGCGAGCGGGCGGTTCGACCCCATGATCAGAGTGCTCCCTGTCTGGGATGTCTCAGGTGCTGAACCTTGGCCGGCCTCGCCGGAGGTGACCGAATTCGCGAAGAGCACGGCAGGTCCCGGGGTAG
Source organism: Brevibacterium aurantiacum (assembly GCF_007558825.1). GTDB lineage: Bacteria > Actinomycetota > Actinomycetes > Actinomycetales > Brevibacteriaceae > Brevibacterium > Brevibacterium aurantiacum_A. The sequence goes on from NZ_VLTK01000002.1 coordinate 50,187, forward strand.
CAGCGACGAGGGAATCTCTTTCATCGCCGACGGACAGAGGGGGATTCTGCGGAGTGAGCAGCACATTCGTCATGTCACCATCTTGCCCGGGCGAACGGCCGGATGCGAACCTTCAGGCTCGCGCAGGACGTTCAGACGGCGGCGAGGAACCCACGGACCCGTTCGAGCAACAGCTCAGTCGCGCCAGCGTCGAAGGAGTCCAAGGAGGAATCGGCGAAGAGATGCTGATCGCCGGGGTAGACGAAGAGCTCTGCCGAGGGTGCGGAGTCGGCTAGGTCGCGGGCAGCGGGCAGGTCCTCTTCGAAGAACTCATCGTCTTCCTTGCCATGGATCTGCACCGGCACGCTCTCAGGCCATGCGGGCCCGAATTCGGAGACCGGCAGGCAGGCGTCGATGAGAAGCGCGCCGCGGGCATCGTCTTGGGTTTGGGCGAGCCTCTGGGCGATGGCTACTCCGAAGGAGAAACCCGCGTAGACGAGCCCGGAACTCGACGATGGTGTGGCTGCGACACCACGCTGTCGGATCGTGTCGAATCCGGCCTCGCCGGCATAGGCGAAACCCTCCTCGATGGATCCGAACGTACGGCCCTCGAACATGTCGGGCACGTACACCGTATGTCCCGAACCTCTCAGCTCCTCGGCGAATGCTGCGACCCCGTCGGTGAGTCCCTGTACGTGATGGTAGAGCACGATCTCGGCCATGGCGATGAATCTCCTTTGACTGCCCTCTGCGATGATCCGATTGTACGCAGGAGAGAAGCGCGTGGCGGGCTGAGAATGACGGGTAGAGCACGGCGGGGCGAAAAAGGTCCCCCCAGTGGGACTCGAACCCACACTTGATCGATTTTAAGTCGACTGCCTCTGCCGATTGGGCTATAGGGGGATATGCCAGCGCCGCTATCGCGGCGTCCAGCACTCACTTTATAGGGTATCGGGGACTGCCGCGATCCGAGACATGGCAGCGCGGCATCCGCCGCGATCTGAGACACAACGACGCATAGCATGTGAGACGGCTAGTCTCAAACTCATGACAGAGAACCCGCCCAGCAGACAGGCCTGGGTGATCCTCGTCATCGGAGTGCTGTCACAGATGGCAGCTACTGTCGCGATCACCGGTCCGGCCTTCCTGATTCCGTATATGCACACGGACCTCGGCTACACGCTGACTCAAGCCGGCACCGTGGCCGCGGCACCGAGCTTCGGCCTCATCCTCACCCTCATCGCCTGGGGTGCCTTCGCCGACAGATTCGGCGAACGACTGGCCATGACGCTGGGCATCGCCCTGACTGCTCTGGCCTCGGGCCTGGCCGTGGCTGTGGTCGGCTCACCGGTGTGGATGGTCGTCATCATCGCAGCCTCCGGAGCGGCCGCCGCGTCCGTGAACTCGGCCAGCGGGCGAGTGGTCATGGGCTGGTTTCCCCGCCACCGGCGTGGATTGGCCATGGGCATCAGACAGATGTCGCAGCCGCTGGGCACCAGCGTGGCCGCCCTGAGTGTCCCACCCATCGCCTCATCCAGCGGGTTCACCGGGTACCTGTGGTTCATCGTCATCGTCACCGGTGTCATGGCCGTGATCTGCTTCGGGCTCGTCCGGGATCCTCCCCGCGCAGCGGTGGCACCCACCCCCGTACCCACGTCCACCGATGATGCCCGGCCAGGGCCCGCCTCGGCGCTGGGAGAGGTGGAAACGCCCACCTCGACGAGCAATCCCTACCGGATGGATTCGTTCCTGTGGCGGATCCACGCCGTCTCCGCGCTGCTGGTGATTCCGCAGTTCGCGTTCTCCACCTATGGCCTCATCTGGCTCATCGCGAACCAGCACATCAGCGTCGGCATCGCCGGCGGCATCGTCGCGGCCTCTCAGATCGTGGGAGCAATCGGACGCATGATAGTCGGTGGCCTCTCCGATCGGCTCGGTTCCAGGGTCGGCCTGATGCGGATCGTAGCCATTGCGGCCTTCGTTCTCGTGGCAGCGATCGCGTTGATCTCACTCACGCCGATGCCCGCTGTGGCGACAGTGGTGTTCATTTTGGCGTCTACGGTCTCGGTGGCCGACAACGGGCTGGCCTTCGCCTCGGTCGCCGAGGCTGCCGGACCGCAATGGTCGGGCAAGGCCATGGGCACGCAGAACACTGGACAGTTCGTCGTGTCCGCGATCTTGGGTCCGGGATTCGGAGCGCTGATCACTGTGTTCGGCTATCCGCTGTCATTTGCCATCGTCGCGGCGGCGCCTCTCCTCAGCCTTGGGATCATTCCAAAACAGGACATCGATCGGATAACCTGATGTTCATCTTTGCTCAGTACTGTGCCTGAAGACTGGTGACGACCGCGAGATGACGAGGCCAAGCCGCTGACGAAGACTGTTGCTGTCGATGTGAAGGAGCGCCCGTGAATAACCTGCTCAATGAGAATCTGCGCGAATACATCGACAAGCTTCGAATCGAGGGCTATCAGGTCGAGGACTCACACACCGCGGACCCGCATCTCATCGATCCGATGGGGCGTGCGGTCGAGACATGGCGTGAGGGCTACCCGTACCCGGAACTCATGGACCGGGAGGAATACGAGCTCGAGAAGTACCAGCTGCAGGTGGAGCTGCTGAAATTCCAGTACTGGGGGCAAGACACCGACCGTAAGCACGTCATCGTCTTCGAAGGCCGTGACGCTGCCGGCAAGGGTGGGACGATCAAGCGCTTCACCGAGCATCTCAATCCGCGTGCGGCACGCGTCGTGGCCTTGAACAAGCCCTCGGACAAGGAAGCAGGGCAGTGGTATTTCCAGCGCTACATCAGCCACCTGCCCACCAACGGTGAGATCGTCATGTTCGACCGGTCCTGGTACAACCGGGCCAACGTCGAGCGGGTCATGAACTTCTGCACGGACTACGAGTACGAGACGTTCATGGAACAGGCACCGGTGTTCGAGAAGATGCTCATCGACTCCGACATCCATGTCACCAAGTTCTGGTTCTCCGTGACCCAGCGGGAACAGCGGACCCGTTTCGCGATTCGCCAGATCGACCCGGTGAGACAGTGGAAACTGTCTCCCATGGACCTTGAGTCCTTAGATCGCTGGGACGACTACACCGCGGCGAAGGAAGAGATGTTCCGTCGCACAGACAGCGATCATGCTCCGTGGATCACCATCAAGAGCAATGACAAGAAGCGGGCACGACTCAACGCGCTGCGCTACTTCCTCAACCAGTTCGACTACGAGGACAAGGACACCTCGATCGTCTACGAACCCGACCCGATCATCGTCCGCCGCGGACGCGACGCCGTCGACGACTGAGCATCCATCGACGACTGAGCATCCATCGACGACTGAGCAACCATCGACGATTGAGCAATCGTCGACGGTGTGAAGCCGCCGACGGTGTGCCCACATATCAGTCCGGGGGCTCGGAAGCGGGGAACTCGTCGGCCTTGGTATCGCCGCTCGTCACGTCTGTTCTCCTGGCCTTGGATTCATCTGTGGCGGTATGCGATCCGTCGGGGTTCTGCTTGAGACTGACGCCCTGTTCGGAGGCGACCTCCTCCAGGCGCTCCTCCGACTCATCTTCGGTGTATCCGACGTGGGCGCTGTCGGCTATGTCGGATGTTCCGGCGGCTGGTTCGAAGGCCTCGTCGAGTGTTTCGGCCGCCTTGCGGAGTTTGTTCTCTTTGCTCATTGCTCTGCTCCTCTCATCGATCAAAGCAACAGCTGTCGCACCAGTGAGGTGCGACGATGTGGAAACGACTGAATCGACTTCCGTCTTCGACGCTAGTGCCCATCATCGGTGACGGCAAGGAATCGACTTCTTCCTGACCGGATTGGCAGGGGACGCTGACGGCATTGCCAAAGTAAGTCGACCGGTACGAAGCTGGCGGATGAACGTGCTGCGGCCGGGTGGAAGGGGAAAGACCACCCGGCCGGAATTGTGGAGCGGACAGAGTCCGCAGTTTTCACTTGGGCGCGATGCCCATGGTGCTCAGGCTTCTCGCCGGGCCTTCTTCAGCGCACGGCGCTTCTTGTGGCCGGCAAAGCTGAGCCAGAAGAGGACGATGGCCAGGAGGACGAAGAGTCCGCCTCCGGCAATTCCCGCGTCGACCCAGAACTGGGGCGGGAAGAGTCGGATGAGGGAATCGTCGCTGTAGAACTCCCAGGTCCCGTCGGAGAAGAAGACTTTGTGGAATCCGCGGAAGAAGGTATCCCACCCGAGGAATGCCAGCACTGCCGCGGCGGCCATGGCGATGATGCTGATGATGGCGCCCAAACGCAGCCCGACGTGGATTCCCATGCCATGTCTGCGTGACATGTAGAGGCCGAAGAGGACCGCGCCGATGAGACCGATCATCGCAATCAGGTACAGCAGTGAGATGAGGTCCTTGACGTCGGCCATGTGATTGAGCTCTTCGGAGATGAAGATGGGCTCGCCATTGGGCATGATCACATCGGCGAGGTAACGCCGTGAGTCGAGGTTCGCCAGGTAGTCGATGACGTAGGTGGCGTAGTGTTCGCGGTCGGCGCTGCCGAAGCCGAACTGGTCGGCCGGGAATCCTGGGCGGAAGTACTCGAACTTGATGAACAGTCCGGAGGCGACGAAGCGCACGGCCAAGGCCAGGAGGATGAACGGTATGGCCAGTGTGATCCAGATGGTGCCGATGACATCGAGGACGCTGCGGCGGCGTTCGGGCACCTCAGGGTCATGAGTCTCGGTGGACGTCGCGGCGTGAGTCACGGCGGCCCAGTCAGCTTCGCTCATCACAGCAGTGCGAGCGTTGGCAGGCACTTCGCGGGTCCGGGCGGTCTCTGGGGGATGCGACGAGTGAGCGGGCGCAACGTGCACCGGCCCAGTTGAGGGCTTGGGCTCGTCCTTGGCGATCGGCTCTCGGATCGGATCGAACGCCTCGGTGTCGGTCGAAGGATCGTTCGCGGCCTCCAGCGGAGGTTCCGTCTGCTTTTCGGCAGCACTACTGGATCCTGAACTCATCCGCCTGCTCAGGAGGTCTTCGGTCTCGTTCTTCTTGTCTCCAGCCACGTTCCCATTGTCAGTGACCCGGATGGGCAAGCAGGCTCCGACACGCCACAGACCCCCAGATCACTGAGGCGAACGGGATCGCCGAGGTGGCCCGTCGTCCCGAATTCTTCCCCGCGGCCGCCCGGTCGGGTAGTCCAGTGGGCCGGTCGCTCAACTCAGCAGGGCCTGGCGGTCCACCCGTTGGGGCTGGTCAGGCAACTCAATGGGGCTGGTCAGGCAACTCAATGGGGCTGGGCAGTCAGCCCAGCAGGGCAGCGATGATGACGAGTGTCGGCACTGCCAGAACGGTGGTGATGAAGACCGCATCACGCATGAGCGCCTCGGACTGTCGGTACTGCATGGAGTAGATGTAGACGTTCTGCGCCGTGGGCAGTGCCGAAGTGACGACGATGGCGAACAGAGCGATGCCGGAGTATCCCAGCAGGGGACCGCCGATGACCCAGGCCAGAGCAGGCTGGATGACCTGTTTGGCGATCGTGATGTACGTCAGCTGCTTCCTGGTTCCGCGAGCAGGCAGTCCCCAACCGTCCTTGAGTGAGATGCCGAAGGCCAGCAGTGCTCCGGGGACCGCAGTGGCGCCGATCATGTCGATGGGCTCGAAGATGAAGCGCGGAAGTTCGAAACCCGTCGCCGAGGCGGCCACACCGGCGGCTGCACCCAGGACAATGGGGTTGCGGAGGATCTGGAGCACGCCGGAGTACCAGCGCTGATCGTGCTTCTTCTTCCCCGCGGCGTCGAGAACGGCCATGCCGATGGGGGCGAGGATGAGCAGCTGGAACAGCAGCACAGGCGCGACATATCCGACATCATGGAGGACGTAGGCCGCAATCGGGATGCCGAGATTGCCGATGTTGACGTAGCTGACAGCCCAGGCGGAGAACATCGCCTCGCCGGTGCTGCGTTTGCGGATGTATCGGGTGAGCACGAACAGCAGCACGCCCACGATCACGGCGGACCCGCCCGTGGCCAGGAGCGCTGTGTTGAAGATCAGCCCGAGATCGGTGTCGGCAACGGTGACGTAGAGCAGGGTGGGAGTACCGGCATAGAAGACCAGCTTCGCGATGACCTGCTGACCGTTGGGCCCGAGGACTTCGGATCGTCCCAGCACGAATCCGACCAGGATGACACCTGCGATGACGGCGAAGCCTTCGAAAACAGCCAGCATGGGCTACCGGTGGTCCTCGCTTTCCGGGTCAGTCGGCTTCGGCCGAGGCAGACGGTGATGGTGGGGTCAGGCGGCGGTGGCGGGGTCAGTCGGTGGTAGCAGAGTCGACGGCTGCATAGGCAGCTGTCGCAGTCACGGCGGCGACGCTGAACACAGCGGGCCAGGCACCGATCTTCTTCGCCAAGGGATGAGAGGCTCCGAACCCGCCGAGGTAGCCCAAGGTCAGCGCCGTGCCGACGGGCCAGCCCGCCTTGGTGAACCAGGTGCGGGCCGCGTAGGCGCCGGCGGCTGCGAGCACGACTCCGCCGAGGGGGCGGATCCCGGTCTCGCGGGCGGTCAGGAATCCGCCGACGAGACCTGCGGCGACAAGTGGGGCGGTCGAAACTTCACGTGCGTCCTTCATGACGTCCAGTTTAGGCAACGCCGGGCGGGAACCGGACGGCGGTCTCACAACGAGGAACGTCAACCAAGGGAGATCTTGATGACCGAGGCGATTCCGAGAACGGCGATGAGGCAGACCGAGCTCGTGAGGAAGAGGATCGCCCAGGGGGTCGGACGCCCCCGTTCGGCGCGAATGGACCCCGCTCCGAGGCGGTAACGCCTGACCTGCAGGGCGATCGCAGCGATCGCCAATGCGATGCAGACGACGAAGATCACGACAGACAGTCCTTCGAACACGTTGATCCAGCGGATGAACAGGAGGCTGACAACGGTCATCGTCAGGCTGGTGCGCAGCCAGGACTGGGTCGTCCGCTCGGGTTGCAGGCCCGGATCGGCATGTGGCTGGGGCCGTCTGGGGCGCGGAGTGGTCATAGGACTCCGGCGAAGACCAGTACGAGGAGGCCGGCACCCAATGCGGTGGCCAGGCTGACGATGGGAATGATGAGAGGCAGCGGCAGCGACGTCTTGTGGCGCATGGCCGATTCGATGCGGTGCCATCTGAATGCCGCACCGGCGGCGAGGATGAATCCGATGACCATGAGCACGATCGATAGGGTCGCACGCAGGCCAGAGGTGAAGATCTCCGAGGTGAAGGCCTCGACCGCAATGCCGCCGCCGATGAATGCCAGCGCCGTGCGGATCCATGACAGGAATGTGCGTTCGTTGGCGAGGGTGAAACGCGGATCGGGATCTTCGCCGTCGGGAAATATCTGACGGGCGATCCTGCTGCGTGAGTCGTCGTGGGTCACGTATCGAGGATAACTGCTGTGGTCGAATACCATGTCAAGGTACGACGATTTCCGCTGAAGTTCGCCTCCAGACGCGAAGTCGCCGGTAGTGCGATGTGGGCGCGACGGTGAGTTCGATGTCAGTGGTGCGGGCGGTGCAGCCGAAGATGAAGGTGAAGACGCTACATGACTGACAGTGAAAACGGGCCGCAGCCATCCGGTCCCGGCGATCCGACAGCCCCCGGTCCGGCAGACCCAGGTGCAGGCACGGGTGTGCCCGAGGCCCAGGGGCCAGCCAAATGGAAGGTGATCGGCCCCGGCCTGGTCGTGGCCGCGACCGGTGTCGGCGCCGCCGACATGGTGGCGACTCTTGTAGCCGGCAGCCAGTTCGGCTACGGACTGATGTGGGCGGTGATCGTCGGTGTGATCCTCAAGATCGTCCTCGTCGAGGGCGCTGGTCGATTCACTCTGGCCACGGGGAAGACGATCTTCGAAGGTTGGACGTCTCTGGGACGGTGGACGACCTGGTACTTCGGGCCCTACATCATCATCTGGGGATTCGTCTACGGTGCCACCGCGATGAGTTCTGCCGCGCTCCCTCTGGCCGCACTGTTTCCAGGAGTCAACCTCACAGTCTGGGCGATCCTCATGGGCCTGGCCGGTTTCGCCATGGTCTGGTTCGGGCGGTACTCCGTCTTCGAGAAGATCACCGCGGCCCTCGTCGGAATCATGTTCGTCACCGTTGTGGGCCTGGCCATCATCGCCGTTCCCAACATTCCGGAAATGCTCACCGGACTCATCCCGCTGATTCCGGAAGGCGGCGTCATCTACACCTTGGCTCTGGCCGGCGGTGTCGGCGGCACCATCACCCTGGCTGCCTACGGATACTGGCTGCGTGAGAAGGGCTGGCACACACCCAAATGGATGCGTGTGATGCGCATCGACAACTCCATGGCCTACGTGCTGACAGGAATCTTCGTCATCGCTATGCTCATCGTCGGAGCCGAGGTCGTGCGCGCAGCCGGAGTCTCCATCTCTGCCGATGACAAGGGTCTGATCGAACTCGCAGAAGTCCTCAAAGCCAAATACGGCGATGTGGTCGGAACCGGCTTCCTCGTCGGCTTCTGGGCCGCATCCTTCTCCTCGATCATCGGAGTGTGGAACGGTGTGTCGCTCATGTTCGCCGACTTCTGGGGACACATGCGCAAGAGGCCCAGCGGTCACCCCGACACGCTGACCGGCGGAAAGTACTTCAAGTTCTACGTGTTGTGGCTGACCTTCCCACCCATGCTGCTCTTCCTGCTGGGCAAGCCGATCGGTCTGATCCTGGCCTACGGTGTGCTCGGATCGCTGTTCATGCCGTTCCTGGCAATCACACTGCTCGGTCTTCTCAATGGTAAGAAGATCCCGAAGAAGTGGGCCAACAAGCTGCACACCAATATCGCTCTGGCCATCACAGCGCTGCTCTTCATCATCCTCGGCGTTCAGCAGCTCTATTCGAGCCTGGCTCCGCTCTGGGGCGGATGAGATGTCGCCTGCCGCACCGGCGGGAAGACTCTGTTCTTCTTCTCGCCGGTACGGCAGACTGGAGACATGGCCCGCGACGATGCGATGAAGACGATCCTGAAGAACCACCTGCAGACATGCCGCAACGATCTGATGTGGAAGTTGGACGGTCTCGACGAACGTGACCGGCGGCTGCCGCGCACGGGCACGGGCCTCAATCTCGCCGGTGTCGTCAAACATATGGCCAACGTGGAGATCGGGTACTTCGGCGACACCTTCGGCAGGCCCTGGCCGAACCCCGCCGAGACCGTCTCCTATGAGCAGTTCGAAGCCGATCCGCAGGCCGACTGGTACGCGACGGAGAGCGAAACGGCGGAATCCGTCATCGACTTCTACAGACGTGTGTGGACCTTCGCCGACGAAACCATCGACACGCACTCTCTCGATGCGCAGGGCACGGTTCCACATTGGCCGACGGAGAAGGCTGCAGTGTCTCTGCAGCAGATCATGGTTCACGTCATCGTGGACCTTGCGCGGCATGTCGGACAGGTCGACATCGTTCGCGAAAGCATCGACGAGCAGGTCGGACTCAACCCGCGCAGTCTGAACATGCCGGAGGGCCATGACTGGGAGGCCTACCTCGCCAAGCTGCGGTCGTTGGCCGATAACGCCTGAGCACCCTCGAACACCGCTGCCGGGCGAGTCCGCGCACGTGGGACTGGATGCGTGCACCCACGGGAGGTGCCTACCTCGGCGGGTCAGGCGATAAGCTGGGACTGAAATGGCACATGAGAACTCAGCATCCTCGACCCCGCGCACTGAAACGTCGACCCCGAGCAAGGACGCGCAAACGCCGCGCCAAGACTCTCAGCCCTCACCCAAGGGCTCCCAGTCGGGCAAGCGCTCGCCTCGGCGGAAGAATCAGCGGCGCAAGAACACCGGTGCCGGTCACCGGGAGCGCCGGGCACGGCTGACCGCTGCCCGCCGGTCACAGTCCGTCGATGTCACCTACCCGTCCAACCTGCCGGTCTCCGCGGCGAAGGACGAGATCGCCGCGGCCATCCGTGACAACCAGGTCGTCATCGTCGCGGGTGAGACGGGATCGGGCAAGACCACCCAGCTGCCCAAGATCTGCCTCGAGTTGGGGCTGGGAGTCAACGGACTGATCGGGCACACACAGCCTCGGCGAATCGCCGCCAGGACCGTGGCCGATCGCATCGCCGACGAGCTCGGTGAGGACCTCGGCGGGACTATCGGCTACCAAGTTCGCTTCACCGCGCAGGTCGCGGATTCGACCCGAGTCAAGGTCATGACCGACGGCATCCTGCTCTCAGAGCTCTCTCGGGACAAACTGCTGCGCGACTACGAAGTCATCATCATCGACGAGGCTCACGAACGCAGCCTCAACATCGATTTCCTCCTCGGCTACCTCAAAGAAGTGATGGGGAAACGGCCTGAGCTCAAGGTCATCATCACCTCGGCGACGATTGATCCGCAGTCCTTCGCCGCGCACTTCGACGACGCACCGATCATCGAGGTCGCTGGCCGAACCTATCCGGTCGAAGTGCGCTACCGTCCGCTCGTCGACGACGAGGAAGATGACGAGGTCGATGGACCGGGGGAGTCAGGAAGCTACGAAACTGGGCCGGAGGAACAGACCGAAGGCATCATCGCAGCCTTCGACGAACTCAGCGCCGAAGATCCCGGCGACATCCTCGTCTTCCTCTCCGGCGAACGCGAGATCCGCGATACCGCGGATGCTCTCGAGGCCCACCTGCGCAAACGGCCACGCCTGAGCAATTGGGAGGTCGTGCCGCTCTTCGCCAGACTCTCCGCAGGTGAACAGCAGAAGGTCTTCAAACCCCACTCCAGGCCACGCCTCGTGCTGGCCACGAACGTCGCCGAAACGTCACTGACCGTGCCCGGCATCAAATACGTCATCGACGTCGGCACCGCCCGCATCTCCCGGTACTCCAACCGCACCCGCGTCCAACGTCTGCCGATCGAACGCATCTCCCAGGCGAGCGCGAACCAGCGCAAGGGCCGCTCGGGCCGTACCAGCGACGGCATCTGCATTCGCCTGTATTCGGAAGCTGACTTCGACTCGCGACCCGAGTTCACCGACCCGGAGATCCTGCGCACCAACCTGGCCAGCGTCATCCTGCAGATGACCGACCTCGGGTTCGCGTCGAGTGACAAGGAGATCCTCGAATTCCCGTTCCTCACTCCGCCGGAGGCCAAGGCCGTCCGTGACGGACGCACCATGCTCTCCGAACTGGGTGCCCTGACCAGCGATAAGGCCGGAACGATCACGGTCACCCCCACCGGTCGGCAGCTGTCACTGCTCCCGATCGACCCGAGGCTGGCACGCATGGTCATTGCCGGCGCCGAGGCGGGATATGGGGGAGAGGTCACCATCATCGTGGCCGCGCTGTCCATTCAGGACCCCCGCGAACGTCCCACCGAGGTGCGAGCCGCCGCCGACGAGAAGCACGCCCGCTTCACCCACCCGGGCAGTGACTTCCTCTCATACCTCAACTTGTGGAACTACCTGGACGACCAGCAATCGACGCTGACGAGTTCGAAGTTCCGTCGCCAGTGCAAGGCCGAATTCCTCAACTTCGTGCGCATCCGCGAATGGCAGGACCTCGTCGGCCAGCTGCGCTCTCTGCTCGGATCCGCCGGCATCCGCGTCAACAAATCTGTGTGGCGCCCGGTCGACGCGTCTGCTGCCGAGAATTCGCCGTCGTCCGGCTCGACTTCTGGGCCCAATGGCCCCGCCGAGGCGAGGCCCGGGTCCACCTCGAACACTGCCGCAGCGGCGACAGGGGCGAAAAGCGCCAACGGCAAGGTCGGATTCGCCGAACTCAGTGCGCAGAAGCGCAGCGCCAAGAAGAACGGAGGACACGACGACGCGAATGACTCCGGGCAGAGTGCTGCCAGCGCGCGGCTCGACCCGCATGCCGCGGCCATTCACCGTGCCCTGCTGACCGGGCTGCTGTCGATGATCGGCTCCAGGTCCGAGCGCAACAAGGACTATCAGGGGGCCCGAGGCACCCGCTTCGCGATCTTCCCCGGTTCTGGTCTGTTCAAGAAGAAGCCCGACTTCGTCATGGCCGCCGAGCTGGTCGAAACCTCCAGGCTGTGGGCACGCACCGTCTCAGCGATCGAACCCGATTGGGTCGTCGAAGCGGCCGGTGACCTGGTGACCAGACAGTATTCGGACCCGCACTGGTCGAAGAAGGCCGGCGGCTCGATGGTCTATGAGAAGATCTCGCTCTACGGCGTCACCCTCGTCTCCGACCGCCGCGTCGGATACGGCACCTTCGACCGGGAGGCTGCGCGTGACATGTTCATCCGCAAGGGCCTCATCGAAGGTGACTGGCACGAACGCTTCGGATTCCTCGACCACAATGCGACGATCATCGATGAGGCAGAGGCGCTGGCCTCACGCACACGCAACCGCAGGGTCCTGGATCAGGACGACGCCCTCTTCGAGTTCTACGATGAGCGGATACCGGCCACGACCACCTCGGCGGCGGACTTCCGCTCCTGGTGGAAGAAGCAGAAGCGTCGCGACTCGCATCTGCTGGATCTGACCACGTCGATCCTGCTCAGCGACGACAGTGAGGAACTGACCGCCTCGGTGGCCGACGACTTCCCGATGGAATGGGAACTGGTCGACGGTTCGATGGCGAAGCTGCGATACTCCTTCGAACCAGGCAGCACCGAGGACGGGGTGACCGTCGAGCTGCCTGCAGCCTCAGTGCCCCTCGTGGATTCCGACGAATTCACTTGGCAGGTCCCGGGACTGCGGGAGGAACTCGTCGCGGCCTACATTCGGTCGCTGCCGAAGAACAAGCGCCGCTACTTCGTGCCCGCACCGGACGTCGCCCGCGACATCCTGCCTGTCCTCACCCCCTATCGCGGGGCTCTGCCCGAGGTGCTCGCGGCTCAGCTGAGCGAACGCGCAGGCGGGGGAGGTCTGAACGACCTGGTGCCCATCACCGTTACCGCCGAGGACTTCGACCACGACCGCATTCCACCGCACCTGAGGATCCGATTCCGCGTCATCGACGGGACGACCACAGTCGGTATCGGCGAGGATCTGAATACACTGACGGCGACGGCGAAGCCCCAGGTGCGCAAGGCTCGGGCGAAGCAGGTTTCGTTCAACGCCAGAACCGGGCTGACCTCATGGTCGTTCGCCACACTGACCGACCCAGACGAGGCAGAAGTCGGTGCAGTACCGGGCCTGGCCGACCGTGGCAGCAGCGTCGACCTCATCGCCTTCGACACAGCTGCCCAGTCGCGCCTGGCCTCGCGTGAGGGATTGATCACCTTGCTGAGCCTGCGCACGACCGAGTCACTGAAATACCTGCGAGACGGACTGACGACCGATGAGAAACTCGTCCTCGCCGGCCACCAGAAGTCCTCGGACGAAATGCTCCACGCACTCATCAGAGCCGGCATCCGCACTGTCGTCGAGACTGATTTGGGACCAGCAGAGACCGCCTGGGTGGCAGATGCCGATGAGTTCAGACGTCTCGAAACCACCATGCAGGCCACGCTGACCGACATTTGCTCGAACATGCTGCCTCACCTGATGAAGGCGCTGCGGTCCACGAGCGAACTCGACCGGCATGTGTCGAAGGCCTCGTCCCTGGCGATCCTGTCCAACCTCGCCGATGTGCAGGCATGGCGCGGATCGCGAGTCACGGGTGCGTCGGTTGCCGCGATGTCCGGGCAGATGGTTCGCGACCTGCCGAGGTGGGTGCAGGCGGAGGTGGTCCGCATCGACGGAATGCAGAACTCGCCGATGCGTGACAAGCAGCTCATGGACCGTGTCAGCGGCAGCGCCGACTCTGTGATGAAGAAGGTCGGCAACAGGTTCCCCGAACTGGCCAAGTCAGACTGGTCGAAGATTGTGGTCTCGGTGCCCAGTGAGTGGCGGGACGTGATCATCATGCTCGAGGAGCTCCGCGTCAGCCTCTACGCGAACTCGCTGGGAACGGCCCACCCGGTGTCGGAGAAGAGGATCGCAAAGGCCCTCGCACAGTTGTGACGCGCACGCTACCTGCACGCACCCTGTGCCGTCAGTCGCTGAACGTACCTTTGCAACGAGATGTTCTGGTGCTGCGGGTGTGGGGTGAGTTGTGTAATAGAGGTGCCGAGTTCCGAGCACTGATGAGCGCCGGACGACGCGGCTGCGAAGCTAGGCGGGAGCGGAGGTGAAGTAGCCGGCGAACAGCCACCAGATGGGGAGGATGGCGGCGGCCAGGAACGCCGCGACAGACCACCAGATGCGCCACTTCCACGTTCGCCGGCGGGTGCCGATGAACAGGAACACGAGGTAGAAGACGAGGCAGAATGCACCGGAGAGACTGAGCATCACCATGCTGAAGGCCTCCAGGCCGGAGGTTCCGAGGTCGAAGAGGTAGCTGGTGACCTGACCGATCTCGAGTGAGAACTTGATCGCCAACACGAGGAAGGGGATGCCGAGGATCGCTGCGAGAATCAGCGGTAGGGCCTTGAGCAGGCGTTCCTTCGGTTCAGAGCGTCCGGCGTATTCAACAAATTCCTCATTCATCGCCACCCAGCCTAAACGCAGAATCCGACAGGACGCTGGACGCCCCTGCTGGACCGCTCACGCAGGCCGAACACAGCCGCAGACGCGCGCCGAACACAGCCGCAGACGCGCGCCCAACTCAGCCGCAGACGAGCACCGACCACAACTGTGACTGACCGGACACCCGGTCAGTCACAGAAGAGAGATAAGATATTTTGGTGACTTCTGGCCAGTATTCTGACAAGGACATTCGAACCCAGGCGGCTCGCCGCCGGACGTTCGCTGTCATTTCGCACCCCGACGCGGGTAAATCGACGACCACCGAGGCGCTCGCTCTGCACGCGCGAGCCATCGGCAAGGCAGGCGCCACCCACGGCAAGGCCGGTCGCCGCGCAACTGTCTCCGACTGGATGAAGATGGAGCAGGACCGCGGCATCTCGATCTCCTCGGCCGCGTTGCAGTTCGAGTACCGGGATGCGGTCTTCAACCTCGTTGACACCCCGGGCCACGCGGACTTCTCCGAGGACACCTACCGTGTGCTCTCAGCCGTCGACTGCGCCGTGATGCTCATCGATGCGGCCAAGGGCCTCGAGGCGCAGACCATGAAGCTCTTCGAAGTCTGTGCCCACCGCAACATTCCGATCATCACCGTGGTCAACAAATGGGACCGTGCCGGTCTCGACGCTCTGGAGCTCATGGACGAGGTCCAGGAGCGCACCGGCCTCCTGCCCACCCCGCTGACCTGGCCTGTCGGACAGTCCGGTGACTTCAGAGGAGTCCTTGACCGTCTCACCGGTGACTACACGAAGTACGACCGCACCAACGCCGGTGCCGCCATCGCCGGGGAAGAGACCTACGCCGCGGACAAAGCCATCGAGCTCGAAGGTGATGCCTGGCAGACCGCGGTCGACGAATCCGATCTCCTCGACATGGAAGATCAGAACCACGATCAGGAGACGTTCCTGGCCGGTAAATCGACACCGGTGATGTTCGCCTCGGCAGTGCTCAACTTCGGCATCCACAAACTCCTCGACATGCTCGTCGACCTGGCACCTGCTGCAGAGGCCCGGCTGGACAAGGACGATGACCCCCGTGACGTGGCCGATCCGTTCTCCGGATTCGTCTTCAAAGTCCAGGCTGGAATGGACTCCAACCACCGTGACCGGCTGGCCTATATCCGTGTCTGCTCCGGCGTCTTCGAACGCGGTTCCGTGCTCACCCACGCCGCGACCGGCAAACCCTTCGCCACGAAGTATGCGCAGCAGGTCTTCGGCCGCGATCGTGACGTCGTCGACGAAGCATTCCCAGGAGACGTCGTCGGTCTGGTCAACGCCAGTGCTCTGCGAGTCGGCGATTCGCTCTACTTGGACAAGAAGGTCGAATTCCCCGGGATTCCGACGTTCTCTCCCGAACACTTCATGGTCATCCGGGCCAAGGACTCCTCGAAGTACAAGCAGTTCCGCCGCGGCATCGAACAGCTCGACCACGAAGGCGTCATCCAGGTGCTGCGCTCTGACCTGCGCGGCGACCAGGCCCCAGTCCTCGGAGCCGTCGGGCCGATGCAGTTCGAGGTCGCCGAGGACCGGATGAACAACGAATTCCATGCACCCTGTGCGCTGGAGCGCCTCAACTTCTCGTTGGCCAGGCGCACCACACCGGAATGCGTGCCGACTCTGGCAAGGGAACGATCAGTTGAAGTTCTGCACCGGTCTGACGGTGAGCTGCTGGCCCTGTTCTCGGATCGGTGGCGGCTCCAGGGTGTGCAGAAGAATCACCCGGACCTGGTTTTGGAACCGCTCGTCGTCAGCTGAGCGCACATACCGCGATCGGCGGAGGCCAACCGCCAAGCCGATCACACGTCTCGCCGTTTCGACGAAGACGTCTCGCCGTTTTGACGAGGACATTAAGATGAATAGTCGGGGTCATTCCAAGGTGGCCCCAGTCGGGGAGACCCGACGCTCGGGGAGACCCGGAATGACAAAGGAGATATCACAGACGTGGGAACGAAATCGATTCGAGTCGCGATTGCCGGATTGGGCAACTGCGCCTCTTCCCTGATCCAAGGTGTTGAGTATTACCGGGAGACAGCCCCGGGCAGTAAAGTACCGGGCCTCATGCACGTTGAATTCGGGGACTATCACGTCGGTGACATCGAATTCGTCGCCGCATTCGATGTCGACGGCAAAAAGGTCGGCGCGGATATTGCTGAGGCGATCACGGCCAGCGAGAACAACACGATCAAGATCGCAGAGGTGCCATCTACCGGCGTCGAGGTTCAGCGCGGACCGACCCTGGACGGACTCGGCGAGTACTACCGCGAGACCATCGACGAATCCGAGGTCGAACCGGTTGACGTCGCGCAGGCGCTGCGCGACGCGAAGGCCGATGTTCTCGTCTGCTACCTGCCAGTGGGTTCGCAGGAGGCCGTCGAGTACTACGCACAGGCAGCAATCGATGCGAAGGTCGCCTTCGTCAACGCCCTGCCCGTCTTCATCGCCGGCACCAAGGAATGGGACGAGAAGTTCCGTGCCGCCGGTGTGCCGATCGTCGGCGACGACATCAAGAGCCAGATCGGTGCGACCATCACCCACCGTGTGATGGCCAAATTGTTCGAAGACCGCGGCGTCGTCCTTGATCGGACATACCAGCTCAACGTCGGCGGCAACATGGACTTCAAGAACATGCTCGAACGCAAGCGCCTCGAATCGAAGAAGATCTCGAAGACCCAGGCCGTGACCTCGAACACGACGGCCGAGCTCGCTCCCCGCAACGTCCACATCGGACCCAGCGACTACATCGAGTGGCTCGATGACCGCAAGTGGGCCTTCGTCCGCCTCGAGGGACGCAACTTCGGTGATGCTCCGGTGTCGCTTGAGTACAAGCTCGAGGTCTGGGACTCACCGAACTCGGCCGGAGTCATCATCGACGCCGTCCGTGCGGCGAAGATCGGCCTCGACCGCGGTGTCGGCGGAGCCCTCATCTCGGCATCCTCGTACTTCATGAAGTCGCCCCCGGAGCAGAAGGGCGACGACGCAGCACACGATGCCGTCGAAGCCTTCATCCAAGGAAACCTCGACCGTTGAGCTGAACTCCGCAGCAACCTGAGAATGCCGATCGCACCAACGTGTGGTCGGCATTCTCTCTGCCCGGCGGAGCGTCGGTGGTTGCGTCAACCGTGCTCCACTGCGGCGGATTCTGTACGGCTGCGTCTCAGCAGTCGGTCGAGGATCCAGGTGAGGAGCCCGACCCCAGCCCCGACGGCAGTGCCCGTGATCAGGCTCGAGGCAGCGGCGAATGTCCGAACTATCAGGTTCGATACCAACGGATCGAGATCCGAGAGATTCCCGCCGAGGCTGGGCGGCGCCCCGTCGAATTGCGCAGTCCAGAAGATCTGATGACCCACAGCCAGGAAGACTCCGTAGAAGACTCCGACCGCGAGCAGCGTGAGGAAAGCGTTCGGCACCGACGCCCACAGTACGACTCCGATCCAGACGAGGATCGGCACGAAGACGAAGGCAGCGTTTATCAGGGTGCCGGCTGCGATGATGTCGAGGTCGTGGAGGACGACGCGCGGTACGGCGAGCAGGGCGAGGGCGATGATCGCCCACAGCGGCAGCCCGAGGCGCCGAAGCGGTCGTGGAGGACGTGGCGAACGCTGGGGTGGAAAGGCAGATGGGTGCCCGTCGAAGGCAGCATGTGAACTCATGGTTCGAGCCTAGGGTTCGACGCCGAGCTGCACAGTCCGCGTCCGGCGACACATGGGTACGTCGACGGGCGACATGCACTCACCACCTCGGCGGATGCCCGCAGGCGATCCAGGATATGAGATCGGCTCGCCGCAATCGGCATTGTCTATGACACTGAGAACTTGCACACAGTGGTCCCTGCCACACTCAGGTCGTGACCGGCCGCCGAGGTGAGCGGCTTCGTCCGGCTCATCTGCACACCCCATTGACGAACCACCGAGGAGCATCGATGTCGCGCAACACCGCTGTCACCGACACGAAACCGAAGCAGCCAGCCGAACTCAGTTGGCTGATGCGCCTGCTGGTCATCATCGAGAAGGCCGGAAACAAGCTTCCGCACCCCTTCTGGCTGTTCCTGTCACTGGCCGTCGTGGTCATGATCCTCTCGGCAATCTTCTCCGCCTCCGGCCTGCAGGCCGTCAATCCGGCCACCGACAAGACGGTGACGGTGACCAACCTCTTCAGCACGGAATCCCTGCGTGAGATCGTTGCCGGAGCCACGAACAACTTCGTCACGTTCCCACCATTGGGCCTGGTCCTCATCGTGCTCATCGGCGTGGCCGTGGCCGAGCAGTCCGGGCTCATCCCGGCAATGCTGCGCGGAACCATCGCCGGTGCCTCACCGAAGTGGATCACGTTCATCGTGGCACTCGCCGGTACCGCCTCGTCGATCGCCTCCGACGCCTCCTACATGATCATGATTCCCCTCGGCGGGCTTGCGTTCAAAGCTGTGGGACGCAATCCGCTGCTCGGCTGCCTCGTCGCCTACGCCGCCACCTCGGGCGGATATTCGGCAGCACCCATGGTCAACTCCTTGGATACGATCCTCGGCGGGCTCTCCACATCGGCGGCTCAGATCATCGACCCGGAATATGTGGTCAGCCCCGTCGCGAACTTCTACTTCAACTTCGTCTCGATGTTCGTCGTCGCAGCCGCGGTCACCCTGGTCACTGAACTCCTGCTGACCAAGCGCGCCGACCAGATCGAACTCGACGAACCGGATGAGAACGACCCCGACAACTTCGACGTCAAATTGGCACTGGACTCCAACGAGAAGCGCGGAGTGGTCTTCGCTGTGCTCAGCATCGTCGCCTGCGCCGCCATCCTGTTCTTCCTCGCACTGCCCGAAGGCTCCTTCCTGCGCGATGAAGCCGGCGGCTTCGGCCCCGAATCGGGCCTGATGGCGGGTATCGCTGCCATCATCGGCTTCGGCTTCTTCATCATCGGCATCGTCTACGGCTACGCCACCGGATCGATCAAGAAGACCTCCGACATCCCCGACATGATGGGCAAGGGGCTTCTTCCTTTCGTGCCCGTCATCGTCCTGTTCTTCGCCGCCAGCCAGTTCCTCGCGCTGTTCAAGATGTCCAGCCTCGGCGAGATCCTCGCGATCCGCGGAGCCGAGTTCTTCGGTTCACTCGACACCGGAACGTTCGTCATCCTCCTCGGCGGATGGCTGTTGGTTGCCCTCGGCGCACTGTTCCTGACCTCCGGATCGGGACTGTGGACGCTCATGGCACCGGTCCTCGTTCCGATGTTCATGCTCCTGTCCATCGCCCCGGAGACCACGCAGGCCCTCTACCGCATCGGTGACTCGACGACGAACATCATCTCCCCGATGAGCCCGTACTTCGTCGTGGTCCTCGGCTTCATCCAGCGGTATAAGAGGGATGCCGGAATCGGCACCGTGCTGTCGTTCACCATTCCGCTCTCATTCGCGATGTTCGTTCTCTGGGGACTGCTCTTCTTCATCTGGTGGGCCACCGGAATTCCATGGGGCCCCGGAGCCGCCACGAGCTACCACATGGGCTGAGGGCTCTGGTTCGGCTCGCGAGGTGGGGCGGTTACAACGCCTGCCGTGGAAGTGGGAATAACCTGGCCGCCGACGAGCGTTACGATCGTGCAACGCTCGTTGGCTCGGGCACTGGTTCTTCAGTGACTGTCCAGCTCAGGTGATTAGACTGAGACCATGATTCAACTCTCGTGCGGCATATCGTCTGCGCGAGCAACCTGCTCAGATCGAAAGGATCTCGACCGTGAGTAACCCCATGATGAACCGGGCTCTCAACCAGGGAGTCCAAGCCGGACGCAACGAACCGGTCATGTCCGACCAGGATCTCAACAACCTGTTCGACCAGCCTGCCGCGCAGAACCGCAACGCCGGCCCGCAGACCGCCGAACGCGCAATGACCTACGACGACGTCATGATGAAGACCGGTGTTCTCTTCGCCATTCTTCTCGCCGGTGCCGTCGTCGGCTGGTTCGTTCCGCCCCTCGCCCTTCCCGCGATGCTCATCGCCCTGGTCCTCGGCCTGGTCAACGCCTTCAAGAAGGAACCGAGCAAGGCCCTGATCATCGGCTATGCGGTCTTCGAGGGGGTCTTCCTCGGTGGCATCTCCGCGATCTTCGAAGCCCAGTTCTCCGGAATCGTCGTCCAGGCCGTTCTGGCCACGCTCTGCGTCTTCGGCGTCATGCTCGCCCTGTTCAAGTTCAAGGGCGTGCGCTACGGCTCGAAGATGAAGAAGTTCATGATGATCGCCATCGGCGGTTATGCGATCTTCTCGCTCATCAACTTCGGCATCGCGATGTTCACCGGCACTGGTGGTGCGCGCAGCATCGAAATCAACATCATGGGATTTGAAATGCCGCTCGGTGTCATCATCGGCATCGTCGCCACCGTGCTCGCAGCCATGACACTCATCATGGACTTCCAGATGATCGAGCAGGGTGTGAAGCAGCAGATCCCGGAGAAGTACTCCTGGATGTGCGCATTCTCCCTCATGGTCACCCTCGTGTGGCTCTACATCGAAATCCTGCGCCTCATCTCCTACTTCAGGAACTAGACACCTCGGATCCCGGGACCACCCCAACTGCACGGTTCCGGAAGCAGTGTCTATGATTGAGCCATGAACAACGTGACGGCGGACCTCGACACAGAGGTCCGCCGTCTGCGTATCCGCATCATCGGACTCAACCCGCGTCAGCTCGCCGAGGCGGGTCCGAATTCCCGTGTCACTACAGCGGGCGCGCACTCCCGCAGGGACACGATCGCCGAGGCGCTCGCACAGTTCTCGTCGATCGGCTCCGATGGCAGGGCGGTCCCGGATCTGGGCGATCAGAGCCTGGCCGATCAGGTCGTCGTGCTCATCGAAGAGGGTGCGGCCTCGGCCGAGGATCTCCCAGAGGCGCAACAGCAAGAGCGGTTGGCTCAGCTTCTTGACGCGGCAGTGCGACTGCGTCGGCGCCTCGCCTAGGATCGATCGGACCTCGATGTCGAGCGCCGTCGATTTTGGGCCGTGAACCCACCCGTCATCGTTCTGTAAGGTTTCCCGTCCCCACCGGCAGGCGAAGACGAGGATAATCAACAGCACCATCCGCTGCTTTGAGAAGGTGCCACACTGACGATGACAGATCGCCGCCCGCTGCTCTTCACTCTCGCCGGAATCGTCGCGACCCTCGTGTACTTCGGCGCCGCCGAGTTCATCGCCGGCGCCTTCTCCGCCACCTCGGCGCCGCTGCTGATCCTGGGGCAGACGATCATCCCGCTCGTGCCGACAGCCATGATCAAGGCCGCCATCAGCATCTTCGGCACAAACGACAAACTCGCCCTCGTCATCACTCTGGTCATCGTCGGAGCGATACTCGGAGGAGTGATCGGCCGGGTCGGCCTGCACCGGCGTACCCTGTCCTTCGTCCTCCTCATCGGCCTCGGGATTCTACCCGTGGTCCTGCTGGTGAGCACTGGCGGATCGCTCCTCGACGCGGTCCCGGCCCTTGGAGGAGTGGTACTGGGCTGCGCGGCATACGTAGGGTTGATCCGCCTCGGCGATGGCCGAGAACTGCGAGCCGAAGACTCTCAGGACAGAGACCGGAGTGCCGACATCGACGGCCAGCCGGACAGCGACCGTCGTGCCTTCTTCGGTCTCGTCGCAGGACTGAGCGCGGTCGGCATCGCCGCGATCGCGGCAGGCCAGTCGGCATCGATTCTCGCCCGGAATGCGGCAGGAGCGGTAACGAAGCTCGTGCTGCCACGGCCGGCCACCTCGGCGCCTAAGATCCCAGCTGGAGCCGAGCTGGACATCGACGGACTCGCACCGATCATGACACCCACTGACGACTTCTACCGCATCGACACCGCGCTCATCCCACCGTCCGTCGACGCTTCCTCGTGGTCGCTGCGAATCCACGGCATGGTCGACGAGGAAGTGACGATCACCATGGCACAACTGCTCGAGCTGCCGTTGGAGGAACACCGCGTGAGCCTGACCTGCGTATCGAACGAAGTGGGCGGTGACCTCGTGGGCAACGCCACCTGGTTGGGCTACCCGGTCCGAGACCTGCTCAAACGTGCGCAGCCGAATGACGAGGCTGACATGGTGCTCTCGACATCCGATGACGGCTTCACAGCCTCGACACCTCTCGAGGTGCTCACCGACGACCGAGCGTCCCTCTTGGCAGTCGGCATGAACGGCGAACCGCTGCCCCGCGACCACGGATTCCCCGCTAGGCTCGTCGTGCCCGGACTCTACGGCTTCGTGTCGGCGACGAAATGGGTGACGGAACTCGAAGTCACTCGATTCGCCGACAAGGAGGCCTATTGGACGAAGCGCGGCTGGTCCACGCACGGGCCCGTGCTCGTGGCCTCCCGTGTTGATGTTCCCCGCGCCGGTGTCCATGTCAGCCCGAACAAGGACGGGCAGATCATCACCGCGGGGATGGCCTGGGCCCAGCACGTCGGCATCGCCGAGGTGCGCGTGCGCATCGACAACGGCGACTGGCACACAGCGGAGCTGAGCGAGGAGCTGACCACCGACACCTGGCGACAATGGCGATGCCACTTCGACGACGTGGAACCGGGCACCCACACCGTGACTGTCAGAGCGGTCGACAAAGACGGCAACGAACAGATCGCCGAACGTCGCCCCGCGATCCCCGGCAGCGCCACCGGCCTCCATGAACGGGACTTCACCGTCGACTGAGCACCCGGATCGCAGGGACCGACCAAGCGAGCGGGCCGGACGCCGAGCCAAGTCGGAGGCGCGCCCGATTCACTGTGGACAAATGGTCGTTTCGGCCGACGAAATCGACCATTTGCGGACAGGGAAATCCGTTTGTCGACAGCGAAGGACCGATGTTGCCGGACCGCTGGGCCGAGAAGCTTGAGAACTATCTGACAAAACGATGTATCCTCGCCTCAACATGGTGGTGAGCTCCGTGGAAGCACAGGTCGCCCAACGCAGCCTGTGGTTCGGCACGGTTCCGACACTGCCGCATCCTGTTCAGCGTCACAATGAGGTGGTCTCAATGTTCGGTCTCCCGACGGCAACCGTCGTCGTCATCTTCGGCATCCCCGCGATATGGGTGATCTACACGTTGGTCTTCGTCTACCTCTCGCGCGGTTGGAAGGCCGAGGACGTCGCCGAAGACCAGGACCTGACCTCACGCAATGCCAGTGGAGGGAACGGGCCAAACGGCCCGGCCACCTCGGCAGATGAGAACGGGGGACTGGCATGAACCTCGAAACCTGGTTCCTCGTCATCTACTTCGCCGCCATGGCCGGCATCGGCGTGTGGACGCTCAAGGTCGGCAACAAGGACAGCGAAGGCTACTTGCTGGGCGGGCGCAGCCTGGGTCCGGCCGTGACGGCGCTGCGCCTGCAGAGTTCGTCGATGTCGGGGTATATGTTCCTCGGTGCCGGATCGCTGGCGTACACCAAGGGTTACTTCTCACTCTGGTACGCGATGGGCGACATCGGCGGCGGAGTGCTCAACCTGTCCATCCTCGGCAGGCGGATGCGCAAACTCTCCCAGATCTTGGGGTCCCTGACCTCGATCGAATACCTCGAGCACCGCTACCCGTCGCCGTGGATCCGCGCCATCGCGGCCCCCGTCGCCGTATTCTGCATCTTCTTCTACGTCATGAGCCAGTTCATCGCCGGAGGCCGCGGCCTCGAGATGGTCACCGGCATCCCCTACGCATGGGCGCTGCTCATCGCCGTCGGCGTCATCGTCTTCTACACGTTCCTCGGCGGCTACCTTGCCGTGGCCTACACCGACTTCGTGCAGGCCATCATCATGCTCATCGGCATGGTCTGGATTCTCATCGGCACGTTGCAGGCAGTCGGCGGTTGGACGGCCGGCAACAACGCCGTCGGTGAGATCAACCCGAATCTGCTGACCATGTGGGGCCCCGACGGCATCGGTTCCGTACAGTGGGGCGTCATCATCGGCGCGGTCCTCGTGTTCTCCATCGGCTACATGGGCTGGCCGCACGTCAACGTCAGCCACATGGCTATGAAGCGGCCCTCGGTCGCGCGCACGGCGAGCATGTACGCCACCGGTTTCAACCTCCTGTTCATCCCCGCCCCCTACATCGTGGGCATCATGGCGCTCATCATCCTGCCCAACCTCGACAACCCCGAACTCGCGGTCTTCCAGGTCGCGGACACGGTGCTGCCGAACTTTGCCGTCGGCATCGTCATGGCCGGCATCATGGCGGCCATCATGTCGACCGCGGACGCGCTGCTTCTGCAGTCGGGCACGATCGCCAGCCAGGACCTGTTCCAGCGCTTCATCAAAAAGGACATGTCCGACAGCCAGTCCGTGTGGGTCTCGCGCTTCACCGTCCTCATCCTCGCCATGATCGGCTACATCGTCGCCGTCAACGATCCGCCGGCCGTCGCCGAGGTGGTCATCTTCTCCACGACCGTGCTCGGTGCCGCATTCGTCCCCGTCTACGTGGCCGCAGCGTGGTGGAAGAAGGCCAATGTTCCTGGTGCGATCTCCTCGATGGTGCTCGGAACCGTGTCCTCGGTCGTCTGGCAGCTGACCGGGCTCGTCGATGTCACCGGTGTCGACCCGATGGGAATCGGCATCGTCTGCTCAACCCTGGCACTCATCCTCGTGTCTCTGGCCACCCAGAAATCCCACCCGGTGCCCGCACACGTCGTCGCCGCTTTGAAGGAGACGGACAAGATCGGTGCCATCCCAGCCCACATGCTCACCGGGCAGAACGATGCGCTGGCAGCACAGGTGCCCAAAGATGCGTGAGCATTCTGCTTCCGGTTCTGCTGGCGAATCCAGTCTGATCGCTCCCGATTCGGTGCTGAAGCTGGCGCCGAACATCACCGCCGCCGAGGCGCTCGCCGTATTCCAGCGCAAGCTCCCCGACACGGAGGCTGAGGTTCGGGAGGTGCTCCACCCGTTCTGGTGGACGGCGCTGCGTGCCCGGACCCGCGGCGTATTCACCCGATCCGCGAAACCAGGGTCTGCGGTGTCGCTGGGCCAACGGATGAACGTTCTGGTCAACGCCTGCTCGGGCAAGGGCTACATCGCGGACTTCGAACCCCGTGGAGAAAGTGTGGCCGTCGTTGATTGGGTCGGTGCTCTCGATTCCTCGGATCAGGGCGGCCCCCAGCCGGGTGTGGACCAGGTGAGGCGAACAGCGCGTTCACTGGTGCGCACGAAGGTTGTGAAGACGGTGAAACTGGGTATGAGCATCAGTATTGACGAAGCCGCCGCACCAAGCGGGGTCCTCAAACCGAATTGGATCGTGACAGGAGCCAACGAGAAGTTCTCGGCGACGATCCTCGTCGACGGCCTCGATTCCTCCCATTACATCGTTCGGGTCGAGAAGCTGACCCGGGACTGAGACGCGTCCCTGCGGGGACGCATTGGTGGGACAGCACAGATGCGTCAGCCCCAGTTCTTCGCGTCAGAAAGGCAGAACGGGTGGCCGGCCGGATCGATGAGCACCACCCAGGTTTCGCCTGGCTGTGGATCGGCGAGGGTCGCTCCGAGTTCGATGCAGCGAGCGGCCGCGGCGTCGATGTCATCGGCGGCGAGATCGAGGTGGAACTGCTTGTGCCCGTCGTCGGGCCAATCGGGGCGTTGGTAGTCCGGTATCGTCCCGATGCCCAGAGCGTTGCTGGGGCCGGTGAGCATTGCGTAGTTCTCATCTGAGTACGCCACCGGCCAACCCAGCACCGCGGAATAGAAGTCGCCGAGCGCCGAAGCGTCCGGGGCGTCGAGCGTGACCATCGCGAGCTTCGCGACAGGGGTCGTCGAGGAGGTGGAATCGGAAACTTTCATCTCTGAGTCAGTCATGTCTGCCATTCTTGTTCCATGGACGAGGTCGTCGATAGGAAAAACCCGCCACGCGGCGAATCACCGCCCGACCACTTCTACGGGCGGGTGCTCAAACCGGCAGAGATGCTCGAGCACGCTCACTACTGCGCCGTCATGGAAGTTGCCGAAGAGCTGCGGCCATGGGTGAAGCGCTATTGGTCGGTGAACTGGGATCTGGCCGCTGACGAGCGTTATCAGACAGCGACGGTTTCGGAGCCTACGATCAATCTCACTCTCGAATACGGTGACATCGGCCGAGCGAACACGAACGGTGCAGGAATCTGGCTGACCGGTCCGGTGACGGGACGTCGTTTCGATGTCGGACTCTTCGGCCGCGGCGGCGTCATCGGAGTCGATTTCCACCTCGGCGGCACTGTGGCCTTCGCGAACGAATCACCCGCGACGATTCGGGATACGACGGTGCCTGCTCGGACCTGGTTCCCGGGCATCGACGGCGACCTGCCGGTCCTCGGCGTTCTGCCTGTCGGTGATCACGTGAAAGCCGAGGACGGCCTGGTCGCTGCCGTGAGTGCGATCGAGAGTTGGCTGCTGTCCCTTCGCCCACAGATGACCGAGAGCTATGCCAGGTTCCGCCAGATCCTCGGCCGACTCGATGACCCGGCGATCATCAGCCTCGGCGATCTGGCGCTGCACAGCGGGACAAGCGAGCGTTCGCTGCAGCGACTGTTTCAAGCTCACTGCGGTGTCGGGGTCAAACAGATCCTGGTCCGGGCACGGATCAGGGACGCCATTGCCGCGTTCGACCGGGGTTGGGATGGAGCTTTCGGTGACTTGGCTGCAGAGCTCGGATGGTTCGACCAATCGCACTTCACGGCGGATTTCCACCGCGTCACCGGGTACACACCGGCCGAATACATCCGTGCTCACGAGAGGAGTGGCCAGCCACAGAAGTGAATCAGTGTGGCACGCTTGATCAGCGGCGCTTGGCCATCACTGGCAGGGCCGGAGTCGGGTCCATCGCAGGTCAGCGGCGTTTGGCGATGCCGATTCCGGTATAGCCGAGGATGATTGCGAAGGCGAAGCCGACATAGCAGAACACTGCCCACGGGGCGTAGTCGAGGACGGAGACTCCCAGCACTCCGGCCATGTACACGCCTGCCGAAGACCACGGGACGAGCGGAACGACGACGGTGCCGGAATCCTCAAGTGTGCGTGAGAGGTTCTTGGCGTCCAGGCCCCGATCGGCGTAGGCCGTCTTGAACAGCTCGCCCGGAACGATGATCGACAGGTAGGAATTGCCGGTCACGATGGCCATCGTGATGCATGAGAGCACCGTGGAGAGGACAAGATCTCCAGTGCGCTTCACGAATTTCAGCAACGAGCGGATGATGGTCTCGAGAGCACCGGACTTGGACATGATGCCGGCGAACGCGAAGGCACTGAACGCGATGAGGATGACACCGGTCATCGACGCCATCCCACCCTGTGAGACCAACTCGACGACCTGAGGATCCAGATTCTTCAGGGTCGTGGGCCCGACCTCGAGCATGTCCGGGGTGAACCCGTCGACAGTGGACGCGAAGATCGATTCGAGGCTGACCTTCTGGAAGATGGCAGCGAGGATACCGGCCACCAGAGACGAGCCGATGATCGTCGGAAGTGTGGGCAGTTTGAGAACCGCTCCGCCGAGGACGATGAGCATCGGCAGAAGCAGGAGGACGTTGAAGGAGAAGAGACTGTCCAAGGTTCCCGTGACGGCATTGATCTGCTCCGAATCGGTCCCGCCGGACTTCTGATTGATGCCGACGAACAGATAGAGCGCCAGCGCCACGACCGTGGCCGGAATCGTGGTGTAGAGCATGTGCCGAATGTGCTCCCACAGGGTGGTGCCGGCAGCGATCGGAGCCAGGTTCGTGGTGTCCGACAGCGGGGAGAGCTTGTCGCCGAAGTACGCACCGGCGACGATGGCGCCAGCGGTGGCCGCCAGCGGTGCGTCGAGGCCCGCGGCGATTCCCATCAGGGCGACTCCAACAGTTCCGGCCGAACCCCACGACGTTCCGGTGATGACGGAGACGATCGCGGAGATGACGAATGCGATGAGAACGATGAACTGTGCGCTGATGAGCCCAAGGCCGTAGTAGATCATCATCGGAATGGTTCCCGCGATCATCCACGTGCCGATGAGGATGCCGATCGAGATGAGCACGAGCAGAGCCGGCATCGCAGTGTCGAGCTTCTCCCTGATGCCCAGCAGCATCTCGTCCCAGCTCAGCCCCATCCGCAGAGCCACCAGGCCGGCGATGATCGCGGAGAGGATCAGCAGCGGTTCGGGTGCGAGCCCGAGAACACCGTAGCCCACCGCCAACAGGACGAGCATCGCGACCAGGGGGATCAGTGACCAGCCCAAGGGCGGACGCTTCTCCTCCACATCGACGGAGGTGGGAGTCGTCGTGTCGTGCTCGTGGCTCATTCGAAGGTTCCTTGGATCTGCGGGGCGCCGCTGCGGACGCTCTCTCGTCCGCGGGCGAAGGCGAGCTGAATGGTGTGGCTGTCATCGGTGAGGAGGATATCGGCATCTGCTCCGACGCGGAGGCGTCCCTTGTGTTCGAGGCCGAGGACATCTGCCGTATTGGAGGTGACGAGAGAGATAGCCTGAGACAGGTCGACACCGGGCAGGTCGGCACACGCCCACACCTGCTCATACAGAGTCGCCTGCTTGGCGACATCCATGCCGATGAGCCGACCATCGGAGTCGAATTCCGGCAGGCTGCCGTTGGCATCGGAGGAGAGAGTGAGTCGGCTGAGATCTCCGCCGAGGTCGATGTAGCGTTTCAGTGAATCAGTCGTCGTCGACGAGGCCGTCATATCGACCATGGCACCCTTGGCAGCCAGATCCACCGCGTCGGCCAGAAGCTCGGGGGACCGGGTGATGTGGGTGGCGTAGATGGTCTGGGGCGCGATCGGATACTCGTCGAGGAGCCGGTGAAGTGGGGCAAGTCGGGTCGAGTAGGGACCGACGTGGAAGTGAGTGATTCCGGCCTTGCCGGACAGCAGCCCACCGACATGTGACTGGCTGACGAGTTCGGCAAGAGCCTCGACGGTGGGTTGGAACGACCGCCGATCCGAGATCGCGACCTCTCCGACACCGATGACCTTGTCGATGAGGACGAGATCATCGACGACAGCGCCGGTCAAAGTCCGGGCCGGGACCTGGTAGCTGCCCGTATAGATATAGGTGGTGATGCCCTCGGTCTCGAGAGCTCGGGCCTTGGCGAGGAGATCAGCGTGACTGCGGGTGACTCCGTCGGTCCCCAGGCAGCCGATGACGGTGGTGACTCCGGCGCTCACGATGTCGCCGATGCGGATCTCGGGGGTGCGGTTTGCGTACCCGCCTTCGCCCCCACCGCCGGCGATGTGGACATGTGGGTCGATGAAACCGGGAGTGGCCGTCAGTCCCTGGGCATCAACGACTGTGGCGTTGGGAAGACCCTGGAGCGCTTCGGCAGGTAGGTCACCGATGAAGGTGATCTGCTGTCCCTCGATGAGGATGTCCTGCTTCCCGAGCCGTTCCGGGGCGCAGATGTCTGCTCCGCGCAGCAATATCACCATGTTTCGCTATCTCCTTGCGACGTCTCCTGCAGCACTTACCCGGGAATGATCCCCTTGCCGTCGACCTTCGGGATGGCCGCGAGCAGCTTCTTCGTATAGGGATGCTGCGGGTCATTCCAGATCTGATCTGTCGAACCGACCTCGACAATGTTACCTGCCTCCATCACGGCTACGCGGTCCGCGATGTCGCGGACGACCGAAAGATCGTGGCTGATGAAGATCATGGACGCACCGGAGTCGATGGCAAGGTCCCTCATCATCCGCGCGATCCTGGCTTGGAGGAAGGCATCCAGGGAGGCGATCGGCTCATCACCTACGAGCACCTTGGGCCCGGCAGCCAGTGCCCGCGCAATGGCGATGCGTTGCCGCTGTCCGCCCGAGAACGAATGCGAGAACCTCTGCGCAGCATCGAGGGGCAGATCGACCGCTTCGAGGAGGGACTCCACTGTCCAATTGTGTTCCGGGTCGAGGGCGAGTGCGTCAGTGAGCTGATCCCTGATGCGTCTGCGCGGATTCAACGATGCGTAGGGGTTCTGAAAGACCATCTGGACTCCCAGGAGATTCTTGGGCCGACGGCCAAGGCCCAAGGGCTTCACCGGGTGGGATTCGAAGGTGATGGTGCCGCCTGCGGTTTTCTCGAGTCCGCAGATGAGCTTGGCCAGCGTGGACTTTCCGCAACCGGATTCGCCCACGAGGCCAAGCACCTCTGAGCGGCCCAGCTGCAGTGAGACGTTGCTGACGGCACGGAATCGGCCGCCGCCGTTGAGCTTGTATTCGCAGGAGACGTTGTCGAGTTCGAGCAGTGGAACCTTGGATGCCCGAGGAGTGTCCTCGGTCGTTGTCGTGGTTGTCATCAGCGTGGGACCTCCGCTCCGGGCAGTGATTCGATGAGCGATCTGGTGTACTCATGCTTCGGTGCGGTGATGACAGGTTCACGATCTCCGGTCTCGACCACCAAACCGTTCTTCATCACGACGATGGTGTCGGCCACCGAGGACAGCACTCCGAAGTCGTGAGTCACGAGGAGGACGGCCAAGTTGAGGTCATCGCAGAGTTCGCGCAGCAGGCGCAGGATTCCAGCCTGCACAGTCACATCGAGGGCGGTGGTCGGTTCATCGGCGATGAGCACGTTCGGATCGCAGATGATCGCCGAGGCGAACGCGATGCGCTGCAGTTGACCACCGGAGAACTGGTGCGGGTACTTCCCGATCGCTTCATCGGGGTGGGGGACATGAGTGCGTTCGAGGATGTGGACGGCGCGCTCGAGGGCGTCCTTCTTCGAGGCCTTCTTGTGGTGCCGGTAGTGATCGGTCATCTGATCGCCGATGGTGAGCATGGGATGGAATGCTGAAGCTGGATCCTGGAACACCATCGACAGCTGCACGCCGCGCAGGCGGTTGTGGACCTTGGCAGGCATCCCGACCAACTCGGTGCCGTCGAAGTCGATGCTGCCGCTGAGTTGGGCACCGGCGGGGGAGAGGCCCATGATCGCCAGTCCTGTCTGCGTCTTGCCCGAACCGGAGGCACCGGCGACACCGGTGATCTTTCCCGCCTCCAGATCGAATGAGACATTGCGCAGGATGTGCTTCTCCACCTTGCCCGTCGTCACCGACAGGTTGAGGTCTTGGATGCTGATCATGCTCATGAGGTGGTTTCTCCCACTTCCTGTGCGGTATGCGGGTCAAGGGAGTCGCGCAGGCTGTCTCCGATGAAGTTGAAGGCCATGACGATCGTGAGGATGCACAGGCCGGGGAAGAACGCGATCCACCAGGCGGCGAACTGCGAGACCCCCTCGCTGATCATGGCACCCCAGTCCGGTGTCGGTGGGACGACTCCCAGGGACAGGAACGAGAGACCGGCCATCGTGAGAATCGCCGAGCCCACATCGAGGGTGGCAAGAACCACGACGGGGGAGAGCACATTCGGTGAGATCTCCCGGATGAGGGACTTTCCGGCGCTGAAGCCGAGCAGGCGTCCGGCGACGACGTATTCGCTGTTGCGAGCAGACATGACCAGAGATCTGGTGACACGGGCGTATGAAGGCCAGGAGACGAGGAGGATGGCGATGATCGCGTTCTTCAGGCCCGGGCCTAATGCTGCGGCGATGACCATGGCGAGGATGATCGTGGGGAAGGCGAAGACGAGGTCGGCGATGCGCATGATGATCTCGTCGACGGCTCGTCCGAAGTAGCCGGCGATCGCACCGAGGACGGAACCGAGCACGGCCGAGCAGATGACGACGAAGACGGCTGCCGGCAGTGTGGTGCGTGCGGCCACGATGAGTCGCGACAGAACATCACGACCCAAGGTGTCTGTGCCCAGGAGGTTTCCACCTCCGGGAGCACTGAGCCGGGGGAAATCCTGCGCCAGCGGATTGAACGGTGCCAGAAGTGGTGCGAAGAGTGCCACAATCAGCCAGATGCTCAGGATGATGGCTCCGATGAATCCCAGCGGAGTGCGCAGTGCCTTCGGAAAGCGAAACTGCCACCGTTTGACACCGCGGTCGACAGGATTGCGATCTGCCACCTCGGCGCTGGCAGATGTGGTGTTCGTCGGCGGCTGTTTGGGGGTCCCGATGCTCATCGCACCCTCACTCTCGGATCCACGAAGCCGTAGATCAGGTCGACGATGAAATTGACGATGATGTAGACGATGCCGATGACGAGTCCGACTCCCATGATGACGGGCAGGTCGAGTGTCGTCGCACCGCGGAAGGCGTACTGTCCCAGGCCGTTCCAAGCGAACACGGTCTCTGTCAGGACTGCGCCGGACAGGAGCGAGCCGAAGGCCAGGCCGACGACCGTGATGATCGGGACGAGAGCACCACGGAAGATGTATTTGAAGACGACCGTGCGAGCCGGCAGCCCCTTTGCTCTGGCAGCGGTGACGTAGTCGAGTCGGATGATGTCGAGAACGCTTGAGCGGCTGAATCGGGTGAGCAGGCCGATCGTGAACAGGGCCAGCACACACGAGGGCAGAATCAGATGCCCGAATGCGTTGATGAACGTCGACATCTGACCGGCCAAGAGAGAGTCGACGGTGTAGAGACCGGTGACCCTCGGCGGTGGGGTGATCCACGGGTCAAGGCGCCCGGCGCCGGGGACGACGCGGAGTTTGAAGAAGAAGACGTAGTAGCCGACCGCGGCGATCCAGAATGTGGGTGCTGAGATACCGATGAGGCTCAAGGCGCGGATGGCGTGATCGAGGATCGTGTTCTGCTTGAGCGCGCTGGCCAGTCCAAGCAGCAGACCGATGATGACCGAGATCAGGATGGCTCCGATGCCCAGCTCGATCGAGGCAGGGAAGACCTGGCCGATCGACTGGAGGACTGGTGTCCGGGTCTGGTTGGATACACCCATATCGCCTTGGAGCAGGTTGCTCAGATACGTGAAGTACTGGACGATGAGTGGCTGGTCGAGACCGAGGCGCTCACGGGTCGCGGCGACGATCTCCGGGTCCGCCGCCGCCCGGTCGCCGAGGATGGCGGCGACCGGGTCGGTGGGGACCAGGTTGGTCATCAGGAACGTCACAATCGTGACACCCCAGATGAGGATGAGGCTGATCCCGATCCGAATGAGGATGTAGCGCAGCAGCGGGGGCAGCAGCGGTGGCTTGATGCGCTGTGCTTCGTCGCTGCTCGGCGGGTGGGCGGTGGAGCTATCGGTGGTTGAGACCGACATCCTCACTCAGCTTTCGCGAAGTCGAATGTGATGTCGGCGTTGGAGACGTACGTGTTGATGCTCGATCCCACTGCCACGGTGTTGACGGGCTGGACGAGAGGAATCCAGACTCCGGTGTCCGTGGTCGCCTTGTAGAGCTTGGCGTAGGCGGCGTCACGGTCACTGTCCTTGGCCTTCTCCGCTTCGGCTGCGAGCTTCTTCAGCTTCGGATCGGACTTCCA
Source organism: Brevibacterium aurantiacum (assembly GCF_007558825.1). Classification (GTDB taxonomy): domain Bacteria; phylum Actinomycetota; class Actinomycetes; order Actinomycetales; family Brevibacteriaceae; genus Brevibacterium; species Brevibacterium aurantiacum_A. Next base: position 83,958 of record NZ_VLTK01000002.1, read on the forward strand.
GTTGACGCGGTCGGCGACGCTGCCGCCGGGGATGAAGACGTTGTAGTTCGTGGGATCCGGGTAGTCCGCACCCCAGGTGCCGATGCCCATGGGCTGCTTGGCCGAGCGGAATCCGTCGAGCTGTGTCGAACTGGGTGCCGGTTTCAGCGCGAGGTTGATGCCGGCCTCTTTCAGCTGAGCCTGCAGGGTCTCCGCCAGCTGAGCCAAGTCGACTCCGTTGACTGACTGGTCGCTCGAATAGTGGAAGGGAATCTTCTCACCGTCGTACCCAGCCTTCTTCAGCAGTTTCTTCGTCTTGGCTAGATCCTTCTCTGGTGCCTGATCTTTCGGAACGGCACCGACGAACTCGTTGGGGACGAGGCTGGCCATGCGCTGCGATCCTTCTCCGGCGAGGTCGGTGAGCTTGTCGTAGTCGATGGCAGACATGACGGCCTTGCGGAAGTTCGGATCGGCGGCAGGTCCGCCGAGCTTCTCGTCGGTGTTGTTGAAGATGTAGAGGCTGCGCGTCGAGGGCAGGCTCGCGATCTCACCCATGGAGCCATCGATCTGCTTCGCCTGCTCGGAGTTGAGGTCGTAGGCGACCTGTGCCTGGCCGGACTGGATGTCGGTCAGCTGGGTCTCTGCGGAGACGTTGCGCAATACGACGCGTTTGTACTTCGGTTCCGGGCCGTTGTAGTGCTCGTTCGCCGTCAGCACCACCTGACTGTCGGCATCGTACTTCTCAACCTTGTACGGACCCGAGCCCTGCGAGTTCTCGTTGAGGAAGGCTTCGGCGCCGTCCTTCTCGTCGGTGGTGCCTTCATTCTCCTTCACGACCTTCGAGTTCACGATTCCGATCGAGGCGTTGGGGAGAATGTAGGGGAGTGCAGGATTGGGCTTCTTGCTGGTCAGCTCGACGGTCTCCTCGTCGACCTTCTTGATGGAGACACCGTCGAGGAAGAACGAAGGATTGCCCTTGATGCCCTTGAGTCGTTCAAAGGAGAAGACGACGTCATCCATGGTGACAGGATCGCCGCTGGAGAACTTCGCGTCCTTCTGCTTGAGCTTCAGCGTCATCTTCTTGTCGTCTTCGGACATCTCGAAGGAGCACAGGCCGTCGGTCGGCTTGGTCAGGTCGCCGTCCTTGAATTCCAAGGCGGTCTGATAGATGGCAGTGTCGATTGTCGACCCGGTGAACTCGAACTGCCGGTGGGGATCGATCGTCTTGAGGTTGAACGCGGTCTCAGCCACGATCGTGTCGCCGGCCTCGCCTCCTCCCTGGTCTCCTCCGCTGCAAGCAGCCAGACCGAAGGTGAGAGCGAGAGCTGATCCGATTGCGAGCGCTCGGCGGGGGAGGCGGACCTTCATGTGAGATTCCTTACGTTAGGTGTTGTAGCTCACACTAAATCCCAACCGGCCCCCGTTCAATCAGCAATGCCACAACGCTGAGTGTTTTCTGCTGTGGCATTCTGCCAATGTCTCACCAGGTGGGAGCCTTGACCCGACGGCGCTCCAGGCAGGCGTCGGGGCTCCCGCAGCAACCGCTAGGCAGGCGTGCATACGTGCGTCACTTGTGCTCGACATTCACACCTTTGGCTAGCGGTCACAGCCTGCGGGCCCGGGAGGAGAAGGCAGCCTCGCCGAGGTGGGCCCGCATGCCGTGCGTGCTGGGCGGTGTTGCACGGGGTGCGCGGCGTTGCACGGGGCTGCTCAGTGTTGCATCGGGCTGCTCAGTTTCGCATGGATGTGCCCACGTGGGATGTGCCCGGGCCGGAAGCCCTCACGTGGGATGTCCCTCGGTGGGATGTGCCCGAGTCGGAAGCGCCCGGGCCGGAAGCCCGCACGTGGGATGTGCCGGGGCAGGAAGCACCCAGGTCGGAAGCCCGTGAGCCGGATGCGCCCAGTCCGAGTGCGACGTCGGTGGCTGCGGAACTGGCCCCAACCGCCTCGGCGTTCCAGTCGGTCCTCTCGATGTCGGGGATCGCTTGGCTCATGGCATCTTTCCAGCCGCGATGCCATTGGGCTGGGAAGGCCGAGCGCAGCAGGTCGAGCATGATCGGCACGGCCGTCGACGCGCCGGGCGAGGCTCCGAGCAGTCCGGCGATCGACCCGTCTGCGCCGACGACGAGCTCGGTGCCCTGCTGCAGGGCACCGACGCGCTTCGGGTCAGGTTTCACCAGCTGCGCACGCTGCCCGGCTGGCACCAGGGTCCATTCGTTGAATCTGGCCTTCGGGTAGAAGCGGCGCAATTGCGAGAACTTCTTCTTTGGCCCCGCCGCCAGCTCTGTGACGAGGAACTTCACGAGGTCGAGGTTCTGCAGGCCGGCGGCCGCGATCACATGGAGATTGTCGGGTCGCAGGGTCGTGAAGAAGTCTCTGAGGTGACCGTGCTTGAGCAGCTTGGTGCTGAACGTCGCATAGGGGCCGAACAGCAGGTGCTCCTCATCGTCGATGATGCGTTTGTCGAGGTGAGGAACCGACATCGGCGGAGCGCCGACATCGGCTTGCCCGTAGACCTTGGCGTCATGGCGGCTGACGACGGCAGGAGTGGCGCTGCGGTAGAACGAGGCTCCGACGGGCAGCACGGCATAGCCTCTGACCTCGGGGATTCCGCTCTTCTGCAGGAGTTTGAGGGCGAACCCGCCGGCGCCGACGAAGACGTGCTTCGCATTGACAGAGAAGGGCCGGGTTGGCCTCGACGCTGTGCCCGAGGCCGTTGCCGGGGCAGCAGTCTTCCCGCTGACAGTCCAGCCTGCTTCGGTGCTGTGCAGTCCGGTGACCCCGTGGTTGGTGTGGACCTCGTTATGGGCTTGGTCTGAGACGATGTCCAACAGGCCTCGGGTCAGGGCGCCGAAGTCGACATCCGTGCCGCGCGGATTCCTGGCCGCGGCAATCGGCTCACCGTCATCGGGGCGACCCTCCATCGTCAGCGGCGCCCACTGTGCGATCTCACCGCGATCTGTGGTGAAGTCCATGTCTGCGAACAGGGGGTCAGCACGCAGCGTCTCCACACGCTGTCGCAGGTAGTCCACGTCGCGGTCACCGAAGACGAGGTTCATGTGAGTTGTGGAGTGAACGAATTCGGTGGGGTCCAAACGCCCGGACTGGGCCAGGTGAGCCCACCACTGCCGGCTGAGGTGAAACTGCTCGGCGATTGAGGCGGCCTTCGTCCCATCACCGGGGTCGGGCATGTAGTTGAGTTCGCAGAAACCGGAATGTCCGGTGCCTGCATTGTTCCAGGCTCGGCTGCTTTCGCCGGCGATGTCGCTGGCCTTCTCAAGGACGACGATGCGCATGTCAGGGTTGAGATCGGCGAGCATCGATCCCAATGTCGCCGACATGATGCCCGCCCCGATGAGAACGACATCGGCGTCGGGCAGGTGCTGTGGTGTGACGGGGCTTCGCTTCATATATTCACCATGAGCTTTCTGTAATCATCCGTCCAATGAATAAGAACATCGATACAATCCGTATATGGATGAAATGCGCCCCGGTCAGGCCCCGCAGTTGGCGGCACTGCTCGAGCTCGTCGAACAGAACGGACATATGACCGATGCGGCGGCAACCCTCGGCATCCCGCAGTCGACGATGAGCCGACGCATCCACGGTCTGGAGGACCACCTCGGCGTGCCCCTCATCGTTCCCGACGGTCGGGCGATCAGCCTGACCGCCGCAGCACGCGAACTCGCGGATTCGATCAGGGGACCGCTGCGAGAGATCGAGATCGCGATCACGGACATCGCCGAGGCTGCCGACCCTGATCATGGTGCCATCCGGTTCGGCTTTCCGCTCACAATGGGAGCGGGCCAGATCCCCGATCTGCTGGCCGCCTTCAGCTCCCGGCACCCGGGCATCAGACTCGACCTCAAGCAGGCACACGGTGCTGAGCTCGCCCGCGACCTGCAGAAGGGAGCGCTGGATCTGGCAATCATCATTCCGCCCCCGGTTGAGCTGCAACATGAGGTTCTCGCCTCACAGGAAATCGTGGCCGCACTCCCTGCTGACCATCGGCTTGCCGGTAGGCGCAGCATTACCGTTGCTCAGTTGGCGAGAGAAGAGTTCATCGCCAACCCCGCGACCTACAATCTGCGCAGCCTCACTGATCTGTGGTGTGCAGACGCCGGGTTCGTCCCGCGGGTCAAGACCGAAGTCACCGAGTTCTCGACGATCCGCGAATTCGTCAGCCGGGGGATGGGAGTGGCGCTGATCCCGCGCAATGTTCGTTTCATGGCGGGCATCGCCGAGGTTGAGCTGCATGGCGGTGACTATGTCCGTGAGGTCTCACTGTGCTCCGCGGTGCGCCGACCCAGTCGCGTCGTCGCTCGCCTGCGCGACTTCATCCACGAACGTGCCCAGGAGTGGGCCGCTCCGTAGCCGCGGTACCGGCCGTCGCACCGTGACAACCGCTTGGCAAAGGTGCGCAGGTGCGTCATTTGTGCTCTACCTCCACACGTTTGGCAAGCGGTTGCGAAGAGACAGCCGTCGGGGAGTTCGGGGTCGCTTCTCACGCCTTCGAGCGTGCCAGCAGGTACACGAAGTAGGGGGCGCCGATGAGAGCGACGATGAGACCGGCGGGAATCTGTGCAGGAGCGATGACCGTGCGGCCCAATGCGTCGGCGACGACAAGGCCAAGGGCGCCGAGGAGCATGGCCGTCGGGACCACCCGGGCGTGCTGAGCGCCGACCAGAGCCCTGGCGGCGTGCGGGGCGACGAGGCCGATGAACCCGACCACTCCGACTGCGGAGACGCTGACGGCGGCGAGCACCGCGGCCGTGATGAGCACGCCCAGGCGAACGGGTTCACGTGGGACTCCGACCAGCCTCGGCGTATCGTCGTCGAGGGCCAACAGATCCAGCTCACGCGTCCACACGAAGGCCAGGGGGATTGCAGCCAGGAGGACGAGTGCCACGGGCGCGACATCGGCCCAGACGCGGCCGTAGGTGGAGCCGGAGAGCCAGGTGAAGAGTGCCGGTGTATCCCAAGGGTTCGCCCGCACGAGGAACAGTGTGGTCAGGGCGGTGAAGCCGAACCACATGCCGATGCCGATGAGCACGAGCCTGTCGGTGTTCATCCCCCCGCGCCAGGAGAGTCCGTAGACGATGGCGAATGCCACGAGCGCACCAGCGACCCCCGCACTTGAGATCAGCACGACGGTGGCGCCGGGAACAAGGGTGATGACGATGACGGCACCAAGCCCGGCGCCGCCGGTGATGCCGAGCAGGCCCGGCTCAGCCAGCGGGTTGCGGGCGCTGGCCTGGACAAATGTTCCCGACAATCCGAGGGCGGCACCGGCGGCAAGTGCTGCGGCCACGCGTGGGGCCCGGGAGTCGAAGGCGAAGGAGATCACCGGTGCCGCCTGGTCCTGCATCCACAGCATCACATCACCGAGGAGGTAGAAGCGTTCCCCTGAGAGCAATGAGAGGACTGCACCCACGATGAGCACGACCGTGCCCAGCACGATGACGAGCACGGCGCGACGTGGTCCGTGGACCCGGGACCGAGCCGCAGACGTTGCCTGAGCGGGACCCGAAGACCGCATGGACCGTGCCAGTAGGACGAGGACGATCGCTCCGAGCACCGTCGTCGTCACCCCCGAAGGCAGAGTGATCGCCTCGGTAGCTCCGACGATGGCGCGCAGCACGGCGTCGGCGAGGATGACGATGATTGCGCCGATGAGCGCTGTGGCCGGGATCATCACTGCATGCCGGCCCAGCGCCGGCACCAGGCGAGCGAGCAGCCGGGCGATGACCGGTGCGCACAGGCCGACGAATCCGATCGGCCCGGCCAAAGTCACAGCCGTTGCGGTGAGGGTGACTGCGAGCAGAATCCCGATCGCTCGAGTCGACCGGATCGGCACACCGAGGACAGAGGCGGCATCATCGCCGAGGCTGAGCAGATCCAGGCGTCGTGACAGCAGGATTGCAGCAGCGACGATGATGGTGATGACGGGAATGCTGCGGATCGCGGCGGTCCCATCGAGCTGATTCAAGGTGCCTGAACCCCAAGAGTAGAGGCTCGTCGTCTCCTCTTGGAACAGGATGAGCAGGGTCGAGGTGCCGGCTTGCAACGCCAAGGCGGTCGCAGTGCCGGCGAGCACGAGGCGGGTCGTCGAGGATGCCGCACCACCGGCAAGCCCGAGCACCAGAGCTGCGGCGAGCAGCCCGCCTAGGAAGGCGACGCCTCCGGAGGCCCATACCGGGATCGCGATGCCGAAGGCGGTGACCACGGTGACTGCGAAGTACGAACCACCGGTCACGGCAAGGGTGTCTGGTGAGGCCAGCGGGTTACGGGCCAGCGACTGGAACAGCGCACCGGCAACGCCGAGGGCGACGCCGACGAGTATCCCCGCGCCCACGCGCGGAAGCCGGGACCCGATGAGGACGTCACGGGCACTCGGACCCACCTCGGCGGGGGAAGACATGGATCCGGTCAGGGCCGCGAACAGGTCCCGGAATCCGATCCCCGAGGTGCCCTGCGTGATGTGCCATGCCGAGAGCAGAGCAAGGACGATGACCAGGCTGAGCAGGATCCCGGTGGCCGAGAGCGCGCTGAAGAGTCCAGCCTTCCGCTCGGTTGCGGCAGGATTCGGCTCCGAGCCATCGCTCGCCGAGATCGTCGTAGGCATGGTCGTGGGTGAGACGGTCGTGGGTGAGGGAGGAGTCATGGACTACTTGGTCAGTGCCTCGACGTAGGCGTCGAGAGCCTGTTCGGACGATTTCGGTCCGCCGAAGGTCCAGATCCCGGAGGGGAACGCAAAGGTGCGCTCATCCTTGACGGCGGGAATGTTGGACCAGATGTCGTTCTTCTGCAGCAGCTTCACATAGTCCTCGGACTCGGGATCATCGGTGCCGGTGTAGAAGAAGTTCGCATCGCCGACCTTCGAGATGCCCTCGATGTCTGTCTGGCCCAGTCCGTATGCGGGATCGACCTCGCCGGTCCATACGTTCTTCAGGCCCAGTTCCTCGCCGAGTTCACCGAAGAGCGATCCCTGGCCGAAGGGACGCAGCGCCACATTCGAGCCGTTGACCCAACCGTCGAAGTAGACGAATTCCTTTGTTTCGAGGTCGGCGGATTCGAGAGCCTTCTTCGACTCCTCGACCTTCGCATCGAACTCGGACAGCACGGTGTCGGCGCGCTCGCCGCGGCCGGTGACCTCGGCGATGGTGGAGAAGGTGTCCTTCATGTAGGCGATCGGGTCCTTGCCGTCGGCACCGGTCATCGCCATGACAGGGATGCCCTGGTCCTCGAGCTGGCTGACGATCTTGTCGTCACGGGACGTTGTCTCGATGATGACGAGATCAGGGTTGGCCGAGAGGACCGACTCCACATTCGGCTCCTGCCGGGTGCCGACGTCGGTCGTGTCCTCGGGCAGCTTCTCAGCCGTATCCCAGGTGGTGAAGCCCTTCGCATCGGCGACGGCAGCGGGATCGACGCACAGGGAGAGCAGGTCTTCGGTGTACTGCCATTCGAGTGAGACGACCGTAGATGCGGGCTTGTCGAGTTTGATCTGGTGGCCGGTGTCGTCCTTGACGGAGACCGGGTCCGCCGAGGTGGTGCTCGAGTCGTCCGCGCATGCTTCGGAGATCGACTCGGAGTTCCCGTCATCGGCCGAAGCGTCGGTGCCTGTAGTGCCGCAGGCAGACAGTGCGAGGGCGCAGACGGCGGAGAGGGAAGCCAGGGCGAATAGGGGCTTGCGCAGAGGGGCAGAGGGCGGAGTTGTCACAGAGGTGTCTCTTTCTTGAGAGGTGAAACGGCGGTATTTCAGTGAAGATGTCAGGAGGCCGCGGCGAGGGTGCGACGGCGGCGTCGCGGCAGTGCCTCGATGCGCACCATCCCGGTGTCCTCATCGACGAGCGTGCGGATCGGCAGTCCGTAGACCTCGGTGAGCACATCGGCGGTGAAGACCTCTTCGCAGGTCCCCGTGGATCTGACTCGGCCCTGGCTGAGCAGGACGACGTCATCGGCGACGGCGGCAGCATGGTTGAGATCGTGGAGAACGACGCCGACGGCCGTTCCGTGATCGTCGGCGAGGTCGCGCATGAGGTCGAGAATCTCTGCCTGATAGCGCAGATCCAGGTGATTGGTGGGCTCATCGAGGAGGAGCACCCCGGTCTCCTGGGCCAGGCAGGTGGCCAGCCAGACGCGCTGGAGCTCGCCACCGGAGAGCTGATCGACGGAACGCTCGGCCATCGTGTCGGTGCCGGTCAGTTCCAGAGCCTTATCGATCGCGGCCCTGTCGGCATCGGTGAGTGAGGCGAAGCGGCGCCGGTGCGGGTGGCGACCGAACGCGACGATCTCGCGCACACTCAGCCCGGAAGGATGCGGTCGGGACTGGGAGAGCAGTGTGACCGTACGGGCGAATTCGCGTGCCGACAGTGCAGGCGTCGGAGTGGTCGACCCCGGCGTGGCGATTGTGACTTCACCGGAGCTGATCGGATGCAGACGAGCCAGGGACCGCAGGACGGTCGACTTTCCGCTGCCGTTGGGTCCGATGAGTGCCGTGACCCGACCGGGAGTGATCGAGACGGACACGTCATGGACAACCGGTGCACGTTCATAGCCCAAGTGCAGGCCCGAGGCGTGCAGCGCAATGGAGTTCATCGTCCCCGTCGTGTTCATAGTGCATAGCCTAACCTAAGTAAGGGTGGGCTGGGTCTCACGTCGAGGCGGTGACGGTCCGAGGAACCTGCAAGAGCGGCGGAATCGCTGACTTCGCGCGTGTGGAACATGACGTACCTCACGTTCCATGTCAGTGCCCGTCCGTAGGGTGGATGTGCATACATAGGATGGGGGAGAGCCTAGGAGGAACCCATGAGATTCGTCGCCACCGGAGACTGGCAGTTGGGCATGACGGCGCACTATCTCAGTGCCGAAGCCCGCCCGCGGTTTCACCGTGCCCGCCTCGATGCCGTCAAACGCATCGGTGAGATCGCTGCCGAGCAGTCATGCGAATTCGTCGTCGTCTGCGGTGACGTGTTCGAGTCCAACCAACTCGACCGAGCCATCATCTCCCGCACCTTCGAGGTTCTGGCCGCCTTCACCGTGCCCGTCGTCCTGCTGCCGGGCAATCACGATCCCCTCGACGCAGCCTCCATCTACGATTCCCCCGCCTTCACCTCACGGCAGCCTGACCACGTCCACGTTCTGCGCGACAGTGAACCGTTCGAAGTCATCCCGGGCGTCGAAATCGTCGGTGCTCCGTGGTTCTCGAAACGTCCCCAAGGCGACCTGGTGGACCAGGCAACTCAGAATCTCGCCGAGGTGGCCCCAGGTCGCGTGCGCATCGTCGCCGGTCACGGTGCCGTGAGCACCTTGGACCCCGACCGGGAGTCTTTGGCCACGATCGACACCGACAGCCTCAAGGCTGTGGTGAAAGAGGGCCGTGCCCAGTTCGTCGCACTCGGTGACAGGCACGCCACCTACTCCGTCGACGAGAGGATCTGGTACCCCGGCGCCCTGGAGGTCACCTCTCGACGCGAGGACGATCCCGGCAACGTCCTCCTCGTCGATGTCGACCCCCAGACGCATGCAAGCACGGTGGAGAAGGTGCACATCGGCCGCTGGACCTACCTCGTCGTCGAGGAGGACGTGAACTCGGATGAGGACGTCACCCGCCTCGAACAGCGACTGACGGACATCCCGAATAAGGACAGCACCGCAGTCTGGCTCGTCCTCAGAGGCACCCTGTCCACAGCAGCGAAGGCGCGCCTCGACGAAGTCCTCGACCATGCCGCAGACCTCTTCGCCCTCGTCTCGCTGTGGGAGCGGCATACGGACATTGCAGTCGTCGCCGCCGACGAAGACTTCGCCGGCCTCGGTCTGAGCGGATACCTGCAGGAGACCCTCGACGAATTGGCGGAATCCGCGGCAGGAGAGGACCCAACTGCTGCAGCGGCACAGGACGCTCTGGGGCTGCTGTATCGATTTGCGAGGAGCGGATCATGAAATTCCATTCCATCCACCTGCGCAACTACCGCGGTATAGCGGACTCCCGGGTTGAGTTCGGCGATGGCGTCACCGTCGTCGAAGGACCCAACGAGGTCGGCAAGTCCTCAATCCATGAAGCCATCACCCATCTGCGCGAAGACAAATCGAGCTCACGCAAAGCCAGCGTCAAAGAGACCCAACCCGTCGGTGTCGATGCCGGACCCGAGGTGGAACTGCACCTGAGCACAGGGGACTACGAACTCAAGTACCGGAAACGGTGGATCAAACAGCCTTTCACCGAACTCAGCGTGATCAGACCCAGACCGGAACAGCTGAGCAGCGATGATGCCCACGACCGGTTCCTCTCGATCCTCGCCGACACCGTCGATGTCGATCTCCTCGTCGCCCTCGACGTAGCACAGGGAGAAAGCCTGGCCCAGGCACCGCTGGCGCAGATCAAGGCACTGCACTCCGCGCTCAACGAATCGGGCATCGAGGTCGCCGACCACGATGACTTCCTCGATCGGATCGAAGCCGAGTATTCGAAGTACTTCACAAAGTCCGGAAAGGAGACCGGTGACTACAAGGCGGCGAACGCTGAAGTCCCCAGTGCCGAAGCTGCGTTTGAAGAGCTGCGCGAACGCAGCCACGAGATGGACGAGCTCGTCGACAACCACGCCAGGGCGGCTGCCCGCCTGGAATCTGTCCGGGGGCAGCTGACGCAGGCCCTGAGCGACCGTGACGAAGCCGAACAGGCGGCGAAGGCTGTGGCTGAACTCAAGGCAGTGCTCGATCAGACAATGGAGCAGGCGAAGTCGGCACAGCGTGATGAACAGATCGCACGGGAAGCTCTGGACCGACGCACACGGCTCATCGATGATGTCGCTGCGGCCGAGGAGACTGTGACTGCGACCCGGTCTTCGGTCACTGACCTTGAAGCGACGCAAAATGACATCGACTCGGACTTCGCTCACGCACAGAAGACCCTCGAGGACAAGCAGAGCACGCTCGACGAGGCACGTGCACTGGCGAAGGCTGCAGCCAAAGACGTGACCGAGGCGCGTGCCCGAACTGAACTCACCGAACTCACACGTCGACTCGACACTATTCGTGACCATGATGAGAAGAAGAGCCGGGCACAGGCGACGATCGGATCGATTGCGGTCAGCACCAAGGACGTCGAGGCGCTGATCTCGCTGGACACAGAGGTGAGGATCGCGGAGAACGCGAAGACCTCCGCCGCGGCACAGATCGTCGCGAAACGCCTCGGCTCGCAGGCCGTCGATGTCGATGGAACCGAGTTGGGTGATGGTGCAACTGGAGAATTCGCCGCAGTCAAGGACGTGCGAATCACGATCGAGGGCATCGCTGACATCACTGTCCGCCCGGGAGCATCACACGTCGAGCTGGACAAGGCACTGACCTCGGCCAAACAAGCATTCGACGCAGAGTTGCAACGCCTCGACGTCGACTCCGTGGCCCAAGCCCGGGAAAGAGCCGATGTTCGTGCTGATGCAGAAGCCGTCAAGGCAGAGGCCGATTCGACGCTCAAGGTGCTGCTGGGCCAGGATAGGCGCGACAAGCTTGAAGCTGCGCTCGCTCGGGCACAGCAGATCCTCGGAACCGATGGAACCCGCCCAATCTCCGATGGCAAACCTGTGGACGGCGCCGAAGCAGAAGGCAGTCATGATGAGAGGAGCCTGCGCGAGCTCGAAACGGCAGTCACCGAGTCCGAGAAGACTGCCGACGACGCTCAATCCGCGGTGGATGCCGCCCGCGTCGAACTCGAACGAACTCGCACGAACAGAGATGACGCGCGCGTGGAGACGGTCCGGGCACAGACCAGCCTGAAAGAAGCCGAAACTCAGCACGAGCGATTGACGAGCAGCCTGGCTGAGGCAAGGACGACGAACTCTGACGCCGACCTGGCAGAAGCGGTGAAGTCTGCGAAGGCTCGAGCGTCGAATGTCGACTCACAAGTCAGCGAAGCACGAGTCGCCTACAAGGCAGCCGATCCCGAGTCCTTGGAGATGCAGCTGCAGAACGTGCGGCAACTTGTCGGCAGCAAGGAAGCCCAGCGAGAGGAAGTGCGGCAGGAGGTCGATCGTCTCTCGGCCCTCATCGACGATCGTGCCAGCGAAGGCATCTACGAAAAGCTTGCGACTGCCGAAGAAGCGCTGGAATCGGCTCTGAGGAAGCAGGCACGACTGCGCCGTCAGGCGACGGCAATCAACCTGCTGCGCACTGCAGTCCTCAAACACAAGGAACAGTCCCAGCGGAAGTACGTGGCTCCTTTCAAGGAGCAGATCGAGCGTCTGGGCAGGCTGGTATTCGGTCAGGGACTGTCGGTTGAGGTCTCCGAAGACCTCGAGATCGTCTCACGCACCTTGAACGAACGAACCGTGCCCTTCGAATCACTGTCGGGCGGGACGAAGGAACAGCTTGCGCTCATCGGCAGGCTCGCAGTGGCAACACTCGTCGACAGCGATTCTGGGGCACCTGTGGTCCTCGACGATGCCTTCGGCTTCGCCGATGCGCAGCGGCTGAACGCGCTGAACGTCATCCTCTCCACGGTGGGCCAGAGCGCCCAGGTCATACTGCTCACCTGCCAGCCGGACCGTTTCGCCCGCCTCGGTGGGGCGAAGACCGTGAGCCTGACGTAACCCAGCATCATGCAACAGACCCAGACGGACCCGACAATAGGAGTCTGTACAGGCAGTCACGGCCGCCGCGTCAAGCAGACGCGACGGCCGTGACAGGCTGACATCATTGGCAGAGTTTCGGCGACTTCCAGTTCACTCGGAGCCGGTTGCGCTGGCTTTCGCCTCCTGAGCCGCAGCAACGGCATCGGCGCGAATGGTGCGGCGCAGAATCTTGCCTGAGCTGGTTTTGGGCAGCTCGTCGATGATGGTCACCTGCCGTGGTGCCTTGTATGAGGCCAACTTCTCGCGACAGAACTCGATGATCGCGGCCTCGGTGACCTCGTCGGCTTCGGGCCCCGACTGAAGAGTCACGAATGCGGCAACACTCTCGCCGCGATACTCGTCGGGAATGCCGACGACTGCTGCCTCTTGGATTGCAGGGTGTGTGTAGAGGACGTCCTCAACCTCCCGCGGCCAGACCTTGAAGCCGGAGGCGTTGATCATGTCCTTCTTGCGATCGACGATGAAGAGCCATCCTTCCTCATTCATGTAACCGACATCGCCGGTGCGCAGCTCCCCGTTCGGGATCTGTTCGGCGGTGGCCTTCTCATTGTTGATGTATTCGGAAACGACCTCAGGTCCCGAGATGGCGACTTCGCCGATCTCATTGGGCCCCAGAGGTTCGCCGAAGTCATCGAGAATGCGGATCATGGTGTCTGGTTGGGGCAGACCGCAGGAGAGATTGCCGCTGTCAGGGTCAACCGGTGCTCGCAGTCCAGGTGGGACGGTGGCGACTTGCGCGCAGGTCTCTGTCAGGCCGTATCCCTGGCCGATGTAGACGCCGGTTTTCTGCTCGAACTTGTTGACCAATCCCTCGGGCAGCGGCGCACCCCCGGACATGATGCGTTTGAACGATGAGAAGTGATCGGGTGTCGCAGACGGATGAGCCAGCATCGCGGTGTAGACCGTCGCCGGTCCGGCCATATAAGTCGGCCTCTCGCGCAGGAAGAGTTCGAGAAGCGATCCCGGGTCGAATCGATAGTTGAGGACCAGACGTGCGCCACCGCTGACTCCAGCGATGAACTGGCAGACGAACCCGGTGATGTGGAAGATGGGGGCCAAGGTGAGGAAGCCATCGCCTGGCTCGAACGACGGTGTTCGCACACAGTAGCGGGAATTGCTCGACACGGAAGCGTGAGTCCCCGATGCTCCCTTCGACCGGCCCGAAGTTCCCGAGGTGTAGACGACAATCGCTCTGTCTTCGGGATTCGGAGCAGCCGGTATGAAATCGGTATCCAGCCTCGACTGGACGACGGCTTGGAAGTCGGGAAGATTCGGCACCTGGTCAGGACCAGGATTCTCACCAGGGGTTCCGGGCAGCTTATCGAACATGGAGAAGATCGCCTCGGGGCCATCGGTCTGGAAGCCGCGATCATCATTGAGCACAACCACAGGAAGCGACGCCGCATAAGGAGCGACGCGATTCAGGAATGCAGCCTTCGAGACCATGAGCCCCTTCACCTCTGCATCGGCGAAGATATGCTCGAGCTCGCCCCGATACATGGGATTGAGCGGGACAACCACACCACCGACCTTCCAGATGCCATAGGTGGCGATCATGAAGGCAGGAGTGTTCTGATCATAGATGGCGACTCGGTCGCCGAACCCGATGCCCTGCTCCGACAGATAGGCAGCGAACGCGGTGGAGTACCGGTCGAATTCCGACCAGGTCAGCGTGAACCCGTAGTAGCTGATGGCCTCTTCGCCGCCGTACGCAGCGACCGTCGCGGCCAGGTCGCGCAGCGTTGTGGATTTCTCCAAGGTATAAGGCTCGTTCGCAAGATCTCCCCAGGTCTTCAGCCAGGGACGGGTGTCTGTCCACGTGCTCATCTCTTCACTTCCTTCATCGTTGAATGGGGTGGTGCACAGCTTGTGCCAGCTACTTGCGGTACTTCTTCATCTCGTTCCGAGCGATTGAGCGTTTGTGCACCTCATCGGGGCCATCTGCCAGACGCAGGGTGCGCATGTGCGCCCACATGCTGGCCAATGGGAAGTCCTCGGTGACACCGGCACCGCCGTGGACCTGAATCGCGCGATCGATGATCTTCAGAGCCATGGCCGGTGCGACGACCTTGATCTCAGCGATCTCGTTCTTCGCGACCTTGTTGCCGTGCTTGTCCATCATGTCCGCCGCATGCAGCGTCAGCAGCCTGGCCTGATCGATCTCGATCCGGGCCTCGGCGATCCAGTCCTGGATGTTCGCCCGAGACGACAGCCTCTCACCGAAGGTCACCCTTTCCTCGGCGCGCTTGACCATGAGCTCCAGCGCCCGTTCGGCCGCACCGATCGCACGCATGCAGTGGTGGATTCGGCCCGGGCCCAGGCGGGCCTGACTGATCGCGAAACCCTCACCTTCGCCCTTGAGGATGTCGCTGGCGGGGACGCGGACGTCTTCGAATGTGATCTCGGCATGTCCCTCCCGATCGTGGTAGCCGAAGACGGGGAGGTTGCGCACCACGGTGACACCGGGGGCATCGATCGGGACGACGAGCATCGACTGCTGACGGTGCACCTCGGCGTCGGGGGAGGTTTTGCCCATGACGATGAGGACACGGCAGTGAGGGTGCATGCCGTTCGAGGCGAACCATTTGCGGCCGTTGAGGACGAACCCGTCATCCGTGGGCTCCATGCGCATCTCGACGTTCGTGGCATCGGAGCTGGCGACCGCGGGTTCGGTCATGGCGAATGCCGAGGCGATCTCACCGTTGAGCAGCGGCCCCAGGTACTTCTCCTTGTGCTCATCGGAGCCGAAGCGGGTGAAGACTTCCATGTTGCCCGTGTCAGGGGCGTTGCAGTTGATGGATTCGGGAGCGATCTCGATGCTATGCCCGGTGATCTCGGCCAGGGGAGCGTATTCGAGGTTCGTCAGCCCCGGTCCCCACTGGGGATCGGGGTGGAAGAGGTTCCACAGTCCCTGGCTCTTGGCCTCGGCCTTGAGGTCCTCGAGGATCTGCGGCTGAGTGTGCGGGCTGTCTGCCGCGGCCATCTGCTGAGCATAGACGGACTCCGCGGGGTAGACGAAGTCGTCCATGAACTTCCTCAGACGTTCCTGGTAGTCGCGGCCGCGTTCAGTCGTTTCCAGCATGTGTGGTCTCCTCGTTGAGTCGGTTCGCTTCGTTGAGTCGGTTCTGATAGCGGCTCATGCCCTTGAGCCAGCGGTCGTAGTCGCTGCCCTTCATGCGGTACATGTCGAGCACCTCGGGGTGGGGGAGGATGAGGAACTGCTCTGCTTCGACGGCATCGAGGGCGACGTTCGCGACGGCGGCGGGTGTGAGCACCGTGCCGGCTTCGGTGACTGCTGCCTGTGCCGGCCCGTCGGCTCCACTGGCCCGCAGCAGGTCGGTGTCGACGCCCATCGGAGCGATGACCGAGGCCCGGATTCCGTCATCGCGGTAGGTGAGGGACAGCCATTCGGCGAACCCGACCGAGGCGTGCTTGGTCACCGAATACGCGGCCGATCCGATCTGTGTGAGCAGGCCCGCCGCCGAGGCGGTCGCGACGAAATATCCTGCCCCGGCCTCCTGCCAGCGGGGGACGAGTGCTTGGGCGGCGCGGATATGGGCGCGCATGTTGACGTCGATGATCGCGTCCCAATCGCCGTCGGAATCACCGAGTCCCGTGGGACCGATGATGCCGGCGTTCGCGAAGTACATGTCGACCCCGCCGAGGCGGTCATCGGCGAAGGCGATGAGCTCGGCGATCCCGTCGACAGAGGATACGTCGCCCACCCACGCGTGCACTGCGGCGGGGGAGCCGAGTCCCACGGCGGTGTCGGTGACCGCGGGGGAGAGATCGGCGAGGACGACTCGGGCACCTCGTGCGGTCAGCTCGGTCGCCAGCGCCGCACCGATCCCGCCTGCGGCGCCGGTGACGATGACGCGCTTATCGGCAACAGGGTTCTTCGCGCTGTCGACGGAGGCCGTCGCATTGTTCACAGGCGCGGTCATGACTTCTCCAGAAGTGTCAGGGCCTGCCGGGCCAGGTCTTCGACTCCTGCGCCGGCGACTTCCGGATCAAGGTCGAGGTCGCCCATCTTGCCGGTCACCAGGCGCGTGTAGACACCTTCGCGGATGCACGCGAGCTTCCACATCGCGAAGGCCTCGTAGTAGCCGACGTCGTGGACCTCGTGTCCGCTGACATCTTGGTAGCGGTCGATGAGCTCCTCGGCTTCCGGGAAACCGAGGTCGGGGGTCGGCACCCAGATGCTCGTGTAGTCCGTGGGCACCGTGAGCATCGCGACGAAGTACCCCAGATCGGTGAGCACCTCGCCGACTGCTGTGAGCTCCCAGTCAACGACCGCGTTGACTCCGCCGTCGGGAGCGAAGATCATGTTGTTGGGTTTGAAGTCGCCGTGGGCCAGACCAACGGGGCTGCCAGCCGGATCTGGCATACTCTGGGCCAGAGCGTCGTGGACCTCACGGATGACGGGGATGTCGCGCATGGAGATCTCTTCGACCTGCCCGAGCCAGCGTCGCAGCTGCCGTTCGATGAGACCGCCGTTTCGGCGCAGATCTCCGAGCCCCACGTCGTCGATGTCGACGCGATGGATCGCCGCCAGCGTATCGACCATGCCGAACGCGCACGCCCGCTTGTCGTTCGGTCCCGGTCCGGCAGGTATCCGCGCCCAATCAGAGGGTTCATTGATGGCGAACCCGGGGCAGTGATCCATGAAGACGAAGGGCACGTCGAGGACCTCAGGATCGTCGACGATGTCGATGACGTGGGGGACGGGCACGGGGCTGTCAGACAGCGCTGCCATGATCCGACCCTCACGGGAGACATTGTGGGCACTTCCACCGGAGTGACCGAGCGGCGGACGTCGGAGCACCCAGCGGGGGAGCCCGTCCACGGAGATCGCGAAGGTGAGATTTGAGCGTCCGATGGACATGACTTCGACGTCGAAGTCTGTGACTCCGAACCGGTCCTCAAGCCATCGCCCGATGGTTGAGGGATCGAATCCTGCAGGTGCTGTGGTCAACGTCGACCCTCCCGAGTGAACAATCGTTCAGTTTCCATCACAGTATTCAACCCGAGCGTGCGAGTCAAGCTGAAATCGTGATGCCGGTCACCACCGAATGTGATAGTGATGAGTGGGTCATCCCACGCTTCTTTCATCCACAGTGAGGAAATCATGAGAGCCATTCGCGTTGCCACCCTGACCGGACCAGACGATGTAGAGCTTGCGGAAGTCGACCGGCCTGCTCCGGGACAGGGCGAGGTCCTCATCGAGGTCGCCTATGCCGGCGTGACGTTCCCCGAACTGCTCCAGACCAGGGGCATGTACCAGGTCAAGCATGACCTGCCCTTCGTCCTCGGGTCGGAGGCAGCCGGCATCGTCGCCGAAGCGGGCCCTGGGTCCCGGTTCTCGGCAGGTGACCGTGTGGCTGCGATTCCCGGCAAAGGCTCGTTCGCCGAGTTCGTGGTCGCCTCCGACGAGCAGACAGTGCCCGTGCCTGACGGAATCAGTTTGGCCCACGCTGCTGGAATGCCGATGAACGTGCTCACCGCGGACTTCGCGCTGCGCCTGAGGGCGCAGGCGAAGGCCGGACAGGCCATCCTCGTCCATGGCGCAGCCGGGGGACTCGGATCGGCGGCGGTGCAGATGGCGCTGGCCATCGGCCTCGAAGTCATCGGCGTGGTCTCAACCGAGGCCAAGGCCCAGACCGTGCGCGAGCTCGGCGCCACACATGTGGTCATGGCAGAGGGCTTCAAGGACGCGACCAAGGAGATCTACCCGAACGGGGTCGACTATGTCTTCGACCCGGTCGGCGGGGACCGCTTCACGGACTCGACCCGAGTCCTCGCGCCCTACGGTCGACTTCTCGTCCTCGGATTCACCGCCGGTGAGATCCCCTCGGTCAAGGTCAACCGTCTGCTGCTGAAGAACATCTCCGTCGACGGCGTGGCCTGGGGTGCCGCGACCCGCGAGCGGCCCGGCTACATCGCCGAACAGTGGGACGCGATCGCTGACTATGTGGCTGCTGGCAAGCTCAATCCCGCGATCCACGGCACCTACCCGCTCAGCGACGCTGCGACCGCGATCGGCGAACTCGACTCACGCAACGTCAGGGGAAAGGTCCTCCTCGAAGTCAACGGCGAGTAACTACTTCCTGCGGTAGCGCTTGGCGATATCGCGGCCGACGAGTTCCTTCATCACCTCGTTCGATCCGCCGAAGATGGCCTGGACGCGGCTGTCCTTGAACGCCCGGGTGATCGGGTATTCGAGCATGTAGCCATAGCCGCCGAATAGCTGCAGACACCGGTTGATGACCTCGATCTCGAGATCAGACCCGAGGTACTTCGCCTTGGCCGCATCGACGGGGGACAGTTCTCCGGCGTTGAGCGCCAGGGCGCAGCGGTCGACGAATGCCTCGAGGGCATCGACGCGGGTCTCGAGCTCGGCGAGCTCGAAGCGGGTGTTCTGGAAGTCACCGATCGTCTGCCCGAAGGCCGGCCTGGTGAAGACGTACTCGCCCGTCCATGCAAGTGCTGCTCGGGCGCCCGCCAAAGTCCCGGATCCGATGAGCATGCGTTCGGTCGGCAAGTTGACCATGAGGTGGATGAAGCCTTGGTCGAGCTCGCCGAGGAGGGCATCAGCGGGCACACGCACATCGGAGAACGACAGCTCCGAGGTGTCCTGGGCATCCATGCCCAGCTTCTTCAGCTTGCGTCCTCGTTCGAAGCCCGGTGTGCCGTCATCGACGATGAACAGGGACGTGCCCTGGGACGGTTTGGCATCGGGGTTTGTGCGTGCGACGACGATGACGAAGTCGCAGTGATAGCCGTTGGTGATGAAGGTCTTCGCACCGTTGATCACCCAGTCGTCGCCGTCGCGTACGGCCTTGGTCGTGATGCCCTGGAGGTCTGAGCCGGCATTCGGTTCGGTCATGGCGATCGCACCGATCGAATCGCCTGAGGCCAGGCCCGGCAGGTACTTCTCCTTCTGAGCCTGAGTGCCGAAGGCCAGAAGATAGCCGGGAACGATGCCGTCGGACACGCCCCATCCGCTCGTGGTCCCGCCGACACCTCGGCGGGCGATCTCTTCGGCCCGGACCATCTCGAACCGGAAGTCATCGACCCCGGCCCCACCGAATTCCTCGGGGATGGTCAGGCCGATGACGCCTGCCTCGGCGGCCTTCTTCCACATCGATCTGTCGACGAGATGGTCTTCCTCCCAGGCCTCGACATGGGGTATGACCTCACGGTCGAGGAAGGTGGCGACGGTGCCGCGGAAGGCTTCGTGGTCCTCGTTGTACAGGTTTCTCTTCACAGGTGGTGTCCTCTTCGTCGATCGGGTTCAAGCAGCTTCAGAGCAGTTCGAGGATGGTGGCGTTGGCCTGTCCGCCACCCTCGCACATCGATTGCAGACCGTAGCGGATCCCCTGCTGCCGCATGTGGTGGATCATCGTCGTCATCAGCCTCGCACCCGAGCCGCCGAGGGGGTGGCCCAGCGCGATGGCCCCGCCGTTCGGGTTGAGGCGGTTGATGTCGGCACCGGTCTCCTCCAGCCAAGCCAGGGGCACCGAAGCGAAGGCTTCGTTGATCTCGAAGACTCCGATGTCGTCGATGGAGAGCCCGGATCTCTTCAGCGCCTTCGCGGTCGCGGGGATGGGGCCGGTGAGCATGATGACGGGATCGGCGCCGGCGAGGACTGCTGTGTGCACCTTCGCAATCGGAGCCAGGCCCAGTTCCTTGGCCTTGGCCGAGGTCATCAGCAGCAGGGCCGCCGAACCGTCGGAGATCTGGGAGGCGTTGCCTGCAGTGACGACGCCGTCCTGTTTGAACACGGTGTCGAGACCGGCCAGCGTGTCCACACTTGAACCGCGGCGGATGCCCTCATCGGTTCTGACCTCTCCGGCCTGCGTCGGGACGGGGATGATCTGTGAGTCGAAGCGACCTGCATCGGTGGCTGCGGCTGCGAGTTCATGGGAGCGCACGGCGAGTTCGTCGAGCTGGGTTCGGCCCAGTTTCCACTGTTCGGCGATCATCTCAGCGCCGATGCCCTGGTTCGGCTTGACGTTGTCATAGCGGGCGTTGAACTTCTCCCCGTACGGGGACGCGCCGGCGGCAGATGAGCCCATGGGTACGCGGGACATGGACTCGACGCCGCCTGCGACGACGACATCGTACTGACCGGCGATGAGCCCGGCGGCAGCGAAGTGCACGGCCTGCTGCGAGGAGCCGCATTGCCGGTCGACGGTGACGCCGGGAACTGACTCGGGGAGTCCGGCGGAGAGGGCGACGGTGCGTGCGATGTCACCGGTCTGTTCGCCGGACTGGGACACGCATCCGAAGATGACGTCATCGATGGCTGCCGGATCGATTCCGGTCTGGGCAACGACGTCGGCCACAGCGGTGGCACCCAGGTCGGCCGGGTGGATGCCCGAGAGCATGCCCTTGCGCTTGCCGGTCGGGGTGCGTCGTGCGGCGACGATGACTGCGTCGTTCATCTGTGCTCCTCTGTGACGGTGATCGTGCCGTGCCGGTTCCTGTGCCGGCTTCTGCACCGAGTGACGAAAAGATCTGCTGTGATAAATGTGACCCAGATAACTGATCGTGCGTTAAGATTTTCACGAAGATGAGAAACAGTCAAGACGGACCGTAAGTTCGCCAGGTGTTGGTCTCGGCGAATGCAGAGTCGCATGCAGAGGAGTCATCAGATGGAGATTCGCGACCAGGTTGCGCTCATCACCGGCGAAGCCTCGGGGCTCGGCCTGGCCACGGCGAAGCGACTGCTGGCGGCCGGGGGCAAAGTGCTCATCGTCGACCTGCCGAACTCTCGCGGGGACGATGCGGCCGCCGAGCTCGGAGAGAACGCCCGTTTCTTCGCGGCCGACGTCACCAGTGAAGAGCAGGTGCCCCATCCCTCCCGCCTCGGCGACCCCGATGAGTACGCGTCACTGGCTGAGCACATCGTGTCCAACCCGATGCTCAATGGGGAGGTCATCAGGCTCGACGGTGCGATCCGGATGGCCCCGAAGTGACTGTGAGTCAGCCCGAAGCAGCTGGCGTCGGAAGCCGCCAGCCCGACCGCGTGGGTCAGGCGGATCGGACCGCGCGATCGAAGGAACTCATCCTCGATGCGACGATCGAATGCCTTCTCGCCGAAGGATATTCGGCGACGACCACGATGAAGATCCAGGCCAAGGCCGGCGTGACCCGGGGCAGGCTTCTGCACCATTTTCCGTCGAAGCGGGAGCTGCTCACGGCTGCGGTCGCGCGCCTCGGGAAACAGCGTCTGAACCGGAATCTCGAAGACCGCACCGACGGCTTCAGCCGGTCCCTGGTCAGGGGGCGTCCGCCCGTCGGCGAGGTGGAGGCGCGCTCCGACTGGGCCGTGACGACCCTGTGGGCGGGACTGATGCACTCGAGTTTCTTCACTGCACTCGAGCTGTGGATCGCGTCGCGGACCGACGATGCGCTCGCCGACAAGGTCAGAGCTCACGAGAAGAACGTGTTCGAGAGAGTGAGGGAGAACGCCCGCGAGCTGTTCGGCCCGGTCGTCGCAGCACAGCCAGGGTACGACCACCTGTTCTCCGTGCTCTTCTCGAGCATGCGGGGGATGGCCGTGACCTACACGTTCTCCCATCTCGACCCCCAGACCGAACCGATGATCGCAACCTGGCAGCAGATCGCACGATCTCTCCTGACCGATGCACCTGTCGAGGACTGACCTGAACCGACCCGATGACCACCGATGTCGACGATGACAAGGAAGTGACATGTATCCAGGAAAATGGGCCGTGAAGAACCCCGACAAGCCCGCCCTCATCATGGCTGATACCGAGGCGGTGCTCACCTTCGGCGAGCTCGAGGACCGGTCCCTGCGGCTGGCCAACCACCTGCGCTCGATAGGCTTTGAGAAGGGCGATCACATCGCGGTCATGGCAGAGAACCGGTTCGAGATCGTCGAGGCCCTGTGGGCAGCACTGCGCACCGGGGTGATCATCACAGTCGTCAATTCTCACCTGACTGCAGCGGAATCGGCCTACATCGTCGATGACTGCGATGCTCGAGCTCTCCTCCTGTCGACCCGGTTGGAGAAATCGAGCGAGGTCGCCGCCGGGTGCCAGCAGGTCGAGAACAGGATCCGCATCGATGCTGTTCCCGACGGTGAGGCGGGGGAGGTCTTCGCCGGCTGGGATGAGTATGAGGCGGTGCTTGCGGCCGCCTCGGCAATCAGACCCGAAGTCGAACCTCGCGGCGACGACATGCTCTACTCCTCGGGCACGACCGGACGACCGAAGGGCATCCTGCCCGGAGCCACCGAACTGCTCATCGAGGACGAGGACGTTGCGCTCATCAGCCTGTTCCGCGCCCTCTACGGGTTCGACGATGAGACGATCTACCTCTCGCCTGCGCCTCTCTACCATGCGGCACCGCTGCGGTTCGTGATGACGACTCACTCACAGGGCGGGACCGTCGTCGTCATGCCCCGGTTCGACGCTGAGGAGGCACTGGGCCTGATCGAGAAGCACCGTGTCACGCACTCGCAGTGGGTGCCCACGATGTTCATCCGGATGCTCAAGCTGCCCGAGGAAATTCGATGCTCCTTCGACGTCTCCAGTCTCAAAGTCGCCATCCACGCCGCCGCACCGTGCCCGCCCGAGGTGAAGCGGGCCATGATCGAGTGGTGGGGTCCGGTGGTCTATGAGTACTATGCCGCGACAGAGAGCAATGGATTGACCATCATCAACAGTCAGCAGGCGCTGGAGAGGCCGGGCTCGGTCGGCCGTGACGGGGTCAAGGGCGTCGTCCACATCTGCGGACCAGATGGAGAGGAGCTGCCTGCCGGTGAGGTCGGAGTCATCTACTTCGAGGCTACGTCGGCACTGTTCGAGTACTACAAGGACCCGTCGAAGACCGCGGCCTCCAGGCACCCGAATCATCCCGACACGTGGGCGACGACAGGGGACATGGGCTACCTCGACGAGGACAGGTTCCTCTACATCGTCGAACGCACCACGGGCCTCATCATCGTCGGGGGAGTCAACATCTACCCGCAGGAGATCGAGAATGCGTTGGCGCTGCGGCCTTCGATCGCCGATGTCGCCGTGGTGGGCAAGACCGATGATGAGCTGGGGCAGGTTCCGGTCGCGTTCGTGCAGTTGGCCGATGGCGTCGCCGAGGCGGGGCAGGCCGAAGAGATTCGCAGCTGGCTCAGCGATCGCTTGGCTCGGTTCAAGATTCCCCGCGAGATCTACTTCGTCCCTGAACTGCCGCGAACTCCGACCGGGAAGCTGATCAAGCGCAATCTGCCGGATCCTGCGACGCTGGCCGGGTGAATCGCACTGTGCTGATGGTCAGTTGTTCTCACGCACCGTAGACCTGGTCGAAGACACCCATTTCACCGACGATGACGAGTTTCGTCGTCGCCCGCGACATTCCGACGTAGAGCATGTCCAATGCGCGGTCAGGGTCGCGGAACCCGTTGATACACAGCACCACGACGGGGCGTTCGAGGCCCTTGAAGCCGAGGACGTGTCCGTAGAAGACGTCCTCGGTGGCGAAGAACTGGTCCCAGTAGGCCGACGTCCCCTCGGTCTCGACGATCTCTCGTTGGACCGGGTGTCGGCTTCCGGTCGTCAGCAGTGCGATGTCGCCGGGGTTCCAGCCGGCGTCCATGAGGGATTCCACCTGTGAATCCGCCTCGGCGAGGGCGTCGTCGATGTCGACCTCGCTCCACTCGATCTCCTCACCGGGCCCGTTGCGGGAAATGGGCGGTTCGAACGCGAGGTCAGCGAAGCCGGCGACGATCTGTTCGGAGTTGCGCAGATTCTCATCGAGTTGGATGGGATTCATCGTGATCGGTGATGCTCCCTCACGGCCGAAGATCCGCTGTCTCTCGTCGGTGAAGACATAGAGAATACCCTCGACCTGATTGCGCAGACAGGACTGGACCGCCTCCCACCACAGCAGGCTGAAATCCTGACCCTCGTCGATGACGATCGCGTCGAAGAGGCTCGTGCGCGGCCGCTCATCGGCAAGGACCTTGAGCTGCAGAGGAAGATTGTGCTCCCAGTAGTCGGAGTCGTCATCGCTGCCGTGAGCCGCTCCCCAGGAGATCGGCAGGTCGTGGAACAGGCCCACATATGCGGGACGATCCTCCTCCGGCCATTGAGTGGTGAAGAGTTGGAGGAACCGGCCCAGGCCACGCGAGTAGCACATGAGCGCGACCTTCTTGCCTGCCTGAGTCAGCGCCCTGGCCTTGTGCAGCGCCAGGTAAGTCTTCCCCGAACCCGCACCGCCGCTGATCTCCGCACGATTCTGATGGCGCAGAATGCTGATGAGCTTTGCCTGTTCCCGGCTCAGCGCATCGGCGCGGTCGGAGATTTCGGAAGCTCTGAGGCTGACGTTCTCGACCGCCTGATTCGTCCGGCGCAGGTTCTTGAGGACGAATTCGTGTGGCGTATCGAGATTGTCACGCGCAGGGTCGAAGTCGAAGCGCAGCTGAGTGGAGATCGCCGCTGCGATCGAGTTGAGCTGGGTGGAGTCGACGAGCTGCCGCCTCGGTGCATCCGGTTGGTCCCAGTCCGGCGGCAGCTGAGTGTATGGGAGGACGGCGAGGTGACTGATGGGGCCCGGCATTGCCGAGACTCGAGTCCGCAGATAGCCGACGAGGGTGTGCTTGGCGACCATCGCCTGCTCAAGGGGGGAGACCTTGAGCCGATTGCGATGACCTTGAGTATCCTGCGTGATCCAACGACCGTCCTCGACTCCGACCCGACCGCCCTTGACCTCGACGACAGCGATGCCGAAGCCTGGCCAGAGCACGAGGATGTCGATCTCGACGTCCTTATCATCTCCGGTCAGGCGCTGGCCGTGAACCATCGTCGTCTCGTCGGGAAGCTGCTCGCACAGGGCATTCCACACTGCCTCCTCGGCGGTGGAACCATTGAAATCAGGCTGCTGCGGGATCACCGTGACCATAGCCTGAGACTAGCCGAGGATAGGACTATTTCTCAGCAAGCACGGATTCTTCTGAAGGAGCGTCTTTGTCGATTCCGAGCGGAGTATGCTCACCCCCGAGGTTCCAGAAGCGGGTGACGAGGAAGCAGATGGCTCCGATGGCAACTCCGATGACCGAGAATGCGAACTGCGGCGCAAAGGTCAGCAATCCAGCCACGATGAGGAGGGCCCGCATCACCCAGTTGGGCCTCCGTCCGACGATGACCAGCCAGCCTTCGAAGGCACATCCGAGGAAGAAGACCCCGACGATGGCGAAGACGAAGGTGATGAAGACTTCGGGCAAAGGTGCCTGCGCGACGAGGGCAGGATTGAGGGCGAAGGCGAACGGGACCACATATTTCACGGCGCCCAAGCGCATCGCGACCAGGGAAGTCTGCATCGGTGGAGTTCTCGCGATGTTCGCCGCGGCAAAGGACGCGAGGGCAACTGGGGGAGTGATGTAGGAAACCGTTGCCCAGTAGATGACGAAGAGGTGGCCCGCGATGGGATTGACGCCCAGCTCCACGAGCGCCGGGGCCATGACAATGGCGAGGAAGACGTATACCGCAGAGACCGTCATGCCCATGCCGAGAACAAACGACGTGATGGCTGCGGCGATGAGGACAAGGAAGAGGTTGCCGGAGAATGCGTTGACGAGTTCGCGAGCCAGCGACAAGCTCACTCCGGTCATCGACAGACCGCCGACGATCAGACCGACGCCGGCGATGATGCCGAGAATTTCGGCAATTGTCTTACCCGAGCTGAAGAGGAATTCTCCGAATCCCTTGATGCCCATGCGGTACTTCTTGGAGAAGACCGCCACGACGAGAAGGAACCCAACGATCCAATAAGGAGCCTGGCTCTCATTCTTTTGGATCACCAGGAGGAGGACGAGGCCGACAAGGGCAGCCAGATATGCCCAACCGAGCACGACGACTTTGCCGACATCGGGAAGAAGACTCTTCGCAACACCTTTCAGGCCCGCTTTGGCAGAATAGGCGTCAGCCTGAACGAAGATTCCGATGTAGTACAGAAGAGCCGGGATGGCAGCGGCGAGTGCAATCTGTCCGTAGGGGACGCCGACGAAGGACACCATGAGGAACGCGGCGGTGCCCATGATCGGCGGCATGATCGTACCGCCGGTGGCAGCCGTCGCTTCGATGCCAGCCGCGTAGCGTCCGGTGAAGCCCGCCTTCTTCATCGCCGGGATAGTCATCGGACCAGTGGTGAGCACGTTGGAGACGGCGGACCCACTCATCATCCCCATGAATGCCGAAGAGATGACTGAGACTTTGGCAGAGCCGCCTCGGAAGCGGCCGAACAGGCCCATCGCCAGATCGTAGAAGAACGTGGCCCCGCCGGAGTGCTGAAGCGCGACGCCGAAGAGCAGGAAGCCGACGAGAATAGTCGCACCGGTCTGGAGAGGCAGTCCTAAGATGGAATCCACTCCCATGGCGTGGATCTGTGCAGCAGTCTTGATGTCAAAGGGGATTCCCTGCAGGAACGGGATCGGAATGTAGGCCGTGAATATGGGGTACAGGGAGAAGACCAGGGCGATGATCGTGACGACGAGGCCCGCAGTGCGGCGCAGCGCTTCGAGCACAACGATCCAGAACACGAATGACAGCACTGAGGCAGTGGGCACTGGTGCGTAGTCCCATCCCAGGGTCACGATATTCTCTGCGTTGACGCAGAAGTAGGCGCAAGTGGCCAAGGTGATGACGGCCAACGCGATGTCGTAGAAGGGGACCGGTCTGTCATTCTGCGACTTCTTCGCAGGGAAGACGATGAAGACGACGGGAAGAAACGCGGCGAGGACGGCGTACATGTACGCGTTCTTCAGCAACGAGATCCCGCCCGGATTCCAGAAGAACGCCTGGTTCATCGCAACGAGCACGCCGATCACGGTGAGCGTGATGACGATGGCTTTCCAGAAAGGGGTGATTCGGACGTTCATTGTCGTTCCTCAACTGATTCGCGGCCTGGGCACTGGCGGTGTCGTGGTGCTGAGTCTGATCCGTCGGCGTGAACGTCTGCACTTCTTCCTTGAAAGTTGCAGACGTGCCCGAACGAATAGTGTGGTGTGTTGCATATATTACTTGAATGACAATAATCTAGGTTTATATATTCTGCAATATCTGTCAGCGGAACGTCCGTGTCTGAATTACTGAGACTTCGCTCGTGCCACTGAGAACGACACCGTGATCCATGCCGATGTGGAAGGCCGAACAATGAAGTTTCGCGCATTACTCGCAATTCTCTTAGCTCTTACGCTGGCGCTGAGCGCCTGCACCCCGCCGACGAAGAAGGTGAACGGGATCCGCGACCCGTTGGTATTCGCCACCTACGGCACCGGAACGTCGACCTATGCGGACTTAGCCGCAGTCACGGATGCGGTGTCGACGGATACCGACGCGCGACTGCGCATCATCACCTCCGACACGGCGATCGGCCGACTGGCGCCGATGAAGGCCGGGATCGCCCAGATGGGCAGGCTCGGTGATGAGTACATCTTCGGGTTCGAGGGCCAGAACGAGTTCGCCAGCGAGAACTGGGGGCCACAGGACCTGCGGGTCGTCTGGGCTCCGCTGTCGCCGCACTCGCTGCTCACCCGCAAGTCTGACGGGATCAAGACCCCCGCCGATCTCAAGGGCAAGAAGATCCCCAACGTGACCGCAAACCCCTCAGTGAACGGAAAGATCGAAGCCTACCTCGCATATGCGGGGCTGACGCTGAACGATGTGGAGCTGGTCGACGTCGCCTATTCGGAGCAGCCGGCAGCGCTTGAGTCCGGCCAGATCGATGCTCTCTATCAGCAGGTCTATGGTTCTTCGCTCTTCGAGCTCGAGTCGAAGTTCGACGTCAGTTGGATTGAACTCGACCCCAAAGACAAAAAGGGAATCGAACGGGTGCACAAGTTGGCACCGCAGCTCAACATCCTGCCGTTCGAAGATGCACCAGGTCAGGAGAAGGGCGCCAGCACACATGGATTCGTCTACACCTTGCCGATTTCCACGTATGCGGATGCGTCGGATGACGAGGTGCAAAAGCTGGTGAGCTCGATGGCATCGACATTTCCGAAGTACGAAGCGTCAACGCTGAACACACCGAGGTGGAAGCCCGATGAGGTTGAGACCACACCTCGAGTCATTCCCTACCACCCGGGCACTATCGCGTGGCTCAAGGAGAACGGTCAGTGGACGGACGAAGCGCAGAAGCGCAATGACGCGCTGATCGAGCGTGGCGAGAAGCTTCGCGCGGAATGGAAGAAGTTCATGGAGACCAAACCGAAGAAGGACGACATTCCCAAGAAGTGGGGCGAGTGGAAGGCCTCGGCTGATCTGTAAGAGGCGAGGCTCAACAGGGTCTAGAATTTGAGACCACCAGTCGGCCAGGCGCGGATCTGCGACTGACTGATCGCGTACTGGGCCGACTGCAACATCGCCGACCTGCGTTTCACGCAGTAACAGACGTCATTGCGGGGAAGTCCTTTCGTCCAAGGCGGCGAGTACGAACGGCGTGGAAGGTGAAGAGTGGAAGTTCAACAGGCGCGTGTGTTCATGGCGCTCGCAGAAGAGCTGCATTTCGGCCGGGCTGCGGAACGTCTGGGGATGGGGCAGTCGTTGCTGAGTCGGACGATTCGGCAACTTGAGGAAGAGCTCGGCGCTACCCTGTTCCAGCGGACGACTCGACACGTGCGCCTGGCGCCGGCAGGGTTGGCACTTTTCGAACCAGCTCGACAGATGATCAGTCTGCAGCGCGTGGCGGTCGATTCGGTGAAACGCGCGGCGACTGGAGAAGTCGGACAATTGGGCTTCGGATTTGCACGCGCTTCCTCGCGTGGCATGGCCGCCTCATTGGTGGCGGCGGCATACGAAGACCATCCCGGCATCACTTTCGCCATTGAATCCAATGTCTTCGCCGACGAAGGACTGACCCGGCTGGCTGATGGGAGCCTCGATCTTGCTCTTGTGAGGTGGACCCGGCAGCCGCCGACCATCACCGGGCGGCCCGTGTTGATCGAACGCCCCGTCGTCACCCTGCCTGACTCGCACCGTCTCGCCCGGAGGAAACTCATTCGCGTCGATGAACTGGCAGATGAAGACCTGCTCTCTCTCCCAGCGAACCCGAACTCGACGCTTCGAGAGACGACAATCCGACTGTGCCACAACGCAGGCTTTTCACCTCGGGTGATTCTAGAGCTTCCCGACGCTCAGACGATCTCTGCCCTGATAGCTGCGGGCATGGGAATCACCATCACCTTTGACTCAGTCGCGGAAACCATGCGTGAGCCCGGCACTGTGACAGTTCCACTCGACGTTGTGGACGAAGCGTCGGTGGTCTACCTTGCGCATCTGCGGACCCATGGAAGTGCGTCGTTGTCTGCCGTGTTGGCAATTGCAGAGACCGTCCTGCCGACGGTGAGCAGCACCAGTGAACGATTTTGACTGGTGCTGCTCGTTGGGTTCACTCGATTCTCACTTCGACTCGTCGACGAGTTCCTGCTCTTCGAAGACAATGTCGGCGCCCTCTTCGGGAAGACCAGAGCCGCGCAGCGACACGCCCTTGGTCTCCTTCATGAAGATGGTTGCCATGAAGCCGATGACACACGCACCCATCACAAAGTAGGCGGGCACGACCGTGTTCCCTGTGGCCCCGATGATCGCTTCATTGGCTGAGGGCGCGGTGCCGCCGAAGATTGCGGGCGAGACGTTGTAGGAGATCGCGAATCCCGCGAAGCGCACCGGTCC
This sequence comes from Brevibacterium aurantiacum, assembly GCF_007558825.1. Classification (GTDB taxonomy): domain Bacteria; phylum Actinomycetota; class Actinomycetes; order Actinomycetales; family Brevibacteriaceae; genus Brevibacterium; species Brevibacterium aurantiacum_A. The sequence goes on from NZ_VLTK01000002.1 coordinate 114,265, forward strand.
GGGGAACATTGCCGGGAACGTAGCCGAGATCGTCGAAATCTGCGGAATGTAGAGGATGCCGAGAACGGTCAGGCCGATGAGTGCCCAGACGAAGCCGTTGGCCATGAGCGTAAACATCGGAATGGCTGCAGCGAACAGGCCGATGAGAGAGAAGTACCAGACCGGTTTGCGTCCGACCTTGTCCGAGAGTATTCCGCCGAACGGAATGAGGATCATCATGAACGCCTGGGCCAGGAACATCACCGTCAGCGCGGAGTTCGAGTCCATGCCGACCGGATCCTGCAGGTAGGCGGGCATATAGGACAGCAGCGTGTAGTTGACGACGTTGACGGCGACTACCATGCCGCCGAGGATGAGCAGCTGCTTCCAGCAGTCGGTGAAGAGAATTAGGAAGACTTCCTTGACCGACTTGCCCTGGTCGTTGTCGTCGAGCTCCTCATAGACAGGGGATTCGTCGAGCTTGGTCCTCATGTAGAGACCAACCACGCCGAGGACGCCGGCGAAGACGAAGGGAATCCTCCAGCCCCAATCCATCATGGTCTCTTCACCGAGACCCAGCTGCAGCAGCAGAACGAAGAGCGAGCCGGCGGCCATGCCGACCAGGGTGCCGAATTCGAGGAAGCTGCCGAAGAATCCGCGGCGGTTGTCTGGGGCGTATTCGGCCATGAACGTCGCGGCACCGCCGTATTCGCCGCCCGAGGAGAAGCCTTGGATGACGCGGAGGAGGACGAGGATGATCGGTGCGACGGGTCCTCGGTGCGTGGGCCGTTGGGGCGGATCGTCCTCGGCAGTACGACCGATCGTCTCGTCCACTGCTCACCGCTGCCGATCTCGCTGGTGCCCCGCTGCCACAACTCGGACCGCGCGCATATCATGCGCCACTCGCTGGCTCCGATGGTTCTGCTGGCCCAGCCCCGGCGCTGACCGTGCAGCTATCCCGCGTCCTCCAGCAGCTGTTTCCGGTGACGTAGCGGACCGATTCCGAAGCGAAGGCGATAGCCGCGCGAGAGTTGAGCCTGCGAGCCGAACCCGCAGGTAGAGGCGATCTCGGCCATGGGCGCCGTGGCCCATGCAGGGTCGGCGAGTGTGCGGCGTGCCGTGGTCAGGCGCGCATCGAGAATGGTCTGCGGGACACTGCGACCAGTGGCGGAGAACAATCGGGAGAGTTGGCGTTCTGAGACGCCGATGAACTGTGCGAGGCAAGAGGCGTTCAGCTTCGGATCGCAGTGTGACTCGGAGATCACGGCCAAGGCTTCCTGGATGGGCCCGGTGTCCGTCAGCGGTCGTGAGATGACCCCGGAGAGAAGATCGAGCAGGCGAGTCTCGAGTCTCTGCCCGTGACGCAGCCCGCGGTCCAGAGCACCAGCGGCCAGCTGTGTGAGTTCACGAGCCGCATGGTTGGAAGGATGGTCGGGATCAAGATAGAGCGGTGTCGGCCGTCGCAAGGAGGCTGTGTCGGTGAGCTGGGACAGCGTCTCGCGGGGGAGCTGGATGACCAGTTCACTGACGCCCTGAGGGAAGGTGCGGGCGAACGCCGTGTCGCCGTCGCAGACGAGACCGCGTCCGGGCCCGACGGTGATCGACCCGGTGCGGTGGGTGAATTCGTTGATGCCCTGCAGGGGGATGTAGACGATGACTCCCGATACTGGGTGTGCGGCGACGTCTTCGGCCGTTCTGCGCACGGAATGCGGGCTGCCGTTGACCTTCGCGACCCGAATCCGGGGCAGTCGCAGCGTTGAGGTCTGTGCACGCAGCTGTGTGCCTGTGCCCAAGCGAGTTCTCAGCCCGACGAGCATGCTGGCGTGGTGAGTCTCCCACTCCGCGATCCGGCGGCTCGGCGGCACGGAGTCGGTGGAGAACCAGGTCTGTTCTGGTGCGGCCAGGGAACGCGAACCGTCGACTGTGCTCGCCGTTGCCCTGCCTCCGCTGACCATGCCCACCATGGTAGTCGTGACTGGGCACTGACGTGTGAGCACTCACATTTTTGACGATTTCGGCCATGTTCTCTCCACGCTCGTGCTCCGAAGGGGCCGGAATGGCAGGCTGTGGGATCAACGCCATGTTTCACCGCAGCAGCAGGCAAGGAGCACCATCATGGTCATCTTCAACGACGGAGTCGCAGAGACCCGCACCCCCGAATCGCAGGTCGTCGACACCGACGTCCTCATCGTCGGCTCAGGCCCGGCAGGAGCCTCGGCAGCACTCTTCCTCTCCACCCTCGGGGTGGACAACATCATGATCACGAAGTATCGGTGGACGGCAAACACGCCGCGGGCACACATCACCAACCAGCGCACGATGGAGATCTTCCGCGACGTCGGGATCGAAGATCAGGTACTGGCGGACGCGACCCCGCATGACATGATCGGCGACACCGTCTTCTGCACCTCGATCGCCGGCGATGAGATCGGCAGGATCCTCACGTGGGGCAATCATCCGGCCAGGCACGCCGACTATGAGCTGGCCTCACCCTCACTCAACTGCGACATTCCCCAGACCTACCTCGAACCCATCCTCGTCAGGAATGCGACGATGCGTGGGACGCAGACGCAGTTCTCCACCGAGTACCTCTCCCATGAACAAGACGCCGAAGGCGTGAATGTGCGTGTGCTCAACCGGCTCACCGGAAGCGAATACACCATCCGTGCCAAATACGTCATCGGAGCCGACGGGGCACGGTCGAAGGTGGCCGCAGACATTGAGCTGCCACTCGAAGGAGAGATGGACATCGCCGGATCGATGAACATCACCTTCAAGGCAGACCTGGCGGAGCTGGTCGGACACCGCCCCTCCGTCCTCTATTGGGTCGTCCAGCCGGGGTCGAACATCGGCGGCATCGGAGCCGGACTCGTCCGCATGATCCGACCGTGGAACGAATGGCTCATCGTCTGGGGGTTCGACATCAGCCAAGGCGCCCCGGACGTCACCCAAGCCGATGCCCTGGAAGTAGTGCGCAACCTCATCGGTGTGCCCGACCTCGACGCGGAGATCACCGGCATCTCCCTGTGGGGAAACAACGAACAGTATGCGACCCACCTGCAGAATGGAAGTGTCTTCTGTGCCGGGGACGCGGTGCACAAGCATCCGCCGTCGAACGGACTGGGATCGAACACCTCGATCCAGGATTCCTACAACCTGGCGTGGAAGATCGCAGCAGTCGTCAACGGACAGGCCGAGGACTCGCTGCTTGAGACCTACAGCGTCGAACGAGCACCGGTGGCCAAACAGATCGTCACCCGCGCCAACCAGTCCGGCCGCGAGTTCGGACAGCTCTTCGAAGCTCTCGGACTCGAACCAGGCCAATCCGAAGACGAGATGCATGCCGCCATCGCCTCCCGGAAGGACAACTCGGCCGCAGGAGCGAACAAGCGGGCAAAGGTCAGAGAGGCCATGGAGCTGAAGAACTACGAATTCAACGCTCACGGCGTCGAACTCGGACAGCGCTACGCTTCAACCGCCGTCGTCACCGATGACCGGGAGCCGACCCCGAACCCACGGGACCCGCAGCTCTACTACGAGGCCTGCACCGACCCCGGGGTTCGTCTGCCTCATGTGTGGATCGGGGATTCGGCCGACAAGCACTCGACCCACGACCTCGCTGCCTACGCACGCTTCACCGTGTTCACCGGCACGACAGGGGCAGCCTGGGAAGATGCAGCACTCAAAGTCAGTGACCGCCTCGGCGTTCGCATCGACACGATCGTGATCGGACCCGACCGGGACACCACCGACCTCTACTTCGATTGGGATCGAGTGCGCGGCATCGCCGAGGATGGTGCCATACTCGTACGCCCCGACAAACATATCGCTTGGAGAATCCAGAGCCTGCCGGACAATCCGGCAGCGGAGCTGGAACAAGCACTGTCATCGGTTCTGGGCCGAACAACCAGCAGGACGTCGAACCTCGGTGGGAATCCGAGCGTCGGAGGCAGCCGGGCACACGCAGACTCGCACGACAAGGAGACAGTTCGCTCATGACTTTGAACTTCGAACACACGACACTGGGCCAACGGGTCATCTTCGGCGCAGGAGAAGCCGCGGAGAAAATCGCCGCTGAGATCGACCGACTCGGCGCAGATAACGTCATGGTCATCATCTCCAAGTCGGCAACCGAGAAGGTCGCTGACTTCGACGAGCACTTCACCGTGGCCCTGTGGCACCGGGAGGTCGTCATGCACGTCCCCGCCGAGGTGGCTGATCGGGCCGTTGTCGCAGCTCGTGGCAAGGACATCGACCTCGTCGTCACCGTCGGAGGCGGTTCAGCGACAGGACTGGGCAAAGCGGTGGCGCTGGAGACGAAGGTCCCGATCATCGCCGTACCGACCACGTTCTCTGGTTCGGAAGCGACGAACGTGTGGGGCCGAACCGAGAACGCCCGCAAAAAGACAGGCATCGACGATGCGGTTCTGCCGGCGACAGTCGTCTACGATGCTGAACTCATCCGTGACCTGCCCGGCGACCTCGCCGTGGCCTCCGGGCTCAACGCACTGGCGCACTGCATCGACTCGCTCTGGGGTCCTCGAGTCGACCCGATCAACCAGGCGCTTGCCGTCGAAGGGATTCGGGCGCTGAACGAGGGGCTGCCGTCGGTGCGGGCAGACTCGACGGACCTCGACGGACTCGAACGCACCCTCTACGGCGCTTATCTCGCTGCGGTGGCGTTCGCCTCGGCGGGGTCGGGGATGCATCACAAGATTGCCCATGTGCTCGGCGGAACCTTCAACCTGCCGCACGCGCAGACGCACGCCACGATCCTGCCCTACGTTCTGGCCTTCAATGCTCCGGCCGCCGGAGACGCGGAGCAGCGCATGGCCGCAGCCTTCGGCGCACCGACTGCACTCGACGGGCTCCAGAGACTTCGCGGCGTCGTCGGCGCACCGACGGCGCTGTCGGAACTCGGCTTCACCGCCGCCGACGTCACCCAAGCAGCCGAACTGTCGCTGCAGGCCATTCCCGCGAACAACCCGCGTGAAGTCACCGCCGAAGAGCTGAGTGAACTGCTGACCGCGGCACTGAACGGCAGCGACCCCGCAACCCTGAGCTGAACACCAACCGCTGAGCCGAGCACCGGCCCCAGTTCTGACGCACCACGGGAGGACACACCATGACGAACGACAATGACACCACACCAGCCAGCGGAGCCCAGGGGCTCACCCCGGCCGAAGTGGAAGAGAGGCTCATCGACACGGTGACGGCCTCGTTCGCAGGCTGCACCGACGAACGACTCACCCAGCTCATGACCTCCCTGGTCAAGCACCTGCACGGCTTCATCAGGGACGTGCGTCTGACCGAGGCCGAATGGACCGCCACGATCGAGTTCCTCACGAAGGTCGGGGACATCACGGATGACCAGCGACAGGAGTTCATCCTCCTCTCCGACGTCCTCGGCGCCTCCATGCAGACGATCAATGTGAGCAATCAGCCATACAAGAACGCCACCGAGGCGACTGTCTTCGGTCCCTTCTTCGTCGACGACGCACCACTGATCGACAATGGTGGCGACATCGCCGGGGGAGGGGCAGGCCAGCCCAGCTGGGTCGAAGGGGTCGTTCGCGACACCGAGGACAATCCGATTCCCGGCGCCCGCATCGAGGTGTGGGAGGCCGACGAGGAAGGACTCTACGACGTCCAACACGACGACGACCGGGTCTATGGACGGGCACACCTGTTCGCGGAGGAGGACGGTTCGTTCCGCTTCTGGGGCCTGACTCCGACGCCGTACTCGATTCCAGACGACGGACCGGTCGGTCAGTTGCTTGCCGACACAGGGCGCTCGCCGATGCGGGCCAGCCACCTGCACTTCATGGTCACCGCACCCCAGATGCGCACGCTTGTCACCCACATCTTCGTCGAGGGCGATGAGCTGCTGACCTCGGACACCGTCTTCGGGGTCAAAGAGTCACTCATCAAGAACTTCGAACAGCAATCCGCGGACACCCCCACTCCGGACGGTCGTGACCTGGCAGGCCAGACCTGGTCGCGGGCGCGCTTCGACATCGTGCTGGCACCTGACGGGGCCTGAAGCCGACGGAATGTCGGCCTAACCGAACCACGATTCTTCGGCCTTGTCATACGTTCCGTCGTTCTTGGCGATATGCAGCCAAGTGTTCACGTACTGGAGCATTTCCCCGTCGCCGAGGCGCACGGCGTAGCCCTGCTCGCTGAAGGACAACGGCTTGCCGGGATTGACTGCGCACAGTTCCTTCTCGGTGTGCGCGACCCATTTCGTCTCCGGTGCATCCGTGACCATGACGTCTGCGTCTCCAGCGATGATCTGGTCGAAGATCGTGTTGTTGTCGTCCCACTTGATGTCGTTGGCATCGGGGAAGTTGTCCTCGGCGAAATCTTCATTGGTGCCGCCTACAGGTGTGATGACGTCGACCGCTTCATCATTGATCTTCTTCACCGAGTCGTATCTGCTCTTGTTCTCACACAGGGTGATCGGGGTCTTCCCGTCCTGAACAGTCGCAACTGACATGTAGAGCTGTGAAGCTCGCTCAGTGTATTGAAAAGCCAGTGATGGTCTGAGCGATCGGTTTTCGGTCAGTCATGTTCTCGTCTTCCTCGTCGGGAACGCCTCTTGCAGGACGAGGCAGCCTTGTTGGAATCCTAGCCCGAAGAGGGAAGCCAGCCGTGGACATGCACCCGTTTCGACATTGCGCCAGCACCTGAATGGGCCTGAGCACCCCGATGCACTGGTATCGATCTTCGGCATCGGACATGATGAGGATATGACTGACGCAAACAGGAGTGCCCACACAGACACAGCGATGATGAAGGCCATGAGTCAGACCGAATTCGGTGGACCCGAGGTTCTTCACCAGGTGGAGCTGCCCAAGCCGAAACCGGGGCCCAGCCAGATCCTCATCGAGGTCAAAGCCTCAGGCGTGAATCCCACGGATTGGAAGCACCGCAGCGGCCCCCGCTTCCTCCCCGACCCACCATTCGTCCTCGGCTGGGACGTGTCAGGGGTCGTTGAACAGGTAGGTGTCGGAGTGACTCTCTTCAAGCCCGGCGATGAGGTCTTCGGGATGTTGCCCTATCCCTTCGGCGTCGGTGCGCACGCCGAATACGCGGCGGGTCCGACACGAGCCTTCGTACCGAAGCCGGGCACCGTCGACCATGTGCAGGCGGGAGCCATCCCACTCGTGGCGCTGACCGCGTGGCAGTCCCTGGTCGACACTGCGAAGATCGCTGCGGGCGACCGGGTTCTCGTCCATGCCGCGGCCGGCGGAGTGGGGCACGTGGCGGTGCAGATCGCAAAGGCGCGTGGAGCCTATGTGATCGGAACAGCGAGTGCGCCGAAGCACGATTTCGTCCGCGGCCTGGGTGCTGACGAGATGATCGACTATCGCGAGGAGGACTTCGTCGAGGCGGCTCGCGATATCGACATCGCCTTTGACACCATCGGCGGTGACTACCAGCTGCGTTCTCTTCGGACTCTCAAGCCAGGTGGAATCATGGTGTCGACGGTTCCTGTCCCGGCCAAGGGCCTCTTCGAGGAGGCCGAGGCCCTGGGAGTCAGGGGTGAGACCATCCTTGTCGAAGCCGATCAGGCGGGCATGCTCGAAATCGCTGCTCTTGTCGAGACCGGACAGCTGCGGGCTACGATCGCAGACACGTTCGCACTGACCGATGCCGCGAAAGCTCATGAGGCAGGCGAGACCAACGCGACGACTGGCAAACTGGTGCTGACCATGGAATGAGCCAGGAGGTGACCCCCTCTGCGCAATGTTCAGCTTTGATTCCGGCCATGCACTCCGAGCTCGTTGATCCAGATCCACCCCTCGGGCAGGGGCGCCCATGCAGCCACATCGCGTCTGGCCTTCGAGCTGTCCGCGAGGACAACGACGTGCCGGGCGCGTTCGGCGATGAGCTCCTTCGTCCGGGCCTCGTCGAGGGTCGGCTCGCCGAGTCCCTTGGCAGGATCCACCGCGTCGGCACCGAGGAAGGCGGCATCGACGTGGAGTCGGCTGAGCGCATGGTCGCTCAGCGCACCCGTCGTCCCATGGGACATCGTCGAGACCTCACCGCCGACCATGATGACCTTCGGTCCCATGGGGTGGGCAAGAGCCAGCGCAATCTCGAGCCCGCGCGTGATGATGGTGAGATCACGACGATCGCGGATGCGCTCGGCCAAACGCACCGTCGTCGACCCCGCGTCGAGGAAAACCGTGCGCACAGTCCCCTCGCCGAGGTGGTTCATCGCGGCCGCGGCAATCGCATCCTTGGCCTCGGCGTTGGCCTCCATCCGCTGACCCAGCGGAGGTTCGACATAGCCGGCGGCAGTGGCTCCGCCGATGGTGCGAATGACCTCCCCGGTCTCCGACATCTCGCGCAGGTCGCGACGGATCGTCGACTCTGAGGTCTCCAGCTCGTCGGCCAGCCGGGAGATTGTCCACGAACCGGTCTTGAGCAGAGACAGGATGTCCTCGCGGCGTTTCTGTGTGCCCGTGCGAATCGCCATGGTGAAAATCCTACTTGGGCAGGTATTCGGCGCGGATGCCGTCGACGAACGGTGCGTAGCCGATCGCTGCAGTGTAGGCCGAGCGCATGGTGCCGGCATCGGCGATGCCCTGACCAGCGATGTCGAAGGCCGTGCCGTGATCGACCGAGGTGCGCAGGATCGGCAGGCCCACGGTCACGGAGATCGTGCCGTCGAAGTCGAAGGTCTTCGAGGCGATGTGACCCTGGTCGTGGTACTGGGAGAGGATTCCGTCGAAGCGGCCGGACAAGCCCTGGTGGAAGACCGAGTCCGCTGGAATCGGACCGGTCACCTCGAGACCGGAGTCGACGACGCGCTCAACGGCGGGACGCAGAATCTCGATCTCCTCGTCACCGAAGGCACCATTCTCACCACCGTGCGGATTGAGCGCGGCGACGGCCAGCCTCGGCGAGGCCACACCGTAGAGCTGCAGGGCCCGGTGGGCTCGTTCGATGGAATCGACCTGGGTGTCGATCGTCAGCGCGTCGATGGCCTTGCGCAGCGACATGTGGCGGGTGGCGAAGAAGATCTGCAGCTTGTGTTCGGGGACCTTCGTGTTCTCGACGACGAACATCGTGTCCTGCTTGGTCACGCCGGTGAGCTCGCCGAGCATCTCCGTGTGGCCCAGGTGCTTCGACCCGGACTTCCACACGGCTTCCTTGTTGATGGGGCCGGTGACGATGCCGGCGATCTCACGATTCATCGCGGCCTTTGTGGCGACCTCGATCGCGGTCACTGCGGCCTGACCTGCGCGAGCATCTACGACGCCCCATTCCGGCAGATCATCGCCGAGCACGCCGATGTCGAAGACGTCGATGACGCCCTGCCCTGGAGCGGGTGTCGACCAGTCGGTGATGGTTCTCAGTTCCACGTCGAGTCCCAGGACGTCGACGGCGCGTTTCATCACGGCCAGATCGGCTACTGCGACACCGTGTTGGTCCTCGCGGCCGGAGAATTCGGCGAGCACGGTCGCGGTGATCTCGGGGCCGATGCCCACAGGGTCGCCCACGGTCATGGCGAGTACGGGTGCGGTCATGTCAGTCTCCTTGTGTGGTTTCATCTGTGAAATGTCATCCTTGTCCGACGCGAGAGGTCGCCATGAGGTAGTCGAGGCACTTGGCAGCCGTACCCGAGTCCCCGATGAGTCCGCCTTTCGTCACGATCGGCAGACCGTCTGCGCTTCCTCCGACGAGGCGACCGCCCACGGCCAGTGGGACGATCTCCTTCTCGATCTCCATGCCGACTGCGCCCACGGCTCTCATCACCATGGCCGTGACATCGCCTCCAGTCGTATAGAGACCAGTGATCACGAGGGAGCTCATGACAGCGGCCGCAATCATGGCCAGTCGCTTCGTCGTCACCTCCGATTGCTCATTGCTGAGATCGAGCAGATCACCGGGCTCGAGTACGGTGGCGATGATGATCGCCCGCGCCGAGGTGACCTCCTCGACCCGTTTGAGCGTGGCGTCGACATCGGGGAGGTTCTCCTCATCGAGGATGGTGCGGATCAAGGCGATCGTCGGATCCTCGGCGAGCTTGGCCAGCTGGGCTCGTGTCACCTCAGTGGCCGATCCCGAGATTCCGAGGATGGCACCGGCGGGACGAGTCGGCAGCAGGGACAGTGCGAGGGCGAGGCTGCCGGGACCGGGGTCGACGGTCACCCAGTCGAGGATCTCGCCGTTGTGCAGACCGGCCCGTGCTCGGGCGCCGAAGCTGTCCGCCCCGGTGGTGTCTTCTGCAATTTCTCTCGTGACCGAAGCGACGACAGATCCGACAAGTCTGACGTGGTCCTCAGTCAGGGCATCGGCGATGATGATGTCAGCCCCATTGGAGATCGCATCGAGGACCTCGGACCGAATCGCCCAGTGCCCGGACAGCACCGTCGAGATCTCGATGAGGTGAGCATCGAGATCGGTGCCGGTTCGCAGGATCGCGTCGACATCGGACGTGTGCATAGGGGAGCGGACATCGTGTTTGAGTTCAGTGTGCTCGAGCAGTCGGCCCTCAAGCAGCTGTTGGCCCTGGACGGTGGTTCGACCCGCTGTGGGAAACGCAGGAACGCAGAGACCCATGACCCGCTTCTTCTGTCCTCCGCGTCCAGCGGCCGCTTCGGCTGCCCTTCTGCGAGCGTTGAGCGCCGCCTGGGCAGAAGGGCCGACATTGCCTCGCAGCGTTGTGTCGATGCGGCAGGCAACGAGGTCTATGTTGCTGGTGATGCCGATCAGCGATTCGGTGAGCTCGGCGGCCTTCTCCGGCGGCAGATGCCGGGAGTCGGCGTTGAGCACGACTGCGTCGTAGTCGTCGAGGAGGTCATCGAGGTTGACCGTCTCGGACCGACTCGTCCCGGTCACGGTGATGGTCCGCAGACCCGCCTCGGCGAAGAGAGCACCGCAGGCGTTGCCGCCGGTGAGGTCGTCGGCGACGATGAGAATACGAGGGCTGCGCTGGCTCATACGATCAAGTCGAGCACGAACAGCAGCGGAATGGAACCGGCCCACACGGCGGTGGTGATGCCCGACCAGCCCTTGATGGCGTTGATGCCGTCGAGGCCGGTGAAGCGGGTGACGACCCAGAAGTAGGAATCGTTGAAGTAGGAGAAGACCATCGAGCCGGCGGTGCAGGCCATGACCGCGACCAGTGGGCTCAGACCCAGCGGGGCGATGAGTGGGGCGGTGACCGAGGCCGCGGTGATCATCGCGACCGTGCCGGATCCCTGTGCGATGCGCACCAGGGAGGCGATGAGGAAGGGCACGAGGAAGGCCGGCAGGCTGATCGAGGCGATCGCCTCGGCCAGGGCATCACCGACGCCCGACTCGGTGAGCACCATGCCGAAGGCTCCACCGGCACCGGTGATGAGCAGGATGAGACCCGCCGAGGCAGCTGCATCGGCCAGCCAGTTCTGCACCTTATTGCGAGAGGTCACGCGGGGCAGCAAGGTGTAGACGGCGAGGACGAGGCCGATCATCAGCGCGATGACCGGGTTGCCGAGGAACGCCAGCGGGGCGACCCAGGACGAAGGCTCGTAGGCGTCGCCGGAGAGTTCACCCTGATTGCTCTTGTCGATGGCCGTCGACACGGTGTTGGCGACGATGAGCAGCAGGGGAACGATGAGCGGGAGGAATCCGAGGAAGGCTCCGGGCTTCTTCGTCGAACCGGTTTCGCTGTTGACGGTGTCCGCGTCGTCACCAGAGCCTGCGGCGTCCGCGTTGTCATCAGTCGCGGTGGCAACTCCGCCGTGGCCGGCATCCTCGCTGCCGCTTTCGCGTGTCTCGCCTGTGGCATGTCCTTCCGCCGAGGTGGTCGTGACCGAGCCGTATACATCGTGCTTGACCGTTGCGTTGAGCACGGGTTCGAGCTTTGGTCCGATCCAACGGGCGTAGATGACGACGACCGGGAGGAGGAAGACGGTGAAGATGACGCCGGTGAGGATGACGGCACCGATGTCGGCGCCGAGGATGCCTGTCGCGGCAAGCGGTCCTGGGGTCGGTGGGACCATATGGTGGGTCAGCGTCATGCCGCAGCCCAGGGCGAGAGCGAGGGTGACGTAGCCGCCGCGCTTGACGCGGGCGATCGAGCGGGCCAGCGGGTTCATGATGACGTAGCCGGAGTCGCAGAAGACGGGGATGGACACGAGTGAACCCACTGTGCCCATGGCCCAAGGCTCGCGGCCCTTGCCGAAAGCGCTCAGGAAGGCACGGGCCAGTGAGTCCGCGGCACCGGAGACCTCGAGGATCTTGCCGATTCCGACGCCCAGGCCGATGACGATGCCGATGCTGGCCAGTGTGTTGCCGAAACCGGTGGTGATGGCGTCGATGAGCGAGAGCAGGTCCTGGCCGGCGACGATGCCGGTGACGACCGCTGCCGTGAGAAGCGCGATGAAGGCGTCGAGGCGGGTCGCTAAGACGATGACGACGATCGTCGCGATTCCGGCGATGAGCGCCACGATGAGTTGCAGATCCATGAGATCCTCCGCAGTGAGGCCGACTCGGTCAGCGAGCCGGGATTGATCCGAGTCGACTCTCAGCGAAGCGGATGAGTCTGACACGAAGTTGAACAGCATGAGCAAGTATTGCCGATACATGCGCAACTATGCAACGTGTGCCGCAGCTTGAGGTGCGAGGGCGGGTGCCCCATGGTTGGCCTTCTGTGTGACGACTTACACCTTCCTTTATACCCCCGAGGGGTATATGGTGTCGGTATGAGTACACAGCATGAGCATGAGAATCACAACGTTCACGCGGGGCATGATGGCCACATCAGTCATGGTGCTCACGCCGATCACATGAATCACGACAGCAGCCACGCCAGCCACGCAGGTCAAGGCGATCACACTGACCACACTGACCACGCGGGTCATGGCGACCATGTCGCGCAATTCCGGCGGCTGTTCTGGATCATGCTCGTCATCGCGATCCCGGTCATCGCCTTCAGCCCCATGTTCGGCCACCTCGTGGGCTATGCGGTTCCGGAGACCGGCATCCTCGGCTGGCTGCGATGGCTCTCACCGATACTGGGCACGCTCATGTATTTCTGGGGCGGCAAGCCGTTCCTGACCGGCGGTCTCAGCGAGCTGAGGGATCGCAATCCGGGGATGATGCTCCTCATCGCACTGGCCATCACCGTCGCATTCCTCTCCTCCTGGGGTTCTGCACTTGGTCTCCTCGATGCCGAGCTCGACTTCTGGTGGGAGCTGGCACTGCTTGTCGTCATCATGCTGGCCGGGCACTGGCTGGAGATGCGTTCCCTGGCACAGACCACCTCGGCGCTGGACAGTTTGGCAGCGCTGCTGCCCGACGAGGCAGAGACGATCGTCGACGGCGAAACAGTGATGGTCGATCCAGCCGACCTCAGACTCGGCGACACTGTCGTCGTCCGCCCTGGTGCAGCGGTCCCCGCCGACGGTCGGGTCATTGACGGCTCGGCCAGCATGGACGAGTCCATGGTCACGGGAGAATCGACGACCGTTCGCCGCGCGGAAGGCGATACCGTCGTGGCGGGCACCGTCGCCACCGACTCCGGACTACGTCTGGAGATCACGGCCACCGGTGATGACACTGCGCTCGCCGGCATCCAGAAGCTGGTCTCCGAGGCACAGAACTCGACATCACGGGCCCAGCGCATCGCCGACAAGGCTTCGGCTTGGCTGTTCTGGTTCGCTCTCGGAGTCGCCGTGGTCACCGCGAGCGTGTGGTCCCTAGTAGGTATGCCGGACTCGGCGGTCGTGCGCACTATCACCGTCCTCGTCATCGCCTGTCCCCACGCTTTGGGCCTGGCTATCCCGCTCGTCGTGTCCATCGCCACGGAGCGGGCAGCCCGCGGCGGCGTCCTCGTCAAGGACAGGCTGGCGCTGGAGACGATGCGCACAATCGATTCGGTGCTCTTCGACAAGACCGGCACTCTGACCAAGGGTGAACCGACAGTCACCGCGGTTGAGGTCACGACCGAGAACTGCACCGAGGATGAGATCCTTGCGCTCGCCGCGGCTGCAGAGACGGACAGCGAGCACCCCTTGGCGCGTGCGATCGTTCGCGCTGCCCGGAATCGTGGTCTCGAGGTCCCGGTGGCCGCGAATTTCTTGTCCTCTCCGGCGGTCGGGGTCAAGGCTCAGATCGATGGCGCCGAGGTGGCCGTGGGCGGGCCGAATCTGCTCAGTGAGCACGGTGTGGGCGAAGCCCCGATAACCGCGCAGTGGAGCAGGGAAGGTGCCATCATCCTCCACGTCATCGTTGATGGAAGCGTCATCGGCGCACTCAAATTCGCCGATGAGATCCGACCTGAATCTCGCGAAGCCGTCGATGCGCTGCACCGACGTGGTGCGCAGGTGGTCATGATCACCGGCGACGCCGAGGCGGTTGCCCAGGCCGTGGCTGCCGAACTCGGCATCGACCGCGTCTTCGCCGGGGTCCACCCTGCGGACAAGGCGGCCAAGGTCGCCGAGCTGCACGGAGAGGGCCGTAAGGTCGCGATGGTCGGTGACGGAGTCAATGATGCGCCGGCCTTGGCCGCCGCAGATGTCGGCATCGCCATTGGAGCAGGAACAGATGTGGCCATCGGCTCGGCCGGAGTCATCCTGGCCTCCGATGATCCCCGGTCCGTGTTGTCGGTCATCGAACTCTCACGGGCGACGTTCAGGAAGATGAAGCAGAACCTGTGGTGGGCCGCAGGCTACAACCTCATCTCAGTCCCGCTCGCTGCCGGTATTCTGGCGCCCATCGGCTTCGTGCTGCCGATGAGCGTGGGCGCGATCCTCATGTCGATCTCCACGATCGTCGTCGCGCTCAACGCCCAGCTGTTGCGCCGGCTGGATCTTCGCCCGGAGGCGTCGGCGTCGGGGGTCTGACAAGGCGGATGTGCAGAATGACCCACCCGGCGCTGCCCTCCGATATGAGAGGACAGCGCCGGGCGCCTGTGCGTTGATGGTGTTACGTGCCTCGCTCTGGCAGGTTACCGCCTCAGTGCTTCGTCGACGGAGCTGCTGTCGGCGGCGACAGTGATCTGAGTTCCCCATGGGTCAGAGACCTGCACCGAGCGACCGTCGTCGGCGAACTGCAGCTTGTGTGCGCTCAGTCGAGCAGCGAGTGCATCGAGGTCTTCGCGTCCGGGAACGGTGATCGCGACGTCGCCGAGGCCCAGGCTGGCTGCACGTGGTCCTGCGCCTTGGCTGTTCCAGGTATTCATCGCAACGTGGTGGTGGTAGCCGCCGGCCGAGGCGAAGAGGACTCCTGGCATCGAGGAGAAGCTCGGCTCGAAGCCGAGTGCCTCCACGTAGAAGGAGCGTGCCGTGGGCACGTCGCCGACCTGCAGGTGGACGTGTCCGACTTTGCCGGGCTGCGTGGAAGTATTGGCCAGGACCTGGTCGTCGAGATGCTTGGCGAGGAAGTCGTTGGGGTCGAGGTAGATCGTGTCCATGCGGACTTCCCCGTCGGAAGTGTGCAGCCACTGCGAGCGATCGCGGTCGACATAGAGTTCGATGCCGTTGCCCTCGGGGTCGGTGAAATAGAAGGCCTCGCTGACGAGATGATCACTCGAGCCCACGAAGCGGGAGTTCGTGTTCTGTGCCGCGTGGGCGACCGTTGCTGCCAAGGAGGCCTGATC
Source organism: Brevibacterium aurantiacum (assembly GCF_007558825.1). GTDB lineage: Bacteria > Actinomycetota > Actinomycetes > Actinomycetales > Brevibacteriaceae > Brevibacterium > Brevibacterium aurantiacum_A. The sequence goes on from NZ_VLTK01000002.1 coordinate 129,845, forward strand.
CTCGTAGAGGAAGGCGGTGTGGAAGAGGCCGGCTTGGCCCGGGTCGACTCCGGGCAGGTTGGGAGTCGAGACGAGCTTGACCATCGGAGTGTCGCCGCGGCCGAGCACCCGGTGGACCTCGTTTCCGCGGGAGACCTCTTCGATGGGCTCCATGGCAAGGGCATTCGAGTAGTAGGTCGACATGTTCTCGAGGTCGCCGACGCGCAGGGTGACGGCGTCCATGCCGGTGTCGACGTTGAGAGTGGTGTCGTTCACGCCCGGACGCACATGGGGGGATGTGGCATTGTCAGTGGCAGTCATGTCATCGTCCTTAAAGTGAGCCTCGATGGCGAAATGTAATTAAGATTTCAACTATTAGTGTACAGGGGCACAACTGAGAACCCAAGGCGAATATTCCCCGCGCTGTTTCGGTCGACTCCGATTCAGACGCTCGAGCGACACATCAGTACGGCGTGATAGGACTGAATGAACTGCTGATCACGGATGCCGAAGTCCTCCGTGGCCGACTTCAAAGGAGATGATGGCATGAATGGCGCCGAGAGCCTGCTGGAGACGCTGGGTCACAACGGAATCGAGGTCTGCTTCGCCAACCCTGGCACCTCGGAGATGCACTTCGTAGCGGCTCTGGACCGACAGCCTCATGTCCGCGGTGTGCTCGGTCTCTTCGAGGGTGTCGTCACGGGGGCTGCCGATGGCTACTCGCGGATGCTCGACAAGCCCGCGGCCACCCTGCTGCATTTGGGTCCAGGTGCCGCCAACGGTCTCTCCAGTCTTCACAATGCTCTGCGTGCCCGGGTCTCGATGGTCAACATCATCGGCGATCATGCCGGCTACCACCGAAGCCTCGACGCACCGCTGACCTCTGACATCGAAGGCGCACTGCGGCCCTTCAGCAACTGGGTGCGCACATCACCATCGGCGAACTCCATCGCCAAAGATGCCGCGGATGCCATCGGCTACAGCCTTTCAGGACAGATCAGCTCGCTCATCCTCCCTGCCGACACTGCGTGGAATAGTGCCGATGAGTACACGCAGCCACCGAACGCGATCGCGCTCACCCCTGCCTCAGCCAATCCGCCCGAGATCGAAGCCGCGGCAGTCCGACTGCGCGCTTCCGGCCCACGCACGGCCATCCTCCTCGGCGGGCGGGCCCTGCGTTCGGCGCAGCTGGAAGCGGCGGCTCAGATTGCCGAAGCGACCGGTGCGACTCTGCTGGCAGAGACCTTTGCCGCACGGACCGAACGAGGTGCCGGTCGGCCGATGGTGACGAAGATTCCGTACCCTGTTGAGCCATCGGTGGAGCTGCTGAAGGATTTCGACGCTGTCATCCTCGTCGATGCTAAACCGCCTGTGGCCTTCTTCGCCTACCCTGACAAGCCAAGCGTGCTCACCGCTCCTGGCACCACCTTCTTCACTCTCAGCCCCATCGGTGCTCGCTCCTCGGAAGCACTCGATGCCCTACGAGAAGCAGTCGGTGTGGGGCCAAGCAACCGCAGGTCGATCCCGGCCGACGCTGCGCTTTCGGCTGACAGTGAACTCGTCAGATCCGCCCACAGGGCCGGTTTTGCCCCGGCGCCGATGCCCAGTGGATCCATCAATGTGGGTAAGCTCGCTGCCTGGCTATCGAGAGCCATCCCCGAGAACGCGATCGTCCTCGACGAATCCATCACTACGGGCCGGGACTTCTACGCACAGACGGCCGGGTCACAACCCCACGACTACCTCGGCGGCACCGGCGGATCCATCGGCTGGGCACTTCCCGTCGGTGCTGGGGCTGCAGTCTCGAGTCCCGACCGGAAGGTCATCGTCTTAGAATCTGACGGTTCGGGAATGTACAACCCGCAGTCTCTGTGGACTTACGCGCGGGAGCAGCTCGACATCGTCGTCCTCATCTTCGCCAATCGGAAATATCAGATTCTGCGCAATGAGATGTCCAACGTCGGCGTCCCCGATTTCGGGCCCAAAGCTGAATCTCTGCTCGACATCGGCAACCCCGCCATCGACTGGGTCTCACTCTCCCACGGCATGGGCGTACCAGCGACACGAGTCGAGTCGATCGAAGACCTTGATCGCGACTTCCGTGCGGGCCTGGCTGATTCGGGGCCACGACTCATCGAAGTCCTCGTCTGATCTCACCTGAGCGATGTCAGCCGAAGGTGTCGCCTGCCTTCGACTCGTCAACAGCCTCATGTGAGCCATCGGGATTGAGATAGAGCTTCACTCCCTCGTGCATGGCAATGGGCTGGAGACGGGCCTCTGAGTGGTCCTCGGTGTAGCCGACCTTCTCTCCCTGACCGATGTTCACACTTGTGAATCGATTTGCCAGACGGCTGATCGGATTGGTGGATTTGTGTGACTTCTTCACTTCTGCGGTCATGATGTTTCGCCCCGATTCAACGCAGATGTCGTAGCTCCATTATAGTTCTGGCGGCTGTGAAAGCTCTTGGGATTCTGCTCGGAGTGAGCAATCGGCGACAGTGCCTCAGGAGCACCCGGAGTGCAGAGAACTGGCCGGATATCGATAGAGTGGAACCATGAAGTCTGTTCCTCATCTCGTCTCGACATTGACCGTGGCTTCTGCCCTTGCGCTCGGCGGCTGCAGCGCCAAAGAGGCCGACTCGAATGATATCGAGCCCGGACAGAGCGCCGAGGTGCCCACCAGCGACTTCGATAGCACCGAAGTGCTCGGTGACTTCCTTCGCAGCAGCATCGATGAGGTTAACGTGCACCGTGAGTCCGAGAGCAACCCGGACTTCGACCATGCAAGCGACGTCGACCGCCTGCACGTCGAGTTCCCCTCATCCGGACAGCCGAACACCGATAAGAAGGCCACCGCCGACGCGGTTCAAGGCGCAGGAAACGCCGAGTTCGACTATGACATGCTCATGGTCACCGGCACTACCGATGAAGGCACCTGGTCATACATGTTCAGCACCGACACGGTGAAGGACCTGACCGAAAGCGGCGAGGCCGTCGAAGCGGATACGGTGTGGGACTCGGCTGACCAGGACTTCGACTCAGTGCATCGCTGAGACACAGCACGCGTGTCTGACCCCGCTCGGCCCGCAGGTCAGTGAGGCGATGACGGCCTGGGCGATGAGAACGCCGAGACGCGGATGGTTCTGTATGCGGCTGGGGTCTCTCCAAGGTGAGCGGGCGGCTATTTTTCGACGACGACCCCGTCAGGATCGGCGAACACCATTGCGCCGGGGCGAATTGTGGCTCCACCGATCTCGACAGTCACATCGAGCTCTCCCTCACCGGTCTTGGAACTCTTGCGAGGGTTGCTGGCCAGGGCTTTGATTCCCAAGCCCATGGACGACAGCGCCACTCGATCACGGACGGCTCCGTTGATGACGACGCCTGCCCAGCCGTTGCTCACGGCGAGCTCGGCGATCATGTCACCCATGAGTGCGGTCGCGATCGAACCGCCGCCGTCGATGACGAGCACGGCACCGTCGCCGGGTTGGGACAGTGTCGACTTTGCCAGTGCATTGTCCTGATAGCATCGCACGGTTCGAGCCGGACCGGAGAACGAGTCCTTGGCGCCGAAATCACCGAAGTTCAGGGCTATCGAATCCAGTTCTGGTCCTCGTTCGTCCCAGAGATCAGCGGTCGAGACTGTCATGGTGTTTTCCTCCAGGTAGGTGAGTCACGCAAATAGATCAATTGAGAAGACGTTCGTCATCGGATCCAGACTATGCGAATGCTCCGGCGCGAGCATAGAGTCCGGGCACTCCACCCGAATGAATGAAGACCACGTTGTCATCGGACTCGAACCGCCCCTGGCGGACCAGGTCGATGAGGCCGGCCGCGGCTTTCCCTGTATAGACCGGATCAAGCAGGATGCCTTGGGTCTGAGCAAAGAGCCGCACGGCTTCGACCATCTCCGGCGTCGGCAGCGCATACCCGGTGCCGAAGTAGTCGCCCAGGCCGAGACTGCGATCGCGGGGGACTAATGGGAGGTGAAGGAACGAGGCCACCTCGTCGACGAGGTTCACGATCTTCGGCTCTTGGTCCTCCTGCGTGCGACTGACATTGATACCGACCACGGGAATCAGACTGCCTGCGGCGTGCAGGCCTGCGACGAGTCCGGCCTGCATTCCAGCAGATCCGCTCGGGGCCACGATCGACGATACGTCCAGGCCCACCTCGGCGAACTGGGCAAGCAGCTCCTGTGCACAATCGACATAGCCCAGGGCACCGATGACGTTCGAGCCGCCGACCGGGATGACATAGGGATTGCGCCCCTGAGCCTCGAGCTCGCCGGCCAGCTCGGTGGCACGAGCAATGAGGTCGCTGCCATTGGGGTGAACCTCGGTCGAATCCGCGCCGAGGAGGTCGAAGAGCAGAAAATTGCCCGTGTGCTCCGGTGGATTGCCACCGGCATCTGCTGGGATCGGAGCGCCGTCGGAGCCGAGATCCTCTTCGAGGACCAGGTGACATTCGAGCCCCTCACGCCTGGCTGCCGAGAGCGTGAGTCGACAGTGATTGGACTGCACCCCGCCCGCGGTGACGAGGGTGTCAGCCCCTTGTGCCAGAGCATCGGCGATGAGGAACTCGAGCTTACGAGTCTTGTTCCCACCTTGGGTCAGACCCAGCTGGTCATCACGTTTGATCCAGATCTGCGGCCCGCCCAACTGCGTGCTCAGGCGCTCGAGATGTTCAAGCGCGGTGGGTCCGTTGGTGTACCGGCGGCGGGGCAATGTGTTCAGGTCAACCATGGTTCCCGAGTGTACTTGCCACCCGCTTTCGGCTGGTTCAGTGAGACGGCTGGGTGCGGTCCTTGAACTGAACGTGGTGAACCGCCGGGTGCAGGCCATGTGTCGCGGCTTCATTGTCGACGCCGAAGGTCAGAAGTTCTCCGGTGACCTTGTTCTTGTAGACCACGGAGGACGATTCGGCGGCTCCGTCAGCGGCAATGCGATCCCACGAAGCCGCATGCTCGTCACCATGCTCTGACAAGGCTTCGACGACGCCGGGTGTGGCGTATTCATTGACTTCCTCGTCGGAGCCGACACCCCACGCCTTCACGAGCGCATCCGCGTAGCCGGACGCATTCCTCGGGTGGCCATCGCTGTGCGCATCGCTGGCAACATTGACTTCGGCGCCGGACCCGGAATCTGCTGTGGAGTTCGTTGCAGCCAGCGCGGATCCGCCGGTGAGCGCAACTCCCGCAAAGCCGGCGATCGCGGCGACTGACAGTGCTGCTGCTCGATTGCGAAAGGTGGTGTTCATAGCGTCCTTGCCTCCTGCTGTGACGGTCAGTGCGCGTGGCCGTCAGTGATATGTCATCGATCCCGCTGATTATCGTCATTGCAGGTGAGCGACGAACAACGGTCCCTGAGAAAACTCTCAGTGACTGTTGCAGTTCTGCGAACTTCACGTTGCGATGGAGTCGCAACTTTGAGATATTCGCATGAAACCTTGTGGAAAAGCCGCATGAGGGCACCGACAAGGAACCTTTTAGGCAAGATGTCGAAATAGGATCGTGATCAAGAATTCTTGGGGAGGCCACCTCGGCGGGGAAGATCTCCGAATCATCCGCCCTGTCCATCCAGTCCTTCCCGTCGAGCACGCGGGCGACCATCATTGAACTGGCCTGGTCGCCGACCGCGTTGACGGTGGTGGCCGGGGGATCGATGACGGTGCCGATGATCTGGATGATGGGCAGGGCCGCGGCGGGGAAGCCGTAGAGGGTGATGATCATCAGCTCGCCGATGAATCCGCCCGAGGGGATACCTGCCATGACCATGCCGGCCAGCAGTGCCACGGCGATGCCGATGAGGATGTTGCCGGGGGTGAAGAAGTCGCGGCCGAAGACAGCGAAGAGGAAGGCGATCTTGAGGATCGCGGACAGGCTCGAGCCCTCCATGTGGATCGTCGCCCCGATCGGAACGATCGTCTCCCGGATATCGCGAGGCACGCCGATGCGTTTTCCGGCTCGCAGATTGGCCGGGATCGCCGCCACAGAGGAGGAGGTGCCCAAAGAGATCGCCGTCGGTTCGATGATGTTCGACCAGAACGCGGTGACGCCGCGTCGGCCGCCTGCGAGGAATGCATAGAGCGTGAAGGCGAGAATGAAGTAGCCGATCGCCACTGGGTAGTAGACGAGGAAAGCGCGGACGTAATCGCCGACCAGCTGTGCCCCGAGCTCACCGATGAGGGCCGCGAAGTAGGCACCCAGGCCGACCGGGGCGTAGTACATGATGATCGAGGTGAATTTGAGGAAGACCTCGGAGCCGGAATGGAGAAACTGAGCGAACGGTTTGCCTGCCGGACCGATCTTGGACGTGGCGATGCCGACGATGACGGCGAAGACGATGAGGGCCAGCATGTGCTCGGCGGAGAGGATCTTCGAGAAGTCATCGACGACGAAGGTCGACACGAGCTCATCGCCGATCGACCCGACCTCTTCCACGTCCTGGGGTTGGTTCATCTCGACCTGGACTCCCTCGGTGGCCTTGGTGATCCACAGGGCGGCGATCATCACGATGGAGGCGATGACGCCGGTGACGGCGAAGATGCCGAGCATGCTGCCCAGGATCTTGCCCAGCCTCGTGGCAGAGGACATGCCCGCCACCGACGAGGAGATGGAGAAGAAGACCAGCGGCACGACGAGGGTGAACATCATGTTGATGAACAAGGTGCCGAAGGGTTTGATGACCGTGGCCTTCTCGCCGAAGATCAGCCCGATGATCGCTCCGATGACGACGCCGGTGAGGATGAATAGCGGGAACCGATAGTTGCGTAGGACCTGCCCGAATTTCGACGAAGTCTTGGGTGTTGTCTCGGCAGTTGGAGTGCCTGAAGCGGATGCCATGACTCGACGACCTTTCCGGGAATATCGGGGTGTTCTGAGAGCAAGATGAACTGTTCTGGAAAGCCTAAGGGATTGAGCGGATGCAGGTTGAGGCATCCTCCACTATGAGAGTGGCGATCGAATTTCTCTCTGCTTAACGATCAATTAGTTTAGACTGAGTTTCGTGAATGATCAGAACCTGGACAATGCTGTCCCACCTGCCTCCACCGACTCCCTGCTGTCGTCAGCAGACATCGAGTTCCTCCTCTACGACTGGCTGCGCGTCGACGAGCTCTGTGAGCGTGAACGATTTGCCGGGCACTCCCGTGAAACCTTCGACTCGGTACTGGCTGCCAGTGAGGAACTGGCAAAGGAGCACTTCGCACCGCATGCGAGGAAGTCCGATCTCAACGAACCGACCTTCGACGGTGAGAGCGTCACCCTCATCCCCGAGATCAAGACCGCACTGGACCGATTCGCCGACGTCGGCTTGCTCTCGGCGACCATGGACGAGAAGGTCGGTGGCATCCAGCTGCCCCAGACCGTGGCCACGGCCTGCTTCACCTGGTTCCAATCGGCCAATATCGCGACATCGAGCTACCCGATGCTGACCATGGCCAATGCGAGCCTGCTGCTCGAATACGGGACACAGGAGCAGATTGAGACCTTCGTCTTCCCCGAGATCGAGGGCCGGTTCTTCGGCACCATGTGCCTGTCCGAGCCCGAAATCGGCTCCTCACTCGGCGACGTCACCACACGAGCCGTTCCCGACCCAGATGGCACCGAAGCCAGCTACCGGGTGCACGGGACGAAGATGTGGATCTCCGGCGGCGACCACGAACTGTCCGAGAACATCGTTCACCTCGTCCTCGCCCGGGCCGACGGCGACGGGCCTGGAACCAAGGGGCTCAGCCTCTTCATCGTCCCCAAGCACCTCGTCAACGACGACGGCAGCCTCGGGCAGCGCAATGACGTCGTGCTCTCAGGCCTCAACCACAAGATGGGCTGGCGCGGGACCACGAACACGCTGCTCAACTTCGGGGAGGGCACGCACACACCACACGGTTCATCCGGTGCTATCGGCTACCTCGTCGGGGAGCGCGGCAAGGGCCTGTCCTACATGTTCCACATGATGAACTCGGCGCGCATCGGCGTCGGCGCCGGAGCCGTCGCACTCGGCTACCACGGTTACCTCGACGCACTGCGCTACGCCCGTGACCGTCGCCAGGGTCGCTCAGACGATGGTCGCGGCAAAGATTCCCCGCAGGTGCCGATCATCGAACACGCCGATGTCCGCCGCATGCTCCTGTCCTCGAAGAGCTACGTCGAAGGAGGCCTCGGCCTCATCCTCTACGCTGCCATGCTCCTCGACGAATCCGATACCGCAGACACCGAGGCCGACCGCGCACGCGCAGCCCTCCTCCTCGACGTGCTCACCCCGATCGTGAAGACCTGGCCAAGCGTGTGGGGTCTGAAAGCCAATGACCACGCGATTCAGGTCCTCGGCGGGGCCGGCTATACCCGCGACCACGCCGTCGAGCAGCTCTTCCGCGACAATCGACTCAACCCGATCCACGAAGGCACGCACGGCATCCAGGCCAAGGATCTCCTGGGCCGTAAAGTCATCATGCGTGGGGGAGAAGGGCTCACAGTGCTTCTGACGGAGATGAGATCCATCCTCGCCGAGGCGGGCGCTTCGGCCTCGTGGAAGGCCGAATCCGCCGCGTTGGGGGAAGCCATCGACCGCATCGAGACCGCTACCGCCGCCGTGTGGAAGTCCGGTGATCCCGTTCATGCGCTGGAGAATGCGTGGACCTACCTCGAAGCGGTCGGGCACACGGTCATCGCCTGGATCTGGCTGCAACAGGGCATGGCCGCCGAGGCCGCCGCGCACTCGCGTGGTGACTCGAGGCTGCTGAGTGGCAAGATCGCTGCCGCCCGATACTTCTTCGTACACGAACTGCCGCAGACCGGACCCTGGTTCGACCTCGTGGAAAGCGGCCCGTCGACGTTCACGAGCCTGGACGACAGGTGCCTGTGAAGAGGTGAAGCTGCTCCGATTTTCACCGAGAGCATCCCCTTGTTACGGTGGCGGAACAAGCGGAATGGTCCTGTCGTTCCCCTCAGAATCAGTTCCGGAGCGACGAGGCTTCCGCACTATCCGAGGAAGGAAGCACGATGACAGTACTCTCACCGTCGACAACCACGGATCTCTACCCCACTCGCACCGGGGAGACCACTGAAGTCCTTGACCGCAGAGGTCCGATCATCTTCGGCTCGGCCGAGCAGGGCCCCCTCGATGCGAAGTCGCTGCAGCACTACGACGATAAGGGCTATCTCACGATCGACGAGCTCATCACCCCTGAAGAACTCGAGGCGTTCCGGGCCGAGCTGCACCGCCTCGCCAACGACCCGAAGGTCAAGGACGATGACGCCACTATCGTCGAGGCGAAGTCCAACGAAGTCAGATCGATCTTCGACATCCACCGCAGCAATGAGATCTTTCGCAAGATCGCCAATGATCCCCGGGTCATCGCCCGCGCGGAGCAGCTGCTGGGTTCCGAGGTCTACATCCACCAGAGCCGCATCAACTACAAGCCCGGGTTCGTCGGCAAGGAGTTCTCCTGGCACTCCGACTTCGAAACCTGGCACGCTGAGGACGGCATGCCCGAGCCACGTGCAGTGAGCCTGTCATTGTCGCTGACTGACAACTACTCGTTCAACGGGCCGCTGATGATCATGCCCGGTTCGCACCAGCGCTACATCAGCTGTGTCGGCGGCACCCCGGAGGACAATTACAAGAAGTCACTGGTCATGCAGGGTGCAGGCACTCCCGATCCGCAGACGCTGACTGACTTCGCCGATGACTACGGCATCGATGTTCTTGAGGGACCTGCCGGTGGTGCGGTGATGTTCGACTCCAACTGCATGCACGCCTCGAACGGCAACGTCACGCCGTATTCGAGGTCGAACATCTTCATCGTCTACAACTCGGTGGAGAACACGTGTGTCGCACCGTTCGCCGCATCGAAGCCGCGGCCGGAGTTCGCTGGCAGCACGGACTTCACTCCGGCTGGTTCCTAAGAGGTGAAGCCCGGCACCTGGACGAACAGGTGCCGGGCTTCGTGCTTGGTTCGTGTGAGTGTCAGCCGTTTGAGTCGTGGGAGTCCGCTTCCGGATCGATCTTCGACTCGTCGACCGCTTCGTGCGAGCCGTCCGGGTTGCGGTAGAGCTTCACGCCTTCCTGTTCGGCGGCAGCCTGGGCCTCGTCTTCACGATTCTCTTCGACATATCCAGGAGTGGATCCGTAGGAGACGTTCGGACCGACGGCCTTCGAAGCCACCTCTTCGAGCTTCTCGTTGATCTTCTCGATCTTGTTCTGCTGATCTTGATCATTATTCATGTCTCAACACCTCGCTTTGGTCAGATCGTACGTGGCCCTCATGGTACTCCGGGAGCGCCGAGACAGCGGGAGACTGATGCAGTCCGCGCCGTCATCGTGGGGAATGTGACCTCAACGGATCATGTAAATCATGGTCTTGCAGTATCGCAAAGGTGATTGAGCGCGCATGATGGTGATATCAGCTTCAAGCACTGAATTCCGAGGGGAGGTGCAGCCATGTCGGAGAACCACCAGCCGGAGAACGGGCAGGACGAGTCCTCAACCTCCCCCGCCGAGGCGACCGACGGTTCCGCTGAAAGGTCAGAATCCGCGCAGATCCGTCACGACCACGAAGACAAGATGGTCGATGAATGGGAAGACGAATCATTCCCCGCCAGTGACCCGCCGGGACATTACTGACCGGGTCGGTCCGGGAGACGGGGCCGTCCGGAGGGCAGAACGAAATGATCAGTGCACTGCCCCGACAGATCGAGACATCGGTTTGTCGGGGCAGTGCACTGTGTTGTGTGGTTGGGACTCGCTGTTTGAAATGGCTGAGTTCTGTTCCCCTCATGCCGTCCATCGTGAAGGATCGGTATCCTCAGCGACTTGGCTGAGCACGTCCAGCGCGGTGGCCACCTTCTTCGACACTCGCGCCTCGGCCATCGTCACTGCCACAATCGTGTTCGAGAATTCAGGGTTCGTCACAGGCAAATATCTCACGCGCATGCCCTGAAACGACCGGATCTCTGGGTGGGGGACAGCATTGGCCAGTGAGAACCCGAGGCCCCAAGCCACCATTGACCGAATTGTTTCCGCGTTCGGCAGGAGCCATCTGACCTTCGGCTCGTGCCCCAAGCCTCTGATCTGCCCGATGAGTAGATCTGCGGTTGGTGGCGAGTCGAGGAGAATTAGCGGGTCGTCGATGAGTTCGGCGATTTCGACTCCGCTGCGATCCGCCAAAGGATGATCCGCTGCAACTACTGCGTGTAGCTGTACCTCGGACAATGGGTGCTTTTGGAGTCCCTCGATCTGAACCTGCTTGCGATACATCACAGCCAGATCTATCTCACCCCTAAGGATCATCTGCTGAATGGTGGTCGGGTGGGCTTCGACGAAGCTGACATCAATCTTGGGAAATCGGCGGCCGAAATTTGAGGCAGTTCCAGGAAGCATCCGCGGAGCCGCAGTCGGGATGCAGCCGATGCGCAATGGCCCATGCAGGACGGCAGAGTCTTCGCTTACCGAATCTACAGCTTCAGTGACTGTGGCCAGAATCGACTTGGCGCGAATTCCGAACTCCCTGCCGGCGCTTGTCGGTCGGGCACGTCTCGCTGGCCCGCGGGCAACAAGTGTTACGTCCAACTGCTTCTCCAGTTGGCTGAGTGCTGCCGACATTGTCGCCTGAGACACGTTGGATGCGGCGGCCGCAGCGCTGAGGGAACCTTGGTCAAGGATGGCGAGAAAGTACTCGATTTGTCGGAGGGTAATATCCTTCATCGGTTTTACCTATGTTCTTGGTGACAATAATTTGATTTTCTTTTTGATCTTGTCGCGGAAGACTGAACGGAGTCAACTCATCTATGCAATGAAGCACGAGGCATTCTCACAATGAACAGTTCCACAATGAAAGTCATCACCCTGGGTACCGCGGGGGGACCGCGATGGTGGAAGGGTGATCTCAAAGACCGCGCTGGCATCTCCACCGCGGTTGTCGTTGGAGACCGGTTCTATCTCATTGACGCCGGACATGGAGTCGGGCGTAGGGTCCGGCAAGCTGGATTGGATCTCGGAGATCTAGGCGGAGTGTTCATCACCCACTTGCATTCGGACCATACAATCGACCTGCCCTCTCTCGTCGTATTCGGAATGCACGAACTTCAGCAACGAGTCGACACTCCTGTCCCGCTCGTCGGGCCGGGGCAGCGCGGAGCGCTCCCTCCAATCTCCACGCGAGCGAAGTCCACGCCCAAACCAGTTGCTCCTACTAATCCGACTCCTGGAGTCGCCAGCATGTTCAAGAGCATCGTTGAGGCCTTTGCCACCGATATCAATGATCGGGTCCTCGATTCTCTTCGACCGTCGCCAGAGCTGCTATTCGACCCACGCGAAATTGAGATACCCGAGGATTCCGGTTATCACCCGAATGATCATCCGACGCCCGATATGGAACCTTTCGTCATCTTCACAGATGACCTGGTGACCGTCTCGGCAATCCTGGTTGAGCACCCGCCCATTGCGCCGGCCTTCGCGTTCCGCTTCGACAGCGAATACGGTTCAGTGACCGTTTCGGGTGACACCTGTGAAACGGCAAACATGGTGCGTTTGGCTCGAGAGACCGATCTGCTTCTGCACGAAGCTATTGACTTCAGCTGGGTGGAAGACAAATACAGCCACCGCACCGATGACGAAGGAATAGCGTCGCGCGACCACCACTACAAGTCACATACTTCAGTCGATGGTGCGATCCGGATCGCAGACGAAGCCGGAGCGCGAACTTTGGCACTGCACCACCTGGTACCCGGTTCTGCGGACGAGTCCGTCTGGTCTCGAGGGAGCGAACAGTTCCCTGGGACGTTCCTCGTCCCGGAGGACCTCGACTCTTTGTCTATTTCAACACCAACACGCGCGACACTCAGGAGCTGAACGCACAATGACGAACAACAATGACGTTGTCGATTCCGAAGGTCTGCAGACTTCGCTTAAGACTCCAGAGATGCGACGAATCCTGGCATCGAGTTTCGTTGGGTCTGCAATCGAGTTCTACGATTTCATTCTCTACGCCACAGCGTCGTCGATAGTCTTCGCACAGCTCTTCTTTGCCGGATTGGGTCCAGGGCTCTCGCTCTTTGCTTCCTTCAGTACTCTTGCGGCAGGCTATCTGGCCCGACCGCTCGGAGGCATAATCTTTGGGCACTTCGGCGACCGTGTGGGTCGCAAGAAAGCACTCATCGTATCAATGGTGATGATGGGGGTGGTCACAGTCGTTATCGGGCTCATGCCACCGACCGAATCGATCGGAATGATCGCACCGATATCCCTTTTCATCCTTCGGATCGTCCAAGGAGTCGCGGTCGGCGGAGAATGGGGAGGAGCGGCCCTTATGGCGTTGGAGCATGCACCGAAGAATCGCCGAGGTCTGGCCGCGGCATTCGCCAATGCCGGTGGTCCGGCAGGTGCCATCCTGGCGACCCTCGTCCTTTCTCTGACAGCTACGTTGACAGGAGATGGATTCGCGACTTGGGGTTGGCGACTGCCGTTCCTCTTGTCTGCTGTGCTCATCGTTGTCGGTCTCGTGATTCGTCTCAAAGTGAGTGAGACTCCAGCGTTTCAGCGACTCGAGTCGGAAAGCGACGAGCGGAAGGTCCCGTTGCTTACAGTCTTTGCCAGCTACAAGCGACAAGTACTCGTCGCACTGATGGCTACGATGACCATCTATGTCACGCAGGGACTGACTACAGTCTGGGGCGTTTCGGTCGCAGTGGCGGCTGGTGAGGACAAGTCAGAGGTCCTCAATTGGAAGGCGCTCGGAGCGTTGACCACTCTGATCGTCACCTTTCTGGTCGCTCGGCTCAGTGATCGAATCGGTCGCAAGCTGACCCTGATCGGGGCGCATATTGTGGCGGCCGCGTTAGCACTGCCGGTCGTGCTGCTCATCGTCAGCGGGGAAGTCCACCAGTACGCGATCGCGATCATCCTTGGAAATGGCCTCGTTCAGGGCTTGTGCTACGGACCGATCGCAGCCTACGTCTCGGAGCTATTTCCACCACAGGTCAGATACTCAGGTGCGTCCGTCGGATACCAACTGGCTGCTGCATTGGGCGCCGGCCTCTCTCCGATGGTCGCCTCGGCGCTCATCCTCGTTCCTGGCGCCGGCCCGTATCTGATCGCTGCAGCTTGGGCGTTGATTGCGCTTCTCGGCGCAGTCGCAGTATTCATGAGCCGTTCCTACTCAGAGGGAGGGGCCTCTCAGACAGAACCTGCGATTGGAGGCGTTCAGAAAATCAAAGGAAATCAGCGAACTGCAGTGTGAAGTCTCCTGTAGTGCAGCACAAAGTCCGATCTCTCAACTGCTCACCCGTCTCCCGAAGACCTCATTGATCTCCGGGAGACGGGTGGGGTGCACAACTGGCAGGTGACTTCATTCCAAGAACTGAGAGAGCCCCTACCGTGAGACGTCGGACCGGACAGGCAGAATGCCGGGGAACGCCGACCTTCTGCTGTCGCCCCCTACAGCAGAATGGAGGTCTGCAGGGATCGACATACACTTTTCAGAAATGGTCGACGAAGGGGAAGACGAACCATTCCGGCTGGTGTTTCACCGGGACACGACTGATCAGTTCATGATTGAGATGAACAACGTACTTTCGGGGAGGGCAGGGAAGTCGGGTTGGCCGCGTCAGTCCACTGCAGATCACACTAATCGTGTCCGAGTAGTCTGATTGCATGACCCACGACCCCATGCTCACGAATAGCCCGAGCACGCAGGATGAGAACACTGGCAGGGCGACCACGGGCAACACCGACGCGCCGATTCTGGGGGCAGCGCCGGGTGCCGCAGTGGGGCGCTACTTCCGCAAGTACGCTGTCTTCTCAGGGCGAGCCAGTCGCAGTGAGTACTGGTGGATCGCGCTGCTCAGTCTTATCATCTACGGTGTCGGCGGAGCCCTCGCCGGTGTGATCCAAGTCGCAACCGCTGGAACGAACGCCTACGGCGACGTCAGCGACGAAACCACGTTCGGTGCGGGACTGATCAGCTCACTGCTGTTCCTGTATTTCCTTTCGACCATCCTTCCCAACATCGGTCTCGGCGTGCGCAGACTCCACGACGTGAGTCTGAGCGGATGGGTCATACTCATCGGCATCGTGCCCTTCTTCGGTTCGCTCATTCTCTTCGTCCTCTCGTTGCTGTCGAGCAACCCTTCCGGACAGCGATTCGACCGACGTTGAGCGCGGACGACACGACCCCGATCGCTAAAGGGCAGCCTCGGCGGTGACCACAGAAAGGAAGCAGGACATTGCCACAAGCACCAGGTCCTCAAAGCACCGGAATCGCAAGCGGGATCAGCCCACCGGAATTGTCCTACTTGGCCACCATCGACGTTGATGTGGACGCACCGATCACCATCGGAACCACGGTCGACGGGCTGCGCAAGGTCGTCCCGATCCGCGGTGGAAAGGTCTCGGGCGCGGGCTTCAACGGAGAGGTGCTCGACGCCGGTGCCGACTTCCAGCAATACCCGAGCGAGACCGTGTCCTACTTGGCCGCCGACTACGTATTGAAAACCGACGACGGGCACCACATCCTCGTCGAGAATCGAGCATTGCGCACCGGCAGCAGCAGTGATCTGAACAAGCTGATGAACGGCGAACAGATTGATCCCGAGCGAATCTATTTCCGCTGCGTACCGCGATTGAGCGCCGACCAGTCCGGCCCATATGCCTGGCTCAGCGACGTCCTGTTCATCGGCTCCGGAGTACGCAGCCCCACCGGCGTGCGAATCGACATCTTCCAGGTCCACTGACGCCTGCCACTCCGCTGGCACCAACCAGCGCCACAGGCATCTGGTCTATGACCTGACCATCACACTCCTGCAGGTTCTCTGACGTCCGGGCGACGGTTGGCCTCAACGTCGACTCCGCGCATGCCCAGAAGCACGACTGCAGCCAGCAGAAGCACCACGCCGACGAAGACATAGATCGCCTGCGGAGTCCATCCGCCGTCGAGCATCGCACCGGTGGCCGTCGGGGCGATGATCGCGCCGAAGCGACCGATCCCGATTCCCCAACCCACACCGGTCGAACGCAGTGAAGACGAGTAGGACTGCGGGGTGAGAACGTAGAGGCCGGCAATGCAGCCGTTGCTGAACATGCCGACCAGGACGCCGACGATGACGACCAGAACGATCCACTGCGCGGTGAAGATGAACACCGCCATCAGAATCGCGGCCAGCACTGAGAAGCATGTCAGCACCGACCGGGTCGACCAGCGGGAGGTGAACAGACCGAAGACGACAGAGCCGATGGCCCCGCCCAAGGTCAGTCCGACTGTGACGATCATTGACAGGGTGTCGGTGAGCCCGGTTTCGTGCATGAGGCGCGGGGTCCAAGAGTTGACGAAGTAGAAGCCGAACATCACGATGAAGAACGTAGCCCAGACGACGAATGTGACCCGGCGGTTGCGACGGTTGAACAGAGCCAGGACACCTGAGTCGCTCGTGGCGTTCTCCTCGGCGATGGTCGTGGCAGAGAGATCGACCGTGTCGGTGAAGCCCAGCTTCCGGGCAATGTCGTCGAGCTTCTTCTGCGCGTTCGCCGGTTTCCGGGTGTAGAGATAGGACGGCGACTCGGGGACCAGCAGCAGGACGAGAAGGAGGGACACCGTGGCGAGGCATCCGCCGAGGACGAAGACCGAGCGCCAGCCTGAGGTGGCGATGAGCGAGACCATCACCGATCCGCCGAGTGCTGCACCGATGCCGTAGCCGGCGGTGTAGATGCTGATGACCAGGCCGCGGCGCTTGCGGGAGGCGTACTCCGCGCAGATGACATTCGTGCCCACCAGAATGCCGCCGACACCCAGTCCCGTGACGACGCGCCAGATACCCAGCTGAGCCGCCGAGGTGGCGGTGGCGGAGAGGAAGAGACCGCAGATATTGACGATGAGAGCCACAATCGTCATGTTCCGTCGCCCGATCCGGTCCGCAACCGGGCCCAGGACCAGGGCGCCGATCGCCATGCCGAGCAGCGCCGCACTCATCACCAGTCCGAGCGCCGTCCCCGAGAGGGAGAACTCCTCGCTGACCTGGTTCGAGGAGAAGGAGATGGCAAGGACGTCATAGCCGTCCAGAGCGTTGAGGAAGGTGCAGATGCCGACGATCAGCCATTGATAGGCCGACATTCGAGAGGTGTTGAGTCGTTCGCGCAGGTCCACCGCATACTCCGATTCTGAGGTGAGATAAGCACCCGCATCATTGCGAGATACCTATGATGATAGGGAAAGCGTGACGCTCAGCACATTATCAGTGGCTTCAGGCTCGGGCAATGCCTGTGCTTTGCTGAGTGTGCCCATTGCACCCAAGTGTGACCAGTCGAGGAGTCAGCAGCGGGAGACGGGTTGCCTATGGGAGACCATTTACCTATGGACATAGGTAAATACCTATGCGTATAGTGATTTCAAGAACCCACCGCAGTGTTCACGAAAGGACTCACCACGTGGAGGCAACGACCACTACCAAGGTGCTGGACGACTTCTCCTTGGAGATGACCGGCAAAGACGTTCCCAGCCTGCAGCAGGCTGCTCATGCGATTCCGCAGGGAACGCGCGTGAATGTCACGTTCCTCGGCAACGAGAATCTGCAGATGCGTGTCGAGGCTGCCAAAGAAGTCCTCGACCTCGGGTTCGTTCCCGTTCCTCATATCTCGGCCCGCAGGCTGAAGTCAGAGACTGAGCTGTGTGAGTTCCTCGAGGCTCTGCAGCAGGCCGGAGCCAGCGAGCATGTCTTCGTCGTCGGGGGAGACCCGGCGACCCCCGAGGGCCCCTATTCCGATTCGCTCTCGGTCATTCGCACCGGCATCCTGCAGAGCTACGGAGTGACTGAGGTGGGAATCGCGGGTTACCCCGAGGGCCACCCGGACATCAACACTGAGGCACTTTGGGAACACATGGAGGCCAAGTGCACTTCCCTGGCAGAACAGGGGCTTGGCCAAGTCGTCCTCACCCAGTTCGCTTTCGATGCCGAGGCGGTCGTGGCGTGGGTCCATGAAGTGCGCAGCCACGGCATCGAGGCTGACCTTCGCATCGGCACCCCCGGTCCCGCAGGCATCAAGCGACTCCTGGGCTATGCCCGCCGCTTCGGTGTGGGCACCAGTGCGGGTATCGCGAAGAAGTACGGGTTCTCCCTGACGAATCTGATCGGCACTGCCGGACCGGAGCGATTCCTCAAGGATATGACCTCTTACGAATCCATCACCTCGGCGTCGTCAGGGGTCAAGGCCCACTTCTACACCTTCGGCGGACTCGCAGCCACAGCCGAATGGGTCCAAGACTTCACCGCACAGGCCTGAACACCAGGCACACACAGAGATAAGAACAGAGAGGTTCATCGACCATGACCGACAATCTCCAGCAGATCCTCGATTCGACCAATGCCGTCGACCATCTGCGCAATTCGCAGATCGGCTCGTACATCTATCCGGTCGTCCCCGCTGACTTCACCAACTGGATCAAGGAACAGAAGGCATGGCGTGAGACCGCCGTCCTCTACGATCAGTCGCACCATATGGACAACGTGTTCCTCAAGGGCCCCGATGCCATCAAGCTGATCTCCGACACCGCGATCAACTCGGTCGCCAAGTTCGCCGTGAACAAGGCCAAGCAGTACGTGCCCACCACCGAATCCGGCCACGTCATCGGCGACGGCATCCTCTTCCACGAGGCCGAAGACGAGTACGTGTACGTGGGACGCTCACCTGCGTCGAACTGGCTGCTCTACCATGGTGAGACCGGCGGCTATTCGAACCTCGACATCGAGGTCGACCGCAGGTCCCCATCACGGCCATACGGTCATGCCGTCAGCCGCCGCTACTACCGCTTCCAGATCCAGGGCCCCAATGCTTGGGCGATCATCGAAAAGCTCAACGGCGGCGAGCTGGAGAAGCTGAAATTCTTCAACATGTCGACCATGACCATTGCAGGCAAGCAGGTCCGCACCCTGCGCCACGGCATGGCCGGTGCCCCCGGCCTCGAGATCTGGGGACCCTACGAGGACCACGACGCGATCCGAGATGCCATCGTCGAGGCGGGTGTCGAGTTCGGTCTGCTGCCGGTCGGTGCGCGGGCCTACCCGTCAAACACGCTGGAGTCGGGCTGGATCCCCTCGCCGCTGCCGGCCATCTACTCCGGAGAGGCCGAACGCGGTTACCGCGAATGGCTCGGCGCCGACAGCTACGAAGCCACCGGCACACTGGCCGGATCGTTCGTCTCTGACAACATTGAGGACTATTACCTGACCCCATGGGAGCTCGGCTACGGGTCGTTCGTGAAGTTCGACCACGACTTCATCGGCCGCAGTACCTTGGAAGCCATGGATCCGGCAGCCCAGCGCAAGAAGGTGACTCTGGCCTGGGATGCCGATGATCTGGGTGAAGTGCTGGCCTCCCCGCTCAACGTCGATGGACCGAATTACAAGTACTTCGATCTGCCCTTGGCCAACTACGGTTCGGCGAACTATGACTCGGTCGTCGATGCCGATGGCAATGTCGTCGGCTTCTCGATGTTCACCGGATACTCGGCCAATGAGCGCCGAGGTCTGTCCTTGGCCACGGTCAATCCCGACGTCCCCGAGGGAGCTGAGCTCAAGGTCGTCTGGGGCGAGCCCGACGGCGGTACATCGAAGGCATCGGTGGAGAAGCACGAGCAGACAGAAGTCGGCGTCGTCGTGAGCCCCGTTCCGTATTCGACAGTTGCACGTCAGACCTACCGTGGCGGATGGCGAACCGGCCAAGACGCCTGAGAGTTGTAGTCTGAGGGGGTTCGGGCAGCAGGCCTGGACCCCCTCGCTGATTCACAGAATAGGAACCACGATGAGTCTCCGAAGCGCTCTCCTGGCGTTGCTGCGCATCGGCCCGATGTCCGGCTACGAGCTGCAGAAGCAGTTCTCCCAATCCGTCGGTCATGTGTGGCATGCCCCGGATTCGCAGATCTATCCCGAGTTGCGGAAGATGGCGAAAGAAGAGCTCATCATCGCTGAGGAGCAGACTCGCGGATCTGCTGGAATGCGCCGTGTCTATCATGTCACCGAGGCGGGGGAGCAAGTCTTCATCGAATGGATGCACAGTCCGTTGAAGTACCAGCGCACGCGCGATGCCGCTCACTTGAGGGCCGCATACCTCGAGTCGGCTGACCAGGCCGCCGTCTTTACGTTCCTCAGTGAGCACATAGCTCACTGGACGAGAGAGCTCAAAGTCTGGGAGGACGAGATCGCCACCATCGAAGCTCTCGAATCTCCAATGCTCAATCGTCGTCTGGCAGTCACATCTGATGAAGACCGTGAAGTCACCATCGCGTATAAGAAGTTCGCCTACGAAGGCCTGGCCGCCCGAGCCCGCAGCGAGATCGAATGGGCCCAGCGAGGTCTGAAGCTCAGCAAAAGGCTCGAACGAAAGAACGCACAGACCGCACAATAGAGCGCTGGGGCTTTCCTGCGAGACGATTCCAGCGCACTTCATGCGGACAGTCGTCAGTGCATCCGCGGTCCAGAATCCAGATCACAGCGGCGGTCATCGGTGTGGCCTCGTTAGTTGCGTCTTACGGCGACTGACTTCTCGAGCAGGCGCTGGTCGGGTTAAGTGTGATTGTGAGCTAGGTCAAAAAATAAAGTGCCACTCTTGTAAAAATGTGATCTGTTTCATACTATTGTCATACTTCGAAGGAGAAGAGGGCAAATGGCTCAGAGTGCTTCACTGTCACCAGAATCCGTCAAAAAGAGTGAGCCATACATGTCAGGAAATGACGCGTCTCAGGCCCTTGCGGAATCCATCAAGAAGCTGCGCACATCGCAGAAGATGACTCAGAGGGGGCTTGCTTCAAGAGCGCAACTGAGCACCTCATTCATCAGCCAGCTCGAGCGAGGAAACACAGATGTCACCTTCAGCACGCTGACACGATTATGTGCGGCTCTCGGCACGACAATCGGCCATCTGTTCCCGGCAGACCAGCCGAATGGCCGAATAGTACGATTCGACGAATATAGGCACCTGGACTACAACGGGGTCGACAAGTACGTCCTCACCCGTGAAGAGATGGCAGACGTCGATGTCTGCCTGTTCGACTTTCCACCGGGGTCAAGCACCGGCACACGAGTCCCTCCAGGGGTCGATCGCACCGAACTGTGGATCTGCCTGACAGAGTACCTCGGCATCGACATCGGCTCAGATGTTCACTTCCTCAAAGCCGGTGACAGTCTTGACTTCGCTTCCGATCGAACGAACACGGTCTACAACCCAGGCCCGAATTCAAGCAGAGCTCTCTTAGTGATCAAGAATCATAAGAAATAGAGGAATCATGATGAAACGATATTCTGCAATTGCTGCGGCACTGATATTGCCATTTGCCCTCACCGCATGCATGCAAGGGGGAGAGAGCACCAGCGAACTCAACGCAGACGATTTCAAGGACCCGGTTGCCGGTGAAGTCGCCGAAGGGTCGTTGGACGGTACGACGATGACGTTTGTCTCCTGGGGCGGAGGGTTCCAAGATGGTCAGACTAAGGCCTTCTCTGAACCGTTTGCCAAACAGTCCGGGGCAGAAGTGCTTTCGGATGGCCCTACAGATGCCGCTAAGCTCAAAGCTCAGGTCGATTCCGGCAATGTCTCCTGGGACGCAATCAACGCAAGCCCCACGCAGAATGCCGCGAATTGCGGCACTTTGTTCGAGAAGCTGGATCTCTCGCTCATCGATACCAGCAAGATCCCCGAAGGTACCCCGCAGGGCGACTGCTACCTCCCATCCCTGGTCTACGTCTATGGAATGTTCTATGACGCGGACAAATACGGCGACAATCCTCCCACCGGGTGGAAAGACTTCTTCGATACGGACAAGTTCCCCGGCACACGAGCCGTTGAAGGCCGACCGTCGGCTACCGCTGGAACATTCGAAGCAGCGCTGTTGGCTGATGGTGTGAAGCCGGATGACCTGTTTCCCCTCGACACCAAACGGTCATTGAAGAAATGGGACACTATCAAGAAGGACGTCAAATACTGGCAGACAGGTGCTGAGCAGACTCAGATGGCCCAGGCCGGCGAAGCCGATATGATCTTCGGCTGGAGTGGCCGGATCTATGAGGCCAATCAAAACGGTTCCAACTTCAAACCAGTCTGGGATCAGGGATTCCTTGCCAGCGATACCTTCTCGATTGCCAAAGACTCGCCGAACAAGATCGCTGCACATGCCTACATCAACTACGCGTTGGGAGCGAAGCAACAGGCAGAAATGGCGGAGGCGACCAGCTATTCGCCTGTCAACGTGGATTCCAAACCGAAATTTGAAGGCGAAGCCAAGGAATTCAATGTAACGCGGCCCGAAGTGCTCGACGTGACGCTCCCACAGAATGCCGATTACTGGGGAGAGAACCAGGAGGAGCTTTACGCCGCGTGGGGAGATTGGCTCAACAAATGAGTGGTTTCGTGAAGGTGTTCTCTCATGAGTACTAAGCAATCGCGAACAGCAGTGCTGGCATGGCCAGCACTGCTGTTGGTGGCGCTCGGCTTCATCGTCCCTGTCGCAATCATCTTGGTGATGAGTGTGACGGACCCGGAGCCGGGCACCCAGAACTTCGAGTGGTTGGCCACGAACTCGACCGCTCACGATATCCTGTGGCGAACGATCTACATTGCGGTGTTGGCAACCCTGATCACCGCAGTGTTGGCCTACCCGTTCGCTTATCTGATGGCAACCAGTTCGACCTTGGTCCGCTCGATTCTCATGGTGGTGGTCCTGCTGCCATTCTGGACCTCGATGATGGTCCGGGCATTTGCGTGGATCATCATCCTCCAGAAGAACGGACTGCTCAATACGGTCGTCGGCGCTTTCGGCATCGATCCTCTGACCGTTCTGGGCACGAATACTGCTGTGCTCATCGGCATGTGCCAGATACTCATGCCGTTTATGGTCCTGCCGATGGTGTCTGTCATGGTCGGGATCGACTCCCGATTGCCCTTGGCAGCACGCATCATGGGGGCTCCGAAGTGGAAAGCATTCCTTCAGGTTTATTTTCCGCTGTCCCTGCCCGGGGTTTTCGCTGGGTCGTTGATCGTTTTCATCCTGTCGTTGGGCTTCTACGTCACACCGGCACTTCTGGGTTCACCGAGGCAGCAGCTCATTCCCAATGCTCTGTTCACACAGGTGCTTGAGCTGCTCTCGTGGGGCAGGGGAGGCGCATTGGCAGTTGCCACGCTGGTCATGGTCGGAGCAGTCTTCCTGCTTCTCTTCCTTGTAGCCAAGGTGATGGGCATCAAGATCGGAAAGATCGGGGGCGGGCTGTGAATAAATCACGCGTAACGCTATGGGCCGCATGCGTCTTCATCGGGCTGTGGCTTGTTGCTCCGACGCTCATCGTCATCCCGATGAGCTTCAATGAACAGCGATCGCTGGCGTTCCCTCCCAAGGGCTTCTCGTTGCGATGGTTCGAGAACTTCTTCAGCGACGCACAGTGGCTCGGAGGTTTCCTCAACTCTGTGCAGATTGCGCTACTGACAGCTGTCTTGGCAACAGTGCTGGGAACACTGGCTGCCTACGGCTTGTCCAAGGTCAAGGGCATCAGGGCATCATTCGGCCGCAACGTCCTCGTCATACCGATGATCATTCCGTCCGTCATCTTCGGCGTCGGACTCTACAGCCTGTTCCTCAGACTCGGTCTGGTCGGAACGCTGCCTGGATTCCTCATCGCCCATACCGCACTGGCCGTCCCCTACGTTGTCGTGACGGTGGGGTCGACGCTGGCTGCATATAACGTGTCTCTCGAAAGAGCAGCTTGGGTCTGCGGAGCCAATAAGTTCCGCGCATTCATCGGCGTCACCGTTCCCATGCTGATGCCGGGCATTCTCTCCGGAGCATTCTTCGCATTCATCACCTCCTTCGATGAAGTGGTGGTGTCGATGTTCATCTCAAGCCCGTACCTGCAGACACTGCCCGTCACGATGTTCGCCGGGATGCAGCGTGAGGTCGATCCGACGATTGCCGCCGCGGCGACTCTCATCATGATCACTACGACCGCTGCCGCTATCGGCGGAATCCTGTCTCAACATCTCAAGAGGAAACGCACATGAGCACACAAGTCATCGGTGCAGCACTGAGTCTTCGCGACATCAGCAAACGATTCGGATCCGTCACTGCTGCTGCGGACGTCAACCTCGACGTCGAGCCGGGAGAGTTCATCTCCCTGCTGGGGCCCAGCGGTTCCGGTAAGACAACGACGCTCAACATGATCGCAGGGTTCGAAGAGCCCAGCGGCGGTCGAATCATGATCAACGAGAAAGACATCACCGATATCCCCATCCATCGCCGCAACATCGGCATGGTGTTCCAGGGATATGCCCTGTTCCCGCATATGACAGTGGAGAAGAACGTCGAATACCCGCTCAAACAGCATGGGTTCGACAAGGCCGAGAGGAAGCGAGCCACCGACGAGGCTCTGTCAAAGGTCTCCCTCGAGAAGTACCGTGCTCGGATGCCGGCACAGCTGTCCGGAGGTCAGCAGCAGCGAGTGGCACTTGCGCGTGCGATCGCTTATAGGCCGCCACTGCTGCTGATGGATGAGCCGTTGAGCGCACTGGACAAGGCGTTGCGTGAAGGGCTGCAGACAGAGATTCGTCGCATTCACCGAGATCTGGGCACCACGGTCGTCTATGTCACTCACGATCAAGATGAAGCGATGGCACTGTCCGACCGTATCGTGGTGTTCAATGAGGGGCGGATTCAACAGATCGGAACACCCAACGAGCTGTACAAGAACCCGAGCAATGAATTCGTTTCGCAGTTCCTCGGCGAATCAATCCATCTCGACGGATTGATCGAAGAGCAGGGAAGCGGCCACGAGTTCGTCAGAGATGACTTCCACTTGCCCACCGAGGTCGATCATCGTGGTCCGGCGCAGTTGATGATCCGACCCGAAAGCGTCGAGCTCATCAGCGCTTCGAGCGCTGAACAGTCAGGTCCGACCGTGGAAGCAGAGATTCTTGACAGGGTCTACGTCGGACATTCGGTGAAATACATGGTCTCCTGCCGAGGTGGGGGAGGCGTTGTCCGATCGCGGGCGACCGACGTCGATGACTTCGCCATCGGTCAGGAAGTGCTCTTGACCTGGGAAGCTGATCGATCTCGCATCCTGCCACTGGCCACCTCGGCGAAGAACGGGGAAGAATCATGAAGAACGGACATCTGTCCCACTGGCTCGACTCCACCAGGGACCTCAGTCGAACTCGGCAGCGGATCGAAGGATCCACTCAAGCGGACGTGGTCATCATCGGCGGCGGATATACAGGACTATGGACCGCCTATTGGACCAAGAAGCAGGATCCGTCACTCGATATCGTTGTGTTGGAGAAGGAATTCGTGGGATACGGAGCCTCCGGACGAAACGGCGGTTGGATCAGCGGAAAGACTGTCGGCCTGCGCCGAAATCTCATGTCTGAATCGGTCAGTGCAGAACAGGTCTTAGAGATCGAGCGCACGTGCCACCAAGCCGTCTTTGAGATCGACGATCTGATGGCCGCCGCAGGCAAAGACATCGACGCGCACAGAGGCGGTTGGATGCAGATCGCTCGCAGTGACAGCGAATTTGCCCGGTTGCGGAGCCATGTCGAAGAAGACCGGAGCTGGGGGTTGACCGAAGATGAAATCGCTCTGCTGAGTGCGGAAGAGACCTACGACAGAATCCATGTGCCGGGAGTGCAGGGTGCCGTCTACAGCCCCTATTCGGTCAAATGCAATCCGGCGAAATTGGTGTACGCACTCGCGGAACTATGTGAAGATCTCGGTGTCAGAATCTATGAGAATTCTCCAGTAGAGGAGTTCTCCGATGGCGATTGTCAGACCACTCGTGGACACGTGCGTGGGTCAGTGGTCGTTCTGGCGACCGAGGGATACACCTCGGCGCTGCCAGGCAGGAAACGGGACCAGTTGCCGATGGTGTCGTCGATGGTTGTCACTGAGCAGATTCCTGAGTCGCAATGGGAATCCATCGGCTGGTCGGGCTACGAATGTTTGAGCGGCGCACAGCACATCTACTTCTATGCCCAGCGAACTGCCGACAATAGGATCGCTATCGGCGGGCGCGGAGTGCCATATTTCTGGGGATCGCGATTCGATACGAGCGGGGAGCTCGACCCAGGGACCACATCTCAATTGGGAGAGATCCTGCAAGGACTGTTCCCGACTGTGCCCATCAAACTTGCCCACTCGTGGCGAGGGGTTTTGGGAGTTCCTCGTGACTGGTCGCCCTTCATCGACTATTCCAAGTCGAATCGACTGGTTCGTGTCGGAGGCTACGCCGGGCAGGGGGTGACGGCCTCCTACGTAGCCGGACGCACGGTGGCAGGACTCATCTCCGAGCAGGATTCTTCGCTGACAGGGTCGGCGTGGGTCCGGAACATGCCGCGTAAATGGGAGGCTGAACCATTGCGCTGGATCGGCTCGCGATCTGTGCAGATGATGTACAAGGCGGCAGACACGATCGAGCATCGAAGGGGAGGTGCGGACACATCTGTGTTCGGTCGCCTGGCCACTAAGATCTCGGGACGATAGGACGGAGGCGGCCGGATGATCTTGAGAATTGTCATCGTCGACCGATCTGATGGCGCGGATTCCTCCCGTTTGGGCGACCTGGGCTCGGCAGTGAACGTCCCGGGTGCCGAGTTCAAGGTTCAGCGGTTGCTGCCCGCGGATCTTCGACAGGTCCATCCCGACACATCGGTGGTGTTCGTGCGTGCGGGATATTGGAATGACGTCGAGCGTCTTCTCGAACTGGCACCGGCAGTGTCATGGGTACATGTGAACATGACCGGTGTCGACCATTTGCCCGTGGATCGCATGGAATCAGCCGGAGTCATTCTCACGAATTGTCGCGGAGTCCTCGACCTTGCAATTGCCGAATTCGTCCTCGGCAGTGTGCTCCTATGGTCCAAGGGGCTGCTCCGTTCAGCCCTCGATACACGAGAGCGCCGAACAGATTACCGAGAGCCGAAAGCGAATTCCGAACTGAACGCTCTGATCATCGGAACGGGAAACATCGGTTCGGAGTGTGCGCGAGTGTTTCGGCAGGCGGGTTTCGGACGCATCGTCGGCATTCGCCGAACACCTGTTCCGCTTCCTGACTTCGACGATGTGGCCAGTGTGGAGGTGCTGCCGATTCAAATCAGTCAACATGATGTAGTTGTGTCCTGCCTGCCGGCCACCAGCGCGACCGATGGGCTGATCGGCTCCGCCGTGCTCAGGCAGCTGCGCAAAGAATCCGTCTTCATCAACGTCGGGCGAGGATCAACCGTCGATCACATGGCGCTGGCAGAAGAGATGAATGCTCGCGCTGGAACTGTTGCCGTCCTGGACGTCACCGAACCCGAGCCACTTCCGATGGATCATCCGCTGTGGGATTGTTCCAACGTCGTGATCAGCCCACACATGTCAGGAGATACCGTCGGCAGGCACGACGCCTTCGCAGCTCTGTTCGTGGAGAATCTGCGGCGCTATTGTTCTGGGGACGAACTGCTCAATCGCGTCGGACAACCGCCTGAGTCAGCGTAAACGCTTACCAGCATCAGTTGACGGACCATGCCGCGTAATCACTTCGCCCGATAGTCCGGGACTTCAGACTCCTACGCCCGCAACTGGTGACAGCGAACTACGACTTGGTTTGCAGGGCGAAAGCATGAGTGCTTATCGTCAGGAGCTTATGCCGGCTCGTTCGAAGCCCTGTATACGAGTCCACCGGTAGCGCGTCCGTCTGTCGCACTGCACCAGGATTCGCAGGAACAGGCCGCCCGCAATGAGGCCACCGAGGAGATCTGTGGCCCAGTGCCACCCGAGGAGGAATGAGACCACCACGGAGTTCACGCTGATGGCGACGACGACCCAGCACAGAATATGAACGAGCCGTCGGGATGCGCCACTGTAGTGGGCGATGAGGTAGACGGCGGCACCATAGATGAGCACCGCCTCGGCGGCGTGTCCGGAGGGAAAACTGATCCCACGATCGCCGAACTCGAGCAGACCGCCTTGGAAGAATCTCGGATCGTGCAAGGTCGTCGATGGGCGGGCCAGCAGAACCTTCAGCCCTCCGATGCCGATGAAGAAGGCGGCCTCGGCTGCCAGAGCGAACCCGATAGGACGCCAGGACTGACTTCTGCGCGCGATCACAATAGCAACAATCGCCAGCACGGGCATGCAGACTGCCTGCCCGGCGATGCTGTCGAGGATATTCTGTGCGAACCACACCAGATCAGGGTTGTAGAGGTAGAGCCAGCGACGATTGAGTTGGTAGTCCCAGACTCGCAAGGGCCCCGTGGCGAAGATCGTCAACACGACGAATCCGAGTGCCAGCACCCAAATTGAGGTTGCCCGAGTAAGCCATCCCCTACTCTTCGCCTGTACTCGGTCTTGATCGGTGGGAAGGCCGGTCTGACCATCAGGCGCCATGCGAGAATCGACAACCATCAAGGGCGAGTTTAGTCGGTTCTCGGTGTCCAAGTGGAAACGGCTGGATAATGGGAGCTGAACCATTGACGCTTTACGTCGATCAGCACTATTGGCGTTATGACGTGGCTCACGTAGCATCAAGTATGGACGTCGTTGACTTTGTTCCAGAGCCCAATCAGTTCGTCTACACCTTTGGCGGATCCCAACCGGCAGCCACGATCGCACCCGGTACAGCTCTACGACTGTGGTCGGAGGACGCCTTCAACAATGCGATCACATCGGTCGCTGACATTCCGAGCGAGAAGCTCGATTCACGATACCTCAACCCGCAGACGGGACCGTTCTACGTCGAAGGAGCCCAACCGGGGGACACCCTGGCCGTCCACATCGTCGATCTCACGCCTGCACGCAGTTGGGGAGCCTCGGCGATGATCCCGTTCTTCGGCGGGCTGACGGCGACGGACAGAACCAGCCTCCTGCACGATCCTCTGCCGGAAGGAGTGTGGATCTACGAGATCGATTCCGCCGCGCAGACGGTGGGATTCCAGCCTCGCAGAGGCGACTTCGAACTGGCGCTGCCGCTCGAGCCCATGCTCGGCACCGTCGGCGTGGCGCCGGCCGGCGGCGAGGTGCATTCCTCACTGACACCCGAACGATATGGCGGAAACATGGACACCCCCGAGATGAAGATCGGCACGACAGCCTATTTCGGAGTCAACGTCGACGGCGCCATGTTCTCCATCGGCGACGGTCACTACCGCCAGGGCGAGGGGGAAGCGTGCGGCACAGCGGTCGAGGGCGCGATGAACTCGACGATCATCGTCGACCTCATCAAAGGCGGCGCTCCGGCGTGGCCGCGGCTGGAGACCGACGGCCATTGGATGGTCGTCGGGTCCTCGAGACCGATGGAGGACTCGTGGAGGATCTCCCAAGTTGAAATGATCCGCTGGCTCGGTGAGCTCTACGGGCTGGAGACCATGGACGCCTATCAGCTGCTCACCCAGATCTCTCTTGTCCCCGTCGCCAATGTGGTCGACACCAACTACAGCGTCGTGACGAAGATCGCGAAGTCCCTCCTGCCCACGCGCAGTGCGTTCGATGGGATCCACGCGGACCTGCGTGATCGCGCACGTTCCTTGTCCTAGTTCCAGAGAGCATCGAGGAGAAAGAGTTCCGTCATGGACCTGAAGATCAGCGGGAAGACAGCAATGGTCACCGGGGGTACACGGGGTATCGGGCGTGCCATCGTCGAGGCGTTCATCGCCGAGGGCGCCAATGTGGCCTTCTGCGCACGAAACGCCTCAGAGGTCGCCGAGGCGGAAGAATCCTTGGCCTCGAAGGGCAGAGCCACCGGCACGGTCCTTGATGTCCAAGACTCCACGTCTCTGTCCGAATGGGTCGAAGCCACGGCCACAGAGTTCGGCGGAATCGACATGGTCGTCAACAGCGTCAGCGCCCTGGCGATTCCTGATACCGAAGAGAACTGGTACGAGTCGTTCAACGTCGACCTGATGGGCACAGTCAATCTGTCCAAGCTCGTGATCCCATATCTGGAGAAGAGCGGTGTGGCATCGTTGATCTCCATCTCGAGCGTCTCTGGTCGAGAAGCTGACTTCGCCTCCGGGCCCTATGGCACAATGAAGACCGCGATCATCGGCTACATGGCCGGACTGGCGCTCAGCCTTGCTGACAAGGGAATCAGGGTGAACACGGTGTCGCCGGGCAACACCTATCACGAGGATGGAGTGTGGCCGGGAATCGAGTCATCCGACCCCGAGCTGTTCGCACAGGCGATGAGCCTGAATCCCACAGGACGTATGGGAACACCGCAGGAGACGGCTGCGAGTGTCGTGTTCTTGTCGAGTCCGCTGTCGAGCCGGACGACGGGGGCGAACCTGCTGATCGACGGAGCGTTGACTCGCGGAATCCAGTTCTGAAGTCAGAGAGCCTGAGGAGACTGCTCAGCCGTTGGATTCGTCGTGCTCGTCATGTTCCCTGTTCGCGGTCGTCGAACCCAGTGCATCTCCCTCGAAATTCTGTCGACGTTCCTCTGCTGCCAAGTCCTTCGTGTCGAATTCGATTTGGTCGACTCGTTTCTGGGACGGTGCCGCATCAGCAGCTTGGTCAAGGTTCTCGGTTGCTTTGCGAATACCGTCTTCGGTGGACATGCTGATCACCTTTCGCATTCGAGAGTGAGCTGGCGCCCAGTCTACGCTTCTGCTCACAACCCCAACACCCTTACAGCGTTGTCCTTCATGATCAGCGGCACGGCGTCCTCTCTGATGCCCAGGGCTTCGAAGTCGTTGATCCAGCGCTCTGGGGTGATGAGTGGGAAGTCGGACCCGAAGAGCGTCTTCGTCCTGAGCATCGACCCGATCGCCCGTGTCAGCTGTGGTGGGAAGTACTTCGGTGACCACCCGGAGAGGTCGATGTAGACGTTGGCCTTGTGAGTGGCGATCGAGATCGAGGCATCGGCCCAGGGAACCGAGGGGTGGGCGAAGATCATCGTCAGTTCAGGCAGATCAGCGGCCACATCGTCGAGCAGCATCGGGTCCGAGTACCGGAGTTTGATGCCGCGGCCACCGGGCAGTCCGGCACCTATCCCCGTCTGGCCGGTGTGGAACAGCGCGACGAGTCCTTGCTCGGCGCAGGCTTCGTAGATCGGGTAGTACTTGCGGTCGCTGGGGTCGACGCCCTGCAGGCTCGGGTGGAATTTCATGCCCCTGACCCCGTAGTTCACAGCGAGGTCCTGGACTCGGGCGACCGCCTCGGCGACGTTATGAGGATCGACGGAGCCGAAGGGGATGAGGACATCGTTGTGTTCAGCAGCCTTCTGGGCGATCTTCTCGGACGAGACAGGGGGATGCCCGCCCAGGGCTGTCCTGGCGTCGACGGTGAAGATCACCGCGGCCATGTTGCGTTCCCGGTAGTAGGCGGCGAGGTCATCGACGGTAGGCGTGCGGGGGACCGATGCTTTGAAGTATCCCGCCGAGGCGTCGAGGAGCTCCCGATCGAGAGACGTGTGCTGGTCGTCGTCGGCCTCGACATGGGTGTGCACGTCGATTGCGGTGATCTTCGAGAGGTCGATGTTGGGCTGGTAGATCATGAGTGTCCTTCCGGAAGCGGGGTGGTCGGCATAGTGTTTGTGCGGGGCAGGACCTACGGCAGCTCGCCGTACTTGCGTTTGAGTGCGATGAGTTCGAGAAGCATGTTGTCGCGTTGCTTCGATAGCACTGCCGGGTCACGACCCTGAAGCTCCTCATCAACACCGGAGATGAGCTTCTCCTTGAGATCCTCGCCGAGGTGGACCTGCCTCAGATCGTGCATCCACACTTCCTGAGGTGGCCCCAGATGGTCGAGCACGTGCCGCATTCCGCCGGACCCACCCGACAGGGACTGCTGCGCGAGCGGCCCGAGGATGGCCCAGCGCAGACCGGGCCCGTAGGAGATAGCGGTGTCGATGTCGGCCACAGACACGACTCCACGATCGACGAGTGAGTACGCTTCCTGCCACATGGCGGCCTGGAGGCGGTTGGCCACATGGCCGGGGAGTTCTGCGCGGACGAGGATCGGCTTCTTCCCGATAGCCTCATAGACGGTCAGTGCACGATCGACGACCTCGGCCGGGGTATCGGGGGACGGGACGACCTCGACGAGGGGAACCAGGTGGGCCGGGTTGAACGGATGACCGACGACGATGCGTCCCGGTGCCTTCGTCGCCTGTGCGTTCAATTGGCTCGGGGAGAACCCGGAAGTGGAGGAGGCGATGATCGCGGCCTTCGGGGCTGCGGCATCGATTTCGGCGAGCATGGGCTGCTTGACTTCGAGGCGTTCGGGCCCGTTCTCCTGCACGAAATCGGCACCGGCGACGGCCTCGGAGAGGCTGGGCGCGAAGGTGAGGTTGTCAAGGATTGAGGCGGCACTGCCGGAACCGGCGTCCTCAACACAGTTGGTCACCTGCTCGCGCAGCTGTTCTTCCGCTCCTTCGGCCGGGTCGAACGTCGTGACCCTGTGTCCCGCCGTCAGAAACCCGGTCGCCCAGGCGGCCCCGATGACACCGGTGCCGATGATCGCCACGTCAATTGACTGTGTGCTCATGCGTTCATCTTCGCCTTCCGTGCCTGCGCATACTCCACATACTCATCGAGGGAGCGTGGGTCCTGCAGAGCCCCGGCGCTCGCCACCGAATCGGCGGTCGCGCCCTGAACGATGCGTTTGACCGGGACCTCGAGCTTCTTGCCCGTTCGACCCAGTGGGATCCGGGCCACCGGGACCACCTCGTCGGGGGTGTGACGAGGCGAGAGGCGTGTCTTCAGCTCACGCGAAATCCGACCCGAGAGCTCAGAAGTGAACGACACACCGGGCTCGCACTGGACGAAGAGGACGAGCTCGCCCATCCCACCATCGGGATCCTCGAGGTGGATGACGAGGGCATCGGCCACCTCGGCGAGGGTGTCGAGGACGGAATAGAAGTCCGCGGTGCCAAGCCGCACCCCGCCCCGGTTAAGGGTGGCATCGGAACGGCCGGTGACGACGACCCCGCCACCGGTGGTGAACTTCGCCCAGTCGCCGTGGCGCCAGATGCCGAGGTATTTGTCGAAGTACGCAGCTGCGTAGCGGGCATCACCGTCGGGTCCCCAGAAGGTCACGGGCATGGACGGTGTCGGCTGGGTGATGACGAGTTCGCCAAGATCATCGATAACCTCATTGCCGGATGCGTCGAAGGCCGTGGCGGCGAATCCCAGGGAGATTCCCGACATCTCACCGGAGTACACGGGGGTCAGCGGGGAGGCTTGGAGGATGCCGGTGCACACATCGGTGCCCCCGCAGCCGACGTTGAGCAGCACCGACTGCCCGAATCGGTCCATGACCCATTCGTAGCCCTCGGCCGGCAGTGGTGCGCCGGCGGCCCCGAACTGCGAGACCGAGGACAGGTCGAATTCCTCAGTGGGGTTGAACCCGGCCTTGCGTGCGGACATGATCGCCCCGGGCGCGACCCCCATGAGAGTGGCCCTCGTCTTCGCGGCGATGCGCCAGAGCTCCTTGGGATCGGGGTAGTTGGGATTGCCGTCGATCATGACGATTGCGGATCCCACGACCAACCCACCGACGAGGGCATT
Source organism: Brevibacterium aurantiacum (assembly GCF_007558825.1). Taxonomy (GTDB): domain Bacteria; phylum Actinomycetota; class Actinomycetes; order Actinomycetales; family Brevibacteriaceae; genus Brevibacterium; species Brevibacterium aurantiacum_A. The sequence continues at coordinate 163,336 of NZ_VLTK01000002.1, forward strand.
CCACATCATCCACGCGGTCGTGGAGAACCAGCAGAACTGGCTGCCCGGGCCCAGATCGAAGTGCAGCCCGTGGTTCTTCAGCGTCTCGAGCAGAATGCCGCCATGGCTATGCACGATGGCCTTCGGCTTGCCCGTCGTGCCGGAGGAGAAGAGGATGAACAGCGGATGGTCGAAGGGGACCGGTTCGAATTCCAATTCGGCAGATTCACCCGCCGAGGCGGCCCCGAGTCCCGCATAGTCAACGACATCGATCGCGTGATTGAGCCCCGATCCGGTGGTGAACTGTTCGCGGGTGCTCTCATCGAGGGTGAAGTCCCCGTAGTCAAGGGATACGAGGTGGGTCAGTGAGGGGAGTGCTGCGAGGACCTCGGTGAGTTCGGCGCTGCGATCGATGCCCTTGTCGCCGTACATGTATCCGGGGATGGCGAAGAGCACGGTGGGTTCGACCTGGCTGAAGCGGTCGATGACGGACTGCGTGCCGAACTCGGGAGCGCAGCTGGCCCAGATCGCGCCGAGACTGGCCGAGGCGAGGAAGGCGACGAGGGCCTCGGGCTGGTTGGGCAGATACCCGACCACCCGATCACCCTTCCTCACCCCCAAGTCCACGAGCCCGGCACGGACTCTGGCCACCTCGGTGCGCAGCTCGGCAAATGTCAGAGTGAAGTCATCTCGAGTCTGGGATACCGCGGTCACGGCCACGTCGTCGGCCTGATCGGGAGTGCCGAATGAGTGCTCGGCGTAGTTGAGCGTTGCGCCGGAAAACCAGCGAGCGTGCGGCATGACCCGTTCGCCGAGCACCGAGATGTATGGGGTGTGGGACTGGACGCCGAAGTACTCCCAGACAGATTCCCAGAAGTCCTCGATGTCGGTGATCGACCAGGTGTAGAGCTCGTCCCAACTGGTGAACGAGTACCCGAATTTTTGGTTGACCCAACCGAGGAAGTCACCGATGCGGCTGGTCTCAAGGGCATCGGAGGGAACCTCGCGGATGATTGTCGACATATAGGGTCCTCTCACTTCGTGACTTTGGGGCCGGAGCCGTCGAGGAAGGCGTGCATGAGGTCCTTGGCCTCGGTACTCGACTGGGCCACGGTGGCCATGAGGGACTCCATCATGTAGCCCTCGTCGCGGCCGGATTCGACGATGCGGGGCAGCGCCTGGGTGATCGCATAGTTCGTCACCGGGGAGTTCGAAGCGATCGAAGCGGCGAGTTCGCGTGCCTTGGCCATTCCTCCACCGGCGTCGACGCGGTAGTTGACGAGGCCGATGGCTTCAGCCTCGACCGCGTCGAAGCGGCGGCCGGTGAGCATCATGTCCTGGACGCGGGAGAGTCCGATGAGGCGGGGGACGCGGACAGAGGCGCCGCCACCGACGAAGAGTCCGCGCTTGCCTTCGGGCAGTGCGAAGTACGCGGTCTCTTCGGCCACACGCAGGTGAGCCGCGGTGGCGAGTTCGAGTCCGCCGCCGATGACTCCGCCCTGGAGGACGGCGACGACGGGGATCTGGGATTCGGTGATCCGGTTCATCGTCGTGTGCCAGCCGCGCGAGTGGTGGAGGCCGGCCACGGCATCGCGTTCGGCCATTTCGGCCAGGTCGAGGCCCGCGCAGAAGTGATCGCCGGTGGAATTGAGGATGATCGCGGAGACCTCGGGTGGGGTGCGGAAGAACTCTCCGAGGCTGGCTACCGTCGCATCATCGAGTGCGTTGCGTTTGGCAGGACGGTCGAGGGTGAGGATGCCGATGTTGCCCTCGGCGCTGAAGTGCAGCGTGTCGGAGATGTCGACCGTGGTCGGCTGTGCGGAGACATCGGTGAGGTGGGAAGTGGGGAGATCGGTCATGCGTTGTCCTTCGGTGCTGGTGCACAGTTGTCAGTGCTGGGGGCTGAGGGGCCGGTGGTGGCATGGGCGCCGAGTCCGCCGGCTGTGCGCAGGGAGACCTTGTGCACCTTTCCGGAGCCGGTGCGTGGCAGTTCGTCGACGAGGTCGAAGTACTTCGGCACCTTGTACTTGGCTAGGCGGGCCAGGAGGAAGTCGCGCAGCTCTTCGCAAGTTGGGGCTGAAGCCGCAGACTCGACTCCGGCATCAGCGCCAGACTCGGTCTCTGGAACAGACACGATGACGAAGGCGTGGCCGACTTCGCCCCACCGTTCATCTGGTGCCGCGACGACCGCGGCCTCAGCCACGCCCGGGTGGTCGAAGAGGGCCGATTCCACCTCGGCGGGATAGACGTTCTCGCCTCCGGAGATGAACATGTCCTTGAGTCGGTCGACGATGAAGAGGAACCCATCGGCATCGAGATAGCCGATATCGCCGGTGTGGAACCAGCCGCCGGGAGAGAACGCCGCATCGGTTGCGGCCTGATTGTTCCAGTAGCCGCCGGTGACATTGGGTCCGCGGACGACGATCTCACCTTTGACTCCGGACGAACATAGGTTCCCTGAGGCATCGCGGACCTCCACCTCGGTGAAGGGCACGGCCCGTCCCGCCGATCCCGGCTTGTCCAAGGCGCTCGCGGCGGGCAGGAACGTGCAACCGGGGGAGGTTTCGGTGAGCCCGTAGCCCTGACAGAACATGATGTCTTTGGCCTGGAAAGCCTCGATGAGGGAGACCGGGATCGGGGCACCACCGGAGTTGACGAAGCGCAGCGATGTGAGGTCCGCAGTATTCCACCTCGGTGATTGGAGCATGTCGGAGAACATGGTCGTCACCCCGGCCATCCAGGTCAGTCCCTCGTGTTCGATGGCGTCGAAGGCACGGTCAACGTCCCACGTGGATTCGATGAGCATGTGCGCCCCGCGCAGATAACTGGTCATCACCTGTTGGTCGAGGCCGATGACGTGGAAGAGCGGAGCGGTGACCAGGGTGACGTCATCGGCGGTGAGATCCGTGTTGAGGAGGAGGTTGAAGGAGTTCCACAGCAGGTTGGCATGAGTCAGCACCGCGCCCTTGGGTCGCCCGGTCGTCCCGGAGGTGAAGAGCAGGAACGCCGGTTCGTCACCAGTGACTTCGGCGGCAGGCACAACCGGAATGTTCGACGAGGTGGCAGGGTCCTCCCAACGCACCATTTCAGGGGCGACGTCCGCGCTGAGTTTCCCTGCGGTCGCGGACATATCGGGTGCGACGTACAGGTGGGCCACCTCGGCGAGGGCGAGCTGATAGTCGAGCTCGGCCGGGGCCAGGCGCCAGTTGAGCGGGATGAAGATTGCTCCCAGGCGCAGGCAAGCCAGCAGAACGACGATCGTCGCTGGGTGGTTGGGACCCAGGTAGGCGACACGGTCACCTCGCCGAACACCCTGGTTGTGCAGGTCAGCGGCGCAGGCCAGGGTGCGTTCGTGCATCTGAGTATAGGAATATGCGTCGTCGGCGAAGGTGATCGCGATCTTCTCGCCGTAGTCGGTGGCCTGGCGTTCGGAGAGCCTGGCCAGGCTGGGATGGGCGAAGGTCACAGAGTTGGTCCTTCCACGGCTGCCGGTGGGGTGGTGTTCGTCGATGGTGTGCGAGAGGTTCCTGGAGTCTCGGCGAAGTGCTGTTCGGACAGGGTCCGTGACTTCGTCTCTCCCAGGCGCCAGATGCAGAGGATGCTGATAGCGGCCACCGCCAGGAGAACGATGGACAGCGGAATGGTCGACGGAGACCCGGTCGAGCTCATGATCGCGGCGAAGAGCACGGGGGAGATGCCCGCACCGATGCCGGCGATCTGGTAGCCCAGTGAGGCACCTGTGTAGCGGTGTTCGGTGTCGAAGAGCTCCGAGTAGAGACCGGCCAGCGGGCCGTAGATCATCGGGTGGATGATGCCCTGGCCGATGACCATGCCGATGGTGATGATCAGACCGTTCTTCGTCTCCAGCATGGGGAAGAGGGCGAAGCCCCAAGCGGCGATGAGCACGGCTCCGGCGATGACGAGGGGCCTGCGCCCGATCGTGTCGGAAAGGCGGGACCAGCCGATGATGCCGAAGATTGCGAAGAAGGAGGAGAAGGACAGGGCATTGAGGATCGTCTGTCGTTCGATGCCGATCTGGACGCCGTAGGCGATGGAGTAGGTGGTGAGCAGACCCTGGAACATGAAGGCCGAGAGACCTACGCCGACGGCGAGCACCAGCGTCAGCGGCTGCTTGCGCAGGGTCGCGATGATCGGGATGCCACGCTTTGGCGTGCGCTTCTTCGCTGCGAGGAATTCAGGCGATTCGTCGACGGCGGAGCGGACGATGACGCCGATGATCAGTAGGAGGACCGAGGCGAGGAACGGCAGGCGCCAGCCCCAGGCGATGAAGGCATCCGGGCCCATGGCTGCCAGGGTGCCGGCGATGACGAGTGCGGAGACGAGCTGACCGGTGGGCGCTCCGGCGCTGGTGAAGCTGGCCCAGAAGCCGCGGTTCTTGGTGGCGTGCTCGGCAGACATGAGCATGGCGCCGCCCCATTCGCCGCCGATGGCAACACCCTGGATGACGCGGATGAGGATGAGGAGGACCGGGGCGATGAGCCCTGCCTGGTCGTAGGTGGGCAGCAGTCCGATCGCGGTGGAGGCGATGCCGATGGTGAACATGCTGAGCACGAGCATGCGTTTGCGCCCCAGCTTGTCGCCGAAGTGGCCGAAGATGATGCCGCCCAGGGGGCGAGCCAGATAGCCGGTGGCGAATGTGGCCAAGCTGGCCAGTGTGCCGATGGCTGGGGTGAGGTTGGAGAAGAACACCTCCTTGAAGACAAGGGCGGCGCAGACGGAGTAGACGAAGAAGTCGTAGTACTCGATGACGCTGCCCAGGTACGCCGAGGCGGCTGCTCGCTTGAGCATCGGTGTCGATTTCGTTGGCGTGGAGTTCGCGGAAGCCATGTGATCCTCGCTGATTATTTGGCTTGAACGGTTGTCGGGCGCGGTGGGGAGGAAGCCCGATCCTCACTGACCGGGCTCGGATCGATACTATGCATCACATAGCGGTCACGTCAACGAATTGCGATATATTATCGCGGTTGAGTGCGGAGGAGACCGTAAAGTAGTTCCATGACGGTTCACCCTCAGTCCCTCTTCTTCGCGCTCGCCGGCCTGCACATGCTCGATGACCCCAGGCCGCTGAGTGGCACGTCGATTGTGTTCGTCATGGGCGAGCTGGGTGTGGGGGAGTCGGCCGCCCGGTCCGTGCTGCAGCGGATGACGGCAAAGGAGTTCATCGTCCGTCACAAGGAGGGGCGCAAGACCTTCTACACCCTGTCTGACCGGGGCCGTGCGATTCTGCGCGAAGGTCAAGAGAAGATGTTCGCCGGCTGGCAGCCCCAGGATTGGGATGGCCGCTGGACCTTTGTCCGAATCCAGGTCCCGGAGTCGAAGAGGACTCTGCGCCACCAGATGTCGTCGCGACTGTCTTGGGCCGGCTTCGGTCAAGTCGACGGAGGTCCCTGGGTGGCACCTGGGCCGCATGATGTGGCTACGATCCTGGGGCCTGAGCAGTCCGAGATCTCCCCGATCGTCGTCTACGGCAGGCCGCAGCCGCCGACGACCGAACAGATGCTAGTCGCAGCGTTTGATCTGGGGGAGCAGGCAGAGCGGTACGGAGAGTTTGGTGAGAAGTGGTCCTGTACGGACCCGGCGGCATTATCTCCGATGGGCGCGTTGGTTAAGCGTGTGGAGCTGCATTTCGATTGGCTGACGCTGACGCGTACTGATCCCCAGCTACCCGCGTCGTTGTTGCCTGAGGGCTGGCCGGGGAGTGCGCAGAATGAATTGTTCCGAAGCGTCAATTTGGGATTGAGTAACCAGGAGTATGCTGCCGCTGCGGATTTTATTGCGGGGACTACATCGGAATTTTGGTGATATCTTCGATTTATGATATCCACTGGTCAGATTATTGATACTACGTACGTACCCGACATCGCAAGAGGCCTCGAGTCGTATGTAACATTTGAGTAACCATTGCGGTAGTTTTGTATCCCGGTGGGCAGGTTGCTGATTTTCGACGGGTACTCTGATGGAAAGTTGAACTTTCTATTATCGAGGTAAAATGAGCCAGAATTTTGACCCAAACAGCCGTCCCCCGCAGACTCCGATCCAGGGGCAAGCTGAGGCTCCTGCGTATCAAGTTCCCGCTATGCAAGGTGACGGACAGCCCACGCACCGCGGCGGCAACCCATATGATGGCAGTGGGCAGCGACCCGATGGAAACTTTGTGAGTCCTCCGCGGAAACGTCAGAAGAACGTGATGGGCATTATCGCGTTCATAATCGCTGTCGTAGGGTTCATCTTCGCATGTATTCCAGGCGCACTGATTATGGGATGGGTTCTTCTTCCAATCGCATTCCTTTTGGCAATTATTTCGTTTTTCCTTAAAGGCGGAAAGGGTCTCTCCATTGCCGCATTGATTGTGTCGGTTGTCGGAACCATTGTGGCTATTCTAGTATTCTTCTTTGTTGTTGCCTCTTCGTTCGATGAGGCTTTCAGCGATGATGTTTCAGCTGAAGCTCCGGCCGAAGAGGTCGCGGCCGAGGCCGGCGGCGCTGAGGATGCTGATGCCGACGAAGGTACACGTGAGAACCCTTACGCGATCGGAACCAAGATCAGCAGCGACGCCTGGGACGTGACGATTACGAACGTCACCTTGGATGCCACTGACGAGGTCGTTGCGGAGAATGAGTTCAACGAGAAACCCGATGACGGCAACCAGTACATGATGATCGACGTCGAAATGACATACACGGGTGACGCGCCTGACGGTGAAATGCCTATGGCTACCTTTGAATATGTATCAGCAGGTGGAAACACGTTCGATGGTCTCGACGATATGGTGGTAGCGCCAGACGCCCTCGACACTCTGGAAGAGATGTACAACGGTGCGACGACTTCCGGGGCCATTGCGATCCAGATTCCCGCGGAGGACGCCGAGGCCGGTGTAGTGGCAGTCAATCCCGACATGTTCGCAGACAAGGTTTATGTCGCCGTTGAATGAATAGGGTCAATCAGGTCAGTGCCATGATCCGATGCGTTGGGGTTGTCGATCTCGAGAGATTGACAACCCCAACAGTGTGTCCTGATGGCGTGCATAGCGCACTAGCGAGCTAGTTGGGATCGTTCGACGATGACGGCAACCCCGACGCGGCTGCTGGCATCGAGCTTGACCATGACGCGGTTGAGATGGGTCTTCACCGTTGCCTCACTGAGGAACAAGGACTCGGCCACCTCTCGATTCAGCAGCCCCCGAGTCACGAGAACCGCGACCTCGCGTTCTTTGGCAGTGAGTGTCGACATGAGGCCGGCGGCGTCCTGCTGCGCTCGTCGCGCGTCATTGTCTCGCGACTGAGTGATCAATCGACGCAGCGACTGCGGGGACAGAAAAGGGTCTCCGGCCATCACCTTGCGCAGAGCCTCAGAGAGGTCCACTGGAGCGATGTCCTTGAGGAGATAGCCCGCGGCACCGGCATCGAGGGCTTGGATCAGGTGGTCGTCGGTGTCGAAGCTGGTGAGCGCGACGACCTGCGGCGGACGCGCGCTGTTGACGAGTCGCCGGGTCGCTTCGATACCGCCGATGCCGGGCATCTGAATATCCATGAGGACGAGATCGGGGAAGTGCAGGGCGACCTGGTCGAGGGCTTCGTCGCCGCTCGAAGCCGTACCCACCACCTCGATGTCTTCGGCATTGCCGAGGATGCTCCTGAGTCCGCTGACAACCATGGGATCGTCATCGACGAGAAGGACACGGATTGTGGTATCGCTGTGAAGCATATCCTGAGACTACAGGAGGGCTATGACGTGAGGTCCGGGTGTCGAACATGGGAGAGGTCGTGGTCAGCGGGGTTGCTGAACCGGAAACGGTGGGAAGGAGACCTCGATGACGAAGGTTTCGCCTCGGGGGCCGCTGGATGCACTGCCGCCGAGCATCCTGGCGCGTTCGCGTATGCTCTCCACACCTGCGCCCGAGCCGGAAGCGGCGAGTTCAGACGAGCCAGCTCGAAGCCCCTGTGCGTTGGACGGATCGGGACGCGAGAATCGTGTCTGTGGGTTCGGAAGAGGATTTGAGACGACGATATGGCAGCCCTGGGCTGCGGATGTTGTGATCATGAGTGTCACGGGAAACCCGGGGGCGTGCTTCATCGCATTCGTCAGCGCCTCCTGGATGACGCGGTAGACCGCGCGATGGAGGACGGTGGGGGCGGACTCGACGTCCTGCATGATCAGCGATGGTCGCACCTCGGTGCCGGTGGCCTGAACGGACCTGATCAGTGCGGGAAGTGACGACAGCGAAGCCGAATTCGGGGGAGTGAGCGCCGGCTGCGGCGGAGAGCGAACTCCCAGAGTGCCTTCCCGGACTCCTCCGACGAGGTGGCGAAGATCGTCCAACGAGGCGCGCGCTTCCGTCCGAAGAGCGTGGGCGGTGGCCGACACTTCGGGGTCGGCTCGGTCGCCGGTCTCCAGCGCGCCGCTGTGCAGCGAGATTACCGAGAGCCGGTGCGAGAGCGTGTCGTGTAGTTCGCGGGCGAGGAGCTCGCGCTCTGACTTGCGTGCGAGTTGGGCCGACAGGTCCTCATTGCGCTGAGTCTCCGCCTCGGCGAAGCTTTCGACGGCCTTCATCCGTCGAGTCCGGCGAAGCAGATAGCCGAATCCAAGACTGACGGCCAGTCCGATGAGACCGGCGATCACCGTGAGCATGTTCATGCCGAAGACCGACTCGTCGGCCGGCAGTGAGGTTTCGACCCCGGGAATCTGGTCCGGTTCAGTGAGGAAGAGTATTCCGAAGGGGTTGTGGGCCGGACTCAGACGGTACAGGCGCAGCACGCCGACGAGGATGAGAATCGACCCGATGATTGTGGCGATGACAGCCTGCCGGCGCGGGGAACGGACGATGAGATGGAACATTCCGATGAGCAGTAGTGTGCCATCGCCCCAGGCGGAAGCGAGTACAGCACCGATGATGAACGGTACCCAGGGCCATCTGTGTCGCAGGAAGACCGAGAACCAGAAGATGCTGACCAGCAGGGCGAAGATCACCCCCAGGGTGTTCAGGGTGCCCGTGCCGTCGAATGCGGGAGGGAAGCCAAGGAGCGCTGCAAAGGACATCGGTACGCACACGATCCAGACGAGAAGGCCAACGACGATGCTCACGACGATGCGCACTGTTCGGCGACGCCGGGAGCCCCGCACGATCGGTGAGAGCGCAGCGCTTGACTGCGGTGGAAGCTGATGACCTGACACGAATGCATCGTATCCTTCGACACTGACGTGCGTAGTCCACCCATCGGATGGTTGAGGGTCCATCGTTCGGTGAACGCAGTCGAGCCGTTCGGTCGATCCCAGCAACGGCGAGATTCGAGAGGCTTGGGGAGTCGAAAACCACAGCTCAGCCTGTATCGCAGCGATGCGGTGACCGCAGGTACTGGCACACAAGATGCCCTGAGTGCTCTCTCAATCAAGGAGTGTCATGTCAAACCCTCAGCAACCACAGAACCCACAGCCCATGAATCCTCAGCAGCCCATGCCGTCGCAGAACGGACACTTCGGGTCCACGGGTGGACCCGATCTGGGGCCGCGTCCACCGCAGTACTTTCCCCAGATGCCGCAAGGGCAGAAGCCGGTCAAGGCGAAGAAGTCGCTGCTCAAACGGTGGTGGTTCTGGGCAATCGTGGTCGTCGTGTTCATCGTCATCGTCGCCAACCTCGGCGGCGGGGGTGGAGACACGACATCCAGCACCTCAGCTTCACAGGAGCAGGCGGATACGACATCGGCCGAGGAAGAATCTGGCGCCGGTGAATCCCTCGCCGAGGAACAGACCGAAGAAGAGCCAGCGGAGGAGGCCCCGGTCGAAGAAGAGCCAGCGGAGGAGGCTCCGGCAGAAGAGGACGCTCCTGCGGAGGAGGAAGAGCCGGAGGTTTCGGCGGAATTCACCTCGGCTCTCAACCAGGCCGACACGTACTCAAATACAATGCATATGAGCAAGGCCGGGGTCTTCGACCAGCTCACCAGCGAATACGGCGGTCAGTTCTCTGAGGACGCCGCGCAGTACGCGGTGGACAACGTCGACGCGGACTGGGAACAGAACGCCCTGGAGTCGGCCAAGACCTACCAGGACGACATGTCGATGTCGCCCGACGCCATCCATGATCAGCTGACAAGTGAATACGGAGGTCAGTTCACTCAGGCAGAGGCCGATTATGCGATCGAGAATCTCAACGGCTGAGTTACGAGCACCATCGACTTGCAGGTCAGGCGGCGTGGCCCGGGATCCCAAGAGGGTTCCGGGTCCGTCTGCGTGAAGGGAACTGCGTCGAAGAGGACGGTGCGAAGGAACGATTGCTTTGGGCACGCGTCACGTGCTCAATCCCGCCGCACCCACTGCACCCCCACAGCATGGTCGATCAATGCTGTTACCCGCGGGACCGCTGCACGATTCGACGGCCAGATCACCTCAACACCAACCGGTTCCACTGCCGGCTCGATCTCTTTGACCACCAGCGGATATCCTTCGTAACTTGCTGAGTTGGTGAGCCTCTGCACCAGCACGCCATATCCAAGGCCACGTGCAACGAGTGTCCGCACAACCTCATAACTGGTTGTCCGATGCCGGATTCTCGGCTGCAAGCCTCGCTCATGGAACATGCCGAGGGTGTGCTGGCTCGACGGTGGGGAGTCGAGGAGAATCATGTCCCGCTCGACCAGGTCCTCCAGACGCACGGTGTTGCGCGCAGAGAAGGGGTCGTCGGCGGCGAGGACGACGTGGGCCGGATGGGCGAAGAGCTGAGCGCGCTTCGGATTGCCGGGAACGAGAGTCTCATAGACGAATGCGACGTCGATTTCACCGGATTCCAGTTTTCCTGCCATGAGGTCCTGGGTGGTTTCGACGATCTCGAGGCTCACACGCGGATGCTGCTGGCCGAACTCAGCGAGGAGGACCGGCAGGATCATCGGTGCCAGCGTCGGATAGCAGCCGATGGTGATCGGCCCGGCGAGCTCGCCATCGCGGGTTTTGAGGTCGCGTTCCAGTTCGTTCGCCTCGTTGATGAGACTTGCTGCTCGCGCTGCCACCTGCTTTCCGGCTGCGGTAAGCACCAGGCCGTGTGCCTTCTTACGGATACACAACTGTGCACCCATCTCATGCTCGAGGGCAGTGATCGAATCAGAAATCGCAGACGACGAAACGTGCAGTTCGGACGCCGCGGCAGAGATCGTGCCCAGCCGTGCCGCCGTAATGAGATACGAGAGCTGGCGCAGTGAGAAGTTCGGGACCTGGTCAATGTACATATTTGCTTTTCCGGACTAGTTGTTAGATTTATTCCGCTTTTCCTTTTATAGCATCAGTCCCAGACTGGACGGTGAACGCGGTCACACCGACCGCATCCAACAAGTGCATGACGAACTCAACGATGAGGGAGACGACGATGACTTCTGGGCTCCACATGAACACGGACCAAGCGACCACCTCGGTGCCGGTGGCGGACTGGGTGAGGATTCCGGATCTCTATGAGAACCCGTTCCCGATCTACGAACGGCTCCGCGCCGAAGGCGGTGTCCACTGGGTGCCCGCGGTCAACCGCTTCCTCATCACCAGCTACGAGGCCGTCAGCGCCACCGAACACGACCAGAAGATCTTCTCCGCAGACGAAGAGGGCTCCCTTCAAATCCGCGCCATGGGCCACTCCATGCTCCGCCGCGACGACCCCGAACACTACGAACAGCGCCGCGCCTGGCAGACCTTCCTCAAGCCCGGATACGTCAAGCGTGTCTGGACCAAGATGTACCGCGAAGTCGCCGAAGACCTGCTGGCCGAACTCATCGACAAAGGCCCCGGTGTCGACCTGATCTGGGATTTCTCCGCGCCGTACGCCGCGGAGACTCTCCGGCGCATGCTCGGTCTTTACAACGCCGACCAATCCGACCTCCAGCGCTGGTCCCAGACCCTCATCGACGCCACCGGCAACTACGCAGATGACCCCGACGTTTGGGCCAAAGGCGAGAAGTCCTTCAGCGAAGTCGACACGGCCCTCGACGAGATGCTCGAATACCACCTCACCCACCGCGACGACTCGCTCATCTCCGGACTGCTGTCCATGCCCGGCGACATCATGCCGATCGAGAAGATCCGAGCGAACATCAAGATGACCATCGGTGGCGGACTCAACGAACCTCGCGACGCCCTCGGCGTGGCAGCCCTGGCCATGTTCACCCACCCCGAGCAGCGCACCGCCGCCATCGCCAACCCCGCGCTGTGGCCGACCGTGTTCGAAGAGACAATCCGCTGGATCGCCCCCATCGGCATGTACTCCCGCCAGACCACCCAGGACACCGTGCTTGCTGGCACCCACCTGCCCGCCGGTGCGAAGCTGGGCATCTGCGTGCTTTCGGCGAACCGGGACGAAGCCATCTGGGACCGGGCTGATCAGTTCGACATCCACCGCGAGGCCAAACCACACCTTGCCTTCAGCAAGGGTGTCCACGTGTGCCTGGGCAACTGGGCGGCACGAGCCGAGATTGCCGAGGTGGCCCTGCCGCTGCTCTTCAACAGCCTCGACGGTCTCGCCATCGACGAGACCCAGGAAACCCGTGTGGGCGGCTGGGTCTTCCGCGGAATGCTCAACCTCCCCGTCACCTGGTCCAAAGCCAGCGCCGGGCCCAACTACGGGGTCACGGCCAGCGGGGGAGCCACCTCGGCGGGGGATTCCGCTTCCGCCGAGGGGAAGGGACCGAAGGTTGCGGTCATCGGTGCCGGGCCGGCTGGCTGCTTCAGTGCGAAGGAGATCCTGCGCCAGGTGCCCGGATCCACCGCTGACGTCTACGACCGACTGCCCGTGCCCTACGGGCTGCTGCGCTACGGTGTCGCCGCCGACCACCAGGGCACCAAATCCGTGTCCACACAGTTCGACCGCCTCTTCGCCGATACCCGGGCGACATTCATTGGGAACACCGAGTTGGGCACCGACGTGACCATGGACGAGCTCAAAGCCAACTACGATGCTGTAGTCCTCGCCAGCGGTCTCTCCCACGACCGTCCCCTCGGCATCCCCGGCACCGAACTCAAACACGTCTACCGAGCCGGCACCATCACCCGCCTGCTCAACGGCCACCCCGACGAGACTGAGACTGATTCTTCCGAAGCCGAGTCGATGGTGCTCGGATCGCGGGTGGCCGTAGTCGGCCAGGGCAATGTCGCCGTCGACATCCTGCGTTTGCTGACCTGCCCGTCGGCGACATTGGAGGGCAGCGACATCGATGACCTCATTCACGGATCTCTGCGCAGTGACATCGCTCGCATCGAAGTCATCGGCCGCTCCGAACCGCGTGCCGCGAAGTTCGACCCTGTCATGATCCGCGAGCTCGCTCGCGTGCCGGGGCTGACCCATGTGCTCCACGGGGTCGATCTCGACGCGGTTCCTGACGGCAAGGATGCGAAGCTCGACGCGCTGCGCGATCTGCTCGACCCGGAGAGTCGGGTGGGTGGTGACTTAGATCAGGGATATGCCTCGGCGAAGGATATCGAACTGCACTGGTGGTTCGCGAGCACCCCGGAGCAGATCACCGGGTCATCTGTCGGCGAGTCTTCGCCGTCGGAATCGGCTGATGCTGTCGCCGGAATCGACTTCACCCATGCTGGTGAGGCGGTCCACCTCGATGTGGACTCGGTCATCACCGCCATAGGCTTCGTCCGTGACCCGATGGCGGTCGCGAAGCAGGGCATCTGCCCGGTCTCGCCCATCCCCACCGACGGGAAGATCAACGACGGACTCTTCGCCATCGGCTGGCTCAAGGGCAATGGCCGAGGTACGATCCCCGACCAGCGCATCGACGCTCGCGCCTTGGCCGCGACGATTGCCGCCGAGGTGACCGCCGGGTCGATCTCAACCGATGCAGCAGGCATCGAACCGCATGAGAACGCCACCGACTTCAACGGGTGGCGCCGGATCGATCTCAAGGAGCGCCTCGGCGCTGGTGTCGGTCGATGCCGCGCGAAGATCAGGACTCGTGCGGAACTGCTGGAGGCTGCACGGGACGACAGTCTCGACGAGCAGCTCACGGTCGCCTCCGCGAGTGCTGCGAAGGACCTGGCTCCGGGCACGCCGTTGTCCATCCTCTTCGGTACGGAATCAGGCAACGCAGAACTCGTCGCAGAGGAACTAGGCACGTTCCTGGGGGAGAGGTCAGATCTGGAGGTCTCGGACCTGGCAACGATGTCTGCGGGGGACCTGGACCCGGAACGGTTCTACCTGCTCGTGAGCTCGACGTATGGAGACGGTGACGTCCCGAGCTCGGCCACACGGTTCTATGACGAGCTGAAAGGGATGGACGTCGACCTCGCAGGAGTGCACTTCGCCGTGTTCGGGATGGGCGATGCCAGCTACACGAAGACGTACTCGCGCGGAAGCGAGCTGCTCACCGAAGCGCTCGAAGCTCTTGGCGCCACCCGAGTGGGCGAATACGGTCGCCACGACGCCGGGGGACCCGTGCCCGCAGTGGAAGCCGCCAGCGAATGGGCTCAAGGAGTGCTGACGAGCCTGACGACGGAACTCGTGCGGGCCTGAACCGGGCCCACCGTTACATCTCTCCTGATACACCACGAACGACATGACACCGCTGACCAAGGATGTTGCCAGCGGACCGGGACTGGGCGTCGAGATCAACGAGGAAGACGTAATCGAACGCGCTTCTGAGGGGCACCGCTGGCGCAATCCGATCTGGCGCCAAGCGTCATAAGCGGATGCGCTACTTCATCGCCGCCCTACTGTTCATCACTGTCGTGGTCAATGACATGGACCGGGCAAATCCGTCCATTGCGATGCTGGCGCTCTCTGCCGAGTTCGACATCTACACCGCTCAGCAAGGACTGCTGCTCTCGGCATTCGGCTGAATCTACGCCGTCAGGAAGCTGCCCGGCGGCTGGCTCGTTGACAGCGTGAGTCCACGCGTTCTCTATGTCTCGTACCTGATTCTCTGGTCAATGGCCACCCTGTTCATGGGCATGTCAGGCGGCTTCATCGCCTTCATCATCCGGGGATTGCTTGTCGGCGGCTTTGAAGCACCGGCACATCCCATCATTAACAAGGTCGCCACGGCCTGGTTCCCGGAGAGCGAACGGGGACGTGTCATTGCGTTCTACACCTCCGGCCAATTCATCGGTCTGGCGCTGCTGGCCCTGTACTGTCGTTGCTGCAGACTGTCCTCACCTGGCACTGGGTCTTCAGTCTCACGGGTGTCGTCGGCATCATATGGGCTGGCATCTGGTGGTTCGTCTACCGCGAGCCGCGGAATAAGGAAGGAGTGAATCAGGCCGAGATCGACTACATTGCAGATGGTGCGGACTGATCGACGTCGAGACCGGGTCGACGAAAGAATCGAAGTCGAAGCTGTCCTGAACCGACGTCAAGGTCGTCCTCTCAAGGCGGAAGCTCTGGGGAATCTACATCGGCCAATTCTGCTTGACATCGACGCTCTGGTTCTTCCTCATGTCTGAGATGGCCAAGCGCTCGCGCCGGTACGCTTCCGCAACGATTCAACGCAATGGGGTCACCCGATCCAAGCCGAACCATCGGATCGCGGGTCCGAGGCTGCAAGAATCTTCGCACCGCGCAGATCGATGACGTTGGCGTGGCCGAGAGAATCGGAATGCTCCGGGGTTGTCCGGACATCCCCTTCGGCGCCGTGACTCAGGATGGTCCTCAGCTCGGTCGACACATCGTCCTCGACCGTGATGGTTCGGGCCGGGTCCTGTTCCGCCTTCGCTCCCGACACCCAGCGGGGCCTGGAAATCGCCTCACTCGGAGAGTCTCCTCGCAGCAGATGGATGAGTAGGCGAGCATGGATCTGAGCCTGGGCTTTGCCTCCCATGGTGGATTGCACGATCTTCGGGACATTGGCTTTGTCGGTGATCATGACGGGCATCAGTGTGTGTGGTGGTCGCACTCGGGGCTTCACATACTGAGGCGACGAGGCGTCGAGTGCGAACATCGAGCCGCGGCTCTGAAACAGCACACCGGTCTCGGGATCGAAGCACAGTGAACCGAACGACGAGTACAGGCTTTGGATGAGAGAGATCGATATGTGACCATCCGTGGCAGCCAGTCCGATCGTGTCGCCGCCGGCGGACGGCGCCGGCACTGAATTCGATGCGCTGAGGGAGGGAGAGAGCAGCGTCTCGCCGTTCACTCCTTCAGCAAGTATGGAGTCTCTGATGGCATCGGAACGGGTGAATGAATCGATCCAAACTTCCGCGAGTGCGGCATCGGTCATGGCCGTTACATCAGAATCTGTGCCCAGTGACTCTCTGAGGTCATGGAGGAATCGGAGGAATGAGAATCCTTGTGAAGGTGCACCTCCCGTGTGTACCCGCAGACCGGCGAATTGCATCGAGAGTGACTGCTCCAGCTTCACTTCGTAGTCGGCGAGATCGGATAGGGCGAAATCTGGTCGTATCGAGCGAAGATAGGAATCGATTTTCATCGCTACCTCGCCACGGTAGAAGTCGTCGAGGCCAGCCGCCGCGAGTCGCTCCAGAGTTGTTCCCAAGGCGGGATTGCTCGCGGTTGTGGCAGTCTCGAAATCATTGCCGAACAGTGAAATTATGAGTGCCCGACCGGCCTCCGACTCCTGCGACACCTTCTCGATGAGAGTGCGAACCGAGCGGCCGATTTCGTAGCCGTGGGAATGTTCAATTGCCGGAGCCAGGATGGTCGCCAGTGGCAAGGACCCGTACTCATCGTGGAGGTGCTTCCAGCCCTTCACCGCGCCTGGGACGGTGATCGACTCAGGACCCCGGGAGGGAACTCGCCCCGACGACCCCCATCGTGTGCCGTCGACACCAGCGGGCGCGTAGCCGAACCCATCGACAAGCACGGGGTCGGTCGACCCTGTCGATACAAGCGCGGTGAGGTCACCGCCGATCGAGGTGTTATGGGGATAGACGACCGTCAGTACAGCCGCGGCCGCAAGCGCGGCGTCGACTGCATTGCCGCCTTTGGCGAACATGTGTTCTCCGGCTGAGGTGGCAAGGTGATGGGGCGTGGCGATGGCGCGATCTCTGGTCATAGAACTCCTCCGTGAGCTTCTTGATTCAGGCAAATGGGTGTGGCGGGCGGTCGATCAGAGGATGCGAGAGAAGAATGACTTCGTTCTCTCGTTCTTCGGCCGTTCGAAGACTTCTGCCGGTGGACCTTCCTCGACGATTCCGCCATCGGCCATGACGACGAGGCGGTGAGCCACTTCCCGAGCGAAGCCCATTTCGTGGGTGACGAGCATCATCGTCATGTCATCCTCGGCGAGTTCTCGGACGACGTCGAGGACTTCGCCGACCATTTCGGGATCGAGCGCCGAAGTGGGCTCGTCGAACAGCATGAGTCGGGGTCGCATGGCCAAGGCGCGAGCAATCGCCACACGTTGCTTCTGACCGCCAGACAGGCGAGAGGGTTTCGTATCTGCGCGATTCGACAGACCGACCCGTTCGAGCAACTGTAGCCCGCGTTCATTCGCCTCGGATCGCGAGAGACCAAGGACTTTGCGCGGAGCATGGACGATGTTCTCCAATGCGGTCAGGTGTGGAAAGAGATTGAAGTGTTGGAAGACGAATCCGATCTCCTTGCGGGCGTCCCTGAGCTTGGGCCCTTTGAGCTTGCGCGGAGTTACTTCGCCGTGCTGCCGCTGTTGCACCTCGATTCCGGCAACGTGCACCTGCCCGCTGGTGATCGGGTTGAGTCCGTTGACGGTGCGAAGAAGGCTGGTCTTTCCGGCGCCGGACGGGCCGACAAGGACGACGACCTCTCCTCGGTTGACCTCCAGGCTGACAGAATCGAGGATTTTGACCCCGCCGAGTTCGAGATGGACGTCTTCGATCCGAACCAGGGGAGCAGTAGGAGAACTATTCATGGATCGTGTCGTCTCCTTGGATGATGGTGTAAGAATTTCTGACATATCAGACCGCCGTCCTTGCCTGGTCATTGACAGAGATAGGAGAGATGACGCCGGGGCGGTTCGCCCGACGGCTGGGAACGAGCAGCTCCACGATCCGAGACAGAACTCCTTGCTGAGAATCGATGCCCATGTACTTGTCGAGACGATTTTCGATGAGCCCTTGAATGAGAGTCCAGACAGTCGTCAGCACCAGATAGTACAAGGCGGCGACAAGGAAGATCTCGAAGGTCCGGAAGGTTGCTGCGCTGAATCCCTGGGCCACAAGGAACATCTCACTGACTCCGATGATGCTGAGCACGCTCGTCTCCTTCATCAGCTGATTGAAGATGTTTCCCAATGGAGGAATCATTGTGCGTACTGCCTGTGGAAGCACGATGGTGAGCATCGTGTGGTGAGGTTTGAGTGCAAGCACTTCTGAGGCTTCGAACTGCCCCGTGTCGACGCTCGAGATGCCGCTGCGGACGATTTCCGCGATATAGGCCGCTTCGTGGATGGTCAGAGTCACGATGGCTGCCTGAATGACAGCCTGGATGGTGAACGCACCTGCGGTGATGTCGTTGAAACGGTAGATTCCCGCCGCAGCCAATCCCGAATAGACGATGACCAGTTGCACCAGCAGAGGCGTCCCCCTGATCACCCAGATATAGATGTTGCCGATCGTCCTGAGGACGATGTTGCGTGAACGCAGCAGTAAGGCAATGAGTACACCCAACAGAAGAGACAGCACCATGGCGACGACGGATATTCCGATCGTCACCCAGAGCCCTTCGATGAAGTCGGCGTTCGGAGTGAGGAGATTTGTCCAGAAGAACGGCCAATCGAATGTCATTTCTTTGCCTCGAGCGCCATGTCGGCCGAATCGTACTGGCTCAGGATCTCCTCGTACTGGCCGGAGGCCATCAGCTCATCAAGGGCCTTCGAGAGCGCATCCTGCAACTGGGCGTTGTCTTTCTGCACAGCCGCACCGATCTCAATGAGTCCGAAAGGCTTGCCGACGACCTGCAATTCCCCATTAGTTTTGCCTGCAGTGTAGACCGAGGCTGAATTGGTATCGATGAAGGTGTCGACCTGGCCTGTCTGAACCTGTTGCATTCCCATCGTGCCGTCTTCGACTTTGACCGTGGCGATCTCTTCGCCTCCGCCTTCGCTGCACTTCTTTATCTGCTTTTTGACATACTCCTCAGCAGTGGTCGAAACCTGGAAACCGATCTTCGCTCCGCACAGGGAATCGTCGTAGCCGGTGATCTTTTTGGGGTTGTCCTTGCTCACCACCACGGCTTGACCGGACTGCATATATGGCACGAAATCGACGATCTCCTCTCGCTCCGGCTTGATGTAGAGAGACGCCATGATGACGTCGCACTGCGTAGCTTGAAGGGTCGGGATGAGGGAGGCGAATTTGGTTTCGTGGAACTGCGTCTCCAGACCCATGAGCGGACCGAGGACACGAGCGATATCGGTCTCGGCCCCAGTCTCGACATGATCGGAGGTGTAGTACGCATTGGGTGGATTGCCGAATGAGGCGCAGACTGTGAGAGTCCCGTCTGTCATCGTCTTGGGTGCGTCGACGACTGCCTTCACATCTTTTCCGAGGTCCTCATTGGCGGTTTCGGCCGCCGGACTGTCGGAGCTCTCAGATGACCCGCACGCCGAGAGAGCTAATACCGCGGCGGCTGCAGCTGCAACCGATGTCCTAAGCAAGGGAGACTTCATCGTCTATGCCTTTCAAGTGGTCCGACCAGTTTGCTGTGGTTGACAGTAGCAGGGCAAATGTGACGTGCGCAACAATCCTCGTGTAGATTCAGGCTCATGGCCTGTGTCTCTGGGAATTATCCCAATGGTCGATGTGAGGCGTCGTGAGTATGGATGCGCTAGGAGACCTATCGCAGCGTGTTCGAGAGTAGTGGTTGGACCAGTGTGTACAGGTGCTCAGCGATTGTACTAGGAGGATTCGCAGCATGATCAGGGGCTCGGGTGCAGGTATTTTGGAGTCCAGTTGTGTCTATCCCAGGGAGGTGTTCTGACCATGGCGAGTATCGGTCACACTGGTACATCGGCTGTGATGCAAGCGGTCATGAAATCCATCCGTGTTGGAGAGCTCGACCAGGGGGAGAAGCTCGAATCGGAGCGCACCCTCGCTTCTCGGTTCGGGATCAGCCGGACCACTGTGCGTGAAGGTCTCAAGGAGCTGGAAGTGCGCGGCTTCGTACGCCGAGTGCAGGGCAGTGGCACATTCGTCAGCTTCGATCGAGATAATGAACATAAGAAATCTATGCTGGGAACGGGTACTGAGACCGAACGGCAGTTCCGCGAAGTGATGGATCTGCGGCAGTCCCTCGAGCCTGCAATCGCCTTTCGCGCTGCGAAGCGCAGCAGCGCCGAAACCGACAGTCTGGATGAGATCATTGCCCGCGCAGAATCGCTGGACCCCTCCCACCTGGAAGAGCTCGCTGCGCTCGACACTGAATTCCACATCGCTATCGCGGCTCTGACACTGAACCCACTCCTTGTTGATTTGCTGACCGAGACACATGAGGTCTTTGGTTTTACTCGGCGATCGGAGTTTCAATCGGCAAGCCGAATCCGAACCTCGTTGAGCGGACATCGCGCGATCGCGGATGCGATCAGCCGGGGCGATGGTCCCGCGGCACGAAGCTGTATGGAGGAACATCTTTACGACGTGTCCCAATCAATCGTTTTCTGAACCCCGCTTTCTGAGGATGAGCGGTGCGCTGATGATCGGACTACGAGAGGTTCCTCGTATCGCGCATGCCATTGCTTCAATCGAAGACTTCGACATCCAGCGCCACGGAAAATTCGGAGACCTATCGTCGGTCTTATAGAACAGGAAAAGTCGTGAGACTGAGGTTTCAATACTCGACGCGAATCGTCTTGGAGAGCTGCCTGAGTTGTCAGGCCTCAAGCTCGGCGGCCCGGTCGATGATCGCCCGCGCTGCATCAAGCGTCTGACCCAGGAATCCCGCCCCGAACAGCTTCACATGGGCAAGCAGTGCGAAGAAGTTATGCACCGGAAGGTCGTCTCTCCACCCCTCGGCCATCGGATGGACCGCCTCATAACCGGTGAAGATCTCCTCAAGGTGGGGTGTGCCGAAGAGCGCCAGCATTGCGAGGTCCTCGAGCCGATGACCACCGTGGGCGGCCGGATCGATGAGGGTGCAGCCCCCTGGCGTCCACATGAGGTTCCCAGACCATAGGTCGCCATGGACTCGAGCGGGCTTCTCCTGCCCGGTCCCGGAGATTCCGTCGAAGACACCAGTGGAGATCGCATCGATCGCCGAGGTGATTGCTGACTGGTGATCCTGCGACAAACTCCCGCTGATGGCTGCGGCGATCGGATTCAGCCGGCATTCCACCCAGAATTCGGTGAACGTGGCACACGAGGCGACTTCGACTTCGAAAGGGGAGTTGAGAGGGCCGAACCACGCGGGTTCCGCTGGTGCCCAACCAAAATCTGGCGCACCGGAGTCGTGCAGCAGCGCGAGCTGGCGACCGAAGCTGAACGCCGAGCGGGCATCTGGTGCAGAAGCCTCGAGACGGTCCAGGCGCAGACCGTTCTGATCCTGATCGACAACACCGACCACAGGAACGACGTCAGGTTCGGCCAACCAATTCAGGCCGGCAGCCTCGGCAGCGAAGAAACCCCGCGGGGCACCGGTACGTTCCTTGTCGAAAGTAGCCATGTACCCAGGCTAGTAGTTCATCCGGTCAGTTGCAGAAGCGGGGACAGCCGGCGCTCAGCTGTACCCGATGAGGTGTGCAAACACGACGGCGGCGATCGCGATGGTGATCTGAACGGCGATCAGCGGCAGCATCCAGCGAACCCATCGGATCCAGGGAACTTTGGCCAGAGCCAACGCGGCCATGAAGAAGCCGCTGGTGGGGAAGCAGAGATTGCCGATGCCGTCAGCGAGTTGGAAAGCCAGGACCGCGGTCTGCTGAGTCACGCCGACCATTTCTGCCAAGGGCGAGAGAATCGGCATCGTCAGTGCCGCTTGGCCGCTGCCGGAGGGAACGATGAAGCTGACCAGGCCCTGGAAGAAGAACATGCCGACGGTTGACAGCCACGGCGGCAGGTGACTGATGGCCGCGGCGAGGTTGACCAGAATGGTGTCCAGGATCTGACCGTCTTGGAAGATCACGAGGATTCCGTAGGCGACGCCGATGACGAGTGCACCGGTGACGAGGTCCCTGGCACCATCAATGAAGGCCTCGGCGGTTCCGTTCATTCCGAGCCCACCGACAATGCCCATGACGATTCCCATGAGCAGGAAGAGCCCTGCGATCTCCGTGAGGTACCAGCCCAAGGTGGAGACACAGATGGCGAGTGTCACCAGCGTGGCGATGAGGACAACGAAGACCAGCTTGTGGCGCAGAGTGAAAGTCAGGGTCTCCGAGTCGCCCTTCTGCCTGATCTCGTCGGCGAGGGAGTCCTGACCGTAGAGCATGCCCTTTGTCGGATCCTTTTTCATCCGCTGCGCGTAACGCATGACGAAGATGATCGCGACACCGAGGAGGAGGACCCAGAGGACGAGTCGCAGCCACATGCCGGAGAACAGGGGGAGTCCAGCGATGCCCTGGGCAACGCCGACGGTGAAAGGGTTCATGAATGCGGCCATGAAGCCTGAACCGGTTCCAAGAAGCACGACCGCTGCGCCGACCATCGAGTCGTAGCCGAGGGCGACCGCTATCGGCACAAGGATCGTGATGTAGGGGATGGTCTCCTCGGCTAGCCCGAGCATGGCGCCGGTCAGTGAGAAGAACGTCATGAGGACAGGGATGAAGAGGATTTCCTTGCCCCGCAGCTTGCTCGTCATCGCAGCCACCGCAGAGTCGATGGCACCTGTTGCCCGCAGAACCCCGAAGGATGCTCCGACGATGAAGACATAGAAGATGATGTCGGCGGCGCCGATCATCCCGTTGAACACCGCGGTCAGGACGTCCCAGAACGATGCCGGTGTCGGATCGACTGCATGGAATGTTCCATCGATGATGACGTCGCGGCCATCGACCGTTTTGCGATCGAAGACGCCGGCCGGCACGAAGTGAGTGAGAATCGCGGCGATCGCGGTGACAGCCATAAGAATGACGAAGACGTGCGGCATCTCGCGTTTTCGCCGAGGTAGGGCAGTGGTTTCACGAACATCGGTGTCCTGTGATGACATTTCGGAATCAGCCATGATTCTCCTGCTTCATTGCATAGGCACGACAAGAATATTTCCGTTGAATCACCCTACCCTGGGCGCAATTCGGTGAGACGGCATTCAGCATCGGACCAGTACTGCTGGTTTGAACGAGACCAGATGTACTCTGATGGGGTATCTCGTACGGCAAAGGAGCAATGAGTGGACGCACGGTTCCAGTCCGCGCTTTCGACCGTGAGCTTCACACATGTGCGTGCGCTCAGAGCAGTCGTCGAACACGGGTCACTGAGCTCAGCGGCGAAAGATCTCGGGTACACCACCTCGGCGATCTCACAGCAGATATCTGCACTTGAGCGAAGCCTTGGCGTCTCTCTCTTCGAACGTGGACCACGAAGCGTCCGGGTCACAGCCGCCGGAGAACGGATGTACGAGCTGAGCGCGGATCTGCTGGAAAGCATCGCTGGGATCGCAGATGTTATGCGCGGATATGCAAGCGCAGAACAGGGCGTGCTCCGTCTCACTGCTGCGGGAAGCGGTGCCGCGCAGCTGCTTCCCCGCGCAGTCGCCGGCATTGCCTCGAAACATCCGGCAGCCGAGATCTCCTTGGTCACCCCGGGAACCTCCGACAGCGTTGTCGAGTCGATCAAGGCCGGATTCGCCGATATCGGAGTCATCTACGAATACTCACCGACGCCCCAACAGCTCCTTGAAGGATTGACCAGTACACCTCTCCTTCACGAAGAGATGGTGGTCATCGGCCGCGAACAAGGTCCTTCCGGTGAACGCAGCTCGATCAGAGACTTCGCTGAGGAGAATTGGGTCTGCGGAAGCAAGGGAAGTACCCAAGACCAGATTCTCAAGCACCTCGGCGAACGTGAGGGTTTCGTACCGAGGATTGCCCACCGCAGCGACGACCCTGACGTCATTCGAGGATTGGTCAACCAGGGCCTGGGAATCGCATTGGTCCCTGTCCTGTCGCTCGGCATCGACCGCAGCATCCATCTGTATCGACTCACGGATCGCCCGGTGCACCGTCGAGTCCAGCTCCTCCATCGCGCAACGGATCACAATCCGCTCATTGCCTCGGCCATTCACGCTTTCGTGAAGGCTGCTGACGACTATCTCACCTGGACTCTGACCGCATTCGGAGTGACCTTCGACCTCCCCATGCTCACCTTGGACACCGAGCTTCAGGGAAACTGAACCTTTCCTTCAATAACCTTCAACCTGAAAATCCACTCGATGTGCGGCGGCATGCGCTTGAATGAGTATCCATACATACTCGTGACACAGCAGTCGCGAACGGGGGAGAGGGCCGAGTATGGACGACTACATCGTCTGCCGCTGCGAAGACGTCTCTTTCGACGATATCCGGCACTGTGTCGACGAATCCGACACCATCGATATCCATGAGGCGAAACTCCGACTGAGAGTCGGAATGGGCACCTGCCAGGGCCGTGTGTGCGGGCCGCTGCTCGAACGGTGCTTCGCAGGTCACGCGATCGGTACGCTCGAGCGCAACTCAGTACTCAGGCCAGTGCTTCTGGCCGACATTGCCTCCGAGATGGTTGAGGGCAAAGAATGAGGCGTATCGAGAACCACCCTGTCCTGGGCCCCGATAGCTCTGAAGATGTCGGGATCACCGTCGACGGCCGAGAGGTGACCGCGAAGGCGGGCGACTCCGTCGCCGTCGCGCTGTGGGCCGATGGGCAGAAGGTCCTGCGACGCAGCAAGACGGGTCAGCCGCGGGGAATGTACTGCGGGATCGGCCATTGCTTTGAGTGCCGCCTCCTCGTGACCGGCGACGACGGTGCGAAAGTCAGCGTTCGTTCATGCCTCACACCTGTGCAGCAGGATATGCGCATCACCACGGAGTCCGGAGAATGAGAACCGTTGACGTGGTTGTCATCGGTGCGGGACCCGCTGGGCTGTCGGCAGCCTCCCGCATCGCCGAGGCTGGTCCCACCCAGGTGCTCGTCGTCGATGAAGGACCGACCCCGGGTGGACGACTGCGGTCCCAGCTCTATCGTCGCGGAAGCGATTGGCACATCGGTGCCGAACGCGCCGCATCCCTGACACAGCGGGCGCTCCGAGCCGGCGTCATCATCGAATCCGGTCGGCAGGTCTGGTCGCTCGACCCGGGGTTCGTCCTCGGGCTCAGCGGCGGGGAGTCGATCAGCGCCGACTACATCGTCATCGCCACGGGTGCGGCAGAGAAGACATTTGGTCTGCCGGGGTGGACGATTCCGGGAGTCCTTGCCGTCGGTGCCGTTCAGACGATGCTCAATGTCAACCGTGTTCTGCCGGGGGCGCGCCTCGCCGTCATCGGAATCGACCCGCTCTCCCTGTCAATCGTCGACGAGCTCGCCGCCGCCGACATCGGTGTCGCAGGCGTTTACCTCCCGCCCCCAGCCAAGTTCAGCGCGCCGGAACAACCGAGCGCCGTGTTCACACGGCTGGGCAGTCTGCATCGTCTTGCCCCGAACCGGTTGCTCGGCCTGGCTATGAAGGCATTGACGATCTCCGGTATAGCCGAGGTTGTTGCACGAATATGGCCCACTACTGGTGTCCGCATGGCCGGAATGCCCCTCCATCTGCGTGAATGTGTCGTGGGTATCGACGGTGACGACGATGTGCGATCCATCCGCACGAGGCGAGTGAACACGAACGGTGAACCTGTCGGTAGGGAACGTGTGATTCCCGTGGACGCCGTCTGCCTCAGCGGCGGTCTGTACCCCCTGCAGGACCTCACTCGTGACTGTCTGCTCGTCGACGTACCGGAGCTCGGCGGGCGAGTCCCCCTCCATGGACCCAACCTGGAGACAGGCACCGCTGGCATGTTCGTCGCCGGCAACATCACGGGAATCGAATCCGCCGAGGTGGCTCGCGCCCAGGGTGAACTCGTCGGGACCGTCATCGCCGAGAAGATCGCGGGCCACGAAGACCAGTCGGAAGCTGTGATCACTGCACGGGCTGACGTCGAAGAGGCTCGTGCCGCTGCACCTCTGACGTTCATGCCGGAGATCCATGCAGGGCGGCGTCGAATGCACGAACTCTGGTGCGATCACCTCGGCCAGGATGTGCGCGCATGAACGACCCCGCCGTCGACGTCGTGGTCATCGGCGCGGGAGTCATCGGCACATCGGTGGCCTGGCGACTGGCTCAGTCAGGTCTGCGCGTTGTCGTCATCGATTCCATGGCCCCAGGAGCTGGCGCATCCGGATCCTGTGACAAAGCGATCTACCTCCAGTCGAAACGGCCCGGACTGCCGATGCACATGGCACTGGAATCACGTGCGATGTATTCGACCCTGTCCGAAGAACTCGACGCGGACATCGAGTTCGCCCCTGATGGGGGAATGGTGGTGATCGAAACCGAATCGCAGCTGGAGTTCATGAAACGGTTCATCGTCGAACAGAAGAAGGCAGGGATACGGGTTGAACTTCTCAACGGTGACCGTGCCAGAGATCATCAGCCAGCTCTTGCCGAGCATGTTCTGGGAGCCAGTTACAGTCCCGACGACGCCGAGGTGAGTCCGCTGGCTCTCAATGCCGCGCTCGCCGACGCAGCTGTTCGCGCCGGTGCTCGCATACATCGGCATCGAGAGTTCCTCGGGGTCATAGCCAAGCGTGGACGAATCGAAGGTGTGAGGACTGCGACCGGTGTGATTCCGACGCAGATGGTCATCAACGCTGCGGGACCGTTCGCCGGCCAGGTCGGGGAGCGCGCTGGCATCCGCACGCCGATCACACCGCGGCGGGGGGCCATCCTCATCTCCGACGCGCAGCCGCAGATGGTCCGAGGCAATCTGCTGTGCGCTCAGTACGTCGCAGCTAAACATCTGGCAGATATGCCCGGTGCCGAAGAGCCGCCGCCATACGGCATCGGGCTCTCACTGGGCCAGACCGCATCGGGGACCCTTCTGGTGGGTGGAAGCCGCGAATTCGCCGGATTCGATAAGCGTCCGCCCCGGAACGTGTTGACCGCGATAGCTTCCCACGCGGCACGGATCGTTCCGGGGCTGCAGAACGTGCGCATCATCCGCGCGATGACCGGTTTCCGCCCCTACACCGGTGACGGTCTTCCGATCATCGAACGTCATGACGAACTCGACGGGTGGATCACTGCCGCCGGCCATGAAGGCGACGGCATCGCCTTGACTCCGATCACCGGTGTCCTCGTGAGAGACCTTGTGACGGGAGAACGCACAGCAGGAGACTACCTTCCGCACTTAAGCAGAGCACGGTCGACATTGAACCCACGAAAGCAGGCATCATGATCGTCGTCATCGGATCCTTGGTGGTGCTCTTCGCCATCGCGCTGATCAAGAAGATTCCCTATATCGGCGGCAATATCCAAGTCGCGCTGCTCGGTGGTGGCCTCGCTGCTGCTCTGCTGTCCGGAATGGCGCCGCTGAGCTACATACAGGCGACTATCGACGGGATCGACACACTCGCCTGGGTCATCGCGTTGAGCATCTTCGGCAGCATCTACGCCGAGACCCAGGTGAGGATCGGTGCGATGGACACGACGATGTCGTTCCTGCGCATCCTCTTCGGCAGATCACCTCGGGGACTCATCGCCGCGACATTCGTGACACTCACGCTTGCCGGCTCCCTCCTCGGCGATGCCATCGCCGCAGCCACTGTCATCGGCTTCCTTGTGATCCATTCTCTGGCGGAGATGAAGATCAAACCGGCGCAGATCGGCATGATCATCCTTCTCGGTGCTTCCCTCGGCTCGATCATGCCTCCTATCAGCCAAGCAGTGTATCTGGCAGCTTCGCTGGTCGATACCGACCCTGACCCGGTGACCCTCTGGTCGTATCTCACAGTGACGATCGGAGTGATCCTGGCGATACTCGAATCCTTCCGATTCGTGCGTCGGCCCCGGATCCCAGGAACTGATTCCTCTGCAGAATTCGACCCGGGCGGCAGCTTCACAACGGTAGCTGCAGTCCACGAAGCTCAAGAGACACGATTCAGTCAGTTGCGCACGTTGGGCCGGGAACGGTGGGCCAGCATGATCCCTCTGGCCGTCCTGGTCGTCATAGTTCTGCTCAAGACTGGACTCGGATATGACATCTTTGCGGAGATCCCTGGGATCAAACAGGCGACGGCGTGGATGAACACCGTGCCGATTCTTGCCGGTCTGGCATTTCCTGTCGTCATGGCAATCATCGTGGCCACAGTCGTCTCCTTCTTCTTCAAGAAGGTGCGTCGGGAACCCATGACAACGGTGAGGAAAGGTCTGAAGAATGTCAGGCAGACCGTCGCTATTCAGCTGTGCGCAGCCTTTCTCATCGGATGTTTCTACGAGAGTGGTGCGGTCGATACAGTCTCTGCCATGGCCGAGCACGTTGCCGGCTCCGGAGTCGCCGTCATCAGCACCATTGCCTTGATGATCCTGGGTATGCTCATCGGCTCGCAGACCGCTGCGCAGACCGTCGTGGTGCCATTCGCTTCACCGATACTGGAGAACGCCGGCGTCGACCCGACGAACATCGCCGTGGGAATGAGCCACATTGCTGCTTCCTCTCAGAACCTGCCGCCTGTTGGCCTCACCGCGTTCGTCGTGTGTGGTTTGGTGGGCGCGACTTTGAAGACCAAGGTTGATCCGGTGAAGGTCATGGTCCTGGCTCTGCCGAACTCGATGTACTTCATCATCCTCGGATTGCTGTTCCTCCTCCTCGGGTGAGAACAAGAATGACACAGAATAATCGACCGCTCGGTGTGCTCATGCTGGAGAACGGATTCGATCGGATTCCCGGCGATATCGGCAACCCGGATACCTTCGACTTTCCCGTCATCTATCGCACCGTGACAGGCGCGACGTCGAAGCGAGTCGTGCACCAACAGGACGCTGGCCTGATCGATCTCTTCGCCGAGGCGGCAATCGAACTCGTCGATGACGGTGCTGCTGCGATGACGACGAGTTGTGGGTTCCTTGCGAGATTCCAAAGCGAGCTCTCCGCCCGGATACCCGTTCCATTCACAGCCTCGTCCATCGACTATCTGAATAGGCTCAAGGGGTTTCACTCTGCGGTGGCAGTGATCACGGCGGATGCCGGCGCACTCAATCCGAACGTCCTGGGCCCGACGGCTCTGATTCCAGCCGCGATCGTCGGGTTGGAGAACTGCCCAGCCTTCAGATCCGCCATCCTTGAAGAGACTGCTCGGCTCGATCCAGCAGTCGTCGCGCGAGAAGTCGCCGGCGTAGCACTTCAGCTCGCTCATGAGCATCCTGGGCTGGACGCCGTCGTCCTCGAATGCACAAATCTTCCGCCCTACCGGGCTGCCATCGCAGAAGTCCTGCAGATTCCGATCTACGACTCGGTGACTCTGGCTCATGATCTTATGGGGGAGACCACCACGGATCACGGAAATGCGGCTGATCGCGACCTGTGAGGGGCGCAGGTCGAAGACGACCAGCCACATCTGATCATGGCGACCGTAGCCTGGTGGGCCTTGCCGGCGTCAAATACGTGTTTTCAACTGCTGAAACGGAGCTGGCGAGGCAATCCCTCCAGCAACGGCAGCCACAGTTCAGAAGCTGCTGGGAAGCTCGGAACCGCATGGCGCAGAACATGAACAGGTAACTGCCCGACGATCGCCACCGTCGCTGGGTGAACCAGTTCGGCGGCTTCTGGGCCGACGAACGTGGCTCCGAGGAGCAGGCCGGTACGAGCGTCGACGACAATCTGTGCCGTTCCCTCGGCATCATCGCGCAGAAGGGATGTGCCTGCGCTGCTGGTGAACGGCAGTTGGGAGACTTCAATCTCGTGCCCATCCTTCTGGGCTTCTGCCTCTGTCATTCCCACCGAGGCAACCTGCGGATCGCTGTAGACGACTTGAGGGACCGGAACGTCTTCGGGGACGGATTCGGATTCTTCGCCTGTGGCACGGGCACGGATCTGTGCGCCGATGACGCGTGCACGATATTTGCCCCAATGCGTCAGCGGTGCTTCACTGCTGGCATCTCCGACGGCATACAGCCAATCGGGCAGACGTCCCGCTGCGATGTCCTCGCCAGCGAGTCCCACGCTCTCAAGTCCGAGTTCGTTGAGCCGAGGCTCTCGGCCCGTTGCCACGAGGATCTCATCCGCTGTGACTGTGGACTCTCCGGCGGGGCCGAGCGTCTGGACTGTGACCTGTCCGCCGTGGACCTGGCCCAGCCCGGTGTCTTCGGCACCAGGACGGTAGCAGGCCTCAACCTTGGTTTCCAGGTCGATGATGACTCCTGCACTCTCGAGTGCCTTGGCGACGTGCTCTCCTGCGAACGGTTCCTGACCGGATAGAAGGCCCTGACCTCGCACGAGCATGTGGACACGAGTGCCAAGTGCTGCCATCCACGTTGCGGCTTCCACTGCAACGACACCGCCACCGACGATGATCAGCGAGTTCGGCACCTCCCTGACGCCGGTCGCATCACGGGAGAGCCAGGGTGCGACATCGACAAACATCTGAGGCACGGTCGGCTGAGAACCGGTGGCGATGACAACCGCATGTCGCGCTTGAACGACTACTGGATTCGGTTCGTTGATCATGACTCGCCGTTCGTCGATCAGCTGTGCGTGGCCGCGTTCTACCCGCAGGCCAGCACCCTGAGCCCAGTCGATCTGGCCCTTGTCTTCGTAATGATTGACCCACTCATCGCGTCGCTGCAGAAGTGCCTCAGCATCGATATGAGCACCGCTGAGACCATCCAGGTGCTGGGTCACGTGGGCCAGTTCAATGGGACGCAGCATCGTCTTCGAAGGGATGCATGCATAGTAAGAGCACTCTCCGCCCAGCAGCTCCTCCTCAACGATGATTGCCTGAAGATCGGAGTCTTCGGTCGCATACTGGGCCGCGTTCTCACCGACAGGGCCACCGCCGATGACGATGATATCTGTGGTCAGTGTTTCAGCCTTGGCGATGTTGGCGTCTTCGGCACTCATCTCGAACCTGCGCTTCCTTCATTCGGTGGGATTCAGTTGTGCTTTCGCTGCCTCTATATGGCCAGCATCGCCCGTCTGCAGTGCGTAGAGCCCGAGCTCGACCGGCGAAGTGGAGAACAGTTCGCCGCAGTGTTCGGCGAATTTCGGCCAGATCCTGCCGCCCTTGTCGACATAGCGTTTGATCGTCGCGTCGAAGACCTCGGTCGAGACGCTGGCGTGATGGAACATGAAGTCTCGTGCAGGATCCCCGATGGCGGCGGTCGTCCAGTCGAGAATGCTGAGATTGCTCTCACCGTCCATGAGCTGATGTGCCGGATAGACCTCACCGTGGGTCACCGTCGTCCATTCAGGCCAGTAGCTGTCGTCGTCGAGCCACTCGGCCCACCGTTCACGCAAACTCTGGGCCACATCGAACTCAGCCACGACGCGAGCGATGTCATCACTCTTGCGCTGCCTGACCTCGGCGGGGGAGTACTCAGCGATGCCCGAGGGGCGAACGACCGAGGGATCGACGGAGTGGAGCTCAGCGAGGAAATCGCCGAGGGATTCGGCATACTCGCGCGACTCGAGGTCGAAGTGCCATTGCGGCTGACCCTGCTCATCGATCGTCAGCCCAGGTTTGCCGGGCAGAAGCGGGTAGGCGATGAGGTCGTCAGTGTGGACCTGCCAATCGGGGACCGCGACACTGAGATGGGGTGCGATGGACCGCAGAAAACGCCCCTCGACGGCGGCTCGATCGGTGACGTCTGGGCGACGTGGGATCCTCAGCACCCACGACCGGCCATCGACCGCCTCGGCGATGGCGACCTGGAAATCGAGACCCAGCTCATTGACGGTGATGGTCTCGAGGACGATGTCGAGTCCATGGCTCGAGGCCAGGTCGCGGATTGCGGCTGTGCCGGCGGAGTGCATCTGCATGCTTCACAGCTTCCTGGTCGGGACAGACAAATGCAAGAGCACGAACGATGAGCTCTGCTGCTGCCGCGGTCCTAGCGCTGCACAGGGTCCGCACCGGAATCGAGGAACTCATCAAGCTCCGCCGGAGTGGGTGAGGCCTCCCAATCCCCGGGGATCGTGCACATGAGCGCGCCGCAGGCATTCGCCCGGGCCAACTTCTGCTCGATCGTCCATCCTTGCACATCTCCGCTGAGATAGCCGGCGACGAACGCATCACCGGCGCCGACGGTATCTACGACGTCGACCGTGTGGCCTGCCGCCGTGACGGAAGCACCTCCGTTGACGGACGTGGCCCCGAAGGCACCGCGCTTGACCACGACCTCGCGACGTCCATCGGGATCGAAGGAGCGGACCAAACCGGCGATCGCCTCGGCGCTGGTGGTCCCAAACGAGGTTCCCTCGCGCAACTGTGAAACAGGGGACACGAGGGCGATCTCTTCCGGTGACCCGAAGACGAGGTCCGCGTATCCACACACCTCGCCGATGGCTTCGGCTGCGACGCCGGGCTCAGCGAGGGAACACCGGTAGTTGATGTCCAGGCTGACCCGCACCCCGGCGTCATGAGCACGCCTGACGACGCTCAGACAGGTCCTGCGTGCCGACTCAGATAGCAGGGGAGTGATCCCCGTAAGATGAACAAGCGAAGCGTTCTCGACGACCCCGGCCGCGATGTCGGCGGGAGAGAGCCGCGAACCTGCAGAATTCGAACGATAGTAGGTCACCCGTGAGGTGCCGCGACCACGGAACTCCTTGAGCATGAGGCCGGTGGGGACATCCGGATCAAGAGTCGCACGAACATCGACTCCCTCGCCGCGGATCTCCCGCACTACGCGGTTGCCCAGCGAATCATCGCCGACACGACCCACCCAGGACACTGGAATGCCGAGCCTGGCCAATCCGACAGCGACATTCGACTCGGCCCCGCCGATGCCGATGGTTGTCTGAGCCACATGGGCAAAGGATCCGGTCTGAGCACCTGAGAACAGGCCCATGGTCTCGCCGAGAGTGAGTACAGAGCCGCTCGTGTTGGCCATCAGAAATCACTTCCGGCACACAGATCGACGAAGGCGCGGCCACGATCGGCAAGTGCACTCAGATCGCCGCCGGCCAGAGCATCACCGAGCAGCGGCCCACCGACGCTGACCGCAGCCGCACCGGCACGAAGCCACTGGGCCGCCGACTCCAGGTCGACGCCACCTGACGGAACTACGACCATATCTGGAAACGGTCCCCGCAGATCCTTGACGTAACCTGCACCGAGGCGACCGGCCGGAAACACCTTGACCGCGGCAACTCCGCGACTCCACGTCGAGAACAGCTCACTGGGAGTGAACCCGCCGGGAATGAGCGGGACACCGGTCTTCAAGCCACGGTCGATGACAGAAGGGTCGGTGACCGGAGTGACAAGGTAATTCGCTCCCGCACTGATGGCTTGGTTCAACTGATCGGGTGCGGTGACAGTACCGATCCCGAAGTCCACCTCCTCGCCATACTGCTGTGTGAGGGAAGGAAGCAGGCCAAAGACGCCAGGGGTGGTGAGGGTGAGCTCGAAACTGCGCACACCCTGCTCCGCCAGCGTTTCGATGACCGGGGGCAGATCCTCCGATCGATTTCCCCGGAGGACGACGACGAGTCGGGATTCGGCGGTAGCCTGAGGCAGCACCTGACGGTTGTTCATCTGGGGTCTCTTTCTCACCAGTCGTGGAGGCTGCCGTCTTGAAGACGGTTCACCGGAAGGTACGCGGCAGTGTACGGGTGTTCGGCCGCGAGCTGTTCGTCGAGTTCGACTCCGAGGCCGGGTGCTTCGCCGGGGTGGAGGAATCCGCTGTCGAAGGTGTAGGAGGTCTTGAAGACCTCGAGTGTCGCGTCGCTGTGCGGCATGTACTCCTGGATCCCGAAGTTGTGGATGGCCAGGCCGAGGTGCATGTTGGCGGCCATGCCGACAGGGGAGACATCCGTGGGACCGTGCAGACCCGAGCGGATGCCGTAGATATCGGCGAAATCGAGGATCTTCTTCATCGCAGTGATCCCACCAGTGTGAGTGGTCGAGGAGCGCACATAGTCGATGAGCCGATCGGTGATGAGCGTCTGATAGTCGTAGACGGAATTGAACACTTCACCCGTGGCCAGTGGTGTTGTCGAGTGCTGCCGGATGAGACGGACGGCTTCCTGGTCCTCGGCAGGGGTCGAATCCTCGAGCCAGAACAGATCGTAGGGTTCGAGCGACTTCGCCAGTCGTGCCGCTTCGATGGGGGAAAGACGGTGGTGGGCGTCGTGGAGCAGGCTCAGTCCGGGCCCGAACTCCTCGCGGACCTGGGCAAAGATCTGCGGAACATGGCGCAGATAGGAATGAGTGTCCCAGTCCTCTTCTTCCGGGCGGGTCGCAGCCGTTCCGTCTGCGGCACGGTGGGCCGGCTCGTAGTCGTACTTCTCGCCCGGCTTCGCTGTCGCCGAGACCCCGTAGACCGTGTCCAGACCCGGTACTCCGGTCTGAACGCGAATCGCGGTATATCCCTGATCCACGTATCCGCGCATCGCTGCCGACAGGGTCGCATAGTCGTTTCCGGAGGCATGGGCATAGACCCGCAGAGCGTTGCGGCTTGCTCCGCCGAGGAGCTGGTAGAGGGGCACGCCGGCACGTTTGGCCTTGATGTCCCACAATGCCATGTCGACAGCGGCGATCGCACACATCGTCACGGGGCCTCGGCGCCAATACGCTCCTCGGTAGAGGTACTGCCACGTATCCTCGATGCGGTTCTCGTCGCGACCGATGAGCGTGGATGCGAGATGGTCGCTCAGGTATGACGCGACGGAGAGCTCGCGACCGTTGAGGGTGGCATCACCCCACCCGACGAATCCGTCGTCGGTGGTGATCTTCAGTGTGACGAAGTTGCGTCCGGGACTGGTGATGATGATTTCGGCTTTCGAAATGCTCACAGCGGCAGTGTCCTTTCGAGAACCGCCGACCGGCGGTGGCGATTGATAGGTGGAGTGTATTCAGAGGCCATCGCGGTCAGACTGCGTTTCGCGGATCGCGCAGGTCACGGCCAGCGACCTCAGGCATGAGGAATGTTCCGATGAGCGGGCAGACGGTGAAGAACGCGAGCATGACGGCCACGGGGACCCATGAGCCAGTGGTGGCGCCCACCCATGCTGCGGCAATGACTGGACCGATGCCTGTCGCTATCATGGCCGCGATCTCACGGATGATTCCGGTTGAGGCATAACGATGGCGTGAGCCGAAGATCTCCGGCAGGGTGAGGTTCTCCAACGAGGCCAAAGCCATGACGGATACATTGTGCATAACGACGTAGGCGATGAGCAGGGTCGGCATCTGGGCACCGGAGATTGCCATCATCGTGGGGACGATGAGAATGAGCGAAATGATGCTCATCACCTGGTACATGCGGCGTCGGCCGAACTTGTCGCCGAGGGCGCCGACGATCGGGACAGTCGCGAAAGCGACCAGGGAGGACACGATGACAACGGTCGTGCCGACCGACGGTGACATGGCGAGGGTGATGGTGATGAACGAGACCATGTAGGTCTGCAGGATTCCCGAGTTTCCTGCCTGTCCGAAGCGAAGGAGGAAGGCCGGCACCATGGCACGCCACTTCTTCTGTTCGAGGGCTTCGAGCATGACGGAGTCATTTTCGGCGGTCGCTTTGGCACGAGTCTCGTCCTTGGACAGTGCGACTCCCTGGTCGACGTGGGTACTCTCCTCGAAGACCGGACTCTCCTTGAGCCGGTAGCGGATCCACACTGCGAAGACGAGGATGAGCGCGCTGGCGAGGAACGGGATCCGCCACCCCCAGCTGAGCAACTGCTCTTCGGAGAGCACGGCGACGAGGATACCCCAGATGGCCGAGGCGCCGAGGGTTCCGCAATTGGTTCCAAGGGCCACGAGTGAAGCAATGACTCCGCGTCGGTCCTTTGGGGCATATTCAGCGAGCATGACACCGGCGCCGGAGATCTCCGCACCCGCGCCGAAACCCTGGACCAAGCGGAGAACGACAAGGAGGATGGGAGCGAGAATTCCGACCTGATGGGCAGTGGGGAGCGCCCCGATGAGCGTCGTGGCACCACCCATGAGAGCGATCGTGATGAACAGAATCTTTGTGCGTCCGATCCTGTCACCAAGGCGACCGAAGTACCAGGCGCCCAACGGCCGGGCCAGGTAGCCGACAGCATAGGTCGCCATTGCCGACACGACCGCGAGTGCGGGGCTTTCACCGACGAAGAACAACTGACCGAAGACGAGTGCTGCTGCCAGCGAATAGAGCTGGAAGTCCATGAACTCGAGTGCGGTACCCAACCAGCCGGACATGGCGGCGCGCACAAGATCTCCAGTGCTGCGTTTTGCCTCTGCGGGCGAGGTGCCGCCCGCAGCAGATGGGTTGGTGGAAGTCGACATCGTTGTTCCTCCTGTGGTGGTGCGGAACCCTCGTTGGTGCCGCTGAACGTCTTGTAGGTGATGTAGCGGGTGATGCTGGGGACGTCGAAAATGACGAGCACTCTCGAGTCCAGGTTTCTAGAACTCGATGAGAACCTTGCCGGACACGGCCGAGTCCTTCGCGATCTCAAATGCGGAGACAGCCTCGGCAGCAGGAAGGACGTGCGTGACGACCGCCGCAGCCGCAGAGTCCGCCGTGAGCATTTCGATCGCATCGTCGATCTCAGTGCTGAAGCGGAAGGTGCCTCGCAATTGGATCTCCTTTGACACGAGTCCCGAGAGATTCACGGTGATGTCGGCGTCGGCGAGCGTTCCCACCTGAACGATGACACCGGCCCGGCTCGCTGAGGTGATGGCTTGGGAAAGTGAAGGCGGTGCAGCCGAGCATTCGAAGACGATGGGAAATGCAGTCGAGGGAATCTCATCCCTGCCGACAACGAAGGTCTCATCGGCGCCGAGGCTGCGGGCACGGTCAAGGGCGGATTCCTGGATGTCACCGACTGCGACGTGTTCCACACCGCGAGCTACGAGGGCAGCGACAATGAGGAGACCCACCGGGCCTGCCCCGAGGACGAGTGCCCGATTGCCCAACTGCTGCCCGGCGGTGGTGAGTGCGTGGAGCGCCACCCCGAGCGGTTCGGCCAGAGTGGCGTCGCGCAGGGACAGATTCGGCGGAAGTCTGCGCAGCATGTGCTTCTCGACGAGGATGTACTCGGCTGCGGCACCTTGTCGGTGCGGGAAGCCTGCGGCGCTGCCGAGGTAGTCACCTCCGGGCCACAGATGAGGATGATCCGCGATGTCGTCCTCTGGGGTGCCGTATCGTGCCGGGTGGACGGTGACGGGAGTCCCGGGCCCCCACTGCCCGGATGGGTCGCTCTCAACAAGGGCTGAGAGTTCGTGACCCGGAGTGAAAGGTTCGCGGATCAGGTTCTCGCCGTTCTTCCCGTGGAAATAGTAGTGCAGATCCGAGCCGCAGATGCCGACGAAGCGCACACGCAGCAGGACTTCGCCCGCACTGGGTTCGGGGACGGTTGTGTCATCGAATCGCATATCTTCGGCACCGTGGATGAATAGTGTCTTCATGGCGGAATGCTCCTGTTTCAGCGTGCTGTGGAGATGTCGGCGACGGCGGCCCGTGGGCCCTTGCTGATGATGAGGGTGAGCAGCTGGGTCACTCGCGTCGTGAACGCGTCGTGACCGGCGAGCTCGCGGGGGAAGAAGCCTCCGTCGATAATTCGATGAACGTGATCGTAGATGGTCGTTGCTCCACAGACGGCTTCGGCGAGGGACTTCCTGGCCGGTTCGACGATCGATGCTGCGAGTGGACCTGGAGAGAAGTCCAACGGCGGTGCGACACATGCGATCCATGCCGCTGTGCACAGGGCCAGGCTGTGTGGAACCGTGCCGCGTTCGAGATTGAACAGTGCCGCCTCGGGGATGCGTTGGAGGAGTTTGAGTGATCCGTCGGAGGCGACCTGAGTCGTAGCGTGTCCGATGAGGGGATTTCGCCAACGCGCGTCGAGTGCCGAGACATAGGCCTTGGCATCGAATCCAGTAGGGAGATTGATCGTCGGCAGGTAGTCGTGCTCGATTCCGCTGATGACAGCTTCCTGCACGAAGTCCAGACTCCATGCGGTGTCGATCGTGGCAGCATCGGAGAGGATACCGAGGTAGGCGATGAGTGAATGTGAGCCGTTGAGTAAGCGCAGTTTGACCAGCTCATAGGCTTCGACCTCGTCGGTGAAGAGCGCGCCTGCAGACTCCCATGACGGGCGTCCAGCGGCGAAGTCGTCTTCGAGGACCCACATGGAGAATTCCTCGGCAGGCACGGGGGAGAGGTCCGTGATTCCGAGTAGCTCGGCGACCTTGGCGCTGTGGGCATCGGTGGTCTTCGGTACGATCCGGTCGACCATCCCATTGGGGAAAGTCACCGATGACGCGACGAAGTCGACGACGTCAGAAGGTGCTCCGGTGGCATCGAGATATTGGGTGACGACGTCTCGAGTGACGTCTCCAGCCGACTGCAGATTGTCGCAGCTGAGGATGGTCATCGGCTCGCCGGTCTGAGCGCGGTGGCTGAGCCCACGGGCGATGAGGCCGATCGTCGACCTCGGCGTTGTGGTGCCTGCGATCTCAGCGGCGATGGCGGGGGAATCGACGGCGAGATCTCCGGTGGTGGGATCGCGTGTGTAGCCGGCTTCTGAGACCGTGAGGGTGACGATGCGATGTGCCGGATCGCTGATGGCGTCGATGACCGCATCCGGATCCGCCGAGGCGACGCCCGAGTTGCGATGGACATCGATGAGGCCCGCGCTTGCGCCGGACTCCGTCAGCTGGAGAACCGAGTAGAGATTGTCCTGAGCTTGCATTGGGTCAACGACACGAGCCGATGAATGGGCGAACCCGCGGATTCCCCAATCGCCTCCGGCCGCAGCCATGGCCTGGGCAGTGTAGACCGCGGCGTGCGCGCGATGGAAATTCCCCAATCCGAGGTGGACGATGCCGGTGCGGTCTGAGGCGCAAGCCCCGATGAGGGAATCAAATGGTGCAGTGGAGCGGTCGAGTGCTGGTGTCATGACGTCGTTGTCTCTCCCGGACGCGTTGCTATTGAACTAACGACGTTTCGATATACGAAACGCAGATTTCGTTTAACAAAATGGACTGTACTCTGGGAGCGTACCCAGCGCAAGAACATGCCGGGTGCAGTGGACTTGAGTTCGGAAGCGAGGCAACGATGACTGTGACGCGCAATAATGGGAGTATGACCGCACGCGACACTCCTTCGGCCCCTGTGACCAGTCTCGATCGCGCTCTGGATGTGCTCGAGGTGGTTGCAGCTGCGGGCCCAGAGGGAATGGCGCTTGGCGACATCGCAAAGACGACGGTAATCAACAAGGGCTCGGTTCATCGACTGCTTTCGGGTTTGGTTCGTCGGGGATATGTCCTCCAAGACGACAGTGACCGGAGGTACGTGCTCGGCGAGGCTTCTCACCGGCTGGTGCAGTCATTCGGGGTCGAGGCCAACCTTCCGACCCTGTTCCGACCGCTGCTGTTGGAGCTCTCACGTCAGACCGAAGAGCTGGTCCATTTGGGAACGCTGGACGGGCGGAGAGTGGTCTACCTCGACAAAATCGAGCCGGAGCGATCCATGCGAGTGTGGTCGCGAGTGGGACGTCGCGTCCATCTTGCAACGACCGCACTCGGGCGCGCCTTGACTGCGGCGGAGCCGCACAGTGACTCCTTGGTGTCCAGCCTCGTCGCCGAGGCAGATCCTGGACACGACCAGCCTGACCTGGAAGCGCGCTTCGTTTCCGCTGTTGACAGCGCGCGTGAGAGCGGTTGGGCGATTGAGAACCAGGAGAACGAACCGGGCATCGCCTGTGTGGGAATTGCACTGGTGTCATCGACTTCGAGCGACGTAGCCATCAGCGTCACCGGCCCCGCCGACCGGATGTCCAGCGCGCGCTTGGACGAGGTGGGTCAGCTGCTGCTGTCTTTGGGGGCGCGGCTGGCGCCTGAAGGGTATCGGACCACCGTATGAGGCGAGCAGAATGATCCGCTACCTTCATCTCTGAATGACGGCCCGCATCTCTGAATGACGGCCTGGTCAGTCGCACCATTAGCCGGGAGCCGACACCGTCACCCTGGAGTACCTGTTCCCAGGTGATGCTTGCCTCGGCGAGGCAGAGAGACTATGCCGAAGACGGCTCAGCCCAGTGCTCCGACCGGGGAACCTGTTGGGATCGATTGTCTGTGCTGACGGCCGAGCAGAACAGCACCGATGAACATCTCCCACGCCACGATCGCGTACATGCCGATGCGCTCCCAGGCGCCGTCTGGAAGAAGCGTCCCCGGCAGGGCGCGGACGTCGACCTGGAGCATGACGATGCCGAGAATCCCGATGGCCCCGATCATGACGCTGAAGACTCCAACGCGGCGGCTGCGGCGGGTGAGAAGCAGGGAAGCGCCCATGCAGATCGCCGTCAGGTGTCCGCCGAAGAAGGCGAAGAACGCGCCGAGGAGGTGAACCCAGCCGAGACCGAGGTCGTTGTTGTGCTGACCGCCGTTGACGACCGCAATCATCACCATTCCCAGGGCGTGGAGGCATGCGAAACTGATGGTCCCTGGCCGCAGGGGAAGCTTCAGGCTGCGTGCTGCGTACAGCGCCGCGGTCGCGAACAGGAGCCCCTGGATGACGAAGGCGACGTTGATGACCAGGTGAAGGGGCGAGTCAATGGGCCTATTGCCCAGCATTTCGATATCTGGCACGCCGAGGTCGCTGATGTAGTTGAACGAATACGAATAGTGGTTGAACGCGGCGGCGGTGACAGCTTCGGCGAAGAGATAGACCACGCCGGCGAAGATCCAGCAGATCGCCGCTGTGACGGTCGACCGGTTTGAGGCGGCAGCATCAGATTGAGTCTCACGCATGCCGCCAATAGTAGACGGGAAAGTAGGTTGGACAAGCCGTTTTGCCACTTTGAATCGACCGACACACCCTGAACGGGATTCTGAATGCCCTTGTCAGGGGTGAATTGCCGTGCAAATATGAAATCATCCTGTTGATCGGATCCACATGATCAATGAGAACCGAATAGGCAGCAAGGAGAGAGCGCATGAGTACAACTACCATTATCTGGATAGTCGTTGCGATCGTCGTTATTTTGATTGTCGTCGGCATCATCATCGCGGTCAGCCGTAAGGCCGCAGCTAAGAAGCGCGAACACCAGCGCAAGGAGGCCGCCCGGATCCGTCAGGAGACAGCTGAGTCCGAGCATGAAGTTCATGCTCGGGAAGCGGACGCCGAACAGCGTAAGGCAGAGGCCAAGAAGGCCGATGCCGACGCCGAGGTTCAGGCCGCAGAGGCTAAGCGCAAGCAGGCTGAAGCCGAGAAGCTGGACGCTGACGCCGCTGAACGTGATCGTCTTGCCCAGGAGAAGCGTCTCGAACAGGAACGCCAACTTAAGCGCGCCGATGAGCTCGATCCCGACGTCGACACGCACGGCAACAAGAACGCCGCTCCCGGTGCAGCTGCTGGAGCCGGTGCCGCCGCTGGTGCGGGGGCCGGTGCAGTGGCCGGTCATGACCGTCACAATGACGACCGTCCGGTCGCCGATGACCATCACCAGGATGGTCGGCCTGTCGCCGATGGTCGTCACCAGGATGGTCGGCCTGTGGCCGATGAGCGCCACCATGACGGTCAACCGGCTGCCGGTGGTCGTCCGATTGCGGACGAGCGTCATGCGGGCCACGATCCTCGTGCTGCCGATCAGCGTCCCGCCGATGACGGTCGCCCCGTTGCAGACGGTCGACCTGTTCCCGATGAGCGCCGCGTAGCCGATGACCGTCCAGTCGCTGATGGTCGTCCGGTTGCCGATGATCGTCACCATGAGGGACGCCCCGTTGCAGACGGTCGACCTGTTGGCGACGGCCGTCCCGTTGCCGATGAGCAGCATCACGCGGGTCACGATCCTCGTGTCGCTGACCAGGGGCAGGACGCAGGCCAGCAGCCGCCAGCTGCCAACGACCCACGGGTCGCTGACCAGCGTCAGGCTCAGGAGCCGCCGGTCGCCAACGATCCTCGTTTTGCTGATCAGGGTCAGCAGCCACAGGGTCAGCAGCCACAGGGTCAGCAGCCACAGGGCCAACAGCTTCCGGCTGCCCACGACCCTCGCTTCGCTGATCAGGGTCAGCAGCCACAGGGACAGCAGTCCCAGGGTCAGCAGCCTCCCGCTGCCCACGACCCTCGGGTCGCTGACCAGCGTCAGGCGCCGGCCGGACAGGATCCGCGCTTTGCCGACAACGGTACAGGCCGCGAACCGGGCGATCGTCTCGGCGATCGACCTGTCGACGATGGCCGTCCGGTGGCGGACGACGACCAGCCGGTCGAGGACGATTACCGTATGGGCGGCCGCAACCGACCAACTGCGGATGGTCGTGCTCCTCGGGC
This sequence comes from Brevibacterium aurantiacum, assembly GCF_007558825.1. Taxonomy (GTDB): domain Bacteria; phylum Actinomycetota; class Actinomycetes; order Actinomycetales; family Brevibacteriaceae; genus Brevibacterium; species Brevibacterium aurantiacum_A. The sequence goes on from NZ_VLTK01000002.1 coordinate 205,662, forward strand.
TCCCGAGGGCGATCCGCGTGCCGCTGAGAACGATCCTCGTCTCAACGACCGCAGCTACGATCCTCGGCCCACCGAGAAGAGGACTTTCGAGGACCCGGACACTCCGCGGCACTGAGAGAGCTTCCGACTCCCAGCAGGTTCCTAGACCTATCCTGACCTGCCGAGACACCACCGCGGCGCCTCAACCCACTTCAGGGTTGGGGCGCCGCAGTGCGTTGTCGGCATATGTGTCACGGAGTCATCCGCAACGTCCAGCACCGGGGCAGGTGCGGGGCTACAGTGGCTGGTGACACCCGACGTCATTGACTCAGAGAGGAACCGTCATGTCAGAGGCTCGCCCGCCTTTCCCACCTTTCACCGCCGAAACCGCCGCACAGAAGGTGCAGGGCGCCGAGGATGCGTGGAATACCCGTGACCCCCAGAAGGTCTCGCTGGCGTACACACCGGATTCGGTGTGGCGTAATCGCGATCAGTTCCTCTCCGGTCGCGCGGAGATCGTCGACTTCCTCACCAAGAAGTGGGAACGCGAACTCGACTACGCACTGCGCAAGAGTCTGTGGTCGTTCAGTGAAGATCGGATTGCCGTGCGCTTTCAGTACGAATGGCATGACACGACCGGCCAGTGGTGGCGCAGCTACGGCAACGAACTGTGGGAATTCACCGGTGATGGTCTCATGTCCCGTCGCGAGGCAAGCATCAATGATGTCACCATCGCCGAGGCGGATCGGCGGATATTCGGTCCCCGTCCAACCGGGGACCGCGGCCAGGACATCGACCTCCGCTGACGGAGAGCCACCTCGGCGGCGGTGCCGGATTTGTACGGACCTTGCACGGTGCTGACAGCATAGAAGGACCACCGGTGATCAGGTCTGCCTGCGACGTGATCACCGGTGGTTGTCAGTCTGCGGACCGTCACGGGTGACGGTCCGTCATGTCAGTTCGACGGAGAGCGGGTCTCCGCGCTGAGGAACCATGCCTGCTGCTCCAGCTGTGAGATGAACTCATGGAAGATGTCTGCCGTGGTCGGGTCGGCCTCATCGACTTCGTCGTGGACCTTGCGCATGGTCGCGACCGTGGCTTCGACGGCGCGCACGCTGAGGTCGATGGCGTCATGAGTCGTGATCTCTCCGGCCGGGAATTCCGGCAGCGACGACTGCTCAGCAACAACGCTGGGGCGACCGTCGGCGGTGGCATGCAGGGCTCTCATCCGCTCGGCAATGCTGTCCGACCCGGTGCGGGCGATGTCCACAACCTCATCGAGGTTGAGGTGCAGGTCGCGGAAGTTAGGGCCCACGATATTCCAATGAGCCTGCTTGGCGACCAGCTGCAGGGCAATGAAGTCGACGAGGACGGACTGCATATTCTTGGCCAGAGCGGGGGAGGCGGTGAAGCCATGTTCCGCGTTCTCGGCCTTGGTGGTTTTCGTTCCGGCTGGCTGGGGTACCTTGACTGATTGAGCCATGATTCGTTCCTCCTAGAACAGTGCAACGACGTGCCGTATCCGGGCACCTGGTGCCGACGATAGCCCTCATTCTTGGGTATGAGGTTAACGTTGCCCAGAATTGGGAGCAGTTAGACTGCACGGTTATGGGATCTACTCCACGCAACCTTCGTCAGGGAATACAACGTCTGCGCACCATCGCCCCCTGGGCTGCCGCCGGTGTCGCGTGCGCAGTCCCCCTCACCGTGGGTGCATCGATGGCCATCGACCTGGTCCAGAAACGCGGCCGAAAACAGCGTAACGCACCACGACCAGGCACCTTCCACGCCGACGTCGAAGACTCGCGGCTGAGCATCTACACCGACGGATCGACGCTCTACGATGACATGCTCGATGAGATCGGGTCCGCGACGGAGTCGATCCAGATGGAGACCTTCATCTGGAAGAACGACGAGGTGGGCCAGAAGTTCATCGACGCTTTCAACGCAGCAGCCAAGCGCGGCGTCGACATCCACCTGATCTACGACGGCTTCGCCAATTTGACCATTCCCCGGTCCTTCTACGACCAGCTCGACGAGTCGATCAAGGTTCTGCGGCTGCCGGTGGCCAGGAAGCTCTGGAAGGGGCCGGTGCGTCAATCCGGTTTCAACCACTCCAAGATCCTCGTCATCGACAATGACGTCGCCTTCGTCGGCGGCTTCAACATCGGTTCGCTCTACGCCCGTCACTGGAGGGACACCCACCTCAAGGCTGCCGGACCAGGTACCTGGGGGTTGCGCCAGTCCATCGCGCAGATGTGGAACGAATTCCATGACTCCGATGAGCAGATCGAATGGGTCGCACCGACCGCATGGGAGTCGAAGCTTCGGGTCTCAGCCAACCTGCCGATCCAGCTCGTCTACCCGATCCGCTCGATGTACATCAACGCCTTCGAGCGCGCGCAGGACCGGATCTGGTTGACGACACCGTACTTCATCCCCGATCAGCAGCTGCTCAAGGCACTGATCGACGCGGCCGCCCGTGGAGTCGATGTGCGGGTCATGGTGCCCCGGGAATCAAACCACATCCTCGGCGACTATCTCTCACGAGGATTCTTCGAAGAGATGTTGCGCTCCGAGGTCACAGTTCTGCTCTACGACGCGGCCATGATCCACTCGAAGATCGCCACGGTCGACGGGAAATGGTCGACGATCGGCACCGCGAACATCGACCGTCTCTCACTGTCGTTCAACTATGAGACCAATGTCGAAGTCATTGATCCCGACTTTGCCGCCGAGGTGGAGAAGACCTTCCTCAGCGACGCCGAGCACAGCAGAGTGTTGGGCCGCGACTGGCTGGACCGGCACCCGCTGGCCCAGGTCGTCGAGTTCGCGTTGCGGCCCATGCGGCCTTTCCTGTGAGGGGCTGACCGTCGCGCAGAGCTCCTAGCCGAGGTCTCTGCCGAGTTGGGTCATGACTCTCTGTGTCTCCGAAGTCAGGAGTTCGAGGGCGAAGCGAATCGTGGGTCGGCTCTCGGCTCCTGCACGAGTGACCGCGGCGATATGGCGAGTGGGTGCGTGTTCACCGGAAAGAGGGATGCGTCGAACGGGATGGAGATCCTGAGACCGGGAGAGGCGAGAGGCGACGCAGACGCCGAATCCGTCGTGAACGAGGGCAGTGCCGGTGTTCCAGTCGTTGGCGTAATGGCCGATTCGGGGAGTGAAGCCGGCGCTGGCGCAGTTGGCCACGACCAGCTGATGGTAGGTCGTGCCCGGTCGGCCGAGTATCCACGTCTCTTCCTTGGCGTCGGCGATCGAGACCGATGCATGATTGGCCAGGTGATGGTCGAGAGGGACCATGAGATCGAGAGGATCATCGGCGAGGAACTTCTGTGTGAAGCGATCGTCGGCTCCCGTCGGCGTCTCGGTCGTCACGGCTACGATACCCAGGTCGACTTCTCCTGAGAGCAGAAGGTCGTAGCACTCGCTTGGTTCGGCTTCGATGGTCTGCGTGGCGAGGTGTGGGAACTCTGCATTGAGAGCACGCATGGTCTGTGGCAGCAGGATGCTCGCCGCGGTGGAGAACGCGCAGAGAGTGATTGATCCGGTGACGGTCGTAACATAGGCGTCGATGTCCGCCAGAGCCCGCTCCCATTCGGCAGCCATGACGTCGAAGTGCCCGAGCAACGAGTGTGCCGCATGTCAGTCGAATGTTGCGACCGCGCTGCTCAAGGAGAGTGACACCCAGTTCCGTTGCCAACTGCTTGACCTGGTGAGAGACGGTCGAAGGCGAGTAACGCAATGATTCAGCGGCGGCGGTGACCGTGCCGTGCCTGGCGATCATGCTCAACATCATGAGCCGATTGTCAATCATTCGTTTCCTTCGAACGGTATCTTGTTCTTTCTTACGATAGACAACACTACTTCATGCACCGCACCCTGGACTTAGGACGCCATCAGGGCCCGAACGAATGTGCTGATCCCAATGATGCACACCCGCTCAGGGTCCGTTTTCGATCGTGGCGTTCCAATGACACCCGAGGGCAGCTCTGGACTCTGCTGCTCGAAAGGCACCACGTTCAGAAGGAGGTTCCTGATTGCCCGAATACGCTCGCATCAGAGGGTCGAGGCGACAGTTGTGGATCGGTGCCGCTGTGCTTTTCGCATTGTCTGCCGCAGCTAACCTCGCCAGCCCGCTGTATCCTCACTTCAAACTGGCCTACGCCATGACGGATTGGACGATGACCGCGCTGTATGCGACCTACGTCGTCAGCTGCCTGCCCGCCCTGCTCCTGTTCGGTTCAGCCGCCGATGCCTTCGGTCGCAGACCGGTGCTGCTCGCAGCAATCGGAAGTGTCAGCGTCGGCACCGCCCTGTTCACCATCGATACGATCGGGGTGAGCGGACTCTTCGCCGGACGTGTACTTACCGGTGTCGGTTTGGGACTGGGAACGGGCGCCGGCATTGCACTCATGGTCGAAGCTTCACCTGCCCGCCGCGCATGGCTGGGGTCGACCGCAGCCACCATGTCTTTCGTGCTCGGTACAGGAGCGGGACCTATCATCGCCGGCGTCGTATCTGAGATGACCGCCGGGTCCGCGTCAGGAGCCACGTTGTTGGTGGCACCTTTCTCGGTGATGCTTGCTCTCCTCATCGTCACCGGTCTGCTCGTGACCACCCTGCGTTTCCACAGCCCCATGACCCGGCAGCGCTGGCAGCCGACCTGGCCGTCGGTGCCGGGACCGATGCGCTCGAGCTTCTACATAGCCGCGGTCACCGGGCTTCTCGGTTGGGCTGCGCTCGGGCTCTTCCTCGCTCTGCTGCCTTCGATGACCGAGGCGACCCTGCCCGAGCCGAGCACGCTGACGTCGGGACTCATCGTGGGCACCGTGCTCGTCATCTCCGCTGCCAGTCAGCTCCTGGCTCCGAAACTCCAGCCACGGGCCGCGCAGACCATCGGCCTGACGCTCTTGGGGCTCGGAGCTGCCTTACTGCTCAGTTCCAACCTGCCGAGTCTGGGAGCCACCACGGCACTTGTCCTCATGACAACCGCTGCCGTCGCCACAGGTACCGGGCACGGTTTGAGCTATTGGGGAGCAAACCGGGAGATCGACATGCTCGCCCCTTCGCGTCAACGCGCTGGAATCACTGCGGCTCTCTATCTCGCGTTCTACACGGGAGCGGGCTTGCCTGCGATCGTCGTCGGTGCGATCGCCATCGGCACCTCACTCATCGACGCGATTATGATCTTCACCCTGGTGCTGCTCCTGGCCGTCATAGTCTTCATTCCGGTGCCAAGCCTCGCACTGACGACAGTGCGCAGGTCCCGTGCTGCGGCGGCGGCAGCACTGGAGGCCGATAGTCATGCCGGTCGCATCCCCGGGGTGGCGGTCCTGCAGGGTGAACCCGCAGCTCATCTCACTGAGGAGCCGTCAGCACCCTTCTCATTTGAGGAGGACTACCATTCGAACGGAGGAGTTTCAGCCACCGATCCAAGGACCCCACTATGACGTTGACGCCAGCACTGACGACCCAGCTGAAAGCTTGGCGACGAGACTTTCACAAGTACGCGGAACCGGGATGGACGGAGTTCCGGACCACCTCGGCGATCATCGCTGTGTTGCGTGACTTGGGATGGGACACGGTGTACGGTCCCGAACTCCACGACGCCGATTCTCGGCTGGGGGTGCCCGACGCCGAGGTGCTCGCGGGTGAACGCGATCGCGCGGTGTCGCAGGGCGCGGACCCGGAGCTCGTCGAGGCGATGGGTGACGGATTCACCGGTGTCCTCGGCATGTTGGAGACCGGACGGCCCGGGCCGGTCGTGTGCTTCCGCTTCGACATCGACTCCAACGATCTGGTGGAACTGGCCGATGAGACCCATCGGCCCTTCGCCGAAGGATTCGCCTCGGCCAACGAGGGTGCCATGCACGGGTGCGGTCATGACGGCCATGCCGCCATCGGACTGGGGTTGGCCACGAGATTGTCCCAGCTTAAGGACGAGCTGTCCGGGAGGGTGAAGATCATCTTCCAACCCGCCGAGGAGGGGGTGCGTGGCGCTCATTCGATCGTGGCCGCGGGATGGTTCGACGATGTCGATCTGTTCGTCGCCACCCACCTGAAGTCCGATGATGAGAAGGGCAATGTGCTCACCGGGTCCGATGGGTACCTGGCGAGCACGAAGCTCGATGTCACCTTCACCGGCGTCGGTTCACACGCCGGGGGAGACCCCGAGAAAGGCAGGAACGCGCTTCTCGCAGCCGCCTCGGCGACCTTGAATCTGCATGCGATACCCCGGCACTCGGCAGGGGCCAGTCGCATCAACGTCGGCACCTTCCATGCTGGTGAGGGCCGCAATGTCGTGCCCAGGGCAGCGACGCTCAGGGTCGAGACGCGCGGCCAGTCGAGCAAGATCAACGAATTCATGTTCGAGCGGGCGCAGGACGTCATTGCTGGTGCCGCGAGGATGTACGACGTCGACGTCGAGTCGACTGTCGTCGGCAAGGCGGACCAGGAATCACCGAGTCCGGAACTGCTGCCCTATATCCGGACCTGTTTCGAGGGTGTCGATGGAGTCGCCGAGATCAGCGACACCGGCGGACTGGGCGGATCCGAGGACGCAACGGCGATGATGAAGCGAGTCAAGGAACGCGGCGGCCTGGCGACCTACGTCCAGATCGGCATGGACACCTCCTGGGGCCACCACACCGAACGCTTCGACGTCGACGAGGACATGCTCGCCGTCGGCGTGGAGGCCGAGGCGAAGATTGCGCTTGGGGCGGGGGAGTTCTTGACAGGGCTGGGGCGCTAGTCGACTGGCGGTGATGGCCGCGGTGTCTCTGCTCCCACTTCGGCGAGTGCACGGGTCTTCGTCTCGAAGCAGGCGGAGTCAAAGACGGAAACAGCGTCCGATAAACTCATGTGAATGTCGAGAATTACGTGCCCTGACCTGAGTTCGAAGGTCGTCACCGCAGAGGCAGCGGCTGTTCACATCGGTCACGGCGACCGCGTCGCCATGAGTGGATTCACCGGTTCGGGATACCCGAAGTCGGTGCCGGGTGCCATTGCAGCGCAGGCTCGCACTGAGCACGATGCCGGTCGTGACTTCGGCATCGAGCTGTGGACCGGCGCCTCGACCGCACCCGAACTTGACGGAGTCCTCGCCGAGGCGGGAGCCGTGAGCAAACGACTGCCCTTCCAGTCCGACCCGGCAATGCGGAAGTCGATCAACGCCGGCGACACGGAATACGTCGACACACACCTCAGCCACTCTGCCCAGCAGGCCTGGTTCGGCTTCTATGGAAACCTCGACGTCGCCGTCGTCGAAGTCGCTGCGGTCCTACCCAACGGTCTGCTGATTCCCGGCAGCTCCGTGGGCAATTCGAAGACATGGCTCGACCTGGCCGACAAGGTCATCCTCGAGGTCAACTCCTGGCACCCGCGCGCCTACGAAGGCTTCCACGACGTCTACTACGGCACCCGCCGCCCGCCCGAGCGCCTGCCCATCCAGCTCCTCGAGCCCATGCAGCGCATCGGCGACCCATACCTGCGCGTGGACCCGTCCAAGGTCGTTGCCGTCGTTGAGACGAACGCACCCGATCGGAACCTGCCGTTCAAGCCCGCCGACGAAGATTCGAAGGCCATTGCCTCCCACCTCGTGGACTTCCTGCGCCACGAGATCAAGGCCGACAGGCTGCCGGAGGACCTGCTGCCGCTGCAGTCGGGCGTCGGCAACGTCGCAAACGCCGTCATGGGCAACCTGGCCGACAGCGAATTCGAGGGCCTGAGCGCCTACACCGAGGTTATCCAAGACGGGATGCTCGACCTCATCGACAACGGCAAGCTCGCCTCTGTCTCGGCCACAGCCTTCTCGCTCTCAGCCGAGCGCGCCGCTGACTTCAACGAGAACATCGAGTCCTATAAGGGACGCATCCTCCTGCGCACGCAAGAGATGTCGAATCATCCGGAAGCCATCCGCCGCCTCGGCGTCATTGCGATCAACGGGATGGTCGAAGCCGACATCTACGGCAACGTGAACTCCACCCACGTGATGGGTTCGTCCATCATCAACGGCATCGGCGGGTCCGGCGACTTCGCTCGCAATGCCTACCTCAACTTCTTCGTGTCGAACTCCTTGGCAAAAGACGGAGCGATCTCCTCGATCGTGCCCTTCGCCAGCCACATCGACCACACGGAACACGACACCCAGATCCTCGTCACCGAGCAGGGGCTGGCCGATCTGCGCGGACTCTCCCCGGTGGCGCGAGCACGCACGATCATCGCCAACTGCGCGCACCCGAGCTACCGGGACCGCCTCGGCGACTATCTGGATCGGGCGATCGCAGAGAACCCGAACGGACGCCACACTCCACACCTGCTGGGTGAGGCCCTGTCCTGGCACGGAAACTTCCAGACCAACGGGAGCATGTGAAGCCCGCCAGTGCGGTCTCCTGAATCAACCAGTGCGGTTTCCTGATTCAAGGAGCCGGCCTATGCGTCGATCCCGCTTCACCTATTCGACGATCCCGCACCACTCGGCGATGAAGAGCGCCATGGATTTCGTGCACTTGCGCACAGACTCGATGCTCACACGCTCGTCGAATCCGTGGATGTTCTCTGAGACGGGACCATAGACCAGGGTCGGCATCTGTCCGTAGTTGACGAAGACTCGACCGTCGAGATAGCCGGGAGTGGTGAAGCTGGTGAGCTCGGCGTCGAAGGTCTCACGGTGGGTGCGTTCGAGGAGCTCTTCGGCATCACTGCCGGGCTCGAGGACGTAGCCGTCGGCGTAGAAGCCGTTCGGAGTCAGGACCGTTTCAAAGGTCGGGCGAGCTGAGTCGCCGCCGTCCGCTGATCGTCCGGCTCCGGCATCGGACACGCATTTCTCGACTTCGGCCCAGGCCTCATCGGCGTTGGTTCCGGGGTAGGTGGCAACGCGGACCTGGAGTTCGCACCAGGCCGGCACGCTCGAGGGCCAGTCGCCGCCGCGGATCTCACCGAAGTTGAAGTTGATCGGGTGATCGAGGTCCTCGAAATACGGATGCTCACCCTTCCTGTCATTCCATGTCTGTTCGAGCACGCGCAGAGCCTGCATCACGTCGAATGCGGCATCGATGGCGTTGAAGCCATTGGCCATCTCGCGTGGATGTGTGGGGTTGCCGCTGACTCGTACGGTGAACCACAGAACCCCCACATTGGCTCTGACCAGGGCATCTTCCTCTGGCTCGGAGATGATGACCGCGTCTGCGGTGTATCCGCGCAGCAGTGCCGCCAAAGAGCCGTTTCCGGTGCATTCCTCTTCGACGACGGACTGGAGGTGGACGCGGCCGGTGAGGTCGAAACCGGCCTGACGGATGGCGTCGAATGCGAACAGATTGGCGATCAGCCCTGCCTTCATGTCACCGGCACCGCGGCCGTACATCCACCCGTCGACCACTTCGGCGTCCCAGGGTGAGCGCGACCATCTGTCGTCTGGACCCTGTGGCACGACATCGATGTGGCCGTTGAGGATCAGGGACTTCCCGCTGTCCTGGGCAGGCTGGTACGTGCCGACGATATTGGTCATCCCCGTGTAGTCGACGGTGGAGGGGCCGAAGCCGGGGTGGGCCTCCAGCTCGGGGGAGTCGATGATCCATCGGTCGATGTCGAGGCCGAGGTTCTGCAGTCGGGACTCGATGAGATCCTGTGCGGGCTCCTCATGCTCACGTCTGGATGGCGAATTCACCAGCTCGGCGGTCGCCGCCAACTGTTGGTCGAATCGGGCGTCGACCGCCGCGAGGATCCGTTGTTTTGCGTCGTTGGTGATCATTGGCTCTCCTTCGAGTGCAGCTCGTTGAGGTGTGGGGTGTCGTCGAGGTGTGCGGTGCTGATTCGAGACTAGGGGACCGCAGATAAAGGGTCATTGGATGAATGTCTCGGCTTTGAGCACCGCGGTGTGCATTTGAACCTCTGTGCCGGTCAGCGTCGGTCAGTACTGCTGCGTGTCCTGCGTCAGGATCAGCGCGATCGCCGCATCACGGGGAATGGTCACGTCCAAACCGGTGATGTCGTGGAAGGACTGCAGACGTTTGAACACGGTGTTCCTGTGGACATAGAGCGAGTCCGCCGCCTCCTGAACCGAACCGTTTTCCAAGTAGGCGGCGATGGTTGTGGCCAGACGTTTCAACCTCTCATTGGGCTTTTCGCCCACCGAGCTGACAAAGTCACCGAGCAGTTCATGCTCGAAGCCGCTGATGAGGGTCTCCATCGCGGTGCGGGCGATGGCGGCGAATCCTTCCTTCAAATTGACTGCAGGGCGACCAGGATGAAGCTCGCCGAGGTGTTTGGCCAGTGCCGCTGCCCGTGACACCTGGCTCAATCCGTCGACTTTCGAGATGTATCCGCCTGCGAGCTCGGGCAGTTCGTCGACCAAGCTGATCAGCGTGCGCCGATGACGGAACACATAGGTCATCTGTTCGTCTTCGTACGAATGTGCCTCGAGGGTCGAGAAGCTCTGCTCCAGACCATCGGTGATGACGTTGGTGGGAATTGCCATGAGTTCGAATTCACCGTCGTCTCTCATGCCGAGAACCGTGGCGATGGCACTGACGTCGTCATCGTCGGCGTGACCGGAGAACAGTTTTGTCAGGGCGCGTTCGCGGGCGGTTCTGCGTGAACGCGCCATTTCCCCCGTCTCGTTGAGAAAGGACCGCTGCACTTCTGTCGCATAACGTTCGACAACATCGAGAACGCGTTCCCCGTAGTCCATGAGCACACCGGTGAGATCTGGCTGCGCGGCCCGATGAAGTGCTCGCCACAGCACCCGAAAGTTGATGCGCACAGCCTCAGTGAACTGATCGACTCGCAGGCCCTGTCTGGCACGTCGTCGTCCCAGAGCATCTGGAAGGGACGATTCGTCGGCCATATGTTCAGCGGTGTACAGCCGCCGGAGGAAGAGGTCGAAGACCTGCTCAGCGGTTCCGGTGAGATCGGAGACGGGAACGCGACCGTGGGCGTAGCCCTCAAGCTGAGCAAGTTCGGCGATGAAGTCGTTGAGAAGCTGCGGGGTGTCCTGTCGCACTCGCTCGAGGAGTTCGTGCCAAAGCGGATCGTTCATACTGCATTGTTGCACTGAGGAACTCAACCCTGGTGAGCTGAGGGGCCTGGACGAGACGAACGGACGCCGGGCCAGGGCTTTCACACGGTCATCAACCTTGACAGGTCAGCACTCACCTCGTGAGAACCGTCGGCACCGCTGCGACTACCCAGGCCAATCCGGGACCGATGAGGCACATGAGGCCGGCGTAGCCGATCATCTGCTTGTAGTAGCGATCACGGATCGTAGTGTGCACATTGGCCAACAGCATCGCACCATTGGTCGAGAACGGACTGATGTCGACGATGGTTGCCGCGATCGCCAGCGCGGCGACGAAGCCACCCACATGCACGTCACCTGATTCGAGGAACGGCACGGCCAGGGCGATGACGACGCCGATGATCGCCAACGATGACGCCAGTGCAGAGATGAGGCCCGACATGTAGAAGAGCAGCAGAGCAGCCAGCAGCGGGATGCCGATGGCCGAGATCCCGGCCGACACCCATCCGACGGTGCCCGCGGCCTGGAGCACGGCGATGTAGGTGAGGACTCCGGTGATGAGAATGACGACCGACCATGACACCTTGGTCATCGCGGCCTTACCCGCTGCCGGGTTGATGAAGGTGAGAACGACGGCGATTGTGATCGTCACGATCCCGACGTCCCAGCTGAAGATCAGCACGGACAGAGCCATCGCGATGAGTCCGATCAAGGTCGGCACCTGGCTCCGAGTCAATCTGATGGTGCTGGGACGCTCGGTCTCGGCGGATAGGGCATCGTCCGCCTCGGCGCGCAATCCGGGTCGCCGGTGAAGGACGAAGTAGACAACGAGAGCGAAGACTAAGTTGAAGATCAGCGGTGCCAAGAACAATGACAACGGTGTCGGAGTCAGGCCGTTCTTGGCCAGGTAGTCGTTGATGAAGATGCCGTAGACGCTGATGGGGGAGAAGGCCCCAGCCAGTGCACCGTGGACGACGAGGAGGCCGACCATGAACTGGTTGATCCGATGTTTGCGTGCGAACGACAATGCCAGCGGCGCGATGATGGCCACGGCGAAGAGAGCACCCAAGGAGATGAGGATCGCGGTGAGGGCGAAGAAGATCCACGGCATGAGCGCTGTCCGACCGCCGACGAGCTTGACACACCAGTTGACGATGACTTCGATGACGCCGTTGTTCTGGGCGAAGCCGAACAGATAGGTCAGCCCCACAAGGGTGAGGAACAGGTCGACGGGGAAGCCGGCGAGGAACTCCTCTGGGGCCTGGTGGAGGACGAGTCCGCCGACTCCTGCCGCTGCGACGAAGCCCAGCAGGCCCATGTTGATGTCACGCCATGTGCCGATGACGAACATCAGGCCGAGGACGATCACGCAGATCAGTTCCGCACTCATGGAAGCAGTGTCTCCTTCATCTTCACTATGACGATCATCGACGCACGGTTGCGGCGGGAGCTGCGGATGCAGCCGCACGTCACACGCTCTTCAACCTAAGCGAAATCTCAATTGCTGACAGCGCTATCTCGCAATGCAGGCAGCAGCTTGGATGTGGAGTGCGCCGCTCTGGGTGGTCGGTGGTGCAGTCCGCAGTGGACAAGCAACTCCAAAATCTCTCCACTGCGTACAGTGTGCTGGGTCACCAAATCACTAGAGTTTCACTCGGCCCATCAGCTCTGCTTGCGACCGGCCGCGAGAACTGCGACAAAGAAAGTTGACGATCGTCATGCCCAACGATGTGAATGAACCCAGCCACGCCGAGGTGCTTCGCGCCGCCGACGCCATCGTCGCCGCCTATACGGCGACTGATGCGAAGGCTTACTTCGCAGCCTTTGCCCCCGACGCCACATTCATCTTCCACCCCGAGAACAGCCGCTTGGATTCACGTGCGGAGTACGAGGAAGCTTGGAACTTGTGGATAGCCGACGGATGGTCAGTCGCCGACTGCGTCTCCTCTGCCAGGCTTGTGCAGACTTTCCCGGGCGGAGCGATCTTCTCTCACACCGTCGATACGACGGTGATGACGAGGGAAGGCGAGGAATCGTATCGGGAACGTGAGAGCATCATCTTCCGCCACCTCGGCGACGGTAGACTCCTGGCGATCCACGAACACCTGTCGACTGTCCCCGACGCTGTGCCTGCGGATGCCTCCGCTGATGCAGAGCCGAACGTCGCCGAGGTGATCGCCCAGTGAACTGGTACCGCAGCCTCGAATCGCGCTTGGAATCTGGAAGCGACGACTCGGGAGTCATCCGCGGGCACTTGGGCACCAGACGAATGTTCTTGATCTGGTTGGCCGCCAACCTCGTCGTGACAACCATGCTCACCGGCACACTCTTCGTCCCGGGCATCGACTACGTCACCGCCGTCATCGTCATCATCGCAGGCACGATCATCGGCACAATCGTGCTCACTCTGATCGGGAACATCGGCACTCGCACCGGCCTGGCCACCATGGCGATCACCAGGGGAGCATTCGGACCCAAGGGCAGCTATCTGCCTGTCGCAGCCAACGTCGTCATCCTCATGGGCTGGAGTTGGGTCCAAGCCATGCTCGCGGGCATCAGCGTCAACTTCGTCGTCGCGCAGACAACCGGATTCTCCAACCCGATCCTCTTCTCCGTGCTGCGCCAGGCCCTGGTCGTCGGGCTTGCCATCCTCGGGCATGAGGGCATTGAGAAGGCCGAACCTTGGTTCGCGCTGCTCATTCTGTTGGTCATGGCCTACGTCTTCGTCATCGCCTTCAACGGGCACTCGCCGAGCGAATACGCTGCGATCCAGGCCGATCCCAGTCTGGAATTCACCTCTGTGCTCGCTCTCGACATCGTCATCTCGACTGCGATCTCGTGGACTGTGCTCTCTGGTGACCTCAACCGCCTGGCCAAGAGTCAGAAGTCGGGGATCATCGGCTCAGGCCTCGGCTATATCGCCTCCACGGTGCTTGCTATGGTCCTCGGTCTCACCGCCTACAGCTACATCCTCCTCGACGGTGCAGACGCGGCTCCCTTCGACCCGACCGTGCTGGCCGCGGAATTCGGGTGGGCGTTGGCGATCGTCATCTTCCTGTCCGTGATGGCGACGAACACGATGGTGGTCTATGGGATGGTCAACTCGGTCGTCGGCGCGCAGAGGCGGACACAGCTGAAGTTCCTGCCGGTGGCATTGGTGCTCGGAATCGTCTCGATTCTCGGATCGACCTGGTTGGCCCTGCTCGACCAGTACACCGACTTCCTCACGATGATCGGGGCCTTCTTCGTTCCCGTGTTCGCGATCCTCATCGTCGACTACTACATCATCAAGCGCCGGACCTATACGAGGGACATCGTGAGTGACGCCGGAGGTATCTACTCCTACACGCGCGGCGTCAATTGGGCAGCAGTCGCCGTGTGGATAGTCGGCGCCTTTGTGTCCTACCTGCTCACCTATGCCTTCCCGAGTCCGATGGGCGCAACGATCCCGTCGTTTGTGGCGTCATTCCTTCTGTATCTGGGGCTCTCATGGCGTTCACGACAGCAGTTCGCCGAGGTTGCCAGTGGTCATCTGTCCAAGTCCAGTGAGTGAATGGGTTGGGCCGTCAGTGCCGCACGACCGTTTTCATGTCAGCGCCGTCTGCGAGCATCAACCAACAAAACGATCCGGACGGCTCCAAAGCATCGGGCAAATTTCGGAAGTGGTCATAGATTACATCTGTACAATTAGCATTCGAATAGTTTAGAATATGAATATCAGTTAGATTCGTCAGTGCTCTACTCACTCTTCCCGACATAGATGTACGAGGCAGGTGATACACGATGAAAAGCACATCCGAAACGCATGACCGGCAATGCAGCGAACGAAGCAAAAAGCCCGACTCTGCTGGCAAAGACGCCGGCGCGAGTGCAGATGAAAGTGCGTCGCCACGTTACAGCGTTCGCTATGAATCGAGCGTCACCAATCTTGGCCGTGCATCGGCTGAATACGACCGGGCGCAGCTGAAGGTGTTCGAACTCAGTGCGGGAGCCATCCTTGAGCAGGTCATCCAGCACAACGGAGCCGACGTTCCCGAAGGGGACGACCCGTACACCTTCGCCACGATTGCCGGCTCAGTCGATCGATACCCAGAAGCTTCGGAAGAGGAACGAGTCAGAGAAGCCAACCTACGAATGACCGTCAGCGATTTGGCTTGGAACTCGGGACCACCGGAAGAATTCTATCTCGACGAGCCCTGCACCGAGCTCGTACTCGTTGTCGACACTCCGACGACCGTGATGGCCTACGATGCCGAATTCGCGCAGAGCGTTCGAACGCCCACGGTTGACCCCGAGCCAGAAGCTCCTGAACCTCCGGACTTCCCTGGTTTCGAGCCCGACACCGACTTCTCGCGGTGGATCCACGACAATGTGTTCACCGAGGACCTCGTTGAGATTTCGGCAATCTTCGGAACCTCGACTCCGCGCACCTACCGCCGCCTGACTGCGGCGATGACCGTGATACACGGTCTCCCACGATTCGCCGACCGAGTCCGAGGCGGCGAGTTCACGCAGGCTCATGTTGATGCCGCTGCCGACCTATGCCAAACGGTTGCCATGCGATTCCTGCCCCGACTGGACGAACATCTCTCTGCCAGGAGAGCAGACGTGACGAGCGAGTACTTCCGAACCGCACTGCGGAAGAAGATCCAACTCCTCGAACGTGCAGAAGACCGGGCAGAAACAGCCGCCCGTCGACGTAGAGTCGATGTCGACACATTCAAGGATGGAACGGCATGCATGACTCTGACAGGGCCGGCGGCTGAGGTGCATGCCAGCTTTCAGCGCATCCAGGCCATGGCGCGTGCGATTCATGCGGGACAGGCCAACACGTTCAACCTGGCGCCTGGAGTTGAGGTGATCGACGAGCGCACCATCAGCAATCTCATGTTTGACATTGCGACCCGGCCACAGCCGAAGCTGAGCATCAGGGTCAGACGAATCGACCCGGTGACGGGAATCCAAGGCACCACAGAATCCTCGCTTCTTGATGACAGGGGAAACCCACTGTTTGATTTCGACGACCAAGGAGTCAGTGGGCTGATCGATTGTGCGAAAGATGCCGCAGGGTCGACTCCGAAAGGCACCGCCTTCTGCCAGGCTCCGCCGCCGCAAGAAGAGATCACAGAATATGACGTAACGGTCGGCATGCCCACTGATCAGTGGTGGATAGCCAACCAAGCCGCCGTCGTGGTCACGGTCCCTTACCTGACGTTGACCGGCGAATCAGAGCTTCCGGGAACTCTCGCTGACGGTTCGCCGGTGCCAGCAGAGACAGCCCGACGCATCGGTGCCCGTTCGAAAACACTGACGAGAATACTGACGGATCCGGCGACAGGCACCCCCATCGACGCGAAGGCCACCACCTACAGAATTCCGAACGATGTTCGGAGAACGCTCATCGCAAAATGGGCGATCTGCACAGTACCGGGGTGCAGTCGAAGGGCGGAGAAGTCGGAGATCGACCACGTCATTCCATTCGACCATGACCATCCTGACCAGGGCGGACTCACTCGCTTCAGCAACCTGCATTGTTTGTGTAAAAAGCACCACGCGGTGAAGACTGCTCGAAACTACTCAGTGCGGATGCCGGAATCTGGCCTGGTCGAATACGAATTCTCCCATGGCGTGACAACCACGGTCGCGGCTCCCGACCAGCCTGTCGACGCAGCTCAAGCCATCGAGTTCTACGCACTGACTGGTATCCGTCCCAGACAGTGGCGATTTCCGAAAGATAAGGTTCCTCCACCGCCGTACGTCCTTGAACTCATGCCCGGAGAGACGGCGATTCGAGAACGCGACGAAGCGAGGCAACGCGAACAAGTAATCGCCGACCATCAGCGACACCTGCAGGAGAGCTATGACCTGGCGAAAGCCACGCGCCGACAATTGATGATCGATCGGATGTCGGACTGGCAGAACGCGGTATTCCAGCGCTGCCTGCCGCCGGGGACGGACCCGGTGACGATGAAACGTCTGCCGAGAGGTCGCCGCAGGAACCAGCCCTACCGCAGAGCGAAGAAGACAGCCGATCACCGTGCTTCCAAGGTCGAGTACGTGCGCATCAAGAAGGCCTGGCAAGAGGCACGCGTGCAATGGGAACACGATCTCGCGAAAGACCCGCCGCCGTTCTGAGCAGGCCGCCATTTCGAGCAGACTGGATACGTCCGGACAGGATAAGTTCACACCGGTTCAGGCAGGACTGGGGCAGTCCACCTGGCTCGATTCCCACCTGGTTCAGATTCCCATCTGGTTCAATTCACGAGGTATTATCCGTGTTGGTTTTGAGACCTGAAAACGACGAGCCCGTTCAGATGATGCCGGAACCCGCGGTCAAACCGGACCGCTCGACAAGGACAGCGATACGGACCCGGTTGCTGGCATCGAGTTTGACGTTCACCCGGTTGAGATGAGTCTTCACGGTGGCCTCGCTGGAGTAAGTCGCCTCGGCGATCTCACGATTCGACAGCCCTCGTGCGACGAGGACAGCGATCTCACGTTCCTTCGCTGTCAGGGTGGAGATGAGTGTGGCGGCATCGCGTTTGGTCCGATGATCCTGTTTGGCCGTGATGGTTCTGATGATCCGCAGCGTCGCCTGCGGTGCCAGAATCGACTCACCGGCATGGACCTTCCTGATGGCCTCGGCAAGCTCCGCAGGACCGATGTCCTTGAGGAGGAAGCCACTGGCACCGGCTTCGAGAGCCCCGAAGAGATAATCATCGGAATCGAAGCTGGTGAGAGCAATGACCTTGGGCGGTCGCACGCTGTTGGTCAACCGCCGTGTTGCTTCGATGCCACCGATTCCCGGCATCCGCACATCCATGAGCACGATGTCGGGAAAATGAAGTGAAGCTTGCTCCAGTGCACCTTCGCCATTGAGGGCAGTTCCGACCGTGTCAATGTCCTCAGCGACCTGAAGTATGGCCCTGAGACCAGTCAGCACCATCGAGTCATCGTCGACGAGGAGGACGCGGATACTGGGAGAAGTCTGAGGCATGAAAACAGACTACAGGAGGCCTAGGACACGACAGTGGCGAAGCCGCGTGGGCACAGCATCGGCAGGGAAACGGTGCCACAGAAAAGCGCCTTGGCACCGGTGACGAGCGTCAGCCCCGAGTTTGGTCAGCCCCGAGTTCGGTCAGCGCTGAGAATGGTCAGCGCTGAGAAGGGTCAACGGGGAACCTGGAAAACGCCGAGCCTGTTCAGCGTTGGGGCCGGCGTTCGAAAGGCGGGAAGGATACATCGACGACGAACAAGCCCTCACGCGGTCCGATGCTGACCGTGCCCGAGAGCAGGTGCGTTCTTTCGCGGATTCCCTCGAGCCCGGCTCCCGAACCACTCGTCGATAAGTCCGATTCCGGATATTCGTTCGTCCTGGTCGTCGGCAGCGCGTTCGCTACGACGATGCGCGCTCCCTGGTTGGCCGAAACGCTCAGGCTCAGATCCACAGGTGCGCCGGGGGAGTGCTTCAATGCGTTCGTCAGGGACTCCTGCACGATGCGATAAACCGCCCGGTCAAGCACCGTGGGCGCACTCTCAAGGTCCTGCATGATGATTGACGGACGAATCTGCGTGCCCGTCGCCTGAACCGAGGCGATGAGCTGCGGAATGGAGCCCATGGAGGGCAGACTCGGCGGAGTCGACGTCGGCCCCAGCTGGCTCTGTCCACCGAAGGTTCCTTCACGCACGCCGCCGACAAGGTCGCGCAGATCGTCCAACGATGCACGTGCCTCTCGGCGCAGCGCCGAGGCGACAGTCGCCACCTCGGCGTCATCCTGGGTTCCGACTTCAAGCGCACCGGAGTGCAGGGAGATGACGGATAAGCGGTGGGAGAGGGTGTCGTGAAGCTCGCGGGCCAGAAGGTTGCGCTCGGACTGGCGAGCGAGTTCCGTGGACAGCGATTCGCTGCGCTCGGTTTCACGCTGGGCGATCGTCTCGACGGCTTTCATTCTGCGAGTCCGGCGCAGCAGCAGCCCGAACCCGATGCTCACCCCGAGTCCGACGACGCCGGCGATGACCGTCAGCAGATTCATAGCCAACAGAGAGTCCGCAGGTGGGGCAGAAGCTTCGACGTCGGTGATCACCGCAGGATCACCCACGATCATGAGACCGAATGGGTTGAGCGCAGGAGGCAGGAGACAGTGACGGATCACTCCGGCGATGACGAGCACCGACCCGATGACGGCGGTGACGATCATCCGCACTCGGGTTCCGCGAATAACGATGTGGAACAGGCCGATGAGGAGCAGGAGACCATCGCCCCAACTCGCGGCGAGGAGAGCTCCGGCGATGAATGGCACGAGAGGCCAACGACGCCGGACGAAGACGCTGAGCCAAACGAGACTCAGCAGCAAAACCACGACGATTCCCGTATTCGTGAGTTCACCGTTGCTGCCGAAGGCCCACGGGTTAGCCTGCAGCGCCAGCGCCGAAATGACTAAGCCCGTCACATAGGCGATGACGCCCACGAGGATGCTCGCCGCCAACTGGACTCCGTGCCGTAGACGCCGTTTGCGTTCCGAGTGCGAGGCAGCACCCGGGTGTGGCCTCGCGGAGGCAGCAGGCATCGGTGGCTGGGCCGGCCTCGGCGGGACGGAAGAGCCATGATGCGGCGGCGGGAACGGATGAGCTGTCACAACAGGAATCGTAACTGCACACACTGACACCGGACGTCAGCCATCAGGCTGCCGTCGCCTGGCCGATCGATGATCGAGGTTGAGCCGATCGGTTGATGTCCGATCTTCGCCGAGGCGGAATGCTGAAGGAGTATCAACGCGAACCTCACGATTTCAATTGCGCCAGCCACTTAGAACCGCCTTCCAACGGAGCACGGCGCTCATCATCAAAGGAGCATGATGTCCACTCACAACGACCCACACACGCAGCCCGGTGCCCAGCCTCAGCCCGGTGTCGACGCGCAAGGTTCCACCTACCGCGTGCCTGGCCCGCAGATGGCCGGCACGCCTATGGCCGACCCGCAGGCGTCCGGTTTCCCGGGTGCTGGACATCCGAGCACGGGACCCACAGGACCCAGCGGCTACGGCGGACCCGGTGGGTACGATTCAGGTGCGTATGGCCAGGGCGCCTATGGATCCGGTGGTTACGGTCCCGGCGCCTATGGTCCAGGCAACTCAGGGCAGAAACCACCGAAGCGGAAGAAGCCGCTGCTCAAACGCTGGTGGTTCTGGATTGTTCTCATCCTGGTTGTCGTCATCATCGGAAGTGCCATCTCCGGCGGGGGAGACGATTCGGCAGAGAATACCGAATCCTCTGCTGCCGTCGCCGAGGATGAGACGGCGAGCGGTGACAATGCGAAGGAAGAACCTGCGGCGGATAAACCGGCCGAAGAAGACGCTGCTGCCAGCTACGGAATCGGCGATGTGGTGGCTGCCGATGACTGGGAAGTCGCCGTCAACTCGGTCAAGGACGGCGTCTCCTCAGTCGGCGACGAGTACATGGGTGCAGAGGCCCAAGGCCAGTTCGTCACCGTCAACCTGTCCGTCAAGAACACGGCCTCGGCGCCGGACTTCTTCTGGGAGGACAATATCAAGCTCGGCGACGAAGCCGGGAACACCTATTCCGCGGACTCGAAGGCCGGACTCTACGCCGACGCTGACTCCATTCTCTTCGCCGAGGAGATCAACCCGGGCAACACGGCCAAGGGCGTTCTCGTCTTCGATGTCCCCGCCGATGTCTCACCGGACAAGCTCACCTTCGAAGGGGGACTCTTCGCTGAGCCGATAGAGATCTCACTCGGCTGAGAGTCGTGGTCGGACCGGGTCAACCATGATCGGACTGGGCTGAACCACGCCGGATCGGACTGGACCACACCGGATCGGACTGGACGACTGGCAGAAGCCAGAGACCACCTCGGCGGTCTCTGGCTTCTGCTTTCCCATTTACCGGTCAATGGCAGTGTTCTCTGGTTCACGGCCGTGACGGATCCGAACTCTCACGGGACGCCTAGCCGTGTTTGCTACTGTCACACTGACGAAGTGTGCCAGGTGAGTCGACCTTTCGGGTCGACGCCGGGCCGAATAATCGGCGCAGGGCCGCAGAAGGAGAACCGGAATTCGTGCTGTTCAGCAAGCTGTTCGACAGATTCCTGCCACCGGACCGCAGATTCAACCCTGAGGCGCTGGCTTGGGTGGCGGTGATCTTCACTGCCATCGTGATGCTCGCCGTCGAGTCCTCCATCGCGGTGGGAGTCCATGAAGCTCCTGTGGCCCTGGCGTTCATCGTCACTGTGATCCACGCGGGGTCGATGCCGCTGTCGATGCTGCGCCCGCTCTTCGGCGCGATCGTCTCCGTCGTCGCCTGCGGTGCCCTTCCGCTGCTCGGCCCGTACCTCTCGGGTGTTCCCTGGCCATGGATGGTGCCGATGATGATCACCCAGATCCTCATCATCCTCATTGTGGGGCTCCGTGCCCACTGGGGGGTGGCCTTGGCGGCGCTGCTGGCGAGCATCGCAATCTCAGCGGCGGCTGCCGTCTTCGGGCATATTCAGTACCCCGAGAGCAGGTCGGAGTCCTCGATCGTCAACATCGTCATCTTCTCCTGTATCGCAGGTGGCTTCTATGTCGCCGCGGTCATCGTCCAACAGTGGCATCTGATCCGATCGCAGCTGCTGCAGGAACAGGAGAATACCGCCGAGGAGCATTCGAAGCGCGTCGTGGTCGAGGAGAAGACGCGGATTGCCCGTGAACTGCACGACATCGTCGCCCACAGCATGTCGATCATCAACATCCAGGCCTCGAGCGCACCGTTTCGCCACCCCAACATCGACGCAGACGTGGGGAAGGAGTTCGAAGACATCTCCATCTCCGCCCGCAACGCCCTCACCGAGATGCGCGGACTGCTGGGAGTTCTGCGCAATGATGATTCGAACCAGGAGCTTGCACCTCAGCCGAAGTTCTCAGAGGTCGAAGGCCTGGTCAAGAAGGCACAGCAGGCTGGAGTCAACGTCACGATGGAACGCAGCGGGGGACCGCTGGATCGCAGTCTGCGCGACAGCACCGGGCTGGCCGGATACCGCATCGTCCAGGAAGCGCTGAGCAACGCCATTCGCCACGCCACCGAATCCCAGATTCACATCAAGGTCGACAGCGGCGGCACCGCCCTGTGGATCAACGTCGTCAACACTGCTGGGAAGGGCCCGTCAGAGGCGGCGAAGAACGAGGTCCACCGTCATCAGGGCCTCATCGGAATGCGAGAACGTGCGGCCTCGGTCGGAGGGGAACTCCGAACCGGCTGGACCCGCAGCGGAGGTTTCGAAGTCGAGGCCGTGCTGCCGCTGGCCGTGGCCGATTCGCCTCGCCCCGATTCCGGTGAGCGTGATTCGAGCGACCGTGATCGGGGCGAGGCTGACTCGCCCCAGGCTGACGCGCCCGAGGCTGACTCGCCCGAAGGCGGCGGTCGCGAAGTACTCGCGGACTCAGCCCCAGACGCCGTCGCAGATGACACAGACTTCAACGCAGACGACACATCAGATCAATCGCAGGGTGATGAGAGGAGCAACGCGTGATTCGCATCGTGATTGCTGATGATCAGGCAATGGTTCGAGCTGGCTTCGCCGCGCTGTTGGATGCGCACCCCGACATCGACGTGGTGGGTCAGGCGCAGGACGGCGTCGAATGCGTCGGCCTCGTTGCCGAGCTGAAGCCGGACATCGTGCTCATGGATGTGCGCATGCCGGAGCTCGACGGCATCGAAGCCACCCGTGAGATCCTCTCGGCCAGATCGCGGCAGGCGGTCCGGCAGACAACGACCCCGCAGGCGTCGGCGTCGGCATTGAGCACCCAAGACACAAGCGCCATCGACGAAGACGTGACGCGCATCATCATGCTCACGACCTTCGACATCGACGACTATGTCTTCGATGCGATCCGTGCCGGTGCCAGCGGCTTTCTCCTCAAGGACGCCCCACCCAGCGAACTCGCCGAGGCTGTGCGGGTGGTGGCATCGGGTGAGGGGCTGCTGGCCCCGAGCGTCACCCGCAGAGTCATCGAGCACTTCGCCGCAGGACCGCAGACATCGAACGCTGCGGCCCTGCCCGACCTCACCGACCGCGAACGCGAGATCCTAGTGCTGGTGGCGCGTGGTGAGACCAACACGGAGATCGCTGCCTCACTGTTCATCGCAGTGCAGACCGTCAAGACCCATGTTTCGCGAATTCTCTACAAACTCGACGCCCGAGACCGCGCTCAAGCGGTCATCGCCGCCTATGAATCAGGGCTCATCGTGCCTGGCGCCCAGGTCTGATGACACGACCCCCTACCTGGGTAGGGGGTGAAATACGGTGCTCTGGGGTGATGCCAAGGCGACGACCCACCTCGTACGGTAAGTAATATGGAACCAGTAGATGTCGTGAATAGGACGCTGTCGACGCCCACTCTTGGAAAAGAGTCAAGGGCTGAGGTGCTCGAGCAGAGGCGAGCCAATCGCGGAACCGAAAATCAGGAATTCACCAGCGACTTCAGTGCGCTGATGGCCCAGGTCAAAGAGGCCGGTCTGCTGGCACGACGCCCCGGCTGGAACACGCTGCGCTTCGTCCTCCTCGGACTCTCCTACGTCGTCGCCTTCGCGATGCTCTTCCTCATCGGCGAAAGCTGGTGGCAGATGGCCACAGCAGTCGTCTTCGGAATCCTCTTCACTCAGACGGCATATGTCGCCCACGATGCGGCGCACCGTCAGATCTTCACCAACGGCAAGGTCGGCGAGTGGGTATCCACCATCATCGGCAACCTGTTCATCGGCCTCAGCTACGGCTGGTGGCTGAAGAAGCACAACGCTCTCCACCACGCCAACCCGAACAAAGCCGGCGTCGACGGCGATATCGCACCGGGTGCTCTGATCTTCGACCCCGAAGATGCTCAAGGGCTCACCGGAGTGCGGAAATGGTTCGCCTCACACCAAGGCTGGTTCTTCTTCCCTCTGCTGACCCTGGCGGGCCTGCAGCTGCACGTGAACTCGATCAAGGCGATCATCAAGGGACAGTCCTCGATCAAGCGCCGCTGGATCGAAGGCATCTTCCTCGCCATCCGTATGATCGGATTCCCCATCATCGCCATCTGGGCTGCAGGACCGCTCATCGGCAGTGTCTTCTTCATCGTGCAGGTCATGGTCTTCGGACTGCACATGGGCGGTTCATTCGCTCCCAATCACAAGGGACAGCCGATCGTTCCCAAGGACGTGAAGATCGACTTCCTGCGCCGTCAGACACTGATGTCACGCAATATCTCGGGCGGTCGTCCGATGGGCTTCCTCATGGGTGGACTGAACTACCAGATCGAACACCACCTGTTCCCCAGCATGCCCAGCGTCAACCTGCACAAAGTTCAGCCGATGGTCCGTGAGTACTGTGCTCAGAAGGACATCAAATATACGGAGACGACGCTCTTCGAATCATTCGGCATCATCGTCCGGTACCTCAACCGGGCCGGACTCGGCCAGGCCGATCCCTTCGACTGCCCGGTCACCGCGCAGTTCCGCTCACGCTGATCTTCACAGCATCGCTGGATTCTCCGGCCAGGTCCGTCAACTCGGACCTGGCCGGTTTTTCGCATTTCGATGTGTGCCCTGACAGGAGTATTCAGGGCACGGTCTTCTGGACAGGAACTCGAACCGTATTCTCAGGTGAGCTCGTCGTGGGCCCCTGAGACCCATTCGGCGTAGCGTTCGGCCGAGGTCGCCACAGCCTCCCTGGCTCCGCTCGAGATGGTCTGCCCGAAGTTGCCGTACATCCGATCGAAATCGAGGTCGGCCACCGAGGCTGCGATGCGTCTGACAACACCTGCCGACAGCGGCAGATAGTTGGGGAAGCTGCGCATGAACGTCACCCACCCTGAGCGGGCAACCGGCGCGATCGTGTCTCCGCTGAGCATCACGCCTCGACCGTCCTTGCCGGTCCACATGGCTACCGCGCTGCCGGGGAAATGACCGCCTATGCGCATCAAGCGGACTCCGGGAACTGGTTCAGCAAACTGATAGTAGCGCCAGATGTTCAATCCCTCGCGCTGGACCCAGCCGGCATCTGCACGGCAGACGAAGATCGGTGCATCGTCGAAGGCCGCGCTCCACTCGAGCTGCAGGCCGAACATGTGAGGATGACTGGCAGCGATGGCCTGAACCCCGCCGAGGTCCGAGACTGCGGCGATGACGTCCTCGTCGATGTAGGGCGGGACCTCGAAGAGCAGATTGCCATACTCGGTCTGCGCCAGATAGCACGTCTGCCCGATGCCCAGCTTCGGCTCCACACGCAGCGCGTAGAGACCTGGTTCTCGTTCGACGACGGAGACGCTGTGGTGTTCGAACTCGAGTTGTTCACGCGTCGTCCAGACCTGACCTGACTCCGGCAGCCACTGGCGGTCATCCGAACAGATCGGACACGCATCCGGTGGAGGCGTACTCGTCTCGACACCGCACGTGCGGCATATCGTCACGTTCGCCAGTGCTGTCATCGGTGTGTACCCCCTGCACCCGAGGATAGTCGCCGAGTGCAGGTGGGGCCAGGTAGCCGGTGTCAGGTGTGGTTGGATGTCATCCATATCACTGAGCGAAACAACTGAACAGCCATGCAGTTACCGCTGTTAACCTCGGGCACTATGGCACCAACTTCTTCGCACCAGCACACACGTACAGCACCACCAGCCGATGCCACGGAGGCATTCTCTGTGAGCAGCAATTGCGGACCTGCCGACCGATATCGCACGAATCCTCGCGGCGTTGACGTCATCGAGCACACGCGCATTCCCCTGTCAGACGGGGTCGAACTCGCCGCCCGGATCTGGCTGCCGGACGACCTCAAAGACAAACAGGTTCCAGCCGTCTTGGAATACATCCCCTACCGCAAGAACGACATGACCGCTGGTCGCGACCAGACGATCCATCCCGAATTTGCCCGCGCCGGCTACGCAAGCATCCGCGTTGATATGCGCGGCTGCGGGGATTCGTCCGGGATCATGACGGACGAATATTCCGAAACCGAGCTTGATGACGGTCTTCAGGTGCTCAGATGGATCGCAGCTCAGCAGTGGTCGAACGGTAAGGCAGGAGTGATCGGAAAGTCGTGGGGCGGATTCAACGGGTTGCAGCTCGCCGCACTGCAACCACCAGAACTCGCCGCCATCATCACAATCTGCTCCACCGACGATCGTTTTGCCGACGATGTTCATTACAACGGCGGTGCCATTGTCGGCGACCAAATGCTCTCCTGGGCCTCCACCATGTGGGGATACAACGCACGCCCACAGGATCCTGCGGTCATGGGCGAAGGCTGGGCTCAGGACTGGAAACGTCGGATCGACGAAGCACCGGTCAATATCAACGACTGGCTCAGCCACCAGCGCCGAGACGCCTACTGGAAACATGCTTCAGTCTGCGACACCCCGGAAGCCATCAAGGTTCCGATCCTTGCCGTCGGCGGACTTCTTGACGAGTACCGAACTACCCTGTTCCGGCTGATGGAGAATGCGAACCACCAGCGTGAGACGAATCCCGACTACCCGCCGGTTCACGCACTGCTCGGCCCCTGGGCACACAACTATCCGCACCAGGCAGCACCGGGGCCGGGAATAGACTTCATCGCCGAAGCCGTGCGCTGGTGGGACCAGTGGATGAGTGGAATCGACAACGGAGTCAAGGACCAGCCGCAATTGCGTGCCTATGTCCCTGACAGTGCCCCCGTTCACTCCGACCGGGAGACTCGACCGGGACGCTGGGTCGCAGAGAGCAGCTGGCCCTCACCAGGAATCGAAGACGTCAGCTGGGATGTGCAGGACTCGACTCAGGCAGGTCCCCGTCAGCTGCGCAGCACCGATCTCATAGGCTACAACGCCGGCAGCTGGCTGCAGTTCGGTGAGGCAGCGGGCATGGCCGGTGACCAGGCCGCCGATGACGCACGCTCCTACACCGCAGACTGGGATCTTCCTGCTGGCCTGGAGATCGTCGGCACCCCGAGCCTCAAAGCGACACTGACTTCGAGTTCAGACCGCGGAGTCATCGCAGCCCGCTTATGCGACGTCGCTCCAGACGGCACCTCACGACTGGTGACCATGGGCCTATTCAATCTGACTCATCATTCCTCCCATGAACATCCCGAACCTCTGGCTCCGGGCCAGGACGTCACCATCGACTTCCCGCTCCTATCCACCGCCCACCGATTCCTGCCAGGCCACCGTCTGCGGTTGAGCATCTCTGCGAGCTTCTGGCCCATGCTCTGGCCGTCGCCCGAAGAGACTCTCCTCACGGTCACGGACGATCCGGAGCTTCGACTGCCCGTGCGCAGCGTCGACTCGGCCGAGGCCGACGCTGAAACCTCCCTGGAACTCACCGACCACCTCGGCGTGCCTCCGACCCCGCCAGTGTCCACGATCGATGCGTCAGGGCCGCCCATGACCCGCACCCTGGAGACTGATTTGGTCAATCGCAGCGCGACTGTGACCACTGTGTCCGAGGGCTGGCAGACCAACTCGAGCGACGGACTCTTCTATTACACGCTCGAGCGTGATTCCTATGAGCGCAGTGAAACCGATCCTCTCTCGCCGACAGCAATCTGCGAACGAGTCATCCGCTACCGGAGGCCCGCGCTTGCGGATCCTGTCAGCAGTCAGGCGTTGCTGCAGCAGGCCGATGCCGATGCGCTGACGAAGGATGATCAGGGATGGGATGTTGAGCTGCGGACACGCAGCACCATGAGCGGTGACACAGCGAACTTCCTCGTGACCAATGAACTCGTTGCCTACAAGGACGGAAGGCAGTTCCATTCGAGGACGACCACGAAGACCGTTCCGCGCGACCTGAACTGAGCAACGATGTACAAACTGAATAGACACGCACTCAATCGGCGCCGGGTCCTGGGAACGCTCGGCGCACTCAGCGTTGGAATGGCAGCGGCCACGCTGAGCGGTTGTACCTCCACCACGGCCAGCGTCGGTGGTGCCAAATCAGGAGCTGCCAGACGCAGGATCACCATCGGATCCAAAGGATTCGCCGAGAGCTGGATCATGGGCGAACTCTACGCTCAAGGGCTGCGAGCTCGCGGATACCAAGTGGATCTGAAGACGAACGTCGGATCCAGCGACATCATCAATACCGCACTCCAGTCGGGCCAGATCGACATCTACCCCGAATACACCGGGGTCATCGTGGTGAATTGGGTTGGCATTGACACTGCGCTGGGCACGGCCGATGAAACCTATGACATAGCGAAGGGGTGGGAGAACGAGCATGGAGTGACCACACTTCAGGCCACACCCTTCGAGAACAAGAACGCGGTCGCTGTGCGTAAGGAATTCGCCGACGAACATGGGCTGAAGAAGGTGTCCGATCTCAAGGGCATCGGAGATTTCACCTATTCGACGTACCCGGACAATGTCTCCGGAGCAATCGGGTATGAGGGCATCGTCGACACATACGGTCTGACGAACATGAAACTCAAGACTCTGAGCATCGGACTGAACTACCAGGCAATCGAACGTGGCGAGATCCAAGCCGCGGACGTGTTCACCACCGATCCGCAGTTGCTGAGATCCGACCTTGTCGTTCTCGAAGACGACAAGAAGCTCTTCGGATTCCAGAACGTCGTACCGCTGATCAGGGACGATGTCTTTAACGACCTCGACGAGGACGCGCCCGAGTTCTTGAACAGACTTCATTCACTCCTGACGATCGACGCCATCCAGGCGCTGAACGAAGCTTCCGCCATCAATAGGATCGACCCCGCTCAAGTGGCCAGGGTCTTTCTGCAAGCAAACGGACTGATGTGAGAACACGATGACATTTCCATCCACCGACCCGAAGACGACGTCGACCACGAACTCGTCCATCGTCTTCGACCAGGTCACCAAGCTCTACCCCGGACAGGCCGCACCGGCTCTCGATTCGCTTGACATCGTGGTGAAGTCGGGCGAACTCGTCTGCCTAGTGGGTCCGTCCGGTGGCGGTAAGACGACAGCTCTCCAGCTGGTCAATCGTCTTGTCGACCTCAGCAGCGGAGAAATCCGCATCGGTGACCGAAGCATCATGGACATACCCGCCATCGAGCTGCGTCGAACTATCGGCTATGCAATTCAGCAGTCCGGTCTGTTTCCGCACTACACGGTGGCGGAGAACATCG
Organism: Brevibacterium aurantiacum; assembly: GCF_007558825.1. Lineage (GTDB taxonomy): Bacteria > Actinomycetota > Actinomycetes > Actinomycetales > Brevibacteriaceae > Brevibacterium > Brevibacterium aurantiacum_A. The sequence continues at coordinate 234,770 of NZ_VLTK01000002.1, forward strand.
CGATCGTGCCGACCATTCTCAAATGGGACAAGGCACGAATCACGCGCCGGACTGCCGAACTGCTCGAACTGGTCGGACTGACTCCGGTGGACAGCTGGTTGGGCAGGTATCCGTCCCAGCTCTCCGGCGGTCAGCAGCAACGAGTCGGAATCGCGCGCGCACTCGCGGCCGATCCTCCGGTCATGCTCATGGACGAACCCTTCGGAGCACTCGATCCGATCACCCGGATGGCGGTCCAGGACGAATTCCTTGAAATTCATCGGGCTGTCGGGAAGACGACCCTCTTCGTCACGCACGACATCGACGAGGCCATCAAGATGGCCGATCGGATCGCGATCCTCAAGCCTGGGGGCAAGCTGGCCCAGTACGACACTCCCGCCGAGGTGCTCACTCACCCTGCCGATGAGTTCGTCGCGGAATTCCTCGGTGCAGAACGTGGCCTCAAGCGCCTCGCCCTGACCACTGTCGCCGAGGTACTCGTCGCCAAGGCTGAATCCGAGCTGCCGGTGGAGTCTGATCTGCCTCAGGTCGAGGCCGACGTGACATTGAGGGAAGCACTGTCCGTGGTTTCCGCTGCTGGGGCACACGGTGCACGTGTGATGGAGCGGGGGAGCCACCTCGGCGACGTCACCCTGCACGATCTGGTCGATCCGCCAGCTAACGCCGTTGGCGCGAGGAACGGGGAAGGTGTCGGATCATGAGCGGGATCGCGCCTGCCGGCGATCCTGTCATCCCGGACTACGGACAGGCCTCCGACTGTGTGATCGGCAACGGCCCGTTCTGCGGTGATTGGTTCGTCGACCAGTGGTCGACTGTCTTCTGGCCGCCGCTGGTCGACCACATCTACATGGTCGTCATCGCCGTCGTGATCGGATTCGTCATCGCATTCGCCGCCGCGCTGATCGCCTACCGAAAGAAGTGGCTGGCCGGGCCCATCGGGATCGTCGCAACGTTCCTGTACACGCTTCCTCCTCTGGCGTTGTTTCAGCTGCTGGTTCCGTTCACCGGTCTGACTCTGCTGACCGTTGAGATCGCGTTGGTGTGTTTCACGCTTGTGATCATCTTTCAGGCAGTGCTCGCCGGTCTGGCGGCGGTCCCGGACGATGTGAAGAGATCAGCAATCGGGATGGGTCTGAACCAGAGGCAACTCATGGTCAAGGTCGAATTGCCGCTGGCCCTGCCATCGATCATCTCGGGTCTGCGCATCGCTACGGTGCTGACAGTGAGTGTGGCTACGATTGCGGCATTCGTCGTCGACAGCGGTCTGGGGTCGCCAATCCTCAAGGCCGTGTCGTCGCCGTTCAATACGCAGTTCATCGGGGCCGGAGCACTCGCGGTCCTCCTGGCCTTCGTCCTCGACGGGCTACTGGTGATTGTCGGCAGAGTACTGACACCCTGGACGAGAGCGAGGGTATGATGAAAGAGATATTCGGGGCATTTCCCTTCATCGCAGCCAACTTCGGGATGCTCATGGAGAAGACGAGCGAGCATCTGATCATCAGCCTCGTCCCATTGCTCGCAGCCATCGTCATCGGCGTGCCGATCGGCATCTGGCTCGGCCACATCCACAAGGGCGAATTTCTGGCAGTGAGCATCACGAACATCGGTCGGGCACTTCCAAGCTTGGCCCTCATCGCGATTCTCATCGGCTTCGTGGGCATCGGAATGCTCAACGCAATGATCGCACTGTTCCTGCTCGCTTTCCCGCCGATACTCAGTTACGCCTTCCAAGCCGTGAATTCTGCGGATCGTGATCTGACGAGAGCTGCGAGAGGAATGGGAATGACGCCTCTGCAGGTGCTGAACAAGGTGGAACTTCCCCTTGGCCTGCCGATGATCATCAGCGGCATTCGCACTGCGGCCGTGCTGACAGTGAGCTCCGCAACGATCGCTACAATCGCCGGCAGCGGCGGATTGGGCGACGTTATTCTCAACCAAGTGGCATACGGGATCGAAGGCGTTCTCGCCGGTGCCGTGTGGGTTGCGATCTTGGCGATCCTCGTGGACCAGATCTTCGCTCTGCTGCTGCGAGTGGCTGCCCCGACAGGGGTGAAACAGCTGCGGGCGACGACGGTGTGAAGCCGAGTCCGCAATAGGAGACAGAAATACGGAACGACTCAATCAGCTGAGCATCAACTGCTCGATCATCTTTCACACACAGGAGTGAACATGAAGAAACGTCTGACCACTATTGCAGGAGTCGCCGCGATGGCGCTCATCGTGACCGGATGTACGCCGCCAGGGGGCAGCTCGGATTCCGCCGGGACAGGATCGGTTCTCAACGTCGGATGGAATGAAGCATTTCGTTCGATGAATGACATGACCAATGACGGCAATGCCGTTGCCAACACGATCATCGCCTACATGATGAACGACAACTTCAAATATTACGACGACGAGCTTGAACTGCACGACGGTGCGCTCGGTACCATCGAGAAGGTCTCCGAAGACCCGTTGAAGGTGAAATATACGTTCAACGAGGACTCCAACTGGTCGGATGGAACTCCTGTCGATGCCGTCGACCTGGCGCTGACCTGGGCGGCCCGCTCAACCAACTTCAATACCGTCGATGAGAACAATGACGACGCCGGAATGGTGAAGAAGAACGACGCCGACACCGTCTATTTCGACTCGACGAGTGTTGGCGCACCCCTGATCAAAGACTTTCCCGAGATCAGCGAGGATCGGAAGTCCCTGACCTTCACCTACTCTCAGCCCTTTGCCGACTGGGAGACAGAATTCGGCCTCGGCGCCTATGGATCGGGCGTTCCCGCTCACATCGTCGCTAAGAACGCCTTGGGCGCCGAATCTTCCGAAGAAGGAAAGACATCGATCATCGAGGCCATCAAGAACAACGATGTCGAAGCCCTATCGAAGATCTCGAATTTCTGGAACACAGGTTTCGATTTCACATCCATGCCGGACAACGAGGACCTTCTCGTCCACAGCGGACCGTACAAGATCACCGCTTTCGAAGAGGGGCAGTACCTCACCCTTGAACGCGATGAGGCATACACCGGTCCCGTTGATCCGAAGATGGACACCATCACGGTTCGCTACAACGGCGATCCCATGGCGATGGTCCAAGCCATTGAGAACGGCGAAGTCGATATCACTCAGCCTCAGTCGACGGCTGACGTCCTCAAAGCGGCTGAAGATATCGACGGTGTCAGCATCATTCCCGGTGAAGATGCCACATTCGAGCACGTCGACCTCACATTCGACAACAACGGACCCTTCGACCCTGCTTCGTATGGCGGCGACGAAGACAAAGCTCTGCAGGTCAGGCGGGCATTCCTCAAAACCCTTCCGAGACAGGAGATCGTCGATCGTCTGATCAAGCCGCTCAACGAGGAGGCAGGGGTCCGTGACTCCTTCAACCAGGCACCAGATTCCCCGCTGTACAAGGAGATCGCGGAGGGCTCTGGTATCTCGGATTACGACTCCGTCGACGTCGAGGGCGCGAAGAAGCTGCTCGATGAGGCGGGGGTGAAGGAGCCGACTGTCCGTTTCCTCTATGACAATACGAACGCACGCCGTGAACAGATCTTCCAGTTGGTCAAGGAATCGGCGGAGAAGGCAGGGTTCGCCGTCGAGGATTCCGGCGACGTCAACTGGGGTACGCGCCTCGGTGACGGAACCTACGATGCCTCCCTCTTCGGTTGGGCCCTGACGACGACCGGTGTCACGGAATCGGATTCGTACTACCGCAAGGGCGCGCAGAACAACTACAGCGGATATCACAACCCGACGACGGCGAAGAAGCTCGATCAGATGCTCGTGAGCATTGATCCTGAAGAGCAGAAGACACTGGCCGCGGACATAGAGAAGCAACTCATCGACGATGGGTTCGGGCTGCCGCTCTTCCAGTTCCCTTCGCTGACGATCCACCAGGATTCAGTGAAGAACGCCTCGACGACCACTCTTGATCCGTCGATGTTCTGGAACTACTGGGAATGGGAGAAGGAATAGCCGCTGACGTCAGCGGCGCATGGCCCTTGACAAGGTGTCCAGCCCGAGTGACCCAAGATTGAGTGCCTTCGAGTGGAAGCCCTTGAGATCGAAAGTCTCACCGGCTTCCGCTTCGGCATCGTGTCGAATCTGCTGCCACAGGCGATGCCCGATCTTATAGCTCGGGGCCTGCCCCGGCCAGCCCAGGTAACGGTCGAGTTCGAACGCCAGGAATGTGCGATCCGTGGCGACATTGTCCTTGAGGAACTGCCATGCCTTGGCACGGTCCCAGGTCCCACCACCCAGATGTGTCGGTGCTTTGAGGCCGAGGTGGAATCCGATGTCGAGTGCTACTCGTGTGGTCCGCAAGCGTTGGGCATCCAGCATGCCGAGCCGATCGGCAGGATCGTCCAGGAACCCGAGTTCTTCCATCAGCTGTTCGGCGTAGAGAGCCCATCCTTCGCCGTGACCGGATACCCAGCAGACGTGGCGGCGCCAGCGATTGAGTGAATCGGCAAGATAAGATGCCTGACCCATCTGCAGATGATGTCCGGGGACTCCTTCATGATAGACGGTGGTCTTCTCCTGCCAGGTCGCGAATTCGGTGACGCCATGAGGCACAGACCACCACATTCGTCCGGGGCGGGAGAAATCCTCGCTGGGCTGTGAATAGTAGACAGCGCCTGTGGCGGAGGGCGCAATCATGCACTCGATTGTCTGGAGCGGTTCGGGAATGTCGAAGTGCGTCTGCCCGAGTTTCTCAATGGCCTCATCGGCGACATCCTGCATCCAGGCTTGAAGCGCCTCGGTCCCGTGCAGAGCACGGTGCGGATCATTGTCGAGCATTGCCATGACGTCGAAGAGCCCGACCCCTGGGGCGATGGCCCTCGCGATCGCTTTCTGTTCGGAGTCGATTCGATTGAGTTCATCGAGTGCCCAGCTGTATGTCTCTTCGAAGTCGACCTCAGCTCCCAGGTAGTTTCTGGAATGCAGCGCATAGGCGTCCCGACCACATGCTTCGTCATCGAGCGCCCGAGTCATGAGCTCTGCGAAGTAGTCGCTCAGCTCTGCAAACGAGTCCTTGGCCGCAGCGGCGGCGGCAGCAAGGTCGTTTCGCAGACCGCTCGAGAGGTTCGCGGCACCTTCGATGAGTGTGTCGAACCGACTGTTCTCCTTCGCCAGGGCAAGTGACTGCTCACGAACTCGTTCGATCTGCGCTCGGGCCGGGGTGCGGCCCATGCGCTGCTGCGCGTAGGTCAAAGATTCTTGATACCCAGATATTGACGCTGGCAGGCCGGCAAGCGTCGACTTGATCGTCTCCCAATCTCTCGTCGTCCGTGTCGGCAAGAGATCGAAGATATCTCTCATCTGTTGGACTGGAGATTCAATCACGTTGAGGACGGTGTGACTGAGGCCGCTGTCGAAGAGGTCATCGGCGACACTGAATCGTTCGCGCATAGCATCGATGGTCACATCATCGGTGTCATCCAGACTGGGAGAACCGTTCATCGCTGCGGTCGTTTCAAGGTCAGCGAGTCTGTTCAAGGCGCGGGCCCGGAGATCCTTCGCGGCTTCGAATCCGGCAGGGGAGTAGTCATCGAAACCCTTGTCGTTGTCAAGGCCGAGGAATAGGGGAATCGACGGATAGAGGTCTGAAAGTCCGTCGAAGTAATCTTCGGCAATTCCATCGACGATTGATGGCTCTCTCACTGTGCTCATTGAGGAACGGTATCGCAGGGATGGAGCAGACGGCTGACGGTTCCAGCCTGTGGATACTTACTTTCGTCGGATGCCGACGCGGAGCCTGACCCTGTGCCTTCTGGGGTCGGCTCCACGTCGTTGGGGAGAAGGAACAGGTCAGCTCACGGCAGTCCGCTGCTTCGAGTGAGCCTTGAGGTGACCGACGAGGATGAGGGCGATGCCCAAGGAGAACCAACCGATGAGCGCCCACCATTGCATCGCCATGGGTGCATCCGGGAAGTAGGACAGGTTGCGCAGCAGGCTACCCGACGCGCCGGGAACGAAGAACTGGCCGATGTCTCCCCAGGCCCCTGCGAGGAACTCCTTCGGTGCCTGGAGCGAGGCGATCGGATTGCCGATGAACATCGTGAGCACCGCGCCGATCGCTATGCCACCCGGACCTATCAGTGAGACGAAGCCGTTGATGAGTGCCGCCGTCGCCGCGACTGCCAGGCCTGCAGCAAGTACGTTGAGCCCGAAGTTGCCCTGCAGAATGCCGAACCACGTCTGCAGGACGAGGGTGAGTGCAAGTCCGCCGATCGTGCCGTAGGCGACGACCGCGACCGCACGCATTCGGCGAGAGTGGACGAGCATGCTGGTGAGCACGCCGCCGACGATGCCGCCGATGGTCAGGGGCAGACCCGCGATCGCAAGGCCGGCACCGGTGGAATCGTTGTCGTTGAGCGGCACGACATCCGTGACCGTGACCTCAGGGACCTCCATCGCCGAGGCGTCTGGGGTCTGTGCCTGGTCGCCTGGGTTTTGCTGTGGTGCACCAGGACTGGGCTGAGATCCGGCTGGCTGAGAGGCCGCTGCGAGTGCGTCCTGCATCTCCTGCATTCCGTCCTGCATGCCCGAGATCGCCTGCTTGTCGATCTTCTGCTGCATCTGAGCGGCAATCCCGCCCAGCTGCTGGGCAACAGGAGGGGAGGCGGCAGTCGAGGTGAGGATCTCAGGGTCGTCGCCAAGCAGGAGCGCCCCGTAGACCTCACGTTCACGGATGAGCTGCTGCGCCTCGGCGCGGGAGTCGACCTTCTTCAGATCGAGCATCCCCTCGGGAGCATCGGCCGTGATCTGATCGATCTGTTCCTGATCGCCGACGGCCGCAACCGGAAGATCTTTGGGCTCAGACGTGACAGTCGGCCAGCTGAATGCCAGCAGGATGACTGTGACGATCGCCGCGGCGAAGACCGCGGCGAGCAGTGCCTGTTTGAGGCTGGGCTTGTGCGCCCTCGTGTCGGCCGCCCTCGTGTCGGCCGTGCTCGTTCTGCCGCGGCTATCGTCCGTGCCGTCCGAGCTGCTGAGGATTCTCGTCGCCATGCCTATCCAATCATTGAAAACGAATACTCGTTCTTTTTACTCTTTCGAGTACGATATATCAAGAATGGTCATTCGTTTTTGGAGGTTTGGTGCCGAAGGTCACGGACGAACACAGGGAAGCTATGCGCACGCGGATTCAGGATGCCGCGCTTGCGTGTTTCTTTCGCAAGGGCTTCGCCGGAGCGTCGATGGCAGACATCATCAAGGAGGCGGACTTGTCCGCCGGAGCCGTCTACGTCTACTACTCGTCCAAGGCGGAGCTCACGCTCGACGCCGGCAGGCGAATCATGGAGGAGCGTGTGGCCGAGCTGCAGGACTTCGGAATAGCAGAAGAGGTTCCACCTCCACATGAGGTCTTCCCGCAGCTTCTGGACAAGATCCTCCATGACACCCAATTCGCTCCGCTGCTGCTGCAGGTATGGGGAGAGGCGTCGCATTCCCCGGATTTCGCCACAATCGCCGCTGAGATCTACCACGAACTCATCAGACGATTCGAGGCCTATCTGAATGTGTACTTCCATCGGAGTGCAGGGCTTGCCGAAGGCGTCGCACAGGCCAGGGCGCATCGGATCGCGCCGGCCGTCCTCGCGCTCATGCAGGGCGCCATCGTTCAGACCGCGATCTTCGATGATGCTTCGCATGCGCGGATCACGGATTCCGTCGAAGCCATGTTCGCTCAGCTCGTGGACTGAGGTTTCGCTGGCAGAGTTCGCGGACTGAGGTTCTGTCGAGACTTGAGCGCCTGCCCTTCGCCGCCGGAGCCTGCCCGCTCTTCCTGGTCATGATGCGATCACTGTGCACCGCTGTGTGCGGAATGATCGACAATGGCACATGCAGCGCACGATCTCCCGTTGAAAGGATCACCATCACTGATGTCGACCGCCTACCTGCCCACCACGATCAACGATTCCGACCACACTGTTCTTCGCGGAGCTGCCCTCATCGATGGCAACGGCGGTGATCCCCTCTCCAGTGCGGAGATCGAGATCAAGGGCGGACGCATCGTCTACGCGGGACCCGAGCGCACCGAAGGCACCAGCTCGGCGGGGGAGGGCCACGACACTGGTGGCAAAGCCCCTCGTGTCATCGACCTGCAGGGCAAGACGATCATGCCCGGTTTCATCGACTCTCATGTGCACTTCGGACTCTCGATCGAGAACCAGGCGGCGAACCTCGCCCGCTTCGCCTCGGAGCGGATCGTGCGCAGCGCTGTCAACGCCCGGGCCACCCTCATGGCCGGAGTCACCACTGCTCGTGACCTCGGCGGAACCGACCGCGGCGTGCGCGACAGCATCCAGCAGGGGCTGATCCTCGGGCCCCGGATGCACCTGGCCATCACACCGCTGTCACCGACCGGCGGGCACACCGATTTCACGATGCCCAACGGTTTGTCCACCATGCCTGCCATGCCCGTCGACCCGATCATCGACACCGATGACGACGTCCGCCGGACAATTCGCACCCTCGTACGTTCGGGTGCGGACGTGATCAAGGTCTGCACCACCGGCGGCGTCTCGAGCCCATCGGACACCCCCGATGACATCGGCGTTCCCGAAGAGCATGTGCGACTCATCGTTGAAGAGACAGCCAAACGAGCAGGACAGCCCGTCGCCGCCCATGCCCAAGGAGCCGATGGCATCAAGGCAGCCATCCGCGGCGGTGTCCGCTCCGTCGAACACGGTTACGGAATCGACGACGAAGGCATCGAGCTCATGCTCGAGCGCGGAACGTTCCTCGTCCCGACGCTCAGCAGCGCACTGCGGATTCCGGACCCGAAGAACGTGCCCGACTACCTATACGAGAAGAAGGTCAGATGGTCCGCGATCGCGCGCGAACGCGTGGCCGTGGCGATGGCCGCCGGTGTGAAGGTTGCGCTGGGAACCGACGCGGGTGTGTGCCCACACGGACTCAATCTGCGTGAGGAGATGCATGCCGTCGAGCTCGGCCTGACACCGATGCAGGCGATTGTGGCGGGGACGAGGAACGCGGCGGAACTGCTGCGCCTGTCTGCTGACGTGGGCACACTCGAGGAAGGCAAACTGGCTGACCTTGTCATCGTCGACTTCGACCCGTTGGCCGATATCACCCAGTTGGCCGACCCGGCGAAAATCAAAGTCGTCATGCAGGGCGGGGCGCTGATGAAGGACTCCGCGAGTTGGTTCCCCAGCGCCCCCGTCCGGTCGCTGCTCGGGTGAGTTCGCGTCGACCGCCGAAACAGTTCGAACTCCATCCACCCACCGCTTCATCCACCCACCGCTTCATCCACGATCAGAGAGGAACTAGTATGACCCACGATTTCGCTGCCGAGGCACAGTCTCTGGCGACCGAACTCATTGACCTTCGCCGTGACCTGCACCGCAACCCCGAGCTGGGTCTCGAACTCCCATTGACTCAGCGCATGATTCTCGACGCCCTCGAGGGACTGCCCTTGGAGATCACAACCGGCAAGGGGCTGAGCTCCATCGTTGCTGTGCTCCGAGGCGGCCGGCCCGGTCCAACGGTACTCCTGCGCGGTGACATGGATGCCCTGCCCGTTGCGGAGGAGAACGATCTGGACTTCGCCTCGACCAACGGCAATATGCACGCCTGCGGCCATGATCTGCACGTTACTGGTTTGGTCGGGGCCGCGAAGCTGCTCAGCGCACACCAGGAGGAACTCGCCGGTACCGTGGCCTTCATGTTCCAACCCGGTGAAGAAGGTCCGGGTGGTGCCAAAGACATGATAGACGAGGGCATGTTCGACACCATCGGTGCAGTCCCCGATGCGGCGTATGCCATCCATGTCGCTCCTGGAGCACACGGCATCTTCACCACGAGACCCGGCACCTTGATGGCCGGAGCGAACACCCTTCACGTCACCTTCCACGGACGCGGCGGCCACAGCTCACAGCCGCATGCCAGCATCGATCCCGTCCGGCCCACTCTCGAATTCGGCCAGGCGCTCTACTCGATGGTCACCAGCACGTTCAGCGTCTTCGATCCGGTTGTCGCCGAAGTCACGCAGCTGCAGGCCGGCGAGGCCGTCAACGTCATCCCACCCTCGGCGAAGATCGGCGCTTCCGTGCGGACGCTGTCAGCAGCTTCGACGAAGAAGTTCGCCGAGGTGGCCCCACGTCTGGCCGAGTCGATCGCTGCCGCTCACGGGTGCACCGCCGAGGTGGTGTGGACCGAACAGTACCCCGTCACGGTCAACGACGACGGCGAGGCCGCGTTCGTCGCAGACACGATGACCGAGGCTTTCGGTGAGGACCGGTACGTCGAGGCGCCGACCCCGCTCATGGGGTCCGAGGACTTCTCCTATGTGCTCAACGAAGTTCCGGGCGCGTTTCTGTTCTTCCTCGTGTCTCCGCAGGATATCGACCTGGAGACTGCAGCGTGGAACCATTCGCCACAGGTGCTCTTCGATGACGCCCATCTGCCGGATCAGGCCGCAGCCCTCGCCACCCTCGCATGGAAGCGCTCGCTTCGGGACTGAAGGCGCGTGTGGTGCGCGGAGAGCGGCGAATCACACGGAGTCACCGTCATCGTCGACCGAGTGGACCTGGTCCTCGCGCATGCTCACCTTGTTCACGCCGGAGAGGTCCAGCAGTGCAGGGATGAGCATGTGCAGGGGCGGTCTCCCCTCGAACTTCACGTCGATCTGGACCATCCGCACGCCGTTTTCGGTCTCGAAGCGTTTGGAATCGAGGATGGTGTTCGAGTAGCCCATGTCGCCTGCCACGGCGAGGATGTCACGGAGGATTCCTGAGCCGTCCTCGTAGGCGATGCGCAGCAGTTTTCGGTGGTCGCTGTCGGGGATCCTGCGGATGAGGGGCGCGACGACGAACAGCGTGAGCAGGTGCAGTGCGGTGAGCATGATGGCCAGTGACAGCATCCCTGCGCCGCAGGCCATGCCCACGGCCGCCGTCACCCAAACGGTGGCGGCAGTCGTGAGGCCACGCACCATATTTCGGCCCTTGAAGATCACGCCCGCGCCCAGGAAGCCCACACCCGAGACGATCTGTGCGGCGATCCGTGACGGATCCAGACGAGCCTCGTCCCCGAGCACACCGGCGAACCCGTAGGCGGAGACCAATGTGAATGCACATGTGCCGATCCCCACAAGAACATGGGTGCGATAGCCCGCGCTCTTCTGCCGGAACTGCCGTTCGAAGCCGATCAGCGAGCACAGGACGAAGCTGGCCAGGAGCAGCTCGGCCTCGATGAGGCCAGTCGGACCGAAGAAATCGATATGTGAACCCATAGTTATCCGACTGTAGACCCAAAGCTTTCCACACTGAAGATCACGTCACATCAGAGACTCATCTGGCCGGCGGGTGCACTTCTCCGCAGAAAGTGGCGATGTCGGCGCCGAAGAGCGCCGCCGGGGTGAGGGATCCGGGTTGTCCTGGCCAGCTGATCACACGGTGGAGGGGATCCGCCCCTGCTGATCTGCCGATTTGGGATCCGTGGGGTAGTGACTGTCATCATAGGAATGCTCAATCCCCACCTCGGCGGATCGATGTTTCAGCCCGTCGCCTGCAGTGGGCGCGGCTGTATAGGCTCTCTGGTCCGTCGACTCTGCTTGTCTTGCAGGCTCGAACCGGTCGTCGTCGACGATCGTCGAGCGCACGGTCGCAGTGGAGCTTGAGCCTTCGAGGGCCTTCGCCTGCTTCCGGGCCTGCTTGTTCCGTTCCCTCTCCTGCTCAAGGTGGAGATTGCCGAAGTCATGTTCTGTACGCGGCGGTTTGATGCTGTCGATGAGGAACACCAGTGCCAGGGACACGAGGCCCCAGAGCCCGAGGACCTGCATATGCTCGGTGACGACATCGCTGTCGAAGTAGATGATCGAACGGATGGTCTCCACCGCTGCCGCCATCGGCAGGAAGTCGTGCAGCGTGGTGAAGAACGACGGGATCATGTACTCGGAGATCGCCCCGTTCGAGGCCGGCATCCCCGCGAACATGAGAGTGCCGATGACCGGAATGATCGCGAGCATGCCGATGAGTCGCTCGAAGACCATGGCGAACATGGCGATGCAGAAGATCGCGATGGTTCCGGCTCCCCACAGCGCAGCGAAATGACCGTCGACGGCTCCGGTGATCGGGCCGGCGATGAGGGCGACGACCAGTGACATGAACGGTGCGTACACAGCGGTCAGGGGGATCATCCGCTTCAGTGGTCGGCTCCACGGGTTGGCGTTCGCACCGACGATGACCACCATGAATCCGGAGAGGACCCAGCCCATGGCAACGTACATGACGACTACGCCGTTCGTGTCCCGGTCCGGCAGCACATTGACGTTGTCGACATTGAGCTCCACGTCCTGTTGGGAGGCGACCTCATCGAAGATCCGGTTGACGACCTGGTAGGCACTTTTGTTTCCGGCTTCGTTCGCAGTGAGACCGAAATCGGCATTCTTCTGACTCGGCAGCACGAGTGCTGCGACCTCGTCCCGATCTTCGACCTGGGCACGTGCCTCTTCTTTGTCCGTCGTGGCAGTGAAGTCGAACATGTCCTTGCCCAAGGACTTCTCGAGGTCGGCGATGGTGTCCTTCGCCTGCTCGGTCGAGGAACCGACCACGGTCACGGGCATGTCCTTGGGCGTGGGGGAGCCCATCGCACCGAGCATGAAGGTGAGCATCATCGTGACCATTGCCAAGGGGAAGACGATGAGTGAGATGTAGCGCCACACCTTCGAATCCGGACGCCGGCCGCCGTGCAGCGACGGGATGTTGACATCGAGTGGTTTCGGATCCGGATTGCGCCGGTGGGAGATGAAGTCGTAGGCCTTCGTCAGCAGCAGACCGACGACGGCGCCGATGGCCAGCACGAGGAGGTGCTCGGTGACGCCCGCGCCATCGAAGTACAGAACGGAGCGCAGCGCTTCACCGATCGCGGGCATCGGCAGAATTTCGTGCGTGAAGCGGTAGAACGCCGGCATCGTGTACACAGGGTAGGACAGGTTCGACGACGGCATGCCGAGGACCATGAGGAAGAAGATGCCGACGATCACTCCCAGGGCACCGGCGATTCGGGTGATGAGCAGCTGCACGCAGGAGATCGCGAACACACCCAGCCAGGCGACGCCGAGAACGGCGACCGTGTCCTTGATATCGACGATGTCGAGGATCGGGCAGGCGACCGTCCAGACCAGCCCGGCGATCACCGCGGCCCAGGCCCCGAGGATGGGGACGATGCGTGTGAACTTCAGCAGTTCGGGAGAGTTCGAGCGCAGGACGCTGAAGGGCAGGTATCCGGCCATGACGATGGCTGTCATGAGGAACATGGCTCCGAGACCGGAAGGATCGTCGTCCGGCAGGGATGCAATGTCCTCGGTGTCGACGTCGAGTCCCTCCTCCTGTAGGGCGGGCATGACGAGGCTGGTGACTGTCGTCTGCTGTTGGACTCCTGCACCACCCGCGGTGTAGAGCGTAGCTTTGTCGCCCGTGATGACGACCGCCGCCGAGGCTTCGCGATCGTAGACCATCTCACGCGCGGTGTGAGCGTCATCGACGGTATCGACGTCGAGGGCATCCGGTTCGGAACCGTCGAGCGCAAACTTCATGTCCGCGGCCTTCGAGTCCGAACCGGCCACGACGACGGGCATGTCATTGGCTGAGGGAGAGTGCATGGTGCCGAGGTATCCCGTGATCATCATGCCCACCAGGATGAGCGGCATGATGAAGATCGCTGCCGTCCTGCCGATCAGTTCTGCCTTGGCCCGCTTCGCGGCTGCAGCCTCTGCCTCAGCGGTGTGCTGCTCGTCCGTCGACTCCGGAACCTGGTCCTGGTCATAGTCGTCGTCTTGACTGGTGTCGTGTGAGTCATGCCCACTGGCCTCGCGGCGGGTAAGCGGCGGTGGTGTGCCCACTGTCGTCCTCCTGATGGATCGGAAGTCGAGTGATCACCGTTGACCACCTTGAACTCGATCAGTTTAAGACACGTGACTTATACTTGTGAAATCGACATGGATTTGCCAAGGTGGCGGCGATGCTCGCCGAGGTGGTCGGGTCGCTGATATCGCGGCAGGGAGTCCGCATCTTGAGCGGCTTGGGAATGGAAGAATAGGGACTATGGGAATCCAGAGTGACAGAGCGCGCGTGGTGCTGCTCAACTCCGCCGAGGAGCTCTTCGCCATCCACGGCATCGATGCTGTGTCGAATCGCCGCATCGTCGACTATGCAGGGGCGGCGAATCATTCCGCGGTCTCATACCACTTCGGGGGTCGAGACGGTCTGCTGCGTGCGCTCGTGGAGCGTCATGTCGCCGAGATGTCCCTCCGCAGGGACGCTTACGTCGCAGGCCTGGGTGAGGCCCCGAGCATTCATGATTTCGTCCGCAGCAGAATGGGCCCGCTGTTCGACGTTCTCGCCGATCTGCCGCGGCCAAGCTGGCGTGCACAGTTTCTCGCACAGGTGGGGGCCGTGCCCTCGGCTGTCGAGATCATGAAGTCCGTGATGGCTGAGTCCTCCCTGCCCGAGGGGCTGAGATTCATCCACGGCGACGTCGAAGGCATTCCCGAAGCGGTCCTGCGTGGCAGGGCCTATCTGCTGGCCCATATGGTCACCAGCGCGTGTTCGGACCAGGAGGTGAAGATGAATGAGGGGACTCACAAAGGCGACTGGGAGCAGGTAGGGCGGTTCCTCATCGATGCCGCGGCAGGCATGCTCGCAGGCCCCGTGACATCACCGGACGGTGCGATCCGCTATCCGTCGATGCCGTTTCTCTGACGAGTGTCCCTGCGGGACGAATCAGTCGCAGCCTGTCGAATCAGCTGCAGCCATCGGGGCCGCACACCGTGCCGTCACGAAAGGCTTCGTCTCCACCGGCGAGTACCGTGAGCTTCTGGCTTTCTTCCCACGCTGTTGCGAGGGCCTGTGCAAATGCTTCGGGTGGCTGGGCACCGGAGATTCCGTATTTGCGGTCGATGACGAAGAACGGGACTCCATTGGCGCCGAGCGCTCGTGCCTCGGCGATGTCGGACTTCACCTCGGCGGTGAATTCGTCGGTGGAGAGGACCCGACGGGTCTCGTCGGCGTCGATGCCGACAGTTCGGGCCACCTCGGCGAGATAGTCGACGTCACCGATATCGCGGCCCTTCTCGAAATGACCGGACAACAGGGCTTCTTTGGCCTGGTTCATGGCCCCGTAGGTCTTGGCCAGGTGGAGGAAGCGGTGGGCGGTGAAGCTGTTGGCCACGACGATGGAATCGAAGTCGTAGTTCAACCCCTCATCAGCGGCCTGCGCGGTGACGTGATCGAACATCTGCCGGACCTGATCGGCGGGCATGCCCTTGGCCTGGCTGAGGTACTCGGTCTCTGTTCCCGTGTAGTGGTCGGGCAGGCTCGGGTCGAGCTGGTAGCTGCGCCACTCTACCTCGACATCGTCCTTGTGTGCGAAGCCCTCCAAGGCAGTCTCGAAGCGACGTTTTCCGATGAAGCACCAGGGGCAGGCGATGTCTGACCAGATCTCAATCCTCATAACAGGTCAAACCTGGGCGCGACTCGGGTTATTCCCCACAACGAAAGGTACGAGTGGATCAGAACAGTGCTTCCTGGGGCGGGGGTGTCAGACTCGCGGCCTGAGTCTGGTTGAGCGCAGGGCTTTTCGTTCGGTCACCGCGCTTGGTCTTCGGGTAGTCGTCATCGCCGGAACCGCGCAGGTCGTACTTGTCAATGAGCGGATTGATGCGCCGACTCAGCCAGGCTCGGTACTCTTTCGACGCGTACGAGGACTTCGCGTACATGCGACGGTAGCGGGGGAGCAGTTCCGGATATTCGCGTTCCAGCCAGGTGAAGAACCATTCGCGGGCACCCGGCCGAAGATGCAGGGCGCCATAGACGACCCTGCTCGCGCCCGCCTCTTTGATTGCACGAAGTGCGGTATCAAGATGCTCCATCGAGTCGGTGAGCTTCGGCATCACCGGCATGAGGAAGACCGTGACTCTGAATCCGAGGTTCGCGGCCGCTTTGACTGTCGCTAGGCGTGCTGTGGTCGTCGGTGTGCCTGGCTCGATCGTCTGTTGGAGGGTGTCATCGTAGACAGCGATCGACATGCTGATCTCCACGTCGACGTCCTCCTTGGCGCGGGCGAGCAGCGGCAGATCGCGCCGCAGCAGAGTGCCCTTGGTCAGCACCGACATCGGAGTTCCATGCTCGGCCAGGACGGTGATGATGCCCGGCATGAGTGAGTAGCGACCCTCAGCGCGCTGGTAGGGGTCCGTGTTCGTGCCCAGAGCCACCAGCTCTCGTGACCACTTCGGTTTGGCCACCTCGGCGGCGAGGACTTCGGGGGTGTTGACCTTGACGATGACCTGCCGGTCGAAGTCCTCACCGGAATCAAGATCGAGATATCGGTGGGTGTTGCGGGCAAAGCAGTAGACGCAGGCATGAGAACACCCGCGGTAGGGATTGATCGTCCAGGTGAATGGCATTGAGCTGGCCGCGGGCACCTTATTCAGCGCCGACTTCGCGAGCACCTCATGGAAGGTGACGCCTGCGAACTCCGGTGTTCGAACACTGCGCACCAGGCCCTTGAGGCCGAAGAGTTCGGCAGGAGATGCATCGCTGCCCTTGCCTGGCGTGCTCGTCGGAGAGCTCGTCTTAGGGCTTGTCTCTGCACCGACAGCTGGTCCAAGAGTGCTCTGCTGATTCCACCTCATGAGTATATTCGAACATGCGTTCTAGTGGGAGTCAAGAGTGCGTAGAGTGGTGGCAACCTCTTTGATTGGAAAGTCTGATGATCCAAACCGTCACGGGCCCTATAGAAGCTGCGGATCTCGGCGTCACACTTCCGCATGAGCACCTTTTCATCAATCTCATGCGTGAGTATCGAGGTGACGGTCTGCTCAACGACCCAGACCTGGTGGAACATGAGTTGCGTCTATACAGTGACCTGGGCGGGAGCTCGATAGTCGATGTGACAAGCAGCGGCCTGGATCGCAACCCGCTTGCGCTGCTCGATGCATCGCGACGCACGGGCCTCAACGTTGTCATGGGATGCGGTTACTACAGGGATCCGTATCTTCCGAACGAGGATGTGGATACGACGACCGTCGAAGGGCTGAGCGAACGGATCGTCAACGACCTGGACGTAGGTGTCGACGGAACCGGAATACGGGCGGGTGTTATCGGAGAGGTCGGCAGCGACAAGTGGTTCGTCAGCGCGCGGGAAGAAAGGTCTCTGCGCGCCGCTGGTCGAGCCCAAGCGCGCACAGGTGCAGCGCTCACGACTCATTCGGCGCGTTGGCCGGTCGGGATGCCGCAGCTCGACATCCTCGAGGAAGAAGGCGTCGATCTCAGGCGTGTGATCGTTGGGCACTCTGACTCGGTGCCGGATACGGAGTACCATCTCGCTCTGGCTCGGCGCGGTGCATATGTGCAATTCGACATGCTCGGTATATACACCTCCGAATACGACCAAGAGCAACGCATCCGGTATATCAAGAACTTGGTCGAATCGGGGTTCGGCGATCATGTACTGCTTTCCCATGACGTCTGCCTGAGGGGGATGCTCACCGTCAACGGGGGCGTCGGCTACGGTCACATACTGAGAGATTTCGTTCCTCGGATGCGTGCAGCCGACATCTCGGATGACCTGATCGAAAGAATGTTGGTCACCAATCCTGCTCGGGCGCTCGAGCCACAATGACAACCCTCAAGGAGTGACAACCCTCAAGGTCGGAAGCCACCGCAGTCTATGAGACTCTCATGCCCTTGAATTCGCTGCGATGGAAGACAAGTGCTTCGGTTTCAGAGTCAGCACCGGAATCGGCACGACTGCCGGTGTCGAGGATCTCGAGAAGTGCGACGGTGTGATCGCCTGCCTCGATCTCGTTATAGAGACGCGTCCACAAGTGGGCAGGGCTGCCCGGGATAGTCAGAGCGCCATCTGCCGTGACCTCGGGGTCGATCCCAGCGAAGCGCGAAGTACGGTCCTTCGAGGCCAGCTGTCTGGCCAGGTGTGACTGATGGGTGCCGAGGAGGGAGACTCCCAATGCGGGTGCAGTCCGCAGGAGTGGCCACGTGCTTGAGCTGGTCTGGACTGCGACGCTGATCAGGGGAGGGTCGAGTGAGACTCCTGCAGTGACGGTCGAGGCGACGAGTCCGAGGGGAGTCCCGTCGACCTCCGCGCCGATGAGCGCAACGCCCTGTGGGAAGTGCGAAAAGGTCTCGCGCAGAGCATCCGGTGACACGGCTGCGGCTCGTGCGATCGTCGACATGAACTTGCCTCCGGTGGAATGTAGTTGTTGAGGGGTGAGGATGCTGAGATATTCCGCTCAACAATGCCTTACTGATCTCAAGTGATCATCACAGATATTGCCACCAAGCGCATCCCGATGTGACACAAGTGAGTCTTCGTGTGTCCCCATATGACGATCAAAGTCCAACAGTGACGCGGCGGCGACATGAACCGCCACGGAGTCCCTAGATTGCTCAACGAAACTCTGGCCTTGAATAGACATTCTGACCACGTAGATGAGGGAGAACCCGATGGCACAGTCCTCCGTAGCGGAGACGATCACCCAGGCCCCACCTCGGCGGCTCTTGGCCGGGAAGAAGAGAGTCCTCGCCTCAGCCTTCGCCGGCACCACCATCGAGTGGTACGACTTCTACCTCTACGGCACAGCGGCGGCACTGATCTTCAACGTTCAGTTCTTCCCCAGCGACAGCGAGCTCGGCAGCAGCCTGGCCGCGTTCGCCAGCCTCGCGGTCGGATTCTTCGCGCGACCACTGGGCGGCATCATCGCCGGGCACCTCGGAGACCGAGTCGGCCGCAAGGCACTCCTTGTCGTCTCCCTGCTGTCCATGGGCATCGCCTCAACGCTCATCGGCCTGGTGCCGAACTTCGAGGCCATCGGCTGGTGGGCCGCTGCCGCACTTGTCGTCCTCCGGATTGTGCAGGGACTGTCCGCCGGTGCCGAATGGGGCGGATCCGCACTGCTCTCGGTCGAACACGCCCCACCCCGCAAACGAGGGCTGTTCGGATCCTTCACCCAGATCGGCTCGGCGGCCGGCATGCTGCTGGCCACCAGCGCCTTCTTCGCCGTGCAGAGGCTGCTCACACCCGAGCAGTTCGAAGCCTTCGGATGGCGCATCCCCTTCCTGGCTTCGGCACTGCTCGTGGCACTGGGACTGTGGATTCGCCTCGGCGTCTCCGATGCACCGGAATTCCAAGAGCTCAAGGCCTCGGGCAATGTCGCCAAGGCGCCACTGCGCGACGTGCTGACCAAGCATCCGCGCGTCCTCCTGGTGACAATCGGACTCCGCCTGGCGCAGAACAGCGTCTTCTACCTCATCACCGTCTACATGCTCAGCTACCTGGCCGAGAACCGCAATGACTCGACCGCCGGCGTCGCTGCCGTCATGATCGCCTCGGCCATCGGTCTGTTCACCGGGCCTCTGTGGGGGTGGGTCTCTGACAAGGTCGGTCGCAGACGCGTGACCATCGGCGGCATCATCGGGGTGGCCGTATTCGGGTGGATCTTCTTCGCCTTCCTCGACGCCGGCCCACTGGCCTTCCTGCCGATCGTGGTCATCCTCGGCATGAACCTCGCCCACGACGCCATCTATGGCCCCCAGGCAGCCTGGTTCGCCGAACAGTTCCCCATCGAGATCCGCTATTCAGGGGTGAACATGGGCTACCAGCTGGGCACTGTCATCGGAGGTGGCATCATGCCGATGGTCGCGGCGCTGCTCTACGTCTTCGGCGGCCACTCGCCATGGCTGATCTGCGGCTACCTCACACTGCTGTGCCTGCTCTCGCTCATCGCGGCACTGGCGGCAAAGGACCCTGCTCGCGAGCTCGCGATCAGCGACCCTGCCCACGACTGAGATCCATGACCTGACACTGAGGTTCATGACCTGACAACTGCCACCTGACACCGACAAGGAAAGAGACACACGATGACGAAACCCATTATTCTCAACGCCTTCGACATGATGACCCCGGTCCACCAGTCACCCGGACTGTGGCGCCACCCTGACTCCAGGGTCGACCAATTCACTCAGTTGTCCTTCTGGACGGATCTGGCTAAGACCCTCGAAGAAGGAGGATTCTCCTCCCTGTTCCTCGCCGACATCCTCGGCGTCTATGACGTCTACGGGGGCAATGCCGACGTGACGAACCGCGGGGGAGTCCAGTTCCCCCTCTTGGACCCACTCGTCGCAGTTCCCGCTATGGCCGCAGCGACGAAGACTCTGGGATTCGGCGTCACCGCCTCGGTGACCTACGAACAGCCCTACCTGCTGGCCCGGACCCTGACGACACTTGATCACTTCACCAACGGGCGCGTGGCCTGGAACATCGTCACCAGCTACGTCGACTCCGCGGCACGCAACCTTGGACTCGAAGGCCAGATCCCACACGACGAGCGCTACGACCGGGCCGACGAGTACATGGACGTCATGTACAAGCTCTTCGAAGGCTCGATCACCCCCGAAGCACTGCGTGCCGACGCCGAGGCCAACGTGTTCGTCGACCCCGAACAGGTCCACGACATCAACCACGAGGGCAAGTTCTTCACCGTTCCCGGACAGGCGCTCGCCGTGCCCGGACCACAGGGAACACCGCTGCTGTTCCAGGCCGGTGCCTCCAAGCGCGGACAGGAGTTCGCCCTCGACCACGCCGAGGCGATCTTCTTCTCCGGACCCACGCCGCAGATCCTGCGCACCTGGGTCGACAAGGTTCGTGACGGACTCGAAGAACGTGGCCGCGCCCGCGACAGCGTGAAGATCTTCGCGCTCGCCACCATCATCGTCGACGACACCGACGAAGCAGCCGAAGCCAGGCTCGCCGACTACACACGCTACGTCGACACCGAATCCGCGCTCTCACTCTTCGGCGGCTGGACCGGCGTCGACCTCTCCGGTGCCAAGCCGGACGACCCGCTGGAATACGTCGCCACGGACGCGAACCAGTCCGCGCTCGCCTCCTTCACCACCATGGCCGGCGACAAGACCTGGACCATCCGCGATCTGGCGGAGTTCGTCGCCATCGGCGGACGCGGACCCGTCATCACGGGTTCGCCCGCAACGGTCGCCGACGAGTTCGAACGTTGGATGTCCGAGGCCGACATCGACGGATTCAACATCGCCGCTGCCGTCCGCCCTGCCGACGCCGAGCGATTCACCAAGTACGTTTCGCCCGAACTGCGTCGCCGTGGTCTCCTGCCAGAGCCGATCGAGGGTGCCACAGTCCGCGAACAGCTGACCGGGCAGGGCCCCCGCCTGGCCGATGACCACAAAGGTGCAGGGTTCCGGCTGGGAGCCGACGCGCTCGTATGAGTCGGTACATGTGAGCCTGTGAGCTCGCCTGTGTGTGGGCTCGCCCGTGCATGAGTCCACTCTGTATGGGGGCTGGCCCGTGTGGGAGCTCGCCCCCGTGGCTGGTGGATGAACGTCTCGTGATGACCCGCGAGTTCATCTGCCGGCCACTTCTGGTGGATAATGGTCTGCGGCCATTTTCCGATCCGCCGATCACCTGAGGATCCAGCATGAGCGCAGCGACGCCACAGACTTCTGCCGAGTCCATCTCGGCACCCGCCTACAAACGCAAGGCGCTCTTCGCCGCAGCTGTCGGTTACGGACTCGACGGCTTCGACCTGCTCATCCTCAGCTTTGCCCTCGGCGGCATCATCGCAACCTTCGGACTCAGCGACGTCGAGGCAGGATCGCTGTCGACGATCACCCTCTTCGGTGCGGTCCTCGGCGGCATCATCTTCGGATCACTGGCCGACCGCTACGGCCGCGTCCGGGTTCTGACCTGGACCGTTCTCATCTTCGCCGTGTTCACCGGGTTGAGCTCAATTGCCCAGGGATATTGGGACATGGCCGCCTACCGGTTCATCGCCGGTATCGGCATAGGCGGCGAGTTCGGCATCGGCATGGCATTGGCCGCCGAAGCAGTGCCGGCCAACCAGCGTGCCCGAGCCACCTCTTGGGTGGGAGTGGGATTCCAGATCGGCGTCTTCGCCGCCGCGATCGTCTCCGCTCCGGTCATCGCTCTGTGGGGTTGGCGGGCGCTGTTCGTCATCGGTCTCTTCCCCGCCATCTTCGCCTTCGTCATTCGCCGAGGTGTCGAGGAGCCAGACAAGTTCGTGCAGTCCCAGCGGGGCCGTGCAGTGGGGGAGTCGGGAGACTCAAGCGAGTCGGCAGGCTCACCGGACCTTCCGACCTTCGGTGCAAAGATCCGTGCGTTGGTCAAGGACAAGGCAACCGTGAGGATCTCCTTCGCCTTGATCGTCCTCTCGACGGTGCAGAACTTCGGATACTTCGGCATCATCGCCTGGCTGCCCAACTATCTTTCTGAGAAGTTGGACCTCGGTGTGACGAAGGGATCGCTGTGGACGGCGGTGACGGTGATCGGAATGCTCGCGGGCATCCTCATCTTCGGGCAGGTCGCCGACCGGCTGGGCAGGCGTCCGGCGTTTTGGATCTTCCAGGCTGGGGCGATCGTCTCGATCCTGGTCTACAGCCAGATGACCGACCCGACGGCACTGCTCATCGGCGGCTTCTTCATGGGAGCCTTCGCCAACGGCATGCTCGGCGGTCATGGTGCCCTGCTGGCAGAAATGTACCCGACACAGGTTCGGGCCACCGCACAGAACGTCATCTTCAACATCGGCCGTGCCCTGGGCGGACTCGCCCCCGTGGTCATCGCCCTGCTTGCCGACTCCTTCGGATTCGCGTTCGCACTTGCGCTGCTGCCGACCATCTACATCATCCAGTTCCTCGCCATGTTCCTGCTGCCGGAGAAACGCGGCATCGAACTGGAGTAGATGCACATCGTCGAACTGAGTCAGAAGGGGATACCCAGAGTCGTTACTGTCTATAGATGGTTGTTCAGGAGCGTTCTGAGGACCATTTGCGGACAGTGAATGAGTTGAGAACTCGGGGGTGAGTCAGTTGTGAGCGAGGTGGTGCCTGAGAAGCTGACGGAACTGGTCCATATTCGTCGCTTTCGACACGCGCAACACGGTCCACCCCTGTGCAACGAGATTCTGAATCCGCTCATTGTCGGCGGCGAACTGCTTGTCTGAGCTTCTGTGGTGATCGCCTTCATACTCGATGGCGAGGCGAAGCTCGGGATATCCGAGATCGGGGTGAAGAACGTAACTGAGGTTCGAGCACTGCACGGGAGGGTGAACCATCGGCTCCGGGAATCCTTGGCTTATGATCCATAGACGTAACCAAGTTTCCTGGGGCGAATCGACGTTCTGCCGCATGCGCGTGAGCACGGAGGCAAGTAAGGGCCGATTTCGCACATATCGGCGACTGTCGACTTCGGCTCTGATTGCTTTGGGGGTCGCCAGCGGGCCGCTGTGCCATTTCCCGATTGCGGCCTCGGCCACAGCGATCAGCTCATCAACTGTAAGGATTGTGGCGAGTTCAACGATCAGCTGAGGGACTGAGATCAGCGGCAGCTCGCAGAAGTTGGCGACCTTCAGGGACGTGTAACGGTGAAGTACAACGCCTCTCCTCGTCAGCGTGAAATCAGGAGAAGCGGAAGCAACATGAATTCGACGGTCGGTGAGCCTCCGTGGGAGCGGCAGCCCATACAGTCGAGCTGCGGTGATGCCTGTACCAGCTAAACCCTCGTGGAGACGCAGGATCCCGGATAGGCCGACTTGCACCTTGGCCCATTCGAGGCCGGCCCACATCGGTGCCGGCACTGCGGTATCGGGTTCATTGTCGATCCAGACGCCGTGGAAGAGCTGAGTGTAGCGAGGGCTGTTCCTCAGCGCGTGCAAGCTGAGTCCGAGCGGGCCAACCTGATCGCGCATGAACGGGACCGGGGCGGTGAGGAATTGTATGGGTTCATTGTTCATGAACGGTGACTCTGCCGGAGATGCGGTTCGAGAGGAACCGAGTGCTCAGCGACTGTGTATCGACGTTTGTCATCCACTGCCGAATCGCGCGCAAGTGAGAAGACTCTCCACAGTCAAGGACGCTCGAGTCAATGCGCTTGTCTGAGTGAGATGCACCTCGACATCGTCGACACCTAAGCGTGGTTGCCTGTTGCAATATGCGGAACGTGGAGACCCTCAGGCCGCGAGGTCGTGTGCAGGTGCGCGGTACATATGTGAAAGTGCGGCCGAGCTCTGAGCGACCAGTCATGGAGAATTTGTGGTTGAGAAATGGTCGCTTTTCCCCAGGCAGACGAACTTAAGTCCACACTGAAATCCGTTTGTCGACTGTAAATCTCGTCGTAGAGGGAGGCGAGTCGTGTGTGCGGCAGTGTGTGACCCGAGATCTGAGTGGGAGCAGGCTTGTTCGACGCTGAGACGCTGAGACGCTGAGACGCTGAGACGCTGAGACTCTGAGACGCCTCGACGGTCCGTGACATATTGTGACGGCGTGGGGAGCGGGCGGGGACGTGCCCAGACCATACTGAGCGATTGTGAATAGTCCAGAACCAGCCGGCACTTCGGCGCACGCACCAGACAAGACCGACCCAGGCCCCACCTCGGCGGGGGAAGGCACAGCCGATGCAACGAAGCCTCCGCGGATCATCCGCAGCGCATCCGACATCCACTCGGTCCTCGCCGAATTCGGGTCCCAGGGCACGAAGACCAAGGCGGTCATCATCCTCGCACTCGGCGGGATCTTCATGGACGCCTACGACTTCTCCTCTCTGGCCTTCGGGATCACCGCGATCAAGGAACAGTTCGGACTGACCGGATTCATGACCGGGCTCGTCAACGCCTCGATCATGGTCGGAGCGGTCATCGGTGCGCTGTTCGGCGGATACCTCGTCGACCGGTTCGGGCGCTACAAACTGTTCATGGCCGACATGGTGTTCTTCGTCATCGCCGCCATCGGCTGTGCCGTAGCCCCGAACGAATGGGTCCTCATTCTCTTCCGCTTCGTCATGGGCATCGGCGTCGGACTCGACCTGCCCGTGGCGATGGCCTTCCTCGCCGAATTCTCCAAGCTCAAGGGCAAAGGCAACCGCTCGCAGCGCGTCAACGCCTGGTCACCTGCCTGGTACATCGCGACCGGCGTCGGCTACCTCATCGTACTCATCATCTTCGTCAGCCTGCCCTACGACCAGCACGCCATCCTGTGGCGCCTCGTCGTCGGGTTCGGCGCAGTCCCGGCACTCATCGTGCTCCTCGTCCGTCGCCGCTACCTCGCAGAATCGCCCGAATGGCTCGCGAACCAGGGTGACCTGCGTGGCGCCGTCGACGTCATGCGCTCACACCACCACCTCGACGTGGAACTCGCCGCCGATGCCGGCAGCACAGGGAAGGCCGGAGCTGCAGAGCCGAAGCGCGGCGGCAAATGGAGCGGATTCGCCGAACTCTTCGCCCCGCAGTACCGTGTACGCACGATCGTCGCCCTCTGCGTGTCAGTGTTCTCGACCTTCGGCTACAACGCCGTCGCCTACGGCACGCCACTGATCATTACGACGCTGTTCCACCAGACGCCGCTGGTCACCATCATCGCCTCACTCGTCATCAACCTCGGCTTCGGCGCCATCGGCGGACTGCTGGGCATGAGCATCGTCAACCGGTTCGGCACCCGCCGCATCACCCTCGTCGGATTCGCGATCCAGGCAGCATCACTTGCCCTGCTGGCTATCGTCGGCATACCGACCGGTGCACTCGTGCTCGTCTCAGTAGCGATGCTCGCGGCCTTCGTCTTCGCACAGGCCGGCGGACCCGGAGCCAACCTGATGAACTACGCGACTCTGTCCTACCCGACGCGACTGCGCGGAATCGGCATCGGCTTCAATCAGTCGGTACTGCGTGCGTTCTCGATCGTCTCCCTCATCATGTTCCCGATCCTGGCGGGTTCGATGGGCACGGGAGTCTTCTGGATCGTCGCCTGTGCCCCGCTGGCCGGAGCCATCGCGGTCGGCATCGTCAAATGGGACCCGACAGCGAAGGATGTGGAAGAAGAGGCGTGATTGTCTGACGCAGGGGCGTCATGCCTTCGGGCACCATCGGTTGGAACTCAACTGATGGTGCCCGCTCTTGTCTGCAGGAGGCGCTGCGTAGGCGTTTCTGATCGCTGTTCAGAATAAATGGTATGCCAAATGTGTTTGGTGCCGGAAGTCACCGAAAGGCTCGTGGCCAGCACGGATGCAGTCCGCACGATCGGCGTATTTGAGGTTGTTCTGTGGGAATCGGCGTCAGTGCTGTTGCACGTAATCTGTGACTCAGGTTACGCTGATATCGACAGTACTCGCCGCCACAGCGTTGTGATCAGAGGTTTGGTATCCCAGCGATGTGCTTTTCAGATTTGAGTGACCAGCATGAGAAAGACTGAGATTGCGCAGGATCCTGCACCCAGCTGGATGGGCCCGAGCCCCGAACAGTTGGCGGCACATCGCATCAGTCCGCGGTTCTACAACTCGGACCTGGCACCGAGCAGGAAGGAAGGGCGAAGCTGGACCGCCTACAGCCTGTTCACCCTGTGGGCCAATGACGTCCATTCGCTGGGCAATTACGGGTTCGCCCTCGGTCTCTTCGCGCTGGGGCTCGGTGCCTGGCAGATTCTCGTTGCACTGCTCGTCGGCGCCGGCCTCCTGTTCTTCCTCCTGACGCTCTCGGGTTTCATGGGACACAAGACGGGAGTGCCCTATCCGGTGATGAGCCGCATTGCCTTCGGCATCCACGGCGCTCAACTCGCGGCCTCCGTGCGCGGCATCGTTGCCATCGCCTGGTTCGGCATCCAGACCTACCTGGCCTCGAGCGTCCTCAACGTCCTGCTCCTCACCCTCGTGCCCAGCCTCCAGTCATGGGCCGACACCGAGTTCCTCGGCCTCTCCGGCCTGGGGTGGTTCTCCTTCACCCTGCTCTGGGTCGTCCAGGTCGTGATCGTCAGCTACGGGATGGAGATGATCCGCAAGTACGAGGCGATCGCCGGACCGATCATCCTCGTCACCTTCCTCTCCTTGGCCGTCTGGATGCTCTCACGCGTCGATTTCTCGATCTCCTGGGCGCGGGAAGATGCCCTGAGTGGGTGGGAGATGTGGATGCACATCCTCGGTGGTGGATCACTGTGGGTCGCGATCTACGGCACCTTCGTCCTCAACTTCTCCGACTTCACCCGTGCCGCGAAGAAGAAGGGCTCCATCGTCGTCGGCAACTTCTGGGGCATTCCGATCAACATGCTCGTCTTCGGCCTCGTCGTCATCTCCTTAGCCGGTGCCCAATACGAGCTCGACGGAACGGTCATCACCTCACCCGCCGACATCGTCCAGTCGATCGGCAACCCCGTCCTGCTGGCACTGGCTTCGGTGGCACTGCTCATCCTCACGATCGCGGTCAACCTCATGGCGAATTTCGTGGCACCGACCTACGCGCTGACCAACATGTTCCCGCGTCACCTCAACTTCCGCAGCGCCGCGCTCATCAGTGCCATCATCGGCTTCGTCATCCTGCCCTGGAACCTCTACGACTCTCCGATTGTGATCGTCTACTTCCTCGGCGGGCTCGGCGCGCTGCTGGGGCCTCTGTTCGGGATCATCATGATCGACTACTGGGTGATTCGGAAGACGAAGGTCAACGTGCCCCAGCTCTACACCGAGGCTGGCGACGGCGAGTACTTCTACCACCGGGGTGTCAATTGGCGCGCGATCGGCGCCTTCATCCCCGCCTCGCTCATCTCGCTCGTCTTCGCGCTGGTGCCCGCGTTCGTCAGCGTCTCCCAGTTCTCCTGGTTCAGTGGGGCGGGTATCGCGGCGATCATCTACTTCTTCATCGCCCGACGCAGCTTCACCTTCCGCGAGGTCGATGGCGAAGAGATCGCCGTCCCCACGACGCACTGAAGTCGCATCGCGCCAACCATCGATCGCTTGCAGCCCACGCACAATTCACCGGGAGACATACGTGAAGATTCTCGTCGTCAACGTCAACACGACCGAGTCGATGACCGAAGGCATCGTCCATGCGGCACAAGAGGTCGCCGCGGCGGGCACTGAGATCATCGGGCTGACCCCCAGTTTCGGGGCTGAATCCTGCGAAGGCAATGTCGAGAGCTACCTCGCGGCATTGGGCGTCATGGACGCGGTGATGAAGTATCCCGGCGAGTTCGATGCCGTCATTCAGGCCGGATACGGCGAACACGGGCGTGAGGGACTTCAGGAGCTCCTCGACGTGCCTGTCATCGACATCACCGAGGCGGGTGCTGCCCTGGCAATGTTCCTCGGCCACCGGTACGCGGTCGTCACGACCCTCGACCGCACCGTTCCCCTCATCGAGGACCGGCTCCTCCTGGCCGGATTGAACACTCACTGCGCCTCGGTGCGGGCGTCGGGGATGGCTGTGCTCGAGCTCGAGAACCAGCCCGACCGTGCCATTGCCGCGATCGCAGATCAGGCCGCCGAGGCGGTCGAGTCCGATCGTGCGGAGGCCATCGTCCTCGGGTGCGGGGGAATGGCAGAACTTAAGGAGACCATCGTCCAGCGATGCGACGTGCCCGTCGTCGACGGAGTCACCGCAGCGGTGAAACTGGCCGAGTCACTGGTCGGGCTGGGGCTGAAGACCTCGAAGGTCCGAACCTATGCCACGGCCCGACCGAAGCAGATGAGCGGATGGCCCTTCAATGCGGCGTGAATTTGCTGCCTGACCTGTGCTGAGCCCGAAGCTGCCTGCGTCAGTCGCCGGAGGTCGCGCTGTCGCCGCTGATCGATTGTCATTCGTCTGATTCGGTGCCCTCGTCGGTGCCCTCTTCGACGGCCCGGGCGAGGCGTTCTTTGTGCTTGTCATGCTGGTCTTGGCTCGTTCCGAGGTGCCGGGCGGCCAGATCTCTGACCTTCGCCTGATCACGATGGGCAATCGCATCGTAGAGCTGCGCGTGCTCTGTGGCGACGAAATCGAGGTCGTCGTGCTGGCTCAGCTGCCAGCGCATACGCGAGTCGAGGAGCTCACCGATCTCGGCCAGCAGTCGGTTGCCGGAGAGCTCGGTGACGATGGCATGGAAGTCCGCCGCCGAACGGTGGGCGCCGACGACGTCGCCGGCCTTCGATAGTTCCTTGCCCTTGGCCATGGTGGCCTCGAGCTTGGCCAGGCCCTCCCGATTGTGTCGCTGCGCGGCGAGCTCGAAGGACAGAATGTCGAAGACGGCCCGCACTTCGTTGAGATCGGCGATGTCACTGGGGGAGAATTCGCGCACCGTCGACCAGGTGTTGGGCCGATTCGCCACCAATCCCTCGGCGGCGAGCTGTTTGAGAGCTTCGCGGATCGGCACACGACTGACCCCGAGCTCGGTGGCCAGGTTCCGCTCGACCAGTCTGCTGCCGGGCAGCCTGACGCCGTCGATGATCTCGTTGCGCAGCACTTCGGTGACCCGCACTGTCTCAGAGCGCGGGCCATCGCTGCGCGGACTGTCATTGTTCTTCACCAGGTCATTCTCCCACCAGTGTTCTGCACAGCGTCAGCGCTTCATGGCTCGCCCGAGGGCATCGAGGCCGACCGATCCCAGGTTCAGCGCTTTGGTGTGGAAGGCCTTGAGGTCGAAGTCCGCTCCGGCTTCGGCCTTGGCCTCGTCGCGGAACTGCTCCCACAGTCGCTGCCCGATCTTGTAGCTCGGTGCCTGTCCCGGCCAGCCGAGGTAGCGGTCGAGTTCGAAGGCGAGGAAAGACCGGTCCATCGCGACGTTGTCGGTGAGGAACTGCCAGGCCTTCTCTCGGTCCCAGATCCCTCCGCCGAGGCTCTCGGGCGCGTCGAGTCCCAGGTGGAAGCCGATGTCGAGAACCACTCGTGCCGCGCGCAGACGCTGCGAGTCGAGCATACCCAGATAGTCTGCGGGGTCGTCGAGGAAGCCGAGGTCGGCCATGAGCTTCTCCGCGTAGAGGGCCCAGCCCTCACCGTGCCCGGAGACCCAGCACATGAGTCGGCGCCAGCGGTTGAGGGTGTCAGAGACATAGGTGGCCTGGCCGACCTGCAGATGATGGCCGGGCACCCCTTCGTGATAGACGGTGGTCTTCTCCTGCCAGGTGGCGAACTCGGTGACGCCTTCGGGCACCGACCACCACATGCGACCCGGGCGGGAGAAGTCGTCGGTGGGTCCGGTGTAGTAGATGCCGCCGGTGGCCGAGGGCGCGATCATGCATTCGATCGTGCGCACGGGTTCGGGAATGTCGAAGTGGGACTTCCCGAGCTCCGTGATCGCCTCGTCGGCGACCTTCTGCATCCACTCACGCAACCCCTCGGATCCGTGCAGGGTCCGCTCGGGATCGTTGTTCAACGTCTCCATGACCTCGAACAGGTCGGCACCGGGCTGGATTCTCGCCGCGACCTCACGCTGCTCGGCATCGATGCGGGCCAATTCCTCAAGGCCCCACGCATAGGTCTCATCGAAGTCGACCTCGGCGCCGAGGAAGTCACGCGAGTGCAGGGTGTAGGCCTCGCGACCGCAGGCCTCATTCTCCGGGGCTGCCGGGAGGAGTTCGGCAGCCAGGAAATCGGCGAGGTGGGCGAAGGACTCACGGGCCGCCTCGGCGTGGTGGCTCAGCTGTTCGCCCAGCGACGACGGGACGTCGGTGGCGCGGGCGATGAGCTGGTCGAAGTTGCCGCCCGGTTCGGCCAGTGTGCGGGCCTGTTCGATGACCTTCTCTATCTGGATCCGGGCCGCGACCTGACTGCGGCTCTTGGCCAGAGCCAGGGACTCCTGATAGCCGGCCACGGAGGTCGGGACTGCTTCCATCGTCGTGGCGATGGTCTCCCAGCCCTCGGTGGTGTCTGTGGGCATGAGGTCGAATGCGTCGCGGATGGACTGCAGGGGAGACTCGATGACGTTGAGGCTCGAATGCTTGAGCCCGGCCTCGAAATAGTCGCGATCAACGCTCAGACGGTCACGCATCGCATCGATGGTCACGAGGTCGACGTCGTCGAGTTCGGCCGTCCTCTCAACCTCGGCGAGCTTGGCCAGCGTCTCGACGGTGAGATCGTTGGCGGCGGCCAGACCGGCGGGGGAGAAGTCATCGAAGCCCTGAGCGCCCTCGATGCCGAGGTAGAGGGCGAGGGAAGGGGAGAGCGCAAGTGATCTGTCGACAAATTCTTCAGCAACGGCGTCAACGGCCGAAGGGGTTCTCTTCTGGGTCATGATTCTCACCCTATATGACCGAGAACACAGCAATCAGGTGACTAGAGCAAGATCACCCTGGAATGGGCCGCCGACAACTGGGGTCACCGGATACCATGGATAGGTTCCCAGCCCGATCTCAGAGATTCGCCGATCTCAACGATCAGCCGATCACAGCCGATCAGCTCTGACCGCCGAGCACCGATCTCAACGGGCATCCTGGGGACTGAGCGCATCATTCGACAGGAAGAGAGACTGATCTTCAGTGGCACGGGCACAGCTATGGACCAAGGACTTCGTCGTCGGCATCGGTCTCAACCTGGCGATGTCGATGGTGTTCTACCTCCTCATGACGTCCATGGCAGGCTACGCCGTCGCCAGATTCTCCGCAGGGGAGGCAGCCGCCGGCTTCGCGTCCTCCTCCTTCGTCGTGGGTGCCGTCGTCGCGCGTGTGCTGACCGGAAAGTACCTCGACTTCATCGGTCGACGGAAACTGCTCATCATCACGATGGCGATCTCGATCCTCGCCTCCGTCGCCTATATCTTCGCCGACACCTTGGTCTGGCTCCTCGCCATTCGCATCATCCACGGCATCGCCTTCGGGGCCGGCAACACGGCCATCATGACCGCGATCCAAAGCGTGATCCCCACCTCTCGCCGAGGTGAGGGCACCGGCTACTTCGGCACCGCCACCACGCTGTCGACGGCTCTGGGGCCCTATCTGGGTGTCATCCTTCCGCGCGCCTACGACTTCCCGATGCTCTTCGCGGCCTCGGCATTCATGTCGCTCGTCGCCTTCATCCTCTGTGTCGTCATCAAGCTGCCCCAGCAGGAGCTCAGCGAGGAGCAGCGTCGATCCAAATGGCACTTGAAGGTCAGTACGCTCGTTGACCGCGATGGTCTGCGCATCGGTTCGATCATGCTCATCGCCGGAACCGCCTATGCCGCGGCTCTGGTGTTTCTCGCCGGCTACGCCGAGGACAACGGAGTCGCGAGTGCGGCTTCTCTGTTCTTCGTCGCCTTCGCCGTGGCGTCACTGATAGCACGACTGTTCGTCGGTCGCCTGCAGGACACCATCGGCGACAACTTCGTCATCTATCCTGTCTTCGTCTTCAACCTCGTGGGCAACGTTCTGCTGGCGATGTGGCCCACCATGACCGGGATCATCCTCGCCGGCGTCTTCGTCGGCCTGGGCTTCGGCTCGCTCATGCCGTGTATGCAGGCGATCACTGTGAAGTCTGTACCGATGTCGAGAGTGCCGGTGGCCACGGCCTCGTTCTTCCTCCTCCTCGACGCAGGGTCGGGGATCGGTCCGATCATTCTCGGCGCCATTATGCCGCTGACCGGCGGCAACGGCATGTTTATGCTGTGTGCGGGGCTCGTGGCCCTCGGCATGATCGTCTACTACTTCGTCCACGGCCGTCGCCGAGGTGGCCGTCCCGGTCGCGAGTACCTGCACTGAGGTGGTGCCGGCTGGACGGAGCGCTCCGTTGGCCGGATGGAGGTCACTGCTGGCTGGACCGAGGTCACTGCCCGCTGGACGCAGGTTTCTCCGCGCGTGCGGTCGCGATAGTCTGAATGCACCGTTGACACTCCCGGATCGCAAGGACTGGCCATGAAATTCGCACTCGCGCAGATCAACTCCACCACCACAGTTGCGGACAATCTCGTCAAGGTCCGGGACTACACGAACAGGGCCGCCGAGGCAGGAGCCGAGTTCGTCGTCTTCCCCGAGGCCACGATGTCCGCCTTCGGCCCAGGCCTGCGAGATGTGGCCGAGGCGAACACCGAGTCCTGGCAGACGGCGATGGCTGAGCTGGCGACCGAGGCCGGAATCACCGTGATCGTCGGCGAGTTCGCGACTTCAGGTGAAAAGGTGATCAACCTGCTTGCCGTCTACCCGCCACGGGGTGAGCGTCGCGACTATGCGAAGATCCACCTCTACGATGCCTTCGGCTTCAAAGAATCCGACACAGTCGTCCCCGGTGAGGACCCGGTCGTCATCGACCTCGCAGGTGAGAGCGTCGGACTGACCCTGTGCTACGACATCCGCTTCCCGAAGCTGTACGCAGAGATCAGCCGTCGTGGTGCCAAACTCGCCATCGTCTCCGCATCCTGGGGTGCAGGGAAGGGCAAGGTCGAACAATGGGAGACTCTGGCTCGTGCCCGGGCACTGGACTCCAATATGTTCGTTGCCGCCATCGGCCAAGCCGACCCTGAAGTCAGCGGGGTGGAGGTGCCGAAGAAGGGACCGACCGGCGTCGGCCACAGTCTCGTCTCCGATCCCTTCGGCCACGTCGTCTCCTCACTTGAGGGTGAAGAGGCTCTCGAGGTCGTCGACGTGGACCTCGCCGTAGCCGACAAGGCCGCCGAAACGATTCCGGTGCTGACGAACGCCAAGCTCGGGTACTGAACTTCATCTTTATGCTGCGTTCCTGGAGCGACCTGTATGCTCCAGGCCATGGCGATACAGAGGATGGACAACGTCGGGATCGTCGTTGAGAACCTGAATTCAGCGGTCGACTACTTCGCCGCGCTCGGCATGGAGCTGGAAAGCAGGACAGTGGTCGAAGGCGACTGGGCGGACAAGACCGTCGGGCTTGACGGCATTCGCAGCGAGATCGCGATGATGCGAACTCCGGACGGCCACAGCAAGGTCGAACTCACCGCGTACCACGCACCCACGGCCGTGGGTGCCGAAGGGCAGCCCCCTGCGCCCAATACGTGGGACTGCATCGGATCATGTTCGCCGTCGACGACATCGATGACACCATCTCTCGGCTGCGTGAGCACGGAGGCGAACTGCTCGGTGAGGTGGCGGAGTTCGAGTCGATCTTCCGGCTCTGCTGCATTCGCGGCCCAGAGGGCATCGTCGTGGCCCTGGCCGAGCGGTTCGACTGAGACGGGGCATGGTGTGAGCATCGTCTCGCATTTCGGGTGCTCGCTGTGAGTGTGCCATAAGACACAATATTTGCACTTGAGGCAAAAATGCACTGGGTGCAATAATGTGATTATGAATTCCACATCTTCTGGCGAGCCCACTCGCGCAGACTCGGCTGCGGCCGAGCCTGGACGCGCAGCCGACTCTGCCGCGCCCGATCCAGTCGAGACCACAGGCCATGCCGACCAGCCCGAGGGGCTGCGCGAGCGCAAGAAGCGCGAGCGTGGTCAGGCTCTGCGTCAGGCGGCCCTCGAGCTGGCACTCGAGAACGGATACGCCAACGTCACCATCGAAGACATCTGCGAACGCTGCGGGGTCTCCCGGCGCACCTTCTTCAACTACTTCTCCAGCAAAGAAGAAGCTCTGCTGGGCCGTGCCGACACCGTCTTCGACGATGAGGACCAGCCCGATATCGAGGCCTTCGAGGCCGGCGGCCCGAGCGGGCGACTCCTGGCCGACCTCCAGCATCTGTTGGCCTCGGTTGTGCGGACACGTCTGAACAGGCGCGAAGAGATGCACCAATACCACCAGCTGCTGAAGCAGGACCCTTCGCTCATGCAGGTTCAGATGTCTCGTATGGGCAACAACGAGCGCCTGTTCCGCGAGATGATCCAACGTCGCCTCGATGGGGCGACGACGACCTCGGGCGCCCCTGCGACCGACGAGAACTCGGCGGCCACCTCGGCGACCAAAGCTACTTCCGATGATTCCGGCTCAGGTCACTGCCATGACGACGGCGACGGGGTGTCGGTGTCCATCCGCGCCGAGGCACTCGCTGCTTTGGCGATGATGTCGATCAAGGCGACGTTCATGCGTCTGCGCAAGGTCGAGGGCGACCCGGCCCCGGTCATCGAAGAACTGTTCGACGAACTACGAGACATCTTTGAGGAGGAATCGGCATGAGTTCAACAGCCGAAACTGCTGAGAAGGCCCCGATGGTCTTGACCAAGAAGACGATCGTCTTGATCTTCTCCGCGCTCATGGCCGCCATGTTCCTGGCAACCCTGGACCAGACGATCGTGTCGACGGCAATGCCGACGATCGTGGGTGAACTCGACGGTGTCGAGCATCAGGCCTGGCTGGTGACCATCTACCTGCTGGCGATGACCATCGTCATGCCGCTGTATGGAAAGTTCGGCGACATGTGGGGCAGGAAGGTCATCTTCCTCGTCGCGATCGCGATCTTCGTCGTCGGCTCATTCGGGTCCGGCATGGCCCAGACCTTCTGGGAACTCATCGCCTGGCGCGGCTTCCAGGGACTGGGCGGCGGCGGTCTGATGATCCTGTCGCAGGCCATCATCGCCGACATCATTCCCGCCAGCGAACGCGGCAAGTACATGGGCCCCCTCGGCGGCCTGTTTGCGATCTCGAGCGTGCTCGGTCCGGTCCTGGGCGGATTCTTCACCCAGCACATGGACTGGCGCTGGTGCTTCTGGATCAACGTCCCGATCGGCATCATCGCATTCTTCATCGCGCTCTTCGCCCTCAAGCTGCCGAGCCACAAGTCGGACAAGAAGGTCGACGTCCTGGGCATCATCTTCATGGTGGCCGCGACCTCGCAGCTGATCCTCGTCACCAGCTGGGGCGGCCACGACTATGACTGGAACTCGCCGACAATCATCTCCCTGATCATCGGCACCGTGGTCTCCGCTGCCATCTTCGTCTACGTCGAATCCAAGGTCAGCAACCCGATCATCCCGATCTTCCTGTTCAAGAACAAGACCTTCGTCCTCTCGACAGTCATCGGCCTGCTGCTGGGCCTGGGCATGTTCTCCGCAATGGCATTCCTGCCCACCTTCATGCAGATGGCATCCGGGACAGACGTGACAGGATCCGGCCTGCTCATGCTGCCGATGATGGCCGGCGTCATGCTGACCTCCATCGTCTCCGGCTTCATCGTGTCGAAGACCGGCAAGTACAAGATCTACCCGCTCTTCGGCACCCTCATCGCCGGCATTGCTTTGGCCTGGATGACCACGTTGACGGCCGATACCTCTATGGTGCTCATCGGATGCATGATCTTCACCATGGGCTTCGGCCTTGGCCTGGTCATGCAGATCATCGTCCTCGTCATTCAGAACTCCGTGGCCCCGGAGTTGGTGGGCACCGCGACGTCGACGAACAACTACTTCCGCGAGATCGGTGCCTCTGTGGGCACGGCACTGTTCGGGTCGATATTCACCTCCCGGCTGGCAGACAAGGTCGGCGAAGCGATGTCGCAGGCTCCCGGCAGTGGTGCAGGCGCGGGCGGTGCTGGGGCAGGTGCTCCGACCACCGACTCGCTGACACCGGAGTC
The DNA here is from genome assembly GCF_007558825.1 of Brevibacterium aurantiacum. Classification (GTDB taxonomy): domain Bacteria; phylum Actinomycetota; class Actinomycetes; order Actinomycetales; family Brevibacteriaceae; genus Brevibacterium; species Brevibacterium aurantiacum_A. Next base: position 271,035 of record NZ_VLTK01000002.1, read on the forward strand.
CGTGGCCTCGCTGCCCGGCCCCATCCATGACCTCGTCGTCAATGCCTACGCGGATGCTTTGGCGCCCTCGTTCTGGTACATGGTGCCGGTGTTCCTCGTCGCCTTCGTCCTCGCTTGGTTCCTGCCGCAGCTCAAGCTCTCCGATGTCGCTGGAATGGTGGCTCGCGGTGAAGCTGTCTACGGTGACGATATGGGCGGCCCGACGCGAGGCGTGACGAGCGTTTCGGGTGAAGCAGCAGCCGGTTTGGGTGACTCGTCGGCCGGTTCGTCGGCGGCCGACGGGCGCAGTCCTCAGCGTCTGAGCACGGTCTCCATCGATGACGGATCCGCACCTCGGCCTGGAGTCGATACAGGAACCATTCATCAGGTGGAGCCCGATCACCGGGTGGGGCCCGGAGCCGACCCGGCGAAGGACCAATACCGGCTGCGATGAGCTGACGTCCGATGTCACCGACTCACCGGTGGCATAGAGGGGGCTGCTTACCGTCGGGAGGACGACTTACCTTCGAGAGACCCAGCTGCAATCTGCCCGCGTCAGGGTCAGTGCCCCACCGTCAGCGCCCCAGAGTCTGGGTCCAGGCTTGGGGGAGGCGGCGGCGCACGTTGCGGCGTGGGGCATTGAACCCTGCGCGATCGTGCTTCGCCGTCTCCATCTGGTCCAATGCCGCCGCCTGATTGGCAGCGTAGGCAAGGGCCACCTGTCGGATCGCAACGACGGCCGCCACCGCTGCGGCATTGGCCATGTCATCGCTGACGGGCTCGCCGTCGTGGGCTCGCACCTGCGTCCGTTCCTCGACCGCCGAGGTGGCTGTGGCCTCGTGTGCATCCTGGCTCATAGTGGGATGTTACCGTGCTTGCGCGCTGGAGCGTCAACATGCTTGTTCTTCAGCGCCCGCAGGCCGCGCACGATGCGGTTCCGGGTCTCGCTCGGCTTGATGACCGCGTCGATGTAGCCCTCTTCGGCCGCCAGATACGGGTTGAGGAGGGCATCCTCGTAGTCCTGGATCAGCTCGTCCCGCAGCGCATCGACGTCTTCGCCCGCTTCACCGGCGGCCTTGAGCTTGCGCCGGTAGACGATGTTCGCCGCACCCTGAGCGCCCATGACCGCGATCTGCGCGCTGGGCCAGGCGAGGTTGATGTCTGCGCCGAGTTGTTTGGAACCCATGACGCAGTACGCTCCGCCGTAGGCTTTGCGGGTGATGAGAGTGATCAGGGGAACTGTCGCCTCACCGTAGGCGTAGATGAGCTTGGCCCCGCGGCGGATGATGCCGCTGAACTCCTGATCGGTGCCGGGCAGGAAGCCGGGCACGTCGACGAACGTGAGGATCGGAATGTTGAAGGCATCGCAGAGGCGCACGAAACGGGCGGCCTTCTCCGAGGCATCGATGTCCAAAGTCCCCGCCAGCTGCATCGGCTGGTTGGCGATGACCCCGACGCTGACTCCCTCGACGCGTCCGAATCCGGTGACGACGTTCGGGGCGAAGAGTTCGGAGACCTGCAGAAATTCTGCATCGTCGAGGACAGTGGTGACGACATCGAGGATGTCATAGGGCTGTGAAGGCGAATCCGGCATGAGCGTATCCAGGGCCTCGTCCTCAGGTGCGACGCTCAGGTCCGATTCGAATTCGTCGGCATCGGCGGGGTCGAGGTTGTTCTGCGGCAGGAATGAGAGCAGGTCGCGCACATAGTTCAGTGCATCGTCCTCGTCGCTGGCCAGATAGTGGGCATTGCCGGACACGGTGTTGTTCGTGCGGCCGCCGCCGAGCTCCTCATGGCCGACCTCTTCGCCGGTGACGGTTTTGATGACGTCGGGGCCTGTGATGTACATGTGGCTGGTCTGATCGACCATGATCGTGACGTCGGTCAGTGCGGGGGAGTAGACGGCGCCGCCGGCCGAGGGGCCCATGATGAGCGAGATCTGCGGGATCACACCGGAGGAGGCCACATTGAGGCGGAAGATCTCTGCGAACAGAGCGATCGAGCCCACACCCTCCTGGATTCTGGCGCCGCCGGAGTCGTTGATGCCGATGATGGGGCAGCCCAGCTTGATGGCAAGCTTCTGGACCTTGACGATCTTCCGACCATTCGCCTCGGCGAGGGAGCCGCCGAGGACGGTGAAGTCGTGAGCGAATACGGCCACGGTCTTGCCCTCGATCGTGCCCAGACCGCACACGACGCCGTCGCCATCGGGGCGGTTGTTCTCCATCCCGAATTGGTGGTTGTGGTGGCGCGCGAACTCGTCGATCTCCTGGAACGAATCCTCGTCGAGGAGCGCTTCGATCCGTTCGCGAGCGGTCTGCTTGCCGCGTTTGTGCTGGTTCTCCACCGACTTCACATTGCCGGTGTGGGCCGCATCCCGGCGCTGGACGAAAGCGTCGATGCGCTCAACTGTTGTACGTGGGGTATCCGTCATGCCTCCACAATAACGACGCACGGTGGGATCATTGTGCACTCTCGCCAAAAGAATCTAAAGTGGACTGGTGAACAGCCAACACAATTCCTTCCTCATCGATGTCGAATCACTGCGCCGCAAGGCCGCGGACCGTGGTCTCGCTCTACCCACTGTCATCTGGGACGACGTGTGTTCGTCGACGAACGACGAGCTGGCTGCACTGGTGCGCGGACAATCCACCCTCACCGACGACCCCACCGATCGCATGCGCCGGATCGCGAGCTCCGAGAGCAGCGGCCTCGCCGAGGTGCCCGCCGAGTTCTCCGTCTACGGAACCGATCATCAGAACGCCGGCCACGGCCGGTTGGGTCGGACCTGGACAGTGCCCCCGCGCCGGTCCCTGACGTTTTCGATCCTGCTGGCACCGGGTGGCGTCTTCGACTCGTGGGGATGGATTCCCCTGATTGCCGGTGAGGCCGTTCGAGCCGCCATCGCCGAGGTGGGTGTGCCTGCCGTACTCAAGTGGCCCAATGATGTGCTGACGCAGGACGGGAAGAAGCTGTGCGGGATCCTCGCTCGGGTCGAACCGCTGCCGACAGGGCCGCGAATCGTTCTGGGGATGGGGATCAACACTCGTCTGCAACCTGACGATCTGCCTCGTGAGAGCGCCAGCTCCATTGCGATCGAAAAGGACGGCGACGGCTCAGAAGTTGCTCATGAAGACTTGTTAATCTCGATTCTGAGCACACTGATTCCTGCCTACAGGGAGCTTGTCGAGTATGACGATGACGATTTCAGCCGGAGCACGGTCGGCGAAGAGGTGCGTGCGAATATGGTGACTCTCGGGACACGGGTCAGGGTCGAACGCCCCGACGGAAGCAACCTCTACGGCCGTGCCACAGGGCTCGACGCCGGTGGCGACCTCATCATCGACGATGACATCTGCGTCAGCGCAGGCGATGTCCACCACCTGCGACCGGCCGGTGACAGTACGGGGCCGGAAACCACGGGGACAGAAGCTGGGGGCCGCAGATGACGGGCGTCTCGGATTTCACCGCCGAATTCAACATCGTGCCCGATGAGAGTGCCGATGGCACCGACATGCACTCGTCGAACGGCGTCGACTCGACCCACGCCGGTTCGGACGACTCAGCCTCGAACGACACACCTTCGAGTGGCACCGCTTCGAACCGCACCGCTTCGAACGACACAGCGTCGAATAGAACTGAAGAGCAGGACTCCGCCCAAGAGCAGGACAGCAGCGGCACTAGGGGGTCTTCTGAAGCTCGGGAATCCAGCGAGAACAATTCAGGAGCAGCCGAACCAGAGGATTCGCACCAGGCCAGCGGCCCGAACCGGACTGGTAACTCAAGCCAGGAACCCAGCACCGACCAGGAACCCAGCACGATCCAGGAACCGAACTCGATTCCGGTGATCACGGACGATCAGATCGACTCGTCGCCGGATGCCGCTGAGCCTCCAGCCGCCTCGGCGCCACCCTCTGTCCAAGGTATTGAGCACGGCGACGAGGACCTGCCCGCCACACTGCCCGCCACCTCGGCGATGTCGACGGTCCCGTGGGCAGAAGACGAGGAATCAACTGACGACTCTTCCGGCAATGAGGTGGGCGGCGACTTCTTCGGAGGATTGCACGAGGATCCGCGCACCGCGGCCCTGCAGATCCTCGACGAGGCAGACGAAGACGACACCATCTACGAAACCCGCACCGCGGCTGAACGGCTCGAAGAGATCCTGCTCGACGGCAAACGCGTGCTCGACCGGCGTGAAGCGGCGAAACTCGGGGGAATCTCCACGGTCTCTGCGCGCAAGATGTGGCGAGCGTTGGGCATGTCCCAGACGGACGGCACGGAGAAGGCCTACACCGTCAGCGATGCCCATGCGCTGCGCATGTGGGCCAAGCCTGTGGCCGACGGCCTCATCGACCAGGGCACCGCGCTGTCGCTGGCTCGCGCGATCGGCCAGACCACGGATCGTCTCGTGGTGTGGCAGATGGAGACTCTCGTCGACTTCCTCACCGAGGAGAAGGGGCTGACCGATCCCGAAGCCAGGCGCGACGCTCTGCAGGTCGTCGAGGACATGGTCGATCCCCTGCAGAAGATGCTGACGTATTCCTGGCGACGCAACCTCGCCGAGGTGATGGGACGACTCAACGTCAACGTCTCCGATGGTCTGGCCATCGACAACAGGCAGGGCTGGTATGACTCCTCGATGCCGCTTGCACGTGCGGTCGGCTTCATCGACCTCGTCTCCTACACGCGTCTTTCACAGAAGATGGAGCCCAGACAGCTGGCGAATCTGGTGCAGGAGTTCCAGGGAATGGCCTACAACATCGTGGCCACCGGAGGCGGTCGAGTCATCAAGACCGTCGGCGATGAGGTGTTCTTCGCCGCCGAGACGCCGTTGGGCGGAGCAGAGATCGCGATGACCTTGATGGAGCGTGTGACTGCGGCCGAGGATCTGCCGCAGGCCCGCGTCGGGTTCGTCTGGGGCAGGGTTCTGTCTCGCCTGGGCGACATCTTCGGGTCGAGCGTCAATCTGGCTGCCCGGCTGACCGCCGTTGCCGATCCGGGCACGATCTTCACCGATGAGGACACCGCTCGGGTTCTCTCTGCCTCGGATGCCTATGTGTTCGAGCGGCGCGAATCTATCTCGCTCCAAGGGCTGGGGGAGACCGGCATCGGCGAGATGAAGCGTGGAACGGCTGCCCGAATGAAGCTGGACCTCGACGACGACGAAAACTGAGCCTGACGCCACGGCGTACCCCGCACCGTTGACAGCGCTTCGCACTGTTAGCTGGAAGTCATACAGCTGCAGTGGTTGTCTACGCGAGTACGGGTACCACTAGTGAAGTGGCCCGTGATCGCGATCACTGCTGACGGCAGGGCAGCTTTTCTCAGCCAATTCCTCAGAACAGCGCTGTGTCGTCGTCATCGTCGTCGTCATGGGAGACGATGACGGCGTCGTCGGAGTCGATCTTCGAACGGGCGATCTCTTCTTTCGCCTCATCGAGATCACGCCCGTCGTCAAGGTCGAGGTCGAGCTCGTCGAAACTCGTCGCCAATCCCTGCGAGCGGGTCGCAGCCGGGGACGTCGAACCTCCGCCGGACTCGCCACCTGCAGCGGAACCGCCGCCCGCGTCATCGCCGTCACCCGCAGAACCGCCACCTGCAGCACCGCCGACAGGACCTTCGGCGCCACCGAGGCGAGGGACCGTTCCGATGACGTCGATCTTTGACTCGAGGGGCGAGCCCGTGGCATCGCGCTTGGACATCTCGGCCGGAAGCGTCCTGGCCCCTCCTGCCTGGGCAGCCGCCTGCGGGGTGTCGCCGACCCAGGCCAGGGACAGCTCGGTTTCGCCCTTGAGGAACTTGTGAGCACGCACACCCGAGGTCGCACGGCCCTTGGTCGGATATTCGGAGAAGTCGCTGACCTTGATCGACGACGATGGTGCGCCGTAGAAGTTCTCGCCACTTGCGACTGTGACCACGGCGAACGTGCCGATTCTGGTGTCGGCGTCGCCGTCCTCGTCGGTTTTGGCCTCCTTGGGAGTCATACCGAAGAACAGCGCGCGCGCATCGGCGGCAACCTTCATCCCGGCCACACCTGAGGCGTTCCAGCCCTGTGCTCGCAGTCCGGAGGCATCGAAGGCCAGCAGCTGCGCATTCGAGGTCACGAACACCGCCAGGGACTCATCGATGTCCTTCGGCTGAGCAACGCCGATCACGGAGTCTTTGCCCTTGAGTGTGATCGCCTCCCACTCGCTCTTGTTCGGCTTGGCAGCCACGGACACGCGTTTGACGACACCGCCTGCGGTGCCGACGACGAACTCACGGTCGAGGTCGATGAGACCGAGGACAGTCTCATTCTTCTCCAACGTCACGTAGTCGGCGATCTTGACGCCGCCGGCGACGTTCGGACGTGTCGCGGCCGGCGGCAGAGCCGGGAGGTCGACGACATCGACCATGTGCAGACGACCTGTCGAGGTCACCGCCCCGACCTTGCCCTGAGTCGTCGATACGATCTCCGCTCGCAGCGCATCATGGCTCGAGCGCTTCCCGATCCTCTGCAGTGCCGAGGCATCAGCGGTTCGGGCGATGCGCCCGGAGGTCGAGAGGAGGACCCGGCAGGGGGCGTCGGCGATCTTGAGATCAGACTGAGCTTTCTTGCCCTTGGCTGAAAGCTCCTTCATCGATCCTTCGATGAGGACCGTGCGCCGAGGTGAACCGATGGCCTCTGCCGTCGCCTCGAGCTCCGTGGCGACGAGTTCACGCAGCTTGGCCTCATCGGCGAGCAGGTCCTCGAGGTAGTCGATCTTCTTGCGCAGTTCGTCACGCTCGGCTTCGAGCTCGATGCGCGAGAACTTGGTCAGCCTGCGCAGCTGCAGATCGAGGATGTAGGTGGCCTGGAGCTCGGAGAGCTCGAAGACGTCCATCAGGCGAGTGCGCGCCGTGGCTGCATCGTCGGAGGAGCGGATGAGTTGGATGACCTCGTCGATGTCGAGGATCGCAATGAGCAGACCCTCGACGAGGTGGAGGCGGTCCTTGGCCTTGCGCAGCTGGAACACGGTGCGGCGGCGGATGACGTTGATGCGGTGGGCGAGGTAGACGGTCAGGAGCTCGCGCAGTCCCAGTGTCCGCGGCTGGCCGTCGACGAGGCAGACGTTGTTCATGCTGAACGATTCCTCGAGCGGGGTCTGCCGATAGAGTTCAGCGAGGACTGCCTCCGGATTGAACCCGTTCTTGATGCCGATGACCAGACGCATTCCGTTCTTGCGGTCCGAGTAGTCATCGATCGAAGCGATGCCGGTGAGCTTCTTCGCCCCGACAGCGTCCTTGACCTTGGACACGACCTTCTCCGGTCCCACAAGGTAGGGCAGCTCGGTGACGACGATGCCCTTGCGGCGGGCATTGATGTTCTCGATTGAGACCGTGGCTCTGGTGCGGAACGTACCGCGACCGGTCTCGTAGGCCTCACGGACCCCATCGAGGCCGATGATCCGTCCGCCGGTGGGCAGATCGGGACCGGGGATGAAGCGCATAAGCTCGGCCAGGCCAGCCTCGGGATTGCGGATCAGGTGGCAGCAGGCGGCGATGACCTCACCCGGATTGTGCGGAGCCATATTGGTGGCCATGCCCACGGCGATTCCGGACGTGCCGTTGATGAGCAGATTCGGGAAAGCACTGGGCAGAACGTCGGGCTGGGTAAGTGTGTTGTCGTAGTTCCCGACGAAGTCGACGACGTCCTCATCGAGGCCGGCGATCATCTGCATGGAGGCCGAGGTCAGCCGGGCCTCCGTGTAACGCGGGGCGGCAGGACCGTCGTCGAGGGAGCCGAAGTTACCGTGGCCGTCGACGAGCGGTACGCGCATGATGAAGCTTTGGCTCAGGCGCACCAGCGCATCGTAGATCGCAGTGTCGCCGTGCGGGTGGAGCTTGCCCATGACATCGCCGACGATGCGAGAGGACTTCACATGCCCACGCTCGGGGCGCAGACCCATGTCGCCCATCTGGTAGACGATGCGACGCTGGACGGGCTTGAGCCCATCCCTGGCATCGGGCAGGGCGCGGGAGTGGATGACCGAGACCGCATATTCGAGGAACGAACTCTCCATCTCTGACGAGACGTCGACATCGATGACTCTGCCTTCGGTCATGGAACTCCTTTGACGCACGAATTTTCCGCTCCGGGTGCTCTCTTACACGCCGAGGTTCGGCATCGACAACGGAGAGCACCCGTCGATTCTAGCGTTCGATTTGAGTTCTACGGCTCAAGCCCGCATTTCCGGGGCGTCCGTGTCGTTGTCTGCCAGCGTCCGCGGTGTGATGATCGGCTGTGTGTGTTGTGTCGAAGTGTGCGAGCGTCTGTGCGCCGAAGCGGCATCGGAACTGTGCCAGCGAAGGGATCAGGTTCGGAGAGTTCAGGCCCGTTCTTCGGAAAGGTCAGGCCTGCGTCGTGTTGTTGCCCACCCATGTGAGGAATTGCCCCATGAATGATTCGACGTGGGAGCGATCGGCCGTTCCTGCGATCAGCTCGGTGATCATCATTCCCATCACGGAGCTATTCATCGCGCGAGCCATCTCAGCATCGACATTGGCCAATCGCATGACGAACTCGTCGATCTTCGCAGTGTTCTTCTGCTTCGCGGCCAAGGCTTCGTTCGGAAGCGCCGGGTCGAGGCTGAGCATGATCATCGTGTAGAAGCGGTTGCGGTCGGTCGTCAGCCAGTTCATGCAGAAATCGACGGAGATCTCCAGCGCGGGTTTTCCGCTGTCCCGGAACATGTCCGGCAGACGGTCGAGCTGCTGCGAGTTGAGGTCTCCGATGCGCTCCATGATTCCAGTGATCAGGGCATCACGGGTACGGTAGACATTCGATGTCGAGCCGACGGGCAGTTCGGCAAGGGCATCGACTGCCCTGTGGGTGAGTCCACGAACTCCCTGTTCGGCGACTACAGCAATCGCGGAGTCGGTGACGACGTCTCTTCGTGAAATCATTTCTTTCATGCCTCACTCTCGTGAGGCACCCGCAGTACAGGTGCCTTTTGGATGGTGGGTGGCCAGTGGCTGGCCACAGACTATGGCCAATGTATGGCCACACACTAAAACACGAATTCATAACGTTTCGTGCCGAACGGATACAGACACTACCTGGAATAGAGAAGAATTGGTATAAGACTCGCCAAACTGACAGTCGGTTCTCACTAAATGGGCCGTCTCTGAATTCCCCGGGGGCGTCAGCTCAGCAGTCTCCGCGTCGAATCGATTCGTGTGGAATCGGTGAGCAGATCAATCCTCACACTCAGAAGATGTCCGCCGGTCACAGTGGCGACCATGGGGTGGATTTCGAGTTCGAGGATCTGCGGGTGCCTCTCGACGAGCACCGACAGGCGTTCGAGCACATCCTTGAGGGGATCGATATTCACCGGCGGCAGACCCCGATAGCCGAACAGCCTCGGCGAGGACTTGACCGATCGGATCATGTCCTCAGCATCTTTGTCCGTCAACGGGGCCACGCGATGCTCGACATCGCCGAGCAACTCCGTCGTATCCCCGGCCAGGGAGAACGACAGCAGCGGCCCCAGCAGGCGGTCCTCGCCCGCACGGATGACGCAGGGGACTCCCGGGGGAGCCATGGCCTGAACGTCGACCAGAGGGTCCTCGTCGACGAGCAGGGAGCTGATGGTCTCCTGGATCGCTTGGAAGTCCTCGCGCAGCTCCTCCGGTGAGTCGATGTTCAGTCGCACACCGCCCAGCTCCATCCGATGGCGCAGGGTGTTCGATACGGCCTTGAGTGCGACCGGATATCCGATGTCGTCGGCAGCGGACAGGGCTTCATCCACCGAGGCCGCGGTGATGTGGGGCAGCACCTCGATCCCGTAGCAGGACAGCAGAGCCCTCGCCTGATCCCGCTCGAGTCGAACGGGCCGGCCCGTCTGGGCCTCGGAGAGTGCAGATTCGATGATCGTGCGCACGCCCTTGTCGTCGAGGTCTTCGACCTCAAGGAATCGGCCGTGGTCAGCGCCTCGCCAGCGGGCGTAGTCGGTGGCCCTGGCCAGGGACCATACGGCGTCTTCGGGTCCGACGTAGCTGGGTACGGTGTGTGAGTTCCGGTTGCCTTCGCTGTCGCTGAGGTGAGTGGTCAGCTCGTCCTGGACACCTTGGATGCCGAGGAAGCAGGCCACGGTCGTCTTCTTCGAACGGGCCGCCGCTTCGGCGAGGTGGGCCGCGATCTCGGATTCCTCTGCTCCGGCCGAGGGGGTGAAGGTGACGATCACGGAGTCGATGTCTTCGCGGGCATACATCGCCTCGAGCTCGTCCCGGAACGTCTCTGCCTCGACCTCAGGGTGCAGAGACACCGGGTCGGCTTCGACGTGCAGACCCTCAGAGCGAGCCCGCTGAATGACGAGTGTGGCCATCGCCGCCGAGTTGCCGATGACACCCAGGCGCCTGCCCGCGGGCAGGGACTGGGTCGAGAACACCTGGGCTAAGTCGAAGAGCTGGTGGATCGTATCGGCCCTGATCACGCCCGCCTGACCAAGCACCTGGTCGAGGGTGTTCGGTGCCAGAGACGAGGTGCGCACGATGTGCCCGGGCGGCAGCTCGCGGCCGGTGAGGTCGGATTTGATGACGATGACCGGTTTGACGCGTGAGACCCGGCGGGCGATGCGGGCGAACTTGCGCGGGTTGCCGATCGATTCGAGGTAGAGGCCGACGGTCTTCGTCGCCGGATCCTCCTCCCAGTATTGGAGGACGTCGTTGCCGGAGAGGTCGGCGCGATTGCCTGCGGATACGAACGTGGAGATGCCGAGTCCGCGCTTCTTCGCCGCCGCCAGCAGTGCGGTGCCCAGCGCGCCCGACTGGCTGAACAGGCCGAGCGTGCCCGATGCCGGCAGGAACGGGGCCAGCGATGTGTTCAGCGAGATGTTCTCGGACTCGTTGACGAGGCCGAAGGAGTTCGGGCCGACCACGCGCATCCCGTAGGCGCGGGCGGTGGAGACCATCTGGCGCTGCAGCTCGGCCCCGGCCTCACCGGTCTCGGCGAATCCCGAGGAGATGACGAGGACCGCTTTCACCCCGTGGGCCGCGCACTCCTGGACCACCTCGGTGGCGGACTCCGCAGGCACCGCGATCACGGCGAGGTCTGCCTTGCCGGGCAGATCATCCAGGCTCGGATACGCCTGGACTCCGGCGATCTGGTCCACTTCCGGGTGGACGACCCAGAGGTCGCCGGTGAACTTCGCCGAGGTGATGTTGCGGATCAGGAGATGGCCGGTGGAATTGCGTTTGCGGCTGGCGCCGATGACCACCACCGAGGTGGGGTGGAGGACCGTGCGCACGCTCAGTGCCTCGGCACGGTGCTCCCGAGAGGCCTGGACTTCGATCGACCGTGCCGTCGGGTCGATGTCGAAGTTCACGGCTACGACGCCGTCGTCGAAACCGCGAGAGACCTCGTAGCCGGCGGCTTGGAAGACCTGCAGCATCGATCGGTTCTGAGGCAGCACCTCGGCGGTGAATCTGCGGATCCCCAGATCCCGGGCTGCGGCTGCGAGATGCTCAAGGAGGATCGAACCGATGCCGCGTCCCTGGTGGGCATCGGCGATATTGAAGGCCACCTCGGCGGAGGTGGCTGAGATCTTGTCGAAGCGCCCGACGCCGATGATATCGGATCCGACCAGCATGATCATGGCCACTCGGTCGTGATGGTCAACGGTGACGAACCGGTCCAGATCGCGCTTGGGCAACCTGGGCAGCGGGGCGAAGAAACGCAGGTAGATGGACTCGGGCGACTGGGCCTCATGCATCTTCGAGAGTGCATCGGCATCGCCAGGGACGATGGGACGCAGATGGGCGGTGCCACCATCGCGCAGGACGACATCGGCTTCCCACTCGGAAGGATAGTTTTCCATGTTCCCAGCATAAGCGGATGGCGAGAGTCCCAGGCCGTACAAGACCTGCAAGGTCGCAGAACGGGAGCCGAAGGAATGGGGCGAAGTGGGAAGAGGCGGGCGAGTACGGCACAATGGGAGTCATGGCTTTACCCGAAGTTCTCGTTCACGATCTGCAGTCGGCCGGATATTACCCACAGCTCACACAGGGGATTCTGGCTGATTCTCTGTTCGACGAACCGGTGCTCGCTCATTTCGTTCACATCGACACGCATGTCGACATCGAATCCATTCACCGTCACGTCACCGCCTTCGTGCTCACCGAGACACGGCTGCTGCTTGCGCACGTCGACGATGACCCGAATGCTGCACCCGGTTCCAAACCGCGGGCCGTGACGAGCAGCGAAGACATCGAACTCGAGCGCCTCGGCACCGTCATGGTCGGCCGGACGTTTGCCGACCCTGCTGCATTCATTCCCGGCGACAAGCCTGTCGAGGTGTCCCTGACCATGTCATGGGGCGCTTCTCGACGCATCGAAGCCTTCCCGGAGACCTGTGGTGACCCGGACTGCGCGGCCGATCACGGCTACGGCGGATCCATCTTCTCTGAAGACGTCATGCTGCGCGTGTCCGCCGAGGCCGAAGGCCAGGCGGCAGTTGATCGCATCGGAGAATTCGCCGGAAAGCTGCGTGCCGCGGTGTTCCAAGCCAGGCTGCGGTCTCGCCGCTGATGGCAGATGCGAGCACCTCACCCCTGACGGGGCCACCCGACTACTCCGGGCCCATCCTCTCCGACGTGGTTCCCGCCGCGGCCCTCAGCCTCGGCGCGGGGGACATCTTCGATGACTCGGTGCGCGCTCGGGCTCAGTCGCTGGGCCTTGACCGGGACTCGAGGACGACGATCGTCGTCCTCATCGACGGTATGGGGGAGAGCCAGCTCAAGCAGTACAGCGGCTACACTCCATTCTTCCGGTCTCTGGCGGCCTCACGACGGACCCTGTCCACAGGGTTCCCCTCGACGACCGCGAACTCCTTGTCTTCGTTGGCCACAGGGCGTCTGCCCGGCGGCCACGGCGTCGTCGGATACCGCGTCCTCGACCCAGCCAGAGACGCTGTGTTCAACCAGCTGACCTGGGACCTCGACGTCGACCCGGTTGCCTGGGTGCCTGATGCGACCCTGTTCGAGCGACTCACCGCGGCCGAGGTCGACGTGGTCAGTCTCGGCGAGGCGAAGTTCGCCGGTCGCGGCCTGAACCGTGCTTCCCTGCGTGGGGGCCGGTTCCGGGCGTCGAAGACGCTCGAACAGCGCTGCGCTCAGGCCATCGAAGAGGCGAAGGCTCCCGGCCGTCGGCTGGTCTACCTCTACTGGGGCAACCTCGATAAGACGGGCCACGTCCACGGATCGAACTCCCTGCAGTGGACCGAGGAGCTCGAACACGTCGACCTGGCACTGTCGCAGCTGGCCAACGGTCTGCCGGCCGATTCGACGATGATCGTCACCGCCGATCACGGCATGGTCGACATCGATCACAACCTACGTCTCGACCTTGCCGATGCTCCTGAACTGCGGCAGGGAGTCAGGCATGTCGGCGGCGAACCGCGCGCCGTCCACCTCTATGCCGCTCAGGGCGCCGAGGCTGACGTCTGCTCGGCCTGGACCGAGACAGTGGGGGACAGGGCGCTCATCCTCAGCCGCGATGAGGCCATCCGGCGCGGCTACTTCGGTCCTGTCGACCCCCGCTTCCGCCAGCGCATCGGGGACTTCATGGTCATCTGCCAGGACGAATTCGCCATCGTCGACTCGGACAACGAATCCGCCTCCGCTATCGCGCTCATCGGCCACCATGGGTCGACGACGGAACGCGAACTCCACATTCCCCTGCTCGTGGTGTGAGTAGGGTCCGTGAACAGAGTTGTGTGATGAACGGAGCCTTTCGATGAGCAGCGCCTTGAGGAACCCACAGTGACAGAACCCGGATCCTCGGCGACCGCACTCGGCTGGACTGAGGACGGAGCCCAACGATCGGCGACCTGGCATTCGGAGAACCAGTCGGCCGCCCCGGCACAGGTGACGGTCATCAGCGACGACATCGCCGCCGATGCCGCCTACCGGCTGGCCCGGTCGGGGACCGGGCTGCTGTGGCGCGGGGACTATCACAACGGCCGTCAGCTGCTGCAGGCGATGGACCGCCGTTTCAAACGCCACAGTGCCCGCCACGGCGGCGGCAAACATGGAGCCGGCAAGCGCGCTGGCCGCAAGCTGGGCAACCCGGGCGGCGGTGATGCTGGAGGACCGAGCGATGCAGGAGGCCCCGGCGGTGCGGCTGCCTTTCAAGCACAGCGTCGATACATTGCTCAACGAGCCCGTCTGCTTGGTGCACTGATCGTCGAACTCGACGGCGACTACCTGCTGAACCTGCGCCGAGCTCCCGATGTGAGCTTGGCCTGCGAGGCCGCCTACGGCCCGTCGACGGGACCGATGTGCGTCTCGCTGACCGAGCTGAACGGGGTGCTCAGCGCCTACCAGTGGCAGCTCAAGGGCGTGGCCATCCCCGCCCTCGGCGAGGACATCCACCCGAGATATGGTGTGTTCTCCCCGATCCGCGGCGAATACGTCGACCTCGTCGCCCAGACGCCGTTTCCCGAGTCCGGCACCGGCAGCTCCTCCGCACCGAAGTCACCCACGTCGACCTCTTCTGCACCGAAGACGGCCTTCGACCTCGGCACAGGCACCGGCGTCCTCGCCGCTGTGCTGTTGCGCCGCGGTGTCGAACGGGTCGTGGCCACGGACATCAATCCGCGCGCGGTCACGTGTGCCCAAGAGAATCTGGACCGCCTCGGTCTCGCTTCGTCCGCCGAGGTGGTCAAGGCCGATCTCTTCCCGCAGGGACGCGCCGACCTCATCGTGTGCAACCCGCCGTGGCTGCCTGCCCGTCCGACGTCCGCCCTCGAGGCCGGCATCTACGACCCGGGATCCGATGTGCTCCACCGCTTCATCGACGGGCTGGCTGCGCATCTGAGCCCGTCGGGCGAGGGATGGCTGATTCTGTCCGATCTTGCCGAGCGTCTTGGCCTGCGGACCCGAGAAGAACTGCTCGAACGCATCACCGCTGCCCGCCTGCGAGTCCACGATCGGCACGATACGACCCCGCGCCACCCCCGTGCCTCGGATCCCGGGGACGAACTCCACAGGGCCCGCAGCGCCGAGGTCACCTCGCTGTGGCGCATACGACTCTCCGACTGAGGGCAGGACTCGCATGCTGAACCTGTGCGCCTCATGTCCGCGGCGGACGATAGGATGGCGAACGTGACTTTTCCTCGTGTTGGTGTCATTGGCGGCGGCCAATTGGCACGTATGCTTGCCCCTGCCGCAGAAGCCCTCGGCATCCGCTTCTCGGTCCTCGCCGAGACCGCTGATGCTCCGGCCACACAGGTCATCAATGAGGTGAGCGTCGGAGACTATACGGACTTCGCGACCCTCAAGGCCTTCGCCGAGACGGTCGACGTGGTGACCTTCGACCATGAGCATGTTCCTCCCGAACATCTGCAGGCTCTCGCCGAGGCGGGCCATGTTGTCCGCCCGGGACCGCAGGCCCTCATCTTTGCTCAGGACAAGATCCTCATGCGCAGGAGAATGGACGAACTCGGCCTGCCGAACCCGGCCTGGGCAGAGATCACCTCGCGCACCGATGTCGAATCATTCGCGCAGCGAGTCGGATTCCCCTTTATCCTCAAGACGCCTCGCGGCGGCTATGACGGCAAGGGCGTGCGTGTCATCGACTCCATCGATGAGGCCGTGACCTGGCTCGACGAGGTCGGGCAGCTGCTCGCCGAGGAGAAGGTGGACTTCACCCGCGAGCTCGCCGTCATGGTCGGACGCTCCCCGATGGGCCAGACTGCGGTGTGGCCAGTAGTTGAGACCTGGCAGCAGAACGGCGTGTGCAAGGAAGCCATTGCTCCCGCACCGGGACTGGCAGCAGGCAAATCCAGAGAGATCACCGAGGCGATCCTCAAGGTCGCCGGTGCTCTCGACGTCACCGGTGTGATGGCGATGGAGTTGTTCGAGACCGCCGATGGCTTCCTCATCAACGAATTTGCGATGCGTCCCCACAACACCGGTCACTGGACCCAGGATGGGGCCGTCACCAGCCAGTTCGAACAGCATCTTCGCGCGGTCCTCGACCTGCCCCTGGGCAGCCCTGCGGCCCGTGAGGACGTCTCTGTGATGGTCAACATCCTCGGCGCCGACCACGACGACCTCTACCACCCCTATCTGCATGTGATGGCCCACGACCCTGCGGTCAAGGTCCACCTCTACGGCAAGGGCGTGCGCCCGGGCCGTAAGGTCGGCCATGTCAACGCCTACGGACGGGACGCGGATCTCGTACTGGCTCGCGCCCGTCATGCTGCGGACTTCATCGCCGGCATCGACATCAACCCGCATCCGCAGATGCCGGCCCCGGCAGATCTCGACGCAAACACGACGCCATCGGCCGATGACTCCGCTGGCACTGCCGCCACCTCCAGCGACGAAAGGGCCTGATATGCCTCCAACGAATGACGACGGATCCACGGGCAACGAGAACTCCGCGGCCAGCCGGAACGCGGGGACCGCTTCGGCGCCGGGAGCTGCGGAATCGGGCGCAGCGGAATCAGACTCCGCTGTCGTCGGAATCGTCATGGGTTCGGACTCGGACTGGCCGACGATGAAGGCCGCGGCCGAGGCCCTCGACGAACTGGGCATCGGGTCGACCGCTGAGGTCGTCTCTGCCCACCGCATGCCCGAGGACATGGTCGAGTGGGCCAAGACCGCCGCAGACCGCGGCTTGCGCGTCATCATCGCCGGCGCCGGGGGAGCGGCCCATCTGCCCGGAATGATCGCCTCGATGACCTCGCTGCCCGTCATCGGCGTTCCCGTCCCGCTGAAATACCTCGACGGCATGGACTCCCTGCTCTCGATCGTGCAGATGCCCGGAGGCGTCCCGGTGGCCACTGTCTCGATCGGCGGAGCCAAGAACGCAGGACTCCTCGCCGCCCGAATCCTCGGCGCCGGTGACACCGATGCAGCGGCGGCAATCCGCGGTCGACTCGACGAGCATCGAACCCAGCTGCGGCAGCTCGCTCTCGACAAAGGGCAGGCACTGCGGCGATAATAGGGGTACTTAACGATCGATCAGTAATAGGAGAATGATGTTCGACCTCTACCAGCCCAGCGAAGAACACGAAGAGATCCGCGCCGCAGTGCGCAATGTCGTCGAGAAGAAGATCACTCCCTTTGCCGCCGAGGTTGACGCCGATTCCCGCTACCCGCAGGAGGCCCACGACGCTCTGGTCGAGACCGACTTCTTCGCCGCCCACATCCCCGAAGAGCACGGCGGGATGGGCGCTGACGCGCTGGCAGTGGCCATCATCATCGAAGAGGTCGCACGTGGATGCGCTTCGTCATCACTGATCCCGGCCGTGAACAAGCTCGGCAGCATGCCGGTCCAGCTCGGCGGCAGCGAAGAGATCAAAGCGAAGTACTTCCCGCAGGTTGCTCGCGGTGAGGCTGGATTCTCCTATGGGCTCTCAGAACGCGAAGCCGGATCCGACACGGCCTCGATGAAGACCCGGGCAGTGGCCGATGGCGACGACTGGATCCTCAACGGTGTCAAGACCTGGATCACGAACGCCGGAGTCTCCGACTATTACACCGTCATGGCCGTGACCGACCCGGACGGTGCGCGCGGCCGCAATATCTCCGCCTTCGTCGTCGAGAAGTCCGACGAGGGATTCACCTTCGGTGAGAAGGAACGCAAGCTCGGCATCAAGGGATCGCCGACGCGTGAACTCCTCTTCGACAATGTCCGTCTGCCCGGCGACCGCATCATCGGTGACCCCGGTGAAGGACTGAAGATCGCTCTGCGGACTCTGGACCACACTCGCGTGACGATCGCCGCACAGGCCGTCGGCATCGCACAGGGCGCTTTGGACTACGCGGTGAACTATGTGAAGGAACGCCAGCAGTTCGGCAAGGCCATCGCGTCGAACCAGGGAGTCCAGTTCATGCTCGCGGACATGGGCATGAAGCTCGAAGCTGCTCGTTCGCTGACCTACACCGCTGCGGCCAAGAGCCAGCGCTTCGACGACGACCTCACCTATTTCGGAGCTGCAGCGAAGGCCTTCGCCTCGGACGCAGCCATGGAGATCACGACCGATGCCGTGCAGCTGCTCGGCGGTGCCGGTTATGTCGTCGATCATCCTGTCGAGCGGATGATGCGTGACGCGAAGATCACACAGATCTACGAAGGCACCAACCAGATCCAGCGCATGGTGATGGGGCGCAAGCTCATCGGCTGAGGCCAGACCCGCCTAGGCTGTGAGAGACCAGGCTTCGAGGAAGACGGCCATCGCTTATGGGCGGTGGCCGTCTTCGAGCCTGTGCTCCCACACTGAGGTCCACAGATCACGTGGCTGTGATCAAGTACACCTGCGATGACGCGACATGCGCAGGGCAAATGTGCCGGAATCCCAGGTTCGCACGCGCCACAATGGATGAACACAGTGGACTCTCCAGAAGGTTTGGCACAGTAGTCTGTGTCGCCGCGGTCTTCAGGTCCGCGCGGGTGGCCATAACAGCAACGAGCGCGAGGTAAAGGTAGGTCAGTGGCAGAAACGAGATATGTCGACCCCATTCATCACCCGTCGTACGCTTCACAGCCGACGAGGGATGTACGGGCGTGGATTCTTCTCCTCGTCACGGTACTCATTCCCGGGGGAGTGCAGCTGCTGTTCCGGTCTCGTCGCTGGGCCAAGATCTCGCTGTCGATCACCGCAATCACCTGGATCCTCGCGATCATTGCTCTGATCGTGATTCTCATCGACAAGAAGTTCCTCTTCACGATCGGCACGAACCCCTTCCTGCTGACGTTCCTCACAATCTGGCTGCCGGTCATCGCCGTCAACTGGATCGTGTGCCTCTTCGACACCTTGCGCCGGATCAAGCTGGTCACACTGTCCGCGAGGGCACGCAAACGCTTCCTCGCCGCGTTCTGCGCCCTGGTCCTCGTCGTTGTCGGCCCGCTGGCCTGGGGCACGACCCTGCTGGACTCCCAGCGCGGATTGATGGCTGACCTCTTCGCCTCCGGGAAAGCCGCGAAGCCCGTCGACGGTCGCTACAACATCCTTCTCCTCGGCTCAGACGCCGGCAAGGGGCGCACCGGCATCCGCCCGGATTCGCTGTCTTTGGTCTCGATCGATGCGAAGACCGGCAAGACGGTCATCGTCGGCCTTCCGCGCAATATGGAGAACGTGCCGTTCCCCGAGGACTCGCCGTTGCACCAGTACTACCCGCAGGGGTACAACTGCGGCGACGAGTGCCTGCTCAACGCGGTCTTCCAGCAAGGTGAGCGACACAAGGACGAGTTCGAGAACCCGAAACGAGCAGGTGAGCAGGCCACGATGGATGCCACCTCCGCGATCACCGGCCTCGAAGTCCAGTACTTCGCCATGGTCAACCTCAAGGGATTCGAGAGCCTCATCGACTCCCTGGGCGGAATCACCCTCGTCTCCGGTAAACGGGTGCCGATCTCTTCGAAGGTCGATCCAAACACGGGCGAGCATGGCCCGGTCAAGGGGTGGATCGAGCCGGGCAAGCAGAAACTCGACGGCTTCCACGCTCTGTGGTTTGCCCGCTCCCGTGAGTTCTCCAGCGACTACGAGCGGATGGTCCGGCAGCGCTGCGTGCAGACAGCGATGGTCAAACAGCTCGATCCCGCCACCGTTCTGACTCGGTACCAGGAGATCGCCAAGGCCACCCCAGGAGCGCTGGCGACGGACATTCCCTCTTCCGAGGTGGACGACTTCGTGGACCTGGCCCTGAAGGTCAAGTCGCAGAAGATCGAGTCGCTTGACCTCACTCCGCCCAACGTGACACCATCACAGCCTGACTTCGACGCCGCGAGGTCCTTGATTGCGGACACGATCGAAAAATCATCCCAGGATGCTGAGAAGGACAAGGACGCCCAGAGCGCCCCTGGCGATACGTCCGGAGCCGTTGCAGGGGTGAATGCGAGCCGTGGGCTCACAGCCGGAAGCACCACCCAGGTCAATGCGCAAAGTGGTAGTGAAGACGGCTCTGACGAGGGCGAAGAGAGCGCAGAGAGAGCCATCTGCTACGTGCCCTGAGATGTCGATCACCCAGCCGAGCTTGTGCGCCGACCGTGCGAAGCAGGGAATTTCGGAGGATTCTGGGAAAAACTTTCCCTCGGTGTGTCCCTTGCAAACGCTGGGAACCACACCGGTGTAATTTGGTTATTTTGTTATTTGGCTAGTCTGACACGCCGTATATGTGTAACAATTTTGAGATGTTGGGATTACCCACCGTCCTACCAACGGTGAGATGATTCCAGGGCCTGAACTTCCCTGACTTCCTCGAAAAGGCTGTAACGATGAAATACTTATTGCCCACAGTCGCGGGCTGCGCTTCAGTCGCACTCGTCGGCACCTTAGCGGTCACGGCACCGACTGCCTTCGCGGCGTCGACTGAGCCGGAAGTGACCCAAGAGGCGCTGAGCGTGAGCGAAGACGGACTCAACGTCCCCGGCGCCCGTGATTCCAGTGACTCCTCTGCCAACGTCGCCAATCAGAGCGCAACCAGCAACCTGCCGAACATCTTCAAATCGCAGACCGCTGCCGCCTCGACACAGGTGCCAGCAGTCGTCAACGCGAGTTCGGGCGCCTCGGCTGCTGCCGGTTCCACAGGGTCGGTCAACCCCGTCTCTGCAGGACTGTCCGCACCTGAGGGTGAGAGCGAAGCCGCTGAATCGGAAGCCTCCACCCCGAAGGCTGACCCATCGGCACCCGCTGAAGACTCCGAGAAGAAGGATGACGCGTCCGAGGACGCGAAGTCCGAGGGCTCTGAATCATCGGAGGAGTCGAAGGACAGCGACGATATCTCGGGCTCGGTGCGTCAGAAGACCGAAGACGGCGTCAACATCGCGCTGATCTCCGACGTCCTCGACGTTCCATCCAAAAACCCCAGCCTGATCGGCTTCACCTTCTCCGAGTCGACGTCCAACATCCGCATCCAGATCCGTGTCAAGAGCGGATCTGATTGGGGCAGCTGGGAGTCGCTCGACGAGGAGAAGCAGGAGCAGGCGAAGAACGAGGGTTCCGAACCTTTCACCGTCAACAGGGCCTCCGGTGTGCAGATGCGCATTCTGGGCGACAAGGCACCCAGCGATGCCGAACTCGTTCTCGTCGATCCGAAGCAGAATCCCAATGATGCTGCGGCCGTGGCCGAAAACGCCCCGGTGGAGATCGAGCCGCAGAGCTCCGATCCGTCCGAAAGCGCAGCAGACACCTCAGAGACGACACCCGGCTCGACTGAGGCTGCCGCGAGCACCGAGACTGTGGCTGCATCAGGTCAGGCCTCGGTCACCAATCAGAACTACGTACCGGGATCCTCGTCCACGAACAACGTGGCCAAATCCGCCAAGGTACCGAAGCCGAAGATCGGCTCGCGCGATTCGTGGGGTGCCAAGGCATACAACGGCAGCCCCGACTACGCCAGCAGCGTCAAGCAGGCTGTCGTGCACCACACCGCCGGTTCGAACAGCTACTCGGCTGAAGACGTTCCCTCGGTCCTGCGCGGTATCCAGTCCTACCACCAGTCGGGTCGAGGCTGGGATGACATCGGATACAACGTCATCGCCGATAAGTACGGCCGTCTCTGGCATGCCCGCGGCGGCGACATCAAGAAGGCCGTCATCGGTGCTCACGTGGCCGGCCACAACTCCGGTACATTCGGCATCTCGGTGCTCGGCTCCTATGACAAGTCGGCCCCGCCGAAGAAGACCAGGGATGCTGTCGCCTCGGCGATTGCCTGGAAGCTGTCGCTCGATGGCGTCAAGCCGAGCAAGTCGACCGTCGTCGCGCACCGCGACCTCGCGAACACCAGCTGCCCCGGTGACGCCTTCTATTCCAAGATGGGCGAGATCCGTTCAACTGTCACCGACATCATGAAGTCCGGCGATCTGCCGTCCGATGAGAAGAAGGACGACAAGAAGGACGACAAGAAGAAGGACGATAAGAAAGACGACGGCAAGAAGGCAACGCCGAAGCCCAAGACTGCGATCGAGAAGTACGCCGCTGACCACAAGAAGGAACTCGGCAAGGCCACTGGCAAGGAACACGATGTCAAGGGCGTTGACGGAGCACGTGCTCGCTCCTACGAGAAGGGCAACGTCTTCTGGTCCAAGAAAACCGGTGCATACCACCTGACCGGAGCGATCAAGAACTCGTATAAGGGTGACGCTGTCACCCAGCTGGGCCTGCCCACCTCGCAAGAGAAGGGCGGCCTGAAGGGCGGGGGATCGGCGCAGTCGTTCCAGAAGGGCAAGATCTACTGGTCGAAGGACACCGGTGCTCACTACACCACCGGCACGCTCCTGAACTATTGGGGTGACAAAGGTACCGTCAAGGGCCACCTTGGTTACCCCGCGTCGGACCCGGTGTACAAGGACGGACGAGGAGAGCAGCTGTTCGAAGGTGCCCGACTCGTCTGGGCCGAGGGCTATGGAACCACAGAGTTCTCGCCCACCGGAACCATTGAAGGCGGCGTAATCGACGACAATGGTCCGGGCGACACCGATGATGCCAATGCTTCCGGTGGTGCCGACGAGTCGGCACCACCGGGGGACAGCGCCACCGATGGCGGTTCGGCTGCAGACTCCGGGGAAGGTTCTACAGACGACAAAGACGCCAAGGGTGACGACAAGGATTCGAAGGACGATAAGTCCAAAGACGACGACAAGTCGGACAAGCCCAAGGATGACAAGAAGGACGATAAGTCCAAGGATGACGACAAACCGTCAAAGGCTGAGAAGATCCAGGCTCAGCGTGACTCCATCGTCAGTGAGGCGAAGGCTCACCTCGGTGTGAAGTACGTCTGGGGCGGAACCTCACCGACAAAGGGCTGGGACTGCTCGGGCTACACCCAGTACGTCTACGCCAAGCACGGCATCAAACTGCCGCGCACCACCAGCCAGCAGCGCAACGCCGGCACGGTCATTCCTGCCAGTGAGGCCAAAGCAGGCGACATGATCTGGATCCCCGGCCACATCGGCATCATCTCTGAGACCAAGGGACAGATGTACGATGCGGGCTCGTCTCGGACGAACACGACGAAGCGCAGCTACAGCTGGATGCTCGATCGTGGAGCGAAGGTCATTCGCGTGGTCGGCTGACGGCAGCACGGTGACATCGGCCGAGTCAGACTCGGCAGAGAGTCCCAATGCCTCGCGGTCGGTTCTGGAAAGAACCGGCCGCGAGGCATTTTCTGGTCCGGTTCACCTGCGACTTGGGCCCGGATATCCATAGACTCTCTTTGCAGCTGGCCCGTCTGTCTCGTGCGGTCAGCCTCATGTGCCGCTCCACGGGCCCCTGACTACGCGGTGAACAACAGATGTCCTTGCCTGAACAGTCAGTGAAGCCACTTGGGAAAACCCTGATCTGTCAAGATAGACGCGCTAACGTGGAGAAACACGCACGGCAAATGCATGTGTGTTCATCCGAACAGTCCAGCCGAAGGGGACCAAGACAGTGCGCCGATTGCACAACACGGTCAAGAATTTTGCTTGGGGCAGCACGGACGCGATCCCGGCGATCCTGGGAACTGCGCCCGACGGCACTCCTTGCGCCGAGCTTTGGCTCGGAGCACATCCCCTCAGCCCCTCCCGTCTGGACATAGGTCAGTCTGACCAGCAGCGCACGGCCTACCGCTCCGCGCAGCAGGGGTCATCGTCTTCGCTGGACGTGAAGACGGACAACAGCACCGTGGGACCCAATCTCATCGAATACCTTGCCGGTGACCCAGAAGGTCTGCTGGGCCATGACTCGCTGCAGGTCTTCGGGCCGCGTCTGCCATTCCTGCTCAAGGTCCTCTCCGCGCAGAAGGCACTTTCCATTCAGGTTCACCCGAATCCAGAGCAGGCGGCCATCGGATTCGCCCGGGAAGAGTCCGAAGGCCCCGATCTCGACGCTTCGACCCGTAACTACAAGGACCCGTCGGCCAAACCGGAACTCATCTACGCCCTCACCGAATTCCACGCGCTGACCGGATTCCGTTCGCGCAAAGCCGTGCGTGCAACCTTCGAACGTCTGCTGTCTCTGTCACTGTCACCGGCTTCCCTGGACTTCCTCGGAGACGTGATCTCGGCGCTGAAATCGGTGACTGAGGCTAAGGCCTTCGCCAAGGCAGTGGAGCTCGTCCTCGGCGATGCCCGGTCGGCCGAGTTTGTGGACGAGATCGCCGGCCAGGATCTGGCAGAGCTGCCAGAGGGACACATCAGCCGTTCGGGCACAGCCGTCGATCCTGCTGAGACCTTCCAGGAGCTTGTGGCTGACTATCCTTCCGATCCTGGGGTGCTTGTGGCACTCATGCTCAATCGCGTTCACCTGCAGCCCGGGGAAGCCCTGGCGATGGAATCAGGTGTGCTGCACGCCTACCTCGGCGGGACCGGAATCGAGGTCATGGCCTCGAGCGACAACGTTCTGCGCGGGGGACTGACGAACAAGCACATCGACATTCCGGAGCTCGGAAAGGTTGCGAAGTTCGGCTCCGCAAAACCTCGAATGGTTGAACCTGACCGCGCCGGAATCCTCTTCGGTGCGACCGAGGATTTCGCACTGCAGTCGCTGCGGTGCCCACGACTGACGCAGGTCGAGCGCCGAGGCGCGAGCATCGCCCTGTGCACCTCGGGAAGCATCACTCTGACCTCCCTCGGGTCCACAGTGACACTCACACGTGGCCAGAGCGTTTTCATCGCGGCAAATGAGCCCACAGTGACCGCAGACGGCCACGGAGACCTGTTCGTGGCCACCACCGGACTCGACACCTCGCTGCCCTTCGCCTGAAGCACCTGGCTGGCCTCTTTTGGCCGGTCTGGGCGACTGCTGGATGCCGAGCGGACTGGCGCGAGTGAGGTGGGCCGCGCCACCGCGAGCACCCTGCACCGTCGGAACCAGATCACCTCGTTCCTCAGGTGCCTTTTGCCGCTGAGGGGAGGAGTCGCTGAACTAGCTGGTGTATTTGCAGCTGACGGGATGTTGAGCGAGAGACTGTGCGTGGTGCACCGAGGAGCGAAGTCTCTGATCGCGTCTCCCAGGCCCGAGAGTCATCTGCAAGTGGTCCCACGCACCACC
Source organism: Brevibacterium aurantiacum (assembly GCF_007558825.1). Classification (GTDB taxonomy): domain Bacteria; phylum Actinomycetota; class Actinomycetes; order Actinomycetales; family Brevibacteriaceae; genus Brevibacterium; species Brevibacterium aurantiacum_A. The sequence goes on from NZ_VLTK01000002.1 coordinate 296,018, forward strand.
GCACCGATTCATCCGCGCGGGTGAAAGCTCCCTGACACAAGAAAGAGGCCGTCCTGAGCCGAATTCCTCGAAAGGAATCGGCCCAGAACGGCCCCACGTCTCACAACGGCTCTGTATGACGCCGCCGGAGCAGCGCTACCTCACGATGCACGTTGCCTGTCTGACTTCACAGTGCCAGCCACCCGGCTGTCACCGTCCGGCAGCCGCTCGGCGGTCTCCACCCGGCCGTCACAGTGCCAGCCGCTCGGCGGTCGGTGCCTCAGGCGGCGTCGACGCTGATGGTGGGGACGTCGTCGGGGACGTTCACCTCGGCGCCGGTCTTCTCCTTGACCTCTTCGACGGTGACTCCGGGAGCCAGTTCGACGAGAGTGAATGAGTCTCCGGAGACGTCGAGCACGGCGATGTCGGTGATGACGCGGCTGACGACTCCCTTGCCCGTCAGGGGCAGCTCACAGGACGACAGCAGCTTGTGTGAGCCGTCCTTGGCAACATGGTCCATGATGACGATGACGCGCTGGGCTCCGTGGACCAGATCCATGGCCCCGCCCATTCCCTTGACCATCTTTCCGGGGATCATCCAGTTTGCGATGTCGCCGTTCGTGGCGACCTGCATTGCGCCGAGGATCGCGGCATTGACCTTGCCGCCGCGGATCATGCCGAAGCTGGCAGCAGAGTCGAAGAAGGAAGCGCCGGGGAGCATTGTGACGATCTCCTTGCCGGCGTTGATGAGATCAGGATCGACCTCGTCCTCGGTGGGGTATGGGCCGACTCCGAGGAGACCGTTCTCCGACTGGAGGACGAGGTCGACTCCCTCGGGCAGGTAGTTGGGCACGAGTGTCGGCATTCCGATGCCCAGGTTGACGTAGCTGCCGTCTTCGAGTTCCTGGGCTGCGCGGGCGGCCATCTGATTTCTTGTCAATGACATTTCGGCTCCTCAGGCTTCGCGAACGGTACGTTTTTCGATGGGCTTGTCGGCCACCTGCTCCGCGGTCAGCTCGACGACGCGGTGGACGAAGATGCCGGGAACGTGGACGTCATCGGGGTCGATCTCTCCAGGCTCGACGAGCTTCTCGACCTCGGCGATGGTGATCCGGGCCGACTGTGCGGCCGGGGGATTGAAGTTCCTGGCCGAAGAGTTGAAGACGAGATTGCCGTGGCGGTCTCCGATGGCGGCGCGGACGAGTGCGTAGTCGGGAGCAAGTGACTCCTCGAGGACGTATTCCTCCTCTTCACCGAAGGTGTCGAAGACGCGTGTGTCCTTGGCCGGTGACTCCTTGACGACGTTGCCCTCGGCGTCGTACTTCCACGGCATGCCGCCGTCGGCGACCTGAGTGCCGGCACCGGTGATCGTGTAGAACGCTGGGATTCCGGCTCCGCCGGCGCGCAGCTTCTCCGCCAGGGTGCCCTGCGGGGTCAGCTCGACCTCGAGTTCGCCGGAGAGGTACTGGCGGGCGAACTCCTTGTTCTCTCCGACATAGGAGGCAATGATCCGGCGGAGGCGGTGGTCGGCGAGCAGCAGGCCCAAGCCCCGTCCGTCGACTCCGGCGTTGTTCGAGATCACTTCGAGGTCCTTGGCGCCCTGGTCCTTGATCGCTCGAATCAGGAACTCAGGCACGCCCACAACACCGAAACCGCCCACGGCGATCGATGATCCATCTGCAATATCGGCTACCGCCTCAGCGGGAGTATCAACTACTTTGTCCATACGCCCAGTCTGCCACGGACCTCGCCGAGGCTGCCCGCCAGGTCCGCAATGCGAGCCTCATCCATCCCGTTGGCCAGCACAGACTCACCCCCGCGAAGGAGATGGCCCAGGAACGTCGCCCATTCCTCGGGACCCGGAGTTGAGTTCGCGACGAGGAGGCCGGAGCTGGAATCGTCTGGAGAGTCGGTCCACTGGACCTCCTGACCACCGACGATGAGAGTCCCGGTGGACTGGAGGCGCCGAGGTGTCACGTCCGGGTAGGCGCGGATAGCTGAGTTGACGTCGATGAAGTCCTCATCGACCGGTGTGCTCAGCGCCAGTGCCGGCGGGTTGTAGACGAAGACCTCCTCGGCATCGACCAGTCGCTCATCGTGCTCGTGGCCCTGCGGTACGAAGGCGTGGAAATCGCCATCTGGGGCTGGTGACCCGTCCGTGCCGAGCACGACGCGACCGTCGGCGAGGAGGACACTGAGAATGGCGACGAGCTCTCGCCAGTGCAGTCCGGCAGGCAGCGGAACGAAGAGCGTGAAATCAGGGCCGAGGTCGTAGTCGCCGAAGAGGCCGACACCCTTGTTCACCCAGTTCGCCACGACTGGACCGGTGAGGTCGAGTCGGTCGAAGTCGGGTCCGCGCCAGAAGAGGACGGCTCCGCCGGTGCGGCTGATGATGGAAAGATCCACGGGGGATGACCTGCTTTCTCTATGGTGATGGGGCGTTCACTGGGACGGGAGCCCGATGTTCAGGGGGTCAGGAGGCCGATATTGATCCGGACACCACGGGGGAACGCTCCGAGCTCTCCGTCGGCCCACTCCCACTGCGTGGTCGCGCTGAGATCCTCGGCGAAGAGCGCAGTGTGCATGCGCTCGACGAGAGACCCGAGGCCGACCATCGCCTCCAGCAAGGGAGGACCACCGGCCTGCGGAGTCGCCGGAGAATCGGAGGGAGCCATGGTGATCCGGGAGCCGGACCCCTCGATGCGCATCCGCCATGCAGCCTGCCCGGGGGTGCGTGAAGCTCCAGCGCGGACGACGCGGATGGCGCGTGAGACGCGTTCGAGGATGTCGTCACTGTTGTCACCGGCTGCGGCACGGCCGGGCAGCTCGGTGACCCCGAGGCCTCTGTGGATTGCTTCGACGTGGCCGTAGCGGAACCAGTCCTCCCCGAGGTCGCGGCTCAGAGCCTTCGCCCCGGCTCGGCCGTTGTCGAGATATCCGCCGGCGCCGCGTACGAGTGCCATCGGCAGTCCGCGCGACGATCCCTTGACGAGGTCGGCCGCGGCGGCGATCTCATCGGCCACCGCGCGCACGGTCACCGATTGCACCCGGCCATCATCATCTGGTCTGCCACGCTGATCGTCGAGGCCTGAGAATCCGGAGAGACCGAGCGCGAAATCACCGACGCCGATCCTCCAAGGCCGCGAGATGGTGTCGGAGATGACGACCCCGATCCGCACGGAGAAGGACTCTTCGACCCGCAGCCGCAGCTTCTGTGCCGAAGCATCGCTGTCGTGAGGGTGGAGGACGACGGCGCCGCTCGAATTCGACTGGTCGAGTCCGGCCGCCGCCTGCACAGTTCCTGACTTGGTGCGCACGACCTGGACGGTCGACCCGGAGGCATAGGTCCGTTCGGCAACGAGGTGATTCGACGAATCCTTGACGAGGTCCTCGAACTCCGCCCGGTCCTTCACACTGCGCATTCGACCATCAGCTTTGGACACCACCTTCGAGGCGATGACGAGGATGTCGCCGTCCTTGAGGTCGATCCGATTCCGGCGCAGAGCGTTGACAAGGATCGCTGCCAGATCGGAACCGGCTTCGATGGGCTCCTCTACGGGAGGCGCATACACGGTGAGCAGTCGGTCATTCATCGATGCGTCCCCATCATCGTCGGGCCGCCTCTGCGCCCGGATTCAGTGGGCGGACGCGGGGATCGGGCGACGATTGCGAGTGATTCGACTCTCATGTCTCCATATTCCCACTGACGGCGAATGATTTCGAAATTCTCCGGATTTGCTCAGCCGCTCACTACAGGTTGTGTCAATATCAGATAGTGGTCGCTACATGTGGTGTCATCGGCGCGTGTGTATGTGAAGGTGTGTTCGATTAAACCGCAGGTGCCCACTGCAATACTCCACAAGGGCTTGACGGGGCGGTAATGACACGCGTGTAATTTATAGTTAACAGGGGAACGCACTTAGCACGAATCCTCGGATTCGAGCATCCACCACGCTGATACGGTCAGCACGAGCTTCACCTCCGGAACCATCCGGGGAGCCGGTCGCACCCAGACCACTCAGCTCCTCGAACGCTACCGGAATCGGAGCTCGCAGTGGTGGGTGAGCTGAGAGTGAGAAAGGGGAAAACCGTGCAAAGCGCACAGAGCAAAAGGCAGGAGAGGGAAGACTTCTCCACAGTCGTGCCTGGAGTCACTTCTCGAAGTGCCGAAGACTGGTTCGTCGAACCAGGGGCCCGTACTCCGGACACTCTGCCTGATCCATTGGCGATCGATCCGAACGATCTGACACCGCTTCCCACGGACAACTCCGCAGTATCGCCGCTCTCGCTGCTCTTCGGGGCAGCCGAGGACGGCGAGCTATCCTGGCAGGACCAAGCGCTGTGCGCTCAGACCGACCCCGAGGCGTTCTTCCCTGAAAAGGGCGGATCGACTCGTGAGGCCAAACGTGTCTGTGCCTCGTGCGACGTCCGGTCAGACTGCCTCGAATACGCGCTGGCGAATGACGAGCGCTTCGGAATCTGGGGCGGTATGTCTGAACGTGAACGCCGCCGACTGAAGAAACAGGTCGTGTGAAACCTGCCGTCACCGTTGTCCTCGCCTCAGGCGATGACAGCAGCAGGGTTGAGCTCGAAACAGCTCTGAGCAAGACCTACCCCGAGATCCCGGTCGTGGATCTCGGGGGTCTTGACGTCACAGAGGCACTTGCACTCCCCAAGATTGCCGACAGCACCCATCTGTGGTTCCTCACCGCAGACTCACGTCCGGAACCCGATTGCCTCGAGGAGCTGCTCGACGCCATCGGCGCAACCGAATCGATCGCCGCCGTCGGTCCCAAGATCATGCACCAAGACCACATCGTCTCCGCCGGAGTCACCACCACCTCGGCGGGAGCCAGGGTCAACCCGGTTGCCGACGGAGAGGTCGATCAGGGCCAGCGCGACGGCCAATCGGAGACATTGGGCCTCGACTTGCCCGGCATGCTCATCTCCACCACCGAGCTCGAAAGAATAGGTGCTCCTTCGCGCGTCCTCGGCGTGGCCTATCGCGGTCTTGAATACTCGCGTCGACTGCGCGACCTCGGCCGCCGAGTCGTCGTCGCCCCACGCGCCGGACTCACCGTGTCCGCACACTCGGCCGCCCAGCTGGGCTCCTCGCCTCTGCCACCACTGTCGAAATCTCAGATCCGGACGGAACAGCGCTACCGGCTCAGCCTCGCCACCCCCGGATTCGCCGGCATCTTCTGTCTCCTCATCCTCACCCAGCTGAAGAACACCCTGGCGGGACTCCTGTCGAACAACGTCCGCGCCGCCTCCTGGTACTTCTCCGCACTGCTCGGGCTCGTCTCCGACGCCGGAACCACCTCACGGCTGAGACGGTCCAACGCTCGCCGCAACCGCCTGGCCAAACGCACCACCGACTCTCATGTGGCTCCGCTCTACGCGGACCCGGACGAACTCGCCGTCCAGCGCAGGAGCATGAACTCCGCCGAGGAAGCCCGCCTGGCCCAGGCCGAGTCGTCCACCGTCAGCGGCCCGGGCCACATCGACGAAACCGAGCTCAACCCGGTCGGTGACACGGAAGAAGCCATCGACTCGTTCTCACGCCTCGAGGTCACCGGCGGTTCGGGACTCTTCCGCAGCCCTCTGACCTACCTCCTCCTCGCGGCCGCGGCACTGAGCGGCCTCGTCTCCTACCGTCTCTTCGGCCCCGGCCACCTCGTCGGCGGTGCACTGGGATCCACCGACGTGACGATGGGTGATCTCGTCGCCCGACTGCTCAGCCCTCACCTCGATGTCTCCACCGGTGCCACCGCTCCCGCCGACCCCTACCAGCTGGTCCTCGCAGCCCTCAGCGTTCCGTTCCTAGGCGACGTCGACATCATGGCCCGGACCCTGATCCTCCTCGCCCCGATCCTTGCCGTCATCGCCGCCTACCGTGCCGCGGGCGCAATCGTGAAGCGAAGGTGGGTACGCGGATTCGCCGGTCTGCTGTGGATTGCGGCCCCACTCTTCGTCACCGCGCTCTCCGACGGCCGCCTCGGCGTGATCCTCGTCTGGATTGCAGCACCGCTCTTCGTCATCGCCCTGCGGCGCAGCCTGCGCACAGGGTCGATCGCCGCGGCCGCAGGTGCCGGACTCCTGCTGTTCCTGATGATCGCCGGCATGCCGCTGATGCTTCCTCTGGGCATCATCCTCACCGTGGTGCTGGTGTGCACCGGGCGCGGTCTGCGCCACCTGTGGCTGCTGGCCCCGACCCTGTTCCTGGCGTGGCCCTGGCTGGTCGACCTCGTGACTGCTCCGGGTGCGCTCTTCGTCATGCCCGGCCAGACCCTGGCCCCGCCGGCACCGCCCAGCTACCTCCTCGCGGTCGGCTTTCCCTCGACGATCGACATGAGCTGGCTGGCCGATCTCCTGTCCGCTGTCGGCGTCAACGGCGTCAGCCCCGGGATGCTCCAGCTGTGGGCACCGGTTCTGGTGCTGCCGATGCTCATCCTCGCGTTCCTCACGCTCATCGAAGCTCACCTCAGACTCTCACGCCTGATGTGGGCCGTGGGACTCTACCTCGCGGGTCTGCTGTTGGCCACCGTCCAGGTCCTCATCCCGGCCCAAACCGGTCCCTTCCACCTCATCGGCTCCTATCCTGCCGCGGGACTGACCCTGCTCAGTCTCGGCGCGATCATGCTGCTCACGCTCGGGGCTCAGACCACGACGACGAAATCGACGAACTCCAGGCGACTGCCCATGCGGGGTCTGTCCGGACTCGTGGCCATCGCCGCCGTCGGACTCATCATCGTCAGCGCCGGGCCCAGCACCACCTCGGCGAACAATGTCACCACCCAGGAACACGGCACCGTCCCGGCGCTGGCCGCCGACCGCGCTGCCGGTGATGCTCAGGCGCGCACGCTGCGCCTCGACGTCGTCGACGGCGAAGTCCGTGCCCGCCTCCTCTCGTCCGCCGATGGGACCGTCATCGGGACCTCGACCATCCGGTCCGCCGAGGCAGTCGGTGGCTGGCCGTGGGAGCGCAGACCTCTGCCGATTGGCGAGGACCAGACACTCATCGCTCAGGCCGCTGCGGCGCTCTCGGCCGATGACGCCGGAGACGTCCGCACCATCCTCGGTCAGCTGGGCGTGGACTTCGTCCTCGTCGACTCGGATGCGAAGAATCTGACGAACTCAGTGGCCGCCGCCGACGGAGTCGTCCAGGTCGGTCCGACCGAATCGGGTCGCCTGTGGCAGGTCGACAATCCCTACAGCGGCCGGTTCCTCGTCCGCGAACCCGACGGCACGATGAGCACCGCACCGATGCACGGCACCACCGCCGAGGTGGCTCCAGGTGAGGACGGACGCACCCTGATCGTGTCCGACAGTTCCGACAACATCACCGCCAGCCTCGATGGCAACGACCTGCCGAAGCCGGAGAAGCCGACGATCGGCTGGGCCTCCGAGTACTCCTTGCCTGCTTCCGGCGGCGAGGTCGAACTCACCTACGGTTCGTCGCTCTACGCCCCAGGCGTCATCATCGGCTGGATTCTCGGCCTTCTGACCATCATCGTCGCGATCCCCTTCGGGTCTCAGCGCCAGACACGGGCCTGGTCACGAACGACGCGGGCGAAATCCGAACGAAAGTCTGAAGCCGCACCCGAGCATCCTGTGGAGGCGAAGTCATGAAACACATGCGCAGCATCGTGACCTTCGCGGCGATCGCCGTACCGGGAATCCTCGTCGCGACGACCTCATTCCTGACTCCGCTGACTCCGGGCACACTCGACCGCAGTCCCGAGCAGGTCAGAATGCCCACCGCCGACACCCGTGTGATCTGCCCCGGTCCGCTCCTGACTGATGACGAAGCAGAGGGCACCGACGCGGAGTTCGTCGACGACTCGAACGTGTCCACACGTGCCGTCTCCGCCTCCGCACCGATCAGTGCCGCAGACGGCTCGGTCTCCGCGGCCCGTCTCCAGGTTGCGGATCTGGGTGGTTCGGCGAACTTCGACAACCCCAGCTCCGACGGCTTCGTCTCCGGCGACGATCCCATCGACAAGACCAAACTCATCACCGGGTTCGCCCGGCCCGGGGCACCGGCGCTGACGACCGGCGTCGAAACCGTCGAAGGCACCTCCGGAGACCTCACAGGACTCGCGACACTGACCTGTGGTTCGGCGGCGAGCAACTTCCGGATCCTGGCTGGCTCCGGTGCAGCAGGATCGAACTCCCAGCTGTTGCTGAGCAATCCCGGCGACGTTCCCGTGCAGGCCGAAGTCACGCTCATGACACCGTCGGGAGAGCGCGGGGAGCCGACAGAGGTCAGCATCAAGGCAGGGAAGCAGCGAGCCATCCGATTGGGTGGTCTCGCCGCAGGTGCGGAATCGCTGGCCGTCGATGTCAACGTCGACGGGGGAGTCGTGGCCGGGTCCCTCCAGGAGACCGTGCTCGACGGTCTCACCCCTAAAGGCATCGATCTGGCCACGAGCGGAGCAGAAGCCGACACACAGCAGGTCGTCACCGGACTCGACGGGAAGGACGCACGCCTGCGCGTGGCCAACCCGGGCGATGACCTGGCAGAGATATCGCTCAAGGCCTATGGACCCGATGGGGAGATCGACATTCCCCGCTCATCGATGACCGTTGTCGCACACGGAGTCGCCGAGGCCGACCTCGGAGATCTTGACGCCACAAGCGTCGTCCTCGATTCGGGCCAAGCCATTCAGGCCAGCGCATTCATCGGTCAGGACGGGGAGAAGGGAAGCTCAGACTTCGGAAGCATCAACGCCACCGACGCTCTCGCCGAGTCCCAGGTCATGGCTCTGCCGCGCACAGGCACCGGGAAACTGTACCTCTCACCAGGGCAGGGGCAGGTGCAGGTGAGAGGCATGCTCGACGACGGTTCGCTCACGGAGGGTCAGTCGATTGACCTCAATCCGACCGGCACCACCGAATTCAGCCCGGCCGAGGTCTCCCCGGACGCAGTCCGCGCCATCGTCATCAGCGGTGAGAACGCCTCAGGTTCCCAGTCCGACGGTGTCCACGCCAGCTATGTGGTCACCACAGACTCAGGGATCTCCGCGGTGCAGCCGGCCCCGGCACCTGCCGGCGTGGCCTACCGCGACATCCGCCTCGGCTAGGAATTCCTGAGGATCTCGACCTGGTCGGCGACGACTTCGGCGATGAGCGAGTCCCGTTGCCCGCTGCTGTGATATTCGATGACTCGCCGGTAGAGGACGATGTGCGTGTGCCTGTTCGCGGTGGCCGGAAAGACCCGGCCGAAGGCGGGCTCGGTGGAGCTCGCCGGTGGAACCGCATCAATGGCCAATACCACCTCGGCGAGCAGTGCCGGTTCCTGCGCCCGGAAGCGGGCGAACTCCTCGGCCGCGACACGGGCAAAACTCTCCGCCCGACGCAGACGGGCGGGGACGTCGGCCAGGAACAGCGGGGACCGCAGTCCGCGGCCGTGCCGATCACGATGACGCCTGGTACTCATGAGTCAATATTCTACCGACCATACGGCCCTGGTTGACCAAGACAAGCGGTGCTCGCGTGTAAAGTGGTTGACTGTGTCAGCCGTGAGATTGTGTTCAAAAGTCAGCTGCTCGCGCAGTGCCGCAGCCACCATGACGTACGTGCACGCTGATGCCTGTGTCGTCATCGGTCCGCTGTCGCGTCGCGCCGAGCCCGGTGCCCATGACCTGTGCGCCGACCATGCCGCGAAACTGACCCCGCCTGTGGGTTGGCAGCTCATCCGCATCGAGGGTGAACAATCCCCGCCCGAGCGCACCCATGACGATCTGTTGGCCATCGCCGACGCCGTCCGGGAAGCTGCGGGACGTCCCGGAGAGGGCGTCAGAGCGGGCGCGGCCGCATCGGCATCGTCGTCTGGGTCACCCTCGCCCTCCGAGGGCCGAAGCGACGGATCGATGCCGGGTCGCAAACACGGTCACCTGCGCATCATCGGCGATTCATGACCGAGTCCACGTCCGGCGCCGAACCCGGTCCCGAACTCGTCGCCGCCCGCACCGCCGCACTCGAACCCGCAGTCGGTGCCTATGATATCCGTGGCCGCATTCCCGACCAGCTCGATGCCGATGTGCTCTACGCCCTCGGCTGGGCCACCGCCACAGCTATGTCGGAACTCCATTCGAGCGCCGAGGTGGTCGTGGGACACGATATGCGACCCAGTTCACCCGGTTTCGCCCAGGCCTTCGCCGCCGGCATCGAGGCGGCCGGATATCGAGTGGTGCTGTTGGGGCTGTGCTCGACCGACCAGCTGTACTTCGCCTCCGGGATCTTCGAACTGCCGGGTGCGATGATCACCGCAAGTCACAACCCGGCCGACTACAACGGGATCAAGATCTGCGGGCCACGTGCCGCAGGAGTCAGCCTCGCCTCTGGGCTGGGACGGATCAAGGAATTGGCACCGCAGGCGCCGGCACATGTCGCCACCGGCACCTTCCACAGCTCCGCACCTGAGGTCGATGTCGACGGCGTTGCCGCCGCGGACATGCGCAGACGCTACGTCGAACGCATCCGGACGCTGACCCACGTCGACGAGGTCACAGGCCTGAAGGTCGTCGTCGACTGCGGCAACGGCATGGCGGGCAAACTCCTCGGAGAGGTCTTCGGCACCGAGTCCGGGTACTCGAGGGTGCCATTCGACGTCATCGGGCTGTTCACCGAACTCGACGGCACGTTCCCCAACCATGAGGCGAACCCGCTGAAGCCGGAGAACCTCCTCGACGTCTCCCGTGCAGTGCTCGACCAGGGGGCGGACTTGGGACTTGCCTTCGACGGGGATGCCGATCGCTGCTTCTTCATCGACGAAACCGGAGCGACCATGTCGCCCTCGGCCGTGGGCGCGCTCGTCGCCGAACGCGAGATCGTTCGCTCCAGGGCCGCAGGCGTCGCTGAACCGGTCGTCATCCACAATCTCATCACCTCCCGCAGCGTTCCGGCTACGATCGCAGCCGCCGGCGGGCGGGCCGTGCGCTCGAAGGTCGGGCATTCGGGCATCAAAACACTCATGCGCACCGAACATGCCGTCTTTGCCTGCGAACACTCCGCTCACTTCTACTTCGATGAGTTCTACGGCGCGGACTCCGGCATGCTCGCTGCCTGCCACCTGATCGCCGCCTTGGCGAAGACCGGAGCACCGGCGTCACGACTCCTCGCCGACTACGACCTCTACGTCCAGTCGGGAGAGATCAACTTCACCGTGGCCGATCCCGACTCGGTCCTGAGCTCCTTCTCGTCCGAGTCCGGTCAGTTCCCGACGAACACGGTCGACGATCTCGACGGCATCGGGCTGCAGGGAGACGACTGGTGGATCAACCTGCGCAAGTCGAACACGGAGCCCCTGGTGCGACTCAATGTCGAAGCCAGCGACCTGCAGAGCTTGCGCGAACTGACCGCACAGGCCAGTGAGTTCGTCGAGGCTCGCAGGCAATAGACTCGAGAAAGATGACAACAGTTTCCGTTCCCGATGGAGGTACCGTGCTCGATTCCACCGACTTCAAGGTTGCCGATCTGAGTCTGGCCGAGGCCGGCCGGCATCAGATCCGACTCGCCGAACGCGAGATGCCAGGACTCATGGCACTGCGCGAAGAGTTCGGCCAGAGCAAGCCGCTGACGGGAGCGCGCATCGCCGGCAGCCTGCACATGACGGTGCAGACTGCGGTCCTCATCGAAACCCTTGTCGCACTCGGGGCGCAGGTGCGGTGGGCCAGCTGCAATATATTCTCCACTCAGGACGAGGCAGCCGCCGCTGTCGTCGTCGGCACCGGCAGCGTCGACGCCCCAGCCGGTGTGCCGGTCTTCGCCTGGAAGGGTGAGACCCTCGAAGAGTACTGGTGGGCTGCGGACAAGATCTTCGACTTCGACGAGGGCGCGAACCTCATCCTCGATGACGGCGGTGACGCCACCATGTACGTCCTCAAAGGTGCCCAGGCCGAAGTCGACGGGGGAGTGCCCACCGCGGGCGAGGACGACCCGGAGGAGTTCAAGGTCCTACTGGCACAGGTGCGGAAGTCGCTCGAGGCCTCACCCGGTCGTTTCGGTCGTATGGCTGCCGGCATCAAGGGCGTCAGCGAGGAGACCACGACGGGAGTCAATCGCCTCTACCGACTGGCAGAGGAAGGGAACCTTCCATTCCCTGCCATCAACGTCAACGATTCGGTGACGAAGTCGAAGTTCGACAACCGCTACGGGATCCGCCATTCCCTGCCCGATGGCCTCAACCGCGCCACCGATGTCCTCATCGGCGGCAAGATCGCCGTCGTCGTCGGATATGGTGACGTCGGCAAGGGAGCCGCCGAGGCGCTGCGTGGTCAGGGTGCCAGGGTCATCGTCACGGAGATCGATCCGATCTGCGCCCTGCAGGCGACGATGGACGGCTACCAGGTCGACCATCTCGCCACTGTGGCACCGAGCGCTGACATCATCATCACGACCACCGGCAACACTCGTGTGGTCGGTGTCGAGGTGCTCCAGAGCCTCAAGCCCGGAGCGATCGTCGGCAACGTCGGACACTTCGACGATGAGATCGATCTGGCCGGATTGGCCAAGATCTCCGGAGTCTCCAAGGTCGAGATCAAGCCGCAGGTCCACGAATGGCGCGTTCCCGTGCCCACCGACTCGGGTCTGGACCGTGCGCAGACGGATTTCCTCGTCCTCTCCGAAGGACGCCTGCTCAACCTGGGCAACGCGACAGGTCACCCCTCGTTCGTGATGAGCGCCTCGTTCACCAATCAGGTTCTCGCCCAGATCGAACTCTGGGTCAGCCCCGAACGCTACGACAACGATGTGCACAGGCTGGCGAAGGAACTCGACGAGAAGGTTGCTCGCCTCCACCTGCCTGCTCTCGGAGCGAATCTGTCCGAACTGTCGAAGGAGCAGGCCGAATACATCGGAGTCGACGTCGCCGGACCCTACAAGCCCGAGCACTACCGGTACTGAGCCACTGATGAGGTGCCAGTCGAAGTGGTGCTGAGTCGAACCTGAGCCTGTGGAACCCTAGCGGTTCTGCAGGCTCAGGCCGTGTGGGAGGGTGTTGACTCCTGCGCGGAAGGCTTTGGACTGTTCGCTGCGGCGCTGCTGTTTCGCGAATTCTGCGGACCGTTGCCGGTGGATGACCGCCGACAGGAACTGTTCGGGCATCGTCCCCTCCGGCGGTGCCGGTGCGACATAGGGATTGAGTTCGGTGGCAAGCTCCTTCGCCCGCTCCCACCGCGATTCGCGGCCCAGGTTCTCCGCCGTCGACAGGAACTGCACCACCCGTCGGTGCAGTCCGGCAGGCAGTGTGGCGATGTCGGTCTCCGCCAGCCAATTCTGCAGGTGCGGTGAGACATGCGTGCGGACCGGTTGGGGTGGGGCGGTGCGTTCACTGACGGCCATCGTCCCCGCCATATAGTCGCCGAGGCGCTTGGACTGCGGCGAGACCAGCCCGGAGAGGGCAGCCAGGCCGCCACCGCTCGAGAGGATCTCGAAGGGCCAGAGAATGGCGCGGATGAAGGAATGCCTGGCTCGCACGGCTCCACCGTCATCGCGGACGACGCGCAGGCCGAGGGCGAGCTTGCCGATCGAGCGGCCGTGGGTGAGGACTTCGATGATCATCGGAAGGAGCACGAACACGGAGATGCTCATGATGGTCATGACCGATGTCAGCAGGAGTTCATTGACGTCGAGGACCTGAAGCAGGAACCAGAACATGGCGATGATGAGACCGATGTTGACGATCGAGTAGACGATGTAGTCGATGAGGCAGCTCAATGCGCGCGCCGCCAGGGCCGCGGGCTGGATGCTCAGCTCGACGGCTTCACCCGTCACCAAAGTACTCACGAATCCATCCTGTCATAATTCGCATCGCCACTTCATGGTGGATCGCCTGGGACACCGATTCTGGTCGGGAGGACTCTCCGATAGGGTTGAACCATGGACCCGAACCTGCTGGCCGAACTGCACGGCGACGAGTGGCGAGAACTGTCCATGCTGGCGAAGAAGAATACGCTGAGTCCGGCCCAGACCCGCAGATTCCTCGACCTCTATCGAGACGCCTCGAAGGATCTGTCGCGGATCATGACGGTGGCCCCTGACTCTTTGGAGGCTGCGCGGCTGTCGGCGATAGTCCACCGCTCACGCAACCATCTCTCGGCAGTTCCCGCCGGCGGGCTGAGCGGTCTCTCTCGCTTCTTCATCATCAGTCTGCCGCTTTCGATCTACCGGCTGAGGTGGGACTTCCTCATCGTCGCCGTGTGCTTCCTGGCGGTGGCGAGCTTGGCCGGGATCTGGGCTGGCATGCACCCGGAGGTCCTCGAGACCTTCGGCGACCACGCCTTCCGCAAACAGTTCGCCGAACATGATTTCGTCGATTACTACAAAGAGAACCCGAACGGCTTCTTCGCCGTAGGGGTGTGGACGAACAACGCGTGGATCGCCGTGCAGTTCGTGCTCTTGGGCATCACCGGAGTCTTCGTCGTCTCTGGGCTGTTCTCCAACGCAGTCAACGTCGGCTTCTCCGGTGCGATGATGTTCGAGTTCGACCGCGGTTCCGACTTCTTCCTGTACATCCTCCCGCACGGAATCCCCGAGATCAGCTGCATCATCCTTGCCGCTGCGGCAGGACTGAGACTGTTCTTCGCCTGGGTAGTGCCGGGGCCTCAGCTGCGGCGGAATAAGCTCGCCTCGGAGGCCAGGTCGCTGCTGACCGTCGCCGGTGGTCTGGTCATCATGCTGTTCATCTCGGGACTCATCGAAGGGTTCATCACCCCGAACCCGATTCCACCGGCGCTGAAGATCGCCATAGGCGTGGCCTACACCGCGCTGGTCATCGCCTACGCCTGGTACTTCGGCAAGCGTGCCGCCACGGCCGGGCTCAGTGCCGACCTCGACGAGCATCAGGCGGGCTACTCAATCCGCGCCACCGACCGGTAGCGATCCTCATCACCGGCTGGTCGGGGCTTCACCGGTCTGTGAAGCGCCTACAGCTTCCCGGTGGCCTTGAGATTGATGTAGAGGTCAGCCAGCGCACCGGGCAGGTCATCGGGACCGGCTTCGACGGACTGGACACCGGCTCCGCGCAGACGAGCCTGCAGTGACTTCGACGTCAGCAGCGCCGATTCCGCAGCGGCGGCTGTGAATATCTCATCGATACTCTCACGCTTGGCCGCCAGCTCACCCAAGGCTGGATCCTCCACCGAGGCCAGCACGATCCGGTGACGGGCCAACAACGTCGGCAGAACGGGCAGGATCTCATCGGCGACGCTGCCCTCATCCAAAGCGGTGACGAGGACGACGAGGGCATGCTGGCGTGAGGTGGCCAGAACCGTCGTCGAGATCTGCTCCCAGTCGGCATCGTAGAGTTCCGGATGGACCGTGGTCAGCGCCACCGACAGGTCATGGACCGGGTCCTTCGACCGATGGCTCGAAGCGATTGCGCGGATGCGTGCATCGGCGACGACGACATCGACGCGGTCACCTGCTCCCGAGGCCAGAGCTGTCAGCAGCAGAGCAGACTCCAGGGCGGCATCGAAGATCGTGCCATCTCCGCACCGTCGCGCAGCCAGCCGAGAGGAATCGACGACGATGACGACCCTGCGGTCACGCTCGGGTCGCCAGGTCTTGACGACCAGGTCCTGGGAGCGGGCACTGGCGCGCCAATCGATTGAGCGCACATCATCACCGTCGACGTAGTCGCGCAGCGAATCGAACTCCGTGCCCATGCCGCGGATCATCACGGCAGAACGCCCGTCGAGTTCACGCAGCTTCTGCGTCTTCGAGGGCAGTTCACGGCGAGAGATGAACGGAGGCAGGACCCGCACGATCGCCGGCACATCGAAGCTCTTCTGCCGGGCGATGAAACCGAGGACGCTGCGAGAGCGGATGGTGACCTTGTCTGCGTGCAGTGCGCCGCGACGCACGGGCAGAAGCTGTGTCACCACCTGTGAGTTCTCGCCTGGAGGTAAGTCGAATGCTGAGCGGGTGCTCGTCGCCCCGGCACTCGGTGACCACGCATCACGGACCGCGATGCGCAGGCGTCTGGGGGAGTCGTTGACCAAGGTGAGGGTGCAGTGGGTGGGGTCACCCAGCCGGACCATGGGTCCGGGGGTGCGCTGGAGGGAGACCAGCCTCGGCGGGGGAACGAGGAAGAAGTCGAGCAGCGCGACGATGACGATGATGCCGAATACGATCAATGCACTCGTCCACCCCGGCACGAGCATGACGGGGACGAGCCCGAACAGGGCCAGCAGGAGCAGTCGTGTGGTCATTCAGCGGGGGACTTCGGTGGTCGCGATGATCGAGTTGAGGACCTGATCGACGTTGAGTCCGTCCATCTGCGCCTCGGGACGCAGGATCACACGGTGACCCAGGGTCATGTGCGCCAGGGCCTTGACGTCATCGGGGGTGACGTAGCCGCGGCCCGACAGCCAGGCATAGGCGCGTGCGGCACCGAGCATCCGCGTGGCACCGCGGGGAGAGACACCCAGGGCCAGTGATGGTGCCTGTCGAGTCGCTCGGGCCAGATCGACGATATAGGTGATGACCTGCGGAGCGATGTAGATCTCGGCGATTCGCTCCCGAGCCTGGGCGATCATGGCCGAATCGACGACGGGAGTCAGTCCCGCCTCGGCGAGGTGGGAGGCGTCGAAGCCGCGCGCGTGACGGTCGAGGATCTCGAATTCCAAGTCACGTTCGGGCAGTCCGAGTACGAGTTTGAACAGGAACCGGTCGAGCTGCGCTTCGGGCAGGGGATAGGTGCCCTCGTATTCCAGCGGGTTCTGGGTTGCTGCGACCATGAAGGGTTCGGGCAGTGCACGGGACCCGCCGCCGACCGAGACCTGGTGTTCCTCCATGGCCTCGAGCAGAGCCGACTGCGTCTTGGGTGGCGTGCGGTTGATCTCATCGGCGATGAGGATGTTCGTGAACACCGGGCCGGGCCGGAATTCGAAGTTCGACACGGATGCGTCGTAGACAAGAGAACCGGTGACATCGCTGGGCATGAGGTCGGGCGTGAACTGGATGCGGGTGTTGTCGAGGCTGACCGAGGTGGCGAAGCTGCGCACCAGCAATGTCTTGGCGACACCGGGCACACCTTCGAGCAGCACGTGGCCCTGGCACAGCAGGGCGATGAGCATACCGGTGACCGCTTCGTCCTGGCCTACGACGGCCTTGGCGATCTGCGTGCGCACATCGATGAACGAGTCTCGCAGGGGATCGCGCTCCTGAGTCGGCTGGGTCTGCTGCGGCTGTGAGGCTTGCTGCTGCTGAGCCTGCGCCGCTGGCTGGGGCTGCGCTGGCTGTGCCGGGTTCTGCTGCTGGGCGGAGTTCTCGCCTGGAGCCTGTGTCATGAGATCTCGCTTTCGATGAGAGTGAGCAGATGGATGATGTTCGCCAGATCTGAGTCGGTGCGGGGCACCGCGGAGGAGAAGACCGATTCGACCTGGGCCGGGTCGCGGCCGGTCGCGTTCACGATGCCGACGATGATGTCGTGGCGGCCGGCCTCAGGACCCAGCGCCAACCGTTTCGCGATGCGCAGCAGGGCACCCATGCGCAGAGTGTGCAGAGCCCCGGTCCGGTCATGGCTGCGAGCAGCCAGAGCAGCCCGCCCGTGCACCGTCTCCACTGCGGGAACGATGACCGGGAGCCGTTCGACGGCCAGAGGGCCGAACCTGCGGCCGAGGATGAGCAGCAGGATCAGCACACATGGAGCCAGCCACAGGGCCCCGGCGATGAACCAGCTGGGCACATAGTCCAGTGTCGACGGAGCCGACTCGAACTCACCGGAATCGGTGGGGTAGTAGACGACAAGACGGTCGGTCTGTGACAGCTGGGAGAGCACCAGCGAGGCATGACCCTCCTCATCGATGCCGGCATTGGTCACCCAGTCGGAATTGCCGAGGACGGTGACGGGGAAATCGCCCTTGCCTTCGCCGCCCTCATCGACGATGAGCTGCCCGTGTGCCGACCCGGGGGTGACCTCACCGCCGTCGATCTGAGTGACGCCGGGGCCGGCGAACGGATAGCAGGTGCTCAGCCCCTGAATACCCTTCCGGGCTTCGGCATACTGCTCATCACCGGTCTCCACGGCACCGGCAGCCTGAGCGGCCGGGACCTCACAGTCAGGCTGTGAGGTCTCATCTGGTGTCGCCAGGGGGCTGAGGCTGTCATCGACCGTGATGCGGTCGGTGAAGTCCTGAACCGAGTAGCCGGGATCGATGAGGGTCAGCCGGTTGTCATTGGCGGCGAGTTGGGACCGGAAGCCGTCGATGTCGCCCTGGGAAAGCAGATCGGCCTTCGTCGGAATCAGGAGCGTCGTGCCGGGCTGGCCTGAGGCTTCATGGGCCGTGTCGAAATCCTCGGTGGTGGTGACATCGACCCCATGGTCGCGCAGCGTCTCGACCATGGCCTTCGTGCCCTCTCGAGCCGTGGAGTCATAGTGCAGCGGTGCCTCGGAGCCACGATCGGACGTCATCAGCATCGTCGCGATCACGGTGATGAGGATGGCGACGGCCGCGACGATCCACACTCCAGCCGATCTCAGCCGAGCCGTCAGCGGCACCGCCGCACTCGACCGTGTGCCTCTGGTGGCGACGTCGATGAGGGCACTCATGATGTCACCGCCGATCGCTGTCGGGGACTCAAGGCGCTCAGGTCCTCATCGAGTGCAAGGAACTCGCTGTAGGTCGCATGCAGAGAAGCGGCTGAGGTCCGGGCCGAGTCCTCGCCGAAGAGGAGGTCGTTGAAGACCTCGGCAACCCGGGCCAGCTCAAGTCGGTGCTCGGGCAGTTCGCCTCCGGCCGTACGGCTGAGCTCGCTGGCCGTCGACGCCGAATCGAGCGTGACGATGTGCTTCTGCGAGAGCACGGCGAAGATGGCACGTGCGGAGTCGATGACTGCGGGCCTCATATCGCCGCGCTGCGCGGCGGCACGCGCGCTGTCCCTCCAGGGACCGGGCTCAGGTGAGGCGACGACGGGGTCGAACGCCGACAATGGGAGAGTCGTCTTCCGCAGCCCGACCCGACGCACCCGCCAGATGATGAGACCGACGATGGCCGCCAGAGCCACGACGACGATGAGGATCAGCCAGGGAGAGTTACCCTGCAGCGCTCCGGAGACGATCGAGTTCCAGATGTTGTTCAGCCATTGACCGAGCTGTTCCAGAGGGGTGAGGTCGGTGTCGGAGTACTCCGACTTCGACAGTTCGTGTTCGACCCACTCGCGGCCGGTGTCACGGTCGATGACCGAATTGCTCTGCAGGCTCATTCTGTGCCCTCCTCACGACGGATGAGGACCAGGTCGAAGCCTTCGGACCGCATGCGCTGGTCGAAGTAGCAGACGCAGACCAGGCACGAGAAGTAGGCGAAGAGAATTGCCGAGGACACGGTCGTCAAGAGCAGAAGAATCGCTCCCGCGATGGCGAGGATGATCGTCATCGACATGGAGGCGGCAGCAGCGGTGCCGATGGCGATCGTGGCGATCACGGTGACGACAGTGACGAGGGGCGTGATGACGAGCTGAACCAGTTGGTTGGACAGGAAGTAGCCGAGACCCAGCTGTCCGAAGGTGCGCCAGAAGCCTGTGCCGGTCAGGCTCCAGGAGCGTCTCAGCCCGGCACGCACACCCAACCTTTCGACGGAGATCGCGGAGCCGGTGAAGGCGAATCGCAGATTGAGCCAGACCAGGGCGCAGAGCCAGAGTCCCAAGGCGATGAAAGCGGTGACGATTGCGAGGACCGTGTTGTCGACCATCGCGAACAGAAGAGATGGCAGCCCGAGCAGTATGAGCAGACCCAGATTGATCGCGCCCAGGAGCGCTGCGGCGAGAAGCAGTGACCACCGGCGCCCGCGCAGAGACATCCACGACTGCGTCAGCGTGGTCTTGCGTGCCCCGAACGAGCTCTCGGCACCAGCTGCGGCCAGTCCGGCAAGGAAATGAGCGACGCCGAGGCTGAGCAGGCTGATCGCGAACGATCCCATCTGCGCGAGCAGGAAGAACCCGGACATCGCATCGTCATTGCTGACGAGGTCGTTGAGGACGGGCAGGAACTCAAGGACGACGAAGGTTCCGACGGCAGTGAGGATGAGAGTCCAGAGTGTGAACACGATGAGGGCCGCACCGATGGTGAGGCCGGGGACGAAGCGCAGAAGCCGGAAACCGGAATCGAGCACCTCGAAGAACGTCAGCGGTCGTTTGGCCAGGACTCCACGCGGGGAAGGCGGGTGCCATTCGTGATGCGTCGGGCCCTGACCTCGTCGTTGCCACTGACCGGTCTGCCAATCGACCTCTGAGGTCCACGCATTCGATCGTCCCATCACCAAGCAATCCTGCCATGTTTCGCAGTCCGCCGCCGAGTCGAATCGCCCCCTGAAGTCGAGTTCACAACGTCTGCGTTCACGGGTGGGGGTGTCGAGGTCGAAAGATTGGACGCTCATAAGCGACAATGGACAGATGAACGCTCGTATCCTCGTAGTTGATGATGACACGGCTTTGGCCGAAATGATCGGAATTGTGCTCAAAAGTGAAGGCTTCGAGCCCTTTTTCTGCGCTACCGGCGATCAGGCCTTCGGAGAATTCGAGAAGGTGAATCCGGACCTCGTCCTCCTCGACCTCATGCTGCCCGGAAAGGACGGACTCGAGGTCTGCCGAGAGATCCGCGAGATCTCCTCGGTGCCGATCATCATGCTCACGGCGAAATCGGACACCGTGGACGTCGTCCTCGGCCTGGAATCCGGTGCCGACGACTACGTTCCCAAACCCTTCAAACCCAAGGAGCTCATTGCCAGGGTGCGAGCCCGCCTGAGGATCTCCGAACCGCAGGCGCCGGAGCTGCTCACCGTCGGCGATGTCGTCGTCGACGTTGCCGGTCATACCGTGACCAAGGGCGGTTCCCCGATCTCACTGACTCCGCTCGAGTTCGATCTGCTGGTGGCCCTGGCCCGCAAGCCATGGCAGGTCTTCTCCCGTGAGACCCTGCTCGAGGAAGTGTGGGGCTACCGGCACGCTGCGGACACGCGCCTCGTGAACGTGCACGTGCAGCGTCTGCGCTCGAAGATCGAACGCGACCCGGAGAAGCCAGACATCATCGTCACCGTTCGCGGCGTCGGATATAAGGCAGGCAGAGCGGCGTGAGTCGCTCCTCGGCTGTGGGTGGAGCAATCCGCACCGCAGCCTCGGCGATCCGGACGTTCTGGAAGTTCCTCCTCCGTTCGTTCAGTCATTCCCTGCAGCTGCGGATCGTCGTCCTCACCATCGTCCTCACCTCCGTGGCCATCTTCGGAGTGGGGACGTACATGTCACAGCAGATTTCGCGTGGCCTCTTCGACACTCGGCTCCAGTCCCTGTCGTCCCAGGCCGGGACCATCGTCTCCGAGCTGCGCAGCCTCGCCCCCGTCGACGGACAGGCCGTAACACAGGAGAATCTGAGCTCTCAGCTGTCGTCGATCTACAACCGGTCGACCGGATCCGTGTATTCGCTGACTTTGGAGCCCAGCGATCCGAACTCCTCGTTCTCCACGATCAGTGCCGGGTCGACAGATTCCGACGGTGCGGCAACCGAAGTTCCCATCACCGATGAGCTCCAGGACGCCATCGGCAAGGCCCCGACCGACGACATGCTCTACCAGTCGGTGGCGCTTCCCGACGGGTCAGGACCCGGGCTCCTGATCTCCCAGGAGCTCCAGATCCCCGGTGCCGGTCAATTCCAGCTCTACTATCTGGGCGACCTGTCCGAGCAGCAGGACACCCTCGACTTCGTCCAGAGGTCGATGCTCGTCGCTGCCCTCGTTCTCGTCGTCCTCGTGGGTGCTGTGGCGTGGATCGTCACCCGACTCGTCGTCACGCCGGTGCGCACCGGCGCCGAGGTGGCACGTCTGATCGCCGATGGTGACCTTGACGAACGCATGCCCGTCCACGGCAATGACGAAATCGCGGTGCTGGGGGAGTCCTTCAATGACATGGCAGACACCCTTCAGCACCAGATCCAGCAGATGGAGCGACTGTCGGTGCTGCAGCGACAGTTCGTCTCTGACGTCTCCCACGAGCTGCGCACACCCCTGACCACCATTCGGGCTGCGGCGGACCTCATCTACGATTCCCGTGATGACCTCGATCCCGTCACTGCCCGCAGCGCTGAGCTGCTGAATTCGCAGGCCGAGAGATTCGACAATCTCCTCTCGGACCTGCTTGAGATCTCCCGTTATGATGCCGGTGCCGCTGCCTTGGTGGCCAAGCCGGTCGACATCGGAGCCATCGTCACCTCGATCATCGAGACAGTGTCGATGGTGGCCGATCAGATGCACACGAACATCGTCGTCCATGCCCCGTCATCGCCGGTGATGGCCGAAGTCGACCGGGTCCGCATCACCCGGATCGTGCGCAACCTCATCGTCAACGCGATCGAGCACGGGGAGTCGAACCCGATCGACATCTATGTCGCCTCCAACGCCGAGGCGGTGGCCGTGAGTGTCCGCGACCACGGAGTGGGAATGAACGACGAACAGGTCGAGCACGTCTTCGACCGCTTCTGGCGTGCGGATCCCGCCCGCAAACGCACCTTGGGCGGATCTGGTCTGGGACTGGCGATCTCGCTCGAGGACGCCCACCTGCACAATGGTTGGCTGCAGGTCTGGGGCAAACCTGAAGAAGGCTCATGCTTCCGCCTGACGATCCCGCGCCGTCCCGACCAGGAGATCACCTCCTCGCCTCTGCCTCTGCCGCCTCGGGATGCCCAGATCCAGGGTGCAGCCCTTGTGGCCGGCCCGCTGTCCTCGGACGGTTCCGTGCGGATCCAGACCGGATCCATTCCCATCGTGGTCGAGACCGGTCAGACTCCTCCCACCCACGAAGGGTATGTTGATGTGCCCGAGGTTGTCCGCGGTCACGCTGCCATCATCGATGACGACGCTGAGGATTCGGGCGCCGAGGACAGTTCCAAGAATTCCGAACCCGCAGACGACGAACTCGACCACGCAGACGCAGGCACTGCTGCCGACGATGCCACCGATACCGACGATGCCACCGAGCACCCTGGCGACGCAGACACCGATGCTGACGAAGTTACCGAGCACGGCAGCGACACAGGCGCCGATACCGACACAGGCGCCGATTCTGACACAGACACCGATACTGACACAGACACCGCGCACCCAGTCGGCGGCAACGCTGACTTTGAGATCGACATGGACACCGTTTGGCCCCCGGATACAGCACCTAAAGGAGGATCGCAGTCATGACGACATCCCGAGGTAAAAAGGGTCTGCAGATGCTCATCCTCGCTGTGTTGGCCAGCCTGGCGCTGGGGGCCTGCTCCTCGATTCCGAGCAGTTCGCCCGTGGGACACATCGAGGCAGGATCCGGTGACCCGGGTGCCAGCAGCGCTCGGATCCCAGACGGACCCGAACCCGGCGACAGCGTCGGTGAGATCGTCCGCGGCTTTCTCTCTGCCGGCGCGGGAACCGGAAACAACTTCTCCGTCGCCAAGTCCTTCCTCACCGAGGCCGAGGCACAGGAGTGGAACCCACAGGAATCGGTGTCGCTGCTGCCCAATGAAACCGATCTGGATTCGATCAACGCCGAAGTCACCTCCGACCAGAAGACGCTGACGCTATCTGTGCCGGTCGTCGGACTCGTGAACTCGTCGGGAATCTTCAATTCCACCAAACCGGGTACCCAGTCGAATCTGGAGTTCTCCCTGCGGCAGGAGAACGGTGAATGGCGCATCGCCTCGGCGCCCGACGGTCTGCTGGTCTCCCAGACAGAGTTCCAGACGATCTTCCTCAACTACTCTCTGCAGTTCTTCACCTCCGACTACTCCTACCTGGTTCCCGACTCCCGCTGGTTCCTTCGCTCCTCGTCGACGCCGACAGCTCTCATCAACGAACTTCTCAGCGGCCCGGCCTCCTATCTCTCGGGCGCGGTCGTGACGTCAATACCAGACGGAGCGAAACTCAGCGATACGAACGTGGTGACCATCGAAAACGGCGTCGCGCACATCGCCCTGAGCAACCAGGGGGACGCGCCGACGGACAAGGAGAAGGGAATGATCCGACAGCAGATCGCATCGACGCTCAAGGTCATCCCCTCAATTTCGAGCATCGAACTGACCATCGGCGGACAGGTCGTGTCGGAGAGCCTGCAGCCGAAGACCGACTCCTCGGTCCAGGTCGACGGGCCCCCGGTGGTGCTGGCCAAAAACCGGCTCTCACGCATCTCGGGCACGACCGTGGCGAAGGTCGAGAACAGTCCGGACCTGTCAAAGGCCAAGGCCAGCGACCCAGCGGTCTCGTTCGACGATTCGCTCTACGTCTACCTGCAGAACTCCGGGAAGGAGCTGATGCGCCTCAAGGCCGACACCGTTGATGCGACTCCGATCCTCAAAGGTAAGAGGCTCGTACGCCCGAGCATCGATCGGTTCAACACGGTCTGGACCGGGGAACGCGACAACAAGGGCAAGCTCACAGCCATCGGCGAAGACAGCACGGAGTACACGATCGCCACGGACATCCTGTCCGGTCGAGACCTCATCGATCTGGAAGTCTCCCGCGATGGTACTCGGATTGCGCTGCTGAGCAGGCACAAGGGAGAGCCCTCACGCATAGACGTCGTCGGCATTCCGCGTGACAAGGCGGGAAATCCGTCCAGTGCCGTGTCTGACTCTCCGATCGAGGTCGGGTCGAACTTCGACGAGATCAAGGACATCTCCTGGGCCGGATCGACCTCGCTGGTCGCGTTGGCTGCAGCGGAGGGCGAACGAGTCCAGCCGTTCCGCATCGGCGTCACCGGGCCTCCTGCACAGCTGGGAGAGGTCCCCGACGGCAGTCGGATCGCCTCCGGTGAGGATGGTCGTTCGATCCTCGTGACGAGCTCATCGGGAGAGATCTACTCCTACAATTCCAATGCCTGGCAGAAGCTCATCGACATCTCGGCGAAATACCCCTCTTACCCGGGCTGAGGCTTCGGAGAGTCGGAGACAGCGGAGCCGCCTGCAGACGCGGCATAGTAGATTTCTCCCATGGGACTGCTGACCGAATTCGGCGAACTCTTCCTGCCCCGCCGGTGTGCCGGCTGCGGGCGGGAGGATGTTTCCCTGTGCACGGCCTGCCTGAGTCTGCTCGGCGGCATCCCGCGTGCCATGGAACCGAGATACGGTCAGATTCCCGTCGTGGGAGTCTCAGAATACAGCTCGCAGATTTCTCATATGGTGGTCAGCTTCAAAGACAACGGCCGCCGCGACATTCTCGACCCTCTTGCCCTGGCGCTTGCGCGTTCCGTCACAGCAGCCTTGGAGTTGGCTCATCATCCGGGAGGTCGGGTCAGACTCTTTCCCGCGCCGAGCTCCCCGCGGGCACGGAGACGCCGAGGCGGTTCCCACACCGCTGTCCTGGCTCGCCGTGCGGGAGAACTCGTGCCCGAACTGTCGTTGGAGGTGGTCGACGTCCTTCTCACCAGACGCCATCACGATCAGGTCGGTTTGGGAGCCCACGCCAGGGAGCGCAACGTGGCGAAGTCGCAGTATCTCAACCCGGCGATTCTGCCTTCGATGTTGTCTGGAGAGGGCGGCGAGACCGCGCTGGAATCCGGTATCGATCTTCTCGTCGATGACTTCGCGACGACCGGAGCAACTCTGGCAGAAAGCGCAAGGGTATTAGCATCGGTGCAGATCAGACCCGCTGCAGGAGCCGTTCTCGGTCTCGGCCGCGGGGGCACTCGATTTGTCTCTCCCTTTACTGTATAACGGGGGATACCCATCCAAGGGAATGGGATCGGATGAATCCGAAGAACGAGTCGCTAAGGACGCATCATGGACATTGTTGTCAACGGACGTCAACTGACCATCTCCGACAGCTTTCGCGCCCACATTGAGGACAAGATCGCGAAGGTCGAGCAGCTTGCCCCCCGAGCTCAACGAGTCGAGGTACACGTCGCTCATGAGAAGAACTCCCGTCAGCCGGAGACGAGCGAGCGAGTAGAGCTCACGGTCGTTGCGAAGGGCCCGGCCATCCGTGCGGAGGCCATGGCGAGCGACAAATATGCAGCATTGGATCTGGCTTGGGCGAAGCTCGTCGAGCGATTACGGCGCGCCAGAGACCGCAACAAGGTTCCTCGAGCCGGTCACCACCGAAAGGAATCCACAGCCGAGGCCCTGGCTAAGATGCCCGTCGCCGAGTCTCTGGTTCCCGACGAGGGTCAGGCGATCGACGCGAACGAATCCGCGAACAACGATCAGACCAACGGCCGCATCAAGGCCGAAGGCGACTCACCCGTGGTTCTGCGTGAGAAGACATTCAACGGCGCTCCCATCGGCATCGAAGAGGCGCTCAACCGCATGGAGCTCGTCGGACACGACTTCTATCTGTTCATCGACGAGGATTCGAGCAAACCGTCCGTCGTCTACCGTCGCAAGGGGTGGAGCTACGGTGTGATCACTCTCGATCACGAACTGCAGGGCGTCGCCGACTGACCTGAACTGAGCAGTGCTGACCTGGACACTCGAACAGCACGATCGCCGAGGTGGGAATCCCCACCTCGGCGATCTGCGTCTGCGGTCGAATCCGGTCTCAGGCTCGAACACCCTCGCGGCCCCAGGTGACAAGGCGCCAGAGCTTCTCCAGCGGTCCCTGTCCGACAAAGCGCAGCCACAGCGCCGAGACGAGGATCTGGATGACCATGATGCCGACGCAGACGAGCACGCCTGCCAGATATCCGCCATGGTCATCGAATTGAGCCAGGTCGGGTTCAACAGCCTTGACGGCGAGGATGAGCAGTGTGGCTCCGATGTAGTTGCTCAGCGCCATGCGACCCAGCGGTGCGAAGAGCGGCCGCAGAAGCGCCTCGGCCGGGGTGAGCATGAGGAGCATGACGATGACGACGAGGCCCAGGGCCATGGTGATGCCCAGTCCGGCCGTAATCCACAGGTGCAGTTGGCGGGTGTAGAAGTCGGTGAGGAGGAAGCCGAGGACGGAGATGCTCGCGCTCAGCGCACCGATCAGGGCGAGCCGAACCGGATGACGCAGTGCACTGCGGACCATGTCGGTGTACCCGATGGAAAATCCCAGTAAGAACAGGCCCGGGATGATGACGAGTCCTCCACCGGACCACACGCCTGCGGCCAGGAGCAGCGCTCCGCCGACAGAGGTCGACACGGCGAGAGCCCGGGCGGGTATCCAGGTCGAGGGAAGCAGTATGACGATCGCCGCGATCGCATACGGCAGCAGGGCTTCACCGGGCTGCAGGACCATGTGGCCGGCACCGAGAAGTCCGAGGAACAGGAATCGGCGCAGCAGCGCCAGCCTGGGTCGGGGGCTGCGGGCTGTGGCGGAGTTCCACATGATGCCGAAGCCGACGCCGAAGAGGATGGAGAAGATCGGGAAGAACCGGTTCTGTACGAAGTCCTGCTCGACAGCGCGGATGCTCTCGACTGCGCCGGATTCGTCGAGAGCGCCGAGACCGAAGATCGGCGGGAGATTGACGATCATGATCCCGCACAGGGCGAGTCCGCGCAGTACGTCGAGAGTCGCAATTCGGGCCCTGCCTGCAGGACGGTGCGTGGCGGTGGCAGGGGCGCCGACGTCGATGGCGGTGCCGGCGTCGGCGTCGGTGACGGCGGATGTGGGCGCGGACGATGGTTGGTCGCTGGTATCTGAACTCATGACTTCCATCCTGGTCGAGGCCCGGAGCGGCCCGCATCGGCACAATGGCCGGAAGTGTGAGCAGGGGTCAGCCGTTCGGCCGATTCATCACGCCCGACTCCCACATCCGAGCGGCGATTTCGACCCGATTGCGGGCCGCGAGACGAGTCTGAATATTGCCCAGGTGGCTCTTCACGGTGCCCAACGAGATGTAGAGCTCGGCACAGATCTCCTGATTGGTCCGTCCCCGCGCCACAAGGCGAGCGACATCGTTCTCCCGCTCGCTGAGCCCGGCAACACGGTTCTCACCGGTTCTGCCCTTCTGGGAGCGGCGGCTGAGCAGATCCAAGGTCAGTGACGGTGAGATCAGGGCGTCACCGTTCGCGGCAGCTTTGACTGCGGCCAACAGCAGGTCGGGCCCGGCGTCCTTGAGGAGGAATCCGCTGGCACCGCCTTTCAGAGCTGCGTCGACGTAGTCGTCATCGTCGAAGGTCGTGACCATGATGACCTTGGAGATCGGTGTCAGGCGCGGCAGTGCCGCAAGACCGTCGAGCGTGGGCATGCGGATGTCGAGGAGGATGACGTCGGGACGTTCGCGCTTGGCCAGCTCGATGGCATCGACCCCGTCAGAGGCCTGCCCGACCACCGTGATCGACTCATCCGCGTCGAGGATGAGTGAGAATCCCATCCGCACCATTTCCTGATCGTCGACCAGCGCCACTGAAATCACGTTCGTCCTCCGTCGCCTCGTGTCGGACTCATCCCTGAACTCTCGAGGTCAAGGGTATCCGAGTCTCGAGCACCCAACCCCCGTCCTGGCTGGGCCCGGCGAACAGATCCCCGCCGAGGTGGTCGACCCGTGCGGCCAGACCGCGCAGGCCGGTGCCGCTGCCGGAACCGATCCCTCCGGAACCGGGACCATTGCCCACAGTGAGGACGATGTCATGACCGGAGCGGTCCCCGGGCCTCGCCGAGGCTGTGGTGAAGACGCGGACCATGATCGGCACCTCGGCTCCCGCATGCCGACGGATGTTTGTCAGCGCTTCGGAGAGCACACGGTCGAGCACGGGCCAGATGGCGGAGGGCACCGCCTCGGTGTCGGTGCCGTCGATGTCGATGCTCAGGTCCTGGGCACCGGCAAAGCCCTTGGCCCGGTCGAGGAGGGCCTGGATGTTGGAGGCGACGGGAGCTCGGGGGCCGGAGTCGATCGAGTCGGTCGCGGTGTTTGAGACCAATGACCGGATCTCATCCAGTGCTCGTGTCCCGGACTCCTCGATCTTGCCCAGAGCGGTCTTGAGGATTCGGGGATCCTCACTGCGGGCCGCCGCTTGGGAGAGGACGACGATACCGGTCACCTCGTGGGCGACCAGATCGTGGAGTTCGGTGGCCATTCGACGTCGTTCCGCCTCGGCGGCGGTGGCATGGCGTTCGATGAGAGAACGATCGATCATGCGCAGAAGCAGGCCCAGGGACAGGCTGACCACGATCACGGTGGAGGCACCGAAGGCGAAGGTGAGCCCGTCGCCCCAGCCCATCAGGCCGGGTTCGATGACATTGCCAACGGACAGCAGGATGAGCAGCAGCAGCTGTGTGCGGGTGGCGAACCATCGAGCGAGCATCACCACCGTCACCAGACTCAGCCACATCACGGTCAGGCTCAGAGTTGATGCGAAGGCGACAGGGACGAGGGCGAGGAGCAGGAGGAGGGCGGCCAGAGACAGCAGACCGAGGGGCGGGACCCGGCCCTCGGTGGAGCGGGACTGGGTGAGTACCAGGATGGGCAGAACCGTGGCCAACGCGAACAGGTTGGCGATGACGAGCGGCCAGCCCGAACCGGTGAGCAGTTCGAGCAGGAACGTCAGGGGCAGGGGAAGAAGCCACAGCCACGTGATCACAGTCTTCATCGCTTCCCAGTCTAGTCAGGCCCGGTGCTCACCCTGCGGCTCATCCTGCAGCGCGGCAGTCGGGGGAGGCGTATTCGAGTTCGACGACGACGCCGGAGTCCGTGACCGCAGAACCCTTGACCGTGACGTCCTGATCCAACTCGATCTGACCGGCGCGGTGATCATCGGCGAACAGCTGCAGTCGGTCGTCGGCAGAGTCGGCGGAGAAGATGACCTTGGAACCGTTGATCATCGCGGCCTCTGTGAACGACCCGTCAGGCCGTTCGATCGGATCGACATCACCGTCCGGGTGGTCGAAGGTGACAAACCGTGACAGGCGGTCCGCGCGACCCTGACTGAGCTGGTGGACGAGCAGCTGGTCCTTGTTCGTTCCGGCCTGCAGCCTGAGATCGACATAGCTGAGGTCGGCGGAGTCGCGCATGGCGTGGAGGATATAGGGCCTGCCATGGACATCGATCGCTGTGGCGTCGGTCCCGCAGGCGTCGAGGAAGCCCTCAACCTGTGCTTCGAGGGCGAGCTTCGACTGGTGTTCCCAGACGAAGAGTGCGCCGATGGAGGCGGCGATGAGGCAGAGCGCCGAGGCGAGTGCGATGAGGGCTTTCTTCATGGTGGGTGTTTGTTCCTTCTGTGGGCAGTTGCGGTGACAGTGACGATCCTTCCGGCCTGGGACGGATCCGGCTTCGGCCGAACGGCTGATCCTTCTCAGCCGGATGGACGGATCACCGAGCTGTGTCAGTGCGGTGATCTACTGTGGGTCCATGCAGAAGATGACACTGTCGGCAGCACGCAGGACGGCGATCGCTGCGACCGGCCTTGACAGGCAGCGCCCGGCTCAGGTGACTGCTCGGCACTTGAAGTCGACGTTCGCGAGGATGGGACTGACCCAGATCGACTCGGTCTCCCGCGTGGTGCGTTCGCACTATCTGCCCTACTATTCGCGACTCGGACCGTATCCGCGTGAGACCCTCGACCGGCTCTTCTACTCAGCACCCCGCATGGGCGTCGAATACTGGGCCCACGCAGCGGCCTTCGTCCCGCCGGAGACCTACCGTCATTTCGAACGCACCAGAGCCGAGTGGTGGCGCAACGACTACGGCCAACGGCATCCCGACAACGGCCCTGATTTCCGGGCACTGCAGCGATCGGTCCTCGACGCGCTGGAGTCGGGACCGAAGACTGCACGA
Organism: Brevibacterium aurantiacum; assembly: GCF_007558825.1. Lineage (GTDB taxonomy): Bacteria > Actinomycetota > Actinomycetes > Actinomycetales > Brevibacteriaceae > Brevibacterium > Brevibacterium aurantiacum_A. The sequence continues at coordinate 326,660 of NZ_VLTK01000002.1, forward strand.
GGGGTCGCGGACCTCGTCGACCATGAGATCCCCGAACGCAACCGCGATCATTGGGGTTGGAACCCCAGCCAGGTCAAGATGGCACTCGAAGCGCTGTTCGCCGGTGGCATCATCAATGCCGCGGGCCGCAATGATCACTTCGAACGCGTCTACGCCCTGCCGCGCGACGTCAGTCAGGAGCTGCCGGCGCCTGAACTCTCCTACGGTCCCGCTGGCGGCCCTGAGGTCGGCCTCGATCCCGAAGCCGAACGACCTCGCGGAATCTCAGGCACTGCCAACAACGTGCTCGAGCTGACCCGGATTGCGGCCCGGGCGCTGGGCATCGCCCGCCCGGACTGCCTGGCAGACTACTTCCGGCAGGCGCGCGCGGCCACCGATGAGGCGATCAGGTCGCTGCTGGCCTCCGGTGAACTCGTCGAAGTCGACGTTGAGGGGACTCGGGCACTGAAGTGGCATACGGCGAGGACTCCTCGCTCCGTCTCGGCCAGAGCGCTTCTGGCTCCCTTCGACCCGCTCGTCTTCTACCGGCCGCGGATCGAATGGCTCTTCGGCTTCCACTACCGGATCGAGATCTACACTCCCGCCAAAGACCGGGTGCACGGGTACTACGTGCTGCCGTTCCTCCTCGGCGAACGTCTCGTCGGTCGAGTCGACCTGCACCGGGACCAGGCAGCCAACACGCTTCGGGCGCTGAAGGTGACGTGGGAGCCGGGCGAAGAGCACGAGGAGGAACTGGCACTGGAGCTGCGTGAAATGGCGAAGTGGCTCGGATTGGGGGCTGTGGATATGAGCGGTACTCACCTGCCATTAAGCTAGGGAATATAGAGTCGTTCGAGTTGTTGTCAGGCATTCATGCCGATTAGGAGAAAAGTGGCTAATTTCCTCGAGAAGCTTCTGCGCACCGGTGAGGGACGCACGCTGAAGAAGCTCCGCCAGTACACGGATGCGATCAACGCGCTGTCCGAGGAGTTCAGCGAGATGTCAGATGCTGAGCTGCGGGAGGAAACAGATCGTTTCAAGAAGCGCTATCAGGACGGGGAGACCCTCGATTCGCTGCTTCCCGAAGCCTTCGCCGCCGTCCGCGAGGCCGCGGGACGCACACTGGGCATGCGCCACTTCGACGTCCAGCTGATGGGCGGGGCGGCACTGCACCTGGGCAACATCGCTGAGATGAAGACCGGTGAAGGCAAGACGCTGGTCGCGACTGCGCCGGCCTACCTCAATGCACTCACCGGCGGTTCCGTGCACATCATCACGGTCAATGACTACCTGGCCACCTATCAGTCGGAGCTGATGGGCCGCGTGTTCCGGTTCCTGGGGATGGAGACCGGCTGCATTCAGGCCAACATGTCCTCAGACAATCGTCGCAAACAGTATGCCGCGGACATCACCTACGGTACGAACAACGAATTCGGCTTCGACTACCTGCGCGACAACATGGCCTGGTCTGCCGATGAACTTGTGCAGCGCGGGCACGCATTCGCGATCGTCGACGAGGTCGACTCGATCCTCATCGATGAGGCTCGTACCCCGCTCATCATCTCCGGCCCGGCAGAAGGCGATGGCAACCGCTGGTACGAAGAGTTCGCCAAGGTCGTCAAACGGCTCAAAACCGACCGTGACTACGAAGTCGATGAGAAGAAGCGCACCGTCGGTGTGCTCGAGCCCGGCATCGAACGAGTCGAAGACTATCTGGGCATCGGCAATCTCTACGACGCAGAGAACACACCGCTGATCAGCTTCCTCAACAATGCGATCCGCGCGAAGGAACTCTTCAAGAAGGACAAAGACTATGTGATCCTCGACGGTGAAGTCCTCATCGTCGACGAACATACCGGTCGTGTGCTCAAGGGCCGTCGCTACAACGAGGGTCTGCACCAGGCCATCGAGGCCAAAGAGAACGTCAAGGTCCAGGCCGAGAACCAGACCCTGGCGACGATCACCCTGCAGAACTTCTTCCGTCTCTACGAAAAGCTCTCAGGCATGACCGGTACAGCAGAGACCGAGGCCGCGGAATTCATGTCGACCTACAAACTCGGCGTGGTCCCGATTCCGACGAACAAGCCGATGCAGCGCGTCGACCAGTCGGATCTCGTGTACAAGAACGAGGTTGCGAAGTTCGATGCCGTCGTCGATGACATCGCTGCGCGCCACGAGACCGGGCAGCCGGTCCTCGTCGGCACCACCAGCGTGGAGAAGAGCGAATACCTCTCCAAACATCTGAAGAAGCGCGGCATCCGCCACGAGGTCCTCAACGCGAAGAACCACGCAGGTGAAGCTTCCATCATCGCCATGGCGGGTCGGAAGAATGCCGTGACTGTCGCAACGAACATGGCCGGTCGCGGTACCGACATCATGCTCGGTGGCAACGCCGAATTCCTGGCTGTGACCGAGATGGAGGAGCGGGGCCTTGACCCCCAGGAGAACGAAGAGCAGTACGAGGCCGAATGGCAGGACGTGCTCAAGGCAGCGGAGAAGCGAGTCAAGACCGAGGCCAAAGAGGTCGTCGAATCCGGTGGTCTGTACGTCCTCGGCACCGAGCGTCACGAATCCAGGCGCATCGACAACCAGCTGCGTGGACGTTCGGGACGCCAGGGCGACCCCGGTGAGAGCCGCTTCTACCTGTCTCTGACCGATGACCTGATGCGGCTATTCGGCTCCGGTGCTGCCGAGCGGATCATGGCCACCGCCAATGTTCCCGACGATGTTCCGCTGGAATCCAAGATGGTGTCAAGGGCGATTCTCTCGGCACAGTCGCAGATCGAACAGCGCAATGCCGAACAGCGTAAGAACGTCCTCAAATACGATGACGTGCTCAACCGTCAGCGCACGGTGATCTACGATGAGCGGCGTCGGGTCCTAGACGGGGCAGATTTGGAAGATCACGTCGCGACGTTCCGTGAGGAAGTCATCGACGCCTATGTGGCAGAGGCAACCACCGGTCCGGTCGAGGACTGGAAGGTGGGCGAACTCTTCGAGGCGCTGGGCAAAATCTATGAGCCGTCCATCACCGAAGAGGACCTGGCCGAAGAAGTCGGGGGAATCGGCAACCTGACGAAGAACCGCCTCAACAGGGAGATCCAGTCGGACATCGGGGTGTTCTACGAACAGCGTGAAGAGGCTCTGGGCGAAGAGGCCACTCGTGAACTCGAACGACGGGTCGTGCTCTCAGTCATCGATAAGCGGTGGCGCGAACACCTCTACGAGATGGACTACCTGAAGAACGGCATCGGTCTGCGAGCCATGGCGCAGAAGGATCCGCTGGTGGAATATCAGCGCGAAGGCTTCGACATGTTCAAAACCATGCAGGATGGGATCAGGGAGGACGTCGTCCGCCTCACCAATACCCTCGAGGTGACCGTGAACCGTGTCGAGGACGATTCTGACGACGATTCCGAGGTTGAGGTCGACGCGGCTGAACTGCGTCACACCACACCCAAGATGCAGCTGTCCGCCCCATCTGAGGCTGGTTCGACCTCGTTGTCCGAGTCTGAGGACGAAGAGGTCGGGACCGCGGCCGATCAGCCGGCCAACCGTGCAGAACGTCGTGCGATGAAGAAGGCGAAGAGCTGACCAGTCTCTGACGGCGGCTTCACATTGTCTGCAGTGCCGTCATCGTCCACCGGGTGGTGAGCAGTTCCAAGCGAATTGCCACCGCCCGGAATCGGTTCTGGGTGCGAACCACGACGGTGACTTCAGCGATGACACTGGTGACCCTGCAGACTCGGGCGTTGCCTGCCTGCAGGGTGCGTGTCGCGCCCAGGTCTCCGAATGGTCTGGTCGGTGCCACCTCTGCACGCAGCTGGGCGCGCTGGTCGATCTTCTCCAGCAGCGTCCGGTCGACCCAGCGAGAGATGGAATCGCTGCGACGTATGCCGGCGAAGATCTCCAGGCACGCCACCGCCAACGATGTCGCAGTGGCGGCGATGCGGCCCTCATCACTGTCATCTGCGGCCTTGTTCTGCTGTGCAGCAGGGGCGGTCGCATTGGTGTTCGGTACGCCGCTGCTCAGCGGCGTTGATGCCACCCGAGGACGTGAAAGCACCAGTGGGGCACTCATGGCTGAATCTCCAATCGTTGGCCGGGCATGATGAGGTTCGGGTTCGCACCGATCACGTCGCGGTTGGCTGAGTAGATGTCGTCGACGAAGCCTTGGGTAGTGCCGCCGGAAGATGGATGATCGGCTGCGATCGACCACAGGCTTTCGCCGGGGCCGACGATATAGATGCCAGGGTCCTCATCATGATCGTCAGGGGCATCGTCGTCCTCATCATGATCGTCAGGGGCATCGTCGACGGGATGGTCGATGCCCTGGCCCCGGTCATTGTCGCCGTCGGCCGGATCGGCGGCTTGGGCCGAACCGGCGTCCTTGGGCGGTCGATTCAGCGGTGGCGAAGGCGCGGGTTCAGCAGCAGGAGATGTCGGTTCAGCGGTCGGCGGGGTGGTCGGCCAACCAGGATCAGGTAGGGGATCGTCGGGCAGCTCGGTCGGCCAGCCGGGATCGAGCGTGGCACTCGCCGATCCAGCGGGCGCAGCGTGAACTTCGTTCATGAGCGTACTCGTCGGCGGGTGAGAGGCCTGGGCCGCGTTGACAGCCAGGCTTGCTGAAGCTGCGGCGAGAACGCTTGAGCGCAGTAACGTCGGCACGATGCGCACGACAGACCGTGTGACGATTGTTCTCATGCGCCCGTTGGGCAGCAGCCTGATCAGGAGCGTCAGAAGAGAGACCACTCCGAGGCGGGAAGAGAGCACGGCAGCAGTGCCGACGACGATGATGACAACGAGATCAGTGGTGCTGCGAGGCGTCGGCAGGTGAACCCAGGTGGTGACGAACGCGCCGATCAGACACAGCCACGAGACGCTGCAAGCTATCAACAGATACATGAGAGACGTCCTTCATTGGTAACGTATCCCAATACTGCCGTTGGATGCCATTTGATGTCAATAGATCAAGATAACTACGAGACTGTAGTTCCGCTGATCGATGCAGAAGCTCTTGCTTGTCGCTCTTCGCTGCGGCAGGCTTCACATCATGGATGAACGGATCGACGCTCTTCTCGCGGATGTCGAAGCAATGCACGCGTCCCGGGAAGCCCATGCCAGAAGAGGTGAACTCGGTGATGAAATTGCCGCTCATGCCGCGCGGCATACTCTGCGCGAGCGACTGCGGGGTGCGATCGGCCAGCCAGTGCAGGTCGTCGTCGCCGCCCGGGAGATATCAGGGACAGCTGTCTTTCTCGGTCATGGGATCTTTGTGATCGCCGGCGCGGAGGCGAACATTGTGGCGATCGACTGGATACGAGAGATGCGCACTGGATCCAGAAGACACCGGTACGAATCCGGTCGCCTGGAGCGGTTGGGTATGGCGTCGGCTCTGAGGCGACTGGCCGCCGACCACGAGCAGATCTCCCTGGAGCTGGCGGGCGAGGGCGGAACTGTTCGGGGGCACAGTGACATGGTTGCCTCGGACTACGTCGAGATCTCCGGACGGATCATTCCGCACCGATCAATCGCTCTGGTGCGGGCCCGAGTCAACCCCTTCGCTTAGGCGTGGCTGATCGGAGGCGGTTGACGAGCCGATTGTTGATCGGGGAGTGGAGCAACCTGTCTTCGTTTCAGTCTTCGAGCGAACCGGTCTTGATCTCGTGCTCGGCGCGTTCGTACATCCGCTGGATGTACGCCTCGATCTCGGTCTTCTCCACGCGCCACTGTCCGCGCCCGCCTACCTTGATGGCACGAAGATCTCCGGTGCGGACCAGGGCGCGGGCTTGAGCGATCGAGACATTGAGCAGATCGGCCACATCGGTGAGCGGCAGAAAGCGATTTTCAACGACCATGAGGGCCCCTTCTCATTCCAGGTGACTGATTGCTTGGTGACAAATTTTGTCAAAACCATTGCTTTGACCTCATTTGATGTTCAATACTATCACTCAGAAACAGTTCCTGTCATGGGAAATTTTCCGAAGGTGGAGATGCAATGGAGCTCTCGAAACGAATTCGTCGGCCGAAGTGGACCGATGCCAGGCTGCTGGTCGGGGCAGTCCTAGTTGTCGTGGCCATCGTCGCGACCTATCTGCTCATCAGCGCGGCGAACGCCACCACCCGAGTGTGGGCCAGTGCGGTACCTCTTGTCCCAGGTCAGGTGGTCAGCGCTGATGACCTGACTGTCGCTGAGGTGAATCTGGCCGATATCGGAGACAAGTACCTCTCCGCGGATGCCGGGTTCCCGGACCATTCGAGTGTGCGGGCCGTGATCGCCGCCGGTGAGCTTCTGCCAGCCTCAGCCCTGGCCCCCATCGCCGAGCTCGAGGGCAGGATCGTGGCGATCGATGTCGCCGGGTCCGTCCCCACAGTCGTCGACACCGGCAGCCTGGTCGACGTCTGGGCCCAACCGTCATCTCAGGGACTCGATGATGAAGGCGTTGACCCGCAGCAGATCGTGACCTCGGCTCCGGTCTCGAACATCACCCGCGAGGTTGGCAGCTTCGGCGTCGGAGATGGTGCCAGGATCGAAGTCTTCGTCGCCAGTGCGGAGCTCGCCGATGTCCTCGGCGCACTCGACGGCAACAGCGTCCTCTCGGTCGTCGGCGCCCCCGCCGAAGTCAGGGCAGAGAGCGGTCAGTCATGACACAGGTGCTCCTGGCCGTGGACTTCGAGTTCGATCTGATCCTGTTCGAACTCCTCAGCGAGGTCGACGACGTCACCATCGTCGCTCGACCAGCAGATGACGTAGAACTTCTCGCGCTGTGCAGGACAGGCAGCGCCGACGTCGTCATCGTCGGTCAGTACTTCCCGGGATTGGATGCGCAGGTCATCTCTGCAATCCACGCAGCAGGAACCGCGGTGCTGGGATTCGGAAACGACACTGCGGCACTGGAGTCCCTCGGCATCGTCAGCAGCGTTCCGTCCTCCGCGGATGCTGAGACTGTGGCGCAGGCGATCGATGATACCCGCGATTCCACCGTCATCCCGCCCCGCCCACTCGCTCCGCCCGGATCGCTGAAAGGGCAGGGACACATCGTCACAGTATGGGGAACAGGTTCGTCTCCCGGTCGGACGCTGACGGCGGTCAACCTCGGCGATCATGGTGCCAGGCAAGGTCACCGCAGTGTCGTCGTCGACGCCGATACCGTGGCTGCGATGGTGGCCACGACTCTGGGGCTGACCGAAGAATCGGCGCATCTGGCCAACCTGTGCCGACTCGAGATGGAGAAGACCCCGCCTTTGGACATCTCTGCCGTTCCGCATGCTGCCGTGCGCGATGACTTCCATGCTGTCACCGGACTGACCAGGCCAGATAGGTGGCCAGAAGTTCGCGCATCGGTCCTGACAGCGGTGCTGTCCCGCCTGGCCAAGATGTTCGATCTTGTTGTCGTCGACGTCGCCGACCGGGTGGATCCCGACGATGACTTCGCCGATCCGTTCTACGACCGGCACTGCGCGACACGCGCCGCGCTGGAGGTCGCGGACACCGTGCTCGTCCTGGCCGCAGGCGATCCGATAGGTCTGCAGCGGCTCGTCAAACTGCTGGGTACCGAAAGGGTGGAGTCGCTGGGGTCCAAGATGCGCATCGGCATCACGAAGGTGCGCTCAGGGGCTGTAGGCCATCCGGCCGAGGTGCGGATCAGGGAAGTGCTCGCCAGGTTCGTTCGCCGAGACCCCGATTTCATCTTCAGCGACGACCGGGCAACAGCCGACGCCGCGATGCTGTCCGGGCACACCCTCCACGAGGAGAATCCGAAATCTGTGCTCAGCCAGGAGATCGCCGCCGCGGTGACTGAGCTGCTGCCGGCCCGGAAGCGCCCACGGAAGTCGGGTGCGGGGCGAGCGGCGAAGTCCCTTTAGGATTGGAGCATGTCCATTCGCTGCTATATCCCGACCACATTGACAGCAATTCGCCGAGGGCTCGGCTCCGTGCACGCGGTCGCCCCCGATTCCCAGGGTCGAGAATTGGGCGGGGATGAACTCGAAGCACGAGAATTCGACGCCCTGTGCATCGCAGCCGCACTTGCCGCCACTCAGTCCTTCGAAGCCGCTGGTGCAGGCGCCCGAGAATCTGCACCGGATCCGGGATCCGAACGCGGGTCGGGCGCTGTTTCACCGCGAGCCGTCATCGCCTACGACGCACCCGATTCGAGCTCTGGCGAAGGTTTGGCCGAAGGTTTCGAGTTGTTTACCCTTCCCGAGGTGGACATGACATCAGTCGCCAGCATCCACCTCGACGAGGTCGAGATCTGGGAAGAAGCTGCCGACATCGCCGCCGACAGGGGACACGAAGCAGCGGAGGACCACCTCGGCGACTCCGATCTTCTCTGGTACGACGCGACCGAGCTTCCCGAGCTGCTGCGCGAACGCGGCTGAGTCCGGATCAGCCCGGGCTGATCAAGCCAGCGTCTCAGAAGTGTTCGAGCTTGGCCAGACGGTCGGCAAGTCGCTTCTCAAGAATGGGCACGACGGCCTGTTCGATCATCGACCCGAAGAGGGGAATCGAGGAACTGATCTCGGCGCGCACCGACAGCGAGGTTCCCGAACCATTGCGAACCAGCGCGATGAGCGCATCGATCTCAACGGGAACTCCGGCTGCATGGGCGGTCATTCGGATCTCTGCGTTGTCGCCGATGACATCGCCGGGAATCATATAGACCTCGACGAGTTCGGCATCCGCCGGAAGGCGAGAAGCCAAGGTGGAAGGCATTTCACTCTTGGGCATCGGCGTCTTCACCGTCACCTCGGTGTCGGGGTCGATCCGCTCGGCATGTGCCTCAGATCCCAGTGACTGCCAGGTCGAGACATCGGCAAGTTGGAGGAGAAAATCCAACAGAGCCTCCGAGTAATCATGGTTGAGTGTCAGAGTTCGCATGGCTCCAGTTTGCCAGGAGTTCAGCGTCGTGGCGCGGTATGGCTGTCGGCGTGCCTTTCTCCGCATTTGAGCATAGTGTGGGTGGTGGCGGTTCGACGTCGAACCGCTGTAAATTTTGCGCGCTGATCATAGAGGTGACATGGTGTCTCAGGTCTCATATTCGGACATTGCAGAAGAGTGGAGGAAGCAGAGGGGACAAGGTGCCCCGGAGAACTTCATCGAAGCGTATTATCCGCGTTTCGAACCTGGCACTTCCGAAGCGGGAACAGAGGCGCTGGCCGCAGCGGCCGCCTCACACTACGCTCTAGGACTTGAATACGACGGCAGATCACCGGTGATCTCCATCTACAACCCGGATGTCGACTCTCCCGAGTTCCGTGATAACCACACTGTCATCGCCATGGTCCTGACCGACATGCCCCACCTCGTGTCCTCGATCGTCAGCGATCTGGCCACCAGCGGTCGTGCCATCCGTCAGGTCCACCACCCCATCATCGCCGTCGAGGGACAGGGCTCGGACCTGTCCGTGCTGTCTCGGGCCGAAGCCCCAGCGGTCTCTGCCGATACCGCTGGCATCCCTCTCGTATCCGAACCCGCCGAGGCGAGCGGATCCCTCCTCCCGCAGCAGCAGTCCTGGATCCGCCTCGAGATCGATCGACTTCCCGAAGAGGATCTCGCAGGGCTCGAAGACCAGCTGCGCAACGTCCTCGACTACGTTTCAGCCGCGGCCAACGACGCCAGCGCCATGGCGATCCGGGCCAAGGACATTGCGAAGGAACTGCGGGCGCAGCCGCCACGTTCAGAGCTCGCCTCCGAAGCCGAGGCAGCCGCCGAGCTGCTCAACTGGCTTGACGGCCACTTCACCTTCCTCGGATACCGCGAATACGACTACTCTCATGATGAGAGCCAGAGCAGTCTCGAACCGATTGAGCACACGTCCTTAGGCATCTCCACTCTGCGGCCGCTGGTGAAGTCGCCGCTGAGTCGGGCCGTGGCCGATAAGGCCAATGAACCGCATGTGCTGGTGCTGACGAAGGCTAACTCACGTTCACGCGTGATCCGTGCGTCATTCATGGACTACATCGGGGTCAAAACCTTCGACTCGGCCGGTGAGATCGTCGGAGAGCGCCGCTTCGTCGGCGTCTTCAAGCCCGAGTTCTACAACGACAGCGTTCTCAACATCCCGGTCATCAACCGCAAGGTGCGCAAGATCCTCTCCGCCAGCGGATTCCCCGCAGGATCGCATTCGGCGAACGAACTCCTGGGCGTCCTCGAGACCTACCCGCGCGATGACCTCCTGCACGACGAGACTACGACGATCTTCGATGTCGTCATGCAGATCGTCGACATGCAGGAACGTCGCCAATCACGGGTCTTCGTCCGCCGTGACCCCTACCAGCGGTTCGTCTCCGTCATCCTCTACCTGCCCCGCGACCTCTACGACACGGCGGCGCGCATGCGAGTCCAAGAGGTGCTGCGGAAGTTCTACCGCGCTGAGAGCGTCGACTTCGATGTGCTGTTGACCGAATCCGCACTGGCCCGCATTCACTTCGTGGCCCGTGTCGCCCGTGACGTGGAACTGCCGCAGATCGAACCAGAGACCGTGGAGAAGCGGATCGTCGGCGCAGTGCGCTCCTGGTCCGAAGACGTCCATGCTTTCCTCGCCCCCACAGAGCGAGGTGACAGCGACAGCTCCGTTGCACGCGCAAACCGGTGGTCGAAGGCCTTCCCACCCAGCTACGAAGAACACCATTCTCCGACCGACGCCATCGCCGACGTCGCCCGGTTCGAAGCGCTGGAGGCCGGTGACGGTCCCGCTGTGCGCCTCTACAGTCCCGAGGAATCCGGCGATGCCACAGTGCGCCTGGCCCTCTACCGCAACGAACGCGTCGGGTTGTCGGAAGTGCTGCCGTTCCTCACCGCCTTCGGAGCGACCGTACTCGACGAACGCCCGCATGAGCTGGACCTCGTCGACGGGTCACACCGCTACATCTATGACTTCGGACTCACCTTCCCCAAAACACTTGATGACGGTGACTGCGAACGGATCTCCGATGCGTTCATCGCCGGTTGGGAGGGCAAGAAGGAAGCCGGAGTCTTCGATCGCCTCGTCGTCTGTGGAATGCACTGGAAACACGTGACGATCATCCGCGCACTGGGCAAATACCTGCGCCAAGCCGGCTTCACCTATTCCGACGCCTACGTCGGCGAGGTCTACAGTGACAACCCGGAGATCTCACGACTCCTGGTCGACTACTTCTTCGCGAAGTTCGATCCCTCCGCTGACGGAGCCGGACGCGAAGACAGGATGGTCGAACTCAACGAGTCGGTCGAATCGGCACTCAGCGATGTCGCCAGTCTCGACGCGGACCGTGTCCTGCGGTCTTCTCTCGAACTGCTGCGCGCCACAGTGAGGACGAACTACTTCCTCGACGAGACCGGTGAGCTGCCGACGGCGCTCGTGCTCAAGATCCGCGCCAACGAACTCAGCTTCGTGCCCAAGCCCAAACCAGCACTCGAGATGTGGGTCTACTCGCCTCAGGTCGAAGGAGTGCACCTGCGCTTCGGCACAGTGGCCCGTGGCGGTCTGCGGTGGTCTGATCGTCGTGACGACTTCCGCACAGAGGTCCTCGGTCTGGTCAAGGCACAGATGGTCAAGAACGCACTCATCGTGCCGACCGGCGCCAAGGGAGGATTCTTCCCCAAGCAGCTGCCTCCGATGACTGACCGGGACGCGTGGATGGCCGCCGGCCAGGCCGCCTACGAGGTCTTCATCGGAAGCCTCCTCGAAGTCGCTGACAACCTGGTCTACGGCGCGACCGGCGCCCAGGAGGTCGTCCATCCCGAGCGCGTCGTCCGACACGATGGAGATGACTACTATCTGGTCGTCGCTGCCGATAAGGGCACCGCTCGCTTCTCGGATGTGGCCAACGCGATCGCCGAACGCCGCGACTTCTGGCTCGGCGACGCCTTCGCCTCCGGCGGATCCGTCGGCTACGACCACAAGAAGATGGCCATCACCTCTCGCGGTGCTTGGAAGTCCGTGGAACGACACTTCCGTGAACTCGGGGTCAACACCGCCGCCGATGACTTCACAGTCGTGGGCATCGGAGATATGAGCGGTGACGTCTTCGGCAACGGTATGCTCCGCAGCGAACACATCCGCCTCGTCGCGGCCTTCGACCACAGGGACATCTTCCTCGACCCGAATCCGGACGCGGCACGCAGCTTCGTGGAACGCAAGCGTCTCTTCGACCTGCCGCGCTCAAGCTGGCAGGACTACGACCGGGAGCTCATCTCCACCGGAGGCGGAGTCTTCCCCCGATCGGCGAAGTCCATCGACCTCAGCTCCGAAGCTGCGGCCGTACTGGGGCTCGAGCCCGGTAAGCGCAGCCCCGCCGAGCTGATGTCACAGATCCTCAAAGCCCCCGTCGATCTCGTCTACAACGGCGGCATCGGCACCTACATCAAGTCCTCAGACGAGAGTCATGCGGATGTCGGGGACAAGGCCAACGACTCCATCCGCATCGATGGCCGTGACGTGCGCAGCCAGGTCGTCGGAGAAGGCGGCAACCTCGGTGTGACCCAGCTGGGCCGTGTCGAAGCGGCACTGAACGGCGTGGCGATCAACACCGATGCCGTCGACAACTCGGCAGGCGTGGACAGCTCCGACCATGAGGTCAACATCAAGCTGCTCCTGCGCACCCTGCTCCACAAGGACGCCTTCGCAGCAGAGGATCGCGAACATGTGCTGCTGTCCTTCACCGACGACGTCGCCGACCGGGTGCTGGCCAACAACTACGCACAGAACGTCGTCCTCGGTGAGGCTCGAGCTCAGACGGAGTCCATGTCGGGCACCTATGGTCGGATGCTGAGCTACCTGGAGAAGAACGCCGACCTCGATCGTCAGGTCGAGTTCCTGCCCGATGCGCAGGAACTGACCAAGCGTGAGTTCAGCGCCTATGTCTCCCCGGAACTGGCGGTTCTCCTCGCCTACGCCAAGATGCATGCCGCCGATGAGATCCTGGACAGCGTGGTTCCCGATGAGGAGTGGATGAAGCGGGAACTGACCTCCTACTTCCCCGACTCCCTTGTCGAGAAATACGGAGAGCTCATCCCGGAACACCCCCTGCACCGAGAGATCGCGACAGCCAAGCTCGTCAACCGGATGATCGACCGCGGCGGACTCACCTACGTCTACCGGATGCTGGAAGAGACCCCCGCCTCGGTGCCGCAGATCGCCCGTGTCTTCGTCGTCGTCTCCGAGATCTTCGGACTCGATGACTTCTTCGAAGCGGTGTGCGCACTCGACAACAAGGTATCGACCGAGGTCCAGGTCCAACTGCAGCACGCCTATGTGCGTCTGCTCGATCGGTCTTCGCGCTGGTTGGTGCAGCAGGCACCGGACACCCTCGACGTCGATTCCGGCATCGAGCGCTACGGCAATGTCGTCGCAGCTCTGCGAGCCCGCGTGCCCGATCTCGTCGACGGCTTCGACGCCGAGAGCATGAGGGCAACGGCACAGGGCTACATCGATGAAGGTGTGCCGAGCGAACTCGCATGGCGCGCCGCAGCCCTGCTCGACGAGTTCGTGCTTCTCGACATTGCCCAGCTGTCTGCCCGTGCGGGTGAATCCGCAGAGGACGTCGCTGAACTCTACTATGCCGTCAACGACAAGTTCTCCGGTTCGCAGGTGCTCACTCTCATCGGCGATCTCGACCGCAGCGACCGGTGGTCGGCCCTGGCACGGGGCTCGCTGCGCGATGACTTCTACTCATCGATCCTGTCGGTGGCCGGCACGGTCCTCGTCGCGACGGACTCGCCGATCTCCGGGACTCCACATGAGCGAGCCGGTCAGCGTCTGACCGAGTGGCTCGAACGCAATGAGACCGTGGCCGCACGGGTGCTGGATACGACCGAGACGATCCTCGGACTCGAGACCGTTACCCAAGCCCCGCTGTCGGTGCTGCTGCGCATGATGCGCGGTGTTGTCCGCTCCTCGGCATGGGAATCGGAGCAGGCCGTCTGAGCAGTGACCCCAACAGATCAGTGATAGCGTCAGATGATCGCTGACGTCGACAGACTTTGCGGGCTTGGAGCCTGCGGGTCTGTCGGCGTCTGTGCCGCCATCATCGGCCTGTGCCGTTGCCCACCCGGAAGAAGAACACAGTGCTCAACGAACTCCTGGCCGCCGAAGGCATCACCGACGAAACTGATGTCGAGTACATCCACCTGTTGGTGGGGGACTGGCAGCTCATCTCCGACCTGTCCTTTGCCGACCTCGTCCTGTGGGTGCCCTCGGCCAGTGGTGCCCATACAGTGGTAGCGCATTCGCGTCCGACCACCGGTGCGACCCTGTTCAATCGCGACCTCATCGGAGCCCGAGCCACCGGACTCGAACGGGAGCTCCTGGACACGGCAGCGAGCTCACATGAGCTCGTGACGAAGGTGGCGCAGGCAAAATCGCTGGGCGTCAACGCCGGCACCGATGACACGGAAGTATCCGCCGAGGCGGTGCCCCTCGTCCGCGACGGAGCGACGATCGCCATCATGGTCCGGTACTCCGAGGAGATCCGTCGTCGCGGTTCGTCACGTCTGGAGAAGTTCTACACACAGTCCGCGATGTCGTTGCTGACCATGATCGCGCAGGGTGCTTTTCCCGACCGTGATGCTCCCAGCGGTGCACGACACGGCGAACCGCGCGTCGGAGACGGCATCTTCATCCTCGATCGTGACTCCCACGTCCAATACGCCTCCCCGAATGCGGTCTCACTCATGCACCGCTTGGGCCACCGCGGTGAGATCGAAGGGGACTACCTCGCTGAGGTGGTCTCGAGTCTGAGCACGGAGCTGCGTCAGGTCGATGAGACGCTTCCGCTCGTGCTCACGGGTCGCGCCCCCTGGCGGACCGAGCTCGAGGTCGGTCGGACGAGTGTGTCGCTGCGGGCGATCCCACTGACCGATGCCGGCACTCGCACCGGCGCGATCGTCCTGGCTCGGGATGTCTCGGAGATCAGACGACGCAAGCGAGAACTGCTCTCACGCGATGCGATGATCAAAGAGATGCACCATCGGGTCAAGAACAACCTGCAGACCGTTTCGGCACTGCTGCGTCTGCAGACTCGTCGGATCGACAGCCCCGAGGCGAAGGGTGCTCTGACGGAGGCGATGCGCCGAGTCTCGATCATCGCCGTCGTCCATGACGTGCTCAGCCAGGGAGTCGAATCGGAGGTGGACTTCGACGAGGTCGTCGACAAGGGGCTGCGCCTGACTCCCGAGCTGACGAGTCCACTGGTCCAGATCAGCCTCAAGCGCTGCGGCAGCTTCGGCACCATCTCTTCAGCGGACGCCACCTCATTGGCCCTGGCGATCACTGAGCTCATCACCAATGCGATCGAGCACGGGTTCCCGGTCGCTGAGCAGGAGAACCTCGCTCCGGGCGAGACACTCACCGGACATGTGTGGGTGACTCCGGAACGTGAGGGCGATCACCTGCATGTCACGATCGCCGACGACGGTGTGGGACTGGGGGAGGACCACAGTCCCGGCAACGGGCTGGGCACACAGATCGTGAAGACCCTGGTCTCTGCCGACCTGGCGGGTTCGATCCAATGGCAGGAACGCGAGGGCGGCGGGACCGTGGCGATTCTCGATGTGCCCCTGCGCCCCGATTCCTACGACTGAAACCGGCAGGACTCGGCCGAAATCAGCGGCTTAACAACAAAACACCCTGCGACCAACGAATCACCCCTTGGCAAAGGGGTGATTCGGCACTAACGGTGCGGAGTGCACTGGCTGTGGGTCGGGTGCGGACACGATTGAGTCCCTTGCTCAGAATGCGAAGATCTCGTATTCCGAGCAAGGGACTCAATTGGCGAATATCTGCGACCGCCTGTCTCCAGCTGCTGAAGGACTCAGCCAGCGCGGCGGGCACGTGCGGCGCGACGTTTGAGCGCACGACGCTCATCTTCGCTGAGACCGCCCCAGACACCGGCATCCTGACCGGATTCCAGAGCCCATTGCAGGCAGGTCTCGACTACTTCACAGCGGCGGCATACAGTCTTAGCCTCTTCGATCTGAAGCAGGGCGGGACCGGTGTTTCCGATCGGGAAGAACAGTTCCGGATCCTCATTGAGGCATGCTGCACGATGTCGCCAATCCATGGTGACCTTTCGACGAATTAGGTGAACGCGGTTTACGACACCCAAATTCCAGGCGCGCAACTCTCTTACCCAAGGTTCACATAACCGTTTTGGGCACACAAGGGTAATGCAGTGTGAAATTTCTGACAAATATTTTGTTCATTGTCCTGCTATGGGGCCCTCGACGCAAATTCGTCCACTATGCGTCTCTCTCGAGGCGGCAGGCGCGATGACATCATGATGCGACCTTCCTCCGAGGTGTGCGACGTTCACGGCTAGACTGGCGATGAAACGACTGGTCACCTTGGCGGGGGCTCCAATCACCGCTGACTCAGTCGAACACGAGAATCTGAACTCAACGTGAACCAATGGAGGACTCATGACAATGGACAACCTTTCCCAGGCACGCATCATCTCTGTCGGCGGGCACACCCCTCAAGTCGATCCCGGTGCGTTCATCGCAGCCGGTGCCACCCTGGTCGGGGACGTGAGGGTGAAGAAGGGCGCGAGCGTCTTCTACGGCTGCGTGCTCCGAGCTGAAGCCGCCCCGATCACCATCGGCGAGGACTCGAATGTGCAGGACAACACGGTCATGCACACAGATGAGGGCAAGCCAGTCGTCATCGGTGCACGGGTCTCCATCGGCCATCAGGCTCTTGTCCATGGGGCAGTGGTCGATGACGACGTCCTCATCGGCATGCACGCCACCGTCCTCAACGACGCGCATGTGGGCTCCGAATCGCTTGTCGCCGCAGGCGCGATCGTCCTGGAAGGCACCGAGATCCCACCCAGGTCACTGGTAGCAGGAGTCCCGGCCAAGGTGCGTAGGGAGATGACGGACGACGGCATTGAGAAGGTCCGCCAGAACGCTCAGTCATACCTGCGTCTGTCAGCACTGCACCGAGATACTGCCGAAGTCATCGACGGACTCTGAGCCACCTCGGGCTATGCGAGGTCTTGAGTCTCACACTCTTCGAGTGGTGCTTGAGACCCTGTTCGTTGAGGGTTGTCAGAACCGAGGCGTCCATTCGCTCTGTCGTCCGCTATTTGAGAGAATTGCTCTGTGAACACTGAATTTGAATCCACTGGAGATCGAGTTGTCATCATCGGTGGTGGCCCGGGCGGATACGAAGCCGCACTGGTTGCCGCCCAATTGGGTGCGGACGTGATGCTGGTCGAGCGCAACCGCTGCGGTGGGGCCGCTGTGCTCACCGATGTCGTTCCGTCGAAATCACTCATTGCCACGGCCGAGATGATGGAGGAGATCGGCCGCTCTGAGAGCTTGGGCATCCGCATCTACGACAGCGAGGGCGATGACGGCGATACGGTCGTCGCGGACCTCAAGGCCGTCAACAAACGCATCCTGTCCCTGGCTGACGCCCAGGCCAATGACATCTACGAAGCCCTGGTTCGAGCGGGTGTCAAGGTGATCCAGGGATCTGCGACCCTGGCTGACCGCGATCATGTCAACGTCGTCGAAGAGGGCGGTACAGAATACACGCTCGAGGCTTCGACGATCCTCCTGTCCGTGGGCTCTCATCCTCGTGAACTCGACTCGGCGAAGCCAGACGGAGAGCGAATCCTCTCCTGGACACAGCTCTATGACCTCGATGAGATCCCCGAACACCTCATCGTCGTCGGCTCAGGTGTCACCGGTGCGGAATTCGCGTCTGCCTACCGTGCGCTGGGAACGAAGGTCACGCTGGTCTCCTCCCGTGAGAAGGTCCTGCCTGGTCAGGACGAGGATGCTGCCGATGTGCTTGAGTTCGTGTTCCGCAATAAGGGCATGAATGTCCTCTCTCGGTCGCGCGCCGACTCAGTGAAGCGGACCGAGAAGGGCGTCGAGGTGACTCTGTCGGACGGCCGCCGTGTCGAAGGGTCACACTGCCTGATGGCCGTCGGTTCCATCCCGAACACCGAAGGCCTTGGCTTGAGCGCCGCGAAGGTCAGGGTCGCCGAGTCCGGTCATATCAAGGTCGACGGCGTTTCGCGCACCTCTCGCTCCGGCGTTTACGCAGCAGGTGACTGCACCGGTGTGCTACCCCTGGCCTCAGTGGCGGCCATGCAGGGGCGGATTGCGATGTTCCATGCGCTAGGCGATGCCGTGCAGCCGCTGAAGATTCGCCACGTGGCATCCAACGTGTTCACCGCCCCAGAGATTGCGACCGTCGGCTTCACCCAATCCGACTACCGGGAGAATTCGACCGACATCGATACGGTGATGTTGCCCCTGGACACGAATCCTCGCGCCAAGATGCTTGGCATCAAGGACGGATTCGTCAAGCTCTTCGCCCGCCGAGGCTCTGGCTCGATACTGGGCGGAGTCGTCGTCGGTCCTCGTGCCAGTGAGCTCATCCTGCCGATCACCATGGCTGTGGAGAATCGCCTGACAGTCGATCAGCTCTCCGCTTCATTCGTCGTCTATCCGTCGGTGAGCGGATCCCTGACAGAGGCATCACGGCAGCTGCACCGCCACCTGTAGAAGTTTTCTCTCTCCGAACTGTCGATATCGGGACCAGTCACCCGTCAGTATGGTGTCAGGCACCTTCGCTTGACGTGCTCAGCAGATGCTGGCGCACAACTGTCATAAGGAGAGAGATATGAAGTACGCACTTCTGCTCATGGGAAATGTTGCCGATGCCGAATGCGGTGCAGACGAGGGACCCGATCCCAGTGAGTTCATGGCCTTCGATGAGGAGATCAACGAGGCGGGCATCGTCGTCGGAGGATTCGCCCTCGAAGGTCCTGAGACCGGTGTGCGCGTCAGGAGGGCGGCCGCTGAAACTGTCGTT
The DNA here is from genome assembly GCF_007558825.1 of Brevibacterium aurantiacum. GTDB lineage: Bacteria > Actinomycetota > Actinomycetes > Actinomycetales > Brevibacteriaceae > Brevibacterium > Brevibacterium aurantiacum_A. The sequence continues at coordinate 345,454 of NZ_VLTK01000002.1, forward strand.
ACCTCGGGACCGTTCGCAGAAAGCAGCGAATTTGTCGGCGGTAGCTATATCATCGAGGTCGCGAATATCGACGAGGCGATCGCGTGGGCGGAGAAGAGCCCGGGTTCGGCTCTTGGCCACATCGAGATACGGCCTCTCGCCGATTACTGATGGTCTCTGCAGACAGGGCCGAGCGGCCGGCAGTCGCCGCGATTCTTCATACAATCGATGTTGAGGATCGTGGGCGACTGCTTGCAGCTCTGGCAGCGAAATTCCATGATCTCGACCTCGCCGAGGATGTCCTCCAAGAGGCCATGGTGCGGGCCTTGGAGACCTGGACTCAACGTGGTGTGCCGCAGAATCCGCAGGCATGGCTGATGACTGCTGCGAAAAATCGGGCACTCGACATCATCCGCTCCGATGTGGTGAAGGCGCGTCGACTCGCCAGACTTCGGATCGAATCCGAAGCCGACACCGGTGATCATGTCGACCACGCGGTCCGCCTCGGCGAAGAGCTGAGCTCGGTGAGCATTCCCGATGAGCGACTTGGCCTGTTCTTCACCTGCTCGCACCCGACGCTGAAGGAACGGGAGAAGATCGCCCTCATCCTGCGCTTCCTGGCCGGTCTGAGCACCGCCGAGGTGGCGGCAGTCTTCCTCGTGGATACGACGACCATGCAGCAGCGTATCGTCAGAGCCAAGAAACGGATCACCACGACGGGAATTCCTTTCGGCGCACCCACTGTGGAGCAGCTGCACGAGCGCCTTCCCGGGGTCCTGCGGGTTGTCTATCTCATCTTCACCCAGGGGTTCACACCCACGACAGGTGTCGACCACAGCCGAATCGATCTGCAGCGGGAGGCAATAGCATTGGCGCGGCTGCTCGTGACGGCGTTGCCGCAGGTGACCGAGGCCAGAGGTCTGCTGTCGCTGCTGCTGATCACGGGTGCGCGAGCCCCGGCACGAACTGACTCCGCCGGGGCGCCAGTGCCCTTGGCCGAGCAGGATCGCAGGCTGTGGGATTCGAAGCTCATCGCCGAAGGGCTGGGGCTGGCGCTCACCGCCGCGAGTGAACCAGAGGCCGGCTCGTACACAGTCCAGGCCGCGATTGCGGCCCTGCACGCTGAGGCCGCCACCTATTCGGAAACCGACTGGGCGCAGATCCTCGTCCTCTACGGACTTCTCGCAAGACTCGAGCCTGGGCCCGTCGTGGAGCTCAATCGGGCCGTGGCCAAGGGAAAGGCGAAGGGCCCCGAGGACGGGCTCACGGCGCTCGAGGAGCTGGCCGCGGAACCAGGGTTGGAAGGGTATCGCCCCTTCCACATCGCACGGGCCCTGACATTCGGTGAGCTGGGGATGCCGGAGCTTGCAGAAGCGGCATTCAGGAAAGCGCTGGACTGCCCGGGGAATGATGCCGAGTCCGACTACATTGAGAATCAGATCAGGGATCTGCTCTCCTGAGATTGCTTCAGGCTGCGAATCGGATGATCGGTTCGCCTGACCTCACCGAGACACCGGAATCGACGAGCACCTCGGAGACGGTGCCGGAATGACCGGCCTTGAGCGGCTGCTCCATCTTCATCGCCTCGATCACGGCCAGGGTGTCACCGGCTTCGACAGTGTCACCGGCTGCTACGGAGACTGACACGATCGTGCCCTGCATGGGTGCGTTGAGCGAGTTCGAGTCGTCGGCCAACGAAGCGCCCTTGCGGCTGAGGCTGCGTTTGCGGCGCGGCACACTCGGGCTCGGGACATGCCCGAGGTCGGAGATGACGTCCTTGGGTACCGAGACGGTCATCCGGCGGCCATCGACTTCGACCACAACACTGAAACTATCGGCTGCTGTGCTCATCTGATCTCCTGGTTGAGGGTCGGCAAGTGGATTGACGAAAGTAGTTTCGAGCCAATTGGTCCAGACGTCGAAGTCCTGGGCAAAGGCCTTCTCCGCGAGGAGTACGCGATGGAGGGGAAGCAGGGTCGTTACGCCCTCGATGCGGTACTCATCCAAGGCCCGTCGAGCGCGCGCCAGAGCCTGGTTCCTGTCGGCTCCGGTGATGATGAGCTTGGCCAGCATCGGATCGAAGTCCGTGCCGACGACGCTGCCTTCGCCGATGCCCGAGTCAAGGCGTACGCCCGGCCCGGCCGGAGTCCGGTAGTTCTTCACCGTACCCGTGGCGGGGAAATACGTCGTAGGGTCCTCGGCATTGATACGGAACTGAATCGAGTGACCGCGAACCTGCGGGAACGCCTCCGGAAGGTGTTCTCCCGAGGCGATGCGCAGCTGCCAGGCGACGAGGTCGACGCCTGTGACCTCTTCTGTCACCGTGTGCTCGACCTGGATCCGCGCGTTGGCCTCCATGAAGATGATCGTGCCGTCGGTGCCCAGGAGGTATTCGCAGGTGGCCGCCCCGACATAGCCGACATGGGCGAGAACGCGGCTGGAGGCCTCGGTGACGAGTCGCTCCTGATCGGGGGTGAGGAACGGCGCTGGGGCCTCCTCGACGATCTTCTGATTTCGGCGTTGCAGGGTGCAATCGCGGGTGGAGAGGACCTGCACGTTGCCGTGGGCATCGGCCAGACACTGGGTCTCGATGTGGCGCGGGCGCACGATCTGCTTCTCAATGAGGCATTCGCCGCGTCCGAAGGCGCTGAGTGCTTCACGGGTGGCAGCGGTGTAGGCAGTCTCGAGGTCCTCGGCTGCGGCGCACGCGCGAAATCCGCGTCCGCCGCCTCCGTGCACGGCCTTGATGACGATCGGATAGCCGATCCTGTGGGCCACCTCGGCGGCCTCTGTCAGATCTGCGACGGCTCCGTCGGAGCCGGGAGCGACCGGAGCTGAGACAGCCTCAGCGACCTCCCGAGCACCGGACTTGTCACCCAGGAGCTCGATCGCCGACGGGGGAGGACCGATCCAAGTCAGACCGGCATCGATCACGGCCTGAGCGAACAGGGCGTTCTCGGCCAGATATCCGTAGCCGGGATGGATCGCATCGGCTCCGGAGCGTTTGGCCAGGGCGAGGATCTTGTCCATGTCGAGGTAGGTCTCCCCGGGACCGGCTCCGTCGAGGAGCCATGCGTCGTCGGCCAGATGCACGAAATCCGCGTCTGAATCCGCGCGGGTGTAGACGGCGATGGCTTTGACACCGAGGTCGTGGGCCGCACGAATGATGCGCAGTGCGATCTCACCGCGATTGGCGATGAGGACGCGGCGCACAGCAGCTGTGGGGACGCGGGTGTGCAATGGTGCAGTCGACTGTTCGGGGAGAACTGTGGTCATGGCGCTCCTTTGTATGATCACAGAACAATTTAGAGATCGACGCCAAGTGTTTGTAGGTCAGGGATAAAAACTTCGGCCGAAAACTTCAAAGGCTTCGGGCGTGTCCGTCTGCCCTCAGCGATTCTACTCGCGTGGTGACCACAGATCAGGCCAGAACAGGCCCGAGTCGCGGACAAGATCACGGATCACAGGGAGGCTGAGGCCGAGGACGGTGAGATGGTCGCCTGCAAGGCGTTGGACGAACGCTCCTCCGTACCCGTCGATGGTCAGTGCACCGGCTACGTGGAAGGGCTCCTCGGTCGCGATGTACGCCTCGAGCTCCTCAGGAGTGGGCTCGCCGATGAGCACCGATGTCGTCGATCGCTTCGAGCGGATGTCGACGAGCTCGAAATTCACCGTCGACGAGTTTGCACGTCTGAGCACGGCGAGCGTGTGTCCCGAGTGCAGCTCGGTCCACGCCCCTGCTATGTCCGCCCACACCTCACGTGTGCGTTCGGCTGTTCCGGGCTTGCCGATCGCTTTGCCTTCATGTTCGAGCAGCGAGTCCCCGGCAATGATCACTGCGGTATCCGCTGCGGCCAGCTGCGCGGGAGGGGAGGCGAGCACACGGTCGATGACGGCACGCGCCTTCGCCTCGGACAGGGCCGTGGTGAGATCCGCGACAGAGCCCGCGAAACGTGACTCTATGGCGGACTCGTCGACCTTGGAGACGATGATGATCGGATCGATTCCCGAAGCGGTGAGGATCTCTCGGCGGGAAGGGGACTGTGAAGCCAGGACGACAGGGATCACAAGGCTGCCTCAGCTTCGGGGACAGGATCGGCGTCTGTCTCAGGTTCCGTCTCCGCCAGCGCTGCGGGGACCGGCCTGCGTGCGCCCTCGCCCTTCTCCGGGATGTCGAGGCTGCGGTCGACCTCGATGGGGGCTTCGATGCGATCGGCGATTGCTGCGAGAACGGTCGAGGACAACTGGGCATAGCCCAAAGTGCTGGGGAACCGCCCTGACTCGTTGAGCAGTGATCTGCGTGTGGTCCCACTCAGCGAACCGGTGGCTCGCAGCGGAGTGGCGCGGGCAGCCAGGGCCGCCAGCCACTGCGAGCCGGCGAGCACTCGGGAAGTCCTTCGCAAGGACGTTTTAAGTGGGTCCCGCAGGCCCGGAAGGCCGCCGAGGTTGGGGCAGACCAAGACGAAGACGGTATACCTGCCCTCTCTCTGGAGTCGATTGATCGCCTGATTGAGCACGGGAATGCCGATGGTGCCGTGAATCGGGTGGATGATGTCGCCGGTACCGATGGAGATGATCGCGAATCGACGCTGGTCGGTCCAGGAGTCAGAGAGCTGGCGCGAGAGCCAGGCGGAGCGCAGAATCTCATCGACTTGCCGCGGCAGGTCTTCGGACAGAGCTGAGGGGCGCGCGGTTGATTGGACGCGCACGGTTGTGCCCAGGATGCGGCCAAGCCCCCGGGCGATGAGGTTAGGCGGAGCCATCGTCGGGTCGTCGACATCGATTCCGCAGAGCCATGAGTCGCCGATGATCGCCAGCGCGGCGGAATCCTCGTCGTCGTAGTTGCGTGGGGGAGCGACCGCCTCGGCGAAGGTGGAATACGCCCGCTGGGCGTCGTCGTCGAACGCTTTGCGAAGCGCGCCTGCCTGGTGGCGGAGGAGACCAACGGCCGACGCGCCGACACCTACAACGGTCCCCGTCATGGTGGCCAAGGTGTACAGCATGCGTTTTCCCACGAAATTCCCTCCTTTAACCGTCATCATTGCACTTGTCCGAGCTTCCCAACAACTATTGTTGAGTTATGTCTGACAATGAGAAGAAGCAATCCCCGAATCGGTTCCGTGGGGCCTGGGAAGCGTTCCGTAGGGGCCGCAGCGACGGCCGTTCCAAACCTGCCGAGCAGCCTTCGCGTGTTCAGGACGTCAGCGCTGAGGAGATCGCGCACAGCCGCATCGAAGCCGAAGCCGTCCCCTATGTGGCACCGGGTCTCAAGCTCGCTGCCGCGTGGTCCTGGCGTTCACTTGTCGTGCTCATTGCCATCGGAGTCGCATTCTGGCTGCTGGCGAAGATCTCGAGCGTCGTTCTGCCCGTGCTCATCGCCCTCCTGCTCACGGCCCTCCTCGCACCGTTCACCAACTGGATGGTGAAGAAGGGGCTGCCCCGCGTCGCCGCCGCTCTCATCGCCTTCCTCGGGTTCATCGTCGTCGTCTCGGGACTCTTCACCCTGGTCGGACAGCAGATCTACTCGGGTATGCCAGACCTCGTCGATCAGGTGATCACAGGAATCGCCGGCATCAGCGACTGGTTGGCCAGCAGGCCCTTCGGTCTGGACGCGTCGACGGTCACCCGTTATATCAACGATTCACTCGATGCGGCCACGAACTTCTTCCAGAACAACAGTTCCCAGCTTCTCGGCGGAGCATTGCAGGCGACGTCATCGGTCGGCACCTTCCTCACCGGTGCCGCGGTGTGCCTGTTCGCGACCTTCTTCTTCCTCTATGACGGAGAGAAGATCTTCCGCTGGGCCATGCGTCTGCTGCCGCTGCCGGCTCAGCCAGTCGCCACCGGAGCGTCGGAGCGTGGCTGGACCACCCTCGTCCAGTATGTGCGTGTCCAGGTCCTCGTGGCCGGTGTCGACGCCATCGGCATCGGCATCGGTGCGGCCTTCCTCGGGATCCCCCTGGTCATTCCGATGACGGTGCTCGTGTTCCTGGCCTCGTTCGTCCCCGTTGTCGGTGCGATCGCCTCGGGCGTCGTGGCTGTGTTGGTGGCCCTGGTCTCAAGCGGTCCTGTCAGTGCCCTGATCATGCTGGGCGTAGTCCTCGCCGTGCAGCAGATCGAGAGCCAGGTCCTGCAGCCCTTCCTCATGGGCAAGGCCGTGTCCGTCCACCCCTTGGCAGTCATCCTCGCGGTGACCGGTGGTGGCTTCCTGTTCGGCATCGTCGGCGCACTGTTCGCTGTTCCTCTGGTCGCCGTCCTCAATACGGTGGTGACCTACATCGTCCGTGCCAAGAATCCGACCAGTGCCTCCGATCGTGAAGGGGATGAGGCAGCGGCCGTTCTCGAGCGAGCAAAGGAAAAGCTCGATGCCGCTGTCCACGAGGCTGCGGTCGAGTCATCTGAAGGTGACGCGACGAAGGGCGACACTCGGACCGACTGAGTGGGGCCGAGCCGGTGGATCAGCACAATGAATGAAGCAGCAGCACAATGAATGAAGCAGTGGGCGGGTGATGATCACCCGCCCACTGCTTCATTCTGCTTGGTGGCTGAACCCGTTCGGGTCCATCGATCAGCCGGAGAAAGGCTCGATGCCCGTGACCTCGACCTTGATCTCCTTGCCGTTGGGAGCTTCGTAGCTGGTCTTTCCTCCGACGGCGACACCGAGCACCGCGGCGCCCAGTGGGGACTTCTCCGAAAACACGTCGATATCCGAATCGCCGGCGATCTCACGGCTGCCCAGCAGGAACCGCATCTCGTTTCCGGCCACCTTCGCGGTGACGACGGAACCGGGGGAGACGGTTTTTCCATCGCTGTCGCTGGATCCGACCTTCGCGGACTGCAGGAGCAGCTCGAGCTGGCGAATGCGAGCCTCCTGTTTGCCCTGCTCCTCGCGCGCCGCGTGGTAGCCGCCGTTCTCCTTCAAGTCACCCTCGTCGCGGGCGGCTTCGATCTTCTCAGCAATCTCTGCACGTCCCGGTCCGGAGAGGTGTTCAAGTTCCTGCGACAGGCGGTCGAAGGCTTCCTGAGTCAACCATGTTTCTTCCTGGGTGACATCCTCGGTCATGACTTCTCCTTCTTCGGTTCGGTGCACTGACAGGCGCGTCAGGCAACGAAAAACCGGGCGTTGGGTACGCCCGGATGTTGAATGAAACTACAGTCTAACGCATCTGCTCGCGAAAACGATGATCTCCGTCACGCGCGCTTACAGATGTTGTGGGCGGTGTGTTCGTGTCGGATGCGAGGCGCATCGTGCTCCACAGGAAGCGTGCAGAAGTTGCTATTCGAACCAGCAGGCGTCGGCGTGCCCGGACGACGCGAATTGTGTCGTGGCCAGATCGACGTCCATCTGTCTGGGCGAGTTGGGGTCGGCGGCGGGATCGGCCGGGAGCGTGATCTCGGTGAAGCCGACAATGGCCTCATTATCGTTCGTCGCCTGCACGATGCAGTGAACATCCCGATCCTGATCAGGAAATATTGCCACTGTGACCTGTGTTAACGAAGAGTCGACAACTGAATAGTCGAGTGTCTTGGGGGTCGTGGGACTGGTCTGTGGACGAAATGCCACAAACGCAATCGCGATGATCAGGGCAGAGACGATGACGACGGCGATGATCTTGGCTGTTTTTCCGAGATGCCGTTTGGGCTCGCGGACACGGCCGTATCGATCATCATGCAGTGGCTTGTCCACTGTTACCTCAGTCATTGAATTCCTCATCTACGAACATTGCGCACTAATCTAGAGTAGTCGATCCGTCTCCTGCGATCATTTCAGCCATTGCGCAGGAAACGGAACGTCACCAGGCTGAATCGAAAGGGACACACCAAACATGACTTCGCTTCCGTACCATGGACTGCGTCTGCTGACGGTTCATGCTCATCCTGACGACGAATCCTCGAAAGGTGCGGCCACGAGTGCGAAGTACGCGGCACTCGGAGCTCGAGTCCTCATCGCCAGCATGACCGGTGGTGAAGCCGGAGACATCCTCAACCCTGCACTGCTGCAGAGCCCGAAGGCCAGCCGCGATATCGCGGGCCTGCGTCGCGAGGAGATGGCCACGGCCGCAGCGGCTCTGGGCGCCGAGCACGTGTGGGTCGGTCACGTCGATTCAGGACTGCCCGATGGTGACTTCGACAACCAGACGCCTCCCGGCTGCTTCTACCGTGTCCCCGACGAGGTGGCCATGCTGCCCCTGGTGCACATCATTCGCAGCTTCCGACCTCAGGTTGTGACGACTTACGACGAGCTGGGCGGGTACCCTCACCCCGATCACATCAAAAACCATGCCGTGACGATGGCGGCTGTGGCGGCCGCAGCCGACCCGGAGAAGAATCCGGAACTCGGCGAACCGTGGCAGGTCGAGAAGGTCTACTTCAATCAGGACCTGTCCGCGAAGAAGTGGGTGACCATCCACGAGAAGATGACAGAGGCGGGTCTCGAGTCGCCCTTCGCCGACCACATCGAGGACTTCAAGAAGCGCGATGCCCAGCGGGTCAACTGGTTGAGCACGACGATCGACTGCGCGGAGTTCTTTCCCTCACGTGATCGTGCTCTTCTCTCTCACGCCACACAGATCGACCCGGAGGGCGGGTTCTTCTCCGCCTCGCGTAAAGCCGCGCGGACGTATTGGCCCACGGAGGAGTTCGAACTGGCTGTCGACAACACCGGCCGGACGCCTCTGACTCCCGGCGTTGATTTCCAAGAGACGGACCTCTTCGCCTCGGTGACCATGGATGATGGCCGCAAGGTGCCGGCAGAGGGCATGCTTCCTGCATCACCAGACGAAGACGACTACGACGAAGTGACAGGTGAGAGTGCATGAATCTGGCTGCAGCGCAGGGCGCGACCCCCAGCGGAGGCCCTGACCCCGATCTGGTCACTCCCGGCACGATCGGCTTCCTGTCGACTTTGGTGATCGTCATCTTCGTGATCTTCCTCATTCGTGACGCGCTCAAACGAGTTCGGCGTGTGCGCGCACGGGCCCATGCCGATGATGCGTATCCGATCCCGATGCGCAAGCATGCTGTGCCCAACCAGTCGAAGCTCTCAGGCGAGTCTGCACCGGTCGCGGAAGAGGAATCGTCGCCGGTCGAGACCGAGAATTCGAAGACAGAGGACGGCGACGCCGGGCAGGGCGAACCAGAGCAGAGCGTCGAGCAGCACAAGCCCTTCAGCTGAGTACGAGCCCAGCCGGCAGCAGGCGCCTAGTAGGCGGCCACCGCGGCGACAAGGAGTGCGGCAAGATGGCAGCCGTAGCCGGCGATAGTGAGGATATGGAAGATCTCGTGGAAGCCGAGCCACTTCGGTGAGGGATTGGGCTTTTTGATTCCGTAGATCACGGCACCGACGACATAGCAGACTCCGCCTGCCACGACGAGGATTCCCACTGCGGGATTGCTCGCCCAGATCTGGGGGATGTAGCCGACTCCGGCGACGCCGAAGCCCACATAGATGGGAACGAAGAGCCACCTCGGCGCGGTTGTGAAGATGGTCCTGAAGGCCGCCCCCAGAATGGCTGCGCCCCAGAGGACGGACAGGAGCAGGATCGTCTGGTCTGTGCGCAGGGTCAGCACCGCCAGGGGCGTATATGTTCCCGCGGTGATGAGGAAGATGTTCGCATGGTCGAGTCGGCGCAGGATCAGTCGAGCCCGAGTGCGCCACCGTCCCCGGTGGTAGACAGCGGAGGTCCCGAAGAGCAGCATCCCGGTGATGGCGAAGATCGCGGCGGCGATCCGCGATTCGATGGTGGGGGAGATGATGACAAGAGCCAGGCCGCCGACCATCGCCAATGGAAAGGCTGCGGCATGGAACCAGCCACGCAGCTTGGGTTTGACCTGACCGGCCAACTTGTCCAACTCACGCCGCAGAGCCGAGCGCCTGCGGGCAATGTGCACAGGGTAGCCGGACCGCGACTCAGCTGAGGGTGTGGAGTCGACTGACCGCTGACCTTCGGAGCCGGGTGAAGATGGTTCAGTGACTGGAGCGTTCATGGTTCCAGGATATCGACCTCAGCTGAGGGAACGTGCAACGCCACCGCCGGCGGAGCCGACGACGACGTGAAGCCGTTCGGGATAGTACTGTGTAAGGTGGTCGAACCGACCGGATATCGAGTGTGAAAGAGGACAGTGTGGCGCGACCGGTGAGCCTGCTCTACCGTCTCTATGAGCGGCGGCTCCTGCGCGAGCTGGACAAATCTGTACCCGTGCCCAGGCACGTCGGTGTCATCACTGACGGCAACAGGCGCTGGGCGAAGGAATTCGGTGCCACCACCGCCGACGGGCACCGGGCCGGAGCAGAGAAGATCGTCGAGTTCCTCGGCTGGTGCGACGAGATCGACGTCGATATCGTCACTCTCTACGTCCTGTCCAAGGAGAACCTCGCCAGATCTGCCGAGGAGGTCGAGGTCCTCATCGAGATCATCTCCGATCTGGTTGAGAAGATCGCGGCACTCAAGGGCGTGCGTGTGCAGTTGGTCGGGGACCTGGAGATCCTGCCACCTGGCCTGCGGGCACGTTTGGAAGCGGCCACATCGACGGGGGACTGCCAGATGCGCGTCAACGTCGCCGTCGGCTACGGAGGACGGCAGGAGATCGTCAACGCGGTGAAGTCGCTGCTGCGTCTGCGCACGGATGAGGGCACAGACCTGGAGACGATCATCTCCGAACTCTCCCCGCAGCAGATCAGCGAACATCTCTACACCAAGGGTCAGCCGGACCCTGACCTCATCATCCGTTCCTCCGGTGAGCAGCGCCTGTCCGGGTTCCTCATGTGGCAGAGCGCCTACTCGGAGTTCTATTTCTGCGAAGCGTACTGGCCCGACTTCCGTCGCACCGACTTCCTACGTGCGGTCCGGGACTACGGACTGCGCCAGCGGCGCTTCGGAAAATAGGTCTCGGGCACACCTCGGTTCATGCGAAGTTCACGCCCACGACTCTCCCGAACACGCGTGCCGTCACTCAGTCGGCATCGGTTCGGGGATAGGTTGGCAGTAGTTGGTCGACACCAACCCGAGATCAGGGGGATGTCAAGACTCGGATCTCGGCGGTACTCACGCCACAGGGGTCCTCATGACCGCACATATCCACACTTACGTTCTCGACACTTCGGTGCTGCTCTCAGATCCGGGGGCACTGTTGAGATTCGCAGAGCACCATCTCGTCATTCCGCTTGTCGTCGTCTCCGAGCTCGAAGCCAAACGCAATCATCCGGAACTCGGTTTCACTGCTCGCAAAGCACTGCACATCCTCGATGACTTCCGATCCGAGTTCGACCGGCTCGATGAGCCGATCCCCGTCGGTGAAGCCGGCGGCACATTGCGGGTCGAACTCAATCATGTCGATGCATCGACGATGCCGATCGGCTTCGATCGTTCGGAGAACGACACTCGTATCCTCGCCGTGGCCCGAAATCTGGCCGCTGAAGGCCAGGACGTCATCGTGGTCACGAAGGACGTTCCGATGCGTGTGAAGGCCTCGGCCCTCGGGCTTCACGCCGAGGAGTATCTGGCGGAGCTGGCCACCGACTCCGGGTTCACGGGGATGAGTGAACTGTCGCTGGACGAGGCCGAGATGTCGCAGTTCTACGAAGAGGGGTGGACCACCACCCAAGCGGTCTCCGATGAGGTCGTCAACACCGGCGTCGTCATCACCTCACCTCGTGGCTCCGCACTCGGTCGTGTCCGCTCGGGCAAGCGGGTGTCGCTGGTTCGCGGTGATCGTGACATCTTCGGTGTCCATGGCCGCTCCGCCGAGCAGCGAGTAGCCATCGACATGCTCCTCGACGATGCGCTGGGAATCGTATCCTTGGGAGGTCGAGCCGGAACGGGGAAGTCCGCACTCGCGCTCATGGCGGGCCTGCAGAAGGTGCTCGAGGAGAACAGACATTCGAAGATCATGGTCTTCCGCCCGATCTATGCCGTAGGCGGCCAGAGCCTCGGGTTCCTGCCCGGCAGCGAGGGCGAGAAGATGAACCCGTGGGCAGAAGCGGTCTTCGACACGCTCGGAGCTCTGGTCAGTAAGAACGTCATCGAAGAGGTGATGAACCGTGACTTGCTCGAAGTTCTGCCGCTCACCCACATCAGGGGCCGGTCCCTGCATGATGCGTTCGTCATCGTCGACGAGGCACAGTCGCTGGAACGCAACGTGCTGCTGACTGTGCTCTCTCGCATCGGCATGAATTCGAAGGTGGTGCTGACCCACGACGTGGCTCAGCGAGACAATCTTCGAGTGGGTCGACATGACGGCGTCGCGGCGGTGATCGAGAAACTCAAGGGCCATGACCTCTTCGCCCATGTCACCTTGACCAGGTCGGAGCGCTCCGAGATCGCAGCCCTGGTCACCGATGTGCTCGAGGAGTTCGATCCCTTCCGCTCCTAGTCTGCGCAGCACGCACCGGCGACTCGATAGCCGACGGCGGCGTCGATAGCTGACTTCAGCGTCGATAGGCGACCGTGGCCTTGAAGGGCGAGTTCAGGGAGTCTGCTCTCGACGCCGCGGTGTGCGCTCGGTGAGGTGAATGCGAGGGGCCGGTTGCCAGGAGAATGTGATGTCCTGGCAACCGGCCCCTGTGCTGTGAGACTTATCTGCTGTGTGGCCTACTTGCAGTCTGAGTGACTTACTTGTAGTCACCGATCATCGTGGTGACTTACTTGTAGTCGCCGATCATCGTGGTGACATCGAGTGCGCTGTCGAGGTCAGCCTCGGTGATGGAGCCGTCGGAGACGAAGCCGAGATCCATGGTGGCTTCCTTGACGGTCATCTTGTTGGCCACGGCGTGCTTGGCGATCTTCGCCGCCGATTCGTAGCCGATGACCTTGTTCAGCGGAGTCACGATGGAGGGGCTCGCCTCGGCGAGGAAGCGGGCGCGCTCCTCATTGGCCTGGAGCCCGTCGATCATCTTCTCGGCCATCACGGTCGAGGAGTTCGCGAGCAGTCGAATGGATTCGAGCAGATTCGACGCCATGACAGGAATGCCGACGTTGAGCTCGAAGGCGCCGTTTGTCGACGACAGCGCAACAGTGGTGTCGTTGCCGATGACCTGGGCCGCGACCTGGATCGTGGCTTCGCAGATGACCGGGTTGACCTTGCCTGGCATGATCGAGGAACCGGGCTGCAGGTCGGGGATGGCGATCTCGCCGAGGCCGGTGTTCGGTCCCGATCCCATCCACCGCAGATCGTTGCAGATCTTCATATAGCCGTAGGCGATCGTACGCAGCTGACCCGAGGCTTCGATGAGTCCGTCGCGGTTGGCCTGAGCCTCGAAGTGGTTGCGTGCTTCCGTGATGGGAAGCCCGGTCTCTTCGGCGAGGATCTCGACGACGCGTGCGGAGAATCCGGCAGGGGTGTTGATGCCGGTGCCGACGGCAGTTCCGCCCTGTGGGACCTCAGCGACGCGGGGCAATGACGCCTCGATGCGCTCGATTCCGTAGCGGACCTGGGCAGCATAGCCGCCGAATTCCTGCCCCAGCGTCACCGGGGTGGCATCCATGAGGTGGGTGCGGCCCGACTTGACGATCTGGGCGAATTCCTTCGCCTTCTTCTCCAGTGAGGTCGCCAAGGTCTCCATGGCCGGGACCAGCGTATTGACCAGTGCCTTGGTCACGGCGACGTGCACGGAGGTGGGGAACACGTCGTTTGAGGACTGCGATGCGTTGACGTGGTCATTGGGATGAACGTCGATGTCCTGGGATTCGAGGGCCTTCGTCGCCAGGGAGGCAAGAACCTCGTTGGTGTTCATGTTCGACGATGTTCCCGAACCTGTCTGGAACACGTCGATGGGGAAGTGGGCGTCGTATTCGCCGGAGATGACCGCCTCGGCGGCCTTTTGGATGGCTCCGGCCCGGTCAGCATCGAGGACTCCGAGTTCCAGGTTGGCCTTCGCAGCTGCCTTCTTCACCTGGGCCAAAGCGGCGATGTGCGCCGATTCCAGGGTCTTGCCGGAGATCGGGAAGTTCTGCACGGCGCGCTGTGTCTGCGCGCTGTACAGGGCATCTTTGGGTACTTTCACTTCTCCCATGGTGTCGTGTTCGATGCGAAATTCTTCGCTCATAGTTGTCCTTTCCGACAAGGTGTCTGGGCTGTTAGTCATTGTTCATCGGCCGCAGATGCGGCCGTGGTCAAGCGAAGCGGGTCGAGACCGCGTCTTCGTCACCGCCGTGCTGCGCGACGACCGTTGTGCGGCCGTCATGCAGCTGGTAAGTCAGGCCGACGATGATGAGGCGACCTTCTTCGACTGCGCGGGAGATGATTGCCGAGAGCTGCATGATCTTCTCCACCGTGTCCATGGTGTTCTGCGCGACCGTCTCATTGACGGTTGTGCGGTTGTTCTTGCGAGCTCTGGCCACAGTAGGGAGGATCCGGGCCACGACGTCGGAGATGAACCCGGGGGGAGTCTCTCCGGTGTCGTAGGAGTTGTACGCCGCCGTCACCGCGCCGCAATTGTCGTGACCGAGCACGACAAGTAGGGGAGTGCCGAGAATCTCGACCCCATACTCGAGGGAGCCGAGGGTCACGGGATCGACGACCTGTCCGGCATTGCGCACGACGAACATGTCGCCGAGGCCGACGTCGAAGATCATCTCCGCTGCGACTCGAGAATCCGAACAGCCGAAGAGGGTGACGAAAGGCATCTGGTTGTTCGACAGTGCCTCACGCCGCGCGGTGTCCTGATTGGGGTGCTGCGGGACATCATCGACGAAGCGATGGTTGCCTTCGAGCAGACGTTTCCAAGCCTCGTTCGGCATCAGAGAGATCCTCACTTCCGGTTGTCAGGCCAGGGATCGAATCGGTGGTGTCCGAATTCGACAGTGACCGTGGTGGATATCAAGGGGTGGGCTCAGATGAGTCCTCGGCGGGCTGCCTCCTCGGCGGCCTCCACGTACGAGTGGGTCTTCGCTGCTTGATGCTCGGCGAAGACCGAACGCACGGTTCCCGACTTCGAGCGCATGACCAGCGAGTGAGTGGTGACGTGTCCGCCGTCGAACTTCACACCGTCGAGCAGGTCGCCGTTGGTGATGCCTGTGGCCACGAAGTAACTGTTGTCACCGGTGACGAGGTCATCGGTGTTGAGTACCTTGTCGACGTCGAGCCCGGCTGCAGCCGCAGCCTCACGCTCGGAATCGTCCTGTGGCCACAGACGGCCCTGGATGACTCCGCCCAGTGCCTTGATTGCGCAGGCGGTGATGATGCCCTCGGGGGTGCCGCCGATTCCCATCAGCATGTCGACACCGGTACCGGGACGGCAGGCGGCGATTGCACCGGCGACATCACCATCGGTGATGAGCTGGATGCGTGCCCCTGCGGCTCGGATCTCGTCGATCATCGTCTGGTGGCGCGGACGATCGAGGATCATCACGGTCACAGAAGCTGGATCATTCGTGCCTTTGCCCTTGGCGACGCGGCGGATGTTCTCTGCCACAGGCAGGCGCAGGTCGACGGCATCGGCGGCAGCAGGGCCGGTGACGAGCTTCTCCATGTAGAAGACAGCCGACGGGTCGTACATGGCGCCGTCTTCGGTGACTGCCATGACCGAAATGGCGTTGGGCATCCCCAGCGCGGTCAGACGGGTGCCGTCGATCGGATCGACGGCCACATCGCAGTGGGGGCCTCCGCCGTCGCCGACCTGCTCACCGTTGAAGAGCATCGGCGCTTCGTCCTTCTCGCCTTCTCCGATGACGACTCGTCCGGCCATGCGGACGGTCGAGATTACGTTGCGCATTGCGGCGACAGCGGCACCGTCGGCAGCGATCTTGTCGCCGCGGCCCACCCAAGGAGCGGCTGCAATAGCGGCGGCCTCGGTGACTCTGACGAGCTCGAGGGCGAGGTTGCGGTCGGGAGCGTCGGCTCCGACCTGAGCTTTCTGGGACCAGGCATCCGTCACAGCGACGGGAGGAGCCTCGGCATCCACTCGGCCTCGGTCATGATGAGATTTCACGTCAGCAGATTCATTGGAGTCACTCATAGGTCCAATTGTGCCACCCCACACGTTCGGCGCCGACATCGGGACGATTTCGCGCCGCTACTGTGGCCACCATCATGAAAGCCCACCCAGGATTGGCCCTTGGAGCCTTCCCCGAGGACAATGGCGATGTGAACGCCCAATCTGATACCAACACTGTGGGAACGCAGGCGCCCGTGACACGCACGGATGCCGGTCCCGAGGGAGTGCCAATGGCTGACGAGTCCGGAGTGATGCTCCCGGGGTCCAGGGAAGAGATGCGCTTCCTTCGGAAGAACTCGAACTGGGTCAATATGATCATTGCGATCTTCGCCTGCCTGGCCGTCGTCGCAGTGGTTCTGCTGATCGCCCCGCAGCCGCAAGTCGACTCCCAGCGTGTGGTTGACTACCAGACGATTGCGGAGCAGTCCCAGGACAGCGCCGACTTCGATCTCATCGTGCCGGAAATCCCGAGCGGGTGGACATCGAACGAGGCGAACTTGGACCGTGTGGGCGAATCCGACCACACGTCCTGGTATATGTCCTTCGTCGGAACTGAGCGGCAATGGGTGAGCATTGAGCAGGCCAAGGCCAGCGAGAGCTGGGCCGAGAACCAGGTCGATGATGCGATTGCCGCTGAGACGGTGACCGTCGGCGGCTCTGACTTTCAAATCTATCGGACCGAGGATGCCAAGGAGCATTGGGTCACAGGCAAGGGCGACACCTTCGTCGTCATCACCGCAATCGCGAGGCCCGACACCATCGATGCCTTCGCGAAGCAGGTCGCCGAACAGCTGAAGTGATCAGATCGTCGATCAGCTCACTTCGGACTCACATCGGAGCTGATGCGTCTCTTCCTGTTCTCAGGAGGTCGGCTCGGTCAGCCCATGCCCGGTCTCAAGGACGGTCTTGAGACCGCTGAGGACCATCATCCAACCAGGACCTGAGACCTGCTCCGCTGTTCTAGGCGAAGCGCCTAAGTGGTCATGGATCACGGTGAGCAGAGAGACTGAGTCATCGTGACGACGGATCTCCCAGGTCACCCTGCTTGTCGGTTCCGCCGCGAGTTCGGTGTCATAGAGTGATCGCCACCCGACGACGAGTCGGAACGGTCGATCGGATTCGATAACCGTTTCATCACCCCACAGGGACTCACCGTCGGGGGAGAGGTATCGAAATGGCGATCCCGACTCTGCGGTGGTCTCCACTCGAGAGCCGTAGAAGTATTTTGCCGAGAACTCCGGCTGGATGATTGCATTCCAGATCTCTTCGGGTGTCGCCCTGATGAAGATCTGATAGACCTGGTCTGTCGTCGACTCAGGCTTCTGTTTCGTCGGGGGTGTCTGGTCCTGCTGTGGGGGCTGTGACGTCGGTGCCATGATCGTGTGACTCCAAATCTTCTGCCAGGCTGATCAGCGCAGAGATCGGTGCCTCTGCATATCTACTCATCCAACGATCATGGATCTGCCGGATCGGCACAGGGTTGAGAAAATGCAGCTTCTCGCGACCCTGTCTGCGAGTGGCAAGTAGGTTCGCCTCCTCAAGGATCCTGAGGTGCTTCGCGATTCCGAACCTGCTCATCGGCATGTCAGCTTCGAGCTGGGTGATCGATTGACCGTTGTGGTCGAACAATCGGTCAAGCAGCCGTCGACGTGTCGGGTCGGCAAGTGCTTTGAAAACTGTGTCCGAATCCACGCCAGCAGAATAAGAGACTAAATAGTCTCGCGTCAATGGTCTATCGGCCAGCAGGTGCCTGCGTTGTGCCCACGGGCAACGCAGGCCGCGGGTTCTCCAGCGTTGCGAAAATCAGAGGCCACCGATATCAGTCGTCGTCGGCGGACTCTTCGCGCGCTTTGTCGAGGCGTTCGCGTGCTCCGTCGAGCCACGACTGGCAGCGGTCGGCCAGAGCCTCACCGCGCTCCCACAGGCTCAATGACTCTTCGAGAGGCAGGTTTCCGGCTTCGAGGCGTTTGACGATTGTGACCAGTTCCTCACGCGCCTGCTCATAGCTGAGAGCGGCGACCCCGGGGCGATCCTGTGCTGGAGATGGTTCGGTCATGGTGTCCTCCGTGTGATGTGTCGAATGCGTTCAGTGCGTTGGGGCGTTCACTTGTTGTCGCGAGACTCGTCTGTGGCAGTCACATCGGCATCGAAGCGTCCGCGAGCCACCCGGACGTGGACTGATGTTCCGACGGATACCTCGGCGGATTCTCTGATGGCCTCACCGTTGTCATTCTGGACGACGGCATACCCGCGTTCCAGTGTGCGCAGGGGCGAGAGGGATTGGGCTTGCGAACGCAGGTGGTTGATCTCGTTCTGCCCTTGGAACATCAGACTGGTCGTTGCCTGCAGGCTGCGGCGGCGAATCGTACGAAGTTCGTCTTCACGAGCGGCCACCATAGTCTGCGGCTCGGCCAGAACCGGACGTGATCGGACTGCGGTGAGCATCTCCTGTTCCCGGTCGATGATCCGATTGACGGCGGCATCGAGCTCAGCCCGAGTGCGGAGCAGGTTCATCGCTTCCTCGGCTACATCCGGCACGATGCGTTTGGCGGCGTCGGTGGGAGTCGATGCTCTCATATCGGCAACCTCATCGAGGATCGGGCGGTCGGCCTCGTGGCCGATCGCCGACACGACGGGGGTGTTCGCATCGGACACGGCCCGAACCAGGGCCTCGTTGGAGAACGGCAGCAGGTCCTCCATACTTCCGCCCCCGCGAGCGATGACGATGATGTCGATCTGTGGGTCGGCATCGAGCTCGGCGAGATTCTTCATCACGCCCGGCACAGCGTCGGGGCCCTGGACAGCGCAATTGCGGATCTCGAACTCGGCGGCCGGCCAGCGCAGGGCGACGTTGCGAACGACGTCCTTCTGCGCATCGGAATCCCGGCCGGTGATGAGGCCGATCCGATTGGGCAGGAACGGCAGGCGTTTCTTCCGATTCGGATCGAACAGTCCCTCCGCACCGAGCTGCTTCTTCAGTCGCTCGAGCCGGGCCAGCAGCTCACCGAGGCCGACAGCCCGGATGTCGTTGGCTCGCATGGTCAGACGGCCGGTCTTAGTCCAAAAGTCTGCTTTGAGGTTGGCGACGACATGGCTGCCCTCAGACAGCGGAGCTCCGGTGCGGTCGAGCACGTTCTTCCAGATCTGGACCGGCAACGACATTTCGACGTCGTTATCACGCAGAGTCAGGTAGCTGGCCTTGCCTCGGTGATTGAGCTCGACAACCTGTCCCTCGATCCACACACTCGACATGCGATCGATATACGACTTCATCTTGCTTGAGAGCAGACTCAGGGGCCACGGGTTCTCCGCTGTCGTCTCGCCTGCCGTCGCAGCCAGTTCCTGAGCGTCGACTGTTTCGCCGAGGGTCCCGGGAGTGCCGGAAATTCGTTGCGCCATGTTGTCTCCCCTTCCAACCCACTACCCTAACGAACGGTGGTGACATGACGAATCATCGCCGCGCTGGAACTCAGGCGGTCGGGGATGGAATCCAGATGGTGGGAGCGTGTGATGTGGATTGCTTCACCTTTGTAGCCGTTGTTCAGGTCCCCGGCCTAAACTTAAGTTGTGACTGCGATATCTGTACCTATGCCCACCATTCCGCGCAAGCGTCTTGCTCCGGAGGACATCCGGACGCCCGAAGGCGCTGATCAGAAGGTGCTTCTGGCCGCCCCGCGCGGATACTGTGCCGGTGTTGACCGCGCAGTGATCGCCGTCGAGCGCGCACTCGAGCATTATGGTGCTCCCGTCTACGTGCGCAAGGAGATTGTGCACAACCGTCATGTGGTCGACACCCTCTCCGAACGAGGCGCGGTCTTCGTCAACGAGACTGATGAAGTTCCCGAGGGCGCTCGACTTGTGTTCTCCGCACACGGAGTGTCTCCTGCGGTGCACGCCGAGGCGGCCGCTCGTGAGCTGTCCACGATCGATGCCACATGCCCACTGGTGACGAAGGTTCACCGCGAGGCAGTTCGATTCGCCCGTGACGGTTACCGAATTCTTCTGGTCGGCCACGCGGGTCACGAAGAGGTCGAAGGCACAATGGGAGAAGCTCCCGACGACATCACGCTGATCCAGAACCCTGAGGAAGCCAAGACTGTCGAGATCGGCGATGCAGAAAGCCTGGTCTGGCTGTCACAGACGACGTTGAGTGTCGACGAGACGATGGAGACGGTCAACATCCTGCGGGAACGATTCCCCCACCTGCAGGACCCTCCAAGCGACGACATCTGCTATGCCACCTCGAACCGGCAGGTGGCCGTGAAGAAGATCGCCCCGCAGTCCGATCTGGTTCTGGTTGTCGGTTCAGCCAATTCGTCGAATTCCGTGCGTCTGGTCGAAGTTGCTCTGGAGCACGGGGCCAAGGACGCACGTCGCGTCGATTTCGCTCGAGAGGTCGACGAATCCTGGTTCCATGATGTCGCAACGGTCGGCGTGACCTCAGGAGCGAGCGTGCCGGAAGGGCTGGTCCAGGACCTTCTCAAGCTGTTGGGTGAGTACGGCTTCGGCTCGGTCGAAGAAATCGTCACAGCGGAGGAAGACATCATGTTCTCCCTGCCGCGCGAACTGCGCAAGGATCTCAAGGCCGCCGGGAAGAAGACATCGAACAAACGTGATGGCGCTGACCGGGATCACGACCTGATCTGATCGGTCTCTGGTCTAGTCGGAGCCCGTATGGCGACGTCTCAGATCAGTGGGATGCTGTGCTGCGAATGGATCCTGTCCCGCAGCGCTTGGCCGTGTGAGTTCTTCAGCGCTGACTCCGCGGCTGCGTGAGTCGAGCTCAGCAACTGCATCAAGTTCAGTGGCAACGATTCCCGTGTTCGGAAATTTTCGGGCAGTGACGAGGAACCGCGACTCCAGTGAAGAGACGAAACGATTGTAGTCCTCAACCGATCGATCCAGACTCGATCCCATCCGCGTCACGTGCGTGACCAGAGTGCCGATGCGTTCGTAGAGTTCGGTGCCGAGTTTGAGCACCTCGGCCGCAGACGTGCTCATGTCCGCCTGTCGCCAGTTGAGCGCCACGGTCTTGAGTAGAACTAGAAGCGTGGCGGGGGAGGCGAGCACGACGTTCTTGCCGAGAGCATGATCAATCATCTTCGGATAGGTGGACGCTGCCGAGGACAGCAGCCCGTCCGTGGGGACGAAGCAGACAACGAAATCCGGGGCCGAGTCGAAGGACTTCCAGTACTCTTTGGATGCCAGCGAATCGATGTGTCGCAGCAGTGCGCGAGCGTGATCATCGGCGTTGGAATCAGTACTGTCCATCCGGGCAGACAGTGGGGTCTTGGCGTCGATGATGATCGTTCCGCCGCCGGGTAGGTTCACGGTCATGTCGGGGCGATGGCGTTTGCCATCACGCACACTGCTGACCTGAGTCTCGAAATCCACATGGGGGAGGAGGCCTGCATATTCGACGATGCGTTTGAGCTGGACCTCGCCCCAGTCTCCACGCTGAGTCGTCGAATTCAGTGCGCTTGCCAGTGATCCGGTGGACTCCTGCAGTCTGAGATTCTGTTGGCTCAGGTGCCCGATCTGCGTATTGAGGCGCGTAATCTGCTCCAGCTGTGTTCGGTCCTGAGACTGAAGGTTCTCCTGCAGGTGATTGACACTTGCCGCCAACGGACCGATCGCCGCGGTGATCTCACCAGCCATCTGCGCATCGGCTTCCAGATCCTCTGTCCGACTAGTGAGAATCCGAGACGTAGTCTCCGCTCTCGTGAGTCGCTCAATATAGCGAGAACGAGTGTGCGCGCGTCCGAGGAGGAAGCCGAGGAGGACGCTGATGATGATCGCCAGGATGAGGACGACGATCACTCCTGTGGCGGGGAAAGAATTCATGACTCAAGCGTGACAGACGGCACTGACACGAGATTTAGACCCGCACCTCGGCGCCGGGATAGACTTAGCTACCGTGGCTCTAACTATCGGAATCGTGGGACTGCCCAATGTCGGCAAGTCGACCATGTTTAATGCATTGACCAAGAACCAAGTTCTCGCGGCGAACTACCCGTTCGCGACGATCGAACCCAACGTTGGCGTGGTGCCGTTGCCCGACGCGCGATTGACTCGACTGGCAGAGATCTTCAGCTCGGAGCGTATCCTCAACGCGACAGTCGACTTCGTCGATATCGCAGGAATCGTCCGCGGCGCATCCGAAGGCGAGGGTCTGGGCAATCAGTTCCTGGCGAACATCCGCGAGGCTGAAGCGATCTGCCAGGTCATCCGTGGCTTCGTCGATGATGACGTGATCCACGTCGAAGGAAAGATCAGCCCAGCTGATGACATCGACACCATCAACACCGAGCTCATCCTCGCCGACCTCCAAACCTTGGAAAAGGCGCGGCCGCGGATCGAGAAGGAAGTCAAGGGCAAACGGGCGCCGGCAGAGCAGCTGACTGCCATCGACGCCGCTGTCGAGATCCTCGAGAGTGGAAAGACTCTCTATCAGGCGATGCAGGCCGACAAGTTCGACGTCACCGAGCTGCGCGAGCTTCAGCTGATGACCGTCAAGCCATTCCTCTACGTCTTCAACGTCGATGACGATGTGCTCGCCGATGAAGAGAAGAAGGCAGAGATGCGTGCATTGGTGGCACCTGTCGAAGCGATTTTCCTTGACGCCAAATTCGAGTCGGAACTCGCCGAGCTCGACGCCGAGGAAGCCCTCGAGATGCTGGAATCCACCGGTCAGGACGAAGCCGGTCTCGACAAGCTGGCTCGCGTCGGTTTCGACACTCTGGGTTTGCAGACCTACCTGACCGCTGGCCCCAAGGAATCCCGCGCCTGGACGATCCCGAAGGGCGCAACCGCCCCAGAAGCCGCCGGCGTTATTCACACCGACTTCCAAAAGGGCTTCATCAAGGCCGAGGTCGTCTCCTTCGATGACCTCGACGCCAATGGTTCGATGGCCGCAGCCAAATCAGCCGGCAAGGTCCGGATGGAAGGCAAGGAATACGTGATGGTCGACGGGGACGTGGTGGAGTTCAGGTTTAACGTCTAGTCGCGTTCCGGTTCAACGTCTGGTCAGTTCAGGGCCTGTACGACCTGCACCAGGTGTCCATCGGGGTCCTCGACCCATGCGATGAGAAGCCGATCGAGCCACGTCTCCGGTGTCTTGATTGGCTTCGCGCCGAGATCGATCAGTCGGGCATAGCCTGCAGGTACGTCGTCGGTCCAGAGGATCACCGCCGCGCGCTGGCCGTCGGCGGTCGGGTCAAGTCCGTGGTCTTCGCGGGTGCTGGTCTCTGTCGCGAGACCGATTCGGTATCCGTCGAGTGCCAGGTCGACGTGAATCGGTGTTCCGTTACTTGGCGTGCGGAACACCTCCTCGAAGCCGAGCGCGTTGTAGAACGCGACAGCGCCGTCGATGTCACGCGTGAACAGAACGATCTGTGGCGTCCGGAAGAGGTCCATCCGTCAATTCTGCCGTCGCCCGGCTCGTGTCGCAACGAGTCGCCTGCCGGGCACGGACTCAGTGGTGTCGCCAAGTGTCCGCAGAGGTTGTTCTGTGCCGGAATGTGGTGGAGTTCCGTTTCAACGTTTAGGCGGATCGTCTGAAATCGTCGACTCAGTGAGCGCGGCGGCGTAGTTACGCATCGAGCGCTGGTATCGGGGCAACATTCCTAGCTGCGATTCGATGGCGACTCGCAATGCTTCATCCTTTCGCCCGGCGCTATGGAGCGCCAGAGCCAATACAACGCGGGGTGCGGAGCCTGTCGACTCATGCGTCGGCGCAGCTTGCAGGACGGCGATCGCTTCGTCGAGGCGGCCGAGGTTGCGAAGGGTCGATCCGTATTGGACGGCGAGCTGCGCATGTCTGGCTGCGTCGAGGCCGAGTTCGAGAGCGCGTTCATACTCGGCGCCGGCCTCAGCCTCGAATCCCACGGAGTCGTACATGCCTGCGAGTTCAAATGCGGCCCTGCCGTCGGCGGCAGGGCATGCCGCGGCCACGTCGCGCATAGCAGCCACGCCGTCATCGCAATCCAACGAGGCGAAGCGCTCCCAGAGATCAGCGACGGAGGCTTCCCACTGTTCAACTGTTGGTGTCATAGCACCAACTCTGCCACGAGGCGAAGCTCGTGGACATCGGACGGACGACATCAGCGCCAAATGACCCAGAAGTTGGTCTGGGCCGGAATGCGGTTGAGTTCAGGTTCAATGTCTGACCGTAGCGGCGATAATTTGGTCTGTTCTACTCTGCTTCGACTCTCGCCGTTGTAAGCGCCTGCGGTATCCTTGGCGTGGCAGCACATGCTGCCGACTGCACTTCCAGGCGCGGACCGCCTGAAACATCGCGGAGAGGCCTGACACGTTCAGGACATGTCCGGATGAGGTGCGGCGCATCATTGCGCCGACTTCACCTGCCGATGTGAGCCATCGGCTGAGGAAAGGACATGACATGGCATCAAAAGATGAGAAGAACCTCGCACAGGTGCTCGACAAGATCGCGAAGATGGACGAACCGGAGCGGTCACTCGTGCAGCAAGTGCACGAGGTCATCATGGCTGCCGGGCCCAGACTGAAGCCGCGGATCTGGTACGGTATGCCCGCCTACGCGCTCTCTGCGAGTACTCCTGCGCTGATGACGCTGCGCAACGACGAACGCGTCAACCTCGCTCTCACCGAGAAGGTTGCGCTCGTCCCTGCTGGCGGTTCCGACGGGACAATGATGCCCGCAGCATGGTATTTCGAAACTCTCGACGAGTCCGCGGAGAAGCGCATCGCCGAGATCGTCCGCGCAGTGGCTTTTTGAGCGGGGTGATCGGACGCGACGTGGTGCGGTTCTGAACGCGCAACACTGCGTCGTTCGGGCCGAATCCGGGCGCGTATTCTGTTTATCGGCTCCCCGGCGAGTTGAAGCGCGTCGCCGACGCCGAGGTGTCGCGTGAGGTTGCCGCGTACCGGAACTCGGTCGAGTTCCGGCTCAACGTGTAGCACGAGGCTAATTGCGCGATATTCATACGTTCGTCATGTCGCGACTGTCGGACGCTATCGTAGCCCACGGCTCATGTAGAGCGCTGTGTCGTTACTGGGGCAATCTCCATACAGAGTTTGCTCAAGGTCGACGATGCGGAACCCCATGCTTTCGTAGGCGCGGATCGCCGGTAAGTTATCCACCTTTGTCTCAAGCCAGACATGTTGAGCGTCTGCAGATTCGGGCGCGTTGAGCAATGTGTTGAGAAGGACTCCGCCGACGCCCTGCCCACACATCTGGGAGTCCACGTACAAGTGAAGGAGGCAGAGTCGTCGGTTCCAGGAGTTGAGGATACACGCAGCGAATCCGCAGCCCCGATCGTTGCGCATCGCCAGATATGCACTTTCCCACCCTGGGGGATCTTGCGCTAAGTGCTGGGCCAGATCGTGACGTTTGAAGGAGGGGAAGGCGAGCATCATCTCCTGCCAGGTGCACGAACCGTTGTGGAATTCAACGTCTGCGTACGTCGTGAGTGGCGTTGCTGTATCAAGGTCGATGACCGCTTCGCGGTCGTTGCTGCCATACGTCCTTACCCTCCTATTGAAGAGGCTGCGCAGACGAGTCGGCAGACTGAATCGGGAGGCACGGGGCCTGGCGTCGTTGGTCGAGCACCAACTCGTGAAATTGTGCCCTCAGGTCGTGATGTTCTCGAGTGCACAAACTTGTCTGTAATCCGCGCCGATATTGCTGTGAGCGAACTCAGCGTGGATCAGAGATGGCTCTAAGTGCCGGAATGCGGCTGAGTTCAGGTTCACCGTTTGGTCGGACCGTCTGGAGTCGCCAAATCTAGCCCGTGCCGTTTAGCTGGCGGATATCGACCCGCCTCGTCTTCTTCGTCTTAGTCTGATGTGGGCGGCTGGGCGAGGAGCGCTTCGAGATTGTGTTCGTTGTTGCCGATACCGCTGAGGAGGGTTTGCATGATGCGGTTGGCCCAGTGGGATGCGGATTCGTTTTCGGAGCGAATGGTCGATGCTTCGTGGATCAACGCCATGTACACGCTACGTGCCCATGGGATGTCGATCCCAGGACGGAAAAGCCCGGCGTCTTGGGAGCGTTGCAGGAGAGCATCGAGGTGGGAGATGTTGCTGGGGTCGATTCCGCGTTGGTCGGTGGCGTCAAGGTCGATCAGCTGCCAGGACGCTCGCCAATCGACTTTCAGGTCGAGGGTGGCGACTGTCAACTGATACAGGGCGACCAGAGGGGGCGCTGTGTCGGTGTTCGCGCTGGCGATGGCGTCGCGGAGCTTCGTGTTGATGGCATTGACGAGAGCATCTCGGAGATCGTCTCGGGAGGAGAAGCGACGGTGCACGGTGGCGCGTGCCACGCCGGCAGCAGAGGCCACGGCTTCGAGAGTCGCAGAGGGGTCGGCAGCGAATACCTGCTCCGCCGCGATGAGGATTCGGGCGATTGATTGCTCGGCGTCGGCGCGTAGGGGCCGCGAGGATCGTTGAGGAATGTCTGGCACAAGATCAGTCTACAGTACACCTATTGACTTAACTGCGACATGTGTGTTGCAGTTAGTGTATCGGCGCTGGGCCGTTCTGAGCGGAGGAAGACATCATGGACTTACAGCTTGCGGGCAAAATTGGCCTCGTGACCGGTGCAAGTAAGGGGATTGGGTTGGAGGTGGTGCGTGTCCTCCAGAAGGAGGGAGTCACTGTGGTGACTGCCTCGCGCACGGTCACCCCGGAGCTTGCTGCGACGGGGGCGGTGACGCTGACCGGCGACCTCTCGGGCCCCGACGTTCCCGCGCGAATCGTCGCGGAGGCTCTCGGAGTGTCTGGCACGCTCGATATCCTCGTCAATAACGTCGGGGGCGGCGACGGGACACCTGTCGGCGCAGGATTTTTGGACTTCACGGATGGGCTGTGGGCATCGACTTTCGAATTGAACGTGTTTGCGGCTGTCAGGGCGACGAGGGCCGCGTTGCCCGCGCTGCTTTCATCCCACGGGGCGGTGGTGAATGTGTCCTCCGACAGTGCCCGACGACCGCACACCGCGCCGTTGCCGTATGGCGCAGCGAAAGCGGCGTTGAATGCGGTCACGAAGGGACTCTCGGAGGAGTTTGGTCCGCAGGGGGTGCGGTTCAACACCGTGTCTCCGTCCTCGACTCGGACGGCGTTGTGGGAGGGGGAGCAGAGCTTCGGTGCGGACCTGGCATCGACGATGAACGTGACGCAACAGCAACTCATCGAAACCCTTCCCGTGCAGGCGGGCATGCTCACCGGCCGCTTCATCGAGCCACGGGAAGTCGCAACCGCCATCGCGTACCTGGTGTCGCCCCTCGCGTCCAGCGTCCACGGAGCTAACTGGATCGTCGACGCCGGCGTCGACAAGAGCAGCTGACGCACCCGCGGAAGTTGCGCACCTGTCGGAGGTGTCGGCGATGCACGCGATGTTCCCGGGCGGTTGCCGGAATGGTCATCACGCAGGAGCCGGGCCCGAACGAGGTCGTCGTCGAGGCCGCACAGCACCTGCGCTGGGCCGAGCGCGACGGCAGATACACCGAACAGCTCGAAGGCCGTTCCGCCGCGCTGGCAACGCTTCTCGGCCGCTGACCGGCGGTTCGGAGTCTGTCAGACCTCTGGGAACCCATCTTCGCAATGCGAATCTTCGGACCCGAGCAATCAGCGGGCCGAGCCGATATCGCGGTCGCCCTCGTCGCCATCGAGCATTATCGTGACCTCCTCCACCCTGTCGAAGCGCCCATCCCGTGCCAGGGTCCCGAACAGGTAGACCTCTTGGACTACCTCGCCCCCGTCCTGCTTGATGATGTGAGCTATGTGACGATCGGCGTACCGGTCACCGTCCCGCAGCTCATCGCGGATGGTGATAGTCGCATTCGCGACGATCGTGCGGAGGTGCGCAATGTGCTGAACGAACCCGGCGCGGTCGTCCCACGTGCCATCGGTTCGTTGACGGTATGTGTCGGTGAAATGCCTGCGCACGGCCTCTTCCAGCGGCAGTTGACGCTCATTGAGCAGATCGTGCAGTGCTGCGGCGATGTCGGTCATGTGGTCTCCTCTTCTTAGCTATGCTGGTTGCATAGGTAAATTTAGCACCCATCTGTGCAAGTTGCATAGATATTTTGTGGATCTTGCGGTCGTTTCCTGCACCGGCGCAGAGGCCAGGGCGGGTGGCGACGGCGGTAGCCAGGTGGCACGAGGAGGCTGGACATGAATGACGAACGGGTGATTGCCGAGGCCCTTGGGAAGATTCTCGGGCGAGCTTTCAGAGGTCGTCTCTACTCTGATCTCACGCACGGCATCGCGGAAGGGCTGAACGAGTCGACCTATCCGGTGCTCAGCGCGGTCGCTCGTGCCGATGGGTCGCCGTCGGCGCGTGATATCGCTCTCGAGGTGGGCACAGATCGATCGGTGGTGAGCAGACGCGCGGCGACACTGGCCGCCGCCGGACTGATTGACACTGTGGGCGGCCCAGATCGGAGGGCGGTCTACTACGCGCTGACCAGCCTCGGGACAGAAGCCACAACGGTGATGAGGCGACGGTTGGACGCGGCCATTGCCGAGCACATAGGCGATTGGGCACAGGACGACATCTCTCGATTCGCCCGCTTGCTCACCACATTCAGCGAGAAGCCTCTGTAGCTGTACCGGGCAGATGCTTGAGCGCGACGTAGTCTCATGGAGTATGTCCCATGCATCAATGTTGTGCTTTCTCGTCTTTGCTGAGCCCGGTGAAAGGTGCATGGGAGAATCCGCTGCTTACTAGTGTGTGGCGTGGCGTTGCACTCAGAAGGCCCGATATGTAGGCACGTGGCGGGGCTCCGGGCTAGTGTGGAATCGAGTTCCGGTTCGACGTCTGGGGGCAGGTAGAAGTGAATCGCCAATTCTGCGCCAGGGGCGTGCTCGTTGCTGACGGCGTGGGATGCGCGATCGCCGGATCGGCAGTGCTGGGCAGTGATCGCGTCGCCTCATCCATCGATCTTTCGCTGACGTCCCGCCCGATCATAGTGACCGCACTGGGCGCAACAAGCGCAACGCTGTTTGCAGGCGCGGTGCGTTCCCGCGACAGTGACCTCGCACTTGCGGCGGCTGTCAACCTCGGCTGGGTCGGAGTCTGTCTCATTGCGATGTCACGACGGCCGTCCCGGCTGGGCGTCGCACTCATTGCGGCGACAGCTGCATTCGACAGCGTGGCTGCGACTGCCCAATGGCGTCTCCGGGCCACGACGGAGGCTCTGGAGCGTTCCGACCGCTCCTGGAATCAATCTATCTGATAATCCAGATAGTCCAGGCAGGCAGGCAGGCGGTCGGGATCGTGATCGGCGGAGTCCGACGGCGATCCCTGTATCGGCTTGTTGAGGTCAAACTATGCCGTCAGGGGGTTCAAGAGCTTGCGACAGAGAGCTCTTCACGAACGATGCTCGTTCCCGCGCTCAGCGCGCTCAACTTCCCGAGGGCAACATCCCGCGAGAACGGCGCCATGCCGCAGTTCGTGCTCGGGATGAGTTTGTCCGAGTCGACGAATCTGAGCACCTTGCGCAGGGTGTCGGAAACTTCCTCCGGAGTCTCGATGGTCTCATTTGCCACGTCGATGGCCCCAAGCATGACTTTTTTGCCGCGAATGAGCTCGAGGAGGTCCATAGGGACACCGGAGTTATGGCACTCCAGTGAGACGATGTCGATGGTCGACTGCTGCAGGAGCGGGAATGATTCCCCGTACTGGCGCCATTCGGACCCGAGGGTTGCTTTCCAGTCATTGTTTGCCGTGATCCCGTAGCCGTAGCAGATGTGTACGGCGGTTTCTGCGCGCAGTCCTTCCGCGGCTCTCTCCAGCGTGGCAATTCCCCAGTCCGTCATCTCGTCGAAGAAGACATTGAAGGCAGGCTCGTCGAACTGGATGATGTCCACTCCGGCTGCTTCCAGATCCCGCGCCTCCTGATTGAGGACAGCGGCGAACTCCCAGGCCAATTTTTCGCGGCTCTTGTAATAGCCGTCGTAGAGCGTGTCGATCATGGTCATCGGGCCCGGGAGCGCCCATTTGATCGGTTGGTCGGTCTGCTGCCGGAGGAACTTCGCGTCGTCGGCGAACACCGGTTCCCCACGGCTCACGGCGCCGACCACGGTAGGCACGCTTGCGTCATAGCGATCGCGGATTCGAACCGTCTCCCGCTTCTCGAAATCAACACCGTTGAGGTGCTCGATGAATGTGGTCACGAAGTGCTGTCGGGTCTGTTCTCCGTCGCTGATGATATCGATTTCGCGGTTGGTCTGCTCGTGGACTGCGATACGCAGGGCATCGCGCCTGCCCTCAGCCAGGTCATCGCCCTGCAGGTTCCACGGTGACCAGAGAGTCTCAGGCTGTGCGAGCCACGACGGCTTCGGCAGACTGCCGACGATCGAAGTGGGCAATAGTGTCGGCGTCATCGATTCTTCTCCTGTGGTCATGCAGCTGGAATGGGATAGTTGGCGGCCCACTGTTCGAGCATCTCCCGGTGTGGGTTGACGAAAGCCTTCGCCGTGTACTTTCCCTGCTTGATTGCGAGCTGACTACGTTCGGCGCGATCGTAGGCGATCGGTGTCTCCGAGAAGTCCTGCCGCTTCAGCGTCGGTCGGTAGGTCTTATCGGCGGCCACGTGCGCGTTGTAGATCTCCGGTCGATAGATCCTTTGAAAGGTCTCCATCGTGCTGATCGTGCCGATGAGCTGCAGATTGGAATAGTCGTTGAGGAGATCGCCGCGGAAATAGAATGCAAGCGGCGCGACACCGCCGGGCGGCATGAAGTATCTCACCTGCAGTCCCATCTTTCCGAAGTAGTCGTCGGTCAGCGAATACTCGTCTTGCTGGTACTCCACGCCGAGAATCGGATGGTGATTCTCGGTCCGATGGTATGTCCTGCTCGTCGACACGCTGATGCAGACCACGGGTGCCGCCTGGAAGCGTTCCCGATATGCTGCGGAATCGAGGAAGTGCTGGAACAGTTTGCCGTGGAGATCGCCGAAGTCGTCGGGGACGGTGAATTCGCTCGCAGCATCGTTGACCGCTGGAAGGCGCACGCTGAAATCGAAATCGCGGACATAGGACGAGAAGTTGTTTCCCACGATCCCGGGGTGGCGGTCACCAGTCTTTCGATCGAGGATCTGGATATCCAGGACTTCGAGCAATGGGAATTCCTGATCGCAGCCTGTGGCTGTGAACAGGAGCTCCCCGGAAACTATCTCGAGGGCGACGGTGTAGCGGTCCCTATCGGGGTTGTCCCAGTGGGCGAGGTCGTTGAACCGACGATTGATAGTCGTCAGGGTGTTGCGGAGGTTCTGCCGACGATGCTCGCCCCTGGCGAGGTTCGCGAAGTTCGTCGTGGCGCGTGAACTATCCGATGGCGAGTAGTGCTCGTCGAATCGGGTGGTAGTGATGCTGAATGTGAACTCGGTTGTCATGGACGTCCAATTCCGTAATCGATCGGCCGGGGTCGGCCATGCGGAGGTCTTCGAAACCATCCTGCAGGCAACGGGCTGATATCGGGTAACTTGTCTGAACTATGGGTTCATATAGTCTTTATCTATGTCCCGAGGCTTGAGAAACATCACACTGCTGCAGCTCCACTACTTCATCGAGGTCGCGGCGGAGGGCTCGATCACGGCCGCTGCTGATCTGCTCTATGTCTCCCAGCCGACGATGTCTGCAGCTATGAAGGACCTTGAGGCCCGGGTGGGTCGGGCCTTGCTTTTCCGATCCGCCCGCGGGGTGACACTCACTGTTGATGGTGCGGAGTTCCTCGGCTATGCGAGGCAAGTCGTTGAGCAGGCGGACCTCCTCGAGCAGCATTATCTCGGTCGGCCCCCATCGCGGCGTCTGCTCGGGGTATCGGCGCAGCACTACTCGTTCGTGGTTGATGCATTCGTGCGGATGGTCAAGGCCAGCGATGCGGCCGAGTATGAGTTCTCGCTGCGAGAGACTCGCACCTGGGACATCATCGAAGATGTTCGCACACTCCGCAGCGAGCTCGGCATTCTTTACCGGAACGACTTCAATCAGAAGGTCATCGACAAACTGCTGCGGGACTCCGGGCTTGCCTTTCACCCGCTTTTCGTTGCAGTTCCGCACATCTTCATCTCCCGGAAGAACCCGCTTGCCGCACGAGATCGCGTCACGCTCGACGATCTCGCCGACGTGCCACGGCTCACCTTCGATCAGGGAGCGAACAACTCGTTCTACTTCGCCGAGGAGATCCTGTCGACTTTGTCGAGTAGGCAGGAGATCCGGGTCTCCGATCGTGCGACGATCTTCAACCTCATGACCGGGCTCGACGGCTACACGATCTCGACGGGCATCATCAGTGACGACCTCGATCCAGAGATCGTCGCGATTCCGCTCGACGTCGACGAACGCATCGAGATCGGTTGGATCGACCATTCCGGGATCCCGCTCACCGAGCAAGCGCGACGCTTCCTCGAAGAAGTGCGGGCCGTCGTCGCGGGTTTCGGGGTCGAACTGCTCGGCTAGCTCCGACAACGCTGTCGGCGTCCATGATGCTCCCGCGCACGGGCGGTTGCTCACCTAACCGGATCATGCCCTGCGCTAGAGTGACCCCTGGCGTCAGCATATGATCGCGACGATGAGATCTGATGCAGGTGGAGTGTCAACCTGGAAGATCGAAAGTTGAGGACAGAAGATGACCAACAGCACGAGTTCGCTACCGCACTCGGAAAGAGGCGGCGTCGCGAAGGTATTCCGGGTATCGGTCCTCGTTCTCGGTCTCATACTGGGCGTGATTGCAGCGATCTTCGGACTTGCCTCGCTGTTTCCCGGGCTAGGGCCACTCAGTACGGTTGCGGCTCGGTTCGCGCCCACCGTTGCGCCGATAGCGGCTCTGGCAGGTCTGATCGTGCTCCTCGTCGGAATCGTCGCTATGCGCAGGGGGCATCGGCGCACAGGCGCAGTCACGACAGGGCTCGGCGGGATCGGCGCGGTCGCTAACATCGCTGTGGTTACAGTTCTCGTCGGTGCCATCACGTCGGCCGGCGGATCGGTCAACCTTTTCACCGCGACGTTCGGGCTCTCCGCAATGGACGCGGCGTCGCCCGACCGCCAGGAGGTGTACGACAAGACCAGCGCGGGGGATGACCTCTCCCTCTCGATCTACGAGCCGAAGAATGTGGACGGCTCGACACCGACCATCATGGCCGTCCACGGTGGCGGCTGGATCGCGGGAGAGCCAGATGCAGTGAGCTCAGAGCTTCGCACCTTGGCTGACCACGGCTACTTGGTAGTGGCGGTCGAATACGAACTTGCCACCAAGGACAACGCGACCTGGCAGAGTGCGCCCTCGCAGGTTGCCTGCGCCGCAAGCTGGATTCAGGACCACGCCGACACGCTTGGTGCAGATATGGATCGTCTCGCGTTCTGGGGTGAGAGCTCCGGTGGAAATCTGGTCGCCAACACCGCCGGCGCCGCAGCGGACGGCACCGCTGAGTCGTCGTGTGGTGGGAACGTCCCCGTTCCCGCTGCGGTCGTCGCCGACTATCCTGCGTTCGACGTGACGGGCCTTTACGAGAACGCCCCTGCAGGTCCGGGCGCGGGCACAGGCTCGCGCATATTTGCGACCAGTTACACGGGTGGCACCCCCGAGGAATTCTCGAAACGCTACGCCGCGGTGAATTCCGCCGCGCATCTCAATGCAGCGGCCCCGCCGACGCTCGTGATGACCGCCATGCGTGATGACGTCATCATCCCTGCTGACCAATTCGCGTGGGTCGACGCGGCCCGAGACCGTGGAGTCGACGTCGAAACTGTGCAGATTCCACTCGCGAACCACGCCTACTCGCAGAAAGCGAAGAACTCCATCGGCAGCCAGGGGCACCTCAGCATCGCAGAGGCCTACCTATCAGAACAACTTCGATAACCCAGCAGTGCAGGCTCGGGAAGCACCTCGGCGACTTAGCGTGAGAATCGGTCTCGGGCGGCCTCGGTGCTCGGCGTGAAGAAGTTGATCAGGGTGCCGTCGGGATCCCTGACCAGAAGTGAGCGGTTGCCCCACGGCATGTCCGTGGGCTCATTGACGAATACCTCGACGACACCTTGCAGCGCCAGATAGGTTGCATCGACGTCGTCGACGAGGAAGTCGAGCGTGATGCTGCGATTCGCCCGCGCCTCGGCAGCATTGTCTCCGAGCAGCGGCACCGTGGCGCTGCTGGCGATGGCCAGGGTGCCGGACGTGGTGCGCACCTCGGCGAACATCGGATGCAGTCGGACAGCGGTGATCCCGGTGGCAGTCTCATAGAACGCGACCAGCGCTTCGACGTCGTCGGTGATGATGCGGGTGGCTGCCAGTTGCATGGTCTTCTCCTCTTGCGGCGAATGCGAGCCGTGATTGCGGCCGCAGACATGAGAGTACTGTCAATACCGGGCGAAAACTGTCCTGTATATACGAGAGGGTGGACGTTATGGCCGACACGACTGCACGAACTCTGCGACTGCTCGAGCTGCTCCAGTCCTCACAGCTGAGGACCGTTGCGGAGCTGGCCGACAGACTCGATGTCGATGACCGCACGGTTCGCAGGGACGTGGCGCGACTGGGCGAAGTGGGGGTCCCGGTCGAGACGGTGCGTGGTCGCTACGGCGGGTACCGGCTCGCCACCGGCCAGCGTGTCCTCCCGATCATGTTCAGCAGTGCAGAAGTCGTCGCGGTCTATTTGGGGCTGTCTCGCGAACAGCCCGCATCCAGCGAGCCCAGCATTTCCGTGCAGACGGCTCTGGCCAAAATCAAACGAGCGCTGCCGACAGCCGATGCGAAGCGGATCGATGCCGTGCTGGCGGCAATGGCACCCTCATCGGAACCCAGTGGCGTTTCGGTTGATCCTGGGGTGATGCTGAGTCTGGCTGACGCGGTCGACCGTCACGCGGTTCTCGACCTGCGCTATCTCAACTCGGCGGGTATCGCATCGAGGAGGACCATTCACCCCTATGGCGTGATCGCGCATTCGGACAAGTGGTACCTGCTCGCACTCGACACGAGGCAGCAGGAAGAGCGCACATTCCGAGTCGACCGCATTCGGTCAGTTCGGTCGACGTCAGAAACGTTCGCTGCGCCGCAGAAGTCTGATCTCAGGCAGCGTCTCGTCGACCTCTTCGCCGAGGCGGACTATCGGTGGCATGTCGTCCTGCACATCCGTTCGAGCCAAGACCAGATCCGAACACACCTGCCGGCCAGCGTTGCACGACTCGAACGATCCGAATATGCCAGGCAGCGGCCGCAGGACTCGGACTCGGCTTGGTTTCGGGCAGAGATCCATGCGGAGAGCCTCGACTGGCTGCCAGCCGTCATCGCCGCGCTCGGATGCGAAGTGGTGCTCGAGCAGCCCGAGGAGCTGCGTAGAGAGGTGAGTGCGGCGGCGCGGAGGCTGTCTGCCTCCGCGAAGTTCCGGTTCGACGCCAACCCTCGTTCCGGGTGAGCGGCGTAAGGTGGCCACCGGGAACGCCGCATGCGGGTTTCTGGCGGGGCCATTATTCGCCCTCTGCAGGTGTCCGCGATCTCTCCCACAAGGTCCATGTGCAGGTGGGGGAGCCCGCCGCGCTCTTTTCGATAACAGCGGATGACGCAATCCTGTTGAGCAGTCATGAGCGAACGCAGTGCTATCGTGCCGTATGGCCACCTTCAGAGTGAACGGCGTCACCCTCGGTGTAGAGAGCTTCGGCTGCGAAGAGGATCCCCTTGTGCTGTTAGCCGGCGGAACCACGATGTTGTCGTGGCCCGACTCGCTCTGCGAACGGGTGGCCGAGGGCGGGCGCAGAGTCGTTCGCTACGACCTGCGTGATTCGGGTGCTTCAACCACCAAAGACCCGGAGAACCCGATGTACGACCTGCGTGATCTCGCCGATGACGCCGCGGACCTTGTCGCAGCTCTCGGCGCGGAGTCCGCCCATCTCGGTGGGCAAGGTGTCGGAGGCATGGTCGCCCAAGTTGCTGCGCTGGATCACCCGGAGTCATTTTCGGCACTGACGCTGGTGAGTACCCGACCGGTTGCGCCTGGTCCTGTCGATGATGACCTGCCGGACCACGATCAGACGGTGATGTCTGCTGTGTTCTCGAGTCCTCAGCCTGATTGGAACAACCGTCGAGCCGTAGCCGAGTATGCAGCTGGCAACGCCGCTATTCTGGGCAACGATCCCGCACAGGCTCTCGAGATCGCAGCTCGGATCTGGGACCGAACTCCGACGTCGGGGGCCGCGGTCCACCAGGCGAATCAGTTGGGCATGACCTTCTCCCGGATCGACTGCTCACCACGCTGGCGAGAACGCCTCGGTGACCTGCGAATACCCAGTCTGGTTGTCCATGGTCGAGCCGACCCCTTCTTTCCCATCGGCAACGGTGAAGCGCTTGCCGCAGAGATCCCTGAAGCGCAGCTGTTGATCCATGAGGATATGGGAACACAGATACCGGAATGCGCGAACGGCGCCATCGCGACCACTATGCTCGGCCTGGAACGGTGACGATGACATTGTCGATCCGGTGGAGTGGGACGAAGGGGAGGGCCAGCTACACGTCTATGCCCTCCCGCCGACGAAGGCAGGGGCGCAGGGGACGAAGGCTATTGTCGAGAGCCTGAGACCAGCCACGTGAATCAGTCAAGCCCGAGGTTGCGGACTCAGCTCACCTCTGCGATCCGGGTGTACGGATACTCAGATTCCCGGTTCTGAAAACTCAAGATGCTCGGATTCTTGACCTCACCGTTCTGGATCTCGATCGCCCGGGAGATGGTGGGGACCTGTGCCCAAGCGTCCGGCCCCTCCAGAACCGTGCTCAGATACGGCAGGATCGCTTCGCTGATCTCCCACGTCGCCGAGTTCCACAGGTATGAGGGGGTGTGGTCGACGGCGTAGTAGTTGACACCTTGTCCGACTGTGAACATCGGATTCTCGAAGCCCGTGGGCTTCGCCCATTCGAAGCCCATTCCCTCATCGCATGAGACATCGATGATGAGGCTGCCGGGAGCGAACTCCTTCAGGTCCTCTGTGCGCAGGTAGGTCATCGGTGCGGAGACATCTTGGAGCGTGCAGTTGAGGACGATGTCGTGTGAGGCGAGGAAGGTCGGGAGGAGCACGTCGCCCTCGTCCGTGACCACCGTGGACAGGTGGGTCGGACCATCGCCGGTGTTGAGCTGGGTGATGTGCGCGCTGTGAATCGGTGAACCGACGGCTGAGGCCCCTCTTTGTGTGAGGACCTGGATGTCGTAGATCCCTTGGGCCTTCAGCGCAGTGACAGCCCCGCGTGCGGTGGCACCGAAGCCGATGACGACCGCACTCATTCGCGGACCATAATCACCGGTTGAGCCGCGGAGGCTCAATGCGTGCTGGACAGAACAGTAGCCGGCGAGCTCGTTGTTCTTGTGGAATACGTGCAGGCTGAAATCTCCCTGCCGAGTCCAATGGTTCATCGCTTCGAAGGCGATGAGGGTGAGCCGTCGATCAATAGCGGTCTGCGCCATCGCCTCATCCTGCACGCAGTGTGGCCAGCCCCATAGGGTGCGGCCTTCGGGAATCGCCTCCACGTCTGCCGCCTGCGGCTTCGGCAGGAGGAGGACCTCAGCGGACTCGATTACTTCGGAGCGTTCTGCGACTCGTCCGACACGAGACTCGATGTAACCGGGCTCCAGCTGGAAATCTTCAGCATAGCCGCGTTCGACGATCATTTCGGCTCGTACCTCGGGGTCGATGCGATCGAGGTGATGAGGGTGAATCGGAAGTCGCCGTTCGTTCTCCATCGAAGAGTCGGCAAGTAGGCCCAGAGTGAGAAGACCGCTGGTAGGTGTCCCATCAATCGCCGAGGCGGTGGAGTCGGCGGTGATCGGTTGAGCGGTGCCGGTCATCCGGCCTCCCATCGTTGGGGAACCAGAGTCAGCTCCCCCTCGACTATACGCTGAACTATCGCGGAACCGGCATTCCGCGCAATCAAGGACACGGCTGAGGCGTGAGCGTCTTCAGGACAGCAGTCGAGCGAATTCTGTGAGGGCCTGGCGTCCAACCAGCTCTCCTGGCATCAGTGGGAGCTCGGACAGAGGGATGTCGGGCAGCATCAGCCGCACTCGTTCAACCTGTGAGTCCTCGGCGTCACGGCGATCCTTGAGCAGTTGCCCCGCGTCCGAGGGGGAACGCCGATTGGCGACGAGCGCCGCCAACGGTACATTGATGGCCTTGAGAGATTCTGCCAACTCCAAGGTCTCCGCAACCGGCATCCTCTCGGGAGTGAACACGACGAGGAATCCGGTGCGTGAACGGTCAGTGATGACCTTTCGCAGATTCTCGAAGCGGTCTCTGCGGCGAATGAGCGTGCGGCGGAGCTCAGCGTCAGCCTCGGCGGCGGGATCAGCGCCGGACGTGCCCGCGATGCTGCGCATTGCTGCGGAGTAGCGTTCCGAGCGATCACGATTCTTCAACAGCGACTCGGTCCAGGTCGTCAGCTGCGCAGGCAGGGTGAGGATCCTGAGCGTGTGGCCGGTTGGAGCAGTGTCGAAGACGACGAGGTCGTACTCCTCTAACCCCTGTGCGACTGCGTCGGCCACGCGTTCGAGAACCGCTGATTCGAAGCTGCCGGGAGCTTCCCGCGCCAGGGCGAGATGACGCTGAGCATGAGTACGCATGCGTTCGGGCAACATCCGCCTCATCATGCGTTCGACGGAAGCCAGGTGGCGTTCGAGTGTGGCCTTCGGATCGATCTCCATTCCATCGACGCGACCGCCGGACGCATCACCGTCAGTGAAGGCAACCAGTCGCTCGGGTGCATCGCCGACCTCACGGTCCCAGAGATGCCCGAGGTTGTGGGCCGGATCCGTGGAGACGACGAGGACGCGCTGTCCCTTGAGCGCGTGCGCGACAGCCAGCGACGAGGCTACCGTGGTTTTGCCGACGCCGCCCTTTCCTCCGACGAAGACGACGCGAAGACCGTCTATCGAGTTCAACAGCATGCGATGTGGTCCAGAGGTGAGTCGGGCATGCCCATGCGGCGATGCCAGGCGTGGAAGTCCTGGTAGAGGCTGGGGAGGAACTCCGCTGTGTAGTAGGCGGCGGGGTCCGGTACACCTAGTGCTTCGCCCAGAACGATCAGCGTGAAGAAGTCGTCCTCACTCTGCTTCTCCCGGGCAAACATCTGACGGTATGGCCCCTTGTAGAACTCGTCCAAGCCGTCACGGAACGCGGCCCAGCGCTGGGCGAACTCACTCGTCCAACGCTGGGCCGCGTACATACCGCTTTCATCGGGCAATGATCAGACCTCTTCGCGTACGGCTTCGATCTTCTCGTCGGCGTCCTCGGGCTCCGGCGGCTCCGATCGAGCTCGGATGATCGCCCTGATGCCTTCGATCGCTACGAACACGCTGCTGACGATGATGATGCAGTCGATCGCGAAGAGCAGCCAGTCCGCGCTTCCCGGGGTCGCGAAGCTGAAGAGCTGGTCGATCGCGGCCCAGAACGACATGACGAATACGATGGCCAACGGTATGAGCGCCGGCCACGGGTTGCGCCGCTTTCGGATGAGCATGACCGCGAGGATCATCAACGTCAACGATGCCATCAGCTGATTGGTCGTACCGAAGAGCGGCCAGATGCGCAGGCCGCCTTCTCCTCCCAGTCCCTGTGAGAATGTGAGGCCCATGCCCAGCACGACGACGACTCCTGTCGCCGTGTATTTGCCGATCCTGAGGTTGACGCGTTCGCCCATCTCTTGAACGACGAATCTCATCAGACGGAACCCGGTGTCGAGCGAGGTTGCGGCAAACAGCACTGCCATCGTGGCGAGAACGGTGGTGCTCAATGACGCAGGCAGGCCCAGACCGGATTCCATGAGCATGCCGCCGCCCTGGACGAACGACTGCACGCCGGCTTCACCGAACTTGCTGTAAAGCTCTTGCCACTCAGCAACTGTGCGAAGTCCGGCGGAGATCGCGATGATCGTTCCCAATGCTAGTAGGCCCTCACCAACTGCACCGAAGTAACCGACGAATCGGGAATCGGTCTCCTTGTCCAGCTGTTTGGAGCTGGTTCCGGAGGAGACCATGCCGTGGAAACCTGAGATAGCGCCACAGGCGATCGTGACGAATAGCAGAGGCACGATGCTGGGGGTGCCCTCCGGAACATTCATGTTGATGGCAGGGGTCACGATGTCGTGGGCACCGTCGGCGACGAACATGCCGACGACCACAGCTCCGTATAGGAGGATGAGGCCGATGAACAGCTGCACACCGTTGATGTAGTCGCGCGGCTGCAGAAGCACCCAAACCGGAAGCAGTGACGCGAACGCTCCGTAGATGAACAGCGTCAGGATCCAGAAGACGGTCGGCGTCATGCCGAGGAAGGTCTCCGGCAGGACGACGGGTACAGCATCGCCGAGGACGATGAGACCGTAGAGAGCGATGACGCCGACGACTGTCACCGCCACCAACGGCATGCGCAGACGGTATACGGCCACGCCGACGAGCAGAGCGACGCCGATCGCGCCCCAAGTCGGAATGACCGCGGTCGGAGTGGAGATGAGCAGTCCGGTGATGACAACGGCAAATGCTGCGATCACCATGAGCAGCAGGATGAAGATCACGATCAGGAACAGGCCAGCGCCGCGTTTGCCGATGTAACGGCCGGACAACGCGCCGATTGACTGGCCCTTGTTTCGAACCGACGCCCATAGCGCACCGAAGTCGTGCATACCGGCGAAGAAGACAGTGCCGAGTGTGACCCAGAGGAACGCGGGTACCCAGCCCCAGATCAGCGCGACGGCCGGACCGACGATGGGTGCGGCACCTGCAACCGAAGTGAAGTGGTGGCCCCAGAGGATGAATTTGTTCGTCGGGACGTAGTCGACCCCGTCTGTGAGTTCGTGAGAGGGTGTGCGGAATTCGTCATTCAGGCGATAGACGCGTTTCGCGAGGTACTTGGAATACACAAGGTATCCGAGTGCCAGGATCGCGAGACCGATCACCATCAGGAGGACGGGACTCATCAAGTGTGCCTTTCGTCATTGCGTCATTGCGCAGACGGATTGAAGTTCAGTCGGTGCTGCCCGCCAGTATACCAACGTCAGCGTTTCGTTTGAACTTCCTCAGTATTCAATGTGAATGGTTGAGAGCTCCTGCAGCGTAGGCGGCCTGACCGACGTGAACGGCAGCGTCGTCGATGATCGAAGCCAGCCGTA
This sequence comes from Brevibacterium aurantiacum, assembly GCF_007558825.1. Lineage (GTDB taxonomy): Bacteria > Actinomycetota > Actinomycetes > Actinomycetales > Brevibacteriaceae > Brevibacterium > Brevibacterium aurantiacum_A. The sequence continues at coordinate 386,487 of NZ_VLTK01000002.1, forward strand.
CTCCGCGAGTGACCGGGGGAGTCCAGTTCTCGTCGATCACTTCGCTGAGGTCGGTCTCTGAGAGTTCGCCGACGTAGCGACCCAGCGCGCTGAGCGTGGCTTCCACATAGTCGACGAGCAGCTGCTGATCATCGACCTTGATCCCAGCCGCCTGCTCCGGCGTGTGCCCGAGACCGACTGCATCACCAGATTCTCCCAACCCGAAGCCTTCACGGAACTGCTCCCACATCTGCTCGTCACCGGTGAGGTCAGAGAGCTGGACATCGACCTCGCGTCCGCTGTGCCAGAGCAGCCATGCAATCGAATTGGGATGGTCGCCAGGGTGGGAGTTGAGCTGTTCGGCGGTGAGGGCAGGCAGGCGCTTGGCTGCGTCGACAGGGCGCTGAGCCAAATCGGTGAGAATCTCAATGCTGTTCATATGGCCCATTGTGCTCCTCGTTGCCGACCATGTCATGCGGCACTGAGGGTTTGTCTGCTGCTCGCGGCCGGTTCAGGCGCGTACCTCAGTCGAGCCTCGGTCGTCTGCGATTGCGTTTGATCTCGGAGCGCAGGCTCTCCGCTCGAACGCGTCGACGGCGGGAGTTCCTCGACGGCTTCGTCGTCCGACGTTCCACGGGTGGGGCGAGTGCTTCGCGCAGCAATTCGGCCAGCCGTTCTCGTGCGGCATTGCGGTTGCGCAGCTGAGAGCGCTGCTGTTCGGAACTGACCGTGAGCACAGTGCCCGAAAGCCTCGTCGCAAGTCGCTGAAGCACACGATCGCGCTGCGACTCGCTGAGCACGGTGGTCGACCCCAAGTCCACGCTCAGCTGCACCCGGGAATCTGAGGTGTTGACATGCTGTCCACCGGGACCTGACGACCGTGAGAACTGTTCCATCAGTTCACTCGATGGCACCACAAGGCCCTGAGGAATCCCAGGACCGGCGGGTACACGCAGGTCATCCATCGAGTTCGGTTTCCTCCCGCAGCCGCGGCACGACCTGTTTTTCGGGCCGTATGCCTGACTTATCGGCGTAGAAGGCACGGACTCGATCCATGTCGGCAGAGATGTCACCGCTGATGTCGATCGTGGGCCCGAGCCCGGTGGTCATCGTGGTCCGATCGACGTAGCCGAGTGTGACCGGCATGCCGGTCTTCTGGGCGATTCGGTAGAAACCTGACTTCCAGTGGGTGTGGCCACCGCGGGTTCCATCAGGGGTGACGACCAGGCCGAAGACCTCACCGGCGTGGACACGTTCGATCACCTCGGCGACAATGCGGCTGGGATCGGAACGGTCGACGGGAATGCCGCCGAGCCCGCGCATGATCGGATTGCGCCACCCCTTGAACAGGCTGTGCTTGCCCAGCCAATGCACCTCGATTTGCTGAGTCCAGGCGATCGAGAGCATGAGGACGAAGTCCCAATTGGATGTGTGAGGGGCACCGATGAGTACAGTCGGCCGGTTCGGAGCGGGCTGGGTGACCAGCTTCCAGCGGCTGAATTTCCAGAAGGCGCCGGCGGCAAGGCGTCGAAGCATGCTGTCTACGTTAGAGGACTTTGTTCGCCGGAGGTGAAGGCAGACCGACTGTGCCTGAAAGATTCAGGCATCACCGGATCTGCCTCGCATACCGCGTGTGCGCCGCTGATAGGAGTTCGAACAGCTGCCGGTGTGAGAGCTCAAGGCCGGTGCGGAGCATGATTCGTCGAGCGAAGGGACCTGTGTGGCCACGTCGCTCGACGGAGCCGCGAGTCAGGTAGTAGACGACGTATTTGGGTCCCGGTCTCGGGGTGGCCGTGTCGAGGGAGATCCGTTCGATCTCATTCCACGACACAAACGTCGCCGGCAGAACCACCCCGCGGTGGGACTCTATGAGACCGGCACCTGAGACCACGAGCGCATCTGCCCGGCGGAGGCGAACGGCCACGACGATCGGAGCCACGACGAGGCAGCCGATGAGGCCGATGGCGATCGCCCACATTCGCGGATTGAATGCGAAGAGCATCCAACTGACATTCTGATCAAGACTGCTCGTGACGATGAGGAACGCGAGACCGACGAGCACTGCACCGGTTGCGAGCGCTACGGACAGAATGATGACGAGTCTTCGGGAAGATGTTCCCACGACGACACTTCGCCCACTATCCATCGCACGCAGTGCAGCGGCGGTATTCGGGGGCCTGGACATGGCAATGAGAATACCCGTTGTGGAATAAATCGCAGCCATTTGGAGCTGTGCCCAGTGTCAGCGCCACCAGCACACCGACGAAGGAGAAGTACATGTCTGATGCAGACCGCGTAGTCATTCTCGGAGGCCACGGAAAGATCGCCCTCATGGCCGCACCGAAGCTGAAGGAATCCGGATACTCGGTGGATTCCGTCATTCGCAATCCGGATCAGACCGCCGAGGTGGAGGCTGCGGGCGCGAACGCCGTTGTCCTCGACATCGAATCGGCCGATACCGGCAAGCTCGCGGAGCTCTTCACCGGAGCAAAGGCCGTGGTCTTCTCGGCAGGCGCCGGCGGTGGCAATCCTGACCGGACCCGCGCTGTGGATCTTGAGGCAGCGAAACGCTCCATCGATGCCAGCGCGCAAGCGGGAGTCGATCGCTACGTCATCGTGTCCTATGCCAGTGCGGGCGTCGACCTCGACCGTGTCGATCCGGAGAGCTCGTTCTACCCTTACGTTGAAGCGAAGCACGGAGCAGATGAGCACCTGCGTGCAAGCTCCCTGAACTACACGATCCTCGGGCCCGGCGGTCTGACCTCGGAGCCGTCGAAGGGCAGCGTGCTGCTGGCCGATGGCGCCGGTGACGTCGACGGCACGACCCCGGACGATGACACGCGAGTGACCTCACGTGAACTCGTCGCCGATGTGATGACCCATGTCATCGCCAACGATGCCGCGAAGCGAGAGACCGTGAACTTCTACGACGGTGACACCCCGATCGCCGAGGCTGTGAAGTAGGACTTCGCGACACACATATTTCGCGACACACACATGGGGAGATCGAACTCAGCCTTCGATCTCCCCATTGTCACGCTCACGACGTCTTCATCCTCGATCTTTCCTGTTCCAGAGCTGGTGGGTCAGTCCACTCGACGAGCCGATCGTCTCGATCGTGAAGCGGTCCTCGATGCCGCTGATGCCTTCCCATAGCGAAACACCCGTGCCCAACGTGATCGGAACGATCGCCACAGCCATGAAGTCGATGAGGTCAGCGGCGAGGAACTGGCGAATGGTCGACGGGCCACCCCCGATGCGTACGTCGCGACCGTTCGCGGCATCGATCGCCTGGTCCAGGACAGCCTCAGGGGTGTCATCGACGAAATGGAAGCTCGTCCCGTTGGAAAACTCCATCGCCTCCCTCGGGTGGTGAGTGAGGATGAAGCACGGAGTCTTGAACGGCGGTTCCTCGCCCCACCAGCCGCGCCACCCATCATCGGGCCACGGCCCCTCCTGCGGCCCGAACTTCTTCCGACCCATGATCTCGGCGCCGATGCCCTGTCCCCACATTGCGAACAGCGCGCGATCAAGAGTGACGGGCCCATCGACGCCGCCGATCCCTTCGATTCCTTGACCGTCGAACCAGCCGAAGAGTGCTCGGGCACCGCCGATCGGCTCGTCGAACGTCACATAGTCACCGGCGGAGTAGCCGTCCAGTGAGACGAATTGACTGTGTACACGTACTCGAACCATGATCACTCCGATGTGATAGTCAGCGATGAGTGAGTCAAGCGTAGGATGTAGTGATTGCCGATTGCAACTACTTGGGAGGAAGAATTGCGAAGCGAACCGCGCTCGGGCTGCGCGATCAACGCAGCCGTCGAAGTCCTCGGTGATTCCTGGAGCCTCATCGTGCTCCGCGACATCGTATTCGGCAATCGCCGCCATTTCCGCGAGCTCCTCACTCTCAACGACGAGTCAATCGCGTCGAATATGCTCTCCAGTCGCCTGAAGAAGCTGGTCGACGAAGGCCTGCTGACCCGGGCAGACGCGGTTCGCGGCCAAAAGGCCGCCTATTCCCTCACTGAGGCGGGGATCCAGGTGGTGCCGGTCATGGTCGCGCTCGGCGCCTGGGGAATGAACCACCGCCCGACCTCTCACGAACTGACAGTGAGGGCCCGCATTCTCGCTGAGTCGCCCGAGCTGGTCGACGATCTCATGGACGAACTGCGGGAGGCCCACCTCGGCGTTGCCCTTCCTGAATCTCCTCGGCCACGGGCTTCGGAGCGTCTGCAGGCCGAGTATGAGGCTGCACTCGGAAAGATGTGATCAATCTTCTGACCTTCGCATTCCTCGCCTGGGGCTGATTCTCACTGACGCCATCTGGAATGTGAGTGCGAAGAAGGCCTTGTCCGAGCCGAGGCTGTGTGCTTCTATAGGGTGAGTAGTTGCAGAATGCAATTGCTTTGCATATTGAATCGACTCATCGATCTCAATGGAGCGATCATGTTCACCGGACTGATGGCCAGCATCACCGTCACTGATCAGGGCCAGGCGCACGACTGGTACTCGAAGGTCTTCGAGCGCGGCCCCGACGCCACTCCAATGCCGGGACTGCTCGAATGGCACTTCGGAAGCGAGTTCGGAGTTCAGGTCTGGACCGAGCCGCAGCGTGCCGGATACTCGACCGCGGTCATCGGGGAGTCGGACCTCGATGCACTTGCTGAGCAGCTGGCTGCTGCTGGTATCGACCACGGTGGACCACAGCCGGGCGGTGGTCAGCGGATTCTGCCGATCGCTGACCCCGACGGCAATCGAATCGTCTTCTCCGGTGAGTGAGGCTGCAATGTACCCCACGACCGACACCATTCGACTGAGCACGGAGATCGCACGTCCCCGCGGGGACGTCTGGGAAGCCTTCGCCGACACCGAAGCCAGGCAGCAGTGGAGTGCCTCAGCCGGCGAAGGTGTCGTCTACGACCGCGATGACTTCCGGACCGGAGGCCGTGCGGAATATCGGTGTGGGAGCCCCGAAGCGCTCGAGTACGGTGCGGCCATCGACTACATTCACGTCTAAGTGGAGGACTTTGCCGTTCACACCGACACAATGTGGCGTGGGGACGATCTTCTCGTCACAGGGATGGTCACCTGGTCCTTCATTGACGTCCCCGCGGGGACGTTGGTGACGATCGTGAACCAGGTGGTGTCGTTCGTCGGCACCGACATGATCGATGGCAGTCGGAACGGTCACCGAATCGCCCTCGAGCAGCTAGGCGCCTTCTTCGCTGGCCCAGGGGAGGTCCGCTCCAGCACGACCGACGGTGATGGCCGCCCGGCGTGAGGCATTCTCGCCGAGGTCGGTGAGCATGACCTCATCCATGTCCTCGAATCGGGTGCCTGTGCTCTGCAGATCGTGCACCAGAGATGACATGAAGGTATCTCCGGCACCGATCGTGTCCCTCACCTTCACTGCTCCTGCCGGAACCCTCACCCTGGCCGAGGCGGTCGAGAGGATCGAGCCCTCCGACCCGCAGGTGAGTGCGACCTGTTTGGCCCCGAGACGAAGGATCCGATCCACCTGAGCATCGGCACTCTGTCCGGGATAGAGCCAGTCCGCATCGGCATCACTGAGCTTGACGACATCGACACGTGCAGCGAGAGACTCGAACCGAGCCAGCGCCTGCTCATGGTCGCCGATGATGGAGGCCCGGATATTGGGGTCGAAGCTCAGCAGTGCTGAGGAGTCTCGTCCGCGCTGGAGAAGAGAATCGACCGCAGCGGCACCGGGGGTGAGGAACGCCGCGATCGAACCGACATGAATTGCCGCCCAGTCGCCGCTGCCGACCAGCGATGCATCGGGGGCCCAGCGCAGTGAGAACTCGTATTCGGCAGAGCCGTCCGCCGACAGCAGAGCTCGTGCCGTCGAGGTCGAACCAGTCGGGCGGGCGTGCACACGGACGTGCGACTCCCGCAGATGAGCCAGAAGGAACCCACCGTGGAAGTCATCTCCGACATCGGTGAGCAGCTCGACATCGGCGCCGAGGCGTCCCAGGCCGAGGGCGACATTCGCCGGCGCCCCGCCGGGAGCATAGCGATCTGATGATCCGGCCGAGCTGACGATGTCGATGAGAGCCTCACCGATGACAAGAATGCTCATGGGCTCGATTCTATGCGCACACGAGCGTTCAGTTTCCTCATCAGTACGAATAGTACGTATATAGTCCAGAGGTCGACTTTGACATCAGTTCATGTCAGTGCCGTCTGGAATCGTTGCCGCATGGACAAAGACACGATGGAATCAGAAGTCAGAACGATCGTCGACGCAGCCTCAGCTCGCATCCTCACACCGCGGGAAGGCGAATGCTTGGTCTGCTACGTCTTTCGCCAGCTCGGAGAATTCGGCTGCGACGGAACACGTCGCTTCGCCCTGACCTTTCGGGACCGAACAGCTCCTCGGGCCACTGCGCTGATGGAACGTTTGGGAAGCATGGGTGCCTGCTGCTGTGACTGCGAGGTTTTCAACAACGCATATACGTTCGCAGAACGCCCGTGGATCACCGGAGCCGCATTCGGGGCAGAGATCGGCACAGGGTTCGAATCCCAAGAGCCGGTCGACCTACGCGAGGAGTTCGGCATCAATGAGCCACCCGCGAAGATCTTCTACCTGTGCTGCCAGTTCGTGCGTCGAGGCTCGACGCGGCCCTGCCCGAACTGGGTGCGAATGAGTCGGTGGTGAGGAACTGGGCGATGGGATTCCGGCAGAATAGGACACATGCCTCCACACCTGCCGCTGTTCCTCGACTGTGACCCCGGGATCGACGACGCCATCGCCCTCGGATATCTGCTGTGCCAAGACGACGTCGACATCATCGGCATCGCGGCCTCAGGCGGCAACGTGTCCACCGCACAGGTCAGCGCCAACGCTCAAGGCTGGCTTGAACTTGCCGGACGGACTGGCATACCCATCCACCCGGGAAGCGAGTTCCCCACAGCTTGGCCGACCGAAGGCACCGACGGAGACTCTGCGATGTCGCCTATCGCCGAGCCCGAGTACGCTGACCTCACCCACGGACCCACCGGCGTCGGATATGCGCGGCTTCCACAACCGGCGACACCGGCCAGCTCCATCAGTGCCGCTCAAGCCTGGGTCGATGCTGCACGGTCTCACCCCGGAGAGCTCATCGGCGTTGTCATCGGACCGTCGACGAACCTTGCCCTGGCCATAGCCATCGAACCCGAACTGCCCAACCTGGTGAGACGACTCTTCATCATGGGCGGCGCCTTCAACTATCGCGGCAACACCCACCCGACCACCGAATGGAACGTCACCTTCGACCCCGAGTCGACGGCGACGGTCGTCGCCGCCTTCGACCACGCTCACCTCGAGGGTACTCATCGGGCCCTGCCGGTGATCGCCCCGATCGAAGCCACCGAGGCTCTTGAGATGACTCCCACACGGTTGAGAACGATCCTCGACGCGGCTCCGAAACCTCACGACGGGACAGGAGAACCGTCGGCCGCAGGTGAGAGATGGGGCAGCTGGCTGGCCCAGATGGCCGAAGCCCTGCGCTTCTACTTCGAGTTCCACGAATGGGACGGTCTGGGCTACATCGCCCACATCCATGATCCCTTCGTCCTCGCCTGCGCCCTCGAGTGGGCACGCAGCGACGAGATCTCAACCATCTCGGCGGTCAGCGACGAGCCCATTGCGAACGGAACTCGAGGCACCCTGCCGTGGGCCACCACGATCTGTGCGCCCGTCGACGTCGAACTCACCGGTAAACTCACACGTGGCGAAACCGTCGCCGATTGGCTGGGACGGTGGGGGAAGGGCGTCAATGCCGAGATCATCCGCACGATCGATGCGCAGACCTTCCTCGACCACCTCGGCGAGACACTGAGCAAAGGACCCCATCATGACCACGAAACCAACACAGTCTGGGCAGGGGCCGGCACACACCGTCGGTCCCGCACAAAACCAGAGCACTGAGAGTCACGGCACCAAAAGTCACCAGAGCCACACACTTCCTCTCACACTGACCTTGCTCGGCACCATCGTCATCCTCGGCACATATATCGCGGTCCTCCTGACACAACCGGCCAACCTCGGCACGAACTTGGGACATACGACCCTGTGGGTCATGCTCGGATACCTGTTCGGGGGAGTCCTCCTCGCAGCCGGCACACTGCCGCTGATCCCGCGCAGCATTCTCGCGCTCATCCCCGTCGCCATCGCCGCCAATATCGTCATCGGCCATGTCGTCGGCAATGTCACCCCCATCCCGCTCTACCTCGACTCGATCGGGACCGTGATGATCGGTGTCCTCGCCGGTCCTGCAGCCGGAGCGTTCACCGGCATCATCTCCAACCTCATCTGGGGAGTCACCCTGAGCCCCAGCGTCATCGCCTTCAGCTCTGGGGCGGCCTTCATCGGTGCGGCTGCAGGGTGGGCGGCACGGCTCGGTGCCTTCCGCACTCCCTGGTTCGCCGTCATCACCGGCGCTCTTGCAGGAATCCCTGCCGGAGCACTCGGCGCTCCTGTGGCTGCCTACGTCTTCGGCGGCGGTCTGGGCTCTGGCACCGGCGGCGTCGTCGCCATCCTGCAGGCAGCCGGCCTCGAGATGCTCAATGCGACATTGGCACAGAGCCTGTTCTCCGACATCATCGACAAGGCGCTCATCTTCGCCCTGGCCTATGTGGTCGTGCGCACCCTGCCGCGGCGAATTCTCGACAGGTATCCGTTCACCGACCACAGTCTTTCGCGCAGATCCCGCACACCGGTGCGGGTCGGCTGAATGACCTCGACTGTTCTCGACCGGGAACAGCAGGCCACACACCGTTGGCATCCAGCCACCGAGATCATCGTCCTCGTATGCTCTCTGCTGCTCGTCTTCGGCATCCCGTCCCCGGTCGTGCCCATCGCCATCATCGCCGCCACGCTCATTGCCGCGGTGATCTCACCCGCAGTGAGTCTGCGCACCTGGGCGATCGGCGTCGGCGTGCTGTGCCTGCCGACGCTGATCGTCCTCAGCGTCGTGCAGGGACTCTTCTACCCCGGCGCCGAGGTGACCGTGCTGTGGGAATACGGTCTCGCCCAGCTCACCGTCGAAGGACTGGCGATCGCCGCACAGATCTGGCTGCGGGTCAGTGCGCTCGTGTCCCTGTGCGCATTCTTCGGACTCGGAGTCGACTCGGCTCGCCTGTATGACGGGCTGCGGGCCCTGCGGCTGCCCTCCTCGGTGGCCTATATCTGCGCCTCGGCGATCGGCCTCATCCCACTCATCCGCACCCGCACTCAGCAGATGATCGAGGCCCGCGCCAGTCGCGGTTGGGACGTGAGCAGTTGGGTGGTCCGCACTCGGCTGCTGCCGAGCATCGTCACCGGCCTGTTCACCTCCGTCCTCATCGAGGTCGAACAGCGTCACGACGTGCTCGAACAACGCGGTCTCGGACAATCAACGCAGGTGACGTCGCTGCAGGATCACCACGATGGCCGGAGCCAAAGGTTCCTGCGGCGAGGTGCTCCCCTCCTCACCTGCGTCCTCGTCGTGTCCTCCGTGGCCGATGTCCTGCCCCTGCCCACTGCCGACCAGATGATCTGGGGTGCCTGAGAATGCTTCTCGAACTCACCGGTGCCGGCTTCACCTACCGCAGCAATGCGGCTGCGACACTGACCGACATCGACCTTCGGCTGGCCCCCGGACAGATGCATACGATCCTCGGCGAGGTGGGCTCGGGTACGTCCACCCTGGGGCGGCTGATCACTGGGTTGTTGTCCGAGCGTGGAACCAGCGTCGGGCACATCCGTGTTGCAGGGACTGCAGTGATGCTCGGCGATGACCCCGAGGCGCAGCTGAGTGGAATGACGAGCCTCGTCGGCGATGAGGTTCAGCTGTCCGGGCGGCTGAATGGGGACGAGGTCTCAGCGGTCGAGAGGCGTGCACGGAAGGCCCTTGACTCGCTGGGCATCGGAGATCTGTGGCGTCGACGCCTGGATACTCTCTCCGGTGGTCAGCGCCAACTCGTCGCACTGGCGGGACTGCTCACCGGGAATCCATCATCGCTGGTCCTCGACCAGCCGTCTCTGTCGTTGGACCCGGAGACTCGGCGGCGTCTCGGCGCAGTGCTTCGGGCCTTCTGCGTCGCTGGCGGTGCGGTCCTCATCACCGCCCATCAGTTCGACGAGGTGGCCGAAGCCTGTGACCAGGTGAGCATCCTTGACTCCGGTCGGCTGATCACGACCGACATCCGCCCCTCAGCCAGCGAACTCGAACGACGCGGGATCTGGGACACTCGACCACGTGAGCAAGGTGAGCCACATCAGAAATATGAGCCACGCGAGGCCGACCGCCCTGAAGCTGCCGGACCGTCGGCCCCGGCTTCTGTCGCACTGTCGGTGAGCGGGCTGAGCGTCGCCCGCGGTGGGGTCACCGTTCTGACCGACATCGATCTCGACCTCGCATCCGGCGAGATGGTGTCGATCATGGGCTCCAACGGCGCAGGGAAATCCACCCTCCTGCGCAGTCTCGCTGGTCTTCTCGGGGCCGGGGTCAGAACGTCGGGCATGATCAACGTCGATGGCAACGGTACTCCGGTGAGCCTCGGCGATGCTCCTGCCCATGAACGAGCACAGCACCTCGGCTGGGTGGGACAGGACCCAGGAAGTCAGCTTTCTGCTGCGACCGTGCGCGAAGAACTCATGCGCGCCGTGCCACTGCCCTCGCACAGACGCCGCGACAGGGCAGCGATCCGCACCCGCCGACAGAAGTCGGTCGCCTCGGCGATGGCGATGACTGGGCTGGATTCGTTCAGCGAGACTCATCCCTATGATCTGAGCATCGATCTCCGCAAGGATCTGGTGATGGCGTCGGCACTCATCTTGAGCCCTCGGATTCTCCTCCTCGACGAACCCACTCTGGGCAGAGACCGCAAGGCCGTCGACAGGCTGAACGTGTTCATCAGGGATTTCCGCCGCCGTGGTGGATCCATCCTGGCCACAACCCATGACCGGCACTGGGCCGCAGTGACAGCGGATCGCATCCTGCTTCTGGGCGAGGGGAGGGTGAGTCACGACGATCAGTGCGGGGGATCAGCCGGATGAGCATCTCAACGCTGCCGGATGACGAGTTCGTCATGTCAGATGCGGATCGTCAGGTTGTGGTCGTCAACGGTCATATCGTCCTCCTGGACTCAAATCCTGTGGACTCAGTTCGCGGCGCTGAGAGCGCAGCTCGCCCCTGACTCGATGCTAGGCGGGACCTGCGCTGCTTGACCATGTCCGCAGGTGATTGCGCTTGCTTCGGCCATGTCAGTGCCGAGTCGTAGCGTGAGGTCATGGATAAGAACGTGAATTCGTTTGATGCACTGTACGCCGAAGTCGGCAGTCACAGATCCGTGATGCCATGGGGCGAGCTGCTCGGCTTCGTCCGCCGATTTCCCCAGATCGCCGCGTTCAACGCGGCTCTCATCGCGCAGCAGAACGCCGGAGCGATATTCGTCGAAACAGAGCACGCGTGGCAGCAGAAATTCGGCAGGCTCCTCGCAGACGAAGCCGTGGCATTGATCGTGCTGCACCCCTTCGCGCCGGTGCGCTTCGTCTACGATGTCGAGGATACCCACGGGCCTCCGGTCCCCGATGCCGCAGTCAACCCTTTCAAAGCCGCTGGGGCACCGACGTGGGACGGGCATCGTCTCGTCATGGAGGTCCTGCACCGAAAGGGGCTGGACCTCGCGGGCTTGCCGAAGACGCAGAGTCCCACTGTGATGTTGAAGCATGTGCTCGATGAGCTCGCGCTGGTCTATGCCGGACATCTCGGAGCTTTTCCGAAATTGGGGATTGCTGCCAGTGAGACGGACATCGACGGACGACAGTCCCGCTTCGAAGCCGAATGCATCACCTGGCTGATCGCCGGACGCCTCGGCCTGAAGATGGCGGCGACCGGGACGTTGAAGGGCTACCTCAAGCACGGTGAGCTCCTGCCCCCGCTGTCCAGGGATCGGGTCCTGCACTCGGTCAATGCCATCGAAAAGCTCTTCGGTGGCGCTCTGGCGTTCGGTCGAACCATCCGCGAGGACGTGCCGAGCCTGTTCCCGCTGACCCAGCAGTGGTCTCTCTCCTCCTAGCACGTGGCATCAGCCTGCCGCACCTTGACGCACACCCGTGGACAGTTTTCTGCAGATCCCTGGTCAATGCCGCGACGGGCGAGCAGAATGCCTATATGTTCACAACCCCGAACAGATGGACCAAAGCCACCGTCGATCGAGGAGTGCACCAGGCATTGCGGGCATGCGGCCCTTCTGCGGGAGTGCATCGACGGTCGAACAGGTCAGTGACCACGGAGCAGAAACAGATACCCTTGATTGAACGATCTCAATGAGGAGACATCATGACCCGCGCAGTACAGATCACCTTCGATTGTCACGACCCGATCGGCCAAGCCACCTTCTGGGCAGAAACGCTCGGATACGTCATCCCTGGCCCTCCCGGAATCAGCCTCAGCGCCGGTGACGATCCTTTTGCCGCATGGAAGGAATTCGTCGAGGGGCTGGGCATCGACTTGAAGCCTGCGGACTTCCGCGCCGCGATCGAGGATCCGCAAGGCCGCGGGCCCCGAGTGTTCTTCCAGATAGTCCCCGAGGACAAGATCGTCAAGAACAGAGTGCATCTCGATGTGCGTGCTGCCCCCGGTCTGCAGAACTGCGAACGGATGCAGGCGTTGGAAGACGAATGTCAGCGTCTGCAGGAACTGGGTGCACAGCGGCTCGAACGGGTCGATCCCAACCCGCCGATGGAGACTGGATTCATCGTCATGGCCGATCCCGAGGGAAACGAGTTCTGCCTCGACTGACTAGGGCTCTGACCAGGATGAGAATCCTCTTAGCAAGGGGGCAGTGGGGGCACCTCCTTGTTACCGTTGAGAGCATGAAGACACAGAAGTTGGCCACGCGAGCCGCTGCCGGGACCATGATTCTCGCCTTCGCCCTCACCGGCTGTTCGAGTGGGGGCTCAGGTGATGGTCAGGCCCCGGAGACCGAGGGCCAAACCTCAGAGTCAACTGAGGCGCAGAATGCTTCTGGCAACGACGCATCAGGCGACGCTGAAGCAGGCGATGACGATGCCAGCAGCGATGACGGCGCTGAAGACACGAAATCGCAGGGCTCGACGACAACCAGCTCCTCGGGGTTGGCCGCTGATGCCGATCTGAGCAAGGAATCACCATCAGTGGCACCCAAGGACGCCATTGCCACGGCGAAGAAGGAAGCGAAGGACGGCACCGTACACGGCGTCGAACTCGACTTCGACGAACGCGACAAGGCGTGGCAGTACGAGGTCAAGGTCATCGATGGCTCCACTGACTTCGACGTCGAGATCGATGCTGAGACCGGTGAAGTCGTCGACACGGAGAAGGACTCCTCGGACGACAAGGAAAAGGCCATCGACCTGACCGACCCGATGACCTTCGACGAGGCGCTCAAACTCGCCCGGGGCAAGGCCTCAGGCCGACTCGACGGATGGAAGCTCGAATCCGACGACAACCGTATCGAATACCAGTTCGATTTCGATGACAAGAGTGAAGAGATCGAGGTATCCGTCGACGTCGAATCGAAGGAGGTCACCGTCGACGACTGACCAATGCCGCATCCGGAGCATCATTGGGACAGATGGGCGCTGTCAGGACGGAACAGCGCGGCGTAGGCTGGTGCTATGCCCTTGAACCCAGTTGCTTCGCCTCGGCCGGCCGGGCGTCTCAACGTCATTGCCGGCCCTATGTTCTCAGGCAAGTCCGAGGAACTCATGCGCCGCGTCCGACGAGCGAAGATCGCCGGGGTCAACGTGCTCGTCCTCAGCCACTCTCTCGACACACGTTCCGACCTGTCGGCGATCACCTCTCACGATGGGATCAATATTCCCGCGATACCCGTCGGTGACGTCGAGTCCCTCGCCGAGCTCGCCCGCGTCGAGGACTATGAACTGGTGGCCATCGATGAGGCCCAATTCTTCGGGCCTGATCTGGTGCCGACCGTATTCGACCTCGTGGAACGTGGTGCTGCCGTCATCGTCGAAGGACTGTGCGTGACGTTCGACGGCGGCCCCTTCGAACCGATGCCGACATTCATGGCCGTGGCCGAGGACGTGCTCAAACTCACGGCAGTGTGCACGATCTGCGGCAGGGATGCCGTCTTCCACCAAAGGGTGGGCACCCCCGGGCTCAGTGTCGAAGCCTCGGAACCGAGCGCCACAGACATCGATGCCAGCCATGTCGGGGGCCTCGAATCCTACGTCGCACGTTGCCGCGAGCATTTCGCTCCACCGCACTAGCAGCAATCGGTCACGACCGCACCAGAGCAGGTGCTCAGTCCTCGATGCTCTCCCACACATCACGCCAGATCCGGGCCAAGTCCGGAACCTGATAATGGGCATTGAGGCCGCTGGGCTGAGGTACGACGTGAAGGTCGATATCCTCGGGCCAGCCATCGATGACAGACGTGTCCTGCTCGCCGAGGTGGGCCTTGGGCAGCGAATATCCGATCCGGAACGACGTGATCCCAGCGACTGCGACTACCTTGGGGCGGATGCCGTCGAGTCGGCGGACAAGCCTGGCCGCACCCTCGCGCAGTTCCTGCTTGTCCAGCTCATCGGCCCGAGCCGTGGCCCGTCCCACGAGGTTGGTGATGCCGATTCCGCGTGCCAGCAGCTGTGCCTCGTCCTCGACGGCCAGGCCCAGGGAAGCGTCGACGAGGTGATCGGTCAGACCTGCCTGATGCAGAGACGGCCAGAAGCGGTTGCCCGGTCGGGCGAAGGGTGCATTGACCGCGGCCGTCCACAGGCCCGGGTTGATTCCGACGATGAGCATCGAGAGTTCACCCGAGCGTCCAGGGAGAACGTCATCGATGGCGTCGGGATTGTCAGTGGCGAACTCAGTGAGGTCCTCCTTCGTCGGCTTTCGTCCAGCTAAGGGCGATGGTCGGCGGGAGCTGATGAAACTTTCCTCAATCACGCTGTCCACACTACCGTCGAGTCAGTACGGACGAATCAGCGCCCGTCGCCTCAGAAACATCGGGAGATCCATGACGCACGAACACGGGCAGCAGGCTCATCAGCACGTGCGACCGCACGCCGGTGAGTCAGCCCCTTTCCACTTCGAGAACATATGGAGGGTCGATGCCAGCCCGATTCAGGTATGGTCCGTGCTCTCCGATGTCGAATCGTGGCCGCAGTGGTGGCCGGGCCTGCCCGTGGCGGTCCCCGTCGATGACAGGATCGTGCCCGGCAGCCGCGCCGACATTCAGGTGGAGAGCCCGATCGGCGTCACCCTGAGCTTCGGAATCGAACTTCAGGACACAGACCCGCCGCGCTTCGTCTCGTTCACCGCCACCGGTGATCTGAGGGGGACCGGTGTGTGGGCGCTGGAGCAGACAGGCCCGATCACCACGATCAGCTCCGTGTGGTGTGTGACGACATCGGGCTTGTCGATCCGCATGCTGCGTCCCGTGGCAACGTGGATGCACTCACGTGTGATGAGCGCCGGGCACCGCGGTCTGGCCAGACGACTGAACAGTCTCATGCCCTGAGGCCGACCACGCATCGATGCCACCTGCCAAGGACCGCAGACGCACGGAATCCGGCGCCGCATCCTGCAGAAGCTGCAGGGCCTGAGCGGAACGGGCGCCTGACTTGCAGTGGATGACGACCTTGCGAGGCGGCTGCGTGATGAGAGTTTCCACCGCCGGCCAGCCCTCGACCTGCAGCACACTCAGCGGCAGGTGGACGGATCCGGGTATCGATGCCAACTGGCGCTCCCAATCGGCCCGCACATCGATGAGGAGTGCGGAGGAAGAATCAGCCAGATACTCATCGACACTGATCTCGTGCTCCCGATCTGCACCGTCACCGTCTGCTTCTGCACGGGCAGCTGCACAGGCCACAGCCACCTCGGCGAGGTCGGTGACAGGTTCGCGATCAGGATCCGGTGAGAACCTCAGCGTGGAGTAGTCGGACTCCAGCGCGTCATAGCGCATCAGGCGACCGATCAGAGGAGCGCCGATGCCGCAGATGAGTTTCACCGCCTCCGTGGCCATTGCCGAACCGATGGTGCCGCACAGCACCCCGAGGACACCGCCTTCGGCGCAGTTGGGCACGGAATCGGCCTCGGGGATGTCGGGAAACAGGTCGCGCAGCATAGGCCCATGCCCGGGAACGAAGGTGCTCACCTGACCGGCGAAGCGAAAGATCGTTCCCCAGATCAGTGGGGTGCCGGTGAGTTCGGCCGCATCATTGGACAGATACCGGGTCGCGAAGTTGTCTGCGCCGTCGAGCACCAGATCATGGGACGCGAAGAGTTCGAGCACATTGTCGGGGCTCAAACGCTTGGCAACTGTGTGAACCTCGAGCAGCGGATCGAGGCGCAGCAGGGCGTCACGGGCGGAATCGACCTTGGCTCGGCCGATATCGGCATCGCGGTGAAGGACCTGACGCTGCAGGTTCGAGGCGTCGACCACATCGTCGTCGATGATCGTGATCGATCCGATCCCGGCCGCAGCCAGGTAGTGCAGAACCGGGGCACCTAAGCCTCCCGCACCGATGACCAGCGCCGAGGCGGCCCGTAACCGGCGTTGTCCTTCGACCCCGATACCCGGCAGGCTCAGATGCCTGGCGTAGCGTTCGAGTTCTCGTGGGGTCAGAGAATCGAGCGGTTCGACCAGCGGGCCCGGATTGTTCGCCGCGCTCATCTCGGGGTCACCATCCCGTCGAAGGTCGATGAGGCCAGGGCCAGCGGTCTCTTTGGGATGCGCCCGGCATGGGCAGCCAGATGACCGGACTCCACGGCGAGGGACATTGCCCGAGCCATGGCGCTGGCATCATGTGCCCGGGTCACCGCAGAGGCCAACAGGACGGCGGTGCAGCCGAGCTCCATCGCCAAAGCCGCATCAGAGGCGGTGCCGATTCCGGCATCGAGGATCACAGGCACCCGGGCGCGGCTGACGATCGTCTCGATGTTGTGAGGATTGAGGATGCCCAGTCCGCTGCCGATCGGAGCACCGGCAGGCATGACCACAGCAACCCCGGCATCCTCGAGCCTCTTGGCCAGGGCCGGATCGTCGTTCGTGTAGGCGAAGACCGTGAAGCCGTCGAGCACGAGCTCCTCCGCCGCCCGGAACAGCTCCACCGGATCGGGCAGCAAGGTCTCCTCATCGGCGATGACCTCGAGCTTCACCCAGTTCGTCTCGAGAGCTTCCCTGGCCAACCGGGCAGTCAGCACAGCATCCCTGGCTGTGTAACATCCGGCCGTGTTGGGCAGGATACGGATACCCAGGCGTTGCAGCAGGGCGAACACCGAGTCCCGGGCAGTGCCGTCATAGCGGCGCAGTGCGACGGTCGTGAGCTCAGTGCCTGATGCTTCCAGCGCCTGTTCGAGGATGCTCAGCGAACTTGCCCCGCCGGTGCCCATGACGAGCCGGGAATTCATCGTCACTTCGTCGACGTTCCAGGTCATTTCAGCCTCCCTGCACTGCTGTGACGATGTCGACGCTGTGGCCTTGGGCCAGAGTGACGCCCGACCACTGCCCGCGCCTGATGACCTCACCGTCGACGGCGAGCGCGATGCCCAGGCGGCTGCCGTCGACGGGGGTGCCGTCGGGGCCGATCTCCTTGTCGACGATGCCGGAGATGAGGTCCGTGGCTGTGGTGGGACCGGCGAGTGCGTGGCGCTCGCCGTTGAGCGTGATGGTGATGGTGTCGGTCACGGATGACTCCCTGCTGGTTGCTGAATCGAAATGGTGTGCTGCTGTGCGTTTTGTGTTTCCGCCGGTGGGTGCTCTGCCTCGAAACGTTCCGGTCCCACTGCTGCCAGTGACCCCGGTGGCGCCCATGCTGTGTCGGCTCTGGTGGCAAGGTCGGCGGTGAGGCCTGCACCCAGCGGGGCGAGGAGGATGCCGTGCCGGAAGAAGCCGGTGGACACCACACAGCCGGGATCGATGCGTCCGATGATCGGCACGTCATCGGGTGAGCCCGGTCTGGCGCGGGTGGTGATGTCTGTGATCTCGCAGTCGAGGATGGCCGGGACGAGGCGCTCTGCGTCACGAAGCAGCTGGTGGACGCCGCCGGCGTTGGTTCCCGACCGGCCGTCCTCACGGCTCGTGGCGCCGAGGACGAGCTCGCCGTCGGTGCGAGGCACGATGTAGACGGGCCGAGCATTGACCAGACCGCGGATCGTGCGTGTCAGCAGCGGGGCCAGTGCCTGTGGTGCCCGGAGTCTGATCACCTCACCCCATACTTGGCGCAGAGGCAGCGTCGGCAGCCCCGCGATGTCATTGCACGAAGCGCCAGCGGCGACGATGACCTGATCAGCGCTCAACCTCGTCCCATTGTCGAGCTCGACGCCCACGGTGCGCCCGGATGTCTTGAGCAGACTCGTGACGCAGGCCCGGACGAGGTCATCACCGAGGACCGATATCAGTGCACCGGTGATCCGGCGGGGATCGATCGAATGATCCCCGGGGATCGTGACGGCTCCGCACACCCCGGGTGCCAGGGACGGCTCCAGGTCACGGGCCCGGGATACCGAGATGAGGGAGACGTCGAAACCGGCTGAGGACTGCAGGATCATGAGTTCACGCAGGGAGGCGAGGTCGGCCCGGTCGCCGGCACACACGAGAGTCTCGGCGCTCGTGTGTCCCAGGTCATGCCCCGAGACGGCAGTCAGCTCGGCGGCGAAGTCCGGATAGAGGTCCGCCGAGGCACGCATGAGCGGATACAGGGGAGACTGCCCCCACACCACCTCGGCGGCAGGGGCCAGCATTCCCGCAGCCGCATGGGAGGCACCCATGGCGGGGGCAGGATCGACGATAGTGACGCCGATGCCGCGACGGCGCAGATTCCAGGCAGTGGACAAGCCGATGATTCCAGCTCCCACAACGATGACGTGCACGTGCTACTCCCTCCGGCGGCATGATCCGCATCAGGTTGAACGGTCGGCACGAAGCCCTCTCAGCCCCTTTATGAGGCTCCCGCGAACTCCTCTACTCTAGGAGCATGGCCGCAGATATGACAATGGACGCCGCAGTCCACGACACGGACAGAGCTGCAGACAGAGACACACGACTTGACCGGCTGCGCGCGGCCAGGCTCTATGTCTGCACCGATTCCCGCAGCGTGCAGGACGATCTCCCCGAGTTCCTCGATGCCGCCTACGCCGGTGGCGTCGACATCATCCAGCTGCGCGACAAGGGCCTCGAAGCCCGGGCCGAGATCGAGGCACTCGAGGTGCTCAGAGATGCAGCCCACCGGCACGGGAAGCTCTTCTCCGTCAATGACCGCGCGGATGTGGCGCTGCTCGTCGGCGCCGATGTCTTCCACGTCGGCCAGGGCGACCTCACCAGCCAACAGGCCCGCGCGGTCCTCGGCCCTGATGTGATACTGGGCCGTTCGACCCATTCGATCGCACAGGCCGATGCCGCCGAGGCGGACCCCGAGATCGACTATTTCTGCTTGGGTCCCGTGTGGGAGACCCCGACCAAACCCGGCAGACCAGCCATCAGCACCGACCCCCTGCGCGCGCTCGCCTCCAGCGCATCCAAGCCCTGGTTCGCGATCGGCGGGATCTCGGCAGGCGAGCGCCTCGCCGAGGTGAGAGCCGCCGGTGCGCAGCGCATCGTCGTCGTCCGTGCAGTGACCGCAGCAGAAGACCCCGCGGCCGCGGCTGCGGAACTCAAACAGGCGTTATGACAGCGCGCGGCGCAACTGCAAAGGAATCAATCTGATATGGGAGAGCACACAGTGAAGATACTCATCGCCGGAGCCGGAGCGACCGGCGGGGCGTTCGGCACCCGCCTGTTCGAAGCCGATCGCGATGTCACGTTCCTCGTCCGCGAGGCACGAGCGCAGACGATGCGTGCCAACGGCCTGCGATTCGTCGCTCCCGGTGAGGACCGGACGAACCACATCCCCGTCCTCACCGCTGCCGAGCTGGCCCAGGCCGATCCGGCAGCTGCCGACTCCGCCGCTGCCGATCGCCAGGATTCGACTCCGTTCGATCTCGTGATCGTCGCGGTCAAGGCCAACGGCTTGGAGTCGAGCATCGACGACATCAGACCCGCCGTGGACGCGCACACCCTCATCATCCCGTTCCTCAACGGCATGGCTCAGATCGAGCGATTGGTCGAGGAATTCCCAGGCCAGGTTCTGGGCGGTCTGGTCAAGATCGTCGGAACGATCACGGACGGAGCCATCCACCAGATGACCGACCTGGCGATCATGACCATCGGCGACCTCGACGGGGGAGCCGTCCCCGATCCCATCGTCGAGGCTCTTGACGTTCCCGGCTACAGGCTGCAGATCCTTCAGAACATCACGGACGCCCTGTGGGAGAAGTGGATCTTCATCGCCGCGGCTGGAGTCGTGACCTGCCTGTTCCGGGCCCCGGTCGGAGCGATCATGGCAGCTGGCGGACAATCGCACATCGTGGGAATCGTCGACGAGCTCGAAGCCGTTGCGAGCGCCGGGGGACACCCGGTCTCGGCTCAGGCCAGGGATATGACTCTGGCCATGCTCACCGCCGAGGGCTCGTCCTTCACCTCTTCGCTCTATCGCGATGTGACCTCGGGTCTGCCCAGCGAAACCGAGCACATCCTCGGTCACCTCGGGCGAACAGCCGCTGACCTCGGTGTGCAGACACCCCTGCTCGACCTCACACTTGTGCAGCTGCGGGCTGGGGAGTCGCTGCGACAGAGTTGAGCGTCGAGACTGAACCGACAGTCGAGACAGAACTGACCTCCTCGACGCCGAGGCGCAGCATCGTCAGATACGGCTCCCCGGGGATGGTGTGGGTGACTGCGTCCGATCCGTGCGGAGCCGTGAACGTCACCATCGGGATCGAATCTGCGCGGTCGAGAACCAGAAGGGTCTCGTACCCGCCTGGCCCCACCGAGTGGGCGGAGCCGACGGGAAGTTCGCAGGCCAGTGTCTCCAGCGGGTTGTCCGATGAAGGCGGCCGGTTCATCTCCTGATCGGCGACATCGGCGAACTGCTGGGCAGTGATGAGATAAGCCTTTGCCGGTGTGGGGCCTGGCACATGATGGTCATAGAAGGCCATTCCTCCACCGCCCCACACGGTGGAGCTGCCGGCGAAGTAGATGGATCCGGGAAGTTCGATGCCCATCTCTGCCAAGGGCGGAGCGGAGTTCCGTGCGCCGGGATAGGTGACGAATGCGCCTGGGGGACGGCCGCCCTGCAGGTAACAGGCGAGCCTGTCACGATGCATGTTCGACCCATAGCTGACATACCACACGAGACCTTGAGACATCCCATTCATGATGCCACGTCAACGGCTGGGACTGTCCAATCTGCGGAGTCTCGGTGTGCCGTCCGATCACCATCTGATCGGGCTTTCCTCCTGGCCAGAAGTGTGCGCGTGAGTTCAGCAACACCGGTGATGACGAGTGCGATGCCGATGCCCAATCCCACCCCGAGCAGCGGCTGATCCTCGAACAGCACACCGCCGAGCAGGCCGATGCCCGTCGAATACAGCGCCCAGGCCAGGCACCCTGCCGCATCGAAGGCGAGAAACCGAGGGACCGGATACTTCAGCATCCCCGAGGTCACGGTGGTGGCCGTGCGCCCGCCGGGAACGAAACGGCCCGCGATGAGCACAGCGCCGCCTCGGCGGGCGAATATCTCCTTGGTGCGTTCGAGGAGCCGACGTGCACGCGGTCGTCGGGTCCACCGAGACGCCAACGAGCCACACCCGCGCCCTACAAAGTGGGCGGCGAAGTCACCGGTGAGGGCACCGACTGCTCCCGCCAGCAGGAGTCCGACGGGGTTCGGCGTTCCGGTCGCCGCATAGGCCGCCGCGGTGATGAGAATCGTTTCGGAGGGCACGATCGGGAACAGGGAGTCGAGGCCGGCGATGACGAAGACGAGGAGGTACAGCCACGGCGATTCGAGTGTTGCGGCGAGGATGTCGAAAGCGAGGTCCATACTCATTCACGCTATTGACCGACGGGTGAGCTCGGAACGCGGCGAAGAGCAGTATCGCCTGCAGGAGCCCGGAGCGAAGATGCGGAAAACCGGAAACGGAGACTGCGGTCGGGCCCATGGGACCAGGCGCCCGGCGTTGCTACGATCGACCTATGCCCTGGCCGACGTCGCTGACCGCGCGGATTCCCCGAGAATCCCGCATGTTCGTCACACGCTGGAGTGCCTCGGTGCTGGGAATCCTGTGGGGCGTGCTGCTGTGCCTTCCGCTGCTGCTCGCTGCGATCCCCGCCTCGACCTCGCGACTGAGCCGGAGGGTCCTGGCTTGGGAGCGCACCCGGCAGGAGCGGGGCTTCGGCGTCATCATGGGTTCGGGCCCGATGACGCGCGGCTTCTTCGTCCTCAACGGTGTGGTTGCGGGCCTCATCGCCATTCCGGTGCTCAATCTGCTCATGGGTTTCCTGCTCGTCACGATCGGATCGCTCATCCAGGGACTGTTCATCGGCGGCAGCATCACCATCGGCTTCGACTTCTGGACCATCAGCCAGCCGACTCTGTTCGTCGGAGTGCTCTATGGAGCCGCGAACCTCATCGGCGTCATCGTCCTCGCCGAGTTCGCGAATTGGCTGCACGGCAGAATCGACTCCAGGTTCACCGAGACCAGCCGTCCCAACGCGCCCCACACCCGCATCACTCAACTTCTCATGACCCGTCACGGTGTGGTCATGGCCATCGACGAGGAGCGGCGCCGGATCGAGCGGGACCTCCACGACGGAGTCCAGCAGAATGTCGTGTCCCTGTCCGTGCTCGTCGCACGTGCCCAGCGAGCGAAGGATCAGGACAAGGTCAGCGCTCTCCTCGATGACGCCCTCGTGCAGTCCCAGGACCTCATCGATGAGATGCGCGAGGTCGCCTGGCGGGTCTATCCCACAGCACTGGACGAACACGGCCTGGGCACCGTCCTCCACCGGGTAGCCGATCACTGTCCGATCCCGGTCACCCTCACCGACGTTCCCGCCCGGCGGGTATCGCAGGCCAGTGAATCTGCTGCGTACTTCGTTGTCCGGGAGGCGGTGACCAATGTGGTCAAGCACGCGAATGCGTCGACTATTCGAATCAGCGTGATCGCCGAGGAACAGAAGCTCATCGCCGAGGTGATCGATGACGGCACAGGGGGAGCCGACCCTGCTGGCAGCGGGCTGAAAGGACTGTCGCGCCGGGTTGGAGCATTGGACGGGACGATGACGATCGAGAGCACAGAGAATGTCGGAACCACAGTGAGAGCGGAGATCCCCTATGTCTGAACCTGGCATGCCTGAATCCAGCGCCGAAACCCCGAACGCCGACCCGATGAGAGTCGCCTTGGCCGATGACTCGGTGCTGCTGCGCGAAGGGGTGCGCAGCCTGCTCGAAGACGAGGGCATCGCGGTTGTGGCCTCTGTCGATGACGGGCAGCAGCTCCTCACTGCGGTCGCAGCTCATCGCCCGAACTTGGCGATCGTCGACGTCAGGATGCCGCCGACCCACACCACAGAAGGACTCGAAGCCGCGCTGGAGATCAAGCGCCGCTTCCCGGACATCGGAGTCCTCGTGCTCAGCCAATACGTTCTGCGCGAATACGCGACCGAGCTGCTGAGCACCGAGACTGTGGGAGTCGGCTACCTGCTGAAGAACCGGGTCACCGACATCGACCGCTTCCTCGAGTCCGTCAATCGGATAGCGGAGGGCGGAACCGTCATCGACCCCGAGGTTGTCCGGCAGCTGCTGAGCTCGTCCGAGAAACAGAACTCCCTGTCGGCGCTCACCTCTCGTGAGAACGAGGTCCTTCAGGCTATGGCTGAGGGACTGTCGAATCGCGGTATCGCCGAACGACTCTACGTGTCCATCAGTTCGGTGGAGAAGGCCATCAGCTCGATCTTCGACAAGTTCAGGCTGCACGCGGGGGAGACCACGAGCCGAAGGGTCGCAGCGGTTCTGCACTACCTCGATCAGTCCTGAGCCGACGGAGAGCAACCAGGTGACTCACGACCTCGAGAGCGCGAGCATCGTGAAGGGGCAGGTTCTCAGAGTTCGGAACGGGCACGGGCACCGATGCGCAGATTGAGGTCTTCGAGCTCGGCCAGCACATCGCCGGCACCCCAGATCTGATTGCGCTTGCGACTGGTCAGACCGCGCAGGACCCCGGCTTCCATCAGTGCGGAGACCGCCCTGCTCGCCGAGGAGCTGGACAGTTTCAATGAGTCCTCAATGTCGTCGATCGTGAACACCGGGTCCGATGCGAGGTAGGTCAGGATCCTGGCTGCGGCGCTGTTCTCACGTGGATGGCCGAGAAGATCGGCCCACTCGTCAGGCAGTCGGGCCAGCCGATGCGCGGTCAGCTGAGCTTCCTCCGCCGCGATCACCGATGACGTCGACCACAGCGATATGACCGGTCCGGCGTCGCCGGAGTGATAGGAATTCAGAGCGGCGAAGTAGCGGTCTCGAACCTCGACCAAGGCAGCAGCCAGGGGAACGGTGATCCCTGTCGTGACGCCGCGTGAGTGGAGGATCCTAGCCGCCAAGGCTCGTCCGATCCGACCGTTGCCGTCGGTGAAGGGGTGGATCGCTTCGAACTGCGAATGGGCGACGGCCGCCTGCGCGATCGTGGGAATGTCAACGCGGCGGGCGAAGGCCAGCAGATCGTCCATGAGCTCAGGGACGAGCTCCGGGGGAGGGGGAACGTAGAGCGCACCTCGGGGCGAATGATCGGAGCCGCCGATCCAGTTCTGCATCGGCCGATGCCGGCCCGCCAGATGAGCCTCTCCGGCATCGTCCTTGAGCAGCAGCCGATGGGCGCGAGAGACCGCATCGGCACTGATCGCTCCCGATGTCAGCAGATCCAACGCACCCGTTGCAGCGGCCATCGCAGTTGCCGAAGAATTGGACTTCGCACCGTGGAGGGCACGGACGAAGTCGTCGATGGGCGCCTCCTCGGCTTCGATCTTCGATGAGGCGATCGATTCGCTGCGCAGCAGCAGATAGGACAGTGGGATCAGAGTGCGACCGTGCTCGGCATCGAGCCGGGAGATCGCGCGGACCGCGGTTTCTGAGCGTGCGGCGAGCTCGGAGGGCAGGCGCAGGTCGACCGAGCCGATGCGGGACGGAATCGAGACGGACACTTCGGCGAATTTCCTGTCGTCGATCGTGCCGCCGCGGAACTCCTGGCGCCACGGTCTGGTCTCTGCCCGGGCTGCGGGCACGGGAACGGCAGAATCGGGCACGGGGTCGGCAGAGTCGGACATGGGAATAGTCTAGACGATACGCCCACATGAAGAAATAAATGGGAATATCTCTTATGGTGATCCCAGTTCCAGGGAGCACGCCCGTCTCGCTACACTCACAGCTCAGGGATGCCGAGGATACTGGGAGCGCCAGAGGTTCACAGTGCTCGCAGGCGACTCGAACCCGACGAGATTCAGTGTCGACGATGAGGAGAACGATGAAACGGCAGCTGCCCGACATGAAGGAACTCGCCCTTCTCCTGCAGTTCAGTCTGCCCAGGCTCGACAGGGTGGGTGCTCGACTCGACTCCGCTGCCGATGTCTGGGACCTGCGTCGCATTGCGAAGCGGGTCACCCCCACGGCACCCTTCGACTACGTCGACGGCGGCGCGCTCGATGAGCACACACTGCGTAAGAACCGTCAGATCTTCGCCGACGTCGAACTCCTCCCACGGATCCTGCACGGAGTCGACGCCCCGAACACATCGACGACGATCGCCGGTCAGCACACAGCACTGCCATTCGGCATCGCCCCGACAGGCTACACACGGATGATGCACTCCGAAGGTGAGATCGGGGGAGTCCGCGCTGCGACAAAGGCAGGCATTCCCTTCTCGCTGTCAACGATGGGCACACGGTCCATCGAAGAGGTCGCCCAGGCGGCACCGGGATCCACTCGTTGGTTCCAGCTCTATCTGTGGAAGGACCGTGAGCGCAGTCTCGACCTGCTTCAGCGAGCCCAAGCCAGCGGGTACGAGACCCTGCTCGTCACAGTCGACACTCCGATCACCGGCCAGCGCCTGCGAGATAACCGCAATGGGCTCTCGATCCCACCGAAGCTGACCCTGAAGACGATTCTCGATGCCTCCTACCGGCCCGGCTGGTGGTTCAACTTCCTCACCACCGAACCGCCGAAATATGCCTCCTTGTCGAACACCTCGCAGTCCTTGGCCGAGATGACGCGGACCATGTTCGATCCGACACTTGACCTCGATGACCTCAGGTGGATCCGTTCGCAGTGGAAGGGCAAGCTCTTCGTCAAGGGAGTCCTCACCGCCGAAGACGCCGACAGGGCCCGGTCCATCGGCGCCGACGGCCTGGTCGTGTCCAACCACGGCGGGCGCCAACTCGATCGTGCACCTGACTCCCTGACCGCGCTGGCGGAGGTGCGAGCGGCCGTCGGCGAGGACATGGAACTCATCCTCGACTCCGGAATCATGTCAGGCACCGACGTCGTGGCCGCTCTGTGTGCCGGGGCGGACTTCGTGCTCGTCGGCCGGGCCTACCTCTACGGACTGATGGCCGGCGGGCAGCGCGGCGTGGAGAAGGCCATCGACCTGATCCGGGCAGAGATACTGACTGCCATGGGCCTGATGGGCGCCCGGAACATCTCCGACCTCGGACCGCAGCTGGCCAGGGGGCTGCCAACCTCTGCCACTGCGAACCGCGACATCTGAATGTGGTAAGAATGGCCGGGGCCCGAACGGGACACCGGTCGCACGACAGTCAAGGGACACGATGAACGAAACAGCCGCCTCGGCGAGGGAGAACCGCGAACTCAAACGGGGGCTGAAGTCACGTCACCTGCAGATGATCGCCATCGGCGGTGCCATCGGCACCGGACTCTTCCTCGGCTCCGGCGGCACGATCTCCCAGGCCGGACCCGGTGGTGCACTCCTGGCCTATGCTGCGATCGGCATCATGGTCCTCTTCGTCATGCAGTCCCTGGGCGAGATGTCGACGCACCTGCCCGTGGCCGGATCGTTCCACACCTACGGCTCGAAGTACGTCAGCCCCTCGTTCGGATTCGCCATGGGGTGGAACTACTGGTTCAACTGGGCGATCACGCTCGCCGCGGAGCTCGTCGCAGCCGGAGTCATCATGTCCTTCTGGCTGCCGGACGTGCCGTCCTGGGTCTGGGCCGCGATCTTCCTCGCCCTGCTCACCGGGCTCAACTTCCTCTCGGCCAAGGCATTCGGGGAAGGTGAATTCTGGTTCGCAGCCATCAAGGTCACCGCTGTTCTCGCGTTCCTCCTTCTCGGGGTGCTCATGATCGCAGGCATCATCGGCGGCGAATCTCCGGGGATGAGCAACTGGACGGCAGGAGAAGCTCCATTCGTGGGTGGCTGGGTCTCGATCATCAGCGTGTTCATGATCGCCGGCTTCTCCTTCCAGGGCACGGAGCTCGTCGGTGTGACCGCAGGCGAGTCAGCCAACCCGCGCCGCGATATGCCCCGGGCCATCCGCACCGTGTTCTGGCGCATCATGCTCTTCTACATCGGCGCAATCATCATCATCGGCTTCCTCCTGCCCTATTCGGACCCCTCGCTGCTGGCCTCCGCCAACAACGAGGACGTCACGGCCTCGCCCTTCACTCTTGTCTTCGAGCGCGCCGGCATCGCCGTGGCCGCATCCGTGATGAACGCCGTCATCCTCACCGCAATCCTCTCAGCCGGCAACTCCGGTCTCTACGCCTCGACCCGCATGCTCTATGCAATGGCCAAAGAGGGGACCGCGCCGAGGCTGTTCGCCCGACTCAACGAACGCGGAGTTCCCGTCATGGCACTCCTGGCCACCGCGGTCATCGGTCTGTTCGGATTCCTCTCCGAGGTGATGGGTGACGGTGGGGCCTACACGTGGCTGATCAACGTCTCCGGGCTCTCCGGGTTCATCGTCTGGGTCGGGATCGCCTGGTGTCACTTCCGGTTCCGCCGTGCCTACGTTCAGCAGGGCCGAGATCTTGCGGACCTGCCGTATCGGGCTCCGCTGTTCCCCATCGGACCGATCATCGCACTGGTCATGCTGGTCATCGTCATCATCGGCCAGAACGTCCAAGCAATCGTCGAGGGACGGGTCCTCGAAGTTGCCTCCGCCTACATCGGACTGCCCGCTTTCCTGCTGCTGTGGCTCATCCACCGACTGGTCACTGGACGTCGCTCACGCACGGTGGGTCTGGGGGAGATGGACGTCGACGGACTGTCGATCACACCGCAAACTGGGCCAGCATGACCCTGCGCGGATCGAAATGATCCCGTAGGGAACGCAACCGTGTCAGATCGTCGGGCTCGAACGCTGACGTGATCTCTTCGGCGGTCAAGGACCGGAAGGTGAAATTGAGCGAGCGGCCCAGGGGCGCGTCGCCTGTCCCGGGTGCACCCAGCTCGCTGGCAATGGTGAGGTGATGGGCTAGTGGAGTCTCCTCGAACTCGTTCAAGGGCGACAATAGCGAAAACAGCCAAGTGGCATCGCGATGTCCGAGGGCGTTTGCAATCTCGGGTGCTTCGGCCATGGCGCCACCGAGCAGGCGCAGACCGATGACGGTGAAGCAGGGAACCCGGTCCGGGGAACTCGCTGCAATGAGGTTCGCTGTCGTCTGCTCGCCGAGCTCGGGCAGGAAGAATGCGTCACTGCCGTATGAATGGGGCTCATCAGGTTCGGCAAATATCTCGCCGGTCCTCGCGAAGGGCACGACATCAATGCTCGAGGCGAATTCTGCCCCGGCAGCCACCAGTGCCCTCTCCAGGAGTGCCACCTGCGCTCGACCGAGTTCAGTCTCGCCCGACCATGCGATCTGAATCCGCAATTGATGGATTCCGCGCAGGAAGGCAGGCAGGTCAGCGGCAGTGGTCGGAGCCGAGTAGATGGCAGCGGCAGTCATCATGTCCCGACCTTGCCTCAGCGCCCATTCCCGCCACACCTGGCCGGCCTGGGGAGATGCTCGCAGGTCGATCTCGATGGAGCCACCGAGCACCTCTGCAATGGGGAAGACCCTCATCGTCAAAGAGGTCACGATGCCGAAATTCGAACCTGCCCCGCGCAGTGCCCAGAACAACTCCGGGTTCTCCTGCGCGGATGCCATCCTGATCTCGCCATCCGGGGTGACGATTTCGGCGCTGAGAACATTGTCGGCAGCGAACCCGTACTTTCGTGACAGAAGGCCAACGCCGCCGCTCAGGCTGTACCCGGCAATGCCGACGCCGGGGAAGCTTCCCGACAACGGGGCCAGCCCATGGGGCGCGGCGGCTGCCATCACTTCCGAGAATCGGGCTCCGGCTCCGGCGGTCACTGTGCGTGCCGAGGGGTCGATGGCGACATCATTCATTCTCGAGGTGTCGATGAGTGTCCCCGAACGCATCCCCGAAGTTCGGCCGTGTCCGGTCGACTGCACGGCGATCCGCGGTGAACGAGAGCTCAGCTCGGAGCGTACGGCAGCAGCCACTTCGGTAGCGGTCAGGGGGCTGACGATGTGGTTGGGGGAGTGCGGATGGTCGAGTTGGAATCCTGTGATCGAGGTCATGCCTTCACAGTAGAATCCATTGTGGCCCGAACGTGACCACAATAGAATTGATCTGTGACCAGTCGAACTCCGAGCAGCGAAATGCCAGGCAGGCTGCTGCGCCTCCTCTCGCTCCTCCAGTCGCGAGGTTGGTGGCAGGCCGGGGAGCTGAGCGAACGCTTGGGTGTGCAGCCTCGTACTCTGCGCAGAGACATCGAGAGGTTGAAGTCTCTCGACTATCCGGTTCGCAGTCGGACCGGCCGTGATGGGGGATACAACCTGGGGGAGTCGTCGAATCTGCCACCCCTGCAATTCGATGACGAGGAAGCCGTGGCGATTGCAGTGAGTCTGTCGACCGCCAGTCGTCAGGTGCGCGGACAATCCGTTTCGGACGGTGTGCGGGTGGCGACCGACAGTGCGAGGATCAAGCTCGAACGAATGCTGCCCGCGCGCCTCCGCCGTCGATATCACCGACTGGTCCAATCGATTGAGGCCGGACCTGACCCCGACGTCGATGGCGCGGCCATGCTTCCGGATACCGATGTGCTGCTCGAACTCTCCGATGCGTGCGCTGATCATCAGGCGTTGTCATTCATTCACGTCAAGCGCGACGGTGCCCGCACCCTGCGGCGCGTGAGACCGCACAAACTCGTTACGATGTCAGGGTATTGGTATCTGGTCGCCTTCGACTCCGATCGCCGCGATTGGCGGTCGTTCCGAGTCGAACGCATCAGTTCGGTCAAGTACAGACACGAACGTTTTGAGCCTCAAGTGCTCGACGCCTTCTCCTTTGTGGCCCGGTCCTTCGCCGAGGCGCACTATCGATTCAACGCCACCGTGACTTTCGAGATCTCCGCCCAGCGGCTGAGGTCGAAATACCACGGCACCATCTTCGGGGTCGTGAAGGAACTGGCATGCCAGCGCTGCGAGGTGAGTCTCAGCGCCGATTCGCTCGATCTCATCGTCGAGTACCTGTGTGCATTGCTGAGCGTTGATGCCGATTTCGACATTGCCGCCGACCACGAAGTGCTCAATCGGCTCCAAACCATTCGTGCGCGACTGGGAACTGTGGGTTAAGCTAGGCTCGCCTAACTACCTAAGAAGGAACTCATGCGCCGAATTCTCGCTCCACTGATTGCCTCTGTCCTTGTGCTCGCCGGCTGCGGCGGTGGGGGAGACACTGGTGACACGACCTCCGGCATCAGCGTCGACACCAAATTCGGCTCCGTCGAGGTCCCGAAGGACCCTCAGAAGGTCGTGGCGCTGGGATGGGGCGATGCGGAAACCGCGCTGGCGCTCGACGTGCAGCCGGTCGGCGCCTCCGACTGGGTGGAGTTCGGCGGCAAAGGCGTCGGCCCCTGGGCCGAGGACCTCTATGACCAGGCCCCGGAGATCATCGCGACGATGGAGCCAGACTACGAGAAGATCGCGGCGCTCGAGCCCGACCTCATCCTCGACACGAAGAGCTCCGGTGAACAGGAACGCTATGACCGTCTCTCGGAGATCGCTCCGACTGTGGGTGCGCCCGAAGGCGGCGACAACTACCTGACCACGATGGACCAGCAGGTCGACCTGGTGTCCCAGTCCCTGGGCAAAGAGGACGAGGGGCAGGAGCTCCTCGCGGACCTCGACAAGGAGTTCGGGGCCGCTCGTGAGGCCCATCCGGAGTTCGACGGGAAGTCCGTGAGCGTGGCCGCGAAGACCTCCGAGGGCTGGGGAGCCTACGTCGAAGGGTCGGAGCGGGTCCAGTTCATGGAAAATCTCGGGTTCAAGCAGTCGGAGAAGGTCGCGGCCCTCAAACCCTCGGGCTTCACCGCCACGGTGTCGGAGGAGAAGCTCGACGATCTCGACGCGGACCTGCTCGTTGCCTTCCCGATCTACATCCCCGATTCCGAAGTCACCGACGACCCCGGCTTCAAGCGCATCCCGGCAGTCGAGGACGGGCACAGTCTGGTGCTGACTGAGGATCTCAACGACGTCCGGCAGGCATTTGCGTTGAACTCGGTCCTCTCCGCGTCATATGCGGCAGAGAAGATGCCCGAGCTCGTCGCGGATGCTCTGAAGTAGCAGCCACACTCAAGCAGCTATCGCACACACAAAGCCGTCACGCTTCCTCACACTGCGGCACGCCACGCGTCAAGACCGATGTCGATGATGCGGGCGTGCCGCACGTCTGCCAGAGAGTCGATGGCCAGCCATTCGGCGCGGTCCGTGGTGCCGTCGACCTCGAGAGTCCCCAGCATGCCTCCGGTGATGTCGGCCTCATAGACGACGCGGACTCCCTTGAACGGACGCGAGACCGATCTGCGGCGTGCGGAATTGCTGCGATTCTCAGTGAAGGTGTGTGTCGTCAGCGGACGGATCAGTTCGGCGTCGAAGCCCGTCTCCTCCTTGATCTCCCGGATCGTGCCTGCCTCGATGCTCTCGTGGAACTCGATTCCACCGCCGGGCAGAGTCCACAGCGCATGGGCTGGTTCGCTGCCGCCGTTGAACCAGCTGAGAAGGATTTCCCGGTCCTGGTTGACGATCACCGCGTACCCGGCCAGTCGTGTGTCGTAATCGGAGAAGTGCATGGACTCAGCCTACCTGTGAGTATCTCTTCCCATGCCGCAGCCCGGTGAATAGGCTGATCAGATGACTGAAGGACCGAAAGACCCGAACGAGCACATCGTCGCCACCCGCACGATCGACGCCCCTGCCCATACGATCTTCACCGTGCTTGCAGATCCGGCTCGGCACCGGGACACCGAACCCACGGACTGGGTGCGAGACGCCATCGATCCGACCCCGATCACGGCCACCGGCCAGATCTTTTCCATGAATATGCACTTCGATGGAGCCAACGGTGACTACCGGATGGACAACACCGTGACAACGTTCGAACCTGATCACGCGATCGCTTGGGATCCCGGTCAAGCCGATGAGAGCGGTCACGTGGCCCCCGGTGGCTGGCGCTGGCGCTACGACCTCGAAGAGAAGGACACCGGCACCGAGGTGAAACTGACCTACGACTGGTCACGCACAACACAAGAGATCCGAGATGCATTCGGCGGCTTCCCCGTCGTCAGCCCCGACTATCTCGACCGGTCGCTGCAGGCCTTGGAGCAGGCGGCTTTTGAGCACAGATGACCTGGTGAGACCTGCCGGGTAGGCTGGAAGCGTGACTGATATCGCCAGCAGACTCATCGGCAGCACCGGTGAGCGCATCGTGTTCCTCCACGGACTCTTCGGCCGCGGCAAGAACTTCACCTCCATCGCCAAAGGCCTCGAGTCCGACTACTCGAGCCTCCTCGTCGACCTGCCCAACCACGGTGATTCGAATTGGACCGAGGACTTCAGCTACGTGGGCATGGCCGACTCCGTGGCCGCGATGATCACCGAGGTGACCGATCCCGATGATCTGCCGGTGCACCTGGTCGGTCATTCCCTGGGCGGCAAGGTCGCCATGATCCTGGCCCTGCGCCACCCGGAACTCATCGACCACCTCGTCGTCGTCGACATCGCTCCCACGGCAGGCGGGTCCCTCGGCGTCTTCGAACATCTGCTCTCGAGCCTCGCCGAACTCGATCTCAACGAGATCGAGTCGCGCACCGCTGCGGATGAAGCCCTGCAGGAGAAGATCCCAGAGGACACGATCAGGGGATTCCTCCTGCAGAACCTGCGCCCCACCTCGGCGGGGTACGCCTGGCAACCCAACCTCACCCTGCTCAATGAGAGCCTGCCCGCGATCGGAGACTTCCCCGAGATGGGGGAGGCGACCTTCGACGGTCCGATGCTCTGGATTGCCGGTGAGACATCGGACTACGTCTCCCGCGAGGATCTGCCCCTCATGCGCTCCCTCTTCCCCCGCACGACCCTGCTCACCGTCAAGGGATCAGGCCACTGGGTCCACTCAGAGAAGCCGCAGACGTTCATCTCGTCCCTGCAGGCATTCCTCGCACGCAGGTGACGCCGCAAGCTCACCTG
Organism: Brevibacterium aurantiacum; assembly: GCF_007558825.1. GTDB lineage: Bacteria > Actinomycetota > Actinomycetes > Actinomycetales > Brevibacteriaceae > Brevibacterium > Brevibacterium aurantiacum_A. The sequence continues at coordinate 419,884 of NZ_VLTK01000002.1, forward strand.
GTGTGCCCCGATCTCATCTGCAACACCCCGGGATCGGAGCACCCTTGCTAAGGAATATGCTGGTGGGCAGTGGCGTTGAGCCACACAGAGGTCCAAAGAGCCACACCATCACAATCTTCACGAGGAGGAACGAGTGAGCACAGCGAGCCCGGCCGATACCACGGCCAAATTCGCCGAGTACGCAGACGGATCACGACTGGTCAGCACCGAATGGGTGGCCGAGCATGCCGGTGAACCCGGACTGGTTATCGTCGAAAGCGACGAGGACGTCCTGCTCTACGAGACCGGGCACATCCCCGGCGCGGTGAAGGTCGACTGGCACACCGAACTCAACGACACCGTGACACGTGACTACGTCGACGGTGAAGGCTTTGCCGCCCTCATGTCCGCGAAGGGCATCTCACGCGAGGACACGATCGTCTTCTACGGCGACAAATCCAACTGGTGGGCCGCCTACGCTCTGTGGGTCTTCTCGCTGTTCGGACACGTTGACGTCCGACTCATGGATGGCGGCCGTTCCAAGTGGCAGGCCGAGGAACGCGAACTGTCCACCGAGAAGCCGCGCCGGGAACCGACCGAATACCCGGTCATCGACCGTGACGACTCAACTCTGCGTGCCTTCCTGCCCGAGGTCAGAGACAGCCTGGGCACGCGTCCCCTCATCGATGTGCGCAGCCCCGAGGAATACAGCGGAGAGCGCACCCATATGCCCGCTTACCCCGAAGAGGGCGCACTGCGCGGAGGACACATCCCCACTGCAGCGTCGGTGCCATGGGCGAAGGCCGCAAACGAAGACGGCACCTTCAAATCAGCCGAGGAGCTCAAGGCCATCTACGCCGACGAAGCCGGGCTCGGCACCGCCGATGAAGTCATCGCCTACTGCCGCATCGGCGAGCGTTCCAGCCACACCTGGTTCGTGCTTCAGCATCTGCTGGGCTACAGCAACGTCCGCAACTACGACGGTTCCTGGACCGAATGGGGCAATGTCGTCGGCGTTCCCATCGTCACCGGGTCAGAGGCCGGCGAGGTGCCCAGCCGCTGATGACTGCCGACACAGACGTCGCGATGGCCGACAATTCCGATCTGCCGGAGAGCTTGGTCGAGATCGTCGAGGACTTCGCCGAGACCGAATCCGGTGATCGGCTGCAGCTGCTGCTCGAATTCGCCTCGGAGCTGCCTGAGCTGCCGCAGCGCTACACCGATCATCCCGAACTGCTCGAGCCGGTGCCCGAATGCCAGTCTCCGATCTTCCTCGTCACCGAGGTCGAGAACCCCGAACAGGGCGATGACGCTATCGTGAAGCTTCATTTCTCTGCGCCCCCTGAGGCGCCGACGACCCGTGGCTTCGCCGGGATCCTCCACGAAGGTCTCAATGGCCAGACCGCCGAGGTGGTCCTGTCCATTCCGTCCGACCTGCCTCTGCGGCTGTCGATGACGGAGATCGTGAGCCCGTTGCGACTGCGGGGGATGAGCGGGATGCTGTCTCGGATTCAACGTCAGACGTCCGAGAGGATCGGCAAGATCACAGGTCAGTGATCGGAAAATTGTTTGGACGAGCCGAAGTTATCGACTAGATTGTGGTTAGCCTGCCCTTAATTAGTCGATGCTAAGGAACCCTCCGATGACCGGTCTCGCCACCACCGCCTCGGCGAATCCGTCTGAGGCGAACGGTCAGAAGGCGAACCGGGCGCTGAAGGTCAAAAGGACCGTCGGCCTCGTCGTCGCGATTCTGGCGTTGATCGTCGTGGTGCTGGCATCGCTGGCCATCGGTACCCGGGACATGCCGATCTCGGAGGTTCTCGGAGCGTTCTTCAACCCCAGCGGCAGCGATGACCAGCTGGTCGTCCTCGAACTGCGCTACCCGCGGACCGTGCTCGGCATCCTCGTCGGCATGGGGCTGGGATTGGCCGGCGGGCTCATCCAGGCGCTGACCCGCAACCCTCTTGCCGATCCGGGCATCCTCGGCGTCAACGCCGGGGCCTCCTTCGCAGTGGCCGTCGGCATCGGGTTCTTCGGAATCACGTCGATCAACGGCTACATCTGGTTCGCCTTCCTCGGTGCCCTCTTGGCCACGACCGGCGTGTACATCATCGGTTCCTCGGGCAGGAACCACAGCGTCGATCCGATCCGCCTGACCTTGGCCGGAGTCGCGGTCGCCGCAGTGCTGACCGGGCTGACCAAGGGAATCCTGCTCACGAACGAACGAGCCTTCGACGCCTTCCGCGCCTGGGACGTCGGAGCCATCGCCGGCCGCGGGTTCGACACGGTCTCCGCAGTCGCCCCATTCATCATCGTCGGCATCGTACTCGCCTTGTTCTTGGCCCACTCGCTCAACGCGGTGGCACTCGGCGACGATCTGGCCGCCAGCCTCGGCACCTCGGTCAACCGCACCCGCATCATCACCATTCTCGCCGTCACCCTCCTCGCAGGCGGTGCCACCGCTGCCGCCGGGCCCATCGGCTTCATCGGACTCATGATTCCCCACATTGCCCGCTGGATCGTCGGCCCCGACCAGCGATGGATCTTAAGCTACTCCGTCATCCTCTCGCCCATCCTGCTCCTCGTCTCCGATGTGCTCGGACGCGTGGTGATGAAACCGGGCGAACTCCAGGTCGGTGTCGTCACCGCCTTCGTCGGCGCACCGGTGCTCATCGCTCTCGTTCGCAGAAAGAAGGCGAGCGGACTGTGAAGACATCGAACTCATCGATCGGTGACGCCCCCGTACTCGTTCCAGGACACCGCGTTCTGCCGGGGGAGCGGATCAACTTCGGTCGCCCCATGCTGCGAGCCTTCGGCTTCCGCATCGATCTGCGCGTCGTCGTCACAGCCGGCAGCGTCATTCTCCTGGCCCTGGGCTGTGGATTCCTGGGGCTGCTGCTCGGCGAGTTCTCATTGACACCCGGCGAAGTCTTCCAGGGGCTGTTCGGCCAGGCCGACAGGCGCATCGTCAACACCGTCGTCGCCGAATGGCGGGCACCGCGCATCATCGCCGGAATCGTCCTCGGCGCCGGTCTGGGCATCTCTGGCGCGGTGTTCCAATCACTGACCCGCAATCCGCTGGGCAGCCCCGACATCATCGGCTTCTCCACCGGTGCATACACCGGCGGCATCGTCACCATCATCGTCTTCGGCTCCAGCTTCATCTCCACAGCCTTCGGCGCGATCATCGGTGGGCTGCTCACCGCCATCGTGGTCTACCTTCTGACCTGGAAGGGCGGCGTCCAAGGCTTCCGACTCATCATCGTCGGCATCGCCCTGACCGCTATGCTCAACGCCTTCAACACCTGGCTGATCATGCGCGCTGACCTCGACCTCGCCATGGCCGCAGCCACGTGGGGTGCTGGAACACTCAACGGCATGGGCTGGTCGACCCTGCTTCCGGCCGCCATCGGCACGGTGCTGTTGGGGCTGGGCTGCGGGCTCTTCTCACGTGGTCTGGGAACCTTGGAGCTCGGTGATGACACCGCCAAGGCGCTCGGCGTGCGCAATGAACCGGTCCGCGCTGGTCTCATTCTGGTGGCCGTGGCCCTCGTCGCCGTCGTCACCGCCGCCGCGGGACCGATAGCCTTCGTCGCACTGGCCGCCCCGCAGATCGGGCGCAGAATCGCGAAGTCCCAGGGCACCAGCCTGCTCTCAGCTGCGGCAGTCGGAGCGCTTCTGCTCGTCGCTGCGGACCTCATCGCCCAACACGCCCTGGGTGAGACCCAACTTCCCGTCGGAGTCGTCACCGTGTGCATCGGCGGCATCTACCTGATCTGGCTCCTCATCCAAGAAGCTCGGAAGGCACAATGAGCATCACACCTGATACGACTGATACGACGCCGGACACGACCGACACGACGTCGACGGACACAGCAGCTTCGGCCCCGGCTCCGCTGGCAGCCCGCGATCTCGATCTCGCCTACGACCAGCGGCACGTCATCGCCGACCTCGACGTGGAGATCGCACCGGGCAAGTTCACCGTCATCGTCGGCCCCAACGCCTGCGGCAAGTCGACCCTGCTGCGGGCACTGGCCAGGCTGATGGCTCCGACGAAGGGCACGGTGCTTCTCGACGGCGGAAACATCGCCAAGCTGAAGACGAAGCAGATCGCCAAGCGCTTGGGGCTCCTCCCACAGACCTCGATCGCACCCGACGGCATCACTGTGGCAGAGCTCGTGGCTCGCGGACGTCACCCGCATCAGTCGTTCCTCAAGCAGTGGACCGAACAGGATGAGGTCGCCGTGCTGACAGCACTGCGTGCAACGAATACAGAAGAACTCTCCTCCCGCCAGGTCGACGAGCTCTCCGGGGGCCAGCGGCAACGGGTCTGGGTCGCGATGGTCCTGGCCCAGGAGACGCCGCTGATGCTCCTCGACGAGCCCACGACGTTCCTTGATCTGGCCTTCCAGATCGACCTTCTCGACCTGTTCGCTCAACTGAATCACGAACACGGCCACACCTTTGTCGCCGTCCTCCATGACCTCAACCAGGCCTGCCGCTACGCCGATGAGATCATCGCGATGAAGAACGGCACGATCGTGGCCCAGGGCGCACCAGCAGAGATCATCACGACAGAGCTCGTTCACCAGGTCTTCGGCATCGACTGCACCGTCGTCGATGATCCTGTCACCGGTGCACCCATGATCGTTCCCGGCAAACCGAAGAAGACCTTCGCAGACCGCTGAGCCGCAACACCTGTCGAAGCCGCTGTCCGACACACGCTCGGTCCGACCGAAAGTTCGTCGAGGTTGACCTCACGGCCTCTGCCTATGGGGCAAGTTCAGCCTCTCGCGACTGGCTCATCAACGACAGCGGCTTTCAGGACGTGCTGAGGAAAGACGTGCTGAGGAAATAGGACTCAGCTTTCGAACGGACCTTTGCTCTGTCCCGGTGCGTAGTTCGGCTTAGGGCCTGCTCCGTGATCGGGCGTTGAGGACGTGTCCGCGATCGAGGATGGGTCTGCTGAGTCATCTGCAGGAGCCTTCTCAACAGGCATCTCGTCGTCCTTCTGGACAGTGTCGGTGTCCTTGCCGTTCTTGTTCCCCGACTTGAGCAAAGCGGTGAAGCCGATGGCGATACCGGCCACGATTCCTCCCCAGACGGCGCCGAGGATGAGTGAGAAGAACGTGTTGACCAACCACCCGAGAATTCCGCCGACTCCGGCGATCGCGGCCACTGGCTCCTCGAGGTGGTGGACGAAATCGTAGAGGGCATGGAATCCGAGCTCGTCTGTGCCGACGAGGATGATATGTCCGCCGACCCACAGCATGGCGAAGGTGCCGATGACTGACAGGCCACCGAGGAGCTTGGGCATCGCCTTGACGAGGAACCGGCCGAACTTCTGCGTGCTCGCCTTCTCCTTCTGTGCCATGTGCAGGCCGATGTCGTCCATCTTGACGATGAGGGCCACAGAACCGTAGACACCGACGGTGATCGCCAGGGCCACGACGACGAGGATGATGGCTCGAGGGAGCAGGTCCTCGCTGGCCACCTCGTTGAGGGCGATGACCATGATTTCGCAGCTGAGCACGAAGTCAGTGGTGATGGCCGAACGCACGATCTTCTTCTCGGCGTCGCCGTCACCCTTCTTACCGTGCTTGGATTCCTTCTTCGGCTCTTCATGGTGCTCGACCCACCCGAACTTCTCGAAGATCTTCTCCGCACCCTCGAAGCACAGGTAGGTACCGCCCACCATCAGTAGGGGAGTCAGCAGCCAGGGGAGGAATTCGCTGAGCAGCAGGATGATCGGCAGGATGATGAGCATCTTGTTGATCAGCGAACCGAAGGCGATGCGCTTGATGATCGGCAGTTCCCGTTTAGGATTGACCCCTTCAACGAATTTCGGAGTCACCGCAGCATCGTCGACGACTACGCCGGCGGCCTTCATTCCCGCCCGGGATGCACCTGCTGCGACATCGTCGAGGCTCGCTGCCGAGAGTTTGACGAGTGCCGCTACGTCATCGAGGAGTGCGAACAGACCGCCGGCCATTTAACGTCCTTCGTCGGGTTCGTCTGAAGCGGCGACTCGAGTCATCGCGCCGAGGTGGTTGCCTTTTTGGTCGAAGACATTGAGTTGGTCGCCGTCGGCTTCGACCCGTCGGGCGCGAGCCACCCATGTCTCCATTCCCTGCATCGCGCGTTGGGTCGTGAGGAACGATTCGACCTTCGCGCCGGAACCATCGCTGGTCCACGTCGTTGAAATACGATTGGCGCCATCGCTGCCGCTCAGGGAGCCGTCAGCTGCAATATCCAGAAACGCTGACGACCCTGGCTTCGAGCTGATCCACTTACCATTGACTGAATTGGTCATTTGTCCTCTTTCTCCAGTCCTCCGACGACCTTCCCGCTGGCGTCGGCGATCTTCATGACGTTGCCTTCGACAGTTGCCGACGATGCTTTGGACAACCACGTGTCCACGCCGGCACATGCTTTCTGGGTCGTGGTGAATGAGGAGATGAGGATTTTGTCCCCATCGACTTCCCACGTTGTCTTGATTGCATTGCAGCCATCGGTTCCCTCTACCTGTCCGTCGTCGGAGAACTCGAGATACGGATCTCCGGCTTCAGGAGAGGTCCATTTTCCGGAGGGATCAAGGGCCCCAGAGTCGGCCGAATCCGAGGGTGTGTTGGATTCTGTGGGTGCGGAGCTGGTCGGTTCGCTGGGATCGGAGCCTGTCCCGCACGCGGCAAGGGGCAGGATGAGGCCGAGAACAGCAACTCCGATCACACGTCTGAACGCAGCTGAAGGTCTGTTGTCAGTGAGGTTGAGCATGCACCGATCATAACGGCCAGCTTTGAGCGCATCATGGAGAATATGGCGAGTTGGGTGTCAATTCAGGTTTTGTAAGTTGTGTTCACCATCAACACGCATGGTGCTTGCGTCTCATCGTTGCCAAACCGTAATCTTTCATGTGGTTGAAAGACTGTTCTCAGAAACGTCCGCGCGATTGTTGAGCTGCGGGTCGAAGAGGGCACAGGCAAACGCAACAGTGAATCCGATCAAGGGAACCAAAGAGTATGCAGAAGAAACTCGTGCAGAGTTCGCTGGCACTGACCGCCGCAGCGGCGCTCGGTCTCGGCAGTGCGTTCGTCGCATCCCCTGCCATGGCCGACAACGCCCCGCAGAAGCTGGATGTGCAGAACGACGCGCAGGTGCAGAAGGCACTGTCCGGCCTTTCGGGCGTCAACGCCTACGGTGAGGCCGACGGCCAGCTCAACCTCGGCGTTGAGAAGAAGACCGACGAAATCAAGGACCTTGAGAAGAAGTTCAACAACATCAACGTTGTGGACGGCATCAAGGAACTGAAGCCTTACGCAAAGAAGGACCTCGTCGGCGGCGCCGGCTACCTGGCCAACTCGCCTGCAGGCAACGGCGTTTGCTCCACCGGATTCTCCGGCTGGGACGGCGAGGGCAACCCCGTCGTGCTGACCGCAGGACACTGCTCGAAGGTCATCGAAAGCACCGGCGAGATCAACGGCGACACCAAGGTCGGCGACACTGAGAAGCCTTCAATCGCAGAAGCCAATGGCGGCGAAGGATTCCAGCCTTCCGGAATCGGCACCGTGGGCGAGTGGGGCTACCACAGCTACGGCAGCGGCGACCTGCTTGAGGGGCCCAGCGATGACTGGACCGAGCCGAAGCCCACCGACATTGACTTCGCCGTCATCAACGTTGACGAGGAAAAGTACAACGTTAAGAACGGCGTCACCGACTGGACGAGCGCAGACTCCGACGATCTGTCGACGAGCCTCGCCACAGACATCACCGGCGTTGGTGCACACGAAGAGACCACCGTTGAGAAGTCGGGCCGTACGACCGGTCTGACCGAAGGCGACGTCATTCCGTTCGAAGAGTACCCATTTGAGTACTCGAACGTGGGCGGACGTTGGGTTCACGGCTTCGGTGTGACTTCACCAGAGTCCGATCCGTTCTCGCAGCCGGGTGACTCCGGTGGCGCCGTCTTCCAGGGCGACACTGCAGTCGGCGTCATCTCCGGTGGCGGACCTGCAGCTGATGGTTCCCAGTTCGGTTGGGTGGCCGACCTCGACTACTCGCTCGAGCAGTCCGGTGTCGACTTCCAGGTCGAGAAGCCAGGCGAAGAGACACCTGAGGCTCCAGCAGCCCCAGAGGTCAAGGACCAGACGATCGAGCCCAACGGCGACGTTAAGGGCAAGGCCGCGGCCGGTGCCGAGGTCAAGCTCGACTGGGCGCCCGCCAAGGGCACCCAGGCCGCCAAAGAAGGTTCCGAAACAGTGAAGGCCGACGAAGACGGCAACTTCACAGTTGAAGGTCCTGAGGCTGCAGGCGACTACGACTACACCGCTGTTGCTACGGTTGACGGACAGGAATCCAAGCCTGCCGAATTCCAGGTCACAGTTGAAGAGGAAGAGACCGAGACTCCTGCTCCAGTCGAGCGCGAGATCAACGTTGACCCCAAGGAAATCGTCGCTTCTGACTTCGTGAAGGAAGACAAAGGCGTGACAGTCACGGTCAAGGGCTTCGACGAGGGCGAGAAGGTGACACTGAAAGTCGCTTCCGGTCCTGAGAACGTCGAAGGCATCACTCTCGATGAGACCGCGAATGAGAACGGTGCAGCTGCCTTCTCGATCTACGGCACAAGCGAAGCCGACCCTTCGGTCTACCTCGGCAAGTACGACGTGAACGTTACCGGAGCCAACGACACCGATGAAGAGAAGGCTCTTGCCGGTTCCTTCAACGTTGTCGAAGATGAAGAAGGCAACGGCGGCGGAAACGACGGCGGCGATGACGGCAACAAGGATGACGACGGCAATGGTGACGGTGGATCTGATCTGCCTCGCACCGGCGCTGAACTGACCGGCCTTGCTGCCGGTGCCGGACTCCTCGTTGTTGGTGGAGCTGCAGTTGTTCTGACGATGCGTCGGAACAAGAAGAACTGATTATGACTCACACGGTCAGCACATGATCGTCTGAGAGTTCACTCGAGCGCCCCCGGTCTGCGGACCGGGGGCGCTCTTGTGTCTGTGACCAAACCGAGGAATTTCTGGGAAGAACGAGCCGCTCAGTGGCTCAGCAAGTCATTTCAGCAACATCTGTTGTTTCGTTCATTTAGTTCACAGTTTGTGGTCTACTTTCTTGGTAGTCGCTGTATGCAGGTCGTAACCTTATCGTGACCAAGGTCATCAAGCTGTGATATTGCAAGCTCCTGATAAGAGAAACGGAAACGTATGCAGAAGAAATTCGTGCAGAGTTCGCTGGCACTGACCGCCGCGGCGGCGCTCGGTCTCGGCAGTGCGTTCGTCGCGTCCCCTGCGCTGGCCGACAGCCCGCAGAAACTGGATGTGCAGAACGAGAAGCAGGTTCAGAGGGCTCTGAACAGCGTCGGAGGCGTCAACGCCTATGGCGTGCGAGGTACTGAGCTGAACATCGGAGTCGCCGAACCTGAGTCGGACGGAGCCCAAGCGTTCGCCGACAAGTACGAGAATGTCAATATTCTCGAGGCTGCTGGAGACATCAAACCCCATGCGAACAACGACGTTGTCGGTGGAACCGGATACCTCTCGGACATTCCAAGTCAACCCGGTTATTCTGGTTCCTGCTCCACCGGAATTGCCGGCTGGGACGCCTCGGGTAATCAGATTATTCTGACAGCAGGTCACTGCGCTGAGGATATCGACAAGGACAGCAATGAAACCACCGGCAAGGTGGTGCTCAAGGACACTGAAAAGCCCTCAAGCGCTCCCGCCAATGGTGGAGAACGGGGTTACGAGCCCAAGGGAATTGGACCGCTCGGCGACTGGGGTTACACCAAGTTCGGCAGCGACGTTCTGGAAGCGCCAACTCCCGGCGAAGAACCCAATTGGCCCGAGCCAAAGTCAGATGACATTGACTTTGCTGTGATCAATGTCGACGAATCTAAGTACAATGTTAAGAATGGCGTCGCCGATTGGTCAAAGGAGGCGGCTGACGCTGACGACCTTTCGACTAGCGTTTCAGCCATCAAGGGCGTAGGCGCTCACACTGAAGGCACCGTCTCGAAGTCCGGACGTACGACTGGGCTGACTGAGGGTGACGTTTTTGGTGAATACAACGAACAGTTTGATTTCCAGAGCGTCGGTGGCCGGTGGGTTCACGGTTTCGCTGTGCTTTCAGAGCAGTCTGATCCGTTCTCGCAGCCAGGTGACTCCGGTGGAGGCGTGTTCCAGGGGGACACTGCAGTTGGTGTGATCTCCGGTGGCGGTCCTTACGAGGGCCAGCAGCTCGGCTGGGTTGCCGACCTCGACTACTCGCTTGAGACCTCTGGCGTCGACTTCCAGCTGACTGATCCGAACGAAGAGCCTCCAGGCGACGACGATGCGAACGCAGACGCTGGTGCTGACGCGAAGGATGCTGACGCTGACGCAGGTGCCGATGCGAAGGATGCTGACGCTGACGCAGGTGCCGACGCGAAGGATGCCGACGCTGACGCAGGTGCCGAAGGTGACGACGCAAACGCCGACGCCGATGGCTCGGACACTCCTGAAGCCCCGAAGGTTGGAGATCAGACCGTCGAAGAAGGCGGACAGATCACGGGTAAGACTGAGGCCAATGCCAAGGTCAAGCTGGACTGGAAGCCAGCTTCTGCCACCGGTGAACAGTCCGCTGTCAAGGCTCAGGCCGAAGCACAGGATTCGGTTACCGTCACAGCTGATGCCGAGGGCAATTTCACGGCAGAAGCTCCTTCAGAGGCCGGTACGTACACCTACACCGCTACCGCCACCACTGACGCAGGAACTTCGGATCCAACCGAGTTCACCGTCACCGTGGAAGAAGCTGCAGACGAAGCAGATGCCGCTGCTGCTGCCGATGGCGACAACGCAGACGCTGACTCTGCCTCTGAAGGCGACGACGCTAACGCTGACTCCGCCGCCGATGGCGCGGAAGCAGACGCTGGTGCAGCTGCAGACGCTAAGAATGCAGAATCCAACGCTGATTCCGACGGATCGAAGGACGGCGAGGCTCCGGCCGAGCGCAAGATCTCCATCGAGCCTAAGGAAGTTGCTGCCTCTGACTTCGTGAAGAAGGACAAGGGCGTGCAGATCACGGTCGAGGGCTTCGAAGAGGGCGAAAACGTCTCTCTCGAGGTCGTTGCCGGTCCAGAGAACGTTGAGGGCATCACTCTCGACGAGACCGCGAACGAGGACGGCGTCGCCGCCTTCTCGATCTACGGAACCAACGCATCCGATCCTTCGGCCTACCTGGGCAAGTACGACGTGCAGGTGACCGGAGCAAATGACACGGATGATGAGAAGGCACTTGCCGGCTCGTTCAGCGTTGTTGCCGACGAAGACGGCAACGGCGGCGGAAGCGACGACGGTGACGGTGGAGACGGTGGATCCGATCTGCCTCGCACCGGTGCTGAACTGACCGGCCTCGCTGCCGGTGCCGGACTCCTCGTTGTTGGTGGAGCTGCAGTCGTTCTGACTATGCGTCGGAACAAGAAGAACTGAACATAGCTCACTCGATCAGCCAATGATCGTCTGAGAGTTCATAAGAGTGCCCCTGGTCTTCCGATCAGGGGCACTCTTTCCATGCTCAGAACTACGGTGTAAAGGTTACGCATAGCGATATTGTCATCGCGAGTATTGTCGTCGAGCCGCACTATGCCGAGGTTGCCCAACTGTTCATGGTGGAGCCAGAAAGTGTCGTAGTCATCACTGCGAAGAGTACTCGAATCAATGCGCTCTTCGACCCCGGCAGCAGTCCATGGCAGCGGGCGAACGTGGGAGGGAAAATCATTGTTGGTGAAGCAATCGATGAGTCCGGAACGATCGGCACCGTTGGGATCGAGGCGTGACAAGGTTATGCTCATGGTTACCAGGCTGACCGGATGCACGATGACGGGGGAGTGGGAGCGTTGAGCCTCGATGATGACCCATTCGACTACCGGATCACGAAATCGGGCATGCTCATCATTGCGCGCAACGGTCGAACCGTGATGGAGCTTGGCGGCAAGAAGGCGTCTGCATTGATACCCAAGCTTGGTGCCAGCGACGAGTCCGACCAGCAGCTGCTTGCGCGTGTCACCGGGAACTACCGCCGCGGCAATGAACGACAGGTCAACAAACGGCACTGACCGGACGATTGTTCAGTCCTTGGTAATGTGTGTCACATGAGTCAAAAGAATCCGGGTGAATCTCCCCTGGGCGAGTTCGCCTCCGCCATTGCAGTCAAACGCGAGTCGGACACCAGCTTCAGCGCTGAGCTCGACGGAGAGTGGAGTGTCGCCGGCGCGGTCAACGGAGGATATCTCCTCAGCATCGTCGCGCAGGCACTGCGGAACAACAGCCCGAAGGCTCCTGACTCATTGGTGCTCTCGACCTATTACCTGGGCCCGAGCCAGGGTGGCCGAGCCGACATCGCGACGCGACTCATCCGCGAGGGCCGATCCAGTGCCACCTTCGCCGTCGATCTGTCCCAGAATGACGCACCGACGATCACCGCCCTGGCGACGATGGGCAACCTCGCTGCTCTGCCCGACGACGTCGCGACCACAGCTAGCCCGCCAGAGCTGCCGGACCCGGATCAGTGCATCAGAGTCGCCGAGGCGCCCGGAGACTTCATCAAGTCAGCTCCTTTAGTCAAACGCTACGATATGAGACTCGATCCAGAGACCGCCGGCTTCGCAGCTGGTCGACCCAGTGGCCGCGGTCTGCTCCAGGGTTGGATCCGCTTGGCTGACGGAGCCGAACCAGACTCACTGGCGCTATTGGCATTCCTTGATGCGTTCCCACCGGTGATGTTCGATCTGGGCCGCTTCAACTGGGCTCCGACCATGGAGCTCACGGCCCATCTGCGTGCCGTTCCAGCACCAGGCTGGATCAGAGCGAAGCTGTACACGCGCAATATCGCCGGCGGCATGTTCGAAGAGGATTGTGAGCTCTGGGACTCCGCTGGCCGATTGGTCGCACAGTCCCGGCAACTGGCACGACAGCCGCGAGGTTGAGAGCTGAAGTATGTCGGGAGTCCCGCGCCGAGTCAGAGCCTGCGTCTAGAGTGTGAGGTCAAATAGACATCATTATGAAAGGACCACCAGCCATGGCGTCACTGTCCTCGCTGAGCATCACCTTCGACTGCAAAGACGTCGAGGCCCAGTCGGTGTTCTGGGCCGAACTTCTCAACGCCGAACTCGATGACGGCGCGAACGAATTCGTCGCCAGCATCGGCGGCGTCCACAGTGGCGAATCGACGACTCCCGGCATGCTCTTTCTCAAGGTCAAGGAACGCGGCGAGGGAAAGAACCCCCTGCACATCGATCTCGATGACCCGAACTATCCCGCCGATGTCGACCGTGCGGTGGCATTGGGGGCCGAGAAGGTTGCCTCATTTGCCGAGTTCGGCATCGAATGGACCACGCTGAAAGACCCCGAAGGAAATGTCTTCGACATCGGGCGGAAGGCACCGAATGAAGAAGGTGAAATATGACCATGAGCCCGTCACCAACAGACCCGACCGCAGCGCCGAACGAGCGTCAGGGGTTGGAAGAGTTCCTCGACTACTATCGTGCGGTGCTGCGTAGAAAGGTCGAAGGACTGGCCTCGGCTGACCTCAACCGTCATGTCGGTGCATCGCCGCTGACCCTGGGCGGCATCATCAAGCACCTCAGCTTGGTCGAAGAACAATGGTTCGTCGAGGATATCCTGGACCAGGAACTGTCTGAACCGTGGGCGAGCATTGACTGGAAAGCCGATCCTGACTGGGACTTCGAGAGCGCAGCCGAGGACACGCCCGACTACCTGCTGAGGCTGCATGCCAAGGCCTGTGAACAGTCGCGGGAGATCCTCGCCGGCATCGATGACTTGGATACCTTCGTGGCACACGAGCGGTCCTCTGGAGATCGATTCAACGTGCGGTGGGTGCTCATCCATATGATCGAGGAATACGCTCGACACGTAGGCCACGCCGATCTCATCCGCGAAAGCATCGATGGAGCCACCGGCGACTAGGACGCCACGACGGTGACATAGAGCCTATTGTTGGCACCGGAGAGTGTGAGTCTCGTAGGCTGAAGGAACTATGACTAACTCCAGCTCCGAGGCGGCCGCTTCCGTGAAGACCACCCGTTCCAAAGCTCTGATTCCCCTCGATCTGCTCCGCGGTTTCCTGATCGGCTCTGCCGAGCTCGTCCCTGGGGTCTCCGGCGGAACGATTGCACTCGTGACCGGAGTCTACGACCAGCTCATCGACTCGGCTGCCCATGTGGTCAGGGCGGCGAAGACTGTGATCACCGGCCCTGACCGTTGGAGCGGCGCCGTCGCAGAACTGCGCCGCACAGACTGGTTCCTCGTGATCCCGGTCCTCCTAGGCATGGCGACAGCAGTCCTCAGCATCGCTGGAGTGATGGAAGGCTTTGTCACAGCCAACCCAGAACTTGCCAGGGGCCTGTTCTTCGGACTCGTCGCGGCCAGCATCTCCGTCCCATTGCGGATGCTGCCGGCGCGCAGCGGGCAACCTCTGCTGTTGGGTATCCTCGTCTTTCTCGCCGCTGCAGCTCTCGCCTTCTGGATGACCGGACTGGCCGGTGGATCCGACGTCGAGAACCCTCCACTCATTGCGGTCTTCTTTGTCGCCTCAATCGCCATCTGCGCTCTGGTCGTCCCCGGCGTATCCGGATCGTTCTTCCTCCTCGCAGTCGGCCTCTACGCCACCACGCTGCGCGCAGTCAACGATCGCGACCTCGCCTACATCGCTGTATTCGGACTCGGCGCGATCCTCGGCCTGGCACTGTTCGTCAACATCCTGCGCTATTTGCTGCACAATCACCGCTGGTGGACTCTGGTCGCGATGGCTGGCCTGATGCTCGGCTCTTTGAGAGCCTTGTGGCCGTGGCAATCCGATGCAGAAGCCGGAGGTCTGCTCGCGCCCTTCGACCCGATCGGTGCCCCGATCATTCTCGCCGTCATCGGTGCGGCAATCGTGGTTGTCCTCATCGTCATCGAGTCGATGTTCGAGTCAAGGACTGCCAAGGACAACTTCGTCGAACAGTAGAGACAACATAGTTTGTGCAGATTTCGCTCAGGATTTGCTCAGGGTCGCCGGGATTCGGATTAGAGTGGGAGATCTGAACCACAACTACATCTGGAGACTTATGCGCTTGCGAAGCTTGGCCTCGTCCACTTTGGCACTGACACTCATCGTTGCAGGCCCAGCAGCGGCCTCGGCGACAGGGCTGGGCAGCGGGCCTCCGGATGAGGAACAGGCAGCGGCCACGGGCGAACTCACCCTACTGGCGACGACCGATGTCCACGGTCACGTCCTCAACTGGGACTACTTCGCCAATGCTCCCTACCCCGACGGGGAAGAACTCGGCATGTCGCGTGCCTCCACCCTGATCAAGGGTGTCAAAGTGGCCAAGGGCGAGGACTCGGTGCTCCTCGTCGACAACGGTGACACGATCCAGGGCACCCCGTTGACGTATTACTACGCGCAGCAGGAACGCATCACCGAAACCGGTGAGACGCACCCGATGGCCAAAACCTACAACCATGTCGGCTATGACGCACAGGTCGCGGGCAACCACGAGTTCAACTATGGACTTGACCTGCTCGCCAAATACAAGGAGCAGGTCAACTTCCCCGTCCTGGGCGCGAACGTCATCAATGACGACGACGACAAGCCCCACCTCGATCCCTACACGCTCGTGGAGAAGAACGTCGCCGGTCAGGAGATCACCATCGGTGTGCTGGGTGTGACGACCCCAGGCAGTCGGATCTGGGATAAGAACAAACTCTCCGGCAAGGTCCACTTCGATGACCCCGTCGAGACTGCGAAGAAGTACGTCCCGGAGATGAAGGACGCAGGGGCAGACATCGTCGTCGTACTCTCACACTCCGGCAAGGACCCAGAAGGCCAGACTTGGGACCCCTCGAAGCTGCAGGAGAACGTCAGCATCTCTGTCGCGAAGGTCCCCGGAGTCGATGTGCTCGTCGCCGGACACACTCACCAGGATGAGCCGAGCCAGGTCGTGTCACGCGAGGACGGGACGAAGGCGCTCATCACTCAGCCCAACTACTGGGCACGGTCCGTCTCCGAGGTGGACCTGCCCATCAATCTCGAAGACATGGGGATCGACTGGGGGAGTACCGAACCCGAAGCCACACCACTTGCCACGCAGGGTGATGTCGCTGAGGATCCGGAGATCAACGATCTCATCGATTCCCAGCATAAGAAGACCGTCGCCTACGTCAACACGAAGATCGGCTCAGTGACCGAGACCATGAGCGCAGAGACCTCTTACTATGAGGACACTGCGATCCTCGACTTCATCTCAAAGGTGCAGTCCGAGACGGTGGAGACCGCGTTGGCAGACACCGAATACAAAGACGTGCCCGTCATCTCGCAGGCTTCACCATTCAGCCGCACAGCCGAATTCCCTGCCGGAGACATCACCATCCGCGACGTCGCCGGACTCTACGTCTTCGACAACACCCTCGGCGGAGTCGAAATCAACGGTTCACAGCTGCGCGAATACCTCGAGTACTCCGCCCGTTACTTCAAACAGACAGAAGAAGGCGCCGACTTCGACCCGATCAATGGAACCAACGCCATCGACGAAGGCCTCGATCGCCCGATTCCTGACTATAACTACGACGCGCTCTCGGGCATCGACTACGACATCAACGTGTCCAAACCGGTCGGCGAACGCATCGAGAACCTCACCGACAAAGAGGGAAATACGGTCGACGATGATGACACCTTCATCCTCGCGATCAACAACTACCGCCAGTCAGGAGGGGGCGACTACCCGGTCGGTGACCTGAAAGAGGTCTACAACGAACAGGTCGAGGTCCGTCAGAGCCTCATCGACTGGGTCAAAGACAACGAGGTTGTCGATCCCACGGACTTCTACGATGAGAACTGGCAGGTTGTCACGACCTCGCAGGACCCAGGCGACGATGACGAGGCGTCATCCGAGGCCGCGGCAGAAACCGAAGCCGATTCACAGGCAGAAGCGGACGGGACCTCCGACGGCGGCAACGCCGATGGAGCAGACGGCACGGACAGTGCCAACGGCGACGAAGACGCTGCCGCCAACGACGGTGCGAATTCCACAGTCGACGCTGACGCCACGGTCGATGCCGACGATGGGACCACCTCGGCGAACGGAACGGATTCTGACAATGGCATGGACAATGCCAAGGGATCCGATTCATCCGACAGCAGCGGGAATGCGAATGCCGGCGGCGATCTGCCACGCACGGGCGCGGAACTGGGGGCGTCGATCGGGATTGCGGCAGCCATCATTGGACTCGGAGCGGGATTGGTCTGGTTCGCCCGCCGTCGTCGGATCTGAAAGGGCGATTCTCGTGTCGGTGAACTCACGTAGGGTGGGAACCGACAGCAGTGATCACGATAGAAAGCGAGCGAGAAACATGGCGAAAACAGCATTCCAAGGCACACCGGTCAAGACTGTAGGCGAGCTCCCGGAGAAGGGCACACAGGCACCGGCATTCAGCCTCGTGGGCAACGACCTCGGCGAATTCAACTCTGCCGACACTACGGGCAAGCGCGTTGTACTCAACATCTTCCCGAGCGTGGACACCGGTGTCTGTGCGGCCTCGGTGCGCAAGTTCAACGAACTCGCCGCGAGCCTGGAGAACACCACAGTGCTGTGTGTGTCCAATGACCTGCCCTTCGCACAGGCGCGCTTCTGCGGGAGCGAAGGCATTGAGAACGTCGTCGCCGCATCCGGATTCCGCAGCGCCTTCGGCAAGGAATTCGGCGTGACCATGGTCGACGGCCCCCTGGCCGGACTGCTGGCCCGCTCAGTCGTCGTCCTCGACGAAAAGGGAACCGTCATCCACAAGCAGCTGGTCGACGAGATCGGCACCGAACCGGATTACGACTCGGCGGTCGCCGCACTCAGCGCCTGAATGTGTCGGATCCGGTCACCGCTTCGGTGTGCCGGGTGCTACATGTCGAATACCTGCACGGGCAGCGCGTATTTCACGCCTGCCCGTGTTCCGGCTTCCGAGGTGATTTCGGGGATCATGTCTGAGGGCATTGGATGGTCGGGCAAGGCCTCGAGATAGACGGCATGAGCCTCCAAAGAGCGTACGGCCCGGTCGACGTGTTCCTCGTCGAGGACCACAGCATGGGTGGGATCAGCCCCGTTGACCAACAGCTTGTCGGCCTTCCACACTTCGAGTCCATCGTCCTTGAGGTCGGTGAAGACCCACGGATTGTCGGCATCACGGATGGCATCGATCGTGGCGATGCCGGCCGCGCGATGGTCGACATGGTTCAGGCCCCACGGCATCTTGAGTTCCCAGTTGGTCACCATCACGGCATCAGGTTTGAATTGGCGGATCTTCTTCGCGATCGCATGCCGGAGCTCGATGCTGGGCTCGAGAAGACCGTCTGGGAAGTCGAGGATCTCAAGATCCACAACTCCGACGATCGTGCACGCCTGTCGCTGCTCACCTTCTCGTAGGGTAATAACCTTCTCAGGGGACATTTCACGGATTCCGGCTTCACCGCGAGTCAGAAGCAGATAGGACACGGACTTTCCCTGGTCGGTCCACTTGGCCACAGCCGCGGACGCACCATATTCCATGTCATCGGGGTGGGCAACTATGCACAGGAGGCGATTGACATCATCGTCATCGAAGATCGGAAGCTCGGTCATAGTCCAAGGCTAAGCCCCGCGCGACACTTGTGCCAGAGCAGCCGGGGGTTGCGATGGGTACGATATGAGTGGCGCTGTGGAAACAGCGACGCTCCACCATTCGAAAGCGGGCCCATGTATCGGAGTCTCCTCCTGGCAAGTGTGATGGTGCTGGGCCTGGCCCTCTCCGGGTGCTCAGCCCTTCGTGTGAGCACCGACGAGGGCGCTTCGCGACCGGTCAGCGTCGGCATCGATGATGGATCCGAAGAAGAGACGCCCCCGGAATCCGCTAGCCCTGTAATTCCTGCGGGAATGGATCAGGTGACGGTCGGTTTGGGGCCCGAATGCCCGGTCAAGGTGCAGATGGCCATGGACAGCGAATGGAACGGCGACCTTGCCTACGACAGTTATCAGCTCTACAGCCGCGACAACGGCGCCATCATCACCGTCAACTGCTATGAAGCCGACGACGAAACGGCACAGAGCATCATCGATACAGCACAGGAACAGACCTTCGGGGAATCGCGATCAAGCATTATGGAAGAGAACTCCGGGACTGTGGCCGGTGGCGCGTACTGGACCGTCCACGGGCTGCTCGGCCGCCAGGAGATCCGGGCCATCGACGAAACCGAGTCCGTGCTCTATGGAGCCATTGCCGGGATCTCGGACAACGGTCGACTGTACAAGGTCACCGTCGAGATGGTCACGGTGTCAAGTGACCAAGCCACTGCCGCGCTCTTCGCGCAGATGTTGCCGACCGTCAGCTTCGCCGATCAGGTCCTGGAATCGCCAGCACTCTCATAAGAGCGTGTGCGCAGTGCTCCTTGGCGGCGTTTGAGCAGCTCTCTGGCCGCGATCCGTCCCGCACGGGTGGCACCGACCGTTGAACTGGCCGAGCCGTATCCGACGAGGAAGATTCGTCGGTCGTTCTTGACCGAGACTTCGGTTTCCATGGAGATTCCTCCATCTGGTGTGCGCAGGCGCAGCGGCGCCAAATGGTTGAGAGCGGCCCGAAAACCGGTGTTCCAGAAGATGACATCGATGTTTTCGGCACGTTCGTGTTCGAAGGGCTGCCATGACTCAGGCATCGCCAAGTGATCGCTTGCAGAAGGCCCGAGGCCTTCCGAGGTCGTCTCTACCTCGGTTGCTCGCCCGGGGAAGTGGACACCGTGAGGCAGGACCGCATCAAACATTCCGCGTGAGACGAGGACCCCAGATTCGACGCCGTATTGGAAATCCTTTCGTATCGGCAGGCCCGTGGTGCGCACGACACTGGCCGGGGCTAGACCGGCCAAGGTCCGGGAGCGCACGGCGCGTTCGACTTCGAGGCCCCAGTTGCCGTCGAATTCGCGTGAGGTGAAGTTCGGGGGCCGACGCGTGGCCCACAGCGTATCGGTGACTTTCGCGAGTTCGAGCAGGAACTGTGTTGCCGAGATGCCACCGCCGACGACCAAAGTCCTCAAGCCCCGGAAGTCTTCGACGTCGCGGAAGTTTGCGGTGTGAAGTTGGCGACCTTCGAACTCGGCGATGCCGGGGACGAACGGAACATAGGGATGCGTCCACGTGCCGGTCGCATTGATCAGATACCGGCTCGTGAGCTGAACACGTTCACCGTCGATCTTCGATGTGATCTCCAGAGGCCCGGAACCGGGGGTGGGTGACTTTACGGTGACCACTTCAGCGGGTCGGACGACGCAGAGTTCAAGCTCGCGTTCGAAACGCGAGTAATAGTCGGAGACCACCGCCGAGGCGGGTATTGAGGGATCCGGTGTGCCCAGTGGGAACCCCGGGAGGTCCGCCACATGGTTCGTCGCCCCCAGTGTCAGGGAATCCCACCGTTCACGCCACGCGCCGCCAGGGCCGGCTCCGGCGTCGAGGACGATGAAGTCCTTGCCGGGCACCAGTCCGTCGCGCCAGAGATAGTGGGCAGCCGAAAGGCCAGCCTGACCTGCGCCGATGATGACGATCGGCCAATGGGAGTCGACCAGCAACTCCGAAATACGGCACACCATGTGGCCATTGTTTCAGGTTCCTGCCGTTCTTGCCTTCGGGCCAGTGCCGCGGATGATGATTCCGAGTCGTAAAGAATTCGATGCCACTGTGAGCGGAGGGTCAATTGCAGTCAGGTCCCCGCGGGTTCATGTAGCAGTCCTCATCAACGAGGTAGCGGTGGAAGCGATAGACATCAATGGAGATGTCGTTGCTTGCCACGTGTGCGAAACCGTCGATGGGCAGCCATGGGCCACCGTCGACAGAGAATTCGCCACTGAACGTCGCGGTCATGCCGACAGTCTTCGTTCCGGTCTTCTGATAGTCGTGACCAATCTGCGGTTCGTCGCCTGGCCGTGGCTTCGACCCTGTCTTCGATGTGGTGCCACCGGTGTCATCGCCGAAGTCCCAGTAGTACTTTTCAGGGGTGACCTTCACCGTGACTGCGTACGTCAGCAGGGTCATGTCGATGTAGCTGGTATCTGCATCCGTCCAGAAGGCAGCTGGCTTGCCGATGACGGCCCAATCCTTGGGCCAGGCATGAATCGTCGGGGCCGGAATGTCGAAGGTCTGGAACTGAGACTCAGGAATACGGGTGGGTGGCTCGGGCCTCACAGGAGCACCGCCTCCACCGCCGCCGGGGCCAGGGCCGGGACCTGGAAGATTCGCACAAATATGACCGACTTCCTCGAGGACGCAGTCGGGCAGCCCGCCGCCACCGTCGTTCCCGCCTCCGCCGCCGGAGCCGCCGCCCCCACCGCCGGAACCGTTGCCGCCGCCAGCGCCCCCGCCGGGGCCAGGTGGGCTTGCCGGAGGCGGAGCAGGATTACCGCCGCCCCCTCCCGGAGTATCAGCCGAGCAATTGTTTATATCCCTCATATCGCAATTCGGTCCGGCGAGCGCAGGCGATGGGACCAAAATCGCAGCAACTAAGGCTACGAAAATTATGATTGCGATATTGCTCTGTAGCCTCAGCATCGCTTCTCTATTAGGGATTGTTCCGCGACTCGCCAACCATCTGAAGTCTTCTTAATGGTGTGTTCCATCGTGACGAGGTCCGATTCCAGAGGTGTGTCTGCATTGCTTTTTGGGTGAAGAGACCACTTCGTCAAGTCGAAGCAAAAATTCACAGAGACCATGTTTACGTCTTCGGAGTCATCTGTATTTTTGACATCATCGATTGCGACTTTGCTTGGGGAGATCTTTCCGGTGAATTGATATGAGCCGTTCTCGACGACTTGGACGTCGCCTCTGATGGACTCCAAAGCGTCCCCACTTGCGAATTTCGGAAAATCGACGGCAGACTCAAAGTCGCCCGAATAGGCAGAATTCACCGATCGAAAATACCCTTCGAACGCAATCAACGCCCCTTCAACGGCTTCCGTTTCTTCGGGGCTCAAGTCGAGTTCGGTCTCATAGGCGGGGATTGTCGGCTGCGGATCAGTTGCAGGGGTTGCCGCGGAAGAATCCTTGGCGGGCAGTGTCGATGTCGGCGCGGCGACAGGGGAATGGTCTTCGCACCCTGAGAGCACGAGGGGCAGGGCAAGTGCCGCTGCCAACGTCAGTGCTGTCGTCGTTCGATAGCGGATACGTCCGCCAGGTCCAGTCTTCATTCCACGCCTCTGTGGTCGAGAACTCCGGCGCAGATATACGAATCTCGCCTGGAATCTCTACATTATGCGAGAACTGCGACTTTGAGAACAGGCGAAGTTGAATCTGTGGATAACTTGCCCGTGAGTGAGTGGACCTACTTCTTCGCTGCTTTCGCAGCGGCCTTCTGCTGCTTTTTGAAGGCGCGGACTTCCAGCAAGGTGTCCTCATTGACCACATCGGCGATTGAACGACGGCTGTCTTCATCACCGTAGTCACCAGCTGCCTCACGCCATCCGTCGGCGTTGAATTCGAACTGCTTGCCGAGTAGCGCCAGGAAGATCTTCGCTTTCTGATCGCCGAAGCCAGGCAGCTTCTTCAATCGTTTGAGAACCTCGGGACCAGTCGGGTCTCCGGACGTCCAGATGGCTGAAGTGTCGCCATCGTATCCGTCGACGATCTCCGCTGCGAGCTTCTGAACCCTTGTCGCCATTGACTTCGGGAAACGATGCACCGCAGGTTTGATCGAGAACTTCTCCAGGAACTCATCCGGGTTCATCTCAGCAATCTCGACCACATCGAGCTTGCCCAGACGCTCAGCAAGCTTCGCAGGCCCAGCGAACGCCACTTCCATCGGCACCTGCTGATCCAACAGCATTCCCATCAGCAGGGCGAATGGGTCATCGGCAAGTAGGGCATCGGCCTCGGAGTTGCCGGAGAGGAAAACTGAACTCATGCGTCCATAGTGGCATGTAACCAGGCCGCAAGCACCTCAGAGATACCATCGAGTCATGATCTGCCCTTGTTCTGGAATGCCGCCCGGCGCCGACTACGACGATTGCTGCCGTCCCGCCTTGGACGGACAGGCATGGCCAACGACTGCTGAGACGCTCATGCGCTCCCGCTACACCGCATTCGCCCGCGAAAACGAGGACCACCTGTTCCGCACCTGGCATGCCAAGACCAGGCCAGCCGACATCGGTCTCGACACCGACACCACCTGGCTGGGTCTGGAGATTCTAGGCACGACAGGTGGATCGGAAGCCGACGAAACGGGAACGGTGCACTTTCGTGCCACCTGCAGGGACCACCTCGGCGAACACACACTTGAGGAGAACTCCTCATTCGTTCGCAGGGCCGGTCGCTGGGTCTACCTCGACGCCATCGACTGATCGGCATCACTGACGAACTGTGTCTATACTGTTGGCAGCGGCGCATCCATCGCCCAACCTCGGTCGTGATCCCAGCTCACTGACCATTCGGTGAAGGGGAGAGAATCCTCGGACGAACCTGTCACGGTGATCTCTTGACCAGGTTTCGTGCTGGGGGAGACTTGGTTGTTGAGGATCAGGCGCCATGACCAAGCACAAAGACTTCAAACATCTCGTTCGCCAGCGCATGAGTTCAACTGGGGAGAACTTCACCTCCGCCCGCGCTGCAGTGCTACAAGGCCGAGTTCACGAGCATCAGAGCCACAACGCATCACGGCCGATGGATCCCAAAGCAGATGCCTTCAGGGCCAAAACGTTGAGAACGTTCATGAGCGATGGCCGTCTGGTGTCCATCCCTTCGAAGCGTAGGGCCCTCGTCGTCATCCTGTTGGAGATCCTCCGAGTATTCGAAACCGACCGGATCTACCGCGAGA
The DNA here is from genome assembly GCF_007558825.1 of Brevibacterium aurantiacum. Lineage (GTDB taxonomy): Bacteria > Actinomycetota > Actinomycetes > Actinomycetales > Brevibacteriaceae > Brevibacterium > Brevibacterium aurantiacum_A. The sequence continues at coordinate 443,715 of NZ_VLTK01000002.1, forward strand.
AGGACGTCAACACGATCCTCGAAGCCTTCCACCCGGATTTCGCACGACTGCGTCGGGAACTCATCGATTACAGATACCTGAACCGCGATGCGCACACCGGTCAGTACTGGGTGAACAATCCGCTGCCTGAGCGCAGTGGACACCTCGGCCAGGAAACGGCGGCCTTCGAGACGTTTCTGCGCTGAGTCGGCGACCACGTATCCTTGAAGCTCGGGTAAACAACGGGCATTCACTAGGAGTCTTCATGGGCCAGGCATACCACGCCGATTCGACCGATCTCAACGACAAAGAGATCCTGACATGGGACACATTCGGTACGTCGGCCAGGGAGATGGCGCAGACCATCGCCGACTCCGAATACGACCCTGAGATCGTCATCGCAATCGCCCGTGGCGGCCTGCTGCCGGCTGGTGCACTGGCCTACGCACTCGGCCTCAAGCTCTCTGACGCCATCAACGTCGAGTTCTACACCGACGTCTATGAGACTCTGCCCGATCCGATTCTCCTGGCACCGATGCTCGACATCGAGGCCATCAAAGGAAAGAAGCTGCTCGTCGTCGACGACGTCGCAGACTCAGGGCGCACCCTCGCCCTGGTCCTCGAACTGCTGAAGAAGCACGGCGCCGAAGCCCAGTCCGCAGTGATCTACGCAAAGTCAGCATCCATCATCGACCCGGACTTCGTCTGGAAGCGCACGGATCAGTGGATCGTCTTCCCCTGGTCGGCCGAGCCCCCGGTCGTCGCCTCCAAGTAAGCTGCCGGCCATGATGGATGCCTGGCGGGACGTCGAGGCCCCGTGCGGTCGGGTCCGAGCCTACGTCGACGGCAACGTGATCCGCGCTCGGGGCATCCGCTATGCCCGCGCGCTGCGTTTCGCCCGTCCCGTCGATGAGCCGCCTGCAGACGTCGTCGATGGCAGAGAGCCCGGTCCCGGAAGTCCGCAGTACCGACGCGACCCGAACGCGGGAATGACCTTCGACCAGCTCGGCGGCCTGCCCACCAGTGAAGACTGTCTGCGGGTGAGCGTGACAACTCCCGTGGACGCAGGCGAAGACCACTCGACGCTGCCTGTGCTCGTGTGGATCCACGGCGGTGCCTATGTCGCTGGCGCCGGGGATGCGGAGATCTACGATCCGCATACCCTCGTCGAGGAACAGAACATCATTGTCGTCTCGGTCACCTACCGCCTCGGCGTCCTGGGGTTCTTGGGAACGGGCAAACCTGAGCATTCCAATCTCGGCCTCCTCGACCAGATCTCGGCTCTGCGCTGGGTCCAGCGCAACATCGCGGCATTCGGGGGAGACCCGCACAATGTCACGATCGCGGGGCAGAGCGCCGGTGCTGACGCATGCGCGCACCTGATGATCGCCGAGGGAGCCGATGACCTCTTCCACCGAGCGATCCTGGCCTCGGCGCCGCTGGGACTCGCCGGTGGCACCGAACCGATGAACTGGGCCATGGCGAAGGTCGCTGAGAAGATCGACCCCGACGCCAGTGTCGACGACATCCTCGCCGCACAAGACGAAGTGCACAGGGCGGCATTGGTCGGTGGACTGCACGCCGGCATGTGCTTCGGCGTCCATTACGGCGACCACCCGCTGCCGGCGAAAGCCGACGCCGACGCAGCATGGGCTGAGGCCGCACGCAAATACGACGTGCTCATGACCCGCACCGAACGCGAGATCGCCTTCTTCGCCGGTTTCGTACCGGCTTTCCGTCGGCTCCACAATCGGCACCTGACCTCACCGATGCTCGAATCGCTGATCTCAGGCATCACCTCGGCGGTCTACACTCGTGCAGCCAAAGAATTCTACGATCGACACCGCATGGCGGGCGGCCAAGGCACACGCCTCCTCATCGTCTCTCGCGGTGATGGCAGCTTCTTCGACGCAGCACACTCCGGTGACCTCCCACTGCTGTTCCCCGGCGACGTCTGGCATGACAGTTTCCTCGACTACGGAGTATCGGCACAGATCGCCGGTCCGGAACTGCGCAGAATCTGGGGACGGTTCACGGCCTCCGGCGCACTGCCGCGGGTGCCTGTGCCCGGACTCATCGACATCCTCGGCTGATCCAGCGACGCGGAAGCTCAAGGTTGCGTCAGTGCCGTGGACTATCGTGGGCACATGGACTCACAGCAGGTCTCAGCCGCCCGTCTGATCTCCCAGGGACTCATCGGTTCTGCGCAATCGGGAACCGTCACAGCGCTCTCGGCTGTCCGACATCTCGGGTGTGTCCAGGCTCAGGCGCTGGGTGGTGCCTTGGTCTCGGTCGCTCTTCGCACAGGGTCCTCGGTGGCTGCCATTCGCGAGGCGATGGATTCTGGGGACATCATCCGGACGTGGACGCAGCGAGGCACGATCCACCTGGCTGCGGCTGAGGACCTTGGCTGGATCCTCGGGCTGACCGGACAACGAACCTTGAAAGCTGTGGCGAAGCGGCGTGAGGTCTTCGGCATCGACGATGCCATGGTCGACGACGCCGCACAGCTGGCCGAAGAAACGATCCGTGCCCACGGACCCCTGACCCGCCAGGAACTGCTCGACGCCTTCGAACCGCTGCAGGCGGGCGAGGAATACGGGCACGAACGCTACCTCATCACCACCCTGGCATTGCGCAACATCATCGCCCAGGGGCCGATGGTCGACGGCAGAGACGATATGAGATACGTCCTCACCGCGGACTGGATCCCGAACCCCGTGGAACTCGATGCAGAAGCCGCTCTCCACGAATGGATGCGACGTTACGTCCTCAGCCACGGGCCCGTGACGATCGACGACGCCGCACGGTGGACGGGACTGCCCAAGACACCGGTGCGCACAGCCATCGCCGCAGCCGTCTCCGACGGAGAGATCGTCGAAATCAGCATCGACGGCCGTGAGCACTACCAAGCACCCGAGCTCGAAGACCGCCTGCAAGAGAGCCAGTCACAGGCGAACGAACTGCTGCTGCTTCCGGGATTCGATGAGATCATCCTCGGGTACAAGGACCGCAGCGCCACCTTGGATCCGACACACGAGAAGCTGGTCGTCCCCGGCAGCAACGGCATGTTCAAGAACACCCTCATCGAAGGCACCAAGGCACGGGCAACATGGAAGCGCTCACCGCGCAAGACCGGACCACGCCTGATCATCGAACCCTTCGACAACAATGCTGTCGACCATGACCGCGCCGAGGCTGTCGCCGCCTCTCACCCCGCCTTCGCTTGAGGCTGCGATGAAGGTCGGAATCCTCGCGAACCCGAAGCACGCACGGACCATGCGCGCCTATGCCCGACTCGTCGAGATCCTCAACCGGGACCGGATCACGTATCGCAGCGCAACAACGACACAGCACTGGCCAGGGACCGAGCAGACCTCGCGACTGCTTGACTGGGGTGCAGAGCTCATCGTTGTCCTTGGAGGCGATGGAACGCTGCGCGTCTGCGCTCCGGTGCTAGCGGCAGCGCAGATGCCTGTGCTCATCATTCCGACCGGAACTGCGAATGTCCTGGCCCGGCACCTTGGAATCCGCTCGACTGCGTCTGCGCTGGGATTGGCCGAAGCGCATCTGGGATCTCAGCCGGTGCTGAGCTGCGATGTCCCCGTGAACGAAGCAGACTGCTTCACCGCGACTGGTCCACGCCGTGAGCACTTCGTGTCATTGGCAGGAGTCGGGGGAGATGCGAGAGCAATATCCGGGCGCACACAATTGCCGGCAGCGTTGAGACTGGGAATCCTCGGCTACGCCTACGGCGCCAGCCAGGCTCTCTTCGCGCCACTGCTCAAGGCCCGACTCGACGACCCACACGTGGCCAGCCCACAGTTCGACGGCACGACCGGCACTGAAGTGTGGTCGGTGATGGCATCGAAGACCGCACGACCTGCCGGACCTATTCCGGTGTTCGCCCACGCCGAGGTCGGTGCAGGAGAGTTCGAATTCCTCGCTGTGGAGCTGAGAACGACACAAGCTGGTGGCCGCCTCTGCGAATGGGCACAGATCGGCTGGGACTGTGCGAACCGACGTCCAACAGCTCACTCCTCGATGCACTACTGGCGAGGAACCGAACTCAGCATCAGCGTTGAGGCTCCCGCGCCGGTCCAGCTCGACGGTGACCTCATCGGTGACTGCCGCCGGCTGGACCTGCGGGCCGGAACGACCGCGCTGACGGTCTTAACGCCGAACTAGCGCAGAAGCAGCGCCGGATTGGCGCAGAAGTAGCGCTGGACTAATGGCGAATCAACGCCGACGACGGGAGGTGCCGAAGATTCCGCGTGTGATCTCCCGGACCGCAGTGCGAGTGAACTGCTTGAACGCCGAGGACTGCACGACCTTGGAGAACATGCTGTCGTCCTCCTTCTGCTTCGCCCCCGTAGACGACCGCGAGCCTGATCCCGACCGGGAGTCCTGTGCCGAGTCCTCCGGGAACGCAATTTTGTCCTTGGCTGCCTGCTCCTCGTCGTGGGCCTCGGAACCTGCTTCCAGGCGTTTCGTGAGGATCTCTCGAGCAGACTCGTTGTCGATGGCAGTGCCGTATTTCTCCTGCTGCGGAGATGCCGCAACGGCGGCCTTGATGTCGTCCTCGGACATCGGTCCCATCTGCGATTCGGGCGCACGCATCCTCGTCGGAGCCACGGGCGTGGGAGCCCCCTCTGGGTCCATCACCGTCACGATCGCCTCGCCGATACCCAGCGAAGTGAGCAGTTCCTCGAGATCGTAGTCGGACTTCGGGAACGTCTGCACTGTCGACTTCAGCGCTTTGGCATCGTTGGGAGTATGCGCGCGCAGCTGATGCTGAATGCGCGAACCCAGCTGGGCCAGCACATCATCGGGCACGTCCTTCGGAGTCTGTGTGACGAAGAAGACGCCGACGCCCTTCGAACGGATGAGACGCACGGTCTGCGTCACCGACTGCAGAAACGCCTTCGAAGCATCGGCGAAGAGCAGGTGCGCCTCGTCGAAGAAGAACACAAGTGAGGGCTTGTCGGCATCGCCGACCTCCGGCAGATCCTGGAACAGGTCGGCCAACAGCCACATCAGGAACGTGGAGAAGAGCGCAGGGGACTGATTGAGCTTCTGGAGCTCGAGCACAGAGACGATTCCGGCCCCGTTGTCGTCAAGGCGCAGCAGATCGGCGGTGTCGAATTCCGGTTCGCCGAAGAACACATCGCCGCCCTGCGCAGAGAGCTCGGAGATCTTTCGCAGGATGACACCCACGGTGGCCTTCGAGGCTCCACCGATGTCTACCAAGTCGGCCTTGCCCTCATCGGAGGTGAGGAAGTTCAGCACCGCGCGCAGGTCGGAGAGATCGAGGAGCGCGAGGCCGGCAGTGTCGGCATAGTGGAAGACCAGTGAGAGCACCGATTCCTGGGTGTCATTGAGCTCGAGGACCTTGGAGAGCAGGATCGGTCCGAACGAGGTGACGGTGGCCCGCAGCGGGGTTCCCAGTCCCGAATCTCCCAAAGTGTAGAACTCGGTGGGGTTGGCCGATGACTTCCACTCCTGACCCGAAGCCTCGAGTCGTGTGCTCAGCTTGTCAGACGCCTTGCCCGCCGCGCCGATTCCCGACAGGTCGCCCTTGATGTCGGACGCGAAGACGGGAACACCAGCGCGAGAGAGTTGCTCGGCCAGGACCTGGAGGGTCACTGTCTTGCCGGTGCCGGTGGCGCCAGCAACAAGTCCGTGCCGGTTGAGCATCGACAGAGGGATCGAGATGGGCGTGTCCTTGTCGGGTACGTCCTCGTTCAGCGCCACCCCCAAATGCAAGGTCTGCGCATCGAAGGTGTATCCGGACTTGAGTTTCTGCAGCGTCTCATTCGTCATGGTTCAATCTTTACACGGTCGCGCCGAGGCTGTGCAGGAATTCTTCGTGGATCCTCATATCCGACCCGAGCTCCGGATGGAAACTGCCGCCCCAAATATTGCCCTGCCGCACCAACACGGGTACTGCGGCGTATTTGCTGAGCACCTCAACACCGGTACCCAGATCCAGAATCTGCGGGGCCCGGATGAATGTTGCGTCGAATGCGCCGTCGAGGCCGGTGACCTGTACTGGTGCACAGAAAGATTCCCGCTGCCTGCCGTAGGCGTTGCGGGCCACGGTCACATCAAGTCCGCCGAGGCGGTCGAAACCGTCCAACGAAGCATCCGTGAGTCGATCCGCAAGAAGAATGAGCCCGGCGCACGTGCCGAAGACCGGCAGTCCAGCGCTGATCTTCTCCCCGAGTACGGGGAAGAGCTCAGTCGTGGCGGCGATGCGAACCATGGCCGATGACTCACCGCCGGGCAGGATGATGGAATCGATGTTCTCGAGGTGCTCCGGCCTGGTGACCTTGCGGGTGGCGACCCCCAGGGAGTCGAGGACAGCGAGGTGTTCTCGGAAGGCTCCCTGGAGGCTGAGGACGCCGACTCTCACCAGCCGCGCTCCGCCAGACGGTGGGGTGCTGGAACGTCTGCGACATTGATGCCGACCATCGCATCGCCGAGCCCACGTGAGGCCTTGGCCACGGCGATCGGATCGTCGAAGTGGGTGGTCGCCTCGACGATGGCTTTGGCACGGGCCTCGGGGTTGCCGGACTTGAAGATGCCGGATCCGACGAAGACGCCGTCGGCGCCCAGCTGCATCATCATCGCAGCGTCCGCCGGAGTGGCGATGCCGCCGGCGACGAAGGTCACGACGGGCAATCGGCCCAGGCCGGCGACCTGCTTGATCAGGTGGTACGGGGCCGCGTGCTCCTTGGCCGCGACATAGAGCTCGTCCTCGCTCTTGGCACCCAGGGCTCTGATTTCGGAGTTGATGGTCCGCAGATGGCGCATCGCCTCGGAGACGTCACCGGTGCCTGCCTCACCCTTGGAACGGATCATCGACGCGCCCTCTGTGATGCGCCGCAGAGCCTCGCCGAGGTTGGTCGCACCACAGACGAAGGGAACCTTGAACACGGACTTGTCGATGTGATTGACGAAGTCTGCGGGGGACAGGACCTCGGATTCGTCGATGTAGTCCACACCGAGAGTCTCGAGGATCTGCGCCTCCACGAAATGCCCGATACGGGCCTTGGCCATGACCGGGATCGACACGGCAGCGGTGATTCCGTCGATGAGGTCGGGGTCGCTCATCCGGGCCACTCCGCCCTGAGCGCGGATGTCGGCGGGCACACGTTCGAGTGCCATGACCGCCGAGGCTCCGGCCGCCTCCGCGATGCGGGCCTGCTCTTCGTTGACGACGTCCATGATGACGCCGCCCTTGAGCATCTGGGCCAGGCCGGTGTTGAGCAGGGTCTGTGTCTGTGTCATTGTCGTGCCTTCAGTTTGTGGTGCGCCCGACGGAATGGGCGAGCTGGTCGGTGAGAACGGCCGTTCACCACAACACTAGATCTCGAAGTGGCTCACCAGGAGTGCCAGAAAACATGAAAAGTTTTAGGCCAGTATGATCGATACATGCCTCCAGCTCAGCCGACGCACACCGATGCTGCCCAATCAGACATAGTTCTGCCCCGGGCCGACGGGATCGCACTGCCCATCGACATCGACCGGAATTTGCCGACGCCGCTGCCCGATCAGCTGGTGGCGGAGATCAGGCGGCTCATCGCCGCCGGAGCGGTTCGCCCCGGAGAGCCGGTGCCTGCCAGCAGGCGCCTGGCCGCCCACCTCGACGTCTCGCGTGGGACGGTCGAAACCGCGTATGCCCAACTCGTCGTCGAAGGGTTTCTCACCACGGCTGAACGCTCATCCACACGGGTGAACCCGGAGCTGCCGAACACCGCACGCACACGCAATCCGCGCATGCGCCAACCACAGGTTCCACGACGCAGACTGCGCAGCTTCGTCGACCTGCGTCCCGGCTTCGGCGGAGACAACCCGCTGCAGGAACCCGCGTTTCGCAGAGCCTGGCGTGATTCGCTCGACATCGATCCTGGTCCGATCGATCCGTTGGGACAGCCGCAGACCAGATGGGCGATCGCCGACCACCTGCGCCTGACGCGGGGGATGAGCGTCGACCCCGATGACATCATCCTCACCAGCGGATCCCGTGATGGGCTCCGCCTGCTCCTCACGACGGGAGTCGAGGGTGCGATCGGCGTCGAGAACCCCGGATTTCCGGGACTGCGTCAAGCCATGTCGGATCGTGATCTCAAGCCGATCGACACCACGCGTCTGCCCGCTGTCTCCGCTGACCACCTCGGCGCGGTCGTCGTGACTCCCAACCACCAGTTCCCGCATGGGACCACCATGCCCATCGACCGGCGGGTCAGACTCCTGGAATGGGCACAGGCGACCGGCGTCATCGTCATCGAAGACGACTACGACAGCGAAGCCCGCTACGCCCGGACAGTGGTGCCCACCCTCTACGATCTCGCGGTGTCCACCGATGCCCCGGCACAGGTGGTCCACATCGGCACGTTCTCAACGTTGCTGACCTCTGCCGTGTCCACCGGGTACATCATCGCCCACGGGGAGCTCGGCCGCCGATTGAGCGGCATGCGCACCGCTTTGGGCCCGGCGTTCTCACCGGTCATGCAGACAGCGATCGCATCCTATCTGAGCTCGGGAGGGCTGCGTCGCAGAATCTCGCGTGGCCGGCGCAGGCTCAGAGCCGCCGAGGCGGTCCTTGCTCAGGTCGGTGCGATTCCCGGTCTCGTCCACGACGGTCGAACCCTCGTCATCGAGACACGAGAGGCCACCGCAGCACAGCTGCGCACCGACCTGGCAGAGCGAGGGATCCTTGTGGCCTCGCTGGCGGCCGGATGGAGTGCGGACAGCGACGTCAGACACGGTATCGTCATCGCCCACTCGAACGTCGAAGCCGCCGTGCTGCATCAGGCGTTGGAGACGGTGCAGGAGCGGTTGAGTAGGATCGGGGAATGATGAAATTCGGGTTCGTCGCCGATGGCGTCTTCAAACTGCTCGTCGCGGTCGCACTCTGCGCGTTTCTTCCCGCGGTCGAGGCATTCCTGCTTGCGCCCAGGTGGCTGGCGATCACGGCGATCGTCCTGCTCTTCCTCAGCGCCGCCACGGAGATCTCCTACGGCGCCCGCAAGAGTGAGAAGAGCTATGTGAAGTACCTGGCGATATTCGATTCGCTCTGGGTGGTCTCGACGATCATCGCCGTGATCCTCGCCCTCGCCGGAAGCTCGGCGGCAGGCTTCGTCTGGCTCGGCTACACGGCACTCGGCTCGTTGGCCATTGCAGTCGTGTTCACCACCGGGGCCAATGGCCCCGATTTCGCCGAGGACGAAGCTTCCGGCGGGGCCACAACACGCAGCGACTGACCGAGACCGTCTGGGACTGAGGACCCGAGTGACCGAGAGCGACCGTCAGCGGTTGAACGCGATGGCGGCGTGGTAGCCCGCTGGCAGTCCTGACTCCAGGTCGAAGATCTCGACGTCGGGGTGCGGAGAGCTGGGTGACGCGGCTGCGCCGATGTAGTCCATCCCAGGGTCACGTGCCAGGCCAGTGCTCAGAGCCTTGAGGAAGGCTTCCTTCCGGGCCCACACGCGCACGAAATCTGTTGCCAGATCGGAAGCAGGGACCTGGTCGAGTTCGGCTTGCTCCTTCGGGTGAAGCAACGCCATCGCCTCGGCGGCAACCGCATGCTCGGGTACAGCTTCGAGGTCAACACCGATGGGATCGTCGGCGACGGCGACGAGAACCAAACGCCTGGCTCGAGTCACGGAGAATTCGCACTCCTCTACTCGCGGTTTGCCGGCCGAATCGAGGCGAATCTCGATGTCTGCAGGGTCGCGGTCCAGGTGTGCGCCGAGGACGTGACGGAGGATGACTCGACCCGCAGCCCACGTAGCCGCGGCATCGGGTTCGAATTCCGTCGCATAGTTCATCTCCTGCTTCGTCAGCGAAGAGAGATCGATGCGGGCCCATTCGGCTTCGGCGTCAGTGTCGGCGAGGACGATGGTCGAATCGAGTTGGGTGGGCAGGAGTGTGAAACCAGGGTGGGACTCCATGTATCAGCTGCCCAGAGCCTTCGAGATCTTCTTCAGCTTGCGGTTGAGCACGAAGATGCGCACGGATCCGATGATGCCGGCGATGAAGATTCCGCCGATCGCGGCGAAGAGCATGGCAACGCCGAGGGGCAGCTGGAACTGCCAGCCGAAGTACTGGAACTCGGCGGGGACGTTGTTCTGCAGGATGAAGATGAGCAGGAGCACGACGATGACGGCGCCGAGGATGAGGGATGCCCACATTCCCGCCGACATGCCGGAGCCGCCCTTGAGCCGTGCCAGTTCGGCATCCTTGCCTGCAGGAGTCGGTTCCTGGCGCTGTGTCGGTTCGGTCTGCTGCTCGGATTCGATGCGCTGCGTCGGATCAACCTGCTGAGTCGGTGCGACCTCGCGGGTGCTGCCGGTCGCCGGGTCCTCGTCGCCGAGCACGGACTGCGTCTCGGCCAGCAGCTCGTCGGGCGTCTGTGATTCGCCACGTGGGTCTTGAGTACTCATGCGCCCATCATAGTCGCTGATGGGCGCATGAGTGAGGTGTTGCGGTGTCTGAACTGAAGAAGTCAGATCAGACCTTCGCACTCAGGGTGGAGATGATCTCATTGAGCGTAGCCGAAGGCCGCATGACCGAGTCGAGCTTGGTCTCCTCCGGGTAGTAGTAGCCACCCAGGTCGGCAGGGCTTCCCTGGATTTCGAGAAGTTCGGCCGAGATCTTATCGGCGTTGGACTCGAGAGCTTCGGCAACAGGCTTGATGGCCTCGGCCAGCGGCTCGTCCGTGGTCTGCTGGGCCAGGTTCTGCGCCCAGTAGAGGGTGAGGTAGAAGTGGCTGCCGCGGTTGTCGATCTCGCCGACCTTGCGTGAAGGCGACTTGTTCTCTTCGAGGAACTTGCCGGTTGCAGCATCGAGCGTGTCGGCGAGAACTCCGGCACGGGCGTTTCCGTGGACGTTGAACTCGTGGCGGAAGGATTCGGCCAAGGCGAGGAACTCACCGAGGGAATCCCAGCGGAGGTGGTTCTCCTCGACCAGCTGCTGGACGTGCTTCGGGGCCGAACCGCCGGCTCCCGTCTCGAACAGGCCGCCACCGGCGATGAGCGGAACCACGGAGAGCATCTTCGCCGAGGTGCCCAGTTCCAGGATCGGGAACAGGTCGGTGTTGTAGTCACGCAGGACATTGCCGGTCACCGAGATGGTGTCCTTGCCCTGACGAATGCGATCAATCGAGAACTGAGTCGCCTCGACCGGGTTCATGATGCGGATGTCGAGGCCCTCGGTGTCGTGGTCGCCGAGGTACGCCTCGACCTTGGCCCTCAGGTTGCGGTCGTGGGCGCGAGTCTCGTCGAGCCAGAACACGGCTGGAGTCTCGGAGAGGCGGGCACGGGTCACGGCAAGCTTGACCCAGTCACGGACCGGGATGTCCTTGGTCTGGCAGGCACGCCAGATGTCACCGGCGGCGACATCATGGGACAGGATGACCTCACCGACGGAGTTGACGACCTCGACAACGCCGTCCTGGGCGATTTCGAAGGTCTTGTCGTGGCTGCCGTATTCTTCGGCCTTCTGGGCCATGAGTCCGACGTTGGGAACGGTGCCCATCGTGGTCGGATCGAAGGCACCGTTGGTACGGCAGTCCTCGATCACGGTCTGGTAGACACCGGCGTAGGAGGAATCGGGGATGACGGCCAGGGCATCCTGGGTCGCGTCGTCCTTATTCCACATCTTGCCGCCGACGCGGATCATCGCAGGCATCGAGGCATCGACGATGACGTCGGAGGGCACGTGCAGATTGGTGATTCCCTTATCGGAATTCACCATCGCCAGGGAGGGGCCTTCGGCGATGCCCTTATCGATACCGGCCTTGATGCCTGCGGCTACATCGGCTGGGAGAGCGTCGAGCCCGCCGAGGATGGCGGCCAGTCCGTTGTCAGAGGTCAGACCCGCCTCGGCGAGGGCAGCACCGTATTCGGCGTAGACCTCGGGGAAGAACGCCTCGATGACGTGACCGAAGAGGATCGGGTCGGAGACCTTCATCATCGTGGCCTTGAGGTGGACGGAGAACAGGATGCCCTCGTCCTTGGCCCGTGCGATCTGGGCCTTGAGGAACTTGTGGAGCTCAGCCACATCCATCTTGGTGGCGTCGATGACCTCGTCGGCGAGGACTGGCAGCGATTCCTTGAGTACGACGGTCTCGCCCGAGGCAGGACGCAGACGAATCTGGAGGGTGTCATCGGCCGGAATGACAACGGACTTCTCATTGTCACGGAAGTCACCGGCGGCCATCGTGGCGACATTGGTCTTCGAGTCAGAAGACCAGTCACCCATCGAATGAGGGTGGGCCTTCGCGAAGTTCTTCACTGCCTGTGGGGCGCGACGATCGGAGTTGCCCTCACGCAGGACAGGGTTGACTGCTGAGCCCTTGACCTTGTCATAGCGAGCCTTGGCATCGTGCTCATCATCGGTCGACGGCTCGTCCGGGTAGTCGGGCAGTTCGTAGCCCTGGGACTGGAGCTCGGCGATGGTGGCCTTGAGCTGGGGGACGGAAGCCGAGATGTTGGGCAGCTTGATGATGTTGGCTTCCGGCTTCTTGGCCAGATCGCCCAGCTCTGCCAGGGAATCAGCGACCTGCTGGTCTGCAGGGAGGCGATCGGTGAACTGTGCCAGTACACGCGCAGCCAGGGAGATGTCTCGGGTCTCGACCTCGACGCCCGCAGAGGTGGCGAAGGCTTCGATGATCGGCTTGAGCGAGTACGTCGCCAGAAGTGGCGCTTCATCGGTGCGCGTATAAATGATTTTGGCCATGGTGATGGACTACTCCACATCGTCTTGGGGTTTGACCACCCCATCCTACCGTTGCCCCGGTTGTGCTCAGCTTCCCGGTAGGGTTCTGTTTCGTCACACACAACAGGACGATGATGACGAACAACTGAGAAATCATCACGAACGACTCAGAGAGGACGACGGTGGCCAAGCTCTACTTCCGTTACGGGGCGATGAATTCCGGAAAATCGACCGCCCTGCTGCAGGCCGCCTTCAACTACGAGGAACGCGGCCAGCGAGTTCTGCTGGCCAAACCCCACATCGATACGAAGGGTGCCGGCGAGATCGTCTCCCGCCTCGGTGTCACCAGAGAAGTCGACTTCCTCATCCCCGCAGGCTCCGACGTTGAGACCATCTACCGTGAGCACGCTGACTACGTCGATCATGATGCTCTGCTCGAATCCATCGACACGCCTAAGGCCCGCGTGGCCTGCCTGCTCATCGACGAAGCTCAGTTCCTCGAACCGCTCCAGGTCGATTCGCTCATGCGCATCACCACCAACGCCTCGGTGCCGGTGATGTGCTACGGAATCAGAACCGATTTCCGTACTAAGGCTTTTCCCGGTTCTGCCCGACTGCTTGAGATTGCTCACACTTTGGAAGAACTCAAGACAATCTGCCGCTGCGGACGCAAGGCGATGTTCAACGGACGGCTCGTCGACGGCCGATTCATCTTCGACGGTGACCAGGTGGCCATCGACGGCAACGCGGTGACCTATGAATCACTGTGCCCACGCTGTTATCTCCAGTACTCGGGCGGTAGGCTGAGTGCGGTGGTCTCCTGACCTTCCAACAGCACTCCTGACCTCGAATATCTCATCTGATCTCGAACCTTGCTAGGAGCACTCTTGCGCATTGCAGTCCACCCCCTCAATGACAATCCGGGTTCACCGGCCATCGTCTTCGGAAACGCCCTCGGCACCAGGGTCTCCCTCTGGGCCGCAGTCGCGGCCAGATTCGCCGATGACTATCAGATCTACCTCAGCGATCTTCCCGGTCACACACTTCCTCGAACCGATGACGGGGCGGACTTCACGGTCTCCGATCTCGCAGCAGGCCTCGTCACCAGCCTGGCCGAACTGGGTGTGGAGAAGTTCACCTACTGCGGTGTCTCGATCTCGGGCGGCATCGGACTGATGCTGGCACTCGAACACTCTGACTCGCTGACTGGTCTTGTGGCTTGTGCGACGGCGACGAAGTTCGGCACCGACGAATCCTGGGCCGAACGAATCAAGGACGTCACCGAGGACGGCACCCGCGGCCAGCTCGACGACACCGCCGACCGGTGGTTCGCCGCCGGTTTCCTCACCGAGGACATCGCATCGGGACCGGCCATCCTCACGGACCTGGCAATGATCGATGATGCCGCCTATATCGCCTGTGCACGGGCTCTGACTCAATACGACGTGACCGGTCGCCTTGAGGCTGTCTCCACGCCGACCCTGTTCATCGCCGGATCACAGGATCCGGGCTGCACCCCCGAGGCCATGACCGAGCTGTCGGCACAGGTGGCCGACTCAGCCATGGTTGTCATCCCCGATGCGGCTCATCTGCCGATGGCCGAGCATCCCGACATCGTCTTCGACCACATCGAGGCGTTCTTGAGTAGGGTGTAGATGTAGTCCACAGCATCCGACCTTGCTCAATGAGGAGCGCAGATGACTCAGGAACAGTACTCACGAACCGACAACTCCGCCGAGTTCAATGAACTCTCACCGGGTGAGAGGGCCCCAGGGTTCTCCAAGCAGGTGGTGCGCATACGCTGGACCGGTTTCCTGCTCGGGCTCATCCTCTCGACCCTCGTCTATGCGATCATGCCCGACGGGGTCGAGCACGGCGCGAAGCTGACAGCTGCTGTCGCCGTGTTGATGGCTGTGTGGTGGATGACCGAGGCACTGCCGATCGCGGCTACCTCTCTGCTGCCGCTCGTGGCCTTTCCAGTCTTCGGCACCGAGGTCGAGATGGACACCGTCGGTGCGTCCTACGGCAACCCGATCATCTTCCTGTTCCTCGGTGGATTCCTCATCGCCCTGGCCATGCAACGATGGAACCTGCACCGACGAATCGCCCTCATCACGCTGTCCGTCATGGGCAACAAGCCGGGACCGATGATCGCAGGCTTCATGGTCGCCACCGGTTTCGTGTCCATGTGGGTATCGAACACTGCGACGGCGGTGATGATGCTGCCCATCGGAATCTCTGTTCTGATGATCGTGAGCAAGGTCATCGGAGGAGCCGTCACCGATGCTTCGGGCACTGACTCCGCGGACTCAGACGAGGGTCAGGACGACACCGGGCTCGACGCCGTGGTGAAGTCCAACTTCGGCACCGCACTCATGTTGGGCATCGCCTATTCGGCCTCAATCGGGTCCCTTGGCACCATTATCGGCACACCGCCGAACCTCTTCCTCGTCGGCTACCTCAAGGACAACCACGACATCTCCATCGGCTTCGGCCAGTGGATGCTCGTCGGGGTCCCTCTGGCGGTCGTGATGATGGTCATCGCCTGGTTCCTTCTGGTCAAAGTGCTGTTCAAGCCTGAGATCGATGAGATCCCCGGCGGCCGAGAGCTCATCCGTGAGGAATTGCGGAAGCTCGGTCCGATGTCGACCGGGGAGAAGCTGGTGCTGGGCATGTTCGTCCTCGCCGCGGTCAGCTGGATCTCCCTGCCGCTGATCTTCGATGAGCCACCGATCAGCGATGAGGGCATCGCGATGGTCATCGGTCTCCTCCTCTTCCTCATTCCCGGCGGAGCCAATCGCGGTGTCCGCCTCCTCGACTGGGACACTGCCGAGAAGCTGCCCTGGGGTGTGCTCCTCCTCTTCGGCGGTGGTTTGGCTCTGTCCGCGCAGTTCTCCTCCTCGGGACTGACCGAGTGGATCGGCAAGTCCACGAGCGGATTGGGAGTCCTGCCGACAGTCTTCGTCGTCGCGATCTTCGCCTTGATCATCCTGTTCCTCACGGAGCTGACCTCGAACACCGCGACCGCGGCCACCTTCGTTCCCGTCGTCGGCGGGGTGGCGCTGGGACTTGACCTCGATCCGTTGCTGCTGACAATTCCGGTGGCGCTGGCTGCGACCTGTGCGTTCATGCTTCCGGTCGCGACGCCGCCGAACGCCGTCGCCTACGGTTCGGGATACCTGACGGTGGCGCAGATGGTCAAGGGCGGCGTCCTGCTCAACGTCATCGGAATCGTCCTCATCACGGTCACGGTGTATGTCTTGGCCGTACCAGTATTCAACATCGTGCTCTGAACGACGAGAGAAATTGGCAGACTGGTGGAATGACTCAACTCTTCTCACCCATGACAATGCGCGGAACTGAGATCGCCAACCGCATCTGGCTCGCCCCGATGTGCCAGTATTCCTGCGAGTCCGAAGACGGGATGCCCAACACCTGGCATCTCGTTCACCTGGGCGCCCGTGCCCAGGGTGGGTTCGGACTCATCCTCACCGAGGCCTCCGCTGTCCTTCCCGAAGGACGAATCTCACCTCAAGATGCCGGCATCTGGAATGACGATCAGGCAGAGGCGTGGTCCTCGATCACTGACTTCGTCCATTCACAGGGCAGTCGCATCGGTGTGCAGCTGGCACACGCGGGCCGCAAGGCCAGCACCTACCGTCCCTTCGAGGGCAATCCTCGGGGCAGTGTCCCCGAGGCCGACGGCGGTTGGCCCACCCTCGGTGCCAGCGCCATCGCCTATCCCGGATACGAAGCGCCGCAGGAGATGACGAAGGACGACATCGCCGAGGTGGTCGATGCCTTCGCCGCGGCCGCTGTCCGAGCCATCGATGCCGGGTTCGACCTCGTCGAACTCCACGCAGCCCACGGCTACCTTCTCCATTCGTACTTGTCCCCGCTGTCGAATGAACGCACGGATGAGTACGGCGGCGACCTTACTGGACGTTCGCGAATGCTGACCGAGACCTACCAGGCAGTACGCGCAGCAGTGGGCGAGGAGGTGCCGGTATTCGTCCGTCTCTCTGCCAGCGAGTGGCGTGAAGGCGGCTTCGACATCGCCGAGGCCGTCGTGGTCTCCCGTGACCTCAAGGAACGCGGCGTCGACCTCATCGATGTCTCCTCCGGAGGCAACTTCCCCGTCAAGGTTCCAGTCGGCCCCGGCTACCAGGTGCCGCTGTCGGCAGCGATCCGGGCAGAAGGCGTGAACACAGGAAGCGTCGGCCTCATCACCGACCCGGAGCAGGCGGAGACGATTCTGGCCTCGGAACAGGCCGACGCGATCTTCCTGGCACGGGCGGCACTGCGCGAACCGGCGTGGCCGCAGAGAGCAGCCCACGATCTCGGAGTCGAACCGGGACCGTATCCACCGCAGTACACAAGAGGAGCATGGTGAACCGACAATGACGAACACTATCGAAACCGAACACGTCGTCATCCGCAGCATCGCAGTGTCCGAGATGGCGAACAACGTCTACATGATCACGGCCAAGGAATCAGGATCACAGGTCCTCATCGACGCAGCCGACGATGCTGAGGCGATCAAGGATCTCATCGCCTCGGGAGCCGAGGACACCTCGGCGGCCCCTGAGCTGCACGCGATCATCACCACACACCAGCATTGGGATCACATTCGGGCACTGCCTGCCACCTCGGCGGCATTCCCCGACGCGATGACGATCGCAGGCAGCGACGATGCGGAGGCGATCACAGCGGCCGAGGGCGTGGAGATCACGCGAGCGGTCGACCACCTCGACGTCGGAGACTTCGGCGGTTTCGTCCTGCAGGCGATCGTCCTCCGCGGTCACACGCCGGGGTCGATCGCCCTGCTGCTGCGCGACGGGGGAGAGACCATCCTGTTCTCAGGCGATTCGCTGTTCCCCGGTGGACCCGGAAAGACCTGGAGCACAGAGGACTTTGCCTCCCTGATGGACGATCTGGAAGAACGAGTCTTCGACCAACTGCCCGATGAGACGAAGGTGCTGCCCGGGCATGGTGATTCCACGACGCTAGGCGAGGAACGCCCGAAGCTGAGCGAATGGCGCGAACGCGGCTGGTGATCAGCTGGGCAGGGCGGCGAAGCCGATGCCTGCCCAGATGATGGCAGTCACAAGTGCGGCGATGATACCGAAGTTCCACGAAGTTGTGATGGTGCGTTCGCCGCGAGGGTTCGCCAGCTCCTCGTCGCTGAGGCCGGAGTAACGGTCGAGCACGGTATCGACAGCGGGATTCGGATTGTCCATCAGCCTGCGGATGCCGTGTTCGTCCTTCTCCATCTTCTTACCCCTGCCGGCCAACGGCCACGACGAGTAGACCTTCTCATGGGTGCGCACCCCGAGTCCGAAGTGGATGTCGAACCCGTCGACGAGGTTCCAGGGGATGTGCGCGGACTGCATAGGGTTGATCAGTGCGATCTCCTTGCGCCTGAGCTCGACGCGAGGGAACCGATAGAGGGCGTAGACGACGGTGATGATGGCGACCGGAATACCTGCCACCGCAAGCCCTCGTGTTGTGAAGTCTCCGACAATGATCGAGCCCAGGCCGATCACGCAGAGCCCCGCGATGACGACGAAGAGCACTGTGGAGCTCGTCGTTCGCACGATCGTCGGCTGATTGTTCCCTGCATTGCGATCCATCTCACTGTTCACCACCTGAACATCCTATCCACTGAGACTGCAGGTTGTGTGCATGTTTCCTTGATCTCGAAAGGGTAACGATTGTGAAATATGCTCAGCATGTGGACTCCGTCACAGTGCCGCGTGAATTAACTTTGAGGCATTCCATGTGAAAAACATGAACGCGGTCACACTCCCGACCAGGGAGTGATCGAGCGCAACACGCCCCGGATTGCGGGCGTGGCTACACGGGCGAAACAGCCTCATGACAACAAGGAGAGAACGTGAAAAAGCGCTTCCTCGCGGCCGGAGCCTCAGTTGCCGCAGCAGCAATGGTGCTCACTGCGTGCACACCCCCCGGCGGCGGAGACGATGAGAAGTCGTCAGAGAAATCAAGCATCAACATCGGATGGAACGAATCCTTCCGGTCGATGAACACATTGACGGCCAACGGCAATGCCGTCTCGAACGCCATTCTCACCTACATGATGAATGACAACTTCAAGCACTATGACGACAAGCTTGAGCTCCAGGATGGTTCTCTCGGCAGTGTCGAACAGGTCTCCGAAGATCCTTTGAAGGTCAAATACACCTTCAATGATGACGCCAAATGGTCCGATGGCACCCCGGTGGACGCGGCCGACTTGGCTCTGACCTGGGCCGGGCAGTCCGCGAACTTCAACACCGTCGAACAGAACAACGCTGACGACGGGTCGGTCAAGGAGAATGACGCGAAGACGGTCTACTTTGATGCGGCAACCGCAGGGTCTGCCCTGATCAAAGACTTCCCCGAAGTTTCCGACGATGGCAAGGAAGTCACCTTCAGCTACTCCAAGCCGTTCGTCGACTGGGAAACCGAGCTCGGAACGGGTGCTGACGGCGTAGGTGTTCCTGCCCACATTGTGGCTAAGAAGGCTCTCGGAATTGACGATCCGGCTGAAGGCAAGCAGGCGATCCTCGATGCGCTCAAGGACAAGGACACCGAGAAGCTGTCCAAGATCTCGAACACCTGGAACACGGGCTTCGACTTCACATCGATGCCCAAGGACGAGGATCTCCTCGTCCATACCGGCCCGTACAAGATGACCGACTTCAAGGAGGGGCAGTACGTCACTCTTGAACTCGATGACCAGTATTCCGGCCCCGTCAAGCCGAAGGTCGACACCGTGACGGTTCGCTACAACGGAGACCCGATGGCTATGATCCAGGCGATCGAAAACGGCGAAGTCGATATGACCCAGCCGCAGGCCACAGCCGACGTTCTCTCCGCTGCTGAAGACCTTGACGGTGTCACAGTCGACGCGGCCGACGGTGCAACCTACGAGCACGTGGACTTCACCTTTGACAACAAGGGTCCATTTGACCCTGAAGCCAACGGCGGCGACGAGGAGAAGGCGAAGAAGGTTCGCCAGGCGTTCCTCAAAACCGTTCCCCGCGAGGACATCGTCGAGAAGATCATCAAGCCGCTCAATGAGGAAGCCGTCACCCGTGACTCATACTCACAGGTTCCCGGCTCGCCGATGTACGACGCGGTCACCAAGGAGAACGGTGTTGCCGACGCCACCGATGTCGACGTTGAAGCTGCGAAGAAGCTCCTCAAGGAAGCCGGTGCCGATGCGCCCAAGGTGCGCATCATGTACGACAACACGAACTCGCGTCGTCAGCAGGAGTTCCAGCTCATCAAGGAATCGGCGGAGAAAGCCGGTTTCAAGATTGAGGACGTCGGAGACGTCAACTGGGGCACTCGCCTCGGCGATGGCACCTATGATGTTTCGCTGTTCGGCTGGCAGTCTGAGGGCACAGGCGTGACTGAGAACGATGCGAACTTCCGCACCGGTGCTCAGAACAACTACGGCGGCTACTCGAGCAAGAAGACGGACAAGATCCTCGATAAGCTGCTCGTATCCAAGGAAGACGAGCAGGAGAAGTTGCTCACTGATCTGGAGAGCCAGTTGAGCGAAGATGCCTTCGGTGCACCGATCTTCCAGTTCCCTGAGCTGACGATCTACCGTGACAAGGTTAAGAATGTCTCGTCGACATCTGTGTCGCCGACCATGTTCTGGAACTACTGGGAGTGGGAGACCAACTGATCCGCGACTGACGCGATCGGTTCTCCTTCACCCCCAGCTGCTGTGGGGATCACTCTGTGATCCCCACAGCAGCGTTTTCGGAAGATTGAAACGGACACCCAATGACAAGATTCATCCTCAGACGACTCCTCTCGACTGCACTCGTGCTCCTAGTCGTGACCTTCGTCCTCTACCTCCTGCTCAATGTCGCCCTCGACTTCTTCTGGGACCTGCGTTCGAGTACCTCTCCCAACATCGAGGCACTCTACGAGTCCCGCCGTCGGCTCCTCGACCTCGATACGCCCGCCGTGGTTCGCTACTTCAAGTGGCTGGCCGGCGTGGGCGGCTGTGTGGTCGGGCAGTGTGACTTCGGCGTCGCCTGGAAATCCGGCCAAGAGGTCACCTCTCAGCTTCAGGGCGCCATCGCCAACACGGTCAAGCTGATCACAGCCTCGACGATCGTGGCCATCATGCTCGGCATCGCAGTCGGAATGATCTCAGCGATCCGCCAGTATTCGGGCTTCGACTACTTCATCACCTTCGTCTCCTTCCTCCTCTATTCCCTGCCTGTGTTCTGGGTGGCGGTTCTGCTCAAGCAGTACGGTGCGATCGAGATCAACAACTTCATCAACGATCCGACGCTGAGCAGCTGGGTGCCGATCATCCTCATCTGCATTGCGCTGGGACTGTTCTGGATGGGAGCGCTGGGCGGTGGCCGAAAACGCAGGCTCATCACCTTCCTCGCAGCCACGGTCATCACCTTCGTGACGATCTACTACATCCTTGCCAGCGGTTGGCTGCAGCAGCCGAGCATCGGCATCGTCGGAGTGGTCGTCATCGGCCTCGGTGCTGCTGTGGTCATGACCTTCCTGTCGACAGGTCTGAAGAACAAGCGAGTGCTCTATGCGACGTTGGCGATGGCTGTCATCGGGGCTCTGCTGTACATGCCGCTGCAATACCTCTTCTACTACCAGGAGATGAACTGGCTGTGGATGTTCGGACTCCTGATCGTGACGATCGGTGTGGCCGTCGGCGTGGGTCTGGCGTTCCGCGGACCCGATCCTTGGGACACTGTGCGCACCACATTCTTCACCGGCCTCATCGTCGCCGTCCTCATCTTCGCCGACCGAGTGCTTCAGGGATGGGGCGAGTATTCGGACCAGCCTGCGATCAATAACCGACCGATTGCGACGATCGGCGCATCGACGCCGAATCTCGAGGGCGACTTCTGGATAGCGAACCTGGACACGTTCACCCACCTCCTCCTGCCGTCTATCGCTCTGATCCTCATCTCCTTTGCTTCGTACACCCGCTACACGCGCGGTTCGATGCTCGAGGTCATGGGTCAGGACTACATCCGCACAGCACGAGCCAAGGGGCTCAACGAACGAACTGTCGTCATGCGTCATGCGCTGCGCAATGCGCTCCTGCCTCTGGCATCTATCATTCCCGTTGACATCATCACGATGATCGGCGGCGCCGTGATCACTGAGACGATCTTCGGCTGGAACGGCATGGGCAAACTCTTCATCGATTCGATGAGACAGTCCGAACTCGATCCGATCATGGCCTACATCCTCATTACGGGCCTGCTCGCCATCATCGCCAACCTCGTCGCGGACTTCCTCTACGCAGTCCTCGACCCCAGAATCCGAGTGAACGCATGAGTACCAACAACGACAACGAAAATGCTCTCGCGCCCGACGACGTCGGGGACAACGCGATCGAAGCCAAGGAAACCGAAGGTCTGTCCCAGGGCAAGATCGTCTTCCGGAAGTTCCTCCGCCACAAGGGCGCGATGATCAGCATCGGCGTCTTCGCCTTCGTCGCCCTCTTCGCCTTCTCATCGGTGGGCTTTGGTCCGATACCTGGTTGGTGGATCTACAACCACACCTCCTCGGGACAGATCCTCAATTCGGGAGGTGCACCTACCTGGTCGTTCTCGAACTTCTTCACGTTGGGCCAACACCCCTTCGGGCAGGACGACATCGGTCGTGACAACTTCGCCCGCGTGATGAAGGGGACGCAGATCTCCATCATCGTCATGGTCATCATCGGCCTGGTCTGTCTTGTCATCGGCACGATCGTCGGCGCGCTGGCCGGCTATTACCGTGGCTGGATCGATTCTGTGCTGATGCGCATCACGGACGGCTTCATCATCCTGCCCGTCATCGTCATCGGTTCGATCCTCGGCAAGCTTGTCGGCGGTGCGAACGGACCGCTGCTGGGCCTGGCCCTCGGCGCGATCCTCTGGACCGGTCTGGCACGACTCGTGCGCGGTGACTTCATGTCCCTGCGAGAACGTGAATTCGTCGATTCGGCGCGTGTGGCCGGAGCCAGCGACTTCCGCATCATGTTCAAGCACATGCTGCCCAACGCCATGGGTGTCATCATCGTCAATACGACCCTGGTGATGAGTCAGGCGATCGTGCTCGAAGCGGCACTCAGCTACCTCGGATTCGGCATCAGTCCACCCGGTATCTCACTGGGCCAGCTGATCAGCGAATACCAGACCTCCTTCGCCACACGCCCGTGGCTGTTCTGGTGGCCCGGTCTGTTCATCATCGTCATCGCTCTGTGTGTGAACTTCATCGGCGACGGTCTGCGCGACGCGTTCGACCCGCGAATGAAGACCATTCCCAGCTGGAGGAAGATGAAGAAGGCCGAGCGCATGACCCAGAAGAAGGTCGCGAACACGACGCAGAAAGAGGAGGCGAAGTGATGACTGAACAGACGAACACAGCCAAATCACCGGTCCTCGACGTCAAAGACCTGGGAGTGAAATTCTGGGTCAATGACGAATGGTGGATGGCCGCTGAGGAACTCAACTACACGGTCAACGCTGGTGAAGTGCTCGCGATCGTCGGCGAATCCGGCTCCGGCAAATCGCAGTCGAGCATGTCACTGCTCGGCCTGCTGCCCAGCAACGGTCGGGCCACCGGCTCGGCCAAGATGGGCGGCACCGAACTCATCGGCATGCCGCCGGAGAAGATGCAGCAGATCCGAGGAAACGAGATCTCCGTCATCTTCCAGGAGCCCATGACGGCGCTCAACCCGGTCTACACGGCGGGTTTCCAGATCGTGGAGACGCTGCGTGTGCACCTGGACGTCGGCCCGACTGAGGCAAAGGAGCGCGCTCTCGAGCTGATGCGTCTCGTCGAGATCCCGGACCCCGAGGAGCGTTTCCACTCGTTCCCGCACCAGCTCTCGGGCGGACAGCGCCAGCGCATCATGATAGCTCAGGCTCTGGCGTGCCAGCCCAAGCTTCTCATCGCCGATGAGCCGACCACGGCACTGGACGTCACGGTCCAAGCGGAGATCCTCAAGCTCATGCGTGAGTTGAAGTCGAAGCTCGACGCCGGCATCATCCTCATCACCCACGACATGGGCGTGGTCGCTGATATGGCCGACCGGATGATTGTGATGAAGGCGGGGCGCGTCGTCGAATCAGGCAATGCGGAAGAGATATTCTACAATCCGCAGCACCCGTACACGAGACAGCTCCTCGAAGCCGTGCCGCACCTTGGTACAGCCATTGAGGGAGAGGCTTTCGGGGCCGACCTCGCCACCGTCGAGGACTCGGCGGTCGTGCACGAGACGGAAGCCTCCCACAGCACCGATGATGACGTCACGGCGGGCACCAACGATAGCGGGGCTCACCCGCCGAAGGCGACTCTCAGCCCCCTGGTGGCCGAGGGCGGATCAGACCGAGTCTCGGGCCTGGCCGAGGCCGCGGAGGCGGAGCAGGACCATGACCACGACATCGAGATGGACTCGACAGAGACCTATTACCACCCAGGATCTCAGGCCGATTTCTCTCAGCCCTCTGCACTGCAGCTGCGCGATGCCGCGATCGAGTATCCGGCGATCGGACGGAAGAAGGCATTCCGGGCCGCCCATCACATCAACCTGATGGTCGCTCCTGGAGAGGTCGTGGGACTGGTCGGCGAATCCGGTTCGGGCAAGACGACGATCGGTCGTGCCGCACTGGGTCTTCTGCCCACGGTCGAAGGCGATATGGTCATCAACGGCAAGAGCATCAAGGGACTGAGCAATAAGCAGCTGCGGCCTCTGCGCAAGGAAGTCGGGATCGTGTTCCAGGATCCCGGTTCCTCGCTCAACCCACGCCTGCCCGTCGGCGAGTCCATCGGCGAACCTCTGTACCTCCACGAAGGAATGAAGGGGCCAGCGCTGAGCAAGAGCGTCGAAGAGCTGCTCACCGCGGTTGAACTGCCTACATCGATGCGCAACCGCTACCCGCACGAACTCTCGGGCGGTCAGCGACAGAGGATCGGCATCGCCCGAGCACTGACGCTGCGGCCGAAGCTGCTCATCGCTGATGAGCCGACTTCGGCGCTCGACGTCTCGGTCCAGGCGAAGGTCCTCGACCTGTTCGAAGGGCTGCAGCAGGAGTACGGATTCGCCTGCCTGTTCATCAGCCACGACTTGGCCGTCATCGAACGCATCGCCTCACGTATCGCGGTGATGCGTCACGGTTACCTCGTGGAGATCGGGAAGAGCTCACAGGTCGTCGCCAACCCGGTCCATCCCTACACTCAGCGACTGCTGTCCGCGGTCCCGGTCCCGGATCCACGCGAACAGCGTAAACGTCGTGAAGCCAGGGACGCCGTTCTGGAGGCCACGGCCAACGCCTGATCCCTTGACAGGTCAGCGAATGACGAAGTGATTCGGTGGTCGCAGCGGAGAAGTCAGATTCGCCCTCGGGTGCGTTCTCACTCGCCGCTGTGACCACCGAATGCATTCACGCTCGTATTCTTCGTGCTCGATTTTGAACACCAGCTGTCATTTCCGGTAAGCGTGTGGCCGTATAATGGTCTGTTGGGTCCGCACCGGACCAATCTCTCTAGCTCATAAGGTTCTTGATGACTGAAGCCATCACGCGTCGGGAAAACCGCCGCAACGTCGCAATCGTCGCCCACGTCGACCACGGCAAGACCACTCTGGTCGACGCCATGCTCCGCCAGACAGGTGTGTTCAGCGAACACGGTGATTTTGCTGAACGCGTCATGGACTCCGGCGACCTCGAACGCGAGAAGGGCATCACCATTCTCGCGAAGAACACCTCGGTTCTCTACAACGGACCCTCAGCCGGTGACGATCCCATCGTCATCAACGTCATCGACACGCCGGGTCACGCCGACTTCGGCGGAGAGGTCGAACGCGGCCTATCCATGGTCGACGGTGTCGTTCTCCTTGTTGACGCATCCGAGGGCCCTCTGCCTCAGACCCGCTTCGTGCTACGCAAGGCGCTGGCCGCGAAGCTGCCGGTCATCCTCCTGATCAACAAGACCGACCGTGCCGATGCTCGCATTGACGGAGTCGTCGAAGAGGCCCAGGACCTGCTCCTCGGTCTCGCCTCCGACCTCGCGGATGAAGTCCCCGACCTTGATGTCGACTCGGTCCTCGATGTGCCCACAGTCTTCGCAGCAGCCAAGGTCGGCGCAGCCTCCCTCGAACAGCCCGCAGATGGAGAGGCTCCGGCCAATCCTGATCTCGAGCCGCTGTTCAAGACGATCCTCGAGACCATTCCGGCTCCGGAGATCAACGATGACGACATCCTTCAGGCACACGTCACCAACCTCGACGCTTCGCCGTTCCTGGGCCGTCTTGCTCTGCTGCGCATCTTCGGCGGCACCCTGCGCAAGGGCCAGCAGGTCGCCTGGGCTCGTGGCGATGACATCAGCTCGGTCAAGATCACCGAACTCCTGGAGACTCAGGGCCTCGACCGGGTTCCGGCCACCGAGGCATCTGCCGGCGACATCGTCGCCGTGGCCGGCATTCCAGACATCATGATCGGTGACACGCTCACCGACTTGAACAACCCGAAGCCCCTGCCCGCGATCATCATCGACGATCCTGCGATCTCGATGACCATCGGCATCAACACCTCGCCGCTGGCGGGTCGCGAAAAGGGCACCAAGGTCACCGCGCGGATGGTCAAAGATCGCCTTGACCAGGAACTCGTCGGCAACGTGTCCCTCAAGGTCCTTCCCACCGAGCGTCCCGACGCTTGGGAAGTCCAGGGACGCGGCGAGCTCGCGCTGGCGATCCTCGTCGAGCAGATGCGTCGTGAGGGCTTCGAGCTCACCGTCGGCAAGCCGCAGGTCGTCACCAAGAAGGTTGACGGCAAGGTCCACGAGCCCTTCGAAGAGCTCCAGATCGACGTTCCTGAGGACTACCTCGGTGCCGTCACTCAGCTTCTGGCCAGCCGCAAGGGTGTCATGTCGACCATGACCAACCACGGCACCGGCTGGGTCCGGATGGAATTCACCGTCCCCGCACGTGGCCTTATCGGATTCCGCACCCGGTTCCTCACCGAGACTCGCGGTACCGGCATCGCGAACTCCTTCTCGGCAGGTTACGGCCCCTGGGCCGGCAACATCGAGTTCCGGACCAACGGGTCCCTCGTCGCTGACCGTCCCGGCTCCGTGACCCCGTACGCGATGATCAACCTGCAAGAACGCGGCAGCTTCTTCGTCCAGCCCACCTCGGAGGTCTACACCGGCCAGATCGTCGGCGAGAACTCTCGCGCCGATGACATGGACGTCAACATCACGAAGGAGAAGAAGCTGACGAACATGCGTTCAGCCTCGGCGGACTCCTTCGAAAACCTCGTACCGCCCCGCAAACTGACGCTCGAGGAAAGCCTCGAATTCGCCCGTGAAGACGAATGTGTCGAGGTCACACCGGGTACAGTGCGCATCCGCAAACTGGAACTCGACCCGAAGGAACGCGCGAAGACCTACGCCAAGATGCGTAAACAGAACGCGTGAGTTCGAACAGCACAGTATGACCTCGAGCGCTCAGGACCCCATGACCGTCGTACCCCGCATCCTCTTCGTGCACGCTCATCCCGACGATGAGACGATCACGACCGGAGGGACGATCGCCGCACTGTCCGGCGAGGGCGCACAGGTCACGGTCCTGAGCGCCACACGAGGTGAGGACGGCGAGGTGATCCCCGCCGACCTCAAGGGTCTCGAGGGAAATCGGGCAGGGCTGGCCCGCGTGCGGGAATCGGAGATCGCCGAGGCGATGGCTGCCCTGGGTGTGCGCGAGCACTTGTTCCTGGGCGGCAGCGCCCACACCTTCGAAGACTCCGGCATGGAGTGGGGCGGCGATGGTCATGCCGTCGCCGCCTCGACCATGCCGGCCAATGCTCTCTGCGCGGCCGAACTGACGACCGTTGCCCGCTACATCGCCGCGGTCATCGACGAAGTCCGACCGCATGCGGTCATCACCTACGCTTCCAACGGCGGCTATGGTCACCCCGACCATGTGCGCGTCCACGAGGCCACCGTCGCTGCCGTCGATACAGCCGCATGGAGGGCCGGGCGACTCCTGTTCGTCGATGTCCCGACTGAAGCGGCCCGAGAAACATTCGACCCGAACCAGCCGGGATTTGCCGAGACTGGTTTCGCACCGGCTCAGACGATCCCGACCAAACCGCCTGTGAGCGAGATCGTCGTCGCCCAGGACATCTCCTCTGTCCTCGACACCAAGCGTCGTGCCTTGGCTGCCCATCGCACCCAGGTGACAGTGTCCGGGGCCTTCTTCGCCCTGTCGAACGGCATCGGCATGAAGATCCTCGACCACGAGTACTACTCCATCGGCGCAGGAGCCCTCATCTCTGACCTGCGGCTGCGTTCGGGTCCCGCACCCCATGTGCTCACCGACCTCGACATCGACGCCTGCGAGACGCAGGATTCAGGCGCCGGAGCCGCGGATGGAGCTGCCGGCGGCGCTCTTCCTCTGCGCCGGCGACGCCGGGAGCCGAAGAAGCCGGGCTTCTTCGCGTACGCCCACGCAGTAGTGTTGGCCGTACTCATCGGCTTCCTCGGCGCCATGCAGCACCTCAACGTGAGTGTGTTCGACTTGGCGGGCACCCCGGTCATCCTGCCCTGGGGGCTTGCCCTGTCCCTTCTCCTGGTGGCCAGCGGGCTCTGGCACCTCAAAACGATGTACCGGAGCTCCTCGCCGATGCTCATCGCCGCATTCGTCATCGTCATCCTCTCCTATGTCCTCGGCCAGCCGACGTGGCTGCCTGGCGCGGACATCATCGTGACCGGGATGCTGCGCTCAGCAGCCTGGCTGATCGGTCCGATGCTCATCGCTGCCGTCCTCGCGTTCACAAAGGTGCGGCGGCCCGAAGCAGCCCGTTAGAATCGGGAGAACTATGCCGACTCAGACCCTGTCCCACTCCTCACCGAACCCCGGCGGTCGCTCGCAGGGCACGACGGAGACTCCGAAGCGCAAGCCGTGGCTGATCGCGCTCTTCATCATCCTCGTACTCGCGGCCATCTACCTGGTGGTCGGGTTCCTCACCGGCCGCGTCCTGTCGCCTGGGACGATGGTCGCAGGCATCGATATCGGAGGCCAGTCCACCACCTCGGCCGAAGCGACTCTGCGAGAGGAGCTGGGTGACAAGGCCGGGGCGAAGATCGAGCTCAAGGCGGGAAAGCCCACCGCCGAACTCGACCCGGAGAAGGCCGGAGTCAGCTTCGACATCCCGGAGACCATCAGCCGGGCCACCGGATTCACACTGGACCCGACCATCATCTGGGACCGGCTCTTCGGCGATGACGAAATCGAACCTGTCATCAGCATCGACAACGAGTCCTTCGACGAAGCCACAGGCAAGGTGACTAAATCCCTCGAAGTTGAACCAGTCGACGCTGAGGTCAGCTACGTCAAGGCCAAGCCGGAGATCAAAGACGGCACCAACGGTCAGACCGTCGATGCCGAACAGGTGCGTACAGCCATCGAGGATTCGTGGCTGCGTACGGACAATGCACTGCCGGTCACAGCAAGCAAGGTCGAACCCGATATCACCACCGCCGAGGCGAAGGACGTCGCCGACGGCTTCGCTGAAGACGCAGTGAGCAGGGATCTGACTGTACGCGCGGAACCTGCGAAGGACGCCGACTCGGATGTCGATGCCGGCGATCTCACGATCAGTCCGACAACGATTGCGAAGACCCTGACCTTCGAACCGAAAGACTCGAAGCTGGCCCCCGTCTTCGACGAAGAGGACCTGCAGAAGCGTGTCCTGGCGTCTAACAAGGACGTCGGCAAGCCAGCGAAGGACGCCAGCTTCACGATCAGGGACGGCAAACCAGAAGTGGTGGAGTCCGAATCGGGAATCGGCATCAAAAAAGACGAACTGACGACGGCCGTCACCGACGCCATCACGGGCGAGACCGACAGGCCCACGGTCACGCTCGCCTCGGTGAAGCCGGACTTCACCACGCAGGACGCGAAGAAGGCCGATGTCTCCGACGTGATGTCAGAATTCTCGACCAGCTATTCCTCGGAGCCCAACCGCGACACCAACCTCAGAGTCGCGGCGAAGAAGGTCTCCGGCACAGTCGTTCAGCCGGGGGATCAGTTCTCCCTCAACGAAACCATCGGGCAGCGCACCGCCGCCAACGGGTACAAGGCTGCTGGAGTCATCTCGGATGGCCAGATGAAGGAAGACTTCGGCGGGGGAGTATCGCAGGTGTCGACGACGCTGTTCAACGCGGCCTTCTTCGCCGGCTTGGAACTCGACGAACACCAGGCTCATTCGCGCTATATCTCCCGCTATCCGGAAGGAAGGGAAGCGACGCTGGATTGGTCGACCATCGACATGAAGTTCACGAACACATCGAAGCAGCCGATTGTTCTCGACATGTATCTGTCCGGCGGTGAGGTTCACGCGAAGATTTTCGGCGACAAGAAGCTCAAGGTCGGCTCAGACTCCTCCGACCGTTACAACTACAGTTCGCCCGGTTCCGTGACCGATTCGGGTCCCGAGTGCACGCCGCAGACCCCGAAGCAGGGCTGGTCGATCAAGATCACGCGGACGATGAAGGACATCGAATCGGGCAAGACTTCGAAGGACTCATTCGTCACTGTCTACCGGCCGGTGAACAAGGTTGAGTGCAAGGACTGATCTGCGTCAGCCGCGGCTGGCGTACCAGGACCGGTGTCGGACTGTGGCACCGAGTGATGTGAAGAGGTTCAACGAGGCGTCATTGCTGGCCTCCACGTCAATGAGGTAAGAGCGGACTCCTCGCTGCGACAACAGTGCGGCAGCGGCCCGGGCCACAGAACGGCCTGCCCCGCGCCGACGCAGATCCGGACGGGTGACGAGGTTCGTCAGCACACCCCATTTGCTGCGCTCGACGATTCGGGCGCCGGCCACCATGGACCGGCTGCCATCCGGATGGTCGGCATAGGCCGTGATGAACTGACAGGGATCGGATGCTTCGATGAGCCCACGGAAGGCCTCGTCCGAACCCGGGTCGCGCTCACTGGCCCACGCCGCATAGTGCAGGGGACTCGGTTCCTCGCTGACGTCGATCGAGAGTCCAGGTGCGGCCGCGTCACCGGGATGCGCGGCCCCAGCTGCCGCCTCGGCGGTGGACCCGGCCAGCAGAAACACCGGCTCAGAGGGAGAATAGCCCCGGGCCGAGAGAAGTGGTGCCAGACCTTCGCACGCCGGTGCAAGCGAGTTGGAATCCTCGCTCGAATAGATCTGGATGCAACTTGGCTTCTGGCGTGCTGCGTACCAGGCCTCGACAGCATCGAGGCTCTGCTCCCAGTCCAATCCGGTGTCAGTGACGGGAAGGCAGCTGTTGGCACGCCTGGTCACCGATTCGGAGCTGCGCAGCAGCCAACCCTTCTGCAGCAATCCGATGTCGGCATCGGTTTCGGCGCTCTCATTGCGCAGATTCTCCATGTGCAGCCAGGAGATGTCCTGAGGCAGCCAGGCCGCGGCAGAGATCCTGCGCAGGTCGACGGCAGAGACGATCTCATGGGTGCGACCCGATTTCGTCGGTGCCGGCGGAACTTCGTGGACAAGCATGATCTGGTCCCGAGGTATGCGGATCGGCCCGCGTTTGGTCCCGATCTCCACCGATGTCTCGTCTGCGCTGTTGACGACGCCGAGGGCATCCGAGGTCGAGTGCGTGTCACCGGGCTCGAGCGAATACCGTACGACCACTCTTTTTCCGGGCTGCAGATCGTCCACTTGTCGCCTTCCGCCGAAACGCCTTTAAGTACTGGAGCCTCCAGCCTAATCCAGCCTCTGCCGCAGACGTTGCAGGCGTGACGGAGGACACGAATGTGAAAGCAGGATCACGTCGACCCGATGGGACCCTGCGCGGTCAGAAGGCGTAGTCTTAGGCTGTATACGTGCAATCTCGTTGAGTCTTAATAGGAGTCGTACTCGTGACGTACATCATTGCCCAGCCTTGTGTCGATCTGAAAGACAAGGCCTGCGTCGACGAATGTCCGGTCGACTGCATCTATGAAGGTGAGCGCAGCCTCTACATCCACCCCGACGAATGCGTCGATTGCGGTGCCTGCGAGCCGGTCTGCCCGGTGGAGGCGATCTTCTACGAAGACGACACTCCCGAAGAATGGTCTGAGTACTACAAAGCTAACGTCGAATTCTTCGACGAACTCGGTTCGCCAGGTGGCGCCGCGAAGCTGGGCAACACCGGCCTGGACCACCCGATCATCTCCGCCCTGCCCCTGCAGCAGCACGACTGAGCCATGTCTTCTCGCTTCGGCCTCAACCTGCCTGACTACCCCTGGGACCGGCTCACCGAATTTCGCAATCGGGCCGCAGAACATCCCGACGGGGCATGTGATCTGTCCATCGGCACCCCGGTCGATCCCACACCACAGGTGATCCAGTCCGCGTTGTCCGACGCTGGTGATGCCCACGGCTACCCGACGACGGCAGGTACGGATGAACTGCGCGAAGCCATCGCCTGGTGGTACCAGAACTGGCATGGGGTCTCGCTCGACCCCGCCGCCGAGGTGCTGCCCACGATCGGTTCGAAGGAAATGGTCGCGTGGCTGCCCACCCTGCTGGGGCTGCGCCAGGCCGGCTTGGACGTGGCCTGTCCTTCGGCGGCCTACCCGACCTACGAGATGGGTGCCACGATCGCCGGCGTCGACTGCCGCCGCCTCGACGCGGCAGACGTCGCCGCCGGAGCCTCCCTCGACGGGATCGGTCTGCTCTGGATCAACACCCCGGGCAATCCCACCGGGGAGGTGCTCGACACCGATACCCTCGCCGAGGTCGTCCGCCGTGCCCGCAGCGCCGGAGTCGTTCTTGCCTCAGACGAATGCTACGGACTCCTCAATTGGGAATCCGAGTCTCCCGCTCCGAGCATTCTCAATGCCGCCGGTGACGATCACAGCGGTGTCCTCAGCGTGTATTCGATGTCGAAGCAGTCGAACCTGGCCGGGTACCGTGCGGCCTTCGTGACCGGAGACAGTCAGCTCATCGGTGATCTCACCAGGTCGCGCAAACACGCAGGCATGATCGTGCCTTTCCCCGTCCAGGCCGCGATGATCGCCGGACTGCGAGACACTGCTCACGTCATCGAGCAGAAGGAACGGTATCGGACTCGTCGGGAACTTCTGCG
This sequence comes from Brevibacterium aurantiacum, assembly GCF_007558825.1. Taxonomy (GTDB): domain Bacteria; phylum Actinomycetota; class Actinomycetes; order Actinomycetales; family Brevibacteriaceae; genus Brevibacterium; species Brevibacterium aurantiacum_A. The sequence goes on from NZ_VLTK01000002.1 coordinate 476,547, forward strand.
CAGCGGACTCGAAGCCTACGGATTCCGCATCGATCACTCCAGTGCGGGTCTTTATCTGTGGTCGAGCGCTGATGTCAACTGTTGGGACTCGCTGTCGAAATTGGCAGAAATCGGCATCATCGCCGGTCCTGGCGAATTCTATGGTGAGGCAGCCACTGATCATGTGCGCATCGCCCTGACGGCAAGCGATGAGCGTATTCGCGCCGCCGCTCAGCGGTTGCACATGGCGGCTGGCTGAGCCGTTCGGCGGCCAGAAAGCTGGTCACTTCAGTACCCGAATTTGAGCCCGAGAACCCTCTGTAAGGCCAGTTCAAGTAGGTTACTGGCCGGTACCAGCAGGTGGCTGTGATTTTTTGATTCTGACAGTTATCGGTAGTCTTTGATGGAATTGTGCAAGACACCTCAGGAAGTTCTTGAGGTGGGTCCAAGCAGAGGAGAACATATGCCAACGGATGCGAGTCTGCAGGTCGGGGACACAGAACTGACACTGCCCGAGGTGGCATCCTCGGCGGGCAACAACGGATATCGCATCGGCTCTCTGCTGAAAGACACCGGCGCGGTCACCTACGACCCAGGGTTCGCCAATACGGCATCAAGCTCCTCGTCCATCACCTACATCGATGGTGACGCGGGCGTCCTGCAGTATCGCGGCTATCCCATCGAGCAGCTTGCCGAGCATTCCAACTTCGTCGAAGTCAGCTACCTCCTCATTCACGGAGAACTCCCGACTCAGGAGCAGTACGACGCATTCGATGGTCGGCTTCGCGGTCACACCATCGTCCACGAAGACCTGCGTCGCTTCTTCCGGGCCTTCCCCTACGATGCGCATCCGATGCCCATGGTGGCAGCTGCGGTCGCGGCTTTGTCGACTTTCTACCAAGATGACCTCGATGTCTTTGACGAGGGTCAGGTCGACACCTCCACATTCCGACTGCTCGCGAAGATGCCGACGATCGCTGCGCTTGCCCACCGCAAGAACATGGGTCTGCCGGTCATCCACCCAGACAACTCCCTGAGCCTCGTCGAGAACTTCCTGCGCGTGAACTTCGGCGTTCCCGCAGAGGAGTACGAGCCTGACCCACTGGCCGTCAAAGCCATGGACCAGCTCTTCATCCTCCACGCCGACCACGAGCAGAACTGCTCGACCTCAACGGTGCGCCTCGTCGGTTCATCGCAGGCGAATCTGTTCCAGTCGATCTCCGCAGGTGTCAATGCTCTGGCCGGACCGTTGCACGGCGGCGCGAACTCCGCAGTCCTGACGATGCTCGAGGAGATCTCGGCCTCAGACGATGGTCCCGAGAAGTTCATGGAGCGAGTGAAGAACAAAGAAGACGGCGTTCGCCTCATGGGTTTCGGTCACCGCGTGTACAAGAACTACGACCCGCGGGCGAAGATCATCAAGAAGACCGCTGACGAGGTCCTGGCTCGTTCCGGTGGCGACCCGCTGCTCGAGGTGGCACAGAAGCTCGAAGAGATCGCATTGGCCGATGACTACTTCGTCGAGCGCAAGCTCTATCCGAACGTGGACTTCTACACCGGTCTGATCTACAAGGCTCTCGGGTTCCCGACGAATATGTTCACGGTGCTCTTCGCCGTCGGTCGTCTTCCGGGCTGGATCGCCCAGTGGCGCGAGATGATCAACGACCCGGAGACCAAGATCGGCCGTCCGCGCCAGATCTACACGGGTGCCTACTCGCGCGATTACAAGGACATGAACGAGCGCTGATCGCACCGTCACTCTCAACCGGCAGCCTGTGCCGCAACTGACCCCTTGCGCCGTAGCCGGCAGCGGTGGCGGCAATAGGCACCGCTGACCAGATACGTCCTACACTCAGCACTGCTTCGACCCGTTGCAAGACGGTGTTCAGCAGCTGAGCGTAGGGCGTATTGTCATGTCTGCCCGCGCCGGCACGCTCACACCGACTGTCCGAGGCTGAGACACGACGAGGCCGCGACACGACGAGGCTGAGACACGACGAGGGCGCGCCCACTTTCGTGGACGCGCCCTCGTCGGTGTCAGTTCATGGCCTACTCAGCCAGCTGATGCTCAACCGCCTGCAGTGCAGCCGACCGAGCCTCAGCATAGAGGCCAGCAGCCTGAAGCTCAGTGAAGGTCGGGGTTGAGCTCAATGCCCTTGGACGAGCGGGAAATCGCCTCGACGGCGCCGGTGACGGAGTTGCGGCGGAAGAGGATGTTGTTCTGACCGCTGAGTTCGGAGGCCTTCACAACCGTGTCATCGTCACCTGGAACGGTGACGCGTGTGCCGGCGGTGATGTAGAGCCCGGCTTCGACGATGCAGTCGTCTCCGATGGAGATGCCCACACCGGAGTTCGCACCCAGCAGGCTGCCATTGCCGATCGAGATGCGGTGAGTGCCGCCGCCCGACAGGGTGCCCATGATGGAGGCACCGCCGCCGATGTCGGAACCGTCGCCGACGACGACGCCCTGGGAGATACGTCCCTCGACCATCGCCGAGCCCAGCGTGCCGGCATTGAAGTTCACGAAGCCCTCGTGCATGACGGTCGTGCCCGGGGCCAGATGTGCGCCGAGGCGGACGCGATCGGCATCGGCGATGCGGACACCGGAGGGGATGACGAAGTCGGTCATACGCGGGAATTTGTCCAGACCGAAGACGGCGACGGGACCGTTGGCCAGCAGCTTGGCACGAGTGGCTTCGAAGTCCTCCGGAGAGCAGGCGCCGGCGGAGGTCCACACGATGTTCGCGAGGTGACCGAAGATCCCGTCGAGGTTGACATCATTGGGAGCCACCACACGGTGAGACAGCGCATGCAGGCGCAGGTAGGCGTCGGCGGCTGAGGCGGGACCGGCGTCTAGGTCGATCGTCGTGGTCACGACCTCAGTTCGAGTGCCGCGGGCTTCATCGGTGCCCACGAGGGCATCGAGCCCGTCGGTGTTCGTACGGGAGACGGCGGCCTCCTCGGCGGCGTCTGGAGTTTCTCCCGTGCTCAGGGCGGGGTACCAGGCGGTGAGGACTGAGTCGTTGTGCAGGGTGGCCAAGCCACGCGCGGAAACTATGCGTTCTGTCATGCCACCAAGACTAGTCGCTAGCGGCAGTACTAGGCTAAGCGGTATGACTGTCGATCCATCTGCTGAGACCGAATCCGTTTTCACCCCCACCGGTGACCTGGCCGATTACCTGTTCGAAGCACTCAACAACCCTGCCGAGCTCACAGGTCGCCTGTGTGCCATCGAATCGGTCTCCGGCAATGAGACAACGATCACCGATGCTGTCGCCGAGGTGCTCAACCGCATCGGTGCGGGGCCCGGACCGGACCTGGAGATCCTGCGCGACGGAGACACCATCGTCGCTCGCACCCAGCTGGGGCATTCCGAACGCATCGTCGTCGCCGGGCACCTGGACACGGTGCCGGTGGAGAACAACCTTCCGGCTCGGCGCACGCACCTGGACGGTGCCGACTACACCGCCGACGAGGTCATCTGGGGCAGAGGTGCCTGCGATATGAAGGCAGGTGTCGCGATGGCGCTGGTCACTGCCGCGGCCCTGCGCGAACCGAACCGTGACGTCAGCTGGGTCTTCTACGACCACGAAGAGGTCGACGCCTCCCTCAACGGACTCGGACGAGTCTCACGCAACCACCCCGACTGGTTAGGCGGTGATTTCGCGATTCTCGGAGAACCCTCGAACGCTTCCGTCGAGGGCGGCTGCAACGGCACCATCAGGGTCAACGTGTCCACGACCGGGATCCGCGCCCATTCCGCACGTGCCTTCATGGGAGTCAACGCAATCCATGCCGCCGCAGAAGTACTGAGACGCTTGGCCGAGCACCAAACCGGGACCGTGAACGTCGACGGACTCGACTACCGTGAATCCCTGTCCGCTGTCTCGATCTCCGGGGGAGTCGCGGGCAACGTCGTGCCCGATGCCTGCACAGTCGCCGTGAACTACCGTTTCGCCCCAAGCAAGTCCGCGGCCGAGGCAGAGGGGTTCCTGCGCGAGTTCTTCACCGGCTTCGACGTCATCGTCACGGATGCGGCAGAGGGTGCCAGGCCCGGTCTCGATCGCGAGATCGCTCAGGACTTCATCGACACTCTTGGGCTCTCACCCGCACCGAAGCTGGGATGGACCGATGTCTCGCGGTTCAGCGCGCTGGGAGTGCCTGCAGTGAACTTCGGGCCAGGCAACCCCCTGTACGCCCACAAGTCCGATGAGCATGTCGCCGTCACGGAGGTCGAAGAGGCCACCCGGACGCTGCGCGAATACCTCGAAGGGCGCTGAGCCCCAATGGGCGTGCACGATCCGGCTGCCGGCGGGCCAGCCACCAACGAACCAGCCACCAACGATCCGGCCGTGGTCGAATCCCCGACCGATGACCCCGCACCCATTGACGCGGCGTTCTACAGCAAAGGGTCCCTGCGCCTGCGCGGCTCTCAGGTGCCCACGACCACAGCGGACCAGAGCCTTCTCGAATCCCGCGACACCTCCGACTGGGTCCACCAGGACCCCTGGCGAGTGCTTCGGATTCAATCCGAGTTCGTCGAGGGGTTCGGCTCCCTGGCAGAGATCGGACCGGCCGTGTCGATCTTCGGCTCGGCCCGACTGAGCGCGGACACGCAGGCCTATCAGGATGCCCGTGAGATAGCCCGGAGAATCGCCGCCCGTGGCAACGCAATCATCACCGGCGGCGGGCCAGGGGTCATGGAAGCCGGGAACCTGGGTGCCCGGGAGGCCGGTGGAGTCTCGATCGGCCTCGGCATCGAGCTGCCCTTCGAATCCGGACTCAACGACCACGTCGAACTCGGCGTGAACTTCCGCTACTTCTTCGTCCGAAAGACGATGTTCCTCAAATACTCGCGAGGCTTCGTCGTCATGCCCGGTGGCTTCGGCACTCTCAACGAACTCTTCGAAGCCTTCACCATGGTGCAGACCGGAAAGGTCACCTCGTTTCCGATCGTGCTCTTCGGCACCGCCTACTGGCAGGGACTTGTCGACTGGATGACCACGACCCTTTTGGCCGAAGGCACCATCAGCGACCGAGACATGAACCTGTTCACCCTCACCGATGACATCGATGAAGTCGTCGACATCATCGGCACCGCCATCGCCGAAGACGGAGACCGACAGTGAGGGATGCAGCGCAGCCAAGCCCCCACCTCGGCGGTTTCCACCTGTCACAGGCACGGCCGGGCAATCCTGCCATCATGGCCGTGATCAACAGGACCACGGACTCGTTCTACGAATCCGCGTCCACAGCCGAAGAGGCCATCGACGCGGTCGCCGCAGCTGCGCAGGAAGGTGCGCACATCGTCGACATCGGAGGAGTGCGGGCCGGCCGGGGCCGGGAGATCTCCGTGGCCGAGGAGATCGACCGTGTCTGCCCCGTCATCGAGGCCGTCGCGCACAGTCACCCCACCATGCTCATCAGCGTCGACACCTGGCGTCACGAGGTCGCCGAAGCGGCCTGCGCGGCCGGCGCCGGACTGCTCAATGACACCTGGGCCGGTGTCGATCCCGAGCTGGCATCCGTCGCAGCGAAGAACGATGTGGGCATCGTCTGCTCGCATACGGGCGGTCTGTCTCCGCGCACCGATGCCCACCGCAATCGATACGGTCTGACCGCAGGCGAAGTCGTCGGCCGGACTCTGGCCGGAGTGATCGGGCTGGCCGAGGCGGCACTGGACGCTGGTGTCACGGCCGAGAAGATCATCATCGATCCGACACCTGACTTCGGGAAGAACACCTATCAGTCACTGCGGCTGCTTCGTGAACTTCAGACGTTCACCGAGACCCGATTCCGAGTGCTGCTGGCAATCTCTCGCAAGGACTTCGTCGGCGAGGCCATCGGCGACGTGGAACCGTCGCAGCGACTCCACGGAACGATCGCGGCCACCGCACTGGCCGTAGCCAAGGGTGCTGCGATGATCCGCACCCACGACGTCCGCGCCACTGCAGACGCCCTCGCTGTGACCCTGGCGATCACCGGAGATGCGGTACCCAAACACACCGTGCGCGGCCTGCGCTGAGCCGGCGAGCCCACTGTGAGAAAATGACCGTATGCCATTGTGGATTGTGATCGGAGTGGCCGCAGCGATATTCGTACTCGTGATCGTGCTGGCGGCAACATTCAACGTCTTCTCCGCCGAATCCGCTGAGGAGACCGAAGCGGCGTGGGAGCCTCTGCCCCACGACTTCACACCTGAGGATCTCGACAGACTCTCATTCCGGCCCGCCCTGCGGGGCTACCGCATGGAGGACGTCGATGAAGCGATGAGAGTGCTGCGCACTCGCATCCACGAGTTGGAAGCCGCACGCGGGCAGCAATGAGCAGAGCCCACGACCTCCCCGGAATCACCCTCGCCCCTGAAGTCTTCAACTCCTCCCGCTTGTCACGATTCGGCACCCTGTTCCTCACCCTGCCCGTGTGGGTGCAGGCCATCGCCGTCTACTTCGTCTCACGAGTCGTGAGCATCTCGATCTTCGCCGCCGTCCTCAAGCGCCAGGACCCGGCGAACTGGTCCTCAAGTCCTGTCACCACCACCCTCAACGACTTCCTCAACTTCTGGGACGGCGGCTGGTACGGCCGAGTCGCGAAGGAGGGCTACCCGAGCATCCTGCCCACTGATGAGTCGGGAGCGGTGACGGAGAACCAATGGGCGTTCTACCCGCTGCATCCAGCCGTGGTCGGCAACCTCTCGAGCGTGACCGGCCTGAGCTACGAGGTGATCTCTCCGATCGTCTCGACAATCGCAGCCGGACTCGCCGCTATCGTCATCCTTGCGCTGTTTCGCAGATACACGGACCCGGGACAGGCCCTGACGGGTCTGGCCCTTGTGATGTTCTTTCCCCCGGCCGCCATCTTCTCCACCGGGTATGCGGAGTCTATGACGCTCCTCCTGCAGGCCACCGCGCTCTTCCTCGTCGTCGAACGCCGCTACCTGAGCGCGATACCCGTCGTGTTCCTGATGGATCTGTCTCGCCCCATCGGCGTCGCTTTCTCCTTCTTCATGCTGCTGCACCTCATCGATCGATTCGCTCACCGCAAGCAGGATGCGTATCCCTTCGCCGAGGTGGTCCGATCCTGGTCCTTGGGTGTGCTCTCCTGCGTTGCGGCGCTGGTCCACCCAGCCCACGCGTGGTTGACGACGGGATCGTTGACGGCGTACACGGACACCGAGGCGGCATGGCACACGGGGGAGTCGACCTATCTTGTGCAGTGGTTGGCTCAGGCCAACAGTCTCATCGGTCCGCTGGGCCCGGTGCTCCTCTTCGTCGTCATCGCAGGAATGTTGGCCCTGATCTTCTCCCCGGCAGGAGCCAGGATGGGCCGGACCCTGCAGTACTTCTGTCTGGCCTATGGTGTCTACCTGCTCATCTTCTTCACTCCGCAGACCTCGACCCTGCGACTTCTGTTGCCGCTGTTCCCGATGGCACTGACCCTGTCGCTGGTCCGCTCTCGGGGGTACCGGGCGGCGGTGCTGTGTGCGTTCGTCCTGCTTCAGATCGTGTGGGTCGCCTATCTGTGGCACTTCACTCCACCGGCGGATCTGCCGCCCTGACAGACAAGCTCAGATGTCATAATTCGATCGGGTTACCCGTCCTTGACCGGATCGTGGAATAATCGTGTGTACAACATTCGGTCCATCGAGAGTGAACCGTCTTTGCATAATCAACGGAAGGAAGAGCCCACATGGCAGCCCAGAAACCCCGCACCGGCGACGGACCTCTGGAAGTGACCAAAGAAGGTCGAGGCATGGTGATGCGGCTCCCAGTCGAGGGCGGAGGCCGTCTGGTGATCGAACTCAGCAGAGACGAAGCCACAGATCTGCACGACACCCTGGCCGAGACCTTGGGCCAGTGAGCAGCACAGCACATTTTCCCAGCTGAGCAATCAGCTCAGCGAACCGAACAGCAGAGACTTCGCAGAGTCTCTGCTGTTTCCGCATTCACCGCCGGGTCTTCTGCACCATCAGCAGGCCCTGGCCGATGGGCAGCAGGACGCGTTCGAGGCTTTCCTGTTCGGCCAGCCGGTTGAGCAGCCCCCGCGCCGCCTGGGTCCGCGGCGAACGGTCGACGGGATCGGCCACGCCGCCCTTGAGCAGCGTCTGGTGGATGACGAGAAGCCCGTGCGCGTCGAGCAGACGCAGCGCAGGTTCAATCATGCGTTCGAGGTTGGTTGGTTCCGAGTCGATGAAGACCATGTCATAGGCGCTCGGTGCCAGACGTTGGAGGACGTCTTCGGCACGCCCGCTCATCAGGCGCAGACGGCTGTGTCGGATGCCTGCCATGTCGATGAGATCGCGGGCGGCACTCTGAGCTGTGGAGTTCGTGTCAATAGAGGTCAGGATCCCTGCATTGGGCATTCCCCGCAGCAGCGCCAATGTCGAAGTGCCGGCACCAGTACCGACTTCGACCGCGGCGACAGGTGTGAGCAGACGGGCCAGAAGAGTCAGCGTCGACGCCGTCGTCTGCGACACCGGGGCCAGGCCGTTCTCGTGTGAGAGCGCCCGCGCGGCGTCCAGGAGCGGATCGGGCCCGTTGTACTGTTCGGAGAAGGTGAGATCACCTGCGTTCTCGCGTGACAATCGACCCTCCCTTTCGGCTGATATTTGGTTCCAAGTCTAACCGCTCCCGGGATCGATTCCGTGAGTCCGCCACAGCTCCTCGAGATCTTCGACGTCGACGAAGGCCGATCTGCTGACCTTCTCATGTGTGTGCGGGGTGCCCTCCTCATCCCAGTGTTCGCGAGCCGCGGGAAGCAGAGCCTCAGGCAGCACTCCAGCGGCGTTGACGACCCTCCACCAGGTGACATTCGAGCCGAATTCCTTCATCACCCGCCCGACGTAGCGCGGTGAGCAGGAGGCGACCAGTCCGATGGTCCCGTAATTGACGACGCTGCCCTCCGGCACGAGTTCGACGATACGCAGAACTCGTTCCACAACCACCTCGTCCATTCGCGCAGCTCCCTCCTGTGGCATGTGTCCGATTCTGTGCTGACCGTGAGTCGAGCCTACTGCGGTGCACGGTAGACTTGTTCTCATGTTGGGTATCAACGGCACCGAGATGTTGATCCTGGTGGTAGTCGCTCTTGTCGTCATCGGGCCCAAACGCCTGCCCGAATACGCGCAGAAGCTGCGCGACCTGGTACGCCAGATGCGTCGCATGGCCGAGGGCGCGAAAGACAGTGTGCGTCGCGACTTCGGGGACGATTTCAATGACGTCGATTGGCAGAAATTGGATCCACGCCAATACGATCCACGCCGGATCGTACGTGAGGCTCTCGTCGAAGAAGACTCAGCCATCCGGGAGTCGAAGCTTCGGGAGCAGTCGACGGCGGGCAGCGACAAATCCGCTCAGGCGATCGATTCCGAAGGCTCCACAGACGTCGCAGATTCCGCTGCCGAGTCCCGCCCGAAGACCCTGTCGCCGATCGAACGTTTCCAGGCTCAGACCGTCCTGCGTGATCGCTCAGTCAACGCGCCCTTCGATACCGAAGCGACCTGAGTCAGAACGACCTTAATCAGGACAACCTGGATCAGGACAACCTGAGTCAGAACGAGCAGACGGATCAGACCGGGCTGAGGCCCAGAGATCGTCCGGACAGACCGCGCGAGCGATGAGCCAGCGACGAAGCCAGAGACGCGAATTCCCGCGCGGCAGGGGAGTCCGGTTGTCCCAGAACTACTGGCGTCCCCGAGTCCGAACCTTCGCGGACCTGAGTATCCAGCGGCACCTGAGCCAGCAGTTCGACCTGAGAACCGATCGTCTCGGACAGATTCGCGGCCACCTGGGCGCCGCCTCCGGAGCCGAAGACATCCAGTCGAGTGCCATCGGGCATCTCCATCCAAGACATGTTCTCAATCACACCAGCCAACCGCTGGTCGGTCTGAGTCGCGATAGAACCTGCGCGTTCGGCGACCTGCGCGGCAGCCTGCTGAGGGGTGGTGACGACGAGGAGCTCGGATCCCGGAAGCAGCTGAGCCACAGAGATCGCAATGTCGCCGGTGCCCGGAGGCAAGTCGAGAAGGAGCACGTCGAGGTCGCCCCAGAAGACATCGGTGAGGAACTGCTGGAGGGCGCGGTGGAGCATCGGTCCGCGCCAGACGACGGCCTGGTTGGCCGGCACGAACATGCCGATGCTCATGACCTTCACATCGTGGGCGACCTGCGGAATGATCATGTCATCGACCCGGGTCGGCTTGCCGGAGAGTCCGAGCATGGCCGGGATCGAGAATCCGTAGATGTCGGCATCGACGACACCCACCCGCAGTCCGCTCTGGGCCAGGGACACGGCGAGGTTCGCAGTGATCGACGACTTGCCGACGCCGCCCTTGCCTGAGGCGATGGCATAGACCTTCGTCAGGGAGTCGGGTTTGTTGAATGGAACTTCGCGGCTCGTGCCGGCGCCCTGGAGCTTCTCGCGCATCGCGGTGCGCTGCTCGGGAGTCATGGTGCCGAGGACTACCGACACCTCGGTGACGCCCTCAACCTTCGACACCGCCGCCGTGGTGTCCTTGGTGATCGTGTCCTTGAGAGGACAGCCGGAGATCGTGAGAAGAACGGTGACGGTGACCTTGCCGCCGTCGATGCTGATGGACTCGACCATGTCGAGTTCCACGATGCTGCGGCGGATCTCCGGGTCGATGACGCCCGTCAGAGCTTCCCGAACGTTGTCCTCGGATGGCCCACTCATGTGCTCACGTCCTTTCTCTTCCCGATCAGTGTTCTCGGGGCCTTCAGCCTACCTGTTCGTCATCGGGGCGGTCACTTCTGATCGGATTGTCCTCAGGTGCCTTTGCGTCCTCTTCGAGTTCCTTGAGCAGGTCCTTGAGCTCGGAACGGATGAAGTCGCGCGTGGCCACCTCACGCATGGCGATGCGCAGAGCCGCGACCTCACGTGCCAGGTATTCGGTGTCGGCGAGGTTGCGTTCGGCGCGCTGCCTGTCATGTTCGAACTCGACACGGTCACGGTCTGTGCTGCGGTTCTCTGCCAACAGGATCAGCGGTGCGGCATAGGAGGCCTGCAGTGACAGGATCAACGTCAGGAGTGTGAAGTTCAACGACCGCGGATCGAACTGCCAGGACTCGGGCAGGAGAGTGTTCCAAATCAGCCAGACGGCGCAGAACACGGTCATACCGACGAGGAACGCGGGAGTGCCCATGAACCGGGCGAAGCCCTCGGCACCACGACCGAAGGTCTCCGGTGACATCGCGATGTTGGGGAGTCTGCGTTTGCTTGAACGGGGAACGTCGAAATCGTCAGCAGCCACGGCTATCCCCTCCTGAGATCATCACGACCGGTGACCCGCCAGTCGTCGGGCAGCAACTCGTCGAGGACATCGTCGACGGTGACAACACCGATGAGGTGGTCGTTCTCGTCGGTGATCGGCACCGACACCAGATTGTACGCCGCCAGCAGCTTGGTGACCTCGCCCAGCGGCGAGTCCGGAGGCAGCGCCTCGACCTCCGTGTCGAGCATGATGCCGACCGCCTCGTGCGGAGGATGTCGCAGCATCTCCTGAATATGGACGATGCCCAGATACTTGCCCGTCGGAGTCTCGATGGGCTGTCGGCAGACGAAGACCGCTGCTGCCAGTGCCGCGGGAAGATCCTCCCGTCGGACATGGGCCAGCGCCTCGGCGACGGTGGTCTCCGGGGTCAGGATGACCGGCTCCGTGGTCATCAGCCCACCGGCGGTGTCGTCGTCGTAGGACAGCAGGGTGCGCACGTCTTCGGCGTCGTCGGGCTCCATCAGGGCGAGGAACCGTTCGGCCTGCTCATCGCTGAGCTCCCCGAGGAGGTCGGCCGCGTCATCGGGCTCCATCTCCTCGAGGACGGTCACCGCACGTTCGGTGTCGAGGGCGGAGAGGAGCTCGACCTGCGTCTCATCGGGCAACTCCTCGATGACATCAGCCAAGCGCACGTCGTCGAGGGCGCGGGCGACCTGGAGTCGACGTTCGGGCTTCATCTCGAACAGGACGTCGGCGAGGTCGGCGGGCTTCGTATCCTGGTAGGCCGCAATGAGCTGTGTGGCCTCCTGGTCGACGTCGGAGTCGGCAGGATGTTCGGTGTCCGACCAGGAGATCTGCATCGTCTCACCGCGCCGTCGGAAGGCCGAGAACGCACTGCGTTCCTGGACTCTTCGCACAAAGAGGCGAGTCACCTCCCAGTCCTTGTTGACCTGCTGTTCGATGCCGACGTCTTCGATTTGGATGGGGGAGTCGTCCTCGCGCAGGCGCAGACGACGGTCGAGGAGGTCGTTGATCACCAGCGTCTCCGAGCGGCGCTGTTCGAAGCGGCGCATGTTCACCAGTCCGGTGGTGATGACCTGACCGGAGTCGATTGAGGTCACCCTGCCCATCGGCACGAAAACGCGTCTGCGACCGGGAACTTCGACGACGAGGCCGATGACCCGAGGAAACTGCCGCATGGTGGCGCGGTAGACGATGACGGCGTCTCTCACGCGCCCGACCTGGTCCCCGAGAGGGTCGAAGACAGGGACGGCGATGAGGCGCGCGACGAAGACTCTTTTCGGTGGACCACTCATGATCTCAAGCCTACGGGGTCATGGACCTGGTGTGAGCGAGGCGGCGCAGATCGAGATCGTCGAGCTCCGCCATTCCGACATCACTTGTTGTTCATTAACGGGCCGTGCCGCGGCCACACAGGAGTCTCACAGCCTCCCTAGGGTCTTTTCTCGGCAGAACTTCCCACTACCGAATACAAGGAGACCATTATGTCTGAAAGACGAATTCGTCCGCGAGTGGTGACAGGAGTAAGCGCCTGCGCCGCTCTCGCCCTGATGGCGCCGCTGGTGGGCGCAAGCTCTGCAGCGGCCGCCGATTCCCCTGCCGAACTCTACGAAGGCCACGTGCAGGTGGACCGCGGCAAGGCCGATGACCCTGAGACTCTGCGGGGTCAGGTCTTCGATGACGTCAACGAGAACTCGAAGCTCGACGGAGACGAAACGGGCATCGCCGACGTCGCCGTGACCAACGGCATCGACGTCGTGCAGACTGACGGCAAGGGTTCCTACGAGCTGCCCGTTCGTGACAATATGACGGTCTCCATCACCCAGCCGTCCGGCTGGCAGGTCCCGGTCGACTCGGACAATTTCGCGCAGTTCAGCTACAACCACCTGCCGAAGGGGTCGCCACAGCTCAAGTTCGGTGGAATCAAACCGACAGGGGACACCCCGAAGGCCGTGAACTTCCCGATGATCGAGTCATCGGCAACCGCCTCGGCGAAACAGAACTGCGCAATCGCCTCCGACACCCAGGCCTATGACAAGACCGAAATGGGCTACGCCCGTGACGGTGCCGTCGGCGACCTTGCCGATCGTGACGACTACAAGGGCTGCGGAGTCCTCCTGCTCGGAGACAATGTGGGCGATGACCTCAGCCTCAACGACGAGCTCCGCGACATCTACTCTGAAATGAATGGTCCGGTTCGTGCTGCTCCCGGCAACCATGACCAGGACTACGACTCCCCGGACGACGCCCACGCACTCGATACCTTCCGTGACCAGTTCGGACCCGGCCACTTCTCCTACGACGTCGGCAAGACGCACTTCGTCGTCCTCGACAGCATCGAATACTCGGGCAACCAGTCGACGAAGAAGTACAAGGAGAAGATCGGAGCAGAGCAGCTCGAATGGCTCGAAAACGATCTCAAGAACGTGCCGAGCAACGCCCACGTCGTCATCGCGACCCACGTGCCGATCGTCACTCACAAACAGGTTGTCGCCGAGGACGCCAAAGAATTCTATGACGTCATCTCCGACTACCCGAATGCGGTGACCGTCGGCGGTCACACGCACACGCAGGAGAACCTCGTGGCCGGTGAACAGCGCAAGGAATGGGCCGACGAGGGCATCGACACCCTTCCCAACACCCAGATCGTCGCCGGTGCCGTCTCCGGTGACTGGTACTCGGGTGGACTCAACGCAGACGGGCTGCCCTACTCCTTCACCGGTGATGCATCCGAACCGGGCGTACAAACCCTCGAATTCGACGGCTCCGACCGCAGCGAACGCTACACCGTCCGCAACGAGTCCGATGACCACCAGCTGCTGCTGGGCGTGAACTCACCAGAATGGCGCGATTGGGCACAGAAAGCACAGGACTGGCAGGACGCAGACAAGGCAGGTGAAGAGCCAGAGGCGATCTCCGAGCGCGTCGTGACCCGCGAGGACCTCAAACAGGGCGACTCCTGGCTGACATCGAGCTTCCTCGCCGGCACATCAGATGCTCGGGTCGAGGTCAGCTTCGACGGCAAGTCGAATACCGTCGCCGAGCACACTCAGCCTGGTAAGGGCGAGTCGCTGGCGAAGGGCTGGGAGTACACCGATCCCTACACGGCCTCGCAGAACCTGCGGACATCGGGCAGCGTCGGACAGTCAAGCTCGCACCTGTGGCGAGCCGAGCTGCCGACTCATCTCGACCTCGGCACCCACAAGGCCGAAGTGACCGGCACGGACCGCTACGGTCGTGAGTACACGGAGACCATCCGCTTCACCGTTGTCGAGGACGAAGCCGCTGCGGCGCAGACCTCGAAGAAGCAGCTGGCGAAGGACGGCTTCAGCACTCAGCAGGAGAAGAAGGTCGACGAAGACGACCGTAAGGGACTCGACTCGGACGAGGCACGCCAGGCGGACTCGAACTGATCGGTTCCCCTGAGCGAGACTGCTGAAACAGGGCGAGACTTCTGAAGCAGATCTGCACCTGTTGGGGCGGGCGCCGACATCAATGATGTCGGCGCCCGCCCCAGTTTCTGCCTGCTTCCGGCTGTCCGAGCCGCAGCTGTGCTCTGCTCAGGGCAGTGCGGAGAAGGCCGCTGCAAATTCGGGGGCGACATGGCTGAGCGTCGGCGGCTGGCCCCATGAGTCATCCACTGACGCAGCGGCGACGTGAGCATCGATGACCGCCAGGCTCAGGGCATCCGCGGCAGCTGCCGTGATCGTCACCTGGTCAAGTGTCGAGGCGGCGAAGTCATCAGGAAGTCCAACTTCACCGGTGGCGATGCCGAAGACTGTATCGCCGTCGAAGAGCGTGTGCGAGGGCCGGATCGCGCGGGCGATTCCGGCCTGGGCACCAGCGGCCATCCGTGTGACTTGGGCAGGATCCAACGCCGCGTTCGTGGCCACGATGGCGATGGTTGTGTTCTTCGCCGAGGTGGCATCCACCGTGGATGTGGGAGGTGCGGGCAGATGCCCGATGCTCGGCAGATCGAACCCATAGGAGTGCAGGAGAGGGTGCGCCCACAGTGTGCCACCGGGCGTCCCGATCGTACCGAAGGGGTTAGCCACCACAAGCGCGGCAACGAGGTATCCGCTGGGCAGACGGATCGAGACGGATCCCAGAGAGCTGCGCATGCTCTGCATCCCCGAACGAGCACCGAGACCCGCGCCGAGGCTGCCCCTGACTGCGGTGGATCCTGCCCCATCGTGGGTAGATCGAAGGGCCGCACGGGCCGCGGTCGCCCCGTCGGAATCCGTGGGCGGACACACGGGCCCATCACCTCGCCCGAGGTCGTAGATCGCGGCAGCAGGGACGAGTGGAACGACGGTATCCGTCAGGCCGGGGGCAGGGAATCCGCGTCCCGCTTCGGCGAGCGTGCGAACGACACCGCTCACCGACTGCAGACCCAGGGCCGAGCCACCGGTGATCACGATCGCATCGGCGCCGTAGGAATGAGTGCCGGGAGCGATGACGTCGGTCTCATGGGTGGCCGGGCCGCCGCCGCGGACGTCGACGCCCACCCTGGCACCCGGTGGAGGCAGGACGGCAGTCACCCCGGTCAGCCCATCCGGGGCGAACCGACCGGCGTGGCCCACAGCGATTCCCGGGATCTCCAGAATTCCCCGACCCCGGATCGGGCCTGTGGTCATCGTCCCTGAACCCAGGCCTCGACCTCTGCGCGGGTGCGCGGGAAGCCTGCGGACAGGTTCTCGACACCGTCATCAGTGACGAGGACGTCGTCCTCGATGCGCACACCGTTGCCGCGGAATTCCTCGGGCAGGAGCAGGTCATCGGTTTTGAAGTACAGGCCCGGTTCGATCGTGAAGACCATGCCGGGTTCCACCGCGGCATCGAGATACATCTCGGCGCGAGCCTGGGCACAGTCGTGGACGTCGAGTCCGAGGTGGTGGCTGGTTCCGTGGACCATCCAACGGCGGTGATGCTGGCCCTCCGGCGACAGCGACTGTGCCGCGGAGACCGGCAAGATGCCGAATTCCTCGAGGCGGACCGCGATGACCTCCATCGCCGCTTCGTGGATCTCGCGGAACTTCACCTCGCGGTTGACGTGGTCAGCGGCGACGGCGAAGGCAGCGTCCGAGGCGTCGAGGACGGCGTCGTAGATCTTGGCCTGGACCTCGGTGAAGGTTCCTGAGACAGGGAGCGTGCGAGTGATGTCTGCTGTGTAGAGGGAATCGGCCTCTGCCCCGGCATCGACGAGGACAAGGTCCCCGTCCCGGACCGCACCGTCATTGCGGATCCAGTGCAGGGTGCAGGCATGGTTGCCGGCGGCCGCAATCGTGTCATAGCCGATGCCGTTGCCATCGGATCGTGCAGCCGTTTCGAAGGCCGTCTCGATGACGCGTTCGCCGCGACGATGAGCGAGAGCGGTCGGCAGAGCGGCAATGACGTTGTCGAAGCCCGAGCGGGTGATGGCGACGGCTTCACGCATGGCCTCGATCTCGTGCTCGTCCTTGAGGAGCCGCAGCTCGGACAGCAGCTGGGCCAGTTCGGCATCGCCGGCCTCCGAAGTCTCGAGATCGGCCTGCACCTGAGTGCGGGCGACGTCGATGACCGAGTCGATGCGGACATCGGCCTGGCGGACGAGTCTCACGGAGATCGCACCGAGGTCTTTCGTGATCGCGTCGTCGACCGTTGCTGAGCTCTCGGTGGCGATGCCCGTCATCGTCGACATCGCCTCGAGATCGGCGCGGGGCCCGACCCAATACTCGCCGTACCGGGAATCGGAGAAGAACTCGACGGTGTCCGAACCTGCGCGGGGACGGAAGTACAGGGTCACGCTGTGGGTGTCGTCCTCGGGTTCGAAGACGAGGACGGCATCCGGCTCTGAGTCGGCTTCAAGACCGGTCAGATGGATGAATGCCGAATGGGCACGGAACCGGTAGTCGGTGTCGTTGGACCGGACCTTGTGGCCACCGGCTGGGATGACCAGTCGCTCACCGGGAAAGGCTGCGGAGACCTTCGCTCGTCGGGCGGGAGTGAATCCGGCTGCGGCGAGAGCCTGGGCGTCAAGCGGTGTACGGTCCCACCCCTCGGCGACGAAATCGCGGAAAGCCTGCGAATTGGGGCGGTGGGAACGGTTGTTGACGCGATCGTCAAGGGCCTGGGTCTTCTCGGTGCTGTCTGCATTCTGGGCTGTCATGCTTCCATTCTAGGCACTGCCTGGAGACCATGCCGGGACGAGGACCAGTATCCCGCGCGACTGCGGATAGACTGGGTGCATGGTCAATGATCTCCATGTGCACACTGCATTCTCGGACGGGACTCAAACCCCGTCCGAACTCATATCCGAAGCGGCGATGGAAGGCATCGACGTACTCGGCGTCACGGACCATGACACGACCGCAGGGTGGGCGCCAGCGGAGGCTGCCGCCAGGGTCTACGGTCTTGGTCTGGTTCGGGGAATGGAGATCTCATGTCGGCATGAGGGAATCAGCGTGCACCTGCTGTCCTATCTCCACGACCCCTACGACACCGACTTGGCAGCAGTCGTCGAGGAGACTCGACGTGCACGTATGGACCGTACACACCTGATCATCGACCGCCTCGCGGAGGACTATCCCATCGACATGGATGCGGTCCTCTCCGTCTCCGGCGAAGATGCGACCATCGGTCGACCCCACATCGCTGACGCTCTGGTGGCTGCAGGACTCGTCGAATCGCGGACCGAAGCCTTCGCCTCGATCCTGTCCAGCCACGGCAAATACCATGTCAGCCTGCCGACGATCGACCCCATCACGGCCATATCACTGATTCGCGACGCTGGGGGAGTCTCCGTCTTCGCCCACCCGCGTGCCGCAATGCGCGGCCTGGTCGTACCCGATACGGCGATGACCGAATTCATTGCGGCCGGTCTCGACGGACTAGAAGTCGATCATCGTGACAACCCGCCGAACGAACGTGAGGTCATGCGCAGGCTCGCCCACGACCACGACCTCATCATCACTGGATCGAGTGACTACCACGGCACCGGAAAGCCCAACCGCCTGGGCGAGCACACGACCACGGACTATATGTTCGCCAAGCTCCTCGATCGTGCGAACTCCCGTCCCGGGGGAGTCGACTTCATCCAGGGCTGAGACGCAGCCGCTGGGTTCCGACGGCTGCTCACCGATTTCAACCGAGGATCCTGCGCAGTCGCAGCTTTCCCCATGTCAGGCTGAGCGCGTAGGACAGGACCGCGGTCAGTCCGAGGTATCCCACATACTGCGCGACCAGCAGCAGAGGCGAGGCTTCGATGACGAAGAGGTGCTCGAAGAACAGTTCGAGGAAGAACACATGAACGAGAAATGCGCCGAATGAGGCCGATGCCAGTTTGGTGAAGAAACGGTTCGTGCGTTCGCCCAGTTCGATGCGGGAGATGATGAGGATGACGCTGACCGCCAGTCCGACGATGAGCGGATTCGCATTGGCGATCGGATACGCGAAGTCCGATTCCCACCAGAAGACTCCGGCTGCGCAGGCTCCGAAGGCGAGTATCAGCGTCCACATCGGCGGACGCAGATCCTTCGCATAGTGGATGAAGAATGCACCCATGCAGAAGTACACCACCTGGTAGGTTGCAAAGCCCCATTTCCACGCGTCCTGGCTGGAACCGAGCTGCTCGAGCACGAACGGCGCCCACACACTCGAACAGGCCAGCACGACTGCCAGACCCGCGAGCTTCCACGGCCGCTGTCCGCGCCAGAACAGCACGAGGGTTCCGAACACGAGGATGAGCGGGATATAGGCGTAGAGGTACCAGAGATGGAACGCCGGCCGGCCGGCCTCGAGGAAGGTTCGGACCAGATCGTGGCGGACGTCGACACCGTCGCTGTCGAAGAGATTGAAGCCGAGGATGAAGATGATCGACCATGCGAACAGCGGCACGAAGTGACGGATGATGCGGTCCCACACCTTCGCCCCTGACTTCGGAGGCGCACCCACGAGGGTTGCCCAGCCGGCGATCATGAAGAACATCGGGACCGCCCACGGATTGACCGCCTCGGCGAGGTGGCCCAACAGCCAGGCGTGATTGCTGTCTGCGTCCTGACCGCGTCCGATGAGGACTCCTCCGGAGTGGCCGATCATCACGGTCAGTCCAGCCAAGACGCGCATGACGTCGACGTCATGTCGGTGGCCCCGGGAGGCGAGAGGGAATTCCTGAGTCTGTATCTGGGGACGAATTCCATCCCGTGGTGCTGCTGCGACGGACTCCGCGTCCGGTCGGTGTGAACCGAACAAAACTCACTCTCGTTCATGCTAGACGACATGGGCTCCGCCATTGTCTGGGCACGAATTGAACGCAAGATGAACGAACGGCCCCGACCTTAGTGGTCAGAGCCGCTCGTTCGGTTGCGCCCGTTGGGGGCTTGCTGCCTATTCCGCGGAGGGCTGGCTGTCGCTGGGGGCACTCGAAGTGCGTCCCACAGGCTTGCCGCCACGGGTACGTCGACGTTCGCGGTTGCGTCGTGGCTTCTTCGTTCCTTCGTCACCCGTGGACGGTCCGCTGCGGCCAGAGGAGCTGCCTCGGCGCTGTTCGGGCTTCTTCGGTCCAGAGTGGTCCTCGGCGCCTTCGGTCTGCTGTCGGCGCAGACGCCCCTTTGTCCCTTTCGGAATGGAGAGATCGGCGAAGAAGTGCGGTGACGTCGAGTAGGTCTCGGCCGGCTCGTCATGGTCGAGTCCGAGGGCCTTGTTGATCAGTCGCCAGCGAGGCATGTCGTCCCAGTCGACAAGGGTCACTGCGATGCCGGTGTTGCCGGCGCGGCCGGTGCGGCCGATGCGGTGGACGTAGGTCTTCTCGTCGTCTGGGCACTGGTAGTTCACGACGTGGGTGACATCGTCGATGTCGATTCCGCGCGCAGCGACATCGGTGGCGACGAGGACGTCGACCTGACCGTCGCGGAACGACTTCAGGGCCTTCTCACGCTGTGCCTGACCGAGATCGCCGTGCAGCGGTTTGACCGCGAAGCCACGGTCGCCGAGCTCAGCGGCGAGTTTGTCCGCGGTCCGTTTGGTGCGAGTGAAGATGATGGTGCGTCCACGTCCCTCGGCCTGCAACATGCGGGCGACGAGTTCGCTCTTGTCCATCGAGTGGGCACGATAGACGTACTGAGCCGTGTTCTTGCCCAACAGCGACAGATCTTCGTTGTCGTGGGCGCGAATATGGGTGGGCCGGCTCATGTAGCGGCGGGCCAGGGTGATTACCGCGCCGGGCATAGTGGCTGAGAAGAGCATCGTCTGACGGTGCGCGGGCACAGCGTTGATGATCTTCTCGACATCGGGCAGGAACCCGAGATCGAGCATCTCATCGGCCTCGTCGAGGACGACCGTGCGGACCTTATGCAGCCGAAGGACCTTGCGTCCATAGAGGTCGAGGAGGCGACCGGGTGTGCCGACGACAACATCGACACCTGACTTGAGCTTCTTGATCTGCGGGTCGAAGTCCATGCCGCCGTAGATCGTCATGATGTCGATGTCACGCTGTGTCGAGGCGGTCACCAGGTCGGCAGCGACCTGTTTGGCCAGCTCACGGGTGGGCACGACGACCAGAGCCTGGGGGAGGCGTGTCTCGGTGCTGTCAGACACGATGTCCGGCGTGTTCTCCGGGTCTGCCGAGACAGCGCCGTCTTCATTCTTGCCGATGACACGCTGCAGGAGGGGTATGCCGAAGCCCAGCGTCTTGCCGGTTCCAGTCTTTGCCTGTCCGATGATGTCGGCTCCGGACAGGGCCACCGGCAGCGTCATCGCCTGGATCGGGAACGGATGTGTGATGCCCTTGGCAGCCAATGCGGCCACGATCGGTCCAGCAACTCCAAGCTCAGCGAAATCTGGTTCTGTCTCCGCCATGTTTCAAACTCCTTTTAGCGCCTTCGCGCTCGTCATGGTCGTGAACCGGTACTCTTGAGTTATGCCCGATTCTGCCCCATTGGCCGGTAATAATGCTGCTACGCTCGCGCTGCTGGCGTTCGGCGAGTTGACCGCTTTCGAACGAATGGCCACCAACGCGACCACCGCGGTGCACATGGACGATAAAGTCACTCTGGCGCGGCTGGCCTCTCTGTCCTTTGCGAACTTCGAAGAGCTCTCGCAGCACATCAGTCGATTGGGCCAGGATGCGGTCGAGCTCTGTCAGCATTTCGAGCCGACCTTCACCGTGCTGGCTGAACGGACTCGTCCTCGTGACTGGCACGAAAGTCTCATGAAGGGATTCGTCTTCGACGGAATCATGAATGACTTCTACCGCACGGCCGTGGAGGAGCTCAGCGAGCCCGGATACAGCCTGGCAATTACAATTCTCGATGATACACGTGCGACCGAATATGTGCGCAATCGCCTGACCGCCGACGTCGCCGCCGACACCCAGCTGGCTTCGCGTCTGGCGCTGTGGGGCCGCAAGCTCGTGGCCGAAACATTGGGGCGCGCACGCAACCTTCTCACCGACTCTTTTCTGGGCATCGATGAGGAGTTGGTGGTGGCATCGATTCCGGCAGTGACGGCCAACCATTCGAAGCGGATGTCAGCCCTGGGGTTGGTGGCCTGAAGCTCCTTGATTCGGGTCCGTGAATAGGCTGAGGGCCCGGTGTCTGACCGGGCCCTCAGCCTATTCACGGGGAATTCACCGAGATGCGACGTTCATCCGCGCACGTTGTGTTGCGCAGGCAGTCGTTCAGGCGCCGAAGCCGACGCGACGGGCAGATTCCGTGCCGATCTCGACGTAGGCCAGAGCGGAAGCCGGGACGAATACCTGGCGCCCCTTCATGTCTGTGAAGGACAGCAGTGAATCGGCCTTGACGGATTCTTCGATGCGCGCGGCCAGATCCTTCGGTGCCTCGTCTGATTCCATGACGATTTCGCGCGGTGACTGCTTGACGCCGATCTTGATTTCCATTGTGCTCCTTGTGCGGGTCGTGGTGTAAGTCGTCCTCAGCATAACGTCAGCGAGGTCGTGTTTTCTTCCCTCTCCAGATCAGAGTTCGCAATCACTTCGTCCTGAAGGACTGGAGGCCGCCCCAGCTCATCTGGGTGAGCAGGCTGACGGCGGTGTCGACGTCGATCTCCGGCGTCGTCTCGAGCTGCTTGACGACGACCTCGGCAGTGCCGATGAGAGTCCGGCACAGCATACGGGCCTGGATGTCATCGAGATCGGTGTAGCTCTTCAGCGCAGTCATGACACGTGAGGCGGTGCGTTCTCGCAGGCCGCGGATCCGCTCCTGTGCCTCCGGTTCGTAGACATCGGAGTTGAAGAGGATGATGAACTCCTCACGATGGGAGACAACGAACTCGAAGTAGGAGCGATAGGTGGCACGGACCTTCTCATGAGGATCATCGGTTGATCCGATCGCAGCGTCGAGTGTCGTGTCGAGGTGCGCGGCAGAATCGTCTATGAGTGCTAGATAGAGGTCTTGCTTCGATGCGAAGTGCTGGTAGAGGACAGGCTTTGAGACACCGGCCGCCTCTGCGATCGTGTCCATCGAGGTGGTCCGGTATCCGCGTGTCGCAAAGACCGAACGTGCCACCCCCACCAACTGGTCACGGCGCTGTTCACGGGGCAATCTCTGTTGCGGGCTTGACATTCCTTCATGCTACGCGAAAACCAGGTCCGGGATCGGTCAACGCGCTCGGGCTCGGCCACATCGTTCTCATGTCCGTGACTCATGATGGAATACGAGTATGGATGAAGTGACTGAGGGGATCAGCGCGAAACTGCTCGCGGGGGAGTCGGTGACAGTCGTCGGACGCCCCGGGACGGGCAAGACGTCGAAGCTCGAATCCGTGTATGCACAGCTGATGGTCGAGGTCAGTCCCGCCTCGGTGCTGGTTCTCACGCCCAATCGCGATCATGCTGATGTGCTGCGCAACCGTCTCGCCGTACCCAGAGACGCGGTGCTGGCCTCCGCCCCGGCTCGAAGCATCTCGTCGTTCGCCTACGGAATTGCGCGCGCTGCTCACACGACTCAGACCGGCGATGACCTCGAGTTCATCTCGGGCGCTGATCAGGACGTGTTCCTCGCCGATCTCCTCGCCGGCCACGAACTCGGCCACGGCCGTGGACCGGCCTGGCCTGCTGAGATCACCGCGGAGGTGCGATCGACCTCCGCGTTTCGGACCGAGGTCCGAGATTTCCTCAACAGGGTCATGGAGTTCGATTTCGGTGTGCGGGTTCCTGCCCCGACCGCCGGGGGTGGTCCCGCGCAGACACCCGAGTTCGTGTTCGACTTCGGGCGCAGCGTGCTCGATCGTGCGCTTGAGCGGCATCACGATCCGAGATGGGAAGCGGTGGCCCAGGTTCTCGACGAATACCTCGACATCATGAGCATGCCCGGCTACGGAGGCACAGACTCTGCGACTGTCTTGGCTCGAGCAGCATTCGAGGTTCTGCGCGAACCAGCCGAGGTGACCGCGGGCCGAACCTGGACCTTCGCCCCCGATGTGGTGCCCACCGTGGTCCTTGCCGACGGAGTTCAGGATTTTCCCGCTGCGAGCTGGGGTCTGCTTGAGCAGCTGCGTGAGCGCGGAAGTGCTGTGGCGCTCTTCGGCAGTCCGGAGACCGTGACCGGACGTTTCCACGGAGCCGATGCCTCGATCATCGACCGCAGTGCTGCAGACGACGGATTCACCACCGTGATCCTGCCCGAGGTGAAGGGCACAGGACCCGACATCGTCAACGTCAGCGATGACTTCGGCCGGCGGATCACCACTCGGTGGGGCCTGCACCATATGCCACGCCCCAGCGGCGGGCCTGGCACCTCAGATGACGCCTCGGTCGCCGTTGACTCTTCTGACGAGGCCGCAGCCCCGGCCCTCAGCGCTGACGAAGCAGTTCTCCATGCGGTTGATGACTCTGTCCTCGCGTCTTCGCGTGACCTGCCGGATACGGTGGAGACCCATGTGTTCGAGGGCGCGGCTTCGAGCTACCGGTACCTGGCACGTCGAGTGACGAGCTTCGTCGAAGACGGGCATTCATGGTCGGATGTGGCTGTGCTGTGTCGCAACACGTCGACGGCTCGAGTCGTCGCGAACGAACTGAGTGCCTCCGGTGTGGCCACCGCGAACCTCATGCAGCCTCTCAGCGTCGACCCCGCCACAGCACCGCTGCTCGAGCTGCTCTCGCGCACCCCGGACTTCGCCGACGACGATTCGATCGCTGCACAGGCTCTGGCCCTGGCCGGAAGCGTCTATGTCCGCCTCGACCCGGTGCAGATCAGACGATTCAAGCGTGTGGTGAGGAAGAAGTTTCCCGCAGCGAACAGTTCGACCTCGCTGGCACAGGCGCTGCGTAACGATGTCGACGACGCATCCCCGACAGGACTGGCCACGATCTCCCGGATGCTGCACGCTGCAGCTGAGGTGCGATCGGTCGACCCGCACCAAGCCCTCTGGATGATCTGGGAGGCCTCAGGCGTCGCAGAGAAATGGCAGTCGGAGGCCCTTCGCGACCCAGAATCCGTGGCGAATTCGCACCTCGACTCAGTGCTGCGCCTGTTCACCTTGGCGCAGAAGATCTCCGATCGTGGCGGATTCACAGCACGTTCGTTCGCCGGGATCGTGGCAGAGCAGGACATCGCGCAGGATTCCCTGGCTGCGCGGGCTGGCACAGACGATCATGTGCAGGTGGGCACCCCGTCGTCCCTGGCACATCTGCGAGTCCCGCTCGTCATCATCCCGGAGGTGAACGAGGGAGTCTGGCCCAACCCGAAGCTCCGCGGCGGCATCCTCGGGCTCGATGATCTCAGCTCTGTGCTGAGAACTGGTGAGACCGCGACAGGTGACCCGGGCTACCACGCCCACGCCAAACGGAAGAATCTGCGTGAAGAGGGCGAACTCTTCTACACGGCGCTGACTCGGGCCGAAGAGCATGTCATCGTCACCGCAATCTCCGATGCTGAGAGCAATCCCTCGCCATTCTTCGACGTGATCGCGGCGCGCACAGCGAAGGGCACCGAAGATGCGGACAGCTACGCGATCACTCACGAGGACGAACTCCTGCCCCTGTCTCTGGCAGAGATGGCTGCACACACTCGGGCACGGCTGCTGAGAGCCGCAGCTGACCCGGCACAGGAAGAGTCCGGGGAAGATGTGGATGCCTGGGCACAGCTGCTGGCGGCACTGACTGCCGCGAGCACTGCGGTCGAACCACCCGACCAGTGGCGCGAGACCGAAGACATCACCTCATCCGGGCCTCTCTTCACTTCCGAAGACACGGTGAGAGTCTCACCGTCCCAGGTCGAGTCCTTCACCGACTGCTCGCTGCGGTGGTTCCTCACCCGCAATGGAGGTGACAGGCCAGGTTCCCTGGCGCAGAGCTTGGGGACGATCATCCACGCTGCAGCGGAGAACTTCCCGCAGGGCCCACCCTCAGCGATCCGCGACTACGTGGACAAGGAGTTCACGACGCTCGAGTTCGACGCGGAGTGGGAGCGAGATCGCGAACACACCTTGGCGATGAAGATGGCTGACCGCCTCGGCGAATACATCAAGACCGCGCCCGGTGATCCCATCGGCGTCGAAGCCCTGGTGTACGCCACCGGCGTTGATGACAAAGGCCAGGAATGGAAGGTCACCGGTCGCCTTGATCGGGTCGAGCAGACTCCAGACGGCATCCGGATCGTCGACTTCAAAACCGGCAAGAACGTGGTCAAGGGGCAGGAGATGCCCCGTCACGCCCAACTCGGCGTTTACCAGGAGGCGATCAACTCCGGGACCATCACCATCGGAGAAGACCAGGTCATCGACGCCAAGGCGTACGGTGCCGAACTCGTGTTCCTGCGCAATTCCAAGCAGACGACGAGAGAGCAGTCCGCGCTCGAGATCGACGAGGATCCGGGCTGGGCCCGCGACCTCATCAACGGTGTCTCCGATCGTATGCGGGCTGCGCAGTTCCCAGCCAGGGTCGAGCCTCAGAAATGCCTGAGCTGTCCTGTGCGCACCTCCTGCCCGGCAATCGGGCCCCAGACGTTGGAAGAGTCCTGATGCGCTTCACCGCAGAACAACTTGCCCGCCTGACCGCCGCCGACCCTGCCCAGGCGTTCCCCCCGAGCGAAGAGCAGCGAATCATCATCGAAGCCGACCCTCAGCAGTCGATGAAGGTCACTGCCGGTGCCGGCTCTGGCAAGACGACAGTGATCTCGCAACGGGTGGTGTGGCTCGTAGCCAATGGCTTCGTCGCGCCCGAGGAGATCTTGGGACTCACCTTCACCCGGAAGGCCGTGGGCGAACTGGGTGGCAGGATCAGGGTGCTCTTGGCCCGCCTGCGCCACAGCCTCGGGCTGGGTTCCGACTTGAGCCTTCCTGGTCTCGACAACCCCACGGTCTCGACCTACAACTCCTATGCGGCCTCGATCGTCAGCGAGCACGGAGTCAGCATCGGCATCGAACCCGAGACTGTGCTCCTTGATGACGCCGGTGCTCACACGATCGCCGGCTCGATCATCGACTCAACCTCAACAGAGGAGATCCCCGGCAACTTCGCACGAGAGACGATGATCGCCGACATCATCTCGTTGGCAGCGGCGATGAATGACCACGGTCGCGACGTCGAGGAAGTCACTGACTATCTCGACCAGTGTCTGCAGGCACTGGTCTCAAGCAAGGGCAAACCCGTTGACCCCAACGGTCGCAGGGCAAAGCTCGAGGCAAAGATCAAGACAGCGAAACTGGCCGGCGAATACATGAGCGCCAAACGTCGCAACTTGGCCATGGACTTCTCGGACCAGGTTCGGTTCGCGCAACGCATCCTCGACGAAGTGCCGGCCGCTCGCAGTGCCGAACAGCGGCGATGGTCAATCGTTCTCCTCGATGAGTTCCAAGACACCTCGGTCGCCCAGCTGAAACTGCTGCGCGATCTGTTCCATTCCACCGCAGTGACAGCGGTGGGAGATCCCAGGCAGGCCATCTACGGTTGGCGCGGTGCCAGCGCTGACAACATGATCCGCTTCTCAGCGGATTTCTCAAACGTAGCGCCGTTGACACTGAGCACCAGCTGGCGCAATGACCACACGATCCTGAAGGTCGCCAACCGGACAGCGGACGGACTAGCCGGGAGCCGGGAAAAACCGCTGACTGCTCGCACAGGTGCAGGAGACGGTGACGTGGCCATCGACATCAGCTCGGGAGC
This sequence comes from Brevibacterium aurantiacum, assembly GCF_007558825.1. GTDB lineage: Bacteria > Actinomycetota > Actinomycetes > Actinomycetales > Brevibacteriaceae > Brevibacterium > Brevibacterium aurantiacum_A. The sequence continues at coordinate 503,879 of NZ_VLTK01000002.1, forward strand.
GCATGATCCCGACTTCCTCACCGTCGGACTCCGGTCGCTGACAGAATGGGTGGCCACACTGCCCGCAGGATCGTCGACAGCGGTCCTGTGCCGCAAACGTGCCCATTTTGCGCCCGTTGCCGCGGCGCTGGAGGCTGCGGGCCACGCCGTGCATGTGCATGGCTCTTCAGGTCTCTTGAGCGATCCTTTCGTCGCCGATCTGCGGGCAGTCCTCACTGCCGCCGTCGACCCGATGGCCGGCGACAGTCTGATGAGGCTGATCAGCGGACGTCTGCTGGGCCTCGGCGCCACAGACATCGCCGCTTTGCAGACATTCACCCGGAAGCAGAACGATCTGCGACTGACCGAGTTCCTGGGAGAGGACCCTGACAGCACGGGAATCGTGCCGGAGGCCATCGATCAGCCCACGATCGTCGAAGGCCTTGACGAACTCGTCGATCTCTCCGAGGCACTTGCAGGTTCGGCGAATATCGCGGGCGCACGCTCCATGGTGAATAGCTTCCGCACTTCGGGTCTGAGCTCGATGGCACTGGAACGGCTGGTGAAGCTGGCACGAGCATTGCGTCATGTCCGTTCCGGTTCCGGCACCATCGCCTCGATCATCCGCACCGCGATGACGGAGACCGGAGTCGATTCCGACATCTGGGGGCTGAGTGATTCGCTGCGCAATCTTCATCGCTCAGCGATCGATTCCTTCCTGTCAGCAGCAAGCCAGTATTCGGCCACCGATGACCAGCCATCAGTGCCGGGTTTCCTGGAGTGGCTGACGTTGATGGAGGCGAAGGATTCGCTGAGCGTGGCCGAACCGAATTCTGCCTCCGACGCGATCGACATCATGACAGTGCACGCCTCGAAGGGCCTCGAATTCGATGCAGTCGCTGTGCCGTCACTGGTGGTCAAGGACTTCCCGACGGAACCGCGTGACAAAGAGGGGTGGATGGACAGAACCGCTCTGCCGTATCCGCTGCGAGGAGACCGCGCCCATCTGGTTGACTATGATCTTCGCACCGCCGACTTCGATACGAAGAAGGCACTCGACGAATGGGTCAACGAATTCATCAAACCAGCCATCGCGGACGCACACGAGGAAGAAGAACGCCGCCTCGCCTACGTCGCATTCACCCGGGCCAAGCACCATCTGTGGTTGGGTGCAGAGCTGATGGGTGCCAGAGCCAACCCCGACGAGCCGTCCCCGTTCCTGACCGAAGCGATCGAAGTGCTGCAGCGCGACGTCGAGATGCCGGAACCTGCCGAAGAATCTGCGGAAGACCGTATCGAGACAAGCATCTGGCCCGTGCCGCGAACAGAACGTGTGTCCACGGCCCGACGAGCGGCCGAATGGGTCACCTCCGCTGCACCAACCGGTCTTGACGAACTGGCCCAGCGCCCGGGACTCGTGGGCGAATATGCGCGACAGGCGCTGCGGATCAGCAGCCGCCCAGGCACAGCAAGCACCGGAAGCGTCCCGGATCGACTGTCAGCAACTGCTCTAGTCTCGTGGCGCAGAGACCCACAGCAGTTCATCACCCAGACCCTGCGTCCGATCCCGAATCCGCCGAGCCGAGCCGCAGAGATCGGGACCACCTTCCACTCCTGGGTCGAGCAGCATTTCGGGCAGGCGAGCATCGACATCGACGACGAACAGCAGGTGCAGGCCATCGACAAAACCACGATTGAGCGTCTGCAGCAGACGTTCATCGACTCCGAGTTCGCGAGCAGGCATGCCGACCACATCGAAATGTCATTCGAACTGGTCCTCGGCCGATTCAGGGTCCCCGGGAAGATCGATGCGGTCTTCATCACCGGCGATCATGCTGAAGTCGTCGACTGGAAGACCTCGAAACAGCCGGATGAGAAGACGCTTGAGGTGATGAAATGGCAGCTGGCTCTCTACCGTTTCGCCATCCAACGGGTCCATCCCGAAATCACCGAGGTGACGGGAACCTTCTACTTCGTCGGCAGCGACGACATTGTGAAGTTCACTCAGCTTCCGGAGGAAGCCGAGATCATTGCATGGCTGGAGGACAACGACAGCACATGAGGCGGTGAAACAGTCTGAGGCGGCGAACGGATCCGGTCCTCAGCTCAGGATCAGGTCCGGATCAGGGGCGGTGAACTCCGTCGTCTGGTTCAGTGTCATCGGGTTCAGCGTCATCTGTTTGAACGTCGTCCGGTTCAGGCTCCTCGTCGATGACGTTCTCGGTCTCCAGCCCCGCATCGGACTGCGGCTTGCTCTCCGGCTCCGACTCGCTCTCTTCCGGCAGCACATTCGCTTCTGGAGCTGAACCGTGGTCGGAGCTTTCGGCCGCCGGACCGGGGGAAACGGCGTTGGGGGCTGCAGCGTCCTTCGCGAAGAGGACGTCATTGAACGAGGACAGCAGTTCACCTGCGTCCTGTACTGCCTCCTCATCGCCGGAATCCACTGCTTCGAGGAGCCAGTCGAGGACGGCGAACTCGGCCAAGAGTTCGGCACGAGTGATCACATGTTCGTCGGCGCGGGGACGTGAGTTTCTGTACTCACTGAAGAAGGTCGAGACAGCGGCAGGGTCGATGAGCGCAGAGGCTGCGGCCAGATCGATGGCAGGATCGGAGACCCGCAGACGTTCGATTCCCGACAGCGCGAGCACCCGCTCCTGATCGGTGTAGACGCTCGTCTCGTCGATCGCTCCGTGGATGGGTGTGGCGAGGAAGCGCCACAGGGAGACCCTCTCGAACTCCTCTTCCCAATGCTGGAGCAGATCCGCTGGCACCCGGCCCGTGGCTGCGGCCTGATCAAGTCGCTCCAAGATCTGAAACTGGAAACGAGACGGGTCTTCGACGGGGAACCCTGCCTCGGAGATCGATTCCGGAGCCGCCGAATGCAGGGTGGCCAGGGCCTGTGCCAATGAGCTCGCCCGCGCGATGTCAGCAATGGCCTGATCGCCTACGGGAGCACCGGGCAAGGGTTCGATGAGGGTCACCGTGATGGGTGCAGAAGTATCGAAGTAGTCGGCCTCAACCTCGATGATGGCGCGCAGATGGGGCCAGGTGAATCCGGCATGCGGGTACATCGTGTCGTAGATTCGAGCAGCTTCAGCGGCCGAACCCGTGTCTGCGGATCGATCGAGACTCGTCTGTGCCGTCGCAACCAACTGCTGCTGACCATCGTCAAGCAGCACTCTGACTCCCAACCCCAGTGACGGCAGGGGGACCCACTGCGTCGGGGTAAAGTCTTCGAGCATCGTTGCCGCTACAGCTGCCAACTTGAGCGCCTTGGTATTCACCCTCCCCAATCTACCGTCTGGCGCGGCCGGAGACCGGAGATTCGGCTGTTGAGCGTGTCAGCACCCACACTTCCTGCGTCATGGCCCTGAGTTATCGTGGAGGGCATGAAGCCACTGCCACTCGTGAAGCCGATCAGTCTGGCCCGCCATGGGATCGATCGAGACCATCTCTCTCGTGGTCAGGACGGTGACCTGCAGGAGCTGTGGGCCAGCGGAGCAAAACCCGTGTTCGAACATCGTGGGTCACTCCTCGTGGCGGCCGGGGGCCTGTTCATCACTGATCCCGTAATGGTTCCGGAGGAGCAGACAGAGATCTACCTCGGCCGCGACGATGAAGGAAACCGGTACATCGGGGTCTCCCTTGATGATTCCGGTCGCAGCCAACTGGACACCTGGCTGGCGACTTCTCGTGCCCGCGACGCCACTGATCTGCTGACCGCTCCGGGGGAGGGCATCGACAGCGCTGAGCCTGTGTGGATGCCGCTGCGTCAGCTTGCCGAGACCCTCGATGACGTGCAAGTGTCCGTGGCATGCGAGATCGTGGGCCTGGGGAATTGGCACAGAGCCCACCAGTTCTCGCCCCGGACGGGGCAGCCGACACGTCCCACCCTGGGCGGCTGGGTCAGAACAGACCCAGACAACGGCAGCGAACACTTCCCTCGCACCGACCCGGCCGTGATCGTCCTCATCATCAACACGGACGCGGCCGGTGTCGAAAGAGTGCTGCTGGGAAACAATGCGGCGTGGGAAGTCGACCGCTACTCCCTACTGGCCGGATTCGTCGAACCCGGTGAGACCTTGGAACACGCAGTCATCCGTGAGGTGTTCGAGGAGGCCCACGTCGAAGTTGTGGACCCGAAGTACCTCGGATCCCAACCTTGGCCGTTCCCGTGCTCCCTCATGCTCGGCTTCTCAGCTGAAGCTCCGAGCCTCGAATTCGCTGCCGACGAGGCTGAGATCGCCACCTTGACCTGGTTCACACGTGAGGAGCTGCGCGCAGCCATCGAACGCGGCACGGTCAGGGCGCCTGGACTCGTCTCGATCGCAGGGCAGCTCCTCTACAGCTGGTTGGACAACATTTGAACGCTCAGGCTACAGCGCTCCTCGACGCTCTCGACGAGGAGCAGAAAGAGGTCGCCACCCAGTTCTCCACACCAGTGATCGTCCTGGCCGGAGCCGGGACGGGCAAGACCCGTGCCATGACCCATCGCATCGCCTACGGCATCGCCACCGATGTGTTCCCTCCCAACCACGTTCTGGCTCTGACCTTCACCGCCAAGGCAGCAGGAGAGATGCGGTCTCGTCTGCGCGACCTCGGGGTTCCCGCAGTCCAGGCACGAACCTTTCACTCAGCAGCTCTTCGCCAGTTGCGCTTCTTCTGGGATCGATTTGCGACCGGCGACTTCCCCCGAATCATTGACAATAAGGCGGGGATCCTCGGTTCAGTGCTGCAGAGCATGGGGATCGAGACCAGCCGGGAACTGAATCGAGATGTGGCCTCTGAACTCGAGTTCGCTGCCGCATCCCTCCTCGGTGTCGATGACTATGCCACCCAAGCCGCCGCACGCGATCTTCCCGGACAATTTGGTGTCGAAGACATGGTGCGCATCTTCGAGGCATACAGCGAAGCGAAGACACGCGGCCGGTTGATGGACTTCGAAGATGTTCTGCTTGTTCTGGACGGAATGCTCGCAGAATACCCGGCCATCGCAGCAGACATTCGTGATCAGTACCGACACTTCGTCGTCGACGAGTTCCAAGACGTCTCACCCCTCCAATATGATGTCCTCTCGCGTTGGCTGGGGCCACGAGACAACCTCTGCGTAGTCGGTGACCCGGCCCAGACGATCTATTCGTTCGCCGGAGCAGATTCTTCACTGCTGAGGACTCTCGGCGCCTCACTGCCGACGTCGACGACGATCCAGTTGGTCCGCAACTATCGGTCGACGAAGGCGATTGTGTCGACGGCGAACAACCTGCTTCGGCACACATCCCGCTCGGCGCTGACCCTGCGCACAGACAATCCCGAGGGACAGCAGCCGGCAATGACCGAATATCCGACCGATGACGCTGAGGCCGCTGGGGTCGTCAAGGCCATCTCTGCCGAGATCAATGCCGGGCGCCGAGCGCGAAACATCGCGGTCCTGTTCCGCACGAATGGACAGAGTCCCGCTTATGAGCAGGCTCTGGCGGCGGCCGGAATCCCCTACGTTCTGCGAGGCGGGGAGAGGTACTTCGCGCGCAAGGAGGTCAAAGAGGCCGTCCTCATGCTGAAAGCGGCCCGCGCCACCTCGAGCGGCAGGCCCCTACCGGAAGTCGTCGCCGAGGTGCTGGTGTCCCTGGGATACTCGAGCAAACCACCTGCGGCAGGGGCAAGCAGACAGAAATGGGAATCTCTGAAGGCCTTGGTCGATCTCGCGGAGACCCATCAGTCAGGATCTGAACTGCCGGTGCCACTGGAAACGTTTCTCGCAGATCTCAGCGATCGAGCCGAACACCAATTCGCCCCTGACATCGAGGGTGTCACCCTGGCCTCATTTCACGCGGCCAAAGGTCTTGAATGGGACAGTGTGCACCTCGTCGGGCTCAGTGAGGGCCTGTTGCCCATCAGTTACGCCCAGACGCCGCGAACGGTCGCTGAGGAGCGGCGCCTGTTCTATGTGGCGCTGACGCGTGCCGGCCGTGACCTCAGCTTGAGCTGGTCACAGTCACGCCATGACTCCAAGCAGCGACCACGTAAGCCGTCCCGATTCCTCAGCGAACTCGGGCGAGTCGATCAAACCGTGGGTCAGGGCCGTCGGACTGCAGCCTCGGTGGCGATGAATCGCTGCAGATCGTGTGGCAAGGTGCTCGTATCCCAGGTCGACCGAGCCCTGTCCAGGTGTGCGAACTGTCCTGCCGACATCGACCTCGAACTCCTCGACCGACTGCGCCGATGGCGGGCCCGTGTCGGCTTGGAACAGGGGCTGCCTCCCTATCTCGTCCTCACCGACGCATCGATCTCCGCGATCGCAGAGATCAGACCGCAGGACATGACATCGTTGGCGAAGATCCCTGGAGTCGGCGCCACCAAACTCGAACTCTATGGGTCAGGGTTACTGAGCCTGCTCGTCGACTAGGTCGAAGTGGGGGACGGAAACGCGGCACTGGCAGCGAGGATGGAACGTCAGAGCCTCGTCTGTGCCGATACCTGTGGCCAGTGAGACGCTTCTGCGCACCGGCTGTGTGTCTGGGCGCAGCAGAGATCGTCTGAGGATCTGGACGGCGTTGAGCGCGCCCAGCCCACGCGACAAGGGATCGCTGAGACTCTCGCGGTCTGGGAGGGCTCGAACGTGGGGGTACTGATCCAGCCAGGAATCATCGGCGTCTTTCCTCCGCAGGCACTCACACGCGGCGCACGGCGTCGTCCCGGGCCGGATGAGACCGCTGATCTCGAGAGAGTATTCCCCGATCACAACCTGGCAATGCGGGACCTCACGATCCGTGAGCCAAGTGGCAGTGTGAATGTCTGGGACGAGGTACGAAGTTGTGATCACCAGCGGTGAGGACAGCAGATCGAGGTCTTCGACGCGATGCTGTTCAGCGATGGCGAAACCGGAGGCTGAGAGATACTGTTCTGTGACGGCTCTCAACGGCCCCACCACCAGAATCGGCGAATCTCCGAGGACCCTCGATACGCGATCAGGTGAGAGGGCGAAGATCTGCGCAGTCGCCAACAGCGGCGAACTCTTCGTCATCATCACGGCATCGGCATCGTCGGGAACCATGACGCCGGCTTCATCGAGCAATGTGATCAGCGAGCTCGCCCGGCCCAGGTCGGCACCGAGATCCTGAGCTCGAGAGTAGTACTGGGCTGAACCGACACCCATCCGCAGCTCCTCGACGAGAGCGACATCTGCGGGCAGGAGACCGTCGATGAGGACAGGATCATCGACGCCGAACTGCACACACGATGGTGAACGCCATGTGATCGGCACACTGGGAAAAATTCGGAACATGTCTCCACCTCGCCTCGAACGCCTCGAACTTCCACAGTAGTGAAGGTGGACGACATCCGCCATGGCCGAGATGGAACTGTGGAAAACCCTGTGGAAAACAGTTGAGGGCAGGCCGGAAAATGCATTCCGACGTGCCCTCAACCGCTTTGTGCCCCAGGCGCTCGCGGAAACTCGTGCAGCTTCCCCTTCCGCACGCATCTCCGGGTTTTCCGGGGTCAATCATAGAACCTATTCTGCATCTGCCGCCCCGTCAATGTCGGTTCATGCACAGGCGAGTCAACAGTGTGTGGATAACCTGTGGATATCTCGCCATGAGCTGTGGAGAAAAGGTGCCTTGAATAATTGGGGAAATTGCTCCGCGGAGAGTGAAAGCGTAGGTCACTTCCGCACCTGGAGCCCACAGCGGGCAATTCGGCCTGTGGACAGCCCGGCAGGAGGTGCAGAATATCGATACTCAGGAAACTCACAACTAGAGACGAAAAAAATAATGGACGTTGAATTTCCTATGATGGGTCTGTGGCAGCTCAACAGCGATGGACCGAAGAGGACGTGCTGCGGGCAATTGCCCGCGGAGAGATCGAAGTGCGCCGTTCGGCACGCCGGAAGAAGACCATCTCGGTCTCGAAGGAAGTGGATACGTACGTTATCAGCACGCCTGTGAGATACAGCGTGGAGCACAACATTCGGTCGTTGACCGATCTCTTCAATCGGCTTGCCGCCAGAGACCATTCATCGGCGGCCGACCTCATCGATCTGGCGGATGAGATGAGCCAGCGCTATTTCGACGGTCGTCTGCGACCGCAGTCGATCAGGTGGGTGACGAATCAGAACATCAGTCGATGGGCATCGACGACGACGTCGTCAGGCGACATCAGGGTTTCCCACCGTCTGCAGACAGTGCCTCGTTGGGTGTTGGAGACAGTCATCGTCCATGAACTTGCCCATCTGCAGATTGGCCCGCATTCCAGGGCATTCCACGAGCTGGCGGACAGACACCCCAGGCAGGCGGACGCGAAGCTCTATCTTGAGGGCTTCAGTGCGGGGGAGCAGTTCAGCCGGGGTGGCGGACGCTGACCTGCTGGGATGCCACCCCTGCCCGGTACAGCTTCGGCAGTCGAACGACGAGATCGGGCATGAGTGAGGATGGCAGCGCGCTGAGCGGGAACCACTTCACCGCAAGGGACTCGTCGGAGACGACAGGGACCTGGTGCACGGAAGCGACTGCGGCGAATACAACGTCGAAATGACGTTCGCAAGCGCCGAACGAAGCCGAGAGATCATGCACATGGAGATCGATCGGGGCGGGCGAGAACCAGGTCAGCCGGCTCAGCCCACTCTCCTCCATGGCCTCTCTGTGTGCCGCGGAGCGCAGACTGTCGTCCTCGGCTTCGAGGTGCCCACCGAACTGACCCCAGAGTCCAGCCTTGCGGTGGTGGTTGAGAAGCACGGCCTCGGAGTCGGGGTCGAAGACGAGGCAGCTGGCAGTGACATGCTCAGCGCCGGCCCCACGTCGCAGTGCTGCGTCACCGACGGCTGAGAACAGGCGTTCGAAGTTGCCCGCGAAATCAGTCGGCGTTGATGTGGCGCGGACCTCGGAGCGAGCTGTGTCGAGATGAATCATTCAGTTCTCGCTGCGACCGCCGGTCTCATCGCCGTCGTCTGATCCACCGTCGGAATCTGAATCGGCATCCGACGCGTCGGTATCCGAGCCGGCATCGTTCTGCGGCTCCGATTCTTTGCCGGACTCGGTTCCTTCAATGCCTTCGTCCAGAATTCGGCTCAGTGCTTCGTCAAGGGTGGATTCGCTGGTCCATTCGGCGTGCCGACGTTCGGAGTAGCCCAACGGGTCGTCGAGGTCCTGTGTTGTCGGCAGCAGGTCGGGGTGGGAGAACACCTTGTCTCGGGCCTCGGTGCCTCCCTGTGTCTCGAGATATCCGAACAGAGCCGCAGCGTCGCGCAGGCGACGTGGATTGAACTCCAAGCCGACCAAGGTTGAGAAAGTCTTCTCGGCAGGGCCTGCCGTGGCTCGGCGGCGACGCAGGGCTTCACGGATCTGATCGCGTCCGGGAAGATGCCCACAGGCGGAATAGACGACCACGTCGACCCAGCCTGCGATGACTGCGAGGAGGTTCTCCAGATTCGTCAGTGCCTTCTTCTGATCCTCGGTGGTCGGAGGATTGAACAGGCCCTGACGAATATTGTCGCTGAGGTCGGAGATGTTGGACGGATCGACCTGCGAGGCCATGTCCTCAATCTGTGAAGTGTCGACCTTCAAGCCCTGCGCATAGCGGGTCAGCGCCGTTTCGACCTGTGCGCTGAGCCAGGGAGCTCGTTCGAACAGCGCGAGATGCGCGAGCTCCTGGGCGGCCAGGTAGATTCTGACTTCCGAGGCGTCGACGTCGATCTCGGAGGCGAACTTCTCCACGTTGGTCTCAACGAGCACTGCGCTGTCATGAGGCAGCAGGGGCAGTCCCACCTCGGTACCGGTGAGAACGCTCTCCGACAACGCACCCACTGCCTGACCGATCTGCATGGCGAACATCGAATCGCTCATCGAGCCGAACATCGACGAGGCGCCGGCGAGGATGCCCTTCATCTCTGCCGGCACCTGAGTCTCAAGGGTCTCTGTCAGGGCAGTCGACATGTTCTCTTTGATCGGGAGAACGAATTTCTGCCACCCGGGCATGGTCTCGCTGACCCACTCCGCGCGGGTCAGCGTACGTGCTGATCGATTGGCCACGGAGAATTCGGTTGCCTCGGCGAGCCACAGTTCGGCAAGTCGGAAGGCATCTGTGGTCGCTTTGACAGATTCCTGACCCACCGCAGGGTCAGGGCTCGGAACGGCCTTCTGCGCGATCGACGTCGCCTGCGCCTGGGGATCGGCGCCCTGTCCGAAGAGACCCTGCATCTGATTCATGATGGTCGACATCATCGCCGGGTCGATCTGGAAGCCCTGCGGACCGGGATTTCCGTCCTTGTCATCGCCCTGACCGGAGCCGGGACCGTTCGCTCCGAACAGCATTCCGAAGATCTGCTCGAACGGATTCTGCTCGTTGTTGTTGTCATCGCTCATTTTTCTCAAAGCCCCCAAGGATCGGTTTGTCTTATACGTTAACGGTTCCGCATGTGGGAAGCTTCCCAATTCCGGGAGGTTTCGGATGATGTTCGCACCGGGCGAAAGGAGTCTGTGAAACTCACGGTCAGGTTTCAACTAGACTGGTTGGGCGGTGCAGCGAAAGGATCACATGACAGCTAATGCCCCTCGGGCCGTGCCGGTGCCCGCAGCACCGACGCGTGGCGACACTCGACGACGCGCTCCACGTCTGACCACGACTTCAGGGGTCATGACATACATCCTCATCGCTCTTGCGGTTTTGCTGCCGGTGCCATACATGCTGCAGTTGCCTGGGCCGGTGTTCAACACCCTCGGCGACTATCAGGACAAACCCATGATCGACGTCTCCGGTGCCACTACCTACCCGACCAGCGGCCGCATCGATATGCTGACAGTGGCTGTGAGCGGCGGTCCGGGCCGGGATACCTATGCTTCGCAGGCGCTGGGCGCTCTGCTCCACGGCAAGGAGACGGTCATCCCCACCGAGGCCTACTACCCTCTCGATACGACGCGGGAAGATGTGGCCGCTTCCAATGCGGTGGAGATGTCATCCAGTCAGGATGTGGCCGTTGCCGCAGCAATGGGACAGCTCGACAAACCGTATAAGGTCCACCTTCTCGTCGGTGATGTGGTTCCCGATTCGCCCGCCGAGGCGGAACTGCGCAAGGGCGATCGGATCATTTCCGTAAACGGGAAGAAATTGGATCCCGATCCGGCAGCTGCACAGGTGATGAGTGAGACGGTTCAGTCCTCCGACTCCGTCGACCTTGTTGTCGAACGCGGTGGGAAGAAAGTCGACGTCGCGCTGAAACCAGAGACGATCGACGGGCGCAAAGCCATCGGTATCAGCATGAAACAGGACTTTGAGTTCCCCGTCGATGTGGCCTTCAACGTCGAAGGCATCGGCGGCCCCTCCGCGGGCACCATGTTCGCTTTGGCGATCGTCGACGAACTCACACCCGGTGCTATGACCGGAGGAAAGCATGTGGCAGGAACCGGCGAGATCGATCCTGCAGGAAATGTGGGCCCCATCGGTGGGGCTCGACAGAAGGTAGCGGCCTCGACTGCAAAGGGGGCGAAGCTCTTCCTCTCGCCCGCAGACAACTGTGCAGAGGTCATCGAGGCTGCCGATCAGTCCAAGATCACGGTGGCGCGCATCGACACGCTCGATGATGCGCAGAATGCCGTGGAGCAGTACGCAGCCGGAGACACTTCGGATCTCAAGAAGTGTTCTGCTGGCGGCGCCGACAACAACGAGAAAGGGCAGTAGTGAGCTCTCCGTCCTCACCCACCTCCGCACGAATGCCGACGAACCGGCCCAGACGTTCGCCCCTATTGCTCACTCTCGTGTCAGTGGCGATCCTGCTCGTTGCTTTCATCTCATTCACGCAGGTGTACACCGAAGTCCTGTGGTTCAAACAGATTGATGCCTCTCAGGTGTTCCGCACCATGTGGGTCACCCGCGGACTGACATTCGTGGCCGGATTCGTGGTCATGGCGGTCCCAGTGTGGCTGAGCCTGCACCTGGCCTTCCGCAATCGCCCGGTGTACGCGCCGACTACTCCGCGCCAGGAGAACCTCGATCGGTACCGTGAAGCCATCGAACCGCTGCGCAGAGTCGCGACACTCGCCATCCCAGCGGTCGTCGGCGTGCTCAGCGGAATCACCGCCTCTTCGCACTGGAACACCGTTCTTCAGTGGATGAACTCGACCTCCTTCGGTTCGCAGGACGCCCAGTTCGGCATGGACAAGTCGTTCTTCGTCTTCGTTCTGCCCGGTCTGCGGCTGATCGGAGATCAAGTGGGGATGGCCGTTCTGCTGTCGCTCATCGCCGCACTCGTCGGGCATTATCTCTTCGGCGGCATCCGTCCAGGCGAGCAGAAGGGTGTCATCCTGACGAAGACGGCCCAGTGGCAGCTGGGAATCACCGTCGGCGTTCTGGTCCTCGTTCAGGCGGGCCGTCTGTGGCTGGCCAGGTACGAACGACTGACGGCAACCGGCGGCATCGTTCCCGGTGTGACCTACACCGATGACAGGGCGGCGCTGCCGGCCATGGCCATCGTAGCGATAGCAGCGGTGCTGGTGGCGTTCCTGTTCGTCTATACGGCGTGGAAGGGCAACTGGCGGATCTCATTGATTGCGACCGCGACGCTCATCGTCCTCGGCGGCATCTCGATCATCGCCTATCCCGCGATGGTCCAGCAGTTCCAGGTCAGCCCTTCTCAGCAGAGCTTGGAATCCGAGTACATTCAGCACAACATCGATGCGACTCGTGATGGCTTCGACTTCGACGACATCGACGTGACTCCGTATGAGCCGAGCACCAGCGGTGAGAAGGGCGCTCTGCGTGCAGATGCTGAGACAGCTGCGTCGATCCGTCTTCTCGACCCGAACCTGGTCTCGGACACGTTCCGCCAGCTGCAGCAAGTCAGGCCCTACTACTCCTTCCCAGAGCAGCTCGACGTCGATCGCTACGAGATCGACGGCGATATGCGCGACACTGTGATCGCAGTCCGCGAGTTGGCCCCGGACTCGGTGAATAACCAGAGCTGGTACAACCGTGCGATCGTCTACACCCACGGGTTTGGTGTCGTTGCCGCCAACGGCAATCAGCGCAGCCCTGATGGTGAGCCGTTGTTCATGGAGTCCGACATTCCACCTAAGGGGGAGTTCCCCGAATATGAGCCGCGCGTGTATTTCGGTGAGAGCTCACCGGACTACTCGATCGTCGGCGGCGAGAAGGGCGCGACACCACGGGAGCTTGATTACCCCTCCGATGAGGAAAGCGGTTCGGGCCAGGTGAACAACACGTTCACCGGCGACGGCGGTCCGACTTTGGGCAACCTCTTCAACCGTCTGGCCTACGCGCTGAAGTATCAGGACGAGCAGATTCTGCTCTCCGATGCAGTCAACGATGAGTCGCAGATCCTGTACGAGCGCCACCCACGTGAGCGCGTGCAGAAGCTTGCCCCGTTCCTCAAGATCGACGGGGATCCGTACCCCGCTGTCGTCGACGGCAAGATCAAGTGGATCCTCGACGGCTACACCACGGCAAAGGACTACCCGTATTCGACGCCTCAGCCGCTGCAGGAAGCGACCGAGGATTCGGTGACGGCAACTGCGCCCAACGCTGTGTCCACGCTTCCGGATGAAGAGGTCAACTACATCCGCAACTCGGTCAAGATCACGGTCGATGCCTATGACGGCACGGTCGACATGTTCCAGTGGGACAAGGAAGATCCCGTCCTCAAAACGTGGATGAAGATCTTCCCGGACCTCATCAAACCGTCGTCTGAAATGTCGGGTGACCTGATGAGCCACGTGCGGTATCCGGAGGACCTGTTCAAGGTTCAGCGTGACCTGCTGACGAAGTACCATGTGACCTCGGCCAGCGAGTTCTACACCGGTCAGGACTTCTGGACGCTGCCGACGGATCCGACGAAGAAGACCAGCAGTGGTCTGACGCAGCCTCCGTTCTACATGACTCTGCAGATGCCGGGTCAGAAGACTCCGTCGTTCTCGCTGACGAGCTCCTACATTCCTGCGCGCTCCTCAGAAGGAACGGCACGGAACAACTTGACCGGCTTCCTGTCTGCGGATGCTGATGCCGGCAATTCCAAGGGAGAGGTGGCAGACGGCTACGGCAAGCTCAGGCTTCTGCAGCTTCCACGTAACACGACGGTGCCCGGTCCAGGTCAGGCGCAGAACAACTTCAACACTGCCCCGGATGTGCAGCGCAGCCTGAACCTGCTGCGTCAGGGTGAGTCTGAAGTTCAGAACGGCAACCTGCTGACGCTGCCCGTCGGTGGCGGTCTGCTCTACGTCCAGCCTGTCTACGTCCGCTCCGCCGGTGACACGTCCTACCCGCTGCTCCAGCACGTGCTGGTGGCCTTCGGCGAGGACATCGGATTCGCTCCGACCCTGGATGAGGCTCTCGACCAGGTCTTCGGTGGCGACTCCGGTGCACAGGCAGGAGACGCCGGTACCGAGGACAGCGGATCCGGCGAATCGGGTGGATCGAGCAGCGGTGGCGACTCCGGTGCCAAGCCTGCTGACCAGAACCTCAACGAGGCGCTGGAAGAAGCCAAGAAGGCGATGGAGGACTCCGACGCAGCCCTCAAGGAGGGCGATTTCGAGAAGTACGGAAAGGCTCAGGATCGTCTCAAGAATGCGATTGAGGATGCGGTGGCAGCCGATCCGTCCCTGGCCGAGGACGGTACAAAGGACGGAGCCTCGGCTCCGGCCAGTGCCCCTGCCGATGAGGGCGGAGACAGCTGAGGCCCGCCACGGTCGACGCTGAATGAGTCAGGCCCCCTGGGATCCGATCGGATCCCAGGGGGCCTGACTCGTGTGTCGGCGGTCAGAATACGGGCAGCGTGGCGGGGGAGAAGCCGTTCTGCTCGTTCAGTCAGTCAGGTAGCCGTCGAGGTCATCGACGATCTGCCCGGCTCCGATGGGGCCTAATCCGAGGAACCAGACGTCGTCTTTGACACGGAAGGCTCTGTCGTTTTCGACGGCCGGCAGACCTGTCCACTGGCTGCCGGAAAGCGCCGTGGTCTCGCCGGTTGCCTCGGGGTCGCCATAACTGGTGTAGAAGACGTAGTCGCCACCCGCCTGGTCGAGGTTCTCCGGAGAGATCTCCAGCGCGAGTTCAGCAATGTCCTGTGCTTGGGGGCGAGCGAGCCCGGCATCGTCGAGGATGACACCGATCAGGGATTTGTTGCCGTAGAGTCGCAGTCTCTCGGGCATGAAGCGCACGAGCGAGATCGTCGGGTTTCCATCGACCGCGTCATCGAGATCGTGGGTGGCTCTCGTGTAGTCGTTGAGCACGTCGGTGGCTTCATTCTCCATACCAAGTGCTTCGCCGACGAGTGCGAAGTTCTCCTTCCACGGGAATCCCGGGCGAATCGAGAATACGGTCGGTGCGATCGAATCGAGTTCGTCGTAGAGAGCGTCGGCGCGCAGCTGGCTGCCGAGAATCAGGTCTGGGTCGAGTTCGGCAATCACTTCCAGGTTGAGTTCGTTGATCGTTCCCACCGTTTCGACGTCTTTGACCTGATCAGCAAGGTAGGAGGGCACTGCGTGTGCCCCCTCTGTTGTGACCATGCCGACGGGCGTGATGCCCAAAGATAGGACATCGTCGAGCTCACCGGTGTCGAGGACGACGACGCGTTCGGGTCGCTCTGCGATCTCGGTGGTGCCATTGGCATGTCTCACCGTGCGTGGGAATGCTCCGGGCTCGGCGTCGCTTCCCAGTTCGGCAGTTTCCTTGTCTGCCGTGGCGAAAGCTTTGCCGCCGGTGGCGACGTCCTTCTTGCCGGTGCCCTCATCCTTGTCGTTGTCGGTGCCGGCGGTGCAGGCGCTGGTGAGCAGGAGAACGGACAATGCGGTTGCGGCCACGGCGCGCGTGCTGCGGGACGAAAGAGTCATAAGGTAAGCATAACCTTGCCTTAGCTGGAGTTCACTTTTTGAGCTTCGTTGGGTGTCCCTGTCGACCCGGCTTTGGTGGAACTCGACACACTCGGAGCGCAGCAGCGCCTCGTCGGCCACCGAGTGTCGATAAGCGTCACTTCAAGCATGGCCCCGGGGGCGGCCGCGAAGGTAGGTGAATGCGAAGGATCCCCAGCCAGAAGAACTGACTGGGGATTCTGCCACTTTCGTGGCGGGGGGAGGATTTGAACCTCCGACCTCCGGGTTAAGCGATTCACTCGTGCTTGATCGACTGACTATCAGCGGAGGGCAGATTCTTGCTCTGGCCTCGGCTCTGAGTCTCGTGGAGTTGGCCTCTGGGGGTGCCGACCGATGAGCAAGCATCTCAGCGTTCGCGGCGTCAAAATGATGCTCAGCCACGCAGGTATTGACACTCACGAACTCTCCTTCACACGACACGACCGCTCCGGACAGCATGTCGCAGGAACCCACGAGGGCAGGTACGTCGAGAAAGTAGACATCGAAGTCTCTGGACCGAAATCTGCACGTGGGCCTGTCCGGGCAGCACTATTCGACCGTGGCCTCGAATGCGCTCCATACCCGGACCGAGACTTCTTCTCGCGCGGCGGCTTCCCACAGTGATCCGGCGCTCGTGTCAGCACCTCAAGCTACAGTGACTTAGAACACCAGAACGAACAACGAAGGAGGAGGAAGCCATGAACTTCTCAGACATTGTGGCCCTCATCATCGTCGGCTTTCTTGCCCTCGTCGCACTCGGCATTGCTGCTGAGCTTCTGATTCTGGTCGGAGCTGGTGCTGCAGTCTGGGGCTGGTACGTCATTCTCTCTGGCGGCGACGCGACTGCCATCGTTTGGGGAATGGCGATCTTTGGACCCCTTGTGACGATAGGCATGATTGTCTCTTCGGGGGACAGCAGTCGTGCCCGTTGACTGGAAGTTGCCAGCTTCAACCAGCGTAGGAGTCTGACCTTTTGAGACAACTCGTATAGTCGGTACTGAAAGCATGTAGAACCATCTTCACTTCCTAAAAAAGTGAGGTCACATGCTTCCCGATCACACCGATCTGATCGAACAGTTCGAAACCACCCTCGCCGCCTACCTCTCCCCAGGCACGGTCGAAACACGAACCTACTATGTTCGGCGACTTGCCCAATGGTCGACCGCGCACCACAAACACATCCTCTCCTTGGAACTCAAAGACATTCTCACCTGGCTGTCGAAATCCATCGGGCCGTCCCCCTGGACCAAACGGAGCGCGAAGTCCTCCGCATCAGTCTTTTTCAAATGGGCACGCCGCCACAGATACACCGAGCACAACCTCGCCGACGACTTTCCGACCATCAGCGCGCCGAAAGGCATACCCAATCCCTGCTCAGAATCGGCAGTGACCTCAGCGCTTAGACGGTGCACCCGAATCCAAGATGTCATGATGCTCTTACTCGGCGAATACCAAGGACTCAGAGCATCCGAGACTGCCCAAATCCACACCAGCGACTTCGATCAAATACACAATCAGCTCCGTGTGACTGGCAAGGGCAACAAGACCCGAGTTCTTCCACTACACCCCATCGTGAAAGAAGCCCTCGTCCATTTCAGTCCAGGCTTCCTTTTCCCGTCCGACCGAAACCCATCAGGTCACATACTTGGCCGCTCACTAGGGCGGCGTGTCCGGCATCTGCTCGGCCACGTCCCCAAACTTAATGCACACAGTCTCCGACACAAGTTCGGATGCGAAACCCTCGAACTCAACCCTGATCTCTTGGCCCTCCGGGATTTACTCGGACACGAATCCGTCGAGACCACTCAGATCTATGCCCGCGCCTCGGCGCAGCGCCTGCAAAAGATGGTCTACGCGCTACCCAACAAGCGTGACCGTATGTCCACGCTCGCAGAGATCGTCGCCGGCACCGTTGCTGGTCACTAATAAATGTCGACAAGCACAAACATCCACTGGTACCGAACCGTGACCAGTAATGCAATCAACCCAAAGGAAGACATCATGGCAATCCCAACCCACTACCCGATGAAGTACAAGTGTGGACACACAGTTAAGACCGATCTCTCCAAGATTCCTGCCTCGAAGCGGGCCGCCGCTGCACAGTCTGACTTCTACATCAGCCGCGCACGGGACGGCAAGGGAATGGACTGCCCTCGATGCTTCCAGAAGAACAGCGCAGCCGACAAAGAACAGTTCCTCAAGCAGCTCATGCTCGACACCATTGCGTTCGAAGACGAGCACGGCCTGCCGGAGCTCACCGGCACCGAGAAGATGATTTCTTCCGGACTCATCGACTCGGCCAGACGTGACCGGTTCACCGTTCTCGCCATGGTCGCCGACGACGAGAACTATGTCGATGACTGGGCCGGAATCATCACAGACACTCAGGCGCTGACCTGGGCTGGATGGTGGGTCAACAATTTCTCCTACAAGGTCCGCAAAGCCAACGAGACCACCAGCGAAGACGTCGTAGAACTCATTCGCGACGGAGCAGAGCAGGAGGCTACCCGGCCCCGAACCGATGCCTATGCCACGGAGAACCCCCATGACTGGAACCCCGATCAAGAACACCCCAACGACTAATTCTCATAAGGAGGACGACACCATGACTGGAATCACCGTCTGGACCAAGCCCGACTGCACTCAGTGCACAGGCACATTCCGGTACTTCGAGAATCAGGGCATCTCCAAAGCTGCTCTCACAGTGAAGGACCTCACCCATCCGGACAACGCAGTTCAGCTCCAAAACTTCAAAGACCGGGGCCTCATGCAAGCACCGATCGTGCAGACACCGCAGGAAACCTGGAGCGGATTTAACCCCGACAAAATTAAAACCGCGGCAACCCAGATGCGAACCAGCACGCCGTCACCGGCTATGTCGATGACCGGCCCCAGTCTCCATTGATTGCTGCCCTCGACAACCAGGTGCGTGGCCGTCTTCCACCCGCGAAGACGGCCACAGTCACGTTCGTGACCGATTCTTGACAAACATTTGCCCACCGAGGCTGAGAATCCCCAAAGACGACCATTGAACCCCCTCACGGCGGAGGCCGAGATTCATGCGCAACGATAAGGCGGAGAGCACGCTGGCACAGCGAGACGACATCCTCTCGACCGAGCACGTACGCTCCTTCATGATCACAGCGGCCGTGACCATCATCGACAGATCCAACACCGAAGTTGAGGCCAAGAGCTTCGACGATGCGATCCGTCTCATCCGCCGCCGCTACCATCCCAACCCACCCGTCGTTGAACTCGCGCGAGTACACACCAACGACTCCGACTGCTTCGATGCTCGCAAGTGGGTCATCACCCCAACCGAGTTCCGTGAACTCGACGACGACGAGGCTGAGACCTCCCGTGCCACCTACCGGTTCAAATACGTCGACTACAGCGTCATCGTTCCCGGAGAAGGGTCATTCCGAACCCACCGCACCACACTCGAGGGAGTCGTCGCTGCCGCTCAGTCGCTTTCCAACCGGGAATTGAGCGAAATTGAGCTCACGAGTCACCTGCCCGGCCTGAAAGCCCGTACTCTCGAACCTCAACATTTCGAGGACGCCACGGTCGAGGCCGCGCCAGAACCTCCTAGCGAGCCACTTCAACGTCAACGCATCCGGCCCCGGAAGTTCGCGCCACTGACCAATCGCCTCAATTCCGTCACTACGGCAATGGCAGCTCGCCGCCAGTCCAAGAACAAGAAGAAGTCACCGCCACCCAAACGCAAGACCACGGCGACTCCCACCCGGTCTGGATTCAAACTCGACCGCAAGTGGATCCCCGTCGTCGTTGCCCTCGCCCTCGTCGTAGTTCTCATCGTGTTGATCCCACTGCTCGTCCGCAATGGCGACGAGGCCGAGCCGGTCTCCGCTCCTGTCTGGGCTTCGACCATCGCTCCCGCGACTCCGAACTCGACGCCCCTGCTCGACGGATACGACAACGAAGCATGGAGTCTTCCAGCAGGTAAGGCCGAGGCCGCATCCGCATTCGCCGCAGGAGTCGCCTACGTTGCCTCTGATCCCCGCGAACTGGTTCTTATCAATACCGATTCGGGTAAGGAACTCGGCAAGACTAGCCTTGATTCGTCCATCAGCTACACATCGGAGTTCATGGCCGGTGATGTCCCGGCAGTAGCTGCTCGCACAGAGAAGTCTCTCACTGCGATCACCGCCAAAGGCGATACGCAGGCATGGAAGATCGCCAAAGACGATACGGTCCGCATCACCGGAACAACCCCCATGGTCGTGTCCAAGAACGGCAAGGTCTCAGCTCTCATCGTTGGTGAGGACAAGCCCGTCGCTGTCACTCGTGATACATCATTCATTCCGACTGCCATCGACGGCAAGACGCTGATTCAAGCAGATTCGGCCCGTCCCCAGGTGGTCATCGACCCCCTTGACGACAAGGCTGATGCGAAGACCCTTGACCTCCCTGCCCCCACGGACTCCGCGACATTCTCACGGCACATCTCATCGGGACACGGGGTCACGGTCGCCGAATGGACCGTTGAGGGTCAGCCCACAGTGACCGTTCACGATCTCGACGACGACGCCGCGATCACCTCGGCATTCCCGTTGTCAGACATCGCTGGCGCTGATTCCTGGCAAGTAGGTCGCACCATGGGCACCGGCATCATCGGTGATAAAGCGGTCAACCTCGCGGACGGAAGCCTCATCGCCGATGGCAACGGAACGCCGTTCACGACCGCGCTCGGTCCCCTCGCTGTCACCGAGGCGAACGGGCAACGCACCTACTTCGACGTAACATCCACTTACCCCGAACCCGATCAGGCACGCTTGCTCGGCTACACCGACAAAGGGCCTGCGATTGTTCGCAACCCCGACGGGTCCATCACAGCTCTCACCAAAACGGAAGGAAAGTAAATGCACACCCCCAAGCATCGCGCCACGGCAGCAGCCGTGATCCTCGGCCTCGCGATCCCCGCCACAGGAGTCGCACCGGCCCTCGCTGACGAAGCCACGACTCAGCCACCAGCGACGACGCGACCTGTATCGCCCACGGTGGATGCTTCCCCTGATAGTCGCCCGACCGCCGACCCGACAGTTCCAACGGCACCTGCTCCGTCGAAGACTCCTGATTCCCCCGTCGATGCCACTATCCCAACCGCACCGGCAGAAGACACGCAAGCCGACGCGGCATCAGAGGCCGAGGCCGACAGCACGAACGGATCCGACTCCGACGCTGGTGCTGCTACCGACGGCAACGATGACAATGATACGACGGCGAATACCGATGATGACGCCGAGGCTGATGCGGATGCCGACGGGGAAGAACCAGACCCCACAGATCCTCCTGACCAGGACGGATACGACCCGGCAGATCCGGGCGAGGAACCACCGACCGAACCCGGCGATCCGGAACACCCGGAAGAGACCGGCCACAAATACCCCAAGGACAACTCGGATGCAGTTGACCTCAACCCAGCGATTCCCGAAGACCACTACGATCAGTCATCGTTAGCTCTGATCGATCCCACGACCGGCAATCCCACTCGACTCATCGTCCTCGATGTCGGTACGTTCACCATTCGGGGTGATGGCCAGATCAACTTCACCCCGTATGCGCCATTCGACGGTTCCGTGACGATTAAGTACACCGTCCTCGATATTGACGGCAACTGGGTCACTGGCCGAGTCACCATCACCGGGGGAGGAGTCAGCGACAATCCTGCCGATTCGAACGCAACCACCGACGACGACGGGTCATCGGATTCCACCGCTACCGCCACAGCGAACTCTAACGCTGGACGAGACGGGGCCTCGCAGGCCGACGATGCCGATGACAATTCGGGCGAGGATGGAACGTCAGAGGGATCCGCGAATGGTGGCTCTGCGCAGGCTGACTCGAACGGGGCCGATGACAACGACAGCACCCAGGCAAATGCCTCCAGTAATGCCGGTGCCGACGGTAGCGATCAGGACGCATCCGCATCTGCCGACGGTCCCGGCAATGCCTCGGCTGACTCTGACTCAGCAACTGACGACCCCGGCGATAGCAACAACGCGGCAACCGACGCTGGCAGCACCGGAGCCGACGCAGGCACAGGTGCAGACGGGCCGAACGACAATGCCGACAGCGGCCACGCAGACGACGATGCCAGCGATGGTGACGAGGGGAAGAACAAAGCGGATGGAGGCAAAGACTCCGCTGACTCCAAAGGCAATGCCGACGGAAATGCCGACGATTCCAACCTCGATAAGCCTGCACCGAATGACCCAGTCGACGTACCCGAGTTGCCAACCGGTCCCGGCGATGACACCGAAACGCCACAGCAACCAGGTGATGACCTCGGACTGACCAACGAAGACAAACCCAACGACGAACCGTCCGAATCAGACAGCAGCGAACCTGCCCCAACCAAGTCATCAGACGATGACCGAACCGTCATCACAGACTCCGGCTCACAGCCTGACTCGTCAGCGACCAGCTCACCCAATGGACTAGTCATCGGTCTCGTTATCGGCGGATTAGTCGTTCTCACCGCAGCCGGCCTCGGCGTGATCGCCTTTAGCCGTCGGACCAAGAAGTAGTCCGTAGCCTCACCTGCCACTGAAATGGAGGTTTCACCCGCATGATCGTTCGTAAGCTGATCCCCACACTCCTTGGGGCCGCTGTGGTCTTCACTACGGCGATCATCCTGCTCATCGTCCTCGTGCTCGGACTTCTCACAGCCCCGAGCGAGGACGCTTCAGCAGCCGAGGAACCGACTTGTACACCGGGCGGCGGCAATTCCTCGGCTGTCGTCGTCCCCGACGAGTACCAAGACTACGTAGATGCCGCCGCCAAGGAATCGGGCCTCTCCGTCGGCATCATCGCCGCCCAACTCAAAGCCGAATCGAACTGGGACCCGAAAGCCGTCAGCCCGGTCGGAGCAAAAGGACTTGCCCAGTTCATGCCCGCTACGTGGAAAGAATTCGGCAATGGTGGCGATCCGTTCAACCCCAAGGACGCCATCGCCGCTCAGGGCCGGTATATGAAGCACCTGAGGGCTGTCGTCAAAGACCACGCTAAGGGCGACAAAAACCTGGTGGAGCTCACCCTGGCTGCGTACAACGCTGGCCCCGGCAAGGTCAAAGAACTCGGTTATGACATGAACAAGATCAACATGATCGAGGAAACCCGTAACTACGTCGAGAACATCACCAAGGCGGCCAAGGGCGACTACACCACCGACTGTGAAGATCCCGGCGACGGCGGAACCGGAGGTGACGGAGACATCCTCAAGACCGCGAAACACCTCGCTTGGGATAAGCGAGTCAAGCTGCCCCGCAGCACGGCCGCTCGCCACGGTGAAGACGCAGCCAAACCGGAATACGTTAAAGCCTCACAGAAATACAACAAATCAGTCACCACAGCCTTCTTCACGGACTGCGGAGTCTACGTCGCCACCGTCATGCGTATGTCTGGGGCAGATAAGAAGTTCCCTCTGCGCGGCACCACCGACGTCCAGCTTCCCTACCTGAAACAGTCGGACAAGTACAAGACGTTCAAGCCCAAGTCCGAGGGCGACCTCAAGGCCGGTGACATTATGATCACCCCTGGCCACATCTACATCTACAGCGGCAAACGACGCAGCGGACCAGCCAACACCTCACTTGCAGCCAGCCTCTACACTCGACCTCCCAGCGGGCAGGACACCTACGGCTTCGGATCCTATACCGCCGCCCGCCTGGTCAAAGGATAATCATGAACTACAAGCGCTCACTCACCATCATCATCACCATCTTCGCCGTCGTCGCCCTCGTCGTCACAGGAGCGATCTGGTACATCGTTTCCAAACCCACCAAGGTTCTCGTCACCATCACCTCACAGCCACACACCGTGGAGATCACCATCAACGGTGAGTCGTTCGGCACACGCAAATCAGGCAAGACCTTCCCCGTCGAAACCAAGGAAGACTCTCTGAGCATCACCGCATCCGCCGATGGATTCGCTGATGACACCATCGTCGAACCGATCAATGGAAAGCAGGTCAGCTCATTCATCGGCCTAGTACCTCAAACCGATGAAGCCGAGAAGACGCTCCGAGAAGAAGGAGACCTTGACCAACAGGAGGACGCGACCGAGAAGTACCTCCGCGAATCAGAGAAACTCCATGCTGACTGGCCAATCCTCGACGAGCTGCCACGCGAGACCATGACGTACCGCGCCTACCAGGGAGAGTCCGAAGACGGCGACCACGATTTCGGCATCCATCTCTTCCTCTACCCCGACACGGCCGATCAGGGCCGTGCCGACTTCACCCGCTGGCTCGAGTCGATCAACGAAGATCCACAGGACTACGAAATCGTCGAACAGATGGACAACGGACCCAAGAAGACCGTCGTTCCGCCTCTGCCGACTCGTGACGAAGTCGAAGCCCTATCTCGTGACGACATCACCGACCCGAATACCGTCAAGAGCGACAAACTCGAACCTGACGCCGCCGCGCTGCAATTCGCCACAGCAACGACCACCTGGCACGCAAGCAAAGACACCCCACACTCAGGCTTCAACCGCACGCACCAGCTGATGTCGAAGTCACTCGCTGACTCCATCACCGAACCAGAACGCCCGACCTACACCCCCAAATGGTTCGAAGCCGCCGACAACGACGCCGAATCGTACTCATGGCCCATCGATACTTACGAAGGCACCGGATCCAACTCCTTCGAAGTCGAAGTCTGCTGGGCGTGGGTCTCCGAGACACACGAACCCGTCATCGAGGGACCACGCAAATACTCCATCACCATGGGAGACGACGACGGCCGACCCGTAGTCACCGGCTACGAATTCGAAGACCCCAGCAACTTCGTCGCCTCCGAC
Source organism: Brevibacterium aurantiacum (assembly GCF_007558825.1). GTDB lineage: Bacteria > Actinomycetota > Actinomycetes > Actinomycetales > Brevibacteriaceae > Brevibacterium > Brevibacterium aurantiacum_A. The sequence goes on from NZ_VLTK01000002.1 coordinate 528,529, forward strand.
ACCGACCAGTGCCTGTCCAACGATTGATCGTCCGAATGTGTAGTGATCAACACACGACTGCCTGCGAAACGAAACCCGTGCACGAGTTTCCGCAACCAGGAGAAGAACAATGAGTGAGTTCACCACATTCGCCGGAGCCGAGAACCACGCTTTGCGCATCCTCGTCCTCGACGGGATCCGCGACTTCGATGTCCAAGTACGCAACGATCCTCGGATGATGGACCACATCGCTGACAGCGACATGTCGCTCGAAGACTACAGAGCAATCCACGACCGCATCGCGACTAAACTGCTCAATAACCAGGACTTCGACCACCGTCTCTTCGACGGCGACGAAACCCAGTTCGTCGTTGCTCTCGCCGAAGACGGCGCAGGTACCACCTCCTACCGGAACACCGAAGCAGGCCAAGCCGCTCGAATGCGAGACGAACAGATCATCGGAAAGGCTAAGCAAATGGGCGAGGAAGCAAAGAAGGCATCCATCGAATCACGCCATGAAACCGCAAACCCTCCGACCCCTGAGCGGACGTATAGCCGAGCAACACTGGAGGAAGCTGGAAAGCGTCTAGACGCTGGCGACTGGGACGCTCACCGCAAGTTGGCCATCATCGCTGTCGAAAGTGGCTACGCTGCCGAAGTGGAGCAGGACTTCAACAACGATGCTGCCGACCAACAACCACTCACCCACTCGATCCGCATCCTCAACCCTGCCGATGTTCAGTCTCTCGAAAAGGACTCAGCAGGACTGAGCACAGAGTTCGATGCCATGGGCGGCACCAGCGAGGTCGAACAATTCACCCCCGAGCGTCCTCACGGAGACTACGGTCCCAAAACACCATTCGATATCGCCCCGACCGACCCCGAGGGACCAGGCAACCCATTCCCCTCCGACGCACACCTCAGTGCCCTATCCGCACAACCGCCCCACCCGCAAGCACACGGCACTGGCCCCAGCCTGACCTGAACGCACCACCTCAATCTCCATCGCCAAACAATTTCACCAGCCAGAGACATCATTAATGCTTTTGGCTGGTATTATTGATGTCATGAGTTATCAAGTGGTTGCCGCGCTCAGCCCCGTGGCCTACGACTACAACGGGTTCGTGACCTCTCGACAAGCCCACGACGTAGGGGTGTCGAACACGCAACTGAAGTCAATGGCCGATGCCGGAGTCCTGGAGCGAGTCGAACATGGAATCTACCGATTCGAAGCAGCCCCTGGGCAGCTCTCCGATCCGACGTTCTGGCGATGGCTCGCAGTCAGCCAGGGCGACCGTCACGGAAGCGACGGTGTACCACCGGTCATCGTGGCAGGAGAGAGTGCCGCTGAACTCCATGAGATCGGTGACTTCTGGGCTCGCGGCTTTGACTTCATCGTTACTGCCCGTCGGTTCACACGGATCGATGACGTGCGACTGCGGAGACGGACCGTCGAGCCGATTGATGTCGACTATGTTGACTCGATTCCTGTTCTGACCATTGAAGCCACCCTGGCGGATCTGGCAGGACCGGATCAAGGTGCAGATCTGTCACTGATTGGGGATGCCTACAGGGACGCCCGTCGACTGGGGAGGATTGTGAGGCCTGAGCGTCTGGTGGCTCTTCTTGGGCGACATGCCCACATTCACGGCTTCTCCCGAGGCGACGGGGCTGCGCTGCTCGACTGTATCGCGCCGAACGCCGATAGGGTCGCCGCATGACAGGCTCCGGCTACTCGACCTGGATGGCCACCGACAAGGCGATCAAAGCAGCAGCGAGGACAATTTCGAAAGAACAAGGACGAGACTTTCACACCCTCATTCGTGGCGCCTACTTCGACCGGTTCCTCTCTCGCGTGTTCGACCAATCGCAGGGAAACCGCTGGGTACTCAAAGGTGGGTCTGGCATGCTCGCCCGAGTCCCCGACACTAGAGCCACCAAAGACGTGGATCTCACCACCTCAGTCATGTCGATCGACGACGCCGAACGAGCACTGATCGAAGCCGCGGCGAACGATATCGGGGACCATGCAGTGATCCGCCACCGCGACAGCCGTCCCATCGTCGAGCATGACGTGCAACCCGATGTCACAGGGCGACGAATCACATTCGAGATGCGTGATGTTCAGACATTGAAGCTCATCCACACGATTCCTGTTGACTTGGTCGTCGAGGACGGGCTGATCGGCAGGACAGAAGTAATTGATCCAGCCTCCCGAGTCATGCCGTCAAGGGGACTGCCGACAGCCCCCTACCGTCTCTACCCACTGGCAGATCAGATCGCCGATAAGGCCAGTGCCACCATGCTTCGGTTCAACGGCCGCCCGAGCACCCGGACCAAAGACCTCGTGGATCTCGTCGTCATCGCACGCACACAATCAGTTGATGTTGACAAAATGCGAGCAGCGATACAAGCACGCTTCACGGCTCGACGTGAATCAATCCCCACACAATTCAAAGTCCCCGACGGGTGGAGTGCACGGTACTCACAGATGACAAAGGGTGTGCCAGCTTGCCAGGGATTCGAAGACGTTCACGCAGCCGAAAAGCTCGTCGGCACATTTCTAGCGCCGGCCATCGATCCCGCGCACTCACAGGTTCGCCAATGGACACCGGCGCACGGATGGGATACGAACCCTGAGGCCCGCACGACCCCATCACCTGCTGATCCGACGGTGATCGTCCTCTCGGCGGACCGTCCTGGACCAGACGGCCCGGCCCCGAAGTAACGGACACCCGCCGGCTCCGGCACCCTAGTTGGTGCAGTGGTTGAGTAAGGCTCGTCACCACAGTGATCGTGTGGTGACGGGCCTCTTGTACGAAATCCTGCCGCGCTATTCGGGTAGTTGCGTTCTGCGGTTCGTTGGCAAGGGCACTGCACTCCGAGTCCGCTGTCCTGCGTGTTGCTGGGCCGCAAGCAGAGACGAATGCTGAAGGTCTGTATGTAATGAACGGGTGTGTAGCCGGGAGACGCGGCACCCTGGTCGGTGCGGTCGTTACGTTGGCCAGACAGCCCGGGTGTTGTGTAGCGGGCACTGGTTCGGGAGTTTCTGCTCTTCGGACGTTGACATCTTTCTGGCGTCAGGCTGCAGCAGGCCGTCTCAGTTGTGAAATGCCGGCAACAGAAATGTTGGGGCTGGTGACCATGAGTTCAGTGCCCACCCGCTTTATCGCCGCCGTGTAGTTCAGATCAAATGCGTACTGAGGGAAGCCCTGATAGAGTTCTTGAATTTGCGGGGCAAGATCGTAAGTCAGGATCCAGGGTTGTTCGAGTTTCCGCACTGTCGCGGCAAGGTCGGCGTGATCTTCCGGTCGGTAGAAGTTCGTGTATAGGCCGGATCCTTTGCCGTAGTAAGGAGGGTCTATGAAATAGACAATCCGATCTTCGCGGGTGGCCATCCCCATCAGGAACTTCTGTCCGTCTTCGCGTGTGATTGATATATGTCGCTTGTACCGAGTAATTCGTTCGATCTTCTCGATGGTGTTCTTCTTCGAGAATCGGCAGTCAAGTTTGTAGTCTCCGGCTTGCGCCTTCCCGCCAATCACACCGCCCTTGATTACACCAGATCGATTAGTGCGGTTGAGGAACAGTGTTGCAAACGCCAGATCGAGCGAGATCTCGCCGTTCGTGCTGCGGTAGATTTCACGCTGCCGGTACCACTCGTCCATCGTGATCGGCGTATCACGGATTCGGCGGATAAGCTCGTCGGTATCGTTGAGTATGGCGTGCCAGAGAGAGTATATTCCTGGGTCAATGTCATTAAGGACGATGCGCCGTACTACGCCCTCAAAGAGAAGCGACAGCGCAAGGCCGCCTCCACCGGCGAACGGTTCAGCGTACGTCGTCTTTCGGAGTCCGTTCCACTCCAGGAGCGGTTCAGCAAGTTTGAAGAGTGCGGTCTTACCGCCTGGATATCGTAGAGGTGAGGGTGTGATGGGCATTGGTCCAACTCGTCCGTGTTGCGCTGTTTCTTGGAACGCTACAGCGTTTTGGCGATTTTGGCCAGCTTCACGGAGCGACTGCTAAGCGGGGTCGACAGTTGCCTCTGCGCTCGAGGCTATGTATCCGATGATCGGCTCAATCTCATCCCACTTCCTGGTCAGCGTCGCCCAGTCGGGGAAAGCAGAACCATGCGCAACGAGCCCCAGATAGTAAGCGCTGTACACAAACGCTTGATTGCTGACTTGGCTCTTCAGCAGGCCCAAGGCACCTGACTCGGCCCTTGTTAGTTGGATAGCGCCGCTGTTCTTTTCCGTCTCGATATGTTTTAGAACATTATGGACAATCTTATGAAGCTTCTCCTGGAGACTGACGTGCGTTCCACGAGTCTCTAGGTACTTGACTGAGATCGACTCCAGGAAGACTCTGACGACAAGCGCGGCTGCTAGCGGACTGTTTTTACGTAGCGACTGAAGGTCGCAGAGTATCCGCTTCAGCCTCTCATCTCGGAAACTGGGCGCGAACGAACTACGTACCAACTTCCCCCGTTTGTCGGGACGAGGACCAGGGGTACTATCAGTTGGTCTGCTTGAGTCATCCGGCTTATGTTCGGCAGCTTCGTCGCTCGACTGCTTGATCTCGCTCTGGTCTTGCTCTGGCTGATCCTGCGGGTCCGCTTCCGAATTGTTCGACACACTGGTCGCCGTGTCAGCGATGGAAACGAGATGGTCTTGCGCATACTTCACCCGATCTGCGCTGGACGTTCTGGATGTTGCGCCGTTGCGTCTCGAGACAATGTCGTCTAGCAGCTTTTTCAGACGAAGATCAAAGAGCGACCGGGAGCCCTTGTACTTGAACTGCGGATCGGACGCGCTCGTCTCGATTCCTAAGCCGTGCTGACGAACGAACGGATTCGAGATGAACCGCGTGATGGTTGTCAGGATGTCTCTTGACTGTGCTTTGGTGAGCATCCTTTGACTTTGCCCGTAGTCCAGGAGTGCCAGTGCCAACGCATTGCCTGTGCGGTCACCGTAGCGCCGGGCAAGCTGCACCGGATTCCACGGTTTTGGTCCGTTCCCGTTACCTGGTCCGGCATGTTTCCTGTCGATCCAAACGTCTGCTTCGTCTTTGTCCGCGAATACGGTGAGTTCGATTGAAACTGCGTCCGCATCAAAGTCGCGGTTCAATCGTTCGAACGCTTTGCGTTCTTTGCTGGGAGCCAGACTCGGATCGCGTAGAAGGATCAGCGCGCATAGCCGGCGGTTTCCCTCCAGGATCATATAACCCCCATTAGGCGTCTCGGTAGCACCAAAAATGTCGAGCGGACTGAGCCCCACCTTTGCGATGTCCCGAGCGAGCCCCAAGACACTTTCTTTCTCGACTAAGTATCGGATGATGTCGCGGCGAGCCATTCCGGGGTCGTGACGAGGATTATCTGGATCAAGATCCATATCGGGTAGATCATCCCAATCGACTATCACTCGTTCTGGCATTGTCCCATCCTTATTCGATCCATCAACTAGTCCTGATCCTATCCGTGGAGCCGGTAAATGTGTCACGTTAACCGAGGTAGGATCCGTGAAAGCTGCCGACCACGTCGGCGTTGTCGCCGCTGTCCTCCCGACGATGTCTGAGTCAGTTGGCCAACCGCCTTTTAAGTACCTCTTCAATCCCTGGCGCGACGAGTGTCGTGCAGACTTCATTCTGCACTGGACAGGCGTCCATGTTTGGACACACGAGTACGATCAGAAGTCGCAGCCCTGCAATGAGCTGATCATAGGACGATGCGTTGATTGTTCTGACTGCGACGAATGCCGTTGATTTGCCAATGGTCTCGGCGAGTAGCTTCGGCATGCCTGCATCAACCAGCAACGAAGTAACGTTTGCTCCAAGATAGTTGGCGTATGTTGCAGGCGAGATTGCTTTGCAGGTGTTATTCAGGACAGCGCATAGCCAATGGTTCCGGGTCAATCGGCGATGCAAAGGCAGTTGCTCAAGTAGTTGATCCGCGACGAGCCGATATTTCGAGTCGGGGTCGAGGATCAAAGCGACGACTACCGAACTTATCGCATCGCGAGCTTTCGAACTTAGGACTTCCTGATTTCGTCTGACGCGCTTTTGACGTCTGAGGTTGCCCACCGAGCTTCCCTTTACCGACGTTGAACGTTTCGCGTTAGAAAGTCCGGTCGTCGCTCGACGATCCAGTCTGGTCGAAGTTCGTGAGCCTTCTACACCTGTGGGAAGAACTGCATCTATCAGTGCAGCGGGTGATACAGATGACGCCGCCCGGCCACTGTGGTGCGGGCACGAACTAGCGTCGTTCTTACAAGGCGTTCCCTTTTTTGTTATTGCTCCGCAAATGGCCACCAAAGCCTCCTTTGCCTTTGCCTTTCCCTGCCAACCGGCCATCACGTTCTCGCGCATACAAGCGTTCACCGTGTGGAGATCAGACTACGACACTTCAGACAGTGAGCTCATGCAAGCTCGCTTCTCAACTGATAGAGACCTCCAGCAATGACGCTTTCATTCTCACCAGTAACCCCCACCTGCACAATGCACCCAAACCACAACTCAACCGCCATAAACCCGCAGAACCAACAGGCACAGCATAGACCAACCGCACTACCTCAGACACGAGCACCCCAGGCTCCCAAAGCTACACACCTTTGGCACCAAGGTGCATACGTCCCACATTTCCGTGGGACGGTGACAAACGCTCCGCGGGGCATCCAGCGAACCATGAGCATGAGCAATCAACCCCACACATGCATCGAATGCAAGGCTTCGCTGCCTGCCGAGGCCCCGAAGAGTCGCCGGTATTGCGGCATGACCTGTCGCCGACGTGCCAGCCGTCGCCGCGAGCGGCGTGCGGTGCACGAGACCGAGCTCGTTCGTCTGAAGCGTCTTCTCGATGAAGCGACCGCCCGTGAAGACCGGCTCGAATCACGGCTCGCGGCCGCGCGCGAACGCATCGAGGCCACACGCACGAAGATGCGCCGCCAAGCGGTCAAACACCGCAAACGCGAACGCCACGCCCAACGGGCGATCATCGACCGTGTGCACACACTCGTGGCCACACGTGACCGGCTGGCTTCAGTGACCGCTGACCTCGAAGCTGCCGCTTCAAAACAAAGCGACCGGACAGACCTCGAAGTCGCAGCCCAGCAGATCGTGGATCTGCAGAAACGACTGGCCACGGTCACCGACCGCCACCAAGTACTGACCGGACAGTACGCAGAACTGCGTGACCGGTACGCCGTCCTCGTGTCCGACTACAACAAAGCTGCCGACCGCCTCAAGGACTTTGCCCGTGACCGGCATCGTTTCCGTCCGGTCATCGAGGCGTGGGACACGTTGGCCGGTCGTCTCGCGAAGTCGGCCAAGACGACCACCCTGTCCGCCGGTGACCGAGAGATTGTCCGCATGTGGGCGACTTGGCAGACCGGACGTGACCGTCGCCGACGGGCCGGACAATGACCGCCGACGCTGTGACCGTTGACCGGTCACACCAGTCCATGACCGACCATCTGACCGTGACCGGAGGAGACCGGACGTGACCGTTTCCATCTCGAAGATGTCCATCAACTACTACCTCGACCATGCCGCGACCGGCGACGGTCAGACCCGTGACATGACCGCCTACTACACCGAGGCCAAAGCACCTCCGGGCACATGGCTCGGCAGCGGCCTCGACGGTCTGACCGGTCTGTCTGTCGGCCAGCAAGTGACCGAAGCTCATGCCCGGTCGCTCTACCAGGACCAGGAAGACCCCGTGTCCGGTCGTCCACTCGGTCGGCCACTGATGAAGACACAGGCCACACCCAACGGTGCGGTCACACCTGCCGGTCGACCGGCCAAGACTGAACGTGAGGGCGTGGCCGGCTTCGACCTGACCTTCTCCCCACCGAAGTCTGTGTCCGCTCTCTGGGCGCTGGCCGGCCCCGAGCTGCAGGGCCGCATCCAGGCCGCGCACCGGCAAGCCCTCGAAGAAACACTCGCGTGGGTCGAGGCCAACGTCATCCAATCTCGTGCCGGTCACGGGGGAGTCGCCCACGTCGCCGTCAACGGCGTCATCGCCTCCGCCTTCGACCACTGGGACTCCCGTGCCGGTGACCCGCAGCTGCACACCCACCTGGTCATCGCCAACCGGGTACAGCGTGCCTCCGACGGGCACTGGGTCACCATCGACTCCTACACACTTCACCGGCACGTCGTAGCCATCTCGGAAATGTACAACTCACTGATCTTCGACCGACTCGCAGCTGACGTCGGCACCGTCGCCGAATCGCGCACCAACGTTGACCTCGACGTCCAACAGCTCATCGAATCCGGCACAGACACCGCATCGGAATACGAACCCGCACATCGAGTCGAACTGGCCGGAATCCCCGACGAGCTCATCGAGGAATTCTCCAGCCGGTCAATCAGCATCGAGACCCGCACCGATGAACTCATCGCCGAATACACCGACACCTATGGCACGCGACCAACCCCACGCGAGGTGCTGCTCATACGACAGCAGGCCACCCTCGAAAACCGGCCCGAGAAAAACACCATCGAGCGCACCACCCTGCCAGAGAAGATGCACTGGTGGCGGCAACGCACTCATATGGCCGGTCTCGACCCGGACACACTCGTGAAGAACGCGGTCGGTCACCATGTCCGGACAGTGACCGCGGACATGCTCACCGGCGACATCATCGAACAGATCAGCCGGTGGACACTGACCGACGCATCACAGCGACGCACGACGTTCTCCCGCGCCAACGTGCGTGCCTCGGCTGAACGAGTCCTCCGCCTTGTCCGGTGTCCGACCGTCGATGACCGTCACGCGTTCGTGGACAACATCGTCGAACTCACCCTCGACAAGGCCGTCTCTCTGACCCCTGACCGGTCACGAGCACCCGAAGGACCGGACACCACGGTCAACCTCCGTGACCGGTCAGTCTTTGACCACCAACATCACTCCGGGGTCTACACGACCGAGCAAGTCATGGCCGACGAAGACCACCTCATCTCGCGCGTGACCGCGACCGGGGCGCCGACCCTGGCCGGACACCCAGAGCACGTCGACGTCCTCGAACACTGGCGCACCGATGACGGACACCCGCTCAGCGACGATCAGATGCGTGCCTCGAAACACGTACTGTCCTCCGACGCTGGAATTTCCGCGATCATCGGCCCCGCAGGCACAGGCAAGTCCACCACTATGGGCGCGATCACCGATACCTGGCATTCGGTTTATGGTGAGCAATCCGTCATTGGTCTCGCTCCGTCCGCGGTGGCCGCAGGTGTCCTCGGTGATGAGATCCACGTGGACACCGACAACGTGGCCAAATGGCTCTTCGAATCAGTCGGGGAGGGCGCAGCACGGCGTGCTGAACGTGTGGCCAACCTCGAAGCACGGCTGGCCACGCTCAACACGACTATCGAGAGCACGCCACATCGTGACCGGGCCAGACTCGTCCAGCAACGCGAGGGCCTGCAAGCCAACCTCGCCGCCGACTACGCCACCCAAGCTCAATACCAATTCCACCCCAACCAGCTCATCATCGTCGACGAAGCATCCATGGTCTCAACATCCAACCTCGCTGAGCTCTCCCGCCAAGCCGAAGCCGCAGGAGCCAAACTCCTCATCGTCGGCGACCCCGCACAACTGGAGGCCGTCGACGCCGGAGGCTTCCTCGGCCACGTCGAACGCAACCTCGACCACACCACCCTCGATACCGTCTGGCGATTCAAAAACGAATGGGAACGCGCCGCCTCCCTCAAACTGAGATCAGTCACCGACAAAGACGGTATCGCCGCGGTCGTCGACACTTACGACGAGCACGACCGCATCCACGGCGACCCTGACCACGAAGCCGCCGACACGGCCTACTCCGCGTGGAAAGCCGACCGCGACGAAGGATTGTCGTCGATCCTCATCGCCTCCGACAACGAGACCGTCTCCGAACTCAATCAACGTGCCCACACCGACCTGGTTGAGTCAGGCGACGTAGACATCACACACCAGGTCGCTCTGCGCTCCGATGTACAGGCTGGCATCGGTGACGTACTCCTGGCCAGGCGCAACGACCGCAGCATCCGCGACTCCAACGGCGCATTCGTCGCCAACGGCACCCGACTGACCATCACAGCGATCCGGCCCGATGGCAGCGTCGAGGCCAACGTGCAGACAGGGGAAGACGGCACCCCTCCGACTATCGTCCTCGATGCCGACTATCTCGCCTCGTCTGTCGAACTTGGCTATGCCACCACCGCACACCGGTCACAGGGAGTCACTGTCGATACCGGTCACGCTGTCGTCACCCCGAAACTCTCTCGTGAACTGTTCTACGTCGCGATGACACGCGGCAAACGCGGCAATCACGCCTACGTCGACATCGACGACCCCGAGAACCCCACACCCGAGGACTGGAACGTGCAGATAACTGCCGCCGCACTAGACAAGGACGGGCAAGTCATCGACGATCCTGCCTACTATATCAAGTCCGTCGTCTCACGATCCACGGCGGAGAAGTCCGCACACGAGGTCCACGACGATGAGCTTGGCTGGGCCAACGATGTCGGGCGACTCTGCCACGAACTCACGTACCTCAGTTGGGCGGCGAAAGTCACCCGCACTCAAGACTGGCTCGAAGCGCAAGCCGTTCCGACCCTTGCCGAGCAAATCCGCACCGATAGCGACTGGCAACGCCTCATCAGCGTCGACCCGGCGCAGAACATGCGTGGTGAGCTACTACCAACCGACACAGCCGAAACGATCATCGACCGCTGTCACAAGCCCGCCGACCCTCCGGTCACCGGGTCCGGTGACATGATCGCCGACACCACGACGGCCACCGACGAACAGGGCCACGTGTGGGCGCAGTCGATGCACGACCTCCAAGACCAAGTCGCCGCACGACGAGCAGTGCTAGCGAAGGATCCCCCCGAGTGGTTTTCGACCCTTCGCGAGCAGTATGCCCATCATCCACGCCACGACGACGTTATCGACGCGGTGATCGTATGGCGCGGAGTATCCGACCAGACCGACTCCGACACAGCAGTGGGAGCCGAACCGCCGAAGGATGACTATCTCCGCCCCTACTGGAGCAGAATGCAAGCCGTCATGACCGGCGTCGAACCCGTAACCCTGCCCTCTGAAGAAGAGCCATCAGTGGCGCAGGATGTCGAACCCGTCGACTGGGACTCGCTCTCTGCCGACCTCGACTACCAAGCTCTCGATGACACCTCATCACTGGCGACCGTTGTTCCAAAGACACGCCAGCAACCACCGGCCCCTCAAACTCCGTCTCGAACCACAACCGATTGGGAACGTTAATCCTCCCACCGCATAACTCTCATACCTGTTATCTAGTTAACTAGTACATAAGTCTGTGGTACGCTCATCGGCATGAGCAAAAAGGAACATATCGTCATCCGTGTCAACGCCACCGACTTTGGATTCCCCATGTCATTTGATCAGTGGCTCAACCGCGGCCGACGCTGGTGGAAGACCCGCGCCGACCGTGCCTTGAATGCCGACCGACTCTTCGTCATCGACGCAACCAACCGAGTTCGTGCTGTCGGCATCGTCGACGGCGTACTCAAGGACCGAGAAGATGGCAGTGATCGCGTCAGCATAGAGGTCACTTCAGAAGAAGACTCCGAACTCATCGGCAAAATCATTAGACGTAATGACTCCAGGAACCCTGTCTCTTACGTCACGACTATCGAGGTCGTCGACCAGTGACGGCACGAGAACTGACAACTTCCATCCGTCGAACCGAAAGGTCACTCTAATGCGATTCCTCAACCTGACTCAGCCCTCCGGCAATCACATGCTGCTCAATCCGCGCAACATCGCTTTCGTTGAGGTGGACACTCTTGCCGACGAACAGATCGTTCTCGACATCACACTCAATAACCGGTCCGGTTCTCTACATTGTGTTCCGGTCGATCAGGGCGGTCATCCCCTCTCCCCGCAAGACATCAAGTTGCGTGTTATCGAGTGGGGCAAAAACGTGCTCCTCGAACATCTGGACGACTACATCTCCTCAAGAGGGTAGGCAGTGCCGGGAACTGTGACCACGGCTATTACCGGAACCGCAGTCTCTGCGTGTCCTCTTCAATGAACGGTCGCATCGTTCCCCAAACTCTGTCCCAGGACCGAGGCGAATAGACACAGACGACGATTTCGTCCCGGCACTGTGCGAGGTCGCCGGACTCACCTGTCTCTTCATTAAACTCAGTGGTAGCCCCGATCTCGTAGCGCGTTGAGCGCGTCGAGATCACTTCGAGCGCACCCTGAGCGATGGCGTACTTGTGTGTACCGGACATTTCACCGCCCGTGATCACCTTTGTCCATCGAGATGCGTAGCGGTGGACTGTGCCGTCGGCGCACTTCACAGTCACCCCAGCATCGTCCCAGAGCGCGCTGTCATAGCGGTTCGCAATTTCGTCTCGGTCTTCGCTTCCCTCAACCGATTGGCAGAAGTAGACAATCTTGCCCGACTCACTCATACCCGCTCTTCTCCTTCAACGATCGTCATGACAACCAGTGGGCTTGGGACGACGCTATCAGCTGGCGACTCAGAAACGAACGTTTCCGCGACGTCCCATCTCCACCGGTGTGCTTTACCGTCACACTGGGTCTGCACTGTTGTGAGCTTCAACGATAAATGGCGGTGTTCTGTGACCGTTCGATGGTGGCCCTTGGGAACAAGGGATCTTCCTGCTATTCGACGAGCGAGCGTGCCCGTCGGTAGAAAGTTGCCCTGGACATCCCGAGGTCCCGCGCCACCTGCGCGGCTGATTCACCGCTGTCGACCAACCGAATCGCATGACGGATCTCGCTGTCGGTAACCCGGCGCGGTCGGCCACCGAGGTCGAGGCCAGCGTCACGGCGTTTCTTGATGGAGTCGGTGACTCTCTCCCTTTTTATTTCGTATTCCATTTGCGCCAAGGCGGCCATGATCGTAAACAGCATAGACCCCATCGGTGTTGCAGTGTCGACGTCGCCGCCGCCGAGGTTAAGTACCCGCAAGCCGGCGCCACGAGCTCGGAGTTCCTCGGCGAAAGCAAGCATGTTCTGCGTCGAGCGCCCTAAACGGTCGAGCGTGGTGATGACGAGAGTGTCACCATCGATGAGTGCAGCGAGTGCCCGATCGAATTCAGGTCGTGAAGCTCGCGCTCCCGAGACTCCGCGGTCGATGTAGAGGTCATCGCGTCGCACGCCGGCAGTGAGGAGATCAGCTTGCTGCNTCGCACGCCGGCAGTGAGGAGATCAGCTTGCTGCCGGTCGGTGGATTGGTCACGAGTTGATACGCGAGCGTATCCAGTCAGTTTCGCCACGGGTGGCCTCCAATGTGTCTCATAACTAACGGTAAGTACATCGATTCATCACTCGGGTTACAAGACATAGTTATAAGAATTTCTCACCTGGCCAACAAGGCTGAGAATTCGCGGAACTCGGCTCGGCCCGAAAGCTCAAAATCGGTGCATTGGTGAGGCGTCTCGTATCCCACGGATACAAGGCGCGAAATGATCGACTAATGACCGCGACCTTAGTCGCTCTTCTCATGCTGGCTTGAGCAGCACCGCGCATAGAATTCGGCGATCGCGGTGAAGGCAGCTTTTGGTTCCCAGGGCATCTGCGGATAGGTGGTTCCGTTGTGGCCTTCGAGGACTTTGACGATACTGAGGCTAGCCAGGTCCAGATCCTCGCGGGGATCACTCTCGGGTCGGTGTGGCAGGTTGTCGAGTGCAAAAAGGAATACAAACGCGCTATCCACGCCCTCGCTGTCGAAGACTTCTAACAAATCGGTGAGGTAGTCGGCCTGGCCCGACTCGTCGCGTTCAAAAACTCCGTTCAAGCGGATAGGTGCGCCTGTCGTCGGGTCGTTTTCGATGATTTCCATGC
>NZ_VLTK01000020.1 GCF_007558825.1 Brevibacterium aurantiacum
GTTTGGAGTACCGCCCCTCTTCAGTTACTGCGTGAGGCTGAGGGAATCAGCGCTGCTGGTCGAAGCCGCCCTGTTCCTGGCCGCCTTCGTTTCCGCCGCCGAAGCCGCCCTGCTGCTGGCCACCCTGCTCGTTGTCGCCGCCGCCGCCGCCGCCCTGGTTGCCTCCGTCTCCGCCGCCTAAGCCGTCCTGCTCGGACTGCTGTCCGCCCGGGCCACCTTCGCTACGCTCGTTGTCGCCGCCGCCGAAGCCGCCGCCCTGCTCGGACTGCTGTCCGCCCTGGCCACCTTCGCTACGCTCGTTGTCGCCGCCGCCGAAGCCGCCGGATTCCTGGCCGCCCTGGGACTGGCCGCCCTGCTCGTTGTCGCCGCCGAAGCCGCCCTGCTCGGACTGCTGTCCGCCCTGGTTGCCTTCGTTTCCGCCGCCGAAGCCGCCCTGTTCCTGGCCGCCGCCCTGCTGGCCGCCCTGTTCCTGGCCGCCACCAAAGCCGCCACCCTGCTGCTCCTGGTCGCCGCCGCCGAAGTTCTCGTTGTCCTGTCCAAAGTTTTCCGACATGTTCTGCTCCTTGGTTGATGGCATACGGCCGCGTCCTGCGGCTTGATGACAGTCTTAAACATGAAGAGTCTTGATACAAGGGGAAACAAGGAAAATTGCGTGAAATTGGCTCAAGTCTCAGAAGCTGTTCATTTCCTGCCGATCTTCACAGGAAGCTCGGAGATAACCGTCGCAGTGAATGACGTTTCAACAAGATAGGGTCATCGATTCCACCTTCCGTCGGCCTTCCCGTCAGTCCTCCTGTCAGTAGACGGACATGAGGTTCTGTCGGTAGACGGACACTGGGTTCGTCGACCCTACGGCGTCATGAATTCCGAAATGTCGCTGTTGGTCTTGCTGACCTGGCACTATTGCAGAAAGACAGAAACCGGGACAGGCCCGTGTGGCAGCGACCGGCGCAGTCCGGTAGGCACATCAGAGCCCGATCGACGAACAGGAGCATCGACATGACAGCACGTCGTCTTCCACTGAGCGGTGTGCGAGTCCTCGAACTCGGCAACTACATCGCGGCACCCACCACCGGTCGCATGCTTGCCGACTTCGGTGCAGAGGTCATCAAGATCGAGCGCCCCGGCACAGGTGACGAGCTCCGCAACTGGCGCCTCAAACAGGGCAGCACCTCGATGCTCTACAGGACAATCAACCGCAATAAGAAGTCCGTTGTCCTCGACCTTCGCTCAGAGGAAGGCAGAGCTTCGGCTCTCGAGCTCGTGCGTCGCAGCGATATCGTGCTCGAGAACTTCCGCCCCGGAACGATCGAAAAGTGGGGTCTGGGACCAGATGTCCTCGAAGAGGCCAACCCCGACATCATCCTCGTGCGCATCTCCGCCTTCGGCCAGACCGGTCCCATGTCCGAGCGCCCCGGATTCGCCGCCGTCGCCGAAGGCTATTCCGGCTTCCGCGAACTCGTCGGTGACCCCGACCGGCCGCCGGTGCGCGTGGGAATCTCGATCGGTGACTCCATCGCCGGTATGCAGGCTGCGTTCGGTGCCGTGATGATGCTCTTCGATCGTCAGCGCCAGAAGATCGCCGGTGCCGCCGAAGCTGTGACCGGTTCCGATCACAGCTTCGAAGGCATGGAGTCCCTGGCAGATCGCACGGTCGACGTCGCACTGAACGAAGCCATGTTCTCCGTCATGGAATCCCTTGTCCCCGACTACTCCGCGTTCGGTGAGACGCGCACTCGCACCGGTGGACGGATGGAGGGCATCGCCCCGTCGAACGGATACCTCTGCGCCGGTGGAAAATCGGTGGTCATCGCCGGAAACGGCGACGGAATCTACAAACGCCTCATGGAGGCCGTTGACCGTCCGGACCTGGGTGAGGACCCTGACCTGCAGACCAATGCCGGTCGCTGGGATCGGCGTGAGGAGCTCGATGAAGCCATCGGCGCCTGGTGTGCCGATCGCGAAGTCACCGAGGTGGTTGAAACTTTGGAGACCGCCGGCGTTCCTGCCGGGCCGATCTACACCGCAGAGGATCTCGTGGCCGACGAGCAGCTCGCCGCACGCGGCATGATCCAACACCTCGACGTCTCGACCGGTGAAGAGACGCTGCCCGACGTGGCCTTCCCGGGAATCACCCCGGTCATCGGCGGCTCTTCGATCCCGATCGACCACCTCGGCCCGGACTTGGGTGAGCACACCGACGAGGTGCTCGAGCAGCTCGGCGGGCAGCTGCCCGAACGCGACTGAACATTCACGACAGCCCTGGGCGAAATCTCAGGCCAGAACCGAGCCCACGTCCGAACTGCCGAGATCCTTCGTCCCATTTAATGGGAGTGATGGCCCTCACTTCGTTGCCGCTTCTCATATAGCGAACATTTCACGTCCGCGCTCATCGCAGGGATGCGGGGAACGGCTATGTTGGGTGCAGACGGCAGCGCGCAAAGGAGCGCGGTGCCACTCTCGTCCCGGTCTCCGGGAATGAGCAGATCAATGAAGGAGCTCTCACCATGGTTCGGCCAACATCGGTCACGATTCTCGACACCACGCTGCGTGACGGTCTGCAGATCGAAGACGCCATCGTGCCCACCGACGCCAAGGTCACTCTGGGCCAGCAGCTCATCGCCGCGGGACTCAAGGAGATCGAGGTCGGATCGTTCGTCAATCCGAAGAAGGTCCCGCAGATGGCCGACACCGGCGAGGTCCTGCAGCGACTCCAGCCGTATGAGGCCGAGGGCGTCGACTTCTTCACCCTGGTGTTCAACCTCAAAGGTGCCCAACGTGCCGTCGACGCCGGAGCGAAGAACATCAAGCTCGTCCTCTCCGCCTCCGAAGGCCATTCTCAGGCGAACTCCGATGCCCCGATCGCCCAGGCCACGCAGCGTCTCCTCGAAGCCGCGACCTTCGCCCGTGACAACGGTGTGCGTTTCGACATCACCACCGCGGTCAGCTTCATCTGCCCCTTCGACGGCATCACCGACGCCGGCCACCTCGTCGAGGTTCTGCGTCCCTTCGTCGAAGCCGGGGCACACGGCATCGGTGTCGCCGACACGATCGGAAACGCCAACCCATCATTGGTGTCCAGGAACACCTCGGCGGTCTTGGAGGCCTTCCCGGGCAGACCAGTGAGCCTGCATCTGCACGACACATACAACTTCGGAATGGCCAATGTCATCGCAGCCCTCGACCTGGGAATCTCGAACTTCGATGCGGCTATGGGCGGCCTGGGCGGCTGTCCCTTTGCCCCAGGCGCGGCCGGCAACATCGGCACTGATGACCTCGTTCACCTCCTGCACCGTGAAGGCGTGGCGACCGGAGTCGACGTTGACGCGCTCTCGGCAGTCAGGGAACCACTGACGGCCGCGGTCGGCCATGAGCTGACATCGAGCCTGTCTGCGATCCCCGCTGTTCCGGCGGCCTACCATGCTTGAGCAGAGCGAATCCTCGACCGTCGGCGTAGAGGAGCTGCCGCTGGCTGGCATCCGCGTCATCGAGTTCTCCCATATGGTCATGGGTCCCAGCTGCGGGATGATCCTCGCCGATCTGGGCGCCGAGGTGATCAAGGTCGAACCGCGCGGGGCCGGGGACAAGACCCGCTACCTGCCCGGCTCCGGATCCGGGCTGTTCCCCGCCTTCAATCGCAACAAGCAGTCCGTCCAGCTCGACATCGCCGAGGCGGCCGATCGTGACGTCGCTCTGTCCCTCATCGATTCCGCCGATGTTCTCCTCGAGAACTTTCGGGTCGGGAAGATGGAATCCATGGGCTACGGCTACGAGGAACTCGCCAAGCGCAATCCTCGCCTCATCTACTGTTCCCTCAAGGGGTTCCTGTCCGGACCCTACGGTGGGCGCACAGCCCTCGACGAAGTCGTGCAGATGCTCGGCGGCCTTGCCTATATGACCGGTCCGCCCGGACAGCCGCTGCGCGCCGGAGCCAGTGTCAACGACATCATGGGCGGAATGTTCGGGGTCATCGGAGTGCTCTCGGCACTGCGCGTGCGCGAACGCACCGGTGAGGGGCAGGTCATCAACTCCGCACTGTTCGAGAACAACGCCTTCCTCGTCGGCACGCACATGGCACAGGCCCAGCTCAGCAGGGAACCGCTGCGTCCGATGCCCACTCGTCGAGCCACCTGGGCTGTCTACGACATCTTCCGCGACAAACACGATGACCAGATCTTCGTCGCAGCCGTCAGCGACGGGCAATGGCATGACCTCTGCGACGAGTTCGATCTGACCCAACTCGCCGGTGACACTGACCTCGAGACGAACCAGGGGCGCGTCGATCAACGCGACCGCATCCACCGCGAGCTGCAGGCGGCTCTGTCCCAGCTCGACCTCGCTCAGATCGAGGAGAAATGCACCCGCCGCGGACTGCCGGTCGCCCCAGTGAACACCCCGGCCGACCTCACTTCCGACGCCCACCTCGTCGCTTCCGGGGCTCTGGCCAGCACCGGCCTGCCCAGCGGAGACCAGGTTGATGTTCCCCTGCTGCCGCTGACCTTCGGCGGACGCCGGCTGGGTCTGCGCAGCGATGTGCCAACACCTGGTGAGCACAATGTCCGCTACCGGGATGGTCCAGCCGAAGCCTCGGAGTGGGAAGCGGGCCTCGAGTCGGATCCGAGAGCTGAACCCGTCGACGCCGATGTCGGCGAATCGAAGACACAGTCTCAGTAACACCCCGGTGCCTGGGCTCGCCCCAGGCCTCACCAGCACTTCCGGTCCCACCAGCACAGACATTCCACCACAGCAGATATCAGTTGCATTCGAAGGAGAAGCAATGCGGTCAACGGCGATCACAGGACAAGGACGGGCCACCTCGGCGAGTCGGAAGAATCGGGCGGTGAAGCCCGCGCTCAAGGTCGGTGCGGTACTGGCATCACTGGCACTCGTCGCCACGGGCTGCGGCAACAAGGCACAGGCGCCGGGGGAGGGCAGCGACTACCCGAAGGGCCCGGTCACGGTCAACGTCCCATCTGAACCCGGCTCCGGTTGGGACACCACCGCGCGTGCCCTCGTGGAGGCTCTGCAGAAGGAGAAGATCGTCTCTTCCCCGCTGCCGGTCCAGAACAAACCCGGCGGTACGGGCTGCATGTGGATGACATCGATGATGCAGCAGGAGAAGGGCAAAGACGACCAGATCGCGATCACCTCGCTGGCCAGCCAGACGATGAAGGCTCGCGGACTCTGCGAATTCGGCCCTGAGGACACCACCCTCATCGCCACCATGTACGTTGAGGACTTCATGGTCGTCTCCCCGGACAAGGGTGACATCAAATCGGTCGAGGACCTGGTCAAGGCGCTGAAGAAGGACCCGCAGAAGGTCACTGTGGCCGCATCCGGCGATGACACGCTGCCGTTCGCACTGTTCGCCAAGGAAGCCGGAGTCGACCCCGCCGACATCAACTTCGTCAACTACGAAGGCGGCGGCGAGCAGACCACCGCCATGCTCAACGGTGATGCGAAGGTCGCCATCGCCGGGCTGAGCGAGTTCCGTTCTGTGCTGGAATCCGGTGACATCAAACCACTCGTGACCTTCGCAAAGGAGCCGCTGCAGGCCCCATTCGACTCGGTTCCCACGGCTGCGGATTCCGGGTATGACGTGGCCCTTGGCAACTGGCGCGGAGTCTACGGACCGGCCGAAATGCCGCAGGAAGCCGTCGATTATTGGGCGAAGACCCTTGAAGAGGTCAGCGAGACGAAGACCTGGAAGGACACCTTGGACAAGAATCAGTGGGCGCCCGAATTCCTCACCGGCGACGAAGCTGAGAAGTACGCCGAAGACACAGCCGCCACCGTTGAGGAGGGCGTCAAAGAGACCGAACTGGGCAACAGCAAATGAGGACGCTCACTCCGGCGCTGAGGGGTGATGTCATCACCGGCATCGCCGTCACGCTTGTGGGCGCGGTCTACTACATCGCGACTTTCTGGATCCAGGAGACGAAGAACATCGTCACCCCGGCGACCTTCCCCGCGATCGTGGGCATCGCGCTCATCGTGCTCGGCCTCTTCCTCGTCGGACAGGCCCTGTACCGGAGCCGGAAGCTCGCCGAGGTGGTCCCCAGCGGAACCACCTCGGCGGGTAGAGCCTCGGCGAGCGGCGGTGCCGGCGCTGACGCGTCCGAGGGTGTGGTGGGCGTCGAGTCTGCTGGCGTCGTCCTCGATGCTCCCGAGGAACCGAAGTCGAAGCAGGTCGTGCTGCAGTTCGCGCTCTTCTTCATCTACCTCGGAATCCTCATCCCGGTCGGCTTCCTGCTTTCCACGGCGGCCTTCCTGATGACGATGACCAGCATCTATGCCCCGCACCGGTGGGTGCGCAACCTCATCTTCTCGGTGCTCTTCTCCGTCATCATCTACGTCGCATTCGTCTACGGGCTGGCCGTATACCTGCCCGTTGGGATCCTGGGATAGAGGGCGGGCATGGACACACTCATCGATCTGGGCGGCGGCTTCGCTTCGGCGCTCGAACCCTTGAGCCTCGCTTTCGCCCTCCTCGGCGTCTTGTTGGGCACCGTCGTCGGCGTGCTGCCGGGCATCGGCCCGATCTCTGCCATCGCCATTCTCATCCCGGTGTCCTTCGGGATGGAGCCGGTGCACGGACTCATCCTGCTCTGCGGCATCTACTACGGGTCCATGTACGGCGGCTCGATCACCGCCACACTCATCAAAACCCCTGGTGAGGTCGCCAGTGCGGTGACCGCCATCGAAGGCTACGAAATGGCTCGCCGAGGTCGGGGCAAGGCCGCGCTGGCGACAGCCGCAATCGGCTCCTTCCTCGCCGGGACCCTGGCGATCATCGGGCTGACATTCCTGTCTCCCGTGCTCGTGAAGTTGGCGAACGTCTTCGGCTCTACCGAATACTTCCTGCTCATGGCCACAGCACTCCTGCTGGCCTCGACGATGTCGTCCGGCTCGCGGGCGAAGGCCCTGATCTCGATCTTCATCGGCCTGGCCGTCGGCCTCGTCGGTCTCGACTTCCAGACGGGCCTGCCGCGCCAGACCTTCGGCATGAGCCTGCTCTCCGACGGCATCGACTTCACGATCTTCGCCATGGCCCTCTTCGCCATCCCCGAAGCGATCCGCAACCTCGCATTGGGACGCGGAGCCAAAGACGTGATTCAGAGCTTCGGAGACGACAGATGGATGACGAAGCAGGACTGGCAACGCTCGGCCATGCCCTGGGCCCGCGGCTCGGTGCTCGGGTTCATCATCGGCATCCTGCCCGGAGTCGGCCCGTCCCTGGCCTCGTTCATGTCCTACATCATGGAGAAGCGGATCTCGAAGCGGAAGTCCGAGTTCGGCCACGGTGCCATCGAAGGCGTCGCCGGACCCGAGGCCGCGAACAACGCCGGAGTCGGCGGTGCCATGATTCCGCTCTTCAGCCTCGGCATCCCGGGATCGGCGACCACGGCCCTGCTGCTCTTCGTCTTCACCATGTACGGACTGCAGCCGGGACCGCTGATCTTCCGCGACGAGTCGGGCCTGATCTGGACGATCATCGCGAGCATGTACATCGGCAACGTGGCCCTGATCATCCTCAACCTGCCGCTCGTGGGTGTCTTCGTCAAACTGCTGAAGATGCCTAAGGAGATCCTGTTCTCGTCCATCCTCGTCCTCGTGGCCATCGGTGCCTACGCGATCGAATTCAGTCTGTTCGGACTGATGCTGCTCGGCATCTTCGGCGTCATCGGCTATCTCATGGACAAGGGCGGAATTCCACTGGCACCGTCCATCCTGGCCCTCGTTCTGGTGCCGCTGCTGGAGGACAACTTCCGGCGTATGCTCCAGATCTCGGGCGGATCGTTCATGCCGCTGCTGACCCGACCCGTGTCTTTGTCGATCATCGTGCTCATGGTCCTGGGTATCGTCGGACCCATCATCTTCCGCTGGTGGGTGCGCCGCCGCCAGCTGTTGGCCGATGTGAGCGTGGCATGAAAGAGAACCCCATGACTGATAACTCAGCGACCACTGGCCGCTCCGAGTCCTCTGGCCGCTCCGACGTCTCGGCTGCCTCGGCCAATGAGATCGGCGTCATCGACCGCAGTGCCGCGATCCTCACAGCACTGCAGGACTCACCGATGACCGCCGCCGAGGTGTGCCGTCGTCTGGGCTATTCCAAGTCCACGACCTACCGGCTGCTGGCGGATCTGCGCACTCACCGCTTCATCGTCCGTGACAACAACGGGCTGCTGCGCTTGGGTCCGTTCCCGGGCAGGCGCAGCATCGCAACAACGAACTCGGTGCTCGAGCATCTGCGAACCCTGACCAGTGAATCGGTGCAGCTGTGGGTCCGTGTCGGGGAGGACCGAGTGTGCGTGCGCAACGTCGAAGCCGACCACGAACTCCGCGTCTCCCGCAGCGTCGGCACCGTCCTCCCACTCGTCGACGGCGGATCTGCCGCGCTGGCGCTGTGCGGCCCGGGCAACCCGCAAGAGTTCTACGCCACGAAGCAGGCACGGGTGAAGGGAACCGCCTCGGCAAGTGTGGCCTTCACCGTCGGCGGAGCCATCCTCGCACTATGCGTGTCCTACCCTCTGACCCGGGAACCGGACAATGTCGCCGGCGCCTACCGGGCTGTGCTGGGTCAGGCTGCGGTCGAGCTCAAAGGGCTGCTCGAGGATAGCGAAGAGTTCGCAGTGCTCAGGGATATCGCGCGGTTGGCCTTGGGGGCACGTCGGTCTGAATGAGGGGTGATACAGGCATGAGGTGCTGCTCGGCCGTTCTCCCATTCAGCCGAACGGAATGAGGGCGAAGCGCCCCAGGCGACGAAGATCAGTCCGGTTAGGAAGAGCAGGTCCCCAAGCAGCTCCCTGTATTCGAGCCTGCGGATCCGCTCGGTTGCGGCCCCCGCCATGTAGAGCGCCATGCCTGATGCGGCGATGGGTACGAGTACGGGTGCGATACCGAGCAGTCCGGGTAGGACCAGTCCGAGCCCGCCGGCGATTTCGATAACCCCCATGAACTTCACGGTGCCGGGGGTGAAGTCCTCCGGCCAGTGCAGTCTGGCGGCATATCTCTCGTGCGTCCAGGTCAGTTTGATGATTCCGCCGGCGATATAGCCGATGGCGAGGGCGCCTGCGACGATCCACAGTGCGATGTTCATGATTGCTCACTCTCATCATTGAGGTGCTTGGCGGCGAAGGGACGGCGACGGGTTCATGCTGTCGAGATCCCTAACGACACGATGTGTGCCGATACCGAACCAGAGTAGTCGGCACGGAATCAAACGTCAACGGCACACAACGTGCCGTTAGTGATACCGTGATGCTATGTCCACGTCATCGACGCCGCGCCGCCGCGGTTCGGAGCGCACGCTCGAGCTCCTGGATGTCACGCTTGCTCTCGCCGAGGAGGTGGGCTATCGCGGACTGACGGTCGAGGCCATCGCTCGCCGTGCAGGCGTGGGTAAGCATACGATCTATCGGCGGTGGCCCACGATCGCCGATCTTCTCCTCGATGCTCTCAATCACGTATGGTCCAGCGAGCTGAACTACCGGTCGCAGGGCGCGATCAGGGCTGACCTGCGCGAGCAGTTCCTGCGCTCGAGCTATGCGCTCTCGCACGCGCCGCTGGGCCCGATCTACCGTGCTGTCATCGCCGCTGCGCAGTCGGATGAGTCTTTGCGAGGAGCCATCCACTCGCGGTTCCTCAAGACAGTCGAGGAGAGCACATTGGAGCGCATCAGTCTCGCCCAGCAGCAGGGTCAGCTGAAGAGTGACGCCGATCTGGCTGCTGTCGTCGAGGTGCTCGTCGGCTCGCTGTACTATCGATGGCTGCTCACAGACCGTGCTATCGACGAGGGGGCCGTTGACGGGCTGATCGGCATGTTCATGGATGCCTATGGCGAGTCCGGCGTCTGAGGCTGCGCGGCGTGATCAGGCCGGAGGTTGGCCGAGGTAGAAGCCGGTGGTGCGTTCGGCCGCCGCGGTGGCATCGGCCTCAGGCGTTCCCTCTTCAGCCGATGCTTCACCCCAGCGCCTGCTGGATTCGCGGACGAACATCTCGCCCGCCTCCGACTGGATGAAGGCCTCTTCGTCTTCGGGTCGGCCCGTTCCTGCCATCAGGTGCAGGGCGAGGCCGAGGAACGCTAGGTCCCAACCCACGCCCGTGGCGCCGGGGCCGAACTGGGTCCAGAAATCCGACCCGGCCTCGGCCGAATGGGAGTGCTCCAGCGTCATCCGGGCACGGTCGCCATCCTCTTCGACGCTCACGGTGACCTGACTCGAGTCTCCACCGAACTCCCAGGTGATGCTGTAGGACTGCGGCGGCTCGCAGGCGGTCACCGTGCCGGAGGCGTTGCCCTCGATGTCGTAGCGGCCCCCGAGCTCGAGGTTTCCGCTGACGGGTGCGAACCAGCGTTCCAGCCGCTCGGAATTCGTGCACGCGTCCCAGAGGTCGTCGACCGTGGTCGGGTATGACTGGCTGATCGACTGGACCGTGTGCTGGGTGCCGTTGTCGAGGTCTATGGACAGGCCCCGATCGACGTTCTCGGCCTGTGCTGCGATGATCTCATTCTGGTCGGTCATGATCTCTCCTCGGGAGTGGCGGGTGGAGTCGTCGAATCGGTGGATCGAGTCGGTGGATCGGTCAGTCGTTTCTGTCTCTTGCCGCGCGCGATCTCGGTCGACAATGCGTCGAGCCTCGGCGCCCAGAATCGTTTGAAAGGATCCATCCATTGGTCGACGGCCTTGAGCGGCGTCGGATCTAAGGAATACAGGCGTCTCGTGCCTTCGGCTCGCTGGGTTGCGAACCCGGCTTCGCGGAGCAGCTTGAGATGCTGCGACACGGCCGGCTGGCTGATGCCGAACTCCTCTCCGACCGCGCTGACGACATCGCCTGCGCTCAGTTCGCCCTCCCTGAGGAGTTCGATGATTCTCCTCCGGACGGGATCGCCGAGGATGTCGAAAGCGTGCATATCTGAATTATAAGCATTCATCAATATAAGTCAATGGTGATTTATGGAGTCGAGGGTCTGTGGAGGCGGCCCGCTGTGGAGGCGCGGTGGATGACGTGGGTCTCGACCGACTGCTGGAGTTCATCGACCGCTCGGGACTCGAGCAGCCTTTTCGTTGCGCGCCGGGTCGTTTCCGCCATTCCCTCGAGGGAGGCGGATTCGATGCGTGCTTCGACCCGCTCGCGGCCGCACCCGAGGAACTGGGGCATGGGAAGGTGCTGCTGACGGTCTCCGATGGGATCATCACGCATCGCGCATGACGCGTCGGGCCTGCAGCATCGCGCATGACGTCAGATGAACAGTGATCCCGTTGCCTCAGCCCGCCTCTCTTAGTGTTGTGCTCATCATCGCCTCCGGCCGGTGAGCATATGAGGAGAGGAATACCCATGGGAACGCGAATCACAACAGTCGTCGGCAACCCCAATCCCGGATCGAGGACGCGTCAGATCGCCGAAGATCTTGCGGAGCTCATAGCGGCTCTGACAGGCGCGGAGGCCGGATCGACCATTGAGCTCGCCGAGGTGACCGACGAAATCTTTAAGTGGGAGTCGTCCAAGCTGAGCGCGCTCACCGACCAGCTGCAGACTTCGACCTACGCCGTGATCGCTACGCCCACGTACAAGGCGAGCTACACCGGCCTGCTCAAGGCGTTCCTTGACCGCTACGACGCCGGTGGACTGCACGGAGTCACCGCGATCCCGGTCTTCACCATCGGTTCGCCCGCACATCAGCTGGCCGTCGATTTCACGCTGAGGCCGCTCCTCGTGGAACTTGGCGCCAGTGTTCCCACAGCTGGTCTTTCATTCCCGACGGCGAAATTCGACGAGCGCGCTGCGATTCTCGATGAGTGGGTGGAGAAGCAAGCTGGCTACCTGCCGGAGGTGAAGGCCCGAACCTGATCTCCCGACATAGGGGCGTCGGGAGATCAGGCGGAGGACCAACTGGGGTCAGCTGACCTGAAGCTCTCCCATCTCGTCCCAACCCTCACCGTCAATCTGGCGAGAGATGATCTTCGGAGTGGACACGAGGGCGCTGTTCATCGGTCCGCCGTCTGCTGTCGCCTGCTGGAAGTGGTCGGACTTCACGTGTGCTTCGGCAGCGTCGTCATCGAAGGCTTCGACGAGCACGTACTCATTGGGATCGTCGAGGCTGCGTGACCAGTCGAACCATTTGTTTCCCGGCTCGGCTCGCGTCGCCTCGGTGAATTCCTTGGTGATCTGCGGCCATTCCTCGGCCTTCTCAGGCTTGACCTGGAACTTGACGACGATGAAAATCATTTGGATCCTTTCGTAGCTGATTGGGTTGGCGGGGTCTTCGCCAACTCTGGTGCTGGTGTAGGCGCGGTGTGTCTCAGGAGAACTGCATGCCGCCGTCGACGAGCATGGTCTGGCCGGTGATGTAGTCCGAGTCCTCGCTGGATAGGAACGACACGAGGTTCGCGACATCCTCGGGAACCGATACACGTCCGAGAAGGATGTCTCCCGCGTACTTCTTGATTGCTTCCCCTTTGGCCAATCCCTCCTGTTCTCCGAGCTTCTCATCGATGAGGTCCCACATCGAGGTTCCCACGATGCCTGGACCGTAGGCGTTGACGGTGATCCCGTGTTTCGCCCATTCCATCGCGGCGCCCTGCGTCAGTCCGCGCACGGCCCATTTGGTGGCCGAATAAGGTGAGAGCAGTGCGAACGGGCGGAAGGCGACGATCGATGCGGCGCCGATGATCTTTCCGCCGTTGCCCTGCTCGATCATCTGCTTGGCAGCGGCCTGGTAGGACAGGAATACGCCGGTGATGTTGACGTTGAGGATCTTTTCGAAGTCCTCTTTCGAGTAGTCGATGAGGGGTTCGACCTGAGCGATGCCGGCATTGGCCACGAAGACGTCGAGCTTTCCGCCCACCTCGACGGCGGTGGCCACGAGTGCTTCCACCGAGGCCTGATCGGTGACGTCGACCTCGGCTCCGGTGGCTTTGCCGCCGGCGGCTTTGATGGTCGCTGCCGTCTCCTGTACTCCCTCCTGCATTGTGGGAAGGTCTGCCACGATGACGTGGTGTCCATCGGCGCCGAGGCGCTGTGCGATGCCCTGTCCGATTCCTCGTGCTGATCCAGTGACGACAGCGACGCTGGTGGTCGTGCTCATGGTTGTGCTCCTTCGTATCTCGTCGTTGAGTAAGCACGATCATTCTGTGCACGAGCGAGCCCAGGAGAATATGGTCCTTCTCATGTGGCGAGAAACTTAGGTCGCCGAGGTGGCGAGTCGGCTTCTCAGCGGGCGCCGCCGCGCAGATAGCGCGAGCACAACCCCGCGTGCTCGCGCAGCGCGGTGTCGAATGTCTTCGCGCGTCCCGTCGCCTTGCTCGAAGGAGCGCTGATCGCGATGGCTCCGACCTGCATGCCTGTGCCGTTGTGGACGGGCACCGCGGCGCAGGTCTGGCGCGGCAGGAACTCGTCGTGTTCCCAGGCGATGCCGCGTGTGGCCACCTCGTCGAGATGGGTGTCGAGCAGGTCCCTGCGTACGATCGTGTGCGGCGTGAGCACGGGCATCCCGCGGGCATCGAGATACTCCGTGCGCTGCGTCTCCGGCATGGCCGAGAGCAGGATCTTGCCGAAGGCAGTGGCATGTGCGGCCTCGTTGAAGCCGAAGCGAAGCGGGCGGAGGCGGGGATGCTTCTCGCAGTCGGAAGAGTATGTCAGCAGGATGTCCGACCCTCGGTAGATCGCAAAATAGGCGGCCGTGCCCAAGCTGCGATGCAGCTCATCGGTGATCTGACGGATGGGCTGAGGAGCTATGAGGCGCTGCTGGAATGACAGTCCGAGTTCAAAGCACTTCGGTCCGAGTTCGAAGCTCTTGTCTTCTTTCAGATAGACGAGGTAGCTGCAGTCTTCGAGTTCGTGGAGCAGGCGATAGACGGTGGGCAGAGGGATCTCGAGACGGTCGGCTATGGTCTTCGCTGAGGCGCTTCCAGAGGAGGACACTGCCTCGAGTACGGAGAAGACCCTGTTGATGACGGTGCTGTTCGACATTCGCGCTCCCCTGTTTATCGCCTCGTGAGAATAAGGATAGTGCTCGGTGGTCCAGTTCACATAAGTTGCTTATGACCGGTTCGGCAATGGTGCCCGGATCCCCCGGGGCACCAGCAGAGGAGCAAAGGAGCACCCACATGGCATTCCCTGCCAAATTTCCGTCGCTGAACGCGATGGAGATGACCGATGAGGCCCGACAGACTCTTGTCAGAGTGCTGAGAGTGGCATTTCCACACGAGAATTTTCCCGATGGCCCGTACGAACGGACTGCCGACAAGATCCTTGTCGAAGCCGACGCCGAGACCTGGTTTCGGGTGGCTCTCATCCAAGGACTGCAGTCACTTGATCAGCTCTCCGACAAGAGCTTCTGCTCACTGGGTGACGATGAAGCACTGCGGGTGCTGCGCCGGGTCGAAGGCACGGAGTTCTTCGGGTTCGTCCGCCGCACCGCAGCGCTCGGTCTCTACGACGATGAAGAGGTGTGGGAGATCCTGGGATATCAAGGACCGTCGTTCGACCTCGGCGGCTATGTCCATCGAGGATTCAACGATCTGGACTGGCTGCCCGAACCGCGCATCCTCTATCCGGAGGGCGAGGACCTGCCGGAACTCGGCCCAGGTGCACACCTGGGACCGCAGACGGTCAACGTGGCAGACGAATCGACGAATCAGCCGAGCGCTGAGCAGGCCGAGATGGGCGAGGTGAAGAAATGATGGCAGCGAAACCAGCGTCCGGCGGCAGTGTCACCGGCTACAGCATCGACAAGAACGACGAAGCAGTCGTCATCATCGGGTCAGGCGCCGGAGGTGGCACGCTCGCGTATGAGCTGACGGCCAAGGGAATTCCCGTCGTCGTCCTCGAAGCAGGTCCCCATCTGGGACATGACGATTACGTCAACAACGAATGGGAAGCGTTCAACCAGATGGCCTGGCTGGATCCGCGGACGACGACCGGATCGTGGCGAATCGCGCAGGACTTCCCCAACCTGCCGGCATGGATCGTCAAAGCCGTCGGAGGCACGACGACCCACTGGTCTGGAGCCACCCCGCGTTTCAAGAATCATGAGTTCCGTGCCCGCAGTGCCTATGGACGCATCGAAGGAGCCAATCTCCTCGACTGGCCGATCACACTCGAAGAGATGGCGCCGTACTACGACCGAGCCGAGAAATCGATGGGCTCGACACACGTCCACGGACGTCCGCCCCTGCCGGCGAACAATAACTACAAGGTCTTCGCCAACGGCGCCAAGGAGGTCGGGTACCGCTACTACGCCACCGGCCCCTATGCGACCAATGCCGAGGAATACGATGGTCGTCCCGCTTCGATCCAGGATGGCTTCAACTTCCAGGGAGACAAGAACAAGTCGAAATGGTCGACCCTGGTCAGAGAGATCCCACGAGCGGCGGAGACGGGCCTGCTCGATCTCCGTCCCGATTCTCAGGCTGTCCAGATCACCCATGATTCAGAAGGGAAGGCCGACGCCGTCCTCTACCTCGACGGGGAAGGAAATCTGCAGCGTCAGGCCGCCAAACTGGTGTGCGTGGCCGGAAACTCGATCGAAACGTCCAGGCTGCTGCTCCTCTCGGGCACACCGAGCTTCCCCGACGGGCTCGCGAACTCCTCGGGACAGGTGGGGCGAAACTACATGCGCCACCTCACCGGGACAGTGTGGGGACACTTCGACAAGCCCGTGCGAATGTACCGGGGTGAGACCATGGCCGGCGTCATCGCCGACGAGTCGATCCACGATCCCGACCGTGGATTCGCAGGAGGCTACTACATGGAGACGATCTCACTGGGCCCGGCCTTCATGTCGGCATTCGTCGAGCCCGGCGCCTGGGGTCCTGACTTCGCCGCGCTCATGGATCGCTACCTCAACACGGCTGGCATGTGGATCGTCGGAGAGGACCTGCCGCAGGAGTCCAACCGGATCACACTGAACACCACAGTCAAGGATCAGCACGGTCTTCCCGTACCGAACGTCCACTACGACGATCACGCGAATGACCTGGCAATGCGCGAGCACGGCTACGCTGCAGGCGAGAGCGTCTACAGGGCGGTCGGGGCGCAGACCTCGCATCGGACACCGCCGTATCCGTCGACGCACAATCTGGGCACCGCGAGAATGAGCGAACGACCTGAGGATGGCGTGGTCGACAAATGGGGTCGCTCCCATGATGTGAAGAACCTCTTCATCTCCGACGGTTCGGTCTTCACCTCAAGTGCGGCGGCCAATCCGACACTGACCATCGTCGCACTGGCGATCCGGCAGGCGGAATACATCGCCGAACAGCTGCGGACTCAGCAGCTTTAGGAAGGAACCACATGTCCCTGCTTTCTCCCGCCGACACGGGACTCATCGATCATCTGCGGGCCGCAGCTGATGAGGTCGGCACCCGCGCCAGCGACCGGCTGGCCGCCGCACACGACGCTTCCCACTACCTGTTGACACCGCAGGCCGTGGTGAAGCCGAGGAACCGTGAGGAGGTGGCGGCACTGTTCTCGGCCTCATGGCAGAGCAGAGTGCCGATGACCTTCCGCTCCGGTGGGACCAGCCTGTCCGGGCAGTCCGTCTCGGACGGGGTGCTCGTCGACATGAGAAGGCATTTCAGGGACATCGACGTCCTCGACGACGGTGCCCGGGTCCGCTGCGGCCCCGGGGCCGTGGTCAGGGCTGTGAACGCGCGGCTCCTGCGGCATGGGCGGAAACTGGGGCCGGACCCGGCCAGCGAGATTGCCTGCACCATCGGAGGAGTCGTCGCTAACAACTCCTCCGGCATGGCCTGCGGGATCGAAGCGAACACCTATCGGACGCTTGACTCGCTCGTGCTCGTCCTTCCCAGCGGAACCGTTCTCGACACCTCGGCGGCAGACGCTGATGAGCAGCTGCGGAGACGGGAACCAGTTTTCCACGCGGGTCTGCTCGCGCGAGGGACGGGGCCGAGGTGTGCTCTCGACCGAGCATCGTCTGCCGTCGATCACTCTCCACCCGACATGCTCCTCGACCCAACTGGGAATCAACGAGGACCTGACAGCGCTCGCCGGATCCATCGCCGATGAGGTCAGCGTGCCCGATTCCTGGGGGTGCTGTGCCTTCGCTGGGGACCGGGGGATGCTCCATCCCGAACTCACCGCCTCGGCGACGAAGGACGAGGCGGCCGAGGTCGAATCGATCGGCGCGGACGTTCACGCCTCGACGAATCGGACGTGTGAGATCGGGATGACACGGGCGACGGGGAAGCCGTATCGCCACATCCTCGAAGCACTCGACGATCTTGTGGAAGCGAGCAGTGCATGACACTGTGCGGGTTCCATGCGGAGCTGGTTCTGCTGTTGATCCGACCAGACCACATGGATGATCCGGATGCCGGGCATACCTGGCGTCAGGGTGGTCGGTGTGATTCGATGCACATATGACTGAAGCATTGAAAACACATCGCGCTCGCCTCGCCGCTGGAGAGGTCTACAACGGACTGTGGATGATGTCGACGAGTCAGGAGCTCGCGAAGGTCGGATCGGCCGCAGGGTATGACTATGTGTGCCTCGACATGCAGCACGGCTTCACTCGTCCCACAGATATCCTGCGGCTCACAGATGCCATCCGTGCCAGCGGATCCGCCCTGGTCACTGCCCGGGTTGCGGCGAACCGCTTCACAGAGATCGGGATGCTCGCCGATGCCGGAGTTGAAGCCGTCATCGTTCCGTTGGTCTCCTCCGTCGCTGACGCCGAGGCGGCAGCCGCTGCACTCGACTACCCGAGCCGAGGCGGCGACCGCTCCTGGGGCCCGACCGCCGAGCTCATGCACGATGCGGTGCAGGACACTCGTGACGAGCGCCCACTGCTCTTCGTCATGATCGAGAACAGGGAGGGCCTGGCCAACGTCGAGAAGATCTGTGAGGTTCCCGGAATCGACGGTGTCTACATCGGACCGGCCGACCTCGCCTTCGCAGTCGACTCGCTCCCCGGGCAGTCAAACGACGCCCACGCCGAGGCTGTCGCTCGGATCCGCACAGCAGCTGATGCAGCCGGTGTCATCCCAGGCATCCACTGCGGTGATGGTGCGGAGGCCAGGACTCGCAAGGAACAGGGCTTCCGGTTCATCACCTCGGCGGGGGACATCGGTGCTGCCGGACGTGCCTTCCGGGAGGACTTGGCGACAGCGCGGGGCTGAGCGTCCGTGCTTCTTGCGTAACAAATGTTGGCGGTCGGGGATTTCGGATTTGCGATCCGGGGCCCCGACCTCCTTCTGTCATCTCTGAAATGCGTGATGAGCCATGCAGAAGCGACGCCACGAGACTCAATGCTCAATCATTCCTTCAGGGTATTGAAAAATGCGAAAACAATCTTGGACATGCATCGTTACGTCACGAATACTGGAATGCATCACAGTAGTTCCACGTCAAAAATGCACTGCCAATGTCGTTCATGGACCAGGACCCAATGGAGGGATCGCCGATGACAACCACACCTCGCATCGAAGCCGATGCAGTTCAACACGTGGAAGCCGGCCCACCACCGGTGAGTCCGCCGAAACCGCCGAAGCAGTCCCTGATCAAGTCTGAGTCAGTCTCTGCAGGCATCAAAGCAGTCGTGGGGCTCGCTGCGCTGTTCGCGCTCTGGGAACTTGTGGTTGTCATCTTCGACTTTCCGAAGTATCTGCTGGTCGGTCCGATCTCTGCATTCGAGGAGCTTTTCACCAATCCTGGCTATTTCGCGGTCAATGCTCTGACCACCCTGCAAGAAGGCCTCGCGGGCTTCGCCCTCGGTACAGCGCTGGGTGTTCTGTGCGGGGCGCTGCTCTACTATGCCTCGTTCCTTCGGCCCTTCCTCTACCCGGCGCTCATCGCCATCGATACGATTCCGAAGGTCGCGCTGGCGCCCCTATTCATCGTGTGGTTCGGCTTCGGCTTCGAATCGAAGGCTTTTGTGGCCATGGCCATCGCATTCTTCCCGCTCGTCATCAATACATTCGACGGGCTGAATTCGGTGCCCAACGAACTTCAGGATCTGGCGCGTATCAACCGTGCATCGAAGCTGAAGAAGATGATGAAGATCGACTTCATCTATGCGCTCCCTTCGATCTTCACCGGCGCGAAGATCTCAATCTCGCTTGCCGTCGGCGGTGCGGTTGTCGGTGAGTTCATTGCGGGTTCCAAAGGACTCGGTTACGTCATTCTGCTGGCCAACGCCCAGGTGGACCTGCCGTCGATGTTCGCAGCCTTCATTGTTCTTGCAGCCATTGCTCTTCTGCTCTTCTTCATCATCGACCTCGTGTCGAAGAAGTTGCTGCCGTGGAAGAACTACACGAAATGAGGCACGGAACGATGCATATCATGAAGAAGCTTCTTGTTGCTCCGCTCCTCCTTTCCGTCGTGGGTCTGGCAGCTTGTGCACCCGAGGACGGCCTCGACGACTTCAACCTCATGGTCGACGTCGCCTATCTGCCCAAGCACGCACCGTTCTTCGCCGCCGAGGCGCAAGGGTTCTTTGAAGAAGAAGGCTTCGACGTCTCGCTCATGCCCGGGTCAGGTTCGACGAACACGGTGACCTCGGTCGAGACGGGGCGAGTCGACGCCGGTTGGGCCGACTTCGGCGCCACGATCCTCAGCCAGGGCAAAGGGGCACACGTCAAACAGGTGAACCTGCTCCAGGCGCGCTCGGCCTATGCGACGATTGCCCTCGAAAGCTCAGGTATCGAATCCTGGGAGGACATGAAGGGCAAAACCGTCGCCACAGAAGGTGCCGGAGCCATGACGGCCATGTGGCCACTCGCAATCGAGCGGAGCGGACTCAAAGAGGAAGACGTCAACGTCGTCCACGCGGCAGGTGAGTCGAAGATACCCGGACTTCTGGCAGACCGGTGGGATGCCAACCTTGCCCTCTACGTGTCGGATGAGCCCGCGCTCATGGCGCTGGGCGAGAAGGCGACCATACTCAAATGGTCCGATGTGGGAATCGACCTCTACGGCAACGGAATCGTGGTCTCAGACGACGCTCTCGCCAACGAGCCTGAACGAGTCAAGAAGTTCAACAGGGCCATGCAGAAAGGTTTCCTCTGGGCATGTGAGAATCCAGAGCAGACCGCCGAAGACTTCACAAAGGAAGTCCAGGGCTATGAAGCAGACACTGTGACCTATGCGCTCAAGTCTCAGTGCGGACTCAACTGGGCCACCGGAGATGCCGATGATCAGTTCGGCACGATGAGTGACGACGGCGTCCAGCAGATGCTCACCGTGGCCACCGACTTCCTGGGCCTCGAAGATTCTACCGAGCTCACGGTCGATGACATCTATTCCAATGACTACATCGATCCGATTCGCCACGACGAAGACGTAGCGGCCCCCACCAAGTGAATGGAGAACCACCATGACCGCTGATTACGCGATCTCAGTCAATAACGTCGGTAAGACCTACACCTCTCGAGACGGTCAGGAGAACGTGGTCCTCAAAGATCTCGATTTCCACGTCAACCCCGGAGAGTTCGTCTCGATCGTCGGGCAGTCAGGCAGTGGAAAGACCACACTGCTCAATACCATCTCCGGACTTCAAGAGGCCACGGAGGGAGAGATCCTCATCCGTGGTCGCGAGATCAGCGAGGCTCTCAAGGATATCGGCATGGTGTTTCAGAGCCCGGTGCTCCTGCCATGGCGCAACAACCTCGATAACGTGCTGTTGCCCTTGGAGTTTCGTGATGCCGTCACTCCGGAGTCCAAGGACTATGCCATGGAACTGCTGCACATGGTCGGACTTGGGGAGAAGGCGACCCGATACTCCTACGAACTCAGCGGCGGCATGCAGCAGCGAGTCGCCATCTGCCGGGCATTGGTTTCGCGTCCGGAGATCCTGCTCATGGACGAGCCCTTCGGTGCCCTCGACGCCATGACACGCGATTCGATGAATTTCGAGATCCAACGCATTTGGCGCCGTACGGGCTGCAGTGTCCTCTTCGTCACCCACAGCATCTCCGAAGCGGTGTGGTTGGGAGACCGCGTTGTGGTTGTCGGCGACCGTCCCGGACGCATCATCGCCGACGTCAAGATCGACATCGAACGTCCGCGCGCGAAGGAGCACAAGTTCTCGGAAGACTTCGCCCACTATGTCGCGGAAATCGAATCCCACATCGGAGTGACGGCAGGAATCAGCTGAGCGGACTGCCCGCCCAGCCTTCTCGGCCCGACGAACACACCTGACGGATGGCCGACCGTCCGAAATCCATTCGACTTCGGATGCCATTCGCACCGCAGGAGACGAGCGAGTCTCACGAAACACATATGGAGATGGATACACAATGATCAAACTGACAACAGACAAGACGCGCCTGGCGGATTCCTTCGGACTGAATGCCCAGAAGAGTCTGCTGTTCTCTGCGATTCGGCTTGATTCGAGCCCACTGGTCGCCCCGATCATCGCTGATACCGCTGAGGGTGAGGTTCTGCTTGTACGTCAGCAGGAACAGGGAAACGCGCTGTCCGCCGGAGTTCCGAAGGATCGAATGAGGTTCTATGCGCCATGGGTGACAATCGACCCGCGGATCGTCGCCGACACCCCCGCATCTGCTTCACTGACAACTCTGGTGGGCGAGCTGGCTGATGGCGAACAGATCGGTCTTGCATCCGATGTCGTCATGAAGCACTACTCGGCTCTATCGAAGAGCCTCGACGTCGTTGCCGACAAGCAGCCGACCACTCCGGTCGTGGCCTACGAGGTTGACACCGAGGCTGTGCTCGAACGGTTCGCACAGTGGCGCCGGCTCGGAGCCGAGACCGCCAAGAGGGTCATTCAGGACGTCGACCATCTTTCGGGTCTCGCCAAGGAGATCCAATCAGAGACCGATACGCGCTATGAGGCATTGCAGTCTCTGGCGACGAACGAGAGTCTC
This sequence comes from Brevibacterium aurantiacum, assembly GCF_007558825.1. GTDB lineage: Bacteria > Actinomycetota > Actinomycetes > Actinomycetales > Brevibacteriaceae > Brevibacterium > Brevibacterium aurantiacum_A. The sequence goes on from NZ_VLTK01000020.1 coordinate 21,852, forward strand.
GATGCCGTCCTCATCTCCGCACCCCCGAACTTCAGCGAAGTCGTCGGAGCTCGGCAGGGCGGGGACCAGCTGGCCCTATGGTCTGCACACGATGAAAAGCTCTATGTGCTCGCACCCGAAACCGCTCATGGCGTGGGAGGCACTCCGGTTGGTCGGTTCGCCGGGTACGGCGCCGGCGCCGTGGCTCTTGCACACGGCACTCAGATCGGCGTCGAGGAAGAATGGATCCCGACCGGACTGGTGCTGGAGCTGGAATCCGAAGGTGCCAACGTGAGCGAACTGTCGACTCCGCTCGGACACTGGCGGGACATCCGTGATCACGAAGATCTGGGATTCCAGGTCGTCGCTGCCAGGTGTAGCGTCTTCGCCATCGAGGAGGCGCTGAGCTGGGCCAAAGACTCGTTGGCGGCAGGCGAGGAATTCACCGAGCTGGACATCTATACGCGTTACGTCGATAAGATCGTCGAGTTCCGGACGGACAATGCGATTCCCTTCGCGATCGAGCCCTATTTCACGAATCTGCATTCATCGAACCGGATGCTCTTCCCCGGGCCTCCGGTCGATTTCCCGATCAACGACGACACCAAGTGCATTCAGCTTGACGCCGGTGTGCGCATCACCTTCGACGGTGTCACCGTTGCGACATCTGACATGGCACGTTCCCTGCCGCGCACCGAGGGTGCGATACAGGCCTATGAGTTCTTCTTCGATGTCGTCCGTGAGGGCATCATCGGTCAGCTGAAGCCCGGGGTAGTCTGCGAAGACGTCCACGAAGGGACCTTGGACTACCTGGCACCCCACCTCGAGCGCATGGTCGAAATCGGCATGCTCGGAGAGGACGTGGACTTCAACACGGAGTACCGCAAGCGCAATGTCGGACACCTCATGGGCAAGCAGGAATCGTTCGCCAATGAACTGCGGCCCGGGTACAAACACGTGCTGCAGGTCGGATCCTTCGGCGCAGCGGAGATTCCATGGCGCTATGGCGATGTCGCGATCGGCACAGAAGATCTCTGGTACGTCGGCAACGATCGCACGTATATCCTCTCGAAGCGCTGAGACAGGCTCCTCGCAGGCACAATAGGGCGGGCACTTCCGAATAGGAAGTGCCCGCCCTATTGCGTTGAAAGTATGCGGGGAGGATCTGTCACCAGGCAGCAAGGCACAAATGAAGCGGCCCGGTCGTGACATCGACCGGGCCGCTGTGCTGTTGTGCTCTCAGCCTTTGAGTTTGATGACTGCTTCGATCTCGACCGGTGAGTTCGCAGGGAGGCGGGGAACTCCCAGTGCGGTCCTTGCATGCCGGCCGGCTTCACCAAGTGCGTCGACGAGGAGCTTCGACGCACCCTCCGCGACGATCGGATGCTTGCTGAAGTCGGCTGGGCTGGCCACATAGACGTTGAGTTTGGCGATGCTCTCGACGTTCTCAAGACCGAGGTTCGTTTCCAGTTGAGCGATGAGGTTGACCGCGCACAGCTGAGCCGCTGCGATACCGTCCTCGACGCTCAGGTCGTCACCGACGACACCTTGGACCGGAACCTCACCGCCCTGCTTGGCGATCTGTCCCGAAACGAAGGCGAGATCCCCCGCGACGGTGACCGTCTTGTAGCTGTAACTGGCTGGATTCGCCTCGGGAAGGTCGAACCCGAGATCGCCGAGGCGACGACGTACTCCCTCGGAGACGGACTCGCTCGCTGCGTTCGCAGGAGAGTCCCCTTGTTGGTCCCCACCCTGCCCGGGGGTGTACCTGCCATCGACGGCGCGACCGATTCTCCAGGGATTCGACTGCTGGAGAACTGACGGCAGAATCGCATCGGGAATGTTCTGATAGGCAACAGGCCGAAGGAAGCGCTCGATCGCGGTGGCACCCACCGAGGTGGTCTGGGGAGCCGAAGTCGCAGGGAACGGTCCGCCGTGGATCATCGCATGACCCACATCGACGCCGGTCGGCCAGCCGTTGACGATGATCCGACCGACTTTGAGCTCGAGCTCTGACACCAATGCGTGCGCAGTTGTGCTGTCCAGTTCGCTCATCTGCAGCGTCGCGGTCAGCTGTCCTTCGAGTTCCGTGACGACAGGTGCCAACTGGTCGGTGGTCTCGTAGCGCACGATGAGAGCGGCCGATCCGAAGATCTCATTCTGCAGCTCTGCGTTCGAGGTGAAGTCCTTGACCGAGACGGTGAAGACGGCGGGGCCCGGGGCGTTGAGAGTCTTGCCGTCGGCTCCCTGTGCTAGTGCCGTGACGCCGGGTTGAGCCGCAAGCTGATCGACACCTCGCTGCCAAGCTTCGGCGATGGACGGGGTGAGCATCGTCTGCCCCGTTGCCTCCGAGAACTCCTCCGCAATGTGCGCGGTCAGCGCATCTCCACGAGCGCCAGTGGGGACGAAGAGAATCCCTGGGGAGGTGCACAACTGACCCGAAGAACCGGTCACGGACGTGAAGAACCCTCGGGCCACCTCGGCGACGTCATCTGCGATCGCACCGGGGAGCACGAAGACGGGGTTGATCGAGCTCATCTCCGCATACACGGGGACCGGCACTGCCCGCGCGGCAGCGGTGGCGGACAGAGCCAGACCCGCAGTCCTGGAGCCGGTGAATCCCACTGCAGCGATCCGAGGATCGGCCGCCAGCTGCTGGCCGACCTGCGCGCCGGAACCGTAGACAAGCGAGAAGACACCGGGGTTGAGATCATTGTCGGCAACGGCGCGGGAGATCGCTGCTCCGACCAGTTCGTTGGTGCCGGGGTGAGCGTTGTGCGCCTTGACGATGACCGGGCAGCCGGCGGCCAGTGCTGAAGCAGTGTCACCGCCTGCCGTGGAGAACGCGAGTGGGAAGTTGCTGGCTCCGAAGACGGCAACCGGCCCCAGCGGCACCTGACGCTGACGGATATCGGGTCGAGGCAGCGGTGCGCGATCCGGAAGCGCAGGATCAATGCGCACACCGTGGGCATCGCCGAGGAGGACGACCGATGCGAAGAGGCGCAGCTGATTGGCCGTCCTGGTGATTTCTCCGTTCAATCGTCCGGCGGGAAGTCCGGTCTCCTGGCCTGCCCGTTCGACGATGACGTCCGCGGCGGCTTCGATGTTCATCGCAATGTCTGTGAGGAACTTCGCTCGGAGTGTGGGGGAGATGCTCCGGTAGGAGGCGAAGGCTGTGTGTGCCCTGGCGATGGCGGCAGAGACCTGCTCCTCGCTCAGAAGCGTGAACTCGGGTTCCAGTTCCTCACCGGTCGCAGGATTGACCGCGCGTGCGGTCCCGCCCTCTCCAGGAGTCTTCGTACCGGCGACGATCGAGGAGCCGGAGATTGGCGGGGTTGAGATTGGCGCATCGGTGTTCGTTGTGGTCTTCGTGTCGGTGAGCTGAGTCGTCATGAGTGACCTCTTTTCGGTTGAACGATATCGGCGCCGACCGGCTCAAGCCGATCGGCGCCGATCTGTGGTTGTGCAGCTGTATCGGTGGTTCTGGTGCGTTGGTGCCTGCAGTCTGGTACAGGTCAGGCGACCGCGGAGGTAGTGCGGTCGAGTTGAATTCCGGCAGCAGCCAGCACCTGTTCGAGATCCCGTAGATCGGTCTGTGTGAGGTTCTGCAGGGGAGGTCGGACCGGGCCGCAGTCTCGACCGATGACCTTGAGGCCGCCCTTGACGATGGAGACGCCGTAGCCCGCGACACGATCTCGGATCTTCGAGTACGGAAGCACGAATGAATTGAGCTTCTCCGTGACTGCAGCACGATCCTGGCGACGGACCGCGGAGTAGAAGTCAAGGGCGAACTCAGGCGCGAAGTTGAACATCGCCGACGAATAGGTGCTCATCCCGAGCTGGAGCAGAGGCAAGGCGTAGACCTCGGCTGTGGGCAGGCCGCCGAGGTAGAAGAGACGGTCGCCGGTGCGGGCGTAGACCTTGGTCAGCTGTTCGATGTCACCGATGGCGTCCTTGAAGCCGATGAAGTTCTCATGGGTGTCGGCGAGTCGTTCGACGGTCTCAGGTGAGTAGACGGCGTTGGCTCGGTTGTAGACGATGACGCCGATTTTCGTGGCCGCACAGATGGCTGACACATGTTCGAAGAGGCCGTCTTGGCTGCACTCGGTGAGGTAGGGCGGGAGGACGAGGAGGCCTTCGGCACCAACCGCCTCAGCGTCGATCGCATTCTGCACAGCTTGAGCGGTGGCCCCGCCGGCAGAAGCGAGCACCGGCACCTCCTGGCGGGAGGTCGAGACGGCCAAGCTGACGACTTCCTTGGCTTCAGCAGGGGTGAGACTGAAGCCCTCGCCGGTACCACCGGCTGCGAAGAGCCCAGCGACATCGAAACTTGACTGCCAGGCGATGTGGTCGGTGTAGGCATCGGCATCGATCGTCAGGTCGGAGGTGAAGGCGGTTGCGGGGAAGGAGAGGAGACCGTCCTTGAGGTGGTCGGCGAGTTCTTGAGGCAGGTAGTTGGCCACGGAATGACGTCCTTGTTAGTCGGGATGATGATCCCACTGTAGGAACGCCGAGTGATTCCTGTCCAAGATTATTTATATATGCATTGATGCTCTAGAAGTATCGCTTCTATTCGTCGCGGATGAGGCTGAGGACTTCCTTCAGTGCGGGGTTGCGCGACTCGGGATTCCAGATCGCGTGCAACTCCACGACATCACGTGGGGCGCCTCGCAGCGGCACGTATGTCACGCCTTCCACGCCGAGGCGCGCAGCGGATTCGGAGACGACGGCGATACCTCGGCCAGCGGCCACGAGATTGACGATTGTGAGAATCTGGCTGAGGGAATGGGCGACCTCATTGGCCTCGACATCAATGTAGCGAACGGTGAGGTCGTAGAAGTATCGAGCTTTCGTGGCATCATGCATGAGCAGCCTCTGCCCGGAGATGTCCTTCGTCGCAATCGACTCCCGTGCAGCGAATTCGTGATCCGATGGGACTGCGAGGACCAGTTGTTCCGAGAGAACAAGGGCAGCGTCGATGGTCTCCGGTATTCTGCCCACCCGGCCCAGGCCGATATCGATCCGACCTTCCGACAGCGCCTTGATCTGCTCGGCAGTGACCATTTCGGCGATCTCGACGCTGACGCCTGGAAGTCGCTGCGCCAGTGTGGACACCAAACTGCCGAGGACGCCGAATGTCGAGACCGCTGTGCAGCCGATGGTGATCTGCCCCCACGAACCCTCGGCGATCTTCTGCGCGCGCCGAGGTGCGCGTTCGACAGAGGCAAGCAGGCCGTAGGCCTCTGCGAGGAAGGCCTCGCCCGCTGGCGTCAGGGTCACCGTGCGATTGTTGCGTTCGAAAAGATGGACACCGATGGACTTCTCGAGCTTCTGGATCTGCCGACTCAACGGCGGCTGAGTCATATTGAGTTCCTCAGCGGCGCGTCCGAAGTGGAGATTTTCGGCCACAGCGATGAAGCCGGTGACCTGGGCTAGGGTGAACTGCATTGCTCGCTCGATTTCTTTCGGGGTCTCGTGCCGCTGCTGTTCTGCAGTGTATCCGCCGCCCCCACCTCTCACCTTGCTGGAAGCACCACCTCTCACCCGCCGATGTGCACCACGGTTCGCAGCCCCGGACTTGGCTCTGCGAACTCCTGAGCCAGTTCTGCCAGTTCGATCGGGCCGCCGAGGATGTTCTCCCACGGCATATCACTGCCGTCAGTCGCCAGGAAGGCGACGGCTTCCTGCAGGTGGTGGGGTTCGAAGTTGTGCACACCCGTGATGGTGCGCCAACCTCGCACGAGCTGTTCGGGGCTGATCTCGATGTTCGGTCCCGGGCTCACGCTTCCGGCGAGAACTGCGGTACCGCCGATTCCCAGGCTGGCCACACAGGTCTCTACGCCCGAGGTGGTGCCGGAGAGTTCGAGTGCAACATCGACATCCGCAGGCATTTCGTCTTCCATGATCGTGCTCGCCCCGGAGAATAGAGCAAGATCCTGTCGCCGCGGCGTAGGGTCGAAGGCGAGCACCTCGGCGGCGCCGCGGGACTGGGCCGCTGCGACTGCGGTGAGCCCCAGCATTCCGAGTCCGTTGACGAAGACCCGTCGGCCTCGCAGATCACCGGCGGCCTCCAGCATCGCCATGACGGTGGCGACGGCACACCCTGCTGTGGAGGCCACAGCGTCGGGCACCGAATCCGGCACCGGGACGGCTGCCACGCCGGCGGGCAGGTGGATGTGTGAGGCGTAGGTGCCGGACAGTGCCCAGCCGCTGTCGGTGGATTCGTGACCGACCTTCGCTACCGACTCGCATTTTGCGCTGAGTCCGCGCCTGCAGTTCTCGCATTCCCCGCACACCGAGGTGACAGAGAAGACCACACGCTGGCCGAGCGGGAGGCCCGCCCGCGAATCTTCGACCACACCGACACCCTCGTGGCCGAGCACGGAGGGGCATGCTCCGGGGCGACGCCCGCGCACGGTGTGCCGGTCTGAGCCGCAGACAGTGGCAGTGCTCAGGCGGATGAGGCTCTCGCCCGCAGCAAGTTCGGGACGGTCAAATGACCGAGTCTCGAACTGATCCCCGCCGAGCCAGACGACGGCCTGGGCCGTGTCTGCGACGACTTCGACATTCGCCGAGGTCCTCGCCGTCACTGAGGTGTCGGCCGGGGAAGCCTGAACCGGAGGCTGTGACTGAACCCGCGATTGAACCTGCGCCGTCACTGGTTCACCCCGGCTGAGATTGCGGCTGAAGACGGCAGGTCGGCCAGAGCGTCGGGAAGCTCCGCGGCGGAATCGAGAACGAGGTGGGCACCTTCGGCGGCGAAGTCCTTCCGGCTCAGGTGGCCGGTGAGGACACCGATCGAGGTGACTCCGGCGCGCAAGGCCGACTGCACATCCGCCGAGGTGTCACCGACGCTGACGACCGCTGCCGTGTCCTCCGCGCCGAGTTCCTTCATGACCCTCTCGATCATGTCGGGTGCCGGCCGACCTGCCTCGACCTCGTCGCCGCAGGCGGATGCGTCGAAGGTCTCGCCCTGCTCCCATCCCATAGAAGCGAAGATGAGATCGGCGATCTCCCGAGCGAACCCGGTCGTCAGAGCGACCTTGATGCCTTGTTCGCGCAGAGTCGTCAGTGCTTCCTCGATCCCGGGCAGAGGCTTCGGCGGATTGTCGGTATAGGTGCGGCGCAGTTCCTGTCGGAACCATTCCCAGGTCTTCTCGTGGAGATCGTCATCGACGTCGACCCCGCCGAGGCGGAGCAGATTTTCGATCGCCCACTTCTTCTCAGTGCCCATCCACTTCTGGAACACCTCGTCCGTGTAGTTCGCACCTTCGCGTTCCGTGGCCTCCCGCAGAACGCGGTAGACCTCGTCTCGGTCGTCGATGGTGGTGCCGGCCATGTCGAATACGGCGAGTTCAATCATGGTGTTTCTCCTTCTGTGGTGGATCGATGCGTGTCTGTGGTGGATCAATGCGTGCAGGTGGGATGAGTGAGATGACGGGACTGTCAGCGGACGGCCTGGCGCAGCCACATCGACAGTGCCTCGACTGCGAGGACGACAGCGACCATGAGGATGAGCACCATGGTGACCACATCGAACTGGTTGACCCGCGAAGCGTTGAGCAGCAGGAATCCGATGCCTCCGGCCCCGACGACTCCGAGGAGTGTGGCTGAGCGGATGTTGTTGTCGAGTAGGTACATCGTGTGAGCGACGAAAGCCGGTGCCGCCTGGCGCAGCGTGGCCGAGAAGAACACCTGTGCCTCGCTGGCGCCGGTCGCGCGCATTGCCTCTTGCACCTGAGTGTCCGTCTCCTCGAGCGAATCGGCGATGAGCTTCGAGAGCAGGCCGATCGCGCCGATGGACAGAGCCAAGGTGCCGGCGACCTCACCCAGGCCGGAGATGACGACGAAGATGATCGCGAGAATGAGCTCGGGAATGCCGCGCACTATCACGATGATCACCCTGAATGTCTGGTGCACATAGGCATTCGCCACGGCGTTGCGGGCGGCGAGGATGCCGATCGGTATCGCGAGGACAGCGCCGATGAGGGTTGCCGCGAGCGAGATCTGGATAGTCACCAGCAGTGCTTCGACGAGGTTGGACATGGTCCCGCCAGTCGATGGCGGGAAGAACAGCGCCAGGGTCTTCGGCAAGTCGAGAAGCCCCTGCAGGAGTGCTGACCAGGACACATCCACGCGCCACAGGGCCGCAAGAGTGAAGATCACAATGAGCGCAATCGAGAGGAAGCGCTTGAACCGGGCCGAACTCCACGGCGGAGTCAGATGGAGATCGTTGACACCCGATTCGCGACCACGGTTGAACAGGCGATCGACCCAGGTGCCGCCGGTGATCCTCTGTCCGGCCGATCTCATCAGCGCTGCCCGGATAGCTCCCGAGAGCAGCTCGATGCCGATGCACAGCAGCAGGACCAGCACGGCCAGTGCCATGCCTCGCTGATAGTCAAGCGTCCGCAGGGAATCGGCGATCGCCAACCCGATGCCGCCCACGCCGACGTAGCCCAGAAGCACCGAGGTGCGCAGATTGATGTCGAACCGGTGCAGCGCCGTCGCGATGAGCTGCGGCATCAGCGTCTGTGGAATGGCCGCCATGATCTGCTGAGCACGGCCGGCGCCGAGGGACTCCATCGACTCACGTGGGCCATCGTCGAGTTCCTCGATTGAATCGGCGTAGAGCTTGGCGATCATGCCGACCGAGTGGATGCCCATGGCGATGATTCCGGCGGTGGCTCCGAGGCCGAACATGCGCAGGAAGATGATCGCGAGCACCAGATCGGGGATTGCCCGAGCCAGCACGGTCAGAGCGCGTGCGACCCACTGCGAGGTGACTCCCCACCGGGTCGGCCCGGCGGCGGCCAGAGACACCGGAATGGAGAGTGCGACAGAGAGCAGCGTGGCGAGGAAGACGATGGCCAAGGTCTCGAACACCAGCGACAGAATCTCTGACACAGGCGGGAAGTCGAGAGGGAACACGCGGGCAAGGAAACGTCCCGCATTGTCGACGGAGTCGACGATGGTGCCCAGATCGATGCCGAGAGAACCGATCGACCACACGCCTCCGATGATCAGGACGATCATCACGAGGGCGGCGGCGATGCCGTGCCCGGTCGGACGCGGACGCGCCGGCGGCGCCGGAGCCTCGGGCGAGGTCTCGACGAGCGTGGGCATCAGCGAGTCACACCTGACGCGGCCGCGGGGCGCAATGCGCTGACATGATGTGAGGCGCTGACTCTAGGTGATGTGATCGTCGGGTCTGACGAAGCGGACGAGGACTCGGCCTCTGCTCGGTAACCGACCGCAGCCTCGGCGAGGTCCATTCCGGAGACGCTCGAATAGATCGTCGACGCCTCTTCGGCGCTGAGACCCTCAGTCGCGCGATCGAGGACCGCCTGCCCGGTGCGCAGACCGATGATCCGATCTGCGAACTCGATGGCCAACTGGACCTGGTGGAGTGAGGCGATGACGGTGAGCTTGTCTTCTTCGGCGATCTGTCGCAGCAGGTTGATCACGTCGAGGGCTGAGACCGGATCCAGCGAGGCCACCGGTTCATCGGCCAACAGCACTGTGGGGTGCTGCATGAGTGCGCGGGCGATGGCCACGCGCTGCTGCTGACCTCCGGAGAGAGTGTCCGCGCGCTGGTAGGCACGATCGGCAAGACCGACACGGTCGAGCTTCTCGATGGCCTCTCGTCGCACGGACTTCGGGTACATCATCAGCGAGATGCGCGGCCCCTTGAGCGAGCCGAGCTGCCCGGCGCAGACGTTCTCCAGCACGGACATCGGACCGACGAGGTTGAAGGACTGGAAGATCACGCCGATGTTCCGGCGCAGCTCCCGCAGTCCGCGCTTCCCTGTCGAATTCAGGTCTTGGCCCAGGACTCGCACCGTTCCCGAGGTGGGGGTGTGCAGGCCGTTGATGTGACGCAGGAGCGTCGACTTCCCCGAGCCGGACAGCCCGAGCAGGACTGTGACCCTGCCGGCACGGAATCCGATGTTGACGTCGTCGAGCCCGAGGACTCCGCCGCCGAAGTCCTTGGTCACGTGGTCGAGTTGGACGGCGTAGATATCGTCGATCTCTCGCTGAAGTTCAGCGGTCTTAGCGCTGCTGGTATTTCGATGATTGCTCATGGGCGTCTCTCCTAGCCGACGTTCTTGCAGGCGTCTGCCTGGGTGGCGTCGCAGATGTCTCGGATGGAGTCGAAGTCGGAGTCGTCGACAGGCTTATAGCCGTATTCGATCTCCTCGGGCAGGACGCAGTCGTCCTCGGAGGAGCAGATGCCGGCATCGACCATGGCCGGAATGTTTGCCTTATCGCGCAGGACGGTCGTGATCTGCTTGGCCAGTTCAGGATCGAGGGATTCGTTGTTGACGGCGATCGGGTCCTCAGTGATGGGATCGGACTCCCACACCGGTTCCAGGCTGCCCGCCTTCACCTGCTCGGACTCTTCGAGGGTTCCCAGCATGGTGTCGTGGGCGAAGGCCGCATCGCATTCTCCGGAGTCCAGGGACAACAGCGAGGCGTCATGACCGCCGGTCAGAATCTGCTTCATGTCCTGCTCCATATCGAGGCCCTCGTCCATGATCCCCTTCATCGGGACGAGGTAACCGGAGGTGGAGGCCTTGTCGACGAAGCAGACGTTCTTGCCCTTGAGGTCCTTCAGGCCTTTGATGTCCGAGCCCTTCTTGACGTAGGCCAGAGATGTGTAGGCCGGGGCCTTGTCTGCGTCGTGGGTCGGAGCGGCTGCCGGCTCCATGTCGATGCCTGAGTCCTTGGCGATGACATAGGCGAACGGGCCGAATGAGGCGGCATCGATCTGGCCTGCGCGCATCCCCTCGATCACGGCCGCGTAGTCGGAGGCATTCTGGAACTCGACCTTCTTGCCGGTCTCCTCCTCGAGCAGAGCGGTGACGTTCTCGAAGGTCGACTCCAGTGTGGAGGAGGATTCGGCTGGGACTGCTGCGAAGGTGATGGTGTCGCCGTCGTCGCCGGAGGAGCCGCAGGCGGCGAGCAGTGGGAGAGCGAGTGCTGCGGCCGTGAGAGAGCGGACGGTGCGGGAACGGAAACGTGGGAACAGGGCCATGTGCGGCCTGCCTTTCGAGTGGTCGGGGTGATCGCTTGGTGCCATTCTTCGACAACTCGAAACAACATGTCTATACAATTCGTGCCTGTTCACCGATCGGACATGACAACTTCACCGGCGGTTGGGGTGAGGGGAGATGAATGCGGCGCAGGTCTCGTCCCCGTCGCGACTGTTTCCCCACCGAGGATGCGGTCCGCGATCCCGAAGGACAGGGTCATCCCGATGCCCGAGGTGACCACAGCGACCGTCGTCTGCTCATCAGGGCGCTCGAGGATCAGGTTCGTCTCGGTGCTGTCCGCATACCGGCCGAGCCACCGCTGGCGAACGACCGGCGCGTCGATGCCGAGAATGTTGGTGGCGCGGTTCAGGAGGAGGTCCGCGACGCGCTCGTCGATGAAGGGTTCGGGGCTGAGGTCGTAGGCGTGGGAGTCGCCGATGAGCAGTCCGTCGGCGATGTCGGTGACCATGAGGTTGGCGATGACATCGACGAGCTCGGGTTCCTGCTGGGCGAGATCCTTGCGCAGAGCCGATGCCCCGGGCATGGCAGCGAACCCGTCGTAGCGGGCCAGTGAGGTGCCCGTGAGCATGGCGAACCCGGTGGGGGTCTGCTGCGGTCGCTCGATCAGGGACATGACGAGGGAGCAGATGCGCACCCCATGTGTCTCGGCGATCCTGGGGAACAGGGAGGTCAGCTGATAGCCGGGACAGACGACGACCTGCTCACCGTGGACATCGCCCCGGTTGGTGGACACGGTGCCGCCGGCCACCTCGGTGACGGTGGTGTTCCAGGTGAAACCGACACCTTCACGGGCCAACCAGTCGGCGATTGCGGGGGCGGCCTCGCGCGGGTCGACCCGCATGTCCAGGGGCAGGTGCGCCCCGCCGATCGCGCCCAGGCTCGGGTTCCCGATGGCCGCAGCCACCTCCTCGGCGCTGAGCATCGTTGCCTGATCCGGACCACGGTGATCGGCGAACTCCTGGAGGATCAGAAGCTCGGGTTCGGTCATGGCGGGGATGAAGGAACCGGTCTCTGCGGCCCAGATTCCGGTCGCGGCGGCGACCTCTCGCCAGCCGGCACGAGACTTCATGGCCAGGTCCTGGGCTGCGTCTGCCTGTCCGGTGAAGCACGCGTGTCCGAAGTTCTGGATGGATGAGCCCACAGGGCGAGCCGAGCGGTCGATGACATGGACCCTGCGGCCCTGCTGGTGTGCGCGGAATGCGGTGGCCAGGCCCAGGATTCCGGAGCCTACGATGATGAGATCTGATTTCGACATTCCCCCATCTTGGTCGCTTTCTGCCGTACGATGACTACATGTATGTACAAGTTTGATGATTGTTCATCTGAACGTGATGTCGAAGATCCCGAGGAGCACTCTCGGTTCATTCGGCAGGAATAGGAAGTAGAGGAGAGCCCCGCTCGAACAGCAGCACAGTTGGAAGCACGTGTCCCCATCCCCGACCCCGACGAGACCAGCACACATGACTCAGCAGCACACGCGACAGCAGCACGACGAGATCGCACACTACCTGCGAACGGCGATTCGTGAAGGCTACTTTCAGCCCGGGGACGAACTTCCCTCCGAGGCAGAGCTCACCCGGAAGTTCACCAGCTCCCGCGGCCCGGTTCGACAGGCGATGTCGACCCTGCGGACCGAAGGGCTGATCTCCTCCGGGAGAGGGCGCCGGACGGTTGTCCTCGACAATGTGCCCACTCAGTCCTTCGACGACATCATCTCGTTCTCCCAGTGGTGCCACAACGCCGATATCGTCCCGGGTCAGCGCACACAGTGGGTCACTCGCAGGCCCGCCGAGAAGTCCCTGGCGGCGAGCCTGCGCATCCCCGACGGTGATCCGGTCGTCTCCGTGTTCCGGCTCCGTCTCATGGATGATGTGCCCACCATGGTCGAGCGTTTGAACTATCCCCTCGAGGTCGGGCGCCACGTGCTTGCCTTCGACACCGACTCAGGTTCGATCTACCAGGAACTCATCGACCAGGGCGTCGACATCAGCCGAACCTCACGGACCATCGACGCGATCGGCGCCAACGATGACGACGCCGCACTGCTCGAGGTTCCGGTCGGCACGCCGCTGCTGCGGGTCCGCCGGCGCGCGTTCACAAGCGCCGGCGAACTGATCGAATCCTCGGACGACCGCTATCTTCCGTGGAAGGCCAGCTTCACGATGAACTCCACCAGGGGCAACCCCAGCTCGATGGCCCTGACATCGACCCACCTCGGCGACATCTGATGGCGAGGTCCTCGGAGTAGGCTGGCAGGACCGAACTGTCAGCTGGAAGGAACCCATCATGGCCGAGCACAACAGTGAAGTCGATCAGAGCGAACACGTGGACCTCCTCGTCATCGGGTGGGGCAAGGGCGGAAAGACGCTCGCGGGAACCATGGCCAGGGCGGGTAAGCGTGTCGCCGTCGTTGAGCGCTCCGATGCCATGATCGGTGGTTCCTGCATCAACATCGCGTGCATCCCGACGAAGATCCTCGTCCACGATGCAGAGAACAAGCGCGACTCCGATGACGTCGCCGAGTACTTCGCCAAGGCCGTGAAGCGTCGCGATACCCTGACCGGGGCGATGCGGAAGAAGAACCTCTCCATGCTCGACGATCTTGACTCGGTCCTCCTGGTCTCCGGCCGAGCCGAGTTCACAGGTGAACGCGAAGTCCTCGTCACCGGCGGCACCGACACCATGACGATCACCGCCGACACCGTCGTCGTCAACACCGGCTCGGTTGCAAACATCCCACCGATCGACGGTGCCAAGCTGGGCGGGCGCATCCACGATTCGGAGTCATTGCAGCACGTCACCCCGTTCCCCAAGCGCCTCGTCATCGTCGGCGGCGGCTACATCGGCCTCGAATTCGGCTCGATGTTCACCCACTTCGGGTCACAGGTCACCGTCCTCGACCACGGGCCCCGCCCACTGGCCAACGAGGACGACGACGTCGCCGAGGTAGTCGCCGCGGCGCTGGCCGATGATGGGATCACCATCATCAACAATGCCTCGGTGACCGCAGTCAGCGACGGCACCGAGTCCGCGACCGTCAGCTACGAGATCGATGGAGAGACGAAGACCATCGACGCCGAGGCGGTCCTCCTGGCCGTCGGTCGCAAGCCCGCCACCACGGACCTGGGCCTCGACAAGGCCGGTATCGAGACGAACGAACGCGGTTTCATCACCGTTGACCAGCACCTGCGTGCCTCAGCCGAGGGTGTGTACGCGTTCGGCGATGTCAACGGCGGGCCGATGTTCACCTACATCTCCCTCGACGACAACCGCATCCTGGCAGACCAGCTGCTCGGTGAGGGCAAGCGGTCGACGAGGGACCGCGGATCCGTGCCGTACACGATGTTCCTCACCCCACCCGTGGCCCGTGTCGGCCTGAGTGAGAAAGACGCGCGCGAACAGGGCTATGAGATCAAGGTCGGAGCGAAGGCGATGGCTGATATAGCAGCAGCACCCCGCGCGAAGATCGAGGGCGACCCCCGCGGCATCGTCAAATTCGTCGTCGACGCGAAGACGGACCGCATCCTCGGTGCCGCACTCGTGCACGTGCACTCACAAGAGGTCATCAACACCGTGGCCCTGGCGATGCGCCACGACGTCACCGCCACCGAGCTGCGCGACACGATCTACACCCACCCCTCGGCGACCGAGGCACTCAATGAAGTGCTCGGAGTGATGAAGTAGGAATGCATGGGGGCGCGAAGTCGTCCTGTCTCAGCGTCAACCGGCGAACCAGGCGTCACCCAGCGAACCAGCCGACGAACACCTGAATGGTCACCCAGATGGTGAGAAGTGTCGTCGCCACCAGGATGATGTTCTCGAACAGATTGGCCTTGTGCTTGCCGAAATGGCTCGTCTTGTTCGCCAGGATCAGCAGCCCGATGGCCACGAGCGGGACGATGATGGCCTGCAGCCCGGTGACGAACACAGCCATTTCCACAAATCCCGGCATCCCAGGCACGGACCACAGGATGGGGGAGATGAGGATGAAGAGGCTGAACCATTTGAACAGCGGATCATCTTCGAACTTGGTGCCGTACTGTTCGCGCCTTGAGGGGAGGATGATGTGCAGGCAGTCGATGATCACCTTCGGGAAGCCGTTGGCGAAGCCGATGACGCTGCTGTAGAGAATGCCGAAAGCACCCAAGTAGAAGATGACTCCGCCGAAGGCTCCGAGATGAGTGGTCAGGGCTTGAGAGATGTCATCCAGGCTTGAGACCTGGATTCCCTGGGGCCTGAGGATCTCGGCACCCACCACCCAGATGGAAAGGCTGATGACGATGGCCGCGGAGATGCCGAAGAGGATGTCATTGCGCTGCAGCTTCTTGAAGGCAATGCCCTTCCATCCTTTGTCCCGGACGTAATAGGGGTAGAGGAAGTTCGCCATCGAACCCGCTACTGCACCGATGAGGGACAAGGCCACGGCGAAGACGCCGAACGCGCCGGTGTTGGCCGGGATTCCGAAGCCGATGGTTCCCTGGACGAGCTCGCCGACATCGGGGACCGAGTAGATTGCCAGCCCGAGGAAGACCACCGTCATCATTGCCAGCAGGAGCTTCATGCCCTTTTCGATGGTGTTGTAGACGTTGCGGCCGATGACGAAGATGCTGACCACGACGAGAATGCACGACCACAGGAACGGGTTGCCGACAGTGACGATTTTAGCGACCGCCTCACCTGCGCCCTTGATCATGTAGCCATTGAGAAGGTGGCCGCTGATGAGTGCTGCAATGCCGATCGCCCATGGATAGAACCTCGACACATCGTTATAGCCTTCGACGATCGTCTGGTTCTTGATGTTGAGAACCTGATATCTGCCCATGATGTTGACGATGACGAACCTGATGAGAAGAGAGGCGACCAGCAGCCACATCAGGCTGTAGCCGTAATTCGACCCCGACACGGAGGCTGTGACCAGGTCACCGGCTCCCATCATGGCGAGGACGGCGATGATTCCGGGACCGAACTCTCGGAGGCTGCCTAAGAACCTTCGCCGCGTGGGCGGAGCTGTGGTGTGGTTTTCGCTGTTCACTGTCATCGTTTCCTCTTTCGGCGTGCAGTCATGAGTCGGTGTCGTGTTTGTCAGGGCATTCGTGTGCCAGCGCCATGTCGATATGGTCGGTAGCTGTGGAGGGTGCCCCGGGGGAAGAGGCGAGGGAGTCCGAGGTGTTTAAGGTTCGGCTATGTCCGGTGAATAGCGCTTCTTCACGATGCCCCCTGCTGTCATATTTCCCGCGCACTTCCGTGTGCTCGGCGAAATGAATGGCTTCAGCCTACGAAGACGTCTGTTGCACTGTCCAAGGTTTTATTAGCATGTAATAATGCACGGCGGGTATGAGTCCGATCTCCGAGCTGTCGAGCTCCGGAAGAGAACTCCCTCTAGCCAGTCGCCGTTTCCGTGAATAGGGTGGGCCCATGGCGCATCCACAGATGTTCGATGATGACTACTACTCTTGCTGAAGGCAAAGGCGGTAAATCCATACTCGCCATGAGCTTCGCAACCGAGCTTCAGGGCCGAGGCGTCACTGTCGCAGTCGTCGACGCCGTCCGCACGCTCGGCACCTCTCGACTCTGGGTCGATGATCGCGTCAACGCAGGTCTCCCCTGCTTCTCGTCGTTAGCGGAGAGGACAACCTCGTCCGATTCATCCAGAGCCTCGTAGGGCAGTACGACCACGACATCGTCGACGTCAAAGACGGGGACACCACCGAACTGCGTACTGCCGCCGTTGCCAGCGACCTCCTCGTCGCACCAACATCAGGACAACAGGCCGACCTAGACAGCATCGACCGTCTCTCGACATCTGTCGCGGCAGCCCGAGATCTCAACCCGGACCTGGACGTCCTCGTTGTCCTCAACCGAGTTTCACCACAAGGCAAGGCCAGCGAAGTCGAAGACGCGAAAGCCTACCTCTCCGAGTACCCGGAATTCCGTCTTGCAAGTACGGTCCTAGTCACGGCCAAAGCTTGGGACAAAGCCCGATCGGAAGGCAGGGGAGTGGTGGAGATCCCCGGAAAAGCCAAAGCCGCCATGCAAGTCCTAACAAACGAGATGCTTGGAGACGACCAATGACGAAGATCAGCCGCCGCAGCCGTGACATTGACCCCAAGGCTGTCGAGCAATTCGCAGGTGCCGCAGCAGAGAACCCAACTCCGGTGCCTGAGCAATCGACGCCTACTGAGGTGACCCTCGCCCGCCCTGACCTCCCTATGCATAGGCAACGAGCAAAGACAGGCACGAAGGGACCAGGCACTAGCTTTCGCTACAACAAAAGCCAAGGCCGACTCCTTGACTACGCGGTCGAGATGGAAGACATGAAAAAGCAGGAACTCCTCGAATCCCTCGTCTGGCCAATCCTCGAAGAGAAATACGGGGACCAAGTCCCACTCGACGGTTGAGTGGAGATGAAGACGGTGACCACTGGTTAGGCTTCCCTCCCGATAAGATCCTGGCCCTGAAAGGAAAGGAACTCGGATCATGACACAGGACAATGACTCGGCTTACAAGGCTGAATATGACCGGCACTGGAATCAGGCAGTTAAAACACTGACCGCCGCCGCGCGACTCGAACACCCCAGGCATGGCACCGTCGGCTTCGCCGACTTCCTTGCAACAGCGCTCCGAGCCACAGCGGCAAACCTCGAAGATCCACACGCCTTCACTGCCGGACGCCCTGGTTCATGGGAATCCGCACCCCTCAGTGAACTCCTCCACGGAGCCGTCGGTTTGAATCCCCCGTTATATTCATTGTCAAGCAACGGCCGGGCTCTTCTGC
>NZ_VLTK01000021.1 GCF_007558825.1 Brevibacterium aurantiacum
GCTGGTCTCCTTTGACAGATCGAGTGATGCCATCATTCCGGTTAACGATCGAGGAGCCAATAACGTTAAGTCGAAGAAGACTACAACGATTCTCAACATATGTCGGATGAATGATCGGCGCACGTCGTATTAATCCCTTCATCGGAAAATACGTGATCAAGGCGGCTGTGGCCGGAATCTCCATAGGCTATGCGATACAACTTCTAACCCAAAGTCCGAGCCGCAATGCCTGGAAACTGGAGTTTCTCTAAAGCCTAGGGTTTCGAAACGTCAACCGAGCCGCAACTATGAGGAACAGTGACTCCGCATGTCCACTTCTGACGGCTGGTTTTGGTGGTGAGTCGAGAAAGATGCAACCAAAAATGGTTGCGACCCATAGTCGAAGAGTGAACTATGCCTGGCCCAGGAATCGTGTTCATAGCTTTTGCCACTGAGGGTGAGCGGCAGAGCGACTTCTTCGAGGAACAGCCGCTGCATCCGCGCGGTCTCTATGATTTCGCCGATATGCCGGTGTCAGTACCATACAACTCTCCATGGAAAATAAGACAAGAACACAGGCTCGTCGCTCAGATGGCGTTCTCGTCCTGGTCGGTGAAAATACGCTGTCTCCTGAAGGACAGGCAAGGGAAATACAATGCGCGAAGGAAGTAGACACGCCGATTCTTGGGATCCAGGCTTACAGGGAAAATCGCACCACGATTTATTGAGCGCCTACAGTTGTCTAGCATGACCAGAACATAGCCGACTGCATTGATTCGGTCTGAGCAGTGCGAAAAGCGCTGTGAGTCGAGGTTGAATTCCGACCAACCTCACCTCGTCAGGGTGCGGTAAACGATGGCTCCGGCCGCAAGGTCATAATGAATCGCAACGCAGATGGGACACACAACTTCGACGTTCTACTCATGATTGGAACAGATGTGTCTACGGTCCTGTTTCGAGCTCATCTGAGAGGCGCCGTCAATGAGTTCTTCGCCGGCGACGAGAAAATTGCCCTCTCCTACTTCGCAGGTCATGACTACATCGACGACTCAGGGGGATGGCTCTGGGGAAGCGACTGCGAGTTTGGCCAGAATGAGTTGGCATCGAGCGACGTGATGAGGATGGCCGACAGGTCAAAAGCAAGGAACGAGATCATCGTACTCGACAGTCGCCACGGTGGCCAGGCGGTTCACGCGTGCAGCGGCGGCTGGATCGTCGACGACCAACCGGACCGTTTGTTCTTGTTGGTCGATGAGGACGGCTATCACATCGAACACTTTCTTCACCGTGGCGCCGTCGAGCGTTTCGGTGGGCTCATCGGCCAAGTGAATGCTTGTCTGAGCCACCGCGCTGCGGGCGACGGCGAGAGACTGACGTTGGCCCCCGGATACCTCAAAGGGAACGTGCAACCGCAGCCCGAAAGTGTTCAGCACATCGGCGGCGGTCGCAACCGCGTCTTTGCCCACAACGTAAGTAGGTCCGGTTCAAAGGCCAGACTGCTTGCCGAGAGACCCGCTTCCCGGCCTCCAAATCAGAATAATGATGAATCGTAGCTCAATGTATAGAGACGGGGACTGCTCTGAGACTAGCGACTGTTCACCTCAGCTCGGCTTTCGAGGACCGTCGACTAACGCGCTACCAAGTCTCGCACTGGCTCGTTGGGCAGCTCCGACGCAGGCGTTAGCGAGTTGATCCAGCCGAACTGGAGAGATTCTGTATCTCGGTGCCGCAACCATCACAGCTGCGGCCACGCGACTCTGGTGGTCGAATACCGGAGCAGCAACGCCGACCTCATCAGGAGCCGACTCTCCGTAGTTGGTCGCGTATCCACGGTTGCGGCATTCAGCCAGTCGGTCCATGTACTGGTCCAAGCCATAAGCGTTCGGTAGTTCAACACGACCATTAGATAGCAGTTTACGGGTTGACGAAAGGTCGTCGAATGCAAGGAAGACTTGAACTGTCGAGTTAAGCGCCGTCGTGTAACGCGTGCCGAGTTCGGAGGTGTGCTTGATGCGGAGTGTCGAGGGGATCTGCTCGATCGAGACCGATTCATATCGATCCCAGATGTTGAGTCCAACGGTCTCATTCGTTTCCTCCGCCAGCTGCTGTAGCAGGGGCTGTCCCACTTTTCTCACGTCGAGATTAGCGAGCAACGGTCCGGCGATGGCAATCAGCCCTGGTCCCAACCTGAACTTACGGGTTTGCGAATCACGTTCGACGACGTGTTCGTGCTCTAGCGTCACAAGAATCCGCGAGACACTTGATTTATGCCGGCCGACTTGCTTGGCGATCTCCGTGACTCCGATGAGCGGACGGTCCACAGTGAAGCAGCGCAGTACTTCCATGATATTGCTGATCACAGAGGGGCCACCCTGATAAGTCGCGCCCTCTTCTACCGAGCCGGAGCCTGGAGACAACGGCCTCTGGCTCGTATTCATCCACACTCAATTCCATCAAATACTGAACAGTTTTCCTTTGTGGTTCATTCTAGTCCAGGTCCTTGCTGATAGTAACCTCAGCAAGGACCTGGCTGAGTGGAAGTTAGGAGCAATGGCGTTCAAGCGTCGATGATGTGATGGTCGGGTCCGAATGGGAAGGCTGTGATGTTCGTGCCTTCATTGGCTCCGACGACGACGATGTCGTGCTCGCGGTAGCCTCCGGCTCCGGGGTCGCCATCCATGATTGTGATCATGGGTTCCATCGACACGACCATGCCAGGTTCGAGCACTGTGTCGACATTCTCCCTTAGCTCCAGGCCGGCTTCCCGTCCGTAATAGTGGGAGAGCACACCGAAGGAGTGACCATATCCGAAGGCGCGGTTCTTAATCAATCCGTGTTCACGATAGATTTCGTTGAGTTCGACCGCGATCTCCTTGCAGATCGCGCCAGGCCTAATCAGCTCGATGCCTCGGCGATGCACCTCGTCATTCACGGTCCACAGCTCCAGTGTGCGATCGTCTGGCTCCCCGAGGAACAGGGTTCGCTCAAGTGCCGTGTAATAGCCCGAGATCATCGGGAAGCAATTAAGCGAGAGCAGATCGCCTTTGCGTAGCCTTCGGGTAGTAGCCCAGTTGTGTGCCCCGTCGGTGTTGATGCCTGATTGCACCCATGCCCAGGTATCGCGGATCTCTCGGTATGGGAAGGTGCGAGCGATTTCGTGCGTCATCACCTCGGTACCGGTGAGAGCGAGTTCGTACTCGGTGACTCCTTCCCGGATCGCATTCTTGATTGCTTCACCACCGCGGTCGGCGATGCGGGCACCGTGGGTGATGAGGTCGATCTCCTCTTGCGACTTGATCATCCGCTGGCGCATAGTGTCTGCAGAAATATCAATGAGAGCGATGTCAGGGAAAGCGGCCTGCAGTTTCGCGCTGTTGATGACCGTCAAATCGTCGTTTTCGACACCAACGCGTGTAGGAGATATCGCTTGACGTCGCAGCGCCTCTTGCATCCCGGCGTATAGATTGTCTGGTTGCCAGTCGGTGTAGACGATGTTGTCGGCGTGACTCGTGCGCCAAGGCATTCCGGCGTCGATGCCAGCAGTAACGGTGATTGCGCTGTCCTGAGTCACGACAAGCGCGTAGTTGCGGCCAAATGCAGTGTAGAGGAAGTCTGAGTAGTACTTAATGTTGTGGTAGCTGGTGAAGATCACCGCATCGAGTTTTTGATGGTGCATTATGTTCCTGAGTCCAGTCAGTCGACGGTTGAACTCGGCATCAGTGAAAGTCAGCGGCTGTTTGCTGCCGTTGCGCATCGTTCGCAGAGGCGGAAGTTCTTCGATCATAGGGGGCGTCGTGGTGGACATGTGGTTCTCCTTGGTAGTGATGGTCATGGGGTCAGGCGAGCGGTTTGCGGCTGGTCTCAGTGGAGAGCGCAACCGCGATGAGTGCGATGGTGGCTGCTGCCATGAGATACCAGCCGGGTGCCAACAAGTTACCCGTAAGGGATATGAGCAAGGTTGCGACGAACGGTGCGGTCCCACCGAAGACTGCATTGGCGGTGTTAAATGACACTGCAAAGCCGGAGTAACGGATTCGCGTTGGGTACATTTCTGCCAGAAAGCTGGCCAGAGTACCGTCGTTAAGGGTGAGCATCGCACCCAGCAGTATCTGGACCAGCACGATGATGAGGAAACTGCCGGTATCCAGCAGCATGAAGGCGGGAACGGTGAACAGGATGAAGACGACTGAGGCACTCATCAGCACCTTCTTACGCCCCAACGATCAGAGAGCATCCCGACGAGGAAGATGAAGCCAATATAGGTGAACAGTGCGACTGTGGTCGCGACGTAGGACGCTGTCTCATCTAGTCCGATCTCCTGCGAGAGGTACGTCGGCATATAACTGAGAACAACGTAGAAGCCGACAGCATTCAGCAGTGTTGCCCCGAGGCCTTTCAGGAGTTGCCGCCAGTAGCCCGTGAAAAGCGACCTCACCGGGGCTTTGATGACTTCGTCACTCTCGGCGAGCTTCTGGAATGCGGGCGAGTCTTCGAGCTTGGTACGGATGTAGCGACCGATCAGCCCCAGTGGCGCAGCGAGCATGAAGGGAATGCGCCAGCCCCAGTCTTGCATCGCCTGCGGCTCGAGTATTCCGGTGAGTGCGGCAGCCATCAGCGATCCGAGAAGCAGCCCTGCCGCTGTGCTGGCGGGCACGACTGCCGCATACAGTCCACGACGATTGGTTGGTGCGTATTCGACCAGGAATGCTGTAGCGCCCGCGTATTCACCGGCCGCTGAGAACCCCTGCACTATTCGCATTAGTAGTAGCAGCACTGGAGCCCAGATTCCTGTTACCCCGTATCCGGGAAGCAAAGAGATGCAGAACGTAGCGCCCGTCATGAGCAGAATCGACCAAGCCAGCGCTTTCCTTCGACCGACACGGTCACCGATATGCCCCCAGATAAAGCCACCAATTGGGCGTGCAACGAAGGATACGGCGAAGAGCGCGAATGTCATGAGCAGGGCTGTTCCTGGCTCAGATTCAGGGAAAAAGACGACGGAGATTGTGACGGCAAGGTAGCCGTACGCCGCATAGTCGAACCATTCCACGAAGTTCCCGATAAAGCTTGCAGCGATAACTCTACGGCGAGTGCGCTTTCCCACTCCGATTGGGTCTGGTCGGCTTTGTCCGCTCAGCGTCGGACCAAGTTCGGTCGCGTTGTTTCGGGTGTCGGTGTTGCTGACAGGGGTCTCGGGAGCGTCGTTGCTCGGCGAGGTGCTGTCGTGGTTCATGAGGCCTCCCAGTCTGGAAACGGAGTTACCTTCATTGCAACCCCGTTGCATTGCAGGTAACTCGACTGAAAGCACAGTGTCAATGATTTTCTTTGTAGAAGTACAGGCGCGAGTCGATCTCGATCGCCAAATCATTGCCTGAAAGCCCGGCCCTGAGACGGTGCTTCCCCAGATGGAAGCCGACCCTCGACAAGTACGGTCAACTGTCGGAACCAACGAGAAACCGCGGCCGCGCCTGTAGCGCGATCCCATCATGGAGAAAGCGGCAGTATCGCGGTAAGGGCCAGGCCTATGAAGATGAGACTTCTCCAGTGTGTATGCGAAAACGACCGATTATGAAAAACTCCTCTTCGACCCAAACTGAAGAGAATCGTCGTATTACATGGATCAGTCGCGACTCTGGGCACGCGTGCTTTACAGCCCTCATCTGGCCCCATGCATAGGTGAGGAGATAGCTAGTAGGTCTCGTGTCCGCGGCCGACCATCGCAGTACCAATTGCGAGCCCCGCGCCAGCCAGACAAATAGCAATCAGTCCGAATATTGCAGACTTTGTGAGGACCTGACCCAGCGCGATGAGGCCTAGAACAGCTCCTGCTACCGGATCCAGAGCAAAAAGCGTACCGACAAGTGCAGACCCACCCCAGCGCAACGCTTTATAGTCGCAGGCGAACGGCAACGCGACTCCGATCGCACCCAGCAGAATCAGCGTCCCACCATGACTCCCGCTGGGGGGAGAATTTCCGACTACGAGAGCCGGCAGCAAGATAACCGCAGAAACACAGACCGCAAGAGATAAATCGCCTAGCCCAGCCTGCGCGTACTGGCCTAACCTATGAGAGAGAAGCGTGTAACCGGCCAGCGAAGCAGCAGCAAAAAGGGCGAGTAGTAACCCAACGACCGACTCCACAGCGCCCTGGTCGGGTCTCGTGATCGCAATGACACCTATCAACGCAAGAACTGGCCACACCAGAAGCTGTGGTCGCCTGAGACTCGCTACTGCCACGATAAAGGGGCCAAGGTAGAACAGCGCGGCCGCAATCCCGAGCGGAAGCCGTTCGACGGCAAAATAGTAGCTCGTGTTCATCACAGCCATTGTTATCCCTAATAGAACGATAAGCACCCATCGTCCTCGACTCCGACCACGCAAATATGGTCGAAAGATAAGCGCCAGAGTCACCGCGCCGATCAATTGCCTCCATGCGGCCACACTGATGGGGCTCATGTCGTCGAAGAGCGTTGTAGCTACCGCCGCTGATCCCTGGATAGCGAAGCATGACACAACGACAACAACAATCGCCGCAAAGGGCCGCGCAGGCTTGATTGGACGCGGCGAGGGGATGAACGGAACTACTCTGCCAGCGTCATCGGGATCATCCATGCGTGCTATCACCTCGCTTCTCCCGGTAACGACGGGCCTTCGCCTGGCCACCACAGAGTCGCATGGAACACCATCGGCCAGTGCCAGGCCGTGATGCATCCCAAAAGACCCATTGGCACTCCGGGTTGGCACATACTTTCAAACGAGCAACCTCACCCGTTCGTGTACCGACGAGCAATTCCAGGCTGAGCCAGCTGGTAAGAGCGTTTGCCCAGCCGCCGTCGGGAACGAATTGCACTCCGTTATCCGACAGCTCCAGAGAGCAAGGTGACGAGAATTCGGGCGGTTCTGTCTCGCTCAGTTCAGGTGGTGGAAGCGTCTTGCTTGAATATGACGAGGTGGCGGGCAGAGTCCAACGCGTCATGCAGCCAAGAGTTGCTCGTAAAGCGGCACGAGCGCTACGTAGCTTTATGAGATCGTCTAGTTGCATCGGATGTGGCCTGGGCGGCAAGAAAAGGTCATACGCATCCGGATCGATCCTTCGCATGCGTGCGTCCGCGTGCCCAATGTCGGCTAGGTCATCGCGGTACCGATAGCAGTCCAAAGTGTTGGCGAACTGCCGAACAAATTCGAGTCCACCGGGGGCCGGAGAGGACGGGTCCCAGTCTGGTATTTCTCGTTGAGTCACCATTTAAATAGTTTAACAGGTGACCGGCATTTGCGTGAGTGTGCGTATGGACGGTATCCAGTTCTCTCAGATAAGCGCACCCCAAACAGGGCCGCTTCGAATCGTCGCGGCTGTGCGACTGGTGCAGGCAGTAACTTGGGTAGACCCACTTGCATCGAAACACAGCGAAAGAAGAGACATCGTGTATATATGTGAGCGTATTTAGCGTGGGACCTCCGTATTGCCGCGAGCGACGGTCCGCTAGGTCTGAACTCACGCCATGGTTCCGAAAAATTACCTCGACCGCCTGTCAACGCAGAATCAGTGTTGACAAGGCACAAGGCCCAGGGTGAAACGCAGAGCCACCACGATGCCTGGTTAAAAGGCCGCCGCTAACCGATGAGACTCACCAATGGAATAGGGTGCGGCGACGGGTGAGGCCTATGGGAGTTTTTGCGACTAAAGATCGTCCTGCTCCACTCCTTTAGTTCATCGCTTCCGAGATCTGCGGGAGCATTTCATCTAGGGCATAATCAAGACTAAGTACAGTGCCCCACGTAAAAGCTCCGGAGACGACCTCATCCTCGACCCAGATGGCGTTTCTGTCTTTCACAACACGAAGATCGTTGTAGAGGCCAAGGTTCTCGACCGTCTTTCTCACTTCGGGGTTAAAGCCGACATTCCAGACCAGCAAATCCTTCGAGATCTCGTCGATCCGTTCATCGGGGACGTAGATTTCACCGGCGTCGTTCGGTGTCAGCTCCGCAACCTGATCGGCAACAGTGAAGCCGAGCTGGGAGAAGAATTGTGCACGTACGTCATTCCCGGTGCGTACGATAGTTTCTCCTGCCTTAAAGCGTTCAGCGACGATCGCCTGCTTGCCTTCAAACTCGGGGTGGTCTTTCGCTGCGTCGGCAAAGGATGCCTCGAGATCGTTCACGAGCTCAAGGGCCTCGTCCTCCCGCCCCAGAGCCTCACCAGTGGCGCGAGTGGCCTCCTGCCACGTAATCGTGAAGTTCGTGTACCCCTTGTCGGGAACGATGACAGGAGCGATTTTGCTGAGCTGACCGAACTGTTCCTTAGTCGTACCGCTATACAAGGAGATGATGAGATCAGGTTCGAGTTCGGCGATCTCTTCGACTGGCGGATTGGAATCGTCGCGGACACCGCCATTGAGAACGGTTGGCTGAACACCCCCTAGTTCGTCCTGTGCCCATGGCCATGTTGCATACTCGTAGTCACCCCACCAAGGACTGACTGCGAGCGGGGCTACCCCAAGCGCCAGCAAGGGGTCTTGATCAGAGAGACCAAGAGTGATGATCTTCTTCGGTTCCTCCTCAATTGTCGTCGAACCGTATGCGTGATCAACGGTGACCGGGAACGACCCATCCGGCGCGCTCCCATCGTCGGTGGTGGTCGCAGACCCTGAGGTGCCGCTCGAGCAGGCTGCGAAGAGCAATGCGAAAGCCGTGATTACGACAAGGCGACTCCCCCGCCTGATGCCGTGTGAAAGCCGGCCAAAATTCTGGTGACTTCGCGACTCGGGACTCATCCGACTGTGGAGACGCATACGAATTTCCTTCTGACGATCGGCATCGGTGAATGTCTTCTGAGGAGACTAAGACTTTCTGAACACAAGTAAGGCTATCCTCATTGATAGCCACGTTCCACTCATTGGAACTGACATAGATAAGTCAAACATGACGCTATAGTGTCATCTATGGCGAATCCAGATGTGGAACACCCGCTCAAGAATCAAGAGGACGAGGACTCGGATCTCAGACATGCTAACGAAGTGACATCGTGGACTTTTTCCGGCGCTGCACATTCGGAGGAGATGTTCGCTCTGCACAGTCACGACAGTGACCAGCTGTATTGGTTTCCCGACGGTGGCATGGACGTTGTGGTCGGAGGTCAACGTTGGCTAGTGCATTGCGATACAGTGCTATGGATCCCAGCAGGTGTCCTTCATTCGAATCGCCTGTTGGGCCCAGGGTCGACTCTAAGTATCTATCTGAACCCGAGGCTGCGTCCCGCTGGGGACCAGTGGTCGCGCCCACGAGCGATCGTCTTCGAGGTCCTGGTTGGTGCAATCATGAGACACGTTGCCGGCCGAAGCCTGAGTTCGGCCCGCCGAGTGGCCTGCTACCGGCTACTCGTTGATCTTCTCGCCGGGTGTGATACTCGTGAGATGACAATGCCGTTACCTCTGCATCCGGTCGCTCGAGCCGTAGCCGAGTCAATCCTGGCGGACCCCAAGAAGGAGACTCTGCTCATCGAATGGGCAAATTTGTATCGGGTCAGTACTCGCACGATCGCTCGGGCATTCGAAGCTCAAACGGGGCACGGATTTGCCTCGTGGCGCAAGCAAACTCGATTGCTGGCGGCGCTTCCAATGCTCATGGATGGACAGCCAGTACATCGAGTAGGAGTACAGGTTGGGTACGGAACAGTCGGGGGGTTTATTACTGCATTCGCTCAAGAATTCGGAGAGACTCCTGCCGTATATGTACGAGACAGGCGACGAGACATCTCCTCAACATAGGGATATGAAGCAATGTGGATCGATCGAGTATTACATATGGCCACTGCCTACATAGGCGCGTCGGTGAACCCGTATTGCGCCTCCCGAGATCAGTCGGCGAGGAACGAAGTTCCTCGGCATCCGCGGTCAGATCGAATTCACCACTGCAGCATCCGCTCGACCGCGGTGATAACAGATGGACGATGCGCCACTAGCCGGTCGCAGCTGCGAGGCTCAACCTCAAGCACTGTCAACCCTTCCGGAGACTGCTCCCCAGGCCTGCGCGAGGGCGTAGACGAAGACGAGAACATCGATTGGCGAAAGTGGATTGGATTCGCCCATGGCACTAGCCAGCGTCTGTTCGCGATGACTGTCAAACGGCTCAGTTGCAGCCTCGGGACATTCAAGCTGGGCCCACATGCTCGGCCGCAGCACTTCGGGGTACCACTGGTGATGATCAAAGACGTCGCCTGCCCAAGCGGTAAGGTCGTCTGGACGAGGTGGCACGTTCTCGGCCATGCAACGAAGCGCTTGCGGGAGAGCCATGTCGAACAAGCTGCTCTTAGTGCCGTAGTAGGCATAAATCAACCGAACGTTGCTCTTCGCACGGGTGGCGATCCGCTCCACGCGCCCGCCAGCGAGGCCATGGGGGCGAACTCGACGGCGGCTGCTACAAGAATTCGTCTTCGTCGATCGATAGTGCGCGCGAGGCGCGTCTTGCCATATCAGCCGAAAGTGGGAGTCGGCTCGCGTCGAAATCCATCTGAACAACGCGGGCGTGAGACTATTCGCCTTGCTAGATGCTGTCACCGTTGACGACTTCAGCACAACTTTCGCTGTAAACGTACGCGGGCCGCTACTCCTCACTCAGTCGCTCCTGCCGCATCGCGTCGACGGCGCCCACGTCATGAATGTCTCTAGCTCGCTGAGCCGGCACCCAAGCCCCGTAACCGCGGTCTACGCCGCGTCGAAGACAGCTCTGGAAGCCATCATTCAAAGACTCGCCCTGGAACTTGGCCCCGGAGGAATTCCGGTGGATTCGGTCGCTCCTGGACCGACCGCCACAGACGACAACGGAGGAGCAATACGCGACGATGCGACCATGCTCGCCCCCTCCCCCAGCAGACGGCGCTCGAACGGGCCAGGCACCCGAACGAGATCGCCGCTGACATCGTCGCGCTCGTCCCACATTCCGGCCCTCGTCCTGGATGCCCTGCAGCTCGGCGCGACCGCTTCCTTCGCAGCCGCCATCGTCGGAATCATTGGAACAGGCTCCCTTACCGCTACGGTTCCGGCCGGGATACTCGTCGACCAGCTCGGCGATTTTCGGGCGATGCTCGTTGCCACGGCCACCGCAGTCGAAGTCCTCGGTAGGATCGTCGCCGCGTTCCTCTGAGACACGTCTGTCTCCCTCATCCTGCGACGTAAGGCCGCAGGTGCTCTACGGCAGCAAAAGGTCAGGTACTCGGTACGAGACTTTGACTCTACTGGTCAACGGATCATGTTCAATCTCAGCGTCGACTTCGTAGACTTCTTTAATTATTTGCGTGGTCAAAATAGCGTGAGGCGAGCCCACGGCGACTGGTCTTCCGTGTTTGAGGATGATCAGTCGGTCGCAGAACATCGCCGCGAGACTCAAGTCGTGCAATGCGACGATGCTCGTCACCTCGAGCCTGGTAATCAGGTGAAGGAGTTCAATCTGGTGCCGAATGTCGAGGTGATTGGTCGGCTCATCCATCAGCAGCTCCTGCGGCTCCTGGGCAAGAGCGCGAGCGATGTGTGCCCGCTGTCGTTCTCCGCCCGAGAGCGAGTGCCAGAAACGGTCGGCCTTGTCGGTCAGCGAAACCTGTTCGAGAGCGTCCGCTATTGCAACCGCA
Organism: Brevibacterium aurantiacum; assembly: GCF_007558825.1. GTDB lineage: Bacteria > Actinomycetota > Actinomycetes > Actinomycetales > Brevibacteriaceae > Brevibacterium > Brevibacterium aurantiacum_A. The sequence goes on from NZ_VLTK01000021.1 coordinate 11,600, forward strand.
TCGGCGGAGGAATTAGACCCCAACAGCCCCCGATAGGGGGTCCTGCCCAGACGCACTACGTCATGGACGGTCATGTCAGTATCGGTATCGGCGTGCTGAGTCACCGATGCAACACGTCGTGCGATATCTCGCCGACCGAGACTACGAATGTCCCTTCCATTGAGCAAAACGGTCCCGAAGTCCGGCTTGGCAGCTGCCTGTAACAGCCGCAAAAGCGATGACTTGCCCGATCCATTCGGCCCCAATAAACCGACTGTCTCCCCCGGCTGAAGTTCCAGGGACACATCATCGACAACGAGCACACCTCCTCGACGCCAGGAGACCCGATCAATGCGAAAAGTCATGAGCGACGTCCCTTTCGAACCAGGAGCAAAACGAACACCGGCACCCCGACAAGTGCTGTGCCCACACCAACTGGAAGCGGTGTCGGAGCAAACGCTACTCGGGAGCCCGCGTCGACCCAGACCATGAATATCGCACCTAAGGTCGCCGTGGCGGGAATGACTCGAGCATGCAGCTGACCGAACACAATGCGTGCGGCATGCGGCAGAACGAGACCGACGAATCCGATCGCTCCCGCGACGCTTACCAACGTCGCAGTTATGAGAGCGGTTAGCACGAGAAGAATGGCCCGAGTGCGAGTGACATGGACTCCCAGGGACGCAGCGACCTCGTCACCGAATGCGAAGGCGTCCAATGAGCGCAGATACAAAAGCGTGACCACCACACCGGCTCCGGTGACCGACCAAGTCAACCCCACATCATCCCAGCGCATTCCTTCCAAGGAACCTAGAAGCCAGAACATCACCCCTCGAGCCTCATCGGAGTCAGCGAATGCGAAGATCACAAGGGAGGTAAGCGCCGAGAACAGCTGAGTACTGGCGACTCCCGAGAGAACGATACTTCCTGTGCCGCTACTCGAATACCGAGCAAGCAGCAGCACTAGTCCGAACGCGACGAGAGCACCAAGGAACGCCCCTCCGGACAGGCCGATAACTGTTCCGCCGAGGCCGAGAACACCGACGAGCACTGCACCAGTGGAAGCCCCAGACGAGACGCCGAGGATAAAAGGGTCAGCCAAAGGATTGCGTAGCAACGACTGGAGAATCGCCCCACATAAGCCAAGGCCCGCTCCGCAAGCCGCCGCGACGAGCGCACGTGGCAAACGCTCCTGCCATACGATCGCGTCCTCAGATACCCGCACTGGGATCTCAGTGACCTGGATGTGGTTGGTAATAATGTCACGTACGTTTACCAGCGACACGTCTGCGCCTCCCAAAGTCATCGCGACTCCGAGCGAACCAAGAAATATGATGACACCCGCGATAGAAAGCCCAGCCATGGCTACCGGTTGACGCACACTATTCTTCCGTAAACGGCTCCCCTGCCAGTCCTCGGATAGAGAGCCTGTAAGGCGGCCTGGACGTGTACCGGTTCCGCTACTCACCAGCCGCGCATCCGTCAGAAGCTTGCGCCCATGCTTGGATCTTCTCCAGCCCATCGACGTAGCGGATCGCAGGGTTCATTTCAGCCCCGTGCAACGAAACGAAGCACTCATTCTGCACAGCGCTGAGAGTGTTCGTTAAGGGATCTGACTTCAAGAACTCAATTTTGTCTTCGAGCCGATCACCTGGGAACCGATCGCGTTGCAGATCTCCGAGCACTACGACCTGCGGATCCTGATCAACGAACGATTCCCATCCCACCGCAGGCCAATCGTCATCGACATCGTCATAGACATTCTCCATTCCTGACATCCTCGCCAGCAAAGATGCGGCCCCGTAGCCCCCAGCAATATACGGCGTCCGAGTGTCGGCGAACCAAAAGGCTACCTTTTTGCCATCAAGATCTACATCGTCGAGAGCTGCCTCACGTCGCTCCTCGAGGTCAGCAACCAGCGCCTCACCTCGACTGGGAACATCAAAGATCGCCGCCATATCACGGATCTCCTGGTACAAAGTCTCGAGAGTCAGAGGCCGCGTCCTCGCCTGCCCGGCGTTGATGCTCCTGCCGCCTTCGCAATCGGTTGGAGAAAGATATGAATCAATACCAGTCTCGTTGAGCCGGTCACGAGAGGCTACCCCGCCCTCAGACTTGTAGTGTCGACCAAATGACGCCGTCACGAAGTCGGGGTCTACATCCAGTAGTACCTCGTAGGTCGGAGCTTCGTTTGCAAGACGGGGAACCTCGTCGTTTGCCTTCTTCAGTGAGGCATAGACCGGATCGGTCCAGGAAGCAGTGCCCACCATTCTATCTTCCAAGCCCAACGACAACAGGATCTCAGTCGAGTTCTGATCCAGGGATACCACCCGCTCCGGGATACCGTCGAAAGTGACCTCGCTCCCGCAATTCTCAACCGTCAGAGGATAGCTCGAAGAACCCTCACCCTGAGCGGCAGCTGGACTTTCCTCAACAACCTCCGATGCACCGCATGCCGATAGCAACATGGCGGCAAGACACACAACCGCCAGACCTGACCGACGTTTTACCGAATAGACGAGCGACACTTCTCTCCAACCTTCCAAGAACAACGGGCACCTAAGGGTAGCCTACCCTCTGTTCGCTGGTCCATTTAATGTTTCCCGAGCATGTAAACCACAGCACGGCGGGAGGGCACATAGCCGCAAGCTTCGAACTTAAATTTGAATGAACATCAGTAGCAGCCCGGATTGATTTGAACCTAGAGCCTTGGTACTCATGATTATCGGCTGACATTGGACCATGCTTGCTATTTGCATTGTTAAGCAGCGGCCGGGGACTTCGCTTCGCGGAGGGTCCCGGCCCTGACCATCGCGAACAACACCCTCAACCGACGACGAGCTAGACACATCGTCGCCGCACTATGACGCTTACCCTCCGCGCGTTTCCGGTCGTAATACGCCTTAGACATTGGATCATCACACGACGGGCCCCACACGGAGTGGAACAACGCGTTCTTCAATCGTTTGTTATCCGACCGCGGGGGAAACCGACCGCGAATCGGCGTCTCCAACCGACGTGTGACCAGAGCAATACCGGCATACGCGGTCAAACGACCAGGAGTCTTGAAACCAGAGAATTCACCTGTTGCCGGGAGGAGCTGTGCAACAGTCATATCGCCGACACTAGGAATCGACGTTAAGACCTGAGTTGAAGGCAGCGAACAGGCGAATTCCTCATATTCTGTCTCGTACTTCTTGCGCTCGGCCGTCAGCGCTTGGCACGATCACTGCCCGCTAGCCAAGAGCTCTGAAGTTCGCACCGATGAGCGCGGACGAGTCCTTGCTGATATGAATATTCGCCCACCGCTTGCCCTCTGACTTACTTGCCGACCACAGCCCGGCTGGCCTCCGTCCATGAACCAACAGATTCAGCTTAGTCAAGACAGTGCCCTTGAAGACGCACTCCAACGCTGGAGGCATGTGCAGAAGCAGCGACCTCGACCTTTTGATCACTCACGTGATGTCATGAGTCATGTCCTCATCCGTTCCGGACAACACTTTGAGACTAGGGCATGCCTCCTTTATCGGCGGAGCCATGTCAGGATCGCGCTGGTCACGACTGCCGCTCGATAGGTGATGGCTACCCCTCGCCATTGCTCGACGTAGGCAAACGAACGTTCCACAACGTTACGGTTCCGATAGGCACCGGCATCGAATACCGGGGGCCGCCCTCCGTTGCTGCCGCGCTTCTTTCGAGTCGCGCCCTGATCTTTGCTCTCCGGGATCACCACCCGATTGCCACGCGAGCGACCAATGCTGTGTCCGGCCGGTTCACATTCAGAATTGGGCAGATTCTTGTAATTCGATGTAGCCCCCTGTGTCTTAGTCAGGGCGCGACGAGTTCGTTGTGTGCTGGTGACCGCGATTGATGGCGCCATCTACGAAGACGTTCCAATCAATGTCACCGGCGGCGTCAGCTTCGGAAAGCACGTGAGCTAGCACCCGGTCCCAGGTCTTATCGGCGGCGTAGCGGCAGTGGCGCTTCCAGACTGCCTGCCAGGGGCCGAAGTGCTCACGGGGTAGGTAGCGCTAGACGATTCCTTCGACGGTTGATTTCAAACGGTCGGGCTCTCTTACCGTTGTTCGAGGGCAGTAGCGGTTCGATTCGTGCCCACTGCTCATCGGTGAAGACTCGGTGTCGTTGATGTGTAGTCACCAATTCAGCGTGTCAGTCCATGGGCCGCACATAAAGGAGACATGCCCTAGCCGACACGCCCGATTCCCGACCCACCGACGTTAATGTGTGGGGCATGGTCCGAGCAATACCGGCGCTGATGGACGCCTACCGGGCATCAGTCTTCGCCTGGCCCGGGTACAGGTCAGCTGCTTTACGCATCACCAACTCACGCAGGTAGGCATTAGCGGTCCTACAATCGCGTACGACAGCAACTGGCAAGACCCCGATCGTGTTGCGCTGATCATTGATAACCAACACAGTTCCATGCTCGTGCTGCAAAGACGTGATGACATCTGCCAATGTTGCTTTGTTTTGAGGGAGTTCATGCCCAAAGACTCACTGGCCATCAGGATCGAGCCCGCACTCATATTATGTGATTTGGCCCAGAACGAGGCCTAACCACACGTCGTATTCGGTGTTAATGACACTTCTACTCGACCATTAGTTCTGTGGTCGTTGGTTGTCATTACACCCGATGTTAGCGCCCACGATATGACGAGACACCAACACGAAGTTGGGTCAATTCTCTGTCAGCCGTAACACGCGTGCTGGATTCCTGGCCCCCTAGATCATCATTACCACAAGAGGGCAGCCTTACCAGGACCAGTGACCAGAGCTTGCTTGAGACTTACCAATAAATATTGGGACACCGTTCCCGAACGTTAGAGCGAGTGTTTGCTACTCGCGCTATCTACGAGCTCTCGATGATAGAGCGGTGTGTGCGGCGAGTGTGCCCGTGACAGCAAGGACAGCAAAGCTCAGTACGATCACGGGAAGGTGTTCGAGAAGAACCAGTGCAATCACAGCGATGATGACGAGAATTGCAGCGGCAAGGAAACGGGAGCGCGCAAAGCTTCTGAATCGCGAACGTAGGAACAATAGGTTACCGGCGAGATAGATCAAAGGCCCTGCGACGGTCACGAGCACAACCGGTGGTGTGAGGTGGTCGTGGGATAGGCGCAATTCGATGGAGACAGCAACTAGGATCGCGCCCAGGACCATGAGCGCATGGGCATATGCGTAAGCAGTGCGCAACGCACCCGTGGAGGCATCGCCCCCACTCGAATCAGGCCCAGCGAGGGCAAAGTAGTTCCACCAGAGCACAAACAGCGATGCGAAGCCAATGGCGAGGCTGAGGGCAAGGGAAGGGGTGAGGTGGCCGTGCTCGACGATGGAACCGCCCATGAGGAGGATGGATTCTCCGAGGGCGATGATGAATACGAGCCGGTTGCGCTCGGCGAGGTGTTCGGCATCAGTGTCCCATAGGTGCATCGGGGCAGAACCGAGTCCCGGTACACGGTAGTGGCACAAAGGGGCAGCGTAGTCGAGCAAAACTGCCATTAGCCACAGTCCAAGCCGGAGGTCTGCAGGCAGAGCAGCACCCAGAATCCAGAATACGCCGGCCAAGAGAGTCCAGGCCAGGAGCATGCGGTAGTTCGTTGCCAATTGTTGCCCGCGGAAGGCAACCATCATGAAAACTGGGCGCAGAATCCCCATAAACAGGTAGCAGCCTACGAATAGCCATGCTCCGTCGCCGAAGGTTCCTGGGATCGCGATCGACATGCCAAGAGCTGCGAGCATGAGTACACCAGTGAGAAGCTGTACCGGCGTCTTGGTTGGATTAAGCCAGTTCATGGCCCATGCGGTGTAGTTCCACCCCCACCAGATGGCCGCGAACACAACAACAGTTTGAGCTGCGCCTTCCCACGACAGATGGTCGATGAATAAATGAGAGAGCTGGATAATCGCAAATACGTAGACCAGATCGAAGAACAACTCGATTGGACCGACTTCAGATCGATGTGTACTTGTCCGGGACAACGGGGCAGTCGTCATGAGAGAGGTCGCCTTATTTGAATGGTAACTAAAGTGGGCATGGGTAGCCCCGAGGTAAGAGCAGTTGCCCGCTTCTGGACGACTGCACTTCCTTCGGGGCGGGTAGGTGGGATTTAGCCCTCACGGATGGTCATTTTGGCAAGCTTGTTTCCATTGACCTCGAAGATAAACATCGATCGACCGTTGGCGTGATTCGATCTCCAGTCGCCGACAACCGTGACTAGATTGCCAGCAACCGAAGCCTCTTCGATAGCCAGAGTGCCTTGAGAACCGATGAATTCCTGATCGCTCCAGGCTTTGATCTCTTCCTGGCCGGTGAAGTTGCGACCCCAGTCATCGACAACACCGTTGGGGGTGAAGGCGTCGAGGAAGGCCTCGTCATCGTGGGCATTGACTCGATCGATGAACGATGCAACAGGTTCGGGAACAGTGAGTGTTGGCATAAGAACAATCTCCTTGTCCTGACTCGGATGGGCAATTGGACTAACGGGTTGTGTATCCACCGTTAGCGAAGATCGTCTGTCCAGTGATCCACCAGCCCTCAGAAGCGAGGAAACGCACTATTGGGGCGATATCCTCAATCTGGGTGAGTTGATTGCCCATAGCCTGAGACTTGTGGAAATCTACACGTTCTGGGGTCTCTTGGCCGTAGAAGAACGGGGTATCCATTGGGCCGGGAGCAATTGCGGTCACCGAGATGCCGCGGTCGGCATATTCCTTTGCAGCCGCACGAGTGAAATGCTCTACGGGGCTCTTGCCGCCAGCGTAGGTCGAGTAGCCATCGGTGAATGCCGCAAGCAAAGCCGTGACAATCGTGATAATTTTGCCACCCTCAGCAAGGTGAGTGCCAGCTTCCTTGATGAAAAAATACGCCGATTTAGCGTTGATATCGAACATCGAGTCGTATTCGTCTTCGGTCGTCTCAACTATCGGCTTGCGAAGGACTTTTCCGACAGTATTGACTGCAACATCAATCTTTCCAATTGCGGACTCAGCTTCGTCGAACAAGCGTGTGACGTTAGCTGGTACAGTCAGATCTCCCTGGACGATTGCACCTTTGACTCCTGCAGCTTCCACCTCGGCCAGAGTGGTTTGGGCATCAGTCTTCGTAGCGTCCGAGTTGAAGTGAATGACGACATTCGCTCCAGAATTTGCGACTTGGCGGGCGATGAGTCCTCCAAGGTTCTTTGCCCCGCCTGCGATGAGAACATTTTTGCCTGAGAGCGTGCGCTGTGCCATGTACTTACCTCCATGTCTGCGTTATGTATCGCTGTAGCGTCGATACATGCGTTAGTGTAACAGTATGACAGAGCGCTTGGGAAGCGATACACGTGAGAGGCTGATTGCTGCCGCTGCCGACCTGATAGCTGCCAGTCCGGGTGAAGATTTCTCTCTACGTGCCGTGTGCGAGGCCGTTGGTGTGAAAATGCCGACCCTGTATCACTTTTTCGGGTCCAAACAAGGCCTCATCGAGGCCGTGATCGAGCATGGCTTCGACCTCTACATAGGCAGAAAAAGCCAAATGGAAGTCTCGGGAGACCCAATTCAAGACATCCGTTCTGGTTGGGATGCTCACGTTATGTTCGGACTCGCCAATCCGGGTTTTTACACCCTCATGTACGGGAAAGTCCGTCCTGGCTACTTTCCGGCGGCGCAGGCACGCGCCAGCAGGCTTCTGCGCGCACTCACCCACCGCGCATCGAAAGAGGATAGGCTGGTAGTGTCTCCTGACCAGGCTGCATCTCATGTTCTCGTAACGAATATCGGGGTCACGCTTCGCCAGATTGTCCTTGCCGAACCCGACCCCGAGCTGTCTCGTGCGGTGAGAGAAGGGACTCTCGCCGCAATTACTGGGACCGGACCCTCGCGAGGGGCCTCGGTTGCAGATGTCATTGAATTGGCGGCCGCGCAGGCTCAGACGCTTGGGCCGAGTGAGACACAGCTACTCATCGAATGGTTACGGAAGCTAGAAGAATCAAACGTTAGCTGAGTGGACTTCATGACTCACGAACTTCCGCAACACAGTTGACGCTGCCATTAGGAAGACAGCGGCAGGATTTACAAGGAAATCATCAGCGAGACTGCTGCAAAGGTGGATACTGGAAACGAGACACACCGATGGCAGCTAGAACTGACATCAGTTCAGAGACAATCATTATTCCTCCCAGAATTACATCACTGTCGCAAACCGTGGGTTGGCCGCGGCTAAAGACACGAGTACAAATGCCGAATCCCTGATAGATACACACGTTGGCGACGCTTTGGCCGACTCGTCACACGTCAGCAGCCGACGTCGATACTTGCGGCACCATTTTTGGGTACCGCGCCGGTCAGGCAGATACCGCAATATCCATCGAGCCACGCGGCAGTTCGCCGATCAACCTCAGCTGAACAGTGCTGTGACCAGCATGATAGATGGTGAGAAATCAACCGCGGCTCCCCTCCACATCCATTCGCGTATAGCCCTCGCCAGCTTTGGCTCCTCATGCAGTGATGAGTGTCGCGCTAGCGATGAGCGGGGCAACAGTCACTGCGAGGATGAACGCTCGCTCGCTGATCCCAAATGTGTATCTGCGCAACGCCGGTAGGATCAATGAAACGACAAACACGAAGAGCGCAGCTCCCGCACAAAAATTCAGAATATCCAGAATATCTGCGCTGAGTCCCTCCAATAGATGAGCGAGCGGCCCAATAGTCGAATAGGCGATCGTGAACCATGCGATGGCAAGCAGAAAATGCAACCGTCCCCGTAACGTCACAGATGTACCAGTCCGATCAGTGGGGACATAAGGCATCACCGCTAGTACCAAGCCGAGCACGATCAACCAAAAGCCGAGTTGACTGGGTCCACTGGTAGTGGGCGGCCTGAGCAGAACGGCCGCGCCCAGAGCAATCCAGGCTGCTGCCGCCGTCCTTGAAGCTGCAGAGGAGAGGGACCTCGTTCGTGGTGAGTCCGAAACAGCGTAATCACTGACAGTGTCCCGCACGGGGTTGATTCCACTCGGAATCAGATGCAGTGCCAGTAGCAATAGAATGCGAATCGCGAAGAGAACACTTGCGACGATGAACAGCAGGTGAGTCATATGTTTGTCCTTTTACATGCCGAAGTCGATGACCATTGAACACTAGAGCTTTAAGTAACTTGAAGGTCAAGGAGAGAACATGAGAATAAGCGAACTCGCGCGGCTCACTGGCCTCGCCCCGTCAGCAATCCGCTATTACGAGCAGCAAGACATGTTCAGCACGGGTCAAATCCTGCGACAGTCAAACGGATATCGGGACTACACCTCAGGCGCCCAACGCCGGCTAGAACTAATCCTCGCGGGACGCGTGGCCGGATTCTCACTTGTCCAAATGCGCGAGAGGATGCGGGACTGGGACGAAATGACTGCTGAGCAACGCGTCGTGCTCCTTGAAAAACAGCTCGAAGTCATCGAAGAGCGGATCGCCGATCTTCAGCGTGGCCGAGCAACGGTTTGCAAGGCGATTACCGAACTCGAGACCCGGCGGTTTGGCTGAACAATATCGGTAGACAGCCGCTGCCTGCCCGCGTGCTCCCGAGCACCTCAGTACATTCCCCTTCTCTGACCCTTACGGATGCGCCCCGCAATCAGGAGAAGGATCATTGGACGAACACCGTAGAGAACGTCGGCTTCGAAGAGGAAAACAACAACCGAGAGAATCCCCGGTTCCGCCCTCTTCCTCGCCGGAACATTCCGGCCCTACCGAAGAATCCCATTGAGAACAAACGCAGTACAGCGACCATAGTCTACCCGAGGCAGCCGACCCGGATGTTTGAGGACAACAGCATTGTCGAGAACCAAGCCGTGAAAGTCCTCCGGCGTCAATGCCGCATCCAGGACACCGGCCGTGCGCCCCTTGGCAACTAAGTCGTTATGGAAGTTTCCACCAGCGTGGGAAAGGGCCATGAGCCCATCAGATCCCACTCGTCGGCAACAAACGGATTCAGAACGCGTTTTTCCACTAGGGGTGGGTCGCATCGTGACATGGTCCGCTGTTGCAGGCGTACTACGAACGGAAACGCGTTGAGAGTAAGCGTCATAATACGGCGGCGATGTGTCTGGCGAGGCGTCGGTTGAATGTATAGTTCGCGAAGGTCACCGGCGGGGGTCTTATACGCGGCGAAGACTCCAGCCGCTCCTTGACAACGAAAATGACGGCGCGAGAAGCCTAGCGCTCAGGTTCTAGGAGTGGCTGCCTCCGTTCCCTGACGAGTAGCGAACTGCAGGCGATAGGCGCGAGGCGAAAGCCCGGTGACACGTTTGAAGACTGCCCTGAGATTCGCGGCGGACCCAAGGCCGCTTTGGTGGGCTGTGTCCTCGGTGCTCGCGGTGGTCTCCTCGAGAAGTCTTCGAGCGAACCGGACTCGCTCCTGAGTGAGCCAGGCTGACGGCGTCAGGCCGATCTCCCGCTGGAAGCGTCGATGCAGCGTGGCAGGGCTGACGTGCATCTGCCGGGCCATCTCTGTGACCGTGAGCCGATGGTCGAGTCGCTCGCGCGCCCAGTCGAGGAGCACTCCAAGGTCTCCTACGTCGGTGGACGGCACAGGACGGTCGACGAACTGCTTCTGACCGCCGGCGCGGAAGCCGGAGAACACAAGCCTCCGGCTCACCGCATTCGCGACCTCCGCGCCGTGATCGACCCGCACGACGTGTAGTGCGAGGTCAAGCGCGGCAGCGCCGCCGGCAGACGTCATGACGTCGCCCTGATCTACAAACAGCACGTCGGGGCGAACCTCGATGTTCGGAAAGCGGGTCGAGAACTCCTCGAGCAGCTGCCAATGCACAGTGGCGGCCCTCCCGTGGAGCACGCCGGCTTCGGCAAGCGTAAACGCGCCGGTACACATCCCGATCAGGCGTGCACCGCGCGCGTGCGCCGCACCGATGGCGTCAAGGACCAGCCGGTTGGTCGGGTTGTGGACGTCGGGCCGGTTCGGGACGACGATCGTGTCCGCCGCATCAAGCGCGTCGAGACTCGCGCCGCCGACGAGGCCGAAGAGGCCATCGCGCATACTGACGCGGGGAGGGCCCGTGACGACAGTCGCCTCATAGATTTCGCGCCCGAGGTCCGCAGTCCGCTTCGCACCGAACACCTCACAGGCGCAGGCGAGCTCGAAAGGGTTGGAACCATCGTCGGCGATGATCGCGACCTGATGAGGTGATTGCGAGGATCCTTGCGTCATTTGCCAGTTCTATCATGGACGAGGGCGGCAGGATGGTGTGAGGATCGAAGTATGGAAAAACGCAATGTATTCGACGAGGCCGCCTCGTTGACGGAATTTTGGTCGCAGCGCACACTACAGGAGTCAAACGGAACGCTTCTGAAGGTTGCCAAGGGCCTTGATTCGACGCGGTGGCACAGCCATGATGATCAGGACGAGACATTCCTGCTGCTCTCGGGTCGACTGGTTGTCCAACTCCGCGATGGCGATGTCGAACTGAACCCTGGCGATTTGTTGACCGTGCCTCAGGGGGTGGAGCACTGTCCAGTCGCTCCTGAGGAGGCGCGGTTCTTGATTTTGGGCAAGACGGTCACTTCGAACACTGCCGGCGGCAAGCCCGAATGGAGTCATGCCGAAGGCTCCTTGTGACCGCCCCCGGTCAGGCTGATTGATGGAGCAACTTGCGGCAAGGCCCTGCATCACGGGGGCAATGGGACTCGCAGAGGTAGAACTGCTCTTGCTAAACGTGTGTGCAACGCGTTTACTGATGCGCAATTTGTCTATCATCGGGAGCCCGCTCCGAAACAGCGTTCAAGGTTTGTCGGCGTTTGAGCTATTTATGCTGGTGCGGCGGCCATTCGGCCGTGCTGCTGCCTAGCGCAAGGGTGCTGTGCTAGCTGCTTGGCCAGGTGCGCACCATGCGCATGTGCTTTTCATTCCTCATTGAACCAGACAGTTCCTCCGCAAGCGCCCTCCACGGTAATGGCATCTTCGACCTCTTGGGCATTCCATTTCCGAACCGCAGCAAAGACGGGTCCCGGTGTGGGTTCTGGGCCCAGAACATTGAGCGCTCGGAATTCGAGATGAGGCAGGTTGAAATGCGGCAGAAACTATCGACCGTCCTTCGTCTCTCACTAATGTGTGTAGGCGACCATGTGTTCGACATGGGGCGACACGGAAATCGGGTGGTGGTCGCCATCCTCGTGCTCTCCTCACTTAAGTCATGTCTACGCGGCAAAGCGCGGCTACCGCAACGCACGAAAGTCGACCCGTCCCACCGAGTCCAAGTTATGCCGACCGCAGGTACCCGTCGAGGCGATCTTCGACAGCGCGCATTGAAGTTAAGGTCAGGGGCCTGCCGAGGTAGCTGGTAACCCAACGGCCGCGAGCGTGAACGCTCGCCTGGTCACGGGAATCGCCGGGTTGTTTGACGTCCGTGACTACGCTATTTCCGGTGCGCGCTACCTCGGCCACAGCAACGGTGATCGCGCCCACAGCAGGGGCGTCTTGACCCGGGTCGGCACAGATGGTCAGCTGCAGGATATACCGCATCTGGCCGGCCTCGACGCGGCGGAACACGTGCTCGCCTCGAGCAAGCGCGAAGTCACTGAAGGGCAAGAGCGGCCCCAGCCCTCGTAGGCGCTCGGCGTCATCGGGCGGGAATTCTTCGAAGTAGGCGTAGTCATGTTCCTGTGCCCATGCGGGAAACTCTGCGACCTGCTGGGCCTGCGCCATGAGCTGCCGGCGAAACTTCCGACGCATCACCTGATATGCGATCGCGATTCCGGTGACGACGATGACACCGACAGAGACGATGATCCCGATAACTGCCCACATCCACGACATTCGTCCAGGCTATCGACCCCGACGCAGAATTACACGCTGATATGGCTCGAGTGGTCGGCATCAATGATGTGACTCCACTCTTGAAGCGCTCGTGGGTCGGAACATCGCTTCGCTCCGAGATCTATGTGGCATCTGCACCGCTGGTGCGCGCCTCTCTCCTCGCACGGATCTCGACAACGATAAGGAGCACATTAAATGCCGCGATAAGCCCACAGATAACGGCGAAGACCCAAAACACGACCGTGAGCCGACCAACAGATTCCATTTGAAGCACCGCTATCGACACTCCAAACAACCCGATCGCGCCGAGTGCTGTGCCAACCGCCGCCAGAACATGCGGGACCAGGTTGAGTCTCCATGTCCGCGTCCCCGGATCGTCAACGATTGGATCCGCAGTCGTAGCGCGTCGCTTTCGCTGGTGTGGCATTCGGGAACTCTTTCGGGGCCGACTCAGGTGGACTGGGTCGAACCAGTCTACTCGCGTGGTTGCCCGGTGATCAGTCAAAACGGGTGCCATTGCTCGCGCCAGTTATAGCGCTTCTGCGCACCCATTACTATCTATTGTCTGCCGTTGCCTCATTTGGGTAGCAATCCATCCGGTGAGAAGCAGAGCAATTACAGCGGGGATGAGCGCCCAGACGGTGAGATCAGTAGCAGCGATCCCGGCAGTGAGCAGCGCGCCACCGAGGGCGGCAACCACTGCCGAGCCGTCGGTAACATTCCGAGACGAGCCGAGAAGTGATTGCGGAGAAACCTCACACGCGGCTACCTTCCGACAAACCACGCACAAGTCTCAGCGCTAGAGATTCATCCGTAATCGCCATGACCCGTTAGATCGTGCCGGCGAGCCAAAAGTCAAACCCGAATCGGCAATTGTCTGCATTTGAACGAGACGGACAAGTCTGGCACTCAAACCCGGTTTGCTCGACAATTGACCTGAATTGATTCCTGATGAGCGGCCCAGAGATGTAACAGTAGAGGCTGTCCCGGTTGTGCTCTACTGTCGATCGCGGATCAGCGGATCTTTCGTCGGTAGAGGACGATCGCGAACGCGTAGGCTGCCATGAGGATGCCGACGAGCCAGGCCAGAGCGATCCAGATGTCGCTGCCGACCGGTTGCTGGGCGAAGAGCGCCCGGATCGTGTTCACGATGGACGTGATTGGCTGGTTCTCGGCGAACCAAGCGACAGCTCCGGGCATTGAAGCGGTCGGTACAAAGGCCGAACTGATGAACGGCAGGAAGATCAGCGGATAGCTCAGCGCGCTGGCTCCGTCGACGGTCTTGGCAGTCAGCCCGGCGATCACCGCAATCCAGGTCAGGGCGAGGGTTGTGAGCACCAATATGCCCACTACCGCGAGCCAGATTCCAATCGGTGCGCCTGTTCGGAATCCCATGACTAGCGCGACGCCGATGACGATGGCGATGGCGACCGAGACCAGGTTTGAGACCAGGGAGGTGAGGACGTGGCCCCAGAGAACGCTGGAGCGGGCGATGGGCATGGATTGGAAGCGTTCGAAAATGCCGCCTTGCATGTCCAGAAAGAGTCGGTAGGCAGTGTAGGCGATGCCGGAGGCGATAGTGATCAGCAGGATTCCGGCCAGAAGATAGTTGACGTAGGATTGCTGGCTGCCGGTGTTGATTGCGCCGCCGAGAACGGAGGTGAACAGCAACATCAGCGCGATCGGAATGACCGCAGTGGTGATGATCGTATCCGGGCTACGGAGGATGTGGCGCAGCGAGCGTCCAGTCAGGACGCCGGTGTCCGCCAGAACATGGGTGGCCATCAGGTTTCCTTTCGCTGCTGAATCGCCGCGTCGGGCAACAAGTCAGTTTCGGTGTCGGATACGGGGGCCTCGCCGACGAGGGCGAGGAAGACGTCCTCGAGCGAGGGCTGTTTCTCGACGTACTCGACCGTCGCTGGTGGGAGGAGCTGCTTGAGTTCGGCCAAGGTGCCGTTCTGGATGATCGTGCCGCGGTGCAAGATCGCGATCCGATCGGCCAGCTGCTCGGCCTCGTTCAGGGTCTGAGTTGTCAGCAGCACCGTGGTGCCGTTGTCGGCCAGATGTCGGACGGTCTGCCAGACCTCATTGCGCGACTGCGGGTCCAGTCCGGTGGTCGGCTCGTCGAGGAAGATGACCGGCGGGTCGCCGATCAGACTCATCGCGATGTCGAGCCGTCGACGCATCCCGCCGGAGTAGGTGGCGGCCCTCCTGGACCCCGCGTCGGTCAGGGCGAAGCGGGCCAGCAGGTCGTCGGCGATCTGGTCTGGCTTCTCCAGGTGGCGCAATCTGGCGACCAGGATCAGGTTTTCTCGGCCGGTGAGCACCTCGTCGACTGCGGCAAACTGGCCGGTCAGGCTGATCGACTCCCTTACCTGCAGGGACTCAGCGGCAACGTCGAAGTCCTCGATGACTGCGGTGCCGGCGTCGGCTTTGAGTAGCGTCGACAATATCCGCACCAGGGTCGTCTTGCCGGCTCCGTTGGAGCCGAGCAAGGCGAAGATGCTGCCGCGTGCCACCTCGAAATCGACGCCACGCAACACCGGCAGATCCTTGAACGATTTCTCAATGCCGCGCACCCTAATCGCTGCTGACACCTTCGGATTCTCTACTGTGGCGGTCATCGCGGCTCCTCCTCACTCTCGGCGCGTTCGATTGCTTCGGCGAGCCTGCGCTGCTCCTTGCTCACCCAAGCGGCCAGGCCGTAGTTGGACTTGAACGTGTCGACGAACTCCGCCGGGTCGTCGCCGACGATCTCATGGACCGGTGTGGCGTCGGCCGCAGCCTGCTCGAAGAGGTCGGCGAGGTCGTCGACCATGTCAAGCAAGTAGTCGCCATCGGCGGGCCCGGTGACCATCAGGTAGCGCTCGATTCCCTCGACGGCCGTGCGATAGCTTGTCGGCAGTTGCTGAACTCGTTCTTTGTACGTGCGCCAGCGCTTCTTGTCCTTAGGCGATCCGGTGATCATCTCGATCCAATGTGCGGCCATGGTTAATCTCCTTGTTCCTGTGGGCGGGTGGTTTGATCGTGGAGTTGTTCGATCCGTTCTGTGAGGAAGCTCCAGGTCTTCCAGAATTCGTTGAGGGATTCCTGGCCGTCGGCGTTGAGTGCGTAGACCTTGCGGGGTGGTCCCTTCGCCGACGGAACCTTTTCCACGTCGACTAGGCTGCGCTGCTCGATCCGCACCAACAGGGCGTAGATGGTGCCTTCGGCGATTTCGGTGAATCCCTGCCCGCGCAGCCAGTTGGTGATCTCGTATCCGTACGCGGCCCGGCCGGCAAGGATCGCTAGCACGATGCCCTCCAAGGTGCCTTTGAGCATCTCGGTTGTTTGCTTGCCCATCCGCCCCTCTCTCTACTCAGTATCATTGACTACTGGTACATAGTAAGCAGCAGTACCGGTAAATAGCAGCACTGAGTAGTTGGAGAAAACGCATTGCCGTTGATATCGCTGGGCTACGCGCATTACGAGAGTGCTTGATCGAGCATCAACGGTGCCGACGTTGGAGCACAGTAGCCATGCTCAGTCCACGAGGCTGGGCGACTACCAAGAGTCGTACTCAGGTGCAGGTGGTCCCAAACACAAGATCCGCGGATACGCCGAATAGCCTCCGACCGTCCCCGCTGAGGTCGTCGAGCCACTGCCGCATCCCACATCAGTAACGAGTATGACGGGATTATCACTTGCAGACATTGGCTTGACGCCCTCAGTGACGGTCAAGGGATCAACGACCGATGACCAGGCTGGCCAGCCGAAGAAGACGGCCGAGAAGCCACTGATCGGGCCGATGCCCATTGAGCCCGGCTCAGTCTTCGCCCACGCCCTCTACAACGTATGGAAGGGCACCCGAACCACCATCATCAAGTCACCTCCCGGTGCTGGCAAGTCCACCCTTGTCGCCAGGTTGGCCTACTACCTCCACTCGGAGCTGCCGACATTGCCGGTGACAGTGGTGACACCCACCAATGGATCCGGCCAGGCACTCATCACCCGAATTGCCGAGGCATTCGGCTCCGATTCTGTAGTCGCGGCATCATCTAAGATCATGCCTGAGGCCTGGGCTGAGCGCGTCGGGTTCGGCAGCGCATTGGGCACCGGTGCTATTGCCGTTCAGACCATCGCCTCTGCTGGCATGAGTCGGAAGAACACTGAGAAGGGCGACGGTGGCCTCTACATCGTCGACGAGGCCTACCAGTCCTCGTTCTCAGACACCATTGCCGCAATCGACAAGGCTGATCAAGTGCTCTTCGTGGGAGATCCCGGCCAGATCGGTCCAGTCGTCACTGTCGACACCAAAGTCTTCGACCGTGCTCACACTCCCCCGCACATTCCGGCGCCGATCGCCTTTGAACGTGATCCCGAAGCTGTCGTCCTGTCGCTGGATCACACCTACCGTCTTGGCCAGACAACAACTGACATCATCCAGCACTTCTACGACTTCCCATTCGACTCCAAGCGCTCAGAGAAGTACGTCGAAGGTCATGCCGAAGTCGAGACCTCCGTTGTCGCCACAGCCCCAGTCGCCCACGATCCAGACCTCCTCGATGAGGTCTGTGACAAGGTCGTCGAGCTCTTGGGCAAGAAGTACGTTCAAGTCGACGACGAAGGCAACGTCGAGGACATGTATCTCGCCGGTCGCCACATGGCCGTTGTGGTCGCTCATAACGCCCAGCGGTCCTACGTTGAGTCGCGGCTGGCAGGATTGCTCGACCTTTACGACAGTGCCATGATCACTGTCGGTACGGCTGACAGCCTCCAAGGTGGCCAATGGCCTGCCGTGGTCGCCCTTGATCCATTCGCCGGGGTCAAGGCCGTCACCGACCACCATTCGTCGCCGGGTCGTCTGTGCGTGATGCTTTCGCGTCACACCGCGCACCTGTCATTCATCACATGTGAGGATTGGAAGCTGTCGATCGCATCGGCCGATGTTTCCAGCTCTGAGCGCAAGGCCCATCGGAAAGTACGACGGATGCTTATCAACGCCTGAGGCCAATGAACAGTAGAAAAGGCCGACCAGCGATTTTGCTGGTCGGCCTTTTCGTTTTCACCATCCTGAGCCGGTGCATTGAGCGTCTCCATGCATTCGAATGATTGGAGTCAACTAGTTCGTTATCGGACCAAATTGGTCGCTGACTGACCAATATTCGATTGCCTAGCGCTCACTGCTCACCACACTGTCTCAGGATGGCTGTCTTTCATTCTTCAACATCAGTGTCCATCGCCCAAATTTCGTCGTCATCAGGCTTGGAAACGACCCACACACCGTCATCGACGGCTTCATTTGCGGCGTTGATTGGCGGTGCTTTGATCGCCTCGTTCTCTTCATTGTTGGCCGGGGCCGGCGCCTGGCCTTTCGGCACGAGAGTGGCCTTCTTCGACTTGTGGATCGTCTTCTCGCTGCAATCCATACTCATGCGGCATCTGGAGCCGTAGTCGTTTGCCGAATAGCAGTGTTCGCCACACGATGAGCAGTAGATGAGGTGGACGAGCGGTGCGGCCGTCAGCGGTGCCAGCATGGCCGAGTGCTTTGTCATGGTTTCCATCTGCCAGTCAGTGAGCAGCGTTTTGCGAATCCCCTGTACTGCGTTGTTGTCCCCGCGATCAAGCGCCCGATTGAGGTCAGGCAATGACTTCGCCTTTGTTCGTGACAATAGAGTCAGCACGACCCCGGCAATGCGGATGACCTCGGGGCCCTCGTCTGCCGTGGCGATGTACTGAGCCGATTTCAAGAAGTCCATACCTTGTCCTATGCCTCAACTAGCCATCGCAGTCGCGCGTTCGGCCCGCCATTGGGCGAGTTTGCCCTTCTTCTCCCCGATGATCGCCTGGTCAACGACATCGACGATGATGTCCGTCAGAGACATTGCCGTACCTTGAGTGCCGGTGGTGACCATGTTGTCGCCTCCGACTACTACGTCTTCAAGTATTGACCCCTTCGTCTCTAGGGAGGCGTGGAGCCGCTCGTCGAGCGTATCGACAGCTGCATAGGCGGTGACGATGACTGGCCGGGTCTGACCGATCCTTGCCGCGCGATCTTCGGCCTGCGAGATCTGGGGCGGGCGCCAGTCAGTTTCAGCGAAAATCATGTCCGATGACCGGGTGAGCGTGATGGCGGTGTTGGCGGCGGTGATCGAGGCGATGAGTACACCAACTCCCCCGGCTTGGAAGGAGTCAATGATGTCGTCGCGTTCGTCAGGTCCAGTCTTTCCACTGATGAGGCGGACATCTGGAACCTTCTCGGCAGCCAGCTTGTCCATCATGGCCTCGGCGACATCTTTGTGATGGACCCAGGTGATGAGGGGCCGGTCGTAAGTGTCGTCGTCGGCGTCGGTGGTTGAGTCCAGGTGTTCGGCGATGGCCTCGGAGACGATGTCGACTTTGGCCATTCCTGCCGCCTGGCGCAGTGGCGATGAAAGGCTGATGGGGTCCGGAAGTTCGGCCATCAGGGCTTCGACGCTGGGCCACCGGCCCTCGGTTTCATGGAATTCGGCAGCGACCTCGCCGATCTTCATCAGCAACTCACGGTGGGCCTGTCGGTAGTCACGCATGGGGACATCGATCCACTCGACGCGGCGGGTCTTCTTCGGCAGGAACGGCAGCACGTCACCTTTGGTTCGCCGCACCCACACGTGTGCATCGAGGATCCGGCCAAGTTTCGGCAATTTCTTCTTCACCGGCATGAACGCATTGAACCGGTTGCGGGAGCAGTACTCGTTGAGGAAGGCGTCTTTGCCGCCGAAGACCGGAGAGAGGTGGCCGGTGATCTCAAGTTGATTGGCCAACTGGTCTGGTGACCCATCGAGCGGGGTGCCGGAGAGGCCGATCGTGAGCTTCTGGGAGGCATAGGAGAGTCTGCGCACAGCAGTCGACTTCCCAGCCTCCCACGTCTTCTGCCTGTGGATCTCATCGACGATGAGCACTTCAGGGGACCACTTCTGCAAGTCAGAGAGCACTTGTGGGCGCGAGCGAAGCATGTCGTCGGATACGATCACGATTCCAGCCTCGGGGAAGTCTTTGACTTTGCGGCTGGAGACGATCTTGTTGATCGGCAAGTTCTCGAACTCACCGTCGTCACCGTGAATCGGGAAGTGGGCTGCGCTGAATCCCCCGTCGTCCTTGGGCTGACCGGGCTCCGTCACGGTGACGTCCCTGCCGATGGCACCGGCACAAGCGTGGGCAAGGCCGGAGAAGGTAGTCTCGCGTTCCCAGTTGGTCAGCGATACTGGCGGGCCGACAACGACAACTCGAGAAGGCTTGACGATGGCGGCTGCGGCCAAGGCAGAGCGGGTGTTGTGAACCCACATGCCTTCGGCGACGTAGGAGCATGTGCTTGGAATCGTAAGGTCATAGATGAAGCCGCGGAAGTCTTGAGTCTCGTGCACGGATGTCACGCCAACGCTTGTGGTGTTCGAGTTCGCATCCTGGTCCAAGTGATTCGGCACGCAGATCTCATCCGTCCCGGCGACGATTGCCGAAGCCACCTTCCAGCCGCTTGGAGTGAGGAACTTGTGCCTGGGCGAGCAAGTCAGGCGTGTGCCATTGTCAGCATCAATCGTGAACATGCGGCCCCGATAAGATTGACGGTAGAGGTGGCTGGCTGAGGCCCATCGAGATTGTCCGGTTGAGGCGTCAACGCTCAGCACCGTGATCTCGTTGTCCGAGAGGTCGATGAGTTCGCCGTTGTCGCCGTCCGGGTCGACATATGACCGACGTTGTCGGGCAGCCCACAATCGTTGAATCTCATGCCCACCGTTGATGGTTTCGACTCTCGACTGCCCGACAACGCACTTCCCGAGGCCGGGTTCGTCCGCGATATAGCCTTGTCCAGATGCGGCCGCCAAGGCGCCAAGGCGCTGGTAGGCGAAGAGGTCGAGGCCGAACCAGTCGGGCACGTCACCGACGTGGCCGATGAGCTCGTTCATGTGTTCGCCGGCTTCAGCGGAGTCTTTGGCTGAGGCCAAGACAGTCACCGACTCAGCAACTGCCTCATCGACTCTCACACGGCCTTTGGCGTCACGGGCAGCTTCGATGGTCTCGTCGTCGAAGTCGATGCCTTCGATGGGTTGACCTGCGCGAAGGATGTCGGCCACGGGGATCGTGAAACGCTGTCTATCCCGGTCCCAGGATGCCGAGAGTCCAAGTAGGGCCAGGGTGGGTTCGTAGCCGAGCAGTCGTGGTCGGATGAAGACTTCACGTTTGTTCTTGGCTAGTTTGCTCACCGGCTCGACCAGATCATCGAGGTCGATGATGTCGGCGAACTCGTCATCGCCGAGGTCAATAGTGAACCCGGCGCGGGTGAAGCGTTTCTGTGGGTTGATCCCGGTGCCGGTGATGATCCATTCGCCATCTTCGGGAGACCATCGACGTGATGGCATCGACTTGATGAAATCGATGAGGGAATGGCCGGGCTTCTGAGCGTGCTCGGCCTCGCGGTCGAAGGCAGCGTGAAGCTCGGGCTGTCGCAGAGTGCCCTCGATTCTCAGTCGCGCCTTCATGACCGACCCCGCTGGGCAGACTGTCCGGCCAACCACGACACAGCGTCATCGGTGGATGAGAGTTTCGTGCCGAAGGGCTTGATGATCTGCTTGTAGTAGCGATAGGACGGGTTGCGCTTGTTCGTCAGGTCCGATTTCGGAGAGATTCGCGGATCGAGGAGAGCGACCATGCCGGTGTCGGTGATTGAACGGATGAGCCTGCCAGCTGCTTGTTCGAGGAGGACGGCGGCATCGGAGCCGTAGACGTCGTCTTGTTCGAGGAAACCGGAGACCCCGTCGGAGGAAATGAGGTCGGCTCTGGCATTGTCGACTGCGTTCATGGGTGCTCTGGGGATACGGTCGATGATGACCAGACTCAGTGCATCACCGGGGACGTCGAGGCCGGTCATCATGCCGCGAGTGGCAACGAGGACTGATGATTCGTTCGAGGTGAAGTTGTGCCTGAGCACGCTGGCACCGGCTGAGGACCACTGATCATAGACCGGAACGTCGAGAGTCGATCGCAGCGCGTGCGCATACGCTTTGCCGCCCTGGGCCGACGTCGCCAAGACGAGGGCAGATCCGCCATTGGCGCGGATCAGTTCGGTCATCGTCTCGATCGACCAGGCCCGGTGTTTGGCGTAGTCGAGCTTCTTGCGCCTACCGAATCCGCGGCAGAGCTTATCGAGGTCGACTCCCCCGTCGTCGTTGGAGACTCGTGGGGAGAAGAAAGCGGACGCAGCGTAGGCGTCGTCGAAGACAGATGCGTAGTCGATGGCGTCGGTATCGAGGCCGATGTCTCTGGGGAACGTACCTGGCAGGGTGGCCGAGACGCAGGTGACCGACAGCGGGTAGGAATTGCCCTGCCGCCAGAAGGGCACGTCGCGAGCCTCCTGGTCCTCATCGTCCTCAAAGTCACCGCGCTGGGCATCTTCTGCCGCTTGCGCCGCCAGATCTGAGGGGTCGGCGGGCTCATAACCAGTGAAGACTCGTTCGCCGAGGATCTTGGCCACACCGACTGCCGAGGTGTTGAGACTCAGGCCTGAGTCGTCTTTGGCGATCCACCGTGCACGGCCAGGGCGGTGTTCAGTTGCTTGGATGAGCACGCCACGTAGTTCGGCCAATTGGCGGATTGCAGAGGCCAGGCGATCGGAGCGACGCAGTTGGACGGGGCTCATAGTCTCCGACATTCCAAGAACGCTTTTCTCGGCCAGGAGTGCGTTTTTGGTCGTCGTTGCCCAGTTGTCGAATGAGGCGCGGAATCCTTCGGTTGGATCTGTGTCTTCGTCAATGGTCAGCTCGCCAGTTTCCTCGCCCATCATCTGGCCCAGGTGTGTGCGCATGAGGTCACGGACGACTGACGAGGCGTGGACGGCTTTGTCGGCGGCCTCGTCATCATCAAGGAGCTTACTCACAGTGCTGGCGAGTTTGCCGATGATCTGCGAGGACACTGCGCCGGAGGCTTGCTTGCGGGTGATGGCTGGAAGTTCGTGGGCTTCGTCGATGATGAGGTGGTCGATGGGGCCGATGGTCTTGTTCGAGACGATCACGGGCGCGTCTACGGCGGCTTGGATGGCCAGGAACGTGTGGTTGGTGACGATCACATCGGCATCAGCGGCTCTTTGCCGTGAAATGTTCGGTGGACAGATCGCGGCCAGAGGGCAGGTGGCGGGGCAATCGGTGCGCTGCTGGGTGGCGGAGAGTTTGACCGGTGTTGGCAGGGCGTGTGGGTAGTCGGAGAGATCGTGGACGTTGGGCCCACTCGTGTCCATGCCTGTTGTCGTCGCCCAGGTGTAGAAGTCACGTGGGGGTTCGTCGAGGAGTCCTTGGGATTCGGTGACGAACTTGTCCATGCGGCCTTTGACGAATGCCGCGTAGCCATCGGTGCTCTCGGCCTCGTCATCGTTGGAAAGCGGTGCTGTCAGACGTTCGATGCCGTCGACGACGCTGGAATGTTTGGTCGACGCGGTGGTGTCGATGGCATCGGTGACTGAGAGCATGAGGGAACGAGGGCAGACATAGTTGCTGAAACCTTTGAGGACGGTGACCGCAGACTTGTCATAGCCGCCCTGGTCGAGGGCAGCGTTGATGTGCGGTGCATCCTGGTCAACGATCTGTCGTTGCAGGGCAAGGTCTTTCGTCGACACGACGGTGCGGTGGCCGTACTTGGCGGCATGGAACATTGCAGGTGCCAGGTAGCCCAGAGACTTGCCGGTGCCAGTCTTGGCCCGACCCAGGAGTGCTGGCTGTGGCGCAGTCTCGGTCACAGCGGTCGAACGGTTGGTGATTGAGGTCGACATGACGTCAGCCACGTCGTCGCAGAGATCTTGCTGTCCGCGTCTCGGGCTTCCTTTGGCCCCGAGCTTGTGGTCGACGGCGGCGGCGAGAAGGTCACTCGACGATTCGATCGAGCTGGTGTGAGCACCTGCGCCCACGGCGGAGGTGGCTTGGGCGCCTGTGCTCGGCTTCTCGGTCACTGTCGTTGCGGCCACGCTCGGCCTCCGTCCTGTGTTCGTGGGGTAGATTGTTCTACTTCTTATTGAGTGCGCTGGCAGGCGTGGCTCACCGCCCACCATCGCATATGTCTCACCGATCGATCGCGGCGGCGAGTTCGATGTGGATGGGAACCTTGCGACTGATCTTCGACACCGGCTCACCATCTGAGTTCTTGATATTGCCGGGACGTGCCCAGCGGGTCGCGGATGCTTTGCCGATGAAGACCGGGGCCTCAACGGCGTAGCCACCGATCTGGTCCCGGCGCATGGCGGGGGTGGAGATGACCTTCTGGACGATTTCATCGTCGAGTCGCAGACGGGACTTGCGATCTGCGTCGAGCCAGATCTCGCGTACCTTGGCTCGGTTCATCTTCGGCCCCATGTTCTCGTCGGCGACGATGAGCAAGGATCGGTCAACTTTGGTTTTCAAGGGACCGTCGACGATGAAGCTCTGCTGATCAGGTGCTGCCTCGATGCGGGTCGTGGCACCAGTGAGAACCGAACGCTCGCGCAGGATTGGGTCAAGGTGGGTGAGAACATTGTCGAGTCCTCCGAGGAAGTTCAACTGTCGGTAGCAGCCGACGTTCGACCGGAACCATGCTGAACCGAGCAAGTACGCTTCGGCCTTGAGGCGGTCCTGGTAGAACTTCTTCAAATATCCGGCGCGGGATTCGATGGGCGAGATGGCCAGTTCCATGAGTTCGAACCACCCGGCCTTCGAGTTCTCGACGTCGAAGGCTTCACACCAGAAGTCGATGGTCTCTACCGGGGCGTCTTCAGGAGTCCAGAATCGTTCGTAGAGCAGGTCGGTGAGGACGCAGATGCGTGAGGAGAACTTGTAAGCGGCCAACAGTTCAAACTGTCGCTTGGTCCCGTCTGGCAGTTTCTTAGATTCAGCCACGCTGGACTTGACCGCGTTGAAGACTCGACGATCCAAGCACACGATGGACTGATCGGCTGGAGAGTACGGGTTCTTTCGATCCGTATCAGTGACTTCTTCGTGGATGTACTCAGTCGACAAGGTCGAGGCAATGACCGTGCTAGTGACCGTGCGGGGGCGCTCATCGGGCGCCGAGGACATTCTCACTGACCGCCCGGTTGTCGAGGGGTACGCGATGAACATCGTCTCCCGGCGCAGTCCCGGCACACAATCTCTGCGCACCGGTAGTCCGATCGACGATGGATCGTTGAGATCTTTCGTCGCCTGCTTGCGCTGCTTGGCGTCGAATGTCTCGGCTGTCGTTGCGGCTCCCATGGGGCATGTCCTCTCTCAGGTGTGGCTGTGGCGTCTACTTCCTCTTGTGGTGGGCTGTCCCAGTGGCTCCCGGCTCGGCCGTGTCGTAACGCGACCCATCGTGGTAGTGGCGGTTCATCGCCCACACGTCGGCGATGATGAGGGCGAGCATCGCTACGGCTGGGTGGATCCACATGATGATCAGGGCGATGACCAGCCACCGGTACCAGTGGGCGAAGTCGGCGAAGATCCACATGGCGAGGATGCCCGGCAGGACCAGTGTCGCGGCCAGTCCGATGTCGTACGGGGTAGTTGGAACCATCGACGTGGCCAGGACGTGCAGGCACGCGACGACTCCAAATACAGTCCACCTCAGGAGAGGTGAACCCATGGCCATGGAGAATGTGTCGGCAATCGGGGGCGCGATTCGGGTGATGAAGGTTTTCATGCGGCAGCGGCTCCTTGAGTACGCAGATGGTTGACCAGGTGGGTGTATCCGGCCTGGTCGATGTCGGCCTCGTCTTGGGCGGACAATGGGGAGGTCATGAGGGCGGATGCGGCGAGGTGGCGCATAACCTCGGGCTTGGGTGACTGAGCGACAGCGAAGCCCCGCAGCTTTGTCACTGTTTGACGAACTCGAGTCTCTTCGACGCTTGTGCGAGACAGGAAGCGAACGCTGGGTGCAATGGCTGAGACCATCGACCGCAGCTGTGTCGCGCGCTCGGCCCCTCGGTTGGAGGTCAGTGTCGAAAACCACTTGCCCAGGCGAAAGCCCACGAACCGTTCGTCGATAGGAACCTCGACTCGATCAGGGTGTCGGTCGCGCCACGACTGGTAAAGATTGAGGTATTGGGCATCAGAGATTCCGTCGAGGCGGAACGGCTCGTGGGGCCTAGTGGCCTCGGCAGTCGAAGAACTCTCGTCGGTGGTGTTCGTTTTCAATGCAGCACGACCGGTGCGGAAGAACCGATGCTCACTGAGGCGGCTGACACCAAGGATGTCTTTGACGATCGTCTTGCGACGATCTGGGTCGATGCTCACCGAATCAGGAAACTCAGTAATGAACCCTGACAGTGGGAACCCGTCGTCGCAGGCGTGGTTGGCTCCGATAGGTGCCCTCGTTCCGGCATGGGCTTGAATGTGGGCCACGCCATCGATGAACTGCTGTTCGCGAACGTCAAGGATCCCGGATGCACAAAGATATGCCTCTCGCTCCGAGCGGCTGAGCGTTCCTTTGGCGTGGCGGGTCTGGAGGACGTGAATCCATAGACCCAGCGGAAAGCCGTCTGCGTCGACGAACGTCCGCGGAACAAATTGGACTCCCGCCGCATGTGCTGCTGTGAGCCCGGCGAGTCCTTGGGCGAAGCTGACGCGAGCAGGGTGAAGTACTCGGATTGTCGACTGGCCGCCGAAACTCGACAAATATGTCAGAGCGCGAGTGCGGCTGGGGCATCGTGTTGTGTTCATACTCAGGGCAGAGGTGGGTAAAACTCATGGCTCGATAACGCCCCGAGCTCCGGGGCAAATGCACCGGCTTCACAACCACACGCGATTCTCGTATTCGAGAATTCCAATTGGCCACAACGCGCGCATTGACGTCGACCGTGAAAACAACCAACCTTCCTGAACTAGCGGCCGCCCACGGAAGGATTCGCGCCAAGGCCTCGATCGATGTCGAGCTGTAATACGTCCGGGAGGTCCGCTCGCAGATGCCAGGCGTCCTCATTGCCCGCAATGCCGCTGTGCCGCACTCAGGCACGCCCAGGAGGCTCCAGATGCCCATCTTCGTGCAAATACACATTCGTGGTCTCGCGTGCCACCGTGCGCCCCTGTGGAGGCTCCGGCGATGCGAGGAGACTTCGATCAACGCGGGAAAGCATTACTGAGGTTCTCAACGCGTGCGAACGAGCCCTGATTGTGCCCCGGATGCCGCTGCCCAATCGTGTCGCCCCAGACAAAAGCTCGAGCTCCTGGAGCAGCCCTTGCCGGCAGGTGAGGATCGTGGGCC
>NZ_VLTK01000022.1 GCF_007558825.1 Brevibacterium aurantiacum
CAGAAGACCCCGGCCGTTGCTTGACAATGAATATAACGGGGACTTTTCCCAACAGAATCCGTATTCTGGACGCAACTCGCACCATGAGGCTCCTCACGATTCCAGACTGAGAAGGCGCTGATGTCCGAAACGACGAAGAAAACCTTGCATGTGCTCATCATCGCCGACCCCGGGGCTGCAAGCAGGAGGATCGACTCGCTCAAGAATCAGTTCGAAGAGCGGCTGCGCCAGATCTTCGACATGGATGTTCAGATCGAAGCGTGCACCCAAACCATCCGGGTGCAATCGGATCATCAACTGGAACTGACGGTTCTCGACTCATTCATGCGCAGCTACCCTGATGTCGACGTGATTCTCATGCTGACGGGCATCCCCAGGCATACGCACGGAAAACCACTCGTGGCCGAGATCCTGGCTGGCAGGAGGGTCGCTGTCGTCTCGTTTCCCACGCTGGGGGCCTGGCCGTCGAAACGACGAGTCACGCGGGTGCTGACCACTTGCGTCAACCAGCTTCTCCCTTACGGTCCTCCCTCAAGCACCTACCCGTTCATGCCTCGATGGGGCCAGTGGTCGGACGGAAACGAGTCGGGGAACCAAACCCTTCACGCACACACCTTCACCGGCGGTCCACGCCTGATACTCGGGATGACCAGCGCGAACAACCCTGTGCGGGTGGCGTCGAAACTCTCGCGCGCTCTGGCTGCGGCCTCAGCAACCGGCGCGTTCGGCATCTTCTACAACTCCATCTGGCAGATGTCGCACCATCTGTCGACCATGCGGCTGATCTCAATCGGTTTGATCGCTATCACAGTCATGGTCGTGTGGCTCATTTCGGTCAATCACCTGTGGGATCGCCCCGTTCGCGAACGCTTGGCTCCAGTCGTCCTTTACTACAACCTCTCGACGGTCCTCACTCTGTTCCTCTGCGTGGTCGCATTGTATTGCTCGCTTGTTGCGGGAATTCTCCTGGGCGGCCTGATCGTCATCGATCCCGACTTCATGAGCCAGACCATCGAGGCCCCCGCAACCTTCATCAACTATCTGGACATCGCATGGCTCAGCGCCGCGATGGGAGTAGTCGCCGGTGCTTTGGGGTCGAGCTTCGATTCCGATGCAGACATCAAGAATCTGACTCATGGGCAGCGAATGCGAATGCGGGTCTATTCAGAGGAAGAATCTGATTGAGTGCTGCAACGATCACATGCCGACTCGTGCCCACGCACGGTGCTCAGAAAGCGCTTTGACCAACTGCTTCGTCACTCCACCAGGATCTGCTTCGCAGAAAATCCCCGGAGCATCGAGCATGATCCCTGGTTCTTCCAGCAGATGTTTGGCTTCGCCGCAGGAGGCTATTGCCTTGAGGTGACGCCAGGATCCACTGATCTCATCGTGGCGTACGTGCACTCCACCGCGACCGATTCGCTGCGAGGTTCTTCAGTTCGCGGTGCCGAATCGTCTCCTCATAGCATTTGCCGAGCTCGAAGATGAACGCGCGGAACATGTCGTTGACGGGGCATCGGGGACGGTTGATCGGCAGCTCACTGAAGTTCGGCCCACCGAGGCGGCTGATCTGCGTATCGAGATAGGAGAATAGGCGCCCCTGCAGCAGGGGGGTCATTGGTGGCATCGATTCCCGATACGAGGTGACCCGGGTGAAACGCCACTTGCTCGGTTTCGGCGAAATAGTTCTCCGGATTCCGATCGAGGGTGAGCACCCCACTGTTTTGACCGGGGCGAGTTCCTCGGACACAAGATTGGTGGGGTCCGATAGGTCGATTCCCTCGGACATTTTGTCTTCGGTGTCCGACATCACCTGCAGACCCAGCTCCCACCTGGGGAAGGCGCCCGCTTCGATAACATCGGCAAGGTCTCTGCGATGGAAATCGGAATCGAATCCATCGACCATCTGAGCGTCCTCCCAGAGAAGGTAGTGGACCCCGTTCTGCGGTTTCCAATGGAACTTCACCAAGGAAGTCTCCCCGGCCACATTCTCGAGGCGGAAGGTGTGGACGCCTGTGTTGGGTCGCTTCGGTATGCAGAGACACGAAGTCCCAGAATGTATCGTGAGCATTCTGTGCCTGTGGAATCTCTCGGTCCGGGTGAGGTTTGGCAGCGCGGACGATATCGGGGAACTTCAACGCGTCTTGGATGAAGAACACCGGAAAATTGTTGCCCACGAGATCAAACACTCCTTCGGAGGTGCAGAACTTCGTGGCGAAGCCTCGTGTGTCTCGAGCGACATCGGCTGACCCGCGTGATCCGACGACGGTTGAGAAGCGTGTGAAAACCTCGGTCTGAGCAGCGGACTGGAGGAAGCCTGCCTTCGTCACGTTGCTCGCAGTTCCGTATGACACGAAGGTCCCGTGCGCGGCTGCACCACGGGCATGGGCGACCCGTTCCGGGATGCGCTCATGGTCGAAGTGGGTGATCTTCTCCCGCAGGTGATGGTCCTGCAAGAGCACCGGCCTTCGGGGCCCGGCCTAAAGCGAATGGTTCGTCTCAGGCAGTCTGCCGCCTTGCGCCGTCGTGTGGTATTCGCCTTGCTGTCCTTGTTCGGCCTGCCCATCGGCTCCGGTGGGAGTCGTCGGCCTGGGCCCACTCTGGTCCGACTTCGGCGACGGAGGACCTTGCGGATGCCGTGGCTCATCGAACTTCGGCGTTGAGGACGCCGGTTTACCTGGGATGAACGGGCTCTCTTCGGATGGCATCTCTGCTGTCCTCACCTCGGCGATTGCTCCTGTTCAGGGTCACGCTATGACTAGATTCCCGCGAAGACAATCCCCCTTACGGAGATTGTGTATGTGAGCTATCCTGACGACAACCGTGACCTCTACACGTGGTGAGGAGACGTGGTCATCATGCCGAAAACCACAGCGTCAGGAAAACCCAAGAAGTCGGAGCTGCCGTCCACCCTGAAGAAGTCGGACCAGAAGGCTCAACGCACGTTCGCCAAGGCGTACGACTCCGCCTTGAAGGAGTACAACGACGAGAAGCGCGCACACCAGGTTGCCTATGACGCGCTGAAGCACACCTATGAGAAGGTCGGCGACAGTTGGGAGCCGAAGAAGTCTTCCGGACCATCAGACGCACAGAGCGCTGGTGGAAAGAATACGAATCGCGAGACCGCTGGTGGTATCGATGCAAATGCGTCGAAGGACCATCTGTACAAGGAAGCTAAGAAGCTCGACATCTCCGGGCGATCGACGATGACCAAGAAGCAGCTCGTCGATGCCCTTGAGAAGGTGAGCAATCGGGCGACCAGTAAGAGCTCGTGACAGTCATGTCAAGGTAATTCACGACCGTGGCCTGATTCT
The DNA here is from genome assembly GCF_007558825.1 of Brevibacterium aurantiacum. Lineage (GTDB taxonomy): Bacteria > Actinomycetota > Actinomycetes > Actinomycetales > Brevibacteriaceae > Brevibacterium > Brevibacterium aurantiacum_A. The sequence continues at coordinate 3,315 of NZ_VLTK01000022.1, forward strand.
TTCATATCGGTGGTGCCGTGGGGATGTGAGAGCTCCGAGGGCGCCGCCGATTCCACCTCGAGCTGCATAGCCGTAACCGAAGGGCTTTTTCATGACAACGCAGTGGACCGATCAGCTCACCGGCACGGCGCCGAGTCCGCGTGGTCCCGCCAGCGACACTTTGATCAGAATCATCACCGGAAGAAGTGAGACGGCCGATGTCGAGCTGAGCTCCCTTGCCGACAATGTCTCCACCGCTCTCCGCGCCACTGAGGACCTCTTGTCCGATGATGACCTGCAATTGACGCTTTTCCTCTTGTATGTCCTACACTACGGCCCCGCAGAATATGTTGAGGGCGACTGGGAATGGAACCCTCGGCTGATCGGTATTCGTCAACTCATCGAGGGTCAACTCGAGAACGTACTGCGACTGCACAACCCGGTCCCTGCAGTTCTGCCGGTCACTGGCGAAGAGGTTGCCGAGACCTTGTTCTCCATGACTGCAGACGCGGCGCGACCCAGCCTGGCCACGTGGATGGCCCGACATGCCACTGTCGAACAGCTTCGCGAATTTCTCATCCACCGGTCCATCTACACTCTCCGCGAAGCCGACCCGCATACTTGGGTGATTCCTCGTCTCAGAGGTCGAGCCAAGGCAGCGCTCGTGGAAATCCAGTCCGATGAATACGGTGGAGGCAAACCAGATTGCATCCACGCGGAGATCTTCGCTCGAACCCTCCGCAATTTCGGATTGGACGACCGCCCGGATGCCTACATTGACGTTGTTCCGGCCGTGATCCTCAATTCGATGAACACAATGAGCTTCTTCGGGCTCAACAGACGTCTGCAGGGCGCCACCATCGGTCATCTGGCAGCTTTCGAAATGACTTCGTCGATCCCCAACAAGTACTACTCCCGCGCTTTTGCTCGGCTCGGCTACGACGAGGACGTCACGTGGTACTTCGACGAGCATGTCGAAGCCGATGCCGTGCACGAGCAGATCGCCGGACGCGATCTTGCGGGAGGGGCCGCCGAAGACGACCCCCGACTGATTGCCGATATTGTCTTCGGCGCCTCAGCCTGCTTGTTTGTCGACGATCTCGTCGGCAAACGCCTCTATGACAGATGGACCAACGGAGAGACCGCACTGAGAACTTCACCCGAGCACGAAGGATGAGATCGATCCGTGAAGAAGGGTCAACACGTGAAGAATGACAACACTAGCCCCGTGACCGTTACGGCATGCCCTGATGGTCCGCTTCTCGTACGAGGCGATTTCTCCCTCGCCGAAGCACCAGGGCGCACACCCGAACGGCCAGACCGAAAAGTTGTGGCACTATGCCGCTGCGGCAAAACAGGAATCGCGCCCCTATGCGATGGCTCTCATAAACTGACGGGATTCCGTGCGCCGTCACCCCCGATCACCCCGTAGTGACCCGAGGCTCTGGAGTTAGTTTGTCGCGATCATGCCACTCATCCGAACCTGCCAGAGTAACGCTACGGCGAGAAGATCGGCACCGCGAGTCGCGATTTGCCAGGCCTCAAATATCTCTTAGCTGAGGAAGGAACTCCTCCGGGAGCGACTCAACGGGCACCAGGACGATGTCCTGGATCCGCCAGGCAATCTCGACACACTGTTCGCGCGCCCGTCCTAGCTCACCCAGACTCGGGGTTCGGCTGTCACTGGGTACGACGAAAGCCTCGACATGGAGGACATGGCCCTGGTCGCGGATACGGCAATCGGCTTCCTCAACCCAGTCGACTGCCAACAGCGTATCCACGATTTCGGTGGTGATCGGGTCCGGGTCTGTGCCGTCGTACTCCGTGGCCCGCGCGTCCATCAGGTCACTGATCGAACCGCGGAGGTTCTTCCAGCCATCGCTGACGATGCTGAAGGATATGAAGATCGCGGCAGCGGCGTCCGCCCACCACAGGCCGATGCCAATCCCCAAGATGCCCACCACCGTGGCCAGAGAGGTCATCCAATCGGCCTTGTTCATCTGGGCATCCGCGTAGAGGACCTTATCGTGCAGGATGGCGGCAAGCCTGAGCTTGAGTCGACCGAATATGACTGGAGGCACCGCCGTAGTCGTCATCACTATGATCATCAGCCACCCCAACCAGATCGGAGTACCGAAAATCTCCATCACACCGATCGGTGGATGCTCAGCGGCAAGAAGACCGACTGCAGAGTCGATGATGAGGTAGGCACCCATCGCCAGGAGAGCGACGGCTGCGACCAGATGGGCGATTCCGATGGAGCGGTGATAACCGTAAGGGTGTCGAGCAGTGGGCATGCGGCGAATGAATCTCGCGGCTACTAGGAATGCAAGCGGTGGGAGCAGCGACAAAGCGTCCTCGACCCATGCGGCCTTCATGGCCTGGGAGCTTCCTGCCACCAGGATGACGAGAATGAGTGTCACTGTCATGATCGCGAGAGTGATGCTCTCAAGACGAATTGCCCGGCGCAGTGCGTTGGCCTGTTCGTCGGGCAATTCTGTGTGTCCAAAGCGGGCGTTCATGGCTGAAGGCCCTGTGCGAGGAGGAATTTCTCAAGTTCGGCCATAAATGCGTTCTCGCCCATTCGGACGGCCATCACATGTTTCTCCTTCTTTCCGTCAGGGCCGGCGCTCTCTGTATACGAGGTGGTGAGCGCAGCGTGGGAAGTCCAGGGAGATTTGTCAGTGATGCCGCCGATGATCATATCGAGTTGATCGTCCTTGAGCATCGTCATCAGCTCTTCTTCACTTCCGGCATGCCAGGCGACATCTGCGTCGATGCTGGAGGCGAAAGCTCCAACGAGCTCCACTTCTGTGCCGCTGGGTTCATCTGGCTTCGAAATATCGGTCCAGGGGGGACGATGCGAAATGCCTACAACCAGTTCACCGTTCTTGGCTCGGTTGAGCGTGTCGTCAGGGTCGCTGGGGATGTGCATGCCGCATCCGGTCAGACCGACGAGCGTGACCAGGACGAGAAGTAGACGCAATGGTCTCATGAATACAGTCTGACACGATTGGCCCAGGTAGCGCAGTAGGTTGTTCAACCTCGGTGTCGGAGAGGGTACGTCATTGAACGAGGCGTTTCACGTCGTCTCGGAAGCGCGGCAGCCTACGCGTCGCGGGAAGCCAACCGATGGCCGGAATACTCCAGCAACGCCGGTATCCCACCTTCTGCGACGACTTCGCGCTGGCGGGCTGCACCGGTGCCGAATCGGAGCAATCGTCGGATTCCTGCCCGGACACGTTCTTCGTCCCCGCTTCGAAGCAGGTCTGGCTGAGCCCGTTCGAACACGGTCCACGTCGCTGTAGCTGCGGGGACATTTCTCTGAGCGTCTGCATCCATCAGATTACCTCTCAGCCCGAAACGTGCAGCTTGCCAATGAGCAATGTCGATGAGTTCAGAAGGGACTATGTTCGCAACTGGGCTATCGATCTCGACGTTGACGAGGGCCCGGATAAGCAACGCGAGCGTTAAAGCATCTTCTGCGTGCAGTTGTACATCACAGGCTCTGATCTCCAACGTCTGATGACGGGGAGACAATCGAACCAACCAGCCCACCACCGCCTCATCGGGCACCACCTCAGAGCGGAATAGCGCTGCAACCTGAGATTCGTAATCGTCGGCGTTGCGAAAGTGGGGAGGAGTACCGTAGATGATCCATCGGCGATACTGTATCGATCGCCAGCTCGCGAAACCGCTGTCAATACCGCGCCACATAGGGGAATTGGCGCTCAGGGCTGTGAGCACAGGGAGCCATCTGCGTATTCCGTTGAGCGCGAGCACAGCGGCTTCTCTGTCAGGGACACCGACGTGTACGTGCATGCCATTGATGAACTGCTCAGCCGCAATTGCAGGAGCCAGCTCGGCCATCTCACGGTGGTGCAGGCCATCGCTAATGACGGGTGGAACGGTCGAAATCTGAGGCGCAGTTCCCAATGCTGTGGCGATCAGACCAAGCTCTTGGGCTGTCGAAGAGAGCCGTTTTCGGAAGGTGATCAGTGATTCGAGAGCTTCCGCCGCGGTTCTCAGAACTGGGGTGGCGTACTCGATCTGACAGTCGAGCCATTCAGTGGTGCACCGCCCATTGTGGGACGGCAGTGCCATCAATGCCTTCTTCTGCTGATTCGTTGGCGACGCAGGCAACAAGGTAGAACGGTCAGCGAGGATGAACTCCTCCTCGATACCGAAAGCAGACATCTGACCTCCTCATGTCGGCGCTTTCCTAGTAGGCACAGGCTCATTCTGCGACCAACTGGGTTGAGAGTCCTCGAGTCGTCTGTGAGAAATGGTGGACTTGGTCGAGCACTTCAACCGGCGCATCATTGCTATTGATCGTGCAAATATACTGCCCGCCGCTCAACTTGACCATGAGCCGCTCAACTTGACCATGACTTGGGCAAAGACAATGCACCGGCGGGGTTGATGCTCGCGATTTCGTGATGTCCAGTGCCATCTTCCATCGGCTTCCACGTGCGCTGTCGAGGTTGTCACTCCGGATCGAGTACGCACCGTGCTTCACGTCCCGACCACCGACCGAGGACCAGAGTAGAGTACGCATGTGACCAGCTATAAGAAGCACGAGAAGAATGCTGCCAAGATCGCCGGCAGTCTTGCTGAGCTGTGTGACGAGCACGGCGTCCGTGTGGCCGTCGCCGAATCGCTCACCGGCGGCAAGATCTCCAGCCAGCTAGCTGCCGCACCTGGTTCGGGGAGCTGGTTCGCTGGCGGCGTGGTGGCATACTCGAGCGAGGTCAAGCACCGTCTTCTCAAGGTGCCTCGCGGTTCGGTCATCTCCCAAACCTCGGTTGAAGCGATGGCGCGTTCCGTCTGCAGCTTGATGGGAGCCGATGCCGCTGTAGCCGCCTCCGGTGCAGGCGGCCCAACCAGCCAGGACGGGCAGGAGCCGGGAACTACGTGGATCGCGGTTCTCGTTGCCGACGAGGTGCAGTCCGAACTTCACAGATTCCGAGGGGATCCGATCAACATCCTGTCCAACACCGAGGAACGCGCGCTTGCAATGCTGCTCGAGGCGCTCCAGAAACGCTACGACAATATGCCGAAGCAGACGTCAACGAGCTGACGGCAGACTAGTCGGCGACCAAAAGTGTTTTCGGCTGGTGCCGGTACGCCGTCTCTGCAAATGAGCGGTTGGGTCAGACCGTCCTTGTTGTTGAGGCCCTGTCAGCTCCCGAAAAGTCCCTTCGGTCCTAAGCACCCACGGTTGATCGCATCCATTGCTGCTTCTGCGCCTGGTCAGTTACCACGCATCTTCAGGGGAATCAGAACAGCACCAGGCAGAACGGTCGGCCGACCGGATCGGCATAAACCCGGAAATCAGGGTGCTGTGTGGAATCATCGATCAGTTTCCCGCCTGCAGCGAGGACGGCCGGTTCGGCATCTTCATAGGAATCGACCCGAATGTCGATGTGCACCTGCAATGGGACGGTGTTGTCCGGCCAGGTCGGAGCCACATAGTCGCCCGCCCTTTGGAAGGACAGAATCTGCCTCCCTGATGGCTCGAACAGGTTGACCCAATCCGTGTCCTCGTCTGGAGAGATGTAACCGCCGAGGAGCGCCTGATAGAACTTGGCGGTGTCCAAGGGAACGGGGCAGTCCATGACTGTCGTGTTCAAGGTACCGATCATCGTTGATCCTTCTTCCGTCCGACGGCGTGCTGCTGATGTCCATCTTGGTCGTCAGGCAGTCGATCGGCAAGCCCCGTCTGCAGAGCCGATGTGGGAAGCCGAGCGGGCTCGCGACCCGCTCAGAACTGAGTCTCGGCCCCCGAGATCTCGACGTCGGAGGCTCGACTGGGCCTCGACTCGCTGGTCGCCTGTCTGAGAAGCGGTGGGGCCAGATCGAGATCGCGAGGCCGCAGCGGAACTGATTCGGCACCCTGCCCGTCTGACATGCCTTGGAGCAGATCACGCACCGCCTCGATGGCACTGTACTTTGGGCGCCAGCCGAGTTCTTGCTTGGCACGCGAGCTATCCATGAGGGGCACGGCCACGCCCATGTCCAGCCACCCCGCGTCGGCTGCTACCAGTTTCGTCCCGCGGCCCACACCCAAGGCGGTGCGAAATACGTGCGTCGGCAGTTTCACGAATCGGCCGGGATCGATCAGATCTGCAAGCTCCTGGGCGCCGAGCACATCATCGGCGCAGACGTTGAATGCCCCGGGGATGCGGTGAAGGACGCTGGCCACATAGGCACGTGCAACGTCTGAGGAATGTACTGCTTGAACACCTCGCAGATCTTTCGGAACCGGGAAGAACGGCAGACGACCCGAGCGGAACAGCTGCAAGGGCATCCAGGAGGCGAGGAAGTAGCGCTGTATCTCCAATGCTGCCTCGGCTCCGAAGATCAGCGCCGGACGCAATCGAGTCACTGTGATGTCCGGGTAAGCGCCAGAGAAGCGATCGAGCACGTCTTCCTGGGCAGCTTTGTCCACACTGTGGTGCGAGGGTCCTGATGCCGGTCGTCGGCCACGCCTCAGCACGTCGTTCGAGGGTGTCGTCGGAAGAGTATGCGCCCACGGATGAAGCGACGACGAGGTGCGGCACGTTCGCCTGCGCTGCCGCTTCTGTCACGCGGCGGGTGCCTTCGACGTTGACACGGCGAAGCAGATCACGGTCGCTGTTGGGTTGGATCAGCCACGGGAGATGGATGACGGCATCGACACCGGCCAGTACCTCGGTGAGCTGCTCGATGGCCACACTCTCGCTGCTGGCGGCAGCGATGTCGATCGACTTCCATTCACATGCGGAATATGGGGAGAAGGAGGTGTCGGACATTCGCCTGGCGATTCCCACCACCGAGGTGACCTCTGGGGTCTGCGCGAGGACCTTCAGGATCGCGGTGACACGTTGCCGGTGGCTCCGGTGATTGCGACTCTCAAGTGCTCTCCTGACTTTCGGGCTTCTGCGCTTCGGGGCCGGACATGTCAGCGACGGAATCAGACATATCTGCGAACGAGTACGGTGGCCACGGCCCCAGGAAGCGGATCTCAGTGTCAGTGAGCTCATTCTGGATGGCGGTGAGTTCGGCTCCGAGGTTCTGGATGCCGGGCTCCGTCACCAGACAAGACGCCGTGAGAATGGGAGTCTTGCCCGCGTTACGGGCCGGCCTGCGGTACTCCTCGATGGCCAGACACTGCTCCGCGATTCGGGCTCTCAGGGCAGGATAGAGGTCGTCGGCCTCTCGATCTGCAAGCTCCTTCTCGGTCTTCTCCAGTCGCTTCTCCAGCAGTCGACGGACTCCAGCTGGGCGGCCTTCCATGTCGTCCTTGATTCTCCTAACCTCGTCGTTGGCTTCGACGAAGGTGTCTCGGTCCAGCGAGATCTCGACTCGCAGCTCCGAAGTGCCGTCCAATTCGCCCAATCGCTTGGACAGCGCACCCTTCGACTCCCCCAGCCACCCTTCGAGCTGTTCGGTCGACGTTGCCCCCGATTCGGCGTCCGGGCGCACGATGACGTTGAAGGAGACTGGAAGCACGCTTCCAGCTCCCTGCCATCCGTCTTCGACGACCTCGCTATGCTGCAGAACCCATCGCTTCACGTCGTCGTCGGCCCCGTCGTAGGGCCCGCCATCATGTGTGTGGACGATCGCACGGGGCCCCTCGGTGTCCCCGATCAGATGCACCGGCGAACCGTCGATGCCATTGACCTTGGGTGTGTAATCACCGGCGGGCACAATAGCGTAGACGTAGAGCTTGGACGGCGCAGCTGCAATCGTTCCTGATTCTTCGCTGTGCCTCGCGCTGTTTTCTGTCACTTGATGTCCTTCGAGGTCTCTTCGGCCCATCTGGCTGGGTTGATGAGTTTGTCGACCACCTCGTCGACGACGTCGTCGAGCCCGCGATGCAGATCGTCAACGGAGCCGGTGATGCCGTGCTCGGCTTTGATCTGGTCCATGGCCTCATCGAGTTCCAGAAGTGCTTCGCCGAGGCGGTTCTGTTCGTCCTCGGTGAGGTCACCGCCTTCCATACGCCGCACAGCCTGTGTCTCCAGTGCTTCCTGAATCACCTCGACAAGTGTGACGACCAAGGTGAGAACGCCGTGCTTGAGGCTCTCCTCATCCACATTCAGTGCCATGACTCTCCTTCATCAGTCTTCTCGCGCGGATTACCGACAGCCGGATCCTGTTGCTCAGATGCGCTCCATTGTTCGAGTTCGTCGTACCAGCCGTCAATGTCATCCGCGGCCAGACGTATCGAAGACCGTTCGGTCTCGACGAACAGAATATGCGCCTTGTCGGTGGGGTTGTCGTGCTTCTCCCAGTGCAGATTCCGCACTTGCGAGGCAGAGATCCTCACCAGTGCGCGGCTGTCCATCGGGGACTTCCAGGTGAGGTCGTGCCCCGTCAGGGTCCCTTCGCCGCCCCGCCATGTCCCTCCGCCCGACAGCGCCTCCAGGTACCACATTCGGCCCTGCTTCAGCGGTTGTGAGGAGGAGCTCGAGACTCGACCCGTCGAGGGTTGCAGTGCTGCCCCTCGTTGCTCCTGAACCAGACGGATCAGACGTTCGGGTTCAAGTGCGGACAGCTTCGATTCGCTCCCGTCGTCGAGTCGGACGAGGATCCGAATACGTTCCTCTCCCCCGATCGACGGCTCCGACAACGGCGTGATGGATTCTATTGAACTCAGCTTCGCCTGCCACAGTGTCTCCGCCGGATCACGTCGGTGGATGATCAGCCGCTGCGAAGTGAGGTAGGCGCTGCCTGGTCGCCAGGTGCGATAGAAATTGTCCTGATAATGCCCACCCGCCATCTTGGCGATGATCTCCTCGTCCTCGGCCAAGGGAAGATGCGCGCGCACCGACTGCTGGACCCACTTTCGTGTGTCCTCATCCCATTGACGCATCATTCCGTATTCGAGCATCGTCTCGATTCCGGCGATGGTCGCACGCAGATTGACCCCGATGAGCGGTATGTCGGAAACAGAGATGATGAGGTCGAGATTCAGGTACACGCCCTTGTTGAGGAGCACCTCAATGAGGTCAGGCAGGGTAGCACGCGGATCCCGGGTGGGCTGCATGATCGCGTCGTCAGCCATCAGCGAGCTACTTGCGCTCGGATGACTTCTCGGGCTCCTCTGAGGACCGTCTGAGTTCCGCTGAGCCGCCCGACTCCACTTGCTTGGAATGAGCACTCTGCCAACCGCACCAAGGGCAGTACGCGTTCATCAGTTGGGCCAGCTCGGCACGTTTACCGCATTCTGGGCAGGTGTCCTTCTGCTCGATAGCTTCTTTCCACGCCACCGTGTCGCGATCCGTGCCTGCTGGGAAGTCCAGCCCGTAGCGTGCTGCGGTCTCGAAGGATGCCAGTGCTGCCCTGATCCGAATTCCGAGGAGTTCGACTCCTGCCACTGAGACCATGATGTCAGCGTTGAGGACCAGGCCTTTGTCCAGCAGCGTCTCCACCACGTGGAGGAGAGTCCCGTCCTGGCTGCGCTGTGGCTGCATCGCACTGTTCGACTGGTTCGTCATGCTCATATCATCGGCTTCCTATCGGGTGCTGTCCGAGTGTGAATGTGTGGTCGTCGGTCTGCTCCTGGCCCTGTGGACACGGAGCAATGGACCAAACCCGCTTGGGCTGATCACTCGGAGGGCCGTCCCCGGACGTAGCGGTTCTGTCGGCTGTACTCGAGGAGTTCGCCCTGCCCGTCGAGTTGGATGTCGTATTCGGCCAGCAGATCGGCGGTGTCGGGAACGCGGCGAGATTCTACGACTTCGAGTCGCACGGCCCAGTGGTCATCTACCCAACGTGCGCCGACGACTGATTCCGGGGACCGGCCGGTGAGCGCGCTGAACTGTTCGACTGCTTTTTTGACCGCCTGCACAGTGGAGACCCTGGGGGGTTCCGATGCCGTCTTCGTCTCCTCGGACTTCGCAGCGCTGGCCTTCGATGCGCTGATCTTCGTCGCGCTGGATTCGGTCGCGCTGGCCTTCGATTTCACGGGTCGAGATTTGGAGGGTGATGCAGCGGTCGAGCGGCGTGGCGATTCGGACGTGGAGGTCCGCCTCGGCCTTCTCCTTTCGCCGCTGTCCTGCTGAGTCGTGCCTTCGGACGAGTCATCGCCCCGTGCAGTCTGCTTGTCTTCGGTGCTTGTCTGTTCGCTCATGGGTTCTCCTTCGATTTTCGTCGACGAGTCGATTCGAGTAGACGCGCGACCAGGTCTCGCTCCAGCTCATCGGCCTCGTCTTCGCTGACGGCGCCGGATTCTTTGGCCGCGGAAACCTCTTCCAACTGCCGTCTGATCGCACCGGGATCGTAATAGCGCTTCTCAGCTTCGTTGCGAACCTGTTCAGCCACCCAGACGGTCCCTTTGAGAGGGGCCAGAGGTGCACCGAGGATCGCTGAGAAAATTCCCATGACTAACTCCTACATCTCAGGAACGAAATCATAGGGAGCCTGTGGTCCGACGAGCCGGAACCTCATACGGTCCTGATTCGCTTCTGCCAACTTGTCGATGGTGTCGTCGAATTCCGCGAGCGATTCCTGGGAAAGAAGCACAGCGACTTCGACCACGTCTTCAGCCTGTCCACTCTCACGCACCGACATATCGGCAGTCAGAGGTTCGAGCTGATTGAGAATCGGTGGACCCTCCGAGGTCTTCCAACTCTCCATGGTCTTCACCACGATTTCGCCGAGGCGGATACGTTCGTTTCGCGTCTCGTCCTCATCCGTGCCCGCAATGTTCTCCCTCAGCTCGGCGGCCTCAGGGTTGTCGAGAATGATCTCCCGAATGATGGTGTCCCGGTCATACCGGACCAGAAGAGTGAATTGGGACAGCCCCGCCAGTCCTTCCAGAGCCTCGACATATTCGGCTTCGCGTAGGGCCAACACTTCGCCAGCGATGTCGGCCTCTGCTGGGATGACGGTCCCGAAGGCGAGAGGCAGCACTGGTTGCGTCGCTGCGAGCCCGTCAAGGACCGCAATGTGGGCCTTCAGATCGTCCGGGGTGCCCAGGATGTCCGTCTCGACGAGGTCGGACACCACCGCCGCAACCCGACCGGAGCCGACGGCATGCAACTGGCCTGCCTGCACACCGCTGGTTCCCTCCGACAAGCCCGAATCTGCGAGAACGATGCCGTAGAGATACTTGTCGCTGTCAGTATTGATGTCGTCGCTCACTCGGACTCAGAGGAGCTGCGAGCGGGACGTTTGGTCCGACGACGTGGCTTCTCATCCTCGTCATCGGAATCGTCAGGTGTCAGCGCGTTTTTGACGCCTTCCACGGCACCCTGGGTTTTGCCCTTGGCGCCGCTTTCTGCCATTCCGCCCAGCATCTCCGGCAGATCCCGACCGCCCTGCTGCGTCAGGTCGAGTCGGTTGGTCGCCTCGGCGAAGCGAAGGTACGTGTCCACACTGGCGATGACGATGCGGGCGTCGATGGTGAGGATTTCGATGCCGACGAGTGAGACTCGCACATAGGCATCGATCACGAGTCCTTTGTCGAGGATGATCTCGACGACGTCAGCCAGAGAACTCGATGAGGGACGGTCGACATAACTGCCACGTGAACGTTCAGCGGTGTTGGTACTCATTTTCATTACCTACTTCCGATAGGGAGCAGACGCTCAATTGCGTCCACCTTCGTCTTCGGCTGCTTCTTCGTACTCTTCTGATTCGTCCTCTTCATATTCCACAGGCTCACCTGAGTCGTCGATCTCCTCCTCTTCGACGGGCTCTCCGTCTTCGACAGGTTCGTCTTCGGCTGGCTCATCAACGTATTCTTCTTCCGGCTCCTCGTCGACAGGTTCGTCGACGTAGTCGCCTTCAGCATCCTCGTCCTCAACCGGTTCGGTGCCGTCTTCGGGTTCGCCGTCTTCACGAGGCTCTTCGTCCTCTTCGAAGGGTGCAGCGTCCTCGTACTCTTCTTCATCAGCCTCGTCGGCCTCAGCCTGAGCCTGCTCCTCTTCGAGAGCATCCTCATGTGACATGACAAGTTCGCTGTCACGGATCTCACCGCGCCATCCTTCAACGCCGTCCTGATCGATCATGATCTCGTTCATCACGTGATGAACGAAGAACTTCAGTTCGAGCCGGAATCTGCGCGGCACCGTGAACCAGAGGGCGCCGACTCCCTCGACGAACCCCTGTTTATGGTATTCGCCGCTCGCAATGATGCGAGTGAGCCTGGGTGCCAACTCGTGGAAGGAAACACTGCCGCTGATGTAGCCCTTCTCACCGGTCGATTCCCAGACGATATGTGAGTCCGGGACCTGCTCGATGATCGTCGCCTCCCACGTGCGGTGGGACCAGACAGCCTGGCCTTTGACGCTGATCTTCACGTCATCCGTGCGTTCGACGTTCTCGACCTTCTTCATGAAATCGGGCCAGTTCTCAAACATTGTGAACGCGTTGTACGCGACAGACAACGGCACGCCGACATCTGCCGTCTCGATGATGTTCGAGAACTTGAAATCGCCAGAGCCACCGGAACCGCCGGAAGCACCCCCGCCGAAGACGCCTTTGATTTTGTCCTTGGCACCAGCGGTCGCTGCGGAGAGAGCCGCTTTGGCTGGCGACTTACCTTCCGCGATCTCTTGGGCACCGGCCTGGGCAGCCGCACCTGCTGAATCGGACGATCCGTCAAAACGGTCAGACAACTTATCGACCTTGTCGCCAGCGGACTTGATCGCCTTGCGGCCGAGGGTCTTGGCGTAGTCTGCCGCCTGCTCCTTCAAGCCACTGAAAATGGAGTCATCACTCACCGGTGGCCTCCTTGGTCTTGCGAGAAGCTGCAGGCTTCTTCGCAGCCGCCGAACGCTTCCGCGTCGGTGCCGACTCAGATGTCGATGTCGACTTGGAAGCAGATGCCGTCTTGCTGCCCGACCGACGCTGGGTGCTCGAAGTCTTCGATGCTGCTCCACTGGTCCTCTTGGTGGTCCCGCCTGTGCTTGACCTCTTCGATGCGGAGGATTCGCTTGCTTTGCTTGCAGACCGGCTCGCTGTCGAGGCACGCTTCCGAGCTGGCTTCTTTGCAGGCGCTTCTTCCGCTGCCGGCTCTTCGTCTACCTCTTCGGCCTCGTCCGAATCGACGGGCTCCGCAGAATCGGCCTCTTCAGCTGCCTCATCTTCCTCGAGCTGTTCGTCTTCAGCTCCAGGATTCTCAGCTTCGTCGAGGTGCTCAGGAGCATCGGCTTCCGCGCCTTCGCTGTCCGGGTCCTCCTCATCAATCGAAGGGTCAAGGTCGTCTGCGGCCTCTTCCAAGGTTGATTTCATCTTCTCGGTCTGGTCCTGGAGCCGGCTGCTCAGTTCGTCGATGCCCTTGGCTGCCAGAGCCTTAGCTGCACCCTTACCTGAGTCGGCCAGACGCCCGGTGATCTTCTCTTGAAGCTCTTTGAGTTCTGGTGTGGCATCGGCGAATTCCTTCAATCCTCCAATGAGACTCTCGCGGTTCTTCACCACACTTGATCCAGCCACGGTAGAGGCGATCGTCAGTGCCATGCCTAACTTCTTCGTTCGGCCAAGCATGTAGCCCGCCAATATCAGGCCTGTGAGTTTCATCTTGTCGTTCACTGGGTTCCTCCGAATCTGCGCCTATGGCGCGTGTGGCTGATGACCCTTGAGCTTGGCGATCTGTGATTGCTTTGAGCAGTGATCGCCAGCCGTGTCTCGATATGAAATGTCTTTCTGCTCCCGGACGACCGTCAGCTGGTGCCGCGACTGGCCGTCATCTGGGTCGTGCGCAAAGTCCTCACTTCGCCCTCGGGCCTCTGTTCTTCAGAAGCCGCAAGCAATCTGCCCTTGGAACATCAATCTTCCGCGTGATTTCGATTCCGTCAAGGGGGGCCCAGATTCTTTGAGGCGGTTTTCAGCCCGTCCGTGGCCAGACTATGAATATTGCCTGTTCAAGCACCTCACGAGATAGGAGCAAGCCGACATGTGAGGACATGACTGCCAACTAGCCTGACACTCCGTGCCGGAGGTGCCCCGCAGTATGCACCGGTCGACGTATCGATGCTTCTCTGAACCTGATCAAGTCATCTGTAAGTCATGACTTTCCGGTGTGGTGTCGTCAGAACCAGGAATCCCGCACCCAACGGCACCCGTGGGCACCGTCAAATGCGGGAATTCAGCCAGCAGTGATCACGCGGCGATGGTCAGTCGGCCAAGGCCGTGGCCGCGTCATAGCGCAGTATCGCCGCTATTCCGTCCTCGACGTCTCCGCTGATGAGTCCGACATCGGCGGACGAGAAGACTGCGTCGGCCAGGATCGCTCCTTCGCCTTCCGAACCGGCATCGTAGTCGAGGAGCACTGTTGCCACGGCTCCGCGCTGAACGGCTTGAGAGACCTTTTCCTGTCCTTCCACCGCAAGGTCGTGAGCCTTGCTGTAGGACAGGTTCTCCGTGTCTTCGGTCTGCTTCGCCTGGACGCGATCAGAAGCCAGCGATTTCAGGGCATCGTAGAGTGCTTCTTCCCCAGCGTCGTCATCCGTGCCTCCCTGATCGGTTTCTTCGAGGAGTTCGGTGACTCGGGCCGAAAGCTCACCCTTCACAGCGGTGCGGCCCTGGACCTCGCCGGCCACCACAACGAGGTCTGGTTCACGAGCGCGAACAATCTCATCGACGTGGTCAGCGACTGCGCGAGCGTTGTCTTTGACGATTTCATCGGCGCGACGTCGAATCTGGTTGTGCGACAGCGCGCCCTGACGTGGTGCATGAATGTCCTCGTCGCTGTCACCGCTGATGCGTGACTCATCCCGATGCTTCACCTCGTGCTGAGGGGACACCCTCAGCTCACGGATGGTCGCGCCTTCCTGATTGGCGATGACGAGGACCATATCGACCAGGCGGCATCCTTCACGGACATAGGCACCCAGCTCGGGGACCTCTCCGTAATGTGCAGTGTCACCGGTGCCCAGGGCAGCATCCCAGTGCTCGTCGAGAACAACCCCTTCTGCGTTCGCCACGACGACGCGCCCATCGGTCTGCACTTCAGTGATGTCTTCGACGATCAAGGTGTCGTCGAGGTGCTGAAGGATCTCGTCTGCCGCCCCGGCGTCCGTGAGGTTCGCACGAAGTTCGTCCCACCGCAGCCGCACCTGCTTCTCGGCATCGGCACCGGGAGAGCGTCCTTCCAGATAGACGGTGGCGAAGGGACTCTGGTTGTCATACACAGCGCGTAGATTCTCGAGGTTCATCATCAGCTCCGTTCGTACTCGGTGCCACATATGTTGGATCTGTCCCCAGGCTTGCACCTCTCGCGGATGCTTGTAAACAGCCTGCCCGATGGAAAACAGAAGATCCCAGGTGAGAATGCTGTGGTCTTCGCCTATTCAGGTGAGGGCGGCGGTGTCGATGAGATGTTCGGCAATCGCCAGCGCCGAGGTGGCTCCCGGCGAGGGTGCATTCCGGACGAACATCGTGGCTCTCGCACGATCGATGACGAAATCGTCGACTAGGTTGCCGTCCCGGTTCATCGCCTGAGCGCGAATTCCCCTAGTGGCCCGGTGACCGTCGGCTCCGCAGAGGGCCGGGACGTAGCGGGCGGCCTCGGCGACGAACTTCTCGATCGAGAGGACCCCGCCGATCTCACGTGCAGCCGTTGCCATGTTGCCGGCCGCGAACTTCCAGAATCCCGGATCCGTTGCCACCGCCAGGGAGTCTGGGACGTTGAGGCCGAGACCCTTGTACCCCTCCCGGGAGAACGAGAGGAAGGCGTTGGGTCCGATCATTAGTCCGCCATCGATGCGGCGGGTCACGTGAACTCCGAGGAAGGGGTACTTCGGGTCCGGAACCGGGTAGATGAGGCCGTTGACGACATCATTGAATCGTGGTTCAAGGATGAAGTACTGACCGAAGAACGGCACAACGCTGGGGCTCTTGTCTTCGCCTGAGCGTGCCGCGAGTCGGTCAGCCTGCAGGCCGGCGCACGTGATGACTTGTTCGTACTCCTGCGAGTCGACGCTCGAGTGAACGATCGCGGTGCTGCCGGTGCTGCCGCTACGCTGCTCAATCTTCCTCACTTCGGTGGAGAAGCGAACTCGACCACCGCTACGACGAAAATCCGCGACCAGCGCTTCCGTCAGGCCGCGATAGTCGATGATTCCGGTATGCGGTGAGTGCAGCGCGGCCACGCCCTCGGCGTTCGGCTCGACCTCGAGCAGTCCGTCGCGGTCCAGCAGTTCGACATCAGGGACCCCATTCGCTCTGGCACGAGCATGGATTCCCTCCAGCCGCTCGACTTCGACATCGTTCGTCGCGACGACGACCTTTCCGCACTCCTCGAATGCGACATCGTGTGCGCGGGCGAAGTCGAGCAGAAGCGAGACACCTCGACGGCAGAGCAGCGCCTTGAGACTTCCAGGCTCATAGTAGAGACCGGCATGGACGACACCCGAATTGTGACCGGTCTGGTGAGCCGCAGGGTGGTCTTCCTTCTCGTACAGGGTGACGTCTGCACCGTCGTATTTCTGGACCAGGCCGCGGGCCACAGCCGCGCCGATGATGCCAGCGCCGATCACGGCGAAACGCTTCTTCACGCCCACTCGCCACCTCTCTGCCCGTTCCTGCGGATGTCTCGACCCTATTGTGGCGCTGTGCACCGCGCAAACAGGCCGCAGTCAGCCTTCTCCCAGACCAGCAGCCGGCGACTAGGTCTCGAAATAGCCGCATTTTCTGCGGATTGTCGCAGCACGGTCTCATATCCAACAAACTTGTCATGATTTCAATTACTGCACCGTCACTTCGGTAGTTACCACACAATCACCACCCCGACTCGGCTCCAGACGGGCTCCTTCACCACACCCAGATGATCTCCCTGTGGGGATCGCCACCCGACAGGTTTGCGTATACGATGCCCTGACCTGGGGCAATACTCATGGCCTCGAAACAGAACGGCATAGTCACTACAGTCATCTACAGGAGAAACTACAGAAATTCCAGACCCATAGAGATTTGACTTCATGAAAAGTTCACGCACACCCTCCGAGTCGCCTAGCGTGAATGTAACGAGATCGTAACTTTGTCCGTGATTTCGTGATTACTTTTTGGTTACTACGTATCGTTGTGAGGGATCTGCCAGGAGACTGCCTGTTTCCGTCCAGCGGATGTTCAAGTTTCGAACGATGTGGAGAACCATGAAGATGCTCCGAAACCGGCACACGACCGGTCGTAAAATTGCTGTCGGCGGCGTTGCCGCCGCCACAGCGTTAGGGCTCACCCTGCTGACAACGTCACCAGGTTCAGCCGAGGAAATTAACCCCAACGAAGATGCCGAGGCATTCGGTCAGCTCATCGACGCTGATCTGCTTGATGCTCAGGCAATCGAGGCCCTCTCTGCGTACAGCAGCTCACCCTCGAACGAAGAGGCTGCCACCACCCCGCTGAACCTCGAAGTGCTGCAGTCCCTGGGACTCGAACTTCCCGGTATCGGCATCCCACTTATCAGCGAAGAAGGCGGAGACGGGCTCCTCGATCTCGGCAACGCCGGAGCACTCAACTCGTACGGCCATGCCCCGGCATACAACGAGGCCAAGGCCAGCGCCGGCGCAGTCGGTACCGACGGCGCCCTCAACCTGGACGACATCAACAACGGTGAATTCGGCAACGCCAACGTCGATCTGACCTCAGTCCTCGGCCAGCTTGGACTGGACGGAATCACCGATCAAGTCGTCGACGAACTCAGCCTGGAGCTCGGGGCAATCGCCTCGACTGCTGACAGCAACGGCGAAGCCGACAACTCTGAGTACGTTGTTGCCGACGGAATTCTCACCGTCTCCAGCCCTGCTGTCGGAGACATCTCCGGCGCACTCGACACACTCGTCGATGGCACGGGTGAAACCCTCGACGAGGTCATCGGCACGGAAGGTCTGGTCAATGACCTGGCCGGCCTTGGCGTCGATGTCAATATTCCAGGTATCGCTAACGTCAGCGTCGGCGGAGAAGACACGACCGTGTCCGTTGACGTTCGCGATGCTCTCAACAGCATCGTCGAGAACATCGTCAACGAGAAGCTTGAAGACGAATCGGGCATCGTCTCAATCGACCTTGCCAACGGCGACATCAAGATCGATCTCGCCAAGGTTGTCGAGGGTGGAAACGGAGAAGACCTCAACGGTCTGGATCCGAACACCCAGGTTCTGACATCAGACACGATCTCAAAGATCACGACGGCTGTCGCGGACGCACTCGGTGCTCTCACAGGCAAGGTGACGGAGACCCTGACCGACGCACTCAATGACGTTCACCTCGTGATTGATCTCCCTGCCGAAGCGACATTGGGCCCTGTCACGCTAGCAACCGGATCCGTCACCGTCGATGCCACTCTCGGTCAGCTCGCCGGCAGCGGCGAGGGCGAGCCTGAGATCTCCAGTGACCTCAGCGTCGCAGGACTGCCAATTGGCGAGTTGCTGACCGAACTCACAGAGCCACTGCTTAATCAGTTGCTCGCCATCACCGAGCCACTCATCGGCGGAATCCTCACGGCCACCGTCGAGGAGCTCTCCGCTGGCGTCACCGACATCGTCGATCCAATCCTCACAGGCCTCGATCCCGTCTTTGAAGCTCTCAACCAGGTTGTCGATCTGACGATCAACGAGCAGCCGACACTGAAGGATGAGGAGAGTCAGGTCAAGGGCAACAATGGTCCTGGCTTCACTGTCAGCGCTGTGAGCCTGGAATTGCTCCCGGCCTCTGAAGCAGTCGACATCAACCTCGCTTCCTCCTCGGTCCGTGCGACCGCTGAGGCACCTGAAGAACCAGGCGACGATGATGTGAACACGAACGCTGCGGCTTCCGCTGCAGCTTCGGCAGACGCTGATGATGACTCCAACGCTTCGGCTGAGGTAGCAGCTCAGGCTGCCGCGCAGGCCGATGCAACCACCGACGAGACTGCAGCAGCCGATTCCAGCGCAGAAGCAGCAGCGGAAGCGGCAGC
Source organism: Brevibacterium aurantiacum (assembly GCF_007558825.1). Lineage (GTDB taxonomy): Bacteria > Actinomycetota > Actinomycetes > Actinomycetales > Brevibacteriaceae > Brevibacterium > Brevibacterium aurantiacum_A. The sequence continues at coordinate 22,180 of NZ_VLTK01000022.1, forward strand.
AACCGAAGATGCGTCATCTGAAACCTCAGCCGATGCGACCACCGAGACAAACGCCTCGGCGACCGTAGCAGCAGAGGCAGCGTCGAACGCTGACAACACGGACGCAGCCAACGCAGACACAACTGCAGCGGCAGACGCTGACCCGGCAGCAGCCGCCAGCGTTGCTTCGAACGCAGACTCGTCCTCGGAAGCATCTGCTGCGGCTGCGGCCGACGCAGATGACTCGGCCGTGGCCGACGCTTCCAACGAATCGGACGTCAATGCCAATGCTTCGGCCTCGGCCGCAGCTTCGGCCGACGCTGACAACAATGACAATGCCATTGCAGAAGCAGCCGCACAGGCCGCCGCTACCGCAGACGCTGATACCACCGCTTCTGCAGCCGCGGACATCGACGCTTCGGCAGCAGCAGAATCCGCAGCGACCGAAGATTCCTCTTCGGAAGCCTCGGCGGACGCAACGTCTGATCCGAATGCTTCAGCACAGGCCGCAGCAACCGCGGCTGCCAATGCTGATGACACAGAGACGGCAAACGCTGACACCACTGCCGCTGCAGACGCAGACCCGGCAGCAGCTGCCGCAGTCGCCTCGAACGCAACGTCGTCCGACGACGCTTCGGTCGAAGCTGCGGCCAACGCCGATGGCACAGAAGCTGACGCTGCTGCAGAGGCAGACGACTCCAATGTCGACACCACTGCCGCTGCAGACGCCGATGGAGCAGAAGCAGACGCAGATGCTGATCCTGAAGGTGCAGCAACCGCTGCAGCAGACGGAGCCGAAGCAGAAGCTACAGCTTCCGCGGACGCTGACGGTGCTGAAGCCAGCGCTGCCTCGGATGACGATGCCGATCAGGCATCTGCATCCGCGGATTCCGATCAGGCAGCCTCGGCCAGCTCCTCGAGCCAGTCGAACGCTTCGGCCAGCTCAGCCGGTGCCAGCACCAACGCCTCAGGCAGCAGCGACGGCGGAGACCTGCCACGGACAGGCGCCGACGGCGTCCTGACCATGGCCGGCATCGCAGCCCTGCTGATTGCAGGCGGTGCAGCGGCGATCTACGGAACCCGCCGCTACCGCGCCTCGGCAGGTCAGCACTGATACACATGACACTCAGCCACTGAGCTGAGCGCCTAAAAGGCGGGGTCGGAGTGAAAGCTCCGGCCCCGCCTTTCTGGTGACCTGCGACACAAATAGTCGTTACTCATAAGTAATTACCGACACGCCGCTCATGACAATTTCGTCATATTACGCTCCGTGACTCGGCCCACAGAAGTTGGACTTTAGTTCGAACAAAAGTATCGCCATTTCACGCAGTGAGACACAAGACCACCTGACTACGCCGGGCGCGGTGAGCGCGATCCCCAGCATCTCAAGGAACAACCTCGGCTACACCAAAAAGCCTTCGTCCGACACCTCTGCGCATCGTTCATTGATCATTCATTTGTACCCCACCCACCTGCGAGCACACAGTTCGCGTTACGTTTCCGTTACCTTTCACATTACTTTCGCATTATTTGCCAATGAGCTTGTAGGGTTAAATCCGTTCGGCCGAAAAGCACCATGTCCCTTGTACGCAAACACCGTCGGTCGATCCTCACAAATGGAAGTGGAGAAGTATGAAGAAGCTCCGTAACGGGCAGCCGCCCGTACGAAAGATCGCCGTCGGTAGCGCAGCCGCAGTCACCGCCCTTGGGCTGACTGTCATGGTCACCTCACCCAGCGCTGCAGCTATCGAGCAGGACCCGAACGAAGACGCTGAGGCGCTCGGTCAGCTGGTCCAGTCGGATCTCCTCGACGATCAGCTCGTCGATGCCGCTGGTGCATACAGCAGCTTCCCCAGCAATCCTGAGGAAGCCAAGACCCCTCTCAATGCAGAAGCACTGAGCGCCATCGACCTGGATCTGGGTGACGGTGTCTCACTGCCAGTCATCAGCCAGCCAGGCGGCGAAGGCCTCCTGAAGCTCGGCGAAGCCGGAGCGCTCAACTCCTACGGCTACGCTCCTTCGGCAGACAGTGCCAAGGCAAGTGCCGGTGCAGTCGGCAAGGATGGCGCCCTCAACGTGGACGACATCAACAACGGTGAGTACGGAAACGCCGAAGTCGACCTCACCCAGGTTCTGGGACAGGCCGGCATCGACGGAGTCACCGACAACATCGTCGACGAGCTCTCGCTCTCCCTCGGTGCGGTTGCTTCGACCGCAGAAGCCAAAGGCGCAGACGAGGCCACTTCCGACTACGTCGTTGCTGATGGAGTCCTTACCGTCTCCAGCCCAGCTGTGGGCGACCTCAACGAATCGCTGACCAAGGTTGTCGACGGAGCCGGCGGCACCCTCGAAGACGTCATCGCCAAGGAAGGCCTGGCCGACCAGCTGGCCAACGCTGGTATCGACGTCAAGACAGGTCTGGCCGACATCAGCCTCGGCGGCGAAGGCACGACCGTCAACGTTGAGACCGCAGACGCTCTCAACAGCGTCGTCGAAAACGTCATCAACGAAAAGCTCGAGGATAAGGCGGGCATCGCCTCGATCGACCTCAAGAACGGTGACATCAAGATCGACCTCGCCAAGGTCGTCAACGGTGAGAACGGCGAGGACCTCAACGGCCTCGACCCCAACACCCAGGTGCTGACCTCCGAGACAATCGGAAAGATCACCGACGCAGTTGCTGAAGCACTCGGAACCCTCTCCGGTAAGTTCAACGAGACTCTCAAGGATGCTCTCAACGAAGCCCGAGTCGAGATCTCGCTGCCGGCCAAGGCCACAGCAGTCGGAGTCCCAGCCGCTGACGGCAAGGTCAACATCGACGCCACTCTCGGTCAGCTCGCCGGCACCGGCGAAGGCGATCCCAAGGTCTCCACAGACCTCGAGCTCCTCGGAATCGACGTTGGAGAACTCCTCAACTCGATCACCGATCCTCTGCTCGAAGAGCTCCTCAAGGTCACCGAACCCGTCATCGGTGGAATCCTGAACACCACTGCTGACCAGGTCACCGGCGGAGTCACCGACGCCGTCGATCCGATCCTCTCCGGTCTCGATCCCGTCTTCGAGGGCCTCAACAAGATCGTCGACCTGACGATCAACGAGCAGCCCACCAAGCGCGATCCTGCTGAAGACAGCAACGTCAAGGGCACCGACGCTGACGGCTTCACCGTCAACGCCGTCAGCCTCGAGCTGCTGCCAGGCGGCGTCCCCGCAGCAGGCGGCGCACAGGCCGCCCCTCAGGCAGCCGACGCACTTGCTGACATCAACCTGGCCTCGTCCTCGGTCCGTGCGACCGCAGCCGACGAAGCACCAGGCGATGACGCAAACGCTGATGACACCGCTTCCGCTGACGCCGATGATTCGGCCTCTGCTGACGCAGACGACTCGGCAGCAGCAACCGCTGACGCTGATGACTCGGCTTCGGCAACCGCTGACGCAGACGACTCGGCTACCGCAACCGCAGATGCTGATGACTCGGCAGCCGCCAACGAAGAGGCCAACACATCGGCTGACGCTGATGACTCGGCTGCTTCCAACGCTGACGTGAACGCATCGGCAAACGCGGACGACTCCGCAGCTGCTACCGATGACGCCAACGCCTCCGCTGACAACAACGACGAGGCAAACGCCTCGGCGAGCTCAGCTGATGACGCGAACGCCAGCGACGATGCCAACGCATCGGCTGCTGCTGACGGTGGCGATCTGCCCCGCACCGGTGCCAACGGCACCTTGGCTCTGGGCGGGCTCGCTGCTCTCCTCGTCGCCGGCGGTGGAATCGCGATCTACCTGACGCGCCGCCACCGTGCAGGCCTCTGAGACTGAGTCTCATGGCCGTGTGAACGGTTGATACCACGCGAAAGGCGGGGTCGGAGTGAAAACTCCGGCCCCGCCTTTCGTCTGTCTGAAATCCTTCGTCTGACTGTAAGCGTCGGCACCACGAACGCGCGTGCTAGAGTCCGCGGCCAGCCTCCCACGGCTCCTCCGAGGAACCGGTGATCAAAGCGTTGACGGACATGGCCTGCGCATCGGTGAATGAGGCGATGTAGTCCACGACCGCCCTGGCCCTCCCCAACCTGACGATGGCGCTGGCGCCCTCCTCGCCGAGGCTGGACGGATCCCTGTCGTAGAGATCCTGGTATTCCTGTGTGGCCGCCTCAACCGAATCGAGGAGGCGCCGAGGAATCGTGGTCGCCTCGTCGGGATCGCGCAGCCATTCGTGGAAACCCTCCACCAGGGAAGCGATGATCCGGGTCTGCCCTCGCTGATACACCGCAAGATCTGAACGTTCGAGTACGAATCTCGAGTGGACGAACTTCAACACCACCACATCGTGCCAGGCGGTGTCGGACAGACGCACATGCCCGCTGCGGACGTGTGGCCGGGCATCGACGACGATGGAGGCCTTGAGCCGATCGATCCACCGCCTCGTGAACGCGGTGACAGCCCGGTCGGCCTCCAGTCCCCCGTCATAGGGCACGGCCAGCAGACCCTCGACAAGATCCCGATTGACCCGCTGCACCGACTGTCGGAACGCATCCTCATCGGCGATCCACGGGTCTTTCTCCTGAATGTGGCGCCACATCGACTCGAGTGCGTGGCCAGGCCTGCGACGATCCAACTCCGTGTCATGCAACCGGCCGAGTTCGCGGCAGTCGCTGAGCCACCGGCCCAACTCGGCAGAGACGCTGGTGTACTGCAGGATGTTCGACCGGTAGAAATCGTCGAGGTCATGCACCGCATAGGCGATGTCATCGGCGACATCCATCACCGCACACTCCAGCGTCTGCTGGTACCGGTCCATCCGCGGGAACACCGACAGCGCATCGTGCATCTCGGCCGTCTCGGTCGCGTAGGCGGAGAACTTCATCGCCCCCTGCGACACCTCATCACCGACTCCCCTGGGCATCTCGGCCGAGCTCAGTCGCTGATGCTGCGTCCAATCGCCGCGCGCCCACGGGTACTTCAGCACTGCGGCCTTGACCGCCCGAGTGAGGTTGAGCCCCCGCGCTGTGGCATCACAGCTGTCGAGAGCTGTGAGAATGCGGAAGGTCTGCGCATTGCCTTCGAAGCCGTCAGGCAGTCGCAGCACCGACCGTGAGACACGGTCAAGTTCCTTCTCGCCGAGGTGGCCGAACGGAGGGTGCCCCATATCGTGGGCTGCGGCGGCAGCCTGGACCACCACAGGATCGCACCCGCCGAGTTCAGCGAGCACCGATCGGGTGCGCTCATCGGAGTTGTTCAAGGTGATGGCGATCGACCTGGCCACGGCAGAGACCTTGAGCGAATGCGTCAGCCGGTTGTGAATGACTGTGCCAGAACCGGCCTGCGGGATCACCTGGGTCACGGCGGCCAGTCGTGAGAAGAAGGGGGAGAATCGGATCCGTTCGATATCGACACGGAATTCGTCCTCGCCGGGTTGGCCTGCCTCGGCGACGTCACGCTCGCGTCCACCGTCATTGTGAAGTTTCAGTCTCTCCGTCATGATGACCCCAGCCTACAGAATCGCCGACCCGACCCGGAGTGACAAGGAAGCATTGGCTGCTTTGAGGTGTTCTGCCTCATCGTCATGGTCCGCACGATCTGATGGAGCAGCCTGTAGTCGAGCCGGCCGCTGTCAGCCGGTGCGGATGAAGGAGTTGCACCCGGTGATCGCCAGCCACATTCCGGCGGCGATCATGACCACACTGGTGACCGCCATGATCACGTCGCCGAGGTTGGTGAGTCCGTCGCTGCGCAGCACCGTGCCGACTGCGATGAGACCAGCAATGCCGAACACGGCGACTGCGATACCGACGATCCTCAAAGTCGACGGGGTTCGTCCGCGCATAAGCATGAACAGATAGCCGCCCAGTAGACCCAGAGACGCTGCGCCGGCGACGCCTTTGACAATGGTTGTGCCAGGGTCATCGTTGAGAGTGACCAGGCAGAATACTCCGATTCCGCCGAGGAGAATTATCGGCAGGGCGAACATCATGATCACGGCTTCGACACCCGAAACGAATGTGAACAGCGAGTCGTTGATTGGGACCTCTGAAGCCGATACCTGGGGCTCAGTGATGCTCCTGTGGTCCGAGATGCGTCGCTTCTGCTGACGTCTGAGGCGGCGGTCGTGACGGACGTGGACGACGATCGTGAAGATCGGCCATGCGATGAGGACGAAGAATCCGACAAATCCCATGCCCAGGGCCAAGCTGGGGAAAGCCTCCGACAACAATCCGCTGACCAAGATGAAACATGCGCCTGGGAAGAACATGCTCACCAGGTGGCCCGTGAACGTCAACCTGAGCTCCGTGATTCTCTCGTCCATACGGCCTTCCGTTGAGCGGCCCGGCACAATCGTAGCCGCCGCCCACTTCGGCGGGACACACTGACCACCTCGGCGAAAGCACCGGGGAATGCCTTGAGACTTACGTCACAGTGGCGTAGCGTCATAGGCACGACAGGAGGTGAGTTCAATGACTGGAGTCAACGAAGATTTCTATCAGCCTGGGACCCATCCCGGCGACATCATCGACGTCTGGGATGAGGAAGCCGGCCAGATGGTCAAGCATATGATCATCCTCGACGAGTTCGGAAACGGCACGAAGACGCGTCCCCTCGACGACGACGAGAAAGCGGAAGCCGCGGAGTAGTCTCGACTCTCACCACCACGCACGCACGGTCTCGGTGGGACCGTCTACCTCCGTGAAACCCGCATCGACGACGCTCACGGGGCGATCGCTATTCGCCCATTCCGCCTTCGTGGGTGTGACCACGCGCAGACTGAATCCTGCTTCACGCCACCGATCGCGAACCTCGGCGGGCATCTGCTCGTAGGCCAGCTGTGCCCCGTGGCCGCACTGCGCCGCGGCCTTCCCCGTCGTCAGCGTCACCAGCGGTGAGAGTTCGATCGTCACGACGGCCATGTCCGCGGTCACTGAGGTGCCTCCCTCATCCGGGAACTCGGTGCCGCCGACCTGCAGCTTCTTCAATTCCTTCGGCAGCGGCTCGACCGGACCCGGAGGGAAGACAACCGCCTCGGCGGGACCGTAGTCATCCGTGCCGCCGAACGTCACCTCAACGCACCCCAAGGCTCGTGCATCGTCGAGCTTCTGCCCGTCTCCGCGGCGAACGACCTTGCGGATGGCCCCGTCACGCCAGTACTCGACCGCTTCGTGCCAGTCACCTTCCGGCTGTGAACGCGGGTCGTCGAGGAAGGCGACGACGGCTCGTGCAGTGGCTTCGACGACATCGATGTGGCGGGCGATGTTCGTCTTCGACCGCCGGACCACGATCGGCAGTGACCACGGAACCTCGTGGTCGGACTCGTGTCTGCGCATGTGCTCGGTCATGGTGCCAATCCTAGTCGCCGACAAGACCGCCATCCGGCGAGGCACCGTCGCCGAGTAGCCTTGAGCTGCGAGATGCTGTCGACGAAAGGCACTGACCATTTCCCGTAATACCCCTGCCGTCGATCTCACCGCGGCTCTGCTGGCCACAATCCCCCCGGACATCGTCGACGCCATGTCTGACCAGATGAAGGACGTGCTCGCAGTCCAAGCCACACGTGCCGAAGCCTGCCGCCAAGTCGGGAAGGATGCCGTGCGTGCGATCACGAACCCGTCGGAAACACCTGCCCGCTTCATCGAATCCCGCGCGGAGTACCGTGCGGAGCGTTCCACCTGGAACGAGGGCGGTCCGACGATGGCCCGCACCGTCGATGACACAATCTCCGCGGCCGGAGTCGACGTACCCGTTCGGATCCACTATCCCCGCGCCGAGGCGGTCGTGCCGGGAATCGTGTTCCTCCACGGAGGCGGGTTCACCGTTGGTGACCTCGACACCCACGATCGGATCATGCGCGTCCTCGCCGAATCCAGCGGTGCAGCTGTTGTCGGCGTCGACTATTCACTCTCCCCCGAAGTGAAGTTCCCGCAGGCGCTGCACGAGAGCGCCGGCGTCATCGATCACCTCGTCGGCAACGGCAGGTACTTCGGGGTGGATGGTACTCGCCTCGCGATCGCCGGGGATTCGGCAGGAGCCATGCTCACGATTGGTTCTGCGCTGCTGCTGCGTGATGCACCTGAGGACATCGGGGCATCGCCTGAGAGCTTCTCCTCCTTGCAGGCGCTGATGTCGTTCTATGGGGGTCACGGACTCAGCGATTCTGCCAGCCGTCGGAACTTCGGCGGCAGCTGGGACGGTATGGGCACCGACGACCTCGGCAGCATCATGTCCGAGTACTTCGCCTCAGCCAGGGACGCCGAGTCGCCCCTCTACAACCACCTCGGCGCCGATCTTGCCGGACTGCCGCCGGTCTACGTCACCGCAGCTGGGCTCGATCCGCTGCGAGATGACAGTCGCGCCCTGGCAATGCGACTGCGACGGGCCGGAAATGATGTCGTCTACGAGGAGTACCCGCAGGTGCTGCACTCATTCCTACATTTCGGTCGCATCCTCGACGACACCACAGACGTGCTCAGAAAGGCTGCATCCTTCGCCGCCGACCGGCTGCAGCTGCAGGGCTGAAGGCAGCTGCGATGCTGAAGCTGGTGTTCGGGATCTATGCTGCCCTGGCTGAGTTTGAGCGCGAACTCATCTCCGAAGGCATAAAAGCCGGCCTTAGATCTGCCAGAGCACGAGGACGCAACGGTGGCCCTCCCTGCACAATGATTCCGGCCAAAGTACGCCTCGCGATGGCTTCCATGGGCCAACCGTGAACCAGTGTAGGTCCACTGTGCCAGGAGCTCGGTATCAGTCACCAAACCTTGTATCGACATTTGTCACCAACAGGCGAGCTGCGCGACGCTGGCCGCGACGTCATGTCGGCAACCAGCGTGCTCGTGGAGACGAAAGTTGGCGGTGATCTCGGGAAAGATCGACGACTGTATCGTCCAGATCCCGCAGTGGTCGGTGAGACTGATGAACTCAGACGATAGCTGAGTGCCGACACCTTTGCCGGAAGTATCGGTGTGCACGTAGATCGAGTGCTCGACGACGCCTCTATAGACGTCGCGAAACGACACCGGTCCCGCACCCACCCCAGGATCTGGCTATCACCGTCCACGGCGACCAGACACAGGTCCAGCCGCCTGGACGGGCAAAAGTCGTTCCAAGCGGCTGGCGGCGCTGATTCGAAGGTGGCATGCCCAGTCTCGATGCCGGTTGCGTACACATCCTTAACCCCAGACCAGTCGGAGTCGACCATCCCTCGAATGTGGATATCACTCATAACAGCAGGCGCGAATGAAGTTTCTCGACACGTGGCCTGATGTTTTCGCGGACGAGGCGCATGCGTTCGATGCCCTCGATTCCTCGCTCAGACGGCTCGTCGGTATCCCAGTCCTCCAACTCTGTACCCGAAGGCACTTCCACGGTTGCTTCACGTCCCCAGGTGATGACGATATCGGCCGCTTCGAGCTCAGCGTCACTGACAGGCTTTGGACTGCCTTGATTGATACCGATGCCCAGCTCGTCCAACGACTTCACCGAGAGTTGGTTGAGTGATTTACCGGGCTTCGTTCCGGCAGAGACCGCATCGATCGAGTCGCCGGCGAGGTCGCTCATGAGCCCCGCGGCCATTCGGGACTTTCCGCCGTTCTTCACACAGATGAAGAGGACGCGTGGTGAAGTTGTCATCGTGTCTCCTGGTATGTGCTCCGTCCGTGTTCCAGTCCGGCGGGAATACCAATCGAGACCGGTTCTGCGGGCGCGCCGCAGCACGAGTCTGTCTCGACGGTATCGACAGCCGGCGCGTCGCAGAAGGAGCCGATGTCGGCTGAACATACGGCGGTTTCGGGCAGAACCAGTTCGACTCTGTCTGCGGCGGCCTGGTCGCCTGCCAGGGCTGCGACGATGAAGCGGATCTGCTCGTATCCGGTGAACATGAGAAATGTGGGCGCGCGACCGTATGACTTCATGCCCGCGGATACAGAATGCATTTACCCTCCCGCTCACATTTCATATGCCGCGTGACGAGCGAAGGATCCAGTCAAAGCGGGGTCGCTTCAGCCAGAACCGGCAATTTCACTGCCGTCGATACGTTGCCTTCTTTGCGCAGCCTTGCTCCGATTACGGAATGATCCTCGAGCGGAGCTGATCGATGAACTCATCTGCTGCAGCCAGTTGCTGAGCGAGCTTTTCCCGGCGCTCGTTCGCGTCGTCGAGAAATTGCGTCATCGCATCTTCTCCATCAGCGCTCGAAGAATCACCACTGCGAACACTCTCCAGTGCCCTCAAAAGATCCCCCATCTGTTCCAGCGAATACCCCAACGGCTTCATTCGACGAATGAGCATGAGCTGGTCATGATCGTCCTCGGTATAGAGACGGAAACCACCTTCTGACCGGCCAGACGGTGTTAACAGGCCTATCTGGTCATAGTGGCGAATTGTTCGCAGAGACAACCCTGTGCGCTCAGCCAACTCTCCAATGTGCATCATCCCTACCTCGGGCATGGGGGCACCCCTTCCTCGATTCGCATCAACTCTTACGTTACGTTAGAGTCAATTTTAGCGCCCACACAATTCTGTGGTGGCTTCCCGGCTTCCAGGCCCCAAAAAGGGGCCCGCCGGACTCGCACAGGAATGTGCGCTCAATCTTCGATGGTGTCACACCCGACCCACTCCTGACCTTGGAGGCTCGTTAAATGACGACTGCAACTACAACCGCCGACGACCGAAGTCGATACCAACCCGACCCCTCAGTGATGACTGCGCTGAAGACTCCACGGATCCTCACTCGAGAAGTCCTCGCGGGACTGGTCGTCGCGCTGGCACTGATCCCGGAGGCGATCTCGTTCTCCATCATCGCCGGCGTCGATCCAAAGGTCGGCCTGTTCTCCTCGTTCATCATGGCCGTGACCATCGCTTTTGTCGGCGGGCGACCCGCGATGATCACCGCTGCCACGGGTGCGATCGCGCTAGTGATCGCGCCCGTGGCTCGCGAGTACGGAATGGATTACTTCATCGCCACCGTGCTTCTCGCCGGGGTGTTGCAGATTGTGCTCGCTGTCTTCGGCGCAGCGAAGTTGATGCGGTTCATCCCGCGCAGCGTCATGGTTGGCTTCGTCAACGCCCTGGCGATCCTCATCTTCACAGCTCAGCTCCCGCAGCTCATCGGTGTGCCCTGGATGGTCTACCCACTCGTCGCGGTCGGCCTGGTCATCATGATCTTCATGCCGAAGATCACCAAAGTCGTTCCAGCTCCGTTGGTCTCGATCATCATCGTCACTGTCGCAGTCATAGTCTTCGCAATCAATATCCCCGCTGTTGGTGATCAAGGTGAACTGCCGCGTAGCCTGCCCGAACTGTTCGTCCCTAGTGTTCCACTGACATGGGAGACGCTGACGATCATCGCCCCTTACTCTCTGGCGATGGCCCTCGTTGGACTCATGGAGTCCCTGATGACGGCAAAGCTTGTCGACGATGTCACCGACACGCACTCAAACAAGACCCGTGAAGGCTGGGGTCAGGGAGTTGCGAACATTCTCTCGGGATTCTTCGGCGGAATGGGTGGCTGCGCCATGATCGGGCAGACCATGATCAACGTCAAAGCCTCCGGTGCGCGCACCCGGATATCAACCTTTCTTGCAGGAATGTTCTTGCTGATCCTCATCGTCGCCTTTGGCGACATCGTGGCGATCATCCCGATGGCCGCACTGGTCGCTGTGATGATCATGGTCTCGGTCGGAACCTTCGACTGGCACTCGATCAAGCTCTCCACGCTCAAGCGCATGCCCAAGAGCGAAACCGCAGTCATGGTCATCACCGTCGCAGTGGTCGTCGCAACTCACAACCTCGCCATCGGCGTCGTTGTCGGCGTGTTCGTGGCCTCGGTGATGTTCGTCCGTCGCGTTGCCCACCTCATCGACGTTCGGAGGGAGATCCAGGAACACGACGGGGTACAGGTCGCTCACTACACGGTTGAAGGACAGCTGCTCTTTGCCTCCAGCAATGATCTCACCACACTGTTTGAGTATGTTGACGACCCCGAGCGGGTAGTCATCGATCTCACGAAATCCCACATTTGGGACGCGTCGACTGTTGCCGCACTCGATACGATCGAAACGAAATACGAACAACACGGCAAGGCTGTCGAGTTTGTTGGCATGAACGACTACACCACAGCCTTCCACGCTCGACTCACCGGCGGCCTCGGCGATGGTCACTAAACCCAGGTCTGCCAGAAATGCATCCAAAGCGACGCTCCCAGCCTTCGGCACACGTTGGGGAAAGTTGAAGACGTCTCTACACCTGTCAGGACATGAGTACGGCGACGGGCTGAACCAGGTGCACAACAGGGCGCGCAGGGCGACATGTGAAAATCGCGGAGTCGCATTCTGAAGCTGACAGACGCACCGGGCGTGGGGTATCCGGGAGTATGAGATGGCTGACATTGTGTGACCCTGTCAAGGCGACACCGCTGAGGCATGTATGCTGGTAGTACCTGCGAACCCGTCCTCGGGTTCCCTGCGTCGACAGTACGCCTCGTCTCTGCGGCCGTGAATCAAATATCCGGCGCGTGTTTCCGAAGCCGTTTCCTCTCGGCGATCGAGAGCGCCAAACGGCGTTCCCACACCTTGTCCGGAACCGGCTCCCGTCACCATTCGGTGGCATCTGTGAGTCCTCCGGCATGTCGAAGGGCTATCCCATCACTCCCCCACATGACTCCAGCAACAATGCCGTCTCTTCCTCCACCAGGCAGCGACGACCAGCCACACCGAAGGCTGCGAATCCCGAGGTGGCGAATGCCGTCGCGGACAAGACAGATGCCGCTCCCGTCACTTTCACCGAGCTCGGCGTTCCGTCTGTCCTGACCGATCGTCTTCGCGCGGAGGGCAAAACCGAGGCCTTCCCCATCCAGAAGGACACACTTCCGGACACCCTCGCCGGCCGCGATGTGCTGGGCAGAGGCAAGACCGGCTCCGGCAAAACACTCGCCTTCGCCATTCCCATGGTGACGCGCCTGTCAGAGTCCGCTGCCGGCCGGAAGAAGGGCCGCCTTCCACGCGGCCTCATCCTGGCACCCACGCGTGAGCTCGCAACCCAGATCACGAACGTGGTCGATCCCCTGGCCCAGGCCTACGGCATGTCGACGACAACCATCTTCGGCGGCGTCAAGCAGAGGCGCCAGGAAATCGCCCTCAGTGCAGGCGTCGATATCGTCGTGGCCTGCCCGGGACGGCTCGAGGACCTGCTCCAGCAGGGCCTGATCTCCCTGGACGACATCGAGGTCACCGTCCTCGACGAGGCCGACCACATGGCCGATCTGGGCTTCCTGCCCGGTGTCACCCGCATCCTCGCCAAGACCCCGGAGCACGGCCAGCGGATGTTCTTCTCTGCGACTTTGGACAACGGCGTGGACAAACTGGTCCGCCGGTTCCTCCACAACGAGATCCGCCACTCCGTCGACGATCCCAATTCGCACGTCTCCGCCATGACGCACCACGTCTTCGAGGTCGCCGATGAGGAAAAGAACGATCTGATCCAGCGGCTCGCCTCCGGCACCGGTCGCCGCATCCTCTTCACCCGCACCAAGCACCGGGCGAAGCGATTCACCCGGCAGCTGACCGCGCAGGGCATTCCCGCCGTGGATCTCCACGGCAACCTGTCTCAGGGGGCACGAGATCGCAACCTGGCAGCATTCAGCGAGGGGAACGTGCGCGTGCTCGTCGCCACAGACGTCGCCGCCCGAGGAGTCCATGTCGACTCCGTCGAACTCGTCGTCCACGTGGATCCGCCGACCGAGCACAAGGCTTATCTGCACCGCTCGGGTCGCACAGCACGTGCCGGCAGCTCCGGCGAAGTTGTGACGATCATGCAGCCAGGTGAGCGCAAGGACACGATGGTGCTGCTGCGCAAGGCAGCCATCAAAGTGACTCCGCAGAAGGTCACGGCCGAATCCTCCGTGGTGACCGACCTGGTGGGCGAAACCGCTGACTATGTCGACCCGCAGATCGCAATCCAGGCCGCAGCAGAGAAGCAGAAGGCTGAGCAGTCACAGGGCGGACAGCGCTCATCCGGGCGTCGCCGTGGAGGCCGCGGCGGAAGCAGTCGACGCAGTGGTGAGAACAGCCGCGGCGGAGACAGCAGTCGCAGCGGTGAGAGCGGTCGCGGTGGCCAAGCAGGCGGCCGCAGCTCCAGAAACGCTTCGGGTGGTCGCACCGCCAGGAACAACTCGCAGGGCAGCCGCTCGGGTGGAAATGCCCAGGAGGGACGCCCCGCAGCGAACGGCCGTGGCAGTCGTTCAGGTGCGAGTGCTTCAGGCAACCGCCGCAGCGAAGGCACCCGCAGCAACACTCGTGGGAACACCGGCAACCGGCGCGGATCCGACAACCGAGGCACGAGTGCCGAGACTCGGGGACGCCACCGCAGCCAGGGCAGCTCCGGCGGTTCACGCACGGTCTACTCAAGCAACAGCTGAGCCTACTTACACACAGCTGAACAACTCACCTCGGGCAGAGCACATC
>NZ_VLTK01000023.1 GCF_007558825.1 Brevibacterium aurantiacum
CCGCATCCACCTCAAGTTCATCGACCAGCACGTCCCATTCTGAAAGGACCATCATGAGAGCCAAATTCGAAGGCGCATTCCACTCCGGCGCCGGTATTGCATTCGATGCCTCGAACACCATGGACGGCGGATACGCCGAAGCCACCCCGGAAGCCCAGCAAGGCGCGGCACGGGTCGTCATGGCCCACGACAGTTCAGCGCACGACATTCTCGAAATGCTCGGCATTGCCCAACCACGGCCAGCTATACCAGGTGATGCCTGATGTCATGGTTCAAGGTCGACGACCAGCTCGCGTTCAACGCGAAGATCGTCGCGGCAGGCAACGAAGCCATGGGTCTGTGGGTACGGGCCGGATCCTGGTCAGCAGCTCAGCTCACTAACGGTTTCATCCCCGAACATATGGCAATTGCTATGGCAAATAGCATGGCAAACGCTATGGCAAACGGTATGGCAAACGGTATGGCAAAACCATGCGGTGCCGATGCGCTCGTTATGGCGGGGCTATGGGATGAGGTTGACGGCGGTTACCAGTTCCATGACTGGGCAGAGTTCCAGCCAAGTGCCGAAGCGGAGAAGGAAAAGCGCAAAGCACGGTCCCTCGCAGGTCAGAAGGGTGCAGCCGCTCGCTGGAATGGCAAAACCGATGGCAAACGCCATAGCAAATCGCATGGCAAACCTATGGCAAACGAATGCGATCTCGATGCCCCGACCCGACCCGACCCGACCCCTACTACACCTAAAGGTGTAGAGAGTGGGCACGCTCAAGCGAAGCCCGAGGCGAGGAAGAAACCGAAACGCCCAATCCCCGACGACTGGGCACCAACCGACAAGCACATCACCTATGCAGACGACCGTGACATCGACGTCGACCGTGAAGCGGAAACGTACCGGGCTCACGCCGAAGCAAACGACCGTCGCCTCGTCGACTGGGATGCGGGGTTCCGGCAGTGGCTGACGAACGCGAAACCACGCAGCACCGGGCGACCATCGGAGCGGGACTCACCCCGCACATTCGGACAGATGAAACACGACAACAATCTCGCGCTCTGGGCTCAGATCCAGGCTGAGGAGGAAGGGAACGAAGAATGGCCAAGACAGCTCGGAGCCTAGCCGCGACACTGTTGCGCTACATCGCCGGCCACGATGGTCGCGAGTTCACAGCGGACGAGATCACCGCATGGGCATTCCAGGTCAGTGAGAACCCGACGATTACGGAAGCCGAGTGGCGCAACGCCATCGAACGCTACTACTCGGTGGAAGGTGTCCGGAACGCTAGGCCGGGTGACGTTCTCGCCGCTGCCAAGAGGCTCCGCGATCGGCGTATCGGCTTGAACCGTGTGCAGCTCGAATCGAACCCGCAGCACGTGCCGTGCCCACCGGAGCTCCGCTACCAGGCAAGGCGGGCATCGTGATTGCCGTCCTGGTGGCCGCCATCGTCACAGGATGCGTCACAGCGGTCGCTCCGGCAGTGATCCCACACATTGAGTCATGGGTGACTCGCAAACGCCTCCACGAGGCACACAGGAACACGACGAAAGAGGAAGCATGAACGCACTACCCGGAAACCCACACCATTACGAAGCGCACATGGACGCGCCGAACGGTTACTACCAGGTCGCACAGGCCACCCTCGCCCTCGCATTCGAGCAGCGCACAGCGAACATCATCGCCATGGCCGCGCAGTGCACTGCGAACGGACGCAAGGAACTCGGCCATCCGTTCATCGAAGAAGCCGGCGAACGCCTCGGATTCGGGGCCGAATCATGACCAATTGGGAACTACCACCAGCCGTGCCGCACAACCCGACATGCGGGGCGTGCCACGGAGAGATTGAACACGACGGCGACACGTACCGGTGCAACCAATGCAAACTCATATTCGACCCTCACGACCTCACCGCCGAGTTTGCAGACGAGGAAGACGAAGTATGCGGGGCCGACTGCGACAACGAATTCCACGGCTGGAACCGAATCAATATCGGCTACACCTACGACTGCACGACGTGCATTCTGCCGGAGGGCCATCAGGACGATCACTACACCAATTGCAGGCCAAGGAAGGTAGCGCCATGACCATCGCCAGAGACTTCGCGTACCTCGCCCAATCGCTACGCCGCAGCATGTGGCGACAATCAGGCCGATTCCACCGAACCCGCCTACTCGCCACCGGCCAATACATCAAAACCAGCAGAAGGACACGATGATGACTGACGTGAACGAATGGTTGAAGGAACGCCGACGCATCCATGACGCAGCCACAGAAGGGCCGTGGGAGTGGCAGTCGCAGTCGATGCCTGCGATGAACGGTGCAGCGTGGAATCTTAGACGGGCCGATGCGCCAGGAATCAAGATGAGCGTTAGCGAGTACCAGCACGGCCCCGGCAACGCTGACGCAATCGTGGATGCGCATAACAATCTCCCAGCCCTGCTGACGGCCGTAGAGAAGGTGCTCGAACTGCACGAACCGATCAACGGATTAGTAGGCGACCCGAGCCACTGGGAATGCAACGTGTGCGGGGACGAGCGTGGCCCGAAGCCATACCCGTGCCCGACTGTCCGCGCAATCGAAGGAGCAACCAAATGAGTGACCATCCCCAACGTCGGAGAGCACAGAACTACAGAAGTCGAATACGATGACTCCAACGACCAACTACGGACGCCGACAATAGAAATGGAGCCGCGAGTAGTGCCGAAGTACACGCTACGCGACGAACCACACGCAGCACTTTCAAAGCAAGAAGAAGGCGGGTGGCAAGGCGTAATCAATCGCCCACTCAAGCTGAGCGCGAGACGCGCAGTGTGGAAATGCGACCACCGCCACCGGGCGGAAGCCGAAGCCCTAATTTGCGCGCAGAGAGAATGGGAGTCTGGGCGATGACTGAAGACCAGGACGGAATCAAATGACGAACCCGTGGGACAACTTCTGGCCCAACTTCATCGGCAGCGCACTCGTTGCAGCCGTCTCGATAATCACAATTCTGATAGCCAATCACCACCAGACAAAGCTCAAGAAGATCGACCGCAGTAAAGACGAACTCGAGATCGCGGCGAACGCCATACGGCAAGTGCGTACATCAGTCACCAGTGCCATGACAGCACTCGACGCACTAGATGACAACTCAGCCACAGCAAAAACATACGGCGACCAGGCGACCCCACTCGGGCTCAAGCAGATCGATTCGATGCGCGAAGCTCGAGAGGCGGCAGAACCCCTTCTCGTTCAAATCTCGTTCACGAACCCCCACGACAAAATACGAACCGACGCAGCACTCCTGGAATCGGCGCTCAGCGATGCAATCGAATCCTTTAGTGATGCCATTAACTCCCAGTTGCACCCTGATAAGAAGCGAGAGGCGAACAAAGCTCTCGAATCCACGAAGACACAGGCGCAGAGCTTTCTCACGCTCGTGCACAAAAAATACTGGTAAAAACCGAAGGCGAAAGGACAGAATTATGATTGACCAGCATGAACGCCTACGCGGCCACCGCATCCGCACCACGCTCAAACGCGTCCCCGGCATCCTCAGCGACCTCGAGCCCACACCCAAACGGGGGAGCGGGGCAGGATCATCCGAACCGAAGCTGCCCATCTCGGAAACCGTCCTCGAAGCCGGGGACGTCCTCCGATCCGTCCTCGTGTCATGGGCACGAACCACCATGGAAGAACGCCACGTCCCACCGCCCGCCGAGGACACAATCCCCGCGCTCGTCGCCTACCTCATCTACCACTCCGAATGGCTCGGACGGCACCCGGCAGGCGACGAAGCAGAAGACGAGATCGCCGACGCCGTGGCGAACCTCGAACGGCTCACCGACAACTCCGGCACAACCATTTTCGCCGGACACTGCCCCGAATGCGGGCAAGCCGTCTACGCCAAAGACGGACGAACCGCGGCAACATGCACAGCACGCAACGAACACGACGAATCCTGCAGCACCATCGTCGACGTCGAAGCCGGCAGGCTCGAACTACTCACCCGAGCAACCGACATGCACGCATCCGCCGTCGACATAGCAGCCATCCTCCCCGTCCCCGCCAGCACCATCCGCCAATGGGGGCGA
The DNA here is from genome assembly GCF_007558825.1 of Brevibacterium aurantiacum. Taxonomy (GTDB): domain Bacteria; phylum Actinomycetota; class Actinomycetes; order Actinomycetales; family Brevibacteriaceae; genus Brevibacterium; species Brevibacterium aurantiacum_A. The sequence continues at coordinate 4,063 of NZ_VLTK01000023.1, forward strand.
CGTGGGCACCTCGGCGGCTACTGCGACACCACCACCAAAGAGACGAGGTGGCACATCGGATCAGTCCTCAACCGACTCGACCAAACAGTGACAAACGCGGCCTAATCCAATTGACAAGTCAACCGAAAACTGTCACACTGGAATGGACAGGTGAAGTGTCTCCACTTCCACCACGAAGCCCCGCGACCACACGGTCCGGGGCTTCCGTCATCCCACAAACCGCGTCCCGCCCAACCCGGACGGCCACCCGACAACGGCGGGACGCACACAACCACAACGGCCCACACGGCCACAAACGTTTCCAGACGGACCGGGAGTCCGGAGCGAAACGGAGGTGAGCCATGGCACGACGTGTGTACACCGACGAACAGCGCGAAGAAGCGTTACGACTATACGAAACCGACGGGCCAAGCGCAGCATCCAAAGCCACCGGGATCTCCAAGGGGACGATCTCAGGCTGGGCCAAGAGTGCAGGCGTCCGAACGTCCGGAACCCAAAACGTGCGTGAGGCCAACGAGGCGCAGTCGGAGAACTTCAAAGCGCGGCGCAATCGGATCATCGGTGACCTGTACGGGCTCGCTGAGGACACGGTGAACCTACTCAAGGAGCCGTCGCAATATCAGACGATCCTCAAGGGCGCGATGGGCGTCGAGGGTCCGGAGATGCCCGGTTTCATCCCGGCGCAGGACAAGCAGCGCGAGATTACTGCCGTGGGCATCATGCTCGACAAGGCACTCACGCTCGAGTCGCACGACGCCAGTACTGAGGAGCACACAGCCGTCGATGCGTGGCTCGCTCATGTCATGGGTGATGTGTGATGGACGTACAGCCACTGACCGGCAAGAGCTTGCAGGTGTTGCGTAACCCATCACCCTCCATTGAGGCATACGAGGGCGCGGTGCGCTCCGGTAAGACCATCACGAGCATCCTCGACTGGCTCCGCTTCATCCGCAACGGCCCACCCGGCGCTCTCGCCATGTGTGGACGCACCGAACGCACCGTCATCAACAACATGGTTCTGCCGATGCAGGAAATGCTCGGACGGTCCCGCGTGAAGATCAAGTACGGGACAGGCACCGTCATCATCCTGGGCCGTGAGATCCACCTGTACGGCGCGAACAACGAGCAAGCCCGAACAAAGATCCAGGGCCTGACACTCGCCGGCGCTCTCGTCGATGAAGCTGGCACACTGCCCGAGTCGTTCATTCAGATGCTCTACTCACGCCTGTCCATCCCCGGCGCGAAACTCTGGCTCACCGCGAACCCCGAAGGCCCGCAGCACTGGCTCAAGGTCAAATGGTTAGACAAAGCCCGCCTGTGGATCGACAAGCACGGCGTCGAACACTGGAACGACGACCCCAACGCACTCGACCTCCACCGCTACACGTTCGTACTCGACGACAACCCATCACTGCCACCGGCCTACGTGGAGCGCATCAAGCGTTCCTACACCGGCATGTGGCGGCTACGGTTCGTCGAGGCCGAATGGGTAGTCGCAGAGGGTGCTGTGTACTCATCCTGGGACCAGACAAAACACGTCATTCCCCACGCCAACCTGCCCCGCCTACGCCGCATCTTCATGGTCGGCATGGACGTCGGCACCACGAACCCATCATCCGCGATCGCGCTCGGCCTCGGCGAAGACGACAAGCTCTATGCCGTCGACGAGTACCGCACCGAGGGTGGTCTCACTGACTCGCGCATCTCGGTCGAGTTCCGGGCATGGCTCGCCACGCTCCCAATGGCCCCCGAGTGGATCGCCATCGACCCGGCAGCCGCATCGTTCAAAGTCCAGGTCGCGAACGACGGCATCATGAACGTCATGAACGCCGACAACGATGTGCTGTACGGGATCCGCACGGTCGCATCGTTGCTCGAAGACGGCCACCTGTTCATCTCCGACCGCTGCCAGGGACTCATCAAGGAGATCCCCGGTTACGCCTGGTCGCCAAAGGCCACCGAGAAGGGCCTCGATCAGCCGATCAAGGCGAACGACCACAGTTGTGACGCTCTGCGCTACAGTCTCGCGTCATCGGAAACCCTGTGGCGCCCATACGTTGACACATCGATAGGGGGATGAGTCATTAGCGACTTCACCGCGGCACTGCACGACAACCCGCACCCGAAGCCCGTCCGCAAGCCTCCGCAGCCCACGATCATCGACTGCATCCTCGATGCGCTCGGCCTCCTGCGCAAGTCTCGTCAGCTCACCCAGTCCGACTGCAAACTCGTCGCGTGAGGAGGTCATAATGCCACTGCCAACAATCGGCACCACATGGCCACCCGCAGACCAGGGCATCATCTTCTCCAAGATGCGCGAATGGCAAGCATGGTGGGCAGGCGACACCGACACTCTCCGCGAGGTCTACACCAGCGGGCAGGCCACACGCCCGAGCATGCAGAAGGACGGCCTGATTGGTGCCGTCAAACGATTCTTCTGGGGCCGGCAGAACACGGACCTACGCCGCCAGGAAGCACGCCTACACATTCCCCTCGCCGGTGACATTTGCCAAGCATCCGCGGACCTCCTGTTCGCCGAACCGATCACCGTCACCAACGACAAGAGCGACGAAGCACAGGAACGCCTCGACAGCATCCTCGACGAAGGCTTCCACTCCACGGTCGCCACGTCAGCCGAGATCGGGGCGGCACTCGGTGGCACGTTCCTCCGCGTCGTCTGGGACTCCACACTGTCGGACACCCCGTTCATTGACGTCGTGGATGCTGACTATGCGGCACCTGAGTTCCGGTGGGGTCGACTGACTGCAGTCACGTTCTACTTCATCGTCGGCACTGAGGGGCAGGCCGTGTTCCGGCATGCTGAACGTCACGAGCTCGACGCAACCGGCAACGGTGTCGTTTACCACGGACTGTACAAAGGCACATCGTCCGAACTCGGGCGCCTCCACCCGCTCACGGATCATGCCGCGACTGAGGGCATCACGGTCGACGCTGAGGGCAAGATCGACACCGGTTCGCCTGGTCTCGCTGCCGTGTACGTCCCCAATGTCACCCCGTCACGTGGCTGGCGGAAGCACCCGGTGGGCCGCAACCTTGGCCGGTCGGATCTCGACGGCGTGGAGGGCCTCCTCGACTCCCTCGATGAAACCTACTCGTCATGGATGCGCGACATTCGATTGGGTAAAGCCCGCATCCTCGCTGGCCGTACCGCGCTCGAGGACAACGGCCTCGGTAACGGGGCGACGTTCGACCTTGACCGTGAAGTCTACGAAGCCGTTAACGTGCCGCCCGGATCCGCGAAGGACTCCGGCCTCGACATTGAGACTGTACAGTTCGCCATCCGGTTCGAGGAACATCAGCAGACGGCGCAGGAACTCACCCGCAACATTCTCCGTTCCGCAGGGTACAGTCCGCAGACGTTCGGAGAGCAGGGCGAGATCGCAACCACTGCCACTGAGGTTTCGGCACGCGACCGACGCACCACCCTCACAAAGGGGCGGAAGGAACGGCACTGGAAGCGCGGCATTCGGCAGATCCTGCAGAAGCTCGTCGACGTCGACCAGGTGCTGTTCAACGGCCCCGGTGGAACGATCGCAGTCGAGTTCCCCGACGGGCAGCAGGACTCGCAGTTGCAGCTCGCGCAGACGGCGCAAGCGTTGGCGACAGCTCAGGCGGCATCGACTCGCACTCTCGTCCAGATGGTCCACCCTGATTGGGATGAGACCGCAGTGGATGAGGAGGTCGGGCGCATCAAGTCCGGCTCGTCTATGTCGGATCCCGATCGAGTTGGTTATGGCGGCTTCGGCCTGTCCGACCAGTTCGAGCAGGACGACGAGAACGACGAGGACAACCCGTCGTTTCCGACTGGATCTGTAGGCTCCTGACATGGCCATCTCACCCGACTTCGCACGCGAGCTCGTCCAGGGCATCCGCGACGTCTACGAGACCGCCACCACGAAACTGATCCAAACCATCGCCCGCGAAGTCGCACGAGGAGCACAAGGAACCACCGGGGCAGACCAACGCCTCGAAGCGTTCACACTCCTCATGGCCCAAGTCGACATCATCATCGACGAACTACGCCGAGACGTTCCCGGCGCCGTCGAGAAGGCCATCGCATTCGCATACCGGCGCGGCTCATCAGTCGCCACCGTCGATGCGAAAGACGCAGGCGTACCGAACGCCATGGGCGGCGCGGTCGCATCCGTCGGACGGACAGACGCCATCACAAGGCTGCTCTCCGATGCGATGCGACCCCACGAGGAAGCGGTCTTCCACATTCGGCGCCGCGTGCAAGACATGTTCGACCGTGCCGTCACTGCCGCTGTTGCCCAACTCCTCACCGGTGTGGGCACACGGCAGGAAGCCGCCCGTGACGCTGTGCTGGACCTTATGCGCAGCGGCATCCTCACCTTCACCGACAAATCGGGACGCAAATGGGATCTCGCATCCTATGTGGAGATGGCGACCCGAACGTCGGCAGGTAACGCCATGGTCGAAGGGCACACGGATCGTCTCGTCGATTTGGGTCAGGATCTCGTGATCGTGTCGAACGCGCCGGAGGAGTGCAAGATCTGTCGCCCGTTCGAGGGTGAAGTCCTCTCGATCAGTGGCGACACTCGAGGCAAGCTCTCCGATGGGAAGACGGTCATGACGTCCGTCGCGGACGCGAAACGCGAAGGACTACTCCACCCCAACTGCCGACACTCACTCAACATTTACATTCCCGGCATCACCGAAGCACCCACCCGCACCGCAGACCCGGAAGGCGACAAACTCCGGCAACGGCAACGCGCCTATGAACGTCGTGTCCGTGACTGGAAACGCCGTGTCGCGATGGACGAGTCAACACTGGGCAAGGACCACCCGCAGACCCGCAAGGACCGTAAGCATTTGCGTGGTGTGCAGGCCGAGTTCAAGGCATGGCGGGATGCGAACAGTCGCAAGAACCTGCCACGGCGGACGAACATCACCGCCCGTTAGTTGCGCGCACCCCGGGTTCCGCGAATTCTAGGGCCAGACGGTCGCTGAAACACTCATGTTCGGCGATGTTGGATACGCATATACCGAACACCCAGAAGGGCGTCCCAGGTGGGCGCCCTTTGTTGTACCACTTGGAGGAAGACATGGAAGCGAAGCGATATCGCAAGAAGCCCGTCGAGGTCGAGGCGATGAACTGGGACGGCTCTGCAGGCAATGCGATTCCGATCATTCAGTGGATGCACGACAACGACGCGAACTGCTCCTATGACTGCGCCACCGAACCGTGCTCCGGCGACGAAGGTGGGCACAACATCACCATCAGCACGCTCGAGGGCTACATGACGGCCAAGGCGGGCGACTACATCATCAAAGGCGTGCAAGGCGAGTTCTACCCCTGCAAGCCCGAAATCTTCCATGCAACCTACGAGGAGGCCTGACCATGAAGCACACCAACAAGGCCGCGGCCCCGCTCGCTCGCCGCGCATCATTCCAGAACCCGCTCGCATTCCCCGGCCTCCGCTTCATGGCGGACGGGGGAGACGGCAGCGCAGTCGGTGCCGGTAGTGCACCAGCCGGCGAAGCAGGAGACGGGCAGGACGGCGACAACAGCACGCCCAGCACCAACGATGCAGGCGATGCCACGAACGACGGCCAGGACGCCGACGACGAGCAGGGCAAGCCATCCCAGGCAGACGACCCGAAGCTCGCCGCCGCCCGCGATGAGGCATACCAGAACCGTGTCAAGGCACGCGAAGCCAAGGAAGCCGCAGACGCGACAGCCGCCGAGAAGGACGCACTGATCCAGCAGCTCGGTAAAGCCCTCGGCCTCATCAAGGACGACGACAAAGGCGACGGACCCGACGCGGAAGCGTTGACGAAGCAGATCGCCGACGAGCAGGCCAAGGCCACCGAAGCCGCACGCGAGCTTGCCGTGTACAAAGCCGCAGCCACCAACGGCGCGGACCCCACAAAACTCCTCGACTCCCGATCTTTCCTCGCATCCATCAAGGACGTGGACCACGGAGACGAGAAAGCCATCGGCGCCGCCATCAAGGCCGCAGTCGACGCAAACAAGAGTTTCGCATCTGCCCGGGCGGCGGGCGCGTCAACCGCAGACACCGCCAGCGGGCCTGGTGGAGGAAGCACCCCGAAAGCCGAGGTATCGCTCGAAGATGCCCTGGCAAGCCATTACAACGCTTAAGGAGCGATCATGCCCGTAACACTTTCTCAGGCCCGTCAGAACGCGACGGACGCCATCGACCTCGCCGTAATCGACGAGTTCCGCACCAACCAGATCCTCGACCTCCTGCAGTTCCAGGACGTCGTGAACCCCGCAGGCGGAGGTGGAACCCTCACTTACACCTACACCCGCAAAGTCTCGCGTGGCACTGCCGGATTCCGTGCACTCAATACTGAGTACGCGCCCGACGAGTCGACCACCTCGCGCCACAGCGTGGACCTCAAGCCCCTCGGCGGCTCGTTCCAGGTCGATCGCATCCTCGCCGGTGTCGGTCCGGCCGCTACCGGTTCGATCGCACTCAACATGAGCGACAAGATCGCATCTGCGCAGGCCGAGTTCGGCAATGCCGTCATCAATGGCGACTCAGCGACTGATGAGGACTCGTTCGATGGCCTGTCCAAAGCTCTCGCTGGTTCTTCGACTGAGGTCGACGGGTCCGCGGCTGAGTACGACTGGACCGGCGCGGTGAACGAGGACAAGAGCTTCCTGATTCTCGAAGCTCTCGACGACCTGCTCGGCAACCTCGACAACGAACAGGGCGCGGCGATCATTGCGAACAAGCGTGCGATCAACAAGATCAAGTCCGCCGCTCGCCGCTCGTCCATGTACGTGCAGGCACCCGGCCCTCGCGGCACGACCCTCACCAGCTACGGACCCGTCCGACTCATCGAGGCAGGCAACACCGCAAACGGCAACGATCAGGTCATCCCCATCGACGGCACAACCGGGGCAACCGACATCTACGCCGTGCGCTTCGCACTCGACGGCTTCCACGGTGTCTCCACCATGGGCGGCCAGCTCGTCAAGCAGTGGCAGCCCGACTTCACATCTGCCGGTGCCGTGAAGACCGGCGAAGTGGAAATGGGCCCGGTCAGCGTGGCCCTCAAAAAGACCAAGGCCGCCGTGGTTGCTCGCGGCGTCCGCGTCTGATCGGAGGTACACCATGTCCTACACAATCATGTCCCCCGTAAAGGGGTACACCGGCAATGCCGAGTTCGGTAGCGGCCCGATCGCGTTCAACGACGGTGAAGCCACCGTGGACGACCTGCACTCCGGTGTTAGGGCGTACATGGACAAGCATGGCTACACCGTCGAGGAGCACGCCGCGGGACCGTTCGATCCATCCGCGCATTCGGTGAAGGAGGTTCGCGCCCACATCGACGGTTTGGATGATTCCGACCCGGAGAAGCGGGACGCGGAAATCCTGCGCGTCGTCGAAGCGGAGCAGGCAGGCAAGGCGCGAAAGAGTGTCCTAGACATTCTCGACGCCGACCCTGCAGGCGACAAGGACGGAGACCAGAGTGGAGGTGATGACGATGCCAGTGGATCCGAGAACGATCACTGACCAGCACATCGGCACACCACTGCGTGATGGTGCTGTGGATCCTCGCCCAGGCGACTTCCTCGGCCCCACCAACGCCGGCGAAGAAGGCGAACTGGGCAACCCGCACGGCCCCACGGTCGTCAACCCCGGACTGCACGCCCTGCAAGACGTGCGCCCAATCCTCGCCGGTCCAGTCTCCGACGATCCTGCAACCCAGGACGCAGCCGAAGACGCACACCTCGCCGAATGGCAGGCGCAGACCGTGCCACCCGAACCGGAGCCAGACCCCGAAGTCTGACCTCCTGAACTGCTCGGCAGGACGTCAACCCGGAGCGCAGAGCCACATCACACCATCCGGCAAGGTCCGGTCGCGGGGGTTTATCGCGCACCTTCTACCCCGTGCAATGACCGTTCCTGCGTCCTGCCGACACATCATCATGCGAGGAGAGCCCCATGCCTGTCTACGCTGAACCATCCGACCTCACGAATGCACCAGACAACGCGATCTCACAGATCCGCCTCGCATCCTCCCTCGTCGACGATGCCACGCTCACCGCGTTCTACACCGTCGACGCTGAGGGCATGCCCATCAACGAAGACATTAGGGCACGGTTCAAAGCTGCAGTCGTGGCCCAGGTCAGCTACTGGGCCGAGCTCGGCATCAACCCCGCATTGGGCGTTGCCGGGATCACCTCGGAACGTGTAGCGACGTCGAAGTCCATCGCCGGTGCATCAATCTCGTATGAGTCGGGTGAACGGTCGTCGCTTGAGAAGTCGAACGCCTTGACGGTGCTCGGTCCCGAAGCGATCGCCGTGCTCGGCTACCTGGTGCGCGGCCCGGTGATTGTCCGTGGCTGACGAACTCGAACTGTTTTGGGTCCACAAAACGACCGTCCGCACCTACGAAGGGTCCGGGCCATTCGGTGAAACGTATGCCGCACCGGTGGACGTGCCTTGCTTCATCGACTCCACCCGGAAACTGGTCAGGGACCAGACCGGGCGGGAAGTCGTCGCAGAGGCCACCATCCAAGGACCGGTCACGCACGCCGCGAAGTTCACACCCGAATCATTGGCCACCATCAACGGTGCCGAACGCACCGTGCTCACGGTCGCCACTCACTACAGCGGGTCACTCGGCCTGCCTGACCACTTCGAGGTCACAACCACATAGGGGGCGAGCATGGGTGCGAAGTTCAAAGGCAAAAGCCCGATCAAGTCCATTCGTGCCGCTCAGCTCAAAGGTGCCGACCTTGCGGCCGAGTACCTGCTGGGGGAGTCGAACTCGATCGTCCCCATCGAGGAAGCCACGCTCGAGCGGTCTGGTGCCGCATCGACGCAGCAGTCCTCGAAGGGCACGACCCTCGCCGTCTCATATGACACTCCCTACGCTGTCCGACAGCACGAGGAGGTCACGTGGAATCACGACGCGGGACGTAAAGCGAAGTACCTCGAAGCCACTTTCAACTCCAAGAACGGTAAGGCGCTGCAGGTCATCGCCGACACCGTGAAAGGAGCCATCAAGTGAGCTACCACGAGAACCTGTTCAACGGTCTCGCCGAAACCCTCACCGACGTCGACGCGGAGATGAAGCTCGGGATACTCCCGCAGGCCGGGAACGCCATCGCGATCAACTTCTACAGCGTGCAGGACCACGGCACCATGACCGACACCATCCAAGGCGTGCAGCTCGCAATCCGGGCAGAGTCCCGCGACTCACGCGCCACCCCTGCACTGTCGGAAGCCGTGTTCGAGCGCCTCCACGGCATCACCGGCACCACCTGGCACGGCGTGCCCATCGTCCACTGTTATCGCAACTCGTCCGCCTACCTCGGGCCAGATGACAGCGGGAACCACAAGATCACCGACAACTACTATGTCCAGCTCTCCCGGGCTGGACTTCATCGCACTGACACATAAGGAGAAACCCATGTCCGAAACATTCGAACTCCCCATGACCCCCGGACTCGTGTCCGACTACAAGCTCGAAGTGGCCGAGTTCACCGAGAGTGCAACTACTCCATCCGCTGTCACTGCCTGGACCGTCGTCCGCGGCATCCAGGAAATCACCCCGCCCGCCGTCGAAAAGAACCTCGAGGACGACTCGGACATTGACAGCGGCGCATGGGGCTCGCAGCTCGGCACTGGCCTCGAATACACCATCGAGGGCACCGCCAAGCGCCCGCAGGCAGGCTCCGTGGATCCCGGCCAGGAGATCCTCAAGAAAGCGGGCAAGGGAGCCGGCCAGGCCGGAATGGTCTGGTGGAAGCTCACCTCCAAGCTGACCGGAGAAGGCGAAATGGGTCTGTGCGACTCGACCTTCACCGAGCAGGGCGGCGCACGTACCGACCTCAAGCTCGCCGAGTTCACCCTCACCGGGCGCGGCGCAATCGTCGACGTCGGGGTCGCGACTGAGGACTGGGCAGCGACGACCGCCTACGACCAGGGGGATCGCGTAAATCTGTCGGGCAGCGAGGTACTCATCGCGCTCAACGGCGGCATGTCGGACGCGGAAGAGCCGACGGCACCCACGTCGATCGGCGAGGTCGTTGTCGATGCAGACATTGCGTGGAAGCGCACCGCCTGATCGTAACCCCCCTGATCCATCCCGGTCTGACGGTTCCAAGTGGCGGCAGGCCGGGATGCTCCACCCTTACCCACACTTGGACCACTTGGACACTTGGAGGTCACATCATGCGTTTCACAGACGCCACAGAAGCACTCGAAGAACCCCTCGTCCTGCCACTGCGCGGGGCAAACAAGAAGCTCAAGGACTACAAGATCGAACCCGTCGACGCGGCGGACGGAATCAAGCTGCAGGAACTCATGACCGACATTCAAGCCTTGGCTCGCAGACAGCAGGCAGGGCAGGAAGTCACCGAAGCCGACGCCGCGAAGCTAGGCGACAAGGACAGCCTCGCCGAGCTCGAAGAAAAGAGCCTCGGCAGGGAAGTTCGCGATCAGATGATCCGGGATGGCGTGAAGCTCCGATCCATCCAAGTTGCCGGTATGACCGCGTTCTACTGGCAGACCCTGCAAGACGAGGGCGCTACCGCTGAGGCGTATTGGAAATCGGGGGGAAAAGCACCCAAGCCAAATCGGGCCCAGCGCCGAACGGCGACCCGGACCCAACAGGGCGCGGCCACTACGACGAAGAAACGGGCCTCAGCGACTGGTACGAAGCCGAAGGCAGGCGCGTCCAAAACGAAGGCTTGACGTGGGCGGCGATCCTCCTGCAATGGAAACTCATCGAACCTGACCTCCACCAGTTCTACGGCATCGACGTTCGGGACGGGACCATGCGGTCGCGTTCCTGGCGCTGGCTGAAACTGCGCATCGAGGGCTTGTTCGGTGTTGAGCATTCGCGGCTACGGCTTCACTTCTACCCACCAAAGAAATCCCGGAAGGGGTGAGCTATGGCTTTGAATGTCGGCGAGCTTGTCGCCACAATGTCACTGGAAGACGGCAAGTTCGCTGCCGGTCTCAAGTCAGCCATGGATGGGCTCGACGCGAAGCAGTGGGCGACCGCCGCCGACCGCGCAGGAGACGCAGCATCGAACGCACTCGAACTCGATGACTCCAAGTTCGCGCAGGATGCCCAGATCGCGGCGGACCAGCTCACGATTCAAGAGTTCCGTGCCGCCGCGACTGGCGCATCTGACGCGGCCAGTAACGCACTGACCCTCGACGACGCTAAATTCGCCGCCGATGCCAGTGCCGCAGCCGACGAGATCAACCCCTCCGAGTTCGGTGCCGCAGCGAAGAAGGCATCGATGTCGGCCACGATGTCGCTCAACCTCGACGGGTCGAAGTTCGCCGCTGACGCAGACCAGGCCGCCGACGAGATCGCACCCTCGAAGTTCAAAGCCTCAGCATCGCAGGCCAGCAGTGCCGCATCATCCGCACTCGGCCTCGATGACTCCAAGTTCGCCGGGCACGCGAAGGAAGCCCTCGGCAACCTGAAAAAGGGCGAATGGAACGCCGCGGGCTTGGCCGCTGGTACAGCCGCAGCCGCAGGCATCGGCCTCGGCTTCGCTGGTGCTGTCAACGTCGAGGCAGGGCGCAACAAAGTCTCAGCCCAGCTCAACCTCACAGCCACCGAATCAAAGCGAGTCGGCAAGCTCGCCGGGTCCATGTTCGCCGACGGATATGGCGAAGACATTGGATCCGTCAATGACGCATTCGTAGCCGTCATCGGTGGCGTCAAGGGTATGCGTAACGCCTCCGACTCGGAGCTGCAGGCCGCGACGGGCGCTGTCCTCGACTTCGCCGACACATTCGAGCAGGATGTCTCCCGGTCCGCGCAGGTCGCCGGCCAAATGATTACCACCGGGTTCGCACCCGACGTGGAGACCGCGATGGACATGCTCACCACGTCCATGCAGAAGGTTCCCGCCGCCGTTCGTGACGACCTGGTGGATGCGGTCGACGAGTACGGCCCATTCTTCCAGCAGGTCGGCATCGACGGCGAGACCGCCATGGCCGCGCTCGTGTCCGCCTCCGACAAGGGCATGTACGGCATCGACAAGGCCGGCGACGCCGTGAAGGAATTCGGGATCAAGGTCTCGGACCTCGACGACACTGCCGCCCAGGAAGCCCTCGGCAAACTCGGCATCAACGGTAAGTCAGCAGCGACCGCCATGACCGAAGGCGGCACCGCTGCTGAGGGCATGTCGGAGAAGATCTTCACCGCCCTGTCGGGCATCGAGGATCCAGCCGAGCAGGCACGCCTCTCAATGGCACTGTTCGGCACACCCCTGGAAGACCTCGGCAAGGACGGGATCCCGGAGTTCATTGACTCCCTCGCCGGTGGCGGGGACGGTCTTGGCGACTTCGCTGGCGCATCGTCTGAGGCAGGCGAGAAGCTTCGCACCGGTGTTGGTTCCGAACTCGAGCAACTCAAGCGCACCGGTGGGCAAGCATTCGCAAGTCTCGCAGCCGCGGCACTGCCTGTCCTGCAGCCGATCCTCAACATGCTCACGAAGTTCGCGCCCGTCATTGCACCCATCATTGTTGCGCTCGGCGGGTTCGCTCTCGCCGTCGCTGGCGTCAATGGGGCGATGAAAGCATGGACGGCTGTCACAACTGCGCACAAGGCTGTCATGGCTGTCCTCACGGGCACGACGACGGCGAACACTGCCGCCACGACCGTGAACAACGGGGCAACGAACGCGGGTCTACTCGCCCGAGGTCGCGCTACCGCGGCCCTGGTGGCGCAGAAGATCGCCATGGTCGCCACATCAGCGGCCACGAGGGTCGCTGCCGCTACTCAGTGGTTGCTCAACGCGGCTATGTCGGCGAACCCGATCGGGCTCATCATCATTGCCATTGCCGCACTCGTGGCGGGCCTCATCTGGTTCTTCACCCAGACGGAACTCGGTAAAGCCATCTGGCAGGGCTTCATCACATGGCTCGGTACGGCCTGGGAGTGGATCAAGACCACAGCCGTATTCGTCTTCCAGACTACCGTCGCCGCGATCGTTGCCGCCTGGGAATGGGTCAAGACCACCTCTGTCGCTATCTGGAACGGGTTCATTTCCTGGATCGTGGGCCTGTGGAACGGCATCATCGGTACGGCCAACGCAATCTTCACCGGCATCGGTACAGCGATCATCGCGGCGTGGAACTGGATCAAGTCCACTACGGCCAACGTCTGGAACGCGGTCCTGAACTGGATCAAGGGCGTCTGGACCAAAATCAGCACCGCTGTCACGAACGCCGGCACGAAGGTCGGCACCTTCATCGGCAAAACGTGGAACAAGATCAAGTCCACAACGTCGAGCATCTGGAACGGCATAAAGAACGTCATATCGAGGGTGTTCTCGAACATCTGGAACACGGCAGTCAACAAGGCCGCGCAGATCTACAACAAGGTTCGCAATACCTGGAACCGAGTGAAGAGCGCGACCTCGAACGCCTTCAATGGCGTAAAGAATGCCGTGGCGAACGGTATCAACGGGGCCGTGAGCTTTGTCGCCGGACTGCCAGGGCGGGCGCTGTCCGCCCTGGGCAACATTGGTTCCAAGCTCTACAACTCGGGCTGGTCTATGATCCAGGGATTCAAGGACGGCATCGTGTCCGCGTTCAACAATGCAGTCAACGCAGTCCAGAACGGCATGAACCGTATCCGTAATTTCTTCCCGTTCTCACCGGCGAAGGAAGGCCCGTTCTCGGGTAGCGGGTACACGGACAGGTCGGGCGCGAAACTCGTCCAGGACTTCGCGAAGGGCATGCAGGCATCCGAGGCCGACGTCGTGAGGCAGGCCGAGGCAATCACGAAGGCTGCATCGTTCGATATGCCCAACGTCGGCGCACAGTCCGCGGGCCGACTCAACGGTCCCGGATCGTCGGGGGCACAGGATGCATCAGCGCCAAGCATCCAGTTCGTCACCTACAACCCCGTTGCCGAACCGACCAGCGAAACAGCCCGCAAGGCATCCGCCTACATCGGCGTAAGCATCTGAGAGGAGATCCATGTACACGATCGACGGAGTTCCCCTCTCGGATCCTTACCGCAGGTGGACAGTGCATCGGGAGACTCAACGCCGCACGCCGGTCGCGTTCCGTTCTGTGGACGTGAACGTGCCCGGTGGCGACGGCAACATTCCCATCTTCGGGGAGAACATTGAGGCGACCGCGCTGGCGTTGGAGCTCAACGTGTACGGGCGGACCCCGGACCAGATCGAGGAGCGGGTGAATTTCCTGCGCTCGCTCCTCGGTCGCACCACTGGGCCGCTCGAAGTGGCACGAAGAGATGGGAAGGTGGCAGCGGCGAAACCCGCCGCGATCTCCGACCCGGTGAGGACGGACGTGTACGCACGACTCTCGATCACCCTGTCGATCCCTGCCGGCGTGTGGCGAGGGCCGGAATCAACATGGACGCACCCTTCTCCGCTCACCACTGGGCCGCAAGCTGCGACCTCGTTCGATGGGGCTAGCAGGCCCATCACGGACAGCCTCATCCTCATCACTGGACCGGCGACTACGCCGACCGTCACTGATACTGCCACCGGCTCGACTGTTCGATATACGGGTGCGGTCCCGGCAGGGCAGAAGCTCCTCGTCGACTGCGCCGAATGGCGAGCCGCTCTCGGCTCCTCCGTGTCTTGGGGCTCGACGGCCTCGACCGCCACCGCAGGCATTGTCTCGACCGGTCCACGCTCCGATACGACACTATTCCCACTTACACCGATACCTGGGCTCAACGGGGACGGTGATCCCACCACGGCCCCATCCCTCCGGTTCGCGGCCACGAGCACCGACGCGGCCACCGCGCTGCAAATACGTGCCCGAACTTCACACTTGTAGGAGAACACCTTGGACTTCCGCTTCGTCGCATATGACCCCCAGACCGGCGCTAAGCTCTACCAATTGCCGAGGGCAAACTCCGTCAACATTGGCGACACGTTTGGCACACGCGGAACTCTCGAACTCACCTACTCAGCCAAAGCGGTCAATGCCCGCGACCTGCCCACCTTCCTCGAAGTGCAAGCAGAAGTCACATTCGATGTTGGCCAGAATTGGGCGCCAATCGGTCCGTCGATGCTCCGTCTGTCCGGATCCCACGAGGACACCGACCAGGCGGGGATGCGCACACTCCAATTCGTGGGCCGCGAATGGCTTCTCACCAAAGCCCGCGTTGGCAACGGCGACCTAGAGCTCATCGACGGCAAACGACCCTTCTATCAGGCCAGCCCCGGCCAGATCCTCCGCACCCTGATCCTTGAGGCTCAGGACCGTGGAGCAGCCGACGGCATCGTAATCGGGAACTTCGATACAGCGAAAGACTCGGCAGGCATTTCATGGTCGAAGGTTGCGACCATCTACTACAGCCCCGGCCTGCCGATCTCGTCCGTGCTTGAGAACCTCGTCGAACAGGGCATGTGCGACTACCGTATGGACGGACGCACCCTCAACCTGTACGACCCCGAGACGAGAATGGCCCGCGACCTCACCGACAGGACGAACCCCGTCCGCGTCCACGGCGCTGTCACCGAAGCACCGGTGAAATACACGCTCGAAGATCTGGCGAACTCGGCACTACTCATGGGTGACGATGGCTTCGAGCTCGAGGTCGACAACCCGACCGCACCCGACAACTATGGTCGGCTTGAGGTCACCATTGAGCAGGGTGGAGTGTCTGACAACGGCACCGCCCGCGTCATGGTCGACGAAGCTCTGCACCGTGGTTCGCGTGAAATCCGGGAGATCACTCGCTCACAATCCGCCGCGGGCGCCGCATTCCTCCCGTACCGGGACTACCGCGTCGGTGACTATGTGCAGGTTCACACTGGGGGAGCGTGGGAACGCTACCGGGTGCGCGAACTGCAGCTCGCACGAGATGGCCAGGAATGGACCATCCACACCGTCATCAATGATCGCCTGCAGGAGCTCCTCCTCAAGCTCGCCAAGCGCACCTCCGGCATCGTCAACGGCACCACCGGATCGGGAGGGGACGGCACACGCCCCACCCAGCCCGAGAAGCCCGGTATAGAACCGGCAGCGCCCGAAGGTCTCGTCATCGATCAGCAGGTGTACCTCGACCGGCAGGGCATTGCCCGCGGCCAGATCACTGCAGGCTGGGGAGCCGTCACCGACTCCACCAAGGGGCAAGCTGTCGAAATTGGCGGCTACGAACTTTGGTGGCGCAGGAACGAGACTCAAGCTGTATGGGCTCGCGTGGCTGTCACTGATGGCCCAATCACCGTGTCACATTCGCCGGTCGTCCTAACCGACACATTCGGTATTGCCATGGAGTACCAGTGGCGTGTGCGTGCGATCGCGGAAGCTTCGGCGCGTCCAGGCCCGTTCTCGGACATTGTGACGTTGACGATGATGCAGGACACGGTGCCACCGAATGTTCCATCACTGCCGAACGTGGAAACCGAACTGCGGATCGTGACCGTTACCGTCGATGGGCTCGACGAGTTCGGCGAAGCCATGCCCGTCGACTTCAACCACAACCGCATTTACTTCGCCTTCGCGGAGGACATGGCCGGCGCCGAGCAGGCCGGCACGCTCACACAACCTGGATCATGGAACTCGGGAAGCATGGCACCCGACGTTCCTGTGTGGGTTGCCGTGTCGGCTGTCGACCATGTGGGCAATGAGTCCGCCATGACCCCGGCTCAGGCGGTGACGCCGCGGAAGCTCGTCGACGATGAGTCGATCCGCGGCGAGCTCAGCACTATCGACGACAAAATCGACGATGCTGTGGCGGATCTGAACCAAACCATCGACGATATAGTCATCGACGCCGACGGCACGAAGAACTTCTACCGCGACACCATACCTACCGACACTGAGTCGTCGGAGGGTGACCTGTGGTTCGACAGCTCGGACAAGAACACGCCGTACATCTATCAGGATGGCGCGTGGATCACGGTTGCATCGTCGTTCGCGAGTCCCGGTGCGGGCGAGTCGCTGTCCACCATTGGTGACGGGGTAAGCCTCTCGAAGGCCGTAACCTCTGATGCTGAGTTCGCCAAGGACGCAACGAGAAACGCCCGCTGGACCTACGGCGGGGCGGTCGCTACTGGTGACATGACGTTCGCTATTCCTGCCGTGGGTGGGGTTGATGCCTCGACCTTCGACATGACATTCGACGGGACCGAGGCAACGAAGGTCGGCCTCAGCCTTGTCGCCGACACCACTCTCTACATTCACTCGCCGGGCGGAACGCCGGTCGTGGAGTCGATCCTCCTCGTGGGTGGCGGGGCTATTTCCACCCCCCTCGCGGTCGCCTATGCTGCCACGGTCGAGGCAGGGACGGGTGGGTTTACGGGCGCGACACATCACGTCGCGGATCTCGGCACGACAGCGCGAGGCATCCTCGGGCAGTACCTCGCGCTGGGGGTCGCCGAGCAGATTGCTTTCGGCATCCGGGTGACACTCCCTTACGCTTCCGGTGCCTGGGTCGAGATTTCTGATTTGACTGTCACTCAGGCAGTGACGGCCAACGGCATTGGCGACAAGGCGATCACGACTGACAAGATCGCAGTCGGTGCTATCACCGCCGAGTCGGGAATCATCGGCTCGATCAACGCGGGTACGATTATTTTCGGCGAGATGGACGGTGCAAGGATCAAGGCGAGGTCCATCTACGGCGACAAACTCCTGATTGGTGGGGACCGGAACATGGTCCCCAACGGCGACCTCTCGCTCGGTAGCGCAGAGGGCTGGCCGGAATCTCCGACGTATCGAACAAGCAATGGCCCACCCTCGAATACCCCCGGCGTTCCGAACGTCTTTTACAGTGCCGGCGTGGGCACCGTCTCATGGTCAGGCTGGGGCAGCTACCCCATCCAGTCGGGTGACACCCTAGTCTTCGAGTGCTGGGTGAAGAACGATAAGGCGAACTCAGTCATGTTCGTGGAGATCCGCGATCAGGACGGAGCGCACCTATCCACCGCAAGCGGAACCACGTGGCAGGCAGTTGAAGGTGGGGCAGGCGGTGCGTCATACCCGATCAGCAGGTGGACTGTGCCTACAACCTGGACGAAGGTTATCTCCACCCTCAAGGTAGGCGGAACAGGCACGCGAGAAGCCAAGTTTGCATCCGTGTATTTCAACCATTCAGCGGGCGCGACGCGAGACGCCACGCCTTACCTGGCCGGTGTCAAGCTCTACAAGCGGGTCGGCGCCACCCTCATCGAGGACGGCGCAATCACCACCGGCAAGATCCTCGCTCAAGCCATTACCGCGGGAAAGATCGCAGCTCTCGCGATTGAGGCTGACCATATCAGTGCGAATGCGATCACGGCGGACAAGATCCGTGGTGGCGCGATCGACGGCAAGCTGATTACTGGTGCCCGGATCCGCACCGCGGCATCGGGCGCTCGCGTGGAGTTGACCACGGAGGGCTTGAAGGCGTACAGGTCCGACAATGCTGTCGTGTTCACTACGGACACGAGCGACGGGTCGGTCGAAATGTTCGGCAACCTCATGCAGACCAGGGGCGGAACCACCATCGAAGTCGGCTACGACTACCTGGGCGGACCTGGCATCCAGTGGTCGGACTCGCATATATATGCCTTCCCGCCTGGAATCAGGTACGGCGAGCGTGCGGGGTCCGCTGGGACCATGGAAACACTAGTCCAGGGGCCAGGAGTATCTGGGGGAAACTCCTTCCTTAACCTCACCGAGGAAGGCAAGGGTTTCAACCTGGAAGCGTGGCAAGCCAGCGGAGACAATCGCTGGGGAGTCATTGCCGACGTGCCGGGTAACCTCATGAGGGTCGGATCGCTACTCAATGATGCGCCATACATGTATTTCAATCGCGGCTCCGGAACTACCGGGCAGGCATGGATCGGCTACAAGCATCCGACCAATGGCGGATATGCGTCAATGTCATTGCAGGATCGTGACATATTCCTGGGTGCGTTTGATTCGACTGGGGCTGTGGTGTCTCGACTGTGGGGTAATACTTCTGACACCACGCTGACTGCCGGAAGTCGCACCCTATTTCTGCGCGGGCACGGCGTGAGTATCGTCTCGTCGGAGAAGGTCTACATGCCGGGGATTCGGTCGAGTTCGAGCGCAGTCTCCATTGGCCGCGACGGAGACGTTGTTCTCATGTCGTCGGCACGGAAGTACAAGCTGATCGAAGAACCCATCGAATCCACGGTGGAGTCCTTCGAAGACAAGTTGCTGTCCGTGGAAGCGAAGACATGGGTCGACCGAAGCCGGGCAGAAATGATCGCTGATCACCAGACCGCAATCGCCAATGGCGAGACTCCCGACGATCTCACGGAAGGTATGGGTGGACTTGAGAGAATCCCTGGCGTTGTAGCAGAAGACATGATCGAGGCCGGACTCGACTTATTCGTCCAGTTCGACGATGGCGAACCAGAAGCCGTCATGTACGACCGCATCGGCCCTGCCCTCATTCCTATCATCCGGCGTCTGCGTGACCGCGTGGACGCTCTCGAAACGAAACTTGGAGAAACAGCATGAACCCCGAACAGTCACCCGAAGTCACCGTCCTCGTCGAATACGCCAACGAGAACCTGCAGTTGAAGATCGAGAACGCACGTCTTCGAGCCGAACTGCAGAAGCGCGAGAACGGCCAACCCGCAGAAGAATCCGCACCCACCGCAGGATAAGGGAGGAAGCATGTCGTGGATATACCGTCTTTCCTCACCACCTACGGCGGGCCAGGTGGACTCGCCGCGGCTGCCGTGTGGTGGGCCATCCAATCCCGCAAGTTCGACGCCGAACGCCGCGCCGAACTGCGTGAAGACATTGACCGCGAGCAAGCCGATAACGCAGCCCTGCGGGCCGACAACGCGGTATTGCGGAGCGAGCTCATTGAGGAACGGGCCAGGCGCGTTCACGCCGAGGCCTTGCTCGGTCAGTGTCGGTGCAGGGAAGGCAAAGCATCATGAGACGGCATGATGATCGCCGGGGCCGCGAGTTCCCACCCCGGTGGTTCAACACGGTCATGCTCCTCGTCGCGATCGCCTGCATCATCTGGACGCTCTGGTCGATCAACATGTCCAAGCAAGAAGCCGACGAGGCTACTACGAGCGCGAACGCCCTAGCCGATCAGGTCGCCACGGCTTGCGAAGACGGGGCGGTGAAGGTCGACGGGCGCGACATCTGCACCAAGGCCCAGCAGGTGAAGAAGAACGTCGACGAACCAGAAGCTGGACCAGCAGGTCCACGCGGTCGGCAAGGCGTACCCGGTCCTCGTTCAACGGTCCCCGGCCCCGCTGGGGAGCCAGGGGAAGACGGCCAAGACTCCGAAGTTCCCGGACCAACCGGTGAGACAGGAGAGCCAGGCGACCAGGGCGCACCGGGTGAAGACTCGGAGATTCCCGGCCCCGTCGGCGAACCCGGCAAACCTGGAGTACCCGGTGAAGACGGATCCACCGTCGTCGGTCCACCTGGCGCGAAAGGCGAAAAGGGTGAGAAGGGGGACAAGGGCGAGTCAGTGACTGGACCGCCCGGGCCTCGCGGCGACAAAGGCGAGAAAGGCAGTGCCGGCCGCGGCATCTCTGACGTCACCTGCACCGCCGATGGCGACTGGCTGTTCGAGTTCACCGACGGCACCGACGTCACTGTGGCAGGCCCTTGCAGAGCACAGTCGGCACCGACCAGTAATCCCACAACCGCACCATAAGCGGGATCACCTCCCAGCTAAACCCACCATCAGCCCCGACAGGACACTCCTGCCGGGGCTTTCGTCATTCACGAACGGAGATACACATCATGGCCACTTGGCTCTCAGGCGTTAAGCGCCAATCCTGGGGACGCGACGGCGGAAGTTTCACCTCCAGCCCCGACAAGATCCTCCTCCACTCCACCGAGACGGGCAGCTTCCCCGGATACGGCGGTGGCGCGTCCGCACCCCATTTCACGATTGACCTTGAAAACGGTGAGGTCCGCCAGCATTCCCCGATGAACCGAGCCGCTCGTGCACTGCGCAACTCGTCCAGTGGCGTGCAGACCAACCGCGACGGCGTGGTCCAGATCGAGATCATCGGCACCTGTGATGCGTCATTCTCCCGCAAGTACGGCTACCCGTATCTTCCCGACATGTCCGATGCCATGGCGAGCCGGCTTAAGTGGCTGCTTGAAAAGATCCACGACGCGACGGGCATCGCGCTCAAGACTTCCGTGACGTGGAAGGAATATCCGAGCTCCTACGGAAACTCGTCCGTGCGCATGTCCAACAGCGAATGGGCCCGATACAAGGGGATCCTGGGACACCAGCACGCACCGGAGAATACGCACGGTGATCCCGGCGACCTGCCGATGAAACGCATTCTCGGCGCCGACGCAGTCAAGTCCGGTGGTGGGTCATCCAGCGAATACACCGTCGTCGGCCCCGATGCGCCGCTGGGCATGTACGACAAGGACGGTGACGGTCGCACCCGTGTCGAGGACTGGCAGACAGATGCGCTCGGCTATGACGAGAAGGCCGCTGACGGGTACTTCGGTCCAGGCACAGAGGAAGACACGAAGGCCCTGCAGCGCCAGCTCGGCGTCGACGATGACGGGCTCGTCGGAGAGAAAACGGTCGCGGCCTGGGAGAAGGCGGGTAAGCCGAAGCTCAAGAAGACCAAGCCGAAACCCAAACCGAAGCCGAAGGCCGACGAGCTCACGGTCGACGGCAAATGGGGACGTGCCACCACACGCCGCGTGCAGGAGGAACTTGGCACCCCGGTCGACGGCCAGGTCAGTTACCAGCCGATCGCGTACAAGTCCGAGAACCCGGGCTTGCTGTCCGGCTGGGAGTGGACGAAGAACCCGCGCTCGTCGAATGTCGTCGAAGCCCTACAGCAGAAGCTCGGGGTGGACGACGATGGCCGGATTGGCCCGAACACGATCAAGCAGCTGCAGCGCAAGCTCGGAACGGGCGTGGATGGTGTGGTGTCGAACCCGTCCGCCATGGTCAAACAGCTGCAGCGCAATCTCAACGCCGGCAAAATCTGGTAACCGAACGAAAGAGAGAACAGCATGGACACCAAACCATCCAAGAAGACAGACCTGCAGGTGATCGCCGGCGCACTCGTCACAGTCGGCATCTGGATCGCGGCCAAGAACGGACTCGAGATCCCCGAGTACATCGGAGCCGCTGTCGTCACCATCCTCGTCGGAGCGCTCGCTTACTTCGTCCCGGCAAAGTCCGGCAAGTACGTCGACTCGTCACCTGTCCCCGACGACTATGAACCGAAGCACTAGCCTCGGACACGACAAGGCCCCCACTGCTACGGCGGTGGGGGCTGCTCGTCGTTGAGAGGTCAGTTAGGCCTTGGTGACGTCGCCTTTCAGCCGCTCAAATTCGCTAGGACTGATCAGCGCCCGGTCACGCAAATCTGCGAGGCGTTCGACTTGCTCGAGCGGGGCGGCGGCTGCAGTTTCTGGAGCTTGCCTTCGTCGAACGAGGGTCACAACTAAAGCGATTGCGGATGCGACTATGGCGACGATGACGAGACCCACGAGAAGCAGAATAGTGACGTGCGGTAGTGATAGTCCCACGATGGACCTTCCTATACGACGGCGAACGGCGAATGCACGCTCGCAAAAACACACAAAGCAGTTTAGACCATGGCCCAAAGTCCAGCATGTAACGAGCTCGACGAGGTGAATCCTCGTTCATTCAGTGAAGCGACTGAGTGAGGACCTGCTTTTCTCCGAGATGTGTCTCCCACATGATTCGCAACTCTCCTGTGCGACGTTGGGCAGGCGGGGCGAGCTCGAATTGTATGTCTTGGGCCGGTTGAAGCTCAGGGACGTTGATGTCCTTGTTTGCGTCTCCGGTGATCGCAACGTGATAGACGACAGCATTATCGTCGTTGCGGAGAGTGCACTCGTCTTGGCTGGTCTGGGTCAGTTCCATGATTCGCCTCCTGCAATTGGGTAGTTTACCGACTATAGCGATAGCACCTGTGGTGTTCTTGTCAATGCCAGATATCGTTTGGCCGGCGCGGTCGGCCATCACGGTGAGGACGGGGCCGATTCGTCGTTTTCGAACATCTGTTTCGAAGCCATCCTTGGCAGTCAATGAGAAAACGACAACATTAGTTTCGAACTGATATGAGTGGCGTATGTTACAAAGTGCAACTGCACGTACAACCTAGATTGTCGGTGATCAGATTGAAAGCCAACCCAGCACGATCGAAGTTGCCAATGAAACGCGTCATCACGGCCGCCGCTGCAGCAACACTTCTCGCAGCACCTGTCACTGTCATGGCGGAAGCGCCAGCATCAGCGAAAGCGGCATGCAAAGCACCTACTATCTCACGTGACGGCTTTGACACGCTGATCACAACCAGTTGTCAAGGTACCGGGCAAGTGACTTTGACCTACAAGTTCGGCAAGTCCCGCCAATGGACATGGTACGAGCGTGGTGGCAACAAACAATTCCGCGTCGGTGGAGCCATGGGATTCGGAAAGGCAGAGTTCAGCTATGCGTAGATCAATACGAAAAATCGCTGCTACGGCCTCGGCAGGTTTGCTCGTCGCTGCGGGTCTTATGCTAGGAGGCTCCCCGGCCTCGGCGGCGAACATCACCTGTAACAATGTCTCCGACTCGAAGAATCACACCTACATCACTCACTGGTGCACAGGGACTGGAACACTTACCTATTCGCGTGACTGCTTCATAGGTAAAGATGCGGTTGCTTCATACAAGTTCACCGGCCCGAAAACACATGTCCGCCTCACCCTGGACTGCGGTTGGAGGAAAAACGGTACGAATGTAACATACACAGTCAGCTGATGCGTATCGCGATGCGGCCCCGGCCCGCCACTAGAGCGGAGTCGGGGCCGTTTCGTCGTCTCTATTTGATCCCGAACGGATCAGAGTCGCGTTGCCGGTAGTCTCGTACGAACCCCGCAACCGCCGTGTATGAGCGGCCCAGGAGATCGGCACGCTCCGCGATCGACAGGTCAGTGCGCGTGTACGCGACCACAGCATCTTCACGCGTCCACGGCTTCCACCTGTTCGGCGCCAACGATCGCCCGTACTTACCGGCCGCCGGCTGCACGCCCCATTCCCGGAACCACTTGCCCAACGTCGACTCGTTGACGCCCACCGACGACGCGATGTCGGCAATGGACTCACCCGCTTCACGCCTTGTCGTGACCTTGTAGCGCACACGTTCCTTGGTCTCCCGCGTCGTGTACTGCCGCGTCTCGTTCGGGCCAAGGCCGCGCCTGTACCTCGCATAGCAGCGCATGCACAGGCCCCGTGCCACCGCGGCACGGTCACACCATACGACCGCGCACACGCTCATGCTGGACTCTGCATTGAGGGCATGGCAATAGGTTAACGCACGCAAACACAACACGGCCCCGGCCTCACCTTTCGGTGGGGTCGGGGCCGTTTTCCATAACGAAAGCCGTCCGACGTGACTTTCGATCAGCTAAGTGTGGGTTCAAGAGCGTCATTAACAGCCATGCCGAACTCCTGTGATGATTCCTCTGGGAAAACCACCTTTGAGACTTCGCTTAGGTCGTGCACTTGCTCCTCGTCCCAGTCGCCCTCGAACCCCTGCAGAGCGGAAACTCGCCGCAGCTTGGGCGCCATGGATCTGTTGAAGGCATAAAAGCACTTGGCGACTGATCCCTCGATGTCGGACCTGCCTACCGCCTGCACAAAGACAGTCTTGCCCGACACCTCAATAGATGCCGTAACCCTTCGTGTTCGGTTTCCTGTTTGAGGCATAGGAGCACGGAACTTAACTGCGCCAACTGGTCCGAATAGCCTTTTAAGAGTCTCGCCGACAGAGCTGGCGAAGTTTCGTGGAGGCCGAGACTGAGCAAGAACGGTCAGGCCTTCAATACGGATCGATGCGATAGCGATATCGTTTAGCATGCAACCGATGCGCTCCTCAGGGACCAGCGCGCTAAGTTCATAATCACCGGCAGCAAGACCATCGATACGCACTGATCTTCTGATGTCGCCGATTGTAGATCTGGCTATCCCCGAGTCCACGTTAATGCCTGCATCCAGAACGCTCTCAAGCCCATCGCCGCGATCCGAGATTCGGTACTGGCCGTTTTGCCACTCGACCAAAAGCCGGACAGCGTCTCCGTCCACTCTCTTGAATGGCATGTCGACAAGGAAGTCACCGTCGTAATCGTGCACGTCGGTCTTATCGTTTACGCAACGAAGGAGGGCTGCCTTGATGGATTGTTCATTCATGACTTCCTCCTTTCGGGTACGGGTCCGACCACCGATAATTGGGGCCTAGTCTGATGTTGCACTCATTCAGGAACGCCTCCATTATCTCACGATGAACCCCGGCACTGACATAGCGCGAGAGGGGCACCTGAGGAATGTCAGTGGGCGTATAGGCACTCTCGATGTCGCCGTTAATGATGTGATGCTTGTGAGTTCCGCCTAAGTCTTCATGCTTGGTGTTGAGGCATAGGCGCCGGACCCATCCGTCTGGGTGGATGAAGCTCACTTTGGGCTCACTGAGTTTGTGCTCGAGGACGACCATCATGACCCGCGTCCCAACAGGAGCCCCTTGCACTTGCAGAACGCATACACGTTTTGCTGGTGGAGATGCTTCCCACGTCACTGAGTCATTTACGAAATGGCGCGTGTCACCAACGAGAGACTCAGCGATCCTGAAGTCCCGTAGGCCACCGGAGGTCTGCATGGCCTGACTCATGGTGTTTCCTGCAAAATTTCACGCACGAACAAATGCTAGGCCGCAACTACGGCCAGACCCGAGACTTCTCATGCGTGCGCAGGCTTCGTTATGCACTCGATACTAAGCGGGTAGCATAATAGAACTCATGACCGAATCCGAGGACTACGGCACTGCAACCTGGCGTTACTGGCAGGAGATCCGCAACGCTGCCAGCGCCCGCGGCTCGTACCAGGACCGTCCGCCCTTGCCGGTGCGCGCCCGTGTTGAGTGGGAGCGCGACGGCGTGGAGGGCGTCGATGGCGTGGCTACACGGCAAGGGTTCGACGGCGCGATCTTCGTTGAGCTCAAGGATCGCCGATGCTCGACGCTGGGCGTGTGGTTGCGACCGGACGATGTGTGGTGGCCGGGGAGGCTACGGAGATAAGGGAGGGTTGCTGGCATACTCAAGTCATGAGTAGTGAAATTTTGGTTGCAGTGTTTGTCGGCGTGCTGACTGCTGTGATTACTGGCGGGTGTGGCCTGGTAGGCATCATCTGGACCCTGCGCAATAGTGATAAACACAGAAGATTGGAAGCGATTCGATCGACGCACGACACTGCGGTGTCGGCCTGTGAGTCCGCCAGAGCCTTGATTGAGCATGCAAGTTTCTGGATTTGGGAGCTGAGCGTCGAGCGCGACGACAATGCTGGTAGCGAATATTCACTGCCCACGCCTACGGAAATGGCCGACGCTTTGATTGCGGAGGACCAAAAAGTCCGAGCGGCGCTATACCGCGTGGAAATGGGAAATGCTGACCCGTCCATACGGGAGAACGCGCAGGAAGTTCGATCCATCATCGGCCACCAGATTGAACGGATCGCGAGGATTCTCCAAATGTCGGAGGGAACCCGTCAGCTGAGAACATTGCTGGGCGAAATCGAATCCATGGAGTCGCCCCTGCGAGAGCTCGAGAACTCGATAGTCAAGGCGTTCGACTCGTGATTGGTGCATCTAGCTACGCGGCGAGGCTGGGTAAACAATGATGCGCTTACGATGCGTTTTGGGCCGTGTTCGGCGTTCCGCGACAAGTCAGGGCACCGCGCCATCGTCTCAGTATCGCCCCAGGTGAGAAGCAAAGATCCTGTCGTTTTCTGCCGTCCTCAGATATCCTGTGTTCGAATCAAATTAGAATCGTGAGGTCGGGGGATCGAG
>NZ_VLTK01000024.1 GCF_007558825.1 Brevibacterium aurantiacum
GTGTGCGGCATAGTTCTGGCGGTGTCGGCAATGATGAACGCATCCCGGGCATCAGTCTTCGTCTGCCCCGGGTACAGGTCGGCAGCCTTGCGCATTGCCAACCCCGGAAGGTAGGCAATATCGGCGCCACAATCTCTGGCAACCGCGACGGGCAGTGCCCCGATTGTGTTGGGCTGATCGACGATGACGAGCACTCGACCGCAGTCGTGTTGCAAGGTCGTGATCACGTCCCGTAGCGCAGTCTCGTCTTGCGGGAGTTCGTGATCGAAGACTCGCTCACCGGTCGGATCTAGTCCGCACCCATGGTGACTTGTTTTGCCGACGTCGAGGCCTAACCACACGTCGTATTCGTTGTTCATGACAGTCCTCCTCGACCATCCAAACCAGTGGCCGTTGGTTGTCATGACACCCGATGCTGGCACCCACGTTACGACGAGACCTCAGTACAACTGGGCCGAGCCCCTATCAGCAGTCAACGCGCGTCCTGGATTCCTGGCGGCACCACCCCCCGGATCATCAATGACAGGGCAAATCAGCCATACCAGGACCAGCGACCAGGCCCTGTTCGGGGCCTACCAATAAATATAGGGGCACCCCCCATGTTCGACCTCGCCCAATACCGGACCGAGCCCATCCAGGTCACCCTCAACGTCGCGGAACTCGTTCTAGTCGAAGAAGGCTCTCCTGGTGGCCCCAGGTCCTATGATGACGCCGTGTACGAGGCGAGGGACGACGACGATCTGGCAACGGAGATCTCTCATCAATACGTCGAGGCCTATAGTGCCTACGCTGAACGATTCACAGCAGCGGTCCAAGCCGAAGCTGAGAAGCATCCCGGACTCTCCGGCCTCGTCACAGTTACCGTTGACACCAACATCACCACTGGCACCTTAGACGCCCCTGGCGTAGAGAACCCTAGCGAAGGGGACAGTGACCCTCTAGTCTGGCACTTCTGGTCCAACGCGCGAGAGAACGTAGGCTTGCCAATGATCCAAGGGGGACCATGATGCGACGAATCTTCCGAATTCTCATCTTTCTCGTCTTTCTTATGATCTTCATCCCCCTTATCTTTGACTGGGCCGGCATCTAGATTGAAGAAATAGCTCCTGAAATGAACCCCGGACACATCGACACGCCCCTCACTCGCGCGCAGACACGCATCGAGGAGAGCTTCGCAACCATGGGAGGCATTACTATCTACCTCAGCGAGGAGGAGATAGCAGCGGACGAATGGCGCAAGCTCATACGCATGGTTGCACATGAGCTTGGTCGACCAGTCGAGACCTTCGCAAACGAGACAACCGTCGTCGGAGCTCTGAAAGACTGGCCGGCGACCGCGGAGGAACAGCAAGAGGCGAAAAGCAACCAGCGACGAGCCATACAAGCACTCAACGATCCTCTATGAGTCCCCGAAGAATGCCTCCCACGCGCTCACCTCGTCCTCAAGTAGCAGAGCTTTTACGATCCTCAGATTTGGCCCGTTTCGCGTTCTCGACCGCAAAACCCCGACTACCGCGACGCACTCAGAAAGACGGCAACGTGAACCGCGAACCAAACAGCCAGCAAACAGACCTTACCGCCGAGCTCGCACAAGCCGCGAGAGCCCTATCAGAGATCGAACTAATCAGATCTCACCCCGCTGATACTCAAGCACTGCTGCCGGATCTACGAACGGCCATTGACTCACTCAAGCAAGTCTCGGCCCAACTGAGCTGGTGGTACAACCGGTCTATCAGAGGCAATGACTACGCCGCCGACGTCGGAGCCGACACCGCTGTTGAAGACGCGGCCGCACAACTCCTCGCCGCCTCACGGTTCCTCTCCGCAGCACGAGACGCAGTAGGAGCTGCCGAGGAGGCCACCGGCGAGGTGCGATGGAAACGACGACGCTCAACCCCCACTTCGCATACCGACCAATAAGGCGAGAGGCGCCGTTAAGACAGACACTTCCCCTGCCACCACACATCCTCAGGGGATAGCCATATACCCAACGTCGAGCACCGACTATCCTTGAACTCAACATAGATAGCACCATCGAACCCTAGCCGCGTAGCGACTCCGTCCACGCCCTCGATCCCGTCACGCTCCCAAGCGATCCTGGCACGGACAGAAACAGGTGGCCGGTTCTGAAATGAGGCACGAGCGGGGAGAACATTGTTGATCTCCTGCCAGTACCGCCACGTCGCCGTACCCCAATCCTCATCACTCACAGTGCCATCCTTGATAGCTAACCGCTAGCACTCCGCAATCACACTGATGGCGGTGCAATGTCACTTTTGTCTACCTGAGGCCCACGCTCATGAGGAGACTCGTGTTTCACCGGAGAAGCCGACTCCTCACCCGACCCTGGTTGCTCTCGCATCGACTCGTCGAGGAACGCGACGGGGGAGGGCGCATTGGCGAGATAGAACCTCGCCAAATCAGACGACCGTAGGCTTGGGCTCGACTTGTCTCCGCTCTTATCAGGCAATTTCCTTAGCACTCTACAGAGAGCTACTGACCTGTCGGAGTCAGTGGGTTCGTCTACTCTCGATGAGAACCAAGCAGGTCATCAAATACAGGGGGAGGGACATATGACAGCACCGCCGACCGGAAGCGCTGATTCTCCCAGTAACGGACCCCGGCTGATTCTCACTTCTCGGCTACCGTTGCCAAAGTTCCCTACGGGAGACTCAGTGGGGGACTGATGCAGGGCTTGGTGACAGCTAGTCTGGCAGTGCACCGGAAATCCTTTCTCCTTGATTCAGTGACGTGGCAACGGTGGCCCGCGCTTCAGCGCGTGGTGCCCGCCGGTTTCACGTTGCGATGGCGGGAGAAGAGGATGGCCAACCCGACCATGGTGACGCCGAGGGCGAGATGGAGCCAGTCGTCAGCGGAGTTCAAGGGTACGAAGTTGGCCACGGACTCTTTGTTCACGGCGAGTCCGTAGATCCAGAGGACGAGATAGATCAGACCGCCGACGAGCAGGTACGCACGAGCAGCCCCGTACCGGCGTGATAACAGCAAGCCGAGAATGCCGTAGAGCAGGTGGACGATGTTGTGCAGAATCGAGACTTGGAAGATGCCCAGCAGCATTGCTTCGGAATGGTGGCCGCCGAAACTCATCGATTCGACATCCGCCGTCAAGCCAGGGATGAACCCGGCCATTCCTACGATGAGGAAAACAACTCCGTAGAGAAGCGCCGCGATTTGTGCTGGCGATTCGTTTCATTTTGGGTGTTTCGGAATTGAAGCGTTGGTACTCATCGAACCTCCGATGCATTGATGTTGATTTGTTGACCGTATGATGCACTCGGATTCATCCGTGAGAGAAGTTCTCGAAACCCGGATGATCTATTTATCACGTTAGGGGTAGTCCACGGTAGCCACAATCCCCTTCTAATGAAGCGCAAAGCGTGGTAAATGAACATGTGTGTTTGATTCACCCAGACACAGCGCAGTCGGGGAGTGGCCGCCAGATGCGACGTCGCTGACCGTCACGAAAGTCGCGCGATGCAGGCACGAATCCAACGATGAATGTGGAGGCCTTGACTGCCCGGACCCCGGTGGATAAACGAGACACTTGCAAGTTACGCGAGCCCTTGATGATCATGAGTTTTAGGACGAAATTGCTTGCCGACGCACACCAGGAGTGGCACAATAGTGTTCCCTTAAGAGAATAGGCCCGTGTCGCTGTATAGGTACAGCGAATTGAAGCCGATAGTTTGTTCTGCCTGCACACGTAGGTCTCGCGTTCATTGAAACTCCAATGAAGGAGGAACCAAGTGATTTCACTGCGTGAGAACAGTTCAACCGGCCAGGAACGTGAACCGAGGCGGCCATTGTCAGCTGCTTCAGGGCCCGTTTCCGAGCAAGCATTGCAGCGACTGCATGGTGCAGGGATCAGCTGGAGCCACTGGATCGACCGGTGGTTTCCAGGGGAGGCGTGGCAAGGCGATTCGTGTGGATGCCCGGATATTGCGTGCATCGATTTCTTCCACTCACGCGAGGAAGCATGCGGGTGTCTGAACACATGGATTCGCGAATACGAATGAGACCGTCTTGGCGCAGTTCGTCAGCGAGTTGCCTCGGGACAGTCGGACAAGTCTCGTGTTCCTGCCAGCGGGAACTGTGAAACGACTAAGTGTCGCGGCTCGGTCACTGTAGAAGGAAGCCGAGACGCCCAGATCCACCAAGGTCTTCTCCATTAGCCCCGGCTTCACAACCACCCTGGGAACAGGGGCGATGCCGGGGAACTGACTGACCGCCCCGTAACCCAAGACATAGTCGTCGTGCCGCAACGCTCGTCCGGTCCCGTCGCCAGCAATTCTACGTTCATGGCGAGGTGGCGGTCAGCGAACGGCTATGCATCGAGATGTCGAGCTTCTTCGACTCACCGTAATCAGGCTGTTGACCCTTCACACGAGCCTTGGCCATTTCGAACGCGTACCTCACTGCGCCGCCGTCACTGTTCCAATACTGTGCGGACTCCGCTTCAATCTTGAGTAGCGCCACTCCGGGCGTATCCACGCCATCGGGGAACCATGCCGACAGTGCCGGTCGCCACAGCTGCAGTAGCTTCTCTCGGTCCTGGACGATACGCCCGGTTCCCGCCACCGACACCCATGTGCCTTTGGTTTGGAAAGATGCATTGGCTTCGGACTCTTCCCTGAGCTGGTCAGCCTGCGATGAGCTCTGTGAGAAGACGAACCACAGATCACCATCGAACTCAGTTTCTTGAACGGCCATGGGGCGACTGACGAGCTTGTTGTCGTGTGAGATCGTGGTGAGCATCGCGAACTCAGCTTCAGCGATCATGTCTCTGAGTTTTTCTAGTTCTGCCGGGTCTGCCTTTACACCAGGGTCTGTGATTGCTTCAGGGTCTGTCATTGGTGTCCCTCCACCCTGCACGGTGTATCAGTTTTCTTCAGTCAGCTGCAACGCGATCCCGATCGCGAAAAATGTTGGTGCCCAGTGTCCGATGAAGATTCCCCACCTGTCTGCCTGGGCTTTGGAGTCTCCGGATTTTCCCCGACTGGTTGTCCATGACACCAGCGAGGCGCCAATGGAGACGAAGCCTGCTGTGTAGGCGTACTGGCTCTTGATGCCCATGTCGCTGAGTTTTTCGATCATGATTACACCGTTCCTGTTCGGGGGTGAGTATTGAACCGTATGGCTAAAAGCGGTGCTGAACGTCGATTGCAAGTCAACACAATGCCGTATTCCGAGAGTAACCATGTTTCGTTAGCCTGGCTAGCGGCTGTGCGAACCATCTTGCAGGCAAGCAAGGGAATTTCGTGCAGTGAATCGATTCGATTCCCCCGCCTGAGGAACGGTGTTCGAGAAGCGAGCTTTCTTATCGCCGTGCCTACTGGGTTCTGAGACTTCGACTGTCTCAGCCACACCGCTTTTTCATTTTCAGGCAATATTGCTCATCGCTGCCGCTGACTTCGCTGTCGAAGGCGGTGGTGGCACAGAAGCCGATGAACGGTCAAACAACGTTGTCTCTAATACTGGTGACTAACACGTGCTGATTACGCGACTACTGGCCTTCGGGCTCAATCTGGTGCGTCTGATCAATTGCAGTATGCGATCCATCAGGGTTGCGATACAGCGTCACCCCTTCACCATCGGCGGCTTCCTGCGCCCGGTCTTCGACAGCGTCTTCGGTGTAGCCAACTTGCGCGCCGTCATCGAGGTCTGATGTGCCGCCCAGTTTCTCCGTGGTCTCATCGAGTTTGGCCGCGATATCGCGCAACTTCTTCTCTGTACTCATGCTGGCTCCTTTCGAGGGACTTCATCCTAGCGTGTGTTCACCCGCCGGCGACTGTATGCCGGCCTTGTGCGCACAGCATCTCCAGGCACGGGAGCTCGTTCCCGCGGTTTTCGTGACTGTGTACTCATGCTTGAACACAGCCTGGGGATATAAGGTCCCGGGCTATGCCGCTCCGCCTGTTTGCCCAAGCCTCGACGGGGTGAGGACACCGTGAGCACAGGGGGAGAAGAGATGTGAAGCCGGAATGTTGTTCGCCTGGCAAGCGAAAAGAATGGGACGTATTTCACCAGATCCCTCGTGACATGACTCAACCCATCTGAGGCTGGCCTAGAGAGTCGGGAGGTGATCAAACCTTGTGGAGATCATCGACTCGATATGAGGGCGAGCACCTGATTCGATCGCGCGGCCAACGAATGGTAGCGAAGACGCAATCTCGATCAGGGCATGAAGGTCAGTGCAGTCCTCGACGTCCCGGACCAATGAAATCTCCACATGGACATCGATGGCAATGCCGGGGACTTCTGCTTCGATCTCCACGGTCGCTTCATCATCAGTCTCGGAGACAGGTTCGGAACTCACGTGTTGGACAACTCTGGCATCGGCACCCACAAAACTCTGTGCGGCCGCCGGCAGCAGGTCGCGTGCTAAAGGCATCGTGGCCGTCAGTCGAAGCCCGTCGGCTCGGCCCGACAGGATCTCCACGCTCGATCCGTCTGCACGCCAAATGTCCTTATCGGCGAGCACATCGAGAATCTGCGCTGGCCGCAATGCTATTTTGCGTTTCAGCTCCGCTCGTTGCATAGGCGCAAGTATGCCATGCCGAGCACGACCGATCGATGGCGCTGTTGTGTCTTCACATTCGGCAGGGACCAACCAGCATCAGGGGACCGCTAACTGAGGCGCAGCCATGGGTGACATGCACCTATACTTTCAGTATGTCTCAGGCGAGGTGGCAGGGCCGATGATTGCTGGTGATGCACAGCAACTCTCTGCCCATGATCGGATGATTCTCGATGTCGAGCGTGTTTCACCGACGCCTGCCGCTCGACGCCTCTTGTGTGATCGCATTGATTTGGCCCCTGAACGCTACGACACCGTGCTTCACGGTTTAGCTGATACTGATGCGGCATATTCGTATGCTCCTGAAGTCGTTCGCACAGTCAGACACTCACGATCTGAACGATTTCGCTTCCACCGGCGGGCGGGCCGCTGGAAGACCTGGGACCACATTGTCGAGAAGGGAGACCCAACGTGAGAGACAAATCACTGCCAGACGAGTTCATTCCCCACACACAGCACCCCCGTCAGGTTTTGGTCTTGGGAGCGACCGGGTACGTCGGTGGACGCTTAGTTCCGCGGCTTCTACAGGCCGGTCACACAGTCAGTGTTGTCGTACGCTCTCCCGACAAGCTCGAGACAGTACCCTGGGCCAGCGATGTCACGATCTTCCGGGTCGATCTCGATGACGGACACGGTTTGGTCGAAGCCATGGCCGATATCGACGTCGTCTTTTACCTGGTTCATTCAATGAATTCCGGGAGTGATTTCGAGTCTCGTGAGGCACTCGCTGCCACTCGTGTCGCCGCCGCCGCAGAGTCCGCTGACGTCAGGCGAATCGTGTATCTGGGCGGACTTCACCCGGACTCGGATTCGTTGTCTGCCCATATGCGCTCACGGGCCAAGGTGGGCCAGATTCTCCTCGATTCTTCCGTTGCCACGATCGTGTTCCAAGCCGGGATCATCATTGGATCAGGATCGGCATCGTTCGAGATGGTTCGTCACTTGGCCGACGAACTACGGTGGATGCCGGCACCGAATTGGGTCTCGAATCGAGTCGAACCTCTCTCCATTCGAGATGTCCTCTATTACTTGGTATCGGCCGTTGATGTCACAGCCGAGGTGAATCGGTCTTTGGACATTGGTTCACGTGACGTTTTGACCTACGCCGACAGCATGAAGACTTTTAGTCGGATCGCGGGCCTGAAACCACGGCACGTGTTGAAACTACCGCTTCCTGCCCCCACGTTGTCAGGAATCTGGGTAGGGTTGGTCACGCCTTTGCCGTTGAACTTAACGCTACCGCTGGTGCAATCGTTGCAAGAAGATGCGGTGACTCAAAATCGGGCGATTGACTCGGTCATTCCTATCCCACCAGACGGACTTCTCACCTACGAACAAGCTGTGAGATTGGCTCTCCGCAGAGAACAGGAAGGGGCAGTCGATACGAACTGGGATGCCGATACCGGTGACCTGAGCCGCGCGGCCAGTGCCCTTCCCAACGATCCGCAGTGGGCGGGACGACGCATGTATGAAGATGATCGCACATTCTACTTTTCCGATCTTCGTGCCGATCAATTGTGGAAGATTGTTGTCGCCATCGGTGGCGACCACGGGTGGTACTCATGGCCCCTGGCGTGGAAGATCCGAGGTCAGTTAGACAAAATCGTCGGAGGTGCTGGTCTCAACCGTGGTCGCCGCCTTCCCGACAGTCTCAGGGTGGGAGATCCGGTCGACTGGTGGAGAGTCGAGGAAATGGAACCGCCTTCGCGGTTGCTGTTGCGTGCGGAGATGAAGGTGTCCGGTGAAGCCTGGCTCGAGTTCATTATGGCAGACGATGAAGATGGTTGCTCGTTCCGACAGCGAGCCATGTTTATCCCTTCAGGGATACGTGGGCGACTCTACTGGGCGTCGGTGTCTCCGTTCCACCGGGGCATTTTCCCCAATATGGCCAACAACATTGCGCAGGCAGCGAGACGATTCGCATGACAGGCAACGAATCTTGCCGCGGCAATAGTGTGAGCAAGGTTGGTGCAGATGCTCAGTGGCGGACATGCTGTGTCGGTGGTGTCTGCTGTGTCCTCAACTATTCCGTGGACAGCATTCTTCGCCGACATTTTCAGGCCGGCACAAGATGCCGATCGCGGTCGACTTCTGCCAAGGGCCTACCCGCCATATTGCGTGCCAGGAACAGCGTCGGCACGCCGGCCACGACGACGATGACGGTCGCATAGATCGCCGGAGCCAGCGTCAGACCGGTGGAGGACATCAGTGCGGTCGCAATCAGCGGGGAGAGTCCGCCGAAGAGGACCGTGGCCACGTTGTACCCGATGGCCATTCCGGAGAAGCGGCTGGTGCCGGTGAACTGCTCGGGGACCATGGCCGCTGCCACAGCACTCCATCCGGCGGCCGGCACCGCGAGGAACGCCACGCCGAAGATCGCGACGCCGGAGTTCCCATCGGCCAACAGCGCGTAGGCGGGAATGGTGGTGAGGATGAAGACGGCCATGAGCACCGCCAGAGTCTTCTTGCGCCCGAAACGATCCGAGGCGATGCCGAACAGCGGCGTGATGACGATCGCCACGACGGCGGCGATGGTGCCCAACGCCAGTGACCCGGAGTTCTTCACCTGGGAGACCTCTTCGATGTAGGTCGGCACGTAGGTGATGTTGAGGAAGTAGCTGACCGATCCGATCGAGGAGATGAGGAACGCGACGAGAATCGCGCGGGGCTGCTGCAGGAAGGCGATGAGGAGCGGGGAGCGACCACGTGAGACCGCAGGCTTGTCACTCTTCGCATTCTGCGCCTGCTTCGTCTTCTCCGCTGCCTGCAGGCGTTTGAAGGTGTCGGTCTCCTCCATCATCCGACGCAGCGGGATCATCAGAGCCGCGAGGAGAGCACCGAGGATGAACAGGACGCGCCATCCCCAAGTGCTCATCGCCTCGGCGGACAGGGTGCTGGCCAAGAATGCTCCCGACCCGACCGCCAGGAGGGCACCGACCTCGCTGTTGGCCGCAGCCCAGCTGGCTGCGAGCCCGCGGCGTTTGCTGCCGGCCGATTCCATCAGGAAGACCATGATGCCGGTGTATTCGGCACCGACGGAGAATCCGGACAGGCAGCGGAAGAAGACCATGCCGATGCCGGCCCAGATGCCGATCGTGTCATATCCGGGCATGATGGCGATTCCGAGCATCGCGACGGCCATGAGCACGGCAGAGACGACCAGTGCGGACTTGCGGCCGACCCTATCGCCGAGGTGGCCGAAGACCATGGCGCCGAGCGGTCGGAACAGGAACCCGGCGGCTCCGACGCCAAGGGTGAGCAGGAGCGAGTCAGGCCGATCGCCGAAGAACTCTTTGGTCAGGATGGTGGCGACATAGAAGAAGATCGAGAAGTCGTACCACTCGACGATGGTGCCGAAGGCCGCGACCAGCATGGACCGACGGCGCCCTTTCTCTTGCTGCGGGCTGGGGCTTGCTGCGGGGTCCGATGGGGCCTGCGGTTCGAAATCTGACATCGACGATTCCATTTCATAGGGAACACTGCGATTGTATTGTCTGAGATTACTCCGACATTTGTATTGACGAGGAAAGATCCCACAGTACTCCCGCATGAAAGTCGGGTTGCATCTGGAGTCGTGAAGAAGTGACTGATCAATCCTCCGATGCCTGTCTGATCAAAGATCGTCTGTGCATTATGTGAGGCACGAAAACCTTCAGCTCAAGAAGCAACCGAGAGGGAACGGTAAATCAGAGAGCCCCGAGGCCTTCCGTGAAGCCGTGCTTGTTGTATTCGCGGGTCGCGACGATGTCGCTCGAACATCGCAGAGCACGGTCACTCATCCACACAGCCACAACCTAAGACATAAGGCGCTTCCGGACACCGCGACCTGTAAATTCTGGCCTCCGCTGCTTGCCTGCGTGTCGACGGGCTTCACTCGTAAGGGGTGTTGCCAATGTAAACATGGTTGGTAGCGTAGCTGTTACTGGCGAGATCGTTCTGGCCACCTGGGAAGAAGTCTCTTGTCGGGAGCAAGGAATTAAGCTCCTCAGATTTGGAGGCATAAGAGCCCCTGAGTTCTCTTCCTCTGGTTCGAATGAGTCCACGGCAGAAAGGATGACAATGACTACCACAGCATCAACAGTGCAGGATCTTTATCCCACTCGCACCGGCGAGAGAACTGAAGTCCTCGATCGCAGGGGTCCGATCGCCTTCGGTTCGGCCGAACAAGGGCCCCTCGATGCGGCGACCCTGCGACACTACGAGGACAAAGGGTATCTCACCGTCGACGAGCTCATCTCGTCTGAGGAACTCGAGGCGTTCCGAGCCGAGCTTCATCGCCTAGCCAACGATCTGGCGATCAAGGCCGACGCCGCTACTATCGTTGAGCCGAAGTCTAACGAAGTCAGGTCGATCTTCGATATCCACCGCAGCAATGAGATCTTTGCCAAGATCGCCAACGATCCCCGGGTGATCGCTCGCGCCCAACAGCTGTCGGGGTCCGAGGTCTACATCCACCAGAGCCGCATCAACTACAAGCCCGGGTTCGTGGGCAAGGAGTTCTCCTGGCACTCCGACTTCGAAACCTGGCACGCCGAGGACGGCATGCCCGAACCGCGTGCAGTGAGCCTGTCATTGTCGCTGACCGACAACTACTCGTTCAATGGGCCGCTGATGATCATGCCCGGTTCCCACCAGCGCTACATCAGCTGTGTCGGCGGAACCCCGGAGGACAACTACAAGAAGTCACTGGTCATGCAGGGCGCAGGAACACCTGACCCGCAGACACTGAGCAACTTCGCCGATGAGTACGGCATCGATGTCCTCGAAGGCCCCGCTGGCGGTGCGGTCATGTTCGACTCCAACTGTATGCACGCCTCGAACGGCAACGTCACACCGTACTCGCGTTCGAACATCTTCATAGTCTACAACTCGGTGGACAACACGTGCGTCGAACCTTTCGCCGCACCGAAGCCGCGCCCCGAGTTCGTCGGCAGCACGGACTTCACTCCGGCCGGTCTCTAAAAGCTCCGTACCCGAGACATACTCCTCCACGGAGCGCTCGTGCCACCAGAGCGCTCCATCGCCGGACTAAACGAAAGGTGAAGCTAATGAAATATGATGAACTCATTGCACAGGTACGTCAGACGGCTACGACGTTCGAAACCAATGAGCAAGCCGAGAGTGCGACGCGGACCGTACTGACTGAGTTGGGAAAACGTCTGGGCAACAACGAAGCCTCCGATTTGGCCGCTCAGTTGCCGCCGGAGCTCAAAGACATCCTCACCGACAACAGCGATAATAGTGGCACCGTCGACGACCTTGACGACTTTCTCCGCCGAGTTGCCGAACACAAAAAGGCAGGCACGACGCCCGAGGAGGCACTCGATCACGCTGCCGCCGTCTTTTCGACGTTGGCACAGTTCGTGTCCGCCGGCGAACTCGACGACCTCAAGTCTCAGTTGCCAGCGAGTTTCTCACAACTGCTTAGGGCTGATTGAGCTGTCGACCGCGACATCAGTGGCGGGCATCGCGCACCGAGAAGACGATGCAGTGATGCGATGCCCGCCAACCGAGTAGAACCATGAGCAGAAGAGGCTAGAAATGACAGACACTATGATCACAGCGTCAAGAACGCTCGACGCGTCGACCGACTCAATCTTCGACGTGCTATCTAACCCGGAGAACCACGCCCTGATCGACGGGTCAGGAATGGTGCAATCCGATGACAAGACTGACCGCATCACCGGGGTCGGGCAAGTCTTCAGCATGAACATGAACTGGGACAAGCTTGGCGGCGACTACAAAACCGACAATCACGTCATCGGCTTCGAACAGAATAAGCTTCTGGCATGGAAGACCGCGCCCAGCGGTAAACAGCCTCCAGGCTGGGAATGGGTCTGGGAACTCACCCCCCAGGGCCCTGACGCCACTGAGGTCAAGGTCACCTACGACTGGAGCGCTGTGACCGACAAGGAGATCCTAAAAAAGATCAGCTTCCCCGTCATCGGGCAAGAAGCGCTTGAATCTTCCCTGGGCAACCTCGCCTCTGCAGTTGCTGAAGAATAAACACACCGCGACACACGCCCTGGCAATTCCGGCTCGTGATCTTCTCGGCACTCAAGCCGAGCAGATCACGAGCCGGAATCGTCTCCGCTGGACCAGATGAACTCCCAAATTTTTGGGCACCTATATTTCCTCAGCAGTAGAGGAACTACTGAAAGTAGCAGCACCCGGCGAGTCATTGGCCCGAGCGTCTGGCTTGAGTCCAGGTGCCGCGAATTATTCAGTGAGCAGTGTGGGGAGTCTCATAAGAGACTCTGCATATAGGCGTTGAAGCCTCCTCGGACTCGCCCCTCCAGACGCGCGGAGGTGAGAACTCTGCACGCATCGGTGCGTCTCACAATGCCCCCAGCTTCGAGTACCGCAGCAACGATTGCCGTGTCTTCCCCAAGCGCAAGCTGCGGTATTCCGTCGATGATTTCGAGGTAGGAACCGCGAAGGCCCAAGTTCGCACCGAATACATGAGGGTGATCCTCGAACAGTTCGTGGCGGGAGTGCCATTTCGCGATGAGTTCTGGAGACCCTGTATCAGGTCTGGGAGAAACAGTGCCGACCAGGCAGTCCACTCCTGCTCGTGCCAAGCCAATATGTGTCGCCACCCAGTGGTCGGGGACCCTGCTATCGGCATCAGTCAAAGCGATCCACGTCGAGTCGAACTTGGCGTTGCAGTCGGCCCCGACCATCTGCATGAAGTAGTTCCAGGCGAAATTCCGCGCGAGACCGACGTTCTTGAACGACGTGGTCAGTGCCGTGACGTGTGGATGCTCACCGGCAAAACCTTCGACGAGGCCCAGCGTGCCGTCGGTACAGGCGTCGACAACGACGAGGATCTCATATGAGAACTGCGCAATCTCTGCGGGCACCTGCGCAAACGATCGTGTCACCGAGTCGAGACACCCAAGAATTTCTTCTTCCTCGTTATAGGCTGGGATTATCACGCCCAAGTGCACGATCATCTGGTCGCTCTCTCAGGCTGGGCCTCAGCGTCTTTGTCGACAGTCACGATATCGAGACGGTATTCGGCCTCGGTGCGAAACTCGATCCGAGGCCGGTTCCAGTAGCTCAAGCACGCGTCGTGGACTTCATCGGCACTGAGAGGCCAATCTTTGATTTCACCCTTCCAATGACAGAGCACGAGCACGAATCGCGATGGGGTCGCTCCGTCGATTCGTTCCAACGTTCGCAGCAGCTGTGAATGTGTCAGGTAGAAGCCAGTCTCGGACAGGACGACGCAGTCGAAATGTCCTTCGGGCCACTCGAATGGGACAGTGGCATGGACGAAATCGATTGTTGTGGGGGCTCTCAGCAGATGTTTCGCTGTTTTCAACGCCTCGCAGCTGGTATCGACAGCTGTCACTTTGGCACTGCAGGCTACGAGATCTCGAGTCAAGGCGCCGACTGAACATCCGATCTCAAGAATGTGGGAGAACGAGTTCGACGGAAGCTGGGCGACAAGGGTCTCGCGTTTGTCAATTTCGTATTTAGATTCCCACACCCTCCAGGGATCCGAGCGTTCCTGATGCACATCATCAAACACGGTTGACGCAGTACACGCGTCGTTGACTTCCGGACCTATTCCATCCTCGCCAGTGCCTGTCCACGTCGATCTAAAGTTCGTGATGACAAACGTATCGCGGCCGCGAGCAAAGTGCTCCAAATGGGCGCTGGTGAGGATCGCTTCATCCCCACAGTGATCCGACAGCGGCCGTGTCTGTGACTGGTAACAAGCCAATAGTGCGTTTCGGTCAAGACCTCTCGGATCGGGTAAGACGTTCCAGGAACGCCATCGAGAGTCTGTGGGAGCGGCCCAGTGCCAGAACCAGATGGG
Source organism: Brevibacterium aurantiacum (assembly GCF_007558825.1). Classification (GTDB taxonomy): domain Bacteria; phylum Actinomycetota; class Actinomycetes; order Actinomycetales; family Brevibacteriaceae; genus Brevibacterium; species Brevibacterium aurantiacum_A. Next base: position 14,424 of record NZ_VLTK01000024.1, read on the forward strand.
ATACTCAAGCACCACGGCATGACTTGATCGCCCGACTTCCAGGGCCGAAGCGCCCACTGCCTCGTGATCACAGTGCCCGTCCAGGCTGTAGGGAGCGATCAGTGTCACCGGCCCGAGCGATCGCGCAATTTCCTGTCGAATCGCGTCCTGGATCTGGTCTGTATATTCGGGCAGTTGACCGTCGGGTAGAGCGAGAAAGCGGCTCGAGTGCGCCTCGTTGAGGATGCTCAACGCACGATCGAATTCCTTGATGCGAATACTTTTAAGTATTTCACGGGAATGTGTCGGCGAATCGGGGTGCGAGTTCTCGCCTGCGCTGAAGAGTAAGACGGACACCTGGCAGTTCCACTCATCGGCACGAGACAGCAGGGCAGCGGCACCGAGGGCCTCATCATCTGGGTGTGCGGCAAGGACAATGATGGTCCCGCCCTCGATGACTGTACCGTCGGGCACAACCGGAAGCTCGAGAACTCCCGCCTGCACCCACGCCTCTTCTTGTACGCTGCGGTCTCGGTGGCTAAAGCCCACTGGTACCTGATTCACTGCTGATGTCCTCGCCGAGGGCTGCTTCGTCTCGAGGCCCGTGATGCTGACTGAGGTAGACGGTGAGATCGGCATCAGCTTTCGCAAACGCTGCGTCACCCGTCAAAGCTGCGGGCCCGGCGAGTTCTTTGCTCAGCAGCTGAATACGTTGGACACTGCGATACACAGTGTTGCGAACTCTCAGAGCCAGCCTCCACGCCTCAGCACGCGAGAACTTGTGGTCTCCATCCGCGGCGGTAGCGGCCTGCGACAAGATGGTGCGGACCGCGAAGACCTCAGCATCAAGCTGACCGAGCTGCATTTCGCCCATCGGCGACGGACCGGTCCGCCTCAGATGGACTTGGGCAGCACTCCGTGCCATTCCTAAGGCTCCACCGAACCAACAGGCTGCCACTCGAATTCCGCCCCACGCGAAAGAGGGTCGGTCGAGATACCAATTAGGTGGGCCAACACTCGTCGCCGGTGCGCGGTCGAAGGCAACTGAGCCGCTCGGGATCTCTTTCAGGCCGAGACTCGGCCAGGCGCTTGTTTGCGGTCGCACCCGAGGGTCTCTCAAATTCACTGCGCATGCTCGGTTGCCGTCACTGTCGCTGGCGATGACGATCGCATGGGAGAGTTCCGTGGCCAGCGAACACCATGCTTTCTCGCCGATAAGGACGGTTTGAGCACCGTCTGCGGTCGCAGTGACGCGATGTGTGGGAAGATCAGCCGCGTACACTCCCCAGGCGGAATGTGGGTCAGGTGCTTCGTGGCCGGCTTCGGCGAGGATGCCGAGAGCATCGACGTGAGGTTCAAGCATGCGAGCGACGCCGGTGTCGATCGCGGCAATCTGAAGCAGCCTTTCCCACTGGTCGGTGTGGGATGTTTGCCCCGTGAGTTGAAGAAATCGGGCAAGTGCGGTGATCTTTTCACCTGTGGGCGCATCGCTCGTGACGAGCTTGGTGAGATTACCCCGGAAGGCAGGCGCGTCCCACCACGGGTCGAGTGGCGATGTGATGATGCGGGGCGAGGTTGTGTCGAATTGTGTATCCATGTCACGTCCTTTGGGGAAAGCAAGTGTGTCGGAGCTCGGAGTGTGGTTAATGTGAGGGAGACCTTCGGGTGCGATGGCTCTGAAAATGCTTGCATCTCATGTGTGCACGGATACTGAATTTCGTCTGCTTCTACCTCTATACGTTGAAGTTCAGGTTCGCCAGAAGTGAGGTGGATTTCAGCTAGCTGTTTTCGGCAACATCATCGGAATCTGTGCTGTTGTCTGTGTAGACTCGTTGCCGCAACCGCTGACCATGGGTCAGCCTTTGCACGTCGGCATCAGTGTCGAAGCTGGCCCCGATGCCGCCGGCGACCACACCCATCGCTGCGCTGAGCCATGCGATATCGAGGTAGTTGGCAAATGACGAGTCCTGTTGAATCTGTTGGGTCATGAATTCGGGATCGATGACGACGAGGCCACCTAAGAGAATAAGGACGACCAGAGTTGCGTAGAGAGCGATGACGGTGGTCAGGAGTGTCAGGACAGTAGAGAGGTTGTAGTACATGACCACCGTCGCCAGTCGTTCACTGACCGGTCGATCCCAGAGTTTGTGACTGACGATTAACCAGGCGACCATGACGAGGATGGCGACAGCGCCGATTGACAGTAGCCGAGGGGTGGACAGGTAGGTCGACATTTGCCAGATCGAACTGTAGAAGATGCCGAATGCTCCGGTAGCCGAGGCTGCCGCGAGTGCTCCAGAGAGCTTCGGAGCCGTGCGCCAGGGCTCGTTGGCAATTGTCATTCCTAAAATCAGTCGCGGGCCTCCGGTGACGGTGTGAGCGTGCAGGGACTGATGGTGGGAGTCTTCATTGTTCGACCAGTTGGACCACCCGAGCAGAAATTTGCGAGTGGTGGCTTCGGGGTCCCAGGGGACTAATTTGTTGACCGAGCTCATCATGACTTTGATGATGCGGCGCTTGGTGGCCCAGGCTCCGAGTGTGGGGCAGGAGACGACTGCAAGGTTGCGGTCGGAATGGACCTCGGCGATCAGAGGATCGCCCTGGGTGTGGCGCGGTATCTCTGTGAGAATCAGGATGATGTTGACGTCAGGGTAATCATCGCGAAGGTCATCAACCGCGCCCAGGGCCAGTTCGCGCTCGGGGGTCAGCCGAATCGTGTCGGTGAGAGTGTGCAGTGTCGTCGTGACCCCATACGCCTCGCGTAAGTAGCGTTCCAATGTCGTGTGGATGGAAGCAGCTCGCCGACTGGGCAGTCCCGGATCAGCAACGAGCAACACCTGAAGAGCCTGCGATGTGGTGTCGCGCATAATGGTCCTCCGCAACTCGAAGGACGAGCTGTTTCGAAAGTGGTCATTTGGTCAGAGTCGTGCGGATGCGTTCGATGAGATCATCGAGGGCATCGTCGAACTCCCGTTGAGAATGATCTTGACCCAGGAGCGCGCTGAGCCTGGTCACTGTTGGGTAGTCCGACAAGTCGGATTTTTTGTGCGCACCTTCGTCGCCATCGAAGCCGATCACGTGGTCGAGGCCGGTGGAATGAACCTGCAGCAAAAGATCGCCGATGAGGAAGCTTGTGAATGCTTTGTAGGCGCTGACTGCATTTTTATCGGAGAAACCGAATCGTTGCAGTGTGGAGAGAAAGTCTTCGACCCATCGCAGACTGCGCAGCGGGGGCCGTAACCATGGAGCCTCTGAAGGTTGAGTGGCGATCAACGGGAAGATCTCGGGGTGTTCGCGGGCTAGTTGCAGGGTCGAGTTGGCGACGCGCTGGAGGTAGTCCTCCCATGACGTCGGTGTCTCGATCATCAGGTCATTCTCGAAGAGATTGTCAATGAGGTTGGCGACCACGCCCTCAAGGAGATCTTCACGTCCCGAGACATGACGATATAGGGCCATCGCCTCTACCCCGAGAACGTCGCCGAGACGACGCATAGTGAGGGCGTCGAGACCATGTTCGTCGACGAAAGCGATGGCTGTGAGCACAATGTGGTCTCTGGTGAGGCGTTTCTGGGCCATGGATCCCTCCCTGCCCGATTTCGTGGCGCTGTTCCTGCTCGAGCAAACAACTGCTGAGCACCCACAAGCAGTCTATGCGTTTGCGTGCCGAAGACGTAAGCCCCCTTTCCGTTGCGCTTACGGTGTAAACATGCCATGGTGGACGACGGTACCAGTAAGAGGCCTGCAACAAAAGCGAGCTGGTTTAAATGAGGGTAATCATGGTCGCGCCGGCACCCGGCCTCTGCTAGCCTGATTACGCCGTAAACATTAAGGAGAAACACATGAAACCTGCAGTCAAGGAATTCCAAGACGATACTGAACTCATGGCCGAAGTCAGGCGCCAGGCATCAAACGGGATCTCCAAAGACGATCTGTACGTCATCTCACATGACGATGATCGCACCGAGCGCGTGGCAGATGCTGTTGATGCGAACGAGCCTGACGACCTCAACGAGTTGGTCGGAACCCGATACACCAAGAAGGGTGAGGAGCTGCGAGCGATTTTCGAAGAGTTCGACTTCAGCTCCGATGAAGCCAGCAACCTCGAAGAGAAACTCGACCACGGCAAAATCCTGTTGCTGATCAACACCTAAGTGCTTGGTCCAACTGATCAATCGTCACAACTGACTAAGGAGAACTGAATGGGTGTAATCGCGTACCTGGTGCTCGGACTGATCGCAGGAGCTATCGCCAAAGCGATCTTACCGGGCCGTCAGGGAGGAGGGTTGATCGCGACGCTGATCCTCGGTGTCGTCGGCGCTCTCATCGGCGGCTGGCTGGGCGGACTGATCTTCGGAGAAGGAGTTGGCTCATTCTTCTCGCTATCGACATGGCTCTGTGCCATTGGTGGCTCCATCATCGTTCTTTTGGTGTGGGGCCTGTTGACAGGGCGCACACGGACGGCGAAGGCATAGCCGATCTCACCGGTAGCATCGGACGCTTTTGGCCGATGTAGTGAAATTGAAAGGAAAAGCAATGAACGAAAATTCTCATAAAGCAGAAGAAATTAAAGGTAAGGCGAAGACCGCTGCTGGCAAAGCCACTGGCGACAGGAGTCTTGAAGCCGAAGGAAAAACCGATGTCGTCCAGGCTGAAGGAAAACAAGCCGGCGACGATGTCAAGAACACTGCCCGCGGGGTCGCTGACTCGCTTAGAAACGGTCCGAAACACTAACAGTGTCGGTTCTGGGGGATGGGACATCAGTTCCCATCCCCCGGATAACTGCCTAACGCGACAGGTCCGGCTGAGGCCTCAACGAAAGAGAGGATGCTGAAATGCCACCAAGACACGACGGCCAATCCTTCATCGTGATGGCCAACCGCCTACCCGTGGATCGTTGCAGAGACTCGTGGCACACAGCACCGGGAGGCCTCGTCTCAGCGTTGGCGCCGATTGTGAAAGCCGAAAGCGGCGCATGGATCGGCTGGCCGGGGACCTGCGATGAAACAATTGAACCCTTTTCAGCAGACGGCATGCACCTTTTCCCCATTCCACTCAGCTGTGCAGAACATCGCCAATACTATGAAGGTTTCTCCAACTCTGTTCTCTGGCCTCTCTATCACGATCTCATCGTCGCGCCTCAGTACCGGCGGGACTGGTGGCGCACCTATGAGGCCGTCAATGCCAGGTTCGCTCAGGCTGCGATTGAAACAGCGGCATATGGGGCCACCATCTGGATTCACGATTATCAACTGCAGCTCGTACCGCGGATGATCCGCAGTCAGCGTCGAGATGTGCGAATCGGCTTCTTCAACCACATTCCCTTTCCCCCAGTCGGGCTGGTAGGACAACTTCCGTGGCGCGAGGCTGTTTTGGATGGGCTGCTCGGGGCCGATGTCATCGGTTTCCAACGCGAGTCCGATGTGAGGAATTTCCGCGATGCGAGTCAAAGGTTTCTCGGTATCGACCCCGATCGGGTCTCGAACGTCATCGATGCCTATCCCATCTCAGTCGATGTTGATGCGATTCGTGAAGCAGCTGAATCTGACTCGGTTGCTCGACTCTCCCGACAGATTCGGCACGATCTCGGTAGCCCCGAGGTTCTCATGCTCGGTATCGATCGACTCGACTACACGAAAGGCATCCCGCAACGCCTCCGGGCCTTCGAAGAGCTCCTCGAAGACGGAGTCCTGGCCCCGGAAACAACAATGTTGACTCAAGTGGCTGTGCCCTCACGCGAAGGAATCGGGGCATATCAAGACCTACGTGATGAAGTCGAACGCCTTGTCGGTCGCATTAATGGCCGCTTCGGTACGCTCGAGCGAGGTGTAGTTCAGTATTTTCATCAGTCATATTCGTTTGAAGCCACCATCGCCTCCTACCTCGCCGCGGACGTACTTCTGGTGACTTCCTTGCGCGATGGAATGAACCTCGTCGCGAAAGAATTCGTCACAGCGCGCCAGGAGCGAGGTGGCGCTCTCGTTCTCTCAGAATTTGCGGGGGCCGCCGATGAGCTTGACCGAGCCGTCATCGTCAACCCGCATGACATCTCCGGGCTGAAGAATGGAATACGTGAGGCCGCCAAGCTCACCGGTGACGACGCTCACGATCAAATGGCGGCGATGGCTGGAACTGTCGAAGACCATGATGTCCACCAGTGGGCTCAAAGCTTCCTTAACGATTTACAGAACCCAGTCAACGCAGGCTTGCCGTTCCTGAAAATATCCACTGGGAATACCACCACAAATCTGCAAGAGGTGAAACACGTTGGCAGATGAAGCATCACACGACACTCAGGACTATCGGGTGCCCACCCCCGATGGCATCGACATAAGCACGATGGCGCCTGGCGAGAAGCGGACCCTCAAACGAGCGATCGGCGGATCGGCCCTCGGCAATGCTGTCGAGTGGTTCGACTACGGCGTGTACTCCTACGTGTCGGTATACATCGCTAGCGCCTTCTTCCCCGGCGAATGGGGCGTCGCCCTGACCTTTGCGACCCTGGCTTTGTCGTTCGTCTTCCGCCCCTTGGGGGGACTCGTTCTCGGGCCCTTGGGAGACAAGGTGGGCCGTCAGCACGTGATGGTCCTGACCATCATCATGATGACGATTCCGACCACACTCATTGGTATCCTCCCTAGCTACTCCACGCTCGGGGCATTTGCACCGGTCCTATTGCTGTTGTGCCGCATGGTCCAAGGCTTCTCCACCGGCGGTGAGTACGGCGGTGCCGCCGTCTACATGGCAGAATCGGCACCCGACAAGCGCCGGGGCTTCTGCGGGTCGTTCCTCGAACTGGGCACCCTGGCCGGAACAGCCTCGGCGGCGCTGGTCTGCACTCTTCTCCTCATCATCGTCGGCAGCGACGGGATGGAAGCCGGTTGGTGGCGACTGCCCTTCCTGCTGACCCTCCCCCTCGGTGCCATCGCCCTCTGGCTGCGGATGAAACTCGACGAGCCCGAGGCCTTCTCCAAGACCACCTCTGAGCAAAAGGCCAACAGAAAACCGTTCCGGGAGCTGTTCACCGGGTACAAGAAACAGATCCTCATGCTCATGGCCTTCGTCGTGCTGCTCAACGTCGGTCAGTACATGGTCCTGACCTACATGCCGACTTACCTCAGCAGCATCCTGGGCCACTCCGAGATCACGAGCAACTTCATGCTCGTCGGGCTGCTGGCGGCCATGATCGTCCTCGTCAGCCCCCTGGGGCGACTGACAGATTCAATCGGACGCAAACCGGTGCTCTACACGTCAGCGATCGGGTTCATCGTGCTGTCTGTACCCGCGTTCCTCCTCATGCAGGCGGAGGGGCGCGGTCTCCAATTCCTCGGTCTGGGCATCATCGCCCTCCTCCAGGTGATGATGCAGTCCTGCGTCTCGGCCACTCTGCCGGCGATCTTCCCGACCCAGGTTCGCTTCTCGGGCTTTGCCATCGGCTACAACATCTCGACCGCCATCTTCGGTGGGACCACGGCTGCGGTCAATTCCTTCGTCATCAAAGCCACCGGATTCGATCTGTTCCCCGCCGTCTATCTCGTCGCAGCGGGAATCATCGGCCTGATCGGCATCCACTTCTTCAACGAAACTGCAGGTCGTCCCATCCATGGCGACACTCCGCCGGGTTCCGAAGACGAGGAGCTTGCCAAGATGGGCTACGAACTCATCGGCTTCAATAACAACAACGACGATGCAGAGGCCCAAGACACACGGTGACCGAACCCGCAACTGTCATCATTGACACCTCACGACAGCCCTACCTGTTCTCACCTTTCATAAGACGCGATACACCCGACCATTGGAGTGATGCGATGTACACGATGCTCAACAACCAAGAATCGTCAAAATACGATCTCTACCTTCCCGGCAAGCTCGTCGCAGCACTTCATTACAAGCTCGAAGCAGAAGAGAGCGAGATCATGCTCATCTACTGCGAGGCCATCGAGACCGAGGAAGCAGCCCACCACTGCACAGAACTTATGCGACTGGCGGCCGAAGACGTCAAAAGTCGCCGCTTGAAGCTCACCATCACATGCCCCATCGCTCTCAAATTCATGGAAATGGGAAAAATCTGCCGCTCAACCGCAGCAGTGTCTTCCCGTATGGTTCATGATGACCAGGTCTCGAGTGCCGCCGGGCAGAACCAGCTGAATGTGCCCCAATGATACGTACGAGTTGCCATCATGTTTTTCATCAGGAGGCATTTCAATGAAGACACATTCGATCAACGACCCTGCTCCCAGCGCCCGTGGTCCTGCCAGCGCGGCCTTACTCCGCGTCCTCACCACTCCTACCGAGAGGACAGGTCCCGAGTTGAGCGTCCTGGCGGACACCGTTGAAAGAGCCCTTGGGACTACCGAGGACATCCTCACCGACGATGATCTGCAGCTGACGCTTTATCTGTTGTACCTCCTGCACTACGGTCCAGCCGACTTCGTTCACGGTGATTGGGAGTGGGACCCGGAACTGATCCGCGTCCGAAAACAGATCGAGGTCCAACTCGAGGAGGTGTTGCGATTGCGCTGCCCGCTCCCCACCGTACTGCCCGTCAACGGCGAGGAAGTCTCCGAGGCTTTGTTCTCCATGACCGCCGATGCGGCTCGACCGACTTTGGCTACGTGGGCGGCACGGCATGCAACTGTCGAACAGCTTCGCGAGTTCCTCATCAACCGATCCATCTACACTCTTCGAGAGGCCGACCCCCACACTTGGGCGATTCCTCGATTGAGAGGGCGGGCGAAAGCGGCGCTAGTGGAGATCCAGACCGATGAGTACGGCGGCGGTGACCCCGAACGTGTTCACGCGGAGATCTTTGCCCGCACCTTGCGCAATTTCGATTTAGACGATCGACCAGACTCCTATCTCGATGTTGTGCCGGCCGTCATTCTCAACTCGGTGAACACCATGAATCTCTTCGGTCTCAACAGACGTCTGCGCGGAGCCACCATCGGACATCTCGCAGCCTTCGAAATGACATCGTCGATCCCCAACAAGTATTACTCGAGAGCATTCACCAGGCACGGGTACGGGGAAGAGATCACCCGGTATTTCGATGAACACGTCGAAGCTGACGCAGTCCACGAGCAAATTGCTGGCAGAGACCTTGCCGGAGGAGCTGCCGATGACGATCCGCGGCTCATCGCCGACATCATTTTCGGTGCCTCGGCCAGTTTGTTCGCCGATGGCCTCAGCGGTGATCACATGCACGAAAAATGGACCACCGGGCAGACCTCATTGAGGCACGTGCAAGAGGGACGATGACATCGCCAAAGGTATCCACTCCAATTCTGGGAGCGAACTATGTCCTCTTAGTTACTGTTGGATTTTTCGCATTTTTTATCGCCGAACCCGGGCGGCGTCGGTCCAAGAGCATACCGAGGTTCCCGGCTAGCGTGCGTTGTGCGCATGGATAACCGTTGCTGAAAGCACGCGAAGGCGTCACATACTACGAGAAAAGACTTCCTACCGCTGCGAACTCGGTCCGCAAGCTCCGGAGAGGGCAAGCTTCATGAAAAACCAAACCACACCGGTGACCATCACGCTATGCCCTGACGGTCCGCTACTCGTGCGAGGCGAATTCTCCATAGCACAGGCGCCAGGACGAACCCCAGAACAGCCGGACAGACAGGTGGTGGCATTGTGCCGGTGTGGAAAAACAGGGATAGCGCCCCTTTGCGATGGTTCTCACAAGCTGACCAATTTCCGAGCTCCTGCACCACAAGACTCGGAGACGGCAAAACACGAGGGAGGGAAACCCGTGGCAGAACACGGACCACGACGGTCTTAACGCTGTCCCCAAGGAAGCACGGGACGACAATGCTGAAAGGCCGGGAACCAGCAACGGTAGCCACGAACACTAGGACGAACTCGTCGACGAATGGGGCGAGAAGTCGTTTCCCAGTAGCGATCCTCCAGCCTACTACTGATGTTGGAGGATGGTCAGTAAGAGCCTCACAGGCTCGACGGGGCATCAGGATCAGCGATGGCATGACTCGACAGGGATCGCGTGCAGCCAAAGCAATAGAGACTCCACTTAGCCGCGATGCACTGTGGTTCAGGCTCTCCTGGCCACTCCAGCCGAATGCGACAAAACGATGAATACGGCCACAGATCTCAGGAGAGTAGCAGCGCGCTAGTTGCCTCACTGTTTACAGCAAGCTTTCAGCCCCGGGCTTGATGGAGACTCTCAACCTAGTAATACCAAGGGCGCCCGGGGGTATGGTTTCCGGATGTGCACCTCCCACCAGAATGTGAATCATTTCGCCCCGCTGGACACAAGATTGGCCCATTCTTATTAGCAAAGTGCGGATCCGAGGAGGCCAGTTGTCTACTTTCGGTATTGAGGAAGAATTCATCCTCGCTGACCGTTCTACCTTGTTGCCTGCTTCTCCTACAAAACAGCAGAAGAAGGCATTGATGGCGCTGTCGTCGCACAGTGGCCGGGTCACTACTGAATGGCTCGACTGTCAAATCGAGTTTGCCACTCCGGTGCTGAGAACTGCCTCGGAAGCCTTCGAATCACTGCTTGACTTCCGAAAGAAGCTCTCTAGGACAGCCCATGAGCTTGGCTTCATCGCCACGTCGCTGGGAACTGCGCCTCAGATCGCGGGTGCCCCACCCGCCATCAGCGAGGGTGAACGCTACCGTGAAATGGCTACACTTGCACCGGCTATTGCGGCTGAGCAGTTCATCAATGGCATGCATGTCCACGTCGGTATCCCTGACAGGGAATCCGGTGTGCTCGCGCTCAACGGTATGCGCAGATGGCTGCCTGTGCTCACGGCACTGAGCGCCAATTCTCCTCTGTGGCGTGGCGCCGATAGCGGTTTCGCAAGCTGGCGATCGATACAGTATCGCCGATGGGTGATCTACGGTACTCCTCCCCATTTTCACAACGCCGACGATTACGATTGTCACCTCACAGCACTTCAACGTTCGAACCTAGTGGACGATGCGGCCATGGTGGGGTGGCTGGTTCGGTTGTCGCCACGTCACCAGACCGTGGAGATCAGAGCCTGTGATGTACAACTTCATGCAGAAGATGCTCTCACGCTGGCATTGCTCATCCGTGCCCTCGTTAACGCCGAGATCGAGAGCCCGCTTGCGAACGCGGTCCCTGCTGAACTTATCGACGTCGCCCATTGGCAAGCTGCGCGGTTCGGATTGGCAGGCAAGCTTATGGACGCTCAGGCCCAGAATAGTGTGCCCGCGGCCACTGCGGTGTGGACCATGTTCGATCGGGCGCTCCCGGACCTGCTTCGAAGCGACGACAAGGTACGTGTACGGGCGGGAATCCGGCGATTGCTGCGATTCGGCACCGGGGCCACCCGCCAGCGCGAAGTCTTCGCAAGAGCGGACCTATTGGGGTTGCTGAATTACTCCAGTAGTCGCTTGGTTGCCCACGATACGTAGGTTTCCGAGAACTGCCCAGCTCCAAATCAGCGTTGGGTGTGATGTCGACCTGTCCGTGCGAAACAGTTTCCAGCGAAGCGCGGCATCGCGCAACTCACAGGTCACGAGGCAGTTCGGTGAGGAGGCAGTTTGATGCCGCAGATCGCCCGTACGTCACACGATCGAGAGTGAAACGAAGGCTTCGCCCCTCGTCGTCGCTGGTGACCGACTCATTGCAGGTGACCCTGCCGCGGCGTCGACGTCACTTAGGCCAGCCCGGAAGCAATATACTCATCAAGCTTCCCAACATCCCTGGCTGCCGCTACAGCGAGTGCTTCGGTCGGATCCTCAAGATGGATGACCAATGCTGGGTCATCATAGGCTCGACCCGCACATATCGTCTCGCCGCCGTCTGCTCGAGCTGTCGGGGAAGAAGGAGATCGGAATGTTGGTGCCTGTGGTCGTATTCGTGCTCCCGGTGACCGTCATCTTCGCTGTCTTTCCCTCACTCACCGTCCTCGACCTGAGTCCATGACCTGACCCGGCGCGGGCTCTCAGCCTGGTCCTGCCACCGTCTGATCGCCTCACCATCTGATCACCCCGCAAACCGATTGCACCGCAGAAGGAGACACCGTGTTCCACCACCTGATGAACCGATTCGCTGTGTTCGTCATCGGCTTCCCAACTGATGACCCAGATCGCCGGGGCGAGCGACGAGGTGATCGACCGGGCCGCGGTGACGTTCCCGGCTGGGTGCTCATCACGCTCGTGAGTGTCCGAGCACACACCTGTCTGACCCGGTCTATAGTTCGATCACCATAGTCCAGACTGTTGGCCCGTTCTCGATCTCGGTACGGTGAGTAACCACGAAGCCGTGGCGTTCATAAAGCCTGACGTTCCTTGCCTCAGAGGTCTCCAACGAGACTCGGGGGATCGAGGACAAGGATGCCCGCTTCAAGGCTTTCTCGATTATCGAAGAGCCCAGTCCTTGGCCAGCGCTTTCCGGACGTACCCCGATAGTGGCGAAGTTCCACGATTTCTCCGGATGTTGCGGTAGCTGCGTACTGAACACCAATTCGCCGCGTTCGCCCATGAGATCTGCGATCTCTGCCTGCAAAGCCTCGGCAGGTTCGGAACTTTCAGGCGGCAGCAGCGCAGCCACACCAGCAAGGTCATCGCTAACCAGTACAAGGCCCTGTTCGACCGCATGAGTTAGGTAGACGGCCTGCAACCGCTCCAACCGAATGGCGTAATCATCTTCCGGGATAATCCACCTGGTCCAAGGATAGTTTTCGAAAGCGATAGCGAGCGTCCTCGCTGATTCGGTGATATCGCCGGCCGCAGCAGTACGTATATTCGTGGTCACGGTCTTATGCTACAAGATAGCTTACCCCTGAACCGATTTAGGGCTCGTGGAGCGCAGGAGATGCCACCTTGGAAAGTTACAAGTTCACAACAGTCGTTTTCGGTCTCTGCATCATCGAGATGCGACTGTAGTATCTATCCATGAAATCGTCGAGGGAGCCCGCAGATTCGGAGCGCCCCGACAGCTCACAAGTCCCACGCCTCTCATCGATTCCTCGTCACATTGAAGAGTGGCTCGACACCTTCTTTGACGGCAGCCCCACTGTCCGCTTCACCTGCACTCCACAGTTCTACGATCGAATGTACTTTCGACTCCGGGAAGCAGCCGATTCGCACGGCTACGATCCCGACATCGTTGTCGGCCTCGGTGGAGCCCTCGAATTTCGACGCCGAAGTCAAGAGCAAACCGAGAAAGTTCAAGATCAACCGCGTGAGGAAGCCTTCTCCTCGACTGAGAATGAAGCGGTGGACACTGCAGTACTCGCACCTGACGAATACATTTCACGCCTCGAGTACTTGCGGGACGAGATCGCACGCGACAGCGGACACCGTCAGGAGATGGCGTGCAGAGCAGTGGCAACAGGCATC
>NZ_VLTK01000025.1 GCF_007558825.1 Brevibacterium aurantiacum
TAGTTGGTTCGCGTTTGCAAACGCAATCAAACTGCATCAAATGGCATGGTTGGACGTACGTCGATGCTGTCTCTCGGCTCTATGATGTGTTCGCATGATGGGTTTTTGCCTGTAATGCCTGGTGAGAGCACCCGCGTCATCGAGGGGTCGGGTTTTTCGTGTTCTGGAGATCGGGCCAATTCAGCCACTTTTGCCAGGATCCGGCCAAATAGAGAATCTGACCAAAAACACGACTGTTTTGAAGGCGAATCGGCAGCCGCTGACGACCTCAGTTCAATGGTTTGGCAGAAGGAAAACAGTGGTCGCTCAGCCAAGGTTGCGCATAGATACCAGTAAGCGGCTCTCTGGCCGCGAGCCCATCAGCCAACTAGTTCGAAAGCGATCGTGATCGCCATGCCGGAAGTCATCTTCACCTGCTACGCCACCGACAGTGCAATCGAGTACATTGACGTCACTGCAACCATCGAGACGATCAGCACCGCCGACCTGTTCGATCTCATCGACGACTCCCCGGAGCTACACCAGATCGCCGGCAGATACTCTGACACGATCTTCTCCCATGTCTTCGGCACCGGTTCTATCCACGAATGGCTCGATGAATTTCTCGAGAACGACGAAACTTTAGCCTACCTGAGCGATGATCCTGTCACGCTGAACCGCTTGGCCGGCAACTCATCGACGAGTGTCAGACTCCTCGTCAGCGGTAATCCGTTCACTCCTCGACCGGCAATCAATCGTCTCTGCCTCGATAACGATCTGAAGGTCGCCATCGAGTCAGCCAAGCATCTGCGCGTATCCTACCGAGGGCAGTTGGCGCTCATTGCGAAGGCGGCTGACTGGTCGGCAGAAGACCGCGAGGAGCTCGTGACTGCCATCGCTTACAACCCACGGACACTGCCTGTGGCGTTATCGAAGGCAGCAACGTTCAGCGGCGATGCATCGACTCGTCACGTCATCGAGGCCAGGCTCAAGGCACGCAAATTGGCCCGGCTCCTCCACTAAGGAAGAACCGGGCAAATGGCTGGTGACGGAGCGCTCAGGCGGCTGGGTCGTCTTCCCAGACTCCCACTGCGCGATAGACATCAGAGAAGATCTCTGCGGTGCGCTTGCTGACCGTCGCATCGTCAGGCTTGGAGTTCAGCAGTGACCGCGCGGCAGGCTGAGCTACGTCTGCGCGTCCCTGCTCGCCACAGCGTGTGACGAGTTCCATCGCCTTCGACCATGCCTCGTCGCTGATCTTGCCAAGCGTCTGCACGGCTCCCAGGAGCGCGTAGATGAGGTCAGCGCGTGAGGTGAAATCGACCTCGTCAGGATTGTCCATGGCCCACTCGGGGTCGTAGAGGTCGTACTGGGACTTCCATGCCACAAATCGGTGTGCGGCGGCTTCTCCCACACAGCCTTTGACTGCGGTGAAGATCGCGTCCTCGTCATTTTCGCGCAGTTCGCCGAGGATCTGCATGGCAAACGTCCACGTCCTCGGGCTGGCGAAGGCACCAGCCTGAGCAGTGAAGTCCTCCGGGGTGCCGGGGTTGACCTCAGTGGGTGACATTCGCAGGTACGTGGCAAGCATCGAGCGCATCTTGGCTCGATGAGCATCTGTGTCAGGCCCCAACAGTGAGTCCATCGCGGGGATATCCTGAGAGGCGAAGTCATCGACAACACCATCGAGCCAGGCGTTGAGGTCGAATGCCCAATTGAAATGGGCGAAGCGGTTGGCAATCGGAGCGGCGAGGTCAACGCCGTCGACAGCGATATCGACCGGGTTCATCAGAGCAACCATCGATACAGTCTCTGGCAAAGTCAGGTTGCCGACTGTGCGCTCTCCCAGTACCCGGAGCATTGCCTTGAAGACATCGCCGCCCGTGTTGAACTCGTCGAAGACGACGATGGCCTTCTGCGCCTCAGAGGCTCGGCGTGCCCAGTCGACATCGAGGTAGCTGGTCATGCCATCGTGCTCGGCTGGCAGGCCCATGAAGTCCTGGCGGTCGCGGTTGGACCCGACGACGGCTTCGAAGTGGTATCCCCACGCTTCGGCGAGAGCCTTCCATGTGGCAGTCTTACCCAGCCCTACGTCGCCGGAGAACAGTGGGATCGTGGTTGACCGGACGCAGGCGGCTGCGATGCGAAGTTGAAGTGAATCATCAGACATTGTTCTGTCTCTCCCATTTCGAGTGTTGTGTTCAGGTTGCGGTCTGTGCCGCTCACAAAGATCAGGCGTGGGGAATTTGGGTGGCTCACACGAATGTGCGATTTTCGATGGCCAGCAGATGGACCGGTAGCCATCACCAGCACGGGAACGCTTTGCGTTCTGTAATCCAGCGGTCACACACCACGACGACAGCGATACTGAATAAAGCGAGCATGAGGCGCCGGTCGCCGCTTTGCCGTCCACGACGGTCGAACAGTTCGCCTGCTCGGGCGGGCAAGGCACACTGGTCGCTGATTGCGTGAATGGCAATAAGGCCTGGGGCGACTCAGATTTCATCGGCTCGTCCGCCACTTCCGCCGTTGATGAAGTCGACCTCGGCGACTGCCGTCCAAACGATGCTTACGGCCGGTCGAAGTTCGTCGTCGTCGATCCCGGCGACAAATTCCTCACGGCAAGACGTGCGACCTCGGAGCTCTCAGACTTCAACTGAAGCGTGATGGCGGTGCGCCGAAGACGCGCGTGAACGCGGCCGTAAATGCTGCTGGGGAAGCATACCCAAGACGAGCTGAGACCTCTGTAACAGTCGAGATGGGGAGTAGGCGGAGGCTGGCCAAGAGACGGGCATGCGACCGCCAAGCGGCGGAACTGGTGCCAGTCTGCGCGCGAAACTGGCGATCGAATGTACGCGAGCTCCTGTTCGCCGCCTTTGCCCAGATCTCATTCGTCACAGCGAGGTCTGGGGCTGCAAGATACGTGCGGCACAGCGACCGGAAAGGTTCCTCGCGCGGCAGCGAGACCGACAGAGCCATAGGCGTGAGATGGCGCAGTTCGTGCAATATCAGGTTGGCGACCGCGCCGTCGCGTCCGGAGACGTCGTAGTCCGGCGCGAAGGTATTCGCGGTGCGAAGAAGTTCACGCAATAGGGGGTCGATGTCGACGACCATGCAGCGGGTCGGCCACCATGGTGCGGCATCCGGTTCGATGTACAGGCTCCAGGTCGTGACGTCATCCATCAGGACCTCGTGTGCGACACCTGGTGGGATAAGAACGGCGCGGTCAGTAGGGACTGTCCACGCCCCGTCATCGGTCTCGACCTGCATTACTCCGCTCGCGCCGTAGAGCAATTGCGCCCGGCGATGCGTGTGACGAGGTAGTACGTGACCGGGCGGGTAATCGGTCCCAATCGGGAGCACGTCGACTGGGAAATGATCGATGTCATCGAGGCGAAGGTTGTGCACGACGTCATTCTAGTGGCTAA
Source organism: Brevibacterium aurantiacum (assembly GCF_007558825.1). Taxonomy (GTDB): domain Bacteria; phylum Actinomycetota; class Actinomycetes; order Actinomycetales; family Brevibacteriaceae; genus Brevibacterium; species Brevibacterium aurantiacum_A. Next base: position 3,408 of record NZ_VLTK01000025.1, read on the forward strand.
AACGCGATAGGTCGTGAGCGAGGATCGATTGCCCGCCCTTGCTGATGCGCGGTGTGATGGAACCATGTCATTGTTGGTTCTGTTTTTCGTGGGTTTAGCTGCCGGTGTGACGACGGTCCTGTTCGGCTTCGGTGGGGGCTTCGTCACGGTCCCCATCATCCTGCTCGTCGACGCGGCGCGAGGGCCTGATGCTTTACGGATCGCGGTCGCGACATCGGCGTTGGTTATGCTCGTCAATGCGGTGATCGCAACCTCGTCGACGCGGCGGAGTGTTCTTGCTCATCTCCGTGGACGGAGGGCGCTGTTCTCCCTGCTTGCCCTCGGAGGTGCGGCAGGCGCGGTTGGTGCGTTGTTCGTTCCCGACGTAGTCCCGCGGTGGGGCTTCGTCATTTACATTGGCATCACTGTTGTCGATCTGCTGCTCCGCCCAGGGTTCTTCCCCGGACGAGGACCGGTGCGGCGGTCAAAGGGAGGCAGTAATCGCGCACTCCCAGACGGGTGGGGAATCCCGATTGGTGGACTCGCGTCATTCCTCGGTGTGGGTGGGAGCGTGATGACCGTGCCGATGATGCGTCGCTCCGGTATGAACATGGGAGTGGCGACGACCTTGGCGAATCCGCTGACCATCGCGATCTCGGCACCAGCAATGATCGTGGCATTCGCATTCGGCGGTGGCATCGCCTCGGCTCCGGGGCTGATCGGAACCGTCGACGTTGCATCGGCGCTGGCGCTGCTGGCGGGTGCGATCCCGGTCATCGTCCTGCTTCGGAGACGGCCTCCGAAGATCAGCAACGCCGTACACAGCTGGGCCTACCTCACGCTGCTTGTCGTGGCCGCGATCGCTGTGGCCATCACATGATCAGCGGGCGAAGTGCGACCTTCGCGCACGTAGATCCTGGGGTGCCCCTTGTTGTCCGCTCGCCCACACCGACCCCGGCAGGTGCGTATTGGAACCACACAAACGCGCACGATTAAGGTGCGTGCGTTTGAGGCACCTCGGCTTGCAGTGGTCGGGGGCTTCCCTCATGCCGATGCGCGGTGTGCGGTCTCACTGGTGACGTTGATCGAGTGTATCCACTCAGGCGGGGTGTCTGGTGTCATACCGATGGCCGTGCCAACTGCGCTGTCGATGATGCAGGCGATGACCGGCACACCTTTGACGATCGGCTCATCTGGCCACGGTGTGAAGCCATCTGTCAGGGTGATCACGGCGGAGGGCAGCGGGCGGTGGTCCTTGTCATAGCGGTCGAAGAGCTCGACGAGAGCTTCTTCCATATTGGTGCCACCACGACCGTGAACCTGATCAAGGCTGGCCAGACTGGAATAACCGAATTCGACTCCCAGGCCGACGTCGCAATCGGAGACACGCAGATCCTCGTTCTTAATCCGCAATGACTTTGAGATTGCTGCAATCTCACGACCAGCGGCGAAAAGTTCGTCATCTGACATCGAGTATGAGGTATCGCGGATGACGTGGATGCTCGGGGTCTGCGTCGACTGCCCTGGCAAGATGATGCGCCTGGACGTTCCGGTCTCCGTGTTCATGATCGTCAGTCGGTGGTTGCGACGGTCGCGCTTGCGATGATCGGTCACTCCCTCACCAGAGGCTCGACGGGCACTGCGGCGAACGAGCATTCCGAGTTCTTTCTGCCATGGCACCGCCTTTTCTGCGAACACTGCCCTCGCCGTCTCCACGAGAGTTCCGGGCACCGATCCGATTCCGTTGTTGGCAACGTATTGCTCGACGTCCTTGGCTGTGACGGCTTGGATGCGTTCGCGCTCAGCCTTGGTGGCAGGCTTAGCCGCACCACCCATGTCATCATCGTCGCCGAGTTCACATGGTGCTGGTTGGCCACCGGAGACCGACCCACAGCCAACGAACTGAGGTTGACCATCGTCTTCGTCGCTGTCACCGTCAGATTGCTTACCTTCACCATTGCTGCTCTCGCCGGGCTGACCGGCGCCAGTGTTGCCGGAGTCGTTGTCGGACTCGTCAGTGTCGTCGCCGCCTTCGGCTTCTTCTGGCTTCTGGTCTTCGATTCGTTCAATGAGCGAGCGAAAGTAGTACTGGGCTGTCTGGTGGTCGGGTTCGCCGAACTGCGACGGCATGATCCCAGAGGTGGCGAAGGAATCGAGACCAGCGTCAACGAGATCATCATTGATGGCGGCATCGGCGGCGACATTGAACGTCATTGCCTGCTCTGCCGTGACCCCAATTTCATCCCGGACCGAGGCGTGGTCGGCGAAGATGTGGCTGGCTTCGTGCAGGAGGTTCTGGCCATTCTCGTCATCGGTATAGGTGACATCGACTGCCGGGAAGTCGATGTAGAGTCTCATGCCCTTGTCCACGGCGAGCGTACCGAGGCCATCTGCTGCGATCAGGCGCAGGGAGAACAGGATCGATGCCATGTAGGGCATGTGGAACAGTGCGATGCTGCGCCATTTCCTGAACTGAGTGAGTTCGTGTTCTGTCGGGGTGCGAAGATTCGTAGCCATACCCCTCATTGACGTGGGGCGATCGGGTGGCTCCTACAACTTGTCCTCGTCGCTAGGCTTCGGATCCTTCTTCACGCTTTCAGTCGGCTCAGGTGACTCTGAGTCCGTAGGCTTGCCCGTCGGCAGACCAAGATCAGGTTTGAGGGCATAAGCCGTATTGTCATCAAGGGCTACAGCAATGCCTGAGGCAGTGACCAACCAAGGGATTGTCTGGTCTGAAGTCAGAGTCGACAGCCTCCCTTCAGCATCGACCATGGCTCTGGCACCGGACTTATCGCGGCCATAGGAGTACTTGCCCGAGATCGAGGAGGGAACGAAACCGTTGACTTTGAACAGTTTCGGTTTGCCGCTGTCGCCGGTTGGGACGACGAGTCCGCCTGGGAAGGCGATGATGTCGGAGTTGTCGCTGGTGATGGCGGAAGAGTCTTTGAGCGAGGATTCGGTGAACTCTTCGCTGGCTAGGACTTTTCCGTTGGTGATGTCGTTGACCGACACGGAGACGATGTTGCCCTTCGTCTTCCATGCCAGCAGCGCGTAGTGGTCGGTGACTCGGATCCACCGCTGGATCTCTTTGCCGCCCTTGGGTGGCTTGAGCCCAACCTTCTTCTTTGACTTCCCCGATTTGTCGAAGAATTCGATTCGGTAAGGGTCGGTAGCGCCGGTAGCGACCTGACCATTGTCAAGCATGGCGTAGGGACGCATCCGGTCTGGAATCTTCGACCACGACTCGAGCTTCCCGTCACCAAAGCGCCAGGTACGTTTGCCATCGATCGTGGCCACGAGTGGTTCGGCGCCGGAGAAGGTGATGACTGACTCCGTATCGAGGTCAGATAGATCAACTGTGTAGGCTTTCGCCTCCTGTCGCCAGACAGTGACTGTGTCGCCGTTCTGGGCGATGATGGCTTGCTTACCGTCAATGATTGATCCTCGCGGACCGATGTCGGGAATGCCGGGCAGCGGCAGCGCAGAGACTTCATCGCCGGTGGCTTCGTCACTGACAGTGAGCACGTTGTCACTTGAAACAGTCGCGACGAACTTGCCGTCGGGGGTTCCGCCGACGCGAGAGCGCGCACCGACTCCGCGGGACCATTCGGTTGAGAGCTTGTCTGCTGAGAAGCCGGCCACGGTCTTCGTGAAGCCAGATGCCTGTGTTGTCGCCTCTTTCTCATCCTTACCACCGAAGAATTGAGCCCCGACTGCGATGCCGGTGCTCATGAGTCCGACGATGGCCACGGCCGCCACAATGAGGCCGGTGACGGCTTTGCGGCCGCGGGGACGGTTGGACATGCGGGAGCGAATGATTTCGTTATCATCGACGCCGTCATCGATCCAGACTGAGGTGTCGGTGTCGAAGAGCCCTTCCTCTGACACCGATGCATCTGCGTTGAGAAAATCGTCATCGATCATGGGCAGATCGTCGCTCGTGGTCGTCACTTCCATCCCCGGTTGGGACTGCGCCATTGCCCCGTCGTGGACACCATTGGTCGTGACTGTCACCTCGTGGCGGTTGCCTTGGCCGTCGATGATGAGTCCGCCGACGGCGGCTGGGTTGTCGGCTAAGAATGGGAGTGCTTGGACGGCCAGTTCGAATGCCGAGTCCCGGTCGGCAGAGTAGGCAGGGTCGGCCGAGAGCTCATGGGCCTCGACCATCCATGGTGCTGAGCGGACGAAGATCGATGGGGAGGCGTCGGGTGCTGCTGTTGTGACTACCTCGGGAGTGACTGTGTAGAGGAATCGGCGTCCGGCCTGCTCGACTCCGACCACGAGTTCGGCGACGTGGAAAGTGTGCCTAATGAGTGCGATTGCTTCGACCCATGAGTCGACGGCCACGTCCGGATAGCCGGGGGCTCTTACAGTCATGTAGCCAGAGGTGATGGTGATGCGAGGATTCATGAGTCTGACTCCTTGGCATGTGCCTGAGCTTCGTAGGCGGGGCGGGCTGTGAGCACCCAGGCCAGGCGTTGGCCGCGCATGATGTGGGCGCGGTCGAGTTCGAGGCTGGCCATCAGTCGCTGGTCGACTGTGGTGTGTTCGAATGCTGGTAGGCAGCGATCTCGTGCGGCGTTAATGAGCGCTTCGGCAGAAAGGTCACCGGTGAAGCCAGTCGGTCGCAGTCCCGAGATGACAATAGCCTCCGTCAATGCAGTGGCCACTTTGCGATCAGTGCCCAGAGTCATCGTTGTGCTCAGTGTGTGCAGTTCTCCACTGCCGATAGACGCGGCGGCGATCGGTGCCATGAGGGTTGTCAGTGTGTCAAAGAGTCTGTCTTTGGGTTCCGACTGATTCTCGTACCTTACCGATGCTTTACCGTGAGAATCGATGATCACAGTGTCAACACGGGCGCCCAGAACATGCTTGACCACAATGGCTGTTGCGACCGCGTCATTGCAGGCCCGGCTTCTCAAATACGGCTCACGGGCAAAGTCAATGGGACCAACCGCGCCGACGGATTCGTCGACAATGGACGTGGGCTCATCAAAAGTCGCGCTGGATTCGATGAGCCGTTTCGTCGTCGAGTGAGCAATGGTCGATCCAGTGACGACGAGGAGTGAGAGCATTGCCACGGCAAGAGAAATGTTGCTCGCGGCCTGTACATCGCCGTTTTCAATGAGTGAGCCGCCCAGCGCCAGCGAGATGGCGATAATCCAGAAAATGACGGCCAAGATCAATGCCGCCATCACGAAAAGGACAATGTTGAGCAAGATGTTGAACACCATGATGGCTGCTCTGCCCATGAGCACCGATGTGGCGACGAGTCCGGGGCGGTGCTCGATGCGTTTGAAGTAACCGTTGAAGACGCGCGCGACGAACTTGTCTGCGCCATATCGAGGCGGAATCGGTCGAGCGATCATGTTTGTTCAACTCACTTACTTGAGACGGTTTGCTTGCATGAGATGTCGCCACGGGTCTGCCATGACAACCGGGAGGATTCACCGGAATAGGACAAGTCGTAAGTACCGGCTTCGACGGGGATTTCGACTGCTGAGTTGCCCCAGGACGTCCATTCGGCCTCATTGGGGCCGTTGACGGTGAGATAGTCAATGCGTCGGCTGGTGAATGTGATGCGCAGGGTTCCTTCGTCGCCGGTGCAGACCAGTGATTTGATGTTGAGATCATTGTTGGGCACGCGATCTCGGAACTGGGGCTCGTTGATTGAGACCTCGGTGACTTCGACAGGCTTGGCCCAGGTTCGTCCGGCGAGCACTCCCCCGCCTGTCGCAATACCGATGATCGCGGTGAGGGTGACGACACCCACGATCGGCCCTGTGATGTAGAACCACAGAACCGACCGTGGAGTGTGCCGGAGCATCGACGGAGGATGCGTGCTCATCGCCGAAGACTCCTAGTGGTGGTCATTGTCACCAGTCGTCGTCCTCATCCTCAGATGCGGCCTTTGACTTGCTCGACGCCTTGGCGCCGACCTTTGACCTGGTCTTTGTCTTCGGTGTCTCATCCTCCTCTTCGTCGTCCTTGGTGGTCTTGCGGGACTTGGACTTCTTGGCGTTCTTCTCAACTTCCATCGACTGGAACTTCGTCGACGGAGCGATCTGCTGAGCGTTGACCTGGAGCAGGCTGACCTCGCGGGAGTCGCCTTCGACGAGCTTCTTGACCTGGGCAACGGTGATGTCATCGTCGTCGAGGTCTTCGAGAGCTTCGAGCAGCGAATCGGTGCGCACATGCTCCATCGGGCGCAGATTCAGGTTGCCCCACCCGAAGACGTGTGTACCGCTGGCCATGGATTCGACGACGTTGTCGGCCTGCTGGCCAAAGACGACGACGGAGAGCCATTCGTGAACTTCGTCCTCGTCCTTGGCATCCTCGCCCCGGTAAGGCTGGTCGAGGTGGATGCTGAGGAGAGCACGCTGACGCTTTTTGCCCTTGGCGTCGAAGTACTTGGGGTCTCCGCCGAGGTTGCCTGCAAATTCGATACGTTTCATGTCAGTGCTTCTTTCAATCGGCCCCGCTATGCGAGGTTTCTATTTCTGGTGGAGGCTGAGTTTCACCGGGTGGCGAAACCGTCCTCGGTATATCTATGCGAGTACATGGTCGATGTGTCGCACTCCCGCTCATTTGGAGCAGATTGGGCGTTCGGGTGAACGTCTCACTGGCAATAGAGATCGGTTGTCAGGGTGGCTCGTCAGGGGGTGAGGACCATATCGACGCCGGAGTCTCGTGCCGGGTCCCGGTCATCGATTTCGTAGACGTCGTCACCTGGCTTGCCTCCCAGCTGGAAGAGCTCGACATGGAGACCACCAATGTGTTCTCCACCGCTTGCCACTGACGAGAAGGTAATGTCTTCTGGTTCGATATCCCCACCGGGCCACTGATAGTCGGACCCGAAGACGACGACTACGACGCTTGTGGACTTGTAGATGGTGCTGCCTTTATCGTCGACTCCTCGTTCTGCCGTCAGCACTGCCCCATAGATTCCAGGTTCGAAGTCCACGTGGAAGCGCAGATAGTTGGCGCCTTCAATGGGCAGGTCAACCTTCAAAGGCATGTAGTTCTCCTCCACACCCCGGTAGGAGTGGCGGAAGTAGCGCACGGAGTCCTTTGGCCGCTCCGTGCGCATGTAGGCGTCGTCGAGCAAGGCCACCGAGGTGTCCGGAATTCGGCGCACGTCAGCTAAGGCGTCATCCCACGTACGTGCTCCCGCTGTGTTTGTCGACGTGGCTGTGGTTGTCGCTGGTGTTGGCGTGGCTGTCGGTATCGTGTCTGGGATTCCGACAGACTCAGGTTCGGTAGCGTCTTCCTCGGCAGACTCAGGGTCTTCAGTGCCGTTGGGGGCATCGGACCCGTCTCCCCCGCCGTCGGGATCATCGTCACCGCCGTTGTCCTGGTCATCATCGTCATCATCCTGTGGCCTGTCCTCAGTCGATGCCTCAGCGACCGGCTCCTCCGCCTCCAGGTCTTCTGGCTGTGCCACCTCAACTGGTCGGTAGCAGGCAAGGATTGCCGAGAGGTCAATAGCTGACTCCTCGGGACTCGCTTCTTCGATGTCGAGCTTGCCGATGCGAAATGCCTTGATCTCGCGGCTGATGTCATATGTCTGCTCGTCGGTATCGTCGGTACCCACACGCTCGGCAACCTGAATGTCCCCGGAGACCGTGGCAAGGTCACCGACCATGATGGCCTCGTCTTTGCGGCTGAGCCGGTCAAGGCTTGACTGGAAGGCGATGCCGTCGAGGGCCTCGTGGGCAGTTTCGACTGTGAAGCGCACATACTGGCTGCGGCCGTCCCTCGTCCAACGCACGTCCCATTTGCTGATCATGCCCACAGTGGTCAGCGATTGACCGTCTTCGGCCTTTGTCGCCCGGCGCAACTTCGCCCAGGTCGACGTCGGCGCGTGTTCGTCCTTCCACTGGCGCATCTCGCCTTCGAGCAGCGTCATCGGGTGAGTATCGGCCGTGACCAGACCAGTCTTGTCCTTTTGCCGCTTGGCCCGTTCGATGATCGAGTATTCGTCCTCGTCCAGTGCGATGTTCGGGTTCTTACGCCCAGCACGCACGACTCGCATCAATGCTTTGCGGGGGCCGAAGACGTCACAGGCTCCCGCGGCGATGAGAGATTCGATGGCTCCGCTGTCGACGCTGGTGGGGCACCTGTTCATGAAATCGGCAAAGGACGCGAACGGGCCATTGGCTTCACGTTCGGCGACAAGGTCCTTCGACGACTTTCCGCAGTCTTTGATCTCCGACAGGCCGAGGACGACCTTGTCGCTAGAGAGTGCGGCGGTCGAATACTGAGAGGAGTTGACGCTGGCTGACTCGATACTGATGCCCTCGCGCATGAGAGAGGTGAACGCCGATTGACGTTTGTCATCGTCGCTGGTCACCGACAGGATCGCCGCACCGTAATGGGCGGGCCAATTGGCCTTGAGGTAGGCGCCTGTGTAGGCAAGCTGGGCGTAGGCGAATGAGTGGGAGGCGTTGAAGAGGTAGTCAGCTGAACCTTTGAAATCGTCCCAGAGCCTCTGTGCAGTCTCGGCGGCGAATGCTGGTTTCATCGACCCGTCGGCCAGCTCCATCTCCTGGCCGGCATCGGCGATGAACTTCTCACCGACTTCGTCCATGAGCGCTTTCTTCTTTTTGCCCACTGCCTTGCGTAGCTTTGAGCGCCAGTTGGCGTCGAATCCGGCCACCACAGTGCCCAGGCGCATCAGCTGCTCTTGGTAGACGATGCAGCCTTGAGTCTCGCCGAGCACTGAGTCGATCGCTTTCTGTTCGACCTCATTGTGGGTGTACTTCTCGTAGTCGATCGTGGCTCGACCGTGCTTGCGGTCAGCGAAGAGGTCAGGCATCTTCGCAGAGATTGGGCCCGGCCTGAAGAGCGCGATGACGGCGGAGAGCTCTTCGAGGCTGTGGGGTGCTACGTTCTCGCAGACGTCGATCATGCCTGAAGATTCGAGCTGGAAGAGTCCTGCCGTCTGGCCGGATGAGATGAGATCCCAGACCCGCTTGATGCGCGGGTTGGCGATATCAGTCGGGTCGGGAATGCCGTGGAGGATGTCAATGTCTTCGTCTGTGTCAGCTTTGATCGACTCAGCCGCGGTGACCATGATGTCGAGGTTGCGCAGACCCAGGACATCCATCTTGAGCAGGCCGTAGTTTTCGAGCTCGGGGCCTTCCCACTCGGTGACTGAGTATCCGGCGCGGTCGGGGTTGTTGGCCGATTTCACATCAACTGCCAAGGGCACAAGATCGGTCAGAGGCTCATCGCTGATGACGATGCCACAGGCGTGGATGCCTTTCGTCCAGACTGTGCCTTCGAAGCCTCGTGCGGTGTCGAGGAGTTCATCCGCGTCATCATCGGCACCATCGATGACGGCTTGGCGGAAATCTCGGCCTTCGATGTTGTCTTCATCAAGCGCGTCGGCGAACTTCATGGGTTTGCCACCGGAGACCGGCAGCTTCTTCGACAACAGGCTCAGCTCGGGTCGACCGATCACCTTGGCAGCCTTCTGAAAGGCTTCTTTCGACAGGGCGGAGCCATAGGTGCCGATCTTGGCGACCATGTCTGAGCCCCAGCGACGAGAGATGTAGGCGATGACTTTGTCCCGGTGGCGCTGTTCGAAGTCGACGTCGATATCGGGCATATCGGCACGGCCCGGCTCCAAGAATCGCTCGAAGAGGAGGTTGTATCGCATAGGGTCGACGTTGACGATTCCCAACGCATACGAGAGCACACTCCCTGCTGCCGAACCTCGTCCAGGACCAACTGCGATGCCTTCGCTTCTGGCCCAGGTGATGATGTCGTCGACGATGAGGAAATAGTCGGAGAAGCCCATTCCGGAGACGACACTGAATTCTTCTTTGATGCGTGACTTGATGTCATCAGTCAGCGGCGCCCCGTAGCGGAATTTGGCACCCTCATTGACCTTGGCGAACAGGTAGTGGTCGGCATCGGTCCATGCGACCTTCTTTCCCGTTGCCAGCAGCACTTTCGACAGGCGACGCTTCTTGTCTGAGATGGTGAAGTCTTCGGGTACAGGGAAGTTGGGCAGCCTGCGTTTGGCGGCCGGCATAGCATCACCGTCGACGCGATCGGCAATGGACATCGTGGTCTCGACTGCTCGATCCCACCAGTCCTCGTCGCGGATGGCCCGCATTTCGTCTTCAGTCTTGAGGTAGTAGCCGGTGCCGTTGAACTGGAACCGATTGGGGTCACTGATCGTTGTCCCTGACTGCACGGCCAACCATGATTCGTGGATCGGCTCGTCGCGCTCGTGAGTGAAGTGGCAGTCATTGGTCGCGACTACCTCGACACCGGCCTCGTCAGCCAGACCTACCAGGTCACCGGTGATTGCCGTCTCTGAAGCGATGTCGTGGTCCATAATCTCGACGTAGGTGTTCTCAGCGCCGAAGATGTCGATCAGGGTGTTGAGGTTCTCGGCAGCAGACTCACGGTCACCGCGGTGGAGAGGTCCGGCAACTGGGCCTGCCAGGCATCCGGTGAGGACGATGAGTCCTTCGTGGTGTTGGGCCAGGAGATCGTAGTCCATGCGGGGGTGTTTTCCCCAGCACGAGTCGTAGGACTTGCGGTGCAAGGTGAGAAGGTTCGACCAGCCGATTTCATTGATCGCCAGGATCGTCAGGTGATCGTATTTCTTCTTCTTATGACTCGAGACCTCGGATTTCTCATAGTTGTCGCTGTCTCCGCCGTCGCGGGGAACAGTCATGAGGTTGCGCTCGTGGCGAGACCCGATAGCCATATACGCCTCGATCCCGTAGATGGGTTTGACCGGCAGCTCGGCATCAGCGTCGAGGTCACCAGTTTCGACAAGGTCGTCTTTGAGTTTGTGGCAGGCGTCGTGGAGTTTGTAGGTGCCACCGATCGTGCCGTGATCGGTGATGGCCAGAGCCTTCTGACCTGAGTTGTAGGCGTGGCGAACCATGTCGTCGATACGTCCGAAACCATCGAGCAATGAGTACTCGGTGTGTACGTGCAAATGTGTGAAGCCCATACCCGTATATATGCGGCGAACTCGAACATGTGTCGGACCGGCGAAGAAACCATCGAACCGCTATACCCGTGCCGGGTGTCGCGTTCCTGTCGTTCGTGAGTGTTGCCGCACGTAGGGAGAGTATGAGCAATCACAACCGCGTTCACGCCGGAGTCCCAGACGGCGGCCAGTATGCCGAAAGTGCCCGAGCACGCCCGTCGATCGACCTTGGCCTCGACACCGACCAATTCGATGAAGGCCAGGATTTCGACACCTCGCCTGAGGCAGTCGCCGAGTCCCTCATCGACCCCAAAACCGCACCTCATCGGGTCCGCGCGATCGACCTCCCCGACATTGAGCAGGCCGAACAGACTCGAAATGAGCTCGTCGACACCTGCGAGGCACGCAACCCCATCGACGATGAGCACGTGCCCAACCTCATCATGTTGACCAAGGACGAATCACGGGAGGCCGCGCGAGAGTCACTGCCGCACATGTCTGAGAATGAGTTCGACTACCGGTGGGCACGAGTGGAGTCCTCACACGCCCATATGGCGGCGTTCGCTTCTCGGCAGGGCCGGGACTTCGCAGCCGATACCCACTCCAACGAGAGAATCGTTGCCCGCGGTGACGACGTCGATGACGAGAAATACGCCCACCAGCTCGCAGTCGAATGGTCACGTGCCTACACAGCATCTCTCGACGAAGCGATCGCTGCTGACCAGGATGCCGAGATCGGCGCCCTGGGCCAGTCGCGATCCCCCATGGCTGTGTGAGCACGAAACGAAGCTGTTGGCACAGGCAACGTGTCTCACGCACGGATAGACTTACAGAGTACCGATTCTCAAGGAGCTCATTGCTATGGCTGGTCGTCCTCGATCGATAATGGAGACCGCATATGCGGACATTAAACATCGGATCATGGTGCTCGAGCTAGAGCCGGGTATGCCGATCGATGACATTAGCATCAGCAAAGAGCTTGGTGTCAGCAGGACTCCGGTGCGTGAGGCCCTCTTCCGTCTGTCGACAGAAGGGCTCATCCTCTCCGACAGCGGCAAGAGCGGATTCTTTGTTCGGCCCATGGACCTGGTCAGTGTGTCGAACCTGTTCGAGGCACATATGGTCACCGCGCGCGCCATTGCGCGCCTCGTAGCTGTCAGGGCGACGAAGGAGAATCTCGACGAGATGAAGACAGCGGAGCAGGCAGTCGTCAGGGCGATCTCAGATGAGGATCCCGCCGCTGTCGCGTCCACGAACGCCCACCTCCATCGGCTGGAAGCAACTGCATCGAAGAATTCGTTCTTGGAAAGCCTTGCACTGTCGATTCACGATCACGGTCAGCGAATTGGGTTCCTCGCATTTGGTGGCCGGACATCGTGGGATCTACTCCGGGACCATTTTTCTAAGGTCCAAGGCGATCATCACGAACTCATCGCGGCGTATGAGGCCCGAGACCCAGATCTTGCCGAAGAGATCGCAGGCAGGCACGTTCTATTGTTCCGTGATCGCATCATGGCATTCATGAAGATGGATACCGTCAATGATGTGAATCTAGGAGGAGACATCCTGTCGTCGGCCCGCCTGGACTGACGACAGGATGTCCATAGGTGCCGGTTACTGAACGCGGCGTGCCACTTCGAACAGGCCTTCGGCCTCTCTAGTTTCTCCACGGACCTGTCGGCACATGGCGAGTCCTCGCCTGCCGGTGATTTGGTCCATTGCGCCGGCGAACCAACCTGTGAACATGTAGTCCTGGGACTCTTCTTGACTATCGTCAGCGAAGATCGAGTTGCGTACCTCGATTGTCGCTCGAGCTTCGATGGGATCCAAGTGTCGAACGGTGAACTTCGCCCATCCGCGCTTAGAGAGTCGGTCAAGGTAGTGACGGAAGACATCTTCGCCGACGAGCCCGTGCGTACTTGCCTCAGCCTCGCACCATGTCCAGGCTGACTCGTATCCGGCGGTGTAGAGAATCTGCGCGTATCGCTCAGCACCGATTTCGTTTTCGATTGCGCGGTGATTGTTGAGGAAAAAGTGGACAGGCACATAGACCATCGGCAAACCATCTGTGCTCCAGCGGCCAGTCGCCTCATCGACTTGGATCGGGACCTGTGGTGCCTGTGACATCAGGCCGTGCCCCAGACGTCGCCTAGTAGTTGTAACCAGTTCTCCCCCATGATCTTACGTACTCGATCCTCCGAATGGCCTCGCCGCAGCAAGGTCTCGGTCAAGTTGGGGAATTCTCCAATGGTTCTGATTCCCTCGGGATTGACGATCTCCCCAAATTGAGTGAGCTCGCGGGCGTATCCCTTGTCATGGGTGAGCCACTCGAAGAACGCCTGGTCCTGTCCTTGGGTGAAATCGGTGCCAATGCCGACGGAGTCCTCCCCCACGATGTTCATAATGTATTCGATGCCTTCGGCATAGTCGTCGATCGTCGCTTGTGTTCCCTTCGCCAGGAATGGGGTAAACATTGTTACTCCCACGAACCCTCCGTGATCGGCGATGAACTTCAGTTCTTCGTCAGTTTTGTTCCGGGGGTGGGCCTTAAGCCCGTAGGGAAGGCAGTGCGAGTAGCACACTCGTTTGGATGACTCTTCGATAATCTCCCGGGAGGTCACCGCACCGACATGCGAGAGGTCGCAGAGCATTCCGACTCGGTTCATTTCAGCGATGACTTCGCGTCCGAACCCTGAGAGTCCGCCGTCGCGCTCGTAGCATCCGGTGCCGACTAGGTTCTGAGTGTTGTAGCAAAGCTGGACGACTCCGATGCCAAGCTGCTTGAATATTTCGATGTAGCCAAGCTGATCTTCGAAAGCATGAGCGTTTTGGAAGCCGAGAATAATTCCTGTGCGTCCCTCTTTCTTTGCAGCTCGGATGTCATCAACTGTGCGTACAGGACGGACCAATTCGCTGCTTTCGGCGATGAGTTGATTCACGTCGATGATGTTGTTGACAGTCGACTGGAATCCTTCCCAGACCGATACGGTGCAGTTGGCTGCGGTGAGTCCTCCTTTTCGCATGTCGACAAAGAGCTCTCGATCCCATTTAGCGATGATGAGTCCGTCAACTACGACGATTTCGTCGTGGAACGCAGTCGTATTGTTCAGTGCCATGGCACTTCCCCTTTCTGAGGCTGGGTTGAATAGGTGAGATAAAGGTAGACGCCGATCAGAAGTCGAGTGACCTCTTCGATGTCTCCGGTAGTCGAGATGCCGTCACCAGTGCCATGATGCTGATGGCAAGAAGGTATATGGCTGGTGAGAGATTGTTTCCAGTCGCGGTGATGAGCCAGGTCGCGATAAATGGGGCAGTCCCGCCGAAGATCGTGTAGGCCAAGTTGTAGGTAACAGCCGAAGCTGTGTAACGCACTCGTGTCGGGAAAAGTTCGGACATGAGTACTGCTGTCACGACTCCGGTCAGTACAGCCCCACTGCCGAGGAGAAGCTGGCCGATGATTCCCAGCGCCATGCTGCCAGTGCTTCCGAGAGCGAAGGCGGGGAATGTTCCCGCCAGGAGCAGGATGCACGCTGTCATGGTCGTCTTCTTTCGACCTATCCGATCTGAAATTCGACCCGCGAAAGGACACAGACACGCGGCAAGGATCTGGCAGACGAATGTGCTCAGCAGTGCCGACGTCGAGTCGAGCCCGCCGACAACCTGGAGGAACGTCGACATATAGGTGGTGAAAATGTAGAAGGAGAGAGCTGTGGCCGCGATAAATCCGGAGAAGAGCAGTATCGTGCGGCCATGCTCGCGAAGAGTTTCTCCCAATGGGGTTGAAGCGACATCTTCGTCTTCGATCTCGTCGAACAGCGGGGTCTCGTCGAGTCGAAATCGCATGTAGAAGCCACACAGACCAAGAGGTACAGACAATAGAAATGGGATTCGCCAGCCCCAATCATCCATGACGGTGCCGCCCAGCAGTAGCGAGAGCATGAATGTAAATCCTGCGGCGAAGGCGAAGGAGAGGAAGGTGCTCACTGGCACCCAACTGGCGTAGGTCGCCTTCTTCTCTCTGGGTGC
>NZ_VLTK01000026.1 GCF_007558825.1 Brevibacterium aurantiacum
TGCCAGTCCGAAGACCTCGAATAAAGGAGACATGCCCTAGTAGGGCCTCGCCTCCCCAGAATCAAACGGATCTCAGCTTGCACGGCGCTGAGAGCCTTTGGTGGAATTTGAGACATTTGTGCCACGATCAGGTAATTCGGTGGCACCATCGGCGAGTCGCGGCTGGGGCCAAATGAAACCGCCATGCCGGGGCCACTTCACACTGTCATAATCATCATCCGCAGCCGAAGAAGGCCTCGTCGTCGGCCCAACCGTTGTTGGCCCACTCTTCGGCATCGGCGGACTCAAACTCGGGGTAGAGCTCGGTGAGCTCCTCCATCAGCCACGAGGTGAAGCGTGCTGCCCCCTGTGGACAGACGTGAATACCGTCATCACTGCGGTGGACTTCTCCCTCGTGCTCCTGGGCGTATTCCTCTCCCCAGACCGCTGAAGCATCGACGTACTCGACTCCGTCGTTGTCATCGGCCATACTACGCGCGACGTCCTCGGCGCTGGCGAGTTCATCCATGTGATCTTCGTAAAACTCGTCTGGCTCGATGGGAGGCATCGAGATCAACAGCAGATCGGCACCAACGTCCGAGGCCGCCTCGGCCAGGTCGCTATAGGCCTCTTCCTGTTCCGCAGAGGCCCCCCAGTCATAGCTGGTGATCTGGTAAACGATGACCCCGCCTGCAGCCTCTTCGATCTCTTCAGGCAGTGTCTTCCAGGACTCTTCAGCGTTGGGGCCTACGAGGTTGCCGCCTCCGGTGGAGGTTCCATCGATGAAATAGGCTCCAGATTCGGCCATGGCCTGAGTCAGGGGCAGCGCCTGTTGTCCTGCCACAGAGTCTCCGATGAACAGCATGGGGGAAAGGCCAGCCTCGGCGGTGGAGTCCGACTCCGTCCAGCCGTCCTGGCCGCCGGCTTCTCCGCTGTCTCCGGTGACGCTTCCGCAGGCCGCGAGGGTGAATGCCGCTGCGGCCAGGACGGAAGCGGTGAGCAGGATCTTGGGTGCTGTGATTCGTATAGTCATGGGTTCCACTGTGCTGATCCCATGTCACCGATGACCCGCGGGAATGTCTCAGTCATGTCGCAAAAGGTCTCCTGCTCAGAATTCTGCGCTTTTCAGGGCACAGCGCGTCCGTATACTGAGGAAGTGACCTCTATTCTGCTGATAGAAGACGACCCGCTGGTCCGCCGCAGCCTGGAGCTTGCCCTGAGCCGGCACGGCTACACCATGGTCACCACGGGGACCGGGGAGGAAGGCCTCTCCTCCTTCGAACAACACGTGCCGGAGCTGGTGGTGCTGGATCTGATGCTCCCCGGCATCGACGGCTTCGAGGTCTGCCGGCGGCTCCGGGAGCGCTCTCAGGTCCCGATCATCATGCTCACCGCCCGGGGAGATGACCTAGACGTGGTCGGGGGCCTAGAAGCCGGTGCCGATGACTATGCGGTCAAACCGGTGCAGCCGGCCGTGTTGGACGCCCGGATCCGTGCAGTGCTACGCCGGGCGGTCAGCGAACCGGCCGGGGTGCGAGCCCATCGTGGACTGCGCATCGACACAGAATCGCTGACCGTGACGCTCGACGGCGAGCTGGTCCCGCTGACCCCCACCGAGCTGCGGTTGCTACTGACCCTCTCCCGGGCGCCCGGGAGGGTCTTCACCCGAGAGCAGCTCTTAGAAGAGGTCTGGGAGCACGGGTACCTCGGAGATTCCCGGCTGGTGGACAACGCGGTGATGCGGCTGCGGGCGAAGCTCGAGGAAGATCCCGGGCGCCCGGCGTTCATCCAGACCGCCCGCGGCTTCGGCTATCGCTTCGGCCCGGTATGAGCGAGCCCGAGATGAGCCGACACGAAACGGCCTGGCGTCGGGGGCTCCGCAGAGTCCTGGGTGCTCTGATGATGGGTGGGCTACGTGCGCGCTTCGTCGTCGTCTTCGTGCTCGTCGCCGTGTTGGGGGCCAGCGCGGCGGCATGGGCGAGCACCCAGCAGGCTGCGCGTTCGCTAGCCGGATTCAGCCAGCAGCAGCACGGGCAGAATTTGGTTGACCAAGTTTCCTCTGCAGCCCCGGCGGTCGGATACCCGCCGAGTGAAGAGGACCTGGAGCAGCTGAGAGACTCTGCCGGGGACAACGCTCTGGCCGTCTATGAGGGTGCCAGTTCCTCCTCCGGGGTCTTCGCCGGGTCCCAGGCGCTCGGTGTTACCTCGGCGGAGATGAGAGAGGCCGTCGGCCAGGCCGCGGGTGAGGGGCGGGCCTACACCGAGCAGGTCGTCGTCGACGGCGCCCCGTGGCTCGTCGTGGGCACGCCGGTGATGGTCACTGATCCCGCCGGCGGCCGAGCGGCCTCCGGTGTGGAGGTCTACGCCGCCCAGGACCTATCAGGGGTGGAGGAGGAGCTGGCCGGGCTGACCCGCTCCTCAGTGACCACCTCCGCCCTGGTGCTGCCGGTGGCGGTGGTGCTGGCGCTTCTGGCGGCCCACACCGTGCTGGCGCCGGTCCGCAAGCTCAGCACCACCGCCCGGAAGCTCGCCGACGGTGACCTGGAGGCCCGGACCGAGCCCCGAGGCGTCGATGAATTGGCGGCCTTGGCCCGTACCGTCGATGAGATGGCGGAGTCATTGCAGGATTCGATGGTCTCCATGGCCCGGATGCAGGAGGACGCCAAACGTTTCGCCGCTGATGTGTCCCATGAGCTGCGGACTCCGCTGACCACGCTAACCGCAGCGGTGGAGATCCTGGGAGACACCCTGCAGCTCCGCGAGGAGACCGGGCAGGAGACGGCAGATGAGAGCGACGCCAGGGAGTCGGCTCGCCTGGCGATCACTGAGACCCGCCGGCTGGTCCAGATGGTCGAGGACATCATGGAGATAGCCCGCTTCGACTCCCGCACCGCCCCCATGCACCGCGAGAACACCGATCTCGCTTCTCTGATGAGCAGCTGCATCCGGGTGCGCGGCTGGAGCGACGACGTGGAGGTGCTCACTCAGGACGCCGGTCAGCCGTACTCTGTGGTGGCTGACCGGCGTCGTCTGGATGTGGTGGTCGCCAACCTGATCGGCAACGGGCTCAAGCACGGCGGAGCACCGGTGCGGGTGAAGCTCTTCTCACACGCTGACCACATGGCGGTGGAGGTCACCGATTCCGGCCCCGGGGTCCCGCCGGAGCAGCTGGGAAAGTTGTTCGGCAGATTCTACAAGGCCGATGCGTCACGGGCCCGCTCGGCGGGCAGCGGGCTGGGCCTAGCCATCGCGTTGGAGAACGCCGAGCTCCACGGCGGTGACATCACAGTGGAGAACGCCCCCGAGGGCGGGGCCCGGTTCACCCTCTGGCTCCCGAAGCAGCACGAAGACCCCACTTGTACAGGAGGTGCCGCCTGATGAGGATTGCAGCAACCCGCACCGCGCTGCCCGCCGCACTGGCCGCCGTGATGCTGATCAGCGGCTGCGGAATCCAGCAATCCGGCCTCGAAGAGGGCCCTGAGGCGCCCACAGGTTTGGCCCCGGGGGCGACCCTGTACTTTGTGGACGAAGGCGGGGAACTCGTGGCTCAGCAGAGAGACACCGGCCAACTGGGCTCGATCTCCGACGCCGTCGGACTGCTGCTGACCGGCCCCGGAGATTCCGGGCTGGAGACCGACATCGATGAGACGACGCTGACCAGGGTGGGGACCTCTGTCCGGGCCGATGTGGTCGAGCTGCGCCTGCCGCTGTCCTCCTCCGAGGTCGACGGCGCGGGCATCGATCAGATCGTCTGCACCGCTGCGGCCACCCATATCCAGGCCGGCGGCGCAGAACAGGACCAGGTGCAGCTGCGGTTCACCGACCTCGTTGCGGATCCGGCCTCCTGCCCCGTGCTCTGAGCAGCAGTGCGGCTCAGAACCCGGAGACGTCGATCTGTGTGGCCGCAGGGGCTGGCAGCAGAAGCCACAGGCACAGCAGCCCCACGCTGACTAGGGCGAATACAGCGGCTCCGGTCCTTCCCCGTGCCCACCGGGCACGGAATCGCACCGGATCCTCGATCAGGTGCGTCGAGACCCCCGCCAAAGTCACTGAGACGAGGAAGATCATCACAGTATGTTTCCATTCGCCGAAGAGCGCGGTCTCCCCTGCCTCCATGAAAGCGATCACCGGCCAGTGCCAGAGGTAGAGGCTGTAGGAGATCCGGCCCAACCACCGCAGCGGAGGGCTCTCCAGAACAGAACGCAGCACCCCACGCCGTACGGTTGCTGAGCGGTGGTAGACCTCGCGGTGCGGTGCGGAGTGCTGGTGCGCCGTACGGTGGTGGGCTGCGCACAGCCCGATCAGCAACGCAGAGACTGCGGCATGGAGGAACAGGCCCCCGGTGAACAGGCCCGGGGAGTCAGTGCCACTGACTACGCCCCACGAGAGGAGGAGCCCCGCTGCCAGCAGAAGCATCACCGGCCCGGCGACGCGGCCCAACCCGTGGACCATTGTGTTAAACAACCGACGTGCCGGCTTTGTCGCGGCCGCGGCACCGAGCAGCAGGGAGAAGGCCCTGGTGTCGGTGCCGGTGTAGACCCGGGTGGGATCGGCCGGGTCCAGCAGCGCCACCATCAGGACCTGAGACAGGGCGGCGAGGACGGCGCAGACGATGATCACCGCCCACCCCAACGTCGCCTGGTCGAACCGGGCTCCCGTGCCGAGCGCTACGGTCAACACGGTGACCACCACCAGCAGGAGAACCGGCCAAAGGATGTAGAACTGTTCCTCTACCGCGATGCTCCATAGATGTGTGAAGAGCCGCGATTGGCCGAAGGCCTCCCAGTAGCTGGCGTCCTGCGCCAGCAGATGCCAGTTGACCAGGTGCAACTGGACCCATAGACCGTCTGACAGTGTTGTGCGCACCAGCTCTGCGTTCACAGCCGTCGAGGCCGCAGAACGTTCAATCCACCACACCGCCAATGCCACCCCGACCAATACCGCAGCAAGTGCAGGGAAGAGCCGGCGGAGCCTCCGACCCCAGAACCGGAGCAGCGAGATCGAACCGGTGGTGGTGATCTCACGCAGCAGCAGTCCGGTAATCAGGAATCCGGAGAGCACGAGGAACAGGTCGACGCCCAGGAAGCCGCCGTCCAGATGTCCAGTGTGGAACAGCAACACTGCGACGATCGCCAGCCCGCGCAGGCCGTCCAATGAGGAGAGACGCGAAGGGTCCCTCCGCGCCGTCTCGGGGCGCGGGTGAGTTGTGGACGAGTCAGTCATGGACAGGACTCTCCCTGGTCAGGATCAGCGCTTGATCGCCGGGGTGTCGCAGTCCTGTCACAGTCAAAGCGGCTCCGAACTGCGACGTTCCGGCGATTGGACTACAGACTCCGCCCGCGGCCGTATCAGGCATGGACACGACAAACACCTCAACTAACCCGCAATAGATCACCCCGACGTCGGCCAGATAGAGAGACGTCGCTCTTCCTAGGCGGACTCATGGTTGCCACCATTGCGGCAGTGTCAGCCTGCGCAGCCAACACAGTTTCTGGCCTCTCCGGTCCCATCAGCAGCTCTGACCACTCCGAGAGCCCTACAGGCGACCAGCAGCCCGATGCCCTCCATCAGGTGGCCGCTGTAGAACCGGTGATCTTCGTGTCCATCGACGACGGTCATCACCCCAGCCAGGAAGCGCTGGAGGTCGTTCGGGAACACCAGATGCCGGTCTCTCTCTTCCTCAACGAAGATCCAATGAAGTACCACTCCTCATATTTCGAGGAGTACACCGCAATGGGAATTCACGTCCGCACTCACACGCAGACTCACGCTGACCTCACACAGCACAGGTTCGACGATCAACAGCAAGAGATCTGTGGCATGGTCGAAACGTTAGAGGACAGGTTCAGCGACGACGTCGTGGGGTCCTCCCTGCGGGCCCCTTACGGCGCCTCAGACGAGACGACCCAGGAAGCAGCTTCAACCTCCGGTATCGGCTCGATCCCGCACTGGAGCGGAGAAGCTAACAACGGAACAGTCACCCTCGCGCACGGCGAGTCGTGCCGCCCAGGCGACATCACCCTCACCCACTTCACTCAAACCCTACCTGAGGACCTGCAGGCCATTCAGGACAAGGGAAGAAGAAGGATTCACCATCGCCCGTTTCATTCATTGTCAAGCAGCAGCCGGGGTCCTCGCCTCGTAGAAGGCCCCGGCCTTGACCATCGCGAATAGGACGTTGAGCCGGCGACGAACCAGGCACATCACCGCAGCATTATGGCGTTTCCCCTCAGCTCGCTTCCGGTCGTAATACGCCTTCGACAATGGAGCATGACACGATGCCACCCAGGCAGAGTGGAACAGTGCGTTCTTCAACCGTTTGTTGCCCGCCCACGATGGGAACTCGCCGCGAATCGACGCTCCAGCGCGTCTCGTGACCGAAGCAATACCGGCATACGCAGCCAAATGGCCAGCAGTCTTAAACGCGCTGAAATCGCCGGCTGCCAGGAGGATCTGGGACGCGGTCTTAACGCCGATTCCCGGCATCGACGTTAAGACCTGAAGAAGAGGGAGCGAATCCGCCAGTTCCTCAGCTTCAGCCTCGATCTCGTGACGTTCCGCCTTCAACGCCTTGATGCTGGCAGCATGCCGCGGCACCACCGACTCCGAGGCCTGACTGCCGGACACGGTCACCGTCTGCTCAGCCAAAGCATCGAAGACCACATCAATCAGTGCCGACGGATCCTTGCGGGTATGGTTCTCAGCCCACCGCTTCACCCCGGATTCCCCTGCCTCACGCAACCCGGCCGTACCCCGGTACCGGATCAGCAGGTCCAGCACAACCGTCCTGGTCAGCACGGTTCCTTTGAAGGCACGTTCCAGCGCGGGGTGGATCTGGAGCAACAGCGACCGCAACCGGTTGATGGCCCTGGTGATGTCATGAGCCAGGTCCTCATCCGTACCAGCCAAAACTTTCAGATTCGCCAGAACATCGGACTCACGGTCGACTGGTCTCAGTGTGTGTGGCATGGTTCTGGCAGTGTCAGCGATGATGAACGCATCCCTGGCATCAGTCTTCGCCTGCCCCGGATACAGATCGGCAGCCTTACGCATCGCCAGACCGGGCAGATAGGCGATATCGGCTCCGCAGTCCCTTGCGACCGCGACGGGAAGCGCCCCGATTGTGTTGGGTTGATCGACGATGACGAGCACTCGGCCGTACTCGTTCTGCAGAGTCGTGATCACGTCCCGAAGCGCAGTCTCGTCTTGCGGGAACTCGTGGTCGAAGACCCGTTCACCTGCCGGGTCCAGTCCGGAACCATGATGGCTAGTTTTGCCGACGTCGAGTCCTCACCAAACGTCGTATTCGGTGTTCATGACAGTCCTCCTCGACCATCCAGCCCTTAGTCGCAGGTATGTCATGACACCCGATGCTGGCACCCACGTTACGACGAGACCTCAGTACAACTGGGCCGAGCCCCTATCAGCAGTCAACGCGCGTCCTGGATTCCTGGCGGCAGCACCCCCGGATCATTCATGACAGGGCAAACCAAGCCATACCAGGACCAGCGACCAGACCCCGTCCGGGGCCTACGAATAAATATGGGCCCCCTCGAGGACTATTTCTAAGCCTTGCTTCATGGATTATAGGCCAAAATGTGTGTACAGGATACTCTGCTTGCCCAGTAGCGTGTAGGCCAAGACTGGGTTGAACATGCTCTGCAACCATGTTCAGTGCCCAATCCCAGAAATCACCTCATCTGTGGTGTATGTGCAAACAAGCTCGTCAAGAACGGGAAAACCAGTGCCGGACGCACCAGATGGCGGTGCAAACACTGCGGGTCCTCAGCAATTCAGACGCGCACCGATTCAGCGAAGAAGGCAGACTTCACTAGCTTCATCGCATGGTTGACCAGCACGCAGCCACGAGGCGATTTCGCTACCAGCACGCGCACCTTCACCCGAAAGATCCAATGGTGCTGGAGCGTGACCCCCAGGGTGGCCCCGACAGGCGAAGTCCATGACCAGATCAAGCTCGACAATCCGTCGAAGGCAAACCGGGCATGGCTACGTGCCCGGGACATCGCCACCACGATCCCCGAACGCGACGACCAGATCGCTCACCGCCGCAAGCAGCCTGGCCGGCCCATCGACTTCGGCCATCAGCGGCAAGAACGCTACCGGGGCCGCAACGTCGTCGAGCGATGCTTCAACCGCCTCAAGCAATAGCGCGGGATCGCGATGCGCTCAGACAAGCTGGCCCGCAACTACCGCGCCAGCATCAACCTCGCTGCCACGCTGATCTGGATCAAGACCGAGGCCAGTAACTTGACCAGCGATTCGTAGCCGATGCCCCGCAGGCATTCCGCTTGAGGCGTACAGCGGTCTTGTTGACCTGTCCTTCGTCGTATCCCAGCGTATGCACAGTGACCACTTTCGATCCGTCATGGGAAACCCCGACGAACGCGGCATGATCCAAGGTCCCCCCGTCATGCCAGTATTGATCTCCATCATCCATCCACCCGAACGGCTTCTCCCCAGGCGTTTGCTGTGCGCGGGCGGTGGCGTAGCGTTCGAGCGCATCGAAAGTACCGTGGAGGCCTCCCGCGCCGACGAATGGACCAGAAAGCTTCCACTGCTTGCATGCGCGGCCAGCCCAGGTAAGGAGGACGGGAACATTGTTTGGATCTGGGTGTATCGAGACGTCCGTGACTCCCAGCGGGGTGAAGACGTGTCGCTCCGCGAGCGTCCACCAGTCGTGCCCGGTGGCCACCTCGAGTACACGTGTGAGGACCGCGTATCCAAGATTCGAGTACTCGAACGACCCGACAGGGCCGCGCATTTGCTCTGATATGTCAGGCAAAACGTCGGAGTCGAAGCGCTCCGTAGTGTACTTCGCGTAAGGATCGCGAGCATCGGCCGCAGTTCTTATCATTCCCTTGGGTAGCCGAGGCAGCCCCGAGGTGTGTTCGGCAAGACTGCGAACATCTACTTCCCTTGGGAGCCCTGTCTCCGGTAGAAGCTCACTCACGGGAGCTGACAAATTGATCGAGCCCTCGCGGTCAAGGAGTTCCGCAATTCGGGCAGTGACGGTCTTTGTGACCGATCCCCACTCAAGCATCGCATCCCCGTGGTGCAACGGCCCGGCCTGCTCCACTTCGATGCGCCCAGCGCTCCGGAGGCGGTAAGCTTCGCTCTTCGTGCGCACTATCCAGCTCATGACGCCAAGCCTTTCTGTGCAGCTCAAAGAGGTCGAAGTAAATGTTCGCCGGGCTTTCACAGAGCGCGGCCGAGGTGTTCCAGCTCACTCGACAAAATCCGGCCTCAACCCCGCAACAGGCTATCGGCACCTGTCGGACTTGTCCAACCCGCCTTAGCCGCGCAAGAGGCGGCCGCGGAGGTCCGTCCACCAAAGTCGGCACGGTGGGATCTACGGCTGTTCTGTCTGCCCAGAACGCGTTTCCCATCGACGTTGAGCGTGAGTGTCTCTAGCAGCTCGAGGAGTTGCCGCTCCTAGTATCGGAACTGATTCTCCATGATTGCGGCGATCACCTCAAGGGGCAGGCAAGTTCCGCGGGCGTCGCCGACGCGGCGATGGAAGACTGCAGCCTGGAAATGAGGTGGGCGATCGTCGAGTGATCCTGCTCCAGCGCCCGCAGTGTACTTTGCAGTTCAGGGTGCGCGGCGGCGATCGAGGGAAACAGATGGCAGTCCTCGCCCTCATGGTGTCCCGTCAAGGCTGTGTAGAAGCCAACGTCAACGCTGTACTCACACCGCGCAAAGAGCTTCGCCTCAGCCGAGAGATAGTTGATGAGGCATATCCAGTCAGCCACGTCGCGAAGATGCTCATGGTGCCGCCCCTCACTTCACGCAAATTGGCAACCCGTTGCCGCACTGAATGGAACCCGGCATGACCGATCGGTCGAGCTCTCCGCACCGAATCCTGCATCGCATCGCAGCACTTGCGAAGCGGAAGATCGTCTCGCTGGGCGGGCAATTTCGCCTAGGCCCGAAGCGCTCACGAGACAAGAGGGCCTGCCCGCTTGAGCAAAGACACACATCAGTAAAATACCGTTAACTGTGTCAGCCTAAACTGCGGAAGTGGCCGCGTCGGACTGTCGAACCTCGTCCAATACGTGAGCGACAGCTACAGCTGCGCTGTCGAACCCGATCTCACCCAAAGCCAATAGTGACTCCGCCAGCACCTGCCGGTCGAGAACCGCCATTTCGTTACCCAAAGCACCCAGATGGTCTGTCTCAGTATCGGTGGGACTCTGCTCTAAACGCTGTCTTAAAGCAGTTAGATCAGCTTCCGACTCCACCGGCATTTTTACTTGAATCGCCTTACGAACTTCCCGGAGACGTGCTTCTGTTGCAAGTACCTGACGAATCGCCGCCAAACCGAACGCATCACTCATGATCCCATGGTAACTCACACCGCTACAACGTCCTTTCAATAGCCACCGGCAGTTTGAGGATGTCTATGCCGCCGGCGGTCCGGGTGAGTAAGCTTCATAACCGATATCTACGGTCTGAGCGCATGAATGTAGCGCTGTGCGCCACTTCACTCTCTTTGCCGGCCCTCTACCCTCACACGTTTGGGTGCAGACGGTGGAATTCGGTCACCTGCTGGAATGCGTCGGCGATGCGAACGAGCTTCTGCTCCGTCAGTGCAGCACCAACCAGCTGACCGGCGACCGGCAGGTGGTCGACCGCGGTGAAGCCGATGGGGAACGTGATTGTCGGCATCTGGCTCATGGTGAAGGGCACCGTATAGCGGTGCACCTCCGCCAACTGCGTCGCGCCCATCACCCGCATGTCCTCTGCCGACGGCGCCTCATAGGGCAGACCGGGGATGAACATCGCGTCGACCTCCGAAAGCAGGTGAGCCACGCGACCTTTGAACTCGTCCCGCCTACTGAGCACCTCCTGATGCTCTGTTGCCGAGGTTCTGCGACCGATCCTGATGAGCTCACCGAGCGCATCGCCATAACTCGCTTCATGTTCATCGAACCAGGATCCGTGTGCGAGTGCGGTCTGCACACCGCAGACAGTGAACCAGTCGTCATTGATCTGCTCAGGATCGGGGAACTGCAGCGGCACCACCCGAGCCCCCAGAGACTCAAGCGTGCTGATCGCGGCCAACAGACTGCTGCGCACAGTCTCCGAGACATCAGTCAACGCCCAGGAGAAGTCGATGCCGATGCGCAATCCGCTCAGGTCGCTGTTCGTGCGCACCCCATAATCATCGACGGGGACGGACAGCGATGTCGGGTCTTTGGGGTCGTATCCGGCAATTGCTGAGAGTACGATCCCCGCATCGCGCGCGGACCGCGTCATGGGCCCGACATGGTCGAGAGTGCCGGCGAGTTCGAAGACGCCGTATCTGCTCGATCTGCCCCATGTCGGCTTGAGTCCTGTGACTCCATTTGCCGCCGAGGGCATCCGAATCGATCCACCCGTATCCGATCCCAGAGTGGCGAAAGCCAGTCCCCCAGCAGTCGATGACCCGCTTCCACTCGAGGAGACCCCGACCCACCTGTCGAATCCCCACGGATTGCGCGGCGCCGTGAAGGGGCTGGTGTGTTCGCCGTAGACGCCTTCGGTGGTGTGCACTCGGCCGATGATGACCGCTCCGGCTTCCCGCAGACGTTCGACCACGGTCGCGGTCCTGTGTGCCTTGAGTCCGCGCCGGCTGGGCATGCCGATTTCGAAAGGTCGGTCTTTGTCGCCGTAGATGTCCTTGATCGCCACAGGAACACCGTGGAGTGGACCGCGCCAGTCGCCGTTCGAGTATTCCTCATCGCGCACACGTGCTGCGTCTCGGGCGCAGTCGGCATCAACGAATGAATAGGCCCCGAGCGAGGGGTCGACAGCCTCGATGCGGTCGAGCATGTGGTCGACGACGTCCAAGGAGCTGAGCTCGCAGCGAACGATTCGGTTGGAGATCGCTTCGATGGTTTCGAAATGGAGTTCTGTTTCGTTCATTGCATGTTTCCTTCCAGCCTAGCGTTACTTCAGACTTCGGCAGTTTCGGCGGACTTACTGACCGTGTAGAACCGTCCGCGTGTGCCCACCGTGAGGGCGATATGGATGATCGGCCCGACGAACATCGCGATGAATGAGGCGTAGTAGACCGGATAGACGCCGGCAAGTCCACAGGCTCCAATGGCAACTGCCACACCCATGGCAATCATCCCGCAGGGGTTCCAGTTGCGGATACGGGCCTCGTCGTATTCGATCTTCTCGCTAGGGGCGTACTTGAACACTTTCCGGCACAGGTAGTAATCGGCGAGGAGGATGAAGATCCACGTATTCGTCATGATGCCGGTGACTGCGAGGAAAGTGTCAGTGTATTGGAGGACGTTGATCGGGTAGAGAATGATGCCGAGCACAAGCAGGCCGACCATCCACCAGTTTCTGCGGATCGGCTTCTTCGCGAAGGCGTCCCACGTGTTGGAGAACGCGAGTGAACCCGAATACAGGTTCATCACGTTGATCCGGATCTGGGTGATGATCGCGAACACCACGCCGAGGAAGCCCATGACCAGGGCAAAGACGAATCCCGGATCGGTCGAGTACAGAACCGGATCTCCCTGGGTGATACTCGGATAGACGGTGAACGCCAGCATAGCTCCGAGCACCATGACGATACCGATCATGAACATTTCGCCGAACATGATCCCCGCCGTGCCCCGGTAGCCGATCTGTGGTCGGGAGAACCGGCCATAGTCTGTCGCGAGAAGAGCTTGAAACACGATCTGACCATTGGCCAGTGAGAACGCCTGCCACATCACCGTTGGGTCATTCGGGGTCAGGGACTCCCATTGGCCCGGACCTACGATCGCGTGCCCTTGAGAGAGCATCACGATTCCGACGATGAAGAGACCGATGAAGATCGGCATGCCGAATCGCTGCAGCACGTTCATCGAGTGCATTCCTCGCCAGGCGAAGTACAGCGCCGCAGCACCGACGAGCGCGAAGATCACGCTCGCAGTCGGAGAGTTCTGCCCGATCCCGAAGTACTGGCTCAACGCATGGGAGACGATGCTCCCCTCGAAGATGAAGTAGAAGACGTAGTTGATGCCGTAGATGAATGACGCGACCGCCGACCCTTTGGCGCCGAAACCGAGACCACGAGTCAGCAGCACAAGGCTCAGTCCTTCCTTCGACGCAATCCGCATGATGAGGGACCCAAGAACTGTAGACACAACAATGAGATAGGAAAGTGGGATGAGCATGAGCGGCCAGCCGAGCAGAAATCCCATCTGGCCGCCAAGAGTGAACCAGAACATCGCAGTGACATTTCCAGTGAGGATGAGGAGAATTGCGAATGCCGGCCACCGCTGTGATCGAGGAACTCGCTCGGTCGCGTAGCTTTCCATTTGGTCATCCAGCGACGTTGCCGGACTCTTGAAGGCATCTTTGAACCCCAATGTGACCTCTTTCATAGACAGTCATGTAAGAGTCACATCTTCGCTTTGCCGCCTCAACCGAAATCCGAGACTTTCTCGCCTTTCAAGACTGCATTTTCCCACAGCAGCTGTGCGTAGACGGCGAGGTGGCAGGTCCCAGATGAGCACATTGGTGGCTCTTTACGAACGAGGATGCGCCTATATAGGATGCAACCTTCGCTGATGCTGCGTGTAAGTCGTTGCCAGTCAGCCCATTCTTGAGGTCCTGACTGACCAGGATAGAAGGTTGCGCAGTCTGCTTCCCATCGTGCGCTCGGGGCCGCTTTCTGGGCCGGCCTGGGTCCGGCAGGACACCGGTTTCGGTTCTCACTTTGCATGCGCTCGTGATCACCGTGGCATTGTTCAAGGCCGACGAGGCTGAGGCTGAGGCTGAGCGGGCCACTGGCATGACACTCAACCGCTGGTCCCAGGCGCAGCGATCCGGTCGCCGCGAGGCTCTGACCAGCGGCCGACTCCCTTTGCTAGCGGCGTCGTCAGAAGACGTGGCACCGGACCTTGACGACCTGTTCGAGTATGGCCTAGCCCGCCACCTCGATGGGTTCGAGGTTTGAAGCGCCCTGGGTTTCGTTCCGAGTCTCATGGAGGAGAATCGGAACATGCCCAAGAAGTTCAGTCCTGAGCTGCGAGAGCGCGCGGTGAGGATGGTATTCGACCGCCAGGCCCGCGAGGGAGGTCCTCGTGCAGCATCGATCCGGGCGGTCGCGCCCCAACTGGGTGTCGGCGCTGAGACGCTGCGGATCTGGTGCAACCGCTACGGCCCCACCGACGCTCCGACCACGCCGAGCGAATCGCTCGAGGAAGAAAACCGGCGGCTGCGTCGCGAACTCGCTGAATCCCGGCGCGCGAACGAAATCCTGAAGGCCGCATCAGCGTTTTTCGCGGCGGAACTCGACCGCCCCACGACGAAATGATCCGGTTCATCGACATGCACCGAAAGCGTTTCGGGGTCGAGTCCATCTGTCGCATCCTCGGTGCGACAGAGAGTGGGTTCATCACCTCCCGCGGCTACCGCGCGGCGAAAACACGCCCCGCCTCAGCCCGCGACCTCAGAGACGCCACCCTGATCACCGAGATCACGAGGATTCACCAGGAGAATTATGGCGTCTACGGGGTGAGGAAGATGTGGCATGCGATGCGCCGAGCGGGCTGGGACGTGGGCCGGGATCAGGTCGCCCGGCTGATGCGCAACGCGGGCCTGCACGGTGTCCGGCGAGGCCGGAAGCCGGTCACGACCCGCCCGTCGCGGGAGCCGGATCATCGCCCGGACCTCGTGGAACGGAAGTTCGTGGCGGAGCGTCCGCACCAGCTGTGGGTCGCGGACATCACGTATGTTCGGCTTCCCGCGGGATTCGGCTACACGGCGTTCATCACCGACGTGTGCACGCGCAGAATCGTGGGCTGGGCGGTCGCATCCAGCCTCCATACGGAATCGCTTCCGCTCATGGCGTTGGAGCAGGCGCTGATCTCTACCGGCGCTCAGCGGACACGGGATGAACTCATTCACCACTCCGACCGTGGCGTTCGGTATGTTTCTCTCGCCTGCTCCGATGCTCTCACGGCTGCCGGCGTGAAAGCGTCGGTCGGGACCGTGGGAGACAGCTACGATAACGCGCTGGCCGAGGCGGTGAATGGGCTATACAAGACCGAGCTCATCTATTCGAAGCGGTTCTGGGAGTCGGTCTCGGACGTGGAGATCGCGACGATGGCCTGGGTCCACTGGTGGAACACTCGCCGGCTCCACGAAGCTCTCGACTACCACACCCCGGCCGAGGTCGAAGCGTCCTACACTCGCCCCACGACGACCGCGCCCGCGACCGTCTAACCACGGAACGAAACCCAGGGCGCTCCAGTTCTTATCAGCGGTCGAGCTTGGCTCGCCTCAGAAACGACACGGGCTGAAGGTTGCACGAGCACAGTGCCTCGCCGACACCACAAGGTCGCGCCGTTCGTTTGAACTCCCTGTTCGCACAGGTGATGGCATGTATGTCTGGTGCCAAGCTATCGATGCGATGGAGCAAAGGCGTATCCGCCGGAAATTGTCAGACGACGGGCGGTCTGTTCTCGCGCATAGCTGCAGCCGCATTCGGGCCACTCAGATTTCGCTCTGCTTGACGCGCTCGTCTCCTCACTACCGTCCCGATAGATCGACCGGCTAACGCCGACCTGTAAGAGGTTGCGCGGATAGGTCGGGAGTGTGCGTATCCTGCACGCGGCGTGTCGTAACAGACTGACACGGAGAAGCGTCAGCTTCGATAGAAGTACAAACATCACTATCGAAGACATCAGGACAGCTTCCCCGTGCCAGCACTACCATCTTCAGTCATCGACCCCCTCTGGGACCAATTCAAGACTCTTCTGCCCACGATCAACGACGACCATCCCCTCGGATGCCACCGGCGGCGAGTTGCCGATCGGGTCATCTTCGACAAGCTCGTCACTCGACTCGTCCTCGGCGGTGCCTACACCAAACATGCCGATGACCGGGTCTCAGCCACAACGCTGCGGGCCCGCCGCGATGAATGGATCGCCCACGGTGTATTCGCTCGTCTCGAGCAGATCGGGCTCGAGGCCTTCGACCAGCTCATCGGCCTGGACCTGACTCACCTGAGCATTGATGGTTGCTGTGTGAAAGCCCCGTGCGGTGGGGACAACACCGGACCGAACCCGACCGATCGTGGCAAGTCCGGACAGAAACGCTCCGTGCTCGTCGAAGGCCACGGCCTGCCGATCGGAGTCATTCTGGCCGGAGCGAACCGGCACGATTCCCCACTGCTGCGGCCCACGCTGGAGTGTCTGTCCCGGTTCGGGTTCTTCCTGCCCGAGACCATGAGGGTCGATCTCGATTCCGGTTACGACTCGCATGTCACCCGAGACCTGCTCGATGAGTTCGGGTGCGAGTGGAAGATCTCACCGAAGGGGACCTTCATTGAGATCAACCACACCCGCAGGTGGATGATCGAGCGGACGAACTCCTGGCACACTCGCGGATTCGGCCTCCTGCAGGTCGTCCTTGATCGGGCTGACCGTGTCCAGCAGGCCTGGACCTGCTTGGCTAATGCGATCATCGTGCTG
>NZ_VLTK01000027.1 GCF_007558825.1 Brevibacterium aurantiacum
GCACTCAGGCGCAGGACGTGTTGCTAATGATCACGAGCAGTACTGCACTCCAATCGTCGTATGCCGATAGCGTGAAGATGAGCGAGGCCCCACTGGCGCAAGCGCTCATGAACCGTGCCGGCGATATGGACCCGCTGACTGCGCGAGCACTCTCCGCGAGCCTCGCCGCTGCCACACGCGTCGCCATTCATGACTGGCTGTCATCAGCCGCCAGCCCATCATCAATAAGCGGGTTCGTCGTGCCGACCGGTTCGCTGACCGATCGGATGCGGGCCGCGTTGACGCCTTTGGCGCCAGCACTGGATGCCGCCGCGGGCGAGGCACACGCGCAGAACCAGTGGCCACCGCGGCAATTCGGACGGCCGCCTCGTCCTGACACCGAGGAGACAAGCCCCGGTACCACCACGAAAACGGAGATCAGATGACCCGCCGCCCCGCGATCCTGCTCGCTGTCACGCTCGCCGCTCTCACGCTTCCCGCATGTGGCTCCGTCGATAACGCTGCCCCGGATACGGCCTCATTTGCTGTAGTCGGCGATCATCTGACTATCACCAAAGAATCCGGCGGCAACATCGAGCTCCATCCCGGCGACGTCGACGAGGTTGAGGTCACTCGTTGGTTCTCTGGCGACCCAGGTGAAGCCACCTGGGACTTCTCAGCCGATGATCTCACTCTCGCCACCGACTGTGGATTCCTTTCTTCTTGCGACGTCCAGTATCAAGTCACTGTGCCACAAAACCTTGCCGTCACCCTCGACGCGTCGAACGGTGACGTCACCGCAGCCGATTTCGAGACCGCCCTGATGATCCGGACTGAGAACGGCGCTATCGCCGTCAGTGACATGTCCGGAAAACTCTCCCTGAACAGCACCAGCGGAGACCAGCGTGCCACCGACCTCAGATCCAGCGACGTCCACGCCCAAGCAGAAAACGGTAAGATTGAACTCAGCTTCAAAGACGTGCCGTCTGATGTCGCTGTCACCACAGACAACGGTGCCATCGCTCTCCAGGTCCCGGATCAGCCGTACGCCGTCGTATCCACCACCGACAACGGCGCAGTCAACAATGCCCTCAATACTGATAAGAACAGCCCTCACAGGATCGACGTGACAACCCAGAACGGCGACATCGAACTACGCACCGACTNCAGAACGGCGACATCGAACTACGCACCGACTGAGCCCAACCCTGATCAAGCAGTTGGAGCTCCCGCCGGACGATCGCTCACAAACAGGCCCGCTCTCCGATCGCCGTATGTCGAACACGGTGCCAAGTCAGAGGATTGTGCTGTGGAGGCCTTTTGGTGATGAGAAGACACCGACACCTTGGCAAGTTCCGGGGCTCAACGAGGCCAACGGGTGCTCCTCACATTTGCACAACGGGGAAGTTCTCACACACATCTGCTGGAAGACCTCGACGCCCTCAAGAACACGGAGAGTTACATTTGTGGGTGATCGGCAGATTCAACTTGTCTCATAACTCACATGCCTCAAAACCCACGGCTTTTGAGAATCCAATCGGTGTTGCCTACTCGATCGATAGGCTCGCCGGGGAAATTGACGATTCTGCAGATCTAGCGTCGGAGGGTGTCGCCATGCGACTAAGCACGGCGACACCCTCCGACACCCATATTGTTAGTCGGCCGCAGCGCGGGCGATCTCGGCGTCTTGTTCAGGTGTTCCGCCTGAGACTCCAACTGCCCCGATGATTCGTTCGCTCGTGTCGAAGAGCGGAATCCCACCACCCATGAGGAGCAGTCCGCCATTTGTGTGATCGAAGTGAGCGACTGGCTCACCGAGCTGGAGCGGAGCATTCAATGCTTCGCTCGGTGCCTCAAACATGACGGAAGTGCGGGCCTTCGCCAGCGCGAGATCATTCGATGCCAACCAGGCTCCGTCCATGCGTTCGAAGGCGACGAGATTCGCGCCGGCATCGAGGACGACGAAGGCGGCGTTGAGTCCGAGATCGCGCGCCTTCTCCTGCCCGGCGTCGATGATCTGGTTGGCTGCTTCAAGTGTGATCGTGGGGTGTGACATGTGGTTGAGTCCCTTCTTTTAGTTCTCTCTCAGGCCTTCTGTGTCCACTCTGTTTCCTGCCACTGCTTAGCAGCCTCGATGGTCTCCAGCGGTCGCATGGTCCGGTAGTCCGGGCTATCGGAGACGATGGTCTCGACCATCGCATCGACCATCTCCTGCGGATCAGCTTGGTCAGCCAGCGAAGGCCCGAAGTCAGGCATGGGCACATGTGCGGTCGCGGTGTCGTGCCACTGAACGTAGCTCTCAGCGCCGGTGTCGTTAAACCCGGTTCCGAAGACTCCGGGATTGATGGTGGCGACCTTGATGCCGAACTGCTCCAGCTCAGCCTTCATAGAGCCAGCGACGGCCTCGATCGCGTGTTTGGTCGCACAGTAAGCGCCGAGGAACGGGACAACGAGGATCCCTCCCATCGACGACGTCCACACGATTCGCCCACTCTGCCGGGCGATCATCTTCGGCGCGATCGCCTGGACCAATTCGAGGTGTCCAAAGAGATTGATGTCGAACGATTCCCGCACGCGCTGCAGCGGGATATCGACCATTGCCCCACCTTCCATTACGCCGGCGTTGAGGACGAGGACGTCGACGTCGAAAGAGCCAGCATGGGTGATATCGATTTCATCGAGCAGGTTGAGCTTGATGACTGTGAGTTCAACACCAGCGTCTTTGGCATCAGCTCTCAGGCTACGTACTTGCGGCCACGTCTCTGCAGCGGCGATGACGTCATTGCCCCGGCGGGCAAGTTCAAGAGCCGCGCCCTGTCCGAAGCCACTGCTGGCACCGGTGATGAGAATCTTCTGGGACATACTTACTCCTCAATGTAACTATCTGGATACTTACAGATACGATGCTTCCACACCACACCCACGTCGTCAATAACTAGATGGTTACCTTTAGGATGAAGACATGCCCCCTGATGCCACAGATACCAAGCGACGGATTCTCGCTGCCGCGCGTGCCGAATTTGCCCAGTACGGGTTGGCTGGCGCGCGAGTGGACCGGATCGCCGAGACGGGGCAAGCCAACAAGCGGTCGATCTATGTGCATTTCGGATCGAAGAACGATCTGTTTGATCGAGTCGTGACATCAGCGTTGACCGATATGGCGGAGTCGGTACCGTTCACCGCTGAGGACTTGCCTGCCTACGCGGGGGCGTTGTTTGACTATCTCATTGCACGACCTGAGGTTTTGAGATTGACCACTTGGGCCGGACTTGAGCGAGCTGAGGCGTCACCGAATGAGGTTTACGCTTATGAGCCGAAAGTGACAGTGCTGACTGAGTTCTTCGGTGAGATGGCAGTCGATGTGCTCGCCCTGTTGCTTGGCCAAGTCACTGCATGGCAATCCGCGTCCGCTGCCCTGCGGGCACATGCGCCAGACGATCCGTGGTCAGCCTCCCGCATTCAGCAGCACCGGGCCCTGCTGATCACTTCCGTCGAAGCCCTCGTTGGCGCCGCGAAGTAAGACATGGCACTACCTTCTTCTGAATCTGAGAGCAGATCGAACTTCTGAATCTGAGAGCAGATCGAACGCGTTTCGCAACTAATGTGCCTTAGAACCGATGGCATGGGAGACTCCTTGCGGCTGAAGCTCAAACACGTAGTCAATGAGATTCACCCCGCCACTGAGTGTTGTCATAAGACCGCCATTTATCGTTGAAGCTCACACTTCTCCGCTGAGTCCCCATTTGTACAGGCGCCTTCTACTTTGTACAGATCCGCGGATACATTGTTTACCCGCATTCGACGGCAAACGCTTGACAAGTCGGAATGAGGAAGCTTTGGCCCCTCGATAGACTCAACCCATGCCTACCGTATTGATCACCGGCGCGGCGCGTCCGAACAGCATCGCCAGCGGGGTTGCCTCTCATCTGAAGGCAGAAGTTATGAACTCAGTCGAAGCGGTTCACGAGCTCGAAGACCGTGGATTGTTCTTCGATGTCACCAGTGGCTTAGCCGGATGATGCCTTTGATGCTCATCGTCCTCGGCGCAATCTTTCAAGGGGCGGCGAATGCACTGGTCGGGATCACTGTCAGTTCCGACTCGATGTTCCTCTTCCTCGGGTGCGCTTTTCTCATCGCTTCCGCAGTCGGAGTGTTGCTTAAAGCCACCGACAGGACGGAGACAACACACATTCGACCGATTGATGGCCTCTGGCTGAATCTCGCCACAGCAGTGACTTTCGGTGCTTTCTACCTCGCATTGATTTGGATTCCCGCGTCTCTGGCTGCTGGTGCCGAAGCTGCTGCAGCTCCGCTCGCGGCCCTGTGCATTGCCAGCTTCGGAGCAAGTCGGACACGATTCCGTCTGTGGATTATCGCTTTCGCAATATTCGCCATTTCAATCGCGTTCGGCTGGTCCCAACAGATCTCTGGAGCCTCGGCGCCGGGAACCGGCACCGTGGTCGGGATGGCGCTGGGCATCATTGCCGGGGTCGGGCTCGCAGTGCTCGCGACGATTTCGCGACGACTCGCCGACTCGGGTGTGTCCGCTTTTTCGATTCTGGCCGTGCGTTACCACGCCACGTATCTTCTGGCGTTCGTGTGCGCGGTCGTGAGTTGGCAGCACAGTCCGTCGGCGACAGAAGTTGGCTCACGGCTATTGTGGTTCGCGCTATTGGGATTCGCTGCTGTCGCGCTACCGCTGGTCCTGATTCAATCGGGCATGATGCGAACATCAGCTACCCTGACGTCCGTCATCATGGCGGGGGTGCCTGGAATCAGTTTCGTCACAGAAGCCATCATCGAGCCGGAGAACAGCACGACAACTTCGTGGATTCTCCTTGTCGGTCTCGTTCTCGCTGTATGTTGCTATGGAATCGTCGAAACCCGTAGACCACTCCTAAAGGTCCGAGTCTCTGATGTTCATGGGTAGCGGCGACTCAAGCCAGATTAGATGTCACCAAACCCTGCATCAGTCCCCGCAGAGAGAGGGCGCTGACTGTGTGGCGGTCGTTCACTCTGTAAACGCAAGCCGGAACTACCAGTGAGTACCCACTATGGTCAATGGTTCTGGATGCGGAAGAATAGACGTATGGACGAAGCCGAACCATCTGTACCGGTTAACCGTTATGAAGCGAGTGACGCTTGGCTCGCAGTCGATAGGTACTTCACGTCGACTCTTGTCGGGGAAGACAGCGCCCTAGTTGTAGCGCGTGATTCGGGCGTTGAGACCACAATGCCGAATGCCGAAGTCGCAGCTAATCAGGGTGCGTTCCTAGAGTTGTTGGCCCAGATCGCTGGTGCTCGACGTGTACTTGAGTTTGGCACGCTAGCGGGATACTCAACGATCTGGCTCGCACGAGCAGTCGGCGAGCAGGGACAAGTCGTCACGCTCGAACTTGAACCACACAACGCTGCGGTCGCTGAGGCAAATTTTCATGCCGCTGGCGTTTCACATCGAATCGAGACGATCGTCGGACCTGCAACGGAATCGGCAGAGCGACTGATTCACGACGGAGCCGAACCGTTCGACTTCGTATTCATCGATGCCGACAAGCCGAACAACCCCACCTACCTCGCGGCTGCACTGAAGCTCACACGTTCCGGTGCAGTCATCGTCATCGACAACGTCGTTCGTAACGGAGCTGTCGCTGACGCTGCTAGCGCTGACCCTAGAGTTCAAGGGGTACGTGCTGTCGCGGAAGAGATTGCAGCCCATCCCGACCTGGACGGTACGGCACTCCAGACAGTAGGAGAAAAGGGGTGGGACGGAGTCATTATCGCCCGGCGACGCTAAACCGGCGAGCCAAAGGCCGTACGGATGAAGACGTGACGCGTCTGGTTGAGTGGTCCAGAGCGACTTTGTGCCGACACTGGCAAGTAGGGTGAGCCCAGGACCCAGATCGGTTGAGCCGATTCTGGTGCGAAGCACTCGGGTACGAAATTTCGGCCAAGGATGAAACAGGGGCCGCTATCTCAGGGGCATCGAATGCTCCGACGATTCTCTTCGATCGCTCGGACGATACTCCCGCAAATGGAACTCTGCATCTCGATCTGTGTCCGACTGACTGCAGTCAAGCGGACGAGCTCGAGAGGCTCTTGTCCCTAGGTGCAAAGCGAACAGACGTAGCTCCGTCAGGGAGCTGGCACGTCCTCGCCGATCCGGAAGGAAATAGGTTCTGCCTCATGGCCAAACGCATCCCGAGGGAGCCTGAAGACTTTCACGACTGATGCTGACCAATCGAGCAGGGAGGGAGAGTCTCGACGCTCATTTTTCGCCGAGCAGTCCGTAGACGCATGTGGAGATCGTGAACTCAGTACCGCCACGAAAAGTTGCAAAAAACACCGCCACTTACCGCTGAATCTCACCGCTACCGCCCGATCGATGAGGCTGCTCGTCTTCGGTGTCCCACTACCAAGGCACTGGGACGGTCGAGTGATCAGTCAGTCGACACCGAATTCAACCCCGCAATAGCAGGAAGGCACCTCTTGTTGCTGTCGGGTCTGAGTCCAGGGAAAATAACGGGATGAGTGACTTCGGATTGTTGCATCACGTTGAGATACAGGTCTCGGACCTTGAGTCATCCGTCGGCTCTTGGGCATGGCTTTTCGACGTCCTCGGGTATACGCCTTACCAAGAGTGGAATGGTGGCCGCAACTGGCGGCACGGATCGACATACATCGTGCTTGCCAGCGCTCCACGGGACGGAATCCACGATCGCCGTGATGCCGGGCTCAACCACCTCGCTTTCCATGCGGGTACAACGCAGAACGTAGATCGCCTGTGGGAGGCGGCACCGCAGAATGGTTGGAATCAGCTCTACGTGGATCGTCACCCGTGGGCGGGTGGCGATGAGCACTACGCTGCATTCTTAGACAACGTCGAGCGGTTCAAGGTCGAGCTCGTCGCCACAGATCCAACGGAATAGCCGAACCACGATCGACGAACCACCTGCCGTGCCCGTCATCGGCCACTAAGCTCTGCGACTCACACTCGAGAGGTCACAGCTCTAATAGCTCGCCAGGGGGCATCAGCGGAATCCCGCGGTCGCGCGCCGCCCAAAGCTTGGTCGATAACGAAGCGGCAGGCGCGACGAGAAGTGTCGTCGAGATGGTGGTAAAAATATCGATTGGGAGACATCATGAGTCACACGCAAGACCTGGTGAACCGACATATCGAGGCGTTCAACAACCAAGACGTTGACGCGCTACTCGCAGACTTTGGCCCTTCGGCCGCCTGGGTGACCGGCGACTACACCGTCCCCAAGGGCCAACTACGCGAGTTTTTCACCGCCGCAATGAAGGCGCTCACCCCACAGCTCAACCTTCGACGCATCATCGAGGGGGAAAATGCAGTTGCCATTGAAATGACTGAGAATTGGAGGTACGAAGGCACTTCAAAGTCAGCCGCTCTGATCGCCGTGTTCGATCTTGTCGACGACAAGATAACCCGAGCAAAGATCTATCGTGAAGGATCCGCAGACGCCTGACGTGAAGGCCAACTTTAGGCAAGGATCACCACGGAGACGGAACTGTTCAAAGTACACTGGCGCATCGTCTTTGAAGTCGTAGGCGTCTCTACAGGAGAGAGGCAACCATGTCTGATCAGCTTGATATTCAAGAGCGTTGGCCGGAGCTGTTCGAAGAGCTCGACGACACCCAGCGGACCAGCGTCGTGCAGTCATTCTCGGCAGCATGGCATGAAGGGTGGTCTCCGAACCGTGAAGACGTCGAGAATCTGACGGACCGTGCTCGTGGTGCGATCACTCAGGAAGAGTATTTCCGCCGCGCCGATGAGGCTGCAGAGCGCCGGCGAGAGTATGCGAAGCTCATATCCAGCTGATGCCGCACCAGTTCGACACGGGAATTCGGGACTACCCCCGCGGCTCGCGGGAGCCCACCACTGCGAACCACCAGAAGAATCTTGGCGGGACCAACGAATGACAATGCAGGACAGGGCGCGCGAGTTCATCTTCAATGAGCTCAGCGACGGCACCGCTATTGTTCACACTCTCAATTGCAGAGAAATTCAGCATCAGGTGCGGGGTGACGTTCGTGGCACACAAGGCGGCAGCAGACTAGTTTGCCCACGGTGAGGATGGCGAAGGGAACACGATCTACGTGGAGAGGCTGGAAGAATGGCCCGTGTACAGTCACGCAACTTACGTTTCTGCCGACTGGTTGCGGGCTCATCAGAAACGCTTTCGGCCGTGTCGCAAATGCGCTCCTGATGTTCAGGAGAAGGCCGCTTCTGATCAGCAGACAATGAAAGTGGACTCGCTGAGAACGAGTCACATCGGCAAGCATTTTGTTGGCCTCGGTGAGCTGGCCGAAGTCCGGATCACAAAAGATCACTACTTGCTGATTGGTAGTGACCGCGATACCAAGGTCAACCCAGGGACTGTCATCGCGTACCTGAGATAGTCGTGGCGCAATATGTCGGTAGGGGACTACAAAGTGCTAGGCACGTTGCCGGATGAAAGTTGATACATGTCGACCCCAGGCTTGCGGTCGTCTGATCCCCAGGGCCCGCAAATCCTCGTTCGTTAAGGCGAATCTCGACTTTGAACGTTACTTCCATATCAACCCTGCCAAGGAGCGCGGGCACTGTCTGTAGACCGCGCAGCGCGAGTGCTTGACGGGAGTAGACAATTTGGCCCTGAGATAGTGGAGTCGCAACGTGCTTCGACAGACTGTTACACAAACCAGGAGAATGAAAATGAAACGAGTGATCGCGGCCAAAGCCTATAGAGATGGCAAATGGTGGACCTTTGAAATTCCTGATCTCGGTATGCCGACACCTAGTGGCAGCGGAGCGACAATGAAGCCGGTCGGGCAGGCTAAGACCGCTTCAAAAGTTGCCCAGGAGGCCCAAGACCTTGCCGCATCGTGGGTCGACGGAGATCCTGACGATTTCGAAGTAGCCGTACAGTTTGTTCTCCCGGAGCGCATTGAACTGATTCAGCAACGAGCCGAGGAACTAGAAGTGCGCGGCCGCGCAGATCTCCACGAAGCCGCAGAGCTCCGCCGCCAAACGGTAAGAGGACTTCTCAAAGGTGGGGTCTCTCAGGTTGACGCGGCTACGGTGCTCGGCCTGTCGCGCCAAAGAGTTCAGCAACTCGCTTAACTTGCTGATTATGACAGTGTGAAACCGACAGTGCGATTCGAGGGATAGATCCGGGCAAAGTCCTTGCTCGTCAGACACGGAAGAGACTGACGAACAGTACTGTTATACCGAAAAGAGGCATGGGCAATGAGCGGCGAGAAGAGGGTTCGGTTTCGAGATATCAAACCCTATGAGATTCCAGCCACGTGGGAATCAATTCGAGGGCCATATCGGGGCGTGATCGAGTTGCCCATTTGGGTGCGTTGGCAAGATGATCGGTGGGTTGATATTGGAGATCAGGGCGGACTTCGGATGGCTTATCAAGCGCTTCTGGCAGAGGGCACAGCAGACATTCAGGCGAAGCTTCTCAACTGTGACCGTCTGCTCGAAACTTGGGCGAGGCTGAGTTTGGATATAAGGGTGAGCCAGCTGTGGGAAACGCGGTTCCCACAGTTGAATCCCGAAGCGAATGCTTCTCACTGTCACTGATGTGCGTATCTTCGTGACAGGTGGAGTAAATTCAGCGCTGGCCCGCAAGTGTTTCGGCATAGTCGCTGAGGCGCACGCGGTGTACCTTTCTCTTGTTGAATGATCGAATCGGAGAATAGTAGCCGTCTATTCGAGTCATGCGGGGAGTGTCCTCAGTGCATTGTTTGCCTGGGGAAGCGTGGCAACCACGGCATTCGAGCTCGGTCACTGCGGAATCGTAGATGAGTGAGAGCTCAGTTTTTTCGTCATCAGTGACATGTCTCCAACAGGCAGGGCCGAGGTCTCTGCCCGGCCAGGTGACACGACGGACCTTGCATTCAGCGCCGCGAGGGCAGTGTGCAGTTGCTTCGAGGTTCTTCCGTTCTGTGATTTCGCGATCTTTCAGACCGTTTTGGTTAGCTTGTTCGCGGAATGGCAGGTCGCTGTCGCCTGCGATCTCTGCCAGATGCGACAGGATTCCGGGGATGATTGGCGCCGTCCAGTTCGCGCCTCGTGCTGTTTTTGCGGGGGTAGGACCGTCGGCCTCGATGTAGGAGTACGCCCACTCCATTTCTTCCAGAGGGCCCAGAAGGGTTTGAATATCGACTGACAAGATTTCGCGAAGTGGCATTGGGAGGTCGACGTCATGGGCGGACTCTTCGTAGGCCCATTGGGCCGTCTGAACGTTAAGCAGTGCGCGCGCGAAGTTCTCCACCTCGTCCGAAAAGTGAAGGAAATCTTCCGTTCCTCTCGACCTGTGGTTCGGCTGGCTTGGCGAGTTATTTTTTCGTTGACGTCGATTAGCACGGCGGCTTTTTTTACCCATCAGTTCATTCTATCGGGAGACGCCAGTTCTTATTCGGATACTGAGTGTCGAGATGCCTTCCACTTTGTACAGATCCGCGGATAGATTGTTTACCTGCATTCGGCAGCAAACGCTTGACAAATTGGAATGAGGAAGCTTTGGCCTCTCGATAGACTCAACCCATGCCTACCGTATTGATCACCGGCGCGGCGCGTTCGAACAGCATCGCCAGCGGGATTGCCTCTCATCTGAAGGCAGAGGGATGGAAAGTGTGCACTAGTGATCTCAACTCCGGTGACTACCCGTGCGATTTGTCAGACCCAGAAGCACCTGCCGAGTTAGTCTCTCGTGTTCACGCCGATCACGGCCACATCGCAGGTCTCGTTCTCAGTCACGCACACGACGAAGAATCGGGAGTGCTCGACACCTCCGCCGAGAGCTTCGACAAGCATATTGCGGTCAACGCCCCCGGATGAGAAGAGCCGCACGCATCCCGGCTCGCTGAGCAGGCAAGACATCGTCATCGAGACGATCGCCCACATAGAGGACCCGCTCCGCAGAGACTTCGGCGGCTTCGATTACCTTTTCAAAGAAGAGTGGAAACGGCTTCTCCATACCCCACCCAGCTGAAGATGCAACGAAGTCAGCGCGTAGCCGAGCGAACCTAACTGATCGATCTCAGCGTCCGGCTGATTGCCTGCAACACCGATGGTGAAGCCTTTACTTTTCGCGTGCGCAGGCATGGGAGGGCATTAGAGTATAAGTCTACGACTTGGACTTACTCCTGCACGGAAGGGGTTTCGACAGCGAGTGGTTTCACCATGATCAAGCATGGAGTCCCCTCACCCCAGATAGAGGTCTCCTCAAGCGGGATAAACCCGTGCTTGCGATAGAACCTGCGGGTAAGCGAGTACCCAGGGTCAGAATGTGAGGGGCCGAGCGTCTTGACAGTGAGCAACTGCACGCCTCGTTGCCGAAGATCAGTCTCGATTGCGCTCATCATTGATGTGCCAACGCCATGACCGTGATGAGCTTTCTCGACTGCGGTGAAGTGAATCTCCGCTGATTCGGGAAAGTGGTGATCAATGAGGGTGACCCCGATGACTGACTCATCCGCGGTTCTGGCAGTCCATGTTTCTAGCGTCTTCGCAGCTTCGATGTACTCAGCGTTCGAGTCTGGTTGTCCAAACCATTCCGGCACGGTTGAAAGAATCTGTTCAACCGCCGAGGGAACAGGTCTCTCCCGAGCAACTCTCCATGGTGCCATCCGGGTTGTATCCTCTGCTACCTTGCTGGTTGCATGCACTGTCGTTGTCCTCCTGCTGTCTCAGTTTCGGCTTCGGAAGACGTCGCCACGAATTTCACAAACGCTTCTTCAAATCCACTCGGGCTGGACCGAACCGCCCGACTCAGCTCAGGGCTCTTACCCAAACCTGTCGATGATCGTTGACGTATTTTGAGACTGCCTTTGCATGTCATCTTTGGCGTCGAATCAGAACTTAATCTCGCCTGTGGTCAGAGCATCACGCTGCTGTCCGATGACTTCATGGGCCCGGCTGTGCGATTCGATGAAGCCTCGCGCATCAGGGTGGATCATCGCCGTGATCTCAAGGATGTCGTTGTAGATGGTCTCTAATGGAGAGCGATAGATCGGCTCATGATGGGCGATACGGTTGCGTAGAACCCGGATATCGTCGAGGCAGGCATGAATGTACTTACGCCGGCGATCGCCGCGGTGTGGGAACGCGTGTTGCACGCGCGGTTGCCACAACGTCGTCTCATAACTGAGCAGGCGGTCGCGGGCAATTCCAGCGCCGGTGAGACCAACCCAGAGACCGAACGACGTGGCAGCGACGATCTGGTCACTGTTGGGGTCTTGCGTGCCACGACGTTGCAGCGTTGAGACGGCAGAATTGATAGCTTCTTGCTCGTTGCGGCAGAGGCGAAATCTCGTGTCGGCCCACCAGTCGCCGCGGCCAGTGCGCTCGACCAGCTTGTCGTGAATGGCGTTGCGCACGGCGATCTCAAGGATGTTGATCGGACCCCAAAGTGCCGAAGAAGCTGCGAGGTTCCATGTGTATAGTCGCAGGGCCAACGTCCGGTTGCCGTTGTAGCGATTCAGATAGCGGTCGAAGCGCGCTTGACTGAGGAGACCGTCGAGGCCGTCTGGCGCTGCACCAGCGTCCACCCACCCTCCCCTGAAAATACTGTTGCCCCGGGAGTCCGAGCCGTGAAGCTCGAATAGTCACCGGGGCGTTACGCTCCTAATGATAGTGGAACCGTCCGTCGCGCTCAAGTCCGCGACAAGACTCAGATAAACAGCCCGGATGCCACCCTCGGTG
>NZ_VLTK01000028.1 GCF_007558825.1 Brevibacterium aurantiacum
GCAGCGTAGATGCCTGCGGGTCCGGCACCCACGATGGCCACGCGGAAGGGATTCGTCGTCATGGTTCTCCTCGGGACAGTCAGTCGTCAGTGTTCTGGGGCGGCAGGGCCGCGATGAAGGGGTGGTCGCCGTCGATGACTCCGTGCGCGGCGGCTCCGCCCGGGGATCCGATGGTGTCGAAGAAGTCGACGTTCGCAGAGTAGTAGGCTTCCCAAACGTCGGGGACGTCGTCTTCGTAGAAGATCGCCTCGACGGGGCAGACGGGTTCGCAGGCGCCGCAGTCGACGCATTCCACGGGATGGATGTAGAGCGAGCGGCTGCCCTCGTAGATGCAGTCGACGGGGCATTCGTCGATGCAGGCCCGATCCTTCAGGTCGACGCAGGGCTGGGCGATGATGTAGGTCATGGGTTCCTCATGAGTTCTGGCTCGGATATCTGCGCTGCGGCGAAGGCTCCGACGGCATACGGGCTCAAGGTCACGACATCGCCGGCGATGACGACGGCCGGTGAGCGGACACCTCGGCGTGCGGCTTGGAAGGCGATCGTATCGAGAGTGCCGACGGTGACCCGCTGGTTGTCTCCGAACCCGTCTTCGATGATCGCGACAGGGCAGTCTCCCCCGCGGGCACCGCGGGCCAGGATCATCGCCGAATGCGCCAATGTGCCGATGCCCATGAGCACGACGACCGTGTGGTCGCGTCCTCCGCCGAGTTCGGAGAGCTGATCGTGGCCGGTGATGACTGTGTACGCGGTGGCCAGTCCCCTGTGAGTCAGCGGGATTCCGGCAACGGCGGGAACCGAGTT
This sequence comes from Brevibacterium aurantiacum, assembly GCF_007558825.1. Taxonomy (GTDB): domain Bacteria; phylum Actinomycetota; class Actinomycetes; order Actinomycetales; family Brevibacteriaceae; genus Brevibacterium; species Brevibacterium aurantiacum_A. The sequence goes on from NZ_VLTK01000028.1 coordinate 805, forward strand.
CGCACTCGTGACTCCCGGCACCACCTGCACATCGACGCCGGCTTCGTGGCAGTGGGCAAGCTCTTCGCCGCCGCGGCCGAAGACGAACGGGTCTCCGCCTTTGAGTCGGACCACGCGGCGCCCGGCGCGAGCCTGTTCGACGAGGATCTCGTTGATCCGCTGCTGCGGAACCGGATGGTGCCCCGGGGTCTTGCCGACGTCGATGATCTCGGCATCGAGTGACTCCCCACGCTCGGTCTCGAGCTGGTCGATGACCGAACGCGCGCCGAGGCGGTCCGCCACGATGACCTCGGCCGCTTCCAACGCGCGCAGGCCTTTGACGGTCAGCAGGCCGAGATCACCGGGGCCCGCACCGATGAGCAGCACGCTGCCCGGTGTCTGACGAGTGAAGAGACTCATGGCTGATCGTCCTCGGGAGTGTGGATTCCTGCGGCCACGGTGGACCCGGTCTGCGGATCGATGATGAGGAAGCCGCCCGCGCGTCCGTGCTCGCGGAAGTCCGCGATCGGCAGAGCGGTGGCCAGCCTCACCTCGGCGGTGCCGATGTCGTTGCCGGCGAGCACCTCGGCAGGTTCGGATCCTGAGGTCAGCAGGTTGTGCTTCGATTCGATCGTCACGATCGCCTTGACCGTCGAGGTCCCGGCCTTAACGAGCACCCGGTCACCCGAGCTCAGTCCGTCGGAGGTGAAGGGGAAGACGTCGGCCCGCAGAGCCTTGCGAGGTTCGGGCAGGCTTCCGGCAGCGGCGAGGACGCTGCCGCGCGCGGTGTCGATGTCATCTGCCAGACGCAGCGCCACGGACAGCGGGGCGCCCGCGGACTCCAGCGGGCCATCTGCCGTATCGATGCCGACCACCGTGGTTCTCAGACCGGCCGGATGAACGTCGATCTCATCGCCGAGGCGGATCCGTCCTGATGTGACCTGGCCGGTCACCGCCCGGTAGTCGCGGAACTCATCGGGGTCGAGTCCCGGTGCCAGGCCGCCCTGCGGGCGCAGAACGGACTGCACGTCGAGGCGGAAGGGCTCGAGGTCGGCCGTGTCCTCTTCCTTGCTCGGCAGGTTCTCGAGCAGCTCCAGCAACGCGGGACCCTGGTACCAAGGCGTGTTCGCCGAAGCCTCGGCCACATTGTCACCTGCCAGTGCAGAGACCGGGATCAGATGAGCCGAGTCGAGTCCGATCTCAGCCGTCAGCGCTTCGATCTCGGCCTTCACCTTCGCGTACGCCACCTGATCGTAGTCGAGGAGGTCGATCTTGTTGATCGCAAGTATGACGTGCCCGATGCCCAGACGGTGGACGACTGTGAGGTGGCGTCGGGTCTGTTCCGTGGCTCCGGTGCGCGCGTCGATGAGGACGACGACGGCGTCGGCGGTCGTCGCCCCTGTGACCATGTTCCGGGTGTACTGGACGTGTCCGGGGCAGTCGGCGAGGATGAACGACCGTTTGTCGGTGGCGAAGTAGCGGTAGGCGACGTCGATCGTGATTCCCTGTTCTCGTTCGGCCCGCAGGCCGTCGGTGAGCAGGGCGAAGTCGAATTCGCCGCCGACGAAGCCGCGCTCCTCACTGGTGCGCGTGACGGCCTCCAGTTGGTCGGCGAGGATTGCCTTAGCATCGTGGAGGAGTCGACCCACGAGCGTCGACTTGCCGTCGTCGACGGAGCCGGCCGTGGCGAAGCGCAGCAGCGTCTTCGTCTGCGTGGCAGCGGTGGTGTCTGGGGTCGTGGTCATCAGAAGTATCCGTCCTTCTTGCGGTCTTCCATCGCCGCGGCCGAGATCCGGTCGTCGGCGCGGGTCGCTCCGCGTTCTGTCACAGTGGTCACAGCCACCTCGGCGAGGACCGAGGAGATGTCATCGGCGTCGGATTCCACGGCGCCCGTGCAGCTCATGTCGCCGACGGTGCGGTAGCGCACCGACTTGCGGATGACGGACTCATCAGGCCGCGGGGCCGAGAACTCGCCCGTTGACCACCACATGCCGTCACGCTGGAAGACCTCGCGTTCGTGGGCATAGTAAAGGTGGGGCAGGGAGATGTTCTCCCGGGCGATGTAGCTCCACACATCGAGTTCGGTGAAGTTCGAGATGGGGAACACGCGCACGTGCTCGCCATTGACGTGGCGACCGTTGTAGAGGTTCCACAGCTCGGGGCGCTGGTTGCTCGGATCCCACTGGCCGAATTCATCGCGCAAGGAGAAGATGCGCTCCTTGGCGCGGGCCTTGTCCTCGTCACGGCGGGCACCGCCGAAGACGGCGTCGAATCCGCCCTCGGCGATCGCGTCGATGAGCGGCTGGGTCTGCAGAGTATTGCGGGTTCCATCGGCGCGCTCGCGCAGGCGGCCGTCGTCGATGTAGTCCTGGACCCTCGCTACGCTCAAATCGATGCCGTAGCGCGCGGCGGTCTCATCGCGGAACTTGAGAATCTCTGGAAAATTGTGGCCGGTGTCGACGTGGAGAAGACCGAACGGGATCTTCGCGGGCCAGAAGGCCTTGGCCGCGAGGTGGAGGACGGTGACGGAGTCCTTGCCGCCGGAGAACAGCAGCACGGGCTTCTCGAATTCGGCGGCGACCTCGCGGATGATATGGATCGCTTCGGATTCGAGGACGTCGAGGGTGGACAGTGGTGTGTGATCGATGCTCATACGTGCAGCCCGCATTCTGTTTTCGAGGTTCCAGCCCAACGACCGGCACGGGGGTCCTCCCCCTCGGCCACCGGGTTGGTGCAGGGCTGGCATCCGATGGATGGATATCCCTGCGACAGCAGTGGATTGACCGGCACGTCGAAAGCACCGGCGTAGTCGAGAAGATCGTCGAAGGACCAGGCAGCCAGAGGGTTGATCTTGACAAGCCCGTTCTTCTCATCGAAGGTCACCAGCGGCGTATTCGCGCGGGTCGGTGCTTCGTCCCTGCGGACTCCGGTGAACCAGAGTTCGTAGCCGGCCAAAGACTTCTTCAGAGGTGCAACCTTGCGCCGGGCGCAGCAGAGGCCGGGGTCACGATTGAACAGCTCGGCACCGAATTCCGCGTCCTGCTGTGCCACGGTCTGTTCCGGGAGGACGTCGACGATGTTGACGTCGACCTTCCTGGCCACCTCGTCGCGGGTCGAATAGGTCTGGGCGAAGTGGTAGCCGGTGTCGAGGAAGAGCACGTCGACGCCGGGCAGGTACTGGGCGACATAGTGCGGCAGGGCCGCATCGGCCATCGAGCAGGCCACCGCGCAGGTGGAGGTCTCGAAATTGCGTGAGACCCAGCGGATGACGTCGGCCGGGTTGGCCTCGGCCACGCCGTTGTCTGGATCGCCTGCCAGCTCCTTGGCCCCCGCCTCGGCGAGGGACTTGAGCTCTTCGATGCCGCGGCGGTGGCGGGTGGGCGTGGGCAGCGCTGCTGTGGTTCGGGTTTCCGTGGTGCTCATACCAACTCCTCGTCTTCGACGCGGTGGGCCCAGTGGGAAAATGTCTCATTGTCATCGCGACCGGCGAGGAAACGGCGAACGAGCTTTTCGACGTAGTCACTGAGGTTGTCGACTGTGACCTTGAGACCGCGGACAGTGCGGCCCAGACCTGCTTCGTCGCGGTCCTTCGATGCCAGACCTCCACCGACGTGGACCTGGAATCCGGGCGACTGGACGCCGTCCTCGCTGGTCACGAGCTGACCTTTGAGTCCGATGTCGGCCGTCTGGATGCGTGCGCAGGAGTTCGGGCAGCCGTTGAGGTGCAAGCTGATGGGGTGCGGCAGGTCGATCCCGGCGAGCCGTTCTTCGAGCTTTGCAACGGCGTCTGCGGCAGTCTGCTTAGTCTCGACGATCGCAAGTTTGCAGTATTCGATGCCGGTGCAGGCCATCGTGGAGCGGCGGAACAGATCCTTCCGGCTGGACAGGCCGAGGGCGTCGAGGCCTGCGACGACCTCGTCGATGTCTGCCTCGTCGATATCGAGGAGCAGGACCTTCTGGTGCGGAGTGGTGCGCAGGCGTGTCGATCCGAACTTCTCCGCCAGATCGGCGATCTGGGTCAGCAGGGTGCCCGAGGCCCGGCCGGCGATGAGGGTGACGCCGATGTAGTACTTCCCGTCGGCCTGCTTGTGCACGCCTACGTGATCACCGGCAGTCATGGGCTTCTCGGGGGCAGGGCCGTCAGCGAGCTTGTATCCGAGGTATTCGGTCTCGAGGATGTCGCGGAATTTCTCCGGACCCCAATCGGCGAGCAGAAACTTCATGCGCGCCTTGTTGCGCAGCCGGCGGTAGCCGTAGTCGCGGAAGATCTCGGTCACGCCCAGCCAGGTCTCAACGACCTGACCTGGGGCGACCCATGTGCCCAACCTTTCGGCGAAGCGCGGTACCGTTGACAGCGCACCGCCGACCCACAGATCGTAGCCGATGCCCTTCTCGGGGTGCTCGACGGCGACGAATGAGCAGTCGTTGATCTCGTGGACGACGTCTTGGCTGGGGTGACCGGTGATCGCGGTCTTGTACTTGCGAGGCAGGTTCGACAGGCTCGGGTCGCCGATGTAGCGACGAGAGATCTCCTCGATCGCCGGGGTGGGGTCGATGAGCTCATCTGCGGCGATTCCGGCCACCGGTGACCCGAGGATGACACGCGGCACGTCGCCGCAGGCTTCGGTCGTCTGCAGACCGACTGCTTCGAGGCGGTGCCAGATCTCGGGGACGTTCTCGATCTCGATCCAGTGGAGCTGAATGTTCTGACGGTCGGTGAGGTCGGCGCTGCCCCGACCGAAGTCATTCGAGATCCCAGCGATCGTGCGCAGCTGCTCGGTGGTGAGCTTGCCACCGTCGATGCGCACCCGAAGCATGAAGTACTCGTCCTCGAGCTCGTGCGGCTCGAGCTTGGCGGTGCGCCCGCCATCGATGCCGGGCTTCCGCTGTGTATATAGCCCCCACCAACGGAAACGCCCGTGCAGGTCATCCGGATCGATCGAGGCGAAGCCGTCCTTCGAATACACCTCTTCGATCCGGGTGCGCACGTTGAGGCCATTGTCCTCGGCCTTGTCGACTTCATTTTTGTTCAACGGTTCCTGACCGTCGATCTTCCACTGACCGTTTGACTTCTTCGGTCGGGCCGGCCGTGCGGAAGCCCCAGATCTCGGAGTCTGCTTGATTTCTTCTACATGTGCGGACACGATCGTCTCCAAACGCTGCTGTGAACCTTTGAAGAGTCACGCTACAAGAGATATAGATTGCTCAACAAATCAGGGTCCCCAATCATGTCGTTTAGTGACACATGACGACATAAGTCGAACGGTGACGATCCTGGTCGTGGAAGTTGACCCCGACTCAGAGCGCTGAGATTATCCGGTCTCGAACGACATCGACCAGCAATGGCGGGGTTTCCACGCCGTCATGGAGCAGCGGTGGCCCAAGGATGTCCCGGGAGTCAGAGATGAGCGTCGAAGTGAGATCCTGGAAGAACCCCGGCGCCAGAAGATAGCTCGAGAGCACTACGCGTGCACCAGACCCACGTTTCTGCTCAACAATCTCGCCCAAGCGGTCTCCCCCGCCGGCATGAAACCCTGCAACGACGGGCCTCGAGAGCTCATCAGCCAGAGATTCAGCCATTTCCAGGCAGGCATCGTTGGCCCTGTCGTCACTGGATCCTGCGGCCGCGAGCACCACCTGGTCCTCGTCTTCGAGGTTCGGCAGATGCTCGGCCAGGATCCGGGCAAGCCGAGGGTCCGGTCCCAGCGTCGGCGTCAGTCGGATGTCACGACTTTCGGCTCGCCCGCTGGCTTCAGGTCGGTCAGCGCCCGGCTCCGTTCGCCCATCGGCGCCTCCCGCAGCACGGACGGCTTCAGCCAGGTCGACATGCACGTGATAGCCCGGGGAGAGCAGCAACGGCACGAGGATCACCGGGGCATCACGCGGCAGGGCCGAGAGCACCTCAGCGACATCAGGGTGCTGGACATCGACGTGGCCGAGCATCACCTCGACGACCAGCCCTCGGCAGTGCAGGTCCTCGGAGACGGCAGAGGCGAGCGCCTCGATGACTCTGCGCCCCTCTGCTGACGAGGTGCCGTGAGAGATGAGACCGATCGATGGCAGGGTCATTCAGATCACTTCCAGTGGCATCGGCGATGCCGGGGCGGGGAACGCACGATCGATGTCAGCGCAGTCATCACTCGTCAGAGCGATGTCGACCGCCGCAGCGTTGGCCCGCACATGGTCTGGCCTCGCGGCCTTGGGTATCGCGATGACATCACCGGACCGGATCACCCAGGCCAAGAGGATCTGGGCCGTGGTCGCGTCGTGACGGCGGGCCACCTCGGCGAGGGTGGGATCCTCGAGCAGGTGCCCCTGTTCCACGGGCGAATATGCCATCGTCGTGATGTGCGGTCGGCTTTCGCGGTGGGCGGGCAGGAGGTCGAACTCCGGACCCCGGCGGGACGGGTTGAGCAGAACCTGGTTGACCAGCGGCACCGCGGGCAGTTCTGCGATCTCGGCCGGGTCGAAGTTGCTCACGCCCCAGGCTCCGATGAGACCCCGTTCGCGGAGGCTCTCGAAGGCGGCAATCGTCTCCCCCGCCGGGTATGAGCCTGGCCAGTGGAGCAGGTAGAGGTCGATGTGGTCGGTTCCGAGGACAGCCAGGGACCGCTCACAGGCCTCGACCGTACCGGCTTCCGAGGCATTCGTCGGCAGCACCTTGTCGACGAGGAACACCTCATCACGCACAGGTGCGATCGCCTCTCCGACGAGATTCTCGGATCGTCCGGAACCGTACATCTCCGCGGTGTCGACGAGGCTCATGCCCAGCTCGATTCCTTCGCGCAGCGCCGCGATCTCGGTGGTTCGCTGAGCAGGATCGTCGCCGATGTGCCAGGTGCCCTGCCCGAGGAGCGGAAGGGACGTGCCGTCGGCCGTTGTCGTGGTGGGGATCATCCGGTCATCGTAGTCGAGACAGGGCCGGTGGCGGGGGTCAGGCGTCATGTGCCTGGATGGACACATGTGTCTCCGGAACTGAACAGCGAAACCCTTCGCTGTCGGTGCAGTGATGGCAGAATCGTCAATGAACGAACAACGCCCGTGGTGTCAGATGAGTCATCCCTGGCACAGATGGATTCCGATGAGGAGCAACACGATGAAGCCGATGCAGAAATCACCTTCGCGACCAGCAGCAGCCATCGCCGCGGCTGGTGTCGCATTGGCCCTGACACTGAGCGGCTGCGGCGGAGGTGATGAGAAGAAGGCTGACGAGACCGCGCAGGGGGAAGAGACCAAGGCCCCGGGTGCCATGCAGGGCGAGGCTGCTGAGACGGAAGCGCCCACAGCGGCCGGAAAGTCGGAGGCCGCGAAGCCGGAGCCCAGCAAGACCAAGTATGAGGATCCCTTCAAAGATTCCCCGAAAGCCACCTCCTGGGCCAGCGATGACGGGATCAAGGTCAACAAAGAAGGCGACGGAACGGTTCCGAAGGCATCACTTGAAGCCGACATCGACGACCTGTTCAAGAACAAGTTCAAGATGAAGGTCAAGGCGGTCGAGTGCAGAGACGATATGAAGGTCATGGACTGGTGGGGCCTGACGAGCTGCGAGGTTCAAACGAAGAAGAAGACCTACTTCGGCTCGGTCAAACTCGTCGATCACAAGAACGATATGGTCAAGTACGAGGTCAAGTTCCCCGGCCTCGACCCGAGCGAAGTCGACTTCTAGGCCGAATCCCACCATTCCAGAACACGGGTCGCCTGGAGGGTCACCCACTTCGACGGTTCGCCTCTGGGCACGTCGATGTGGAACCAGACGTCTCCGTCGAGCCGGTGTCCCTGCAGCCAGGTCCCGTCGTCTTGACGCTGCGATCTGATGACCTCGATCGCCTCCGCCATGCGCGGATCGGGACCGGCACCTTCTGCCGCCGCCCGGAAGCAGTCCGCCGCCCGGAGGTAGTCGGCCGCAGCGAGGACGTTGTAATAGGCTCGCCGAGGATGGGCGAGGCTGAATACGCGATCGTAGAAGGGTTCCCCTGTCGAGAGCCTGCGGAAGAGCTCACGACGCAGCAGGTATTCCTCTCCTCGGGCCCTTGCGGCCGCGACCCGCTCAGCATCGCCGGTTCGCACCTGGTAGTCGAGGAGTCCGATCAGCGCATTGAGCGTGGAATGGTAAGAGGCCACCCTCGACCCTTCCACCCATTCGCAGTTCCAGCCTCCATCTTCGAGTTGATGGTCGAGGAACCAGTCGACGATCCCGTCGACGTCGGCACCGAGCCACAGACCGTTCGACAGCGTCATCGCATTGATGCAGACGTCGACTTCTCCGCCCCAATAGGGCATGTCTTCGTACTCCCACCGTATGGAGGCCAGCTTCGCGACCGTTCCCTCCAACGCCGAGGCGGGAGCTCCCCAGTCTCGAAGCTGATTGAGCGCCCAAGTCGTGGCCGTCCAAGGCTGAGGCCCATCGCCCCTGAAGTCGGACGGGAAGTACGCACCCCCGGCCCACTGCCCGTCAGCGTCCTGATGGCCGAGAAGCTCGCGGCCGAATCCTTCGATCGGCACCTGCGCCCGCGTTTCCCTCCAGACTTCTGCATCGATGCCCAAGAGGTCGCGCTCGACCTGCCAGCGCAGAGCAGGGTCGGAATCCAGAAGCCAGTCGCTGAGCCGAGTGTCGATCATCGTCGATTCCCTACGGTGGGCAAGTGCGAGACCCCAGTCTACGTCAGGAATAATCAACTTTGTGATCGGTCGAGAAGCCGGGCTATGGTGTCGGCTATGGCACTTCAGGATGCGATCTTGGCCGCGATCTCGAATGGCGAGGCCTCCGGATACGACTTGGCTAAGGCGTTCGACGTGACCGTCTCGAACTTCTGGGCCGCCTCGCCACAGCAGCTCTACCGCGAGCTGGACAAAATGGAGGCGGCCGGCCTCATCGAGGCCCGGGCGGTCCACCAGCAGAGACGACCGAACAAACGACTGTTCTCCCTCACCGACAAAGGCCGTGCCGCTTTGTACGACTTCACGATCCGCACCCCCAAACCGACCGCCATCCGCGACGAACTGCTTGTACAGGTCGAGTCGATGGAACTCGGTGACGCCGCATCGATCAAGGCCAATGTGCACGACAAGCTCGCGGCTTCGAAGACGAAGCTGAAGAGCTACGAGCAGACTCGCAGACACCTGCTCGAGGGCCGGAGCGAGCAGGCTTACCTGGTCGAGGCCGATCAGCTCGGCCCGTACCTCACCTTGGCGCGGGGGATCACCTTCGAACGGGAGAACATCCGCTGGTGTGAGTTCGTACTGGCGACACTCGCCGATCGGACAGCAGCCTCCTAGTACCCGTCGGTGACGATCGGCCCCAGCTCAGGGCGTTTGGCCACTCGACCGTCGCCTGACGACTTGCCGGTCAGCCGCCGATAGACCCAGGGTCTGACGTGCTTCCACCACCGTTGTGCTTCGGTGCTGCCTGTGCGCACCGGCGCTGGCCCCTCTGGAGCACCGAGGAAGTCGAACCCGATCCGGAGTCCGAAGCTCGCAGCAGCGGCACACGCGAGCCGCTCGTGACCAAGTGTGGCCAGGTGAAGGCGATCTTCGTCCCACGCCCGGGGATCTTCGAAGACCGAATTGGTGGTATTGGTCAGCGGCAGGACTCCGTGGGTATCGACGAGGTGCTGGTAGATCGCATTGAGTCGCAGGCGACGGGTGTTGATCAGTCGTCCGGCTGGCGAGACTCCGGCGAGATTGGGGATGGGGACTACGAAGACCTCGGCGCCGGCAGAGATCAGTGGCTCAACGATCCCTGCAAGGGATCTCTTCAGGGCGCCGAAATCGACACGGGGCCGCATGATGTCATTCATTCCGGCGGTCAGAGTCACGAAGCTGGGCCGCAACGCAATAGCCGCCTGGATCTGCGTGTCGACGACCTGGGCTGTCTTATAACCGCGCACGGCCAGATTCGCATAGTGAATGGGCCGATGTTGTCCGTAATGCGCTGTCAGAAGTGCGGCCAGGCGATCGGTCCAGCCTCGCGGGCTGCCATCGGGCCAGGGTTCGTCACCGACCCCCTCGGAGAGGCTGTCCCCGATCGCAACGTATCGCAGCGGAAGCCCGTGATCACGGCTCACAGTGTCGCCGCCACCTGGACCCGACCGCACATGGGCCGACAACCGAGATCCTGCGGTCCGTGCAGATATGGAAAGACGTCTTTCATCACAGGCTCCATTAGTCAACAAGTTGAATAACGGTCATCCTAGCCTCGCTCCCGATCGCGGGTCCACCGAAAACACACATCCTGAAGATTCGATTATTCAGGTAACCTTGTTTTTTATGAAGGAGTCAACCTCCGAACGCCGGCGCAACCGGCGAGAAGCGATCACCCTGATGATCCTCGTCCTGTGCGTCCACTCCTGCTTCAAACTTCTCGGCTGGGGCTCCCAAGATCTGTCATGGTGGCAGGTCATCTTGGTTGCCCCCGTATCTGCGGCCATCTACTGGGCCTTGTGCAGCACATTTCGGAAGTTCGCGGCGGAATTCGCACCAGAGGACGTCGCTGCGCAGCCGCACGAGTGAGCAGTGAATCAGAAGAACCCCCACCCGGCAGGTGGAGGTTCTTCTGTCAGTGTAGCGGGAGGGGGGCTCGATCCCCCGACCTCACGATTCTAATTTGATTCGAACAC
>NZ_VLTK01000029.1 GCF_007558825.1 Brevibacterium aurantiacum
TGGTCTAGTGGAGCGTTTCACACGACTGGCCCCACTGGAACGGCCGGCAGGTGACAGATGGACCTGTCGTAGCCAGGAAAACACGGAAAGTCCGTCTCTTGGCATTGCTGCGTCATCTCCTCGCGCTACCCTGGAAGCCGAACAACCGAGCAGCGGCCTATGGGCAGGAAACTGAGGTGCACAGTGGAAACGAACAGGCGCACGATTATTAAGTCAGCGAGTGTGGTGGGTGGCGTGGCAGTCATCGGGTCTTCTGCTGGGCTCACCTCGGCGTGCAGCTCGGAGGAACCGAACGACTCACAGTCCGACTCTGGCGCAGATGCCACCGTTGAGGCTAGCGAGGTTCCAGTCGGATCCGGAACCGTCGTCGATGAAACCTATGTCATCACCCAACCGAAGGAGGGCGAGTTCCACGCCTTCTCTTCCGTCTGCACACACCAGGGCTGCCAGGTTCGCACCGTGACCGAGAAGGAGATCGTGTGTCCGTGTCATTCCTCGAGGTTTTCGACGACTTCAGGTGAGGTGACCGACGGTCCCGCAACCGAGCCTCTCCCCGAATTTTCGGTGTCTGAAACCGACGGGAAGCTGACGATCTCCGGCGGCTCCTGAACTGAGCGGTCCGCACTTCTTGCGAGCGAACGCTTCGGCGATCTCGGTATTCTCCGACGCCGACGGGCCTAGCTCAGCAGCAGTCCCGGTATCACTAGGGCACCGGAGACAGCGAGCGTGAGGACGCTCGAGACGCTGAGGTTGGTCAGCTCCGACCGGCGCGTCTTCTCATTCTCTGCCCGCCAGGAGAGGCTCGGCCACGCCGTTACCGCCAGATACACCGCGATGACATAGCCGCCGAGGCTGAGCATCCAGACGTATAGGAACCACGAGTTCCATCCGCCGAAGTCGGCGATGAGCCGGACGAGCAGGAGCATGGCGACGGCTACGAGAAGATTGCTCAGCAGCATTGTTCGAGTTGTCGCTCGAGTTGCCCGGATGGCGGCGAAGGATCCCCACGCGACGACGACTGCGCTGGCGATCTGAGAAACGAGTTCGGGATTCATGATCGGTCTCCTGTCGACGAGATCAGGTCGGCGGCGTCGTCGACCCAATTCGCCGAGTCGACGAGGACGACGATCCCCTCGTGCGATTCGGGGTCAAAACCGAGGTAGGACCGGTATCCACCGGTGCCGCCGTTGTGCCAGGTGAGATTCGGACTGCGATCCTTCGTTGTGAACCAGGCCCAACCGATACGGTCCCTCTCGTCATAGTCTGCGCGAGGGTCGATCGCCTTCGCGCCTGGAGCCGTCCCGTCCATCGTCGCTCGCAGCCAGATGCTCATATCGTGCACTGTCGACCTGGCGGCGCCCGACGGGGCTGTCCCGCCCAGTGTCCAGGGCGCGGCCCTGAGCCCGGAGGCCGTGTAACCGTGGGGCAGTCCCTGCACCGATTCGGGCACGTACGTGCTATCCATACCCAGGGGCTCGGTGATCCGGTCACGAACGAGATCTCCGTAGCTGGATCCGGTGACTGTCGCGAGGGCCTGACCGAGGATCCCGAAGGCGAAGTTCGAGTACTCCGGCTCCTTCTCGCCCACGTCTGCATCCTTGAGGGAGTCGACGAGATCCCTCGCGGTCCCGCGATAGGGGTCGGTGTGGAGGTATCGCGAAAGTAGGCTCGCAAGGCCGTCTCCGAATCCCAGCGTCGGTTCCTGTTTGGGCAGACCCGAACGTTGCGTGGCGATCGAGGTCAGGCTGACCTGGGCGACTTCTCCTTCGAGATCGGGCCACACATCGCCAAGTCGGGTACTCTCGTCGATCTCACCCCGCTCGATGGCGTCGGCGAAGAGCGCAGCGGTGAAGGTCTTCGTGATCGACCCGATCTCGAACTCAGAATTCTCGTTCGCACCGACCCCACCCCAGGTGACCTCATCGCCGTTGACCTTCGCGGCCGCAACATGATGCCAGTGCGCGCTGCCGAGCGTCTCCTCGACCTCTTTGACCAGACCGGCATTGCCGGTGGCCTGACCTTGGAATCCGCGGGGCAACGGTGTGATGACGGCGAGGAGGGCCGCAGTGATCACAGCGGCGATGATTGCAGTCGGCCGGCGCTGGGATGTGGCTCTCTTCGGGTGCGGGGGAGGGGTGCTCGTGTGCGAGGCGTTGGTGCTGGTATCCATTTGCTGTCCTGTCCCAAGGTCAGTGCGGTGTCAGTGGGTGCCGATGAGGATGAGCGTGAGCAGGGGAATGATCTTCTGACCAGGGACCCTCCAGTGTCCGCGCCGAGAACTCTCGAGCCAGCCTGCTCCTGCGAGGGCATGGACATGGTGGTAGATCTGGCCGGTTGTGCCGAATCGGTCATCCTGGCCGAGCTGGGACACAGTGGTCGTGCCCTCGTAGACCGCCTGCAGGAGCTCAAGCCGGACTGGGTGGCCCAGTGCTGCCAGGGCAGGGGCCGCCTCGGCGAAGTTGAGGTCTTCGAGTGCAGCGGAGGGCAGGCCCATCTGCCAGGAAACCGGGGACTCGGTGCCAGGCGGGGTGATGTGACCGGTGTAGACGACACCACCTTCGTCTCCCGCATGGTCGAGGAGGCCGTTGAGGGCCCAAAAGGTATCGTCCTCGGAAGCTCGGGCCGGCCGTTGGCCTGGGGCAGAGTCAGAGGCGGCCTCGGCAGGAACAGCAGGTCCGACCCCTGCATTCTCCAGGTCGGCGACCTTGCGCTCGAGCTCCGCCAGACGGGCCTCGACTGTGGTCCTCGAATCATCCTTCGGCTGGGTACTCATAGCCCCAGAATACAATGAATACGTAATTACGTAAAGACGTTAATCGCTAGAGGAGTGCCCGGTACCAGACAGACTCAGGTGGGAGACCTAAACTGGTGGTGTGATGAGTACCGACGAACCGCGCACCGAGCCCACGCAACCGCGACCTGAAGCACTGCCCCAGGCCATCTCCGAGTCGAAAGCGCTCGGTGCTCCGATGGTCGTCCGCGGAATCCTGGGCGTCGCCTTCGGCTTCGCGACGGTCTTCTGGCCACGTGATGCGGCAAGCCCAAAACACCTGTCGATGGGCGTCGACATCGTCGACATCCTGTCCATCAGCTACCTCGTGCTCTTCGCTATCGCCCTTGTCTACCAAGCCCTCCGCTCGCCGCTGAGCGTGCGCACCGCGGTCTACGGTCAAGCTGTCATCACTATCCCCGCGATCGTGTTCCTGTTCCTTGCAGACCAACCCGCGGAACTGCGTGCGGCAATGAGTATCTGGGCCCTGCTCCACGGACTCATCGAGCTGTACAACTACCGTCAGCTCAAGTCCCACCCGATGGCCTCGGACTTTCTCATCGCTGCGGCCTGCCATGTGCTGCTCGGCGTGATCCTCATCTTCGGAGACGGATTCGGTGCGCTGTGGATCCTCGGCTTCACCGGTGTGGCCACTCTCATCGCCGGCGTCATCTTCATCATCGGCGGCTACTCACGCATCAGCAGAGCCAAGCAGATCGCAGCCGGCAAAGAGACATTCGTCAATGGCCTCCCCGCAGCCGAGACCGATGATCCAACTGCTCCCGACTCACCAGACGCTCCCGACTCACCAAACGCTCCCGACTCACCAGACGCTCCCGACGACAAGAACTGACGCTCGCCGCGCAGCCGCCGACGACCACGTCACCCGACGCCCCCAGCCGAACTCGAGAAGACCGAGGTGAGATGAGCACCGTCGAGCACGACTACGAGAATCTTTCCCCACTGACTCCCATTGCCGCCTCCGTCAGCTCCTCGGGCCTCCTGGGCGACCTGGCCGAAGCCAGCCGCGAACTCTCCCCGGAGCTCTTCCGCCGACTCTTCGAAGTCTCACGTTCACCCTCACTCCTCATCGCCACCGACTACGACGGCACCATCGCGCCGATCGTCGACCTCCCCGGCCGGGCCTTCCCGCTGACCTCCTCGGTCGACTCACTGCGCGCGCTCGCTCTGCTCCCTTCCACCTCGGCGGGGGTGATCTCCGGTCGCAGCCTCCGCGATCTCGCGGCGATGTCACGGCTGCCCCGGGAGGTCCACCTCTTCGGCTCCCACGGGGGAGAGACGGACACTGTCGCCATCGACAGCCTCGATCCGGAGCAGCGCACCGCTCTCGACGGCCTTCGGCGAGACGTGTTCCAGACGCTGCCGACCACGATCATCGAACACAAGACCACCGGCGCGGCTGTCCACCTGCGCGGGCTCGATGAGGCAGAACGCCACAAGGTCGAATCTGCGGTGGATGAACTCGTCGACACTCACGCGATCTTCCCGACTCGGGGCAAGCAGGTCATCGACCTCTCGGTCGTCCCCTCCTCGAAGGCTGAGGCTCTCCAGCGCCTGCGGCAGCAGACCGGTGCCGAGGTGGTCGTGTTCATCGGCGATGACACCGCGGACGAATTCGCCCTGGAAACGCTCGGGGAGCAGGACCTCGGGCTCAAGGTCGGCAGCGAACCCGTCGAGACCCACGCCGACTACGGGATCAACTCACCGGCGGAGGTCTCTGTCGTCCTCGCTGCGATCTATGAGCTGCGCAAGTCCTGGCTCTTCGGCAGGCGTGCGATCTCGATCCACCGGCACAGCTTACTGGGCAATGGTCAGTCGACGGCACTCGTGGACCCCAACGGCCGCATCTGCTGGATGCCGCACCCGCTGCCGCATTCCTCATCGATGTTCTCCGAGATCCTCGGGGCCGAGGCGGCCGGATTCTTCGCCGTCGAGACAGAGGCCGGCACCGCGCCGCTGACACAGCGCTACATCACCCACTCGACGTTGCTCGAGACCCGGTGGCCAGGGCTCAACTGCCTTGACTACCTGGCCCCTGTCGACGCCAACAGCGATGACACCATTGTCGTACGTGTGCTCACCGGCGACACCGCAGCCCGGATCCGCTTCGCACCGCGCCTCGACTATGCGACCGTGCCTACGCAGATGGTGCGCACAGACGACGGAGTGCAGGTGCTGGGAACCTCCGAACCCATCTCCCTGATCGCACCGGGCATCGATTTCGAGATCTGCGATGTCGGACAGTCTCACACCGCCGAGGCAGTCGTCGTACCTTCGCAGCAACCCGGAGGAGCCGTCGTGCTCGTCTTGGCCTGCGGCACCGGCACCGGTGACGCGAGGTATATGGCGACAGGTGGAGAGCACCATGTGCGCGAACGCGCCCTGAACTTCTGGACGAACTGGGTCGGCACCCTCAGCGTCCCCAGCCACCATCGGGAAGAGGTCATCCGCTCTGCGATCACCCTGCGCGCCCTCTGCCACGAACCGACTGGAGGAGTGCTCGCCGCACCGACGACCTCCCTGCCCGAAGGCATCGGCGGTGTGCGCAACTGGGACTATCGCTACACCTGGCTGCGAGACGGCTCGATGACCGTGCGCGCCCTGCTCGCTCTGGGCTCCACCGGTGAAGCCGAGGGCTTCCTGTCCTGGTTGACAGGAATCCTGGCCCGCACCGTGTCTCCCGAGCAGCTCCACCCGCTCTATGCCGTCGACGGCTCCGCACTGACCACCGAGGCGGTGCTGGCCCACCTGCCCGGATATGCGGGATCCCGGCCGGTGCGAGTGGGGAACGCGGCAGAGCACCAGGTCCAGCTCGACGTCTTCGGTCCGGTCACGGAACTCCTCAATGAACTCAGTGAGCACCTCGGCGATCTTCCGGATTCCTATTGGCAGCTGACCTGCCAGATGGTCGAGGCCGTGAGCAAACGGTGGTTCGAGGCCGATCACGGCATCTGGGAGGCCAGGCGGCCGCCGAAGCACAACGTCTACACGCGAGTGATGTGCTGGGTCACGGTCGATCGGGCTCTGCAGATCGCCGAACGCTTCGGCCGCCGACTTCCCGGTGCCTGGCGGCAGCTGCGCGAGGAGATCGCTCACGACGTGCTCGAGAACGGGTACAACGAGGAAGTCGGGGCCTTCACCGTTGCCTACGGCGAGGCCGACCTCGACTCGGCCTGCCTGTTCGTGGGGCTCTCGGGTCTGCTGCCTGCCGATGATCCGCGCTTCGTCTCGACGGTCGACGCCATCGAGCGTGAGCTGCGGGTAGGACCGACGGTCTTCCGTTACCTCTACGACGACGGGCTGCCCGGTCTTGAGGGTGGCTTCCACATCTGCACGACCTGGCTCATCGAAGCCTTCATCAAGGTCGGACGCATCGACGATGCCTGGGACCTGTTCCGGCAGGTGGACAACCTGCTCGGGCCGACCGGGCTGCTGGCCGAGGAGTACGACCCGGTGGCGGAGATGCACTTGGGCAATCACCCGCAGGCATACTCGCACTTAGGCTACATCCGCGTGGCACAGATGCTCGACGCCTACCGTCCGAGCTGAGCCAACCAGCAACCGAGAAACGGGTCGAGTGTCAAAAGACGGGTACAAGTGGGTGTTTCTCGACACGCAACCCGTGCCTCGGCGCAAGTGGCGTAGCCTCACTCGACGAGGAGAGTGACCACCTCGGCGATGCACGCAGGTCGCTCTTCGCCTTCGATCTCGATGACGTGCTTGAGGATCACCTGGGTGCCCTTGTCTCCGGGAATGACCTCGTTGACGCTGACGGTGCCGCGCAGGCGGGAGCCCACCGGCACCGGCTGAGCGAAGCGGACCTTGTTGAGGCCGTAGTTGACGCGGATGGACACTCCCTCGATGGTGAAGATCTCGCTCGAGAACTTCGGGATCAGGGACAGGGTGAAGAAGCCGTGGACGATCGTCGAGCCGTAGGGGCCCTCTGCCGCGCGCTGTTCGTCGATGTGGATCCACTGGTGGTCATCGGTGACATCGGCGAAGGTGTTGATCGCGGCCTGGTCGATCGTCGTCCACTCGGACGAGCCCAACTCGGTGCCGACGAGCGAGGTGATCTCATCAATTCCATTGAGTGTGCGCATTCTTGGTTCTCCTTTGATCCGTGACGGTTGTGCGTGACGGTCGTCAGCAGCGAGCGTCTTGCGTGTTCTTAGCGGACATTCGATTGAAGGAATGTCAGTACTTGGCACCTTACTTGTTCGCCTCGAATTTGGCACCGGTGTGTCCGGGATTCGGTAACGGCTCGACGATGATGTGCCCGGAGTTCGGTTAGGTTGGTGACATGGAACCACTGACTCAGCCGCTCTCACCCCGGTGGGTCGACCGGCCGGCAGGCTACCGCCACTTCGAATCGGCCTACTTCGTCGGGCATGGCCGCGAGACTTTCGACCGCTGCGCGGAGGAGCTCCTGCATTGGGAGGTGAAGATCCGCAGCGGCTTCGACATCTGTGTGCAGGCTTCGGAGGACGACACCGGGTCATTGAGCGCAGGCACAGGCTCCCCGCGGGTCCGCGCCGGACAGGTGCCGACGATCTTCGTGCGACTGGGGCCGTTCCGCCTGCCGGAGCCGGCACGCGTCATCGATGTCTTCGAGTCCGACTCACGACGTGGCTTCACCTACGGGACGGAACCCGGGCACCCGATCACCGGAGAGGAGTCATTCATCCTCATCCACTCTGACGATGATCGAGTCTTCCTCGTGCTGCGCTCCGTCTCACGAGCGGGAATGGGGATCTGGCGCGTCGGCGAACCCTTCGTCCGCCTCGCCCAGATCATCTACCGCAGGCGATACTCCCGCGCACTGCGCAGCTGACTGCGCCCTGCGCGAGGGCCAGCTGATCGCTCCTGCGAACCTGCCCTGCTGGAACCTCAGGCAGATTCGAGATACTGCTGGAGTGCCAAGTCCTGTGCCTCGGGGTCCGGAAAGATCGCCTCGGTGCGTGCACCACCGGTGATCGGATCATTGCTGAAGATCAGGCGAATGCCCAGCAGACGGGCCTGCCCCTGCGCGATGACGAGTCCCAGTCCCATGCCTCCGCCACCGGCGGAGACGAAGCGGGTCGGCCCGGTGTTGACGATGTCGGGTGGGTAGCCGGATCCGGAGTCGGTGATCGTGATGCTCCGGGTGCTCGTCTCCAGGCGGATCGGGTCCCCGCCGTGCTTGATCGCATTGACGAGCAGGTTGGTGATGATGCGTTCGAACCGCCGGACATCGGTGACCAGCGTCGAATTCAGAGCCGCGAACTGGGTGTCGATCTCGTGACCGCCCAGAGCACCGGAGGCCGTCATCGTGCCCAGCAGCGACTGGACCGTCTGGTCGATGTTGACGCGGGTGAACTCGGGGTTCGCGCGACCTGCATCGAGGCGCGAGACTTCGAGCAGGTCTTCGACGAGAACCTGCATGCGCTTCACTCGATCCTTGACGAGCTCGGCAGGACGCGAATCCTCTTCAAGCAGGTTGGCCGCGTTGACGAGGCCGGTCAGCGGAGTCCGCATCTCGTGTGCCAGGTCCGCGGTGAAGCGCTGCTCGGAGTCGATGCGCTCAGTCAGCCGTGTCACGGCTGTGTCGACCGCCGAGGCGAAGGCCGCGACCTCCTGGTCCGTGTCGTCGACGACATCGGCGATCCTGATGCTTGTATCTCCGGCCGCGATCTTCCGCGCGGCCTGGGCGCCCAGAGTCAGCCTGCGTGAGATGCGCCCAGCCACGATGGAGCCGACGCCGCCGACGACCAGCGAGGAGCCGATCATACCCACCAGCAGAGCCTGGTCGATGCGGCCGATGAGCTCCTGGCTGTCCTTGGTCGAAGCACGCACGGAGATCACCTCGGTGTAGGTGCCGACCTCGATCGGGGCGGCCGCCCACACGATCTCCTCACCATCAACCTCGGAGCGCATCGTCACGCTCTGGCCCTTGAGCGCCTGGGCGCGGGCGTCCTTGGGCAGCGCAGGGTCATCGATGCGGGCGTTGAGGGTGAGCACTCCGGTCTCGGAGAAGATGGCGACGGAGTTCGCGAGCTGCTCGGTCACGGTTGAGCGCATACGGTCATCCTCAGCACGGGCCGCGGACTGGCGCAGCACGATGGAGCAGGAGAGCACGGCGATGATGACCGAGGCAACGATGAGAAGGGAGATCTTCCAGCGCAGTGACATGGGATCAGCCCGCGAAGCGGTATCCGAATCCGCGGACGGTCTCGATCATGCTGGCGCCGATCTTCTTCCGCAGGCGCTGGATATGGACGTCGACGACACGGGAGTCGCCGGCCCATTCATAGCCCCAGACGGTGAAGGCGATCTTCTCACGGGAGTAGACGTGCTCGGGCTGTTCGGTCAGGAGCAGGAGGACTCTCAGTTCGGTGGGGGTGAGGTGGACTTCTTCGCCGTCGATCTCCACGGTCAGGCGACCGGTGTCGAGGACCAGGGAACCCAGGCGCGTCCGGAACGGGCCGAGCTCGCGGTCGGACTCGGTGCTGCCGTTGTTGTTCGCGCCCATGCCCTTGTAGCCGCCCTGGCTGGACACCGACTGCATAGCCGGCGAGCTGTCAGGGCGGGGAGGAACGGTGACATCGCCGCCGATCATCTGCTCGTTGCCGCTGTCGTTCATGTCCCCCGAGGTGAACTTTCCGCCTGCCCCCAGGAACGTGTCATCGGATTCGAGTTGTGCCTTCAGGCGTTCGCGGGTGTCCATGCCTGGGCTGGCTCCGAGTACCTCGGGGATTCCGTCCCCAGTGATCATGCCGCCCGGGCCGATCACGGTTTCGTGCTCCTCGTCCAAATCGGTGGTCGGGGAATAGCCGAGTTTGTCGGTGCCGGTGGTGATGAAACGGCGGACGACAGCGCGGATGCGGGCGTTGAGCACCTGCATGTCGAAAGGCTTGGTGAGATAGTCATCGGCTCCGGCTTCGAGCGCCTGGACGATGTCGATCGAATCCGAGCGTGCGGAGATGATGATGATGGGAATGGTGGACCGCTCACGCACGGCCCGGCAGATGGATGCGCCGTTCATTGTGGGCAGCATGAGGTCGAGGAGCAGAACGTCGGCACCATGTGCAGCGACGAACTCGTACCCCTCACGACCGTCGGCGAATGCCGACACCGTGTAATCGAACCGTTCCAGGCCGATCTGGGTTGTCTCCCGGATGACCTCGTCATCCTCAACCAGAACAATATGCATTACGTTTCTCCATTAAGCCGCGTGAAGCGTTGACCCGGTTCAAACCTACCTTCATGCAGGCGGAAGACCTGCACCGACCAACCCGAAGGGCAGCAGGCATCGTCACCGTCGGCGTACATCGCCTCCTGCACTACCAGTGTCCCATTCTTACCTGGGCTGAGTTTCAGCTGGTTGCCGGTGGCGATCAGCTCAAGGCGGGGTTTGCCGTCCTCTTCGCTGATGACGGCGCCCGCAACGATCTCGCTCTTCTGCTGCGGATTGGCCACCGTGACGAGTTGGAACCTCTGATCGTCACTGAGGAAGGGCGTTGAGAATTTGAGACATTCCTTGCAATCGGCGACGACCTGCGCAGACTCTGTCGCCTTCCCCGTCACTGCGACCCCAGAAGCGTCCATGATGAGCTTGCGGATCTCCGTGAGCGAGAAGGGGTCGTCGGGTGGGCCCGAATCTTTGTTGGCAGGTTCGAACAATGAGGGGGATGTCTCACCTTCAGGTTCGACCCGCAATCCCCTGTCCGGACCGCATGCGGTCATGCCCGCCAGCGTGAGCGTCGCAAGGACGGTTGCGATCACTGCTCTGCTGATTGTGCGCGGGCGCGACTTCTGACCAGGGGTGACCTGGTTCGGGCTGAGCGCGCGCGACACCTCATCTGAGGGGCGCCGAATGGGGATGGGCACGTAGACATTTTTGCTTGTTCTGCTCGGGTAGTCCACCTGAGTCCCGTTTCGGGCGAATCAGGAACGGTCGATTGCCCACCTCGCCTCCGGGCTGCCGAGCGACCTCG
The DNA here is from genome assembly GCF_007558825.1 of Brevibacterium aurantiacum. Classification (GTDB taxonomy): domain Bacteria; phylum Actinomycetota; class Actinomycetes; order Actinomycetales; family Brevibacteriaceae; genus Brevibacterium; species Brevibacterium aurantiacum_A. The sequence goes on from NZ_VLTK01000029.1 coordinate 10,765, forward strand.
GTGCACCAATTCTCAGCTGAAGTCGGTACGCTGGGGTCATGGCAGCATCGAAGTCTGAGAAGAAGTCCACCAGCACCGTGTCCTACAAGGATGCGTTCAAAGCGGGGCTCGTCTGCGGCGTCGCCGTACTGATCCTGTCGCTCATCGTCACCCGCGCCTGGCAGGACCCGACCGCGTTCGGATTCGCCTTCGTCTATGCCGGTGTCGCGTTCGTCCTGGTCAGCGCCTGCGCCTGTATTCTCAACTGGGTGATGCGCAATGACACCCAGAATGACGATCAGACCTACCCGATCCTCAAATGAGCACAGCGGTCCTCGCGTAACCCCTGCCAGCAGACAGGACCCCCGCCAGCAGACGTGCCCGTTATATTCATTGTCAAGCAACGGCCGGGGTCTTCTGC
>NZ_VLTK01000003.1 GCF_007558825.1 Brevibacterium aurantiacum
TAGTTGGTTCGCGTTTGCAAACGCAATCAAACTGCATCAAACGGCATGGTTGGACGTACGTCGATGGTGCCCTTCGGGCCCTAAGATGTGTTCGCATGATGGGTTTTTGCCTGTAATGCCTGGTGGGACTACCCGCGTCATCGAGGGGTCGGGTTTTCGTGTTTCTGTGTGTCGGCTGTGGTTGAGCTGTGTGTGAGTGCTTGTTGAGGTAGTTTCTGAGAGGTATACCCCCTGGGGGTGTTTGTGGTTGGTGCGAGTCGTTTTTGGCTCGAAAGTGCTGTTTTTCGCTCGGATCGTCAGTTGCTGCTTCAGTGGGGTCTGGAGGGTGTTTTTCGGAGCTGTTGTGTGTTCACATGGTGGGATTTTGCCTGTAATGCCTGGTGAGAGCACCCGCGTCATCGAGGGGTCGGGTTTTTCGTGTTCTGGAGATCGGGCCAATTCGGTCACTTTTGGCGCACTTGGTGTCGCGAGTGCTTTGAGGGCATTTTTGGGTACGAAATGCAGCCCGGATATCGCGTATCTTAGCCCCCAGTTTCGACCCTGAAGCGGAGGCGAGGAACCACGTCGACGCCCCTTCTCTTGTGATGGTGACAACGACCCTTCACGAAAGGAATTGGGCATGTCCATCATCACTGCACTCCGGTCGGCAGAGCATGGCCACACGACCTCCGGGTCCACCTACCGCGCAGACCTCGACAGCATCCTCCATCAGGTCGACACATCACCGTTCCCCTTTGTCCCCCAGGTTCTCCTCGAAGATCCCGCGCACGGTGTGGACTATGCTGCCGCCAAGGCCGTCGCGTTCTATTACATTGACGACGTCTACCAACACCGAGTGCTCGAATATTCAGATGACCCGAACGTTCACATATGCGTCGAGCTCACACTGTCGGCTCTGACCCTGACCGTGTCCGGGCAGTGGTTCATCGACGAGCTCATGAGCACATTCTTCGGACGCACCCACCTCATCGACGACAGCGACGAAGAATCCACGACCTTCCTCATCGACCCACTCACACACCACAAGCCAGCAGCATCGAAACTCGCCGACCAGCTCGCCCTGGCCCGCACTCGCCGGGTGGCCTCGAAACGCAGAAGGCTTCTCTGATCGCCCGACCGACCTGAACGCAACATGGCGACGGCCACCAGCGAGTAGTTCGCTAGTGGCCGTCGGTTGGCGATGAGACGGTTGAGATATCCGCTGTCGTGCAGTGGTCTACTCAACCGGGCGGGTCTTGCATCAATTCGTTCGAGGTTCTTATCCTAGATTCTTATCGCCTCGCACGGACCACAACGGCATACGGCGCGAACGAAATTCAAGGTTGCTAATGCGAATTGGTGCTCCGGTAAAAGGCGCGATGACGAATGAGAGTCGTCGGCAGTGGATCATACATTGTATTGACACATAGGGCTTGTTGGATGCCGTCCCGCCGGATCTGAGAAAGGCATCGTTGGTTTACCTCTTTGGTAGTGCGAGTGCGCAGAGCGCGAAGACTATTGCGAACACGGCTTGGACAAGCATGCACACTGCCAGAGCCGTCGCATAAATCTGCCCTGACGTCGTTGTGGTCGAATCGGTCAAGGCCGTAGCCAGGAATCCGCCGGCAACCGCGACTCCTAGTCCCATCGCTGCCTGCTGCACAGTCTGTAGGACGCCGGATGCTGCGCCTGCCGAAGTTGCCGGAACGTCGGCGATCATGGCACCAACCAACGGTCCAAACATGAGGGCCTGCCCGATACCCACTCCGACCAACAGTGCTGCCAGCGTCAACGGGTTCAGGTCATCGCTCTGAACGTACACGGACCACGCGGAGACCGCCAACATTGCAGCCTGGACGAGCCCGCCGATCGTGAGTAAGCGACGGAAGCCGAAACGTGGTGCTAGCTTCCCCGCCCAAATCGATGCAACAAAGAAGCACAGAGCAAATGGGAGCAGCACAAGGGCTGCGTTCATCGGCGACCAACCCAGCCCAGTTTGCGTGGTCAGGGCATAAAGGAAGGTGAATGCGCCGAAGGCCGACTGGAGAATCAATGCCATCACAAGACCGAGCCGGTAAGACCCCAGACGCAGCAGCGGAGGCGGCACGAGAGGGATGAGTTCACTGCGGTGCAGAGAATGCTGGCGCATCCAGAATGCTGCGAACAATACCGGGACTGCTCCCAAGGATAACCAGGACCAGGCCGGCCACCCGAGCGCACCGCCTTGAGACAAGGGGATCAGCAACGCCAGCAGCGCCGAACCTAGTAGTACCGTTCCGATGAGATCGAGGGAACGATGGCCTGGAGCATTGGTCGCTGGCATCCAGCGAAGGGCTGCAAGAAACGCGACGACGCCCATGATGACGCTCATTGCGAAGACAGTGCGCCAAGGTGCACCAAACACCGGCACGGACAACAGCACGCCGCCGAGGACTTGGCCCACTGCGGTAGCGCCGCCTGCAGTCGCGCCAAACAGCCCGACGGCCCGGGCTCGTTCCCGCCCCTGCGTGGAGGCTGTGATCGTGGCCAGCACTTGAGGCACCATGACCGCTGCGCTCACGCCGGCAAGAGCGCGCGCAACAATAAGAAGCGTGATCGTCGGAGCGAGCATCGAGGCGAGAGACGCCATCGTGAACCCACCCATGCCGATCAGGAAGAGGCGTCTCCTGCCAAACAGGTCACCTAACCGACCGCCGACGACCATCGGGGCAGCGAAGCCAAGGGTGTACACCGACACCACCAGTGACTGTTCAGCCGCGGTTGCCTGCAGCGAAGTGCCTATGTTCGGCACGGCAATTCCAGTCGCGGCGAAGCTCACGACCGACAGAAGTAGCGCTGACAGTGCTGTCAAAAGGCCTGCCAGACCCAGAGTCGGGGGAGGCGCTTCGGAACCGGTGGGAACGGTGGCCCCGTTGAGGTCTTGGTTTATGGGCGGGGGCGCATCATTGTGCGCGTTCGTTCTTGAGATCATGGTTCGACTTTGACAGTGGTTTCATCCCGGTACCAGAAGCCTGTTTATAGGGGTACTGGAAGAACCTGGATATGCCGGTGCGGGTATTGCATGATGGAGACATGACCGGCCTACGACCTCGTGAGACCCAACAAGAACTCGGTGCATTCCTGCGCAGCCGACGCGAACGGCTCACGCCGGATCAAGTCGGTCTCCCCACTACCGGTCGACGTCGCACCCCTGGCCTGCGACGTGAAGAAGTTGCTGTGCTGGCTGGCGTAGGAGTCACCTGGTACACCTGGCTTGAACAGGGACGCTCTATCAACGTCAGCACTCAGGTCCTAGCCTCAGTTGGCAGAGCACTTCGCCTCGACGATGCGGAGCTACGGCACATGGAGCGTCTGGCTGGAGTCCGAGCCGAAACGAACGGGCCTGTGGGTTTGGACGCGCCCATGTCGGCGACATACCAGCCAGTGCTCGACAAACTCGATCCGTACCCCGCATGTCTGCAGACCAATGCGTTCGACATCATTGCCTACAACAGCTCTTACCGCTTCCTATTCACTGACATGAACCAGATACCGCCACCCGAGCGAAACTGTGCGCTGCAGTTCTTCACCGATGAAGAATGGAGAAGCCGCTACATCGACGACGAGGTCGTTGCATCCAGGATGGTCGCCCAGTTGCGCTCAGCTGTCGGCAGCTCCACCAATTCTGGCGCGGGGCCGACCATCAAAGAGCTGCAACTGCGCTCTGATGAGTTTGCCGAACTATGGCGCCGTCATGACGTTTTATTCCAGCATTTGGAAACGAAGCGCTTGGACAGCCCCGTCGTCGGTGAGCTCAATCTCAACTTCGTCACCACCAACGTCGCTGAGACTGGGTACAGGCTCACCATGATGACACCGGCCGACGAGACCACCTCACAGAGGCTTACGCAGTTGTCCGAACTGACCGTCGATGCAGGAATATGATTCACGAACACGAAATTGCCCTAGTGCCCTTGGCCCACCCGCGAACTCTCTATGCACTCCGATGGGCATGTGGCACCCTACCAATCAATTAGCGCGCAAGCGCCACCCCCGTTGAATATTAACTGAGCACATCGTTGGTTCTGGCCTCAAATAGTTGGCAACGGCCAACTGATAACTAGGGATTGCAAGAGGTAGCCAGATTAGCTCCATGCGCCACAGCGGACAGTGACGCGATTGAACGGCTTTCGTCCCTCAGAGCTTTTCCTCTAGCTGTCTGAGGCTGAATAGCCGAATGTACTTACCCCACAACCTGGCGAACACCTCATTGGCTACGGCCACATCGGCCTCATAATCGGGAGCCTCGGGCCGGGCAGCGATCCAAGCAATCATTTCGTCCATATCGTCGATGCCGTCTTCAGCGACGATCTCCAGCGCACCGATGCGCGCGTGCGACGGATGATCCGTTGCCACGATGAAGCCGGCCTCAGCCTTGAGCTCAATCGCAATATGCGCGGCTGCCACGCGCATTGATGTGTGATTGATTCTGGCGCGCTCCAAGGCCTCCTCTTCTGCGATGTCGAGCGAAACCAGACCACTACTATCAATGGACATTGGTGCCCTCTTCAGTGGTTTCGGGTGTCTCCGGTAGGGGACCAAGCATTGGCAATATGACAACGATGGCCACTGCCACCACAACAATGGCGATGATCGAAAGTGAGATGCGGAGCATGAGCCTTCCTCATTCCGTGGGCGTTGGGCGCTTGTGCACCCGCTTACTTACATGAGTCGGAGGGTTCGGGTGTGGCTCGTGTTCATGGCAAGAGACTGCTCGGACCGGTCTGCGACTCGCGCCGTGACCACCGGACAGCCGTTGATGAACTGTTGCAGCCGTATAGCTGGTCACAGGCTCCTTGGCTCCTCATTGAGATCTCAGGGGGTTTTGAGGCTATGTTAACCAACCCGTAAGGTGACTTGCATGTTTAATCGGCGAAACGATGCGTTGGCTGCTGTGTCGAGAGTGTTGTCCTCAACCTTGGCAACGCCAGTAAGCGCAGAGGCTACGACTTTGGAAGGCCCCGATAGGACACCTGTTCACGCTCCTGTGGTCTCCTATCGCAGATAGCGAGAAACTATGGCAAGCCACGTGGCAGGGGGATCTTCTCCACAAACCCAGGCATACACGTGCCGGCATCTCCAGAGCGATATCAACCACCGCAATCCCAACGGCATTTGGTTGGAGGATTGCCCCATCTATGAGAAATAGATGGTTGTGTATCGGTAGCCTCGATGGCTACAAGACGCTGCGCTCACTGAAGCTTCCGAAGCTCCGTCGGCCCATCCTAAGCCGGACCAGAACAGTATCGATCGGCTCTCGGCCGCATGAAAGAACTGAAGGATCGTGTCTGTACTCATCTTGCTAGCAGCTTCCGGACTGACTCACTTCGCCGTTTATGCTATTCAGTATGGCTTGGCCGGCAAGTTACTCGCGGGCGACGTCGCTTCACTTGCATCATCGATATTGGTCGCTCCTCTGATTGCAATCGTGCTGTTGTGACCATTTCGACGCAAGAATAGGTTCGTAATAGCCGGCGTCAGTTTCTTGGCCCTCGCTGTCGTGGGATACGCTGTGTTCGTTGTGGCTGGTCTTGTATCAGGTTAGCCCGGCCTGTTGATCTGGGCCTTTGAAACTAGCCTTCTGTTTGTCGGACCGACGTTAATTGTTTTCGCCGTCTTGTCGATCGCGTTCTTTGTTGCGAGTTTCACGGTGAGAACGATTCGAGCCCAGAAAATCTCTGAGGCGTAGTTGGCACGCTATGATTTCGACTCGGTCAGCTAGCATCGATCACTATCAATACAGTCGGCGCCCTCGTTGCTTCCCAGCCATGGATCAGTGAAGCGCCTGCGTGAGCACTTGCTTTTCTCCGAGGTGCATTTCCCACGTGACTCACAACTCTCCCGAACACCGTTGGGCGGTCGGGGCAAGTTCAAACGGGATGTCTTGGGCTGGTTGAAGCTCCGGAACATTGATGTCCTGAAACACGTCACCAGTAATCGCAACGTGATAGACAATCGTGCCTTCGTTGTTGGCGAGTGTGCACTCGTCTTGGCTGTTCTGGGTCAGATCCATGATTCACCCTTACAGTTCGAATGGGTCACTTATTATACTGAGGGCATCTGTGTCGTTCTCAAGGCCATTTCGAGACTACGCGGCACTGTCGGAGGGCGAAACGGTCTGGTCCCAGGGATGATACTCACGATCTCCCGCGGTCCTACGAGAGCGTGCCAAGGCGACGATAGTGGTGATGCCAGCCACCAGCGCCGTTGCCGCAGCGAGAGCAATAGCCAGCTTGATTTGATCGCGTGGAATAGCCATGAGCCTTATCCTTCAATGCTGGACGGTGCCGGGATTAAATCATACCGCCGATGTCCACGTGGAGACCATCACTCGCTCGTCCAAGTGGTGCCCTTTCGTCGCTACTTGATCCCGTAGGGGTCATCTGGTCGGAGTCGGTATCTGCGAATGTATGACTCGACGGCCGCAAACGATCGGCCGAGGATGGCAGCGCGTTCGCCGAGTGGAAGGTCCGTGCGAGTGTAGGCCAGCTTAGCCTGTTCGCGGGTCCACGGTTGCCAAAGCCTCGGCGCCCGAGCACGTGCTTGACGAGCGGGCGTTACCGTCACCTCCCATTCGCGAAACCATTTCCCCAGAGTCGCGACATCGACGCCCACGCGTGAAGCAATATCGGAGATGCCTTCACCAGCCATACGACGCTGGATGACTTCGTAGCGCAATCGTTCTTTGTCTTCTCGCGACGCGTAGCGTGTAGGAGAGTCAATGTCATCAACTCCACGCCACCATCGCGCATAGCACCGCCGGCACAGGCCACGTGCTACTGGGGCACGGTCACACCAGACGACTGCGCAAATGCTCATGAAGACTCTTCGCCGTGGAGAAGCGTTCCAGTGGGTGATTGCTTGTCAACTTTTGCATCGTTGACTTCTCGTGCCTCTCGAGCAGATGCAACATCGTCGACTATCACGGCAATGTGTCGCATGCTGGTGATCAACGAACCGTAGAGTGGCCATGCTGTGGCGGGGAGATTCTGAGCCTTGGACATGTCATCGGCCAACATCTCCAGCCGGTCATAGATCGGTTCGACTTCAGAATCAGGGTCGGCAATGGCGCGGCCAGCGTCTCTGACGATCTTTGACCACTTGTTTCGAAACCGTGTGTCCCACTCACCGCTTGTATAAGTTGCTTCGCGAAGGGTTCGGGCCAGATGTCGAAGATGTGAGATGCCCTCGTCGACGCGCTGAAGGATATTTTCGTAGCTCTCTTCGTCGGTGTTCGTTTGCTCGTCATCTAGGCGGTTAGGTTGAATCGTTCTTCGCAAGTTCCCGCGGGGGTTGGCTCGCCGGCTTTCTCTTGCGAATCGTACTGATTGCCAGGCAGTGCTGAGTTCATCGCTCATCGATTCCGTTTCGCGAAACCAGTCGTCGGCTCGATCAGTGTCCCAGGAATCGCTGAACTCTTGAGACATATTGATGAGGACGTCGCCCATGCGGCGGTTGATGTTGTCGATGTATCTCGCGGCTTGTCGATCGCGGAGTGGAGGGATAATGATCAAATTGACCACCAGTCCGGCAGCGACTCCCAATGTGACTTCACCGATGCGTTCGAGGAGAAGAGGTTGCTGGCTACCGAAACCACTGCCGAGGATAAAGATCGCAGTGGTGGCGATAGCGATGCCTTCATCGCGGATCCACGAAAACCTTGCACCGACCAAACCGATGAGGAGCGCAAGAGCAAAAGTCCATATGTTCACGCCCAGGTAGTGGCCGATGACGAAGGACAAAGCGACACCGATTGTCGAGGCGACTGTTGACTGTGCTCCTCGAGATAAGGACCTGTAGACAGTGGCATGGACTGTCAGCAGTGCTGTCCACGGGGCCAGAAATGGCATCTGCGAGCTCAGGACAGCGGCAGATAGCCACCAAGCACCAGTAGCAGCGACGACGCTCTTGATGATCTGGAACAGGTCGGTGACGAATTCGGGTTGCTTAACGAGGGCTGCTACTCGTTCTTTCATGCCTTCAGCCAATGGTCGTTCCTTTGTTGAGAGGCGGACTCAGGTGTAGTCAAATATTAGATCGTTGAGGGCGCAAGTGTTATTGCGTTCGCAATGCTTGAGCGCATCGGAGCAGGCCTGCGATCCGCGAGTGATGCAACGATCCAACCAGGCTAATGGTGAGTTGAGGAATCAACATGAACCCCTCTCCGTAATGTGAGAGGTCGAATCTTAATCCTTGGCCGCGTGGTGAATCTTGAGCCAACGATAGATGGCTTGTCGGGATAGGCCTGCCGCCCGCGCCACCATGGCGACGTGGCCTGTCGCTATTGCTGCCTCGGTTGCGAGCTCTCTGAGTTCGTCGGCATTGACCCGTATTCGCGTGTTGACGACTTGCAGGCGTCTCAATATGAGTCGGTTAGTCTCTTGATCATGTTCCTGCGGCGTGTAGTTGCGTAGCCACTTGTCGAGCGTTGGGGCGGTGACCCCGGAGTTGCTATAGACGTGAGCTTTTTTGATGCCTGTTGCCACTGCTCTGCACGCCATCTCCTGACGGTAACCGCTGTCGCGTGCGATCTCGTCCCGCAAGTACTCAAGGCGTGAAATGTATTCGTCGGGTGCGAGTACTGCAGTGTCCACTGCTTCATTCTCAGTCGAGGAGAGGACCTCCTCACGCGGTTGCTCTCGAACTCTCTCGGCTTGCTCTTCACTTCGGCGTCGAAATTCGAGGGCACCACCGAGGCCGACAACGAGGTCGGGATCGTAGCCGTGCGAATCGGCTGCTTCCCGGAGTCGAAAGTACATTCGATCGTAAAACTGTGGAGTACAGGTGAATCGGACAGTGGGGCTACCGTCAAAGAAGGTGTCGAGCCACTCTTCAATGTGACGAGGAATCGAGGAGAAGCGCGGGGCGTGAGAGGTGCCAGCGTGTTCTGAACTAGTGGGCTCCTCTGCCATTCTCATAGAAAGATACTACACGCACCGTGGGGAGGTCTTTTATCTTGAGGTCGACCTAGATGGATGCAACGAACATCAATTGGCCAACCATCAGATGTCGGGCTCTGCAATAGTCGGTCGTTGACTCTCGGATGTCTCCGCCAAAATCACGGACCAGACTTGTCGCGAATACCAGCTCCGGTATTCGTTATGGCTGCCCACGATGTCTCCTTGGCCCGCTCGGTTGTTTGGTGATCACCCGGTGCGGCCGCATCGACGGCATACGAAAGCGCCAACGACAGACCGAGGAAGATCGAACACCTGACCACACCCGTCAACACACGCAACCGAACACACCTCGTACTCGGCCTCCCAGCCGTCGGATTCGTCTATCCCCTCATAGCTCCAAGGAGACACCAGCGTCACCTCATGGCCGAGCTTTCGACGATGCCTCAGATGTTCCTGAGCTTCGCCTCGTTCACCTCGGCAAATCGTGATTGCCAGTGAAGGCATCACTCCGAACTGAATGGTTTTCACGGGAGAGCTATCGGCGGTTGTTGCCACGATCGGTTCCTTCCGTACATGCCTTGCGCCAAGTGCGCCTCACCTAGACCTGGTGTGGGGATGTCCGACGGCTCGCCATCACACCTCGGCGGCAAACTATAGGCAGCGGCATTCGGAGATCCCGCAGGCGCCAAGCCCGAGTCCCGTTGCCGCTCGTGTCATAGGAGTTGGTGCCCCTTGATCGGCTTGGCAATGGCACTGGGGGAGTTCTGGACTACCTGGCTTCGGTCTCGTCATGGACTCGAACGGTGAGCTCGTCGTTGCCACACAAGGGTTGGACATCGAGGGCCTATCCACCATCAGCGTCTCGAGACATGACAACGACCACAGCCGTAGCGCCTTCATCGTCGTCGAAGTCGACCTTGCCGATATCCTCGTGCTCTCCCGCAGACATCGCCGCAATCACTGAGCTACGGTCGGGCTGCCACAGCTTGGGCTCCAAGCGAGAGCCGGTGTCATAAGGCGTCAGCGTCGGGGTCGCATAATGGGCCATGGTGTCCTCCTCGAAGGTGGTCAAATTTCCTATCAACCAACCAAGAGATGGGGGAGGCACTTGGTTCGGGATCGACGACGAGCCGGTCTGTGCGACGGTGTGACCTAGACCGGCTACTTCTGTCTCTTCCCCATCCAGTCTTCAATAGTCGCAACTATGCGACTGATGTCATCAGTGAGCCCATAGGCGACCAGTTCGAGATAGTGATCAGACGAGACTGGCAATGAGCCCAATGGATGCTCGCGCAAGCGAACGACGTTGTAATCCGCGGCGATGAGATCGAGACTCTTCTTAGTGTCGGTCTCCGACTTCTCTGCGTGCCAGTACGAACCGTCGTACTCGACGACGACTGACCGGCTGCCATCATCGGCCTCGATCACAATGTCTGGCCGCCACGCTCGCGCGTGAGTGAACTTCTGGCTCCGGATCAACAGTCCCGAATGCACCGATGGAAATATCGCCGACAGTGCCTCGAGGTATGCCAACTCAATCTTCGACTTCCCTGCGACCGAACACTCTGGGCACAGTGAACCGTTCGTGCGCGAAGCGGTCGTCGCCTGCCAGCGATGTCCAGACTTACACACCCATTCAGGGGTGTATCCGCGAGTCTGCCCCGTCGGTCGAACTTGCCACGCCGTCTGCGGATTCGACGGTGACCATTCGTCCGCAATATCTGGATAGTGATAAGCCAACGAGTCGAGGATTGACTCACAGCGAGGGCAGCGGAGGCGTTCGCGCTTGTCGCGTGCCCCCGGTGTGTCTTGCCACTCAAAGCCACAGTTAGGGTCACGCCACCAAACCATTCGCCCCGAATCCGGCGACAAGGCTGCCATGAGGATCTTCCCATTGCGATTGGGATGAAACTGCTCGGCAAGCTCGGCAGACATCCTGGGTTCCTCGGGGTTAGCTATTGCCTCCGCAAAGAGAGCACGCTTTGTCTCCTGACCTCGACACACCGGACACTTCTTCAGCATTGGTCGCCGTCGCACCATATGTCCGGCCTCGCAAGTGAACATGAACTGATCGAAGGTGTTGATCGGGATGGTGGCGGGATCGCGTTCGTCAGCCCAGTAGACAACGACCTCAGGAACATCGGCCACGCTCAGATCATCGTATTGACGTCGTTCAGAATGTATCTCGGACATTCTCCGCTTGAGACACTCCGGGCACCGCCACATCGATGCCGGTGATTTCACGAATTGATGGCCGAACTCCGGGCACCGCCAATGAATCTTCCGGGTCGCCTTCTCCTGCGTCGTCAGCCAATCCTGTTCTGAATTGAGGTCATGATCCCACCAGGACAAATATTCCGAGCTCGAGTCCTTGAACAGCTTCGAAGTGCCCGGCTTCCTTGGGGGAGTGCGACGAGCCCTGCTCTTCCGGCATGAGCACCCGCCCATGTTGCCAACGCTACGGGCTTCAATCTTCCCGCAGGTTCGACATTGCACACGATGTGGATCGCCCTGCATCGACGGCGAAAAGCATGGCCCTAAATATTCGTAACCTCGTTCGCGAGCAGCTAGACGAACCATACTGATATCTTCGACAACAGTAGGCGGGCCGCTGTATAAAGAACGGTTCCACTGCCACCAGAAGCACGCACGACACGGCTTCTCAGAGTCCACCTTCTCGATAATGTAGTCCAGGCGGTAGTGAGCCACCGTGCCACAGACCAGGCATTCGGTAAGCCAGTAGGCTGTTGCTTTGCCGGGGAAGTCATCGACTGCTTTCAGCCCCGCTCGATTGAGCAAAGACCCAAGATGCTCAAGACACCACGTTGGTTTCGTCCGAGTCGAGAATGCACCCAGCTCCGAGCACTCTTCCCACTGACAGACCGCTTGGGCCACCGCCACCCACCTCCGCCTTCACTCACCGTTGACGAGACTTCTCGCCCTCACCACCTCTGATCATAGACAGAAGTAGTGGCAGAAGAGGTCTCGACTGTCTAACGCTTGACCGACCTCACGGTTATGACCACCCAAGCAACGACTGACATCACCCACACGACGATCAACACCTGAGCGATGATGAACACCATTCCGAACGCGGCAATCGCAACGTCGCCAAGCACCGGCACCCACCGAGCCAAGCCGAGAGTGGCAACCATGCCGACACTGAATCCCGACAGCAGACCCCACGCCAGCTTCAACGCCGAACGGACGAGAATCTGCGACCTCGACGCTGACCGAACCTCACCATTTCGCACAACAGACACGTGACCTCCAGAGCAACAGATAATCCATCACCCGGATCAGAGATGCGGCCACCGCCATGGTTCATCCTCGACAATGCCGCACGTAGAGAAGACATGAACCCAACCACGACCACCCGGCAGCTCGGAACAGACCACGGTAGTGGCAAAGTCACCGACGCGACCGGACTGCCCAGGCCGGGAGCAAACGCTGCGGCGGTAGCCGCCGAGCGTGATAGCCGACTAGTAAAGAGGGCTCCGCCCTGGCGGGCGTCGCCTGGAGCGCAGCGTTTCTTTTCGCCGCGAAGCGGCCTCGTTTCGTCCCTTAGTCCCAATGCGTCACCGACAGTTCAACTATTCGTCCCCGACAACCTGCGCGTACGCCAGCTAACCGGCAACACTGAACCTCTATAGATCAAGCCAGCAGGCAGACCAACCCCGAACCCAGCCACGCAGTCAAAGCAACACCTCTCTTCAACTTCACACCGGTATCGGTACGCAACCCACTCGCCCATTTCACACATCACCTGCACTCAGCCACGCACTTACTTGGTCACACGCTTGCGTGTGCAGCCGGAGGCTGATGCTTGACTCTCCTGATTGGTTACACCGTTTTCTTTATCGACTTCATGTCACACCTGCCGCAGCAGGCCACGCTGCGCGTGAGTCCCGTTCCGGCCCAGTTCGATCACCATCTAGGTCCTTTACGCCTTCCCCGCCATACGGCCAGTTGGGCATAGCCGGAGGCTTATTTGTAGTAGAGGGTCATTGACCGGGGTCAGCCGAGCGAGCTTTTCGAATGCCAGGAGCGGGGATGTTCGAATGGAGGTAGAACAAGAAGTATTGGGTTATTGACACGCTCTTTTCAGCTCCAATTTTTCACCTCCGATCACTCGGTTTTTCCGGACTGGTTGGCTTCCACTATCGCGGCTGCGACCTCGCACGACAGATGAGTTCACCCTGATTCTGCTTTGTGAGGAGCCACCCCTGTGGGTGTGATCGACAGATTGGATGAAGGACAACGCTGGCACTCCGACGACTGCGCCGGACTTCTGCGCATAGATATGGGTATGGACAGTTTCGACTCATCTCACATCAACGTGCGCACCTTTGTACCGACCACCCAGGCCCGGTTAGACCCGGCGACGTTCAACCAATCGGCCCAGGCTGCGATCCGGGTGGCAGCGGAAAAAGGCTCGGCTGCACTCGTGGTCACAAAGCGGGAAGCCGGTGTAGCCTCCTACCTCGTCGTCGATGGTGACCTCAACGCTCATCAGGCAGCCGGACTGGTCGGCAGAGCCCTCGGCGCCAAGGTCGAGACCGTCGACGAGACGTGGGCCGAGAACTTCAAGAGCTCCTACATTTCAGTTCTCGAAGTCGACGAGGACACGACTATCGGTCGCTACGCCCAGGTGGGTGCCGATCACTTGGAGTTCGCCCGCCAGGTTGCAGCATCCCTGTCCGTCGGCGACTGGGTGGCAGTGACTTTTCGTTCCCCGACAAAACGGGAGAACAAGCGGTGGACGAAGTGGCTGGACTTCAACGCCGGGCACGGTTCAGGTTCCCACCACTCACGGGATACCAATGCCGTGATCGTCTCACTATTCTCCGGCTCACATGAGGGCCACGACCATTCCAACACCATCTTGACGAATGTCGCAGGTTCCATGGTTGGTCTCGACCTCGATACTCATCCTCGTGCGGTGAAATCGTCGAGGCGGCTCCTGATTCCACAGGTGGCTGCGCTGTTGAGCCTGGGAGTCATCGGCTACCGCAGTGCCATCAGTGCGAAAGTGGCCAGCCTTGACGGTGACTTCTGGGTGGGGTTGTCGGCGTGGGTGAACCCGACGATGATCTTCATGGTCTTCGGGATCGTCTTCGCCGCCTGCGCCATCGTGTGGTACCTGCGTTTCTCTGACCGGTGGCCTAGCTCGACGCGAGGTCTATGGCTGGACATGACAGCAGGGGTGTTCCCTGCACCGAAGAGGGGTAGTCGACGAATCCGGGCGCCTCATAAGGAGACTCTGAACCCGGACAAGACGATCAAGCGTGAAGAATTCGCTGGTGATTACCCGCTCGATCGGTGGTCTTTCAAGGCCGCGGCTTCCGTTTTCACTTCGATTGCCGCTCCGGCTTCGGGCGCATTGTCGGGTCAGTCGCAAACGGAGATGCGCATTGTTCCACCGCCGCTGCTTGAGCGTGTTGGCCCAATCGTCGGCACTGCGCCAGATGACGGTAACTCAGCCCACCTCTTCGCCTCCCAACTCCAGTACGGCGTTGCCCTGATCGGCGAACGAGGATCGGGTAAGTCGCAATTGGCCAGAGCGCTGTTTGGCTTCGACATCCTCGAACAGATGTGCCCGTCCGGGCTTCCCGGCTTCCCCGGTGAGAAGAACTCACTCATCGCCTTCGAGAACAAGGGACCAGATGGGGCCAAGCACTACCTTGACTGGGCGGCCGCCCTTGGGCAGACGGCTGTTCTCATCGACGTTGCAGACACCAATACGTTTGGCATCGACTTCACCGCCACGGGTGGGTCGATGAGCTCGCGGGCGAATGAGTTCGTCGATGCGCTGGTCTATGCCTTCGAAGATGGCGCCATTCAGTCACGCGCGAGGACATCGCTGGGCCAGATCTTCACCCTCGCCTTGGCAGTTGAAGCCACACCAGAGATCACGGCCTCAGCCAATGAGAACCTCGAGCCCCTGGAACCGGTCATCGAATCAGGCCGCTCATTCGTCTACTACGCCTACGTCCTCTCGGGCGGAACCGGTGGCGGTGATGTAATCGCTAAGCGGCTTCATGCTTCCATCAAGGCCTACGCCGGTGACAACCCGGACAATGACGCGGTCGTCGAAGCGATGACGTATGGATCCTACCCGTTCACGAAGACCCCGTCTGAGCGGCTGAAAATGTTTGAGTCCTCGCAGACGAAGCTGTCTCAGTTGGCCGAGATGGAAGGGTGGTTCACCCCCAAGAGGTCGAAGGTCACCTGGCATCAGGTGGTCACCGCATTCCGTCCGACCGTGCTCAACTTCGGTCAGTCCATCTCGGGTGAACAGGTTGCTGAACGAAACACGAAGCTGATGTCGTCAATGGCCCTCTACACCTTGCAGCGTCAGATTGAACGCACCTGTTCAGGCTGGGAGGAGTTGAAGCAGTGGGTCTCGATCTACGCCGATGAGCTCTCATTGCTGGCAGGGTCAACAGCTGAGCCAGTCGTCTGGTTCCAGGACAAGGGGCGTTCTTTCGGTGTGAGAACCATCTTTGCCACTCAGCGTCAGACCCAGCTGATGAGCGAGGTCGCCGACATGCTGTTGTCGATGAAGACCCTCATCGCCTACAAGCAGCGCAACCCAGACATCATCGACAAGCTTGTGCGCATCCTCGACCCCAACGGTGAGGACTGGAGAGCAAGCGATATCACGAGCCTGCCGAACTTCACGGCAGCAGTGAAGACGTCGACCAATGTCAACGATCTCCCCGCATTCACTCTCTCGGTCGAGAACTTTGAAGCCGAACGAGCAGCCTTTGCCACCAGGCAGGGCTACCAACTACCAACCACGACAGAAGGCGCTGCATGAAACTCTCGTCTCTCTCCTCTCCCATCGCCGATACCGGGTTTGCCGCCCACGACCGTATAGACCCATTCTATGACGGACTGTGGACCCGTGGCTCCCAGGGATTGTGGACGAGGTTCTCTGAAGCCAAAGCTCAACAACGTGCGGGGTTGGTGCGGTTGCCTAAGTACCTCGATATTGGCAAAGAGGAGGCGATGGCTCGAGTCACAAGCACCAACCAGTGGGGGCTGAAGCTGGCGTTCCTCTCAACTCTGGACGCCTACCGCACGGTCACGGCTGAGCAGATGGTGGCGATTACTGGGGGCACATTCCATCTCAATCACTCCTCACCGTTTGTCCCTGGGATGTTTGCCTCCGGCATGGTCGATATCGGGCGGGTCTCATCGCCGTTGGCTCCTGGCCGCGCTGGCAGACTTGGCTACCTTTATCGCCCCTGCCGATCGAGCGTCTTCGATCGTGACTTCGCCAAGCATCTGACCTACCCAGAATTGGTGTCGGTCACCGGTGGTCAACCATGGACTTCCGGTGGATTCTACGACCGGCACAACACCCTTTCGACTGAATTGATGTTGCGATTGGCCGAGTACACCGACATTGCAACCATGTTGGGGGAGAAGTTCTCAACTTTCGACATGCTCTTTGGTACCGGCGTCGGCCGAGCGCCGCTGAAGACGAACCGCCGTGGTGATGGCGTCATCATTCGCCCTGACGGGACACGGGTGGTGTTTGAAGTGACCGCGTCCATGTCACCGGGTTCGTTTGAAGCCAAGGTCAACAAGTGGGCCGAATTCTTCGACGCCTATCCATATGAGTCCAATGGTGTCGTCGTTTGTTTCGTCATAGCCAACCCGACACAAGAGATGCCATCACATTCGAAAGTGGTCCGCACATCTTTGAAGCAGGCATTGCGCAAGGCATCGTCGCAGAATCCCGGCTCCGGTCGAGTCCGTTCACGCCACCGCATGTTCTTCACTGACTGGCAAGACTGGTTCCCTGCACGTGGCGAAGTCTCGACTGATTTCCTCGATATGGTCGCCTATCGACCGTCAGTTGAGGTCGACGGCCCGGACGAGGAATGTTCGCTGCTCCTGGATGATTCTCTTGACTTGCGCAATCCGAGCTTCGAACCTCTGGCAGTCGTAGACAATGCTGCTGGACTTCGCCAGACCCCGCTGTGGTTGCGTGCCGGGAAGCAGCCGACTCAGATCGTCGACACCGAGGTGGAGGCCGCAGGTCTGGCCGATCACCCCGCGCTGGAGCCTGATCGCCGCAGAACTCGATTCGGTCAGACCCTTCCACCGCCGCGCTTGCGCACCATCACCCATAATCTTCCGCCGCGAGCGACATCGTCGAAACAGTGGGCCGACTACCGCCGACTCATCGAGGGAGAAGGGGCATAGACACAGTGAAACCAATTCGACTCAACGAAGGATTCCGACATGGCAGATAACGACGAGGACAAGAGCCGCTTTTCCAGGTGGCTCGACGATGTCCGATCGAACAAGCGCAGCGAGGTCAACTCCTTCTGGCAGTCGACGACCGGTGTGGTCGTGGCAATCATCTTCCTCTCGCTGATCGTCGCCGGTGCCATCGTTCGGGCATTCATCTAAAGGAGCTGCCATGTCAGGTGCAAGTTACGGGACCCCTGGTGGGTCGCTTGGTGAGGATGAAGACACATCCTGGGCGGCGAACAAAGCCGTCGCTGAGGTAGGCCGGATCGGAGAACAGATCGTGGGAAATATGCTCACCGACCTGGTTGTCGCAAGCGACGGTGCCGTCGTCCTACACGACCTGTCCATGCCGGCACATTGGTCGAAGGCCAACATCGACCACATCGTCATTACTGGTTCCACGGTCATCATCATCGACGCAAAACGGTGGAAGCCCAGCGCCTATTACACTCTGCGATCGACTGCCTACCGGGGACTGTTCTCACACTTCAAGCACGCACAGAAGAACGGAATGGGTCACGCTGCCGACTCGATCCAGTCGATGCTGTCCAAGCGGAACCTCTACGCCACGATCTCAACACCTTTGGTCGCGGTCGTTCCCACGGGCCCCGGTTTCATGTCGACTCACTTCCTCCGATTCCCACGGGCCGAGGTGGTTTCGAAGAAAGCTCTGGCTACTCGCGTCCGCCGCCCAATCCGCGACAACGGTCCTGCCGACCAGGGCATCGTCGATGCACTCTCATCTTTGCTCAAAGACTCTTCCGCCTATTCGACCTCAACGGGAACACTGCCTGTCAGCAATCAGGCGCCGGCCATTGACGCTCCGGTCACCCCAACATCGAAGGTCACCAACAACGTGACGTTCGTTGCAGGCGGCATTGCAGGTGACGAGACCAATAATGATGAAGAAGGGCGAGCATGAGTCGGAAGGTTCAACAGCGAAAGGGTGATGATTCTCCGCTGATCTTGGCCGGTGCCGTCATCCTCGCGCTGGTCGCCACCTGCTTCGGCTACCCAGGCTTCGTGCTTGTACCGATTGGTGTCACGATTGCTGCCTACATTGCCTCGCCACCTGAGCTCACCGACAAAAAGAACGGCCGGCCAGTTCCAGCTACTGACAGCGAGACTGCCAAGTTGCGCAAGTACCACGCACGGCAGTCCTTGAAGTCAACGTTTTTCAATCCTCAAGCCTGGTGGCCAGGCACCGAAGTGCGACTGTCCTGGTTCGTCTTCCTCTCGTTGTCGATCATCGTGGGAATGATCCCGGCTCACTTCGATCATTTCGGGCTCCTAAGCGACTACGACGTGGCCGACCACATATTCGGGCTCATCAACGCGATCGCCATCTTCATCACCATCACTGCCTACGATGATGCCTCTCGGCGGTTTGCCTCCGAGGACGAACCTCGACCAGCTGTGGGCTGGAAGGATCTCAAGTCGGCACTGCCGAAGACACTGAAGGTCACCGCTGAGGTCCCCAACTTCATCAAACTCATTGCCGCTCATGGTCTCCAAATCATAGTCCTGGCCATCTATGTCGTCGTCGGAGTTGTTGCCACCATTGCAACAGGTTTCGGTCTGCGCATTCTCGCAGCCCTCTGGGAATCGTTCATTGGACATTCGCTGACCACCTACGGCCTGCCAACATTGGCCTTCGCTGCTTGTGGCGGTATCGGACTGACTCTTATGCTCATCGCCGCAGTTGTGCGCCCGAAAGTCATCAGCAGTTGGCGCCTGCGTGAAGCTGCTCGGGCCGAATGGAAGCCACGGTGGGCGGATCTGAAGTTTGACCCGGCACCGGGCCTGACGGATCGTCGCCAGCTCAGCGCCGGACTAGTCGACACGTTCCGCGCACCGGCAGGCAAAGGTGCAATGACGTTCATCGACAAAGAGTCTGACATCATCCCAGCACTCGGAGCCGGACAGTCAGCAGCAGTCATCGAGTCCCCTCAAGTAAACGCGCTCGGTCAAGAAGTCGAAGGATCGATCCACCCGAATGAGTTCCGTGTTGTCCAGATCCCATCCGATTCCGTTCCTGATGCCTTCGACACCGAGGCTGATCCTGAGGTTGCCCGCTTGGCCGCGATCTTGTCATGGAAGCCAAGGTGGGCGTCGCTGAAGTTCAAACCCGCACCACGTCTGATCTCGCGTGAGATCGTCGGCTCCTTCGCAGTCGACACCTTTGATGCCCCACAGGGACGCTCTGCCACTGAGTTCATGACCACCCATGCAGCTAAGGTCACCCCCACGCTGGGCGCTGGCGTCTCTGGTGCAATCCTGTCCATCGCCGACCAGAACGGGGTTCACCCAACCCAGTTCCGTGTCGTGGCCTCAAAGACCGATCAGGCCTCGGCGATTACCGACCCAACAATTGGAGACGAGGAGCTCTCAATCGCGTTGGAGTCTGTCATCGCCACCGTCTGCAACGACGCCCAGTACGCCCGCCCCGACATCGCCTCCATCGTCCCTCTCCATGACGAGTCCTCGCCTGTTGCTGCCTGGTACGTCGGCCTGTCGATTGACCCTGGCATTGTCCGCCACATGCGACTCAAAGGTGGTCTGCAATCGCAGTTCGCGGCAAAGCTCGGCTGCGTCGCGGCACTCAACGACAACCCAGAGCGCAAGGGTGGTCTGGCTCTCTATGTCGGAGCCTTCGACAGTGACGAGCTCTCACCCAATGACCCCGGTCGCCAGATGCTGCCTGAGGTCGCCGGTGTCCGCGAAGAAGACTGGTGGAACGGCAAATGGATGACAGCGCTGGACTCAAAGATCAACGCACCGTTTCCGATTCCTGACACCCCTCAGCAGGATGCGACTCTCGTCGATGGTGCCACCTTGCACCGTCGCTTCTTCTCGATCCTCAACAATGAGCGTGTCTCCGACTACTTGAGCCCGAAGATTGAGGAACCGCTGTCGGTGGCTCTGTCGTCTGCATTGGCCGGCGTCACCGGATACATGGAACGTTCGGGCAATGACTTCAACCAGCACAACCAGGTCATCGTCGTTCAGTGGGCCGATCGTAACAAGCCCGTACCGAAGTCCCCGGCCTATCTGAGGCCCCCGGCCCGGAGCTCAAAAGTCTCCGCCGAGGATTGGCTGCTCAAGCTGATGATCAATCAGGCATTCGACGCCGCGAAGCTGACTCGACCGGGCGTGACGTCGACGGCCCCGTTGTCGTCGCCGAATGCCGATGACGGATCTCACCTGTGGCGAGTGAATATGACTCTGCTCGGGGGAGTGACGACCGATGTCATCCGCAAGCACCTGCCGCGCATGAAGGAACGCCTCTCGATCCCGTGGGCGACAGTGTTCAAAGACACCTCCGGGGCCAACACCACAGGAGTCAGTATTGTCATGGGCGCCCACCCGGAACACGTGAGCCTGGGCAATGAGAAACGCGACCGGCCGCTCTTAGTCGACCTCGAATGGCAGAAGGCCTTCGCTGAGGCCAATGTCGCATCCGCCTCTACCGGGGAAGTCCCGGCTTTGGTAAGCACTCACACGTTGGAGTACAACGACAAGGTCCGATCGACGACGTTCACGTTGCCCGGTATGGATCTGGCCAAGCCTCGCGGTGCGATTGGCAAGCTCACCTCGGCCACGGGCAACGCCTTCCTCCAGGTCAATGCTGACCCGAATTCTCCACGACAGTTCATTCTCCTGTCGTCGAGGACTGATCCGATGCCCGAAAATGTCGCCTTTCCAATCCAGGCGCCCGTCGTCGGTAAGGAGCAGGTCTTTGGTGTCGGTATTGACGGTCGACCGAACGGTGTCGATTGGTCGAGTAGTCCTCATTTGCTCATTGTCGGAGGTTCGGGAAGCGGCAAGAGTGTACTGGCGCAGTCGGTGATGTACGGGGCCTTAGCTGCCGGCCACCGTGTTGTCCTCATCGATGCACAGAAGTACGGTGCTGACTTCCACTTTGCGCGCCGATACTCCTCGGCTTTCTGCACCACAGTCGATGAGGCCAGGGCCGTTATGGAGTCCATCTACGCTGAAGTACAGCGCCGGGCGGCACTCAACGGCCAATATGGTGTCAGCTCGTTCGACGATTTGCCTGAGAGCGTGCGTCCTAAGCGGATGATCGTCTTCATCGACGAGTTCTTGGGCCTCGTCTCAACCGGTTCCAGGCCACCGTCGAAGCCGGAATCTGATCCGAAAGCTGAAGAGGCTCGCCTGGCCGCAGAGCGGTCGTATATGAGCAAACGGCGTCTGGCGTTCCTGGTCGGTCGTGTGGCTGCTGAGGCTCGTTCAGCTGGGATCAATCTGTCATTGATGACGCAGAAGATGACAGCGAACTCCCTTCCCGATGACCTCTCAGACCTCAAAACAAACCTGGGTCGAGTGGCGCTGGGCAAGATGTCCTACGGCGACAAGATGTCGGCGCTGCGAGATCCTGTCGCATCGCCGGCCCTTGGCGAGATCGTGCCCAAAGGCCGCCTCATCTGGGAATCAGTGACGGCACCGGCAATCGCCTTGCAGGGATACTTTTCTCCGGTCGATGAGTTTGAAGCGAGCCTGGCCTCGTTCATGGGCGATCCCGCAAACATCGAGCACATCGACTTCAGTGAACACCTGCCCGATGACTCCTCAGACGTCATCGAAGGACGGGTCTTGGTTGCCGATGAGACCGAGCCGACCGAAGTGGCCGATGATCTTCTTCTCGACCTCGAGCTTGCCGACGTCGACGATGCTGGTGACAGTGAGATCCCGGATTGGGCCAAGGACTTCGCTATCGGCTCTGGCGCACCTGCCGAGCCCGCGGTGGACGTTGGTGACGACGATGGGACTCCCACCTTGGACCTCGATGACCTCGACGATATTGATCTGTCTGACTCCGAGGGTACTTCGACCAGCGAGTCACAGGAGCCGGTGGCTACTGAAGCCTCTGAGGCTGACATCGACTGGGATGCCTTCTTTGCTGAGACCGACACTGGAGATGCTGATAGCGCAGGCGAGCCCGATGTTGTTGAGACACTGTCTAACGAAGAGGTGATCGAGCAGCCGGTGAGCAACCGCAATCCGATCTCAGTCGAAGACGCAGAGGCTCTCGTGTTCATGGACATCGACGGATGTCTGGCGCCATTCGGAGGCCCGGCCCGCCGTGGTCAGATGATGATTGAACCCGCCGAGGGCACCTACGGAGACTCGATGACTGTGGATCCGCGCATCATGAAGGCTGTCACCACCATCGACGCACCGATCGTCTGGTCGAGTGCACGTGAAGTCGAAGATGCCGACGTACTGGCAACCCACATCGGGTGGCCGGTGCTTCCTGCGATTGATACGGCTGCCAACGGTCCAGGTCCTCACGAATGGTTTAAGACCAATGCCATTGTGGCTTTCCTCGACGAGGTCCCATTCGTCGCCCGCATCGTCGTCATTGACGATGACGCGGCAGTTGCCGGACTCGGCACAGTGCTGGCAGAGGCAGGCTATGACCACTTCATCGTCCAACCGGAGTCGGCGAAGGGCCTGACCCGAGAGCAGATTGCCGAGATCAACTCATTCTTGGCCGGAGGGGGTGACGACGCTGTCGAGGCAGAATCAGAGGCTTCCGTCCCAGCACCAGCCAAGACACGGCGTTCTACTCGCCCTGCCAAACGACCACGTCGCGCAGCTGCGACATCCCGGCTGCCCAGCGACGACGAATTCTGACTCGAAAGGAAAGGTGATCGCCCGTGATGGGAGGACACCATGCGATCTCTGGCACCGCTGGAGCTCTGGTCTTGGCTGGAACCACTGGAGTGAGCCTCGGAGTCATCGATGCCGGAAGCGGCATGTCGTTGGCGTCCTTCGCCGCGATGGTCACTGGAGCCGCACTGCTGCCAGACGCAGACCATCACAATGCGACGATCGCTCACTCCCTGCCGAAGCTTGGGCCTCTGCCATCACCATCGGAGATCATCTGCCGAATGATCGGGAAGATCTCTGGTGGGCACCGGCATGGGACCCACAGCATCATCGGGATCGCGGCCTTCGTCGCCCTGGCGATGTTGCTGGGACAGCTGCGCTACGGCGAACTGGCCATTGGCGCCGCGATCATGGGATTCGTCCTCACCTCTTTCGCCCTGAAAGCCTTGAAGCTCAGCGGGCCGTTCTCCGTCCTGCCATGGGGCCTGTCGCTGGCTGTTGCTGGGTTCGTCATGAAGGAGTTCGACACTGATCCATTCATGCTTCCATTAGCGGTGGGCTTGGGCTGTGCGATCCATATCGTCGGCGACATGGCCACGACTGACATGTGTCCGATCCTCTACCCCTTGAACCCGAAAGCTCCGAAAGGATTCGAGCACATTCCGGTTCTCGGCTCGTGCTGGGACGACAAGGGCAGCTTTGGATTCCCCATCCTCGGCAATGCGGGATCGATTCGAGAGTGGATACTCTGCCTCGTTTTCACTGGGTACGTTGTCCTCGCTGCAACGACGGAGGCAGGCATATTCGATCCAGGTGCGTGGGCAACGCTGCCGCACTTCGACGAGATCAAGACCGGCCTGACCGATCCACTTGGATAGCACGTCCTTGAAATGCCAACCCCAGGTGGCCTAGCATCATCTCCATGAGTCGAATCAACGATTATATTGCCCCGGACCAGATCGACGAGCTTCGGCGACGTGCCAGGACCGCTGACGATCTCAAACGTGAGTACTTGGAGGCAAAGGAGGAGCTCGATGAGTATGTGACGACCATCCTCGAACGTGGTCCGCATGGGACACAGCGAGCGATCGCAGAAGAGCTCGAATTTACGCGTGAATGGCTACGCCGGACTGGCAGGCGCTACTATCGAAGCATCATTCGCAGGACCCAGGACGGGCGAAAGCTCATCTCGATGCCTGCGAACAACGTCACTGCGGACCGGGACTACGAAATCCGAGACAAGGACGTGAACACTGAAGTTGTTGCGCGAGTGACGGGGCAAGAACTGTTGGACGCCCGTCGCGAGCAACTGGATGCATACAAAATGAGCGGGACTCAACGAAACAACATCGCCGTTGTCGATGTCTCCCACCTCATCGCGGGCCGAGGACACCCTCAACGCGAGTCGTTGAGCTGATCGGCCAATACTAGAGCGGCACACAATAGGCCTTCCGAGGCGTGCATGATCCGCTGTTGTCGCACCTTCTCTCGCGCCTCGTCGCCGGTCCAGGGACTATCTTCTCCTGGTCGGCTGGCGAGGTCGCGGCACTTCTCGAGTTTGCGCTTGGCGCTGGCTAACTGGGCCGATCGCTCGTCGAGGCTCATGAGGCAGCCCAATCTTCGCTGGTGATGCCGTAGTGGCCGCGCATGAGGCGTTGCATCATGAGCAACCCGTTACGTTTAAGCCGGGTGCACTCCCGACTTGTCAGACCCGTCATCTCAGCCACATCGGCCGTCTGCGGGATCTGACCAGTCGCACCGTCTCCGAAGAGCTCACCGAAGTAGCAGTCGAGGACGACGCCGAACGTCTCAGACTCGCTGGTGGCCTCCTCGATGGCTTTGGCTACAATTTGGGCGCCCTCCGTGGAGTGAATCACCGAGTCGAGATCGCCCGACGTCGCGACATCGGGCACGACTTCCAGCGGGGACACCGTGAGGTAGAAGTCGTCAACGGTACAAATCAGCCCGCTCTTGGCTGGGTCCTTTCTCGTGCGATAGAGGCGTTCGTTGGTTGCTTCGACGACTTCCGTGTCAGTGGGACTGTCGTGGCCGTCAATGATCATGGACTGTCTCATTGACGACAGCAGCCGGCGACGTCGGTTGAGATTGGTCATGCCAGTCATCGGTGCGGCACCGGCAGTGGTGTCGACGTAGGACTTCACATTATTGCGCGACTCATCATGCAGGTAACCGGTCCACCTGTTGATGCGATCGAAGATGGTGGGGTCTTCGATCGCTTCGAGGATGAGTTCATAGTCTCTCGTCGCCACGATTTGGATGACATCATCAAGATGTCGATTTGCTGGCAGGTTGTTGGTTCGGCACATGTGGAAGGCGATCTGCCGATAGGTCTCTCTCGCGGAGCGCGAGTAGTCTTCGATGGCGACTGTCTGTGCATCAGTGTCCAAGGACACGATGGTCACGACGGCCTCCTTGACCGGATCGTAGCGGTCACTCATGTGTTTGTTCTCCTGCCGTGTTCTCAGAGAAGGGGAAGCCTGGCCAGGGGGGTTCCTGGCGGTTGTTGTGAATGGCATCGCAGTAGGCAACGAGTCTCTTGCCTTGACTGCGTGGGTCGAACAACCACGCCAGTGTGATTTTTCGCGTGGAGGGATCGCTGGAGTCTGAGATTTCCTTCAGCCATTCGATGAGTTGATTCACTCGCGTTTGGGGTCCATGTTCGTCGGACGCGAGCAGAAGCTGCCGCAAAGAGATAGCTCCGAGCACCCTCCCTTCATTGCTCCCACCAACGCTGGTGAGAACATCGTTGACGCTCAAAAGTCCTTCAGCGACGGAAACTGTCCATTCAGCGCGATGGTGCCGTGCCGAGCGGGAAAGCTCCGTTGCTCTTGTAGGTGCAATGAGATTGCCATGTGCGACGTTTTCTGCCGCATTAGTGGGAATACTATTTGATGCTGGTTCCATGCGTTAACTCGCCCCCTTTCGTTTAGTTATTTACGCCAAATACCAGGAGTGACCGTTGTAGTCGATGTCCAGTGATTGGAAATCGACACGTGCCGCTTCGGCCATCGGATCTCGAATGACATTGAGTGCGTCCGTTAAGCGCTTGTAGGACAATCCGTCCTTCGGATACTCCTCGCGGTAGAGGGCGATGACCTTCTCGGGATCTGCCCCGCCGCTGTCGGCGTAGACCTTCCTGATCTTGCGTCCGATCGCCGGGTCACCGACTCGCTGTTGGACGGCGGAACCGGCCTTGCGCGAAATCTCGACGTACAAGTATCGTTGCGGGTCAACGCGGACGAATCGCTGGGGATTGCAGCATTTGTCGATGAGCTCTGAAAGGTATGACCGCCCCGGTTCTCCCTCTTCACCGAGAGTCATTTCGGTGGCCATGACGTCGAGTGTCTCGGAGTCCAGGAGCGCCTGCCCGAAGTCCTGTGGCCCAAGCTTCGTCACTGTTTTGTCGATGTCTCGCATCAATGACACATGCTGTCGTTCAAGACACTCGCGCAACGTGCGTTCAAGTGCAGTGAGGAATTCCCACCACGATTGTTGAGCCATTTTCTCGATCGCGAGCATTGACCCAGCCATGCGATCCGGGGTCATTATTTGTCGTTTAAATGTAAACGGCAATCGTGTAATTAAACGGTGGTCTTCGCTCGGCCTTTTGTCCGACAGCAACTGGTGTTCGAACGTTTCAGGTCCGATTGTCAGGAGCGTAGTTCCATTGACGCTTCGACCCATACCCTCTACGGTCCACCGCAAATCGTGCTCACCTTCACCCAGTGCCTGCACGGTTCCGCCGTGCCACTGCACCCGAATCGGCAAGAGCGGACGGTTCGTCGCGCCCGGCTTGAAGGTTGCTTTTCGGCCGACGATCTTGGGGTCAGCCTCCACCCACAACCAGACCGGGAGTGTGACGAGGCTGATGTCGGAGGCCAGCGTTTGGGTCGGGATCATCTGTGCGTCTTTAGACCGTACGATCGCCTCGATGTAGCTGGTGATACGGCGGATCCAACGGTGGGCTCGGTCGCTGTCCTCAGCGATGAAGTCCTGGTGCACTGTCGTGATGTCAGTGTCAGTCATCATCACGCCTACGGGAGAAGAGACGGGCGAAGAACCCCTTTCGGTTCGTCCTCTTCTTCTGTGCCTCCTGTTCACGATTGCCTCGGCGAGTGGGCACTGCGGACACGCGCCTGGCACCGTCGAGTCCAGCCGGGGCAGATGGGAAGGCTTCGTTATCGTTGGTGACTCGAAAGAGCAAGTGGTCAAGGACGGACGACAGGCCATCGAGCTCGGCACCTGTGCGCCCGGAGTTGAAGGTCTGCATCAGGCGTGGGTCGTAGTCGACGACGCCGACCCACTCGCCATAGTCATCGAAGCCGAGCTGTTTGAGATTCGTCATCGGCTGCTCGGGTGGCGCCGTGTTGAGCAGCATCATGACTCGATTGCGCTGGACGCCGGCCTTATGAAGCTCCAGGACCCGATCACCGAGATGGTTGTAAGACTCCCGACCGTGTTCGGTGAGCATGAGCATGGCTGTTGGTGAGTTGGGATCATTGGCTCGCAGAGTCGGCACGAGGACCTCGCGGTAGATGGTGTCATCGGCTGCGGCCATCGCTTCGGCGATCTGGGTGTCGATGATGACCAGGTCGGCCTTCTGTTTGGCGAAGGCAATCGCCTTGGCGTAGAGCTCGTTCGTGACCAGTCGCCGAGATGCCTGCGACGGTGGCGGGGCCTGGATGACACCGAACTTGATCTCTTCGAGGTTTGCGCCACTTCGGACCTGGTTGATCTGTTTCGGCGTCACGAGGGCATCGGCCATGTTGCCCGAATGCGCGGCATCCGCGATCGTCGGCAGATTCGACTTGCGCAACCGGAGGCGAATACCTGTTCCGGCCTGGCCACGGTTGGAGTCGATGAGAATGACCTTGTACCCAGCCAGGGCTGCGCGCTGGGCGGTAGCGATCGACAATGATGTCTTGCCGACGCCGCCTTTGCCTGCACCGATGATGAGCACCGAGGCGAATGCATCAGAGAACGGTGTGCGGCCGGGGGCATAGTCGGGGGAGTAGTCGGAGATGGCCTGGTCGAAGACGTCGCCGAACTGATCGAGTCCCTGGGACGTTGCCTGGTAGTTGTCGTTGCTCGACCACTGATTGGGCATCCGTGATGAGCTTGGTGCCGATGGCTGAGTAGCCCATGTTGGTTGCTGAGCTGGTGCCGGTGCTTCGGGCGGCGGTGCCGGGCTCGCCCACTGACCCATCGGCTGACTCACGGTGGTCTGCTGGCCTGCACTCGGCCACCACTCGCCTCCCGAATGGGGCACAGTCGGGGGAGCTTGCTGCTGATACTGCTGAACTGGTGGCTGCTGATGGGCTGGGGCCTGCGGTCCAGGTTGAGGGTGATCGCCCTGCTGAAAGTTCAGCTGTCCTTCCTGGAGTCGAGGCATCGGTTGGGTCGGCGGGTTGGCCTCATAGGCTGGTGTCGCTTGGGGCGGCTGCTGTGGGGGAGGCGGGTCTGGGTAGTCGTCATACCTCACGTCGTTACTCCTCGATGGCTGTTCCTGTTCGGAGGGCTGGGTCGAATCCCTCTGACCTTGATGGGTCGGGAGCTGGTCCATGGCGGGCCCCACTGGTGTCTGTCGCTGGACCGGTTGTCCTGCCTGGGGCTGGGTCGGCACTGGGTCGGCGGATGATTCAGCGGTGTCCCAGGGTGGTCCAGGTTCGGCGGCCGGCTGGCCCACGGTCTGTCCCACGCCTGCTGGTCCACCCTGATTAATCGGGGCGAACTGCTGTCTGGCGGGCGGTTCAGGAGCCGACTGTTGGGTCGATTGTGGTGATGGCTCCGGTCGATCTTGGGACACCGGCTCGTTGCGCCCCCATGGGTCGGGTCCAGCATGAGTAGTTGGCTCCGCTTCGGTCGTGGGACTCCGACGTGGTTGGACTTGGGGCACCTGGCCCGAGGAATTGGACCATGGGTCGGTGGGCGGCTGCGGCCTGTCATCCTGTCGCAATGGGGCTTCGACGGTCGGAGTCGGATCGTTCTGAGTCCGTGTCTCATCCGGCACACCCCCGTGTGCCATATGGGGAGCATTGTCACCAAGTGCATCTGCCCCGCTCATCGCTTGCATACGTGTCGACGTGCCTACCTCGACTACTTGGGCGATGCCGTTAGAATCGATGACGGGCGACGACGAATTGGGGGTGTCAATGCCCAAGGAATCGAGAACGTCCCACACATCAGTGGGCGCGGAAATCGTGTTCACAGTTGGGTGATCGGCGAAGGCGCCACCGGACGAGGTGGTGATTGCTCGTAAGGTCGTTTCTTGCGAGAGCTTCTCAGCCCAAGCCTTGAGCCCGACCTGATTGAAGTCGCCAACGAGGACGACGCTAGGAGGTGCCTGACTCGTCATAGCCTTCTTGATATTCAGGGCAGCATCGCGGAATCTCTGGCCAGAGATCACGTGGTAGCCTGCTTCGGCAAGAACATCTTCAAGGCCAGGCAGGTTAGCTACACCGATTCGCGTTGTTTTACTCACACCCTCTCTATGCGTCGAAGGTGTGGGTGTGTCGAAGACTCACAACATGGGAGAGTGATTTCGGTTATGTTCAGTACTGTTGCCAGATGGGTTCGCCCGGCAGAGAGGACCCGCTGTGGCGCAACCAAGTGAGCTGATTCAGCGTTTCAATCCGCACGTGCTTCATCCGCCTGAGACTGAACAGGCCGCCCGCTATGCGATCTCGTTTGTCGAACCGCTGTTTTCGCTGTCGCAGCGTATGGAAATCGATGGCCAGGCAAAGGACTCTGCGGTCAGGTATCCAGCTTGGGCATTGTTCTGGTACGCCGGCTGCGTGTCAGCGATCATGCGAACATTGCCCGATGCTGACCCTTGGTCAACCCGGTACCCGCTTGTGACTCCGCCGTTGAGCTCTCAAGCACGCAACTCTTCGACGCCTCGATTCGGTTCATGGCGTGACGTCGTCGATCTCACCCCACCGGTACGCGATGACATCGACACAGACATGGACCTGTCCTTCTTCTCCGACGAGATCAGCGACGACTCGGCCAAAGTCTTGGTTGCCGGTTCTCGCGGATGGTTGACGACGGCGAATGTCCTCGCTGACGCGGCGGCACCAGACGGTGAGTACCTCTTCTCCGTGGGAGATGGCGCTCTGCGATGGGCAGTCGGCAGGCGCCGACAGTACGCAGGCCACGGGGATACGTTCCCCACCACGGCCATCATTCAGGCTGCCACCAATGCCACCTCCATCATCAAGGGCTACGACGAGCCGTTGGAAGCGATGGACGTTCTGGTTCAACGCGAGAAGTTCTCGAATATGGCCTACGTTCCCATCGAAGACGAGTTCTAGGGGTTTCGACACATCACTGGGGTCGGCGCATAGATGAAGTATGCGTGCAAACAATTCTCAGCAATCGACCGTCCAGTACCACCAGCCACTAGAGGCTTGGGATATTTCGGACTACGCCACCGTCGGCGATCTGCTCTATCCTGCCACTGCGAAGCTGCACAAGTCTCGCGTATCCCCGCTTGTCGCAGTTGCTCGTGGCTACAAGGCGATGGTGTCAGGGTCGACTGACTTCAACGACTTCCTCGCCTCGACCTATGGCAGTGGCACTTCGAAGACGAAGAATGCTGTGCGCGGTCATGCCAACAACGCCGACCTGCTCTACCTGCCCAATTACGCACTCGACTCAGTCGCCGAGCGCCGCGCATTTGACCCCTCGCACCGGCCCAGCGGCATCGCCCACCAGTACCGTCCATCGAATCCGAAGAAAAGCGACCAGGGCAAGCGACTCAAGTACGTCTTCGATTCGGGCACCCAGACAGTCCTCGATGTTCACCCGTCGACACCGAACTCCTACCTGAAGAACCCGGCAAATGTGCTCTTCACGGAAGGCATCATCAAGGGCGATTCCACCCTGACCGCTTACTTGAGGTCGCAAGGCTTTAGCGCGGATGACCTCAAAGTCGCCACCCACTCAGCCAACCCCGACCAGGCAATCCACGACATGCTGGAGACAGTGCCTGCCGAGGACCGGTTGCTCATCGTGTCCATCGCTGGTGTCTACAACTGGAAGTCCAACCCCGAATGGACGGTCCTGAGGCTCAAAAACTCGACCGCATGGCTGGCCTTCGACGGTGACCTCGGTGTCAATCGTGACGTATGGGACCAGACGACGAAGCTCATGGACTTCCTCAAGCGCTCTCGTCGCATGTCTGATGACAAGGTTCTCCTCGTCGACCTCGCCTCAGTCCCGGTTGCCCATGATGAGGATAAGGTCGGTCTCGACGACTTCTTCGCCGAGCACGGCACTTTCGATGATTTGCCGGCGATGCTCACTGACACGGTTCCCGATCCACCGCAGAAGGACACTGAGGCCTTCGTCGGTCAGCACCGCATGAACGAGTCCACGACGGCGTTGCAGAAGTGCTATCCCGCTGACGAGATGTCACCAGCCCGGTGGGTCGACATCGTCGGTATCGGCGCGAGGCTGATGCGCACCTCCGTCTACCGCCAGCCGACGGTCGATGAAGAGGACTCGTGGTCAATCGCTGGGTCATCGAATGTGGAGGCCGACCGCCGTGAAGTTGTCGTCGAGCTCGGCTACCTCGATGGAACCGAATCGGGAGCCCTCGACGCCGATGAGTCCACTGCCGGGCATAATCACGCTCAGATGACTGCACCGATGTCGATCCTCGAAGCATTGCCGCAAGACTGGGGGCGACAGGGCGCCTCAGTGCCCTCAGACATCCTGACTCTGGCCGAATGGCCGCCACGCAAAGAAGGCGAGAAGTGGCTGCGCGAGATGAAAGCGGCCCGCCGTGACGAGGTTCAGCACTTTGAACGCTGGTCTCGCATGGGTTGGGTGCCGTCGACGACGCCGAACTGGCCGACCTTCGTCATCGGCGACCAGGTCATCGAACCAGACAACGTCGAATCCGGTGCTCTGCCTGGTGTGACTGAGGATGAACTGCCCAACGTCTCCGGCCTGGGAGTGAAGCTGAGAGACCCCAACCTCACTGATGACGAGTACCGTGACTTCGTGCGTGAGAGCATGGAAAAGGTCTTCGATCTCTTCCTGGTCAACACACCGTGGAAGGACAGCCGCATCGGCGCGCTCATGATGGCGTCGGCTCTGCGCCCGTGTATGCCCAAGCGCCCTCACGTGCCTCTCTACCTGGTCGGTGCTGCTCGGTCGGGCAAGGCCCTGCCTGTCGATAGCTACATTCCGGTCCCTCATTCGACGTCAGAGACCGGTTTGGCTCGAGTCGCTGACTTGGCTCCTGGGGACACGGTCTTCGGGTCAAATGGGCAGGCGACAGCCATTCGCTCGAAATCAGCCCGCCACATGGCCGAGGTCTTTGATGTCTACCTCTCCGATGGTCGTACGCTCCGAGCATCCGACCGTCATGTCTTCTCCACGATTGCCCCCGGACCCGCTCGTGCACCGATCATGGCCGAGCTTGGGTCCGAGGCCTTCGAACTTGCCACCAAAGCTGCGGCATTGTCATCAGGTCAGGCAGGCCGGATCACTGACATCGCTGAGCATTACCAGCTGCCCAACGCCCTCGTCGCCGATGTCATCGACCAAGCACGCATCCCCTCGATGCCACTCGTCAGTGACGATGCTTCCGCCGATTTCGGACCCGGATACCGAACCGCTGACATTCAGCCGATCCTTGATCAGGTAGCCCTGTCGCCGATCGCGTTGAGTGCCGAGACGATCACCCACGATGATCTAATTGCGCTCTGTCCGGAAGCCGAGGCGGAATTGGGTGAGCCGACCATCCGAGCCACAGGCTCTCGTGTCGATACGATCTACCCGATTGGGGAAGTGCTCACGGCTTATGCCGAGTCCTTGATCAATGAGGGCCAGGTTGTCACCCGATCGGTCACGACGGCCGAGCTCGGGCCCGGAATGACGTTGGCGGCAATCACCCCCGACGTCAGGGCCTGGTCGGCGAACTCTTCGTGGTTCACAGCCGGTGTGCAAACGGCAGAGTCGGTGGCCGGGAAAGCCACCAGCGGTGAGACTCTTGCTGACGAACTCGTTTATGGACCTATCCATGACCGACTGGCATTTCTGCGTGGCTTCGTCGCCTGCTCCCTGCGCATTGCCGGCCTGCCTGATCTGAAATTGCCCAGCGCGGAGGATGAGGCAATCAAGGTCAGCGACCGTGGCCTGCGCGCCGACATCGTCACGCTCATGCGCTCAGTGGGCTGGTCTCCAATGGCGGCATCCGATGGCACAATCCTCTACCGCCCTATCAGCGAACGCGCACGTATCACCGCGGTGGTCCCAGCCGGTCAGGAGACGTGCCAGTGCATCACCGTTGACCGCTTTGACGGGCAGTTCGCCGCCGACAACTTCGTCCTGACCCACAACTCGTGGACTGCGGCTACCGCAATGAGCTTCTGGGACAAGGGAAAGAACTGGACGGAAGACACCCTGCCGGGTTCGGCCTCCGACACGAAGGCTGCAACGGAGAACGCCGTGTCACTGGCACCCATCTGGGTTGTTGACGACTTGGCGCCCTCGTCGGATCCGCGCAAGGCGGAGAAGGAACGGGAGGGAATTGAGGCGCTCCTGCGTGCCATTCACAACAACACAGGTAAGCG
Organism: Brevibacterium aurantiacum; assembly: GCF_007558825.1. Lineage (GTDB taxonomy): Bacteria > Actinomycetota > Actinomycetes > Actinomycetales > Brevibacteriaceae > Brevibacterium > Brevibacterium aurantiacum_A. The sequence continues at coordinate 33,431 of NZ_VLTK01000003.1, forward strand.
ACGTTCATCTGGCACCGGCGCCCAGCAGGATGTTCGCCGACCTCAAGCCATGCTCATCGCCACAGCGGAAAACGACATCGACATCCACTCGGTTGTCTCGCGCATCATCTCAGTGCGGATGTCGCAGAACTCGCTGAATACGGCTGCCATGGAGAAGATGAGGTCACTGCGCGGAACGGGTGAGGCCCCGACTGTGACTGCTGCGCTCATCGACTTCATCGCCAACAAGCGCCACCTCGACGATTCGGAAAAGAGGGCACCGGTCAAGCAAGTCATCGAGGACCAGTTCGATATGCTCACTGGCGACTTGAAGTACGTCGTGAAGTCTCAGTATGGGTTCACAGACTCGGAGTTCGAGCGTCAGGCGAAGTTGCTCGCCGACCTCATGCTCATTGTCCAACCGCTGCGAGAGATGGCCATCGCCTACGGTGTTGACCAGAAGTACATTGATCGCTTGGCCATCCATGCTGAGGGCTCACTGGGGGAGAAGGTCACGTCTCTGGTTGTGGAAAGCTTCTCGGAGTCACGCACGGGTGGTCCCGGTCATGCTCTCCTCAGAGCGGTCAAGCGTCTGCTGAACACTAAATCCGCCCATATTGCCAATGCCAGCGACCCTCAGATGCCGCCGATGGTCGTCTCCGACAATTCTGATGACGCAGAGGCGAAGGCGATCAATTCTTCGCTGGGCTGGGCATTCATCGAAGGGCAGGGAGCCCGTCCGATCGGTAAAGAGATCGGGGTGCTCTACCGGGGGCCGAAGGGCCAAGATGACGCTGTCCTGCTGCTAGACCCGGCGACGGCGTTCAAGCTGGCGCAGAAGGAGTCTCCTGAGCTCGTGCCGCCAGGGTCAGGGACCAGAACCGCATGGCAGTCGATGTGGGATGACGGATTGGCTGTCGAGGGGATTAAAGGCATACCCAAGCGAATGTCCGCTGATTCTGGAACTAAGCGGTGGTCGGTGCAGGTCATGATCAACGGGCGGCGCTTCTCCACGGTGCCAGTACCTTTGGAGACACTGAACTCGACGCTGTGACGTAGCCAGTGATCTACAGCCAATAGGGGTCAGACTTTCTCCGGATAAGGGGAGGCCTGACCCCTGTTTCATGCGCCGACACATCAAGGTCTTCGAGGCATATACAGAGTGTGAGCAATCAAGAGAACGACCAAACGGCCATAATTCCGAAAGGACGGATGGCATTCGTCGGCGACCGTCTTGAAATCGACCAGGAGCTCGTCGATGACAAGGTCCGACGTAAGGCCATGTCACCGTCGACAATGAACGCGCTGGGCGGCAATGGGTGCCAGGCACGGTTTGCCATCGAGAAGATCGTCCCGCGCGACGAGTCTGCTTTGACAGCTTCATCCATTGGAACTGTCGCCCATTCGGTCCTCGAAGATCTCTACGGCCTCCCTGGCCCGGAGAGAACAGTCTTCAAGGCGACAGAATTTGCAGCCAAGCACGTTGGCGGAGTTGATCTGTCGACAGTCAACATCAACGGGTTCGACTTCGCGCACGCGAGCGAATCAGAGAAGGCCGCGGTGAGGGCCACTGTCCAGGGAGAAGTCCACACGGCCTACCGAGGGATCTTTGACATCGAAGATCCCGAAGCCGTCAATGTCTTCTCCACCGAAGCCAAACTCAGCGGTGTCGACATCGCTGGCGTTCCGGTCGTGGCTTTCATCGACCGTGTTGACCGAATCAACGACGAACTCCGAGTCGTCGATTACAAGACCGGCAAACAGAAGAAGTCATCGTCGATCTTTGGAGACCCGCACGGCGACCAGCTGCGCATCTACGCCTTGGCCGGTGCGAAGCACTTCGATCAAGAGATCGAGAATGCGTTCGTCCTCTATACGAAATACTCCAAAGCTCAGCGTGTGGCCATGAGCGCGCCGAAGTTGAAGAAGACAGAGAGGCTCTTCGTCGATACCTGGGAAGAATTGGGCGAATGCTCCGATGAAGCCACGTTTGAAACCACCCCATCTGGCTTGTGCGCCTACTGTCCTCTGGCGCGAATCTGCCCTGCATCAAAGGTCACCGACGCAGATGCAGTCGCCGTGCCGCAGGTCGAGCCCGATGCAGTCGCCGTCTATCCGAATGTGGCCGAAGAACCCGTAGAAACCGACGAATCCGAAGCTGAAGTGGGTCTAAGTGAGCCAACTGCTGAGGCGGACTCTGTTGTGGGTGAAGACATTCACCAGACAGGAGAGAGCACAATGACACGTTGGCCAGAAGACAAGCCCTGGGAAGCCGAAGTGAAGGGACGTCTCAACCCCAACTCGTGGGCTGCCGGTGGTATCGCCGGTGTTGTCACCAACTCAGTTCAGCACCTCAATGCTGCCGGATACGCAGTGAACAAGAAGAATATCCGCGCACTGTCATCGACCCTGGTCAACCTCATCGCTCGTATCGAGTCAGGTCTGGCCGGTCACGACGGTGCGCAATGGGGATCGGGTCTTAACAGCCTGGTGCGCCTGACCATGTGGCGCCTTCTTGATCACGAGATGCCCATTCCGTTCGGTGCCAGCGCGGGCGACTGGCAGTCCTGGGAGACCCGGCTGGTCAATGCCAGCGTCGGCATTATCGCCACGACCGAGGCCATCTATGACGACGCGATCAAGCCTGGCGGGTGGGTGTTGTTCACCTCCGACAACGGCGAGAGCGCCGAGCCTGTAGCCGAAGTCGGCACCAAATCCGAGGCAGGTGCCCCGGAAGAGGCCGACGAGGAAGCAGACGACGCCACCAAGACCGAGACCGAAGACGAGACCGAATCCGGCGAAGACGAGGCGATCGATACTGATGTGCCATTCGACGACATCGATGACGAAGCCTTTGACGAATCAGCCATGTTCGACGACTGAAAACCCATCCCGATCAAGTTAGACAACCACAACACACGAAGGAACAAACCATGAGTGAAGCCACCGCAGACCTCCAGCCGCTCGTCATTGCCGCAATCAATGCCACCGGCCCCCGCAAAGTCGAAGAAGTCGAAGACGGCGATGAGGTCACACTCGTCGAAGAGACCGAAGAGAACTGGGTCGGTCGGGTCGGCGAGAACGCCCGACTCATCTACTCACTGATCAATGACGACCAATCACCCGTGGTCAAGGCAGTAGGTCGCCTGTCTGAGGCAGTGAAATATGTGGCCAATGTTGTCGAGGTCAAGAAGGAGAAGTCGTCGAACCGAGCAATTGTGACCCTAGAGACGAAACCGTCGAAGAAGAACCCCGAAGGCTCAGAGACAGTGCGCACCGACAGGTTCGATGACGGCGGACGCCCCATGGCCTCGAAGGCCCGATCGCTCGTTGGCCGCCGTGTGCTGGTGTTCAAATACATGGAATCTGCCACTGACGGCTCTGGCCGCGATTTCCGCATTCTCGTCGACATCAAAGATCTCGGTGAGGCACGAGAGTTCGACGAGTAGGCCGCCAACGCCGATCAAAGACCGCCGATTCGTCCACTGTGCGACTCATCGGCGGTCTTTGCGCATAGATACAAGTAGCAGCGCATTTGGCGCCCAACAACGAAGAGGAGACCGCAGTGACTGACACCGCGTGGATGGCAGACGAGACCACCAATGCTGACGAAAGCGTCGAAGACGTTGAAACCGACATGACCGACACCGAAGACAACGTCGAAGAGGCAGTGGCCGAGCCCGAGCACTTAGATGACGAGGCACTTGACCTCGGTGCGAGCGACGAGGACGCGGATTCTGGCAAGTCCAAGGCACGGACTCAGGCGCAGTCGAAGGGCCGCGACAAGACCCTCATTCGCCGTACCGTGCGCAAGATGCTCGACGTCCAGGGCGCTGAAGACGATGTGCGCCACGTCGCGGCCTCACTGCTGAGCAAAGACGAGGCTGATGTTGAAGGTTTGGTCGTGACGATTCTGACGGGTGACTCGCGCAAGACCAATCAGCCGATGTCTGACCTCGAAGACCTGATGGAGGCCGACGCCATTGAGATGTCTGCCAACGCCACCGCGTTGGGCAAAGACCGTCTCAAGGCTCTGTGGTCGCTGCTGGGTGATCTCGGCAAGGCTGAAGGTTCTCTGCCTGCCGGCATCGCTCCCGCGGCCATCCAGATCGCAAAGATCATCTCCAAGGACGTCTCCGACGACGATATGCTCACGCTCACTGCCGTCGCAGACCTCATGAAGAAGGCCTAAGAGCTCATGTCGAGGTGTCACAGTTGGCGGCCGCTGGAAGTCGTACCGGAACAGCACGCCCACCATCTGCCTGGTGAATGCCGCAAATGTTGGAAGCCCTGTTTTCGCAAATCCGATGACGGTTCCGCCTACTGTGACACCTGCCTTGAGCGCCTGACCCAACACCCGTTCGGACTCGTGCGCACCGCCCTGGCTGCTGACGCCGCTACCCCCGACGACACTCTCGATTTCCTGATGACCGACCACGACCCCGGCGTCGCCAAAGCCGCCGAACGCACCTACATGCGACGGATGCAAGGACTCTAAGATATGGGACTTTTCAAGAAGAAGGACGATCACGATCCGTTCCTCGACATGGCCGAGGAAGCCGCAAGCCTGCCCCGAGGCGATGAAGACCTCGTCCAACAGTCCAAGAAGTACCGCCGACTGCGTGTAGCGGCGCAATACTCGCCAGTTGCAGCGATCGTCGCCGCTTGTGCGGCCTTCGGCAGCCTGGCACTCATCCCCGAACAGCCGGACCCTATTGAGCCGACATTGACTACTGAGGGCAAAGCCGTCGCCGTCTCCGAAGTCCAAAGCTGGCTGGCTGAGAAACCCTCACCTCTGCCGCAAGGCAAATTCTTAGGCTGGGACGGTTACACCGACGTTCCGTTCCCCGAAGTCAGCGACGAAGAGAAGAACAAATCCAGCTATGAGCCGCCGACCTACAGCGTTGAACGCCACCACTTCAGCGTCGAAGGTCCAGACAACGCCCTGTACCGGGTCGACGTGCAGGTTGCCGTCGACGAATCAACAGGTCCGCACATCATCGGCGACCCTTCCCTCATGCCGCGGCCGATCACTGAAACCGATTTTCAACCCGACTCTCCGTGGCCGGGGATGACTGACTCGGGCAATGTCCCCGACTCGGTCAACACGGCAATCGTGTCCTGGCAGAAAGCGTTCGTCTCCGGAAACAGTGACGAGCTGCGCCAGATCGTCGGAGATCAGAACGAATCTCACGTGTACTTGCCGCTGGCAGGTGTGGAGTCCGCTGAAGCCGAAGTCACCAATTCGGCGTTCTTTACCGAAAACGAAGACGGAGATGACGTCCCTGGACCCACGATGCTGGCTCGAGTCGAGATCACACCGACATGGGCCAGCACCGGCGCAAGTGCCACAGACCAGACCGCTCAGATGCCTGTACTGACTTATGACCTGCTCATCACCGACGCTCAATCGGGTTCACCGAAAGTCGTCGCCTGGGGCGGTCCCGGAGAGGGGCAGGAATTGAAGAAGTATGGCAATGCTGTCACCGGAATGAACGACCAGATTGTCCGCGGAGATGACGCCAATGGATCCGACGACACGACCGGTGAAGATTCGTCCGGTGACCAGCCCGGCGATGACGTAGCACCACTGCCAGACGGTGAGGACTCTGCCTCCGATGCCGACGCTGACGGCAATCAGTAACTAGACGCGACAACGAGGAGAGACTCATGGCGAAGAAGAAGATGAATGCCCTGGAAGTTGCCCAGTCACCGCTGTGGCCGACTGCAATCAAGTCCCGATACAGGGACGGGCGCATTCGCACGATCAATGACGGCGTGTGGTTGGTGCGCAAAATCCCCCTCATGCCCATGACGGATGCGAAGTCCGATGAAGAGCGCTACGCCGCGGGTGTGCCGATCATGAATGCCACGCAGGAGCTCGCTCACATCACTGCGACGTTTGGCAAGAATCGGGCACTGAACAAGTCCGGATACCGTGTCGTGAAGTTCCTGTCGATCAACACTCCAGTCCTCTACCGAGCACCGAAAGATCACCCCATTCGGTCAAAGCTCAACGAGTGGTTCGGTGACAAGGTTGTGCGCGAGAAGATCTGCGTCATGGCCGTGAAGCTCGTTGACTCGCTGGGCGCAGGCCGCGACATCAAGGGTGCTATGGATTCGGCGTGGCAATCCTTTGTCACAGGTGGCATCCCTCTCGAAGACTTCGACCGAGATGCAGCCACCGTCTCCAACGCCCTTCACCGAGCAGGTTTGGTCGCTCCAGACGAAGGCGAAATGCGCATCCTCGATGCCTGGTGGAATCACGGATCCCATTCAGATACCCCGTTCATGCCTCACTCTGACCACCTGCATGTCTTCTCCGACACCGATTCGATGGCTATTGCCGATCGTGCCGGCCTTGACGACTGCTCGAAGTGGCCAAGAATGCAAGGACAGTTTTCCGTCAGCTTCGCGGCTGTTTCATCAGTCGACATCGAACCGACGGACAAGTTCACCGCAATCAGTCCAGAAGCCTCATGGGCCTCCCAGCTGACTCAGTCCGGTGCCCTGGTGGTCTCGATTTCAGGCCGGATCGAACCGGCGAAACAGACGCGGTCTGAACTGCGTCGCAACCGCAAGAAGTACGTGGAGGACATCAAGGAACGCCAGGAACAAGGCGCGATGAGCCAGGCTGATGAGGAAGAGCACCATGGGATGCTCCAATCGATGGAAGGCGCCTATGCCGGACGCGGGGCACCGGCGACAATCGTCGATTGCTCAATCGTGGTCGGGTTCTCGGGCAAAAAGGACTTCTCGCTCATGGGCAACGATTCCATCGTCGAGCTCAATCCGATGATTAATCGCCAACCGCAGGCCATGGCTGAGACTTGGTTGGGCTCGTCAGTGCGTGCCAACCCTTACGCTCAAGAGCTGCCGATGACGACCATCGCCGCCTCGGGAATCAACGACCTCTCGCGCGTCGGCGACAAGTCAGGTGCCAGCGTGGGACTGACCGAACGTGACTCGCGCATGGCCTATCTTTCGCCCACCGCGGCGTCGAATAAGGACGGACTTCCCGTGGCGCTCGTGCCGGGCGCGACTGGCTCAGGAAAAAGTTTGCTGCTTCTGTGGTTGGCTCACCAGTTCTCTTTGATGAAGCGTCCCAACATCATCATCGACCCCAAAGCCCTTGGAGTGAACACTCCGATTGTCACACCTTCCGGGTGCAAGACGATTGCAGAACTCCAGCCCGGCGACGAGATCATCGACTCCACCGGCAATGTTCACCAGGTGACTTCGAAGTCAAAGATCTTCACCGAAGACGAAACCACCGTCTACCGTGTCCACACAGGCGATGGACAGTCCACCATCGCCGACGGTGCGCACCGGTGGATCATCGTTGACGGCGGCAACCGTCGAGTCATGACCACATCGCAGATCCTGACTGAATATGGGGAGCATCCCTTCGCCACTGGTGACATCTGCCTGCCGATGCCCGAACCGCTCATTGGCCGCGAGACTGACCTGCCCGTCGAACCGAAGACTCTCGGCTCCTGGATCGCCGGAGATGATGTCGGTGACGCCGTCTCTGCCGTTTGGCCAGAAATGGCAACACGCAGTCCTGAATCACGCATGATTCCGGCTGCTTACCACCGCTCCAGCATTGCCCAACGTCAGAGTCTCATCGCACCAATCCTCGCGCGGCTGGGTACAGTCGCCGGCAGTGGTCGAGTCACCATTGATATGACGGCCAGCGTGGCCAAAGACGATCTCGTCGACTTCATTCGCACCTTCGGATACCGCGTCTTCACCACCGACGAGGCGATCACATTCGTCGCCGATAGAACACTGAACGTGCTCACCGACGACGGCTCGGTGCTTGCCGAGTCTGTCCCAGACTCCGAGCGCGCGATGCCAGTGGTCTCGATCTCCGAAGTCGACTACGAACCAGTCCAATGCATCTCCGTTGATTCTCCCGACCACTCGTATCTCACAGGCGGCTTCCTCGTCACCCACAACACAGGTTCAGACCATTCGCAGGCGGTACTGGCCTCCGGTGGTCAGATTGCAAGCTTGGATGACATATCCAAGTCCGACGGAGTCTTTGACCCGATCCGGTTCATGATGAAGCAGAACACCGACAAGGGTGAGGCTGGTTCCGTCCAATCAGCTGCCGATCTTGCCGCTTCAGCGATCTTGCAGATCAACCCTTTCGGCCGCGATGCCGATGATTACGAGGTTCTCCTCAACAGGGGCCTGCTGTTCGGCGTCGACAATGGCGCCCAATGTACGGGGCAGGCGCTGAGTTTCGTCGAAGCTAATCTGGGCGAACTCGCTCACACCGATCGAGACCGTGAGGACTTCATCCAAATTATCTCCCGTATCCGTCAGGCGACGCACTCCCCGGCAATCCGGTCGGTCATCGGGATGGACCCAACTACAGCGCCGCTGGGTGTTGCTGAGGGAACGACATTGATCAAAGTCGGAGAATCCCACCTCGATCTACCGCAGCCAGGTCATGACCCGCAGAGTATGCAGCAGCGTGCGGCGATGGCGTTGGTGCGCATGATGGTCTACGGATCGGCCATGGCCCTGACGGGACGCGGGGGAGTCCTTCACCTTGATGAGGCGTGGACGTTCCTGCAATCGTCAGCCTCGGAGGTCGAGCGACTGGGTCGCCTGGCTCGAAGCCAGGAAGTCCTGCCCATCTTGTACTCCCAGAGAGTCAAAGATGCCGTCGATGCAGGTCTGAGTGGTTACATCTCGCGCGGCCTCATCATGCATATCAAGGATGAGACCGAGGCGCGACTGGCCTGCCAGTTGTTCAATCTCGAGCCCACTGAGGAGAGGATCGGGCGTATCACAGCTGAGGATCACATCAGCAATGGCGGTCAGCTCATCCCGAACTTCAATTCGCTCAAAGCTCTGCGTGAGGGAGGCGAAGATGAAGCGGGAGAAGTCATTCGCGGTGCAGTGGCCCTCTACGCCGACCTGTCGGGTGAACGTGCAGTGCCGACGGAGATCAACATTCCTTCCGAGTTCTTCGAGCTGATCTCGACTAATCCACTCGATATTGCACGCCGCAACGAACGACTTCATCAGCGTGACGCGTCCAAGATGGCCGTCTGAGGCCCGATCCGGTCACCTGCAACACGGGCGAAGTGCGAGTGGCCGGATCGGAGGCAGCATGGTGTTACAGGCCGTTGACCTTGGAGTATATGAGAATTTCCGGGCCTGAGTAGCCACGACTGTCAGCGAACTCTATAGAGAGTATGACGACACAGACAGCTACGCAGCCTCTCGGACGAAAGCTCAGCCGCGCTCAGGCCGATGCGGAAATCGCCGCAATTGGCCAGGCCGTACTTTCGGGCGACCTGCCCGAAGACGCCGGTCGCCGGCAGGTTGCTGAGATCTTCTTAAGCTCCGACGTCGGTGCACAGATCAGCTATCACTTCCGTGCCCGGTCGACCCAAGACATGGTGGACCTCGCCGATTCGGGTCGAGACCTGGTCCTCGACAAGCTGCTCAACGATGCTGTTTTCTACGACTTCAACAAGGCCGACGGGCGCAAGTTCTCCAGCTGGGTCTTTGGCATGATGCTCTCTGCCAAGCCCGCGTTGGAGAAGAAGCACCGCATCGTCCAAGACCGCTACTGCCCTGTCGAATCTGTCGGTGAGTACTTCGCGGACAACCAGGAGCCGGAGCCGATGTTCACCTCCACGCCCAAAGTGGAGACCGAAGCACTGAAGAGCCTCGAACCCGAAGCCGATGTCTTCGAAGAGTTCGCCGACCAGAGCGAACGCTTCCTCAAGCGCTACCGGTCTCGCGAAGAGCGCATCTACGTCTGCGCCCAGTTTCTTCATCGCAAACTCCACCTCCCACCGCTTGTGAGGCCCACTGACGCCGCGGAAAGACTGTCCATTCTGGCTCGCCTGAGGGAGGAGCCGAAGCTGGCACACCGGTCACTACTGGCCTTCTATGACCTCATTCAGGGCCGCGAGATCCCCAGTGACATCGGCGACGACCTATTGGCACTGTGGGATGACCTGAGCTTTACTGACGTAAAACGTCTGCTCACGTCAGCCGGGGCCAAACATATCGCCGTCGTCGCCGAGGCGGCCGTCATGCAGTTGCTCATCCCAGCCAAGACGGCTGTGAAGGCGATGCAGTCAAATCTGAAGAACATGGTCACCTCCAACGACTCGACGCAGTGGAAGAAGCTGTCGAAGGACCTCTTCGACTCGTTCCTTGCCAGGGAGTGCGAACCCGCGTCCAGGCATTCGCCGTTGTGGAACTCGATCAACGGGGACGAGGACATCCATGCGAAACGCCAGATTCTGGCGGGAGAGTTCAACACGCTGTGCCAGCAGGTCATCGACTTCTCCGGGCAGCCGCTGGGCGAGACGGTCGAGGAAATCACCGGCGTGTTCATCGACATCTGGGAGGAGGCCTATCACCGTGACAACCTCTCGAAAACCTTCGCCGAAGTCATCGGAGAAGGCGAGGGTCCGACTGAGACGCAACTTTGCGCATAGATAGATAAAGAGACACCACGATGAAGGCAGGCTTGTGAGCAACCCCAACACGAAGGAACTCAAACTCCCCGCTAAGTTCGACCCGGCCAAACACGCCGCCATTATGGAGCGCAAGGTTAAGGAAGAGCTCGGCAGCGACTGGTCGATCAGTCACATCGACAAACAGCGGTGGCGCCTTGTCGCCGTACGTCACACCTCGATGACATCAATGAACGATGAGGGTGAGACTGTCGTTCTTGAGCTGGCCAACGGCACAAAGATGTCAGATGCCCCAGCTATTGCCGCTCGGTTCGAGAAGATGAAACCCGGCTACTACCTGACAAAGTTCGAACCATTCCTCAAGCCTGGCCGAGCCACCATGCAGAAGTTCGACAAGGCCACTAAGCGCGCCCGAGGCGCTGTTGCCAACGCCCTCGGCGTCCAACCTTGGGCGATTGTCATCAACAACCGATCTGATGGCGGATACGATCTTGAGCTGCCAGATTCCTACACGCCGTCCAAGCACGACGAGAAGCTTGAAGAAGTCGCGACAGACATTGTCGGCGGACCCGGTTGGTTCACCCGCATTGACCCTCGTTCCCTCGAAGCTTCCATCATCCCCTCGGACCCGCCGACTTTCTCCCAGCTGATCCCGTATCCCACTGATGCCAAGGTCACTGCGTTCGCACCTGGGTCGAAAGAGTGGGCGAAGATTCCACTGGGTGAGCGCCTGCCGGCACCGGGGGAGAAGCATGGAGAAACCTTCATCATCGATTTCGAATCGGGAATGAATTCTCAGGTTGGCGGAACGAGTAACTCAGGAAAATCGGTCTTCCTCAATGACATCGTCGCCGGAGTTCTCGCCCGAGGTGCAGAGCTGGCCATCATCGACACCCCGGCGAAAGCTGTCGATTTCGAGTGGTGCAAGCAATATGTCCGCCCTGAAGGGTGGGGATGCGAATCGATCGACGAGGCAGCCGCCGTCATGTCGAAGATCTACGCCGAAGGCGACAAGAGGGCGAAGGTACTCAAAGAGTACGGAGTGCAGAACTGGACCCAGCTCCCAGCCGATGCTCAAGAGGCCGCCAAGATGCGGCCCATCTTCCTCATCATGGACGAGGTCACCGGTCTGTGGGCACTGGAGACAGTGCCCAAGGGCCTCGAAAAGGATCATCCCATGCGGATTGAGGCCCAGGACGCGAACACTGCGAAAGAGATCTTGAAACTGAAGTACTCGAAGACTGCTGCCGAGATGAGGTTCGTGGGCATAAAACTGGTTCTTTCCTCTCAAGTTGCCTCGACCGATACCGGAATCGGCACGGCGCTGAGGACGAATCATCAGAACAAGATCCTCCTCGGCGTGAACCCCACCGAAGGCAACCGAAAGCTGGTATTCCCCGACCCTGCCGCGGTGCCGAAGGTGCCCGAGCACATCAGGTCCAACGCCAAGGTGGGCAAGGGCGTGGGGACGGCTGCCAACGAAGGTGACGAAGCGTGCGTGTTCAAGCCCTACTACGCCTCGACACAAGAGCTTGGAGACTTCCTCAAGAAGTTTGGAGTGCCCACTTTCGAGGGGCAGAGACCGACACGGGCCACGATGGAGCAGTTTGTCCCCACCTCAGGCCCGTCCGACGACGGGGACGAGACCGCCAAGCGTCGCAAGAAGATGGAGGCTGAAGCCATGATCGACCCTGAAACCGGGGAGAAGATGACACCTTTCGAATACGCGAACAAGCAAAAACGACTGTCAGTGCGCAAAGGCGACGCTGACGAGATGAGCGGAGAAAACCAGTGAAAGAAAACAACAGGAAACGCAAGGCCGTCCTTGGCGCGGCCGCTGCTGCCAGCCTCGCCGTCGTACTCGCCGGTGGATATGCCATCAGCGAGCAGGTCAATGACGAACAGGCTCAGTCCGATAGTGGCGACTACAAGCCGAAATACACGATCAACGCCGATGATGAGCCGACCAAGAGCCCATCGAGTGATGGCGAGGACAACCGGGCGGCCCCACACGATCCCAGTGACACGTCGAGGCTGCCCGACCGTAACGACGGTGATGATGGCAGGTATGGACCTGAACGTGGTGACGAGCCCGGTCAGCAGAACTACGCCCTGCCAGACACCAACTCAGGTCTACCAGAGCTCCCGGATCCAGCTGGTCCAAAGACCGAGGACAAAGAAGACGATAAGTCAGACGATAAGCGTGGCGCTAAGGATCAAGACAGCGGCGGCACAACCGAAGATCCTGACGACGTGTCGCAGCCACCCGGCGACAACGGTGGGTCCGACTCAGATGCAGGCGATGAGCCTGGCGATGGCAGTTCTGACGACACACCCGGAGACGGGACCGACAACCCCGGTGATGGCGGCTCTGATGGGTCCGACGACAACCCCGGTGGCGGGACCGACGAGCCTGGCGACGGAGGAGACAACCCTGGAGACGGGGGCGGCTCTGACGGCGAGGATCCTGGCCCTGGCGATGGCGGAGGCAATGACGGCGGAGGTGACGACGGCGATGGATCGGACAACCCCGGAGACGGTGATGGCGGAGACGACGGTGGTGATGTCGGACATGGCCCCGTCGACGTCGCAGACCTCGTTGACTTCATCAACGACAAGCGGGGCGACTCACCATTCACCACCCCGGACAAGTTCTCAACCGAAGACCCGGATGCTGACTTGTATGAGAAGCACGAGTCCAAAGACATCGTGGTCACCGATGCTGACGGCACACCACTAGGAGTGTGGTCGGAAATGGACTTCGCGCAGAAGCGGGAGTTCCTCAAGAATTACCCGAATGCCGATGATCTGACTCTCTATGGAGTCGGCGATGGTGAGAAGTCGACCATGACGATCACCGAGTATCGCCTCAAGCCACCGGAGACAGAAGATGACCACTACAGCGTCGATGCAGGCTCGTCGGTGAAGCTGACGTTTGATGACCTGACGAAGAACGACAAGGTCCTCGACGGTGAAGTTACCGAAGTCACCGGCGACGACGTCAAAGGTCTGACGTGGGATGCCAATTCCGGTGAGATCTCCTTCGACGCCTCGGAATATGAGCCCGGCGAAGAAGTGACGTTCACCTACAAGGTTCGTCACACCCAGGATCGAGACAAGAATCGCTCCGGTCAGAATGACGAGGCTGAAGGAAAGGTCACCATCACCATTGGTGAGGACGGCAAAGCCCACGCCAGCGCCCCAGCCGAGAAGTCCAAGAGCGCCGAGCTCGCGGATGCGAAACCAGACGATGATGAGAAGTCGGCCGAAGCTGATGAGACCTCATCTGATGACGCTGATGATTCCAAGTCTTCAGATGAAGCTGGCGATGACGACGAGAAGAAGCCAGATTCCATGGTGAAGGTCTCGAACGATATGGCGATCGCGCCGGTCGACGAAGAGGATTCTGAGGGCTCGAACGAATCCACCACCGCGGATGATGCCGGCAAGAGCCCAGAGAAGGTATCGAACGATATGGCCCACGGGACTGTCGAGGATCCTGAGTCGACTGATGACGATGAGTCGCAGAAGCCTGATGCCAGCGGTGAAGAGGCGCCCAAGGACGAGAAGTCCGATGACGATCAGAAGTCGGTCGCTCCTAAGGCTGTCGATACTCAGCCAGCTAAGAAGAAGGTCGATTCCACGGGCGACAGCTCGTCGAAGAAGAAGTCGAGCAAACCAAAAGGCACCGAGACTCAGCCTGCCGAGAAGCCAAAGTCTGAACCTGCACCGAAGGCCGTCAACATACAGCCCGCTAAAAACAAGGCAGCTCCGGCGCCCAAGGCTGAGGCTCCGAAGAAGGCTGTCGCTAAGGCTCCGACGAAAACGGTGGAAAAGCCAGCGAGCTCACCCACACAGCCAAAGGCACCCGTGGCAAAAGCACCAGCGCCCAAGGCTCCCGAGAAATCGAGTAGCGTGACGACGAAACGTGCCTCGAATCCGAAGTCGCTTCATTCTCCGTCCTCGGTTCCGAAGGCTCCGGCGAAATCAGACGGCGGTACGAGTGCCGAGAAGGCGCCCGCACCAAAGGCGAAATCCGGCCAGTCCACCGGTGCCTCAGCGTCTCCATCGGGGGCCAAGTCCTCGGAGCCTAGCAGCTCGAGTCCAGCCCCATCGAAAGGTGGCGGACAAACATCAGGTGATGGGGCATAGACCTAGTGAACGCAATTCCAATTCAGAAGGACACACCATGACAATCATCGACAACGACACCGACCTGACCGCACTTCCTTTCGTCGTCATCACCCTCGACAAGGGCACCCAGGAGACGGAGTACCACGGCTGCACATCTGCCTCCGAGGTCCTCGACTTCGTCATCGACGGCTACTCTGACCTCGATGACACGGAGGCGCTCAAGGCCCGCATCTCTCTGATCGAGGATTCGGTTATTCCGGTCGTCACCGAGCTTATCTACGGCGGCTACCTTGCCGAGAACGGGCAGAAGCATCTGGAGCAGCGTGACGAGGAGATTCTGCTCTCGCGCTTCAAGGATGATTTCGGAATCATCGACTGGACGCATGAGGAGATCCCGCTCATCGTCGCCAGCACACAGTTCTCGCCGAACACCGATACTCCACGACCTACGGGCAATGTTGAGATCATCGAGGTCGACAACGAACTGGCTGTCATCCGTGCTCTGGCCAGCAAGAAGATCCTCAACGTGATGGAGAACAACGGCTGAGGAAGACCGAACGAGTCCCTGCACCTGTCGACTGCGCCGAGAATCGGCGCATAGATAGGGGTAGGGACTTTTTCGTATCAATACACGGAGCACTGAATATATGGCTGATGGGACGACTTCCAAGGGCAATTCGACGAAAGTGAAGATCGGAGCAATTGTTGCGATTGTGCTTGCGCTACTGGTCACAGCGGTGTCTTGTTCCGTGAATACGCTGCTGTCCGACCCGACTTCTCAGTCGAAGGCCACAGATTCGAAGACGCCGAACCCGTCTTTCACTATCCCCGCCGATGAGGGTGATGAGGGCGACGATGACGAGACGGATAAGTCAGCCTCGAACGAGCCGTCAGACACTTCAAATCCGTTTGGTGACCCAGGCCGTGACAATGCCTCGGGCGGCCAGCCAGATGATGGCAGTGACACTTTTGCGATGCCGCAGGCACCTTCGGACAACGCGCCCTATATTCCTGACCCGACCGGCCCTGGCAGCTCTGATGACGACGAAGAAGACGACAAGGGCACGAAAGGCGATGAGGGGGACAAGGGCTCTGATGATCGCGAAGGCAGTTCGCCCATCGTCCCTCCAGGCCCACCGAACCCGAACCCCGGTGATGACGATGATGCCGGCAGCGGTTCGTCGGACGGTGACGATGGCACCAACACGGCTTCAGCTTCAGCCTCGGCTAACGCCAACAACGATTCCGACGGCAGTGGCAGTGACCCCGATTCGAATGCTGGGTCCGATTCTGCCCAGAACGGCAACGATGACAGCAGCGGCGATAACGCTTCATCCGACGCCTCGAGTTCAGACGGTGGCTCGACTGGCTCCTCGGATGGATCCAGCAATAGCGACGGCTCCGACTCCAACGCGAATGGCAATGCCGACACCGGTGGCGGGGACGACGGTGAAGATCCTGACCCGCAGTACCCGCCAGTGGCCGAAGATTCGGTAGTCAACGGGCTCAATGACAAGCGCGGCGAAGCTGGGGCCACACTTCTTGTGACCGAGGCGCCGGAGGATAAGGACGCCTTTGAGACCTCGGACCCGTTCGGCCAGATCGAGGTCACAGTCACGGACGGCGATGCTATCGATGAGCTGTTGGCTTCAGCTCTCGATCGGTTTAACCTCCTGCGTGACTATGGCGAGGATGCTGTCGTCGTGGTTCATGTCGAGACCGAGGAGAGTGCCGACGGCATTCGTGTCAGCGTCAGTTACGAGGTCTTCACTCCGATTGAGCCGGTTGCCGAAGACGATGAAGCCACCATTGACACTGCGAAAGACGAATCAGCGCTCATCGATGTCACTGGCAACGATGACTTCCACGGTGACATCACTATCGCAATTGTCGATGCTCCGAAATATGGCCAGGCAGCCGTCGAAGGCACCTCAATCCGCTACACACCAGAAGGCGGAGACTCAACCAGCGATTCGTTGAAATATTCGCTCACTGACTCCCGCGGAAAGACCGCCGAAGCCAAGGTGACGATCGCCATCGAGCGGTCTGATGAGTCCAGCGAGCCAGAGCCAACAAAGTCTGTTCCAGTCTCGGTGCCGACTGCTCAGTCAGCGAAAGAGTCAGCTCCGGCTCAATAGGCGTGATTGACGGTGGAGGTGGTACTAACTAGTGCTCGTACCGAAACCATGAGTATTTCGCGGTGTTGCTGAAGACGTTTCGTAGCCCACTCATCATCTTTTGAGTGGGCTCGAAGCGCAGAAGATGCGTACTGCCAGGAGGTGACCTGACCAAGCAATAGAGCAAGCACGTCGACTGCGTTGTCACCAAAGAATTCAGTGAGGGCAGCGACCTTAGGCGCGTAGGCTTCGATCTCATCGGCCGATGCCTCAGCTCATTCCAAGTTCGCCCATGAGGTGAGTCGCAGAATCTCCGGATGAGCGACGAGGTAGTCGAAGAGTGCTCCTGCATACACAGGTAGGTCTTCGGCAGTGAAAGGCACCTCCTCAGCCATCTCCGTCAGCGCTGTCGCCACTACCAGATCGAATAGGTCACCCTTCGGTCCGAAATGGACGTAGATCGATCGTTTATTGACCCGCCCTTCGTCAGCGATCCGATCCACACGGGCTCCAGCGAGACCGAATTGCGCAAACTCGGCACGCGCTGCGCTGAGAATACGTCGCTTGGTGTCAGTGGCATCTGGTGGCATACCCCCAGTCTAAAGGTAACCATCTGGTTATTGACGGCAGGGTCGTCCTGTGACAAGCTTTCGTCCGTAAGTATCCAGATAGTTACCTAAGGAGTAGTCATGTCCCAGAAGATCCTCATCACCGGCGCCAGCAGCGGATTCGGTCAGGGAGCCGCACTTGAACTCGCCCGTCAGGGCAACGAGGTGATCGCAGCAGCTGAGACTTGGCCCCAGGTCCGCAGCCTTCGTGCTGATGCTGTCGCAGCTGGAGTCGAGCTGACAGTCATCAAGCTCAACCTGCTCGACAGTATCGATGTCGCACATGCAGGAACATTCGACGTGGACGTGCTCGTTCTCAACGCTGGAGTCATGGAAGGCGGAGCCGTCGTCGACATTCCGATGCAGCGCGTGCGGGAATCGTTCGACATCAATCTGTTCGGGCACCTCGAACTGGTCCAGGCAATTGTGCCGAAGATGATCGCCCGCAAGAGTGGTCGAATCGTGTGGACGTCGTCCATGGGCGGGATACTCGTCGTGCCATTCCTTGGTGCCTACTGTGCCACCAAGCACGCGATCGAAGCTGTCGCCGGTTCGATGAAGGCCGAGCTCGAGCAATTCGGAATCAAGGTCGCCACAGTCAATCCAGGTGTCTTCGGAACCGGGTTCAACGACACTGGCGCCGAGAGCTACGTGCAGTGGCACAATGCCGACACCGCGCACGTTCCGATGCCTGACTTTGGCCCCTCGCTTGCGGATCAGGCGGACCCTCAAGAGATGGTCGATGCAATGGTCGAGACAATCATCTCCGACGACCCGGACTACAGGACCATGAGACCGCTGGAGACCATTGAGGCCGCCAAGCAGTGGCAGGAAACTGAGTGGACGCAAAAGGCCTGAGACCAGGTATCACCAGAAAGGAATTGATCATATGTCACACCCCACGATCACACTGGAAGCCGCGAGCAAGATCATCGACGCCGGGCAAGAGAAGGCGCGCGATCTCGGCTTGAACGCCGTCTTTGCAGTACTCGATGGCGGAGCGAATCTTGTCGCCTTCCAACGAATGGACGGAGCTTGGTTGGCGTCCAACGACCTTGCACTGGCGAAGTCGCGAACCTCGGTCATGTTCGAAGCACCGAGCGAGGCCCTGAACTCGCCATTACAAATTGGAGAGCCGTTCCCACACTTTGACCATACGAACGGAGGGCTCCTTCTTATGGGTGGGGGAGTCCCGATACTCGACGACGAGGGACAGCTCATCGGCGGGCTCGGAGTCTCGGGTGGGACTCCGGAGCAGGATGCTGAGATCGCCCAAGCAGCAACCAGCTAAGCAACATCCACTGCCGCATGACTGTACGACGAGCGAAGCGTTGAAGTAATCAACAGGCAAGTGGGGAATCGAGCCATCTCGGTTCCCCACTCCTCTATTCAACGACAGCATTTCATTCGGCCAGGAGGCACTATGTCAACCGAGCCAAGATTGGATGCTCAGTTGCGTGGATGAGCATTGGCTGCCTTCAGCGTCATTCACCGATGCTCCGATGGCTTAACAGCCAGCATTCAAGCATGGATGGGATTCGCACGGTTCGGGAACTTATCGGAGCCGACGAATAGAAACAAGCGCGAACCGAAAGGCAATAGGCTGCACTCGACCGCGTCGATCAAAGCGTAGGCGATCTCCTGCCGGTGGGTTTCTCTCAACTCTCTCTGCCATTGCGTGCCGATATTCACTGCAAAATAACTTGGACCTAGCTGTCGGCGAACCCGCCATGGGATTCGTACCGGTGGAGGGGCCGATGCCGAAGGCTTCCTGCCTTCATCTCAAAATTTCGAATGTACATGCTTGGCAACCTAGCCGCTTCCAACCTGGTAGTCAGACGCACCGCACCTAATCGCACACTACAGCGACTGTACCGCCCTATTCCTATACAACTCCCGAAGTGATACGCTTCACATCTACACACGATGGAGGTTCCAATGCGCAAGAAGAGCCAGCTTCGGGTTCTGGTGACAGCCATAGCATTCGCAGGAATGCTTTCGCTCTCAACCGCTGGGTCCGCGTCTGCGGCCGAAGACGCCGCGTATTCCGGGGAAGCCTTAGGAGTTATATCTGTACCGACCCAGCGGACTTGCGGGCAATCCTTCAATCCAACAATCAGGGGCGGAAAAGCTCATTGGACTATCGACTGTGTAAACGGAAACGCAGGCATAAGCGGTTGGGTACAAGATACGCGGTCGGACGGAAAATGTATTCAAGTTAAGGCAACATGGAGCAATGGAACTACAAAATTGTCGCCCCGCGCTTGCCCGAAAGGTAGCAAAAAGTCGTTTCAACTCCGTGGCACCGGCAAGACCGTTAAGGCTTATGTATTCCAATCGTGACTATCCGGCAAGGAGTGACCGTAAAGATGTCTATAAAATACCGACAGGGACACCGTAAATTGGCGCTTGGCCTGGCTTGCACGGCCTTAATCGCCACGGCCGTTATTGCTGCACCTGCAAGCGCTCATGCTCTTAATAGTACTTCGAGCCCAGCTTCACGCGGAGCAGACAGCGTCGCCGCTCCAGCAGACGTGCTCGCTAGCGCGCCAAGATACATTACGGGCTATACTAGCCACTGTGAACTGCGACTCAAGCAACGCGGTATAAGCAAGGGCCATGCCGAGTCTGTGGTTGAGACGAACTGGCGCAAGGCTTATAAAGACAGGCAGCATGGAACTTGGCAATATCAAGACAAAAGCGTACTTATTTCGCTCAATAACAGCGGTGCATGTGTTACAGCTACTCGGTTGTGATTTACATGAATTATGATTTCGAAAAGTTTCATTATACTACTGACTCTGAGCATAATATAACGTATATAAACTTTTCTAAGGCGCATGCTGCAGCCGATTCGGTCATTACCTTACATTCAGTCAAGCGCGATGATCCTCAAATCAACGTGGATATCTTTCATGACGGTCGACTAGCTGGAATTGAAATACTTTCTTTCGACAAATATCTTCCTAAACTTGTGCTGCAAGAGATGGGAAGCCGCTCTTCCGGTAAACTTACTTTGACATTGTTAAGTGATTATATAATATTCGATAATTCCGATACGCTAGAACCGGTCTCGCAAACGACTTTGCGCAGCTCGTTAAACGATCTGGAGGCTCGCTGTTTATTTTCGAGTCAGGGAGTTCTCGTTGGTATAAAGTTTTCGGAGGCAGTGCGTTTTTAGCAATCATGCTAGGATCGTGTGTTGATTTCTCTGCCAGGGTTCCCAACGGATATTCTGTGTCTCCGCGTCGATTTCTAAACTTGCTCGCGGGGAATTGAAAGCTGGGCGAGGTAATTTATGTGCATCGCGGCCACCTGCCGCCAATCTCGTGGTCAGCGAAGCAGGTCGCCGCATCGATTTGAATCAATGCGGCTATCCCTTGCCCTGGATTCGTCTATTTCTTAGCGGCGAGCTCAGCGTTGCGTTCGTCGATGAGCTTCTTCATCCGACGCCTGGTTTTGAGACTTCCACCGGGGTATTCGGAAAGGTCTTCGTCCTCATGCGTTTCGGGGATGGCCATCGTCTCTGGAGTCGTCTGCTCCGGTTCGTCCTGTGGCATCGGCTTGACCGCAAACATCGACATGATCTCTTTGATGTCATCGGAGGTGAATCGGACGGCAGATCGATTGATGCGCAAATGCGGCAGTTCGCCATTGCGAGTCCCATCGCGAAGGAAATGGACACCGCATTGCAAGATGGTCGCGGCTTGCTCGGGGGTATAGACACACGGCATTCCATTGGGAACGTAAATGTCCTGCCCCTGGGTGTGCATGACGGCCAGGGGAGAGTGGGTGGGCTCAAGCGAGGGTGCATCTACTGAAGTCTGCGATTCTTTGCTCATACCCTCTCTACGTGCGGCAGTTCGGCTCATGTTCGTAGAAGTTCGCAAATTCTTTGAAAATCTTCACTCGGGAGCCTCCCGAAGGGGGTGCCGCACGGTGGCCGCATCATGCGGCCAATGGAGCTGAACGAACTGCTATTCCAAACCCATCATCATCGTTAAACCCCTAGAATCCAACGAACGATATGGTGCCAAAAGAGGCTTCAAGCGGGTTCGATTCCCGTCATCCCCTCCAGCTGCCGGTCGGACCATGTGGTCCGGCCGGTTTTTCGGTTCCCGATCGCTCTGTCGGCCGCAGCGCGGTGGGTTCCGGTAGAATCTCCTTCTGCCCAGCACCGTGTGCCCGGGTTCCCGCATCAATTCTGCACGACCGAGGCGGCACCGTTCATCACTGATGGTGGCCCACGGCAGAAAGCCATTTCCCATATGAGTCCCGAGCCCCAGCAGCGGCGAGTGCCCTGGCCCCGACTGAACCGCCGACAGGTCCTCACAGGTGCACTCGCAGGTGCAGGTCTCCTCGGCGCAGGCTTCGTGACTTCCTCAGGCACGGACTTTCTCGCCCCTGCGCGCCGGACTGATCCCCTCCGCTCCGCCACCGTCGCCTTCACCTCTGGGACCGCGCGCGAAGGCATCGGCATCGAGATGGCGCAGCACTTGGAGGCGAACTCACGTGTCATGCCCGGAATAGAAGACCTGGGGCCGGCGGCACGACAACAGCAATTCCTGGACCGGTGCACTGCATGGATCACGCAGCTGCCCGAACACCGTCGCGATCTTGCCACCTCGGCGCTTCTCGATCTGTGGGTGCTCACCGACTCCCTTCCGGCGACGGTGGCCAGCTGGGACCGGCCGTGGCGATACATCTGGCCGCGGGATGCGGCGTTCGCTGCGGTTGCTTTGGCCCGAGTCGGAATGCTCGACCTGGCGTGGCAGCACCTTCTTCACCTGCAGTCACTGCAATCGGAGGACGGGTCATTCGCGGCACGGTTCACCCCAGACCTGGGGCTGGCCCCGGACGAGCGCCCATCTCAGTTCGACGCGCTTGGACTCCTGCTCTGGGCCGTCAGCGACGTCCATGCTGTGGGGGCCCGGACCACCGGACGAAATGAGGGAGTGGTCGCCCTCGAGACGATGGCACCGATGCTGCGTCGCTCTTCCCAGCGCCTGCTTCACCTCACCGAGCGGGGAACAGTGCTGCCCCCGGTGTCGTCCGATTACTGGGAGGTCAGTGAATCCCAAGTCACGCTCGGCACAGCGGGACCCACATTGTTGGGCCTGCAGGCACTTGTCAGACTGGCAGAGCACAGCAGTGGACTGTGGGATCACATCGATGGGGGAGCCGACGCGCTCGGCGACAGCTGCAATGCGTTCGAAGCGACATTCTCTCGAACATTCATCGCCAATGGACTGCAACGCTACCCGACCTCGGGAGGACTCGATTCGGCGGTGGCCTATCTGCCCGCGGCCGGGGCGGGCCTGGACCTTGGAGAATCGACCCTTGATCACGTCTGGGAGAGACTGCGCCAACCCGCTGGCGGGATCAAACCGGGGCATGGGTGGATCTTCGATCACACGAGCTGGACTCCGTCGACATCACTCATGGGAGTCGGGTTCGCCCGCATCGGCGCCACAACACAGGCCGATGGGGTGCTCGACTGGTTGGGCAGCCATCGCACGCAAGCCGGCTCCCTTCCCGAGAAGGTCAGTGCAGAAGGCGCGGCAGTGTCCGTGGCACCTCTGTCGTGGACGGCATCCAATGTGATCATCACTCTCGACGAGCTCCATCGCCCCCGATCCTGACCCGAGCTGCCGGTGCCTCCGTGGCGGCATGTGTTCACGGTGCACGGCTCCGCTGTCCATCAGAACCGGCATCGATTGCGCTCCTCGCGAACTCCGGAACTGCGGCGGCCCGTCTGTTTCGTGTTTTGTCCCGTGTTTCGCGTAATATGGGTGACTGCGTCTTGCGGACGTGCGCGATCTCATCGTGGACTTTCGCTCCCTCCAGGTCACCAGATGGCCGATTATGCATGACTGTCGAAATTGAAAGGTCGCACTGTGAAGAGCTCCGTCGAGCAACTCGACCCCACGCGGGTCAAGATCAGCGTGGATGTCCCATACGCCGAACTCAAGCCGAGCATCGACGAGGCATACAAGACCATCGGTGGCCAGGTCACCATTCCGGGCTTCCGCCAGGGCAAGGTCCCTGCGCGCATCATCGATCAGCGCGTTGGCCGACCCGCAGTGATCCAGGAGGCCGTGAACAACGGTCTTGACGGGTTCTACCGCGAGTCCGTCGAAGAGCACGATCTCAAGCCATTGGGCCAGCCCGAGGTCGAGATCTCCGAAGTCCCCGGCCTCGACGGCACCGAAGACGGCGACCTGACCTTCACTGTCGAGGTCGACGTGCGCCCCACGATCGAACTGCCTGCCTACGACACCATCAGTGTCGAGGTCGACCCGATCGAGGTCACCGATGAAGACGTCGATGCCGAGCTTGAGCAGCTGCGCACCCGCTTCGGAACGCTGAGCTCCGTTGACCGTCCTGCAGCCAAGGACGACTTCGTGACCCTCGACCTCGTCGCCACCATCGACGGCGAAGAGATCGACACCGCCTCCGACATCTCCTACCAGGTTGGCGCCGGGACCATGCTCGATGGCATGGACGAAGCCCTCGACGGTCTGTCGGCAGACGAGACCACCACCTTCGAGACCACCTTCGCGGGCGGAGAGCACGCCGGCGAAACCGGAACAGTCTCCATCACACTCAGCGCGGTCAAGGTTCGCGAGCTGCCAGAGGCTGACGATGACTTCGCTCAGCTGGCCAGCGAATTCGACACGATCGACGAGCTGCGTACGGACCTGCGCGAGCAGGCTGCGAAGCAGAAGGAGACCGACCAGGGTGCACAGGCACGCGACAAGGTCCTCGAATCACTGATCGAGACCCTCAACGTGCCCGTTCCCGAGAAGGTCGTCACCGACGAGGTTGAGCGTCACCTCGAGTCCGAGAGCCGCGTGGATGACGATGAGCACCGTAAGGAGGTCACCGAGGAGACCGAGCGCAATCTCCGCACCCAGTTCATCCTCGACTCGATCGCCGAAGCCGAAGAGGTTGAGGTGACACAGCCCGAGCTCATCGAATACCTCATCTCTGCGTCACAGCAGTACGGCATGAACCCGAATGAGTTCGCTCAGATGCTCGACAGCTCCGGACAGGTCAACGCACTGGTCGGAGAGGTCACACGCCGCAAGGCCCTGGCCGCTGCTCTCGCCGGTGCTGTCGTCAAGGACACAGCAGGCAATGTCGTCGATATGGAGGAGTTCACCTCTCCAGCTGCGGAAGAGGCACCTGAGGTCGTCGATGACTCAGATGATGCCGTCGCAGCCGAAGGCGACGACGATAACTGACTTCCAACCGCTTCGGCGGTGACAGAGCCGACAACGGTGGGCACGGAGAATATTCCGTGCCCACCGTTTCGCATAGGTGCATCGGTCGGCCGCAGCCAGGTGCGGGCCTCATCCGGCACGAATCTTCCCAGCAGATGCAGGGGAATCCGGTGCCCGATCACGCTGATGGCGAACACAGGCGTTCCGACGGACTAAATCCGACCGGAGAGCAGTTAGAGTCCATATCAAGCCAACCAAAGACCAACAGGAGTGAAACGTGAGCGCACATGAAATGACAGCGCCCGTCGGCCTCGACGCCGGTGGAGCAATGGGTCTCGATGACCATATTTTCAACCGCCTGCTCAAAGAGCGCATCATCTGGCTCGGTTCGGAAGTGCGTGACTCCAACGCCAACGCGATCTGTGCTCAGATGATGCTGCTGGCGGCGGAGGATCCCGATGCGGACATCTCGCTGTACATCAACTCCCCGGGTGGCTCGGTCACCGCGGGAATGGCGATCTACGACACCATGCAGTACATCAAGCCAGATGTCTCCACCGTCGCCATGGGAATGGCCGCATCGATGGGGCAGTTCCTGCTGTCATCCGGTGCACCGGGCAAGCGGTTCGCCACCCCCCACGCCCGCATCCTCATGCACCAGCCGTTGGGTGGAATCGGCGGCACCGCCACCGACATCAAGATCCAGGCAGAGCTCATCCTGCACATGAAGAAGCAGATGGCAGAGCTCACCGCCGAACAGACAGGCAAGACCCTGGAGCAGATCCTCAAGGACAACGACCGCGACCACTGGTTCACCGCCGAAGAAGCACTGGAATACGGCTTCATCGACAAGATGGTGACCCGTTCGTCCGACGTCACCGACAACTGAGTGGGAGTCAAGGAAGAATGAATTCAATGAACTTTATGCCAGGGTCCACCGCCGGCAACATGCCGCAGTCCCGCTACGTCATGCCCCAGTTCGAAGAGCGGACTCCCTACGGTTTCAAACGCCAGGATCCCTACACCAAGCTCTTCGACGATCGCGTGATCTTCCTGGGCGTCCAGGTTGACGACACGAGCGCCGACGACGTGATGGCGCAGCTCCTGGTCCTCGAATCACAGGACCCTGATCGTGACATCACGCTCTACATCAACTCGCCGGGTGGCTCCTTCACCGCGATGACTGCCATCTACGACACGATGCAGTACATCAAGCCGGAGATCCAGACTGTCTGCCTCGGTCAGGCCGCCTCGGCTGCTGCCGTACTCCTGGCAGCCGGCACTCCGGGCAAGCGTCTGGCTCTGCCCAACGCCCGAGTCCTCATCCACCAGCCTGCGATGGAGGGCCAGGGACAGGGACAGGCTTCGGACATCGAGATCCAGGCCGCAGAGGTCTTCCGGATGCGCCAGTGGCTGGAGACGACTCTGTCGGACCACTCCAACAAGTCACCGGAGCAGGTCTCCAACGACATCGAACGTGACCTCTTCCTCACCGCCGAACAGGCGAAGGACTACGGTCTCGTCGATCAGGTTCTGACCTCTCGCAAGGCGGTCTGAGACACACGAACATCGTCGGGCCCGGACAGTCATCGGCTGTCCGGGCCCGAAGCGGTCTGTGCTGCGAAGTTGCCACCTGGTGCGGCGCCGAGTAGTTTGGGCCTTCTCAACAGCATGGGTGCGTCCATCTTCTCCGACACACCGAATGACGGTTCTGGCCGCTCATGTCAGTCCCGTATGGGAAGCTATTGAGGTACAGGAAACACGAGCGGTAGAGTTGGGGCCAGGTGCCCCGGCGGAAGGTTGTGACAGTGGCTCGCAGTGCGGACGGAGCAGACCTGCTCAAATGTAACTTCTGTGGGAAATCCCAGAAGCAGGTTCGGAAACTCATCGCCGGACCTGGCGTCTACATCTGCGATGAATGCATCGGGCTGTGCAACGAGATCATCGAAGAGGAGCTCAGCGAAGGCACCTCCGAACACACCGATATCGAACTGCCCAAGCCGCGCGAGATCTTCGACTTCCTCCAAGAATACGTCGTCGGTCAGGAACCGGCGAAGAAGGCCCTGTCCGTGGCCGTGTACAACCATTACAAGCGCATCCGCTCCCTGCAGAGCGACGAAGATACGAAGACCCTGGGTTCCGATGACACCGAGGTTGAGATCGCGAAGTCCAACATCCTCCTCGTGGGCCCCACCGGATCGGGCAAGACCTACCTGGCGCAGTCGCTGGCGAAGAGACTGGATGTTCCCTTCGCCGTTGCAGACGCGACAGCACTGACGGAGGCCGGCTACGTCGGCGAAGACGTCGAGAACATTCTGCTCAAACTCATCCAAGCCGCGGACTTCGACATTCAGAAGGCCGAACACGGCATCATCTACATCGACGAGATCGATAAGATCGCACGCAAGTCGGAGAACCCGTCGATCACCCGAGATGTCTCCGGCGAAGGTGTCCAGCAGGCGCTGCTGAAGATACTCGAAGGCACTCAGGCCTCCGTGCCGCCGCAGGGCGGACGCAAACATCCCCACCAGGACTTCCTCCAGATCGATACCACGAATGTGCTCTTCATCGTCGCGGGAGCCTTCGCAGGCATGGAGGAGATCGTTGCCGGCCGTAAGGGCAAGCACGGCATCGGGTTCGGTGCGCTCCTGCAGTCGAAGAACGACGAAGAAGACCTCTACGCCGATATCCTGCCCGAAGATCTGCTGAAGTTCGGACTCATCCCCGAGTTCATCGGACGCCTGCCCGTACTGGCCACGGTCTCCACACTGGATCGTGCGGCGCTGATATCGATCCTCACAGAACCGAAGAATGCCCTGGTCAAGCAGTACCAGCGCATGTTCGAGTTCGACAATGTAGAGCTTCGTTTCGAGACCGACGCCCTTGAAGCCATCTCCGACCTCGCACTCCTGCGCGGCACCGGGGCACGTGGACTGCGATCCATCCTCGAAGAGGTCCTGCAACCGGTCATGTTCGATGTTCCCTCCCGGGAGGACATCGCCGAGGTGGTCGTGACCAGGGACGTCGTGGACAAGAACGTCGCCCCCACTCTGGTGCCTCGTGAACAGCCTCGTGCATCCAAAAAGTCAGCCTGAGTCGTCTCATTAGATGAGGCTGTTCGCTGATACCAGGCCTCTGAAATACGACAACTACCGCCGCCTCTGGGTGGCCAACATCGTCACTGTCATCGGTGCTCAGATGACTGTGGTCGCTATTCCCGCACAGATCTATCACATCACCGGATCGTCCGGCTACGTAGGTCTCAGCGGTGTATTCGGGCTGGTTCCGCTCATCGTGTTCGGACTGTGGGGCGGTTCACTGGCCGATGTCATCGACCGTCGCAGGCTGCTCGTCATCTCCACAGTCGGCCTGATCATCGCGAGCTCGCTGTTGGCTCTCATCGCAGTCATGCAGCTTGGAAACGTGTGGCTGCTGCTGTCCGTATTCTCCTTGCAACAGGCCTTCTTCGGCCTGAACCAGCCGGCCAAGGGCGCACTCCTGCCGACCATCGTTCCGCTCGAACTTCTCCCGTCTGCCAACTCGCTCAACATGACGGTCATGACATTGGGCGCCGTCGCAGGACCGATCATCGGCGGTGCTCTGATACCGGTCGTCGGCTATCAGACGCTCTACATCCTGGATGCGCTGTTCCTGGCCACAACTCTCTACGCGGTGCTGCGTCTGCCCCCATTGGTCCCTCAGAAACAGCCCGACACGCGCGCGGGTGTCAAAGGAGTCATCGACGGCTTCCGCTACCTGGCGACGAACACCGTCGTCATGGTGTCACTGCTGGTCGACGTCATTGCGATGGTCTTCGGAATGCCCAGAGCACTGTTCCCGCAGATCGCGACCGAGTCCTTCGGCGGTCCTCCGGCCGGAGGCATCGTCTTCTCTCTGCTGTTCGCGTCTCTGGCAGCAGGCAGCGCCTTGGCGGGGATCTTCTCAGGCTGGGTATCTCGCGTCGAACGTCAGGGCTTGGCAGTGATCACAGCGATCCTCGTCTGGGGCACCGCCATGTCTGTGTTCGGCCTGTCCCTGGAATTCGCCTCAGGGTTCTGGGCGGCGGCTCTCATCGTCGCGCTTCTCGGCCTGGCCATCGGCGGCGGCGCCGACATCATCTCCTCCGCATTCCGTTCTACGATGCTGCAGGAGGCTGCCAGCGATGACATGCGAGGTCGCATGCAGGGTGTGTTCATCGTCGTTGTCGCAGGCGGACCACGCATTGCCGATGTTCTGCACGGCACTGTCGCGGTGTTCACGAATACGACAATCGCCTCCGCCGGAGGGGGCCTCATCGTCATTGTGCTCGTCATCGCCTGTGCGTTGATCTTCCCGAAGTTCCGTCGCTATCGCGTGGAGCGCGGGGGAGCGGGGCAGCGCCGGACGTCGGTGGCCTGAAGCGCTCGTCCCATGCAGCGAGCCCGAGGCTACCCGGTGTTGCTTCGGGCGGCCTCGGGCTCGCATTGCGCTGCAGCTGGAACACTTTCTGAGGGAGAGCGCTTCAGCCCTGATCTGGCTAGGCTTGTGCGGTGTACACGGCGTTCTCAGCAGGCTGGACGACGACGAAGCCGGGGCCGTGGAAGGCAAGCTGAACCGATTCACCCGAACCGCGACCGAAGAAGGTCCCCACGCTGACGTCGGTCTTGATCTGCGGCGCCAGAGATGAGGACCAGCACACCGCGGCCTGCGGGTCGACGAACGTCGGCTGCTGTGAGCAGTCGAGGACCATCGGCTCGCCCTTGCAGCAGATGGCAGCAGTGCCTTGGCCGTTGAGTTCGAGGTTGAACAGCCCGGAGCCGCTGGCCATGGCACCGATTCCGCCCTTGATCCGCTTGATCTCCCAGTTGAGAGCATCATCGAAGGCCAAGAGGTTCGCGGTGTTGACCGTCAGAGCATCCTGCTGACCTTCCATAGCCATCATGAAGATGTTCGAGGCCTCTCGAGCGAAGAACACCTCTCCGTGGCCCTCGACCTTCATCACATTGCCGCCTTCACCGGTGGCGGCCTTCTTCATGAACTGGCCCACCGACTTCGACCCCTGGTGAGCGAAGCGGACGTCGCCCTGGTAAGCGACCATGGCACCCTTTGTGGCGATCATGGGCGCATTGGGCGTGATCACAGTGCGCAGCATCTTATTCGATTGCAGAGTCCAGCGATCCTGGTTCTGGATCTCGGCGTTTCGCTTCGAAAAGAGTTCACTTCTCATCGTTCAAGAGCCTTTCGTCCTAGAAGAAGCCTCGTACTCCTTCAGTTGTCGAGTTCAATCGTAAGCGTCCAGGCTCTCCTCGTGCCGGAGGATTCTGTTCTGATCTTGGAACAGGTGCTGACGGTCAGTCCTGTTCGATGAAGTCGATCTCGGCTACCGTGATCTCTTCACCCTTCACCTCAGTGGTGAGATTCTGGATGCGTCCAGCGGCCGTGAGGTCGCCCTGGGCACTGTCGATCGCCGCGACGACAGCTGCCGGCGCATGGATGGTGAGGCTGCGCACCTGAGTCTTCTGGGAGACCTTGGCCTCGGTCTTCGACCTCCGGATCTCGGTGAGCACCGAGGCGACAGAGATGAGCAGGTCCGGATCCACGGACGAGTCAGGCTGTGTCAGCTGCTCGTCTCCGGGCCACGGTGACCTGTGCACAGATCCCGATCTCCACCACGACCACACCTCTTCGGTCACGAAGGGCATGATCGGAGCGAAGAGACGCAGGAGGACGTCGAGGGCAGTTGCCAGAGTGACATGAGCCGAAAGCTGATCGCCCTCGCCCTTGGCGCCGTACGACCGGTCCTTGACGAGTTCGACATAGTCATCGGTGAACTCCCAGAAGAAGCTCTCCGCGGCTCGCAGAGCGTGTGCGTAATCGTAGGCCGCCATATGCGTTGAAGCGGTCCCGATGACCTCGGCGAGTTTCTTGAGCAGAGCTCGATCGAGATCGTGCGTCACGGAACCGAGCTGGCCGACGAGCCCGGAGTGAACCCCCTGGGCCAGCGCGAACTTCGAAGCGTTGAGCAGCTTCATGGCCAATCGGCGCCCGATCTGCATCTGCGTCACGTCATAAGCTGTATCGGCTCCGAGTTTGGCGCTGGCCGCCCAGTAGCGCACCGCGTCGGGGCCGAAGCCCGGTTTCGCCTCGCCGAGGATGTCCGAGGGGACTACGACGTTGCCCTTCGACTTCGACATCTTCTTGCGATCCGGATCAAGGATCCAGCCGGAGAGGCCGGCATGCTTCCATGGTGCAGCGTCATTGAGCGAGTTGGCCCGGACGACAGTGGAGAACAGCCAAGTGCGGATGATGTCGTGGCCCTGAGGGCGCAGATCGAAGGGGAAGACCTTGGAGAAGAAGTCTTCGTCGCGACTCCACCCACCCAGCAGCTGCGGGGTCAGAGATGAGGTTGCCCACGTATCGAGGACGTCCGGATCGGCAGTGAAGCCACCGGGCACGTCACGTTGGTCAGCGGTGAAGCCGGCGGGAACCTCGGCGACGGGATCGGCGGGCAGGGACTCGGGAACGATCGGATCCGAGTAGTCAGGTTCCCCGGCCGAGTCCAAGCGATACCACAGTGGGATCGGTACGCCGAAGTAACGCTGGCGGGAGACCAGCCAGTCACCGTTGAGATTCTCCACCCAGTTCTCGTAGCGTGAGCGCATGAACGCCGGATGCCACTCGATCTCACGACCGCGGGCGATGAGCGCGTCGCGGAGTTCGGCCGAGCGTCCGCCGTTGCGGATGTACCACTGGCGGGACGTGACGACTTCGAGGGGCTTGTCGCCCTTCTCGTAGAACGGCACAGGATGTGTGATCGCTTCGATCTCGCCGATGAGGTCACCGGATTCGGCGAGCATGTCCGCGATCTCCTTGCGGGCGGTGAAAGTTGTCTTTCCCGCCAGCTGCTCGTAGTTGGCCACGGCATCGGGCTTCGGCGACGACGCGATCCATTCGGGGACTTCGAGGTTGAGTCGTCCACCCCGGTTGATGACCGCGCGAGTGGGGAGGTCGAGTTCACGCCACCAGGTGACGTCAGTGAGGTCGCCGAAGGTGCAGACCATGGCAATGCCGGTGCCCTTGTCCGACTTCGCGAGTTCATGGGCGCGAACTTCGACGCTGACGCCGAAGAGAGGTGAGACGTACCTGGATCCGAACGAGGAGGTGTAACGCTCGTCCTCGGGATGAGCCACGAGTGCCACTACCGCGGGAATGAGCTCCGGACGGGAGGTGAGAATGACGATCGGCTCCGCCGAGGTGTCGGCGAGACCGTCGGTGCCCTCGGGGTAGAAGTTCACCTTATGGTAGGCGCCGTCCTTCTCCCGGTCTTCGAGTTCCGCCTGCGCGACGGCAGTACCGAAGGTGACATCCCACATGGTGGGGGCGTCCTGGGAGTAGGCGTGACCGTTTGCGAGGTCGGAGAGGAAAGCCTTCTGGCTGACCGAGCGTGATGTGTCATCGATGGTGCGGTAGGTGTACTTCCAATCCACGGACAGGCCGGTGGAGCGGAAGAGGTGTTCGAAGATCTGCTCGTCCTCGGCGGACAGGGTCTCGCAGAGTTCGATGAAGTTCTGACGCGAGATCTTGACGAAGTCACGAGAGTTCTTCGCGGGCTTTGCCGGCGGCTCGAAGTTCGGGTCGTAACTCTGAGTGGGATCGCAGGTGACCCCGTAGTAGTTCTGGACACGTCGTTCCGTCGGCAGACCATTGTCATCCCAGCCGAGGGGGTAGAACACGTTCTTGCCCTGCATGCGCTGATATCGAGCAATGATGTCAGTCTGCGTGTAGGAGAAGACGTGCCCGACGTGCAGAGACCCCGAGGCTGTGGGCGGGGGAGTGTCGATCGAATAGACCTGCTCACGATCCGTATCGACGTCGAAGGCATAGACTCCGCTGTCGCTCCAAGCGGCGTCCCATTTGTCCCGAAGTCCCTCAAGAGCCGGCTTATCCGGCAGGTTCACTGACTCGTGCGTCGAGTCCGAAAAGGCAGGTGTGTTCATAATTGTTGATTTTCTCACCCGGGCGGCCTGGGGCCAAACCGATGTTCGGGCGTGAGCGGACTTCAGTGGTTCTTGCCACTGAAACACGCTGCCAGAGACACACGCTGCCAGAGACACACTGAATGGAGCGTGAGATGCGTCTGCGAACGGAGATGAGAATATTGGACCATGGCGCCCTTGGACAGAATCGGATCAGAGAACCTGCCGCCTACGTCGACCGCGTGGATGAACCCAGCCCGTGCGATCGCGATCGTGGCAGTCGTCGCCATCCATTCGCTGGGGACAGTCGTTGAGGAGAACTACGCGACCATGGGCCCCGACTGGTGGGTCGCCAACGGCTTCGACTCCGCAGCTCGGTGGTCGGTTCCTGTGTTCATCATGATATCTGGGGCCTTGGCACTGGACCCGGCCCGCGGGAACAAACCGCGTAGATTCCTCAGCAAGCGCGTCTGGAGAATCGGAATCCCGCTCGTGTTCTGGACGGCCGTATACGTCGTCTTCAGGCGCTTCTATCTGCTCCCGACAGACGACGGATGGAACCCGGGAATCGCGATCCTGACCGGTTCTCCGTTCGTGCAGCTCTACTTCCTCTACGTGCTCGCCGGCCTGACGCTTCTGACCCCGTTCTTCCGGCTGCTCAGCGTTCACGGCTCGCGGCGCCTGCAATGGGGGACGGGTCTGATCTTTCTGGGCATCGGCATGCTCGACCAGTGGGCGAGCATCGTCTTCGATGTGGGTGAGGCCAATATCGCCACACGTTTTCTGCCGATGGCCGGCTTCTACATCCTCGGATGGGTGCTGCGGGACGTGGTGCTCTCCTCCCGTGGTGTGGTGCTGGCGTGGCTGGCACTTGCCGGTGCCATCGCTATGACCATTGTGTGGGCGGGACTCGGCCCAGGCGAGAAGCCGTGGGTCTTCCCCTACGAATACCTCTCGCCGGGGGTCGTCATCGCTTCGTCCGCCGCCTACCTCCTGCTGCACCATCACATGAATAACGGTTTCCGGCTCCTGCACTGGTTCTACCCGTACTCCTTTGGGGTGTTCCTGCTCCACCCCCTCGTGCTCTACCCCTTGCGCAATATGATGGGCCTGCCGACGACGGTCCCCGGTGTTCTCCTCCATGCCATCGCGATGCCGATCGTCTACACGGTCATCTGCGCTGTCATCACCTGGCTGGCGGTCAAGATTCCCGGCGTGCGCGCCGTCTTCGGCGAAGGGGGTCCCCGCAATCCGCATTCGAAGCCGAACCCGCGGCCGAACCGAGCGAGGAAGGCCGACCCGGACACCGCGAGCGCTTAGCCGCGACTGGATCTGCCGGAAGGTGATGAAACTCCGTAGACTGACCGGTGTCCCCTATGATCGTGTCCTCCACCGGACGCGACACACCCAGACACAGATGTGACATGCCCAGGTTCAGATGCGGTGAGCCCGGGTCCCGATCAGGGCCTGGAGCCACGAACAACGACGAAGAAGTACGGAGAGGTACAGCGATGGAAACACTCAGAGCAGTTGTGACAGGTGCGAGTTCGGGAATCGGCGCCGCTACGGTTCGCCAGCTGCGCGAGCAGGGCTGGGACGTCGTTGCCGTGGCACGACGAGAGGAGAAGCTGCGGGCGCTGTGCGAGGAGACCGGCGCCAGCTACGTGGTAGCTGACCTCACCGATGATGATGCGGTCGCGGCGCTCAACGCCGAGGTGATGGCTGGGGGGCCGGTGCACTCTCTGGTCGCCAACGCGGGTGCCGCGTACGGCACTGACACCGTCGCCGAGGCCTCGGTCGACGGTTGGCGTGACATGTTCGATATCAATGTCCTCGGAGTCCTCCGAGTCGTCAAGTCATTCCTTCCCGCTCTGATCGAATCCGGGCGGGGAGACATCGTCGTCATGTCCTCGACCGCCGGACACCAGGCCTATGAAGGCGGGGGCGGTTACGTCGCGGCCAAGCACGGCACACATTCGATCGCCGCGACGCTGCGACTCGAGCTCGCTGGTGAACCTGTCCGTGTGATCGAAATCGCACCCGGGATGGTCGCCACCGATGAATTCACGCTGAAACGAGTCGGCGGCAGTCAGGACAAAGCCGACAAGGTCTACGAAGGGGTGGAGAACCCCCTGTCCGCAGATGATGTCGCCGACGCCGTGGTGTACTCGCTGACCCGACCGCACCATTTCAATGTCGACCTGATGGTGATCAGACCGATTGCACAGGCCGCACAGCACAAAGTGGCACGCAACCAGGGCCTCTGAGTTCGGAGGCCGGGCGACTGCACCCAGCCAGATGATCGACACACCGGGCCAGGTGGTCGACACGTCGGGCCAAGGTATACGATTGAGGGTGCAGTGATCCGGCCATCACCGGGGAGCATCCGGAAGAACAGTGCGTTCGCCCTTTGCCGAAGGTATCGGTACGGGAGAAGGCATCCAGTAGAACCGGACGGTTGGACCCGTCATCACTCCGGCTATGAGCGATCCGCTGATCGTCTGTCTCACCCGACAGTCGTTGAGGACGGATAAGCGAGGTGGTACCGCGGCAGACATGTCGTCCTCGTGACAGTGACCGCAGTGACTGAAAAAGGACGCTCATGACGCAACCGTTGTATCCCAAGGTATCGACCTCGGCCTTCGGCCTCAGTGCCTCGCCGGATTTCCCCGCCATCGAAGACGCAGTGCTCGGCTACTGGAAACAGGACGATACGTTCCAGGCCTCAATCGACCAGCGCGACCCCGGCGAGAACGGTGAGAACGAGTTCGTCTTCTACGACGGACCACCCTTCGCCAACGGGCTGCCCCACTACGGTCACCTGCTGACCGGGTACGTCAAAGACGTCGTCCCACGCTTCCAGACGATGCGCGGCAAGAAGGTGGATCGCCGGTTCGGCTGGGATACCCACGGTCTACCCGCAGAGCTTGAGGCCGAACGTCAGCTGGGCATCACCGATAAGTCGGAGATCAGCGGCATGGGCTTGGCCGCCTTCAACGACGCCTGCCGTTCCTCGGTCCTGAAGTACACGAAGGAATGGGAAGAGTACGTCACCCGGCAGGGCCGGTGGGTCGATTTCGACAACGACTACAAGACGCTCAACGTCGAATACATGGAAAGCGTGATCTGGGCGTTCAAACAGCTCTGGGACAAGGGGCTCGTCTACGAGGGCTACCGCGTTCTGCCCTACTGCTGGAAAGACCAGACTCCGCTGTCGAACCACGAACTGCGGATGGACGACGATGTCTATAAGTCGCGCCAGGACCCGGCCGTGACCATCGGATACAAGCTCAAGGACTCCGACGAATGGGTCCTGATCTGGACGACGACGCCGTGGACTGTTCCGTCCAACCAGGCAGTCGCGGTCAATCCCGAGATCCCGCTGGCAGCCGTCGTCGCCGGTGAAGACGGTGCACAAGAGCTGCAAGGGAAGACACTGATCCTCGCCGAGGCGCGCCTCGGCTCATACTCCCGAGAGCTCGGGGAGAACCCCGAGGTGCTGCGCACATTCTCCGGCAGTGAGCTTCTCGGCCGTGAGTACGAGCCTCCCTTCCCGTACTTCGAGGGCCGCCAAGAGGAGTTCGGTGAACGGATGCACACCATCCTCGAAGCCAAGTTCGTCACCACGGACGAAGGCACCGGAATCGTCCACCAGTCTCCGGCCTTCGGTGAAGAGGACAAAGACCTCACCGATTCCTATGGCATCACCGCCGTGCGTCCCGTCGACGACGCAGGCTGCTTCGACTCCACGGTCGCCGACTACGCGGGACAGCAGGTCTTCGACGCCAACAAGGGCATCATCAAGGACCTGCGCAATGGCACCGGGCCGATGGCTGGTCGTTCGGCACTGCTGATCCGGCACGAATCATACGAGCACTCCTACCCGCACTGCTGGCGCTGCCGCAATCCGCTGATCTACCGCGCTGTGTCCTCCTGGTTCGTCCGGGTGACCGAGTTCAAGGACCGCATGGTCGAACTCAACGAGCAGATCAATTGGGTGCCCGACAACGTCAAGCACGGACAGTTCGGCAAATGGCTGGAGAACGCACGCGACTGGTCGATCTCGCGCAACCGCTTCTGGGGTTCGCCGATCCCGGTATGGACCTCAGACGACCCCTCGTATCCGCGCACCGATGTGTACGGATCCCTGGCAGACATCGAAGCCGACTTCGGTCGCCTGCCGGTCAACGACCAAGGTGAAGTCGACCTCCACCGCCCCTGGGTCGACGACTTGGTACGACCCAACCCTGACGATCCGACCGGTCAGTCGATGATGCGCCGCATCCCTGAGATCTTCGACGTCTGGTTCGACTCGGGATCCATGAGCTACGCACAGGTCCACTACCCGTTCGAGAACTCCGAGTGGTTCGACAATCATTTCCCCGCTGACTTCATCGTGGAGTATGTCGGACAGACTCGCGGCTGGTTCTATCTCCTGCACGTGCTCTCGACAGCGATCTTCGATCGTCCTGCCTTCACCAACTGCATCTCCCACGGCATCGTCTTGGGCTCCGACGGTGCGAAGATGTCGAAATCGCTGCGCAACTACCCCGACGTCAACGAGGTCTTCGATCGCGACGGCTCCGATGCGATGCGCTGGTTCCTCATGGCCTCATCCATCCTGCGAGGCGGCAACCTTGTCGTGACCGAGCAGGGTATCCGCGATGGAGTGCGACAGGTCGTTCTCCCGCTCTGGAACACCTGGCAGTTCTTCGCCACGTACTCCAACACCGCAGACGGGGCAGACGGAGAGAAGGCCGGTTACCGGGCCGAATCCCGCTATGATTCGAGCCAGGTCCTTGACCGGTATCTGCTGGCGAAGACTCACGACCTGATCGCAGAGTTCGCGGACGCCATGGAAGGCCTCGACATCTGGGCGGCCTGCGAACTCGTGCGCAGCTACCTCGACATGCTCACCAACTGGTACGTGCGTCGTTCCCGTCGCCGTTTCTGGGACGGCACGGAGGCGACCCACGAGTCATTCGACGTGTTCTACACCTGCCTCGAAGCCTTCTGCCGGGTCGCAGCCCCGCTGCTGCCATTCACCGTCGAGGAGATCTACCGTGGACTCACCGGCGAACGGTCGGTCCACCTGGCCGACTACCCGGACGCGAGTCTGTTCCCCGCCGACGATCAGCTCGTGTCCGCGATGGATCTGACCCGCGACATCTGCTCAACGGCCTCGTCTGTACGCAAGGCCAACAAGCTGCGGGTGCGCCTGCCTCTGGCCAAGCTCACCGTTGCTGATGACACCGACCTGGGCAGCGAGTTCACCGATATCATCAGCGATGAGCTCAACGTCCGCGAGGTCGAAGTGCTCGACGTCGCCGAGGCGGAAGCTGCAGGATTCTCCCTGTCGCAGAGTCTTGTGATCAACGCCCGCGCCGCAGGTCCCAGGCTGGGCAAGCAGGTGCAGCAGGTGATCAAGGCCTCGAAGACCGGCGATTGGTCGGTCGCCGACGACGGCACTGTCACCAGCGGTGGAATCGACTTGGTCGATGGCGAATACACCGTGGAGTCTGTGGCCGAATCCGGTACCGAGGGGATGGAGTTGGCCGCGCTCGACTCCGGCTTCCTGGCACTCGACACACGCGTCACCCCTGAGCTCGAGGCCGAAGGTGTCGCTCGTGACGCGGTTCGCGCCATCCAGGGAATCCGCAAACAGCTGGACCTGCACATCTCCGATCGGATCACTGTCGTCATCGAGGCGGAGTCGGATCTGGTGGCCGCGCTGAGCGCCCATCAGGACCTCGTCGCCGGTGAGACCCTGGCCACCTCACTCGACTTCGCAGAAGTCGATGGTGCCGAACAGGTCTTCACTCCTGAAGAGCTGCCTGCGGGAACTCGACTCGCTGTGAGCCGAGCATGAGCACACACGAGCGCGACGAGAAGACGCAGTCCCAGCTCGTCCGCGTGTATGCAGCTCTGCTGGCACGAGCGGGGGAGACTCAGATCGAGGTCCGACTCGACGCGACCCGTCGCGCCTGCGAGCTCCTCGGCGACATTCATCAGTCAGCACCGGTCATCACGGTCACCGGAACGAACGGCAAAACCTCGACCGCTCGCATGATCGACTCGATCGTGTCCGCTCACGACTTGAGAGTCGGCCGCTTCACTAGTCCGCATCTGCATTCGGTGACCGAGCGGATCTCTGTCGACGGCGGT
Source organism: Brevibacterium aurantiacum (assembly GCF_007558825.1). Taxonomy (GTDB): domain Bacteria; phylum Actinomycetota; class Actinomycetes; order Actinomycetales; family Brevibacteriaceae; genus Brevibacterium; species Brevibacterium aurantiacum_A. The sequence goes on from NZ_VLTK01000003.1 coordinate 72,072, forward strand.
CCTGTCGCCGCTGAGACCTTCGTCCGCATCCACGACGAGATTTCGCCGGTGCTCGACCTCGTCGACGCGGAGCTCGTCGCCGAGGGGCGGGGAAGGCTGACGTTCTTCGAGGCGCTGACGATCCTGGCCTTCGCCGTGTTCGCAGACGCCCCCGTCGACGTGGTGGTCACCGAAGTGGGAATGGGCGGCGAATGGGATTCGACGAACGTAGCCGATGCGCAGGTCTGTGTCTTCACGAAGATCGGCCTCGACCATCAGCAGTTCCTCGGTGACACGCTCACCGAGATCGCCACCACCAAAGCGGGAATCCTCAATCGCAGTCTCGATCCTTCCCCAGCACCGAATCCGGTCGCTGTCATCGCTGCACAGACCGAAGAGGCGCAGAATGCTCTGGACGCCGAGGTGGAGCGTCGGCAGACTCCTGCTCTGACCGAGGACCGCAGCTTCCGGCTTCTCGAACGCACAAGAGCGGTCGATGGACAGCTCATCACCGTGCAGGGAGTTCGGGATGTCTACACCGACATCTTCCTGCCGCTGCACGGTATCCATCAGGCGCACAATGCCGCTGTTGCGCTGGTTGCGGCGGAGGCGTTTCTGAGTGATGAGGACAAGCCGCTGGTCCTCGACACCGTGGCCGAAGGTCTGTCCCGTGTGACGTCACCCGGCCGGGCCGAGCTTGTCCGGACAGGCCCGGCGGTGGTCGTGGACGGCGCGCACAATCCCGACGCTGCCCATGTGCTCGCCGAGACCATCACCGAGGCATTCGATTTCGACTACACGGTGATGGTTCTGGCGATGTTCGCCGACAAGGACATCCTCGGCGTGCTCGAGGAACTTCACCGCAGCGCCGACGTGTTCGTCATCAGCCAGGCACTGAATTCTCGTGCACTTGATGCCCACGAACTCGCCGAGGCTGTCCGCGAATGGGTGGACGAGGACTCCGTGATCGAGACGCCGGATCTCAACGCAGCCTTGATGAAGGCCATCGACCTGGCCAACAACTCCGGGGCGACGAGTCCCGGGATCGTGGTCACCGGCTCTCTGCACACCGTGGCAGAGGCCCGTCTGCTGCTCGGCAAGGAGGACTGAGCCGATGAAATCGAAGTTTCCCGTCCTGTGCGGCTCGATCCTCATCTGTGAGCTCTTCGTCGTCTACTTCGCAGTGCTCACTGCCTACGGTCTGGCTGTGAAGGCAGCAGGATCCCTGACCTTGGGACAGCTGCTCCTCGGCGCGTCCGTGATTGCTGCTCTGGCCATCGTCTCGGTCCTGCTGCTGCCACGACGGATCGGCCAGAAGCGACCGGGTGTGGCACTGGGCTGGGTCGTGCAGATCCTCCTGCTGGCTTCGGGATTCCTCGTCACCTCTATGTTCTTCGTCGCAGCGATCTTCATCGCCCTCTGGGCGGTGTCGGTGTACTGGTCGGCGAGGATCGACAGGGAAGTGGCGGAACGAGCCTGAACCGCCTCGGCGGTTGATATCAATGAACTCGACGGCGGTTAAACTGTGACCGCCGATCATCGCACAAACGAAAAGGACCGGAATGGAACGCACTCTCATCCTCATCAAACCCGATGGTGTCGCACGAGGACTCGTGGGACAGATCCTCGCTCGGATCGAATCCAAGGGGTATGCCATCGATGCTCTTTCGCTGCGCAGCGCGACCGCGGAAGAACTCTCCGCCCACTACGCAGAGCACGAAGGCAAACCCTTCTACCAGCCCCTCGTCGACTTCATGTCCGAAGGATCGGTCGTGTCGATCATCGCCTCCGGCCAGGGAGTGATCCCAGGATTCCGATCGCTGGCGGGTGCAACCGACCCGACAGCGGCGGCACCGGGTACCATTCGCGGCGATCTTGGCCGCGACTGGGGCGAGAAGGTCCAGAAGAACCTCGTGCACGGTTCCGATTCCGTCGAATCGGCCGAACGCGAGATCGGAATCTGGTTCCCCGCCGAATAGATCTCAGCGCACAGACGCGGGTGCCCTGCAGTCGTCCTTCCTCAGAGGGATCGGCCACAGGGCACCCGCGTCATTTCATGGCAGTGGTGAGTTGGTCATTTGGGACCTGCTCAGAACAGAGTCGAGAAGAAGTTCCAGAACTGAACGACGATGCATGCTGCGATGACGAGCAGCCACAGAACGAAGATCGCCACATTCTCCTTGGCGAGTACTCTGGCCATCGGATTCCGCGCGATCCGGGCGCCGAAATTGCCGGCCAGAACATTGTGGGACGTGACAGCGACGAACATCGGGATCGTCATCGTCCACACCACCATGCACCAGGGGCAGCCGACGCCGATCTTGTAGATCGAGACGTAGAACAGGAACATGACGAGGACGGTGCCGAGGGCGAGGCCGATGTTGAGTCCCACCATGATCCACCTCGGGATCCTCGTCCTGGCGAGGAGCAACACGCCGAGGAGCAGCGGGAATATGAAAGCGCCGATTCCCAGGAGCTGATTGGGAAAGCCGAAGAGCTGGCTCTCGGGAGACTCCATCACCGATCCGCAGGAGAAGAACGGGTTGAGGTCGCAGGAGAGCACCGCATTCGGGTCTTCCAGCTTCTCGTACTTCTCGACGGCAAGAGCGAAGGATGCCAAGTAGCCGACGACGGATGCAACGATGAGGAAGACACCGAGACTGGTCGGCCGCAGGACCCAGGGTCGGGTCTGCGACGCCACGTCGATATCGTCGTCAGGGAGAGTATCTGTGGTATTCACACTCCAAGAATGCCTCCCCGGACACTGCGCGGCAAACGGGAGTGACTGTGAATAGTCACATACGGGAAGTGACGGAGACCATAGACGGCGGAGATCGAGCGGAGCACTTCGGTTGATCTGTGACATAATGGCCAGACGGATACCTGCTCTCACACCGAGCAGGAGAAGTGCCTCCACCGAGTCGAGGGTACGACCTCGCAGGTCGACACCAAGAAGAGGCAGCACCGAAGGCCTACGCGCTGAGCGCGAGCTGGAAGTGCCATCCACAAGTTTCGGTCCGACTTGGACCATGCAAGGATCCGAAGATCCGTGAGGTGTGGACGGAGTCTTCGGACTGGGAGAAATCATGAATGACGCGTCGAATGACGGCAACGAAGCAACAGAGGGCATCCTCGCCGATCTCGCCAATCTGCAGCAGTCGGTGAATTCCGCAGACTCCTCTCATGGGGACGTCGACGAGAGCATCAGAGCGAAACTCGACAACATCGCCGAGGCCGCGGAGTCTCTGCGCATTCCCGAGCCGAGCGATGGTGACTCGGACGAGGACGTCGAGGACGTGCCAGAGCAGAGGCCGGGCACACCGAAGAAGGTACGGGACTCTGCAGCCAACAGGGGACTCGTGTTCGAACAGTTCGTCCGTGAACCTGCCGAGGATCCGCAGAACGCAGCGAGCAACGGCCGGGGGAGCGAGGCGAACGATCCCCCGGATGCCGATGACGAGGACTCTGCAGACGATGCCGCGGATGACGCCTCGCCAGCACTGGCCCCCACGTTCGATCCCCGCAACCCCTTCGCAGCGCCCACCGTGGACCCCGCTCCTGCTCCGACCCCGCGCAGCGCGCCAGCCGTGCCACACGACGGTGGACTGATCTTCCAGGTGCCCAAGGCCGAACTGGCTCAGCCCGTCCAGGTTGAGAACGACACCGACGATACCGACGACGCCGACGACTACGACAACGACTCGGACTACGCGGAGGCATCGGACGCCGACGCGAACAGCGCGAAGCGCGATGACTCCGACGACAATGACTCCAACGATTCCGGCGGCCGTCGGCGTCGCCGTGGAGGACGCGGCCGCCGCTCCCGCGGACGCGATGACAACGGCAGCGAATCGGAGAATGACGATTCGCCATCGTCAGCCGAGGAATCTGCTGACGAGGATTCCGACACCCACTCGAACAGACGCGAGTCACGCTCCGGCAATAAGTCGGAGAAGAAGGCTCAGCAGACAGATTCGACCAAGTCCGCCGGCGCCAAATCCTCCGATGACAAGAACTCCGGCCAGCAGTCTGAGAAGTTCGCTGACTCCGGTGATGATGATAACGATGACGATGACGACAACGGTTCGCGTCGCCGTCGTCGCCGTCGCTCACGGACGCGCAGCACGGACAACGATGAGGTGACCTCGCTGAAGGGTTCGACTCGCCTCGAAGCCAAGAGGCAGCGCCGCAAGGAAGGTCGTGAGGCAGGGCGCCGCCGCCCCGTCATCACCGAGGCTGAATTCCTGGCCCGTCGTGAATCTGTGGACCGGACGATGCTGGTGCGTGAAAGCGGCGAGCAGACACAGCTGGTCGTCGTCGAAGACGGGATCACAGTCGAGCACTACCTGAAGGAGAACCGCCAGCAGTCGTCCCTCATCGGCAACGTCTACCTTGGCAAGGTCCAGAACGTGCTGCCGAGCATGGAAGCAGCCTTCATCGACATCGGCAAGGGCCGCAATGCTGTGCTCTACGCCGGTGAAGTCAATTGGGACGCCCTCGGCATGGATGGCAAGGCTCGCCGTATCGAGGTGGCGCTCAGCCCCGGCGACGCTGTCCTCGTCCAGGTCACCAAAGACCCGATCGGTCACAAAGGCGCCCGTCTGACGAGTCAGATCTCCCTGCCCGGACGTTTCCTCGTCTACGTTCCCGGCAACTCCATGACCGGCATCTCACGCAAGCTGCCCGACGTCGAGCGCAATCGACTGAAGAAGCTGCTCAAAGAACTCGTTGGTGACTCGAACGGAGTCATCGTGCGCACCGCAGCCGAAGGAGCAACAGACAAGGAACTCGGCAGAGACGTCGAACGACTGGCGAAACGGTGGGAGACCATCGAGAAGAAGTCGAAGTCGACGAAGGTGCTCGCGCCGCAGCTTCTGTACAGCGAGCCGGACATGATCGTGCGGATCATCCGCGATGTCTTCAACGAGGACTTCTCGTCTCTCGTCATCGACGGCGACGGCGCGTGGAACACGATTCACGAATACGTCGAGGCCGTGGCACCGGATCTGCTCGAGCGCGTCCATCGCTATAGCGAGGACGACGAAATCTTCGACCACTACCGGGTCGAGGAACAGGTGCAGAAGGCGCTGCAGCGCACCGTCAACCTGCCATCGGGTGGTTCGCTGGTCATCGACAGGACCGAGGCCATGACGGTCATCGATGTCAACACCGGCAAGTTCACCGGTTCAGGTGGAAACCTGGAAGAGACCGTGACCCGCAACAACCTGGAAGCAGCCGAAGAGGTCATCCGGCAGGTGCGCCTGCGGGATATAGGCGGCATCATCGTCGTCGACTTCATCGACATGGTACTCGAATCGAACCGGGATCTCGTCGTGCGTCGCCTCGTCGAATGCCTGGGACGGGACAGGACCAAGCATCAGGTCGCCGAGGTGACCTCCCTGGGTCTTGTGCAGATGACGCGTAAGCGCATCGGCACCGGACTCGCAGAGTCCCTTGTCAGTGCCGGGGCCGACCTTTCCGGTCGGGGACTGCTGCTGCCGGGTTCAGAAGAGGACGGCTCGAAGGCCCACCACGGCAACCGGTCTGCACAAAACGACAACTCGAACAGCAAACGTGATCGCAAGCGTCGCGGTGACAATAAGTCGTCGAAGTCCAATGACCCCGAAGGCCAGACAGACTCCGCAGCCAACGACGCCTCACGTTCGGCCGTAGCCGCAATTGCCAAGGCCACGTTGAAGAAGGACGAGACTGAGTCCAAGGACGGTGAGGATTCTCAGGACGCCTCGGCTGCGAGCGACACCGAGTCGACGCCGAACAGTGACTCCACGAAGGAATCGCAGGGAAACGAATCCGCCGATTCGAACGGCAACGGAAAGTCGGGCCGATCCCGGACCCGCAGCAGCCGGAAGCGGTCCAATGCCAAGTCCTCGGAGACATCAGAGCCAACGCATGACGAGTCTGCTCAGGACAAGCAAGTCCAGGACAAGCCGGCCCCGGCGAAAAAGCCTGAGGTGCCTGCTGCCGAGCTTCCGCTGATGATCGGTGCAGACACCGCGACCAAGGTGGCAAAGGCTGAACCGGTCAAGGCAGCACCGCGGCGGAAGCCCGCTGCCAAGGCTCAGGCAGCTGATGAGTCGACGCAGCAGTCGCTGCCGACCTCATTCGTCATCATCGGCGAAGACTGAGCATCATGTCCACTGTCATGTGACTGATGCGGACAGACGACGAGGCGTCCCGCCGCCGATCATGAGGATCGGCGGCGGGACGCCTCAGTTCTTGGATTCCTGATTCCTCGTCGTACTGATGGTCGGCTGCGCAGCCTGATCACCGCAGAGTACGATCATCAGATTCGATACGAGATCGCTGCGCTCGAGATGTCCGAGCTTGACGATCCCGCGTCCCTCGATCTGCTCAATGGCGGTCTCGACCATGCCTACAGCACCTTCGACGATGAGCTGGCGGGCTGAAACAACCGCTGTAGCCTGCTGGCGTTGGAGCATGGCCCGTGCAATCTCTGCGGCGTAGGCCAGTTGCGTGATGCGCGATTCGATGATGGTCACGCCAGCGGCGGCGACTCGTGCTGCGACCTCATTGGAGAGTTTCGATGTGATCTCATCGGCGTTGTCGCGCAGGGACATCCGATTCGGATCCGAGGAATCGTAGGCATAGGAGTTTGCGATGTGGCGCACAGCTGTCTCGGCCTGGATCGCGACGAACTCCTCGAAGTCATCGACCTCGAACAGGGCCTGAGCCGTGTCTTGGACCTGCCAGACGACCACGGCGCCGATTTCGATCGGATTGCCGTCGAGGTCGTTGACCTTCAGTGTGGACGTCTCGTGATTGCGGATGCGTGTCGATACCTGAATCTTCGAATAGAAGGGGTTGACGAAGCGCAGCCCTGATTGGCGCACAGTGCCGACGTACTTCCCGTAGAGCTGGAGCACGACAGCATTGCCCGGAGCCACGGAGGTGCACCCCTTGAACATGAACATCGAGGCAATGAACATGACGATGGCGAGTGCGATGAGGATGACCCCGACCGCGGCCTGGGCAACGGTCATGATGAGTCCGAACACCGCGAGCAGAAGTGCCAGAGTCAACAGGATGACCCCGCCGACGATAGCGAAATATCCAGATACGCCGCCCGCCGAGGTCTCCCTGACACGTTCGCCCTCGACCGATGTGATTCTCGACGGCCCAGGTCGGCTCTGTTCCTGAGGGATTCCAGGGGACCTCTGCGGTCCACCCTGAACGGGCCGCTGCGGGTTACCCTGACGAACGGAACGCTGCGGGTTGCCCTGAGCACCGGATCCGGGATGCTGGCCGCGCCCGGGGAGAGGCTGCTGTGATGTCGGCTGAGATCCTGGCTGGTTCGGAGGCGGAAGGTGCTGATGAGGGTTCTGAGTCATGGTTTCAGTCTAGGACACAGACTGAGACGAGCATCTCACCAATACCTCCTCAGTGTGACGCACGTAACAGTTGGGTAACTGTATTCGTCTCCTGTGCTGTAGAGCTTGCCACCGTCCAAGGGGTGCGGCAGGTTATTGCACCATGAACACTTTGTTATTGGCAGCAGATGCCCCCAAATCACCGGTTGATGATGCAATCAACTCCTGGTTCGATCCGATCGCCACCTTCTTCGGCGGGATCATCTTCTTTCCCATCACCCTCGGCCCTGTTTCCTTCCCCTTCGTCGTTCTCTGGCTCATCGGTGCGGCACTCATCTTCAGTGTCTACTTCGGCTTCATCCAATTCCGCGGATTCAAGGTCTCACTCGAAGTCATCCGAGGAAAGCATTCGACCAAGAACGACCCCGGGGAGATCACACACTTCCAAGCTCTGGCCTCGGCGCTGTCCGGCACCGTCGGACTGGGAAATATCGCCGGTGTCGGTGTCGCCATCGCCCTCGGCGGTCCCGGCGCCACCTTCTGGATGATCATCGCCGGCCTCCTCGGCATGTGTACGAAGTTCGTTGAGTGCACACTGGGCGTCAAGTACCGAGAGATCGACGAAAACGGCGTCGTCTACGGTGGTCCCTTCAAGTACCTGCCCATCGCATTCCGCAAGTTGTCGAAACCCGTCGCCTCGGTCCTCACCGGCATCTTCGCGGTATCAATCCTCATCTTCGGTGTCGTCGGCGGCGGGATGTTCCAGGCCAACCAGACCTTCGCTCAGGTGCGCACCGCTACGGGCGGCGCCGAGGGCTTCCTCGGCGGGGCCTTGGCGTCATTGATCTTCGGCATCATCTTCGCCGTGCTCGTCGGACTCGTCATCCTCGGCGGAATCCGGTCGATCGCCCACGTGACCGACAAGCTCGTTCCGGCGATGGGAATCTTCTACGTCATCTCCTGTCTGCTGGTGTTGACCATCAACTTCGCCCAGATCCCACAGGCCTTCGGCGAGATCTTCCAAGGGGCATTCGCACCTCAGGGGATCGCCGGCGGCATCGTCGGCGTCATGGTCATCGGTTTCCAGCGTTCGGCCTTCTCCAACGAAGCCGGCATCGGTTCGGCCGCCATCGCGCACTCAGCCGTCAAGACCCGTCGGCCGGTCTCAGAAGGCTTCGTTGCTCTGCTCGAGCCCTTCGTGGACACGGTCATCATCTGCACTATGACCGCTCTGACCATCATCGTCGCCAACCAGCCGTCCTACACCAATGACCTCGGTGAGGGTGAGATCGGCGGTGTGGCCTTGGCCTCGGACGCCTTCTCCACCGTCGCCGGTTGGTATCCGGTGCTTCTGGCTATCGCGGTCGCACTCTTCGCCTTCTCCACCCTCATCACCTGGGCCTACTACGGAGAACGTGCGTGGGCCTACCTCTTCGGCAAGTCGAAGGGCGCGGTCACAGTCTTCCGTGTGCTTGTCTGTGCGTTCGTGGTCATCGGGTGCATCGCCAGCTTCAGCAAGATCGTCGAGTTCGCCGATGCCGCCCTGTTCCTCTGTGCGTTCATCAACATCCTCGGCTTGTACATGCTGATGCCGGTGGTGAAGAAGGAGATGAAGAAGTATCTGGCCGACCGTAAGGCCGGTACGCTGATGGATCCCGACACGAAGGACGCCGTTCCTGTGGAGGAGATGGTCTGAGCGCAGCTTCTCTGAGGCCGATTCCGCAATGGCGCGGGGTCGGCCTCCGTGCGTCGTCGATGGATTGCCGCGAGTCTCGTTAGACTGGTGCACGTGGATCAGATCAACGACAAGACACATGCCCAGGAGCGGCTGTTGGAACTGCGCGGAAGCATTGACAACATCGACGCAGCGCTCATCCATCTGCTCGCCGAGAGATTCAAGCTCACAGAGACAGTCGGTGAGCTGAAGGCTGACCACGGTCTGCCTCCCGCAGATCCCGAGCGGGAGGGCAGGCAGGTCGCCCACCTCCGCAGGCTGGCCGAAGATGCGCACCTGGACCCGGAGTTCGCAGAGAAGTTCCTGACCTTCATCGTCGCCGAGGTGATCCGTCATCACGAACGGATCGCTGAGACCCGGGAGGCCTGAGTTCTTCAACTCGAGCGGTTTGCCCAACAGCGGTCGAATCCACTAGACTTGATCGTCGGTGCGCACGACGCACCACGGCTGGTGATTCCTCTCAATGGGACACCCGGGGAAAACCTTCCGCGGGAGCCAAGGGATCAACCGCCGTTCGTTTGTGTATGAACAGAAAGGGTTCGACCATGGTCTATGCCATTGTCCGTGCCGGTGGCCATCAGGAAAAGGTCAGCGTCGGAGACATCATCACAGTCAACCGAATGAAGGCGAAGGCCGGGGAAAGCGTCGAACTCGATGCAGTCCTCCTCGTCGACGGTGAGACTGTCACTACCGACGTTGATGCCCTGTCGAAGGTTGCGGTCAGCGCCGAGGTCGTCAATGAACTCCGCGGCCCCAAGATCATCATTCAGAAGTACAAGAACAAGACCGGTTACAAGAAGCGTCAGGGCCACCGCCAGGACCTCACCCGTCTGAAGATCACGAACATCAAGTAAGAGGAGACTTCACATGTCAAGCAAAAAGGGAGTCAGCTCGTCCCGCAACGGTCGCGACTCGAACGCGCAGTACCTCGGTGTGAAGCGCTTCGGCGGACAGGTTGTCAAGGCCGGCGAGATCATCGTTCGCCAGCGCGGAACCAAGTTCCACCCAGGCGCCAACGTCGGACGCGGCGGAGACGACACGCTCTTCGCACTGTCCGCAGGAGCCGTGGAATTCGGCAAACGCAATGGTCGCAAGATCGTCAACATCGTCGGCGCTTGATCGACTAGTTCTGTTTTTCCCCTGCTAGGGGTCCATGAAGGGTGAGTCTAGAGACTCACCCTTCATCTGATATAAGGACATTATGGCCACCGAGTTCATAGACCGTGTCACAGTCCATCTTTCCGCCGGAGACGGCGGCAACGGGTGCGCCTCGATCAGGCGCGAGAAGTTCAAACCTCTTGGCGGCCCTGACGGTGCCAACGGTGGTCAGGGCGGTGACGTCAAGTTCGTCGTCGACGCTCAGACCACAACGCTGCTCCCGCTGCACCACCGTCCGCATCTGACTGCAAACGACGGCGGCATCGGCAAGGGCGATCTGCGCCATGGTGCGGATGGCGGTGACCTCATCATCGCCGTCCCTGACGGCACGGTCGTGAAGAACCAGAACGGCGAGATCATCGCCGACCTCGTCGATGCCGGAACAGAATACGTCGCTGCCGCAGGTGGCCGCGGCGGCCTCGGCAACGCGGCTCTGGCTTCGTCCAAGCGCAAGGCCCCGGGCTTCGCCCTGTTGGGTGAGCCGGGCGAAGCACTCAGCTTGGTGCTCGAGCTCAAGACGATCGCTGACATCGCGCTCGTCGGCTACCCCTCAGCCGGCAAATCCAGCCTCATCGCGGCCATGTCTGAAGCCAAGCCGAAGATCGCGGACTATCCGTTCACCACACTCGTGCCCAACCTCGGCGTGGTCCAGGCCGGCGACGTGCGATACACCATCGCCGATGTCCCAGGCCTCATCCCGGGAGCATCAGAAGGCAAGGGCCTCGGTCTTGAGTTCCTCCGACACGTCGAACGCTGTGCCGGATTGGTCCATGTCGTCGACATGGCGACATGGGAGCCGGGCCGTGATCCCGTCTCGGACCTGACCATCATCGAATCGGAACTCGCTGCCTATGCTGTCGACCTCGATGACGGAAACGGTCTGCTGCCTCTGTCGGAACGTCCCAAGCTCGTGGCGCTGAACAAGGTCGACATCCCCGACGGCAATGACTTGGCCGATATCGTCCGGCCCGATCTGGAGGCCGCCGGTTATCGAGTATTTGAGATTTCCGCCGTCAGCCACACGGGTCTGCGGGAGCTGTCCTTCGCGATGGCTGAACTCGTCTCGGCCGAACGTGAGCGTCGGGCAGAGTTCGAGGCGACGCCGAAGCGAGTCGTCATCCGCCCTAAGGCCGTTGACGACCGTGGCTTCCAGATTCAAGCCGAAAGCGACGAGGACGGTCCTGTCTTCCGCATCCGCGGCGTCAAACCCGAGCGGTGGGTGCGGCAGACAGACTTCGCCAACGACGAGGCTGTCGGTTATCTCGCCGATCGCCTCGATCGCCTCGGAGTCGAAGAGTCACTGTTCAAAGCCGGAGCGAAGCCAGGTGACACCATCGTGATCGGCGGAGACGACGGCGTCGTCTTCGACTGGGATCCGACAAGCGTCGGCGGCGCCGAGCTGCTGGGCAGCCGCGGTACCGACCTGCGTCTGGATGAGGATGCCCGTTCCACTCGTAAGGAACGCAAGGCCGCATTCCACGATCGTATGGATGCGAAGGCCGCTGTTCGTGCCGAGTTCGAACAGGAGCGCCTCGCAGAGCGTGCCGGTCGCGGACGCGAAAGTTCGACCGGCATCACCTCCGATTCCGAGTCCGGTCAGGAATGAGCGACAGCCAGTCCACCGATTCTGGCAGCATCTCGGCGCGCACCGACATCGCAGCTGCACGCCGCATCGTGATCAAGGTCGGCTCTTCGTCACTGACCACCCTCGACGGAGGGTTGGACGAGGCGAAGCTGATCGCGCTCACCGATGTCATCGGTGCCCATCGCTCCGCCGGACATGAAGTCATCCTCGTGTCCTCCGGCGCGATTGCGGCCGGGCTCGAACCCATGGGGCTCAATAAACGGCCCCGTGACCTTGCCACACAGCAGGCCGCTGCCGGAGTCGGCCAGGGTCTGCTCATGGCCGCCTACACCCGGGCGCTGGGTCGCTACGACCTGGTGCCCGGTCAGGTGCTGCTCTCAGCCGATGACCTGATCCGACGCACTCGGTACAAGAACGCTCAACGTGCCATCGACAAACTTCTGGCCCTCGGGACACTGCCGATCGTCAACGAGAACGATGCTGTGGCGACAGAAGAGATCCGTTTCGGTGACAATGATCGACTGGCTGCACTTGTCGCACACCTGTCGCACGCAGACGCCCTGGTTCTGCTCTCCGACGTCGACGCTCTCTATTCGGGCCCGCCGAATCTGGCCGATTCTGTGTGCATCGAGCAGGTTTCCTCCATCGCCGATCTCGGCGACATCGCCATCGGTGGGACCGGGGCCGCCGGCACCGGCACAGGGGGCATGGCGACGAAGGTCGAAGCCGCGCTCATGGTTGCCGACTCGGGGATTCCCGCGGTGCTGACCTCGGCAGAGAAGATCTCAGCAGTGCTCGGTGGTCAACACGTGGGCACGTGGTTCTCGGTGACGCATAAACGTCGGGGGACACGTCTGCTTTGGCTGCGCCATCTGGCCCGCACCTTCGGCTCGGTGACCATCGACGATGGGGCCGAATCCGCTGTGCTCTCCCGCGGAACCTCGCTGCTGGCTGCCGGCGTGACCGGTGTGACCGGTGACTTCGAAGCTGGCGATCCGATCGAGATTCGGAACCTCGGTGGTGAAGTCATCGCCCGCGGCATGACCAACTTCTCATCGCAGGAGCTGCCCGGGATGTTCGGCATGTCCACGGACGAACTTGGCACCCGACTCGGAAATGATTACCGTAAAGAGGTCATCCATCGCAATGATCTCGTACTCACGCACGTGAGCGGGGGGAGATAATCCATGACCGCTGTATCCGAGATACATCCCAAGACCGTCCGGGGTGTGACCAGAGTAGTCAGGAACGCAAAGAGCGCTGCCGCTCACCTGGCGACGTCATCGACGGCAGAAAAGGACGCCGGGCTGCGCGCGATCGCCGACGCCCTGCGTGAGAATTCCGAGCGAATCGTCAAAGCCAATGAAGTCGACATCGCGGCCGGCATCGACAACGGAATGAACGCAGGTCTCCTCGACCGCCTGCGACTTGACCATGATCGCATCGAAGCCATGGCCGCATCAGTGGGGACGGTCATCGATCTTGACGATCCAGTGGGCAACGTCGTCGTGGGACGAGTTCTGCCCAATGGCATCAGACTGACTCAGAACCGTGTGCCCATGGGAGTCATCGGTGCGATCTACGAAGCCCGTCCCAACGTCACTGTCGACATCGCGATCCTCGCGCTCAAGGCCGGCAATGCCAGCGTCCTGCGCGGAGGCTCAGCGGCCCAGAACTCCAATGCTGAGATCGTCTCCGTGCTGCGCAAAGCCGTGGAATCGGCTGGTCTGCCTGCAGATTCGATCAGCGGAATCGACCAGTTCGGACGTGACGGTGCCAACGTGCTCATGAACGCGCGTGACTACGTCGACCTCCTCATTCCACGCGGTGGCGCTGAACTCATCAACACAGTGGTGCAGGATTCGCTGGTTCCGGTGATCGAAACCGGAATCGGGAATGTCCATATGTTCATCGATTCATCGGCCACCGTCAAGAATTCGGTTGACCTCGTGGTCAACTCGAAGACACATCGTCCCAGTGTCTGCAACTCGCTTGAGACCCTGTTGGTCCATGAGAAGGCAGCCAAGCGCGTCCTTCCCAAGATACTCGACCGCCTCGACAAGGCCGGAGTCGTTCTGCACGCCGACACCACTGTCGCGGCGTTGGCACCGGAGACGATGAAGGTCAAACGTGTCTCTCGACGCGACTGGGCCAAGGAATACCTTGACCTCGAACTGGCGGTGAAGGTCGTGTCGGGAATCGACGAGGCGATCGAGCATATTCGCGCCTATTCCTCAGGCCATACCGAGGTGATCGTGACTAAGGACATCGACAATGCTGAGACATTCGTCACTGCCATCGACGCCGCAGCAGTCGGAGTCAACGTGTCCACACGGTTCACCGATGGGGGAGAGCTCGGCTTCGGTGCAGAGGTGGGAATCTCGACCCAGAAGCTCCACGCCCGCGGACCCATGGGAGTCGAACAGCTGACGACCACGAAGTGGGTCATGATGGGCAATGGTCAGATCCGCAGCTGACGCAGACCGGGCCAAAGCACACCGACGGTGCACTCAGACGCCACCGATACTTACGTCGATGCCCACTTGTCTCACCGTTCATGAGAAACTGAAAGCATAAGCACTGCGACGCAGACAGACCGCGTCATCATCATCGAGAAGGAGAGAGCACGTGAACGCAGCCCTGTTGACCACCGTTGCCGAAGGCGCGGAGAAGGCAGCCCACCACACCGAATTGCCCATGGATCCGATCTTCTTCGGACTCATCACCCTCGCGATCTTCCTCTCGATGGCAGCAGTGAGCCGGTCGTGGAAGGGCATCTCCAACCGCCACTGATATGGCTAAGCAAACACGCAGGGTCGGTGTCATGGGTGGCACCTTCGATCCCATTCACCACGGTCACCTGGTCGCAGCCAGTGAGGTGCAGTCGACCTTTGATCTCGACGAGGTCGTCTTCGTACCCACCGGACGTCCCTATCAGAAGGATGCCGGAGAGGTCACCAGCGCCGAACATCGGTATCTGATGACCGTCATCGCAACCGCGTCGAACCCGCGCTTCACAGTCTCTCGAGCCGACGTTGATCGTCCAGGTCCCACTTATACCATCGATACCCTGCGGGACCTGGCCAGGAACTACGGATCCGACACAGAGATGTTCTTCATCACCGGCGCGGACGCTTTGGCTCAGATCCTGACGTGGAAGAATGTAGACGAGCTGTTTTCCTTGGCTCACTTCGTCGGAGTGAGTCGCCCGGGGCACGAACTTCGCAGTGAGGGCCTTCCGGTGGACAGGTTGAGCTTGGTGCAGATCCCTGCACTGTCGATATCGTCCACGGATTGCAGACTACGGGTGATGGATGGGGCGCCCGTCTGGTATCTCGTACCGGACGGGGTCGTTCAGTACATCGCGAAATACGAGTTGTACAGGAGTGAAAATGGCTGAGGAGCAGTTCACGTCACGCCGTGCCAGGCGAGAAGCCGAGCGGGTGGCTGCGGAACAGGCGTTCGAAGCACGAGAGACACCTGAGCAGCCAAAAGAGACGTCATCGAACGATCGATCCGACCTGCTGAGCCCGCCGCCAGCACGGGGCCAGGCACCCGACTCGCCGGCGGACACCGAGTCACAGTCTCAAGCCGTACCTGAGCGCGGCGCTTCATCTGCCGACCAGGCGCAGGAGTCGCGACCTCCGGTCGAAGCGGCGGAGCCCGTCGATCCTCAACAAGCCCCCTTGCCCCATTTCGATTCGCGCACCGCCCGTAAAAGCTACCTTCGCGATAACGGGCTGTCTCGTGAAGGCGACCTCTCCACCGGAGCGACCCCTGTCGTCGCAGGACCGGGAACGACAGCGCCCGAGGAATCAGACGAGGCTGCCGCCGGCGAGAACGAATCCTTCGACACCGCTGGATTCGGCGGTTCGGCCGACGAAGTCGCCGCACGAGACTTCGAATCTCCGGTCACCGCGGCCTCCGCACCGCGACCGACTGCCTTCGACGATGCCCCGCGCGATGCACTCTCCCAGCCGATCGAAGATCTGGACCCGGGAGCAGCAGCGACCAGCTCCCCGTCGGGACCTGCAGAATCGCCAGTCAAAGATTATGCTCTTTCGTCTGCTCCTAGGCGGCCCGCCGCTGAACCAGCGCCGCCTGTACAGCCGAAGCCTGAGCCGGCCCAGCCTGAGCAGCACACGGAGGACTCACCAGCCCCGGCGCAGGCACCAGCCCCGGCCCAGGCACCAACTCCGGCGCAGTCATCAGGACTTGGACAGTCAGCAGCCGCCGGCGATGCGCTCAACGATGATGCCACCGATGAGGGCGGCGGGACGAGCCGCTCACGGCGGATGCCGATCGTGCAGCCGCCGAGCAGCTCCGGAGTCCGGGTCGTCACAGCCGCCTCGGCCCAGATCCCGGAGGTCGACAGTCCGGCGGCGACTCCAGACACCGGCACCGATCAGCCTTCGAAGGCCCGCGGCGACTCCGGCCGAGGCCAGAACGCAGGGACGACATCAACCAACGACTCGTCTGCTGCAGGCACTGGAACCTCGTCCGATGACGCGGCTCGCGCACTTGCGGCCAACCCCGAGACCCGTCCGATGGAGACCGTTCCAGAGGCCTGGGCACTTCCCAATCCTGATTACGAGGACGAAGAGACTGAGAATCCTCCGGGGACACGTATTCGCGCCAGCGAGGTCACCGGTCACGACGGCCGGATCCTTGTTGGGGAAGAACCATCCAAAGTACCCTATGTGGTGCTGGGTGTTGCTGCGCTCTTCGCAGTCGCACTCATCGTCATTGCACTGGTCATGTTGCTGTAATCATCTGAAAGGCTCTTGTGAGCGAGACCGTTGAATCAACCCAAATGCTGAGGACTGCCGCACGTGCGGCAGACGAGAAGTTCGGCACCGATCAGGTGGCCCTCGATGTGAGTGCCACTCTCTACATCACCGATGCCTTCCTCATCATCTCGGCGGAGAACGATCGTCAGATCGCATCGATCGTCGACGCCGTTGAAGAGGCCCTGCAGACGGCCTATGGTCACACTCCTCTGCGCCGTGAAGGTCGGGGGAGCGGGGACTGGGTCCTCCTGGACTTCGGTGACATCGTCGTCCACGTCTTCTCGCAGGAGCAGCGCGAATACTACGCGCTCGAACGCCTATGGAAGGACTGTCCGGTCATCGATCTGGAACTGCCGGCGCCGGCTGCCGCCGACGACTCTCAATGACCAGGACCGTCATCTTCTGGCGGCATGGCCAGACCGACTACAACGTCGAACGCCGGTTCCAAGGTCAAAGTGATATTCCGCTCAACGAGCTCGGGCGGACTCAAGCCGCTCTGGCAGCGAGCTACCTGAGCGAACTTCATCCTGGGCTCATTGTCTCCTCCGACTTGTCGCGGGCCGCTGACACCGCCGACGCGCTTGCTTCGCTGCTGAACGTCGGTGTCACCCGCGACGACCGTCTGCGTGAGACCGCCTTCGGCCAGTGGGAGGGCCACACCCGGGACGAGCTCAGTGCATCGTGGCCAGACGAGCTCGAACAGTGGCTCAGTGGAGCTGACACGAACCCGCCAGGTGGAGAATCCCGCACAGAGTCAGGTCGTCGAGTCGCCTCGGCGATCACCGACATCGTCGCTGGTTCGGAGGCCAAGACCATTGCCATCGTCGCGCACGGAGCAGTCCTGCGCGCAGCCGCAGAACTGCTGCTCGGCATGGACGGTCCTGGTCGGCTCGCAGTTCTGGGAAACTGCGGACACGGCGAATTCGGATTCACCGGTACCAGCTGGATCCTTCGCAGCTGGGGCACAGTCCCCTCCTGACGCGTGCTCTGCACAGGTCTGACCTGTGCAGAGAGCACTGACGACTCGTGCACTCACTGCCGTGAGGCGTGAACCGTACGAATCATGCCCACCAGCGCCTGGGCTGATGCGTCCCAATCGAAGAGCTTGGCCTGCCTCTGCCCGGCCGCCGAGAGTTCGGACCACAGCGCGGGATCGGTGAGACGTTCGATAGTGGTGGCCACGTCACTGGCATCATCGGGGTCGAAGTAGACAGCAGCCTCGCCTGCGATCTCGTGGAAGATCGGAATGTCTGAGACCGCCACCGGCACACCTTGGGCCATCGCCTCGATGACAGGTAGCCCGAATCCCTCCTCCTGAGAGGCCGTGACCAGAGCGGTTGCGCCCTCGAGCAGTTCCGCATACTCCGCATCGCTGACCCCCCGGTGGAAGATCACTTTCGCCCGGTTGGGAATCAGTGCACGCAACGCAGCTTCACGCCTGCCGTCGATTCGACTGGCGATGTGCAGCGTCCATCCCGGAAGATGCTCCAGGGATCGAATCAGGGTCTCGACATTCTTATAGGGCAGGAACGCGCCCATGTAGACCAGCGAACGCGCATCATTCCTGTTGACGGAGCGTATTCCGGAAACAGCAGCCTCGGCGGCATTGGACACCACGGTCACCGGCTTCGACGACAGATGGTGCTCTGCGATCAGGTCCTTCGTCGTCTGACTCACGGAGGCGATCGCATCGGCGCGCCCCAACAGCAGACGCTGCGGAGCGTAGCTGAGGTGGTAAGCCCGCCACAGCAGCCGGAGTGCCGCTGGCAGATCGGCCGGGGGCAGCGGATGCGAATAGTAGATGAGATCGTGGACGGTCAGGATGAGGCCGTACCTGCGTCCCGACGATCCCATCACCTGCATGGTGGAGAAGACCACATCGGCGCCGAGGTCGTTGAGCTTCTTCGCAATGAAGATCTCCTGCCAAGACGTGGGGGAGTTGAGCCTGACCCATGCACAGTCGGGAAGGAGATCCAGCTGAGCTTCATCGTTGATGATCGCAGTGACCTCGATGCCGGTTCCCCGCACGGCTGTGAGCAGAGCTGCGAGCAGGCAGGATCCGTAGCGGGAGATGCCATCGTGGTGCGTCGTTCGCGTGAAGCGGGCATCGAAGTAGACGTGTATCGTTTCGTTCGTCTGAGTGCTGTGTGTGCTTTTGCTCATGGAACTCCGAGTCGATAGTCTGATCATCTGTAAGTCTGCGTTCATCCGAGATTACGTTCATCGTGACGAAGGGTCAGTGAGTGAAGGAACCATCACCTGCGTCCGTGGCACTGAGGCTACGGTCATGATCCTAACGGTTCTCGCTCTTGCCGCACTCATCATTCTCACCCCCATCATCACTCGCTGGCTCGGTCGAGCCAGCGGATGGCTCCTGGCCGCCGCCTATCTCGGCATCGCCGGCCTGTTCACCCCTACCGCCGCCGAGGTGATGGCGGGTGCCACTCCGGAAGTGACCTACCAGTGGATTCCCTCCTTCGGTGTCGATCTGGCCCTGCGCGCCGACGGCATCGGCGTCATCTTCACCTACATCGCACTGATCATCGGCGCGATCGTCTTCGTCTATTCGACCGGCTACCTGTCCCAAGGGCGCAACACGAGCTTCTACTGGCTGATGGTCATCTTCACCTTCTCAATGGTGATGCTGGTTCTCAGCAACGACCTCTTGGTGCTCTTCGTGTGCTGGGAACTGACGTCTCTTGCCTCCTTCTTCCTCATCGCCCGGTCAGGCTCGCCCGGCCAGGGGCCCTCTCTGCGCACAATGTTCATCACCTTCATCGGCGGACTCTCCCTGCTGGTGGCAACCGGAACCATCATCGCGGTCACCGGGACCACGAACGTCCACGAAGCGCTGAACTCGCCCGTCTGGTCGGGTCAGTCACCGGTGACGACGCTGGTCGCGATTCTCATCGCGGTCGCGGCGATGACCAAGTCGGCTCAGTTTCCCTTCCATTCCTGGCTGCCTGACGCGATGGCCGCAGCCACACCGGTCTCCGCGTATCTGCACGCGGCCGCCGTGGTCAAGGCCGGCATCTTCTTGCTCCTGCGCTTCACACCTGCATTCCACGCCACCCCTGCTTGGAACACCCTGCTCATCGTTGCCGGCCTCATCACCGCCTGCATCGGGGGCTGGTTCGCTCTCAACCAATACGATGTCAAGAAGCTGATGGCCTATTCCACGGTCTCGCAGCTGGGTCTCATCACCGCTGTGATCGGCGTCGGCTCCGAAGCGGCGATCGCCGCTGCGTGCCTGCATGTGATCGCCCACGCCCTGTTCAAATCCGGCCTCTTCATGATGGTCGGAGTCGTTGACCATCTCGCCGGGACTCGCGAACTCACTCGGATTCCACAACTGATGCGAGCGGCCCCGGGGGCCTTCTTCGTCATGATCATCGGCTGTGCCTCCATGGCAGGCATCCCACCTCTTCTCGGCTTCGTCTCGAAGGAATCCCTCTTCACGGCATTCGCTGACACTCCCGGTTCGGCCTGGACCGGATGGGCGGCCCTGCTGGTAGCCGTCGCCGCCTCGGTGCTCACCTTCGCCTACTGCGCGAAGACTGTCTGGGGGGCATTCATCGACGGCAAACCGGTGGAGAAGGCGCGACTGGGACACGGGTCACCCGTCATGCTTGTTGCCGCTGCGATGCCGATCCTCGCCTCGATTCCGCTGAGCTTCGTCCTGTTCGTCTTCGACAATCCGCTCGATCAGGCAGTCCAAGCGGCCATTCCCGATGCAACCGAAGCAGTGCACCTTGCCCTCTGGCACGGAGTGAATAAGGAATTGATAGCCTCGCTGCTGATCATCGCGATCGGCGTGATCATCATCGTCAACCGTTCCCGCGTCTTCGTCTTCTTCCACCGAGCAACCCTCGGCTTCGACGGAGCCAACGTGATGAGCGGTCTGACGTGGGTTCTGCGTCGTGCCGGTCGCGGCCTGAGCATCTTCGTCACTCCGATGAACTCCGGCCCCTACCTGGCCATCTCGCTGGGTGGTCTTGCCGTTCTCGCCTTCTCGGCCGTCCCGATCATCTATTCGGACCTGCCGCCTCTGCAGGATGGTCTGTGGCGACCCATCGACATCGTCCTCCTCGTCCTCATCACCGTGGCCGTGCTCGTTGTCTGCAGCTCCCACTCCCGTCTGACCACAGTGGTTGCTCTGTCGGCAGTCGGCATCCTCGCCACTGTCCAGATCCTGGCTCTCGGCGCTCCGGACGTCACTCTGACTCAGCTGCTGGTCGAGGCGATGACGATCATCGTCATCATGTTGGTGCTGCAGAAACTTCCACGTTCATTCTGGAGATACCCGAAGCGCCTGCAGGCCACCCGCGTGATCTTCGCCCTCATCGTCGGACTTGCCGCCACCATGCTGACACTGGCACTCAACGGGCGTCGGGATCGGTCAGACCTCGGTCTGTACTACATCGAGAACGCTCCCGACATCAGCGGTGGAAACAACATCGTCAACACGATCCTCGTCGAATTCCGTGCTCTGGACACCCTCGGTGAGCTCACCGTCCTCGGCATGGCCGGAATCGCTATCGTCGCAGTGATGTCGACGGTCAAGGACAAGTTCATCGATCCACCCGCGGAGAACATTCCCGAACCGCCGAGGCAGGCGTGGATTTCCATCCGGCCTCGGGGCACGACCGCCTATCGCGCCGTCCATGAGGCCTGGCCCAACGTAATCCCGCCGCAGCTGACGATCAGAGTCCTCGGTCCACTGCTGGCGATCACTTCACTCGTGATCTTCTGGCGCGGTCACAATGAACCCGGCGGCGGCTTCATCGCCGCGCTTGTCGGATCTGCGATCATCGGCCTCCTCTACATGTCCACGGCCAAGGATCGCGCCATCGGCCCGCCGCGTGCACCTCTGTACCTCATCGGTTCCGGTGTGGCCACAGCGGTCGTGACAGGATTCATCGGGCTCATCTTCGCAGGCTCCTTCCTCGAACCCCTACACGGGTATCTTCTCGGTCAGCACTTCACCACCTCGATGCTGTTCGACCTCGGCGTGTACATCGCAGTGGTCGGCCTCATCCTGGCCTCCTTCAATCTGCTCGGCGTCTCCGACTCCGCGGCCACCCCGGCCGGTGACGATGTGCTGACCAACGGCATCATCCGCCGCGATGTCGAGCGCACCCGGGAACGTGCCGATGAGCTCCTCTACGGCGAGCTCAGCGGACCGCTGGACGCGATCAGGGGAGAGCGGCCACCGCGTGACCGGCGATCGAAGGTGGCCGACCCGGATGCGAAGGTGCGCGCCTCATCAACTCATATCCTGCACGGTGATGCTCCCACCGAACGTTCCACCGGCGAGACAGCGGAACAGCCGCCGACCAACGAACAGCCGCCGACCGATGAGCAGGAGGATGCGAAATGGTCCTAGCCATCACAATCGGAGTGCTGACCGCAGGCGGGGTGTACCTCATGATGCAGCGGTCGATGGTCAGAGGTGTCTTCGGGCTGACTCTCATCTCCCATGCTGCGAACTTCATCCTGCTGTCTGCGGGAGTCGGAGCCTGGCGAGTCGAGCCTCTGAGTGATCGGGGCGATCAGAGCCTGGCCGCGGATCCGCTGCCGCAGGCCTTCGTCCTCACGGCAATCGTCATCACCCTGACGGTGACGATCTTCATGCTCGCTCTGGCTGTGCTCGGTCACGATGACGATCAGAAACGGGCTCCGGAGACAGGGGAGGCCCGAGAGTCATGAACCCAGCATTCCTGCTCCTGCTCATCGGAGTCCCGCTCCTGTTCTCCGCGCTGAGCGTGCTCATCACCTCCCGCACCTTCGACCGCGTTCTGCTGCTGGCGGCTCCGAGCTTCGTCGGCATCTCCGGCATCGTGCTGCTCTTCGTCCACCATCGCCAGCCGGTGCTCGCTCATTCCGTCGGCGGCTACGTCCCCGGCCTGGCCATCCCCTTCGTCTCGGATACGTTCACCGCGCTGATGCTGGTCCTGACATCAGTCACCGCCATCGCCAGCTGCATCTTCCTCATCACAACCGGTGAAGACCAGTACCGGTTCGTTCCCGCTCTGATCCTGATGATGCTCACCGGCGTCTACGGTGCGCTACTGACCGGGGACCTGTTCAACTTCTTCGTCTTCATCGAAGTCATGGTGCTGCCGGCCTACGCACTGGTGGCGGTGACCGGAACCTGGCGCCGCCTCGGTGTGGGCCGCATGTACGTCATGGTCAACCTGCTCACCTCGACCATCCTGCTCATCGGTGTCGGGTTCGTCTACGGCGCCACCGGCACCGTGAACATCGCGATCCTCGCCCAGATGGGGGCGCCGACTGGGCAGGGAGCACTGGCCATCGGAGTCGTCCTCTTTGCGCTGATCATCAAGGCCGGCGGTGCGCCGTTCCACGGTTGGCTGGTGCGCAGCTACCCGAACACCTCGGCGGGAATGATGTCGCTGTTCTCGGGATTGCACTCGAAGGTCGCCCTCTACGCGATCTACCGGATCTACACCACTGTGTACGGCGAACCCGCCGCCTGGGTCAACGTCATCGTCGCCATCGCCATCGCCAGTATCCTCATCGGCTCCATCTCCGGGTTCGGACAGAACCGTGTCCGCAACGTCCTCGCCTTCCAGATGACGAGTGGGGTCGGACATATTCTGCTCGGTGTGGTGCTCCTGACCTCGACGGCGCTGGGTGCCGGCGCCTTCTACATGGTCCATCACATGATCACGATGTCGGGGCTGCTGCTCATCATGGGAGCGGTCGAGCAGACCTACGGCAGCGGTTCGTTCAAGAAGCTGACCGGGCTGGCCGGCCGAGAAAGATGGGCTACGATCCTGATGATCCTCGGCCTCTTCTCCCTCATCGGGCTCCCGCCGACCTCGGGCCTGTGGGGCAAAGTCGGACTCATCACGGCCGCGACCGGCGGCGAGGGTGCACTGGGTTGGTGGCTGGTTGCCGCGATCGTCCTCGGAGCTCTCATCAGCCTGCTCGCGCTGCAACGCACGTGGCGCAATACCTTCTGGGGGCCGCCGATGCAGACCTACCGCCCGGACTCAGCCGAGACCGGCAGGGCTCCTGCCGAACCCATCGTGAACAGCGTCCGGATCCCTGCGCGCCTGTTGGTGCCGGGAACGATCATGATCGCGATGTCCGTGGCGATCTTCGCCTACCCCGAACCGCTGCTGGAGATCACCACCCGCGCCGCGACCGCGCTGCTTGACCACAGCGCCTACATCGAGGCGGTGACGGCCCCATGATGCGCATCATTCACGGCATCTCCTATCTGGGTTATATCGGCTGGGCGATCGTGACCGGGTCGGTGACAATCGTCACCCGAGTATTGCGCCCCGGCCAGTACGCGCAGCCGATGATCGTAGAGATCCCGCTGCGGTGCGTGACCGACCTCGAGGTGACCCTGTTCGCCTCATCGATCACGATCACCCCGGGGACATTGGTCACAGCCATCGCCGCGGGCACCTCCACACAGCCGCCGGTGCTCTTCGTCCATGCCCTGTTCGAGGATTCGGAGGAGGCAGCTATGGAAGGCCTCTATGACATGGAGTCACGACTGCTTGCAATGACCAGGGGCCGGGCACCGTCCGGACCGGCTGCCAGCTCCGCTGAGGTTGAACAGGAGGAAGAACGCCCATGACCATCGTCGTCAGCATCTGCATCACCATCCTCGCCGCGGCCGTCATTGTGGGCCTCGTCCGGGTTCTCACCGCCAAGGACCTGGGCTCGCGCGCGATCGTCAGCGATCTCATGTACTTCTCCGCCATCGGCATGCTCACGATGTTCGGCATCCTCGTGTCCTCGTCGATCGTCCTCGACGCGATCTTCCTGTCGTCCATGGTCGGCATTCTCGCTACCATCGCACTGTCGCGGATCCTCACCAGGGGGCTGCGCTGATGAATGATGCCGTGGCAACCACCCTGGTCGGTGTCTTCGGGATCAGCGGGTCCCTGCTCATGCTGTTCTCCGCGCTTGCGATGTTCCGAGTCCGCGACGCGCTGTCCCGGATCAACGTATTCTCCCCGGCTACAGGTTTGGGAATGCCTCTGATCGTGGTCGCGGTCTACGTCTATGACATTCACTCGGAAGGCTTCAGCTGGGGCTCTCTGCTGATGGCCGCTGCTGCTGTGCTGTGTCTGATCATCGTGTCCTCGGTGGGCAGCAACACGCTCTCGCGTGCCAGTGTGCTGTCGGGACAGCCCGTCTACCGAAAGACCGCTCCGAATCGGTTGGCGCGCCCACCTGCGGGAGTCGTCGACGACGACCCGGATTCTCCTGATCAGCCGAGGACCGGGGCCTGAGCGGTCGGGTCCCAGCTGTTGAGTTCGGGACCCCGTCCGGCTATTCTCTGCCTGTGGTGCGCAACGTGATGTTGATTCTGCCGCCGCCGAGGTGGTCCAGACGACCATATTCAGGCGCGGTGGCCTCCCGGATGGAGGTCACCCCGTGATAGGCGAAGCGGGCAGGCCCGCCGAAGACGAAAGCATCGCCGGAGGCCAGACGAATGTCCTCATAGGGCTTGTTACGGGTGACGGTGTTGCCGAACCGGAAGACACACGTATCACCAAGCGACAATGATACGACTGGAGCAGGATCGGACTCGTCCTTGTCCTGGTGCATTCCCATCTTCGCTCGAGCGTCGTAGTAATTCACCAGAGCCACGTCCGGACAATACTCTTCGGGCACAAGACCCCAGAGACTCTTGGAGTCAACGGGGGAGTCAGGATCCTCAGCAACCACCTCGGCGGCGGTGGAGACGACCTGACGACCAAGACGAGTCATCCAGTCCGGGAATGAGAGCACCCGCTGACCGTTGACATCGCGGGCGTGGCGATCATAGCGGCCCGGCTGCCAATGCCATCCCAGGCCAATGGTTCTCACGCTCATCGGATGCCCGGCGATCGATGTCGCATGAGCAGGCACCGGCCCGGACTGCCACTTCGCGTACTGTCTGATGATCCAGGTTTGAGCCGCCTCGTCGAGGAATCCTGGGAGCCAGACTGCCCCCGGTGCGATGACGCGGGGGCGGCGGTTGAAGGCCTCGTCGGCGAAGAGCGACTCCATGGCAGGACGCACCCGAACTCAGAGTGCGCCGAGTTCGATCGACTCGTCCTGCAGGCGCGCGGCAGAGACGCTCTTGCCGATGAGAGCCCGAAGCTCGTCACCGACGTCCCAGATGTTGACGTTCATGGCCGCTGTGACGGTACCTCCGCGAGTCCAGAACACGATGTATTCGCCGCTCGACCTGTCGCCGCGAATGACGACATCGTCGTCACTGCTGCCATGACCCACGTATTCCATGCCGAGATCGTATTGGTCCGTGTAGAAGTACGGTTCCCAGTCGTAGACCTTGTCCCCGCCGGTGATGGTGGACGCGGCGACTTCGGCCTGGCGCACTGCGTTGTCCCAGTGTTCGACGCGCAGTCGCTGGTTCAGCAGTGTGTTCTGCGCTGCAGCAATGTCGCCGATGGCGAGGATATTGGCATCGCTTGAGCGCATATGCTCATCGACGATCACGCCGTCATCGGTCTCCAGGCCCGCAGCAGCGGCCAGTTCGATGGTCGGGTCTGCACCGATTCCCACGACGACCAGGTCGGCAGGAAGGTCACCGGCACTGGTCTGGACGGATTCCACGGCCTTCGTTCCCGAGAAGCCGGTGGCGTCAGCCTCGGTGACGAACTCGATGCCGTTGGACCGGTGGAGCTCTTCGAAGTACTCACCGATCTCCGTGCCGAGGGCCGACTTCAACGGGGGAGTCGAACGCAGGACGACGGTGACATCACATCCGGCGTTCTGCGCTGCCGCGGCGACCTCGAGGCCGACCCAGCCACCGCCGATGATGACAACTTTACTGTCCTGACCGAACTGCGAACGGATGGCCACAGCGTCACCGGCGTCGCGAAGGGTGTGGATGTTGCCCAGATCGGCGCCGGGCACGTCCAAGGAGCGCGGAGTGGAGCCTGTGGCCAGGATGACCTGACCGTAGACGAGGCTCTCGCCATTGTCGAGGGTGATGCTCTGATTCTGCGCATCCAGTTCAGTGACAGTGGTTCCGAAGAACGTCGTCACATCGTGGGCGGGATACCAGTCCGCACCGCGCAGTGCCGACTCGGCTGGGTCTGATCCTTCGAGCATGACCTTCTTGGACAAATCCGGACGGTAGTAGGGTGCGGCCGGATCGGAGCCGATGAGAGCGATCGACGCGGTGTAGCCGCCGTCGCGGAGTGCCTCGACCGCTGTTCCGCCGCCGATTCCTGCGCCTATGATGACAGTTCCGAATTCCTGAGCCATTGCCTGTCCTTCCGAAAGGGAATTTCTTCCACCCTGTACCGCCTGTCACAGAGAGTCAACTGGGGTGAGAGGCTCAGCTTCACCGTTTTGTGCACCATGGGGGCTTCGGCGTAGAGTGAGAGCCGAAGGGGCTTTAGCTCAGTTGGTAGAGCGTTTCGTTCGCAATGAAAAGGTCAGGGGTTCGATTCCCCTAAGCTCCACAGGTTTTTTTCACAGAGATGGCTTGGTCTCCTAGAGACAGTTTGGTCTCACAGAGGTGCAGAGGTGGTCGCGGGTTGAAGCTGCAGACATTGACCATGACCAGCATTCTGGGCCTCGCAGGTCTCGCGCACTTCCTCAGACCCCAGACCTTCGACTCGATCGTTCCGCCCCGACTGGGCGATCCCCGTGTCTGGACCTATGCCAGTGGTGTGGCCGAACTTGTCTGCGCCACGATGCTCGCTGTGCCTGCCACACGCAGACTGGGCGGATCGGCCTCTGCCGCGCTCATGGTCGGTGTCTTTCCGGCCAACATCTACACCGTGAAGAAGCACTGGCACAATCCTCGGGGACGTACGATCGCCCTGGCTCGTCTGCCGCTGCAGGTTCCCCTCGTGTGGATGGCCTGGAACATCGCCGGTGATCGGGCCGAATCCTCAGACTGAGGGCTGGTGGGCAGCGGTGACCAACTCTGCCGTCGCCCTGGTCATTGACACATACCGGTCCACCCCACCCTGCACACCGGCGCCGAAGCCCTGCGGGTCCACGAGGATGACGAAATCGAATTCCAGTCCCTTGACCTCAGCTGGCCCCATCACGGTGACCCGTTCAGCTCTGATCCCACTCCACGAGTCCGGTTCCATAGTGATGACACAGACGATTCCCTCGCTGTGGGAGACCAACCACGCACTGATCAAGGAATGTACCCCGTCTGTGCGGATGCGACGGACTGGGACACCTGACTGGCGAACCGAACGCGGTACATTGGCGTGCGGGATGACCTCTCGGATCACGGGTTCCGCTTCGCTCATCACCTCAGCGGGGGTGCGGTAGTTGATGCTGAGGTGAACTTCCTCGACGTTGAGGCCGAGGTGCCTCAACCGCTCGTCCCAAGTCTGGAGAAAGCCATGACGTGCCTGTGCCGGGTCACCGACGATGGTGAAGCCCTTGGACGGACACCGGTCAAGGAGCATGTGCCACTGGGCATCGGTGAGATCCTGCGCTTCGTCGACGATGATGTGACCGTAGGGCCCCGCGAGACGGTCTGGCGCGAGGTCCTCCCGAGCCGAGGGATTGTCCAGCGCGCCGCGTAGGTCCTCGCCCTTGAGCATCTGCATCTGCATCAGTTCACTATCGTCAGCGGCTACGAGATCGGCAACGACATCGGCCATGCGGTCCTGCTCGGCTGCCGCCTCCGCCTCGGCACGACGTCTCTGGCTCAGATCAGCAGGATCACCGATACGACGCCTGGCTGCGTCGATGAATGGAATGTCCGCCTTCGTCCAATCTCTGGCTCCGGATCGCTGCAACCACGACACATCTTCGTCGCTGAGCTCGGGTGCGACGAGACTCAGGTAGGCCGGGACGGTCCAGATATCACCCGCGATGTCCAAGGGGTCGAGAAGCGGCCAAGTGGTTGTCAGGACCTCGCGAAGATCGGGGTCCTGTCCGATGAAGGCGCGGACCTGGTCTGGTTCGGCCTCTTCATCGGCTTCGACGACGATCTCGGTGAGAATGTCCAGCAGTTCGTTCCAGACCAGATCACGCGCAGTGTTGTGATCGACGTCCGTATCGTGCGCTGAGAAAGCCGTTGCCCAGTCGCCTGGAGTGACCGTGAGATCACCCCACACCGTGTCGATCGTCAGGGCGGTGGTGGGAGCCTGCTCATAGATGCTCACGGCACGGTCGATGACTGCACCGGGATTCAGCTTCCCTTTGAGGCGAGCGCCGCGTTCGTCGTCATTGGCCGCAGTAGTCTCTGGGACCAGGTCGTCCAAAGTGCAGAGGCGCACACCGTCCTCGCCGAGGCGCGGCAGCACGTCGTCGACATAGGACAGATACGCGGGATTGGGGCCGACGAAGAGCAGGCCGCCACTGCTGGCGATGCTGGGATCGGAATAGAGGAGGTAGGCGGCACGGTGCAGGGCGACCACCGTCTTCCCGGTTCCCGGCCCACCGTCGACGACCAG
The DNA here is from genome assembly GCF_007558825.1 of Brevibacterium aurantiacum. Lineage (GTDB taxonomy): Bacteria > Actinomycetota > Actinomycetes > Actinomycetales > Brevibacteriaceae > Brevibacterium > Brevibacterium aurantiacum_A. The sequence goes on from NZ_VLTK01000003.1 coordinate 101,105, forward strand.
CGGTGAGTCGGCCGGGGCGCGGATGATCGAGTCCTGGTCGGCCTGGATGGTGGAAAGGACATCGTGCATCTTGGTCGATCGGCTGGCCCCCAGAGAGGCGATGAACGCAGCCTGATCGTCGAGGGCCGCGCTCTCCTCGACGCTCGCCGACGTGAATCTTTCGTCCCAATAGTCAGTGATCCGTCCGTTCGACCACCGGTAGCGGCGCCGTGTTGACAGTCCCATCGGAGAGGCGAGGGTGGCCGCGAAGAACGGTTCGGCCAGGGGCGCCCGCCAATCGATGAGCAGGTTGTGGCCGTCTTCATCTCGCAGCCCCGTCCGACCGATGTAGACGATCTCACCGGTATCAGCGAACACCATGCGCCCCAGGCATATGTCAAGGGCGAAGCGGTGCAGCAGACTCAGTTCGGAGGACAGGCGATGAATGGCGGAATCGCGGTCCAGTGCGGCTTCGCCGGAACCCCCAGGGGCACGACGGAGGTCAGCGAGTCGGGACTCGACGGCGGCAAGCTCGCTGTCGATGCGACCGGAGATCCGAGCAAAATGGGCGTCATCGGCTGAGATGAGTTCAGGCGTGTCCTTGGCAGAGAGTCGGGAGGGCAGATTGAAGACGGTCGAGGGCATCCGGAATCCTTTGTCTGAAAGAGTGAAGACCCCATTGTTCCCCCTGACCAGGGCCTTGCGGCAAGCCCCCATCCATGGCATATTCTGATAACGGCAGGGACTACCGGAATTCACCCCACCGGCATTGCGCTGACTGCTGCTCTCTGCAGCCACGGTCGCTTTCCAGGTCGAAGGTGCGAGGACCACAGGCGGTCGCGGACGATCCGTCTGGGACGATTTCGTCGATTATCCCGGCAACTTCATCGATTCCAGCACCGCTGATCCCGGTCCCGGCAGTTATCGCCGCAGTGCCGAGGATGCAGTGTTGCTGACAGGTCAGACAAAAGAGGGTGTCAGGAGATGCCGAGGAGCTTCCCGCTCTTCGCCAGCTCAGGATCGGTGCAGGAGGACAGATCGAAGCAGCAGGGGCGTCGTTTCCCCGACTCCAGCTTCGAGATCGCGACTTCCACACGGCGTGCGCGGGTGTCGGCGTTCTTCGTCGCTTGGATCCATCGCACCCACTCCCACCGCGCCATCGGCGTCAGCCCAGCCCATACTTCGGTCAGATCGGCTGCGTCCACAAGCGCTGCGGCGAAGTCAGCGGGGATCGAGGTCTCCGGCCATTCCTTCGTCGGAGTCAATGACACGTCCACGGTGTCGGCATGGTCTGCACCCAACTTTGCAGACAGCTCATCGGTGACGTTGATCCAATGTCCGCGCATTCCGTCGGGTTCGACCACCGTAGTGACGTCGACCCCGCCCACCTGCCCATGCGCGGCGACCTGACCACGGGAGGGCAGGTCCGCACTGGCATCGGCGGGCAGGCGCAGGATCGGCCTGCTGTTGATGATTTCCAGCTGCGTGGAGAATGTGATGGCTGTGGGAGTGTTCCTCTTCGTGCTCATGATCACCAGGATAGTCTCCGGGCACACGCGTGACTTCTCGAATCCTGACAGCCTGATGACTCAGCCTGTCTCGGTCTCATCCCAGTTTCCGTCCCACCCAGTCAGGAGATGCATGCGCGATCATCCTGAGGCGTTCCAACACGCCGTTGGGAAACGGGGCGGCCGCGCCCGAACTCTGGTCCACGTGCACAGCAATGATCTCCTCGGTCGCGACGAGCTGCCCAGCGGCTCTCATCTCGTAGGCCAGGTGCATCTTCTTCGACCCTGCGGATACAAGGGTGGGTATGACCTCCACCTGCGCGCCGAGCCCGACCTCGTCGAGGTAGCGGATGTGGGATTCTACGGTGTAGAGCGAGGTGGAGTGTGCCTCACGATGTTCCTGGCCGAGTCCGACCTGGTCCATCACCTGATCCGTGGCGAAACCGAAGATCAGAACATAGAAGGCTTCCGACATGTGGCCGTTGTAGTCAATCCAGTCTGAAATCACCTGGGTTCGATAGGTGCCGAGTTCGATCGGCTGCGATTGGCTCCGTGGTTCTGGTTGACCGCTCAGTTCGGTCTCCGCAGACATTCTTTCTGCTTCGGAAGCATCCGCCGAGGTTATCCGCCGCTGTGTTCCGTCCGCGGCTTCGAGCTCGGCCGTGAGCCTGCGCAAGGCGATGATGCCTGCGTCGCGTGTGGCGATGAGATCAGGAATCGTCTTGTCACCACTGGCCACTTCACAGCCGGCCACGACATCATCACGGAGCTTCTGTGTGAGCTCTGGAGCATCCAAACGGGTCCAGGGCGATTTCAGCGAGGGACCGAAGTGGTCGAGCATATGTGCCATCCCGCCCTCACCGCCGGCCAGATGGAAGGTGAGCATCGGCCCTTGGAACGGCCATCGCAGGCCGGGACCATCGGTGATCGACCTGTCGATCTGCTCCACCGTGGCTTCACCATGGTCGATCATGTGCAGAGCCTCTCGCCATTGCGCCTCCTGGAGCCGATTGGCGATGAACCCGGGAACCTCGTGGTCCATTCTGATCACGGATTTCCCGATACGGGTGTAGAACTCGGCCGCCCAGTCGACGGCCGCAACGGCAGTGGACTCTCCGCCGACGACCTCGACGAGTGGGATGAGATAGGGCGGGTTGAATGGATGCCCGACGACGAGGCGCTCGGGATGTCTGGCGTCGACCGCCATCTCGGTCATGCTGTAGCCGGAGGTGGATGAGCCGATGACGACGTGTTCGTCACAGACGGCATCGATGCTGGCTAGGAGGCTGCGTTTGAGCTCGAGGTCCTCCGGAGCCGACTCCTGAACGAAGCCGGTCCCCGCTACAGCCTCGGCGAGGTCCGTGTGCACCGTCCAAGCATGTCGGTCCGCGCCTGCGACCATGTCGAGTTCGGCCAACGCGGGCCAGGCCGCATCGATGAGGCGGGTGAGCTTCTCAGCCGCATCCGGTGCCGGGTCCCAGACTCTGACCGTGTATCCCTGAGCCAGGAAGTAGGCGGCCCAACCGCCGCCTATGGTGCCGGCTCCGATGCAGGTGACCGTGGTGATGGATGCGACGTCAGGGTAGGACTGGGCAGTCACAGCCGCGCTCACAGGTCGAGTCCCGTCACAACCGGCGCCTGCACCCGCAGATCGAGGATGTCGCGGGCCTCGTCGGGTGTGGCGACCTCTGCGCCGAGGCCCTCGATGATGTCGACAGCGCGTTCGGTCAGCGAAGTGTTGGTGGCCTTGACCCCCTTTGCCAGGTACAGATTGTCTTCAAGCCCGACCCGGGCATGGCCTCCGGCGAGAACGGATTGGGCAACCCACGGCAGCTGATTGCGGCCGATGGCGAAAGAGGTGAACTGCGCACCGGTCGGCAGCATGTTCACCATCGCAGTCAGGAGCCCGGCATCGACCGGTGCTCCGTAGGGGACTCCCATGCACAGCTGGTAGAGCGGCGGAGGATCGATGAGGCCCTCTTCGACGAGCACATTGGCGAACCACAGGTTTCCGGTGTCGAAGATCTCGAGCTCGGGCCGAACGCCCAGCGTCTGGATCTTCTTCGAGCCCTCACGCAGCATGTCAGGAGTGGACACATAGATATTCGATCCGTCGCCGAAGTTCAGGGAACCGCAGTCGAGGGTGCAGATCTCGGGCAGCAGCTCTTCGACGTGGGGAAGGCGTTCGAGGGCGTTGACGAGGTCCGTGCCCGGCATGTGAGTGGTCGGATCCTGGGGATCGACGACGAGATCTCCACCCATTCCTGCGGTGAGGTTGATGACGGGATCGACGTCGGAGGCACGTATCAGGCGCACGACCTCGCGGTAGTGGGTGACCTCTCGGGAACCCTGCTTGGTCTCGAGGTCGCGGACGTGGATGTGGACAACGGACGCACCGGCACGAGCAGCCGCGATCGCATCATCGGCGATCTCCTGCGGTGTGACGGGTACGTGCTCGCTCTTGTTCGCTGTATCGCCGGCGCCGGTGACGGCACAGGTGAGTATGACCTTGCGATTCATGATGACTCCTCATCAGGGTTGGTGTTGACGATTGCGCGTTTGAGGTAACTGGAGAGTCGACGGCGGAAGGTTGCCACGTCCATGATTCCGGTGAGGACCTTGACCCCGAGACCGTCGAGCAGCGAGGTCAGCTCATCGGCCATGGCCTCGCTGTCGCCAGAGCGGAAGAGCCCGTCGGACTGACCGGCTTCGATGGTGGAGCGCACGGTGTGCGACCAGCGTTCGTAGTGAGCCGGATAGTCAGAGGTATGGGCATCTTCGAGACCGAGCCGAGCCCAGGTCTGGAGCCAGATCGACCACTCGCTGCGTGAGGTGCGGCCGATGGGCGACTGAAGTTCGAGCAGACGTTCGAGCCGGCGATGGGGGTTGGGAATCTTGTCGAGCCAGGCGATCTGACGGTCGAAGGCGAGCTTGACCGAATAGTCGAGTGTTGCGTCGAAGAGATCAGACTTCCCATCGAAGTAATAGTGAATGCTCGCATTCGAGATCCCAGCGGCGTCCGCGATGTCCGCGATTCGCACCGTCTCATAACCATGGCGGGCGAACAGATCCCATGCCGTTTCGACGATGAGCCTGCGCGGCGAGGAGCCCGGGTGTGGCCCAGGACTCCGGTCAATGCCTGGTTGGTACCGCAGGGGAGTCGCGGACACCTGCGATTCGTCGCCGAGCAGCCAGCTGACCGTCACCCCGGTAGCGGTGGCCAGAGCGAGGAGCTCTTCGGTGCCGAATCTGCGTCGGCCAGAAAGAGACTTCGACAGCTTCGTCTCATCGATTCCTATGCTCGCGGCCACATGTCGTTGAGACAGATCGCTGGTGCGCAGTGCCTCTTTGGCCCGTTGGGCTGTGACGCCGGCGCCGTGGACACCAGCTCCGTCGACACCGGCTGCGCTGCGATCCGTCATGGCCGCCAATCTATCTGCTCTTTGCGCAGATCGCAAGTAATGCTGGTGATAAATCAATACTTGCGAGTGACATTGTCCGCAGCGGTTGCCATGTTCGTGCACTGGAGACCGCCGTGATCAGAGGGGAGCGGATATTCTCGAAGGGATGAATCGATCGCCTGATGACACTGTTCCCACATCGGAGGGGCCCATGAACGACAATCTCCATTCACGCATGCACGTCGTATCCGACGAGACCCGAAACCTCGTCAACCTCGTCCTGGACTACTCGCGTCGGCGCACCTTGGCCGTCGACACTCCACTTGATCACCCGACGACCGAGACCGAACTCAAGCGACTGGCCGGACCGACCATCACCGAGGATGGTGTCGGGTCATCTCGCGCGCTGGCGATCTTCGAGCACATCTTCGCTCCCGCCTGCATCACAACTGACCACCCGAAATACCTGTCCTTCATTCCGAGCGCGCCGACGAAGGCGGCCGTGGCGTTCGACCTTGTGGTCTCCGCCAGCGCGCTCTACGGAGGCTCGTGGCTCGAGGGGGCAGGCGTCGTCCATGCCGAGAACGAGGTCCTGTCCTGGCTGGCCGGTGAGTTCGGGCTGCCGACGAGCTCCGGCGGCGTCTTCGTTCAGGGAGGCACGATCGGCAACCTGTCAGCACTGGTGGCGGCACGTGATGCGCGCAAGGCCGCGCTCGGCGAAGAGAAGCCGGGGCGCTGGGTCATCGTGTGCAGCGCCGAAGCACATTCCTCGGTCGCCTCGGCAGCAGCCGTGATGGACGTCGATGTAGAGCCAGTTCCTACCGGGGACGACGGCATTCTGCGTCCCGACGGCGTCCGGGCTGCGCTTGAAGAACACGGCGATGCCGTCATCGCTGTGGTCGCGACCTCGGGGACGACGAACTTCGGCACCATCGACGATATCGCCGGAATTGCGGCGCTCAAGGATGACTTCAACTTCTGGCTCCACGTCGACGGGGCCTATGGGCTGGCTGCGATGCTCTCACCCCTGGCCCGGCACAAGTTCGCCGGCGTCGAATCCGCCGACTCGGTCATCGTCGATCCGCACAAGTGGCTCTTCGCCCCGTTCGACGCCTGCGCGCTCATCTACCGCGACCCGACCTTGGGGCGGCGAGCGCACACCCAGCGCGCCGAATATCTCGATACCCTCACCGACGCTGAGGAGTGGAGTCCTTCGGACTACGCCATCCAACTGACCCGGAGGCCTCGGGGCCTGCCGTTATGGTATTCCCTGGCCAGCTACGGTGCCGAGACCTATCGCGAAGCCATCGGCCATTCGATCGAACTGGCGATGCAGATCGGCACAGAGATCAAGAAGCGTCCGAATCTCAAACTCGTCCGCGAGCCCGAACTCTCGGTCGTCGTCTTCGAACGTGCCGACTGGTCCCGTGAGGACTATCAGCAGTGGTCGGACCGACTGCTGGAAGACCAGCGGGCCTTCGTCGTACCCAGCTCGCACCAGGGGCGGCCCAATGCCAGGTTCGCGATCGTCAATCCGCTCACGGCCTTCGAAGATCTCGTCGACATTCTTGACACGATGGAGTGATTCGACGTTCTGAGGCTCCTCGACCTTAGGTGCGAAGTCCTGCTCAGCCCTTGGCGTGAGGCCGGGGCCGCGGCCGGAGCTCGACGGTGAATGTGGGCAGGAGGAACTGCGTGATCGGTCCGATTCCCAGAGCGTAGAGCGCGGTGCCGATGCCGAAGACGCCGCCGAGCAGCCAGCCGACGATGACCACACTGACCTCGATGAGGGTGCGCACCAGTCGGATCGACTTGCCGGTGACTCGCGACAGGCCTGTCATCAGGCCGTCACGGGGGCCGGGGCCGAACTGCGAGCCGATGTACATCGCCGAGGCGATGCCGTTGAGGATGATGCCGCCGACGAGGAGTGCGATATTCCACCACAGTTCCTCCGGTCGGGGCAGGAAGAGCCGCGTCAGATCGAGAAAGGGTCCGATGAGGAGGGCATTGAGCAGCGTCCCGAGTCCTGGCTGCTGCTTGAGCGGAATCCAGGTGAGGAGGACGAGGAAGGACGTGATCGTGACGATGGTGCCGAAGGTCAGCGGCAGGTGCTTGATGATGCCCGAATGGAGTACGTCCCAGGGCATCATGCCCAGCCCGGATGTCACGATCATGGCCATCGATGCGCCGTAGAGGTAGAGGCCGAGGAGCAGCTGCGGCAGTCGACGGGGGAGTCGACCGCTCTTGAGCTGCTGGATCGGGCCGATATTCGCGAGTTCGCGCTTCGGCACAGGTGTTGATGACATCGTAGGTCTTTCCGGTTCGTTCTGACTGATATCACCATCTTGTCTCGAACTGGCCTTGTAAAAAATAGCCAATTGGAAGAAAGTGGTCATATCGCCACCGGTCGGGTGGACGAGGCATCGACACAGCGAGGTTGGCATGAGCACGGCAGTCATGAGCGGTCCCAGGTTGGCAGGCATCATCGGCACCGGGCCGTGGCCAGGACCAGCCTATGATTCGCTGACGGCAGGGATCTCGCGCGCCATCGGCGACGGCCGCATCCCGGTCGGGGCCAGGCTGCCCAGTGAGCGTGAGGTCGCAGCCGCGACTGGCCTGTCTCGGACGACGACCACCCGCGCCTTTGCGAAGCTGCGCGAACAGGGGTTCGTCCTCACCCGGCGCGGTTCCGGAAGCGTGGTCCAGATGCCGGAAGTCCCGGGCGGTCGCATCGATCATCTCCTGACCCCGGCCGGAGCCGACGAGGCGGAGATCGACCTCACCTGCACCGCCTCGGTGGCGCCGCCATGGCTGTTGGGAGCCTACGAACGCGCGGTCACGCAGATCCACGCCTATCTGCCCGGTACCGGGTACTATCCTTCGGGGCTCCCGGTTCTCAGGGAACTCATCGCCGAGAGCTACACCGCTCGCGGTGTCCGCACCGATCCGGATCAGATCCTCATCACCTCGGGAGCCTTCGGCGCCGTGGCCATCGCCGTGCGTGCACTCAACGAGGGTCGAGGCCGGGTGCTCATTGAGAGTCCGACCTACCCGAACGCGATCGCGACCCTGGAAGGTGCCGGTGCCTCCCTGATTCCCTATCCGCTCGAAGTGGGCCCGGCCGGACACCATTGGGACATCGAGGCTATGGACCACATCGCACGCCAGACCCGTGTGCGATCGGCCTACCTGATCCCCGACTTCCATAACCCCACCGGGGCGCTTCTGCCCGAAGAGCAGCGCCCCGAACTCGCATCCATGCTTCGGCGCAACTCCATGGTGCCGATCTTCGACGAGTCCTTGGTCGAGCTGGGGCTCGATGGCGATCCGACACCCACGCCGATGGCGGCCTTCGTCCCCGACTCGATCACGGCAGGAAGCACCAGCAAGATCTACTGGGGCGGTCTGCGCGTCGGGTGGCTGCGAATTCCGGCCCACCGCATCGAGGCGATGGCGTCCACGCGTCTGAGCCTCGACCTCGGCGCTCCCGTGCTTGAACAGCTTGTCGCCGTCGAACTCATGCGTGACCATGACACAATCGTCGGCGCATACCGCGACAAGCTGCGCGCGGCCAGGGACAATCTCGCCGCGCAGGTGCGCGCTCATCTTCCGACCTGGCAGGTCGTCGTGCCCAGCGGAGGCATGGCGCTGTGGTGCCGCCTGCCCGAGGACCGTTCCGGTGCCCTTGCCGTCGCTGCGAGAAAACACGGGCTCGGGTTGGTCTCCGGACCCAATTTCGCCCCCGCCGGAGGCCTGGACCGGTGGGTCCGGCTGCCATACACCGTCTCCGAGGCTCAATTGGATGAGGTCGGCCCCCGCCTCGCCGCCGCCTGGGACGACGCTCTGAAGTCCACTGACCGTGTCCCGGCCGGACGAGCGCGGATAGTCGCCTGAGACGGTCTGGGTACCATGAGGACATGGACGAGGACCAGGCCGCGAACGAGGGGCCCAACCACAACGGACAGTATGCGACTGCGACGACTGCTGAGGACTTCCGGATCAACATCGCCGAGGTGAATCGGCGCATCGAAACCGCGGCTGTACGGGCCGGCCGCGACTCCTCTGAGATCGAACTGCTGCCGGTGAGCAAGACGGTTCCTCAGGAGAGGATCCGAGAAGCTGTTGCCGCCGGCTGCCACAAGCTCGGCGAGAACAAGGTCCAGGAGGCCTTCCGGAAGTCGGCCGAGATGTCTGACTTGGACATCGACTGGGCCGTGATCGGTCATCTGCAGTCGAACAAGGCACGTGAGGTCGCGAAGTTCGCCTCCGAGTTCCAGGCTCTGGACCGGCTGAAGGTCGCAGCTGCTCTCGACCGACGTCTCGAAGCGGCGGGTCGCAGCCTGGACGTCTACGTTCAGGTCAACACCTCGGCAGAAGAGTCGAAGTTCGGGATGCCGCCTGAAGAACTCCTGAACTTCCTGCGAGAACTGCCGCAGTTCCCGACCCTGAACGTGCAGGGCCTGATGACTCTCGCGGTGTTCTCCTCCGACCTCGATCGTGTCCGCACCTGCTTCCAGAGTCTGCGCGCTCTGCGGGACCAAGCGCAGGAGACCGACCCCGAGCTGATCGGCGCAGGGAAACTCTCAATGGGCATGTCAGGGGACTACGAAGTGGCCATCGAAGAAGGAGCGAACTGCGTTCGTGTCGGCCAGTCCATCTTCGGCAAAAGGGCGCTGCCTGACAGCTACTACTGGCCCGAGAACGGCTGACTGCCCCCGCGTGCTCGCTTCACTGACCAGACATCAGGTCCTCTGGTACCTCATCGCCATAGTCACAGGCGCTCTCATCGGGCTGGGCCAGCCGGTAGCATCATCGCTCGCCACCACTGCGATCACGCCCTGCCTCATCGCGCTCCTGTTCGTGACATTCCTCGACATCCCGTTCGATGCCGTCCGTGTTTCCTTCACGGACATGAAGTTCCTGGGCGCAGTCACCCTCGTCAACTTCCTGATCGTCCCGCTGATCGTCGCCGGCCTCTATGCCATCATGCCTCCTGCTCAGCCCATCATCCTGCCAGTCCTCATCGTTCTCCTCACCCCCTGCATCGACTACGTCCTCGTCTTCACCAGATCGGCAGGCGGCGATCACGTAAGTCTGCTGGCACTGACGCCGGTGCTCATGCTCGTCCAGATCATCCTCCTGCCGGTCTACCTGTGGATCATTCTCGGCACCACAGCAGTCGGACCGATCGCGCCGGGGCCCTTCATCGCCGCCCTCGTCATCTTCATCCTCCTGCCGCTGGGTACCTCAGTCGTCGTGCGTCTGCTGTCTCGGAGGTCGACGGTCGCGGATCGCTGCGTCCAGAGTGTCTCGGGGTCGATGGTGCCAATGATGATGCTCACCCTGGCTGTGATCGCCGCGGCGCAGGTGCCCCTGATCGCTTCGCATCTGTCGGATCTCGGTGGTGCCGTAGCGACATTCGTCGTGTTCGCGATCATCATGACCTGCCTCGGCGCGATCCTGGCTCGGGTGCTGCCTCTGAGCGTGGGCCAGGGGAGGAGCCTCGTCTTCACCGCGGTCACCCGCAATTCGCTGGTCATGCTCCCGATCGTGCGCGCCATGACTGCAGATGGCATCGGTCCCTCGACCGTCGTCGCGCAGACGATTGTCGAGCTTGTCTTCATGCTCCTCCTCGTCCGTCTGGTCCCACGAATCCTGCCGGACACCGCCGTGTCCGAAAACCGCTAGTATTGTCGCTCTCGGGCGAGCAGAATAGTCACATGCTCACCACAGATCAGTGCTACCAGGCAGTGGCCGGACGCGACAGACGCTTCGACGGAATGTTCTTCACCGCGGTTCATTCAACGGGCATCTTCTGTCGTCCGTCCTGTCCGGCGAGAACTCCGCTGCGCAAGAACGTCGGCTTCTACCAGACTGCAGCGGCAGCGGCGGATGCCGGATTCCGAGCCTGCAAACGGTGCCGACCCGATGCCAGCCCGAATTCGCCTGAGTGGGATAGTCGAGCCGATGTCACCGCCCGGGCCATGAGACTCATCCAAGATGGTCTCGTCGACCGGGCGGGGATCTCCGGCCTCGCCTCGGCATTGGGATACAGCCCACGGCAGCTGGGACGAGTGCTGCAGTCCGAGATCGGCGTCGGGCCGCTTGCCATCGCCCGCACCGAACGCGTCAGGACTGCTCGAACGCTGGTCGAATCGACGACCTTGTCGATGAGCGAGATCGCCTTCGCCGCCGGATTCTCGAGCATTCGACAATTCAACGACACCTTCCGAGCCGTGTATTCGTCGACTCCGCGGGATCTGCGCAGCAGCTCCGGGGAGGCGCACACCGGTCAGGACATCACTGTCCGCCTCGCCTACCGGCCGCCGTTCGACCATGCTCACCTGTTCAGGTATCTGAGTGTGCGTGCGATTCCCGGGGTTGAGGATGTCAGCGGCGATCGCTACACCCGTTCGCTGCGCCTAGCGCACGGACCTGCCGTCCTGACCCTGACACCGGGTGCCGGTGACTACATCGAGTGCCACCTCGGTTTAGCCGATACCCGCGACCTGGGAAGCGCGGTCGCCAGGGCCAGGCGAATCCTCGACCTCGACGCGGACCCCATCGCGGTGCGAGCGACACTGACCGAGGCAGGGCTCTCCGCGCTCATCGACAGGTACCCGGGCATCCGCTCCCCAGGAACAGGCGACCCCGTCGAACTCGCAATTCGAACGGTCCTGGGCCAGCAGATCTCGGTCAGCGCCGCGCAGACTCATCTGACCCGCCTGGTGACCGCCTATGGTCAGGTGCTGCCGGATGAGCTGAGGGCCGGCACTGTCGACCGAGTGTTTCCCACCGCAACAGCAATCGCAGAGATCCCCGACGAGCATTGGGCGCTGCCCGGTCGCAGGATCGCCACCCTTCGAGCGCTGAGCGCACACCTGGCCGACGGCTCGATCGATCTGGGGCCGGGATGCGACCGGACTGAGGTCAACGACAGCCTGCTCGCCATCCCCGGAATCGGTCCGTGGAGTCTTGGCTACATTCGGATGCGTGCGCTGGGAGACCCCGATGTCCTTCTCAGTTCGGACCTCGGAGTCAGGAAGGCTATGGAGGAGCTCAACGGTTCAGACACAGACATGACCGCCTGGACCCACCAGTCGGACCGTGCCCGACCCTGGAGGTCCTACGTCACCCATCTGCTGTGGGCCCATCACTCCCAGCCACAACCATGATCAGCACAGCGAATCAGGAACAGCACCGCGAATCAGGAACGGAGAACACAATGACGATGACACTGACCCAGCCCACGGCGAACGCAGCGCGATATTCGATCATCGACTCGGCGCTGGGGAGGATTCTTCTCACCTCCGACGGCGATCACCTGACCGGGCTCTACCTTGATGATTTCGATCGGATTCTTAAGCGACTGGCACTGTCAGGCGATGCCGAACCGGTCCTCGACGACGGACTCACGGTGTTCGCAGCGACGGGGGAGCAGCTCGCCGAGTACTTCGCGGGAACCCGCGTCGCATTCGACATTCCATTGGCCCCGAAAGGCACCGAATTCCAACGCGAAGTCTGGCAGGCGCTGACAACGATTCCCTACGGCGTCACCGCCGGATACGGGGAACTCGCTGCGTGGATCAGCAGACCGACAGCGGCGCGCGCAGTGGGAGCCGCCAATGGTCGGAATCCGATCAGCATCATCGTTCCCTGCCACCGTGTGATCGGAGCGAATGGGGCGCTGACCGGCTATGCCTGGGGTGAAGAGAAGAAGCGGAGACTGCTCGACCTCGAAGCGGGTCGCTGACGGCAACTTCGCATACGAGCCACGCATACGAAGATGGGCCCGGCCTCATTGTGATGAGACCAGGCCCTTCATGCGGTGGAGGTAAGGGGATTCGAACCCCTGACCTTCTCCATGCCATGGAGACGCGCTACCAACTGCGCCATACCCCCGCTTGCTCGATCAATATTACTCAGGTGCGCGCGGGACGACAAATCGGCGGAGAGTGACGCTGGCCACACTCGTGTGGTTAGCCGGTGGCGGGAACAGGGAATCTGACGCTGGCCGGGACCAAGTGAACTCCCGGTCCCGGCCACCGGACATCAGATCATGGGCCGAACATAGTAGAGGTACTTCGCGACGTCGCGTTCGCGCTGCTCCTTCACCCGTTCATCGCGAGCGTGTCTGCGAAGCTGCGCCCGACGACGGTCGCGAAGAGTGACCTGCTTGCGATCCTTTGCGGCGGCAGTCGGACGGCGGGCCCATTGGATCAACTTGAGCCCGGTGTTCAGTGCCACACGCCGTGGATATGTGATTGGAAATGCCGTGGACAAAATGATTCCTTAATGTTTTCGGGCAGGGGGAATGCCCAAATGAGGGTTAGTGGAAATGTTCGAGGACAATGAGCTGAAGAAAGGCCCGAAGACTCGAATGAAAGCGACTTCTGGGAAATGAACTCACGGATCGATGTCCGCAATCAGCTGAGCCTTGGTGGGAATCAGATGAATTGGCGGCAGCAGCCCACAGGCAGGCTCAATCGGATAGTGGATCAAGGCCCCAAAGGTCGGTGGTGTTCATGAATGAACGCACCTGGTGAACAACGGTGTCCTGGGCGAGGCCACCTCAGGCGTGCTTGCACCGTGTGGGCGCCAACGGTGGCGACACAGCGGTATGACCTGGGTAATCTAGCGGCAGAGGAAGTACCGGCGTTCAGATGACCGGTGGAGAAAGACGTAAGATGCGGCTGAAATTCAGCCGACGAGCCCTTGTCCGCCAATCAAGCAGGCAGTGTTCCCGGTCCAGCAGTGCTGGGGCTTCGGAAATGCGATAAGTTTCGGCATAGTTCTGCGCTCCCTTCTTGGTCGTGGATCTCGTTTGAGCGGCGTCAGCGCTCAAGATGGGCTGTTGCAATTCTGGGGTTTGTGCGAATCCGTAATTGCACTGTCGAATTTATCACAGGTGAAGAACTGTGTGTAGGTTTTGTTCATTCTTTCTGAACTTTATTGTGACTAATGAGAATCGTGGGTTATTCGGTCCGGTCATCGATGCGCACCGTCACGTGGAGCACCTTTCCATCGGGCTCGGGATGTGAGGTCGAAGAATGCTGAGCTGCCGACGTAGAATCTTCTCAGACTCGCGACTTACTGGGAGAAGACAATGTCACAGCCTGCTGCCACCCCTCGACGACTGGTCGTCGGATACATCGCCACCGATCGTGGACGCGACGCCATCGCTCTGGCCATCTCATTGGCACGTTCTGCTGGGATCGAACTCATTGTGACGATCGTACGTCCGGAGTCATCGACCTTCACGGCAGGCAATTCGATTCCGCAGGACGGCACCGGGATCGTCTCGCAGCAGCTCGAAGACTGGCTCGACGAGGCACTGGCGCTGGTGCCCGATGACGTCACGGCCCGCGGTGTCATCCACACCTCGTCCAATGAGTCCAAAGGTCTGATGGAGGTCGCCGAGACCGAAGGTGCACTCGGCATAGTCATCGGTGCTCGAGCCACGACGCTGATGCGCTCATTCCGCATCGGGACCGTCGCGACCTCGTTGCTCCATTCCTCAGTGGTCCCGGTGGTCCTGGCTCCTGCAGGCAACTCGGACATCGGTCCCGTCTCTCGAATCACCACGCTCTTCGGCGCACGCCCCGGAGCCGCGGCGCTCATCGGTGCCGCCGTGCAGTCAGCCGCGGCCCTCGACGTGGATCTGCGGCTGCTGTCGCTGATCGAGAACGACGGGCTCGGCGAGGACGATACCGTGGAGATTCAGGAATTCGCCGAGGAATACGGGGGAGCGGTGTTGGCCGGCCGCGCGGCCGAGATGTTCGAGTCGGGCCGGGCCGTCGTCAAGTCTCAGGCCGGAGCCGACATCGAAGACGCGGCCGCGAACGTGGACTTCCAACCTGGCGAGATCGCATTCATCGGTTCGAGCAGACTCGGCCGAGGCGGACGCGTCTTCATCGGTGCGCGTGCCAGGCGACTTCTGCGTGTGCTGCCGGTGCCTGTCGTCGTTGTGCCCCGGCGCGCGAGCAGCACTGTCTCGACGAAGTGAGCCTCCCTGCTCCTGAGCGCACCGACTTCACCGTCGACGGTCACCCAACCGCCGTGTGGGTGCACTCCTCGGGATCGACCGCGCGTCCTGTGCTCATGGTCCACGGATTCCGCGGCGACCACCACGGAATGGACCTCATGGCAGGGGCGATCCGTGATCGCGATGTCATCGTCGGCGATCTTCCCGGATTCGGCCTCACGCCACCACTGTCGGCAGGTCTGAGTCTTGACAGCTACTGCGATCATCTCGTCGGGCTCATCGCAGAGGTGGCTTCGCGTTGGCAGGCCGCGCCGATCGTTCTCGGCCACTCCTTCGGCTCGATTCTGGTCGCACATATGGCTGCGCGCCGACCGGCGACTGTCGGTGAGCTCATCCTCATCAACCCGATCACGACACCGGCGCTCGAGGGCTCCGCCAAAGTGCTGACGGCTCTGACCCGTCTCTACTACAACCTCGGAGCCCAGCTGCCGGAGACGATCGGTCACCAGCTGCTGGCCAATCCGATCATCGTGCGGGCGATGAGTGAGGTCATGGCCACCACCAGTGACCGCGGTCTGCGCCGCTATATCCACGATCAGCATGCTCGGCATTTCTCCACCTTCAGCGATCGGGATTCGCTGGCAGCGGCCTTCGAGGTTTCGGTCGCCCACACCGTCACCGAGGTGGCCGGCGACCTGAGGATGCCCATGCTCGTCATCGCCGGAGACAAGGACGCCATCGCCCCGATCCCGGCAACTCGCGAATTCGCATCGGAGTTGGCGTGTGCACAGTTCGTCGAGCTCTCCGGTGTGGGGCACTTGGTGCACTATGAGCGTCCCGAGGAAGCCGCCTCGGCGATCATGGGATTCTGTCGCGGCAGGGAATGAACACCGAAAGGGGGCCGATGCGAATCATCGCATCGGCCCCCTTTCGCTCATACCAGGGACTCAGCCCTTACGGTCAACGATCCAGTGATAGACCATGGGGACGATGAACGCGAGGCAGGAGGCGAGCAGACCGGCCCAGAAGAGCCAGAACTCGGTCCCCGGTGCGCCGAAGAATCCGGCACCGAAGAGGTAGAGACCGAACACGAAGAGGGCAAACGAGAAGACGAAGACGATGACGTCAGCGAACGATGCTGAGTTCCGAGTTCTCTTCGTGGTGGCGATATTGGACATGTTCTCCTCCGACGGTCTTTGGGGTGCAGACTGACACACTGAGATGAAGTCTACACGCAGTAGAGAAGATTCCGGGCGCGGCTGAGGCCCGAGTCACGGTGGGAACCGATCAGTCGCGTGCGGAGCTCTTCTCCGGGACCAACCAGCCCAGCAGGGCGGAGACGATGGAGATGATGATCGCGGCGAGGATGGCCGAAGGGAAGAAGGTGTCGATGGTGAACTGGAACGGGGTGAAGCCGCTGAGCCAACTGGTCAGCGCCAGCATGATCGCATTGATGACGATCGAGAACAGCCCCAGAGTCAGACAGGTGATCGGTGCGGACACGATGCTGAGGATCGGTTTGATGAACGCGTTCGCCAAACCGAAGATCAACCCGACAACGAGGTAGGAGATGATCGTGGCGGCGATCGGCCCGGTCTGGTCTTCCACGACTCGGTTTCCTGCGATGGCAACACCAGGCAGGATCCAAGCCGCAACCCAGATCGCACATGCGTTGACGACTACTCGAGAGAGGAAGTTCATGCAGTTATCTTCCCATTCTCGTCTGCATTCTTACTGAGTCGCGGATGGGAATGAGGTCTGTGCCAGATGGCGAAGGTGAGCAAGCTCAAACGCTTGAGCTCACGATCACCCTCGTCTGCCGGCTCCGATCCCGGTAGCCTGGAAGAAGCGCCCACTGGCGCCGACACGGACAGCAAGAGTGCATCTACCGAGTGATTTCGATCCAGGTCACCACGGCGGCACCGATCCCCATCGCAGTGATGGGGGAGAAACTGGATTGATATGCCCAGCAACGAAACCCGCACCCGTCCCGACCAGATCGCAGCACCGACGCTGCTGAGCATCGTGGGCCGCACCTACTTTCCGATCGCCTTCGTGGCCAGATTGCCCTATGCCATGGTGGTCATCGGTGTCCTCACCCTCGTCGTCGCCGGCCGTGACTCGCTGAGCCTCGGCGGAGTCAACTCGGCCATGGTCGGCCTGGGAACGGCGATCTTCGGCTCCTTCATCGGCGCCGCAGCTGACCGTTGGGGGCAACGCCGCGTCCTGCTGATCGTGGGTCTGCTCAACAGCATCGCCCTGATCTTCATGGCCTGGGTCGTCTTCAGCCCCCTCCCTGATTCCGTGGTGCTCATCGCCGCCTTCGCCATCGGTGCTACAGCCCCGCAGGTCGCCCCGATGTCACGCTCACGCCTCGTTGAGATCATCATGTCCACGCTCAACGGCCCCAGACAGCAGAAGACTCTCAACGGCACAATGGCCTACGAGTCGGCAGCCGATGAGTTCGTATTCGTCTTCGGCCCCTTCATCGTCGGTCTCCTCGCCACGACCCTCCACCCGGTCGCGCCGATCATCGGCGCGGTCATCATGACCTTGGTCTTCGTGTCCTCTTTCGCCCTCCACCCCACGGGCAGGGCCGTTGAGAGCACCTCAGCACAGCCACGAGTCCAGGCTCCGGCAAAGGAGCTGTTCACCTTCGGCGTCTTCGTCGTCGTCCTCGGCGTCTTCGGCATCGGGCTCGTATTCGGGTCGACGCTGACGGCACTGACTTCACTGACGAACGATCTCGGACGCCCCGAGGAAGCCGGTCTCATCTACGGAATCATGGGCATCGGCTCTGCCATTCTGGCCATCACCGTCGCAGTGTTCTCCCCACGCTATGCGCTGTGGGCACGACTGCTGTCCTTCGCGCCCCTGATGCTCATCGGAGCCGTGATCATGGCGTCGTCGACGTCGATGGTCACCGTGATCATCGCCCTCCTGCTGATGGGCTGCGCCGTCGGGCCGACCTTGGTGACCCTGTTCAGCCTCGCTGCCGAACGCAGTCCGCTCGGTCGCTCGGCGACAGTGATGTCCATGGCGGGTTCCGCGATCATCGTCGGCCAGTCGGTGGCATCGGCAGTCAACGGAATCCTCGCCGAGGAGGCCGGAACCTCGGCCGCAATGGCTGTCCCGATGGCAGCTTCCGCACTCGTCCTCGTCGCCGGCATGCTCAACCTCCTCGTCGGCAAAGAAGCCCGAAAAAGAGACCTGGTTCACTCGTAGTTTCCGCTTGTTGGGACGCGACGTCCCAGCATTGAGATCGTGTGACCTGAGCAATAACGGGGAGTAGCATTGCCGCTTGTTCACAGTGAATCGCGCATCGCAGTGCGCGTTTGCACGTCACAACGGAAAGCACGATATGTCATCAAGCACCTCAACGGCTGAGGCCACGCGGAACGACACCCGGTTCTTCGGGCACCCGCTTCCGCTCATGCAGCTCTTCAGCCTCGAACTGTGGGAACGGTTCTCCTACTACGGCATGAACGGCATCCTCGCCATCTACCTGTACTTCCAGGTGTCCGAGGGCGGCCTGGGCATGCCTCAGCCGACAGCCATCGGAATCGTCGGCGCCTACGGCGGCGCCGTGTTCTTGGCGACGATCCTCGGTGCATGGGTCGCAGACCGGATCCTCGGCGCGGAGAGGATTCTCTTCTACTCGGCGATCATCATCATGGTCGGCCACATCTGTCTGGCGCTCATCCCCGGCTTCGGCGGAGTCGCCGCCGGTCTCATCCTCGTCGCTCTCGGCTCCGGTGGCCTCAAGGCCAACGCCTCGGCCCTCGTCGGTGAGCTCTACTCGGAGAAGGACCCGCGCAGGGATGCCGGGTTCACGCTGTTCTACATGGGCGTCAACCTCGGTGCCTTCCTGGGACCGCTCATCACCGGCCTCCTGCAGAAGGAGATCGGCTTCCATTTCGGCTTCGGCGCCGCAGCAGTCGGTATGGCTCTGGGTCTGATCATCTATGCCACAGGTCGGAAGAACCTGCCGGACGAATCACGCGGCGCGGTCAACCCGCTGCCGTCTTCGAGGCTCTACCTCTTCATAGCGGCCATTGTCCTCGCAGTCATCCTCATCGTCGTGCTCTGGTTCTCAGGTGTCGTGAACCCGGACAATCTGGACTGGTGGATCGCGGGAATCTCGGCGGGCGCTGCGGCATGCTACTTCGTCGTCATGTACGTCAGCCCGCAGACGAACTCCGATGAGCGCTCACGCGTGCTGGCGTTCATTCCCTTCTTCGTCACCTGCGTGGTCTTCTGGTCCCTGTACCAGCAGATCTTCGGGACGCTCACCGCGTACTCGGACACTCAGATGAATCGCGTGATCTTCGGCTGGCAGATGCCGATCAACTGGCTCCAGCTCATCCCACCGATCTTCGTCATCGCCTTCGCCCCGGTCTTCTCGGCCATCTGGTTCAAGCTCGGCACGCGCCAGATCTCGACCCCGGTCAAGGCAGGGCTCTCGCTCATCCTCATCGGCATCGCGTTCCTGCTGTTCCTGCCGTATGCGAATGCCGGCGAACATGAGACTCCGCTGCTGTGGGTGGCCTTCATCCTGCTGCTCTTCGTCTTCGCCGAACTGCTCATCTCTCCGATCGGTCTGTCCTTCTCGTCGAAGGTCGCACCGAAGGTGTTCCAGTCACAGATGATCGCCGTGTTCTTCCTCGCCTCTGGCGTGGGAACCGCACTGTCGGGTGTCCTCGGCGGCTACTACTCGGCCGACAATCAGACGCCGTATTGGACTTCGATCGGCGCTGCATCGATCATTCTCGGGTTGCTGGCACTGACCCTCACGAAGCCGATGCTCAAAGCACTGCGAGGAATACGCTGACATCTCGCACAGGGGACGCTTCCCGTGTGCGCATGCTCTGATTCGATGAGACGCCCTGGCTCACACCTCGTGATCCAGGGCGTCTCATCATGTACGCGGGAGAAGCCTGGCACCGGTGGATGACAACTGCGGCCGGCCGCGGGCTCTCACACTCCGATGAAGATGGGCAGCGCCTCGGGATGATGTGCGTAGACGATAGTGAGGAAGACGAGCGCGTCGAAGAGGAGGTGGACCGTCACGGTATAGGGCAGCGATTTCGTTCGAGTGAAGATATAGGCCTGCACGAGTGCGAAGGGGATCGTCAGCACCGGGCCGATCGATCGATAGCCCAACTCCCACAGGAAGGACACGAAGATGATGGTGGTGAACACGTTCGCAGTCCAGAAGGCGAAGTGCTTGCGCAGCAGGGCGAAGACCGTGCAGATGAAGAACAGCTCATCCCAGATGCCGACAGCGTTGACGCCGAAGAAGAGGCGCACGATCTCATCCCACTGAGTCACCGGCGGCCAGTTGAGATAGACCCCGGTGCGCATGAAGTACTGGGGGAGGACGAGCCAGGCGACGACGATGACGAAGGCCAGCCATGCCCATTCCATGCGCGACCACTTCTGCCCACGACGCAGAGGGAAGACGATGGTCCGGTCCCTGAACCCATATCGGGTGATCAGCCACGGCCCGATCACCACGGCGGACAGCACGACTCCCATCCGAGCGATGTTGGACCATGAGATATCGGCTGCCACCGAGATGGAGGAGATCAGTCCCAGGCAGCCGGCGATGACGCTGAGGTCGCGTGCGAACTCTCGGTCGGCCATCCATGCGACGATGAGGGAGGCCACCATCGGCGCGTAGCCGAACGCCCTCAACTCGGGAAACGTGGTTCCGAGCCCGAATAGGACGAAGGCGGACAGCGCCAACAGCACTGCGGCCAGTCCCGGCCAGGAAATGAGATCGAATCGTTTGGAATCAGGTTCGAATCGCGTTTGTGTGTCCACGCTTGACACTCTAAATCACCACAGTCCGAACACCAGCGCGAGAACCGGCAACTCCTCGTAGTATCTGACACAGGCGAAAGGACACCCGTGGAACCAGAGGAATACTGCCGACTCATCATCTCGTCGGCCCCGCCGCGCACCGTGGAGACGATTCCCACAGCGACGGCGATCGACAGAATCGCTGCCGCTGACGTGATCGCCGACGCGCCCATCCCAGCGTTCGCCACCGCGGCGATGGACGGCTTCGCATTCGATGAGTCGGCACTGGACAGTTCCCGGTCCGGCGCCGAGGTGGCCCTCAGCGGTGACATCCCCGCCGGGGCCTTGCCGGTGGACATCGCACCAAGCACCGCCGTGCGGGTGATGACCGGAGCGCAGGTGCCCTCCAGCGCCGTGGTGGTCGTTCCCGTCGAACTCACCGATGCCGAGGCCACAGGGCCAGCTCCCGATCGCGTCCGTGTCCCATCTTTGCCCACGGGCCTGCAATCCGGATGGAACATCAGAGCAGTAGGGGAGGACACCCAGGTCGGAGACACCGTCATCCGATCAGGCGAGACGATCAACTCGGCCGGTGTGGGCACACTGGCCATGATGGGACTTGAGAACGTCAGCGTCCTCCGCCCTCTCACCATCGGTCTCATCGTCACCGGGGATGAACTGCGCACCGGTCTCACCACGTCGTTGCAGCCATTCATCAACAACTCGAATCTGCCCATGCTCCGCTCGGCGATCACCGCCGCCGGAGCCATTCCCGTCGAACGCAGCTGCGGGGACGACCCGGGGGCCTTCCGGCAGATCATCGACGAGTTCGCCGCCGGCGTTGACCTGATCATCACCACCGGCGGCATCAGCGCCGGTGCTTTCGAAGTCGTCAGACAGGCCCTCAGCGGCGACCACTCGTCGTTCCTGCGTCTGGCACTGCGACCGGGTGGGCCCCAGGGGTACGGACGCTGCGGTGATGTCCCACTCCTGCATTTCCCAGGCACACCGACCGGAGCCTTCCTGTCCTTCCACCTCTTCGCACGCTCTCTGCTCGAGGCACGTCCCCTCGGATCACGGTGGAAGAAGGCCGTCTACGCCGGTCCCGACATCATCGGACACAACAAGGCCGTCAGCCTGCTGCCTGGCAGATTCACCACCGCTGGAGATGTCATTGTCTCGGACCGGTCACGACTGCGAGACTTCGCCGGCGCCGACGTCATCATCCGTGCACCACGAGCCCCCGGGACGATTCGGACCGGGGACATCATCTCCGTCCTCGACTGCTGAAGCTGTGCCCGGTGACTGCTGAAGCTGCGCCACTGACCAATGAAGCCAACTAGACTGAGGCACATGTCAGCACATGCACTCACCCCTGCGGACACGAAGCGCTATGCCCGTCAGATCCGCCTCAACGGTTTCGGCCCGCAAGCCCAATCCGCACTTCTTGCATCTCATGTGCTCGTCATCGGCGCCGGTGGGCTCGGGGCACCGGTCCTGACGTATCTGGCCGCGGCGGGGGTCGGACGCATCAGCATCATCGACCCCGACACGGTGGAACTGAGCAACCTGCACCGCCAATTCATCCATTCCGAAGCGCGCGTGGGCCACCGGAAGGTCGATTCCGCCAAAGCGCGCATGGGAGAGCTGAATTCGACCCTCGACATCATCACGCACCCCGTGCTGCTGACACCGGACAACGCCCTCGAACTCATCGGTGCAGCCGATATCGTCATCGATGGCAGCGACAACTTCGCGACCAGGTACTTAGCCAACGACGCCTGCGAGATCCTGAACAAGCCCCTCGTCTGGGGCACGATCCTCGGCTTCGACGGGCAGGTCGCCGTCTTCGACACAATGCAGGGGGCAACGCTGCGCGACCTCTACCCGGTCGTCCCAGCTCCCGGATCAGTACCCGACTGCGCAACTGCCGGTGTCCTCGGAGCTCTCTGCGGAAGCATCGGTGCGGCCATGGCGATGGAGACGATCAAGGTCCTCGCCGGCATCGGCACCCCTCTCTACAACGCGGTCTCCATCCACAGCAGTCTCGACGCCAGTTGGGAGAGCATTCCGGTTCGACGACTACCTGAACGTGAGCCGATCACGGAGTTGGGCAGCCACCTCGGCGACTATGCCGATGCACTCGGCAGCCTTCGTGCTGAGATGAACGCCGGGACGCCCGCAGGGAGTGATCCCAGCGTGACGTGGGAGTCGATCACACCCGGCACGCACCTCGTCGACATCAGAGATGCGGAGGAGGTCTCGGCAGGAATGGTTCCAGGCGCTCGGCACATACCGATGGACATCCTCTTGGACGATCCCGGACTGATCTCGGGGAACGGGAAAGTGGCTCTCTACTGCCGTTCGGGAGTGCGCTCTGCCCGGGCCTGCGCACAGCTGCGCGCGCAGGGTAGCGAGGTCAGCTCTGTCTCCGGGGGATATCTCGCCTATCTGTCACTGCCGCACTGACGAACTCAGCCGCGACCGACGGCCAGGCAAGCCGACCCAGCTTCGTCTCAGCCGCCTGCGAAAGGCGGGAGGACGTCGACGGTATCGCCCTCGCTCAGCGCGGCGTGAGGATCCGTGGCAGCGATCGCGTTGACCAGGAAGCTCGAACGGGAGATGACCGTCCTCGCCTCGGCGGCGGCATCCTTCGTCAGGGTTGTGATCAGCCCGTCGATGGTGGCAGCCTCGGCGCTGCATTCTTTGGTTCCGAAGGCCTCTCGCGCGGCTGCGAAGAAGCGGACTCTGATCTGGGGCACTTATCCTCCGATGGCGCTCATAGGACGTTGGGGCTGTTCGAAGCTCTCGGAATCCATGCCGTGTCCGGCCAGCTTCTTCCAATGCGCACCCTTCCACAGGTTCGCGATCGCTTCATCGTCAGCACCGCCCCGCATGGCGGTGAGCAGATCCACCTCCGTGTGTGAGAACAGGCAGGTGCGCACTCGTCCCTCTGCAGTCAGTCGGGTGCGGGTGCAATCGGCACAGAAGGGTCGGGTCACCGAGGCGATGATGCCGACGTCGCCGATGACGGTCTCCGGATCGTCCCTGCTCGCAACCAGGAACTTCTCCGCTGGAGCACCACCCCGCGGCGCAGAGTCGGGGGTGAGGACGAAATCGGGTTCGAGCAGGGCGAAGATGTCGGCGGCCGTGATCATTGTGCCGCGTTCCCAGGAATGTCCGGCGTCGAGAGGCATCTGTTCGATGAAGCGCAGCTTGAGCCCGCGATCGAGACACCAGCGCAGCAGCTGCGGAGCCTGATGGTCGTTGACGCCAGGCAGCAGCACGGCGTTGATCTTCACCGGATCCATTCCGGCAGCCTGGGCACCCTTGATCCCATCGAGCACCCTGTCCAGGAACGGGCGTCGAGTGATCGTCGCGAAGGTCTCGGGATCGACGGTGTCGAGTGAGACGTTGATGCGGTCGAGGCCCGCGTCCCGCAGCTTCGCGGCACGCTTGTCGAGACCGATCGCATTCGTGGTCAGTGCGATATTGGGGCGGGGATCAAGTGCGGCGACACCGGCAATGATGTCGGTGACGTCTTTGCGGGTCAGCGGTTCGCCACCGGTGAACCGGACCTGGTCGACGCCGAACTTCTCGACGCCGATGCGGACGAAGCGGATGATCTCCTCGGCCGTCATCGCCGCATCGCGAGACATGAACTCCACACCCTCCTCGGGCATGCAGTAGCTGCAGCGCAGATTGCAGAAGTCGGTCAGCGAGATGCGCATATCGCGGGCACGTCGATCGAAGGTGTCCAGGAGCGAATCCTCCTGATGGGCCGTAAAAGTCTCGCCCGGGTCCACTGTCGGAGTCCTCAGAACGGGCGTGGGCAGGCTGATCTTGCGCATTCTGCCATCCTCCTTGATCAACTTCTTCGTTATCATCGTCCCATGACTACCGCCATCATGCATCGTCGTCGTGTGCTCGACACGATCGGCCCGCTTCTCCACACGCAGACAAGGGCGATCGGCGAACTCCTCGACTCACCACGGCGCCTGAGCACCACCGTCAGCTCACCGATCGATGTTCCGGGTTTCGACAACTCCAGCATGGACGGATATGCCGTGTCCGCCTCCACGCTTCGCAACGCGCAGCACAGCCACGACACAGACGCCGATGGCAGCGCACATACAGTCTACGGCCCCATCCCGGTACGCGGCAGGGTTGCGGCCGGAGCACGCGGCAGAGAGGTGGCGGCCGGAACAGCGGTCGAGATCATGACCGGGGCACCGCTGCCTGCGGGCACCGACACAGTGATCAGGATCGAGGATACGCAACCGGGGAACTTTGAGTCCCCGGAGATCACCATCACCCTGCCGGCCACGGCTGCAGGCCCTCAGCCGGGTGACTTCGTGCGCTCTCGAGGCAGCGACGTTGCCGCTGGAGCCATCGTGCTCAGTGCCGGACTGATGCTCACGCCGGCCCACCTCGGCGTCGCAGCAGCGTGCGGGATCACCGCGCTCGAGGTTCAGACCCTGCCTCGGGTGCTCATCGTGAGCACCGGGGATGAGATCACCGCCGATGCCGCCGCCGGAATCCATGACGCAAACTCGATCACCCTGGGTGCCAGCCTCCGCCGCCTGGGAGTCGACGCGACCATCGTCACCGTGCCCGACGATCCGCAGGCACTTCTCGACGCGGTGCGGGCATCCGAGTGCGACCTCGTCATCTCGACCGGCGGGATCTCGAAGGGTGCGCATGAGGTCGTCAAGCTCGCCGCCGACGTCGACGAAGCCTCGACCATGGTCTTCGAACCCATCGCGATGCAGCCGGGGGGACCGCAGGGATGCGGAACACTGGCCGGACTCGCATGGGTGGCGCTGCCCGGTAACCCGGTCAGCGCCCTGATCAGCTTCGAGATGTTCATCCGTCCCGCATTGTTGGGACTCGGCGTGGACGAAGACCCGCGTGAAACCGAATACCACCATCTGCTCGGGGGGCTCGACGAAGCCCCGCCGAGCGGAAAGCTGCAGGTGCGGCGGGCCGTGATGACGGGTTCCGGCCTCGAGCTCATGGGTGGATCTCGCTCCCACCTGCTCCACAACTATGCCCAGAGCACGCATCTCGTCTTCATCCCACCGGCAGCTTCCGGCCCGCAGTCGATTGAGACCGACCGCCGCGCAGACGATAGGCTGAAGACGTGGAAGATCACATGACACTGACGCACATCGACGATTCCGGCGCCGCCCATATGGTCGACGTCGGAGACAAGGACGTAACCAAACGTCGCGCCGTCGCCACCGCACTCATCACCACTCGAAGCGAGGTCATCGATATGATCGCCGAGGCGGGTCTGCCCAAGGGTGATGCCCTGCCGGTGGCCCGCATCGCAGCAGTCATGGGCGCCAAGCGCACCAGTGAGCTCATCCCGCTGTGTCACCCTCTGCCGCTGACCGGCATCGACGTCGACTTCGAACTCCTCGATGACGCCGTCCGCATCAACGGCGCTGTCAAAACCGTATCGAAGACCGGTGTCGAGATGGAGGCGCTGACCGCTGTATCCATCGCCGCATTGACCATCTTCGATATGATCAAGGCCGTCGACCACCAGGCGATCATCGGCGATATCAAAGTCATCGAGAAGTCGGGTGGACGCAGCGGCGACTGGAGCCGGGACACATGAGCGTCATCCACACCGACATCGTCGAGACTCCTATCAGCACCGACGCTCTCGAGACCGATGTCCTCAACGACACCTGCGGTGCTGTGGTCAGCTTCTCCGGTGTCATCCGAGACCACGACGAGGGGCGGGGCGTCCACAGGCTGTCCTACGAATCCCATCCGCTGGCAACGACCCAGATCGCCGAGGTGGCCGCTGAGATCTCGGCGAAGCACCCGGCCGTGCGCCTGTCCGTCGTCCATCGAGTCGGCGCACTCGAGATCGGAGACGTGGCCCTGGCCGCCGTCGTCGCCTCACCACATCGCCATGATTCCTTCGCTGCCTGCTCGGAGCTCATCGACGAGGTCAAGGCGCGGGTCGCGATCTGGAAGCATCAGTTCTTCTCCGACGGTGACGACGAATGGGTGGGAGCTCTCGAATGACGGAACTGCGCATCAATGATGCGGCCCGGTTCCTCGGGGTCAGTGATGACACGATCCGCCGGTGGGTCAGCGAAGGAAGACTCACCCAGCACAAGGACGGATCCAATAGGGCAGTAGTCGAGGGGCGCGAACTCGTGGCCCTGGCCCAGTCGAGTTCTGCGGCACTCGATGATCCGACCGGCGTCGTGAGTTCTGCCCGCAATCGGTTCGCCGGTCTCGTCACCGACGTGGTCATCGACGGGGTGATGGCGCAGGTCGGTCTCCAGTGCGGCCCTTTCCGCGTCGTATCCCTGATGTCAGCAGAGGCCTGCAGGCAGCTGCAACTCGAGCCGGGCAGTCTTGCCACCGCCTCGGTGAAGGCAACGATGGTCTCCATCGACACTGCGGCAACCGGCTGACGGATTCGCCCTATTTGTCGCAGATGCTGGGATGAATGTGCGTTCTATCCGCGAATGCGGGTTTAATGGACAGATGAAGCATCTATCTGCAGCGTGCATCGTTGCCCTGCTCACGCTCACCGCGTGTTCGACCGGCTCAGGCTCGGATCCGGGGGAGAAGACAACTCTGACGGTCTTCGCCGCGGCATCATTGACCGAGGTCTTCGACGATGTCGCAGAGGAGTTCAACAAGACCGAGCCGAACGTCGAAGTGACGTTCTCCTTCGCGGGCTCCTCCGACCTCGTCTCACAGATCTCGGAAGGGGCTCCCGCTGACGTGATCGCCACCGCCGATGAGTCGACAATGAACACGCTCAACGGTGATGACCTGCTGGCCGGGGCGCCGCAGATCTTCGCCTCGAACACGCTGACCCTGGCGGTGCCGAAGGCAAACCCGGGCAACATCGCATCGTCGAATGACTTCACGGGCAAGGACCTCGTCGTCTGCGCGCCCCAGGTCCCCTGCGGAGCCGCCACCGAAAAGTGGGCGCAGCGCAACGATGTCGCACTCGATCCCGTCAGCGAGGAGAATTCGGTCACCGATGTCCTGGGCAAGGTCAGTGCCGGCCAGGCCGACGCCGGTATCGTCTACGTCACCGATGTCGCCCGTGGGAACGGAGACGTCGAACAGGTCGCGCTCGACGGCGCGGACAAGGTCATCAACAAGTACCCGGCGGCGACGGTCGGATCGAGTGTGAACCAGGAAGCCGCCGATGAGTTTGTCTCGTTCCTGAAGTCTGACAAGGCGGTCGGGTTGTTCGACGCCGCCGGATTCTCGACCCCCTGATATGACCGTTCTGACTGGGGCGTCCTGATATGACGAAAACACGCAGGAGACGCGGCCACTCAACGGTGCCGCCGTGGCTCTGGATCCCCGCCGGTCTCGGCATCACCTTCCTCCTCGTCCCGATCATCGGGATGATCACACGAATCGAGCCCGGCCACCTCGGCGAGATCATTCTGGCGCCGGAATCTCAACTGGCTATGGGACTCTCACTGCTCACCTCCGTCATCGCAGCCCTGGTGAGCGTGAGCATCGGCTTCCCCCTGGGCTACCTGCACGCGACACGCACCTTCCGCGGGCAGCGAGTCGTGCGCACGCTCATTCTGCTGCCACTCGTCCTGCCGCCGGTCGTCAGCGGTCTGGCACTCCTCTACACCTGGGGAAGAACAGCCTTCCTCGGGTCCCTGCTCACCGACATGGGACTGGGGTTGGCATATACAACGGCAGCCGTGGTGTTTGCGCAGATCTTCGTGTCACTTCCATTCATGGTCATGTCGGTCGAGACGGCGGTCGCCGCCCGCGGGCAGGACTTCGAACTCGCCGCAGCCGAGCTCGGCGCAACGCCCAACCGCGTGTTCTTCCATATCACGCTTCCGCTTCTGCGCCAAGGAATCATGACCGGCGCCATCCTCTGCTTCGCCCGAGCGCTGGGGGAGTTCGGGGCGACTCTGACATTTGCAGGCTCCCTCGCAGGAGTCACCCGAACGATGCCGCTGCAGATCTATCTGGTCCGCGAGTCCGACCCGCAGTCGGCAATCGCCTTGTCCCTGCTCCTCATCGTCGTCGCCTTGGTCATCATCGTCCTCGCCTATCGTTCTCCTCACGCACCGAAACTGCGCGCTCCGCGTTCGGCCGCGGCACCGGAGGCGGTCGAGGCTTCGACATTCCGTCCGGGTCCGTCATCGACGTTCTCGGGAGCACTCGCCCCCGAGTCGCACACCGAGCGGCCGCGGCCGGAGACCCCCGAGGTCCGTCTCAGCGCCCGGCTGCCTGAGCGCGGCATCAACGTCGATCTCACGATGCCGACCGGCTCGACGACGGCGATCATCGGTCGCAACGGAGCGGGAAAGTCCAGCCTCTTCCAGCTGATGATCGGCGCGATCTCTGCCGAATCCGGCTCCCTGCACGTCGGTGATGAGACCGTCTTCGACCTCGACGCGAACCGATGGCCGCCCGTTCACGCCAGAGGCATCGTCCACCTGGCGCAGAACCCGCACCTGTTCCCGCATCTGAACGTCATCGACAATGTGGCCTTCGGCCTCAGAGCCCACGGACAGCGCACTGCGGACGCACGGAGAATCGCCGGACGCATGCTCTCGAGCCTCGGCGTCGGTCACTGCGCGGACCGCAGACCCGATGCCGTATCAGGGGGACAGGCAGCCCGAATCGCTCTGGCCCGAGCACTGGTCACCGACCCGAAGCTGCTGCTCCTCGACGAGCCCCTGTCGGCCCTGGACGTCGACGTCAGAGTCGAGACACGACTCGTGCTCGGCCAGGTGCTGTCAGGTCGAAGCGCCGTCATCATCACCCACGATGTCGACGACGTCACCGCCCTGGCGTCCACGCTGGTGCTCATCGACTCCGGAAGCGTTGCGTTCAGCGCACCTGTGGGAGAGGTCGGAGCCAGCCTGTCGGCGACTTCTCGCCAGTCGTCGAACATACCTGGACGTGACTTCCTCCACAGCTTTTGCGAGGGGGACACAGAAGGCATACTGTGCAGTAGATCACGCTAGCAACATCGAACCGGTACAAAGGAGCACAACGACGTGGCAGAACTTTCCTATTCCTCAGGACCGTCGGACACACCACTGCTGGGAGAAACCATCCCCGCGCACATCAAGGCGACTGCAGCTGCTCACGCGAATGGTCTGGCGCTCGTCGACCGCTATTCAGACCGTCGGTGGACCTATGCCGAATTCGACCGGGATACGGATGCCCTGGCCATCGGGCTGCTCGAACGTGGAATCAAGAAGGGTGATCGGGTCGGCATCTGGGCGCAGAACGTCGCCGAATGGGCACAGATCCAGTACGCTACCGCGAAGGTCGGCGCAATCCTCGTCAACGTCAACCCCTCATACCGCAGCCACGAGCTCGAATACGTCGTCAAGCAGTCGGGCATGAGCATGCTCGTCTCCCAGATCACCGCCCCGCCCCACTCGGATTTCCATGCGATCGCGACCGAGGTGGCGGCAAAGGTGCCGGGACTCGAACTCGTCTTTCTCGATACGCTCCCGTCCGAGCTCATCGGCGATGCGCTCATCGGCGAACGTCAGTCCTTTGCCCGACTGATCGGCAGCGGTCGCAGCCTCCTCGACGATGAGAGCGCCAAGTATTCGGTCCGCCTGCAGAAGCTCATGGACGAGCTCGCGATGGACGACCCGATCAACATCCAGTACACCTCCGGCACGACAGGCTTCCCCAAAGGGGTGACGCTGAGCCATCACAACATACTCAACAACGGGTTCTTCATCGGAGAGATGCTGGGCTACTCCTCGAAGGACTCCGTCGTCCTGCCGGTCCCGTACTACCACTGCTTCGGGATGGTCATCGGAAACCTCGCGGCTCTCAGCCACGGCGCTGCCATCATCCTGCCCTCTCCCGGATTCAACCCCGTGGCGAGTCTGAGCGCAGTCTCCGAGGAGAAGGCGACCTCGCTCTACGGTGTGCCCACGATGTTCATCGCCGAACTCGAGCATCCTGACTTCTCGAGCTACGACCTCAGCTCGCTGCGCACCGGCGTCATGGCCGGCTCACCCTGCCCGGTCGAGATCATGAAACGTGTCATCACCGACATGAACATGGAAGAGGTCGCCATCTGCTACGGCATGACGGAGACCTCGCCGGTGTCCATGATGACCCGCGTCGATGACACCCTCGAGGCCCGCACTCAGACCGTCGGCCGTGTCATGCCCCATCTCGAGATCAAGATCGCCGACCCGGTCACAGGTCAGGCCGTCCCCCGCGGACAGAAGGGAGAACTGTGCACCCGCGGATACGCTGTCATGCTCGGGTACTGGGAGAACCCGGAGAAGACCGCCGAGGCGATCGATGAGTCCCGTTGGATCCATACAGGCGACCTCGGCATCATGGACGATAACGGCTACGTCGACATCTCCGGGCGGATCAAGGACATGGTCATCCGCGGCGGAGAGAACGTCTATCCCCGTGAGGTCGAGGAGTTCCTCTACCACCACCCCTCGATCAGAGACGTCCAGGTCGTCGGGATCCCCGATGAGAAGTACGGCGAGGAGCTCATGGCCTGGGTGATCCTCAAGGACGGCGTCGAGAACTTGGACGCCGAGGCGGTCCGCGAGTTCTGCTCAGGCAAGCTCGCTCACTTCAAGATCCCGCGCTACGTCGAGGTTCGGGAGTCTTTCCCGATGACGGTCTCGGGCAAGATCCGCAAGATCGAGTTGCGCGAGGAAGGCGAGAAGATCGTCCACAGCACGATCGCAGGCTGAGCGCGATTCGCCCTTTCGCGGACGGCGGGAGGGCCGCAGAAGAGACTGCAGCCGGCTCCTGACCCAGGTCACAAGTCGGTTGCAGTTCATCCGGCAAGACTTCACGTTTTTCATGTGAGAACTTTATTCACTAAGATCAACTCTCATGAGAGCTGAATCACAACCGTTGGTGTCAGTCACAGATGTCGAGAAACACTACGGTGATTTTCACGCTCTGAAGCACATCAACCTCAATATCAAAGAACGCGAAGTCGTCGTCGTCATCGGTCCGTCCGGATCCGGCAAATCGACGCTGTGCCGTACGATCAATCGTCTGGAGACCATCACCTCCGGTTCGATCACGATCGACGGCAAGGAACTGCCTGCTGAAGGCGCTGCCCTGGCAGCGCTGCGCTCGGACGTGGGCATGGTCTTCCAGGCCTTCAACCTCTTCGCCCACAAGACGATTCTCGAGAACGTCACCCTCGGTCCGATCAAGGTCCGCAAACTGTCCAAAGCCGAAGCCGAAGAGCAGTCAATGGCCCTGCTCGAACGCGTCGGAGTCGCCCACCAGGCCGATAAATACCCAGCACAGCTCTCCGGCGGGCAGCAGCAGCGAGTCGCTATCGCCCGTGCACTGGCAATGAAACCGAAGGTGATGCTCTTCGACGAGCCCACCTCGGCGCTGGATCCGGAGATGATCAACGAAGTCCTCGACGTCATGGTCGGACTCGCCGAGGAAGGCATGACCATGGTGGTCGTAACCCACGAGATGGGCTTCGCAAGGAAGGCTGCTCACCGCGTCGTATTCATGGCAGATGGTGAGATCGTCGAGGTCGCCGAGCCCGAAGAGTTCTTCACCAATCCACAGACCCCGCGTGCCAAGGACTTCCTGTCCAAGATCCTCACCCGCTGATCACACCGAACGAAACTGTCGGTCGTACTCACCACACTCACAAGGAGAAACGATGAAGAAGCTCAGACTCTCAATCGCATCTGTTGCAATCGGACTGCTCGCGCTCAGCGGCTGCGGTCAAGGCGGAACTCCGGACGCTCCTGCCGAGGGCGACGGCGCCCAGGCGGAAGCCCCTGAGTACACAGTCAACGACAGCGCCGATTTCAAAGATTCCAAGACCTGGAAGGCTGCTAAGGACGCCGGCGAACTGAAGGTCGGAGTCAAGTACGACCAACCCGGTCTCGGCAACGTCAAGGCAGGCTCGGAGCAGCCCGAGGGATTCGATATCGAGATTGCGAAGATGGTGGCCGCGCAGCTGGGCTTCAGCCCAGACCAGATCAAATACACGGAGACGGTCTCGGCCAACCGTGAGCCCTTCCTGCAGCAGGGAAACATCGACATGGTCGTGGCCACCTACACGATCAATGACGAACGCAAGAAGGTCGTCGACTTCGCCGGACCGTACTATGTCGCCGGGCAGGATCTTCTTGTGGCCGCCGATTCCGACATCGCTGGCCCCGATGACCTGGCCGGAAAGAAGGTCTGCTCCGTGGACGGCTCGACGCCTGCACAGAACATCGAAGAGAAGTACAAGAAGGCTGAGCTCGTAGCCTATGACACCTACTCGAAGTGCGTCACCGACCTGCAGTCAGGCTCAGTCGACGCTGTGACCACAGACGACGCGATCCTGCGGGGCTATGCCAAACAGTACGAAGGCGAATTCAAGGTCGTCGGCCAGCCATTCACCGAAGAGCCGTACGGAGTCGGCCTGCCCAAGGGCGATGACGCCATGCGCGAAGCCGTCAACGATGCCCTCCAGAAGGGGATGGACGACGGTGACTGGAAGAAGGCATTCGAATACTCCCTCGGCTCCGCCGATGATGTCGAGATGCCCAAGATCGACCGTTACTGACCAGCCTTCAGATTGACATGATGCGAGGGCACCCAATGGTGCCCTCGCATCGATTAAGGAATCTGGAATGGATTTTCTGCAACTTCTCGAGATGTTCTTGTCAGGCATCTGGGGAACCATCAAACTCTTCACCGTCGCCCTGATCGGTGCCCTCGTGCTGGGAACGATCCTGGCTGGAATGAGAGTCTCACCGACACCGGTCCTGCGGATCGCGGCCTCAACGTACATCAACGTCGTGAGGAACACGCCGCTGACGCTGGTGATGTTCTTCTGTGCCTTCGGGCTGCCGTTCCTCGACATCCGATTCGGCGCGACCAGCTCCTTCAACTCCTTCATCTATGCAACTCTGGCGCTGACGGCCTACACAGCATGTTTCGTCGCCGAGACCCTGAAATCGGGCATCTCGACGATTCCTGTGGGTCAAGCCGAAGCCGCACGAGCAGTCGGGCTCACTTTCGGACAGACCCTGAGCCAGGTGATCCTTCCCCAGGCGTTCCGCACCGTCATCCCGCCCCTGGGCAGCGTCATCATCGCGCTGCTGAAGAACACCTCAATCGCCTCGGCGTTCAACAATCGAGAACTCATCTCGGCCATGCGCAACGCCATTGAGGTGCGCGGAGATCTGGTGATCCCGCTGCTGTTCGGGACTGCCCTTGCGTACCTGATCCTGGCGCTGATCCTCGGTCGCGTCTTCGACTACCTCGAGAGGAAGCTGGTGATCCTACGATGAGCGCACCGACTCAGGTCCTGTTCGACGAGCCCGGCCCCAAGGCTCGCCGGAACAACATCATCCTCTCGATCGTCTCGGCCGTTGTGTTGGCCGGCCTCATCGCCTTCGTGATCTGGAAGTTCGCCGATGCTGGTCAGCTGGACTCGGCGAAATGGTATCCATTCAGCTTCTCCCAGATTCAGCTGGTGCTCCTCAAGGGCATGGGGGCCACCCTCAAGGTGGCCGTCGTCGCTTCCGTGCTGGCGTTGGTCGTCGGCGTCGTATTCGCGCTGCTGCGGCTCTCGAGCAAGAAGGTCATCTCGGTACCGGGAACCATCGTCCTCGAGTTCTTCCGCGGGGTCCCGGTACTGCTCCTCATCTTTGCGATGTTCCTCATCTTCGGCAACACGATCGGAGCGTTCTGGTCCGTCGTCATCGGCCTCACCCTCTACAACGGCATGGTTCTCGCAGAGATCATCCGAGCCGGTATCCTCGCCGTCCCGAAGGGGCAGAGGGAAGCCGCCATGGCCATCGGCCTGCGCCCGGGACAGGTGATGAGCTTGGTGCTGATGCCGCAGGCTCTGCGCGCCATGATGCCCACGATCATTGCGCAGATCGTCGTGCTGCTCAAGGACTCGGCCCTGGGCTTCATCGTCACCTACCAGGACCTGCTCTACCAGGTGAATCTCATCGGCCGCGAGTACAACAACCTGCTGCCGACGTTCCTGGTCGGTGCCGTGCTGTTCATCATCATCAATATGATCGTCGCCGGAATCGCCCGTTGGCTGGAGAAGCGACTGCAGCGCAAGTCCACCGCGCCTGTCGGGGCAGAAGGTCTGTCCGCGCAGACCGCCGCCTGATCGACCAGAACGGGGTGGCGTCGGTCAGTGAAGATCCCG
The DNA here is from genome assembly GCF_007558825.1 of Brevibacterium aurantiacum. Classification (GTDB taxonomy): domain Bacteria; phylum Actinomycetota; class Actinomycetes; order Actinomycetales; family Brevibacteriaceae; genus Brevibacterium; species Brevibacterium aurantiacum_A. Next base: position 135,965 of record NZ_VLTK01000003.1, read on the forward strand.
GCGCCACCCTGTAATGTTCGTGACAAGGACGATGCCGCTGACAAGGAGTCCCATATGCAACCCGAGCTCAGTTCCACCCCCGTCACGGTGGTCAAGAATCCCGGTCGTGAACGGTTTGAGATCTTCACCGCTGAGGATCCGGTCGAGTTCGCTGGCTTCCTCGGCTATCGGGTCATTGACGACGAGACCGTCGAACTCCAGCACACCATCATCTCCGAGGGCTTCTCTCGCCGTGGCTTCGCCCGCACACTGGTCACCACGGTCCTCGATCAGATCCGGGACGAAGGCGGCCGCATCGTCCCGACCTGCAGCTATGTTCAGGACTATCTCAAACGTTTCCCGCAGTACGCCGACCTCGTGACGCAGGCTTGAGCATACAGACCACAGGACTCGAGACGTCGATCACTGGGGCAGGGCGATTCGCACCAAGCCCAAGCGGCGACCTGCACATCGGCAACATTCGTTCGGGACTGCTGGCGTATGTCCGCGCGCGACAGACCGGGCGACGGTTCCTCTGGCGCATCGAGGACCTCGATCGAGTCCAGCCCGGTGCGGCACAATCACAGCTCGAGGTCTTCGCTGAACTCGGCGTCAGCCCTGATGAGCCGCCGCTCGTCCAGTCGGAGCGTCTCGACATGTACACCGAAGCCCTGAGCCGCCTCGAGGGACAGGGACTCGTCTACGAGTGCTACTGCTCACGCAAGGACATCCAACAGGCGCCAACGGCACCGCACTCTCCGCCCGGAGCGTATCCCGGGACCTGTCGTGATCTGTCGGAGTCCGAACGAGAACGGCACCGACAGCGTCTTGACGAACAGGGGCGCAGCCCGGCACTGCGGTTGAAGACCGACAATGCTGAGGTCACGGTGCAGGACAGGCTGCTGGGCGAGATCACGTCCCCGGTTGATGACCTGGTCCTCAAGCGCGGCGATGGAGTCTTCGCCTACAACCTCATCGTCATCGTCGACGATGGTGCCAGCGGTGTCGACGAAGTGGTGCGCGGGGACGACCTGGCCACCTCGGCGCCTCGTCAAGCTCATCTGGCCCATCTGCTGGGCCTGCCACAGCCCTCGTGGCTGCATGTTCCACTGGTCGTGAACTCTGCCGGCAGACGCTTGGCCAAGCGTGATGGTGCGGTCACCTACCAGCAGCTGTGCGCCCAGGGTTGGACACTCGAAGATGTCTACGCGTGGATGTGCTCATCCCTCGGGTTTGCAGGCTCCACAGGTTCGTGGTCATCTCTCGATGACATGGTGGCAGGCGTGGACTTCGATCGTCTTCGTACCGGGGAGACGGTGTTTGTTCCGCCGATGGGCGCAGATGGCTGAAGGCTCAAGGGTCTGACTGCTTCAGGCCGCTGCCTCCAGGCCTTCGGTGATGACCTTGTTGTAGATGGATTCGAACGTGTCGAGTGTGTACTCGATGTCATGCTTGGCGACCACATTGAGCGATGCCCTGGCCATAGTGTCGAGGTCGGTGTCGGAGAGCTCGCAGATCTGGGCGAATCGCGAGGCCAGCTCCTCGATATCCCGCGGCGGGAAGAGGAACCCATTGACCCCGTCCCTGACCAGGTGTGGAAGCGCAACCGCATCAGCGAGGACGACGGGTTTGCGTGAAGCCAGTGCCTCCAGCGTGGCGATGGACTGGAGCTCAGCTGTCGAGGGCATGCAGAAGAACGTGCACCGCTGATAGGCGTCCATGAGCTCTTTGTCGCTGACCTTGCCCAGCACATGGATGCGATCGGCGACTCCGAGCTCCGCGGCCAGTTCCTTGAGCGGCTCCTCCTGATCCCCGCCGCCGACGATGTCGGCTTCGAGCCCGAGCGCCGGGTCGGTCTTCGCGACCGCTTCGACGATGTCGGCGGCGTGCTTCTCCGAAGAGAGTCGGCCGACGAAGAGGACACGCGGTGGTGCCGCGACCTCGGTGCCGGAAGCCGCAGTCGACCGCTCAGACGTCGTCGGCGACCCTCCGAACGCCTGCTCAGGCTGGGCAATCCGATCGTTCTGGACGGCTTGATCGTCCTGGGCAGTCTGATCGTCACGCAGGTGCGCGAACCGTTCCAGGTCGATACCGCAGGAGACTGCGCGAATCGGGGAGGTGAACCCGTTCTGCGTCAGCAGGTCGGCAGCGAGCTGCGTGGGCACCGTGATGAAGTCTGCGGACTCGAATTTCCTGCGCAGGTCCCACCAGGCCACGGCAGTACCACCATCGAGGAGGGATTTCGGCGCCCGCAGATATGGTCGCACATTATCGGGCATGAAGTGGTTCGTGGCGACGACGGGAATGCCGCGCTTGCTCGCCTCCGAGAACGCGTAGCGACCGATGACGAAATGCGCCTGAGTATGCACGACGTCGGGCTGAAGAGAGTCGAGGAGACGAGACAGTTCGGGTTTCGTCTCCCAGGGCATGCAGATGGTCCAAGTCGGATGCAGCGGCCAACGATGTGAGGTCAGTCTGTGGACCGTGACACCGTCCTCGGTGCTCACCGAGGCCTTTCCTGTCGCGGATGGACAGGCGACGTGAACATCATTGCCGCGAGCAGCTAGCCCGGCGGCCAGACGTTCTGCGAACTTCGCGGCGCCATTGACCTCGGGTGCGTAGGTTTCCGTCGGAATGAGAATGCGGCGGGCTGGGGTGTGACTATGCGCGGACAGGATTCAACTCTCCTCGGTGTCGGTCAACTGGTCTGTGCGACGAGCGACTCGACGCTGGTGTTCTCGATCTTTGACATCGGGGTGATACCGCGACAATACAACGACGCCCAGACACGCGACCAATCCGGTGGCTGCGATCATGGCGACGAGCCAGGCCGGAGCAGATGCCGCTTCTCCGAGGACGACCGAACCTAAGATCACTGCGCCGATGGGATCAACGACAGTCAGGCCTGCGATGACCATCTCCGGGGGGCCGGCCGCATACGCGTTTTGGACGAACCACGCTCCGATTGCAGTCGCGGCGACGAGGCCGATGACGTTGAGCCACGTGACCTGGTCGATTCCCGCGCGGAGCAGCTGCACGCTGACGAGGTGTGTATTCGTGGCAACACATGCGAACAGCAGACCCGCAGCCATGATGAGCACGAGTTGGGGCGCACTCCGGAAGAACAGCATGATGCCCAGGCCCAGCGCGAGGATGACTGCAGTGATCCACACCAGGGGCAGCGCGTCGGATCCCAGGTGGACCTCTGTGCGGGCGGTGGTGGCTGAGAGCGCAACGAATATCGTCACCCCCACAGTGCACCAGATGACAGCCTGCACCAGACGTCGATTGACCTTGAGCCCACGATGGCGCACACCCAGAAGGACGGACACGATGAGGGAGAAGGCACCGACGGGTTGGACGACCATGACCGGTGCCAGCGCCAGAGCGACGATGTTTCCCACGGTGCCCAGACCGGTGATGATCAGTCCGATCAGCCATTTCCTGTTGCTCAGCAGCTCTTTGAAGTGAGCCCAGCTCAGCCCGTTGTGGGAGTCGTCCTGATCTGCGACGGCGTCATGCTGGTACAGCGCTCCATAGGCCAGTGCCACCGCCGCAAGGACGGCGAGGGCGATTGCCACTAAGGTCACGTGCACTTCTTCCGCTGCATGGGTGGAGTGAGGAATCCTCTTGATTTTACAGTGCGGTCACCTCGCCGAGGTGGTTGTTGACTGGGTTTGTCCTGACTGTATGGATTCCACGCTGTCCGGTGGTGGGGTTAACCGGAACTGTGAGCTAAAGCACTGTTGCCCGCTTTGTCGTGGGCCGAGTGTCTTTGCTAAGCTGACACAACGTGCGCAGGCAACTGCGCCTTTCCTCCGTAGCTCAGTTGGCAGAGCATTCGACTGTTAATCGAAGGGTCGCTGGTTCGAGCCCAGCCGGGGGAGCCGCTTGGGCCCCGTCCGTAAGGACGGGGCCTTTGTCGTGCCTGCAGGTCTGGTGCGCTGGCTTGGGTCGCGCGCAGAGCAGACGGGAATAGTTGATCGATCAAGTAGGTTGTCGACGGTATGAAGGCATTCGGTTTCTTGAGTTTCGGTCACTACGGTTCGGGAAGTGCTCCGGGGGAGTACGGCGCCAAGGAGGCGCTGCAGCAGGCAGTCGAGATCGGCGTCGGGGCCGACGAGATCGGCGTCAACGGCGCGTATTTCCGGGTTCATCACTTCGCTGAGCAGGCAGCCTCGCCGATGCCGCTTCTGGCGGCGATCGCGGCCAAGACCTCTCGAATCGAGGTCGGGACCGGTGTCATCGACATGCGCTACGAGAACCCTCTCTATCTGGCAGAGGAATCCGCTGCCCTTGACCTGCTCTCTGATCAGCGAGTGGCTTTGGGTATCAGCCGGGGATCACCGGAACCAGCAGACCGGGGGTGGGAAGCCTTCGGCTACAGCGACAGTGACGATGCGAAGGCCGCGAACATGGCCCGCGCGAAGTTCGCGAAGTTCCTGTCTGCAATCAAGGGCGAAGAACTCGTGCCAGCCGATCCGACGCAGTTCGGTCCAGGCAAGAAGCTGCGTGTCGAACCGCATTCTCCAGGTCTCCAGCAACGTGTCTGGTGGGGCGCCGGTACTGCGGCGACCGCTGAATGGGCCGCTGCCCAGGGCGTGAACATGATGAGCTCGACCCTGCTGACCGAAGCCACCGGTGCATCCTTCGGTGCGCTGCAACGCGATCAGATCGATCGCTATCGCGCAGCATGGAAGGATGCTGGCCATGACTGGACTCCGCGCGTGTCTGTCAGCCGCAGCATCTTCCCGATCACCACGAACCTCGATGACCTCTACTTCGGTCGCCGTTCAGGTGGAGAAGGTGATCAGATTGGGATCATCGATGGTACGCGCTCGACCTTCGGCAAGACCTATGCAGGCGAACCCGACGAACTCATCGAGGCGCTGAAGGCCGACCCAGCGGTCGAAGCCGCGGACACGGTCCTGCTGACGATCCCGAGCCAACTCGGCGTGGACTACAACCTCCACATCCTGGAGTCCTTCGCCAGCTACGTCGCTCCTGCTCTGGGATGGCAACCCAATACATCTGGCCCGGTGACCGGTTCCGCAGTGTGATTTCGCCCGAGGCCTGAACACTGGCACGTATGATGAAACAGTTCCCACATAGGGGACTGTCGAATCGACTTGGTTCCGTACGGCAACCTCTGTGCGGAATGCGGTCTGAACAGAGGTGATCAGGTGAGCGACGGCCAGCGGATGAATCAGATTCAGAGACGAATCGTCCTCATCGGTCTCGTCCCGCTCTTCATGTCTCTGCTGTCGGTATCGATCATCAACGTCGTCCTGCCCGCCATCGAGGCGGATCTTCAAGCATCGTCCTCGGCTCTGCAATGGGTCCTGACCGGCTATGCTCTCTCGTTCGGCGTTGTTCTCGTGGCAGCAGGTCGAGCAGGCGACGTCTTCGGACGCGGCCAGCTGTTCATGATCGGAGTGGCCCTGTTCGGCCTGGCCTCACTCGTCGCCGGCATCGCGCCCGGGGCGCTGACCCTCAATATTGCTCGCGTCTTCATGGGACTCGGGTCAGGACTGCTCAATCCGCAGGTCGTCGGGCTGCTGCAGCAGTACTTTCAAGGGCCACAGCGCGGGCGCGCGTTCGGACTGATGGGCACCACCGTCGGCCTCTCCGTTGCAACCGGTCCTATCCTCGGCGGTGTATTCATCGCTCTCTTCGGCCCGGAGCTGGGTTGGCGTGCGGCCTTTCTGGTCAATGTCCCCTTCGCGGTCATCTCCCTCATCCTTGCCAGAAGCTGGTTGCCGAAATCAGCCTGGCACCCGATTGCCGCCAACGACGGCACCGATGCGAACCCGGCGGCCGCCTCGGCGAACGAGGGTTACCCATCGAAAAGGGATCGAGACCTCGATCCACTCGGAGTGGTTCTGCTCGGGGTCGGAGTCCTCCTTGTGCTGCTGCCCTTCGTCGAGTCTTCTGTCGGGTGGTTCATCTGGCTCGCCCTGCCACTGGGACTATTCACCATCTGGTTCTGGGCCCGTTGGGAGCGCAGTTACTCGGCCCGTGGACACGCTCCCATGGTCGATCTGAACTTGTTCAGCATTCGCAGCTTCAGCAACGGTTCGATCATCATCACCCTCTACTTCATGGGCGTGACGAGCGTCTGGGTGCTCATCGCGATGTACATGCAGCAGGGTTTGGGCCACACTGCGCTGGCAGCAGGCATGATCGGACTTCCGGCAGCGTTGCTCTCCGCTGTATCGGCAGATGTGTCCGGACGTTTCGTGTTCCAGATCGGCCGCCGACTCGTCGTCTGGGGGATCATCACCTGCCTGCTGGGTCTGGTCTCGACAATCGGCGTGATTTTCCTGCTCACCCAGGGCATCGGCAGCGAATGGTGGATGCTGCTGACTCTGAGCTTCATCGGTGCCGCACAGGGCATGGTCATCAGCCCCAACCAGACCCTGACCCTGCAGGAAGTGCCACTGAAGTATGCAGGCTCGGCCGGGGGAGTCCTGCAGACCGGACAGCGCATCGGCACGTCGATGGGTTTGGCCATCATGACCGCCTTGGCCTTCGCTGTCACAGCGGTCAGCGATTGGAACATCGGCATGATCGCCTCGTTCGCAGCGATTGCGATCATCGTGGTTCTGGCCGGAATCGTCGGTTTGGCCGAGGTCAGGCGAGGCCGGCGCCGTCAGCTCTGAGCGCAATAATGTTACGGAATTTAGACAATCGCGTCTGTCCTCATGTGGAAGACTGTGAACGCACGTTTGCCCATGGAAGGACATATGGTGGTTGAGGCGGTACACGATCTGGACCTGGCTCTCGAAGAGTTGGTGCGCTCAGGTGGGATCGAAACCTATTTCGCCCCCGTCGTCGATGCGTACACCTTCGACAAGGTGGGATATCAGATCCTCCAGGCCCCCACCGATGACCCGGCACTCGGGCACGCTAAATCCGAGAATCTCCGCCGCGAGATGCATGCCTCGGCAATGATCGGCGACATCGATGCCTCGCTTCGGGCAACAGCTCTGAGGACCGCCGAGGCGGCCGGACTGCCCAAGTCGAACCGGCTCTTCCTCCACGCCGAAGACGAATCCTTCGCCACCCTTGAAGATCGCACCGAAGAACCTGACCGCTCCGTCATCCTCCAGCTCGACGCCTCCCGCGTTTCATCGTCTCCTGCATCTGTACTCCGTGCGGTTCGTCAGGCGCGCTCGATGGGATGGGGTGTGGGTATGTCCTCGGTCGGCGCAGACCTGCGCAGCACCTCGTTCGTGCCTCTGGTCAATCCGTCGGTGGTCGGTCTTCATCCCGACGTGCTGCGCATCGACTGCGAATCGCACCTGGCCGAACTCAACCGTCTGCTCCACGCTCACCTCGAACGCACAGGCGCAGTGATCCTCGCCGAGGGTGTTACCACCGAGGACGATCTCGACCGGGTTCGCGCGTTGGGCGCACGCTTCATGTCTGGTCCGTTCTTCGGTCCCGCAACCAAGCAGCCCGAGCCATTCGCCGAGCCGATCGAGGACGGATTGATCGATCATCATTCGCGTAATCTTGCGGCTCTGGGAACTCCCTATTCGGTTGCTCAGGGCCTGCGACGCGAACCGCTCGTGATGAATCGTGAGCTTCTGGTCGCCCAGATAGCTGCGCTCGAAGAGCGCGCCCTGGCTTCAGGTGCCGCCACAATCACACTCGGCGTCTTCGGTGAAGATGAGACCTTCTCCCAAGCCACCCGAGACCGCTATGAACGTATACGCGACACGGTCGGGCTGACGGCGATGTTCTCGGGTGGCTTCACAGAGCCGCCGATCCCGGGTGTGCGCACAGGGGTCGTCGACGCATCAGATCCCATGCGCAATGAGCACGGCGTCGTCGTGGTCGGTCCCGACTGGTCAGGTCTCGTCGCCGCCTCCAAACGCAACGATCCCGGCAGCGACGGTCAGGTCGTATTCGACGTGTACATCACGACCGAGCGTTATACCTGTGTCGATGCCGCTCGAAGTGCGCTGACGCGCATATCACCGATCTCCTCAACGAGCTGATCGTCTGCTGTCCCTGAGCGGACTCTGCCTGCGAGAGGAATGAGCAAGAACGGGATTTGACGATTCCGACTTCCTCGGGCTGCGCGTGAGCCGAATGGGTCCAGGCCGTCAGTTGGTGTTAATCTTATTTCTGCTCGCCCCCGTAGCTCAGCTGGTCAGAGCAGGGAACTCATAATTCCTTGGTCGTCGGTTCAAGTCCGACCGGGGGCACCGCTGTTGTAGTCTTCGTTCATGTCTATTGTCGTCCGATCCCGGCTGCGGAGGATGTCAACGCGATGGCCAAGGCGCATGCGATTGTGGAACTCTCGGTTCGTTGACGGCAGTTCTGACAATTGCGCATGACCCGACTGTCGGAATAGGGACTGCGCGACTGGATGAGGGACTGCGCAACTGTGTGTCAGTCACGATCTTCTGTTTGAGGGGCGTTCCCGCCCAAGGGCAAGACATCACCGGCAAGCGGCGCGCATGCCGCCCACTCGGCATTGGGACCAGCTTCCGCCGCCAGCTGTGTCACGCGTTCCTGCTCGGCTTCGAGCTCTTCAGCGATAGCGGAAAAGGCTGTGGCAGCTCCCACGTTGTCTGCCCGTCTGCGGCTGTGAGCCGTGTACGTCGGTGCAGCGATTTCGTAAGAGGCGAATTCGACAATGAATTCCTCGCCGAGTTCGTTCGCGACCAGTCCGGCCAGATCGATGCCTGTCTTCGTAAAGGCCTGGGCATCCTCCGGTGATTTCCAGTTGAAGTCGGCGTCCAGCGTTTCGTAGTACGACCGTTCCCACGTTTCCAGCTCACGAATCAATCCCGGGGATAATGCGGTGTCCTCATAGTCCACGGGGTAGACGAGCCATAAGACCGTGTCAGCATAGTCCGGGAACATTCGCACCGTGGTCGGTGCAGCGCTTTCCTGCAGCATGGCGCCATCGTAGCGCACAAGGTCACTGGTCCTTACCGACCCTTCGTTCGTCTAGCGCGGGCAACCTGTGGACGCCCTCACTTCGCGTCCTCGTACAGAACCTGGCTACACCCGACGCCACCAGGTCATTCAGTGCTTGGCGCACAGACAAAACTCGTCTATCATTGGCTCTAGCACCTCCTTTCGGATCGTAGGGGAAGACGTATCCGAGGTAGGAGGCACAAATGGATATGACACAGGGCGTACTATTCGTCCACTCAGCACCTCGCGCGCTATGCCCGCACATCGAATGGGCAGCGGGCGGGGCAATCGGTGCACAGGCACGCTTCGACTGGACACCCCAGCCGGCAGCGCCAGGCCTTGTGCGTGCCGAAGTCTGCTGGCGTGCGCCAGCAGGTTCTGGTGCTCGCATCGCATCCGCTCTCCGCGGGTGGGACTCACTGCGCTATGAAGTGACCGAGGAGCCATCTGTCGGAGTCGACGGCGGGCGTTGGAGCCACACTCCAGACCTCGGGATCTATCACGCAGTCACCGACTCTGCCGGTAACATTCTGGTCCCCGAAGATCGCATTCGCTCCGTCATGGAACGCGCTTCCGGTGATCCGACCAAACTCTCCACTGAGATGGCTCTGGCCCTGGGCGAAGCCTGGGACGAAGAGCTCGATGCCTTCCGCCACGCAGGCGAGGGCGCTCCGGTGCGCTGGCTGACCAAGGTCGGCTGAGACTCTCACGAGGCTTCCTGCGCCGTAGGTCCAACTGCGACGCTGAAGCTCCGGAAAAACGACTATGGGCACACCTGCCTACCTCGGGTGTGCCCATAGTCGTATGCAGATGTGCCAGCATACAGCTAGCTCGGTCCCGGTGTCGCCTCGTTGAACGGGGAATCAGATTATCGAGTCTGAGCAGGCGCGAGCATCTGACTCAGCGTTGATTGAGCGCACGAGCGAATGAGTTGATCGGTGGCACGGACGCAGATCAGGCCCCAGCATGATTGCTGGGGCCTGATCTGATCGTCGCTCAGAGGCTGGACCAGTTGTGACTGGACCGCCGCCTCGAGAGGCGCTATCGCATCACACGGACTTGAAGGCGACGACGGCATTGTGGCCGCCGAAGCCGAATGAGTTCGAAATCGCGGCGATGTCTCCGGCAGGAAGTTCTGCAGGGGTGTCGCGGACGATGTTGATGCCCACGACCTCCGGGTCGACCTCGTCGATGTTGATCGTTGGGGGAGCGGTGCGTGTCTGCAGCGCCTTGACCGTGAGGATCGATTCGACAGCGCCTGTACCACCCAGGAGGTGGCCAGTCATCGACTTCGTGGCACTGACCAGAGCGTCACCGACGTGAGAGCCCAGCAGCTGGCTGATCGCCAAGGACTCAGGGATATCGCCGACCGGTGTCGAGGTTGCGTGAGCATTGACGTGCTTGACGTCTGCGGGGCTGAGCTCCGCATTGTCCAGCGCGCTCTGCATTGCACGCAGCGCGTACTGTCCGCCTGGCTCACCACCGGTGATGTGGTAGGCGTCGTTGGAGATGCCCCAGCTGGACACCTCGGCGTAGATCTTCGCTCCGCGCGCCTTGGCATGCTCCTCGGTTTCAAGGATGAGGGTTCCCGCACCTTCGCCCATGACGAATCCATCGCGATCGACGTCATAGGGTCGTGATGCGGTCTCAGGGGAATCGGTGCGGCGTGAGAGTGCCTGCATGGAGTTGAAGGCGGCGATTGTGATCGGGTGGATAGCAGCCTCGGAGCCGCCGGCGATGACGACATCGGCGTGACCGGAGGCCACAACGTCGTAGGCGTGGCCCAGGCTCTCGGTCGACGACGCACATGCGGAGACCATAGTCTGGACACCAGCACGGGCCTTGAACTCCATGCCGATGGCTGCTGCAGGCCCGTTGGGCATGAGCATCGGAACGGTCAGCGGCATGACCCGGCGCGGGCCCTCTTCCTGAAGCGTGTCCCAGGCATCGAGCAGAGTCCAGACACCGCCGATTCCGGTAGCCCAGGAGACCGCGGTGCGGTCCGGGTCCGTCTCCTCGAGGCTGGCATCGGCCATGGCCTCACGAGCGGAGATCAGTGCGAACTGGGAGGAGGGGTCGAGGCGCTTGGCCTGGACGCGTTTGAGATTTTCGGGCACGACCTGTGGGTCGACCTGTGCTGCGAAGTCGACGGCGAGGCCGTACTTCTCGGACCAGTCATTGTCCATTGTGTGGACGCCGGACTTGCCGGCCAGTATGGCTTGCCACGTGGCATCGGCCGTCGCGCCCAATGGGGTTACCGCACCAATCCCGGTGACGACAACTTTAGGTGTCATGGTACAAACCTCGTCGATAGTGTGGACACGGCCCGTCGGTGGACGGGCCGTGTTCGGCTAATTTCTCAGGCCTCTTGAGCCTTGTTGATGTAGTCAACAGCGTCCTGGACGGTGACGAGGTCTTTGACGTCGTCATCCGGAATCTTCACGCCGAACTTCTTCTCAGCGTTGACGACGATGGTCATCATCGAGATGGAGTCGATGTCGAGGTCGTCGGTGAAGGACTTGTTGGCCTCGACTGCTTCCACAGCCAAACCGGTTTCTTCGTTGACGATCTCTGCCAGTCCAGCGAGGACTTCAGCTTCGGTGAATGCCATTTCTTTCCTACTTTCTAGTGTCAGCCGAGGGTTGTTCGACCGGTTGAGGAACTTTTCGACGAGTGTCCCGCCGAATATCTTAGGACATTCACGGAGAGTTTTCCGTGAATGAACCCGTTTAAGGGAGGCGGATCACTTGTGCGCCGAAGACCAGACCGGCTCCGAAGCCGATCTGCAGAGCGTATCCACCACTGAGTTCAGGCTGCTCGCGAAGCAGACGCTCGGTCGCCAGCGGGATGGATGCCGAGGAGGTGTTCCCGTTGTCGGCGATGTCGCGGGCGATGACGACGTGCTCGGGCAGCTTGAGCTGTTTGGCGAGTTCGTCGATGATGCGCATGTTCGCCTGATGCGGGATGAAGGCAGCCAGGTCGGAGGCTTCGATGCCGGACTCGGCAAGAGCCTCTTTGGCCACCTCGGCGCCGTCCCAGACGGCCCAGCGGAATACGGTCGGCCCATCCTGGCGCAAGGTGGGGAACGGAGTGTCGCGGTCGTCGCGGACGTCGTAGAGAGACTCGGTCATGCGGATCGTCGACCAGTTCTCGCCCTTCGAGCCCCAGACGGTCTTCGAGATGCCCGGCTCGTCAGACGACGAGACGACGACAGCACCGGCTCCGTCGCCGAGGATGAAGGAGATCGAACGGTCCTCGGGGTCGATGACCTCGGAGAGCTTCTCCGCACCGATGACCAGAATATTGTCCATGGCCCCGGAACGGACCAATGCGTCGGCCTGTCCGATGCCGTAGCAGTAACCGGCACATGCCGCACTGATGTCCCAGGCGGGGATGGGGCCCGTCCCCAAGCGGTCAGTCAGCGCTGCTGCCGCCGAAGGAGTGAAGTATTCGAAGGTGACGGTGGCGATGATGATGCCGCCGATGTCTTCGGGCTTGAGCCCGGAGGATGCGATCGCTTCCAACGCGGCCTCTTCGCACATGTCGATGACACCGACGTCCTTGCTGGCGCGACGCCGAGTGATGATGCCGGTGCGCTGACGGATCCACTCATCGGAGGAGTTGATGGGCCCGGCGATGTCGTCGTTGGTGACGAGGTTTTCGGCACGGTAGGCACCGATGCCAGTGATCTTGGAGAAGGTTCCGGATTCTGCGGTCTTCAGTGTTGGCATGATGGTCTTCCTTTGATGATCAGGCGTGGGCCGCGGCGAACTCACGCGCACCGTCGAGGTCTGCAGCGGACTTGATGGCGAATGTCTCCACGCCCTTCATGGCGCGTCGTGCGATTCCGGTCAGGGTGCCACCGGGGACCAGTTCGATCATTCCGGTGATTCCCGCATTCAGCAGCGTCTCCTGGCACAGATCCCAGCGAACCGGGTTCGTGACTAGCTTGACGAGGCGGTCGACATAGTCCTGACCGCTCTCAATGACTGTTCCATCCGAGTTGCTGAGGATATACGTGGCAGGATCTGCGATCTCCAGCGCCGAGGCAGTGGCGGCCAGTTCCTGGGTCGCCGAAGCCATGTACTCGGTATGGAAGGCACCAGCGACGGGCAGAGCAATGACGCGTGCTCTCTCCGGCGGGTTCTCCGCCAGCTTCTCCAGATCTTCCAAGGATCCCGCTGCCACCGTCTGCCCGCCTCCATTGACGTTGGCTGGGCTGGCACCGGCTGCCTCGATGGCCGTCAGAACGTCGGCAGGTTCGCCCCCGACGACGGCTGACATGCCTGTCGGCGTCTGGGCCGCGGCCGCTGCCATCCCTGCGCCGCGCACTGCGACGAAGCGCATGGCATCGGCTGGAGAGAAGACACCGGCGATCTGTGCGGCAGCGATCTCGCCGACGGAATGCCCGGCAACATACTCTGCCCGAGCTCCGAGCTCAGCGGCGCACGCGATCGCTGAGGCGACGAGCAGCGGCTGTGCCAGTGCTGTGTCCTTGATGGTCTCGTCATCCGATTCGGTTCCGTGCAGGCGCAGGTCGATCCCGGATGCGGAGGAGAGTTCGTCGATCTGCGCGGCGAAGGCGTCGAGTTCCAGGAAGGAACTCAGAAAGCCCGACTTCTGGGCACCTTGGCCCGGGCACGTGATTGCTAGCACTCAGTTCTCTTTTCACTCGACTTCGGTGTTCAATCTAGTGGATGGATCTTTCGGATCAGTGTGTTTTGTCGGTGTTCGACAATAGCCCGGCATCTGACAGTCGCCCGTAGACCAATGCGATGTGGATGACGAACGCGTCGCGGGAGACCGTCGGATCGAGTGAGATCGCCGAGGTGATCTTCCGGAGCCGGTATCTCACCGTATTCGGGTGGACTGAGAGTGCCTTGGCCGTGGCTTCCAACGACGATCCGAATTCGACGTAGGCGCTGACCGTTTTGAGCAGTTGCCCGGTCCCAGAGGTCAGTGGTTCGTAGTATCGGCTGATGAGTTCGCTCAGGGCGACGGTGTCTCCGGCCAGGGCTCGTTCAGGTAGGAGCTCTTCAGCCCTGACGGGTCGGGGTGAGTCGGGGCGGGCGGTGGCGGCCCTGAGCGCCATGATAGCTGCCCTCGCCGAGGTGGCGGCCTCTGCCAGGCTCGGAACGCTGGGTCCGACGATGACTTCGGATGGTCCGAAGGATTCGGAGAGTTCCTCAACGGCGTCATCGAGTTCGGTGGCACCGCCGAGGACGATGAGCAGTCGGTTATCGTGAATGCCGACGAGGGCATCATCGGCCCATTTGCGGGCCTTGCGTCGGATAACGTCGAGTCCGCGCTTGGCCGACCTCTGCGGGGCCCGTCCGACAAGTACGCTGACGGGACCCTCCGACTGCCACCCGAAGGCAGCGGTACGGCTGGCCAGCTCATCGACGGAGTCGCCGCGAACCAGGGCATCAACGACCATTGCCTCTAAGCGAGCGTCCCAACTGCCCCTGGCCTCGGCGGCTCGGGCATAGACGTCTGCGGCGGCGAAGGCGATCTCACGGGAGTAGACGAGAACGGCTTCCCGCAGCGCCGGCTGCTCGACCGCACGTGCAATGTCGGGCACTCTCTCCTCGACGACTTCGACGACGATCTTGAGCAGCTGCAGGGTCTGCTGGAGACTGATTGCTCGAATCAGGTCGCGCGGGGCGGATTTGAAGATCTCGCTGACGACCCGCAGATCCGTATCGGGTTTGCGGTACCAGTCGATGAAGGATGAAATGCCCGACTGGGCCAACAGTCCGACCCAGGATCGATCAGAGGGGGACATGCTGCGGTACCAGGGGAGCCGAGCTTCAAGTCTCTGCAGGGTCACAGTGGAGAGGACTCCCACTCCTGCCCGCAGACGGCGCGCCGTCTCTGCCCGGCGCCGGAGCGTCTCGGCGTCAGTTGTCATAGGCACCACTTTAAAGGCTTCGTCACAATTCGCTTGTATGCGACACACAATTTTTTGTCGATTGAGACAAGCATGGCCGGAGTCTTAGAGACTCCGGCCATACTCATAGCGGTGTCGATCGCAGTGTCGAATCCGCCCAGCGCGCTGCGATCAGGCGCCGGCACCTTCGGTCGAGCCTGAGGTGCCCGCTGTGACGTCGTCGAGCTGGTACTTCCGTGCCGCCTCGGCGGCCTTGTCGATCGAGATCGCCCCGGTGTCGGCCAGGGAGATCAGAGCCTGTGTCACGACCGACGGTCCATCGACGTGGTAATAGCGGCGTGCTGCAGGACGGGTGTCCGAGATCGCGTAGCCGTCGGTGCCCAGGGATGTGAAGTGGCCTGGCACATACTGACGGATCTGATCCGGAACCGCGCGCATGAAGTCCGAGGTCGCCACAACAGGGCCTTCGGTCTCGGCCATCTTCTGAGTCACATACGGCACACGTGCCTCGACGTCTGGGGTGAGCAGTCGGTCGTCTTCTGATTTCAGGCCATCGCGACGCAGCTCGGTCCACGAGGTCACCGACCACACATCTGCCGAAACGCCCCAGTCCTCGGCGAGCAGCTCTTGGGCTTCGAGAACCCAGGGGACGCCCACGCCGGAGGCCATGAGCTGGACCTTCGGGCCGCCGTTGTCCGGACCCTTCGACAGGAGATACATCCCCTTGAGCACGCCGTCGACGTCGAGGTCCTCTGGCTCAGGGGGCTGGACCATCGGCTCGTTGTACATCGTCAGGTAGTACATGACGTTGGGGTCGCGCTCATCGGCCGGATCGTACATACGGTGGATGCCGTCACGGACGATGCGGGCGATCTCGTAGGTGTAGGCGGGATCGTAGGACACGATCGACGGATAGGTCGATGCCAGCAGATGCGAATGACCGTCACCATGCTGCAATCCCTCGGCCACCAGCGTTGTGCGACCGGCGGTGGCGCCGAGGACGAATCCGCGTGCCATCTGGTCGCCGGCTGCCCAGAAGAAGTCGCCGCTGCGTTGGAAGCCGAACATCGAGTAGAAGATGTAGAACGGGATCATCGGCTCACCATGCGTAGCATACGAGGTGCCCACAGCGGTCAGCGCTGCGGTGGCACCGGCCTCGTTGATGCCAACATGGAGCAGCTGGCCGTCGGTGGCCTCCTTGTAGGCGAGGAAGAGATCGCGGTCGACCGAAATGTAGTTCTGGCCGTGCGGGTTGTAGATCTTCGCCGTCGGGAAGAACGAGTCCATGCCGAAGGTACGGGCCTCGTCCGGGATGATCGGCACGATGCGCTTGCCGAACTCCTTCTCTCGCATCAGGTCCTTGAGCACTCGGACGAAGCCCATGGTGGTGGCGATCGTCTGCTTGCCCGAACCGCGTTTGCCTGCGTCGAAGGCCTTGTCGGAAGGAAGCTTGAGATCGATGTGCGTGCTGCGTCGATCGGGGGAGTATCCGCCCAGTGTCCGACGACGTTCCTGCATGTACTTGATCTCCGGAGCGTCCTGCCCAGGGTGATAGTACGGGGGCAGCTTCGGGTCGGCTTCGAGATCCTTGTCCGAGATCGGGATCTGGAAATGATCGCGGGCCAACTTGAGGTCGTCGATCGTCAGCTTCTTCATCTGGTGGGTCGCATTGCGAGCCTCGAAGTGAGGTCCCAGCGAGTAGCCCTTGACGGTCTTGACGAGGATCACGGTCGGCTGGCCGGTGTGCTCGGCGGCGGCCTTGTATGCAGCGAAGACCTTGCGGTAGTCGTGACCGCCGCGCTTGAGGTTCCAGATCCTCTCGTCGCTGTAGTCCTCGACCATGGCCTTCGTGCGGGGATCGCGACCGAAGAAGTTGTCACGGACGAATCCGCCGGACTCTCCTTTGTAGGTCTGGTAGTCACCATCGGGGGTGGCGTTCATGAGGTTGACCAGTGCGCCGTCTCGGTCCTTGCCCAGGAGGGTGTCCCATTCGCGGCCCCAGACGACCTTGATGACGTTCCATCCGGCGCCCCGGAAGTAGGCTTCGAGCTCCTGAATGATCTTGCCGTTGCCACGGACGGGGCCGTCGAGACGCTGCAGGTTGCAGTTGATGACGAAGTTGAGATTGTCGAGTTCTTCGAACGCGGCGACATGGAGCATGCCGCGACTCTCCGGCTCATCGAGCTCTCCATCGCCGAGGAACGCCCAGGTCTGCTGCTGCGAGGTGTCCTTGACTCCACGGTTTTGCAGGTACTTGTCGAACTGTGCCTGCGCAATCGCGTTCATCGGGCCCAGGCCCATCGACACCGTCGGGTGCTCCCAGAAGTCGGGGAGCTGATGCGGGTGAGGGTACGAGGGCAGTCCGCTGGGCTTGCCGTCGATCTGGTGGGACTGCTGCTGACGGAATCCGTCGAGGTCCTGTTCACTCATCCGGCCTTCGAGGTAGGCGCGAGCATACATACCGGGCGAGGCGTGGCCCTGGTAGAAGATATGGTCGCCGCCGCCGGGGTGGTCTTTGCCGCGGAAGAAGTGGTTGAGTCCGACTTCGTAGAGCGTGGCAGACGAGGCATAGGTTGAGATGTGTCCGCCGACCTCGACTCCGGGCCGCTGGGCACGGTGGACGAGCATCGCGGCATTCCAGCGGTTCCAGCGTCGGTAGCGGCGCTCGACCTCTTCGTCACCGGGGAACCACGGTTCGTTCTCAGGACCGATCGTATTCACGTAGTCGGTGGCGGTCAGGCTGGGCACGCCGATCTGCTTCTCTCGCGAACGCTGAAGCATCCGCAGCATGACGTAACGTGCACGTGACCGTCCGCCCTCGTCGATGAGGCCGTCCAGCGATGCCAGCCACTCCTCAGTCTCTTCGGGATCGATGTCGGGCACCTGGCTGGGCAGCCCATTGAGTATCGGTCCGCCCTGTTTCCGATTGTCCACGGTGTGGTCCTCTCTTCCGCTCCACGATCTTCGTTGGTGTTGAGATCCGGGTGATCGAGTGGAATGGAAGATCAAATCATGATTGAGCCCAGGGTCCACCAGATACTCCCATCAGCCTAGTCCTCCCGCGCGAAGTTCGCTGGGGCGAAATTTTGTGATCTCGATGACGAGTTCGTGGTCTTCGATGCTCTTTGAGGTGGATTGCATCCGGTTGGCGCGCCGCCATTTGCACCTCCGGCACACTTGACGGAACAATAAGGGCATGAGTAACTCCTCTTCTGAAAGGACATCTTCCACGTCGACCCTCCCCAACGAGCTGGGCCAGAACCTTGGTTTGGCTGCGGGAGACTATGTGCAAGAAATCGGCTACGACGATGACGTCGACTTGGACCTGTGCCAAGCGATCGAAAACATCATCGGTGAGAAGATCGCGGACGGTGATGTCGATGATGTCTTCGACGTCATTCTGATGTGGTGGCGCTCCGACGACGACGACCTCATTGATGGTCTTGTCGACGCGCAGGCAACATTGAAGGAAGGCGGAGTCGTCTGGCTCCTGTCTCCCAAGGCAAGTCGCCCCGGGCATATCAGCCCGGCCGACATTTCTGAGGCAGCTCCCACAGCTGGCATGCATGTGACCTCGACGGTCAGTGCTGCCGAACACTGGGCCGGCTTCCGTTTGGTGGGCAAGAAGAACTATTCATGATCCTTCGGCCCGGAGACCGGGCCCCTGATTTCCGCGTGCCCGATCAGTTCGGGTCCACGCTCCACCTCGCCGAGGTTCTACGTCGCTCGGCTGTCATCCTCGTCTTCTTTCCGTTCGCCTTCTCGCCCGTGTGCGGCGATGAGGTCAGCGCCCTTGATGACCTGCGACAGTCGCTGGAGACCGAGTCTCTTCCGGTCGAGATCATCACCATGTCCGTGGATTCGAAGTACACGCTCGCCGCGTGGTCGGAGGAACGCGAGATCAGCCTTGATCTCGGCTCGGACTTCTGGCCGCACGGCGATGTCGCCCAGTCTTATGGCGTCTTCGACGCTTATCACGGTGTGGCCGAACGCGGAGTGTTCGTCATCTCCCGAACAGGTACGATCGTGACCAGTCGTCAGGTCGCACGAACTGAGACGCGTGACTTCTCCGTTGATGTCGCTCAAGCGCGAGCACTCTGCGGTTGAGCGAATCTGATCATCGGATCAGCAAGGAGGAATGAAACATGGCCACCATCTTCACCAAGATCATCAACGGGGAAATTCCGGGCACTTTCGTCTACCAGGACGACGTGTGCGTTGCATTCCTCGATGTGTCGCCGATGACCGAGGGCCACACTATGGTCGTGCCCCGGGAAGAGATCTCACACTGGATCGACGCCGACCAGGATCTGCTCGATCACCTGATGGCGGTGGCGCGACAGATCGGACGTGCCCAGCAGGAGGCCCTCGACTGTGAGCGCATCGGCCTGCTCGTCGTCGGCTACGAGGTTCCACATCTGCACATCCACGTCCTGCCGACGAACTCGATGGACGATTTCGATATCTCTGACCGTGCGCCCATGCAGACCCCCGAACAGCTGGCAGGGCCCGCCGAGAAGATTCGGCGAGCCCTGGAGCGAAAGTCCTGACTGCTCCTAGGAATCCATGTTGGCGTCCAGGTAGAGATGAAGTGAGTCCCGGACCAGCTCGGCGCCCTCGGTGCCGCCGTAATTGGCACCGAAGCGCGGATCGCTGACGTACATGTCTGCCAAACCGCGGACATATCCGTCCATGTCACCGTCGGGATCATTCGCCGGAGTCCCCGGAACAGCTCGCAGCCACTGAACGTGACGGTGAGCCAGGTCCTGGCAGCGCTCCGATTCGGGATCGGCTCCTGCTGCGGCGGCGTTCGTCCAGTCCTGACTCAGCTGGTCGACTGTCGCCTTCCATGACGCCTTGTCTTCGGGTCTCATCGACTCCCACCACTGCGCAGACGACTCATAAGCCGCTTGGCCCCAGCGCTGCGTCACTTCCTCTTTGTACTTGCGATGGTCGAAACCATCGAACATTTCCTCTGCCATGAGAGGTTCACCCGCTTCCAATCGTGCGATGGTCGCGGTGACGGCGGCGATCTGCCGCTCGATTCGTGCACGCTCGCGTCCGAGGCTGTGCACGTGTTCGCCCAATGCCGCAATCGGGTCGGAGGTGCCTTCGAGCGCCTCAGCGATCCGATCCAACGACATCCCGAGCTCCCTGAGCAGGAGAATGCGCTGTAGGCGCACCAGCCCTGTCTCGTCGTAGTAGCGATATCCGTTGTCGGCAGTGTACGTCGGTGGCAGTAAGCCGATTGCGTCATAGTGACGCAGTGTTCGGCTCGTCGTCCCCGTCATCCGCGCTGTTTCCTGTATGGACCAGTCCATACCGATCAGCTTAGAAGTTGACGTCGCGTCAATGTCAACGAGGACATGGGCACGGGTACTCCCTGGATCGGCAGCGGAGGACGGTCGGCCGGCTCAGGCGGCTGCTCGGCGCGCGTCGAGGGCAGCGATGAGATCGTCTGCCAGGTCATCGACGTGCTCGAGTCCGACAGAGAGCCGGATGAGACCGTCGCCCGGCCGTGCGGTGGCCGCAACCGGCCTGTGTGTCAGAGACGCCGGATGTTGGATGAGCGTGTCGACGCCGCCCAGGGATACTGCGTGAACGACGAGACTGCAGTGTTCGACGAAGCTGCGCGCCGCCTCGAATCCTCCGGCCAGCTCCATTGCGATCATGGCTCCACCACCGGACATCTGGCGCCCGAGAAGTCCGCGTGGGTCCTGGCCGTCCAGTCCTGGGTAGTGCACAGCTGCGATGGCAGGGTGCGCAGCCAGGCGCTCGGCGAGTTCACCAGCGGTGGTCTGTGCCGCGCGCATGCGCACGGCCAGAGTGCGCAGGCCCCGATGGAGGAGGTAGGCACCCATCGGGTGGAGAAGGGCTCCCGTGATGGCTCGGACCTGTCGCAGGCGCATCGCCCAGTCGGAGTTGGTCGCGATGATGCCGCCCATGGCATCACCATGACCGCCGAGATACTTCGTCGCGCTGTGCAGAACGAGGGCCGCTCCGTGGGAGATGGGCTGCTGGAGCACAGGGGTGCAGAAGGTGTTGTCGACCAGCACAGGCACGTTGCCGGCGGCTGCGACGACACCATCGAGATCCACGAGGTCGAGACTAGGGTTGGCCGGGGTCTCCACGATGACGAGTCCGGTGTCGTCCTGGATCGCCGAGGCGATCTCGGATTCTTCGGCCCACGTGACCCTCGTGCCCAGCAGCCCGGATTCGAGGAGGTGATCGCTTCCGCCGTAGAGCGGACGCACTGCGACGATGTGCGGTGTTCCTGCGCTGACGGCTGCGAGGAGAGCCGCGGTCATTGCGGCCATGCCCGTGGCGAATGCGACCGCCTCGTCGGCATGTTCAAGCTCGGCCAGGGCCGTCTCGAAACGTGCGACACCAGGCTGCCACAGGCGCTGGTAGACGGCCGAATCGCCGTCCTTGAGCGAATGCCCGCTCGCCAGCCATTCGTAGGAGTCACCGCCGGTGGCGACATCGTTGACTGGATTGGTGGTCGAGAGGTCGATGGCCGGAACATGGACTCCAGCCTCGGTGAGGCCTTCCAACCCGCCATGGACCATGAGAGTTTCTGCATGCAGTGAGGTCATGTCAGCATTCAAGCTATTCCTGCTATGAACCGCAATCATCAGTCAAGAATCCGTGATTTTCCGTGTTCTCATCGAAACTTCTTGAATCTCTTATGCCAGACTGTGAGTCATGTCGCAGAAAGTGGAACTCGATGATGTTGATCGACAGCTGCTCAAGGCTCTCAGCGATGATGCCAGAGCATCCGGGACCGCTTTGGCCGCGGCGGTCGGCATCTCCGAGTCGACGGTTTCGCTTCGTCTCAAACGCCTGAAGACGCTGGGCGTGATCAGAGGCTTTCGGGTCGACATCGATGCCGCAGCTGTGGGCATCCCGCTGCAGGCACTGATCTCCATCCGTCTGGCCAAACATGACCGAGCCGAGATTGATGCCTTCACCGCCGCGGCACCGCAGTTCCCCGGGGTGGTGCGGATGTATCACATGGCCGGAGCCGATGACTATCTGCTCCACATCGTCGCCACCGACACCGAGGCGGTCCAGTCATTCGTTCTGGACTACCTCACCCGCTACCCGGCGGTCGCGCACACCCGCACCAACCTCATCTACAAGGTTCAGGATGGTTCAGCCTGGATTCCCGACAGAGCCTGAACCTCGCTGCGGGGCTTCATCACCATCGAGAAGCCATAATTGAACCATGACCACTCAGAAGACACAGCCCACCGACGTTGACGTCAACGAGTTCCTCGCAGCTGCCAGCCCGAACAAGCGACGCGAGGATGGATTCGCGCTGGCAGCGATCTTCACCGAGGTCACCGGCACGCAGCCGGTGATGTGGGGTCCGTCGATCGTGGGGTACGGACAATACCAGTACGTTTCACCATCGAATCCGCGCAACCGTGGTCACTGGCCCAAGACTGGATTCTCACCACGTAAGGCTCAGCTATCGCTGTACGGGCTCAAAGACACACCAACCGGAGCGGCGTTGCTGACCAGCCTCGGTACATACACCGAGGGTGCCGGATGCGTGTATGTGCGCAAGCTGGAAGACATCGACGAGGCGGTGCTGCGCAGACTCATCGCCATTGCGTTTGAGCGCCCCGACGATCCCGAACCCGCGTCCTGACTGCTGTCTGGACTGCCACATTGCACGGCTGTTTCGGCTGAGTCAGTGTCGACTGGTGATCGTCAGTCCCTGTTTGCGCTGATGGACCGAGAAGTACCGCAGGCCCTGAACCTCGTCGGCGAGGAAGCGTCGACGAGAGAGACGGGGCAACCAGACGATCTGGCCCGGCGCGAGCGGGATCGTGGTCAGCTCTGTCTCCAGGGTTCCGCCGCCGTCGAGGATGTGGATGAGCACGTCGAGGCCGGGCCCAATGTGTTCCTTGATCTCACCACCGGGTGAGAGTGCGATGATGTTCGCATCGAGATCACGCGACTGTGGCTGGAGCTGCCACACGGAACCTGAGGCCTCCGCAGGTCCGTTAAGTTCCTCGAGATCGGCCAGGACGCGGGGGAGAGGCGTCGCTGCTCGCTTGCTGATGAGAACCCGGAATTCCACGTCAATTGACGACTGTGGTTCCCAGGCCATTGCCTCGGCGAACTCCGCCTCCATCTCGCGCTTGAGATGCTTGGGTTCGTGGTCGTTGATGAGGATCAGACCGGAACCGACATCGAGTTTCCGATAGGCCGCCATGATGAGCGGATGCCGCTCAGGCTTGGGAACCGTCCGAACGTCAAAGGTTTCGGATACTGGGCCACCGGCCATGGTCAACCTCCAAAGTCAGTCTCACATCGATCAACTACAAGTTAACATCAGGGCTGAGAGGTCTAAGCGGCAGAAGTCGAACGAGCAGGACGGGGCAGATGATGAATGACAATCCACAAACCCAGAACCTCGGCGAGCTGGCCGCCGAACTTCTGCAAAAGGCACGGGGCGCCACCAGCGGTCGGGCAGCCCACAGCGTCTACAGCGGGCACTATCTCAAGCAGGCCCTGCTGACATTGACGGCGGGGACGACGATGGCTGAGCATGATTCACCGCCGGAGGCGACGTTGCAGGTGCTGCGGGGGAGTGTGGCTTTATCGTCAGCGATGGACTCGTGGGACCTTCGCGTCGGAGACCTCATGACGATTCCTCCGGAGCGACATTCAGTGCAGGCGCATGAGGACTCAGCATTCCTGCTGACGATTCGAACCGATGTCAGCTGATCAACCGGGCCAGCTCCAGTGGGGATTCCAGCGGCTCTGACCAGGCAGGATGCCCAGCGGGGCCCGTAAGAAATAGAAAAAAGTGCCGCGACATCGTAGGAACGATGTCGCGACACATCACAATGGTCGGGATAGCGGGATTCGAACCCACGACCTCCTCGTCCCGAACGAGGCGCGCTACCAAGCTGCGCTATATCCCGTGACCAGGAACTACTATAGCGATGGCGACGCGTTCTGAAAAATCGGTTCGGTCGACCAACTGCGAATGGAAGGAAGGTCTCATTGGCACTGACTGCCGGGAGCATCACGACAACTGCCCTCGACATCCTTTCACGATACGGATTGGGCGATCTGTCGATGCGCAGGCTCGCACGTGAGCTCGAGGTTCAGCCCTCCGCCCTGTATTGGCACGTCAAGGATAAACAGGAGCTCTTCGTCCTCATCGCCACACGGATGAACGCTGAGGTGGATGCGCGATGCCCGTCGACTTCTGACCCGCTTGTGGCTGCGATGGCGTTGAGAGACATCCTGCTCACATACCGTGACGGTGCTGAGATCATGTTGCTCGGATACTCGATTTCCCCCGGCGAAGTGACTCCTGGCGCGTTGAGCGTCGACGCATTGGGGCAGACGGTCTCCCAGGGTGTGATGGCACATGCACTGGGTGCCGTGGCGATCGAACAGAACCGCAGACTCTTCGGCATAGAGAATGACGATGCCGGTGAGAACTTCGCGATAATCGCGGCACGCCTCCTGCACGCTGGGAGCGACTGAACCAAGAATTCGTCTGTCTGCCTGCCATATGGCATACTGATCAAGCGCGTTCGGGAGTGTTGCTCCCGAGTTGCTGTGGGGCCTATAGCTCAGTTGGCTAGAGCATCTCGCTTACACCGAGAGGGTCGGGGGTTCAAGTCCCTCTGGGCCCACCCCTGCGCTGTGTCGCGACGTCGTTCCTACGCTGTCGCGACACATTTCTTTTTCCGACACAGGTCGGTCGCACTAACAACGCGTCAGATCCCGTCGACGGTCTCGATGACAGGGAATGGTCTGTCCGTGGCGTTGCCGGCTGCCTCCGAAGCGCGTCTGCCGATGGCGCTGGCGTGCAGTGTGGCTGCGGATACTAGGGGAGCCCGCATTCGGGGAGGCCGAGATAGGGCATCCTTTCCGCATTCCGGAGATTCCCTTCCCCATTTCATTCCCATTCGGGGTGCAAATGACTTCCTCCGTGATCCCAGTGGATTCACCAAAATGCAGGGCTCCTGGGCCCAAGGATGCTTGTCTGTTCAATTTCACGTATGTTCGACATGACAGTACAGCCGAATAGCCGCTACGCTGAACGCATATGCACACCAGTACTTTCACAGTACTGATTTGGGCTCTCGACACCCGGGTCCCACGATCTCAGCTTGGCCGAAGGAGCACGACAATGTCATCAGATGAACAGCTGACCGGAACTTGGGACCTTGATCCCCAACATGCCCGTCTCGGTTTCTCTGCCCGTCACTCAATGGTCAGCCGGGTGCGTGGTGCCTTCAACGTCGTTGAAGGAGTTGCGCACATTGATGCAGGCGATCTCTCGAAGACTGATGTGACCATCACGATTCAGACCGATAGTGTCGATACTCGAACCCCCGATCGTGATGCACACCTTCGCAGCGCCGACTTCTTCGACGTCGAGAAGTACCCGACGATCACGTTCGTCTCCACAGGAATCGATGAGGTCGAAGAGGGCAGTTATATCGTCAACGGAGATCTCACCATTCGGGACATCACTCGGAGCGTTTCGGTTCCCATTGAACTCCTGGGTGTTGACACCGATCAGAACGGTGCGTTGAGGGTCGGGTTCGAGGGTAAACGCCGAATTGACCGAAGGGACTGGGGAGTGAAATGGAACACACCTCTGGACTCTGGAGGCTTGCTCATCAGCGACAAGATCACATTGGAGTTCGAATTCTCACTGATCAAACGGTAGCCGGTCCGGCAGCAGGAGAAAAACGGCGATAGTCGGGTTCACAATTGCGCCTGGCTGCTGATCGCCATCTCAACCGCGCCGTCATCTTCCCACTCGAAGATTCTCAGCAGCTCATCCTCGGACACCGATACGCAGCCTGCTGTCTGCTGGCTGCCAGTGTTGACGTGGAGGAAGATCGCTGAACCCCTACCTGGCGTTGCGGCAGAGTTGAAGTCAATGACCTGGCCGTAGTCGTAGGCCGGACTCTGGTACATGGATTCCCCAGAGTAGCCCTCGGACTTCTTCTGCATGGTGTTGTAGTTCTTCACTGCGTCTCCGTCGACCCAGACATCGTCCTTGGTGACCGTGACGTATTCGGGCCCGTGGAACTGCTTCGGTTCTGTTTTCACTCCGAACCCGTAGCCCATGCTGTACACGCCGGAGGGAGTCATGCCGTCCCCCTCGCGCTTCTCTCCTGCCGCAGCGATGCCGTTGGAGCCGACATATCCGTCGACGTTCATCGCCGAATAGTACTGCCCGTCTCATTTCTCGCAGGCCTGCACCTCCGCTGTGGAGCCGCCGGTGCCCGAGACGGCAAGCACCTTCTCCGCTGTCGCTGTTGAACTGAGGGAACATGTGTCGCCGAGGTGATCCGGCTTGTCCGCGGAAGTGCCGTCGATCAGCCCGGCGCCGAGTCCCTGTGCAGCCTGATCTGTGGTTCCTGCGAACAAGCCACCTGCGACTAAGGCGACGGCGAAACTCGATGTCAGCCGGCGGCGCGTTCCGCGGGAGAGTGAATATACAGGTTTCATGATTGTCTCCTCTTCGTCGGATCCTCATCATCGGGGGAAGGACCTACATGCCCATTCGGGCCACGGACTTCAGGGCGACGCGGGCGGCGCCTCCTCCGCTATCTCCGGACCGGCCTCGGTGCCAGCCTTGTGATCGAGGTCCAGGTCCTGGTCTGTGCCGCGCCATTTCGCTATGCCGCGCATCACCTGATAGATGATGATCGCCGAGGCGGAACCCAGTGCAATGCCCTCGAACTGAAGGTCACCAGGAGTCCACGTGAAATTGGCGATCGCGACGATCAGAGCCACCGCTGCAGTGTTGAGGTTGATGGGGTTGGAGAAGTCGACCTTATTCTCCACCCAGATGCGCACACCCAGCATTCCGATCATCCCGTAGAGGACGGTCGCCGCTCCGCCGAGGACTCCAGGCGGGATGGTTGCGATGACCTCCCCGAACTTCGGCAACAGGCTCAGGATCAAGGCGATGACGCCTGCACACAGGTAGGCGGCCGTTGAGAAGATGCGAGTCGCCGCCATGACCCCGATGTTCTCCGCATAGGTCGTCGTGCCCGACCCTCCGCCTGACCCGGCGAGGACCGTGGAGAGCCCATCGGCGAACAGCGTGCGGCCCGTGATCGAATCAAGGTCACGTCCGGTCATGGCCGACACTGATTTCACGTGTCCGATGTTCTCGGCGATGAGGACGAAGACGACGGGGAGGAAGAGCCCCAGATAACCCAGGTCGAAGGCGGGAGCGTGGAATGCGGGCAGACCCACCCAATCAGCCTGACCAACAGTCGAGAAGTCGATCTGTCCCTGCACCCATGCGGCACCGTAGCCGACGAGGACGCCGATGAGGATGGACAGCCGGCCGAGCATTCCGCGAAACACCACACTGGTGACCAGGATGGTGGCTATCGTGATGAGCGCGGTCAGGGGAGCTTCCTTCACCCAGTCCCAGGCTGCGGGCGCCAGATTCAGCCCGATGAGAGCGACGATGGAACCGGTGACGACCGGCGGCATGGTGACCTCTATCCATCGCACCCCGGCGAAGTGAACGACGATACCCACCAGCGCGAGAGTCACGCCCACGGAGATGATGCCGCCCTGAGCCAGTGCCATGGCATGGGCGTCGAGGTCCTCACCCGAGGTGGCCGCGAACCCTGTGACGGCACCGATGGGCGCCAGCAGTCCGAAGGATGATCCCAGATAGGAGGGCATCATGCCTTTGGTGATGAGTAGGAACAGGAGTGTTCCGATTGCAGTGAAGAACAGTGTCGTCGAGGGAGGGAAGCCGGTGAGCAGCGGCACGAGGAATGTCGCTCCGAACATGGCGACGACGTGCTGGGCTCCGATTCCCACTGTCCGCGGCCAGCTCAGCCTTTCCTCGGGCAGAACGGTCTCACCAGGACGGATCGTCTTTCCATCCCCGTGCTGCCTCCAACCCGACTTGCCGTCAAAGGGGCTGGATGCCGGTGTCGCCTCGTTGGGGGATGCCACCACTCGTCTCCTCATCCGCCCACCCGAAGGCGGCGGCGTCTGTTCGTCATGCATTCTCTGCCGTGAGCAGTCTATTCGTTTTCACCCACCCTGCATGAGCCGACCCAGCCAAGCCCTGATACTCTATTGAACACCGTTCAGGAGCGTGTGCCTGCACCGAACGCTCATCTGCCGCAAAGAGGAGAATCCACCGATGACCAACTGGTTCGACAGCCTTGCCGACTCGATTCTCGATGGGGGCGTGATCACCGAGGGACAGGCGGTGGCAATGCTGGCAACGTCCGACGCCGACCTGCTTGAGCTCGTGGCCGCCGGATCCAGACTCAGACGCACGCACTTCGGTATGACCATCAAGCTCAACTACCTGGTCAACCTCAAATCGGGCCTGTGCCCCGAAAGCTGCAGCTATTGTTCGCAGGCCCTTGGATCGGCGGCACCGATCCTGAAGTACTCGTGGCTGAAAACCGACGAGGCGGTGAAGCAGGCAGATATCGGGATCCGCGGAGGCGCCTCTCGGGTCTGCCTGGTCGCCAGTGGACGAGGACCGGGGAATCGAGACGTCGAACGCGTCAATGACATCGTCACACGACTCAAAGACGCTCATGACGACGTCGAGGTCTGCGCATGCCTGGGAATCCTCAAGGACGGTCAGGCAGAGTCCCTCTTGGAGGCCGGTGTCGATGCCTACAATCACAACATCAACACCGCTGAGTCGTTTCACGACACCATTGTGAAGTCCCACACCTACACCGATCGGACGAACACGGTCGCCAAGGCGAAATCGGCCGGACTCTCTCCGTGCAGCGGGCTCATCGTCGGCCTGGGCGAAAGCGACGAACAGGTCGTCGAAGCCCTGTTCGCGCTGCGTGAGCTCGACTCCGACTCGATCCCCATCAACTTCCTGGTCCCCTTCGACGGAACGCCCATGGAGGGACAATGGAATCTCACTCCCGCCCAATGTCTGCGAATCGTCGTCACAGCACGATTCGTATGTCCCGACAAGGAGATCCGCCTCGCCGGTGGGCGAGAGATCCACCTCCGGTCGCTGCAGGCCCAGGCGCTGCACGTGGCGAACTCAATCTTCCTCGGCGACTACCTCACAGCGGAGGGACAGGCCGCCGAAGACGACATCGCGCTCATCCGAGATAATGGGTTCACCATCATCGGCCAGGAGGCTGGTCCCGATGCCTCACGCCCTCCCACGATCAGGGCTCGGGGCGCGGGCACCACGCAGGGCGCCAACGCGTGAGGGCGACCCTGGCACCAATTCGCGGCCGGAACCTGGTCTGAGGTTCAGGCCTCGCGCAGCTGACGTTTGAGGATCTTGCCTGCGGAGTTCTTGGGCAGTTCGGCCACGAAGTCGACTCGCTTTGGCACCTTGAATCCAGCCAGACGGTCCTTGACATGGGTGAGCACATCCGCCTCGGTGATCTCGGGCTGGTCGGATTTGACGACGACGAAAGCGGTGACGGCTTCGATCCATTTCTCATCTGCGACCCCGACGACGGCCACCTCGGCGACCTGGGGGAGTTCGAAGATTGCGTCCTCGACCTGTCGACTGGCCACAAGCACGCCGCCGGTGTTGATGACATCCTTGACTCGGTCGATGACCTCGATGAAACCGGATTCGTCCACCGTGACGAGGTCACCGGAATGGAACCAGCCGTTGTCGAAGGCTTCAGCGGTTGCCTCGGGCCGATCCCAGTAGCCTTCGCACAGCTGCGGCGAGCGGTAGAGGATCTCGCCCTGTTCCCCGACGCCGACATCGTTTCCGGTGCTGTCGACGACGCGGGTCTCGACGAAGAAGACGGGTCTGCCGGCCGAGGAGGCGTGGTCATCGTGTTCCTCGGGCCGCAGCACGGTGCACAGGGGCCCCATCTCGGATTGGCCGAAGCAGTTGTAGAAGCCGAGCTTCGGCAGACGCTGCCGAAGCTTCCCAAGCACCGGTCCGGGCATGATCGAGGCGCCGTAGTAGGCCTTGCGCAGGCTCTCCAGGTTACGGGTGTCGAGGTCCGGGCTGTTGGCCAGGGCGACCCATACCGTGGGGGCCGCGAAGAAGGAGTTGATCTCGCGTTCTTCGAAGATCGCCAGCAGCTGCTCGGGAACAGGTGCGGGCACGACGATGTTGTGCGCCCCGATGGACAGCAGAGGAATCAGAAAGACGTGCATCTGCGCCGAGTGATACAGCGGAAGAGCGTGGACGACGCGGTCAGTGGGTGCGAAATCGAGGCTCATCAGCGATGACATGTATTCGTGCACGAGTGCACGGTGGGTCATGATCGCTCCCTTGGGCGCCGAGGTGGTGCCCGAGGTGTAGAGCAGCTGTGCGACGTCGGTGTCCGCGACGTCGAATTCGCCAGGAGCGGCCGGAGCAGTGTCCGTGGCGGTGGCAGTTTCAAGGAGCGTGGCGAAGTCCCTGACCTGTACGGCGGCACCGGTCGGCGTTGCGCTGACTGCGTCGAGGAGATCGGCATCGGCGAAAGCGAACTTCGCTCCGGAGTTTTCCAGAATGTAGTTGAGCTCGTCGTTCTTGAGCTGATAGTTCACCGGCACATGGATGAGACCGGCGCGAGCACATCCGAGGTAGAGGAGGAGATAGAGATCTGAGTTCTTCCCGTAGGCGGCGACGCGATCACCCTTCTGCGCTCCGAGGGCTACGAGTTCACGCGCGACGGCCGTGACCGCAGAGTCCAGGCTGGAATAGGTCCAGGTGCGGTCGCCGAACTCGACGGCGATGTCGTCGCCGAAACGTCCCGCGCTGCGACGCGCGATATCGGCGACGGTCGAGGAGAAGTGAAGATCGGGCGACGGTGTGGTCGATGCATTCGTAGTCATGGCCCAAATCTATAGCCGAAGGATCGCCGGGTGAACCGCGTCTCACATATTTTCCCGGTGTCCCAGACAATTCTGTGTTGCGAAGTCGCTCCCGCTGAGGCCCCGTGGTGACCAGCGCCTGACCGCTGCTGCTCGGATGTAATACTGTGGTGGCATGAGATACCCGAAGGTCAGTGAGTGTGTGGACGTCTTCGAAACACTGTGGCCTGCGGCCCTGGCTGAGAGCTGGGATTCGGTGGGGCTGGCCGTGGGGGATCCCGATGCCGAGGTCCGTTCTATCCTGCTCGCACTCGACCCCATGGACGCGGTCATCGCCGAGGCGGTGGTGCTGGGCTCGGACCTCGTGTTCAACCATCATCCGCTCATGCTCAAACCTGTGAAGTCCGTCAATGCCGCAACCCTGAAGGGCGGCGCCGTTCACACCCTGATCAGCAATGACATCGCCTTGTTCAACGCCCACACGAATGCGGATTCGGCGCGTGGGGGAGTCTCGGATGCGCTCATCTCCCTGCTCGGCATCGAGGACGCAGTCCCACTCGTCCCTCATGCTGAGGGATCGAGCACCGGCATCGGCCGCGTCGGAGACCTCCCCACGCCGACGCCCGTCCGCGATATCGCCCGCACTCTCTCGAACCGTCTGCCGCGGACGACGACGGGTGTGCGCATCGCCGGCGACCCGGCCGCAGCCGTGACCCGAGTCGCCGTCTGCGGTGGAGCGGGGGACTCCCTGTTCGACGAGGTCAGGGCCAGCGGCGCAGATGTCTACATCACCGCTGACCTTCGCCACCATCCCGCCACCGAGGCCCGCGACACCGCCAATAGGCAGGGAGGTCGACCACAGCTCATCGATGTCTCCCATTGGGCGTCGGAGACCGTCTGGCTCACCGCGGCCGCGGAACAGCTGGAGACCGAATTCGCCGAGCGCGGATTCAGCATCGCCCTGCAGCATTCGGCGGTCAACACCGATCCCTGGGTCGAACGCTATTGACTCTCTGCACACGACCCCTGACGCCTCGATGACAAGGAACCCAGAATGCTGATCACCGCCGAACAACGCACAGAACTCGAGTCACTCATCGAACTCGCCTCCCACGGACGCGCGCTGCGACACGAGCACGACAATCCCACCCAAGCGTCGGCGTTGAAGGACCTCGTGTCTTCGCACAAAGAGCTCGAGGCCAAGAAGACCGAGGCCGCCGAGGTGGTGGAGAAGTTCCGTACCGACGTTGCCGAGCATGCCGCGGCCATCGAATCGCAGAACGCTCAGATCAAGAAGAAGACTCTCGAACTCAACGACGGAACCGGACTGACCAGCCGAGATCTCGTGAATCTGCAGGGCGAGATCTCCGGCCATGAGGAACGGGTCGCTGAACTCGAGGAGGCTGAGCTCGGTTCCATGGAGGAACTCGAATCCGCTGAGGCCGTTCTCTCAGAGGTGGAGTCCTCCCTCGCCGAGGTGATCGCCTCCGGCCGTACCATGCAGAAGTCCATCAAGGACCGCAAGGCGGAGTTGGCCGCGGAGCTTGAGGCCAACAGTGCCTCGGCGCAGAAGCTGAAGGCCGACCTGCCCGAGGCATTAGTTCGACAGTTTGACCAGAATGTCGCTGCGGGCGGGCCCGGGGCTGCGATCCTGAACGGGCCGAACTGCCAAGCCTGTGGCCAGGAGATCAGCGGCATGGCATGGAAGGGCATGCTGCTCGAGGACCCGAATCAGACCTATGAGTGCGAGGAGTGCGAGGCGGTTCTGCTGCGCAAAGGCTGAGGCGAGCCCACGGACTGTGACTGACCTCTGAGAGCTGCAGGGCCTCAGTCGCGCAGCACGATCGTCAGCGCCGCCGGTCGGCTCTTGGCATGCGGGGTGAACTCGACCTCATAGGACTCTTCGGCCCGTGAGAGCAGATCCGCAGAGCTTGTCGGCAGCTCACGCTCGTCTGCGAGCAGTCGGCCGACGAGCTCGCCGCGATAGTACTTCGCCCAATGGGAGACCACGCTGCGTTTGGTGCCGTTGACCTTGACTGCGCCCAGGGTCACGACCTGCTCATGCGGGCCCGGCCAAGCGGCTCGGTAGTCGCTGGAGCGGCAGTCGAGGATCACCTCGGCGGGGTCGATCGTGAATGATTTGGCCAGGACCGGCTTCCACCACGAAGACAGCTTTCCGAGGGTGCCCAGGTCCGTCTTCATCGCCAGCCGATAGGCGGGGATCGGATCGAGACCGTTGACTTGGCCGAAGAGTGCCGAGAACACGTGGACGTTGCGCAGCCGCTGCGCCAGGGTCTCGTCGGCCATGGCATCGGCAACGAGGTCCGGGGCGCCCATCGCTTCGTAGAGGACTCCGGAGTACGTCTGCAGGGCCGGGGCGCACGGGATGGTGTCGAGACTGATATTGCGTTCGACGTCGGCTGAGAGTGAGGCTCCCACGCCCAACTGACCCAGCGCGTCTTTTCTTTTGGAGACCTTCTGCAGGGCACTCAGGACCTTCTTGCGCTGCGGGTTGAGATCCGGTGCCGAAAGTCCTGGGAGGTTGAGTGGGGAACCCGAATTCGCGGGAGTCTTACCTTCTGAGGGCGGCAATAGGATCTTCACCTCACCATCGTAGGTCCCAACCCTTGGGCCTCGAATCGCCGTCCACGTTAGATTCATCACTGCTGGCTCATCGCCGCGACGAAGGGTCCCGGCGATGAGGGTAGACTTCTGTACTCGAGGACAGGTCACCAGACGGTCGCGGCTCTTTCACGAGGGCTGAGGAACGTCCGGGCTCCACAGAGCAGGGATGGTGGGTAACACCCACCCGGGGTAACCCGCGGGCCAGTGCAACAGAGAGCAGACCGCCCAGTTCCGACTGGGTAAGGGTGAAACGGTGGTGTAAGAGACCACCAGGGTGCCGGGTGACCGGCACCGCTGGGTAAACCCCATCCGGAGCAAGATCAGACAGGCGACGTTCGAGGCTGCTCGCCGAGTCGTCGGGTGGATTGCTCGAGGCCGGTGGCAACATCGGTCCCAGATAGATGACCGTCCGTCGAGAAGGGCAACCGACTCGATGACAGAACCCGGCGTATCGGTGGCCTGTCCTCACCTCACGTCTGGCGGTCGCGACGTCTGGCAGTCGCGTCAGATCTAGGCCGACCCCTTCTTCACTTTGGCCTTGCCGTTGTTGGCAGCCAGAATGGCGGCACCGACGATGCCGGCATTGTTGAACAGCTTCGCCGGCCGCAGCTCGGCGCGGGTGCTGATCAGATGCAGGAACTCTGCATGCGATTTCGAGATGCCTCCGCCGATGAGGATCACATCGGGGGCCACCAGAAGTTCGACCTGCGAATAGTACTGCTGCAACCGCTGAGCCCACTCCACGTAGCTGAGATCCTCGCGCACCTTGACCGATTCAGCTGCCTGGGTCTCCGCGTCCCGGCCGTTCATCTCGATGTGTCCCAGCTCCGTGTAGGGCACCAGACGCCCCTGGGTGAAGAGTGCTGTTCCGATGCCGGTGCCCAGGGTCGTCAGCAGCACTGTCTTCTTCCGGTATCTGCGACCGGCACCGAAGGTCATCTCGGCCAGTCCTGCCGCGTCCGCGTCGTTCATGATGTAGAAGCGCCGGCCGGTGTGTTCGGTGAGGATCGCGGTGATGTTCGACCCGATCCATGACTGGTCGAGGTTCGCGGCGTAGTCCACATGGTCATCACGGACAACGCCGGGGAACCCGCAGCCGATCGGCAGAGCGTCCAGAGCAGATCTGTCATCGACGACTCCCAACTCGAGCGCCTTGGACACGAGGAGTTCGACCACCTGTGTGATCGCCTCGGCCACAGCGACAGGGGAGCTGGGCTTGGGGGTGAGCACCCGCGCCCGCTTGAACGCCAGATTGCCGGTCTCCGTGTCGACGAGCGCGGATTTGATTCCCGTTCCGCCCACGTCGACTCCAATGGCGAAGCGTCCCTGCTGATCGTCTGTCATCTCAGTCCTGTCGGGTCATGGGCCCTGCAGCGATGGCTGCATCGGCATCGGGGAGGGTGAGGATGTCGGCACCGGTCTCGGTGACGACAAGTGTGTGTTCGAACTGGGCGGAGCGCTTCCGGTCCTTGGTGACCACTGTCCAGGCATCGTCCCAGACGTCCCAGTCGACGGTTCCGAGGTTGAGCATCGGTTCGATGGTGAAGATCATCCCCGGTTCCATCACCTCGGCGTGGGCGGGCGCGGCGTCGTAGTGGGGAACGATGAGACCGGTATGGAACTCCCGTCCCACCCCGTGTCCGCTGTAGTCACGGACGACTCCGTAGTCGAAGCGCTTGGCATACTTCTCGATGACTCGACCGATGACGTTGATCTCGCGGCCCGGTTTGACGGCTTTGATTCCGCGCATCGTGGCCTCCCACGTCCGCTCCACGAGCAGTCGGGACTCGTCATCGACCTCGCCGGCATAGAAGGTGTAGTTCGTGTCTCCATGCATGCCCTCGATGTAGGCGGTGATGTCGACATTGACGATGTCCCCGTCGGCGATGACCGTCGAGTCGGGGATGCCGTGACAGATCACCTCGTTGAGCGATGTGCACACGGACTTCGGGAATCCGCGATAGCCCAGTGTCGAAGGATAGGCACCGTGGTCGCACATGTACTCATGGGCGACTCGGTCGATCGCATCGGTAGTCACTCCGGGTTCGATCATGTCACCCACAACGGCCAGAGCGTTCGCCGCGATACTGCCCGCCACGCGGACCTTCTCGATCTCCTCGGCGGAGTAGAAGTTGCTGCCCCTGCCTTCGTCGGCATCGGCGCGACCGACGTATTCGGGTCGGGTGATGTTCTGGGGGACACCCAGTTCAGGAGAGATGGTTCCGGGCGTGAGCAGGCGAGGCATATCAGTCATGGTGACTTCGATTCTAGAGCGGTTGAGCCCCGATATTCCACAATTGCGCTGTCTGCCGGTGCGAGGGGGCCATCGGAGAGGAATTAGAGTGGAGACAGGTATTGTCGCCTGCGTGTGCGACGACAGGTTGCAACAATGGACGAGACGAAACGGAAGGGGAAATGATGAACGAGCAGACTGCCTCGGTCGGTCCCGAGTTCTCCGGTCTCAGCGATGTGGTGAGTCTGACGAGCGCACCCCAGCAGATCGCGGACCACATCCTCTCCGGCATCGCCGTGGGCGCGCTTCCCGAAGGCACCCTGCTGCCCGGTGAACGAGCCCTTGCCGCCGATCTTCAGGTCTCACGCTCGAGTGTGCGCGCGGCACTGCTGCGGCTGGAGCGGCTCGGGGTCGTCGAACGGCGGCGTGGGCGCGGCGGCGGAACTTTCGTGTCCAGCGCGGAACCGACGGCTCTTGCCCCGATGGCCGATCGCATCGGTGAGTTCCATGCCGAACGCAGAAATCTTCTCGATGCCCGTGCGATCTTTCAGAACAGTCTGGCCGCGACTGCGGCTCTGCGGCGAACCGAGGAAGAGCTCACGGAGCTCCGGGAGTTGGCACAGAGGTATTCTGAACGCGCCGAGGCAGGTGTGGCCAGAACGGCTGACGCGCAGTTCCACTTCGCCATCGCTCGAGCCGGGCACAATCCCGAGCTCGCACGCATGGCCATCGATATCGACACCAGGATCAACGCGGGCTTCCGCCACGACCCCTTCTCCCACAAGCTCTTCGACCATGCGGTGGCCGATCACGCAGCCATCGTCGAGGCGATCGCCGACCAAGATGCGAATGCCGCCGGCCAGCTGTGCGAGGAGCACTTCCGGTCGACGACGATGCCGCCGGCCAGCTGAGACCATACCGGCTCCGCCCCGGCTTCCAGCGCCCGTCTTCTACGCGTCCAGGGCTGCCCTGGAACAATCAGGACAGCCCTGGAACAATGCGCAAGGCCGACATCAGGTCAATGCTGCCGGCCTTCCGCATGCGTGCTTCAGGCGAGGTTCACCCGGGCTCGTGCGTTCAGTTCGCCAGGGCGTGTGCGACGGAGACGGCCTCGAGACCGAAGGCCTCGGCAACGTTGTCGTTGGTGACGTGCCCATTGTGGATATTGAGTCCACGAGCCAGACCCGAATCCTTCGACAGAGCTGCGTGCCATCCCTGGTTGGCGATCTTGACCGCGAACGGCAGAGTCGCGTTCGTCAGTGCGGCCGTGGCAGTGTTGGGCACCGCACCGGGCATGTTCGCCACACAGTAGTAGATCGAGTTGTGCACCTCGAAGGTGGGATCGTCGTGGGTGGTGGGCCTCGAGTTCTCGAAGCACCCGCCCTGGTCGATGGCGATGTCGACGAGCACCGAGCCCGGTTTCATGCCCGCGACCATCTCGTCGGTGACGAGTTTCGGTGCCTTCTTGCCGGGGATGAGCACCGAACCGATGACCAGGTCGGCAGAGGCCAGGGACTTCGTGATCTCGTATTTGTTCGAGACCTTCGTAGCGATCGCCCCGGCAAAGGTCTCGTCGATCTGACGCAGGCGGGGAATGTTGATGTCGATGACCTCGACGGCAGCACCCAGGCCCAGGGCCATACGAGCGGCGTTGGTGCCGGCTACTCCTGCACCGATGACGACGACATTGGCCCGTTCGACACCGGGGACGCCTGAGAGCAGGATGCCGCGACCGCCCGAAGCCTTGAGCAGACTGTGGGCGCCGACCTGCGTTGACAGCCGCCCAGCGATCTCACTCATCGGAGCCAGAAGCGGCAGGCCTCCACCGTCGGGCGCAACCGTCTCGTAGGCGATCGCGGTGGTCCCTGCACTCATCAGTGCCTGAGTCAGCGCTTCGTCTGCTGCCAGGTGCAGGTATGTGAAGAGGATCAGGTCCTTGCGCAGGAAACCGTATTCTTCGGCGATGGGTTCTTTGACCTTGAGGACCATGTCCCCGGCGGCCCAGGTGGACGCCGCATCCGCAGCGATCGCGGCACCAGCATCGGTGTACTCATCGTCGGTGATGAATGACCCGAGTCCGGCACCGGCCTGAACCGTGACTTCATGTCCATGTGAAACGAGCTCGTGGACACCGGCGGCGGTGATGGCGACGCGGAACTCGTTGTTCTTGACCTCTGTGGGCA
Source organism: Brevibacterium aurantiacum (assembly GCF_007558825.1). Classification (GTDB taxonomy): domain Bacteria; phylum Actinomycetota; class Actinomycetes; order Actinomycetales; family Brevibacteriaceae; genus Brevibacterium; species Brevibacterium aurantiacum_A. The sequence goes on from NZ_VLTK01000003.1 coordinate 173,610, forward strand.
CTGAAATGCGCATAGCTTTCCTTCTCTCATGTTGCCCCATGGGCAGTTCCAGCCAGATCGAACTGTGGCTGAGGATACATTCCACTGTATTCCTTTGAAGGTCTGCAGGGCAAACCTTTATCGCTAGTATTCGTGCACGTGCCTACGGATTCGGTGGAATATCAACCACACAGGTGCGAAAAAACCATATTTTGTTGCATTCAGACACAGAAGCGGTCCAGTTTTTGGAGGTCACAGGCGTGTGCGGGCGAAGTCGTGCGGTGCGGTCCTGGCGGCGACAGACAGAACCGGTAAGCTGAAATCTGTCAGGGATTCACCACACCCACGATGAAGGGTTCGACATGGGACTGTTCAAAGATATCGACGATGCCGATTCGAAGTACTACTTCAATCTCAAGACCAACTCGGTTGAGCGTGGCCTGGTCAGCGATGCGGACCACCGCATGGGCCCCTACGAGACAGAGGAAGTGGCTCGAGCCGCCCTCGAGCGGGCCCAGGCCCGCAATGAAGAGTGGGAAGAAGACGACAAGAAGTGGAACGGCTGAGGAATGTCGCGTCAGGAAGAATTCGTTCTTCGCACCGTTGAAGACCGTGAAGTACGCTTCATCCGCCTGTGGTTCACCGACGTCCTCGGCGGGCTGAAGTCGGTTGCAGTGGTTCCGGCAGAGCTCGAAGGGGCATTCTCCGAAGGAATCGGCTTCGACGGATCCGCCGTTGAGGGACTCTCACGAGTCTATGAGGCAGATATGGTCCTCAAGCCCGATCCCTCAACGTTCTCGCTGCTGCCATGGCGTGGCGAGAAGGAACCTACCGGGAGGATGTTCTGCGATATCCACGTGCCTGGGGGAGAGCCGGCGCAGGCTGATCCCCGCAACGTTCTCAAGCGGACGCTGGCAAAGGCCGCGGAGAAGGGTTTCTCCTTCTATGTTCACCCGGAGATCGAGTTCTACCTGTTCAAGACGGACAACCTCGATCCGGGCACCGGCATCCTCGAGGGAACAAGACCCATCCCCGTTGACACTGCCGGCTACTTCGACCATGTCAACGGCGGTACCGCCAACGACTTCCGCCGCTCCGCAGTCACCATGCTTGAAGCCATGGGATTGTCCGTCGAGTTCTCTCATCATGAAGCCGGTCCTGGGCAGAACGAGATCGACCTGCGCTACGCGGACGCGCTGACCATGGCCGACAACATCATGACCTTCCGATCGGTGATCAAAGAAGTCGCGATCTCTCAGGGCGTCTACGCATCCTTCATGCCCAAGCCGCTCAACGATCATCCGGGCAGCGGAATGCATACACATGTCTCACTCTTCGAGGGGGAGAACAACGCCTTCTTCGAGCCCGGAGCCATGTATCAGCTGTCGAAGACCGGCAAGCAGTTCATCGCAGGCCTCCTCACCCACGCAGCAGAGATCACCGCGGTGACGAATCAGCACGTGAATTCGTACAAGCGCCTGTGGACAGGTCACGAAGCCCCGTCCTACATCTCCTGGGGACACCGGAATCGTTCGGCCCTGGTCCGCGTGCCGCAGTACAACTCGGGGAAGTCCTCCTCCGCGCGCATCGAATACCGGGCTCTTGATTCCTCTGCCAACCCGTACCTGTCCTATGCCCTCATGCTCGCGGCCGGGCTGAAGGGCATCGAAGAAGACTACGAGCTGCCCGAGGAGGCCGAGGACAACGTGTGGCAGCTCTCGGACACCGAACGCCGTGCGATGGGAATCCAAGCGCTGCCCTCCAGTCTGTCCCACGCCCTTGAGATCATGGAGCAGTCCGATCTGGTCGCGGAGACGCTGGGCGAAGAGGTCTTCGACTTCTTCTTGCGCAACAAACGGCGGGAATGGAACGACTACCGCGCTCAGGTCACTCCGTTCGAGCTCAGCAAACACTTCACCTCGATGTAGTCTCATGGCCCGGATCACTTCGCGCACGTCGGTTGTCACCGAGTCTGCCGCTCGATTCCTCGACGAGATCGATGAACTCCTCGGCCAGCCCCTGGCCACCGACTCACGCTTCATCGATCTCCTCGAGGCGACACCGGATCCGCACGCGGCCGCCCTCGGTCTGCTGCGGGTCCTGGAGGCCGCAGGCGAGTCCGCGCCGCAGTTCCTCGATGCCATCCGTTCGGGGACCGCGGAAGATCTCGCCGAGGATGAGATCGACCGTGCTCTGCTGAGGCGGGTGCTCGCAGTCATGGGCACGTCGGAGGCGATGGTCGACCACCTCGTGCGGCATCCGGAGTCTCTGCCGCAGCTGGTGGAGCGGTCACCGTTCCTCATGATCTCCACTCCCGCGGCCTCGGCGGCATCGCTACGCAACGATCTGCTGGCCAGCGTGGGAGCCGATCCTGATGATCCTGCGCCCACGGCGGACCACCTCGGCGAGGAGGCGATCAAAGATCTTCGTCGCACCTATCGCGACGCACAGCTGCGGCTGGTCGCCGATGATCTCGTCGCCGAAGCGCCCGAGGAGATCGTCGATCATGTGATGGCCGTGCTCTCGGACCTGGCAGCGGCTGCCATGGATGCTGCTCTGGCCATCGCCAGGGCAGAGCTCGATCCTGAGGGCACGGTTCGCATCGCTGTGATCGCCCTGGGCAAGACCGGGGCCCGCGAGCTCAACTATGTATCCGACGTCGATGTGGTCTTCGTCCTCGATTCGTCGACGAGTGATGAGCAGCGCGATCTGGCCACGGAGGTCGCCCAACGAATGCGAGGCATCCTCTCCGATGCCGGCGCGGAGCCTGCTCTGTGGGAAGTCGACACGGCGCTGCGTCCTGAGGGCAAGGCCGGGGCACTGGTGCGGACGATGTCGGAATTCACTCGCTACTATGCGGACATCGCGAAGAACTGGGAGTTCCAGGCTCTCCTCAAGGCTCGTCCGGTGGCCGGTGATGTGGGTGTGGGTGAGGAGTTCGTCGAGACACTCCTGCCGCTCGTGTGGGAGGCCGCCAGCCGGCAGGGGTTCATCGACGGCATCCGTTCGATGCGCCGTCGCGTCGTGGACCTCATTCCGGCCGCCGAGGCGCCCCGACAGATCAAGCTGGGACGGGGAGGACTGCGCGATGTGGAGTTCTCCGCACAGCTGCTCCAGCTGGTCCACGGTCGCACTGACGAGGAGATCCGCACACCGAACACGCTCGTGGCCCTGGAGGAGCTGAGCGAACACGGGTACATCGGGAAAGAGGATGCCTTCGTCTTCTCCGCCGCTTACCGTTTCATGCGCGTGGTCGAACATCGAGTCCAGATTCCGCGGATGCTGCGCAATGCGCTCATTCCCGACGACGATGAGAAGCTGCGCATCCTCTCCCGATCGGTCTTCACCTCCGGCTCACGAAGTGGACCCCGGCTGGAAGAGACCCGCAAGGACTATGCGAAGCAGGTCACCCGCCTCCACGATCAGATCTTCTACCGTCCCATCCTCGACGCAGCAGTCGGAGTCCACGGTGCCGTCGTCGATGCCCACAACCGCGGCAGCAGCATGCAGGCCGCCGCCGACCGCCTTCAGGCCTTCGGCTACCGCGATCCACAGGGTGCTCTGTCCCACATCAAGGCGCTGACCTCGGGCATGTCACGCACAGCACTCGTCATCAAACAAGTTCTTCCGGCATTGCTGGACTGGTTCTCAAACGGAGTCAGTCCCGATGCCGCGCTCCTGGCGTTCCGCCGGCTCACGGACTCGCTGTCGTCCTCCGGCTGGTTCCTCAAGATGCTCCGCGATTCCGGTCTGGCCGCGAAATCGGTGGCCGACGTCCTCTCGCTGTCCGGCTATGCCAGTGAACTGCTGCTGCGCCAGCCGGCCGCAGTAGCCTGGCTCGACAACTACGACAACCTCACCTCCCGTGATCCGAAAGCACTCGAGGCCGAAGTCGGAGGTCTCCTCAAACGACATGCGGCATCGGCGATCACGCCGATCCGGGAGACTTACAGCCGTGAGCTCCTGCGCATTGCTCTGCGTGACGTCCTCGATGTCGGGGACCGGGCGAAGGTCCCCGGCGATCTCTCGGCACTGATGGATCTGGCAGTCAGCGGCGCGCTGCAGGCCGTCCGTATGGACCTCGACCAGCCCGAGACGCCGCTGTACGAGTTCGCGATCATCGCAATGGGCCGGTGGGGCGGAAACGAGATCGGCTACTTCTCCGATGCCGACGTGACGTTCGTCTACCGCTCTGTCGGTGAGGAGCTCAGGGCCGAGGACAAAGCGAAGCTGAGCAAACACGTCACCAAGCTCGCACTCGGTCTCGGCAGCCGGCTCAAGGCCAGCGACGCTGCGCAGGGCATCGATCTCGATGCGGATCTGCGGCCCGAGGGTAAGAACGGGCCGCTGGTCCGAGCGCTGTCCTCCTACCGGGCCTACTATGCCAAGTGGTCTCAGCCCTGGGAGGCACAGGCGTTGCTGAGGGCTCGCCCGGTCGCTGGAGACTCCGGCCTCATTGAGGACTTCACCGAACTCATCGATCCGCTGCGGTACCCGGTGGAGATGCCGACGAAGGCGCTGACCCAAGTCCGCACGCTCAAGGCGCGGATGGAGGACGAGCGCCTGCCTCGCAATGCGGACAAACGCCGACACCTCAAACTGGGTCGGGGCAGCCTCTCCGACGTCGAGTGGACGGTCCAGCTCCTGCAGCTGCAGCACGCCCACCAGATTCCCGGCCTGAGGACGACCTCGACACTGGCAGCGCTCAGTGTCGCAGCCGAAGAAGGGCTCATCCCCGCGGATGATGCCGAGGAGCTCGCGGCCGCATGGCAGTTGGCAACCGATGTTCGATCAGCCGTCATGCTGTATCGGGGACGCACAGCCCAATCGCTGCCGGAGGAGCATTTCGAGCTAGAGGCCACGGCCCGACTGCTCGGATATCCGGCGGGCGGCGGTCACGAACTCGAAGACGACTACCTGCGCACCACCCGCCATGCCAGGAACATCATGGAAGAGCACTTCTACGGCTTCTGAGAAACGTGATCAGTCCCCATCGAGCTCAAGGCCCAAGAGTGCGTTCTCAACGACCTCGGGCAGAGCCGGATGAATCCAGTACTGCCGCTTTGCCACCTCGTCAGCGCGCTGTCCGAATGCCATCGCCTGGATCAGGGGCTGGACGATCATCGACGCTTCGTGACCGACGATGTGGGCGCCCAGGATCTGATGCGTCGACTTGTCCGCGATGAGCTTCACGATGCCGGGGTCATCGGCCATCGCCCAACCGTACGCCACGTCGGAGTACTTCTGCACCTTCACACTCGTCGCGTGACCGGCCTGCCGAGCCTCCTCCTCTGTGATGCCGACGTAGGCGACCTGAGGTGAGGTGAACACGGCGCCGGGAACCGCGTGATGATTGACCTCCCGCAGATCCGCCTCGGCGGCGGCGCCAGGCTCTCCGGCCGCCACATCGACGGTGAGATTGTCACCGACGACATCGGCCTCGTGATTGGCCACGTGTTTGAGCTGGTGCGGGGAGCTGATGTCGCCGAGGGCGAACACGCCGGGGACCGGCTGTCCGTGGGCGAGGACACGCTGGCGTGAATCGACGCTGAGACGCGCATCATCGAGAACATCGAAGCCGGCGTCGACCACATTCAGACCTTTGGTGTTCGGTGTCCGTCCGGTGGCGATGAGAACCGCATCCGCGTCTATCTGCGAGGGAAGATCGACATCGCCGAGGCGGCCGCTTGCCTTCAGTGTCACCGACACTTGGTCGTCATCGAAACTGTATGAGGCCACCTCGGCTCCGCGGTGGACCGTATGGGTGCGTTCGAAGAGGTCCGTGAACTCCTGTGAGACCTCCTCGTCGATGTTGCCCAGCAGGCGGGGGCCACGTGCGATCACGGTCACCTCGGTGCCGAACCCGGCGAAGACGTGGGCGAACTCCATTGCGATGATGCCGGATCCGATAATGACCAGCCGTTCGGGCTTCGCAGGGATGCGCATGATCGAGTTCGACGTGAACACGGGATAGCCTTCGGTGTCGACCAGCTGCGGTTCCAGGCCTTCGGCGGCGGGGATGACAGGGGAGGCGCCGGCCGCGATGACGATGCGATCAGCAGTGATGTCCTGACCCGAGGCGGTTCGCACCGTCTTGGCCCCTGTGAAGTGAACGTGTTCGGCCACGACAGTGACATTGGGTTGGCGATCGCCGCTGCGGTAGTCCCGGCCTCCGGCTTCGATGGCGTCGACACGGTCGAAGATGCGCTTCTGCAGCGCCGACCAATCGACGCTGTTGAACTCCGTAGAGAGGTTGTAGTCCGTTGCGTCGGCGGCCTGCTCGGCGATCGTGGCGGGATAGACGAACATCTTCGTGGGAATGCACCCGACGTTGAGGCAGGTTCCGCCGAAGTGCCACTCCTCTGCAATCGCCACGTTGAGGCCGGAGAATCGGTCGTCGAGGAACATGTTCCCTGAGCCTGTGCCGATCAGAAGGAGATCGAAATGCGTCATTGTCCATCCCTGTATCAGTTGTGGTCACCATAGAAGTCCGCCCTGCTTGGAAGCACTGAAGGGCGCCACGGGTGACAACCCGTGACGCCCCCACTGTATTCCCTGCGGCTGCGGTCACGTATGCCTTTCGGCAGTCGGCGAGCCCTAGTGCCGTGGTTCAGAGTGCGTAGTAGAGCTCGAATTCTGTCGGAGTCGGACGCAGACGTGCAACGTCGATCTCGTTCTCACGCTTGATCCGAATCCACGTCTCGATCAGGTCGGAGGTGAAGACGTCGCCCGCGGTGAGGAAGTCGTGGTCCTTCTCGAGCTCGATGAGCGCCTCATCAAGGGATCCGGGAACCAGCTTGATGTCCTTGGCTTCCTCTGGTGGGAGCTCGTAGAGGTCCTTGTCGATGGGCTCCGGGGGCTCGATGCGATTGCGGATCCCGTCGAGGCCGGCCATCAGCTGGGCGGAGAAGGCCAGGTAGGGGTTGGTCGACGGGTCCGGCACGCGGAACTCGAGACGCTTTGCCTTCGGCGAGCTGCCGGTGACCGGGATGCGGATCGCCGCGGAGCGGTTGCGAGCCGAGTAGACGAGGTTGACGGGAGCTTCGTATCCGGGCACGAGGCGACGGTACGAGTTGATCGTCGGGTTGGTGAAGGCCAGCACTGCGCCGGCGTGTTCGATGAGGCCGCCGATGTACCAGCGAGCCAGATCGGAGAGCCCACCATAGCCGTTCTCGTCGTAGAACAGCGGCTCGCCGTTCTTCCACAGCGACTGGTGGCAGTGCATGCCCGACCCGTTGTCATCGAAGAGCGGCTTGGGCATGAAAGTAGCTGACTTGCCGAGTTCGTAGGCCGTGTTCTTGATCACGTACTTGAAGTCGAGGAGCTGATCGCCGGCATGCTGCAGGGTCTTGAACTTGTAGTTGATCTCCTGCTGTCCTGCGGTGCCGACCTCATGGTGGGCCCGCTCCATCTCGAAGCCGATCTGCTCCAGCGTCAGCGACATCTGATCGCGGATGTCGGCGAACTTATCCTGGGGGGAGACAGGGAAGTATCCGCCCTTGAACGGGGTCTTGTAGCCGAGGTTGCCGCCGGGCTCGTCTTCGCCCGTGTTCCAGGCGGCTTCCTCGGAGTCGATCTTGTAGAAGCTGCTGCCCGGGGTGTTCTGGTAGCGGATGGAGTCGAAGAGGTAGAACTCCGCCTCGGCGCCGAAGAAGACGGTGTCGGCGATGCCGGTGCTCTCGAGGTAGGCCTCGGCCTTGGCCGCAACCTGGCGAGGGTCTCGAGAGTAGGGCTCATCGGTGAAGGGATCGACGATCGAGTGCGTAAGGACCAAGGTCTTGGCCTCACGGAAAGGGTCGATGTAGGCCGATGTGACATCGGCGAGCAGCTTCATGTCCGATTCGTGGATGCCCTGGAAGCCCGTGATTGAGGAACCGTCGAAGAGCAGACCTTCGGTGATCTCTTCCGTGCCGTATGAGGCTGCAGGAAGGTTGAAATGCTGGACGACACCGGGGAGGTCGCAGAAACGAACGTCAACGAATTTGACGTCGTTCTCCGAGATGTAGTTGACGAGTTCTTCAGCAGACGAGAACACTTAGTCTCCTAGTTAGATTATGGTGGTCGTTTGTCTTGACCATTGCCAATCTTAGTTGCAAGCAGGTGAAGTGGTGATGACGTCCATGTTTCGGGCATGTTTCCTGAGGGGCGTCCAGGTTCGATTTGGGTAAGCTGGGTCCGTGATTAATCGTGATGACCTCGGTTCCTGGCTTGAGGGACCCAAGATTGAGCGAGAAGACGGCGATTGGCCGGGCAGGCGCTTGGGTTTGCCGGAGACCGGCTCACATTCACTCGCTCCCGCCTGGCGCAGACTGCTGGGGCTCCTGGTGGATTGGTTCTTGTGCCTGGCCATCGCCAACCTCATCGGCTCGTCCAATCCGTTCCTGGCTCCGGGCATCTTCGCACTGGAGCACTTCCTGCTCGTGTCCACTCTCGGATACACGGTCGGGCACAGGATCTTCGGCATCGAGGTCCGTCGCCTGGACGGTCATGTGCCTGGTTTCGCCAAAGCACTCGTCCGCACTGCTCTGGTCGTCCTCGTCATTCCCGCGCTGATCTTCAACCGCGACAATCGCGGTCTCCATGATCTGGCCGCCGGCACACTCATTCTCAAACGCTGAGGTTCTCAATCGCTGAGGCCTCCGGCTGAGGACCGGTCGTCCTGACTGAGAGCTGTTCGTGCCGAAGCGAAATTGCAAGACCAGTGGGGCACCGACTCGATCGAGTCGGTGCCCCACTGGTCTTACTGCGACTGCTGCAGTGCGTCGGTGTGGACCGCTGCAGTGTGTCGACGTGTGAACGCAGAGATCAGCGTCCGCGCATCGCCTTATGGTTCGGGCGAGCCTTGTTCGGGTCAATGCCCTTCGGGATCGGAGGACGAGTCCCCTGAGTGCCGAGAGCGGCGAGGCGATTGCGCACGGCAAGCACTTCGTTCTTATTGAGCTTGCGCGGAAGCTTCTGCACAGCCGGCACGACCTGCTTCATCTTCAGCTGGCCATCCTCGTTGCCTCCCTGGAACGTGTGAACCGGGACGTTGGGCAGAATGCGCTCGTGGCGCTTCCGCTCCTTGGCCAGCAGCTTCGCGCTGCGACCCTTCGGTCCTTCGCTGAGCAGAACGACTCCCGCACGACCGGTCGAGCGGAACACAAGGTCGCGACTCTTGGGGTCGATGGCGATGGGCTTGTCGTCCATCAGGTAACCGCGGCGGGCGGTGTTGAGGACGGCGCCGAAGGCTCCGGGCTGTCCGTCCATCTGTGCGAAAGCTGCGGTTTCGGCAAACCGGCCGAGCATGAACATGCCGAGCAGCAGACCCACCATGAAGCCGAGGATCGTTGTGAAGACCGCTCCGCCGAACAGAAGTCCGGCCAGCAGGCCGAGGAGCGTGCAGCCGAGGATCGCCGCGGCCAACAGCCACGGGGTGGCCTTGTTGTGCTTGGCCGACAGTTCGTAGACCTGCTTCATCTGTGCCAGACGCCCTGGCTTCTTGTTCGGGTCCTTGGGCTTCCGGCGGAAAAGTCCCTTGCGCGGTTCTTCGCTCATGCTCTCACTTGCTCTTGAATGGCGTATCGGCGTCGGGGCCGGGCCCCGAGCGCTCTCATTGCTCAGCAGTCAAGTCTACCTCTTCGCCCGGACCGAATGTATCCACAACGGCCTGAGCCTCCTGCTTGGCAGGAGTGTGCTTGTCAAGGTGGGACAGGTGGGCGGGGATCTGCTCCCCACGGTGGCGCATAGCGGTCGCCCACAGGCGGCCGGCACGGTATGAGGAACGCACCAGGGGGCCGGACATGACGCCTGAGAATCCGATGTCCTGTGCGGCATCGCGCAGCATCACGAAGTCGGCCGGCTTGACCCATCGAGTGACGGGATGGTGGCGCGGGGAGGGCCTCAGGTACTGGTTGATCGTGATGAGATCGCACCCAGCCGCGTGCAGGTCACGCAGAGTCTCGATGATCTCGTCGTTCGTCTCACCCATGCCCAGCATGAGGTTGGACTTCGTGATGAGGCCGGCCTCGCGTGCCCGGGTGATCACGGACAGTGACCGCTCGTAGCGGAAGGCCGGACGGATCCGCTTGAAGATGCGGGGGACAGTCTCAACATTGTGAGCCAGCACCTCCGGACGTGAGGAGAAGACCTCGGCCAGCTGATCGGGTTCAGCATTGAAGTCAGGGATGAGGAGTTCGACGCCCGTACCGCTTCCATCGGTGCTGTCGAGATTGTGGATCTGACGTACGGTCTCGGCATACAGCCATGCGCCGCCGTCGTCGAGGTCGTCGCGGGCAACTCCGGTGATCGTCGAATAGCGCAGGCCCATCTCTCCGACGGAGGCTGCCACACGGCGAGGTTCATCGGCATCGAAATCGGCAGGCTTGCCTGTATCGATCTGACAGAAATCACAGCGTCGTGTGCACTGTTCGCCGCCGATGAGGAACGTCGCTTCGCGGTCTTCCCAGCATTCGAAGATATTGGGGCAGCCGGCTTCTTCGCAGACAGTGTGCAGCTCCTGCTTGCGAACCAGTGATTTCAGAGACGTGTATTCGGGGCCGATATGGGCCTTTGCCTTGATCCAGGCGGGCTTGTCTTCGATCGGCGTCTCTGAGTTCCGTGCTTCGACACGGAGCATGCGACGGCCTTCTGGCGCTATGGTCACGTCAATTCTCCTAGGCTGTGATGTGGTGGTGCAGGATCTCGTCAAGGCGGTTCGCGACATCCTCAGGTGTCACGCTTCGTCCGAGTTCTGCACTCATGGTCGTGGTGTCGGCGTCCGTGATCCCGCAGGCGATGATCGATTCGTATGCGTCGAGGTCATTGCTGCAGTTCAGTGCCAGACCGTGCATGGTCACGCCCTCGTGGATGCGGATGCCGATTGCGCCGATCTTCCGGTCACGGCGGGTTCCGTCTCCGAGGATCCAAACACCCGCGCGCCCCTCGATGGTCGTGGCTTCGATGTCGTACTCAGCGAGAAGTTCGATCATCGAATCCTCGAGCTGAGAGACGAACAGTCTGACCTCTTTGATGTCATTGAGCTTGTACACGAGGTAGGCGACGAGCTGACCCGGCCCATGCCAGGTGATCTTCCCTCCACGGTCGACATCGACTACCTCTGTGCCGTCGGTCGGCCGCTCATGGTCTTCCGTACGTTTTCCCGCAGTGTAGACCGGCGGGTGTTCGAGCAGGAGAATCGTTGATCTGCGATCCCCAGCGAGCACTTCTTCGTGATACTTCTTCTGCAAGTCCCAGGTTCGCAGGTAGTCCGAGTAAACGGGTGCGAAGCCCAGTGTTTCGGTGACCAGAGGCATGCCTCCAGACTATGTCCCTTCACCCGGGGGTTCAATTTCACTGAAGATGAGCCTCAACACCTTTGGGCGCTCTGACCCTATTGACATAGATCGAGACATCAAACACTATTAAATACAGTCAAATCGAATCATATCGCGCTATAAATGCCGCGCAATCCATCGACGGAGATGACGAACAATGACGTGGGAACTCCAAGCCCCGATCTCTGACGACATTCATCGACTGGTGAATGCTCAGGGGCAGACGCTCTGGGGAGTCGCCCATGGCGGCTTCGACGCAGATCATCCGGATGCTCTCGGCATCGCCGAAGTCGATCTGCCTACCGGCTCTACCTCCCTTCTCCTCGTGAAACCGCTTGCCGGCGGACTCGTCCTCGACGCTGTCCGTTCCTACCAGGGGCTGGTGGAAGGGGAGTTGGCCACGCTCTTCCTCGGCATCGTCGACGAGCTGCAGGGGAGCAGCCATGCGCAATCTCGTCTCTGCCTCGATAGCATCGGCCTCGATGCCGATGGCCACCCCCGGATCATTCCCGGAATCAGCCGGACCTCACCCGCTTCGACCCGATTCGCGGTCGGAGAGATGCTCTTTCACGCAGCGCACGGTCGTCCGTGGGAGCAGAGTCCCCTTCCGGTCTCCGTCGCCTTGGACGGCTGTTCCCAGCCGCTGCAGACATTGGTCGCACAGCTGCTGGGCGACTCGTGTGCTGTCTCCGGTCTCAATGACACCCTCGACGAGGTGAGCGCGGCACTGCGTCGAACCGGCGCCGCCAGTGCGCTCCCGCTGCTTCCTGCTGAACCCGACCTCGACCCAGGAAAGGCCCTGACGGCCCGATTGCGAGCAGCAAAGTCACCCACGCCCGTGCGTCGGCCCGATACCGCGATGACCCCAGGTCGGAACGAGGCCACAGGCACCGCAAGCCGGCTGCGGGCAGCCAGCCGAGAAGGTGTTCCCAGGCGGAGCCGGGGACGTCACCGAGGCCGAATGAGTCCAAACCGGCTGACTCGTCTGTCATCAACGTTCGGTGAGGGCTGTCGCAGTCTGCTGGATCGGCTGCCGAGTGTGGAACGACGACCACAGAAGCCGACGACCGGGCTGCGAGCCTGGGCTCTCATCGCAGTTCTCGTAACGATCCTCGGCGGGGCCGTCATGGTCAGGACGTGGAGCACGGAGGGAACCGCCGCCTCGGTGAGTTCGCCAGAGGACTCGGTGCCGTCTTCGGCAGAGGGCTCCGTGCCGGGAACGCGTGAGCCGGACAGCGATGCGGGGAGAATGTCGGACAGGGATGCCGGGAGAATGTCGGACAGCCAGATCCTTGCGCTGCTGGATGACCTCTGCCGAAAGCGCTCGGATGCGTTGAGCGCCGGTGATGAGCAGGCTTTAGCGAATCTGACTGTCCCCGACTCCTCAGCAGCAGCGGCCGATGAGCTGCTCGACCTCCACGCCTTCGTCGGCAACGACTATGCGATCGACTTGGACGATCCAGTCGTCAGAGAGCAGACGGACAACCACATCCTGGTCCGGACCCGCATGTCGACGAGCGTCACGTCCGAAGGGAAGGAGGCAGGGTTCGAGCCCACCCACGTCGAGTTCGAGTTGGTGCCCCATGGCAGTGCCTGGAAGATTCTCGCAGTCACGGAGATCGTCGGTTGATTGGGAGAGGCCTGAAGGGATGAGAAAGGCCGGCCACATCAGTGACCGGCCTTCCCATCTCCCTGGAGAGTCTGGCGACTCACCTCAGGAACTGCTCCTGATACATATCAGAGATCGAGGTCCGCCTCGAAGTTGCCTTCTTCCAGACGCGCCTTGATCGTCTGCAGGAATCGTCCTGCATCCGCACCGTCAACCAACTGGTGGTTGTAGGTCAACGGCAGGTAGACCATGTCGCGGATGGCGATGGACTCTTCCCCGTCTGCAGTCTTGACGACGATCGGACGTCGCACAATCGTACCGGTGCCCAGAATGCCCATCTGCGGCTGATTGATGATCGGAGTATCGAACAGAGCTCCCACCGAACCGATATTGGTGATGGTGAACGTTCCACCCGAGAGCTCATCAGGCATGATCTTGTTGTTGCGAGTTCGGTCCGCGACATCGTCGATGGACTTCGAGATCCCGGCGATGCTCAGGTCGCCAGCGTCTTTGATCACAGGCACGAGGAGTCCCCGAGGGGTGTCCACAGCGATCGCCAGGTGCTCATGATCGAAGTACGTGATCTGCTGAGATTCCAGATCGTACTGCGCGTTGACCTTCGGGTGCTGCTTGAGCGCCTCGACGACGGCCTTCCCGAAGAACGGCAGGTAGGTCAGCTTCGAGCCGTGCTTTGACTGGAAGGCTTCTTTGTTGGCCTTGCGCAGCTTCACGACCTGAGTCATATCGACCTCGACCACCTGGGTCAGCTGAGCCGATACATCGAGGGACTCGCTCATCCGCTTGGCAATCGTCTGGCGAATGCGCGAAGCCTTCTCCGTGGTGCCACGAAGCTTCGCAGCCTCCTCAGGAATCTCGAGCTTGAACGGTGCCTTGGCGCCGCCGGCTGCCGGAGCTGCCGAACCCGACGTTGCCGAACCACGATTCGCGGCCGCGGCGACGACGTCCTGCTTGCGGATGCGTCCGCCCACACCGGTGCCGGTGACCGAACTCAGATCGACTCCCTCATCGCGTGCCAGACGCCGCACGAGAGGGGTCACATATGCGGCATTCTCACCAACGGTGTCAGCAGCGGCGGGAGCAGATGCTGGACTCTCGGACTTCGCCGCGGCAGGCTTCGACGCCGCAGGGGCAGAGGTCTCCTGCTTCGGCGCTTCATCTGCGGGTGCGGACTTCTCGTCCTCGGCAGGTGCTTCTTCCTCTGGTTCCTCAGCAGGGGCTTCCTGAGCCTTTTCCTCCTGAGGTTCTTCATCAGCGGCGGAAGACTCTGCCTCAGCCGACTCCGAATCGGAGGATCCCGAGTCGGAGGAGGCGGGAGCGCCCGAGCCGACGCGAGCCAACGGTGCTCCGACCTCGACGGTCTCGTCCTCTTCGGCCAGGTGTGCCTGAACTGTTCCTGCCACTGGGGAGGGGACCTCTGTGTCGACCTTGTCGGTGGACACCTCGAGCAGAGGTTCGTCGACTTCTACCTCTTCGCCGACCTCTTTGAGCCACCGAGTAACGGTGCCTTCGGTCACGGACTCACCAAGCGCTGGCATGGTGATCTCGGTGCCTTCGCCTTCGGAACCCGACGAGGCCGGTGCTTCAGCAGCTGATTCGTCTGTGGAGTCAGAGGCTGTCTCCACGGCTTCCTCTTCCGCTGCGGGCTCCGATCCCTCGGCTGCTTCGGACGAGTCCTCATCGGAGGAGTCTTGCGCCTCGGTCGAGTCTGCGGAATCGGATCCGCTGCCGTCGCCGATGTAGGCAAGGTCTCCACCGACTTCGACGACATCGTCTTCGTCGGCCAAGATCTTCTCGAGAACACCTGCGTACGGGCTGGGGATCTCCGTGTCGACCTTGTCGGTCGACACCTCGAGCAACGGCTCGTCTACTTCGATTTCTTCACCGACGGACTTCAGCCAGCGGGTGACTGTTCCTTCGGTCACCGACTCACCGAGAGCCGGCATCTGCACGGAATTCGACATGTCTTTCGTCTCCTCGGATCTTAAGAGTGGAAGTGCAGGGGTTTGCCGGCAAGGGCCAGGTGGGCCTCGCCGAGTGCTTCATTCTGCGTCGGGTGAGCGTGAATGAGTTGCGCAACTTCCTCTGGGAATGCCTCCCAGTTGACGATCAGTTGGGCTTCGCCGGCCTGTTCGCTCAGTCGAGCGCCAATGCCGTGGACGCCGACGACGGGTCCGTCCTTCTCACGGATGACCTTGATCAGACCCGTGGTATTCAGGATCACGGACTTGCCGTTGCCACCCAGGTTGTATTCGATGGATTCGACGCTGTCGGCTCCATACCGCTCTTCGGCCTGCTTGGACGAGAGTCCGACAGAGAAGATCTCAGGTTCGCAGTAGGTCACGCGAGGAATACCGGATTCCAACACAGGAACCGGGTTGAGTCCAGCGATCTCCTCGGCGATGAAGATTCCCTGACCGAAGGCACGGTGGGCCAGCTGCAGGCCGGGAACGATGTCGCCGCAGGCGTAGATGTTGCCGACGCCGGTGTGGAGCCGCTCATTGGCCAGGACGAATCCGCGGTCCATAGGGATGCCCTGCTCTTCGAAGCCGAACCCGTCGGTGACCGGGCCACGGCCGACAGCAACGAGGAGGTACTCGGCTTCGAGGACCGAACCGTCTTCGAGAGTCACCTTGACTCCGTCGGCGGTCTCTTCGACGCCCTTGAACATGGTGCCGAGCTTGAAGCCGATCTTGCGTTTCTTGAAGGCACGTTCGAGGTTCTTCGAGATCGTCTCGTCCTCGTTGGCCACGAGGTGCTTGAGTCCCTCAACGATGGTGACCTTGGCACCGAACGACGACCACACGCTGGCGAACTCGACGCCGATGACGCCGCCGCCGAGGACGATCGCTGAGCCGGGGACCTTGTCGAGCTCGAGAGCTTCGGTGCTCGTGATCACACGCTCGGTGATGTCGAGGCCGATGGTCTTCGACGTCGAACCCGTCGACAGGAGAACATTCGTGCCGGTGACGGTGTGCTTGCCGTCTTCACCTTCGACCTCGACCGTGTCCTTGCCGACGAGTTTGCCGGTGCCGAAGTACGTGTCGATTCCACGTGCTTTGACCAGACCCTGCAGGCCCTTATAGTTGCGAGAAATGACATTGTTCTTGTAGTCGAGAACTTTCTCGATGTCGATGCCCTTGAATTCGACCTCAATGCCGAAGTTGGACGATTCCTTCGCTGTGTCAGCGACTTCTGCAGCATGCAGAAGCGCCTTCGTCGGAACACAACCGCGGTGCAAGCATGTGCCGCCAACCTTGTCGCGTTCGATCAAAGCAACCTTCATGTCGAGCTCTGCAGCGCGCAGCGCGGCGGCGTAGCCGCCGGTTCCGCCGCCCAGAACGACAAGGTCGTAGGTCAATGAGTCACTCACGGATTACTCCTCGTAGCTGTGAATAAGCCTGCCTTACGCAGCTTTCCTTCTATCTTTCCACTTTTCTCGCCAAGGGCGAAAGCACACGCTGTCTGTTTGGACACAGGTGGCGATGATCACGTCAAGATCGACAGCATGTAGAAATCTGGTGTGTCAGTTCACCTGCTTCGCTGCTTGGATGAGGGTCCGAACTGCCGCGCCGGTGGCGGCGATCGGGGTGTAGCCGAATGCGGACCCGGTGTTGAAGCTCGGTCCGGCGATGTCAATGTGTGCCCAGTTCGCGTCCTCGCCGACGAATTCCTGGAGGAATGCGGCGGCGGCGAGCATACCGCCGTGGCGGGGACCGGAGTTCTTCAGGTCCGCGGCATTGGAGTCGAAACCGGAGAGCATCTCCTCGGGGATGGGCATTGCCCACATCTCTTCACCGGCAACCGCGGCTGAAGCGGTCACGAGATTGCGTGCAGCCTCAGCGCCCATGACGCCTGACGTCCGATTTCCCAAAGCCACTACCTGCGCACCTGTCAGTGTGGCCACGTCGATGAGCAGATCAGGATTCTCTGCGCTGGCGTCTGCCAACGCATCGGCGAGGACCAAGCGGCCCTCGGCATCGGTATTGGTGACTTCGACCGTCTTGCCGCTGCGCATATGCAGCACGTCGCTGGGACGAGTAGCCGATGATCCCGGCATGTTCTCAGCCAGGGGCAGCCAGGCAGTCGCGCGGACTGGCAGTCCCAGGTCTGCAATGGCGAACAGGGCCTGGACGACGGCTGCCGCACCGGCCATGTCGGACTTCATGTCCTCCATGCTCGCTGCGGGTTTGAGGGAGATGCCGCCGGAGTCGAAGGTGATGCCCTTGCCGACGAAGCTCACGTGACGCTCGGCACCCTTGGGGGAGTATTCGACTTTGACCAGACGCGGGCCGCGGGTTGATCCCTGGCCGACACCGATGAGTCCACCGTATCCACCGGCTTGGAGTTCCTTCTCGCCGAGGACGCTCACTTTGAGCTTGCGTTCCTTGCCCTGATCCTTGACGCGCTGGGCGAAGGATTCGGGGTAGAGATCGAGGGGAGGGGTATTGACGAGGTCGCGAGCACGATTCGTCGCTGCGGCGATGATCGCGCCGTTGGAGTGTGCTGCCGAGTGCTCTTTGCTCTTGGGCCCGAGGATGGTGACCGCTCCGGGCACCTTGTCTGCGTCCTGGCTGCGGTAGTCGATGAAGCGGTAGGCGCCGAGGCCCGCACCGATGGTGACGGCTTCGACTGCCTGAGCGGTGATGGCCGGCAGGCCCACAGCAATCGAATCCACACCGTCGAGGGCACGCAGGGCGCTGCCTGCGGCGCGGCGGAGGACTTCGTGCGACTTCGCTGCGGCGTCATTGCCGGATGCTGTGGAGTCGAAGGCGCCGAGACCGACCAGCAGGATGCTCGTCGAGGAGAAGCCCTTGGGCGCGGCTACTCGTGCGGTGGATCCGGCCTTGCCGCTGAATTCGATGGCGCGGACCACGTCCTCCAGAGCGGTGCGTGCGGTTTTCGCAGTGTCGAGGCCGAGGACCTTGTCGTCAGCGACTCCCAACACCAGAACGGAAGCGGTGGCTTTCACGAGTGTGGTCGAAGAGTAGCTGGTGGGCGTGGATGCACTGGGCATATATTCCCTTTCATCGTCTTTGAACGTTGAATCGATCCTAATGCCATTTCACGGGGGATGGATAACGGTGACCGTTCTGAACAGGGAACTGTGTGAATTCCCTCTGTCTGTGAACCGTGCCGCCCTTCGGCCGATCTTTCACCTGACATATTCTGGAGGTGTGTACTCACTTATCTTCAAACTCTTCTTCGCCCCCATGGATGCCGAACGCGCACATCATGTGTCGTTCACAGCGCTGAGAATCCTCGACTCCGTCCCTGGTCTGGGACGTCTGCTGCGTTTGGTTCTGGCCCGCGGCACCCGCGATGAGGTGGATGTGCTGGGCCTGCGCTTCCCCAATCGCCTCGGACTCGCAGCTGGTTTCGACAAGAACGGTGAAGGGATTCGCGCGCTGTCTGCGCTGGGCTTCGGCCATATCGAGGTCGGCACGATCACCGCTCATGCTCAGCCCGGCAATGACAAGCCTCGACTGTTTCGTCTGCGGGACAATCTTGCGCTGCTCAATCGGATGGGCTTCAACAACCAGGGTGCCCGGCAGGCTGCTTTCAACATCGAAAAGCAGCGGAGGTCGATTGTCTCCCTGCCTGATGCCCAGCGCCCGATCATCGGGATCAACATCGGCAAGACCAAGGTCGTCGACGCTGCCGATGCGGTCGAGGACTATGCGAGTTCAGCGCGGTTCTGTGCGCCTCTGGCTGACTACCTCGTCATCAATGTGAGTTCGCCGAACACTCCGGGTCTGCGTGACCTGCAGTCTGTGTCGAGTCTGGAGCCCATCATCGACGCCGTGCGCTCTGCCGCCGCCGAGGTGGTGACAACTCCTCGTTCCACGCTCGGTCATGTGCCGCTGCTGGTCAAGATCGCACCCGATCTCAATGACGACGATGTCGTAGAGATCTGTGATCTCGCGGTGCGTTCGGGTGTCGATGGCCTCATCGCCACCAACACCACGATCGATCGGGACGTGCTGACTGGTCGGGAAGCTGACTTCGCTCGCGGCCAGGCTGGTGGAATCTCGGGCCGACCGTTGGCTCGCCGGTCGATGGAAGTCCTGCGGTTGGTCAAGGCCACCGTAGGCGAGAACTTGAGCATCATCTCGGTCGGCGGAATCGCTGATTCCAATGACATCAGCGCCCGACTTGCGGCGGGCGCTGATCTTGTTCAGTCCTATTCGGAGATGATCTACTCCGGACCGTTCTGGCCCGGACGGATCATCCGCGCCAGGCGGGCCCAGACTCTGCTCACTCGGGGTACTGGCGGCGCTTGACCTGAGGCTTCGGCATGCGCAGCGGACGGATCTGGACGCTGCGCATGATCGCGTAGAAGGCCAGGCCTCGTTCGACGGTTCCGAACTTGGCTTTCAACCGTCCCTTGAGGATGTAGTTGACGATGACGCCGTCGAGGATGACCAACGCCAGCAGGCCCCAGACCGCGTAGGTGAAGTACTGCTGAATGGCGACCGGCTGTGTGAATGCCACAACCAAGATCAGAATCGCGGCGGGGATGAACAGCTCACCGATTGAGAAGCGAGCATCGATGTAGTCGCGAACATAGCGACGCTGGGGACCTTTGTCGCGGCGTGTGAGGTACTGCTCTTCGCCGTTCATCATGCCGATGCGGGCACGATCGCGGTCCTTGCGCGTCTGTTCCTTGGCCCTCTGGTTCGCCACCTTGCGATCCTTCGAAACCAGCGGCTGCTTACGCACCGATTCCTGTTGACTGCGCTTGGGCGTCGGTCGTCCTTTCTTCTGCTCAGCCTCACGCTGCGTGGCAGCACCAGGGTGTGAACCGTCATCGTTCACCGGTCGATTGTCGGAGGATTGCGCATCCTCATGAGATTTTTTGCTTCCGAACACCTAATGAATACTACCTTTGGAGAATGAGCGAATCGACTTCTGCACTGGACAGTGCACAATTACATGCCGAACTCGACACTATTTTCGACGAGGTCATCGACCAGTTGACCGATCTCGTGGCGATCCCCTCGGTCGCCTGGCCGAGCTTCGATCCCGCCAACGTTCAAGCCAGCGCCGAAGCAGTCGCCGGCCTCGCCCGCAATCTGGGCCTTCACGTCGACATCCTGAGCGCGGCACAGGAGGACGGAACGGACGGGTACCCGGCAGTTGTCGCCTCGGTGCCGGCTCCAGCAGGTGCACCGACCGTACTGCTCTACGCTCACCACGACGTCCAGCCTCCCGGCAAGCCCGAAGCTTGGGAGACCGAACCCTTCATCGCCACCCGGGTCGGGGATCGTCTCTATGGTCGTGGGGCCGCCGACGACAAAGCCGGCGTCATGGTCCACCTCACATCGCTGCGGCTCCTGGCAGACCGCCTCGGCGTAGGGGTGAGACTCTTCATCGAAGGCGAGGAAGAGGCTGGCAGCCCGAGCTTCCGCAACTTCCTGGAGACCTACCAGGACAAACTTGCTGCCGACGTCATCGTCGTTGCCGATTCCGGGAATTGGGCGGCGGGCACTCCAGCTCTGACAACCAGCCTGCGGGGCATGTGCGCCATCGAGTTCGAGATCTCCACACTCGATCACGCGGTGCATTCGGGAATGTACGGCGGAATCGTCCCCGACGCGATGCTGGCCATGACGCGGGTGCTGAGCAGCCTCCACTATGAGAACGGCTCCGTTGCCGTCCAAGGACTCAAGTCACAGATCGACAGCGACATCGACTACGAAGAGTCGACGATCCGCTCCGACTCCGGTGTTCTGGAATCGACTTCACTCATCGGTTCCGGATCCCTGGCTTCCCGACTGTGGACCCAGCCTGCGATCACCGTCATCGGACTCGACATCCCCGACGTCGATGTCTCCTCGAACACTCTCCAGTCCAGCTTGCGGGCAAAGCTGTCGATCCGGTTGGCCCCAGGAGACACACCCGAGGACGCGGCCCAGGCAGTCGAAGCGCACCTGCGTGACAATCTTCCCTTCGGCGCCACCCTCACCATCGGAGACACGGAGGGTGGCAGCCCATGGCAGGCAGACGCGAACGATCCCGTGGTGCAGACCGCCCAACGCGCCCTCACCGAAGCATGGGGGCAGGAGTCCGTGACCATGGGCATCGGCGGCTCGATCCCTTTCATCGCCGATCTCCTCGAGGTGTTCCCCCAGGCCTCAATCCTCGTCACCGGAGTCGAAGACCCGGACGCCAGGGCACACAGCGCGAATGAGTCGCTGTACCTGCCCGATTTCAAGGCGGCAATCGTGGCCGAAGCGCTTCTTCTGCAGAAACTGGCAGCGAGTTGAGGGCGACTCGGGAATAGGTTCATCGTCGATAGCGTTGTGCGCGGTGTAGCCTGGAGACAGGCAGGATCGAAATAAGGAGTAACCATGACTGTGACGAACGAAGCGATGGCC
Organism: Brevibacterium aurantiacum; assembly: GCF_007558825.1. Lineage (GTDB taxonomy): Bacteria > Actinomycetota > Actinomycetes > Actinomycetales > Brevibacteriaceae > Brevibacterium > Brevibacterium aurantiacum_A. The sequence continues at coordinate 194,912 of NZ_VLTK01000003.1, forward strand.
ACGCACGAGGTTGAACTGTCGAGCACGGCGGCCGACAAGGTGCGCAGCCTGTTGCAGCAGGAAGGTCGCGACGACCTGCGACTGCGTGTGGCCGTTCAGCCCGGCGGCTGCTCTGGTCTGATCTATCAGCTGTACTTCGACGAGCGTCAGCTCGACGGTGACGCTGTGCGTGACTTCGACGGAGTCGAGGTCATCGTGGATCGGATGAGCGTGCCCTACCTCGGTGGCTCGACCATCGATTTCGCTGACACCATCGAGAAGCAGGGCTTCACGATCGACAACCCGAACGCTGGCGGCTCCTGCGCATGCGGCGACTCGTTCCACTGATGTCCGCCCGCTGAGACAGACCTGAAAGTCACCGAGATGGACCTGGAGGATCTGCGCGCCGTGTCATACACGGCAACGCAGCCCCAGGTCCTCTCTTCGTATCGGGCCGGACTGTTCCCCATGGGCATCGGCAACGGCGGCACCGGACGAATGGGATGGTGGGCACCGCGACGTCGAGGTGTGCTGTTCCCAGGGGACCTCAAAGTCAGCAAGAGTCTGCGCAAGTCCATGCGCCGCTTTGAATGCAGCGTAAACATGGATTTCGAACGGGTCATTCGCGCCTGCGCGGACCCCAGCAGGCCCGGCAGCTGGATCACCGAAGACATCATCGGCCTCTACTTGGGCCTCCACTCAGGGGGATGGGCTCATTCTGTCGAAGTCAGATCAGAAGGCGTCCTCGTGGGAGGTCTCTACGGTGTGGCCATCGGCTCGTTCTTCGCCGGAGAATCGATGTTTCACACCCAGCGAGACGCCTCGAAGGCCGCACTTGTCCACCTCGTCTCCCTCCTCGATGGAACCACGGCTCCAACACTTCCCACCTCGGTCGACACTGATGACGACGCGAATGGATGGCTCATCGATACGCAGTGGCAGACGTCACACCTGGCGAGCCTCGGCGTGTCGGAGATCAGCGGTCTCGACTACTCCGCTCGGCTAGATTCCGCTCTCCGCGGGAATCGTTGTCAGGTTTTTCTCAACAAATGATCATTTGCATGTGAATTTCTACCGCTTGTAGCGGTACTCTGGGAACTGACATAGTAAGAATTCGTCCTTCGGGCATCCGGAGGACGAATACGGTTGTGAAAGGCTGCACGTGGATTCTCCGAATCAGGCAGGACCGGGAAGGTCCTGGGCGAAGCGGCTCGGCACTCTGGGCGCCGTCGCTGTACTGGCGTTGCTGTCCGGCTGCACGAAAGAGCAAGTCTCCACAGGATTCTTCCCCGCCGAATCGAAGGGCGCCACCAACCACACCGAGGCCTACACCTCACTGTGGAACGGCGCATGGATCGCCCTGCTGATTGTGGGGCTGATCGTCTGGGGGCTCATCCTGTGGGCGATGGTCGCTTACCGCCGCCGCAAGAACGATCGCGGACTGCCTGTGCAGCTGCGCTACAGTATGCCGATCGAAATCCTGTTCACGGTCACCCCAGTCATCCTGGTTCTCGGATTCTTCTTCCAGAGCGTCCAGGTCATGGAGAAGACCACCGACGACACCACTCCCGGTGAACAGGTCATCGAAGTTGCCGCAAAACAATGGGCGTGGGACTTCAACTACGTCAATCAAGACGTGTACTACGCAGGTACGCAGGTTCACCTCGATGGCTCTGAGAAGCCGGGGGAGAAGGCACCGACTCTGTACCTTCCGGTCGACACCGACCTCGAGATCAAACTTCGCTCACGAGATGTCATCCACTCGTTCTGGGTCCCCGCATTCCTCGAGAAGCGCGACATGATTCCTGGTCACGACCAGAGTCTGCATCTGCGCGCCGAGAAAGAAGGCGAGTACGTAGGCAAGTGCGCCGAGCTGTGCGGTGAGTACCACTCGGAGATGCTCTTCAACGTGAAGGTCGTATCCAAGGCCGAATTCGAGGACTACACCAAGTCCCTCGGCGACGAAGGCAACAAGGGTCAGCTCGGTCCTGAGTACGATCGCAACTGGTACCCGAAAGAAGGTGCTGAAAAATGACCGCAACGATGAATCAGCCGGCTCTTGATGCCCCTGTTGTTCCTCGGAGCAAAGGAAAGGTCATCGTCGACTGGATCACGTCGACAGACCATAAGACGATCGGCTACATGTATCTGATCGCATCGTTCATCTTCTTCTGCGTCGGTGGCGTCATGGCGCTCATCATCCGGCTCGAGCTCTTCGATCCGGGCATGCAGATCATTGAGACGAAGGAACAGTACAACCAGCTGTTCACAATGCACGGCACTCTCATGCTGCTGATGTTCGCGACTCCGTTGTTCGCCGGCTTTGCCAACGTGATCATGCCGCTGCAGATCGGTGCCCCAGACGTGGCTTTCCCTCGTCTCAACGCCTTCGCCTTCTGGATGTTCCTCTTCGGTTCGCTCGTTGCCCTGTCCGGATTCCTCACCCCTCAGGGTGCGGCCTCGTTCGGATGGACCGCATACGCGCCACTGAGCAATACAACGTTCACTCCGGGTGCCGGAGGCAACCTCTGGGTACTCGGCTTGGCGCTGCAGGGGATCGGAACGATCCTCGGCTCGGTCAACTTCATCACCACCATCATCACGATGCGTGCTCCAGGTATGACCATGTTCCGTATGCCGATCTTCACCTGGAACACTCTGATCACCGGCATCCTCGTCCTGATGGCCTTCCAGCCCCTCGCAGCCGCTCTGCTCGTGTTGGGCGCCGACCGAATACTGGGATCACACGTCTTCAGCCCCGGCAACGGCGGACCGATACTGTGGCAGCACCTGTTCTGGTTCTTCGGTCACCCAGAGGTCTATGTCATTGCCCTGCCCTTCTTCGGCATCGTGACGGAGATCTTCCCGGTATTCAGCCGCAAGCCTGTCTTCGGCTACAAGGAACTGGTCTTCGCGACGATCTCGATCGCGGCACTGTCCGTGACCGTGTGGGCCCACCACATGTATGTCACCGGTGTTGTCGCACTGCCGTTCTTCGCCTTCATGACAATGCTCATCGCGATTCCTACAGGGGTGAAGTTCTTCAACTGGGTCGGCACGATGTGGCGGGGATCGATCACCTTCGAGACTCCCATGGTCTGGTCGATCGGGTTCCTCGTCACATTCCTCTTCGGTGGTCTCACCGGTGTCATCCTGGCCAGCCCTGCTCTCGATATGCAGGTCTCGGACTCCTACTTCGTCGTCGCTCACTTCCACTACGTGGTCTTCGGCACAGTCGTGTTCGCGATGTTCGCCGGTTTCTACTTCTGGTGGCCGAAGTGGACCGGCAGGATGCTCAATGAGAAGCTGGGGCACATTCACTTCTGGATGCTGTTCGTCGGCTTCCACGGCACCTTCCTCGTCCAGCACTGGCTGGGAGTCGACGGAATGCCCCGTCGCTATGCTGACTACCTCCCACAAGACGGCTTCACATGGATGAACCAGGTGTCGACTGTCGGCGCAATGCTCCTCGGCCTGTCCATGGTTCCCTTCTTCTGGAACGTGTGGATCACCGCTCGCAATGCACCGAAGGTGACAGTCGATGACCCATGGGGTTACGGCGGATCACTGGAGTGGGCGACTTCCTGCCCACCTCCTCGCCACAACTTCACCTCGCTGCCGCGCATCCGTTCCGAACGCCCGGCATTCGATGTGAACCACCCGGAGCTGCTCGAGTACGCCGGGCACGGGACCGCAGAGCCGCAACTCACAGGAGGTAACGTCAAGTGAAATCCTCGATCTATGTCTTCATGATCTGTGGCATCTTCTTCGCAGCCGTTGGAGTCTTCTATGGGTTCTACACGGACTTCGCTGAGATGGTCGGATTCCCAGCATTGCTCCTCGTCGGTGCGATGTCCTTGATGATCGGCGTCTACCTGTGGCTGACAGACCGTCGGGTCGGTCGCCAGCCGCAGGATAATGAGCATGCAGAGATCTCCGATGCAGATGCGGACTATGGCTTCTTCAGCCCTTGGAGCTGGTGGCCGATCGCGTGTGCCGGTGCGGCCGCTGTGGCGTTCTACGGAATCGCCATGGGCTGGTGGATCTTCCCGTTCGGTGCCGTACTCGGCCTGGTAGCTCTGGTCGGACTGTCGTACGAACACGATCGTGGGGACCACGCCCACTGATCCGTTCAATCACGAACACCGATAACAGACAGCGCTGATGGCCCGGACTCATTCGAGTCCGGGCCATCGCCGTATTCACCTACAGTCTCATTGAACAGCGCCAGTGGATCGGACACCACGCCGGGCGAGTTTCTCCGTGGCAATGGACTGCCAGGCGATCTGGCCAGACCGTTGTCACCGCGGCAACCAGGAAGACCTGCAGAGCCCCGCGATGACCGACCGGACGAGGAACGCAGTAGTCACCGACTCGCCTCGACCAGCCTTCGCTGCTGCTGCGTGATGACCCGGAAGATGACGAGTTGGTGGACCATCCATCACCCGGGAGATTCCGCGAAATCCGCGCTGCTCGACTTCATAGGCCAACAGGCGCCCGACTCGGCGACAAGAATGTCGTGCAAGAGTCTGAAGAGTCCGACCTAGTCGCCTTCGGTGTCTGACAGTGCGTCCCGGTCGACGAACTCTGCTTGATATCTTCAGCCCTCGCCTTCGGTTAATCGGTCTACGCGACCTCCGCCGCCGGCGGCGCGTTGCAGACCCCCACCTTGCTCCAACGACCGTCACAGCCCCAAACTGTGCTGATCCCGGGTGCACCGTAGTATTCCACATAGTGTTCCGCATTGCTGATCGCCGAATCCGAGATGAACTTCACCATGTAGTCCGATCGGAGAGGCAGGGGAGTAGGTGCAAGCGGACGCTACGAGGTCCCCGTTGCTGAAGCTGATTGAACCTACGGTGCCGAATGTCGGAACTTCCGTCGTCGAGCGCAGTTCGGATGGGACACTCGATCTCCACCTCGGTGATGGTGAAGGTGTCAGCACGCACGGTCGACCGTCGCGCACGGAATGACGACAGCACAAACACTCAGTTCGGGTGCTCATCGGCGCACGATGACGGTATGACGGAGGGGCCCAACAGTTGATGTTGGGCCCCTCCGTCATACCGTCGACTCGTCAGAATCACGTCATCTGAACTCTGACTCGATCAGTGACCGATCTGGTTGTGAGTGTTCGATTCAACCGAATCGTGGTCGTGGTGCGATGCTTCGAGCTCCTGCTTCGTCACTGGCGCAACACGGTCCTCGAAGAAGAACTTGGAGAGCTTCGCACGGAACTTCTCGAGTCCGGTGATCTTACCGTCCGCATTCGGCTCCGCGGGCGTATGCGTGGGCGACTCGAACGCTGTCAGCTTCCACAGCTTATGCGGAGGCAGAGCTTCGTGACGCTCAAGGAACTCACCGTGGGGGAGACGGATGATATTGGCCGTCTCACGTCCATGCAGTGCGATCTCACGATCCTTGCGCTGCAGACCGATGCACATCCGCTTCGTGATCATGTAGCCGATGATCGGTCCGAGGAAGAACACGATGCGGAATATGTAGATCATGTCGTTGAGTGACATCTGGAAGAACACGGCGATGATGTCACCCGAGGCTGCAGCCCACATGTTGCAGTAGAAGATGATGCCTGCAACACCGATGGCGGTACGCGTGGGGTTGTTGCGCGGACGATCGAGGATGTGGTGTTCGCGCTTGTCCTTGAGCAGCCAGGATTCGAAGAACGGATAGATGAACATCGCTCCGAACACGCCGCCCATGACAATCACCGCGCTGTTGATATTCAGCGAGATCGGCCAACCGGCGATGTAGAACTCGAGCCAGCCTGGAACGATGCGCAGGAATCCGTCTGCCCAACCGATGTACCAGTCGGGTTGTGTACCTGCAGACACCGGTGAGGGGTCATAGGGCCCGTAGTTCCAGATCGGGTTGATCGTGAAGAGTGCTGAGATCAGTGCCACCAAGCCGAAGATGAGGAAGAAGAAGCCTCCGCCCTTGGCTGCGAATGTCGGCAGAACAGGCTCGCCCACCACGTTCTTCTCGGTGTTGCCGGCACCCGGGTACTGCGTGTGCTTGTGTACGACGACGAACACCAGGTGGATGCCGATCAGTGCTATCAGCAACGCGGGAACGATCATGATGTGGAGGGAATAGAGCCTGGCGACGATGTCGGTGCCCGGGAACTCTCCGCCGAAGATGAAGAAGGAGAGATACGTTCCGACCAGGGGCAGTGATTTGACGATCCCGTCAATGATTCGCAGACCGTTGCCCGAGAGCAGATCATCGGGCAGTGAGTAGCCGGTGAAACCTGCCGCCATACCCATGATGACCAGAAGAACACCGACGATCCAGTTGAGCTCGCGGGGGCGACGGAAAGCGCCGGTGAAGAAGACACGCAGCATATGGATGCTCAGTGCTGCGACGAACAGCAGCGCACCCCAGTGGTGCATCTGACGGATGAACAGGCCACCGCGGATCTCGAATGAGATCGCCAGAGTCGAGTTGTACGCCTCTGAGATCTCGACGCCGCGCAGCGGCGCCCATGGACCTTCATAGTGCATCTCACCCATTGCAGGGGTGAAGAAGAAGGTCAGGAACGTGCCGGAGAGGATAACGATGACGAAGCTGTAGAGAGCGACCTCACCGAGCATGAACGACCAGTGGGAAGGAAAGATCTTGCGTCCGAACTCGCGGACGAGGACTGAAGCCCCGACTCGAGTCTCGGCGAAGTTCGCGGCCTTCCCGATGGTGGTTGTGGGTTGTGTAGTACTCATGGGTGATTGATCTCCCAGAACGTAGGTCCGACGGGCTCAGGGAAGTCCGACTGTGCGACCAGATAGCCTTCGCTGTCGACCGAGATGGGCAGCTGCGGCAGTGGACGTTTGGCCGGGCCGAAGATGACCTTGCAGTGTTCGGTCACATCGAAGGTCGACTGGTGGCACGGGCAGAGCAGGTGGTGTGTCTGGTGCTCATACAGTGCGACGGGGCAACCGACATGGGTGCAGATCTTGGAATAGGCGACAATGCCGTCGTGTGACCAGTCCTTGCGATCCGGATCCTCTTTGAGTTCCTTGGGATCGATGCGCATCAGCAGAACGGCGGCTTTTGCCTTCTCCTCCAACGGGTGTTCGGCGTTCTCTTCATCGCCGATGCCTGATGGCAACACGTGGTAGGCCGAACCGATGGTGACGTCATCTGCCTTGATCGGGCGTTCGGATTCCACTGATGGAATGCCGCCCGGGTCCTGGATCAGGCGAATGCCCTTGCCCCAGAGAGTGTGGAACAGCTTGTCCCCGGGCAGAGGGCCCAGGTCACGGAATACGAGGACTGCGGGCAGGGGAGCGATGGCCAGTGCCGCAATCAGCGTGTTGCGCAGAAGAGGACGTCGGGCGATTCCCGACTCTTCCTTCGCCTGGTGCAGGATCTCAAGGGCGACTGCCTGGTCCTCTTCACTGCCACCGATGTCGTGACGCTCATCGATTCCCTCGTGATCGCTCATGAGGTTCTTCGCCCACAGAACGGCGCCGACACCGATGGAGAACATCGCTACAGCGGCACCAAGGCCGATGGAGGTGTTGTGGAGTCGAATGCTCTGCATAGTCTCGCCGGGAGAGAACAGGAAGTAGGCGACTATGAACCAGATGGTTCCGACCATCGACAGCACGAACCACAACGCCACCTGGCGTTCGGCGACCTTCGCGGCCTTCGGATCTCCGTCAGCAAGCCGAGGCTTGTGTTCCGGCAGCCCCGGGTTCGTGAACCCATTCAACTCCTCGAGCTGGCTGCCGCCGCCGAAGTGGTCTTTCGAGGTCATTGAATTCCCCGTCTTTTCTCGTGGTGATTACTGAACGACATTGACTGACTCACTTTGCCCTGGATGACAGCCATACTGTCAGTCCGATGACTGCGCTGAGGCCGAAGAACCAGATGAAGAGGCCTTCAGCCACTGGTCCCAAGGATCCCAGCTTGAAACCACCGGGCGAGGGAGTATCCGAAACCTCTTTGACATAGGCGATCACGTCGCGCTTGTCATCGGGAGTCAGGTTCGCGTCGTTGAAGATTGGCATATTCTGCGGACCGGTCTGCATCGCTTCGTACAGGTGCTTCTCGGAGACATCCGCCAGGTTCGGTGCGTATTTGCCTCGGGTCAGAGCACCGCCGGCGCCGACCACGTTGTGGCACATGGCGCAGTTGGTGCGGAAGAGACTACCGCCTGCAGCAGGATCACCCTTGGACGCATCGAGGTTCTCGTCTTCGGGGACGGCTGGGCCAGGGCCCAGCGAAGCGACATAGGCGGCCAGCTGAGCTGTCTGCTCTTCGTCGAACTGAGGTTCCTTGGCACGTGCCTGCGGCCCATTGGACTGCAACGGCATGCGCCCGGTTCCGACCTGGAAGTCAACTGCTGCTGCACCGACTCCGATGAGACCCGGCCCGGCCTTCGAGCCCTCGCCGTTGAGTCCGTGGCATGTTGCACAGTTCGCAGCGAAGAGCTTCTTGCCTTCGTCGACATCTGATGCGCTGGCAGTATCTGCCTTGGCGCTCGAAGTCTGAGTGAAGAGGGCGTAGGCTCCGCCAGTCATCAACAGGCCCACCAAGAGCAGCACAACCAGTGCCATTGGATGCCTGCGGCGATCTGCTAAAAGCTTCACGTGATCGTCCTTTGCTTTGAATGTTGTAAGTCCGAATGGCCGAGCATCTCGAGCCGACTACTGGAGCAGGTAGATGACTCCGAAGAGACCCACCCATACGACGTCGACGAAGTGCCAGTAGTAGGACACGCAGATCGCGAATGTGGCCTCGTGATGACCGAACTTCTTGGCTCCATATGCTCGTCCGATCACAAGCAGGAAGCAGATGAGTCCGATGGTCACGTGAATACCGTGGAACCCGGTGGTCAGGTAGAAGACGGAACCATAGCCATCACTGTTGATGGCGATGCCCTCGCTGACCAGCGTGGCGTATTCCATCACCTGGCCGGCGACGAAGACCGCGCCAAGGAGGAAGGTGAGGTAGAACCACTCGACCATTCCCCATTTGGCGATGTTGAACAGAGAACCCGTCCGGCGGGGACGGAACTTCTCCGCTGCGAAGACGCCCAGCTGGCAGGTGAATGAAGACGACACCAAAATGAGCGTGTTGCCGAGCGCATATGGAATGTCGAGGACCTCGGTCTGGGTCTCCCATAATTCCGGCACGACGGATCGAATGGTGAAGTACATGGCGAAGAGCGCGGCAAAGAACATCAGGTCGCTCGCGAGGAACACGATGAAGCCCACCGTGGTCACATTCGGACGATTGACAACCGGATGTGCTGGCGCTGTTTGAGATGCAGTGGCAGTTGACACAACCCCATTATTACTCGTCTCGGGGTGAGTTTTCATCTTTTACCCAGCTTTCGGTGAATATTTTTCTACACGGTGTAGCGAAAACCTTGATTTGGTGCCGGAATCTCGTATTCGGAGCGTCCGGCCCCCGCGTGTCGAAGACAGGATAGGATTCCGCAGGTAAGTTCCATCTCGTAGTCAGAGGTGGTGTAAGACCCTAAAGGAGAGTTCATTCGGATGACGGAGACACCGCGTACGACAAGCCCGGAAACACAGGATTCCGGGCTCCGAACCACACCTCAGGGCGCCACCTACAGCTGGCCCGATCTCCTCATGACGCTTATGCACCAGCAGGATCTCGACGAGGCCGCCGCCGCGTGGGCAATGGACCAGATCATGTCGGGACAGACGCCCGATGTGACAATGGCCGCATTTCTCGTGGCACACCATACAAAGGGCGAGACTGTTGCCGAGATAGCCGGTCTGGTCGCGGCGATGATGGACCACGCCGTGCCGCTGCCGGGTCTCGAGGATTCTGTCGATATCGTCGGTACCGGCGGCGATCGGGCGAAGACTGCCAACATCTCCTCAACGGCGGCGATGATCATCTCCGCGTGCGGACAGCGCGTCGTCAAGCATGGCAACCGCGCGACGTCATCAGCCTCCGGCTCTGCCGATGTGCTCGAAGCTCTCGGTGTCCGCTTCGACATCACCCCAGAACAGACAGGCATCATCGCGAAGGAAGTCGGCCTGGCATTCTGCTTCGCCAATGTCTTCCACCCGTCGATGCAGTTCGTGGCGGCAGTGCGTCGTCAGATCAGCGTCCCGACCGCGTTCAACATCCTCGGACCGCTGACGAACCCGGCCCGTGCCCGGCACGCCGCGATCGGTGTTGCTGATGCTCAGATGGCGCCTTTGGTCGTCGGCACCTTGGCCAAGCGCGGTCACCAGGCAGTCGTGTTCCGTTCGAGAGACGGGTTGGACGAACTGAGCAACACCGACGTCAACGATGTGTGGGAGATTCGGCACGGCGAGGTCGAACACATGACCTTCGATGCCCTTGACCTGGGGTTTGAACGTGTCACAAAGAACGATCTGCGTGGCGGCGGGCCCGAACAGAACGCTGAGATCACCCGATCGGTGCTCAACGGAGAGAAGTCAGCAGTACGCGACATCGTGCTCATCAATACAGCAGCGGCACTCGTTGCAGCCGATGAGTCTGCTGTGGGCACCCTGACCGAGCGGTTGGCGGCGAAGGTGACTATTGCACAGGAAACGGTAGACGCCGGCCTCGGTGCGCAGAAGCTCGACCAGCTCATCGCAGTCTCACACAGGGTCGCCGAGGCGAACCGTTCCTGATTCCTGCGCGTGGAAGTTGGCCCCGGTGCGGGGGAGCGACCAAGCTCCCCGCATCGAGGTCAGCGTCGCTGACTGCAGCCATTGGGACAAGAGCCTTGTCTCTTCCGCCAGCGAGTCGGATGCTGTTGGAAGCTTCCCTGGCGCAGGAACCCATTCCGCGCTCGCGCGAATGGCAACGAAGGCCTCGTCGATTCCCCGCGACCCACGGGAATGTGCAGCGGCGGCCAGCTTCCCATGCCGGATGACTGCGAGATCGAATCCTCCTTCGGGCCCAGGTGAGTACGCAAGGATCTCAGGGATATCTCGCAGGGCACGAACGGACTCGGCACGTGCGGCGTTTGCCAGTCCCGAGCGCATGGAATCGCGCACCTCGGCGGCTGTCTCATACCTGGCTTCGGTGGCCAATCTCGACATTCTCTGCGTGCACAGATCACGCAGCGTTGAGTAGTCACCGTCCATAACCGCGACCAGATCGCTGATGTCGGCCAGGTACTCCTGCCTGTCGATCACGCCGGCGCAGGGACCTCCGCACTGACCGACCTGAGAACTCACACACGGGCGGTGCGATCCGAGATTGGCGGAGGTGATCCTCGCCGTGCATCGTTTGACGGGATAGAGGGTGTCGAGAAGCTCCTTCACCGCCTGGGCCGTCTTGCGCGACCGGAACGGGCCCATGGGCGTTGCGGGCGACTTCTCCAATGCGGTGTTCGAACGGACGACTGACAACCTCGGATAAGCCTCATCGCTGAGAACGATCCAGGAATTGCGTTCGGGGTTCTTCGACCGACGGTTATACGGCGGGGCGAGTTCTCCGATCAGGCGAATCTCCCTGACCTCGGCCTCGAGCGCGTGCGCGCACGGCAGGCAGCTGACCTCCTGAGCTGCTGTGATCATCTCAGCCATCCGACCGCGGTTCTCCGAAGCGTTGAAATAGCCCCGGACTCGGCGCGCCATATTGCCGGATTTGCCGATGTAGAGGACTCGTCGAGTTCCATCCAGGAACATGTAGACGCCAGGCTCGGCCGGAACCCCTTTGGCCAGATGAGATTTGGCTTGGCGCTTCGCCCAACCGGCCTGGCGCACCGTGGCCAGCTCTTCGAGAGTTGTGATGCCATAGCCGCCGAATCGCTCCAGCACCCGGTGCAGCAGCTCTCCCGTGGCCTTTGCATCGGAGAGTGCTCGGTGGTCAGGGGATACCTCGGTTCCGAAATGAGCGGCGAGAGTCGACAGTTTGTGATTGCGGACCTCATCGCGACTCACTACTCGCCGAGACAGGGTGACGGTGTCGAGGACAGTCGGCTGAGGCCAGTGATAGTCGAGCTTTTCACACGCGGAGCGGAGGAAGCCGATGTCGAAGGGAGCATTGTGCGCAACCAGGACGGCACCGACGGAGAACTCCAGAAAGCTCGGCAGCACAGAGCGAATCGAGGGAGCATCATCGACCATGGCGTGTGTGATGCCGGTCAGTCGCGCCACGAACGGGCTGATCACCGATTCCTCGGGCTTGACCAGAGATTGAAACTCTCCGAGCACCTCGCCGCCGCGCATCTTGACCGCACCGATCTCCGTGATCTCCGATTTTCCGGCAGTTGTGCCGGTTGTCTCAAGGTCGACTATCACGAAAGTGACCTCGTGGAGCGGAGTGCCAAGACTGTCGAACGACAACTGAGAGGAGGCGGTTGCTGACGGCGCTCGGTCGAATGGGGTGGACATGCGCCCCAGTCTTTCACTCGCCCCTGACACAGGAGAAGGCCCGACGTTCGACCGCGGCATCAGACTGAGGCGCCGTTGTCCTCGTCGGGCGAACGGTTAGTCGGGAGATGAAAGAACAGGCCGACTGCTCCACCGAGGCCGACTGCAATGCCGATCAACAGAAACCAGCCGGGCAGTGGGCGGAAGAAGATCGCACCGAGGACCAACAGCAGGACAGCGCCGAACGTCGCGACCACGGAGAGCATCAGAGTCGGCGAGGCGGTGCGCCAGCCGATGGGTTCCGCTGGCCCGGGCTCCCAGCCCTCTTCCTCTTCGAGTCTCTCCCTGACCTCTTCAACAGGCATATCACCCATCAGGGCGCTGGGCTCTGCAATCTGGTTGACGAGATCCTCCCAGTGACTGTCACTGATGCGCGAAGAATCACCGAGCCGCTCCGACTCGGGAACCTCATCACGCCAGTTCTCGTTCTTCTCGTCGTCCATGTCCTCTATCAGCAATCTTCTTGGTGTCTCTATTCCCCGGTTACGGGGTTCCCTGCCGGGAAACGATCGGCGGATGTCGCCTTGTCCAGAATCGCCTCGGCGATGATGTCCGCATCATTGTCCAAGGTGGCTACGTGCTGGGATCGACGCAGAGATAGGATCGTCGGTCGCTGGGGCAGACGCGATCGCAAGGTTCGCAGGGTCCGCGGCCCGACCACTCCGTCGCGGCCGGAGACGAAGAGGGTGACTGGGCATTCGATCCGCCAGAGGTCCTCGCGAAGAGCTCTCTGTGCCGAAGCGAACGAGGCGATAGCCGCGACGGGGGTGCGATCGTAAGCATATTCGCAGCGATCCGGATGTGCGATGTCGCCGGCGATCGCCGGCACAGAGGTGACCACGTGCTTGAGGACGGGCAGAAACGGCGTCAGCGGGGAATCGATGTGAAGGGCAGGATTGATCAGAACGAGCTCGTCAGGAGGGGAATCCCCGGCGCCCAGTGCCAATGCCAGGGCACCGCCCATTGACAGACCGGCCACCACCACCCGGGAGTGAGTTCGAGACAGTGCCTGAAGCTCCGCCTTCGCTGCGTCGAGCCATTCGGACCAGGGCGTGGAATTGAGGTCCTGCCACCGAGTGCCGTGGCCCGGAAGCAACGGCACGCTGACGCTGATTCCATGATGGCCCAAGCTCCGGGCGATGGGGAACCACGCGGCCGGAGAACCGGTGATCCCATGGAGAAACAGCACCGCAGACTCAGAGTCCGGGACAATCTGCCGGTAAGGTGCAGTCGGCACCGATTGAGGTGTGTAGTCGATCTCCATAGGTTCAGCATGGCATGAATGTGCGTTGATGGTGTCGATATATGATGTCCGAGGACGACAAAGAGTCGTGACAGGGAAGGGTGCTCGTGTTCTACTGGTTTCTCAAGCGAGTCGTGGCCGGACCCATTCTGCGGATCCTCTTCCGTCCCTGGGTGCGCGGGTTGGACAATCTCCCGTCTGATGGACCTGCGATCATCGCAGGAAACCACAATCACTTCATGGATTCGATCTTCGTCCCTCTCCTAGCACCCCGGCCTGTCGTCTATCTGGCGAAGAAGGACTATTTCACCGGTCGCGGCCTCAAGGGCGCGGTCACCCGGTGGTTCTTCAAACTCAACAACCAGCTGCCGATGGATCGAGCCGGGGGCTCTGGTTCTCAGGCCTCACTGGAATCCGGGCTCAAGGTTCTGAGAGAGGGGAACTCTCTGGGCATCTATCCGGAGGGCACCCGTTCACCGGACGGCAAGCTCTACCGCGGCCGCACGGGCGTCGCCCGCCTGGTCCTCGAATCAGGCGCCCCGGTGATTCCCGTCGCTATCATCGGCACCGACAAGATTCAGCCTCCTGGACGCCTGATCCCGAAGTTCCGACGCGTCGGAATAGTCTTCGGTTCCTCCATGGATTTCTCGAAGTATGAGGGCCTTCCCCACGACAGGTTCCTGTTGCGATCCGTCACCGACGAGATCATGTACGAGATCATGCGGCTCTCCGGCCAGGAGTACGTTGACAAGTACGCGTCGACCGTCAAAACGAAGCTCCTGACCAGCGCCAAACCCAAGAAGGCCGAGGATCAAAAGTCCGAGGGTGACAGGCCGCAGGGATCCACTGGCGCCAAGGACGACCAAGCGCAGCCCGAGACCGAGTGAGCGGGCTCCCAGAGCGGCACAGAACAGTCCATCTGTGTGTGAATCACGTGTTCGAATACTGCGATAACGGCGACACGCAGAAATTGTTACCTTGAGGTGTTTGTCCTGGAAGGCCCGGGAGAATAGCTTGGAGATGTTGAATCCCACTGTAGGTTCGCTGAGAAGAGAGCTAGAATAGTTATGTTCTCTGCTCTTCAAAGCGACCTCGCTTCCCCCAGGGACTATAAGGAGGAGTCGGTGTGAACCGCTCAAGTCATGAAAGCGTCGAGCCGACGCCAATACCACCAGCCGCCCAAGGACTGTTGTTCGACGACGATCTGCCAGTCCTCGATGAAGAGGCCGGCTACCGCGGTCCGACTGTGTGCAAAGTCGTCGGCATCAGCTACCGCCGGCTCGACTATTGGGCGCGCACCGACCTGGTGACCCCGTCGATCCGCAACGCCACGGGATCGGGCAGCCAGCGGCTCTACAGCTTCCGTGACATCCTCGTCCTCAAGATCGTCAAGCGGCTTCTCGACACCGGCGTCGGACTGCAGTCGATCCGTACTGCGGTCGACCACCTGCGTTCGCGCGGTGTTCGGGACCTCTCCCAGATCACTCTGATGTCCGATGGTGCCAGCGTCTTCGAATGCACCTCACCCGACGAGGTCGTTGATCTTCTGCAGGGCGGACAGGGCGTCTTCGGCATTGCCGTCGGGCGTGTCTGGAATGAAGTTGAAGGCAGCCTCTCCGAACTGCCGAGCGAGCGTCTTCCCGAAGATGATTCCGCAGTCGTCGAAATGGATGAGCTCGCACAGCGAAGAGCACAGAAGCTCGGCTGAGCAGCTTGTCGCCCGGATACCGGGCAGTCCCTGACCGGGACACTATGGGGGATTGATGAGTGTGGCCCGTCCGTGAGGACGGGCCACACTCATCTTCATCAAGAAGAATCAAGCCTCGCGGCGAGGCATCTCGGCATGACAACAGGTACGGCACCCTCACTTCAGCAATGCCCGCAATCTGAACAACCCCAGAGTCCACTGGCTCAAGAGTTCGAGCCTGAAGGGAACGAGCAGGAAGCCTCACGGACAAGCCAGCTGCCACAGGACGTGGCGTTCGATGCCTACTGCTGCTTCGGTCCTACTGCTTCGGGGTGTTGCGCGAACGGATGTTCTCCGAGCGCAGAGCGCGTTCCAGCAAGGTGTCGAATGAAGTCGCAACTTCCTCGGCTGGCTTCCCGGGCCACGTGTGAATTGGGCGGGCAGAACCCTGTGCCTGCTGCATCACGGCACGTTCGGCCAATGGCGGATTGAGCACCAACGGTCCGAACATCTCCCGCATCTCAGTGATGCGATAGTCATGTTCGTTCGAACCGGCGCGAACCCGGTTCACTACGAGACCCAGCGGCTGAATGTCCGAGGTTCCACGTTGGCGCAGTTCGTCTGCCGCCCGCAGCGCGCGATCCGCGGCTGCTACTGAGAACAGGCTGGGCTCGGTCACCACTGCAACCCGGTTGCTGGCCGTCCACGCGGTGCGTGTGAGCCCGTTGAGACTCGGCGGACAGTCGATGAGAACCAGTCGGTACCCTTTGGCGACGCGACTCAGTGCGTCTTCAAGGCGCCGGAGGTACTTCTCCGACAATGAGGGTCGATCGAACTCCGCAGCTCTGGGGGAGCCGGAGATCACGTCAAGCTGGCCGAGCTTGTCACCCACCCACCCGGAGGGGATGATCGCCTCGGACAGGATTTTCTGGGACTTGGGAGCAGCGAGCACATCGGCGATATCGACACGTGTCGACGTCGGGACATCAAGGCCGGTCGATGAGTCCGCTTGCGGATCCATGTCGACGACCAAGGTCGGAATTCCTCGGTTGTAAGCGGCCGAGGCAAGACCGAGTGTCACGGACGTCTTACCGACTCCGCCTTTGAGGCTGCTGATACTTAGGACAAGCACCCTCCTACGTTAACGTATCCAACCGGGCCGAGCAGTCACGACCACGCCGGGCGTGGCAGCAGAGTCGAAATCAGACCCCCTGTATTCGAGTGCTCTGGGTCACTTAGTAGAGTTGTTCCTTGACAGCCCGTCGACTATCGCCTCTAGGCGATCGATACAGAAGTGAGAGACACAGATGTTCTCTAAAGTTCTTGTGGCAAATCGTGGAGAGATCGCCGTTCGCGCATTCCGTGCAGCGTACGAACTCGGCGCCTCCACTGTCGCTGTTTTTCCCTATGAGGATCGGAACTCCGAACACCGAATGAAGGCCGATGAGGCCTACATGATCGGCCAAGAAGGTCACCCCGTTCGCGCGTATCTCAGCGTCGAAGAGATGCTGCGCGTCGCCAAGGAATCGGGGGCCGACGCGATATACCCCGGCTACGGTTTCCTGTCGGAGAACCCCGACTTGGCGCGAGCCTGTCAGGAGGCAGGAATCACGTTCATCGGCCCCAAAGCCGACGTTCTCGAACTTGCCGGCAACAAGGTGCAGGCTCTGACGGCGGCACGCAATGCCGGTATTCCAGTACTCGATTCGACTCGTCCCTCCGCCGATATAGCTCAGCTGCTGGCCGATGCGGACTCCATGGAATACCCGCTCTTCGTCAAGGCTGTGGCAGGTGGCGGCGGACGCGGAATGCGCCGAGTTGCCGAGTCCTCACAGCTGGAGGACGCGCTCAAGGCGGCGATGCGCGAAGCCGAAGGCGCTTTCGGAGATCCCACGGTCTTCATCGAACAGGCCGTGCAGCGACCGCGTCACATCGAGGTCCAGGTCCTTGCCGACAACGACTCGAATGCTATTCACCTCTTCGAACGCGACTGCTCTGTCCAACGTCGTCATCAGAAGGTCGTCGAGATCGCACCGGCGCCGAACCTGGATCCGGCCATCGCCGACGCACTGCACGCAGATGCTCTGAAATTCGCTGCGGCGCTGGGCTACCAGAACGCCGGAACCGTCGAGTTCCTCCTCGAAACCGACGGCCCGCGCAAGGGTAAGCACGTCTTCATCGAGATGAACCCGCGCATTCAGGTCGAACACACGGTGACCGAAGAGATCACTGACGTCGATCTGGTCGCGTCACAGATGCGCGTCGCATCGGGGGAGACCCTGGCAGAGATCGGCCTGGCTCAGGACGACATGCGAATCAAGGGCTCCGCCCTCCAGTGCCGCATCACCACCGAGGACCCGGCAAACGCCTTCCGTCCCGACACTGGAACCATCACTGCCTACCGATCTGCCGGCGGCGCCGGTGTCCGGCTCGACGGTGGAACAGTCCACGCAGGAGCAGTAGTCAGCGCGCACTTCGACTCGATGCTGGTCAAACTCACTTGCCGTGGTCGCGATTTCGAGCAGGCAATCTCTCGTGCACGACGTGCCCTGGCCGAGTTCCGAATCCGCGGTGTATCGTCGAACATCGGATTTCTGCGGGCCGTGCTGGAAGATGAGTCATTCATCGCCGGAGATCTCGCAACCTCATTCATCGAAGAGCGCCCACATCTGCTCGACGCTCGTGTCAGTGCGGATCGCGGTTCGAAGATCCTCGACTACCTGGCCGATGTCACCGTCAACCGTCCCAACGGTGAGCCCCGCGTGCGCATCCGCCCGGGGGAGAAGCTTCCCGATATCGATCTCGACACGGATCCGACACCTGGAAGCCGCGATCGACTCCTCGAGGTCGGCCCGACCGGTTTCGCTCAGGCACTGCGAAGCCAGACTCCATTGGCGGTCACGGACACCACATTCCGCGACGCTCACCAGTCGCTGCTGGCGACCCGAGTGCGCACCCGCGATCTGTTGGCCGTCGCCGGGCATGTGTCCCGGATGACGCCGGAGCTGCTCAGCATCGAAGCCTGGGGAGGTGCGACCTATGATGTGGCGCTGCGCTTCCTCGGCGAGGATCCCTGGGAGCGCTTGGCCGCACTGCGCTCGGCTGTTCCCAACATCAATCTCCAGATGCTGCTGCGCGGTCGCAACACCGTCGGCTACACTCCGTACCCGACCCAGGTCACCGATGCCTTCGTCGATGAGGCCGCGCGCACCGGCATCGACATCTTCCGCATCTTCGACGCCCTCAACGACGTCGAACAGATGCGTCCTGCCATCGAGGCAGTTCGGGCCACGAACACCACCGTCGCCGAGGTTGCCCTGTGCTATACCTCCGACATCCTCGATCCGCGAGAAGAGCTCTACACGCTCGACTACTACCTGAAGCTCGCAGAAGAGATCGTCGCGGCCGGTGCCCATGTGCTCGCTATCAAGGACATGGCCGGACTCCTTCGCCCTGCCGCTGCGACGAAGCTCGTCACGGCGCTGCGGGAGAACTTCGACCTGCCTGTCCACGTCCACACCCACGACACCGCCGGTGGCCAGTTGGCCACGCTCTGCGCTGCGGCCGCAGCCGGAGCCGACGCGGTCGATGCGGCATCTGCCTCGATGGCCGGAACCACCAGTCAGCCGAGCCTGTCGGCTCTGGTGGCAGCATTTGAGAACACCGAACGCGACACCAAGATCAGCCTGAACGCGGTCAGCGACCTCGAACCATACTGGGAGTCCGTCCGCAAGGTCTATGCCCCGTTCGAATCCGGACTGGCCGGACCGACCGGCCGTGTCTACCGCCACGAGATCCCGGGCGGACAGCTGTCCAACCTGCGCCAGCAGGCCGTAGCGCTGGGTCTGGGGGAGCGGTTCGAGGACATCGAACGCATGTATGCGGCAGCGGACGCGATCCTCGGCCACCTCGTCAAGGTCACGCCCTCGTCCAAGGTCGTCGGCGACCTCGCGCTTCACCTCGTGGGCGCCGGCGTCGATCCTAAGGAGTTCGCAGAGAATCCGGACAAGTTCGACATTCCGGACTCGGTGATCGGTTTCCTCAGCGGCGACCTCGGTGATCCTCCAGGCGGATGGCCCGAGCCGTTCCGCACGAAGGCCCTGGCAGGGCGCAAACACAAGGCTGTGTCCGAGGATCTCGCGGCAGAGGATGCTGCTGCTCTGGAGACGCCGGGCGCTGCACGTCAGGCCAAGCTCAATTCGCTCCTGTTCCCCGGACCGACCAGGGAGTTCGAGCAGATGCGAGCCAACTACGGCGACCTGTCCGTCGTTGAGACCTCGGAATACCTCTACGGTCTGACTGCAGGCGAGGAGCACGCGGTTGAGCTGTCGAAAGGCAAGGACCTCCTCATCGGGGTGCAGGCAATCAGCGGAACAGACGAGCGCGGCATGCGATCGGTGATGTTCACCCTCAACGGTCAGCTGCGCCCGCTGCAGGTTCGCGACCGGGCGGTCGAAAGCGACGTCAAGACCGCGGAGAAGGCCGATCCGTCAAACTCCGGCCACGTGGCCAGCCCGTTCGCCGGCGTAGTCACACTCCAGGTCGCACAGGGGGACCAGGTCGAAGCCGGCGCAACAGTCGCGACGATCGAGGCCATGAAGATGGAGGCCTCCATCACCACACAGACGGCCGGGACTGTCTCCCGCATCGCCATCGGCAACGTCCAGCAGCTTGAAGGCGGCGACCTCGTCGTGGTCATCGATGGCTGAGCGCGATATCCGCCTGTGGGGTGATCCGGTGCTGCGCAGTCCGTGCGCACCGGTCACCGTCTTCGACGAGGGGCTCAAGGCTTTGGCCCAAGACCTCGTGGACACGTCTCTGCCGGAGGGGCGGGCCGCCGTGGCGGCGCCGCAGATCGGTGTGGGCGTGCGGGCATTCGGGTATGACCTCGACGGTCGCACGGGGTATGTCATCAACCCCGAGGTCGTCGAGGTCGCAGGAGAGCTGCGCGACATCGAGGAAGGCTGTCTCTCGGTTCCGGGTCTGTTCTTCCCCACACCGCGCTACGAGTTCGCTCGTGTGCGCGGTGTGGACGCGGAGAACTCACCGGTGGAGCTCTCCGGCACGGAGGTGTTCGCGCAGATGCTCCAACACGAGGTCGCGCACCTCGACGGTCAGGTCTATGTTCAGACCCTGCCTAAGGAACGTCGGCGAGAGGCGATGAAGGCCATTCGCGGTTCCGATTGGTTCCTCGCCAGGCAGCCGTGACACACATGACGAACAGACACTTCAACACAAGGAGCAGCAGATGAGCATTCAACGCACCGCAGTCATCGGAAGCGGACTCATGGGAGCCGGCATCGCCGAGGTGCTCGCGAAGTCGGGTCTCGACGTCATCGTCCGCGAGATCAACGATGAAGCCTCCGCAGCCGGCCGTGCTCGCATCGAGAAGTCACTGGCCCGTGCAGTCGAAAAGGGGAAACTCGATTCCGAGGCTCGTGACGCGGCCCTCGGCAGGCTGAGATTCACCACCGACATCGGCGAACTCGCCGATCGTCAGCTGGTTATTGAGGCCGCGAGTGAGAACGAGGACATCAAGAAATCGATCTTCGCCGAACTCGACAAGGTCGTGACTGATCCTGAGGCGATCCTCGCTTCGAATACGTCGTCGATGCCGATCGTCCGGTTCGCGCAGTCGACCTCACGTCCGGAGCGTGTTCTCGGGGTTCATTTCTTCAATCCGGCCCCGGTCCAGCCACTCGTCGAGATCGTCTCCTCCGTGCTCACCGCCGATTCGGTGCGTGACTCGGTCACGGAGTTCGTCGCCGAGGTGCTCGGCAAGAATCCGGTCCAGGCCCAGGACCGTCCCGGGTTCATCGTCAACGCGCTGCTCATCCCTTACCTCTGCAGCGCAATTCGCATGCTCGAGTCCGGGTTCGCCACCAAGGAAGACATCGATGCCGGAATGGTGGGCGGCTGCGCGCACCCGATGGGCCCGATCAAACTTGCCGACATGGTGGGTCTTGACACATGCCTGTACGCGGCCGAGAGCATCTATTCGGAGACCGGCGATCCTGCAGCCAAACCTCCGGTGCTGCTCTCACGCATGGTCGATGCCGGCCTGCTCGGAGTCAAATCCGGACGCGGCTTCTACGAGTACTGAGGCCAGAGGCACCAGCACAGACAAAGAACTCCTGGTCGGTGATTGCACCGACCAGGAGTTCGTGTATTCAGGCTGCTGACCGCGAGCCGGAGGCTTCAGCCGGCGAGGAGCTTCTCATAGCTGGCAAGCTTCACACAGGCCACGAGCCCCTGCGCCGCCAGTTCCACGTCTTCGACGGTCGGCATGGTCGGAGCGATGCGGATGACGTTGTTGTGTGGATCCAGACCATAGGGATGGGTAGCACCGGCCGGGGTCAGCTTGACCCCAGCCTCGGCGGCCAATTTGACGATCCGGTCCGCGGTGCCTTCCAGCGTCGTCAGGGTGATGAAGTAACCACCGTCCGGCTCAGTCCACTGCGCCAGGTCCTTGCCGCCCAGTTCCCGTTCCAAGGTGTCCAGTACAGCGTCGAATTTCGGTGCGATGATCTTCGCGTGCCGGCGCATGTGCTCCTCCACGCCCGCAGGATCGGAGAAGAAGCGCAGATGACGCAGCTGGTTGACCTTATCGGGACCGATCGAGATCTTCGACAGATTCGCCCGGATCCAGTCAATCGTCTCCGGACCCGCACCGAAGAAGGAGACACCGGCTCCCGCGTGGGTGATCTTCGACGTCGAAGCGAAGATCCACGGGCGTTCCGGGTGTCCAGCCTTGGCACAGATGTCGAGGATGTCGAGAACCTCGGGATGCTCGTCCCGGAGGTGGTGGAGTCCGTATGCGTTGTCCCACAGCAGCGTGAAGTCGGGTGCCGCTGCCGGCATCGCCGCGAGCTCTTTCGCTCGTTCTTCAGTGATGGTGATGCCTGTCGGGTTCGAGTACATGGGCACCAACCACATGCCTTTGACCGTCTCGTCCTCTGCCAGACGTTGAGCCTCTGCGACGACTGGACCTTCGGAGTCCATGGGAATGCTGAGGAGTTCGAAGCCCAGTGACTCGGCCAGCGTGAAGTGTCTGTCGTAGCCGGGGACCGGGCAGATGAGTTTGTGAGGTCCCTGGCCCCAGGGTCGTGAATCACCGACGGTGCCGTGCAGGAGAGCAAAGGTCAGTGTCTGGGCCATGAGAGTCAGTGAGGCGTTGCCGCCAGCCAGCAATTGGCTCGCAGGGATCTTGAGCAATGGGGAGAAGAGTTCACGCAGCTCGACGATTCCGTCCAGACCGCCATAGTTGCGGGTATCGACTCCGCTGGGCGTCAAGACGTCATCGGGTGTCACCGCTGTCAGAAGCTCTGCCGCCAGGTCGAGTTGCGCGCTTGCCGGCTTGCCTCGGGTGATATCAAGTTTCAACCCGCGGGAAGCGAATTCCTCATAGGCGCCAGAAGCGCTCTCCAGCTCTGCCTGCAGCTCGGACGTGGGGGACATCGATGCTCCTTGTCACTGTTTGTTTGACCGGTACAACCATCCTAGTCACTTCCCGGTCCGGGTGCGGGCCAGCACCGCGGGCGGAACGGGTTTTGACGACGAGTTAGAGTTGACCACGATCGATCAACTTCACGAGTCAGGGTGGGCGAACTGTGAGACCACGCGCGCAAGCAGCTCATGGACGCAGCTTCGGCCAGCTGGCGGGCGTCTACGACGAAGTGCGTCCCCGGTATCCCGATGCCGCCATCAACCTGGTGAGCAGTGACTGGAGCACTCTTGAGATCTGTGACCTGGGCGCCGGGACAGGCATTCTCAGCAGTGCGCTGCTCGACCGTGGTGCGAATGTGATCGCCATCGATCCCGACGAGGTGGCGTTGGCCAACAATCCCGCACGAAGTCTCGTGGGCAGTGCAGAGGATACGGGTCTGCCGGACGCCTGCGTCGATATCGTCACCGTGGCACAGGCATGGCACTGGTTCGACGAAGCCGCGGCTACGACCGAGATCAATCGAATCCTACGGCCCCATGGGCAGCTGATCATCCTCATCAATCAGCTCGATGTGCGTATCGATTGGGTGCTGCGTCTGAGTCGGATCATGCACGCCGGCGACGTGTACCGTCCCGCCTACCGTCCGAGCCCTGCAGGCTTCGACCTCATCGACCATGAGTTGGTCGAGTTCACCACGCCGCTCCCGTTCGAGGGCATCGTCGATCTGGCGAGGACCCGTTCCTATTGGCTGCGTTCGAACCAGACGACGAGGTCACGGGTCGAGTCGAATCTCCGTGAGTACTTCTCCCTCGAACATCCATTCGACGGTGAGCTTGACCTGCCCTACATGTGCCTGGCCTACGTTCTCAGGTCTCACGACTGAGCCACAGCGAATTTCAGGGCCCACGGTAGTATCCAGCGCATAACCAACGCTTAGGAGCCGGTGAGTCGGCGGCGGGGCCTGGTCGAGGCCGGGGCGGCTGCGGTTGGTGCCGGTGAGGCCGTGGTCTTGGCAGATAGGTTGCTCCGCGACGCCGAGCTCGCGATGCCGGTCACCATGGGCTGTGAGGTCTTGGTCGTCGGTGGAGCAGTGGGCACAGTCGATCAAGGTCTCCGGCATGGCCAGGAGTCTAAGTTCAGCCCCCGACAATCGAGATTTTCATCGTCCGGGGCTACTGCAACAACGCAGGTCGCGGCGCCCGCGGTCTGCGGTGTAGGCGTCTGATGTACGTAGGGGGTTCCTCAGCGGACGCAGTTGATGTTGTTGTTACCAGGTTCGTTCTCCGAACCTCACTGGCAGCCGGATGTCTCGGTCAGGTGGTCTGCATGAGTCTCCGCGAGACGCAGGTCGAGGAACCTGTGTGTCGGGAAGGCCACCGAGAAACTGACTACGGATCACCAGGTAGTTGATCGAGCTGCGGTTTAGTCCCACATGGTGCCGAATCTCCCGCCAATTCGACGGGAAGCACGCCTGTTCTTGCTCGGTGAGCGCGGCGACGGCCGCGTGGCGACGGCCGCGTGGCGACGGCCGCGGGGCGCCGTCCGAGAGGACGCCGAAGAAGCGGTCGACGCGAAATGCGTCCGCGATGACGTGCAGCTGTTTGGCCAAGTACCCCACCGCGGCCGGCGGCCTCACTCGTCACGCTCGGGAACTGCGCCGCGATCTCGAAGAACTTCAACAAGACCGCGAAGCCAGGCCGCGTCGCACCGGTCTTGTTGCCAACAGCGTCCACGACGCGACCTGGTCCTGTGCCGACCACTCCAGCACACAGATGATCAAACGCCCCTACGTCGGCGCCGTCATCCACATCGAGACCATCGGGCATTACCTGGCCGCAACAAGACCGTCGCAAGGGACAGCAACATGATTCTCGTGGTGACGATGATCACAGCGTCGTGTCGGGTACGGCGACGATCCGGGACCACGGCGGTGATCACCCGTTTGATTGAAGCAGGCGATGCCGATCGGCGGCGCAGGCACGTCCACCTTGATTATGGTACTTAGCCGACCTCGGTCTCACTTTGTCGAGGAGGTCCACACCGACGACATCCACGCGCGTCTTGCCGAGCTGGACCACTTCGCCAGCTGACCGGCGGTTCAGCTCGTCATCGGCGCACCGACATCGAATTCTGTGCCGAACGGGTCCGTGATGTTCGCGACCCGCCCGTAGATCATGTCGTAGGGCTCGGCCGAGGTCCCACCCGCGTCGACCGCTCGCCGCGCCGCCGCATCGGCGTCGTCCACCTGGAACAAGGTCCCCCAACGGGACTTCGTGGCCTTTGGGTCACCGGCGATGCCGCCGATCTCGTGGCCATCCGGTCTGCGGAGGAACGTGAAGTCGAGCTCGGGCATGTCCGGGTTGGCATCCAACGTGTAGCCGAAGACCGCGGCGTAGAAGTCGCGCGCGGGTCCGGATTCTGCGGTGACGAGGTCGTTGCGGAGCAGGGTGTTCGGCTCGTTGACGATCTCGCAGCCGATGTGGGCACCAGCCTGCCACAGTCCGCACTGCGCACCGGTGGTGTCCTTGATGATCGCTGTCCGGCCCTGGTCCAGCACGTCCATCGGACCGGTGATAATCGAGCCGCCCGCGTCCCGTGCTCGGGCGGCCGCGGCGTCACAGTCATCCGTCGCGAAGAAGACGTTCCACCAGAATTCCGTGGCGTCGGGATCGGGGTTCGGCCTGATGGCCGCGACGGGCCTGCCCCGTAGCAAGCACTGGGTGTAGTGGCCGAACTCCGCCGGTCCCACATCGAACTCCCAACCGAACAACGCGCCGTAGAAGGTCATCGCGCGGTCGAGATCCGGGATGCCCAGGTCGATCCACGTCGGCGTGCCAGCCGGCTGCGTGGTGGTCAACTCGCTCATCGTCTCTCCTTGACGTGTCCCTATCTTGTCCCGCATGACCCTGGAACCTAAAGCGCTAGTGTAACCCAGCTCACACCGACGTGGGCTACCCCTCCGTCACTTGCGCCCAGTAATGCCGGTACGCGGTGACATCGCCGGCCTGCTCAACGCTGGTCAGATAGCCAGCCTATTTCGTCGGCACGAACCCGGCCGGTGAGCAACAGCGCCAGGTTCAGCGAGGTCTCCTCGCGAGCTCGGACACGAGCCGTCGCCACGTGTTCGAGGACGTTGACTACGCCGGGGCGCACAAGCCGCGACGTCGACAGGTATTCACAGGCTGCCCGGAACACCAGCTTCGGGGCCTCGTGCTCCATCGCACGAGCGAACTGGAATCCGTACAGACTCTCCCACTCGGCCGTGTTGAAGGTCCGCCACCGCAGGTATGCGACCACTCCTCGCACGTGAAATACGGGAGCAACTCCGCCAGCCCGACCTCCGGGAACTCTCGAAGCTGGTCCGGCTCCTCTTGCGAGAATTCGTCGCCACCGACCTGCCACCTTCACCTCGATGTCACAGACCCGAGAAACGTACTGGCTCCGCGGTCAGCCGGACCAGACTTAATCCTTGATTGTGCGCTGGAGGCCAAGGGGACCCCTTCAAGGCACAGACACAACCGTTGAAAGCGGGCCGCACCGATTGGTGCGACCCGCTTTCAACGGTTGTGTCTGTCGATCAGGCGCCGGCCGGATTCTCATCCTGTGCTGGGGAGGTTTCGACGACCTCGGTGACTCTGGTGGGGTTGGAGTGTGAGACGTTGATCTTACGTGGTCGGGCTTCCTCTGCCACGGGGATCGTCAGCGAGAGCACGCCGTCCTGGTAGTCAGCCTGGATTCGGTCGAGTGCGACCCTGTTGCCGAGGGTGAGCTGACGGGCATAGGTGCCGGTCGTACGTTCCCGGGTCAGCCATTTCACATCCTTGTCCGCGACCTCGGACTGTCGCTGAGCGCGAACCGTCAGCGTACGATCCTCGACGTCGACATCGATGCTCGACGGGTCCACGCCCGGCATGTCGATACGTGCGACGAAGACCTCTCCGTCACGGTAGAGATCCATGGGAAGCGAAGTGGAGTTCGGGGTGCGAGTCACTTCCGAGAAGAATCGATCGAGGTCACGGATGGGGTCAAAACGTGTAGCCATGAGCTTCCTTTCGTTTCGTTAGGTCGTTACATTGAGTCAAACACACTCAACTTTGAAATGATTCCCATCTCATGAAACTCTCAGTCATGTGAGTCTCGTTCCGGTTCTTCTCGCCCTTGTTCCCGTCGCAGTCTTGATCATCGGCGGCAGCGGACTCAAACGACTCCCAGGTTTCACGAATTCCGAATTCTGGTCGGGAGCGGAGAAACTCTCCTACTATGTTCTGCTGCCCGTGCTGCTGTTCTCCTCTGTCGCCGAGGTCAGCGTCGCACATGTTCCGCTCGGGCGGCTGGCAGCAGGCCTCATCGCCCCGACAGTGCTCGTGTCAATCCTCATCATTGTGCTGCGCCGGTTCGTGGCTCGTGACCTGCCGTCCTTCACCTCGGTGCTGCAGGGTGGGATTCGATTCAACACGTATATAGGACTGTCGATATCGGCAAGTCTGTTCGGGGCCGAAGGCAGCGCCCTGGCTGCCATCGTCGCGGCCATTCTCGTGCCCACGGTGAATATCGTATCCAGTCTCGGATTCGAGTTTCTGCGTACCGGCCCCAGCTCCATTGTCGGAATCCTCCGCGTCGTCGTGACGAATCCGCTGGTCATCGGGTGTGTGGCCGGCGGACTGTTCAATCTCACCGGCGTACAAGTTCCGGATGTCGTCGACTCGGCCCTGTCCCCGCTGGCGGCTTCGGCTCTGCCGATCGGACTCCTGTGCGTCGGCGCGGGTCTGCAGCGGTTCCCGTTGCGGGCGCAGGTGGCCGCCATGGCTAATTCCACCGTGACCAAGCTCATCATCTTACCTGCGCTGACCTTGCTCGTCTTGGTTCTGCTCGACGTTCCCACCACGCCTGCCCTGGTCGCCATGATCTTCCAGTCGATCGCGACGGCAAGTTCCGGTTATGTCATGGCCCGTCAGTTGGGTGGAAATTCGGAGCTGATGGCCGCCCTCATCGCGATGCAGACCGTTCTCATGCTTCTGACTCTTCCCTGTGTCCTGCTCGTCTCCCAAGCTGTGCTCGAAACCTGAGGACACCGACTTCGTACCTGCAGAGCTGAGAGCGACGAGAACTGAGTGCGGCCGAACCTCACAATGAGGTCCGGCCGCTCTCAGTCGGTCCGACTGTGACCAGCGGTCACTCGTCCATGATCAGCATCGGTCGATCACTCGTTGTCAGCCTTGATTTCAGGGTGACGTGATCCGAGCTCGGAATCGATCCGGAGCAGTCCGGAACCGCTGTCGGCCACGCGATCCAGGCGACCGATGATCTCCGAGATGGTCGATTCCTCTTCGACCTGCTCGTCGATGAACCAGTGCAGAAGAGGCAGGACGTCGAGGTCGCCCTCCGACTGCGCGGTACGGTACAGATTGCGGATCGACTCGGAGACCTTCTCCTCATGTGCCAAGGCTGCCTTGAAGTAGTCGATGGGCTGTGAGCCCGAGACCTTCGGTGCAGCGATGTCACCGATCTGGGGAGCGAAGTCGCGATCTTGGCAGTGCTGGATGAACTTCGCGGCGTGAACCTGCTCCTCTTCGGCCTGCGCACGCATCCAGCGTGTCATGCCGGGAAGATCGAGATCGTCGAGTTGGATGGACAGCTGCAGGTAGACCATCGACGCTTCGAGCTCGAGAGTGACCTGCTCGCCGAGGACCTTCTGCATAGCGGGGCTCAACTGCATATGTTTCTCCTTCGCGATACGAGACGGATTCGTTCCGTCCTCATGTTCCATAGCCTGACACCTTTTCTAGAATGGTTCCAGTGTGGGAAGGCTCGGCAAACAATGATGAGGCATGGCATACCTGACCCAGCAGATTCGGCGAGTTTGTCGATGCCGTGACTATGGACTTGCAACTCTGGCCGGTGCCAAGCTGGTTCCATGCAGAACCGAATTGACGAACTCACGCAATGGCAATCAGCCGACGACGCACTCCATGCACGATTCCTGACAGGATCCTTCATCAGCGGAGTCACGTTCATCAACGCGATCGCCGACGTGGCGGAAGCCGCAGGCCACCACCCGGATGTGGACCTGCGGTTCCCGCACGTGGACATCTCCCTGACCACCCATGATGCCGGGTCGATCACCGACAAGGACATCGATCTGGCTGCTGAGATCTCCCAGATCGCACAGGCTCAGGGCATCGGCGCCGAGAGCTGAGGATGGCGGCGATAGATCTGCGTCGCTGCTTCGAAGGCATGCGCCATGCGCAGCAGATCCACGTCAGCACCCGGCTTCGCGACGAGCTGGACGCCTACCGGCAGCCCTGAGGCCGAAAAGCCGGCAGGCACGGAGATCGCCGGGCACCCGGTGGCCGAGATGAGACACAGGGCCCGCATCCAATCGAGATAGTTCTCGAGCCCGACCCCGTTGATCTCCGTGGGATATTCGATCGTCGCGTCGAACGGAAGTACTTGGCAGGTGGTGAGCACCAGGAGATCGTGCTCTCCGAAGAACCGCTCGATCTCTCCATGCAGACGCGCACGAGCACGGTCGGCGGAGACCACGTCGGCACCGGTGAGCTTGAGTCCCATCTCAATGTTCCAGACCACGGAGTCCTTGATCTGATCCGGATGCTTCTCGAGCAGAGGACCCCAGGAATGGACGAAGTCCAGCGCACGACGAACGTTGAAGACCTCATCGGCATCGCCGAGGTTGGGGATCGTGTCGACGACGACTGCCCCGAGTGAGGAGAGCACGTCAGCCGTGCCTGCCACGATCTCGTGCACCTCGCTCTCAACGGGAAGCAGCCCATTCAGGTCCGGGCTGAATCCGATCTTCACACCGCTGAGGTCGGGTTCGATGTCGGCTCCGAGGCCGAATTCGGGCAGATCGAAGACGCTGCCCGGCTCGCCGACCGAACGAGGTCCGCCAGGCTCTGGTCCGGACGCCGCACTCATCGCAAGCGCCACATCGGAGACCGTGCGCGCCATGAAACCGCTCTGTGCCAGCCATGCGAACGGGTTGCCGGGAAGTGTGTGCGGGATTCGCCCATTCGAGGGGCGGAAGCCCACGACATTGTTGAACGAGGCAGGGGAGCGCAGCGAACCTCCCATGTCCGAGCCATCTCCAGAGGCCTGGATGCCCGCGGCTAAGACTGCGCCGACTCCTCCGGATGAACCCGACGCGGATTTGGACGTGTCATAGGGGTTGACCGTGGTGCCGAAGACCGGGTTGAAGGTGTGGGAACCCGCTGCGAATTCCGGAACATTGGTCTTGCCCGTCGTGTTGACACCGGCAGCCTTGAGACGAGAGATGATCAGCGAGTCCGAGTCCGGAATGCGATCAGCCATGATGGGCGAGCCCCAGGTGGTGCGCAGCCCCGCGGTATCGTGTGTGTCCTTGTGCGTCATCGGCACTCCGTGCAGCGGTCCGATCGGCTCGCCTTTTGCCACCGCCTCGTCAGCCGCGCCGGCACGTGCCAGCGCAGCTTCGTCATCACGGGTGACAACCGCATTGATGGCCGGGTTGAGCGCATCGATACGGGCCAGATGATCGTCGAGAGCCTCCCGGGCGGAGATCTCCTTCGTCGCGATCTTGGCTGCCAGCTCACGGGTGGACAACCAGCGCAGTTCCTCGCTCACCGGCTCACTTCCCAACTGTGCTGAGAACGGCACTCAGACCCGCACGAATACCGGTCTTCAGAGTGGTTTCGACATCATCGGGGGCGAAGAACGGGGAGTGATTTCCTGCTGGTGGTTCGTCACCATCGAACTTGGCGGGGGAGTACCCTCCGAAGAACCAGTACACGTATGGCACGTCGATGTCGTCACCGAAGGCTCCGAAGTCCTCGCTGCCTGTCACGGCCCGGTCCAGGTGCACCTGTTCCTCGCCGAGTTCGGCTCCGACGACGTCGAGGAACTGGTCCGTGGCCGCGGGGTCGTTGTAGCAGCGCGGGAAGCGGTACATCTCTTCGATGATCGGCTCGGGAGCTCCGGAGGCCTGAGCTTCTGCGCGGATGACCCGTTCGACGCGGTTGAGGACGACCTCACGCACCTCCTCGTTGAAGGTGCGGATGTTGAGTTTGAATTCGGCGGAGTCGGGAATGATGTTCTCCTTCAGACCGCCGTGGAAGGTGCCCACTGTGACTACAGCCATGTCCCGACCTGAGATCTCTCGCGACACGATGGACTGCAGCCGAGTGATCATGTAGGCGCCGAGGACGATCGGGTCGATTGAGCTCTCGGGCTGTGAGCCATGAGCCTGCTTGCCCCTGACTGTGACTTTGAGACAGTCGGACATCGCCATGGCGGTCTCCTTCGCCACGTAGATGTGTCCGGCCTTGCCGGGCCACACGTGCTGTCCGTAGATGACCTCCGGTCTGACGATCGAGTTCCAGAGACCATCGTCGAGCATTGCCCGCGCACCCTCGCCGGTCTCCTCGCCCGGCTGGAAGATCATGACCACACTTCCTGACCACAGGTCCTTGTGCTCGACGAGGTAGCGGGCCACATACAGTCCAACGGTGATATGCGTGTCGTGGCCGCAGCCGTGCATGACCTTTGTTGTCGACCCGTCGGGAAGTGTTCCCTCCGCGGTCGATGCGTAGTCGTATCCGGTGTCTTCGGCGATCGGCAGTCCGTCGGTGTCGGCCCGATAGGCCACGACAGGTCCTTCGCCGTTCTCGATGACGCTGACGATGCCGGTGCCGCCGAAGGTGTGCGTCTCAAGTCCCAGTGCTTCGAGCGTGGAACGAATGGTGGCGGCTGTCTGAGTCTCCTGCATGGACAGCTCAGGCGTCCGATGGAAGTCCTTGTAGTCAGCGACTGTCTGAGCGAGGTTGGCCGAAATGGCGTCCCTGAGGGAGGTATTGAGCGACATGATGTCCTTTCACTGTGGGTGTCTTCGATGATCTCAGGTATTCGGGGCTGAGCGCCGAGGTGATCGTCAGTTGATCCCGACGTTGTCGCCGTCGCTCGGCCCCGTCTTGTCGGTCATGGCCTTGTTGCGTGTGAACCAGGTGATGGCGATCGTCACGATGACGACGATGGCAACATCGCCTGAGGCCAGTACCGGGACGAGCGGAATGAGGACGAGGATGACGAGAGCAGCCGCGCCCAATGCGATGAGTGTGGATTTGACCTGTCTGAGAGAGGCGATGAGCTGGACCGTGACTCCGCCGAGGATCGCAGGGAGGATGTAGAGCTTGGCCACGAGTGTCGCCGGCTCGGGGATGATCGAGACCAGCCACGTGCCGAGGATTCCGACGAAGAGCACCATGGACGCCACGTGGATCAACGCTGCGCCGCAGATGGCCATGGTCGCGGCATATTCGCCCTTGCGTGTGCCCGGTTTCACTCCGATGGTGTCCTGGGCGACGATCGCCGACGGCAGCAGCTTGTTTGAGATGTTGCCGATCAGAAATGCCTGGTACATGCCGGCCGGTCCCAGGATCGGGAAGTAGGTCAGCGGTTCGACGATGTAGAAGACACCGTAGACGGCGAATACGGCCAGAAACCCCTTGAGGATCTCACCGAGGTTGACGTTCGCATCCGCAACGAACAGGAGGTAGAACGGCACCGAGGTGGCGATGAGGAAGCCGATGAACAGCGTGAGAGAGCCCCACTTCGTCGTCGTCCGCTCGAAGGCCGCGTGTGAGGGTGACGTGATGATGTTCGACATGATGTTCTCCTCAGGCTTCGGGTGCGCCGAGACCGGCATAGTGGGCGAAATAGGACGCAATCAGGCCCACAAGCAGGGAGATTCCAAGTCCCCATTCCTTGAGCCACGGCTGTTTCAAGGTCTTGGCGAGGAAGAGGCAGATCGACATCACCACGGCTGAGACGAGGATCGCGACGACGTGCGTCGGGGACTTCGGGAGCTCCCGAAACGTCAGGGCCGCAAAGGCCGCGAGCAGCGCCGCACCGGGAATGATGGACATCAGCGCGGGGTTGACCTTCTCGAGCTTGTGGGAGCTGCGTTTGAACACCGGAGTCAGGAGCAGGGTGGAGATCATCCAGCCGGCGCCCGAGAGGCTCATGGCCATGAGTGCGACGATGAAGACGCCGCGAGTGAATGTCTCATCACCGAGGCTTGAACCCATCGTGCCTGCCGCAATCGATGCGGACGCGACCTCCGTGGCTGCGGAGCCGATGAGACCAACGCGGACGATGACCGGGGGAGTACCGAAGAGGGGGAGGAGTGCAATGGCGACGAGGACCACAGACAACGAGGGCCCGATCGCCGCAACACCACCGGCACGGAAAGCCGACTTGACCTCCTGTTGGCTCATTCCCGCCGATTCTGCGTTCTTCTTCACCGCATTCATATAGATGAGTGACTGGACGACGACGACACCCATGACTGCCATTGCCAGAATCCAGAGAACAGGGGCGTTCGCGAGACCGAGATAGTCGGCCGATCCACTTGCCATAACCATAGCGGGGCTCCTCACTTCCTTGTCGGAGTTGCTCACAGTGACCGAACCACGTCGTTGTGGTCCGCATCACTAGTGTCAGTAATGTATACCGAGACGGACCCGGATAGATCATCTTTGATGAGACTTCCCGATTGGCGAGAACTGACTTCTCAATGCCGACCATCAATGAATTCAATGTGTACCGTCAGGACCATACCAATCCGCGATCAGGAAGACTCGAACAATGGACGATCCTCTCATCGACAACTACCTCGACCAGGCGGAGGTTTGCTGGGTCACAGCGCTGAGGAGAGTCTCGAAGGCGAACCTTCACTCGCCGAGCGGGTGTCGTGAGTGGACCAATGAACAGTTGATCAACCATCTCATCGGGGGTGGGCTGCGCTATCAGAAGCTGCTCGCTCAGGCCCCGCCTGCGGAGGTGGAGGCCACTCGGGGACAGGACCACCTCGGCGAGAATCTGGTTGCGTCGTTCTGGACGCATGAACGGGCGTTCCGAAGGATCGCGGGGGAGAGCGACCTCGATAGAGAGGTGCACCATCGCATCGGACTGATCTCCGGCCACCAGCTCGTGAATATGCGCATACTCGAGCTGGCGCTCCATGCAGCCGATCTGTCAATCGGAACCGGTGATGTGTGGCCGATCGATGACGATCTTGCCGAGTACATCTCCACACATCTCGGCGAACTCATTGCTGATTTGGGTTCTGCAGGGGGATACGCTGCGCCCAGGCCGGAGCCGGACGCCGGAGCCTCACACGCGCAGCGAGTTCTGAACATCTCAGGTCGCTGACCGGCGCACCCTTCGACTCGTGACTACCGCGCCTTCTTCCTGGAGACGTACATGGTGATCTCTGCAGAGAAGAACACATTCCCGTCAGCGTCCAGGACGTCGACCGGCACGACCAGATCCATCGGCTCCTCGCCGAACTCTGGGATCGGGTCGAGCCGTGCGATCGAAGTGACGCCCGTGGTGGCTCTGTCCTTGTATTCGACGGCCATTCCGGCGGGAATCCAGCGATGCGTGGACGGTACCGTCGCGTCGGTCATGATGCCACCGGCGATCTCCGCCATGTTGCATGATGCGATCGCGTGGTATGTGCCGAGGTGATTGCGCACTCCGCGACGATTGGGGGCGCTCACACGGCATAGTCCGGGCGCCAGCTCGCGGATGAGTGGATGAACGGTGCGGAAATAGGGGACCTTGAAGCACACTGCTCGAGTGAAGAGCCAGTTGCCGAATGGCAGCTTCTCCAACGTCTTCCAGATCGTGAAGATCTTTCCGGGAGATGCGGTGTCGACGGTCATGGAATCGTCCTTTCGGTCGTGCGCCCTGGCGGATTCTGTGACATCGGGGCCACCTCGGATCGCTCCCTAGCCATGAGCTCGGTTACTCCACAGTAACGGATTGGGGGAGTCTCCGCTCATCGACGACTCCGACCGGCGCTGATGCCAGGTTCGTCTTTGAGTGTCTGAATGACGAGCCGGTCAGGATGACCAGCCCAGTTCGCTCAGAGTCGAGACAACCAGGACGACCGCCGTAGTGGACTCGGGGGAAAAACAGGGTGTGAATTGGTGCCGTTGCGCGCTGGAGAGTACGCGCAGGGGAGTAATGGCGACGCGTTCGCCGTCATCGCAGAGGATCTCAGCGGGCTCTGTGCCATCGGCCACGTCACACAATACGCACGTCGATGTCATGGTCGCATCCTATTTACCCGCAGCGACACCTCCTCGAATTTGCCTACCACGACAATTCTCAGTCGACCGGCGCGACTTCACGTCTTCGCGTCTGTCGCTTGCCTCGCATCGGAAGATTCGGAGGCTCACCGCTCCGTCTCCGAAGAAGGGGTCACCAGTGGAAGGCGCGGTCACCAGTGGTTGACGAAAAGCACACACGGCAGAACCCAATGCACATGACAGAACCCAAGAGGAGTGGTCCCGAGTACGTTTACTTAACATAATGTATATTATCGGCGTTACCCACACGTCCAAGCCGAGTCGTCACACGGCGTGCGCACACGAATACCTGAGCCCATATCCGACAATCACTCATGGAGCACCAACAGCGACGGCCACGGATGGCTTAAATGCCATCCGTGGCCGTCGTTGTGCTGATTGTGCGTCAGTGCTGATCGTGCGTCAGCGAACTGCGCCTGTATCAGCGGGTGACTCAGCTGCCGCCGAGTCCGACCTTTCCGTCATCCTTGGACCCACCATCGTCCTCAGATCCGCCGCCGTCATCTGCAGCGCCGTTGGCCTTCGTCAAGCCGGCCTCTTCACCGCAGACCGGCCATGCACCCGGACCCTGCTCCTTGAGAGTCTTCTGAGCAACGTCGATCTGCTCAGCCTTGCTGGCCTTATGAGGCATGCCCTCACCGCCGAACGCGTTCCAGGTCTGCTCCGAGAACTGCAGACCACCGTAATAGCCATTACCGCTGTTGATGTGCCAGTCGCCGCCGGACTCGCACTCGGCGACCTTGTCCCAGACGCCGCCCGAAGACTGAGCCCCCGTGGAGGCCTGGGCTGGACCGCTCATTCCCGTCAGTCCGGCGGCGGCAACCGCGCCGGCTCCTGCAACGAGGGCGACCTTGCGGAGGCTTGTGCTGTAGAGGTTCACTGTGTCATCTCCGTAATACGACTGCATTTCGGTTTTGTAACCCGGTCGTTACCGAGTCGTTATACACCGTAACGGATATGACGCAAGGATTGAACTGGAATCCACTCCTCCGCCCTCAGAATCGACGCACAGAAGCCACAACGCGAACTGAACGCGCAGCGCCTATGGTCGACTCCCCTGACTGGGTTCGGACTCCCCTGACTGCGTTCGACTCACCTGTTGTCAGGCTCATACACCTGAGACACTCATACACCTGAGACATAGGCCGCAAGGTGCTGCGCGGTCAATGTTGCGTTCGGCCGTGAAACAGAGGCGACGAGCTGTTCCGGAGTGCCTTCGAATACAACCCGACCACCATCGTGACCAGCACCGGGACCCAGATCGATGACCCAATCGGAGTGGGCCATGACGGCCTGATGGTGTTCGATGACGATGACCGTCTTCCCTGCATCCGCGAGACGATCCAGCATGTCCAGCAGGTTCTCCACATCGGCAAGGTGCAGGCCCGTCGTCGGTTCGTCGAGGATGATGACAGGTGCAGAGTCCGCAGCTTTGGCCGCTAGATGCGCAGCCAGTTTGAGGCGCTGCCGCTCGCCACCTGAAAGGGTCGTCAGCGGCTGTCCCAGACTGACATACCCGAGGCCCACCTCGTCGAGGTGCCCGATGATCTTGCTGACAGCAGGTATTCGTGCCTCCCCTGCGACAAAGTAATCGATCGCCGCAGTCACCGGCAGATCGAGCACCTCACGAATGTTCTTGCCGGCCAGGGTGTAGTCGAGGACTTCTGCCTGGAATCCCTTGCCCTCACACACATCACAGGGAGCCGACATTCCCGCCATCATTCCGAGGTCTGAGTAGATGATTCCGGCACCGTTGCAGACCGGACAGGCCCCTTCCGAGTTGGCACTGAACAGTGCAGGCTTGACGCCGTTGACCTTGGCGAAGGCCTTGCGGATCGGCTCGAGCATGCCAGTGTAGGTGGCCGGGTTGCTGCGACGCGAGCCCTTGATCGCCGCCTGATCGATCATGATCACGCCGTCCCGGCGACGCAGGGATCCTGCAATGAGGGTGCTCTTGCCGGAACCGGCCACCCCCGTGATGGCGGTGATCACGCCCATCGGCACATCGACATCGACGTCGCGCAGGTTATGGGTCGTCGCTCCCCTGATCTCGAGATGCCCGGTGGGTTCGCGAGTTGTCTTCTTCACCTGGGAGCGGTCGTTCAGGTGCCTGCCGGTGAGCGTGTCGCTGGCTGTGAGCTGATCGAGGCTTCCGATGAAGCAGATCTCTCCTCCGGCCGTTCCTGCCCCTGGCCCGAGATCGACGATGTGATCGGCGATTCTGATGGTCTCGGGCTTGTGTTCGACGACGAGGACGGTGTTGCCCTTGTCGCGCAATGCGATGAGCAGCCCGTTCATCGCGGCGATGTCGTGAGGGTGCAGCCCGATCGTTGGTTCGTCGAAGATATAGGTGACATCCGTCAGCGAGGATCCGAGGTGACGCACAAGCTTGATCCGCTGAGCCTCTCCCCCGGACAGTGAACCAGCCGAACGATCAAGGGAGAGGTACCCGAGTCCGATGTCGACGAAGGCCTGCACATCTGCCGTCAGCGACCTCACAAGAGGACCCACTCCCCCATCATCGATCCGAGCCAGCCAGTCGAGGAGGTCAGAGATCTGCAGAGCACACACTTCGGCGATGGAGAGTCCTGCCAGCGAAGATCCCCGAGCCGCAGCGTTCAGCCTTGTGCCGGCGCACTCGGGACACTGCGTGTACACGACTGCCCGGTCGACGAACTCCCGCACATGCTTCTGCATAGCGTCGCGGTCCTTGGACAGAAACGAACGCCTGATCCGCGGAATGAGACCGTCGAAGGTCATGTTGGTGCCGTTGACGACGATCTTCTCGCCCTCGGCATAGAGAAGATAGTGCCGTTCGTCCTCTGAAAAGTCGGCGATCGCCTTGTCTGGGTCGAAATAGCCCGACTCGGAGTAGAACCGCACAGACCACCCACCGGGTTTGTATCCCGGTATCGTGATCGCCCCCTCGTTGAGAGATTTCGACTCGTCGACCACCTCGGCGATGTCGATGTCTGTGGCTGTGCCCATTCCCTCGCAGTGCGGGCACATGCCGCCGTTGACGGTGAATGTCCGTCGCTCGACCTGTTTGTCGGTGCCTTTGTCGATGGTCACGGCGCCCTTGCCGCTGATCGAGGCCACGTTGAACGAGTAGGCATTAGTCGACCCGAGATTCGGTTGAGCCAACCTGGAGAACAGTGTTCTCAGCTTCGCATTGATGTCGCTGACCGTGCCCACGGTCGAGCGCGGATTGGCTCCGATGCGTTCCTGATCGACGATGATGGCGGTGGTCAGGCCGTCCAGCACATCCACTTCGGGTCGAGCCATCGCGGGCATGAACCCCTGGACGAAGGCACTGTAGGTCTCATTGATCAGGCGTTGGGATTCGGCGGCGATCGTCGAGAAGACCAGAGACGACTTGCCCGACCCGGAGACACCGGTGAATACGGTGAGTCGTCGTTTGGGAATGTCGACGGAGATGTCCTTGAGATTGTTCTCACGGGCACCCTGGACTCGAATCAGCTCATGGTTGTCGGCTTGATGCTGCATGCCGGTCAGCCGCGCTGCTGGACGCGGATCATGTTGCCGGCCGGGTCACGCAGTGCGAAATCCCGCAGACCGTATGGCTGGTCCATCGGCTCCTGCACGATGTCTGCTCCCCTGGCCTCCACCTCGGCGAAGGCTTCATCGACGTTCGTGCTGGCCAACACGATGGCCGCATAGCTGCCCTTGGCCATGAGGGACTCAATGACCTCGCGCTCGGCATCGCTGATGGTCGGGTCTGTGATCGCGGGGGTGAGCACGATCGAGGTGTCAGGCTGGCCTTCGGGGCCCACTGTCAGCCACCGCATCTGTCCGGATCCGACATCGAGGCGGACCTCGAAACCCAAAACGTCGCGGTAGAAGATCAATGATGCCTCGGCATCGGTGTGGGGCAGGAAACTGGCGTTGATCGAGATATTCATGATCGACATCCTAGCTCGGGTCGCCGGGCGGCACTTCTCGATTCCTGACGGGTCGAAGAACATTCTTGACGATGAACGTGGGCAAGTCGTGATCACCTTGGGCGAGGCCGGCACGATATCGAGACGGTGAGAGCCCTACGAGTTCGCTGAACCGAGTGCTGAAGGTGCCCAACGACGAGAATCCGACGGCAAAGCAGATATCCGTGATAGACAGGTCACCGCGCCGGATCAGCGCCATGGACCGTTCGATCCGACGCGTCATGAGATACGAATAGGGCGATTCACCATACGCGGCTCTGAACTGGCGGCTGAGGTGACCGGCTGACATGTGCACCCCGGATGCGAGCTCCTCAACATTGAGGGGACGGTCGAACTCTCTGTCGATCCGGTCACGCACGCGTCGCAGCAGGACCAGCTGATGCACAGGCACGCGGTCATTGCTGAACGCGTTCACTACTCGTGGACTCCCTGGCTCAGGGTCTCACCACGGAAATAGCCGGGATGCCTGCGGGATTGGATGATCATGATGACTACGCCCAAGAGCAGGACTCCGATGCCCAGCACGAAGACCAGTCCGATGCCGAAGACCGATGACCCTGAGCCGTAGCCGGGGTCGAGGGAGTCGATCGCGGTGGTCACGAAGATCACCAGCAGAGTCACTCCCCCGACCAGTGGGAAGAGGAACCTGAAGAAGAAGTTCTTGGCCCCGGCAAACAACGACCGGCGGAAGTACCAGATGCAGGCCAGACCGGTCACACCGTAGTAGAAGCAGACCATGAGGCCCAGTGCAGTGATCGTGTCCCACAAAGCGTTTTCCGACAGCAGCCGCATGACGACGTAGAAGATGATCGCGGCGCCCGCCGAGGTGACAGTGGCCACCGATGGTGACTTGTACCTGGGTGAGATGTTGCCGTACTTCTGCGGCAGAGCACCGTAATGGCCCATGGCCAGGATCGTGCGTGAGGGTGAGACCATCGTCGACTGCAGCGAGGCCAAGGAGCTGGAGAGGACGGCGATCGAGATGAGGACCGCGAAGGGTCCCATCACTGGTCCGGCGACGGCCGCGAAGATGGATTCCTGATTCTCCGGATTCCCTGCGCCCAATCCGTCTGTGCCGACTCCGGCGAAGGAGATGACGGCGACGGTGCAGGCGAGGTAGATGATGACGATGGCCACAATCGTGAGCATTGCTGCGCGGCCGGGAGTCTTCTGTGGGTCCTTCGCCTCTTCGTTCATGGTGATGACGGTGTCCCAGCCCCAGAAGAGGAAGATCGACAGGGACACTGCCGCCGCGACGGTCGAGAAGTCGCCGGCCTCGGCGGGGTTGAACCAGCCGAGTTCGACCGGTGTCGCGTCGAAGGCGGTGCCGTTGGACACGTGGACGAACGCCGCAATGACGAACCAGCCGAGGGCAAGGACCTGAAAAGCCACCAGCCAGACCTGGATCTTCTGGGTTGCTTCGACGCCCCGGTAGGAGATCCATGCGGCACCCGCAGTCAGGAGGATGGTGACGGGAATGTTGATCCACAGCACCCGGGTGAGATCGGCGATCCCGGGGTCGGAGAAGATCTGAGCCAGCAGCAGGAATAGGAAATCCACGGCTACTGCAGCCAAGTTCGAGAGCACGAGGACTGTGGCCGAGATCAGCCCCCACCCTCCCATCCAGCCCAGCCAAGGTCCGAAGGCACGTGTCGCCCAGGTGAAGGTGGTGCCGGAATCGGGCATGGCGGTGTTGAGCTCGCGGTAGCCGAAGACGACGAGCAGCATCGGAACGAAGCCGATCAGCAGAATCGCCGGAGTGTGGACTCCGACCTGAGAAATCGTTGGCCCAAGACCCGAGGTCAGTGTGTAGGCAGGGGCAATGCAGGAGATGCCGATGATGGCACCGCCGATGGCGCCGACCTTGCCTGCGGACAGCCCCTTGGAGCTCAGGCCCGAGTCGGAGCCGACGGGCGGGCTACCGGGCGGGCTGGGATTTGGAGGTGCCGAGGTCATCAGCTCAACCTTTCAGGGATGATGTCAGGTGCTCAGGATCTTTTCGGCAGTGGCCTGCCCGATTCTGACCGCACCGTCGACGTGCTGGTATCCGTGTGCGGCGATGTCCGAACTCGCGAAATGGATAGGGCCGACTGGATCGTTCTGGAACCGTCCCCACCGGTGCAGTCCCCCGAGATCGTAGCTCGTGGCATAGGCGCCTCGAGTCCACTCCTCGGCTCCGAAGTCAGACAGGTAGAACACCTCGGGCTCCAGAGCCTGCGGGCCCAGGAAGGCAGCCAGTGATTCGAGGATGCGCTGCTTGCGGGTGTCCTCGTCGAGGGCGAACATCGCATCGGCATTGATGTCGGAGATGAATCCGACGAGCGTTCCCTGCTCTTCACCGTGATTGGTGTTGTCATAGACCTCCTGCACCAGCTGCCCGGCACCGAATCCGGTTCCGCACAGGCCGTCTTCACGCCAGAACGGTGTCTGATAAGTGGCGTGGACCTTGATCACCAGCCCCATCGACTGGTGCTGGTGAAAGACCTGCTGGAGCCGGGGCAGATGCGGGGTGTAGCTGATGCGCGAGTACAGGTTCGGCGGGACGGCCACAATGGCACGAGCGGCCGAGACGTTCATCGCATCGGTGCCGACTCTCACGGACTCGTCGGTCCATTCGACCGTCCGAACGGGGCTGTCCAGGTGGACGACACCCTCGCCGAGTTCGGCCGCCATCTGCTCGGAGACCGACTGCATTCCTCCCACGACACGGCGGTCGAGAATGAAGTGGTCATCAACGAGATGAGTGAACGACCCCGCCGAGGCGGCCATGAGGATCGCCTGCAGTGCGGAGAATGCTGTGGCGGGCTTGGTCAGCATTCCCCCGGCGATGAACATGCCGATGTTCGCGCACGCGGTCTCATCGTCGGATTGGTTCCGGAGCCAATGGTGGAAGGACACCGAATCGAGTTCGGCCGCGTCTTCGGCTTCCCACGGGGCGGCGGGCCCGATGCGGGCGGCGAGCTCGTCCAACTTCGCGATCAGACGTTCCATCTCCGCTTGGGTGGACTCCCCCACCGGGAACATATCACCGCTGTAGACGGTACGTGTGCCATCGGGTGCGATGTAGACGCTGTCGCCCTCCCGGTAGCGCTGGTAGGTATCCTTGCCCAGCTCAGCGACGAGTTGAAGCAGCGCCGTCTGGTCCGGTGAGATCCACTGACCACCGATTTCGTACATCTGCCCGTCGATGTGATCGGTCCAAGTTCGACCGCCCACCCTGTCTCTTGCTTCGAGGACGACAACGTCTTTGCCTGCAGCCTGCAGCGTCCTGGCCGCGTTCAGGCCGGTCGGACCGGCTCCGACGATGACCACATCGCATGTTCGATCCGACAATCCGCACTCCTTCGACAGTTCCGCTTATGTGCTCACAGTAACCAGGGAACATCACCCTGCCAAGGCGGGTTCAGGATCGACTGCTGCGGTGCGAAATCGGTTTCAGCGGTAGTCACGTGCGTCCGCGCCCGAGTCGGCCTCCTTAGCTGCCATGAACGCCCAAGAATCCGGCCGGGAACCATCGATATCGTCGATGTCATAGAGATCGCCCAATTCGCAGCTGTTGAGGGTTCTCGTATTGAAGCGGTGTCGGTCGGGATCGGATGCGAGTGCCACGAGCGTTCGTCCCAGAAATTGCGGAGTCTCCGAGATCGCGAAATCTGCAGGCGGCAGCTCACGAGTCGGGTCGAGGGAATCCTCGAGCCAGCTCTGCTCGGTCGTGTCGAAGAGATCGAGCATCATCTCCGATCTCAACCAGCCGGGGGTGATCGCTGCGGCCGTGCACCCAGATTCCTCCAGTTCGTGACCGAGCCCGAATGCCAGTCGGCTGACTCCGGTCTTCGTCAGATCGAGATAGATGCTCTCCCGGTAGTGCGAAGCATTGAACTCATACGTTCCATCGGTGATCTCGATGTGCAGACCTCCGGGTCTGCGAGTGAGCAGTGGCAGGGCGGCGTGCGCTGTGTTCAGATGCGTGATCAGTCCTGCATTCACCAGCCTCATCCCGGATTCGAAGTCGGTGTTCCAGAATTTTTCGCCCCAGGAGACATAGGCCTCTCCCCCGATGTCGTTGAGCAGAATGTCGAGTCGTCCGTGCTGCCCATCGATCCTCCGGATCACCTCGTCGATCAGTGGCGGTTGCAGATGATCGCAGACGATCGCCTCGGCGCGGCCGCCCTCTGCACGTATCAGTTCGGCAGTGCCCTCGATGGTCTCGCTCCGGCCGTAGTCGGAGGGCCGCATCGAGGTTGACCGACCAGTGCAGTACACGAAGGCACCGGCTCGGGCGAGTTCCCGGGCAATTGCGCGTCCGGCACCGCGTGTGGCGCCGGCGACCAGAGCGACTCGGTCGGTGAGTGACCGCTGGTTGGGAGGAGCGAACTGGGATGCTGTCGATTCGTGGTGAGAAGTCATGGTGACACATTCTCGTGCAATCGCTGACACGCTATGTCAGTGACCATGATTATTCTTGGTGGGTATGAAGGCAGCACGGCTGGTGTCGGAGATCGTCATCCTCAGCGCGCGGACGGTGCCCATCACTGCTGCGGGTCTGGCGGCTCGCCTCGAGGTCACACAGCGCACTGTCTATCGTGATCTCGGTGACCTGTCTCGTATGGGGGTCCCCGTCGTGACGGAGTCCGGGCCGGGCGGTGGTATCAGTCTGCTCGGGTCCTGGACCTCTCCCCTGTCGGGGATGACTCGTGATGAGCTGGATTCCGTGCTCATCGGTGGTTTCGCTGCGGCTGATCTCGGGTACTCCGGGGAGCTGGCGACCGCACGGGAGAAGATCCTCGCCGAGACGGATTCAGTCTTCTCATCGGATGTGCTCATCGACGGGCCAGATTGGTTCAGGACACACGAGCGCCCGGATGAGCTTTCGGTCATTGCGGCGGCGCTGCGTTCGCACCGGGGTCTGCGATTCGACTACGCAAGCGGCAGTGATTGCCTGATTCGCACCGTCATACCATTGGGACTCGTCGTCAAGGCAGGGCGATGGTATCTGGCCGCGCAGCCACCTGGTGGCAGGCCACGGACCTACCGAGTCTCGCGCATCACTGAGATCAGACTGCACTTCGTCTCCGCCTCACGCCCGCCGGGCTTCCACCTCGGCGACTACTGGGCGAGGTCTCAGATCGAATTCGACCGTGCGATCCGATCTGCGACGGTGAAGCTGCGGGTACCCAGCGACAGCCTCGGCGATCTGCGACGTGCGGTTCCCGGTCGAATCACGGATGAGGCGATCGAGTCCGCCTCGACGGCAGATGGAGCGTCGCCAGCAGAGGAACCAATTGTCGTCGACCTGCCGATGGAGCCATTGGATGTCGCTGTTTCGCAGCTGATCACCATTCGCGGGGTCGAGGTGATATCACCTCTGGAACTCCGTACGGCGCTGCGCGAGCAGGCACGTCACACAGCTGAATGCAACGGCCTCTGAGGAATCAGAACGACGTTTACTGAACCTCGTACTTGCCGTTGATCTGCCCGGCTCCGACTCCGCCGACTGCTTCCATGGCCGCTTTGGACAGGTCGATGCAGCGACTGCCGTGATAGGGGCCACGGTCGTTGATGCGCACCGTCACGGACTTTCCGTTGGCTGTGTTGGTGATCTTCACCTGCGAGCCGAACGGCAGTGACTTATGCGCTGCGGTCAGCTTGTTGGTATCGAAGGGCTCGCCGCTGGCTGTCGGCCGACCATCGAATCCGTCGCCTCCACCGTAGTACGACATTGGACAGGTACCGGACTGACCTGCGGAGTCGCCGGACTTGGACGGATCGTCGTTGGCATCGGGCGTCGGCTCCTTCGAGTC
Source organism: Brevibacterium aurantiacum (assembly GCF_007558825.1). Classification (GTDB taxonomy): domain Bacteria; phylum Actinomycetota; class Actinomycetes; order Actinomycetales; family Brevibacteriaceae; genus Brevibacterium; species Brevibacterium aurantiacum_A. Next base: position 239,575 of record NZ_VLTK01000003.1, read on the forward strand.
TGAGCCGCCCGTGGCGGCATCCTCGCTCGTCGAATCCTTGCTTGTCGAGTCCTTGGTTGCGGACTCGGTCGGGGTCGGGCTCGGTGTCTCGATCTTGGACTCGAGAGAGATCTTGCCCGGCTTCTCTTCGGCCTGCTTCTTCGCTTTGGCCAGGGACTCGTCGGGGGTTTGTGTCGCTTCGGCCGCTGCGACGACTGGGGCCTCAGCAACGACCTGCTGGCCGCCGCTCGTGCTGTCGGGGACCATCGCCAAGCTGGAGGCGATGACTGCTGCGGTCGCCACGGTGGGAACGATGAATGCGGAGAGGACCGGGCGAGAACGCACTGATGCCAGTACTCCCCCTGCGGTGTTTCCAGCGCTATCGGCTTGTTGCGGCGAATGCCTTCCGGACTTCCTCTTAGGTGCTTTCAGCGCAGAGAAGAGCGAGCCCGTCGTTGTCGAACGGGGCGAAGAGTGTTTTCCCACAGTGAGTCCTCGTAGTCATTGGCCGGTGTTTCGGCAACCGGGAGACTCAATGATCGAGTGCACCTCAACACTGGCTCCAAGTTATCGGATCGTTACCTGAAGACAGTGTAATTAAGAAACTGTTACAAAAGCAATGCGGCACGCTCCACGAGCGTGCCGCATTGATAGGTATCAGGTCACTTCGACTTGCGCGTCACCAGTCTGCGCATGCCATCGGCGCCGGTAGTCACTGTTTCCTGTGCTTTGTCGAATGCGCGTTCGACCTTCCCGCTGCGCACGGCGTCGTCGATCGCCTGGGAGACATTGCCCAGCGCCTTCTTCACGTTCGCCTCGGTCGTTTCGATGAGGCGGGAACCCGACGTCGCCTCGCGAGCATTCCTCACGCTGCTGGTGGCCGCACCGTAGGCTCTGGTGGCGGCCGAACGCGCCTTCTCGGTCGGTGTCCGCTTGGTGGAATCGATGACGTAATCAGGTTCGATCGGATCTTGTGTTCGGCTCATGTCTCCATAGTTGTCGACCCCGACTCCAAGGTCAACAGCAACATAGGATTGGACCATGAATTCTCAGGCAGAGATCATCGCCCACAGAGGCGGGCAGTGGCCCGGCATGAGTGAGAACACTCTTGAGGCATTCACCGCCGCCCATCGGGCAGGTGTGCGGTGGATGGAGACCGACGTCCACGCCTCGGCCGACGGCGTCCTGTTCGCAGCCCATGATGCCGACCTGGACCGCATTGCCGATCGCCCGCACCGCATCCGCGACCTCACCGCCACCGAACTCGACTCCGTCGAACTCCTGGCCGGAGGTCGTCTTCCCCGGCTGTCTTCTCTCCTCGAGTCGATTCCGGAGGCGGCGTGGAACATCGATGTCAAGGCTGCCGTCAGCATCGCCCCGATGGTTCGATTCGTCCGCAGACTCAACGCCGAAGGGAGGATCCGGCTTGCTTCGTTCTCGTCGTCGACCCTGCGCGTTCTGCGAGAGGCCCTGCCTGGGGTCCGATCCTCAGCAGGAGTCGTGGAGTCCGCGATGTTCGCAGCGGGAGGACTGCCCGGAGTGGCCGAGTCCGGCCCCTGTCCCCTGCCGGCCGGCCTCGACTCGCTGCAGGTGCCGATGTCATTCAAGGGCGTGCCCGTCATCACCGAGGATTTCGTGTCTCGGGCTCACCACTCGGGTCTGCAGGTCCATGTATGGACCATCAATGACCCTGCTTCGATGCGTGTCCTCCTCGACCTCGATGTCGATGGAATCGTCACCGACGACGTTGAGGCCGGGCTGCGCGAGCTCGCGGCTCGGACCTGAGTGCTGGGAATAGGCGCAGACGGTAGACTGTTCTTTCGTATGAGACGTCTGCAGTCGAGTCGGAAGGTGAGAGAGATATGAGCGAACGCAGTCTCCGCGGTACACAGTTGGGCTCACGCAGCCTGGAAACGGAAGAGGGCGTCGAACCAGCGCCTCGCCAGATGGTCGAATTCGAGTGCGAAGATGGAACCAGGTTCAAGGTTCCCTTCTCGATCGAAGCCGAAGTTCCCTCCACCTGGGATTCGGGCATCCACGGCGTCGGCACCCGTGTCGGCGTGAACGAGCCCGATGGCGAGCCGGGCAAGCACGTGCGCTCCCACTGGGACATGCTGCTCGAGCGCCGCTCCTTCGACGAACTTCAGGTTCTGCTCGATGAGCGACTTGCTGTGCGCCGCGGTGAGGTGCCTGCGCAGGCCTGAGGGCCTCTGCACTGAATCGCACGAGCACACCTGAGCAAGAAGGGGCGGGGTGCAGGTCATCGGACCTGCACCCCGCCCCTTCTTGACTGCCAGGAGCCGCCTCAGCGCCCCCAGGAAGTCGTCCTGCGAGCAGCGATTCGCTCGATGAAGTCTCGAGCCTGACGTCTGCGGCGCGTCAGCCCCCAACCGGCTACCTTGGTGAATGCCTCGGAGATGATCGATCCGCTCATCTTCGATTCGCCCAGTTCGCGTTCGACGAAGACGATGGGAACCTCGGCCACGCGGAATCCGGCCTCGATCGTGCGGTAGGTCATGTCGATCTGGAAGCAGTACCCCTGGGACTGCACTCCGGAGAGATCAAGACTCTGCAGCACCTCTCGCGAATATGCACGGAACCCTGCTGTCGCGTCCTTGACCCCGAGACCCATGACCGCATTGACGTAGATGTTGGCTCCGCGGGAGAGGAAGAAGCGGGAGCGAGGCCAGTCGACGATCGCCCCACCCCGAACCCACCTCGAGCCGATGACGAGGTCGGCATGTCCCGCCTGGGCCACAGCCAGAAGTTGCCCGAGGTCCAGAGGGCGGTGAGATCCGTCGGCGTCGAACTCGCAGATGATGTCGTAATCGCGCTCCAGCGCCCATTCGAATCCGGCGATGTAGGCCATCCCCAGACCGGACTTCTCACTGCGATGCAGGACGTGCAGCCGTGGATCGGCGCGTGCCTGGTCATCGACCCAGTCACCGGTGCCGTCGGGTGAGCCGTCATCGACGACGAGAACGTCGACGTCGGGCTGATTCTCGAACAGACCGGCCAGTGTCACGGGAAGAGCGAGTCGTTCGTTGTAGGTCGGAATGACGACCAGAGTCTTAGAAACCACGGCCACAACGATACGCCGAGCGTGGCGGAATATATGAGTCGACACTCTCGCCTTCGGACCACGTTGGGAAACGAGTTATCTAATGACGAGAGTGCCGACTCCATCCCAGCTGCTGTGGAATGTCAACAACGAATCTAGTGGCTGTCGTGATCTTTGCAAAATCTCTCTGACCTGGGGTTACGTTCAAATCTCCAGGTCAGACGCAAGGCAGAATGATAAAAATACTTGGCTTCTCGGCGTGTCGTCTTGAATCTGGCGATCAGGGTCGACCGTCACCGCGTCGACGGGTTCTATGCATCCTCGCGGAGTGCGATGCGAGTCGGCAGCACGACGTCGGGTGAGAGTTCCGGCAGTCCGGGTGTGCCCGAACGCGGATCGGTGCTCCACGCGGCAACGCGTGCATCTGCGACCTGAACGACGAGTCGTTCGACCTGCCAGCGCACGAAGTCAGCGTCGGCTCCGGGGGCGAGGACTCCACCGTCTGGGTTGCCAGCGGCACGGTGAGCGAACCGGGTGGCTGCGTTGAACGCTGCGCGTGCTCCGATTCCGTTCTCGCCGACAACGGCCGAGCGCACAGCAGCCCACGGTGAGCCCTGTGAGTCCGTCCACGACACCTGGGCACCTGCCGACAGCAGCTGCGCCAAAGGCTGCGGCTGCGCGGGATCGAGAGTGATCGCGATGCCTGAGTAGCCCAGCGGCGTGATGAAGTCCTCAGTGACGCTGAAGTTCAGCAGCAGACGGTATCCGTTGCGCTGTGCCAGTGCGGCATGGTCGCGCACACGGTCAAGGACCTCGCCGAGGCGCTGGTTCGATTCGACCTGGATGTACAGTGCCGTCTCCGGCAACGTATCAAGGCGGAGGAAGTCGAGCGCAGCGATGCTCGCTCTGTCCGCGGTCGGGTCCGCCGCTGGAGCGGTCTCGGCGCTGATCTCGGGATACGCGACGATCCTCAGAGTCCTGGGCGCGCGTTCACTGAAGTCCCGCACGGCCTCAGCGGTCCCGAGGACGTGCACATGGGTGAAACCGGACTCGACGAGCCGGTCACCGTCGGGAGCGCCCTCGCGCAGAGTCAGCCCCGCGTGAACGAAACCGGGGGTGAGGAAGTCCCCGTCGAGATTGATTGCGTCGGGCTCCGATGCAAGCGCTGCCTCATCGGAGCCGATGAACGAGACCTTCCCGTCCTTCGTGCCCAAGGCGGTCGCAAACGGGTCGACACTGCTGTATACATCTCCACCAAAGTACATAGTCACAGCCGATAGGCTACACCTCTGTGTCCGCGTCTTTGCACTCGAGTCAGGAGTGTCGGGTATCGTCAGCGAGTGTGAAGCCCTTGGTCCTGATCGATACGCCCGCCCTGTACTACCGTGCCTTCTACTCGGTCCCTGATTCGATCGTCAATGACGACGGCCAGCCGGTCAACGCCGTGCGCGGCGTCCTCGACGCGATAGCCCAGATGATTCGCCGATTCGACTCCCCGCGAGTTGTGGCGACCATGGACGCGGATTGGCGACCCGCCTTCCGAACCGCGATCATGCCCGAATACAAAGCGGCCCGGGTCAAAGATGCCGAAGCAGGCACTGAGATCCCACCCGAGCTGGCCGTGCAGCTGCCGATCATGACTCGCGTTCTTCAGTCCGCAGGAATCCCCATCGCCGAGGTGGACGGGACCGAAGCCGATGACGTGATCGCGACTATGGCCGCCCAGTCGCGCACCCCTGTGGTCATCGTCTCCCCCGATCGTGATCTGCTCGCACTCATCGATGAGGCCGCAGACGTCAGTGTGCTTCGACCGCGTAAGGGCGGAGAGTGGGAGGCCATCACCCAGGCAGATCTGCCCGAGGCCTATGGTGTGCCCGATGGAACCCGATACCGTGAGCTCGCCGCGTTGCGCGGCGATCCCTCGGACGGTCTGCCTGGCGCACCGGGGATCGGAGAGAAGACCGCCGCGACGCTGCTCGCGAACTTCGGTTCCCTCGCATCGGTCATCAAGGCCGCAAAGGCCGGTGTGAAGACCGGTGGTCTCAGCCCCAAACGAGCGGCCACGCTGATCGAAGAGGAGGACACGCTCTACAAGACCGTTGAGGTCATGCGGTGCCTGACCGACGTCGCGCATGGGCTCGATCTCGACTCCATACCCGGCGAGCTCGATCGCCCTGCGGTGGAGACAGCAGCCCGTGGTCAGAATATCCGCCGTTCGGTCGACAATCTCATCGCCGCCCTCGGCAGCGCCGACACAGAATCCGGCCCGAAGGCATCGGGACAATCCTTCCCCATGGCCACCGGCACAAGCACGATCACTCCGATCCAGGCGCCTGCTGCTCAGCCTGCGGCCGCGCCGGTTCCGAGCTTATCCGCCGCTGATTCCTGGTCGCAGTCGCGGCTGGTCGGTTTCGATCTCGAGACGACCGGTGTCGACCCGTCGACTGCCAGGATCGTGACTGCTGCATTCGTCGAATCCGTCGACAATTCACGCACCTGGCTCGCCGACCCCGGCGTCGAAATTCCCGAACCGGCGCGAGCTGTTCATGGAATCACCACCGAATTCGCCCAAGCCAACGGCGCTCCGGTGTCAGAGGTGATCGCCGAGCTCTGCACGGTCTTGTCGGATCTCAGATCTGAAGGCGCCGTCGTCGTCGGCCACAATATCGTCTATGACCTCAGCGTCATGGCGGCCGAAGTCAAACGCCATCAGCCCCATATCGACTTCGCGGCACTGCTGCCGACGATCGTCGATACATTTGTCCTGGACAAGCGCATCGAGCAGTTCCGTCGTGGCAAACGGACTCTCACGGAGACGGCCAAACGTTGGAAGGTAACCCTGCTCGACGCCCACGATGCCGCAGCGGATGCCCTTGCCGCCCTGGACATTTCCCGAGCATTGGCCGAGAGCTCGGAGGAAATCGCGAATCTCACTCGGGCCGATATCATGGCCGCCCAGGGCGACTGGAAACGCGCTCAGGCCGCTGACCTGCAGTCTTGGTTGCGCAGAAAGGGCAACGCCGAGGCCGTCGTCGATGGCTCCTGGCCCATGGCCTGAACGATAGAATCAATTGCGACCATCACTCGACGAAGGACGATAATGGGTTTCTTTTCACGACTGCTCAACCGACCCGGCGCACAGGCCGACAAAGCCACGGGATGGTTCGATAAGGCCGCTGACGATATGGCGGCCGCGAGTCGTGAGTACGCGAAGATGGATGATAGCGAGCTGACAGAGGCCGCTGCCGACATCTTCACCTCAGGCTCCACGCAGGACAACCTCATTCGCTATTGTGCGTTGGCTCGTGAGGCTGCCGAACGGTCTCTCGACGAGCGCGCCTATGACACGCAGATCAAGGGCCTGGTGGGACTGCTGCAGGCGAATATCGTGCAGATGGCCACCGGTGAGGGCAAGACCCTCGTCGGCGCTCTCGCTGCGGCCGGTTATGCTCTGCAGGGTCGTCGAGTACACGTAGTCAGCGTCAACGACTACCTCGCTGTTCGCGACCGGACCTGGATGAAGCCCCTCTTCGACCTCCTCGGTGTTCAGTCAGCATCGATCTCCGGTACTCAGAGTGAGTCCGAGCGACGCGAGAGCTATGGTGCTGAGGTTCTCTATGCTTCCGTGACGGAGGTCGGCTTCGACGTGCTGCGCGATCGTTTCGTCACCGATGACGACCAGATTCGCGTCCCGGATCGTGATGTCGTCATCGTCGACGAAGCTGACTCTGTGCTCATCGACGAAGCACGTGTCCCCCTCGTCCTCGCCGGATCGGCCAGTGTCGAAGACGCCAACGCTGCGATCGCGGCACTCGTCGAGACCCTCGAGCCCGGCGTCGATTACGAGATCAGCCCGGATCATCAGGCGGTCTCGCTCACAGACGAGGGAATCAATCGCGTCGAAGCTGAACTCGATGTCGAGCTCTTCGGTGAAGACGCGTCCGATCTCGCCGCGGTCAACCTGGCGTTGTATGCGAAGTCCCTGGTCAAGCGTGATGTCGACTATCTCGTCGTCGACGGACGGGTCAAACTTATCTCGGCTTCCCGTGGGCGTGTGGCCGAACTGCAGCGTTGGCCAGACGGACTGCAGGCAGCGGTCGAGGCCAAGGAAGGCGTCGGCACCACTGAAAGCGGTGAGATCCTCGATCAGATGACCGTCGAAGAGCTCATCCACGGCTACGAGACCGTCTGCGGTATGACGGGAACCGCGTTGGCTGTCGGCGATGACCTGCGCGAGTTCTACAACCTTGAGATCGTCCCCGTCGACACGCACCTGCCCGTCATCCGCAACGACGAACCTGACAGGCTCTACACGTATCAGGAGTCGAAGGAACGCGCGATCGTCGACGAGGTCGCCGACAACCATGCCAAGGATCGTCCCGTGCTCATCGGCACCTCCTCGGTGGCGGAAAGCGAATCGCTGGCGGCTCGGCTGACCGAACGCGGGATCGATGTTGCGGTTCTCAATGCCAAGGACGATTCGCTCGAGGCTGAGGTCATCGCGGCTGCCGGTGCCCCCGGTGCGGTGACGGTGTCGACCCAGATGGCCGGACGCGGCACCGATATCCGCCTGGCCGATGACAGCGTTGCCGATGCCGGCGGGCTCTTGGTCATCGGTGCCGGACGATACCTGTCCTCACGTCTTGATGATCAGCTGCGCGGTCGCGCCGGACGTCAAGGCGATCCGGGAACATCCGTGTTCTTCACCAGCCTTGAAGATGAGCTGCTGACCCGTGTCCCGGAGATCCAACGTTTCGTCTCCGAAGGAGATGAGACCGGGTGGATCGAGTCGAAGCGGGCGCTGAGTCTCGTCGAACACGCCCAGCGCGTCGCTGAAGGTCAGAACACGGCACTGCATCGCGACACCTGGAAGTTCAATGAGCTCATGGCCAAGCAGCGTGACCTCGTCCTCGCTCGACGCCAAGAGCTGCGCGTCGATGATGAGGCCATCAACGAACTCAAGGGGCGCCTCGGCGATGTGGCGGAGGATCTGGCGGTCGAGCATTCGCAGGAGCTCGTCGACGCGACGCTGCGCGAAGTGATGCTGTTCCATCTCGACGCACGCTGGGTCGACCACCTCGCCTTCCTCAACGATCTGCGTGAGGGCATCCATCTGCGCACCTTTGCACGTGAAAAGCCGCATGAGGCGTTCAACACGGAGTCCATCCGCGTCTTCTCCTCGTTCTGGTCCGACGTCATCGAGGATTCAGCGTCGACGGTCGAAGAGGCAGAGTTCACGGAGACCGGAATCGATCTGGAATCGCACGGGCTCAAGCGTCCGTCGTCGACGTGGACCTACCTGACCACGGAGAGCGCGTTCGGCTCCGACATCGAGAACATCGTCAAGAAGGTCAAGCGCTGAACCAGATTCTGTTGCTCAACCAGATCTCGCTGCTGAGTCCGGACCGATCTGCCGATCAGGAGTCGGCGACGACTCCACGGCGGATCGCTTCGATTGTCCGACGAATGCGCACCGCAGTCTCCGGTTCGGCCACCTCCGCGACCTGACCGAGCAGGTCAAGGCTCTGCTTGGCCCATCGGACGAAGTCTCCGGCTGCGATGTCCGTGCCGCGCAGGGAGTCGGCAAGGTTCTTGCCTTCAGTCCAGCGGTACATCGGCTTGAATAGTCCTCTGTCGGGTTCCTGCGTCGTGGACAGGGCGTGCTGCTCCTCAAGTTGGAACAGCTTGCGCCAGATCGTCACTGCTTCATCTCCGTTGACCTTGAGGTCGCGGCTCGGGGCACGCTCCGGATGGAGGGTGTCACCGCGCCGGGATTGGAAGACGAAGCACGAGGCGAATGCTGCAAGTTCAGGTTCGACGAGGTTGTCCCACAGTCCCGAGCGAATGGTCAGCGCCACCAGCAGGTCGCGCTCCCCGTAGATCCGACGCAGCATATCGGACTGTTCGGGATCAAAGCCCAGCGTGCGCAGGACATCCTGAACTCGTTCGAACACGAGAGCGATCGACGTCGTTCGGCCTTCGATCCGGGCGATGAGCGAATCGTTCTCCTTGACCAGTTTGGCTGCTCGGTTGGCCCACCGGGCGTGCATCTCGCGGTCCGGGCACTCGTGGCAGGGATGGGCTCGCAGCTGCGCGGTCATCTCCGACACACTCGAGCTGACACCAGAAGCACCGGGTGAGGATTCCCATCGGGCCCCTGGATCGACCTTGCCATCGTGTTTGGCATCGTTGAGGATGCCCAACAGCTGCCTCCGATCCCCCGCCTGCCGGTGATTGAACTTCTTCGGCACACGGACCCGGCCCTGCGCCGCCAGCGGTTCGGTCACCTCGTGGGGGCGCAGGTGCCAGACTTTGCCCTGTTCGGTCAGGACCGTCGGCAGCCGCGAACCTCCGTCGCGGGAGCTCATGGGCGCGATGATGACGGCAGTGCCCTCAACTCGCTTCGCGGGCAGGGTGACGACGTCGCCGACCTTGAGTGTACTCAGCGACTCGACGATCTCACGTTGCCGGTTCTTCGACTTGGTGCGAGTCTCCTGCTTCTCGGTATCGCTGATGGCCTGCCGCAGACGCGCATACTCGGCGAAGTCCCCGAGCTCGCACTGCATCGACTTCTCATAGGCTCCGATCGTCGCTTCGTTCTTCCGCACCTTCTTCGCCAGGCCCACGACGGCCTTGTCGGCCTGGAACTGTGCGAACGAGGTCTCAAGGACCTTCGCTGCCTCCGCCGAGCTCATCCGCGACAGCAGGTTCGCCGTCATGTTGTAGGTGGGTCCGAACGCAGAATTGAGCGCGTAGGAGCGGTTGGAGGCGAGTCCTGCGATCTCATTGACTTCGAAGCTGGGGTGCCAGATGACGACGGAGTGGCCGATCTTGTCGATGCCGCGGCGCCCGGCACGTCCGGTCAGCTGGGTGTACTCCCCCGGTGTGATCGAGACGTGGGCCTCACCGTTGAATTTCACGAGCTTCTCGAGGACGACCGTGCGTGCAGGCATGTTGATGCCCAGTGCCAGGGTTTCGGTGGCGAAGACGACCTTGATGATGCCCTGGGAGAAGAGTTCCTCGACGAGCTGTTTGAACTGTGGGATCATCCCCGCGTGGTGGGCGGCGACTCCCAGCAGAAGACCTTCCCTGAATGAGTGGAATCCGAGGATGCCAAGGTCCTCGCTGGCCAGCTCATCGCGCAGCTTTTCCAGTGCGGCATTGACGATGACCTTCTCTTCACGGGAGTTCAGGTCGAATCCCGAGGCCAGGTACTGCTCCACCGCCTCGTCGCAGGCATTTCGGGAGAAGATGAACATGATCGCCGGCAGCATCCCGGTCTCTGCCAGAGAGGACACGACCTGGGTTCGGCTGGGCCTGCGGAACCGGGCACGGGTGGCTCGTTCGCGCCTCGAGCGGGGCCCACCATGGGTCCGGGTGGCATGGTTGAGGGCGGGATCGATCCGGTCGGAGTCGTGGTGAGTGAACAGATCATACATACGGTGGCCGACGAGGACATGATTGACCAGCGGCACCGGACGGTGAGAGGTGGAGATGACGGTTGTGGGCCCACGCACCTCACGCAGCCATGCACCGAACTCCTCGACGTTGGACACGGTCGCCGACAGCGATACCATCTGCACCCGGTCCGGCAGGTGGATGATCACCTCTTCCCACACGGGTCCGCGGAAACGATCGGCGAGGTAGTGAACCTCGTCGAGGACGACGAATCCGAGGTCGGAGAGTCCCGACAGGTCGTTGTAGAGCATATTGCGCAGGACTTCTGTGGTCATGACGATGATCGGCGCATCACGCCGGATCGAGGTGTCACCAGTGAGCAGCCCGACGTTGTCGACACCATGGACTTCCATGAGGTCGTTGAACTTCTGGTTGCTCAGCGCCTTGATCGGGGTGGTGTAGAAGACCCGTTTGCCTTCGTCCCTAGCCAGCTCGACAGCGAATTCCGCAATCAGAGTCTTGCCGGCACCGGTGGGCGCAGTGACGAGGACGTCCTTGCCTTCCTGCAGTTGCGTGCACGCCTCGAGCTGGAAGTCGTCGAGTTCGAAGTCGGTCCTGGCCGCGAACCGCCCCAAGGGGGTCTGCGCCTTCTTCGTCCTATCTCGATAGTCGGCATAGGCCGCCGCAGGACTCAATGGCTCAGTATCTGCCGAGGGGTCGAGCGGGCTCACGGATTCAGTCATGCTTCTCTCAGTCAATCGGTTCGTCGGGGTCGACCCACAGGCCCTGCGCGATGAGCCTCTTCTTACGTCTCCGGTCGCTGAACACGCAGATCACCCATGCCGCACAGAACAGCGTCATCATCGGAATCACGAGGAAGAACATCGACATTGCGTCGGGAGTGGGGGTGGCGATGGCCGCGAACAGGAACACGATCATCACGATCACCCGCCAGGATTTCTGGATCCGTCCGGCCGAGAGGATGCCCATCATGTTGAGTCCGACCATGAGCACCGGAAGAACGAACGCCAGACCGAAGACCACGATGATGACCATCACGAAGCTCAGGTAGTCCTGCGCCGGGATGATGTTCGTACCACCAGCCGGGGTGAACGATGTCAGCGCCTTGACTGCATTGGGAAGGGCGAAGAAGGCCATGGTCGATCCCGCGAGGAACAGTGGAATCGCAGCACCGAGGAAGCCGAGCGAGTAGAGCTTCTCCTTCTTCGTCAGCCCCGGAACGATGAATGCCCAGACTTCGTAGAGCCAGATCGGGCAGGACAGGAAGATGCCGATGAAGAACGACAGTTTGATCTTCAGATCGAACGGGGAGGCGACTCCTGCGAAGTTGATCTCAGCCGTCCGGTCGCCCGAGGCACGGATGCCACGAATCGGCTCCTGCAGAATGTCGAGGACCGGATCGTAGAGGAACCATCCGGCGACGGCACCGAGGGCGATCGCGATCGCCGCGACAAGGAGACGATTCCGGAGCTCGATGAGGTGCCCGACAACGGGCATCTTCCGCTCAGGGTTCTTCTTACGTGCCGAAGACGATCGCCGGTCGTGCTGCTCTTTCACGTCTCGCGAGACTGCGGATCCTGCTTTTCCTGTGCAGGGTGCTCAGGCTTTCGGGCAGCCTCCGCGGTCGACGAGGTGTCGTTCTCCCCTGCCTCGCGGTTGAGCTCGCCAGGTTCGGTCTTCTTGGGCTCGTCATCATCACGGAGGTCCTTGACCTCTGACTTGAAGATCTTCATCGACTGACCCAGGCTTCTGGCCAGCGCCGGCAGCTTGGGTGCGCCGAAAATGATCACGATGATGAGGATCACGATCGCGATCTGCACGAAACTCGGTTTCATGGGGACTCCTTGACTATTGTCTGCTCTGAAAGATTCTACGCCGTGTGGCTGTGCCTTTCATCCTCGCCGCACGGCTGGGGCGATGTGTCGCGACCGGCCTCAGCCCAGCCGCGTCAGTGCGGCGTCCACTGCTTCACTGTCGTCGATATCGGTGATGACGTCGGCATGGCACAGCAGGAATCGACTCAACCAGTCCACGGAGTGGACCAGGAATCTGATTCGCACACTAGGCTCACCATTGGCGAAGTATTCACGCTCGCTCAACTCGAGTTCATCCGCGAGCCATGCGCCCGCTGCCGACAGCGTCATGGTGACTTCCCGTGGACTCGACTGCGCGGTGCTGACGGTCAGCGGCGGATGTGCAGCCGGAATCCAGGAGCGAATGCTGCTCAGGGCAAAACGGCGAGGAGCCTGAGCGGCATAGCACCAGGCATCCAGGTACCAGTCCGCCCCGGGCACCAGCCTGCTGGGGGCGATGATCCGCCGGGTCAGTTCATCTCGGGAACCGACGTAGTAGTCGATCTCGACCGCCGCTTCCGTAGCGATCGCCTGTTTGAGGAACGCCATGAGCTCTTCGTCCGCGGGGATCGGGCTGACCTCGACAGGTGTGTGGAGGTTCTCCCCCGCAGCCAGGCGCAGCTTCGACGCTGCCGTGCGCACCGCCTCGGTGTCGAGCCCGGGCAGGGTGTCGATGAGTTCGAGGGCCAGGACGAGGACTCCCGCCTCTTCGGCGCTGAGTCGGACAGGGACGGAGACCTCTTCAGCATTGGAGATGTAGATCTTCCCGCCCTCCCAGCTGGCGTCGATGAGGTCATCGGGCATGTGGCCGGGGCGACCTGTCACGAACAGGAGCTGCAGGTCATCGATGAGAGTGTCCGAATCGATGTTGAAATAGTCCGCCGTCTCCTCAAGGTCGGCCCCCGGATGGGCATCGAGATACGGGACCAGGCTGAGCAGCCGGGTGAGTCGTTCACGCGCTGAGGACATTACGACCTCCGAGTCGTTCGAGGGACTCTCTGACTGCGTGCCGTCGGTCCTCGACAGCCTGGGCCAGTTCGACCGGGGAGAGCACCTCGACGGCGGTGCCGAAACTCACGATCTCTGCGGCCAGGGATGCGGCATCGGTGAACTCGATGATCACGGCATCATCCTCCGTGCGCACCTGTCGTCGGCGCAGCGGGTCCGCACGGTGGGCGCGGATGCGCAGCTTCGCCTCGGCGACGACCGCCATCTCCGTGCTCGAGCTCAGTGCCACATGTGGGGCGAAGTCAGCGGGGATGTCATAGTCGCCAGGGTCCCGTCCGCCGAGCTTCGCCAGTTTGCCCTCGACCCGGGAGAGTCGGAACGTGCGCTGGGCCTGCCGGTCGATGTCGTGGCCCAGCAGGTAGACCCGGTCACCGCGGCTGAGCAGCGCGTAGGGTTCGAGCTTGACCTTACGAGGGCTCTGCCCGGGCTTGTGGTACTTGAAGCTGATCGCCTCACGGGCGTTGATGTGGTGGAGGGCTGTGGCGAAGTTCGCACTGCCCAGCTTTCGTGCCGCAGGCCCCTGATTGGCTTCGACATGCCCAGGTCCTGCCTCGGTGAGGTCGATGCCCAGGGCGCGCAGCTTCGTCAGCGCCTGCGCACTGGACTCACCGAGTTCGGTGTCGGACCAGAACTGTGCGGCAACCGCCACAGCAGCCGCTTCGGAGGGAGTGAGCTCTACGTCATCCATCGCGTAGTCATCGGCGGAGATCCGGTAGCCCGTCTCTCCCACATCTGAATAGGCGTCATGTTCGGCGCGAGTGGCGATCGTGATCCCCATATGCCGCAGAAGCTCCTTGTCGCGGGAGAACTTGCGGTCGAAGGCGATGTCATCAAGTCCCGCGTAGCCGTCGATGGCACTCATCAGGGTCTTCCGCGAGACCCATCCGCGGGCGGCTCTCAGAGCGATCAGCAGGTTCATCAGACGTTCCGTCTGCTGCCTCTGTCTGCTGGGGCGGGGTGTATTCACAATTCCACCGTAACCTAATGCGGGCGATAGTCTTAAGACCATGATTCATTGGCGCAGAGGAACCGTGACCACGATTCGCTCCACCCGGCCAGGATACACAGAGGTCGAAGCCGATATTGACCAGGTGCTGCCGGGCACGACGATCACCAGCATCAAGGCGGTCGCCTATACCGAGGCCGTCGGACATCCGCAGGTCGGGGACACAGTCCTGCTCAATGTCTCGGCTCTGGCCAAACGCTTGGGCACCGGAGGTTTCGGTCTCGTTGTGGCTCTGCCCGATGCACTGCCGACCGACCCGCCCGAGAGGCCAGGGCATCTGGTCAAGGACCGCTACTCCCCCCTGCAGACGATGGTCCTCGGCGTCGACGATCAGGAATCTGAACACCATGAGACCCTGGCCAGGGAAGAGTCTCTGGGTGGGATGCCTGTGCTCGTCGCGGATCTGCATTCGGCACTTCCCGCCATCATCGCCGGCATCCGCACGGTCAATCCCGAACTTCGCATCGCCTATGTCCTCAGCGACGGTGCGGCTCTGCCCGCCAGCTTCTCCCAGGCCGCGGCCGGGCTGAAGGACGCAGGCTGGCTGCACGGAACCATCAGCACCGGCCAATCCTGGGGCGCCGATCTTGAGGCTGTGACGATTCACACGGGTCTGCTCGCCGCCAGGCATGTCCTCGGTGCAGATATCGCCATCGTCGCGCAGGGACCGGGAAATCTGGGAACCGGAACCAAATACGGATATTCCGGCCTCGTCACCGGTGAGCACCTCAATGCGGCCGCTCTGCTGAATGGGACCCCTGTCGGTGTCCTGCGCATGTCCAATGCCGATGCCCGCGGCAGGCATTTCGGAGTCTCCCATCATTCTCTGACCTCGCTGGCCGAGATCGCCCGCCCCGGGATGACGATTCCGGTCCCGGACTTCTCCACCCTCGCCGAGGCTGACCGTCGTGAGATGGACACCGACCCTTCCGTCGTGGCCGAGGTCGCAGCCGCACAGTTGCCGATGCTGCACATGCATGATCAGGTCAGTGTCAGCCTGGAGGGCCTGTGGGCAGGCCTCAAGTCCTCGCCGGTGGGCCTGTCGACGATGGGACGAAAACTGCCCGCCGATGCAGCAGCATTTCTCGCTGCTGCCGCGGCGGGCAGATTGGCTGCCGAGAGCTGAGCCTCGGCAGCCGATTCACTGCTGGCGTCTCAGCGCACGTTCTCCAGATCGCAGACGAAGATCAGGGATTCGCCGGGCTTGATGACGCCGCCGGCGCCCTGGTCGCCGTAGGCCAGGTGCGGAGGAATCTGCAGGGTGCGCCTGCCTCCGACCTTCATGCCCTGGATGCCCTGGTCCCAACCGGAGATGACCATGCCGGAGCCGAGGCGGAACTCGAGCGGGGTGCCGCGGTTGTAGGAGGCGTCGAACTCTTCACCGGTCGAATGGGCGATGCCGACGTAGTTCACGCTCACGGTGTTGCCGGGACCAGCCTCGGCGCCGTCACCGATGATGTCATCGACGATGAACAGCTCGGTCGGAGCCTCAGTCCCGGGGAAATCGACGACTGGTTTCTGCTTGCTCATGGTGTCTCCTTAAGTCGTAGTTCTGTGGTGTCTGTGTTCTCAGCCGTGGGCCGAGAGGTCCTCAGCCTTGGGCCGAGAGGACGTCGATGACGAATACGAGGGAGGCATTGCCCGGAATGTTCGGCGGGCTGCCCTGTTCTCCGTATCCCTTGTCGGGTGGGATGACGAGGACGATCTGGCTGCCGACCTTTGCACCGACAAGGCCTTCGTTCCAACCATCGATGACCTGAGCCTGGCCGACGGGGTCGACGGCGAAGGGTCCGCGTCCATCCTGCCAGCTTGAGTCGAAGTACTTCGAATTGTCGTCCCAGAGCCAACCGGAGTAGTGCACGGCCACGCTCTGGCCCTCCTTGACCTTCGGTCCTTCACCTTCGATCGTGGTATACGATTCGAGTTCCTTCGGAGCCTTGCCCTTCGGCTTCGAGATCGAGGGTTCACCGTTGTCGGCCCATTTCACCGTCACGGGGTTCTTCGACTGATCGACCTTCTTGCCTTCGGCGCGGGTCAGGGGCTTCGTCGTCTTCTCGATGTCGATGACGTAGACAAGGGTCTGCGCCGGCTGGCCCTCCTGCGCACTGCCGTTGAGCGACATGAGCACGCGCGATCCGACCTTCGTGTCCAAGAGTGCACTGTAGAGCTGCTCCGAGATCTGGCTCTTGTCCATCGGGAACCCGGCCGGTGACTTCGAATCGTAGCTCGACTCGATCTGCTTGCCGGTCGTGCCCGAGACCAGGGTCATCTGTGCGGTGACCTGCTCACCGTCTGCGACCTTGTCGCCCTTGCCCTCGCTGATGACGGTGTCTCCGGTCTTGTCGACGACCAGGGGTGCGTCGAAGCTGACCTTCGGCTTCTCACCTACTTTGCCTTCGACCGTGATGTCGTCGAGGCTGGTCGACTTCGCGTCCTCGGCCGAGACTGAGGGCGGGGCGCTTGTCGTGTCCTCCGCCTCCTCGCCCTGTCCGCAGGCGGACAGCAGAAGTGTGGCGGCCGCGATGACGGCGAGCACTTTGGTGCGCACGTGGTTCCTTTCGTTCAAGACCAGATCACTGAGATCTTACAGGCCCGCGATGAGAGCTTCAGCCTGTGGGTGCGTGGACTCGAAGGGGTTCTTCAGCGCCACGGCACGGCCGGATTCGTCGTTGAGTCGCAGATGCACCCAGTCGACGGTGTAGTCACGGCGTGCGGCATGGGCGGCACGGACGAATTCTCCGCGGATGGCTGCCCGGGTGGACGCCGGAGGGACGTCTTTCGCCTTTTCGCGTGCTTCGGGCGTGACCAGGTTCTTCGCCAAACCTGTGCGTTCCAGCTTGGGAAACAGACCGGTGTCGGGTGTGATGTCGTGATAGGCGATGTCGAGGCGAGAGATCCGCGGATCCGTGAGATCGTCGATGCCGCGGGCCATCGCCCGGTCGATGAGCGTCTTCTTCATCACCCAATCGATCTCGTGGTCGACTGCGGAGAAGTCCTGGGCTGCAATCGCCTCGAGCATCCGGGTCCACAGGTCGATGACGTATTCGGCCATCCCATCGTCGCCGAGGCTGTGGTCTCCCTTCTGCACGAGGACCTGAGCACGGTCGCGGTAGTCGGTGAGCAGGTTCAGCGGTGTGATCGTCGTCCCGTCCGTGCGCTCGAGCTGCACCGACCCGGTGAGGTCCCTGGCAACGAGGCGGATGTCGCGCACGGCGTGGCGCAGACCGTGTTCCGGGATGCGTGCACCCTGTTCGATGAGGTCGAGCATGAGCACGGCCGAGCCGATCTTGAGCGCCGAGGTGGCTGTCGACATCGAGGAATCACCGACGATGACATGGAGACGACGATATTTCTCCGCATCTGCGTGCGGTTCGTCTCGAGCGTTGATGATCGGGCGTGAACGGGTCGTGGCTGAGGACAGTCCCTCCCACATCACATCAGAACGTGCCGAGAGTCCGAACATCATGTCTGCTCGGTTCGCCTCGACGTCGGGCTGGAAGGACGACTGCGCGGGGATGATGGCACCGGCGCCCACCAGCAGCTGTCTGGAGACGAGGAAGGGAAGCAGCACCGTGGTCAGACGGTTGAAATCGAGATTGCGGCGGATGAGGAAGTTCTCATGGGAGCCGTAGGAGTTCCCCGCCGCATCTGTGTTGTTCTTGACCATGTGGATGCGGCCGCCGAGTCCATCGGCCTCGATGCTCGTCTGTGCATGATTCAGCAGGTCGATCATCAAGGACTCACCCGCGCGGTCCTGTGTGAGCAGATCGCTGAGATTATCGCATTCGGCGGTGGCATATTCGGGGTGGGAGCCGACGTCGAGGTAGAGCCGGGAACCGTTGGGCAGGAACACGTTCGAGGAACGTCCCCATTCGACGATGGGTCGAAACAGATAGCGTGCGATCTCCTCCGGACCGATGCGTCGGTCACCCTCTCCTGCCGAATGGGCAAGCCCGTATTCGGTCTCGAGTCCGTAGATTCTGGCCATCAGTCCTCCCGCAGCTGCGCCATCATGGCGTCACTGAGTCGCTTGAATGTACGGTGTCCACTCGCATTCCGGTCGAGCACGGCTGCCTCTAGGTCCTGGGTCGGCACTGTGCCGGATGCTGCGGTGGCAAGAGCGCGCACACCATGGTCGAAGACCTCTCGCAGCGGCAGCACCGAGGTGGACAGGTCCTTCAGCGTTGCTGTGATGTCATCGGCCTGTCCCCCGATCGCCACATGTTCGGTCTCATCGATCACGGAGCCGTCGTAGCTGAGCCGGTAGAGCTGATCGGTCTCGGCGGTGAGTCCGAGTTCAGCGACGACGAGTTCGACTTCGAAGGGCTTCGACTCCGTCGTGAAGACCCCGGCCAGCGTCTGCGCGTATGCGTTCGTCAGCCCCCGCGCGGTGACATCGCTGCGGTGGTAGGAATATCCTCGCAGGTCCGCGTACCTCACACCGGCTTGGCGCATCGTCTCGAACTCGTTGTATTTGCCGACTGCGGCGAAGCCGATGCGGTCGTAGATCTCGGCGATCTTGTGCAGCGTCGGAGAAGGATTCTCTGCCAAAAGGAGGATGCCTTCGTCGTAGCGCAGCACCACGACCGACCGACCCCGGGCAATGCCCTTGCGGGCGAAGTCGGCCCGGTCCTTCATCAGCTGTTCGGGTGAGACGTAGAACGGTGCCTGGCTCATGGGCGTGCCTCATTCATGACTGTGCCTTTCTGGTCCGACGATCGCTGACCTCAATGGCAATCGACATCACGTCGGCCGAAGGGATCTCGACGACCCCGTGCTCAAGGTCGACGGTGAAGATCGTCGGAGCGATCTGCCTGACGAAATCAGGGCCACCGGTGGCCGAGTCATCATCAGAGGCATCGAAGAGGGCTTCAACAGCCACCGAGATCGCAGCATCGGTATGAAGGTCGGGCCGCCACAGCTTCTTCAGCGCCCCACGTGCGTAGCCGGATCCGGAGCCGATCGAATGGAATCGATGCTCTTCGTATTTGCCGCCGGTGACGTCGAAGCTGAAGATCTGCCCAGCGGGAGTCGCTTCGTCGACGCCAGCGAAGAGCGGAACAACAGACAACCCCTGCATGGCCAAGCTCAGGTTTCCGCGCAGCATCGACGCCAGACGGTTGGCCTTGCCTCCCAACGACAGGCGTGCACCTTCGATCTTCTCGTAGTGTTCGAGTTCGAGCTGGTAGAGACGGATGAGATCGAGCGCGAGTCCCGCGGTTCCGGCGATGCCGATGACCGAGAAATCGTCGGCTGGTCGCACCTTCTCCATGGAGTGGGAGGCGATCATGTTCCCGATCGTCGCGCGCCGATCTCCTGCCATGAGGATGCCCGTGGCGGTGCGGAAGCAGATGATCGTCGTGCCCTCCGGAGCCAGATGCCCCAGATCATGCCCGGCCGTGGTCGGCAGCGCTTCGGGCGCCACGGCTCGGGCGAGTTCGATGAACGAATTGCTCGTCGAACTCAGAAATGCAGGAGAGAATCCTGACATCTCATTGGCCGCCCTTCTGGACGAAGTTGCGCACGAACTCCTCTGCGTTCGATTCGAGGACTCCGTCGATCTCATCGAGGATCGAATCCACGTTCTGTGTGTTGATCTGACCCTGCACGGCCTCCGGCGGTTCGGCGGGTGGTTCTCCCCCGCCGGCCGAATGGTCTCTCTGAACCTGTTCCTGCGAACTCATTTCGCACCTCTTTCATCGTTCGTCGTTTTCAGTCTATCCACTCCCAGTGCCTGCAGCAGTGCCTGTGAGTCGTGCACTTCAGCCAGTCTGACCTCGAGGAGTTCACGGTTTCCTTTGAGCGGTTCGCTCATCGGCAGACGCACGATTCCGTACTCTCCGGCGTCGAGGACGAGCGAGTCCCAGCTCGCTGCCACCAGTGAGTCCGAGAATCGGGTCACGGCCAGTGATCTCAGGTAGGCCCGGGTTCCGTCGGGCGCGGAGACCACGGCCTTCTCGACTTCACCATCGGTCGTCAGCCGGCGGATCCGTCCGGCTTTCTCAAGCTTGTAGAACAGACCCTTCTCGGGCCGAACGTCGTGGTACTGGACGTCGATGAGCGCGAGCTTCGGATGGTCCCAGTCAAGGTTCTCCTTCTTCCGGTAGCCTTCGAGCAGCACCCATTTGGCAATCCAGTCGATGGAGTCGGACAGGCTGCGTGGGTCGGTGGCCAAACCGTCGAGGAATCGCTTCCATTCGCTGAGAACCTCAGTGGTGTCCGCGTCATCGCCGGCGTGTTCGAAGCAGGCCGAGTAGTAGGTGTCCTGGATCTCGAGAGCCGTCATCGAGGTGCCGTCGGACATGGGCAGCTTCGTGCTCAGACTCAGATCATGGCTGACGTCCCACAGGGCCTGCATCGGATCGGCGAGTTCGAGCTTGGGGACGAGTCCTGCCTCGATGAGGCCGAGCACGAGGGAGGTCGACCCGAACCTGACCAGCGTGGCCGGCTCGGCCATTGTGGCATCGCCGATGATGACGTGCAGCCGACGATATTTGGCCGGATCGGCGTGGGGTTCGTCGCGGGTGTTGACGATGGGCCTGCGCAGGGTGGTCTCGAGTCCCACCTGCGCTTCGAAGAAGTCAGCGCGCGAGGAGATCTGGAAGCCCGCAGTCTCACCTTCGCGTCCGATGCCCACGCGTCCGGACCCGCAGAGAATCTGCCTGCTGACGAAGAACGGGATCAATCCGGAGACGAGGTCGTCGAAATCCACTGCCCGATCAACGAGGTAGTTCTCGTGGGTGCCGTAGGAGGACCCCTTCGAATCGGTGTTGTTCTTGTAGAGGTTGACGGGTTCGTCCGTGGCCTCCAGGCTGCGCACCGAGGCCAACGCCACCATGTCTCCCGCACGATCGAAGGTGACGAGATCACGCGGAGTCAGCACCTCCGGTGAAGAGTATTCGGGGTGGGCATGGTCCACGTAGTAGCGGGCGCCGTTCTCGGTCACGACATTGGCGAGGTATTGTGCTTCCACGGATTCCTGAGGCATGTGGGTGAGCTGGGAGATGTCGGCGTCGGCGACGTTCATGAAGAAGCCGCGTGCGTCCGCGAGTGGCGATTCGGTGGCGAAGTCCCAGAAGTTCTGTGAGGACTTCAGTCCGCGCGGCCCCGCATAGGCGTCGACGACACGCGCCGAGTCACGCATCGGATTCGCTCCCGGATTGCCCGGTTGGCTCAGTCCGAACTCGGTTTCGGAACCCATCACACGGTGGACACTGAGCATCTGAACTCCCTCTAACGTTTAGACTCGGGGACGTGGCTGCGAAGAAATCTCATCTCCCGATCGCGTTGATCGTCGACCTCATCCTGGTTGTCCTATTCACCATCATCGGTCATTACACACATTCTCATAATTTCGATCCCCAGGGGCTCCTGACCACAGCGTGGCCGTTCCTGGCCGGACTGGGCATCGCCTGGCTGCTGTCGGCTGTCTGGGACCGTCCGATTGCGCCACTGGCGACTGGAACTGCAGTGTGGGCGATCACTGTGCTGGCAGGCATGGTCCTCCGTGCACTCACGGGCGCGGGAACACAAGGAGCATTCATCGTCGTCGCTGCCACCCTCAACCTCATCACCCTGGTCGGATGGCGGCTCATCGCCACGGCCGTGACCGGCGGCAGCACCAGCCCACGCCGACGCCGCCGCTGATCCGCAAACCGCCGCTGATCAGTACCGGAAAGGACCGGAGAACCAGCTCAGACCAGGTCTGAGTTCGGGTACACCTCGGCGATATCCCTCTCCAGCGGAACCACAGGCGCTCCACGCGTCGTATCCAGATGCATCATCCGCAGATGTGTCACCCGCTCGCCCTTGCGACCGGAGATCCGCGCCCACTCGTCGGGGTTCGTCGTATTGGGCAGATCCTCGTGCTCGCTGAATTCCTCAGCGATGGCCTCTTCGAAGTGCTTCGGCTGAAGACCGCGCTCACCGGTCTCCAGAAGCGATTTGATCGCACTCTTCTTGGCCCGATCCACGATGTTGTGGATCATGGCTCCAGAGGCGAAGTCCGCGAAGTGGAGAACTTCTTTCGTAGCGTCGGCATAGGTGACCTCGACGAATTCGTTCTCCGGTGACAGTGCATACATGCGGTCGACGCAGAACGAGATCAGGGCCGACACCCCCTCGGCGGGGGTCTCATGACCGGTCTGCACGCTTGCATGCAGGGGCAGTTCTGCGGTGAGGTACTTCTCGAAGATGTCGCGAGCCGCATCGGCATCGGGACGTTCGATGCGGATCTTCACATCCAGGCGTCCCGGACGCAGGATTGCGGGGTCGATGAGGTCTTCGCGGTTCGATGCGCCGATCACGATGACGTTGTCGAGCTGTTCGACACCGTCGATTTCGGTCAGCAGCTGCGGCACGATTGTCGTCTCGACGTCCGAGGACTTGCCGGTACCGCGGGTGCGGAACAGCGACTCCATTTCGTCGAAGAAGACGACCACGGGGAATCCTGCCGACGCTTTCTCCCTGGCCCGGGCGAAGATGAGACGAAGCTGACGTTCGGTCTCGCCGACGTACTTGTCGAGCAGCTCCGGGCCCTTGATATTGAGGAAGTAGGTCTTGCGGGACTGACCTGCACCGGTCCGGTCGGCCAGAGAATTGGCCACGGCCTTCGCGATCAGGGTCTTGCCACAGCCGGGAGGGCCGTAGAGCAGGATGCCCTTCGGCGGTTTGAGACCATGCTCGGTGTAGAGCTGCGGGTGCTCGAAGGGCAGTTCCACCGCGTCCTTGATCTGGCCGATCTGATCGGCCAATCCACCGATGTCGGAGTAGGTGATGTCCGGGACCTCTTCGAGCAGAAGCGAAGAGACCTCCGGCTTCTCAACGACCTCAAGGGCATAGTGTGTGCGGGAATCGACGACCACGGCATCGCCGACGCGCAGGCCGGCATCGACGAGGTCCTCACCGAGGATGAAGACCTGTTCGTCGTCGCCGGGAGCACCGACGAGGATCCGGGTGTCGTCGACGAATTCGCGTACATTGACGACGGAGCCGACCGAGGCGAAGGACCCGGTCCCGATGATGACAAGACCTTCCGAGAGCAGAACATCGGCACCGGCGCGCAGGTGTGCCGGCTCCACCTCGGGTCCGACGGCGACGCGCATTCTGCGGCCGCCGACGATGACGTCGGCGCTCAGCCCCGATTCACCGAGAGCGATGAGTGTGCCCCAGTTGTTGGGCGGCTCCGTCAGTCGACGGGCCTCCTCCTTGATCCGGTTCAGCTCATCGCGTGCTGTACGCAGGGTCTTCGACAGGGCTTCATTGCGTTTCCCGGCGCTGAAGAGCTGTTGGCGCAATGACGCAGTGTCCTCGCGCAGTCGTTTGACTTCGGTCGTGGTTTCGGTCATTGGTCCTCCTTCGACCCGGGGGTGTTCGAGGCTTGGCTGGCTGGCTCTCGGTCGTTGACTTCGGGGGTCGTCGGTTCTTGGTTCAACCGTTTTCCCGCCTCACGCATGACGCGGCGCAGCTTCTTTCCCTGCGCGACTCTGGCTCCGACTGCTTCATCGGTGACTTCCGGCTTCGTCCAGGCATCGACGTCTTCGGTCGATGCCGGGGTGCCCTGTGGTCGCTTCTTCTTCTCCAGCGGGGCCACTCCGGGTGCCATGCGGCGGGCGATGACCAGGAAACCGGTATGCGCGATCATCCGGTGGTCGGGCCGTACTGCAAGCCCATCCACATGCCACCCTCGGACCATGGCCTCCATGGACTGCGGTTCGCTGAAGCAGTCTGTGGCACGCAGGGCTTCGACGAAACGGGAGAGCTGAGGGACGGTCGCAACGTAGGCGATGACGACTCCCCCGGGTGCCAGCGCGGTGGCGACTGCATCCAGTGTGTTCCATGGCGTGAGCATGTCGAGGACGACCCGGTCGACGGTGCCCGCCTCGTAGGAGTGCGGCAGCTCATCGGAGAGATCTCCCACCGTGACCGACCAGTTCTCGGGTCGACCATCGAAGAAGTCTGCGATGTTTCCGGCTGCGATGGTGGCGAATTCCTCGCGGAGTTCGAACGAGTGGAGCCTGCCTGTGGGGCCGACTGCCCGCAGCAGAGCCATCGACAGTGCCCCGGAACCGACGCCGGCTTCTACGACCACTGCACCGGGGAAGATATCGCCGAGGGTGACGATGAGTCCCGAGTCCTTGGGATAGACCACCGCTGCCCCGCGGGGCATGGACAGGACGAAGTCCTCGTAGCGCGGACGGAAGACCTGGAAGTCGATGCCCCCGGTGTTCGCCACGATGATTCCCTCGGTGCGACCGATGATGGCATCGTGTTCGATGAGTCCCTTGTGGGTGTGGAACAGCTCTCCGGGAGCCAGCACGATCGTGTGCATTCGGCCCTTGGGGTCGGTGAGCTGAATCTTCTCACCGGTCTTCAGGGCCCGGTCGGGTTCGGTATGGCTTGCCTCAGTCATGATGCGTCCACTCTACGCTGATGACAAGTATCTCAGCACACCCGGTTCAGGCTGCGAGCAGCTCGTCGAAGAATTCCTGCAGATCGATGACGCCGACGAGAGTGTTCTCATCCATGACCAGGCTGAACTGCGCCTTCGGGCGATGAGTCAGGGACTCAAGCAGGTGCGGTGCCGTGATGTCCTTAGGGACTCCGATCCACCCGGCCAGCGGCCTGGCCACTTCGCCTGCTGGGACCTGGTCCAGCGACTCGGCCAGACGACCGGCTGCCGCATGCCTGTCGACGAGCCCGTAGGGCAGGCCCTTCTGGTCGAGGACGACGATGAGGGTGCGTTCCTTTGCATTGCCCAGCGTGTTCGCATAGTCGAGTGTGTCGGCCAGATCCGCGTCCCAGGTTGCTGCGATGGCAGGCTGGATGACCTGCGAGAGGTCGTAGGTCTCCATCTTCCGTGCTCGCTTCGCATGAGTCGCGGCGTCCCCTGCGGAGAACCACAGCATGATGGCGATGAGCGACATCCACGCCACGGTCAGCGGGTCGGGGCGCTCACCTGCCAGCAGCGGTGTGATGACGGACCAGCCGATGAAGCCGACTGCGATGACTCGACCGACCCAGCTGGCGACGATCGTTCCCAGGTACTGCGAGCCTGTCAGGCGCCACATCAGGGCTTGCAGCGCCCACCCGCCGTCCAGCGGAATTCCGGGCAGGAGGTTGATGGCACCGAGTGCGACGTTCGCGAATGTCACTGCGATGAGCAGGAGCCATGGAACCGAAGTCGGCGAGACCGCGCTCAGACACCACCAGCCCAACAGGGCCAAGACTATGTTGACGATCGGACCGACGATGGATATGACGAAGCTGGTCAGCGCGGCCTTGTCACGCGGATTCTCCGCCTGAGGTTCGAACCTGGTGAACCCGCCCCAGATATTGAGCTCGATCGCGGCGACCTTGAGTCCATAGAACTGTCCGGCGACACCGTGCGCCAGTTCGTGGAGGAAGACCGAACCGAACAGCAGAACCGCATACGCGAACGCGACGAACCAGGCCCAGACACCGAGGTCGGGCCGGACGGTATTCACCCACGGGGCGAACAGAATCGTGATCACGAAAGCGGCGAGGAACCATGACCAGGCCAGGATCACCGGGGCGCCGAGAACAGTGCCCAGGCGCAAGCCCGAAGAGGCACCAGTCTGGTGTTTTTTCGCGGCCATCGATGGAGTTCCTCTAGCTTGGGGTCGGGTTCACTCAGCCTATCAGCGACAGGCTCGCCACCGCGGTCTCACGCGTCGTGTCAGACCAAGTCGTTACAGTGGTGACATGGCCGAGCTGATCAGTCTTTCGCCCTCACGGGCCAACGACTTCGTACAATGTCCCTTGAAATTTCGTTTCCGCAGCATCGACAAGCTTCCGGAACCGCCTTCGCAGGCCGCTTTCAGAGGGACCGTCGTCCATTCCGTCCTTGAGAAGCTCTTCGAACTTCCCGCGGCACAGCGGACGCAGGATGTCGCCGAGGCCCTGCTTCGTCCCAGCTGGGACGAGCTCGTCGAGAAGGACCCAACTGTGCTCGAGATCTTCGGCGATGAAGGCGAGAAGGAGACATTCTTCACAACTGCGGGCAAGCTGCTGCAGTCTTACTTCAGGCTCGAGTTCCCGGAGCACCTCGAGCCCGATGAGACGGAGAAGTACGTGCGCACGCGGCTCGACAACGGCCTCGAGCTGCGGGGCTTCATCGACCGCGTCGATGTCGCACCGGGAGGTGAGAAGCGTCTGGTCGACTACAAGACCGGAAAGCAGCCCAAGCCCCAGTACGGCAGGGAGGCCCATTTCCAGATGGGCTTCTACGCCCTCGTCGAGTATCGCCTCACGGGTGAGCTCGTGCACACGCTCCAGCTCATGTACCTGGGGTCGCAGAGCATCCTCAAGTCTCACCCCACGATGAGTGACATCGAACGCACCCAGTTCGAGATCGAGTCGATCTGGAAGGACATCATCGCCTCCGCCGAGGCCGACCGCTGGCGCCCGAAGAAGTCACCACTGTGTAACTGGTGCACGTTCAAACCGCTGTGCCCCGCGTGGGGCAACACTCCCCCGCCGACCCCGGAGATCACACGGATTGTCGGGACGTGAGTTCTCTCAGGTCAGCAATTCCGCGCCCTTCGAGGCTCGACCACAGGATCCGGCCAGGACGCTCCTCGAGCGCCACCAGATGGGGAATGCCGATGGCGATTGTGCCTGCTGCTTCTGCGCTGGCGAGTCCGGGTTTCGAATCCTCGAGCGCCACACAGGCTCCCGGGTCGAGCTCAAGCAGCGCCGCTCCCTTGAGATAGGGCTCTGGATCGGGTTTTCCGGCGGTGACCTCGTCCCCGGAGATGAGGCCGACGAAGCTGCCGTCCGGGCATGCCGAGATGACCGCCTCGGCGAGTCGCCGGTAGGACATCGTGACCATCACACAGGGAATGCCAGCGGTGACGATCGCAGCGAGGAATTCGAGAGCTCCAGGACGAAACGGCACTGCTTCCTCGATCTTCGCTACGACCTGGTCGAGAAGGGTGTCGACGATGACGGCGGCCGGAAGGTCGAGTCCAGCATCCTGCATCATGGCGGCGGAGGTGAGAAGGTCGTTGCCCACGAACTCCAGACCCTGCTCTTCGCTCCAGCTGATGCCGTGCGCGTTCATCAGTTCGGTCTCGGCTCTGATCCAATACGGTTCCGTATCAACCAGAGTTCCGTCCATGTCCCAGAGGACTGCGGCAGGATTCGTCATGATTCCAGCGTAATCTTGAAGCATGAGTTTTCTTCCATCAGGGTCCGGGGCACTCGTGTTCATCGCCTTCGAAGGACAGGACGCGGATGCCTCCGAGGCCGCCAGTTCACTGGTCAAGGATCTCATCGAGTCATGGCGACTGGACGAGAGTGAGATCTTGGACACCGACGGATTCTACGAGTTCAGATTCTCAGAGCCTGAGATCGTTCGGGACGAAACGGGCCGCGCCACGATCGCGTGGCCGGGAATAGAAGTCCACCGGGGGCAGCATCTGGGCACGCCGGTCACCGTCATCCAGGGACATGAGCCGGGACTGAAGTGGCGCGAATTCCTCTCGCTCATCCTGTCCGAGGTCACCGCCGAGGATTGCGTGGTCCTGCTCGGAGGTCTGCACGCGGAGGTCCCCCATACGCGTCCTCTGCCTGTCGTCGCGAACACAGAGGATGCAGTGCTCGCCGCAGATCTGAACATCGACGTCAACGGCTATGCGGGACCGATCGGCATCCTCGGCCTCCTCGGCGTCGAATGCGACAGGCGTGGACGCCACGCGATCAACCTATGGGTCGGTGTGCCCGACTATCTCACCGACTCCCCTTCGCCCAAGGCTGAATTGGCCCTGGCGTCAGCGGTGGAGAAGTACACGGGACTCGAGATCGATATTCCCATCCTCGAGGAGGAGAGCCGCGCATGGGAGCTCGGCGCCGATGAGTTGGTCGCCAACAACCCGCACCTCGTCGAGCTGCTCAAGGGACTCGAACAGCTCAACGATTCCACGGAGCTGCCCGAAGCCAGCGGCGATGCGATCGCCGCCGAGTTCGAACGCTACCTGCGCAAACGGGGTCGCGAGAAGTAGAGGGCTTCGGCTCAGCTGTGCAGATCGAGGCCGAGCAGGGCATCGACGGCGTCCGCGACCCGGTCACCGCACACCGGTGCGGTCTCGGCAGCGGGTGAGTCCGCATAGTGCTCGGCCCACTCGTCGAGGATTCCCAACGCACGGGGGCTGTCGAGATCATCGGCCAGAGACTCACGCAGCAGACCGATGATGTGTCCGCGCAGTCCCTCCCGGCATTCGGCTTCGCACATTGCCGCATGCTTCCACGCCCGCAGTCGCGCCGAGGCGGACTCGAGCAGCTCGTCGGTGAAGATCCAGTCGCTGCGGTAGTGGTTGGACAGCAGCACTGTGCGAATGACCATCGGGTCGACGCCCTGTTCGCGCAGCTTCGAGACGAGGACCAGGTTGCCCTTGGACTTGCTCATCTTCTCGCCCTGGTAGCCGACCATGCCTGTGTGCATATAGGTCCGAGCCAGCGGTGTCTGCTTCCACGCCGCTGCGTGAGCCGCGCTCATCTCGTGGTGTGGAAACACCAGGTCGCTGCCGCCGCCCTGAACGTCGACGGGCAGTCCCGCGTAGTTGTTGGCGATGACGGTGCATTCGATGTGCCAGCCCGGTCGTCCCGGCCCGAGTTTCCCGCCGTCCCAGGACGGTTCGCCCTCGCGTGCGGCCTTCCACAGCAGAGGATCGATCTGATTGTCTTTGCCCGGTGTGTCCGGGTCGCCGCCGCGCTCGGCAGAGAGCTTGGCCATCGTGGCCCGGTCATCGTGGCTGACGCTGCCGAAGGGCGGATTGATCGGAGTTGAGACGCGGTAGTACACGTCGCCGTTGTCGAGGGTGTATGCAGCCCGCGACTCGACGAGGTCCTCGACCGCTGCGACGATCTGGTCAACCGACTCCACGACGCCGATGTAATTCTGCGGCGGAAGCACGCGCAACGCCGTCATGTCTTCGCGGAACAGCTCGATCTGTGACTCTGCGAGTTCACGCCAATCGACTCCGGTGGCGTTGGCCCGTTCGAGCAGAGGGTCATCGACATCGGTGGTGTTCTGCACATAGACGACGTCGAGCCCCGCATCGCGCCACACCCTGTTCAAGAGGTCGAAGGCGACATAGGTCGCCGCGTGACCAAGATGGGTGGCGTCGTACGGGGTGATTCCACATACATAGAGACCGGCCGCCTGGTCACGCCCTTTGAGTCTGCGTGGGCTCCGAGTGCCGGTGTCGAAGACTGTCGGCACCTTTCCGGAGCTGGTGAGGCGGGGTAGCTGAGGTTCGGACCATGACTTCACGGAGACCAGCCTAACCGAGTCATAGCAGAACGGCACCTCCGGTCTCAGGCCGTGCCGTCTCTAGATCGGCGGCCAGGGAATGACTGTCCGATCCTGCGGCGGATCGGGGAACGTTCCGGCCTCTCCCAGACGCTCCGCCCGGGCGCGCAGGCTCTCGATCTCTGTCTCTTCCAAGGATTCATCCAACACGGTCCGCAGCTCCGTGGGCATTCGGACCACCTCGTCGAGGGCGTCGATCTCTTCGACCCGGAATGACTGATGAGAGAAACCCCACAGCACGGTGCGCACCTTCTCCTCGGCGTGGAACGTCAGACCGTTGTCGATGCCATAGGTGCCGATGCTGGCCGCACCGCTGCCCGGCAGGTAGCTGCCGGTGATGATGTGGCCGGCCTTCCGGTCGGCGTTGTTCGCGAGGAGGTCGAAGAAGGCGATCGCCCGCAGCCCCTCCCGTGCGTCATGGGACAGCACCAGATCGGTGCCGTCCTCGGTTCGCAGGGCGAACATCGGAGTGTGCTCGGCAGGGATGCCGTCGACTTCGGTGAGGGCGACGGCGTCATCGTCCCCGGAGTCCTCGACATAGGCCTGGAGCGACCCTGGCCCCGCTCCCAGGTCTCCCCGCAGGACGGTCGGCGGAACCACGTTCAAGTCGAGGTGAGCGCTCAGCCGGTAGGACGCCACTTCGCGCAGCGAGAGGGTGTGCGGTGGGAAGTCCGCCAGCGGTCGCTCTCCCGATGCCGGCTTGTAGACGGCTTTGAAGTGGGTGCCTGCGTGGTCGACGACCACGAGGCGGGTGTCGTTGCTGGCCCGCGGGATCGCTCCCATAACGGTGCAGGTGCCCTGTTCCAGGGCCTGCCGGGCGAAGGCTTCGTGCATGAGTCTCTTAAACGCGGGCGATGCCGTTGGCACGGGGGCACAGGTGCCCTTCGGGCTCCAGCGGCAGCGAGCAGAAGGGGCAGTCGCCGCGACCAGCGGAGACGACCTGGTCGGCCCGGCGGGCGAACTCGCGGGAGCCGGCGGCGTCGAGAACGATGCGCAGCACCTCTCGCTCGACCTCATCGTCATCCGGTTCTGCTGAGGTGCCCGTCTGAGCATCCTCCTCGGTGAGTTCGAAGCATTCGACCACAAGCTCATGGGCGACCGTGTCCCAACCCAGGCTCATGGTGCCGACCCGGAATTCAGGTTCGATCGGGACGTTGAGTCCGGCGTTGTCGATGCGTTCGTCGATCGCAGACTGCGGCACTCGCGCCGCGGGATCCTTGACCATGACCATATCGAGAAGTTCGGTGACGCGATCGGCGAGGATTTCGACCTGCTCCTTCTCGACCACCACTGTGGTCAGCGAAGTTCCGGATTTCGCCTGTAAGAGGAACGTTCGCTCGCCGGGCAGACCGATCGTGCCGACGACGAATCGATCTGGGGTGGGGTGGTCGTACAAAGCTGCCATGCCTTCAGCCTAGTTCAAAGACTTACATGTCCGACTTCCCTGGGATACATTTGAGTCATGAGCACTGATCCTCGTGAGGCCCTGGACGCATTCCTCGAAGCAGTGGGTGAACACTTCGCTGCATCCGCACACCGCAATGGAGACCAAGACCCCCGTGTCGAAGCCGCCTACATGGCCTTGGCCGACGCCTTCGAAATCTATGAGGACGCGATCTACACCGCGTACGACGAGGTCACTCCGTTTGAGCTCTTCGACGATGTCGAAGACGCCAAGGAGGATGACGAGGACAACGAACTCGACGGTGACTTCGCCATCGACGAGGACGACGAAGACGACTGAATCAGGTACGAACCGGCCGCGACCTCAGGAGATCTGGTCGAGGACCTCTGCGATCTCGGGTTCGAGTTCGATTTCACTGCTGAGCAGCTGAGCCATCTGCTCAGGGGTGCGGGCCGAGACCAATGATGAGGCGACTCCCTGGTACCTGTTGAACGCCAGCGCGATGTCTGTCGTCGTCACTCCCAATGCCGCAGCCGCCTTGCGGACTCCTGCCAGCACCCGCGTCGCTCGTTCATCGAGATAGGCCCCGACATAGTCGGTGAGTTCACCCACCGCGAAGCGTGAGTCCTGTGGGGTGCCGCGCCGATACTTGTCGCTCAGCACTCCCCTGCCCAGGCCGGCACCGGCGATGAGTCCCACGCCTGCGTAGTTCGCAGCCGGCAGAAGATCGTGCTCTGCCTCCCGGTTGAGCAGGGAGTATTCCGCGATCGCGCAGGAGATCGGCAGACCTGCTCCGCGCATCTCCGCCAACTCCCAGCCGGCATGGTGGGACACGCCGACGTAGCGGATCTTGCCCAACGTCAGCAGGGTATCGATCGCCGAGGCGGTCTCTGCCCTGTCCACCTCAGCATCGAAGACATCGAGGATGAGCATGTCAATGTGGGAACGTCCGGTGGCACTGAGCAGGGCATCGACCTGATTGAGGATCCGAGCCCTGCCCAGACCCACCTCGATGTGGGATGACTCACTCATGGACACGCCCACTCGGGCAAGCAACACGATCTGCTCAGGAAGACTCAGCTGAGACACCACCTGAGCCGCGTGGACTCCCGAACTGGGAAGCTCGATGAGGTTCCCACCAGCGCCGACGTACTCATCGACGAGTCGCTGTGCGACTGCGGCGTCGACTCGGTGTCCCCACTCGAATGTGCCGAGACCCACATCGCTGACTTCAAGACCGGTTCTGCCGAGGCGTTGATGCTTCATGATTGTTGAGGTTACCTGATTCGGCGACTACCGTGGTTTCGTTCCCATCCCACTTTCTCAAGGAGACGCATGTACGACTGGCTGGTCGCAGCTGTGCTTGGAATCGTTCAGGCACTGACAGAATTTCTGCCGATCTCGTCCTCAGCGCATGTGCGCATCGTCGGTGAGTTCATGTTGCCGGGCCAGGATCCGGGCGCGTTCTTCACCGCGATCATCCAGATCGGCACCGAGGCAGCTGTCGTCGTGTACTTCTGGCGCGACATCGTCTCCATCATCTCCAAATGGTGCAAGGCGCTGGTCGGCAAGCACGACCGCAAGGACCCTGAAGTCCGGCTCGGCTGGCTGATCATCGTCGGTTCGATTCCGATCGTCATCCTCGGTCTGCTGTTCCAGGACGCCATCGAGGGTGCACTGCGCAGCTTGTGGATCACCGCAACCATGCTCATCGTCTTCGGACTCGTCATCGGCCTCGCCGACTGGGTGGGCAAGAGGGAACGCACCCTTGAGGACATGAGCTGGGGCCAGGGCATCGCCTACGGATTCGCCCAGGCGCTGGCGCTCATCCCGGGTGTCTCACGCTCCGGCGGTACGATCATGGCCGGGCGCTTCATGGGCTTCGACCGTCCTGCCGCTGCCCGCTACTCGTTCCTGCTCGCCATTCCAGCGGTCTTGGGGTCCGGCTTCTACAGTGTCTTCCAGACGCTCGGCAGCACAGACACGGTCATCGGCTGGGGACCGACGATCCTGGCCACCATCATCGCCTTCGGACTGGGACTCCTCGTCATCCACTGGTTCCTCGGCTACGTGAAGACCAAGTCCTTCGCGATCTTCGTCTGGTACCGCGTGGCACTGGGCATCGTGCTCTACATCCTGCTGGGCACGGGAGTCCTCACCGCCACGTGATCGGCGCTGGCTGGCTCGGTTGAGCGTCAGCGCAGTCCGCCGCCGCCGGGTGCGCTCCCCTCGGAGAGCCCAGCGGCGGTGACCGACATCGCCGTCAGCACCGGCCGTGGCCCCGAGAAGTCGATGACGGTGAAGGAGCCCGGGGCAACGCTGATGCGCTGGAAATCATCGAGGGGCATCGCCAACGCATCGGCAATGATCGCCTTGATGATGTCGCCGTGGGAGACGAGCATCGCCCAACGATCGGCTCTGCCCCCACGATCCTCTGTGCTGCGGCTGCGCTCTTCCTCGTCGCTGCGTTCTTCTGTGCGGAGCTCGTCGACGACGGTTCTCACTTGTGACACGGCACGGTCGGCCGCCTCGGCGATGGATTCCCCACCGGGGAAACGCGCCTGCGATGCCCGTTCGACGACGGTCTTCCACAGCTCTTCGCTGCCGAGTTCCTTCAGGCTCCGACCGGTCCATTCGCCGTAGTCGAGTTCGATGAGGTCATCGACGGCGGCAACAGAATCGGCGGTGACCGCAGACGCCGCGATCTGAGCCGTCTGCTCACATCGCATGAGGGGCGAATGCAGCAGGCGGGAGAAGTGTCGCTGGGGAAGCATCCGCAGGGTGTCGCGAAGGGCGCTGACACCCTGATCGGTCAGCGACACGCCGGGAGCGCGTCCGGCGAGGATCCCTGCCGTATTCGCACTGGAGACGCCGTGCCGGAGGAGAACGATGACGGGCATGTGACCAACACTAGCCCAGATCGTTTACAGTGGGCCTATGAAGCGTCAGCGTCCCAGCATGGCCTATGAGTTTCGCAAGGTCTCGTTCTCCAGAGAAACACCGCGATCTGTCAGTCTCCAGGAACTCAATGACGAGGCGGAGTACGGCAAATGGGAGCTCGCACGGACCCGGATCTCCGTGGGAGGCACCAAGACCGTCTGGCTGCGTCGTAAGATCATGCCTCTGACGTTGAGCAGCTGACACCGGCACTGTGAAGTCACCCGCTGCGCTCCTCCCTGTCCTCTTCGCCGGCCTCGTCACCATCGTGGCCGGCGGTGCCATGTCCCTCCAAGGTCGTGCCAACGGCCTGCTCGGTCCGATCCTGGGTCACTCTGTCTTCGCCGCACTCGTCTCGTTCATCATCGGGCTCATCCTCGTGGGCACGACTCTGCTGTGCTCCTCCCGGTCTCGGGCCAGCGCCAGAATTCTGATCCGACTTCTCCGCACTCACGCGATGCCCTGGTGGATGCTGCTCGGCGGTCTCAGCGGCGGCCTCGTCGTCATCGCTCAGGCATCCACCGTGCCGATCATGGGTGTCGCGATGTTCACCATGGCCTTCGTCTCCGGCCAGGTGACCGGTGGTCTCGCCGTCGATTCCACACGCCTGCCACCGGGCGGGAGGCAGCGCCTGACGTTTCTCCGGGTCTTCGGGGTCCTCGTCGTCATCGCCGCCCTGGTCTACGGCGCGTCGGAGCGACTCAACCTGGGAGTGCCTCTCTGGGCCCTGCTGCTGCCCTTCGTCTCTGGTGCCCTGACCTCCGTCCAGCAGGCGTTCAACGGGCGGATCAAAGCCGCCACAGGCTCGGTCATCGTCGCCACCACTGTGAACTTCGCCGTCGGCTTCCTCGCTCTGCTCGCGGCGGCTGGGGTCATCATGCTCTCCGGGGTGACCTGGGCAGGTTTTCCGACGGAGCCCACTCAGTGGTGGATGCTGCTCGGTGGGGCCTTCGGCGTCATCTTCATCGGGTTGACAGCGCTGACCGTGGCGAAGCTCGGCGTGCTGCTGCTCAGCCTGTTCTCGCTGTTCGGAAATCTCCTCGGCGCGCTCCTGCTCGATCTCCTGCTGCCCTTGCCCGGATCCCTGGTGAGCACCACAACGGTCATCAGTGCCGCCCTGGTGCTCCTCGGGATCGCGATTACGATTATGCCTTCATCAGGAAATCGCCCAGAACCCTCGCCCCGAACTTGAGTGCGGAGATCGGCACTCGCTCATCGACGCCGTGGAACATCGCCGGGAAGTCGAGGTCACCGGTCAGCTGCAGCGGCGCAAACCCGTAGCCGGTGATGCCCAGTTCTGCCATGGACTTATTGTCCGTTCCGCCCGACAGCGTATACGGCAGAACCTTCGCTGAGGGGTCGTCATCGAGCAGGCTCTTGCGCATCTGTGCGACCAGCGGCGTGTCGAAGGGCGCTTCCAAAGCATCTCCCTCGTCATTGGCCTCGATGTCGATGCCCTCCCCCGCGAGCTCCTTGATCTTGAGCATCACATCCTCGTGCTGACCTGGCAGGGTCCGGCAGTCGACGTAGGCCGTGGCCGTGCCGGGGATGACGTTGTGCTTGTACCCGGCATTGAGGAATGACGGATTCGAGGTGTTCTGCAGGGTCGGGGCGACGAACTTCTCGACAGAGCCGAGTTCGGCCAGGAGCTCACCGATCGTATCGGCCCGGAATTCGATGCCGGTGATCTCCGCGACTCCTTCGAGGAGTTGCCTTGTTGCGACCGGGATCTCCTGCGGCCATGGATATTCGCCGATGCGGGCGATGGCTGCGGCAAGCCGGGTGACCGGGTTGTCATCGTTGCGCTGGGAGCCGTGACCCGCCGTGCCGTGGGCGATGAGGTTGAGCCAGGCGAGGCCCTTCTCTGCGGTCTGGACGAGGTACACGCGCTGGCCGCGGACATCGACGGAATAGCCGCCGACCTCGGAGATGGCCTCGGTGGCTCCGGCGAAGAGCTCCGGGTGGTTGCGGACCATATAGCGGGCGCCGTAGTTCCCACCGGCCTCCTCGTCGGCGAAGAAGGCGATGATGAGGTCTCGGCGCGGACGCAGACCCTGGCGGAGCATATCGCGGACGGCGGCGATGATCATCGCGTCCATGTCCTTCATGTCGACAGCTCCGCGACCCCAGAGCAGCTCGTCCTTGATGACACCGGCGAAGGGGTCGACGCTCCAGTCCTCTGCCGCCGCCGGAACCACATCGGTGTGGCCGTGGACGACGAGCGCGTCCGCCTGGGGATCGGTTCCCTTGATCCGGGCGACCAAGGAGGCCCTGCCCGGTTCGGATTCGATGATCGTCGACGTCAGTCCCACCTCGTCGAACCAGCCTGCGATGAGATCCGCGGCCGGCCGTTCGGGGTTGACCTTGTTGCCTCCCCAATTCTGTGTGTCGATGCGAATGAGCTGCTGGCACAGAGAGGTGACCTCGGCCTCGGCGGCGCTGAAATCGTACACGGTGTCTCCCGTCGGATTGGTGCAAAGATGCTGACGTGATCCACGTTATAGCACCTGTCGCAGTCCGACCCATGGTGTCCGCGGATCGTGATTTCCGGGCCAGCAGCAGGAGTGAATGAGAAATGGCCTCCGGATCAGATCCGGAAGCCATTTCCTCTGTTGTGCGCGAAGGGGGACTTGAACCCCCACGCCCGATAAGTTGGGCACTAGCACCTCAAGCTAGCGCGTCTACCAATTCCGCCACTCGCGCTGGCAACAGAGATTACTTTACACGCGACTTTCGGCCGCGCAAAATCAGATCGGCCGATTGTGACGCACGGCACTCAACTGATTCTGCTGAGGTCCTCACCGGCGCTTGCACAGGCTCATTCACCGAGTTCTGAGACCTCTGAGAGGATGTGCGGTTTGCCGGATTTGAGATCGAAGACGGCGAACTTCGCGGCCTCGTGCCTCTGGCCCTCGGTGATGGCGAAGCCAACGGTCGACGGCAGCAGCACGGGCTTGGCGAACGACACATCCCATCGGTAGGACCCGAGCCTCGTATCGACTGCGGACAGGGCGCGCGAGGCACCGTACATTCCGTGGGCGATGAGGCGCGGGAAGCCGAAGCCCTTCGCCGCCAATCCGTTGAGGTGGATCGGGTTGTAGTCACCCGAGGCGTGAGCATAGCGCTGGCCGATGATCGGGTCGAGTCGCCACAGTGCGCTCGGGGTGGGAGCAGCGAACTCCTCCCGCGGCGGCTGTGGCTTCGCTTCTGCATTGGGCAGCTTCTTGCCCTTAGCCAGATAGGTCGTGGTCTCCCGCATGCGCAGCGCACCCTCAACCTTCGCCTCGACGATGACCTCGATCGTGGTTCCGGCCGCATGCTGGTAGGGACCGGCCAACTCCACATGGAAGTCGACGCTGTCACCGATATGCACGGCGCCGAGGCTGTCGATCCTGTTGTGGATGTGGACCATGCCCATCATCGGCAGCGGCACCTCGGGGTCGCCGAGCAGTTGCATGCTCAGCGGGAACGCGAGGACGTGAAGGTAGCCCGGGTGGACGGTGTTGCCCAGCCCGGCACCGATGACGGTGGTGAAACCGGCGTAGGCATCGGCCTCGATCGGCATGCTGCGATCCAGGGCGCGGCTGGGCAGGTCCGGGCTCGTGCGTGTGCCCAGCGGCAGAGCCTTGAGCACGGCCTTGGCATAGAGCGGAAGCATCGAATCCTTCGCCATCATGCACCCACCATGTTCTGGCCGCACACCCGCAGCGTCAGACCATTGATCCCACGAGCCCCCGCCGAGGCGAGGAATCCGATGGTCTCGGCCACGTCGACGGGCTGTCCGCCCTGCTGAAGACTGGAGAGCCTGCGGGCAACCTGCCTGGTCAGGGCTGGCATCTTGGCCGTCATATCGGTTTCGATGAAGCCGGGAGCCACAGCATTGATCGTTCCTCCGCGCTGCGCGAAGTCCGGCGCCGAGGCGGCGGTGAGTCCGATGACTCCGGCTTTCGAAGTTGCGTAGTTCGTCTGCCCGCGGTTGCCTGCGATCCCCGAGGTCGAGGCCAGCGACACGACCTGGGCGCCCTCGGCGAAGAGGCCCTCAGCCTGCAGGTGGGCGTTGATGCGGGCCTGGGAGGCGATGTTGACGGCGATGACGGAATCCCAGCGGGAGGCATCCATATTCGCCAGCATCTTGTCCCGGGTGATTCCGGCATTGTGGACGAGGATGTCGACGGGGCCACCGACTGCCTCGGCGATCTTCTCCGCCGCGGTCTCCGCGGTGATGTCGAGCTGGAGCGATCTGCCGCCGACTTCGTTCATCACCTCAGCCAGAGCCTGCCCGGCCTGCGGCATGTCGACGCCGATGAGCTGTGCACCGTCACGGGCAAGGTTGCGCGCAATCGCAGCACCGATACCACGAGCGGCACCGGTCACGACTGCGGTGCGTCCTGCCAGCGGGCCCGCTTCACCGGTGGAGAGGAATTCCTTCATCCCCATCGGGGTGCCGGCCTGCGTCGAGACGGTGATGAACTGGCCCGAGACATAGGCTGATTTGCCAGAGAGGAGGAACCAGAGTGCGGTGGACACCGAGGGTGCCTGCACGTCGACGCCGTCGAGGAGGATCCCGTTGGCGGTGGCTCCTCTGCGCATCTCGTGAGCTAGGGACCGTGTCAGGCCGGTGATCCCCTGAGTCGCGGCTGCGAGTTCCGGGCTCTGCTGCTGCGGGTTCGGGGCAGCAGAGATCGTGATGACGCGTCCGCAGCGGGCCAGTGAACGCAGCGCAGTTCCGACCTCGAGCACGGTCGCCGACAGGTCGGCGGGCGCGGTGGCTTCGTCGAAGACTGCGATGATGGCTCGCAGGGACTCCCCCGAGTTTGCGTGGCGTCGAACCTCGAGGCCGTTGTCCAACAGCAGGTCAGCCAGCTTCTGCGCCTCGGGTCCGGCGCCGAGTACGAGCACCGGCTTCCGACGGTAGTCCGCCGGAGTTGAGTCGAAGCGGTGCAGTTCGACCGGCTGCGGCAGGCCCAGTGTCTTCGCGACCTGTTTCAGTGGGCCGTTGACCAAGTCCAGGTAGGTGTCTTTCATGCTGCCTCCACAATCGCAGTGAGTCCCTGGCCGCCTGCAGCGCAGATCGAAACCAGCGACCTCTTCTTGCCGGTGAGCTTGAGGTACTTCGCGGTGGAGGCGATGATGCGCCCACCGGTCGCCGCGAACGGGTGTCCGGCGGCGAGGCTTGAGCCGAGCGGATTGAGCTTGGCCCGGTCGATGCTGCCCAGGGCCCCGTCGAGACCGGCCTTGTTTCGGCAGAACTCCTCAGACTCCC
This sequence comes from Brevibacterium aurantiacum, assembly GCF_007558825.1. Lineage (GTDB taxonomy): Bacteria > Actinomycetota > Actinomycetes > Actinomycetales > Brevibacteriaceae > Brevibacterium > Brevibacterium aurantiacum_A. The sequence goes on from NZ_VLTK01000003.1 coordinate 278,840, forward strand.
ACGCTGCCAGATGAGCAAGCACTGTCGAGGCGAAGGCTTCGTGGATTTCGAAGACGTCGAAGTCTTCGAATGTCAGACCGTTACGGGCCAGCAGACGAGGAACCGCGTAAGCGGGAGCCATGAGCAGCCCTTCGGAACCGTCAACGAAGTCGACGGCGGCCACTTCGGCATCGACGAGTCGAGCCAGCGGGGTGTATCCGTGTTCGTTCGCCCAATCTTCACTGCCCAACAGCACCGAGGAGGCGCCGTCAGTGAGTGGAGTCGAGTTGCCCGCAGTCATCGTTGCCGGGGTCTTCAGGTTGCGACCGAAGACCGGCGCCAGCTTCGCCAGCGATTCGACGCTCGAGTCCGGGCGCAGGTTCGTATCGCGACTCACGCCGAGGTAGGGAGTCGAGAGATCATCGAAGAAGCCCTCGTCCCAGGCCTGGGCCAGGTTGCGGTGCGAGGCCGCCGCGAGTTCGTCCTGAGCCTCGCGAGTGATCTGCCACTCGGCTGTGGTGATTGCCTGATGCTCGCCCATACTCATACCTGTGCGAGGTTCACCCGTTGAGGGAGCTTGCGGGGCAAGGTATGCCGGACGAATCTGAGCGGCGATCTTGGCCCTCTGGGCCAGCGTCTTCGCCCGCGAAAGTTCGAGCAGAATCTCACGCATCGAATCATTGACGACGATGGGGGCATCCGAGGTCGAGTCGACGCCCGAGGCGATACCCGACTCGAGCTGACCCGCGTTGATCTTGTTGTTGAGGCTGACGACGGTCTCAAGACCGGTCGCGCAGGCCTGCCCGACATCGAAGGCCGGGGTAGTCGGCGATAGGGCAGAACCGAGAACGGCCTCGCGAGTCAGGTTGAAGTCCTTCGAGTGTTTGAGGACTGCGCCTCCGGCGACTTCGCCGATGCGTTCTCCGGCGAGCCCGAAGCGAGCGACGAGACCATCGATGGTGCTGGTGAGCATATCGAGATTGCTGGCCTTCGAATACTGCTTGTTCGAGCGAGCGAACGGAATGCGGTTGCCGCCAAGGATGACGGCGCGCTGGGTGGGAGTGGACATTTGCACCTCCGGTATATGGATTTAACTGCTACCGACAGTACCTGATACTGTCTGTCATATGAAATCGCTCACAGATGGTCGTTCCACCCGGTGGCAGCAGCATCGCGACCTCAGACGCCGTGAACTGCTGCGCGCGGTCCGGCATGTCGTCGACGAGCACGGAGACGAACTGTCGATGGAGCAGATTTCGGAATACTCGGGAACGACGAAGTCGGTGCTCTACCGGTATTTCACGGATCGTGCCGGACTGCAGGCGGCAATGGGCGAATGGGCGATGGATGTCATCTCCAAATCACTCGATGACGCAACAGCAGCCTCGGCGCAGGATGCACTGACGGAGATGATTCACGCCTTCGTCGCGCTCGCTGCAGAGTCACCGAACATCTACCGATTCTGCGATACCGCGGTCAATCGCTTCGCCCCCACAGAGACTGGTGGCTTCTTCAATTCCATCGCCGGCCTTCTGGCCGAGCGGCTCGGTCTCGGAGGATCACAGGGGCAGCTGTGGGCAGCGGGTGCAATTGGCTTCGTGCGCGCTGCAACCGAAAACTGGCTGACCGACCCCAGCCGCCCCGATGAATTCGCCACCGCAATCAGTCAATGGCTCTGGGCCTCGCTGCCCGCAAAACTAGGAGTAGACGAATGAAGCTTTCCCTTGATCCACAGGCGATCAACACCGCACTCGACGGACAGTGGGCCGAGGCTCGACGTCAGGGGCGCACCCTGGCACTCGAAGAGATCACCCATGAAGACCCGGCCGATGACCTTGAGACCACACGAGCGAAGACGCTCGCCGGGGTGAGGCTCATGGCTGACACCGGACTGCCGATGGTGGCCCTGCCACCGTCACTCGGCGGACGCAATAAGCATGCGACCAATATCGCCAGCTTCGAGGAGACCGTCACCGCCTCCCCCAGTCTCCAGGTCAAGGCAGGAGTCCAGTTCGGACTCTTCGGCGGAGCGATCCTGCACCTGGGCAACCCCGAGCAGCACGATGCGTGGTTGGTCGCAGCACAGAAGGGCGAACTTCTGGGATCCTTCGCAATGACGGAGATCGGACACGGCTCCGATGTGGCCGCGGTCGGCACCACGGCGACCTATGAGGCCGAGAAGGAAGAGTTCGTCATCAACACGCCCTTCCGTGCCGCGACCAAGGAATACATCGGAAATGCCGCCCGTGATGCACGTGCCGCGGTCGTCTTCGCCCAGCTCATCACCAATGGGGTCAACCATGGTGTCCATGCGTTCTTCGTGCCGATCCGAGATGAGAGCGGCACCATCCTGTCGGGCATCAGCATCGAAGATGACGGCTACAAGGGCGGGCTCAAGGGCGTCGACAACGGCCGGATCGTCTTCGAGCAGGTTCGCATTCCTCGATTCAATCTTCTCGATCGCTACGGCGCTGTGAATCCCGCAGGCGACTACACCTCCCCCATCGACTCCCCCGGACGTCGCTTCTTCACGATGCTCGGAACCCTCGTCCAGGGCCGTGTCTCCCTCGACGGTGCGGCCATCGTGGCCTCGAAGCTGGCGCTCGACATCGCCGTGCGGTACGGACTCGAACGCAAGCAGTTCACCTCCGTCGACGACATCAACGAGACCACCCTGCTGGACTATCAGCAGCACCAGCGCCGCCTCATGCCGGCCATCGCCTCGGTCTACGCCTCGACCTTCGCCCACGAGAAGCTGCTCACCTCGTTCGAGGAAGTCTTCTCCGGGGCCGACGAGAGTGAGGAGAATCGGGCTCTGCTCGAAACCCGAGCCGCAGCGTTCAAAGCCGACACGACATGGATGGCCCTCGATGTCATCCAAGAGGCCAGGGAAGCCTGCGGCGGCGCCGGCTACATGGCCGAGAACCGCCTCGTGGGACTGCGCGCCGACCTCGACATCTACGCCACGTTCGAGGGCGACAACACGGTGCTCCTGCAGCTGGCAGCCAAGCGCCTCCTCGGCGACTATGCAAAGGAATTCGCGAACATCGACGTCGGCGGGGCCGCCCGCTACATCGGCACCCAGGCGGCCGAGCACACGCTCTACCGCACCGGACTGGCCAATGCGGGACTCGCCATCTCCGACGTATTCACCCCCAACCTCGGCGATAAGCGGATCCGCTCCGGACGTCTGCAGCGCTCGCTTCTCGAGACCAGGCTCGAAGTCATGGTCTCCGGACTGGCCCAGGCGCTGCGTCCAGCGATGAAGATGTCAGCCGCCGACGCCGCGGACCTGTTCAACTCCAATCAGCATGAGTTCATAGAGATGGCTCGTGCCTACGTCGAGTTGGAGAAGTGGAAGGCCCTCGATGAGGCGATGAGGGAGCAGCAGGATCCTGACCAGAACAAGCTGTTCCGACGTCTGCGCGACACCTACGGTCTCAGTCTCATCGAGAAGCATGTTGGCTGGCACCTCATGTACGGTCGTCTGCCGATGCTGCGTGCTCGTCAGCTCAACGAGACGCTGAACCGCCTGTGCGAGAAGCTGTCTGCCAATGCCTTGGACCTGGTGGACGCATTCGGTTACGGCGACGATCACCGCCGTGCCACGATCTCGACCGGAGTCGAGGCTGAGCGACAGGACGAGGCCGCCGACTACTACCGTCACTCCCGTGCGCAGGAGGACTATGCTGTGCCGGAGAAGCAGCTGCGCAAGGCGGAGAAGGCTGCGCGGAAGGCAGCTGAGAAGGACGGCCGCAAGGCCAAGGCCGGAAGGTAGAGATCTCGAAAGTCAGTGAAGGGCCGTGCGTCGATTCAGCCGCACGGCCCTCCTGCATTCAGGCGCTGTCGATTGTCAGCCAGGCGCTGATAAAGTTCCTCACAGCCGTCGAGATCGCCGCGGTCTCGTCGGTAGGCCGTCGTGGTCGGCATTTGAATCTCTGACACGGCGAGTCGCCGCTCCAGGAATGTTCCGCGCGAGTTATCTGACCTGCGCGGGCTCTCCGTCCCCGTTCCCACGTCGCCAGCACGCACCGCCGTCCTGTTGCATCGCATCATGAGATGAGGCAGGCAAAGTTCAAGGTGCTGGCGCGTCGGAGAGTGCAAGTATCGCAGCTTGTGTGCGGGTGGATACGCCGAGCTTCTGCAAGATGCGTGAGACGTGAGTTTTCGCAGTTGCGGAAGAAATGGTGAGCCTCTGAGCAATCTGCCTATTGGTCAAGCCCTCACCGATGAGAATCCAGATTTCTCGCTCGCGACTGGTCAATTCAGATGATGCAGAGGTCCCAACTGGGCCAGGCTTCTCGGCTCCGGCTGTGCGTCCGGTTGCGTGCGCAATCACATGCCGAGTCACCGAAGGTGTGAGGTAGGAATCGCCGGCAGCGACGGCGTGGACTGCATCAATCATGTGCCGTGGTTCTGCGGTCTTCGCAAGGAATCCAGCGGCACCTGCTTCAAGCGCGGCTGTGACATTGTCTGCAATCTCGAATGCGGTCAGGATCAGCACACGCGCATGAGTATGTTCTGTGACCTCGAGACAGACGTCGATACCATCACGGTCGGGCAGTTGCAGATCGAGCATGACAATGTCGGGCGCGTGCTGTTTGACAGCTTCCACGGCTTCACGAGCTGTGGCGGCTTCACCCACGACCACGATGCGCGAATCGGTTGCGAGTATTGCTCTCGTTCCCGCCCGCACGGACGAATGGTCGTCGACAACAAGGACTCTAGGCATGGTTCACTTCCCGTCCGGCCGATTGCGGAAGCAGGGCCCGCAACGTCCATGACCTGTGTGATTGCTCGCTGTCGATTCTGCCGCCGCACAGCCGAACTCGCTCTGCGAGTCCGATCAGCCCGTAACCGGAATTCGGAGAATCGCCTGGGCCCCGAGTCACGCATCGGTTCGTCACCATGATCTCAAATTCATCTCCACTGTTTGTCATATCGATGACCACGTCTGCTCCGGGAGCATGTTTTGCGGCGTTCACGAGTCCTTCATGGACGACGTTGTATGCCGCAACGGCGACAGGGGGATCAAAAACGGCTGACTGGGGTGCGTCGCCCGTTACCGTGACAGGCGTGCCGGCAGAAATCACGTGGTCGAGGAGTTCGCCGACCGACGACCACGTTCGTGGTGATGCGATCGGACCGGATTCTTCCGTTCGGAGTACGTCAATCAGCGCGCGCATGTCGGCCATGGCCTCCAGGCTCAAAATGCGCATCTGTCTAATGTGGGCAGTGAGTTCTGTCGCGTCCGGCGGCTCGGGTGCCGCAGTCACGGCGGCCGACTGCATGGCAATCGCCGACAGATGCCCTGAAATCGCATCATGCAGCTCGCGGCTGATCTGGAAACGCGCTGCGGTGAGGACTTCGCGTTGACTTGCTTCCGCAGCTTCGGCGAGAAGGAATGCCCGTTCGCGTTCGTGAATCGCCTCATTCATCGGAATGCGCACGGTCATGCCCCACCACAATGTCACCCCAACGGCAAGCAGCAGAATCGTTGCCTGCAGCACGGAAGCAGCCAGCACATTCGCCAACAGCAGACCGACGACGGCTAGTGACAGGCACGCGGCTGCGATCACCGGCAAAAGGCGCCAGGTGCGCGGCGTCGACCGGACGGTCACCAGGTTGTAGATCGCATCGCATTCGATCAGGATCACCCCGATTGAAGTGGTTCCCGTCCATACCGCTTCGGCCAACAGAATCGCTGCCCCGATGACAATGACCGCGACAGGTATCCGTTTCCGGAACAGATGAGCGAGACCAAGCAGAACAGCCGCGACGATGCTCCCAGAGACCATTGGCGACTCCGGCGCCGATCGCCACTCGATGCCTATATCGGGGACGAACGCGAAGGCGACTGCAACCATCACATAGCCCGCGCTGATCCACGCCTCCCGCATGAGAGGCCATGACCCTTCTCGCACATCCACCACCGCCCTGTTCACTGGAGTCGCCACCACAATCCTTCTTCAATTTCAGTCCCTGCCCGCGCTTGCGGCAACCTCACGATGGCGTAGTTCGAACGGCGTATGCCGCGGCTGGGAAGCTCACGCATCTGGCCGATGACGTTCCCGGCTGTGCTTGAGAACCTTGAGTCATGGAATCCACAGACACCTGGCTCGTGTTCGCTATCATCGCCGCCGAAATGGCGTTCTGGGTGCTTCTGGCGTTCGGACTCTGTGCGCGGTATCTTCTCAAATTACGTCGCACCAGCATGGTCGTGCTCGTCAGTGTGCCGATCGTCGACATGATTCTCATCATTCTGGTCGCCTGTGACCTTGCCCGTGGAGCTTCCCCGTCCTCGATTCACGGATTGGCGGCTGTCTATCTCGGCTTCAGCGTCGGTTTCGGTCGTTACATCATCACTCGTGCTGATGCTTGGTTCGCCTTCCGCTTCGCCGACGCAGCGCCCCCGCCGGGGGTCCCCAGAGCCGGACCAGAGAAGGTGAATCATGAATGGCGTGACTGGCTTCGAGTGCTCACGGCCTGGTCAGTCGCAGTCCCTGCCTTGCTGCTCATGAAGCTCTTCTCGGGATGGTCGCTGCCCAACTCTCTCGAGCACCTCTTCACCGACGAGCTGTGGTCATGGGTGGCTCGACTGACCTTGATCACCGTTGCCTGGCTCATCACAGGCCCTGTGTACGCCTCCATCTTCAAAGCCACAACCGTCGCCGAAAACGTCGACATCTCATCCAGAAGGGAACTCGCATGAACCTGGCAAACAACAGTATCGGAATCGGCCCCTGGTCATTCGATGTCGGACCCTTCGCGGTCGTCGTCCTCGTCGCAATCGTCGGATTGGTGATCTACTACATTCGAAAGGACGACTGAACCGTTGCCTGTGCTTTGAAGAGCGGCTGTTCAATTCCCGAAGATGGTGACGGCACTCGCGGAAAGAAGACGATGCGCGTCGGTCGTTCAGACCTGCCGGTTCGCTGAGATTCAGGACGAATCGTGCGATCTCCGCGCGATTTCCACTGTTTGGTGGTGAAGAGTCAGACATCTCGATACTTAACTGACAACCCGCTGATGATCCCGAACAGAAGCAGCCATCCGATCACGGCGACCATCGCGGCACTGGCGGGCAGGAACCCTGGGCTTCCCGGACTCGAGAGGCCGGCCAAGGATTCGATTGCCGCCCCCGGCATCCATCTTGGTACGGTTTCGCCCCAGGCCGTCGGCAGGAACTGAGCCGTGACCACCGGCAGGAATGAACCCAGGAGGAGCACGATCACAGTCGGTGCGGTGCGCCGGATCAGGAATCCCAGCAACAGTGACAGAGCACCCCACACTGCCATCTGAGCGGGAATGAACACGAGGACCGCTCGCAGCAATTCAGGTTCGTTCAGCGATAGCGTGGGGTACTCGTTCAGCGAGAGAACGCCCTGGGTGATGGCAAAGTTAATCAGCGAGACCAGAAGACCTGCGATCGAGCCTATCCCAAGAACGATGACCAGTTTCGCGACCAGGACTCTCGTCCGTCGTGGAGTCGCCGTGAACGTGTACCCGATTGCACCACTGACGAATTCGCCGGCACTGAACGAAGCGCCGAAGAAGGCAAATGCCCAAACTCCGAGTGTGGCGCCGAAGAAGAGGATCTCGTAACGACTGCCTGTCTCTCCCGACTGCACTTCTCCCAAGGACTCCGCTCCGCCGAACCCGGCGATCAGCCCTGTGAGACCCACCGATATGAGCATGGTCACGAGAAGCAGAATCCACAGGCTTGGGCTCAACCTCACCTTGATGAGCTCGGCGTGTGTGAGACGACTCAGCCCGCCGATCATCGTTCATCCCCTGTCAGATCGAAGAAGACTGATTCAAGATCATCTTCACCGGCCAAATCAGTGAGGGTGCCGTCGGCGACGATCGTTCCTCTGCTGATCACGACGATATGGTCAGCCAACTGCTGAACCTCCGAAAGAAGATGACTGGACAACAGCACGGTCCTGCCATGTTCGGCGAGCTGGTGCAGCAGCTCCCGCAACCAGCGGATTCCCGCTGGGTCGAGTCCGTTGGTGGGTTCATCCAAAATCACAATCTCGGCGTCACCGAGCAGTGCGACAGCTAGTCCGAGTCGCTGGCGCATACCAAGAGAGTATGAATTGATCCGCTTGCGGGCGTTGTCGGCAAGCTCCACACGTTCCAGAATCTGCCCGATCCGCGCACTGTCAATGCCTGCTGCGGCTGCATACCAGCGCAGGAGATCAATGCCGCGCAGGTACCCGGGCAATGCCTCGGGGTCGAGCATCGCTCCGACACGACGAGCGGGATGGTCGAGTGCAGCATAAGGTTTGCCAAGTATGGTCGCTGTCCCCGAGCTCGGACGGGACAATCCGAGAATCGTCCGCAATGCGGTGGACTTACCTGCTCCGTTCGGTCCCACGAACCCTGTCACCTCACCGGGGCGCGCAGTCAACGATATTTGATCGAGGACTGTGCGCCGTCGATAGGATTTCGTGACATTCTTGATTTCGATCATGGTGACCAGCCTGGTGGGAGGCGGGACGCAACGACAAGGTGCTTTCGGACCTTGTCGACGGCACGAAAGGATACAATGTGACCGCAGTCCGAAGGTCCGCCGGTGTCGTCCCAGCAACGGCGATCAGATTCTACGATTCCCGTGGTGCCATTAGCGCAAGCTTCGTGCGGTTATCGCAGTCAAGTGTGTCCATCAACCTCGAGACGTGTCCTTTGACGGTGCTCTCCGCCAAGTACAATGTCCGGGCGATGTCGGAGTTCGTCCTGCCTTCGCCGACAAGTCTGAGTACTTCCCTTTCCCTGCCAGCCAGCGCAGTGATTCTCGGATCCTCTTCAGCTGCCTGATTGTGGGTTGCCAGCCTCAACAGTCGTCTGGTCGCTTCAGGAGACAGCACATCAGCACCGGCCGCCGCGGTTCGAAGCGCGTCGACGATCGTCGTTGTCGGCGAGGTCTTGAGCACGTATCCACTGGCGCCGGCACTGAGTCCAGCGACAACAGCATGATCCGAATCGACCGTCGTCATCAGCAGCACAGCAGGGCCCTCGTCGCCGCGGGTCAACTCTTTTGTGGCTTGGATGCCGTCGAGACCGGGCATTCGAATGTCCATCAACACGACATCTGGACCAGTGCGAATTGCCATTTCGACAGCCTCTGCACCGTCGCCGGCGACTCCTGTCACTTCAATTCCGTCAACGGCGGACAGCTGCGAACTCAGGTACGCGCAGACGAGTGGGTCATCATCTGCGATCAGCACTCTCAGGAGGCTCATGGTGTCAAACTCTGGGGTACCCCGGCCACGGATTGCTTCGGGCCCTCGACCGACGTTTCTGCTGCGGGGAACGCAACCCGCAGACAGAACTGCCCGTCCAGCTCGCGTGCAGTCATTGTGCCGCCCAATAGCCGCACCCGGCTCGCTATTCCGCGGAGCCCGGTGCCTGATCCGGACCCGGCCAGTTCATCGTTGTCCGCTACTACCGGGACCGAATTCGTGAGGAGAAGTGCGTGGCCGTTCTCGTGTTCGTAGAAGGTGACGCTGGCCTCGACACCGGACGCATGTTTGGCCGCATTCACCAGCCCCTCCTGTGCTGCTCGTAAGAAACATCGCGATACGGTTTCGGTGAGTTGAAGGTCCGCAGGTGCATCATTGATCAGGTGCACCTGTTGGCCCGTCGACCTCTGTTTGGCGATGAGAGCGTCCAGCTCATCCGCGAAATGTTCGGCGGTGGACTCCTCAGTGGGAGTGTGCCGGTCCTCGCCCTCTCTCACAGCACTCAGAAAGTCCCGCATCTGCGACAGCGCCTGCGATGCTGTTTCGGCAATCTCATCAGATGCGACTTCGACGTCGCGGCCATGTCCTCCATCTCCCAAACGGCGAGCTTGGAGCACCACTCGGACCATCTCGTGAGTCACGAGATCGTGGAGATCGGCGGCCATCCGGGACCGTTCCAGGGCAATCCGCTCCCGTGCTGCCATCTCGCGTTCTCTGGCCATCTGCGCCAACCGATCCTCACGTGCTAGGCGCAACCGCTGCCAGAGCGCAAAGCTGATTCCCGCGAGCAAGGGAGCCGCCGCGCCCATACTGGCCAGAAGCTCAGGTGGTCCGCCGTTGATCATGATCATCAACCACGTCAACAATGCGATTCCACCGCTGATGACATCGGTTCGGTTTCGAGCCCTGCCGATGAGCCGTGCGGCAGCGTATGCCGCCATGATCGGAACCCAGACCGTAACCTGTGACTCAAATGCGCGCTGCCAGTCGATCGGCGCATAGGCCAGAGTTGCGGTCACCACAGTCAAACACCAGGCGGGAACCACGGCCGCCCGCCATCGAAGAACTATGGCGGTCGCGATCAGTTGGATCACTAGCCCCAAAACAGCCTGGCCGGGCCCAAGCTCGTCGAAAAGCAGTCCGCCGACGAGTGCTGAAGCCACAGCCGCCAGACATGCGGCCGACAATGTCCAACGTTCGCTCACGTTGGCAATGATACGAGCATCCTGTGCACCTGGACAACGACGAAAGTAGGTCGGATTCGTCTCTAATCGGGCCAATAGTCGCTGGGATGACCGCGGTCTCCTGTCCAACGTACAGCTCCCGAAGCCGACGAACGTTGTCACTCCGGCAGGTTCGACCGATGGTGATGCTGGACAAGTTGCTCGAGTACGTTTGCAATCAGACATCACTCCACATCGGCTGCAGAATCGGACCACCGTCGGGGAGCTGGATCGAGCCGCCGAGATCTCGGAACCCGCCCCGTTCGTAGAGGCGACGGTTGTCGGATGTAGACGCTTCCAAGTAGATCGGCAGGGCAAGTGCTTGGGCACGCTCCATGCCTGCAGCGAGCATAGCGGCTCCCGCTCCTCGGCCACGATGGTCCGGCAATGTCGCCATGGATGCGAGATAGAGATGAGGTGAAGTAGGACGTCGAAGCTGGGTGGCAGCTTCGGCCGCAATCATACGGCGGGTTACAGGATCATCGGCAACTTCTGGCTGATGCGGTTGGGGCGTCTCGCTCGTTGCCATGTGCGGCAGCCAGATCGACGCTGCCAGCGGCTCACCGTCGACGTCGATCGCGAGGATCAGGTTGTGATTGCTGACCACAGCGTCCAGGGATTCCCCGAACATCTCACGCATGTGTTTGTGCCTTTCCCACGGCTCGGGGATGACCCAGGCAGTCACCGCCTCGTCGGCAAACGCCGCGAGACAGAGATCGATGACAGTGTTGAGTTCAGCACTATGCGCTGTACGGGTGGATAGCTCGGTTGCGGCCATGTGCAGCTCCTTAGTTTGGGGTTCCGGTTTCACCAGACTCCATGCTCGCGGCAACCCGCGTACAGTAGTTTCGTCACATCGTTTCTGAGACGAAAGAGGCAGCAATGGAATGCGTGGAGTGCGGGTTGCCGTGGCACGAGACGCGCGGGACCGGACGCCCTCGGCGATATTGCTCCCGCTCGTGCCAAGGTCGAGCGTATCGACGTCGCCGAGATCAGGGGCGACTGAGCAAACCTGTTCGAATCGAAATGATCGAAAAGCAGTCGGCGACAACGCTTCCGACAGCCATCGCTATGGCAGATGCACAGGGAATCGATAGCGTGACGCTCCGATCAGTCGCCTCCCAGACCGGAATGGCACTGACAGCGCTGCAGCGCAGCTTCGGCAGTCGCGATCGGCTCGTCGACGCGATGGTGCAGCACATCCTTTCGTCACCGCCCGCACCATCGCCGAGAATGGGAGATCCCATCGCTACGCTCACTCATCTGGCCGAACACGAGTGGAAGAAGTATGGGTCTCATCCCTGGCTTGTGACTGTGATGGGGAGGACTCGCCCACCGTTGGTTCCGGCCACCCTGGATTCCGTGCACATCGGCATCGAAGCAATCAGGGAGACAGGCGTTGACAGCAACATTGCTCTCGACCGATATCTCGCAATCAGTGCGTACATCCAGGGCATGGCACTCCTGCTGCACGCCGAGCAGCAGGAAACCATGCACTCAGACACGAGTTTGCGCGTGTGGTGGTCGGAAGAGGTCGACCGACTCGACCGTCGGGGTTTCACGCAGCGCCATCACTGGCTCGCTGACCTCACAAACCAGTCTCTCTCCGACGGCTTCGACGTGGACGCCTGCTTCCGTGACGGCCTGGATCGTGTCATTGCTGGACTTGTGCCGCCAACGTCCCAATAAGCAATTCGCTCACATCGGGCCATGGGACAACTGCGCCCTTGACCGAGTCCAAGCGGTCGTCGACGAGCACAGCACTCCGCGAGCTGCAGAAACCGGTCACACCTCAAAGGGAACATGGCCCTCGAGGCACCCTGACGCTCCAGAGACAGACCAGCTGGACGACCAACGCTCACCACCATGAAGCAGGCCCAAAGAACCCGAACCGCTGACGAAACTTACACTGTTCAGGCGCGGAGAAAGTCCTTCAGCGCCGCCGAGACCGCCGCAGTCTCCGTGAGGAAACCGTCGTGACCGACCTCGGATTCGATGACATGATGGGTGACCGCTCCGGGCAGATTCTGCGCGAGCAGTTCGACCTGTGCGGTCGGGAACAGCCGATCAGAGGAGACTGAGACGACGAGGTTGTCGGTGCAGGCATCGGCCAATGCAGTCGCTAAGTCCTGGGAGCGACCGGTGCGCACGTCGTGATCGCGCAGGGCGCGAGAAAGCACGACGTAGCTGTGGGGGTCGAATCGGGCGGTGAGCTTCTTCGCCTGGTAGTCGAGGTACGAAGTGACTTCGTGATAGTCAGGCGATCTGCGCCGGCTGGAGAATCGGTGGTTGAGCTCCGCATCATTGCGGTAGGTCAGGTGGGCGATCTGACGGGCCAGGCCCAATCCTTGTGCAGGGAAGGCGCCGACTGCGGTGTAGTCACCGGAATAGTAGTCGGGGTCGAGTTCGATCGCGCGTTCCTGCATCATCGCCCAGGCGATCTGATCGGCGTCGCAGAAGGCCGGTGCTGCGATGATCGCGCACTTCTTCACTTTGCGTTTGTCGAGAAGTGCGAATTCGAGGGCTCTGGCTCCGCCCATCGATCCGCCGATGACGGCATGCCAGGAGTCGATGCCGAGGATCTGTGCGAGATTGTGTTCCAGTCGGGCCATATCGCGGATCGTGACCGCTGGGAATCGTGATCCGTAGGGCAGACCGTCGTCATAGACAGACTGCGGACCGGTGGTTCCCGAGCACCCGCCGAGCGAATTCGCACACACCACGAAGTATTCGTTCGTGTCGATCGCCTCGCCCGGACCGACGACTCCTGCCCACCATTCGGTGACGCTGGTATCGCCGGTCAGGGCGTGTTCGACCAGGATCGCATTGCTGCGGTCCGTGTTGAGTGTGCCGAAGGTCTCATAGGCGACTTCGACAGTCCCGAACGTGTGTCCGGATTCTGTGACGAAGCCCAGAATTCGCTCGACGGAAGTGCTCTGGGTAGTCATGTCAGGCGGCGGCCGATGCCTTCGCTGCGGCAGCGGCGAAGCCCTTGTCGATGTCGGCGATGATGTCGTCGCTGCCTTCGAGTCCCACGGACAGACGCACGAAGGCGGGATTCACGCCGGCGGCAATCTGTGCTTCTTCGTCCAGCTGGGCATGGGTCGTCGATGCCGGGTGGATGACCAGCGAGCGGACGTCGCCGATATTGGCCACGTGGGAGTGCAGTTCAAGGGCATCGACGAATGCCACAGCGGCGTCGAAGCCTCCGGCGATGTCGAAGCCAAGGACCGATCCGACACCGTTCGGCAGGTACCTCTTGGCTTTATCGTGCCAGGGGCTGGACTCGAGTCCGGCGAAGGCGACCCGGCTGACCTGTTCGTGGTTCTCGAGGTAGGCGGCAACCTTGTTCGCGTTCTCGACATGGCGGTCGATGCGCAGGCTCAGGGTTTCGATTCCCTGGGCGATGAGGAATGCATTGAACGGGCTGGCGGCCGGTCCGAGGTCGCGCAGACCCTGCACACGGGCCTTGAGGCCGAAGGAGACGTTTGCGCCGAACGGCGAATCCGCGCCGAGATCGCGAGCGTAGACCAGACCGTTGTAGGACTCATCCGGGGTGTTGAAGCCGGGGAACTTCTCCGGCTGCGTGCCGTAGTCGAAGTTTCCGCTGTCGATGACGACACCGGCGATCGAGTTGCCGTGTCCGCCGAGGTATTTCGTGGCCGAGTGGAGGACGACGTCGGCACCGTGCTCGATCGGGCGCACCAGGTAGGGGGTGGCCAGTGTGTTGTCGGTGAAGAGCGGAACACCGGCCTCGTGTGCGACGTCAGCTACAGCGGCAATGTCGAGGACATCGGAGCGGGGGTTGGAGACAACCTCGGCGAAGAAGAGCTTGGTGTTGTCCTGCACTGCTGACTTCCAGCCATCGAGGTCATCGACGTCGACGAATGTGGTCTCGATGCCCAGCTTGCGCAGGGTCACGTGAAGCAGGTTGTAGGTTCCGCCGTAGAGGCTGGAACTGGCCACAATGTGGTCACCGGCCTCAGCGATGTTCGTGATCGCCAGCAGGGCTGCTGACTGTCCCGATGCTGTGAGTACGGCGTGGACGCCGCCTTCGAGGTCGGCGATGCGGTTCTCCACGACCTCAGTGGTCGGGTTGGTGATGCGGGTGTAGATAGGGCCGAGCTCTGCGAGTGCGAAGCGATTCGCGGCAGTCTCATTGCTGTCGAAGACGAACGAGGTCGTCTGGTGGATGGGCAGCGCGCGGGCCCCGGTAACCGGATCGGGTGTCTGACCGGCGTGGATCTGGCGGGTTTCGAATGACTGAGCCATGATGTCTCCTTCGGATGCGACGGGTTCGCCCGCAATCGTTCATGCGGGTGATGCGAGTGGTGGTGATGGCTCTACTCTCATGGACTCTGTGACTTCCCCGATGTGATCTCGTCATCTTCGTGTCATGTGTCGTCATGTTCCGTCACACATCATCAGCGGAAGTTGCGGGCCTTGGTCGGCAGCTGCACCTCGAGCGGGATGAGCTTGTGGGCGTAGAGGCTCACGACCTCTCCCCCGCGTTGGATCAGCCCGGTGACCACGAGCGCGTTGCGCGAGGTCGCGATCGGCCGGAACCGTTTCATCAGCCCGGCAGTGGCGACGACGTTGAGCATCCCGAATTCGTCCTCGAGGTTGATGAATGTGATCCCCGAGGCGGTGGCCGGGCGCTGTCGGTGTGTGACGATGGCGGCCACCGTCATCCGGGTCCCGTCCGCAGCCGCTGCGGCATCCGCCGTCGAGGCATAACCCCGTTCGATCAGGGACGCTCGCAGGATCTCGGTCGGGTATCCGTCGACGGTGATTCCGGTGGAGAAGAGTTCGGCCAGGGTCGTGTCGAAGGCATCCATGGTCGGCAGGCTCGGCGCCGAGGAGATCGTGGCGGTTCCCGGGAGCACGCCCGGGTGTGCTCCCGCGACGCCTCCGGCCAGCCACAGTGCCTGTCTGCGGTCGAGATCGAAGCTGCTCAGCGCCCCTGCGGTGGCGAGCCCTTCGAGTGCCTGCTTTCCGATTCCGGTCCTCTCCGCCAGGTCCGTCACCGAGGTGAATGGTGCGTTCGCGCGTTCGGTCACGATCACCTCGGCGAAGGAGCCGACATGGGCCACCGAGTCCAGACCCAACCGGATCCCGAACTCGCCTGAGGTCTCGACGCGCTCCAGATCGCTGCCGGCCATCGAGTGGCGAATGTCCACGGGCAGGATCTTCACACCGTGGCGACGGGCGTCGGCGACGAGGGACTGCGGTGAGTAGAAGCCCATCGGCTGACTGCGCAGCAGCCCCACGGTGAACGCCGCATGGTGATGATATTTGAACCAGGCCGACTGGTAGACGAGGTTCGCGAAGCTGATCGCATGGGATTCGGGGAACCCGTAGTTCGCGAACGCGGCAATCGTGGAGAAGATGGACTCCGCGGTCTCCTCGTCGACGCCCTTGGCTGCGGCACCGGTCTGGAACTTCTGCGCCAGTTCGGTCATCCGCTTCTCTGACCGCCGTGATCCCATGGCCTGCCGCAGCTGGTCGGCGTCGGCACCGGTGAAGCCGCCGACGTCGATGGCCATCTGCATGAGCTGCTCTTGGAACAGCGGTACCCCGTAGGTCTTGGCCAGGGACTTCTGCAGCAGCGGGTGGAGGTATTCAACCTCGTCGAGGCCCTGCCGTCTGCGGATGTAGGGGTGGACGGACCCGCCCTGGATGGGGCCGGGCCGAATGAGTGCGACCTGGACGGCGAGATCGTAGAACGTCTCGGGACGCAGACGGGGAAGGGTCGCCAGCTGGGCTCGCGATTCGACCTGGAAGACACCCACCGCATCGGCCTTCTGCAGCATCTCGTAGACACGGTTGTCCTCGTCGTCGATGTGGGCGCGTTCGATGAGCTCACCCGTGTGCCGGTGGACGAGATCGACCATCTCGTGCAGTGCTGTGAGCATGCCCAGCCCCAACAGGTCGAACTTCACCAGGTCCATGGCGGCGCAGTCGTCCTTGTCCCATTGGACGACGGTGCGATGCCCCATCGTGGCCTTCTCGATCGGGACGACCTCACCGATGGGACGGTCGGCAAGGATCATGCCACCGGAGTGGATGCCCAGGTGACGGGGTGAGCCCAGGAGGTCACCGGCGATTCTGAGCACCGGGGCCGGGACCGGGGAATCCTCGGCTTCGGGCAGGGTCGACCAGCGGTTGCTGGCTTTTGAGAACGCATCCTGCTGACCGGGTTCGTAACCCAGGCTGAAGGCCGCATCCCTGATCGCCGACTTCGCCCGATAGGTGATGACGTTCGCGACCTGAGCGGCCCGTTCACGGCCGAAATGATCATAGACGTATTGGATGACCTCCTCCCTCCTGCCCGATTCGATGTCGATGTCGATGTCCGGATAGCCCTTGCGATCCGGTGAGAGGAAACGGTCGAAGAGGAGTTCATGCTTGACCGCGTCGACGGCGGTGATGTCGAGGACGTAGCAGACGGCGGAGTTCGCAGCCGAGCCTCTGCCCTGGCAGAAGATGGCCACCCGATGGCAGAACTCGGTGATGTCGTAGACGATGAGGAAGTATCCGCAGAACCCCAGCGTCGCGATCATGTTCATCTCCCGATCGAGCTGCGCCCATGCCTTCGGGTTCGCAGTCCGGGATCCGTAGCGTCTGGCACCGCGGTCTTCAATGAGCTCGCGCAGATATTCTTCGGCCCCGCGGGCATCGGGCATCGGAGCACGCGGCAGATCCGGACGAGCCGAGTTGAGGACGAAGGAGCATTCCTGGCCGATGGCCACCGCGTTCTCCAAGGCCTGCCGAGGGAAGCGTGCGGCCATCTCCTCGCCCGTATGGATCCGGGCATTCGCTGTCGCCGGCAGCCACCCGGCCAGCTCGTCGAGGGACAGTCGAGACCTCACCGAGGCCCTCACCTGCGCGGACTTCCATTGCGCTCGGGTAGCGAAGTGCACACTGTTGCTGGCTACGACCGGCAGATTGGTCCGCTGTGCAAGCTCGCCGAGGTGGCGCAGCCGTTCATCGTCGTCCGGGGTTCCGTCCCGGCTGAGTTCGACCGCTATCCGGTCGGCTCCGAAGAGTGCGATGAGCTCACGCAGGGCTCCGAGCCCACCGTCGGAATCATTCAGGGCTCGGCGCAGGGGACCTTTGCGACAGCCGGTGAGGATCGTCCAGTCCCCGCTCATCGCGGCCAGCTCTTCGAGACCGAACACCGGCCGGTTCTTCTCCCCTGCCAGGTTGGCCTCGGTGATGGCCATCGACAGTCGGTGATACCCCTCGACTCCGCGGGCAAGGACTAAAAGGTGGGTGGCGTCGGGATCGGTCTGGCCGGGGATCTTCTCCTCCAACCCCACGGACAGCTCCGCGCCGAAGACGGTAGGCAGTCCCACCTCGGCGGCGGCATGGGCGAACCGCACCGCACCGTAGAGACCATTGTGATCGGTCAGCGCTAAGGACCTCAGCCCCGCGGCCGCACCTGCGGCCACGAGATCCTCAGGGTCGGAAGCCCCATCGAGGAAGCTGAACTGGGAGTGCACATGCAGCTCGGCCCACTCGACGGTCGAAGTGCGCAGAATGGGCCCCTGGCCAGGTCCCGAATACCGGCCGGTGCCATCGGAGCCGCCGGGTCCCACCGATACCTGATGGCGGTCGGGGCGGGAGAAGGCGGGCGCGTCGGATCCGTCGGCGTGTTCGTCAACCGTCTGCCTGTTGACCGTCTGCCTGTCGGCGACCTGTTTGCGGCTGGTCTGTTTGCCCTCCAGCCTCTGAGCCAGCTGGGACCAGGGTGTGCGCGGATTCGAGAAGCCCATCAGCGGTACCGGCCGGTGATGTACCACTGGCCGTTCTCCTTGCTCAGCAGCAGTGCCTGCCCCGAGTCGGTGACGACCTGCAGCCGGGTTCGGTAGATGGCTTTCGTCGGATCCCACCAACCGGATTCGACAGGCCAGGAACCCGAATAGTCAATGACCGCCTCGGCGGTTCCGGTTGGGAAGCGGATCGCATACGGCGCCGACTCCAGGCCAGCGGGACGTGCTCCCACCGGTCGGCCTCCCGCGGCGAGCACGTCGACGGGCAGACGTTCGACCGTCGTCGGTCGGGGGGCGTGCAGTGCCCCGGGCCAGGGTGCGCCGGGGCTGCGCACAGGTGATGCCGCTTGCTGCCACGGTGTCCACAGGTTCGTCTCGGCCGGATCCCATCCGCCCTGCAGCCCCGGGACCAGGACCGAATCGGGACCGAACAGTCCCTGCAGTCGCTCCAGCGTGTGGGTGACCTGTCCGGTGTTCTCATCGAACAGGCTCTTCGTCGCACCGATGGGGGTGGTCAGCTCTGCGGCCACGAGGCCCAGAGCGATGATGCCCTCTTCGGAGAAGTCTTCCGGGTCGGGACCGGGCTCGTCGGGAGCCGACCCGAACTCGGGAGTCGACCCGAGCTGAGGTGCGGCCGGTCCCTTTCGAGCGGCCCCTGCCAACCATCCCTCTGCCTGCCACCGCAGACGATCGGCGATGGTGTTCTCGTTCATGTCCTCGATCCGCCAAGTCCGCTTCGAGGACTGCCCTGAGACAGCGATGAGCTCGATTGTGATCTGCGTGCACACGAGCCCTCGGCGCCGCACTGTCGTCAGCAGGTCGGCGGCGAGCTGGCGGGTCAGGAATCCCAAAGTGTCGCTGCGGGTGGTCGGTGTGTCCAGACCGAGTTCGACATTGAGTCGTTCCTCCCGGACATGATCATTCAACGGCGTCCACTCGGTTCCTGTGGCCAGATCGTGCGCGCGTTTGCCCAGTGCCCCGAATCGTGAGTTCACGTCCCGCGCGTCGATGTCGGCCAGGTCCCCCAGGGTCCGCAGACCCAGCTGGGTGAAGGTGTCGATGAGTTCGGTCGCGCCTGCCCCGGCATATTCGAGGGTGCTGATCGGCTGAGCGGCCAAGAACTCCGTGGTCTGCCCTGGCTCGACCCGGCGCGCCTGCCCCGCGGCGAGGACTGCCGCGAACACGGTGTCGGCAATGCCGGGGAAGAACTCCCACCCGGTGACCGATACGAGTGCGGAGATCAGCGCCTCCACGGCGGTGGGCTCATCGTCATAGCCGTGTTTGAGCGAGTCGAGGGGAATGGCGAGCGTGCCGGGGCTGAGCAGAGTGAACCGCGCCACGAGTTCTTCGAGCGCTCCGACTCCTGCGGAGAAGTGCCTGTTGTCTGCCTCCTCGTCCCAGGCCACCACGTGTGCTTCGGGACAGCGGTACCCGACCGCACGTTTGTTGTTGCCCAGAGCGATTCCGGCTGCGCGCGCAGGCGCATTGGCTGCCATCACCTTGCCCCCGCTGAGAACCGCCACCGGAGTGCGAGGGCTGAGGTCATGCTCGGTCGCGGCCGCCACCGCGGACCAATCGGGGACGGTCAGAACCAGCGTGCGACGGTCAGCGGTGCCGGTGCGCACAGCCCTGGGCTCAGCAGCGGCGTCAGCTGACACTGCGGATCACCGGCCGTTCGAATACACCCTCAGATGGGGAAGGTGCGGGTGCCTCGGCAGGAGTCCCGTCCGGTCCGGGCAACAGGAACCGGTGGACGCCGGTCTGAGATCGGGCCTGCACGAGGCAGGAGCGGAGACGTCCATGGCCGTGTTCCGTGCCCGACCACTGTGTATCGGTGATCTCGATCTGCTCCGTGCTTCCAGGCATCGACGTCAGACTGATGAGGCTGATCTTACGTTCGCGCACCTTCGCCAGCAGCCGGGCGCGTTCCCCAGCGCTGGGCAGAAATCCCGGGTCGATGACGAGGATATCGAAGGACTCGATGAGGATGGAGGCCACCCGCAGCCAGTCCTCGGCGGGGGTGACGAGGTTGACGAAATGGTCGAGGTCAACGCCCAGATCGGCAATGGACGACACGGCTGGTTCTCCGAGTCCGATGCCGGCGCACCATTTCTGCTCCTGGGTTGCGACGGCGATCGCAGCGAGAGCACAGCTCAAGGACTGGCCCCCGGTCAGTGTCACGATCTCACCCCTGGGAAGACCGCCTCGCCGAAACATCGGTGCCAGCACCGGATCCACAGCGCGGGGGGCAGGCCCATCGAACAGAGCAGTGGCCGTGGAGATACCCATCTCCCGGCTGAGCTGTTCAACGAGTGGTACTGCAGACATGACATCCATTATCGAACTAGTGTTCTAAATAGGCAAGATTTACGCAGCGGCATTGTTCGCCCGGGCGTGTCGCCATTCCGCTTCGAACATCCACGCAATGCAATAGTCCAGGCTGAAGCCGTACCCACCGCCGAGAGTGCTCGGATCCGCTTCGGCTACCGCCTTTTCGGCAACTTTCACCAGCCGCGCAGTGTCGAAGACGTGGCGCCCTCGCCTCCTCTCCTCGAGGGGAAGCAGCTGCGAGCCGTCGGGCAGGAAGAAGGCGAATGCCGCCTGTCCGTCCAGCGTTCCGGCGAATGGTGCTGGGGTCCGTGAGATATTCAACTCATATTTGTGCACCGCCGTGTGGTGCGTGCGGCAGAGCAGGATGAGATTGTCCAGGTCCGTCGCTCCGCCCTGTGACCACGGACGGATATGGGGAGCGTCGCACCTCCTGCGGGCGCGGCAGCCCGGGAACTGGCATCCCATGTCCCGTGCGCTCAGCGCCAGGCGTTGGCGTCTGCTCACCAGCCTCTTCGAACGGCCGAGCATGAGCACGTCTCCGTCGGCGTCCTTGATCGCCCCGCTGATCAGGGCTTCGCAGCTCAGCCGTTCCGCCGTCGCCGAGGTGATGCCTCCGAAGCCGTCAACCCGACAGGTCAGGTCCCTCTTCCCGACCACAGACGTCCCCGCGGGGACGTCGTAGAGGACAGCATCGGTGGTCTCGTGCTCGGTAGTCTCGTACTCGGCGTCTGCAGCATTGAGGGCACCGAATCTGGTCACCACCTCGGCGGAGGCATGCACGAGCATGCGGGCGCGGTCGACGTCAACGGTGCCGGACGACTCTGCCTGCGGAAACGCATGCACGATCTCCATCAGGCACATGACCTGCGAGATCGGCTCATACGGCGGCTTCTCAACCTGCTCGTCCGTGTCGACCTCTTCCGTGTCGGACTGCCCATTCGTGCCGGACTGCTGTTCGAGGACATGCCGAGCAGCGTCGAGCATCGAGGAGAACTCAGCGGCTTCATCCTCGCCCAGGTCGATCGTGATGCGGATCCGCCCGGGTTCGGTGGTCCGCATACTCAAGCTGTCGCGTGGAAGGAAGCGGGGTGGCCCACCGGCCTCGTTCGCGTCGGACAGCTGGAGGTAGTTGCGAGTTATCACACCGATCTGGCTTCCGGTGGAGACATCGGCTAAGCGCAAGGCCTCCTCATCAGGGATCCGCCCCACCAGCCTGGTGACCTCGCGCACCTTGGAGAAGCTGACATTCCCCTCCCCCAGACTCTCCTTGACCTTGGGCATTTCGCGCAGCGCCATCATCACGCGGACGTATTCACGTGCGGTATGTGCGCTGACAGCAGCGATGTGCATGACCCACTGAGGCAGCGATGTCACGCCCACCCACTGTGCCCACAGACCTCGGCGTTCGACCTCGTCGATGAGTGCAATGACACGGGCATGGCAGAAGGCGATGCACGAGATGTTGCGTCGAATGTCGGCAACCAGCTCCTCGGAGGTGAGGTCGCCGAGGCCAGTCCCTGTGTCCGCCTGAGGATCCGCATCCGTCTCACCGCCAGCGCGACGTCCAGGGCTCGGCTCGGCGTGCGGAGCTTCCGCCTGCGCCCTCGAGTCTCTGCTGTGGTCGCTGGGATCGACGCTCATCGATTTGAGAATCTCTGAATCTGAGAACGGATCCGGATAGTCCTCAAATGGATCTGCCGCCGTGTTCTCGACCATGGTTCCCACCTTTCCCCTTCGGCCCCTGTGACCGTTCGGTTCGCGAGTCCCCATGACCTCGAACCAGACTTTCACCATACGAGGCACCGCTGACATGACGTCCGGATCATCATGATCCACTCTGATGAATCCGCTTGTCATCTTCTAATCTAATTCGACTTCTCAATGTAGATGTTCTAGATGATACGAATCCTCCGAATGTGAATGCGTCCCCGCGGGGACGCACCAGGCTCAATCGCAGCGTCACACCGTAGGCTGTTCGCATGAGCGATGAGACGAATGACGGCGCGGTCCTCTCCCATAGCAGCCCCCAGGATTCGGACCGAGAGACAGCCACCCGAGTCTCCTACGATGCGATCGCCGAGACCTATACGGGCTGGATTGCAGACGAGCTCACGGCCAAGCCACACGATCGAGCAGTTCTCGGTGCCTTTTCGGAACTCGTGCTCGCCACAGGAGATTCCCAGACGCTGGAAATCGGGTGCGGCCCCGGTCGGATCACCGCATTCCTTGCCGCCCTGGGTCTGACTCCGTCGGGCCTCGACCTCTCCCCCGCCATGATCGCCCTGGCAACGCGCCACTACCCCACCCTCGACTTCACCACCGGGACCATGACAGCACTGCCCTACGGCGACGACAGCTTCTCCGGACTCCTCGCGTGGTATTCCATCATCCACGTTCCCGATGAGTCCCTGCACACAGTCTTTGCTGAGGCGGCACGAGTGCTGCGGCCAGGTGGGCTGTTCCAATTGGCCTTCCAGCTCGGCGATCGAATCGACCATCAGGCGAAGGCTGCCGGCTTCACGGTCGATCTCGACTTCCACCGTCGCTCGATCGATCAGGTTCTCACAGTTCTCGCTGACCACGGCTTCGTCCCCGTGACCCGGCTCGAACGGGAACCGGACCAAGCGGGCCGATTCCCAGAGGCGACACGGCAGGGCTACCTGCTCGTCCGCCAGCCAGCCTGACTCCCATCCCCAGGAATCAGCCCGTATCTCCTATCCAGTCACAAGGAACCGACCCCACAACCACGAAGGAATGACATCATCCGCCGAGGTGGAGCGACGTTCTTCCCCGCATTCGAATCCACCTGGCTGGAATGACGGCAGAAACGACTTGCGAACAGTGACAAAATGGAACTCATATGAACATCGACATCGTCTTCCACACACCTGAGATCCCCGGCAACACCGGCAACGCCATACGCCTGGCCGCGGTCACGGGGGCCCACCTCCACCTCGTCGAGCCCTTGGGCTTCGACCTCTCTGATGCCAAGCTGCGTCGTGCGGGACTCGATTATCACGATCTCGCCCACGTCACGGTCCACGCGTCTCTGACGGATCTGTGGAACCACCTCGGCGAGCGTCGGGTCATCGCATTCACCACCCATACGGAGCAGTCCTTCGCCGAGGTGGACTACTGTGACGGTGATGTCCTCCTCTTCGGTCAGGAGTCGACGGGCCTGCCCGATGCAGTCGTCGATGATGAGCATGTGGACCTGTCCGTGCGCATTCCGATGCTGCCGTCGCGGCGCTCGCTCAACCTCGCCAATTCCGCGTCGATCGCGATCTACGAGGCTTGGCGACAGCAGGGATACGCGGGTGTCTGAACGCGCGTAGACTTCTGCCCGACAGCAATTCCCGAAAGGACCACTATGACCTCCAAAGTGCTCACGATCGCCGGCTCCGATGTCTCAGGCGGAGCAGGGCTCGAAGCTGACCTGAAGATGTTCGAAGAGTACGGCGCGTTCGGCACCGCCGCCGTGACCTGCATCGTCACCTTCGATCCGAATGACGGCTTCAGCCACGTCATCGAATTCATCGACCCTGAGGTTGTGACGAGGCAGCTCGAATCGACGCTGGCCGTGCACACGTTCGATGCGATCAAGTCGGGCATGCTCGGGTCCGTGGAGAACGCTCTCGTCCTGGCCGAGAAACTGAAGACCAATGAGCTGCCCTATGTCTTCGATCCCGTCCTCGTGTGCAAGGGTGCGGGCACGATGGTCGATCTCAAGGATCTCTTCGTCGACAATCTCGTACCCTTGGCCACCGTCATCACCCCGAACCTCGAGGAGGCCGCGACGCTGGCCGGTATCGATCCGATCGACTCGGTTGAGGGAATGATCGAGGCCGCGAAGATCATCCACGGTCAGGGTGCCGAAAACGTCGTCGTCAAGGGCGGTGCACGCCTGGCCGGTGATGACGCGATCGACATCCTCTTCGACGGCGAGAGGGTCACGACGCTGCGTTCACGCAAGGTCAACGAGAAGCTCGTCAACGGTGCAGGCTGTTCGTTCGCCTCATCCATCGCCGCTGGCATCGCCACCGGGTTGAGCATTGAGGACGCGGTCGTCTCGGCGAAGGAGAAGGTCGCCCACGGCATCGCGAACTGCCTCGACAATGCCACCGGCGTTGCCTCGCTGTTCCACCCCGCGGCACGGACTCAGCCGTCGCCAGACGTCCACGTCAGCGTGGATTGACACCTGAGCACACAGCAAGAGAACTGCCCCGCACACCGTCTCAGGTGTGCGGGGCAGTTCGCATGAGTCATGCGTGACGGTCGGAACCGTCTGATCGGTCGAAACCGACAGGGGATCAGCGCTTGCCGAAGCCCTTGTAGCGATCCTTGAACTTCTCGACGCGGCCTGCGGAGTCGAGGATGCGCTGCTTTCCGGTGTAGAACGGGTGCGATGCGCTCGAGATCTCAACGTCGATGACTGGGTAGGTGTTGCCGTCTTCCCATTCGATCGTCTTTTCGCTCTTCGCGGTCGAGCGGGTGAGGATCTTGGTTCCCGACGACAGATCGTTGAACACGATCGGTGCGTATTCCGGGTGGATGTCCTTTTTCATATTCTTACCTTTGCTGAATCCGCTCAGGCGCCTGGTATGGGTCGACCCATCCGCCAGTGCCCGAATTCGTCTGCTGGACACGCCCCGTACCGTAGGAACCGGACACGAAGCGACAGTCCAGTCTATCTGATGGACCGGCCCAAAGCGATTCCCCTGCCGTCTCCTAAACTGTGGCCATGAACACCAAGGAACGCATCTCCGCGCAATTCGACCTCATTCCTGCAGCAACGGCTCCCGATCTCATGGCCGAGCCCACCGCCGAGGCGATCCCGTCGATCACCGGCGGTGTCGTCGCCTTCGCCATCGACCCGCAGATCGCTGACACTTCGGCCCTGCTCGACGCCACCGGCCTCGGGCCTGAGACTTCGGCCAACTGTGTTCTCGTCGCAGGTTCACGCGCCGGTGAGGAAAGGATCGCGGCCTGCATGGTGCTCGCGAACACGCGCGCCGATGTGAACAAGCGCGTGAAGAAACTCCTCGACGTCCGCAAGGCGTCATTCCTGCCTATGGATCGTGCGGTCGGCGAATCGGGTATGGAGTACGGCGGTATCGGGCCGATCGGTCTGCCCGCCAACTACCGGATCCTCATCGACTCCCGTGTGGCCGAGGCCAAAGAGCTCATCATCGGCTCGGGGATCCGCGGTTCCAAGCTCATGCTCTCTGGCGCGGCATTGGCATCACTTCCCACCGCCGAGGTGGTCGAAGGGCTCGCCAACGAGATCGAATGATCGTGCTCAGCTGACCGTGCTGATGGGAATCGCGGGGGCAACACGGGCAGAACCGATACCGCGGTTGGCCTTTCCCAGTCGGAACCGCACATGTGATTTGAGGATCGTGCCCGAGGCTGCCAGCCCGTCCACAAGCTCGTCTCCGACGAAGAGTGTGAACGTCCACGCCTCGTTGTGTTCGGTGTCCGGCAAAGGACCTGTGCCCGCCTGCAGGACTCGTGATCCCCACAGCTGCCTGGTCATCGGCAACCGCACGTCGTGACCGGCGACCGTGTATTCGACATCGCTGGCCGACCTGATGTCCTCGTAGCTGCCTGCTGAGATCCCGTATTCGCCGACGCAGGTGAGGAAAAGCTGCCCTTTGGCCCCTTCAGGCACGAGATCACGACCCTCATTCAGCCGGGCGTGGACAACGTCGTCGAGGAGATCCGAGCGCTGCTCCTGCCGCGTTTGAAGTGGCATTGCTGTGCGCACGTCGAGGACTGTGGGTTTGGGAACGTAGAGCAGTCCCAGCTCGACCTGCTCGCAGAATCGTCTGCCCTCCAGCCATGCGCTCATCTCGGCTCCAAGCTCTTCCGCGTCAGACCACCAGGCTCGATTCTGGCTGGAAACGAACCTGGACGCCTCATCGGCGATGTCCCTGGGCACAGAATCAAGCGTCGCCCAACCGCTGGAGCCCATGCGTGCGATCTCGCGGTCCCGTTCTATCCTCTGCACCGCTTCTCCTCCTGTCGTTTTGATGGGATCCGTGGGCGGTCAGTCCAAGCCTGCCCGTTCGATCACGAAGTCGATGAGCGGTTCGTAGAGGTAGGGCACAACATCGTCATCGAGGGGAACGGTGACCTCGATGGCTCCCTGAGCTTCGACGACGAAGAGGGCAGGATCGTTGCAATCCGCATACCCCAGAGTGCGTAGACCCCGGGTCGAGGCCGCACCGGCCCACCCGTGATCGGCCACGATCAGATCCGGGGTCCGGCCGCCTCGGCGGGTGATGTCGTCGAGAAGTGCGTGCATGGGTTCGGCGAGGTGGGTGTGCGGGGTACCACCGTGCTGATGCCAGGTCCACACACGGTTGATCTGCCTGCAGTCGCCGCCGATTCCGGGGACGGGTACGGCATTGGTCTGCTGGGTGATTGTGGCACCGCGGGCTTCGGCTGCTGCGGCGATGGCCATGTGCACGGGAAGCAGACCGGCAGGGTGTCCAGTGGCGAAGAGGATCTCTCCCCCGGCTCGAGTGACA
This sequence comes from Brevibacterium aurantiacum, assembly GCF_007558825.1. Taxonomy (GTDB): domain Bacteria; phylum Actinomycetota; class Actinomycetes; order Actinomycetales; family Brevibacteriaceae; genus Brevibacterium; species Brevibacterium aurantiacum_A. The sequence goes on from NZ_VLTK01000003.1 coordinate 305,929, forward strand.
TCTCCGATTGCCGCTGCCAACTGCTCGAGTGCGTCGATGCAGCGCGAGGTCGAAATCGTGTCGACACCCTCGATGAAGTCCGGCTCCGGACGCAGGCCCGCACGATCGACCATGAGAGCGAACACGGAGTCGAAATCCCAGTCGCGGGTGAGTTCGACGCCGAAGTCGAACTGCTTCTCCTGTGCGAGGAATCGGTGGATGTGGGAGAGGTTGTTCTCTCTGGGTGTGGCGACTTCGCCGGTGATGCGAGCGGTTTCGAGGGCGTTGGCGAGTGTGGTGCGATCCACTGGTCTCCTCATTCAGAGTCACGATGTTCGAGGTCACGAAAACTGCGGGCGAAATGCCTGCCACCAGTCTCGCACAGCCGATTCCGTCCCCGGTCGGCGCGCGTCCGAAGAGAAGCGCTAGCAGGGGACGCGTCAGGCTCCGTCTCAGAGAGCGGCCGCAGGCTCCGTCTGCAGAGCAAAACAGGCCACCGCCGAGGCGGCCGCGACGTTGAGGGAGTCGACTCCCCCGGACATCGGGATCATGACAGTCGAATCGCAGGCGGCGATCGTCGACCGTCGCAGACCGTCGCCCTCGGTGCCGAAGACGATTGCGGTGCGCTCAGGCGCATCGGCGGCGAACTCTCGGATCGCCACGGAATCCTCGTCGAGGGCCAGCGCCGCAACATGGAAACCGAGCTCACGCAGGGCATCGACTCCGGCGGGCCACGCTTCTATCCGCGTCCACGGCACCTGGAACACGGTGCCCATGGAGACGCGGATGGAACGTCGGTAGAGAGGATCGGCGCACCTCGGCGTCACCAGAACAGCGTCGACGCCGAACGCGGCAGCGGACCGGAAGATCGCGCCCACGTTCGTATGATCGACGACGTCTTCGATGACGACGATGCGACGGGCCTTGGCCACGAGCCGGCCGACATCGGCCATCTCCGGGCGATGCATGGCGGCCAGAGCACCTCGGTGCAGGTGGAAGCCGGTGAGGGCTTCGACTGCGGCATCGGTGCCGATGAAGATCGGAGCATCGTTGGCGGCGATGAGGTCGGCCAAGTCGAAGAGCCATTTGGGGCTCGTCAGGTAGGACCGGGCAACCATGCCTGCGGCGTGGGCGCGGCGAATAATCTTCGAGGACTCGGCGATGAAGAGCCCTTCGGCTGGTTCACGGATGCTGCGAAGAGCCACATCCGTCAGCTGAGTGTAGTCATACAGGTCGGTGGCAGAGACTCCGCTGTCGACGACACCACCGTCGGCGCCGCCCTGCTCGCCGTTGACCGTCTCCGCGTCGAAGAAATGCAGTCGCTCGGCAGTGATCCCGAGGTCGGCGGCACGGTCGATGACCTGCTGCCTTGTCAGTGGTGCCTTGGCCGGAGTGTTCATGCGATCACAGTGTGAGGATGCGCCAGATGGCGACGAGGCCGAGGATGACGATGACGGTGCGCAGCAGCACAGGTGAGAACCTGCGTCCGACACGGGCTCCGAAGTAGCCGCCGATGAGCGAGCCGATCGCGATGCAGATCACGGCGATCCAGTTGATCCGGTCGTGACCGACGATGATGTAGGTGCTCGCCGAGACCGTGTTGACGACGAGGACCAGAACGTTCTTCAGTCCGTTGAGACGCTGCAGGTCATCGGGCAGGATCAGCCCGAGCAGAGCGATGAGGATGATTCCCTGGGCTGCGGCGAAGTAGCCGCCGTAGATCGCGGTGAGGAAGACGACGAGCAGGACCAGGATGTAGCGACCGGTGGAGAGCTTATCGCCGACTGAGGCCGCCACATGCTCTCTGCCTGCCCTTTCAGCACGACGAACCGCTCGGCTCTTCAGATGACGCGAGAGCGCCGGCTGGGCCACGACCATGACGAGGGCGATCACCAGGAGCACCGGGACGATCGTCTCGAAAGCATCTTCGGGCAGATGGAGCAGCAGATAGGCACCCGTCAGCGAGCCCAAGATGGAGGCCGGCACGAAGCCGAGGATCCGTCGCCATTGGCCCTTCAGCTCCTCTCGATAGCCGAAAGACGACGCAATGTTGCCGGGAATCAGTCCGACAGCATTGCTCATCGTCGACACGACCGGCGGCACACCGAAGGCCACGAGAACCGGGAAGGTGATGAGGGTACCGGAACCGACAACGGCGTTGATGCCGCCAGCACCGATTCCGGCGAGGACGATCAGCGCAATCTGCCACAGTTCCATTCCGAGAACTGGTTCCATGCTCAGTAAGGGGATCGGGCGTGGAACCGCTGCCCGTCGCGGGTGAGCTTCACATCGATGCCGAAGGTCGCCGACAGATTGTCGGCGGTCAGGGTCTCATCGATAGGGCCGGCGGCAAGATCAGTGCCCTCGGCCAGCAGCAGCACGTGTGTGATGCCCGCAGGGATCTCCTCGACATGGTGGGTGACCATGATCGTCGCCGGAGCCCACTTCGAGGACAGGATCTCCGTCAACGCGGCCAGCAGCTCTTCGCGTCCGCCCAGGTCGAGTCCGGAGGCAGGCTCGTCGAGCAGCAGCAGCTCCGGGTCGGTCATGAGCGAGCGGGCGATCTGCACGCGTTTGCGCTCGCCCTCGGACAGGGTGCCGAAGGTGCGATCGGCCAGATGCGAGATGTTGAACGCCGCGAGGAGGTCCTTGGCCCGTTCGATGTCGGTGGTCTCATATTCCTCTACCCAGCGACCGGTGACGCCATAGGCGGCGGTCAGCACGGTGTCGAGGACGGCTTCGGACAGAGGAATGCGGTTGGCCAGGGCCGTCGAGGAGTAGCCGATGCGCGGGCGCAGTTCGAAGACGTCGACGCGCCCGAGGCGCTCCTGAAGGATTCCGACCGAACCTGTCGTCGGGTGCATTCGTCCTGCGGCCAGTTCCAACAGAGTCGTCTTCCCGGCGCCGTTGGGCCCGAGAACGGCCCAATGCTCACCTTCGGAGACGGTCAGGGAAAAATCTTGGAGGAGGAAATTCTCTCCTCGGCGCACGGAAACAGAATCCAAAGTCAGGACATCACTCATATCAGCCAACTCTATCGCAGGCTCGGCGTCTATTCTGGTTCGACATGGACTTGACTACCGACTCACTGCTGCTGACCCTGGCGATGAACCATCGCCTGCACTCCAGCCTCGCCCCTGACGAGGTCAGTGCCGCATTTCTCGACGATGATCGTGATGTCCCTCTCATCGTCGCCGACGAGGTCTTCGGCAGCTCGCCGCCGACGGGTCTGCTGCTCTTCACCGCCGAGGCTGGCGCCGCTGGAATCACACATGCCCGGCTCGCACTGCACCACCCTTCGCTGCCGCATACGACTCCGCCGGTGGACAAGGCCGATCGGCTCAAGGTCGGTCGGCATACGGCACCGATCGTCCTCCACTCCGGCTCCCACCAAGTTGCGGTGGTCCTCGTGGGCGCCGAGGCGAACGTCGAGGTCATCGCCTGCCGTGACACAGTCTTTCATCCGGTCACCGTGGCTACCCCCGCCGAGGCGCTGCGCCGACTCCGGCTCCTTGTGATGGAGGGACTGAACCTCATCGAGTCGATCGAGGTTCCCGCCGACTGGCGAGAGGGGCCGTGGCGGGACTGGCAGGAGGAGCTGAGCCTGAGCCATCCGATCTCGAAGCTCATCCCCTCGGTCGCCGACGCTCGAGCCATCTATGCCGCCCTCGACATCCATGAGCGGATGCGCACAGTGCTGGCTCCGGCCACGGTCGCACCTCCCGCCTTCGGTGATCTGCTCTCACGCCTCCACCCCGCGGCCGCCGACTACATCATGGCGGTCGCTACGATGAAGGGGTGAATGACTCAGACTCCGCAACCCCGATGCCAGGCAACGCCATCCAGCTCCTCGTCATGGACGTCGATTCGACGTTCATCAATGAGGAGGTCATCGACCTCATCGCCGTCCATGCCGAGGTGGGCACCCAGGTTGCCGACATCACGGAACGTGCCATGGCAGGCCAGTTGGACTTCGCCGCATCGCTGGCCGAGCGAGTGGCCCTGCTCAAAGGCCTGCCGGTCTCCGTCCTCCACGAGGTGCGGGCACAGATCACGCTGACCGAAGGTGCCCGCGAACTTGTCGCGGCTGTTCAGTCGGGCGGCGGCGTCGTTGCCCTGGTCTCCGGCGGCTTCACCCCGATCATCGCTCCGGTCGCGGAGACGATGGGCATCACCGAGGTCTACGCCAATGGTCTCGACTCCGACGACGGACTGCTGACCGGCGTCACGAGCGGTCGTGTCATCGATCCGAGTGCGAAGGCGGAGATCTTCGCGCAGCTGTCATCGAAGTACGGATGTGATCGGGCCCTAACAGTGGCCATCGGCGACGGTGCCAATGACATCGGCATGATCCAGGCCGCGGGTCTGGGTGTCGCCTTCTGTGCGAAACCGGCGCTTGTCGCCGCCGCTGACGCTTCGGTGACGAATCGTGATCTGCGTGAGGTGCTCACCCTCATCGAGGCACGCGCACAGGGGTGAACGTCACCGCGGGTGAATGGAACTCAGGCGCCTGAATCTCGTTCAGACGCCTGGTTGCGTGTCAGCTGCAGCGCTCAGGCCCCGAGGAAGACCCTGAGTTCGGGTGCGGGATAGTTCCCGGGTTCGACGTCCCAGCTCTCAAGGACGAACACTGCAAGAGAGGAAGGACGGAACGCGTCCGGGACTCCGGTGGCAGGGTTCAGGTGGCCGACCACCTCGGCGACGGTGGGCTGATGGCCCACGATATAGGCGCACTGGGAATCGGACGGGATCGAATTGATCGCGTCGATCCAATCGTCGACTCCCCCGTTGTAGAGGGACTCGTCCTGGCGCAGTTCGAGGCCTGCACCGGTCTCAGGTTCCCCGTTGTGCCGGTTGACGGCTTCGACCACAGCCTGCCCTGTCTGGACGGTGCGCCTGGCCGCCGAGGCGATGGCCACGTCAGGTGACCAGCGCTCGGCGATCTCGGCTCCGGCTTCGACGGCTTGAGCAAGACCTTTGGCGTTCAACGAGCGTTCGAAGTCCGTCGGTCCCTCGGCTTCGGCCTTCGCATGGCGGGCGAGAATGAGCACAGGCATCGTCGTGTTCTCCGGATCAGTGTGGGTGTCGGGTGGTCCGGTTCAGGCGCCGGTCGAGTGGAATCCGCCGTCGACGTGGACCATCTCGCCGGTTGTGGCGGGGAACCAGTCCGAGAGGAGTGCGACGATCGCTTTGCCTGCCGGAGTGGTGTCCTTCTGGTCCCAGCCCAGCGGCGCACGGTCGCCCCACATGTCTTCGAGGGTCCCGAATCCGGGGATCGAGGTGGCGGCGGTGGTCTTCAGCGGTCCGGCCGAGACGAGATTGACGCGGACTCCGTCCTCGCCGACGTACTTCGCGAGGTAGCGAGCAGTGGACTCGAAGGCGGCCTTGGCCACGCCCATCCAGTCGTAGACCGGCCAGGAGATGGTGGCGTCGAAGGTCAGCCCGACGACACCGGCACCCTTGTTGAGCACGGGCTTCGCGGCCACGGTGATGGCCTTGAGCGAGAACGCCGAGACATGGATCGCTGCGGACACGGAGTCCCAGGGGGTGTCGAGGAACACGCCGCCGAGTGCGTCTTTGGGGGCAAACGCGATGGCGTGGACGATGCCGTCGATGTTGCCCTCGAGGCGCTCAGGCAGTGCTGCCAGGTCATCGTCGTTGGTGGCATCGAGTTCGATGACCTTCGGGGTCTCGGGCAGTCGCTCGGCGATCACCTGGGTGATCTTCATCTGGCGGCCGAAGCTGGAGAGGATGACTTCGGCACCCTGCTCCTGGGCGATGCGGGCGGCTGCGAAGGCGATGGATGCCTCGGTCAGAACGCCGGTGACGAGGATGCGCTTTCCGTCAAGAATTCCCATTGTGGTCCTTTCGAAATGTTCAAACGGGGGGTGAAATCGTTGCGATCGACGCCGTAGGAGCCGGCGTCCTTGATGTGAAGTCTAGATGTTGACGGGGCTCAGTGCCCCATCCCCAGTCCGCCGTCGACGGGAATGACGGCGCCGGAGATGTATGCGGCTTCGTCTGAGGACACCCAGCGCACGACCTTCGCGACCTCGCTCGCCTCGGCGAATCGCTTGGCGGGGATCGTGGCGAGGTATTCCTTCTGCTGTTTCTCGGGCAGCTCATCCGTCATGTCGGTGCGGATGAAGCCCGGTGCGACGACGTTGGCGGTGATGCCGCGCGACCCCAGTTCACGGGTGACCGAGCGGGCGAGACCGACGAGGCCGGCCTTCGACGCCGAGTAGTTCACCTGACCGGGGACCCCGTAGAGTCCCGACACGGACGAAATGAGCACAATGCGGCCCTTCTTCGCGCGAATCATTCCGGTGATGGCACGTTTGACGGTGCGGAAGGTGCCGGTGAGATTGGTGTCGACGACGGCCTCGAACTCCTCGTCACTCATCCGCATGAGCAGATTGTCGCGGGTGATGCCGGCGTTCGCCACGACCACCTCGACTGGGCCCAGCTTCTCCTCGATCTGCGCGAACGCCGCGTCGAGGGAGGCAGCATCGGTGACGTCCGCCGACACGGCCAGAGCACCTTCCGGTGCGTCTCCGTTGCGAGAGGTGACGGCGACCGTGTCGCCCTGGGCGAGGAATTCCTCGGCGATGGTGCGGCCGATTCCGCGGTTTCCTCCGGTCACGAGGACTATGCGTGGTTCTGACACGAATCTCTCCTGTTGGTGGACAATACAGATTGATCAGCGTTTGAGATCAAACTTACCGTCACTAACCTATCGCGAACCGGCAGGCGTCGATACGACTCACACAAACGAAGAGTATGATTTTGTAGCAGTAATCGAACGAAGAAGGCTATGTCCAAGCACCCCCAGCAGATCACCACGGCAGACACCGCCCTTGATGACGACATGAAGTCGCGGATCATCAAATACTCGATCACCATGGCGATTCGCACGCTCTGCTTCGTGGCGGCCTATCTCATGTTCCGGGCAGATCTGACCGTGTTGATGTGGATCTGCGTGGCCGGTGCCGTGCTCCTCCCCTATCCGGCTGTGATCTTCGCCAATGCCGGGCGTGAGCGCACCACCAATGACGATTCGGCGCTGCTGGACAACGCGCCGATGCCCGAGCTGCCACCGGCAACTGGTGAGACCATCGCCGGGGAGACGATCGCCGGGGAATCCGACGACTCCGCGCCGGACGATGGTGAAACCTCGGCAGACCCGACTCGAGGTGATGAAACTTGACCGAGACGCTCCAGTGCTCGGCGAAGGGATGTCGGGCAGAAGCCACCCGCGCAATTCTGTGGAACAATCCCCGCCTGCACATGCCCAAACGCCGCAAGACCTGGCTGGCCTGTGACGAACATCTCGACTATCTGCGAGAGTTCCTGACTATGCGCAGCTTCTATCAAAGCGACGTAGCCGTCGACGACATCCCGGAGGACGCCGGTTGATGTCACGCTATTCCTTCCTCTTCAGCGCACGGTGGCTGAAATACATCGCCATGACCGTCATCATCGTCATCGCCTGCATCTTCCTGGCACTGTGGCAGAAGGACCGACAGGATCAACGGCAGTACGAGATCGCTACGATCAACGCGAACTATTCGTCAGCACCGGTCGACATCACGAGCATCCTGGATTCCACTTCGGCGAACCTCGATGAGTCCGATGAATGGCGACAGGTGTCGCTGACCGGACACTTCCGGACGTCCGATACCGTCTTCGCGCGCAACCGCACGGTCAATGACAAGGTCGGCTACTACGTCGTCGTTCCGTTCGAACTCACCTCCGGAGACACGATCGCAATCGTCAGGGGATGGATCGCGGAACCCGATCAGGTCCCGCCGACGCCCACCGGGGAGCAGACCATCGCTGCCCGTCTCCAACCGGCCCAGGACGGCTCCGAGGACAATAATCCGGATGGGCTGATCAAGGCCATCGATCCCGCCCGGATCCCCGGTATGGACTCGGCATACGAAAACGTCTACGCGGAGACAGTCCACACCGGCGGCGGCCTGCCCGGCGAATCTGGGCTGACGCCTCTGCCTGCACCGGATCTCGACCCGGGCAACCACCTGTCCTACATGCTTCAGTGGTTCACCTTCGGCATCATGATCATCATCGCCGTGTCGATCTCTGCCAGACGAGAACGCAGAGCCGACGCCGAGGCGGCTGAGAGATCCACCGGCGACGTCGAATACGTCGTCGTGGACAAGGAGGCACTGGGAGCGGGAGCGAAGATCTCCCAGCCGGGCAACCGCTATGGCCGCAACCGGTTGAGATCACCGGGAGTGCACGGCCGTGACGAGGCCGAAGAGGACGAATTCATCGAGGACCGGTTCAGGCACTCCTGAACCGGTCGTCGTTGGGACCACCGGTGAAGAGGTCGAGCCTCAGGCCAGTGTGACGAGATCCAGGTAGGTGTCGTTCCACAGGTCCTCGTCGCCGTCGGGCAGCAGCAGCACACGGTCGGGGTCGAGCGCGGAGACGGCTCCCTCATCGTGGGTGACGAGGATGATGGCGCCCTCATAGCGGCGGATGGCTGAGAGGATCTCTTCACGAGAGGCCGGATCGAGGTTGTTCGTCGGCTCATCGAGGAGGAGGACGTTAGCGCTGGAGACCACGAGTGTGGCCAGCGCCAGACGGGTCTTCTCACCACCGGAGAGCACCTTTGAGGGCTTGTGCACGTCATCGCCGGAGAACAGGAACGAACCGAGCACATTGCGCACCGCGGTGTCATCGAGGTGCGGGGAATTGCGCTTCATATTCTCCAACACGCTGCGATCGAGATCGAGCGTCTCATGCTCCTGCGCATAGTAGCCGAGCTTGAGTCCGAACCCGGGGACGACCTCACCCGAGTCCGGCTCGTCGAGGCCGGCCAGCAGGCGCAGCAATGTCGTCTTGCCAGCACCGTTGTAGCCGAGGATCACCACGCGTGAGCCCTTGTCGATGGCCAAGTCGACGCCGGTGAAGACCTCTGTCGAGCCGAAGCTGCGCGAAAGTCCCTCCGCTGTCAGCGGCACCCGCCCGCAGTCGGCAGGGGCGGGGAAGCGCAGGTTGGCGACCTTTTCGGAACTGCGTTCGTCATCGAGTCCGGCCAACAGGCGTTCGGCGCGTTTGGCCATCTGCTGTGCGGCCACGGTCTTCGTGGCCTTCGCCATCATCTTGTTCGCCTGCGCAGTCAGCGCCGATGCCTTCTTCTCCGCGTTCGCACGCTCGCGACGGCGTCGGCGCTCGTCGTCTTCGCGCTGCTTGAGGTAGAGACGGTAGCCCATCGAGTAGATGTCGATGGTCTGGCGAGTTGCATCAAGGAAGAACACCTTGTTGACGACTTCATCGATGAGGTCGAGGTCGTGGCTGATGACGATGAGACCGCCGGAGTATCCCTTGAGGTAGTCGCGCAGCCACAGCACGGATTCCGCATCGAGGTGGTTCGTCGGTTCGTCGAGGATCATCGTGTCCGGAGCCGAGAACAGGATCCGCGCGAGCTCCACGCGACGCCGCTGACCACCGGAGAGGGTTCCGATCTCCTGGCTGATGAGGTCCTCGTCGAGACCGAGGTTGGCAGCGATAGCATAGGCCTCTGACTCTGCGGAATAGCCCCCGGCAGCCATGAATTCGGATTCAATGCGCGGGTAGCGATCGATGGCCTTGGCCGAGACGTTCTCATCGGGTGAGGCCATCTGGCGTTCGGCCTTGCGCAGGCGTTTGATCAGGACGTCGAGTTCACGGGCGGACAGGATCCGCTCCATTCCTGTGGCCTGCAGATCTCCGCTGCGGGGATCCTGAGGCAGGTACCCCACTGTCCCAGACACGGAGACATCGCCCGCCGAGGCGGGATGACCTCCCATGATCACCTTCGTCAGGGTGGTCTTCCCTGCCCCGTTGCGTCCGACCAGGCCGACACGGTCGCCCTTGTCCACACGGAAGGAGACCTCGGACATCAGCGTACGGGCGCCGACGGTGACTTCGAGACCAGAGGCGGAAATCATTCATTCTCCAAACTGCGACCGATGATGTCGGCCAAGAATTCTTGCGGGTGGATTCCCTGAGCCTGTGCCCGGGAGACGAGTTCGTCTGCAATGTGTGTGGGCACTCGACAGGACACGAGCGTGGTGGTCTCTGCTCCCGACGCGTCGTCGGCGACCGGAGCCTCGCCGTCGGCAGGAACTTCCTCGGCAACCGGTGCGTCAGCACCTGAGGCCGCCGTGATCGACCGGGACGTCCCCGCGGGGACGTATCCGGGTCCGGCTGGAACCGTGGTGCCCTTCTGGTACGCAGTGGCGGCTGCCCGCGCACGGTCGTCTGCAGCTTCGTTCATGGCGTGGTTGCTGTGGCCCTTGACCCATTCGAATTCGACCTCGCGGCCCTTCAGTGCGGAATCGAGCTGTTCGAGGAGATCCTTGTTGAGGACGTCCTTGCCGTCAGCCTTCTTCCATCCTTTGCGCTTCCAGCCGGGCATCCACTTCGTCAGTGCGTTGATGACGTATTTCGAGTCACAGAAGACCTTGAGGTCCTCATCGGCGTCGGCCGTTGAGTTCAGCAGGTCGAGGACGGCCATGAGCTCACCGCGGTTGTTCGTCGATTCCTTCCATCCGCCGGCGTGCCAGCAGCCATCGTCGACATACCAGGCCCAGCCGGCGGGTCCGGGGTTGCCGAGGGCTGACCCGTCTGCGGCCGCGATGATCGTCAATGGTTCTCCTAAGGAAGTCGGTCTTCATTCTTTCATGCCGAGCCTGCGCCCCCGCATTCAGGGCGGGTGATGTCCGCAACCCCTTCCAGCCCGACCGATACGCCACAGCTGCGACCCGGTCATGAACATCGCCGAGGTGGGGGCACCGGAATCGGCGCTCCCACCTCGGCGAGGTGAGGGTGTGACGTCTCCACGGGGACGTCTGCAGTATCAGAACTCAGATGTTGAAGCCGAGGGCCCTCATCTGTTCGCGACCGTCGTCGGTGATCTTCTCCGGCCCCCATGGCGGCATCCAGACCCAGTTGATCCGGTAGGCCGGCACGATGCCTTCGAGGCACTGAGCGGTCTGGTCTTCGATGACATCCGTCAGCGGGCAGGCCGCAGACGTCAGGGTCATCTCGACGACGGCGGTGCCGTCGTCTTCGACGGAGAGTCCGTAGACGAGTCCGAGATCGACGATGTTGACGCCGAGCTCCGGGTCGACGACATCCATCATCGCTTCGCGCACCTCGTCGATGCTGGCGTTCTGCGGTGCGTCTATCACTTCGGGCATTCTTACTCCTTCAGAGACGATTGGGCTTGGTTGAGTGCGTCCTTGAACGCGACCCAGGACAGGAGCGCGCACTTGATCCTGGCGGGGAACTTCGACACTCCGCTGAACGCCGCAGCGTCGCCGAGTATTTCCTCATCTCCCACAATTGTCCCACGAGAGTGCATCAGCTCGTGGAACTTCGCTTCGATGTCGAGCATGCCCTCCACGCTGTTCTCCGAGGCGAGCTCGGAGAGGACTGAGGCCGAGGCCATCGAGATCGAGCACCCGTCGCCGGACCAACGCACGGCGATTGCGCCGTCATCGCTGATCTCAGTCTCGAGTTCGATCTCGTCTCCGCACGTGGGATTGATCTGGTGCGAGGAGCCGTGAGGTCCCGCTGCGCCCTCGCGCAGCAGAGCCGCGTTGCCGATCCGCGACCGGGAGTGGTCGAGGATGACCTGTTGGTAGAGCTGTTGCATCTGCGTGCTCATGACACGATCCTCACTGAACTCCGAAGAAGGGGCGGACCTCGGCCAGAGCGGCCAGGAACTGTTCGCAGTCCTCGGTGTTGTTGTACAGATAGGTGCTCGCCCGCGTCGTGGCGGTGACGCCGAAGCGCCGGTGCAGCGGCTGAGCGCAATGGTGGCCGACCCTCACCGCAACTCCCTGGGAGTCGAGGTACTGTCCCACGTCGTGGGCGTGGACGCCGTCGACATCGAAGGCCACGGTTCCGATCCGATTTTCGGCGGCACCGAGCACGGTGATGCCGGGAATCTTCGCGATGCCGTCGAGGAGGACTCTGGCGAGCTCTCGCTCATGGTCGAAGATCTTCTCCAGGCCCACCTCGGCGAGGTAATTGACCGCTGTGGTGAACGCCGCGACCTCGGCCACGGGCTGCGTTCCAGCCTCGAACCGCTGTGGTGCGTCCATGAACGCCGAGTCTTCCATGGTCACCGTGGTGATCATGGATCCGCCGGTCAAGACCGGGGGCAGCGAGTTCAGCAGGTCCGTCTTCCCCCAGAGGGTGCCGAGACCGGTAGGTCCCAGCGCCTTGTGAGCGGAGAACGCCGCGAAGTCGACATCGAGGTCGGCGAAGTTCACGGGCATGTGCGGGACCGATTGGCAGGCGTCGAGGACGACGAGCGCACCCACCTGCCGGGCCCGAGTGACGAGTGTGTCGACCGGGTTGATGGTGCCGAGCACATTCGAGACATGGGTGAAGGCGAAGACCTTGGTCGTCTCATCGACGATGGATTCCAGATCGCTGAGATCGAGCTCCCCGGCGTCCGTGACCGGCAGCCAACGGAGTTGAGCGCCCGTGGACTGGGCCAGCTGCTGCCAGGGGACGAGGTTCGCGTGGTGTTCCATCTCGGTGACGACGATGGAGTCAGCCGGTCCGAGACCGAAACGCTGAGCGGCCTCTCCCCCGAAGCCGTGGCTGGCTCGGTCGATGCCCAATGCGACCACGTTGAGTGCCTCGGTGGCATTCTTCGTCCAGACCACCTGTTCGGGTGCTCCGCCGACGAGGTCTGCCACTGCCTCACGGCCTGCCTCGAACGCGTCGGTGGCCATCACCGCAAGAGAGTGTGCTCCACGGTGGACGGCGGCATTGCGCTGCGAGTAGTACTCGGTGAATGTGTCGATGACGCACTGCGGCTTCTGGGAAGTCGCGCCAGAGTCGAGATAGCTCAGAGACGACTCCCCGACCCTGGTGTCCAGGATCGGGAAGTCGTTCCGCAGGCGGGAGAACATCAGACCGAGGCCTGCAGGAAGCGGTCGTAGCCCTCGTTCTCGAGGCGCTCGGCCAGCTCGGGTCCGCCCTCTTCGGCAACCTTGCCCTTGATGATCACGTGCACGTGGTCGGGCTTGATGTAGCTGAGGATGCGGGTGTAGTGCGTGATGAGCAGGACGCCGACATCCGTCGACTCGCGCACCCGGTTAATGCCCTCGGACACGATGCGCAGAGCATCGACGTCAAGGCCGGAGTCGGTCTCGTCGAGGACGGAGAACTTGGGCTTGAGCATCTCCATCTGCAGGATCTCGTGACGCTTCTTCTCGCCGCCGGAGAATCCCTCGTTGACGTTGCGGCTGGCGAACTCGGGATCCACACGGAGGTTCTCCATCGCGGACTTGAGGTCCTTGGTCCAGTTGCGCAGCTTCGGTGCTTCACCGTCGATGGCGGTCTTGGCCGAACGCAGGAAGTTCGTCACGGTCACGCCGGGGACCTCGACGGGGTACTGCATGGCCAGGAACAGTCCGGCCTTGGCGCGCTCGTCGACGGACATCTCGAGGACGTCCTCGCCGTCGAGGGTGACGGAGCCCGAGGTCACCTGGTACTTCGGGTGACCGGCCAGGGAGTAGGCCAGTGTGGACTTGCCGGAGCCGTTGGGGCCCATGATGGCGTGGGTCTCGTTGGAGTTGATCTCCAGGTTGATGCCGTTGAGGATCGGCTTGGGACCGGTTTCGGTGTTGACGCTGACGTGCAGGTCAGTGATTTTCAGAGTGGACATGTCAATCCTTTTCAATTCAAGTAAGCGTGGTGATCAGTTGAGCGTGCTGGTCAATTGACCACTGTGCTCGGGTCAAGCAGGATGCGGCCGGCGATCTCCTTGCAGTCATAGACTGAGACGGGTTCGAAGGCCGGTGGGCTCAGCGGACGGCCGGTCTTGAGGTCGAACTGGGAGCCGTGCAGCCAGCATTCGATGGCGCAGCCTTCCACTTCTCCCTCGGCCAGCGATACCTCGCCGTGAGTGCAGAGATCGTCGATGGCATGGATCGTGCCGTCGGAGTCGCGGGCGATGCAGATCTCGTGGTTGTCCACTTCGATCCTCATCGTCGCGCCCGCAGCCACCTCGTCGGCGGCCGCAACGTCGATCATGGTCACAGAACGCTCCGGGAGAGTTCTTCCTCGATTCGTTCGTTGAGGACATCTTCGATCTCGGGCACCTGGATCTTCTGGATCACTTCGTTGAAGAATCCGCGGACAACGAGCTGACGGGCAACGTCCTCGGGGATGCCGCGGCTCATCAGGTAGAAGAGGTGCTCCTCGTCGAAGCGTCCGGTCGACGAAGCGTGTCCGGCGCCGGCGATGTCGCCGGTCTCGATCTCGAGGTTCGGCACCGAGTCCGCCCTGGCCCCATCGGAGAGTATGAGGTTGCGGTTGAGCTCGTAGGTGTCGATGTCGAGTGCCTCGGGGCGGATGAGCACATCGCCGATCCAGACGCTGCGTGCGTCCTTGCCCTGGAGAGCGCCCTTGTAGTGGACGTTCGAGATGGCCTTCGGCGTGTTGTGGTCGACGTAGGTGCGGTGTTCGAAGTGCTGGCCGGCATCGGCGAAGTAGAGTCCGAGCAGTTCGGCCTCTCCCCCGGCTGCCGAGTAGCGCACATTCGTGTTCAGGCGCACGATGTCTCCGCCGAGGCTGATGACGATGTGCTTGAACTTCGCATCCTTGCCCACGATCGCGTCGTGCTGGCCCAGGTGCTGCGTCTCGTCGTCCCAGAGCTGAAGGGACACGAAGGTCACATTTGCGCCATCGCCGATGACGAGGGACACGAGCTCGGAGTGCCGAGCGAGTCCTTCGTGCTCGATGACGATGGTCGCCTTGGCATTCGCTCCGACGGAGACGACGACATGCCCATGGGAGACGTCGTTGCCGGTGCCGTCGGCGTGGATGATCACTGCGCCGTCGATCTCGGTTCCCGCGGGAACCGAGTAGTGGGTGACGGTGGCGGCACGGTTGGCTGCCACAGCAGCGGCCCGATCCTCGGGTTCGAGGATGCCCAGTTCCTGCGCGGCCTCGAGCGAGATCTCCTCCACGGAGATGCCTTCAGGCAGGTCGCCGGACGTGGTCAGCTTCGTCTCTGAGGCAGCGTCGGTGAAGAAATCACTGAGCTTGCGCACCGGCGAGAATCGCCATTCCTCCTCGCGTCCGTTCGGGACGGAGAAGTCGGAGACGTCGAAGCTGCGTGTGCGAGCATCCCGCTTCGAATCGGGGACTTGGACGTCGGCGCCATGAGAATGCTCATCGAGGCCCAACGGATTGGTGGTATCAGTCACTTAGAAAACTCCTTGTCGTGGTCGGCGGTGGGCGCAGATCAGCCCACGCCACCTTCCATCTGGATTTCGATGAGGCGGTTGAGCTCGAGTGCGTATTCCATCGGCAGCTCGCGAGCGATCGGCTCGACGAATCCGCGCACGATCATCGCCATTGCCTCGGTCTCCTCCATGCCGCGGCTCATGAGGTAGAAGAGCTGATCCTCACTCACCTTCGACACGGTCGCCTCATGACCCAGCGTCACATCGTCCTCACGGATGTCGATGTACGGGTAGGTGTCAGAGCGAGAGATGTTGTCGACCAGAAGCGCGTCACAGAGGACATTGTTCGACGAGCCCTTGGCTCCTGGGTGCACGTGGACGAGTCCGCGGTAACCGGAACGTCCACCGCCACGGGCCACGGACTTCGCCACGATCGAGGAGTGGGTGTTCGGAGCGGCGTGAACCATCTTCGCACCGGTGTCCTGGTGCTGGCCCTCGCCGGCGAATGCCACGGACAGCGTCTCGCCCCGTGCGTGCTCACCGGTCAGCCAGATGGCCGGGTACTTCATGGTGACCTTCGAGCCGATGTTGCCGTCGACCCATTCCATGGAAGCGCCCTCTTCGGCGATCGCGCGCTTGGTGACGAGGTTGTACACGTTGTTCGACCAGTTCTGGATGGTCGTGTAGCGAACCTTCGCGTCCTTCTTAGCCACGATCTCGACGACTGCGGAGTGCAGCGAATCGGTCTTGTAGATGGGTGCGGTGCAGCCCTCGACGTAGTGCACAGACGAGCCTTCGTCGGCGATGATGAGGGTGCGCTCGAACTGGCCCATGTTCTCCGTGTTGATGCGGAAGTAGGCCTGCAGAGGGATCTCGACGTGGACGCCCTTGGGGACGTAGACGAAGGAACCGCCCGACCAGACTGCGGTGTTGAGCGCCGAGAACTTGTTGTCTCCGGCGGGGATGATCGAGCCGAAGTACTCTTCGAAGATCTCCGGGTACTCGCGCAGTCCGGTGTCGGTGTCCATGAAGATGACACCCTGCTTCTCGAGCTCTTCGTTGATCTGGTGGTAGACGACCTCGGACTCGTACTGAGCGGCCACACCTGCGACGAGACGCTGCTTCTCAGCTTCGGGGATGCCGAGCTTGTCGTAGGTGTTGCGGATGTCCTCGGGCAGATCCTCCCAGGATGTCGCCTGACCCTCTGTCGAGCGCACGAAGTACTTGATGTCGTCGAAGTGGATGCCGGTGAGGTCTGCACCCCAGCTGGGCATCGGCTTCTTCTCAAACAGCTTGAGCGCCTTGAGTCGGCGCTGCAGCATCCAGTCCGGCTCGTCCTTCAACTTCGAGATGTTGCGGACAACGTCTTCTGAGAGACCGCGAGCCGCGAACTCTCCGGCGTCGTTTCCGTCGTGCCAACCGTATGCGTACTGCCCGAGGTCTTTGAGCTCGGGGTTAGCATCGATGATCCGATTGCCTGTGTCAGTCATCGTGAACCTCCTTGAGGTCGATCATTGCTGTGGATGAGTGGTCTGGTGAGTTCCGAGGTCGGAATGTGGGTGGTGCAGACATGATCGCCGTGGGCCAATGAGGACAGACGGCGAACATCGACGCCCAGGTAGTCCGAGAACATGGCGAGCTCTGCTTCGCAGATCTCGGGGAACTCGGAGGCGACTGCCTGGATCGGACAATGTCCTTGGCACAGCTGCATCGCTTCGAGAGGGGTGCCGGCCGCCACCGGTGTCGCCGAGGCGGCATATCCCTCCTTGGTCAATGCCGCAGCCAGGCCCCGGGAGCGGGAAGCCACTGTGGTGCCTCCCCGTCGATCCAGTTCCCCGCCGAGGCGGTCGCGGAGTTTCGCAACCAGGTCCTCGGTGAACTCCTCAACGGCCTCATGGCCGACTCGGTCCTTCATGAACCGGAGGATGTCGACTGCCAGCTGGTCATAGGAATGGGTGACCGAGCCATGCCCACGCGAAGTGACCACGTAGTGTCTGGCCGGTCTGCCGCGGCCTGCCTGCTTGCCGGCGAGCTCTCGGACCTCGATGAGGCCCTCGCTCTCCAGCGCATCCATGTGACGACGAATCGCCGCAGGAGTCAGGTCAAGCCCCTTCGCCAACGCCGAGGCAGTGATCGGCCCTTCATCGAGCACCGATCGGAATACCTTCTCTCGGGTACGGCGATCTTCTGTGTCGTTCGCAGCCATTCTCCACCTCCTTGACTAACACAACACTATTGTTGCGTAATTTGTTTCGTAAAACTAGGTGAGCCTAACTACGGGCCGATTCGACGCGTCGTAGAATGGTCAGGTGTCAGAATCGGCCCTCACCATACGTGGTCTCCATTACTCGTACGGCGCACACCACGTCGTCGACGGGATCGACCTCGATGCCTCCACCGGATCCATCCTCGGGGTGCTGGGACCCAATGGTGCGGGCAAGTCGACGACGATCTCCCTGGCGGTGGGCACACGGGCCCCCGATGCCGGTCGCGTGGAGATCTTCGGCCACGATCCGTTCCGTGACCATGCCTCGACATCTCTGCTCGCAGGCGTCATGCTCCAGGACGGCGGACTGCCGATGAGCGCGAAGCCGCTCCAGGTTCTGCGACACCTTGCGTCCCTCTATCCCAATCCGCTCAGCGTCGATGAACTCGCCGATCCCTTGGGCCTGCACGAGTTCTCCACACGCACGATTCGTCGCCTATCAGGAGGCCAGAAGCAGCGTGTGGCCCTGGCCGCCGCACTCATCGGCCGACCGCGCCTGGTCTTCCTCGATGAGCCGTGTGCCGGGCTCGATCCTCAGGCACGGGCGGTCGTCCACGATTTCATCCGAGAGCTTGCAGCAGCCGCGGTGGCCGTGGTCCTGACGACCCATGACCTCGCCGAGGCGGAAGAGCTCGCCGATGAGGTCGTCGTCATCGATCGCGGTCGCATCATCGCCCAGGGTGCTCCCGAGGATCTGCGCAACGCCTCCCCTGCCGGTCGCCGACTCGTCATCAGGGTCAGTCAGCCGCTGGAGCCGGCTCCTCGTGAACTCCTGGCCACGATGAATAGGGTCGCGGCCACCTCGGTGGTGGGCCCGGCCCTCGTCGTCGACGGGGACCTCGACAGCGCCCAGATCGCCGGCCTGTGCACGGCCGTCGCCGAGGCAGGACTGGCGATCACGGACATCGACATGCACTCCCAGTCCTTGGCAGATGTGTTCTTCGAACTCACGGGCAGGCCGCTGCGATGAGCCAGATGCCACCGACCAGCCAGATGACACCGTCCAACCAGAGACCGCGAATGAGGACGAAGCGCGTCATCGCGCAGACTAAGTTCGAGACGATCGCTGTCCTGCGCAACGGCGAACAGCTGCTGCTCTCACTCATCCTGCCGCTGGGTATGCTCATCTTCCTCGCGAAGGCTCCACTGCTCAGCGGCCTCGGCATCGTCGGGCCTGGAACGGATCCGCTCACCGTGGCGCTGCCCGGTGCGCTGAGCCTGTGCCTGGCCTCGACTGCCTTCACTGGTCAGGCGATCGCCACGGCCTTCGACCGCCGTTATGGGGTGCTGCGACAGCTGGCGACGACGCCGCTGGGCACAAATGGCCTCATCCTGGGCAAGCTCGGCGCGGTCATCGCCGTCGTCATCATCCAATTCGTCCTTGCCTTCGCCATCGCTGCGGGCCTCGGCTTCGACAGTCCCGTGAACCCACTCGCGCTGGTCCTGACCACGCTTCTTGGCACCGCAGCGCTGCTGTCCTTAGGCTTGCTCATGGCAGGAACCGTAAGGGCAGAAGCCACCCTGGCCGGCGCGAACCTGATCTGGGTGCTCATGGCCGGGGTAGGCGGACTCGTCATCGCACACCCAGGAGAATGGGGCACCGTGGTCGGCTATCTGCCCTCCGGTGCGCTCGGCGATGCGATGCGTGCGGCCGTCGGCGGCGCGGGCTTCGATGTCAAAGCACTGATCGTGCTCCTCGTGTGG
The DNA here is from genome assembly GCF_007558825.1 of Brevibacterium aurantiacum. Taxonomy (GTDB): domain Bacteria; phylum Actinomycetota; class Actinomycetes; order Actinomycetales; family Brevibacteriaceae; genus Brevibacterium; species Brevibacterium aurantiacum_A. The sequence continues at coordinate 325,102 of NZ_VLTK01000003.1, forward strand.
GGGCTGGTGGGGACGCTTGCAGCACGCAGGTGGTTCCGATTCGAATGAGGAGAGAAATGGTCACTAAGAGGATCCGTGCAGCTGCATGGGCCATGCTCATTGCGCAGGCCACCATCATCGTCAGCGGTGGCATCGTCCGGCTCACCGGCTCCGGCCTCGGCTGCACGGACTGGCCCAAGTGCACACCCGATTCGCTGGTGTCGACCCCGGAGATGGGCATCCACGGCCTCATCGAATTCGGCAACCGCACGCTGGCGGTGGCGCTGGCCATGCTCGGAGTCGTCATCCTCTTCATGCTCTGGAAGCATCGGAAGCAGCGCCCCGACCTGTTCTGGCTCAACCTCGGGCTGCTGGCCATCGTCCCCGTCCAGGCCGTCGTCGGCGGCATCACCGTGTGGACGAAGCTCAACCCCTGGGTCGTGGCCGGACACTTCGTGCCCTCTGCCATCGCCGTCGGCGTCGCCGCGTACTTCGTTCGCCGTACCTATGACACCGGCGTGCGCACAGCTGAGAAGGCTCCGTCTCCGCTGCCGGCGCTCGGCTGGACCATCCTCGGGCTGACCGCGATCGTCGTGGTCTTCGGTGTCCTGACCACGGGCGCGGGTCCGCACTCGGGTTCGACGATGTCGACCCGCAACGGCCTCGACAACGTCTGGATCACCCGCGCACATGCTGCCCCGGTCTGGCTGTTGGTCATCGCGACCATCACCTCGCTCGTCCTGGCAGCGAAGAAGCACACCGTCATGGTCCGCCCCCTGGTCGTCCTCCTCGTCATCGAGGTGCTGCAGGGGATCATCGGATACGTCCAATACTTCACCGGCGTGCCCATCGTCCTCGTGGCATTCCATATGGTCGGCATCTCGGCTACGATCGCGGCAAGCGTTGCCGTCCTCGACAGCGCATACCCGAGGAGCACCCATCATGCCGACACCGATCACGCCGTGCCTGTGGTTCACTGACCACGCCGAGGAGGCGATGGAGTTCTACTGCTCCGTCTTCCCCAACTCGCACATCGTCTCCATCGACCGTTACCCCGATGAATCCCTCGATCCGCATTATGCAGGGATGCGCGGCAAGGTCATCAATGGGGTCTTCGAGCTCGACGGCAATCGCTTCATCTGCCTCGACGGCGGACCTGCATTCACATTCAACGAGGCGATCTCACTGACCGTCAGTTGTCGTGACCAGGCCGAGATCGACCACTACTGGTCAGCACTGTCGGCCGTTCCCGCCAGCGAACAGTGCGGCTGGCTCAAGGATAAGTTCGGAATCAGCTGGCAGATTGTTCCCGCCCACCTCGACGAGCTGATGACCGGAGATGCTCAGGTCAAGGCACTGATGGGGATGAAGAAGATCGTCATCAAAGAACTCGTTGACGCGGGCTGAGCAGCTCGTAGACTGCGACTTCGGATGAGTCAGCTCGTTCATGTGCGGACGTTGATGTCCGCGTGTGCCGACGGCCTCTCCTCGACCGGGAAGAACCCGCCGGTCTCAGAATCGGGATTTACCAGAAGCCGGGAAGGACGAACGGGTCGATCGCGACGGCGAGGAAGAGCAGCGACAAGTAGGTGATCGAGCCGTGGAAGACCTTCATCGCCTTCAGCGAGGTTCCGCTCTTGCCCTTCTTCGCCCGGGAGACGAGTGCATAGCAGGAGAACAGGAACCAAGCCCCGGCGAGAACCGCGACGCCTGTGTAGACAGGGCCCATCGGGGCGAGCGGAATGAGTGCCAGCGAGCACGCCACCATCGCCCAGGTGTAGGCGATCATCTGGCGACCGACGTTCGTCGGCGGGACCTTCGAGGGCAGCATCGGAACGTCTGCGGCATCGTAGTCGGCCTTGTACTTGATCGCCAGCGGCCAGTAGTGCGGCGGCGTCCAGAAGAAGACCACGAGGAAGAGCAGCAGGGCTTCCCAGGCCAGTCCGCCGGTGACGGCAGACCAACCTATGAGCACAGGCATGCAGCCCGCGGCGCCGCCCCAGACGATGTTCTGTGTGGTACGACGTTTGAGGATCAGGGTGTAGAAGACCGCGTAGAGCAGGATCGCACAAGCGGTGAGTCCAGCGGTCACCCAGTTCGTGAATCCGCCGAGCCAGAAGATCGATCCCAGGCCCAGTGCGAAGGCGAAGATGAGTGCGGCCCGTGGTGTGATCTCACCGGTCACGAGTGGGCGATGCTTGGTGCGTTCCATCTTCGCGTCGATGTCACGATCGACGTAGCAGTTGAAGACCGAAGCGGAGGCTGCGGCAGCTGCGCCGCCGATGAGGGTGTTGATGACCAGCCAGATATTCGGCATTCCCTGCGCGGCGAGGAACATCACCGGAGCAGTGGTCACCAGCAGGAGTTCGATCACTCGTGGCTTGGTCAGGGCGATGTAGGCACTGATGATCGAGCGGGGGCGTTTTGAGAGTCGTTCCTCGTCGACTGCCCTCTGCAGAGGGCGTTCACTCTGCGTGTCCTGGTTCTGACGAAGTTCACTCACGATGCCGATTCTACCCCCTGTCGAATTTTTCGCCAGTCGGTGAGGGCTGTGTCTCGGAGCCAGATTGTGCCGCACATCTGAGCCACAGGATGCAGAGGCCGGGTGCGACCGCCGCGAACAGGAACCACGACCCCGCTGCCGAAGGACAACGCGCTTGCGATCTCAGGGTCGGCGATCTCACCCCTCGCGTTTGCGACCCGGCGCGGTAGAGTTTGAGTGCACGCCTCTAAGACGAACGAAGGATCGCTCGAAGACATGAACTCCCTGTCCTGGACAGAACTCGACAACCGCGCAGTCGACACCGCCCGCCTCCTCGCCGCAGATGCAGTGCAGAAGGCCGGACACGGTCACCCCGGAACCGCGATGAGTCTTGCTCCCGTTGCACACTACCTCTACCAGTACGGTCTCAATCATGATCCCGCCGATCCGAGCTGGGCCGGCCGCGATCGCTTCGTTCTCTCCTGCGGGCACAGCTCGCTGACCCAGTACGTCCAGCTCTACCTCTCGGGCTTCGGCCTCGAGCTCGACGATCTGAAGGCGCTGCGCACCTGGGGTTCACTGACTCCCGGCCACCCGGAGGTCGGACACACTGCAGGCGTCGAGATCACGACAGGACCGCTGGGATCCGGCCTCGCCTCGGCGGTGGGAATGGCCATGGCCTCTCGCCGCGAACGCGGCCTCTTCGACCCTGATGCCGCTCCCGGTGCCTCGCCCTTCGATCATTCCGTCGTCGTCCTGGCATCCGACGGCGACCTCGAGGAAGGCGTGTCAGGTGAGGCTTCGTCCCTGGCCGGAACCCAGGAGCTGTCCAACCTGGTCGTGATCTGGGACGACAACCGGATCTCCATCGAAGACGATACCGCGATCGCCTTCAGCGAGGACACAGCAGCCCGCTACGCCGCGTATGGCTGGCACGTCCAGCACGTCGACTTCAGAGCCGGCGACGAGTACACGGAGGACGTGGAAGCCTTCCACTCCGCTATGGAAGCGGCAAAGGCTGATCCCCGTCCCTCCTTCATCCGTCTCTCGACCATCATCGCCTGGCCCGCCCCGAACGCGCAGAACACCGGCGGCTCTCACGGTTCGGCACTCGGCGACGACGAGATCAAGGCGACGAAGGAGATCCTCGGCTTCGATCCCGAAGAGACCTTCGCAGTGCCCGCCGAGGTGCTCAACCACACCCGCTCGGCACTGGACCGCGGCCGCGGAGCCCACATCGAGTGGAACGAGTCCTACAGCGCCTGGCGCGAGGCGAACCCGGCCAACGCCGAACTCTTCGACCGCCTGGCCAAGCGCGAACTTCCAGCAGGACTTGACAACGAGTTCCCTGTCTTCGATACCAGCGACAAGGGCATCGCGACTCGCGCCGCCTCCGGGCAGGTCCTCAACGCCATCGCGGCAACCATGCCCGAGCTGTGGGGCGGCTCCGCCGACCTCGCCGGATCGAACAACACACTGATCAAGGGCGATCCGAGCTTCCTGCCCGAACATCGTTCGACCGGTGCTTTCTCCGGTAACGAGTACGGGCGCAATATCCACTTCGGCGTCCGCGAATTCTCCGCCGGACTCATCGGCAACGGCATCGCCCTGCACGGTGGCACGCGCCCCTACAGCGGCACCTTCCTCGTCTTCAGCGACTACCAGCGTCCGGCCATACGGCTGGCCGCTCTGCAGCAGCTGCCGAACGTGTTCGTGTGGACCCACGATTCGATCGGCCTCGGCGAAGACGGACCCACGCACCAACCGATCGAGCATCTCTCCGCCTTGCGTGCGATTCCCGGTCTTGATCTGGTGCGCCCAGCCGATGCGAATGAGACCTCGGTCGTGTGGCGCAGGATCCTTGATCGCACCGACGGTCCCAGCGGACTTGTGCTCACCCGTCAGGCAGTTCCGGTCCTCGACCGTGAGAAGTACGCCCCTGCCTCCGAGGCGGCTCGTGGCGGCTACGTGCTCTTCGACACCGCAGATGAGCCCGAGGTAGCCATCCTCGCCAGCGGCTCCGAGGTCGCCATTGCGATCGCAGCAGCCGAAGAGCTGCAGGCAGCAGGCACCGCCGCACGTGTCATTTCGATGCCGTGCCAGGAATGGTTCGACGCTCAGCCCGAGGACTACCGCAGAGCGGTCCTCCCGCGTGCCCTCAAGGCTCGTGTCAGCATCGAAGCCGCCTCGGCGATGAGCTGGCACAGGTACCTCGGCGATGCCGGCCGTGCCGTGTCGATCGAGCACTTCGGTGCTTCGGCCGATTACGCCACGCTGTACGAGAAATTCGGAATCACCCCGGCTGCTGTCGTCACCGCAGCCGAGGAATCGATCGCAGCGGCGAAGGAGGACGCATGAGCAGCAATCTGGCACAGCTCAGCGAGCATGGGGTCTCCATCTGGCTCGATGATCTGTCACGGACACGTCTCGAGTCCGGCGACCTGGCACGCCTCATCGAGGACTCGAACGTCACCGGAGTGACGACGAATCCGACGATCTTCGCAAATGCCATCGCCGGGTCGGACAGCTATGACTCCGCCGTTGCAGAGCTCGGTGAGGGCAAGGTCTCCGCCGATGAGGCGATCGAGTCCCTGACCACCTCGGACGTCGCGGCCGCTGCCAGACTCTTCCGTCCTGTCTACGACGCCACCAACGGCGAAGACGGGCGCGTGTCCATCGAGGTCGCTCCCCCACTGGCACACGATGCCGAGGGCACCGTCGCGGCGGCCAAGGCTCTGTGGGAGCGCGTCGGCGAACCCAATGCGATGATCAAGATCCCCGCGACCGAAGCCGGACTGCGCGCGATCTCCGAGACCATCGCAGCAGGCATCAGCGTCAACGTCACCTTGGTGTTCTCCCTGACCCGCTACCGCCATGTCGTCGAAGCCTTCCTCCAGGGGTTGGAGAAGGCTCGTGTCGCCGGGCATGATCTCAGTCAGATCAAGTCGGTGGCCTCGATCTTCGTCTCTCGCGTGGATGCGGAGATCGACTCACGACTGGACGGCCTCGATGACCCGGCCGGGGCAGAGCTCAAGGGACGGGCAGGAATCGCGAACTGCGTGCTGGCCCATGAGATCCACTCGCAGCTGTTCACGTCGGAGCGCTTCCGGGTCCTCGAGCTCGCGGGTGCCACGCCGCAGCGACTGCTGTGGGCGTCGACCGGAGTCAAGAACCCCGACTACCCCGACACGATGTACGTGGCTGGACTCGTTGCCCAGAACACTGTGAACACGATGCCCGAACCTACGCTGCAGGCCTTCGCCGACCACGGTGAAGTGACTGCCGAGATCTCACCGGAGAACTACCGGGCCGCCGACGAGGTCTTCGACCGTCTGGCACGGCTCGGAATCGACTATGCGGAGGTGATGACCGTGCTTGAGACGCAAGGACTTGAGAAGTTCGACGTCAGCTGGGCGGAGCTGCAGGACACGATTCGCACTGCTTTGGACCGCGCATGAGACTCCAACACAGCGTTCCGGTCTCAGAAGACTACGAGGCCGAGGTAGGGCGTCTCCTCAAAGCGCGTGTCCCCTCCCGTCTAGCGGCCAAGGATGCGTCTTTGTTCACCGACGACGAGCAGCCTGTGCCGCGCATGGGCTGGGTGGATCTGCCGCAGCGGGCTGCGGAGCTCGTCGATGAAATCGAGGCTCTGCGGACCCGACTGGAGGCGCAGGGTCTGCGCTCGATCAGCCTGACGGGGATGGGCGGTTCGTCGCTGGCCCCGGAGGTCATGGCCCAATCCGCGGGGGTCAGGCTCGAGGTCGTGGACTCCACCGATCCCAATCAGGTCGCCGAGGCGATCGGAACCGATCTGTCCCACACCGTCCTGATCGTCGCCTCCAAATCAGGCACGACGATCGAGACAGACGCTATTCGCCGCGCGTTCTCCGCGGCCTTCGAATCAGTGGACATCGATCCAGCGTCTCGACTGATCGCCATCACCGATCCGGGGACCGAGCTCGACGCTTTGGCCACCGAGCAGGGTTTTCTGGCCACCTTCCACGCGGATGCGACCGTCGGCGGGCGCTACAGCGCGCTGTCGGCCTTCGGACTCGTCCCTGCCGGTCTTGCCGGTGTCGACGTCCGCGCGATCGCGGAGTCGGCGGCAGGGGCTGTCGGCGGTCTGGGAACGGATACTGCTGACAATCCAGCACTGCAGTTCGGGACCTGGCTGGGCATCGGTCATGCCAGGGCAACGGAGAAGCTCGTCCTCGCCGAGACCAACCCAGCGTTGTCGGGGATGAGCAAATGGGTCGAACAGCTCGTGGCAGAGTCCTTGGGCAAGGACGGTCAGGGCATCCTGCCCGTCGTCGTCGACGGCGCCGCTGACGTCGGCTTCTTCGACGCCCGTGCAGACGCCATGCTGTGCACTCTGGGTCCCATCACCGAGGTCGAGGCACCATCCGGGTTCAACTCGGAACTCGAAGGTGACCTTGGTGAGCTGTTCGTCTTCTGGGAATTCGCCACTGCGATCGCCGGCTACAGCATCGGGGTCGATCCCTTCGACCAGCCGGATGTCGAGGCCGCTAAGGAACATGCCAGGCAAGCCCTCTCACAAGGTTCGTCGGCAGCGCCGGCAAAGCCTGCGTTCTGCGAGGAACAGGTCGAGGTATTCGGTGAGTTCGAGGAGGCCACTGACCTCGTCGGCGCCATCGGAGAGCTCTTCGCACAGGTCGACGAGTACGGATTCGTCGGTGTGCAGGCGTTCATCGACCGCATCGCTGACGCCGATGCCGAGGGCCTCAGAGCCCTGGTCTCACAGCATTCGGGTGTGCAGACGACGTTCGGATTCGGACCGCGCTATCTGCATTCGACAGGTCAGTATCACAAGGGCGGTCACCCCAACGGAGTGTTCCTGCAGATCACAGCCGAACCCCGGACGGATCTGCTGGTTCCCGGTCGCCCCTATGGCTTCACTGAGCTGCAGCGTGCTCAGGCCCTCGGTGATGCCGCAGCTCTGCGGGACAAGGGGCGCCCCGTGCTCAGGGTTCACCTGCTCGACCGTGCACAGGGCCTTGCTCAGCTGCGTCGCGCGATTGCAGACGTGAAGCCCCTGCACCACTACGGAGTCGACTGACTTCCGACCTGTGCTGGCCCCAAACCTGCGCTGACTTCCAGCCGGAGATCACTCCTCTGGGTACGACGAAGGACCCTGACCAATCGGTCAGGGTCCTTCGTCTTGGCAGATGAACTCCGCGTCATGGTGGCTGGAACGCCGAGGTGGGCTCAGACGATATTCCGTCCACAGCCCTCAGGCAGGGCCTTCGCAGCCGAGAGCGGACTTGCAGTCAGACGTCGGCAGACGTCTGCGTCAGGCGTTGAAACGGGTGATGAGACCCAACAGGATGATGCATGCACCCCAGATGATCGCCATCAGAGTCGTGAACCGGTTGAGGTTGCGCTCAGCCACGCCCGAGGAACCCAGCGACGAGGACATGCCGCCACCGAACATGTCTGACATGCCTCCGCCTTTGCCTTTGTGCATAAGGATGAGCAGTGTCAGGAAGATGCTCGTGAGAACGAGCAGCACGATGAGTGTGATGTTGAGGATTTCCACGTCGAGAACTACCTATATTTCGTCAGAGGATTTGGTGGTCAGTCTACTTTGCTACTGCGGCCTTGCACAAAGCGGCGAAATCGGGCCCGTTGAGGCTCGCTCCCCCGACGAGCGCGCCGTCGACATCGTCGGAGGCCAGGATCTCAGCGACGTTATCGGTCTTGACCGAACCACCGTAGAGGATCCGGGTGCTCGACGCCAATGCGGAGCCGTGCTTCTCTTCCAGGCGGGCGCGGATGGCCGCGGCCATCTCGGCTGCGTCCTCTGCCGTCGCGGTCTCCCCTGTGCCGATCGCCCAGACAGGTTCGTACGCGATGACGAGCCCTTCGAGTGCCGCGGCATCGAGACCGGCCAATGACTCTTCGAGCTGCGAAAGAGTGAAGTCCACGTGGGTCTTCTCCTGACGCTGTTCCAGTGACTCACCGATGCACAGGATGGGTGTGATCTCCTGGGCCAATGCGGCCTTGACCTTGGCCGCGACGACATCATTGGTCTCGTCGTTGTTCGCACGCCGCTCGCTGTGACCGACGACGACATATGTACAGCCCAGTCGGGCCAGGAACGATGCTGCGATCTCTCCGGTGTGCGCTCCCGGTTCGTGCTGCGAGACATCCTGTGCACCGTAGGTCAGCCACAGTTTGTCACCCTGGATGAGAGTCTGCACGGATCGGATGTCGGTGAACGGAGGAATGACGACGACATCGCACTGCGTCCCGTCGAGTTTGGCGTCCTCAAGTGCCCAAGCAAGTTTCTGGACACTCGAGATCGCTTCGAGATGATCGTGGTTCATCTTCCAGTTGCCAGCCAGCAGCAGGGTCCGATCGCTCATTGTCGTCTTCTTTCTCACGCGAGTGCTTCGAGTCCGGGCAGCGTCTTGCCTTCGAGGTATTCGAGGCTGGCACCGCCTCCTGTGGAGATGTGCCCGAACTCGTCATCGCTGAAGCCGAGTGTGCGCACGGCAGCAGCAGAATCACCTCCGCCGACGACAGTCAGTCGAGACGAGTCGGTGTCTTGCTTGTTGGTCAGTGCCTCTGCCACTGCCTTGGTTCCGGCAGCGAAAGCGGGGAATTCGAATACCCCCATGGGTCCGTTCCAGAAGACGGTGGTCGAGTCTGCGATCACCTCAGCATAGGCTTTGGCCGATTCGGGACCGATGTCGAGGCCCAGGCCCTGCGCACCTGCTTGTGTCGACTCGAGCTCCGCGACGGGGCGCACCCAGTTCTCGGCGTCGGCAGCGAAGGACGCGGCCATCACAATGTCTGTGGGCAGGACGATGTTCGCTCCCCCGCCTTCGGCACGTTTGAGGTAGCCCTTGACGTCGCCGATTCGATCCTTCTCCACGAGACTGGATCCGATATCGTGGCCGAGCGCGGCGAGGAAGGTGAAGACCATCCCGCCGCCGATGAGCAGGTTGTCAGCACGATCGATGAGATTGTCGATGACGCCGAGCTTGTCTGAGACCTTCGATCCGCCGAGGACGACCGTGAATGGTGCCTGTGGCGAGTTCAGCAGTCGATCACTGACTTCGACCTCGGCCCGAACGAGAGATCCGGCATAATGCGGCAGCAGGTCTGCGATGTCATAGACCGATGCCTGTTTGCGGTGGACGACTCCGAAGCCGTCGGAGACGAAGTCATCCGCCAGTGCGGCCAGCTGTTTCGCGAAGGCTCCCCGCTCACCATCGTCTTTTGAGGTCTCACCGGAGTTGAAGCGCAGATTTTCGAGCAGAAGGACTTCACCATCACCCAGTGCCGCTGCTTTGGTCGTCGCTTCGTCACCGACGGTGTCGGCGGCGAATACGACATCGCGACCGATCGCCTCGGCGAGTTCCGGAGCCAGCGGATGCAGCGAGAACTGCGGATCGGGAGCACCCTTTGGCCGCCCCAGGTGGGACATGACAATCACCCGTGCCCCTGCCTCGGCGAGGGACTTGATCGTGCCGGCCGAGGCCAGGATGCGACCACGGTCGGTGATCGTGCCCTCGTCCATCGGCACGTTCAGGTCGCTGCGAACGAGGACCGTGCGGTGGGAGAAGATCTGCGGGTCGTCGTATGTCCTCATTTGTTCCTTTCACCGAGGATGTAGCTGACCATGTCCTTGAGGCGGTTGGTGTAGCCCCATTCGTTGTCGTACCAGGCCACGATCTTGATCTGGTTGCCAAGCGTCATCGTGAGCTGGGAATCCACGATCGCCGAGGCGGTGGTGCCGACGATATCGGTCGACACCAGAGGTGCCGTGGAGTATTCGAGGTACGGCGAGGACTCTGCAGCCTTCGCCAGGATCTCGTTGACCTCCTCGGTCGTGGCACCCTTCTTCGGGGTGAAGGTGAAGTCGATGATCGATCCGGCGGGAACGGGGACCCGGACAGCGAGTCCATCGAGCTTGCCTGCCAGGTGCGGCATCACCTTGCCGACGGTGCGTGCGGCACCGGTTGTCGTCGGGACGATGTTGACGGCCGCGGCACGGGCGCGACGCAGGTCGCGGTGCGGACCGTCGACGAGCATCTGATCGCCGGTGTAGGCGTGGACCGTGTTGAGAAGGCCCGATTCAACGCCGATGGCGTCATCGACGGCCTTGACGATGGTGGCCATGCAGTTCGTCGTACACGAGGCGTTGGAGACGACAGTGTGCTGGGCCGGGTCGAAGTCGGCTTCGTTGACGCCCATGACGAACGTCCCGTCCACGTCCTTGCCCGGCGCCGAGAGCACGACTGTCTTCACAGTCCCGCCGAGGTGAACCTCGGCCTGGTCACGTCGCGTGAATCGTCCGGTGGATTCGACCACGAGTTCAGCTTCGTATGCGGACCAGTCGATCTGCGCAGGATCGGCCTGGCTGAGCACCGCGATGGCGGTCCCATCGACGGTCAGTGAGTCTTCGTCGGCCTCGACTGTGTGATCGAAGCGCGGCCATACGGAGTCATAGGCCAGCAGATGAGCCAGAGTCTGGGTGTCGGTGAGATCGTTGATGGCGACGACCTCGAAGTCAGATGAGGATTCGAGGGACAGGCGGTACAGGGCACGACCGATACGGCCGAAGCCGTTGATGGCGATTCGTCTCATGCCTCGATCTTAGCGATCTTCGAGCATTTCCGGGGTGAGACTGGCCTCTGTGCCCGGAATTCCCAGATCTTCGGCATGTTTGTCGGCAGTCGAGAGCAGTCGCCGGATACGACCGGCGACGGCGTCCTTGGTCATCGGCGGATCGGCCAGCTGGCCCAGCTCCTCCAGCGATGCCTGTTTGTGTGTCACACGCAGCTGACCGGCGTAGCGCAGGTGTTCGGGAACCTCGTCACCGAGGATCTCCAAGGCGCGCTCGACTCGGGCTCCGGCGGCCACTGCCGCTCTGGCGGAGCGGCGCAGGTTCGCATCGTCGAAGTTGGCCAGACGGTTCGCTGTGGCACGGACCTCGCGCCGCATTCGACGCTCCTCCCACACGAGGACGGCACTGTGGGAGCCCATGCGGGTGAGCAGGGCCGCGATGTCGTCACCGTCGCGGATGACGACGCGGTCGACGCCGCGAACCTCGCGTGCCTTCGCGCTCAGGCCCAGCCTTCGGGCTGCGCCGACCAGGGCCAGTGCCGCCTCTGGTCCCGGGCAGGTGACTTCGAGGGCAGAGGAACGGCCCGGTTCGGTCAGGGATCCGTGGGCGAGGAACGCTCCACGCCAGGCGGCTTCGGCATCGGCAACAGAGCCGTTGACGATCGCAGACGGCAGTCCGCGCACTGGTCGTCCGCGATTGTCGACGAGACCGGTCTGGCGGGCCAGAGCACCCCCGTCGCGGGTGACTCGCAGGAGGTAGCGGTTCGAGCGGCGGATTCCGGCGGCGTTGATGACGACGATGTCAGCGTATTGGCCGTAGAGATCCTTGATCTCGCTGCGCAGACGCTTTGCTGCCTGGGCGGTGTCGAGTTCGGCTTCGAGCACGATCGAACCGTTGACGAGATGAAGTGCGGAGGAGAAGCGGAAAATCGCCGACACTTCGGCTTTGCGAGCAGAAGTGCGGGTGATCTTCACCCGTGCCAACTCGTCCTTGACCTGAGCGGTCAGTGCCATTGTTCGTCCTCCTGCAACTGAATTTGCTACCACTGCTCGTCCACGCCGATCCCAGCGTCCACCAACATGTCACGGTAACACGCGGCGAGCTTGAGGGTGTCATGCTGTCCTGCCCGCCGTGAGTGCAGCGGACGGGCCCACAGTTTGGCGTTGAACATCTCACGCGCACACCTCTCGAGATCAGGTTCCACCAGGGTTGCGGCCTCGTCGACGAGCACGTAGCTCAGCTCGAGCGAGGGGGCGTGCCTGTGCAGTGATACGAGGTGTTCGCTGAGACTGAGATCTCTTGTTTCGCCGTCGCTGGAGCTGAGGTTCAACGTGAGGGACTTCACGGCGGAGGATCGCTCGATCGCCTCCGCAAGGGAGGGAACGAGAAGATGCGGCATCACCGAGGTGTACCAGGAGCCGGGTCCGAGATTGAGCACATCCGCCTCAGCGACGGCTTCGATCGTCTCGTGTCGGGCCGGTGGGACCGGAGGATCGAGCCGGACGGTCTCAACATGGCCCAGGGTGGAGGCGAGCACGGACTGCCCGCGCACGACTTGGAAGGAGCCCGGGAACTTCACATCGGCCTCGATCGTCAGTGGGACCGAGGACATGGGCAGAACCCGACCGTGGGCACGCAGCAGCTTGGCCATCCAGTCGAGGCCGGCGACGTGATCTCCATGGATCTGCCACAGAGCCGAGATGAGCAGGTTTCCAACGGAATGTCCGCTGAGCTCTCCGTCGGAGTCGAAGCGGTGCTGGATCACATCGCGCCAGGTCTTACCCCAGTTCCCGTCGTCGCAGAGGGCAGCCAGAGCCATTCGCAGGTCTCCAGGAGGCAGACCGCCGAGTTCGTCGCGGAGCCTGCCGGAGGAACCTCCGTCATCGGCCACCGTGACGACTGCTGTCAGAGACTCGGTGAGCAGACGGAAGGCGCGAAGAGCAGAGTAGAGGCCGTGGCCTCCGCCGAAGGAGACGATCTTGGGTCCCTTGTCTTTGACGGCAGGGATGATCTGCGGGAGATCTTCGGTCTCCATCTCACTCTCTCCCCAGATCACGGTGGCGCACGGTGACCGGAATACCGGTCTGCGCGGCGAGGCTCTTGGCGACGCGTTCGCTGATCGCCACCGAGCGATGCTTTCCGCCGGTGCAGCCGATGCCGATCATCGCATAGCCGCGACCTTCGTGGAGGTAGCCCTGTGAGACCGTGTCAAGGGTCGCGGTGTAGCGCTCGATGAACTCTTCTGCCCCGTTCTGACCCAATACGAAGTCCGCGACATCGGAGTCGAGTCCGTTGTGTCCGCGCAGGTGCGGAATCCAGTACGGGTTGGGCAGGAAACGAACATCTGCGATGTGGTCGGCGTCCTTGGGCAGTCCGTATTTGAAGCCGAAGCTCATCACGGTCAGGCGCAGCAGAGGAGTATCGACGGTGCTGAAACGTTTGCGCACCTGGGTCGAGAGCTGATGGACGTTGAGTTCTGAGGTGTCGATGATGATGTCGGCCCGGTGTTTGAGCGATTCGAGCGCCGAACGTTCACCCTCGATCCCTTCCAGCAGCGTCCCTTCGCCCTGGAGCGGGTGGGGGCGGCGAGTGGACTCGAAGCGTCGGACGAGAACCTCATCGGCTGCTTCGAGGTACAGGATGCGCAGGGACAGCCCCTGATCGAGGAAGTCACTGATCGTGTCTTCGAGCTCCTCATACTTCGCCCGCCCCTTCGAATCGGTGACGATGGCGATCTTGGGCAGAGCCCCATCGGCACGGGCGACGAGTTCGACGAGGGGACGCATCATCTGCGGAGGCAGATTGTCGACGACGTACCAATCCATGTCTTCGAGCACATTGGCCACTGTGGTCCGACCCGCTCCGGACATTCCCGTCACAAGGACGACCTCGATGGGATGGTCGGAGCCGTTCGATTCGGCCTGCGTACTCACACGTCCTCCTTGGGGCTGCGCGGTTGAAGACAGCTGTCCAGAACTACTCTAGAGCAGTTGTCCGCCAGTGGGCGCAGTCCCTGCCGACCCGTCGGTCTCCGAGCACCATGAGATCAATCAGCGAGGGCGGCCGCGACCTTCTCCGCGAGAGCCCGGCCGATGCCCTGAACCTCGCACAGTTCTTCGATGCTGGCCGCTCGCACCTTCTTCACGGAGCCGAAATGGCGCAGCAGCGCGGTCCTCTTTGACTCGCCCAGTCCGGAGATGTCATCGAGCACGGAGCTGGTCATCGCCTTGGCCCGCTTCGATCGGTGGTAACTGATGGCGAAGCGGTGAGCCTCATCGCGCAGGCGCTGCATGAGGAACAGTCCCTCTGAGTTCCGGGGCAGGATGACGGGAAACGGATCGTCTGGGACCCAGACCTCTTCGAGTCGCTTGGCCAATCCGACCACCGAGATGTCGACGATGCCCAGATCGTGCAGCGCCCTGGTGGCCGCCGCGACCTGTGGACCGGCACCGTCGACGACGAGCAGGCTGGGACGGTACCCGAACCGTTCATCGGGTTCATCGGAGCTCATCTGTTCGAGGTAACGGCTGAAGCGTCGTGAGACGACGTCATACATCGACGCCGTATCATCGGTTGCGGCCTCGCCGTGAATTGCGAAGTGACGGTAGTCGCGCTTCTTCACGAGTCCGTCTTCGAACACCACGAGTGAGGCCACGACATTGGAACCTTGGGTGTGTGAGATGTCGATGCATTCGATGCGCAGAGGCGCTTCGGGCAGCGACAGGTACTCCTGGATCTCTTTGAGTGCCGTGCTGCGTGTGGTCAGGTCGGAGGAACGCTTGAGCTTGTGCTGGAGCAGCGCCTCTTTCGCGTTCTTCGCCACGGTCTCGAGAACGGCCTTCTTCTCTCCGCGTTCCGGGACCCGCACGGTGACTCTGGATCCACGCTGTTCACTCAGCCAGCTCTCGAGCGAGTCGATATCGGCAGGGACCGTGTCGACGAGGATCTCGCGGGGAATGGCATCCGCATCGAGACCCGTGTAGGCCTGACGCAGGTAGTCGGTGGTGAGTTCGGCCGGACTGTGGTCGTCAGAGCGTTCGATGATCCAGCCGCGCTGTCCCCGAATGCGTCCCTGGCGGACGTGGAAGACCTGTACCGAAGCTTCGAGCTCCTCGGTGACGAGTGCGAACACGTCGCAGTCTGCGTTGACGGAGAGCACGACAGCTGACTTGTCGAGCACCTTCTGCAGCGCCGTGATCTCATCCCGCAGGCGGGCGGCCCGTTCGTAGTCGAGTTCCTCGGCGGCCGAGGCCATCTCCTTCTGCCGGTAGCTGATGAATCGTCCCGTGTTGCCGGACATGAAGTCAGAGATACTGCGGGCCAGGTCCTTGTGGCCCTCAACGCTGATCTGTCCCACACAAGGGGCGGCGCATTTGTCGATGTATCCCAACAGGCAGGGACGGCCGCTGCGTTCGGCTCGTCTGTACACTCCGGCGGTGCAGGTGCGCATCGGAAAGGCCCGCAACAGCAGGTCCAACGTGTCCTTGATCGCCCACACCTGGGCAAAGGGTCCGAAGTACTTCACGCCCTTACGACGTTTGCCACGGGTGATGAAGGCCCGCGGCACCTCGTCATTCATCGTGATCGCGAGGTACGGGTAGGACTTGTCGTCGCGGAACATGACGTTGAACCGCGGGTTGAATTCGTTGATCCACGTCCACTCGAGCTGCAGCGCCTCGACCTCAGTGTCGACGACGGTCCATTCCACTGAGGCAGCGGTGTGGACCATCGTCGAGGTCCGGGGATGCAGCTGCGCGGGGTTCGAGAAGTACGAGTTCAACCGATTGCGGAGATTCTTCGCCTTACCGACATAGATCACGCGCCGGTCGGGGTCGCGGAATTTGTAGACCCCGGCCGAGGTCGGAATGCTGCCCGTGGCCGGGCGGTAGGACGCTGGATCAGCCATCGAGCATCGCTTTGAGGAATCGCCCGGTATGACTCTTCTTATTGACCGCTACCTCTTCCGGCGTGCCCTGGGCGATGATCTTTCCACCGCCTCGTCCGCCCTCGGGGCCCAGGTCGATGACATGGTCGGCGTTGCCGATGACATCGAGGTTGTGTTCGATGACGATGACCGTGTTGCCCTTCTCCACGAGCCCCTGCAGTACATGCAGCAGCTTCGAGATGTCCTCGAAGTGCAGTCCGGTGGTCGGTTCGTCGAGTACGTAGGCGGTGCGACCGCGGGACCGCTTCTGGAGCTCCGCCGCGAGCTTGACTCGTTGGGCTTCACCACCGGAGAGAGTGGTTGCGGGCTGGCCGAGGCGAACATAGCCCAGCCCCACCTCCACCAGGGTGTTGAGGTGTCGGGCGATGGCAGGGATCGCGGCGAAGAACTCGGCACCCTGTTCGATAGGCATCTCGAGCACCTCGGCGATGGACTTGCCCTTGAAGGTCACTTCGAGCGTCTCGCGGTTGTAGCGGGCTCCCCCGCAGACCTCGCAGGTGACGTAGACGTCGGGCAGGAAGTTCATCTCGATCTTGATCGTGCCGTCGCCGCTGCAGTTCTCGCAGCGTCCTCCCTTGACGTTGAAGGAGAACCGCCCCGGCTGGTAGCCGCGGATCTTCGCCGATTCGGTCTCTGCGAACAGACGCCGGATGCGGTCGAAGACCCCGGTGTAGGTCGCCGGGTTCGACCGTGGAGTACGGCCGATCGGTGACTGGTCGACGTGGACGACCTTGTCGAGGTTGTCCAGACCGGTGACTCGCTTGTGTCGGCCGGGTACCCGAGAGGCACCGTTGAGGACATTGGCCATCTGGGTGTAGAGGATCTCGTTGACGAGGGTCGACTTGCCTGAGCCGGAGACACCGGTGACGGCGGTGAGCACACCGAGGGGAAACGAGACAGAGACGTCCCGGAGGTTGTTCTCGACGGCCTTCTCAACCGTGACGACACGGTCTTTGTCCACGGGCCTGCGGGTGGTCGGGACCTGGATTGCTCTGCGTCCGGCGAGATAGTCACCGGTGATGGAGCGGTCTGCGGCTTTGAGACCGTCGACGGGCCCCGAGTAGATGACCTCTCCCCCGTGCTCGCCCGCACCTGGACCGATATCGACGATCCAGTCGGCCGAATAGATGGTGTCTTCGTCGTGTTCGACGACGATGAGGGTATTGCCGAGCTCCTTGAGCTTGTTCAGAGTCTCGATGAGTCGTCTGTTGTCGCGCTGGTGGAGACCGATCGAGGGCTCGTCGAGGACGTAGAGGACCCCGACGAGGCCGGAGCCGATCTGTGTGGCCAAGCGGATGCGCTGGGCCTCACCGCCGGACAGCGAGCCAGCGGGCCGGTCAAGGCTGAGGTAGTCGAGCCCGACGTCGAGGAGGAAGCCAAGGCGTGCGTTGATCTCCTTCATCACCTGAGCCGCGACTGCCGCATCACGAGAGTCCAGTTCCAGCTGAGAGAGGAACTCGGCGGATTCGTCGAGGGCCAGCTCGGAGACCTCGGCGATCGATTTTCCGCCGACCTTGACGGCGAGGATCTCCGGTTTGAGTCGGGCACCGTTGCAGCTCGCACAGGGAATTTCGCGCATGTAGGATTCGTAGCGTTCCCGCGACCATTCCGACTCTGTTTCCTCATGCTTGCGCTGGATGTACTGGTAGACGCCTTCGAATCCGGTGGAGTAGGTGCGTTCGCGTCCGAACCGGTTCTTGTATTTGACGTGGACCTTGTAGTCCTTGCCGGTCAGGATCGCGGTTTTGTCGGAGGTGCGCAGATCCTTCCATGCGGTCTTCATATCGAAGCCGAGTTCGTCGCCAAGACCTTTGAGGAGGCGGTTGAAGTACTTCGTCACCTGTTTTCCGCCGGCCCAGGGAGCGATCGAACCCTCGCCGAGACTGAGGTCCTCATCGGGAACGACGAGTGACTCATCGACCTGGAGCCGAGTGCCGATGCCGTCACAGGTGGGGCAGGCACCGAAGGGCGAGTTGAACGAGAATGTGCGGGGTTCGATCTCGTCGATCGCCAGCGGGTGTTCGTTCGGGCACGACATGTGCTCCGAGAAGGTTCGGGTCACACCTTCGTCGACCAGCTCGACATCGATGCGACCGTCGGCCAGGCCCAGCGCAGTCTCGACTGAGTCGGTCAGTCGAGGTCGCAGACCCGACTTCGCCACCAAGCGGTCGACGACGACGGAGATCGTGTGCTTGTACTGCTTCTCCAAGGTGGGAGGTTCGCTGAGGCTGATCTGCTCTCCGTCGACGATGGCGCGAGAGAAGCCCTTGGCCTGCAGCTCGGTGAAGAGGTCGACGAACTCGCCCTTGCGGGAGCGGACGATGGGAGCCAGCACGAGGAACTTCGTCCGCTCCTCGAGTTCGAGCAGCTGGTCCACGATCTGCTGTGGAGTCTGCTTCGTGATGATCTCACCGCACACGGGGCAGTGCGGCACGCCGATTCGAGCCCACAGCAGGCGCAGGAAGTCATAAACCTCGGTGATGGTGCCGACCGTGGAACGAGGGTTGCGGGAGGTCGACTTCTGGTCGATCGACACCGCCGGTGACAGGCCCTCGATGAAATCGACGTCGGGTTTGTCCATCTGGCCCAAAAACATTCGGGCGTAGGAGGACAGGGACTCGACGTAACGGCGCTGCCCCTCGGCGAAGATCGTATCGAAGGCCAACGATGACTTCCCCGACCCCGATAGACCGGTGAAGACGATCATGGAGTCGCGGGGCAGGGCGACCTCCACGTTCTTGAGGTTATGGGCGCGTGCGCCCTT
Organism: Brevibacterium aurantiacum; assembly: GCF_007558825.1. GTDB lineage: Bacteria > Actinomycetota > Actinomycetes > Actinomycetales > Brevibacteriaceae > Brevibacterium > Brevibacterium aurantiacum_A. The sequence continues at coordinate 343,868 of NZ_VLTK01000003.1, forward strand.
GACCCACAGAGTGTCGAGATGTGACACGCCTGCCGACTGCTCACCGCTGTTAGTTTTCATCACCTGACCACTGTATTACTCGGCACTGACATTGCTTGAATGGGGACGGGCGCTGATCTCTCCGACCGCGAGGATTCGGAGCACGATGTCTCCGGCTTCGTCGCTTGCCGGCACGTCCACCTCGGCGTCGATGGCCCAGTCCCTGTTGTCATCGGGATCGGCCAAGGTCTGACGGACGGTCCACGTCTGTGAACCAGGTTCGATCGAGATATATTCCTTGCCTCTGGCCTTCCCATCGGTGAGGAGGTCGCCGTACTCCTCGTAGAAGTCTTCGATCGCGTCCTCCCAGGCTGTGGCGTCGAAGCCGCTGTCGGCGTCGAGGCGGCCCAGTTCCGTGTAGTCGGCACGCTCGGCCAACAGCACCCGGTGGAACAGGGCATTGCGCACTTCGGCGGTGAAGACTCGCTCGTTGTCTGAGAACTTGCGATCGAGGTCGGGCAGCTCTTCGTCGGCGAAGTCCGTCGGGGACAGCCCCTGCAGGGTGCGCCATTCGTCGAGCAGTGACGAGTCGGTGCGGGCGATCGTCTCCCCCAGCCATTCGATGATGGTCGAGAGCTCGTCCGTCCTGTCGTCGGCGGGCACATTGTGTGTCAGCGCGCGGAACACGTCGGTGAGGTAGCGAAGGAGGCTGCCCTCAACCCTGGTGAGACTGTAGTAGCTGACGAACTGGGTGAAGCCCATCGCCTGTTCGACCATGTCGCGCACGATCGATTTCGGTTCGAAGTTCCCCGCTCGCAGCCATGGGTGCACCTCGATGAAGTGTTCGAAGGCGGGATCGAGGACATCTGCCAGAGGCTTCGGGCCTTCGATCTCGTCAAGGATTGCCATGCGTTCGGGGTATTCGAGGCCGTCTGCTTTGAGTTCGGCCAAGGTGTCCTTCTTGAGCCGATCGAGTTGGCCTTTGAGGACGGGAAACGGCACCGGCGTGGTGGATTCGACGAGCGAGACAACATCGAGGGCATAGGTCTCTGACTCCGGGTCGAGCAGTTCGAGTCCGGCGAGTACGAAGGGCGCCAGAGGCTGGTTGAGGGCGAACTGGGGCCCCAGGTCGGTGGTCGGGACCAGTTCGTCTCCCTTCGCTTCGATGAGGCCGGCATCGATGAGAGAGCGACCGATGCTCAAGGCTGTGAGTTTGAGGTCGAGGTGACGTTCCCGGCTTTCGTGGGTTTTGTCGATGAAGGCGCTGATCGTGGCCACGTCCGACTTCGGGCGGGCGACGAGGTTGAGGATCGTCGAATGGTCGATCTTCATACGCGAGCGCAGAGATTCGGCCTGGGATTCGATGAGTTTGGTGTAGGTCTCCTCCGACCATCCGACGAATCCGGCCGGGGCTGATTTCTTCTTGACCTTCTTCTTTTTCTTGTCCGCATTGGCTGCCTTGGCCTCTGCCCGCATGTTCTCGATCACATGTTCGGGCGCCTGCGCGATGACGTAGCCGCGGGTGTCGAACCCCGCGCGACCCGCGCGGCCTGCCAGCTGTTGGAATTCGCGGACGCTGAGTTTGCGCATCTTCCGGCCGTCGAATTTCGTCAGTCCTGTCAGCAGCACAGAGCGGATGGGAACGTTGATGCCCACGCCGAGCGTGTCGGTGCCTGAGATGACCAACAGCAGACCCTTGAGTGCGAGCTGTTCGACCAGACGGCGATATTTGGGCAGCATGCCCGCGTGGTGGACACCGACGCCGTGCAGGAGCAGCTTGCGCAGGCTCTGTCCGAATCCCTTCGCGAAGGTGAACCCCTTGATGGCTGCTGCGACCGCGGCCTTCTGTTCCTTCGACGCCAGATCGACGGACAGCAGACCTGTGGCCAGATCGATAGCGCCCGCCTGGGAGTAGGACACGACATAGACGGGAGCTTTGTCGTTGCGCACCAGGGAGCGCAATGTGTCAGAGAGTGTCTCGGTGGAGTACTCGTACTCGAGCGGAACCGGTCGGGTCGCCGAGGTGACGACTGAGCTGTCGCGGCCGGTGGTCTCTTCCATGGTGCGACAGATTTCACTCGTGTCGCCCAGCGTCGCCGACATGAGAACGAACTGCGCCTGTGGCATCTCGAGCAGGGGCACCTGCCAAGCCCATCCGCGGGAGGGATCGGCGACATAGTGGAATTCGTCCATCACGACCATGCCTGCGTCGACCATTCCGCCTTCGCGCAGAGCCTGGTTCGCTAGGATCTCGGCCGTCGCACAGATCACGGGCGCATCCCCATTGACGGTGGAATCGCCGGTGATCATACCGACGTTCTCCGCGCCGAAGGCGTCGATGAGAGAGAAGAACTTCTCGCTCACCAGCGCCTTGAGCGGGGCTGTGTAGTACGCCCTGATCCCGCGGGTGAATGATTGGTAGAGGGCGAACAGTGCCACGAGGGACTTGCCCGAACCTGTGGGAGTGGCCACGATCGTGTTGTCGCCGGCCAAAATGTTGAGGATGGCTTCGTCCTGGGCGGGATATGGTTCGATTCCCAGCTCTTCGCAGTAGTGGCCGAACGCCTCATACACTGCATCTTCATCAGCGAATTCCGCTGGGATCTCCTGCAATCGCACCACAAATATGCACAGACCTTTCCGTTTAGACTGATGTCCATCCTATTGATCGAACCTCAGGAGTTTCAGATGCCGGTTTTCGCTGTCAACTATGTCTATGGACCAGATACCGACGCCCGGATGGAGTCGCGACCTGCACACCGTGCGTGGCAGGCCGATCTGTACGAAGCCGGAACCGTTTTGGCCTCGGGCCCATTGGACGATGAACCGGTTCCCGGAGGTCTGCTATTGCTGCAGGCCGCCGACCGCAAGGAAATCGACGCCCTTCTGGCGAACGATCCCTATGCTTCGATCGGTGTCATCGACGAGACGATTGTTCGGGAGTGGACCCCAGTCTTCGGTCCGTTCTCCCAAGACTGAGCCTGAACTCAAAGGCTTGAGTCTTCGAGGCTTGAGCCTCGGGCCACATGGCCCACGTGCGCGGGTGTCCCCGTTCGGGAGGACACCCGCGCACAGTCGCACCTGCGGCAGCAGGAACGGTCGCTCAGTCCTGCGAGGCGTCTGACTCCGCGGAGCTGGAGTTCGAGCTGCGAATGGGGATGCCGTCCTTCTTCATCTTCGCCAACGAGGCGAGTGTCGCCACCACCATGGCAAAGACGATGAAGCTCAGCGACAACCAGGTGGGCACCTCGGGGATTGCTTTGCCCCAGGACAGGAACTCCCAGTCCGATTCGTGCAGCGCATGGATGAAGAGCTTCACACCGATGAAGGCGAGGATAGCCGCGATTCCGTAATGGAGGTAGACGAGCTTGTCAACGAGTCCTCCGAGCAGGAAGTAGAGCTGGCGCAGACCCATCAGCGCGAAGACGTTCGCGGTGAAGACGAGGAACGTATTCTGTGTGACGCCGAAGATCGCCGGAATCGAGTCGAGGGCGAACATGACGTCTGTGGACCCGATCGCGATGAAGACGATGAACATGGGCGTCCAGTACTTCTTGCCCTCGATCGTCACGCGCAGGCTGTTGCCGTGGTACTCGTCGACGACGTTGATCCGTTTGCGCAGGAGTCGGATGAGACCGTTCTCTCCGTCGCCTTCGTCCTCATTGCTGAATGCCTGACGGAAGGCGACGATGAGGAGGAAGATGCCGAAGATGAAGAAGACCTCGACGAAGGCGGTGATGATCGCGGAACCGGCCAGGATGAAGATGCCGCGGAAGACGATGGCGATGATGATGCCCACCATCAGGACTTCCTGCTGATATTTCCGCGGAACCGAGAAGCTGCCCATGATGATGATGAACACGAACAGGTTGTCGATGCTCAGCGAATATTCGAGCAGCCAGCCGGTGAGGAACTCACTGCCGTGTGTTGAGTCCCCGATGGCGAAGAGCGCGCCGGCGAAGATGATGGCGAGGCCGACGTAGAAGGCGACCCAGATGCCCGCTTCCTTCATCGACGGAGTGTGGGGCCGCTTGATCACGAGAAGCAGGTCGAAGACGAGGATCGCAACGACGATGATGCCAGAGGTGATCATAAACCACGCGGGGATGGCGGACTCACTCCCGGCCGCGGCTTGACCGCCTGCTGCGAGTGTGGAGGACAGGATATCCATGGATGCCTTTCAAAGGTGTCAGTGATGTATCCGTGCCGAAAGTCTCTCCCACGCTATGACCACTGTGACAGTGGCGGCGTGCGCTCCGTGCCCGGACCCTCTGAGGGATCGTGGTGACGAGCACGGATGGACGGGATACTCCCTTTCGCCAGCCACACCAGTATAGTCGTGCGGATGCTTGTGCCTGAGCACGTGGGTCGAATCAGGCGTGCCCGGCCTGCTTCATCTGCCGCAGTTCCTTCTTGAGATCCGAGAGTTCATCCCTGAGACGGGCAGCGAGCTCGAACTGCAGCTCCGCTGCCGCCGTATGCATCTGCGAGGTCAGGGACTCGATGAGCTCGGTCAGATCGGCTGCCGGTGGGCGCAGGGAACCGGACGTGCCTGCTGCCTGACGCTGTTCGTCGGTGAGCGTCGAGTTGTACCCGCGTTTGCCCTTGCCGTAGTCGAATTCGGTGAGGAGCTCACGCGTGTCCGCGTCCTCTCGCTGCAGCCGTTCGGTGATGTCGGCGATCTTCTTGACCAGCGGCATGGGGTCGATGCCGTGTTCCTTGTTGTGCGCAACCTGTATCTCGCGTCGACGGTCTGTCTCGTCTATGGCCTCACGCATGGACCGTGTGATGGTGTCGGCGTACATATGAACCTGGCCGTTGATGTTGCGAGCCGCGCGACCAATCGTCTGGATCAGGGAGGTGGCCGAACGCAGGAAGCCCTCCTTGTCAGCATCGAGGATGGCCACAAGGGAGACTTCTGGCAGGTCGAGGCCCTCACGCAGAAGGTTGATTCCGACGAGGACATCGAACTCGCCGCCCCTGAGCTCTGTCAGAAGTTCGACTCGGCGCAGGGTGTCGACGTCCGAGTGGAGATACTGCACTCTCACATCGTGTTCGAGGAGGTAGTCCGTGAGATCCTCGGCCATCTTCTTCGTCAGCGTGGTGACCAGGACTCTTTCCTGAGCGTCGACGCGAGTTCTGATCTCGTCGAGCAGGTCGTCGATCTGTCCCTTTGTCGGCTTGACGACGATCTCCGGGTCGACGAGACCAGTGGGTCGGATGATCTGCTGGACGTATCCATTCGCATTTCCGAGTTCGAAGTTGCCCGGAGTCGCCGACAGATACACGGCCTGTCCGATGCGTTCACGGAACTCGTCGAACTTCAGTGGCCTGTTGTCCATCGCGCTGGGGAGTCGGAATCCGTGTTCGACCAGCGTGCGCTTGCGCGACATGTCGCCTTCGTACATGCCGCCGATCTGAGGGATCGTGACGTGGGATTCGTCGATGACGAGGAGAAAGTCCTCTGGGAAGTAGTCGAGCAGACAGTTCGGTGCCGAGCCGGCGGGACGTCCGTCGATGTGCCGGGAGTAGTTCTCGATGCCTGAGGTGAACCCCATCGACTCCATCATCTCGAGGTCATAGGTGGTGCGCATCTTCAGGCGTTGGGCCTCGAGGAGTTTGTTCTGCGATTCGAACTCGCTCAACCGCGTCTGCAGTTCGTTCTCGATCTCGCTGACGGCTCGCCCCATCCGATTTTCACCGGCGACGTAGTGCGAAGCGGGGAAGACGTGGATCGTCTCCTCTTCCCGGACGATCTCGCCTGTCAGAGGATGCAGCGTCTGGAGAGTTTCGATCTCGTCGCCGAAGAACTCGATCCGCAGGGCGAGCTCCTCATACTGCGGGATGATCTCGACGGTGTCGCCTCGGACGCGGAATGTGCCACGCGTGAATGCCATGTCGTTGCGTGCGTACTGCATCGATACGAAGCGTTTGAGGAGCTCGTCGCGGTCGCACTGTTCTCCCCGTTTGAGGGTCACCATCCGATCGACGTACTCCTCCGGTGTGCCCAGGCCGTAGATGCAGGACACGGTGGAGACGACGACGACATCTCGCCGCGTCAGCAGAGAGTTCGTCGCGGAGTGGCGCAGTCGTTCGACCTCATCGTTGACCGAGGAATCCTTTTCGATGAAGGTGTCGGTCTGCGGGACGTAGGCCTCGGGCTGATAGTAGTCGTAGTAGGAGACGAAGTATTCGACCGCGTTGTTGGGCAGCAGCTGCCGGAACTCATTGGCCAGCTGCGCGGCCAGAGTCTTGTTCGGTGCCATGATCAGGGTTGGTCGCTGAACCTGTTCGATCAGCCAGGCTGTGGTCGCGGACTTGCCTGTACCGGTGGCGCCCAGCAGCACGATGTCCCGCTCTCCCTGGTCGAGGCGCTCCGAGATCTCGGTGATCGCGGTGGGCTGATCGCCGGATGGAGAGTATTCGGAGACGACTTCGAACGGGGCGACTGTGCGCGTGACATCGGGCCTGTGGCCGATGGCTGGCAGGGGACGTTCTGAGCTCATGGTCCAACACTAACCCTCGCCCATGACACAGTGAATTGTTGAACCGAGACTCCGCTGTGAACTGCTCAGTCGAAGCTTGCTGGGACGAGCCGTCGGCGCATCGTCAGGAAGTACGGTTCCTTCGCGTCCGCGTATCCCGCGGTATGCGCATCGCGGGCGTGGTCATCGGCCAGAGTTCGCTTCACCAGTGCGTACCTCTCGCGTTCAGCTGAGTCCGTGCGCATCAGTTCGACGAATTCCCGTGCGAAGACGGCACCGACGGAATCCTCGGTTCGGACATGAAGATTGACAGCCCGCCCCGGGTCCGTGTTCGCGTGGAATCGTTTGGACTCAAACTGCCCCTCGCCGAGGTTGTCGACCGCGTCATCGCCCGGATATCCCAGATCGGCCAGAGTGGCAGACAGTGCACGTGCGGTGTCGAGATCGGGCACGAGGAGCTGCAGATCGATGACGTCCTTGGCCGCCAGGCCGGGAACTGCTGTGGAACCGATGTGGTCGATGCGGAACTGTGTGCCGATGCCGTGGTGCAGCTTCGCGATGATCCGCTGCGCCTGCATCGGCCAGTCATGATCGGTCGCGTCGACGAGCTCGACCGGCCCCCGGGCCGCACGACGCTGAGCTTCCAGATTGGCTGCGAACGGCAGGAGGCGGTCGTCGACGAGGCGCGCAACTCGGGCCTGCGTCTGGCTGACCGACCCGGCATTGTCGATGATCACGTCGCAGACTGCATAGCGATCTTCGTCGTCGGCTTGCCGTGCGATACGCGATTCGGCATCGGCGCGGTCCATGCCGCGGGCACTCATCAGACGCTGCAGCCGGAGGTCGGACGGAACGTCGACGAGGAGATTGAGGTGATAGGCAGGGGTCATCGCATTCTCGACCAGCAGCGGCACATCGTGGACGACCACCTCGGCGTCGGAATGCCTGGCGAAGTGCTCGAGGGTGCGGTCGCGGATCGCGGGATGCATGAGTGCGTTCAGCGCAAGGGTCGACTCCTCGTCGACGAATGCCGCTGCTGCCAGCTGCGCCCGGTCGAGCCCGCCGCCGTCGGCGATGACATCCTCACCGAATCTCTCGGCAAGCTCCTCGAGCAGGGGCTCGCCCGGCGCGACGACCTCCCGGGCGATCTTGTCAGCATCGATGATCACAGCACCATGTGCGGCGAGGATCTCGGACACGGTTGACTTCCCTGCACCGATTCCACCGGTGAGACCAATTTTCAGCATGAGCTCAGCCTAGCGATTCAGAGGGTAGACCAGTACCCCGTCGTCGGCGAAGGAAGGTCTTCCGAGACTGGCGTCGAGGAAGTCCTCGTATTCTCCGGGCCCGCCGGGCAGGAGCGGAGCATCCGGGGCGATGACCACGTAGTCGACTCCTGAGCCACGCAGCTCATCGACGGCAGCGTTGACCTCACTGCTGTCAGGATCAGGGAAGGGTGCGTCCGAGTACACCGTCTCGTGCAGCAGCTCGTCGAGAGCGTCCTCGGGTGCGACATATGTCACTGCCGCATCGGGACTCGAACCGATGAAGTAGCCGCCCGTCTCCCGATAGTGGAAACCGCTCACAGACTGCCACACCATGGCTTCATCGGCATGTGGTTCGGCCCAGGCCAGGGGGCGGGGCACGGTCTTGACGACGGCTCCGGCGGGAACCGCCTCGGCGATGGAATCGGTGTAGAAGTCGGGCACGTAGACCTCACGTGAGTTCTGCACGCCGGGAATCACGCAGACCGCGGCGACCGCCAGCAGGCCCAGCAGACCTTGGGCGAAGCGCCTCCGAATATGGTCGAGTGCCCATTGCAGTCCGCAGCCGAGGATCGCGAACAGTGCAATCGTCGAATGCAGGACCAGGCGCATGGGAAGGATGTTGTTGAGCACCGGTATGGCTTCGACGAGCGCGAAGGGACCGGTCTCGAAGACGGCCGCCCCGTTGAAGAGGACCGGTGAGCCCAGTGACAGGACGAAGACCAGGAGTCCCGTCGTCGAGGCGATGCGCAGAATCGTCGCATACCTGGGGCTGCGGACGAGGCAGATGACGATGATGGCAGCGGCGATGAGTGCGGGAACTCCGACGTAGGCCCCGAGCTCAGCAGCATCGATGTCCATCACGCGCGGGATCGGCGATGAACCGAACCCGAGAAGGGTCGGACCTGCGGGAATGATGGGATCGAGCAGGTCTGTGTTCCATACTCCGTGCGGTCTGATCGCACCGTCGGGAGCGTTCGGTCCGCGCATCGTGAGCAGGAGGGGCAGTGCGATGAGCAGGGCAAGTGCGGAGCCGAGCACACCCCCCAGCGCCAACCGCACCCAGCTGGTCAGCGTCCGGGCCTTCCGTCCGAAGACGGCGATGCCCGCCAGCAGACACAGCGCGGCGATGAAGGTGCCGGCGAGGACCTCGGTGGAGACGTAGAACTGGAATCCCAGGACAGCTCCCAGGCCGAGGCTCAGCGTCCAGAACTCACGGTTGAAGAGTACAGACGAGGGCGCGCGAAACAGCAGTCGGATGATGATGAGTGCCACCAGCGGTGGTGCCACGGCGAATGCGAGGTTGGGATGGCCTGAAGTCTGGGCGATCACGTAGCTGGAGAAGCCAACACCGCCGGCTGCGACGAAGGCGGGGATTCGGGTCAGGAAATGCGTGAAGAGTGCCGCGGTCGCGAGGCTGACCAGGACCGGGATGGAGATGATCAGCAGGTTGTAGCTGACGATGGGTCCGGCCGCCCAGGTGACGGGGGTCAGAATCAGGGCCAGTCCGGCCAGGGACGTGTTCCAGGCACCGTTGACACCACCGTTGAGGGTGTTCATCGCCTCCGTGTAGAGAAACCCGTTCGCTGTTCCCGATGGGGTTCCGTCGGTGCCGAAGCCCAGTTGGGTGGCGACGATGTCTGCCGCATGCCCGAGCCACCAGATGAAGAGTGACGAGTCGTCGTTGCCGGCGGCCACCTGCCCTCCGGGATCGGCGGCGACCTGCCCGAACACGCAGATGCTGGCGACAGTGAGCAGCAGCGCGTACCACAGCCATGGTCGGGCTCGCTGTCGCAGAGTGGATGCATACACAAAGGGCTCCCGATCAATCGACCGGGAGCCCTTGTGAGTGCTGTTATCAGCTGCCTGCAAGCTTCTCACGCAGAGCTGCGAGAGCTTCATCGCTGGCCAGTGTTCCTTCGTCGCCTGCCTCTTCCGAGGAGAACGATCCGGTGGCTGGTGCAGCTTCGGCAGGAGCGCTGCCGGCCTCTTCGGAGCCTGCTTCGGCATCCGCAGCGATGGCCTTGGCGACCTGCTTCTTGTGCTCTTCCCAACGCTCCTGAGCGGCAGCGTACTGCTGCTCCCAGACCTCGCGCTGTGAATCGAAGCCTTCCATCCACTCGTTGGTCTCGGGATCGAAGCCTTCTGGGTACTTGTAGTTGCCGTCTTCGTCGTATTCCTGCGGCATGCCGTAGAGGGCAGGGTCGAGGAATTCGTCGGCCTCGGGGTCGACGCCCTCGTTCGCCTGCTTCAGCGACAGCGAGATGCGGCGGCGTTCGAGGTCGATGTCGATGACCTTGACGTAGATGGTCTCGTCAACGGAGACGACCTGTTCCGGCAGGTCCACGTGGCGAACTGCGAGTTCGGAGATGTGGACGAGGCCTTCGATGCCGTCTTCGACGCGCACGAACGCACCGAACGGAACCAGCTTGGTGACCTTGCCGGGAACGATCTGGCCGATGACGTGGGTGCGAGCGAAGTGCTGCCATGGGTCTTCCTGAGTCGCCTTGAGCGACAGGGAGACGCGTTCGCGATCCATATCGACGTCGAGCACCTCAACGGTGACCTCGTCACCGACGGTGACGACCTCACCTGGGTGATCGATGTGCTTCCAGGACAGTTCGGAGACGTGAACGAGTCCGTCGACACCACCGAGGTCGACGAATGCACCGAAGTTGACGATCGAAGACACGACGCCGGGACGGACCTGGCCCTTCTGGAGGGTCTGCAGGAAGTCGTGGCGGACCGCGGACTGGGTCTGCTCGAGCCATGCGCGACGAGACAGAACGACGTTGTTGCGGTTCTTGTCCAGTTCGATGATCTTGGCCTCGACCTGCTGGCCGATGTAAGGAGCCAGATCGCGGACACGACGCATCTCCACGAGGGAAGCAGGCAGGAAGCCGCGCAGACCGATGTCCACGATCAGGCCGCCCTTGACAACCTCGATGACGGTACCGGTGACAACACCGTCGTCTTCCTTGATCTTTTCGATGTCGCCCCAGGCGCGCTCGTACTGCGCACGCTTCTTGGACAACATGAGTCGGCCTTCTTTGTCTTCCTTCTGAAGAACGAGGGCTTCGATTTCGTCCCCGACCTCGACAACTTCGCCGGGATCGACATCATGCTTGATGGAGAGTTCTCGCGAAAGGACGACGCCTTCCGTCTTGTATCCGATGTCGACGAGCACTTCGTCGCGATCGACCTTGACGACGGTGCCCTCAACGATGTCGCCATCGTTGAAGTACTTGATCGTCTCGTCGACTGCGGCGAGAAAGTCCTCAGCGGTTCCGATGTCGTTGACAGCGACCTGCTTCGGCTGCACCGATTCCGGCGTGGTGGTGGTCATATAGGTTGGGACTCCGATGGAATTATGGTCCAGATCCGATACTCTGAGGCGATGCTGTGAAACAGCCCGAGAACTGGATCCGGTCTCGATTACGATTTTGGACATGTATGCATACGCGCATACGGTTGTCAATACTAGCATCATCCATGGCGTGAATGCACGCCGAAGTCGGAAACAGAACATGGCGATCGCCACGGAGGAATGATGAGCGACGGAAGTTATCAGGCCGAGGTCATCAGCGGCGGCTATCTGCCCATCGATGAAGAGGCGTCAGTCCGCGCCAATAGGGGCTATTGGGACAATTCCGCCGAGGATTACCTGGCCGAGCACGGCAGTGCGCTCGGCGACACGGATTTCATCTGGTGCCCGGAGGGAATCCGCGAATCCGATGTGAATCTGCTCGGCAATGTCGCTCGCAGGCAGATCCTCGAGGTCGGCTGCGGCGCCGGACAGTGCTCGCGCTGGCTGGCCGAGGAAGGGGCGATCGCGACCGGTGTCGACGTGTCCTCAGGCATGCTCGAGCAGGCCTCCAGGCTCCAGCGCGAACACCCGCTCAGCAACGATGCCACTCCCCCGACATTCCTCCACGCCGATGCCCGACAGCTGCCGTTCGCGTCGAACAGCTTCGATGTCGGGTTCTCCTCCTACGGTGCGCTGCCCTTCGTGAAGGACGCCGATGTCGTCTTCTCCGAGGTCGCTCGTGTGCTTCGACCGGGCGGACGGTGGGCCTTCTCCACCACCCACCCGCTGCGTTGGATGTTTCCCGATGTGCCCGGCGAAGCGGGACTGACCGTCGAGTACTCATACTTCGACCGCACGCCGTACGTGGAGATCTCCGCGGACGGGCAGCCGGTCTACGCCGAGCACCACCGGACCATGGGCGATTGGGTGAATCTGCTGGTCACAGCCGGCTTCACGATCGATTCGGTGACAGAGCCGGAATGGCCGGAGTCCAACCAGACCGCCTGGGGCGGCTGGTCTCCCCTTCGCGGTTCGCTCATGCCCGGCACCGTCATCTTCTCCACCACTCTCAATAAGGACTGACTCCCGCACCACTGCGCACCCGCCGGGTCTCCGCCGCGAACTGCAACGCACAGCACCTCTTCATGGACCTCACTTCGCACTGAACCTGCGTTCACTGTGCGATTACGGTCGCCCACAGCAGCATTCTCGAACGTAATCGCACAATGAATTCCGGTTCACTTCCGCGTGAGGTTCAGTTCCGCGTCCGGTTCAGTTCCGCGTGAGGTCCACTTCCGCGTGAGGTTCAGTACCGCGTCCGGTTCACTTACGCGTCAGTGAGCTGCGTCGTGCCAGGAGACTCCGGTGCCGACGTTGACGTCGAGGGGCACGTCCAGCTCGAAGGCCGATCCCATCTCCTCGGTCACAATCGACGTTACGGACTCGACCTCATCTGGGTGGACGTCGACGATGATCTCGTCATGGACCTGGAGCAGGACAGTCGACTTGAGGTCGCCGAGGCGGTCGCTGACCTTGAGCATCGCAATCTTCATGATGTCGGCGGCCGATCCCTGGATCGGGGCGTTGAGGGCCGCGCGCTCGGCCATGTCCCGCAGCTGCCGCCGGTCGCTGTGCAGGGCCGGCAGGTACCGCCTACGACCCATGATGGTCTCCGTGTAGCCGTTGGCTCGAGCCTGTTCGACGATCTCGTCGAGGTAGTCCTTGACCGCGCCGAAGCGCTCGAAATACTGCTCCATGAGGTTCTTCGCCTCGTCCACACCGATCGCCAGCTGTCGGGACAGGCCATAGGCGGAGAGCCCATAGACCAGTCCGTAGGACATGGCCTTGACCTTCGATCGCATTGCGGAGTCCACGTCGTCGATGCCGACTCCGAAGACCCTCGAACCGACATAGGAGTGCAGATCCTCGCCGTCCTTGAATGCCTGGATCAGTGCGGCATCGCCGGAAAGATGAGCCATGATGCGCATTTCGATCTGCGAGTAATCGGCTGTCAGGAGCCGAGAGTCTTCGATCTCTGGGTCGGAGATGAAGATCTCACGGATACGCCGCCCTGATTCGGTGCGGACCGGAATGTTCTGCAGATTCGGGTCCAGCGAGGACAGTCGGCCTGTCGCGGCGACGGTCTGCTGGTAGGTCGTGTGGATCCGACCATCCTCAGCCACGGTCTTGAGCAGACCCACGACGGTCTGCTTGAGCTTCGTCGAATCACGGTAGGCCAGCAGATGCTGCAGGAACGGATGCTCGGTTTTGATGAACAGCTCCGCCAGCGCCTCGGCGTCGGTGGTGTATCCGGTCTTCGTACGTTTCGTCTTGGGCATGTCGAGTTCGTCGAAGAGCACGGCCTGCAGCTGCTTGGGCGATCCGAGGTTGACCTCATGGCCGATCGCCTCATAGGCGAGCTTCGCGCTTTCCTCCGCCTGCTTGGTGAACTCATCGATGAGCCTGGACAGACCCGCTTCATCGACTGCGATGCCTGCCAGCTCCATCGTGGCCAGCACCGGGACCAGGGGCAGCTCGATGTGGCGGTAGACCTGGCTCATGTTCGCATCATCGATTGCCAGTGCAAGAATCTCGTGGACTTCAAGCAGCGCGGCAGCCCTGTATCCGTGTGTCTGAGCGGTCTGGTCCGAGTCGAGGGAGAGGGCCAGCTGTCCGCTGTCACTTCCGGGCTCGCTCAGTTCGATGCCCGCACGTTCGAGCGCAATCTGCGGCAGCTCGTAGCTGCGCTGATCGGGCACCAGGAGGTAAGCGGCCAGAGCCGTGTCACCTGCGACGTCATCGACCTCGAGGCCCAGTGAGCGCCAGGCCTTGATCTGCGTCTTCGCACTGTGCAGAATCAGGGTCTTCGTCCGCAGCGCCGAACTCAGCTTCGCAACGGCTGCCTCCCCCGCCTCGGCGAGGTCGACGACCCAGGCTTCCTCCGGCGTGCCGGAAACAGCGAGGACTCGAACATCGCCGTGCCCGAGTTCGTAACGCGCGTCGGAGTCAAGAGCGAGCACATCGGAATCAGCTATCTTCTCAAGCAGGCCCGGAACATCGAGAGTCTCAACGGAGACTTCGCGGGCGGGTCCGGCAGCTTCCTCTGGTACGGCTTCCTCACCGAAGATCGCACTCAGTCGTTTGCCGAGCGCCTGGAATTCCAGCTGGTCGAACAGGCTCGAAAGTTCGCTCGGGTCGCCCTCGCCCCATTTCAGGTCGGCGTAAGTCAGGTCCAGGTCCACATCGTCGAGGAGGCGATTGAGTCTGAAGTTGCGTTCGACCTCAGAGACGTGATCGCGAAGCTTCTCACCGACCTTGCCCTTGATCGATTCCGCGTTCGCGAGCACTCCGGGCAGGTCACCATAAGACGTCAGCCACTTCGCCGCAGTCTTGTCACCGACCCCGGGAACTCCGGGAAGGTTGTCGGCCTTCTCCCCCACCAGAGCAGCGAGTCCGCGGTAGTTCGCGGGAGTCACCGCGTACTTCTCTTCGATCGCGGTCGGTGTCATGCGATTGAGGTCGCTGACGCCGCGTTTGGGGTAGAGGATCGTCACAGACTCATTGGAGAGCTGGAACGAGTCCTTGTCTCCGGTCATCACCTCGACGCTGGCTCCAGCCTCGGTGCCCATGCGGGCCATGGTCGCCAGCGCATCGTCGGCCTCGAAGCCCTCTTTGGTCACCACAGTGATCCCCATCGCGATGACGATGTCCTTGATCAGGTCGATCTGAGGGTGGAACTCCGGTGGTGTCTTGGCACGGCCAGCCTTGTACTCCGGATACTCTTCGAGACGGAACGTCTGACGTCCCAGGTCGAAGGCCACGGCCACATGGCTGGGCGACTCGTCCCTGAGAACATTGATGAGCATCGAAATGAAACCGTAGATGGCGTTCGTCGACTGGCCGGTGCTGGTGGCGAAGTTCTCCACCGGCAGGGCATGGAATGCCCGGTAGGCCAGAGAGTGTCCATCGATGAGCAGGAGGGATTCGTTTACTTGAGTCACATGGCATAGCCTATCGTTCAAAACTGACATGAAGGAGAACGATGTTCACACCGGACGCATCATTGACTGCGGAGACCACCGAAGAGCAGTGCCGGCAGCTGCTTGGCCAGCTCAACGCCCCCGACGCAGTCGGTGATCTGGCGGCGAAGATGGGGATCGAGTTCACAGAGCTGACTCACGACCACGTCACGGGCACCGCACCGGTAGCGGGCAACACTCAGCCCATGGGCCTCTTCCACGGCGGCGGCCATGTCGTGCTCGCCGAATCCCTGGCCTCGATGCATTCGTTCCTCATCTCCGGAGGGAAGAACGTCGTCGGCGTCGACCTCAATGCCACACATCTGCGTGCGGCGAGGGACGGCACAGTGACCGGCCGCGCCGAGGTGCTCCACCGGGGACGCACGATCGTGTCCCACGAGGTGAAGATGACAGATGCCGCCGGCCGGCTCCTCTCCATCGTGCGAATCACGAACATGATCCTCAAAACCGAACCCAAATGATCTGCAGGCCGGTGAGATCTGCAAGCCAGTGCGATCTCCAAGCCAGTGCGATCTGCCGGCGATGTGATGTGCAGGGCAGTGACTGCATCACACGAAGGAGGCCGGCGAATCCTCTTCGGATTCGCCGGCCTCAGTGTGTGTTGGGACGGATGCTGGCTACTTGTCGGAGCCGATCTGTTTGAGAACGGTGTCCGCGACCTCACGCATGGTCAGGCGACGATCCATCGAAGTCTTCTGGATCCAACGGAAGGCCTCGGGCTCACTCAGACCCATCGAGGTCTGGAGCAGGCTCTTCGCGCGTTCGACGACCTTGCGGGTTTCGAAGCGTTCGGTCAGATCGGAGATCTCGCTCTCTAGTGAGCTGATCTCTGCATGACGCGACAAGGCGATCTCGAGGGCCGGAATGAGGTCCGCAGCGGTGAAGGGCTTGACCACGTAGGCCATTGCTCCCGCATCACGAGCTCGCTCGACGAGCTCCTTCTGCGAAAAGGCCGTCAGCAGGACCACCGGAGCGATGCGCGCCTTGGCGATCCTCTCTGCTGCGGAGATTCCGTCGAGGATGGGCATCTTGATGTCCATCACGACGAGATCGGGGCGCAGCTCTTCGGCCAGGCGGATTGCGGATTCGCCGTCTGCGGCTTCGCCGACGACGTCGTATCCGACCTCGCGCAGCATCTCGACGATATCGAGACGAATCACGGCCTCGTCTTCCGCCACTACGACGCGGCGAACCGGCACGGACTCATCTGAAGTTGGTTGTTCGCTGTTTGAAAGCACGGCACCAGTCTAAACCAGGCCCACGCGCGCACCGACGTCGGTGTCCAAGTTTCTTCTGTGATGGTAACCACCCGTGTGATGGTCACCACCGCCGCCGATTGTGCAATCACCGAGAAGCTGTCGTAAACTCAACCCTGTCGCGGATTCGCTCCACGACCAAGCCGGATTGGCGGAATTGGTAGACGCGGTGCACTCAAAATGCATTGTCGAGAGACGTGTGGGTTCGAGTCCCACATCCGGTACTTACCCCAGGCAGTCACCGGACTGCCACAGGGCACCAAGCAGCAGTGAAGGGGCCGGCGAACTCATGTTCGCCGGCCCCTTCACTCATTTCGCCGGTAACTCTTCGCCGCGAACTCGGCCGACAGCGAAGCTCTCTGCGCCGCAACAGCTCGACAGACATTTCCGGCCGACATGAGCCAAATGCTCATGCCGGCCAGATGCCCAGAGGAGTCAGGAACGCGCTCCGCTCGAGGGCTGTTCGAGTTCAGCCCCATCGGTATCGACGGCACTGTCCTCTGCATCCTCATCGACCGGCACATAGCCGTCTACACGAGCTGCATCGTAGCGGTCGACATCGAGGATGTCGTGACGTTTGGCCACAAGGGCAGGGACGAGAGCCTGTCCCGAGACATTGAGCGCTGTGCGTCCCATGTCGACGATCGGCTCGATCGCCAGGAGCAGACCCACTCCTTCAAGAGGCAGCCCGAGAGTGGACAGCGTGAGAGTCAGCATCACGGTGGCACCGGTCGTTCCGGCCGTTGCCGCCGAGCCGATGACGGAGACGAACACGATCAGGAAGTACTGCACGATCGTGAGATCGATTCCGAAGAACTGGGCCACGAAGACAGCGGCGATCGCCGGATAGATCGCGGCACAGCCGTCCATCTTCGTCGTCGCCCCGAAGGGGACTGCGAAGGCGGCGTAACTCTGCGGAACGCCGAAGTTGTCGGTGGCGACCTTCTGGGTCACGGGCATGGTGCCGATCGAGGACCGCGATACGAAGCCCATCTGGGCGGCCGGCCACACACCGGAGAAGTACTGACGGGCCGAGAGGCCGTTGAGCTTGGCCAGCGTCGGATAGACGACGAAGAAGATGATCGCCAGTCCCACGTAGACAGCAACGACGAACCACAGCAGGGAACCCATGGTCGACCACCCGTAGGAGTTGACCGCGTTGCCGATGAGGCCGAGGGTGCCGATCGGTGCAATGCGCACGATCCACCAGACCACCTTCTGCACGACGGCCAAGGCCGCTTCGACGAACTGGAGGAAGGGTTCGGCGGCCTTGCCGACCTTGACTGCGGCGATGCCGATGGCACCGGAGACGATGATGAGCTGAAGGATGTTGAAGTCGACCTCGGAGACCAGGCCGCCGGCCTCATCGGGTGAGGTCGCGACCTCCATGCCGAGGAAGTTCACGGGCACAAGACCGGTCAGGAAGCCGATCCAACTGCCTTGCGAATCGGGGGCGGAACCGCTCAACGATGCGGCGTCTGCGTGCGTACCCGGCTGAATCACAACACCGAGGATGAGTCCGATGAGTACGGCGATGAGCGCGGTGAAGGCGAACCACAGAAGCGTGGAGACTGCGAGCCTGGCTGCATTCGTCACCTTGCGCAGATTGCCGATGCTGGCGATGATCGCGGTGATGACGAGGGGCACGACGGCCGCTTTGAGGAGAGTCACATAGGACGAGCCGATGGTGTCCAAGGTCTGACCGAGCCAGTTGTCCTGACCCTCGCTGACCGGGCCCCAGGATCGGGCGATCAGCCCGAGGACCACGCCCGCAATCAGGGCTATGGTGACCTGCACCCCGAATGATCGGCTCCACTTGGGCAATCTCATGCCATTCCTCTTCTTCGTCTGTCGGTTTCCGAATGATGCTCAACCCGAACGCTGCTCACTTCGAGCGAATCAAAGCTCAGGCAATGTTCAACTCACAGCACAACTGTTGAGCAATCTCAGAAATTCCGCAAGTCCGAGTGAAGTGGCTCTCACCGGCGCCAACCACTCAGGTCGCTGCTCGCGCATATGACAGCGTGACATGACGACGGCGGCCACCCCAAGAAGGGGCAGCCGCCGTGTGGAGAGCCTCAGTGCCTCGGTGTGCCGTTCTCCTTGACGATCGGCACCTCATGGGTGACCGGCGTTTCGGAGACGATGCCGTATCCGGCCAACGGATCTTCCTCATCGTCCGAGGAGTCTTCGTAAGCCGCAGCTACACCCTTGGCGGCATCACCCATCGTGTGGATGCGCAGGGCATTGGTCGATCCTGGGATTCCGGGAGGTGACCCGGCCACAAGGATGGACTGATCACCCTCGTGGGCGGTTCCGTCAGCGAGCAGCACGGCATCGACCTGCCTGGCCATCTGGTCCGTGTGCCGCACGGTCTTGACCAGATAGGGGCGCACACCCCAGGTCAGTGCCAGCTGGTGGCGAACCTGAGCATCGGGGGTGAAGCCGAGGATCGGCCAGGCGGGACGCAGACGCGACATCCGGCGTACGGAGTCACCCGTCTGGGAGAACGTGCACAGCAGATCGATATCGAGCTGTTCAGCAATCTGAACAGCTGCGGCCGTCACGGCCCCACCCTTGGTGTGAGGAACTGTACCCAGCTGCGGGATCCGTTCCATGCCGTGTTCCTCGGTGGATTCGATGATGCGGCTCATCGTCCGGATCGCTTCGACCCAGTAGTCGCCCACTGAAGTCTCACCGGAGAGCATCAGAGCATCGGCTCCGTCGAGGACGGCGTTGGCGCAGTCGCTGGCCTCGGCGCGAGTGGGCCTGGCCGCATCGATCATGGTCTCGAGCATCTGAGTGGCCACGATCACAGGCTTAGCCTGCTGACGGGCGATCTCGACCGCACGCTTCTGCACAATCGGAACCTGCTCCAGGGGCAGCTCCACCCCGAGGTCACCGCGGGCGACCATGATTCCGTCGAAGGCATCGATGACCGCATCGAGCTGATCGACGGCCTGCGGCTTCTCCAGCTTGGCGATGACGGGTGCGGAGATGCCGACCTCGTCCATGACTGCCCTGACATCGTCCATGTCCTCGGGACTGCGGACGAAGGATAGCGCCACCCAGTCGAAGCCGAGCTTGAGGCCCCATTTGAGGTCCTCGATGTCCTTCTCCGACAGCGCCGGCACGGAGACCGGAACACCGGGAAGGTTGATGCCCTTGTGGTTCGAGATCGTTCCGCCGATCTCCACTTCGGTGACGACATCGGTGTCGGTGACCTCGGTGGCACGCAGACGCAGGCGCCCATCATCGATGAGCAAGGGATCCCCGACGGACACATCGCTCGGCAGAGTCGACAGTGTGGTGCTCACGACCTCGGCTGTGCCGGCGATGTCGCGGTTGGTGATGGTGAAGGCTGCACCTTCGACCAGCTCTTCCTTGCCGTTGGCGAAATTGCCGACCCTGATCTTCGGGCCCTGCAGATCGAGCAGCAGCGCGACGGCGCGGCCGGTGTCGAGTGCGGCCTGACGAACCCAGGCGAATTTCTCTTCGTGTTCTTCCCGCTTGCCGTGGCTGAGATTGAATCTGGCCACGTCGACGCCTTCGTCGACGAGCGCGCGGATCTCTTCATAGGAGTTCTGATTCGGACCTAATGTTGCGACTATCTTTGCACGCCTCATGCACACCACCCTACCTGTACCGTGGCGGGCGATCCGAACCGCCCGCCACGTCTGTTCGTCGGAGGAGAGTCACGCACACCAATGTGCGGGATTCTCAGTAATTGACACGGATCATCTTAACATTTAAAACGATCTGTCGTGTGGTCCGACCGGTGCAGGCAGCCGAGTCGACCCCGTGAGGAACCGGTCGACCTCGGCCGCGACCGACCGTCCCTCGGCGATCGCCCATACGATGAGCGACTGACCCCGCCCAGCGTCACCGGCGATGAACACTCCGGGAGTCGAACCGACATAGGACTCATCGCGGGCGAAGGCTCCGCTGTCGCTGACGTCGAGGCCGAGAACGTCGGATTCCGGCCCCGAGAAGCCGAGGGCCAGGAGCACGAGGTCTGCATCCAAGCGGTGCTCGGTTCCAGGAGTCGGCACACGGCGACCGTCGAGGAACTGGGTCTCTGCCACATCGATCCCGACCACCCGGCCCTGCTCATCTCCAGCGAACCCTGTCGTCGATGCGAGGTAGCGCCGCGTGCCGCCCTCCTCATGAGAGGACTGGACCTCGAAGATGCGCGGGACCGTCGGCCATGGGTCTGCCTCGCTGCGGTCGATGGGCGGCTGAGCTCCGATCGCCAGCGTCGTGACCGAGGCTGCAGTCTGCCGCAGGGCCGTGCCCAGACAGTCCGCACCCGTGTCACCACCGCCGATGATGACCACGTGCTTTCCCTGAGCGTCGATGTGGCTCTCCACTCCACCGGGTCCAGGCTGCTCCCCCGCCTGCACACGATTCGAGGGCACCAGATAGTCCATCGCGAATTCGACTCCGCGAAGCTCACGGCCGGCGATAGTCATATCACGGGGCACTGTGGCACCTGTGCACACGATGACGGCGTCGAAGCTCGACTGCAGATCCTCGAGGCTGATGTCCCTGCCGATCTCGACCGAGGTCTTGAACCGGGTGCCTTCTGCGCGCATCTGATCGAGACGACGGTCGATGTGCTGCTTCTCGAGCTTGAAATCCGGGATCCCGTAGCGCAGCAGTCCGCCGAGGCGGTCATCGCGTTCGTGGACGACGACGGTGTGCCCGGCCCGGGTCAGCTGCTGGGCTGCAGCGAGCCCGGTCGGACCGGAGCCGATGACGGCAACGGTCTGACCGGTGATCCGTTCAGGAATCATCGGCTGGATGAGTCCGGCAGCGAAGCCCTGGTCGACGATCGAGACCTCGACCTGCTTGATCGTCACTGCAGGCTGATTGATCCCGAGGACGCACGCATTCTCACAGGGTGCCGGGCAGGCGCGACCGGTGAATTCCGGGAAGTTGTTCGTTGCATGCAGAAGTTCGACGGCCCGCGGAAGTTCGCCGCGATACATCGCATCGTTGAACTCCGGAATCAGGTTGCCCAGGGGGCAGCCTTGATGGCAGAACGGTACGCCGCAGTCCATGCAGCGCGATGCCTGCCTGCGCAGCTGCTCCGGATCACCTGCTTCGTAGACCTCGCGGTAGTCCATGAGCCGGATGGGAACCGGGCGCCGCCGTGGCAGCTCGCGCTGGTCGGTGGTGAGGAATCCATGTGGATCAGCCATTGGCGACCTCCAGAATCTTGTGCCAGGCGTCATCCGAATCCGCGGACTGACCTGCCGCGATGAACTCTTCCTGGACGTCTTTGACCATCGCATAGGCGACGGGAATGATCTTTGTGAAGCGGGAGAGGACGTCCTCTCCTCGGCGCAGTCCGTCGAGCAGCTGGGCAGCCAGGGGCGAACCCGTCCACTGAACATGTTCACCCAGCAGACGCTGGAGGACTTCCATGTCGGTGATTCCCACCCCGGTGAACCGGAATACGCCGGCAGCGCGTTCCTTGGGGTTGAGCTTGGCGGGGTTGAAGTCCAGGACGTAGGCCGTGCCGCCCGACATGCCTGCGGCGAAGTTGCGTCCGGTGCTGCCGAGGATCACGGCGAGGCCTCCGGTCATGTATTCGAGCCCGTGGTCACCGATGCCTTCGACCACCGCCTCGGCGCCCGAGTTGCGCACCATGAACCGCTCGCCCACCTGGCCGGAGACGAACAGCTTGCCGGCGGTCGCACCGTAGCCCAGCACGTTGCCGGCGATGACGTTGTGCTCGGGTCTGGTCGGGTTCTCCTCGTGCGGATGCACGCTGATGGTCCCGCCCGAAAGCCCCTTGCCGACGTAGTCGTTGGCGTCGCCGTGCAGGTCGATGGAGACTCCGCGAGGCAGGAAGGCACCGAGTGACTGCCCGGCGGTGCCGTGTAGGTCGAGCCTGATCGTGTGCTCGGGCAGGCCCGCCTCCGCATGAGCGAGCGTGACATTGTGTCCCAGCAGGGTGCCGACGCTGCGGTCCGTGTTCTCGATCGCCGAGGTGATCGTGACCTGCGCCCCGGACTCGATTGACTCCCCAGCTTCAGCCAGCAGACGCAGGTCCAGTTCACCCGCGAAGTCGCGGTTGACTTCAGTGGTGCGTTTGCGAAGCACTGCGGTGTTGCCATGGACGTCCTCGGGCACGGTGAGTATCGAGGCCAGATCGAGGTCGAGGCCCGAGGCCTCGGCACGCTTCTCATCGATGCGCAGTCTCTCGACTGCGCCGATCGCCTCGTCGAGCGAGCGCAAGCCCAGCTGTGCAAGGTAGCCGCGGACCTCCTCGGCGATGAAGGTGAAGAAGTTCACGACGTGATCGGCCTGGCCGTGGAAGCGTTCGCGCAGCTTCGGGTTCTGGGTCGCGACGCCGACGGGACATGTGTCCTTGTGGCACACACGCATCATGATGCAGCCGGAGACCACGAGGGCCGTGGTCGCGAATCCGAACTCCTCGCCACCCAGCAGGGCGGCGATGATGACGTCGCGGCCGGTCTTGAGCTGGCCGTCGACCTGCACGCTGACCTTCTCTCGCAGCCCGTTGAGCACCAGGGTCTGCTGGGCCTCGGCCAAGCCGAGTTCCCACGGGGTGCCGGCATGCTTGAGGGAGTTCAGCGGGCTGGCGCCGGTGCCTCCGTCGTGACCGGAGACGAGGACGACGTCCGCTCCGGCCTTGGCCACGCCTGCGGCCACCGTGCCGACGCCGATCCCGGACACGAGTTTCACGTGCACGCGGGCCTTGGCATTGGCGCGACCGAGATCGTGGATGAGCTGAGCAAGGTCCTCGATCGAATAGATGTCGTGATGCGGCGGCGGAGAGATCAGCCCCACTCCGGGAGTGGCATGTCTGGTCTTCGCGATCCACGGGTAGACCTTCGTCCCGGGCAGTTGTCCGCCCTCTCCCGGCTTCGCGCCCTGCGCCATCTTGATCTGCAGGTCGTCGGCCTCGGTGAGGTAATGGCTGGTGACCCCGAAACGTCCGCTGGCGATCTGTTTGACAGCCGAGCGGCGTTCGGGATCGAGGAGACGTTCGGTGTCCTCTCCACCTTCACCGGTGTTCGACCTTCCGCCGATGCGGTTCATGGCGATGGCCAGAGTCTCGTGTGCCTCTTGGGACAGTGAGCCGTAGCTCATTGCACCTGTCGAGAAGCGCTTCATGATCTCGCTGGCCGGCTCCACCTCGGCGATGTCGATCGGTCCCGATTCCGTGGGCACGAGGTCGAACAGTCCGCGCAGAGTCATGAGCTCACGCGACTGCTCATCGACGGCGTGGGTGTACTGCTCGAAGATGTCGAAGCGTCCTGTGGCAGTGGAGTGCTGCAGCTTGAAGATCGTCTCCGGGTTGAATAGGTGGCCCGGGCCTTCGCGCCGCCACTGATATTCGCCTCCGACCAGCAGATTCCGGTGCGAGGGCCGCGGATGGTCATCGCGGTAGGCGTCGGCATGCCGAGCACTCGATTCCGCGGTGATCTCGATGATCCCCTTGCCCCCGAGCTGGTGCGGGGTGGAGGTGAAGAACTCGTCGATGAAGTCATCCGAGAGCCCAAGGGCCTCGAAGGTCTGTGCACCGTGGTAGGACTGGACAGTCGAGATCCCCATCTTCGACATGATCTTCAGCAGGCCCTTGTTCAGCGCCGTGAGCACATTCGCCACGGCCGCGGATTCGCTGATGCCGCGGATCCTGTCTGAGCGCACGAGCGCCTCGGCGGTCTCCATGACGAGGTACGGGTTGACTGCGGATGCGCCGAATGCCACCAGCGTGGCGACATGGTGGACCTCACGGACATCGCCAGCCTCGACGATGATGGACACCCGCGTCCGCGAACGCTGCCGCACCAGGTGGTGGTGAAGGGCCGAAGTCAGCAGCAGCGACGGAATCGGAGCGAGATCAGCCGTCGAGTCCCGATCGCTGAGGATGATGAACACTGCTCCGGCCTCAACTGCCTCACTGGCTTCCCGACACAGCGCCTCGAGGCGCTTTGCCATGGCATCAGGCCCGGCATTCACCGAATACAGGCCGGCCAGCGTCACACTGGGTCGTCCATCGTCGACGCCGAGGTGGTGGCCCTGGACGTACGAGATCGCCGTCAGTTCATCGTTGTCGATGACCGGTTGATCGAGCAGGATATGCGCGGAGTCCGGCTGGGCGAACTGCAGCAGGTTGCCTTCGCGCCCGATGCCCGAGGACATGCTGGTGACGATGTCTTCGCGGATGGAGTCCAGCGGCGGGTTCGTCACCTGAGCGAAGTTCTGATGGAAGTAGTCGAAGAGCAGCCTCGGTCGTTTGCTCAATGCCGCGATCGCCGTGTCGGTGCCCATGGCCCCCAGTGGCTCTGCCCCTGTCTCTGCCATCGGCGAGATGAGGATACGCAGCTCCTCCTCGGTGTAGCCGAAGGTTCGCTGACGCCTGCGCACCGATGACTGCGGGTGAGTGACGTGGATCCGGGTGGGCAAGTCCGCGAGTCGACGCGAACAGCTCTTGACCCACTCTTCATAGGGATGCTCAGCAGCGAGCTGATTCTTGATCTCCGTATCGGAGATGATCCGTTCGGACTCGGTGTCGACGAGGAACATCCGTCCCGGGGTCAGCCGACCGCGAGCGACGATGTCCGCCTCGGGCAGGTCGACGACGCCGATCTCACTGGCCAGGACCACGGTGTCGGAGGTCATGACGTAGCGCGCAGGACGCAGGCCGTTGCGATCGAGGACCGCCCCTGCCAGCTTCCCGTCGGTGAATCCCACGCAGGCGGGCCCGTCCCATGGCTCCATCAGGAGCGAATGATATTCGTAGAACGCCTTGCGAGACTCCCCCATGCCTGGGTTGTTCTCCCAGGCCTCCGGGATCATCATCAGCATTGCCTGCGGCAGCGACCTGCCCGAGGCGACCATGAGTTCGAGCACCGAGTTGAATGACGCCGAGTCCGAGGCGCCGGGCGGCACGATCGGGCACAATCTGTCCAGGCTCGTCGACGTGCCGGGCACCGGGGAGACGAGCAGGTCCGAGGCCAGCTTCGATTCCCTGGCCTGCATCCAGTTGCGGTTGCCGCGCACCGTGTTGATCTCACCATTGTGGGCGATCGTGCCGAAGGGCTGCGCCAGCTGCCACGACGGGAACGTGTTCGTTGAGAAGCGAGAATGCACGAGTGCGATCCGAGAGGTCAGCCGTTCGTCGAGCAGTTCCGTGTAGAAGGCGGAGAGCTGACCCGTTGAGAGCATGCCCTTATAGGTGATGGTGCCCGGGTTGAGTGACGGGCAGTAGAGACCCGCATGGTCGAGGCGCTTCCTCACGATGTAGGACCGGCGGCTCAGATCCTGTGGGTCCCGGGAGGGATACCGTTCGTCGATGGCGAGAAAGAGCTGGCGCATGCGCGGCATCGTGGTGCGTGCAGTCTCGCCCAGCACGCTCGCGTCGTGGGGTACGTCGCGGAAGGCAAGGACCTTCAGTCCCTCTTCGGCGGCGATGCGCTTGACGAGGCCGTCCTGATCCTCGTGCGAATCGTTCAAGCCCTCTGTGACCGAAGCGTCCCTGTCGTCCGTGGGGAACGCCACGTCGGGGATGAGATCCTGTCGGTAGTCCTGAGCGAAGAAGCCGATGCCCGCGGCGTAGCTGCCCGGCTCCGGAAGTTCGACGCCGTCGGCACCGAGCACCTCGGCGAAATAGTCGTGGGGTATCTGCAGGGTGATCCCGGCACCGTCCCCTGTGCCTTCATCGGAGCCGATGCCGCCTCGGTGTTCGAGTTTGCGCAGTGCGGTCAGAGCCTGTTCGACGACCTCATGGTCTGCCGGGCCACGGTAGCGGACGATGAGGGCCAGCCCACATGCGTCGTGCTCGAGTGCGGGATCGTAGAGTCCGGCACGAACTGGTTGACGCGGAGCTTTCGGGGTCGTTGAGTATTCACTGTACATCGCTGCCTTCACGGGGTGTAGGAGTTTACGTTAAAGACGGCGCTGTCCCTAGCTGTTTTCGCAGTGCCCTTCGAAGATCGTCCTCAGGCACAATTGTGACGTGGTTCTCACAGTCGGTACCCCAACCTACACCATGTGGTGAATCCGAAGGGAATAGAAAAAGGACCGTAAAACGAACCTAAAAGTCTCGGTCGTCGGACTTCGGACCGCTCTCGCCCCGAGTTCTCCGCTTCACATCGGGGGTGATCGAGATCGCGGAGGTGACCGCTCCGAAGTATCCGAAGCCGTGTCCCCCGAAGCCCTCACCGCCCTTTTTCGAAGCGCCTTCTGTTGCGCGGGCGACCTTTCGGGCACGACGAGCGAGGACGAAGACGACGATTCCGACGATGAGGAGGACCACACCGAGGGCGAGCACCCAAAGGGCCCACCCGGGGATCGTGGCAGAACCGAGCTGCAGTGCGTGATTCGATGCGAGCAGTTGAGCCCGGCTCATGCACAGCCCTCGGCGAGTTCAGCAGCCAAGCTGGCGATTCCGCTGACTCCGCCGCTGTCGAGAGCGCGCACGAGCGCCGAGCCGACGATCACGCCGTCAGCGTATTCGGCGACCTCTGCAGCCTGTTCGCGGGTCGAGACGCCGAGCCCGACGCAGGCGTGCGGCGCTCCGGCATCCTTGAGCCGAGATACGAGTTCACGAGCATGGTTGTCGACCTCGGAGCGGACGCCGGTCACTCCCATCGTCGAGGCGGCATAGACGAATCCGCGGCTCGCATCGACGATGGTGGCCAGCCGTTCGGGTGTCGATGAGGGGGCAGCGAGGAAGATGCGGTCCAGATCGAATTCGTCCGAAGCGCTCACCCATTCGGATGCCTCATCGGGGATGAGATCCGGGGTGATGATGCCTCCGCCGCCGGCAGAGTCCAGATCACGGGCGAAGGCCGAGACACCGTATTGCAGCACGATGTTCCAATAGCTCATCACCACGGCGGTCCCCCCGGCCTCAGCGACGGCTGAGACCGCAGAGAAGATGTCGGAGGTGCGCACACCGGCGGCAAGTCCCTGCTCGGCGGCACGTTGGATGACGGGACCATCCATCCCCGGATCCGAGTACGGCATGCCGACCTCGATGATGTCGACTCCGGATTTCACCAGTTCGACCATGGCCTCGATGGAACCCGGAACAGAGGGGAAGCCGACCGGAAGGTATCCGATCAGGGCGGCCTTGCGGCCTGCCTCGGCGACTGCATCGAGAGTGGTACCGGTTCGGGGTCCTGAGCTCGTCATACCTGCACAGCTCCTTCGTCGAAGTAGTTGAACCATTTGGCCGCGGTCGTCATGTCCTTGTCGCCTCGCCCGGAGAGGTTGACGAGCAGGACCGCCTCGCTGCCGAGTTCCCGTCCGACGCGCATAGCACCGGCCAGGGCGTGGGCGGATTCGATTGCGGGGATGATGCCTTCGGACCGCGACAGCAGCTGCATGGCTTCCATGGCCTCTTCATCGACGACAGGCTCGTAGGTGACGCGCTGAATGTCGTGGAGGTGGGAATGCTCGGGGCCGACCGATGGGTAGTCGAGTCCGGCCGAGATCGAGTGGGACCCTTGTGTCTGGCCGTCCTCGTTCTGGAGGATATAGGTAGCCGAGCCATGCAGGACTCCGGGGCGTCCACCGGAGAAGCGGGCGGCGTGGCGGCCGCTGTCGACGCCGTCTCCTCCGGCTTCGAAGCCGAAGATCTTCACCTCGGGATCGGCGAGGAAGGCGGCGAAGAGGCCCATGGCGTTCGACCCGCCTCCGACACACGCGCAGACCGCGTCGGGCAGACGGCCGACGGCGTTCTGGATCTGTTCGCGGGCTTCGATGCCGATGATGTCCTGGAAGGACCGGACCATGGCCGGGAACGGGTGCGGGCCGGCGACTGTGCCGATGATGTAGTGCGTGTTCTCTACGTTGGCAACCCAGTCGCGCATCGCTTCGTTCATCGCGTCTTTGAGCGTCTTGGTGCCGTTGGACACGGAGTTGACCTTCGCTCCGAGCAGTCGCATCCGAGCGACGTTGAGTGCCTGCCTCTGGGTGTCTTCCTCACCCATGTACACCTCGCACTCCATATCCAGGAGGGCGGCGGCCGTGGCTGCGGCAACACCGTGCTGTCCGGCTCCGGTTTCGGCGATGACACGGGTCTTGCCCATGCGCTTGGCCAACAGGGCCTGGCCCACGGCGTTGTTGATCTTATGGCTGCCGGTGTGGTTGAGGTCTTCGCGTTTGAGGAAGACCCGTGCCCCACCGCAGTGCGCGGCGAACCGGGTGGCCTCGGTGAGAAGACTGGGACGGCCGATGTAGCTCTGCTGCAGGTCGAGCAGCTGCTGCGTGAACTCCGGGTCGACCTGGGATTTGCGCCATGTCTCCTCGATCTCGTCGAGCGCGGGGATCAGCGCTTCGGGGAAGAACCTGCCTCCGTACGAACCGAAGTAGGGTCCGTTCTCCTGGCTCAAATCGGTCATTGCCGTCCTTCGTGGTTCGAAATGGTAATCGGGTGGATCAAGGCTGACGACTGGTCGCCGCCCGGCGCTCCTGCCCTGTCGAGGTGAACGCGGCCACGGCGGACTCGGCGTCACCGCCGGTGACGAGTGCTTCGCCCACGAGCACGAGATCGGCGCCGGCTCCGGCGTAGGTCTCGACATCATCGGGACCGGTGACTCCGGACTCTGCGACGAGTGTGCAGTCCGCCGGTGCTAGATCGGCCAAGGGAGCGAAACGGCTCGTATCGACGCTGAGGTCCTTGAGGTTGCGGGTGTTGATGCCGATCAGAGGGGCATTCAGTTCGGCCGCGATCGCCAGCTCATCAGCGTTGTGGGTCTCCACCAGGGCCGTCATCCCGAGTTCGTGAGCGAGAGCATGGAACTCGTGGAGCTGTTCGACGTCGAGTGCTGCGACGATGAGGAGAACAAGATCTGCGCCGTGGGCGCGGGCCTCATGGAATTGGTACTCCTCGACCATGAAATCCTTGCGCAGGACGGGAACGTCGACGGCTGCGCGGACGGAGTCGAGGTCCGCCAGGCTTCCTGAGAAGCGACGCCCTTCGGTGAGGACGCTGATCGCCCGTGCTCCCCCAGCGGCATAGAGGCCGGCCAGGGTCCCAGGATCCGGGATATGGGCGAGGTCTCCGCGGGAGGGAGAACGTCGTTTCACCTCGGCGATGACCCCGAAGTCGGCTTCGAGATCGAACGCACGCGCCGGCCGGGCCGCGCGTGCACGGTCGATGACGTCTGCCAGCGGTGTCTGCCTCCGGCGTTCGGCGAGATCTTCGCGTACTCCGGCGACGATATCGTCGAGAACAGTCATTTCTTCTTCGGCTTGTTTCCCAGGCCGACGGCACGCAGGATGATGCCGGCGATGAGGCCGAGCACGACGACGCCGATGCCGACGTAGGTGATGGTCGCGGTGTGGATCGTGAACCCGACGCAGCCGATCGTGACGCCGATCAGCATAACGATGACACCGGTCCAACCGGCCACGGAGTTTCCGTGTCCCGGGTCGGCGATTGCTGCATAGTCGATCGTCGATTTGTCGAGATCGGTTGCGCCGTTACGAGCGACGGTTTGCGACATGGTGCTCCTTAGAGATGCAGGCGTGGCACGCGTGAAAACTTGTTGCATCCATTGTGACACGCTTCGAGTTTGGTCGAGACACCGACCCGGTCACGAGGTCATTTCGATTCATCATCGGCCCCACCAGCGGTGGGATCGGGGTCGTCTCCGCGGGAGAGGGCGTCCCAGGTCGCTGCCGAATCGAACTCTTCGCCTCCGGCTTCCGCTGTCCTGGCGTACCGGTTCGAATTGGCCCATTTCGCCGAGGCGACGGCGATGTAGACGACGACGATGAGCGCGATGGCCGCCGCGAACAGGGCCACGATCGGCCAGGCGGTGGCCCCGGGGGATGAAACCGACTGCAGTGCGGTCATGCCGTAGCCGATGGCGGCCAGAGCAGCGAAGCTGAGAACGACGAAACGTCCGATCTTGCCCAACATGGCTGATAGCAGCCCGGTGACGGCGATGATTGCGACACAGGCGGTCGCGACCGGAGATGTCTGAGAGCTTGCGTCTTCCGTGACATCGGCCACACCTGCAGGACCCAATGAGTCACCGGGAACACCGGCCTGCCAGGACGCAAGGCTGATCGCCCAGAGTGCACCGGCCAGGATGAGGACGAGGAGTACTCCGCGTGATTTCGTCATCTCAGCCGCGTTCCCTGCTCGAGGCTCCGAGTTTGTCCACCGCGCCGGCTGCTGCCGCGGCCCCCAGGACTGCGGCCGCCTTGTTCTGCGATTCCTGATATTCGGTCTCGGGAACCGAATCGGCGACGAGCCCACCGCCGGCATAGACGCTCATGACCGAGTCGCGCAGGACTCCGGTGCGGATGGCGATCGCCAGGTCGAGGTCGCCGGTGAACGACATATAGCCCACGACTCCTCCGTATATTCCGCGGCCGATGGTTTCGAGCTCGTCGATGATCTGCAGAGCGCGGGGTTTCGGCGCTCCGGAGAGGGTGCCTGCCGGGAACGTGGCACGCAGCACGTCGACGGCTGTGTGTCCTGGTGCGAGCTCTCCGCGTACGGTCGAGGAGATGTGCATGATGTGGCTGTAACGCACGATGTCCATGAATTCGCTGACATCGACTGTGCCCGCCCGACAGACCTTTGCGAGGTCATTGCGGGCAAGGTCGACGAGCATGAGGTGTTCGGCACGTTCCTTCTCGTCACTGATGAGGTCTCTGGCCAGTGCGGAATCCTCTTCAGTCGTGGCTCCGCGAGGTCGCGAGCCGGCGATCGGGTGGGTGACGACGTCACCGGAGCGGACCGTGACGAGAGCTTCCGGGGACGAGCCGATGATGCTGGCAGGCTGTCCCTGGTCGTCATGGAGGTTGAGCAGGTACATGAATGGGCTGGGGTTCGAATGGCGCAGCATCCGATAGACGGTCAGCGGGTCGGCTGTGCAGTCGGTGTCGAAGCGTTGGCCGAGGACGACTTGGAAGATCTCTCCATCGACGATCTCACGTTTTGCCTGTTCGACGTTGTCGAGGTAGACCTGCGGGTCCGTGCGCGTCGACACCTCGGGTTTGACGAAGTGCGTGCTCAGGATCTCGGCGTCGCTGGACCTGCTGATCCTCGACAACATCGCTTCGATCCGATCGACGCCTGCGTGGTAGGCATCGTCGATGCCCGTATCGGCACCATTGACGTTGAATACGTTGGCCACGAGGGTGAGCGTTCCGGAGTAGTGGTCATAGACCGCGATGTCGCCGGGGATCATCAGCTGCACGGTCGGCAGATGGTGTTCGTTGGCTCGGGCGGGGCCGAGCCTCTCGAATTGCCGCACGATGTCCCAGCCGAAGTATCCGACGAAGCTTGAGACCATCGGTGGAAGAGCCGACTCGGTCGCGTCGACGGCGAGCAGTTCGAGGGTCGCTGTGACCGCGTCCAAAACGCTGCCGTCGGTCGGGATCCCCACCGGAGGTGTGCCGTCCCACCGAAAGCTCTCGCCCTCGGAGATCAGGGTGGCGACAGGTGCGGAGCCGATGAATGAGTAGCGCGCCCAGGCTCCGGACACGGCCGATTCGAAGAGGAAGCTGCCGGGTCCGCCGTCCGTGAGTTTGCGGTACAGGCTCAGCGGGGTCTCGGAGTCGGCGAGGACTTCGGCGTGGACTGGCACCAAGCGGTGATCGGCGCCCGAAGCGCGGAACTCATCGAGGCTGGGCCGGATCGTCAGCCCGGTGTCGGTCGTGCGTGTGTCAGTTGGCACTGATGGTCCTTCCGGTGAAGCACGTCGGGGTCAGGGTGTGGCAGGCGGGCCCGGTCTGTTCGACCTCCATGAGCAGAGCGTCCGCATCGCAGTCGAGGCTCAGGGATGCCACCTTCTGAGTGTGTCCAGAGGTTTCGCCCTTGACCCAGTATTCCTGCCGCGACCGTGACCAGTACACTGCGGCACCGCTGCTCAGGGTGCGTTCGATGGCTTCGGTGTCCATCCAGGCCATCATGAGGACCTCACGGCTGGTGACCTCTTGGACGATGACGGGAATGAGCCCGTCTGCGTTGACCGTGATCAGTTCGCGCCAGTTCTCCGGGGTGGCGTCGATCTGGGCGGCAGAACCGTGTGTGCTCATCGGACTTCGATCCCTTCCCTGCGCAGTGCGTCCTTGACTTCGGCGATGCTCAGCGTCCCGAAGTGGAAGACACTCGCGGCCAGCAGCGCGTCGGCCCCGGCAGCCACTGCCGGAGCGAAGTGTTCGACTCGTCCGGCTCCTCCGGACGCGATCAGCGGAACGTCGACCGCGGTCCGCGCGGCGGCGATGAGTTCGAGATCGAAGCCGTCGCGGGTGCCGTCCGCGTCGATGGAGTTGAGGAGGATCTCGCCGACGCCGCGCTCGGCCGCCTCGGTGATCCAGTCGATCGCGCAGCGACCGGTTCCCTCACGGCCACCGCGGGTGGTGACTTCGAAGCCGGAGGGCGTCTGTGTCCCCTGCGCGCGTCTGGCATCGAGAGACAAAACGAGGACCTGGTTGCCGAAATGGTGGGCGATATCGCTGATGAGCTGAGGGTTCGCGACCGCGGAGGTATTGACGGAGACCTTGTCTGCACCATCGCGCAGCAAGCGGTCGACGTCGGTGACGCTGCGGATGCCGCCGCCGACGGTCAGCGGAATGAAGACCTCTTCGGCACAGGCCCGGACGATATCGTGAACGGTCTCGCGATCACCGCTGCTGGCGGTGACATCGAGGAATGTCAGCTCGTCCGCACCGGATTCCCCGTAGCGTCGGGCCAATTCGACCGGATCGCCGGCGTCCTTGAGGTCCGCGAACTTCACGCCTTTGACGACACGTCCTTCGTCGACGTCGAGGCACGGAATGACTCTGATGGCAACCATGTGACTCTCCTAGATTCCTTGTCGACGTTCAGATTCCGAGGGTGCGATACCGTTCCATCCGGCGCGCCAAGCGCCGGTCGGATGGTTCGCGCATGAGCTCGATGAGTTCGTACTCCAGTGTCGCACCCACCCGGGACACGAAGTCCAATGGCTCCTCACTCGCATCTGGATGCTCGGCGATGATGCGGTCGACGACTCCCGTCGCCATGAGCATGGGTGCATGCACACCTTGGCTCTGGGCCATCTCCGGCGCGCGGTCGGTCGTCCGGTGCACGATCGCCGAGGCGCCTTCCGGGGGCAGGGGCGAAAGCCACCCGTTTTCGGCACTGAGCACCCGGTCCGCGGGGATCAGCGCGAGGGCTCCCCCGCCTGACCCCTCACCGAGGATGAGGGACACGGAGGGTGCATCGAGGTTCGCGAGGTCGGCGAGGCTGCGGGCGATCTCGCCGGCGATTCCACCCTCTTCAGCAGATTTCGACAGTGCAGCACCAGGGGTGTCGATGACGGTCACCAGCGGCAGGTCGAGTTCGGCGGCCAAGCGCATTCCGCGCCTGGCCTCTCGCAGTGCCGCTGGCCCGAGAGGTGCCCGGGAATCCTGGCGGAAACGATCCTGACCGAGAACGATGCACGGGGCGGAGCCGAACTTCGCCAGCGCCAACAGCAGTCCGGGGTCCTTCTCGCCTTGTCCAGTGCCGTTGAGGGGCAGCACGGTGTTGGCCGCGGTGCGCAGCAGGTCGCGAACTCCGGGACGATCGGCGTTGCGGGAACGGGTGATCGCATCCCACGCGTCGGTGTCCGGGTCGACGATCTCCGGGCGTGTGTCCGGGTCGGCGACGCGGGGCGGAATCTCCTTGGCGCCCATGAGCACGTCGAGGACTCGAGCGAGGGTGGTCTGGATCCGTTCGGGACTGATCACTGCGTCGATGATCCCGTGCTTGTGCAGGTTCTCCCCCGTCTGCACGTTCTCAGGGAACTTCTCTCCGTAGATGGCCTCAAAGACCCGCGGGCCGAGGAAGCCGATGAGTGATCCAGCCTCGGCGACGGTGACATGGCCCATCGAACCCCAGGAGGCGAACACCCCGCCTGTGGTGGGATGGCGCAGGTACACGAGGTAGGGCAGCGCGGCCCGACGATGGGCCATCACGGCGTTGGTGATCTTGACCATCGACAGGAACGCGATCGTGCCCTCCTGCATCCTGGTCCCGCCCGAGGCAGGCCCGGCCAGCAGCGGCAGTCCTTCGAGCGTGGCGCGTTCGATCGCGTCGACGAGCCGCTGAGCCGCGGCAACGCCGATCGAACCGGCCAGGAACCGGAATTCCCCGGCGACGATGGCGACGCGCCGGCCCTCGATCATGCCCTCTCCGGTGATGATGGCCTCATCGACTCCGGATTTCTCCCCGGCGGCGGCGAGTTCGGCCGCGTATTCCTCGGAGATGCCCCCGGCGGGCCTGATCGGGGTCGTATCCCAGGAAACGAAGGATCCGTCATCTACGACGATGTCGACGAGTTCATGTGCATTCAACCGTGCCACGTGCTTATCTCCTGCTTCAGATGTGTCTGACCAACGGTAAATCTGACGAACGGTAAAGCGGTGATGGGCCACCAGTTGCGGATTGCCTCCACCTGCGGATCAGGGGGCGCAGCTGGTGGCCCGGGTCCTCAGAGTCACGAATCGAGCCAGGACACGATCGCCTCGGCGTCCTCGTTCAGCAGAGGCGGTGCATCGTGAGCGGTCCTCGTGGTTTCGACCTCGGCCTCGCCGTCTGCGTCGAAGAACCGCAGCGGTGGTCCTGGCAAGTCGATGTCGCCGAGGATGGGATGGTCGACGGAGACCTTGAGGCCCTGGCTCAGTGCCTGGTCCCACGAGTAGACCTCTTCGAGGGTGCGCACGGTGCCGGAGGGGATTCCTGCGTCTGCGAGTCTGGCGAGCAGCTCGTCCGATCCGTAGGCGGCGAATCTGCTTTCGATGAGTTCGATCACGGCCGGACGGTTCGCGACACGAGCGGAGTTGTCGCCCATGCCCTCGGTCGCCGGGTCGATGTCGAATGCGGCGCAGAACTTCTGCCACAGGTTCTCGTTGCCCACGGAGATCTGCACGGCACCTTCGTGGCAGTTGAAGAGTCCGTAGGGAGAGAGGGAAGGATGGTGGTTGCCACCGGGCTCGGGGTTCTGCCCGGCCACCGTGGCGCGCGTGCCCTGAAAAGCGTGGACTCCGACCATACCGGCGATGAGCGAGGTCCGCACGACCTTGCCCTTGCCCGTGCGCTCTCGTTCGAGCAGGGCTGCGAGAACGCCGTAGGAGCCGTAGATGCCTGCGAGGAGGTCGGCGATGGGAACGCCGACACGCTGCATGTCGTCGGGTCCGGATCCTGTCAGCGACATGAGTCCGGCCTCGCCCTGGGCGATCTGGTCGTATCCTGCACGCGAGGATTCGGGCCCGTCGTGGCCGAAGCCGGTGATCGAGAGGAGCACGAGGCGGGGGTTGATCTCCATGCACACGGTAGTGGAGAAACCGAGTCGATCGAGGACGCCTGAGCGGAAGTTCTCGATGAGCACATCGGCGCGGGAGATCAGTTCCCGCAGCGTCTCCTTGCCGGTGTCCGACTTGAGATCGAGGGCGATGGATTCCTTGTTGCGGTTGCAGGAGAAGAAGTAGGTGGCCTGCGGATCGTCCTCGGGACCGACGAACGGAGGACCCCAGGACCGGGAGTCATCCCCCTTGCCCGGGTTCTCGACCTTGATCACTCGGGCGCCGAGGTCACCGAACATCATTCCCGCATGTGGGCCGGCCAATGCGCGGGAGAGATCGATGACCGTGTATCCGGTCAGTGGGCCTTCGACCCCTGTGATTGTGTCGTTCGACATTCCTATTCCTCCTTGAAGTGGGTCCATCTAGCGATGAGCATACGCAATCGCTGACATTCCTCGTGGGCTCGGGGCCCGTCCGCGTGCTGGATCGCCATCACGGCGTATGTGGTTCCGTCGGTCAGATCGAGGATGGGCCATGGGTCGTCACCCTCGGGTGAGAACGCGACGCCGAGGATCTGTCCCCACGCAAAAGTGCGTGTCCTGACCATGTTCTTCACGACCAGGCCGGCTTCGCTGGGTCGGGCCTGGATGTCGGCGACGCGCAGCAGGGCCGCGGCGAAGATGATCCCGAGCAGGTTCATCCAGACCGTGTCGAGCGGGGTCCAGGGGTCCCAGTCCACGACGAGCAGTGCGACGGAGAGCACCGCGAAGCCGATGAACACCACCACGGCGCCGATGGTGCTGATGATGCGCACCTGGCGGGGTCGAAAGACGCGGAACTCAGATTCGGCAGGCGCCAATGTTCGTCACCAGAATCGCACGGGCACCGACTGCGTAGAGACGGTCCATGACATTGTTGACCTCTTTGGATTCGACCATGACGCGCGCGGCCACCCAACCTGTCTCCTGCAGCGGGGAGATCGTGGGTGATTCGAGGCCGGGCGTGAGTCCGAGTGCTTGGGGCAGGAGGCGCTCTTCGATGTTGTAGTCGACGAGGACGTACTGCCGGGCCACCATCACGGATTCCAGACGGCGACGCAGCACCTCGATCGACTCGGCTGCACCCTCACGCTGGACGAGGACGGCCTCGGATTCCAGCAGGGGTTCGCCGAAGGTCTCGAGCCCTGCGGCGCGCAGGGTGCTGCCGGTCTCGACCACGTCGGCGATGGCGTCGGCGACGCCGAGCTGGATGGAGACCTCGATCGCACCGTCGAGCTGAACGGTCTTCGCGTCGATGCCCCTGGCCTGCAGATCGGCGTCGACGAGGTTCGGGAAGCTGGTGGCGATGCGTGCGCCTTCCAGCTGGGTCGGCGAGGAGTAGGAACCGGTGACTCCGGCGTAGAAGAAGCGGGAGGCTCCGAATCCGAGTCCGATGACTTCCTGGGCTTCGGCCTTCGACTCAAGCAGCAGGTCGCGGCCGGTGATGCCGGCGTCGAGGATCCCCGATCCCACGTAGACGGCGATGTCGCGCGGACGCAGGTAGAAGAATTCGACATCGTTGACTTCGTCCTGATGGACAAGGGTCTTGCTTCCCCGACGGGTGGAGTATCCTGCCTCGCTGAGCATCTCGGAGGCGGCTTCGGACAGTGCGCCCTTATTCGGCACGGCTACACGCAGCATGGTGTCCTTTTGTGTTTCATCGTCAACGGTTGTTTGGAGTTCGGCTGTGCCGGCGTGGAAGGCTACAGATGCGAGTTGACGTCGTCGAGGCTGAGTTCCTTGGCGACCATGAGCACCTGCAGGTGATAGAGCAGCTGAGAGATCTCCCCGGCGAGCTCATCCT
The DNA here is from genome assembly GCF_007558825.1 of Brevibacterium aurantiacum. GTDB lineage: Bacteria > Actinomycetota > Actinomycetes > Actinomycetales > Brevibacteriaceae > Brevibacterium > Brevibacterium aurantiacum_A. The sequence continues at coordinate 381,320 of NZ_VLTK01000003.1, forward strand.
TGGTCTCATACTCTGCCGCCATCCAGACCTCTGCGGCTTCTTCGACGACCTTCTTACCGATCGCATGGACTCCGGCATCGAGTTCGGCCACGGTCTTCGAGCCTTCGGGGCGATCGAGGGATTTCTGCAGGAGTTCGGCGTAGAGCGAGTCAAAGGTCTTCACGAATCCAGCCTAATACATCGCGGCCGCCGCGCTCACACGGGGTCTCGGCCAGCGGGACGCTCTCACCCGTCGCAGCAGCCTCAGCTCTCAGTGCTGCGGTTGATGTCCGTGGCACCCCGATGCGGAGCGGAGATCGTCTGGCGTGATCGCTTTGACCAGTCGATGAAGCCGATGACGACCATGACGAGGAAGATGAGGTACACGGCCCCGGAGAACACGAGTCCTCCGGCCACTGCCAAGGGAATCCCGACGAGGTCGACGGCCAGCCAGACGAACCAGAACTCGACGATCGCCCGCCCCTGGGCATACATCGCCACGAGCGATCCGATGAAGATGTAGGCGTCTGGATAGGGATTCCAGGACCACCCTCCGAGGGCGAGGACGTAGCCGAACACCCCGGTGCCCAGCAGGAGAGCGACGATCAGGAGCAGTCGTTCCTTCCAGGTCGCCCAGCGGACGAGGACCTCGCCGGAGGCCTCCCGGGACTTCTTCCACTGCGTCCACCCCCAGACTGCGGCCACGATGATGACGACCTGGCGGGAGGCGTTGCCGCCGAGTCCCGCGGAGATGCTCGCGGCGAAGAGGAGGATGGAGCCCAGGATCTGGACCGGCCAGGACAGGATGTTCCGGCGCAGTGCAAGGACCACTGTGGCCAGAGCACAGATGTTGCCGAACAGGTCGGAGTACGGCACCGGTTTGCCAAGCAGTTCCAATGCCGGGGTGTTCAGCCAATCGAGCAGTTCCATATCGGCTCTCTTCAGTGCACGTGGGACGCTGCGAGCTCACGCAGCCCGGAGATCGCGGTGGCAGCGTCCTCGGCACCGTAGACGGCGGAACCGGCCACGAGCACATCGGCACCGGCATCGACGACGCGTTCGATCGTCGACATGGAGACTCCCCCGTCGACCTGCAGCTTGATCTCAAGCCCGGCGGCCGAGATCGCCTCACGGGTCCGTCGGATCTTCGGCAGGCACACATCGAGAAACTTCTGCCCGCCGAAACCGGGTTCGACGGTCATGATGAGGATCTGGTCGAACTCGCCGAGGAGGTCGACGAAGGGTTCGATCGGGGTCGCCGGCTTGAGTGCGAGGCTGGCTTTGGCCCCCAGCTTCCGGATCTCCCGGGCCAGGCGGACGGGAGCGGCGGCCGCCTCGGCGTGGAAGGTCACCGAGGCGCAGCCGAGTTCGGCATAGACCGGAGCGTGTCGGTCCGCCTCGGCGATCATCAGGTGGGCGTCGAGCGGGATCGGGCTGATCGCCTGGATCCGTTCGACCACGGGAGGCCCGAATGTGAGGTTCGGGACGAAATGGTTGTCCATCACGTCGATGTGCGCCATATCTGCCGTGCTGATCTTCGCCAGTTCACCACGCAGGTCCGAGAAATCGGAGCTGAGGATGCTGGGATTGATCTCGATCGCCATTTCAGTTCGCCTTCCGCATCAGGGCCAAGAACATTCCATCGGTGTTGTGGACGTGGGGCCACAGCTGAGCGTACCGTCCCGCTCCCCGGCTCACCGAGCTAAACCCTGCGGCATCGGCGCCCGTGACCTCGGCGAGGACCGCCGGGGCGTCGAGGACTTCGACGTCGGTGCCGCGTAGGACATCGTCGACGACGAGCACGGTCTCCGCGTAGTGGGGAGAGCAGGTGGAGTAGGCGACGACTCCCCCCGGAGCGCAGGCGTCCAAGGCCGCCCGCAGCAGTTCTCGCTGCAGTCCGGCCAGGGCGTTGATGTCCTCGGGGCGACGGCGGTATCGAGCTTCAGGACGGCGACGCAGGGCGCCGAGACCCGAGCAGGGAACGTCGACGAGGACCTTCGCATACGGGCCTGTGGCGTCGCGGGCGTCTTGGACGCGGGTGGTGACATTGTCGAGTGCCTGAGTGGAGGACCGCACAAGTTCAACCCGGTGGTCACTTGAGTCGAAGGCATCGAGGGTGGTGCCGCGCTGCTTCGCAATAGCTGCGAGGACTGCGGCCTTGCCGCCGGGTCCGGCGCACAGGTCCGCCCAAGTGCCCGTCGGTGCCTGAACGTGTGCCAGTGCCAAGGCCACCAGCGCGGAGCCTTCATCCTGCACCCGGGCCCGGCCGGCGGCGACGGCGTCGACGTTCTTGGGCACAGCGGTTTCGAGGGTGACGCCGATGGGTGAGAACTCGGTCGGCGCTCCGGGCAGTTCGCTACGGTCAATGAGTCCGGGCAGAGCGGAGACGCTGACCTTCGCGGCCGCGTTGTCGGCTTCGAGCAGCGCCTGCAGTTCAGAAGCCTGTCGTCCGTGGCCTTTCAGTGCCTGCGTCATGGCCCGGACGATCCATTCGGGATGCGAGTACTCGATGGCCTGTTCGCCGACTGCAGTGGCTCCGGCGGTGACACGGGCCAGCCATTCGGCGCGGTCGATCTCGGAGATCCGACGCAGGACGGCGTTGACGAACCCGGATGTCTTCGGTGCGTAGGACTTGATGACGGCGACAGTCTCCGACAGTGCCGCATGGTCGGGCACGCGCATGGACAGGATCTGGTGGGCGCCGAGGCGCATGCCTGCCAGCGGTTCGGGGTCGATGGTGTCGAGGGACCGGTTCGCTGCCTTGGCGATGATCGCATCGTAGAACTCCTGTTGGCGCAGAGCGCCGTAGGTGAGTTCAGTCGTGAACGCCGCGTCCTGGTGGTCCATATGCGTGCGGGCGAGCTTGGCGGGCAGGAGCAGGTTCGCGTAGGAGTCCTTCGTCTCAACATCGACGAGGACCTCCCAGGCGATGCGTCGCGGCAGGTTCTTCGCGTGCCTCGGCTCTCGTTCGTCTGAGGGCCTGCCGCCTGACTGCTTGCCGCCGGCAGACCTGGTGCCCGTCGGCTTCCTGACTGCTGCAGGCGTGTTCCTCGCCGGTCTCTTCCGCGGCATGCGCTCATCTGCTGGCATCTGTCTCATGCTCCTTGCTCGGGGTCTGCCGCCGGCTCGGCGCTGGTTTCAGTGGGATCGAATCGGATGTCGCCACGGCCGCGGAGGAAGTCCACGGCAGCCATCCGGGCCTTGCCGAAGGGTTGGATCTCTGCGACGCGGACCCAGCCGTCGCCGCAGCCGAGGACGACGAACTTCTGCCATGAGGTCAGCAATCCGACCTCTGAAGGGGTGGTGACGTCGGGAGCGGGTGTGAGTCCGAAGAGTTTGGTCCGCTTCCCGTCGACGTTCGCCCATGGGCCGGGGCTGGGGCTGACTCCCCGGGAACGGTCGATGACCGCCCGGGCAGAGTCGGAGAAGTCGAGATGGGCGTCATCGATGCTGATCTTGTCCGCGTGGCTCGGCTCCCCGGACTGCGGGGTCATCACTGCGGTTCCGTCCGCGAGGTCGTCGAAGGCGGCGACCAGTTCGACCGCGCCTCGGTGGGCGTAGTCGTCGAGGGCGGTGGCGACATCGGGATGGTCCAGAGGCAGTTCGAGTCTGCGCAGGACGGGTCCGGAGTCCATACCCTCGTCGATCTTGAACACGCTGACTCCGCTGCTGTTCTGGCCGGCGATGAGGGCCCGTTGGACCGGTGCGGCTCCACGATGGGCCGGCAGGAGCGAGAAGTGGAGGTTGAACCAGCCGAGCTCGGCGGTCGACAGCGCTGCCGGGCCGGCGATGGCCCCATAGGCGACCACGGCCACGGCATCGACGTCGAGGGCCCGGAGTTCGGCGATGACCTCGCCGCGGAGCCGGCTGGCCTCGATGACGTCGAGGCCGAGTTCGAGGGCTCGCGCCTTGACCGGTGAGGGGGTGAGGACGCGTTTGCGCCCCACCGGTGCATCGGGTCGGGTGAGGACGGCACGGATGCGGTGCCGGGATTCGACGAGGGCCTCGAGGGCTGGCACTGCGGCATCCGGAGTTCCGGCGAAGACGATATCCACTTGAGGAATTCTACTTGTTCGCGAAGCAGTCGCAGAGTCCGGGCACCGAGGCACTCACAGCGACCGCGGATCGTCGATGCGGACGCGCACCTGGGGAAGCTTCTTCGCAGACCGGGAGGCGATCTGCTGAGCGAGTGCTTCGCCGACCGCCTCTCCTGCTGCGATCGGATAGGCTGCGACGGCTTTCTGGTCATCACCGTCGGAGTCCCGGATGAGTTCGGTGAGGTCTGGGACGGCCGCGATGATGGCGTCGATGTCGGTGCCGGCACCGGTGAGTTCGACGATGCGACGATAGGGAGGAAAGCCGAGCTCGAATCGATCGCCGAGAGCTCTGGACATCGTGGTGACCGGGTCGAAGGTGGTCACCGTGTTCCGTATCGTCTCATCGGTGTCGCCGAGGTAGACGACTCCCCCAGCAGTGCGTGACCTCACGAGGACGGCCGCCCGCAGTCGTCTGCTGACTCCTTCATCGGTCGAGCGCATCCACGGCCCCGGCCACAGCGAGTCGAGCAGGATTGCGCAGGCGTAGCCACCGAGAGCATAGGGTTCAGCGCCGGTGGTGGCGACGACGATACGTGGGCTGTCGTCGATGGCGACAGGAATGTCATCGCCGCCGGATTCCAGGATTTCGATTCCCGGCATGGCCTTGCGCAGCTCCTCGACGGTCCGTCCCCTGCCGCGCACGATCGAGCGCACCTGATTCGAGCGGCAGCGCCCGCAGGAGAACGTATCGGAGTGGTATCCGCAGGAGCGACAGGCGAAGGGCCCGACCTCGGACTGAGTGGTCAGTGCAGCCGAGCATTGGGGGCAGCGAGCGACCTCTTGGCATCTCGCGCAGGCGAACACCGGGTAGTACCCGGCACGCGGGACCTGGACGAGGACAGGTCCGACTGCGTTCGTGTCCTTGGCCCCGGGGCGCAGGGCACCGCGCATCAGCTGCCAGGCGCGAGAGGGGATCCGCTGCCAGGCGAAGGGGTCACGCTCCTCGTCGGGAACGTAGACGCGCGGCGCACCCTCACGGCGCTCGGGGCCGGTGGGCGTGACGTCGCGAAGCCACCCGACCTCGACCAGGCGCTGGATCTCCGCGCTGCGATCGGTGGAGACGAACAGCAGTCCGGTGGTGTCGATGGTCGATCTCAGCAGGCATACCTCTCTGGCGTGCGGATATGGCGCGTGCTGGTCGAGGTAGTTCGGGTTCGAGTCGTCGAAGCAGATGATGAGGCCGAGGCCTGCGATCGGTGCGAAGGCGGCCGCTCTGGTGCCGATCGTCACTCGTGTGTGCCCCAACAGGCCACGCAGCCAGGCTTTCCACCTCTGCTCCGGTGACTGGTCTGCACTCAAGACTGAGTAGGAGGAGATATCCGGGCTGGCGTCGAGTGCCGCCGAGAGGACTGCGAGCTCACGGTGATCGGGCACCAGCCACAGCACCGCCTCCCCTGCAGCCAGTGTCGCTCGGGCAGCCTCCAGCCCGGCGGTGATCCAACTCAGTCCCGGCGTAGGGCCGGGAACGCAGGTCAGTGCCATCCGCGGATGCTCGCCGGCAGGGAAGCCGTCTTCTCGTTCGTGCCGAGACTCGTTGACCACCCATTCGCCGAGGCGGTCAATCGTGTCCGCTGTCGTCGCAGGCGAGTTGTCTGCAGTCGCTTTCTCGGAGCCAGCCGTCGTGCCCACGGCCGTCGCCTCCGTGCACACGGCCGTCGCCTCCGTGTCCTCGGCAGCCGCCGTGCCCTCGGGCGCAGTATTCGCGTTGTCACCTTCTGACGGTGCCCTGTGACTGCGCTCATTCTGGTGCAGCGTCTTCTCAGCCTTGAGCACAGCCTTCTCGGCGCGTGCATGACGCGGCGGGATCGCCAGACGCAGGACATCGGAGAGGGTTCCCGCGTACCGGCGAGCAGTGGCATCAGCGAGACGCAGCAGTTCGGGGGTGAGAACGACGACGGGACTGGTGATGCGCTCGATCGTGGCAAGCGGTCCGATGTGGTCGGACTTCTCGACCCGTTCGAGGAGGAAGCCGTCGCGCAGTCTGCCGGCGAATCTGACCCTGACTCGCACACCGGGGCGGGCCGTGTCGGCGAACTTCTCCGGAACTGCGTAGTCGAAGGCACGGGCCAGGTGCGGCACCGGGTGATCGACGAGCACGTGGGCTACGGGGTCTTCCGCTGCCAGCGGCACCTGCCCGATGGCTGAGGTGCCGGTGTCGATCGGAAGAGGTTCGTCCATCAAGCCGAGGAGACTGCGCGCAGCAGATCGTCAGCGCGGTCCGTGACCTCCCAGGTGAAGTCGGGGAGCTCACGGCCGAAGTGACCGTACGTCGATGTCTGAGAGTAGATCGGGCGCAGGAGATTGAGGTCCTGGATGATCATGGCAGGTCGCAGGTCGAAGACCTCGCGAATGGCCCGCGAGATCGCGTGTGGGTCGACCTTCTCAGTGCCGAAGGTTTCGACGTAGAGGCCCATCGGATCGACACGGCCGATCGCATAGGACACCTGCACCTCGGCGCGATCGGCGAGCCCGGCGGCCACGACATTCTTCGCGACCCAGCGCATGGCATACGCGGCCGAGCGGTCGACCTTCGAGGGGTCCTTGCCGGAGAAGGCGCCTCCGCCGTGACGCGAGTACCCGCCATACGTGTCGACGATGATCTTGCGCCCCGTGAGCCCCGCGTCGCCCATCGGCCCGCCGGTGACGAAGGGTCCGGCCGGGTTGATGTGGATGTTCGCATGGCTGTCATCGAGACCGGAGCCTGCGATGACCGGATCGATGACGAAGTCTTTGATCTCGGCGTGCAGCTGTGCCTGATCGACGTGGCCTGCGTGCTGCGTCGAGACGACGATGTTCTCGATCGACACGGCTTCGTTGCCGTCGTAGCCCAGTGTCAGCTGGGTTTTGCCGTCGGGACGCAGATAGTCCAGTGCACCGGTCTTGCGCACCTCGGAGAGCTTCTCCGCCATGCGTGATGCGAGGTGGATGGGCACGGGCATGAGGACGTCGGTGGCGTTGTCGGCATAGCCGAACATGAGGCCCTGGTCGCCGGCGCCGAGACTCGAACCGTGATCGGATTCCACGGCTTCGCGGAAGTCCAGTGGGTTCGTCACTCCGGAATGGATGTCGGTGGACTGGCTGCCGATGGACACGGAGACGCCGCAGGAGTGTCCGTCGAAACCGGTGTCGGAGGAGTCATAGCCGATTCCGGTGATGAGTCGGCGCACGATGCCGGCGACGTCGGCATAGGCTGCGGTATTGACCTCGCCGGCGACGTGGACGAGACCGGTGGTGACCATCGTCTCGACGGCGACCTTGGCGTTCGGGTCCTGACCCAGCAGATCGTCGAGGACGGCATCACTGATCTGGTCACAGATTTTGTCGGGATGGCCCTCGGTGACGGATTCGGACGAGAATAAGCGCAGATTTGATTGACTCACGCCGTCGATTCTACGCATTCCCAACGGCTGGCGAGAGCCTCGATGACCTTTTCCGAAACATCGTCCTTGCTGCCGGTGAATTCGGGGCTGGCGACTACTTCGTCACCGTCGACGCTCAGGATCTGGACGGCATTGTCGTCGTGGCCGAACGCCCTGTCGTCCGAGACATTGTTGAAGACGAGGAGGTCGACGCCCTTGCGACGGAACTTCGCCTTCGCGTAGTCCATCGCACTGTGATGAGAATCTCCGGTCTCGGCGGCGAATCCGATGATGAGCTGGTGTTCGCAACGTGATTCGACGAGTCCCACGAGCACATCCGGGTTCTGCACCAGGTTCAGAGTCATTCCCTCATCACCCGACTTCTTCATCTTCGAAGCGGTGCGCTCGGCTGGACGGTAGTCGGCGACGGCGGCGGCCATGATGATGGCATCAGCATCAGCCTGAGCTGCCTGCATCTGGGCCTGGAGCTCGAGGGTGGACTCGACTGAGGTGATCCGGACGCTGTCGGGCAGCGCCGACAGCAGGCCCGAGTCGATGTTGGCCGCGACCAGGTCGACGTGGGCTCCGGCGGCGGCAGCGGCACGTGCCAGCGCAATGCCCTGCTTGCCTGAGGAGCGGTTCCCGAGGAATCGGACGGGATCGAGCGGTTCCCTGGTCCCGCCGGCACTGATGGCGACGCGTCTGCCGTTCAGCGGCCCGACTGTCTTCGGCACTGGATCGGTCTGTGCTGATCGGGCAGCGGCCAGCGCGAAGTCGACGATCGCCTCGGGTTCGGGCAGACGACCGGGACCGGAGTCCGGGCCGGTCAGACGCCCCACAGCGGGCTCGAGGACATGGATGCCCCGCTGCTTCAAGGTCGCGATGTTCGCGACTGTGGCGGGATTCTGCCACATCTCGGTATGCATGGCGGGGGCAACGACCACCTCGGCGGTCGTCGTGAGGACAGTCGCGGTCAGCAGGTCATCGGCGATGCCTGCGGCCAGCTTGGCCAGAGTATTGGCGGTGGCCGGCGCGATGATGACGAGTTCGGCGTCCTGCCCGATGCGGACATGGTTGACCGATTCGACCTCGTCGAAGACATCGGTGGTCACGGTCTGTGAGGACAGCGCCTCGAAAGTGGCCGCACCGACGAAGTTCAGTGCGCTGGCGGTGGGCACGACCTTGACGCTGTGCCCGAGTTCCCGGAGTCGCCGAATGACATGGCACGCCTTGTAAGCGGCGATTCCACCGGCGACGCCGAGTACGGTTCTCACTGGTCGCTGAAGTCCAGTGCGCCGTCGTTGCTGGCAGCCGGCTGTGCAGGCTCTTGGGTGAGCGCACCGAAGTCGGCTTCCGTGACTTCGCGGGCCACGATCTTGCCTTCGTTGATCTCGCGGAGCGCGATCGAGAGTGGCTTCTCATGGGTGCCCGGGGTCACCAGCGGACCGACGTTCTCGAGCAGGCCCTCTTGGAGCTGGGCGTAGTAGGAGTTGATCTGGCGGGCTCGCTGAGCGGCAATCGAGACCAGTTCGTACTTCGAGCTGGTCACGGCCAGCAGATCATCAATCGGTGGATTGGTGATGCCTTCAGGTTGTGCAGGCAATGAATGTCCAATCTAATCGGTAGTGGGTATACCCATCAATGATATGAGTTCTTCGGCCGCAGTGCGAACGTGGTCATTGACGATCGTGACATCGAACTCGGATTCGGCCTGCAATTCCTGCTTGGCCGTGGTCAGTCGACGCTCCTGTTCGACTGCTGATTCCGTTCCGCGCCCGGTGAGTCTCGACACGAGTTCCTCCCAGCTGGGCGGAGACAGGAAGACGAACAGCGCGTCAGGCATCTTGTCCTTGACCTGGCGTGCCCCCTGCAGATCGATCTCCAGCAGGGAGGGTGTCCCCTGGTTCAGCTTCTCCTGGACTTGGGCCGAAGGAGTGCCGTAGCGGTGGCGTCCGTGGACGACGGCGTACTCGAGCAGCTCACCGGCAGCGATGAGCGAGTCGAACTCGTCATCGCTGATGAAGTGATAATGAACACCATCGACTTCGCCGGGTCGCCGCGGCCGCGTGGTGGCGGAGACGGAGAACCAGACCTCGGGATGATGATCTCTGATGTACGCGCTGATGGTGCCTTTTCCGACCGCGGTAGGTCCCGCGAGGACGGTCAGTCGATTATTCACAGATCTATTGTTCACACATTCAGGAGTATTTCTCCAACAGGGCATTTTTCTGGTGTACGCCCAGGCCCTTGATCCGACGTGACGATGCGATGCCGACGTCGTCCATGGCCGCCTCCGCGCGTCGGTCTCCGACGCCGGGCAGTGATCTCAGCAGATCGACGACGCGCATCTTCGCGAGTGCCTCGTCCGCGCCGGCCTTCTTCAGCACAGCTGCGAGATCGGTTTGACCATTCTTCAGCGCTGTCTTGACCTCGGCTCGCGCTTGACGCGCTTTGAAGGCCTTGTCCAGAGCGGCTGAACGCTGTTGCGGGGTCAAAGGTTCGAGTGCCACATTATCTCCTCTGTCACCATGAACGGGCAGGTAGGGAAGTTGCTTCAGTCTAAAACAAAAACCCTCGTGAGAGGCACAAAGCGCAAAAGAAAACTCAAGTGTCTGCAGAACTGGCCGAACCGGGCCCGTCCCGTCCTGCCTCAGACGACGTCGTCCAACCGATGCCGACCATTCGGTGCACGCCTTGCGCAGGGCGCCGAAACCGGCGGCCTGCGCAAGTGATGAGAGATGAGCTGCCCGGGTCTCAGCCCACTTGCGTCAGGGACTCGTTGAGCGAGCGTGCCGCTGCGCGCACGCCGTCTGCCCCGGCGCTGAGCACAGCGCGTGAGGTGGTGGCCAGAATCTGGTTGGCAGCGATCGCATCTGTGCCGAAGACGTCGATGAGCTCACTGATCCCGGCTCCCTGAGCCCCGACTCCCGGTGCCAGGATCGGCCCTCCGCACGCAGACGGGTCGAATCCGAGCTCGCGGGCGCCGGATCCGATCGTCGCTCCGACCACCAGGCCGAAGCGCCCGAGTCCCTGCGCGGACTCAGACGAGTTGCGCGCAGCTACCTGGCCCACGATCGTCCCGGCAACGGAGTCTCCGAATCCCTCGACGGATTCTCCGCACTTGGCGTGCTGAACCTCTGCACCTTCCGGATTCGAGGTCAGCGCGAGGACGAAGACTCCCCGATCATGAGCATTCGCGAGTTCGAAGGCCGGATCCAGTGCCCCGAATCCGAGGTACGGAGACACAGTGATCGAATCGGCGGCCAGCGCCGAGGCGGGATCGAGGTAGGCCCGTGCGTAGGCTCCCATGGTCGATCCGATGTCCCCGCGTTTGATGTCGAGGACACTGATGAGATCGTGTTCCCTGCAGGCTGCGAGGGTCTCTTCGAGAACGGCGACTCCGGCCGAACCGTACTGCTCGTAGAAGGCTGACTGCGGTTTGACCGCAGCCACATTCCCGGCCAGCTCGGTCACCGTGCGCAGTGAGAATTCGCGCAGCCCTGCCGCTGTGCGCGGCAGCGACCAGGCCTCAAGGAGGTGGTCATGGGGGTCGATGCCCACACACAGCGGTCCGTGCTCGTCCATGGCCGCCTGTAGGCGGGCGCCGAACATCACGCGTTCCAGTCCTGCAGGCTGCGGACCTTGAAGGTCTTGTCACGAACGACCTCGAGTGAGGTGACTGCGGCTGCGAACTCGGCGAGCGTGGTGATCAGCGGCACGGAGTGTGCGGTCGCCGAGGCACGGATCTCGTAGCCGTCTGCTCGTTCCTGGCGTCCGGATGGGACGTTGATGACCATGTCGATCGTGCCGGCGGCCAGGTAGTCGAGGATCGTGCGATCCTCAGCATCGGCCTCGAAGTGCTTGTGCACCTGTGTGGTCTTGATGCCGTACCGGGACAGGACTGCGGCCGTTCCGGTTGTGGCGACCACGTCGAAGCCCAAGTCGACGAGTTCCTTGACCGGCAGGACCATGGCCCTTTTGTCCCGGTCTGCAACCGAGACGAACACCGTGCCGGAGGTCGGAAGCTTGATCGATGCTCCCAGCAGGCCCTTCGCGAAGGCTGTCGGGAAGTCGTGGTCGATGCCCATGACCTCACCGGTCGAGCGCATCTCCGGTCCGAGGATCGAATCGACGACCTTGCCCTCGACGGTCCTGAATCGACGGAACGGCAGGACCACTTCCTTGACCGCGATCGGATGGTCCAAGGACAGTCGCGAACCGTCGCCGGTCTCCGGGAGCATGTCTCCGCGCATATCGGCGATGGTGCGTCCGACTGCGATGAGCGCGGCGGCCTTCGCCAACTGTGTGGAGGTGGCCTTCGAGACGAACGGCACGGTCCGGGAGGCACGTGGGTTGGCTTCGATGACGTGGAGGACGTCGGCGGTGATGGCGAACTGGATGTTGAGCAGCCCGCGCACGTTCGTGCCTTCGGCGATTGCCGTGGTGGCAGTGCGGACACGGTCCAGCACGTCTTCGCCCAGGGTCAGCGAAGGCAGCACGCAGGCGGAGTCACCAGAGTGGATTCCGGCTTCCTCGATGTGCTCCATGATGCCGCCGATGAAGATGTCGGTGCCGTCGTAGAGAGCATCGACATCGATTTCGATGGCGTCCTCGAGGAAGCGGTCGACGAGGACGGGACGGTCCACGGAGATCTCTGTGGCAGTGGCCATGTAGTCCACGAGCTGAGTGCGGTCGTAGACGATCTGCATGCCGCGGCCACCGAGCACATATGAGGGGCGGACGAGGACCGGGTAGCCGATCTCCTCGGCGATCCTCTCGGCCTCCGCGTAGGTCACGGCGGTGCCGTGCTTCGGAGCGGTGAGACCGGCGCGGTCGAGGACGGCGCCGAATTCGCCGCGATCCTCGGCCAGGTCGATGGCTTCGGGCTGGGTGCCGAGGACCGGCACTCCTGCTGCCTTGAGCTTGTCGGCCAGTCCCAGCGGGGTCTGACCACCCAGGGTGCAGACGACGCCGAGTACGGGACCGGCGGCCACCTCGGCGTGATAGACCTCCATGACATCTTCGAAGGTCAGGGGCTCGAAGTAGAGGCGATCAGCGGTGTCGTAGTCCGTGGACACGGTCTCCGGGTTGCAGTTGACCATGATCGTTTCGAAGCCGGCCTCGGAGATGGCCATCGTCGCGTGTACGCATGAGTAGTCGAACTCGATGCCCTGGCCGATCCGGTTCGGTCCCGAACCGAGGATGATCACGGCAGGCTTCTCGCGCGGGGCGACCTCTGTCTCATCGTCATAGCTCGAGTAGTGGTACGGGGTGTGTGCGGCGAACTCACCGGCGCAGGTGTCGACCGTCTTGAACACGGGGCGGATCCGGAGGGCCTGCCGGACACCGGTGACGACACCGGTATCCATGCTGCGCAGCGACGCGATCTGCTCATCGGAGAAGCCGTGGTTCTTCGCGACACGCAGCACCTGAGCGTCGAGTTCGTCTGCTGAGGAGATGAACTCGGCGACCTCATTGATCAGTTCGATCTGGTCGAGGAACCAGGGATCGATCTCGCAGGCCTCGAAGACCTCGGCATTGCTCAGGCCAGCGGCCAATCCGCGCTGAACGGAATGGATGCGGTCGGCTGTCGCGTGCGAGATCGACTCGAGGACGGATTCTCTGACATCCTCGTCGCTGATGTCGGGAAGATCGGACCACGAGAACGAGGCATCGCGCTGCTCCATCGACCGCATGGCCTTCTGCAGTGCGGTGGTGAAGTTGCGGCCCAGCGCCATGACCTCGCCCACGGATTTCATGGTCGTGGTCAGTGTCGGATCCGCTGCGGGGAACTTCTCGAAGGTGAACCGTGGGATCTTGACCACGACGTAGTCGAGTGTCGGTTCGAAGCTGGCCGGTGTGACCTTCGTGATGTCGTTGGGGATCTCGTCAAGCGAGTAGCCCACAGCCAGCTTGGCGGCCATCTTGGCGATCGGGAAGCCGGTGGCCTTCGAGGCCAATGCCGAGGACCGTGAGACTCTGGGGTTCATTTCGATGACGACGATGCGGCCGGTCTTCGGATCCACTGCGTACTGGATGTTGCAGCCGCCGGTGGCGACTCCGACGGCGCGGATGACGTCGATGCCGATATCGCGCATCTTCTGATACTCGCGGTCGGTCAGGGTCAGCGATGGGGCCACTGTGATCGAGTCGCCGGTGTGGACGCCGACGGGATCGACGTTCTCGATCGAGCAGATGACGACCACGTTGTCCTTGTGGTCGCGCATGAGTTCGAGTTCGTATTCCTTCCAGCCGAGGATCGACTCTTCGAGGAGAACCTCGTGGGTGATGGAGTCGCCCAAGCCGGCGCCGGCGATGCGCCGGAGGTCGTTCTCGTCATAGGCCATGCCGGAACCCAGTCCGCCCATGGTGAACGAGGGGCGGACGACGACGGGATAGTTGAGTTCCTCGGCTCCGGCCAGTGCCTCGTCGATGGTGTGGCAGATGATGGATTTCGCCGACTCGGCGCCGCATTCCTCGACGATGGTCTTGAACTTCTGCCGGTCCTCGCCGCGCTGGATGGCGTCGACGTCGGCGCCGATGAGTTCGACGCCGTACTTCTCAAGTGTGCCGGCATCATGCAGTGCGATCGCCGCATTCAGCGCTGTCTGTCCGCCCAGGGTCGGCAGGATTGCGTCGGGGCGTTCCTTGTCGATGATCGATTCGATGATGTCGGGATCGATGGGCTCGACGTAGGTGGCGTCGGCAACGTCGGGATCGGTCATGATCGTCGCGGGATTCGAGTTGATGAGGATGACCCGCAGGCCCTCTTCGCGCAGCACACGGCAGGCTTGGGTGCCCGAGTAGTCGAATTCACAGGCCTGACCGATGACGATAGGTCCGGAGCCGATGACGAGGACGGATGTGAGATCTTGTCTGAGTGGCATGGGTTCTCCTTAGGCCTGTGCGACCTGGGAAGCGGACATGAGGTCGATGAAGCGATCGAACAGGTAGCTCGAATCGTGGGGCCCGGCTGCGGCCTCCGGATGGAATTGGACGGAGAACGCGGGGAGGTCGAGGCACTGGAGTCCTTCGACCACGTCATCGTTGAGGCACACGTGGGAGACGGCGACACGGCCGAAACTCTCATCATGTGGTGCCTGTGTCTCACTATCCAAAGGCGCGTCGACGGCGAAGCCGTGGTTCTGCGAGGTGATCTCGACTTTGTCTGTGGTGCGATCCATGACGGGGACGTTGATGCCGCGATGGCCGAAGGGCAGTTTGTATGTGCCGAAGCCCAGCGCTCGGCCCAGCAGCTGGTTGCCGAAGCAGATGCCGAAGAACGGGATCTTCGCGCCGAGGACCTCGCGGAGTAGTTCGACCTGAGCATCGGCGGTCGCTGGGTCCCCGGGACCATTGGAGAAGAAGACTCCGTCGACACCCAATGCCGTGATCTCGGCGAAGCTCGTCGTGGCGGGCAGAACGTGGACGTCGATGCCCCGTTCGCTCAGGCGTTGGGGGGTCATCGACTTGATACCCAGGTCCAGGGCTGCGACGCTGAACTTCTTCTCGCCCACTGCGGGGATGAGCTGGGGCTCGGTGATCGAGACCTCTTCGGCCAGTTTCGCTCCGGCCATGTGCGGTGAGGCCTGGACCTTGGCCAGCAGCTCATCGTCGTCGGCCTCGGCGGCAGGACCGGAGAAGATTCCCATGCGCATTGCACCGGCTTCGCGCAGATGCAGTGTCAGGGCACGGGTGTCGACGTCGCTGATGCCCACGATGCCCGATTCTTCGAGGCGGGTGGACAGGTCTCCGATGGAGCGCCAGTTCGAGGACACGCGCGACGCGTCACGGACAACGTAGCCGGCGACCCAGATCTTCGCCGATTCGTCATCATCATCGGTGATTCCCGTGTTGCCGATGTGCGGCGCGGTCTGGATCACTATCTGACGATGATAGGACGGGTCGGTCAGGGTCTCCTGATAACCGGACATTGCGGTGACGAAGACCGCTTCGCCCAGGGTCTCTCCGATAGCGCCGTAGGCAGAGCCTCGGAACGTGCGTCCGTCTTCGAGGACGAGGACAGCAGGTGTGGTGGACAGTCTCATTGTGCCTCTTCGATCATTTCGCGGATGCGGTCGACGGTGGGGTTGGTGCTGGCGGCGTAGCGCGCGCGGAAGCCGGTGTCGACGAGGGTCTCCCCCAGCCGCCAGGTGATGCGCACGATGCCGCCGCGTTCGACGAATTTGCCGATCATGCCGGCGGTGGTGTCGACGGAGACGATATCGCGCCTGGGGATCAGGAAGTCCTCACGACCCGCGAGATCCATGACCACCCCGCCGTCGGTGATGACGATCTCTCCCGTGGTGCGGATGCCGAGACCATGGACGGCGACTCGTTCGAGCGGATGTCCGGCCAGGGTCGTCGACACATATGACCCTTCGACGGGGTCCGCGACGGGTTTGATTCCCATATGTGGTTTCGCCGGCTGCGGCACCACTGTCTGGCTCTTCTTTCGTCGGCTCCACCCCCAGGTGATCGCGAGGATCAGGAGGAGGAAGACGACTGCGATGATGATGACGCTTACTGGTCTGTCCATGATGCTCCTGCCGGGTGGGGTGTGCTGAGTCGTCCGCCGGAGAGCACACGGTGGCCGTAGAAGAACGTGTCGGTGATCGAGGTGGAGACCTCAAGACCGGCAAACGGGTTGTTGCGACCCTTCGTCGCATGGTCGGCGGGCACGATCGTGTGCGTGGAGTTCGGGTCGATGAGCACGATGTTGGCACTGGAGCCGCTCTCGAGGCTGCCGTGTCCTGTTGCTCCGGTGATGCGTGCCGGTGTTGCCGACATCACGCGGGCGAGGTCGCGGTAGTCGAAGTCGTAGTCGGACATCGCCTCGACGACGATGGGCAGCGCTGTCTCCATGCCGACCATGCCCATGGCCGCTGCCGTCCATTCGCTGCATTTGTGTTCGGCTGTATGCGGAGCGTGGTCGGTGCCGATGACGTCGATCGTGCCGTCGGCAAGCGCTTCGCGCAGTGCGGTGACGTCGGCTTCGGTCCGCAGCGGCGGGTTCACCTTGTAGACGGGGTCGAAGCTGCGGACGAGTTCGTCGGTGAGCATCAGGTGGTGCGGGGTGACCTCGGCGGTGATCTCGACTCCGCGGGACTTCGCCCAGCGGATGATGTCGACGCTGCCCTTGGTCGATACATGGCAGATGTGCAGCCGCGAGCCCACATGTTCGGCCAGGAGCACGTCGCGGGCGATGATCGATTCCTCGGCCACCGCCGGCCAGCCGGGAAGTCCCAGCTCCGCAGAGACGACGCCCTCGTTCATCTGCGCCCCCTCGGTCAGTCGCGGCTCCTGGGCGTGCTGGGCGATGACTCCGTCGAAGGTCTTGACGTACTCGAGTGCCCTACGCATGAGCAGCGGGTCTGAGACGCAGATGCCGTCGTCGGAGAAGATCCGAACTCGAGCCGCCGAGCGGGCCATGGCTCCGATTTCGGCGAGGTTCTGTCCCTCCAGGCCGATGGTCACGGCTCCGATGGGCACGACTTCGGTGTAGCCGGCTGTCCGGCCGAGTCGGTGGACCTGTTCGACGACGCCTGCGGTGTCCGCGACGGGGGCTGTGTTCGCCATCGCATGAACGCAGGTGAAGCCGCCCGAGGCGGCCGCGCGCGACCCGCTCAGGATCGTCTCCGCATCTTCTTTGCCCGGTTCCCGCAGGTGTGTGTGCATGTCGACGAGGCCGGGCAGGGCGATGAGCCCGTCGGCGTTCACGAGTTCCACATCGCTGCCGTCGGGGTCGAGCAGATCGGGGTCGACGATGGTCGAATCCTTGATCGCAATATCGGCGATTCCCTGGCCCAGCACGTTCGCACCGCGGATCAGATAATCAGTCATTGGTCTCCTCCTGACCTGTCAAGAGGCGGTACAGGACCGCCATTCGTACGCTCACTCCGTTCTCAACCTGGTCGAGGATGAGGGCGCGCGGTGAGTCGGCGGCTGCCGCTGAGATCTCGAAGCCGCGGTTCATCGGCCCCGGGTGCATGATGAATGTCTCCTTGGGCAGTCCGGCCAGCCGGGCTGCGGAGAGTCCCCACAGTCGTGCGTATTCGCGTTCGTTGGGGAAGAACGATTCGTGCATGCGCTCGTGCTGGACGCGCAGCATCATCACGGCTGCGAACTCCTCGGAGTGCAGCGCCTCGTCGAGGTCGTAGTGCAGAGTCACGGGCCAGGTTTCAACGCCCCATGGAAGCAGCGTCGGGGGTGCGATGAGGTGAACTTCGGCGCCGAGGTTGGCCAGCAGATGGACGTTCGACCGTGCTACGCGTGAGTGCAGCACGTCACCGACGATGGCGACCTTTGCGCCGTCAAGCCCTCGACCCCGCGGTCCGTCCTTGACCGCCCCTGAAGCGGAGAACCCGCCGAGGGCGCGACGCAGGGTGAAGGCATCGAGCAGCGCCTGCGTGGGGTGTTCGTGAGTGCCGTCGCCGGCGTTGACGACGGGGACGTCGATCCAGCCGGTGTGGGCCAGTCGATGCGGGGTGCCCGATCCGGGATGTCGGACGACGAGCGCATCGGCGCCCATGGCCGAAATGGTCTGGATCGTGTCCTGCAGGCTTTCGCCCTTGGATACGGACGAGCCTTTGGCGGAGAAATTGAGGACGTCGGCCGAGAGCCTTTTGGCAGCGGCTTCGAAGGACAGGCGGGTGCGCGTCGAATCCTCGAAGAACAGATTGACCACGGTGCGTCCACGCAGCACGGGCAGCTTCTTGACCTCGCGTTCGGAGACCTGTGTCATCTCCTCGGCGATGTCGAGGATCGAGATGGCGTCTTCGCGGCTCAGCGAGACGGTGTCGAGGAGGTGCTTCATTCGCGGCCCCCCGAGATCGTGACGCCGTCTTCGCCGTCGATCTCCGCCAGGGAGACGTTGACGCGTTCGCTGCTCGAGGTGGGCAGGTTCTTGCCGACGTGGTCGGCTCGGATCGGCAGGTCACGGTGGCCCCGGTCGACGAGGACGGCGAGCCGGACCCTGGACGGACGACCCAGATCGGAGAGCGCATCGAGTGCAGCTCTGATCGTGCGGCCGGAGAAGAGCACATCGTCGACGAGGACGACGGTCTTGGCATCGATGCCCTCGGCGGGGATGGTGGTGGGTTCTGGAGCGCGGTAGGAGCCGCTGCGCAGATCGTCACGGTACATCGTGATGTCGAGGCTTCCGACGAGTTCGCCTGCCATCTCCGGACGCCCGGAGATCGAGGCGATCTGTTCTGCCAGTCGAGTGGCCAAGGGCACCCCGCGGCGTGGGATGCCGAGCAGAACGAGGTCGCCGCTGCCTTTGTTGGACTCGATGATCTCGTGGGCGATACGGGTCATTGCCCGCTTCATATCTGGGGCATCGAGCACTGTTCGCTGTGTCATGCTTCCCCTTCTCCGCCTCTCCGGACGGTGGTTAAAGGAGTGGTTCGATTCGATTGTAGTCCTCGTATGAGTGAGGTCGGTGCGCGGGTCCGGATTCCGGACCCGCGGACTCAGATCAGGGTGGGCTTGACGTCCAGGACGCGTGAGAGCAGTCCCGAGATGAACCCTGGCGAGTCGTCCGTTGAGAACTGTTTGGCCAGCGAGACGGCTTCGTCGATGGCTGCCTTGTCAGGCACCTCATCGTTGAAGAGGATCTCCCAGGTTCCGATCTGGAGCAGGGCCAGGTCGACGGCCGGCATCCGCTCCAGAGTCCAGCCCTCCGCGTAGGTGGCGATGATCTCGTCGATCTCGTCACGATGGCTCGTGACTCCTTCGACGATCTCCACCGCGTAGGCCTTCATCGGATAGTCGGGGTCGTTGGACCGCATGGTCACGACCTGATCGGTGTCGAGGCGACGCTGTCCTGCCTCGAACATGAGTTCCAAGGCCCGACGGCGGGCCCGCGTTCGTGCTGACACTTACTTGACGCGACCCAGGTAGTCG
The DNA here is from genome assembly GCF_007558825.1 of Brevibacterium aurantiacum. GTDB lineage: Bacteria > Actinomycetota > Actinomycetes > Actinomycetales > Brevibacteriaceae > Brevibacterium > Brevibacterium aurantiacum_A. The sequence continues at coordinate 400,662 of NZ_VLTK01000003.1, forward strand.
CCGTTGCGGGTGTCCACCTTGACCTTGGTGCCCTCTTCGAGGAACAGGGGCACCTGGATGTCGTAGCCGGTCTCCAGCGTTGCAGGCTTGGAGCCACCGGTCGAGCGGTCGCCCTGCAGCCCAGGTTCCGTGTGGGTGATCAGCAGCTCGACCGAAGGCGGCAGTTCCACAGAGAGCGCGGTGCCCTCGTGGAAGGAGATCTGCAGGTTCTGGTTCTCGAGCATGTAGTTGGCGGCATCGCCGACGAGGTCGGGAGAGACGCTGACCTGGTCGTAGTCCTCGGCGTCCATGAAGACGTAGTCGGTGCCGTCATGGTAGAGGTACTGCATATCGCGACGGTCGACATTGGCTGTCTCGACCTTGGTCCCGGCGTTGAAGGTCTTGTCGATGATCTTGCCGGAGATGACGTTCTTGAGCTTGGTGCGGACGAATGCCGGACCTTTGCCGGGCTTGACGTGCTGGAACTCCAGCACCTGCCACAGCTGCTTGTCGATATTGAGCACAAGGCCGTTCTTCAGGTCGTTGGTTGAAGCCACTAATTCGTCCTTCTTCGTGTCAGTCTTGGCCACCGCGAGGTGATTTGGTGTGTCTGGCAGTTTCGCCAAACAGCAATTCTAGCAAGCTCGGGTAGCAGCTGCCATCTTGGGCCACTCAGCCCAGATCTGTGCCGAGCATGACGCGGGGCGAGTCCTCGCCGATCTCCTGGTAGGCCGTGTGGAGAATTGAGACGTCCGGGATCTCCACCGTCGTGGGTGCGCCCACCTCGCTCAGCAGCACCATGCGCAGCATCGAACCGCGCGCCTTCTTGTCTCGCTTCATCGTATCCAGGAGCTGCGGCCAGACATCGGCACGGTAGGCGATGGGCAGGCCCAGCTTGGTCAGCAGCTCACGATGGAGGTCGACGGTCTCCGGCGAGAGGCTCTTGACCATCGCCGCTACCTCGGCGGCGAAGACCATGCCCACGGATACCGCGGCGCCGTGGCGCCACTGATAGCGCTCTTTGTGCTCGATGGCGTGGGCGAGGGTGTGGCCGTAGTTGAGGATCTCGCGGCGTCCGGACTCCTTGTAGTCGTCTGCGACGACCTCGGCCTTGACGGCGATGGCGCGTTCGATGAGCTCACGCAGGACGGGACCATCCACCTCGGCGATCTCAGCCTTCGAATGCCTGCTCACCAGATCGAGGATCGCGGGATCGGCGATGAAGCCGGTCTTGACCACCTCGGCGAGGCCGGTGAAGAGCTCGTTCTCCGGCAGCGTCTGCAGGGTGTCGAGGTCCACGAGGACGCCCTGGGGCGCGTGGAAGGAACCGACGAGGTTCTTGCCTTCAGCGGTGTTGATTCCGGTCTTGCCGCCGATGGCCGCATCGACCATTCCGAGGACCGTGGTGGGAATGTGGATGACGGAGATTCCGCGCAGCCAGGTTGCTGCGACGAAGCCGCCGAGGTCGGAGACGGCTCCTCCGCCGACAGTGATGATGGCATCGGTGCGGGTGAAGTCGCTCTGACCGAGGACCTGCCAGCAGAACGCGGCGACCTGCACATGTTTGGCTTCCTCCGCATCGGGGATCTCGGCCACAATCGCATCGAGACCCGTTGCACGCAGGTCATCACGGACCGTCTCCCCTGTTGTCCGCAGAGCCCGCGGATGGATGACGAGCACCTTCTCGACGCGGGGACCGAGGAGCTCGGGAAGTTCGCCCAGGAGACCTTGGCCCACGAGAACCGGATAGTTCCCGCCGGCTTCGACATTGATGCGTGTGAGACTCATTCGTGCACTTTCCCCTTTGCTGCCTCCGGGCATGACATGACCGCGGTGGCTGAACTCTGAACCGGTTGCGACCTCAAGCCTAACTCTCCGGGTCGCGGCCCGAGTACTTGGCATACTCCTCCGCACGCTGCAGACCGGTGAGGACGTCGACGACGCGGTTGACGATGGTCGAGGGATGCGAATTCGAGGCATGTACACGGAAGGTCGCGACCTGATCATAGAGAGGTTCACGCTCGTTCACGAGCGCCAACCAGTTCTCGACCGGGGTTCCCGCACCGCGCAGCAGCGGTCTGTGCGGGGAGTTCAGTCGAGTCACGACGGTGTCGACATCGATGTCGATGTGCACGACCTTGATCGCGGGATGGCCCAGCTGGGCACGGGTGCCCGGGTTGAGAATCGCTCCCCCGCCCAGGGAGACGATGCCTGGACGGTCGAGCAGACGACGCAGGGCGCGCCGGACGACCTCGCGTTCGATCCGTCGGAAATGGTCCTCACCACGCTCGACGAAGATCTCTGCGATGACGCCGTACTTGTCGACGATGTTCGCATCGGTGTCGATGAGCGGCAGATCGAGACGATCAGCCAGGAGACGACCGATCGTGGATTTGCCGGCCGCAGGCGGTCCAGTCAGGACGATGCGCGACTGCGAGGCCGGGACCGGTTCCAGCGGTGGAACCGGTTTCGGGTGCGGGCGTTGAGTCATCGGCCGATGCGGAGGTTCTCCGGAATGGCCGCCACGTAGGCATCCAGGTTCCGCTTGGTCTCGGCCACGGAGTCTCCGCCGAACTTCTCCACCACTGCCTCGGCGAGAACGAGAGCCACCATCGCCTCAGCCACGACACCGGAGGCTGGAACCGCGCACACGTCTGAGCGCTGGTGGTTGGCCTTGGCAGGTTCACCGGTGACGACGTCGACGGTGGCCAGAGCGCGTGGGACCGTAGCGATGGGCTTCATGCCTGCCCGGACTCGCAGCGGTCCACCTGTCGACATTCCGCCCTCGGTGCCGCCTGCGCGGTTGCTGACGCGTCGGATAACCTCGTCACCCACGGCGAGTTCATCGTGGGCTGCGGACCCGGGGCGCCTGGTAGTGAGGAAGCCGTCGCCGACCTCGACGCCCTTGATCGCCTGAATGCCCATCAGGGCCCCGGCAAGTCGGGAGTCGAGCCGACGGTCCCAGTGGACGTGCGAGCCAAGACCGGGCGGCAGGTCATAGGCGAGAACCTCGACGACTCCACCGAGGGTGTCGCCAGCCTTCTTCGCAGCATCGATCTGCTCAACCATGCGAGCGGAGAGTTCCGGGTCGAAACAGCGCACGGGATCGGCATCGAGTGCGTCGACGTCCGTTGCCGACGGCAATGCTGGTTCGGTCGCAGTCTCTGCGGATTCCGCAGCCGTGCCGATTGCCACGGTATGGGAGACGAGCGTGATGCCGAGTTCGCCCAGGAAGTTCGCGGCGATGGTGCCCAACGCCACACGCATTGCCGTTTCTCGGGCCGAGGCACGTTCGAGGATCGGTCGAGCCTCGTCGAATCCGTATTTCTGCATGCCGACGATATCGGCATGACCGGGCCGCGGTCGGGTCAGCGGGGCGTTCCGAGCCTGACCGGCGAGTTCGTCCTCGTCGATCGGGTCGGGGCTCATCACGGTCTCCCATTTGGGCCATTCCGTGTTCCCGACCTCGACGGCCACGGGTGAGCCCAATGTCTGCCCGTGTCGCACTCCGCCGAGGAGGCGAACCTCGTCGGCTTCGAACTTCATCCGCGCTCCACGGCCATAGCCCAGTCTGCGTCGAGCTAAGCTCGCGCGGATGTCTTCCCTGGTGATAGGAACGTGGGCGGGAAGCCCCTCAATGATCCCAGTCAGCGCTTCGCCGTGGGATTCGCCTGCAGTCAGCCATCTCAACATTCAACCGATTCTACAAAAGGATTGGGCCAAGCACCGACCCGAACCACATTCCGGATAGCATTGCCGGTCCGAATGCGATCGTCGTCGCCTTCAGGCTGCGTTTCGCAGCGGCTGCCAGGAGGGCTGCGATGCCGGCGATGAGCATCATGATGATGAAGACGAGCGCCGGTGCCCATGGGGAGAACAGTGTGGGCACACCGAATACGACGAACGCCAGTTTGACGTCGCCGAGGCCCATCGTGCGCGCGTGCATCACCCGTCCGCTCAGGTAGAGGACGCCGAAGAACAGGACCCCGGCGACTCCGGCGATGAGACCGAGGCCCCAGATGGCGGACTCCCCCAGCAGCTGCCCGAGAACGAAGGTGAGAAGTTCGATTCCGATGAGCGGATACACGATCCGATCCGGCAGCCGATGGATGACGATGTCGACGACAGCGAGGTACGGGGTGGCAGCGGCCGCTGCACCCAGGCTCAGAGCCAGCAGAAGCCGGTCGACGGACCCGATGTCGGCACTATGACCGGCGCCTGACATTGAGCCGGCATCGGATAGTGAGCCGGAGCCGGGTGCCGCGCCGGCGGCGGGGAAGAGCAGTGCGGCCGCAACTGCCAAGACGATGCCGAGGATCACTAAGGGCAGAGGGCGGAAAAGACGAGTCTTCGCGAGCACGGCAGCGTGGTCGTCATCGGCCAGCCACCACGAGGTGCTGCGGGCCAGGAGAATGCCGAGACCAGCACTGATGACGGCGCTGACTCCGATCGGCCACCCGTGGAGAACTCCGATGTCCACCCTCGCCCGCCCTTTCCGTCCTTCTGGTCAGTCGCCTGCCGGCCCAGGTCGATCTTCGAGTGCGCTGTACATGGCTGCTGTGATCACGGCGCGCCGCTCAGCGTTCTGCGTTGGGCCCTGAGTGAGGCAGGGCTCGGCATCCGCTGCTTCGGCCGCGGCGATGAACATCTCCGACTGTGCAACGGCCTGCTCGACGAGCATCACCGTGCCCTCTACCGGGATGAGGCCGTGGGATTCGGCTGCCTGAAGGAAGTCGGACTCCGCAGCATAGGCGACGTCGAGGGCAACTCCGCAGCGGAAGCCGGGAGACCACTGCAGTTCGAGGACAGCCTCGGCGGGGAGGGTCGAGATGACAACGGCGGAGGGTCCGATCTGTCTCAGCGGCGCGGTGGACGCCGACACTCCAAGCTGTTTGCTGAGGTCGAGGACCCGTCCGGCCCGATCAGGGTTTCTGACGAGGAATTCGACCGTGGCGATGCCCAGTTCGCGGCAGGCCAGCAGCGCCGAAGCCGCGGTCGCTCCTGCACCCAGGATGGTCGCTCTGTCAGCACCATCGCCGTCGGCCGTGCTCACGCCTGCAGTCGCGCCGAGACCTGCGGCCGTGGCCGATATCGCGGCGGTGACTGCTGCTTCCCGATAGGTGTTGAGACCCGGAGTCAGCGCGCGCACGATGCCCTGCACGTCGGTGTTGGCAACCGACGTCGCCCCACCTCGGCGAACCAGTGTGTTCGCCACTCCGGTCAGCCCGGCTGTGTCATCGAGGCCCCACCCATGGGTCAACGCGAGTTCGACGAGCCGTTCCTTCAAAGGCATCGTCAGCGAGAATCCGATCTGGCTTCGGTGAGCTGCCAGGAAGGATTCGAGGTCCTCCGCGCCGATGTCGAAACTGGCGTATTCGCTGCTGTGGAGGCCCAGGGCCTGAAATGCCGCACGATGAAGCAGCGGCGATTTGGAATGGGCGATCGGGCGACCGAGCACCGCAGCCGAGATCGTCATTTGTCGCCGTTGGCCTCTCCGTGCTCCTTGAGCCATTTCCGATAGATCTCGACATTCTTCCGATGCTCGTCGTAGGTGTCGGCGAATTTGGTCTCCCCGGTGTCCGGGTTCGTGGCCACGAAGAACTGCCAATCACCTTTGGTGGGATTGAGCGCGGCATCGACTGCTCCGGCGCTGGGCGAATTGATCGGTCCCGGTGGCAGCCCCTTCTTCTTGTACGTGTTGTACGGGCTGTCGGACTCGCGCTCCTCCTTCGTCGTCGTCAGGTCACTGCGGGCACCGTGGATATAGGCCACCGTCGCATCGGACTGGAGCAGTTCGCCGGTCCTCGAATCCTCTGAGATGCGGTTGAGGAAGACCTGCGCCACCTTCTTTCGGACCTCTTCGTCACCGGGCGATTCGATTTCGACGAGGCTCGCCAGGGTCATGATCCGATTCGCGTCGTCGAGATCGATGTCAGCGTTCTCGATCTCAAGCTTCGTCTTATTGACCATCTCGGACACGATGTCCTCGGCCGTTTTGTCCTGGTTCAGTTCGTAGGTTGCCGGATACAGATACCCCTCCAGGCTGGGGGCATCGACGTCGAGGCCGTAATCCTTCGGGGTCTTGTCATCGATGGCTTTGTCGACGGCTTCGGCCTTCATTCCCGACTCGACCATCGTCGATTTGATCTGGTCGATCTTGCGGCCCTCGGCGATCGTGATCGTGGGAGGTTTGATCGGATTGACGATCGCTTCCACTGCTGATTTGGAACTCATCTTCTCGCGCAGAATGATCGGCCCGGCCTGGATCGTGATATCGCGGCGCTCGACCTCGTCGAGGAACGGCTCGGAGTTCATGATCACCCCGGCCTCGACGAGCTGATTGGCCACGGAGCGGGCAGAGGCTCCCGGCGGGATCTCGATCGTGACCTCGCTGGTGCCGGCGCCCTCGTAGTCGCCTTTGGGACCGAACAGGTCATCGAAGACTCCGCCGGCGGCTCTGACACCGAAGAATCCTCCGATGCCGAATACGAGCACGCAGACGACGACGATGGCCGTCGTCCGACGTCTGCGCAGCATCCGGCGGCGCTTCTTTGCTCTGAGGTCGGACCTGGTCAGCCCTTCGTCTTCCGAGAACTCACCTGGGAACGGGCTCATAGCTCACTCTCCTCGTCGGGCATTGCTCGACCGGCTGGCTCACCGGTGTTGTGTTCGAATTCGAGGGCATTCTGCAAAATGATCACGGCTGCCTGGGCATCGACGATCTCACGACGTTGACGCGAGTTCTTCCCTGCGGCGGCGAGGGCGTGGTGAGCCTCGACCGTGGTGAAGCGCTCATCGACGAGGCGGATGGGCGTCGACGTAGCGAGGCTGATTCGCCTGGCGAAATCAAGTGCGGTCGCCGCCGCCGCCCGTGCCGCGCCGTCGAGGGATTTCGGGTCGCCGATGAGCAGTTCGATCGGTTCGTATTCGTCGATGATCTCCCGCAGCGCTCTCAGCGCAGCAGGCTCGTCGGTCCTCCGCACCACTGTCAGCGGCGTAGCGAGGATGCCGTCAGGGTCACTGCTGGCGACCCCGATGCGCACCGAACCGATGTCGAGGCCGATACGTCGGCCCCGGCGGAAACTCACTGGAGAGCTGCCTTGACCGCTGTGATGGCAGAGGGGATCGCGGAGGCATCGCTGCCGCCGCCCTGAGCGAGGTCGGGTTTGCCTCCTCCGCCGCCGCCGAGTTCACCGCAGGCCAGTGACACGAGCTTGCCGGCCTGCTGTCCCTCATCGCGTGAGGCAGCGGTCGTGGCGACCACGACAACGGGTTTTCCGTTGCTCGTTCCGATGCCGAGGACCACGGCGGATCGTTCCGAGACTCGACCGCGCAGGTCGGTGACGACTGTACGGATATCTCCCGCATTCGAGACCTCGCCGAGTTCGGCGACGACGAACAGAGTTGATCCCACGGTTTCGGCGTTGTCGAGGAATCTTCCTGCTGAGGCCAGGAGCTGCTGGGAGTTCAGGCGAGCGATCTCCTTCTCCGCATCCTTGAGCTTGGTCATCAGATCTCCGACGCGTTCGCGCACATCGGTTCCCGGCACCTTGAGCATGTCGGACAGGGAGGAGACGATGCTGCGTTCAGCTGCCAGCGAGCGGAAGGCGTCCATGCCGACGGCGGCTTCGATGCGGCGCACGCCTGAGCCCACGGAGGCTTCGGAGAGCACGGAGATCGGCCCGACCTCGGACGAAGCACCGACGTGTGTGCCTCCGCAGAGTTCGCGGGAGAATGGCCCGCCGATGTCGACGACGCGCACGATATTCGGGTACTTCTCACCGAAGAGCGCCATCGCACCTGACTTCCTGGCGTCCTCGAACGGCAGGAATTCGGTCCCGACCTCGTAGTTCGAACGAACGGCGAGGTTGGCGACGTCTTCGATCTCCGCCCGCATCTGCGGACTCGGGGCTTCAGGGAATGAGTAGTCGAAGCGCATGTAGCCCGGCTGGTTCATCGAGCCGGCCTGGACAGCGTGAGTACCGAGGATCTCGCGCAGCGCGGCGTGGACGAGGTGCGTGGCGGTGTGCGCTTGTGAACCCTGGAACCTGTGGTCGCGGTCGACGACGGCCAGGACCTCGGCCCCCACATGGATCTCGCCGTCGATGACTTCGACTCTGTGCGCGGGGAGCCCCTTGATGGGATTCTGCACGTCGAGGACGCGGGCGGTGAAACCATGGCCTTTGATGAGGCCGATATCGGCGCGCTGTCCGCCTGCCTCGGCGTAGAACGGAGTCAGATCGAGGATGAGGTCGGCGGACTGTCCCGGTGTCAGAACTTCCTGGGCGAGCCCGTCGACAACGATTCCACGCACCCGGGAGTCGGCTTCGAGGCGGTCGTAGCCGACGAACTCGGAGGCACCGTCTTCGAGCAGCGCAGAGTAGGCGGAGAGGTCGGTATGTCCGCCGCCCTTCTTCGCCTTCGCGTCGGCCTTGGCTCGGGTCCGCTGCTGACTCATGAGGGCGCGGAAGCCCTCTTCGTCAACGTGGACGCCCTGCTCGGAAGCCATTTCCAGAGTCAGGTCGATGGGGAATCCGTGGGTGTCGTGCAGAGCGAACGCCACGTCGCCGCTGATGGTCTTGTCCGACTCAGGCAGGGAGGCCGCAGCGTTCTGGAACAGCTGTGTGCCCGATTCCAGGGTCCGCAGGAAGGCCTTCTCCTCGGCGTAGGCGATGCGGGAGATGCGGTCGAAATCCGTCTCCAGCTCAGGGTAGGAGAGCTTCATCGATTCCATGGACACCGGCAGCAGCTCCGGCAGAACTTCGCTGGTCACGCCGAGGAGGCGCATCGCACGTACGGCACGGCGGAGGAGACGTCGGAGGATGTAGCCGCGGCCTTCGTTGCCAGGGCGGACACCATCGCCGATGATGATCAAGGAGGAGCGGACGTGGTCGGCCACGACTCGCATCTGCACGTCGGCCTCGTGATCGGCACCGTAGCTGTGGCCGGAGAGGCGGCTGGCGGCCTCGATGACGGGGAAGACTTCGTCGATCTCGTACATGTTCTCGACGCCTTGGAGCAGGAAGGCGACACGCTCGAGGCCCATGCCGGTGTCGATGTTCTTCGCGGGGAGGTCGCCGGCGATGTCGAAATCGACCTTCGACCGGACCTCGCTGAGTTCGAATTCCATGAACACGAGGTTCCAGATCTCGATGTACCGATCTTCATCGGCCACGGGACCGCCTTCGACACCGTAGTCCGGACCACGGTCGAAGTAGATCTCGGAGCAGTAGCCGCCGGGGCCGGGCTGACCGGTGTGCCAGAAATTGTCCTCGTTGTCGCGCGGCTGGATGCGCTCTCGTGGAATCGAGGTCTCCTCGAGCCACAGGTCGATGGTCTCGATATCGTCCTCATGGACTGTTGCCCACAGGCGGTTCTCGTCGAAGCCGAGACCACCGTCGTCCACGGGGTTCGTCAGCAGTCCCCAGGCGAAGCGAATGGCTTCGCGCTTGAAGTAGTCGCCGAAGGAGAAATTGCCATTCATCTGGAAGAAGGTGCCGTGGCGGGTGGTCTTTCCGACCTCTTCGATGTCGCCGGTGCGCACGCATTTCTGCACGCTCGTGGCGCGATTGAATGGGGCGGGCTCCCGACCGGAGAGATACGGGATGAACTGAACCATACCCGCGATGTTGAACAGGATCGATGGATCCGAGCTGATCACCGACGCTGAGGGGACGACTGCGTGCCCATTCGCTTCGAAGTAGTCCAACCAGCGCTGTTTGATCTCTGCCGTCTTCATCCAAGGCCTTTCACATGTTGCGTGTGCACTCTTGCACTCATCAGTGATTAGTTTAGTGGCTCATCCGCATTATGCGAGGTGCCGACGCTGCGCGCCGTCGACTTGCGTATGAATGCACAACTGCCCGGAACTCGACGTTCCGGGCAGTTGATGCCGTGCGATCCCTCTGGGGTGATCAGCGCGAGTAGTGCTCGACGACCAGCTGAACATCAACGGTCACAGGAACCTCTTCGCGCTTGGGGCGACGAAGCAGGGTGGTCTGCAGACCTTCGAGGTTGACATTGAGGTAGCCGGGAACTGCAGGGAGAACATCCTTGTGTCCACCGGCTGCTGCGACCTGGAACGGATCCATCGATGCACTGCGCTCGTGAACCTGGATGGTCTGTCCTTCCTTCACGCGGAATGAAGGACGATCGACGCGCTGGCCGTCAACGGTGATGTGACGGTGCACGACGAACTGACGCGCCTGGGCGATGGTCCGAGCGAAGCCCGAACGCAACACCAGCGCGTCGAGACGCATTTCGAGGAGCTCGACCATGGTCTCACCGGTCAGACCGGAGAGGCGGCTGGATTCCTTGTAGATCTTGAGCATCTGAGCTTCGCGGATGCCGTACTGGGCGCGAAGACGCTGCTTCTCCTTGAGACGGACCGAGTAGTCGCTGTCATTGCGACGACGTGCACGGCCGTGCTCGCCTGGAGGATACGGGCGACGCTCGAAGTACTTCTCCGCTTTCGGAGTCAGCGGCATGCCGAGGGCGCGCGAGACGCGCGTCATCCGGCGGTTACGTGCTGGTGCTGGCACTGTATTACCTTTCATCAATATGGTGTGTCTCGACCGGCCATGGGTTCTCGCCCAAGTCGACACGGTTGTTTCCCTGGATGGGAAAGAGGGATTGAGCGTCGAGATCCGCTCGCACCGACCGCCTTTAGGGTGCAGGCACAACAGCAACCAATCTTAGCGGATTCCACTCCCCCGGCGCAAAGCGACAGAACGGGGACTCGAGCGATGCGCCGCCGCGCTGCCGCGGGGTTGATCACAGGGCAAAGAGGATATCTGCCCGGCAGGTTCTGGTGCTCAGGCGCCGGTACGGCCGGCTCCGCCGTCGGGCCTTCGCTCGGTGGGCAGCCGCATTGCCGCATCAGCAACTTCGGCTCCCGAACCACCATAGATGTTGACGACGGTGTGGACTCCTGCCGCGGTGAGGGCGTCGGCCTGGTCCTGACGCTGGACCACTGCGGCGATGGCACCGTCGAAACCGGCTATTCTCAGCTGTTCGAGTGCGAAGGTGTTCGAGTCGTGGATCGCCATAGCCAGAATCACGGTCCGGGCGGTTCCACCGACGACAATGCGGTGCCAGAACTCGTGGTCTGTGGCGTCGCCCTCCAGGACGTTGAACTTCTCGTCCTGGAGATCCTCCACCACCAGATGATCGTTGTCGACACCGATGACGGACAGACCCCCTCGGTCGACCAATCGCTCATATGCACCGCGTCCGATGCGGCCCATGCCCAGCACCACCACCTCGGCGGTACCTGTGTCGATCGGGCGATCCGGTGGTCGCAGTCTGGCCTCATTCTCATCGGGCAGGATCTCATCGAGCCTGCCCACGATCTGCAGACTGTAGGCGTTGGCCAATGAGGAGATGATCATTGAGATCGCGACGGCCAAAGCAGTCACTGTCAGCCAGCTGTCCTCGAACACTCCATTGGCTGCCCCGACCGCCACCACGATGAGCGCGAATTCGGAGAAGTTGCTCAAGGCGAGACTGGTGCGGATGCTGGTCCGGTTGCGCAGGCCGAAGAGTCGACCCAACAGATAGAAGCTGAGGAAGTTGAAGGGGATGAGAATCACGCACAGGATCAACGCCATGAGCAGGTCGGCCCAGGTCGGGATCGCCTGCAGTCCGATGACGACGAAGAAGGCGACGAGGAAGAGCTCCTTGACGCTGAATAGGGACTTCGACAACTCGGTGGATCTGGGATGGCCGGCGAAGAGCAGACCCATCACCAAAGCCCCCAGGTCACCATGGATGCCCACGGACTCGAAGGCCACGTATCCCGGGCCCAGTGCCATGACCACGCCGAAGAGCACCAGCAGCTCGCCTCGTCCCACACGGTCGAGAATGCGGCGCAGCACCCATGCTGCGGGGATCAGGAGAACGAGTGCGAAGGCCCATAGACTCGGCGGCTCCTCACCTGCAACGGTGATGAAGGCGACGGCGGCGATGTCCTGGAGGACGAGGATGGCGATGGCGATCTGACCGTAGTACGAACCGTCGTCGGAGCGGTCTTCGAGGACCTTGACCACGAGAACTGTTGAGGAGAACGACAGTGCGAATCCGAGCAGACCGATCGTGCCCAGTCCACCGTCGAGCGATACGACGCCGATGACCGCAGCGAACCCGATCGTGCCGGCTCCCACGAGAACACTGGAGATCATATGGAGCGCAGCCGTACCGTAGGCCTCGGGTTGGAGGAGGGATCGCAGATCGAACTTCAGTCCGATGGTGAAGAGGAGCAGAACCACGCCGAGGTCGGAGATCCGTTCGAGACCGTCGAATGCGGAGAAGCCGAGGAAGTGAAGCAGGAATCCGGCACCAAGGAAGCCCACCAGTGGAGGAATGCGCAGTACGCGCGCCACCAATCCCAGAGCGAGAGCGGCCGCGATGGTGACGATGATGTCCTGCACGTCAACCCTCCTCGGCCCCTCAGACGCCAGCGAACCGATCGTGGCCGCGGCTCTCCTTCATCCTGTGCACAAAACTACCGCGTCCCAGGGGTCAGAGGGAGGAATTCGGCGGCGAATATCGGCAGGCCGGTGCCTTTATCAGGGCCGCAGGAGTCTCTGCAGCATCTCGAGACGCTCACCCAAGGAGCGCTCCATCCCGTTGCCTGTCGGCTCGTAGTAGCGCTTCCCGCGCAGTGTCTCGGGCAGATATTCCTGGGCAGCGACTCCGTGAGGATGATCGTGCGAGTATTTGTAGCCCTCGCCGTGGCCGAGCTCCTTGGCGCCGGGATAGTGCGCGTCCCGCAGATGTGTTGGCACCTGCCCGGAGAACCCGTTCTTGACGTCGGCGATGGCTGCGTCGAGGGCGCGGTAGCTCGCGTTCGACTTCGGCGCCATGGCCAGGTAGGTGACCGCCTCGGCCAGCGGAATGCGTCCTTCCGGCATGCCGATGTTCTGCACGGCTGTTGACGCCGCCACCGCGATCGGCAGGGCCTGCGGATCGGCCATACCGATGTCCTCGGCAGCCGATATCACGACGCGCCGCGCGATGAAGCGGGGGTCCTCGCCGGCAACGATCATCCTGGCCAGGTAGTGCAACGCGGCATCGACGTCTGAGCCGCGAATCGACTTGATGAATGCGGAGATGACATCGTAGTGCTGGTCACCGTTCTTGTCGTAGCGCAGCACAGTTTCGGAGCTGGCCTCGGCACAGGCGGCCTCGGTGATGAGGATCGCGCGGCGATCAGTTTCCGAATCGGCCGCGTCATCAGTCGCGTCGTCGGCCGCGTCATCAGGCGAGTCGTCGGCCGCGTCTCCGTCGTCTGCCCCTGCGAACTCTGCCTGTGCGGCAGCGATTCCGGCGGCGGCTTCGAGGATCGTCAGGGAGCGCCGGGCGTCAGCACCGGCGATGCGGACGATGAAGTCCTTCGCCGCAGGCTCGAGTTCGAACTGGCCGGCCAAACCTCGTTCGCTGGTGACTGCACGGTCGAGGAGATCGGCAATGGCGGCATCGTCGAGCGGACGCAGCGTGAGCAGAAGCGAGCGGGACAGGAGTGGGGAGATGACGGAGAACGATGGGTTCTCGGTCGTCGCGGCCACGAGCACGACGAGGCGGTTCTCCACCGCTGGCAGCAGAGCATCCTGCTGCGCTTTCGAGAATCGGTGGATCTCGTCGAGGAACAGCACGGTCGTGCGCTGATACATGTCGCGCTCGCGCCTGGCGTTCTCGATCACCTGTCGCACGTCCTTGACGCCGGCGGTTATCGCGGACATCTCGACGAAGGTGCGGCCCGGCGCGTGGGAGATGACGTGGGCCAGGGTGGTCTTGCCGACCCCGGGAGGACCCCACAGGATCACCGAGGAGGCTCCTGCCCGGTCTCCCCCGCTGGCCTCGACGAGTTGGACGAGGGGTGAACCGGGGAACGTCAGATGATCTTGGCCGACCACCTCGGCAATGGTGCGCGGACGCATCCGCACCGCCAGCGGATCGAGAGCTCGCCCCGAACCGGCAGATGAACCGCCGACGCCCGGACCAGGCGATCCCTGGTCCGGGCTGTCGGAGGAGAAGAGGTCAGGACCGTTGGTCATCAGGCCTCGGCGTCGTCGTCTTCCGGTTCGAAGTCCACGCCGGCCTCGGCACGCTGTGCGTCGGTGATCGGTGCGGGAGCCTGGGTGAGCGGATCGTATCCGGCACCCGTCTTCGGGAAGGCGATGACTTCGCGGATCGAGTCGACCCCGGCGAGCAGGGACACGATGCGGTCCCAGCCGAAGGCGATGCCTCCGTGCGGGGGTGCGCCGAACTTGAAGGCTTCGAGGAGGAAGCCGAACTTCTCCTGTGCGTCTTCCTCGGAGATGCCCATGATCTTGAACACCCGTTCCTGGACGTCCTTGCGGTGGATGCGGATCGAACCTCCGCCGATCTCGTTTCCGTTGCAGACGATGTCGTAGGCGTAGGCCAGGGCAGCACCCGGGTCGGATTCCAGGGTGTCGAGGAATTCCGGCTTCGGAGCGGTGAAGGCGTGGTGGACAGCGGTCCATGATCCTTCACCGACAGCGACGTCGCCTGCGGCCTGAGCCGCTGCTGCGGATTCGAAGAGCGGTGCATCGACGACCCACACGAAGGCCCAGTCGCCTTCTTTGATGAGTCCTGTGCGTTCGGCGATCTCGTTGCGGGCGGCGCCCAGGAGAGCACGTGAGCTCGCAGGGTCACCGGCGGCGAAGAAGATCGCGTCACCGGGGGTGGCTCCTGCGGCGTCGACGAGGCCTGCCTTCTCCTCATCGGAGATGTTCTTGGCCACGGGACCGGTCAGGGTGCCGTCTTCGGCCACGAGCACGTAGGCCAGGCCTTTGGCGCCGCGCTGCTTGGCCCAGTCCTGCCAGGCGTCGAGCTGACGACGAGGCAGTGAGCCGCCGCCGGGGTAGACGACCGAGCCGACGTAGTCGGACTGGAAGACCCGGAACGGGGTGTCCTGGAAGAATTCGGTGAGGTTGTGCAGTTCGAGCTCGAAGCGAAGGTCGGGCTTGTCGCTGCCGTACTTCTCCATCGCCTCGGCGTAGGTGATGTGCGGGATCGGCGTGGTGATCTCGTGTCCGATGAGCTTCCACAGAGCCACGAGGATCTTCTCGGCAAGCTCGATGATGTCGTCCTGCTCGACGAAGGAGGCTTCGATGTCGAGCTGGGTGAACTCGGGCTGACGGTCCGCGCGGAAATCCTCGTCACGGTAGCAGCGTGCCAGCTGGTAGTAGCGTTCCATGCCGGCCACCTGCAGAAGTTGCTTGAACAGCTGCGGTGACTGCGGCAGGGCGTACCAGGAACCGGGCTGCAGGCGTGCGGGGACGAGGAAGTCGCGGGCGCCTTCAGGGGTGGACCGGGTCAGGGTCGGGGTCTCGATCTCGAGGAATTCCTGCTCGTCGAGGACAGTGCGGGCTGCCTTGTTCGCGGCCGATCGCAGACGCATGGTGGAAGCCGGACCGGACCGACGCAGGTCGAGGTACCGGTAGCGCAGGCGGGTCTCCTCGCCGACGGTGCCGGCGTCTTCGGCGTGGTCGGAGACCTGGAAGGGCAGCGCCTCGGCGAGGCTGAGGATCTCGACGTTCGTGTCGATGACCTCGATGTCACCAGTGGGCAGGTTGGCGTTGGTGTTGCCCTCGGGACGCAGGGACACGGTGCCGGTGACCTTGACGACGGATTCGTTGCGCAGCGAGTGCGCATCGTCCTCACGGACGACGACCTGGACGATGCCCGAAGCGTCACGCAGATCGATGAAGGCGACACCTCCGTGATCGCGACGACGGTCGACCCACCCGGTCAGGGTGACGGTCTGTCCTGCGTGTGAGGCTCGCAGGCTTCCGGTTTTGTGGCTTCGCAGCACCTAGGGCTCCTTTACGATGTTTATGTGGCAGCGCGTGAACAATGATAGTCGCTCGCCAGTGGAATACCGGCATGGCCCACTGCAGGTCATCTGCCGCGGGCGACGAGGAAGAGGATCACATGAGCACAAGTGGCACGGGCACGGAGGATCCGGGCTCGGATGTGGGAACCGACCCCACCTCCGCGCAGGTCGAGGTGGCCGCGGAGACCTTTCGCATGCTCGCCTCCGGGACTCGCCTCCGTCTGGTCTGGACGTTGGTCAATCAGGAGCTCGATGTCTCTTCCCTCGCCGAGGCGATCGGTGCGGCTGTACCCACCGTTAGTCAGCATCTGGCGAAGATGAGATTGGCGGGCCTGATCTCGTCTCGCCGGGACGGGCGCCGGATCTTCTACACCGTCGACGATCCGCACGTGGTCTCAATGGTGCGCGAGATCTTCGATCACATCGCCCCCGACGGATCGTTGGCACCCGACCCGCCCGCGAGCGGCTCCTGACACTGGGCAGCGGCTTCACACCTGGGCCCAGGCAGGATAGAGGCTTCACACCTGGGCTCAGTCAGGATTCGGTCGGAACGATCTCAGTCCCGGTACACCAGTGGCTTACGGTCGGCAGCGACAGGCTCCCATGTCTGCGGGTTCGCCGGAGCCTGCTCCCCGGAGCGGATGTCCTTGATTTCGTGACCACTCTCACCTTCGGTGAACCACACGAAGGGGATACCCCGACGTTCGGCGTAGCGAATCTGCTTTCCGAACTTCGCAGCACTCGGTGAGACCTCACAGGCGATGTCACGGGCACGCAGAGCGGTGGCAACCGCATCGGCTTCACCGCGCTTGTCCTCATCCGTCACAGCGACGACCACAGCCGACGGTGTTCCACGCGTGGCCTTGATGCCGCTGTCGGCATCGAGGATGAAGGCCATGAGCCGCGAGACGCCGATCGACATCCCAACACCGGGGTAGCTCTTCTTACCCACAGTCACGAGCGAATCGTAGCGACCGCCTGAGGCCACCGATCCGAGTTCTTCGTGTCCGATCAGCTGCGTCTCGTAGACGGCTCCTGTGTAATAGTCGAGTCCACGTGCGATCTTCAGCTGCGCCACAACGACGCCGGGTGCTCGCTCGTGGGCGGCGCGAAGCATCGTCGTCAGAGAGTCGAGACCCTCGTCGAGCAGGGGGTGTTCGACGCCGAGCGCACGCACGTCGTCCGCGAAGTCCGGCGAATCCGATTCGATCGCGGCCAGTGCGAGGCACAGTCGCTGCTGCTCCTCGTCGGCCTCGGCTTCCGCAGCCAACAGTTTGCCCACCTCGGCGGGACCGATCTTGTCGTACTTGTCGAGGCAGCGCAGGACGGCCTGGATGTTGGTGAGTCCGATGCCACGCGCGAACCCTTCGAGGAGCCTGCGATCGTTGACCACGATCTTGACCCCGGGCACGCCCAGTGGGGCCAGCCGGCTGAAGGCGTCGGCGACGGCGAGTGGAATCTCAACTTCGAAGTGTCCGGGCAGCTCCGCCTCGGCGACGACGTCGATATCGGCCTGGATGAACTCGCGGTACCGGCCCTGTTGGGGGCGTTCACCGCGCCACACCGGCTGGATTCGAGCGGCTTTGAACGGGAAGGAGAGTTCGTTCGCGTTGTCGGCGATGAACCGCGCCAGGGGCACAGTGAGGTCGAAGTGCAGCCCCAGCGGATTGCGCTCGGTGCCCTCGGAGTGCAGGCGGCTGACAGCGAAGATCTCTTTGTCGATCTCTCCGTCCTTGGCGAGCTGGCTGATCGGCTCGACTGCACGGTGGTTGAGTGCCGAGTATCCATGCAGCGCGAAGGTGTGTTCGAGGACGTCGATGATCGACCTCTCGATTACGCGCTCTGCTGGAAGTCGTTCCGGGAAACCGGACAGTCGGGCTGACTTCGCCATTGTTCTCCTTGGTGCTCTTCGTCTCTGATGGGTGTTGTAGTACCTGGTGGGTGTTGGTCGGTTCGTCTCGCTCGGAACCGATTCGTCTCTAGAAGAACGGGTTCGTCGCCAGCTCGTGGCCGACTCGGGAGCCTGGACCGTGTCCAGGATAGATGGGAACGTCGGGCAGCATCGCGAAGGCTCGCAGTGATTCTGCCATCGCCGAAGCGTCTCCCCCTGGCAGGTCGACGCGTCCGATCGCTCCGGCGAAGACCACATCGCCGGTGAAGATGATCTCCTCACCGTCGGCCTGCACCCGCAGCAGGGTCGAACCTTCCGTGTGTCCGGGTGCGGCCACAGCAGTGATCGTCAACCCTGCGACCTCCACCGTCTGCGCGTCGATCAGCGCGTTGACCTTGGGCGCTGACCAATCCTTGACGAGCGGTTCGAGCATCTGGGCGAACTGAGGGCTGAGAGTCTCGGCGGGCTTGTCCAAGCGATAACGGTCGGTATCGCCCAGGTAGACAGGCACATTCCAGCGGGACAGGACGTTGGTCAGTCCGAGGATGTGGTCGGGGTGACCGTGGGTGAGGAAGATGGCCCGAGGCACCAGATTCTCTTCGTCCACGATCTCGTCGAGACCGGGTGCACAGTCGAAACCTGAGTCGACGAAGATGGCATCGTCGTGGCCTTCGGCACGCACGGCGTAGCAGTTGACTTCGAGAAATTCGGCGCGGGTCACAAATACATCCATGCTCAAAGTCTATCCAGAGCATGGGGCTTGGTTATGCTGGGATAACGTCAATCAGGAAATCGAGTGATCTGCAGGCACAGAGTCCCGCAGGTTCGACCGATGGAAACAAGGTGAGAATCATGTCGACCCCGACCCCGAAGCCGGTCCCGCGCCCGTCCTCTCTGCCCCGTCCACAGGCGGCTCAGACCGTGACCGGGACTACCGTTGATCATGATGCGGAAGTCCGGCGCGCAATCGAGCACGGTCGCGCTGACCAGGAAGGCAATGTCTTCGTCGTCACTGCCGACGGCGAGCGTGCGGTCGGGCAGTATCCCGATGCCGGCCCTGAGGAAGCCTTGGAGTACTTCGCAAAGAAGTACGTCGACCTGGTGGAGAACGCAGCACTTCTCCGCAATCGTCTGTCCGCCGGTGCTCCCGGTCGCGACGTGTCCTCTGCTGCGAAGACCCTGCAGGAGACCCTGCCGGAGGCCAATGTCGTCGGCGATCTCAAGGGCCTCTCTGCCACCTTGGATACCCTGATCTCGGATGCGCAGGCCACCGAGTCGAAGCAGGCTGCCCGTGCGGAAGCAGCCAAGCTCGAGGCCGCACAGGAACGCGAAGAGATCGTCGCCGAGGCTGAATCGCTGGCCAAGCGCGATCCCGCGAAGATCCAGTGGAAGCAGTCCGGGGCACGTCTGCGTGAGCTCTTCGGTCAGTGGAAGGACATGCAGCGCAGCGGTCCCAGACTGCCGCGTGCCGTGGACCAGGAGCTGTGGGGCCGCTTCTCGCAGGCTCGGAACACGTTCGAGCACAAGCGCAAGGAATTCTTTGCAGAGCTCGACAAGCAGAATTCCGAAGGCAAGCGGATCAAGGAGAAGCTCGTTGCCGAGGCGGAATCGCTGACCGACTCGACCGACTTCCGCAATGTGTCGCAGAAGTACAAAGACCTCATGAACCAGTGGAAGAAAGCTCCGCGTGCCTCGCGCAAGGACGATGATGCTCTCTGGGCGCGCTTTCGTGCCGCCCAGGACGTCTTCTTCGCAGCTCGAGATGCAGAGAATGCTGCCGTCGACGAGGAGTACAAGGGCAACCTTGAGGCCAAAGAGGAGATCTTGGCCAGGGCGCAGGGTCTGCTGCCGATCGGTGATATTGCCGTGGCGAAGAAGGAACTGCGCGTCATTCAGGACGAGTGGGAGGCTGCCGGCAAGGTGCCTCGGGCCGACGTGTCCCGCATGGAGAACGGGCTGCGTGATGTCGAACGCGCCCTCTCCGATGCCGAGAACGCCGAATGGAAGCGCAGCAACCCGGAGACCAAGGCACGCACGTCCGGTGCGCTGAGCCAGCTCGACGACTCGATCACCGAACTGGAACAGAAGTACGAGAAGGCGAAGGCCGGTGGCGACGAGAAGGCCGTCGCTGAAGCACAGTCGGCACTCGACGCACGTCGGGCCTGGCGAGACCAGCTGGCTCAGACAGCTGCCGAACTGGGCTGACGGGGCTTCCACAGCCTGGCGACCATGAGTCGCGGTTTATCCACAGATCGGATCTTCGGTATTGAACACGCCTCCATACAGCGCAATAGTTGCTGTATGGAGGCGATGTTTCATCTGCGCGACTACAGCTATGAGCACCTCACCGAACTGACGCTGGACGGACTGCTGACGCGGCTGACCGAGTCCACATGGGTCCGCAAGGGCGCTGTGCTCAGCTCAGAGGACCGCATGGCGGCGCTGCGGGCGCAGATCCCACCTCGTCTTGTGCTCTCCCATGACATCGCGTGGTGGGTTCACACCGGCCTTGGCAGAGCTCCGAGTCCGCTGACGTTCATCACCTATCCGAGGCGGCGCTACGTCGACAGCTGCGACGTCGTCGTCCATGAACTCACCATTGCGCGGAACGAATGGGAACTGATCAGCGATCTGCCCATCACTACGGAGGACAGAACGCTCTACGACCTGCTGGTCCCCCACCTGCGCACCCCCGATGAACGTTCGGCCCAGGTCGTGAAGAACCTCATCGACGAACTTCCCGCAAGAGCCAGACAACGGTTCCGCATGTATCTGGCGGAGATGTCCCGCAGGCCATATGTCGCCCACATGCGAACCGTCTTCGAGCGGACCTGTGCCGCATCAGACCGCGATAGACGCTGACCTAGTGCGGCAGTCTGAATCCGGTCGCCCTCAGCCCCCGGCGATGCGGTAGACGTCGAAGACCCCTTCGACCTTGCGAACTGCCGAGAGTACGGTATCGAGATGGCTGGCGTCGCTCATCTCGAAGACGAACTTCGACTGGGCAACTCGAGCCCGTGACGTAGCAACCGAGGCGGACAGGATGTTGACGTGAGTCTCGGTGAGGACCTTCGTGATGTCCGAGAGCAGACCTGAGCGGTCCAAGGCCTCGACCTGGATCTGAACGAGGTAGATTCCGCTGGTCGTCTCGCCCCAGGAGACATCGACCATCCGCTCAGGCTCCCGCTCGAGGGACGCGATGTTGGGGCAGTCCACACGGTGAACGGAGACTCCCGAACCACGCGTGACGAAACCGAGGATCTCATCACCTGGCACCGGCGTGCAGCAGCGGGCGAGTTTCACCAGGACGTCGTCGACGCCTTTGACTGTGACTCCCCCGGACGAGGAATGATGGCCCGAGGACTGACCAGTGCGATTGCGCGGTGACGGTGGCAGAACCGTCTCTTCGTTGTCGTCTCCAACTTCTTTTGCCAGCAGATCAACGACGTGGGCGGCCGAGCTCACGCCGTTGCCGATCGCAGCGTAGAGCGCGGTGACATCGGGCAGGCGCAGCTCAGTGGCCACAACCTGCAGCGCTTCCTGACTCATCAGCGCCGAGGCGGAGAGCGTGTGACGACGCATTGCCCGAGCCAGCTGCTCGCGACCGTTCTCGATCGCCTCTTCGCGGCGTTCTTTGGAGAACCATTGGCGGATCTTGCTGCGTGCGCGAGGGCTCTTGACGAAGCCCAACCAGTCACGGCTGGGGCCTGCGTTCTCATCTTTCGAGGTGAAGACTTCGACCGAGTCGCCGTTCTTCAGCTCGGTGTCGAGCGCGACGAGACGACCATTGACCCGGGCGCCCATGGTCTTGTGCCCGACCTCGGTGTGAACCGCATACGAGAAGTCGACGGGAGTCGCCCCTGCCGGCAGGCTCATCACGTCACCCTTGGGGGTGAAGACGTAGACTTCTTTCGAATTCACTTCATAACGGAGGTTGTCGAGGAACTCATCGGGGTCGCTGACCTCGCGCTGCCATTCCAGCAGCTGACGCAGCCATGCTGCGTCATCAACTTCGCCGTCATCTGAGACTTTGACCGACCGTGCGGTATTCGACGTAGCGGCCTTCGACGCGTTGCGGCGATCCTTGTACTTCCAGTGGGCGGCGACGCCGAATTCTGCGCGTCGGTCCATTTCGTGGGTTCGGATCTGGATCTCCACGGGTTTCCCGTTCGGTCCGATCACCGTCGTATGCAGGCTCTGGTACATGTTGTACTTCGGCATCGCGATGTAGTCTTTGAATCGGCCGGGGACAGGATTCCACCGCGCATGGACGATCCCCAGCGTGGCGTAGCACTCGCGAACGGTCTCGACGAGGACGCGAACCCCGACGAGGTCATAGATGTCGGCGAATTCGTGACCGCCGACGACCATCTTCTGATAGATCGAGTAATAGTGCTTCGGTCGCCCTGTGATCGCGGCTTCGATGTTTGACTGCCCGAGCTCCGATTGGAGTTCGCTGGAGACCGTGGCCAGATACTTCTCACGTTGGGGTGCCCTATCGGCGACGAGTCTCACCACTTCGTCGTAGACCTTCGGGTGGAGAACCTGGAAGGACAGGTCCTCGAGTTCCCACTTGATCGTGTTCATGCCGAGGCGGTGAGCCAATGGGGCATAGATCTCGAGGGTCTCACGAGCCTTCTTCGTACTCGATGAGGCGGGTACGAAACGCCAGGTGCGGGCGTTGTGAAGACGGTCTGCAAGTTTGATGACGAGGACACGGATGTCCTTGGCCATGGCCACGATCATCTTCCGCACGGTCTCCGACTGCGCGGCCTGGCCGTAGGTGAGTTTGTCGAGCTTCGTCACCCCGTCGACCATCGCGGAGACTTCGGGACCGAACTCCTCGGTGAGTTCCTTCAAGGAGTAGGAGGTGTCTTCGACGGTGTCGTGAAGCAGCGCGGCGGCGAGGGTAACCGGCAGCATGCCGATCTCAGCCAAGATCGTGGCCACGGCCACGGGGTGCGTGATGTAGTCATCACC
Source organism: Brevibacterium aurantiacum (assembly GCF_007558825.1). GTDB lineage: Bacteria > Actinomycetota > Actinomycetes > Actinomycetales > Brevibacteriaceae > Brevibacterium > Brevibacterium aurantiacum_A. Next base: position 423,371 of record NZ_VLTK01000003.1, read on the forward strand.
CGACCTGCGGGTCTGACCGCGGTGAGCCTGTTCTGCGACCTTATACGCCCGGACCACCAGATCGATGTCGGCTTTCGGGTGATTAGACTGCAGAGCCCTGATCATCGGACCGAGGACACGTGGGTAGCCAGGGTTGTTCTGCGCCCTGGCCGCCCACCATGCTAAGCGGGAGATGCCTCGCGGACGGCGCGAATCGGCGGAAGAAGCCATGACATCCCCTTTCTGCTCAGACCTCGGCGTGAATCACCGGCGGAACATCTTCTGCTCCATTCTTCAAGCGTAGTTCACGCACAGCCTCTTCCTGCTCCTTGACTGCGGGTTCATTTGCCCGCAGGAGGGCATAGAGGGGGCTGGCGACGAACAACGTCGAAGCTGCTGCCACAATCGTACCGATGAACAGCGACAGTGAGATGTCGACCAGAGTTCCCGCGCCGAGCAGGAATACACCGATGAAGAGAATCGATGCGATCGGGAGCACCGACACGACGGAGGTATTGATCGAACGAACCGTTGTCTGATTGACGCCGAGGTTGACCAACTCAGAGAATTTCAGATTGCGTTTGTCCTTGAACCGAGTCGTATTCTCTCTGATCTTATCGAAGACCACCACAGTGTCGTAGAGCGAGAAGCTCAGGACCGTCAGGAAGCCGATCACCGCCTCAGGAGTAATTTCGAATCCTGTCGCGGAATAGATGCCCGTCGTGATGATCATGACGACCAGCAGTCCGACGATCGCTGCCAGAGACATCTTCCAAGTACGGAAGTACAGCGCCATCACGATCATGGCGATGCCGACGAAGATGACGAGAGCGCGAATCATCTTCTCGGTCACGTCCTGGCCCCACTCGGGGCCGACGAACGTGGATGTGACGTCTTCTGCCTTGACGTCGTATCCGCTCACAAGAGCGTCACGGACCTCCTGCATCTCGTCATCGCTGAGCTGGTTCGTCTCGATCTTCACAGCTGTATCGCCCGTAGGACTCAGACGTGGTTCGGAATTGCCCACGACCCCGGCGACGATGTCTTCGCCCTTAGCCGGCGCAGTGTCCGAGACGTGGTCGACCTGGAACTGCGATCCGCCCTTGAAGGCAATACCGAAGTTGAATCCTGCGATCAATGGGACGAGCAGTGACAGAAGAACCAGAGCGCCGGAGATCAACAGCCAGAGTTTGGCCTTCCCGACGAAGGGAATCGATGACTCACCGTTGTGGAGCCGGTTGCCCCAGGCAAAGAACCGTTTCACTTGTCTGCCTCCTTGCCATTGTCGGCAGAATCTTCGGCGGCCTTCTTCTCAGCCGCCTTCCGCTCTGCGATCGTGCTACCGGTTCGTGCCGATTTCGTCGACGACGCGGTCTTCTTCTTCGACTTCGTCTCGGTCGCGACATCGACTGGCTCTGTGGAATCAGAGGCCTCGTCGGAATCGGTGGACCGAGACTTCTTCGACCGTTTGGTCGTCGTCGTGCCACGAGACTGGCTGGATGACTCGGATCCGGCATCGACCTTCGACGATGCAGACGAAGATCCAGACGACGAACTTGTCGACTCGACAGTCGAATCCTCGACCGAATCCGCCTCGACGTCGGAGGACATTCCTGCCTTTCGGGTTCGAGCCTTCTCCCGTCTGCGTGCCTCCGGCGACTTCTCGTCGTCGATGCTGAGGTTGAGCGCGCCACGATAGGCAGCAGGCTTGACACCCAACAGCCTCGGATCCATACCGGACATCGGATGGCCCTGACCGAAGAACTTGGTGCGTGCGAGCACTTCCAACATGGGGTGCGTGAACAGGAAGACGATGAGCACGTCGATGATCACAGTCAGGCCCAGGGTGAAGGCGAACCCGCGCACGGAACCGACGGCCAGGATGTAGAGGATGACCGCGGCGAGCATGTTCACTGCTTTGGACGCCCAGATGGTGCGTTTGGCACGATCCCAACCGACTTCGACCGCAGACAGCAGCTGTCTGCCGCTGCGCAATTCGTCTCTGACTCGTTCGAAGTAGACGATGAACGAGTCCGCCGCCATGCCGATGCCGATGATGATACCGGCGACACCTGCCAGAGACAGTCGATAGCCGTATCTCCACGAAGCCAGAAGCAGCAGGAGATATGTCAACACGCCGGCGACGACGAGGCTCGAGACCGTGACCAGACCGAGCACTCGGTATTGCAGGAGCGAATAGATGACGACGAGGATGAGTCCGACGAGACCGGTGAGCAGGCCGATATTGAGGTAGTTGGTACCCAATGTCGGCGAAATCTGATCCTCGCTCTGGACCTGGAAGCTCAACGGCAGAGAGCCGTTCTTGAGCTGGTCGGCCAGGGTCTGGGCCTCGTCAAGAGTGAAGTTGCCCGAGATCTCAGCATTGCCGTCAGTGATCGCTGCGTTCGATGTCGGTGCCGAAAGCACGTTTCCGTCAAGAGCGATGGCGAACTGGTTGTACGGCTGCTGCTTCCCGGTGATGTCCGAGGTGATCTGCTTGAAGATCTCACGCCCGACGCCGTCGAACTTGAGGTTCACTGCAGGCTGGTTGGTCTGCACTCCGTTGGCGCCGGCCGCATAGCCGAAGTTGGCGTCTTCGAGATGCTCGCCCGAGAGTTCGACGGGGCCGAGAATGTACTTGGCCTCTCCGTCCTTACCGCAGGCGACGACCGGTTCATCGGCTGGCTGCTGCTGTCCACCGGTCCGATTCTTCGGATCAGTGCAGTCGAGCTCCGAGTACTTCTTGATGATGGACTCGGTCTGCCACTTGTCGACGTCCTTCTCGGGGTCGAAGAGCGGTCTCGGCGTCGAATCAGTGACCTTCGTGTCGTCGCCCTTGCCGGACCCGCTCGCTTCGGCCGCCTGTTCGCCGCTCTTCTCCCCGGATTTCTCAGCGTCCTTGCCTGCCGGTCCTGGAATGCTGCCACCGGCCTTGGCGACATCGCCGCCACCGGCCTTGGCAACTTCGCCGCCACCGGCAGGTGCATTCCCGCTGTCCTGGCCCGGTGCTCCAGCTCCGCCCTGACCGCTGCCGTCGCCCTGTGCACCAGCATCCGCCTGTGCACCGGCACCGCCACCGGTGAGATCTTCGAGTCGCTTCTTCTCCTCGTCTGTGAGTCCTTCGGAGGGGTCCTGCTGCTCTCCCCCGCCGCTCTTCTCCTGTTCCTTCTGGATATCCTCCTGGGAACGAGGGTCACCGACGAGTGCGACTCGACGGAAGACGAGCTGCGCAGAAGAACGGACCAGGTTACGCGTCTCCTCGTCCGGGTTGCCCGGCAGGTTCACAATGATGTTGCGATCGCCTTGGGTCGTGATCTCGGCTTCGGAGACACCTGTCGAGTCCACACGCTGTCGAATGATCGACACAGCTTGATCAAGCTGCTCTTTGCTGATGTCCGTGTCCTCTGAAACCTGGGGCTCCAGGATGATCGAGGTTCCGCCCTCGAGGTCGAGTGCGAGCTTCGGGGTGGTCGTGGCATCTGACCATACGACACCGCCGGCAATGATGCCGAGGAGCAGTGCAGCGATGATCGACAGCCACACGAAGCGCAAACCAGGACGTGGCTTTTCTTCAGTATCGGACACGTTTCAGCTTTCGATTGAGTGCAGTGAGCGAAGTCAGTTCTTCTTGTTGTTCTCAGGATCGGAAGAATCGGTGCCGGATGCGTCAGCATCAGTGTCACCGGAACCATCCACGACGTCCTCGGCACGCTCAGACCCGGGAGCATCGTCGCCGGTGACGGAGTCTGCGTCGTCGGCCTTGGGCTGATCAGCATCGGTGTTCAGTCCGGTGTCGGAGTCAACGAGATCGTCTGCTGGAAGATCCGCATCATTATCGGTGTTCTCGGCGCGCTTACGCTCATTCATGGCGTCGAGTTCTGCGTCGGTGATCGCCGGGGTATCCCTGCTCTCAGCGTCGTCGGCAACGTCGGCAGATCCTGCAACAGCGCCGCCGGCGGCAGCACCTTCGGTTTCAGGGTTGTTGATCTGGCCGATTGCCTGACGGTGAACGCGGAGGACGGTGCCGGGGCCCGACTCGAGGGTGACCTGGTTGTTTTCATCGTCGATGGACAGAACCGTGCCGAAGACACCGAACGTCGTCATCACGGTAGCCCCGGGGACGAGTCCCGTCTTGATCTGCTCTGCACGCGCTTTCTGTTTACGCCGAGAATTGAACAGGAAAAAAATAAGCAACGCTGCAAGCGCGAGAGGGATCAATAAATCCACAGGTATCTACCTTTCATAAGAATGAACCAGTCCACTACCTTAGTTCGTACTCAGTACTCAAGGCGAACTCAATTGCCGGGATCAGAACTCATAGTTTGCTGGGATCTGCATCCCGAGATGTTTCCAAGCTGCTGACGTCGCAACTCGACCGCGTGGAGTGCGGCTGATGAGCCCCTCTCGCACAAGGTAGGGTTCCGATACGGTTTCAACGGTGTCGGCCTCTTCTCCGACGGAAACAGCGATGGTTCCAAGGCCAACCGGCCCCCCAGCGAAACGTTTGCACAGAACTTGCAGCACGGAACGGTCAAGACGATCCAGTCCAAGTTCGTCGACCTCGTAGACCTTGAGCGCCGTGAGCGCTGCGGCCTCATCGATGATGCCGGTTCCGCGCACCTGCGCCCAGTCTCTGACCCTTCGCAGGAGGCGGTTGGCAACTCGAGGAGTGCCGCGAGACCGGGTTGAGATCTCCGTCAGACCTGCAAGGTCTGCTTCGATTCCGAGCATGTGGGCTGACCGCTTCAGCACGGTCAGGAGATCATCGCTTGAGTAGAAGTCTAAGAGTCCGGTGAATCCGAACCGGTCACGCAGAGGTGCGGGCAGCAGACCGGAACGAGTCGTGGCCCCGACCATGGTGAACTGGGGCAGGTCGAGCGGAATCGCTGTGGCGCCGGGGCCCTTGCCGACGATGACATCGACACGGAAGTCTTCCATCGCGACATAGAGCATCTCTTCTGCGGCGCGAGCCATCCGGTGGATTTCGTCGATGAAGAGGACTTCGCCTTCCTCCAGTGAAGAGAGGATCGCTGCGAGATCTCCTGCATGCTGAACTGCCGGCCCGGAAGTGACCCGCAGACTCGTCTGCATCTCATGCGCGATGATCATTGCCAGCGTCGTCTTCCCCAGGCCGGGAGGCCCCGAGAGCAGCACGTGGTCGGGGGCTCTGTTCCGTGCTTTCGCAGCATCGAGCACGAGGGACAGCTGTTCGCGGACCTGAGGTTGGCCGATGAAGTCCTGCAGTCCTTTGGGACGAAGTGCTGCTTCCGCATCGCGCTCGGCGGTCTCCGCGCGGCCTGAGACCAAACGCTCCTCTTCGGCGCCGGTCAGTTCCTGATCACCGAATTCCATTTCGTAGGAGGTGTCACCACCGCCGTAGGAGTTGTTTCCACCGCCGTAAGAGCTGTTTCCACCGTCATAGGAGCTGGTCACTTCCTAGCACCCAGAACCTTGAGCGAAGCCTTCAACAGCTCCGAGGTGCCCGCATTCTGGCCGAGATCATTGACCACTTCCTGCACGACGTCAGCGGCCTGTGCTTCTTTCCAGCCAAGACCGACCAAAGCGTCGACGACCTGCTGATTCGCACCGCCGAACGACAGCTGCGGCCCTGGCTGGGACACGGAGAGCTTCGGCAGTTTGTTCTCGAGTTCGAGGATGATTCGGGAGGCGCCCTTTTTGCCGATCCCTGGCACGCGGGTCAGCGCGTTGGCATCCTGATTCGAGATCGCGGCTGCCAGTTCGCCCGGCCCCATCACCGACAGAATTGCCATGGCCAGGCGGGGACCGATTCCGGAGATCGACAACAGCACGTCGAAGGTGTGATTCTCATCTTCTGTATCGAAGCCGAAGAGAGTCATGGAATCTTCACGCACAACCAGGGTGGTCACGAGTTCGATATCTGCACCATGACGTGTGTTTGAAAGGGTATCCGGCGTGACGTTGACTCGGCGCCCGACACCATAGGTGAGAATCACGAGGTGGTCAGCTGCGATGCGATGGACCGTACCGCTGAGGAAACTGATCACGGCCTGCCTTTCGAGTGGGAACACATGTACGAATCCAGGCTATCAGCTAGTCCCCGAGTACCTGACTCGACATACCGACGATACCAAGGCTCCGCCCCGCAATGGTCTGTCCGGAAAACATCACCAGCGCGTCACAGCGGTGGGAGCTCTGCCACCACAGCGGTGGGAGCTCTGCGATCACTGCGGTGGGAGCTCGGCTCCGTCGAACAGTCCGTCAATGATCTCCTGCGCGACGAACCTGGCGTGTAGGATCGGACGCCGTTCGACGTCAATGCCCAGTGGCGGGATCCATGCTGGTCGGCCATCGTGGAGCATTCGGGCATACCAATCCGATTTGTCGATCAGGTGGTGATGCAGTCCGCATGCCAACGTGAGGTTGTTGATGTCGGTCTTGCCCCCGTCAGCCCAAGGCACAATGTGGTGCGCGTCGCACCATCCTGGCGGTGCATCGCATCCGGGGAAGGTGCAGCCTTGATCTCTGGCTGCGAGTACTGCCACTTGCCTGTTCGTGGCATATCGACCTTCGGTGGCGATTTCCATCGTCTTGGCTTTATCCGACATCAGGTGGAAGAAGACTGAACCGTTCAATCCTTCGCTGACCGCCGTTGATAGAGGAAATTCGGCTTCGCAACCTGTGGTCGATCGTCCTTTTCCGGTCGCAATGTCTTCAGCTTTTGCGGTGACGACCAAGGCGAATGGCGAACCTCGCCCTATCCGGTCCATCTCGACGCGTGAGATCATTGTTGCAAATCGCCCGTAGATGCGATTGCGCACTGTTCCTTGACTCCCGCTTGTGTCGACCAGCGCTCCGTCTTCGCTGACTCCGAAGCTCGAGAACCCAGAAACAGCCGAATCGGAACCTCCTGAATCGGCAATCCAGTCCGGCCGATCCTCTGGCAGAGCATGTGGCAACGGCGCGTCCGAGACGTCCCCGGCCAAAACGGCTCGAAAGATGTCGAATTCAGGCTCGGCAGGACCCTCGTCTTTCACAGTCGTGCGCGTGCCATCAGTCGTGCGCGCGCCATCGTGAGCCTGCAGAGGTTCCGTCGAGCCCGGTGCGCTCTGTGGGTTTTCCGAGTTGTCACCTGGCAGAATACGCGAGGCCAGCAGTCCGTTGAGGATTCCTCCTGAGACTGAGTCCAAGAGGCCTCTGAGATCCCAGTCGCCGTCATCTCGGGCTCGCACAGTCACGTAACAGCGCGAACGATCCCGCGAAAGCTTCGGTTCTTCTCCGTCGGGATCAATACGGTCCAAAATAGTAGCGAAGATCGTTTTCAAATCTGAGACCCGGACTCGTGGGGCCCTTTCCACAAGGTCCGCTTCGACTTTGTCGCGCACACTGGATGAAACCCAGATCGGCAGCTTGGAAAGACAGTCGTTGATCGCGGTCGCCTGACCCGCCGAGAGCACTCCCGAATGCAGGGCCTTGGAAACGATGGGGTTGACGGGTTCTCTGGCCTGACCAGTCATGTACACGCGGCCGCCGAGATTTTTGGCGAGCTCCGCACGTCGGTTGGCTTCATACCCGGTCAGATTCAACCGGTTCTGGACCAGCGCCTTCGTCGTCTTCGCTCCATAGTCGGTGGGAGTCCCGCACCGTTCATAGACCGACAGAGCGACAGCAGACATCGCTTCGAGAATGCGAGTGGCGGTTTCGATCCCGTTGATGACAGTCATCGCGTGATCAGGCCCAAGAGGACGTTCGAATCTCAACAGTTCGTCTTTGAGGATACTGAGGTTACCGATGCTGCGGGTCAACTCGGGGGCAAGTCGGTCGAGGTCGCGCCATTCGGCATCCGATAGAAGTGGATGCATCACGACAGAAGTCGATTGACCTTCGTCCGCAGTTGGGGACCGGTCGATCCCACCGCCATCACTCTGCGCTCCAGAATCGACCGGAGCAACCTGTTCATCGGCATATGCACCTTCGGTGCTGTGCCGGTCAGAATCGTCATCGCAACTTTCCATGGGTGTGACTGGAACAGCCGCGATCGAATCGAGCTTCTCCGCCAAAGGATTGCCTGTCAGGTCCATTCCGGCGGCCTCAAGCTGCTCCCGAAACGATGTCGGCTCCGGCATCGACAACGATTCATCTTCGTCGGCGGCGGACTCCCCCACAGCTGTGCCAGGTTCCTGCGGGCCTTCGGCAGACTCTCCCGCGGCGGTGCCAGGTGAGCGCCTATGGCACTTTCCTGGTGTCCGGTCGGGGGTGAGAGTCATCGTCTGTACATCCGTTCGTCAACAACATTGTTGCGTGTATAGTCCCATTGTATTAGATCAAATGCGCATTGTATAGACTTTTATTCGATTCTATCTACATTCGATTCGTCGTATTCTATGTTGTTCTATTCGGCTAGAGCGACATTCACGCTCAGCCAAGAAGGATTGACACCTGCGCACACTGCACATCGGAAACTGACAGGACTGCTCGCTGGTCATCTCCGCACTGCTCGGTGGTCATCTCCGCGCCGACACCCGCGATCACACACCCGGACTCGCGCACAAAAGAACCGTCACACCCGCTTCGCACTGCGAAACGAAGTGACGGCGAAGTGACGGCAGAATGTCGGAGTGGAGTGCCGCAGTGACGGCGAAGCGCAGCGTCAGCGGGACGACACTCAACGACTGGACGACCGGACGGCGAGACGGCGAAAAAGCGGGACACCCGACCGCGATGACACTACTTGGCTTTGCGAAGGGCCTTGGCCCACTGCTCCTGAGCTTTCGTCAGGCCCGTGCCTTGACGTCCGGCGCTCTTGCGCTCATTCAGGTCCTTATTCGCTCCAGGAGTCGATTGCCCGCTGAGTGCTCCACGCCATGAGTGGCAGATCGCGATCGCGAGAGCATCCGCGGCATCGGCCGGCTTCGGCGCAGCCTCGAGTTCGAGGATCCGGGTCACCATGTTCGTGACCTGCTTCTTATCAGCCCGTCCTGACCCGGTGATGGCGGCTTTGACCTCGGAGGGCGTGTGCATCGCCACCGGCAGTCCGCGCCTGGCGGCAAGCCCCATAGTCAGGCCTGACACCTGGGCCGTTCCCATGATCGTGGAGACGTCATTGCGGGCAAATACTCGCTCGATGGCCACGACATCGGGACGGTACGTGTCCAGCCAGCTGTCGAACGCCTCGGCGAGGGCGCCCAGACGCAGATCCACGGAGTCCGTGGATGGCGTGCGCAGCACATCGACGGAAACCATTGTGGCCTTGCGGGCGGGCAGGGTGTCGATGACACCCAGCCCGCACCGGGTCAGACCAGGATCAACGCCGAGGATTCTCATCAGGCACCATATTCGGCCTCATCAGGAATCAAGTTCGGCAAGAACCTCGTCGCTGACATCAGCATTGGAATAGACGTTCTGAACTTCGTCGCTGTCTTCGAGCGCATCGATGAGGTTGAAGACCTTGCTGGCGGTGTCCGCGTCCAAACTGACTTCGATCCCGGGCACGAAGGATGCCTCGGCCGAGTCATAGTCGATGCCTGCGTCGACAAGCGCTGTGCGCACGGCGACGAGGTCGGTGGCCTCACAGATGATCTCGAAGTTCTCGCCTTCGTCCTTGACCTCTTCGGCTCCGGCATCGAGGGTGGCCAGAAGGATCGAGTCCTCGTCGGTTCCCTCGGCGGGAACGGTGATGACGCCCTTGCGGTCGAAGTTGTATGTGACCGATCCGGGGTCTGCCATGGTGCCGCCGTTGCGCGTGACTGCCACGCGGACTTCAGAGGCTGCCCGGTTGCGGTTGTCGGTCAGACATTCGATGAGGAGGGCGACACCGCCTGCGGCATAGCCTTCGTACAGAATGTTCTCGTAGTTCACGGCTGAGCCGTCGAGACCACCGCCGCGCTTGACCGCGCGGGTGATGTTGTCGGCAGGAACCGAGTTCTTCTTCGCCTTCTGGACCGCGTCGAACAGCGTCGGGTTGCCTTCGAGATCAGGCCCACCGTTGCGAGCGGCAACCTCGATGTTCTTGATCAGCTTGGCAAAGAGCTTGGCCCTCTTGGAGTCGATGGCAGCTTTTTTGTGTTTAGTCGTTGCCCACTTGGAATGACCTGACACTGGTGTTCCTTCCTATAGATACAGCCCCTAGAGTCTATACGCTCAGCACACCGTTATGTGCGCTGTGCCGGACGAAGCAGCTCACCGCTCATGCGGTACGTTCCCTCGGCCGATGCCGAGCGGCCACTAGTCGATGACGAGGGGGACCTCGGGCACAGAGCCTTCAGCGACAAGATCCATGAGGCTGAGAAGATTCTTCGGATAGATCGTCTCCGTCGTGGTCATCAGCTCTTCGCGAGACCACCACCGGAATTCCAGCAGACTGCGCTTCTCGATGTCAGTCCAGACGGCGTCCTCGAGCTCGATGTCCTCGCTCGTGCGGAAGGCGAAGTAGGTTTCCCGCTGGTGCAGAGACTTCTCCGTGAATTCGAACACCCCGTCACGGGTGGCCAAGGGTCCGATGAGCTCTCCGGGTTCGCATTCGATCCCGGTCTCCTCGGCGAGTTCGCGGGCCGCTGTCTGAGCCGCAGACTCCCCCAGTTCGGATCCGCCGCCGCAGGTCATCCACCACTGGTGTGTGGGCGTGAGCAGGTCCTGAGCACGAATCAGGAGAACCTCGTCGCGCTCATTGAGTAATACGACCCGTGAGGCTTTACGAGGTTTCATGGTTCTCCAGGAGTTGACGATGGACGGATGCAGTCTGAGCAGAATAGTGAAGCGGCAAGCAACCGGCAAGACCGCAATCGTAACCGACAGAACGATATCGGGTAGTCCCCAGACGACCAAGCTGGTGACGTTCAATGTGAGAAATCACCGACTTGGGACGTGTTCTGGCCAGGTGCAAGAGGGGTAGGGGCATCGCCTCAGAGGCGGTTGAGTCGGTCATCGGCTCAGTGGATCGCCGAGGCGGTCTGGTCGTCGAGATTCGCATCGACGTCTCCGCCCAGATGCTGGTCCCACCAGTCGAGCATCGCTTCGAAACGCTGCCGACGGTGGCGGGGCTGGCCCGAGCGTGAGAGTTCGTGGTTCTCTCCGGGGAAGATGAGCATTTCGGTGTCCACACCGGCCCGCTGCAGCGCGGCATAATACTGCTGAGCCTGTTCGAGCGGACAGCGGAAGTCGAGTTCCGAATGCATCACCAGGCTGGGCGTGTGCACCTGCGAGGCGTGTGCCAAAGGCGACTGCCGTGCAATGGCCTCCCGATCACGGGTGGTGTACTCCTCGGTGAAGAACCGTCCGATGTCAGAGGTGCCCACGAAGCTGTCGGGGTCGAGGTAGCCGCGTTCGACGATGGCCGCCTGGAAGCGATGATCTGCAGCAGTGATCATCGCGGTGAGATAGCCGCCGTAGGATCCGCCCTGGACGCCGAGACGGGTGGAGTCGAGCTCGGCATCATTGGCCAGCGCGTGGTCGAGGACCGCGAGAACGTCGGCCATCGCTGGGGCCGCCATGTCCCCCTGCACTGCGGTACCCCACGCACGGGTGCGTCCGCCGGAGCCGCGCGGGTTCGCGTAGACCACGGCGTACCCGGCGGAGGTGAGCACCTGGGTTTCATCGAACCACCCGTGGGTGTACTGCGCGAACGGCCCACCGTGGATGTTGAGAATGACGGGGAACGGTCCTGGGCCGCTGGGCTTCGCCAGCCACCCCGTGATGGCCCCGCCCTCACCGTCGACTCGAAGAAGCTGCGGGAGGACGGAATTCGCGGGCGCAGGATGTGCTCTGAGGACCTCGCCGTCGCCAGCGGATGTCCGGCCGGATCCGGAGAGTCGCACACGGTCGAGAACAGCAGGGTTCGTGGGCGTCTCCCCTGTCCAGACGAGATTGTCTCCGTCCACGTCGAAGCCGTTGACCACTGCCGTGTCATCCGTGAGGAAGTTCAGTTCGTCCAGTGTCCGCGTCTCGGCAGCGAGTTCGATCGCGATGATCCTTGAGGCTCCATCCGTGTCCACGACAGCGATGACAGAAGCCTTCGCCGCACCTGAGCCGTCTCCAGCTGTATCGATGACCTGGGGCCGGATCGACGCGACCGAGACGGTCTCCGGGTCGGTCAGGCGTCGTGTCGAGCCAGTGGTCAGATCGTGGACGAAGAGTCCGGGCATCTGCCCAACGAAGTCGAGTTCGTCTCGGGTCAACTCGTTGCCGACGAGCAGCACAGTCTCATCGTCGACCCAACTGTGCAGGTTCACACTCATCCGCGGCAGCGTCAGCGGCTCCGGGTGGTCTCCGCCAAGCAGCCACACCGTCGTTCGCAGGTCGGACTCGCCATGGTCGGGCACCACCGAGGAAACCACGCTGACTCGGGTGCCGCTCGGTGAGAACTGCGGGTCGTGGACATCTGATTCCGGGGACTCCAGGAGTGTGGACATCGGCACCTCGGCTCCGCCTGCGATGCCGGACTTCCCCAGGCCCGGTTCGACGAGATCGACCAGGAAGGCCTGCGCCGGACGGTCGTTCGTGTAGCCCAGTCCGTTGCTCAGGTAGGCCGCCGAGGTGATTCGCCGTGGCGCTTCCTCAGCGGCGGGGATGTCGTCGTCCTCACCGTAGCGTCCCGGCTGCGCCACCCGCGCGACGTAGAGTGCCCGTGCGCCCTCATCGTCGAGCGCGAACTCGGAGACGCCGAGGTGGTTGTCCGTGATCCGATGAGCCGTCTCCAGGCTGGAGCCGGCGAACAGCTGAGCTGATTCCTTCTTGGCCGCACTCAGATATCCTGACCAATTGCTGCGGATTTCGGGGGCGAAGTCTCGCCAGTTGTGGGTTAGCCGTCTCGAGGTCTCCCCCGACAGCGCGAAAAGCTGCGAGAGATAGCTGTTCGACTCAAGATCGGGGCGGGTGATCGTGATGACGGCTTCGCTGCCGCGCAGCAGTGGGGATGAGTACTCGGCGAGAGAGTCGAGATCTTCGGGGTTCATCTGTTCCATTCCTTTGACAGCGCAGCCTGCACGTCGGCGTGCACCTGCGGCAGAGCTTTGGTCTGTGCCACGACGGGCAGGAAGTTCGAGTCCCCGCCCCATCTGGGCACAATGTGCTGATGGAGGTGCGCAGCGATACCGGCACCTGCCACGGGTCCTTGGTTCATTCCCAAGTTGAAGCCGTCAGGGGACGATACGGCGCGAATCACGGTCATCGCCTTCTGCGAGAAGTGGGAGAGTTCCGCCGTCTCCGACTCGGACAGCTCCGTGTAGTCCGCGACGTGACGATAGGGGCAGATGAGGAGGTGGCCCGGGTTATACGGGTACAGATTGAGCACTGCGTACACTTCCTCGCCGCGGGCCACGATCAGGCCCTGTTCGTCGGACCTCGTCGGCGCCGTACAGAACGGGCACTCGGAAACTCCGGAGTGCTTGGGTTTGTCCTGCCCTCCGATGTAGACCATCCGATGCGGTGTCCACAGCCGCTGGAAACCATCGGACTCCCCCGGAAAACCCGCAGCCGCCTCGGGTTCGGGCATGCCTTCACAAGGATCGGGCCTGCCCTCGCCGAGGCGGTTGTGTGGGTCCTCTGTCATACCTGGGCCTTGGTTTCGATGGATTCGACGATTCGGGTGACCGCCTCGGCGACGGATACGCCGTTGTCCTGCTCACCGTTGCGGAAACGGAACGACACAGCATTCGCGTCGCGATCCTCCCCACCGGCGATGAGCACGAAGGGCACCTTCGACTTCGAGGCGTTGCGAATCTTCTTCGGGAACCGATCGTCGCTGTCATCGATCTCGACGCGAACGCCGGCAGCCCGCAGCTGTGAGGCCACCTCGGCGAGGTAGTCGTTGAACTCCTCGGCCACGGGGATGCAGGTGACCTGTACCGGTGCCAGCCAGACGGGGAACGCGCCCGCATAGTGTTCGATGAGCACACCCATGAACCGCTCGATGGACCCGAACTTCGCCGAGTGGATCATCACCGGCTGCTTACGAGTACCGTCGGCGGCCTGGTATTCCAGGCCGAAGCGCTCCGGCTGATTGAAGTCGAGCTGCACGGTCGACATCTGCCAGGTCCGGCCGATGGCATCGCGGGCCTGGACGGAGACCTTGGGACCGTAGAACGCGGCTCCGCCGGGATCGGGGACCAGTTCGAGCCCGGTCTCCCGTGCAACCTCTTCGAGGACCTGAGTGGCTTCTGCCCACTGTTCATCGGAGCCGATGAATTTGTCCTTCTTCTTCCCGTCTTCGTCGCGTGTGGAGAGTTCGAGGTAGAAGTCGTCGAGTCCGAAATCACGCAGCAGGCTGAGGACGAATTCGAGCAGGTGACGGATCTCCTTCGCGGCGTCTTCCTGCGCCACATAGGAGTGCGAATCGTCCTGGGTCAGTGCGCGCACACGGGTGAGACCATGGACGACCCCAGAGGCCTCGTCACGGTACACGGTGCCGAATTCGAAGAGACGAAGGGGAAGTTCGCGATAGGAGCGTCCGCGCGAGCGGAAGATCAGGTTGTGCATCGGGCAGTTCATCGCCTTGAGACGATAGGGGGTGCCCTCCTTGACGATTTCCCCGGATTCGTCGCGGACCTCGTCGACGGAGATCGGCGGGAACATGTTCTCGCCGTAGTACGGCAGATGCCCGGAGGTGTAGTACAGGGTCTCCTTGGAGATGTGCGGGGTGCCGACGTACTCGAAGCCCTCTTCGATGTGGCGGGCGCGGACGTAATCCTCCATCTCGCGCTTGATGACTCCGCCCTTCGGGTGGAAGACGGGCAGACCGGAGCCGAGCTCCTCGGGGAACGAGAACAGATCGAGTTCGGCACCGAGCTTGCGGTGGTCACGGCGTTCTGCCTCGGCGAGGCGATCCTGGTGGGCTTTGAGATCCTCCTTCGAGGCCCAGGCGGTGCCGTAGACGCGCTGCAGGCTCGCATTGGCCTGGTCTCCGCGCCAATAGGCCGCCGAGGAGCGGGTGACTGCGAACCCGTTGCCGATCAGTTTGGTCGTGGGCAGGTGCGGTCCGCGGCAGAGGTCCTGCCACACGATTTCGCCCTTGCGGTCAAGGTTCTCGTAGACGGTGAGTTCACCGGCGCCGACCTCGACGGAGGCCGAGTCGTCGGAGCCCGCGCCCTTGTCAGAGATGAGTTCGAGTTTGTAGGGCTCATCGGCCATACGCGCCTTCGCCTCATCTTCGGTGACGACGACTCGATTGAAGGTCTGGCCGGATTTCACGATCTGGGCGGCCTTCTTCTGAATCGCCTTGAGATCTTCAGGGGTGAAGGGCTCAGCGACATCGAAATCGAAGTAGTAGCCGTCTGTGATGTAGGGCCCGATGCCGAGCTTCGCGTCTGGGAACAGGTCCTGAACGGCCTGGGCGGTGACGTGTGCGGCCGAGTGGCGCAGGATGTCGAGACCCGCGGGGGAATCGATGGCGATCGGAGCGACCTTGTCACCAGCGGAAAGTTCGCGGCTGAGGTCGACAGGCTGCCCGTCGAGCCACATTGCAACGACCGTGCGGTCCGTGGAGAAGATCTCCGTGCCGGTCAGTCCCTGTTTCCAAGGAATGGTCTCTCCCGCGCAGTCAATGCTGTCTGCCACTGATCTTCTCCGTTCGTCTGTTCTAGGGTGTCTCGCCACTCGAGTCTAATACCAAATCGGCGGTGCGAAACCAGTTGGGTGGCAGTCGTGAGACCGCCACCCAACTGGTGAATCATATACAGTTTTCGATGTCAGCGCGGTTCGCGCCTACGTCAGTCGGGATCGGAGGGTCGTCCCGAGCCGTATCACGCGGCCTTGCTGAATTCGAAGTCCTTGCCCTTGCCCAGATCTTCGCTCATGGAGAGCTTCAGGTGCACCTTGTCGACCTCGGCGGACGGAACTGCGAATGCGAGTTCGACGGTCTCTTCTCCTCCAGCCGGGATCGGGTCAGAGAAAGGGAAGCCGCCCTTGTATTTGGAGGCGTCGAACACATCCTCATATTCCTTGCCCGCACCATTGTCGGCGGTGAACTGTGCAAGCGAAAGATCGACGTCGGAACTTCCACTGTTCTTGGCAGTCACAGTGACGATCGCGATCTCGCCATTGCTGCTTTCGGCGCCTGCAGCATATTCGGACGCGGTACCTGATTTCACGGCGACCGCCGCCGTCACATCGGTGCCGACCTCGACACCGCCGCCCTCGACCGGAGGAGCCGCCGCTTCACTGCCGTCAGACGAGCCTGCACCCTGACTGGGGTCCTGCGCAGGGTCGGAGGGACCCTGAACCGGAGCTGCGGATGAGGACTGCTCGTCGGCGGCTTCGCCGATCGCCGTGATGAACATGCCGCCGAAGATCAAGGTGACGATGACCGAGATGATCGAGAACAGGATGGCGATGAAGCTGAGGATCATGCCGGTGATGGTCATGCCCTTGTTATTGGCCAACCCCTTCTTGATCGCGGAGAGACCGACGAAGGCGAAGATCGCGCCGGCAACGCCGAAGATGAATCCGATTCCGAAGAAGATGGACAGGACGATGCCGGCGATGCCGCCGATCAACGCGAGGATTCCCCAGATGTTCTTCGACTTGTTGTTCCCCGAGCCTGCAGAATACGAACCGTAGCTCGCATTTGGGTTGGCTGGGATGAACTGGTCCGAAGAACCCTCAGCACCGGCGTAAGCGGGCTGCTGGCCGTACTGGTTCGCGTCATAGCCCTGCGCGTTGGGGTCGTAGCCCTGACCATAGCCGCCCTGATTCTGGCTGTAGGGGTCCTGGCTGTAGGGGTCCTGGCTGTAACCCTGCGCGTTGGCATCGTAGCCCTGAGCGTTGGGATCATAACCCTGGCCGTAGCCGCCCTGGTTCTGGTCGTATCCTGGAGCACCCGTGTCGTTTGGCTGCGAGCCGTACTGGGGCTGCGAACCGTACTGCGGTGGCTGCGAACCGTACTGCGGCTGCTGATTCGGATCGTTCTGCGAGCCGTACTGTGGTGCCTGCTGCCCGTTGTTCTGCGAACCGTACTGCGGTGGCTGCTGCCCGTTGTTCTGATCACCCGAAAAACCAGGAGCACTGGGCGGCTGGTTGTCGGGGCCCTGACCGTTGGGGTTCTGATTTCCAGAACCGTTGTTCGGTTCGTACGGGTTCTGAGGAGTAGACATGAGTGCTCCGAAGTCTTCGTCGATGGTTACCGTCACTAGCGTACTAGTGAATGTGTCGCTTTCCCCATGGCATCCACGTGGCAGTCCTGACACACGACCGACACATCGAAGCCGAGCTCTTCGCGCTGGAGGCGCGGATGGTGAATGCACGAAGCCCCGAGTGAGTCACTCGGGGCTTCTCCTGTGCGCGATACTGGGATCGAACCAGTGACCTCTTCCGTGTCAGGGAAGCGCGCTACCGCTGCGCCAATCGCGCCTTATTCATTTGTTGCACCGGAACACAAGGTCCCTGTGCGCGATACTGGGATCGAACCAGTGACCTCTTCCGTGTGAAGGAAGCGCGCTACCGCTGCGCCAATCGCGCCGACTCACCAACAGCGAACCGTTGGACGAATCCGAGGTGGCGACGGGATTCGAACCCGTGTATACGGCTTTGCAGGCCGCTGCCTCGCCTCTCGGCCACGCCACCATCAAGGCAGTGCCATGACGCCTTCGAGCGGATGACGGGATTCGAACCCGCGACCCTCACCTTGGCAAGGTGATGCTCTACCAGCTGAGCCACATCCGCATTTCTCGCTGCCCGGTTTCCCTGGCAACGAGATATAACTCTATACGCAGGTGGCGGTCCATGCAAAATCAGATCCGAGTGATCGTGGTCACACACACAAATCGGGCTTTCAGACTCATCGACTTATATTGGAAGAGTGAACGACGATCCCCAGGACAAGCGCCCCACAGGGTGGCTGTCACGCCATCACAAGCAAGGCGTGCGCCCCTGGCGCAAGACGCGTCTGAGCTTCCTGCGCTGGCGCAGAACCGTCATGGCCAACCCGCACACGGCACGGCTCTATCGGACCATCGTCGGTGGAGTGGGCACGCTCATCGTGCTCATCGGCCTGGTGCTCGTGCCGTTTCCGGGCCCGGGGTGGCTCATCGTCATCATCGGACTGTTCGTCATCTCCAGCGAGTTCCGTTGGGCGCAGCGGATTCTGCACTTCGTCCGCCTCAACGTGGAGAAATGGACGCACTGGGTCATGGCGCGGCCGGTCTGGGTGCGCTGGACGCTCGCTGCGGTTACAGCGGCACTAGTTGCCGTTGTCGTCTGGGCCGCCTTCAGGATCATCGGACTCCCCGACTGGGTGCCCGAAATCGAGGTCCTCAAATACCTCGAGCTGCAGTAGCGCCGACGAACCTGCCCAGAGAGCCAATTGCTGCCTGGGGAGCCACAATTGCTGCCAAGGGAGCCAGCTGCCGCCTGGAGCGCCTGTTAATGCGAGGAGCGCCTGTTAATGCGAGGAGGGCAGATCACTGCGAGGAGAGCGCTGTCAGGCGCGAAAGGCAGCGCATGTACTTCTTCCGGTACCCTCCAGCCAATGACTCTTCGGTGAAGACCTTGTTCAACGCCTGTCCCGAGTTGATGATCTTGACGTTGCGGTCATAGAGCCTGTCGACGAGGGCAACGAAGCGCAGCGCGACACCCTCGTTGTCGATCGTCGTTACGTCTTCCCACACGGCCGCGTCCAACCCATCGACCATGCGACCGTACCGAGAGGGATGCACGGTGGAGAGATGGCGCAGAAGTGTCGGAAAGTCGTCGCGGGCGACTGTGCCGGTCAACTCAGACGTCGCGGCATCGAGGTTCTCGGCAGGAACCGGTTCAGCCGGCTCGCTCAGCCCACGGTGGCGGTAGTCCTTGCCCTCGATGCGGTAGATGTCGAACTGGTCGGCCAGCGCCTGGATCTCTCGGATGAAGTCCTGTGCGGCGAAGCGGCCCTCCCCCAACGATCCGGGCAGAGTGTTCGAGGTGGCGATGATCTTCACGCCGGCGTCGGTGAGTTCGCGCATGAGGCGTGACATGAGCACCGTGTCGCCGGGATCGTCGAGTTCGAACTCGTCGACGCAGACGAGCTTCATCTGTGAGAGATCGTCACGGGCACGGATGAATCCGAGCGCGCCGACGAGGTTCGTGTATTCGACGAAGGTGCCGAAGGTCGCAGGCTTCTCATTCGCGTGCCAAGCCGAGGCCAACAGGTGTGTCTTGCCCACGCCGTAGCCGCCGTCGAGGTAGACGCCCTTTGGTCCGTCCTTGCCCTTCGAGAACAGCTTGCCCAGGAAGCCCTTGGATGTCGACGACGCTGCGAACTCCTCAAGTTTGTTGCGTGCCTGGGCCTGCGAGGGCTCCGAGTCATCGGTGCGGTAGCTGGCGAAGGACACGTCGTGGAACTGCGGTGGCGGGACGAGGCCCGCAATCAGTTCTTCGGGTGCAACGTGGGGGGAACGGTCGCTCAGTGCGACCAGAGTCTGCTCGGCATTCACTCGGCCTAGTCTATTGCAGGCCACGCGTGGTCGATCAACTGCCTCTGACGTGAGAGTGCTCTCAGCTGGCGGGAGAGCACTCCCAGCTGAAGTCGTCTCAGCTGAAGTCGAAGCCCAGACGCCCCAGCTGCTTCGGGTCTCTCTGCCAGTCCTTGGCGATCTTCACATGCAGGTCGAGGTAGACCTTGGTCCCGAGCAGTGCTTCGATGCCGCGCCTCGATTCGCTTCCGATCTCTTTGAGTCGGCTGCCGCCCTTGCCGATGATGATCGCCTTCTGGCTGGAACGTTCGACGTAGAGGTTGACGTGGACGTTCCACAGCGGGTTGTCCTCGCTGCGTCCCTCACGCGGGTACATCTCCTCGACCTGAGCGGCCAGGGAGTGTGGAAGCTCGTCGCGGACGCCTTCGAGCGCAGCCTCACGGACGAGCTCGGCGATCATCATCTCCTCCGGCTCATCCGTCAGCTCCCCCTCGGGGTAGAGCGGCGGAGAGACCGGCAGGTGACCGGTCAGAACGGAGTCGACCGTGTCGATCTGGAATCCCTCGACGGCAGAAACCGGAACTACATCGGCGAAGTCGGCGAGGCCACCCACAGCCAGCAGAGCCTCGGCGACCTTCTCCTGGGGAACCTTGTCCGTCTTCGTCACCAGGGCCACGATCGGGGTGCGGCCGTCGAGGAGCTCGAGCTGGGACGCAATGTACTTGTCGCCGGGCCCGATAGGTTCATCAGCGGGCAGGCAGAAGCCGATGACGTCGACCTCGCTCAGCGTCGAGGCCACAAGATCGTTGAGGCGGCTGCCCAGCAGGGTCCGAGGCTTGTGGAGTCCCGGGGTGTCGACGAGGATCAGCTGGTGATCGTCTTTGTGGACGATGCCGCGGATCGTGTGCCGAGTGGTCTGGGGCTTCGCCGAGGTGATCGCCACCTTCTCCCCCACCAGCGCGTTCGTCAGCGTTGACTTACCGGTGTTCGGTCGGCCCACGAAGCAGGCGAAGCCGGCCCGGTAGTTCTCGGGGTAGTCTGTACGAAATTCCATTTCAGTTCTCTTCCTTCGTGACCCTGACGTGGGTGATGCGGTGGCGGCGGCCCTGACCCTCCATCGCTTCGATGTAAAGACCTTCGATCGATGCGTTCGAGCCGTCGATGGGAACGCGGCCGATGAGCTTCGTGAGCAGACCGCCGACGCTGTTGACGTCGTCCTCGTCGATCTTCACATCGAAATAGTCGGCGAAGTCGGAGATCGACATGCGGGTGCTGATGACGAATGAGCCGTCGTCGACCTCGACGAGTTCATCATCACTGGTGTCGTACTCGTCTTCGATCTCGCCGACGATCTCCTCGACGATGTCCTCGATGGTGACGAGTCCGGCGGTGCCGCCGTATTCATCCACGAGGATCGCCAGATGCGTCGAATCGAGCTGCATCTGCTCCAGCAGGTCATCAGCAGGTTTGGTCTCGGGGACGAACAGAACTCCCCGTGCCAGGATATCGACCGATCGTTCTGCGTCCTCCGGGTGGAGGTGGAGCCGTCTGGCGACGTCCTTGAGGTAGGCAACGCCGCGAATGTCGTCAAGATCCTCTCCGCTGACGGGGATCCGTGAGAATCCCGAGCGGAGGAAGAGATTCATGACCTTGGTCAGCGGTGTGCCGGAGTTGACCGTCACGAGGTCGGTGCGCGGAACCATGACCTCATTCGCCGAGGTGTCCGAGAGGTTGAAGACGGATTGGATCATCTCCCGTTCGCCGTCTTCGATGATGTCGGACTCACTGGCCCGCTCCACGAGGTCGCGCAGCTGGTCGGAGGTGACGAAGGGGCCGTCCTTGTACACGCGGTCAGGCGTCAGCAGGTTGCCGAGGAGGACGAGGATGTTCGTCAGAGGTTTGAGTACGACAAGTGCTGCGCCCACGACCCAGCTGAGGTTGAGGCAGACGGCCAGAGAACGGCGTCGACCGATTGTCCGTGGGGACACGCCGGCGACGACGAAGACAGCGATCGAGGCGGTGAGCACTGTGAGCACGACCATGAGCGGTCCCACGGAGTAGATCGAGTTATAGGCCAGAGCAATGAAGACCGTGGCCAGTGCCTCCATGAAGTTTCGGACGAAGATGATGACGTTGATGTTTGTGGGCAGATCGATGAGGATCTTCTCTGCCCGAAACGCAGACTTCTTGCCTTCGTCCTTCGCATCCTGGATCGCCTGATGCGACACGCTGAGCAGAGCGGCATCGACAGCAGACAGAGTCGCCGAAACGACGAGACACAGTGCGGCACCGAGGAACAGCCAGAGCACGGCTCAGACCTCAGTGGGAGAAGGGATGTCGGTGCGACCGTCGTAGCGGGCAGCGAAGAAGGTGAGCAGCAGATGCCGCTGCAGGGCGAACATCTCCTCCTTCTCCTCAGGCTCGCCGTGGTCGTATCCGAGCAGGTGCAGGAATCCGTGGACGGTCAGCAGGAGCACCTCATCCATGGTCGAATGCCCCGAGGACGAGGCCTGAGCGGCGGCCACCTCGGGGCAGATGATGATGTCACCCATCTGGCCCTCGGTGGGAGCCCCAGCCCGTCCCTGTGTGAGCTGGTCCATCGGGAACGACATCACATCGGTTGGACCGTCGAGGTCCATCCAGGTGATGTGGAGTTCCTCCATCGCCTTCGCATCGACCATCGTGACTGCGAGCTCGGCGCCGGCGTGCATGTGCAGAGCCTGGCCCAGGTATTCGGTCAGAGCCACGACCTCGTCGAGGTCGATTGCTTCGTCTGTCTCGTTTGAGATCTCGGTATTCACTCGGTGCTTCCCCACAGGTCATAGGCATCGACGATCTTCGTCACCAGCTGATGGCGGACGACATCCTTGCTGCCAAGGTGGCAGAATTCCATGTCGTCGATTCCGGTCAGAATGTCCTGGACGAGGTTGAGACCGCTGCGGGTCTTGCCCGGCAGGTCAATCTGAGAGACGTCACCGGTGACGACCATCCGCGCGCCGAAGCCCAGCCGGGTGAGGAACATCTTCATCTGCTCACCGGTCGTATTCTGCGCTTCATCGAGGATGATGAACGCATCGTTGAGGGTGCGGCCGCGCATGTATGCCAACGGTGCGACCTCGATGGTCCCCGTTTCGATGAGCAGCGGAATCGACTCGGGATCAACCATGTCGTGCAGGGCGTCGTAGAGGGGCCGCACATAGGGGTCGATCTTCTCGTTCAGCGTTCCCGGCAGGTAGCCCAGGCTCTCCCCCGCCTCAACCGCTGGGCGGGTGAGAATGATGCGTGAGACTTCTTTGTGTTGCAGGGCGTTGATGGCCATGGCCATTGCCAGGTACGTCTTGCCCGTACCTGCTGGACCGATGCCGAAGGTGATCGTGTGGTTGCGGATCGCCTTGACGTAGTCGTGCTGGCCCATCGTCTTGGGACGGATGGACTTTCCGCGGGTGGACAGGATGTTCGTTCCCATCACCGCCGAGGCGGCTTTGCCCTCCGAGGAGAACGACGCCACCCGATCGATCGTCTCCTCGTTGATGCGGTGGCCGGAGCCATGCAGCTTCTTGAGCTCCCCGATGACTGAGACGAAGGCTGCCACGCGCGGCGGCTCACCGCTGGCCTGGACCTGGTTGGCGCGCACGTGCAGGTCGAGGTCGGGGAATACTCGCTCGAGCTTCCGCAGGTTCGATTCCCCCGGCCCGAAGAACTCGACCAGATCGATGGAGTCGGGAATCACGAGACGCACTGTGTCCGATGCAGCTTCTTCGGCAGGTGTGTTGTCCACAGAGTTCGTGGGCTGAGTGGAGGTGTCCAGAATGATCCTTAGTGACTGTTCGTACTTGTGGGAGTACTGCAATTGTGTGCTTCCATCGTAGTCGCCTTCGTCACCAACGGCCCAATGAATTCTGAGCCATGACGAGTCCGGCGGCTCCGGCCGACGATGACCGCAGGACCGTGGGTCCCAGGAGAACGGCTTTCGCACCGATGGCTGCGAGGGCATCGAGCTCAGCGTCGCTGATCCCGCCTTCGGGACCAACGACTAGGACGATGCGTCCAGAGTCCGCGGCCGAGGAATCTTCGATGACCGACGCATTCGCTGGTCCAGAGTCCCTCAGAGCCTGCGACAGTTTCTGCTCGGCGGCTTCATGGAGGACGTAGACGGTGTCTGTGGCGGTCAGAGTCGATGCCAGGCCGGTGCCGCGGACCAGGTCGTGGCGCAGAGGGAAGCGGGATCGTCTGGCCTGCAGGGATGCCGCCCGCAGAACGTTGTCCCACTTGGCTGCGAGCTTGTCGCGCTTCTTCGCGGGCCAATCGGCGATCGAGCGTTCGGCGGCCCACGGGACCACCTCGTCGACTCCGATCTCTGTGGCGGCTTCGATCGCCTGCAGATCGCGGTCGCCCTTGGCCAGAGCCTGCACGAGGACCAACCGTGGCTGGTCCTCGTCGGTGTGAGTCACCGAGGCGACGTGCAGTCCGAGTTCGTTCGCCGAGGCGGTCGATACCGTTCCGCGTACGCGGGTGCCGGATCCGTCGACGATTTCGAGCTCGTCCCCGGGCCCGAGTCTGCGGACTCGGACCGCGTGTCCGGCCACGTCCTCACCGAAGGTGAGCACCTGACCGGCGGCCGCCTCGGCGACCTGGGTCGAGAAGAAGACGGGAAGACTCACCGACCGGCGAACTTCTCACGCATGCGGGAGAACATGCCGCGGTTCTGGGTGGTGATCTGAGCGCGCGGGGTCTCTTCCTCACGCAGAGTCGCCAGCTGTGACAGCAGTTCCTTCTGCTCATCGTCAAGCTTGTCCGGCGTCAACACGTCGACCGTGACGAGCAGGTCGCCTCGGGTCTCCGAACGCAGTCGGGTGGCACCGAGTCCTGGAAGCTTGATGACGGTGCCTGACTGGATGCCGGCTTCGATCGAGAGCTCCTGCGAGCCGTCGAAGGTGTCGAAGGGGATCGAAGCGCCCAGAGCGGCTGCGGTCATCGGCACGGAGACGGAGGCGCGCAGGTTGTCACCGTCGCGCTGGAAGACTTCGTGGCGGGAGACCATGACCTCGACGAAGAGGTCACCAGCAGGACCTCCCCCGGGTCCCACTTCGCCCTGCGACGAAAGCTGGATGCGGGTTCCGTCGGAGACTCCGGCGGGGATGCGGATCTTCATGGTCCGCTGCTTGCGGACCCGACCGTCACCCTGGCAGTTGAGGCAGGGGTTGGGAATGACGGTGCCGAAGCCGTGGCAGGAGTTGCACGTCTGGTTCGTCACCATCTGGCCCAGGAGCGTCCGGGTCATGCGCTGAACGCTGCCGGCACCGTGGCACAGGGAGCATGTCTCAACGGATGTGCCCTGCTGGGTTCCGGCACCTGAGCAGGTGTCGCAGACGACGGCAGTGGTGACATCGAGGTCGATGTTGCCGCCGAACGCGGCGGTCTCGAGATCGATGTCGACTCCGACAAGCGCGTCCTTGCCGCGCTGTGTGCGCGGCATCGGACCGCCGGCCGAGCCGGCTCCCCCACCGAAGAAGGTCTCGAAGATGTCGCCGAAGCCGCCGAAGCCGCCACCGGCTGGGAAGCCCTGTCCGTTCTCGCCGCCGCCCATGTCATAGTTCCGGCGCTTCTCCGAATCGGAGAGGACATCGTAGGCGAGGGAAATGGCTTTGAACTCGTCCTCGTGTCCCGGGTTCACATCGGGGTGATACTTCCGGGCCAGCTTTCGGTACGACGATTTGATTTCAGCCGCCGAAGCGTCCTTGGACACTCCGAGTGTTTCATAGTGATCGGCCACAGAAACTTCTCTCTCCCTGGTGGTGTGCGTTGTTCGCGTTATCGTGCCTGTTCGCAGTGTGGTGCTTGGTCACGCTGTGCTGCTTGTTCGCGCTGTGCTGTGTGCTCTGGTGTCGGTGCATCTAGCCCTGGTCGAGGACAGAGGAGACGTATTTCGCCACGGCCCGGACAGCTGTGATCGTCGTAGGATAGTCCATCCGGGTCGGCCCGAGCACTGCCAATCGCGCGGTGGACCCCGCGTCATGACCATATTCGGCGGCCACGAGGGATGTCGAGCTGAACGACTCGTGAGTATTCTCACGACCGATCCGAACGCTGATCTCCTCTTGGTCCTCAGCCATCGACGTCAGCAGCTTGAGCAGTACGACCTGCTCTTCGAAAGCTTCGAGGATCGGTGCCATCTTCTCACCGAACTCCCTGCCGGATCGAGCCAGGTTTGCTGTGCCTGCCATGATGATGCGCTCTTCACGCGTGGCAATGACGAGATCAATGACGGCGGAGCGGACCTGTACCAGTGCCGCGGCTACGTCGGTTCCGACAGCGCCGGCTCCCACGACAGGTTCTGACTGGGTGCCGTCATCGTTCTGGGCCGAAGCACGAGGTGTGGCCGTGCTCACGACTCTCGACAGCTTCTGACCGGAGAATTCGGAGTTGACCTCATCGCGGATTCCGCGCAGCGACTCATCGTCAACGACGCCCGGCGTGATCACGATCTTCTGCTCAACCTGCCCTGCATCGGTGATGAGGACGACGAGGATGCGGTTGGGGCCAAGACTCACTACCTCGATGTGTTTGATCGTGGCACGCGAGACTGTCGGATACTGGATCAGCGCCACTTGGTGGGTCAGGCCCGAGAGGACCCTCACCGTGCGGTCGAGCATGTCGTCGAGGTCCCCGTTGCCATCGATGAGCTGGAAGATCGCGCGCCGCTCAGCGTGTGTGAGCGGTTTGAAGTCGTCGATGCGATCAACGAACATCCGATAGCCGAGATCAGTCGGGATTCGACCAGCGGAGGTGTGAGGCTGCGCGATGTAGCCCTCCTGCTCCAGGTGGGCCATGTCATTGCGAATCGTGGCCGGAGAGACACCGAGCGTGTGCCGCTGAACGATGGCCTTCGACCCGACGGGTTCATTGGTGGCGACGAAGTCTTCGACGATCGCCCGCAGAACCTGTGCTCGCCTGCTGTCGTTCATTCGTCCCCTTCCTTCGTTCGGCACCGCATTTGGCACTCATCTGCTTTGAGTGCCAATTCTACGCTTCTTACATTCCGAATTCACTTTCGGGCCTGCCCCAGCGGGTCTGCACCTATCGCGTCAAGTCCTTGATTAGGGTGGTTGACCGTGAATACCTTTGATCGCTACGGGCCCGATGTGCTGGCAGGTACCTCGCCTTCCTCGCACCGGCCCAAGAAGTCCACGCCTGTTGAGCTGGGTCTCGGAATGGTTCTCGAAGACGCGATGAGCGGATATGTCGGCGCCGTCGTCGGCGCTGAGAAGACCACCGCCGGGATCGTCGTCAATCTTGAGGACCGGGCAGGCAAGGTCCGCGCGTTCCCCCTGGGTCCTGGCTTCCTGCTTGAGGGCAAACCCGTCGACATCAAGCTGCCGACCAAGAAGAAGTCGACTCCCGGTCGCACGGCTTCGGGCTCACGTGCGGTCGGCAATGCTCGTGCCCGGGTGGCTCGCGGTTCCCGCATCTGGGTCGAAGGCAAACACGATGCCGAGCTCGTCGAGAAGATCTGGGGCGACGATCTGCGCATCGAGGGAGTCGTCGTCGAACCGCTGGGTGGACTCGACGATGTCGCCGACAAGCTCGCCGCGTTCGGTCCTGACAAGGATCACCGCGTCGGAGTCCTCGCCGATCACCTCGTGTCCGGCACCAAAGAATCCAAGATCGCCGAGGCGGTGCATGCTGATCCCCGCTACCGCGACGTCGTCCACATCATCGGTCATCCCTATGTCGACATCTGGCAGGCTGTAAAGCCTCATGTCGTCGGCATCAGGGAATGGCCGGTGGTCCCCCGTGGTGAGGATTGGAAGACGGGAATCCTGAGACGTATCGATTGGCCGCACGCCGACCACCGGGATGTGGCACGGGGCTGGGTGCGCATCCTGGGCAAGGTCAGCACCATAGCCGATGTCGAACCCACACTCTCGGGTCGAGTCGAAGAGCTCATCGACTTCGTCACCGTCGGCTGAGACTTCGGTCGGCTGTGGCCGCGGTCGAATGTGGCCGCGGTCGAATGTGATCGAACTGGTACAGGATTCGGGCTTTCCCCAATTCGGCGCCAGGGCATTTCCGATAGTGTGAGTGTCCAGAAGCCCTGAAAGGACCCGCATGTCTTACAACCCCCAGCAGCCGAACAACGGCCCTGACCAGTCGCGTCCAATGCCGCCGAACTATTCTCAGGCCTCTGGACCCCAGCAGCCCTACAGCCAGCCGAACCCCGCTCAGCAGAACTACGGTTCCCAGCAGAACCAGCCAGCTGAGCCGGACTTTGGTGCACAGCAGCCAGGGTACGGATCACAGCAACCGAGCTACGGTTCGCAGCAGCCGGGTTATGGCTCGCAGCAGCAACAGCCCGGCTACGGATCACAGCAGGCCTACAGCAGTCAGCAGCAGTACGGGCAACAGCAGCAGTATGGCCAGGGTCAGCAGCAGTATGCTCAGCAATCCTATGGTCAGCAGGCACACAGCTACGGACCGGGTCAACCAGTCGGAAATCCGGCGCTGTTCGACTCACGAATGATTCCGGAGAATGCCTACGGTCCCGGCTCCGAGATGTTCTGGCAGGCCAGCGAGGCCGAGAGAACCACGGTCCTATGGACTCACATCGGGTCGATCTTCGTCGGTTTCCTGCCACTGATCATGTTCCTCGTGAAGAAGGACGAATCGCCTTATGTGCGCGAACACTCGCGGCAAGGCCTCAATGCAATGATCACGAACTGCATCGCCACGTTCGCAGCCGTCATGGTGTTCATGGTCATCGCCTTCGTCCTCGCTCTCGTCACCTTCGGTCTCGGCTTCTTCGTCTATTTCCTGGCATTCCTCGTCCCGCTCGTCTACACGGTGCTCTACATCATCGCCGCTGTGGCCGGGAGCAAGGGAGAAGGGTACAAGTTCCCACTTACCTTCGAATTCGTGAAGTGATCAGATCCGCCACATGATCTGAGAGTCATCTCAGCACAGAGAAGCCGCCGCCATCGCAATCGATGACAGCGGCTTCTCTGCGTTCGGTTCAGTTCACATGGTGGTGGTTCAGTCCACGTAGTCCGTGAGGATACGAACCATGTAGTCAGCCATCAGCCGGCCCTGCAACGTAGGTTCGAAGCGGCCTTCATCCACGGCGTCTCCATCGAGAAGTCCCTGCTGGACGAATCCCCTGATCGCCCTGTCACTGCCTGTGCCCAGTGAGTCCAGAGGCAGTTCCGAATCGATGCGAGCCGCGAGCATGATCCGCTCGATCTCCTGGGTCGATGCTTCCAACACCTCACGACCGATGGCAGGCGACTCGCCTGCGAGCAGCCGGTCGGACCAGGCACGAGGATGTTTGGCGTTCCAGAACCGCACTCCACCGATGTGCGAATGGGCTCCGGGTCCGAAGCCCCACCAATCGGCATTGCGCCAGTAGGCCATGTTGTGGTCGCAGCGGGTCTCCGCTGACGTCGACCAGTTGCTGACCTCGTACCAGTGCAGACCGGCCGCCTCCATGGCGGCATCGGCGATCTCGTATTTGTCGGCCAGGTCGTCTTCGTCGGGCATCGGCAGATCACCTCGGCGAACCATGGCGCCCATCTTCGTACCGGGTTCGACGATGAGCGAATAGGCGGAGATGTGATCGACGTCGTTGCTCAGCGCCACCTGAAGTGACCTGCGCCAATCGTCGATGGACTCGCCCGGTGTGCCGTAGATGAGATCGAGGCTCAGCTCCAGACCGGCTTCTTTGATCCATTTCGCCACATCCGGGATCTTCTCCGGGTCGTGTGTGCGGTCCAAGGTCGCGAGCACATGGGGCACAGCCGACTGCATGCCCAAGGAGATCCTCGTGAACCCAGCCGCTGCCAGGGTCGCAATGTAGCTCGGGTCCAATGTGTCGGGGTTCGCTTCGGTCGTGACCTCGACATCCGGTGCCAACCGGAAGCGGTCGCGGATGTCATCCATCACACCGGCCAGCACCTCGGCGGCCAACATCGTCGGGGTACCTCCGCCGAAGAAGATCGTCGTCACCGCACGGTCGGCGCCCCCCGCCTCGGCGAGGACACGAGTCGACAGATCAAGTTCGCGGGCAAGATTGCTGCGGTAGTCCTCGCGGGAGGCGCCGGGTCCCAGATCCTCTGCGGTGTAGGTGTTGAAGTCGCAGTAGCCGCAGCGGACCCGACAGTAGGGGACGTGAACGTACAGGCTCAGCCCGCGAGAGGCCGCGCCGACCCCGGCCGAGGCCGGCAGCGAACCGTCAAGCGGTGGAGTCTCACCAGTCGGTTGTGCGGGCACTTACTTCTTGGATTCCTTCTTGGGCTCCGGATCATCCGAGGACAGAGCGGCGATGAAGGCCTCCTGAGGGACCTCGACATTGCCGACGACCTTCATCCGCTTCTTGCCTTCCTTCTGCTTCTCCAGCAGCTTGCGCTTTCGGCTGATGTCTCCGCCGTAGCACTTGCTCAGCACATCCTTGCGGATGGCGCGGATGGTCTCACGAGCGATGATGCGCGAACCGATGGCAGCCTGGATCGGCACCTCGAACTGCTGGCGCGGGATCAGCTTGCGCAGCTTGCCAGCCATGAGCACACCGTAGGAGTAGGAGTTGTCGCGGTGGACGATCGCAGAGAAGGCGTCGACGTGATCTCCGTGAAGCAGGATGTCGACCTTGACCAGGTCCGCTGCGTCTTCGCCGTCATCGGAGTAATCGAGGGTCGCGTAGCCCTTGGTCTTCGACTTCAGCTGGTCGAAGAAGTCGAAGACGATCTCGGCCAGGGGCAGTCGGTAACGGATCTCGACCCGGTCCGAGGACAGGTAGTCCATTCCCTGAAGACTGCCGCGACGCGTCTGGCACAGTTCCATCACCGCGCCGATGTAATCGCTCGGGGTGAGGATGGTGGCCCGGACCATGGGTTCGCGGACCTCTTTGATCTTGCCGGTCGGATACTCGCTCGGGTTCGTGACCTCCATCTCCGATCCGTCTTCCATCGTGACGTCGTAGATCACGCTGGGTGCGGTGGAGATGAGGTCGAGGTCGTATTCGCGTTCGAGGCGATCACGCAGGACTTCGAGGTGGAGAAGTCCGAGGAATCCGCAGCGGAAGCCGAAGCCCAGCGCCGTCGAGGTCTCTGGCTCGTAAGCCAGCGAGGCATCGTTGAGTTTGAGCTTGTCAAGGGCATCGCGCAGGATCGGGTAGTCCGATCCATCGATTGGGAACAGCCCGGAATACACCATTGGCTTAGGTTCCTTGTAACCCTCAAGCGCCTGCGTGGCTGGTGCAGAATTCAGTGTGACCGTGTCGCCGACCTTGGACAGGCGCACGTCTTTGACACCGGTGATGAGATATCCGACCTCGCCGACGCCCAGGCCCTTCGTGGCCTTCGGCTCCGGTGAGGAGACGCCGATCTCGAGGAGCTCGTGGGTGCTGCCCGTCGACATCATCGTCAGCTTCTCACGCGGATGCAGCGAACCGTCGATGAGGCGCACATAGGTCACGACCCCCCGGTACGTATCGTAGACGGAATCGAAGATCATGGCTCGAGCCGGCGCATCGGCGTCGCCGACAGGAGCAGGAATGTCCGAGATGATGCGATCGAGGACTGCGTCGACACCTTCACCGGTCTTGCCCGACACCAGCAGACAGTCCTCGGGTTCGCAGCCGATGAGGTTGGCCAGCTCTTCCGCGTACTTCTCGGGCTGTGCGGCGGGGAGGTCGATCTTGTTGAGGACGGGAATGATCGCGAGATCGTTCTCCATGGCCATGTAGAGGTTGGCCAGAGTCTGGGCTTCGATGCCCTGTGCTGCGTCGACGAGAAGGAGCGCACCTTCACAGGCAGCCAGGGATCTGGAAACCTCATAGCTGAAGTCGACGTGCCCCGGAGTGTCGATCATGTTGAGAGCGAAGGGAGTGCCCTCGTTCTCCCAGGCCATGCGCACGGCCTGGGACTTGATCGTGATTCCGCGTTCGCGTTCGATGTCCATCCGGTCGAGGTACTGAGCTCGCATATCGCGCGGCTGAACCGCCCCGGTGACCTGGAGCATCCTGTCGGCCAGGGTCGACTTTCCATGGTCGATGTGAGCAATGATGCAGAAATTGCGGATCAACTCGGGTGATGTAGCGGACGGCGAAATCCGTTCGAGTGCTTGCGGCTTCACCTGAGGTGACATGAACGCCCTTCCTTCGACAGACTTCCTTCGACAGACCAGAACTTCCATTGTTCCATGGGTTGCGCACCAGACTGGAATCCTCCGCACCCCGGTGCATGCGAGCCCAGCTTCTTATCTCCGACTCGAACTCACTGAGAATCCCGGTGCCGATCCTGCACATTCGACGGCGATCGGCGAAGATTGAGCCATGAGCGATTTCTCGATCATGAGCTTCAACCTCAGATATCCGGCGATGGACGGCCATCCCGTGGCCAAGCGCCTGCCCATCGCCGCCGAGCTCATCACCCAGGCTCACCCTCATATTATCGGCACGCAGGAGGGTGAGCTCGATCAGCTCGAGACACTCATCAGCCTGCTTCCCGGTGAGTACATCTGGTTGGGTGAGGGACATTCGGGCGGCAATTCGGGTGAGTTCACCGCGGTCATCTACGACTCATCGCGATTCGACGTCGACACCGTCGACATCAGCTGGCTGTCCGAACATCCGGAGACGGTCGCCTCCGAATCCTGGGGTGTCTCCCACGCCCGGACGCTGACAGTGGTCGATTTTCGGGATCGTCTCGCCGGGCAGTCGCTACGCCTGCTCAACACTCACCTCGATCACAAGTCCGAAGAGGCTCGTCTGGAATCAGGGAAGATCATGGCCGGCCATCTCGCCGCGGCCACCGGTCCGTGCGTGGTCACAGGAGATTTCAACGTCGCCACGGGCTCCCCCGTCTACAACTATTTCTGCACTGAGCTGGGACTCACCGACACCGGGGCAATCGTCCCGGGTGAGAACATCGGCACCTTCCACCGCTACAAGGGCCCGAAGGACGGGGATGGCCGGATCGACTGGATCCTGACCTCATCGGACCTGCGGACCGTGTCGACCCGGATCAACACCTTCTCTGCTGACGGCGAATACCCCTCCGACCACTTTCCGGTCGAGGCGGTCCTGAGCTACGTCGATTAGGCTTAGTGACCATGAGTTGGAAATCACTGGTCAATCGCGTCGTCAAGATCGGCGTCAACGAAGGCTTCAAATTCCTCAAGGAATCACAGGCGAAGAAGAAAGCGGGCCCGCAGGGGTCGGGCCCGCGCCCGAATGGTCCTGGAAGAAGTGGAACTGGTGGGGCAGATGCACGGTCATCCGACCCCGCCTCGGCGGGTCAGAGCGACTACCCGGGTGATTACCGCGGCCCGGTCAATGTCACCTATTCACCCGATCTCGACGGTGATGCCGATCCGGGAGAGGTCGTCTGGGGATGGGTCCCCTACGAAGAAGACCATTCCCAGGGCAAGGATCGCCCTTCCCTGGTCGTGGGCAAGGACGGTCGCTGGGTGCTCGCGCTCATGCTCACCAGCCAGGACCACATTTCCGGTGGAGTCGGAGAGGTTCGCGAAGACCGCCATGCCCGGTGGATGAACATCGGCAGCGGCGATTGGGACTCGCACGGCAGGCCCTCCGAGATTCGTCTCGACCGTGTGATCCGACTCGATCCGCAGTCCATCCGTCGAGAAGGATCGATCATGCCGCGCGAGATCTTCGAGCAGATCGGCAGGAACGTCGCCGCCGGTTGAGCCTGCTCGTCCATCAGCACAAAGCATTGACAGGATCGTCTCCCCCACTGAGAATTCGATCATGGACAGTCACAGGATAGGCACCATCGTTTCCGCGGACCTGACAGTCCCGGAGGCTGGCCCACTCCGTGATTTCTACACAGATGTGATCGGATGGACTGTCGAAGAGTGGGACATGGAAGGCTACTCCGACTACTTCCTCAAGACTGCAGACGGTGCTGACTATGTCGGCGGTATATGCCACCGGCGCGGCGCGAATGCATCGCTTCCGCCTGTCTGGCTCGTATACATCAACGTCGCCGATGTCGCAGTCAGCGCGCAACGATGCACCGCTCTGGGCGGCAAGGTTCTTGTTCACAATGATCAGTTCGCGGTGATCGAGGACCCGGCTGGCAGTATCCTCGCCATCACACACGTAGACAGCTGATGCTCGCTCGCGTGATTCACGCGGATTGAATTTCTGCCTGACGGAATCAGCCTGTATCGTTGAGAAAGTATCTTCATCAAAGGCGTGTGTCTCGCTGAGGTCGGGTGAAGATGCCATCAGGCTCGATATCATCGATGTGTTTCCCCGCGGAGATGAGTATGTCGGTCAGGTGTGCCCTCACGACCATGTTCCACTAACACGAAAGAGTGTTGAAATTGGCTAATATCAAGTCACAGATCAAGCGGATTGAAACCAACGAGAAGGCTCGCCAGCGCAACAAGGCTGTGCGGTCCGAGGTTCGGTCACATATCCGCGTCGTCCGCGAGAACATTGCTGCCGGCAACAAGGACGAAGCACAGCAGGCTTATGCTGTTGCCGCCCGTAAGCTCGACAAGGCCGTTTCGAAGGGTGTTCTGCACAAGAACAACGCTGCGAACCGCAAGTCGCGCATGGCCACGCAGATCAACGCTCTCTGAGTCGATCACTGAGGCTATAGCTTCGAGGGGCCCGATCCGTTTGGATCGGGCCCCTCAACTATTCACCATTCAGAGTCTGTACTCCGCTCAGAGACTCTTCACCGCTCAGCGCTGACGAGCCAACCGGCAGACTTCGGAGACGAACCATTCGACCGCATAGACCGGGTCACGGCCTCCGCCTTTGACGGCCTCATCAGCTTCGGCTGCCGCGATCAATGACTGCCCCAAGGCGACTTCGTTCCACCGGCGCACCTCGCGCCGGGCACGATCGACCTGCCAGGGAGCCATCTTCAGCTCCGAGGCGAGCTCGCCGCTCGATCCCGAGAATCCCTGGACCTTGGCCATCGATCGCAGCTTCATCGCGACCGCGGCAACCAGGGGCACCGGGTCGGACCCGGTCGACAGTGCGTGGCGCAGGAGGCTCAGCGCGCTCTTCGCATCACCTCCGACTGCGGCGTCGGCGACTTTGAAGCCGGTGGCCTCCACTCGTCCGCCGTAGTACTGGTCGACGATCTGCGCGGTGATGGTTCCGTCGGTGTCCTCGATGAGCTGGTCGACTCCGGCATTGAGTTCGGACAGGTCGGCCCCGAGTGCAGACATGAGCGCGGCCATCCCTGATTCGTCGATCTGCCTCTTCGCAGCCTTGAATCGTCCTTGGGCGAATTTGGCGCGGTCGCTCTCGTTCTTCAGCGGCGCAGCATCGACCCGGGGGAATCCGTTCGACTCGATCTTCTTGACCAATTTGGCGCCGCGGTTGCCGCCTCCGTGAAGAAGCAGGACGACGGCATCGTCATTGGGCTCATCGAGGTAGGCGAGCGCATCTGCCAAGAACGCCTCCGAACACTTCTCGACGCTGTCGACGACGATGAGTTTGGAGGAGGAGAACAATGAGGGCGAGGCGGCCATGAGCAGCTCTCCACCCTGGTATCCGGCGGCGTCGAACTCGATCTCCTCCGGGTCGGACTTCCGCGCGGCAGTGACGATCCGATCCTTGGCCATGCGGATGAGCACAGGCTCGTTTCCGGAGATCATCACTACGGGCGCGGGCTTCGCGGAACTCCACGGGATCAGGGTCTTCTTCACTGCCATGCGCCCAGCCTATCGTTAGCCACGGACTCGATGTGCCTCGGTCACCGGAGCCTACCGCGGGAGTCACTGTCCATCACCGCCACAGCTTCGCCCCGTACTGTATTGCGCGTTTGCATAGATGGCGATGGTGCCGCAGAGGTCGGTGCGCAGAACCGGGACGGGCCCGAAGGCTCGTTGGGCTCGTGGGGTGGGATGGCCGTAGCTGTTCTCCCCCACTGAGATCGCTCCGAGGCGAGCGCCTGCAGCAGTGAAGAAGTCTTCCGACAGGTCGGAGGAGCCATGGTGGGGTGCGATGAGCAGGTCGACGGGTTCGAGATTCTGGGCGACGATGAACTGTTCGTCTTCTCCGATGTCGCCGGGGACAAGGTAGCGCAGTCCCTTCTGTTCGACCCGGAGGACCAGTGAGTCGTCATTGCGCACTTCGGTCCCCTCTGTCTTTGCGGTCTCTGCTGCTCCTGCGGTCTCTTCTGCTCCCGCGTTCTCCTCTGCCCCCGCGGTCTCTCGCGCAGGTGGCCAGAGCACCTCGATCTGGGCCCCACCGGCGTCGAACGTGCGTCCACGCGCTGTCGTGACCACCTCGGCGCCGGTGTCCTCGACAATGCTGTGCATCGCCTCTCCCCCGCTGACGTTGGTAGACACCCATAGGCGGTGCAGGGTCCGCGACCAAGTGGTTCCGGCATACCCGGCGCTGTGATCGGCGTCGAAGTGGGAGATGAGGAGATCGAACTCCTCGATCCCGCCCTCGTCGAGGCACACATCGACGGGCTTCGGGTCCTTCCCTGTGTCGATGACGAGGCCGCGGCCCTCGCCGAGGTTGATCAGTGTTGCCGATCCCTGCCCGACATCGCAGATCATCACCAACCAATCGTGTGCCGGTGGCTTCGTCCGACCGACCACGATGATCAGTGCGGTCAGGCAGATGCAGAGGACGACGACCGGGACTCCCCACAGCCTTCTGCGCACCAACAGCCAGGAACCTGCACCCAGCACGATGAGGAGTCCGAGCGCGGCCAGTGTCCCCCACGGCGGTTCGGGCCAGTCGAGCGCAGCTCCGGGCAGTCCGGCACAGATCCTGGCAACGGCCACGATCCACCATGCGCACAGCGAGCCGAGCCAGGCAGGAAGCTGAGCACACCACAGCAGTCCGGGGACTCCGACGAGACCGACTCCCCCGCATACCAGCGATAGGAACCCGAGGACAGTGGCGGGCAGGACTGCGGGCGCGGCCAGAGCGTTCGCCGCCACCGACCACAGCCCTATCCGGGGGTCGATGGCCACGAGGACCGGGGTGCAGGCCAGTTGGGCGACCAGGGGCACGATGAGGGCGCTGAGGACGATGGCGGGGACCATCGACAGGCGCAGGCTCAGTCGCCGCAGAATGATCGGGACGACGAACATGATTGCAGCGGTCGAGACGACGGAGAGCACGAAGCCTACCGAGGTCGCCAGCACAGGGACAACGGTGAGCAGGATGCACACGGTCGAGCTCATCACCGCCACCGGTGAAATCCCTCCCCCACGGAGGAAGACGAAGGCGACCGCGATCGCCATACCCGCGGCACGGATGGCGCTGGGTTCGAACCCCACCACGAACACATACCCCATGCAAGTGAGAACCCCGAGACCGACGCGAGTTCGAGGACCGGCCCCGCACAGTCCGGCCAACAGTCCGGCGCCGAGACTGACAATCGTGACATTGCTGCCTGAAACAGCCGAAATGTGAGTCAGGGACACCACACGCATATCGTCTTCCATCCGTGCATCCTGAGGCTCGGTGTCACCGACCACGAGGCCCGGCAGCAGTGCACCGCCGCTGTGTCCTGAGGCCAGGGAATCCTGCCGCAGCTGCATGCGCAGGTCTCCTCGCCACTGCCACAGCCTGTTCGGTGTGCGCAGGACCGTCGCTTCATTGCTGCTGATGCGGATGTCGTCGAGAGCTTCTGTGCGCATGGACACGTGCGAACCATCGGAAGGCGTGGAGGGGCTGAGCACCTCGGTGAGTCCTGTCGATGTCAGCACCGTGAGTCGAGACCAGCCAGAAGCCCCCGGTTGGCTGTGTCCGACCACGATGCCCTCCACATCGGTGACTTCTTCAGTTCCGCGGCCGGCACCGAGCATGGCGGTCTGAACCGAGAACAGACACGCGAACACGATGAGGAGCACTCCCAGGTGGTGGTGTCTGCGCAGGCAGAGGAAGCCGAGACCGACAAGGGGCGGAGCGGCGAGGAGCGCCCATGGCCCTGGAGCCACCAGCGCGGTGATCCACAGACCCAGCGCGCAGATGAGCAGGCGAACGGATCCTGGCCAGACCTTCGCAGCCGAGCGCGCCCAGTTGAGTACGGCTCTCCAACGATCTCTCACCCACTGAGCCTTCGAACAGTTCGCTCGCTCTCGCCGGGCCCTATCCGACCGAGACACGATCTTTGAGGCTCTCGAATGTCTTGGGTCCGATCCCCTGGACAAGCAGCAGATCTTCGATGCTGGTGAAGGGCTGTACTTCGCGGTAGGCGATGATCGACTCGGCCGTCACCGGTCCGACTCCCGGCAGCGTCTCCAGAGTCGCGAGATCAGCCGTATTGAGATCCACCTGTGCGCCCTGCTCTGCAGCCCCACCGTCGGAGGCACCGGCCGCGCTGGCTGCTCCGCTGCCGGGAGCACCAGCTGCGCTGTCTCCTCCCTCACTGCCGGTCCCTGCGCCCCCTGCCGCCTTCGATTCGGCACTGCCGGGATCGGCGCTTCCGGGTTCTGCTTCCTCTCCGTGGGCGGGGATGTGGATCTGCTCGCCGTCTTGGAGGATGCGAGCGAGGTTGATAGCCTCCGCATCCGCCTGTTCCTTCAGTCCGCCTGCCTTCTCCACGGCGTCCTGGACTCGAGCTCCAGCGCTCAGGGTCACGACTGAGGGTCTCTTCACCGCCCCGGTGATATGGACGACGACCGTGCCGGGATCGACGCTCTGGACTGCCGGCGTGGCTTCGTCTGCAGCAGCTTGGTTCTGTCCTGGAGATGCCCCCGCCTTCGTCTCGGTCGAGGTCGCTCCTCCGCCGGAGGCCGAACCCTCCTGGACCCCAGTGGCGGCAGGCTGTGGGGCCGGGCGAAGAATGAGAAAGGCCATGACGAGCACAGCAATGGTAGCGACGGTCACCGCGACGAGGATCGGCAGACGCACCCGGCGCGGCTCGACCGGCTCCTCTTCGCCTTCGCTGTCGCTTCCGAAGACGTCTCCTGGGACCCATCCGCCGCGTTCGGCGCTGGAGTTGATGAGGCCTGCGAAGCGATCATCGGGAGAGACAGCCATGTCGACAAGCTAAGGGCAGCTGCTTCGATCGCACCAGGGCCGAAATGCCGCCTGTGGAAACCGTTCGCCGGTCCACACCTCAAACGCACATGAGTCGGACCGTCGTCCACAGTTCAACGAACGTGAGTGGCCCTGCGGTAAGGAGATCAGGGTCTGGTCTGGACCGTGATACCGATCGTGCCGGAGCCGACGTGGGCGGTGATGATGGTCGACAAGGTTCGAAACGTCGTCGGCAGACCGGCACCTTCGATCTGCTCGCGCAGCATGACCACATCGGGGTGGGAGGGTTCACCGTCCGCGTGCTGGATCTCCACGTAGACGTCCTGCTCATCGGAGTCGATCTCTGTCGCGGCTTCACCGGCCAGCGCAACCATGCGCTCCAGTGCCTTCGTGCGTGTCCGGACCCTCGCGACAGGAGCGACGACACCAGCGTTGAGTCCAAGCACCGGAACGATCTGCAGGGCTCGGCCCAGCAGTGAGGAGGCGGCGCCGATGCGACCACCTCGGCGCAGGTGCTCCAAGGTCTCCGGAGCGAATGCGGTTCGAGTCTCGTCAGCGCACCAGTCGGCGACTGTGCCGGCGATCGATGCCACGTCGTGTCCCTGCGAGATTCCGGCGGCCGCGATCGCCAGAGCACCGGCCAGTCCCGCCGAGGTGGTTCGGGAGTCGACGACATTGATCAGCGACTCTTCGTTCTGTGCTGCGGCCACGGCCGAGTCGCGGGTCCCGGAGAGATCTCCGGAAATGGTCACGGTGATGATCGACTCGGCACCATGATCAAGCAACGTCGCATAGGCGTTCGCGAACTGAGCAGGTGTCGCCATGGACGTCGACACCTCGGCGCCCTCGTCCATCTTCCGGCACAGGTCTCCAGCGGCGAGTTCCCCGTCGGTGAAGGCGACCCCTCCGACGAGCACCGTCAGGGGAACGACGGCGAAGAGATCACCGGTGATCTCACGCAGCGTGGCTTCCTCTGCATCCGACAGCTGGGCCGTCGAATCAGTGACCAGGCCGATCCTCATGGACGGCCCAGAGCCCGATATGTCCATCCAGCTGAGCGCCACACCTGCGGAGTCAGCACATTCCTGCCATCGATGAGGACTTTGCCCGCCACCAGCGACGCCGTGGCGACCGGATCAAGATCCCGATATTCCTGCCACTCCGTCAGCAGCAGCACCGCATCGGCACCAGCCAGCGCCTGAGAGGCATCAGCCACGTAGTTCAGCTCGGGAAACGATCGTGCGGCATTGTCGATCGCCTGCGGATCCGTCACCGTAACCACACCGCCCTGCGTCGCAATCAGCCGCGCCACCGCCAGAGCAGGCGAATCCCTGACATCGTCGCTGTTGGGTTTGAACGCGGCACCGAGGACCGTGATCTTCTTCCCGATGAACGAGCCGTCCAAAGTATCCCGGGCAATGTCGACCATGCGCACACGCCGACGCATGTTGATCGAATCGATCTCACGCAGGAACGCCACCGCCTGGTCAGCCCCCAGCTCACCGGCACGCGCCATGAATGCACGGATGTCCTTGGGCAGACACCCACCGCCGAAGCCGAGTCCGGCATTGAGGAACTTCCGTCCGATGCGATCATCCATCCCGATCGCATCCGCCAGCTGAGTCACATCCGCGCCCGAGGCTTCGCACAGCTCAGCCATAGCATTGATGAACGAGATCTTCGTGGCCAGGAACGAGTTCGCAGCGGTCTTGACCAGCTCGGCCGTCGCGAAGTCTGTGACCATTCGCGGGGTCTGGTCCGCCAGCATCGTCGCATACACTTCGTCGAGGACTGCTGTGGCCCGCTCGCCGGACTCGCCCTCAGCTACGCCGTAGACCAGACGATTCGGGTGCAGTGTGTCCTCAACTGCATGGCCCTCACGCAGGAACTCCGGATTCCACATCAGAGACGCACCCGTGGGAGCCAGCACAGAGGCCAGACGCTCAGCGGTGCCGACAGGAACCGTGGACTTACCCACAACCACAGACGTCGAAGTCAGGTGGGGAACCAGCGAATCTACTGCGGCATCGACAAACGTGACATCGGCTGCGAACTCCCCGGGCTTCTGCGGAGTCCCGACACACACGAAATGGATCGCCGAATCCGCGACACGCGAGACATCGGTGGTGAACTCGAGACTGCCGAGATTCTGACCCTTCACCAGCAATTCACTCAGGCCCGGTTCGAAGAACGGCGGCCGACCAGAGGTCAGCGCCGCAATCTTGTCTGCGTCGACGTCGACGCCGACCACCTCGTGTCCCAGTGATGCCATAGCCGCCGCATGCACAGCACCCAAGTATCCGCACCCGATGACTGAAATCTTCAACCCGTGTTCTCCCTGCTTCGTCCCGGCGTTTCAGCCACACTATATGCCACTAGGTTCCACGATATCTGCAGGTTGAAACAGTACCCTTGGAATTGTGAAGCGTTTCTTTGATTTCCTGACCAACTCACCGGCAGCCGTGACATTCGCGGTGCTCAGCGTTCTGGGCATCGTGGTCTTCGCTGTGCCCGGACTGCATCCGTTCGCCTGGATCCTCGGCCTCGTTCTGTGCCTGGGCGTCATCGGGGCCCTGCTTATGTTCCATGGGGAGTGGCGACGGGCGCAGACACAGATCGATTCCCTGCGCCAGCTGCTGAGCACCGAGCGCGGGCGCCTCGACACGCTGGGACTGACCCCCGTCGACGAAGAGGTCACTGCGCTGCCCGACGAAGAGCGAGCACAGCGGATCCTGGACCTGCTCCCGGATTCTGCCGGTCTGGTGCAGTCGCTGCGTCTTGACGCGACCTACGGGGCGCTCGAAGTCGACGAACTCGAGCCGCTGCACACGTTCAGGCAGGAATTCTCGAAGTCCAGCTTCGACAATTCACGCTCGCACACCGCGTTCATGAATCTCTATCGCGCGGCCGAGGCTCTCTCGATCTGGGTCAACGAAGAGACGCGGCCGCTGGCCGACGATATGACGAAGCGAGAGATCCGTCCAGGTGACACCCGCAAGGGTGGCTGGCGAGAGTACACAGAAGCACGCAGCCGCGGCGAGAGCTTGGGCGACA
Organism: Brevibacterium aurantiacum; assembly: GCF_007558825.1. GTDB lineage: Bacteria > Actinomycetota > Actinomycetes > Actinomycetales > Brevibacteriaceae > Brevibacterium > Brevibacterium aurantiacum_A. Next base: position 464,747 of record NZ_VLTK01000003.1, read on the forward strand.
GGTTCGTCTCCGCTCGGTGGGAATTCAACCAGACAGCATTGGAACTCGGACTCGTCGCCTGAGCCGAATCAGTGGCGCCGAGTCAGTGGCGGATCCACCACGAATCGGTCGGTGTTACCGGAGTCCGACGTTTGTGCTCGGTGGCACGGTACTTCTCGATGAGTGTCGCAGCCGCGGACTTGTCGATGTCTCTGCCCTCGAGGAAGTCGTCGATCTGGTCATAGCTGAGCCCCAGTGACGACTCATCAGTCTGGCCAGGTTCGTCATCGAGCAGGTCCGCTGTCGGAGCTTTGTGCGCTAGGTGCTCGGGCGCGCCGAGGTGGGCAAGCAGTGCTCGTCCCTGCCGCTTGTTCAGCCCGGCCAGCGGCACCACATCGACACCGCCGTCGCCGAATTTGGTGAAGAAGCCGGTGACCGCCTCGGCAGCGTGATCGGTGCCCGCGACAAGGAGCCGCTTCTCCCCCGCCAGCTCGAACTGAGCGACCATCCGCATCCGTGCCTTGACGTTGCCCTTGCCGAAGTCGGTGATGGCGTCTCCGGTGGCGTTCTCATATTCCGCGGCCGCTGCGTCTGTGGCCGAACCGATGTTGATGACGATTTCGTGGTCGGCGCGGATGAAACCCATTGCATCCTGAGCGTCACTCTCATCGGCCTGAACGTGATGCGGCAGACGGATCGCCCAGAATTCCGCTCTCGCTCCCCGCCGACGCAGCTCCTCGACCGCCAATTGGCACAGGCGTCCGGCCAGGGTCGAGTCCTGGCCGCCGCTGATACCCAAGGTCAGGCCTCTGACGCCCGTTGTCAGGATGTAGTCGACAAGGAATTCGACACGCCGAGCGACCTCCGTCGCCGGATCGATTGTCGGCCTCACACCCAGGGTGTGCCGGATCTCATCCCGAGTAGCTTCCATTGACATATGTTTCCAACCCTTCCGGGCAGACGCCGACGCTCAGGCGTCGGGGACGATATTGACCAATTTGGGCGCACGAACGATGACCTTGCGCACTCCGGCCCCGTCGAGCGCTTTGAGGGCATTCGGTGATTCCAGTGCCAGCTTCTCCAGATCCTCTGCCGAGATATCGGGATCGACCTCGAGCCTGGCACGCACCTTGCCCTTGACCTGGACTACACAGGTGACCTGGTCGGCGACCAGGTGCTGTGGGTCCGCGATGGGGAAGGTCGCATAGGTCACCGTCGATGTGCGTCCCAGCTTCGTCCACAGCTCTTCGGCCAGGTGCGGCGCGAAGGGCGAGAGCATGATCGCCAGCGGTTCGAGCACGTCGGCCGTGGCTCCACCCTGCTTCGTCGCATGATTCGTGAGCACGATCAGCTTCGAGATCGCGGTGTTGAAGCGCAGGTGGTCCATATCGTCTCGGACGCCGTCGATGACTTGGTGAAGGACCTTGAGCGTCTCCGGATCGGCCGCACCGTCCCTGATGACGGACTCACCGGTGGTCTCATCCACGAACAGACGCCACACGCGCTGCAGGAACCTCTGCGCGCCGACGACGGCACGCGTCTCCCAGGGGCGAGCCTGTTCGATCGGTCCCATCGACATCTCATAGACGCGGAATGTGTCTGCACCGTACGCGTCATACATCTCATCGGGAGAGACGGAGTTCTTCAGCGACTTGCCGATCTTGCCGTACTCACGGTTGACCTGCGAACCGTCGTACCAGAAGCTCGACTCGCCCTTGTCATCGGTCCTCTCCTCCACCTCGGCGGCGGGAACGTAGACCCCACGTGAGTCGGTGTAGGCGTAGGCCTGGATGTAGCCCTGATTGACCAGACGATGGAACGGCTCCGACGAGGTGACGTGGCCCAGGTCGAACAGGATCTTGTGCCAGAACCGGGCGTAGAGAAGATGCAGAACCGAGTGCTCGGCACCGCCCACGTAGAGGTCGGCGCCGCCGCGCGGCTTGGATTCGCGTGGACCCATCCAGTAGTTCTCGTTGACCGGGTCCACGATACGATCGCTGTTGTGCGGATCGGCGTAGCGCAGCTGGTACCAGGACGATCCGGCCCAGTTGGGCATCGTGTTCGTCTCGCGGTAGTACCTCTGCGGACCATCGCCCAGGTCGAGTTCGACCTCGACCCAGTCGCGATTGCGCCCCAGTGCAGGTTCCGGATGACTGTCAGCATCGTCGGCGGCAAACGTCCGAGGTGCGAAGTCGTCGACCTCCGGCAGCTCTACCGGCAGCATGGAATCGGGCAGTGCGATGGGGGTGCCAGCCTCGTTGTAGACGATCGGGAACGGTTCGCCCCAATAGCGCTGGCGTGAGAACAGCCAATCCCGCAGTCGGTACTGGGTCGACTCGGTGGCCAGACCCTGGCTGGCCAGCCAGTCGGTGATCGTCGCCTTCGCCGCATCGACTTCGAGACCGTTGATGTCGATCTTGTCGTTGGCGGAGTTGATCATCACCCCGGCGCCGGTGAAGGGAGTGTCCTCATCGTGGTCGGCTGGAGGCTGCACCGTGCGCACATAGGGCAGTCCGAAGGACTTCGCGAAGTCCCAGTCACGAGCATCCTCCGCCGGAACGGCCATGATCGCGCCGGTGCCATAGCCCATCAGCACATAGTCGGCGACGAAGACGGGGATCTGCTCCCCGGTCGCAGGATTGATCGCATAGGAACCGGTGAAGATTCCGGTCTTCTCCTTGCTCTGCTGACGATCCGCGTCAGTCTTCGCCGCCGCGTCCCGCTGGTAGGAGGCGATCGCCTCGGCGGGGCTGGGCTGACCACCGCGCCACGAATCGGGCGTCTGCTCATCCCACTCAGCTGCAGTCAGCTCAGCGACCTGCGGATGCTCTGGGCTGAGGACAAGATAGGTGGCGCCGAAGAGCGTGTCCGGACGGGTCGTGTAGACCTCGACCTGAGTATCTGATTCGGCCACAGGCAGGCGCAGCAGGGCGCCCTTGGAGCGGCCGATCCAGTTGACCTGCATACTGCGAACGGCCGAAGGCCAATCCAAGTCGTCCAGGTCGTCGATGAGGCGGTCTGCGTAGGCGGTGATGCGCATGTTCCACTGCCGCAGACGGCGGGTGTAGACAGGGAAGTTGCCACGTTCGGACAGTCCCTCGGCCGTAACTTCCTCGTTCGCGAGCACTGTGCCCAGCCCCGGGCACCAGTTGACCGGGGATTCCGAGACGTAGGCTAAGCGGTAGTCCTGCAGGATGTCCTCCTGCTCCGCCGGGCTCAGTTCGGCCCAGGGACGAGAGTCAGGTGTCTGTTTGGTTCCCTGCTCGAATGCCTCGACCAGTGTAGAGATCGGCCGTGCGGCACCGACGGAATCCTCTCCCTCGGTGGCTGCCTCCGGGTCGTACCAGGAGTTGAAGATCTGCAGGAAGATCCACTGGGTCCACCGGACGAAGTCGTCGTCGGTGGTCGAGAAGCTGCGGCGTGCGTCGTGGGCAAGCCCCAGCCGACGCAGCTGACGTGTCATGTTCTTGATGTTCGCATCCGTCGTGATGCGTGGGTGTTGCCCCGTCTGAACCGCGTACAGATCGGCGGGCAGCCCGAAGGCATCATAGGACAGAGCATGCATGACGTTGTGCCCGCGCATCCGCTGATAGCGGCCGTAGACGTCCGTGCCCAGGTATCCCAGGGGGTGGCCGACGTGCAGTCCCACCCCTGAAGGGTAGGGGAACATGTCCATGATGTAGAGGGATTCACGCTCACCGAGAGTCTGTGGCGGAGCATAGGCAGACTCCGAATCCTGTCGATCGAGACTTCCGTCAGCCCGGCTCAGATCGCCGGTGGGGTTCGGCGCGTGGAAAGTTCCCGCCTGTTCCCATGTGCGCTGCCATGACTTCTCGATCTTCTCGGCCAGCACCGCGTCATAGCGGAAACCGGTCTCCTCAGGATTCGTCGTCATTACCTTCCTTCACTGACTGGGCGTGAGCGGGTTTCGACCATCGTACTCTGAACATTCCCTGCTTCGACTTGGCTAGACTGCCAGATAGAGGTGTGAAGTGGTTTTGAGCCTCCAAACGTGAGCGATTTCACCTCACAACGCCAGACCAGTAGGATAACCGGGCAGTAACTTACGTCACGAAGGAGACCTCATGAGCCCAGCGACAATGCCCCAATCCACGACCCCGGTCGTCGACTTCAAGGTTGATACGACGTCATCGACGACCGATGTCTTCCTCGCGAAGGTCGCCGAGGACACGAATCTGCCGTTGCTGGCCAAACCAGTTGAGAACGGCTGGGAGGAAGTGAGCGCCGGCGAATTCCTCACCCAGGTCCGCACAGCAGCCAAGGGACTCATTGCTTCCGGGGTCGAGGTCGGGGACCGAATCGCGATCTTCGGTCCCACCTCCTTCGAATGGACGCTCAGCGACTACGCCGTGTGGTTCGCCGGCGCGATCTCGGTTCCGTTCTACGACACTTCTTCCGAAGACCAGTTGGCCTGGATGATCAAAGATGCTGAAGTCGGCCGAGGTCTTGTCAGCACACGTGAGCATGCGGACCGGGTCGAAGCCGCCGCGGCCGCCGCCGGCATCGCGGCTCCACAGCTGTGGGTGTGGGACCAAGGAGCCTTCGCCGAGCTCGAAACGACCGGGCGAGAGATCAGCGATGACGCCCTCGAAGCTCAGCGCTCACAGGTCACCGGCGAATCGGTCGCCACTCTTATCTACACCTCCGGCACCACCGGCAAGCCCAAGGGCTGCGTCCTCACACACGGGAACTTCGTGCAGACGGTGCAGGCTGCTCAGGAGCAGATCCCCGAGATCTTCACCGGAGGCATGCGCGCCCTGTTGTTCCTGCCGCAGGCACATGTCTTTGCCCGCTTCATCGAGGTCCTTGCGATCAGCTCCGGCGCTCTGCTGGCCCACCAGTCCGACCTGACCAAGCTCACCGACGCGCTTGCCAGCTTCCGTCCATCGTTCATCCTCGGAGTTCCTCGTGTCTTCGAGAAGGTCTTCAACTCGGCACTGGCGACGGCCCAGTCCGGCGGCAAGGAGAAGATCTTCCGTCGAGCAGAACAGGTCGCGGTCTCCTATTCCAAGGCCACGGATGCCGGCAAGGTCCCGGTCGCGCTCAAGCTGCAGCATGCGCTCTTCGACAAGCTCGTGTATTCGAAGCTCCGTACGGTCATGGGCAACAACGTCAGTGCAGCGGTATCCGGCGGCGGCCCCCTCGGTGCCCACCTCGGCCACTTCTTCCGCGGAGTCGGCCTCGTCGTCCTCGAAGGATACGGCCTGACTGAGACGACCGCCCCGATCACTGTCAATGTGCCGGAGAAGTCCAAGATCGGCACCGTCGGCGTCCCCCTTCCCGGTGTCAGCGTGGCGATCGCACCCGATGGAGAGATTCTGGCCAAGGGCGTCCCCGTCTTCCGCGAATATTGGAACAATCCCGAGGCCACCGACAAGGAATTCCACGACGGATGGTTCGCCACCGGCGACCTCGGTTCTCTCGACGAGGACGGCTACCTCACGATCAGTGGCCGCAAGAAGGAGCTCATCGTCACGTCGAGCGGCAAGAACATCGCGCCGGCACCTCTCGAAGATGCACTGCGCCGCCACCCGCTCATCGGCCAGCCCGTCGTCGTCGGTGACAACCGGAAGTTCATCTCCGCGCTCATCTTCCTCGACTCTGAGATGCTGCCGACATGGTTGAAGAATCATGATCTGCCGGAGATGGACCTGCGCCAGGCTTCTGCCGACGAAACCGTGAGAGCCACCATCGAGCAGGCAGTCGAGAACGTCAACAGAACCGTGTCACGGGCGGAGGGCATCAAGAAGTTCACGATCCTGCCCGTCGAACTCAGCGAAGACAACGGCTACCTATCGGCAAAGCAGTCGGTCAAGCGTCACCTCGTCGGCAAGGACTTCGCCGCCGACATCGACGGTCTCTACGCCGACTGACCACAGCCGGCGAGGCGACGCAGGCCCGCAAGGAGACGTAGCCTGGGATTCAAAGGAGACTACTGTGGCACTTGAGCGAAGGAGTGGACCGTGTCCGATGACAACAGCCAGATGAACAGCTACGTGGCCAAGGGTGAGGAATTCGCCCGGGACACGAACTACATCGAAGACCGGATCCTTGCCGATCCCGACTCGCAGTGGCCGGTCGAACCCGGTCGCTACCGGCTCATTGCCGCTCGCGCCTGCCCGTGGGCGAACCGGACGATCATCGTCCGCAGGCTGCTGGGCCTCGAGGACGTCATCTCCATCGGAATGCCGGGTCCCACGCACGACGCTCGGTCCTGGACCTTCGATCTCGACCCCGGCGGAATCGACCCAGTGCTGGGCATCGAACGTCTGCAGCAGGCGTTCTTCGCACGCTTCCCGAACTACCCCCGTGGGATCACCGTCCCTGCAATGGTCGACATCGCCAGTGGTGCTGTCGTGACGAACGACTTCCCGCAGATCACCGAGGACTTCTCCACTCAGTGGAAGCACTATCACAGAGAGGGCGCCCCGGATCTCTGGCCCGAAGAGTCTCGGGCGGAGATGGAGAAGGTCATGCGCCTGATCTACACCGAGATCAACAACGGGGTCTACCGTTGTGGCTTCGCCGGCTCTCAGGAAGCCTACGAAGCTGCCTTCGACCGACTGTTCGCTGCACTCGACACGATTGAGGAACGTCTGAGCAATTCCCGGTACCTCATGGGCGGCTCCATCACCGAGGCGGATGTCCGTCTATTCACCACGCTGGTTCGCTTCGACCCCGTCTACTTCGGACACTTCAAGTGCAATCGACAGACGCTGCGGGACTTCGAGAACCTCTGGGGCTATGCCCGCGATCTCTACCAGACTCCGGGATTCGGAGACACCGTGGACTTCACTCAGATCAAACAGCACTACTACATCGTCCACGCCGATGTGAACCCGACGCAGATCGTTCCCAAGGGCCCCGATCTCGCCGGTTGGCTCTCGCCTCATGGCCGAGAGAGGCTGGGTGGCGCACCCTTCGGCGACGGCACAGCCCCCGGACCTGTCCGCGCCGGTGAGGAAGTTCCGGAGGAGCACACCGCTGCCGCTTGGCTGTAACGAGGATTGCGGGTCGTGCAGTGATGCAGACCGTGCAGTGATGCGAGCCGATGGCTCAGCCCCCAGACCGAGGACTCAGGCCTCGTCCAGACCGGCTGGGCCTTCGGTGCGCTCGCGGCCTTCTGTGTGAACACCGCTGGCCTCGGTGCCCGGTACAGCCTTTGCCCTCCTGCGCTTGCGGACCTTCATCACGATCCACACCGCGACGAAGACGATCACGGCAACGATGACCAGCGTCTGGAAGTAGCCTGCGTAGGTTTCCACAACCGACCAGTTCTCGCCGAGGTAGAAGCCGGCGACGATGAGGATGGTGTTCCAGATTGCGCTTCCAGCTGTGGTCAGCAGCAGGAACTTGATGATCGACATGTTCCGCATGCCAGCGGGGATGGAGATCAGAGACCGGAAGATGGGGACCATCCGGCCGAAGAAGACTGCCTTGTCACCGTGCCTGTCGAACCATCCAACCGTCTTGTGCACGTCAGCGACATCGACCAGCGGCATCTTCACGGCAATGCGGCTGATGCGCTCAAGGCCGATCCATTTGCCCAGCGCCCACAGGATGACTGCACCCACGACGGAGCCTGCTGTGGCGAGGATGATCGCCAGAACGATGTTCATGCTTCCCTGGCTGGCGGTGAAGCCCGCCAGCGGCAGCACGAGTTCGCTGGGAATCGGCGGAAAGATGTTGTCCAAGAACACCAAGAAGCCGACACCGATCGGGCCCAGCGTCTCCATGAGCCTCACGGCCCAGGCAGAGAAGCCGCTGAGATTGTCTGCCGCTGAAGAGCCTGCCGACAACGTCAGATCGGTAGGCAGGACTGTCGAAATTGGTGTCGGCATGGGCAAAAGTCTAGATTACAGGCGCGGCCCAACACTCCCAGGTCCCTCCCAGCGGCTAGTGTTGAAACAGACACCTGCGGGTCAAGATCGAAGGAGCACGAAGTGGCACCAGCCAAAGTACTGGCCTCACGCAACACGGTCGCCGAAGTCGGCCACACCGCTATCAACCAGCCGGGACCCGCCCACCTGATGCGCGCCGTCAAACGCTTCGGCGATCGGCTGGGCAATCAGTTCGGTGCAGCCATCACCTACTTCCTGGTCCTCGCAGTCATGCCGATCGCGATGTTCACCTTCGCCAGTCTGGGCTTCGTTCTCGACGTTGCACGTCCGGACCTTCTTCCGATGGTTGTCGAGCAGATCGAGAAGCGGGTGGGCGGAAACTCATCGCTGACGGAACAGCTGGAGAGCTTCCTCACCAGCTGGCAGTCGGTCGGCATCATCGCCATCCTGGCCGCTCTCTACACGGGCCAGGGATTCATCGGCAACCTCGGTGCTGCAGTGAGAGCACAGCTGCACGCAGACTTCGACGATGTCGTGCCCAACAAGTCATTCGTCAAGAAGATCCTCAACAACGTTGCAACTCTCCTGGGACTCATCATCGGCCTGCTGCTCACGGTGGCATTGACCGTCGTCGGCACCGGTCTGGGATCGGCCATCAGTGAGATGCTCCACCTCGGCGGGTTCGGGTCATTGGTCATCAGAGTGGTGCCGTTCATCATCACGCTGGGCGCCGCTTGGCTGATCTTCATGTTCCTCTTCACCATGCTGCCCGACCACCCTGTGGGCAAGAGAGCCAAGATCAGGGGCTCGCTCCTCGGTGCTGTGGCCTTCACGATTCTCATCAACCTGGCCACTGTCCTCATCGACATCTTCTCCGGCAACAAGGCCGCTGGTGTGTTCGGATCGATCATCGCGATCATGCTGACGATGAATATCTTCGCCCGGATCATCCTGTTCGTCGCGGCCTGGATCGGAACCGCGGACCCACCTCGTCTCCAGGAGGACTCCTCGCCCGAATACCGCTTCGTCGAGCCCCGCGTCCAGATCCAGAGCCTGGGCGCGCTGCTGGCCGGCGCCGGCATCGTCGCACTCACACTGCTCGGATTCCGACGCTTCGACGAGCACCAGACGAAACGCGAGTAGACAACCCGTTAGACTGGGCGAGAATTCGCTAACTGACCGAGGAGACACGACCTTTGACTGACGCAACGACGGCTCGCCTGAACGAATGGGCGAACAAGCAGACTGCCGCCGAAGAACTCATCCCACTGACCGGACGCCTGTACCGTGAGAACGACGTGCTGCTGACGTTGTTCGGCCGATCGTTGCTGAATAAGTCAGTGATCGGAATGATCAAGGCTCATCGCTACGCCCGCCACTTCCTCGGCGAGGATCTTGACATCGAGGTGACTCTGAAGATCGTTCGGGCTCTGAGCGAGCTCGATCTGGGCCCCACCCGAATCGACTTGGGTCGTCTGATTCAGAAGCAGCAGGAGCAGTCCGACTCCGTTGAGAACTTCCTCTCCGCCGAACTCGCCTCAGTCGCGGGTACCAATGGCGAAGACGGTGCAGTTCGGGACATCGTGCTCTACGGTTTCGGTCGCATCGGCCGTCTGCTGGCCCGCATCCTCATCGATCGTGCTGGCGGCACAGGTATGCGCCTGCGTGCAATCGTCGTGCGCAAGGGCAGCGACGATGACATCGTCAAGCGCGCATCGCTGTTGCGACGTGACTCCGTGCACGGCAATTTCGATGGCAGCATCGTCGTCGACGAAGAGGCCAACACGATCCAGGCCAACGGAACGCTGATCCAGGTCATCTACTCCAACGATCCCTCGCAGGTCGACTACACCGAGTACGGAATCAACGATGCCGTCATCGTTGACAACACCGGCAAATGGCGTGACGAAGAAGGTCTGTCCAAGCATCTGGAGTGCCCCGGCGCCTCGAAGGTCATCCTCACTGCACCGGGCAAGGGCGACGTCAAGAACATCGTCTACGGTGTCAACGACGCTGCCATTCTCGATGACGATACTGTCATGTCGGCCGCATCGTGCACCACGAACGCGATCACCCCGGTGCTCAAGGCTCTCCATGACAAGTACGGGGTCCGCAACGGCCACGTCGAGACGGTGCACTCATTCACCAACGACCAAAACCTCATCGACAACTTCCACAAGGGTTCCCGTCGTGGCCGCGCTGCCGGCCTCAACATGGTGCTCACCGAAACCGGAGCGGCCAAGGCCGTGGCGAAGGCTCTGCCAGAGCTCAAAGGCAAGCTGTCAGGCAACGCGATCCGGGTTCCCACCCCGAACGTGTCGATGGCCATTCTCAACCTCAACCTTGAGAATGCAACGAGCGTCGATGAGCTCAACGGGTTCCTGCGTGAGACCTCGATGAATTCGCCGCTGCGCAATCAGATCGACTACGTCTCCTCCCCCGAACTGGTCTCCAGCGACCTCGTCGGATCGAAGCGAGCAGGCGTCGTCGATGGCCTCGCCACAATCGTCGATGACGACCGCGTCGTCGTCTACGTGTGGTACGACAACGAGTTCGGCTACAGCTGCCAAGTCATTCGCTGTGTGGCGAAGATGGCCGGAGTCGACGTTCCTGCGTTCCCCTGATCGGATCGATCCGACCATCTGATCTCATGCGTAAGCGCCCGCAGCCTGAATGGCTGCGGGCGCTTCGCTGTCTGAAAGTGTCGGCTCGCCTCGAGTGCCCTTCTTCCTACTGCTGTTCTTCTTCCTACTGCGGCCGAGATGCCCTGCCAGTAAGCGACCGGTGACCGGCGAACCTGTTCAGGGTCGGTCTCTGCCCCTGTCTGCCTTCTCATTCTCGAACGCGTCGTGAAGCCAAATCGGGGTATAGGTGCGGAAGCGATTGGCCAGCTCGTCGTCGCTGTCGAGAATCACGGCGAAGCGATCATCAGCGCTGGAGAGTTCATTGGCCCACACAGGTCCCAGACAGGCCAGGATCGCACATGCCAGGACAACCGCGACTGCCAAGATCGGTGTCATCGAGAACAGCATCCATCCGAACAGAAGCCCGATCACCGCAAAGCCGATCGCCACAGCCATACCCGCGTTCCGGCTTCTGGGTGCGCGGGCACGGGCCGGTCTGGCGGAGGCGACTGAGTCGAGGACGTCACGATTGATCCTCGTCCACGCGATGATCGCACCCAACGCACAGACGATTCCGATCATGATGAGACTGAATGCGGAGAACAGCAGAACCGTGTCCACCCGGGTCCCCTGCGCCTGCATCGCCGCGCCGAGACCGGCCACGAGCATGGCAAGGGCCAACACGAGCATGCTCAGCAGTCGTGCTCTGCGCACCGCAATGAGTTCGCTGACAACCTGAGCGAGGAACGCCCGCTGAGCAGCATGGTCTGACTTCTCGGTCATCGTACGTAGCCCGCCGCCTTATCTACCGTATGCGGGAACGTCTCACCTGCCGCGTACTTCTCGAACAGGTCGACGAACTGGTCGGCCAGGCGTGTACGCCATCCATCTGTGTCCCCACTCATGTGCGGGGTGACGATGACGTTGTCGGCCTGCCACAAGGGGTGCTCGGCTGGCAGCGGCTCTTCGTCGAAGACGTCGAGCCCTGCACCGGCGATCTGGCCTGATTCGAGCGCGTTGACGAGGTCGGAGGTGACAACACCCTCACCACGACCGACATTGACGAAGTAGGCGCTTGAGTCCATGGCGGCGAACACCTCAGCGTCGAAGAGGTTCTTCGTTCTTTCCGTCAGCGGCGCGATGTTGATGACCCAGTCGACGCCGGACAGGTGAGAACTCAGTTGAGATGAGTCGACGACGCTCCCGAAGTCAGCGTCTCCGGTCCGTGCGTGGCTGCCGGCGCCGGTGACATTGACGTCGAGGGCGCTGAGGACCCTGGCGATCTCCCGGCCGATCGAACCTGTGCCGACGATCAGTGCCTGGGATCCGGCCAGATTCTTGGTCGATCTACGGTTCCAGACGGACTCCCGTTGATCCTGAAGTGATCGCAGCGAGTTCTTCGCATGGATCAGGATGTAGTTGAGCACGAATTCCGCGATCGGACGATCGAAGATGCCACGTGCATTCGTGACCACGACCTCCGAAGCCGAGAGTTCGTCGAACAAGAGCGAGTCCACCCCCGCCGCGGCCGCGTGGATCCACTTCAGGCTGTCAGCGTGTCCGAATTCGCTGCGCAGCGCCTTCGAGAAGAAGTCCCAGAGTAGGAGGACATCGGTGCCGGGGAGAGCGGAGCCCAACTCCTGGGCCTCGACGATCCGCAGCTCGACGTCCTCCTTCCGACCGAGGTCAGTGAGCTGATCCGGAATCTCCGTCCCGGGAGCGTTGAGTATGGTCAGTACCGTCATGAGTCGACTCCTTCAGCCTAGCCTTCTCAGCCAGACTATCGGATGAGTCGGTGCGACTCTGGGAACCGTCGGTCAGACTGGCAGATGAGTCTGCGCCGACACGCACGAGTTCGCGTTTCGCAGGGTCAGCCTTCAAGGTCTGCGCCAGCGGTGTGTTGGGCAGGAAGCACAGGAAGACGAACCCGAGGACTGCCAGTGGGGCAACCCACAGGAACAGCGGCACCAAGGCGTCGTTGTACGACGTGATGATGAGAGTGTGCAGCGGCTCAGGCATGTCGGCGACGATCTGGGGTGTGAGCCCCGTCGAGGACACCTTGGGCACCGGCTGCGAGGGATTGGCCTTCGCCAGCTCGCCCATGCCGTCCTTGATGTTGTCCAGGAGGCGCTGCGTGAAGACCGAGCCGATGAAGGCCATACCCAAGGTCGCTCCGACCTGGCGGAAGTAGTTGTTCGATGCTGTGGCAGTGCCGACCATGGCAACGGGGAATGCGTTCTGGACGACGAGCACGAGGGTCTGCATGCTCAGTCCCAGTCCGAGTCCCAGCAGAGCCAAGCAGACCATTGTCTCCCAAGCGGCACTGTCTGCCTTGAGCTGCGACAGCAGCACAAGAGAGGCGGCCATGATCAGGATGCCCATAAGAGGATACTTCTTGTACTTGCCGGTGCGGGAGACGACGAAGCCGATGAGGGTCGAGGAGATGAGCATCGTGCCCATCATAGGAACCATCATCAGACCGGCCACTGTGGCATCGATGCCGTGAACCATCTGCAGATAGGTGGGCATGTAGGAGAGGACGCCGAACATTCCGACGCCGATGAATAGGCCTGCGACGGTGCACAGCAGGAAGTCGCGGTTCTTGAACAGGTACATCGGGATGACCGGCTCGCTGACCTTGAGTTCGACGAGGATGAATCCGACGATCGCGAGGGCACCGACGATGATGAGGCCGTTGATCTGCCACGATCCCCATTCGTAGTCGTGTCCGCCCCACGCGGAGACGAGGACGATGCAGGAAGTGACGATCGAGATCAGGGCCATGCCGATGACGTCGATCTTCGGACGTGGCCCGGGGGCGCGTTTGGGCACCTTGAGGAAGAAGGCGGCAGCGAAGAGAGCGATGATGCCCAGTGGGAAGTTGATGGCGAAGGCCCAGCGCCAGCCGGGACCTTCCGTCAGCCAACCGCCGATGAGTGGGCCGGCGACTGAGGACACGGCGAAGGCCGAACCCATGATGCCCATGTACTTGCCGCGTTCACGGGCTGGGACCACAGAAGCGATGATGGACTGCGACAGGATCATCATGCCGCCGCCGCCGATGCCCTGGAGCACACGACCGAAGATGAGCATCGACATGTCGTTTGCGATGAGTGCGAAGACCGAGCCGAGCAGGAAGCAGCAGATCGCGAACATGAAGAGCGGTTTGCGGCCGAACAGGTCGCCGACCTTGCCGTAGATGGGCATCATGATCGTCGAGGCGAGCATGAACGCTGTGGACACCCACAGCATCTGGTCAACACCGTCGAGTTCACCGACGATCGTCGGCAGGGCGGTCGCCAGCACCGTCTGATTGAGGGAGAACATGAACATGGCGATCATCAGTCCCACGAAGAGCAGGATGATCGCAGATGTCTTCATCTGCTCGGGTTCGCTGCGGTCTTCCGGGGTCTTGGGCATCTCGCCGATCCTCAGTCCTTGATTACTTCTCATTTCAGCCTTTGTCATAGTCGGTCCAGAACCTTGAGGAAGAGTCCCAATGATTCTTCGAAGAGTGGTTGCGTGCCGGACTTCTCGTCAATGCGCTCGGGTGAGCGCTTGAGCGTCTGGCCAGCGTGATTCAGGGGTACCCGGCACAGTTGGGTGAGCATCCTGGCGCTGCGCCAGGCCGATTCTTCGGTGGAGAACTCCTGCCCCAGGAAGCGCAGGCGCGCCAACACGTGTGCGGCCACGAGCTCTTCAAGAGCCTCGGCCCGATCGAAGCGCTTGCTGACCAACTCCGGATAGCGGGCGAACAGTTTCCTGCGCCGGGCCGGCAGGCTGGGATCCATCGAACCCATGAGCAGCACTTCGCGGACGAAACGGGCAGTGTCCTCGGCTAGATCCTCCACCCCTGAATCAGAGTGGACGTAGTCATCAACCAACTTGGCGTCGATATTGGACTCGTCGAGTCCGACGATGGCGTCTTCCTTCGTCGCGTAGTAGTTGAAGAAGGTTCTTGTGGATACGCCGACGTCGGCGGCGATGTTCGCCACCGTCGCGCATTCGAGCCCCTCATCGAGAACCCGAGTGATTGCCGCGTCATGCAGCGCATGACGAGTCTGACGCGCCTTCTTGGCGCGGAGGGATTCGGGTTCGGATTCACGCATGAGACTATTTTTGCATCTCATGCAACTTTACACCAACTGCAAAATTGCAATTGTGCACTATTTCACGTTCTCAGGCGAGAACCGCCACCTTCACATCAGTGTCTTCAACCGTGCCCTGTGCTGCTCGAGAACCTGCAGCTGCCCCAGAAGCGTCGTCTGCGCATCGGTGTCCGTTGTGTCCTGGCGCTGCAGCCGTGAGTGCAGCTCCTTGGCGATCCGTTCGAGGTCGTAGTCGAAGAGGCGGGCCACGATGCCTCTGGCGAATCCCTCCGCGCTGACACCGTCTGCCACCGGTAAGGGAGACACGAGCAGCTGCATGACATAGGGCCTGAGGTCCTCGTCGCTGGCTGCGAGGACGGCTTCCGCCCAGCGCGTGGCGTCGGCGGATCCGACTGAGTTCACACCTCCGGCTGACTTCAGTCCTCCGGCAGCCTTGATCGCGGACTGAATCCGGCGATAGCCCGGGTGCTCGAAGGCTCGGGCAGACAGGGAGTCGAAGAGCTTGGCATTGACGAACTCGGGATGCTGCAGCGCCACCATCAGGGCTCCCTTCTCCGTCTTCAGGCGAGCGGGGCTGATCGGGGCCGACAGGTTCGACACGTCTGGGCGCTCATCGTAGACGTATTCGATGGCGGTGTCGTCCTTGCCGGCGACTCCCCCTGCGGAGCCGGGTGCTGGTTGCCCTTGCGCCTGCGCTCCGAGCGCCGGTCCTGGCGCCTGCGCTCCGGGCGCCTGCTGCCCTGGCCGGGCCTGCTCCGGTGCCGATTGGTTCTGCTTCCACGCGACAGACTGACCCTGCGATCCGTTCATCTGCGTCTGCTGCGCGCCGGAGGGAACCCGCTGAGCTCCGGGCGGTCCCTGAGCCAGTCCGGGCGGTGCCTGAGCCGGTCCGGGCGGTGCCTGAGCCGGTCCGGGCGGAGTCTCCTGCAGGGCCTGCGGTGATCCGCCCTGAGTCTGACGAGACGGGTGAGGCTGCGATTTCTTCGGCCTCTTTCGGGCATCCCTGACCGCGGATTCCACCTCGTCGATGTCGACGCCGATGCGGCCGGCGACAAAGCGATAGTAGTGGCTGAGGCTGTTGCGATCACGAATGTCGGTCAGAAGCTCGGCACTGGCCTTGACTGCAGCGATCCTGCCCTCGACCGAGTCGAGGTCGTAGCGAGAGATCGCGGTGGTGATGACGAATTCGAAGAGCGGTTTGCGCCCGTCGATGAGTTCGCGCAGCGCACCGTCGCCCTTCGCCATCCGCAGGTCACAGGGGTCGAGCCCGTCTGGTTCGACTGCGACGAAGGTCTGGGCGGTGAACTCACTCTCGAACTCGAAGGCCCGCAGTGCAGCTTTCTGTCCGGCTGCGTCTCCGTCGAAGGTGAAGATCACCTGTCCCGTCGGGTCGTCGCCGAGCAGTCGCCTCACGATCTTCACATGCTCGGGCCCGAAAGCCGTTCCACATGTGGCCACCGCCTGCGTGACTCCAGCCAGGTGTGCGGCCATGACATCTGTATAGCCCTCGACGATGACCACGCGCTTAGTCTTCGCGATGTACTTCTTGGCCAGATCCAGACCGTAGAGCACCTGATTCTTGTGATAAAGGGCTGTTTCCGGAGTATTCAGATACTTCGGACCCTGGTCGTCGTCGAACAGGCGCCTGGCCCCGAAACCGATGGTCCGCGAGGTCATGTCCTTGATGGGCCAGACGACCCTGCCCCGGAAACGGTCGTAGATGCCGCGGCCACCCTCACTGGCCAAGCCTCCGGCGAGAATCTCCTCCTCGCTGAAACCGGCTCGCTTGAGCTGGCTGGTCAGCGAATCCCAGGACTTGGGTGCGAAGCCGAGACCGAATTCCCGGCTCGAGCTGCTGGGGAAGCCACGGCCCTCGAGGAACTCCCGACCGATCTGCCCCTGCTCGCCTTCCAACGACTGGGTGAAGAAGCGCTGCGCGACCTCGTGCATCTCCAGCAGCCGCTGGCGCCGGCTGGCCTGCTCACGATCGGGCCCCTTGCCGTCTTCATAACGCAGATGCATCCCGATCTTGCTGGCCAGAGATTCGACGGTTTCGACGAAGCTGAGCTGCTCGATCTTCTGCAGGAAAGCGAAGACGTCGCCTGACTCACCACAGCCGAAGCAGTGGTACATCCCGACCTGAGGACGAACGGTGAACGACGGGGTCTTCTCATCATGGAAGGGGCAGAGGCCCTTGAGCGAGCCGATTCCAGCGGTCTTGAGCGTGACGAACTCGCCCACCACCTCGTCGATGCGGGTTCGACTTCGAAGCTCGTCGATGTCCTCGCGTCTGATCAGTCCGGCCATGGTCTAGAGACGATCCTCCGCCCCTGCTTTGAGCTGGTGGTACAGGGCCCAGGCGGAATGATCGGTCAGAGATGCGATCTGATCGACGACGACACGCAGCCTGGCCGCATCGTCGGCGGCCTCGAAGTAATCGGCCCTGAACATCGGCTCGAGGTTGGTCGGCGACTCGGAGTACCACTGGGACAGCTCGGTGATGACGGCGGACTGGATGTCATGGAGACGCAGACGATCCTCGGCGACCATCACCGTCAGCGTCGCCATTCCCTTGAGAACGGCGATCTCGACAGCCGTAGGTTCGGGGACCACGAGGGCGGCTGCGTAACGAGACAAGGGCTCCCAACCGTACTCCTCACGGGTTGCGGCCTCCGCTGCACCGACGAACCGTCCGATGAGCTGACTCGTCATGTGCTTGAGTGCCGCTTGGGCCTGCCTGGATCCGTCATAGGTCTCCGAAGGCCAGTATGCTGCGGCCTGCAGCCTCGACAGAGCCTTGTCCATCTCCTCATCGCTCGTGGTCGGCAGATACCACTTCCGGGTGATGTCGAAGAGCTCTCCGCGGCGGTTCGCGGCAGCGAAGTCTCCCAGGTGCAGATGGCCGCCGGCGATCGCGTCTTCGACGTCGTGGACGGAGTAGGAGATGTCATCGGCGAGGTCCATCACCTGAGCTTCGATGCATCGTTTTCCGTTCTCGATCCCGTCGCGGTAGAAGTCGAAGACTCCTCTGTCGTCGTCGTAGACGCCGAACTTCCTGACACCGGAGTCACGCCGACCGACGGATGCCTCGCTCCGCGACCACGGGTATTTGGTCAGCGCGTCGAGGCTCGCGCGTGTCAGATTGAGCCCGGCCGGGCGACCGTCATCGGCAATCACCTTCGGTTCGATCCGGGTGACCAGACGCAAGGTCTGCGCATTGCCCTCGAATCCGCCGATGTCGATGCACAGTGCGTCGAGAATGGTCTCACCGTGGTGACCGAACGGTGGGTGGCCGAGGTCATGGCTGAGGCAGGCGGTGTCGACGATATCGGGGTCGCAGCCGAGGTAGCGGGCGAGTTCGCGTCCGACCTGGGCGACCTCGAGGGAATGCGTGAGCCGAGTACGGACGAAATCGTCAGTGCCTGGTTCGACGACCTGAGTCTTGGCGCCGAGTCGGCGCAGACCCGCGGAGTGCAGAACCCGTGCCCGGTCGCGCTGAAACGCCGAGCGGCGTGGATTCTTCGCCGGTTCGCTCACCCATCGTTCCTCGTCCCATGGCGTGTAGGTCGCCACGGTCCCCGAGCGCACCGATGTGCGTGGGTGAGATTCGAATGGCATTGTCATCCTCCCGAGATGTCGAGTTCCGCCTCGGAGAGCAGAGACTTCCCGCTGACATCGAAGACGCGGGAGTCGAGCCACCCTTCGGGCAGATGCGGCTTCTTCGGGCGGGTGGTCCGCCCCCGGGAGCCTTCCGCATCCGTACCAGGATACGGTGCGTTCTGATCGAGTTGGGCCAACAGCCCCTCGAGCTCTTCGAGCGAAGAGACCATCGCCAGCTGACGACGCAGGTCTCCCCCGACCGGATAGCCCTTGAAGTACCAGGCGATGTGTTTACGCAGGTCACGGACTCCGTAGAATTCGTCCTCGTAGTATTCGGCGAGGTATTCACCGTGCTTGTAGACGGCGCGTGCAACCTCGGCGAGGCCGGGTCGGAAGCGCTCATCGCTGCCGTTGAGTGCATTGGCGAGGTCACCGAACAGCCAGGGCCGACCCTGGCATCCTCGGCCGATGACGACTCCGTCGCATCCCGTGCGGCGCATCATCTCAAGTGCATCCTCTGCCGCGAAGATGTCACCGTTGCCCAGAACCGGAACGGTGTCGCCGAGGTGGTCCTTGAGTCGGGCGATGGCGTCCCAGTCGGCCTGGCCGGAGTACAGGTCCGCCGCGGATCGACCGTGGAGGGCAATCGCTGCCACTCCCGCATTGCGGGCCGTCTCGCCGGCGTCGAGGAAGGTCTGATGGTCTTTGTCGATGCCTTTGCGCATCTTCACTGTCAGAGGGATGCCGCCGCGGTCCGCCTCGGTCACGGCCGTGGTGACGATGGCCTTGAACAGGTCCTTCTTCCAGGGCAGGGCCGAGCCCCCGCCCTTCCTGGTGACTTTGGGCACGGGACAGCCGAAGTTGAGATCGATGTGGTCGGCGCGGTCTTCGTCCACGAGCATCCGCACGGCCTGCCCGATCGTCTCCGGGTCGACGCCGTAGAGCTGCACCGAGCGCGGGGTCTCATACGGCTCATGCTGGATGATCCGCATGCTCTTGGGACTGCGTTCGACAAGCGCCCTTGACGTCACCATCTCAGTCACATAGAGACCGGCTCCGTACTCGCGGCACAGGCGACGGAAGGCGGTGTTGGTGATTCCCGCCATCGGTGCCAGCACCACCGGCGAGGACAGCTCGATGGGGCCGATGCGCAGAGGCTCGACGGTGGCTGGGGATGCGGATTCTGGGGCAGGGCTGATGACACTCACCATGCCATTATCCCCGTGCCGTCAAATGATGGAACACCTGCACAAGCAGATGCCGCCGACTCACGATCGTGCATATGGCCCCTCCGTCTCTTTCTCAGCCCTGTCCGCTTCAACCTGTTCCTGGGCCAGAAATTCCCGGATGTCCCATTCGACGTCGAGATGCAGCTCCTCGGCGAGACGATCATCGTGGGTGACCACGATCATGGATCCGCCGAATCCGTCCAGGGCGGTCACGAGTGCGGTCAGCGATGACAGATCCAGGTTGTTGCCCGGCTCGTCGAGTACGAGCAGCTGCGGAGCGGGGTCCTGGAGCAGACTCGTCGCCAGTGCGACACGGAACCGCTCCCCTCCCGACAGGGTCGAGCAGAGCTGATCGGTCCGGCCCGCTCGCAGCCCCATCGCAGCCAATACCTCGTGGACGCGGTGCGGGCCGAGACTGGGGTTGTTCTCCCTCACCGCCTCCATGACGGTCAGTGTCGGCGGCAGCCTGTACTGCTGGTCGAGGATGCCGATCGGGACCGAAACTGTGATCGACATGTTCGGAAACAGCTCGTGTATCGGCGCACCTGTGTCGTGTCTGCCGGCGATTGCGGTCAGCAACGTCGACTTCCCGGAGCCGTTGGCGCCGGTCAGCCTGATGCGCTCGGGTCCGACCACCGTGCGCGGCTGGTCCAGCACTCCCCTGGAGATGTCGAGTACTCGCTTACCGGAATGGATCGAGGTCTCCGGCAGATCCAGGCGAATGCTCGAGTCCCTGCGCAGGGCGTCCTTGGCAGAGCGAACAGAGGAGCGGGCCTGCTCCTCGTCGGCGGCTTTGTCTCCTCGACGCTTCGCTGCGCTCTTCTGGGCGAAGTCCGTCAAACCGTTCATGACGATCTTCGGTCGACGTTTGTTCTCCTTGTCCTTGGCCGCCTTTCGGTCGGATCGGGCCAGTTTCGTCTCGAGTTCGATGCGCTGGCGCTTCTCGATCGCCAGGGCCTTCTTGGCATCGACGACGTCGGCGAGCTTCGCCTCCTCCTCGGCCGCGACCATGGCCTCGTAGTCGTCGAAGTCTCCTCCGTACACCCGCAGTTGGTCGGTCATCTCGACGATCGCCGAGACCGTCGACAGAAGTGCGCGGTCGTGCGAGATCACCAGGGTCGGTCCGATCCTGTCCTTGAGCAGAGCGGCCAGGCGTCGACGCCCTGCCCCGTCGAGGTTGTTGCTGGGTTCGTCGAGGATCAGCCACCGGTCGCCAGCCAGCGCGGCTCTGGCCAAACCGATGCGCATGGCCTGACCTCCCGAGAAGGTGGACAGCCGGCGGTCCAGGGCAGCGGCGTCGAGCCTGAGACCGAGATCGGCCAGAGCACTCAGCGCCCGCTCTTCGATGTCCCAGTCATCACCGATGACGTCGAAGTCATCGGGTTGGGCCTGCCCGGCCAGGGCCTTCGTCAGTGCAGTCCTGACGGGGGCGATTCCCAGCGCCGAGGCGACGCTGTCCTCGGTGTGCGGCAGCAGCTGATCGATGTAGACGGCCCCCTCGGCACCGGTGATGTTCCCGGCAGTGGGCCTGAGCAGACCGGCGATGGTCCTGGCGAGAGTGGATTTGCCGACCCCATTGTCGCCGACCAGGCCAACGGTGGCAGCAGGGATCGTGGCGCTCAGCGATGTGAAGATCTCGGTGTCGTCGCCGAGGCGGTAGCCGAGATCGGAGATGGATACGGCAGCAGTCATGTGTGTCCTCATTTCGTGCACAGAAGTGCGATGCGGGTCCGTTGCACCCGCGTGATGCGGAAATGAGGAACTACTTCACGAAGTGACTGTCTTTCGCCGGGAATGGATCAGCACCAGGATGCCCGAGGTCGGTTCGTTTCGTCAAGGGCGCCTTCAGACCCTTCTGCCGTCTCAGACGATGATGAGCATGAGTTCCGCCGGCTCGTCACCCGGGTTGGACAGCTGATGGGGAACATCGCCCGGCGCCTGCGCACAGTCTCCCGCTCGCAGAGTCGTCCGGCGATCGATGGTGACGATTTCGATCGTGCCGGCGAGGACGAAGAAGGACTCACGTGAGCCGCTGCGGTGGGCCGCGAACGACGCGGTTTCGCAGTGCGGATCGAGTTTGTAGTGGACGACCTCCATATTCTGCTGCGGCGCGGGAAGATCTCGCCGCAGGGTGCCCCTGCCGTATCCGCTGTGGGCAGGGATGGAGCTGCTCGGGGCGATGACCACCTCCGGTGGGGCAAGGAGCTCTCCCACATCGACGCCGAGTGCCCGGGAGAGGCCCATGGCGTTCGAGACCGACGTGTCCTGTTCGCCGCGTTCGATCTTCGACAGTGCCGCCCGGGAGATTCCAGCACGGAGTGCGAGTTCGTTGAGCGTCAGGTCGTTGTACTTGCGGCGGGCTCTGATCCGCGCGCCGAATACTCGGGCTCCGAGGTCCTCTGTGTTCGCCATTGTGACATCATAGTTTATTCTTGAATAGTAGAGTGAGTTCCATCAATATAAACTTATTCACATGATGGAACTTCTCATATGACTCCACTGCTGGCGCTTGCCCCCATTATGCTCGCCATCGCCCTGCTCATCCTCAAGCGCAGTTCGTGGATCTCCGCCGCAGCCGGGGTCATCGCCGCCGGTCTTGCAGTCATCTTCTTCTTTCCGACACCTATATCGGTTCTGCTCGAATCCGGGGCGGACTACTTCCCCCTCGTTCTCGAAGTCGCCCTCATCCTCCTCTTCGGCATGGTCCTCGCTCGTCTGCTTGAAGCGTCAGGCTCGATGGGCGAAATCTCCGCCTGGGTCGAATCGGCGGCACCCAGTCGACCACTCGGGGTGGCCCTCGTCGTCTTCGGCCTCGTCCCATTCGCCGAATCTGTCACCGGCTTCGGCATCGGGGTGACTATCGGAGTCCCCGTTCTCCGACTGCTCGGCTGTTCGCTGCGTCAATCGGCGATCCTCGGACTCCTGGGACTCATCGCCGTACCCTGGGGCGCACTCGGCCCCGGGACCACGGTCGCTGCCGCACTCACCGGCGTCAACGTAGACGATCTCGGTGTGGCAACAGCGTGGATCAATGCGATACCGGTGATCATCGTGGCCATTTCGGTGATCCTCGTCATGCGACCCGGACTGACCTCCTGCCTCGGAATCGGCGCCGCTGCAGCCCTCCTGTGGGCAGGCATCCTCGCCGCGAACATCCTGGTCGGCATGGCCCCGGCCGGCATCATCGGCTCACTCCTCGTCATCGCTGCGATGGGCGCCCTCTTCATCATCCGCCGCCGCAGAACCGGCTTCACTCACAGATTGGGCCTGGCGGTCCTGCCTTACACCACTCTCACCGTGGGCCTGCTCATCGCACGCACGCTGCAGTCGGCGTTCCCTTCGCTGCTGACTCAGATCGTTGCCTCTCCCCCGTTCTGGCTGGCCGCCGCCTGTGTGATCGCCGCACTCAGAGTCACCTCTCGCAGCAGTGTCACGGTGTCCGCTGTCCGCTCCTGGCTGCCCATCGGCGCCGGAACTGCCGCGTTCATGCTCATGGGATGGATCATGACGACAACCGGTATGAGCGCAGCCATCGGGACGCTTGTGCCCGCCGGACTCGTCCTCTTCACACCTTGGCTGACGGCGATCGGAGCCGTAGTCACCGGCTCGAACACCGGCGCAAATTCGATGTTCACCGGCACCATCGACGCGGTTGCGACATCGTCCCACGTTCCATCCCTGCCCGTGGTGGCAGCAGGCAACGCCGCCGCCTCGCTCGCAGCACTGGCTGCCCCTCCACGTGTGGCGATGTCGGTCCAGATGGCTGAACCTTCGGCGCCCGCCTCGGCGAATGACATCGCCTGGGTTCAGGGTCGGGCCCTGGCTGTAGCCGGAGTCAACGCGGTGGCGCTCGGTCTCTGGATCCAGTTCATGGCCTGAGATCCAGAACGATCTGCCGCCGCCGAGGTGGTTGTCAGACCCGGATCAGCTCACGCGGGAATGCGGTGAATGTGTCACACCCGGTATCGGTGATGAGAATGGACTCGGACAGCTCATAGCCGTACCCGTTCATCCACATTCCGCAGATGAGGTGGAAGGTCATTCCCGCCTCGAGGAACTGATCGTCCTCGGTCCTGATCGAGATCGTGCGCTCGCCCCAATCGGGCGGATAGCCGATTCCGATTGAGTACCCCAGACGGCTCGGCTTCTCCAGGCCCGCCAGCGCCAGCACCCGATTCCAGGTCCGGGCGAGCTCAGCGGTGGCCACCTCAGGTGCGGCGACCTCGAGTACAGCGGACAGCGCCTCGGCGACGACACCTTCGAGACGAATGAGCTCCTGCTTCGGCTTTCCTACCACGGCAGTCCGAGCCAAGGGCACGTGGTATCGGCGGTGGACGCCGGCAAGCTCAATGCTCACAGACTCATCGTCGATGAACTTGCGGTCCGTCCAGCTCAGGTGCGGAGTATCGGCGCTCTCCCCCGTGGGCAGCAGCGGAACGATGGCCGGATAGTCACCCCAGGAGCTGCCGCGTCCGCGAGCCTGCGCAGCCGCGATCTCCGCCGCCACCTCGTTCTGCGCGATACCGACCCCGATGGTCCCCAGTGCCGCGTTCATCGACTCCGTGGTCACCTCGGCGGCATTGCGCATCAGCGCCACCTCGGACGGAGACTTGATCGCCCTGATCCAGTTGACCAGCTCGAAGGAGTCGACGAGCCTCCACTCAGGCACGCCGTTGACCAGCGATCGGAAAGCTCGCGGCGAGAAGAAGTGCGAGTCCATCTCGACGCCGACCGGCGATGAGGACGCCCGTGCGACCTCCCAACGCTGCCGGAGGGCGAAGGCCACCCAGTCGAACGGGTGGATGTGGGGTCTCTGCACATAGCGTTCGGGATATCCGACGATATCCTCGGGCGGCAGCCACGAGGTGTGCGCAGCTCCCCTGGCGTCCATGTCCCTCAGAAACAGTGTGAGCGGTCCCGCGGCCGGGACGAACAGCAGCTGCGGGGTATAGAAGGACCAGGCGTTGTAGCCGGTCAGATAGTAGACGTTCGCCGGATCAGTGACGATGAGCGCAGACAGTCCCTGATCGACCATCCGATTGCGCACCGAGGCGATGCGCCCCAAGTACTCATCCGGGGAGAACCACAGATTGTTCGCGCCGATCGTGTCGACCTCGCCTGGCCGCGGCTGTGGGCGAGCTCTGACTTCTTGTCCTGCCCGGCCCTGCCGGGCACCGGGCCGCATTCCCTGCACATCCGGCCGGTTGTCTTCTCCGGCGTAGAACAGCTCACCCTCATTCATGATTACAGTGTGGTGAGCCGCATCACACCGTGTCAATCACTGCGACACGCGTGTTGTCGCGCGTAGAAACGCACATTCATGACGAATCCAGAATCAATCTTTTTCGGATTCGACGGAATTCGCACGCCAGGATGCGCATTCCGACTGAATTGATGATAGATTGTGCTGAGACCCAAATCACGGAGGTGAGGAATGGCCCACTTGATGCCGAGCGGAAGCAGTCACCGCCTGGGCAATCTCGACGAGAAATCGAAAGCGATCATCGTCGAGCTGCAGCACGATGGACGCAAGTCATATTCGGCCATCGGCAAGTCTGTCGGGCTGTCCGAAGCCGCAGTCCGTCAGCGGGTCTCCAGGCTCATCGATTCCGGCGTGATGGAAATCGTCGCCGTGACCGATCCCTTGAGTCTGGGCTTCGCCCGACAGGCCATGGTGGGAGTCAAGGTTCGGGGCGATATCTCCAAGGTCGCCGACAGACTTCACGGATACGACGAGATCGACTATCTCGTCGTCACCGCAGGGTCGTTCGACATCCTGGTCGAGATCGTCTGCGAATCGGATCGCCACCTGATCGAATTCGTCAACCAAGAGCTCCGCTCGATCGACGCAGTCGTGGACACGGAGCTCTTCATGTACCTCTCACTCGAAAAGCAAAAATACAATTGGGGGACGCGATGACAGAGAATGTCACCAGAGCTGGCACCGGCTATCAGGATGCCATCCGCAACAACGTGTGGATGCACATGGCTCCGCACCAGTCACTGTTCAACGGTGGTGAAGCACCGATCATCACCCGTGGCGAGGGCCACCACATCTTCGACGACAAGGGCAATAAGTACCTTGACGGCCTGGCTGGACTGTTCACAGTCCAGGTTGGCCACGGTCGCGAGGAGATCGCGAAGGCGATGTACGATCAGGCGCTGAAGCTGCCGTTCATGCCGCTGTGGTCCTTCGCCCATCCGCAGGCCATCGAGGTCTCAGAGCGCCTGGCCAGCTACGCTCCCGGCGACCTCAACCGCGTCTTCCTGACCTCCGGCGGCGGTGATTCGGTCGAGTCCGCGATGAAGCTGGCGAAGAACTACTTCAAGATCACCGGCAAGCCGGGCAAGCACAAGATCATTTCGCGCGCCACCGCCTACCACGGCACGCCGCACGGCGCCCTGTCCGTGACCTCTCTGCCGGATCTGCGTGAACAGTTCGCGCCCCTGGTACCTGGTGCGATCAAGGTGCCCAACACGAACTTCTACCGTTCGCCGCAGCCTTACGCCCACGATGAGAAGGCCTTCGGCCGCTGGGCAGCCGACCGCATCGCCGAAGCCATCGAGTTCGAAGGCGCCGATTCGGTTGCGGCCGTATTCCTCGAGCCGGTGCAGAACTCCGGCGGCTGCTTCCCACCGCCACCCGGATACTTCGATCGGGTGCGTGAGATCTGCGACGAGTACGACGTGCTCATGGTCTCCGATGAGACCATCTGCGCCTACGGTCGCATCGGCGACATGTTCGCCTGCAACGACTTCGGCTACGTCCCCGACATCATCACCAGCGCCAAGGGCATCACCTCAGGGTATGCTCCGCTGGGTGCGATGGTCGCCTCGGATCGCCTGTTCGAGCCCTTCGGCCCCGGTGGCGAGGAGACCTTCTACCACGGCTACACCTTCGGCGGTCATCCCGTCGCCTGTGCCGCCGCGATGGCAAACTTCGACGTGTTCGAGAAGGAGAAGCTCAACGACCACGTCCACGAGAACGCTGCCGCGTTCAAGTTCACGCTCGAAAAGCTCAAGGACCTGCCGATCGTCGGTGACGTTCGCGGTGAGGGCTTCTTCTACGGCATCGAACTCGTCAAGGATCGCGACACCAAGGAGTCCTTCACCGAGGAGGAGTCGGAGCGCATCCTCAAGAACTTCGTGTCCGCGAAGATGTATGAAAACGGCCTGTACTGCCGCGCCGATGACCGTGGGGACCCAGTCATCCAGCTCTCGCCTCCCCTGACCGTGGGTCAGAAGGAGTTCGACGAGATGGAGCAGATCATCCGCGGCGTCCTCTCGGAAGCCTGGACGAAGCTCTGATCGCAGCCTGAAGCTCGCTCGCATGGAAACTGCCCCGATTCCTCTTTGAGGAGTCGGGGCAGTTTCATAGCGGGCAGCCACACTGCATGTCATGCTTCCACACGCAGATGGGCCGGAGTGCTTCGGCCGCCGCCCTCCCACCGCTGCCGGAGCCGGCCCAAGGTCGCCGAGTGTCCCTCCAGAGCTGGTGACTCGGCCCAGGGCTGGTCAGTCCAGAGCTGGGTCAGTCGCGGAGTTCTGCTTCTGCGAAGGTGGGCTGCTGCTCTGCGACGGTGCAACGCGTGGCGGCGGTCGCAGGCCCGATCGTACGACGAGCACCCCTAAAGCAGTCGTCAGCGGGATGGCGATGACCAAGCCGATCGAACACACGAGGATGCTCACGACCTCAAGTGCCATCTCCCCCAGTGTCAGGGTCTCGAAGAACGACTGGTCGTGGGCGGAGACGATGAGGAGTGTGGTCAGCGCGGACCCCACATAGGCGAACGTGATCGTGTACACCGTCGAGGCGATGTGGTCGCGGCCGATGCGCATCGCTCGGGCGAAGAGCTGCCCGGACTTGAGATCTGGTGCCACTGTGGCCAGCTCCCAGACTGCCGACGCCTGGGTGATGGTGACGTCGTTGAGAACACCGAGTCCGGTCACGAGGATCGCGCAGACGATCAGGTCAGCCAACGACACGTCCGTGGTGCCGGTGAGGAGGAATCCCTCTTCGGAGTAGGCGATGCCGAGATTGGCCCAGGACGTCATCCAGGCCCCGAGCAGCCCCGTGATGACGATGCCGGCGACGGTCCCGAAAAGTGCCGTGGTCGTGCGCGTCGACACGCCATGGGCAAGGTACAGGGCGATGACCATGATCGCACTCGCCGCGACCATTGCCACGAGGATCGGCGGCTTGGAGTCGAGGATCGCCGGGAGCATGAACACAATCAACACGACACCGGCGAAGGCGAGGCCTGTCAATGCACGCAGGCCTCGAAAGCCTGCGACGGCGAGAACGACGACTCCGTACATGATCGCCAAGGCAAGGATCGGGACATCTCGGTCGTAGTCGATGAACACATAGTCAGTCTCGGTCTCTGCGCGGTCAGTCGACTTCGTGAAGTCGAGGACCTTGAGCGAATCTCCGACACCGACCCCGGACACGATGGCGTCGGGAGTCACGTAGAGGCTCCCCTCCTGCCCATCCACTTCGGCCGTGAACTCCATGCAGTCGGCTTCGAGCATCGGATCGGGCTCACTGGTCTCGCAGTTCGACGCGTCCACGGCGGTGACTCTGGCTTCAGCGTGGGAGACTCCCGGCGCGGTGTTCGTCATCGGTCCGCCGCCGGGCAGGTCCTGCTCCGGTCCCTGCGGCCACAGAAGGACCAGGCCCCCGATCGTGATGAGGACAAGCGGAAGGAGACACACGATCATGATCAGGCGGACCCTCGGCGAGGCTGTGGGCTTCCCTTGGAGCGTCATATGCATGGCGGACCTTCGTGTCGATGCTCGTTGTGACTTGTTCGCGGTGCGCGAATTGAATGGCGATGTCAATGATGGTGCCGTCAATGATGGAGCCCACGGCAGCGCAACCGAACGGGCCCGGTCGGTCGATTTCACGACCGACCGGGCCCGATTCTCCGGAGCCACCGGTGACAGGCTCCAACTGGTGGTCAGACACCAGCGGACTATCAGATGCCGAGGTGCTCGGACAGGTAGTTCTCGACCTGATCGAGGCTGACGCGCTCCTGGCTCATATCGTCGCGTTTGCGGATCGTGACCGCGTTGTCGTCAAGCGAGTCGAAGTCGAACGTGATGCACAGCGGGGTGCCGATCTCGTCCTGACGGCGGTACCGACGACCGATCGCGCCGGCATCATCGAAGTCGATGTTCCAACGCCTGCGCAGACGAGCCGCGAGCTCCTTGGCCGCCGGTGTCAGCTTCTCGTTGCGACTCAGCGGCAGCACGGCCGCCTTGACCGGAGCCAGGCGCGGATCGAGCTTAAGCACGATGCGCTTGTCCACGCCGCCCTTGGTGTTGGGCGCCTCGTCCTCGGTGTAGGCGTCGACGAGGAAAGCCATCATCGAACGGGTCAGACCGAAGGACGGTTCGATCACGTAGGGAGTGAAGCGTTCGCCACTTGCCTGATCGAAGTACTGCAGCTTCGCACCCGAAGCCTCGGTGTGGGTGCCGAGGTCGTAGTCGGTGCGGTTGGCCACGCCCATCAGCTCGCCCCATTCCGATCCCTGGAAGCCGAAGCGGTACTCAACGTCGATCGTGCCCGAGGAGTAGTGTGCCCGGTCATCTTCGGGAACGTCGAGGCGGCGCACGTTGTCTTCGGAGATGCCGAGATCGATGAACCAGTTCCAGCAGGCCTCGACCCACTCGCGATAGTAGTCGTCGGCCTCTTCGGGACGAACGAAGTACTCGAGCTCCATCTGCTCGAACTCACGCGTGCGGAAGATGAAGTTCCCGGGAGTGATCTCGTTGCGGAAGGCTTTGCCGATCTGGCCGATCCCGAAAGGCGGCTTCTTCCGCGCCGCGGTGACGACGTTGTTGAAGTTGACGAAGATTCCCTGTGCGGTTTCGGGGCGCAGATAGTTCAGACCTGCCTCCGATTCCACCGGGCCCAGGAAGGTCTTGACCAGGCCGGAGAACTCCTGCGGCTCTGTCCACTGTCCACGGTTCCCGCAATCGGGGCAGACGATGTCAGCCATACCGTTCTCGGGTGTCTTCGAGTGCTTGGCTTCATAGGCTTCGACGAGGTGGTCCTCGCGGTGGCGCTTGTGGCAGTTGAGGCATTCGACGAGCGGATCGACGAAGGTTGCCACATGTCCGGAGGCCTCCCAGACGCGCTTAGGCAGAATGATGGAGGAATCGAGTCCGACGACGTCTTCACGACCGCGGACGAAGGTCTGCCACCACTGGGCCTTGATGTTGTCCTTGAGCTCAACGCCCAAGGGCCCGTAGTCCCAGGCCGAACGGGACCCGCCATAGATCTCTCCGGCTTGGAAGACGAATCCTCTGCGTTTGGCCAGGGCGATGACGGCATCCAACTTGGACTGTGCCACGTTTATTCTCCTTGAGGTAGGTCGCCGACGGCCGGCTGCCGTGGCTCGCAGGTACAGCCTATCTGTTCAGCTCCCGCCCGAGGGTCTCGACTCATGGGCGACGGAACTCACACTTAAACCGGCCCGCGGATCCGCCTCGGCGGACGTGTGGCATGTAGGATTGAGACACACCCAAACCTTTCTCCGTACTGACGGTTTTCAAGTCTGTCCAAGCAAGCCTTGGATCTCATACGGTTTCGGCCCGGATTGCTCACGATGATTGCACAAGCGGCCGCAGGGTAGATCGCCACTACAGTCATCTGCGATCAAGTGTGTGCCGACGTGAGAGAGAAAACTCATGACAGATGTGTCCACATCCGACAATCCGACAACACCGAAGTTCTCCGAGCTGGGTCTCCACCCGCTCGTCCTCCAGTCAGTTCAGACTCAAGGATACGAGACCCCGACTCCGATCCAGGCTGAGACGATCCCCGCGCTGGTCGAGGGCCGCGATGTCATCGGCCTGGCCCAGACCGGCACCGGCAAGACCGCCGCTTTCGCTCTTCCCGCACTGTCCGACCTCGCCGAGGCCGGCCGCGCCAACGACGGCCCCTTCGCTCTGGTCCTGACCCCCACCCGTGAACTTGCGATCCAGGTCGCAGAGGCGTTCACCTCGTATGCGACGAATCTCAACGACTTCTCCGTCCTCCCGATCTACGGCGGCCAGGCCTACGGCCCGCAGCTCTCCGGCCTCAAGCGCGGCGCTCAGGTCGTCGTGGGAACGCCAGGTCGTGTCATCGACCACCTCAAAAAGGGATCACTCAAGCTCGAAAACCTCCGTCACCTCATCCTCGATGAGGCCGACGAGATGCTCAAGATGGGCTTCGCCGAGGACATCGAAGAGATCTTCAGCCAGTCCGGCAACTCACGTCAGGTGGCCCTGTTCTCCGCCACGATGCCGACATCGATCCACCGCCTGACCGGCAAATACCTCAACAACCCCAAAGAGGTCCGGGTCGCTTCGAAGTCGCAGACCGGATCGAACATCCGCCAGCGCTACCACATGGTCCAGCACTCGCATAAGCTCGACGCCCTGACTCGAATCCTCGAGGTCGAGGAATACGAGGGCATCATCATGTTCGTGCGCACCAAGCAGGCCACGGAAGAGCTCGCTGAGAAGCTGCGTGCCCGCGGCTTCAAGGCGTCGGCGATCAATGGTGACATCCCACAGCAGGCTCGTGAGCGCACCATCGATATGCTGCGCAGCGGCAAGGTCGACATCCTCGTCGCCACCGATGTCGCAGCCCGCGGTCTCGACGTCGAGCGCATCACCCTCGTCGTCAACTTCGACATCCCGCATGACACCGAGTCCTACGTCCACCGCATCGGCCGCACCGGGCGCGCAGGGCGTTCGGGCGAGGCCATTCTGTTCGTGACCCCGCGTGAGCAGCGTCTGCTCGGTTCCATCGAGCGCGCCACGAAGCAGAAGGTCGAACCGCTGTCGATGCCCAGCGTCGAAGAGCTGACGAACACCCGTGTGGAGAAGTTCACCAAGCGCATCGACGATGTGCTCGAGACGACCGAACTGACCGAACTCGCGACCGTCATCGAGCAGTACGAGCTCTCCCGCAACGTGCCTGCGACCGACATCGCCGCAGCGCTGGCGTCCCTGGTGCTCGAGTCGAACACCCTCAAGGCCGATCCCATGCCGGAGCCTTCGCGTGGCAAGCCTGCTCGTGACCGTGACGGCGGCGGACGCGACGGAAGGCCGGGCCGTGAACGCTCATCCCGTCCGCGTGATGAGAATATGACCACCTATCGCCTGGCCATCGGCCGCAACGAACGCCTGCAGCCAGGTGCGGTCGTCGGCGCCATCGCCAACGAAGGAGGCCTGACCTCGAAGGAGATCGGTCACATCGACATCCGGTCGAACCACACCCTTGTCGATCTGCCCAAGGATCTCGATTCCTCGGTCATGCGCAAGCTCTCCAACACGCAGATCCAGGGTCGCCCGATCGACATTCGTCAGGATTCGGGCCGTCCGGCTCGTCCGTTCAAAAAGGGCAACTTCGACAAGCAGCCCGGCGACAGCCGCAACTTCCGCGGCGATCGTCGCGGAGGCGGCAAGAAGTTCAGCAATGACCGCGTCGGCGGAGAACGTTCACGCGACCGCTACTGATGTGCATGCTCTGCTGAGGCGCTGAGGAATCGGCGCTGGGCTCGTATACGAGAAGAGGTCCCGCCACTAGGCGGGACCTCTTCTTTTAGGTTGCTGGTGCGGTCCGGTTCTCAGGAACTCGAGCGATCGACGGCACCGCCGAAGCGACGGTCACGACGCGCATACTCCTCGATCGCGGCCCACAGGGTGCGGCGATCGACATCGGGCCACAGCACGTCCTGGAAGACCATCTCCGCGTAGGCGGACTGCCACAGCAGGAAGTTCGAGGTGCGCTGCTCGCCAGAGGAGCGCAGGAACAGGTCGACGTCTGGCACCTGAGCGGCGTACAGACGCGAACGAACGGTCTTCTCGCTGACCTTGCCCGGCTTGAGCTTGCCAGCGGCTACATCGGCGGTGATCTGGTTGACCGCGTCGACGATCTCCGAGCGACCTCCGTAATTGACGCAGAACTGGAGGACTAGGCCGGTGTTGTGCTTGGTCATCTCCGCTGCGGACTCGAGTTCGTCGATGACTGATCGCCACAGGCGACCGCGGCGTCCGGCCCACACGATCCGCACGCCGAGCTCATTGAGCTCATCGCGGCGACGTCGGATCACATCGCGGTTGAAGCCCATGAGGAAGCGCACCTCGTCCGGGGAGCGTTTCCAGTTCTCGGTGGAGAAGGCGTAGGCGGAGAGATAGTCGACACCCATCTCGATGGCACCGTGGATGACTTCGAGGAGCGACGCCTCTCCTGCTTTGTGTCCTTCGGTGCGCGGCAGTCCGCGGTCGTTGGCCCAACGTCCATTGCCGTCCATGACCACCGCGACGTGATTCGGGACGAACTTCGCCTCGATGCCCGGAGGTCGGGCTCCGCTGGGGTGCGGGGGCGGCGCGGGATAGCTCATCTGGCCTCCAGAACTCTCAGTGATCGGATATTGCGTTCCAAGTGCCATGACACCCAGTCAGAGACGAGTTTGGAACCGTCGATCTGATCGTGGAGGTCCGAGGCTTCCACTCGCTCCCAGTCACCGGAGAGCAGGGCGGCCATATGTTCGAGTGCGTCGGTGTCCGGCAGTGCCGCTCCGCTGGGTCGGCAGGCGGTACACACGGCACCGCCCAGGGAGGCTGAGAACGCACGGTGCGGACCCGGGCTGCCGCACTGTGCGCAGTCGAGCAGGCTCGGCGCCCAGCCGGCCACGGACATCGCCCGCAGCAGATACGCGTCGAGGGCCAGCCTCGGCGGATGCTCGCCATTGCACAGGGACCGGATGGCCGAGACGAGAAGCAGGAAATGGGTGCGTGATTGGGGTTCGACCTCGGTGATCCTGGCGGCGGTCTCCGCCATCACACTCGCGGCCGAGTACGCGTCATAGTCGGCGCCGATGCCGCGCGCAAAGGGCTCGATGAGTTCGACCTGGGTGACGATGTCGAGGTTGCGACCGACGTGGCACTGCAGATCGACGAGCATGAAAGGTTCGAGCCGGGAACCGAAGCGTGACTTGGTGCGGCGAATGCCCTTCGCTACTGCTCGGATCAGCCCGTGGCTGCGGGTGAGAACAGTGACGATGCGGTCGGCTTCGCCGAGCTTGTGCCCTTGGAGCACGATGCCTTCATCACGATAATTGTGCACCTGCCCATTATCGCAGAATGCGACGGGGAAAGATCCCCGCCGCACTCTGTGGCCATTGTGAGATATCTGTTGTGACTCCGCTCAGCTGACGTCTCAGCGCTCGCGCTCACCGTCGCGATCACGGGCGGCACGGTTGACTGCCGAGACGACGGCCTTGAGTGAGGCCTTCGTGATGTTCGAGTGAAGTCCGGCGCCCCAGACGACACGGTCTTCGACGGCGAGCTCGACGTACGCAGCCGCCATGGTGTCAGCACCGGAGCCGATGGCGTGTTCGGTATAGTCCTGGAGGCGAACGTCGACGTCGAAGTTGTCGATGAGCACCTTCACCAGTGCATCGATGGGCCCTTTGCCGCGCCCTTCGTAGGTGCGCTCTTGGCCGTCGACGATGAGGTCGACCTCGACGCGCTCCGAGGCGCCCGAGTCATCAACCGTGCCCGAGTCGGTGCGAAGCCCCACGATCTGGAACCGGCCCCAGGCGTTGTCCTGATCATCGCTGGGCAGGTACTCGTGGTTGAAGATGCGGCGGATCTCCTCGGCGGAGACCTCTCCTCCGCTTTCGGTGTGCTGCTGGACGGCGCGGGAGAATTCGACCTGCATGCGTCGAGGCAGATCCAGACCGTACTCGCTCTTGAGCAGGTAGGTGACGCCGCCCTTGCCCGACTGCGAGTTCACGCGGATGATCGCCTCGTAGGAGCGGCCCAGATCTTTGGGGTCGACCGGCAGGTAGGGCATGTCCCATTCCATCAGGTCCACAGGCACGCCCTGCTCATTGGCATTCTTCTCACGGGCGGCGAACGCCTTGTTGATCGCGTCCTGGTGCGAGCCGGAGAACGAGGTGAAGACGAGGTCACCACCGTAGGGGTGACGTTCGTGGACGCCGATCTGGTTGCATTCGGTGACGGTGTGGATGACTTCGTCGATATCGGAGAAGTCCAGCTCGGGGTCGACACCCTGGGTGTAGAGGTTGAGCGCAACAGTGACGAGGTCGAGGTTTCCGGTCCGTTCTCCGTTGCCGAAGAGGCAGCCTTCGATCCTGTCGGCACCTGCCATGATGCCCATCTCAGCAGCCGCCACACCGGTTCCCCGGTCGTTGTGGGGGTGCAGGGACACGGCCACCTCATCGCGGTAGGGCATGTTCCGGCAGAACCATTCGATCTGGTCGGCGTAGGTGTTCGGGGTGCCGCGCTCAACTGTGGCCGGCAGATTGACGACAGTCTCGCGGCCTGAGGCCGGCTGCCACATGTCGAGGACGCTCCCGACGATATCGAGAGCGAATTCGGGTTCGGTGTCGACGAAGATCTCGGGCGAGTACTGGTAACCGAAGTCTGCGTCGCCGAGGAGTGACTCGGCGTGCTTCATGACCGCCTGGGTGCCACGGGTGGCGATGTCACGAGTCTGGTCGAAACCCTCACCGTCGAAACCGAACACGACCTTGCGGAAGACCGGCGCGGTCGCGTTATAGAGGTGGACAGTCGGCTTCTGGGCACCGACGAGGGACTCCACCGTACGTTCGATGAGATCCTCACGAGCCTGGGTGAGTACGGAGATGCGCACATCGTCGGGGATGGCGTCCTGCTCGATGATCTCGCGGACGAAATCGAAGTCAACCTGGCTGGCTGCGGGGAATCCGACCTCGATCTCCTTGAAGCCGAGCTTGACCAAGAGGTCGAACATCTTGCGCTTGCGATCAGGCGTCATCGGATCGATGAGGGCCTGGTTGCCGTCCCGCAGATCGGTGCTCAGCCAACGCGGAGCCTTCCGGATCAGCTGATCGGGCCAGGTGCGGTCGCGCATATCGAGAGCAATCCGGTCCTGAAAGGACTTGTACTTGCTGAATGGCATAGGAGTCGGCTTCTGCAGTTTCATGGTTCCTCATTCATTGATCGTGTGCTTAATCAGCATAGGAAAAACTCCGCGACGAGTGTGCTGTCCGATCAGGACTCGTCGCGGCAAGGAAGGAGGAGCAACCTGTGAGCCACACAATCAACATAGTCCTGGTTGCTCGGTCCGCCTCAAACCTGTCCAAATCCTAAGATTATGATCCCGTGCTCGTCGAGATGGTCAGGGGTCGTGTGCCCCTCTTCAGTCGGCAGCACTCCCCCGCCAGGCTCCTAGTCGAGGAAGTCGACCGAGGCACGCGCCATGTTGAAGCCGACACCGGTCTCATCGGACTTGCACGTCATACCTTCGCGGGTCGAAGTGCAGGTCATCCCCTCGGCAGTGATCGATTCGCCGTAGCCGAGCACCCGAGCGGGGCCGGAATTTCCTGGGGCCTCTTGGCAGGAGAATCCGGCACCTTCGTCATTGGCCACGACGACGCCTCCCCAGTTATCCAACTTGCAGTCATCGGGTTCTGCAGGAGGCGTGTAGTCGAAGGATGAGATGACGCACCGGGTGCGATCCGCATCGATCGTGCACGCGATGTTCCCGGACGGTGATTTGAAAGACTCGGCAGCGACCGGCGGCTCCGAACTCGGATCGTCGGACTCGGAGCCTGCACCGTCTGAGGGTCCTTGCGAGGACGAGTCGGACGCGACGTCGTCCTTGCCCTGCGTCGCGTCCCAGGCAATGTAGCCGACGATGCCGAGGGCGATCACTAGTGCGATCGCAGCCAGAGCCCAGAGCCACCCCGGAACCTTCTTCGTATCGGGTTCACGGCGGTAGGGTCCGCCAGGTCCGGCTGGCCCGCCGGGCCCATATCCCCCGGGTCCGTACCCGCCAGGCCCGCCGGGACCGTAACCGCTGCCGTTGGGACCGGCTGGTCCACCCGGTCCGACAGGACCCCCTTGACCGACAGGGGCCCCTTGACCACCGGGGCCGACACCTGGCCCGTGGGCGCCGACTGCCGGTCCGGGCGCACCGTGTCCTGCATAGGCCGCTGCAGCATGTGGGGCGTAGGGTGATGCGCCGTTGGGCACTTGCGACTCGTTTCCGGGGTACTCGGGGGGATGCGGTTGAGGAGCGGGCTGCCCGGTCGCGCCGAAGTCGGCGCCCCAGGGTTCGGGATTCGGAGACTGCCCGCCCGAAGCACCCTGTGGATTCCACTGCTTCGGCGCCGAGGCGGCCTCCGCCTCGGCGATGTCCTCGGACCTCGCCTTCCGTGGTGTCTGGCCGCTGACAGCGGATTCTTCGCTCTCGGCTGCGGCGAGTTGGCGCAGCTCGTCGAGGCTGAGCACCTCGGTGGCATCGACTCCGTCGGAGGACACCATCGACCGGAGCCGGGCCAACTCGTCCGCGCTGAGGGCTTGAGTCGAGCCGTCCGCAGCCGGGGCTTTGTCCTGGCCGATGAACAACTGCGTTGTGATCGAATCCGGAGACTCCTCCGCCGGTTTCCGACGCCCGGGGCGCGGAGGGTGGTTCGGCACAGGTGGAATGCTCATGGGCTCATTTTCGCATAGTCACTACCGCGGTGTTCTCAAGGTTCGTGAGATGATGACCTCATGTTCAGTGGTGGAACCCGGGCCGGGACCAGCCTGACGATCGCTGTTGCGGCCCTGACGCTGTCGTCATGCGGGACGCCGACCGACAGTGACGACGATGATGGTGGTGGTGCGTCCGCTCATTCCGTGATGGTCGCTGCACCCGCACAGCAGAATCACCTCGGGGATTTCGCCGCCCCCGCACAGATGACCCCACACTGGGCGGAGCCCGCAGAGGCAACAGGTCCAGCCCACTGGGCTCGGGTCCCCGGACTGGGCCCGGAGACATCCGCACGGATTCCCGCAGAGACCTCACAGGTCCTCGTTGCCAGCGGGCCGGATGCGAATTCCGATTCCGGGCGGCTGAGCTTCTACAGCATCGAAGACGGGCAGTGGAAGAAGCGCAAGACCTTCGACATCCACAATGGAAAGAAGGGCTGGCTGGCCGATCGCCGGGAGGGCGACAAGACATCACCGGTCGGAGTCTTCACCCTCAGCGATGCAGGCGGGTACAAGCGGGACCCGGGGACGGCGCTTCCCTACACCCAGGATGATCGACTCCCCTCCTCAGCGACGGTGGCCTACGGCCCCGAGTACGAGCGGGTCTTCGACTACATCATCGCAATCGACTACAACCGCGTACCGGGCACCCCGCCCACCGACAGGACTCGCCCACTGGGATGGGACAAGGGCGGCGGCATCTGGCTGCACCTCGATCATGATTCCGGGACGAACGGCTGTGTGACGCTCAAGGAGAAGGACCTCAAATGGATCCTTGGGACCATCGACCCCGATGCCCACCCGCGCATCGCCATGGGACCTGAGTCCCAGCTGCAGAAATAGAGGCACCGCGATGCGAAAGCTCATCATCTCCCTCGTACAGACGATCAACGGATCGTATGCCCTGGACGGTTGGTCGACAGGCGTGTCCACGAAGGCCGACTTCAACTACTTCATATCCCTGCGCAGACAGGCAGGTGCCATCATCATCGATCGCCGGACCGCGCTCAATCCCGCACTGCCGGTCATCAACGCACCGGGCAAAGCCCTCGAACGCACCCCCGTATATGTCCTGACCGAATCGGACCCGAACGAACTGAGCGCGCAGCTCTCCGAGGCTGGCCTCGACTACCGAGCTCAGCACTTCACTCCCGACACTGCAGCGCAGGTGCTCGAAGCCGTCGAATCCACCAGTGAGACTCTGGTGTGCGAGTCCGGGCCGAACCTGGCCTACCGGCTGCTCGATTCCGTCCCAGGTGCCGAACTGCACCTGAGCCTGAGCCCGCTCTACTCCCGCAGCACCGGCAGCCACTTCTCCCAGCTCGAGGCCACCCTCAACTTGCGAGTCATCGATGTGCGAACCGTCGATGACCAGGTCTTCATCCGCTACGCCAAGGCCTGAACAGAAGCCAGGGACTGAGCACAGTCCACGATCTGGCCTAGACGCCCAGCTGAGTGCTGATGTCGTGCTCATCTGGTCGAGTCAGTACCACGCTGACTGCTTCGGCGACCTTGGGAAGGCTGATCGTCTCCACTCCCCCTCGCAGATCGTTGCGGTCATCACCGCCGATGGGTGCCATGACCTTGAGCTCGCGGTAGTCCACGGTGTCCGTCTCGGCCTCGGCCACCCTGATGAGCATCTCTTGGGCGGCGCCGAATACGCTGATCGCTCCAGACCCGACGCAGGCTTCGACGCTGGCCACACCGTTGAGGGCCAGGTGCCGGACATGGGCACTTCCCGCCTCCTCGGCGAGCGCCTCCGATACCGCGCAGGCCGCAAAATGACCACGCAGGTATG
Organism: Brevibacterium aurantiacum; assembly: GCF_007558825.1. Taxonomy (GTDB): domain Bacteria; phylum Actinomycetota; class Actinomycetes; order Actinomycetales; family Brevibacteriaceae; genus Brevibacterium; species Brevibacterium aurantiacum_A. The sequence continues at coordinate 503,495 of NZ_VLTK01000003.1, forward strand.
AGGAGTAATCCTCATCGAAGGAAGCGAGCCCGCGAGCGATCATCGCGTCGTCCACGTACCACCCACCGACCGCAGCGATGACTGCGTCGACCGGCGATGCGTCCAAGCGGTGGAGTTCGTCGATGACGGCCTGGGGCCGATCCACCCAATCGGGGACGACGAGGGGCTCATAGGCAGTCGTGCCCTCCGGCTGTGAACGGACGATGCCTGATATGCGATGGTCAGCGGACAGGTGCTGGGCCAGGCCCGTGCCGACGTGGCCGGAGGCTCCGAAGATGAGGATGTGCATGCCCCGAGTCTATTTGCTGAATCCACCGCTGCTCTGATGGCTCCACCGGCACCGAGGACCGCGGCGCCGGGCGCGATAGGGTTCTGTCACAACCGCTCCCCCTCAGGCGAAGGACCTCATGGCCGATCAGCATGAACTCACACGGCTCGAACAGCTCCTCGACCGATTCGCCAATCGGCATCTCTCACAAGTACCGGACGGGGTGCGGGAGTTCCTCGTCTTCGGGATCAAACAGGCGTGGGCCTGCCTGTTCGGAGCCCTCATGCTGCTCGCGATCATTCTCACCGCTTGGTGGTACCCGAACGATGCGGGACTGGCCCGCAATGATCTCCTGGTGATCCTGGCAGTTCTGATCCAGGCGGCGATGCTCCTTCTGCGTCTCGAGACAGGGCGCGAGCTCTGGGTCATCGTTCTGTTCCACATCGTCGGCACCGGAATGGAGATCTTCAAGACATCGATGGGCTCGTGGAACTATGCGGCCGGAGGTGTCCTCCACATCGCGGCTGTACCCCTGTTCACGGGGTTCATGTATGCGGCGGTCGGCTCCTACATCGTGCGCGTCTATCGTCTCTTCGACCTGCGGTTCAGTCATTACCCGCCGAGGTGGATCACCGCTGTCATCGCCGCCGCGATCTACCTCAACTTCTTCACCCACCATTACATAGTCGATGTGCGGCTCTTCCTCGTCCTTGCTGTCGGGGTGGTGTTCTTCCGGTGCCGGATGCACTTCCACGTGCACAAGCTGACTCTGCGCATGCCGGTCCTCCTTGCCTTCGTGCTGGTGGCGTTCTTCATCTGGATCGCTGAGAACATCGGCACCGTCACCGGCGCATGGCTCTACCCCTCCCAGATCGACGGATGGCAGATGGTGCCGGTGACCAAACTGGTGGCGTGGTTCCTGCTCATGATGATCTCCGTCGTCCTCGTCACCTTCGTCTACCCTCCCAAACCGCCTGATAAGACCGGGTCTACTGATATTCTGAGCTGAAACTCAGACTCGGTCGAAGGAGACACATGGCAGACGCGGATCCAGAGGATTCCAGTGCTCTGGTCAAAGCCGTCCGACCGCCGTCCGGCGCGCATCGCTTGGTGAGCGCGAAGGTCCTAGTCCGCATCCTCGCGGCCGTCCTCGTTCTGCTGCTCATTCTCACACTGCTCGGTGTCTTTCTCGTCCAACGTTCCTATCCCACCACGGACGGCGACATCTCACTGTCGGGCCTGGACGCCGAGGTCAGCGTCACCCGCGATAGCTCGGGCATCCCGACCATTGAGGCCAGTGATTCCCACGACCTCTTCATGGCCCAGGGCTTCGTCCACGCCCAGGATCGATTCTGGGAGATGGACTTTCGCAGGCATGTCACCTCGGGCCGGCTCTCGGAACTCTTCGGCGAGTCACAGTTCGGCACCGACAAGTTCATTCGCACACTGGGTTGGAGGAAGGTCGCCGAGGCGGAGGTCGCTGCACTCGATGAGAAGACACGCGCGTACTACGAAGCCTATGCAGAGGGCGTGAACGCCTACCTGCGCGACAAGTCCCCCACCGAGGTGTCCCTCGAGTACGGCATCGTCGGCCTGCAGGCCGGTGGGGTCGAGATCGAGGAATGGACTCCGGTCGACAGTGTTTCCTGGCTCAAGGCCATGGCCTGGGATCTGCGCTCCAATGTCGAGGACGAGATCGACCGGGCAATCAGCCAGACCGCGCTCGATGATGAGCAGATGGCCGATATCTATCCCGATTACCCCTATGACACCCGCCCGACGATCGTCGGCGGCAATGCCGGTGTCAAAGCACGTGACGAAGACGAGTCACGTGACGAGGGCGAAGCACGTGCCGGGGGCGAGGTGACTGCTGCGGAGACACAGCATTCGGGACACGGCGGAGGAACCGAGACTCCCAGCAACCTCGGCGAACTCAAGGAGCACCTGAAGTCGCTGCCGGTGCTTCTGGGAGTCAACAGTCATGACATCGGGTCGAACTCGTGGGTGGTCTCCGGCGAGCACACCTCCACTGGTGCCCCGCTGCTGGCCAATGATCCGCACCTGGCTCCCGCTATGCCCTCCGTCTGGCATCAGATCGGACTGCGCTGCACCGAGGTCACGCCCGAATGCCCCTTCGACGTGTCAGGCTTCTCCTTCTCCGGGCTGCCCGGGGTCATCATCGGCCACAACCAGAGCATCGCCTGGGGACTGACGAACCTGGGGCCCGACGTCGCCGATCTCGTGGTCGAGAAGGTCCGCGACGGCGAAGTCGTCCGTGATTCTGGGGACGAACCCGTGACCACACGCAAAGAGACCGTGAAGATCGCGAAACAGGAACCTCGCGAGATCACGATCCGCTCGACGAGCAACGGCCCTCTCATCTCGGACGTCGACGGATCCTACCGCGATGTGCTCGATGCCTCGACCGGGGCGAACTCCGAAGACACGAAATCAGGTCCAGCCGACGAGCACTACCAGCTGGCGCTGCAGTGGACGGCCCTGGAGCCGGGCAACACGGCCTCGGCGATCTTCGGGCTCAATGCGGCGACGAACTGGAGCGAATTCCGGCAGGCCGCTTCTCTCTTCGACGTCCCCTCCCAGAACCTCATCTACGCGGACACCACAGGCAACATCGGCTATCAGGCGCCGGGAAAGATCCCCAAACGCGGCGACGGCGACGGCATGCTGCCACGGCACGGTTGGAAGACCGACGAAGACTGGCAGGGATACCTCGACTTCGAGGATCTGCCGAGTCTGTACAACCCCGAGCGTGGCTGGATCGTGACGGCGAACAATCCGGTCACCCCTCCAGGAGAGTCCGTCCAGTTGAGCAACGACTTCGACTATGGAGACCGGGCGAGGAGGATCACGAAGCTGACCCGGGACACGATCGCCAACGGAGAAGTCACGCCAGACGACATGTCCCGCATCCAAAGTGACGATCTCAATCCCATCGCACTCACCCTGATCCCGCTGCTGCTCGACATCGATGCGCAAGAGGGCACCGACATCGCGGCGGCTCAGGAACTGCTCTCGGACTGGAACGGCCACGACGATGCCAACAGTGCCGCCGCGGCCTACTTCAACGTCCTCTCGAAGACGATCCTCGACGAAGTGTTCGCTCCGAAGCTGCCCGATGCGGTGCCTCCGGCCGGCGGATCACGGTGGTACCTCATCATCAAGAACCAGCTGGAGGATCCCGACTCCGAGTGGTGGGCCGACGACGAGGTCGAGAATCGAGACGAAGCGCTGGCCCGAGCCATGGATTCTGCATGGAAGACGACCGAGGATCTGCTCGGCTCCGAACCTGTGACCTGGCGGTGGGGCATTCTGCACCGGCTGACCATCCGCAACGCCAGCCTCGGCGAATCAGGGATCAAGCCCATTGAGCGGCTGTTCAATCGAGGCCCCTACGAGGTCTCGGGCGGGTCCGGAGAAGTCAATGCCACGGGTTGGGACGCCTCGGTGGGCTTCGAGACGAACTGGGTGCCCTCCATGCGACAGATCGTTGACCTCAAGGACTTCAACCACTCCCGGTGGATCAACCTCACAGGGGCCTCTGGTCATGCCTTCCACCCGCACTATGCCGATCAGACCGAGGACTGGGCCGCTGGCGCAACCCGGCCGTGGCCCTACACACCCGATGCGCTGGACCGGCACACCGAGGATTCGCTGGTACTTCGCCCCTGAGCGAGGAGCGAGACGGTCAGACCTTGGGCAGGATCTTCGCCTCGAGGAAGTTCGCCACATCGTCTTCCCAGCGGACCGGGTCGATGTTCCATTCCTTGGTGTGGCGGGCCTTGTCGTAGACGGGCATCGTCACGAGGTCGCGACGCACGGACGCCAACGCGTGGGACGGCGAAGACGGCACGAATTCGTCGTCGTCTGAGTGGATGAGGAGCACCGGAACGTCGAGTTCCGCAGCGCGTGTCACCCAGTCCAGCCTGCCCAGGTCCAAAGGCGTCTGCAGTCCGGTGATCGGCCGCGCCCACGGTTGGGTGATCATCTCCAGCGTGAGTTTGGCGATGGGCGTCGGAAGCATATTGCGCCGAGCCTGGCCGTCGAGGACATTCACCCAGTCGACGACGGGACCGTCGAGGACGAGAGCCTTCACGTACCGTCTGTTGCGACCACGGGAGGCGGCCTGCAGGGCGATGGCCCCGCCCATCGACCAGCCGAAGAGGACAACGTCGTGGGCGCCCTGTGACACAGCGAAGTCGATCGCTGCGTCCACGTCGATCCACTCAGTGTCGCCGAGGCCGTAGCGGGAGGTGGTCTCGACCCTGACCTCGGCGTCGTTGCGGTAGGACATGGCGATCGCTGGGACCCCCAGCGTATTGAGGATCGGGGCGGCCCGCAGGCCTTCGGCTCGGGTGCTGGCGCGGCCGTGGACGAGGATCGCCCAGGTGTCATGAGGTTCGGGATGGTCTGTGGGCAGCAGCCAGGCAGGCAGTCTTCCCGCGTCGGATTCGATCTCGATGTCCTCGGCGTTGACTCCGGCTGCCAAGGGCTCCGGGTACACGATGCCCGTCCAACGACCGTGAGAGGCACGCTTGATGTCTCCGCGGGTGACCGAGAGGATCTCTCGGGAGACGGTTCTCGACCGCGGGTCATACTCGACGATGTCACCGATCACGGCATGGCCAGTGCCCTGGTTGAAGTAGAGGCCATAGGTGCCACGCACCGTCGTCTCTTCATCGGCGGGCAGATGGATGCGCATATTGGGCGGGAAACCGTCGATGTGGAGAATCTCGAGTTCTTCCGGCGCGTTTTCGGGAACCACGATCTTTCGCGCGAAATAGACGGCCAGCCCCGAGGACGCCACCGAGATCACGGCGCCGATCCCAGCACCGACACCCACCGAAGCCAGAAGCAGGCGAGTCGGGAATTTAGTGTCGCGAACCATGAATACCTCCTGACTTCATTGTCACCCAAGGAATGAGAAGTCTCCAAACGCTGTTGTGCAGGTGAGAGGGCTCTCAGAGCCAGCTCGCTGCTGCATCAGCCATCGTCGGAGACGGACTCCTGCGTGTCCGGCAGCAGTGGGACAATGGACTCCAACAGATATCGACAAGCACCGGAGGTCGCGATGAGTCAGTCGCCGAACGTCAACACACAAGACAATCCCGAGGAGATCCGCTGGCAGGACGTACTCACTCCTGATGAATTCGCGGTGCTGCGCGAAGGTGGCACGGAGCGTCCGTTCACTGGCGAATACGTCGACACGACAAGCGTCGGAATGTACCAGTGCCGTGCCTGTGGAGCAGACCTGTTCCCCTCCGATACCAAGTTCTCCTCGCACTGCGGTTGGCCCTCGTTCTACGCTCCCCTGGCCGAGGATCGGGTCCGCTACCTCCGCGATTCGTCGATGGGCATGGAGCGCGTCGAGGTCCGCTGCGCGAACTGCGATTCACACATGGGCCACCTCTTCGAGGGAGAAGGCTACGACACCCCCACCGATCTGCGGTACTGCCTGAACTCAATCTCTCTGCGACTCGTCGACGGTCAGGAATGAGCGAAGAATCACAGCTCGTCATCAAGTCGTTCGACGAGCTGACAGTCTCTGAGCTCTACGGGATCGTCCAACTGCGGTCCCAGGTCTTCGTCGTTGAGCAGAACTGCATCTTCCTCGATCAGGACGGAGTCGACACGCTGCCGCAGACCCTGCACGCCTTCTACCCCGATGACGCCAGGACCATGCAGGACACCCATGGCGCCGAGGTGGGCCGCAGTCTGGCTCCCCGGGCATACGCCCGCATCCTCCCGCCCGACTTTCCCGACGGCCCGGCCTATGAGCCGGGAGCCCGCAGCATCAGTCGGGTCGTAACGAACCCGCACATGCGCGGCCAAGGCTGGAGTCGACGGCTGATCGGCGAGCTCGTTGCCGGCCACAGTCACCGACTGCTGACACTCAACGCCCAATCTCACCTCGAGGGGTTCTACAAGAGCTTCGGATTCAGCCCGAATGGTCCGCGGTTCCTCGAAGACGGGATCGAGCACACCCCGATGTCACGACCGGCGGATGCGTCGTCCACCTAAAGAGTTCCAAGTGCCCGGGGTGCCTCGGAGTGCCGGGGGCACCGCGGCGAAAAATGGATCGAGGGCTCCTGTGGCGGTTCAATCGGCGGCGTGAGATGCGTCGGCTGCGGCGATGATCTTCGTCATAGTGGAGTGAAGTTCGCGCAGCTCCGTTTCACCCATATCGAGTTTGGTCATCATCTGCCCAGGAATCGCCTCAGCCGTCGCCCGCAGCTTCGCACCTGTGTCAGTCAATGAGACTTCGACGACTCTTTCGTCGTCGCTGCTGCGTCGTTTCTCCACATAGTCCAGCGCTTCGAGGCGTTTGATCAGCGGCGACACCGTGGCAGCCTCGAGGCGGAGCAGCTCGGCGATTCTCCGCACTGGCAGAGTTTCATGCTGCCACAGAGCCAACATGACCAGGTACTGCGGATGGGTCAGATGAATCGGTTCAAGCACCGAACGATAGGCGGAGATCACTCCGCGCGAGGCGACGGCCAGAGCAAAGCAGACTTGACTCTCCAGAGCCAGAGGATCGTGGGTGGTCGACATCGCTTCTCATCCTTCCGGGGAGACACATCATTTAATTAGTGCACTAATGATTAGTGTACAATGAATGCATCAGGTTCGCTTCAGGAGGGCCGCAGCTCGGCTCTTAGACTTCGAATGGACTCTCATGTCAGACTCACACGATCCCCAGCGACGCGTTGCGTGGCTCAATCGCTTCTTCCGCAAGATCGTCGGGCCTGCCCAAGTCGACAATTCCCGTCCCGGCGGCTACTACGAGGACGAGCACCTGCGACATGAACGGCTCGACGCGATGGGGCTGGAGATGCGCACGGACGCCAACGGACACTCGTACGTGGTGGAGAAGAAGCAGCCTGAGTGAACAATCCTTCGCACTGATCAGCCTACTGCTGTGATCAGAACCAGTGATCCTTCGAAGTGCGAAGCGGTCCGCAAACCGCTATGCGCAATGTCCCAGCTGCCGTCGTTGAGACTGTGCTCCAAACTCCTCACCGAACGCAGGGCCGAATCCTCTGACACGAAACTCCACGCGGAGTTCGCCTTCCGCGCTCCAGGGTCAAGAAACATCTCTGGCCTCCCGAAATAGGCCTCGGCGAAGCCGTCGACGCAGCCGAAGGGAATCGGCAGGCGTTCCAACTCGACCGCACCCCCAAGACACGCTGTGATTCGTTCGAGGCTCGGATATCGTCGCGCTTCGGTCCCGATCACCTCAGGAGCGAAGTCTCTGAGCCAGAATCGTTCCACCCGCTCCGGATCACAGGTCATGATGACCACGGGGCCGCGAGTGACCCGCCGCATCTCGCGCAGACCAGCGTCGAGATTCTGCCATTGATGGATCGAGAATGTCGACAAAGCCGCGTCAAAGGCATCGTCGGCAAACGGCAATGACTCCGCACTGGCATCGACGACCGGTGCCTGGTCAATCGTCCGCTGTGCCCTCATCGCAGCCGAAGGTTCCACCGCGATGACCTCGCGATCATCGGGTTCGTAGGATCCGGTGCCGGCGCCGATGTTGACTATGCTTCGGGCATCGCCGAGCGCAGCCTGGATTGAGCGAGCAAATTCCGGCTCAGGACGTCTGAACTGCCGGTAGCCTGAACCGATCATCCCGTAGTCGGCGTCGCCGGCCGAGCCATCTGCAGTCATCATGACCACAGACTACGTGAGCCAGGCGTCTGCTGACGCCTGGCTCACGTCTCCGATGGAGGAGCGCCGCGCCCCGACCGCGACCCCGAAGCAGCTCTTCGAAAAGGCCGGTGAGAATCAGCGCCAGTCGCTGATGATATCGACGAGTTCACGGAGCGGCCCGGTGTAGAACGGAACCTCCTCGCGCACATGAAGACGAGCCTCGGTGTTGCGAAGATCGCGCATGAGGTCGACGATGCGGTGCAGTTCCGGGGCTTCGAAGGCCAACAGCCATTCGTAGTCGCCGAGGGCGAAGGAGGCGATCGTGTTGGCCTTGATGTCCTTGTAGCCAGCAGCGGCCATGCCATGATCGCGCAGCATCGTGGAGCGCTCTTCGGGATCGAGGAGATACCAGTCGTAGGACCGAACGAAGGGGTAGACGCAGATGTACTTGCCCGGTTCGTCATCGGTCAGCAGCGCCGGCAGGTGTGCCTTGTTGAATTCAGCCGGGCGGTGCAGGCCCACGACCGACCAGACTGGTTCGAGGACTCCGCCCAGCATGCTGCGACGCACTGCCGAGTAGGCGGCCTGGACGAGTTCGACGGTCGGTGCATGCCACCAGAACATCACATCTGCATCCGCGCGCAGAGCAGAGACATCGTAGATTCCGCGGACGACGAGGCCCTGCTCCTTCAATGGGGCGAGAGCTTCGTGGAGTTCGTCGGCGAGTTCGGCACGGTCGGCGTCGCCGAGTTCGCCCGCCGAGGCGAAGACCGAGTACGCGATATATCGCGTCTCATTGTTCGCCTGTTCGATCTGCTCGTCTGTGGGGTGCGAGTATTCGCTCATTCCTGCTCCTTCTGCTGTGTGTCAGTCTTGCGTGTGCGTCAGTTCCTAAAAGGTGATTCTCCGGGCAACCGTCTCGGCCCGGTTGATGCAGGCAGGGATGCCCACACCGAAGTATGCCGAACCTGCCAGTTCGAGGCCGGCGATTCCGGCGATCTCCTCGTCGATTCTCGCCACCGTTTCGGCGTGGCCCGGCAGATACTGCGGCAGAGCATGTTCCCACCGGTGCGCCTCGGCCGCGATGAGCCGATCTGAACGGCGATCGGCGATGGACTGCCAGTCCGCGTAGGCGCGTGCGATGAGCTCATCGTCCTGGCAATCCTGCCAGACTCCCGGCCCGTCCCCGTATCGCCCGATGCTCATTCGGATCAAGGCGGTGCCCTCAGGAATGCGCTCATGCAACCAGGGCCATTTGTTCGACACGAATGTCGAGGCCTTGATGAATGAGCTCTCTGTCGGTGGGACGAGGAAACCCGATCCTTCGAGTTCACGGTCGCCAACCTCGACGAGGGCCGGGATCAGAGCGGTCGAAGCGTAGGGCACGGATGCGAGCATCGAAGCGGTCTCAGGGGCCACCTCGGCGAGGAGATCCTTCGTCACATGCGCCGGGGTGGCGAGGACGACGCCATCGCAATCGACGACGAAGTCCTCAGTCGCCACTGTCCATCCGCCCCCGTCGGCTTGAACGGTCGTCACCTGCGTGCCGGTGTGGATGGTGCCTCCGAGTTCTCGGATGTGCTGCTCGAGCGCTGGGACAAGGCGGTTGATCCCGCCGACGAGACTCATGAACACCGGCTGCGGGCCTGCGCCCTCTGCGCCGGCTGCGGACTGTGCGTCACGCGCAGCGAGCAGGCTCTGAACGAGCTCGAGCACGGAGGTCCCCTCGAGAGCCGCCGGCAGCAGAGCGGGCACCGTCGACGCCAGCGACAGGTCACGACACCGTCCCGCATACACTCCCCCGAGCAGCGGGTCGATGAGCGTATCGACGAGATCGGCGCCCAGGCGGTCCGTCAGGAAGTCCCCCAACGACACGTCCGAACCCTCGATCGGGCCCGTGATGACCTCATGGGCTACTCGGTCACTGACGTCTTCGCCGAGGAGGTCCCTGACCTCGGCCGCGTTGCCCGGCACTCCCATGACGGTGCGTTTGGGAATCGGGTGGAGACACCCCTTCGACAGGACTCGCGAGCTGTGCGCCGCCTGGGGGAATTCGATGTCCAATCCGAGTTCAGCGGCGAGGTCCTTCGTCTCCGGGCGCCGGTACAGGCTGGCTTCGGCTCCGGTGTCGAGGCCCACCGGCACTGCCCCGGCCAAGGTCGTCGAGTGCAGACACCCGCCGAGGCGCGCGTCGGCTTCGATGAGGGTGATCTGATGGTCAGGTGCCAGACGATAGGCGGTGACGAGCCCGGAGATGCCTCCTCCGACGATCGTGATGTGACTCATCGCCTCAGCCTCGAGCGGACAGGATCTCTGCGGAGACGCGGTGGACCTCGGCCACGATCCGTCCGGGCACTTCGGGATCGGTGTCGGGGAGGACTCCGTGGCCGAGGTTGAAGACGAATCCTGCCTCATGTTCGAGCCCCTGCCTCACGATCTCCTCGATGCGCGGAGCCAGAGCCTCCCACGGGGCAAACAGCAGGGCCGGATCAAGGTTGCCCTGCAATGGCTGGCCCGGCTGCACGCGTGTCGAGGCATCGGTGAGGTCGACGCGGAAGTCGACGCCGACTGCAGTGGAGCCTGCTCGGGACATGGAGGTCAGGAGTTCACCTGTCTGAACACCGAAGTGGATGCTCGGCGCCTCGTGATGGCGCAGCGATTCGAAGACCGCGGTGGAGTGTTCGAGGACGTGGTCTTCGTAGTCACGTCGGGACAGGTATCCGGCCCAGGAGTCGAAGAGTTGGAACGCGGAGGCTCCGGCGCCCAGCTGCACGTCGAGGAATGTCGAGGAGATCCGAGCGAGCTTGCTCAACAGAAGGGAGAAGGTCTCGGGCTCCGCGGCCATGAGGGATTTGGTCTTCTCATGGTTCTTGCTCGGTCCGCCCTCGATGAGGTAGCTGGCAAGTGTGAAGGGGGCACCGGCGAAGCCGATGAGTGGAGTCCGCCCTGCCAGCTCTTCGACGATCCGGCCGATGGATTCCACGATGTCTGGGATCTGGTCGGGTTCGAGCTCTGCCATTGCTTCGACATCGGCGCGACTGCGGATCGGATTCGCAATCACGGGCCCTGTGCCGGGGACGATCTCCACGTCGACGCCGGCCGCCTGCAGTGGGACCACGATGTCGGAGAAGAAGATGGCGGCGTCTACACCATGCCTGCGCACCGGCTGCAGGGTGATCTCTGAGACGAGGTCCGGGGTGCGGCAGGCATCGAGCATCGCAGTTCCTGCACGCAGCTCGCGATATTCGGGAAGTGATCGGCCGGCCTGCCTCATGAACCAGACCGGAGTGTGCGCAATCTGCTCTCCCCGCAGGGCGGGCAACAAGGTTGAAGTCATGTCCCCATTCTCCCATCTCGGGCGGATCGATGCCCATCGGATTCCGGTTTCAAGACGCTGCGTCTTGATCGCAGGCGCCGGTGAAAACTCTTGGTCCCATCACGGCGTGGACGATTCACCTCCACCGTGGCCTGATCTATCGTGGCAAGTGTGGTCAACACCTCACCTCTCAATCGCATTCCGTCGGAGTTCTCCGCCGTGACCTCGGTTCTGCGCGAAGCTCGGAACACGAATAACGTCTCGATCTCCGAGATACCGGCGCCGGCTCGTTTGGCGCCGTATTCCTACGCGCTGGGTGCCGAGGTCAGTGCCGATGAGACCTTTCTCCGCGCCAGTGGTGAAGCGATCGACGAATTGGCCACGGGCCGCATCGTCGTCCTCTATGATCCCAGTTCCCCTGAGGAATGGGAGGGCCAGTTCCGTGTCGTGTCCTACATCCGCGCCGAGCTCGAACACGAGCTCGGCAATGAGACGATGCTCGGCACTGTGGCCTGGACTTGGCTCGAAGAGGCACTAGAAGCAAATGACTGCGAGGTCGTCGCCGCTGGAGGCACGACGACCCGCGTCCTCTCCGAGAGCTTCGGCACTCTTGCCGACCGCTCGTCCACGATAGACTTGGAGCTGCGCGCTTCATGGACCCCCGTGATCGCGGAACCGGAACTGATCGGCGATCACTTCGAAGCCTGGATTGATCTGCTGTGCACAGTTGCCGGACTGCCACCGCTTCCTGAAGGAGTTTCAGCCCTGCCCGGGCGACGTCGATGACAACCGAACTACCGCTCTTGGCCACACCCGCTCATGGCGTTCCGCCGCTCGTCGACTCCGATGCAGAATTCTCTACGGCTTGTGACGAGCTCGCACACGGGTCCGGCCCCATCGCCATCGATGCCGAGCGCGCATCGGGCATCAGATATGGCCAGCGCGCATTCCTGGTTCAGCTGCGACGCGCGAACGCAGGAACCTTCCTGCTCGATTCGGAAGTGCTTGCGGACCTCAGCCCTCTCAACTCAGCTTTCGGAGCAGATGAATGGGTCATACACTCAGTGACTCAGGATCTGCCCTGCCTGCAGGAGCGCGGCATGCGACCGGAGGCGCTCTTCGACACCGAGCTCGCTGCCCGCATGCTCGGATGGGACAAGTTCGGTCTGGCCGCCGTGGCTGAGAGGACTCTCGGCGTTCGCTTGGCCAAGGAGCATTCTGCCGCCGACTGGTCGAAGCGACCGCTTCCGAAGGAGTGGCTCAACTATGCCGCCCTCGACGTCGAGGTTCTGCTGCCCATCCGCGACATCCTCCGCGAGGCGCTCATCGATGCCGATAAGTGGGAGTTCGCTTCGCAGGAGTTCGAACATCTCCTTGATTTCGAGCCCAAACACTTCGCTGAGCCCTGGCGCAGGACGCACGGATTGACCAAACTCAAGTCACGCAAGGACATCGCCAAGGTGCGGGAGCTGTGGACTGCTCGCGATGAGATGGCTGCCGAGACCGATACCGCTCCATCGCGTATTCTGCGTGATCGGGACCTGGTCGCCCTCGCTCAGTCCCGAGTGCACTCAAGCGACGACATCATGGCAAGCTGGCCCAAACTCTCCCGCGCCGACTCCGGCCGACTCTACCGGGCCTACCGCAAAGCGACCCGACTGACGGCTGACGAGCTGCCGGGGCGAAGGGAAGTCAACGCGGCGCATACACGGTCGCCGTTCAGCCACACAGATATCAAGGATCGGGTCTCTGCTCTCAAGGCTGCCATGGCAGAGTTGGCCGAAGAGCACGACATTCCTCACGACGTGCTATTGCAGCCCGCCATCGTCAAGTCTCTCGGCGCTCAGCCACGAGTCGACGTCGAGGAGTTCCTCGTCGAACGCGGGGCTAGGCCATGGCAGGTCGAATTGAGTGCTCCGGTGCTCAGAGACGCCATCGAGACTTTGCCTGCAGCCTGAGGTTCTTGCCGGTCAGACGGCTCTGCGTGATCCCTGCTGGGCCCGGTTCCTGACCTCTGACGGCAGAATATGAAGGATCTCGGAGACGATGGTAGCCACGTCTAGTCCTGCATATTCGAGGATCTCGTCGCGAGTGCCCTGCGGCAGGAACTCATCAGGGGCACCGAGTTCGAGGACACCGACCCGCGAGTCAGCCGCCCGCAGGTCGCTGCGGATCTGCGAACCGATTCCGCCGACCTTGACACCGTCCTCGATGACAGCGACGAGGCTGTGCTCAACGGCCATGTCGATGACTCCGCCTGGCACAGGCAGAACCCAACGCGGGTCGACGATCGTTGAGGCGATTCCCTGGTCGGCCAGTTCTTCAGCCACTTCCTGAGCGCGCCCGGCGAACGGACCGACGGAGACGATGAGCACGTCTTTGGAGGAGCTTGCTGGGACCTCCCGCAGAACGTCGACGCCATCATCGAGACGACGCAGAGCTGGAATATCCGTGCCTACGCTTCCACGAGGGAATCGGATCACGGTCGGTGCGTCCTCGATGGCGACGGCTTCGGCCAGTTCCTCCGTCAGACGCGCGGCATCACGAGGGGCTGCCAGTTTGAGGCCGGGCACGATCCGCAGCATCGCCATGTCCCAGATTCCGTGGTGACTGGCACCGTCCGGTCCGGTGATTCCGGCACGGTCGAGGACAAAGGTGACCCCCTGGCCGTGCAGGGCCACGTCCATGAGCAGCTGGTCGAAGGCACGGTTGAGGAACGTCGCATAGATGCACACGATGGGGTGCAGCCCACCATAGGAGAGTCCCGCGGCCGAAGCCACTGCGTGCTGTTCGGCGATGCCGACGTCGAAGACCCGCTCCGGGTATGCCTCGGCGAACTTTGCGAGGCCGACCGGCAGGAGCATCGCTGCAGTGACGGCGACGATGTCATCGCGCGTCTGTGCGATCTGGAGCACCTCTTGGCCGAAGACGGACGTCCATGAGGTCTGCTTCGACGGCGTCGACCTGCCGGTGAGCGGATCGATCACGCCGACGGAGTGGAACTGATCAGCGTCGTCGTTGAGAGCCGGGTCATAACCCTGGCCCTTCTGTGTGATCATGTGCACGATGACGGGTCCGCCGTCGTATTGTTTGGCCCGCTGGAGGGCCTTTTCGACCATCGGCAGGTCGTGTCCGTCGACCGGTCCGAGGTACTTGATGCCGAGCTCATCGAACATTCCGGCCTGCTCCGCGCTGACCATGTCCTTGAGGCCTCGTTTGACCCCGTGGATGGCACTGTAGGCGGCGCGTCCGGGTACGCCCGACTGCCGCAGGGTCGATTTGCCCCAGGACAACAGCTTCTCGTATCCCGAGGTCGTGCGCAGTTCGTCAAGGTGCTCAGCGAACCCGCCGACCGTCGGCGCATAGGAGCGGCCGTTGTCGTTGACGACGATGATGAGCTTGCGAGGTGGTGTCGACTTGTCGGCTGCAATGGTGTTCAGCGCTTCCCAGGCCATACCGCCGGTGAGTGCTCCGTCTCCGATGACGGCTACGACGTGGCGATCGCTTTCGCCCTTGAGCTGATGCGCCTTGGCGATGCCGTCGGCCCAGGACAGTGATGCAGAAGCGTGGGAGTTCTCAATGACGTCATGTTCGCTCTCGGCCCGGCTGGGGTATCCAGAGAGCCCATCACGCTGGCGCAGACTCGAGAAGTCCCCCATGCGTCCGGTGAGGAGTTTGTGAACGTAGGTCTGGTGACCGACGTCGAAGAGGATCGTATCGTGAGGAGACTCGAACACACGGTGGAGACCGACAGTGAGTTCGACCACGCCGAGGTTGGGGCCGAGGTGTCCACCTGTGCCGGCGACGGCCGTGACCAGGTAGTCCCTGATCTCCTTCGCCAGAACTTCGCATTCGGCATCGTCGAGTTCACGCAGCTGTGATGGCGAGTTCATCGACTCGAGGAATGTCATTCTGCCTCGCTCCTGAATGCAAAATAGTTGGTCTGATACTGCAATTTCCGCTCGAATCATCTTAACGCCTCACGATGCAGAGTTGGTCCACTCGGGGGTGAGGCAGGCACTGATTGTGTCTGGTTACACTCTCTCGGGCGTTCCTCACCGCTGTCTGATCCCGCGTGTTCTCACGTCCAACCACATAGCCGCTTAGGTGTGCACCCTCGGATCGTCTTCGCCCTCGGCACCCCGCACCGTCGACGCCATAGACACCCTCTGCAGAGGGTGTTTTTGAAACTGCCGGTACCTGATGCGCAGCTAACTGGAGGAATTGGCCGGATGTGCAGGCAGCAGCACCGACGGTGAGAAACGCGACTGAAAGTAGGACAAGGGAGGGCTGAAGCCAGAACCTGCCACGCAGAAGCCGAAGCTTGGGAGTTCCGTCCACGACGAAGGCCGGCGGGTTGAACCCACCGGCCTTCGTCAATCAGCGTTGCCGTCGAAGAGGCAACAGCCTGAGATCAAGCAGTCGCGAGCTGACGCAGCACGTACTGTGACGTGCTTCGATAGCGCCTTTTAGCGTCATTTCACCGGTCCGGCGTCGATTCTGATTCCATCGATGGCACAAACCCCCTGGTCAGAGGTACTTTGTGAAACACCAATAGGCACTACCCTGCAGTTGGTGAAGCACCTCCGTCGACATACTGCGGTTACGGTACTTGCTCACCAATCACTATTTGACGGGTATTCCCCCAGCGGAAGCGGCCGACGAAGTGCCTTCCGCCGTCCACTAATTCCAATGTCAGAAGCCGACGGTTCCTCGTTCGCTACCCTCCGAACTCTTTTGGCAAGACCTACGAACGAACGGGGTCTCCTTTGACCTCATCGCGGACCTCTTACGGGTAAGGCTGAGTCATGCTGGCAACTTTTCCAGACTTCCATCCAAACAGCAGCGTTCCATGACGGGCGACGTCTCCGTCGCCGAGCAAGGGTGGCTGGTTTTAGCGACGGAGGCCGCAGCCACACTGATTGGTCGCGAGGAGCCCCCGACCGTAACTCCAGTCGCGGGTGAGATCGGTATCGATCAGAGTGGCCCGTCGCATCTGATCAAGAGCGCGGTCGACATCGGCTACTTGACGTTGACCAACATTCCATCCGATCGCCGCAGACGTGGGGCTGACGCAGGGTTTGGTGACATCTAATCTGGCTTGTTCACTAGCAAATGTCTTCTGATCAGATCCGCGATCCGACTAGGCGAAGTCACTTGGTTACGCACGCTTGCTAATCATTTGCGATCTTGGATTGGCGACCGCTAGACCCAACTTCCGGTCAGCCGAAAGCCATAGTCCGACTGCAAGCCGAGGTCCCGCTGAGGACGCCAGCCAACTATCACTAGGTTAGAAAATACAGTCGACTACGTTACATGGGCGCAATGCGTGAGTGTAGATTCTCACGACCGCCGACTAATGAACTTGAGAAACATGGGCAACGAGATGAGTGCTATCACGGCAGTCGCAGCGACATAGATACCTGTGGAGAACGGCGTGTACTCAGTGGCCCAAGCCATGAATGCTGGCGTCATTCCTGCGAAGAAGATGCCGACTATGTTGTACGACAATGATGTCCCAGTTGATCGGACGTGCGTTGGAAAGATCTGTGCGATACCGGATGGAATGATCCCCGCATATCCTGACACCGCGACACAGATGACCACGTGAACGATAAGAAGCATTGGTAATGTCGGTGCACTGTGCAGGATGACGAGTCCGACTATCGGCACGACGCCGACGACGACGATCGCCGCAGTCAGTGCTCTTCTGAAACCGATCTTCTGCGCGATGACGGCCGACCCGACACAGGCGAAGATCATCGCGATGTTTCCGAGGAGTGAGGCGAGGAAAGCATTATTGGCAGTGAAGCCGAGTCCTGTCACTTCCATCGAGTAGTAGGTCGGTCCGAAGATTACGAGCGCGTAGACGCTGACATGCCAGACGATCGCCATAAGGCCGGCAATGACCATGTTCTTCCAGTATTTGACGAACAGCGTTCGAATGGGTTTTCGAACCTCTTCGGAGGCATTCTTCTGCATGTCCGCGAACTCTTTGGTCTCGGAGAGTTTGGACCGGATGTACAGCGCGACGGGGATGATGAGCAGACCAATGAAGAAGGGGATGCGCCATGCCCACTGAGTGATCTGTTCATCGGAGAAGAGGGACGTGATTGCGAGACCGATGACGGCCGACAGCGCGTTGGAGACACCCATGGTTCCCTGCAACCATCCGACGACCTTGATCTTCTGGTCTGCTGGAGCCTTTTCCACGAGATAGGACGTAGCACCTCCGATTTCGCCGCCGGCAGAGAACCCCTGCAGAAGACGGCCAACGAAAAGGAGGATAGTTGCACCGACTCCCAGAACCCCGATTGGAGGTGCAAAGCAAATGATGAATGTGCCTGCCGCCATCAATGTCACTGTGAGCATCAATGTTGCTTTACGGCCTTTGAGGTCCCCGTACGCGCCGAGATAAAGTGCACCGAGTGGTCGAGCGACATAACCGACGCCGAAGACGATGAATGTGCTGATGAGCCCGCTTACCGTATCACCGGTACGGAAGAAATTTGCGCCGATGTAAGCCGCGAAAAATGCGTAGCTTGAGAAGTCGAACCATTCGAGGACGTTACCTGCCATCGAACCCGCGATGACTTTTCTAAGTGGTTCCTCTTCGTCGCTTTCATTTTTGCGATTCACTTCGTCGGCTGCCTGCTTGCTGAACATAATTCTCCTATCGTTCTGCACACCGATGTGCGGAACTTCTCAATCATGAAAACTCACGAGTCGTGATGGTCCTAGTGCGTTATCGCACTGCGAGAAAATCAGGATCCGTGTGAGAAGACTCGACGTCGGCGAGCCGGATCGTTAGCCTTCCTTCGGAGATGTCGCCGGTGATTCCACTCCCCCAGTACTCGCTCAGCTCAAGGAAGTCGTGCAATATCGATGCAGCCTCGTCTCCTTGGGCAATTCTTGGCCGACCTCGTCCTTGCGGCTTCTGTCCGAGGTCCAAGGTCACTGGATATATCTCGAGCGATGCCAAGTGATCGTCATCAAAGTTCAAAACCGGGACGATGGTCTTCCAATACCATTCCTCCGACGGAAATCCTTTGGTATCCAGTTCTGTCCTCGCGTCGAAGATCTGACTGGTCGTCTTCGAACCAGGAATTCGAAATGTCGAGTAACTATCGGATGGCAGCTGTTCGACGAGTTCATTCTGGCCGACGAAGTTGCCGAGACTGTAGAAGATCGGCTTGCCTCGGTAGATCTCGAGCGGTCGCAAGAAGTGTGGACCGTGCCCGAGTACGACGTCCGCTCCGAACTCAATTGCTTTGTGAGCGAATTCGACGATGAACTCCGCGGGATCGGTGAGGTCGTCACCCTGCTCATGTGAGTGAATCGAGACGATGACAACATCGCTCCGACGCTTGGTTTCGCCGACCCAGCGCTCCAGGTTCTCGAGCGTCTCTGCGGTGCATTTGGTGGTGATTCGGTTTCGGGTCGATGGAGTGAACGTTCCGTTGAGGAATGGCAGGTCCGCTGGGTCTGCTGGAGGAAATTCGAAACCCAGTTTGATCTCGCGTCGACGACGGTCCTCGAGTCCAAGATCTTCTGCAATCGTGCGCAGTGCGGAATAGGCGTCTTCATCGAGTTCGTAGCGAGTTTCGAAAGCTATGGGGTTCAGCCCTGGGCGGCCCTGGAGATCAGGGCGTTGCGCGCTTGCTTCGTGTCCTGAAGCATACGTCGCAGAATAGGACAGCAGACCGACGCTTCCGTTCTTCGTGTCGAGGTACGCGGGCTGCCGAGCACCTTCGAGATGCTCCCCCACACCTGAGAAGGCCAAGTTTCTGACTCTCATCTGTCTGATGACCTCAAGCAGGCCAGTGACCCCGTAGTTGAGCGAGTGATTGTTTGCCGCGGAGAAGAGATTGAATCCGAAGTCCGTCAGCTCGTCGAGCATCTCGTCTCGGCACCCAAAGTGTGCCCCGCCGGATTCCTTGGTCGGGTATCCGACGAAATTTCCAGGCAAGCATTCGAGATTGGTGAATGCGACGTCGGAATTTTGCACCAGCTCATAGAGTTCGTTGGACCCACGCTGATTGGTTCGCAATCCTTTTCGCATGACAATGCTGTCGCCAGTGACAGTGATCTTCTTCATTACGCGCCCACCTGCTCGAGCTTATCGAGACGAATGAGCGTCTCTGCCAATGTATGGATGCCGACGGCGATGTCATCCGTCGAGGTGTATTCGTCGGGCCGGTGGCTGTGGCCATCGACGGAGGGCACGAAGATCATGCCCATCGGCCCAAGATGAGCCATGTGCGCAGCATCGTGACCGGCTCCCGAGGGCACGGACATCCAGGTGTAACCGAGCTCTTCTGCGGTGGTCGCGATATTGTCCTGCAGAGCTGTACTCGCAGGTACGGGGTCTTGGCTTGTCAACCACTCAATGAACTGGGAGACGCCTCTCTGCTCCGCGATTTCTCCGATGCGTTGAGCGATTTCTCGTTTGGCCCCGTGAAGCCATTGCGCGTCGGTTGACCGGATTTCAGCCTGAATATGCGTTTCGTTGGGCACCACGTTGAACGAACCTGGCCACGACTCGATGTTTCCTGTCGTCGCCACACCGTGGATCGGGGCACCGCAGCCAGTGCGTTCGACCGCGAGCACGGATTCCGCAGCGGCGACAAGCGCGTCGTGGCGAGAATTCATCGGCGTCGCCCCCGCATGGTCAGGTTCACCGATGAACTTTGCCAGCAATCTATCGATGCCGGCGATGGCAGTCACAACGCCAATCTGCTTGTTCTCGCGTTCCATCGATGGTCCCTGCTCAATATGGAGTTCGATGTAGGCGTGAAGCGAATTGGGTTTCCAGGCATTGCATAGTGCGCCGTCAGCGTCCAGCCCATACTGCGTAATGGCGTCCCCGAGCTTTTCGGAGGATTCGTCCGCGAGCAATAAGTGGTCCCGAGTCAGACGGCCTGACATCGATCGCGATCCCACGCAGGCGACGCCGAATCGATTGGGTTCCTCGCCGAGGAAGTCGATGACGTATAGATCGTGCTCGAGCGTGACCCCAGCCTCGCGCAGGGCGCTGACCGTTTCGATAGCTCCGAGAACTCCAACCACACCGTCGAACCGTCCTCCGTTGCGGACCGTATCAGTGTGGGATCCGGTCATGATCGGCTTGAGGGTCTGTCCGCGGGTGGATGCCATCCCCGGAAGATGGCCGACGATATTGCCGGAAGCGTCGAATCGAGTTGTGAGTCCAGCGTCTTCCATCTTGCGGCGGATGAAATCTCGAGAGGCCTTATACGGCTCGGTGAGGACTTCACGTGTCCAACCGTCGTGCGCGTCATCGGTGAATACGGAAAGATCATTCAGATTCGCTTCAAATGAAGCTATGTGGAAGTTGAGGTCATGTTTCTTCATTGTCAGTGTCCTGTGGATTATTTGGGTTCCAAATGAAACGTGTGTTCGCTGTCGCCAACTTGGCGGTCAGATCATGGCTGCTCTGTTTGAGGACCTGGACGAGGATGCTGATGTCTCTTGGCATCTGTGATGATGGCGCGACTAGGGACAGGCACGCGATGGCTTCCCGACCGTAGAAGACCGGGACGCCCACGCCGGCCCAGCCAGCTTGGACTTCCGCCAATGTGTGGTCGTACCCACGAGCTTTGATCGTTCGGATCTTCTCGTTCAGTGTCTGAGCGTCGGGTGTGTTGGCCGTGTACTTCTTTTGGGTGCTCTTCTGAACACGGTCGACGACGTCGGGTGACGAGTACGCAAGTAAGGGGGTCGCTGACGCAGCTGCGTACAGTGGTCGTGTCTCTCCAACACGGAAGACCGGCGAACCGAAACGCCCGGCATGCACGCCGTCCAGTGTCAGAGCCAAAGTATTCACTCGCACCGTTAGCAGCGACGTCAGCCCGCTCGAAGAAGCAAGCGTCCTCAACAGTGGTGCGGCAAAGATCACCAAGTGCTCGTTGCCACCAGCATCAGTATCAGTCAGCCGCCCTCCCGCGTGGATCGCTCCGTCAGTTTCAATGACAAACCCTGCATTCTGCAGCTGACGGATTATTCGGTACGTCGTCGCCAAAGGGAAGTCTGCGGCGTCGGCGAGTTCCTTGATGCTCGAGCCCGACATCTTCGAGGAGAGGTAAAGAAGACCCAAAGTTCTCGCTATCACTGCGGAACCCTCGTCACCGGTGTTGAGAATTCGTTCGAACTCGCCGTCCACAACTAGGTCACCTTCTGGTCTGCAGCTCACCAGAACCCGAGCTGACTTGACCCGTTTGAGCCGAATAGATCTCCTTGCCACGAAGAATAGTCTTCTCAACGCGACCGCCAGGACGCATTCCGGCGAACGGCGTCCATCCAGCGTTCGACTTCTGCTCTTCGTCAGTGATTTCATAGTCACTGTCGGGGTTGTAGAGGACGAGATCGGCGTCGTAGCCAATAGCGATTCGACCCTTGCGATCACCTAGACCGAATCGGTTCGCTGGTCCCTCGGATATTGCTCGAACGACGTTGTGGAACTCTCCTGACGGATTCGGATCATTCTTGAGCGCCTGTCCGAGTGGCACAATTCCCAGAGTCTGTACTCCGGGAACCCCCGAAGAGTTCTTCAATACCTCGGGATTGGACTTCTTATCCATCTGCCACGGAGCGTGGTCCGACGAGATAACAGGAACTAGCCCATTTCGGATCCCCTCCCAGAGTCCGTCGACGTGATCTCGGGAACGTAACGGGGGGTTCACTTTGAGCCGTGCTCCCTGCTTCTTCATGTCATCTTCAGTAAATGTCAGGTACTGAGGACAGGATTCGAGGGTAATGTCGGCTCCGTCATTTCGCCACCACTGAGCGAGCTTGATCGCACGGGGAATCGACATGTGGCACAGATGCAGGGCGGCACCCTTGTCGGCCGCGATCTCCATCGCGGTGAGTACACCGAGCGACTCTGAGACCGGCGGGCGGGTGATGACGTGCGTCATCGGGTCGAGTGGGTTCTCCCTCTGAGCTAGGGCGGAGAGTTCCTGCACGATCTCATTGTTCTCGGCATGAACGCACAGTGTTGTGTCGTTCGCGGCAATCGCGGCCATGGTGTTGAGCAGCTCGGCATCGCTGGTTCGAGGGAAACGATTTGAATCAGTGTGGAATGTCGAAACTTTGAATCCGATCGCACCGGAGTCGACCATGCTGTCAGCTTCGCGCCAGCCTCCTCCTGGCCACAGAGTTCCGAGGAGAGCGACGTCAACGTTGGCCTCGTCGTAGACGATGCCCTGTTTCCGTTTGAGAATCTCGGCGTCTTTGACTGGACCGCTAGCGTCGAAGGGCATCTCGACAATGGTGGTGACACCGCCGGCTGCCGCAGCTTGTGTGGCGGCGTCGATGCCTTCTCCTTCTTCGGAGTAGCAGTGGACGTGGGCGTCGACGAAGCCTGGAAGCAGGAAGGCTTCCCCACCATCAATAACGTGACTCGCATCGACGCCCGCGAGTGGGTCGTCTCCGAATATCACGTCGACGATTTGTTCTGCGTGGATGATCACAGCTCCCCGCCGGTAGTTTCCATCAGTGTCGGCGAGCTGTCCAATGACTGCGCTGTCTATGCTTTGGTTCATGTAGACAGTTCACACTCATAATGAGAACCGAGACAATGCGATTCGCATGGCGTGAGAAAACCGTGCTCTCAGAACACTTCTACCTCACCCACGTCGACCTATAGCTCGTCATCGATATGTACCCATTCGAAGTCAGCGTTTCCTCAGTACGTCACCATGCCGATTCTCCGTGACCTTACCGTCTACTACTGCAAAATTGCCCCCGATGAGCACTGTCGAGACTCCGCTAGCAAGTTGCCAAGAGTCGTCACAAGTCGAGTTTTCGCGGTCTGTCTCTGGATTGAATATTGCCAGGTCAGCAATGTTTCTTTGCGCAATAAGACCGCAATCATTCAACCGCATTCGTTCGGCAGGCTAGCTAGGGCATGTCTCCTTTATTGGTGAAGCACCTCCGCTGACATGCTTCGGTTACGGTAGTTGCCCCCGTTGCCTGTAAGTTGCTCCAACATCCGTCAAGATAGAAGGGATCACTGGCCTGAGAGTCCTGGCATGTTTTATGCCCCCAGTCATCATGAACCGGCGCGTCGATCCGGGAATCCCTATTCACCTAGCTTCAATTTCACGCGCCGCCCTCGTGCAAGGGATCGACTCCAGCGGACAACAGTTGCACGTCGGAAGTCCGCAGAGGTCAGGTAATGTTGGACAACAAGTCGAAACGATCCTAGATCAGCAAAGGAGCCTGGTCGTCGTTTTATACAGTGAAAGAGGTCACCAGGTGAGAATCAGATCCGTTCACTTTGAAGCTTTCAAATCACTGTATGACTTCACTACAGATCTGGATGACCTCACGGTTATTACGGGTGCTAACGGCTCCGGGAAGAGCAACCTAGTTGACGGACTGGTGTTCATCAGCAATGCCTATTCACACGGGCTCGAGCTGGCAGTTAGTCATGGAGGAGGATACGAAAATCTTGCTCATCGGCGCACTCGCCGTGCCAAACGGCCAATACGACTCACGGTTGAAGTAGAGCTAGCCTCTGAGGAAGTCGCCGAGGGACTGCGCTATTCAGGGCGGAGGAACAGAGCCCGCGATGACGACAAAACTCGCTCTTCGGCTCCGCCACTTATCGTTCGTCACGATTTCGCGTTTCGTGCAGTATCGCAAACACTTACGGCGGATTTCGAGGTAACGCAAGAATCACTAGCGGTGTTGAACATGGATGGTCGCATTCTTGCGACGATCGTCCGAGGTGGTGATGGCCGTATAACTGTCAAACGCGTAGACGACTCACAATCAAATGCCGATTTGCTGGACGACATACTTTTCCTATACGAGCGAGATGGGCTCCTTGCCGAGGTGAAACCGGACCCTAGCGACCTAATTGTAGGTAAGGCCTTCTTCATCGATATTTTCGGGCAGGTTTCGCGTTTCCTAGCTTCTATCCGAGTTTTCCAGTTGTCGCCGCACACGTCCCGCCTACCAGGGGTCGCATCCCCTAGGGCACAGTTGGAACTTCACGGGGAGAATCTTCCAGGAGCGGCCGACTTCCTCCGCCGGAATCACAATGAAGCGTGGACCAACGTCGAATCCGCCATGCGTACTATCATGCCAACACTCGAAGGTGTCTCAATCGCCTACACAGAAGACAGAAGGATCTCTGTTCAGTTCCGTGAGCGAGGAGTCGGTCGCCCGTGGAATTCGTCCGAAGTTTCAGATGGCACGATTCAGGCGTTCGCGCTCTTAGTGGCCATATTCGATCCTAGGGCATCGATCTTGGTCA
Source organism: Brevibacterium aurantiacum (assembly GCF_007558825.1). Classification (GTDB taxonomy): domain Bacteria; phylum Actinomycetota; class Actinomycetes; order Actinomycetales; family Brevibacteriaceae; genus Brevibacterium; species Brevibacterium aurantiacum_A. The sequence continues at coordinate 528,035 of NZ_VLTK01000003.1, forward strand.
TTGAGGAGTTAGAGAACGCCTTGCATCCTTGGATACTGAGGCAGCTGCTCCAAATTTGCCAGGAATCGCCCCGACAAATACTGCTAACCAGTCATTCCCCAGTTCTCCTGACAGCTGTACCGCCCGGTTCGGTCAATCTGATGTGGCTGGAAGAGGGGCGGAGTCAAATTGCTCAACTCGCAACGATGGATTCCGAGATCGCGGACCAGGTACTTGACGGAGAGATCACCATCTTCGAATTACTTGACAGCGGCGCTGTAGAACAGTCGCTCCCGCGGGGCCTTGGGTGATTTGCATGAAGACAACGATTGTTACTGAGGGCAGGGGTGAGTTCTCAGCGTTTAAGACTATGTTCAAGTCATTGGAAACTTCCGATGGTGCATTAGCTCCGAGGATCCTACACATCGCTTGTCAACCGGACGGACCGATCAAAGGTATCGCTAAGGCCTGCGAACCTGCCATGAGACAAGCTAGCGCGAGGAAGATCGATCTCTTCGTCTTAGTCATCGATCGGGAGCTTCAGCAGCTCAATCCAGGCACGTTAGCTAAAAATCTGAAGTCGGCGCTTGAAAAGAGTAGCCCTGGGACCTTTTGTATCGAAGTTGTCTACAAGGACCGCACTTTTGAGAATTGGCTAGTTTCCGACCTCGATGCACTTCGCAGTCAGCCAGCTCGCTTCGCGGTTTCCGATGCGATAGTTCGACAGGTTGAGCCCAACAAGGCCGACCGAGTGCAGGCTCTCGATATACTAAAGGCTGCGACGCAGGGCAAACAGTACGACAAGATAGCCGATGGCAAGAAGATTGCGGACCGACTCGACGTAATGGCGGCGGCGAGAAACAGCCGAAGTTTTAGACACATGCTCCATGTACTCGGGCACGTTGCGTACTTAGATCAATCGAAGTATCCCGCATCCATGTCCTAGGCCTCGCACAACTTGCACTCTCCGTTGTTGAATTTGCTACACCTTGGCCAAGACAAGGGCGAGGGAATATCGAAAGTTCAACGGACCCATGCCGGTCAGAGGTGTGAACGCTTTGTTCGCGAATTACCAAGCCAGCGCCCGCGTCATTACCCAGTCACGATCCCGTCGATGTGCCTCTCTCAGCGAGGTTATTCACCGACGACTTCAAAACGCATGAGGGTGATTCCGGCGTGGACGCACTCTTGGCCTGGTCCAACTTCTGGCATCGATACTTGCGATGCCAGGACAAGGCATGGTCATGGATGCCGTTCCCTCTCATCGAGCAACGAACATGGATGAACTAAAGGGGGCGTCGGGAGCCGGACAGTATTGAGAATCGCAGGTATTGAGAGAAGCACAGATCACGATAATGCCACCGATTCAGACGAACCATGCCGATACGGACATTGGGCATCCAGTCCCCTCTACTTGATCCCGTAAGGGTCGCCCTGTCGCTGCCGGTAGTCGCCGATAAACCCTGCGACAGCCGTGTACGACCGACCAAGGATCTGGGCACGTTCCGCGATAGATAAATCTAAGCGCGTGTACGCAACCACAGCGTCTTCGCGAGTCCAAGGCCGCCACTGATTCGTTGCTAAAGACCGCCCGAACTTCCCTACCGCAGGCTTGACTCCCCATTCCCGGAACCACTTCCCCAAAGTTGACTCGTTCGCACCGGTCGACTGGGCAATGTCGGCGATGCTTTCACCAGCCACTCGACGCTCAGTCACATCGTCACACACGCGTTCTTTGGTCTCACGCGTTGTGTACCGTCGAGTCGTTTCTGGACTCATCCCACGCATGTAACGCGCGTAGCACCGCTTGCAGAGACCCCGAGCCACTGGAGCACGGTCGCACCACACGACGGCGCACACGCTCATTCTGTCCTCATCTTCGAGACCATGCACTTCACGTTACCTGAGGGTCTAGCCCCCGGACACGACACGACCCCCCGCTGCTCAGCTCACACTAAGTGGTGGGGCCTTTCGTCGTAACCGATCAAATCTTGCCGGCCATAATCCTACGAACAGCTAGCAGTTGTTTCTCAGCCACACCGCACCGTGCCTCGCAGTGCAACTTCGAGGTGATCGTTTCCCGAGATCCGAAACCGGAAACTGGTGCTTCATCAATGAGTGGGCTCTTGCATTTAGGGCAGGGATACTGAGCGGTCTTCATGAAGGTGACTACTTTCGAAAGGTGCCAAACGGTGATTGCCGCGACACGAGCTGAGTGAATTCATGCTGACGCCTTCGCAAGCATGTGGCCACAGACCTCCCTGTGCCTGCCTCTATTCTAACCGAGTGAAAATTTGGCGCTTTCGATACAGGTACTTCGCAAGATCGTGTTTGATTGCCACCCGATCGTGCATTCGTAGCAATCGCGCTCGTCGATGTTCCATACTGTTGTGAACTACGAATAAGGAGGTGAACGTTGAGTCCAGAAGAATATCTTCGATTGACTGGCAGGATCTCGGGCATGGCAGACGCCCTAGGCCCCACCGGCAGCGCCCGCTTCGTGGATGAAGTTGACGAAAAATTCCGGCGAATCTACGAAGACGATCAGGAGTAGAGATTCTGAGTGGCTATCGGCCTTGGGCTTCCTTCCACTCTTTTGCATCTCAGCTGCGAGGGCACATTGCCTTCATTTCGCACGGCTACATCTGCTCACTTACGGTCATGCACGAGAACCAGCTGGAAGACATGTGCACCTATATTGCGTTTTCATCAGTATTCACTTATCGGCACGCCGCACCGATGAGTCCAAATTTCGCTCCGCCATCGCATGCACGCTCGACTTTCAGAGCCTTGCCCATTCCTAAGTAGATGAAGGACTCATAGCTTTGGGCGGCCACCAGTCTTCGTCTTGCCAGATAGAATTGGCAGGTACCGATTCTCAAGGAGCATATTTCTATGGCTGGTCGTCCTCGTTCGATAATGGAGACCGCATATGCGGACATCAAACATCGGATCATGGTGCTCGAGCTAGAGCCGGGTATGCC
>NZ_VLTK01000030.1 GCF_007558825.1 Brevibacterium aurantiacum
AATGGGACGTGCTGGTCGATGAACTTGAGGTGGATGCGGTAGTGGTCCTTCACTGGCGACCGCGGCCCCCGGCGATACGAGATCTCTCCGACGCTCTTGCTGTCGTCGTCAGCCCATGCGCCTGCGTCTGTGATGCCATCGAGCACTGCTTTGAGTGTTGGTTGGGCGTTGTCGACGTCGACCCGGCTTTTGTCGGCTGCCAAGTATCCGATCTGTGCGATCGCGATGCATGGTGTCGGGACGGTGAGTTTCTGGGACCGAGCGGTCATGTTCGCGAGAAGTCTGACGGCTTTCGTGCGCTTGGCTTTCCGTGCCCAGTGGGTGCGGTCGTTCGCGGTCTGCCACATGTCCTTGTGGATATCGACGATGAGCTCGGTCATGCCGCCATCGCCTTCCTGGCCTTTGGTCGGCGGCACTCAGCAATGAACGCCATCCCCTCCGGTGTGTTCGCATACTCGGCTGTCTCTGGGCCACTGATCCCTGTCTTATCTCGATGGATCGGTTCGACAGGCTCGAAGTGCTCACCGGACACAAAGCGGATGCCCTCGGCAAGGGTGCGGCTGATCTTCACCGTGTCCGGCTGCGCCGCCCGGGCGACAGTGCGCGGAGTACATCCGAGCATTCGACCCAAGTCAGCCATGCTGTGCTTGCCCTTGAGGTCCAGCAGTAGCGGACGGACGGTGCCGGCATCGACGTATCGGTCGGGTGCTTCCCCGGGGGTGAAGCCTTTGCGTATCTGGTCGCGGTGAGTGGCGCAGTGAGTGCGTCCATGTGTCTGATTCGTGCACCCTTCGACGGTGCAATTCGGGGTGGTCATTTCCTTCTCCATAACTTTCGTGTCTTCGTGAGGACTTTCTGGATCTGTTTGTCCGTGCATCCGCGCTGCTTCGCTTCGAGGATCACGCCGAGAAGATCGTTCTTGTATGTGACGTTCGGTTCATCGTCGCGGAGGCGCAGACCGAAATGATGCTGGGCGCCGACCCTGTACAGGTAGATCTTCTGGTTCTCGCACCTGCCGGCTTCGGATGCGCCGAATGCCCAGCCGTTTGATCCTTCGATGTGCCCGCTTAGTGGGTACGAGCCCTTACCTGTCCATGACCACCCGCAGTGCGGGCAGGTGGTATGAGGGGACTGTGCGGCGAGTTCGTCGAAGATTGAGAGCAGGACGTCAATGGCGGTCATGCCGCCTCCCTCCGGTCGTTGTATTAGTCGAGTTGTGCTCGTTGTGGTGCGGTGAGTCCGCCGCGGATCCCGAACCGGTCGTTGTGGGTTAGGCTGCGTTCTTCGCGTAGGGCGAGGTCCAAGCAGGGTTCGCGGAGTGGGCAGGTGAAGCACATGGCGATCCCGCGGTCCCCCTGGTTGGAGCCGGTGGGGAAGAACATGCGTTCCGCCTCCACCGACCCCACCTGGGCGCAGATAGCGCCCGCCCAGTCGTCACCGAACCGTGGGTCAGAACGGTGGCTCATCGTTGCCGCCGCTGAATCCCTGCGATGCGTTGTTACCCCATCCGCTCGACTGCTGTGCCTGCTGCTGGTTGCCGAAGTTGCCGCCCTGCTGCTGGCCCTGCTGTCCACCGAAGCCGCCGCCGCTCTGGTTCTTCGTAACCACTGCTGTCGCTCGGCGCAGGTTCGGGCCGAGCTCGTCGACGTCGAGTTCGACGACGGTGCGCTTCTCGCCTTCCTTCGTCTCGAAGTCGCGCTGCTTGAGGCGACCCTGAGCAACGACATTCGAGCCGCGCTGCAAAGACTCGGCGATGTTCTCGCCCAGCTTCTTCCATGCCGAGCACCGGAGGAACAGTGTGGCCCCGTCTTTGAACTCGTTGGACTGACGGTCGAACATGCGAGGTGTGGATGCGATCGTGAAGTTCGCTACCGGGTCGCCGTTCGGGGTAAACCGGAGTTCCGGATCCGCGGTGAGGTTGCCGACTACGGTGATGATTGTTTCGCTTGCCATGGTTACTGCTCCTTGATTTCCTGATTGATTGATTCGCTGATTTGCTCGATGAGACCTTGCAGCCGCATGGCGTGCTCGTTGGCCCGCTCAAGGTCATAGGTGCTGACAAGGTTTTCCGCGCTGACCTCGGCAACGAGGATCCACGGGCCCTCCTGCTCAAGCGCCCATTCGTCGCGCTCCTTGCCGCCATTCCCTCGGTATGTGTGCCCGGTCTTCGCGCTCACCCAAAGGCCCTGCTTCCACGGGTGAAGGTGGATTCGGTCGCTGTACTCAAGGGAATCGGCGGCATCCTTCACCCGCTTGTCCACTCGCTCGACGTAGGACTTGTAGACAGGAGCCATGGGGCCGGGGTGGATATCTCCGATCTCCCACGTCCTGACTCGCTGAATCCAGGTCAGGCGCTCCTTATGCTTCTTGGCGCTCATGCCGCGTTGTCCTGGATCACGCCGTCATCGTCCACGAGCGTGCCGTCGACGATTTCCTCGTCCTGCTTCTCGGTCGCGGCTAACGTGGCGCCCGCCGTGTTCATCTGGTCGGCGATCTCTTTCGTCAGCTCCCGCGCCGCGCTGCATTCCCGGTAGAGGGTTCGCACAGCCTCAGCCGTGGCACAGTCGTCGAGCTCGGCGAGCCAGTCGCGACCAGACGCGGCAGGTGTGTTCGCCCGCTCGGCCTGCTTCGATCCCTGAGCTCGCGGCATCGGCGCGGCATTCGCGGCAACGTTGACCGGATGGCCGTCCTGGTCGACCACAGCGCCGAGCTCGTCCGGGGTGTACGAGATCCCCATCAGCGCCTCGGGGCAAGCTTCGCGGGCAACCTCGGTGATTGCGCGGGCCTTGAGCATCGCGATCGGATACTTCTTCCAGTTGTCCTTGTTCGTCGACCCGGCCCGCTTCGCGTCGTCCATCGTCCACGTGACCTCGAACGTGTAATCGGGGTCGTCGTTGCGAATGATCTGCGCGGTCGCCTGCATGGCGTCACGATCAACACGAATCCGCAGGACGTGGCCGGCACGACGGACAAGCCCGCCGATGAGATTCGCCGACGCGGACGGCTTGCCTTCGATGACGTGGACCTCGTTGATCGCCTGGATCGGCGGGATCGACAGTGACTGGCCGAGCTCCATGGCGAGGAGCACGTTCGCGGGGTTTCGCTGGTACTGCTTCGGCAGGAGTGATGCCTGGGCGAGGAGCTCGGCGTACTGCTGCTTCTCGCTGATGCTCATGGCTGCTGCCGGGTTGGTGATTGCGATTTCTGTGCTCATGCTGCTGCTTCCTGTTCTTTCGCGGGGGTTATGGTCAACTTCCCCTTCGTGGTCTTTTCCTGCTGGATTGCATAGCGCTCCCATGTCTTGGGGGCCTTCTCGTGAAGCCGGGCCTCGTCGAGGACGGTCATGGTCTCGGTCTTGTCTTGCCCTTGCGTGACGGATCCGAGGTTGCCGACGTACTTCCCGCCGGGGCGTTCGGCGATCTCCTTGGCGATGAGCTTCCGCGCTTCGTCCTTCTCGGCCTTCGCCGCTTTCTCCCGGGCATGGGCTCGGGCATAGTCGGCGAGGAAAATGTCGAGCGTGTCTGGCTCCCCCATCGACTGGAACTGCTCGGCGATGGCGACGAGCTCGGCGATACGGTCGTCGTCGCGGACGATTTCGATGATGTGCGGATCCTCGAACAGGAAGTGAGGGACGAATACGCCCGGTTCAATCTCGTCGTAGAACTCGACAGCCAGGAGGTTCACGTCGGTGTCGGTGACGAACATTTCCCACTGCATCTGATCGACGTAGGACTTCGGGACGTCCGTCCGCTCCCACTTCGAGCCCTTCCACAGAGCAGTCTTGATTTGGCAGAGCAAGCTGCCAACGGTGGCGATCATGTCCGGGGTGGCACGCCAACGCGGGTCGGCGTCCTGGATGACCAGACGTGAGTTATGTGCAAGCTGGGGATAGAGTGCGGTCACGCTTGCCGCGATCTCCGGCTCCCGCTCGTGACCCCAGACGGTGAACTCGTTACCGGTCCACCTGCGCTTCGCCCCGGCCTTCTCGGCGCGGAGATTCGCCCACACGCCCGTCCCACCCGAGGCGAGCATCGCGGCCTCGGACGCGGTGACGACGATCTGCCCGTCGTCGGTGCGCATACGTGCCTCGTGCCATGCGGCTTCGTCGGTCTCGCTGTCGACTGAATATGTGTAGCTCATAGCGTGGAACCTTCCTTGACTATGGCGGCCAGTCCGCCGAACGCGACGATCATGGCGAGCAAGCCGAGACCGTTGAGCGTCAGAGTGTGATTGAAGCTGAGGAAATAGGTGATGGTCGCGACCACGATGATCGGCACGTACAGCCACCAGATGCGGCGCTTACGGTGGACAGGGTTGTGACTCATGCGGCTACCCCGCAGTTCCGGTAGTAGCTGGCATCCACGACAGCGGACTCGAGACTCCCGTCGCCGTGGCTGTCGCCTTCGAGTAGGTCGCAGTCCACTCCGGCAGGGATCGAAATGATGACCTGTTCACCTGCAGTGGTTTGGAACTCGAGGTCGATGGTGTTGTCGGAGCGAATGAAGTTCGCCGCCGCGGTTTTGGCTGTGAAGTTCTTCATGCCGCCTTCCCTCTCTGTTCTGTGAGGTACTTCTGCAGATCTGTTGGGTGGTAGCGGTAGGTGCCGCCGATGGCGATCGCTGGGAGCTTCCCGGCTTTGCGGAGCCGGTTGACGTGCTGCTCGGAGCACTGCCACTGCTCGGCGACCTGCTTTGTGGTGCGGAGCGTGTCGAGGCGGATCATGCAGCCCACCGCCCTGCATGGTGGCGAATGTCGGACCAGAGGCCGTGCTGTTCGCCTATCGACTTGAGGTTCGGATCCGCAGGTTCGAACGCGTTGATCCGGGCGAGGTCGTCGCCGGAGATCGCGGCCTCGAAGTCGAGTTGATCGCTTGACCTGTCCGAGTAGGCACTGGAAGTCCAGACACGGGCGATTGACCCTTCGAGAATGTCGACGCTGATCTTCGAGGCGTGCAAGGCGCGTCGTGCGGCCTGTAGGTGGCACTTGCCGAGTGAGTGGTTCATGCTGATTCCTTTGCTTGAGCGAGGGCCGCATCGACGCGGGCCTCCCAGTTCTTCTGGTGGAGTTCGTCCAACTGCTTCTCGTGGTCGGTGCGCATGTCCGGGCAGAGACCGCAGAGCTGGGCGTGATCTTCGATGACGTTCGCGACTGTCTGGCCGTCGAGGATGATCCCCGCGCCGCAATCGAAGCTGACGATCGTGGTGCTCATGCCGCCGCCTGCCCTTGCGCTGTGGCCCGCCAGATCAGGTTCCGATTCGAGTGCCGGGATGGCCGGGTCGGCTTCACAATGCCGATGGGCTCGATCAAGCCCTTGCGTGATGCGGCACCGATGATGGCGGGCAGAAGGTTCGGGCGCTTGAACATGGCCCGGGCAACGAGGTCGTTGGCTTCGAGTTCTTCACGGACCTCATCGGCTGAAAACTGCTGGCCCTTCTCGATGAAGCGGAGGAGCGTTGCCCGGATGATCTTCCCGGCGTTCGCTTCGACCGCATCATTTGCGGTGACGATGGTCTGCCCTGAATCTCGGAGGTCATCTCCGGTTGGGCTGATATTGTGGTTCATGTGAGTGGTCCTTTCTGGATCATGGCCCGTATCTGTTCGCGCAGATACGGGTCTTTTCTTATGCCGCGAGGCGGTCACTTTGCTGATTGGATTTCACTGCGTTTGTCACTCTGTGCACACGAGCACCATCGTGAGAGTGGAACAACTCCTCCAATTCACGATCGAGGCGACGTGCGATCTGCTTCGCCAGGTCCGCCGAGCAGTTCGCCATGGCGCCTGTCTCCAATGCGGAGATGGCGGCCTGCGTGCACTTGCACAGCATGGCGAGTTCCCTCTGCGTGAAACCGGCCTCGACCCTCCGTCTCGCGAGTCGTTCGCGATTGATAGGCCGCATGTAAACCTCCCTCAAATATCGGCTACGTGGCCGCTTGCGCTGCTTCGCCCGGGTGCCCCCTGCGATCTGGTACATAACCATTCTGTCCTCCTCAACTTTGTTTGACAAGTAGAGTCTCTTTCATTCACCACTCACTTGTCAAGCCCATCCCCAAAATCCCCTAGAACTAAGCCGTAAACTGACAATTGACTTGTACGAACCACTGGTCATAACAGTTGAACCAGTAGAACAATCCAAACGAGGATGAAGCCATGGCAGACGAACTCCGCACCTTGCAGGATCTCGCCCAGCTCGCCACCGAACGCCACGACGGCAAACGGGGACGAGCGTTGGGACGAGAAGCTGCGAAACACGAGCTCACACTGTCGTACACGACATTCGACAACATCCTCGCTGGGAAATACATGTCGACCCCGAAACGCGAAACCATCGACGCACTGGCCTTCCTGGCCGGCGTACCGAAAGAAACCGCGTACCGGGTCGCCGGCCTGCCTCTCCCGTTGGCTCCGATCGCGGACCAGCTACCGCCAGATGTTGACACGCTCGACGCAGACCAGCGCCGAGTCCTCATCGAATTGGCCCGTGTGCTCGTGAAACAAAACCGACGGATACACGATCTTGAGAAGGCAGGTGATGGCAGTGAACACAGTGCCACCTCCATGAACGACGCCGAGGGGAACTCGGCAGAAGAACAGCTCGCGGTGGACTTCACCGAGGAGAAGAAACGGCGACGCACCGACAACGTGCGCCGGCTCCACGAAACGCCGTACTTCACAGACCCGCCCGCCGCCGAGGACACGGCAGCATTCGAGGCGCCGAACCGTGGCCGAAAGATCCGAGAAGAACAAGACGCCGACGCCGAACGGCCCGACGTCACAGACGATGAGGAGAACGAATGAAGCACGCCCGCGGCCTGCGGATCACTGCCGCCATCATCGGGGCATTCGCGGTCCTGGTCGTCGTTCTCATCGTCGTCGTAACGATGGCCGAATTTGGGCCAAAGGACTACAAGGTGGCGCAGGACGGCGGGAACAGTGATTGGTCAACGATCACCGTCCCCTCCGCCTACAGCGCCGACGAATACCAGTCGATCATCGACGACGCACAGAAGGACCGCTGGGACGCTGACGGCGGCTACTATGTGCGCATCACCTGCGAAGCCGACGGCACGGTCCTGGCGAAGGCACGCGGCGCAGTCGGTGCCGAAGCGTCCGCACAGACCGGCGTCGACGACGGCGAATGGAAGATCGAAGACACCGACGCCACCTGCTGAACTACTTATGTCAGCGCCGCCTCATATGGTGCAGTCATGCATCATCCATGGAGGGAACTACGGGAGCGCGGCGACGGCGTTGTGCTGCACTCCACGAAATTCCCAGACGCTCGAATCGCCGCAACGAACGGCACCAACGCTATCTGGCTCGACGACGGGCTCCTGCAAGTAGAACGTCGTTGCGCCGTCCAACACGAGCAAGCGCACATCGACCTCGGGCACACGTCCTGCGCTGACCCGAAAGAGGAAGCTGCGGCCAGACGTATGACCGCGCAGAAGCTCATCCACTGGGACGCACTGGTCGACGCCTTCCGCTGGGCACACACTGCCGAGGAATGCGCCGACGAACTATGGGTGGTCCTGTCCGTACTTGAGGACCGTCTACGGTTCCTCCACCCTCACGAGAAGGCACTACTGAAACTGATCGGAGCAGCACGGCATGGATGACCTCGGCAGGCGGATCCTGAAACTCGAACACCAATACCCAAAATACGGCGGTCCGAAAGACCACCAGATCCGAGAACGGTTCGGAGTATCCGCCACCACCTACTTTCAGATCCTCAACACGCTCATCGACGACCCCGAAGCCGCATGGGAAGACCCCAGCCTCGTGAACCGGCTCCGGCGACTCAGGGAAGCGACCATCTAGAAGGATAAACACTTGGCACGCATACCGATCCCCGTGGGCGCATGGGGCAATATCAGCATCTCTGGAACACGTGGCAACTACCGTGCAACCGCACGATTCCGCCTCGCGAACGGCAAAACTGTCCCCAGGTTCCGGGGTGGTGCCACGAAGGAAGCAGCACGCAATGCACTCCTCGAGCACCTCACCGAACTACGCGAACAGGCGATCGCGGGTGAAGTATCCAGCACGACCACACTGGGGTCGTTCGCGTCCGACTGGTTCGAGAGGTGGGAGAACTCCGACGAGCATCCGCCGTCGACCGTGGCGACCTATACGGCAGCGGTGAAGTGGATCCGAGCCGACCTTGGCATGCTCCGTCTCGTCGAGTGCACGACAGGGAAGCTCGACAAGGGCGTGCGCCGCATCGCCGACGCCCACGGTGAAACTACAGCGAAGCAAGCTCGGACGGTGCTGCGTCACATCTTCGCCGACGCGGTGCGCCTCGATGCCCTGCCGACGAATCCTGCACTCGGCGTGGCAACAATCAAACCCCAAGCCGGGGACGTGCGAGCCATGACGCATGCCGACGTCGTAGCGCTGCGCAATGCCGCCCGACAGTGGGAGGCGACCCCACACAAATCGTTCCGCCCGTACCGTCGCGACATTCTCGACTCCATCGACGTCATGCTCGGCACCGGCGTGCGAACAGGTGAACTACTCGGCATTCGATGGCAAGACATTGACCTCGACGCCGACGTGCCCACCGTCTCCGTGATGGGGACAGTGACCGGGAAGAAGGGGCACGGTGTGATCTGGAAACCGGCGCCGAAGTCGGAGACGTCGAAGCGTGTCCTCTACCTTCCGTCCATTGCCGTCGACGCCCTACGCCGGCAGTTCGCCGACAGAGAGTATCGGGCCGAGTCTGAGGCCGTTTTTGCGTCCGAGATGGGGACGTGGCGGAACCCGTCGTCGTACCGTGTGCATTTCCGGCAGGTGCGGGAATTGGCTGGCTTGGAATGGGTGGTGCCGCGGTCAATTCGTAAGACTGTGGCTACGACCATCTACGGTGCCGACGGACTCGACAATGCGTCGAAGCAGCTTGGGCATTCGGAGATCGGGGTGACGGCCAAGCACTATGTGCAGCGGCTCAACATTGGGCCTCGTGGAGTGGTGGGCGTGCTCGACTCCTGGTTCCAAAACGCATCGTAAGCGCATTCCTGGCCGCGATTGGGCAATAAAAAAACTCCCCCACCGGGCTATATGCCCTGGTGAGGGAGGAAGTGAGTAGCGGGAGGGGGACTCGATCCCCCGACCTCACGATT
>NZ_VLTK01000031.1 GCF_007558825.1 Brevibacterium aurantiacum
CGACCAGGCGTGTGAAGGCGAGGTGGGCCAGGGCGGCGGCCAAACCAGGGTCGAGGGAGGACACTGCCCTCCGTCCCGTAACGGCTGGTCGCTCCTGCTCGAAGAATGGGAATTTTTCGACCAGGAGTTACCGACCGTTCGCCACCATGCCATCGAGCCATGGGCACTCCATCGCAATGCCCATGGCTCGGAGCCAAGTGACCCGCCCTTCCGTCCTCGTATTCAGGATCCGCAGCATCACCATCTCGTCCACGCCATCCGATACTCGTTGCATGGCAGATACTGGAGGTTCACTACACAGAGTTCTGATCAGTCACCCTGAAATATCGGCCCAGATGCGGTTCCGTTGACCGCGAAACCTCTCGTTCGAGTGCATCCTTGACCCAAGCATGCATGCAACATACGATCTAAAGCATGCATACAGACCCTACTGGTCCAGCGCCGACACTCCTGGAACGGCTTCGCGCGAAGATCACACGCGGCGACCTCGAGCCCGGGAGCCCGCTCTCCGAGGTCTCACTTGCTCATGAGTTCGACGTCTCCAGAACTCCCATTCGAGAGGTCCTCAAGCAACTGCAGCTTGAGGGCCTCATTGAGATTCGCCCGAAAGTCGGCACCTTCATCCGAGAGCCGACTCGCCGGGAGATCGTCGAGATGTTTCAGCTCAAAGAAGTTCTTGAAGGATTAGCGGCAGCCCTTATGGCTCGAAGGGGGCCCTGTCACCAGCTCGATGTGCTCGAAGACAACGTCGCTGCTTCAGAGGTGACATCGCGGGCCGGAGATACAGACACTTATGCCAATCAGGTGCAGGGATTTCATCAGACGCTCGTCGATGGGGCCGACAACAACAAGCTCGTCGAACAATACGGTCGGCTGATGAACCAGCTGTCGTTTTACACACTGGTGCGCAAGACCCTGGATCACCCCGGTCGCGCGGTCAACTCAAGCGGCGAACATCGCCAAGTGCTCACCATGATCCAGAACAAGGACCCCTTCGGCGCGGAGACTACGATGAGATCTCACGTGTTCGCCTCGACCCAGGAACTGCTGGTCCCCCGCACTCGCACGACTCTATCCATCGACCGGGAACCCTGAGAACAACCGCGATAATCAATCACCGCTGAAGACGGGCCTCAGACTCCTATTGAATCTGAGACCCGCCTTCTTTCACATCCCGGCTGGTCTGACGCAACCCTGCTGATCGACGGCTCGATGTGCCCAGCCTCCGGGACCGGGCGACTCGACGACGTATCAGCGGAAGTTGGGGACGACCTCGTCGATGAAGAGCTGCAGTGAGGCCTTCTTCTCTTCGTGAGTCAGTGCGTTGTCGGACCAGAAGCTGTATTCGTCGTAGCCGAGGTCCTCATAGTGGCGGATCCGCTTGGTGACCTCATCAGGGGTACCGATCATCGCAGACTTGTGCAACGCTTCGAGCTCGAACTCGGGGCGATCAGCGAAGTTCTCCTCCGGAGTCGGATCGAGGAAACCGTTCTCGTGATCCTTCTTCCCGAATGCCCAAGAGGAGAAGGTGCGGTAGTACTTGTTGACGCCGGCCGCGCCGACCTTCCAGCCTTCCGGATCCTGAGGGGAGTGAAGGTAGGTGTGCCGCAGGACCATGATCTCGGGGCGTTTCTCGACCTCCGGGTGCGCGGCGATCGCAGTGTTGAACTTCTCCATCAGGTCCTCGACCTCACGGTCGTCCTTCATCAGCGGTGTGACCTGGACGTTGCATCCGTTCGCGACGGCGAAATCATGAGTCTCCGGACTCCGCGCGGCCAACCAGATCGGCGGAGTCGGCTGCTGGATCGGTTTGGGTACCGCCGTCGAGAGCGGGAACTGCCAGTGCTTGCCCTCGTGAGCGTAATCGCCCTGGAGCAGCTTCTGGACGGCCGGAACCAGCTCTCGCAGGTACTCCCCGCCATCTGCTGCGGCCATGCCGTCGGCCAGGCGGTTGAACTCGAACTGGTAGGCACCGCGAGCGATTCCCACCTCGGCGCGTCCGCCGCTGATGACATCGAGCAGTGCGATTTCTCCGGCGGCGCGGAGCGGATGCCAGAACGGAGCGATGATCGTTCCGGATCCGAGCCTGATCGTCGAGGTCTGGGAGGCCAGGTATGCCAGCTGCGGCATCGGACTCGGAGAGGAGACGAACTCCATGGAGTGGTGCTCGCCGATCCACACCGTCCCGAATCCGCCGGCTTCAGCTAGCTTCACCAGCTCGACGAGGTTCTTCCAATGCTGTTCCGGACTGATCGAGTCGTCCCAGCGTTCCATGTGCAGGAAGAGTGAAAAGCGCATGATGTGCTCCTTTGATCTCAAGCGTTCTTGCTGTGTGTTCCCTATTTCGTGGCTTCGCGTTCGCCGATTGTCGTGTTCGTGCGCGACCAGAGGTCCTTCTCCACTTCGCGCACGATCACAGTGATGTTCTCTGCTGCGGCTCCGGTGGTCTTTTCGGCCACCCGGTGCACTCCTGCGATGAGGTCACGCAGCTGCTGCGGATCTCGGCCCTTGGCGATTGAGATGTCGATGAGAGGCATGTCAGCCGGTCACCGCCCCAGAATGAACGGGTCTGCCATGGCGCCTTCGTCGGTATTGATCCAGACGCTCTTGAGCCTCGTGTACTCGTGCATCGACTCGATTCCGTGTTCGATGCCGACTCCCGAGTTCTTGAATCCCTGACGCGGTGACATCGGAGACATCGCCCGGTACATGTTGATCCACACGGTGCCTGCGTCGATGCTCTGCGACATCCGCATCGCCCGCTGAAGGTTCGAAGTCCAGACGCCCGCAGCCAAACCGTAGTCTGTGTCGTTGGCCAGGCCCAGTACTTCGTCTTCGGTGTCAAAGGGCATAATCGCGGCAACTGGCCCGAAGATCTCCTCACGGCAGATCCGCATATCGTTTGTCGTATCCGTGAGCACCGTCGGCTGGAAGAAGTAGCCTGGGAGGTCAACCTCGGGACGCTGCCCGCCGTAGGCGATGCTGCCTCCTTCGGACACTCCGATGTCGACGTAATCTGCGACCTTGTTCAGTTGGCTTTCGAATGCCAATGGGCCGAGCTCGGTCTTCGGATCCATCGGATCGCCGATGATGATCGACGATGCCCGCTGGGTGACCTTTTCGAGCAGTTCGTCGTAGACGCCCCGCTGAACGAAGACCCTGCTGCCGGCGATGCAGGTCTGACCGCCCGCTGCAAAGATGCCTGCGATGACGCCCATGGCGGCATTCGACACATTCGCATCATCGAAGACTATGTTCGGGCTCTTACCTCCCAGCTCGAGGGTGCAGCCGATGAATCGTGAGGCCGCGGCACCGGCGATCGCAGAACCCGTTCCAGTCGATCCGGTGAATGAGATCTTCGCGAGCTTCGGCGAATCCACGAGGGCCTGACCCGCCTCGGCGCCGAGTCCGGTGACGACGTTGACCGCGCCGTCGGGGAAGCCTGCCTCATGAGCGAGTTCGGCCAAGCGCAGAATCGTCCGTGATGTGTACTCACTCGGTTTGATGACGGCAGTGTTGCCGGCGGCCAGTGCCGGTGCCAATTTGGAGATCGTGAGAGTCATGGGCGAGTTCCACGGGGTGATGAGCCCGACGACGCCGAGAGCCTCTCGCTGGGTGAAGTTGATGACCTCAGGCGAGTTCGTCGGAATCTGCGAACCCTGGACCTTGTCGGCCAGGCCGCCATAGTAGTAGAGGTATTCGGGGAGGCCCTTGAGCTGTCCCTTCATCTCGCGCAGGAGTTTGCCGTTGTCTTCGCTCTCGAAGCGAGCAAGGTCGTCGGCGTTCTGCCCGATGAGATCGCCGAACCTGCGCAGCAGGTGACCTCGCTGTGTCGGTGTCGTTCTCCGCCACGCTGCCGACTCGAATGTCCGACGCGCGGCCTCGACGGCGTGATCGACGTCAACGACGGTCCCACGGGCGAACTCGTAGAGAGTTTCCAGCGTGGCCGGATTGGTACTGTCCAGGAATCCTCCATCGGCAGGAGCACTGTGGGCGCCTCCGATGAAGTGATCGAGTCTGAGAGTCACGGCTGATTCCTTTCTGGCTGGTGGAGGAGGTGGTCGAGATGGCCGACGAGCACCTCAGGATGGGTCACGGGCAGCATGTGCCGGGCCCCGGGGACGATGACGACTTTCGTGTCGGGAATCCGTGCCGCGATCCGGTGGCTCATCTCCGGGGTGGAACCGGGATCGGATTCTCCGGTCATCGCAAGGGTCGGGGCTGTAATTTCAGGCAGCCTGTCGGCGAGTTCCCTGTCGGCTGTAGCGAAGACGGCGTAGGCATGCGCATAGGAGGACGGATCGTTGGCCATGAGAACTGGGCGCGTCTCCTCCCGCTGGGCTTGCCAGTCGGCTACGTCATCGTCGGGGAACCAGCGCTGCAGAGCGGTTTCCATGCTGGCAGGCAGATCCCGGCGCGCGTTCTGCAGCCGGGTGGCCACAGCGACCGATTCGTCCTCGGTCCGAGCGCACACCGAACTCACGCAGGTGAGGGTGCGCACACGTTCGAGATGGTCGAGGGCGATCTGCTGGGCGATGAGCGATCCCAAGGAGAATCCAACGATGTGGACCGGCCCGGACGGCATCCGGGTCGCCACATCCGCAGCCATCTCTGTCACCGAGGTCGGCTCCTGCAGAGGTGGCCGAGTTCCATGTCCTGGAAGATCGAGCGCAACACTCGGAGACCTCAGCAGTCGTTCTACCCGTTGCCAAACGTTCCTGTCGAGTCCGACCCCATGGAGTAGGACGACGGGGACGTCATTGTCATCCCGCATGATTCGGCGCCCTACTTGTCGGCCGATAGCGGCGCGAGCCGCTGCTGCGGACGTCCGCCCGTCGACCCCGCGAGCGCAATGAGGATCTCATCGGCATGGGGTGCGTCGGCAACCCTCCATTCGAAGGTCTGGTGGTGCGAGCGGATCGTTGCGTCAGTGAAATGCTTGAGCGGAATGTCGAAGACCGCTCCCGCCTCGCCGCGTTTTTCGACGGCCGGAAGCAGGGTGGACGCCTGAGCAGCATCACGGAAGTGGTTGCCGAACTTCAGTGTGTGAATGAGCGCGGAGCCGTGCTCGATCTCACCGTTGAGGCCGATGATTGCAGCCTTGCCGTAGGCTTCGAGGCTGCCGCCGAGTGCTTCCATGACCCGGGGAGCAAGCTCAGCGCCGAGGGCGCTGGCGGTGGCGTCGATGCCTGGGTTGAGGTCCTCGACGAATCCCTGACCGCGCCAGGGGTTCTCGATCACTGCGGCAACTGCAGCGACGGTGATGACGGGGCTGGTCTCGCGGCCGCCTTCGGAGAGGATCTCTTCGACGACGGTGGTGAGTTTGCGGATCTTCATTTGACGAGTCCTTTCAGGATCTCTGTGGTGACTGTGCCATCGGTTCTGCGGTCGCCGATGCGGGCGAACGGCCGGGGGCCGGTCGAGGCGGCGGCGATCACGCAGATCTCATCGGCTCGCGGTGAGTCCGAGAGGTGGATGTCGATTGTCTGGTAATGGTCACGTGAGGTGGCGTGGGCTTTGTGCCACATCGGCACCCGAATCGACGACGATGGGCCCGATCGGCCGTCGGCGAAGCAGATGACCGAGGTGCCTTCGAGCATTTCGCGCAGGATATTGCCGAAATAGGGAGTGTGGATGAGTGCACCGGCATGTTCGATCTCGCCATCGACTCCGACCACTGCACCCTTGCCGAAAGCTTCGACATTCTCGGCGGATCCGAGAATCGACAGAAGTCGATCGGTCAGCACCTTCGCCAGCACCGGAGCGATCCTCTCGGTCGCCGGACCCAGATCACTGTGTGGATCGATGCTGTCGATCCATGGGTTCCTCAGCACGGCCACCGCGGCCGCCTGCTGCAGCGGTTCGCTGAGGCCGACACCAGCCTCAGCGAGGATCTCTTCGCGCTGAATGGTGATCGAACGGACACCAAGTCGCTGTGCCAGTTCATCGAAATTCGCCGGAAGCTCCTCGTGCTCGCCGAGGCGGCCGATACTCTCATCCTGCTCGCGTGCGGTCATCGTGCTCATCGTGTCAAAACTCCAGTCTGTTGCATACAAGAAATCTACTTGCATGCAAAGATGAAAGTCAATACCCCACAAAACTCCCGATAAATCACCGTTTCGAAAATCTATTGACTAATACATCACAGTGATTCTACGATCTCTAGTATGCAACAGAGCAAAGAAGCACGTCCTTACGACGACGTTAAGACGACCATCATCGGAACCTGGCGCGAAGCATGGGACATCGGAAAGACCGATGTTCTCGATTCACTCTTCACCGACGACTACGTGCGCGTCTCTGCGAACTCCGGCAAGGAGAGAAGTGTTGAGGAGACCAAGGCAGAGATCAGTGAAATCCGCGCAGCTTTCCCAGATCTCACCACCACGATCGACCGCATCCTTATCGAAGGCGATCAGGGAGCCATCTACTGGCACTCCACCGGCACCTTCACCCGGCCACTCAACGATGTCCCTCCCACCGGGCAGCAGGTGAAGACCCACGGTTCGAACCTCATCACCTTTGATCAGGGAGTCATCTGCCGGGAAGAGGTCACCTGGGATGCACACGCTCTGCTAGCCGACCTCGGACTCAAGTCCCTGTCCTCGGCATTCGAATCCCACGCAGGTGACGTGGTCACCGATGACTTCTCCGGCGAACCGTCTTCGGCATCGCTCAAGTCCTTCAACAGGCAGTTCATCACCGGGGTGACAGTCGTGACGACCACGGACGATGACGGAAAGCCTCGTGGCCTGGCGGTGAATTCCTACAATTCGATCTCACTCGACCCGCCGCTGGTCCTCGTCTGCGTGCAGAAGACGTCCTCGACCTACCCTGCACTCTTCCGCTCCTCCCACATGGGGATCAACATCATGAGCCGCAATCAGCGGGGGACCATCGGTACCTTCGCATCGAAGGCCACAGACAAATTCGCTGAGCTCGACTGGCATTCCGGACCCCATGGATCACCACTTATCGACGGTTCGGCAGCCTCAATCGAAGTCGAGATCAAGGAACGCTTCCAGGCCCTGACCCATACGATATTCGTCGGTCGGGTGCGCAGCGCGGAGGCCTCCGAGGACGAGCCGATGATCTACAAGGCCGGCAAGTTCTTTGACAGCCAGGACCTCTCCCCGCTCAGCTGAGCGATGCGCATAAGCCCGATTCACAACGAAGTGGAGTTCTCATGAACGACGATTCCGAGCAATACCCCGATGCGGATCGGGATGGCCCCCGCCACTCCTCGAGTGCCCGAGCACAGCTGCCAGGCCACGGCATGGAGTCCGAATCCGGTCCGACACCGGAGGTCGCCTACGCCGTCGCAATGAGACATCGCCCCGGTCGTGTCTTCTGGATCTCCATCGTCGGAGTCGCCGCATTCACTCTGTGGGGAGCCCTGTCGCCCGACGGCATGGCAACGGCTATGACCGCCGCAATGGACGTTGTCGCTGCGAAGGTCGGCTGGGTCTACCTGGTCCTCACTCTCGGTTGCATCGGACTCCTCCTCTATCTCGGGTTCGGCCGGTTCGGGCGGGTCCGCCTCGGCGCCGATGACGATCGACCGGAATTCAGCACCTGGGCGTGGCTGACCATGATTCTCTCCGCCGTGATGGGCATCGGACTCATCAGCTACGGTGTGGCTGAACCGATCAGCCATTTCACGACTCCACCGCACGGACTCGCCGACCCTGGCACCACCGAGGCAGCGGTACGCGCACTCCAGTTCTCCTACTTCGACTGGGGACCTCACGCCTGGGCGGTCTTCGGTGTGTTCGGCCTCGCCATCGCCTATTCGACCCATAGGCGAGGAAACACCGGACTGATCTCGCCCATGCTCAAGCCGGTCTTCGGCAAAGCCATGGACGGATGGCTGGGCAACCTCATCGACATTCTGGCGGTGATCGCCACTCTGTTCGGGACGACCACCTCGCTGGGGCTGGGTGCATCACAGATCACCGAGGGCCTCAACCGGGTCTTCGGGATTCCGAACGAATTGTTCGTTCAGATCATCATCATCTTGGGCATCACAGTCGTGTTCACCCTGTCTGCACTGTCGGGAGTCAACCGGGGCATCAAGTTCCTCAGCCAGACGACGGCAGTACTGTCGATCTTCCTCGGTCTCTTCGTTCTCGTCGTCGGTCCCACAGGCTTCATTGGAAATCTCTTCTTCCGCTCGACGGGCGAATACCTCAATGACTTCTTCAAGACCAGTCTCCTGACTCCACTGATGGCCGGCGACGTTGAGTGGTATCAGTACTGGACGTACTTCATGATGGCATGGTGGCTGAGCTGGGGTGCCTTCGTCGGCGTATTCCTCGCCAAGATATCCAAGGGTCGAACGATCCGCGGATTCGTCCTCGGCGTCATGGGTATCCCCAGCCTTGTCTTCTTCATCTGGTTCACGATCTTCGGCGGAACGGCGATCAAGATCGACATGGAGGGTGACGGCGGCATCGGCAAAGCCGCGGCCGCGGATGTGAATTCAGCGTTCTTTGAAACACTGGAACATCTTCCGATGGCTGGTCTTACTTCGGTGATTGCGATCATCCTCGTTGTCCTCTACTTCGTTTCAGGCGCTGACGCGAACACCTTCGTGCTCAGCATGCTCACCTCCCGCGGAACCCTTGAACCCAGCCGCTGGGTACTCACGGTATGGGGAGCGCTGACAGGAACGACGGCGATGGTCCTCTTCTTCGCCGGAGGGCTCGCGGCCCTGCAACAGGCGGCGATGCTATCAGCGCTGCCGTTCGCGGTCATCGTCGGCATCCTCGGGTTCTGCATCGTGAAGACTCTGCATGAGGATCACGACTTCGATGCCTATCGCAAGGTCAGGCGGAAGGATCTGGAAGAGCTGGAGGCCCGTGCCGAGGCCACCATCAAGAAGGAGATCTGACTAAAGACTGTTCCGACATCGGGCCCGCTGTACCGGCCGGGCCCTCCACCGCGTGCCGCCACCGCGTGCCGCCACCGCGTGCCGCCACGTCGAAAAACGGGTGCTGCGTCGA
>NZ_VLTK01000032.1 GCF_007558825.1 Brevibacterium aurantiacum
TACCGCCCCTCTTGCATGCCTCTACGCTGTCGTCATTGCGTAACGGCCACCGCCTGGCGGTGGCGGCCGAGACAAGCCACCCGTCCCAATACCAGGTTCCCGGTCCCTCGGCCGACTGAGTCGGTGTTCAAGGGGCTCGACCCCGGCTGGTGTGGAGTCTCTACCCCAGTCTCCCTACCAGCCCGGCCTCGGCGGGCACAGCGAGATGCTCATGGTCCATGCTCGTCACCCAACCCCGTTCAGGTGAGACTGCACAATCGTCCCACGCAATTCCGACCCCAGGTTGTGTCCGCCATGGGAAGTTCAGATCCTCAGAAGAAGTACCCCGTGGGTGCCACCAGCTGCGCAAATTCGACAAGGAGCCACAGCACGCCGAAGAGGCAGCCGGAATAGATGAGAGCGGTGAGTATCTTCGTTCGGGCCACCGCCAGGAGGAATACGAAGGTGAAGAGCCCGGAACCGATGAGCATCCCAAGGACGAAAACCACCCAAATGTACCCGAGTATCCACAGCGCAGAGAGACCGACGATCTTCAGTCGCTTCTGCCACATGTCGTCGAAACGACCGAATCCGAATTTCCGGATTTGCAAGGCGTCACGAAATACGCTGAACAGGGCGAGGAGTATTCCCACTATTCCCACTGCGAGCGGGAACAGTCGGCCATTGCTCGAGAAGTCCACCGCGAGCACCACCGTTGCGATGAAGAACGCCAATGCCAATCCGGATACCAACAACTCTACAAAGCCGGGGACAGGCATGTCGGACTTCTCCGACATTTGGATGTCATGTTCGGGCGCCGAGTCCTCCGCATCAGATGTCGGAGACGATGACGTCGTCGCTCCTCCTGCCTCGCCGCTCAAGGTGTCAAAACCGTAGTTCGTAGCAGGTTTCTGCCCCGAGACACTGACCGCGGAAGGCTCAAAGGTCTCAACTGATTTGCGCTTACGGTTACGGAACAGCGGAATCACAACCGAAGCGGCCAAGATCCCCGCGATGATCAGCACAATTGGTCGCATCGCCCACTCCCCGCCGGGAAAGGCGTTAATCGTGAGGAAATAATAGCGCTCAAGAGGCTCGGCCAGCACGAACGCAATGAGGAACGGTGCGCGCGGAATATTCGCCACCTTGCAGATCCAGCCGATGATCCCGAGGAGGAACATCAGATAGAACACACTGAGGTTGAGCGGCTCCTGGAATCCGCTGAGGAAGAGTACCGGGATCAGGGTGGCTGCCAGCAGGGGAAAGGATACGAAGCTCAGCCGCGCCAGCGGACGGGCGAGGAAGAACGACAGGGCCGCGCCGAACACACTGGCGATCGCGAACGCCCACACAATGAAATAGACCAGATCAAGATCGTTGGTGATCAGGGTCGGCCCTGGTTGGATTCCGAAAATGAGTAGCACCCCAAGCAGCAGAGCGAATGGCGCGGCGCCAGGCACCCCGAACAGGAGAGTCGGGATCAGCGCACCGGACTCGATGCCGTTGCTGGCTGCCGAAGGAGCTATGACTCCGCGCGGGTCGCCCTTCCCGAATCTCGAATTCTTCTTCCGTGCGGCGAAGGCCTGAGCCTGCCCATAGGACAGCCATGAGCCTGCAGTCGACCCCACACCCGGTAGGATCCCGACGCCCACGCCGACAGCCGAACCGCGAAGCACATCGCCTTTGTACCGGACGATGTCCTTGACACCTTCGCGCCACCCACGCCCCAGATCGAATTTGCCATCGGAGACAGCGGTCTTCTTGGCCACCAGATCGATGATCTCAGCGAGGCCAAAGATCCCCAATGCCGCCGCCACCAGGCCGATGCCGTCTGTAAGAAACTCCGATCCGAAGGTATATCGGTATTCCGCAGAGACCGGGGATACACCCACCAGCCCCAGCCCCAGGCCAAACACGGAGACGAGAAGCCCCTTGACGATGTTGCCCTTGGACAGAAGGGCCGTCAGAAAGACGCCCATGACGATGAGCCCGAAGATCTCCGGGGAGCCGAAGGAGGTCACTAGCGGAGTGGCAATGGGGATGACTAGGGTCAGTGCGACGATGCCAATGAGACCCCCGACCATCGAGGCGATGAAGCTCGCCGACAGAGCACGACCGCCTGCCCCCTTCTTCGCCATCTCATGACCATCGAGTAGGAACACCGAGGCCGCGGCGGATCCGGGTATTCCCAACACCACCGAGGTTATGACATCCGAGGTGTGGACCACCGCCACTGCACCGATGATCATGGCAATCGCCTGGTTCGGTTCCAGAACGAAGACGAAAGGAAGCAGTACCGCGACTGCTCCGGTACCGCCCAACCCGGGTATCACCCCAATGACGATGCCGACGACGACGCCCACTCCTAGGTAGATGAGCATCGTGGGGTCCGCAAAGGCCACAAGGGCCTCCTGTGCTGCTTCAAGCATCTTTGCTACCTCAATTCGATTGTCGACTGTTTCAGTCGAATACTGCGCCGTACTTGTCGCTGAGCAATGTTTTGGTGAAGGAGAGCACGTCATCATCGAGCTTCATTGCTGCCCGAAATTCGTCTCGTGCTTCGCTTCCGGCCACAAGGCCGTATCCGCCCAGTACCTCACCGGCTTCTTCCGCGAACTCGTCGTCTGCGTTGAGAGCTTCGACCATCCGGGTGTACTGATCAATCACAGCGGGGTCGGTGCCAGCGTTGGCCCACAGGCCCTTTTGGTAGAAGAAGCCAGGGACAACGAATGCCTGCAGTGCCCGAAAGGCAGCAGCCTCATGGATAGTCGGCTTCTTCGATTCGGACTTCTCGGCGAATATCTCGGTGATGGTGGGAATATCCGGAACGTTGGGGTCGCGCTCAACTTTGCCGTCGACCAGACTGCCGATTGAGAACAAGGGGACGGCTTTGCCTACATCAACGAGCGGCTGAACCTGCTTGAGATAGGCCGATGTCGTTTGGAAGTCCAGATCTGCCTCCCCCCGCTGCACAGCCAGCCGAGTTGGTCCGCGCCCTTCCATGCCGAACACTCCGCGCAGTTTCGCGCCCAGGGATTCGAGAGCCAGAAGCGGAATCAGATCCAGGCCTGATGCGGACATTCCTCCGTAGCGATACGCCTCACTGTTGCTGAAGAGATCCTCGATTGATGTGATCCCGCTGTCTGAACTCGTCCACAGAACCGCGCCGGTGCCGTTGAGCGCGAGCGGCTCCATCTCAGTGAAGTCGAATTCGACAGTGCTTTGTCCCAACATGCTTTGAAAGTAGGTCGTCGCCGAAGCGACGAGGGTCTGCCGGCCGTCAGTAACGTCGGCCCCCACGAAGGCGTTGGTCCCAGTGATGGACTCGCCGCCGGGAATGTTCTCGATCTGATAGCGATCCACGCCCTTCTGCTGCTCAGCGAAATAGGGCGTAATGAAGCGTCCCCAGGTATCGGTGCCACCGCCTGCCGAGTACGGAATGACGACGTCGACGATCCCCTTGCCCGAGGGCTGGTACGCCGTCTGAGCCGGCGCGCATCCTGCCAGGGCGGCGAGGACGCCGAAGCCACCGATGCTGAACGCCTTCCGACGCGAGACGTTTGATTCGAAGAAGTGCTGCATTGCACTGTTCCTTTCGCGGATGAATTGAACTTCGCTGTTCGCCGGGTCCGGAGCGATCTGCTCGCCGGAGGACCCCCGACAGCCGCTAGTCGTCGATGTTAGGCACCGGAAGCTGCGCGAGGGCCAAAGTGCGCGAAGTGCGTCGCACCGTGACGATTCGCCCATCTTTGCGGTCATACACATTCGACTTGAGCACTCCCGAAGGAATCCTGATACGAACCGCATCCGAAACGGGACCCCGTAACGCCTGTGCCACAGTCGTCTCAGGAGTCAACGCCGCAATCGTCACGCCGACGCTGCCGGTGATCGGCATGGCCGGGTGGGGCTTGCCCATTGACAACATGAGCACTTGGATATCCGCGTCAGGCAATGCAGTGGCGCCGACGATGCCGAGCTTCGGCACGGCCCGCTCTGCTTCCTCGCCGGGGCTCGCCAGACCCATTGCCTCGGCGGCACTGCGGCGGAAGTCTTCGAGCTCGCCAAGTCGGTCCTCAATAAGTGATGGCCAACGATCGAATTCGGTCGATTCGAGACCGAGATCATTCGCATTGATCATCACCAGAGGCGCTCCTGCATCAATCAAGCTCACGGTCACCTGCCGTCTTTCCGGAATCGCCAGCGAGGTACGGGGCTCTCCAGCGGGCAGCAACGCACCTGTGGTCATCCCCTCGGGCGACAGGAATCCCAGATCCACCCTGTGGCCGGCGAAAACGGTACCAGGAATCGTCTCGGTTCCCTCAGCCGGCAGACGGCCACCCGGAGTCGGAATGGACTGAATGATGATCTGGCCCGTGTTGGTATTGCGAGTGCGTATCTCTGTAACGTCGCCGCGGATCTCGACCCAGCCGCGCTCTATCGCATAGAGCCCAACGGCTGCCGAGCAGTTCCCGCAGTTGCTGCCCCAATCGACACGCGCCTCATCGATTCTGACTTGAGCAAAAGTGTAAATAATGTCGCAATCATCATCTGAGCTTCGCTCAACGATCAGGGCCTTGCTCGTCGTTGACGTCCCTCCTCCAACGCCATCCAATTGGCGTGGGTCCGGACTGCCGAAGATCCGAGGCAAAAGTACATCGACCTCAATCCCGAAGCTGTTCAACTCCTCGGCGTCGAAAGCCCAGCACTTGCTGGTACCTCCACGCATCCACCGCGCGTTGACCATTCTCTCTGTGGATTCCTCCAGGGCCTTCATCATGCCATTTATCGTGACGAGGAAATGAATGAAGCACAATGTTCAAATAATAAAGTTGATTGCACTTATTCTTAATTCCTATATCCGTTACCGAAAGCATCCGCGGAAGACGCGCAGGAACAGGTACCTCATCGCGCCGAATTACTGCTATGCAAAGAATGCGCACAGCGTTAAAGGTATGCTTCATTTATGGCGACTTTTGACACGAAAAGACTGGAGATCTTTGTCCAGACTGTGAACACCGGGTCGATCACGGCCGCCGCTGATCTGCTCGGCGGCACAACCTCTGGGGCTTCCCAACAGCTACGAAGGCTCGAGCAGGAGACTGGCCAGCCCCTTCTACGGCGGCGCTCACGCGGGGTGGTCCCGACCGAGGCCGGAATGATTCTGGCGGCACACGCGCGCAAGATCCTCAGCCGCATGGACGCAGCTCAAGCTGATCTGGACGATCTGACACACGGACGTCGGGGCTCGCTGGTCATCGGAGCGTTCCCCACAGTGGCGTCCTCGTTCCTTCCCGTGGTCATTGAGAGATTCAAGAGCCAATATCCCTCCGTCACGCTGTCGATCCGCAGCACACGACTCGATCAGCTGGTCAACGACCTGGAACGAGGCCAGACTCATCTGTCTCTGCTCTGGGACCATCCATGGAGACCCCTAACCGCAGAAGGCATACGGATCGACGAACTCTTCCGTGAATCCTTCGTCGTCCTCGTATCTCGCCATCATCGCTTGGCTGACGTCAAAAGCGTCAGCATGGGCGACCTTGCGGCTGAATCCTGGGTTGTACGGGCGCAGAACCATCCAGTTGTCGAAGTCCTCGATCGAGCAGCAACCGCAGCTGGCTTCCACCCATCGATCGCGATGTACGCCAATGACTATCAGGAGGCCCAAGCGATGGTGAGCGCGGGAATCGGCGTGGCATTGGCACCGATGAGCGCAGTTGACGTCCCACACCCAGGAGTTCAACTGCTCAGTCTCGGCGAGGCTGCCCCAGTACGCAGGATCATGGTCGGGCAACGCGAAGAACGTGTCTACTCACCAGCCGAGATGGCTTTCCGGACGACTCTGATCGAAAGTGTCAAAGGACGCCATCAAGGTGATTCCACTCCCCCGAATAGTCAATACTGACCGTTCGGGGACCAGCAGCGCTGATTCTTTCAGCCTCACGCAGTAACTGAAGAGGGGCGGTACTCCAAAC
>NZ_VLTK01000033.1 GCF_007558825.1 Brevibacterium aurantiacum
CCCGAGGTCTCAGAATTTCGGCACGTCCGCGATCAGCGTGCCCGTGTACTTCTGCTTCGGGGTCTCCCCCACCAACACGGCTACATGTGAACCAGGAGGCGATGCCTTCTGGTCGAGGCAATGGCTACCTTCGAGTGTTTACGCCGCTCCTGTTGCAGCTTTTCCTCCAAT
This sequence comes from Brevibacterium aurantiacum, assembly GCF_007558825.1. Taxonomy (GTDB): domain Bacteria; phylum Actinomycetota; class Actinomycetes; order Actinomycetales; family Brevibacteriaceae; genus Brevibacterium; species Brevibacterium aurantiacum_A. The sequence goes on from NZ_VLTK01000033.1 coordinate 172, forward strand.
GCGGTTCGCCAACATGATCGGAATGATCGAGACGATGACGAGGAAGGTCGCAATGACGTTGACGATCGGAGCCTGGCCTGGCCGGAACATGTTGTCGAAGATCCATATCGGCAGGGTCTGCACGCCGGTGCCGGCAGTGAACTGCGTGACGATGATTTCATCGAATGACAGCCCGAACGCGAGCAGACCACCGGCGAGCAGAGCACTTCTCAACTGGGGGAAGGTCACCAGGCGGAACGTGGTGAAAGAATCAGCCCCGAGGTCCATCGCCGCATCGCGCAGATCTCCGGAGAGCCGACGCATTCGAGCGAACACATTGTTGTAGATGGTCACAATGCAGAACGTCGCGTGCGCCGTGATCACAGTGAGCAGACCAAGCTTCCACCCCAGCATTGTCGTGAACGCATTATTCAAAGCGATACCGGTGATGATCCCGGGCAGAGCGATCGGCAGGACGATCAGCAAATTCACGCTTTCTTTGCCGAAGAAATCGAACCTGTCGAGGGCCAGGGAAGCCAGGGTGCCCAGGATGAGCGCGATCACTGTCGCACACGCAGCCACTAGGAGGCTCGTTCCCAAAGCCGACAGCGCACCTCGGTCGCTGAATGCCCGGATCCACCATTCGAAGGTGAATGACTGCGGTGGCCAACCCAGCGATTGGCTGGAGTTGAAGGAGTTGATGACGACGATGAGCAGAGGAACATAGACAAAGGCCAGGACCGCACAGACGATGACGCTGAGAACGGCTTTGACCGGTAGAGGAATTCTCATGGAGTGTCCTAAAGATTCTTCAGTGCGCCGGTACGGCGAACAGCGGTCAGATAGATCAGGATGACCGCAATCGGAATGAACGCCGTGGCCGCGGCCAAAGGCATATTGCCACCGGTTCCGACGTTGGAGTAGATCAAGGTTCCCAGAAGCTGCTGCGAACCGCCGACGATCTGCACGGCGATGTAGTCACCCAGAGTCAGCGAGAACGAGAAGATCGACCCGGCGATGACCGATGGCCACACCAAGGGGATGATCACCGCAGTGAATGTCTTCCACCCCTTTGCCCCCAGGTCACCGGCTGCTTCAATGAGGCTGTTCGGGATCCGTTCGAATCCGGAGTACACCGGCATCACGACATAGGGCAGCCAGATATAGGACATGGTGATGATGGTGGCCGCGATTCCCAGTCCGGGTGAGGCTCCGATCGAGTCGAGCAGACCGTGCGGCGAGACGATTGTGCGCCAGGCATAGGCCTTGACCAGGTACGCGGCCCACAGCGGCATGAGGAACGCGACAACCAGCGCGCCTCGCAGCCGTGGGCCGGCAACCTTCGACATGAAGTACCCGACGGGCAGGGCGATGAGCACGTCGATGACCGTCACCGAGACTGCGATGAGGAGGGTACGCACCGTCACCGCCCTGTACAGTGCCTCGGTGAAGACTGCTTGGAAGTTGCTCAATGTCCAGTTCTGGACGACTTGACCAGTGAAGCTGTCGGTGGACCAGAACGCTGTGACGAGCAGCAGGAGCAGCGCAATGATGTAGATGAGAATGAGCCAGGCCAGTGGAGCCGCGAGAAGCACGGTCAGCGACAACCGTTGGTGCGAGCCGAAGAAGCTCGATAGGCGTCGCCCCGCGGTTCTCGGCGGAGGTTGAATTCGGCTGTCTGTATTACTGGACTGGCTCATTCTTGATCATCCCTTGATCTGCTGCCACGCTTTGGTCCACGCGGCGTAATCTGTGCATTTGACGTCGGTTCGCCCGTCAAGGCACTCACTGATTGGTGTCGTCCAATACCAGATGCCCTCGGCGTACTTTTCGTCTCCGGCATGGTAGGTATCGCAGAAGTTCGGATCTTCGGCTTCTTTGCAAGCACCTGGGTTGTTCGGAGCTTCGCCGAAGTACTCAGTTGCCGCTGCCGAACCCTTGGCGCTGGACATGTAGTCGAGCCACTTGTACGAACAGGTGGTGTGCTCGGAATCCGCCGAGACCATCCAGGTATCGCTCCAACCGGTGGTCCCCTCATCGGGGATGACGGAACCGAACTTCTTCGGGTCGAGCTCGTTCATCGTCACCTGCCATCCGGTGCCAGCCACAATCGAGCCGTTTTCGAAGCCCTGCAGAGACTTCAGGTAATCCGACCAGTACTCCGCCACATTCGGACTCTGCTTCTTCAGCAGCTCGACGGCCGCTTCCAGTTGCTTCTCATCAAGCGAGTACGGGTTCTTGATTCCCAGCTCCGGATTGTGATCCATCAGGTAGACTGCGGCATCAGCGATGTAGATCGGCGAATCATAGGCTGTCACTTTGCCCTTATGCTCGTCGGACTTGTCGAAGACGACGTCCCACGAGGTCGGGGCCTTCTTGAATTCCTTCTTGTTGTACATCAGAAGGTTCGCCCCATATCCGTGCGGGACTCCGTAGCTTTTGCCATCAAGTGAGTTCCAGTCACGGTTCTTCAGGAAGTCGTAGACATTCTTGTAATTGGGGACGAGATCATTGTTGATCGGCTGTACGTCGTCCGCGGCGATGAGTCGCAGAGAAAGGTCCCCGGAGGCCGCGACAACATCGATCCCACCCTGCTTCATGAGGTTGAACGCTTCATCGCTCGTACCGTAGGTCTGGGATTTCACATTGCAGCCGGTTTCCTTTTCGAAAGGAGTCACCCAATCCGCATCGGGATCATTCGACCCATCCTCCACATACCCCGGCCACGCCAGGAGCGAGACCTCGCCCTCGGCCTCGCCGAGTTCCTTCAGCTCCGTGGCCCCGGAATCAGATTTCTCACCTGAGGATGTTCCGCAACCGCTCATCCCGAACGTCAATGCCAGCGCCGCAATGAGGGCCGCGCCTCCTTTGGCGCGCTTTGTCAGTGTCATCTTCACTGTTCTCCTTAATCAAGTGCGACGTGTGCCGCTGATTGTTCGTCCGCCCGGAGTCTCCGAACGTCAGATTCATTGAAATCGAGGCTCACCTGCTCGCCGAGGCTGCGGTTGGGAGAGTCGGCAGGTTCGAGGACAGACACTTCGATGTCGTCGACATCGATGATCGTCCGATGGTTCGCGCCGATGAACATCCGATTGCGTACAGTTCCAGTCAGCCGCCCAGCATGCTCATCTCCTGCCGATGAGACGCGTAGATTCTCCGGTCGGATCGTGTACATTCCGTTCATTCCCAGCAACCGCAGGGAGTGCTCTTCGTCGAAGAGGTTTGATGTTCCGACGAATGATGCGACGAATTCCGTCGCTGGTGCACGGTAGAGGTTCTCCGGTGTATCGACCTGCTGGATCTTCCCGTCACTGAAGACCGCGATTCGGTCAGAGAGGGTCAGGGCCTCTTCCTGATCATGGGTGACGAAGACGAAGGTGATGCCGAGGTTGCGCTGCAGATCCTTGAGCTCGACCTGCATCTGCTCGCGCAGCTTCTTGTCCAAGGCGCCCAAGGGTTCATCCAGCAGGAGCACCTTCGGATCCACGACAATGGCACGGGCGAGGGCAACACGCTGCCGTTGTCCGCCGGAGAGCTCACTTGGCCTGCGGCGTTCAAACGCGCCCAGTCTCATCCGATCGAGTGCTTCTCGCGCCAGTTGGCGGCGACGAGATTTGGCCACCTTGCGGATGCGCAGACCGAATTCGACGTTCTCGATCACATTGAGATGCGGAAAGAGCGCATAGTCCTGGAACACGGTGTTGACGTCGCGGTCGTAGGACGCGAGGCGTTGGACCGGCTTACCGGAGAGCTCGATCGTGCCGGCTGTCGGTTCATCGAAACCAGCGATCAGGCGCAGCACCGTGGTCTTACCGGAGCCGGATGGACCGAGCATCGAGAAGAACTCTCCCTCAGTGATATCCAGATTGACTCCATCGACTGCGGCGACATCACCAAACCGCCGCTCAACACCCCGGAGGGAGATCGCGGTTGCCGCGGTTTCTGTCATGATGCGCTCCTCAAACCAGGTGATTGTGTCGTAAATCATATAAACACATGAAACCATATGTTTCAAGGTTTTATCAGCTTCCACTCGGATACTGGACATATGGAAGATAGCCGTACACATTCTTCGGTCACTGCGGCCATCTATGCCCCGATCGGAGAGAAAGCGCTGGTTTCCAGGATCCGGCAGCGTCTCGAAGATGCCATTGCGACGGGAGTTCTCGCCCCAGGCGACCGACTCCCCGGGGAGTCGGCTCTGGCATCGAGGTTCCGAGTCTCACTCGTCACCGTCAGGGAGGCCCTACAGCATCTGCGGGCCACCGATCTCATCTATACCAAGCAGGGACGCGGCGGTGGCAGCTTCGTCGCTGTCGATTCCAGCCACGCACATGCCTTACTGGAACGACGAATCGCCGCGCTCTCCCGTGCAGAGATCACCGATCTTGCAACCTATTACCGAACTATCGTCGATGGTGTGCTGCGGACGATCTCCGCCATGGGTCTCGAACAGAACCTGGGCGCCGTGCGCGAGACCTTTCTTCGTTCAGATCCCAGCGACGGCGCTGAAGCTCGGTCAGTTCAAGGTGGTTTGGATCTTCGGCTGGCAGGTGAGTCCCAATCAGTTCGTCTGGTTCACGAACAGATCCGAATCCAGAATGATTTCGGGGCACTTCTGTGGATCGGATTGGACGACCCAGATCTGCGAAATTCCATCCGCACGCTCAATGAGACAATGCTCAATGAGATGATCTCAGGTGACACGGACGCTGCGATCCAGGCCCGTGAGGAAGCTGTTACCATCTCACTCAGATGGCTGTTGTCCAGACGCAATGACGCACAAAGGCACGAACGTGAGAACAATCAGCAAAACGCCTGAAATGACAAGGCTGGTGGATGTTATCAGCGCTTGGCAGGCTCAAGTTCCAGAGACGATCGAGAGGGTATCGGGAGTCGCAATTGAATCGCTCTCGACCGCTCCTCGATCGCTGGAGGCTCGGCTGGAGGAGGTCGTCTTCGACGCGCTCAACTCCACGAGCAAATTCGCCGGCGCAGGAATAGTCAGCGTCCACCCTGCTGTGCTTGACCAATCTCGGTCGCTGCTGTGGTGGGTCACTCAACGCGAGAACGGTCGTGTGGAGCCCCTGCCTCTTGACGCCGATCTCACCGAGCTCGGCACATATCAGGCCGGCCTTGAGGACATCGAATGGTACCGAGTACCGGCAACGACGAGACGTCCGCACATGACCGGCCCCTTCGTTGACTACATGTGCACGGACCAGTTCGCATTCACCTTCACCGTCCCACTGGAGATATCCGGCGACTTCTATGGGGTCGCGGGAATCGATATGACGGTCCGCAGCCTCGAGGAAGAAATCGAATCACTCCTCGAAGATGTCAGCGATGAGGCGATCTTGTTGTCCAACAACGACTTGGTCGCCATCAGCCTCGACCCACGGTTTGCCACGGGCAGCAGGCTGAAGCCCCCTCAACTCGAATCGTATGTGCTCACACCCGTACCCGGAACTTTCCTCTCCATCGCGGCCCCTCGCTGAGCCTTCTTACACACAGCTGAACAACTCACCTCGGGCAGAGCACATC
>NZ_VLTK01000034.1 GCF_007558825.1 Brevibacterium aurantiacum
GCACTCAGGCGCAGGACGTGTTGCTAATGATCACGAGCAGTCCTGCGCTTCAGTCGTCGTATGCCGATAGCGTGAAAATGAGCGAGGCTCCACTGGCGCAAGCGCTCATGAACCGTGCCGGGGATATGGACCCATTGACTGCGCGAGCACTCGCCGCGAGCCTTGCCGCTGCCACTCGAGTCGCCATTCACGATTGGCTGTCATCAGTCGCTAGACCATCATCAATGAGCGGGTTCGTCGTGCCGACCGGTTCGCTGTCCGATCGGATGCGGGCCGCATTGATGCCTTTGGTGCCAGCGCTTGATGCCGCATCGGGCGAGGCACACGCGCAGAACCAGTGGCCGTCGCGGCAATTCGGCCGTCCGTCTCTTACTGACACCGAGGGAACAAGCCCCGGTGCCACCACGAAAACGGAGGTCAGATGACCCGCCGCCCTGCGATCCTGCTCGCTGTCACGCTCGCCGCTCTCACGCTTCCCGCATGTGGCTCCGTCGATAACGCTGACCCGGAAACGGCCTCATTTGCTGTAGCTGGCGATCATCTGACAATCATCAAAGAATCCAGCGGCAACATCGAGCTCTATCCCGACGATGTCGACGAGGTTGAGGTCACTCGCTGGTTCTCCGGCCACCCAGGTGAAGCCAGCTGGGACTTCGCAGGGGATGAACTCACTCTCGCCACCGACTGTGGATTTCTTTCTTCTTGCGACGTCCGGTATCAAGTCGCTGTGCCACAAAACCTTGCCGTCAACCTCGACGCTTCGAACGGTGACGTCACCGCAGCCGATTTCGAGACCGCCCTGTCGATCCGGACCGAAAACGGCGCCATCGCCGTCAGTGACATTTCCGGCGAACTCTCACTGAACAGCACCAGCGGAGACCAGCGTGCCACCGACCTCAGGTCCCGCGACGTCCACGCCCAGGCAGAAAACGGCAAGATCGAACTCAGCTTCAAAGACGTGCCGTCTGATGTCGCTGTCACCACAGACAACGGCGCCATCGCTCTCCAGGTTCCGGATCAGCCGTACGCCGTCGTATCCACCACCGATAACGGCGCAGTCAACAACACCCTCAATACTGATAAGAACAGCCCTCACAGGATCGACGTGACAACCGAGAACGGCAACATCGAACTACTCACCGACTGAGTCCAACCCTGATCACGCAGTCAAAGCTCCCGCCGGGCTAGCGCTCACAAGCGGCTAGCCCCGTATTTCGCGCCGACAGGGGTGCCCTCAGACAGCCAGGTGGACGAGCCGCCGATGAGGCCGACACTTCCGGCTCGGGAATCAGAGGTGATGTCCGCGGTTAGAGAGGGCTGTCCGGCTAGCGTCATGCTCGCGGTGTAATCACGGCTCTCGCCTTCTAAGTCTGTCCAGCTCGCCCATGACGACGTTGTTGCCGCACTCGCCGGTGAAATTGACAGTGCCACAAATGCGCCGATGGAAAGTCCTGCAGCGACTTTCCGGATTCCTCGTCGTTTCATGATTCCCTTCTGAGCCTTACAAACCGACCAGGCCAAGTAGTTGAGAAAAAGAGTGTGGATCAGTTTTGAGATTACCCAATGCGCACTGTGTGCGTTCATGCTTCCTGTCAGCACGCCGCCCGATGCGCATTGTTTCCATTTGGCAATAAAGCACCGGCTTGAGCTGGTGGAGTGAACATCCGTGCATTCGGATGAGTGGTGTCAACTAGTTCGTTATCGGATCGATTTGATCGTTGACGTGCCACTATTTGAGTGCATGGCGCTCACTGCTCGCTCCACCGCCCAACCCGGTTGTCCACTATTCTTCACCATCACCGCCTGTGTCCCAAATCTCATCCTCGCCGTCGGCCCTGGTGACGACGCCACCGCCAGGCACATCAGGTGCCACAGCACTTGAGATTCTGATCACCCCTGGCCGAAATCCCAGTAGCGGACCACTCTCGTCGGATCACGATCCCACGCTGCCGCTCAATTCAATGGCGAGCCAATACAGTCAACTGACCGGGAGCGACCTCAGCGTGGTGACTCCACGACGGAGCCGGTTCACCAGCTCAGCAGGGCTCGTCGTTCTGTCCTGGACACGAGTGCGCGTGCGCGTGTTGAGTGGCCCTGAAGAAAAGCGATGCCAGTAGGAATGAGGGCAAGAGCCAGGGCAACGCCACCGAATCCAGGCTCATGCTCTTTCAACACTCCCATTCCGAGCCATCCTGCGGGAAGGAAGAGCAAGCATCTCAGCACGCCCCATCTCTGAGAACGGAAGAGGCCATATGCCAATAGCAGTGATCCGATAATCGTCCCCGCAGAGGCGATGACGGGAATCCGCCAGAACGCGTAGGCAAGATCCCCGTAACCGTCGAGGATCAACGACGTGGCTGTCTCCGTCCCCAGTCGTTCAACGACGTTGAACGTGGTTGCATCAACACCGAGATAGAACGCGCGGGCCATGAGGCCTGCAACTAGTAACAAACCTCCCAGGGCTGCTGCCCATGGAGCCCTAATTGCGGCTAAGCGCGAGAGTGCGAATATTGCTGGTACCAGGAGGACGATCCCCAGAAAAAGCAGCGCGGATCCGGTAGTAGACAGTTCAGGCTCACGTGCATGGACTTCGAGCAACATCGGTGCGGCGAATGTCGCCGCGTCTAGCTCGCTGAGGTCCCCAGGCGTCAAGTCAGCCTCGACACGGGCCATCCATTGAACGAAGAGGCCAGCCGTCCACAGCAATGGCGCCAGGATCAATGAAAAACCGCAGATAAGGCGGTCAGCACGACGGTTGAAGTCTCGACGGCGTGCCATGCCAACATCAGGAGAACTCACATATTGAGAATATCAAAGCCGTCGCATGTCGCCCTCACGACGGGAAAACACCCCGAATTCTCCTCCCAATCCGACTCGTCACTGAAGCAATACCGGCATGCACAGCCCACCGGTCGGGGATGCTGAAGTCTTTAGCTCCGAATGGTCCAGACAGTCGCACCCCTAGAGCTCGCGCGGGTAGGAAAACAGGTCCGGGGTTAGCATTTGCAGCATGCCTGCCTCTTCATGCTCGGCCGCTTGCGCGGCAGTGACCAGGACGACCCGCTAGCGACGGGACGTCTGGTGCTGAGTAACATCACGTTGATCGCGCCGAAGATTCGAGCCTCTTCGAAGCCGAACAGTTCCGGGACGGATCACATGGATACGTTCTCACTCGGGAATTTGAGTTCGTTCGAATGCCCGGTTGTTCGCGTGCACCCTGCTGATCTCTTCCTTCAACACCTCGTCACGTCTCTGCCAGGCCGAGGCTGGGCGCTGTTGACAGGCATAGTAAGTACTCGGAGCGATCTTCACACCAGCAACACGCAGCATGGCATAGATCGGCTCGACTCCGAATTCGTCTTTGTGCTCGTCGACGTACGAACAGATCGCTTCGAGGGGCTGCCTGGCCCCGCCGCGAAGGGATCCGAGGCTGACTTCAGGATCTGATTAGCCCGGCGCGGTTCCCGGTTCGCTTTCTCGAGGTCCGTGATCTGCTGGACATCAGCGGGGGTGGTACCGGAATCGAATTATCCCGCCGATGTCCATGTGGAGACCTTCCCTCGCTCGTCCGGGTGATGCACTTTCGTCGCTACTTGAGCCCGTAGGGGTCGTCTGGTCGGAGTCGGTATTTGCGAATGTACGACGCGACCGCTGCAAGCGATCGGCCGAGGATGGCAGCGCGTTCGCCGAGTGGAATGTCCGTGCGAGTGTAGGCCAGCTTTGCCTGTTCGCGGGTCCACGGTTGCCAAAGCCTTGGCGCCCGAGCCCGTGCTTGACGAGCGGGCGTTACCGTCACCTCCCATTCGCGAAACCATTTCCCCAGGGTCGCGACATCGACGCCCACACTTGAAGCAATATCGGCGATGCCTTCACCAGCTATACGACGCTGGATGACTTCGTAGCGCAGTCGTTCTTTGTCTTCTCGCGACGCGTAGCGTCTAGGAGAGTCAATGTCATCAACTCCACGCCACCATCGCGCATAGCACCGCCTGCACAGGCCACGCGCTACCGGGGCACGGTCACACCAGACGACTGCGCAAATCCTCATGAAGACTCTTCGCCGTGGAGAAGCGTTCCAGTGGGTGATTGCTTGTTAGCTTTTGCATCGTTGACTTCGCGTGCCTCTCGGGCAGATGCGACATCGTCGACTATCACGGCAATGTGTCGCATGCTTGTGATCAACGAACCGTAGAGTGGCCATGATGTGGCGGGGAGATTCTGAGCCTTGGACATGTCTTCGGCCAACGCCTCCAGCCGGTCATAGATCGGCTCGACTTCAGAATCAGGGTCGGCAATGGCGCGGCCTGCGTCTCTGACGATCTTTGACCATTTGTTGCGAAACCGTGTGTCCCACTCACCCGTCGCATAAGTTGCTTCGCGAAGGGTTCGGGCCAGATGTCGAAGATGTGAGATGCCCTCATCGACGCGCTGAAGGATATTCACGTAGCTCTCTTCGTCCAGGTTCGACTGCTCGTCGTCTGGGCGTTTTGGTTGAATCGTTCTGCGCAAGTTACCGCGAGGGTTGGCTCTCCGACTTTCTCTTGCGAACCGTACTGATTGCCAGGCAGTGCTGAGCTCATCGCTCATCGATTCCGTTTCGCGAAACCAGTCGTCGGCTCGATCAGTGTCCCAGGAATCGCTGAACTCTTGAGACATATTGATGAGGACGTCGCCCATGCGGCGGTTGATGTTGTCGATGTATCTCGCGGCTTGTCGATCGCGGAGTGGAGGGATAATGATCAAGTTGACCACTAGTCCGACAGCGACGCCTAATGCGACTTCACCGATGCGTTCGAGGAGGAGAGGCTGCTGGCTACCGAAACCGCTGCCGAGGATAAAGATCGCAGTGGTGGCAATAGCGATGCCTTCATCGCGGATCCACGAAAACCTTGCACCGATCAAACCGACTAGGAGCGCAAGAGCAAAAGTCCATATGCTCACGCCCAGGTAGTGACCGATGACGAAGGACAAGGCCACACCGATCGTTGAGGCGACAGTTGACTGTGCTCCTCGAGATAGGGACCGGTAGACGGTGGCATGGACTGTCAGAAGTGCTGTCCACGGGGCCAGAAACGGCATCTGCGAGCTCAGGACAGCGGCGGATAGCCACCAGGCACCAGTAGCAGCGACGACGCTCTTGATGATCTGGAACAGGTCGGTGACGAATTCGGGTTGCTTGACGAGGGCTGCTACTCGTTCTTTCATGTCTTCAGCCAATGGTCGATCCTTATTTTGGGAAGCGGACTCAGATGTAGTCAAATGTTAGATCATTGGGGGAGCAAACGTAGTTGCCTTCGCGATGCTTGAGCGCATCGGAGCAGGCCTGCGATCCGCGAGTGA
>NZ_VLTK01000035.1:0-3876 GCF_007558825.1 Brevibacterium aurantiacum
TTTTCGGTTGGGGATGGGCTCGCGGCCTATCAGTTTGTTGGTGAGGTAATGGCTCACCAAGACGACGACGGGTAGCCGGCCTGAGAGGGCGACCGGCCACACTGGGACTGAGACACGGCCCAGACTCCTACGGGAGGCAGCAGTGGGGAATATTGCACAATGGGGGAAACCCTGATGCAGCGACGCAGCGTGCGGGATGACGGCCTTCGGGTTGTAAACCGCTTTCAGCAGGGAAGAAGCCTTTATCGGTGACGGTACCTGCAGAAGAAGTACCGGCTAACTACGTGCCAGCAGCCGCGGTAATACGTAGGGTACAAGCGTTGTCCGGAATTATTGGGCGTAAAGAGCTCGTAGGTGGTTGGTCACGTCTGCTGTGGAAACGCAACGCTTAACGTTGCGCGTGCAGTGGGTACGGGCTGACTAGAGTGCAGTAGGGGAGTCTGGAATTCCTGGTGTAGCGGTGAAATGCGCAGATATCAGGAGGAACACCGGTGGCGAAGGCGGGACTCTGGGCTGTAACTGACACTGAGGAGCGAAAGCATGGGGAGCGAACAGGATTAGATACCCTGGTAGTCCATGCCGTAAACGTTGGGCACTAGGTGTGGGGGACATTCCACGTTCTCCGCGCCGTAGCTAACGCATTAAGTGCCCCGCCTGGGGAGTACGGTCGCAAGGCTAAAACTCAAAGGAATTGACGGGGGCCCGCACAAGCGGCGGAGCATGCGGATTAATTCGATGCAACGCGAAGAACCTTACCAAGGCTTGACATACACCAGACCGTCCTGGAAACAGGTCCTCCTCTTTGAGGTTGGTGTACAGGTGGTGCATGGTTGTCGTCAGCTCGTGTCGTGAGATGTTGGGTTAAGTCCCGCAACGAGCGCAACCCTCGTTCTATGTTGCCAGCACGTGATGGTGGGAACTCATAGGAGACTGCCGGGGTCAACTCGGAGGAAGGTGGGGATGACGTCAAATCATCATGCCCTTTATGTCTTGGGCTTCACGCATGCTACAATGGCTGGTACAGAGAGATGCGAGACCGCGAGGTTTTAGCGAATCCCTTAAAGCCAGTCTCAGTTCGGATCGTAGTCTGCAATTCGACTACGTGAAGTCGGAGTCGCTAGTAATCGCAGATCAGCAACGCTGCGGTGAATACGTTCCCGGGCCTTGTACACACCGCCCGTCAAGTCACGAAAGTCGGTAACACCCGAAGCCGGTGGCCCAACCCCTTGTGGGAGGGGGCCGTCTAAGGTGGGACTGGCAATTGGGACTAAGTCGTAACAAGGTAGCCGTACCGGAAGGTGCGGCTGGATCACCTCCTTTCTAAGGAGCACACATCAGAACCCCAACGCAGCATCCATTCGTGATACTGGTTGGGCAGCTCAAGGGTGGAACATCCCTATCTGGCTCGTCCATACAGCGGTCTTCGGGGTATGTGCCTCGTGTGAGCGTGTTGGTGGGTGGATATGAATGAATACGTTATTGGGTCCTGGAATCACAGGCCCCACACAAACACAGTCCTTGTGGCTGTGAGCGTGTGGTGTGGTGGTTTCAATCTAACGGACCGACCCAGGTCATACGTACATCGCGTGGCGGTGTGGGTGTGGGTGGTGTTTGGTAGTGGTTTGAGAATCGTATAGTGGACGCGAGCATCAACAACACACCAATGGTGTGTTGTTATGTAATGTGATTTTTCTTGTGAAATCCGAAAGTGTTTTTTTCGCGCACACAAGTATCGACTGACGAATTGGTTGGTATGAGTGTGTAAGAGCGCATGGTGGATGCCTTGGCATCAGGAGCCGATGAAGGACGTGGAAATCTGCGATAAGCCTCGGGGAGCCGATAAACGGGCTGTGATCCGAGGATGTCCGAATGGGGAAACCCCGCCACATGAGAGTGTGGTGACCCGCATCTGAATATATAGGGTGTGTGGAGGGAACGCGGGGAAGTGAAACATCTCAGTACCCGTAGGAAGAGAAAATAAAATATGATTCCGGGAGTAGTGGCGAGCGAAACTGGATGAGCCTAAACCGTGTCAGTGTCAAGCGTGCTGGTATTGCTGACATGGTGTTGTGGGGTATGCGTGTCTCACCCAGCATGGTGGGGACGTTGATGTGTGTTGCGTGTAGTCGAAGCTGGTGGGAAACAGTACCGGAGTGGGTGAGAGTCCCGTAGACGAAACATGTGACCCCGACGTTATGCATGTCCCCGAGTAGCACGGTACTCGTGGAATGTCGTGTGAATCTGCCAGGACCACCTGGTAAGGCTAAATACTTCCTGATGACCGATAGCGGATAGTACCGTGAGGGAATGGTGAAAAGTACCCCGGGAGGGGAGTGAAATAGTACCTGAAACCATGTGCTTACAATCCGTCAGAGCCTCCTTGTTGGGGTGATGGCGTGCCTTTTGAAGAATGAGCCTGCGAGTTAGCGGTGCGTGGCGAGGTTAACCCGAGAGGGGTAGTCGTAGCGAAAGCGAGTCCGAATAGGGCGTCCCAGTCGCGTGTCCTAGACCCGAAGCGGAGTGATCTAGCCATGGGCAGGGTGAAGCGTGTGTAAGAGCGCGTGGAGGCCCGCACCCACTTCAGTTGAAAATGGAGGGGATGACCTGTGGTTAGGGGTGAAAGGCCAATCAAACTCTGTGATAGCTGGTTCTCCCCGAAATGCATTTAGGTGCAGCGTTGCGTGGTTCTTGCCGGAGGTAGAGCTACTGGATGGCTGATGGGCCCCACCGGGTTACTGACGTCAACTAAACTCCGAATGCCGGTAAGGTTCAGCGTGGCAGTGAGACAGTGGGGGATAAGCTTCATTGTCGAGAGGGAAACAGCCCAGACCATCAACTAAGGCCCCTAAGCGTGTGCTAAGTGGGAAAGGATGTTCAGTTGCGAAGACAACCAGGAGGTTGGCTTAGAAGCAGCCATCCTTGAAAGAGTGCGTAATAGCTCACTGGTCAAGTGATTGAGCGCCGATAATGTAGCGGGGCTAAGTACACCGCCGAAGTTGTGGCAGCATCCCAGACGCCGTAATGGTGGGGTGTTGGGTAGGGGAGCGTCGTGCTGGCAGTGAAGTCGCCGTGTGAACGAGTGGTGGAGCCGGTACGAGTGAGAATGCAGGCATGAGTAGCGAAAGACGGGTGAGAAACCCGTCCACCGGATGACCAAGGGTTCCAGGGCTAGGCTAATCCGCCCTGGGTAAGTCGGGACCTAAGGCGAGGCCGACAGGCGTAGTCGATGGACAACCAGTTGATATTCTGGTACCGACGTTCAACCGTCAATACCAAAACACACGATACTAACCACGTCACTCACCCGTGATGTCTTCGGATGTCTGGTTGGTGTGTGGTGTGGGACCTGAGTGTGGAGTCGGTAAGCGCGAGGTGTGACGCAGGAAGGTAGCCAGGCCACGCGATGGTAGTCGTGGTCTAAGGTCGTAGCACGTGGGGGTAGGTAAATCCGTCCCCACTCATAGTGTGAGAGCTGATGGGCGCCCCACTTGTGGTGGGGTGATCTGGTGATCCTATGCTGCCGAGAAAAGCATCGGCGTGAGGTTGTGTGTTGCCCGTACCCTATAACCGACACAGGTGGTCAGGTAGAGAATACTAAGGTGATCGAGAGAATCGTGGTTAAGGAACTCGGCAAAATGCCCCCGTAACTTCGGGAGAAGGGGGACCATCCTGGTGAAGCCAACTTGCTTGGTGATGTGCTGGTGGTGGTCGCAGAGGCCAGAGAGAAGCGACTGTTTATTAAAAACACAGGTCCGTGCGAAGATGTAAGTCGATGTATACGGACTGACGCCTGCCCGGTGCTGGAAGGTTAAGAGGACTCGTTAACCCTTTAGGGGGTGAAGCGGAGAATTTAAGCCCCAGTAAACGGCGGTGGTA
>NZ_VLTK01000035.1:3958-4675 GCF_007558825.1 Brevibacterium aurantiacum
CCAGTAAACGGCGGTGGTAACTATAACCATCCTAAGGTAGCGAAATTCCTTGTCGGGTAAGTTCCGACCTGCACGAATGGCGTAACGACTTCTCTGCTGTCTCAACCACGAACTCGGCGAAATTGCATTACGAGTAAAGATGCTCGTTACGCGCAGCAGGACGGAAAGACCCCGAGACCTTCACTATAGTTTGGTATTGGGATTCGGTGTGGTTTGTGTAGGATAGGTGGGAGACTGTGAGGCCTCAACGCTAGTTGGGGTGGAGTCGTCAAGTGAAATACCACTCTGACTATACTGGATTTCTTAACTTCGGACCCTGATCGGGTTCAGGGACAGTGCCTGATGGGTAGTTTAACTGGGGCGGTTGCCTCCTAAAGAGTAACGGAGGCGCCCAAAGGTTCCCTCAGCCTGGTTGGCAATCAGGTGTCGAGTGTAAGTGCACAAGGGAGCTTGACTGTGAGACGGACGTGTCGAGCAGGAGCGAAAGCTGGGACTAGTGACCCGGCCATGGCTTGTGGAAGCGTGGTCGCTCAACGGATAAAAGGTACCTCGGGGATAACAGGCTGATCTTGCCCAAGAGTCCATATCGACGGCATGGTTTGGCACCTCGATGTCGGCTCGTCGCATCCTGGGGCTGTAGTCGGTCCCAAGGGTTGGGCTGTTCGCCCATTAAAGCGGTACGCGAGCTGGGTTTAGAACGTCGTGAGACAGTTCGGT
>NZ_VLTK01000036.1 GCF_007558825.1 Brevibacterium aurantiacum
CGATCCTGACATGGCTACGCCAATAAAGGAGACATGCCCTAATGCGGCTCTTCAGGGTTGCGTGTGGGGCGAGGTGCCGAGGCCTCCGGTGATGAGGAGCATTCGGAGGCGGTAGTGCTCGAAGTTGCTGAAACAGCGGGCGGTGCGGCGGCCTAGTTCGATAATCCCGTTGATGGCCTCAGTGCCGCCGTTACTCGCACCGCCGGTGTCGAAGTAGGCCAGGAACGCGGTCTTCCCGAGTCGGGCGATCTCCGGGATCGGGCATGACGGGAGCTTCTCGATCAGCTGATCGGCCAGTCGACGGCCCCAGGCTGGTGTGGGCTGGTGGAACACGTCTCGGAGATTCTGGGCGCAGTGGTAGGCATCCTCGACCGTGACATGATCGGGATGGGCAGCGAACGCGCTGGCCAGACGGTTCTGCTGGCGTGTGGTGAGGCGTTCACGCCCGGCGCGGAGAAGATGGCGGATCTCGTAGAGAGGATTGCCCTTGCGGTTTCGGTGGCCGAGGGGCTTCTGTGGTATCCGGCGGTGAAAACCATCGACCGCCACGCCGGCAAGCTTGACGATGCGGAACGCATCCAGCACGCAGGTGGCGTCCTCGGACTGGTCATTTATCGCGTTCTTCTATCCCTGGAACGGGCCTCTTCCTGCGTGACGGTGGCTTAGCCTCAATCCACCTATGGGGTTCGGGTTGAGCATGTGATCTGATTTTGGTTAGGGTCTGTGCGTTCGGGCAGCATTGATCGCCGGGCCTCGCTGCTCGGGATGTTCTACGGTCGCTTCCTTCGTCGCGCCGGTCGTCGGTTAGCCGGTCAGGCGGCTGCGGCCTGTGGTGGCCCATTGACGGAGGTAAACAGGGCCGTCCAGGCGGTCTCCCATGGCCAATTCTGTGGCAGGTGCAGGCTAAGATGGCGGGCTGAGGGCGCGGCCCTGGACGGAACGCTAATGAGTTAGCGCCGGATCGTTCCCGTCGTCGCCTTGGATAGACCGGCGCCAGCGATCGTTTCCGCAGCCCGGGTGAGGTTGAACGCGATGACGGCCACCACCAACCAAGCGGCGGCGGCGTTGAACTTCCCGGAGGGTGGGTGCGCCAGCGCGCTGTTCTTCAGATCGGCGTTGACCTGCTCAATCACAGCGTGGGCGCGGTGGGTCTTGGCGGCGGCGAGGGTGTCGAGATCGTTGGTGGTGAAGAAGGCGTGGAAGCGGTGGGTATCGAACAGTGTCGGCTGGGCCACGTCTTTGGGGTTGAGCTCGGGAATGCGGCGCACCATCAACCGTCCGAGCACGCGTTGCTCTTCTTCCTCGAGGTGAACGCGGTGAAAGGAATCTCAGCGACCTCGGCCTTGGAGCTCCACCGGCCGGTGTCTTCGTCGAAGACCGCGTCAGTGTAATCAATCGTCTGCCAGGCATCGTCATGGATCGGGGCAATGGCCCTCTTGTCCCGCGGGTCCATCCGGACGGTGACGGACACCTCGGCCCTTCCGGAAATCGCGGCCTGCATGGCGGCATGGCCGTGGTAAGCCGAGTCAGCCCGGACCAGCACCCTCGCCCCGGCCATGTAAGCGAGGCGACCGGTGGTGGCCAGCGCCGCGTCACCGATCAACCGGGCGCACCCGCGCGAGGAACCGGTGGAGCCCTTGCGCAGTCGTTGGGCGACGAACGTCGGCGCCGAACCGACAGTAGTGACAGCGGCCAGCTGTGCCTTGAACCCGCGGGCCCCGGAGTAGCCGTACCCGGAGCCCTGCTTCTGGCGGCTGTGGATCTCGATGATGGTGTAGTCGACGTCCACGCGTACGTACTCGCCGGGTTCGCTCACCAACAACGGGATCTGGGCATTCAGGCCGGTTAGGGCTCGGGAGGCGACCACGCCGAGTTGGCTCACATGGCCGAACGTGAACGACCGGAGGAACGAACCCGGTGTCGATGGCACGTACCGGTCGGTGAAGACCTTGCCGGTGCCGCCGTGCTTGAGCAGGGCCATGTCATCGATCGAGTCGGCGCCGGCGACCATCCCGGCCACCAGGGAGGGGATCTTTGCCTCGGCATTGGCGCCCTTGTTGGTGGGCACCGTCGGGCCTCGGTCGGTCAGCTTTTGCAGGCCAGCATGCGTAGCGAGTTTCACGGCGGGGACCAGGCCGGCCTCCCACACGGATTTCGGGTCATCGAAGGACACTGACGTGGCCGACGAGGTGTGAGAAATTTGCACCCACGAGATGCTACTTGATTTGGGGAAGTGGACCGTGGTGAAATCTACTTTCACTGATCTACGTACTTGCGGATTGCTGGGCTCTCAATAAGAGGATTCGGGAGGTCACCAACGGGTGGAAGAAACGGAAGCGCCCGTTCGTGTGGACTAAGACCCCAGAGCAAGTCCTCGAGAAGGTAAACCTAGAATAACTTCAGAAACGCGACACTAGGGCATGTCTCCTTTATTGGCGTAGCCATGTCAGGATCG
>NZ_VLTK01000037.1 GCF_007558825.1 Brevibacterium aurantiacum
TTCATCGAGCTCAACGACGGTGCCGGTGATCAGGGCGACAATGCGTATCGCATGTTCATGATCGCGATGCTCTTCGCCGATACCACCCGGCGGTGGTCGCTGGACGCCAGGCGCAAGAGGCAGCAGAACCCTGAGTTCCCCGAGGCCGACGGCGGCAGCTACCGCTGGGTCTTCATCATGGCCAACAACCTCGCGATCGTCGTGTTGGCCTTCCAAGTCTGTGCGATCTACATGTCGGGTGGTCTGTACAAGGCGGGCGGGGCCGCTTGGCAGCACGGATTCGCGGTGTACAACCCGCTGCACACCCAGCAGTTCGGAACCTGGCCGGTGCTCTCGGACCTGCTCACGGCCTGGGGGCCGATGGTCGTCGCCGTCTCGTGGGCCTCGGTCCTGTTCCAGTGCGCGTTCCCGTTCATGCTGTTCAATCGGTACACGCGAATCGTGGGACTGCTGGGCATCCTCTCCTTNATGGTGGGCGCAAAGAAATCGACCGAAGTTACGAAGCCCTGCTATGAAACCTAACTCACCTCACCTCGGCTAGGTGCATTTGCCAGGCCTTCTCGCTCGCGGCGTGCGCCTGTGCAGTCGAAAAGGCTGACCTTGCATAGCCCTGTTGAATATGCCCTTGAACAGCTTCGGGGTGGCATGGCAAAACGCGATGCCGCACAGACGGGGTACCTCTAGGCGCGTCGGATCAGCCGAGGCAGTTTAACGGCCGATTAGCCAGAAGACACCTATGACGAGCATGGTTGTTACACCCCCGTAGAGCAAGATTCCCAATGGGCATTAGGTAGCAGCCGGTTACTAGCGTCTGAGAATGCGCGGCTGCGAACGACGGTAGCGATTGATGAACTGCAGGGAGCCTTACATTTTTCCTGCTGTTGTTAGCTATCGAGAGACCCTACGTGACTTATTGGTCACCCACTGGGTCTCGCATCTCGCGAACCCCTGGCCGGCAGTCAGGGGTTCATGCGTTCAACGATCCGCTCAACACCAACGTCCGTCTCCATTAGCCAAGCATTCTTAAGTGTGAGGTACGCCCGGAACGAGTTCGGTTCAGCCTTCTCCGGCTCCCACAGGTAGGGGTTATTCTGCGCGTGCAGCTGATGGGCCCCGTGGGTTGCCAAATTGGCAGCCTGGATGAGTTAATTGAATTCGCTGTCCTGCATCACGAGTCCTCGACGACGCGGCGTCGCGTGATGTCGAGCGCACGGTGAGCGTTGCGATAGGGCGCTGCCATGCGGAGTGCATCGTCCCATTCGGCTCGGGCCTCTTAAACTCCTCGCGTAGCCTCATCGTAGCCTTGCTATCCGTCGTAGAAGATCATGACCGTGGTCTTCTCACGCTCGGCCCAGGCACTCCGCCACTCCACGAAGGTGACGTACGTATTTGATGTCGAACGCTCGGGCGTTGCAATGGTGACCACAGACAGATCATCGGCCTTAGCCAACCATGACAGCATGATCCGTCCGTCTGCTGCGCGCTTTGTTCTGGCGGTTTCGCAATATTTTTCCCGGCCCTTGAACGGTTCGTTCGCGTGGAGCTCACTTGTCTTGGGCGCTCCAAACTCGTGGAGGTCTCCCGACGCCCCTGCAGCTAAAGTGAGGACACAGTGTTCCATACCTAGTCGGGTATCAATAGCGCTGTGAGGTTGGTGCCATCCTTAGAGTCGCCGGAGTCGTAAACATAGACTAGGTGCACCTCCTCTCCCTCGAGTCTGAATTGTGAGTTTCTGCGCGGGCGCACAACTTGTGCAGTTGGGATTGGTTTGTCCTGGTGAGACAAATCTCATGGCCCTCTCCGGCGGTATCTCTCGCTGTGGGCACGGAACTGGGCGAGGCAGGATTGCTTGGCTGTCTGACCCTTTAGCGTGTCCATTTCGGCACGGTTTTGCTGTCGTTCTTCGCCTCGTACTCGCTGCCTCGTCTGCCGTTGCTGCTCGGCGCACGCGTGTCCGGTCGGGGGGGTGCCCCTATGTTTATTGGTAGGCCCTATACGGGGTCTGGTCGCTGGTCCTGGTATGGCTGATTTGCCCT
>NZ_VLTK01000038.1 GCF_007558825.1 Brevibacterium aurantiacum
ACCTGACTTCCACAACTCGGTGCTGATCTCGCGATTTCGTTTGTGTTTATGCTGGTCACGGGTTCAGAGATCGTGTTGGTGGGACACTAAACGGCTGTCTACGATGGGTTTATGTCGCCTCGTCTACGGAAAGTCACCACAGGATCTGGGGCTACTGCTGTGCAGATCGTGCGCAAACATCGTGGAAAAGTTGCCGTCCTTGAACACCTCGGATCGGCTCACTCCGAAGCAGAACTGACAGCTCTGCTCGCCGCCGGCGAAGAGAAACTCGCCGACTACGGGGCAGCCGACCAGCTCGAACTCGAACTGGGTCTGCCTAATGATGCTGCCGCGCTGCCACGAGCACGAACCGTTGTGGGATCACGCTCGTCCATTCTCATCGACGCGATCACCGAGTCCTGGAAGCGTTTGGGCTTTGGCGATGTCGTTGACGACGAAGCGTTCTTCCAGCTGGTGTTGGCTCGACTGGTGGAACCGACGTCGAAAGCAGATAGTCTCCGTGTCCTCGCCGAACTCGGCATTGATCCGCCTCACCACAACACGTTCCTCAACTGTCTGAAACGAGCGAAAGATCGCGACTACCGAGGAAAGATCGCTGAGAAATGCTTCGCCCACAGTGTGACCACCACCGGCATCAGCTTGCTGCTGTATGACGTCACAACCTTATATTTCGAGGCTGAGAAGGAAGACGCTCTGCGCCAGGTCGGGTATTCGAAAGAACGTCGCGTGGACCCACAGATCGTTGTGGGACTCCTCGTCGACCGCACGGGGTTCCCGTTAGAGATCGGCTGCTTCGAAGGGGCGAAGGCCGAGACGCACACGATCATTCCCGTGATCAAAGCCTTCCAAGAAAGGCACCACGTCACCGACATGGTCGTGGCCGCCGATGCCGGCATGTTGTCGGCAAAGAACCTCAAGGAACTTGATGATGCCAGGCTGCGGTTCATCGTCGGCTCTAGACAGACGAAGGCCCCACACGACCTGGCCACGCATTTCCGATGGAATGGCGAGTACACCGAGGATGGGCAGATCATCGACACGATCACCCCGAAAGGCATCAAGCGACTCGACCCGGAGCGAGTGAAGACGAGACGCGAACCCGTCTGGTCGGCTCAGGATCATCCGGATGCGTGGCGGGTGGTGTGGCAGTACCGGCGGAAGAGGGCGATGCGTGATGAGCAGACGCTGAACCTGCAGCGCAACCGGGCGTTGGCGATCATCGATGGTGACAAGCCGGCGAAGAAGGCCCGGTTTGTGAAGGTCACGGATGAGGAGAAGGCCTTCGATGAGAAGGTGTATGAGCGGGCGATGAAGCTCTCTGGGTTCAAAGGCTATGTCACGAACATTCCCGTCGGGACCATGCCTGCGGCGGAGGTGATCGGCAGTTATCACGACCTATGGCATGCGGAGCAGTCTTTCCGGATGTCAAAGACCGATCTGAGGGCCCGACCGATCTTCCACCGAACCAGGGACGCGATCGAGGCACACTTGACGGTGGTGTTCACCGCGTTGGCCGTATCCAGGTTCATGCAGGATGCGACTGGGGTGTCGTTGAAGAAGATCATCACGAGTCTGCGGCCGTTGCGGGAGTTCACCGGGCGGATCGGTGGGCAGGACATCACTTTCGACCCCGAGATCACCGGGGAAGCGAGAGAAATCGCGGGTGGACTACTGCCAGACCGGTTCGCGGGACACTAAAGTTGTGGAACTCAGG
>NZ_VLTK01000039.1 GCF_007558825.1 Brevibacterium aurantiacum
CGGGGGCCCGCACAAGCGGTGGAGCATGTGGTTTAATTCGATGCAACGCGAAGAACCTTACCTACTCTTGACATCCAGAGAACTTTCCAGAGATGGATTGGTGCCTTCGGGAACTCTGAGACAGGTGCTGCATGGCTGTCGTCAGCTCGTGTTGTGAAATGTTGGGTTAAGTCCCGCAACGAGCGCAACCCTTATCCTTTGTTGCCAGCGGTTAGGCCGGGAACTCAAAGGAGACTGCCAGTGATAAACTGGAGGAAGGTGGGGATGACGTCAAGTCATCATGGCCCTTACGAGTAGGGCTACACACGTGCTACAATGGCGCATACAAAGAGAAGCGACCTCGCGAGAGCAAGCGGACCTCATAAAGTGCGTCGTAGTCCGGATTGGAGTCTGCAACTCGACTCCATGAAGTCGGAATCGCTAGTAATCGTAGATCAGAATGCTACGGTGAATACGTTCCCGGGCCTTGTACACACCGCCCGTCACACCATGGGAGTGGGTTGCAAAAGAAGTAGGTAGCTTAACCTTCGGGAGGGCGCTTACCACTTTGTGATTCATGACTGGGGTGAAGTCGTAACAAGGTAACCGTAGGGGAACCTGCGGTTGGATCACCTCCTTACCTTAAAGAACCTGCCTTTGCAGTGCTCACACAGATTGTCTGATGAAAAGTAAACAGCAAGGCGTCTTGCGATTGAGACTGACACGTCCCCTTCGTCTAGAGGCCCAGGACACCGCCCTTTCACGGCGGTAACAGGGGTTCGAATCCCCTAGGGGACGCCACTTGCTGGTTCGTGAGTGAAAGTCACCTGCCGTCATATCTCAANGAAAACTTCAGAGTGAACCTGAAAAGGTGCACTGCGAAGTTTTGCTCTTTAAAAATCTGGATCAAGCTGAAAATTGAAACGACACACAGTTAATGTGTGTTCGAGTCTCTCAAATTTTCGCAATCAGAAGTGAAACATCTTCGGGTTGTGAGGTTAAGCGACTAAGCGTACACGGTGGATGCCCTGGCAGTCAGAGGCGATGAAGGACGTGCTAATCTGCGAAAAGCGCCGGCGAGGTGATATGAACCTTTGACCCGGCGATGTCCGAATGGGGAAACCCAGTGTGTTCCGACACACTATCGTTAACTGAATACATAGGTTAACGAGGCGAACCGGGGGAACTGAAACATCTAAGTACCCCGAGGAAAAGAAATCAACCGAGATTCCCCCAGTAGCGGCGAGCGAACGGGGAGCAGCCCAGAGTCTGAATCAGCTTGTGTGTTAGTGGAACGGTCTGGAAAGTCCGACGGTACAGGGTGATAGTCCCGTACACGAAAACACACAGGTTGTGAACTCGAAGAGTAGGGCGGGACACGTGGTATCCTGTCTGAATATGGGGGGACCATCCTCCAAGGCTAAATACTCCTGACTGACCGATAGTGAACCAGTACCGTGAGGGAAAGGCGAAAAGAACCCCGGCGAGGGGAGTGAAAAAGAACCTGAAACCGTGTACGTACAAGCAGTGGGAGCACCTTCGTGGTGTGACTGCGTACCTTTTGT
>NZ_VLTK01000004.1 GCF_007558825.1 Brevibacterium aurantiacum
ATCAAACATGGCGGTCTACACCGGGGGTGTCAGTTTCAATTGTGTACTTTCTGCCTTGCGGCCCGCCGTACCAGCGGATATCCACTCTACAGTGTTGTTTCGACCTTCGCAACTTGAAGTTCATCTTCAATCTGCTGGGATCAAACCTGGTCAGAGCGACCGTTGCCGTTCCTTGCGGGCTGGCAACTCGGTACACACTACACACATCTGGCGGGGTGTGCAAAACGAGTGGATTCCGTCGCATAGACCTCCAGCTGCTGACCCGTTCGACTCATCCGCAGCGGCGGGTGAGGACTTCCCGGCGACCGGTGCGCTGCAGGAACCGTACCGGATAGCTTCCGCGGTTTCGCGCGACCGTGCAGTAGATCGTCAGCCCACTGGAGTGATGAGTTCTGGGCCGTCGTTGCGAACATTGCCCACGCTCTTGCCGACCTTATGTCGCGTCACGCTCGCGGGGTCGACGTGCGAGAGTGTCGATTCCAAGAGCGGAGGGACCTCGGCACTGGGCACCGCTGGATCGATCCATTGATCGACACCGCCACGGCTGAGGAATACCGGCATCCGATGGTGAACATCGAGCAGGTGTCCCGCCGCTTCCATGGTCAGGATCGTCGTCGACACCAACCAGGACTGGTCCGACTGCTTCCAGAACTCGAAGAGGCCGGCCATGAACAGCGGGTCGGCACCCGCGGCTGACATCATCCATGGCTGCTTTCCGTCTTCGGTTGTCTCCCACTCGTAATAGCCAGGGATCGGAAGTGCACAGCGACGCCTTTTGATGGACTGTCTGAACATCGGCTTTTCGAGGACCGTCTCGGAGCGCGCGTTGAATGCCTTGAAGCCGATCTTCGTGTCCTTCGCCCATCCAGGGACCAGCCCCCACGAAGCGGTCTCCAGTCGACGTGTCAGCTGCCCTTCGTCGTCGAGTCGTTCGACGACGATCGGCACGAAGGAGCCGGGCGGCACGTTGTACCTGGGTGTGAAGTCGTAGGAGATGACGTCGAGACGGAGCTCATCGGCGAGATCTGCCGGATCGAGAGACATATTGAGTCGACCACACATGCGCTTATCTTCTCACTTCACTACACTGTCGACAATGGCGGCGGAAAAGACATCAGCGAGCAGACTCGACCCGATCGAGGAGTCCAGGAAACAGTGGCTCGCCCACGGTTGGAACGATTCCACCGATGGTATGACGACTGTGATCTCTGTGATGAGAGTCCATCAGCTGTTCCTCGCAAAGGTCGATGCCGCACTCAAACCATTTGCGCTGACGTTCTCACGGTACGAAGTCCTCACTCTCCTGTCCTTCACCAAGTCGGGAACACTGCCGATGTCGAAGATCTCGGCCCGCCTGCAGGTCCACGCCACATCGACGACGAACTCGGTCGATCGACTCGAGAAGGCTGGTCTCGTGAAGAGACGCAGCCACCCAGATGACCGTCGCACCACGCTCGTCGAGCTCACCGAAACCGGCCGTGAACTCTCCTCACGCGCAACCGCCGCCCTCAATGAGGAGGTCTTCACCTCCCCTGCGCTGGCCGGGACCGATCTGGGCGGACTCCTCCCCCACCTTGAATCACTGCGATCCGAGCTCGAAGACCACGCCTGAGGCTGCATCCTCTCTGCTGACCGATTACCACAGGAAACGACTGCGCGAATTTAGTTGGACGTCCAAGTAATTTCTCCGTATCGTAGTGAACGACATCACGAATGCGACAAGTCTCAATCGTGGATAGCCCAAACCGTGGAGGAACAATGTCCCGCAGCACAGCAGCTGCCCTGCCGTTCGGTCTCACCGAAGAACAACAGACAATCTCCGGCATGGTGCGCGAATTCGCCGATTCCGAGATCGCACCGCATGCTCTGGAATGGGATGCCAACCACCACTTCCCCGTCGACGTCATCAAGAGGTCCGCCGACCTTGGCATGGGCGGAATCTACGTCAGCGAAGAAGCTGGCGGCACAGGGATGGGGCGAATGGATGCAGCCCTCATCTTCGAAGCCATGTCGACCGCCTGCCCCTCGGTCGCCGCATACATCTCCATCCACAACATGGTGGCGTGGATGATCGACAAATACGGAGATGCCGAGCAGAAGGAGAAATACCTCTCGAAGCTCGTCTCGATGGATCACCTCGGCAGCTACTGCCTCACA
Organism: Brevibacterium aurantiacum; assembly: GCF_007558825.1. Taxonomy (GTDB): domain Bacteria; phylum Actinomycetota; class Actinomycetes; order Actinomycetales; family Brevibacteriaceae; genus Brevibacterium; species Brevibacterium aurantiacum_A. The sequence goes on from NZ_VLTK01000004.1 coordinate 2,158, forward strand.
GAGCCCAACGCCGGTTCCGATGCCGCCGCCCTGCGCACCTCGGCGAGGGAGGACGGTGACTCCTATGTCCTCAACGGCGTCAAACAGTTCATTTCCGGTGCCGGCACCACCGAAACATACCTGGTGATGGCGCGTAGCGGCCAAGATGGATCGCGCGGAATCTCCGCATTCATCCTCGAAATGGGCATGGAGGGTCTCTCCTTCGGCCCCAACGAACAGAAGATGGGATGGCGAGCTCAGCCGACCCGACAGGTCATCATGGAAAACGTGCGCGTGCCGAAGGAGAACCTCCTCGGCGAACCCGGTCAGGGTTTCAAGATCGCGATGTCCGGACTCGACGGAGGTCGGCTCAACATCGGAGCATGCTCGCTGGGCGGCGGGCAGTCTGCGCTGGAGAAAGCCATCGACTACATGGGCGAACGACAGGCCTTCGGCACCGAGCTCTCAGCTTTCCAGGCTCTGCGATTCGAGGTCGCGGAGATGCAGACCAAGCTCGAAGCGGCTCGCTCCCTCCTGTGGCGTGCCGCCAACGCCTACGACGCAGGCGATCCGAACACCTCGCTGCTCTCGGCAATGGCGAAGCTGACAGCCACGGATTCGGGTTTCGACGTCGCCAATAGGGCACTCCAGTTGCACGGCGGCTACGGCTATCTGACAGAGTATGGAATTGAGAAGCTGGTGCGTGACCTGCGCGTCCACCAGATTCTGGAAGGCACCAACGAAATCATGCGCGTGATCATTTCGCGCAAGAGCACAGGAGTGGGCTGATATGACGACAGAGACCGCGGCACCGCCGACGGAAGCATCGGTGATCACCTCGATCACCAACGGAGTGGGCCGGATAGAGCTCAACAGGCCGAAGCTGATCAACGCACTGAGCCAGGAAATGGTGGGTGCCATCGATGATGCCCTGAAGAGCTGGCGCGATGACGACGCGATCAAGGCCGTCCTTGTCACCGGACGCGGCGAACGCGGGCTGTGCGCCGGTGGCGACATCAAGGCCGTCTACAACGACATTGTCGCCGGCACCGATGAGAACGCCCGGTTCTGGAATCGCGAATACAAGATGAACCATGAGATCTCCGAATTCCCCAAGCCCTATGTGGTCATCATGAACGGCATCACGATGGGCGGCGGCGTCGGAATCTCGGGCCACGGCTCCCACCGCATCGTCACCGATTCCACCAAGATCGGAATGCCGGAGACCGGGATCGGCCTGTTCCCCGACGTCGGCGGCACACATCTGCTGGCCAATGCGCCGGGCGAGCTCGGCACCCATCTGGCACTGACCGGACTGCCGGTCGGAGCGGGAGCCGCGCTGGCCATGGGATTAGCCGACTACTACGTGCCAGACGCTGATGTGCCGGGACTCATCGCCGACCTCGAAGCGGGCAGCGACGTGGAAACGGTGATCGACCGCTACGCCGCCGATGCTCCGGAGAACGAACTCGCCGAGGCAGCAGGCTGGATCGACGAATGCTATACCGGGGACCGGGCAGAGGACATCGTCGCAGCGCTGGCCGCGCATGCGAACCCTGATGCCAATGCCACCGGGAAGCTGATCGGGACGAAGGCACCCACGTCGGTGAAGGTGACACTGGCCGCCGTGCGCAAAGCCGCAGACATGTCCCTGGCCGAAGTCCTCGAACAGGACTACCGCGCAGCCGTCGCGCTGACGCGTCGTCCCGACCTCAAGGAGGGCATCCGCGCGCAGGTCATCGACAAGGACCGCAACCCACAGTGGTCCCCGTCCGCATTCGACGAGGTCAGCGACGAAACAGTCAACGACATCCTCACCACCGATCACGAAGAGAAGGTGTTCTCATGAGCGACTACGAAACAATCCTCACATCCGTCGACCAGGGTGTGGCCACCATCACGCTCGATCGCCCGAAGGCTCTCAACGCGTTGAACATGCAGGTGCTCACCGACGTCACCGACGCGGCCGCCGCATTCGATGCCGACGATGAGGTCAAGGCGATCATCATCACCGGCAGCGGCAAGGCCTTCGCCGCGGGCGCCGACATCAAGGAGATGTCCGACCTCGACTTCGCCACCGCGTTCAAGGCCGACTGGTTCGCCGGCTGGACCCGCCTGACTGACGTGCGCAAACCGGTCATCACCGCGGTCAACGGCTTCGCGCTCGGCGGCGGCTGTGAGCTGGCGATGATGGGCGACATCCTCATCGCGTCGACGAAGGCGAAGTTCGGCCAGCCCGAGATCAACCTCGGAGTCCTCCCCGGCATGGGCGGATCCCAGCGTCTGACTCGCGCGATCGGCAAGGCCAAGTCCATGGACTTGTGTCTGACCGGACGCATGATGGACGCAGAGGAGGCCGAGCGCTCGGGCCTCGTCGCACGTATCGTCGAACCCGAGGAGCTGCTTGCAACGGCCAACGAGATCGCGCAGACGATCGCCTCGAAGTCCCGCATCGCCTCGGCGATGGTGAAAGAGGCGGTCAATACCGCATTCGAAACGACGCTCGAGCAGGGACTTCGTTACGAACGTCGTCTCTTCCACTCCTCCCTGGCCACGAACGACCAGACCGAGGGAATGACCGCATTCGTCGAGAAGCGGGACGCGAACTTCACGGATTCCTGATCCACCACACGACGCAGCGAACCGCACACGGCTGCAACGATGGCGCAGGCGAGGCGAACTCGTCTGCGCCATCGGCGTATTCGGTCCCATGATCACTTTTAACAATCGTTCAGTTAGAGTGGAAACGTTCATCCACCCAAAGGAGGCACAATGAATTCTTTCGCCAACATTCTCCCCCAGCTGCGACTTCCGGTGCTCGGCTCCCCCATGTTCATCGCATCGGGTCCCGACCTGGTCAAGGCCCAGTGCCAGGCCGGCATCATCGGCTCCTTCCCCACTCTCAATGCCCGTCCGGCCTCGATGCTCGCCGACTGGCTCGACGAGATCTGTGAGACCAACGCCGCGTTCACCGCAGCGAATCCCGATCGTCCGGCGGCACCGTTCGCCGTGAACCTCATCGTTCACCGCTCGAACAACCGCTTGGAGGCCGACCTCGCCGAGGTGGTTCGCCACCAGGCGCCCATCGTGATCACGTCGTTGGGCGCACGTGAAGAGGTCAACGAGGCCGTGCACTCCTACGGCGGCATCGTCCTCCATGACGTCATCAACAACAAGTTCGCGCACAAAGCCGTGGAGAAGGGCGCCGACGGCGTCATCGCCGTGGCCGCTGGTGCCGGTGGACATGCCGGAGCGCTCTCCCCATTCGCGCTGGTCCAAGAGATCCGGTCCTGGTTCGACGGTCCGGTCCTGCTCTCGGGCGCAATTGCGCACGGTCGCTCGGTCCTCGCAGCGCTGGCCGCCGGCGCCGACTGCGCCTATGTGGGCTCGGCTTTCCTGTCGACGACAGAGGCCAACGTCACCGACGACTACAAGCAGATGGTCGTCGACTCCGCTGCCGAGGACGTCGTCTACTCCAGCTACTTCACCGGAGTCAAGGGCAACTACCTGCGCGGTTCGATCACTGCCTCGGGACTCGACCCCGACGATCTTCCCGAGGCCGACCCGACGAAGATGGACTTCGGCACGAGGGAAGGGTCGGACTCGAAGGCGTGGAAAGACATCTGGGGCTCGGGTCAGGGCATCGGCGTGCTCAATGAGAAGAGCACCACAGCCGAACTCGTCGACAGTCTTGCCGCCCAGTTCGAGGCCGCGAAGAAGGAGCTCGACGCTCGCCTGAATACGGCTGTCGGTGTCGGCTGAGCCGCACTGAGCTCTCAGATCGTGGAGATTATGCCCCGTTCGGTCAGGCGCGAAGACAGTCCTGCACCGTCCGGGGCATAGATCCACGGCACGCCCTGACCGCGACCGTGGCGCTTCGAACGACCACCTGCCCAGACCGCTTCACCGACGGTGAGCTGTCGGATCGCAACCGCGGCGACATTGTCGGGGTGGTTGTCCACGAACTCTCCGTAGACCTCTTCGTCCTTCTGACCGTCGTCGCCGATGAGCAGCCATTTCATCCACGGGAACTCACGCGACAGGCGCTCCAGAGAATTTCGTTTGTGTTCCTTGCCCGAACGGAAGACGCGAGTCGTCGTCGGCCCCCAATCGGTGAGCAGCAGGGGCCCCATCGGGTAGAGGTTGCGGGAGAGGAACCTCTTGATCGTCAGAGCCGAATTCCAAGCTCCCGTCGACAGATAGACCATCGGAGAATTCGGGCGCATATAGGTGATCCGGTCATAGAGCACAGCCATTCCCGCCACCGGCGACCTGGCATGCTCGCTGAGGACGAAGGTGTTCCACGCGGCAAGAAACGGTCGCGGCAGTGAGGTGACCATGACCGTGTCATCGATATCGGAGATGATGCCGAACGTCGTGTCCTCGCCGATGATCCGCACGGCAGCGGAATCGACGAGCGACCCATCGGTCCACAGTTCGATCTCCGTCTCACCGGGCTGAAAGTCACCGGGAATGACAGTGTCGATGATGCCGCCCCTGTCAGCGGTGACCATGTGCTCTTCGTCATTGACGCGGACCCAGGCCGTGTCGTTGGGCAGAGGCACACTGACGAAGGACTTCCACCCTCGAATGCTCGCCTGCAGGTCCGCCGCAGTCTGACCGGTCGGGGTCAGGACCAAACGTCCGAGCACTCTCACCCATCCGGTGCCGCCATAGGTGTCATAGGCGATGACTGTGCGCTGATAGGTGTGGTCGGTGGCGCGGTTCTGGAGCCAGCCGTTGAGTCGATCTTCCATCCGTGCCGCGGTGTGCAGCATGTCCGGGGTGAGATTCAGCGGTCCCTCTTCGGGTTTCTTCTTCGCCACGGTTCTTCCTTCACACTCATCGCACGTCAGGTCGGATCGGGTTGCAGTCGGCTCAGACGAAGCCGACCTTGTCATAGACCTCACGCAGGGTCACCTCGGCGATCTCATTGGCCTTCGCCGCACCCGAATCGAGGATGGCCTGGAGCTGCGCCCGGTCCTGCAGAAGCTCATTGGTGCGCTCTCGCACAGGGGTGAGGGCTTCGACGGCGATCTCTGCCAGGTCGACCTTGAGATGACCGTACATCTTGCCCTCATACTCGGCGACGATGTCATCGACCGACCGCGAGGTCAGGGAGGAATAGATCGTGAGCAGGTTCGAGACACCGGGCTTGGACTCCGGGTCGTAGGCGATCTCCTTGCCATCATCGGTGACTGCGGACTTGATCTTCTTCGTCAGTGACTTCGCGTCATCGAGGAGGTCGATGCGACCCAGCGGGCTGGGCAGGGATTTCGACATCTTCGACGAGGGGTTCTGAAGGTCGTAGATCTTCGCGGTGGCCTTGAGGATCTGCGGCTCTGGGACGACGAAGGTCTCTCCGAACCGATAGTTGAAGCGTTCGGCCAAGTTTCTGGTCAGCTCGAGATGCTGGCGCTGATCCTCGCCGACGGGCACCATCTGCGGGTTGTAGAGAAGGATGTCGGCTGCCATCAGCGCTGGGTAGGTGAGCAGACCCAGGGACACATGCTCCTGCTTGGCCGATTTGTCCTTGAACTGCGTCATCCGGCTGGCCTCACCCATCGACGTGGTGCATTCGAGGACCCATGACAGCTGCGGGTGTGCCGGGACCTGCGACTGAACGAAGATCGTCGACTTCTCCGGATCGATACCCGCCGCAATGAACTGCGCAACGGTGCGCAGGGTGCGCTCGCGCAGGTCGCTGGGGTCCTGCTCGACGGTGATCGCGTGCATGTTCGCGATGAAGTAGAAGGCATCGTGTGACTCCTGATGCACCACGAACTGCTGCAGAGCTCCGATGTAGTTGCCCAGGTGCAGTGAGTCAGAGGTGGCCTGGATGCCGGAAACGGTGCGTGGCAGAGAAGAAGTCATCATAGAACCATAATGCCACTTCAACCCCGCGTCATCGCAGACCGCCCCGTGCGAGCCGAGGACTCAGGTGATCTCAGCCACCTGCGTGCCACCGGCAAACGGTATAGTGACGAAGCCGATCACATCGTTCAGCGCCGACGAGCCCTGGGTGAGTCCCGGGTCTGTGGGGAGATTCCTCCGCGCAGACCCGGGCCTCTTCGCGTGAGAGGAAGCTGACCGATTTCCCTGCCGGATGACCATGGCCGACAATTGTCATGTGCGCAGATGGCTATTTCTGATGGGCGCCATCATCGCCGAGGTGACCGGCACCCTGGCGCTGAAGGGAGCTCTTGACTCCCCCGCCCTCTATTTCCTCGTCGGCCTCGGCTATGCTGCAGCGTTCGTCTTCCTCAGCCTCACCCTCCGCGTCGGCATGCAGCTTGGCATCGCCTACGGAATCTGGGGCGCAGCGGGAGTCGCACTCACCGCGATCCTCTCCCTCGTCCTCTTCGCTGAACCGCTCACACCCGTCATGATCACCGGAATCGTCTTCATCATGGGCGGCGTCATCCTCGTAGAGGTCGGCAACCGCGAAGATGACGCGCACCCGACCGTCCCGAACGCGCCGCAGACCGAGACAGAACCGCCGCAGACCGCGCCGGGAGTCGAGTCATGATCATCGGATGGATCCTGCTCGCCTTCGCAATCGTCCTCGAGGTCGCGGCCACGATCTGCCTGCGAATGGCATCGGTCGGCAGCAGCAGATGGTGGTACACGGGAGTCGCCGTTGGATATCTCGTGTCATTCAGCCTGCTCAGCCTCACGCTGCGCACAGGCATCCCCTTGGGAGTGGCCTACGGAATCTGGGCCGCCAGCGGAGTGGCTCTGACGGCCTTGGCCGGCCGCGCGCTGTTCAAGGAGAAGCTGACGCGGAAGATGCTCTGCGGCATCGGTCTCATCCTCATCGGCGTGCTGCTCATCGAACTCGGCTCCTCACACACCTAGACGATCAGCCTGCGGCCTACTTCGGTGCGGGGAGGTCATAGTCGATGACGAGCGGTGCGTGATCGGACCAGCGCTCGGCCCAGCTGTCAGCTCTGTCGACCGTGGCTTCAACTGCCGCCTGGGCAAGTACCGGTGTCGCCATCTGATAGTCGATGCGCCAACCGGCGTTGTTGTCGAAGGCCTGTCCGCGCATGGACCACCAGGTGTAGGGGCCGTCGACATCGCCGCTGAGCCTTCGGTGTACGTCGACGAAGCCGACATCGCCGAAGAAGCCGTCGAAGTACGCACGTTCTTCGGGCAGGAATCCCGCCTTCTTGCGGTTGGCCTTCCAGTTCTTCAGGTCGCGTTCGGTGTGGCAGACGTTGAGGTCACCGGTGACAAGCACGTGATCGGCGTGCTGTGCGAGTTCGGGCAGGCGCACGGTCATTCGGTCGAGGAAGCGGTACTTGTCCTCCTGTTTGGGAGTGTCCACCTCACCGGAATGGACGTAGGCCGATACGAGGGTCAGCAGCGACCCGTCACCGAGGCGGTAGTCCGTTTCCACCCACCGACCGGCACGGTCGAAGTACCCGTCAGCACCGAGGCCTTCGCGTACCTCGGCCGGCTCCGTGCGAGCCATGACGGCGACTCCGGCACGTCCTTTCGCCTCGGCGTCGTGGCTGATCGTGGTGTACTCGGTGTCGTCGAGCACTTTGAGGGCGATGTCGTTGGCGGCCCGGACTTCCTGCAGTGTGATGAAGTCGGGTTTCGCACTGTCCACCCAGGTGGGCATCCCCTTTCTCCATGCTGCTCGAACTCCGTTGACGTTGACTGATGCAATCCGAATCATGTGTTCTATCATGGCATGAGCGCACTACTCATACGGGCTTGGGCGTTATAGAGTGATGGAAAGAAACATATTTCAGGAGGCGTAATGGCTGTTGACGAGACTTTCGATTCTGAGCAGCTGAGCATCAGCCCGCTTGACGAAGTAGACGCCCGTGAGATGCGCGAGTTCCTGCTCGGTGCGCAGGAGAACTTCTGGGGAGACCGGGACCTGAGCGGCGATCACGATGCCTACTGGTTCCGCCAGTTCGTGACCTCGGGTCTGGTGGCCAGATACCGTTCGGAGATCGTCGGCTATCTGCTCGGCGTCATCCCCCACGATGGCCCTTCCTATATCCACCTGGTTGCCGCCCGATCGGATTTCCGACATAAGGGAATCGGTCGTCACCTGTACCAGCACTTCATCGAACACTCGCGAACCTTGGGAGTCTCATCGGTGCAGGCCACAACCTTGCCAGATTCTTCCGCGGCGATTTCGTTCCATTCATCTCTCGGGTTCACCGGTGAACTCATAGAAGACTATGCGGGTGCCGGAGATCCGCGAGTGTTCTTCGAGCTCAAACTCCTCGAGGAGTGACGGACACACCGGTCTGACCAGCGAACAGCGACCGGACCAGCAGAACAGAGACCGACGGCCTCCCACACACAGATGTGGGAGGCCGTCGGACTGAGAACGTGAACCGTTCAGGCGGCTGCGGCCGCCCGCTGAGCGACGTCGACGACGTTCTTCAGAAGCAGTGCCCGAGTCATGGGCCCGACTCCGCCGGGGTTCGGTGACACCCAAGCCGCCACCTCGGCGACTCCAGGGTCCACATCTCCCACGATCTTCGACTTCCCCGTCTCCGGGTCCTCTTCGCGTGAGACTCCGACGTCGAGGACGACCGCACCAGGCTTGACCGCGTCGGCGGTCACGATCCGAGCCGAGCCCGCGGCGGCGACGATGATGTCGGCCTGAGCCAGCAGCTCGGGCAGATTCGTCGTTCCGGTGTGCGTCAGCGTCACCGTGGCGTTGTACTCGCGGCGGGTCAGCAGCGCACCGATCGACCGGCCGACGGTGACACCACGGCCGACGACCACCACATGCTTGCCGGCCAGTTCGACCCCGTTGCGCTGCATCAGCTCGATGACTCCACGTGGGGTGCACGGCAGCGGAGAGGTGATCTCCCGGTTGACATTGAGCATGAGCCGGCCGAGGTTGGTCGGATGCAGCCCGTCCGCGTCCTTAGCCGGGTCGATGCGTTCGAGGACCGTGTCGGTGTCGATGTGAGACGGCAGCGGCAGCTGCACGATGTATCCGGTGCATTCGTCATCGGCGTTGAGCCCGTCGATGACCGACAGGAGTTCGTCCTGGCTCACCGATTCCGGAAGATCACGTCGGATGGAATGGATGCCCACCTCGGCGCAGTCACGGTGCTTTCCCGCCACATACCACTTCGATCCCGGATCCTCACCGACGAGGACCGTGGCCAAGCCGGGAACGATGCCCCGCTCGGCCAGGCTCGCGACGGCTGTCCTCAGCTCTTCTTTGATCTCCTTCGCACAGGCCTTGCCGTCAAGAGTCTTTGCTGCCATCAGTACTGCTCCAGATCTTCGTAGAGGGGGAAGTTGTCGCTGAGTTTCTTGACCCGAGCGCTGAGTGCGTCGACGTTCGCACCGGGCTTCAGCGCCTCGGCGATGACGTCGGCGACCTCGGTGAACTCGGCATCGCCGAACCCGCGGGTGGCCAGAGCGGGGGTGCCGATACGCAGACCGGAAGTCACCATCGGCGGTCGCGGATCGAATGGAACGGCGTTGCGGTTCACGGTGATTCCGACTTCGTGCAGGAGATCTTCTGCCTGCTGGCCGTCCAGGGCCGAGTTACGCAGGTCGACGAGGACCAGGTGGACGTCGGTTCCGCCGGTCAGGACCGTTGCACCGGCCTTGGCAACATCGTCGGCCAAGAGTCGCTGCGCCAAGATCTGGGCTCCGCGCACGGTCCGTTCCTGGCGGGCCTTGAACTCTTCGGACGCGGCGAGCTTGAACGCCACTGCTTTGGCCGCGATCACGTGCATCAGCGGTCCGCCCTGCTGTCCCGGGAAGACGGCGGAGTTCAGCTTCTTCGCGTACTCCTCCTTGCCGAGGATGAAGCCTGAGCGTGGACCGCCGATGGTCTTGTGCACCGTCGATGACACGACATCGGCGAAGGGCACCGGGTTGGGGTGCAGGCCGGCGGCGACAAGTCCGGCGAAGTGAGCCATGTCGACCCAGAGCTTCGCTCCGACTTCGTCGGCGATGTCGCGGAAGGCCTGGAAGTCAAGCTGGCGCGGGTAGGCCGACCAGCCTGCGACGATGACCTCGGGGCGATGCTCGAGTGCTCGCTCACGCACCTTGTCCATATCGATGCGGTAGGTGTCGGGGTCGACTTCATAGGAGGCGACGTCGTAGAGGCGTCCCGAGAAGTTGATCTTCATGCCATGGGTGAGGTGACCGCCGTGGGCCAGCGACAGGCCGAGCATCTTGTCACCGTGGCGGGCGAGTGCGTGCATCACGGCGGCATTGGCCGAGGCACCTGAGTGTGACTGCACGTTCGCGTATTCGGCGCCGAAGAGGCTCTTGGCCCGGTCGATGGCGAGAGTCTCAGCGACATCGACGTACTCGCAGCCACCATAGTAGCGCTTCCCCGGGTAGCCCTCGGCGTACTTGTTCGTCAGCACGGATCCCTGTGCCTGCAGCACTGCGCGCGGCACGAAGTTCTCCGAGGCGATCATCTCGAGAGTCGAACGCTGACGGCCCAATTCCTGGTCGAGGACTTCCGCGATCTGTGGATCGAGGTCTGCAAGCGAAGCCTGCATCGTGTTATCAGTCATGTATACACTCCTGTGGCATCCAAAGTGATGAGTGGGACGCCGCGATCGGCTCCGCGAACACCCGGAAACAATGCTAACAGCGAACCAGATCACACCGATGAGCCGTTCGTCATCCGGATGATGGGCCGGTTTCGGGGCACACCGGGTACGACCATTAGAATCGTGCGCATGAGTCGAGAATGGATCCTGCGAGTCACCTGCCCGGACGCAACCGGAATCGTCCATGCCGTGACCGGGGTCCTGGCCTCACTCGGTGCCAACATCACCGAGTCCCAGCAGTTCTCCTCCCCCGATTCCCTCCAGTTCTTCCTGCGCGTCCAGTTCGTCACGAACCGCGATTGCGATGCCGAAGCCTTGGAGTCTTCCCTCGCCGAGGCGGCTCAGCGTTTCGATATGACGCTCAGCCTCCAGCCGGTGGAGAAGAAGACGAGAACTCTGGTCCTCGTGTCGAAGGCCGCGCACTGCCTCAACACTCTGCTGTTCCAACAGAGCTCGGGGCAGCTGCCCATCGATATCGTCGGTGTGGCCGGCAACCATGACGACCTGCGGCCACTGGCCGAATTCCACGGTCACGACTTCCACCACATTCCGATCACGCGTGAGACCAAAGACGCTGCCGAGACGCGTCTGAGCGGACTCGTCGATGAGCTTGACGTCGAGCTCATCGTCCTCGCCCGGTACATGCAGATCCTCTCCCCGGATCTGTGCACTCGGCTCGAGGGTCGGGTCATCAACATCCACCACTCGTTCCTGCCCAGCTTCAAGGGCGCAAAACCGTATCACCAGGCTCACGCCCGCGGAGTGAAGATCATCGGAGCCACGGCCCACTACGTCACCCCTGATCTCGATGAAGGGCCGATCATCGAACAGGATGTCGCTCGCGTCGATCACAATCGCAATATCGCCGACTTCGTCCAGCGCGGACAGGATGTCGAAGCAGCGGTGCTCGCACGGGCCGTGGCCTGGCATGCAGAAGGACGTGTCCTCATGGACGGGCACCGCACGGTCGTCTTCAACTGATCCGACCAGCTCAGCGTCGGCACACAGCGCCTTGTTGTCAGCAGATTCTCTTGGTTGTCAGCAGATTCTCTTGGCCTTGAATCCTCATTTAGCCAACTCATAGACAGTTCACACCCAACGCTGAATGTGTTGTAGAGTCGCCCCGGTTTACAAAAGGAGACGACTTAAAGATGACGGAAACCACTTTCCGCACAATAGCGATCGTCCTGTACTTTGCAGGAATGCTGGCCATCGGCTGGTTCGCGTACCGCAAGACCAAGAACAGCCTCGACGACTACATGCTGGCAGGCCGCGGACTGCGCCCCAGCGTTGCCGCACTCAGCGCCGGAGCCTCCGACATGTCGGGTTGGCTGCTGATGGGGCTGCCCGGAGCCATCTACGCGGCGGGACTGGTCGAGGCGTGGATCGCTGTAGGTCTGACCGTCGGAGCCTGGGTGAACTGGAAGTTCGTGGCCCCACGTCTGCGGGCATTCACAGAGAAGGCCGGTGACTCGATCACCATTCCCAGCTTCTTCGAGCAGCGTCTGAAGGACAACACCCGTCTGCTGCGCATCGTCTGCGGTGTCATCATTCTGGTCTTCTTCACCTTCTACGTCTCCTCCGGCATGGTGGCTGCTGGCAAGTTCTTCGAATCGAGCTTCGGCCTGAACTATCTTGCCGGCATGCTCATCGTCGCGGCCATCACCATGATCTACACGCTGTTCGGCGGCTTCCTCGGCGCCACACTCACCGATGTTGCCCAGGGCCTGCTGATGTTCGCCGCACTCATCGCGGTCCCGATCGTCGCAGTGGTCAACGCCGGCGGTCCGTCAACCGTGATCTCCAACGTCAGGGAGATCGACCCCAGCCTGCTCAGTGTCTTCGGCAGCGGACCGTTCTGGGCCGGTGGCACCTACCTGGCTGTCATCTCCGCACTCGCCTGGGGCCTGGGCTACTTCGGCCAGCCGCACATCATCGTACGGTTCATGGCGCTGCGGACCCCTGCGGATGCGAAAGTGGCTCGCCGGATCGGTGTGGGGTGGATGGGAATCTCCGCTCTCGGGGCCATCGCCACCTCCATCGTCGGAATCTCCTACTTCTCCGAGCATGCCGATATGGAACCAACCGACCCGGAGACGGTGTTCCTGGATCTGGCTCAGATCCTCTTCCACCCATTCATCGCGGGACTGGTCCTGGCTGCGGTGCTCGCGGCGATCATGTCGACGATCTCCTCGCAGCTCGTCGTCACCTCTTCGGCTCTCATCGAGGATCTCTACAAGATCGTGGCGCTGCGCACCGGTTCGAAGCGCACCCTCCAGGACAAGACCTACGTGCTGCTCGGGCGCCTCGGCATCCTCGTTGTTGCCGTCATCGCCGTGCTGTTAGCGATCTCACCGTCGAACAGCATCCTCGACCTGGTGGCGTTCGCCTGGGCAGGCTTCGGTGCCTCCTTCGGGCCGATCGTGCTGCTGACCCTCTTCTGGAAGAAGCTCAGCAACTGGGGTGCGCTCTTCGGACTCGTCTCGGGTGCGGCGGTGGCGTTCGTCTGGGGACAGGTCAGCAGCCCACTGACCGATCAGATCTACGAGATCATCCCCGGCTTCGCCATCAACCTCATTGTGGCGATCGTGGTCAGCAGGTTCACGTACAAGCCCAATGCGGACACAGACCGCGAATTCGACGAATCAGTTGAACTCTCACGAGTGAAATGACGGACCAACGGCCCGCCTGACATAGACCAACGGCCCGCCTGACGGACTCACGTGCGTCGGGCGAGCTGAATCCGCCACCTTCATCACGCCCTACACTCAGCGGCTATTCCTCCACCAGCACCGGGAGGAAAAGCCGCTGAGTGGTTACTGCCTGGTTGCGAGTGCGGTGTGCTGCTGACGGGAGGCGCTGATTATCCTCTTCCATCCCGTACGCGACGTACGCGACCACTCTCCTGTGAATACACTTCAGGCGGGCACCCATCGGGTGCCCGCCTGAGATGTTGCGAGTGAAGAGCCTTACTTGGTCTCTTCGGCGCTTTCGTCGGTTGCTTCTTCAGCGACCTCTTCGGTTGCGGCCGAGTCGGCAGCTTCCTCGGTGGTCTCCGCAGGAGCCTCTTCGACGACTTCTTCGCTCGAGCTCGCCGTTGCTGCGGTCTCGGTGGCCTGCTCGGCTTCCTTCACAGTTGCCTGCTTCGGCGAGTAGGGCTCGAGAACCAGTTCGATGACGGCCATGGGCGCATTGTCACCGGCACGGGGACCGATCTTGGTGATACGTGTGTATCCACCGGGACGCTCGGCCATGGTTTCGGCGATCGAGGTGAACAGCTCGTGCACGATCGACTTATCGCCGATCTTTCCGAGCACGCGACGACGGGCGGCGAGGTCGCCCTTCTTCGCAGCGGTGATCATGCGCTCCGCAACCGGACGCAGGCGCTTGGCCTTGGTCACGGTCGTGGTGATCTTCTTGTGCTCGAACAGGGCAGCAGCCATGTTGTTGAGCATCATGCGCTCGTGTGTTGGGGAGCCTCCGAGACGAGGACCCTTGGTTGGGGTTGGCATAGTGTCTTACTCCTAGGTCTTAATCAGTACTGTTCGTCTTCGACGTAGGACTGGTCCTCATCAACGAGACCGGGTTCGAACCCGGCGGGACTGTCCTTGAGGCTCAGACCCAGCTCGTTGAGCTTGGCCTTCACTTCGTCGATCGACTTCGAACCAAAGTTGCGGATATCCATCAGATCGGCTTCGCTGCGAGCAACGAGTTCGCCGACGGTGTGGATTCCTTCGCGCTTGAGGCAGTTGTAGGAGCGCACGGTCAGATCGAGATCTTCGATGGCCAGGGCCAGATCAGCAGCCAGAGCCGCGTCAACCGGCGAGGGTCCGATCTCGATGCCTTCGGCTTCGACGTTGAGTTCCCGAGCCAGGCCGAAGAGTTCGACCAGTGTCTTACCCGCAGATGCAATCGCATCGCGTGGGGTCATCGACGGCTTGGTCTCAATGTCGAGCACCAGGCGATCAAAGTCGGTGCGCTGCTCGACACGAGTGGCCTCGACCTTGTAGGTGACCTTGAGAACCGGCGAGTAGATCGAGTCAACGGGGACCCGACCGATCTCTGCATCCGCATTCTTGTTCTGAGCGCTCGAAACGTAACCGCGTCCACGTTCGATGGTCAGCTCCATGTCCAGACGGCCTTCACCATTCAACGTGGCGATATGCAGATCTGGGTTATGGATCTCGACTCCGGCAGGAGCAGAGACATCGGCGGCAGTCACGGTGCCGGGCCCCTGCTTGCGCAGGTAGGCAACGACCGGTTCATCGAATTCCGAGGACACGACCAGGGACTTCAGGTTGAGGATGAATTCAGTGACATCCTCCTTGACTCCTGGAACGGTGCTGAACTCGTGGAGCACACCGTCGATCCGGATGGACGTGACGGCGGCACCTGGAATCGACGACAGCAGGGTACGACGAAGCGAGTTGCCGAGGGTGTAGCCGAATCCTGGCTCGAGTGGTTCGATGGCGAACCGTGAGCGATTCTCGGAGACGACTTCTTCCGTGAGCGTTGGGCGCTGTGCAATGAGCACGTGGGCTTCCTTTCAGCGAACATCCGCTATATGACGTTCGCACTGCACGTCATGGACTAAAGCCATGAAGAACGGTTCGGTTTATCTTGGAATCCGTTCTGCGACTGATGCCGGGGCTTGCCCCGTCGTCGGACGCAGATACACGGAAGGATCAGCCGCGGCGGCGCTTGGTGGGACGGCAGCCGTTGAACGGAACTGGAGTGACATCCTGAATGGTGCCCAGTTCCAGACCGGCGGCCTGCAGCGAACGGATCGCGGTTTCGCGTCCCGAACCTGGTCCCTTGACGAAGACGTCGACCTTCTTGAGGCCGTGCTCCTGTGCGCGACGGGCAGCGGATTCCGCAGCCATCTGTGCGGCGTAAGGGGTCGACTTGCGCGAACCCTTGAAGCCGACCTCACCTGAGGAGGCCCAGGAGATGACAGCACCGGTCGGATCGGTGATCGACACGATGGTGTTGTTGAACGTTGATTTGATGTGTGCCTGGCCGGCAACGATATTCTTCTTGAGCTTGCGGCGAGGCTTGCGCACTGTAGCGGCGCGTGACTTGGGAGGCATGTGTTTTACTCCTGATCGAGGTGGCTGATGCTGGTCAACCGGGTGAGCATGTTACTTCTTCTTACCGGCCACGGTGCGCTTCGGTCCCTTGCGGGTACGCGCATTCGTCTTGGTCCGCTGTCCGCGAACCGGCAGACCGCGGCGGTGACGCAGGCCTTCGTAGCTTCCGATCTCCACCTTGCGGCGAATGTCGGCAGCAACCTCACGTCGGAGGTCGCCCTCAACCTGGAATGTGCCCTCGATGAAGTCACGCAGCTGGACGAGCTCGGCATCGCTCAAGTCCTTCACACGGGTATCAGGGCTGATTCCCGTTTCCGTCAGGGTCTGGCGCGCACGGGTGCGGCCCACACCGTAGATATAAGTCAAGGCGACTTCCACGCGCTTTTCACGCGGAATGTCGACTCCGGCAAGTCGTGCCATAGGTACTATCTCCTGTTGTAGTTCCGGAGGTGCTGATGCAGACCTGTCCTTGGTCTCCCAAGGTCCTCGGCCCCCGACCGAAGGTATCGTCCTGACACTGCCCTAAAGGCAGTGCAGATGGCGAGGTCTGCGCGGGTGTGGTGCTGCTGAAGCCCCTTGCGGGTGCCTCTGTCTGCTCGAAGAGCTGCTCAACCCTGGCGCTGTTTGTGACGCGGGTTGGAGCAGATGACGATGACCCGGCCGTGACGGCGGGTAATCTGGCAATTCTCGCAGATCTTCTTGACGCTTGGCTTAACCTTCATGGTTTTTCCTTCTTCCGACCCTTACCCCTGCGCAGGGGCGGGTACGAATGATCGAAGATCCTTACTTGTAGCGGTAAACGATTCGCCCACGCGAAAGATCGTATGGAGACAGCTCCACGATGACCCGGTCCTCAGGGAGAATTCGAATGTAGTGCTGTCGCATTTTTCCTGAGATATGCGCAAGCACTCTGTGCCCATTGCTCAGCTCAACCCGGAACGATGCGTTCGGGAGGGCTTCGACAACGGCGCCTTCGATCTCAATGACCCCTTCTTTTTTGGCCATATCGTTCGCTAACCTCGTATTCCCGCGAAAACTTCGCGTTCGACGTAATCGTGTATCGTCGATCTACCCCGACGACCCCATGGTCTGTGGCTCACCTCACCACATGAAAAGTTGCGGATGGCAAATGCCGCCCACAACTGAAAAAGGGTGAGTTGAGTGAGAACAGACCAATCAACAACCCTACACTATGGCCGAAGATTCTTCCACACGGTGCTGGCTTACAGGAGTGAAGTCCCCTACAATCGTTCTCTCCCTCGCCGAGGCTGTCCCCAGGTTCAGGTCGCGCGTCGAGTTCCGTACCCGGCCCGGATGCTCACGATGACGGCGATCGCGAGCACGACGAAGCCCATCAGGGTGATCGATGCGAACCCACCGAAGGCCAGCAGCGGCCCGGACAGGGCCGCCAACGCGGCGGCACCGAAGTTCATTCCTGCGTCTGAGAGTCCCTGCACCGACATGCGATGCGCGGGATCGATCTCTTTGGTCAGCAGGGTCGATCCCGCGATGAGGCAAGCGCTCCAGCCCAGGCCTAAGACGAACAGCGCCACCGACAGTCTGGTGAACGACGACTCGCCGAGAGCATCGATGAAGCCGAGGACCAAGGACACGGCGAACAGTCCGTGGCCGAGGAGAATCACCCGACCGGCGGAGTACCTGTCGGTGAGGTAGCCGAAGACCGGGGAGAGTCCGTACATACCGAGGATATGCCCGCCGATCGTGATGCCGATCAGTTCGAGGCCGAGCCCATGGTGGTCCATGTGAAGCGGTGTCATCACCATCGTTGCCACCATGATCATGTGCCCGGTGACCACGGACAGCAGCCCCATGAGCGCGCTCGGGGAACGTCTGATGGCCTGCCAGGTGCCACCTCGGCGAGCGGATGTCGAGGACTCATCTCGTGTGGCGGGTGTGAGTCGGCGCAGGAAGAGGACGCTGAGCAGGGCAAGCGCGAAGCCTGCGATCGCGATGACGAAAGGACCCGACAATGGGTCGATCTTCAGTGCTCGACCGAGTCCGGCACCGGGTCCTGAGAGGTTGGGTCCGATGACGGAGCCGATCGTCGTGGCCCAGACGACCACGGACATCGCTGAGCCCTTGAGATGGTCGGGAGCCGCATCCGTGGCAGCATAGCGGCCCTGCAGCCCCGCGGCCGTCGCCGCCCCGAAGCAGCCCATGCCGATGAAGAAGGCGATGTCGATGCCGAACAGGATCGCCAGCACGATGAGAATGGCACCGCAGAGCGCGATCGCGTAGGCGATGGCCAATGCCAGGCGTCGGCTTCTGCGTTCGGCCAGCTTCGCCAGTGGAACGGCAAGCAGTCCGGCGCCGAGGATGGACGCAGTCTGCGCGAATCCGGCGAGCTCCGTGCGTCCGGTCAGACGCTCCGCGAGAATCCCGCCGACGGCGAACCCTGTGGCGATGCCGATGCCGGAGAACAGCTGCGCCAGGCTCAGAGCCCATTGATTCCGACGGAATACCGACTGCGGCTGTGCAGACATCGCGACCACCACCTCTCAATTGTCTCAATGACTGGGTCCGGCTCCAGTCTCAAGGTCCACTTTAGTCCGTGACCGTCCATGTCAGAACGGACCGCGTAGGCGGCGGTTCCCCTGCTAGCGTGAAACCGGACATTCTCGCAACGGCCAATGAAGGAGCATCACGTGCAGGACCTGGATTCGATCTCAGAAGACTCACTCATCGCCAAAGGCGGGCGCAAGTGGTCAAGCTTCCCGGGCAGCCTCGGCGCGTTCATCGCAGAGATGGACTTCGGTGTCGCACCGGGCGTGCGCCAGGCTCTGCGCGAGGTCGATGAACGCGATCTCTTCGGCTATGCACCGCAGTCCATCGTCTCCGACCTCAAGTCGGCCACCTCGGCGTTCTGCGCCGAACGCTACGGCTGGCAGTTCCCCGAGCAGCATGTCGAGCTCGCCAGCGATGTCATTGCAAGCTTCCTGGGCATCCTCACGCACCTGACCCCGGCCGATACCCCGATCGTCCTCCCGACGCCCGCCTACATGCCCTTCTTCGATGTCGCCGCGGTCACAGGACGAGAGCTCATCGAGGTGCCGATGATCCGGTCCGAGACAGGCTGGTCCGTCGACCTCGATGCAGTCGATGCCGCGCTGGTGCCCGGGGCCACCCTGGTCCTGTGCAATCCCCATAATCCGATCGGGAAGGTGTACAGGAAGACTGAGCTTCTGGAGCTCGCCGAGGTCGTCGAACGCAATGATGCACGTGTGTTCTCCGATGAGATTCATGCACCCCTCGTCTACGAACCGGCCCGTCACATTCCCTATGCCAGCCTCAATGAGACCACTGCGTCCCATACTGCGACGGCAACGGCTGCGTCGAAGGCGTTCAACATTCCCGGACTCAAATGCGCGCAGCTCATCTTCACCAATGCAGACGACCGCGCGATCTGGGCGAAGAAGGGCAACTTCGTCTCGGGTGCGGCTTCGAACCCCGGCATCCTAGCCACCACAGCTGCGTACACCCAGTCAGGTGACTGGCTGGCCGAGATCACCGCTTATCTCAGGGGCAATCGTGAGCTTCTGACCGACCTCGTGGCCACACATCTGCCCAATGCCACGTTCCTCCCGCCCGAGGGCACGTACCTGGCGTGGTTGGATATGCGCGGATATGGCCTCGAGACCGGCCTTTCCGAGCATTTCAATGCCCAGGCCCAAGTCGCGATCACCGAGGGGCGCCTGTGTGGTGAAGTCGGCGCAGGCCATATCCGATTCAACTTCGCGCTGCCGCGTCCCCTGCTCACCGAGGCGATCGCACGCATCGCCTCCGCGCTGTGATCGAGCACAGTGTTCTCATCCGGCACGGTGCTCTCAACGGACACAGCCGGTTCAGCTGTTCGGCAGCCACTCGATGAGGTCGAAGGATGAACTCGAGCCGGCACATTCCAAGATCTGCTGGTCGAATCTCAGGTAGTACTCCAGGTTGCAACGGTCCATGAGATTGCGGAAACGCAGGGCAGGCTGATCGGATCCGACCAGCTCCGATGGAAGTATCGGATGCGTCATGACTGCTCGCGCAACCTGGAAATAGATGTCGAAGAACTTCACCAACGGCATCTCTGGGTGTCCACCACCCGGTTGGGTTCCATCCTGGCTCAGTGCAGCCAGCGCGCTCTCAAGCGGTGGAAGCTCAAGGGTCGCGGAATCTACGTCGAAAGCTCGCGAAGTCATTCGCTTCGCGGAGGCGATATCGGCTGGCTCGATCATCGCGTATTCACACCAGCCCGGTTCGATGACTGCCGGCAGCTGAGCCGACAGTGCATATGAGTGATCCGCAAAGGACAGAAGCAGTCCAGGGCGCAGTTGGCGGTAGCCGAGCATTCTGCTCACGTATTGGAATCGGTCGCGCTGCATCCGTGCTGACTCGGGAATTGAGTACATCACGCTGTGGAACCGGCCCTCGAAAGTCGGTTCTTCGCGGTCACCCGCGATGTCCATGAAACCGGAGAGTATGCGCGCACTCAATCGATAGATGGAGACTCGTCCGAGTCTCTCGCTGGTCAGAATGTTGCGCTGAACCATCCGCACCAGCTGATTGTGCACGCTCGAGGACGAATAGCCGTGTTCAGCCAGGACTCCGACGATCACAGGCCCGGGCAGGCCCTGAGCGCGCAGACAGCCGAAGGCGGAGACGACGTCGAAGGCGATGCGGGTCAGACGATACCCATCGCCCACATCTTCCCGACGTTTCGTGTGATCGTGGACACCCGTCATGCCCAGATCCTAACGTGAGACCGCAAGGAGCCTGTCGAGAAGGCCGGAAAGACGGTCACAGTATGAGGAGCAGCGTCATGGACGACAGAGTGTACGAAAAGAATCAGCGAGTCTTCCAGACCGCACGCACCGCAGCGGTGCTGACCGGAGCGATCACGGCCTTCATCACCTTCGCCGCGTTTATGATCGCTGGCTTCGGGATTCAGGAGACTGCGGCATGGATGTTCGCACTAAGCCTCATGTCAGCCTCGGCCCTGTTCATCGTTATGCACATCGTGACGACGAATGAGCTCAAGAAAACGCAGCAGACCTGAATCGTCGATTGGCTTCAAGCACCAGCCAGAGGCACAGGAGTGATTCCGAAGGGTGCCAGACCGGCCACTCCCCCATCCTCAGCGGTGAGTACCCAGACTCCCCCATCGTGTCTGGCAACGCTGTGCTCCCAATGGCTGGCACGTGATCCGTCATCGGTCACGATGGTCCAGTCGTCGGCCAGGGTGATGGTCTCGCTGCTGCCCGCGGTGAGCATGGGTTCGATCGCGAGGCACATTCCCGATCTGATCTTCGGCCCGTTCGAGCGCGCCCGATAGTTGAGAACCTCAGGCGGCATATGCATAGCCGTTCCGATGCCATGGCCGGTGAATTCCTCCACGAGTCCAAGACCGGGGACTTCGCGTGAGACGTGATCGTCGATGGCATCCCCGATGTCACTGACCTTGTTCCCCGCTGCGAACGCAGCAATGCCCACCCACATGGCCTTCTCAGTGGCCTGGGACAACGCGATGTCCGCCTTCGACCCAGCGGCGTCTCCGCCGATGATCATCGTGAAGGCGGAATCACCGTGGAACCCATCGACGATGGCTCCACCATCGATGGACACGAGATCCCCGGACTCAAGGACCCGCTCGCCTGGTATGCCGTGCACGATCTCCTCGTTCACAGAGATGCACACAACGGCGGGGAACCCCTGGTAGCCGAGGAAGTTGGACTGAGCCCCCGCCTCGGTGATCACGGATTCAGCGGCCGCAGCCACCTCGGCGGTGGTGACGCCCGGGACTGCTGCGGCGCGAGCAGCTTTCAGCACCTGGTTGGTGAGTAGGCCTGCCCGCCGCATCGTGACCAGCTGTTCAGGAGACTTCAGCTCGATCCTGGGACCGAAGATCATCGAATGGAGTCGAGGATTCGGTCGGTGATCTCAGCGACTTCACCGAGTCCGTCGACCTGGCGCAGCAGGCCGCGTTCGCGGTAGATGTCAGTCAGAGGCTGAGTCTGCTCGGCGTAGACGTCCAGGCGGTGACGGATGACGTCTTCACTGTCATCGCTGCGGCCTTCGGTCTGCGCGCGCGCCAAGAGGCGGGCGACGACCTCGTCGATATCAGCGGTGAGCTCGACGACCTGCTCGATCTCATGGCCCTGAGCGGCGAGAATCCGATCGAGCTCGTCCACCTGTGCGCTGGTGCGCGGGTAGCCGTCGAGGAGGAATCCCTCAGCGGCGTCGTCCTGGCCCAGTCGATCGGCCACCATCGAGTTGGTCACCTCGTCGGGGACATACTCGCCGGCGTCCATGTAGCGCTTGGCCAGATTGCCGAGTTCGGTTTCGCCCTTCACGTTCGCACGGAAGATGTCACCGGTCGAGATCGCCGGGATGTTCAGCGCCTCCGACAATCGTGCGGCCTGGGTGCCTTTGCCGGCACCAGGGGGGCCGATCAGAATGATGCGTGAGCTCATAAGGTATTTCCTTCCAATGGATTTCCGCGGTCGGGGTCGGTCAGCGCAGCAGACCTTCGTAATGGCGCTGCTGCATCTGTGCATCGATCTGCTTGACGGTCTCGAGACCGACTCCCACCACGATCAGAAGCGAGGTGCCGCCGAATGGGAAGTTCTGGTTAGCGTTGATGAGAACCAGCGCGATCAGCGGAATCAGTGCGATGAAGGCAAGGTAGAGCGAGCCCGGGAAGTTGATGCGGCTGAGCACGAAGCTCAGGTAGTCGGCGGTGGGCTTTCCTGCCCGGATGCCGGGGACGAAGCCTCCGTACTTCTTCATATTGTCCGCGACTTCCTCCGGGTTGAAGGTGATCGCGACGTAGAAGTAGGCGAAGAAGATCGTCAGCAGGGCGTAGGTGGCGATGTAGATGGGGTGGTCACCGCGTGTGAAGTAGGTATTGATCCACTCTACCCACTTGCTCTCGGGATCGAAGAACTGCGAGATCAGGCTCGGCAGGTAGAGAACCGAGGAAGCGAAGATCACCGGGATCACACCGGCCATGTTGACCTTGATCGGTATGTAGGTCGAGGTCCCGCCGAACATCCGACGACCAACCATGCGCTTGGCGTACTGCACCGGAATGCGGCGCTGGGACTGCTCGACGAAGACGACGAGTGCAACGAGCACCAGACCGACGGCGATGACGATGAGGAAGATGTCGATGCCCTGTTCGCGGAAGATCGCTCCCAGCGACGAAGGGAATGCCGAAGCCACAGAGGTGAAGATGAGCAGCGACATTCCGTTGCCGACTCCGTGTTCGGTGATCTGCTCGCCGAGCCACATGATGAGGCCGGTACCTGCCACCAAGGTGACGACGAGGACGGCGATGCCCCACCAGGTGTCATTGGTGATGAGGTCGGTGCATCCTTCGATCTGGCCGAAGAGCGCTCCCGAGCGCACTGTGGACACCAGGGTCGTGGCATTGAGCACGGCCAGCCCGATGGTCAGGTAGCGCGTGTACTGGGTGAGTTTCGCCTGGCCCGAGGCTCCCTCTTTGTGGAGCGACTCGAAGCGCGGAATGACCACGCGCAGAAGCTGCACGATGATGCTGGCGGTGATGTAGGGCATGATGCCCAGAGCGAAGATCGACAGCTGCAGCAGTGCACCACCGCTGAACAGGTTGATCATCGCAAACCCGCCCTCATTCAGCTGCGGGGACGCCACGCACTCCTGGACCTGGGTGTAGTCGATTCCCGGCGAGGGAATGAACGAACCGAGGCGGAAGATGACAAGAATGCCCAGGGTGAAGAGGAGTTTGTTCCTCAGGTCGGGCGTTCTGAAAGCCCTCCGAATTGCGCCGATCAAGCGTCCTCCTCATTGGGGGATGAAAAAGTCAGGGTCGAAGATGCGACCTGGCGAATGAGACAAATACCTGCAAAAGACTACCAGGCTATGACCGTCAGGCTGAAACCGAAGGGCCGCTTGGACGACTGCTCAAGCCCGATATCGTCGGGACTGTGTCGAAACCGACTCTGAGGCGTCTTCGCCCAGGTCGCAGGCGCGAGAATTCGGGGACGAGGAAGGGGCGGCCACAGTGTGACCGCCCCTTCCTGAGAAACCTCAGACCCGCTGTGCGAGTGCTGTTCAGGCTTCGTTGACGCTTCCGCCTGCAGCCATGATCTTCTCGAGTGCTGAACCCGAGACCTTGTCTGCAGTGATGTTCAGAGCAACGGTGATCTCACCGGTGCCCAGCACCTTCACGGGCTGCTTTGGACGCACGGCGCCCTTGGCAACCAGATCGGCGACAGTGACGTCGCCGCCTTCTGGGTACAAGGACGACAGCTTGTCAAGATTGACAACCTGGAACGTCACCTTTGCGGGGTTCTTGAACCCGCGCAGCTTAGGCAGACGCATGTGCATCGGAGTCTGTCCACCCTCGAAGCCGTGAGGAACCTGGTAGCGGGCACGTGTGCCCTTGGTTCCGCGTCCGGCTGTCTTGCCCTTCGAAGCTTCACCACGACCGACACGGGTCTTGGCGGTTTTTCCTCCGGGGGCAGGACGGAGATCGTGGACCTTCAGTGAGTCGTCATTCGACATATCAATCCACCTCTTCCACAGTCACGAGGTGACGCACGACGTTGATCATTCCTCGGATTTCCGGGCGATCTTCGCACACCACCACATCGTCGATCCGCTTCAGTCCAAGCGAACGCAGCGACGCGCGCTGGTTCGGCTTGCCACCGATATCGGACTTGCGCTGGGTTACCTTGAGCTTTGCCATCAGGACTTCCTCTCGCCTTCAGCAGCCGCCCGCAGCAATGCGTGAGGGGCGACTTCGTCCACAGGCAGACCACGGCGTGCCGCGACCTGCTCTGGGCGTTCGAGGCTCTGGAGGGCCTTGATCGCCGCGCGAACGATGTTGATTGCGTTGGCTGATCCCAGCGATTTGGACAGGATGTCCTGAACACCGGCAGCATCGAGGACCGCACGCACCGGACCACCGGCGATGACACCGGTACCGGGTGCGGCAGGCCGAAGCATGACGACACCGGCAGCGGTCTCACCCTGGATCGGGTGCGGAATGGTCTTCTGGATGCGGGGGACGCGGAAGAAGCTCTTCTTCGCCTCCTCAACACCCTTGGCAATGGCCGCAGGAACTTCCTTAGCCTTGCCGTAGCCCATGCCGACCATACCGTCTCCGTCACCGACGACGACGAGGGCGGTGAAGGAGAACCGACGTCCACCCTTGACGACCTTCGACACACGGTTGATCGTCACGACGTGCTCGATGAACTGGCTCTTCTCTTCACGGTCACCGCGACCGCCGCGTCCACGACCTTCGCCGCGTCCACGACCCTGGCCACCCTGACCGCCCTGACCGCCTTGACCGCGGCCACGTGAGGAGCGATCACTGTTGTTATCGGTACGGGTCTCAGCAGCTGGCTGCTGTTCCTTGTTCTCTTCAGTGCTCATAGGGCCAATCCTCCTTCACGTGCACCTTCGGCGATTGCCTGTACACGTCCATGGTAGGCGTTGCCGCCACGGTCGAATACAACGGCTTCGATGCCGGCTTCCTTGGCGCGCTGGGCTACCAGTTCGCCGACCTTGTGGGCCTTGCCGGTCTTGTCACCTTCGAGTGTGCGCAGGTCGGCTTCCATGGTGGAGGCCGATGCCAAGGTCTTACCGACGGTGTCGTCGATGACCTGGACAAAGACGTGGCGCGTGGAGCGAGTCACTGACAGGCGTGGGCGTTCCGGCGTACCGCTGACATGCTTGCGCAGACGAGCGTGACGACGTTTGCGGGCCGCAGCCCTGCCCTTGCCGTAGCTTTCCTTTTTGCCAAAGGCCATCTCTACTTACCAGCCTTTCCGACCTTGCGACGGACATTTTCTCCGACGTAGCGAACACCCTTGCCCTTGTAAGGCTCAGGCTTGCGCAGCTTCCGGATGTTGGCAGCGGTCTCTCCGACCAGCTGCTTGTCGATGCCGTGAACGGCCAGCTTGGTCTGTCCGTCGACCGTGAAGGAGATTCCCTCAGCTGGTTCAACGGTGATCGAGTGGCTGTAGCCCAGAGCGAACTCGAGGTTCGATCCCTTGGCCTGCACGCGGTAACCGGTGCCGACGATTTCGAGTGCCTTCGAGTAGCCCTCGGTCACACCGACGATCATGTTGTTGATCATCGTGCGGGACAGTCCGTGCAACGAACGCGATTCGCGCTCCTCGTTCGGACGGGCCACTGTCACGACGCCTTCGTCGAGCGATACGGTGATCGGCTCGGCGATGGTGACGGACAGCTCGCCCTTAGGACCCTTGACGGCGACATCCTGGCCATCGATTTTGACCTCTACGCCATTCGGGACGGAGATCGGGTTCTTGCCAATACGTGACATATTCTTCTCTCCTTCCTTACCAGACGTAGGCGAGGACTTCCCCACCCACACCCTTCTTGGCGGCCTGACGATCAGTCAGGAGACCTGACGAGGTCGACAGGATGGCGATGCCGAGTCCACCGAGGACCTTAGGCAAGTTGGTCGACTTCGCGTAGACGCGCAGCCCGGGCTTCGACACACGGCGCAGGCCGGCGATCGAACGCTCGCGGTTGGGACCGAACTTGAGGTCCATGAGCAGGGTCTTACCGACCTGAGCGTCTTCGACGCTCCAACCGGTGATGTAGCCCTCGCTTTTGAGGATCTCAGCGATGTTGGATTTCAGCTTCGAGAACGGCATGCTGACGTCCTCGTGATAAGCCGAGTTGGCGTTCCGCAGACGTGTCAACATGTCTGCGACTGGATCAGTCATTGTCATTTGGGCTCTAGCCCTTCCTCGTTACGGTTTCCGCCCACGCAATGCGTGCTTGGACCTGCAACGTAGCGATTATTTGGTCTTGAACGGGAACCCGAGGTGACGCAGAAGTGCACGTCCCTCGTCGTCGGTGTTCGCTGTAGTCACAACTGTGATATCCATACCCCGGACGCGGTCAATCCGGTCCTGATCGATCTCGTGGAACATCGACTGCTCCGTGAGACCGAAGGTGTAGTTACCGTTCCCGTCGAACTGACGATCCGAGAGGCCGCGGAAGTCGCGGATACGCGGAAGAGCCAGAGAGATGACACGGTCGACGAATTCCCACATACGGGCTCCACGCATGGTGACGTGGGCTCCAATGGGCTGACCTTCGCGCAACTTGAACTGGGCGATGGATTTCCTCGCCCGAGTCACGATCGGCTTCTGACCGGTGATCAGAGTGAGATCGTTGATTGCACCTTCGATCAGCTTCGAATCGCGTGCTGCGTCACCCACACCCATGTTCACGACGACCTTGGTCAGACCGGGAACCTGCATGGGGTTTGCGTAGTTGAACTCGTCCTGCAGCTTGGCCACGATGTCATCGCGGTAAACCTGCTTGAGGCGTGGCGCTGGACGGTTCGTTGTTGTTTCCGTCATCAGATCTCCTCCCCGGTGCGACGCGAGACGCGGACGCGGACGGTCTTGTCGCGACCATCGCGTTCCACAGTTTCCTCGCGGTATCCGACGCGGGTGGGCTTGTTGTCCTTAGGATCAACGAGCGCCACGTTGGACACGTGGATTGGGGCTTCGTGAGTCTCACGGCCACCGGCAGTGCCGCCGGCCTGAGTCTGCGTTGCCTTCTTGTGCTTGATCACGCGGTTGATGCCCTCAACGAGGACGCGGTTGCGTTCCGGGTACACGGCAAGAACCTTGCCCTGCTTCCCACGATCGCCACCTCGTGACTGACGGGCGCCTGCAATCACCTGGACGAGGTCGCCCTTCTTGATCTTGAGCTTGTTCGCCATGCTCACAACACCTCCGGTGCCAGGGAGACGATCTTCATGAACTTCTTGTCGCGCAATTCGCGTCCCACGGGTCCGAAGATACGGGTTCCGCGTGGCTCGCCATCAGTCTTGAGAATGACTGCTGCATTCTCGTCGAACTTGATGTACGAACCATCCGGACGACGGCGTTCCTTGGCGGTGCGAACGATGACAGCCTTGACGACGTCACCCTTCTTCACGTTTCCACCAGGAATTGCGTCTTTGACGGTTGCCACGATGGTGTCACCGATCGAGGCATAACGCCGACCGGAACCACCCAGAATCCTGATTGCCAGGATCTGCTTGGCACCAGTGTTGTCGGCGACCTTGAGTCGCGACTCTTGCTGAATCACTATTTTCTCCTGTCGTCGCGCCGGTTCTCACACGATTGGATGAGCCTTGCGGAACGGATTAATGACATTTCACCCCGTTCCCGGTAGCCGCCCACGGCCTGCTGGAGACCGTGGGCGGGACCGGGTGGGAGGGGTGGCGTCGGCTTACTTGGCGCGTTCGATGATCTCGACGAGCCGCCAACGCTTCGCGGACGAAACCGGCCGCGTCTCGGACACGAGGACGAGGTCGCCGACACCAGCGGCGTTCTCCTCATCGTGAACCTTGTACTTCACCGACTGGCGAAGAACCTTGCCGTACAGGCGGTGCGTCTTGCGCTCCTCCACCTCGACGACGATGGTCTTCTCCATTTTGTCGGAAACAACGTAACCACGCGCAGTCTTGCGGGAGTTACGGTCCGCAGGCGTTGCCTCGGGCTTGGTGGTCTCCGCCATCACTTGTCCTCTTCCTTAGCGTCAGCGGGGTTCGGACGGATGTCCAATTCCCGCTCATTGAGCACGGTGTAGATACGAGCGATGTCGCGACGCACGGCCTTGAGCCGACCGTGGCTCTCCAGCTGGCCGGTGGCCGACTGGAAGCGCAGGTTGAACAGCTCAGCCTTAGCCTTCTTGAGCTCCTCGAGCAGACGCTCGTTGTCATAACCGTCAAGTGCGTCCATGGAAAGGTTCTTCGAACCGATTGCCATAATCACTCACCACCTTCGCGGGCCACGATACGGGCCTTGAGCGGAAGCTTGTGGATGGCGAGACGCAGCGCCTCGCGTGCAACTTCCTCGGACACACCGGCGAGTTCAAACATGACCCGACCCGGCTTGACATTGGCGACCCACCACTCAGGCGAACCCTTACCGGAACCCATACGGGTCTCGGCAGGCTTCTTCGTCAGCGGTCGATCTGGGTAGATGTTGATCCACACCTTGCCACCACGCTTGATGTAGCGCGTCATGGCAATACGTGCGGCCTCGATCTGCCGGTTGGTGATGTAGGCAGGCTCTGTGGCCTGGATGCCGTAGTCACCGAACGACACCTTGGTGCCGCCCTTGGCTGCGCCGCCCCGCTTGGGGTGGTGCTGCTTGCGGTATTTAACCCGACGAGGGATCAACATGTGTCAGCCCTCCGATCCGGCCTCAGCCGCAGGGGCCTCGGCATTGTTCTCGGTCTTCGGCGCTGCGTCATTCCGGCGCGGTGCTGCTGCGCCTTCCTGTCCACGACCACGGCCTCCACGGCCGCGCCCACGGCCCTTGGGGCCACGAGCTGCAGGAGCCTTCGCCTGCTCGGCAGCAAGCTCCTTATCGGTCATATCGCCCTTGTAGATCCACACCTTGACGCCGATGCGACCAAATGTGGTGTGTGCTTCGTGGAAACCGTAATCGATGTTCGCACGCAGGGTGTGCAGAGGCACACGACCTTCGCGGTAGAACTCGGAACGGCTCATCTCAGCACCGCCGAGGCGGCCGGAGCACTGCACGCGGATGCCCTTGGCACCTGCACGCTGAGCGCTCTGGATCGACTTGCGCATCGCGCGGCGGAAGGCCACACGACTTGCAAGCTGCTCGGCAACTCCCTGAGCAACGAGCTGAGCGTCGATCTCAGCGTTCTTCACCTCAAGGATGTTGAGCTGAATCTGCTTGCCGGTGAGCTTTTCGAGCTGACCGCGAATGCGATCGGCTTCGGCTCCACGACGCCCGATGACGATGCCCGGGCGGGCAGTGTGGATGTCGACTCGGACACGATCACGTGTGCGCTCGATGTTCACCTTGGAGATGCCAGCGCGCTCAAGGCCCTTGGTCATCATCTGTCGGATCTTCACATCTTCGAGCACGTAGTCGCTGTAGCGCTGTCCCGGCTTAGTCGAGTCAGCAAACCACTTTGACTTGTGATCCGTTGTGATTCCGAGTCGGAATCCGTTCGGATTGATTTTCTGGCCCATTAACGGTTCCCCTTCCGGCTCTTGCGCTGAGGCAGGTCGTCACCGCTGGCCAGGACCACTGAAACGTGGCTTGTGCGCTTTTCAATGCGAAATGCGCGACCCTGAGCTCGCGGGCGGAACCGCTTCATGGTTGGTCCCTCGTCCACGAATGCTTCGGAGATGACCAGTTCGTTCTCGTCGAACGCAATGCCCTCCTCGTCGGCCCGGGTACGCGCGTTGGCGATTCCGGAGGCAACGAGCTTGTAAATCGGATCTGATGCCGACTGTTCTGCAAACTTCAACACTGCAAGTGCTTCGGTCGCCTGCTGACCACGAATGAGGTCGATGACGCGCCGAGCCTTGCGAGGCGTGACGCGCAGGTAACGCGCCTTAGCCTTGGCTTCCATCGCTTCCTTCTCTCTTGTCTAGGATCGTAAGAGTGCCCCGCGTCAGCGGCGGCGACCCTTGCGATCGTCCTTTTCGTGGCCACGGAACGTCCGTGTCTGTGCGAACTCGCCAAGCTTGTGTCCGACCATGGCTTCAGTGATGAAGACTGGAACATGCTTGCGTCCGTCATGTACTGCGATGGTGTGTCCCAGGAAATCCGGGATGATCATCGAGCGACGAGACCATGTCTTGATTACGTTTTTAGAGTTCTTCTCGTTCTGACGAGCCACCTTCTGGTACAGGTGTTCATCGACGAAAGGACCCTTTTTGAGGCTACGAGGCATAAGTCAGTACTCCAATCAGCGCTTCTTGCCGGTCCGGCGACGGCGCACGATGTACTTGTCGCTCTCTTTGTTCGGCCGGCGTGTGCGGCCTTCTGACTGACCCCACGGGCTGACTGGGTGACGACCACCCGAAGTACGGCCCTCGCCACCACCATGTGGGTGATCGATCGGGTTCATGACGACACCACGGACGGATGGGCGCTTGCCCTTCCAACGCATGCGGCCTGCTTTACCCCAGCTGATGTTCGACTGCTCGGCATTGCCGACCTCGCCGATCGTCGCACGGCACCGAGCATCAACATTGCGGATTTCGCCCGAAGGCATCCGCAGCTGAGCAAACCGGCCGTACTTCGCAACGAGCTGCACGGAAGAGCCGGCAGAGCGAGCGATCTTGGCACCGCCGCCTGGACGCATCTCAACTGCGTGCAGCACGGTACCTACTGGGATGTTGCGCAGAGCAAGGTTGTTGCCCGGCTTGATGTCTGCACCCAGACCGGCTTCCACCTGTGCGCCCTGCTTAAGGTTCTGCGGGGCGAGGATGTAGCGCTTCTCACCATCTGCATAGTGCAGAAGAGCGATCCGCGCAGTGCGGTTCGGGTCATATTCGATGTGTGCGACCTTTGCCGGTACGCCATCTTTGTCATGGCGGCGGAAGTCGATGACACGGTACTGACGCTTGTGGCCGCCGCCCTGATGGCGAGTGGTCACGCGTCCCTGGCTGTTGCGGCCACCGCGCTTAGGCAGCGGGCGCAGAAGTGACTTCTCCGGTGTAGACCGGGTCACTTCGACGAAGTCGGCGACCGATGAGCCACGGCGGCCCGGGGTCGTCGGCTTGTGCTTACGGATTCCCATGAGTCTTGTCCTTCTTTTACGAAGGATCGCTTAGAGCGATCCACCGAAGATGTCGATCGATCCGTCCTTGAGGGCGACAATGGCACGCTTGGTGTCCTTGCGCTTTCCCCAACCGGTGCGAGTGCGGCGGCGCTTGCCCTGACGATTCAGGGTGTTGACCTTGGCGACCTGCACATTGAAGATCGATTCAATGGCGTTCTTGATCTCAGTCTTGTTCGACCCCTGATCGACGATGAAGGTGTACTTTCCCTCGTCCATCAGGCTGTAGGTCTTTTCCGAGACGACCGGAGCGACGATGACGTCGCGTGGGTCCTTGAAGTTCAGACTCATGATGCGTCCTCCGATTTGCGGTATCCGCCCAGGAACGTCTCCAGCGCTGACTCGGTGAACACGATGTCATCGGCGATCAGCACATCGTATGTGTTGAGCTGATCGGAGGTGAGCACGTGAACGTGAGGCAGGTTGCGAACGCTGCGCTCGGTGAGCTCGTCGTCACGGTTGAGCACCACGAGGGTGTTCTTGCGATCGGAGAGGCTGGCCAGAGCGAGCTTCGCCTGCTTGGTCGACGGTGCTTCGCCGGTGATCAGGTTCTTCACAACGAAGACCTGATCGAGACGTGCGCGATCCGAGAGAGCGCCGCGCAGAGCAGCGGTCTTCATCTTCTTAGGGGTCCGCTGCGAGTAATCGCGGGGAACCGGCCCGTGCACGATTCCACCACCGTTGTACTGAGGAGCACGGATCGAACCCTGACGGGCGTTACCGGTACCCTTCTGGCGGTAGGGCTTGCGACCGCCACCGCGTACTTCGGAGCGGGTCTTTGTCTTGTGTGTACCCTGACGGGCTGCTGCCAGCTGTGCGACAACAACCTGGTGGATCAACGGCACGTTGGTCTGCACACCGAAGATCTCGGCTGGCAGGTCAACTGATCCGGTCTTCGCACCAGCAGCATCGACGACGTCGACTGTCTTGACATCAGTCATTACGTTCAGCCCTCCTTCGCGGCCGAGCGAACGAGAACGACTGCACCCTTGGGGCCAGGTACGGCACCCTTGATGAGCAGGAAGTTGTTCTCGGTGTCCACGGCGTGGATCGTGAGGTTCTGGGTGGTGTGCTTGACTGCACCCATACGGCCGGCCATGCGCATACCTTTGAACACGCGACCAGGGGTCGCGGCTCCGCCGATTGAACCCGGCTTGCGGTGGTTGCGGTGCGAACCGTGGGAGGCGCCGACACCGTGGAAGCCATGACGCTTCATGACACCGGCGGTTCCCTTACCCTTGGTCTTTGCGGTCACATCGACCTTGATCCCGGCGTCGAAGGTATCGACTCCGAGTTCCTGACCCAGCGCGTAGTCAGCAGCGTCTGCGGTGCGCAGCTCGACAAGGTGACGGCGTGGTGTCACGCCTGCCTTCTCGAAGTGGCCTGCAGTAGGCTTGTTGACCTTGCGAGGATCGATTTCGCCGAACGCGATCTGCAGTGCGGGGTAACCGTCGGTTTCCTCGTTGCGGATCTGTGTCACGACGTTGCTGCCGGCGGCCACTACGGTCACCGGTACGAGATTGTTCTGCTCATCCCAAACCTGAGTCATGCCCAGCTTGGTTCCCAGAAGGCCCTTGACCTTGCGGGTGGTAGGGAGAGCTGATGAACGATTGTTCGCCATGTCTGCCTCCCTTAGAGCTTGATCTCGATGTTGACGTCGTCAGCGAGGTCGAGACGCATGAGCGAATCGACTGCCTTCGGCGTCGGATCGACGATGTCGATCAGACGCTTGTGCGTGCGCATTTCGAAATGCTCACGGCTGTCCTTGTACTTGTGTGGCGAACGGATGACGCAGTAAACGTTCTTCTCCGTTGGCAACGGCACGGGGCCCACAACAGTCGCACCTGCGCGAGTGACGGTGTCCACGATCTTTCGTGCAGCACTGTCAATCACAGCATGGTCGTACGACTTGAGCCGAATGCGGATCTTCTGTCCCGCCATGGCGTCGTCTCTTTCTTTAGTTACTTCCGGCCATCAACCAACAGTCGATCAAAATCTTCTGTGGTCTGTGCCGGCTGACCATGACCGACCCCCGAGGTCGGGCGTGTCGGCTAATCCTTGCGGAGAATCTTTCGATTCTCACTGAGGGCCGACGGCGCTTTTACTCATTGGCTGCTCGGTCCGAACCCGCTCAAGGCAGATTCATCGATCCGATAGTGTTCCGGACTGTTCGCGGTATCTCTACCGCAGTGCAGGGGTCAACGTCCAAAACGCAACTTCACTATCTTGTCACATAGCACTTCATCGGCGCAATTCCAGGCATCTGACTTGTGAGGCATCTCATCATCGCCTGCCGCTGCAAGTCGGGCAGGCCACTCGCTGAGGATGGCCCCCGTTGTGAATGCACGGAACCCCGGCCCATTGGACCGGGGTTCCGAATCGATCTCTCAGGACCGAAGTCCTGAACTCAAGGCCCAAGCCTCAGCGATCGAAGGTATATCAGGCGGTGATCTTGGTGACTCGACCAGCGCCGACGGTACGTCCACCCTCGCGAATAGCGAAGCGGAGGCCCTCTTCCATAGCGATCGGCTGGATGAGCTCGACCGACATGTCAGTGTTGTCGCCGGGCATGACCATCTCGGTGCCCTCAGGCAGCGTGATGACGCCGGTGACGTCAGTGGTGCGGAAGTAGAACTGAGGACGGTAGTTCGAGTAGAACGGGTTGTGACGTCCACCCTCGTCCTTGCTCAGGATGTAGACCTGGCCCTCGAAGCCGGTGTGCGGCGTAATCGAACCTGGCTTGCAGATGACCTGGCCGCGCTCGACTTCTTCGCGCTTCGTTCCACGCAGGAGCAGTCCGACATTCTCACCCGCGCGTGCGTCGGGCAGAGTCTTGCGGAACATCTCGATTGCGGTGACGGTCGTCTTGGACGACTTCTCCTTGATGCCCACGATTTCGATGTCATCGTTAGGCAGCAGGACGCCGCGCTCCACACGGCCGGTGACGACGGTTCCACGACCAGTGATCGTGAAGACGTCTTCCACAGGCATGAGGAAGGGCTTGTCGATGTCGCGTTCCGGCTCGGGAACATTGTCATCGACGGCCTGCATGAGGTCTTCGACGCTCTTGACCCACTTCTCGTCGCCTTCCAGCGCCTTGAGAGCGGACACAGGAATGACGGGAGCGTTGTCGCCGTCGAAGTCCTGGCTCGAGAGCAGATCGCGGACCTCGAAGTCGACGAGCTCGATGAGCTCCTCGTCGTCGACCATGTCGGACTTGTTCAGTGCGACAACGATGTAAGGCACACCAACCTGACGTGCGAGCAGAACGTGCTCACGAGTCTGCGGCATCGGACCGTCGGTAGCGGCAACCACGAGGATTGCGCCGTCCATCTGAGCAGCACCGGTAATCATGTTCTTGATGTAGTCGGCGTGACCAGGGGCATCGACGTGAGCGTAGTGACGCTTCTCGGTCTGGTATTCAACGTGCGAGACGTTGATGGTGATGCCGCGCTCCTTCTCCTCAGGTGCGTTATCCACCTGGTCGAAGGCGCGAGCCTCATTGAGATCTGGGTACTTGTCCGCCAACACCTTGGTGATTGCGGCGGTCAAGGTGGTCTTTCCGTGGTCAACGTGGCCGATGGTGCCAATGTTGACGTGCGGCTTAGTCCTATCGAAACTAGCCTTTGCCACTGGGTTCCTCCTCGTGGTTGGCAAAAGATATGCGGTTCATATCTTAGACCTTTGTTGGTTATCTTTCATTTCGGTGAACATGTTCTTGCTCACCGTGGCGACCGGGGACCGGAGATTACTCTCCGCCACGCATCTTCTGGACGATCTCCTCGGCGACTGCCTTGGGGACCTCCGCATAGCTGGAGAAAGTCATCGAGTACACCGCACGGCCCTGGGTCTTCGACCGCAGATCACCGATGTAACCGAACATCTCCGACAACGGGACCACAGCCTTGACGACCTTCACACCGGAAGCGTCGTCCATCGACTGGATCTGGCCACGTCGGGAATTGAGGTCGCCGATGACGTCTCCCATGTATTCCTCTGGGGTACGCACCTCGACGTCCATGACCGGTTCCAGCAGAACCGGCTTCGCCTTCTGAACGGCCTCCTTGAAGACCATTGAGCCGGCGATCTTGAATGCCATCTCCGAAGAGTCGACATCGTGGTAGGCGCCGTCGATGAGTGTGGCTTTGACGCCAACCATCGGGTAACCGGCGAGCACACCAAGCTGCATCGCGTCCTGGATACCGGCGTCGACGCTCGGAATGTACTCGCGCGGAATACGTCCGCCCGTGACGGCATTCTCGAATTCGTAGATCGTATCGCCTTCGACCTCGAGAGGTTCGAAGGTGACCTGGACCTTCGCGAACTGTCCCGATCCACCCGTCTGCTTCTTGTGGGTGTAGTCGTACTTTTCGACAGTGCGGCGAATGGTCTCACGGTAGGCGACCTGCGGCTTGCCGACATTCGCCTCGACCTTGAACTCGCGACGCATACGGTCGACGAGGATGTCGAGGTGAAGTTCGCCCATTCCGCGGATTACGGTCTGACCCGTCTCCACATCAAGTTCGACCCGGTATGTCGGGTCTTCCTTGACGAACTTCTGAATGGCAGCAGAGAGCTTCTCCTGGTCACTCTTGGTCTTGGGCTCAATGGCCACGGAGATGACCGGCTCAGGGAAGGTCATCGACTCGAGAGCGATCGGGGCGTTCGGATCGCACAGCGTGTCACCGGTGGTTGTCTCTTTGAGACCGATGAACGCGTAGATGTGGCCGGCGATGGCCTCTTCGACAGGGTTCTCCTTGTTGGAGTGCATCTGGAAGAGCTTGCCGACGCGCTCCTTCTTGCCGCTCGTAGAGTTGAGAACGGCCTCGCCCGACTTCACCTGTCCGGAGTACACGCGGACGTAGGTCAGCGTGCCGAAGAACGGGTGGGTGGCAACCTTGAACGCGAGAGCCGAGAAAGGCTCATCTTTGGAAGGCTTGCGAGTCAGCTTTTCGTCCTCGTCACGAGGGTTCTCACCGATCATGGGAGGAACTTCGAGAGGCGAAGGGAGATAGTCGATGACGGCATTGAGCATGGGCTGGACGCCCTTGTTCTTGTATGCCGAACCGCACATCACAGGGAACGCCGTGGAGTTGACGACGAGAGAGCGGATGCCCTCCTTGATCTCGGCAATCGAGATCTCTTCGCCCTCAAGGTACTTCTCCATGAGTTCGTCAGTGGCTTCAGCAACATCCTCGATGAGCTGGGCGCGGTACTCAACTGCCTTGTCCTGGAGATCTTCTGGGATCTCGATCTCGGTCATGTCCTGACCCTTCTTGGACTCATCAGGCCAGATGTAGGCCTTCATCTCAAGAAGGTCGACTACCCCGGCGAACTCCGACTCGGAGCCGATAGGCAGCTGAATGACCAGCGGCTTGGCACCGAGGCGTTCGCGGATGGTGTCGACGGTGAAGTAGAAGTCAGCACCGAGCTTGTCCATCTTATTGACGAAGCACACGCGTGGCACGTCGTACTTGTCAGCCTGACGCCACACGGTCTCGGACTGCGGTTCAACGCCTTCCTTGCCATCGAAGACGGCGACGGCGCCATCGAGGACGCGCAGTGAGCGCTCAACCTCGACGGTGAAGTCGACGTGGCCCGGGGTGTCGATGATGTTGATCTGGTTGTCGTGCCAGTAGCAGGTGGTGGCAGCCGACGTGATCGTGATGCCACGTTCCTGCTCCTGGTCCATCCAGTCCATCGTCGAGGCACCGTCGTGCGTCTCGCCGATCTTGTAGTTCACACCGGTGTAGTAAAGGATGCGTTCGGTTGTGGTGGTCTTACCGGCATCGATGTGGGCCATGATGCCGATGTTGCGGACCTTATTCAGGTCGGTGAGCACGTCAAGTGCCACGGTGTCTCTCTCTCACTCGATGATGTGATCGGCTCCCCCGCTGCCTGGCCGGCAGGCGCCGCATGACGCCTGCCGGCCAGGGTTCCGGAGAGGAACGATTACCAGCGGTAGTGGGCGAAGGCCTTGTTGGACTCGGCCATCTTGTGGGTGTCTTCGCGACGCTTCACAGCGGCGCCGAGGCCGTTGCTCGCGTCGAGAATCTCATTCATGAGGCGCTCGGTCATCGTCTTCTCACGACGCTGGCGGGAGTAAGCCACGAGCCAGCGCAGTGCCAAAGTCGTCGAACGAACCGGACGGACATCGACCGGAACCTGGTAGGTTGCGCCACCGACACGGCGAGAGCGAACCTCGAGGGATGGGCGGATGTTGTCGAGAGCCTTCTTCAGGTTGACAACTGGGTCATTGCCGTTCTTCTCACGGGTGCCTTCGAGAGCACCGTAGACGATGCGCTCAGCGGTCGAACGCTTTCCGTCGAGCAGGATCTTGTTGATCAGCTGCGTGACGATCGGCGAACTGAAGACCGGGTCAATGACGATCGGTCGCTTTGGTGCAGGACCTTTACGTGGCATTACTTCTTCTCCCTCTTCGCACCGTACTTGCTGCGTGCCTGCTGGCGGCCCTTGACACCCTGGGTGTCAAGCGAACCGCGAACGATTCGGTAGCGCACACCTGGCAGGTCCTTGACACGACCACCGCGCACGAGCACGATCGAGTGCTCCTGCAGGTTGTGTCCTTCGCCTGGAATGTAGGCAGTCACTTCGATCTGGCTCGAAAGCTTGACACGAGCGACCTTGCGAAGAGCCGAGTTCGGCTTCTTGGGTGTAGTGGTGTACACACGGGTGCACACTCCACGACGCTGCGGGCTGCTCTTCAGAGCAGGAGCGTCGGATCCTGCGGATTTGACATGTCGTCCCTTGCGGACGAGCTG
Source organism: Brevibacterium aurantiacum (assembly GCF_007558825.1). GTDB lineage: Bacteria > Actinomycetota > Actinomycetes > Actinomycetales > Brevibacteriaceae > Brevibacterium > Brevibacterium aurantiacum_A. The sequence continues at coordinate 40,240 of NZ_VLTK01000004.1, forward strand.
CTGGATTGTCGGCACTAAGCGTTCTCCATTTGCTTCTCGATAAACCTAATTCCCAACGTTGGCCATGGCATCAGCCATGTCTGTGAACCGTGGGACATATCCGACTGAACACCGGGTGAAGCTTCACGCCCGATGCCAGTATTCGCGCGACGGCCTGAACCCTGCACTCGGGCGTGTCGCGTTGACACGCAACCTATGCAGAATGACACGTCGGCGGCCTGCCTCCGTCGAATTCTCACAATCAGTCCGGATCTCACAAAACATCCGGTATGGTCATTCGTCGAGGCAGATAACACAATCAGTCGCATCCTAGAATATCGCGGTCTCCCGCATCTGGTCAAAACCAGCCGCTGTGGGTTGCACGACACAGCCCCGCCACCCCGGCGCAGGGAACCCCCTCCCCCGGTGCACCTACCCTCCGCGGACCGAAGTCCAAGCTCTTCGCGGACCGAGAACTGAGGCCGACAGTCGCCCGCGGCTCGCGCGCCCGAGACTCGAGACTATTGCTTCCTTGACTCATTCAAGAAAAGGCGGCAAGCTGTTGCTGTGGCTGAGAACAAGGATAGGCACGAGTCGGAACCGACCGCAGCACTGCGGGAGAGTTCCCTTCGCGTGACGAAACAGAGAGTCGCAGTTCTCGCGGCTGTGTGCGACCACCAGCATGCAGACACAGAGACTGTCATCCGCGCTGTTCGAGAGATCCTCCCCGAGGTATCGCATCAGGCGGTGTACGACTCGCTGCACACACTCACCGAGGTCGGACTCGTGCGGTGCATTCAGCCGTCCGGGTCTGTGGCCCGTTACGAGCGACGCATCGGGGACAATCATCATCACCTCGTGTGCCGCTCGTGCAATCTCATCGTCGATGTCGACTGTGCGGTCGGGCAGGCCCCCTGCTTGACCCCTTCACACGACGCTGGTTTCGTCATCGAGCAGGCCGAAGTCACTTTCTGGGGCTTGTGTCCTGACTGCGCTGTGTCTGCAGCGCCTTCGGGCAGCACCGAACCCGCCTCGGCGGTCTGAGCCGATCCACCCAACGACAAAGCCACACCTTTGTCTTCAACCGGGTCCTGACGGGGACTCGAAAGTGAAAGGAATACTATGACCGATACTTCCACCGCCGGCGGCTGTCCAGTCGTCCACACCACCTCGGCTGCGGCGACGGCGCCCGATGCCGACTCGCTGGTCGATCCCAGCCAGGGCGATGCCAACTCGCATTGGTGGCCGAATCGCCTCAACCTCAAGATCTTGGCCAAGAACCAGCCAGCTCGCGACCCGATGGACGAAGGCTTCGACTACGACGCCGAGTTCGCCAGCCTCGACTACTACGCGCTCAAGGCCGACATCGAAGAGCTGCAGAAGACGAACGCCGACTGGTGGTCGGCTGATTTCGGTCACTACGGCCCGTTCATGATCCGCATGGCCTGGCACTCCGCAGGCACCTACCGAGTCCAGGACGGACGCGGCGGCGGCGGCGAAGGGCAGCAGCGTTTCGCGCCTCTGAATTCCTGGCCCGACAACGTGGGTCTCGACAAGGCCCGTCGATTGCTCTGGCCGGTCAAGAAGAAGTACGGCAAGAAGATCTCATGGGCTGATCTATTCATCCTCGCCGGAAACGTAGGTCTCGAATCCATGGGCTTCAAGACTTTCGGTTACGCCGGTGGTCGCAAGGACGTGTGGGAACCCGACAATGACGTCTACTGGGGCTCCGAGACCGAATGGCTGGGCACCGACAAGCGCTATGTGGGCAACCGCGAGCTGCAGAAGCCGCTGGCGGCAACGACCATGGGTCTCATCTACGTCAACCCTGAGGGCCCAGAGGGCAAACCGGATCCGCTGGCCGCGGCCATCGACATCCGCGAGACCTTCGGTCGCATGGCCATGGACGACGAGGAGACAGTCGCTCTCATCGCAGGTGGACATACCTTCGGCAAGACCCACGGCGCAGCATCCGAGTCGCACAAGGGCGGAGATCCGGAAGCAGCACCGATCGAGGAGCAGGGCCTGGGTTGGAAGTCCGACTTCGGCACCGGCCAGGGCAATGACACCGTCGGCAGCGGCATCGAGGTCACGTGGACCTACCACCCCACTCGGTGGGACAACGAGTTCTTCCACATCCTCTTCGCCTACGAATGGGAGGTCTTCGAGAACGAAGGCGGACACCTGCAGTGGCGCCCAGTCGACGGCGGCGGCGATGACATGGTTCCGATGGCTCAGGGCGACGGACGCCGCGAGCCCCGCATGCTCACAACCGATCTTTCGCTGCGTTTCGATCCCATCTATGGTGAGATCTCGCGCCGCTTCAAGGACGACCAGAAGGCCTTCGAGGATGCCTTCGCCCGCGCCTGGTTCAAGCTCACTCACCGTGACATGGGCCCGTCCACTCGCTACCTCGGACCCGAGGTCCCCAGCGAAGAGCTCATCTGGCAGGACCCGGTCCCGGCCGGCACACCGCTCGCAGAGGGCCAGCTCGAGGCCATCAAGGCTGCCGTGCGCGAATCCGGGCTGAGCGTCTCCCAGCTCGTCTCAACCACGTGGGCCGCGGCATCATCACACCGTGTCTCCGACTTCCGCGGCGGAGTCAACGGCGGACGCCTGCGCCTCGAACCGCAGAAGAGCTGGGAAGTCAACGAGCCCGCGAAGCTAGCCGAGGTCATCACAGTCCTCGAACGCATCGCAGCGGACACCGGAGCAACGTTCGCCGATGTCCTGGCGATCGCCGGCGGCGTCGGCATCGAAACCGCGGCGAAGGCCGCCGGCCATGATGTCAGCGTTCCGGTCTCGACCGGCCGCGGTGACGCGACCCAGGAGCAGACCGACGTCGATTCGTTCTCCTACCTGGAGCCGACACACGACGGATTCCGCAACTACCTCACCGAGGACCTCCCCCTGTCGGCCGAGTACCTCCTCCTGGACAAGGCGAGCCTGCTCGGTCTGACCACTTCGGAGCTGACCGTGCTCATCGGTGGGCTGCGTGTCCTCGGTGCAAACTACGAAGATTCGGAGCTCGGTGTGTTCACCGACCGTCCCGGCGAGCTGACGAACGATTTCTTCGTCAACCTCCTGGAACTGGGCAACGTCTGGAAGCCGATCGGACCGTCCGAATCCGCCACTGTCTACGAGTGCTTCTCCCCCGAGGGAGACAAGCTGTGGACCGGAAGCCGTATCGATCTGCTCTTCGGTGCCAACTCCGAGCTGCGTGCCATCGCCGAGGTATACGCCTCCGATGACGCCCAGGAGAAGTTCGTCAACGACTTCGTCAAGGCCTGGAGCAAGCTCGTCGAAGCAGACCGCTTCGATCTGCACCGCTGAGTGATCTGAGAAATCGCGCCTGTGCCCCCACCACGATCAGTGATGGGGGCACAGTCGTATCCAGGATGGAATCAGGCCTCTGCTGGCCACCGCCCTGTTGTCCGGCTCTGGGAGTGCCCGGCCCGGGGTTCGGAAGGTTCGGATTCGGGTTGACTGTCATGGGAACTCTTTGGTTGTCAGTGATTCCGCTCTCGTGTGCTGTGCTGTCGCAATTCCGAGTCGTGGCTGTGTCCAGCCTGTGGAACTTGGCTGCGGCCGATCTCAACTGCAGATGTGTGGTCCCCGCTACACTGGGCGTCATGGCCAAAGAAGATTCCCCGCACTCGCCCGCGCCCCGCATCCGAGCCTCTGACAAGGACCGCGACGCCGTTCTCGGAGTCATCACCGACGCGGTCAGCAACGGTCGGCTCGACCCGGAAGAGACCGCCGAACGTCAGGATGAGGCGATTTCGGCGAAGTACCTCGACGAACTGATGCCGCTCATCGTCGATCTGCCCGAAGGACACGAGCTCTACCGCACCCTGCAGCGCCAGACCGGCGGAACGGCGGCAGGGACATCACTCGCACGCAGCGCCGGACCCACCTCGCTGGCTCCGATGGCGGAACCGGGCACAGCGGAGCCGATGAACTCGGTGGCGATTATGTCCGGGCGCGAACTCGATGTGCCAGCCGGCACAGCCCAGGTGACGACCTATTCGCTCATGGGCGGCGACAACATCGACCTGTGCGACGTCATGGGACCGGGAGTCACCGTGTCGCTGACATCGTATTCGATGATGGCCGGCCACGACATCTACGTCCCTCCCGGCGTGCGGGTCCGCGACGACACAATCAACATCATGGCCGGCAATGAGATCCGCGGCTCCGCCAAAGGAGACGGTTCGAATGGGACGCTCATCCTCAAGGGCGTCTCTGTCATGGCCGGTCACGACGTGCATTTGGCCAAAGGCTATCGAGCAAAGGATCAGGGGCAATTGGAATGAAGATAGGTGTACTGACCTCCGGCGGGGACTGCCCCGGACTCAACGCGGTCATCCGCGGAATCGTCCGCAAGGGCATCCGCTCGCACGAAGATACGTTTGTGGGAATCCGCGACGGTTGGCGCGGCCTGCTCGAAGACGATGTGTTCGACATGACTATGCTCGACGTTCGCGGACTCTCCGGCCGAGGCGGCACCATCCTCGGCACGTCCCGCACCCACCCCTATGAGGGCGGCGGGCCGGAGCGGATGCGCGAGGTGATGACCGCCCACGGCATCGACGCGATCGTTGCGATCGGCGGCGAGGGCACACTGGCTGGGGCCTCCCGACTCGTGAACGAGGAGGGACTCAACATCATCGGTGTCCCCAAGACCATCGACAACGATCTCAGCGGCACTGACTACACCTTCGGCTTCGACTCGGCCCAAGCCATCGCGACCGAGTCCATCGACCGGCTCCGCACAACGGCCGAGTCCCATCATCGATGCATGGTCATCGAGGTCATGGGCCGCAACGTCGGATGGATCGCGCTGCATGCGGGAATGGCCGGTGGCGCGCACGCGATCCTCATGCCGGAGTTTCCCGTCTCCTTCGACCAGATCGAGGAATGGGTGACCTCGGCCAGGGACCGCGGCCGTGCTCCGATCGTCGTCGTGGCCGAGGGCTTCATTCCCGAGGGGCTCGACGAACAGGTCGCGGACCGGGGTGTCGACAACAAGGGACGGACCCGTCTCGGCGGCATCGCAGACTTCCTGGCTCCCAAGATCGAGGAGATCACCGGAATCGAGTCCCGTGCCACCATTCTCGGACACCTTCAGCGAGGCGGCTCCCCCACGGCGTATGACCGGGTCCTGTCCACGCGTCTGGGGATGGCTGCGGCAGATCTCGCGCACAACGGCGACTGGGGCAAGATGGCCAGTCTCAAGGGCACCGACATCGTCTCGGTCGACATGGCTTCAGCCGTCGACCGACTCAAGTCTGTTCCGCTTCAACGCTGGGAAGAGGCGCAAGTCCTCTTCGGCTAGCTGTCCTGCTCAACGAAGCCGCCTTGCAACGCCGACACGCATTCAGAGCTCGCCGCAGGCCAACAGTCGGTAAGTCCTGGTCGAATTGTTCGAGATATTCGATCAGAACTTGCCGACTGTTGAGCTTCTGACCGAGTTCGATGCGATTGGCCGAGGATGTTCTGCGGCGATGCTTCTGCTCGCGCGCACGCGATCGCACCCACATGCGCGCCCGCGTTCGCGTCTACGTTCGCGTCTACGTTCGCGTCTACGTTCGCGTCTACGATCGCGGGGACCGCATATGAATGAACGAAGAGGGGCACCCACCTGATGGTGGGTGCCCCTCGTGCTGTGCCTGCCGACTCAGTCTGATGACTCAGCGACAGGGACGCGACTCAGACGATCAGCTTCAGCTGAAGGCGCCGTAGTCGTAGTCCTCCAGCGGGATGGCGGATCCGGAATCGGAACCGATGCCTGCATAGAAGTCACCGTAGCTGTTCGTGAACATCTCGGCCTTCGCCTCTTCGGTCGGCTCCACCACGATGTCGCGGTGTGTCTGCAGGCCGGTGCCTGCAGGGATGAGCTTACCGAGGATGACGTTCTCCTTGAGTCCGAGCAGGGTGTCCGACTTGCCTTCCATCGCGGCCTCAGTGAGGACGCGTGTCGTCTCCTGGAAGGATGCGGCAGACAGCCACGAATCGGTGGCCAGAGAGGCCTTCGTGATACCCATGAGCTCGTCACGAGCCGATGCCGGCTGGCCGCCTTCGGCGACCACACGACGGTTCTCGCCCTGGTAGCGGCCACGGTCGACCAGCTCGCCGGGCAGCAGGTTCGTGTCGCCCGACTCGATCACGGTCACGCGACGCAGCATCTGGCGCACGATGACCTCGATGTGCTTGTCGTGGATGCCCACGCCCTGCGAGCGGTACACCTTCTGCACCTGCTCGACGAGGAAGCGTTCGGCCTCACGACGACCGCGGATGCGCAGCACCTGCTTCGGATCGACAGCGCCGATGACCAGCTGTTCGCCGGCCTTGACGTTCTGTCCGTCCTCGACGAGGAGGCGGGCACGCTTGGACACTGCGTGCTCGATCTCTTCGCCACCGTCATCGGGTGTGATGACGACGAAGCGGGTCTTGCGGCTGTCGTCGATCTTGGCACGTCCGGTCGCCTCGGCGATGGGAGCGAAGCCCTTCGGTGTGCGAGCTTCGAAGAGCTCGGTCACACGCGGCAGACCCTGGGTGATGTCACCCGTGGACGCCGCCGCACCACCTGTGTGGAAGGTACGCATGGTGAGCTGGGTTCCCGGCTCACCGATCGACTGGGCAGCGACGGTGCCGATTGCTTCGCCGATGTCGACGAGCTTTCCGGTCGCCATCGAACGGCCGTAGTGCATGGCCGAGATCTGCGTATCGGAATCAGCAGTGAGCACGGAGTGAACCTTGAGCTCTTCGATCCCGGCAGCGACCAGCTTATCGATCGTCTCCGCGGTCACGTCGGTCTTCGCCGGCACGATGACATTGCCATCAGCGTCGGAGACGTCTGAGACCGTGAGGCGGCCGTAGAGGCTCGTCTCTGCATACTCGTGCGGAACGAGGTTGCCCTCGTGGTCGCGCTCGGCTGCAGGCAGGGTGATGCCCTTGTTCGTATCGGCTTCGGCGGTGCGGATGATGACGTCCTGCGACACGTCGACGAGGCGACGAGTCAGGTAACCGGAGTCAGCGGTACGCAGAGCCGTATCGGCCAGACCCTTACGAGCACCGTGCGAGGCGATGAAGTACTCGAGCACCGAGAGTCCCTCACGGTAGTTCGAGACGATCGGGCGAGGGATGATCTCACCCTTCGGGTTCGTCACCAGTCCACGCATACCGGCCAGCTGGCGGACCTGCATCCAGTTACCCGATGCGCCAGATTCCACCAGACGCAGAACCGAGTTCTCCTCCGGGAAGTTAGTCCGCATGACCTGGTCGACCTTCTCCGTCGTCTCGGTCCACAGCTTGACCAGTTCGTTGCGGCGTTCGTCGTCGGTGAGCGCACCGAGTTCGTACTGCTGCTGAACCTTCGTGTCGAGGGCCTCCGCGTCGTCGATGATCTCGGTCTTGGCCTCGGGTGAGACCACGTCGGACATCGAGATCGTGATTCCCGAACGAGTTGCCCAGTAGAAGCCGCCGGCCTTGAAGTTGTCCAAGGTGTGCGCGACCTCGACCTTGGGGTATTCCTCGGCCAGGTAGTTCACGATGCGGCTGAGCGCCTTCTTGTCGATCGTGGAATTCACGTACGTGTAGTCGGCAGGCAGGTAGTCGTTGAACTGTGCACGACCCAGAGTGGTCTGCACGTCCAGCGGATCGCCGGCCTCCCAGCCTTCGGGAACCTCAAGATCGTCGCCGGGGACAACGTTCTCAAGACGGATCGTGATGACCGAACCGAGGTCCAGCTCTCCACGATCGAAGGCCATGATGGCTTCGCCGAGACCGGTGAAGGAGCGTCCTTCGCCGGCCAGACCCTTGCGCTCGGAGGTCAGGTGGTACAGACCGATGATCATGTCCTGCGAGGGCATGGTCACGGGCTTGCCGTCCGAAGGCTTGAGGATGTTGTTCGCCGAGAGCATGAGCACACGTGCCTCTGCCTGAGCCTCAGGGCTCAGCGGCAGGTGCACTGCCATCTGGTCACCGTCGAAGTCAGCGTTGAACGCCGAGCAGACGAGGGGGTGCAGCTGGATGGCCTTGCCCTCGATGAGCTGGGGTTCGAACGCCTGGATGCCCAGACGGTGCAGAGTAGGTGCACGGTTGAGCAGCACCGGATGTTCGGTGATGACCTCTTCGAGGACGTCCCACACCTGAGGGTGCTGACGCTCGACCATCCGCTTTGCCGACTTGATGTTCTGCGCATGGTTGAGATCGACCAGACGCTTCATCACGAAGGGCTTGAACAGTTCCAGAGCCATGGTCTTAGGCAGACCACACTGGTGCAGGTGCAGCTGCGGACCGACCACGATGACCGAACGGCCCGAGTAGTCCACACGCTTGCCCAGAAGGTTCTGACGGAAACGTCCCTGCTTGCCCTTGAGCATGTCCGACAGTGACTTCAGCGGACGGTTGCCCGGTCCGGTCACCGGACGACCGCGACGACCGTTGTCGAACAGCGAGTCGACGGCTTCCTGCAGCATCCGCTTCTCGTTGTTGACGATGATCTCGGGGGCACCGAGGTCCAAGAGACGCTTGAGACGGTTGTTGCGGTTGATCACACGACGGTAGAGGTCGTTGAGGTCAGACGTGGCGAAACGTCCACCGTCGAGCTGCACCATCGGGCGCAGTTCCGGCGGCACCACGGGAACAACGTCGAGGACCATGCCCTCAGGGTTGTTGTCGGTGGTCAGGAACGCATTGACGACCTTGAGACGCTTCAGGGCGCGGGTCTTGCGCTGACCCTTACCCGTGGCGATGAGTTCGCGCAGCTTCTCGGACTCGGCCTCGAGGTCGAATTCGAGCAGACGCTTCTGGATCGCCTCGGCGCCCATGGCACCGGTGAAGTAGAGACCGAAACGGTGGAACATCTCGCGGTACAGGCTCTCATCGCCTTCGAGGTCGTTGACCTTGAGGCTCTTGAACCGGTCCCACACCTGCTCAAGGCGGTCGACCTCACGGTCGGCGTTCTTGCGCAGCTTCTCCATTTCCTTCTCGGCGACATCGCGCAGCTTCTTCTTGGCCGGGGCGGAGCCGCCGTCGGCCTCGAGAGCTGCCAGGTCCTCTTCGAGCTTCTTAGCACGACGATCGATGTCGGCGTCACGGCGAGTGCCGATCTGCTGCTTCTCGATGTCGATCTTGTTCTGCAGGCTGGGCAGATCACGGTGGCGAGAGTCCTCGTCCACCGAGGTGATCATGTAAGCAGCGAAGTAGATGACCTTCTCCAGGTCCTTCGGTGCCAGGTCCAGCAGGTAGCCCAAGCGCGAAGGAACGCCCTTGAAGTACCAGATGTGAGTGACCGGTGCGGCCAGCTCGATGTGTCCCATGCGCTCACGGCGAACCTTGGCGCGGGTCACCTCGACGCCGCAGCGCTCACAGATGATGCCCTTGAAGCGGACACGCTTGTATTTGCCGCAGGCGCACTCCCAGTCGCGGGTCGGTCCGAAGATCTTCTCGCAGAAGAGTCCGTCCTTCTCGGGCTTGAGTGTGCGGTAGTTGATGGTCTCAGGCTTTTTCACCTCACCGTGTGACCAGCCGCGGATGGATTCCGCAGTGGCAAGACCGATACGTAGCTCATCAAAGAAATTGACGTCAGGCACGTAAATCCTCTTTCCTGGCGATGAACGTCGAGTTCATCGCGAAGTTGTGTCGGTTGAAGTGGAAGTCCTCAGACTTCTTCTACGGTCTGGGCTTCACGGCGTGACAGGTCGATGCCGAGCTCTTCAGCTGCCCGGTAGACCTCGTCCTCGCCGTCACGCATCTCAACCTCGGCTCCGTCAGAAGACAGAACTTCGACGTTGAGGCACAGGGACTGCATCTCCTTGATGAGGACCTTGAACGACTCCGGGATTCCCGGGTCGGGCAGGTTCTCGCCCTTGACGATGGCCTCGTAGACCTTCACACGGCCCGGGATGTCATCGGACTTGATCGTCAGCAGTTCCTGCAGCGTGTACGCCGCACCGTAGGCCTCGAGGGCCCACACTTCCATCTCACCGAAGCGCTGACCGCCGAACTGCGCCTTACCACCGAGCGGCTGCTGGGTGATCATCGAGTACGGACCGGTCGAACGCGCGTGGATCTTGTCGTCGACGAGGTGGTGGAGCTTGAGCATGTACATGTAGCCGACAGCGATCGGGTACGGGAACGGTTCTCCGGAGCGACCGTCGAACAGCTGGGCCTTGCCCGAGGAATCGATGAGTCGATCCCCATCGCGGTTCGGAGTCGTCGAGTCCAGCAGTCCACGCAGCTCCTGCTCGTGTGCACCGTCGAAGACCGGGGTCGCCAGGTTCGTGCCGGCCTCGGCTTCACGAGCGGCATCCGGCAGTTCGGCAGCCCACTCGGGGTTGCCCTCGATCTTCCAACCCTGCTTCGAGATCCATCCGAGGTGGACTTCGAAGACCTGGCCGATGTTCATACGACGCGGAACACCGTGCGGGTTGAGGATGATGTCGACGGGGGTTCCGTCGGCCAGGAACGGCATGTCCTCAACAGGCAGGATGGTCGAGATGACACCCTTGTTGCCGTGACGACCGGCCATCTTGTCACCGATGGTGATCTTACGGCGCTGAGCGACGTAGACGCGGACCATCTGGTTGACGCCCGGCGAGAGCTCGTCGTCTTCCTCCCGGTCGAAGACGCGGACACCGATGACGGTGCCGATCTCGCCGTGAGGCACACGCAGCGAGGTGTCGCGGACCTCACGGGACTTCTCACCGAAGATCGCTCGCAGCAGGCGCTCTTCCGGCGTCAGCTCGGTCTCACCCTTCGGGGTGACCTTGCCGACGAGGATGTCGCCGTCGGTGACCTCGGCGCCGATGCGGATGATTCCGCGATCGTCGAGGTCTGCCAGTGCGTCCGGCGAGATGTTCGGAATGTCGCGAGTGATCTCCTCGGCACCGAGCTTGGTGTCGCGAGCATCGACCTCGTGCTCCTCGATGTGGATCGAGGACAGAACGTCGTCCTGGACGAGACGCTGGGAGAGGATGATCGCATCCTCGAAGTTGTAGCCTTCCCATGACATGAATGCCACGAGGAGATTCTTGCCCAGCGCCATCTCACCGTTCTGAGTCGACGGTCCGTCTGCCAGAACCGTGCCCGGCTCGACGCGATCGCCCTCGTCGACGATGATGCGCTGGTTGTAAGAGGTTCCATGGTTGGAACGCTTGAACTTCGACGCGCGGTAGGTCTGCATCGTGCCATCGTCAGCCAGAACGGTGACGAAGTCGGCGGATACCTCTGTGACGACGCCTGGGCGATCGGCAGTGATGACGTCGCCGGCGTCGACAGCTGCACGGTATTCCATGCCGGTGCCCACGACTGGAGACTCCGACATCACCAGCGGCACGGCCTGACGCTGCATGTTCGCACCCATGAGGGCACGGTTCGCGTCATCGTGCTCGAGGAACGGAATCAGTGCGGACGCAACAGACACCATCTGACGCGCGGAGACGTCCATGAAGTCAATCGTGTCGTACTGGACCAGCTCGGCTTCGCCGCCGCCGCCCTTAGGACGTGCGAGAACTTCGACTTCGGCGAAGCGCTGCTCTTCGGTCAGCGGCGCATTGGCCTGAGCGATGTTGAACTCGAGCTCATCGTCGGCAGTCAGGTACTCGGTGTCATCGGTGACGACACCATCGACTACCTTGCGGTAAGGCGTCTCGATGAAACCGAACGGGTTGATGCGGGCGTAGGAGGCCAGCGAGCCGATCAGACCGATGTTCGGGCCTTCGGGAGTCTCGATCGGGCACATACGTCCGTAGTGCGATGGGTGAACGTCACGGACTTCCATGGCGGCACGGTCACGCGAGAGACCACCAGGTCCCAGAGCGGAGAGGCGGCGCTTGTGAGTCAGACCCGCGAGCGGGTTGTTCTGATCCATGAACTGCGAGAGCTGCGAGGTGCCGAAGAACTCCTTGATCGCAGCCACCACGGGACGAATGTTGATCAGGGTCTGAGGCGTGATCGCTTCGACGTCCTGGGTCGTCATGCGCTCACGGACGACGCGCTCCATGCGAGAGAGTCCGGTGCGGACCTGGTTCTCGATGAGCTCGCCGACTGCACGGATGCGACGGTTGCCGAAGTGGTCGATGTCGTCGAGCTTGACGTTGAGCTCGATGTTCTCGCCGTCACGGACACCCTTGGAGGTGTCAACGCCTGCGTGCAGGGACACGAGGTAGCGGATGGTCGCAACCACGTCATCGGTCGACAGGACCGAGTCGCTCAGCGGTGCATCGACGCCCAGCTTGCGGTTGACCTTGTAGCGGCCGACCTTGGCCAGGTCGTAGCGCTTGGGGTTGAAGTACAGGTTGTTGAGCAAGTTGCGTGCCGCTTCAGCGGTCGCAGGCTCTGCCGGGCGCAGCTTCTTGTAGATGTCGAGCAGCGCTTCGTCCTGCGTGTTGACCGTGTCCTTGGCCATGGTCTCGCGGATGGACTCGAACTCGCCGAACTCCTCGAGGATCTTCGCTTCGGACCAGCCGAGGGCCTTGAGCAGAACAGTGACCGACTGCTTGCGCTTGCGGTCAAGGCGAACGCCGACCTGGTCGCGCTTGTCGACCTCGAACTCCAGCCACGCACCACGGGAAGGGATGATCTTCGCGGTGAAGATGTCCTTGTCAGTGGTCTTGTCGACGCTGGACTCGAAATAGGCACCGGGCGAACGCACGAGCTGCGAGACGACGACACGCTCGGTGCCGTTGACGATGAACGTGCCCTTGTCAGTCATGAGGGGGAAGTCACCCATGAAGACGGTCTGGCTCTTGATCTCGCCGGTGTTGTTGTTCATGAATTCGGCGGTCACATACAGTGGCGCCGAATAGGTCATGTCGCGTTCCTTGCACTCATCGATGGAGTACTTGGCAGCTTCGAACCGGTGCTCCCGGAACGACAGCGACATCGATCCACCGAAGTCCTCGATCGGTGAGATCTCCTCGAAGATATCTTCGAGTCCCGAGGTGGTTGCTACGGAATCGTCTCCGATTTCAATGGCCTCGGCGACGCGGTCCTGCCACGCTTCCGAGCCGATGAGCCAATCGAAGCTGTCTGTCTGCAGACCGAGCAGATCGGGAACCTCGAGCGGTTCGCGAATCTTCGCGAAGGAGATTCTCTTGGGGGCGTTAGCGGTCCTGGTGTTATCGTTGGCGGCGGCCAATGGGATCCTTCCGAGTGCTTCACCAATTGATAGGTTGACCCTCCACACGAAGTCACGTCGACGACCCCAGGTGTGTCAGATTTCGACACCGGGCGACAACGTGGTTCACTTGAGTGGAAATGAGGTGCCCCCCGCTATATGAAGGCACGCCACAGGCAGATCAACGCAAATATCAAGCTTATAGCAATCGGTCAAGTCATGCAAGACGCTTCTTCCACAGACCGACCCAGGCCCAGGTTGCGAATCCCGCCCTGTCATTGATGAGAAGCATCCACGAGTTCTCCACCGCATTCCACGTGTAGATTCGCTTCACGCCGGTACGCTCCCCCAGCGCAACGTGATTGGCGATCTTCAGTGCCGCCCCGAGTCCGTGTCCGCGGTGTTCTCGCGTCACCAGAGTCGATCCCTGCCACCCGACCTCAGGGCGTTCGTCGAAGTGTGCGACCTCGGTGAAGCCCGCGGCTGCCTCCCCTTTGAGCACCAGTGCCGTGCTCACCAGCTCCCGGTCTGTGGTCCGCTTCGCATCGAGGGCACGGACTCGTGCGGCGTCCCACGCCTCCTCTTCACCGAATTCTTCGGCGCCGGGGGTGTCCGTCGACATCCTCTGGTGCAGAAGTGCGACCGCGTCGAGCCGGTGTTCAGGCGTCGGCCCATCCCACGTCTCGATCGCATAGCCGGCGTCGAGGTCAACGGCGGGCAGCCGTGCCGCCGTGGCGGAATTCGCCACGGAGCACCGCTCCAGCTGTTTGAAGGCGAAGCCGTGTCGGATGAGGAAGGCGACGTCCGGCTGATTCACGGGCAGACTTCCCGCGCCGGAGTCAGCCGCGAGATGCGCACCCCGCAGATCGGCGTCACGAGCCGATGATGGGATCTCGCAGTAGCTGGTCAGCTGTGTTCGGCCCTGAGCTGCCAGGTTGGTCTCCATCTCAGCCAGCAGCTCTGAGCCCAGTCCCTGTCCGCGCAGCTCAGGGTGGACCGAGCACCACACGTCGGCGACATCGAGGTTGTCCTGCAATGCCAGGTAGGCGATTCCTTTGGCCACGATGACCCCGCCGCGCCGACCGATCCACGTCTGATTGCTCAGGTATTGCGTGGGAAAGAGCAACTCCCGCCGCACCTCGTCTGCGCGGGGGTCGAAATCGCTGCCGAGCCCCGATGCTCGGTTGATGAGCGTATCGAAGTCGAGCACCTCGGCGAGGACGCTCTCGATCTCTTCGCCGCTGCGAGATCCGGCTGGGATGTGAGTGATCTCCATGGGCTGACATTCTAGACTGCACTCATGGTCAATGTCAGTGTTATCTCTCAGAATCCGGCCGCGGTCAACTGCGGAATCATCACTGGCTCTCGCGCCAGCCTCATCGTCGACTCGGGCCCGGGGCCCGGCACGGCGAAGTATCTGGCCGACACGGCACAGCATCTGAGCCTCGAGGTCACTGGCGGCGTCAATCCCATTGCTGCCGTCATCACTCATGACCATTGGGATCATTTCTTCGGCAATGCCACCCTTGCCGCAGCAGGAATCGAGACCTTCCACGTCTCCGCGTCCTTCGCCGGAGACCAGGAGGCGACCGCATGGATCGCCCTCGACGCCGTTCGCAACGCCCCCGAGACCGCCGAATTCGCATCCGAGCTGCCCGAGGATCCCAGCGACCTCATCGTCGACGTCTCCCCCGTCGATGCCGCTGAGTCGGAGGTTGTGCTTGACCTCGGGGACTGTCGGGTCGAATTCCACGTGCTGGGCGGGCATTCCACAGCAGATCTCGTCGTGCGCCTGCCCGATCAGGGCATCGTGTTCACCGGTGACCTGGTGGAGGAGGGAGCTCCCCCACAGGCAGGCGACGATGCTTCACTGAGCGATTGGGTGACCAGCCTGCACACGCTGCTGTCCTTCCCCGAGACCACAGTGTTCGTGCCTGGGCATGGAGTGCCCGTTGACCGGGACTTCGTCGAACGTCAGCTTGAGGACATCGACGGTCTGAGATCGAATCAAGCCGACGCCGAGGTGGCTCTGCCCGCTCGTGCCATGCCAGGTGACCATGACCGGAGCTTCCCCCGAGAGCAGGTCATCTGCCCTGCCGGTGCAGGGCAGTGATGAGGTCTGAGCCGATGGCGCCGAACAGAGTCTGCGCCCACACGCTGTCGCCTTCGACATAGGGCCGGTCACCGTCGAAGATCCACTGCAGCTGGTTGCCGCGCTGTCGGTCGTTCTGACAGCTTCCGCAGACGGGCACGCGTACACCTGAGGCATCGGCGTCAAGGCGCGTCGTGGACTGCGCCTCTCCGTGCAGCGGATTGATGGTGCACAGACTCTGCGGCAGTCCGCTTCGTGCACCGGGACTGCGCTTCCTCTTCCTGGCAGCATCCGCCTCGGCGATTTCGCGTCCTGCCTGCCGGAGGAGGACCATCGCTCCGGCCAGATCGATGCGTTCGGATGTTTCGTCGTCGACGATCGTGCGGGCCATCTGGTAGGCGTCGAGTCCGCGCTCGACGCTGGCAGCACTCACCGCGTTGAGATTCTGCGTCTGCAGCCGATCGATCTCCCCGGCCAGTTGAGTCGTGTCGGCATTGATGGTCTCGCGCAATGATCGCCGCTGCAGGCTGTCGACGCGGTTCAGCAGCCGATCGGGCAGCTGAAATCGCTGCTGCGTCCGCGTCACCTCGCGACGCTGCCGTCGCGATCGGGTGAACCAGATACCGGCGATGACGAGAGCGAGGATGAGTACCGCCCCGCCGAGGAACATCGGAGCAAAGGATCCCGAGCCGTCAACGGTCTGGACCTCGCTGCCGGGCGCTTCCTGCCCGGTTACGGCTTCTTCCTGCTTGTATTCCTGCGGCTGCGCATAGAGGTCGAGGAGGATATTGAGCTTCGTCGTCGACGGTGAGCTGATGTTCCACTCTTCGCGGGCGACCGACAACTGGTCCATCACCTGCATATTGAGGTCATGGTTGTCCGCGAAGTTCACATCGACAGCGATCTGGGATTCGCCGTTGATCATGATGAACGAACCTTCGCCCCCGTTGAACACCTTGATCTGCTCCAACAGATCTCGGTTCAGAGAGTGCTCATCGACCGCGATGACATAGACGTCGTAGTCCAATTCCTTCGCCGTCTCCCGAGCCTGGTCGATGAGTTCCGCGTTGAGAGACCCCTCGACCGCCCCGTCGATGTGGAACGGGTCGTCTTTGAGTGCCTCGGCAATCTGCTGTGCATCAGTTGTCACGTGTTCTGCTTCCTCTTCTTGATCGCTCTCCACGCCAGGACTCCCCCGATTCCCAGACCACCGCCGACGATGAAGCCGAGCGCCGCACCCCCGACGGCTGCACCGACCGGATAGACCAACGTGCTCGGATCGGTGGAAGTGTCCTCATCGACGACGATCGGCTGCAGCTCATCGTCGAGACTTCGCGAGCTGCTGGACTTCGAGGCCTCGGTTTCGGCCGCCTTGAGCGCTTCCACATATCTGCGCGCTACGGCCGAACGATTATCGTCGACGTCTGTGGCGACATCGTAGGAAGCCACGCGCCGGTCGGCTCCCTTGTCGGCAATACCTTCGGTCACTGCCCCGACCACGACCACTGTGGCGCGCTTGTCGGGCAGCTCCTCGGCGATCCGCCCAGCCAGCAGTTGAGATTGCCCATCCGCATCATCGACCTGCGAGGTGGCCAGGAACGCGACGTAGATCGGCATGTCGAGGTCTTTGACTTCGTCTCTGATCGTCGCCAGGCTCTCGTCGTCGACTTCGAATGCCTGATAGGCGTCGATATAGATCGGGTCGGACTGCAGCGACTCTGCGATCTCCTGGTACCGGCTCCGGTCGTAGTTCGGGTCGTATCTGCCCTCGATGCGATCGAGATAGATCGAATCGACCGTGATCGTGTCGCCCTTTTCAGCGACGATGCGAGCATCTCTGGCCTCGTCGAATTCGGAGTGGCTGTAGATCGACGAACCGGTTGCGACAGCACCGAAGATGATGATTGCCGCACCCAATTTCGCTGCCGTGTTCATCCTCGTCCTCCTGTCGGGGACGTCGACGGTGTTCCCAGTGACTCCAGGACTGCGTCCTCGAGTGGCTGAAAGCTGCCGAAGCCGGACAGTGCGTAGACATCCGAGCGCTGATAGTAGGGAACAGGCTTCTTCGATCCGGGCCGTTTGGGCACCATGAGGCACTGCGGCTCGTGACCGTCGTTGATTTCGCGGCGACAGCGATCGCACATGTCGACTGTCAGCGTGGTCCCGTCCTGTTTGAGCGCGAACGTCTCGATTCTGTTTCGGTGGTGAGGGAAGAGGAAGCAGAACCGAGGCGCTTCGGAGCTGGCCTTGGTCGAACCGCGAAGCCGAGCACGTACCCATTTGTGCGTGCTCAGCAGGTTCTCAACACCGAAACGGTGCGAGAAGTCGACGCTCTGCGCCCAATCAGGATTAGCCGCGATGAGCGACCTGATCGCCCCTTGCACTCGCCGACCGCGGTCATACAGCGACCATGCCTCTTCGGTGGACTCCTGCGGCTCGGGAAGCGGTTCGAGCGCACTTTCAACACGCTCAGGCAGCTGCTGCGTCCTGACGGGGTCCGGTTTCGTCGTCAGCGAGTTCCGCCAGGAGTACTTTTCCCGACGGCGCAGCACCCAGATACTCAGCCCCATGGCGGCAATTGCCGTCGCACCGAAGACGAGGGCGTCCGGGTTGCCATTATCCAGTCCGGTGGCTTCGATGTAATCCTCATTGCGATCCCCCGCATCGCGAGTGTCGAAGTCCGGGGGTGCCGGAGGTTCGGTCCCCTTCGCAGCCGCGACGAGAATCTGCAGCTGATAGGGCACTGCCAGCTCGACAGGCAGAAAGTCGTCGCTGGACGAACGGGCAAGAAAGTCCGAGCCCGGCGGTATAGCCGGCCCATTAGCATCGACGAGATAAGCGTAGGATCGCGCGGCATCGTCTGCCTGGGTGAAGAGGACGATGGTCTGTTCTCCGCCGCTGTCTTTGTGCATCGCATATGCGAGATCAGAGGTGAAGCGGGCCCATCTCGGCTCGTCTGATCTCGGCTGCGCAGGCGTAATCGCGACGAAATGGACAACACCCGACTGCCCTGCCTGCTTCGATGCGTGCTCGACCGCCGTCTTCTGACTGTCGGTGAGTCCCGGCGCAATGATCGGATCGATGTACAGAGGATCGCTCTGCCAGGAGTCACGGAGTGTGGAACTCAGCCTCTTCAGCAGTCTGGTGTCGGTGGCACTATCAGTCACCACTTAAGAATAGGTCAGGGCAGGCTGTCGCCGAAGTCGCAGCACGTTGCGGTCCTGCAACATAGCCGGCGCGCACTGTGAATGCGAAGAACCCCACAGCATCGGCTGTGGGGTTCTTCGAAGCGGCAGCAGTCAGACTGCTGCCAGAGAAATCACTTGAGGGTGACGGTTGCGCCTGCGCCCTCGAGGGTTTCCTTGGCCTTATCGGCTGCGTCCTTGGACACGCCTTCGAGGACAGCCTTAGGAGCGCCGTCGACGAGGTCCTTGGCTTCCTTCAGTCCGAGGGAGGTGAGCCCACGAACTTCCTTGATGACGGGAACCTTCTTCTCGCCGGCCGATTCGAGGATGACGTCGAATTCGGTCTGCTCTTCGGCAGCCTCAGCAGCGGCAGCAGGTGCAGCGGCAACAGCAGCGGCAGGTGCAGCAGCTTCAACTTCGAAGACCTCTTCGAACTTCTTGACGAAGTCGGAGAGTTCGATCAGTGTGAGCTCTTTGAAGCCTTCGATGAGCTCTTCGGGGGTGAGCTTAGCCATGGTGGCCAGTCCTTCCTTTGGTGGTCACTTTGAGCGACCGGGTTTATGGGGTGTTGCTCAGGCGTCTGAAGCAGGAGCGTCGTCCTGCTTCTCGCGCAGAGCGTCGACAGTGCGCACGGCCTTGACCATCGGAGCGGTGAACAGGTAAGCCGCCTGGTGGAGGCTTGCCTTCATGGCACCAGCTGCCTTTGCAAGCAGCACTTCGCGTGGTTCGAGGTCGGCGAGTTTGTTGACATTCTCAGCACTGAGGACGGCACCATCCCAGTAGCCGCCTTTCAATACGAGCTGAGAATTCGCCTTGGCAAAGTTACGCAATGCCTTTGCAGCCTCTGGTGGTTCACCGTTGACGAATGCGATCGCGGTGGGTCCGTTGAGGAACTCATCGAGATCGTTGATTCCGGCTTCTTTGGCTGCAATAGCAGTGAGCGTATTCTTTACCACGGCGTAGCTGACGTTCTCACCGAGTGAAACGCGCAGATCTTTCATCTGCGCAACGGTGAGACCGCGGTACTCGGTCAGCAACACAGCGTCGGAGTTCTCAAACTGCTGTTTGAGCTCCTCTACTGCGGCTGCCTTGTCTGGCCTCGCCATGGTAGTTCCTTTCGTACAGTCGCCGATCGTGTCCCAACGCCAAAAAAGCGCTCCACGCAGGCATGCGTGAAACGCTTCGAATGATGAGATCATAGGAACTCATCGGAAGAATCTCGTGCTCACCTGCGCAGGTCACTCCAGTGGAGTCTTCGTTTCCGGGCAACAGGATCCGATTGCGGATTCTGCCGGTTCCGAAAAGACCGACGGTCTTGGGTAGTTGAAGTCTATCGAAGGACTTCGCGCCAAGTCCAATCGATGGCGGAGATGCTGGCCACACTCCTGCTGGCACCTGGCCGGCTGGAACCACCAGTGACCGCCGGCCAGCATCAGGGCGCTGCGCAACCTGCAGAGAAGCTGCTCAGCGCCCGGAGACTTGATCTGACCGAGTGGATCAGTACTCGATGACGACTCGGCCGTCGATCTTGCCGTGGATCATCTCGTCGAAGATCGCATTGATGTCCTCGAGCGGCCGCTTGGTGAACGTCGGGTGGATCTTGCCCGCTGCGTAGAACTCCAAGGCTTCCACCATGTCCTGGCGGGTGCCGACGATCGATCCGCGGATCGTCAGCCCCTTGAGGACGATGTCGAAGATCGGGGCCGGGAACTCGCCCGGGGGAAGCCCGTTGAAGACGATGGTCCCGCCTCGGCGAGTCATTGAGATCGCCTGCCCGAATGCTTTCGGGTGCACCGCCGTGACGAGCACACCGTGTGAGCCTCCGACCTTCTCCTGGATGATGTCGGCCGGCTCCTCGGCAAAGGCGTTGACCGTGATCTCCGCTCCGTGCTTCTTCGCCAATGCCAATTTGTCATCGGCGACGTCGACGGCGATGACGCGCATCCCCATTGCCACCGCATACTGCACGGCGATGTGGCCGAGCCCGCCGATGCCTGAGATGACGACCCATTGCCCGGGCTTCACCTCGGTGCGCTTGAGTCCCTTGTAGACGGTGACTCCGGCACACAGTACGGGCGCAATCTCGTACGGGTCGGATCCCTCCGGGATGATGGCGGCGAACTTCGTGTCGACGAGCATGTACTCACCGAACGATCCGTCGATACCGTAGCCGCCGTTGACCTGCTGTTCGCACAGCGTCTCCCACCCTTGGCGGCAGTGCTCACATGTTCCGCAGGCACTCCACAGCCAAGCATTGCCGATCATCTGTCCGACCTTGACATCGGTGACGTCGGGTCCGAGCTTCTCGACGGTCCCGACACCTTCATGTCCGGGGATGAGGGGAATCTTCGGCTTGATCGGCCAATCGCCGTGCGCCGCGTGCAGATCGGTGTGGCAGACCCCCGAGGCGATGAGTTTGATCAGCGCCTGCCCGGGTCCGGGCTCGGGAATCTCGTTGTCTCCGACGGCAAGATCCTTGCCGAATTCGTTGACGACTGCTGCTTTCATGTCTGACATCAAGGACTCCTTTGTGATGATGTGGGATGTGCTGTTGTGCGTCGCTGCCACCGGGCACCGTCGCGTGAACTCAGAGGAAGACTCGCCTCAGAAGAAGCCCTGGGCGTTCTCCGAGTAGCTGACCAGCAGGTTCTTCGTCTGCTGGTAGTGGTCGAGCATCATCAGGTGGTTCTCACGTCCGATGCCGGAGGCCTTGTAGCCGCCGAAGGCCGCGTGTGCCGGGTAGGCGTGGTAGTTGTTGACCCACACTCGGCCAGCCTGGATGTCCCGGCCCGCACGATAGGCGGTGTTGCCGTTGCGCGACCAGACCCCGGCGCCCAGACCATAGAGGGTATCGTTCGCCGTGGCGATGGCATCGTCGTAGTCGCTGAAGGTGGCCACCGAAACGACCGGGCCGAAGATCTCCTCCTGGAAGATCCGCATCTTGTTGTTGCCCCGGAAGATGGTCGGCTGCACGTAGTAGCCGCCGGACAGGTCCCCGCCGAGGTCGGCCCGGGCTCCGCCGGTGAGCACCTCGGCGCCCTCCTGCCTGCCGATGTCGAGATAGGACATGATCTTCTCGAACTGGTCGTTCGAGGCCTGCGCACCCATCATGGTGTCGGTGTCCAGCGGGTTGCCCTGCACGATCCTCTTCGTCCGTTCTGCAACCGCTTCGAGGAAGGGATCGGCGATCGATTCCTGGACCAGTGCACGCGACGGGCAGGTGCAGACCTCCCCCTGGTTGAGGGCGAACATGGTAAAGCCCTCTTGGGCCTTGTCCCAGTAGGCGTCATCTGAGGCATTGACGTCGTCGAAGAAGATGTTCGGGGACTTGCCGCCGAGCTCGAGAGTGACCGGGATGATGTTCTGCGAGGCGTACTGCATGATCAGGCGGCCCGTAGTCGTCTCTCCGGTGAATGCGATCTTCGAGATCCGCTTGTTCGAAGCCAGTGGCTTGCCTGCTTCGAGCCCGAAGCCGTTGACGATGTTGAGGACTCCCTCGGGAAGCAGGTCCGCAATGAGTTCCATCAGGACGAGGATCGAGGCCGGAGTCTGCTCGGCAGGCTTGAGGACGATGGCATTGCCTGCGGCCAGCGCCGGAGCGATCTTCCACACGCCCATGAGGATCGGGAAGTTCCAGGGAATGATCTGACCGACCACGCCGAGAGGCTCATGGAAATGATAGGCCACCGTATCGTCATCGAGCTGAGAGAGCCCGCCTTCCTGTGCCCGGATCGCTCCGGCGAAGTAGCGGAAGTGATCGATGGCCAGCGGAATGTCGGCGTTGAGGCACTCACGGACGGCTTTTCCGTTGTCCCAGGTCTCGGCAACCGCGATCATCTCGAGGTTCTCCTCGATCCGATCCGCGATCTTATTCAAGATCACGGCGCGTTCTGCGGGCGAGGTCTTGCCCCAGGCCGGAGCCGCCTTGTGTGCGGCGTCGAGTGCGAGCTCGATGTCCTCCGAGGTGCTGGCTGGCACTTCGCAGAACGTCTTACCCGTGATGGGCGTCGGGTTCTCGAAATAGTTCCCGTTGACGGGAGCGACCCACTGTCCGCCGATGAAGTTCTCGTACCGTGATTTGTAGGTGACGAGCGATCCGTCTTGACCAGGCTGAGCGTAAACAGTCATTGCAACTCCTTTGATGCGTATGCGGCGATCGGATGTCTGTCTCCGATTGCTCCACACGCTACGCAGGGCAACGTTGCATGTGGGTTGCATCACAGCAGCAGAGCTGTCAGCTCCAGGTCCTCGGACTCAGTATCCGAGGGCTTCGAGTCGCACGACAGCCGCGTTGCGTTCGGGTGCTTCGGGTGGTGCCAGGCGCAGCACCGACATCAGCACTTCCGAATCCTCGCGAGCTTCGGCCAATCCCGCATAGCGCCACAGCTGCTGCCAGGTTCCGTTCTGCAGCAGACTCTCCCGAATCAGCGCTTCCAGTTCAGCACCGATCTCCCGGATGCCGGGGGCATCGGACTCGGGCAGCACCTGCCCCCGATAGAAGTTGAGGGCGGTCTCCACGTCCCCTCGGGCCAGGCCCCGGTGCGTGCGCTCGACGTCGCTGTCGATGTCTCCCCGCAGTCGGTAGGGGCGGGCATCGAGGCGCAGGTCGCCGAGGTGGTCAATCGTTCTGCGCAGACGCGCGATCTCCGCCCGGACAGTGACTTCACTTCCGCCAAGCGCCCACAGCCGGTCGGCGAGCCCGGCGCTGCTGATGCCGCCGGGGTTGCGCACCAGGAGCAGCAGGATCTCCGCATGTCGTCCCGACAGCGTGATTCGAGTGCCGTCAGGGCTCGAGAGCTGGGGACGGACTCCGGTGACTTCGAGATAGGCACCGTCACCGGTACCGACAGGAGACAGTCCACCGGAGTCCGGGGTGTAGAGCTTCGCCAATCCGGCGCCGGCGGCCTGAGCCGTGGAATTCAGCAACGGCAAGACGATGGAGGATACCGCGTCATCACCGCCGGTGACGTCGATGATGCCCAAGACCTGACCGGTCAGCGGATGGGTCACGGGCACTGCACTGCAGCTCCACGAGTGCACCTCGGCGGAGAAGTGCTCGGCCTGACTGATCTGCACGGCAGTGCGCGAGCGCAGAGCGAGTCCGGGAGCGGACGTCCCCATCACGTCCTCCGACCAGTCGGTGCCCGGCACGAAGCCCATGGACTCGGCACGATTGCGGACGGCGCGCTCACCCTCGACCCAGAGGAGACGCCCCTGCTCATCACCGAGCGCCACGAGCAGCCCTGCCTCCTTGGCAGGTTCGATCAGATGCGACTGCAGCAGGCCCATGATGGAGTGGAACGGATGACGGCGCCTCACCTCGGCGAGCTGATCGGCCTCATAGGCCATGTGCACACGTACTCCACCTGGGTCGCGAAGACGGCCGAGGGATCGGTTCCAGGACTCGAGGACGGCTGCGCGGACTCCCGGGTCCGAAGTCTCCGGTGCGGTCAGTGATGCCAGATTGTCATGGGCACGACGGACAATGCGCTGATAGTCATCGCGAAGCAGCGGAGTCGAATGCATGGCGGAGCTGTCCACCTCCATCGGCGGTTGGCACACAGTGGTCGTCGGTGCTCACAATCTATCCGCGATACCTCTTCCGGGCAAGACTGAATGAGGGTTCTCAGGGAACAGAAAGGGCGGGAAGTGAATGTCTCACTTCCCGCCCAGAACTGCTGAACGCAATTCAATCCCTCACAGGGATCAGACCACGCGCATCGATGAACCGTCGATCGGAACGGCAGGACCGTTCGATGTCGTCACGGTTGCCTTCGAGATGTAGCGGCCCTTCGAGGAGCTCGGCTTCAGACGAAGGACCTCTTCGATCGCTGCATCGAAGTTCTGCTGCAGCGCTTCCTCG
The DNA here is from genome assembly GCF_007558825.1 of Brevibacterium aurantiacum. GTDB lineage: Bacteria > Actinomycetota > Actinomycetes > Actinomycetales > Brevibacteriaceae > Brevibacterium > Brevibacterium aurantiacum_A. The sequence continues at coordinate 64,485 of NZ_VLTK01000004.1, forward strand.
GAGAAGGAGACCTTTCCGATGATGAAGTGCAGATTCGAGTGCTTGTCGACGCGGAATTCGATCTTTCCGCCCTTGATCTCGGTCACGGCCTTGGCGACATCCATGGTCACGGTGCCGGTCTTGGGGTTCGGCATCAGGCCGCGTGGGCCCAGAACCTTACCCAGACGTCCGACCTTGCCCATCATGTCAGGGGTGGCAACAGCCGAGTCGAAGTCGGTGAAGCCATTGGCCACCTTCTCCAGCAGGTCATCGGAGCCGACGAAGTCAGCACCTGCTTCACGGGCAGCTTCTGCACGGTCGCCGGCAGCGAACACCAGGACCCGAGCGGTCTTACCGGTACCATGCGGAAGGTTGACGGTGCCGCGCACCATCTGGTCCGCCTTACGTGGGTCAACACCCAGGCGGAGGGCGACCTCGACGGTGGCATCGTACTTCGCCACTGTGGTCTCTTTGGCCAGGGCGATTGCCTGAGCCGGTTCGTATGTCACATCTGCGGCGATCTTCTCTGCCGCGGCCTGATAGGCCTTTGAACGCTTTGCCATCTGCTTCTCTCCTTGCAGTCGTGGTGCGGGCTGCGCGAGCCCTACCACAGTGAAATGTCTGGTCTCAGACCTCGATGTCGGTGGTCACGCCCATGGAGCGAGCGGTGCCGGCGATGATGCGGTCAGCCTGATCCAGGTCATTGGCGTTGAGGTCAGGCATCTTCGTGGTGGCGATCTCGCGAACCTGGTCGGCGCTCAGGTGAGCAACTTTGTCGGTGTGAGGAGTAGCCGAACCTGACTTCACGCCTGCAGCCTTCTTGATGAGTTCTGCAGCCGGTGGGGTCTTGAGAATGAAGGTGAACGAACGATCTTCGAACACTGTGATCTCGACGGGAACGATGTTCCCGCGCTGGGACTCTGTTGCGGCGTTGTAGGCCTTGCAGAATTCCATGATGTTGACGCCGTGCTGGGCAAGCGCCGGACCAATCGGAGGCGCCGGGTTAGCGGCGCCTGCCTGAATCTGGAGCTTGACGAGGCCGGCTACCTTTTTCTTGGGAGGCATATTCGGTCCTTAATCTTGAAGTTTCGATGCGCCAGAGAAATACGGCGCATCGTCCGAAATCGGCTTCCGATGGGAACCGAGATCAAACCACACCAGTATTCCATGCCTGCAGACCCTGGAGCAAATGTCGGTGACAGGCATCACTGGGCGTGAATGGCGAAAGGGCCCGGAGTTCACCGGGCCCCTTCCTACCGTGAAAATCTGCTCAGAGCTTGGAGACCTGATCGAAGCTGAGCTCGACGGGAACGTCGCGTTCGAAGATCGACAGCAGCACTGTGAGCTTCTGTGATTCCGGACGAATCTCCTGGATCGTTGCGGGGTGACCCTCGAAGGAACCCTCCTTGACGAGCACAGACTCGCCGACCTCGTACTCCACCTCGGTGATGGGGGCGGATTTCGCGGCCTGCTCGGCCTGCACTCCTTCGGCGGCAGCGGCTTCGGCCTGGCGCTCTTCGAATATCGGAGCGAGCATCGTGAAGACCTCGTCGATGGACAGAGGAGTCGGGTCGTAGGCGTTGCCCACGAATCCGGTCACGCCCGGGGTGTGGCGAACCGCGCCCCATGACTCATCGGTGAGTTCCATGCGCACGAGCACGTAGCCCGGAATGCGCACGCGACGGACCTGCTTGCGCTGGCCGTTCTTGATCTCGACGACATCTTCCATCGGCACCTGGGACTCGAAGATGAACTCTTCGAGGTTGAGGCTGATGGAACGGTTCTCAAGGTTCTGCTTGACGCGGTTCTCGTAGCCTGCGTAGGAGTGGATGACGTACCAGTCACCCTCCTGCATACGCAGTTCCGACTTGAACTCTTCGGCCGGGTCGGCCTCGGCGGCAGGGGCCTCATCCGTCTCGGCTGACTCGGCTGCTGCGTCATCGCCGGGGGCAACCTCATCGGAGTCGGCTGCGGCACTGTCGTCATCAGAGGCGGCATCCTCGGCAGAGACGGCGGCTTCGTCAGAAGCGGCACCGTCGGCAGGTGCCTCTTCAGAAACAACCTCGTCAGCGGGTGCATCTTCGACCAGCGCGTCGTCGGCGCTCACAGCGGAGGTTTCGTTCTCGACGTCTTCCACCACTGGTGCAACGCTCGACTCCTCTGGAGTGGCGTTCTGTGTCTCAGGGGTTTCCTGCTCAGGTGAACTGGTATCCGACACCGATCAATTCCTCGCTTCGCGTGTAGTGATTCCCATATGGGAGTGAAGGGTCTGCAATGTGTTTGAAATCCAAGTGATCACCGCTGGGGGTGAGTCACCACAATGGCCACAGCGGTGTTCCGCCGAAGACGAATCCGACGAGCTTGCCGAACACGAGGTCGAGAACTACCACGAGAAGCATCATGAAGAGGATGAAGCCCAGCACAACCAGGGTGTAATTGACCAGTTGCTTACGTGTCGGGGTGACGACCTTCTTCAGCTCTGCGATGACTTCGCGGAAGAACTGCAGGATTCGTCCGAAGAACCCGAGCTGCTTACGACTGGCGCCTTTGGGCTTATCTCCAGTCTTCTTTGCCGGTGTGTCTTCCACACATCCTCACTCGGTCGGTTTCCATTGGGACAGCACAATTGTTCAAGCCCGTCGAGGACGGCGTTTCGCCGATATGACTCAAGCAGATATCAACTGCGCAGGGGTGACAGGACTCGAACCTGCAACCTACGGTTTTGGAGACCGTTGCGCTACCAATTGCGCCACACCCCTTCGATTCGACACCCTCGATTCGTGTTCCCCGAGTTGTGTCCAACCACGAGAAACGAGCATACCGCCTGTGACCGCCGTTAGTCGAACCGGGCTCCCATACCTGTCTGAACTCGACTTCCCCGCCCCTCATTCCTCCTCGCTCGCGGGCTGTGTCTGCGGCGGCTGAGCGACCAGCGGCACAGGTTCCGGGAAGGTCTTCCAGGGGTCGATCGTGACCGTCTTGTCGGGGCTGACCGTGACGATCTGGACGTCTATGGGCCGTTTGGTCCGATTGTCCACGCGCACGATGCTCAGTTCCGCGTCCATCTTCAGCGGCCCCGGGGTCAGTGCGTTCGCCAGGGCGCCGCCTGTTGTCGAACTCACATAGCGGACTCCGCTGCCCAGGGCCTCCGGGCCGACTCGTTTGTGCCAGTGTCCGCTGAGGCTGTGCTGCGCACATCCGGAGCGCAGCGACGGCGCCCCGACCCGCGCATCGTGGATGACCATGATGTCGAAGTCGCTCGCACAGGCCTCGTCGTTGAGCTTCTGCGCGTACTGATCGGCGGTGAGATCGGTCTCAAGCTGCGGCCCGGATCCGAACACGGTCCGACGGGGATCCGGTCCGCCGAAGAACGTCACTCCGCTCATCTTCGCACTCGTGTCGTCGAGGACCTTCCAGCCCTGACTTCTTGCGTGATTCGTGGTTTCAGTGGAGTCGTGGTTGCCCTTGACCATCATCCGCGGCAGCTTGTCAGGCAGTTCGTCGTCGAGCACATCAAGGCAGTAGTTCTCCGCCGAGGTGCCCGTCATCGTTACGTCTCCCCCGTCGATGTAGGCATCGGCGTCGCTCATCCGAGTCACCGCGCCGACGACGCGGGCCATGCCGATGTTGCAGTGCAGGTCCGAGCCGAATACGAATGTCGATACGTCAGCGTACAGCCCGTCCTCGTCCCCACCCGGGCGAGGCACCATCCCCTGATCCGACCAGTTGCCGGTCTGAGGGCGCGTGGTCCATTGAGTGCCCAGGTTCTCCAGCACTTGGTCGTAGAAGGCGTCGTTGTCGTCGGAGAAGTCCTTGACCGCTGTGAACGCGGCATCGATGACCCCTCCGAGGCGGCCCGTGACCTGTGCACCCGCCAGTGGGGTCCCGTCGAACGCGGGATCGGCGTCGAGAGGCTTGGGGCGGGTGAGAACTGCTGTGCCGACACTTGCCAGGACGAGGATGGTGACCAGGCCGATGCCGATGAGCTCCTTTCCGACGAAAGCCCTCCCGATCCCGGCGAGCCGAACGGGCCCGAGGATGAACGCCATGGCCACGACCACACCGCTGATGAGGCAGACGGCCAGGGCCCACCGGGCCAGGATCTCGGTGGTCAAGCCGTCGACGACCTCATTGACCTGTGCTTGTGGGGCTGAGAACAGGGAAGCGTAGGAGGCGATGTCGCCGCCCAGAGCATCGACCGCTCCTCCCCCGACTCCCTGCTCCGATCCGTCGGGGGCACCGTCCGATCCGTCGGGGGAACTTCTGTCAGAACGCCGTTCGGAGGCACCTGCGTGGGAGTCGTCCTCGTCTGTTCCGGAGACCGGGATCTGTCCGATGTCGACAGACAGTCCCAGCCCCAGCGGCAGATAGTCGTCTGCGGGGACGAGCAGTTTGCCCAAGGGACCGAAGTCAACGGTCAGCCGGGAGTCTGCCGTGATCTGATAGCGGGCCTCATGCGGGCCGAAGCTGAGATCAGCACGTGCAGACAGGAGCGCCCAGGGCAGGGTCACAGCTGCGACCACAGCAATGAGGATCAGCAGGGCTGAGGTTCTCCGACGTGGCGACACAGGCTGCATTCCAGGGCACGGTCTCAGAGCGAGCAGGCGATGAACGTGGGTTCAGGCTCGAGGACGATGCCGAACTTCTCATTCACCCCGTCGACCACGGCACGGGCGAGTTCGAGGACGTCGTCGGTCGCCGCCTGGCCACGATTCGTAAGTGCCAAGGTGTGTTTGGTCGACAGGCTTGCCCGACCCTTCCCGACGCTGAAGCCCTTGGAGAATCCCGCATGTTCGATCAGCCAGGCCGCCGAAGTCTTCGTCCGTCCTTCGATCGTCGATCCGCTCAGTGGATCGGTGACCGGGTAGCGGGGTGCCTCGGCGGGCAGCTCGGCGGGGTCGTCGACGATCGGGTTCGTGAAGAAGGAACCAGCTGACCAGGTGTCGTGGTCCTCTGGGTCCACAACCATGCCTTTGGACCTGCGCAGGGAGATGACGCTGCTGCGTACCAGCGTGGCCGGCACCGACTCCCCGATCTCGACATCCAAAGCCGAAGCGAGCTGTGCGTAGCGCACCGGCAGGGAGTTCGGGCTGCGGTGCAGATCGAACGTCACCGACAGCACAAGGTACTGAGCTGTGCCCGTTCTCTGCTGCGCACGTTTGAGCGCCGAGGTGCGGTAGCCGAACTCGAGTTCGGCGGCACTGAGGTGACGGACCTGGCCGGCGAGGCGATCGAATACCTCGACCGAGGTGATGAGTTCTCCGACCTCTGTCCCGTAGGCGCCCACGTTCTGAATCGGAGTCGCTCCGACGGAGCCGGGAATCCCGGACAGTGCCTCGAGACCCGAGAGACCGGAGCCGAGGGTGAAGGCGACGAATTCGTCCCAGTTCTCCCCCGCCTCGGCGGTGACATGGGTTTCGGTCTCCGAGGTATCGGTCATCGTCACACCCTTGGTGGCGACCACGCACACCTCGGCGTCGAAGCCGGCATCGGAGACGAGGAGGTTCGATCCGCCGCCGATGAAGAGGACATCGGCCGCGGGTTGAGCCGACAGACTCAGGGGATGTTCACGAGAGAAGTCCACAAGATCGTCCCTGGTCTCGGCGATATGCAGCTTGGCTGCTGGGCCGCCGAGGTGGAACGTCGTGAACTCTGCCAGATCCGTCGTCACCGCGAGACTCGGATCTGGGTGCGGCTGAGCACATCCTGGTCACCGGACTTCACCGTGACGTCGATGCGAGCGGTGCCCACAGCTCCGTCGACGGCCCCGACCACCGCGGTCATCGACAGTGCGGCGGTAGGTGTGGCCGGTGTGCCGGATTCGGCGTCGGGGACGAGCACCGGCGCGGAGAACCGTGTCCTGTAGTCGACGATCGCGCCCGGATCGCCGATCCATTCGACGATGGGGGCGATGACGACGGCCATCGAGAGCATGCCGTGGGCGATGACTCCCTCAAGACCCACCTCGGTGGCGAAGCGTTCTGACCAATGGATCGGGTTGTGATCGCCCGAGGCGCCCGCGTAGTCGACGAGCGATGCCCGCGACAGGGGGATCTCGGCTTCGACGACGGTGTCTCCGATGGTCAGTTGGGAGAAGTCGGTGACGCTCATTCTCCGTCTCCTCTCACAACGATGGTCGAGTTCACTGTGACGACAGGCTGTTCGGCGGCGTCGGTGATCTCTGTGCGGGTGGTGATCATGGCGTTGCCGCCCGACGCGCGCACGCCGTCGACGTGGGTCGTAGCGGCCAGGCGGTCACCGGCGACGATGGGCCGGGTGATGCTGAACTGCTCCGAACCGTGAACAACCTTGGAGAAGTCGATGCCGGACTCGGGGTCACTGATGTAAGCCGCTTCGGACTTCTGCGCGATGATCACGGCGAAGGTGGTCGGTGCCACGACGTCGTGATAGCCAAGGGCGGTCGCCGCCTCGGTCGCGAAGTGGTAGTCGGCCTTCGCATTGGTGGCCAGCGCGAATTCCGCGACCGCCTCCCGCGACACCTCATAGGGGCGTGGCAGAGAATAACTGGTTCCCTGCTTATCGGTATTCACCGGCATAGTGGCTCTCTTTCGAAAATACGTGGTGATCCCAGCCTAGCGGCCCCTCACCACGCGAGGGGAATTCACCCGACTGGTACGTGCGACCTCGGATTTGACCGCGAATTCGCATCGGGTTCATCCAATTGATGCACCATCGTCCTCAGCCCCCGAAAACTGGTATAGGTTGTTGCCCACATCACGTTTGACGTTCGGCATCCGAATCATCGCCGCGATGAGGCGGGCGGACGGCTCAGGTGACTGCGAGCAGTGAGCCCAGATGTATTGACAAGGAGCAGTGCCATGACGAACAATCCTGCAGGCCCACCCCCGTCGAAGACGACTGGGAACACGGACGGGTCGGGCACGCCGACCAGCACGCCGGGCACTGGAGTGGGCGCGAACAGGCGTGTGGTCAAGGACGCTGTCGCGGTTCCCGGCACCGGTCGACCAGTCAGCTCGACCGAGGCTCGCATCCCCGATGGCGCTGCGCCCCGAGCAGTGCCGGCAGCCGCGCCCACCTCGGCGCCGGATCCGGCAGACGTCGAAGTCCATGTCGGCACCGATGCCGCCTATGCGGGCAAGGAGGCCGAACGGGTCCAGATCCGACGGCCGCTGCGCAACATCTCCGAGGTCCGACACTTCTTCCGCACCAACATCACGCCGATCTATTTCATCGGTGCGACCCCATTCAACCTGCTCGGCCTCGACCGCTGGGTCCGGAACTTCTCCTACATCACGTACTACGACGGATGGGACGGCGGGCACCCCCGCGTGTTCTCCCCGCGCTACAAACCGTTCGTCGAATTCGACAGTGGTGAGGCGATCAACAACTGGCTTCTCCTCAACGCCGAGGTGCGCGCCCATATGACGGCGAATGTGCCCCACGGTGAACGGCCCAAGGTGGCCATGGTCTTCTTCGACGAGGAGACCGAGCGGATCTGCCGCGAACTCGGCTACGACCTCATCCTGCCCTCGGCGACGCTGCGCAACCAGCTCGATTCGAAGATCGAGACGACGAAGCTCGGCAATGAGGCCGGGGCGTACTCCGTTCCCAATGTGCTCACCACGGCCGACACGTATGCCCAACTCAACGCCGAAGCCGAGAAGGAGAAGCTGGGCACCGACCTCGTCGTCCAGACCCCCTACGGGGATTCGGGGAAGACGACGTTCTTCATCGCTGCTGAAGAGGACTGGAACCGGCACAAGCACGACATCATCGGCGAACAGCTGAAGATCATGAAGCGCATCAACAACACGCCCGTGGCGGTGGAAGCGGTCATCACCAGCAGCGGAGTCGTCGTCGGCCCGTTCCTCACCGAACTGGCCGGCTTCGCCGAGCTCACTCCGTACAAGGGCGGCTGGTGCGGCAATGAGATGACCCCCGATGTGCTCACGGCAGACCAGCGCACACGTGCCAGAGAGCTGGTGCGACGTATGGGCGAGGGACTGCGCATGCGAGGCTACCGCGGCTTCTTCGAGGTCGATGTGCTCGTCGATCTGGACTCCGATGACGTGTATCTGGGCGAGCTCAATCCGCGCATCTCAGGAGCCTCGGCGATCACCAACGTCACCGCCGGCGCCTATGCCGACGTACCGCTGTTCCTGTTCCACCTGCTCGAATACCTCGACGTCGAATTCGATCTCGACGTCGATGAGATCAATGAGCGGTGGGAAGAGCTCTCCGGGGCTGATGAGTGGAGTCAGATGGTCATCAAGGAGACCGCTGACATCACCGAGTACATCACACACTCACCGCTGACCGGTCAGTACTTCCTCGATCAGTACGGGACTCTGACCTACAAACGCCCCGCGCTCGACTGGCATCCCCTGCAGAACGGCAATGAGGTGTTCTTCCTGCGCATCTTCGGGGCCGGCGAATACCGGTGGAAGGGCGCCGACCTCGGTGTGCTCGTGACGAAGAACCCGCTGCAGACCAAGGCCGGGGGTCCGAACGCACTGAGCATCCGGGCCAAGCACTTCATCGATTCGATCCGTGCGATGTACGCCGGTGTGCCTGTTGCTGTGGAGGATCCCTCACCTGCTCTTGGCGGCCCAGGAGCAAAGGGCGATTGACATCCGTGGTGGTAATCTCATCACGGACTGACGCAACTACCGCAGACTGCACGAGACGATATCGAAGAGGTGGAGAGTGACCGAGACGTCGCCGGACAATACTGTGCCCGTCGCCCCCGTCATCGACAAGGACAACTGGCAGGATGCCGATAACGTCCGCTGGTCCTTCCAGCACGTCGATCAGGTGCTGCCCACGACGCCGATCTCTCGCGGGGCCGGACCTGTGGCAGAGCTGCCTGTAAAGCTGCAGGACCTGGGCAGCATCGAGGTTCCGAAGACCGAGTTCTCAGAGGCTCGCAGCGTGCGCAGCGTCATCGAGGCCAGCGACACGGATGCGTGGATGGTCATGCACAACGGCACGGTGCTCGCCGAGGAGTACTTCTCCACGATGCGCCCGGAGACCGAACACCTGCTGATGTCGGTGAGCAAATCACTCGTGGGCACGGTGGCTGGTGTGCTCGTCGGCGCCGGGGATCTCGATCCGAACAGTCTGGTCACCGACTACGTCCCTGAGCTCGCATCCTCCGGCTATGCCGGGGCCACGGTGCGTCACATCCTCGACATGCGCTCGGGAATCAGATTCTCGGAGAATTACCTCGATCCGAAGTCCGAGGTCAGGCAGATCGAGGAGTCGATCGGCTGGTCTGAGACGAGCCCAGATGGCCAGGCCAAGGGCATGTATGAGTTCCTGACCACGCTGGAGGCGAAGTCCGAGCACGGCGGGGTCTACGAATACCGCTCGTGTGAGACCGATGTGCTGGGCTGGGTGTGCGAGAAGGTCGCCGGCGAGAGCATGCAGGCCCTCATGTCGCGCGTGCTGTGGTCGCGGATCGGAGCCGAACGCGATGCGCTCATAGCCACCGACCAATACGGCGTGGGCATGTTCGACGGTGGCATCAACACCACACTGCGCGACCTCGCTCGCTTCGGCTACCTGTATGCGAACCGGGGAGTCTCCCTCACCGGTGAACAGGTGGTGCCGACCTCGTGGGTCGGGGACACGCTCACCGGCGATGCGGACACCAGGAAGGCCTTCGCCGAGGGGCCCGATGACAATCGGATGCCCGGCGGAATGTATCGGAACCAGTTCTGGTTCCCCTTCCCGGATTCGCACGCGTTCCTCGCCCTGGGCATCCACGGGCAGATGATCTACATGAACCCGGGAGCCAACGTCGTCGGCGTCAAGCTCTCCAGCTGGGGCCTGCCGCAGGATGCTGCCAAACTGTTCCCCACGATCCGGGCATTCGACGCCCTGGCAAAAGCAATCAGCGCGCCAATCGTCGACTGAGCACTGTGCAGCTGGCGGTGGCTCAGCGAATCATGCGGTCGCCCTGTGAACCATGCGGCTGACCCGTGCCTCAGGTGTCGATTCGCACCGTGCGAAACGGCGAGAACCAGAGGCCGACAGCGGCCAGGGTGAAGATTCCAGCGGCGATGATCAGCGCGAGTTCAGAGCTCGTGGCGGCAGCGAGGATCCCGGCCAGCGGCGACACGATGACCACGACTGCGCGATTCGTTGATCGCATCGTCGTGTTCGTCCGCGCCTGGAGGCCGTCGGGAGTGATCGACTGTCGGTAGGCCATTTCGTGGGAGTTGCTCAACCCGATGCCGAATCCGTGCAGAAAGACTCCGACGAAGAGGACTGGCACCGAACCGGTCATGACCGTTGCCACCAAGAGGACGAGGACTCCGCTCGCCGAGCACACATGCGCGAGGATCACGGCTCGCCCATTGCCCAGCCGCTCCCCTGCCGCACGTGAGCTCAGGGCGCCGATCATTCCGCCTATGCCGCTGCCGGCCATGACGATGCCGAACCAGAAGGCGTCGATGCCGATGTCGTTGAGGAAGTAGTCTGCGGTGACAGCCGCAAGGATGGCCTGCGCGGCGAACCACACATGGGTCCATACGGCGAGATCTCTCAGGCTCGGAGTCGAATAGACCCATTTCAGCCCGGCCCCGATCTCCCGGCGCAGGTTCGGCTGGGCCGACTCATCGGCCCGTAATCGGCTCGGTTCCTCAACTTGGATGAGAGAGACGACGACGGCCGAGAACAGGAAGGTGCCTACGTTGACGAGCACAGCGAACGGCGCCGCGACGACCGCGAGCAGCACACCGCCGATGGCCGGACCGGCCGTCTCAGCGACGGCGTTGGTCCCGTCGATCCTGGCATGGGCAGACTGCAGACTCCGTGTCGGAATCAGGCGGGGTACGAAGGCCTGCGAGGCACTGTCGTTGATGAGAGTCGCCGTTCCCAGAACCGCTGCAAGCAGAAGCAGCGAGCTCAGATTCAGCAGGTCCAGGTACCACAGCACCGGAATCGCACACAGCAGCAGCGCACGCACGAGGTCGCTGGCAATCATGACTGGCCTGCGCCGAACCCGATCGACGAGCGCACCCAGCACGAGGCCCAAGAGGAGATAGGGAAGCCACCTTGCTGCATTCATCCAGCCCAGGCCGACAGTCCCCGCATGCAGGTAGTCGACGACGATGACCTGCAGTGTCAGGATGGTGATCCAGCTGCCGAATCCCGATGCGGTTTCGCCCGCCCAGAACCACCGAAAGGCTCGGGGCAGCTGCGCGCTCATGGCTTCAGGTTAGCAAGGCACTGTCGTTCGAGGTCATAGGCCCAAGTGCGCGATCTCTGCTGCTTGCTGGCCGAGGATCGCTCTGGCGATTGCGTCGCCGATGAGCGGACCCATCGTCAGCCCGCCCGCACCGAATCCGGAAGCCAGCCACAGGTCTTGCGCACCGGGGACAGCCCCGGCATAGGGCAGCCCGCTCGTGCGTGTGGACATGGGCCTGACTCCGACTCTCGTCTCCACCACCGTGGCCTCTGCGAGTCCGGGAGCGATCCTGAGCGCATCGGAAAGAACCTGATACTGCCCCTCAGCTGTTGCTCGGACGTCGAATCCGACACCGTCCTCACGGGTAGCACCGATGACGACTCTGCCTCCGTCAAAGGGAGTGATGTAATGGTGGTCGAGCGGGTGCACAGTCGGCCATGGCGAGGTGTTGATCCCGTGCAGACCCAGGTGAACCAGCTGTCCTCGCTGCGCGGTGATCGCCACGCTATGACCAAGCCTCTGCAGCATCTCCGTGCTCCGGGCTCCACCTGCGACGACGAGCGCGTCGAAGTCCTCCATCGCCGAGGTGGTCCCCACCTGCCACATGCCTCCACGGCGTCCGGTGGAGATGGTTCTCGCCGAATCGTGCACAAGCCGCGCGCCGTAGGCGTGCGCTCCGGTCAGAATGGCATCGCGCAGGGTACGACCATCGACGCGGCCGCCCCCGGTGATGAACAGCCCTGTCATCTCCGGGGCGATCGGCGGGAAGATCTCGCGCAGATTCGCAGAGTCCATGTCGTGGACCTCGCCGGCGACGGAGGCGGCACCTGCGACACGATCACGGATGAGTCGGGTCGCCTCGGCGAGCACGACAGGATCTGAGTTGACGACGAGCGCACCGGATCTGCGGTATCCCAGATCGGGGACCCCCAGAGCGCTGAGGCGATTGAGGAAGTCCGGGTAGAAGCTGCCTCCGGCGGCATAGGTCTCATAGTAGGCGCCGGAGCTCGTCGAGACCCAGGGAGCAATGATGCCGGCGCTGGCGGCGGTCGCCTGACCGGCCATGGCGTCGTCGAAGATGGTCACGCTGACGTCGCGTGAGGCCAGGCCGAACGCGACCGAGGCGCCTGCGATTCCGCCGCCGATGACGGCAACTCGAGCTGATGTGTCGGTCACGGCGGTACGTCTCCCCTGACGAGTGCAAACCTTGCATGGCGGCTGTTGATCACCTCGAGCCTACGCCCTCCCGCGCCCTCGCAAAGCCCTCCCGGCAATAACGCACTGCGCCCCGCCAGTCTCCATTCCTACACGTGCAACGGGAGGAACAGAGGCTGACGGGGCGTGATGCTGATTCGGCTCAGGTGCCGGAGTGGGATTCGCTCTTCACCTGTTCACGGGCCTCGCGCAGCATGGCCTCGCGAGTCGCGATCTTCACACGCTCACGGCCTTCGACTTCGCCCAACGCCTTCTCAGCGGCCTCCAGTCGGTGGTAGCCTTCCCAGTCCACGAAGTCGACGCCTTTGGACTCGAGGAGTTCGACGATCGAGTCCTCGTCGGGGAACAGCGGCTCGGTGAGCACACCAGCGGCGCGGTCATCGAGGATGTGCCCGATCGTCTCCAGGGCATCGCCCTTCGTGTGACCGATGAGTCCGACCGGACCGCGCTTGATCCACCCTGTTGCGTAGACGCCCTGAACGACGTCTCCTTCAGCTGCCGAAGCCTGGTCGTCGGTGTCGACGACCCGACCCTCGTGATTCGGGATCACACGTTTGCCCTCGTCGAAGGGCAGCTGCGGAAGTGCTGTGCCGGCATAGCCGACNATGAGTCGTGCGCTCTAACCAGCTGAGCTACCCCGCCCCAGCACCGCATTTAAGCGGCACGAGAGCCCCGAAAGGGATTCGAACCCTTGACCTTCTCCTTACCATGGAGATGCTCTACCGACTGAGCTATCGGGGCAACAGGTAAGAATTTACACGGCTTCGCGCAGCGAGGGCAAATCGGCGTTCAGTGACGTCACTCACAGACTGCAGGAGTTCACATCACCGGGTCGAATCGACCCGCCAGGAAACCCTGCAGACGGCCGGGCTGGTTGGTGATGATGCCATCGACCTCGGCATCAAGGAGCTCACGCCATTCGTCCATGGAATCAGCCGTCCACACGAATACGCCCAAGTCATTGTCACGGATCTCGGTGACAACGGACCTGCGCATGGAGAAGCCCTTGAATGAGGGATTGATCGCGACGGCACCCAGGGCCCGTGCCAACTCGATGTCTTCAGGGCGCGGGACCATGCGCAGAAGGAACCGCGAAACCATCGGCAGCATGTCTCTGCAGGCCGCCAGCGTCTCGGTGTTGAAGGACTGTACGACCATCCGATCAGCGGTTCCGGTCGCAACGACGAGCTCGGAGATCTGAGCCACCGCACCGGAGGACCACTCCCCCTTGAGTTCGAGCAGGAGCTCACCGCCGCGGTGCTGGATATCTCGCATCACTGCTGCCAGCGTGGGTATCCGGACACCGGTGAATCCCGGACCCATCCAGGAGCCGGCGTCGACGAAGGAAAGCTCTTCCGCCGTCAGGTTCGCCACCGGTCCTTTCCGATTCGTGGTCCGATCCAGATCCGGATCATGGAGGATGACCGGGACCCCATCGGCGCTCGTCGAGGTGTCGACTTCGATGAAGTCCACGTCGAGGGCACGTGCCGCATCCACTGCGGCGAGGCTGTTCTCCGGGGCCACTGCGGAATAACCGCGGTGCGCGATCACCAGGGGACGCTTCGAGGAACCAGGTCGCTCAGTGATGCCTCGTTCGTGCAGGAACTGCAGAAAACTCATACGCCCAGACTATGCCCTGCCCCGGCTCTCGCCTCAATCCGGGCGCACTCCGTCTCACCTCACTGCACGGTCATGTTGGACCTGAATCGTCTTCATTATCTTGAATGCTGAGAAAGGCATAGGCACTATCCGAAAACAGGCAATAACGTACTCTCTGTGAGCTGCTTCATATCCACGCCGTTGTGGATGTGACAACCGAGCCCACACGACACTCACCATCTTCGAAAGGATCGCTATGGAAGGCATCTACGCTGCCGCGATCGTGCTCGGCTTCATCGCCATCGGCGAATTGGTCTCGATCTGGTCCAAGGCTCGCATCCCCAGCCTCCTCGTGGCGATGCTGGGGATCTTCATCTTCGCCAAGATCGGCATCGTCCCGGACACCGTCGTCGACGATTCGATGCTCGTCCAGGTCTACACCATCCTCGTGGCTCCTCTGCTCTTCCACATGGGTACGCTTATCCCCCTGCGCGTGATGCTCAAGCAGTGGCGCTCGGTCATCATCGCCGTCTCCGGAATGCTCGTCGCCGTACTTCTCATCTTCTTCATCATCGCTCCCATCTTCGGATTCGAGACCTTCGTAGCAGGTTCGGGACCCCTGGCGGGCGGCATCGTCGCCACCAGCCTGACGACCGAGGGCCTGACAGCGTCCGGAGCCGCATCGGCGATCATCGTGCTTCCGGCTCTGGTGCTCATGCTGCAGTCGCTGCCGTCGATGCCGCTGACGAATTTCCTGCTCCGCCGCTATGCGACGAAGCTGCGTGACAGCGGCGAACTCCACGAGCTGGCCGCGGCTCATCATGAGGACGAGGCCGACGCCGCCGCGAAGAAGAAGCTCGTGACACTGCCGGCGTTCCTCGTAGACAACCAGCTGTTCATGCTCTTCCTCATCCTCGTCGGGGGCTCCATCGCAACCCTGCTTGCCGGCCCGACGCACATCCCGTCATCGATCCTCGCACTCGTCCTCGGCATCGTCGCAACCGCAATCGGCCTGTCCCCGGACAAGGCGATGGAGCGGTCGAACTCTTTCGGCATCGCCATGTCCGGCGTGATCGCCATCGTCATGGCCCCGCTGGTCTCGGCCTCGGTGCAGGACGTCATCAACGCCTTCCTGCCCACCATCTCGATCCTCGTCGTCGGCGGCATCGGCATCGTTGTCGGTGGCTACATCGCTACGAAGCTGCTGAGGTGGAAGGCCACTCTGGGAATGTCGGTGGCACTGACCTCCATGTACGGCTTTCCTGCCGACTACCTGCTGACCAACGAGGTCGCTCGCTCCATCGCCCGTGACGAGGACGAGAAGGAGGCCCTCCTCAATGTCATGTTGCCGCCGATGCTCGTCGGCGGGTTCACCTCGGTCAGTGCCGGTTCCGTCGTCATCGCCAGCGTCCTCGTGGGAATGCTGTGAGCACCCTTCTGAGCGAGGCGAATGCCCTCCTACCCCAGCTGCAGGAATTCCGACGACGTCTCCACTCCCACCCCGAGGTCGGCCTCGATCTGCCGCACACCCAGGCCGCGGTTCTCACTGCCTTGGAAGGACTCGATCTGGAGGTGAGCACGGGCGTTGAGACCACCTCGGTGGTGGCAGTCCTGCGTGGAACCCACCCCGAGCGGCCCGCGCATGCTCCGGCTGTCCTTCTACGCGGCGACATGGACGCGCTGCCCGTCGAAGAACTCACCGACGAACCGTTCAGGTCGACGAATGGGAACATGCACGCCTGTGGTCATGATCTGCACACCGCGGGACTCGTGGGTGCCGTCCAACTGCTGCATGCGCACCGGGAAGAGCTCGCAGGCGACGTCGTCTTCATGTTCCAGCCCGGCGAGGAGGGTTACAACGGCGCCTCAGTGATGATCAACGAGGGTGTCCTCGACGCTGCGGGACCTCGGGTGATCGCTGCCTTCGGAGCCCATGTCCACATGGGCTCCAGAGGAGTCGTCTCGACGAAGCCCGGAACACTGCAGGCCGGTTCCAATGTCCTCCACATCACCCTGCACGGACGAGGCGGCCACGGATCCCAGCCGCAGTCGGCGATCGACCCTGTCCCGGCCCTGGCCGAACTCGTGACCGCGCTGCAGAATATGGTCAGCCGACGCATCAGCACCTTCGACCCGATCGCTCTGTCCGTGACACAGCTGACGGCCGGTGAGGCCGTCAACGTCATCCCCGCCTCGGCGAGCCTCGGTGCCACAGTCCGCACCCTGTCCCAGGAGTCATTGGACACGGTGCGGTCGCAATCGAAGCAGTTGGCCAGAGGAATCGCGGAGGCCCACGGATGCACCGCCGAGGTGGACTTCCAGGTTCAGTACCCCGTGACCGTCAACGACGAGACTGAGACCGCATGGACCATCGACCAGGTCCGCGGCCTGCTGGGCGAAGACCGGATGGAGGTCTCACCGCACCCGATCATGCCCAGTGAGGACTTCTCATTCGTCCTTCGGGAGGTTCCGGGCACCTATATGATGCTCGGCGCCAAGCGCACGGACGTGCCCGAGGAACGGCAGGGCGACAACCACTCCCCCTTCGTCATCTTCGACGACACAGTGCTCGGCGATCAGGCGGCACTGCTGTGTCACCTGGCCCTCGAACGTCTGCGCGCGGAGATCTAGCTCCGCTTCCTCTGCCACCACCGCCGAGGATGTTCCCGCTCCTCGCCCTGACCTGTGGTCGGGGTCGGGGGCGGGTTCGGCGTTGGCGCAGGCTTCGCAGCTCGGCGTCGGCGCCAGGCCGCGACCTCATCCTCGACCTTCCGGGGCGGGGTGAACACGGGCGGTCCCTCGCGCAGATCCATAATGGCGTCACGGACACGATCGTTGAACCCGGCGAGATAGCTGCGCACGTCGGCCTCCCTCGAAAAGGCATCGAGCGTGTCCTCGAGGACGGCGTTCTCCTTGCGCAGCTGGAAGGCTGCGGGAGCCACGCCGCTCATGTCTTCCTGATCCATCTTCGCCTTGACCCACCAGTCGGGATCTTCCGAGTTGTGGAGACCGGATAGGGGCTTGCCAAGACCGGGCAGGTCATCGAAGTCGCCGCGTCTGATCGCTTTGTCCAGAGCGGATTCGACGATGGCGTTGCGATCCTCGAGCGAACCTATGCGGCGGGGAGGCTGTTCTTCGTTCATGGCGACGATTCCATTCGGCTTTTCTTCCACAGTAGAGAAGCGCCGGGGGCCGCGCAATGGGGGTGAATGCGAAGAAGCCCCGTGATCCGAAGATCACGGGGCTTCTCACTTCTGCGTGGCAGATGAAGGATTCGAACCTTCGAAGGCAATGCCGGCTGATTTACAGTCAGCTCCCTTTGGCCGCTCGGGCAATCTGCCGCAGTGTGTGCTCGATGAGCACTTGAAAATACTACAAGCACCCACCCCGAATCACCAACTCGATAGACGCAGATCACAATTATGCGTCTCGACTACACTCGGTGACCAGATACTCGTCCATCTTCTCACCACACAAGGAGCATTCATGGCCAGCGAATCCTCATTCGACGTCGTCAGCAAGGTCGACCGGCAGGAGGCCGACAACGCATTGAACCAGGCCGCCAAGGAGATCAACTCACGCTATGATTTCCGCGGCACCGACGCCTCGATCGCCTGGACCGGAGAAGCCATCCAGATGAAGGCCGTCAGCGAGGACCGCGTCAAGGCGATCCTCGACGTCTTCCAGTCGAAGCTGGTCAAGCGCGGCATCTCGCTGAAGTCCCTCGAAGACGGCGAACCCTATCCTTCGGGCAAGGAATACCGCATCGATGCCAGCCTCAAAGAGGGCATCGACAAAGACAATGCGAAGAAGATCTCGAAGTACATCCGAGACGAGGGCCCCAAGGGCGTCAAGGCACAGATCCAGGGCGAGGAGCTGCGCGTGAGCTCGAAGAAGCGCGACGACCTGCAGGAAGTCATCGCCCTGCTCAAGGGCAAGGATCTCGATCTCGACCTGCAGTTCGTCAACTACCGCTGAGTCGCAACGATCGGTAAGCAGCACTCCCCTCACCCGCATCCCCGCTTGCCCCCATCATTGGTCCTCTCTGCGGCCAGCATGTCTCAATAAGACGGTGTCTGACAGTTCAAGTCGTTGTCTGTCGGCTCGAGACGCCCTCTGAGCTGGTTATGACGGCAGGTGTCGGCGATGGTCGCCTGCCCCACCGCCGCCCCGCGCACGGCGGCAGGATGGCGGCATGTCCAGCACATTCCCCACAGCCACCGTCATCGGCTATCCGCACATCGGCCCGAATCGTGAGCAGACGAAGGCTCTCGCGAACTATTGGGCAGGCCGCATCGATGCCGAGGGTTTCTCACAGTGCATGCGCTCCCTGCGGCTGAACACCTACAGTCGCCTGCGGGAGCTTGGTTTGGACGAGGACTATTCGATCCCCGCCTCCTACAGCCACTGCGACCATGTCCTCGACACTGCCCTGAGCGTCGGACTCATCGAGTCGCAGCCCACCGGCACCGACTTCGACCTCGATGAATACTTCGCCGCGGCACGGGCCACGGGGCAGCGAACGCTCCTGGGGGTCGACGGGTGGTTCGATGCCAACTATCGCCATCTGGTGCCGGAACTCAAGGATTCCACCCCGTTCAGGGCCCGGCCCCAGCACCTTCTCTCGCTGGTGTCGGAGGCACGAGGCGCCGGTCACACGATCCGACCTGTCCTTGTCGGTCCCGTGACCCTGCTGGCCCTGTCGAAGACCAGCCCAGACACGAACATCTCGGCGTTCGACCGGCTCGACGAACTCACTGTCGCCTACCTCGACGTCATCAGCATTCTCGCCGCGGCAGGAGTCGACTGGGTTCAGCTGGACGAACCTGCTCTCGTGACCGACTTCGACGAACACTCCGATTCCGAGCTCGCCGAGGCCGCCTCCCGTGCCTACACCGCCCTGAACAGGTCGAACACTCGCCCGCAGATCTTCGTCACGGCCCCGCACGGAAGTCTGCGAGCAGGGTTGTCCGCGCTGGCGCATTCTGGCATCGATGCCCTTGGTGTGGACGTCTCAGCAGCCACCCGCGCGTCCGATCCGGACTATGCATGCCGCATCGCCGCGGAGACTCCAACCTCAGTCCACCTCGTCGCCGGTATCATCGACGGCTGCACTGCTATGGCCGACAACCTGTCCACCAGCTTGTCGGTCCTGCAGGACTGTGATCGCGAATCACTCAGCGTCTCCACCTCGACTTCGGTGGTGGATACTCCCCACGCGGTGTCAGCCGAGACCGATCTGAACGTTCATGAGGCTTCGCCGCCCTCCGCGGCCGAGGAGAAGGTCACCGCGGTGAAGACCCTGGCAATCGCGTGGACCGACAGGCCCGATGACACAAGGCGGAGCTCACCTCGAGTAGGTCGACCACATGGCCCTCTGCGAGAAATCGGCGACCCGCAGCAGCTCGTTGCGTCTGACACCGTGTTTCGCCTGGACAGCCAGACCGTGCCAGATCGCCTGCACAAAGCCGGCGACGACATCACCGTCGGTTCCGCCCAGGATCTCGCCCTCGTCAATCGCTCTGGTGAGGCGAGTTCGGAGAAGGCGTTCGTTCTCCGTCAGCATGGTGGATATGTCTCCGCGCGCCTTGCGCGTCGCCGGCACCTCTGACATGACTGCGCTGGTGATGAGGCAACCGGGGTGCGAATCCGCGGGTTGAGTGAACTCGATGACCGAGGATCTCAGCAGCTCATCGACGACGGTCCTGATGGACTGCGCGGCGACCGCCTGTTCGTACAGAGCGGTGTAGCGCCGGGCGTAGACCCGAACGCACTCGTCGAACAGTCCGGACTTGCTGTCGAATGCCGAGTACAGGCTCGACGTCGAGATACCGATCGCCGAACTCAGGTGCCGAGTCGACGTTCCGCTGTAGCCGAGGCGCCAGAACAATCGTGCGGCGTCGAGCAGGGCCCGGGCTCGATCGAACTCGAGTGGCCGTCCACGGCTATTCGCTTCCACCCTTGCATTGTAGAGCGTCTGCTCCACAATTATTTATGGAGCAGACGTTCCAGAAATGATCTGATGCCGAATCTGAGCTCACGCCAGTTCCCTCGGGATGTAGTACAGGCCCTTTGAATCCTCTTCGACGGTGACGCGCAGGCGGTCGTCGACGCTGACGAAGTCGTTGACCTTGATCGTGCCCTTGGAGTCGCTGAGTTTGCGGACGGCGAAGGCGGGGATGAGACCTTGACGGCCATCGCCGTCGACCGCCAGCGCGTACTTCGGGCCCGTGGCCCTCACCTTCACCTCGATCGTGGAGTCGGTGGCCGAGGGCACACCGGTGTCGAGGTCGGGGTTCGTCAGGGCAGAGAGTTCGACTGCGAGGGTATCGGCCATGTCATCGACAGTTGCGAGCATGTTCGCCATCGCCCGGGCGAACTCACCGTGCAGCTCACTGGGCTTCATCGCCGCGCCGGGTTTGTACATATCCTCGTGAGTCAGCTCGCCCCAGGCGTCTTGGAGCCTGGTCTTGACTTGGATCTCTGCGAAGACCGGCGCACCCTGGTCGGAGGGAATCTGCAGGGTCACATGGCAGGCCCGGTAGCCGCTGGGCTTTGGTGGGTCAACGTAGTTCTTCTGCTCGATGAGAACGAAGGCGCCCAGCTGCTCCGGATCTCTGAGCGAGTCGAACATCATCTTCTGGTCGCGCGGTGATTTGCACAGCACCTTGACTCCGACGATGTCTCGGATGTGATCCTCAACGTCACGTGGAGAGGAAATCCGCAGCTCCGGGTCGTCGGCGGTCTTTTCGACGAGCTTGGCGATGGTGCGAGCCGGATCCTTGATGCGATGCCCGTCGACGTCAAGGCGGGAGATGTCCTTGTCTTTCAGGAGACCCTTCTGCTGCTGTTTGAGCCAGTGTTTGATTCGCACGGCAGCAGATTCCCAGGCGTCGCGCCGTTGCGCATAGGCCTGTGAG
This sequence comes from Brevibacterium aurantiacum, assembly GCF_007558825.1. Lineage (GTDB taxonomy): Bacteria > Actinomycetota > Actinomycetes > Actinomycetales > Brevibacteriaceae > Brevibacterium > Brevibacterium aurantiacum_A. The sequence goes on from NZ_VLTK01000004.1 coordinate 85,374, forward strand.
ACCACTTCCCTCATCGCCGAATCCGCGCTCACCGTACCTCCTCTGTCACAGGGTCCTCACTGCTCCCATCAAACCACGAGCGCGCCACCGATACGGTGACGCGCTCGCAGATTTCTGGATTGAGTTGTCGAACTCAGTGCCTTGTCGAACTCAGTGCTTTGTCTGACTCAGTGGCTCGTCGAAGTCAGTGGCCCGATGCGGGCTGGCTGGCCGCTTCCGCCTGCAGGTGGCTGCGGGCCTCGGAGAGCATACCCTCGCGAGTTGCGATCTTCACTCGCTCACGACCTTCGGCTTCGCCGAGCGCCTTCTCTGCTGTCTCCACGCGATGGTAGCCTTCCCAATCCACGTAGTCGACGCCTTTGGCCTCGAGCAGTTCGACGATCGCAGAGTCATCCGGATACACAGGCTCCGTCAGGACACCGGCGGCGCGGTCATCGAGGATATGACCGATCGTCTCCAGGGCATCACCCTTCGTGTGACCGATCAGGCCGACAGGACCACGCTTGATCCAACCAGTCGCATACACGCCCTGCACCACGTCTGCATCGGCAGAGACCGTCTGGTCATCTGCGTCGACGACCCGACCCTCATGGTTCGGGATGACTCCCCGGCCGGAGTCGAAGGGCAGCTGCGGAAGTGCTGTGCCGGCATAGCCGACGGCGCGGTACACGGCGTCGATCTCCCAATCATGGAAGGTGCCGGTGCCGTTGACTCCACCGGATCCGTCGAGTTCCATCCGCTCCGTGCGCAGCCCCGTGACCTTGTCCTCGCCGAGGATGGTCACCGGGGAATGGAGGAAGTGCAGGTGCAGACGTCGCTTGGCTCCCACCGGCTCACGCATCGTGAAGTCCGTCAGCGTCTTCGCAACCTGCTTGGTCTGATTGTTCGACTCGATAGCAGCAAGCGACCCCTCATCGAACTCGAAGTCCTCGGGATAGACGATGATGTCGACATCCTTGACATGCCCCAGCTCACGCAGCTCCAACGGGGTGAACTTCGCCTGCGCAGGACCACGCCGACCAAACACATGCACATCCGTGACCTTCGAGGACCTCAGACCCTCGTAGACATGATCAGGAATCTCCGTCGTGTGCATATCATCAGCCTGCTTCGCCAACACACGCGCCACATCCAAAGCAACATTGCCATTGCCGATGACCGCGACCTTCTCCGCATCCAAAGGCCAGGTCTGAGCCACATCCGGATGCGAGTCGTACCAGTTGACGAAATCAGCGGCGCCATAGGAACCGGGCAGATCGACACCTGGAAGACTCAACGAGGCATCGATGAAGCAGCCGGTGGAGAAGATCACCGCATCATAGCGATCCGTCAGCTCACCCAAGGCGATGTCGGCACCGTATTCGACGTTCGAGAACAAACGGATATCACCGCGGTCGAGGACCTTGATCAGGGCGTTGATGATGCCCTTGATCCGTGGGTGGTCAGGAGCGACTCCGTAGCGGACCAATCCGAACGGAGTCGGCAGACGCTCGAAGAGGTCGATGCTGACCTCGAAGTCACGATCAGCCTTGGTCAGCAGGTCGGCAGCGTAGATGCCTGCGGGTCCGGCACCCACGATGGCCACGCGGAAGGGACGCGTCATTCTCACACCTCTCTAGTAAGTCATCTCCGATTGTATCGGCAAAGAAGGTCCTCCTAACAAACACGTGACGAAGCTCGCATCTCGACCTTCGGCTTCATCTCAGGCATCAGTCGGAATCGCCAGCTTCCTGTGCGTTGCCTAGACTCGGCCTGTGAACGCCTCTGCACCCGAAGAATCTGCCCTCCGACGCGTCGGACTGGGATATGGAACCGCTGCCTACATCATCTGGGGTCTCATTCCCCTGCTCTTCGCCGCTGCGGCTCCGACGGGCGCGTTCGAGATCGTCGCCCATCGGATCATCTGGTCGCTGATCTTCTGCGCCATCCTCCTCTTCTTCGCCAAGGGCTTTGTCCGCACCTGGTTGGTGATGCGCTCGGGAAAGATCTTCTGGCTGCTTGCTCTGGCATCCGTGCTCATCGCTGTGAACTGGACAACCTACGTCTACGGCATCGAAACCGGCCGCCTCGTCGAAATCTCGCTTGGCTATTACCTCAACCCGCTCATCTCGATCGGCCTGGGCGTCATCCTCCTCAAGGAGAAGCTGCGCCCGCTGCAGTGGGCCGCGGTGGGTTTCGGAGCGGCAGCAGTAATCGTGGTCGGCATCGGGATCGGCCGCTTTCCCTATCTGGCGCTCACCGTGGCGCTCTCCTTCGGCCTCTACGGACTGGTGAAGAACAAGGTCGGGGGGAAGGTCGGTGCGCTCGAAGGCATGACCGTCGAGACCGCGGTACTCACCATTCCCAGCCTCGCCTTCCTCGCCTATCTCGCTGTGCAGGGCACTGGAACATTCATCGGATTCGGGCCTTGGCACGTTGTCCTGCTCCTGGCCACAGGACCGCTGACGGCGATCCCGCTCATCCTCTTCGGCGCAGCCGCCCGGCGAATTCCACTGTCCTGGGTGGGAATGCTGCAGTACATCGCACCGACGATGCAGTTCGTCCTCGGCGTCGTACTCTTCGGTGAGGCGATGTCGGCGACGAGATGGATCGGGTTCCTCATCATCTGGATCGCCGTCATCCTGCTGTGCACGGACATGGTCCAGCAGAACCGACGACGACCGCATTTGGGCTAGTCCCTGTCACCGGCGGTCCGACAGGCTGCTGCGACTCACTAGACTCTGTGTGTGATCGCAGATTCAGCCCCCGACGAGAACGCCTTCCGCCGTGCCGGGCTGATCAACGGACTCTCCGCCTACCTGCTGTGGGGGCTCATCCCCCTGCTCTTCGCCGCGGCAGCCCCGACCGGGGCCCTGGAGCTCGTTTCGCACCGGGTCGTCTGGTCGCTGCTCTTCTGCGCAATCCTGCTGACGTTCACCGGCGGCTTCAGACGCACCTGGGATGTGGTGCGCTCAGGTTCGACCTTCTGGCTGCTCACCCTGGCCTCGGTGCTCATCGCGGTCAACTGGACGACGTTCATCTATGGCGTCGAAACGGGCCGCCTCGTCGAGGCGTCACTTGGCTACTACCTCAATCCGCTCATCTCGATCGGCCTGGGCGTGATCTTCCTCGGTGAGAAGCTGCGTCCGCTGCAGTGGACTGCTGTGGGCTTCGGCTTCATCGCCGTCGTCATCGTCGGCATCGGCCTCGGTCGGATGCCCTACCTCTCGTTCACTGTAGCCATCTCGTTCGGTCTCTACGGACTTGTGAAGAACAAGGTCGGCAATCGGGTCGGAGCCCTCGAAGGCATGACTATCGAGAGTGCAGTGCTGTCCGTGCCCAGCCTGATCTTCCTTATCGTCCTCGGTGCACAGGGTCTCTCCACGTTCACCGGGTTCGGTGCCAGCCACGTCATCATCATCCTCATCACCGGCCCGGCCACGGCGATTCCACTCATTCTCTTCAGTGCTGCGGCAAGAAGAATTCCGCTGTCGTGGGTCGGGATGCTGCAGTACATCACCCCGACGATGCAGTTCATCACCGGAGTCTTCATCCTCGGTGAGATGATGTCGACGACCCGTTGGATCGGATTCTTCGTCATCTGGATCGCCGTCGTCCTGCTCAGCGTCGACATGATCCGCCAAAGCCACCGCAGGCTCTAGCCACTTCCCCACTCCCAGCTTCGCTCATCGCTGCAGACCGGCTTTCAATCGTCCCCGAAATCGGCGCACTCTTGACAAGTCAATCACCTACATGGTTCATTAGTTATGTAACTAACCAATACACATGGAGCTGATGTGATCGACGAAGCCAAACCACTGTTCGCACAGATCGCCGAACAGGTCGAGGATTCGATCATCAACGGCACTCTGCCGGAGATGTCTCGGGCACCGTCGACGAACGAACTCTCAAGCTTCTATTCGATCAATCCCGCGACCGCCGCCAAGGGCGTGAACCAGCTCGTTGCCAAAGGAGTTCTCGAGAAACGGCGCGGAATCGGAATGTTCGTGAAGGAAGGAGCCCGAACCTTGCTCATCAATGAATACAAGTCCACCTTCTCCGACAAATTCATCGCCCCGCTGCTCTCAGAAGCCAGCAGGCTAGGACTCAACCGCGATGAAGTCATCGCCCTCATCGCCGACCACTCAAGAGAACTCGGCACTTCACGCCGCCTGGGCCCCACTACCGCGAAGGGATGAAAATGACCTCCGTCATCGACGCACGCGACCTCACCAAGAAGTACAAGCACGCCACCGCCCTCGATAACGTCTGTCTGTCTATCGAAAAGGACTCGATCTACGGCCTCCTCGGCCGCAACGGTGCCGGCAAGACCACTCTGATGTCCATTCTCACCGCGCAGAACTTCGCCACAAGCGGCGATGTCGAGATCTTCGGTGAGCATCCCTACGAGAACGCTCGCGTCCTCAATCGGATGTGTTTCGTACGGGAGAGTCAGAAATATCCCGAGGACGCCACAGCGAAACACGCAATCGCCACCGCTCGCCTGTTCTTCCCCTGCTGGGACCAGTCCTTGGCAGAGGAGCTCATCGACGACTTCCGTCTTCCCCTGAAGACACCGATCAAGAAGCTCTCCCGGGGTCAGCAGTCGGCAGTAGGAGTGATCATCGGCTTGGCGTCTCGGGCGGAGATCACCTTCTTCGACGAGCCCTATCTCGGCTTCGACGCAGTAGCTCGACAGATGTTCTACGACCGCCTCATCGCCGATTACGCGGAGTGCCCACGAACGATTGTGCTGTCGAGTCATCTGATCGACGAGGTGGCCAACCTGATTGAGAATGTCATCGTCATCGATCGCGGCCGGATCATCATGGATGAGTCCACGGAAGAGGCACGCACACGCGCAGTCAACATCGTCGGAGATGCTGACTCGGTTCAGCGTCTGGTCGCCGGTCGAGAGGTCATCCACCGGGAAGCGCTGGGGCGTGTGTCGTCGGTGACGATCCTCGGTCAGCTCTCCGACGTCGATCGTGAGTTCATTGCCGACGCGAATCTGGATCTCACTCCGGTATCGCTTCAGCAGCTCATCGTGCGCACCACACAGGCAGACACCACTTCCTCGAACGAGGATGAGAACACCGGTCCCCTCACCGACACTGATGTCAGGAGTCTTCAGTCATGACCGCAACCACAGAAGCACTCGGCAATCAGCACTCGACTCGTTCGAAGAGTCGGATACTCGGTGTCGTCCGGCTCCATTTCATGAACACTCAGACCTTCGTCTGGGTACCAGTCATCGTGCTCAGCGGAGTCTGGCTGATCACGCTGCTGATCTATTGGATCATCGCCGCCTCCGGAGTCGAAGGGCCGATGTACAGTGGTGGATCCCAGGCACCTCTGTGGTACTTCGCCGTGGTCGGAGCGCAGGCGATGAATCTGACCTTCTACTTCTCGCAGGCCATGAGCCTCACACGTCGGGAGTTCTATCTCGGATCACTGACCGCAGCCGGCATCAGCGCCGCTGCGATATCCACCGTCTTCGTCCTCCTCGGTCTCATCGAACAGGCCACTGAAGGCTACGGCATCAACGGGTTCTTCGCCTACCTCCCCTGGGTGTGGGAGGGTGGGCCGTTCGCAGCGGGGCTGACCTACTTCGCCCTCACCATGCTCGTGTTCATCCTCGGCTTCTGGTTCGCCATCGTGCACAAGCGCTTCGGAGCTCTCATCCTCACCACCGCGCTGCTCGTCATCGCACTCGTCCTGTTGAGCGGCGCCGCACTCATCAGCCTCAACGGAGCCTGGCTCGAGGTATGGATGTGGGTCCTCGAGACTCAGAGCATGGGACTGACGCTCTGGGCCCTGGGATTGGGCGTGGTCTTCGCCGCGGGTTCGTACCTCACTCTGCGTCGGTTGACTGTCTGAAAACAGCTGACCGTCTCTGATCGAATCAGCTCGCGAGCATTCGAATCAGCTTGCGAACATGAGCACGACCCCGGAGAGCACCCCTCCGAGGGCGACAGCACTGCCCATAGCGGTGGTGGTGCGCCAGCCGAGGGACTTTCCGACCATCACCATCGACGGGATGCTCAGTGCCGGGAGTGCAATCAGCAGGGCTCCGGTAGTGCCCGCTCCCACCCCTGCGGCGAGCAGCGCAATGATGATGGGAATCTCGCCCCCTGTCGGGATCACCAGGAGTGTGCCCACAACAGCAGCGATGAGCACTGCGAGAGCACCGACCTGAGCCTCGAGCCCGTACACTCCCGACAGCCATGGACTGATGAGTCCGATGACGAAGACCAGAGCAAGATGCTCGGGCACGAGGATGAGCGTGAATTTCGACAGCGATCGCAGGTAGCGCTGGGGTAGAGACGACATCCTCGGCGGCTCCGGACTCTGTTCGGGAACCGCCTCGACGCGCCCCTTGATCCACCGGCCGATGAGCGCGCTGGCACCGACTGCGATGAGGATTCCGAACACAAATCGGGTGAGAGCGTACTGCCAGGGCAGGACGAGCGTAAGGAAGATCAGAACTGCAGGGTTGAGAAGCGGATTGCCCACCCAGTAGGCCAAGGCGGCGCTTCGCATAACGCCCGAACTCCGCAGTCCTGCGGTCACCGGGGCCGCGCAGCAGGTGCACATCATCGACGGCAGCGACATCACCGCGCCGACGAGTGACTGGCTGGTGTGGGTGCGACGATTCATCACCCTCAGCAGCCAATCACGCGGCACCAGGGCATCGATGGCCGCAGCCACTACGAGCGCCACGAGCAGGGCCTTCCACACCGCGATGAAGTACACCAAGGTGAAGTCCCAGGCTCCAGCCAAGGAGAACGTGTCCCCAGCAGCTTCGAACAGTGGACTGCCATCCCAAACGGACGTCTGGCTCATCGTCCAGGCCTTGTCCCAATAGGGCATCCACTTCGACCAGCTCAGGCCGATGATGAGGAAGATCACGAGCACGCCGAGTCCGACCCAGTCGACAGTGGTCAGTCGCCGACGACCTCCTGCTTCAGCGACCGCCTGGCTCGTCAAGGATCAGATCCTCACGCTGTGCGTGAGACCACCGAATCGGCGAACGCGAACAGCGACTCCTTGACCAGTCCTTCGGGGACGGGGGCCAGCGCTGCCTTCGCGTCCTCGGCCCAGCGAGTCGCCTCGTCGCGTGCTCGGACCGTCACCGGGTGAGCGGCCAAGGCAGCACGGGCAGACTCGAGCGCTTCGTCGGTGGTCAGATCCGCGTCGAGGAGTTCGACCACCTCGGCGGCCGCCTTGTCGCCGTCGGCCGCAGCGGCCCGGACATAGAGCACCGGCAAGGTCGGAACGCCTTCGCGCAGATCAGTGCCGGGGGTCTTGCCCGACACCGAGGAAGCCGCCGTCAGGTCGATGATGTCATCGGCGAGTTGGAAGGCGATGCCGACACGTTCACCGAAGACCCGCACAGGCTCGGCCAGCGCCTGATCCGCGAGTGAGAACATGACCCCGAACTGCGCCGAGGTGGCGATGAGAGATCCTGTCTTGTCCGCGAGCACCTGGATGTAGTGATCGATCGCGTCCGAGTCCTCGGGTGGGCCCGCGAATTCGTTGAGCTGGCCCAGGACGAGTCTTTCGAAGGTCTCGGCTTGAACCGTAACGGCCTCGGGGCCGAGCTTCGCCGTCACTCCCGAAGCCTTCGAGAACAGGAGATCACCGGTGAGGATGGCAACGGAATTGCCCCACACCTCGTGAGCGGCCGGGGCACCTCGGCGAACCGGGGCATCGTCCATCACATCATCGTGATACAGGGAGGCTAAGTGGATGAGTTCCACGGCGACGGCAGCGTCGATGATCTCCTCACGATCAGCCTCGCCGAGGCGTGCCGTGAGCAGCAGGAGATTGGGACGAGCACGCTTGCCACCAGCTGCGAGGAGATGTTTGGATGTGGTGTCCGGCAGCTTCCGCGTCTGCGCGGTCACTTCGTAGAGCCTGCGCTCGACGGCTTCCAACTGAGTGGAGATATCCGCCGCAAGCTGGGCATCGGCACCGATAAAAGTCGCCGGAGAGGCTAGGTGGCTCATGTCCTCGTCATTCATCGTAGTCAGTGTCGTAGTCGCTGGTGAGCTCAGGCATTGCTGGTAGCCGGCACGATTCGGGTGAGAGCTGCAATCACCCGGTCGATGAGATCGGCCTCAGAGACCTTCGGGTCGCGGTAGAGGTTCGCCAATAATTTCACGACGAATTCCATCACAACCTCAACACCCATACCGTACTTGATTCCGAACTGCATGAGTGCAGGGTGGCCGATAATGGCGGAGAAAACGCGCCCCAGGGTGAAGTAGCCGCCCAGGGAATCACCCACCAGCGCCGGGTATTCCTGCAGTTTCTCCCGCATCACGCGCTGCGGGTAGCGGGAATAGGTGGAGATCACCTCGGCGGCCAGTCGTGCGGATTCAAGGGCATAGTCGATGCCCTCCCCGTTGAAGGGGTTGACCATCCCACCCGAATCGCCGACGAGCAGGAGCCCCTTGTGGAAGTGCGGGGTGCGGTTGAAGGCCATCGGCAGCGCTGCGGATTTGATCGGGCCCAACGAGGTGGATTCGTCGATGCCCCATTCGTGTCCCATATCCGCGATCCACTGCCCCATCATCGCCCGGAAGTCCACGGAGCCGAACTGAGGTGAGGAATCCAGCAGACCGGCACCGATGTTGATCGTGCCGTCACCCAGCGGGAAGAGCCAGCCGTACCCGGGCAGAACCTCGGATTCGCCCGCCGAATTGCTCGAGCGCATCTCGACCCAGCTCTCGATGTAGTCGTCGGCATGCCTCGGCGAGGAATGATAGGCGCGCACGGCCACACCCATCGGGCGGTCGTCTCGCTTTTCCAGGCCCATGGCCACTGCCAGACGTGAGGAGACGCCGTCCGCAGCGATCACGATCGGGGCGCTGAAGTAAGCCTCAGGTCCGACCCGACGGCCGCGGTGGTCGGTTCCGGAGGCATGAATTCCTTTGATCCAGCCATCAACGCCGATGTCCGGGGACATGGCTTTGACCTGCTCGAACAGGCGGGCACCGCTGCGTTGGGCGTGGCGGGCAAAGGCCTCATCCATGCCCATCCGCGGCTTCGTCAGACCATAGTTCGGGGTGCCGTCGATCTCGGGCCAATCGATCTCCAAACGGTGCCCGCCACCGATGAGACGCAGGCCTCTGTTCTTGTGCCATCCCTCGGATTCGGGGGTCTCCATCCCGAGGAACCCGACCTCCTTGACCGCACGCGGGGTCAGAGCATCGCCGCAGATCTTGTCCCGTGGGAACTCGGACTTCTCCAGGATGATGACCTCATGGCCGGCCTGCGCCAGGTAAGTGCCGATGGCGGATCCGGCAGGGCCCGCCCCGACGACGATGACCTCGGCCTCGAAGTTGTTCATGGTCAGCGTTCGGCGCCCGGCTTGAGTGCGTGGTGAATGGCGACGATTCCGCCCGTGAGGTTGCGGTGCTTGACCTGGTCGAAGCCGGCACCGAGGATCTGCTGCGCAAATTCGTCCTGGTCAGGCCAGGCACGGATCGACTCGGCAAGGTAGACGTAGGCCTCGGGGTTCGAGGACACGGCCTTCGCCACGGCGGGCAGCGCGCGCATCAGGTATTCCTTGTAGACGAGGCTGAAGGGGTCGAACGTCGGTGTCGAGAACTCGCAGATGATGAGTCGGCCACCGGGTTTGAGCACGCGCAGCATCTCTGCCAACGCGGTGTCGACGTCGTTGACGTTGCGGATACCGAAGGAGATGGTGACGACGTCGAAGCTGGCGTCGGAGAACGGCAGATCCATCGCATCGGCGTAGATGAAGTCGATCTTCGGGTGGCGACGTCGCCCCTCGGTGAGCATGCCCTGTGAGATGTCACCGGCGACCACCTCGGCGCCATGATGGGTGAATGTCATCGACGACGTTCCCGTGCCGGCCGCGAGATCGAGGACGCGTTCTCCGGGTCCGGCAGCCACCGAGTGCGCAACCGTCCGACGCCAGGTACGCGCCAGACCGAAGGTGAGCACATCGTTGGTGAGGTCGTAACGGGAGGCGACGTCGTCGAACATCGACGCGACGTCGGCGGGCTGCTTGTCCAGCTGAGCACGGTTCATGGCACTATTCTCTCAACACCTGATGCCGGGGGGCGAATTCGCGGACCCGTTTCCATGCTCTGCGCGGTGTGGAACTGGCCACAGTCATCATCGTCGTGCCGAAATCCTCGACTAGAGTGGGCCTGAAATGACTACGACCTTCGATACCTCTGACATCCGCACCGCGCCACCGCGCCTGCACGTGCGATCTCGCTTCGTCGACGACGTCGAACCCGGACCTGGATTCCCCTTTGAATCCGGACTGCCCACGACCGTCGAACAGACGCTGGAGCTCCTGCCCACCTCGGCGTTCTCCTGCTGGGTCCGCGACACATCTGGCCTCATCGGCTTCGGCCGCACGCTGCGCATCCGTGCCCGCGGCCGCGATCGTTTCACCGAGCTCTCCGAGGCGTGGAAGGCCATCACGGACGCCGCGACCATCGAGGACGAGGTCGACCTGCTCGGCTCTGGACTGATGTGCTTCGCCACCGTCGCCTACTCGGGCGAATCGGAGGTCGATTCCCTCATCCACGTCCCCGAATTCGTGCTCGGACGCCGAGGTGGTCGCGTGTGGATGACGTCGATCATCGGTGAGGGCAGCACCCCCACCCCGCCGGTACTGAAGTCCGAACCGCTGCGCCGAGTCACCTCGGCGACGGCCTCCCCCGGCGACCTCGACAGCGCTTCCTGGGCGGACCTGGTCGCGAAGGTCTCGCACATGCTCACGCCAGTCGGAGACTCCGCTGAGGTGGACGCCTTCGCCGACGATTCCACGCTGCGCAAGATCGTGCTGGCCCGTGATGAGCTTGTCACCACCGACGATGACATCGACGTCCGGTCCGTGCTTGGTGCACTCAACCGCAGCTACCCCAGCTGCTGGACCTTCGATGTCGCCGGCCTGATCGGTTCCACGCCGGAGCTGCTCATCGGCGTCGAGAACAACCGGGTGACCTCGCGCGTGCTCGCGGGCACGTATCGGGTGGAGAACGACCCGACGGCCGAGATGCCCGCTGCCAGGAAGCTGTTGAGCGCTCACAAGGACAGCACCGAACATGCCTTCGCGATCGCCTCGCTCCAGCGCAGCCTCGGACTCGTCGCTGATGATGTCACCGTCGACGAGCGGCCGCACCTTCTGCCATTGGCCAACGTCATCCACTCGGCATCGGATGCTTCGGCCCACCTGCCGGAGGACTCGTGCCTCAATGCCCTCGACATCGCGGCCGCTGTGCATCCGACCGCGGCCGTCGGCGGGTATCCGCAGGCCAGCGCAGTTGCCCACGTGGACGAGTTGGAACCACTCGATCGCGGCCGGTATTCGGGCCCCGTGGGGTGGATGGACGACCAGGGCAACGGTCAGTTCGGAATCGCCCTGCGCTGCGGACAGCTCGAGGACCGCAATCGGATCCGTCTGTTCGCCGGTGCCGGCATCATGCCCGATTCGGATCCCCTCGCCGAGGTGGCCGAGACTGAAGCGAAATTCGCTCCGATGCGCCGTGCGCTGGGGTTGGAATAGGACGCTGACCGTGTCGCAGTCTGGCCGCTTCGTAGCTTCGTAGCTTCGTAGCTTCGTAGCTTCGTAGCTTCGACACAGTTTCACCGCCTGGGCCGGACCTCACCTGCCTTGACATTGTGTCAAGGTTTTGACTTTTCGTGTCAGTGGCTGTGTCAGTGGCTCGGCATAGTCTCTTCACATGTTCACGCATCCTGCGGATGACCCGGACCACCCCGATTATCGGGGCCCCGGATCGTGGGCCCGGCTTCCGGGCATCACCACCGATATCGACCGGTGGTGCACGACTCTGCGTGACCTCGAGCCAGCAGACGATGCGTGGGAGGCCCAGACCCGCATCCGCGCGCTCGAGGAGCTCACGTCCGCGGCCGCCGCCGCTCAAGCCCGTGAAGCCGTCGCCTTCCATAGGCACCGCCAGCGCGAAGATGCTGCCAACGACGTGCCCAAACGCGAACAGGGGAAGTACGCAGGCAACGAGATCGCACTGGCCAAACGTGTCTCACCCGCGACGGGGCGCAAGTTTCTCTCAACGTCCAAAGCTGTCGTCAACGACCTGCCTCGCACCTACGAGGCGCTGGCCGACGGCTCCATCTCCGAAGCCAAAGCTCGCATCATCGCCGATGAGACGGCTTGGCTCACTCCCGGCGAGCGTCTCTTCGTCGACGAAGAGCTCAAAGACCGTGCCTCCGTTGCCGGCAGTCGCCGGCTACGCACCGAAGCCCGCTCCCTGGCGGCCAACGTGTCCTCCGACAATGCGCACGAAAGGGCCGAAGCTTCGAGCGCGAATCGCCATGTGTCCTTGAGCGCACTGAACAACGGCATGGCGATGCTCAGCGCTACTCTGCCTCTGCAGCAGGCCGTTGCTGCGTTTGAAAGTCTGGACGCCGCTGCCGCCGAGCACAAACTCAACGGCCAGGACTTCGACCGCGGCCGCAATCAGCTGATGGCCGATATCTTCGTCGAACGGCTCACGGGACAGGACTCTGCCGGTGATGTGCGCACTGAGGTCCACATCGTGATGGAGGCCGAAAGTCTGTTCTCTGACGGACAGGTTCCTGCGTGGATTCCGAGCTATGGGCCTCTGCCGGCAAAGACAGCACGGAACTTCCTGGCGGCAAATCGGGCCCGGTCCTTCATCCGCCGAATGTTCACTTCACCAGACACAGGGCAGCTGGTCGGCATGGACTCACGCAGGCGCACATTCGGCGGCCTGCTGCGACGCATGGTGGTCTTCCGCGACGACGTGTGTCGGACCCCATGGTGTGACGCCCCGATCAAGCACGCCGATCATGCGAATCCTGTAGCCGAAGGCGGAGAGACTCAGTGGTCCAACGCCTCCGGACTGTGTGCGGCCTGCAACTATGCCAAGGAGCACCCCGGGTGGAAGCACGAGGCGACTGCCGACGACCTCACCGTCTCGACCCCCACCGGTGAAGAGTACGAGTCGGCCACTCCCCCGTTCGTCACCAAGTTCGGTCACCCACCGCCGAGAAAGTACACCACTTCGGGAGACACTGACCAACCCGCAGACCCTGATGATTCCGCAGCACCTGACTACGTCAAAGACACTGACGCCCCAGGCGGCTGCGGCAGTCCCAGCGCAGCCGGTAGTCACCCCAGCGGCAAATCCGCGCCGGAAGCGAACGAAGACGTCGTCGACTTCCCTCGACTGAGCCCCGTCGAAGAACTCTTCAAGGAGCTGATGCTGAGGGACACCGGCTGATTAACTGCCGCGGCACCAGAGCCGCCAGCGGTCGCGATTGCTGAAGCTCTTTCCACTGAACGGTCCTCGGGTCAGTCCCTCAGTCCTGTCCCTCTGCCCTGTCCCTCTGCCCTGTCCCTCTGCTCACGTCCGATTGCTCTGGTGGAGTGCTCCAGTCAGATTGATCTGGTCAGATCCACTTCGATGATCCGACGGCCGTGCGTCCGCGTTTGTGGGGCCCTCGTTTGTGGGCTGTCCGCTGCTTTGCCGTCCTCTACACCGCAGACTGCTTTCTCAAACTCTGCGATGAAGTCGCTGAGCAGGCTCGACTCGTCCTGAGGTCCCACCCACGAATACTCCCACCCATAGGCAGTCGCGAGATCGCTGAAGTCCCGGCCGTGAGGAACCGTGAAATATCTTTCGAGATACGGTGCCACATGCTCCTGCGAGTGTTCGAGCCCGGAGAAGATCGCACCCCCATCGTCGTTGAGGACGACGATGAGCACGTTCCCGGCCACTTCAGCGCTCGGCGTGAGCAGGCCGCCCACGTCGTGGAGCATTGCAACGTCACCGATGACCAGCACGACCTGTTCTTCGAGCGCAAGGGAGAGCCCCGTGGCGGTCGAAATCAGGCCGTCGATGCCGGCCAACCCGCGTGACGCGTGGATTCGCGCTCGCACATCAGTGGCCTCACTGAGATAGCGGATCGTATTCGAACTCGCCGCAAAGAGGTTGATGGTGCGGCCGGCCAGATGCTCGGTGATCGCCCGAGCGGTCGTCGGCTTCGACGCGGCCGCACGCTCGCGCTCATGCCGGGAAGCGGCAATGATCGCCTCGCCGGCTCTCACCCACTCGTCGCGCCACGTCGTGTCTTCGCTGACGCACGAAAATGTATCGCTTGTGCGGTCCTCGGCGCCGACGCGATCTCCGTGACGGGTGCTGTCGCTGGCTTCCTTGACTTCCGGCTCCGAGAGCGACACGGTCAGCGACACCGCGTCGACATCATCGGGCAACCGCTGAACCACCACCTCGGAATCGGCAAGGAGCGCGGCGACAGGTCTGGTCAGAGTCGGCTTCCCGTGCACGATCGCGGTGCGGATCGCTGATCGCAGGTCCTCACGTTCGCTGAGCACACGGGCATGCGCCGGGACTGCAGCAGGTGAGTTCCGCAGAGCAGGGGTGAGAGGGCTCGAGGGCTCGGCCAGGACTGGGATTGCATAAGTCTCAGCCAAGGATTTCAGAGCCTGGGCAGAGTGACCGCCGGCATCACCGGCCACGATGACCGTGCCAGGAAGAATTCGGACCGAGGTGCTCCTCAAAGTATTCGCGGCGCTGCGCGCAGCATCCGCCGCTGATTCCACTGCCCCCTCTGATTCCACTGTCCCGTCTGATTCCGCTGCCCCCGCTGCTGCCAGCGTCTGCACCGTGGCATTCCAATCGGCGAGCTCCGCCACAGTCGGCACCAGCGGCACATCGAATTGCACGTTGAATTGGATGGGGCCAGCTTTACCAGTGTCCGTGCCCAGCGAGATCGCAACCGCCTCGGCTAGCAGATGTTGTGCATCAGCACTTCCGGCAGGCACATCGACTCGAGCGCGCACATCGCTGAGCACCTGCGACTGGTCGTCGATCGTCTGGTTTGCACCAGTCCCCCGCATCCGAGCAGGACGATCAGCCGTGATCGCCACGAGCGGAAGGTGACCGTAGGAGGCCTCGAGCACCGCAGGATGCAGGTTGGCCACAGCCGAACCCGACGTTGTCACCAGCGCCACGGCGCCAGCAGCACCCCCAGCGCCAATAGCAGCGCCCCTGGTGCCAGCAGCAGCGCCCCTGGTGACAGCAGCACCGCCAACAGCGCCAGCAGCACCGACACCGGTCTGCTTACTGCGCAGTCCCCGTGCCAGGCCAAGCGCCAGGAACCCGGCATCACGCTCATCGATACGCACGTGCGTACGGATCACCCCCGCCTCGGCGAGAGGGGCGAGCGCATAGATCAATGGTGCGGAACGGGACCCGGGCGCGATGACGACCTCGGTGACTCCCGACGAAACCAACCCACGGGCAATCTGCTGCGCCACTGCGCTCGAATTCAACATCACCTGATATTCAACCACTAACCCACCTGCGGTTCACATTGACTCCCTACGGTTGACCCATGCGCCGATCGATTCTCTTCGCGGTTGGAGCGCGTGCAATCCGTTCGCTGACCGCCGCGCGCTCCCACAGAGGACGCTTCCCCACCCTCGACCAGAACAGTGCATTCCTCGGCCCTGAACCTCGCGGCAAGGATGCGAGGAAATGGCATATCCGAGACAAACGCAAACTCTCGAACCGACTGCGGGAGTTCTTCATCTACTCCCCCGCGCTCGGTCGAACCGTCGGAGTACGCGTGCTGCTGCCTGGAATTCCGCAGGAGATCAGCCCGGTCATCCACCTCTATCACGGGGGCGGGGACGACTTCCGATCATGGACGGACTTCGGGTCCGCCGAGGAGCTCACACTCGACTCGCCCTTCCTGGTCGTCATGCCCGATGCGGGAGCCGGCACCTACTCTCGTGTGGCAGTCGGCAGCGAGGTCCACGACTGGCCGACCTTCCACACCAAGGAGATCCCTGACTTCCTGCGCAAGACCTTCTCCGTGGACTTCGCACCAGAGAACCAGCTCCTGGCGGGACTGTCGATGGGCGGATACGGGGCGATGAAATACGCAGCCTGGCACCCGGACCGCTACAGCTGGGCAGCAGCCTTCTCCTCCCCACTCGACCCTTTGTCTGCGGTCCCTGCCTTCGACATCATCGCCATGCGGGAGGGCGCGAAGTCGATGACGCTGTTCGGCGATCCCGTCACCGACCGCAGTGAATGGATCGCCAACTCCCCCTACGGCCTCGCGGAGAACCTGAATGGCCTGAACCTGTGGCTCAGTGCAGGGTCCGGAAGTCTCGAAGAGTCAAAAGATCGTGACCTCCTCGAATCGATGGTCAATCAGCAGGGCGAGCGCTTCTCTGCGCGATTGAACTCGCTGGGCATCCGCCATTCGTGGTTTCCCCGCACGACTGGCCTGCACAATTGGAACAGTTGGGAACGAGAGCTCGGCGCTTGGCTGAAGACCCTGCGACGTCAGCGTGACTATGCCAGCTCCGATCACCGCAGCATCGAGCGCCGAAGTGGCGGCGTCGATGACCGCCGAGGTGGCCCCCGCGTCGCAGACGGTGGCGAATTCTCCTATCTCACCGGGCATGCCCTCTTCGATATCCACGGATGGCGGGTCGAGATCTCGCGACGCCGAGCTCAGATCGTGTGCTTCGGCTCCGTCAGCACGGCTGGATTCTCCCTGACTGGAACCGGAAGCTTCCGGGTACGCACGCCGGACCTGTACGAACCCGGTCGCCGATACGACATCTCCGTCACCGGGCCGACAGGCTCGAACGACTATCCGCAGCGCGCCGACAAGAAGGGGCGCCTGACGTTCACCGGGCGCTTGGCTGCAGCCATGCACGACCCGATCATTCCGGGCAAGCGCACTCAGCACTTCACGACGGTGGGGCAGTCCGAGGTTACGACGGTGCGCATCGCGTCGACGCCGGATGAATCGTCGGCACCGGCACGAGCCATCGAATCAGACACCTCGCCACGACCTGCCCCAGCAGACGCCTCGCTGCGAGCCGCAAGGTCAGCCGAAGACACAGAGGAAACAACAGATGTGTCGGAATCGGCACATGTCGATGACGGATCTCAGACACCTACTGTCTATGGTTATAACGGTCACAACATCGTGACCGTCTTTCCTCCATCTGATTGAACCTTGACTTCGAGAGGTCACCCATGAAACGCGTACTCCCAGCCATCGCTCTCATCGCCGGACTGGCACTGACAGGCTGTTCGGGAGCTGACTCCCAGGACAGTCAGGCCGAAGAAGCAGGCGGCGCCGCACAGCCCGCCGCAGAAGAGACCCCCGAAGTACAGCAGCTCGACGAGAATCAGCTCAAGAAGATCATCGAATCCACAGATGTCGATGGTCAGTCGTTCAAGTCCGTCGATATCGGGGCGGCTTCCGGCAGCGAAGCGATCAAGGCCCTCGAAAGCGCCGAGTACGAACCTGCTGAGTGCAAGGACCTCGCAATGTCTGCTCTCAACGCCGCTGAGGCGAGCAACGGCACCAGCCTCGCTGGAACCTCAGCGGACAACACAATGAGCGTCGCGCTCATGAGCCTGGCCGACGAGGATGCCGCCGGTTCACAGCTGAAGAACTCGACCAAGGTCGCCGAGAAGTGCAGCGACGTGACCATCAAGTCACAGGGCATCGAGATGACGATGTCCTACGAGTCCTTCGATGCCACTGTCGAAGGCGCTGACGAGAGCGTCGGCGTCCGTGCCAAGATCGGTGCCGGCGGTCAGACCGTCCTCGACACCGACACCGTCACCAGCCGCGTCGGCAACAACATCGTCACCGCCGCCAACATCGCCGATACCGGGGACGAGGAAGCGGTTCCCAAGACCGCGAAGACGTTCGTCGACGCCGTCAAGAACGCGAACTGAGCAGTCTCAAGAACGCGAATTGAGCGTCGGTCGCAGAGCGCTCCAGCACTCCTCCAGCCGCGTCGCCCACCAGTCGAATCGTCCCGGATCCACCGCCAGCCTCTCCAGGCGCTGTGGGTCCGGGACGATTCGCGTCACCGGGATCTGACCGTCGACAGGACTCAGGCTGAGATCCGCACTCACCACATCCTCGGCGAAGAGCCTTCCAGTACCCAGACCGCAGGCCGGGTGCTCACCCAGGATTTCCCGGCTCGCAGGTGTGCGCGGCAGCGTGGCCGCCAACTGGGCCCCGGCGGCCAATCCGACAGATGACTCCAATGCCGATGACACAACAGCCGGCAGACCGCAGGCTTCGATGATCGAACGTGCGGCAGCGATCCCACCCAGCGGCTGGACCTTGACGATGACAACCTCGGCGGCTCCCAGCTCTGCCACTCGCAGGGGGTCCTCGGCCTTGCGAATCGACTCATCAGCGGCCAGGACCACAGGCAGTCCATCGAGTTTCTCCCGCAGCCGCGCCATGTCTTCAACGGCCGCGACGGGCTGCTCGAAGTACTGCAGGTCGAATTCCGCGAACTCGGCGCAGGCCCTGAGCGCCTCGGGCAGCGTATAGCCGGCATTCGCATCGAGTCTCAGCGTCGTTGAGGGAAACAGACGCCGAAACTCTCGCAGCCGCTCCAAATCACCGGGCAGGGAGTCGATCCCATGTTCGGCCACCTTCGCCTTGACCGTGCCGACGGGTCCGTAGCGGGCCAGGATCGACTCGACTTCGGAGGTTGCACACGCGGGCAGGGTCGCGTTGACGGCCACTGATCGGACGGCGGCGGCTGACCGACCTGAGGTGTCAGCCAAGTGACCGACGGCACTGGATCCAGCCTCGGCGGCTCCCGGCAGCAGTCCTGCGAAGTCGAGAGCGGCTCTCAGCCAGCGTGAGGATTCGGCTGCATCGTATTCGGTGAAAGGGGAAAACTCCGCCCACCCATCGGGGCCTTCGACGAGCATGATCTCGCGCTCGGTGATCCCCCGGAACCGGGTGATCATGGGGAGTTTGAGAACCTGGAAATTCGGCACGAGTTCAGCGATCGACTCGGGGATCTGCTCCGTATCAGCCATGGAGCAACCATATCGGTCCGGTGACAGGCGATAGGGTTGGGGCCATGACGGTTTCTGAAATCTTTGACCCCTCCCAGTGGCGTGAAGTATCCGGATTCGACTTCACCGACATCACCTATCACCGCGCGGTCAAACCCGACGGCACTGACCTGGGGTGCGTGCGCATCGCCTTCGACCGTCCCGATATCCGCAACGCCTTCCGCCCCCACACCGTCGACGAGCTCTATCGAGCCCTCGACCACGCCCGCCAGACCTCGGACGTCGGCGCGGTCCTGCTCACTGGCAATGGCCCCAGCTCACGCGACGGCGGCTGGGCCTTCTGCTCCGGCGGCGATCAGCGCATCCGCGGCCGTTCGGGCTACCAGTATGCCTCCGGGGAGACTCGCGAGTCCGTGGACCCGGCTCGTGCCGGCCGCCTCCATATCCTCGAGGTCCAACGACTCATCCGCACCATGCCCAAGGTCGTCATCGCCGTCGTCCCGGGTTGGGCTGCCGGCGGTGGCCACAGCCTCCATGTCGTCTGTGACATGACGATTGCCTCGCGCCAGCATGCGAAGTTCAAACAGACCGATGCCGATGTCGGCTCCTATGACGCCGGCTACGGCTCTGCCTACCTTGCGAAGATGGTCGGACAGAAGAAGGCACGGGAGATCTTCTTCCTCGGCCGCACCTACTCTGCCCAGGACATGGCTGACATGGGCGCCGTCAATGAGGTCGTCGACCACGAAGATCTTGAGACCGCAGCCCTGACCATGGCCAAGGAGATCCTCGGCAAGTCCCCCAATGCCCAGCGGATGCTGAAATTCGCATTCAACCTCGTTGATGACGGTCTCATGGGCCAGCAGGTCTTCGCAGGTGAGGCTACCCGTCTGGGCTACATGACCGACGAGGCGGTCGAAGGTCGTGACTCCTTCCTTGAGAAGCGTGACCCCGACTGGTCCCCCTACCCCTGGTACTACTGAGCGCCCCCGCCACATGAACACACAGCCCGTTGCGGATCTGCCCAGTGCGATCGATCGAGCCTTGGACGGCCGCTCGATCCTCGTCCTGCCCCGAACTCGTGAAGCTGCCATCACCGAGGTGGCTCCCAGTCAGTGGACGGGTGATGGCCGGGCGCCGGCGCTGGTGCTCTTCACCTCTGGTTCGACGGGCACCGCCAAGGCCGTCGCTCTGTCCGCCGAGGCGCTGACCACTTCGGCGCGGGCCACCGAACGGTCCCTGTCCGGACCCGGCGACTGGCACCTGAGTCTGCCCATCAACCACATTGCCGGGTTCCAGGTGGAGCTGCGAGCCCGGCTCGCGGGACCGGAACCGATCAGGTCTGCCTCGGCGACCTTCACCGCAGGTTCCTTCGCCGACGAGGCGCAGCAGCTGTTCGCACGGTCCGGCGAGCGACCGACCTACACCTCACTGGTGCCCACTCAACTGCACCGGATCCTTGCCGATGACCGGGCCACTGTCGCTGCGGCGAAGTTCGACGCCATCCTCCTCGGCGGTTCCGCGATATCGCCGGCCCTGCTCGAACGCGCCGATGCGCGGGGCCTGCACATCGTGCGCACCTACGGGATGAGCGAGACCGCAGGTGGGTGCGTGTACAACGGGGTTCCCTTCGATGGTGTCGAGATCGCGATCACCGAGTCCTCGACGATCGACCTGCGCGGTCGCGTCGTGGCCGATTCCTACGTCGAGATCACGGCTGAGGGCCGCATCGGCCCCATCGA
Organism: Brevibacterium aurantiacum; assembly: GCF_007558825.1. GTDB lineage: Bacteria > Actinomycetota > Actinomycetes > Actinomycetales > Brevibacteriaceae > Brevibacterium > Brevibacterium aurantiacum_A. Next base: position 105,979 of record NZ_VLTK01000004.1, read on the forward strand.
CAACCCGGGCCTGACCATCAACGATGACGGCACACGGACCATTCACACGAGCGATCTGGGTCGGCTCGACGAAGGGGTGCTCACGGTGCTCGGCCGATCCGATGACATCATCGTCTCCGGGGGCACGAATGTCTCTCCTCATGCCCTTGAGACGGGACTGCTGCCCACCTGGCAGCACCATGGGATCGCCGAGGTGCTCGTGACCTGGGTGCCCGATGAGGAGTGGGGCAAACTGCTCGTCGCCCTCGTCCGCATCGATGCTCAGGCGCCCGACACCGTGGTTGGGTCCATAGGCTCACCGCGTGAGTTCGCGCGGAGGCTGGGCGGACTCGACCACGGAATGCACGGGCACCTGCTGCCTCGACTGGTCTTCCCCGTCACTGAGATCCCCAATCGGTCGATCGGCAAACCCGACCGACAGGCTGCGGCCCGGCTTGCCGTCGAGCTGGCTGAGACAGAGAACCACAGAGTTCCGTCGCCCGAATACCCTAACAAGTGAACTACCGGTAATATGAGACGGTTCGAATTCTTATGAGGAAGGTATCCCGCCCAATGGCAACTGCCGCGCAGTGGATCTCCGGAGCCCGACTACGAACATTGCCTTTGGCTTTTGCCCCTGTTCTCATCGGCACCGGCGCCGCAATCGGCTCCGTGGGCGGCTTCACCTCCTTCATCATCGGCGACTACACCCGCAACGGCCACGACCATTCGCTGCCGCAGATCTTCCTCCGAGCGGTGCTCGCCCTCCTCGTCTCCCTCTGCCTGCAGATCGGGTCGAATTTCGCCAACGACTATTCCGACGGCGTCCGCGGCACCGACGATGTCCGCGTCGGTCCCGTGCGTCTCACGGCGACGGGCCTCGCCGAGCCGAACGCCGTCAAACGTGCGGCTTTCCTGTTCTTCGGCATCGCCGGGGTTGCCGGAATCGTGCTCGTCCTCATCTCACAGGCGTGGTGGTTCCTCATCGTCGGCGCCGCCGCCGTGGCTGCCGCCTGGTTCTATACTGGCGGCAGGAAGCCCTACGGATACATGGGGCTGGGCGAGGTGTTCGTCTTCGTATTCTTCGGCCTGGTGGCCACGCTGGGCACGATGTGGATGCAGGTCGGCGGACTCAGCCTCAGCGGCTGGGCCGGTGCGATTGCCATCGGTTCGCTCGCCTCGGCAGTGCTCATGGTCAACAACCTGCGCGACATCCCCACCGACATCGAAGCCGACAAGATCACCCTGGCTGTTCGCCTCGGCGACAACCGCTCACGGATCGCATTCGCGAGCCTCGTGCTCGTGCCCTTCGCACTGCTGGTCCTGGCGATCCTCGACGGTCATCCGGCCGTAGCACTTGCCATCCTCGCGCTGGTGCCCGCCCTCAACCCGTTGAAGACGGTGCTGCGTGGAACCACAGGCACCGGGCTCATCCCACCGATCAGATCGACGGGCCTCACCGCTCTGGCCTTCGCCGCCCTGATGGGCCTGGGCCTGGCGCTGTAGCCTGGCTCAGTTCCCTTCGTCGACGATACGGTCTTCCGCATCCTCGTCGACGCTCGTGCGCTTAGGAGCCGTTTCCCGCTTCGCAACGCGCTTCTCAATATCCGCGGCCACCTTGGCGCGCATGCCGCCCAAGAAGAGGTAGCTGAGGATTGCTCCGATGACGATTGCCGCCATCGCCATCACGAGGTTGAACCCGAGGAACGGCTGCAGAATCAGCCCAACGGCGACGATGATGCCCAGACGAGCCAATGTATAGATCCAGAAGTTGCGCATTGCACCTATTTTAGTCCGTCCACATCAGTGATTCATCACTGCCTGTGTGGGCGGGTGTTCAGGTTCGTGGACTATCCTGGGTCTATGGCTCGAATACTCATTGCCGCGATCGTCCTGGCGGCAGCGGTCACACTGTACGGACTCTTCGATTGCCTTCTGCGCGACCGTGGTCTGATCCGAGTCCTGCCCAAACCCGTCTGGGCGATCATCATTGTGCTGATCCCCGTGATCGGCTTCGCCCTCTGGTTCTTCTTCGGCCGTGGGACTGAGGACAAGCCCTCAGCAGCACCTCGTCAGCGGGGCCCCAGCGCCCCAGACGATGACGATGACTATCTGCGCAAAGTCGATCGCGACGTCAAGTTGGGAAAGCACGCTCCCGAGGCGCAGAAGCCCGAGGACAAGACCCCCGGCGCAGCAGATGACATCGGCGACGATGCCTCTGCCGATTCCGACACTCATTCCGCCGACACTGACGAACACGGTTCGGGCGGTTCCACCGGCGATGGACGCGGCCACTCGAACTGAGCGCTGGCCCGCACTTTCTCTCGTCTGACCGGCGCTGAGCGGGCCGCGGACTGAGGTTCAGCGGGCCGCGGATTTGAGGCTGAGCGGGCCGCGGGTTTGAGGCTGAGCGGGCCGCGTTGCCTCACACTGAGCGAGTTGCCTCACACTGAGCGGGCTCTGCAGAGTCTCTGAATGCTCCTGCCCTGAGGCTCAAGCAGTTGCTCTGAGGCTCACGCAGTGTGTTGGACACTTACCGACCGTGCACAGACTATCGACTGTACGAGGGGCCTCTCTGCAGCCGATTGGAACCTCTGCGGCATGCAAGAACATCGCGCAGGCAGCAGCAGCTGGTGCGTAGTCCAAAGACTGTGCTTGGACTGCAGAGAGTCGTAATCAGGCGCATCGTCTGGAGACCAACCCTGGAACGGCGTGACTCAGGTGAGATCAGCCTCGGCGCTGGCTGCAGCTCGGCTCAGGCTGCTGTGCGACCCTGACCGCAGATCAGCCGAGTCCTGAGTACGAGTGCAGGCCGTTGAAGTACATGTTGACGACAGTGAAGTTGAAGATCACCGTGGCGATGCCGATGAGGTTGAGCACTGCGACCTTTGTCGGTCCCCAACCGCGTGTGGCGCGGGCATGCAGGTACGCGGCGTAGATGACCCAGACGACGAACGTCCAGATTTCCTTCGAGTCCCAGCCCCAATAGCGGCTCCAAGCCACCTCGGCCCAGATGGCACCGGCGATGAGGGTGAACGTCCACGTGATGAATCCGACCGCGGCAATCGTGTAGGAGAACCGTTCCAGGTCGATGCTCGCGGGCATCCGACGCATGAAGCGCAGCCACTTCGGACCCTTGGTCTCCTGTGCGTTCTTCAGGATCTGGAACACGGCGAGGATCGCGGAGATGTAGAGCAGCGAAGTCGACAGGATTGCGATGGGTACGTGGATGGCGATCCAGTACGAGTCGAGCGCCGGGATGAGCTTCGCGGCTGGTGTGTAGAAGACCGTGATGGCCAGTCCCAAGCACAGCAGCACTCCTCCGGCCACGATCGTTCCCAGGTAGCGGATGTCCTTCTTCACATTGACGATGAGGAAGACGATGACGGTGATCACGGTGGCAGTGAGGACGTATTCCATCATGTTGCCCCACGGCACACGCATCACCGACAGCGCGCGAGTGAGCACAGCGGCCACGTGAAGAAGGGCGGCAAGGACGAGGAGCGAGGTGCCGATCCTCGCCCCGCGCCGAGGCTTCTCCTTGCCTGTTCCAGCCGAGATCTCAGCCGAAACGTCAGTCTGCGGCGGGTCGAGGAGTGCCGTGGTGGCCTTCCTGTTCGTGCGTCGCACATGAGAGGGCTTGGCGGCACTCGTCGCACCGGCTTCGGACTGCTTGAGTTCGCGCCCGCCGAACAGGTCGAAGGCATAGAAGATCATAGCGACGGCGTAGACGACCATCGCCGAGATGATGAGCTGGTTCGACCACATTGCGAGGTCAGTGTTGACGTCCATACATCCTCCGCACCAGCGGTGCTCTTCCATTGCGTCGTGGGTGTTGCTGTGATGTGGCTGTGCCAGGCCGGCCCTCGTCGGGGACGACCCGCGACAATTCTACTCCGCGTAGTACCTAAAGCGAATCATTCGTCTCCACTGGCATTCCGACCTCGGGCTTTCCGACCCCGAACGCTCCGATCCGGGGCCTTCCGTGCGACAAGTTCGTCAGTTCCTCTGGTCGGAATCATCGTCAGGATCATCGTCTGAAACGTCGGCGAGGTCCTTCGCGAGGTCCTTCGCAGCCCGTTCGACCAGCTGGTCCTCACCGCGGGCCAAAGCCGCAACTTCGGCCTGGCCGTCCTTGATGCGCACCCACATGCGTCGGCGTGGGATGAACAGGGACAGACCAAGACCCAGCAGCACGGCGATCGCGCTGACGAGCATCAGGCCCTGTGTCGGGTCTTGGGAGATGTCGACGGCGATGTAGCGTTTGACCCCGTCGAAGGTCACCGATCCGCCGTCGGGCAGCTTCTGGGTCTCTCCCTCGGCGAGTTGGATGAGCAGAGGGTTGCCAGCGGCGTCGGTCATCTCCGTCATGTTCTCGGCATCAATCGTGTATACCGACTGCGGGGTTCCGTCGTCAAGGCCGAGGTCACCGGTGTACCCGCTCATCACGAGGTAGGGATTGCGCAGTTCGGCGAAGCTCGAGACGAGCTCGCCGTTCTCGTTCTGGGTCGCCGTCGGCAGGAACACACCAACGAAGCCCATCTGAGTTCCCGCGGCGTCGGGTACCTTGATGACGCCTTCGGAGGTGTAGCCCGGGTCTCCGCCGTCGGGTATGAAAACCTGCGGGCCGGATTGCACGACCTGGCCCTTGGCGTCCTTGACCGTGACCTCCGGAGCGTAGCCGTTTCCGGTCAGATATACGCCCGTCCCGCCCACGCGCACAGGTTCATTGACGCGCAGCGTGTGCTTCTCGCTCTTCCCATCAGCGGTGGCCGTGACCTTCGCATCGAAGGTCCGGGGCTGGCCGAATTGGCTGCCCGGAGCCTGATCATCGAAGGTGGATTCGAAGCTGTCGAGCTTGAGCCGGAAATCCGGCAGGTGGTTGGCGTCGTAATAGGAGCCCGGTTCGAACGAGTCGTAGGCGACCAGAGAGTTCGTGAAGGTCTCACCCTCGACGAGGATCCGCTGGCCCTGATAGCCGAACAGGGATCCGATCGCCATCGTCAGCGTCGCGACGAGGAGGGCGATATGGAAGACCAGGTTGCCGGTCTCGCGCAGGTAGCCGCGTTCGGCGGCCACGTGATCGTCGTGGCGCACGGTGCGGTAGCCGAGCTTCTTCAACCGGGCCTGGGCGGTGTCGAGGAAGTCCTGGTCTGCGGCTTCGCGGGATTCGGCTGATCCGGTCGCCGAGGTGAAGGATTCATATCCCGGCATCCGACCCAACCGCCTCGGCGCCTTGGGTGGGGCCGAACGCATGGCCTTCCAATGCTGGGCCGAGCGTGGGATCACACAGCCGATCAGCGAGATCATGAGGAGGAGGTAGATCGCGGAGAACCAGATCGAGGAGTACACGTCGAACATCTGGATCGTGTCGAGGAACTGCCCCCAAGCACCATTGGCTTCGAGGAACGTGGTGACCCGCCCTGGATCTTGAATACGCTGCGGCAGCAGGGAGCCCGGGATTGCGGCCAAAGCCAAGACGAGGAGGAGGATCAGTGCCACCCGCATCGTCGTCAGCTGGCGCCACGCCCACCGGCACATGCCGATGAACCCCAGCTGCGGCTGGGTCACACCGGACTTGTGGCTGCCAACCTGCTTGCTGTTGTCAGCCTTCTTGTCGGCGGTCTTCTTCGCCACTAGATCACCACTTCGAAATCATAGATCAGACCCTGCAGAGAGGTCATCCACGCGTTCCACAGCCCGGAGGCCATGAGAACGCCCAACACGATGAGCATGATGCCGCCGGCACGGACGATCGCCGTCTGGTGTCTGCGCACCCAGGTCAGGCGGCCTGCACCCTTGTGGATCGCCACCGCCAGGAGAATGAAGGGAATGCCAAGTCCCAGGCAGTAGACGAACGCCAACAGTGCGCCGCGCCAGATCGTTCCCTCGCCGCCGAAGCTGACCGACATCGACAGAACTGCCGACAGCGTCGGGCCCACGCACGGGGCCCAGCCCAGGGCGAAGGTGGCGCCGAGCACGGGCGCGCCCCAGAGGCCTGCCTGAGGGCGAGCTCGGATCCGGTGCTCGGTCTGGAGTAGGCCGAAGCCGCCCATGAACACGAAGCCGGCGATGATGACGACGACGCCGAGGATCCGGATGAGCAGTCCCTGCCACTGTGAGAACAGTGCGCCCAGGGCCGAGAATCCTGTCCCCAGCAGGACGAAGACGATGGTGAACCCGAGGACGAACAGTGCGATACCGACAACGACCCGCCAGGTCTCTTTGTCCTTGAGGGAGGATCCGCTCAGCCCGGTGACATACCCGACATAGCCGGGGACCAGCGGCAGGACGCAGGGTGAGGCGAAGGAGACGAGTCCGGCCAGTGCGGCCGCACCGGCGGCCAGAAGCAGCGGCCCGTCGAGAACCGTCTGGGCGAAGTCCGCCCCGATTCCACTCACTCCGCCTGCACGTCCTCGATGAGTCCTTTGAGCGTCGACTCATCGACCTCTCCGACGACTCGAGCTGCGGCGCGACCCTTTGCGTCGAGGACGACGGTGGAGGGTGTGGCCTGCGGCGGGAGGACCCCCGAGAGCAGAGCCACCATGTCGCCGTTGGTGTCGAGCATGTTCGCATAGGGAATCTGGTAGTTCGAGACGAAGGCGTTCGCTGCGGCCTCCTGGTCGCGGACATTGACGCCGAGGAACTGGACCTCGTCACCGAATTCCTCGGCCAGGGACTTGAGCGCCGGGGCTTCCTTCCGGCACGGTGGGCAGGCCGCGTACCAGAGGTTGATGACGACCGGGTTGGGCCGGAGATCGGCCAGCGACATCGGCTTCCCGTCGAGTGTCTCGAAGTTCAACTCCAGAGGCTCCCCGCGTTTGTCCTTGGCCACCTGGGACACGACACCGGAGCCGGACACATATCCCTGATCGGATCCGGCCTGATCGGCCAGTTCGTCATTCTCACTGCACGCGCTGAGAACCACAGCGGTGCCAGCGACCAGTCCGGTCAGGAGGGTGCGACGGTTCATCGGGTTGGTGCGGTCGAACCGATTGGGGCGGGCATTCATGCTCCCGCCACCGCTTGCCCGGGCTGCAGATCTGCACAGATGCTCTCGTAACTCACGGATACAAGTGTGGACGATTCGAATGTGAAACTGGTGATAGATGCCAGGTCACACTCCCGTTTCCGAGGGTCGTGGACGAGCGAGCGCTCCTCCCCCGCCAAGCGTGTCATCCAGATCGGAAGCTGATGGGAGACGATGACGCCCTCGGCCTCGGGTCCATGCTTGGCGAGCTTTGTGCGCAGGCTGGCCATGCCTGCCTGCATCCGCAGAACGATCTGCCTGTAGGGCTCACCCCAGGACGGTGTCAACGGGTTGTACAGCCGGAGCAGATTGCGCGGTTCGGCCAACATGCGACCGTTGACCTTCTGGCCTTCAAAGGAGTTCGCCGCTTCGATCACGCGGTCATCGGTGAAGACCGGCAGCTCGAGTCGCTGGCGCAGCGGGGTGATCGTCTGCTGCGCCCGCAGCAGCGGGGAGCACACGAGCTCGACCGGGGGCGCCGAGGCTGCCGCGAAGTGCTCGCCGACCCGTCGGGCCATCTCGTGTCCGCGTTCGGTCAGACCGAAGTTCGGCAGCCGTCCGTAGAGGATGCGCTCCGGATTGTCGACCTCCCCGTGCCTGACCAGGTGGATCGTCGTCATCAGTTCCCCTGCGTGTTCGGTACACTCGCTGCCGCCTTGGCTGCGGCCGGCAGTGCCGAGATGATCCGATCGAGGATTTCATCGGTGTGGGCGTAGGAGAGGAACCAGGCTTCGAAGGCGCTCGGCGGCATGTGGATGCCCGCATCCAACATGGCGTTGAAGAACGCGGAGTAGCGCTCGACGTTCTGCGTCCGCGCGTCGTCGTAGTTGATGACCTCATGGTCGGTGAAGAACACGGAGAACATCGAATTCGCCGACTGTATGGTGTGCGCCACACCTTCAGCCTCCAGCGCAGAGGCGACTGCGGGGCGCAGAATGTCCGCAGCGCGGGAGATGTGTGAATACACATCGAGTTCAGTCGTCAGCTTCAGCGTGGTCAAGCCGGCGGCAGTGGCCACAGGGTTTCCGGACAGGGTTCCCGCCTGGTAGACCGGGCCTGTCGGTGCCAGATGCTCCATCACGTCGGCACGTCCGCCGAAGGCCGCGGCCGGGAAGCCGCCGCCCATGACCTTGCCGAAGGTGAACAGGTCAGCAGGTCCCTCCGGGTAGCCGAGAGATTCGGCTTCATAGCCGTACCAGCCTGCGGCCGAGACGCGGAAGCCTGTCATCACTTCGTCGCTGATCATCAGAGCACCGTGGGCCCTGGTCAGGCGGCGGATGGTGTTGGTGAAGCCGTCGCGAGGTGGCACGACGCCCATGTTGCCCGGACTCGCTTCTGTGATGACGCAGGCGATCTCATCACCGTGTTCGGCGAAGACGGTCTCCAGGCCGGCTGCGTCGTTGTAGTCGACGACGATCGTGTCCGAGGCCTGTGCACCGGTCACACCCGGGGTGTCGGGCAGGGAGAAGGTCGCCAGACCGGATCCCGCCTGGGCCAGAAGCGCGTCGACGTGTCCGTGGTAGCACCCGGCGAACTTCACGATCTTCGCCCGACCCGTGTATCCGCGGGCCAATCGGATGGCGCTCATGGTCGCCTCGGTGCCCGAGGACACGAGCCGGACCTGGTCGACGGGCTCGACTCGGGCGACGATCTCTTCGGCGAGTTCGACCTCGCCGGTCGACGGTGTGCCGAAGGAGAAGCCCTTGACGGCGGCTTCCTGCACAGCCGCGACCACCTCGGGACGGGAGTGGCCCATGATCATCGGACCCCACGAACCGATGAGGTCGATGTAGTCATTGCCGTCGGCGTCACGCAGCCATGCTCCGGTCGCCGAGGTGATGAAGCGCGGGGTGCCCCCGACGGCTTTGAAGGCCCGCACCGGTGAGTTCACTCCACCGGGGATGACATGTTCGGCGCGCTCGAACAGCGCAGCCGACTTCGCAGTCTCGTGTTTCATGGGTTCTCCTGAAGAGGTCGCCGGATCGGTGGTCGGTTCAGATGTTAGTCGAGTCCGTGAGCTCGGTTCGCAGACGTCGAAGGTTCGGCATCGGTCGGTGGTGAATCGACGGGCCCCTGGCCGATCTCACGCATGTGGGCGGTGACCTTGCCGAACACACGCCCCAGGGTCGCCATCTCCTCTGGCTCGAGCAGGTCGACGAGGTGATCGCGGACGCCTCCCACATGTGTGGGAGCCATTGTCACGAGAAGCTCCCAGCCGGCATCGGTCATCTGGCAGTTGACTCCGCGTCCGTCTTCGGGAATCGAGAAGCGCTCGAGGAGGCCCTTCTTCTCCATCCGAGCCACACTGTGCGTCAGACGCGAACGCGACATCGTCGTGTCCATTGCGAGCAGAGCCATGCGCATCGTCCGGTTCTCATGTTCGCTCAGCCGGACCAGGATCTCGTATTCGGGCATGCCGATGTTGTGGTGCTCCCGCAGTTCCTTGTCCAGCTGCGTGGTCAGCAGCTGGGACCCGGTGAGATAGCTTCTCCAAGCCTTCTGATCGGCGCCGCTGAGCCATCGTGGTTCGCTCATCAGAGTGCTCCGTCCTGCGTCTGCGAGGTCAGGCGCTGCGCGACCTCTGTGGCCCAGTAGGTGAGGATCGCGTCGGCTCCGGCACGTTTGAAGGCGATGAGGGATTCCTCGATGGCGCGTTCGCGGTCGATGGCTCCGGCGGAGGCTGCGAATTCGATCATCGCGTACTCCCCCGACACCTGGTAGGCCCACACGGGCACCGGCGACTCGCAGGCCACCTCGGCGAGGACGTCAAGGTAGGGCATGCCGGGCTTGACCATGACGATGTCGGCACCTTCGGCCAGGTCGAGGTCGAGTTCGCGCATGGCCTCGCGGCCGTTCGCAGGATCCTGCTGGTAGGTCTTGCGGTCGCCTTGGAGCTCCGAATCCACGGCTTCGCGGAACGGACCGAAGAACGCCGAAGCGTATTTTGCGGAGTAGGCCATCACGACCACGTCGGTGAAGCCTTCGAGGTCCAGTGCCTCCCGGCAGGCCGCGACCTGACCGTCCATCATCCCGGACAGTCCCACCACGTGGGCTCCGGCGCGAGCCTGCGACACAGCCATGGAGGCGTAGCGCGTCAGGGTTGCGTCGTTGTCGACTCCGCCCGCGGAATCGAGGACACCGCAGTGTCCGTGAGAGGTGAACTCGTCGAGGCACAGATCGGCCATGATGACCGTCGTATCGCCGAGGTTGTCCCGCAGCAGCGTCAACGCTCGGTTGAGGATGCCCTCGGGATCATCGGCCTGTGAACCGTCATTGTCCTTGTGCTCCGGAATTCCGAACAGCATCAGTCCGCCGACACCGGCGTCCACAGCTTCGTTGGCTGCCTCGAGCAGGGAATCCAGGGTGTGCTGGACGACGCCGGGCATGCTGGTCAGCGGTGCCGGTTCGCTCAGCGTCTCCTTGACGAACATGGGCAGGATGAGATCGGCCGGGTGCAGGCGCGACTCGGAGACGAGCCGGCGCAGGGCCGGTGTCGTCCGCAGGCGGCGGGGCCGAACAGTTCCGGGAACCAATGTCATGTCAGGCCTTCTTTCTGCGGCGTTTCTGGCTGGGGCGCGTCGGGGTGGTTCCCGCCGCCAGGTCGTCTTCGCGTGCGGACATCGCGAATTCGACCAATCCGTCGATGAGGGAGGTGAGGTTGGCTTCCTCGGCGAGGACGTCGACTCGCAGGCCGTGTTCAGCCGCGGTGTTCGCCGTGGCAGGTCCAATGCAGCAGATCACCGAGGTGGCTGCCGGCTTTCCGGCAATCCCGACGAGGTTGCGCACCGTGGAGGAGGACGTGAAGAGGAAGGCGTCGAAGTCACCGGCCTTGATGGCTTCCCGGATGGGAGCCGGAGGCGGCGAGGCGCGCACGGTGCGGTAGGCCGTGACGTCGTCCGGGTCCCAGCCCTTCTCCAGGAGACCGGCCACGAGCACCTCGGTGGCGATGTCGGCGCGCGGCAGGAGCACCGTGTTCATGGGGTCGATGTCGTCGACGTAGTCCGGCCAGGCCGCAGCGAGGCCACGGGCCGAGTGTTCTCCGTCGGGGACGAGGTCGGGGGTGATGCCCCAGTCGATGAGTGAAGCGGCGGTGCGACCGCCGACGGCCGCAACCTTGACACCGGAGAGTGAGCGGGAGTCGAGACCGAAGTCCTCGAACCACATGCGCACGGCGCGGACAGCGTTGACCGAGGTGAAACCCACCCATTCGTACGATCCGTCGACGAGGCCCCGGATCGCCTTCTCCATCTGAGTCGGCGTGCGCGGGGGCTGAACGGCGATCGTGGGGACAACGGTGCCGACAGCACCCAGCTCCCCCAGCGCCTCGGCGGTGGAGGTGCCCTGTTCCTTCGTCCGCGGGATGAGGACCTGCCATCCGAAGAGAGGCTTGGTCTCGAACCAGCTGAGTGCACCCCGCGATTCCACTCCCTGTCCCATGATGACCACCATACGATCTCCGCCGGACTGCGCCATCGTCAGGGCCTGCCCCAGGGTGGTCTCCACACTCGTCTGATCGGTTGTGGAGATGCCCCAGCCCAGGAGCACCTTCGTGTTCTCATCCCAGCCGTCGTCGAGCAGAGCGCGGATCGCCTGTTCCTGATCGGCTGTCGTGCCCGTGAGCACGTGGGTGGTGTTGCGGTGCCGGGACACGTCGACGTGGGTCTGAGGGCCCGCCTCGATGAAGCGGACCGAACGCACTCGGTTCGTCGTCAGCGCGGTGCCGGTGTAGGCGGAGGTTGCCGCCGAAAGTCCGACTCCGGGTACGATCTCGACGTCGACGTCGGCCTTGCGGCACACCGCGGCTTCTGCTGTCGTCGTCGTGAACAGGATGCCGTCATCGGAACTCAGCCGCACCACGGTTTTGTCTGGGCGAGCCAGCTCGGCCAGCTTGCGTCCCCGTGTCGAGGCCGTCGCACCGAGTTGAGCAGCCTCGATGATCTCGGTGGCCTGCGGAACATAGGCGGTGACGATCTCAGAATGCACGTGGGTGTCGTAGACGACGATCTCGGCGTTTGCGAGGATGTCGGCGCCGCGAATCGTCATCAGACCCGACTCACCGGGGCCGCTGCCGATGAAGACGACGCGGGGTGAGACGGGCAGAAGACGTCGGGGCTGAACCTGGCCGGTAGTCATACCTGCTCCTGGACCTTGACAGGGGTGAGGTGATCCGCGGAGTGTGCGGGATCGATGCCGAGCTGTCCCAGCAGATCTTCTGCCGCTGCGGTGCCGAGTTCGTCGGCGAGCCGAGCGAGCTCCTTGCCTGTGATCGACAGCTGGTTCGCGCTGCCCGAGTCCAGATCCACGTCCGGAGTCATGGGCAGCGGGGCGCTCTGGCGAGTGCGGGCGAGGTTTCCGTCGTCATCGGCCATGACCGCGTCGACGACGAAGTCCGAGCCCTGGATTGTGGCCAGCGCACCGATGGGGGCAGAACATCCGGCCTCTGCCCGGGACAGGATCGCCCGCTCGCAGGTCACGGCCAGGTCGGTGGCCTCATCGTGGAGGCGCTTGAGCTGATCGCGGACCTCGGCATCGGCTGCCATGACTTCGTTGTCGAGGGCGAAGGGGCTGTCTGCTCCCCGCGTCTCAACGGCCAGGGCTCCCTGCCCAGGGGCGGGAAGCATCGTGTCGAAGTCGAGGGAATCGGTGGCCTCGGCCAAGCGGCCGATCCGGCGGACACCGGCCGCGGCCAGCACGACTGCGTCGAGCCGTCCGTCACGGACGTGGGCGATTCGTGTGTCGACGTTTCCGCGGACCCCGCGGACCTCGATATCGGGTCTCGCGGCGCGCAGCTGCACAGCACGGCGCGGGGAGCCGGTGCCGACGACGCTGCCTGCGGGCAGGTCCGCAAAGCTCAGGCCGTCCCGGCCGATGAGGACATCGGCGGGATCGACCCGGGGCGGGATCGCAGCCATCTGGATGCCGGCCTCGGGTGTGGTGGGCAGGTCCTTGAGCGAATGCACTGCGATGTCGATCTTTCCCTGATGCAGCGCCTGCCGGACGGCGGAGACGAAGACGCCGGTACCGCCGAATCCGGTCAGGGGCGACATATTGACGTCGCCCTCGGTCACGACCTCGACGATCTCGACGCGCCAGCCGGTCAGTGCCGCCAACTGGTGGGCGATCGCTGTGGATTGGGAGCGCGCGAGCTTCGAGCGGCGGGTGCCCAGGCGGATCGTGCGACCGGAGAAGTGCTCGGGTTCGACGATGTCGAGGGTGTGGTCGGCAACGGGACGCACACCGTCGGCCTCAACGTGATTCGCGCTCGAGGCCGTGGCGATCTTGGTCTCCGGCTTCGCAATCGAGTGGGCGACCTTGTTCGTCGGCAGGTCGAACAGCTGCATCAGCGCCTGCGCGTAGTCGACGTCGGAGTCCGTGACGGCCAGTTCCTTGACCTTGACCGTCGGTGTGTGGATCAGCTTCTCTGCCACACGGTGCAGGGACTTGCGGATCTCGGCGAAGGCCTTGTCATCGACATCGGCGCCGATTTTCTTCTCCAGACGCTTCGTCTCCGCGGCGAGCACATCCTTGGCGTGGCTGCGCAGCGCCGTGACTGTGGGGGCGACCGATCGTTCCTTGGCACCGGACTCGAGCTTGGCCAGCTCTTCCTGAATGATCGCACGCACCGACTCGACGGTCTCGACGACCGCAGCGTCACGCTGGTTCGCGGAGCTGGTGAGCATGGTTCGGATCTCGGCAAGGCCGAAGAGTGCGACGTGTTCGAACTCGCGCACCGTGGGGTCGATGTCGTGGGGCAGGGCGAGGTCGACGAAGGCCTTGTTGGCTGCGCCCTTGGGGTTCTGGGACAGACCGGCCTGTATGTCCTCACGGGTGACCACGACTTCCCGGGCGCCTGTGCAGGAGATGATGAGGTCGGCGTCGGCGATCTCCTCGGCGAGGATCCGGGAGGTCAGTTCGCGGGCACGTCCGCCCACCTCGGCGACGAGGCGCTCTGCTTTGTCCACGGTCCGGTTGAGCACCGTGGTCTGCGACACGCCCTCCTTGTGCAGGCTCGAGACGACAAGGCCGGACATCGCTCCGGCACCGATGACCAGAGCATTCGCGGCCCGCAGGGATCCGATGTGGGCTTGGGCGGCTTCGAGAGCGGCGCTGAAGAGAGAGCGGGCGACCTCGTCGAGTCCGGTCTCCGAATGCGCTCTTTTGCCCACCCGCAGGCTCTGCTGCAATGCATGCGAGAGGTCGGAGGTCAATGCTCCGGCCGACAGCGACTCGGTGAACGTCGAACGCAGCTGTCCCAAGATCTGGGCTTCGCCGATCGCCATGGAATCAAGACCGCAGGAGACCTTGAGCAGGTGCTCCAGGGCTTGAGCATCGTAGTGGGCGTAGAAATGCCCGGCGATGTCCTGCCATTCCTTGTCGATGGAGGAGACAAGGGCATTGCCGAGATCGGCGAGGCCTCCGTGGAAGGCGGTGACATCGGCGATGAGCTCCAAGCGGTTGCACGTCGAGAGAACCGCGAGCCCCTCCACATTGTCGCCGGCCAACGCGTCGGTGCGCAGTGCTCCGACCTCACCGGTGCCGAATGCGAGGGCGTCCAACATGTCGATCGGGGCCGACTGATGGGAAATGCCGAGAACCAAGAGAGTCAATTCCTGTGCTCCTCAAAACCTGGGTTGAGCGGTGCCGAATCTAGCGCCGAATAGTATGCGAGTACTTGCAGCTCACTGGCCAGATCGACTTGATGCACACGGATCGAATCCGGGGCGTCGAGCACGGTGGGTGCGAAGTTCAGGATCCCGCGCACGCCTGCCTCGGCGGCGATGTGCGCCGCCGCCGGTGCCGCGGATGCGGGTACTGCCATGACGACGAGGTCGATGTCCTCGGGCCAGGTGGCAAGTTCGGTGAGGTCTGAGACCGGCAGAGTGCCGATCACGGTTCCGATCTTGGCCTCATCGGTGTCGAAGATTGCGGTGAGTGAAAGTCCGCGGCGTTTGAATCCTGCGTAGTCTGCCAGGGCTGAGCCCAGGCGACCGGCGCCGATGATGGCAACGGTGCGCGACCGGTCGAGACCGAGGAATGTGCGCAGAGTCGAGGCGAGATCCTCACAGGAGTAGCCGACCCCGCGCCGACCCGAGCGTCCCAGCTGGGACAGGTCCTTGCGCAGAATCGACGACGACACACCGCTGCGGGCCGCCAACGCCTCCGAGGAGATCGTTGACTGACCCGTTGCAGCGATCGTCTCAACCGTCTGCAGGTAGATCGGGAGTCGGGAGATGACGCGTTCGGGCACATCCTTGCGGACGACCCCCTCAATGCTGTTGGCGGACAGAATCTCGCCCACGAAAACGCGTCACTCCTTCAAACGATCTCATGCGCCCAGAGCCTCAAGGGCTCTCGACAGCCGGCCCGAATCGACCCGATGGAAGCTGTGCTGCCGGCCGTTGAGCAGGACCACTGGGACATCCCAGCCGTACTGCCCGGCAAGATCATCATCGGTATCGATGTCGATCTCACTCACGCTGACGTCTCTGCCGGCCACAGCCTCGGCGATGGCATCCCTTGCGGTCTCGCACAGGTGGCAGTCGGCGCGTGTCAGGAAGGTCAATGTGACCACTGCACACTCCTCATCGGGCGACAACAAACCCCGCCGAATTCAGATTCGAGCGGGGGCGTAGGACCGTGTCCGGTCTTACTTCTTGTTGCGACGCTGGTGACGTGTCTTGCGAAGCTGCTTACGGTGCTTCTTCTTCGACATACGCTTGCGGCGCTTCTTGATGACTGAGCCCACGCGGGTACCCCTTGTGATCGTCGGTGGAGGTGAACATCTGGTGCCCACCCTTTGAACTAACCGTGCAATTCTATCGCTTGGGCCTCTGCTTTCCCAAAACTGTGTCCAGATCCACAGCGCCGCCGGCACGATCCGCGGATTGGCGGTCTCGCGATCCCCGGGCACGCAAGCCTCAGTCGAAGCAGGCGGCCGACTTCAGTCGAAGTAGGCGTCGAGGCCGAAGAACGGGAACAGGTTCTTGCGGGTGCCCATCACGGCGCGGTCGAGTTCGGATTCGGGGTCGAACCCGTTCGACCAGCGGGTGAATGTGCCGTCGAAGCCATCGGTCATCGACAGGGGCGCTTCCCGCCCGGTCTTCGTCTGCGCGTAGTTGGCCCAGCGGCCAGGAATGCGGGCACCTGGATCGATGTCGAGCCCGGCGGAGATGGCGAGCACGTTGGTCCAGGCTCGGGGCACCACGTCGATGATCGCGTACCCCCCTCCCCCGGTCGCCAGCCATTTTCCGTCGGTGTATTCGGCGGCCAGGTCGCGGACCCATCCGGTGGCCACCCGCATCGCATCGACGCTCAGTCGCATGTGTGTCAGCGGGTCGCTGCGGTGTCCGTCGCAGCCGTGCTGGGAGATGATGATCTGCGGTTCGAATCCGCCGATGATCGCGGGGATCGTGGCGTCGAAGGCCCGCAGCCATTCCGCGTCGAGTGTGCGCGGCGGCAGTGCGATGTTCGCCGCCGAGGCGGCCGCGCGCAGTCCGCCGATGTCGGCGGGGAAGCCGGAGCCGGGGAACAGGAACTTCCCCGATTCGTGCATCGAGACTGTGAGCACCCGAGGATCATCCCAGAAGAACTTCTCAACGCCGTCCCCGTGGTGGGCGTCGAGGTCGATGTAGGCGATGCGCTCGTATCCCGCTTTGAGGAATTCGGTGATGGCGCCGGCGATGTCGTTGTACACGCAGAACCCGCTGGCGTGATCTGGCATCGCATGGTGCATTCCGCCGGTGAAGTTCACGGCGTGGCGGTAGTCCCCGGAGATGATGGCCCGCGCCGAGTCCACCGAACCCTGGAACAGCATCGCCGAGGCGGCATGCATGTTGTCGAACCCGGGCACATCCTCGGTGCCGATGCCGTACTTCTTCCCTTCCTCGTCGCTGAGTTCGGCACCGGCGCCGACCTTCTTCACCGCGGCGATGAAGTCGGCATCGTGGAGATTCGCCAGCGTGTCCTCTTCGACCTCACCGATGCCGTGGATATGAACGTTGTCGGCGTCGAAGAGGCCGAAGTCCATGGCCAATTTCGCAGTCAGATCAAGTCTGAGGGGGTGCATGGGATGGCTGGGACCGAAGTTGTACCCGGTCACCGCGTCGTCCCAGACGACATATACATCGCTATCGGCCATGAGCACCATGCTATATGGCACAGCTCACCTACAGAGATTCGCACGCTTCGGGATCTACCATAGAGTCTGTGTCCAAGAATTCCCCACAGCGCTTCGACCGGATCCTGCGCCCTGGCCGGTGGGTCCGCGACTTCGTCGACGACCTCGCCGTTGCCTCGCCCGCTCGCCTGGCGATCGGATCCTTCGTCGCGGTGGTGGCGTTCTTCGCGATCCTTCTGATGCTGCCGGCGAGCATGCGCGATCCCGGTTCGGTTCCCCAGGTCGAGCACATTGCAAACGCAGTGTTCGTGGCCGTCTCGGCCGTCTGCGTCACTGGACTGACTCCGGTGGTGACTGAGAACTACTGGTCAGACTTCGGGATCTCGGTCATCACCGCCGGAATCCAGGTCGGCGGCCTGGGCATCCTGACACTCGCCTCGGTGCTGGGTATGGCGGTCTCTCGGAGGCTGGGAGTCAGGCAGCGCCTCATCGCCCAGCAGGCCACCTCGGCGCTCAATCTGGGCCAGGTCGGCACCCTGCTGAAGACCGTTGTGATCACCATCTTCACCGCCGAGGCGATCCTTGCCGTGCTGTTCTTCCCACGGTTCCTCATGCGTGGGGAGGAGATCGGCGACGCCGTCTGGTATTCGGTGTTCTACTCGATCTCGGCATTCAACAACGCCGGCTTCACGATCCACCCTGGCGGTGGTGCCCATTTCGCCTCCGACCCGTGGATCCTCTCGCTGATCATGCTCGGCGTTTTCGTCGGCGCCTTGGGTTTCCCCGTTGTGCTCATGATCGCCATTCAGTGGAATCATCCGAGGAAGTGGGACCTGCACACGAAACTGACGCTGACGACGACGACCGCAGTCCTGGCCATCGGGCTCCTGTTCCTCCTCATCTTCGAATCGGCCAACCCGGACACTCTCGGTGACAAGAATGCCGGGCACACCTTCGTCGAGATTCTGTTCATGGCGGTGATGCCGCGTTCAGGCGGATTCTCGACCATGGAGATTGCGGATATGAACCAGTCCTCGCACCTGCTCATGGACCTGATGATGTTCATCGGCGGCGGATCGTCGTCCACGGCAGGCGGCATCAAGGTCACGACCGTGGCTGTGCTGGTGCTGGCCGCCTATGCCGAGGCCCGCGGTCTGCAAGATGTGCATGTCTTCGGCCGGCGCCTGACCTCGTCGACGATCAAGCTCTCGATCTCGGTTCTGCTCACAGGATCCATCATCGTCTTCATCGGCACCCTGGCGATGCTCCAGATCAGCGCCGAGCCGCTGGACAAGGTGCTGTTCGAGGTGATCTCCGCATTCGGCACCGTGGGATTGAGCTCCGGGGTCTCTGCCACGGTCAATGAGGCGGGCCTGTACTGTTTGTCCGTGATCATGCTTATCGGCCGACTCGGTACGATTACACTGGCGGCAGCCCTGTCCATGCAGGATTCGGCTCGCCTATACCGCTATCCCGAAGAAAGGCCAGTCGTTGGCTAACGAACACAACTCAATCCTGGTCATCGGACTCGGCCGCTTCGGGTCGTCGACCGCAGCCACGCTGGCGAAGCTGGGCCGTGAGGTCATGGCGATCGAGCACAGCGCCGAACTGGTCAAGGATTGGAGCGGAAAGCTCACCCATGTCGTCGAGGCCGATGCCACGAACATCGATGCACTGCGGCAAGTCGGCGCCGGTGATTTCTCCACGGCTGTGGTCGGCATCGGCACCTCGATCGAGGACAGTGTGCTGACGACGGCCAACCTCGTCGATCTGGGCGTGGGTCAGGTGTGGGCGAAGGCTATCTCCCCCTCACACGGCAAGATCCTCCACCGCATCGGTGCACACCATGTCCTCTACCCCGAATCCGATGCCGGCCGGCGGGTGGCTCACCTGGTGAGTTCGCGGATGATGGAGTACATCGAATTCGACGAAGGTCACTTCGCCGTCGTGAAGATGCGTCCCCCGCGTGAGATCCAGGGCTTCACTCTCAGCGAGTCCGGAGTGCGCGACAAGTACGGGGTCACGATCGTGGGCATCAAGAACCCCGGTCGCGACTTCACGTACGCTGAGCCCACGACCCGCGTCGGCAAGCAGGACCTGCTCATCGTCGCCGGCCACGTGGAGCTGCTGGGGCGCTTCGCCGGACGCCCGTAGGACAACTGGGCAGAGTGCAACTTCAGCCGCAGGCGAGGCGCGACCCGGCGGAGAGCAGCGCGAGTTAGCGGGGAACCGCGCAACCCGGCGGGGAGCAGTGTGAGCCGGCGCGAAACCGTGCGAGCCGACGGGGAGCAGTGCAGGCCGGCACCCTATGGGCTGGCGAACAGTACCAGCTTGCTGAAAGTGCATAGGTAGAGCACTTGTGCACTACTTATGCACTTATGCCAAGTGGTTGCTTCGTAGCGGCGTCATAATGCTTGGGTTCAGAAGCACTCAGCCCCGCGTAGCCACGGTGCCTGGCCGTACAGTTTGGTCGCTAGGGATTCCACGTCGACTGCCTCGGCGAAACTGAGGCGGACGATCCGGTAGCCCGTTGCGATGAGGCGATTGTATTGTGCAGACTCCTTGCGCATCAGGGAGAACCCGCTGTCGACATACTTCGACACGCCGTCCACAAAGATGATCGTCTTCGATGCCCTGTGCATGAAATCAACCCGCGCGATATGTCGGTGGCCATCGAATACATCGACCTGCTGCTCGACGCCCGCTATCGTGAGAATTGAGAGATTGTAGGAGCATAGACTTTCGGCATAGCTCTCCGACAGTGGGCTGATGGAGGCAAGCAGCCGTTCTGCCCGCCGGTGCCCCTTCGAAAGCCGTCCAACGACCGGAGCAAAGTCCTCTTCTATACACGTTCGCGCAAGCTGACCGGTGTTCTTCGGATATCCGAAACGTGCCGCATCGTCTGCACGGAGATCAGTGCCGAACACCGCTCTCCGCAGAACCTTCTCCAGCGCAGCGAACGCCGCTGACTCCCCCAAGTGCCCAATGAGGTCAAGGGCCGTTCTCACGGGTGAGGTGAGCATCATCTTGCCGATGCGAACCGTATCCTCTTGCGGTATCGATCTGGTCGTGCGGGACAGGTCGCTGCTCTTCCACCGTCGGGACGGATTCGCCACATGGATGAGTCCGCGTGGCGGTCGGTACAGCGGCAGATCATGAATGTAGGCCGCCGAGATTCCGCACACCACATCGTCGGACCGGTACAGCGGATAAGACGCAACTCTGAGTTTCTCGATGGTATCAAGCAGGGCGAAGCTCTTCCGTCCCGTGGCATCCGTCTGCTCGCCAACCGTCTTGATCCACGCTTCGTCAGTGATGAGGTCCATGATTCTGCCGTGACGAGGGCTTTGGCACCTAGCGACAATCGAATACATGCCAAACGTAAGTTTGAGCAGGCAGCAGTCGACCGCACTGCCGATTCGGCGGCTGTGGATCCCGTTGGCGTTCAATTCTCGAGTTCGCACAATGTTGTACATGGACCAATGCTCGAGTGCAGGTGCGACGCGATTCAATGGACGTGCTCAACGTTGTGGAAGCAGGTTTCTCCTCCACAGGGTTCACGCACTTGAGTCACGGCGTCATCCACAACGAAACGAGCCTGAGTCGCCAATGGATGCGGCGGCGACCGACGTGACTTCTGCCCTGGCTGACATGGGACGACGAGGAAAACGGGCTTCACCTATGCGCGCTCTTCCGCTGACATTCACCCGCCAGCAAACTGCAAAGGGCGCAGATCCCTGGTGGTCGCGTACACAACCGCTGGGAACAAGTGCGCAGGTAGAGCACAAGTGACGTACCTATGCACTTTGGGCAAGCGAGCATCGGGTTCACGCTGACTAAGGCGCAGGAACGAGCGCAGGAAGCGTAGGAACGGCAGGGGAACTCGACCCCACCTATATGTGCACGAGAGCGGGCGACGGGAATCGAACCCGCGTCATCGGCTTGGGAAGCCGAGGCTCTACCATTAAGCTACGCCCGCGATCTACCGGCAGAACACGTTCTCATCAGGAAATATACCCTAAAGTGGCGAAAGCGTTTCCACTGCGACTCCCTCAGTGTATGTTTCCACTGCGACTCCCTCAGTGTATATCGACTCACCCCGGGTAAATATTCGGGATGGAGTCCCTGCAGGGAAGGAATGCTGCAACAACGCCTGAGGGGGCGGCCGCAGCCACCCCCTCAGCATCATGTCGTACGAGCGTCATGTCGTACGAACACCATGTCTCACGCTCAGTGGTCGATGGCCTCTTCGGCGCCGAACCCGGTGTGGGCGCGAACGTCCATCTCCGCTGCCAGCTCGGGGCTCTCGACTGTCTTGTCGGTGATCGACGCGATCCAGCCGAGGAGGAATCCGAGCGGAATCGAGATGATGCCGGGATTCGACAGTGGGAAGAGCACGAAGTCTGCCCCCGCAATCATCGCAGTCTCGGAACCGGAGACGACGGGCGAGAACGCGATCAGCAGGATCGCCGATCCCAGACCGCCGTAGATCGACCACACCGCACCGCGAGTGGTGAAGCGCTTCCAGAACAGCGAGTAGACGATCGTCGGCAGGTTCGCACTGGCGGCAACGGCGAAGGCGAGCGCCACGAGGAATGCGATGTTCTGACCCTGCACTCCGATGCCGCCGATGATCGCCACGGCACCGATGACGATGACCGTGCGACGTGCGATCTTGACTTCGGCGTCGGGGTCTTCGACCTTGCCCTTCTTGATCACGCTCGCATAGATATCGTGGGCGAAGGACGCTGCCGCGGTGATCGCGAGGCCGGCGACCACCGCGAGGATCGTCGCGAAGGCCACTGCCGAGATGAAGCCCATGAGGATGGGCCCGCCGAGGTGGAGCGCCAGCAGCGGTGCCGCCGAATTCACTCCGCCCGGTGCGTTCTCAATCGCATCTGCACCCACGAGTGCTGCCGCACCGTAGCCGAGGATGAGGGTGAACAGGTAGAACGCGCCGATGAGCCAGATCGCCCAGACGACCGAACGGCGGGCTTCCTTCGCAGAGGGGACCGTGTAGAAGCGCATCAGAACGTGCGGCAGACCAGCGGTGCCGAGCACCAGGGCCAGAGCCAAGGAGATGAAGTCCAGCGGGTTCTCACCGTACTGCTGACCCGGTTCGAGGATTGCCTCACCGACGCCCGAATTGTTGACTGCCGAGGCCAGCAGGGTCGAGAGGTTGAACCCGTTGAGGGCGAGGACCCAGACGGTCATTGCGAAGGCACCGAGGATCAACAGGACCGCTTTGACGATCTGGACCCAGGTAGTTCCCTTCATACCGCCGACCAGCACGTAGATGATCATGAGAGCACCCACCACGGCAACGACCAGCGATTGGCCGACCTTGCCGTCGATTCCCATGAGCAGTGATACGAGCCCACCCGCGCCGGCCATCTGCGCCAGCAGGTAGAAGAAGCAGACAGCCAGGGTCGACAGTGCCGCAGCCATCCGTACCGGACGCTGCTTGAGGCGGAAGGACAGCACGTCGGCCATCGTGAATTTGCCTGTATTGCGCATCAGCTCTGCCACGATGAGCAGGGCGACGAGCCAGGCGACGAGGAATCCGATCGAGTACAGGAAGCCGTCGTACCCGTTGACCGCGATGGCTCCGCAGATACCGAGGAACGAGGCTGCTGAAAGATAGTCGCCCGCGATTGCGAACCCGTTCTGGGGGCCGGTGAAGGACCTGCCGCCCGCATAGTAGTCGGAAGCGGATTTGTTGTTCTTGCTCGCCCGCAGGACGATGAACATCGTGACCGCTACGAAGGCGGCGAAGATCGTGATGTTGAGAACCGGGTTATTCTCGACCTCGGTCACGCCC
Source organism: Brevibacterium aurantiacum (assembly GCF_007558825.1). Taxonomy (GTDB): domain Bacteria; phylum Actinomycetota; class Actinomycetes; order Actinomycetales; family Brevibacteriaceae; genus Brevibacterium; species Brevibacterium aurantiacum_A. Next base: position 128,926 of record NZ_VLTK01000004.1, read on the forward strand.
TGGGACACTTTGTCGAGGCCGGATGCGAAAATGTCTCCTATGGCAATGGCGCTCATGGGGTTGTTCCTTCCGACTGCTGCTGTAGACGTTCACGGATAGCCGAGGCCGGCGGATCGAGCTTCTTGTTCGCGAACGAGACGTAGAACATCGTGATCGCGAAGGTCGTCACGAACTGCAGGAGTCCGAGGATCAGCCCGAGGTTGATCTCACCGACTACCTTCGTGGACATGAAATCATGCGCGTAGGTACTCAGGATGACGTAGAGGAAGTACCACGCCATGAATCCGATCGACAGTGGTATCACCACCGAGAACCTTTTGCGTTTAAGTGCTTTGAATTCGGGATTCTCCTCTTCGACGAGGAAATCGACCCGATTGCTGACGGGATCGGTCATTGCTTCTCCATTCGAAACGTGCGTCGAGCATCAGTGGTCTGAATCACACAACTTTAAACTAACGGTCAGTCAGCGCTGGGGAATACCACCGAAAGTTGGTAGCTTGTTCACATGAATGCCAAAACCAGAGAATCTCGGGCGCTGAAGGCCGAGACTCGCCGACTCTTCGTCGAAGCCATCGACTCTCTGCACCGCAGCGGGACCGGTGATGTGGTCTTCGGCGGAACGGTCGACGAGGGCGAAGTCACCGTCGAGGCGGTAGCCGGAGGCGGCAAGGACCGCCTGTCCTCGCTCATCGTCAGCACCGGACGCGGGCTCGGTGGACGTGCGCTCACCGAAGGCACTCCACAGCTGACGAAGGACTACGGACTCGACCCCTTCATCACCCATCACTACGACGAAGAGATCCTCGGCGAGGGGATCAAGGTGCTCATCGCCGTCCCGACGCTGCGCGGCGGTGACGTCACGGGCATGATCTACTGCGGTCATCGCGCAAACTACAACTCTGCGGCGCCGCAGACGAGCGACCTGGTCAAGCGGGTCAGGCAGCTGTCGGTGGATCTGGGTCGGCTCGGTCAGCCCCCACAACCCGAGGAACCAGTCGAGCCCGAGCGCCTGTACTCCGATCTCGAGTCCTCGAGCCGGGAAGCTCTGCGGCGCACCTATGCGGAGCTGCGCTCGATCCGTTCAGGCGTCGATGAGAACGAGATGCGCCAGCGACTGAACGTCGTGGAGAACCGCCTGGCCGATATCCTCTCCGGCCACAATTCGGATCTCTTCCCGAACCCGACGCCCACTGTCAGCCTCTCCCCCAGGGAAACCGACATTCTCTCGCATGTGGCATTGGGATGGTCGAATGCCCGGATCGCCGAGGGGCTGGGACTGCGGGAGTCGACCGTGAAGTCCTACCTGAATACGGCCATGGTCAAACTTTCGGCCGGCACCCGGCACGAGGCAGTGTCCATCGCAAGGTCGGCCGGGGCCCTACCCTGATGCGGGGTCTCAGCCGTTGATGACTTCGGAGTTCTCCTTCTCCATTTCAAGGGACCGGTCGCCTGCAGCCTGGGCAGCCGCCTCGGCGATATCGAAGAGCCCGGCGTCGATGAAGGTCTGCAGTCCGGCGAGTGTGGTGCCGCCCTTGCTGCTCACCGCCTGACGCTGTGCGCTCGGGTCCGGCTTCTCGCTCAGGAGCCGACCTGCCCCATCGGCAGTGGCCACGACCATCTGCTTGGCCGTCTCCTCGCTCAGTCCCATCTTCACACCGGCGGCGATCATCGTCTCGGCCAGGAGGAAGAAGTAGGCCACTCCGGAGCCTGAGATTCCTGTCATGGCAGGGATCTCCGCTTCCTTCAGGGCCACAACGAGTCCGGCTCCGGACAGCAGAGTCCGCAGTGTGTCCACTGTGGTCTCGTCCACCTCGGAGGAGGGGGCGAGGGCGATGACGCCGTGTCCGATGGCGCTGGGGGTGTTGGGCATGATTCGCACGATCGGGTTCTTCGGCGCCAGCGTGGCCAGATCGTCCATGGCGACACCGGCAGCCATCGAGACGAGGACCGTGTTCGCGTCCAGGCTCGGGGCGAGCTCGCGCAGCGTGTCGGCCATCATCCACGGTTTGACGCCGAGGAAGACGAAGTCCGCACCTGCAGCGGCTTTCTGGTTCGCCTCGGCATCGTCTTCCAACGAGATGATGGTCGCGCTCGGGAGCTCCGCAGCGAGTCGCTTCGCCGAGGCGGCCGAATTGGTCGTCGCTCGAACGTCGAGCTTCTCGTCGGCGCTCAGGATTCCCTTGATCAGTGCCGAGCCCATGTTTCCCGTGCCGATGGAGGCGATGGAGGTCAAATCAGACCTGCCTTTCTGTGGTGGTTCAATCGGTGTGCGTGCTGTGTTCAGGTGTTCGACTGTCTCTCGCTCGTGCGCAGCTCACTGGTGCGCACGTGGCTCGAGGCATTGCGGTGGCGGTCCTCGGTCTCAAGGCCGAGGTGGGTGCGGGCGAAGGCAAGGGAGTCGGCGAGCATCTGGTCCCGAGTGGACTTCTTCGTCACGAAACGTGTGTTGACTTCGACGACGACGTCGCCGGACCAGTTGCGTTTGGCCAGAAGCTGCAGGGTTTCGGCCACGGGCATGGTGCCGGCGCCGGGGATCAGATGTTCGTCCTTGAGGGATCCGGAGCCGTCTGTGAGATGGACGTGACGGAGTTTGTCGAAGATCTCCGACACGGTCTCGACGGCGTTCATTCCGGCCGTCGAGGCATGGGAGAAATCGAAGGTGAGGGCATCGTAGTCCTCGTCGAGGGGGTTCCAGTCGGGATAGTAGACGAGGACCTCACGCACGCCTGCGCGCCAGGGGTACATGTTCTCCACGGCGAGGACGACTCCGGTCTCCTCTGACACTTGCCGCACACCGTCGACGAAGCCCAGCGCATACTCCCCCTGCCACCTGAAAGGCGGATGCAGGACCACAGTTTTGGCGCCGACCTCCTTGGCGAGGTTCGCGGTGATGCGCAGCTTCTCCCAGTGGTCCTTGTGCAGGACGCGAGGCAGGAAGAGCAGCGTCGGTGCGTGCAGGGACATGACTTCGAGTCCGGTCTCCGCGGCCAGTCCGTTGATGAGGTCGACGTCGCGGGTCTCGGCGTTGTGGGTGACCATGATCTCGACACCGTCGTAGCCGTGCTGGGCTGCTTGGGAGAAGGTCTCGGCAACGGTCATCGGTGACACCGAAGAGCTGGAGAGTCCGATCCGGATCAGGTGGTCCGAACTGTGCTGGGTCTCGTGGTCGTAGACCTGATGGTTGTCGAAGTACTCACGGTGCCGTCGCGAATTGGACCGCGCGGAATTCTTTGCGGTGTAGACTTTACGTGCTGACTTCGACCGTTTCGCCCTGCTCATCTCACCCAGTCTAGTCCTCGAAGATTCCATATTCCCTCAGAGAGCATATGCCCTGAAGTCGCTAAGCGGCAGCGTTGGCCGATCGTCGAATTCGCCGCGCCCGCGTCGACGATGCGCTCTGGCACCGCACGGAGAACACCCACGTCTTCGGCGCAGTGTCCCCGGCGGCGCCAGAGGCCATGGTCACGATCGATCTCGACTGATCCGCCACCTCGGCGGGCGTCGGCCTCGACCGGAGGTCAGCCTTGGAGGGCTTCAACGTCCTCGTCGACCCAGTTCTTCGACTTCTCGACTGCCTTGTTCCACAGTCGGTAGGCGCGAGCGACGGTGTCCTCGTCCATCGACGGCAGCCAGCGCTTGTCCTCACGCCAGTTGTTCTTCACATCTTCTTCACCGTTCCAGAACTTCACGGCGATGCCAGCTGCGTAGGCCGCACCCAAAGCCGTGGTCTCGACGACCTCGGGGCGGATGACGGGCACGCCGAGGAGATCGGCCTGGAACTGCATCAGCGTCTCGTTGGCGACCATGCCGCCGTCGACCTTGAGCTCGGTGAGTTTGACTCCCGAATCGAGGTCCATCGCATCGAGGACCTCGCGGGACTGGAATGCCACCGACTCGAGAGCTGCCCGAGCGATGTGGTTCTTGTTGACGAAGCGTGTCAGTCCCACCATGACTCCGCGTGCGTCGGACTCCCAGTGGGGTGCGAAGAGGCCTGAGAAGGCAGGCACGATGTAGCAGCCACCGTTGTCGTCGACATTCTTCGCAAGCGTCTCAACCTCGGGGGCCTCGGAGATGATGCCGAAATTGTCGCGGAGCCATTGCACGAGGGAACCGGTCACGGCCACGGAGCCTTCGAGTGCGTACACGGCCGCGTCGTCGCCGATCTTGTAGGCGACGGTCGTCAGCAATCCGTTCTTGCTGGCCACGGGCTCGGTTCCGGTATTGATGAGCATGAAGTTGCCGGTGCCGTAGGTGTTCTTGGCCTGGCCCTTCTCGAAGCATGCCTGACCGAAGGTCGCCGCCTGCTGGTCGCCGAGGATACCGCAGATCGGGGTGTCGATGATGAGGCCGTTCTTGGCGCCGTAGCCGTAGACCTCCGAACAGGACTTGATCTCTGGGAGCATCGCGACGGGAATGCCCATCTCGCCGGCGATCTCCTCGTTCCAGTCGAGGCTCTTGATGTTCATGAGCATCGTGCGCGAGGCATTCGTGACGTCGGTGACGTGGACTCCGCCGTTGACGCCGCCGGTGAGGTTCCAGAGAACCCAGGTGTCCATGGTGCCGAAGAGCAGTTCGCCGGCTTCAGCGGACTCTTTGACTCCGTCGACGTTGTCGAAGACCCACTTGGCCTTCGGTCCGGCGAAGTAGGTCGCCAGGGGCAGGCCGACACGATCCTTGTACTTGTCGGGCCCTTCGTCTCCAGCGAGTTCGTCGCAGATCTTCTGGGTCCGTGTGTCCTGCCAGACGATCGCGTTGTAGACGGGCTTGCCGGTGTTCTTGTTCCAGATGACCGTGGTCTCACGCTGATTCGTGATGCCCACGCCCTCGAGCTGGTGGCGGTTGATGCCGGCGCGGGTCAGAGCCTGACCGATCGCCTCGTTCGTGTTCCTGATGATCTCCAACGGGTCGTGTTCGACCCAGCCGGCCCGCGGGAAGATCTGCTCGTGCTCAAGTTGGCCCGAGGACACGATCTGTCCGTCGTGATTGAAGACGATGGCCCGCGACGAGGTGGTGCCCTGGTCGATGGCGAGGATGAATTTTTCCTGACTCATGCTGACTCCTATGGCGAGGTGATGCTGTGGATTGCTGGTGACTCAGACGAAGGTTCGATGGGGTCAGACGAAGGCCTGAGACAGTAGACCGGCAGCGACGCCGCCGACGATGGGGCCGGCGATCGGCACCCATGAGTACGCCCAGTCTGATTTGCCCTTGTTCGGGATCGGCAGCAGGGCGTGGACGATGCGGGGTCCGAGGTCACGGGCCGGGTTGATCGCGTAGCCGGTCGGGCCGCCCAAGGAGGCGCCGATGACGACGACGAGGAGACCGACAGCCAGTGGCCCCAGCCCGTGCGGAGTTCCTCCGAAGAGGAGAATGACGAACACGAGGACGAAGGTGGCGATGACCTCGGTGACGAAGTTCCAGCCGTAGCTGCGGATCTCGGGACCCGTCGAGAAGGTGCCGAGGATGTTGCCGGCGTCCTTCTCCTCGTCGTAGTGCTTCTTGTACACGGCCCAGGCGAGGACAGCACCGATCATGGCACCGATCATCTCGGCCGCAAGGTAGGCGATGGTGTTGCCGAAGGTCACGGCGATGCCAGGGGCGTATTCGTCGGCGCCGCTGGCAAGGATGCCGAAGGTCACTGCCGGGTTGAGGTGCGCTCCGGTCTTGAAGGCGACGAAGACACCGGCGAACACCGCCAGGCCCCAACCGAACGAGATGAGGAGCCAGCCTCCCCCGTTGCCCTTGGTCTTGCCCAGAACCACATTGGCGACGACTCCGACGCCGAGCAGCATGAGCATGGCGGTGCCGCCGATCTCATAAAGGAAGATAGTACCCATATTTCACAAACTCCTATGTTTGTCCTGCTTCTCGGATTTACGGTTTCAGTGTCTCCTCGACGAGAGCCGCAGCGGACGCATCGTCGTGGGTGGATTCGGCGGCGATCTGTGCGTCGGCGTGAGCGTTGAAGTCGGCGATCTCCTTCGCCTCCCGCTCATCGTCCCAACCCAGGATCGGGGCGACGATGGCGGCGACCGCCTCGGCGGCGGCCTTGCCTCGGTCCCTGACCTCATAGTTGAGGCGCATTCGGCGCTCGAGGATATCGCCGAGGTGGACGGCACCTTCCGAGCTCGCCGCGTAGTGGGCCTCTGCGCGCAGGTAGCGCTGCGCGCCGGAGAGTGGGCGCCCGAGTTCGGGATCCTCGTCGACGAGGTCGAGGATGTCCTCGAGCAGGGTGCCGTAGCGGCGGATGAGTCTCTTCACGCGGTCCTCGTCCCAGCCGTACTTCTCGGCGATGCCTGCCTGACCGCGTCTCACGGCTCCGACGCCCTGGGCGCCGAGCAGCGGAACCGATTCGGTCAGTGAGCGCCGATCCTTCGCATCGTCGCCGAGAACGAAGTCGACGGCGTCCTCGGCCATCACCCGGTAGGTCGTGAACTTTCCGCCGGCGATCGCAGCGAGTGCGGGTTCGACCTCCATCACCGTGTGCTCGCGAGAGACCTTCGTCGAGGCCTGGCCTTCCTTGACCACGGGCTGAAGCAGAGGTCGGAGTCCGGAGTAGACTCCGATGACGTCGTTGCGGGTGAGCTTCTCGGTCAGAATCGCGTTCGCGTGCTTGAGCAGATAGTCGATGTCGTCGGAGTTGGCCACCGGAGAGTCGACATCCTGGTCCCACGGCGTGTCCGTGGTGCCGATGACCCAGTAGCCCTCCCACGGGATCACGAAGAGCACGGATTTCTCCGTCTTCGAGATGATGCCGGTGTCCGGGTCGGCCTTGATCTTGTCCTGGTCGACGGTGATGTGCACGCCCTTGGACGCGAGCACATGCAGGCCTGCGTCGGCTTGGGCCAGGTCCTGCTGCTCCTCGGTCCAGACTCCCCCGGCGAGGATTGTGCGGCGGGCGTGGATGTCGAACTCGCGTCCGGTCATCTCATCGCGGGCGCGGACGCCGGAGACTCGTTCTCCGTCGTGGAGGTAGCCGATGACGGAGACATGATTGGCCGCGGCGGCGCCGTAGCCCACAGCGGAGCGGATGAGCGTCATGACGAAGCGGGCGTCGTCGACCTTCGCATCGTAGTATTCGAGCGCACCGACAGCGGCATCATCGGCCAGGCCGGGGAAATGCGAGTTCAGGGCCTTCTTGCCGAGATGCCGACGCAGGGGCAGAGCGCGTTTGCGACCGGGGCGGGTGGCCATGGTGTCGTAGAGCAGAACGCCGGAGCCGATGAACGCCCGGTCGATGAGGCGATGTTCGAAGGGGAAGACGAAGGCGACGGGCTCAACCAGGTGGGGCGCCGTGTGCTGGAGGAGGAGGTCGCGTTCCTTCAGCGCTTCGGCCACGAGCTTGAAGTCGAGCATCTCGAGGTAGCGCAGTCCGCCGTGCATGAGCTTCGATGACCGCGAGGAAGTACCCGAGGCCCAGTCCTTGGCATCGACGACCCCGACCTTCAGTCCGCGGGTGGCTGCATCGAATGCGGAGCCGGCTCCGGTGACACCCCCACCGACGACGAAGACGTCAAGGGGGTTGTCGGCTGTGGTGTTCTCGAGGGTGTGCAGGGCTTCATCGCGGAACGATGGGGACAGCTCGCCATTTCGCATTGACAGTTCTTTTCCTTCTTCGAGCGTGTGTGTTCCCACCATTATCACGCCCCGATATCAGCATGTGGTCCGCGTACGGCAGTTAGGAAAAATCTAACAGGCAATGCGCAGAAGTGAAACACAACGGACAGAAGCGAAAGGGCTCAGACCAGTTCCACCCGCATCGCCGAGGAGGTCTCCGCGGAATCGAGCAGGTCGAGTTTGCGCATGATGATCCCTTCCCGCAGTGCCCATGGGGAGATGCTCATGACGTTGACGTCGAAGATGGCGAAGGCCGCGTCGGCGACGATGGCGCCCGCGAGGATCTGTCCGGCCCGAGCTTGGGAGACTCCGGGCAGCGTCGCACGCTCCTCGGGGGTCCGGGACGACAGGGTCTCGATGATTCCGGCGAGGTCACGGCGGAAGAGTTTGCGTGGGGCGTAGATGCCGTCGCCGCTGGGTGCCGCGCCGGCGATCCGAGCCAGCGAACGGAACGTCTTCGATGACCCCACCACCTGATCGGCGGTGCCGACTCTGTTGATCTTGCCGGCGATGCGACCGATCTGGGACCGCGCATACTTCTGCAGGCTGTGGATGTCATCGGCACTGGGCAGAGGATCGGGGAGGAAATCGGAATAGGTGCGACCAGCGCCCAAGGGCACTGACACGGCCGCCTCCGGGTATTCGTCCTGACCGGCCGCGATCTCAAGGGAGCCGCCGCCGATGTCGAGCAGCAGGATCTTCCCCGCCGACCAGCCGAACCAGCGCCTGACTGCGAGAAAAGTCACCCGCGCTTCGTCCTTGCCGGACATCACGTTGAGAGTCACGCCAAGTTGAGCATTGATGGCATCGATCAGCTCGCCACCGTTCGGGGCGTCCCTGACCGCCGAGGTGGCGAACGCCAGGATCTGTTCCGATCCTTGGTCTTCGGCGATCTCCACCGCCTCGGCGATGAAGTTGTGCAGTCGTTCCTGACCTGCGGCATCGATCATCCCGTCGTCGCCGAGGTACTCGGCGAGGCGCAGGATCTCTTTGTGGGAGGTGGCAGGCAAGGGAGGGGCTCCGACGTGAGCGTCGACCACGAGAAGGTGGACGCTGTTGGACCCGATATCGAGGACTGCTAGGCGCATTCGATCAGTTTAACCACTGTTCACGGCTTTTCCGGTGCCGACCCCGTAGGTATCGACCCTTCAGCCCAGTCCGTGCCCCGGAAGCCGAATTCGGGCGTGCGCTTCGCGAAGAATGCCTCCTGTCCGCGGGCGATCTCCGCCTGGTAGGCCTCGTCGAGCCACGGCGGTGGGTTGAAGGCGGAGTCGTCAGTGGCGCTCTCCCTCAGCTCTCCGGACAGGACTGCTTTGGATCCCAGCTGGGACAGCCGTGAGAGCCCGACGATCTTCTCGCCCATCACCTGTGCCGAGTCCAGCGGAGTCTCGGAGACCTCGTGGAAGAATCCGAGCTCGCGCATCGTCTCGAACTTGACGATCGAGGCTGTGACCAGCAGATACCTGGCCCAGGAGTCACCGAGCACGGTGGCCAGGCGGTGGGTTGGCCCCGGTGGGTAGACGAGGCCGAGTTTGGCAGCCGTGACGCCGTAGATCGAGCCGGGGGCCGCGATGCGGATGTCGCAGGCGGCCGCGATCTCGGTGCCCCCGCCCACGCAGTTGCCGGTGATGGCCGCGATCGTCGTGGTGCGGGCATCGGCCACAGCCGCCTCGGCGGTGGAATTGAGTTCCCAGAAGTCGGCGAGGGCGACGTTGAGGTCCGCGATGTCGGACCCGGCGGAGAAGTGCCCGGCCGCGCCCGTGATCACCAGAGCCCCTATCGAGTCATCGGCGTCGATGCCGGCGATGATCTCCGGCAGGGCCCGCCACATCGGACGGGAGATGGCGTTGCGTTTTTCGGGCCGATCAATGACGAGGGTTCCGACTCCACCTGTGACGGTGAAATCGAAACCCTCGAGATCGACCGGACGGTATGTGCCGTCAACGGTCATGTGCGTAGCCTTTCAGCTGTCCCGGTTTTCGGGGACCTCGCGCTGTTCGTGACCGTCGTAGGCGCTCAGCGGACGGATCAGAGCATTGTTGGCCTGCTGTTCCATGATGTGAGCCGTCCAGCCGGTGATGCGGGCCATGACGAAGATCGGCGTGAACTGATCGGTGTCGAAGCCCATGAGGTGGTACGCCGGGCCTGAAGGGTAGTCGAGATTCGGGTAGATGCCCTTGCGTGAGACGAAGTCTTCTTCGAAGGCATTGTAGAGATCGAGGAGATCGGTTGCGCCCTTCGCCGCGACCATGTTCTCGAAGGCCTTGCGCATGGTCGGAACGCGCGAGTCGCCGTTCTTGTAGACACGGTGTCCGAAGCCCATGATCTTGGCCTTCTTCGCCAGGGCGTCGTCGATCCACGCCGATGCCTTGTCGGCGGTGCCGACCTCTTCGAGCATCGCCATGACGGCCTCATTGGCACCGCCGTGCAGGGGGCCCTTGAGGGCGCCGATGCCACCGGCGACTGCCGAGTACAGGTCAGATGTCGTCGAGGTGATGACGCGGGTGGTGAACGTCGACGCGTTGAACGAGTGCTCCGCGTAGAGGATCATCGAGATGTCGAAGCAGCGCACGACAGCCTCGTCGGGAACCTCATCGAAGACCATCTTGAAGAAGTTCGCGGCGTAGTCGAGGTCCTCGGTCGGAGCGACCGGGTCGAGGCCATGGCGGCGACGGTGGTCGATGGCCACGATCGTCGGCAGCTGTGCGTACAGACGTTCAGCCTTGGCCAGGTTGGCCTCTTCGCCTTCGACGTCTGCGTCAGGATCGACGGCGCCGAGGTAGGACACCGCAGTCTGCACCACGTGCATCGGGTGGCAGTCCTTGGGCAGGTCGAGGATGAGCTGGACGAGCTTGTCGTCGACTGTGCGCTGTGAGCGCTCGCGGGCCTTGAACTCGTCGAGCTGAGCCTTCGTCGGCAGTTCACCGTTCCAGATCAGGTAGGCGACGTCTTCGAAGTTGCGCTCGGCAGCGAGTTCCTGCACGGGATACCCGCGGTAGGTGAGCGAGTTCGTTTCCTGGACTACCTTCGAAACTGCCGTGGTGTCGACGACGACGCCGGCGAGGCCCTTCTTGATTTCTTCGGTCACTGGTGACCCTCCTGTGAAAAGTTGAATACGGCTGCGTCAAAATCGTTGTACGCAGCGTAGTCGATCGTGTCGTAGAGGTCCGCACGGGTCTGCATTCCCTCGAGCAGATCCACCTGGGTGCCCTGATCTCGAATGGTCTGCAGGCCCGATTTGATCGCACCCATGGCGAGACGCAGAGTTGTGACCGGGTAGATCACGACTTTGACTCCGACGTTCGCCAACTGCTCGGTCGTGAACAGTTCGCTCTTTCCGAATTCTGTCATGTTCGCCAGAATCGGAACATCCACGCTGCTGGCGAATTTCTCGAACTCGCTCAGGTCGCGCATGGCTTCGGGGAAGATCAGGTCCGCTCCGGCGTCGACGTAGGCCTTCGCGCGATCGATCGCCGCGTCAAGGCCTTCGCCTGCGCGGGAGTCGGTGCGGGCGCTGATGACGAAGTTCTCATCCCGCCGGCCCTTGACGGCGGCGGCGATGCGCTTGCTCATCTCAGCAGCGGTGACAACCTCTTTGCCGTCGAGGTGGCCGCAGCGCTTCGGATTCACCTGATCTTCGAGGTGCATCCCCGAGATTCCGGCGTCTTCGAATTCCTGGATGGTGCGCGCCACGTTCATGGCTTCGCCCCAGCCGGTGTCGGCGTCGATGAAGGTCGGCAGGTTCGTCACACGGGCGATGTTGCGCCCGTGATCGGCCACCTCGGTGAGGGAGGTGAGTCCGATATCGGGCAGACCCATGGCAGCGGAGAAAGCACCACCGGAGATGTAGACGCCCTCGAATCCGGTCTGCTCGATGATCTGAGCGTTGATCGGATTGATGGCGCCGGGGAACTGCACGATCTGGTCACCGGCGAGGAGCTCACGGAACTTCGCGCGGCGCTCGGCCGGGGTTGCGGTTGCCCCCAACATCAGAAGATGCCCTTCGAGCCGGTGTGCTCGAGTCCGTCGACGGTGAAGCTGAGTTCGGCAACACCCTTCGCGTCAAGGTTCTCGAGGTTCTCGGCCAGGTCGATGAAGCGAGTCTGCTCGGCACCGGTGAGGATGCCCTCGGACAGAGTCTTGAACTTCTCGATGTAGTTCGCGCGGGCGAAGGGACGGGCACCGAATGGGTGTGCGTCGGCCACAGCGATCTCGTCGACCAGGGTCGATCCGTCCTCGAATTCGATCTCAACGCGGCCACCGAAGGCCTTCTCATTGGGATCGGTCGAGTGATAGCGGCGAGTCCATTCCTTGTCTTCGGTGGTCTCGATCTTGTGCCACAGCTTGACGGTCTCTGGCCGTCCGGCACGCTCGGGAGCGTAGGAGTGCTCGTGGTGCCAGCCCTGATCCTCCATGGCCACGGCGAAGATGTACATGATCGAGTGGTCGAGGGTCTCGCGGCTGGCCTTGGGATCCATCTTCTGCGGGTCGTTCGCGCCCGTGCCGATGACGTTGTGTGTGTGGTGCGAGGTGTGGATGACGATGCGCTTGATCTTCGTCAGATCCTCGATCTCGCCACCGAGCTTGCGGGCGAGGTCGATGAGCGCCTGGGCCTGGTACTCGGCCGAGTGCTCCTTGGTGTATGTGTCGAGGATCGCGCGCTTGGCCTCACCTGCACCCGGCAGGGGGATGGTGTAGCGAGCCTCGGGGCCTGAGAGGATCCAGGCGATGAAGCCGTCTTCACCTTCATAGATCGGGTTGGGTGCACCCTCGCCGCGCATGGCACGGTCGACGGACTCGACGGCCATCTTGCCGGCGAATGCAGGAGCGTGTGCCTTCCAGGAGGAGATCTCGCCCTTGCGGGACTGACGGGTCGCGGTGGTCACGTGCAGGGCCTGCTGGATCGCCTGGAAGGTGATTTCGGTGTCGAGGCCGAGCATGGCGCCGATGCCGGCCGCTGCGGATGGGCCGAGGTGGGCCACGTGGTCGATCTTGTGCTCGTGCAGGCACATTCCCTTGACCAGGTCGACCTGGATCTCGTAGCCGGTGGCGATGCCGTTGATGAGGTCCTTGCCGCTGATGCCCTTGTGCTGGGCGACTGCAAGGACTGGTGGGATGTTGTCGCCGGGGTGTGAGTATTCGGCTGCGAGGAAGGTGTCATGGAAGTCGAGTTCACGAACGGCGACTCCGTTGGCCCAGGCTGCCCATTCTGGGGAGAAGTGCTCGCCCAGGGGCAGACCGAAGACGGTGGCTCCGGGTGAGTACGGGTGGGTCTGTGCCTGTTCACGGGCGTGCAGCGGGGCCGAGCGGCGCACCGAGGCTGCGGCCACCGAGGCGTTGTCGATGACGCGGTTGATCACCATTTCGGTGACCTCTGAGTCCACCGGAGTCGGGTCTGAGGCGACCTCGGCGATCTTCCAGGCGAGTTGGTCTTCGCGAGCCAGGTTCTCTGAGCTCTTGTGCGTGCGGACTTCATGATCGATCATGGTTAACCCCTTCAAACGTCCTTGACCGTTCAGGTCTTCCAGTGGCAGACACAACTGTAGGCTACGTCACGTCACTGTCACGGTCTGGTCAGAATTTTATCTCGACATCAAGATACTTTACCCGACCGCACCGAGTTCCCACCACCCGGCCTCGCGATGCCGATCCGGCGCCGCTCGCTCGCGCAGCTGCGGCGAGGGAGAGCCGCGCAGTCGCGGTGGAGGAGAACTGCGCAGCTACGGTACGGGAGAGCCGCGCAGAAGTGAGGGCCCAGCCCGGAGAAGCGAGACTCAGCCTCGCAGGGGTGAGCCTGCGATATCGAAGCGGTAGCCGCCGAATTCACCGGAGAGCAAGGGGCGGGCTTCTGCGATCGAGGCCTGGACTTCGGGCAGCTGCAGGGACTCTCGGTGTGCATCCTCGCCCTCCCAGAGTTCGATGACGAAGACGGTGTCGGGATGATCATCACTGACTCCGACTTCATAGCTCAGGCAGCCGATCCGCTTGAGGTAGTCGTTGCGACGAGTGAGGAGAGCAACCAGGACATCGCGCTGTCCGGGCAGTGTCCCGAGGGTGCCGACGTTCGCGAAGACCATGGCCTCAAGGATACCAGCGGACGTGAACTGCATCACGTGCCGATGTGCCACAATTGAGCCATGACGCGCACCGCTCTGGACTTCGACGATAACTGGTTCGACGATGCCGAGTTCGCTCAGCTGCGACGGCGACTGCCCATCCCCTATGTCAATGCGATTCCTGTGCGGGTGGGCGAATCGGGAGACGTCGAGCGGATCGGCCTCCTGCTGCGCAGCCTAGACGATGGAACTCTGGGGCGAGAGGTCGTCGGCGGGCGGATCCGCTTCCACGAGAGTATCCGCTCAGCGCTGATGCGCCATGCAGAGAATGACCTCGGAACGATGGCACTGCCGGTCATTCCGCCTGCGATCGCACCGTTCCACATCGCCGAGTACTTTCCCACCGAAGGCTCATCCCTGCTCCACGACCCCCGCCAGCATGCGATCTCAATGTGCTTCATCCTCGAAGTCCGAGGCGAATGCACTCCTCGTGCGGATGCACTGAGCCTCGATTGGCTGACACCGGAGGAAACGCTGCGCTCGGACATCGTCGGCGAGATGTGCCACGGTCAGGAACACATCCTCCGCTACGCACTGGCCCATATGGGCTTCGCAATCTGACAATTTTTCTACATTACGTAGAAATCCCTGGGTAGACTGAGTCCACGAGGACGGTTCTGATGACGGGGCCATCGTCTTCGTCCGGGTACAGTCGGCCCCCACGGGAGGTCTGCCATGACTGCCGAGAACCGCACCGCTGACCAGACATCGACGAACCTCGGAATCCTCGTCGGTTACGACGGCTCCGAACTCGCCGCGCGCGCCCTCGAGTACGGGGCAACCGAGGCCACTCGCCGCAGCGCCGCTCTCACCGTCGTCGCCGCTTATACCGTTCCTGCGATGATCTATCCGAATATCGCATCAATGCCGGAGGAGAACGAGGAGCAGGTCTCACTCCGAGCGGTCGAGAAACTCCTCGGTGAAGCGGCCGGACTCCTGCGAGACCATGTAGGCAGGGTCTCCTACCGCGCCGATCGGGGAGACGCGGCCGGGGTGCTGAAGGATCTGAGCGCACACGCACGGACAGTGGTCGTGGGAGCGAGAGGCCGCGGCGGATTCATGGGCCGAATTCTCGGCTCGGTTTCCACAGCACTGCCTGCCCACTCCCACTGCCCGACGATCGTGGTCCCGGGCCACCGATCGGAGGCGGACGATGCACCGGTGGTCGTCGCCGTCGACGGCTCGGATGCCGGACGTCTGGCGATGTTCACCGCCGCCGAGGTGGCCAGCTCGCGAAATGCCGCACTCAACATCATCTGCGTCCTCCCAGCCGGCGAGGAATGGCTCTACTGGTACCCCGAGCTGGAGCTGAGCGCCGAGGTCTCCGATCGGAGGAAGAAGCAGCTCGAGGAAGCGCTCGAGGCCGAGGTCGCGGCAGTGGCTCAGCAGTTTCCCGACCTGCAGGTCGAAGCCGAGGTGCCCATCGGAGACCCGACCGAGATTCTCGTCGAAGCCGCAGCGACCGCACAGTTGACCGTCCTCGGTTCCCGCGGACGCGGAGCAGTCCGAAGTGCACTTCTGGGCTCAGTTTCACGTGGAGTCCTCCACCGCGCGGACGGTCCGATCATGGTCGTCCCGAGCTGAGCTGGCGGCGTCAGCGCAGATCGCCGGCGTCCGTCTCTGGAACGTCATTTCCGGCGCGAGTGATCTCAACATCGTCGATCTTCTCGGACGCTGTCTGCGCTTCAGGCTGCTGTGCGCCGCCTGCTGGGACCTCATAGGTCGTTGCCTGCAGCGCTCCGTCACTCACCCGCACTCGGGTGAAGGCTGGGGTGTCGTTGTGGACGCTCTTGGCCTCCCACTCCAACCCCGGAACGTAGTCGTAGAACTTCGAACCCGAGGATGAAGTCAGCGTCAGGTACATCGTCTGCCCTTCCTCCTTCTCCTGCTCGAAGCCGGCATCGGAGCCTTCGACCTTCTTACCCTCGGAGTCCATGAGGAACGTCCGGTTGTAGATGTGGTCGTGACCAGACACCACGAGGTCGATGTCGTTGCGCGCAGCTACCGGTGGAATCGCATCACGCAGCTTCTTCACATCAGGGTCGCTGTTATGCGTCGCGGTCGAATAGATCGAGTGGTGGAAACCGAGGACCTTCCACCGGGCGTCGTCGCCGTGCTCCTTGACGACTTCGTCGATGAATTCGGCATGCTCGTCGCTGTCGCGACTGTTCGAATTGATGTTGATGAACAGAACCCCGGAATCGATGAACCAGTAGTCCCCGCCGGAGGTGATGGCTCCACCTTCGCCGTGGTCCTGGCTGACATTGGGTCGGTTGAAGTGCTGCTCATAGGATTTCGAAGCGACATCATGGTTGCCGATCGTCGTCGCCTGCGGAACGGTTGTCGTCGCCTCGGGTGCCAAGTACTCCTCGTACTGGCCCTGATCATGGGCGGAGTTCACCTGATCGCCCAGAGAGTAGATCAGCTGCGGTCCCTGTGCAGTCGCCAGCGCCGAAGTGAGCGTCCTGTTCCAGCCGGTCGCATCGTCAGGGTTGCCGCCACCGGCACCGATCTGCGGATCGCCGAAGACAAGGAATTCGCTGTCCCCG
Organism: Brevibacterium aurantiacum; assembly: GCF_007558825.1. GTDB lineage: Bacteria > Actinomycetota > Actinomycetes > Actinomycetales > Brevibacteriaceae > Brevibacterium > Brevibacterium aurantiacum_A. The sequence continues at coordinate 145,208 of NZ_VLTK01000004.1, forward strand.
CCTGCTGTCCGTGTAGCGAACCGCGCCACTGATGAGAAGCCGTCTTCCTCACTTCCGACCTGGTAGACGTATTCGGTGTCCGGCTCCAGCCCGGTCATGCTCGCATGATTGTAGTGGCGCTTGAGATCAGTTGAGAGCCCGGACTTCGTGGTCGCGGCGCGCTTCGCGTCGGTGGGAAGGTCCCGACCCTCAAGTTCGGAAGCCTTGGCCCAGCGGACCTCTCCCCCGCCGGAGCTCTCACTCATCCACGACAGGTTGCGCGTTCGCTCGTCGGCTCCGATGTGGAGGACGGGATCGGTGATCGCTGATGTCCGTTCCTGGCTCTTCGCAGTGGGGTCACTGCCGAGCGTCTCGTTCTGGGCATGTGCCGGAATCGGGGCCGACACGAGCGCCGCCAGCAGCGCCAGCGCGGACAGGAAACTCAGTGGCCTGATCAGATGATGTTGTGCTTTCACCCGATCATTCCTACCCGTCGGTAATGAAGGTTCCACCCCCAACGGGCGGCTGCCGAGTCAACGGCAGGTGAAATTTCGCCACGGGCCGTTGCCGTGAACTGTTGTACAGTTGGCCCTACACGACAGGGGAGCGCCGACAGGGGCGCTGAGAGTGCAGATGAAGCTGCAGACCCTCGAACCTGATGCGGCTAGCACCGCCGAAGGAAGTCGAGACTCTTCTACCCCTCCTTGATATGAGGAGGCACAATGCCAGAAACAGCCGCGCCTGAATCCACTTCGAAGACCGCGCGAAAGCATTCCCACGTACCGGCGACGAAGCAGTGGCGGGTCGTTGACTATGTCGTCACTGCAGTGCTCGGGATCAGCGTCGGGCTCATCTTCTGGGTCCTGGCCCTGAGCTGGAAGGTCCTCGAACTCGGGTTCCAGGCCTTCCCTCCCTCGATCGGCCTCATCGCCGGGCTCTGGGTCCTCGCCGGGCCCTTGGCCGGTGCCATCATCCGCAAACCGGGTGCCGCCCTGCTGTGCGAAATGATCGCCGCCATCGTCGAGGCAGTGCTGGGCTCCCACTTCGGCGCAACCGTCCTGCTGTCCGGACTGGTCCAGGGCCTCGGCGCCGAACTCATCTTCGCAGCCTTCGGCTATCGCAGGTTCACCCTGTGGGTCACGAGCCTGGCCGGCCTCCTGGCCGCCGCGTTCATGTCCGTGAGCGAGAACATCATGTACAACGCCGAATGGCAGTTCGGCTTCCAAGCTGCATACACGGTGTGCGCCATCGTCTCCGGCGTCGTCATCTCCGGCATCGGCGCCTGGTTCGCCTACCGCGCGATCGCGAAGACCGGGGCGCTGAGTTCCTTCGCCTCCGGTCGCCTGCGCTGATGGCCCTGCCGATCGACGCCCACAGCTTCTCGTGGCGCCACGCTGATCGTGAGCAACCTGCATTCGTCCCCCTCGACCTGCACATCGACGCAGGTGAGAAGGTGCTTCTGCTGGGCCCGTCCGGGGCTGGCAAGACCACCCTGCTGCATGCGATCGCCGGGGTCCTGCCCGCCGAATCCGGCGACGCCGCAGGCGAGCTGCTCGTCGGTGATCGACCACCCGATCCTCGCCGAGGTGAGACCGGGCTCGTCCTGCAAGATCCCGATTCGCAGGTGATCTTCTCCCGCGTCGGCGACGATGTCGCCTTCGGAATGGAGAACCTGGGACTGCCTGCGGAGATCATCGATTCCCGCATCTCCACCTCGCTGCGAACGATGGGCCTCGATCTGCCTCATGACCATCCCACCGCAGCGCTGTCCGGGGGTCAGAAGCAGCGGCTGGCGCTGGCGGGAGTCCATGCGATGGCACCACAGGTGATCATCCTCGACGAGCCGACTGCGAATATAGATCCGGATTCGGCCGCGTCCGTTCGGGATGCCGTCCTCGATACGCAGGCGGCCACCTCGGCGACGATGGTCATCGTCGAACACCGGGTCGAACTGTGGCTCGATCACGTGGACACAGTGATCGTCCTCGGACCAGATGGGCTGCTCGCTCAGGGCATACCGAGTTCGGTCTTCGGTGACCCCGAACTCGCCGAGGTGCTTCTCGAGTGTGGAATCTGGGTGCCGGGAACGACAGAATCCTTGGCCGGAGACGATCGGAATCCGGTGGAGTCTGTATCAGGCACTGCTGCGGTGTCTACCGGAGAGCTCGTCCTCAGGACCGAGCAGCTCAGCGTTGCACGACCGAGGGTGAAGGCCCCGGCCGCGACCGGTCTCGATCTGTCCATTCGGGCTGGTGAGGCCGTCGGCATCGTCGGCGCCAACGGGGCCGGCAAGTCGACGCTGGCACTGACCTTGGCCGGCCTCATTCCCGAGTTCGCTGGAGAAGTCAGCGCGCTGGGCTCTCTGCGGGCTGGGGCCAAACATGCCCGGCCCTTCCGCTGGCCCTCAGCTTTTCTGGCTCCTCGTATCGGGCTGGTGTTCCAGGAGCCTGAGCATCAGTTCCTGCGCTCGAGCGTCGCAGAAGAGCTGGCGCTGGGTCCGCGTCTGGCTGGATGGTCAGAGGATCAGGTCGAGGAGCGTGTCGCCGAGCTGCTGCAGGCGCTTGGCCTTGAGACCCTCGATGAGGCGCATCCGCAGGGGCTTTCAGGAGGCGAGAAGCGGCGACTGTCGGTGGCGGCCATGATGGCTCCCCGGCCGCAGGTCCTCATCGTCGACGAGCCGACCTTCGGTCAGGACGCCCTGACCTGGGCAGGATTGGTCGAGCAGTTCCTCGATGTCCTCGCACGCGGATCAACGGTAGTCGCCATCAGCCACGATCATGCCTTCCTCGAAGCGATCGGAGCCAGACGCGTCGTCCTCGGCGGTGCCAAGCAGCCCAGAGTGGAGAAGACCGGAGCTGGAGACACCCGTGAGAGGCGAGAGAATTGAGTGCGGCAACACCGTCACCGGTCGCAGTCCACGACCCTGGTCAGCTCATTCCGCTTAAACGCAGGACGGCGCTGGTCAGGTGCAATCCGCTGACGAAGATCGTGGTGGCGCTCGTCCTCATGGTCGGGACACTGCTGAGTATCGACATGGTCTCGGCGGGAATCGTCCTCGGGTTCTGCCTGCTTGCGCTGCCGGCGACGGGACTCGATCTGCGGGCAGCGCTCCTGCGGTTGTGGTTCCTGCCTCTCGGCGCACTGTTGGCCGCGTGGGGCACGGCGATCTTGGCGGAGAAGACCGGCGCGGTGGTCATCGACGTCGGTCCGATCCTGATGACAACTGGTTCGCTGGGTGCCGCGGGGGCGATCTTCCTGCGAGCTCTGGCTCTGGCGATTCCGCTCATCGTGCTCGCTTCGACCATCGATCCCCGTGACCTGGCGGATGCGCTCGTCCAGCGGCTGCGGCTGCCCGAGGTGGTCGTCGTCTCGGTGCTGGCGGCCAGCAGACTGCTCGGTCTGCTCGTCAGCGAATGGCAGACCCTGGCGATGGCCAGACGAGCCAGGGGCGTAGCCGGCGGTTCGATCATCCGGCGCACGCGCAGTCTGTTCGCCGGCATCTTCGTGCTGCTGGTGCAGTCGATTCGTCGCGGCACCACCTTGGCGATGGCGATGGAGGGCCGTGCGTTCGGTCGTCCTGGGCGGACCTGGCGTCGAGAGTCGACCTTCGGCTCCGGTGACCGTCTGGCGGTGGCGGCGTCTCTGGCAGTCTGTGCTCTTGCCATCGTGGCCGCACACATGCTCGGAACCTGGAATCCGATCGTCGGCGGGAACTAGATCTGGGAGAGAAGTCCCTTCAGGTCTGACCGCCATTCCTCGAGCCTCTCGGCGCTGGGCAGTTTGGAGACTGTGAGGACAAGGAGTGTTCTGTTCTCGTCCTTCGGTTCGGCCGCTGCCTCGAACTTGGTTCCATCCTCGAGATTCGCCCGCCAGAAGGAGCGCTTCTCCGTCTTCGACGTGCGCGCCTCACCGTCGAGGGCCAGGCCTGCCAATGTTCCCTCATCGATGAGGAAGGCGAATCGGGTGATGACGTCATCACGCTGACCGGTCACGGTGCGTGAGACCGCCACGTCGAAGGTGCCGTCGGCACGCTGGCCCGGCACCCGTCTGCCGATCTCTTGCTCGTAGGCCACGACCGCGCCTTGGACCCACCAGCCGTGCTTCTCGACGACACCGTCGAACTGCGGGTAGAGGGCGTCGGCAAGTTCTTTGTGACTCGCCGACGCTCCCCCGGCCGCTTCAAGGCGGGCCCTGGTCTCCGCCCAGGGTTCGCCGAGGGCCTGCTCGATCGCCTGCACATTCATCGCTTTGGTCGCCATGAGTGAAGTCTAGGCAACTATCGCCCAACCGTGAATGCTCAGCGGGCCGATAATGCCCAGAGCTGCAGAGTGGCCTCAGTCGATCTGCAGTTCGCCCATCTCGTCCCAGCCTTCGCCGTCGATCTTGCGGGAGATGATCTTCGGCGTCGACGCCAGGTGCGGACGCATAGCCTCGAGGCCGGCAGCGAAGTGGTCGCTCTTGACGTGGGGCTCGGCCCCTTCGTCGGTGAATGCTTCGATGAGGACGAACTCGTTGTCCTTCTCCAGGCTCTTGGACCATTCGAACCACAGGTTGCCCGGCTCCTGTCGCACTGCCTCGGTGAAGGTGCCCACCGCCTCGGGGAACTTCTCGACGCTTTCGGGCTTCACGTCATACTTCACAACGATGAAAATCATGCTGACCGCTCCTGTGTTTGTGCGAGTTGAGTCGAACCGTGTCCGTCCGACGCAACCAGCCAATCATGTTTCCCGCGCAGCACCAAGAGCCACCCTGCCTTCACAGCTTCGATGATCGTCCGCGTTCACGCACGTTCGGCAATGAGCACGAGGAAGCCGGAATCAGGCTCGAAGGGGTGGAGTTCCCAGGTCGAGAGCTGGAGGTTGACGAGCATCCCGGTCGACTTCACATCGTCGATGAAGTCCGCGAAGTCGTAGCCGCGGCCGGCCCCGAAGCCGGCGACGAAGCGTCCGCCGGATTTCAGCGTCGATCTGATGTTCGACAGAGTCTGGCGACGTGAGGCGGGATCGAGGAAGGACAGGACGTTGCCGGCGCAGAACGCCACGTCGATGTCGTTGATGCCCGCATCTGCGAAGTCGAATTCGGCCAAGTCGCCGGTGTGCCATTCACCGCTTGGGAAGTCCTCCTCGGCGACTGAGATGAGGAACTCATCGAGGTCGACGCCGTAGACCGTGTGCCCTTCGCTGATGAGCAGGCCACCGGCACGACCGGTGCCGCAGCCGGCGTCGAGGATACGTGCCCCACGCGGTGCCATCGCATTGACGAATCTCGCCTCTCCCCCGATGTCGTGGCCGGAGGCGGCGAGTGTGCGCCACCGCTCGGCATAGTTTGCGGAATGGTCGGGATTGGTCTCACGGATGCGGTTCCACTGATGATCGAAGCTCATGGCCCCATCCTAGGACGAAAGACTTCGGCCACCACCTCGGCGACGGCGGCGACCGGATCTGCCGGGTCCGGGGAGGTCAACACGATGATCTCCCTGCCGCCCGCCTCGTCGATGGGATGGAGGTCGACGTCGGGCCCGCCCAGGGACATCATGATCGGCGTCGCCAGGGTCAGCCCGAGTCCCGTGCCGGCCAAGGCGAGCGCGACGGCTGTGTCGGTGACGATGTGGGTCTCCTTCGCAGCGATCCCCAGCGCCGAGGTGGCCAGGCGCATAGCTCGGCCGAAGAGCTCTTCGGCCGGCGGCAGAATCCAATCGGCTTCGGCCAAGTCCTGCCGTGTGGGACCCGGCGCGCCCGCGGGCACGACTATGCCGAAGTCCTCACTGGCCACTGTCGTCCACCTCAGGCCCCGCATGGGCGGCAGCGGCACGGCCGGATAGTTGATCCCGATCCCTAAGTCGATGGCTCCATCGATGACGGCCGCCGACATCGTCTCGACATTGATCTCGCGGGCCCGGACCTCGATGTGCGGGTGCTGTTGGCCAAGGAGGCGCACTATGGACGGCAATGCCCTCGTCGATGCCGAACCGAAGACGCCGAGCGTGACGATGGCCTCGCTGCGGAAGTCTCTGCCCAGCATCGCCATCTCTGCCTGCTTCTGGGCGGCGAGGATGCTTCGGGCGCGCGGGAGCAGCGTTCTGCCCGCTTCGGCAAGGACCATCCCCCTGCCTCGGCGAACGAACAGCTCGGAACCGACCGCGCGGCGCAGAGCGCTCATGTGCTGCGAGACCGCCCCGATGCTGTAGCCCAACTGTTCCGCGGCTCGGGTCATCGACCCAAGTTCGGCCACCGCGACGAAGGTGCGCAGCTGCCCCAGAGTCCATGCCATGGCCACAGCCTAACTGTTTTCAGGTTACCTAAAAACAGTTTTCATAAACTCGCCCTTGTCCTTAAACATGACTGGAACCACAATGGGCAGTGAGCCGCAATACGCCGACATCGACGTCGGCGCTCCCCGTTGCCGCGACGACCAAGGACGGGCGTTCGCAGCAGAAGACAGTGAGGTGGAAGTTGGAGAGCACATCACCGACAGGTACGGCCCCGACGAGCGCCGAGGTGGTCATCATCGGTGCCGGGGTCATGGGAGCATCCATCGCCTATCACTTGGCCGAACACGGCGTGAAGGACATCGTCCTCGTCGAACGCGACGTCCCCGGTTCGGGGTCGACGTCGAAGGCCGCCGGCGGGGTGCGCTGCCAGTTCTCCGATGAGGTCAACATCGCCCTGTCCACACGCAGCCTTGAGGTGCTGCGCAGCTTTCAGACCGAATTCGGCGTCGACATCGATCTGGTGAGCAATGGGTACCTGTTCCTGCTCGACTCCGCCGAGGATGCCGAGACCTTCGCCGCCAACGTCGAACTCCAGCAGCGGATGGGTCTGGATTCCCGGATGCTCACCGTCGCCGAGGTGGCTGAGTTGGCCCCGTACATCGATACAGGGGGACTCGTTGCCGGTGCCTTCAATCCCGGAGACGGTCATTGCACTCCTGAGGCCGTGGTGTCCGGGTACGTCAATGCCGCACGGAACCTGGGTGTGCAGGTGCTCAAGAACTGCGAGGTCACCGGGTTCGAAACCGCCGGCGGTGACGGTTCGGTGGGCAGCGCCGGTTCGAACAGCGGTCACAGAGTCAGCGCGGTGACGACGAGCAAGGGCAGGATCGAGTGTGCGCAGGTCGTCTGTGCCGCCGGCGCCTGGTCCGGTCTCATCGGTGAGGCGGCCGGGGTCGATCTGCCGGTCAGACCCCTGCGCCGCGAGATCATGGTCAGCGAACCCGTGGATGAAACGCAGCTGGGCATCGACCTGTCGCGGATGCCCTTCACCATCGACTTCTCCACGAGCTTCTACGTCCATCCGGAGGGTCCGAGCCTGCTCTTCGGCTGCCCGGACGAGACGGACGTGTGGGAATTCGATGACAAGCGCAACCCGGACTGGCTGCCCACCCTGGCAGAGCTCATCGAATCTCGGGCTCCGGCCCTAGGCGATGTTGAGGTCAAGCGCGGCTGGGCGGGACTCTACGAGATGACGCCCGATCACAATGCGCTCATCGGTGAAGCGGAGGAACTCACAGGCTTCTTCTATGCCTGCGGATTCTCCGGCCACGGGTTCCTCATGGGCCCGGCAGTCGGGGAGGTCGTCGCCGACCTCATGACCGGCCATCAGCCCTTCGTCGACGTCTCGGGCCTGGACAAACGACGCTTCGCCACCTCCGGTCTGCGCAAGGAGCTCAACATCGTCTGACACCCAGCCCCCACCACTGCGATCGACCGTGACTCACACATCATCAGATTCCCGCTCATCAGAAGCACCAGCGAAAGGACAGCAATGACTGCATTGCCCACCGACCAGACCATCTCCGATCTCCTCACCTCCGGACTCAAGGCCTGCGGAGTAGACGCCTCCGTGCTGAACGCAGGGTCCACTGACTCGGCGAACCTGCCTGCCCGCTCCCCCATCACTGGCCAGAGCCTGGGCACACTGGCTGCGGACACCAAGGAGTCTGCTGCGGACAAGATCGCCGCAGCCGCCGAAGCGTTCGCTGCCTGGCGTGACGTTCCCGCACCAGTGCGCGGCCAATTGGTGCAGCGCTGGGGGCAGCTGTTGGCTGAGCACAAGGAGGATCTTGCGAAGATCATCACGGTCGAGGCGGGCAAAACCCCGTCCGAAGCCGCTGGAGAGGTGCAGGAGATGATCGATATCTGCGAGTTCGCGCTCGGTCAGTCCAGGCAGCTGTGGGGCAAGACCATGCCCAGCGAACGCCCCGGGCACAGGCTTATGGAAACCTGGCATCCGCTCGGCGTCGTCGGAGTCATCTCGGCCTTCAACTTCCCCGTGGCCGTCTACTCCTGGAACACTGCTCTGGCCCTGGTAGCCGGCGATGCCGTGGTGTGGAAGCCCTCGGAGAACGCCGTGCTCGCAGCCCTTGGCGCCCAGTCCCTTCTGGCCCGCGCCGCCACCGAGGTGGGTGCACCGGAGGGACTCGTCCCTGTGCTCGTCGGCGGCAGGGACATCGGCGATGTCATGATCCGCGATGAGCGCGTGGCCCTCGTCTCGGCCACCGGCTCGGTGCGCATGGGTCGCGAGGTCGGTCCTGTCGTGGCCGAGCGCTTCGGTCGAGTCCTCTTGGAACTCGGCGGCAACAATGGTGCGATCGTGGCCCCGAGTGCGGACATCGACTTGGCACTGCGGGGTGTCGTCTTCGCCGCTGCGGGAACCGCGGGGCAGCGCTGCACCACTCTGCGTCGCCTCATCGTCCATGAATCCATCGCCGATGACTTCGTGGACAAGATCGTCGCCGCCTATAAGACGCTGAGCATCGGGTCTCCCACCGAGGACGGCGTGCTGGTGGGTCCACTCATCAACGAGGCCTCCTACGATGCGATGCAGGCGGCCCTGAAACAGGCCGAGTCTGAAGGCGGCACCGTGCTCTGCGGTGGTAGGCGCGTCCTCGACGATGATCGACCGGACGCTCACTACGTGGAACCGGCTGTCGTGCGGATGCCTGCCCAGACCTCGGTGATGGAGTCGGAGACCTTCGCCCCGATCCTCTACGTCGTGACCTATAACGACCTCGACGAGGCACTCGAAATCCATAATGGGGTACCGCAGGGACTGTCATCAGCGATTTTCACCTCGGAGCTGGCCGAGTCGGAGAAGTTCCTCTCCCGATCCGACTGCGGCATCGCCAATGTCAATATCGGCACCTCCGGTGCAGAAATCGGCGGCGCGTTCGGCGGTGAGAAGGAGACCGGTGGCGGCCGCGAATCCGGCACCGACTCGTGGAAGGCCTACATGCGGCAGGCCACGAACACGGTCAACTATTCGGGTGAGCTCCCGCTGGCCCAGGGAGTGGAGTTCCTCTGAAGTGGAGTTCCTCTGAAGGCAATCTGTCGGGTGCGATAGTCTGCTGACATGTCTGAGACTCCCCTGTTGCCAGCTTGGTACGACTTCGCCTGGACCGCGATCCTTCTCGTCGTCATCGGTCTGGCTGTTTGGTCATTGGTGTCGTTGGCTCAGTCGAAAGTCGATGCGCCCACCAAGCTGGCGTGGGCAGTATTCATCATCGCTGTACCGATTCTCGGTTCGGTCGTCTGGCTCGTCTCTCGCCGCAGAAGTTTGGCGCAGCGCAAGCATTCCGAGGAGTTGGCGTAATAGTCAGCGACCCTGTTCTGCCTGTTGATCAGAATCGCAAGAATCCGGGCGTCGGCTTTGACCCGACGCCCGTTTTCTGTCCTTGAGAAGCAACGATGTCTCTCATGTCGCGGAATCTACCTCGCAACAAGCCTCCTTGCAATCAGATTCGCTCGCAACTGTCTGCTTGATCACGGAATGAAGGTGCGACCGCGACGGAAGGGACCGGAACGACTAAAGTTGCCAATGAGCCCGTGATGATTGAAGGAGAACACCAGTGATTGAGTTGAAGACACCCGCCGAGATCGACAAGATGGCGGTCACCGGTCGATTCGTCGCGAAGACACTGGCCGAATTGTCTTCGATCGCAGAACCGGGCATGAACATCATGCATCTGGAGAAGCGCGCCAGGAAACTCATCGAAGAGGCCGGCGCCGTCTCCTGCTATTGGGACTATGCACCATCATTCGGTGAGGGCCCCTTCCGAAACGTCATCTGCCTCTCGGTCAACGACGGGGTTCTCCACGGCAAGCCCCACGACCACGTGATGAAGGACGGCGACCTTCTGACCTTGGACTTCGCCGTGTCCATCGACGGCTGGGTCGCCGATGCAGCACGGTCCGTCGTCGTCGGGAACGGCAGCGAGGACGATCAGCGCCTTATCGACTCAACCTGGTCGGGCCTCGAAGCCGGCATCTCCGCTGCACAGCCGGGCAACCGCCTCGGCGATATATCGAAGGCCATCGGCGATGTCGCCGATGAGCAGCGCATTCCGGTCAACCTCGATTTCGGCGGTCACGGACTGGGACACACGATGCACGAGGATCCGCACGTGGCCAACCGCGGCAAGGGCGGACGCGGCCTGGTGCTCAAGCCCGGCCTGACACTGGCGATCGAACCATGGTGGTCGTTCACCTCGAAGAAGCTCTCCGTCGACAAGGACGGCTGGACCCTGCGTTTGGCCGACGGATCCAACGGCGCGCATTCGGAGAACACGATCGCCATCACCGAGGATGGCCCAAGGGTCCTCACCACCCTGGACTGATGTCTGCGAACAGCATAATCGGGCTTCCGGCGAATCATTCGTCGGAAGCCCGATTGCATGTGGGGCGGTCCCGCCGGTGGAGGACAATGGTGGGATGAGCGTGACGATCCGGAACATGGTGGACGGTGACTGGTCAGCAGTGGAACGCGTCTATGCGGCCGGGATCGCCGGCGGCAGCGCAACCTTCGCCTCGGAGACTCCGACGAAGCAGGACTTCTTCGCAACGAGACTCGCCGAACTCAGCTTCGTGGCCGAGCTCGACGGCAGCGTCCTCGGTTGGGCAGCGGCCACACCGACCTCGGATCGCGACGTCTATCGCGGTGTCATCGAGCACTCGGTCTACGTCGATCCCCACGCCACAGGTCGAGGACTCGGCTCGGCCCTTCTCGAATCGCTCATAGAGCGGGCGCGTGGCCTGGGTTTCTGGATGCTTCAGGCCTCCATCCTGCCCGAGAACACCGGCAGCCTACGGATCCACGAGAAGGCCGGATTCCGTCGGGTCGGCCGCCGCGAACGCATCGGCTTCATGACCTTCGGCCCGCACGCCGGCACTTGGCGGGACACTGTCCTCATCGAGAAGCGTCTCTGAGTCCTCTGCTGTCCTCCTACCTTCGCGAGGTGCAGCACATAGTCGTGTCAGTAGGGCGTGCCAGAATTGTCCTATGTCTTTCACCTGCACCGAATGCGGCTATTCGACCGTCAAGTGGCTGGGCCGCTGCCCCGAATGCCAGGCCTGGGGCACGCTCGAGGAGAAGGGCGCCGGCAAGTCCTCGGTCAAGACGAAGGTCAAAAAGTCCAGCGGTGCGAAGTCGATCAACCAGATCGACTCCACACTGGCCCAGGCGAAGACCACCTATGTCAGCGAATTCGACCGCGTCCTCGGTGGCGGCATCGTCCCCGGCGCCGTCGTTCTCCTTTCTGGTGAACCGGGTGTCGGCAAGTCGACGCTTCTGCTCGATGTCGCCTCGCGCGTCGCGAAATTCGGAGCCAAAGTTCTCTACGTCACGGGAGAGGAATCGGCTGGGCAGGTACGGCTGAGGGCCGAACGCATCAACGCGCTCGAAGACTCCCTGCTGCTGGCCGCGGAGACCGACCTCGGCGCGGTTCTGGGAATGATCGAGGCGGAAGAGCCCGAAATGCTCATCGTCGACTCCATCCAGACCCTCGCCTCATCGGAGATAGACGGGGTTCCGGGCGGGGTCACCCAAGTCAGAGAGGTGGCTGCGGCCCTGATCCGTGAGGCGAAAGCCAGGTCACTGCCCACCGTGCTCGTCGGCCACATCACGAAGGACGGCACGATCGCCGGCCCCCGGCTGCTCGAACACCTTGTCGATGTTGTGTGCAACTTCGAAGGGGAACGTCACTCCCGACTGCGTCTTCTTCGAGCCGTGAAGAACCGGTTCGGTCCGACCGACGATGTCGGCTGCTTCGACATGGAGGAAAACGGCATCAAGAGCCTCGAGGACCCCTCTGGCCTCTTCCTCTCCCGCAGCGGCAGCAATCCCCCAGGGACCTGTCTGACGGTGACGCAGGAGGGCAAACGACCGCTCCTCGTCGAAGTTCAATCACTGATCACAGAATCCGCCGGCGGACAGTCGCGCAGATCCGTATCCGGAGTGGACTCCTCCCGCGTGGCGATGATGCTCGCCGTGCTCAGCCAGAAGATCGGAAACATCAGTCTGGCCAAGTCCGATGTCTTCACCGCAACTGTCGGAGGCGCGAAGCTGGCAGAACCGGCCAGCGACCTGGCGATCTGCCTCTCACTGGCCTCGGCCGCGATCGGAAAGTCGCTGGCCGCTAAATTCGTGGCTATCGGTGAAATCAGCCTCTCGGGCGAGATTCGCAATGTTCCCAACTTGGGGCAGAGGCTCAATGAAGCGTCGCGCCTGGGCATCACCCATGCGATCGTGGCCCACGGTGCGCTGCGCAACGTCTCCACACCCCAGGGCATGCGCGTGAAGGAATGTGAACACGTTTCAGAGGCCGTCGAGTTACTTTTGGGAGGTAATCGGTAAAAAATCCGGGACATCTGCATCAAAATGGCGCATCCTGGAAGTATGACCACGACAGTCTTTCCCGCAATGAGGACCACAGATGCGGCCGCCACGACCGCTCTGTTGATCGCGCTCGGTTTCACCGAGAGGCTCATCGTCAGGGACGAGTCTGATTCCGAGATCGTCGTCCACGCCGAATACGCACTGGGCGAGACGGGTGGAATCATGTTCGGCTCCGTCCGCAATGACGGTTCCGCTTTGGACAGCGTCGGCGGGAGCTCTATCTACGTCGTCGTCGACACCGAACGGGAGGTCGACCGGCTCTACGCGAAGATCGTCGACATGGGCCATGCGATCGTTCGCCCCGTGGCAACGCAGCCTCACGGCGGTCGGGAGTTCGACTTCCGTGACCATGACGGCAATTCCTGGGGCGTGGGGTCCTACCGCGGAGCCTGACCAGCAGCCGGCTGTGTCAGCAGGGATCTACTCGTCTGTCGACTTCTCATCCGATGGCTTCTCGTCAGGCGCCTCGGACTCCTTCTCCTCCGACTTCTTGTCCTCGGCTTCTTTCTTCTCCTTGGCCTTGGTGGCGGCGTCCTTCTCCAGTTCGAACTTCGCCGGTTTGCTCTTCTCGTCGCCGAGTTTGACGACGAGCTCGTACTCCCCCGGCCCGAAGGCCTTGTTCGTGCGATTGCAGTTCTTGTCGACCTGCACCCGGTTCCATTCGAACTGAGCAGTCTTCTCAGACTCGGGCGCGAACTCGGTCGAGACTTCAGCGTTCTCGTCCTCATCGGCGGCGCAGAACGTCGATGACCAGACGACGTCACCGTTCTTCTCGACCAGGAACTCCTGATCCTTGGTGCCGACCTCGATCAGGCATGTGGCCGTGTGGTTGTTCTCGATCACCATTTCGAACGTGGGCTTGGCCTCTTCTTTGAAGCTCTTCTTGTCGACTTTGGCTTTGAGTCCGACCTTCTCCTCGGGGCACTTCCCACTTGCGGCCTTCTCATCTGGGACCGGTGCTGCCGACGTCGTGCTTGCCGACGGAGTCTCCTCGGCGACAGGATCGTCTTTACTGCCCCCGCCCAGTCCTTTGACGATTCCGAGGACTCCGAGCACCAGTAATGCGACTACAACGAGGCTGGCCACCAACAGCGCGTAACGCCGCCGACGGTACACGTGTGCTGGCAGCTTCCCGCTAGACTGGCGGGGCTGCCTGGCGCCGTTCTTCGGCTGCGAACCACGATTGGAAGGAGTCATCGCTTTGAGCCTAGGCCGAAGCGATTGAGCATCCAAATGACACACCGAACCTCTTCCGAATCGAGATCTTCGCGCCGCGACTCTCCGTTCCCCGCAGTCGCGAACGCGGACATCCACCACGTTCGCGAGACGATCATCACCTGGTTCGAAACCGCTGCTCGCCCTCTGCCTTGGAGAGATGCAGACACCAGCGCCTGGGCCGTGCTCGTCAGCGAGATCATGTCGCAGCAGACTCCGGTCTCCAGAGTCGAACCCCGTTGGCGGGAATGGATGCATAAGTGGCCGACGCCTGCAGATCTGGCACAGGCACCCACCGCCGAAGTGCTCCACAGTTGGGACCGCCTCGGCTACCCACGGAGGGCACTGCGACTCCAAGAAGCCGCGCGGGTCATCGCCGAGGAACTCGACGGTCACGTGCCGCAGACTGCGCAGGAGCTCGAGCGTCTCCCCGGCATCGGTTCCTATACCGCAGCGGCAGTGGCCTCATTCGCCCACGGTGAGCGCACCACTGTGCTCGACACAAATGTGCGACGTGTTCTCATCCGGCTCTTCGCCGGCCGCGATCGTCCCTCAGCTTCACCGGGTCGCGCAGAGACCGATTGGGCCAGCCAGTTCGTTCCTGAGACGAACCACGAGAAGTGGAACGCCGGGGTCATGGAATTCGGGGCACTCGTATGCACGGCCAGGAACCCCCGTTGCGAGACCTGCCCGCTCAGCGACATGTGCGCCTGGCAGAAGGCGGGAAGACCAGCTTCGGAGGTGAAACCGAAGACACAGAAGTGGGCGGGCACGGACCGTCAGCTGCGCGGTGCCATTATGGATGTGCTCAAGTCCGCGCACGAACATTCCGCCGGCAGCGACAATTTCGGCTCCGTCTCTTTTGATCTCTTCACCGCATCCATCACCGAGGTGGATCCCGAGCTGCTCGACTTGCTCCCTTCGCACACGTCGACGAAGCTTGCACAGGTACGGGAACTCAGCGCAGATCCCGAACGGATCTCCCGTCTCATCGGTGATCTGATCTCTGATGGTCTGGCAGCTCAGGACGGTGAGATGCTTCGTCTTCCCGGGTGAGCGCCGAGGATACAGCAGACCGGGTTGCTACACTTCGGACATGTCTGGTCGACGCAATGTCCCTTCGGCTGCTTCGTCAGCCGATCACCGCGACGGGGTGGGACGATTCAGGTCAGCAGAGGCGCGCGGACGGTTCCTGGAGCAGCTGAATGCCGTACTCGAGTCATGGCCAGAGCGCACCGACTTGTCAATAGAGACCTCTTTCGGCACGACTGCGTACTCCACCATCTCCCCCTCCGGCCCATCTGCCCTCGGTGAGTCGAGCGTGACGCCGCTGGTGCTCCTCCAAGGCGGCAACAGCACCATTGCCGGCTGGTCGAAGCTCATCGGACCTTGGTCGAGGACGCGCACTGTCGTTGCGATCGACACGGTCTGGGAGGCTGGTCGCAGCGTCCAGCTGGCCCCGATGAACGATGGTGAGCTGGTCGCGCAATGGCTTGAAGAGGTCATCGACGCCTTGGGCCTGGAATCGCTGCACCTGATCGGCTATTCATACGGGGCGTGGGCGGCGCTCAATCACATCCTTCATGCCCCCGATCGTCTGGCGACTGTCACTGCCATCGATCCACCGGGGGCGATCACTGGGATACCCCTGCGTGCTTGGGCCCGACTGATCAGGCTGATGAGAGGCGGCCGAGAAGAAGCACTGGACTTCCTTGCCTGGGTGAGGAACGGTGAGCTGCCGCCCCCGCCGATGAGGGATCTGCTGCTGAGCTCGACGCTGGACTTCGTCAAACGGGGCAGCCCCCTGCCGAGAAGGCTGCGAGCCGACGATTGGGCGGGCATCACAGTCCCGTTGGAGGTCATCGTCGCAGGCAGCAGCCAGTTCGTTCCCCGTCGCGCACTGCGTACGCTTCGCCGCCATGCCCCTGACATCGACGTCCACGTCCTCGATGGGATCGGTCACGCTGTACTCTCAGATGCGCCCGAGGATACGGTCTCCATAGTCGAAGAGTTCATCTCGAGGTTCGAGGCCCAGTGATCTTCACAGGAACTTGATCATCCGGGCGTTGCCCAAGGTATTGGGTTTGACACGGGCCAAGTCCAGGAACTCTGCCACACCTTCGTCGGCGGAGTGCAGGAGTTCGACGTAGACCTCTGGGGAAACTGGAATGCCCTTGATCGGCTCGAATCCGATTGCACCGAAGAATCCGGTCTCGAAGGTCAGGCAGAAGACCCTGTCGACGCCGATCGCCACGGCGTCTGCCAGGAGCTGCCGGATGAGGGCCTTGCCCACTCCACGCCCCCGATAGGCCGGCGAGGTGGCAACGGTGCGCGCCTCCGCAAGGTCTGCCCAGATGATGTGCAGTGCCGCACATCCGGCCAGAACTTCGGTTCCGTCCGGCTGCGGATCCACCACCAGCCAGAATTCCTGCAGGGTCTCGAAGTAGGTGACGGTGTCCTTGGCCAGCAGGATGCGCTGTTCGGCCAGCGGTGCGACCAATGCCTCAATCCCCTTGACGTCGCTCGTCCGAGCCCTGCGCAGGTAGAGCCCGCCGGGAAGGGAATGGTTGAAGTGGTGGTCTGCGGAGACCTGTTGATGGTCGAAATCGACTGGGGCTGAGGTCATATCTTCATTCAACACCATTGGCTGCGGGCATGAAAAAGCCCGGGAACTCAGCGGCTGCTGTGATCCCGGGCTTCTTCAGCGCACTAGGAGGAGATCAGGAAGCGGAACTTCCCGATCCGCTGCCACCGGACGAACCGGCACCAGCGAGTTCTCCACCGGAACCGGAATCATCCGGACCGCTGGCGGCAATGCTCTCGGTCTCCGCACCTTCAAACGTGAATTCCGCTTCCTTGCCTTCTCCCTTGACGTCGACCTTGATGGTCTGACCGCTGCCGATCTCCTTGAACAGGATCTTCTCGGACAGGTGGTCTTCGATCTCGAGCTGAATCGTCCGACGCAGCGGACGAGCGCCCAAGACCGGATCGTAGCCACGGTCGGCCAGCAGGCTCTTGGCCGCATCGCTGACGTCGACCTTCATGCCCTGATCGGCCAGACGGGCGTCCAGACGTGCCAGGAACTGATCGACGATCTGCAGAATCTCTTCCTTGTTCAGCTGAGGGAAGACGATCGTGTCATCGACACGGTTGAGGAACTCGGGGCGGAAGTGCTGCTTGAGCTCCTCATTGACTTTCTGCTTCATGCGCTCGTAGTTGTTGTTCGTGTTGCCCTCAACTTGGAAGCCCAGCTGCAGGCCACTCGAGATGTCTCGAGTACCAAGGTTGGTGGTCATGATGATGATCGTGTTCTTGAAGTCCACCTCACGACCCTGCGAGTCGGTCAGACGGCCATCTTCGAGGATCTGCAGCAGCGAGTTGAAGATATCCGAGTGAGCCTTCTCCACCTCGTCGAAGAGGACCACTGAGAACGGTTTGCGACGGACCTTCTCCGTCAGCTGGCCGCCCTCTTCGTAGCCCACATAGCCGGGAGGAGAACCGAAGAGCCGGGACACGGTGTGCTTCTCCGAGTACTCCGACATGTCCAGGCTGATGAGCGAATCCTCATCACCGAACAGGAACTCCGACAGAGCCTTCGCCAACTCGGTCTTGCCGACACCTGTGGGGCCAGCGAAGATGAACGAGCCGGAGGGGCGCTTCGGATCCTTCAGACCCGCACGGGTCCGGCGGATGGCGCGGGAGATCGACTTGACCGCGTCGTTCTGCCCGACGATGCGCTTGTGCAATTCGTCTTCCATCCGCAGCAGACGCGAGGACTCTTCCTCGGTGAGCTTGAAGATCGGAATACCGGTGGCTGCCGCCAGCACCTCGGCGATCAGCTCCGCGTCGACGACTGCAGAGGTGTCCTTGCCGCTCTTGCGCCAGGCTTCGGTCTGTTCGTCCTTGTCCTGCTGCAGCTTCATCTCCGAGTCACGCTCAGATGCCGCGAGCTCAAAGTCCTGAGCGTCGATGGCGGCTTCCTTGCGGTGACGGGCCTCGAGGATCTGCTCCTCCAGGTCGCGGATCTCCTGCGGCACCGACAGACGCGAGATGCGCAGCTTGGCACCTGCTTCGTCGATGAGGTCGATCGCCTTGTCCGGCAGGTACCTGTCGTTGACATAGCGATCCGACATGTTCACAGCGGCCGAGAGCGCACCTTCCGTGATCGTGACCTTGTGGTGCGCCTCGTACTTGTCGCGCAGACCCTTAAGGATCTCGATCGAATGCGCCAGCGATGGTTCGGGAACCTGAATCGGCTGGAAGCGACGTTCGAGAGCAGCGTCCTTCTCGATGTGCTTGCGGTACTCATCGAGAGTTGTCGCACCGATCGTCTGCAGCTCGCCTCGCGCCAGCATGGGCTTCAGAATCGAAGCAGCGTCGATGGCACCTTCAGCGGCACCCGCACCCACCAGAGTGTGGATCTCGTCGATGAAGAGGATGATGTCGCCGCGTGTGCGGATCTCCTTGAGGACCTTCTTCAGGCGTTCCTCGAAGTCACCGCGGTAGCGGGAGCCTGCCACCAGTGAACCGAGGTCCAAGGTGTAGAGCTGCTTGTCCTCGAGAATCTCCGGAACTTCACCGTTGACGATCGCCAAGGCGAGTCCCTCGACCACTGCGGTCTTGCCGACACCCGGTTCACCGATGAGGACAGGATTGTTCTTGGTTCTGCGGGAAAGGATCTGCATCACGCGCTGCATCTGCTTGTGTCGGCCGATGACCGGATCGAGGTTGCCTTCGCGCGCGGCTGCGGTCAGGTTCGTTCCGAACTGGTCGAGGACGAGCGACCCGGATGGGGTTCCCTCCTCGCGTCCACCTGCGGAGACGGGCTCCTTGCCCTGGTAGCCCGACAGAAGTTTGATGACTTCCTGGCGGACTCGTCCCAGATCGGCGCCCAGCTTGACGAGCACCTGTGCGGCAACGCCTTCGCCCTCGCGGATCAGACCGAGCAGGATGTGCTCGGTTCCGATGTAGCTGTGTCCCAGCTGCAGCGCTTCACGAAGGCTGAGCTCGAGGACCTTCTTGGCACGCGGGGTGAACGGGATGTGCCCGCTCGGTGCCTGCTGCCCCTGTCCGATGATCTCCTGGACTTGGTCGCGCACCTGCTCGAGGGAGATGTCCATTCCCTCGAGTGCTTTGGCTGCCAGGCCCTCACCCTCGTGGATCAGGCCGAGCAGGATGTGCTCGGTTCCGATGTAGTTATGTTTGAGTAGTTTGGCTTCTTCCTGGGCAAGCACTACCACTCGGCGTGCTCGGTCAGTGAACCGCTCGAACATATTCACCCTCCTCGGTCTTGTTATTCTTTAGAGCCTAACGACCATTGGCCACGATCTATTGCTCGTTTCGCCATCAGCCGAAACCGTTTGGCTGTGGGCGAAATTCGGTGTTCGTCCCTTCGTCACCCTTCTGCACGACAGACTGCCGCCCCGTCCTGGGCAGAGTCCGGTCCTCTGTGTCGCTGAGGTGTGTTGACTCCGTACTTCGCAGCGGGAGATCGAGATGCTCCATAAATCGCTGCGGACACAGATTACCGCGGACAGAAATTGAGTAAAACGTCTTACTTTACCGTCGGCGATCAAGTGACAACTTGTTTGCAGTCAACCGTCATTCGACAACTGTGCTGAGGCGTCATCCGGTCTAACGTCATTCGCGGGGTGGATATTCCGGTGCCGACTCAGAAAGCCCGGCCTGCGAAACTCATAAGCGAAAACACTGAAGGACCAACGGTTCAACCGTTGGTCCTTCAGGAAGCGATTATCGAATCAGTCGCTATCAATCGATTCGCCATACCGCTTCAGTTATCGGCAGTGACTGGATTCAGTCGGATCAGCTGTCTGCAGCTTCGTATGCCTGGACGATCTCAAGCGGAATACGTCCGCGATCGCCCAGCTGGTAACCGTTTGCCTGCGCCCATTCGCGGATCTTGGCGGTGTCGCGCTTCGGACCCGCGGTGGAGCCGGCCCCTGCGCGACGTCCACGGCCTCCAGGGTTGGCTACCCTACGAGCCTTGGCGATGAACGGGGCGAACGTTTCACGGAGCTTTTCGGCGTTCTCTGTCGACAGCTCGAGTTCGTAGGTACCTTGGTCGAGGCTGAAGCGAACGGTTTCCGACGCCTCCGAGCCATCGAAATCATCCGTGAGAACGAGTCGCATCTCCCTTGCCATGTTCACTCTTTTCATAATCAGAAGTATTTGTCGCAGTCATCTTAACATCTGATTCATGATTATCGCCTGATTCGCTAACTTCATGCTCTGAATAGAATTTATCTATCTGCTCTCGTTCTGTCCGATCTGCACGCAGGATGTTTCTCATCACGTACCAGAACAGCAAACCAACACAGATCGAAGGTAATAGTGCCTTCATCAGATCCATCATGTGCTCAACCTTCCTCAGCCATTTCCGAATTACCGGGTGCAATTGGCTTCGTGAATGGGAAGAGAATGGTTTCTCGAATTCCCAGGCCAGTCAAAGCCATGAGCAGACGATCAAGTCCCATTCCCATACCGCCGGTCGGCGGCATTCCGTGTTCCATCGCGGTGAGGAATTCCTCGTCGAGCCCCATCGCCTCTTCATCACCCTTGGCTGCGTCGGCCGCCTGAGCCTCGAACCGTTCACGCTGAATGACCGGGTCGACGAGCTCGGAATAGCCTGTGGCCAATTCGAAGCCGCGAACATAGAGGTCCCACTTCTCCACGACGCCCTTCTTGGTCCGGTGTTCACGGACCAGAGGTGAGGTGTCGACGGGGAAGTCGGTGACGAATGTCGGCACCCACAGCTTGTCCTGGTAGAAGTGCTCCCACAGCTCCTCGACATATTTGCCGTGTGAGCGGAATACTCCACCCAGTTCGACGTTGTTGTCGGCTGCGATCTTGTCGAGGACGTCGAGTCCGGTCTCCGGGGTGACTTCGACTCCGGATTCCGCGGACAAGGTCTCGTACATGCTGACGACTGGCCAGTCACCACCGAAGTCGTAGTCCTCACCGTCTCCCAACTTCACCACGAGAGATCCGGTGGCGTCCTGTGCCGCGTTCTGGACCAGCGTCTTCGTCAGTTCGGCGATCGAGTGGTAGTCGCCGTAGGACTGGTAGGCCTCGAGCATCGCGAACTCCGGTGAGTGCGTGGAGTCGGCACCCTCATTGCGGAAATTGCGATTGATCTCGAAGACGTTCTCGATGCCGCCGACGATCGCCCGCTTGAGGAAGAGCTCCGGCGCGATGCGCAGGAACATATCGATGTCATAGGCATTCATATGCGTCTTGAAGGGACGCGCTGCAGCACCACCGTGCATGAACTGGAGCATCGGAGTCTCGATCTCGATGAACTCCTGTTCAGCGAACGTCCGACGCAGGGATGACATGACCTCTGCTCGGGCGAGCATGTTCTTCCGCGCGTCTTCGCGGGTGATCAAGTCGAGGTAGCGCTGGCGCACACGAGTATCCTCGGCCAGCTCGGTGTGCAGGCCCGGCAGAGGACGCAGCGCCTTGCTCGCCATCGACCAGGAATCGGCGAGCACCGAAAGTTCGCCGCGTTTGGACTTGATGACCTTGCCGTGGACGAACAGGAAGTCGCCCAGATCGACGTCGGTCTTGAAGTCGCCGAGTCGTTCCTCCCCTACCTCACGCAGAGACAGCATGCCCTGAAGGCGCGTCCCATCTCCCGACTGCAGTGTCACGAAGCAGAGTTTGCCCGTTGTCCGGACGAACACGACACGGCCGACGACGCCGACGATGTCCTCGGTCTCGTCACCGGCTTCCAGCCCGTCATGCGCGGCATGAACCTCGGCGAGGGTGTGCGTGCGAGGAATTCCGACCGGATAGGCATCGGTGTCGGAGTCTAAGAGCCGCTGGCGCTTTTCCTTTCGGATCCGGATCTGTTCGGGATCGAGATGCTCGGGTGAAAGATCTGCGTTTTCGGGCGTGTTCGACTCGGTATCTGCCATACCCTCCAGGCTACCGTGAGCGCGGCCCCAGGGGGAATTCGGAACGACCACCGGCCCCGGCCGCCAGTTCCAGCACGTCGTTCAGTCCAGCCGGGACAGGATCTCCTGCGCCTGCGACTCCGTGATCCGCCCCAAGCTCAGCGCCTTGGCGGTCGTCGATCTGGCCAGCGCTATATAGCTGTTGCGTGCCGCGGGGCTGGAGACGTTGAGACTGAACTCACTGAGCGCTGCCAGGTGCGCGGAGACCGTGCCCACGTCTCCGCGGCTGACGGGTCCGGTCAGGGCCTTCGGACCGTTCTGCAGGGTGTTCGTCACGCTCGCGTCGACGAGGGCGGTGAGCACACGTGAAGGGTCACTGACTCCCGCCTCGGCGAGCATCTCCATCGCTTCGCTGATGATCGTTATCGAGTGGTTGGAGGCGTGGGTGATGGCTGCATGGTAGAGCGGACGGTCGGCCTCGGCCACGTCAATCGGCTCGGCGCCCATTTCGACGACGAGCGCCTGACCCACCGGACGGATCGGTGCAGGTGCGGTGACGGCGATCGTCGACTGCCGCAGGCGTGGAAGATCGACTGCGGTGCCGGTGAAAGACAGCGATGGGTGCAATGCGATCGCCAGCGCGCCGAGGCTGGTCCCGGCTTCGAGGACGTCCGTTCCGTACCGGCCCGAGCAGTGGACAAGGATCTGCCCCGAATGGATTCGTGATACCTTCGCTAGGCCGCTGACGAGGGATTCGATCTCATCGTCGGGGACGGTCAGGAGAAGAAGCTCCGCACGGTCTGCGACATCGTCCGGTGGCAGTACCGGTACTCCTGGCAGCATCTCCTCGGCCCGTTGCAGGCTGGTCGCCGAGGTGGCACTGACACCGATGATGGCATGACCGGCTTCGCGCCAGGCTGCTCCGATGGTCGCGCCGACCTTCCCACAGCCGATGATTCCGATTCCCAGACGAGGGGCCCCGTCCTGGCCCATTCCTGCGTGGCTCATGGCCTGCCTTCCTTGGCCCTGCGGGCTTCCTCGTCGTAACGCTGCCGAGCGAGTCGCGTCCGGTCGGAGTGCTCGCTGAAGAACCGCTTCGCGTCGTCGACACTCTGATGGGTGACGCGGGGATCGATGGGACCAGCAGTGGAGTGCACGGCGACCGTGCCCAGACCCAGCGCGCGCATCAGCGGACCCTGGTGATAGCTCATCGACTGCACGCGCACATGCGGCACGAAGTCGACTCGACGGTCAAGGACACCCATTCTCAGCACGAGCAGGGAACCGGTCACGACATAGGCCCGCCGCTTCCACACCAAGGGGTCGACAAGCCGGGAGGAACGGGGCTGACCGTGGAAGAGCGTTTCTGCGGATTCGGCCTGCGGGTCCTCGGACTTGCGGTCGTACATGGCCGATCGCACCAGGCTCGCAGCGCTGACCCCGTCTGGCATCTGCGGATCCGGGAGCGCGAGGCCGACCATGAGCAGTGCCTGGTCGATGTCGCCGACGGGCAGCAGAATGTTCGTCTCGCCCGAACCTCCTGCGCTGGCGATGTTGTATTCGACCTTCCACCAGCCGGCCCACCGCCACAGCAGCGGCTGATGGAGGCACACGGCCTGCAATCGGTCGAGTGGGATTACCTTGCGGGAGGTGGAGACGAGCCCGTGGTTGACTGCAAGTCCGTTCTCTCCCAGCTTGACCACGAAATTCGCGTTGTCAAGGTTCTTCCTGAAGGCTGAGAAAGCAGCGAAGAGGCCGGGGATGACTGCGACGAGCACCGGGATGAAGGCCTCGGTCAGCCCCATAGACAGGAGAACGATGGCTGCGGCGATGACAATGAGTACGGCCAAGACAGAGATGATCGTCTCTGTCTTCAACAGCGAGGAGACCACGACCCGGTGGACGGGCACGCGGACGATCTCGCCTTCGTCACTGACGTCGGCGGAGACATTGTACGGAGCCAGAAGTTCGTTGATGCTGAACTCCGCCTCTGCCGAGGCCCCTTCGGCCAGCGAGCCGAGGCGTTTGCTCAGGCGTACGCCGATGCTGTCATCGCGACGTTCGGGTACGCTGCGATCGATGGCGGGCTCGGCGCCGGAATCGCCCGGTGCACCCGTGGCTTCGGCCTCGCCGGGAGCTCCGGGTTCAGTTCCGGCGGGCGCACCGACGGCGTTCGAAGGTGTGCCAGGCACCGCGGCGGCGGATACTCCCGAGGTCGGGGTTCGCTCACCCTGGTGAGCTCCTTGCTTCTTCTCGCGGACAGCGGCGAGAAGCTCGTCCCGCAGTCCTTCGGCACGCTTCTTCGACAGGTACTTCAGGGAGATGTTGGAGTCGGTGCCTCCGGCGACGTCGAAGACGAGTTCCGCCATTCCCAGCAGTCGGGGCAGCAGCTTCTGCTGCAGGTCGATCGACTGCACGCGATCGAGCCTGGCTTTGCGCAGCTTCTTCGACAGCAGTCCGCGCCGATAGTAGATCGATTCGGAATCGATCCGATAGCCCATCACCCTCCAAGCCAGCCAGCTGAAGAGTGCGGTGATGAGGAGGATGAGAACGAGGCCTCCGACGCCGCTGAGGATGACGAGGGGGTGGGTGCGCAGCCACCCGGCGAATCCCAAATCGACGTCATCGCCCCTAGCCAGGTTTTCGATGGCGGCCTGAGCAAAGTTCTGCAGACCGTAGGCGGCCGCGATGAATATACCCACGAGCACGCCGAAGCTTTCGAGAATCGGTGTCAGGGGGTGGACCCTGTGCCACACCTCGGGAGCCGCCACGTCCTGGTCTGCGGGCTCAGCTGCCGGCTCGGTCGTGGGTTCGGCTACGGGACCACCCGCTGGTTCGGGAGCTTGGCCCTTCGGTCCGTCCTCGGTCATGCTCACAGCCCTGCCAAGTTGGCCTGGCCCAGACCAGCGAGGCTGTCGCGCAGACGATCGGCCTCGGCACGTGGCAACCCCGGAATGGTGGCATCTGTGGCCGCCGAGGCAGTATGAAGTTTGACACTGGCCAGGCCGAACATGCGGTCGATGGGGCCGGCATCCACGTCGACGAACTGCAAGCGTCCGTAAGGGACGACCGTGGCCTTGTGGAACATGATGCCGCGCCGAATGAGGAGGTCGTCGGCCCTCTCTGCATAGCCGATGGCTTTGGCCTGACGGATGATGATGACGATGAGGAAGACGGTGAACGCCACAAGGCCGGCCCAGATCGCGTGCAGCCAAGGAACGTCGGAGGTGAAGATGATGGCGAAGACGAGAGCCACGATGATCATCGGGACGAGCATCGTCAGAGTCGCGATCGTCTCCTTGAGTCCGTACTTGGGACTGACCCGGTTGAAGTCGGCGTCTGTTCCGGACAGATAGTTGAATTCGCGGCTCATGCTGCTTCAGCTCCTGGGGGATCTTGAGGGGGCAGCTCGCAGAAGCCTTCGACGATCAAGCCGACGATCATCAACGCTGCGGCTGCGATCATAGCGAAAAGCATACCTGCCGCCAGATCATTGCGGATGCCGGGTGCGGACAGGAAGTAGTAGGCGGCGTTGCCCATATACCAACCGGCCAGTCCGGCCCCTGTCAGGGCACTGGCCTTGGCCATGACGGCTACGCGCGCTGCTTGGAGAGGGTCGATCTCCTTGGTCCGGTCACCGTCATTCCATTTCTTGATCGGCCACCCCAGGACCAGCAGGACTGCAGCGAGTATGAGCATACCGATGATGGCGAACCAGGGCAGCCCCGGCAGAGCAAAGCCCTGACTCTCCAGCAGCACGTCGACCGTCGGCGCCACCACGGCACCGATGACGGCCCAGATGACGAGAGTCCCCGACGATGTTCGCTGCATAGCTCCAAGTCTCTCAAACCCTGGCCCCTTATGGGGCCGGGATTCGCTTGATTTCCTGGTCGCCCAGCTCGCTCAGGACGGCGGTGATCGATCGCGGACCGGTGGGTGTGCGGATTTCTGCGGCTTCATCGAGCTCGGCCCATGGTGCGAGGACGAATGCACGTTCGTGCGCCCGTGGGTGGGGCAGGGTCAGTGCGTCGGTGTCGAGGATGAGCTCTGCCTGCGCAGTGCCGAAGCGGATCAGGTCGATGTCGAGGGTGCGTGGTCCCCAGCGCAGTTCCCGGGTCCGGCCGCAGGCGACTTCGATTCCCTGCGCCACTGCTAGGAGCTGTGGGGCGGGCAGGCTGGTGGCCACGATGATGCCCAGATTGAGGAAATCGTTCTGGTCGACTCCGCCCCAGGGCGCGGTGCGATACAGGGAGGATCGCCTGAGCACGGTGATCTTGGGATGTCGATCGAGTGCGGCAACGGCTTGCTCGAGTGTGTCCGTCGCATCGCCGAGGTTGGCCCCGAGATTGAGGTAGGCCTCTGTCTCGGCAGGCTCGGTCCCTGCAGGCTGATCATCGACCGTGTTGGCCGCAGCAGCGTCGGTGGTGTCGCGGGAACGGACGACGGTGACGCTGACGTCGTTGAAGCTGCGTTGGATCGGTGCTCCGGGCTTATGGACGACGACCTCGACATGTTCGGCCAGGCCCAGGCAATGCTCGGCGATCCGGGCGGCCAGGGTCTCGATGAGGTCGAAGATGTTGTCTTCGACGATGTGTGCGACGTCTTCGGCCAGTTCGCCGTAGTGGACGGTGTCGGCGATGTCGTCAGTGGCCGCTGCCCGCGATACGGAGGTGTGCAGGGTGACGTCGATGACGAAATCCTGGCCCTCACGCTTCTCGAAGTCGAAGACTCCGTGGTTGCCGCGCACTCTCAGCCCGCGCAGTTCGATCCGATCCGAATCGGCACTCATGCCTCTCCCTCCGCTGCACGCTCATCCGGAGTGGCTGCCGGGGCATGTGCGTTCACTGCGTGAATGACCTTGGCCGCGATCGCCGAGGTGGAAGGTTCGTGGACGCGCACCGCCCACGCTCCTGCCCTGGCCGACAGGGCCGAGATCGCAGCTGTGGCCTGATCCTTCGCCGACTCCTCGGCGAGTTTCGGGTCCTCCGGTGAGAGCAGGGTGGAGATGAAGCGTTTGCGGCTGGCCGCGACGAGGAGCCGATGATCCAGATCCGCAAACTCGTCGAGGGCACCGAGGATCTGCCAGTTGTGTTCGGCGTTCTTCGAGAAGCCCAGGCCCGGATCGAGGATGATGTTCTCATGTTTCACACCCACAGCCGTCGCTTCGTCGATTCTCGTCTTCAGCTCCGTGATCACCTCGGTGACGACATCGTCGTAATGGAAGGACGCCGACGCACGGTCGAGGTAGCCTCGCCAGTGCATGAGCACGACCGGGGCTGCGGTCTCGGCGGCGACGGTCAGCATCGCCGGATCGGAGAGTCCCGCGGAGACGTCGTTGATGATGTGGGCGCCGACGTCCAGTGATGCCTCTGCGACCTTGGCTCGCATGGTGTCGACGCTGATGAGGGCACCTGCGGCGGCCAACTCTCTGATCACTGGGACGACGCGGCGCAGCTCCTCCGCTTCATCGACTCTAACCGAGCCGGGGCGAGTGGACTCCCCTCCGACATCGATGATGTCTGCGCCCGAGCGCAGCAGTTCGAAACCGTGGGCGATCGCGGCGTCGTGGTCGAAGTAGCGACCGCCGTCTGAGAAGGAGTCGGGCGTGACGTTGAGGACGCCCATGATCTTCGTTCGTTCCGGTGTGGGCATGTGCGACCTCTATCTCCGGATGATCAGACTCATGGCTTCTGCTCGGGATGCCGTTTCGCGCAGCTGCCCGCGCACCGCCGAGGTGATGGTCGAGGCACCCGGTTTCCGGACTCCCCGCATGGTCATGCACAGATGTTCGGCCTCGACGACGACGATCGCGCCCTGAGGCTCGAGGTGTTCGACGAGTGCGTCGGCGATCTGAGTCGTCAGCCGTTCTTGGACCTGGGGGCGACGAGCATAGATCTCGACGAGGCGGGCCAACTTAGACAGTCCAGTGACTTTGCCGTTCTTACTCGGGATGTAGCCGATGTGGGCGACTCCGTGGAACGGCACCAGATGATGTTCGCACATCGAATACAGGTCGATGTCTCGGACGAGGACCATTTCCTCGTGGCTGATGTCGAAGGTCACGCCCAGAACGTCGGCCGGGTCGCGGTGGATGCCGGCGAAGACCTCTTCGTAGGCACGAGCGACCCTGGCCGGGGTCTCCAGCAGTCCTTCTCGATCAGGATCTTCACCGACGGCGATGAGGATCTCACGCACGGCGGCGGCGATCCGTGGCTGGTCGACCTTGTTGCCGGTGCCGGCGGGCGCCTTGCCGAGGACCTCCGTCACCTCTTCGAGCTCTGACATCAGTAGCCGCTCTCCCCGCTGCCGTCGATATTGCGTGGACCTGTCGGTCCGGATGGACCGGTCGGATCGTTGGGATTGATCGGACCCGTAGGGTTATGGGGCACGTGAGGTCCGCTTGCACCCGTCGGTCCCGCGCCGGGAACGTCGGTGGTGTCGACCTCCGAGCTGCCGTTGCTCTTGCCGTTGCGGTCCCCGCTCAATGGTGCAGGCGGATCGATGGGTCCGCGTTCGGAGACCGGGCGCTCGTCGTTGGCCAGCCACACATCGCGTGTGGGGCGTTTGACGATGGGGGTGAAGATCTCTGCCAGTGCCGCCTGATCAAGAGTCTCCCGCTCGAGCAGCTGGTAGGCGAGGTCGTCGAGGACGTCGCGGTTGTGCGTCAGCGCCCAGTAGGCATCAGCATGGGCGGCGTCGATGATGTCGCGAACCTCGCCGTCGATCGAGGACAGGGTCGCATCGCCGTACTCGTCGCCCCCGCCGTAACCGCGACCGGCGAAGGGCTCGCCCTGATCGTCGCCGATCTTGACCATGCCGAGCTTGTCGCTCATGCCGTACTGCGTGACCATCTTCCGGGCGATGTTCGTCGCCTTCTCGATGTCGTTGCTGGCACCGGTGGTGGGATCGTGGAAGACGACTTCCTCGGCCACGCGGCCGCCCATGGCGTAAGCCATCTGGTCGAGCAGCTCGTTGCGGGTCGTGGAGTACTTGTCCTCATTCGGCAGGACCATGGTGTAGCCCAGGGCGCGGCCACGGGGCAGGATAGTGACCTTGGTGACCGGGTCAGTCTGGTTCATCGCCGCGGCAACGAGTGCGTGTCCGCCCTCGTGATACGCGGTGATCAGGCGTTCCTTGTCGTTCATCAGTCGGGTCCGCTTCTGCGGTCCGGCGATGACGCGATCGATCGCCTCGTCGAGGATCCTGTTGTCGAGGACCTCCGCGCCCTCACGAGCGGTCAGCAGAGCTGCCTCGTTGAGGACGTTGGCCAGGTCCGCGCCTGAGAATCCGGGGGTGCGCTTGGCGATCTGGGCCAGATCGACGTCATCTGCTAAGGGCTTGCCCTCTGCGTGGACCTCGAGGATGTGCTGACGGCCCTTCATGTCCGGGGCCTCAACCGGGATCTGCCGATCGAAGCGACCGGGGCGCAGAAGCGCCGGGTCGAGAACATCGGGTCGGTTGGTGGCGGCGATGAGGATGACGTTGGTCTTCACGTCGAAGCCGTCCATCTCGACGAGCAGCTGGTTGAGCGTCTGTTCGCGCTCATCATGGCCGCCGCCCATGCCGGCTCCGCGCTGACGGCCGACAGCGTCGATCTCATCGATGAAGATGATGCAGGGAGCGTTCGTCTTAGCCTGATCGAACAGGTCGCGCACACGGGAGGCGCCCACGCCGACGTACATCTCGACGAAGTCAGAGCCTGAGATCGAGTAGAAGGGCACACCGGCTTCACCGGCCACGGCCTTCGCCAACAGGGTCTTACCGGTACCGGGCTGACCGTAGAGGAGGACGCCCTTGGGGATCTTGGCTCCCACGGCCTTGAACTTCTCCGGTTCGGCCAGGAACTCCTTGATCTCCTCGAGCTCTTCGAGTGCCTCGTCGACACCGGCGACGTCCTTGAACGTGACGTCCGGGTTCTCCTTGTTGACCAGCTTCGCCTTGGACTTGCCGAAGTTCATCATCTTCCCGCCCGACATCTGCGAGATGAGGAACCAGAAGACGACGAAGATGATGACGAACGGGATGAGAGTTCCCAACAGGGACATCAGCCAGCTCTGCTTGGGCACCTCGTCGGTGTATCCCTTGCTGGGCTCGGACGAGTCCACGGCCTTGACGATCTGTTCCCCACGCTGCTCCACGTAGAAGAACTGAACCTTCTTGCCGAAGTCCTCGCCCTCGATCTTGAGATCGTCTTTCAAAGTCAGGTCGACGCGCTGATCCTTGTCGACGATCTTGGCCTGTTCGACCTTGTCGTCCTGGAGCAGTTCGAGGCCTTGCTGGGTGTCAATCTGGCTGAATCCGACTCGGCTGAAGAGCAGAGCACCGATAGACACTACGAGGAGTGCCAGAACGATCCAGACCAATGGGCCCTTCGTCGCCTTGTTGAGCAGTGGGCGACGCTTATTCGACTCGGCCATAAGTCCTCTCAGGAAAAAGATGTGGGCAACCTGTTCAGGCTACCGAGGCTGCCTGGGAACATCCCCCACAGCCTAATACCTCGCACTGACATAGCTCGAATGCACCTGGTTTTGTTCCCGGGTGCGGTAGGCACTCAGTCAATGCGCGGAACGCTCATGCGCAACGCTCAGCTGTAGACGTGCTGAGCCAGGGTCGCGACGAACGGAACGTTGCGGTACTTCTCGGCATAGTCGAGTCCGTAGCCGATGACGAATTCGTTCGGAACGTCGAAGCCGATGTATTTGACGTCGATGTCGACCTTGACTGCTTCGGGCTTGCGCAGCATCGTGCAGATCTCGACGGTCGCCGCTCCACGCGAGCGCAGGTTCTGGACCAGCCAGGACAGAGTCAGGCCCGAATCGATGATGTCCTCGACGATCAGTACGTGACGGTCGGAGAGGTCAGTGTCGAGATCCTTGAGGATACGGACGACACCGGACGATTTGGTGCCCGAACCGTAGGAGGAGACGGCCATCCAGTCCATGGTCACTGGCGAATGGATTGCGCGAGCCAGATCCGCCATGACCATGACGGCACCTTTGAGGACACCGACGAGCAGAATGTCCTTGCCCTTGTAGTCTTCATCGATGGCGGCTGCCAGTTCAACGAGTCGTGCGGCTATCTGTTCTTCCGAGACAAGTACTTTTTCGATGTCATTGCCGAGATCGTTGATGTCCACAGGTGTCGAATCTCCTCGCTTGGGGTGGGGTGTGTCTCCATTATGATTCACTTCTGCCCTGGCGTGCCACCAAGGAAGTCGTTCGTGCCACCACGGAGGTCGTTCGTGCCACCACCGAGGTCTGATGGTGCACCGCGGGCGCCAGGTACGGCCAGCTCATCGTCGACTGTCCCCGGGGCGGCAGCAAGGTACCCGGTCACGCCCATGAGCGCCGAAACGCAGATCATGAACCCCAGC
The DNA here is from genome assembly GCF_007558825.1 of Brevibacterium aurantiacum. GTDB lineage: Bacteria > Actinomycetota > Actinomycetes > Actinomycetales > Brevibacteriaceae > Brevibacterium > Brevibacterium aurantiacum_A. Next base: position 176,362 of record NZ_VLTK01000004.1, read on the forward strand.
GGCACCGACCAGCCGCCGCTGAGTCCGAGGAGTCCGCCGACGGCCAAGGGGCCGATTGCCGCCAGCACATAGCCGCTGGACTGCACGAATGCTGAAGTCCTTGCAGTGATGGACACAGCTTGGGTGCGGCCCGTAATGAGGGCGAGCGCGGCGGGGAAGGCGAAGCCGCCGTAGCCTAGAAGGACTGCCCACAGCACCGGCACGGTGGTGGGCATGAGGAGCAGTCCGAGGTAGCCGCACACAGCGCTGACGGAGAAGCTGACGAGGAAGAAGCGAGGCAGGATGCTGCGCATGATGATCTGCGGGGCAAGGAAGCCGCCGGGGATCCCCCCGAGTGTGACGACGGTGAGCATGAGTCCGGCGAGGACCGGATCGATGCCCGCGTCACGGTAGATCTGCGGCACCCATCCGAACTGGACATAGGCGTTGACCGACTGCAGACCGAAGAACATCGCCATGTATCTGGCCTTGGCGGAGGTGAAGATATGTCGCCGAGGCGGGCCAGCCTCGTGCGTGTCCTGCTCGGGCTGATCCAGGCGGGGTAAGGATCGGACGAGCTTGAGGATGATCCAGGTGATAAGTGCGCAGGCAGGCACGAGCGCCCAGATGCCCAGTCCCACCCGCCAGTTGTCGAAGTGGCCGGTGAGCGGTGCGGTGAGGAAGGCGGGGAACATCGCGCCCAGTCCCAGGGACACCGTGAAGGCGGTGGCGCCGAGGTTGGCTCGGTGGGGGAAGCGCGTTTTCACGTACACCGGCAGAATGACGTTTCCTATGGACATTCCGGCCAACGCGACCACGGTCAGCCCGGCGAAGCCGAACCAGTTGTCGACGAGGACCCGGGCGCCTACTCCGACCGCGATCAGCACGCAGGTCATCGCCAGCGAGCTGAAGAGTCCGATCTTCTTGAGCACGGGAACGGCGATGAACCCGCAGAGTGCGAAGATCAGGCCGGGAAGTGCTGTGAGCAGGCCCGTCTGCCATTCGACTAAGGCGTAGGCGCCTTGGACTTCGGAGAGGACGGGTCCCAGAGACGATGCGGCCGGTCGCAGGGAGCAGGCGATGAGGATGAGGCCCACGAGTGCCAGCACGTCGAGTCCCCGACCCGTACGATGGCCGCATTCGGGCTGAGAGGTCATTGGCTCATCCTTTCAGACGCTGTGCTCGCTCGGTCCGGGGCCCTCATTCGGTGTGGACCCGTGCTCGTTGTCGGTCCGCACCCGAGCCCCACAACGGTATACCATTTGGAGATCAAGTGCCCTCCTACTCTCAAGGACGACGATGACCACTCTGAGAAATATTCGCCTCTTCCCCCGCACTGCCGATGCCCAGACTGTCGATGTCGAGATCGAAAACGGACGTTTCACCTCGTTCACGCCGACTCCCTCGGCGCAGGCGATCGGCCGTACCGATGCAGCCAGCGCCGAAGACATCGATGGGCCCGACATCATCGATGGGGCTGGGCGAGCGCTGCTGCCCAGCCTCGGCGACGTCCATGCCCACCTCGATTCGAACCGGATGGGCCAGACTTTCCGTCCCCACACTGCAGACGGAACGCTGCACGGCTACATCATGAACGATCGGGAGAACTGGCGGCAGGGCGAGCGCAGCGTCCGTGACCAGGCTGCCTTCGTGATCGCAGAGATCGTCTCCTCCGGCGGTACGCGCATCCGCTCACATACCCAGATCGATGCCGACTGCGGTCTCGAGCGCTTCCTCGGCGTCCGGGATGCACTGGCCGATCACGCTGCGATCCTCGACTCTCAGATCGTAGCCTTCCCGCAGGCCGGCATCGTACGCGAAAAGGGCGTCAGAGATCTTCTCGACGCGGCCTTGAGCGAGGGCGCTGATCTGGTCGGAGGACTCGATCCGCTCCAATACGACCGCGATCCGGTCGCTCATCTCGACGTTGTCTTCGGGCTTGCCCAGAAGCACGGCAAAGGCGTCGACATCCATCTGCATGAGCGCGGCAGCGCAGGCGTGTTCAGTTTCGAGGAGATCGCCCACCGCACGAAGGCTCTCGGAATGGAGGGGAAGGTGACGATCTCCCACGCCTTCGCCCTGAGTTCCAACCCTGCACCAGAGGTCGAACGGATCATCGAGCTCGTCGCCGAGGTGGGCATCTCGCTGACGACTGTGGCACCGCAGAGCGGCGTCCTGCCGCGGCGCAGCCTGCGTGAGAATCGGGTAGCTTTGGGGCTTGGCGAGGACGGTCAGCGCGACTACTGGAGTCCCTACGGTGACGGTGACCTGCTGCGGCGGACCTGGCAGCTGGCATTCACGAATGGGCATCGCCAGGATGAGGACATCGAGGCGTGCCTGGACATCGCCTCCCGAGGTGGGGCACAGGTGATGGCCGGTGCCCGACCGGACGGAACCGCACTGGTCGATGATGTCCGCTTCGGTCTGGGCGTCGGTGCGCCGGCGGACTTCATGCTGCTCGAGGCCGATACGGTCACCTCGGCGATCATGGACTGCCCTGCCGATCGCGACGTCTTCAAGAATGGAGAGCTGGTGGCCACCGGCGGCCACCTGGTCGACGGCAGGGCCTGAGCCAAGGACCGGAGCTTGCAGTCACCTCGTCTTCGCGTCGCGACGAAAGCACAGGAGCTGCCTGGTGATGATCACTTCGGTGTCACCGGGAAGCGACAGACGAGCATGTGGGCGCCCCGTGGCCCCAGGTTCGCGAATCTGGGCGCACAGTTGCGCCACGCGGGCGGCGCCGAGGCTCTGTGCGGGCACGCCGAGGGAGATCAGCCACTCGCGGACGACGCGGGAGAGGATCGCATCCTCCATAACCGCCAATTCGGCCAACGGCACCTCGGTGCGTCCGCGCACGGCGGCGGCCGAGGTCTCGGCGAGCCCATCGAGGAGGTCAGCATCGGCACGGCACAGCTCGGCGGTGCGGGCCAGGTTCGCGGTGACAGGCTGGCCCAGGTCGGCCTCCAGAGTGGCCAGCAGGGTGCGGGCACGCACCCGGGCGAAGGAATCGTCGGCGTTCATCGGGTCATCCCAGACCTCGATGCCCTGAGCCCGGCACGAGGCGACGTTGGTCGCCCGTTCGATGTCGAGCAGGGGGCGCACCACTGTGCCGGTGCGCAGAGCCATTCCAGCCAGGGACCTCGTGCCCGAACCACGCATCAGTCCCAGCAGCACCGTCTCCGCCTGGTCACTGCGGGTGTGCGCGGTCAGCACCCACTCGGCCCCATGCGCTTCCCGGGCGGCTTCGAGTGCGCCGTAGCGGGCATCGCGGGCGGCGGCTTCGAGGCCCTCGTCACCGGCTGCGACGGTGACGGTGGCGACCTCGGCGGGCAGACCCCAGGATTCGGCGATGGAGACGACCCGGCGGGCCACCTCGGCGGTCGAGGACTGCAGACCATGGTCGACGGTCACGGCATGCGCATGCAGCTCCCCACGACGGTGGAGGAAGGCGCAGGCGTGCAGCAGCGCCATTGAGTCCGCTCCCCCGGAGACCGCGATGATGACCGTGGGCTGTAAGCTGCCCAACCGGGCCAATGTTTCACGAACACTGCTGCGGATCGCTCCGCTGGCCGGATCGAGGCTCGGTCGCCGAGGTGGTCGCGCCTCAGCCGTGGACACGGTCCAACCACAGGCTCGGGGTGTGGATCTCCTCGCTCCTCGGCAGGTTCTCCGGTTTGGCATAGATGGCGGAGAAACCGGTCTGGCCGACTTCCTTGCGGATGGCGCGGACGAACGTGGCGCCGTCACGGTACTGAGCGAGTTTGAGGTTCATGCCCAGCAGGTTCGACAGGAATCCGCCCTGACCCGCGTCGCGGCGAGCTTCGAACTTGCGTCGCAGCTTCCGCACGCTCGGGATCACTTCGATGCCGACCTCGTCCATGACCACGTCGGCGTGCCCTTCGAGCAGGCTGAGGATCGCCGTGGCCTCGTCGAGGGCGCTGCGCATCCCCTCGTCCCTGATCAGATCGACCATGCTCGCATCGCCCTTGATGATCCGGCCCACAGTGGAGAAGACGTCAGCGAGACCGCTGATGCCAGGTGCCTTGAGCGGGGTCGCGACGACCTGAGACAGGAGAGAGCGCATGTGCTCACGCAACCAGGGCGCGGTGGCGAACTGCACCTGGTGCGTGGCCTCGTGCAGGGCCACCCACATGCGAAAGTCGCGCGGCTTGACGTTCATCGCCGCTTCGGCGTTGAGAATAGCGGGTGCGACGAACATCAGCCGGCCCGTGTCCACAGCAAAGGGGTCGAATTGGCCCAGAACTCGAGTCGACAGCAGCGAGAGCACGCCTGCCAATTCCACGGCGGCCGCTTTCGCTGCTCCCGGACCGACCGGGGCGGGCAGGGAATCCGCGTCGACCATGCCGTTGAGCGACTGCGCATTGGCCTTGATCCAGCCGATCTGATCGAGCACGAGCACGGAACCGGCGCCCAGGCGACTGCGCACGTCATCGGCATGGGCAGGGTCGAGGAGGAATGAGTCGACGACGAGTTCCTGCGCCGTCAGCGCATTGTCTTTGAGCCCGGCGACCAGCGCGTCGAGTTCATCGGTGTCGGGCATACGCGCTGCGGGGACGACTTCCCGGGCTGTGCGGGCGGCGAACTTCTCATCGACGATCATCGGCAGCCGCAATTCGCGAGTGCTGCGACGATATCGTCAACCGTCTTCCTGGCTTCCAAAATCTTGTCCTTGTCCACGTCGTCGATCTGCAGGGTGAAGACGAGATAGCGTCCATCGGCATCGAGCACCCCTCCTGCCAGTGAGGTCACGGTCGACAGGGTCCCCGTCTTCGCGTGCACCGTCCCGGCTGCAGTCCTATCTTTGGTGAAACGTTCGGCCAGTGTGCCGGTCAGTCCTCCGACGGGCATGTAGCTGATGAGGCTGGAGAGCGAATCATCGGCGACGACTGATGCCTGCAGGATCGTCGTCAGATCGTGCGGACTGATCCGGTTGTCATAGGACAGGCCCGAGGTGTCCTCCAGGTGGGTCTTACCCAGGTCCACGGAATCGGACAGGGCCGCCAACACGGCTTCGGGGCCGGATTCCAAGCTTCCCGACTCGCCCTGGGCGATGGCGACTTCGTTGCCGAGGACCTCGGCTACGACGTTGTCGCTGTGCACGAGCGCGTATTCGACGATCTCGGAGATCGTGGCCGATTCCACCCCCGCCAGCTCGGTGATTTCGGAATCTCCGTGAGACTTCGCGTCGTCACCTGTCTCAGCGGCAGGTGCAGGCTTGTCGGTGACCGTGACTCCAGCTGCCTTGAGCTCTTTGGCAAAGACTGCGAAGGCGTCCTTGGCCGGGTGCTCGCTGCGGCCTCGCCATTCCTTGTCTTTGCTGCCGACATACCCGGTGTCGATCATCAGCGGCTGGATCGGCGTGATGACGCCCTTGGCGATATCGGCACGCTCCCATCCTGGACTGAAGTCCTCGCCCGTGTATCGGGAGGTGTCCAAGTCCAGGGCCACCTCGGCGACGTTCCGGCTCTTGAGTGATTCGGCGGTCTGCTGAGCCAGCGTCGTCAGGCCCGCGTGACCGTTCACGGCACCCGGCTGGGACTCCCCCGCACCCAGCAGCGAGTCTCCGCCGCCTGTCAGCGTCACCGTCGAGGTGGACGGGTCGAATTCCGTGGTCGTGCTCAGCCGCTTCTCGCCGCCGATGCTCAACAGCGCCGCCGAGGCGGTGAGGACCTTGGTCACCGAGGCCGGCGTGCGAGGTTTGTTCTCGTTCTCGGCGTAGAGGATGTCATCGCTGAGCCCGTCGCGGATCTCGATCCCGAAGCCCTTGACTTTGGCATCCGAGAGGACCCTATCCACCGTGTCGGGGACCTTGGTGGGCACAGGTGCGGAATCATCCAGCGCCGAGGCGGGGGCGGGCATGTCCTTCCCCTGTGCGTGAGGAGCGGGGACCGCCTGGACCTCGACGGCGGGGTCGGTGGTCAGGATTCCCGGGAGCTCGGGAAAGACGTCGTAGGCGTCGATTGCAGCAACCGCGCCCAGCACGATGGCGAGGCTGCCTGCGGTGATGCCGGCGACAGCCTTCTTCGACCGCTTCCGCCTCTTCCGCTCCGGGGTCTGGTTCAAGCGCGGGCTCTCATTCTCATTGCCATCGTCCTCGCCGTAGCCGTTGTGGTTGTCGTTCGTGGGGACTTGTAAGCTCTATTCTAGTGATGCAACCCTAGCTTGAAGGAGCACTATGGAACTCTTGGCCACAATCGAGATCCCGCGCGGATCGCGCAACAAGTACGAGGTCGATCATGAGACAGGTCGAGTCAAGCTCGACCGCTACCTCTACACCTCGATGCAGTACCCCGCTGACTACGGCTTCTTCGAGGACACACTGGGCAATGACGGGGACCCGCTCGACGTTCTCGTGCTGCTGCCCGAACCCCTCTTCCCGGGCGTCCTCATCGACGTCCGCCCCATCGGCATGTTCAAGATGGAAGACGAAGCAGGCGGCGACGACAAGGTCCTCGGCGTCACGGCCGGCGATCCCCGCTGGGAGAGCTACCAGGACATCGGCGACGTCGATCAGTTCACCCTCGACTCGATTGAGCACTTCTTCACCCGCTACAAGGATCTTGAGCCCGGCAAGTTCGTCAAGGGCTCCAGCTGGGTCGGCCGCGCTGAGGCTGAGGCCGAGGTCGAGGCTTCGATCAAGCGCTTCAAAGACTCTCACTGAGTTCACCCTCACCGAGGTGGTGTGAAGCATCGCCTCACCCGTGATCCGAGACCGTCCGGACCTCGCCGTCCGGGCGGTCTCTGCATTCATCAGACGAGCGGCTGCCGCACCTGGAACGACCCACTACTTAGGTGAACCTAATGAGAAGTGTGAGCCAGGTTATGCGATTGTCGAGACATGAAACTCGATCATGTGTCATTCGCCAGCGAACCAGACGGGTACAAAGCCACTGCCGAGCGCATCTCGGAGAAGCTCGGCGTGGTTCCCTACGACGGTGGTGTGCATCCTCGATTCGGTACCAGAAATCTGATCTTCCCTCTCGCGAACGGTCATTACCTCGAAGTCGTCGAAGCCTTGGAGCACCCGGCCGCGTTGTCAACACCCTTCGGCCAGGCAGTGCGAGCTCGTTCCGAGCTCGGCGGCGGCTGGATGGGCTGGTGCGTTTCGGTCGATGACCTCGCCGGAGTGGAGACCCGCCTCGAACGCAAAGCCGTCGACGGAAACCGCACCCCGGAATCAGGCCTGGAACTCAAGTGGCTGCAGATCGGAATCAAGGGGCTCATCGCCGACCCTCAGCTTCCGTTCTTCATCAAGTGGGCAGCCGACTCGTCTCAGCATCCTTCGTCCTACAAGACCAATGGCGATGTCGCCATCGACACCCTGCAGATCGCCGGGGATCGTGATCGACTCCGCGACTGGTTGGGAACCCAGGATCCCAAGCCCATCCCAGAGATCCACATCGACTGGTCGGCGCCGCACGGCACCCCCGGCATCATGTCGATCAGCTTCGACTCCGCCAAGAACGGCCTCGTCACCATCTGAGTCGCCGTTGTGGCCGTTGCCGGGCGACCGGCTGCGCACAGCCCAGAGGGCATCACACCAACGCGGTGTGATGCCCTCTGCGCTTCGTCGGCCCCCTCCCTGTCCGGTCTCAGAGGAGGCACTCGGTCCACCGTGGTTCGCCGCGACACGTCGCCAGACAGCCGAAGAGTGGGCATTCAGCACGAATGCCCACTCTCAAGCGGATTGGCACAGGGTCAGACCTCGACGCGGTCTTCGGTGCCTAGATCAGTTGTCCCGACCGTTGCCATTGCCCCGACCGTTGCCGTTATTGCCGTTGGAATCCTTCTTCGGCGGTTTGCCGTTGTCCTTGCCCTTGCCCCGCAGGACCTGGACGACGGATGGGCGCGGCATCGCGGCGACTCCCGCGTCGACATCGGTGGCATCGACGAAGTCCGGGAACTGCGAGTGCTGGTTGGCCCAGCTTCCGTCCTCACCTGGATGCTGGACGGCGACGAAGGCTGACTTGTCGTCGTCGTGGATCAGCGGTCCGCAGACCTCTCCCTCACGCGGGACGGAGAGGAACTGCTCGACGCGGCCCCTCTGTTTGCCTTCGATCGTGACCTTGAACAGCCCGTCGCAGTACCCGATTCCATCGGGGGCGCCATCGGTGGAGATCCACAGATTGCCGGCGCTGTCGAAGGTGACGTTGTCGGGACACGAGATCGGCGAGACCTGGTCGACAGGGAAGCCGGAGAAGTACGTCTTGTCTCCCTGCTTCGGATCGCCGCAGACCATCAGCAGGGACCAGTCGAACTCGGTGCCGGTGTGGTCACCCCCGCGTTCGGTCAGCTCCACAATGTGACCGTCACGGTTCTCAGTCCGTGGGTTGGCCTCATCGGCTGCTGCTTTGCCGTCTGTGCCGCGGTCAGAGTTGTTGGTGCAGGCGACGTAGATCTTCCCGTTGACCGGGTTCGGCTCGACGTCCTCGCAGCGGTCCATCTTCGTGGGCCCGACCTTGTCCGCTGCCAGCCTGGTGTTGACCAGCACCTCGTCGATCGCCATTCCGGAGACTTGGGACTTGCCGTCCGTGATCAACGGCAGCCACTGCCCGCTGCCATCGAACTCTCCGTCTGCAGGCACTGCGCCGCTGCCGTCGATTTCGCTCTTCGGTGAGTTGCCGGTGAACTTCGCAACGAAGAGGTCGCCCTCGGACAGGAGGGTGAGGTTATGGGGCAGGTCGCCTTCGATGTACTTGCCCTTGGACACGAACTTGTAGAGGTAATCGAACTTCTCGTCATCACCCATGTAGGCGACAGCGTGCCCTGATTCCGCGATCGTGATGTTTGCGCCCTCGTGCTTGAACCGGCCGAGGCTGGTGTGTTTGAGCGGAGTCGATTCCGGGTCCCGAGGGTCGACCTCGACGATCCATCCGAAGCGGTTCGCTTCGTTGCCGTAACCGGATTTGTTCGTATCGAAACGCTGCAGATCGTCTTCCCACCCGTAGGCCGAGGCGTCATTGGTCAGTCCGTAGCGCTTATCGGCTTCGGATTTGCCCTGCGCCCTGAAATAGGAGTTGAAGTTCTCTTCACCGGAGACCAGTGTTCCCCACGGGGTCAGGCCGCCGGAGCAGTTGCCCAGTGTGCCCTGGACCTTGTCACCCTTGGGATAGTCTCGAGTCCGGAGCAGATCGGATCCGGCGGCGGGCCCGGTGAACTCGTATTCTGTGCCGATGAGGAAGCGACGGTTGTTCGCACCGTTGACGTCGACGGCCCACGGAGTCTTCGCGTTCCTGCGCTCGAGCTCGACGACGGTGAGTCCGTGTGCTTCGCGGCTGATGGCCCGCTTGGTCTTCTCGTCCATGGAGTCGGGGTACATGATGGCATCGTTGCTGTACTCATGGTTGGCGAAGAGCAGGGCCCGATTGCCGTCTCCGCTGCGATCGACCTGAATCTCGAGGAAGTCGTTGTTGTACCCGAACTGGCGTCGCTGCTTCTTCACCGACTGGTTCTCCGGATCGAACGGCTCCGAGTCGGGGAAGAGTGCGTCACCCCAGCGCACGATCGGGTGCCAGGAGTAGCCATTGGGTACGACGAACTCGTCGATTTCGTGGTGCACCGGGTCGATGGCCTTGAACGCGAGGCTCTTCCCCTTGGCTGTTGCACTGCTCGCGCTTGGGCTGGGCGCCGTCGTCACTGCGATCGCCAGGGCTCCGGCGGCTGAAGCGCCGAGTGCGGCCCGTCGGGTCAGCTGGGTTCCGACGATGTCGCGGAAGTAGCTGTTCGATGACGTGTTGCAGATTGCCTTGCTGCACGCGTTGTCGCATTTGAGTGCGCAGGTGACGGGGCTTCGCTTGCCACGGACATGTCCGGCCATGGGCAGAAGTTCACGTAGGGGTGCCATCGGTTGTCTCCTCGGATCGGGTCTTTCGGTTCCCTCCTCACCAGGCGAAGGGGAACTCACCCGATCGAGAATTCCACCGTGACTTGGCCCCAGTCCTACCGCTTGGTGAACTGGGAATGAACCCACGAACAGCAGTGCATTACGTCAAGCGAAACTTACCTAAAAGGATCTCGCACGCTCAGATGGGAGATTCTGCTCAGCCGACGTCGACGAGACTGAGGATCCCCGGTGCCAGGAAGCCCACGGCATCGATGATGAAATGCGCCCACACCAGCGGCATCAGCCTGCCCCGACGCATGAAGTACCACCCGAAGATGATGCCCATGGCGAGGTTGCCGATGAATGGCCCGATACCCTGGTACAGGTGGTAGCTGGCACGGAAGACTGCCAGGCTGATGATGATCGGCCACATCCCGTAGCCCAGGCGCTGGAGCCGTTCGACCCCGAAGCCGAAGATGATGACCTCTTCGACGATGCCGTTCTTCGCCGCTGCCAGAATGAGCACGGGAATAGTCCACCAAAGATCGCCGAGGTTGGCCGGCTGAATCTCGGCCGTGATCCCCAATGCCCTGCCGCCCGCGTAGACGGCGAGAGTGCCGATGCCGATGATGGTGAAGATGAGCGTTCCGCGGCCGAGGTCCTTTCCGCACTGGCCGTTCACACCCAACCGTGTACTCAGGGGCGGAGCATTCGGGTCGCGAGTCAGCAGGTAGAGGGCCATGAGCACTGGTACGAGGGTGAACCCGATGTCGAGGATCTGGTAGACGAGGTCGAAACCGGGTCGCGGCGACATCGAGGTGTTGAGCTTCGCCTGGGCGTCGCTGATCGGACCACGGGTGGTGATGTCGACCAAACGCACGATCGCATAGACCGCCGATTGGCCCAGCGAGAGCGCCGCAATGAGACCGAGCTCGAACCACAGGCGCTTCTTCTCCTGTGGCTCGAGCTCGTCTCTCATGGACCCCACTGTAGTGGGCGAGGCCTCAGTGCTTCGATTCCTCTCCCGTGTCGGGGCGCTCACCCTGGTCAGGACGCTCAACCGCGGTGTCCGAAGCCGCCTCGGCTGTGGTGTCCGCCTGAGCTTCTGAGCGCGCACGATCCGCAGAGTCCGGAGGCTGCGCGGCCCTCGCCTCGGCGACGTCGAGAACCTGGCCGCGGGCCATGTTCTTCACGTACTTCTTCTCTCCGCGACTTTCCTTCGCCCCTTCGAGCAGGAGGTAGAGTACCGGCACGAGGATGAGCGTGAGCAGAGTCGAGCTGACGAGACCGCCGATGACGACGATCGCCAGCGGCTTCGAGATGAACACTCCCCCGCCGGTCAGGCCCAGCGCCATCGGCACGAGCGCGAAGATCGTCGCTGCCGCGGTCATGAGGATCGGGCGATAGCGCAGTCTGGCGCCGTGGACGATGGCCGCGCGCAGATCGACGCCTCGCGCCCTGAAGTGGTTGATCAGGTCGATGAGCACGATCGCGTTGGTGACCACGATGCCGATGAGCATGAGCAGACCGATCATTGAGGTCAGGCCCAGCGGAGTATCCGTCAGCAGTGACAGCGCGATGGACCCGGTGGCCGCGAACGGGATCGAAACCAGGAGGATCAACGGCTGCAGCAGCGACTTGAACGTGGCGACCATGATGACGAACACGATGAGGATCGCTGCGAGCATGGCCAGTCCCAGTTGGGAGAACGCTTCGTTCTGCTCCTGGGTGGCTCCACCGGTGTCGACGCTGACCGAGTCGGGGATGTCGACCTCGCCCAGCGCTGACTGCACATCGGCGGAGACGGTTCCCAGGTCGTCGCCGGCAGGGGTCACCGACACGGTGGTCGAGCGCTGCGAATCCGTGTGACGGATCGTCGGCGCGGTCTTGACCTCCTTCACCTCGGCGACGTCACTGAGATCGATGAACCGAGGCTCAGACGTCGGCGCTGGAGCGCCTGCCATGGCGCCCGGGTCACCAGCGGCACCGGCGCCACCACCAGCACCCGCTCCACCGGCTGCACCTGCGCTGCCTCCGGCCTCACCGGCTCCGCCCGCAGCACCGGCACCACCGTCGCCTGCACCAGCAGCGCCTGCCGCGCCAGCGCCACCGGCGGGAGCGGTCTCCTCCGGCTTGCCGGGGATCTTGAGGTCGCGCAGTTCGTCGACCGTGTCGGCGTTGCGGTCGAAGAGCAGCACCGAATGCGACACGTTGTCGATGACGACCTCACCGATGTTCTGGCCGTGCATCGCCCGCTGCACGTACTGGCCGATGGTGGCCTCCGTGAGATTCTCCTCGGCGGCCTTCTCATGATCGACATTGACCTCGATCACGGGCTGGACGGCTTCGAGATCGCTGGTCACCGACTGGGTGCCCGAGACGCCCTCGAGCTTGTCCGTGACTGCCTTCGTCGCTTTGTCGAGCTCTTCGACATCCGAAGCGGAGAGCGTGACGTCGATGGTCTGAGCGCCGGGCATCGAGCTCTGACTCTGCACCTCGACCGTTCCCACATCCCTCAGCTCGTCGAATTCCTTCTGCAGCTCGTCGGAGATCGACTGGGCAGAGACGCCCGATGTGGAGTTGACGGTGTAGGTGCCGGTGAGCGCGGAATCATCGGTGAACCCGAAGTTCGAGCCCCCGACGGAGAGCTGATAGGACTCGACATCGCTGTTGTCTCTGAGGACCTTCTCGACCGGTTCTGCCTGCCTCGAGGCCTCATCGAGGTCCGTGCCGGGATCGAAGGTCTGAGAGACCTGCAGGCTGTCCTGGCCGGTGTCGCCGAAGAGCTCGGTCTTCAACTGCGGGACCATCGCTCCCGTTCCGATGAGGAGGAGGACCGCCACGAGGATCATCACGACCGGGTGCTTGGTGGAGAAGGAGATCACCGGCATATAGGTCTTCTGCAGTCGTGTCACCGGCGAATGCATACCGGCGAGCTCATCGACCTCGCTCGTCCCCTCCGCGGTGGAGTCAAAACCTGACCCCGCCGAGGTGGTGGCAGCACTCGCAGTCGTGGACTCGGTACCGGGCTCATCATGGCGTCCAGCGGTGAGGATGTCCTGCTTCTTGGACGCCTTCTTCGCGGCCCTGGTCTCGCTCTTCCATTCGGAGAGCATGCCCTTGCGGTTGCGGCGGATCTCCTTCTTCTCCGCGCGGGTGAGTTTGACCTTCGCCTCACGCTGCCTCAGGAACCAGTAGGCGAGGACGGGCACGATCGTCAGCGCCACGAACAGACTCGAGAGGAGTGCGATGGTGGCTGTCAGGGCGAAGGGTCGGAACATCTCTCCGGTCTGGCCGGAGACGAAGGCCAGCGGCAGGAATACGGCGACGGTCGTCAGCGTGGAGGCGGTGATGGCCCCGGAGACTTCGGAGACCGCGGCGAGGATGTTCGCGAACTTCTCACCACCGGCAGCGTGCCGTCGTCGGATCGCCTCGATGACGACGATCGAATCGTCGACGACGCGTCCCACGGAGATCGTCAGAGCACCCAGTGTCAGCATGTTCAGGGTCTCACCACCCATCCACAGACCGACCATGGCGATGAGCAGTGAAAGCGGAATCGAGATCGCCGTGATGATCGTGGCGCGCACCGAGAGCAGGAACACGAGGATGACGAGGACCGCGAAGAACAGGCCCAACCCGCCTTCGACGAGCAGATCGTGGATCGACTGCTCGATGAATGGCGCCTGGTCGAAGGCAGAGACGAACTCCGTGTTCTCCCCCATCGACTTCTCAAGATCGGGCAGCTTCTGGGCTACAGCGTCGGAGACGTCAACGGTGTTGGCGTCGGATTCCTTCATGATCGACACCGACAGTGAGGGCTGTCCGTTGGTGCGCGAGATCGATTCCACGGGCTGGTTCTCGATCGTGACGTCGGCGACGTCTGAGAGCTTGATCGGCTCGTCCTTGCCGCTGATGACGAGATCCTTGATGGCATCCACGGAGCGGATGCGGGTGCCGACCTCGACCGGCGCGGTGCCATCATCGCTCTTCAGCTCGCCCGCCGAGGTGGGGATTCCGTTGGACTGGAGGATGCCGGCGATCTCGTCGAGGTTGGCTCCCTCGTCCTCGAGGTCGTCACGCCGGATGGTGACCTCAACCTGTTTGGTCTTCGCACCGGCGATCATGACCTGGGAGACGCCGTCGATCTTCTTCAGTTCGGGTTCGGCGATGTCATTGAGGTTAGCAGCGAGCTTGTCCTCTTGCGCGTCCGAGGTCACGGACAGGGCAAGGACGGGGATGTCATCGGTTCCGGTGGTATTCACGGTGGGTTCGACACCGTCTGGCAGAGTGGCCTGGACCTGTGAGACCGCACGTTGGAGGGACTTGACGACATCGTCGGAGTCCTCACCGTACTCGGTGCTCACGGTGATCGAGGAGCTGCCTGCCGAGGAGGTCGAGGTCATGTCCTCAACCTCAGGCAGGGCCGTCAGCGCACCTTCGAGAGGATCGGTGACCTCTTGTTCGACGGCCTCGGGAGTCGCACCCTCATACGAGGCGGTGACCGTGGCCTGCGGGTTCTCCAGGGAAGGGAACAGCTCCTGTTTGAGAGCTCCCGCTCCGATGATGCCGAATATGATGGCGACGACCGAGATGAGCGCAATGAGTGCGCGGTTCTTCAGGCTCAAACGGGTCAGAAAACTCACGTGGTGACTCTCTTGTCGGTGTCGCATGCGCAGGGATCGTCTGCAGGGGATGGTGCTCCGTGGACCAATACTAGTGATTCACACTATCCAAATCACGTGAGCAGACTCTGAGCACCCGGGCACTGCCGAGCTCAGCTCAGATCGTCCTCAATCCGCGCGTTCTGCTCCGCTTTGCGCACCACGCGTGGCCGTGTCTCACGACCGGTGATCCAGTACGCAGCGGCCAGGATGCCGAGGACACCTGTGAGCATGAATGCCCAGGAGTAGTCGAAGTGGTCGACGACGGCACCGGCGATGACGGGGCCGAGGATTGCTCCCGCGTCGAGCGCCATCTGGTACTTCGCCAGGACGCGGCCGCCCTTGCGATCGCGTCCGATGACATCGGCAACTGTGGCCTGCTGGGCGGGATTGGCCAGTCCTGAGCCGATTCCGGCGAAGACGGAGAGGAGGAAGAACAGCCAGATCGAGTCTGTGAAAGCCAGCGCCGAGGTGGTCACGCCGAGGACGAGCAGGCCCCATTGGATGAAGGGTTTGCGTCCATAGGTATCGGCGTATCTGCCGACGACGGTGACCGCCGAAGCATTGCCGATCGCGAACATCGTCAGGGCCAGACCGGCGACCGCGGTGTCGGCCTTGAGCGCTTGGATCGCGAAGAGCGGGTAGATGGCCACACGGATGCCCATGGCCGACCAGCCTTGGACGAAGGCAGAGATCAGGGCGGCGCGGTAGGCAGAGTCCTCCCACGCCTGTCTGAACGTCATCACCTCCATCTGCGTCTCGTCCTTCGTTGCTTCCAGGCGAGCGCGCCCGAGCTTGGTCGAGGAGCCTTCTGAGGCGGTGGAGGCGAGGAAAATGCGAACGACGATGGCGGCGATGAGGAGCCCGACGGCGTAGATGATGAACGGGATGCGCATGCCCCATCCGGCCATCGCACCGCCGAGGACGGGGCCGGCAATATTGCCGACGAGGAAGGCCGTGGCATAGGTGCTCGAGGCCTTGGCGCGGGCATTGATCGGGGCCAGCCGGATGATCAGGGCCATCGCTGAGACGGTGAACATCGTGGAGCCGATGCCTCCCAGACCGCGGAAGATCAGCAGCTGCCAGTAGTTCTGGGCGAAGGCGACTGCCGCGGTGGAGGCCGCGACGATGAGGAGACCGGAGATGTAGATGCGTCGCTCACCGAAGGCGTCGACGAGGCGCCCAGAGGACGGTGAGAACACGAACCGGAAGAAGGCGAAGGAGGAGACCACGATCGTGGCGGCGGTGACGCCGAAGTTGAAGCTCGCCGCGAACTGCGGAAGCACGGGGGCGATGATGCCGTATCCAAGAGCCACGATGAAGGCCGCCGCGACGAGGACGTAGATTTCCTTGGGGAGTCGGCGCGAGGCCGCAGTCGACTCTGCCTGTTCGTCGTCGTGGTTCGTCGAGCTGTCGTTGTTCGTCACAGGGTATCGAGGAACTGCTCGGGCTCCGGCAGCGGTCGAGTGCTGTTCGCCATGCGCTGTCGGTAGCGTTCGGGGACCGCTCCGATGTAGAGCCAACCCATGAGCAGTTCCTTGTCCTTGAGCCTGTGGAGTCTGCGCACGGCAGGTTCGTTCGTGAGGTTTCCGCTGCGCCACATGACGCCCCAACCTGCCTGCCACAGAGCGACTTCGAGCAGGTGACCTGCTCCGGCCGCTGTGGCGTGCTGTTCCCATTCGGGGACCTTCGGGTTGTCCCGCGGTGCGGCTACGAGTGCCAGGAGGAGTTCTGCCCGCAGCGGCTTTTCGTTGATCTCACCGGACTTCCGGTGCACTCCACCCGCTTCGTCGAGGGCCGCGCCGAGGCGGATCCTGTCGTCACCGCGGATGATGATGAACCGCCAGGGCTTGAGCCCCTTGTGATCGGCGACCGAGGAGACCGCGTGGATGAGTTCACGCAGATCGGAGTCGTTCGGCGTCTCCGGGTCGAGTTTTGAGATCGAACGTCGGGTGGAGATCGCGTGCAGGACAGGGTCGGCGACGATGTCGATGGAACTCGGGGCCGAATAGTCCGGGCCCAGTCGGCGCGCAGGATGCACCGTCTGCTCGTCCGCTGCCGTTGCCTCTGCTGATGTCGTGGCAGCGGACGAACCTGCGGCCAGCTTCTTCGCCCAGGGACCTGTCTCGCCCTCGAGGAAGTGGGCGCGCACGCGCCCCTTCGTCACCTCGCAGGCACCGTCGTCCTTCGGCTTCTTCTTCTTCGAGCCGCGACGCTCAGACGAGTCCTTGTGTTTCGACATTCAGCTCACCCAATCCGCAAAGGCCTCCCGTGCATGGGACAGCTTCGGATCAATGATGACACGGCAGTACCCGTTGTTGCGGTTCTCGGTGTAGAAGTCCTGGTGGACAGCCTCGGCGGTGTGGAAGATGCCCAAGGGCTCAAGCGTCGTGACGATCGGAGCCTCGAAGATTTCCTGTGCCTCGGCGATGGCGGCCTCGAAGCGCGCCTTCTCCTCTTCGTCGGCGTAGAACATGGCCGACCGGTACTGGGTGCCGACGTCGTAGCCCTGAGCATTGAGGCTCGTGGGGTCGTGTCCGGTGAAGAAGAGGCCCAGGATGACGCTGTCCGGGACGATCTCCGGATCGAATGTCACCTGCAGCGCCTCAGCATGACCCGAGGTGCCTGAACAGACTTCACGGTAGTGCGGATTCGGGGTATGCCCTCCGGTGTATCCGGAGATCACCGAGGTGACTCCTGTGGTCCGCTGGTAGACGGCATCGAGGCACCAGAAGCATCCGGCGCCCAAGGTCAGGGTACGAAGTTCGCTCATACTCCGTACAACGATGAGACGCGCAGGTTATTCCCTGTCGGTACGGAACGTCAGATCGGCTGCGTCGGGCCATTCCGACAACAGTACGAACTCGTCTTCTGTCTCCGTGATGTCGAGGCTGCTCCAATACCCGACTCCTTCTGCGCCGACGTCCACGCCGTCCGGGTGGAGAGTTCCGATGCCAGAATCGGCCGGGAGATCGTCGGAGAGCAGAGGAATCGGCTCGGCGTCCCGTTCCGAGAATTCGAGCCGACTGAGATATCCGTCGATGAACTCGAGCCGCAACTCCATCGTCGGCTGCGACTCCTTCGTCCTCACGCCGATGACCGGGTACGTCTGAGTCGCGGGAACTGCCTTGGGACTCGCTGCGCTCGGATAGACGTCGATGCTCGTGATGTCTTCATCGTCGAACAGATGGGCCAGTTGTCCGGAATTCACGGTCACCGGATCAGTACCCGAATGAAGTGCGCTCGGATAGGTGACTCCGACGAAGAATCGGGCCGAATCGAATTGTGCTCGTGCAGCCTCGGCGGCCTGCCCCGACATGGGGTGAGGTTGAGACAGCAGCCGTAGGATGCAAGCGCGGATATGGTCCGGAAGGTCGATTTCGACCTGGCCGTAGTTCAATTGCTCACGGTCTTCGCAGGCCCAGCTTTCGAGCTTGTCGATGACAGCTGCACTGAGTGCGACGAGTGATCCGCTGGCGACGGCGCTCAGCCCTCGCCCCATTCCCGCGGGCAGCCGTGCGTCGATGGCTTCTGTGATCTTCTGAGTCGAGCCCCACAGGCTCCAGCTGATCACCCCGGAGGCCGCGGCAGTCGTGGCGTTGAGGAAGGCCTGAGACCTCGCCGTCGCGTTCTCGTCGAAGTGTTCGTCTGCGGTCGAGTAGCGGACCGGCTCACCTGCATTCTTCCCGAACGGGCCGAACACCGCTCCCAGATCGAACTCGTCACCCGCCCGGCCGAGGAAAGCCTGCGTACCGGTGATCCACGTCAGGCCGGCTGAAGCGAGTGCGTTGCCGAGCCTTGCTGTCGATTCATGTTCGGGCGCGAAGTCACGTCGCCGGACAAGCGCGAGAGCACCCGTTCCCGCCGCAGCGATGGTGCGAGTGAGTCGGCGATGTCGTTCGGGAATATCGGGAAGACGCATGGAAGCAATTGTCACATGAGCATGCCGCTGGGCAGGGTGAACCCGAGCTCGGCGGCGGCCTTCTGCGTGGACGGTTGGCTCCAGAACCTCGCGACCGAGGTGTTCGTCGACAGGGATCGCATCTCTGCCTTGTCCAGGAACATGATGCCTTCAAGGTGATCGGTCTCGTGGGCGACGATGCGTGCCGACCAACCGGAGACCACCTCGGCGATGGGCGTGCCCTTGAGATCCTGGCCTCTCAGCTCGATCTCGCGGGGACGGGCCACGACCGCTTGGTAGCCGGGGATCGAGAGGCAGCCTTCGAAGAACGCGACGTCCTCGGAGGTGGCGGGGGTGTAGTCGGCGTTGAGGACGACGCGCAGGGGCATCGGGGTCCGCTGCCGCACCTCGGCGGTCTCAGGGTCAAGACTTCCGGGGTCTTCGGCCACGAACATCGACAGACCGATGCCCACCTGCGGACCAGCCAATCCCACGCCTGGGGCGGCGAGCATGGTTGCCCGCATCACCTCGGCGAGCTGGGCCAGTTCCGCATCATCGACCTGCCCATCGAAGGGTCGCGTCACCGAGCGGAGGATCGGGTCGCCGGCTTCGACGATCGGGGCCACTCCCCCGCCTGTCTCTGCCGCGGCGAGCACGGAGCGGATCTGAGTGGCGATGAGCGCATCGGCATCATTCATGGTCATGGCCCTTTCGACCGGCTCACACGTCCCGAGCGACGATGAGCTCGGCGTGTTTGAGTAAGGGTGCGTCGATCATCTTGCCTTCGTAGGCGAAGGCGCCCTTCTCGGTCTTCGCGAGTTCGAGCACGGCCTTCGCCCAGGTCAGCTGCTCCTCACTTGGGCGGAACGCATCGCGGACGACGGGAACGTGATTGGGGTGGATGGAGACCTTGCCGCTGAAACCGGACTGCACGGCGTCTTCGGCTTCCTCCCCCAGCCCGTCGAGGTCGGGGATGTTCGCCCAGATCGAGTCGAGGGCGAATCTTCCGTGTGCGCAGGCGGCCAGCAGGGTCGAGTTGCGCACGTGTTTGGCCACGTCGCGGTAACCGCCGTCGGCAGTGCGCGACGATCCACCGCCGAGGTCGGCGATGAGGTCCTCGGATCCCCACATGAGTGCGTAGGCGTTGGGTGCGGCGGCGATCTCGGCGACGTTGACTGCGCCCAGGGCCGTCTCTATCAGTGCGATGACCTGGTAGTCGCCGAGGACCGTGAGGTCGGAGGCGTGCTCGGACTTCGGCAGCATCACGGCCGTGTACTCTGTCTTGGCGAGCATCCTCAGGTCCTCGCCGAGGTGCTCAGAATCCCGGGCATTGATGCGGACCACTGTGCGTGTGGGGTCGAGCGGGTAGTCGATGATCGCTTCGCGGGCGGTGGCCTTGTCGGCGTCGTTGACCGCGTCCTCGAGGTCGAGGATGACGATGTCTGAACGTTCGGCTGCCTTCGTATAGCGGTCGGGGCGGTCGCCGGGGACGAAGAGCCAGGCGGGCTTGAACTCGAGTGCCATCGTGGTGCTCACTTTCCGGTTTCGGGCTGGGTGTTCTTCTCGACTGCTTCGTCGGCGTGACTGGAGTCGAACATCATGGTCTGGCGCACGGCCTTGGCGACGAGGGTCCCGTCCTGGTTGTAGCCGCGGTGCTCCAGGGTCACGATGCCCTGGCCGGGCCTGGACTTCGAGTTGCGCTTGTCGAGGATCGTCGTCTCCGCATACAGGGTGTCGCCGTGGAAGAGCGGAGCAGGGAAGGAGACCTCGGAGAAGCCGAGGTTGCCCACGATCGTGCCTTGAGTCAGCTGTGTGACCGAGAGGCCGATGAGGGTGGAGAGGGTGAACATCGAGTTGACGAGTCGCTGGCCGAAGGGCTCGGTCGCAGCGAAGGCTGCGTCAAGATGCAGAGCCTGCGTGTTCATGGTCACGGCGGTGAACCAGGTGTTGTCCGCCTCGGTGATGGTCCGGCCGGGCGCGTGCTTGTAGATCGCGCCGACTTCCATCTCGTCCAGCCACAGGCCTCGTTGTTCGATGACTTTCTGCTCACTCATGCGTCACTCCTCTGTGTCACTGCTGATCGCCGTGTGTCACTGACCACTTGTCGTGATTTGAGCTTATCGCCTGGGGCCGAACGACAAGTGACCCGGGTCCGCCTGCCGGAACCCGGGTCACCATCCGTCGGAGTCTCACCCAGCGATCTCGGCTTCCAAGACGTTGAAAGCGGAAGTCCACCCGTCGAAGACGCTGTCGACGGCGCCGGAGTCGCTCGGGAGGCCTGTGAGCATAAAGGTCATCCGCGTCGTCGTCTCGTCGATCTCCTCGAACTCGAGGCTCACAAGCGGAGAAATGTCCTCGTCACCCTGCTTCCCCCAAGTGAAGTCCAATCGCCGAGGTGGCTCGACGCGGCGGTACCTCCCGCCGGTGGGAAACTCCTCACCGGTCTCGTCGACGATCATCGTGTAGGCGTAGATTCCGCCCTCTCTGAGATCGACGCTCACCGATTCCCGCGGGGTGTGTAGTCCCTCCGGGTGATACCAGCGAGCCATGACATCGGGGCTGGTCCAGGCATCCCAGACCCGTTCGCGTGATGCCGCGAAGTCGCGGACGATGGTGAAGCCCGGTTCGTCGGTGGCGGATGGGGTGCTGTTGGCGGACATGCTGTTCTTGTTCATGATGGTTCTCCTCCTTGAGTTGATCAATCATCTGTCTGCTCGGTCCGACCCTCGGAATGCTGATCCCCAGCCAGCACCTGGTCGAGGTAGTCGAATCGCTGCCTCCAGTCCTCGCGTGCGGCTAGCATCCAGTCAGTTGCGCCTGACAGCCGTTCGGCGTTGAGATGCACGATTCTCTGTTGTGCGCTCTTGGCCCTGGTGATCAACCCAGCGTTCTCGAGCACTTTGAGATGCTGCGACACCGCCGACCTGCTGATGGTCAGCGGTTCAGCCAACTCTCCTGCACTGAGGTCGCCTGCTCGCAGACGATCGATCATCGCCCTCCGAGTCGGATCGGCCAGAGCACCGAACACAGAATCCAAATTCATTTCAGCAATCCCTTAATTAAGTGATTACTACAATACGCCGATGCAATCGACTGTCAAGGGTTTTCTGCGGAACCGGACCGGACGCGTCGACCCGCTAGGCTGGTGGCATCGGCTCAACGACTATCTTCAGGAGAGACATGGATCGCGATTCGATCGAATGCTGGTTGACCGACATGGACGGTGTCCTGGTCAAGGAGAACAATCCCCTACCGGGCGCGGCCGAGCTTCTCGCACAGTGGCGACAGGCAGAGATCCCCTATCTCGTGCTGACGAACAATTCGATCTACACCGCTCGGGACCTCTCTGCCAGGCTCCGGTCGAACGGCCTCGACGTTCCCGAATCGAAGATCTGGACCTCCGCGATGGCCACTGCCGACTTCCTGTCCAATCAGGTCGAGCACGGCACCGCCTACGTCGTCGGCGAGGCGGGACTGACCACGGCGATCCATGAAGCTGGGTTCATCATGACCGAGAAGGATCCGGATTTCGTCGTCGTCGGCGAGACCCACTCCTATTCCTTCGAAGCGATCACCAAGGCGATCCGCCTCATCGACGGCGGTTCACGCTTCATCGTGACCAACCCCGATGCCACCGGCCCCAGCCCCGAAGGCGTCCTCCCTGCCACCGGCGCCATCGCCGCGCTGATCACGAAGGCCACGAACCGAGACCCCTATGTGGTGGGCAAACCCAATCCCATGATGTTTCGTTCCGCGCTCAACCAGATCGGCGCTCACTCGATGAGCACCGCGATGATCGGCGACCGGATGGACACCGACATCATCGCCGGGATGGAAGCAGGCATGCACACGGTTCTCGTCCTCTCGGGGATCTCCACCGCCGAGGATGTGCGCCGCTTCCCATTCCGCCCCAATGAGATCGTCAACGGCGTTCACGATCTCCTTGACGTCCCACTGGATCAGCGAGGGACGCTGGGACCAGACGTCACCGGCTCCGCCTGAGGCCGCCTGCCGACCGAGAAACGGCCCCAGCGTCGAAACACAGGCTCGCGATCAGAGACCTCCGGCGAATAACGGGCTGAGTGTCGAAAAACTCATGTACACATGTGGTTTTCGACGTTCAGCCCGATTTTCAACGAGAACCTTCCCCGCACGCAACTGTGCAGTTTAAGACTGTTTGATGATGTTTGATTGCACTTAGAGCAGTTCGAGCGCATACTGACTCCATGTTTCAAGTGCTGACTGCCCAGCAGCTCCGCGAACTCGGCATGACTCGAGCCCAGTTAGCTGAGTCCGAACGGTGCTGCCTGCGCAAGGTCAGGAGAGGCCGCTATGTGATTACTCGCAAATGCGATCAGGAGCACCAGAAGGCAGCAGCGCACCTGTCTGAGGCTGAGGAGACGACGTTCCCCAGAGCCTACGGCGACATCAGGGACCATGCCGAGACACTGCGGCTGCAGATCGCCTGCCGTCATGATTCGGTTCAACCAGGTGATGTGTTCTCGCATATCTCGGCTGCGCTCATCCACGGCCTCGACCCGATCCTCACGGCAACGCCGAAGGTCGAGATCTCGAGGCGGTCTCCTACCCGCAACTACAACAGCCTCTACATCTACTCTCGTGATCTCTCAGCCGAGGAGACCACCGATAGTTTCGCCTATCCGGTCACCACGTTGGCGCGCACACTCGCCGACCTTGCTCTCGACCATTCACTCGAAGTCTCAGTGCCACTCATCTCCCATGCATTGCGCGCCGGATCGGCGTCTCTCCACGACATAGAAGAACAGCTGGTCAAAGGCCAGCGCGGTCGCAGGAGAGCCCAACTGGCGCTCAAGCTCTCCGACGCTGATTACGAGTCGTCGGCTGAGGCCTTCTGTGCGGTGAAGTTCCATCGACACGGCATCACGGGGATGGTGCCTCAGCTCGACGCTTTCACTGATTCCGGGGAGTTCATCGGTCGCAATGACTTCCGCCACGAGAAGGCACCGGTGGTCGTGGAAGTGCACGGAGTCGGAAAATACTACCTCGATCCCAATGGCCCCGATGAAGCTGCGAAAAGGAATCACCAGCGCAATATGAACCTGCTCAACGCCGGATTCACTGTGTTCAACCTGACCTTCGGTGACTTGTTCCGGCCCCGGATATTCGCCGAGATCAAACGAAGCATCGAAAAGGCAGTGCAGTCCATCTCTCGCGGCAAAACGGGTTAAGCGTCGAAACACGCACGTGCACAACCGTTATTCGACGCGCAGCCCGCGTATCGCCGGGGCTGGGGGCTGGGCTGGGGGCAGGGCTGGGGCTGGGGGCATGTGATTCGGGCTGATGCGGCCGCCACAGATTCACTGCAGCGACGAGGTCAGCCTCATCACGGACTCCAGGTAGCGGCGAATATAGGGTCGCTGCTCCCATTCCTCGAGGGAGAGCTCACGGCTCGTGCGTTGGTAGTCCACTACCACCTCGGCGATGTCGTCGACCAGGTCTCCGCCAGTAGTCAGCAGGCTGATCTCATAGTTGAGGCCGAATGAGCGCATGTCCAGATTCGAGGACCCCATCACTGCGTACTCGTCATCGACGATGAGGCACTTCGTGTGCAGAACCTGCGGCTTCGGGTAGAGGAAGATCCGCACCCCCGCCTCGAGCAGCGACCGGTAGTACGAGGATTGGGCATAGTCGACCATGAACTGATCGGCCTGTTCGCTGACGTAGAGTTCAACGGCGACCCCGCGCTCGGCGGCGGTGACGACGGCGGCCAGCAGGGATTCATCGGGCACGAAGTACGGGCTCACGATCGCCAATCGGTTCTGTGCCAGATACATCAGCGAGCTGAAGACCTTGAGGTTCGGTTCGGTGGTGAAGCCGGGGCCCGAGGGCACGAGCTGCATGGCACTCGTCTGGCCGCCCACATCTGGTTCGTAAGCGTCGCGCTCATAGGACCTGATCCCCAGGGATTCTCCGCATTCGGTGTACCAGTCGGTGGCGAACACCGCTTCGACGGCGGCGACGATGGGTCCGGAGAGTTCGACCATGATGTCGTGCCAGGCCCGCCCGACCTTCACGTTCGCCTTCTTCAGGTACGAGGAGTCGATCATGTTCTGCGATCCCATCATCGCCTTCTTCCCGTCGACGACGAGCAGCTTGCGGTGGTTGCGCAGATCGATGCGCCTGGTCTTGCCGCGCCAGGGGATGAAGGGAAGCATAAGGTGCCAGTCGATTCCGCCGGTGGTCAGGCGCTTGCCCAGACGGTGGAATCCCGGATACTTGCGAGAGCCGATGTGGTCGAAGAGAACTCTGACCTTCACGCCCCGGTCTGCGGCACGTTCGAGGGCCCTGAAGAAGACGTCGGTCGTCGAGTCCCAGGCCATGATGTAGATCTCGACATGCGCGTATTCGCGGGCCTCGTCGACGAGGCTGGCCATGCGCGCGATGCTGGCCTTGTAGTCGGAGATGACACCGTGGCTGTCGCCGGTGACCATCGGCAGGGCCGTGAGTCTGCGCCCGAGCTGGGCGATCGACACGAAGCCGGGGGCGGTCTGCAGCGATCGAGGCACGTCGGGCAGATCGTCGGCACCTTCGTGCATGAGCTCATCGGCCTGGGCCTGGATGCGAGCCCTCCGTCGGTTGATGTAGGGGCTGCCGAGCATGAGGAACAGAGGGATCCCGACGATCGGCACAAACAGGATCAGCAGCAGCCAGGCCGAGGACGACGAGGGCCTGCGGTCCTCAGGGACGACTCCGACGGCGATGATCTTCACCGCGTATTCGACGACGATCCATCCCACGCCCAGGACGGACGCCACGACACTGAGATCCACGCACACCCTCCTGCACTCGGCTTATCCTCTGTTCCACACTAACGGAGCCCGCCCCAGACAGATGACAGCACCGCCCGCCGAGGTGGCCCTGCACTTCCGGACGGAAGTATCGAGCCGCCTCGGCGGGCGGTGTGATTGCGGCTGAGCTCAGATGCCGAGTTCGCGGGCGATGAGCATGAGCTGGACCTCGGTCGTGCCTTCGCCGACTTCGAGGATCTTCGAGTCACGGTAGTGGCGGGCGACGAGGTATTCGTTCATGAAGCCGTAGCCGCCGTGGATCTGCGTGGCGTCGCGGGCGTTGTCCATCGCGGCCTCGCCGGCAACCATCTTCGCAATCGCGGCTTCCTTCTTGAAGGGAAGTCCTGCCATCATGCGCGATGCCGCGAGGTAGTACGCGGAACGGGCTGCGACGACGCGGGCCTCCATCCGGGCGATCTTGAAGGAGATCCCCTGGAAGTCGGAGATCGGCTTGCCGAAGGCCTGACGCTCCTTCGCGTACTTCACGGATTCGTCGACACAGCCTTGGGCGGCACCGACGGACAGCGCGCCCACAGCGATGCGGCCCTCGTCGAGGATGCGCAGGAAGTTCGCGTATCCGCGACCGCGTTCGCCCAGCAGGTTGGCTTCGGGCACCTGCACGTTGTCGAAGGTCAGCGGGTGCGTGTCCGATGAGTTCCAGCCGACCTTGTCATAGGCGGGCTCGGCGGTGAAGCCGGGGGTGCCCGTCGGGATCATGATCGTCGAGATCTCGGGGACCTCGCGGCCGGAACCGGAGGTTCGGGTTCCGGTCACGGCGGTGGCTGTGACCAGACGCGTGATGTCGGTGCCCGAGTTCGTGATGAAGCACTTTCCGCCGTTGACCGTCCAGGTGCCGTTCTCCAAGGTGGCCTTGGTCCGCGTGCCGCCGGCGTCGGATCCTGCTTCCGGTTCGGTCAGGCCGAAGGCGGCCAGCCCGGAGGCATCGGTGAGCTTCGGCAGCCATTCGCGCTTCTGCTCCTCGGTGCCGAAGCGGTAGATCGGCATTGCTCCCAGGGAGACTCCGGCCTCCAGCGTGATGGCCAGCGACTGGTTGACGCGGGCGATCTCCTCGATGGCAAGTGTCAGCGCGAAGTAGTCCCCGCCCATGCCGCCGTACTCTTCGTCGAAGGGCAGACCGAACAGGCCCATCTGCCCCATCTTCTTCACGAGTTCGTAGGGGAATTCGTGCTTGGCATCGAGTTCGGCGGATACTGGCGCGACTTCTTCGTCGGCGAACTTCGCGACGCCGGCTCGCAGGTCTTCGTATTCTTCGGGCAGCATGCCCGGAACGAAAGCTGTCATGATTTCCTCCCCGCTGTATGCGTGGTCAGTGAGTTTCGGATGGTCAGTTGCTTGCTGCTGCTGCTTCTGCGGCGGCTTCGTCGACGACGGTGGCGAGCACCTCGTCGAGGCCGACCTGGACGCCCTGGACTGCGGTGACGGTGACGATTCCCGTGGCCGGTGCGGTGAGCACGTGCTCCATCTTCATCGCCTCGACGACGACGATCGGATCGCCCTGATCGACGTGGTCTCCGGACTCCACTCTGACCTCGACGACGGATCCGGGCATCGGGGCAAGCACCTCGGCGCCGTCGAGCCCCGGAGTCAGGGACGTATCGGCCTGGGGCCGGGAGAACGCGTAGACGCCCTGGTCGCTGCTGACCCAGATGCTGCGATCGCGAGCATCGGAGAACACTCGTGCGGTGCGCTGCACTCCGTCGATCGTCAGGTGCCAGAGGCCGCTGTCATCGACGAAGACATCGCCGACGTGTGATTCCACTTCGGTCACATCTCCTCCGGAGCTCAGCGCCACGGTGGGACGGAAGTCCGGGCGTGAGGTCCGCCAGGCAGATGGCCTCCCCCACGCCGAGGCGGTCGCGGAGTTCTGCGGCAGCTGAGCTGCCGTGATCGCTCCGGTCAGTTCGGTGCCGGCCTTGCCCCCGGTGACGAGCACGGCCGCAGCGGCAAGCTGACGGTCGTTCCCGCTCGGTGCATGCGCGAGCTGGTCCTCACTGAGGTTGTCGATGAGTGAGGTATCGAGATCGCCGGAGACCACTGCGTCGAGGTTGATGAGCGTGCGCAGGAAGTCGATGTTCGTGACTATTCCCGGTACAGCCGAGGCGGCAAGCGCAGCATCGAGGCGCGCTATGGCTGACGCCCGGTCCGGGGCGTGGACGATGAGTTTGGCGATCATCGGGTCGTAGTCCGAGGCGATCGTCTGTCCTGCTTCGAGTCCGGCATCGACGCGGATGCCCTCGCCTTCGGGGAAGACGACGTCGAGGGCCCGACCGCCGGTGGGCAGGAATCCGCGCGAGGGATCCTCTGCGTAGATGCGCGCCTCGATCGAATGACCGGTCATCGTGATCTCGTCCTGGCTCAGTGCCAGCTCTTCACCTGCCCCGACGCGCAGCTGGAGCTCGACGAGGTCGATGCCCGTGACCTCTTCGGTCACCGGATGCTCGACCTGCAGCCGGGTGTTCATCTCCATGAAGAAGAACTCGTCGGGACGGTCGGCACCGACGATGAACTCGACCGTGCCTGCCCCGCGGTAGCCCACGGACTTCGCGGTCTCACAGGCAGCTTGGCCGATCCGCGCCCGGGTTGCCTCGTCGAGCAATGCCGAAGGAGCTTCCTCGATGACCTTCTGGTGGCGGCGCTGCAGGGAGCACTCGCGTTCGCCGAGGTGGATGACATTTCCGTGTGCATCGGCCATCACCTGGACCTCGATGTGACGCGGGGTCGCGACGAGGCGTTCGAGGAACAGCGTGTCATCGCCGAAGGAACTCGCGGCCTCACGTCGGGCGGTGTCCAGTGCTGCGGACAGTCCGGAGGGTTCGAAGACCGCGTGCATGCCCTTGCCACCGCCACCGGCGGAGGGTTTGATGAGCACCGGGAAGCCGATGTCGGCCGAAGCCGCCAGGAGGGCCTCGTTGCTCATGGCGGCGTCCTTGGTGCCAGGCACCAAGGGAACACCTCGCTGGGAGACGGCGTTCTTCGCGGTGATCTTGTCGCCCATGGTGCGGATGGCTTCGGCACCGGGGCCCAGGAAGACGATTCCTGCGGTGTCACATGCGGCAGAGAAGTCAGCATTCTCGGACAGGAATCCGTAGCCGGGGTGAATCGCTTCGGCGCCGGTGGCTTTGGCCGCGGCGATGACCTTGTCGATGCGCAGGTATGACTCCGAGGCCTGGGCGGGACCCAGGTGCACGGCGGTGTCGGCGGCCTTGACGTGGGCGGCGTGGGCGTCGGCGTCGGAGTAGACGGCGACTGTTCTGATGCCCAGTCGACGGCAGGTGCGGATGACGCGCAGCGCGATTTCGCCGCGGTTGGCGATGAGTACGGTATTGAACATGGATGAGCTCACATTCTGAAAACGCCGTAGCCGCTGGCATTCAGCGGGCGTTCCATGGGTCCGAAACGGGCGAGTTCGAGTGCCAGGGACAGCACCTGGCGTGTGTCGGTGGGTTCGATTATTCCGTCATCCCAGAGGCGTGCTGTCGAGTAGTACGGGTTGCCCTGAGCTTCGTACTGATCGCGGACTGGCTGTTTGAACGTGTCTTCCTCTTCGGCGCTCCAGGTCTCGCCACGGCCCTCGATCTGGTCGCGTTTGACCGTTGAGAGCACGCTGGCGGCCTGTTCGCCGCCCATGACGGAGATGCGGGCGTTGGGCCACATCCACAGGAAGCGAGGCGAGTAGGCGCGACCGCACATCGAGTAGTTGCCGGCGCCGAAGGAGCCGCCGATGACGACGGTGAACTTGGGCACGCGAGCGGTGGCGACGGCGTTGACCATCTTCGCTCCGTGCTTGGCAATGCCGCCGGCTTCGTAGTCGCGGCCGACCATGAAGCCCGAGATGTTCTGCAGGAAGATCAGCGGCACGCTGCGCTGGTCGCAGAGTTCGATGAAGTGGGCGCCCTTCTGTGCGGACTCGCCGAAGAGGATGCCGTTGTTGGCCACGATTCCCACCGGGTGTCCATCGAGGTGGGCGAAGCCGGTGATGAGGCTGGTGCCGTATTCGGCTTTGAATTCGTGGAGTTCAGAACCGTCGACGAGGCGGGCGATGACCTCGCGGACATCGTAGGGAGTCCTCGAATCGACGGGAACGACCGAGGTGAGCTCCTCGGGAGAGTGCAGCGGTTCGCGGGCTTCGACGATGTCCCAGTTGGCCGCCGGCTTCGGTCCCAGCGTGGAGACGATGTCGCGCATGATCTCCAGGGCATGGGAGTCGTTGGCCGCGAGGTGGTCGGTGACTCCGGAGACGCGTGAGTGGAGTGCTCCGCCGCCGAGGTCCTCTGCGCTGACTTCCTCACCTGTGGCTGCTTTGACCAGCGGTGGGCCGCCGAGGAAGATCGTGCCCTGTTCGCTGACGATGATCGATTCGTCGGCCATGGCCGGAACGTAGGCACCGCCGGCTGTGCAGGAACCGAGAACGGCCGCCAGCTGTGGGATGCCTGCGGCGGAGAGCGTGGCCTGGTTGAAGAAGATCCGGCCGAAGTGCTCACGGTCGGGGAATACGTCGTCCTGGTTCGGCAGGTTGGCTCCGCCCGAATCGACGAGGTAGATGCACGGGAGATTGTTCTCCTTCGCGATCTCCTGGGCGCGCAGGTGCTTCTTCACCGTGACGGGATAGTAGGTCCCGCCCTTGGCCGTGGCGTCGTTGGCGACGATGATGCACTCGCGTCCGTTGACGCGGCCGATGCCCGTGATGATTCCCGCTCCGGGACTGGCATCGTCATACATGTCGTTGGCTGCCAGGGGCGAGAGCTCGAGGAACGCTGTGCCCGGGTCGAGGAGATTCTCGACGCGCTCGCGTGGAAGCAGCTTGCCGCGGTCGATATGGCGCTGCCTGGATTTTTCGGGCCCGCCCAGGGCCGTGGCCCGGATCCGCTCCCGGAGTTCAGCGATGAGTTCGGTATGGGCCTCGGCGTTCGCCTGCCCCGTTGCCGGACTGACCGCAGTTCCCACTGCTCTCATTCCACTCCCCATTTCAGTTAATGTTTGTTAACTGACTGCTATGATACTGCTCAAAGGCCATTGTGACAATGCGCACGATCGAGCAGACTTCAAGCCGGGTGCGAACGAGGGAGATGAGGTGACGGATATGGAGCTGAAGGCATCTACGCGCTCCGCGACGGCAGAGACGGGATCCGCGAGGACCACCCGCGCAGCGGCGAAGGCCGCGCGTCGTGAGCAGCTTCTCTCGGTAGCGAAGACCCTCTACGCTCAGCATGGTTTCCACGGGGTCCGCCTCGATGATCTGGGCAAGGGTGCCGGTATCTCCGCCCCGGCGGTGTATCGCCATTTCGAATCGAAGGAAGCGGTCCTCGAGGAGCTGCTCGTCGGAATCTCCGAGTATCTGAACTCGGGCGGGGACGCGATCATCGCCCGCCATGAGAACGACGCGGCCACCTCGGCGCTGGACGAGCTCATCGATTTCCACGTCGCCTTCGCCATGAGCGAGCCCGAGCTCATTCGGATTCAGGATCGCGACCTCGCGGCGCTTCCCGAGTTTTCACGGCGCACGGTCCGTCGCCTGCAGAGAAGCTATGTCAGCCACTGGGCTGAGGTCGTGGCTCGGGCCAACCCGGATTGGTCGATCGACGCCGCGACGGTACGTGTGCACGCAGTATTCGGCATGATCAATTCGACCCCGTACCAGGCCAGGCGTTCTAGCGCCGAGGTGGTCGGGGTCGAATTGCGCGCCGCCGCGTGCGCGGCGCTGGGTATCGCCTGACGTCGTTCAGGGGACGATGACGATCTTTCCGCGAGTATGGCCGGTGGCACTGGCCTTGAACGCCTCGGGCACCTGGTCGAGACCGTAGGTGTCGGCGACTTCGACCGTGAGCTCGCCCGAGTCGACGAGTTCGGCCACCCGCGCGGTCTGCGAGCCGTATGGGCGCACCCAGATGTAGCGTCCTCCGTGTTCGGCCACTGAAGGGTCTGCGACGGAGGCATGTGCTCCGCCGTCTTTCAGTACCGCGAGGGTGGTTTCGAGCATTTCTCCGACGAAGTCGACGACCCCGTCGATCGGGCCGCCCGCGATCTCGAGAACACGATCCCTGAGTCCGTCCCCGTAGGTGACCGGTTCGGCGCCGAGCGTGCGCAGGTAGTCATGATTGACCTCCGACGCGGTGCCGATGACTCTGGCACCGAAGGCCTTCGCGATCTGGACGGCGAAGCCGCCCACTCCCCCGGATGCCCCGTGGACGAGTACGGTCTTTCCGTTGATGTCGCCCAGCGCCTCGAGGGTGCGCAGAGCAGTGCCGCCGGCCAGCGGCAGTCCGCCCGCCTGTTCCCAGCTGAGGCTCTTCGGCTTGGCGGTGACCGCGTGGACGGGCACCGCGACTTTCTCTGCGAAGGTGCCCCCGCCCAGCACATCCTTGCGGGCGTATGCGATGACCTCATCGCCGATGGAGAATTCCGGAGTGTCGAAACCAAGTCCGATGACAACCCCGGCGACATCCCAGCCGGGAGTGACCGGGAACTGGGTCGGCATGACCGGATCGAGGTGACCGCCGACGAGTTTCCAGTCGACCGGGTTCACACCCGCTGCCCGGACCTCGATGAGCACGGATGCCGGCGGGACTTTCGGGTCATCGACATCACGGACCGTGATGTCGTCGAAGTCATCGGTGTACTGGTCGTAGACTGCTGCGCGCATAACGGCGGCCTTCCGGTAGTCATCAGTGGATAGCTGATGAACACCGAAAGGCCGCCGACCTATTCCTGCGTGCGGTTCCTACTCGTAGGTGTCGTTCGACTTCGCACGCTCGACGAGCGAAGCCGGCGGGGTGAACCGGTCACCGTAGGCTGCTGCAAGTTCCTTCGCCCGTTCGGCGAAACCGCTCAGGCCGCCCTCGTACTGGTTGACGTATTGGAGCACGCCACCGGTCCAGGCGGGGAAGCCGATGCCGAAGATCGAACCGATGTTCGCATCCGGCACAGAGGTGAGCACTCCCTCGTCGAGGCATTTGATCGTCTCGATCGCTTCGGCGAAGAGCATCCGCTCCTGCAGGTCTGCGAAGGGCTGGGTCGCGGAACCGGAGTCGTACTTCTCGCGCAGGCCCGACCACAGCTTGCCGCGTTTGCCGTCCTCGTCGTATTCGTAGAATCCGGCGCCGTCCTTACGGCCTGTTCGTCCGGCTTCCTCGACCATCCAGTCGAAGACCGCATCGGAGGGGTGGTTCTCGCGCTTTCCTCCGGCGGCTTCGATGGCCTCTTCGGTCTCCTTCCGAATCTTCTGCGACAGAGTCAAGGTCAGTTCGTCGAGCAGCTGCAGGGCACCGGTCGGGTACCCGGCCTGCAGTGCGGCCTGTTCCACTGATGCCGGTTCCACGCCCTCACCGACGGCGGCGACCGCCTCGGCGATGAATGTGCCGATCACGCGGGAGGTGAAGAAGCCACGGCTGTCGGTGACGACGATCGGTGTCTTCTTGATCTGCTGCACGAGGTCGAAGGTGCGTGCCAGGGTCTCGTCCGAGGTGTTCTCACCACGGATGATCTCGACCAATGGCATCTTGTCGGCGGGCGAGAAGAAGTGGACTCCGATGAAGTCGGAATCTCGCTTGACCCCGGTGGCCAGGTCGGTGATCGGCAGGGTCGAAGTGTTGGAGCCGAGCACCGCGTCGGAGTCGACGACGTCCTGGATCTCCTGGAACACCTGCTGCTTGAGGGGCACCGATTCGAAGACCGCTTCGATGACGAAGTCGACGCCGGCGAAGTCATCGGCCGAAGCACTCGGCGTGATCCGATCGAGGACGGCCTTGCTCTTCTCTGCGGTGGTCTTACCCTTGGCCAGAGCTGATTCCTCACGCTTGCGCGCATAGGCCTTGCCCTTGTCCGCGGCCTCGATCTTGACGTC
Source organism: Brevibacterium aurantiacum (assembly GCF_007558825.1). GTDB lineage: Bacteria > Actinomycetota > Actinomycetes > Actinomycetales > Brevibacteriaceae > Brevibacterium > Brevibacterium aurantiacum_A. The sequence continues at coordinate 209,441 of NZ_VLTK01000004.1, forward strand.
CTTGAGGACGACATCGATACCGGCCTTGGCTGCGGTGTAGGCGATCGCGGCGCCCATCATTCCTGCACCGAGGACGCCGAGCTTCTTCACCTGACGCGGTTCGAAGCCATCGGGCCTCGAGCCGCCTGAGTTGATGTGACCGAGGTCGAAGAAGAACGCCTTGATCATGTTCTTCGCCACCGGGGTGTGGGTGAGGTGGATGAAGTAGCGGGTTTCGACGGCCAGGGCCGTGTCGATATCGACGTAGGCGCCTTCGACGGCGGCGGCGACTGCCGCACGTGGCGCCGGCATCGGCGCACCATTGGTCTGGCGGCGCAACAGGGCAGGCAGCGCGGGCAGCATCGCACCCAGTGACGGTGAGGTGGGTGATCCGCCTGGGATTTTGAAGCCCTTGACGTCCCAGGGCTGAGTCGCCTCGGGGTTGGCCTTGATCCAGGCTTTGGCACGATCTTCGAGCTCGGCCACGGGGGCGAGTTCGTCGATGAGGCCGAGCTTGAGAGCCTCGGCTGCCTTGAACTTCGTCGACGGCAGGATTGCCTTCTGCAGTGCGTTCTGGAGGCCCATCAGGCGTACGGCTCTGGCGACACCGCCACCGCCGGGCAGGAGGCCCAGGGAGACTTCGGGGAATCCAACCCGCAGGCTGGAGACGTCCTCCGCTGCAATGCGGTGATGTGCGACGAGCGCGACCTCGAGGCCGCCTCCGAGTGCGGCACCGTTGATGGCTGCGACGACGGGCTTGCCCAGCGTCTCGAGGCGGCGCATGACCGCCTTCATGTGGTTGGTCAGTGCGGCTTCGGCCTCCGAATTCTCAGGGTCGGCGGCGCGCAGCTTATTGAGGTCTCCACCTGCGAAGAAGGTCTTCTTCGCCGAGGCGAGGACGACGCCGGTGATGTCATCGACGTTTGCTTCGAGCCAGTCCACGACGCCCTCGAAGGCATCCTTGAAATGGTCGTTCATCGTGTTGACCTTGGAATTCGGGTCGTCGAGGACGACGGTGACGATTCCGTCCGAGTCAGTGGAATGGGAGTAAGTCGTTTCAGTGTTCGTCATGTCAGACCCTTTCGATGATCGTCGCAATGCCCATTCCGCCGCCGATGCACAGCGTGACGAGGCCACGCTGAAGATCGCGACGTTCGAGTTCGTCGAGGACGGTGCCGAGGATCATGGCACCGGTGGCACCCAGAGGATGGCCCATGGCAATTGCTCCGCCGTTGACGTTGACCTTGTCATGCGGAATGTTGAGGTCCTTCATCCACTTCAGGACCACTGCACCGAAGGCTTCGTTGAGTTCGAACAGGTCGATGTCCTCGACGGTCAGTCCGGCCTTGTCCAGCGCCTTCTGAGTCGCGGGTGTGGGACCGGTGAGCATGATGGTCGGCTCGGATCCTGTGACGGCAGTGGAGACGATGCGAGCGCGCGGCTTCATACTCATCGTCTGACCCACCTCGGCGTCGCCGATGATGACGAGGCTGGCCCCGTCGACGATTCCCGAGGAGTTCGCTGCGGTGTGGACGTGGTCGATCTCCTCGACCCAGTGGTACTTCTGAAGAGCAACCTCGTCGAAGCCTGTCTGCGCAGCGACCTTGGTGAAGGCCGGGGGCAGCTTCGACAGGGACTCCACCGTCGAACCGGGACGCATGTGCTCATCGGTGTCGAGCAGGGTCACACCGTTGATGTCTTTGACGGGGACGATCGAGTTCTCGAAATAGCCGTTCTTCCAGGCGTTGGCGGCGCGCTTCTGCGACTCCTCGGCGAATTCGTCGATATCGGTGCGGCTGAATCCCTCTGTGGTTGCGATGAGATCAGCGCTGATGCCCTGGGGCACGAAGTAGGTGTCGAAGTTCGTCGTCGGGTCCTGTGCCCATGCGCCTCCGTCGGACCCGAGGGGAACGCGCGACATCGATTCGACACCGCCTGCCAGGACGAGGTTCTCGAATCCGCTGCCGACCTTCTGAGCTGCGATGTTGACCGCCTCGAGCCCGGATGCGCAGAACCGGTTGACCTGTACACCGGCGACGGATTCATCGAGGCCTGCGACGAGCGCCGCGGTGCGGGCGATGTCTCCGCCCTGTTCACCGACGGGTGAGACAACGCCCAAGACCATGTCGTCGATCGCTTTGTCGTCGAGATCGGGGTTGCGTTCGCGCAGGGCATCGATGAGCCCTGTCACAAGATCGATTGGTTTGACGCTGTGCAGGGCTCCGCCGCGGTTCTTTCCGCGCGGGGTGCGCACTGCGTCGTAGATGTACGCTTCGCTCATCTGTTCCTCACAGTCCTAGAGAACGGTCGACGATCACGTTCGTGACTTCGACCGTGGATACGTCAATGACGCCCGTTCAGCCTCATCGGCTGATCGATCGTTCAGTAACATTCACTCCACCATTCAATACCAGTTGCTTGTGATGGTCAACACGAAAACACCCGGCAGCGACTGTGACGGGGCACTCACAGGGTGTGACTTTTCCGTGACCTTTAAATCACGGGCGAAGTGTTTATAATAATGAAACCTCACGCTCTTAGTTTCCTGGAGAATCATGACCTCGATCATTCCTGCCCGATTCACAGCGGCTCAAACTGCGCCCGCTGCTTCCCACAGTGCGCGCTCGCGCATGGGTTCTAAATTCCTCGCGCTGACCTTGGCTGCGGGACTGCTCGCTGGTCCAATCGCGCTCGATGCCCCTCCCGCCGAGGCCGCCACGAAGAAATGTGCGGCGAAGATGTCGATCTCGAAACCGCGGCAGTACTCAAACACCGTGGTGAAGGTTTCCAAGGTTGGGGCGAAAGCGAAGGTCACCACGACCGCGCACTACAAGACGACGAAGACCAAGAAGAAGGCGACTGCTTCGACGAGGGGTGCTGCGAACCTCAAGTACTACATTTCGGGAGCGATTCCAGGCAAAAAGGTGTCGGTGACCGTAGTGGCGAAGAAGGGCAAAACGACCTGGAAATGCTCGACCTCGTTCAAACCCAAGAAGAAGTAGGCCGCCTGGGCGCGTAGAACAATCGCCGGTCGGTGGGAAGATGAACCATGCGTCGATTCTTCGCGGTGACCTCGATTCTGTCTCGGGGACGGGCAGGCTGGATATACTTCTGGCCGATCATGGCCTCGCTGTGCGTGTATGTCATAGCTCTGTCCGTCCTCGTTCCTCTCTTCGGCACCATCGAACGGGCGGGTGCCGACGAGAGAGGCCAGACTCCGGCCCCCGCTCCGACGACAGCGGAACATCCACCTAGCTCACCCCCGAATTTCTCAATTGCGGTCGGCACGGACGACGAACCGCGGGAGATGCCGGCGATCCAGAGCGCAATGACGGACTACCTGTCATTTTCGGATCAGTTCTTCACCAGGCTCGAGCAGGGCGCGATCCCTCCCGACTTCTCCACGACTGAACGCGAGCTTTCACCTGACGCCGCCCGCGCTCAGGTGAAGGATGGGACTTCGGTGCTCGCAGTCCTATTGCCGAAGGACCTCACTCCGCAGGCCATCGACGACATCAGAGCGTATTATCGCGGTGACATCGACGCCCCGCGCTACACGATCACTGTCCTGGCAAGTTCGCAGGCACTGAACGAAGACAAGTTCGTCCTCAACCAATACCGGGATCAGGTCATCCGCCAAGCGGAGGAGCATGTCTCCGAGCAGATTCGCATCATCGCCGAGAAGTTCGGATGCGAGACCGGGGAGCAGACCTGCCCACGTACTTCGAAAGAGGCCCAACGCGCCTTCGAGCGGCCCTTCGACATCAACGTTGAGAATGTCAGCGGCCCACCGGCCGTCGACTACTTCAGCCAGAAAACGGATGAGAGCAGTCCTTCGCCTCATGTCCAGCCCTCTGCACCTGCAACGGCAGCTGCCTCGCCGTCCGACCCCGCTGCCACGTCCTCCGCCACAGATGCCGCATCCTCCCAATCGCACGCTCCACAGTCGTCGACCAGTGCCGGAATCTCCGCGATCATCAGTGCACTTATCCTCGCCGCGGTCACTTTGGCCATACTGTCATCGGCGACCGTCAATCGGGCGGCGGGACTGCAGGTCGCGATCATCGGGCCATGGCGATCGCTGTCACCTCAGAGACCATTCCCCAGAAGAACGTTGCTGAGCCAGAAATTCGGACTGGCCGCCGCCGGGACACTCGCACTGACTACGGCGGCCGCCGTCAGTACGGCATGGCTGGGACGAAACATCGTCGACAGCCTCGGCGCCTACCCGGGTCTCCGACTGATCGCGATCATCGGATTCCTCTGTCTCGTCTGCCTGACTGCAGTGATCGTCATCCTCGCCGTCACCGACACTCTGGGGGTGCTGGCCGGAGTCGTAGTCGCTGTCGGCGCTGTTGTCTGGGGAACCGTCTGGAACACCGTGGCGAATCTTCTCGACCCCAGCCATTCGGACTGGTGGTCCAGTGCCACGATGCTCATCGGCGGAAGCAGACATCTGGCTGGGGAACTGGTGCCGACGCTTGTCGTCCTGCTGATCATCCTTGTCGCAGCATTTATCGGCAGCCTCGCCGTGACCGGTGCTTTCGATCGGAGATTCAGCACTCAGATCACGCGGTCATAGGGGGCCTGGGTTACGTTGCCCGGCCTACTTTGCGTACTTGCTGTTGCCGCCGTGGACACTGCTGACTTTGAGGCCCACGTTCGGACGGTTGCCAAACTGCCCCTCGGGTCGGCACTTAGATAGGATCTGGCTCTTCCTGGGCCCCGAGCCCGTCTCATCAACGGTGCTCATAGTCCGATGACCACGACGGTCTGTTCGACATGCACGGTCACGCCGTTGAGAACAACGTGCTGGAGGTCGCCGATGATGAGGATGCTGGTGTCGAATCCGTGGTTAGGGATGATGTTGGTGAGGGTGCCTTTGCGGCAGCATCATGGGGCTGAGGGGTTCGGCAAGGCGATTGTCGTGCCGAGTTCAGCCGCGTCGAAGTGTCTTGCGATCACGCACGAAGCTTGTGACCGGGCACGGCTGGAATCCCCACATAAACACCCACCCAGGCTATGCCGGCCCGAGGGTTGTTCTACACGAGATGACTCCAATTACCTCGCCTGGTTGGGAAGTTCTCCATGTCGATTACGATCGGTTCGCAATTGCCATCGTGGTACACGACTTCACCACCGGAAGCCGTATCCCAGTCTTCGTGATGGTCCTCGAGGATACGGTTTGCGATACGCGCGAGCGCTGCATGCTGTGCTCCGCGACTGTTTCCCATCGCGACGACCGCGTCTGTACTGTTCGCCTCAACTTCGTCTGCGAGTCCCTGGACGTTGAGGCTGAAACTCACAAGCGGCCCTTCACTGTCACGCATCGGGAATGTCATTTCAGGGCCACGAACTTCACGGTCTCCTACCGCCCCCACCATGTCGGCCAGGCGTCCGGCGAGAACGTAGTCTAAGTCTCGGATCTTCTTGGTCATTCGCGCTTCTTTGCCGGGCATGAGGTGTATGAGGTGATTATGTTTTTGCCTTTGAACGAGCCTGACGCATTGGTCCGCCCCACTTATACGGCCGCAGCTCCGAGTGGCACCTGAGATTTCATCGGCTTCATCAGTTTTCCCTTTGAGGTATTCCACAAGTTAGGTTGCCACTATTTAGCGACCCTCGTGAACCTACCTGCCGCCGCGCTTCTTCACGACCCTCATAAGTATGAGATTCGGCCTCCCGTGGCACACTGCCGCATATGGTTCCAGGCACCTTGCACGAGCTGTCGAAGTATGACCGGCTGATTCGCGACCTGAAGAAGACTGCGCAGACTGCGGCGGCTTGTGAGGCGTTGTACCGACGCATCGATTGATCACTCGAGAGTTACCTCGTCGTACTCGACGGACTCGTGGATGCCGCCTACAGTTACGCTCCGGACGTCGTCGATCGAGTCAGATTGCTGCAGATGGCTAGTTCCTTCGCGCTTCACTCTTACCTTAAGCTACCTGGTTACACGTCGGATGGTGTGGACAATGCGTCCAAGTAGTTGGGCCACTCCGAGATCGGTGTGACGGCGAAACACTATGCCCAGCGGTTCAATATTGGTCCCGCGAGTGCCGTTGGTGTGCTCGACAAGTGCGTGCAAAGCGTGTCGTTCGTAGCTCTGAGCAAGAAAAATCCCCTCCCCCAGACCGTCAAGCCTGGTGGGAGAGGATGGACGAGCCGCCTGCGAGAATCGAACTCGCGACCTATTCATTACGAGTGAATCGCTCTACCGACTGAGCTAAGGCGGCAACCGAGCTAACTCTAGCCAAAACCAGGACTCCTGGTCAAAAGGAACGCAGCCGAACCCCACCGACGTAACACAGCTCACATATGCTGGACTTCCCTGCGCATTCTCTCCCCATCTCAGGAGGAACATGAGAACCGTTGTGCTGAACGTCCCTCAGGTCTCAGAACTTCCCGATATCGGTGCTGTGCTCGATCGATGGCAGTCCGATGCCGGCCCACTTCACCTCCACACCGGCGACCTGGGCTGGTATTCGCTGAGAGGTGCAGAAGCAACAGCTCAGGCACTGCGCGTCTGGCGATGCCAGGACAGGATCCTGGCAATCGGGTTGCTTGACGGCGAGAACCTTCTACGTCTGTCTGTTGACCCGGATCTCACTCACGATGACGTTTTGGCGCGGCAGATCGAATCCGACATCGACTCATCGGACAGGACTGCTTCGAGGACGGACACCTCTGTCTTCGAAAAGGGAACGGCAATCGTCGAAGCTCGGGGAGCAATTCGCCTCTGCGATCTTCTGAAGACCCGTGGATGGGGCAACGATGAGCCGTGGACTCCGATGAGCCGTGACTTGAGTCTGCCGGTGGAACAATCCGACATCGGAGTTGACGTTGCCGGGCCAGACGGTGCTGCGGCCTGGACGACCATTCACTGGTCGGCCTTTCGCGGTGTGCCCTACACCGCTGACGACAGACAGCGATTCGTCGACCGATGGCACACGATGATGTCTGGCCCTTTCTCCTCCCGAGCACAGTGCCTAATGGGGTATGACAACAGCGGTCTGCCGGTCGCCGTGGCGACAGTATGGTCTGCGGGTCCGAACCGTCCCGGACTGCTCGAACCATTGGCTGTCCACCGTGACCAGCAGGGTCACGGCTATGGAAAAGCCATGGCGATCGCTGCGGCAAGACGCCTGCAGCAGTTGGGATCATCGTCAGCATCAGTCTGCACGGAGAGTTCGAACAGGGGCGCCGTCGCCGCTTATTCGTCTGCCGGCTACCTTCCTCGCCCCCAGGTGAAGGATCTTCGCCGAGGCAGTTGAAGCCTCCCAGCCCTGACGTCTCTGCGGCAGTTCACCGGTTAACCTGGTGGAGACAGACATTCCACAAGAGAAAAGGGTGACGCACGTGGTCGAGTTCGACTCGAAGGACTTCATGAGTGATTTCCAGGCGCTCATCGAATGTGAGTCGTTCTCCCAGGATCCCGAATCATTGGCCCGCAGCGCTCGGCTCGTCTCTCGGATCGGCACCGGTCTGCTGGGGGCAGCCCCTCACATCATCGAAACCGACTCGCACCCACACGTACTGTGGCGCTTCGGGCCCGGGCCCCGCAAGGTCGTGCTCATCGGCCATCACGACACTGTGTGGCCCACCGGCACTCTTGCCGATTTCCCCTATTCGGTCACCGACGGCGTCGTGCGTGGACCGGGCGCCGACGATATGAAGGGCGGTCTGCTCATCGCTCTCTATGCGATGGCGCGTCTGCGCGAGGAGCGCGGGAACCTCGATGGCGTCAGCATCCTCATGACCGGAGACGAAGAGCTCGGTTCCCCCGGCTCACGCCAGATCATCGAGGACGAAGCCCGTGGAGCCAAGGCGGCTTTGGTCTTCGAAAGCGGCGCACCCGATGGGGCTGTGAAGATCGCGCGCAAAGGTGTCGCCATCTACTCACTGGAAGTCACTGGTTTGGCCGCTCATGCGGGTGTGGAGCCGGAGAAGGGCATCAACGCCACGATCGAGGTCGCCAACCAGGTCGTCAAGATCGCGGGCCTTCATGATCCGTCTGCGGGGACCTCGGTTGTGCCGACCGTCATGCACAGCGGTTCGACGACGAACACCGTGCCGGCCAAGGCTGTTGTCGGTGTCGACTCCCGAGCCGCCTCGGTCGCAGAACAGGAACGCATCGACGCAATCATGAGCTCCCTCTCCCCCACTGTGGCTGGGGCCAAGGTCGACGTCCTCGGTGGGATCAACCGAGCCCCGCTGGAGGAGAATATGGCAATGGGGCTCTACGCCCGAGCTCAGCGACTGAGTGCTCACCTGGGGCACCCGCCATTGCGGTCCGTGGCCGTCGGCGGTGGATCGGACGGCAATTTCACAGCCGGAGTCGGAACACCGACCATTGACGGACTCGGCACTGTGGGCGGGGGTTCGCATGCGAGAACCGAGCATGCCCTTCAGGTGTGGATCCCTCGCCGTGTTGAGCTCACGACTGCTCTGGTCGGTGAACTTCTCACCGAAGACTGAACCTCAAAGCGCCCCAGTACGGTCCTCGAGCAGCCAGGGGTTCGACAGCAGCACGAATGCCGATTCGACGATGAGCACGGGCGACATGTTCGTCTGCAGCCGTCGTCTCGCCTCGGTGATGGCATCGATGCGCAGCAGAGTCGTGTCAGGTCCGTCCCGGTTCGCCTGCTCGGCGATGAGATCGCCTTCTCCGGCGTTGATCCATCCCTCGCGGATCCCCAACTGGTGCATGAGGATGTCGCGGTAGAGACTCATGAGTTCGAGGAAGATTCGGTCGAGTTCGTCATTGCGGGCGCGCACCGACCGGCGCTTCTGCTCCTCTTCGAGCTTCCTGATCTGAGATCTCGCCGAGGGAGGGATGGACTTCTCGGATTCGATGCCCAAAGTCGCCATGAGATCGCTGCGCTCAGAAGCATTGCGTTCCTCAACACGAGACTTTGCGGTCTCTGCGGCTTCATCGACGATGCGTCCCGCCAAGCGGATCGTCGCGCCGACCGAAGTCAGCTTCCCTGGGATCGCGAGGAGCTGCTTGCGCTCCTCACCGGCGGAATCGTTGAGCGCCATGTACTTGGCCCGACCGATGTGGTTCTGCGCCACGGCGGCTGCCCACTGAGCCCTGTCCTCGTCGACGTGGTCGCGTTCGATGAGGAGCTGTGCCACGGCGTCCCGAGAGGGGATGCGCAGGCGAACGGGCCGGCATCGAGAACGGATCGTGGTGAGCACATCGATGGGACTCGGCGCGCACAGCAGCCACACAGTGGCCGGGGGCGGTTCTTCGATGGCCTTGAGAAGGACGTTGGCGGTCCGCTCGCTCATCCGGTCCGCGTCTTCGATGATGACGACTCGCCACGGGGAGTTGACCGGGGCTGACTGCGCTCTCGATACCAGTTCCCTCACTTCATCGATGGCGATCACCGATTTCTGAGTCGACATGATCGTCAACGATTCGTGATGCCCCTTGAGCACGCGCGAGGTGACTTCGTCGGGCTCCTCGCTGCCGGAGATCAGCGCCGCAGCGAAGGCCCGAGCCGCATTGGATCGACCGGACCCCGGGGGGCCGGTGAATAGCCAGGCATGGGTCATCGCGCCCGGTGAATAGAGTGCGTACTTGAGCTGGGTGATGACCTCGTCCTGGCCGACGAGCTCATTGAAGACGCTCACTCAGTGACCTTCCGGGTTGTTGAAGCGCTGATGGTTGCGTTCTCGCTGTTTGCGCAGCCGCTCGCGTGCCTGACGTTCGATCTCAGCCTGGGCATGCAGTCGCTCTCGGCTCATCTGTCGGGCGTTTCGCATGGGCAGCACCGTTGTCGCTGCATCTTCGTCACCTGCGTCGGTCCCGCCACCCGGCTGAGCCTCGGACCTCGGTGGAGTCCCGTCACCACTGCGGGGGTCGACCACACGGGTTTCTGCTTCTTCCGAGTCAGGCGTTGCGATCTCATTCGTCGGCACAGCGTCCTCATCTTCGTCATCCGCCAAGGAAGCACTCGGCGCAACTCCGCGGGTCGGCAGCACCGTGGTGGCCGCATCCTCGTCGACCTCGGGTTCGGACTCAGGCGCAGATTCAGACTCAGGTGCAGATTCGGACTCAGGTGCAGATTCGGACTCAGGTTCGCTTGCGTGAGTCGGAAGCACCGCGGTGGCCGCTTCATCATCGCCCTGTTCGTCTGGCTGTCGCAGATCAGCGCCGAGGTCGACTCTCTCAGTTTCGACGCCGTCATTGCGCTCTTCGGATTCGAGGCGGTCAGTGGATTGCGGGATGAACCGTTCGTTCGAAGCTGGAACGAATCGGACTCCGGGCTCGGGTGCGACCGACTCGTCGGCGGTAGTCGACACCCCCTCATCGGACTCCGCGGCGGACGCACCGACGACGGCTTCGGAGGGATGGTTCTCCTCCACCTCGGCGTCAGTTGACGTGCTTGTGACGACACCTGCGTCGGTGGCGGCCGTACTGCCCACCTGCTGCGGCAGCCGGGTGCGGATAGCGGTGAGGATTTCGGCGGTCAATTCATCCTCTGACACCGATGCGTCGAGGACGACGTACCGGTCGGGCTCTTTGTGCGCACGGGTCAGGTAGGTCTGACGGACCCGCTGGTGGAACTGCCGGTTCTCCTCGTCGAGGTAGTTGTTCTCGCTGCGTTTGCCCATCCTGGCCGCAGCGGTCTCGGGATCGATGTCCAGGACGATTGTCAGATGCGGGACGAGTCCCTGAGTCGCCCATTTGCTCAGCGCCAAGATCGTCTTCGGGTCGAAGTTGCGGCCTGCAGCCTGGTAGGCGATCGTCGAATCGATGTACCTGTCGGTGATGACGATGTTTCCGCCGTCGAGACTCGGATCGACCAACGAGGCCACGTGGTGGGCGCGATCGGCGGCAAAGAGCAGCGCCTCGGTGCGGGGGCTCGGAGGTTCGGAGTCGAATAGCACCGAACGGATCTGTCGCCCCAGTTCGGTTCCGCCTGGTTCCCGGGTCGCTTCGACGTTGTGTCCCTCGTCGGCCAGGGTCTGTGAGATTCGCTTGATCTGTGTGCTCTTGCCCGAACCATCGCCGCCTTCGATGGCGATGAAGAATCCGGCTCCCAGTCGTTCCGCGGAGTTTCCGATACCGTCGTTCGCTCCGTTCTCGGCGGCGCTGGGCGGACGGAATCCATGCACGATGTCAACGGACAGTCCCTGGAGACCGTGCGGGTCGAAGATGAAGAGTCCGATGACTCCGGCGACCAGAGCGGCCAATCCCAAGATTCCGAACGCAACGTCGCTGGGGGCCAGCAGCCATTCCATGGCCGAGCCGACAGGGATGGTGATGCCGAAGTCGATGGAGTTGAGGACGAGGGCGACCACCGCCCCGCCGACGGCTCCGATCCGCCGCGAGAAGTCATAGGGCTGTGAGCGCACCCCGATTCCGACGAGGAAGGCGATGACTGCGGACAGGACGACCTTGCCGGAGAGCTCGCCGATGGCTCCTGTGGCGATCAGCAGAATTCCGGACACGGTCAACGCGAAGGCGGAGACGCGCGGCCGAGACATTCCGGGCGCGAAGGTGGGCCCCATCTCGAAGCCGATGGCCCAACCCACCAGACACGACGCAATCATGAGGGCGAAGCCGGCTTGGCCGAAGCTGTGTTCAACAGCGGTCGGCTGGGCCAGGATGACGGTGGTTCCCAGCACTGCGAACAGCGCGATGCAGACCCACGGCATCTTAATGGTCGCGGCGGGTCTGGCCACACGTGCCTTGGTCGAGGGGAATGCGCCGGTTGTCGCTGCTTCGGCGTGGAGAGCGCGCTCGGGGGTGAGGAAGATGATCACGGCGCCGACGGCCATGGCGATGCCCACCAGGAGACTCATCCATCCCAGGGACTGAGTGCCTGCTGCGGACCCACCGATGATCTGGAAGGCGAATGCGACGAAGACGAGTATCGCTGCGGGGATGCCGACTCGACGCCACGGCTTCTCGTTCGTGAACGGGTTGATGCTCATCAGCAGGCCAACGACGGCTCCGAGGAATAATGCGGTGACCCAGGTCAGCCATGCACTCGGCGCGAGGGAGAGGACGATGAGCAGCCCTGCCTCGACGACAGCTGCGATGCTGAGCGCCAGTTTGCGCACGGCTGGGCCCTTGCTCGCCAAGATCTTCTGCGGAATGAACAGTCCGGCCCCGGCGAGGACGAAGACGATGAGGAGAGACACGCTTCCCAGCTGGTTGTCGAAGCCTCCCGCACCGATGCTGTCGGCCGTTGCGGTAAACGCCCGACCACCGATCGTGGCGAAGAATCCACTGGTGCCCGCCACGACATAGCTGATCGCCACGAGCACTATCAGTGCGCCCCAAGCAGCGGTCTCGGCAACCAACCGGCCAGGGGCTCCGGGAAGTCGATGTCCTGTAGTAGTCAACATACTCACAGCTCTACAATATCTGCCGCGACTGACATATCTCTTGGAACGGGCCGGATCTCTTCTCACTGACGCCTGATCATCTACTCTTGATTGCGTGCACACAACGAATACCGCCATGTCAGCAGTTGCGACCACCGGACTGAGTCCGATCGAGGAGCTCGCCTTCGCCCGAGTCCTCCTCGACTCGGTCAAGCATGGCAGCAGCGGGGCGACCCTGCGGATGTACAGCCCCGCTCCGACGGTGGCATTCGGTGCCAGGGACCGTTTCCTCCCCGGGTTCCCGAGCGCCGTCGAAGCAGCCCGAGATCACGGTTTCACTCCAGCTCTGCGCAGCCTCGGCGGGCGAGCCGCAGCCTATCACCGGGGGTCCCTGGTCATCGACCACATCGAACCCAGTGATGCCTTCATCAAGGACACGACTGCCAGGTTCACCGGGTTCGGGCAGGACTACGTCGAAGTGCTGCGAGGCATCGGAGTCGACGCCCGCCTCGGCGAGATTCCCGGTGAATACTGCCCTGGTGAGCACAGCGTCAACGTGGCCGGTCGGATCAAGGCCATCGGAACCGCGCAGCGGGTGGTCTCGGGTGCGTGGCTGTTCTCGTCGTCCGTGATCGTCGAGGATCCTGATCCCATCCGTGCCGTCCTCACCGACGTCGAGGCGGCCCTGGGCATCGAGTGGGACCCGGCCACGGGCGGTTCGATCAGTGAAGTCCACCCCGAGATCACGACCGATGCCGTCGCCGAGGCCTTCGCCTCCTACTATTCCTCTGCCGATCCGCACACGCCCGGTGAGCCCACCGCCGACGAGCTCGCGGCGCTGCCGGAGAAAACCGGCACTCACGTGCTGTGACGCCCTTAGAACTGTGACAATTCCTGCACTGTGACGCTGAAGCGATTGGAGACTATGACCTCATGAATGTGCGCGAGGCGACGAAGGACGATCTGCCGGACATTCTCCGACTTGTCCATGCTCTGGCCGTGTACGAGAAGGAACCCGACGCGGTCGACGCCACCGAGGACGACTTCGCTGCGGTGATGTTCCCAGACGATGGCCGTCCGAACACCTATGGGCTCGTCGCCGAGGTGGACGGGCAGATCATCGGCATCGCAATCTGGTTCCATTCGTTCTCCACCTGGACTGGAAAGAACGGGATCTGGCTCGAGGATCTGTTCATCGACCCTGACTATCGCGGCAACGGGGCGGGCAAAGCCCTGCTGGGACGCTTGGCCCAAATCTGCCAGGAACGGGGGCTGACCCGACTCGAGTGGTGCGTGCTCAAGTGGAACGAACCCTCGATCGGGTTCTACCGCTCGCTGGGCGCAAAAGCACAGGACGAGTGGGAGACCTTCCGTCTCGATGGTCAGGCCCTGCACTTGCTCGCCGATGAATCAGCCGTGCACTAGTCGCGAGGCTGACTGGTGTTGAGATGCTGAGTTCACCGACATCACCAGTGCGATTTGAAGAAGAAGTGGGCCGATCCTCCATAGAGAAATCGGCCCAGAACTTCCTATCACAACCTCAGGGTGTCTTCGGCTTAGCCGTTGTGGTCTTCTTGGCGGCTGTCGTCTTCGTTGCCGTCGTCGACTTGCCCGTCGTCGACTTGCCCGTCGTCGACTTGGCCGTCGTCGACTTGGCCGTCGTGGCTTTCTTGGCTGCCGTCGACTTCGCAGCTGTCTTCGCCGGAGTCTTCTTTGCAGCGGTCGTCTTGGCAGCCGTCGTCTTCTTAGCGGGAGCCTTCTTGGCTGGTGCCTTCTTTGCCGGCGCTTTCTTCTTAGCCGGACCCTTCGCACGCTTTTCCGCCAGGAGCTCGGCGGCACGGCCGATGTTCATCGACTCGACCGTATCGTCCTTGCGCAGAGTTGCATTGAACTCACCGTCGGTGACGTAGGGGCCGAAGCGACCGTCCTTGACCACGACCGGCTTCTTCGAGATGGGATCCTCGCCCAGTTCCTTCAATGGTGCTGCGGCTTGACGGCCACCGCGCTGCTTCGGCTGGGCGTAGATCTTCAGTGCCTCGTCCAAGGTGATGTTGAAGATCTGCTCTTCGTCGGTCAGCGACCGTGAGTCCGTGCCCTTCTTCAGGTATGGACCGTAGCGCCCGTTCTGGGCGGTGATGTCGGTGCCCTCTTCGTCCTGGCCGACGACCCTGGGAAGACTGAGCAGGGTCAGTGCCGTCCCAAGGTCGATCGAGTTCAGGTCCATGGACTTGAACAGTGAGCCGGTGCGCGGCTTCGGCTTCTTCGCTCCGCGTTTGGGCTTCTCTTCGGGCTCGGGAAGAATCTCGGAGACATAGGGGCCGAAGCGCCCGTTCTTCGCCACGATCGTGTGTCCGGTCTCCGGATCGACACCGAGTTCACGGTCGCCATCACCCTGCGATTCGATGAGTTCGGCGGCCTTGGCTGCGGTCAGCTCGTCCGGGGCCAGATCTTCTGGCACGGACACGCGCTTCGGATCCGCGCCCTCTTCGGAGGCCGGGACCTCGAGGTAGGGGCCATAGCGACCTACGCGCAGATTCACGCCTTCGCTGATGACGACGGTGTTGACCTCGCGGGCGTCGATGTCACCGAGGTCGTCGACGACTTCCTTGAGTCCTTCGCGATCCTGGGACTTGTCACCGAAGTAGAAGCGGGCCAACCACGCTTTGCGGTCTTCCTCGCCCATGGCGATCCGGTCGAGTTCGGATTCCAAGTCGGCGGTGAACGCGTAGTCGACAAGCCGAGTGAAGTGCTCTTCAAGGAGGCGCACGACGGAGAAAGCCAACCAGCTGGGCACCAGGGCGTTGCCGCGGGAGGTGACATATCCGCGGTCCTGGATGACGGAGATCGTGGCAGCATACGTCGAAGGTCGGCCGATGCCGAGCTCTTCGAGCTGCTTGACCAGGCTGGCTTCCGTGAAGCGTGGCGGTGGAGCCGTCGTGTGTCCGTCGGCTTCGGCCTTGACCACGGACAGGGCCTGACCTTCTTCGACCTGCGGAAGACGGGATTCGCCGGACTTCGTGTCGTAGCGTCCGGCGTCGGTGCCCTCCTCATAGGCTGCGAGGAATCCGCGGAAGGTGATGACGGTGCCGCTGGCGCTGAAGCCCGCATCATGGCCGTCAGCAAGGTCGGCGCGGACCTTGATAGTTGCGGTCTTGCCCTTGGCATCGGCCATCTGGCTGGCGACGGTGCGCTTCCAGATCAGGTCGTAGAGACGGAACTCTTCGCCGCTGAGCGACTTCGAGACCTGGGCTGGGGTGCGGAAGGAGTCGCCCGAGGGACGGATCGCCTCGTGGGCCTCCTGCGCCGACTTCTGTTTACCCGAGTAGGTACGCGGTGACTGTGGGACGAATTCGGGACCGTAGAGTTCAGTCACCTGTTTCCGTGCCGCGGAGATCGCTTGGCCCGACAATGCAGAGGAGTCGGTACGCATGTAGGTGATGTAACCGTGCTCGTACAGCGACTGGGCGGTGCGCATGGCCTGACGAGCACTCATGCGCAGCTTGCGGCCGGCTTCCTGCTGCAGGGTCGAGGTCGTAAACGGTGCCGCAGGCTTGCGCGAATACGGCTTCGACTCGACGGCAGTGACCGTCAGCGCGTCCTTCGCGGTGCCGTTGAGCTCCGTGGCCAGCGCTTCGGCCCTGGTCTGGTCGACGACGGTGGCCGATGAGTTCTTCAGCTCACCCTTGTCATTGAAATCTCGGCCTGAGGCCACGCGAGCACCGTCGAGGGTCGAAAGGTTCGCGGCGAACGGGCTGGTGCCGTCGGGCAGCCCCAGGTCGACATCAAGGTCCCAGTAATCGGCGGAGACGAAGGCCATGCGTTCGCGCTCACGTTCGACGACGAGGCGGGTTGCCACCGACTGAACACGACCGGCGGAGAGTCCGGCGCGAATCTTGCGCCACAGGACGGGCGAGATCTCGTAGCCGTAGAGGCGGTCGAGGATGCGGCGAGTCTCCTGTGCATCGACGAGAGCGGTGTCGATCTCACGGGTGTTCGCCAGAGCCCGCTCGATGGCCTCGGGGGTGATCTCGTGGAAGACCATGCGCTTGACGGGGATCTTCGGCTTGAGGACCTCGAGAAGGTGCCAGGCGATGGCCTCACCTTCGCGGTCCTCATCTGTTGCGAGATAGAGTTCGTCGGCGTCCTTGAGGAGGCGCTTGAGTTCGGTGACCTTCTTCTTCTTACCCGGGTCGACGCGGTAGTAGGGATCGAAGTTGTTGTCGACGTCGACAGCGAACTTTCCGTACGGTCCCTTCTTCATGTCTGCCGGGAGTTCGGACGGGGTGGGAAGGTCGCGGATGTGGCCGACCGACGCTTCAACGTCGTAACCCTCTCCGAGGTACCCAACGATCGTTCGCGCCTTCGTCGGGGACTCGACGATGACGAGACGGCGGGGCTGCTTCTCGGTTGTGGTCACGCTTTCACATTCCTCTCACGGCGCCGGTTGATCGAATAAACGGACGATCCGGCCCAATGTAACACTGATGATCGTGCCCGACCTGCATCGGGTTGATGCAGTGAACGTCAACGGCAACGGTTTTCGATACTACCGTTATTCCTGCTTCCCCTCGTTCACAGGCAACAGCGCACCGGCGATGACGAGTTGTCTCACCTGAGAGATGAGCTGGTCTTCGAGTGCGGTCGGATTGACGTCGAGCAGCTGTGCAAGAGCCACCGCTGTCTGCCGCAGAGTCAAGCTTCCGTCAGCGACCGAGACGAATCCGGCCAGGGCTGTGTCAAGGTCGAAGACCTGTCCGAATCCGACGCCCTGCTCCAGAGTAATCGAGCTCGGGTCTGATTCTCCGGGCATATGGTGGCGGTGCTCGACGAGGTCCGGGGAGCGGGTGAATATGGTGTTCGCGATCTCTTCGGCGCCGGCAGTCGCCAACCACGACCGCAACGCGAACGTGGTCGCGATGAATTGTCCGAGTCCATGCGGATTGTTCGCTATCGCCGAGGTCGTCCTGACCCTGGCCTTGAACACGGAGGACGGCTGTTCGCCGTTGCCGGCAATCGTGTGGTCGGCAATTGTTGGGACATCGTTATCTGTGTCCAAGGTGTGCTCTGCTCTGTGCATGATGACGTATCCGAAGACGACCTCGGTCACATCACGTGTGTCGAAGTCCTCAATCCAGGCTGCAGTTGCCGCGTTCCAGTCCTCGCTGGCACGAGGGATGCCTCCGTCTCTGATCCATGTCTCGGCATAGGCGATGGGGTCGAGGCCCTCACGTTCGATGACGAGCACCGAGGTCTCCGGGTCCGTGACCCAGGCCTCCGGCCCTGCATCCACCGCCGAGGTGGTCTCCCAGTTCCCGAGGCAGACGGACCGTCCACCCGGGTGCAGGTGGTCGGGAATCGTGGTGAACAGGGACCGAACAAGCCGGTCGCCGGCCATCCCGCCGTCCCTGTATTCGAAGTTGGCCACAGTCGTGCGCGGGGTGATGACAAAGGGTGGGTTGGACACGAGCAGATCGACTGGTTCGCTGAGCGGTTCGAGCATGGATCCTGCCCTGAGTTCGATGTTGTCCACGCCATTGAGTCCGGCGCTGAGCCCTGTCAGGTGCAGAGCGCGCTCGGAGATGTCGGTGGCGATGACGCGGTCGCTGTGCCGGGCCAACAGCAGAGCCTGGATCCCACACCCGGTGCCGATGTCTGCGGAGATGGAGACATGCTCACGCGGCGTCAGTGCCACGAGCGTGCGTCCGGCCCCGCCGAGTCCGAGCACGAAGTCGCCGTCGAGAACATCGGGATTGATGAGAGTTCCATGGTCGCTGACGAGATAGAGGTTTTCGTCGCCGGGGCGGAACCCGCGTGGAACCCCGACCGGCAGATCATAGGGAGTGACCGCAAACGGAGCGGACACGTGTCCCGGTTCCCCCACCTCGGCGTTCGAAGTCCCGGCACCATTGTCTGTCGTGCTACGACTGCTGGTCACGAGCAGTCCGCCGTCGACTGCGATATCGAACGCGTCGTCGCCGAGGGCTGCACGAGCAGTTTCGGTGCTGACCTCGCGATGGAAGTGGAAGAGCATGGCCAGCGTCGCCAGGTGCTCGTCGAACCGTTGTGGAGCCTCACCCGACTCCTGTGCGTCCGTCTGTGTCTGTGGCTGTGTCTGAGCGGATTCGAGCACCGTCTGACAGAAATGGATCGCGGGCGCCGCGTTGTTGCGCACCAGCGCGGAGGCGATGGGTCCACCCCAGAACTGTCGGAGCCGTGGCTCGGTGTATCCGGCCCGGTAGAGTCGGTCTGCCACGAGGGTCATGTCTTGTTCAATCACACACAAATCCTAGCGACTGCATCCCGACGACTCTGACTGCGCCATAATTGGGGCCATGGCCTCTTCTGCTCTTCTCGACATCGTCACCGGATTCGGTGCCAGGGATGAACGGATCGTCCACGTGCGCGATATTCCACAGCGGTTCGAACATGAGTCGGACTGGCCGGAGTGGATAGATCAGGAGCTCAAACACGCCTGTCATGCCATCGGCGTCGATCGGCTGTGGGACCATCAGCGTGAGGCAGCACAGGCGGCGAGGGACGGTTCCGACGTCGTCATCGCCACTCCGACTGCTTCGGGGAAGTCCTTGGGGTTCTGGCTGCCGGTCCTCGAATCAATTCAGAGCACCCGTGCGAAGCTGCGCACCTCCTCGGCGATCTACATCGCACCGACCAAGGCTTTGGCCGCTGATCAGTTGGCGAATCTGGAGAAGCTCATCGTCCAGGGCATGCGGCCTGCGACCTACGACGGGGACACCTCCCAAGCGTCGAAGGACTGGGCCAGACGGCATGCGAACATCATCTTCACCAACCCGGACATGCTCCACCGCGGGATCCTGCCGCAGCACGAACGGTTCGCTCGGCTATTCAAGTCGCTGCGCTTCATCGTCATCGACGAGGCCCATCGCTACCGGGGAGTCTTCGGCTCCCACGTGGCACTGATCCTCCGTCGCCTGCTGCGCATCGCTGCGCATTATGGGGCTCACCCTGTGGTCATCGGAGCGTCGGCGACGATGGCGAACCCGGATGAGGCGTTCTCCAAGCTCACGGGACGCGAAGTGCACGCGGTGAGCCAGGATTCGTCTCCCCGCGCCTCGGGCAGCTTCGCTCTCTGGGAGCCACCGGTCTCACCCGGCGGCGAGCGCCGCAGCGGCCTTGTCGAAGCGGCAGATATCCTCACCGACGCAATGTGCGCGGGCTATCGTTCGATTGCGTTCATCGCCTCCCGCCGCGGCACAGAAGCATTGGCGTCGACCGTGCGTGACCAGGTCGGTCAGGTCGACGACTCGTTGAGGGACAAGGTCGCGGCCTATCGCGGCGGCTACCTTGCCGAGGAGCGCAGACTCCTCGAGTCGGCACTGCGATCAGGACGCCTATTGGCAGTGGCATCGACGAATGCCCTTGAGCTCGGGATCGATATCTCGGGCCTCGACCTCGTCATCATCTCCGGGTGGCCCGGAACCCTGGCATCGCTGTGGCAGCAGGCCGGTCGTGCGGGACGTGCAGGACAGCGGTGGATGGCCGTCTTCATCGCCCGTGATGACCCGCTGGACACCTATGTCGTGAACCATCCCGAGGTCATCTTCGATGCTCCCGTCGATGCTGGTGTCATCCATCCCGGCAATCCGCATGTTCTGGGCGGGCACCTGTGTGCCGCAGCCGCCGAGGTGCCGCTGACGAAGTCGGACCTCGTTCACTTCCCCGACAACTCCGCCGAGGTGCTCGCTGACCTGGTCGAACGAAAGCTCCTGCGCGCACGACCCACCGGGTGGTTCTGGGCGAAGGAATCGTCGGCGGCGGACATGTCCGACATCCGTGGCAGCGGGGGTGGACAATTCCGCCTCGTCGAGGCCAGCACGGGTGCGCTGTTGGGCACCGTCGACGAGTCCGGTGCTTTCACTGGAGCTCATCCCGGTGCGGTCTATACGCATCAGGGCGCCGACTTCATGGTCCTCGACCTTGATCTCGAGGATCATGTGGCGCTGGTCGAACGTGCCGAGGTCGACTACACGACGCAGGCCCGGTCCCAGACCGAGATCGACATTGTCGACACCGATCAGCAGCGGACTCTCTCCTCCGGTGTGTCCGTGCACAGCGGAACGGTCGATGTGAAGGACCATGTCATCGCCTACCGGATGCGGGCCAAGCGCGGTGGGGCGATCATCGCCGAACACGAGCTCGATCTGCCCGAACGCACCCTGCAGACCAAAGCCGTGTGGTGGACGATTCCGCAGACGCTGTTGGACGAAGCCGAGATCGTCCATGCCGACCTGCCCGGTGCCGTCCACGCAGCCGAGCATGCCTCGATCGGTCTTCTGCCGCTGTTCGCCGGCTGCGACCGGTGGGACATCGGCGGCGTCTCCACCGCCCTGCACGCTGACACCGGCATGGCCACGGTCTTCGTCTACGACGGACTCGCCGGTGGGGCCGGGTTCGCCGAGCGCGGCTACGAGGTCATCGAAGGATGGCTGGCAGCGACACGTGATGCGATCGCCGCGTGCGAATGCGTAGACGGCTGCCCTTCGTGCGTACAGTCACCAAAATGCGGCAACGGCAATGAACCGTTGGAGAAGGATGCGGCTCTGCGGTTGCTGCGCACCGTCCTGGACTGACAATCTCCGTCGATTCTGACCACTCCGTCTATTTCCCGGCCACGGCCTTTTCCTTCACCTTCGGCAGCGGGCCGGGGATGTCGACCTCGACTTGAACATATGCGCTCTGCTCCGACATTGAGGCTCGGCAGTCATTGACGACTGCGCCGTTGCGCTTCGCGACCTCCTTGGCAATGTCACAGGGATCGCCGGTGGCGAGTCCGCGAACGGCGTCGGCTGCCGCGAGCACCGAAAGGTCGGCGGCACTCTGCGCTGTGCTGTGGGCTGCGAAAGCTTGACTGAGGCCGCCGACAGCGGTGACGAGGACCAGGATCATCGAGCACAGCCCGACCACGATGGTCGTCACGACAGTCTGCCTGAATGGGGCTGGCCCAGGGCCTCGCCGGCAGTGGAGCGACTTCCCTCTGTTCGCGCCGTCGCTGCTGCTTCGACTTCGCTGAGGAAGATGATCGCTGCGGGGAGTTCGATGGTGACGGTCACCGTCGAATATCCTCCCTCGGAGCGGACCAACACCTCGGACGCATTTCCAGCGTGCTTCTTGGCTTCGGTGACGACCGCTGCCTGAGGTTCACCGCGGGCGATCTCTCGGGCGGCAGATCGGGCTGCGTCGAAGGCTCTCAACTGGGAGAAGCCGACGGCGGCTGCCCCTGTGACTACGATGATGAGAAGCACGATGGCGGGCATGACCACAGCGAATTCGGCGGTGGCCGTTCCCGCATCCCGGTGCTGCTTCTGTCTCCGTGGGTCACAGGAGCATCCGATCGCCATGTCAGGCTCCGAGCCCGAGGGCGGTCTGGATGACGCCGGTGACGAGTTCTTTGATCGGTTCCGATTTCAGGATGACGACCAGAAGCGCCGCGAATCCGCAGGCAGCAAGGGTGGTGATCGCATATTCTGCGGTCGTTGCCCCCGCGTCGGGACCCCAGGGTTCTGGAGTGCCATCCTCTCCCCGGAATTCTTCACCGTCGTTGGCACCTGCAGCAGCATCCGCATCGGTGCCGGTGCCGGTGTTCGACCAGGCGCCGGTGCCGTAGTACGGGCCTGTTCCGGCCCAATCGACATCGCTGATATCAACGCTTCGCGCCTGACCCCATTGCGGGTAGGGTGGCCCGTCACAGTCAGTCTGCTTTGTCTCTATGCTCATAGTCTCCTCCTCGTTGAAGCCCTCTTTCGCGGTCTGCGATGAGAGTTTCAGTGTTGGATGAGACGAGGATTCACGTCCAGAGTTCACAATCAGGCTGTGGAAACAGGTTCAGCGTCCACAGCCGAAACGCACACGAGTCGAGGCCGATTCCACAGGTTGAAGCACACGAGTCAGCCCCGGCCGGCCCACTCCTCTTTGAGTATTGCCATGAGGACCTCGTCGTGACGACGACCGTTGAAGAATACAGCCTCACGGCGACGTCCCTCTTCGACGAATCCGGCCTTCGTGTACGAAGCGATGCCGCGGGTGTTGAACGCCCATGTCTGCAGCTCGATACGATTGAGTCCCAGCTGCAGGAAGCCGTATTTGATGCCCAGACGCACGGCATCGGAGCCATAGCCGCGACCGTGGAACTCGGGCCCGAGGACGATGGCCAAGGTGGCGGACTGATTGATCGAATTCCGACCGAAGAGTGTCACGTGACCGACGAATTCCTCGGTCTCGAGCAGCTCGATGCTGAATCCGACCGCATCGGTGTCCTTGTTCGCGCTCCACAGTGCGAACTGTTCGGACACCCCGCCCTCGGGACGCGGCAGCACCGTGTGGTTCTGCAGGACCACGATCGAGGGATCAAACCACCACTGTTCGAGGTAGGGCAGATCCTCCTGCTGCAGCGGACGAAGCCTGACGTGCCGACCCGTGAAGAGCTTGTCGGCGTATTCTTCGGCTTGTTCGACGTTGGACAGTTGATTGAAGGGCGTAACCGGTGCCATCCCCCGACCTTACCAAGGCCAGCTGAACGGTCGGTCGACAATCACTCACGACAGTCAGTACGCGTGGTCGACCCATGGGTCAGAGGTGCTGTCAGAAGAAGACAGTTCTCAGGTCCGACAGCAGCGAAATGACCACGGGGACGACCGAGAGCAGCAGAAAGGCTGGGAGGATGCAGACCCCGAGCGGTACCACGAGTCTGACGCCCAGAGCGGCCGCCGCCTCCTGCCTGCGCCTGCGGGACGAGTCCCGCAGCTCCTTCGCCACGGACTCGATGAGTGGTGCGGGTCCGACGCCTGTGTGTTCGGAGAATTCGAAGACTTCCAGGACCGGGGTGAGTCGATCATCGTCGGACAGGTCTTGGCCCCCGATCGTCATGGACCGCGAGATTCGCCCAAGCCCAGACCTGTCGCCTGTCGCCTCGGCGGTCAATGCCAGAGCAACCGGGATCGGCAGGCCGGAGGTGAGGCAGATTGCCACGAGATCGAGGTCGAAGGCGAGCAGGTCATCGACCACCCGAGACTGGTCCTTCGAGTCCAGCTGCGAATCCCGCGGGGACGCCTCGACACCGCTTTGCCATCGTTCGCTCCGACCGTTCAGCAGGCGTCGCAGCCGCCCGTCGGATCTGCCCGACCACAACAGGACTCCCATCGCGATGAACACTCCCATCAGGACTGTGGTCATATCGATCAGCGCTCCGCCCGAGCCATCATTCGTCGCATCCACCAGCGCCCGACGAGATAGAGAGCGAGACCGCCGCCGATGCTCAGCCGGCCAGGAAGTCCTGAGATCAATTCACCGGGTTGGACGCCGATGAGCAACCCGAGACCGACCCCGATCAACGGCAGCCAACTGAGGACTCGGACTGTCGCTCGAGGCCCGGCCATCGCTATACGTCTCTCCCGATCAGCATCGAGGGCACTGCGCTGTGCCTTGGCATAGCGGAGAATCATGTCGGCCGCGGGTGCACCGGAACGCTCCGACACGGTCCACACCGATGACATTCCGGCGAACACTTCGGCGGCAGCAGGTGACAATGCTGCACCCCTTGTGGCAATGGCTCGTCCAGGTTCCTCGCCCAAGGAGATCGCACGAGAGATCGGTGCCAATTGCGCGTTCTGCCGACTCAGGGTCGCCATCACTGCCTGCGGAGTCATTCCCACCTTGAGCAGATGCGCACAGTTCTCCACGGCCGCGATGGCCCACAGCTTGTCGTGTTCGGGTTCATCTTTGGTCTGTCGTCCACCTCGGCGAGAGTCGTCCCTGAACGTTCGAGTGCGGAGCAGATCCTGCAGTCGCGATGCCGGGTCAAGCGGTGCGCTGAAGATGATGCTCACGGCCACCAGCACGGCGATGGCGGTGATCATCAGGCAGCCTTCTGCTCGAGCACTGCTTCGAATCGGCTCAGGGCTCGACGGTTGAAGGTGCCCTCGGACAGTGGGGCTGGTCGGCCCCAGACGGGTTCCATTGTCACTCCGCTGCTGCTCTCCCGGGTGGGAATGGCCAGTTCTGTGATTCCTCGGTCGGCTCCAATCCGGCGCAGGTGGATGACGAGGTCGATTGCCGTTGAGAACTGGGAGAACACGGCCTGTGGGCTCATGTTCGCCAATGCACCCAGTGCTGCCAGGCGGCTGGGAACGGCTTCGGCTGTGTTCGCGTGGATCGTGGCGCTGCCGCCCTCGTGGCCGGTGTTCAGCGCGGTGAGCATGTCCCTCACCTCGGCGCCTCGACACTCTCCGACGACGAGGCGATCGGGCCGCATCCGAAGGGCGTTTCGAACGAGGTCCGTCAGCGTCACTTCACCGCCGCCCTCGACATTGGCCTGACGTGCGGCGAGCTGGACCACGTGGGAGTGTCCGACGATGAGCTCTCGGGAGTCCTCGACGATGACGATGCGGTGCTCTGTATCGACAAGGCCCAGAAGCGCGCCGAGGAGGACCGTCTTTCCGGTTCCGGTGCCGCCGGAGATGAGGATGTTGGCTCGGGATCGGACCGCCGAGATGAGAAGTTCGTGCACTTCTTCGGGGATGAATCCGCCGGTGAGCAGCTGGTCGAAGGTGAAGCCGGCGTGCCGAGGAACTCGGAAGGAGATCGTCGTGTGCTCACCGGAGATCGGTGGAACGATCGCATTCATACGTACCCCGTCGGGCAGCCTGACGTCGACGAACGGACTCGAATCATCGAGACGGCGGCCGCCCAGAGCCGCCAAGCGCACAGCCAAAGACCGCACCTCGTCCTCAGAACCCAAGGACAGGTCGAGAAGGTGGGGTCCCGTTCCGGTGTCGGCGAAGATCTCACGTGGTCCGTTGACGAACACATCGGTGGTGTCAGCGACTTCGAGCACTGATTGGAGGGGGCCTGCTCCGGAGAGCTGCGCGGACAATCGGTTCACGAGTTCGAGGAGAGCGCTGGAGCCGAGCACCCGCCCGGTGCGTTGAACCGCCTCGGCGACGGCAGCTGTGGTCACCGGCCCCGGATTGTCGAGCAGGGTCTTGCGGACCTCTGCCACGAGTGAGGCGTCGAGCCATTCGCTCATTCCACCCACTCCCCCAGAAGCCGGTCGACGAGCTTTCCCAGTCGTGCCCCGCCGGGGATGCCCTCGCCCCGGTCGACGGCGGCGGACAGGCCACGATCGTCACGGATGCTGCCGGCGAGGTCGAGTCCGATGGATTCGGCGAGGAGCTCGGCGTCAAGACCTCCGGCGCCGGTGTCGCGAACGACAAGACGGACGTCGGGATGGGACTGGGACAGGCGTTTGGCGACTTGAGACGCTGCGACTGCGGACCGGACCCGTGCCGGGGAGACGAGCAGGACGTGATGGCAGCGACGAGTCCACTGTGGTGGGGCGTGGCGAGGCAAGTCGACGATGACGAGTTCGAACGCCTGTCCGGCAGCTGCCAGGAAGTCGTCGAATACGTCCGGGTCGAGGTCAAGGATGTCGTCGCGGCCCCACGACAGGATGGCCAGACCGTCGTGCCGGGGCAGCGCCTGACTCAGCGTCGAGGGTCGAAGCTGTCCCCGTGATGCGCTGAGATCGGCCCAACGCGGGCCCGGAACCTGTTCCGCCCCGAGCACCAGATCGAGTCCACCGCCCAGTGGATCGGCGTCGACGAGGACCGTGCTCACATCCGGTCCGGCACGGCGGGCGAGAGCGCAGGCAAGCACTGAGGCGCCCGCTCCTCCACACCCGGCGACGACACCGACAGTGACGCCGGGGGCCACCGGCGGTTCGACGGCTGCGATCATGCGTCCGCTCAGCCACTCCGCGGCCGAGGGCAGAACCGCCAACTGTTCGACGCCGAGGTGGGCCGCTCGTTTCCACGCCGAGCTGGGTTCGTCCCCGTCGAGGACGACGAGGATGCGGTTCGCATGGTCAGTGGCCGGAGCTTCACGAACATCCTCGCCGAGGAGAATGAGGGAGGCGTTCTGCCAGCCGCCAGAGTCCGGAGGCAGGACCTTGAGTGAAATGCCGATGCTTTCGGCGACTCGTGCGCATTCGTCGGTGATGGCGCCGAGGTCGGTGATGAGTGCTACCTGCATGGAGTCAGCGTGGACCGCAGCAGGTCCTGACG
The DNA here is from genome assembly GCF_007558825.1 of Brevibacterium aurantiacum. Lineage (GTDB taxonomy): Bacteria > Actinomycetota > Actinomycetes > Actinomycetales > Brevibacteriaceae > Brevibacterium > Brevibacterium aurantiacum_A. The sequence continues at coordinate 235,861 of NZ_VLTK01000004.1, forward strand.
ACAGGTCCACACGATGGGCTGTGGACAAAAGACGGAAGGGGCGGCTCCTGTGCACTCAAGTCACAGGAGCCGCCCCATCTCAGTCGACGTGAGCATCTCGCATGGTCAGAACCCTCTCGGGCACAGTCTGACAGCATCTGCCCAGGTGGTCAGACGAGGTGTGCTCGGACCGTCGTCCACAGCCCGAGCACACGAGTCGACCGTTTTGGTCTCAGCCCCGCTGGACACCTTCGGTGTTGCGCAGGAGTCCTTCGCGACCATCTGAATCGCGAACCTTGAACCACGAACCGTTGTCCTCGAGACCGAGGAACCAGTCTCCGGGGTAGATCGTGAACACCGGCATTCCGGTGGTCGCGTCCACGGCTTCGCGCGGTTCGGGAACGGCGAACCAGAACGCCTGGATCACGTTCTGGCCAGCGCCCTGATCGGACTCGTCCTGGTCGGCATCGTTCTGGCCATGACCCGAGCGGTCCTCACGATCGTCCAGACCCGTGGCCGGTTGAACTGCGCTTTGGACGACAGTTTCCTCTTCGTCGATAGCGAAGGAGTTCGACGAGCCGGTCGCTGCTCCGAACTGTGGAGCCGAAGGCGCGTCCCCGGCGTTATCTCCGCCGCGTCTTCTCGCCTCTCCGGTGTCCGAGCCGTTGTTGCCGTGTGCGTTGTTGCCATAGTCGGCCACCGGCACATACTGCGTCGGTTCGTCAGCTTCCGGGTGGGTGGTACGTTCCGCAGCCGATTCCGCACCACCAGTCGCACCTGTTGCAGCAGCGCCGGCAGCACCATCTGCGGGGGAACCGCTGACGACGGTGGCATCGTCGTCCGAAGCCCCTGTGCGCGGCTTCTCGGTGCCAGCCTCGCTTCCACGGGCCTCGTCGGCGGTCGTGCTTCTCTCGCTGCGTCCGGCGTTCGCCGAAGCGGTTGAGTCAGCTGATTCGCCCGAGACGGCCGAAGCGGTTGAGTCAGTTGAGTCGTCTTCCGGCTTCAGCGCAACCCCTTCGGAGGCACGAACGTTGGTGTCCGATTCGTGAGCGTTGACCTTCGAGGCGAACGAGCTGCTCTCCGCAGGAGACGCGGAGTCCCCCCTGTCGCTGACCGCTTCACGATCGGCGGTTTCGGTCCGGTCGGGGCCACCTTCTGAACGCTCGGCCTGACCATCGGCCCGTCCCTCAGCTGTTTCGGATTCACCAACCGAATTGGGCGCGGCATGGCGTCCGCGACGTCGTTCTGATTCCGACTTCGATTCAGATTCCGAGCTCGCTGAGGCTGCTCCGGCGACAGCGGTACCGACTCCGAGTGCGCCCGCGCCTGCGACGGCAGCGGTCGTGCCCGCTCCCGACGAGTCGTGGTCGGCGCTGTCGGATTTCGACTCGGTGGTGCCCCGGCTGTCCGCGCCGGAGCCTCTCTCGTCACGGGAGTCGCTTCGTTCATTAGAGTCGCCGGTGCTTGAGCCGTCTGCAGGCACGGGAGCCTGAACTGCTGTTTCGCCGTCGTTGCTCCACGGCGATTCCTCACGCTGAGCACCGAACCCGAAGGTCTGCGTCGGTTCGCTCTGCGTGTGCTGGGGATCCTGTGAGTCTTGGGCCCCCAGGTAGGTCTGGCCTGACCCTGTACTCTGAACCGCCTGGTCCGCCGAGCCATCGACAGCCGTTTCAGAATCGAAAGACGACTCCTGCGCTTGCTGCTCCGGCGGAGCATACGGGCTGTCCTGTTCTGCTCCGATGGGCTGACCGAACTGGTCCTGCCCATCGGGTCGACTGAACTGGTCCTGCCCAACAGGCTGGCCATTCTGTTCTGGCGCAGCGAAGTGGCCTGGCTGGTTTGGCTGGCCGTACTGGCCTGGCTGGCCGTACTGTCTGTGCTGGCTGTTCTGGTCCACTCCACCTGGCTGGCCTGGTCCAGCTTGCTGACCTGAGCCACCGAACTGGCTCTGTCCGCCGAACTGACCCGGTCCGCCTTGCTGACCTGGATGTAGGGGTGCCCCTGGCTGACCCTGCGAACCGATCGGCCCGTTGGGCTGACCGCCGTAGGGTGCGCCGAATCCGCCTGGGCCGTTGTGGGCGCCTGGCACGTTCGCCACAGGAGCTGGATGCGGTGCGCGCTTGCTCACGGGGCGTGCCTTCGGATGTGCGGGAACATCATCGCGAACCGCGAATTCCCTGCTGAAGAAGGGAAGCATGGTGAATACGCCCGCGAAGAAGGCGATCAGAGCTGCGAGGAAGGCAAGATACGCACCGACGTGCCAGAACTGGACCGACGTCAGCAGGTGGACGAAGGCAAAGGTGAACGCAGCGCCGGAGAGAACCGAGATTGCCTGATCAAGACTGAGTGAACCGACCTTGAGTCCACCGTTGCCGAATTTGCTGACGAAGACTGCCGCCACAATCAACCAGATTCCGAACACGTCGAATGTCAGGGTGCCCATAGCGTCGATGGTCCAATGCCACAGCGACACCGATACGAACCCATCGCCCTTGAACGGCACGAAGAGGACAACCAGTGAAAGGAGTCCTGCACAGAGCAGGAACAGATCGCGCAAGGTCAGCGGTCCGAGAAGACCCGGGCCGCTGCGCGGACTCTTCTGAGCTGCTGGACCTGCGGAACCGAACTGACCCGGCGCTGACCCCTGAGTGCCGGGAGCGGAACCATAGGGACCCGGTGCCGAACCATAAGGTCCTGGGCCTCCTGGCCCGTAAGGGCCTGGACCAGTGTTCTGCGGACCTGGAGCTGGGCCCGAACCGTATGGTCCCGGCACCGGCACTGAACCATAAGGGCCGGGGCCTGAGTTCTGTGGGCCTGGTCCCGAGCCATAGGGACCGGGCCCTCCCGAGCCATAGGGACCCGGTCCACCCGAGCCGGCAGGACCGCCGCCGTACCCACCGGGCCCGGAGGACTGAGATTCAGGTCCTGCACCGAAGGCAGGTCCCGATCCATGTGCCGCCCCTTGGCCGAACTGTGGTTGGCTGTTCGGGCCGGGGTTCTGCGCGTGCGGATCATGCCACTGCTGTGGTCCTGATCCAGTGGGGTGCTGCGGCGAACTCATCGATTGCTCCAGTCGCTCTTGGGGACAGGGTCGTCAAACTTCATGTGTCTGTCTGGTTTCCATCCTGACAGACTCCTACCCCATCCTTGCAGAACAGGAACCCCTGCGCACTCCTTCTCTGCCGCCTGTCCGGCACAGTCGAATCTCCGCATCCGTCTCCCCCGGGTACCGCTCGGCGCCAGAAGTGTGTCATATAGCACAGCCTCTGAGTGATTGCTACCCCCGGACACCACCGTTCATCGCACGGACGACGGTGCCCCTGGGCCCCGCCTCGGGTATACAGTGCAACTAGAATTTTCGATCCATCAAAGAAGCCGGAGGGAAAAATGACCGACAGCACAGCAGAATCCGAAACTTTTGCCCCACCTGAAGAGTTCGTTGCTGCCGCCAATGTCAAGGCCGACGAATACGAGCGTGCCGATGCCGACTACCTGAGCTTCTGGGCCGAGCAGTCTCGTGACCTCGTCGACTGGAATGAGGACTTCGGAGAAGTACTCGACTGGACCAACCCGCCATTCGCGAAGTGGTTCATCGGCGGCAGAATCAACGTGGCCTACAACTGCCTCGATCGCCATGTCATCGCCGGCAACGGTGAGCGCATCGCCATCAACTTCGAAGGGGAACCCGGCGACTCCCGCTCCTTCACCTACGCGGAGCTGCTCGCCGAAGTGTCCAAGGCAGCCAACACTCTCGCCGACCTCGGGATCAAAGCCGGAGATCGTGTGGCCATCTACCTGCCTATGATTCCCGAAGCGATGATCTCCATGTTGGCCTGTGCCCGCCTCGGCGCCGCCCATTCAGTGGTCTTCGGCGGCTTCTCCGCTGATGCGCTGCGCTCACGCATCATCGATGCCGAAGCACGTGTGGTCATCACCGCCGACGGCAGCTACCGTCGTGCCAAGGCCACCAGCCTCAAACCGGCAGTGGACGACGCCCTGTCACACGGTGACACCCCCGTCGAGACTGTTCTCGTGGTGCGCCGCACGGGTCAGGACGTCGAGATGGTCGAAAGTCGGGACCAGTGGTGGCACGAGACGGTGGAAACCGCGAGTCCTGTGCACGAGTGCGAATTCTTCGACTCCGAGAACCCGCTGTTCATCCTCTACACCTCCGGAACCACAGGTAAGCCGAAGGGCATCCTGCACACTTCGGGCGGCTACCTCACCCAGGTTCTGTACTCGATGAAGGCCGTCTTCGACATCAAGCCCGAATCCGATGTGTTCTGGTGCACAGCCGACGTCGGCTGGGTCACCGGACACTCATATGTCACCTACGGACCGTTGGCAGCCGGCGCCACCCAGATAGTCTACGAGGGCACTCCTGACACGCCCCACCAGGGACGCTGGTGGGAGATCATCGAGAAGTACAAGGCAACGATCCTCTATGCCGCTCCAACGGCGATCCGCACATGCATGAAGTGGGGTGAGGAGATTCCAGCGAAGTACGATCTCTCCAGCCTGCGTCTGCTCGGCAGCGTCGGCGAACCGATCAATCCTGAGGCTTGGCGCTGGTACCACCGCGTCATCGGCGGTGAGCGCTGCCCAATCGTCGACACCTGGTGGCAGACGGAGACGGGCTCGCACATGATCGCTCCGCTTCCCGGCGTGATGTCGACGAAGCCAGGCTCTTCGCAGCGTCCTATCCCGGGCATCTCCGTCGATGTTGTCGACGATGAGGGCAACAGCCCAGCTGGTCCGGAGGGTGGGCTCCTCGTCATCCGCCAGCCATGGCCGTCGATGCTGCGCGGTATTTGGAAAGATCCCGAGCGTTTCAAAGAGACCTACTGGTCACGGTTCGAGAACACCTATTTCGCGGGCGATGGCGCCAGGCGCGATGAGGACGGGGACATCTGGTTCCTCGGCCGTGTCGATGACGTGATGAACGTATCCGGGCACCGTCTGTCGACGGCCGAGATCGAGTCATCCTTGGTTGCTCACCCCTATGTCGCCGAGGCGGCGGTGGTCGGAGCAGCGGACGATACGTCCGGTCAGGCTGTCGTTGCCTTCGTCATCGTGGGCAACGATGTCGAGGACTCCCCAGAGATCTCCGAAGAGCTGCGTCAACATGTCGGAAAGGACATCGGGCCGATCGCGAAGCCGAAGAAGGTCCATGTCGTATCCGAACTGCCGAAGACCCGCTCCGGCAAGATCATGCGCCGCCTGCTCAAGGACGTCGCCGAACACCGCAAGGTGGGAGACTCCTCGACCCTGGCCGACTCATCGGTCATGGACCTGATCGAAGAATCGGTGGCGAAGAACTGACCGTGCCCTGAGACGAACCCGCCGGTGAGAACGGATGATCGCACAGAGCCGTTCCGTATTCATCCGGCGGGTTTTTCTCGTTTTACTGGCCGCATTTCTTTGGTCACCACGCGCGTTCAGACTACTCTTAAGAAAGATTGTCCAAGTTTTTGTCGATAGGAGCACTCATGGCTGAGAGGTCGATCAGCGAACTGATCAAAGGCATCGGCGACGATTCCAAAGCGATCGCCGAGGAAGAAATTGCGCTGGCCAAGGCTGAAGCCACAGCCGGTGCGAAGAACTTGGGCATCGGCTCGGCACTTGCCGTCGTCGCCCTGTTCTTCCTGTTCTTGTCATCGTTCATGGTGATTTTCGCCGGGGCCGCCGCATTCCACGAGGGCCTGGGATGGCCATGGTGGGGCAGCTTCCTCATTGTCTTCGGCATCCTTGCGGTGCTCGCCATCATCCTCGTGCTGATTGCTCTGCCGTTGTTCAAGAAGGGCAACCCGGTTCCGGGTACGGCGATCGGTTCGGCCAAGTCGTTGCTCGCGTCGGTCAAGCGTGCGGTGAAGAATCCCTCCGGACCGCGATACTGACAGATCTCGCAACTGAGAACTGCGGAATAGTTCCACACTCGGTGGCGTCGGGCTCAGCCCGACGCCACCGCTGCATTCACGCCCGGGGCCAATCACCCTCGACCGCTTCACCACTGGTCTCAACGCCTTTTGGCGATCCGCTCCTTCGCTTCTCTCAGAGTCTGACGCTCCCGCTTACGCGCCTCGGCAAGCACCTTTTGCGCTTGCCTGACGGCTTTCTGTGATTCGCGGTACTTCTTATCGGCCGCAACTTCTGGATCATCGTCGGTCACGACCGACTGCTCGACTCCTGAGGTCTCCTCAACAGGCAACGTCGCCCCAGAAACCGAAGATTCACCTGCCTCCGAGGCGGTCTCCGCAATCATCCCTGCCGCAGCTGAAGGTCCATCGCCTCGCTCGCGGCTGACTCTGTCAATGTATTCGGCCAAGCCATCGAGCCCACACTCGAAACCGAAAGCAAATGGATCAGCTTCGGAGGTGAAGACACCTGCGTCGATGGCACGGCGCAGCGAGGGGTACCCATCATCGGTGATGACAGCATCGAAGAGCTGAGATTCCTGTTGCGCAAGCTCGGAATCATTCAGACCAGTGGCGCGCTTCTGATCCTCGTACCCTGCGAACACGGTGCCCTTCCACCGGGCCGCGCCGGTGACGAAGATCGAGACGGCAATGCGTTCGTCCTGTGTGAGTGGAGTGTCGTGAAGAGCCTCAAGGCTCGCGTCCAACCACGCAGAGCTGTTGGGTGTGATGGGACTGCCCATGATCGACAGCGACAGTAACCACGGCTGCGTCAGGTAGACCTGTGACTGGGCTTCGTAGAGTTCTTCCAGTCGGGTGCGCCAATTCTCCACCCCTTCTGACTCCGGTGGCAGCCCTGTCGCTTCCTCCTGCATGAGAAGCAGCAGATCGTCCTTGGCGCTGACATACCGATAGAGCGACATCGGCGTGTAACCAAGGCGTTTCGCGACCGCCGACATCGACACCGCCTGGATGCCGTCGTTATCGGCGATCTCGATGGCAGCATCGACTATTCGCTCGACACTCATCTCGCGCTTAGGCCCACGCTGTGGTGTTGCGGCCACGCCCCAGGCCAGTGCGATTCCGCGTGGAAGCTGCTCGATCGGGTCTTCTGTACTCATCTGCCCAGCTTATATTGTGTACGGCATATATTGCGTGTTACTGTCATATACAGTTGCGCACGTACACAGTCAGCTCCACTCAGGACCTCCGAGAGGCACAACATGAAACGCACAATGACGTCAGCCGGCCCGGGCGCCGAAGCGACAGCTTCCGCAGCGCCCGCCACAGCTATCGAGTTCTCTGGTGTTCGCAAAGGCTTCGGCAAGAACCCGGTGCTCCAGGGGCTGGATCTCCAAATCAGCCAGGGTGAAGTCTTCGCCTTGCTTGGCGCGAACGGGGCTGGAAAGACCACATCGATCAACATCCTCACCACTCTGATACGTCCGGATTCGGGCACGGTCCTCGTCGGGGGGATCGATGTGGCCGACGAGCCGAATGAGGCAAAACGGCGTTTCGCTGTCACTGGGCAGTCGGCGGCTGTCGACGAATATCTCTCGACACGGGAGAACCTCATCCTGTTAGCACGCCTGTCGGGGCTCTCGCGCCGGGAGGCGAAGGTCAGAGCCTCACGGCTGGCCGAGCGTTTGAGCCTGACCTCATTCATCGATACGAGAGTTGCCGCACTCTCCGGTGGCATGAGGCGCAGGCTCGATCTGGCGCTGAGCCTGGTGGTGCAGGTCGATGTGCTGATCCTTGACGAACCGACAACTGGATTGGACACTCGTTCGCGTCGCGAGCTGTGGGACGAGGTGAAGGAGCTGGCAAAGGGCGGCACGACCGTCTTTCTCACCACTCAGTACCTTGAGGAAGCCGATGCCTTGGCCGATCGAATCGGCCTACTCGATCGCGGTCGTCTGGCTGGGCTGGGCACGCCGACAGAACTCAAGGCGAAGGTCGGTCAGGGAATGGTGGCCGTCCACGACAATCGTGGCACGACCGTCTCACAGTTGCCGACCACCGGAACCGTACGCGATATCTCTTCCGTCTTGGCAACAATCGAGCCAGAGTTCGCCGAGTCCTCGGTCAGCCTCCGCCACCCCAGCCTTGACGACGTCTTCCTCTCGCTCACCGCCCCCGGCCCATCCGCCGAACCTTCACAGACAGGAGAATGATCATGACCGATATTGCAGAAGCGTCACTGACAACGAAGTACCCGTCGCCTGCTCGACGACGAACCCCTCCTCGAGGCATCAATACTGAGTTGGCGCTCATCGGTCGCAGTCTTCGTCATGCCACTCGGGACGTCGAATCCATGCTCATGGCAGTCGCACTGCCGGTGATGCTCATGCTGATGTTCACCTTCGTCTTCGGTGGAGCTATCGACCCGAGCGGAGACTACGTCAACTACATCGTTCCCGGAATCATTCTCACGTGCGCAGGGTTCGGCGCGGCTTCAACGTCACTGTCCGTGGCCAACGACATGACTTCAGGTTTCATCGACCGACTCAGAACGATGCCAGTCCGATCAAGTGGGGTGATCACGGGACATGTGGTGGCGAGCGTGGTGAAGAATCTGCTCGCCACTGGCATCGTCTTCTCAGTAGCAGTGTCGATCGGTTTTCGCCCATCGGCTGACGTGGCGGAATGGGTGGCCGTCATCGCCCTCATCACTCTCTACATCTTCACCATCACATATCTGTTCGCGGCGATCGGCCTGGCCGCCAAATCAGCGGAGTCGGCGAACGGCTACGGATTCGTTCTGCTGTTCCTGCCATATGTCTCGAGCGCATTCGTCCCGGTTGAAACGATGCCCGGATGGCTGACCTGGTTTGCCGACAACCAACCGATCACCCCGATCATCGATGCACTGCGAAGCCTGCTCGTCGGTACCAGCATGGGCAACTCAGCCCTGCTTTCGGTCGTCTGGTGCCTGGCCATCCTGGCAATCTCCATCGTGTGGACGGCTCAGCTGTTCAAGATCAAAGCCGGTCGACGCTGACAGCTGCACGCATCGATGGCGTCGGGCTCAGCCCGCCCTCGGGGCGAGAAGCAACGGCCTCAGAAGTCGATGTCTATGTGTGCGTCACGATCCCAGTCCCCGGCCCAGCCGAGGTGGTCGAGAGCGAAGTCGAGGATTCCTGCGGTGAAGCCCCACACCTTGAGCACTCCGACGTCGAAGGCCGGTGTCGTGATCTTCAGGTCCGGCCGGGAGAACGTCCCTCGATTGGCCGGTGCCACCAGATCGGCAGCAGAGACCCGGTAGACCGAGTACGACTCCGCCTCGTCCATCACCCGCACGACTCCGGGCTGCGCCCAGTACCCGATGACAGGCGTGACCTGGAACCTGCTGACGGGAATGTAGAGCGGATCCATCTGACCGAGAACATCGACCGTCGACGGCACGATGCCGGCCTCCTCCTGAGCTTCACGCAGGGCTGCGGAGACCAGGGAATCGTCTTCGGGGTCTCGTCCGCCTCCGGGAAACGCCACCTGTCCGGGATGATTGCGCAGGGTGCTCGCCCTCTGCAGCAGAACGATGTCGACGTCGTCGACTCCGAAATCCGCCAGACGTGATGATTCGGCACGGCCGGCATCTGTGCGCGGCTGACCGCCCCTGCCGAAGAGCATGAGGACGGCCGCGTCACGCACCGATTCGTCACCCGGCATCGGTGCCCGCCTGAGCCACTCGGGCGAACCATTCGATGCCGCGAGATTCTCCAGCTGCGTGCGCAGGGTCTCATCGTGCGAAACGGAGTCCTGCCCGGTCGACGCCTGCACCGCAGCGCCTGGCCCCACCGGGGGATGCTCACATGCTTCGGCGCTCATGCCTGGGGCGCCATTTCGAATCTGAGCATCGCCCGCGCCTTCTCCGGATCGAGTTCCCCGACCCCGAACGAGGGGCACAATGCCATCAACGGGCACACTCCGCAGGCTGGTCTGCGCGAGTGGCAGATCCGTCGTCCGTGGAAGATGACTCGATGGGAGAGCAGAGTGAGTTCCTTCTTCGGGAACAGCGCCGCGATGTCGTGCTCCGCCTTGACCGGGTCTTCCTCCTCGGTCCATCCGAGTCGGCGTGCCAACCGTCCCATGTGCGTGTCGACGGTCAGGCCCGGGGTGTCGAAGGCGTTGCCGAGGACCACATTCGCGGTCTTCCGTCCGACTCCTGCAAGCTTGACGAGTCTGTCCAATGAGTTGGGGACCTCACCGTCATAGGTGTCGACGAGTTCATTGGCGAGTTTGACGATGTTACGGGCCTTCGCTCGGTAGAAACCGGTCGAGTGGATGAGTTCCTCGACCTCGATCAGGTTGGCCACCGCGAGGCTGTGAGCATCAGGGAAGACGGAGAACAGCCCCGGTGTCACCGCGTTGACCCGGATGTCTGTGGTCTGTGCAGACAGGACGGTCGCAATCAGGAGCTGGAATGGGGTCTCGAAGTCGAGCTCGCATTTCGCGTTCGGGTACACCTCGGCGAGGATCCGATGAATCTTCCTTGCGCGTCGGGTCTTGCCCAATGAGGTTTCCTTGGCGAACTTCCGCGCGCTCTTCTCTGCCACCGTCAACACGACTCACCATCTTAATCCGTGCCCTGCGTTTCCGCAGTGGCGCCCCTCACATCGCCGAGGTAGCTCTGCAGTCGCCCGTCGAACGGGGTCGTCCGTACGCAACCGTGGCCCACCTCGGCGAGGGTGGAGGAAACGCCAGCAAAACCCCTTGTTTTGCACTAATGCCGCAAACTCCCGCGCCTTTGCTGGTATCAGCACCGTTGACCAGGTAGATTTATCTGTGATTACCACGACAAGGAGGACACAGTGGATATTGAAGTTGTGCGGGGCGCCACGCTCTTCGCAGGTTTGGACGATGAAGCCACAAGCGCATTGATGAAGTTCATGAACCCGCGGAGCCTCCGTCGGGGAACCGTGCTCTTTCACGAGGGTGATGCCGGTGACGAACTCTATATCGTCTCCAGCGGCAAGCTCAAGATCGGCCGCGAGTCCTCCGACGGCCGCGAGAATCTGCTCTCGGTTATCGGGCCGGGCGAGATCATCGGTGAGCTCAGCCTCTTTGATCCGGGCCCACGTTCCACCTCCGTCACTGCTGTCTCTCAGTCCGAGCTGCTCAGCCTCAAGCATGAGGACCTCACGACGTGGCTCGATGAACGCCCGCGGGCCGCAATGAACCTGCTCAAGGCTCTGGCACAGCGACTGCGCCGCACGAACGAGACCGTGGGCGACCTCGTGTTCTCCGATGTTCCCGGTCGCGTCGCCAAGGCACTGCTGGACCTCGCATCTCGCTTCTCGAAGCCGGCACCGGACGGTGTCCTCGTCGCGCACGACCTGACGCAGGAAGAGCTCGCGCAGCTCGTCGGCGCCTCACGTGAGACCGTGAACAAGGCCCTGGCCGACTTCGCAGCTCGTGGCTTCATCCGCCTCGAGGCTCGTTCCGTCGTCATCCTCGACATGGAGCGCATGCGCAACCGCGCCCGCTGATCGGAATGTCAGGCGGCTGATGCCGGACCACTGAATTCTCAGTCATCGAACGCCCAGGCACACATCGTTGCCTGGGCGTTCGTGCGTCTGGCGTTGTGCGCCCTGCCTACGAGTGGTCGGGTCGAGTCACGACTGATCGTCGGGAGCGAGGACTCCGAGGTAGGCCAACTGGGCGCGCACGATCTGCTCGGCGGCACCGCGGACGCTCGGATCAACGTCGTGATAGACGATGTCGCAGACGTCTGTGGCGCTCGTGGCTCCCTGCGCCAGTGCCGCTCTGACCTGCTCGATGCGTTCGAGTCGGTGGCTGCGGTAGTACTCGAGCACCTGGGCAGGGGATTCGATGCTGGGACCGTGTGCGGGCTCGAAGATCGAATATGCCCCCTCATCGAGCAGCTGAAGGAGCCGGTCCAGGGAATTGAGGTAGTCGCGCAGAGAGCCTTCCGGGTGGGTGACGATGGTCGTCCCCTCCCCCAGGACCGTATCGCCGCTGTAGAGCACGTGGCCGTGGATGAGACAGATGCTGTCCATCGTGTGCCCCGGAGTCGCGATGACCTCCATGACATCGGCTGTGTCAGTGCCGAATGCGATCATGTCACCATCGGCCACAGGAGGTGTCAGACGGCCGAACTTCTCGAGGACCGCGTACACGGGCACCTCGGGTGCCCACTGTTCCACACTGCCGAGCATCTCCGAGTGATCGGCATGCTGATGAGTGAGGATGATGGCCGACAGCTTCCTGTCGCCGAGCTCAGCGAGGAATTTCTCACGGTGTTGCGTAAGTTCGGGGCCAGGATCGATGAGCGCTGCTGTGGTGTCGTCCGCCGAGGTGATGACATAGGTGTTGGTGCCCGTCAGCGTCATCGGGGATGGGTTGTTCGCGCGGATCCTCATGATTCGTCGGTCTCCTCTTCGCCGCTTTCGGCGTTGTTGTCATCGTCACTCAGCGTCAGGAATCCTGGGCTCTGGTCGTTCTCGTCGTCACCGACGGCTATCGCGTAGTCACGTAGAGTGCCCTTGCGGTAGAGGTCGCGTCCGGGGTGGATGACGACGCGCCATTCGCCGTCTTCATTGGTGACCTCTGGTCGCAGCGGATGCAGGTCGCGGACCTGGGCCATGGCCGCTCCCACGCTTGGGACATCTATCAGACTCTCAGCGATGATGCGAGTGCTCGCACTGATCTTGTCGGGATCTCCTGCTGCCTCAGCGAGGATCTCCTTGGGCCGTTTCCACCCTCCCGAGGTCTCATTCGGCGAGAGGAAGTCGACGTTCTGCCCGAAGGGCACTGCGGCCACAAAATAGGTGGTGTCGAAACGGTGCAGCTGAGTCGCCGTGTTGATCCAACGCAGCCAGGGTTTGCAGAGGTCCGGACGCAGCTTGAGATCACGTTCGCGCAGGATCTGGGACCAGGAGATCTCATTGGAGAACAGCCGTGCCCGTGTTCCGCGCCAATCCGTCTGGGGCGCGGCGACGATGTCACGATCGACGTCTTCGGCCAGCAGGACACCGGTCGCAGCGAACGAGATGCGTGCCGCGGCCGAGAAATGGTGCAGCGCCCGTGACTTGTTCTCGATGCTCAGAGTCCTTGCGCAGCGCGCCGAGTTCCATCCGGCCAGAGGCAGATTGCGCAGGTCGCCGGGGCGCAGGTTGCTGACCGGGTAGGACAGGCGGTTGCGGTCGTCGATTCCCCGAGCATCGAGCTGCCTGGTGATGAAGGTTTCCAAACCTTCCAGGGAGTCCCTGATCAACACGATCGCCGAGGCGGGGCGTGGAGCCTCTGGGACCGGGAACCGCCCGTCGGACTGCCATTGGTCCAAGAACCAATGCAGCTCCGACGAGACGGGCAGAGAGCGTCCGCTAAGCGGCATCGTCCTCAACCTCGACGATGACCTCGACCTCGACTGGAGTGCCGAGAGGAAGAGTGTTCACTCCCACTGCACTGCGCGTGTGCTGGCCGCGGTCGCCGAAGATCTCACCGTAGAGTTCGGAGACTCCGTTGATAACCGATGGCTGCTGTGTGAAGTCATCTGCCGAGTTCACGAACCCGGTCACCTTGACGACGCGCACGATCTTGTCCAGGTCCCCGATGACGCCGGCAATTGCGGCGAGAGCATTGAGCCCTGCAGTCCGTGCCAGGTCGTAGCCGGTCTCGAGGTCGACGTCGGAGCCGATGTGGCCGGTCGCCGGGAGTTTCCCGTCGACGACGGGCAGCTGGCCCGAGGTGTAGACGTAGTTGCCGGTGCGAAGCGCCGGGACATAGACGCCAGCGGGAACGGCGACAGCGGGCAGGGTGAGACCGAGTTCAGCGATGCGGTCTAGGGTCTTCGACATGGTTGGTCCTTCGACGAGGGTATTGCAGGTCAGGTGAGAGCCCATACTCTGATGCGTCAGGCTTGTGGTACTTCAGGGCACTGTTGTGTCAGGCTTTGGGACGCTTGAGGTAGGCAACGAGTCCATTGTTATCGGGGCCCGGGACAACTTGGACAAGCTCGTAGCCGTCTTCGCCCCACTGGTCGAGGATCTGCTTCGTTGCGTGAACGATGAGCGGCACGGTGACGTATTCCCACTTAGTCATGATTCTCCTTGAGTCTCTGTGTGCCCGAGTCCCCGATGCGTCATCGGAACGAGCGTCTGCATGAACCGACAGCCGATCGTTCTGCAGGAGTGCGACCGGCTAATCACTGTCGTTGCCAACCCTAGCCGAGAACCCGTGCACCTACCGCCAGCCATGCCACAGTGTGAACATCGCTGACAGACGAGAATGGGGTGGGGCGATCATGATGATCGTCCCACCCCGCTGTCTCTCAGGCTCTGTCTGACGTCCGGTGCTCAGTTGCCGCCGAGGCCCGGCGCTTCGCCGCCGCCGTTGCCGCCGCCGTTGTTTCCGCCACCGTTGCCGCCGCCGGTGCCGCCGCCGGTGCCGCCGCCGGTGCCGTTGTTTCCGCCGCCGGTGCCGCCTCCACCACCGGTGCCTCCACCGCCGTTGCCGCCGCCGGTGCCGTTGCCACCACCGCCGGTGCCGCCACCACCGGTACCGCCTCCGCCACCGGTGCCACCGCCGCCCATGTACTTGCTGCCCGGCTTAGGGAATCCGGTGTTGCCCTTCGTCTCCTTGACCGCGTCATTCATATAGGCCTGCCAGGTCTTACCGGAGATCGTGGCACCGTAGACGTGTCCGCGGACAACTCCCTCGCTGTTGTTTCGCCAGTCACGTGTTCCTGCCGGGTCACCGGTCCAGACCGCAGTCGACAGTGTCTTCGTGAACCCGAGCAACCAGGTGTGGCCGACGTCGAAGTTCGTCGTACCGGTCTTTGCACCTGCTGGTGCTCCGATCTTCAACTGGGTTGTGGTACCGCCGTTGAACGTCTGTGTCAGAGCGTAGGCGACGCCCTTGGCCACCTCTTTGTCGAGGACTCGCTTACAGCCCTCTCCCGGCACGTCGATGTTCTTGCCTGAGCGGTCCTTGATGGAGACGATCGGCTTCGGGCCGCAGAACTCGCCCTCGTTCGCGAAGGTCGCGAATGCCGCGGCCATTGCAATCGGAGTTGTCTCCGTCGTGCCCAGAATCGAGGATGGCGACAGGGCCTGGATGAAGCCCGCCTCGTTCTTGAAGTCGAGCTTCTCGCCGCTGCCGTAGCGAATTCCAAGGTCCATAGCGGTGTCCATGACCTTGCACATATTGAGCTGGTTGCCCATAGCCGCATAGCCGGTGTTCACGGACTTCTTCGTGGCTTCCAGCGCGGTCATCGAGCCCTTGCCTTCACCGTCGCCGGCGTTGTTCGGGTCCCAGTCACCGCCCATGTTCGGACAGCCGTCATACTTCCAAGAATTTGCAGGGAAGTTGCGCTTGGTAGCGTTGACCGTGGCGTTGAGCCCGCGACCGGATTTCAGCCACGTGGCCAGCACGAAGGGCTTCCATGTCGAACCGACCTGGAACCCGCCACCGCCGTTGTGCTTCCTATCGACCGTGTAATTGATGCTGGTCTTCTTGTTCTTTTCGTTCTTTTTGACCTCGCCGACCGTGTATTCACGGTTCTCAGCCATGGCGATGACCTCGCCCGTGCCCGGTTCGATCGTGACCAGGGCGTGTCCGGCGCCGGATGGATCGCCCACAGGAACACGCTTTTTGATCTCCTTGTCAGCGATCTTCTGAATGTCTGGGTTGAGGCTGGTCTTGATCGTCAGCCCGCCCCGCTGCAGGAAGGCGAGGCGCTCGTCGACGGTCTCGCCGAAGGTATCATCATTCTTGATGACGTTTTCGACGTAGTCGCAGAAGAATTCTGCGTTGCTCTTGGCCGAGGTGCAGCCGTTCGGTGTCTCATGCAGATCGAGGTCGAGGTCGGTCTTCACCGCCTTGTCGTATTCCTTCTGAGTGATGTGCTTGTATTTGAGCATCTGCCCCAGCACGGTGTTGCGGCGCTTCTTCACCTGATCGGGGAAACGCTGCGGGTTGAAGGCCGAAGGGTTCTGCACAATGCCGGCGAGCATCGCCGACTGCTCGATATTCAGGTCCTTCGCGTCGATGCCCCAATACTTATGAGCGGCGGCCTGCACGCCGTAGGCGTTGGGCGAACCGGAGTAGTTGTTGATGTTCATGTAACGGTTGAGAATGTCCTTCTTGTCGTACTTCTTCTCAACTGCCACTGCGAGTTTGGCTTCGCGGAGCTTACGCGCATAGCCGGCCGTGCCTTCCGACTCCTTGGCCGCTGACACGCCCTCCTTGTCCGCTTCGGCATGGGCGTTCTCCGCCAGTACGTTCTTCACGTACTGCTGGGTCAGTGTGGATCCGCCCTGCGTTGTCGAGGACACCATATTGTGCACCGCTGCACGCGCGATGCCCTCGATATCGACGCCGCCGTGTTCGAAGTACCTGTAGTCCTCGACCGCGATCGTCGCGTCCTGCATATGATCTGAGATCTCGTCGAGAGGCACCTCGACTCGGTTCTGCCAGTAGAACTCCGCAATCTCCGAACCATCGGAGGCGAGCATCGTCGACTTCTCTCCCAGGTCCTGGATCTCCAGGGTCGCGGGGAGCGAATTGAAGATCTCGACGGCACTGTTTGCACTGGCAGTAGCTACACCGACTCCGGGGATGGCAAGACCTGCGGCGACGATTCCCGCCACCGCGCTCACGGCGACGAATTGGAGAAACGCGCCTGTCTTGGTCGGATTCGGATTTGACTCAGGAGACACCATGAAACCAAGTTTAGCTAATCCGACTTGTGCAAATTCTCAAAAATCGTTGAGAACGTCAGACTCCAGGGACGAGAGTCAACAGGCTGACCTCGGGACGGCAGGCGAAACGCACCGGTGAGAAGGGCGAGAAACCCAATCCTGCGGAGATTTCGACGAGAGATTTTCGATAGGGAAACAGGCCCCTCGCGCGTGTCCGATCGAGGTCGCAGTTCGTCACCGGCGCGCCCCAGAAGGGCACCCGGATCTGTCCCCCGTGAGTATGCCCAGTCATGATGAGGTCAGCACCCGCCGAGGTGAACGCCTCCAGCGTCCGCGAATAGGGCGCATGAGTGACGCCGACTTTCACCCCAGCTTCAGAATCGAACCGAGGGTAGTCGAAGGCATCAGGGCCGCGGCCCTGACCGTCGCTGGGCTGGATCCGGTCACGGTCGATGTGGGAGTCCCCCAGGCCGCAGAAGTCGATGCGCGTCCCACGGATCATCAGAGTCGCCTCGGCGTTATCGAGGAAACGCCATCCGCGGGTGCTGCTGGGCGTGTCACCAGTCGACGTGAAGCTGACTGTCTCGTCTCTGGCCTCGAACCCGCGGATCAGGGCCTTCACGTCGAGGTCGGGCTGCGTGCGGTGCTTCACCTCGGAGGGAGACCGCAGGTAGCTGGCTGGGTTCTTCGCCTTGGGTGAGAAGAAGTCGTTGGATCCGAGGACGAAGACGCCGGGTACATCGAGTAGTCCATCGAAGACGTCGAGGACAGTGGGCACGATGTCTGCAGAGAGGTTGTCCCCGGTGTTGATCACGACGTCCGGTTCCAGTCGTGTCAGCGCCTTGACCCAAGCGGCTCGGTGCTTCTGCCAGGGTGCCAGATGCAGATCGGAGACGTGCAGCATTCGGATGCTCTGTGCACCGGCCGGCAGGATCGGCAAAGTGTGGCGGCGGACGGCGAAGAGGTGCGGTTCGATGACCGCGCCCCAGATTCCAGCCGCCGCGGGGACTGCAAGGGCGCCGGCGAATAGTGCACGTTTCTTCATTCGTCCAACTCTAGTCGGCCTCGGAGTCCCGGCCTGGACCCGGCCCCGCAGTGCCGTCAAAGCACCTCAGGCAGGGAACGCGACCGGCTTGTCGTGTTCATCGGCGGCACGGGCCGTGCGGCGACGATGCAGATGCTTCATCCGGCGCCGCCCCACGAGCCGGCAGACGAGGTAGATGAGGAAGGAGATCGTCGTGACGAATGGGCTGATCGGCACCACCGGCGAGCCCAGTGCGATGAGGATGCCGCCGACTGAGGCGGTGACCGCGAAGATGACGCTGAACACCGGCACCCACACCGGGGAGGCCGAGAGCTGGGTGGCCGCCGCGGCCGGAGTGATGAGCAGAGCCAGCACCAGAAGGACGCCCACGACCTGCACGCTCAGTGCCACGGCCAGGCCGAGGACGAGCATGAAAACGATCGTCAGACCGGACACCGGCACCCCTTTGGCACGTGCCACCTCGGGGTCGAGGCTGGCGAACATGAGCGGTCGCCAGATGACGGCGAGCACGAGGAGCACGATCAGCGAGCACACGACGAGCGTCATGATCTGGCCCGGGGTGATGGCCACGATCTGCCCGGTCAACAGGCCGAATTTGCTGGCGGCACGCCCGTCGTAGAGGGCGAGGAACAGAATAGCTAGGCCCAGCCCGAAGGGCATGAGCACACCGATGATGGCGTTCTTCTCCGAGGCTTTGGCCCCGCCGATGCCGATGATGAGCGCGGCGATGATTGAGCCGATGATGGACCCGCCAACCACGTCGAATCCGATGAGCAGGGCAAAGGCGGCACCGGCAAACGAGAGCTCGGAGACACCGTGTACGGCGAAGGGAATGTCGCGGGCCATGACGAAGACGCTGATGAGGCCGCCGACGACACCGAGCAGTCCGGCGGCGATGAGCGAGTTGGTCAGCAGCGTCACCAGTTCGCCGTAGTCCTCGAAGGTGAACAGGCTGCCGAAGATCTCCTGAGCCGACATCAGATCGCGCCTCGTTCCATGCTCATCTCGTCCTCGTGGACGTGGTGGTCCACGCATTCGGCTTCGCCGCCGACCACGATGAGCCGACCGCCGACCCGGACCACTTCGACCGGGGAACCATAGAGCCGGGTCAGCGATTGGGTGGTCATGACTTCGGCGGGGGTGCCGACGAGGAAGTGGCCGCCGACGATGTAGAGGACGCGGTCGACGTAGGGCAGGATCGGGTTGATCTCGTGGGTGACGAAGACGACTGAGGTGTTGCGTTTGACTCGCTGCTCATGAAGCAGGTTGGCAACGACCTTCTGGTGGTGGATGTCCAGAGACAGCAGCGGCTCGTCACAGAGAAGCACCGAGGGGTCGTTGGCCAGGGCCTGAGCTACGCGCAGACGCTGCAGCTCACCGCCGGACAGGGTCCCGGCTGGAGCGTCCGCGTAATCTCGAGCGCCGACGGATTCGAGGAGTTCATCGACCTGCTGACGGCGGCGCTTCAGAAACCGCCCGGGTCCCCAACGGTGTCCGTCGATGCCCATCCGAACCAGATCGCGACCCCGCATCGGGGTGTGTTGGTCGATTCCGCGTTGCTGGGGGATATAGCCGATGGCCGAGTTCCCTGAGTGGACATTCCGACCATTGATCTCCGCCGAGCCGGTGGACAGCGCATGCTGGCCCAGCAGCACCTTGAGCAGCGAAGTCTTTCCTGTCCCGTTCGGGCCCAGCACCGCCACGAACTCCCCCGGGGCGACGTCGAGGTCGAGGTCGTGCCAGAGCACACGCTCTCCGAATCGCAGCTCGGCATCGCGCAGACGGATCACCGGAAGGTGATCGGCGGATGCGGTCTGCCCGGGAGAAACGTCGGAATCAGTGGCCATTCTCAGTGTTCATGTCCTTCGAGCGCAGTGGAGATTTCGGTGATGTATTCGCCCATCCAATCCGCGTAGTGCGCATCGGCCGGCATCGTCTCGCCGAGGTCGACGACCGGAACATCGGATTTCTCAGCCGTGGATTTCAGCTGCTCTGCCTGTGGACCTGCCGCTTGAGTATTGTACCCAAGCAGCACCGCCTCGCCCGAGGAGATCTGCTCCTCGGCCTTCTTCAGCACCAGAGGCGGCACGTCATTGCCCTCTTCCACCGCTTCGAGGAACTCATCGGAGGTGATGTTCTTCAGTCCCATATCCTCGAACAGCCACAGCGGCACGGGTTCGGTCGCAGCGACCTCATCACCTTCATGCTTTGACTTGGCGTCATCGATCTGCGAACGCAGCTCCTCGAGCGTCTTCTTGTATTCGTCTGCGTTGGCTGCGAAGTCATCCTTGTGTTCGGGCGCAGCCTCGCCGAGGTGGTTCGCAACCTCGTCGACGAGCTTCGTCATTGTGGGGACGGAGTACCAGAGGTGCTCGTTGAACTCCCCATGTTCGTGATCATGGCCCGCTTCTTCGCCATGATCGTGACCTTCGTCGTCGTGCTCATGGCTGTGGGCCTCTTCATTGCCGTGCTCGTCGACGTGGCCGCCACCGTGGGCCTCTTCCTCTCCATGGTCATGAGGCTCGTTGCCGACGTCCTCGGATCCAGGCAGACCTGAGATCGAAACTGTGTCGATGGTGTCGACCTCGGCGTCCGAGGCTTCAAGCATCGTCGTCATGAACGAGTCGTATCCCCCGCCGTTCTGGACGACCAGATCGGCCTTCGACAGTTTCAATCGGTCCTGGGTCGTTGCCTCGTAGGAATGCGGGTCCTGATTCGGGTCGTCGATGACCGCCGTGACCTTTGCGAAGTCTCCTGCCACCTGGGACACGATGTCGGAGTAGACATTGGTCGACGTCACAACTGAGAGATCGGCGTTCTCGGAGTCCGCACCGGACGCACCACCCCCACATGCGCTCAATGCGAGAACAACAGTGAGGGCAGCAGCACCGGAGGCAATGCCGAGTCGCGAAGAACGCATGGTGGGCCTTTCAGAGAGTGGTCGGTGATCAATGAATCAACCACGGTCACGATACTCAGCCTTAGCTTCGGCCACTAATATAAATATTTATATATAGCAACGTGTTTATGTGTCCCCGTCACGCTCGCTCCACTCCGAGTTCGAAGACCTTCCGGCAACGCCGAACGCCCGAGAGCAAGGCTCTCGGGCGTTCGGTTCGGCTATCCGACTGCTCAGGCCGCCTGTGACTCGACCTTCTTCGCCAGCAGCGCGGCGATCTGCACCGTGTTCAGGGCAGCGCCCTTGCGCAGGTTGTCGTTGGACACGAACAGGACGAGTCCCTTGCCTGTCGGGGCAGACTGGTCGGCGCGGATGCGGCCCACGAAGCTTGCATCCTTGCCTGCCGCCTTCAGCGGTGTGGGCACGTCATCAAGTTCGACGCCGGGTGCCTCAGCGAGCACCTCGGTGGCCTTGGCCGGGGTGATCTCGGAGTCGAACTCTGCGTGGATGCTCAGGCTGTGCCCGGTGAACACGGGAACGCGCACGCAGGTGCCGGCGACGAGGAGATCCGGCTTACCGAGAATCTTGCGGCTCTCGTTGCGCAGCTTCTTCTCTTCGTCGGTCTCGAGCTCACCGTCGTCGACGATAGACCCTGCCATCGGCAGGACGTTGAATGCGATGGGCTCGACGTAGTTGTCCGGCGCAGGCAGGGTCACGGCGCTGCCGTCGCGAGCCAGCTTGCGGGAATCTGCAACCCCGGCTTCGAGCTGACCGGCGAGTTCCTCGACGCCGCTCAGGCCCGATCCTGACACTGCCTGGTAGGTGCTGACGATGAGCCGCTTGAGTCCTGCGGCGTTGTCGAGCGCCTTGAGGACCGGCATAGCGGCCATCGTTGTGCAGTTCGGGTTGGCGATGATGCCCTTGGCCACCGCGTCGATGGCCTCAGGGTTGACCTCGCTGACGACGAGTGGAACCTCAGGGTCGGATCTCCAGGCCGAGGAATTGTCGACCACGGTGACTCCGGCCGCGGCGAAGCGCTCCGCCTGCGCCCGGGAGGTGGCTCCACCGGCAGAGAACAAGGCGATGTCGAGTCCGCTGGGGTCCGCCTCGGCGGCGTCTTCGACGGTGATCTCCTCACCGTTGAACGTGATGGTCTTACCCGCGGACCGCGCCGAAGCGAAGAGCCTCAGACTGTTGATCTCGAATCCTGGGTTGTCTGCCAGCAGGTCGAGCATGACGCCGCCCACCTGACCTGTTGCTCCGACTACTCCGATATTGACGCTCATCGTCCGGTACCTCCGTAAACCACTGCTTCGTCGTCTTCACTGTCGAGTCCGTACGCGGCATGCGCGGCGCGGACTGCGTCGTCGAGAACGTCTGCCCTCGTGACGACGCTGATGCGGATCTCCGAGGTGGAGATCATGTCGATGTTGACCTGGGCTTCGCTCAGCGCTTCGAACAGGATGGCGGTCACCCCGGGGTGAGAGCGCATGCCCGCACCGACGACTGAGAGTTTGCCGATCTGGTCGTCGTAGCGAACCTGGTCGAAGCCGATCGAGGCCTTCACCGCGTCGAGGGCCTCGAGCGCCTTAGCACCATCGTCCATCGGCAGGGTGAACGAGATGTCGGTCTTGGCCGGTTCTCGTGTGGAGATATTCTGCACGATCATGTCGATGTTGATCTCTGTCGCAGCCATGGTGTTGAAGATCTCGGCGGCTTTGCCAGGAACGTCGGGAACGCCGACGATCGTGACCTTGGCCTCCGAGCGATCATGGGCGACTCCGGAAATGATTGCCTGTTCCATGTTGGACTCCGTTTCTGATTCCGCTGCCGGGGCCTTCGCTCCCCGTGTCGGCCGGAAGGCTTCAGGAATGGGTGAGTCAGTCACCCAGGTGCCTTGCTTACGTGAGAATGAGGACCGCACGTGCACCGGCACGTTGTAGCGGCGGGCGTATTCGACGCACCGGAGCATGAGGACCTTGGCGCCCGAGGCCGCCATCTCCATCATCTCCTCGTAGCCGATCTCATCAATCTTGTGCGCGGTCGGCACGATGCGAGGATCGGCGGTGAAGACACCGTCGACGTCGGTGTAGATCTCGCACACGTCAGCATCCAGTGCTGCTGCGAGGGCTACCGCGGTAGTATCCGATCCGCCGCGTCCCAGTGTGGTGATGTTCTTCGCTGTCTGGCTGACTCCCTGGAATCCAGCCACAATGGCCACGTATCCCTGGTCAAGTGCCGAGCGGATTCGGCCTGGCGTGACGTCGATGATGCGCGCCTTGCCGAACTGCTCGTCGGTGATGACACCGGCTTGGGAGCCTGTGAATGACTGTGCTTCCTCGCCGAGGTTGGCGATCGCCATGGCAAGAACCGCCATGGAGATGCGCTCACCGGCAGTGAGAAGCATGTCGAGCTCACGGGCTGGGGGCATCGGAGAGACCTGTTGGGCCAAGTCGATGAGATCGTCGGTGCTGTCTCCCATGGCCGACACCACGACAACAACTTCGTGACCGGCCTGACGGTTTTCGACAATTCGCTTGGCCACCCGCTTCACCGATTCCGCATCGGCTACCGAGGACCCGCCAAACTTCTGGACGACTATGCTCACTGCAGTCTCTTCCTTATCGCTGATAAGTTCCGTGCCGGGCGATCGATTCCATGCTTCCAAACATGGTTGTCTCGTGCTTGCATCGATCAGAATTTCAGCCGTGTCGGCTCCCCGGCACCTCGACCATTGTATGAGGTCGGCCGTTTCACTTCACCTTCGCCCGTCATTCAGACACTGCTCAGGTTCCCGGGCTTTGCTTCGTGGATCCGCTGAGATCCCCGAGCTGTTGACGATCTCGACCCCTCAAGCGACGACGTGCTCTGCTCGTCTCAGTCGGGTCGAACGTTGACGGTGAACAGGTCCCCGGGCTGGCAGTCCAGAACCTGGCAGAGTGCGATGAGTGTTGAGTATCTGATGGCCTTGGCCCGGTTGTTCTTGAGAACTGAGAGGTTCGCCAAGGACACATCAACAAGCTTCGAGAGCTCAGTCAGACTCAGACCCCGCTGAGTCAGCAGCGAGTCAAGGTGACAGACGACGTGTAGTGATTCGAATTCCTCGACCATCAGACGAGACCGTCCAGCTCTTCCTGGGCCTTCTGTCCCGACTTGTAGCACCTGCGCAGCAGCTCGATCCCTCCGACGACGCCCAACAGTGTGAACGCCAGTACGGTCGTCACACCGGGACCGACATCATCGGCGATATCGAGGTCTCGTGAGACCATGTTGCTGCCCAGCACCATGGCGCCGAAGTACACCAGGCACCCGACAGCGATGAAACTCTCGAGCACTCCGAGCGCTGTGATCGAACGGCCGGTGAACGGGTCACCTTTGGCGATGTCTCTGATGATGGGAACGATCGATATCGCTGCAACTATGAAGGTGAGGATCAGAGTGATCTTCGCAATGAGAAGGAGCACCAACGTCGCGGTGGCCAGATCTGTGGTCGCCACCGTTATCTGTGTCAGACCGCTCAGCGTGGCATCCGCCCCCGGAAAGTCGAGCGTGGCCACAGCCTCCGACTCGAACTCCAGCGGCAGCGTGATCTTCTCGTGGACGAGGTCGGTGATCAGCTCCGTCACGGCATAGATGACGTAGAATCCGATCGCCAGTCCGACCCAGAGTTCGTATCCAGTGCCGAATGCCTTCCGCTTGGCAGCCTCGTCGGGCAGTTCACCCTGCCTGTTTCCCTGTGTCATGATTCTGCCTTCCTTCTTCGGCGAACCTCTCAGAACCGTCAAGCAGTAGACTTCGAATTCGCCGTCTCGACCTGCGACTTCTTATCGTTTCTCGATATATCGATAAACAATATACTTCACGATAATCGATAAGGTGTCAATAGGACGGTCGATACTTTCTCCCGCAGCAGGAGAAGCTCGGCAGAGACAGTTCAGTCCATTGCGCGGCGACCGGAGAAGGCCCGTCCGAGAGTGACCTCGTCGGCGTATTCAAGGTCCCCTCCGACGGGCAGTCCCGAGGCCAGCCTGGTCACGGTGACTCCCAAAGAGTTGAGCAGCCGCACGAGGTAGGTGGCTGTGGCTTCACCCTCGAGGTTGGGGTCGGTGGCGATGACACATTCCTTGACCTCACCGTCCTGCAGACGCGGCATCAGCTCTTTGATGCGCAGATTGTCGGGACCGACTCCTGCCATGGGATCGATCGCGCCGCCGAGGACGTGATAGAGGCCCCTGTATTCGCGGGTGCGTTCGATGGCGACGACATCCTTCGGCTCCTCGACGACGCAGATCATCGAACGATCACGACGCGGATCCTGACAGACGGTGCACTCTGCCTCCTCAGAGACATTGCCGCAGATATCGCAGAAGCGCACGCGCTTCTTCACTTCGGTCAGGGCCTGAGCCAGGGCGCTGACGTCGGCGGATTCAGATTGGAGAATGTGGAACGCCAGCCGCTGCGCGGACTTCGGGCCGATGCCCGGAAGCTTGCCGAATTCTTCGACCAGGTCCTGCAGGGCACCTTCGTAAACCGCGCTCATACTTCTCTTTCATCAATGATTTCGCCGCCGAGGACGCGTGCGATCACGGCCACGCCGATCTGTGGAGCTTCCGAGACGTCGAGGTCCGTCTCCGGATCATATTCGTCTTCGTCGGCTCCGGGGCGTTGGGGCTGATCATCTGCGCTTTCGTCCACCGCACCGTTTCCGGGCAATGAGCCGTTCGCATCCTGCGGGTACGCGTTTGCTCCGGTCTGGGCCGGCTGCGGTGGGGTGGCGCCTCCGTGCTTCTCGGCCAGAGCAGCGAAACGGGATTTGAATGGCTTCGTGCCCCCATGTCCCTGAGGTCGCGAGGACTGTGCCGATTGAGCCTGCGACTGCGAAGTTGGCTGTGCCGCAGAATCCGACAGTCCCATATCCCCTTCCGCGTAGTCACCGAGGAAGTCGAGATCATCATCCTCTGGCGGAGGCACCACCAGCGCTCCGACTTCCACAGCTCCCGAACCCGCGCTCGTGGACTCGTCGATTGAATCGTTCGACGAACCCTTGCCGCCTGGGGAACCACCGAGGTTCGGGTCGCCAGCGCTCGGCCCATCGTGCCAGGCCGGCTCCTCCCACCGTGGCTGCACATACTCCATCGGTGCGTCCGGTGTCGCCGGTGCTGTGGTGTGCGCCAGTGGATCCATTTCGGATTGCTGATCAGACGCGTTGTCGGAAGGGCCGCTGAAGAAGTCATCGTCCGAGAGATCGGGCACGACGATATCCGAATCCGCCGCTGGCTCGTCTGGCTTCGGTGCCTCCACAGCTGGCTCTTCGATCATCGGCTCATCGGACTCCGATGGTCCCTGGGATTGTGTTGATTCCTCTGGATCTTCGGACGCCGTCGGCTCGTCGACCAGTTGCGCTTGATCAGCCGACCCGGCGAGGCCGTCCGGGCCGGGTTCTCCTTCTGGTCCGGCGTGGCTGCCCGAATCGTCGTAGGCCTGATGGTCGACATCCGTTGGGGCGTCGGGCTCGGAATCAGTCGGTGATTGTGGAGCTTCGTCTGACGCCGGCTGTTCTCCCTCCTCGTCGTCGTCGGACCAAGGACCTTGAGGAGAGCCGCTGGTCTCCCAGAATTTCTCGTGATCAACCTGCGGTTTGTCGACCTCGCGAGTGCCGACGACCGCGGCGACTTCCTGAGGGCTGGGTCGCCTCTGCGCGGGAGCCTGCCCCCGGTTGCCGGCGGCCTCATTCGCCACCGGTGCCGAGGCGCCCTTGCCGCCGGTTCCGCGCCCGGCATCCGCCTGACTCGAATTTCCACCTATACGACCGACGTCGCCGATATCGATGCAAGCTTGGATGCCGAGGACATCATTGATCGCCATCGCCAGCTTCGCTGCGTGGTCTCTCTGCTGGAAGCCCTGGACGGAACCGGCGTTGTTGAATCCGAGATAGACGACACCCTCCGAGTACGACTGCGGGATCGCATTCGCAGCAATGATCGCCCTGGTCAGGCGACTGCGCTTCTCGACTGCTGCGAGGATGCTCGGCCAGGCTCGTCGAATAGCTTCGATCTCGCCGCCGATGTTGCCGGCACCGGCCACGGCGCCGCTTTCCGGAGCAGAGCCAGCATCCGGGGCTGATTCCTGCGGTGGTGCACCGACTTCCGGTTCGCGCTGCACTCGGGGTTCCTGTGCAGCTCGGGCCTGCTCCGCCTGAACAGGAGACGCCGGAGCCTGGTTCTGCGGTGCTGGTTCGACCGCGGGCTCTTGGGAAAGTTCTGTTTCTGCGGCTGCGTTCGCTGACGGTGATGGATCTGGAGTCGAGCGCGGCGGCTCGTTGAGCATGGATTCCGCGGCGACAGCCATTTCGGCGAGGTCGTCGAAATCATCATGTGGTGCTTGGCTTGAGGGCTGCGCTGCAGGCGCCTGCGCAGACTGTGCCGAAGCTGCCTGCGCCGAACTCGACGGAGCAGCTTCTCGCTGCTGGGCACCGGCAACCGGCTGGGCGGTGTTGTCCTGCACTCCATCCTGCGGGGCGGGCGGAATGTTTGCGGCCGTTCCCGATGCGGACATGCCGATCCGGCGTTCTATCCGTTCGACACGGCTGAGCACGGCATCGCGGCTGCGGCCCGAACCGGGCAGAAGAATACGCGCACAGATCAGCTCGAGCTGCAGCCTCGGTGAGGTTGCTCCTGACATTTCGGTCAGACCCTGGTTGAGAAGGTCGGCGGCACGCGAAAGTTCGCCCTGGCCGAACCCTCTGGCCTGCAGAGTCAGTCGTTCGAGGCGGTCGGGAGGGGCCTCCGGCAGGAAGGCGTGAGCGGCTTCAGGAGCAGCATTGATGACGATGAGGTCTCGCGTGCGCTCGAGCAGGTCCTCGACGAAGCGACGCGGATCCTGACCGGACTCGATGACACGTTCGACGGCCCGGTACACCCCGCCGCCGTCACCGGCGGAGAACGCATCGACGATGTCGCTGAGCAGGGAGTCAGGGGTGTAGCCCAAGAGTGCGATGGCTCCGGCGTAGTCGACACCGTCGGGACCCGAACCGGCAATGAGCTGGTCGAGGACGGACAGTGTGTCACGCACGGAACCGCCGCCGGCGCGCACGACGAGCGGCAGCACACCCTTGGCGACCTGCACACCTTCGCGGTTGCACAGATCTTCCATGTAGTTGCCCAGTGCCTCGGGCGGAACCAACCTGAACGGGTAATGATGGGTCCGCGAGCGGATCGTGCCGATGACCTTCTCAGGCTCGGTCGTCGCGAAGATGAACTTGATGTGAGGCGGCGGCTCTTCGACGATCTTGAGCAGAGCGTTGAAGCCCTGCGAGGTCACCATGTGAGCCTCATCGAGGATGAAGACCTTATACCGGTCGCGAGCCGGGGCATAGATTGCACGCTCACGCAGGTCACGGGCATCGTCGACACCGTTGTGGCTGGCCGCGTCGATCTCCACGACGTCGAGGGATCCCGGACCGCCGTTGGCCAGGTCCTCACAGCTCGGGCACTCACCGCAGGGCACAGGAGTCGGGCCCTTGGCACAGTTGAGGCACCTCGCCAGGATCCGAGCCGAGGTGGTCTTGCCGCAGCCTCGGGGGCCGGAGAACAGATAGGCATGGTTGATGCGGCCACGTTCGATCGCGGCCTTCAGCGGATCGGTCACATGCTCTTGACCGATGACCTCATCGAAGGTCTCTGGGCGGTATCTTCTGTACAGTGCGGTGGACACTCTCCTAGCCTAATGCCAACGGCTGACACGACACACGGACCGCTCCTCGACGCCAGGGTGACCTGCAGCCCATCGCCGCGCCCGATGCCCGGTGCAGTCCGTTGTAAGCGGCGGTGTGATCGGGCACGATAGAGGCTATGAGCCACTCCACCCCCGATTCCCCCGACAACTTCCCTGCCGAAAACGACCCTGCGAAGACCTACCGCATCGGACACAAAGAGCGCGACGAAGCGATTGAAGTCCTGCGCGAAGCCGCCGGCGACGGCCGGATCACGGTTGAGGAACTCGACGAGCGCATGGAGAAGGTCCATGCCGCCCGGTTCCCGATCGATCTCGACGAGGTCCTCGCCGACCTCACCACCGATCTGCCCTCTGATCGCTTCCGTCCCGGCTCATCTCTCACTCGATCGACTCCCGCAGGGCAGGCCATCGAGGCAGGAGAGCCATTGGTCATCAAGGCCGGCTGGGAGAACGAGGTCCGCCGCGCCAAATGGCAGGTTCCTCCCTATATTCGGTGTCACCCGACAGGGGCGAACATCGAACTGAACTTCCTCGAGGTCGAGACCGGCCTCGCGGTCATCGATGTCGAAGTCGTCGCCGGCATGGGGTCTGTGATCGTCGTCGTCCCCGATGACTGGGCCGTCAACATCGACTCTCTGTCGAAGTCCTGGGGTTCGGTGAAGTCCGTGGTCAACGCCGTCCCAGAGGGACGCAAGCCGATCATCCGAGTCACCGGTTCGATCGGCATGGGTTCCTTCCGCGCCCGTTTCGCGAATTTCCTTGACCGTCGTCGAATGGCCAAGTGATGGAACCCGGTCTCGGCGCGGTCATCTTCCTCATCCTGTCCATCATAGTGATCGTCAGTGTGGGGGCTTTCCTCGTCTACCGGGTGATGAATCGTTCCGATGCGCACATCGGCTCGCGCCTTCCCAAAGACGAACCCACCGGTGAGGCGGGACCTGAGGACGGCAGGGACTCGCACCGGAATCCTTGAAATCCGTGTCGGGCCATGGTCGACTCGTGACATGGTCGATGTCCGGATCACCTGCATCGAGCCCGACGATGTCGGCGGGCTCACGCGTTGGCACGACCTCATGCGCGCGGCCTACACTGCTGATCGAACCGCACCCTGGTGGCAGAGTCTCGAATCCACCCTCACCCAGTTCGCCCACCCACGTTCGGACAAGGTGGACATCGCACTCCTGGCCCACCTCGGCGAGGAGGCCATCGGCGGAGCGGAGATCAACATCGTCACCGATGCTCCCGCCGATGTCGAGATCGGAGTTGTGCCCGCCCGCCGGCGCCGAGGCCACGGCACCTCGATAGCCGGAGCCGTCGAGGAGCTGCTGCGCGGGCGCGCGGACCTCGTCCAGACCGAGACCTACTGCCCGGAAGGCGTGGCCTTCGCTCAAACCCAGGGCCTGCGCATAGGCAACCAGGAACATCGCCTCCTACTCGACCTGCCGGCCTACCTGCACGAGGATGCGAACCGCTACAAGAACCCGGATGCGAAGTCGCGTCTGACCGCAGCGCCCGATCCTTCCATGTCGATCACCTCGTGGATCGGCGGCTGCCCGGACGAAGCGGTCGAGGATTGGGTGGGGCTGCAGGAACAGATGGACGAGGATGTCCCCGTCGGCGAACTGACTCGCACTCTCAAACATGCCGGTGCGAGCGCGATTCGCACCCATGAGGAGCGGATGGCGCAGCAGGGCTGGATCCTCGTCAGCTCGATCGCGCACATCGACGACGACTTCACCGGCCCCGCCCCTGTCGGCTATACGGAGATCATGGTCTCGGGCCACGAACCGGACATCGTCATCCAGGAGGACACCTTCGTCGACGGTGCGTATCGCGGTCGCGGCATCGGACGCGGACTCAAGGTCGCAAACATGCGCCAGCTCCACGACATCCCGGAGGCCGCCCAGGCTTCATGGGTCCAGACCTACACAGCCACGAGCAACGCGCCGATGCACGCGCTCAACCGGGATCTCGGTTTCTTCCCTGCGGATTCCATGACCGCGCTCGAGGGACGTTTCGACTACAGTTGAGTGTGAAAGTTCCGGCTAACTGAGTGAAGCAGGCACCCGTGTCGTCCAACATCCTCATCACCGTATTGGTATTCATCGTCGTCATCATCATCACGGTGATCATCGTCCGCAGGCGCGCCGCGAGCCGCCGCAAGTTCGACGAGAATGCGGCCGCACCCCGCCGACCGCAGGATCCGTTCGCCCCCGAACAGAACACCGGCGGGGATCCGGAGACGATCAAGGCCGGCGACCTGCTCGAATTCGGCAATGAGAAGTTCTTCGTCCGCGGGACCCTGCGCATCTCCGAGGGCGGCTACGACTGGGCCGAGCACTTCTTCCAGGCAGACCAGTCCGCCACCCGCCTGTGGCTGACCGTCGAGAAGGATCCGGACCTGCAGGTCTCCCGGTGGAGTGATCGCCCCGAGCTCGACATCGAGCCCAAGGCGAAGACCATCACGATCGAGGGCACCGAGTACAAACTCGTCGAGCACGGGACCGCCTCCTACCGCTCCGAGGGCACCACCGGCCTCAATGAGAAGGGCGGCGTGGACTATGTCGACTACGAGTCCGATGACCACAAGCTGCTCGCCTTCGAACGCTTCGACCACGGCCGTTGGGAAGTGAGCACCGGCGAATCGATCCCGGTCGGCTCCTTCACCATCTATTCGGGCAGCTGATGACGCTCACTCCCCCATTGACCGGTCCGGTGGTGACCCAGCACGTGAGCGTCGACGTGGCATTCGCCGATACGTCTGCCCAGGCGCTGACCTTCAGCCTCGACCACGGCCGCATCACCCCTCTGGCCTCAGACTTCATCGAGCTGCCGTCGGCGAATAGGCAGGACCGCTCGCGTCTCGAACTCCACGTCATCGGCTCATCCCACCAGGTGATCCTGAGCGAGAACGACACCGACTCATTCATCGAAACCTTCGCCTGCCTCGGCGAGGATGAGCGTCCCGCCTGGGACACGACTCGCACCACCGCTGGAACCTGGTCGAGTTTCACCCGACATCAGTTCCGGTGTGAACTCACGGATGTGGCCGGCAGCTTCAGCGATGCCGCCGCCGAGGTGGTGGCCCGTTCGAGTGCCCATGACCGTCATCTCGTCGTCGACTTCCCCGGTGAACCGGGTGCGCTCACAGCATTGGCGCTCACTGACATGACGTCGGAGCAGGTCTCTTGGCAGAGCTGGCACTGCTATCCGCAGCACCGACAGATCGTGCACAGCCAGAGTCAGCTGAGGAGGAGATCATGAGTCACGATCCCAACGTCTCCATGGGCGGAGGCTCCTTCAACTTCGATGCCGAGAACGGGCGCGCATCCGGCGGTGGAGACCGCGGGTCCGGAGGCAATCGCGGCTCCGGGCCCTCGAACAACAACTCCGGCGGCCCGAAGAAGCGCTCCGGCTGCGGCACCGTCGTCATCCTCATCGTCATCGTCCTGATCCTCGGCAACATCATGAATGGCTGCACGGATGACTCGGACGGCTCGGGTGGCGGTGGAGGATTCTTCTTCCTGCCTTTCTTCGGCGGCAGCTCCAGCAGCACCGGATCGAACTACGGCGACGGCTCAGGGTTCCGGGGCGGCGGACCCGGCACCGGCAAATGACAGCACCGACAGCACTCTGAAAGGCAATCATGTTGGCAGAACTCTTCCTTGAGATCGGGATCGTCCTCTCCTACGCTGTGAGCGGCCTCGCGCTCATGCTCATCGGCTACTTCGTCGTCGACCTCCTCACTCCCGGAAAACTGCACGTCATCCTCTGGGAGCAGAAGTCGCGGAACGCCGCGGTCCTCGTCGCATCCGACCTCGCCGGAGTCGCAATCATCGTCATCGCCGCGATCCGGGCCAGCTCCGATGACTTCCTCTTCGGCATCATCTCCACCCTGGTCTTCGGCCTCGTCGGCATCATCCTCATGGCCCTGAGCTTCCTGCTCATCGACGCCTTCACCCCCGGCAAGCTCGGCGACATCGTCAATGCCGATCAGCTTCACCCTGAAGTCTGGGTCAATGCCACGGCTCATGTGGGCATCGCGGGCATCATGGCCGCAGCACTCCTTTGAGTTCATCGACCGAAACCGGTGACGCCGATTCGATCAGCGGCAGCAGACCGATCACGCTGCCGCTGAAGCCAGGACCTGCCCGCTTCTTCGTACTCCTGGCCGTCTTCATCTGCGCCAGCTGCGGCATGGTCTACGAGCTCGCGCTCGTCGCTCTGGGCTCCTACCTACTGGGCGACACGATCGTCCAGGCCTCGATCGTCCTCTCCGTCATGGTCTTCGCGATGGGCATCGGGTCCCTGGCCACGAAGCGCCTGACCGAATTCGCCGCCGTCGCCTTCGCCCTCATCGAGGCGGCCCTGGGCATCATCGGCGGTCTCTCGGTCATCCTGCTCTACCTCGCATTCGCCTTCGCCGACGTCTACACCGTGGCGATGGTCGCCCTCGCCTTCGTCATCGGTGCGCTCATCGGCGCGGAGATCCCTCTGCTCATGGAGCTCGTCCAACGCATCCGTGCGCAGAAGGCCTCCAGCGCCGTGGCCGATCTCTTCGCCGCGGACTACGTCGGCGGGCTGGTCGGGGGTCTCGCCTTCCCGTTCATCCTGCTTCCGGTCTTCGGTCTGCCCAGAGGCGCTCTGGCTGTGGGGATCACGAACGCCGTCGTCGGCATCCTCATCGTCCTCTGGCTCTTCCGCACTGAGATCCGCACCCGAACGCAGGTGATCCTGGCGGGTCTGCTCGTCCTCATCGTCGGCGGGCTCACCGTCGTCTGGGTGTTCACCGACGACATCGAGATGACCACCCGCCAGCGTCTCTACCGCGACCCGATCGTGTACTCCCAGCGCACGGACTATCAGGAGATCGTGCTCACCGAGTCGCAGAAGACCGGGGACACAAGGCTCTATCTCAATGGGGACCTGCAGTTCGCCTCGGCCGACGAATACCGTTATCACGAGTCCCTGGTCCATCCGCTCATGGACGGCCCCAAGCGAAACGTCCTCGTCCTCGGCGGCGGGGACGGCCTGGCCGTGCGGGAGATCCTCAAGTACCCGGACGTCGAATCGGTGACGCTCGTCGACCTCGACCCACGCGTCCTCGAACTCGCGAGGACCTCGGACCACTTCACCGACTTCAACGAAGACTCCCTTGACGATCCCCGAGTGAGAACCATCGCCGCGGACGCCTTCACTTGGCTTCGTGAAGCCAAGCACACCGCTTACGATGCGGTCATCGCCGATCTGCCCGACCCCGACGATGTGGCCACCTCGAAGCTCTACAGCATCGAGTTCTACGGTCTGATCAAGCAGGTGATGTCCCCCGAGGCCCGCCTCGTCGTCCAGGCCGGCTCCCCGTACTTCGCGCCGGAAGCGTACTGGGGCATCGGAGAGGCCGTCGCCGAGGCGGGCCTGACCACCACGCCCTATCACGTCGATGTTCCCAGCTTCGGTGACTGGGGGTATTTCCTCGCCGATGTCTCTGAACACGACGGGACCAGCCAGAAGGGTCCGGACGTGACAATCCCCCGGGACGCGCCCGAGGGATTGAAATTCGCGACTCCTGAGGTGCTCGCTTCTTCCACCACGTTCCCGCCCGACCGTGATCGGGCCTCCGTCGGCGACGTTGAGGCTTCGACCCTGCTCCACCCTCGCGTGCTCGATCAGGAGCGCGGAGCCTGGGTTGGGTACTGAGTCTCAGTCTGTCTGAGGCTCAGGCTCCCAGCAGGCCGGCGAGTCCGGCGAAGCCTGCGATGGACAGGCCGAGCAGTCCGCCCAGTGCTGCCACCGAGATGAACACGATGCCGAGGATGAAGCCCCATTTGCCCATCTCGTTGTCGGCGAAGCCTGCGCCGCGTGAGTTCTTGCGTGCCATGTGACCGGTGATGATACCGATGATCGGGCCGAGGAAATTGAAACCGAGGAACGTCGACAGGGTCGCGACCAGGGAGATGATCCCGAGGACCTTACCCGGATCCTCCTCGGTTCGAGGACGGTATGACTGCGGCGGCTGCGGCTGCGCGCCTGTGCCGTAGTTCTCGGTAGGGTCGTAGTAGCCCCGGCTGCCGGAGTGCTGGCTGCTGTCGAGGTTGGGGGTGTAGTTGGTGTCCATGATTCTGCCTCTGCTCGTCTCTGTGCTGTTGGTACCAGCTTAGGAACTCTGCGCGGCGGGGTGAATGATATAAACCGTTGCGCTGCTCGGGGGTTTTCCCCCGTTTCGCTGAAGCAGCCGTTTCACTTTACGTCGACGAGGGCACGCCGCTCACGCCCCATGAGGTAGAGCAGGATCTCCACGGGTTCGCCCGTGATGGTGATTCCGTCGGCCTTCCCGTTGCTTCCGCGGGTTTGCCTGCCGGCACTGCGCTGGCCGAAGCCGGGACTGGAGATCTCCACACGACCTTCGGCCTTGGCTGCGAAGGGCAGGAGTGCGGTTCGGCACGCGGCCCACACCGCACGGTTCTCCGGCAGCGACAGCCTGCGTGGGATCCACTCGATCGCAGCACGGCGGATGTCCTCATGGTGGACGACGTATTCGGCGGTGTTCATCACCGATTCGACGCCGGGCCACCCGCCAGGAGTCCACCTCGGCGGGGATGCCACCAGACCCAGCAGATGCGAATACGGCATCGAGGCATACGCCTGCTCCTGATCCTCGCGCTTGCCCTCGAATTTCGGCATGAAGATGCCGAGGGCTGCAGCGGGATGACGCTCGCGAATCACGAGGTGTGTGGCCAGGTCACGTGTCGTCCAGCCCTCGCACAGAGTCGGGGCGTCTTCACCGGCCCTGTGAGCTGTATCGACGAGGCGGAGGCGTTCGGTTCGCGCAAGATTGGTCATGCCTGAAGCTTGTCATCATCGCCTTGGATTCCTCTGAGTGCCCAGTCCTGCACGAAATCGGCAACGCGGGAGATCGAGCGGTAGTCGGCTAGCTCATCGCCCCTGGTGGGACCGTCGGTGACGATGACGACCGGCTTCGATTCCTTAGCGGCCGTCCGTACGAATCGCAGCCCGGAAAGCACCGCGAGTGAGGATCCGAGGACGACGATTCCGCTCGCCTCATCGCAGATGCGATTCGCTTCCTGCAGCCGTGCCGACGGCACGGAATCACCGAAGTACACGACGTCTGGCTTGAGCAATCCGCCGCAGCGGGGGCAATCGGCCACGATGAAGTCCGCCGTCTCCTCCAGATCCACGTCACCGTCGGGCGCCGTCTCAACATCGATCGGATCGATTCCCACAAGTTTCGCGAAGTCGGGGTTGAGCTCACTGAGCCTGGTCTGGACCCAGTCGCGGTCGAACATGTGCCCCTGGTCAAGGCAGATGACACGATCAAGGCTGCCGTGCAGGTCGATGACCGGACTGTCGCTGCCCATCTGCCTCGCCGAGGCCTGGTGGAGTCCGTCGACGTTCTGCGTGACTACTCCGGCAACGGGCAGCGCCGCGAGTCCCAGATGACCTGCGTTCGGACGCGCTGAGCGCATGCGCGGCCAGCCCACCCAGGAGCGCGCCCAGTAGCGGGCCCGCTGATCGGGGTGGGACAGGAAGGTCTGGATCGTCATCGGCTGCCGTGGCACCGCGTTGGGCCCCCGATAGTCGGGAACTCCCGAGTCCGTGCTCATCCCGGCCCCGGTCAGCACCGCCCACCCGGAGGTATCGACTCCCACGGTCTCATCAACGCCGGTGAGCACGTCGATGATCTCCTCATCACTGTGGCTGGCCGCGGGCCGCGTCCGCTCTCGAAGCGGATCAAAGATGACTGCCACGAATCCTCCCTCGTCGAACTGCTGCAGGGTTAGTCTGGTCCCATGGTCAGCATATTGCTCGTTCATCATTCTCCGTCACAGGCAACGGCTGAAATCGCCGAGGCGGCGTTGTCCGGACTGCGCATGCCGGAGCTGGGTGCCGTCGACGTGACGGCCCGTCCGGCACTGGAGGCGACGTCCGCGGACGTGCTCGCCGCCGATGGATTCGTCCTCGGCACGACGGCGAATTTCGGCTACATCTCCGGTGCCCTCAAACACTTCTTCGACACCACATACGACGAAGTCAGGTTGCCGACCGCCGGCCGCCCGTTCTCCTATTGGATTCACGGAGGCTATGACACGACCGGGGCGGAGACCGCGATGACGCAGATCACCACGGGCCTTGGCTGGAAACTCGCCTTCGACCCTCTCATCGTCACCGGCGAAGTCACCGATGACCATCTCGCCAGTGCGACCGAACTCGCGGCCACCGTGGCGGCCGCGGCCATGTGAGCGCAGGGCAGCACCGGCAATTTCCGACGCTCACGTCCAAGCCCTGCGAGAACTTGCCGGTGGTGGATCTGACCAGCAGTGATTTTCCGGACTTTCCCCGATAGCATGAGGAAAACCGATGCAAGGAGGCGTCCATGGCCAGCAGCACACCCGCGGCGAACAGCGGACTCGAGTTCCGCGAACTGCACGAAGTATCGGAACTCATCAGGTCCGGGCGACTGAGCTCCAGAGACGCCACGCAGGGCATGTTCGATCGGATCGCCGAGCTCGACTCCCATCTTCTGTCCTTCGTCACCCTGATGCGGGAATCGGCACTGGCCGAAGCCGATGTCCTCGATGCGCGTCTGGCTCGCGGGGACTGGCTGGGACCGCTGCACGGCGTGCCGCTGGCGATCAAGGATCTGGCCTACACTCACGACGCACCAACGGGCGCGGGCACCACGATCCACGCCGACTTCCGGCCAGACTACGATGCCACCGTCGTCGCTCGACTGCGGGCTGCCGGGGCCGTGATCCTCGGGAAGCTGCGACTGACCGAAGGTGCGTTCACCGGCCACCACCCCGACCTGCCGACTCCGGTCAATCCCTGGGAGCCGAACACCTGGTCGGGAGCCTCCTCGTCCGGTTCGGGCGTCGCGACCGCCGCCGGACTCTGCTACGGCTCCCTGGGTTCGGACACGGGCGGATCGATCCGACTGCCTTCCTCGGCGAATGGGGTCACCGGACTCAAACCCACGTGGGGCCGGGTCTCGCGCAACGGCATCTTCCCACTGGCGCCGAGTCTCGACCACATCGGCCCGATGACGCGCAGCGCCCGGGACGCCGCCATCATCCTCGAGGCCATCGCCGGGCATGATCCCAACGACCCGACCTCTGCCCTCGAACCGGTCCCCCGCTACAGCCAGCAGCTCGAACTCGACCACGCTCCGGTCGTCGGCTTCGACCGCGAACTGGCCGCCGAGCATTTCGATGACGTGACCAATGAGATGCTGGAGTCCACGATCGAGGTGCTCATCGACCTCGGTTGGCGCGTCCTCGACGTACGCACCCCCGGGTTTCCCGAAGCGGCACAGGAATGGACGGCGCTGTGCGGAATCGAGACCGCGGGCGTTCATGCTGAGAACTACCCGTCGAGATCGGCCGAGTACGGACCCGATCTCGCCGGACTCATCGAGGTGGGGCGCCGACTGAGCGCCGTCGACTACCACGAACTGCTCGAATCCAGGCGGGCATTCACCGGTCGCATGCGCGGGCTCATGGCCGACATCGACCTGCTCCTGCTTCCGGGCATCGGAGCCGCCTCACCGACGATCACGCAGATGGAGAACCTCGGCTCGGATGCCGAGCTGTTTGCCGCGGTGACGGTTCCGACGGCTCCCATCGACAACTGCGGTATGCCCTCGATCACCCTGCCCGCCGGATTCTCCGAGCGCGGCACCCCGCTGGCCGCTCAGTTCGTCGCCGGTGACTTTCAGGAGAGTCTGCTGTTGGCCGCGGGGCATGCGTTCCAACAGGCCACCGATTTCCACCGACAGCACCCGCACATCGTGGCTGTCTAGACGACGCTTACTGCGCCTCTCGGCGGGCCACGATCTCTGTGATCCAGGTCGGCGCGAAAGGGGAGGTGCAGTTCGGAGGGGTCGGATAGTCCTTGAGGACGCCGAGGCGGTCGCCGATGGCGATGGCACGTGGCCGCAGCTGTTCGTTCTCGATGCCGATGTAGGACAGGGTTTCATTCATCGCCCACTGCAGGCGGTCTTCGGCGCCGAGCATCCGCGCCTCGATGATGTCGAGGAGACCGGGCAGGTCAAGGCCTTCGGGCGACTTGTTCACACGCTCACTGGTCAATGCCCACCCGGCTGAGGCCACGACCGGGTCGGGGTCGATCATCCAACTCAGGCGCAGTGTTTCGGCATGCTTCGACTTCTTGACGATGTAGTTGACCAGCCAGGCGTGGACCTTCGGCACACGTGCATCGCGCAGCATGGCATCGAGGCCCTCCGCATCATAGCTGCGGGGGCGCATGATGAGGATCGCGACGAGACGCGCCGCGGTATCCCCGGTGTCCCACAGTTCGACGGCGAGGTCGTCGTTCTTCTTCAGCTCCTTGGCCACGGCCCGCAGCTTCGTCAGATTCACACCGTGATCGTCGCCGTGCTTCTCGTTGACGGCACGGGCCTTGGGATCCTCCAATGTCGCCAGTGTCTCCATGACGCTGTGCATGCTTGCCTCAACCATGCGATCAGACTACCGCGAGTTCGGCGCTCAGTCTTCAGCGTTCGGAGTTCAGCCGGGCCGCCTGACGCATGAGGTGGTCGCGCTCGGCGAGGTTGCCGGCCTTGGCGGCGGCCTTGACGTAGAGCTTCGCCGCCGCCTCGACTTCTCCCGCCCGTTCTCGCAGGTGGGCTTCGACGGCGAAGTAGCGCGGCAGAGTCTCATCGAGTCTGTCCAGTTGGGCCAGTCCGGCCGCCGGCCCCTCGGCTTCACCGATCGCGACGGCCCGGTTGAGGGATGCGATCGGGCTGTCGTGGAATTTGAGCAGTTCGTCGTACCATTCGACGATCTGCGGCCAGTCGGTGTCCTCGACACGTTGTGCATCGGCGTGGAGAGCGCCGATGGCGGCCTGGACCTGGAATTCGCCGAGTTCCTCGCGGGCGAGCGCGGTCTGCAGAATGGCGATGCCCTCGGCGATCAGTTCGGTCTCCCACAGGGATCGGTCCTGGTCGGCGAGGGCGATCAGGGCCCCTTCGGCGGTGAACCGGGCTCGACGGCGGGCATGGTGGATGAGCATGAGGGCCAGCAGCCCGGAGACCTCTGGGTGTTCGATCGATGCGGCCAGCGCCCGGGCGAGACGGATGGCTTCTGCGGCGAGGTCGACGTCACCCGAGTAGCCCTCGTTGAAGACGAGATAGAGGACCGTGAGGACCGCGGAGACGTTTCCCGGGCGGTTGAGTCTGCGTCCGGACAGGGTGCGCTTGGCCCGAGAGATGCGCTGAGCCATCGTCGCCTCCGGTACCAGGTAGGCCTCGGCGATCTGTCGAGTCGTCAGCCCGCCGACGGCCCGCAGAGTCAGTGCCACCGCCGAGGCTGGGCTGAGGTCCGGATGGGCGCACAGGAAATAGAGATCGACGGTGTCATCGGCCGAGGTCGTCGCCGCATCCGTGTCCAGCACAAAGGCGTGTTCCTCCCGCGCAGTGCGCGCGGACTCCGCACGGATGCGGTCGAGGAACTTGCGCCAGGCGACCGTGATCAGCCACCCCTTTTTGTCCCGGGGTTCGTTCTCCGGCCACGTGCGAAACGCCTCGATCAGGGCATCCTGAACGGCATCCTCGGCGGTGGCGAAGTCTGCTCCCCTCCGCTCGAGGATGCCGATCACGATGGGAACGAGCTCCCTCAGTCCGTCGTAGACGGGGTCACTCCCATGAACGGACGGAGTTCGAGCCACTCCCGGATCGGCTCGCCGCCGGCACCCGGTGCCGCCGAGAGTTCGCCCGCGAGTTCGAGCGCCCGATCGTAGGACTCGACGTCGATGACCATCCAGCCGGCGATGAGATCCTTGGTCTCGGGGAAGGGGCCGTCGGTGACCGGTGGCTTGCCCTCTCCGTCGAAACGCACGAAGGTCCCTTCGGGCGACAGGGCCTGGGAGTCGACGAATTCGCCGCTGACCTTCAACCTCGCCGCGAAATCGTTCATGTAGCCGATGTGCGCGTCGACTTCGCCCGGCGTCCACTCTTCCATCGGGGTGTACTGCATGTATTCGGGGGCCATCTTGTAGTGCTTGAGCATCAGGTACTTAGCCATGATCTTCTCCTCTTATCATCTGCTCGTCGCGAACTTCGCTGACATCCCTGGGACGGAGCCACATGCGCATTCTCGACATCCTCGGCGAGATATCCTTCGATTCTTCCACGGATAGTCGCCGATGTCCGGTTGTAACCGACCTGGAACACAAGTCTCCGAATGCGAACACACACGCCTCCACCTCGGCGGATTCAGTTGACAGAGTGGACTCATACACACCACCTTCACCTCATCAGGAGTTCACCATGAAGACTAAGAAGATCATTCGGTCCATCACCGTCGCCGGCGCTGTTGCGGCGGCACTGTCGCTGTCTGCCTGCGATATGAACATCTCCTTCGGCACTCCCGAGCAGGAGCAGACGCGGGCCCAGGAGGGTGACGAGACGTCGGCGAATCCTGACGAGCAGCAAGAGGCCGTAACTCCTGCAGAGGAAGCGCCGGAGGAGTCTGAGTCGAACGCCGCCACCGAGGACTCCCCCGATTCCTCGTCGAGTCAGGGCTCATCATCAGGTGGCGGCTATGGCACCTCGTCCTCCGATTCAGCCTCGTCAGCGACGTCGGATGCTGCGTCATCATCGTCGGGCACATCCACCTCGGCGGGTGAAGAATCATCGAGTTCGAGCGGCGAACATGCCAGCGCCGATGACCCCGGATTCGAAATCGATGAGCAGGGCAACGGCACCATTCCCGCCTCCCTCCTCGAGAAGGACATTGAGAAGGCGTACTCCAAGCAGGGGACGACCGTCGACGAGGTCGAATGCCTCAACGACCTGATGGTCATCTCCAAGAGAGGTTCGGCCTCCTGCAACGTCACCGCCTACGGCGAGAAGCGCTACGGAACGGTCAAGGTCACATCGGTCTCAGGCAGCTACGTCGGCTACAAACTCGACTTCCCCAGCTTCAACTGAGCATAGCCGCGGCCGGCACCGCTGGTGTCGGGCAGGCTGCGGAACAACTCACGACCGCAGATGGTTATGGCAGGTGCACACTTTCACAGGTCGTGCACCTGCCACATCGACCAGCGAGGAGCATTCCCATCATGCGCAGTGTCCAGTACACCCAGAACGGCGACATCGACCAGCTCCACATCGCCGAGGCGAACGCCCCCTCAGTCGGGCCAGGTGAGGTTCGTGTCGCTGTCCGCTATGCCGGACTCAACCCCGTCGATCTCGCCGTCATCGGTGGAGCCTTCGGGCAGGCCACCGGCACGAAGGGCAACGGCGCTGACTTCTCGGGAGTCATCGACGAGGTTGGTGAAGGTGTCACCGACTTCTCCCCCGGCGATCTCGTCTTCGGGGGACGGCCACATCGCACGCA
The DNA here is from genome assembly GCF_007558825.1 of Brevibacterium aurantiacum. Lineage (GTDB taxonomy): Bacteria > Actinomycetota > Actinomycetes > Actinomycetales > Brevibacteriaceae > Brevibacterium > Brevibacterium aurantiacum_A. The sequence continues at coordinate 277,473 of NZ_VLTK01000004.1, forward strand.
GACGACTCATCTGCTCATCCGGGACCCGGCAGAACGACTCGACAAGATACCTCGCGGTCTCGGCATCGATACAGCCGGAGGCCTCTACATAGCCGGGCGCACCGCCATCGCGGGCATCCGTGCCCTGGCGATCACCGAAGGTGAGACCGTCCTCGTCACCGGCGCCTCGGGCGGAGTCGGAATCATCGCAGGCCAATTGGCGGTCAATCTGGGCGCCCGCGTCATCGGCACGGCCAGCGAAGCCAACCATGATGCTCTGCGCAATCTCGGCATCGAACCCATCTCCTATGGTGAAGGGCTCGATGCCCGCCTGCGGGAGACGGCCCCCGAAGGCATCGCTGCCGCGTTCTCGACCCAGGACGAGGCCGAGATCAAGCAGCTGCTGAGGCTCGACATACCCGCCGGACGCATCAATTCGATCGGAGCGGGACCACAGGTCGCCGACACGTACGGGGTGAGCATCGCAGGCGAGACTGCGGCTGAGCGCGGTGACCTCGCGTGGCTTGCCAAAGCGATCGCCTACGGACATGTGCACGTGCCCGTCGCCGGGGTCTTCTCGCTCGACGAGGTTCAGAACGCCTACCGTTTCCTCAAGGGCTCGCACCCTGCCGGCAAGGTGGTCCTCCGCGTCGACGCCGATCCCCTCACCAACGATCAGCGCGAGTTCCTCAGCAGCTGATCCGAGTTCGCATCCGATGGTGGGCGGTCAGGAATACTGTGCCCGGGTCGGCGCGTTCTCCTTGACGACACCGACGAACAGCACCCGGTGCTGAGAGATCGCATATGACGATGTCAGATCGTCTGCGGCGCGTCGGATCCGCCAACTGACTAGGAGTAAGCATCATGGCAATCTCAGACAAGAAGGTCGCATTCCTCCTCACCCGCGGAGTCGAGCAGGTCGAGCTCACCAGCCCCCGCGGAGCACTTGACGAGGCAGGAGCCACGACGGTCATCGTCTCGCCGTCCGAAGGCACATTGCAGGCGATGAATGGCGACTGGGACCATGCCGATGAGTTCACCGTCGACGTCCCCGTCTCTGCAGCCAAAGTTGAGGACTTCGATGCGCTCGTGCTTCCAGGCGGTACCCTCAATGCCGATGCCCTGCGCCTCGATGAGGACGCGGTGGCACTGGTGAAAGCATTCTTCGCGGCTGACAAGCCAGTGGCCGCGATCTGCCACGCACCATGGATCCTCGCCGAATCAGGCGTGGCCAAGGGCCGGAAGCTGACCTCATTCGTCTCGACGAAGACCGATCTGGTCAACGCCGGAGCAGAGTGGGAGGATTCCGAGGTCGTCGTCGATGGCAACCTCATCACATCGCGCAACCCCGGAGACCTCGACGCGTTCAACGCAGCCATCGCGAACGCGCTGGGCTGAGGCTGAGGCACTGAAGCAGGCTGATGCGCCTGTACACAGCGCACGAAGAAGGCTCCCATCCGAGAACATTCGGATGGGAGCCTTCTTCTCTCTGCGGAGGATAGGGGATTCGAACCCCTGAGGGCGTTAACCCAACCCGCGTTCCAGGCGAGCGCCATAGGCCACTAGGCGAATCCTCCGCGAGCCAGCCTATCCGAGTCGTGTCGACAATGCGAAATCCTGACGGCCGAGTGTGAACCATCACACTAAGTGCAGGTGAAATCGCTTCTCAGCTGCCTTTGCCCTTGCCTGCCTGACCCAGGTCCTGCTCAGTCTGGACTTCGACCGTGGTGCTCTGTACCTGTTGCGGGTGGCCAGACGGTGAGCGCCTCATACCAGGTCGACCCAGTCGAGGGCGATTGAAATGGGCGCAGAAACCTTCCCGCCGTGTGTCGATGCGGCATAAACTTATTCGACGTAGTGCATGAGAGGGTCTCGACCGAGACTCTCTGAAACATTGCTGACTAAGGAGTCATCATGAAGTTCATGCTCATCATGCGCGCAGTCGACCAAGCCGCCGTGGACGCCTTCGAAGCCGCCGATTTCGAGAAGATCATCGCCGACATGGGCGCCTACAACGAATCCATGGTCAACGCCGGCGTCATGGCCGACGGCGCCGGACTCTCCGATGCCTCCGAAGGGGCAGTCGTCGATTTCAGTGAAGACGATCCCGTCGTCACTGACGGCCCCTATGGAGAATTGCGGGAGCTGTTCAACGGCTTCTGGATGGTCGAGGTCTCCTCACAGGAGGAAGCGATCGAGTGGGCCAAGCGGGCCCCTTTGGGCACCGGATCCCAGATCGAGGTGCGACGCGTCAATGGACCGGAGGACTTCCCTCAGGACAACGAGTGGATCCAGAAGGAACAGGAATGGATCGCCGAAGGGAAACTGGCCGGCAGTTGACCAGTGCCCCAGCCGATGACACCGATGCGGTTCACCGGGCCATCGCCGCGACGTGGCGGATCGAGGCAGCGAAGATCATCGCGGCTCTGACCCGCTACGTCGGCGATTTCGGGGTCGCCGAGGATCTCGCCCAGGAAGCAGTGACCGATGCGCTGTCCCAGTGGCCGAAATCCGGAGTTCCGGCTAACCCGGCCGCGTGGCTGACCACGGTAGCCAAACGTCGGGCAATCGATTCGTGGCGAAGGCGAGAGCGACTCGACGATCGTCTGGCGAAGCTTGCCGGGGAGCTCGAAAGCCGTCAGGACGCGGACGTGGGTGGTCTCCCCTGGGATCCGGACGACATCGAGGACGATGTACTCCGTCTCGTCTTCATCGCCTGTCATCCAGTACTCGGTCGCAGCGCCCAGCTCGCGCTCACCCTGCGGGTTGTGGGCGGCCTCTCCAGCGAACAGATCGCCCGGGCGTTCCTCATTCCAGTCTCGACAGTGCAGCAGCGCATCGTCCGGGCGAAACGGGCCCTGGCAGATGCCCAGGTTCCCTTCGAGCTTCCAGCGGCCGACGAGCAGCCGGAGCGGCTGAAGGGAGTGCTCGGGGTCCTCTATCTCATGTTCGCAGAGGGACACGTGACAACCTCCGGACCCGACTGGATGCGTCCAGAACTGGCGATGGAGGCTCTCCGCCTGACCCGTGTGACTGCCGGTCTGCTCCCACACGATCCGGAGGTCCACGGTCTCGTCGCCCTCATGGCCTTCACCGCGGCCAGATTCCCTGCCCGCCTGGGGGCAGATGGTGAGCCGATCCTGCTAGCCGATCAGGACCGATCGAAATGGGATCGCTCGCTCATACGCCTCGGCTCTCGCAGTCTTGGGACCGCACAGGGTCTCCGCACTGCACTCGGCCCCTATACGCTCCAAGCCATGATCGCTTGGTGCCATGCCGAAGCCAGAAGCATTGAGGCCACCGATTGGGTGCGCATTGCGTCCCTCTATGACATGCTCAATCGAGCCGTCCCCTCACCTGTCACTCAACTCAACCAGGCGATCGCGATCGCCGAAGCGCATGGCCCAGCACGCGCTCTCAGCCTCGTCGATGACATCGACTCCACCGGAGCACTTGGGAAATTTCACCTTGTTCCCAGCGTGCGCGGTGAGCTCCTGTCGCGCCTCGGCAGGGATCAGGAGGCGCGAGGCGAATTCGAACGCGCGGCGTCCCTGACGGCCAATGACCGAGAACGCGAGGTCCTCCTCGCCAAGATTCGCAGAATTGAGGACCGGCCGGCTGAGAGCACCGACAAAGCCGATCGTGGACGTCGACGAAGCACTGGCAACTGATCCAGCCACCTCGTTTTGTGCCTCGAGGTTGCTCTCGTCTAGACTGTTCGTTGGCTCCCCGTGCGGCGTCATCTTGTGAACTCCCCCAGGGCCGGAAGGCAGCAAGGGTAAGCGAGCTCTGGCGGGTGCACGGGGAGTCCTTCGTTTCTCAATGTCACAATTCCACAACTCCCCCTCCCCTGTGTCAGTCCAGGTCAGGGCCACTTTCAACGGCGAGAGATGGGCAATACACGAGGATTTCAGGCAGTGCTTTAATACTTTCGTGATTTGGCTTCACTAACATGGTCGGCAGCTCTCATCCCCTTTGCCCGAACGAGGATCCCTGTTTTGTCACCCAAGAAGATTCACGGGGCGGTTGCTGCCCTATCGGCAATCGCTCTGCTCACAGCCTGTACCCCCTCGGGCTCCGACCCTGACGCCACCCGCGATGCTGAGAAATCGGCTGAGACCGCTGCCGAACCCATCTTCCGAGTCGGCACCGTCTCCGAGGACGAGGCAGCCAAGTCCTCTGCGCAGGGATCTTCAGCGAAGACTTCCGGCTCCACCTCATCGGCCGAGCCGACCGGCACCCAGTCACCCGCCCCGGGACAGACCGGCGAAGTCGTCGAATCCGGAGCAGACTCCACAGCCGCGCCGGGCGAGCGCGTCAGTCTCAGCGTCGAGGACGCGACGCTGAGCGACATTTCGCTCATCGAGTCCGAACACCCCAGAATCACATCTGACCCCGGTGTCTTCTTCGACACCACTGGGGCCGAACTCGAACTCAAGGCAGCCGATCAGAGCCAGAAGTCCTCCGATGAGGCGGGCACCTCGTCGCCGAGCGAAAGCGCAGCAACCGAGGCCGCTGCGAAGAAGGACTCTGCCAAGGACAAACACTCCGTCATCGCTCCCGACGACGCTGCGGCCTGGGTTTCGGTCTACGACCTGGTCGCTGACAGCACCTACGAGTTATCGGCCACAGCCACCACGGCGGATGGAGAGGAGCACGACTTCACGTCAACGGTCAACGTCTCAGCCGGCGACGCCTCGCCGATGTCCGTGCGCACGACCCTCTCCGATGACCAGACCGTGGGCGTCGGCGCCCCGATCATCCTCAGCTTCGGCTCCACCGTGAGCAAGCAGTACCGTGACGATGTCGAGCGCCGTCTGACGGTCGATGTCACCGACAACGACGGCAAGAAGCGCAAGGTCGAGGGGTCATGGGCTTGGCTGCCCGATGACCCGCAGTCCCGTCTGCACTTCCGCCCCAAGGACTTCTGGCCCGCGCATTCGAAGATCTCCGTCGACGCGCCCCTGAAGAACGTCCCCACCACGGCGAAGTCGATGGGCCAGAACGACCTCACACTCGACTTCGACATCGGCCGCAAGCAGATCGTCACGGCCGATGCCAAGTCTCACCGCATGGTCGTCACCCGCGATGGCAAAGAGGTGATGAACTTCCCCGCCTCACTCGGTGCGGCGAAGTCTCCCTCCTACAACGGAACCCATGTGGTCATGTCGAAGTCGGCAGACTACACGATGACCTCCGAGCAGTGGGACTACGAAACCGACGTGCGCTGGGCCGTGCGCATCCACAACAATGGAGAATTCGTCCACGCCGCCCCCTGGTCGACAGGGGTCCAAGGATCGGCGAATGTCTCCCACGGCTGCATCAACTTGTCGACAGCGCGCGCCAAGCAGTACTACGACTCTGCGATCTTCGGCGATCCGGTCGAGATCACAGGTTCGAATGTCAGCCTGTCCACCGCCGCCAGCGACATCTCCGACTGGGTCTACGACTGGGACGACTGGAAGAAGATGAGCGCACTCGACTGATTGTCTGCAGTGCGCCCACCCGGTGTCCCCGTGTGACGCTGCACCTATTGACGTTCTACTTCTTGACCTTCTTCGCCGCCTTGTCGATCATTGGCACGTAGCGCTCGAGCGCCCAGGGAACGGTGAGCGGGTTGATGATCGACGAAGCGGTGACGAAGGCCTGTTCCTCGGGAGCGACTACCGCACCGGACTTGATTGCCGGAATGTTGGAGTACACGCTCTGTGACTCGATCTCCTTCTTGCTCTTCTCATCGGAGTAGAAGGTGAAGATGAGGTCAGAGTCGTCGAGCTTGTCGGCGTTCTCGAGTCCGATGAGAGCCGAGTCCGTGCCCGGAGCATCATAGTTCTTCTTGAGCTTGTTGATGATGGGATCGGGGGTCAGACCCAGCGCCGAGACCATCGCCACCCGCTGCTCATCGGGGTAGAAGACTCCGAGGGTGCCCGGTCCGTCATTGTAGATGTAGGAGAATGTCAGCCCCTCGTATTCGGACCGCTTGGCTTCGGAGAGCTGCGTCTTGATGTCGTCGACGAGCCCCTCGGACTCCTTCTCCTGACCCAGCGCCTTGCCGATGGTGGTGATCTGCTCATCCCATTCGATGGTCCACGGCTGCTTGGGGTAGGCAACCGTGGGTGCGATGGCGTCGAGCTGCTTGTACTGATCGGCGGTGACGCCGGACCACGGCGCGAGGATCACATCAGGTTCGAGCTCGGCGACAGCTTCGACGTCCAGCTCCGTATCTCCCTGGAACTGTGTGGGAAGCTTGTCCCCCTTCTCCTTCACCGCCTCATGGATCCACGGCATATAGCCGGTGTCATCGCTGCCCCAGGCGTATTCCTCCATGCCGACGGGTGTCTTGCCCAAAGCAATGGCTGTCTCGGTCGAGCCCTGACCGAGGGTCACGACGCGCTTCGGTTCGGCCTCGATGACGGCCTTGCCCAGCGCATGTTCGATCGTGACGGTCTGGAAGTCGCTTGAGGCCGACTTCTCCGCATCCGCCGGTCCCTGGCTGCAGGCGCTCGCGCTGAAGGCGAGTGTGACGATGGTGCCTATGGCCATGGCCCGGCGAGAGAGATGAGCTGACATTCCTGCCCTTTCGACTGTGGGGATCGCGGTCGACCCCTCGACATGAACATAGGACAGCCTAACTTAACCTTGTGGTGTTGGTGCAACTCGACTGGCTCAGCGGCAGTTCGTCTGCTCAGAGCAGAAACCCGTGCCACCGCAGCCGAACGCTCCTAAGATCGCATCATGGAACCACTTCGAGTCACGGACGGACAAGGCGATCAGGCCCCGGCACTGCTGTGGCGCGAGACTCTCGGACGGGTGCTGCGGTTGCGCCGCACCGAGCTGGCCCTGACCTTGGCACAGGTGTCGCGACGCTCGGGAGTGTCAACCCAATACCTGTCCGAGGTCGAGCGCGGCCTCAAGGATCCATCGTCGGAGGTCATCGAGGCGATCGCCGTGGTTCTCGGCCTCGCACTCCCTCAGGTCCTCGTTCTCGCTGCGTCGTCCATGACTAGAGCTGCACCCGCGTTCGCAGTCAACGGGCGCTCAGTCCCGCTCAGCGGTGGGCGGGCGCAGCTCTCACTCGTGGCCTGATCCCACAGGCCGGTCGGCTCAGCTCGTCCCGGAATCAAGTTGGTTGGTTCTCAGCACTTCGAGCCGTGCCCGATACTCAGCCTCGTCGATATCGCCTTGGGCGAAGCGCTCAGACAGAGTCGCCTCCGCGTTCTTCGTCGATGCGAAACGGCCCTGAGCATCCGCCCAGGGTGGTCCCCCTGCTTGGCGCCAGCGACGCCGGTTGAGTGTGACGATGAGGGTGACGACCAATCCGATGATGAGCACCCAGAAGATCGGGATGAGGAAGAAGAGCGGCCAGGCCGCGGGTCCGTGTTCCATGTGCATGATGCCTCCTTGTCAGGAATCCACGTCCCTCGTGGATATGGCATCCATCCTTCGCCGACGGGTGCCACGGCGAATCCCCCACCGGGAGTCTCTTCAGGTACTCGCTGGGGATGAGTGCCTACTGGTCGCGCAGCCATCCTGGGGAGACCAACCCGGATTCATAGGCGAGCACGACCAGGTGGACCCTGTCGCGTGCGGCCGTTTTGGTCATGATGCGCGAGACATGGGTCTTCGCCGTCAGAGGGGAGAGGACCAGCCGGCCGGCGATCTCGTCGTTCGACAGCCCCTGACCGACGAGGGCGAGGACCTCACGTTCTCGCTGTGTCAGCACGTCGAGATGCTTTGCCGGCTCCGCCCGCAGGCCCAAGGACATCCTCGACAAGAGGTACCTGGTCACTTCGGGCGAGAGCAGCGCCTCACCTTCGGCAACGACGCGCACCGCTCTGATCAGGTCAACCGGCTCGGTGTCCTTGAGCAGGAACCCGCTGGCACCTGCCCTGACCGCGCGCACGATGTACTCGTCGAGGCCGAAGGTCGTCACCAGCACGACCCGCACATGACCGAGGCCTGGATCGGCTGCGATCGCCTCGGTGGCCCACAGTCCGTCACCGCCTGGCATCCGGATGTCCATGAGCACGACGTCGACCGGCGTCGCTGCAAGTTTCTCCAGCAGCTCTTCCCCACCGGAGGCCTGCACGCGCACGCTGATGCCCGGTTCCGCGTCCAGCAGCGAGGCGAAGCCGGCGCGGACCAGCTGGTGGTCATCGGCGATCGCCACCGAGATATCGCTCATACCTGAGCCTGCCGATCTGATCGTCCGTGTCCGCTGGTCCAGGGCAGCTGGACGCTGATGTGCGTGCCGCCCCCGCTCGCCGAGGTGACCTCGAAGCTTCCGTCGAGGAGCTTGGTCCTCTCCCGCATTCCGATGATTCCGGTGCCCGAGTTATCGTCTCGCCCGAGGCTTGCGTTGTCGGTTCCGTGGCCGTCGTCGCCGATCTCAATGTGAAGGAGCTCGCCGTCACGGGATACTCTGACGTTCGCCTGAGTGGCGTGAGCGTGGCGGACCACATTCGTCAGCGCCTCCTGCACGATCCGGTAGGCGGCCGCATCGGCGGCACTGCCGGGGTTCTCTCGAGTGCCGTCGGCTCTGAGTTCGCGCAAGTCATCGAGGCGGATGGATGGTCGACCCGTCATCGCGGCGATGAGGGCCGGCAGATCGTCGAGGCCAGGCACCGGGGCCAGCGGCTCGGCCCTGCCTTCGCCGACTGTGCCTTCGCCGACTGTGTCTTCGCCGACACTGGCCGGGTCGGGGTCGGCGGCGTCCGAGCGCATCGTGCGGAGCACGGAGCGAACCTCGTTGAGTCCCGTTCGGCTCAGCTCTTTGATGGCGGCGAGCGCGCGTCTGGCCTGCTCAGGGTCGCGGTCGATGAGGTGTTCGCCCACACCGGCCTGCACGTTGATCTGAGACAGCGAATGACCCAGCACATCGTGCAGGTCTCTGGCGATGCGCAGCCTTTCGGCCTCAATCACCTCATGGTGCCGGGCCCGCGCTTCCTCGGCCGCGATCCTCCTGCTCTCGCGCCTGCGTCGGGCGAAGGCTCCGATGCTCAGAGCAATGAGCAGACCGATCGTCGCAGAGGCCACGCGCCCCACCGACCAGTCGACTTCGAGGAAGGAGCCGAGCAGCAGGGCGCCCAACCAGACACCCGCCGCCGAGGCGATGGCCCAGATCTGGCAGCCACGGACCATGGCCATGACGAGAGCGAAGAGGAACGCCGCATAGAACGGTGTCATCTCAGGTCCGGTGAGCCCCTGCGCCCACATTCCGTCCGGACCCTCCCCTGACAAGGGACGATTGCGTGGACCGTGGGCCCACACACCGGAAAGGCTGGATCGTGCCAGTGCGGCCCACACGACAATGTCGACCAGCGTCAGCCCGGCGATGATCGCGACTCTCGGGCCCGGCCAGCGTGCGCACAGCAGGAAGATCACTGGGGACAGCAGGGCCACTGCGATGCGCACGCCGCCGACCAGAGCATCGGCACCATCGTGCGTGGCCATGAACACGGCAACGGGCAGCTGCAGCAGCAGAGCCAGGACGCTCAGGGCAACCAGGCGCAGTCGAGGCCGATGACGGGCACGACGATCAGAATCGGGGTCGCTCGCCTCGGCGGGGGCACGCCTGGATCGGCTCATCCTCCGATCGTAGTCACTGCTGCCGAATTCGGCGTCGTACCACGGGAGTATCCGACTGGACTTCCCGCGGAGTACAGCTGCCTGGGAGCACCTCAGAGGATCTGGTCGACGAGGCCGAAGTCCTGAGCCGCCTGCGCGTCGAGGACGAGGTCCCGGTCGAGGTCGGCATGGATCTGCTCTATGCTGCGCCCGGTCCCCTGCGCCAGCATCCGCTCGACCTCACGTCGTTGTCGGGCGATCTCATCGGCAGCGACGATGAGGTCGGGGATTGCTCCGCGTGCACCCTCGGCATGGGGTTGGCGCAGCACCACTCGAGCGTGTCCGAGCATCGAACGCTGACCGGGCTCTCCGGCTGCCAGGAGCACCGCGGCATCAGCGGCCGCTTGCCCCACACAGATGGTCGCCACCGGTGCCCCGATGTGGTGCATCGCGTCGTAGATGGCGGTCATGGCCGTCAGCGATCCGCCCGGTGAGTTGATGTACATCTGGATCGGAAGTTCGCGGCTGCTCGCCTCGAGGTGGAGCAGCTGCGCGATGAGTGTGTTGGCCACCCCGTCGTCGATCGGAACACCCAGGTAGATGATGCGGTTGCCCAGCAGGTGGGAATACACGTCGACGATCTTCTCCCCGCCACCCGAGCGGTCAACGACATTCGGAATCGTGTACTGGCTCATGGCGCACCGATCCCGCCGTGCAGGTCGGCTGGGGAGTCGACGACGCGGTCGATGAGCCCGTAGTCAAGTGCCTGCTCGGCGGTGAACCACCGATCACGCAGGGAATCCTCGAAGATGCGCTCATAGGTCTTCCCCGTCGCCTCGGCGATGCGGTGCAGGACCGAATCGCGGACGTTGCGCAGATCCCCGGACTGCAGTTCGATGTCAGCGGCGGCACCCCCGATGCCCGCCGATCCCTGGTGCAGGAGGATCCTGGCGTGGGGCAGGGCGAGTCGTCTGCCGGGTGTGCCCATCATGAGCACGAACTGCCCCGCCGAGGCGGCCCATCCGAACGCCACCGTGACCACGTCATTGGGCAGAGTTTCGATCGTGTCGGCGATCGCGTGCATCATCGGCACCGACCCGCCGGGTGAGTTGATCCAGAGGTGGATGTCGCTGTGGGGGTCCTCGGCGGAGAGGAGGACGAGGCGGGAGATGATCTCCATGCCGTTCTCATCACGCAGCTCCCCGTTGAAGACGACTGAGCGGTAGGCGTAGAGCATTCTCTGAGATTCGGGGATGGGCGTCAGTGTGGGGGCATCCTCCGGGTCGCCCCACCTCGGCGGGCTTGGGAGATTTCTGGTGTCGATTCGTGTGTTCATGTCATTACTGTGGCCCTCGCTTCGCCGGGCGGGAAGGTGTCTCCGCTCCAAGCGGGAGTGTGCCGCTGTGAGCAGACAGTGCCGCGTTCCCAGACGACGTGCAGTGCCGTCGTGATAAAATCAGGCGACGATTTCAACTGGAAGGTCGACCGGAATGCTGCTGAACCTGTGGATGACAGTTCAGTTCATCGTGGTGCTGTTGAGCGCCGATGTCGATTCGGTCATTCCCCAGTCGTCTATGCATCTGATCGTCCTCGTGCTTCTGGGCGCGGTGCTGCTGTCACCGGTAGCGCCCTGCGCGGCAAACGCTCTCCTCAGGGCTCTTTCCCTGGCTCCCCACGGCCCCTGGATGCGACGTGAGCGAACCGAAGTTCGCGAATTCCGCATACCTGAGGAACCCGGAACTCCGGGCACCGCGCAAGCCAGAGCCCCCTCCTTCGTCGTTCGCTCCTTCGCCTGAACGACGACTACATCGCCGTGCTCTGAAGCACGGTCTCTGACGTCACTCCCGCCTGCTCCTTGAGAGCCTGCCCGTGATGTCGCCATGCGTCGTTCCGTCCATGAACCCCCATGACGACATCACCACTGCTGCCTGCATGCCTATGCGCATCGGCGGCGCCCAGGAGGGCCCTCACCATGAACATCTACGAATTTCCACCCGTTGAACTGCTCGTCAACGCCGCCTATCGGATCGTCACCTGGCTCTCGACCCTGCTCGAACCACTGGCGGGCAGCGTAAGCGCCGCACTGGCCATCGTGGCGCTGACGCTCGTCGTCCGCGCCGTCCTCATCCCCGTAGGCCTGTCACAGGTCAGAGCCGGAATCACTCGACGTCGACTGGCGCCGAAGATCTCCGAGCTGCAGACCCGACACAAGAAGAATCCCGAGCTCATGCAGCAGAAGATCATGGAGCTCTACAAGGAGGAGAAGGCCTCCCCGATGGCCGGCTGCCTGCCCGTGCTCGCTCAGATGCCGGTGCTCATGGCCGTCTACGGAATCTTCATCCAATCCACGATCGGCGGGCATGCGAATGAGCTCCTCAATCATTCGCTGCTTGGCATCCCCCTCAACGCCGGCTTCGTCGGGCTCCTGGGAGGCGGGGATCTGACGGTGGTCAGCATTGCGGTCTTCGCTGTCATCGTCGCGATCATCACTGTCGTCGCCGCCCTGTCGCGGCATCTTCTCACCCCCGACATGCCGCAGACGCCGCCGGTCCAGGCTTCCACCTCCGATGGACCCGCTATGCCGGACCTCTCAGGAGTGACCAGGATGCTGAGCTTCATGCCGTTCATGACGGCGGTCATCGCCCTGTTCGTGCCGCTGGCGGCCACCCTCTATCTCATGACGACGACGGCATGGACCTTGGCAGAGCGTCTCGTGCTCAACCGTGCCCTCAAGGTCGACGAGCAGGACGAGTCCCAGCAGAAGGCGCAGAGCAGCTCGGCCGCCTGAGCGAACCGATGCAGGGTCAGGAGACAGTAACAGGGCCGGACCGGAAGACTTCGCTTCCGATCCGGCCCTGTGCCGTGCAGGTGATCACCCTGCAGGCGGCCCTGAATCAGGCTGCCACGGGGACCTCGGCAGAGCCTGCGATCACGCGCAGCGTTCCGTCTTCGACGGTGGCGCTGACGGTTCCGCCCTCTGACACCGCCTCGTTGACGAGGAGGTCCGCGATGCGGTCGTCGAGCTCACGCTGGATCACACGCCGCAGCGGACGAGCACCGAACTCGGGTTCGTATCCGGCATCGGCAAGCCATTCCACAGCATCCTCGGACACGCTCAGGCTGATGTCCTGGTGTGCCAGACGCTGCAGCGACTGCTCCAGCTGGAGACGGACGATGACGCGCAGCTGTTCACGATCGAGCCGCGAGAACATCACGGTCTCGTCGATCCGGTTGAGGAACTCGGGGCGCATGACTTCCTTGAGCTTGCCCATCACCTTCGCGCTCAGGTCCTTCTCGGTGACCTTCGCATCGGTGGAGCTGAAGCCCAGCGGGGTGCTGCCGGCCATGAACTCGGAGCCCAGATTGCTCGTCATGATGACGACGGTGTTCCGGAAGTCCACGGTTCTCCCCTGTCCGTCGGTCAGACGACCGTCGTCGAGGACCTGGAGCAGCAGATTGAATGCGTCCGGGTGGGCCTTCTCGACCTCGTCGAGCAGGATCACCGAGTACGGCTTCCGTCGGACCTGTTCGGTGAGCTGACCGGCTTCGTCGTAACCGACGTAGCCGGGAGGCGAACCCACCAGGCGCGATACGGTGTGACGCTCGCCGAACTCACTCATATCGAACCGGATCATCGCCGACTCGTCGTCGAAGAGGGTCGCGGCCAGAGACTTGGCCAATTCTGTCTTGCCCACGCCTGTGGGGCCCAGGAAGAGGAAGCTGCCGATGGGACGGTTCGGGTCCCCCATGCCCATCTGTGACCGGCGAACGGCCTTGGACACTGCGGTCACCGCATCGTCCTGGCCGATGACACGACCATGCAGGACCTCTTCGAGCTTGGCCAGTTTGGCCTTCTGTCCCTGAGTCATGTTCCCTGCTGGGATTCCCGTGGCACGGGACACGACCTGTGCGATCTGGTCGGCGTCGACGACGCCGGGAGCGGCGTCGACCGCAGCCTGCACCGTATCTTCGCCTGAGGCCTCGGCTGCATGCAGCTTCTCCCCAACACTCATGATCTCGTCGCGGAGTTCTCCTGCGCGCTCATAGTTCTCTTCGCCGATGGCCGTGCTCTTCTCGGTTTCGAGCCGCTCGATCTCCGTCCGCAGAGCCTGGGCATCGATCTTGGGACCACGACGCAGCGACAGACGAGCTCCCGCCTGATCGATGAGGTCGATCGCCTTGTCCGGCAGGAACCGATCATTGATGTAGCGGTCTGAGAGCTCCACCGAGGCGCGGATCGCCTCAGGCGTGTACGTCACGTTGTGGTGCTCGGCGTAGCGGCCCTTGAGCCCGTCGAGGATCGCCACAGCATCCTCGATGTTCGGTTCTCCCACGCGCACCGGCTGGAACCGACGTTCGAGAGCTGTGTCCTTCTCGATCGTGCGGTATTCCTTGAGAGTGGTCGCACCGAGCAGGTGCAGATCTCCTCGGGCCAGCCTGGGCTTGAGGATGTTGCCGGCGTCCATCGAGTTGGATTCGCCGTTGCCGCCGGCACCGACGAGGGTGTGGAGCTCATCGATGAAGACGATCATCTCCCCGTCCTCGGCGATCTCGTCGAGGGCACCTGTCAGACGCTCCTCGAAGTCGCCGCGGTAGCGTGTGCCCGCGAGCATTCCCGGCAGATCGAGTGCGATGACTCGTTTGCCGGACAGCTGCGCCGGGATCTCGCCGCTGTGGATGGCCTGAGCCAGTCCTTCGGCGATCGCGGTCTTGCCGACACCTGCCTCGCCCAGGAGCACCGGGTTGTTCTTGGTGCGGCGGGCCAGGATCTCAATCGTCTCCTGAATCTCATCAGTCCGTCCGATCACCGGGTCGAGCTCACCATCGGCGGCCAGAGCCGTGAGATCCGTGCCGAAGCGCTGGAGCATGGTCTCTTCCGACTGGCCCGCTCCGGGACCGCCTTGCGGATCGCCGGTCTCTGCAGCTTCGGCTCCGGCCTGCAGCCGCTCCTGCGTCACGCCCGCCTGGGCGAGGATGCGGCCGGCAGGCATCTCATGGTTGAGCACGAAGGCGAAGAACAAATGCTCCGGGTCGACATAGGTCGAACCGAATGCCCGGGCCACCTGGTAGGCGTCGAGCAGCGCACGCTGGCCCGAGCCGGTGAGCGTGAGCGCACCCTCGGACCTCGTGTTCGATGATGCGGGCAGGCGCTCCTCAACGGCGTGAGCGACCTGTTCGGGGTCCGCGCCCGCCTGGCGGATGGCCGTGACGCCTGGTTCGGTCTCAGCCATAGTGCGCAGGATGTGGAGCGCATCGACCTCGGACTGACCATGCTCTCTGGCATAGTCGGCGGCATTGTCGATGACCTCATGGCTGCGCTTACTCAGCAGCTTGTTGATGTCGACGCTGCGCCCCTGGCGTGAACCCTGCTGTCCCTGCAGGAAGCGAGCGAGGAACTCGTCGAACGAGTCGCCGCCGGAGCCCGCGGGTCCGAAGAATGTGGCCAATCTGACCTCCTGTTGAAACTTGAGCGTGTACGACTCAACCAACGATGAATGCGGTGGTCTTATTCCCGAGTGCCGTCCTCGACTTCCCGACTAGCCCTTAGAGGGCCAGCCGTTGGGCTCGCAGCCCTGCAGTCCTTTGGTCTGCTGCTGCATGAGCGGGGCGGTCTCGCCCGGCCCCGGGCAGGATTCATGGCCGTGGCCCAGCGCGTGGCCGACCTCGTGGTTGATGAGGTACTGGCGGTACTGGGTGGTGTCATCGAACTCATCGGTGGCAGACACCCAGCGCTTGGCGTTGAGGATGACGTCATTGCCGTTGCGGCAGGAGAGTTTGCCCAGGGTCCGCAGCGGCAGGCACATCGAGTCCACGGTGTCGGGGCTGGCGATGGAGATCATTGCATCCTCACCCTCGTCGACCATTTCGATCGATACATCGTCCAGGTCCTGCCAGCCGCGTTCGTCCTGGAGCGTCTTGATGATGAAGGCGCCCGCCTCGTCGACGTCGATCGGAAGATTGTCCTCAACGCGCAGCGCGACCTTGAAGGTCTTGCCCTGATCCCGGTTGGGTCCGGCCTCCTTCTTCGGTCGGTCCCACTCGCCGCTGCCCTTCACATCGATGTCGGACTCACTCACACCGGCGGCACCCGCAGAATCAACGTCGGGCTCAGCAGACTTGCTTGGCACCGGAGACTTCGCCGGCGACGTCGACTCACTCGGCTGCGCAGAGGCCGAACTACCACCGGACGCGACCGTCTCGCTCGAGGACGGTGCGGGCCTAGCCTCCTGCCCCGAGTCCGGCGCGCAGGCACTGAGCACAATGAGCAGGGATGCAGCAACAGCTGCCGAGGAGGCCCCCAGCCGAAGCGAGGCGCCCGACGACGATCGAGGCAAGCGCAGTGGACCTAGTGAATTGCGAGGAGTTGGCGACACTCTGCCGAGTCTAGCGTTTCACAACGCCACCCCTGCGGACTTTCGCTCAGAACTCGAGCACACCGCCGGGACCGCGCAGGCGTGCGTGCAGCCGGTACTCCTTGCCTTCGACGACCTGGGCATCACCGGCACCGAGCACATCGAGGACACGACGGGTATCCTCGGCGTCCGGGGATTCGATGGTGAACTCGAGGAGCTCCACCGACGGCAGGGACGCCTCGGCGGGGTGGGTCGACTCGCCCCAGTCGATGAGGAAGGGCTGGGTGCCCGTGCTCGGCAGCGGAGACCGAGAAGTCAGACGCCATTCGAGCAGCGTGCCGTCAGCGGTCTCTCGGGACATGTCACGGACCTCGCCGAAGTCGATCCCTTCGGTATTGGCCCCGGCAACCTTCGCGAGGAAGGCATGTGGGTGGATCGCCCAGGTCTGCAGCGTCAGGCCCTGCGCCAGATGCGCATCCAAAGGCAGGATGCCGTCTGCCGGTGGCTTCTGCTGTGCGTCGGGGCCCAGAATCTCAAGGTAGGTATGGGCGCCAGCCTCCCAGCCTGTTGGGGCAAGACCGACAAGATAGTTCGCGGTCCCTCGGCCGGGGTGACTTCCGCCGGCGACGGCGCGGACCCCGGTGAGGCGCTCGAATTCGGCAACCCCAGCTTCGAGCTCGGGCACCGTGATGATGAGGTGGTCAAGATTGGCGGGAATCGTACTCAGATCGTCCATGATCCACCGGGACCTTTCAGTGTGGCGTGCAGGGTTTCTGTGACTCCTGCCTCAACCTCGATGGTAGCCCCCAAGGATCGCAGAACTCTGGATGTTGTGTCCACATCTGGGCTCGTCGCCCAGAACCGCTCAAGGCGAACAGCGGGCATCGCCTGCCGCGCGGGATGCGGAGAATCCTTCCAGTCGATGAGGAAGGGCTGGATTCCGCCCAGTGCCAGCGGTGTCCGTCTCGTCAGCCTCCACTCGAGAAGCAGTCCCTCAGGGGTGCGGCGGGTCATGTCGTGAACCTCGCCGAGGTCGATGTGCGGTTCGATTGATCGTGCGGCTGAGGTGACGAGTCCGTCGAAGTCGGCCGGGTGGATTGCCCACCGCTGCACAGTGGGCTCGGTGATCCCCGTCAGGCGCGAAGCCGCGAGCGCCGGATCCTGTGCGGGGTCGGGACCGAGGATCTCAAGGTAGATATCGCGGCTGGCCCCGGCACCGACCCCCTCGAGACCAAGCAGAGCATTGGCCGTGCCCAGGCCCGGATGAGCTCCCCCGGGAATAGCTTCCACACCGAGTATGTTGTGATATTGCTCAACACATTCGGCGAGATTGGGCACGGCAATGACGAGATGGTCGAATTCCGGAGGCAGCAACATGACTCAATGTTAAGCGATCAGATTGACGCTCAGCATGCCGATGCGCTTAACTCACACTATGCAGACACTCCCAGGGGCCCGAATGCTGTGGCGTCGGATCCACATTGATCTCAAGAGGCTCACCAGCTCCAATTGTTGAGCACCTGACCACACCCCCAGCTCGGTTTCATCTGCACAAAGGAACACATTCCATGACGGACCTCCGTCCAGCCACCTCGGCGAACCTCGGTCGAGCCTACGGGCGACGAAACTTCCTCAGCCTCGGACTGGGGCTGGGCACGATCATCACGCTCAGCGCCTGCACCCCCACCGATGATGCTCCTCTGCCCGAGGGCGGCGACCCGGTGCAGGGTGGGGTCCTCACGTACTTCGAACCTCAGACCTGGACGCTGCTCTACCCGCCCTCGGTCGGGTTCTATCCCAACGGCGGCATCATGAACAACATCTCCGCGCGTCTGCTGTGGCAGGACCCGGAGACTCTTGAACTCCACCCCTGGCTGGCCACGCAGCTGCCGGAGATCAACAGCGATGCCACCCAATTCACGTTCACGATCCGCCGGGGCGTGACCTACTCCGACGGATCAGCGCTGACTGCGCAGAACGTGGCGAAGAACTTCGACCTCTTCGGACGCGGAGACGAGAGCCGCACTCTCCCGGTCTCCGAGCAGATCTCGAACTATGAGAGCAGCGAAGTCCTCGACGATCATCGGGTCCGCTTCCACTTCAGTGCCTCTTCCCCCGGCTTCGCCCAGGCGACATCGACGATGAATGCCGGTCTCCTCGCCGATTCGACGCTGGGACTCGACGCCGAGGGATTCGGTCCCGGCGGTGCCACGCAGATCCACACCTGCGGTCCGTTCCACATCACCGAGGAGACGATCGGAACGAAGCTCTCCGTGCGCGTCCGCGAGGACTACGACTGGGCGCCACCGCACTTCGAACACCAAGGCCGAGCCCACCTCGACGGCATCGACTACCTGGCCAACAATGAGTACTCGGTGCGCATCGGAGCCGTGCTCTCCGGCCAGGCCGACGGTGTCCGCGACGTCCAGGCCCCCGACGAACCTCGGGTGAAGGAGCAGGGCCTGAGCCTCTATGCCAAGGCAACGAACGGCATCAACAACAGCATCAACTTCCGTTTCCGGCACGAACTGCTGTCCGACCTCAAGGTCAGGCAGGCCATCATCGCCGCCGTTGACCGGCAGGAGATCGTCGACAAGCTCTTCACCCCCAACTATCCGTTGGCCACCGGGCTCTTGGCCAAAGGAGCCATGGGCTACAAGGACCAGTCCGGATCCTGGGTCCATGACCCCGAGGAAGCGAACCGACTGCTCGATGACGCAGGCTGGTCCGAACGCAACTCCGCCGGCTTCCGCGTCATGGACGGCCAGGTCCTGGAGCTGGCCGTCAACATCGCGCTGCCGCAGCCACGGTCGAATGAGGTGCAGACACTCATCCAGCAGCAGCTGCGCCACGTCGGCGTGCGCCTGTCCATCAACCCCGGTGACCAGTCCAAGCAGACCTTGGACGCCCTCGATCTCGATCGCGTACAGATCTACCATTCGATGGTCGCCCGCGCGGACTTCGACAATCTGCGGTCGAACTACTCCTCGGTCAACCGAGATGTCTTCCTCAACGGGAAGGACCGCGACGACGCCGACGATGAGAGCATCGATCCCGAGATCGACCGCCTGCTGGACGAACTCGCCTCGGAACCCGTGACGAAGAATCGGCAGAAGGCCGCGGAGAAGGTCCAGGACTACCTCGTTGAGAACGCCTATGTGCTGCCGTTCTTCGAAGAGCCACAGGTCTTCGCCTTCCGCCGCCGCGTCAACGGCTTCTCGACCGAACCGGTGGGCCGCCCCGACTTCTACAGCACATGGTTGGCAGGTCAGAGATGATCCTCGACGTCCGATACCTCTTCCTGCGCCTGGGACAGGCTGTTCTCGTCCTCCTCCTCGCATTCACCGCGGCCTTCATACTGCTCAGCCTCATCCCGGGCGACGGCGTCACCGCCAGGTTCGCCGACCCGGCACTGGGCCTCTCGGCGGATCAGATCGCCACGATCCGGACCGAGACCGGGGCCGATGAATCCTGGATCAGCCGCTACTTCCTCAGCCTGGGCGGGTTCCTCACCGGCAACTTCGGGTTCTCCGTCCAGACCGGGGCCGCCGTGTCGACGATCATCACCGCGGCCCTGCCCTCGACGGCGGTCCTCGCTCTGTCCGGGTTCACCTCAGCCTTGGTCCTGGCCGTGGTCATCGCGGTGCTGGCCACCTACGGTCCTTTTCGCTGGCTGCGGAAGATCCTCGACTCCGTGCCCAGCCTGTTCATCTCGATTCCCGTGTTCTGGCTCGGCATCCTGCTGATCCAGATCTTCTCCTTCCAGCTCGGGATCGTCTCCGTGGTCTCCCCCAGCCCCGCCGAGGCGCTCGTCCTCCCCACCCTGACCGTGGCGGTTCCGCTGTCGGCTCCGATCGCTCAGGTCCTCATCCGCTCCATCACCGATGTCAAGGCCTCCGGGTTCGTCAAAGTCACTTCGGCGAAGGGCGCGAGCGAACTGTGGATCCTCGTCCACTCCGTCGCCCGCAATGCGATCCTGCCCGGGCTGACGATCATCGGCCTGGTCTTCGGCGAACTCGTCGCCGGCGCGGTGGTCACCGAAACCGTGTTCGGGCGCAACGGCATCGGCCAGATCACGGCCCAGGCCGTGACCCACCGCGACAATCCGATCCTCCTGGCCGTCGTCGTCATCGCGACCCTGACGTACGTGGTCATCAACCTCATCGTCGACCTCCTCTATCCCGTCATCGACGTGCGCCTGCGCTCCGGGGCAGGGACCACCTCGGCGGGGAAGAAGCCTGCCGACGAGCCCACTCGCCGTGCGCTGACGGCGACCGCTGCCAGCGTCGGAGTCGACCTCGACTGGGACGAGAAGGACACTCACTCATGAGCCTCATCGACACCTTCGCCCGCACCCCAGGCACCGGCACGCCGCGTCGGCGCAGCCGCACCCGCACGAGCATCGGGCCCGCCACCATCATCGCCGGGCTGGTCCTGCTCATCGCCGTTCTGTGGGCACTCTTCCCGGGGCTGTTCACCCACCATGATCCCAATGACGGCGGAACCACCCCGGCACTGCTGGCCCCGAGCCTCGACCATTGGTTCGGCACCGACCAGACCGGCCGCGATGCCTTCACCCGCGTCGTCTACGGCGCATCTCAGTCCCTGCTGGCCGCGCTCGTGGCAGTGGGCGTCGGCCTTGTGGTGGGCACGGCGATCGGGCTCATCGCCGGCACCCGCCGCGGCTGGCTCGACGATGTGCTCATGCGCTTCATCGACGTGCTGCTCTCGATCCCCGCGATCCTGCTCAGCCTCTCGATCGTCATCGTCTTGGGCTTCGGCACCATCAACGCGGCCATCGCCGTCGGCGTCACGGCGATCGCCCAATTCGCACGCCTGTCGAGGTCAGAGGCGGTGCGGATCAACACAAGCGACTTCGTGGCAGCGGCCTATGGCTCGGGCGGCTCCTTCTTCTCCGTCCTCTTCCGCCATATCCTGCCCAACTCGATCTCGCCCGTCCTGTCCCTGGCCGTGCTGCAGATCGGATCCGCAATCCTCCAGATCTCGACCCTGGGCTTCCTGGGCTACGGCACTCCCCCGCCGACACCTGAATGGGGCCTCATCATCGCCGAGGGCCGCAACTTCGTGGCCACCGCCTGGTGGCTGACCGTCCTTCCCGGCTTCGTCGTCATGGCCATCGTCCTGGCCACCCATCAGATCGGCAACACCCTGCGAAAGGCGACATCATGACCGAGAGCGCACCGCTGCTGTCCGTCCAGGATCTCAGTGTCGCCTACTCCCGCCGAGGTGACTTCTCAGCACCAGCCGTCGACGGCGTCTCGTTCACCGTCGGTGCCGGGTCGATGACCGCGGTCGTCGGCGAATCCGGGTCCGGCAAGTCGACGACCGCGAACGCAGTCATCGGTCTGCTCCCGGAATCCGCGCAGATCACGGGTGGGCACATCCGCTTAGACGAGGTCGATCTCGGTACGCTGGGCGCCAGCGCCTGGCGGGGAGTCCGCGGCAGTCAGATCGGCTATGTTCCCCAGGACCCCGGCAGTTCCCTCAACCCCCTGCAGACCATCGGAAAGTCCGTCGCTGAGGCGCTGCGAATCCACAAGCGTGCCGACCGGAAGTCCGCCCGCGCCCAAGTCATCGACCTGCTGGCCAAGGTCGGCATCGACCGTCCGCAGATGCGAGCCGACCAGTTCCCGCACGAGCTCTCCGGAGGCATGCGTCAGCGGGTGCTTATCGCATCGGCCATCGCACTGCGTCCGCGTCTGCTCATCGCCGATGAGCCGACCTCGGCGCTTGACGTGACCGTGCAGAAACAGGTCCTCGATCTCCTCGATGGGCTGCGAGCCGAGACCGGGATGGGCGTCCTATTCATCACTCACGACCTGGCTGTCGCCGGTGAACGCGCCGATGATGTCGTCGTCATGCAGTCTGGAAAGGTCGTCGAGGCCGGCCCGGCAGCTCGGATCTTCTCCCACCCTGCGACCGACTACACCGCCCGACTTCTCGCCGATGCTCCGGCACTGAAGACGAAGGCGCGCCACACCGCGGCCGTCGGGGACTCGCAGGCAGACTCGTCGTCGGCAGCCTTCGTCGCCGTCGAGGGACTGACTCAGGTCTATGCCCGCAATGAGGATCAGGTCATCGGCGTCGACGACGTCTCGTTGAGCGTTCAACACGGGACCACACACGGGATCGTGGGCGAATCCGGGTCCGGCAAGACCACGACAGGCAAGGCCTTGGCAGGGTTCCTCACCCCGCAGTCCGGGCGCATTCGCATCGGCGATTTCGACACCGCTGATTCTGCGAAGGGCAAAGCCGCGCGCGTCCGCCGTCGTGACTTCCGGCGCAGAGTCCAATTGGTGCATCAGAACCCGTATTCGGCGTTGGATCCGAAGCACTCGATCCGGCAGATTCTGACCGAGCCCCTGCGCAATTTCCGCATCGGGACCAGAACTTCGCGTCCCGGACTCGTCTCCGAGGCCCTTGACCGGGTGTCGCTGCCTACAGAATTCATCGACCGGCGGCCGCAGGAGCTCTCCGGCGGTCAGCTGCAGCGCGTGGCGATCGCCCGAGCGCTCATCGCCGGTCCGGAGCTCGTAGTCTTCGATGAAGCGGTCTCCGCCCTCGACGTCACCGTGCAGGCCCAGATCCTGGACCTCCTCGACGAGCTCCAGGTGGAGCTTGGTCTCACATATGTCTTCATCTCCCACGATCTTGCGGTCGTGCGTCAGATCGCTGATACGGTGTCGGTGATGTCGCAGGGACGCCTGATGGAGAACGGACTGACGGAGGACCTCTTCGCCCGCCCGCAGACTCACTACACACGCACCCTAATCGACGCGATCCCCCACCCCGTGATGCTCCACGGCGGCGAGGACGCGAAGAATCCGACACCGCTCGCAGCCGCAGAAAGATGAGACCACCACGATGACGAACAGCTCCCCCGGACCCCGGCTCGGATTCTTCACCCGTCTGCTCGAGGACGCTCCAGCCGATCAGCGCTACCGGTTCGCACTCGAACAGATCCAGGCGGCCGAGACCCACGGATTCGATTCGGCCTGGGTCGCCCAGCACCACTTCTCCGCGGCCGAGGGTGGACTTCCCTCCCCGCTCGTGTTCCTCGCCCATGCTGCGGCGCAGACATCTCGGATTCGACTGGGCACGGCGATCATCACCCTGCCGATGGAGAACGGTGTGCGTGTGGCCGAAGACGTCGCGGTCACCGATGTGCTCTCCGGCGGGCGCCTTGAGATCGGACTCGGTTCGGGCGGAAACCCCAAGTCGTTCCCGGCCTTCGGCACCAGTTTCGATGTCCGGCGCGAAGTCTTCGCCGACAATCTCGCCGCGTTGAAGACTCTGCTGGCGGGGAAATCATTGGACACCGGACACACCCTCTACCCGCAGGCCTCCGGCCGGTCTGACGGTCGCAGACTCTCGGAACGCGTGTGGCAGGCCACCTTCTCCTCCGGCGGTGCCGGAGCGGCCGGTGCCGCGGGTGATGGCCTCATGCTCTCTCGCACGCAGCCCCGTGCGCAGGACAATCCAGGGGCGCCCCTCGACGAGGTGCAGCTGCCGGTCATCGACACCTATCTGTCGAACCTGCCTGCGGGGATCGAGCCCCGCATCCTCGCCTCCCGCACGGCCGTCCTCGCCGAGGCCAAGGATCTGCCGGCGCTGCGTGCGCTGACGGAACCGGCACTGCGGTCCGAGGCAGACCGCCTCGTCGGCTACGACACCTCGGGCCTGAGCCTCGAGGAGCTGTTCGTCGCCACGGATACCTTCCTGGGCACCCCCGAGCAGGTCATCGAACGCCTCGCGGCAGACCGTGTCCTCTCACAGGCCACCGACGTCAGCTTCCAGGTGCACTCGGTGCCCGCGACGAATGAGACCACCCTGCGATCCATCGAGCTGCTGGCCACCGAGGTGGCACCGGCTCTGGGACTGACATTGACGACAGAACAGGCGGCCTGACATGACCGACATCATCAACACCCTGGCGGGAATCGCCGCGCAGGATCCCCTCGATGCTCTCCGCGATCACCGTGCACAGGCCAAGGAGAATGCGCAGCTCAGCTTCGAAGCTCTCTTGGAACCTGCCGAGGCCGAGGGATTCTCCCAGCGAGATCGCTACGCCGTCGCCGCCTTCACCGCCGGGCTGCTGGGGTCTCCTGCCGCCGAGGAGTTCTACCGCGACCTCCTTCGCGACGAGGATGAGGTCGCCTCCTGGGCGATCGCCGAACTCCTCGACGAGGCTCTGCTCGAACTCGGCTCCCGGTCATCCGGGCACGGTCCCTACGGAATCTTCGAATCCGCTGCACTCGCTGACGAGAACGTCGTCGGACCATGGTTGTCGGTGGAGAAGAAGTCCACCGAAGCGCTTGGTCCACAGCTGGCCGCCGGGCTCGAATTCGCTCATCTTCTGGTCCTGCATCCGCGAGATTCTCGTCCCGAACATATGGCACTGCTCCTCGATGCCGGATGGGACGAGGATTCGATCGTCACTCTCGCGCAGCTTGTATCGTTCCTCAACTTCCAGATCCGCATCAGCACCGGACTGACGGCACTGGTCCACGCCCCGGCCGCTGCTCTGGCCCCCGTCGCAGACGAGACACAGGAAACGGTCGACGATGACGGCGGGACCACCTCGGCGAGGGAGCCGGCTGCCTCTTCGAAAGGCAGCGAAGCTCTGTCCCGGGTAGGCGATCGTGTCAGTTCCTACCCCGATCTCAAGCGGCCCTCATTGTTCCAGCAGTCCGGTTTGGGGTGGGTTCCCTGGATCGCGCCCGTCGCCGAGGCGGAGCTGAGCGATGTCCAGCGCGAGGCTCTGATCGAGGCGGGGCGGGCGAAGAACCCCTACTTCCGTTTGCTGGCCAGGGATCCTGCGGCTCTACGAGCCCGGACGCTGACCGATCTCGACATCTTCTTCAACACCACCGACGGAATCGGCCGGGCCGAACGCGAGCTTGCCGCGACCGTGGCCTCACGTCTCAACGGGTGCCTGTTCTGCGCCTCGATCCACTCGGATCGGGCCACGGAGGAATCCGGGCGCCGCGACCTGGTGCAGTCGCTGCTGGATACTGGCATTCACACACCGTCGAACCTCGGCGACCCGGTCTGGGACGCTGTCGTCGAGGCCTCCGCGGCGCTCACACTCACGCCCCAGGCGTTCGGCCCGGCGCATGTGGATGCACTGCGCGAGGCCGGTCTCAAGGACGGGGACATCGTCGACGTCCTCAACTGCGCGGCCTTCTTCAACTGGGCTAACCGGCTCATGCTCTCCCTGGGAGAGCCGGAGGTGCTGGCGCCCGGAAAGTGACCCGGCTCAACAGTCGCGGCCAGCCTTCACCACGACGTCGTCGATGGTGATTGCGCGGCCTCCAGGTCCGACCATCGTCCGCTGTGACTCTTCGGCGGTGACGACGGTCCAGACTGCTGGATCGAGACGATCCGTGATGGAGGCGGCGGTGGCTGAGGCTTCTGCAGGTGGATGAGATTCGCTATGGCCGCGGTGCAGGTGGCCGACGATGAGCAGGGTTCCGCCGGGTGCCACCCAGGAGGCGATGCGGTCGTAGAAGTCCAGCTGCCCCATCGCAGGATGCGCATAGTGGGTGGTGACCAGATCGTACTGCGTCTCCGGCACCCAGACGGACAGGTCAGCCCGGACCCATGCGATTCGCCCGGCCATCCCGGCAGCGGCCGCACGATCCTCGGCATAATTGAGCGCAGTGTCGGCGACGTCGGCGCCGGTGACATCCCATCCCCTGTCCGCCAGCCAGATGGCTTCTGCTCCGGCACCGCAACCGGCATCGAGGGCAGTCCCGGGTTCGAGCTCACCGATCTCGTGGACCAGGTGGGGGTTCGGATCGTCTGAACTCATCATGGGAGCTCGTTCGCCGTCCCAGATGTCATCCCAGTAGTTCTTATCGAATGAGTGAGTCATCAGCTTGCCCTCCCGGCCCGCTCGTCGTTCAGCTCTGCCACTGCACGGTCGAGGTCCTTGAAGATGAGATCGGTGTTGATGTGCTGGGCGGCGAGCGCTCCGGCTGCCGCCGCACCGCTGACCTGTGCTCCGATGTCCGTGGCGTTGCCGGCGACCCAGACACCCGGGACTGAGGTCAGTCCGAAGGATTCGGTGTCGATGAAAGCTCCTGCTGGATGTGCCGTGGGTTCGAGACCGATGCCCGCGAACAGTTCGCTGCGCGCGACCATCGGTGTGGCCACAACCACCGCGTCCACAGCAACGACCTGCCCATCGTCCAGGCGTACACCGGTGAGTGTATCGTCGATGATTTCGAGGCCCTCGATGCCGCCTTCGATCACTGGGATGTCGAGTGCCTGCAGCTTGATCTGCTCCTCCTCGCTCAGCTCGTGGTCTCCGGCGAAGAGCATCACCTGGTCGCTCCACTGGCGGAACAGGAATGCCTTGTGGACGGCCATCGGGGTGGTGACGAGGACTGCGATGCGGCCATCCCGAACCTCCCACCCATGGCAGTACGGGCAATGGAGCACGCCATGGCCCCACTGCTCGCGGACACCGGGGATCTCGGGCAGCTCGTCGACCAAGCCGGTCGCAATGAGCAGGCGCCTGCCTTCGACGGCGCTCCCATCGCGCAGGGTGAGCGTGAAACCGTCTTCAGCACCGCTGACTGCGACGACTTCATCGTCGATGATCTCCCCTCCGTAGCTGAGCACCTCTTCTCGTCCTCTCGTCAGCAGCTCCTGAGGACTGATGCCTTCGTGGCCCAGCAGGCCGTGCACTCCATCCGCGGGAGCGTTGCGAGGTTGACCCGCGTCGATCACGGTCACGCTCCTGCGTGCGCGGGCCGATGTCAATGCCGCACTGAGGCCAGCTGCTCCCGCTCCCACGATCACGACGTCTCGGATTGCGCTCTTATTCCCTGCCGCGCTCATATTCCCTGCCATGTCTCTCGTCCTCCCAAGAAATCAGGAACTGCCTCTGCGACGTTCCACTACCTCGATGGTGACAAGCATTACTCGCCATTGCAAATGCGTTTGCCGAATGGCAAAATTGTGAGCATGGATGAACTCATGGACCGCACCCTCGATGCTGTCGGACCACGCTTGAAGCAGCTGCGACAGCGCCGCGGCATCACTCTGACCGATCTTTCCGAAGAGACCGGCATCTCGATCAGCACACTGTCCCGGCTCGAGGCTGGTCACCGCCGCCCCAGCCTCGAACAGCTTCTGCCCCTGGCGCGCGCATTCGGTGCCACTCTCGACGAGCTCGTCGATGCTCCCCCGACCGGGGATCCGCGCATCAATCTGCGTCCGATCCCCAGTGGTGACGGTCGGACCATCCTGCCCCTGACTCGTCGGGCCGGGGGCATCCAGGCCTACAAATTCATCCTTCCCGCCGGGGACGACGAGGCAGTGCCCGAGCTGCGCACCCATGACGGCTATGACTGGGCGTTCGTCCTCAACGGCAGACTCCGACTCGTCCTGGGCGAACACGACCTCATCCTCGAACCGGGCGAGGCCGCCGAGTTCGACACTCGCACTCCGCACTGGTTCGGCGCCACCAGCTCAGGACCGGTCGAATTCCTCAGCCTCGTCGGCAAGCAGGGAGAACGAGCCCACATCCGAGCGGCACCGAAGCGCCACCTCGGCGCAGAGCAGAAGCGCCAGGCGAACTGACTGGCGTCAGCCGACGTCCATGAGCGTCGACCGGATGATGAAGCGATTGCCCGTCGGTGACTCGACGCTGAAGCCGCTTCCCCGTCCGGGCACCACATCGACCGTCAGATGTGTGTGCTTCCAGTATTCGAACTGCTCGACCGACATCCAGAAGTCGATGCCGGACTTCTCGCTGTCGTCGATGGGCAGTTCGAAGTGTCCGAGCAGGACGTCCGCATCGGAGGTGAGGAAGTCGCCTTCCGGGAAGCACATCGGCGAGGACCCGTCGCAGCAGCCACCCGACTGGTGGAACATCAGTTGACCGTGTTTGGCGACCAGTTCGCCGAGGAGGTCGACGGCGGCCTGTGTCATGGCAACCCGGGATTTCTCCTCCCCGCCGATGGTGGGGGTGGATTCCAGTGCTGCTGTCTGTGTCGATTCACTCATCAGAAAAATCCTTGTGCGTTCTCCGAGTAGCTGACCAGCAGGTTCTTCGTCTGCTGGTAGTGGTCGAGCATCATCAGGTGGTTCTCTCGGCCGATTCCCGATGATTTGTATCCGCCGAACGCGGCATGGGCCGGATAGGCGTGATAGTTGTTCACCCAGACACGGCCGGCCTGGATGTCACGGCCAGCACGGTAGGCGATGTTGCCGGTGCGGGCCCAGACGCCGGCCCCCAGACCGTAGAGCGTGTCGTTGGCGGTGGTGATGGCGTCGTCGTAGTCCTTGAACGAGGTCAGTGCTACGACAGGACCGAAGATCTCCTCCTGGAAGATCCGCATATTGTTCGAGCCCTTGAAGATGGTGGGCTGGACGTAGAAACCGCCTGAGAGATCTCCTTCGAGTTCGGCCTTGTCACCGCCGATGAGCACCTCGGCACCTTCGTCCTTGCCGATCTGCAGGTAGGACATGATCTTCTCGTACTGATCATTCGAGGCCTGCGCGCCGACCTGGGTATCGGTGTCGAGCGGATTGCCCTGCTTGATCGCACGCACACGCTCGACACCGGCTGCGACGAAGTCATCGAAGATCGACTCCTGGACGAGAGCGCGAGACGGGCAGGTACAGACTTCACCCTGATTGAGTGCGAACATCGCGAAGCCTTCGAGCGCCTTGTCGCGGTAGCTGTCGTCGGCGGCGAGGACGTCTTCGAAGAAGATGTTCGGTGACTTGCCGCCGAGCTCCAGGGTGACCGGGATGATGTTCTGCGAGGCGTACTGCATGATCAGACGACCGGTCGTCGTCTCACCGGTGAACGCGATCTTCTTGATCCGCTTGTTCGAGGCCAGGGGTTTGCCTGCCTCGACGCCGAAGCCGTTGACGATGTTGAGGACACCGGGTGGCAGCAGATCGCCGACGAGTTCAGCCAGGATGAGGATCGAGGCCGGAGTCTGCTCGGCGGGCTTGAGGACGACGCAGTTGCCTGCGGCGAGCGCCGGTGCCAGCTTCCACGTGGCCATGAGGATGGGGAAGTTCCACGGGATGATCTGTCCGACGACGCCGAGCGGTTCGTGGAAGTGATAGGCCACGGTGTCGTCGTCGATCTGCGACAGGCCACCTTCTTGGGCCCGGATCGCTGCGGCGAAATAGCGGAAGTGGTCGATGGCCAGTGGGATGTCGGCGGCCAGTGGTTCGCGGATGCCCTTGCCGTTGTCCCAGGTCTCGGCGACCGCGAGCATCTCAAGATTCTCTTCCATGCGATCAGCGATCTTGAGGAGGATGTTCGAGCGCTCGGTGACCGAGGTCTTCCCCCAAGCCGGTGCTGCTGCCCAGGCCGCATCGAGGGCGGTTTCGATATCGTCGGCGGTGGAACTGGGGATCTCTGTGAATGCCTGTCCGGTGACGGGAGTGATGTTGTCGAAGTAGTCGCCGTTCTTCGGCGGCACCCACTCGCCTCCGATGTAGTTCTCGTAGCGCGACTTGAACGTGACGAGCGAACCTTCGGTACCGGGTGCTGAGTAGACTGCCATGACACTCCTTCGTGTGAGTCCATCCGCTCGCATCGCACGCATTGTTTCGCGTGCAGGGCATGGTCGTGGTCGACTGCGCGGAGCGGACGAGTCCGTGTCCTCTCACCATAGGGCGGAGAGAGTGTACGAACAATAGCCTGCACGATTTCGAGGTGAACCTGCACGATTTCGAGGTGAAGTTGAGAGAATGACTCCATGGATGTCGGACCGTTCTCTCCCGCCGATCGCGAATCGCTCTATGCTCTCTTCACAAGAGCAGGCGAGGGATCACCCGGAAACACGATCGGCTTCAGCGTAAGGTCATGACTCCGCGCGTGGACAGTGCCCGTAGAATCTCTGCCGAGATCCACAGACTCGATGATTCACAGGTATGTGCGCTCGTCGACGCCGCTGAGATAGCAGGGGTCGGCATCGGTGGAACCACGAGAACTGCTGAGATCGATGGAGCTCCTGTCTTCATCAAGCAGCTTCCACTCACACACAGCGAAGCCTCGGATCCGACCGCCACCCGCAATCACACTGGACTGCCGTTTGTCAGCCACTACGGGATCGGGAGCCCGGCGCATGGTGTCGGGCGCGAGCTGTCAGCACACACGCTCACCTCCGATTGGGTCCGCTCCGGGGAGACAGACTTCTTTCCACTCCTGCTCGGGTGGAGAGTCGTCGAGCTGAAGTGCGAATCCGACCTCAGCGAATTCGACGGAGACGGCCCGAAGCACCGATGGGGCACCTCTTGGCCTCAAGTTGAGACGAAGCTCTCCGAGATGACGTCCGCGCCCACAAGTATGGTGCTCTTCCTTGAACATGTCCCTGAGACCTTGGGGTCGTGGGTGCGCCGAAGCGTGGCCGAAGGCAGCGGATCGACGGTGTTTGCTGAGGCCGTGGGACAGATCATCGATGCCACGGCGTGGATGGAGAAGCAGGGATTCCACCACTTCGACGTGCATCCGGGAAACATCCTCATCCACGACGGCAGACTGATCTTCACGGATTTCGGACTCTCGCTCCACCGCGATTTCGATCTCACCGCGGACGAGGAGTCATCGCTGTCCACTCATCGCGGCTTCGACCGTGACACCGGCCTCATGCACCTGTTTCACTGGACGCTGTTCGAACTCGGATACACCTCCGGGTCCAGGCGGTTGGAGCTGCTGCGTGCTGCAGCAGCTGATCCGGCAGCCTCAGCGCTGAAGCCGGTTCGCGCAGCTCTCGGTGGAAAGGGCGCCGACCTGATCGCTGAGCATGCGAGTGTCGCTGTCCGTATGACGGAGATGTTCGCCGTTCTCATGCAGGATGCGTTCGGCACCAGGTACGACAGACGACAAAGCTGGTTCTAGTCGGTTCTGATTATATTTCGCCGGAGGAGTTCGAGGCTGAAGTCCCACCCGTCGGCGAAGAAGTCACGCGCTTCGCCTCGGCGTTCGATTGGAATGTCGTCAAAGCAATGTACGATGGTCACCTTCGTATCCTTGCCCTGAGGCTGCAGCGTGATCTCGACACTGTCGGATCGGCCGAAGCGCCCATTCGTCCAACGAAGGATCGCGAAGCAGCGCCGCTCGTCGAAGACAGTGATCTCACCAGCGAGCACATACTCGTAGGCGCGGTCGCTGTAGTGCTCCTCGTAGGGGCTGCCGACTCGTGGTTCGAAGTCGATCTGCACTGTCGGCGGCGGACACCACCATCTGCTCAACCGAATCGGGTCTGCCACGTGCGGCCAGACCTGGGCAGCCGGCGCTTTGATCACCAGCGATCTGTCGAAGCCCCAATCCGGAAACTTGTCGGCCATGGGCACATTCTTCAGTGTCCGGCATCAAGCCACAAGGATGATTCAGATCGGCCGGTCGTACTCAGAGGCGGAGTCGGTGACCATGATCAAGTTATACCGATCATTGTTTATCACGTACATAAGGGCCAGTTGGTCGGCGGGTTCTCATTCGAGCGTTCTACCCGAGACGATCGAACCGTTCGACGGCAAGGCGCCTCTGAACGCAATGCGCGCAGCCACGGCGTGGTCAACGTCGACACGGTCGAACGCTTGGACATGTAGGTGCGGTTGGGTGCTGTTGCCGGAGTTTCCACACCGGCCGATCTCCTCGCCGATCTCAACGTGCTGCCCTGCCCGAACCCGTGTGCTGCGATGCTGGAGATGGCAGAGCGAGACTATACCGCCGAAGCATCTGATCATGACGTGATTGCCGGCGAGCGCAAGCCAGCCCGCGCCGGCACGGCGGGCCTGCGTCAGCGAGTATCCGATCGAAGGGACACCGCGGTACGAGAGATGATCACGCTCAGCGTCATGAGAGGCCACGACAGTTCCTGCGACCGGAGAGAGCACCGGACGGCCGAAGCCGACAAAGTTCTCCGGAGGTTCCGGACGGAGGAGGGAGTCGAAGGTGAAGGGCGCCGATCTCCCAGAGCCATCGACCGGCACGAAGTCGATTGCGTATGAGGTCGCGAAGAGGGTCGTGCCGTGACTCGGCACCCGGTCGGCGGGACTGTTCTGGACCAGCCATCGGCCGGTGAATGGGTAGTCCATATCGAGCAAGTCGGTCATGGGGTGGGTCACCTCGTGGAGTGCCCCCGCCGTACCGAGGAATACAGGATCATGTCGCGACGTTCGCCGCCGACCAGCTGACCGCAGTGACCGATCGCGAAATCATCGGTTCGACGCGCAATCGTGAAGGAGAAGCCAGCTCCCTCTGCATGACGACCCTGCTGGCGTTCGACCCAGTCACTGGCTTCCTGCATGGTGGCGTCTCCTGGCAGTGAACCCGTCTGCGGCACATAGGGATCGGTCGACAGCTGCCGAGCCATTGCGACGTCCCGCGCGTCCACTGCTCGCAGCAGAACCTGCCCAGAGACCAGTGCCTCCGCGGGCCAGGGTGGCAGCGTCATCCGCCCTCGGTGATCGGAACTTCGGCAGCCTTCGGGAACAGAAGATTATAGGTGAGTCCGGCGACGGCGGCACCAGCGAGCGGTGCGAGGAAGAACACCCACACCTGACCGAGCGCGTCTCCACCGGCGAATACCGCGACACCGAAGGAACGTGCCGGATTGACCGAGGTGTTCGACACCGGAATGGCCACGAGGTGGATGAGTGTGAGTGAGAGGCCGATCGCCAGAGGAGCCATTCCGACCGGGGACCTGTCGTCGGTCGCCCCGAGGATGACGTAGAGGAAGATGGCGGTGAGGACGAACTCGGCGACGAGGACGCTGACCAAGGAGAATCCGTTCGGGGAGAATTCTCCATAGCCGTTCGTCGCCAGTCCGTCCTTCGCAAGCGAATAGTCGGGATTGCCCGAGGCGATGAGGAGAACGACTCCACCGGCGACGATTCCTGCGACGAGCTGTGTGATCCAGTAGGGAACGGCGTCCTTGACCGGGGTCCTGCCCGCAAGTACACAGCCCAGCGTCACTGCGGGATTGAAGTGTCCACCGGAGACATGTCCGACGGCGTAGGCCATGACGACGACGGTGAGACCGAACGCCAGCGCGACGCCGAGGAATCCGATGCCCATATTGATGCCGTCGTCACCGACGACCTTTGCTGCGAATACGGCCGCGCCGCAGCCGCCGAAGACGAGGACGAAGGTGCCGAGGAATTCGGCGAAGATCTTTGAGACTAGGGTGGGTTTCTGCTGGAGCGCCATGATGATTGATCCCATCTGTGATGCGTGCCACATATCATGCCGTTTTCCATACTACAGGCACGTCTCAGCAGATGAGCCCAAGTTCCGCTGTCATTTCCTCTGACCGGGTGCGACGCAGGCCCACACCAACGGCATGACCATGATCAGGCAGGGCGTCCTCGGCGAGGGGACCGGCACTTGGTACGCTGACGAACATGAGCGATGTCGACAGCCCGGTTCTCCGCCTGATTCCATATCTCGCGGCATTCACGGTCGCGGTGTTCGTCGGCCTGCCTGTGATGGGCAACGGAGATCTGTTGACGGCCGTCGTCGTCATCGCGGTCGCATACTTCATGACCTACTACCTGGTCAGGTACGTCATCGGACTCATCGTCCGCAGCCGCCGAAACCGCACCGACGACCAGGACTAGCTGCTACCGCTTATCCTGCGCGGGCACGACGACCTTGCGGATGATGATCATTCCCGAGGCGGCCACGGGCACAGCGACCACGGCGCCGAGGACTCCGCCCAGGGTGCCGCCGGCGATGGCCGCAATGATGACGAGCGCACCGGGCACATTGACCGCGGTCTTCATGATGCGGGGGCTGAGCAGGTACGCCTCCACCTGCATGTACACGAGGTAGTAGATTCCGACGGCGATCCCCAGGCCGGGTGAGACCATGAGGCAGGATCCGGTGATGATGATCGCACCGGTGATCGGGCCGACGAGCGGGATGAGCGAGGCGAGGAACGCGATGAACGCCAGCAGCGCCGGCAGCGGGGCACCGATGATGGTGAGGAAGATCGCCGAGCACACACCGTTGACGATGCCCAAGGACACCTGTCCCAGAACGTAGCGTCCGATGGATCGGGTGACTTCCTCAGTGACGGATTCGACGGTCGGTCGGGAGCTCGCAGCGACGATGGAGAGCATGGCCGATTTGATCGTCGGCATCGTCACGGCGAAGTAGATGGTGAGGATGACGACGATGACGACACCGGCGAGGAAGCTGAGAATGCCGGCTCCGATGGACACGACCCCGCCGCCCAACGACACCACGTTCTTCGGGTCGGATGCCCACTCACCGAGGTTGGCGAAGATCTTGTCGAGATCGACGGCTCCGGTGAACCTCTGTTCGAGGTCGGCGACCCACCCCGTGGCCGCCAGGCTCGCGACGATGTCCGGAAGATCGCCAATGAACTGCTGGATCTGGCTGATGACGGCAGGGGCGATGAGCAGCACGGCCCCGGCGACGATGGCGAGGAACGCCAGAACGACGAGGACGACCGACAGGGACCGGGGCAGCTTGCGTTCGACCAGCCACAACACGATCGGTTCGAGGCCGAGCGCGAGGAACAGGGCCAGGCCGATGTAGATGATGACAGTCGCCACGGACTGCAGCGCCGTGATCAGCCCGAATGCGAGTCCCACTCCGAGCGTTCCGGTGAAGCCGACCCGGAATGCGCTGTTGAGAGTCAGCGTCTTTCCCTGCCCTTTGCCCATGGTGACAAGTGTAACCAGCGACCATGCGCTTCAGCGTGTTCACGCGTTAGGATCGAGGGCGAGACCTGGCACAAACCTTCAACCGTGTAGAAAGTGGTACGTCGACGATGAGCTCCGATCCGAACAGCATCGATGTCTGGGAGGCTTTCCTCGACCCACAGGGCGACTTCTCACTGCCCGACTTCTCCGCGGTCACTCCGGCATCACTGATCGCTGCGGTCAGGGCGGCCACCGACTTCGCGCGGTCCGAGGTCGAAGACATCATCGGTGATGAGAACGATCCGACGTTCGTGTCGACAACCGTGCGCTTCGAATCCGCGACCATTCCCATGGCCCGGATCGCGGCCGTGGTGAGCGCCGTGGAGTCGAATCATTTCCGTCCCGAACTCGCCGATGCCGTCGCCGAGGTGTGGGACCGCCTGTCCGCGGCACGGACCCGGATCTTCCTCGACGTCGATCTCTTCCACCGCATCGAACAGGTCCCCTCCAGCGATCTCAACCCCGAGGACAAGCGTCAGCAGGAGCTCACAGTCGAGGAGTTCGTGCGTGCGGGAGCCCGCCTCGGCGAAGAGGAGCGGGATCAGATGAGCACGATCGCGGCCGAACTCACGACCTTGGCAACCTCGTTCTCCCGTGCACTGCAGAAGGACACCCGGGATCTCGCAGTCCATCTCCGCGACGCGCAGCAGCTGACCGGGCTGAGCGAGGACCAGGTCGCCGCCGCCGCGACCCGGGCCGCCGAACGCGGCACGGACGGGTATCTGCTGCCGCTGAACAACTTCACTCAGCAGCTCGTCCTCGAGTCCCTGGAATCCGCCGAGACCCGCAGACTGGTGCTCGGCAATTCAACCTCGCGCGGCGCTCGAGGCGGCGAAGGCGACACCCGCACCCAGGTGGCCGACACCACAGCGCTGCGAGCGCTGCAGGCGAAACTGTTGGGATACCCCTCGTACTCTTCATTCGCAGTCGACAACCAGACCGCCGGCGGACCCGATGCGGCCGCGGACATCGTCTCCTCACTCATCGCCCCGGCCAACGCTCAGTTGGCGGCAGAGTTGGCGCAGGTCAAAGACCGCTACGGCCTCGATGATGTCGCATCCGAGGATGTCAAACACCAGCTAGCGCGATACCGGGCAGATGAGTTCGGCATCGATGCCGACGAGGTGGCCAAGTACTTCGAGTTCGACACTGTCCTCAAAGAGGGCGTCTTCCGCGCCGCAACGGGCCTCTACGGAATCACCTTCGCCCCACGCGAGTCAGTCGTCGGCTGGCACGAAGATGTTCGCTCCTTCGAGGTCACGGACGCCAATGAACGCACCCTGGGGCTCATCCTCCTCGACCCGTATTCTCGGGATACGAAGCGCGGCGGCGCCTGGATGGGCGAGTTGGTCACGAGTTCACGACTGACCGGGCACCTGCCTGTCGTCACCCTCTCACTCAACCTGGCCAAGCCCGGCGAGGGCCGACCGACGCTGCTCAACCCCACCGAGCTCAACACCTTCTTCCACGAATTCGGCCACGTCCTCCACGGCCTGTTCGCGAACTCGACCTACCCGTCGACAGCCGGCACCGCCGTTCCACGCGACTACGTGGAATTCCCATCTCAGCTCAATGAGATGTGGCGCTTCCACCCACAGGTCCTCCCCCACTACGCCAAACACGTCGACACGGGCGAGCCGATGCCCGAATCGCTGGTCACAGCCCTCATCGAAAGCGAGAAGTTCGGGCAGGGATTCGACACGACCGAATACCTCGCCGCGGCCATGCTCGACCTGTCGTGGCATTCCCTTGAAGCCGGCGAGCACATCACCGACGTCCTCTCCTTCGAATCCGAGGTCCTCGCCGCTGCCGGGTTCACCACTCTCGTTCCACCCCGTTATCGCACCACCTACTTCGGCCACATCTTCGCCTCAGGCTATGCCGCCGGCTACTACTCCTACCTCTATTCGGAGGTCATTGCGGCCTGGGTCAGCGAATGGTTCGACGCTCAAGGCGGACTCAACCGTGAGGCCGGCGATGCCTTCCGCGAAGCGATACTGGCCCCCGGCTTCTCCATCGATCCGATGAGCGCGATCGAACGGTTCTTCGGAACACGCCCTGATGTGGCGCCGCTGCTGCGCCGTCGCGGGCTGGCGGAGCCGGTGGAGGAACCGGTCGAATCCGTCGAAGAGCCCACTGAGGTCGAAGCCGTCGAACCACAGGAACACCGCAACCATGCTGAAGTCGCCAAGGTCCTCGAGGGGAAGGGGATCGAGCCGCAGATCAGACTCTTCACCGATGCCACGCCCACTGCAGCCTCGGCGGCGGAGAAGGTCGGTGTCGAGGTCGGCGCGATCGCCAACAGCCTGATCTTCGCCTCCGGCGGGGAGCCGGTGCTCATCATGACCTCGGGACGTCACCGCGTGGACACTGAGCACGTGGCCGGGCTCATCGGCGCGGACTCCCTTGACCGAGCAGACAAGGACCTCGTGCGCACCGCAACGGGCCAGGTCATCGGCGGTGTCGCGCCCTGTGGACACCCGCAGCCGATTCCCACGTATGTCGACACCGCGCTGAAGGACTATCCTGTTCTCTGGGCTGCCGCCGGCACACCGAATTCGGTGATGCCGCTTTCATACGAGCAGCTGCTGGCGATCACCGGAGGGAAGGAAATCACTGTTGTCGAAGAAGGTGCCGAAGGCTGAAGGCTCGGAAGAGCCGAGCCCTGAAGGCTCGAATGCGCTGAGCGCTGCGAGCAGATTTGCGGCCTTCGCCTCCTCCAGGGGGCGCTACTACGCGGTGATCCTCGCCGTGTTCTCGGCGATCCTCATCATCTCCAACATCTCCGCGACGAAGGTCATCGGGTTCGGACCCGTAGTCACCGACGGCGGTGCCTTCCTGTTCCCCATCGCCTACATCCTCGGCGACGTGATCAGCGAAGTCTACGGTTTCAAGGCCGCCCGCAAGGCCGTCATCACCGGCTTCGGGCTGCAGATCCTGGCGACCTTCGTGTTCTGGCTCGTGCTCATCTCACCGCCGGGACCGGGCTATGAGAACCAGGACGCGTTCGCCGCTGTCCTCGGCTTCTACCCACGCATCGTCGCAGCATCGCTGATCGGATACTTCTTCGGGCAGCTGCTCAATTCCTATGTGCTCGTGGCCGTGAAGAAGCGGATGGGCGAGCAGAAGCTATGGGTCCGTCTGCTGACATCGACGGGCGTCGGTGAGTTCGTCGACACCCTGCTGTTCTGCGTCATCGCCTTCGCCGGCGTCATCCCCGGCCTCGACTTCATCAACTACATCGTCTTCGGCTTCGTCTACAAGGTCGCCGTCGAAGTCATCCTCATGCCCGTCACCTACCGGGTGATCAAGCTGGTGAAGAAGCACGAGCCCAGCTACGAACTGCCCGGTGGCGGCGAGGCAGCCTAGCTGCGCTGCTTCGCGTAGTAGCGGCCGAGCACCTCGGTCTCGAGTGCGGAGAAGCGGCCCTCTTCCATGGACCGTCGGATCTCGGCGACGAGATTGACGACGAAGTACTCGTTGTGGATCGTGCACAGGGTGGAGAAGAGCATCTCCTTCGCCTTGTACAGATGCCTCAGGTAGGCCCGCGAGTAGTTCTCACAGGTGTAGCACTTGCAGTCCGGGTCAAGCGGGCCGAAGTCCCGTCGATACTTCGCTCCGGTGAGGTTGTAGCGCCCGTCGCGCGTGTAGATGGCCGCATTGCGGGCAACGCGCGAGGGCGAGACGCAGTCGAAGGTGTCAGCACCGGTCTTGATCGCCTCGAACAGGTCATCGGGCTCCGAGATGCCCAGCAGGTGGCGGGGTTTGTTCTCCGGCAGCTCCTCGCATACCCAGCGGATGATCGTGCCGAGATTCTCCTTCTCCAGAGCGCCTCCGATGCCGAAGCCGTCGAAGTCCATCGCGCCCAGGTCGCTCGCGGCCTTACGTCGCAGGTCCTCATACTGTGCGCCCTGGAGCACGCCGAACAGCGCCTGGTAGGGCCGGTGCGTGCGCGCTTCGGTCTGCCGCTTGTGCTCCTCGATGCAGCGCAGTGCCCACTGGCGGGTGCGCTCCAAGGACAGCACCTGGTAGCCGCGGGTGTTGACCAGCGTCGTCAGCTCATCGAAGGCGAACATGATGTCGGCGCCCAGTTCGTGCTGGACCCGCATGGAGACCTCGGGGGTGAAACGGTGCATGCTGCCGTCGAGGTGGGATTTGAAGGTCACGCCGTCGTCGTCGACATTCGACATTCGTTCCTTGCCGACGGCAACGAGATCATCGTTCTGCTCCCCCGTCGACTCCATCGAGATGACCTTCTTGAAACCCGAGCCCAGGCTCATGACCTGGAATCCGCCCGAGTCGGTGAACGTCGGGCCGGGCCAGTTCATGAATTTTCCCAGTCCGCCGGCCTCATCGACGAGCTCGGACCCTGGCTGCAGGTAGAGGTGGTAGGCGTTCGAGAGCACCGCCTGACCGCCGAATTCTTCCACCTCGTCGGGGCGCACGGCCTTGACCGTGGCCTTGGTGCCGACAGGAATGAACGCGGGAGTCGCGATGTCACCGTGCGGGGTGTGGATGACGCCTGTGCGCCCACCCTCGTCGAGGCGAGTTCCGATCTCGAACCCGAATCGGGAGCGGTCGTTGATGGCCGGGGCGTCGGCGCTGCCGTCGTTTGAGGAGGCTGTCTCAGATTCTGCGGAGGATTCGATTCGGGTCACCTGACAAGTTTAACTGGGAGCATGTCGACAACCTTCATCCAGATGCTCCGGGCCGCGGAAGTCAGCGGCGAACCCATCATCATCGACGGCGGCCTGGGCACTGCGCTCGAGTCCCGCGGCATCGATCTGCGCCATGAGCTGTGGTCGGCGGCCCTGCTCCGGGATTCCCCTGACACGCTCGGCGAGGTGCACGCCGACTTCATCCGCGCGGGTGCCCGGATCGTCACGACCGCCAGCTATCAGGCGACCCCCTTGGGTTTCGAGCGGGCATCGATCTCCGCCGAGGAGGGGCGTGGACTCATCGCGACCAGCGTGGAGGTTGCCGCCCGAGCTGGCGCCGCCCTCGTCGCCGGTTCCGTCGGACCGTATGGGGCCGCTATCGGCAATGGCGCCGAGTACACCGGCGACTACAGCTTGAGCGATGCCGAGTTCACTGATTTCCATCGCCCGCGCATCGAGGCCCTGGTCAGTGCTGGTGCCGACTTGCTGGCCATCGAGACTCAGCCCTCGCTTCCGGAAGCCAGGGTGCTCGCAGGACTGGCCGCAGAGTTCGGCGTTCCTGCGTGGCTGAGCGTGACCTTGGCCGATGGTCATCACATGGCCGACGGGACACCCCTGATCGACCTCGCCGAGGCGGTTGCCGGTTCACCCATGATCCGTGCACTGGGCGTCAACTGCGTGCGCCCATCGCTGGTCTCACCCGCACTGAAAGCTTTGGCGAGCGCCACGGACCTTCCGCTCATCGCCTATCCGAATTCGGGTGAGACCTACGATGCAGCGACGATGGAATGGCGCGAAGGTGCGGCGTTCGACGCCAGCCCGGCGCCCCTGTCATCGTGGGTGTCCTCCGGTGCCTGCATCATCGGCGGCTGCTGCCGGACGACGCCGGGCGACATCGCTTCTCTTGCCGCCTCGGCGAGAGAGCTCAGCCGAGCATCTTCCCCGGATTGAGGATCCCCGAAGGGTCAATGGCATCCTTGATCTGCTGATGCATCAGCAGTGCCCCGGCATCGAGCTCGTTGCTCAACCACTCACGCTTGAGGTACCCGACTCCATGCTCACCGGTGATCGTGCCACCCAGATCGAGACCGAGCTGCATGATCGCGGCGAACGCCTCCTGTGCCTGCGACACCTGATCCTCATCACCGGCGTCGAAGACGACAGAGGGATGCATGTTCCCATCGCCGGCGTGACCTGCGGTGGCGACCTCAACGTCGAATCGAGCATCGATGAGGCGCAGCTTCTCGAAGAACTCCCCGAGAGCCGAACGCGGCACGCAGACATCGTCGATGAGCTCTCCCCCACCACGCGTGTGCGCATACTTCTCCATCGCCGGCCCCACCGCACGACGGGCAGCGACAAGCATCTCGGAATCGGCCGGGTCATCGGAGACGAAGACCTCACTGCTGCCGTTGGCTTCGGCGACGCGCTGGAAGGCTTCGAGCTCCTCAACAGCTCCGGCGCCCTTGGCATTCGATTGGACAAGCAGCAGCGCACCGACATCGTCAGGCAGACCGAAGTCACCGTAGGCGTTGACCATCTTCACTGTGGGGCCGTCGAGGAGTTCGAGCAGCGACGGGCTGGCCCCTGACCCCATGAACTCCGT
Organism: Brevibacterium aurantiacum; assembly: GCF_007558825.1. Taxonomy (GTDB): domain Bacteria; phylum Actinomycetota; class Actinomycetes; order Actinomycetales; family Brevibacteriaceae; genus Brevibacterium; species Brevibacterium aurantiacum_A. The sequence continues at coordinate 318,371 of NZ_VLTK01000004.1, forward strand.
GACTGTACGACCGGCGGACTCAGTATCGGGAAACATTCCGACTGCGGTGATCGGCGAGGGCAGTGCCGGTTTCAGGGCCAGCGTCACCTCGACGATGGTGCCCAAAGTACCTTCGGACCCCACGAACAGGGCCGCCAGGTCCAGTCCGGCAACACCCTTGGCTGTCTGTCTCCCCAGCTTCGTCACGGTGCCGTCGGCGAGCACCACGGTCATGGCGCGCACGTAGTCCTTGGTCACGCCGTACTTCACACAGCACATTCCGCCGGCGTTGGTGGCGACATTGCCGCCGATCGTCGAGATCGCCACCGACCCGGGATCGGGAGGATAGGACAATCCGTGTTCGGCCAGCACCGTTTTGAGGTCCTGATTGATGACCCCGGGCTGGACCCGACAGGTCTGGTTGACCGCGTCGATCTCGAGGATCTCGTCCATCCCGGCGACATTGAGCAGCAGGCAGCCATCGACTGCGTTGGCGGCACCCGAAAGCCCGGTCCGTGCACCCTGAGTGACCACAGGAATGCGATGCTCGGTGGCGAAGACCATCACCGCCGCGACATCGTCGACCGTTCGCGCCCGCACCAAGGCCAGTGCCTGCCCGGCGGGGCAGAACAGGGCCCTGTCGACGGCATAGCTGTCGATGATATCGCGGTCCGTGACAAGGGCGCCGGGGCTCAGCCGAGCCTCGAGGTCCTGCATCGGAGTCTGGGCTGTGATGCTCATGCGGTTCTGGACTCTGCGAAGGACTTGGCCACCTCACGCACTCTCTCGAGTGCTTCGTCGGCGCCGATGCTGATCCGAACTCCCCCGCTCAGACGCCGGATGGCGACGGCCTGCTCGGCACACGCGGCTTCGAATGCCTGTGCATCCTCTGCGCCGAAGCTGACCCACACATAGTTTCCCTGGGAGTCGGAGACGGTGAGCCCGGCATCTCGCAGGTCCTGTTCGAGCTGGTCACGGGTGGCCGCGACCTCCTTGGCTCGGACGAGGACCTCATCATTGCGCGACAGCGATTCCTCGGCAGCGACCTGTGCCGCCGAGGTGACGCTGAAGGGTGCGATCACCTGACGCAATGCGCTTGCGATCCTCGGGTCGGCGACGCCGTAGCCCACACGCAGACCGGCCAGGCCATGTGCCTTGGAGAAGGTCCGTGCCAGCACCAGATTCGGGAACTTCCGGTAGGCATCCATCCCATCGACCACCTCGGCGGCGGTGGCGAACTCGAAGTAGGCCTCGTCGAGGACGACGATGACCTCGGCTGGGACCTCGGCCATGAAGCCGTCGAGCTCGGACGTCGAGACCGACGGTCCGGTCGGGTTGTTGGGCGAACAGAGCAGGATGAGGCGGGTCGTGTCATCGATGGCGGCGACCAGGCCCTGGAAGTCGTGCCGACCGTCTTCGAGCAGGGGCACGGGGCGCTTCTCCGCACCACGCGCCGAGGCGAGGATCGGGTACATCTCGAAGGAGGGCCATGGGTAGACGACCGAGGTGCCGGCTTCGAGGGTGATGTTCGTCAGTGCGGAGAGGATCTCTGAGGCCCCTGCGCCGGGGACGACCTCGGCCTCATCGACGTCGAGGTGGGCAGCGATAGCGGTCACCAGCTTCGTCGACTTCGGGTCGGGGTAGTTCGCGGGCACCCGCCCGGCGTCTGCGATCGCGTCGGTGACACCCGGCAGCGGTGCCAGATGGTTCTCGTTCGAGGACAGCTTGTACGGTTTCAGACCTGGTGCGCTGGCCGGGGGTTTGCCCGGCACATAGGGCGGGAATTCGGCCAGGGCATCACGAAGAAGGAAGTGATTCGACATGTGCCCATATTTGCACATCCTGTGGCGGGCGACACAAGGCGTCCAGGGGCTAAAAGTCCGAATGGTCGGAAAATGCCTCACGCTGCGGACGAACATCGGCTGTGAGGTTCCTCGCATGGGACTCCTGCGCCCGGGGGCGGGTTACTGGTTCACCTGACGCGGAGAGTAGTCTGTGAGTCGAATACTTGTAGTCAGTGACGAAGGATGAGAGTCGAAATGCCCTCAACGCAGGAAAAGGTTGACGTTGTCTTGATCGGCGGCGGCATCATGAGCTCCACTCTTGGTGCCATGCTGACCGAACTTCAGCCCGAATGGGATATCCGGGTCTACGAGAAGCTCGACTATGTCGCCGAGGAGAGTTCCGATCCGTGGAACAACGCGGGCACCGGACACGCCGCCCTGTGCGAGCTCAACTACACTCCTGAGGACGAGAACGGCCACATCGACCTCGCGAAGGCCTCGCAGATCAACGAGCAGTTCCATCACTCCCGCCAGTACTGGTCGCACCTCGTCGACAACGGCGTCCTGGCACAGCCGAAGTCCTTCATCAACCAGGTCCCTCACATCAGCTACGGCCGTGGCGAGAAGGGACGCGACTACATCAAGAACCGCTACGAGCAGATGGTCCGCAATCCGCTGTTCTCCGAGATGGAGTACACCGACGATCCGGACACCCAGGCCGAGTGGCTGCCGCTGATGTTCGAGGGCCGCGGACCCGGTCAGGTCAATGGCATCTCGCGCACGAAGATCGGCTCGGACGTCGACTTCGGTTCGCTGTCACATCAGCTGCTGAACTATGTCGGCGACAAGGGTGCCACGATCCGCACCAGCCACCAGGTCACCGACCTCGAACGCTCCTCCGACGGCTGGGTCGTCACCGTCAAGGACCTCCTCTCCCATGAGACCCACAAGGTCAACGCGAAGTTCGTCTTCGTCGGCGCCGGCGGCGGTGCTCTGCCGCTGCTGCAGAAGTCGGGCATCCCCGAGGGGCGCGGCTACGGCGGCTTCCCTGTCTCCGGCATCTTCCTGCGGACCTCGAACCCCGACCTCGTCGCCCGCCACCAGGCCAAGGTCTACGGCCAGGCATCCTTCGGCGCCCCGGCTATGTCGGTGCCCCACCTCGACACACGTGTCGTCGACGGCAAGGACTACCTGCTGTTCGGACCCTACGCCGGCTTCTCCCCCAAGTTTCTCAAGGGCGGCCGCTTCACCGACCTGCCCTTCTCAGTGCGCGGGAACAACCTGCCCACGATGCTCAACGTGGCCAAGGACAACACCGATCTCGTCACCTACCTCGTCTCCGAGCTGGCTGCGTCGAAGAAGTCCCGCTTCGAATCGATGCACGAGTTCATCCCGAACATCGACCCCAGCGACTGGGAGTTCATCCAGGCCGGTCAGCGCGTGCAGGTGATGAAGAAGGACTCGAACAAGGGCGGTGTGCTCAGCTTCGGCACCGAGCTCATCTCCTCCGCCGATGGCTCGATCGCCGCTCTCCTGGGCGCCTCGCCCGGTGCATCGACGGCAGTGTCCATCATGCTCAACCTGCTCAAGACCTGCTTCCCTCGCCAGTACAGCAGCTGGGAGCCTTCCATCAAGGACATGGTGCCTTCGCTGGGCCGCAACCTCGCCGACGACGAGACCCTGCTCAAGGAGCTCTCCGAGTACACGGCGCGCACCCTGCAGCTGATCTGATCGGCCGCGCAGGCGGCGGCGCCTGGCCGCGCAGCCGGCCGAATGCAGTAACCGCTTGCCAGAAGTGCCAGAGCACGTCACTTGTGCTCTACCCAGGCACTTCCGGCAAGCGGTTACTTCATTCACCCCAACGCTGGCTGCAGCTACAGCTCGACTTGGCGGTTGACGTCCTTGTAGAGCAGGTAGCGGAAGCGGCCCGGTCCACCGGCGTAGCAGGCCTGTGGGCAGAAGGCGCGCATCGAGATGAAGTCACCCTCCTGGACCTCGACCCAGTCGCCGTTGACACGGTAGACGGCCTTGCCCTCGAGCACGTAGAGGCCATGCTCCATCTCGTGGGTCTCGGCGAAAGGGATCACGGCACCGGGTTCGAAGGTCACGATGTTGACGTGCATGTCGTAGGCCAGATTGTCGGGATCTAACGGACGCGTCGTGCGCCACCGGTTGTCGGTGCCCGGCATCGCTGCGGGCTCGACATCGGACTCCTGGCCGAACTTGGCCTCCGGGTTCAGGCCGGCCACGGGCTGGTAGCGCTTGCGGATCCAATGGAAGCGTGCCGCCTCGGCGCCGGTGGACTTCACGCTCCACGTCGAGCCGGCGGGCAGGAAACCGTAGCCGCCCGGCGACAGGGTGTGGGCCTGGCCCTCGTGGGTGATCTCGAGCTCGCCGGCCATGAGGAAGATGAACCCCTCGACCTCGACCTGCGGCTCTGGCTTCTCGGCGCCTCCGCCCGGAGCGACTTCGAGGATGGTCTGTGAGAACGTCACCGCACCCCCGGCCACCGGCTTGCTCAGCACCCAGGAACGGGTCCCCGTCCATTCGGGCAGGTTCGAGGTCACGATGTCGCGCATGACTCCGCGTGGGATCACAGTGTAGGCCTCGGTGACGATCGCACGGTCCGTGAGCAGGTCCGTCTGCGGCGGGTGCCCGCCGGTCGGTGCGAAATAGGTGTAGGGGTCGCTCGTCGTCATATGTGCGGGTTCTCCTTCGGATCGGGGCTGGTCAGTGCCAGGTGGTTGTGTGTCGCCGAGGTTGGCGGCAGGTCACTCGGCCGCGCCGGTGGCGGCGATGTGGTTGAGAGTCGCGATCGACATCTTCGTCCGATCCGTCACGAACTCCTCGGTGTGGGCACCGCAGGACAGTCCACGGCCCAGGTAGCGGGCCAGCGCCCGTGCCGTCGCCGGCTCGTCGAGGACGGCTGAGTCCTCCTGGAACACGTAGTTGCGCAGTCGGGTCGCCGCACGCTCGGCCCCTTCACGATAGAAGCGGAATGTCGCGAGGAAGCGTGTGGGCAGCTGGTGCGGATGCATGTCCCACCCTTGGTAGATGCCGCGCTTGAGGTGCCTGCGGACCAGTCCGGCGTGCAGGCTCCAGGCTCGCTGGATCTCCTCGGGATCGCCGAGGGGCATGATGTTCGTCGAACCGTCGGAGAGGTGGACTCCGGTGCCGGCGACCGCGAGCATCATCTGATTCTTGGCGAAGTCGGCCACCGGGTGGTCCATGGCCTGATAGGCAGCGGCAACACCCATCGAAGCCGAATAGTCATAGGTGCCGTAGTGCAGGGAGGTGATGCGCCCGGCACCGGCGTCGAGGACGGGAGCCAGCGGCACAGTGCCGTCGGCGCCGAGGATGAGCTGCGGGGTCTCGACCTGCACCTCGAAGGTGATCGACCCCTCGGCGAGCCCGTGCTGGGCTTCGAGACCACGGCAGGCAAGGACCATGGCGGACACCTGGTCAACGGTGCTGACCTTCGGCAGAGTGAGGACCAGCGCCTTGGGCAGGGATCCGTGGGCAGCGATCACCTCGGCGAGGAACAGGTCCAAGGTGCGCAGACCGCGCGCCCGGGTATCGGCCTCCATGCATTTGAACCGGATCCCGAAGAACGCCGGTGCGCCCGTCTCGCTCAGTCCTGCGATCGCGTTGCGCGCGGCCTGACGGACACAATCGTCCTCGGTCTCATCACCACGATCTCCGAACCCGTCTTCGAAGTCCATCCGCAAGTCCTCGATCGGTTCGACGGCAAGCTTCTTGGTGACCGCCTCGGCGAGCATCTCCGCTTCCCGGGCGACCTGGTGCAGATTGGGCATCGACTGGCTGTCGGGAGCCAGCGTCTCCTTGCGGGAGGCGATGATGACGCGTTCGGCCAGTTGGACCATCCCGCCGTTGGCTTCGACGCATTCGAGTGCCTGCTCACCCCATTCGCGGGGCAGGGTCGGAGACGAGAGGTGCCCGGGGACGTAGACGGTGTGCACGGGCTGCCTGACCTCGCGCTCGCCGGGATACCGCGTGCTCAGCAGCTCGTCCGTGTCCGCCAGGAGTGAGTCGATGTCGGCCAACGTTGATTGATCCAATTTCACATTCTCTTTCGTAGCATCATTGCGCGGGAGGACTGGTCTTCCAATATTGTCTCTCATAAAACAGCGACCGGCCCCCTGTTTCAGGAGACCGGTCGAAGATCAGGAGGAGACAGCGGCGACCGCCTCCGCCACCTTCTTCGCCACTTCGGGGTCGAAGACCGACGGGACGACGTAGCCCGGATGGAGTTCGTCTTCGGGAATGCACGAAGCGATCGCGTCCGCCGCGGCGACCATGATGTTCTCGTCGATGTCGGTCGCCTCGGCGTCGAGGAGTCCGCGGAAGATGCCCGGGAAGGCCAGCACATTGTTGATCTGGTTCGGGTAGTCGCTGCGTCCGGTGGCCACGACGGCGGCGTACTTGAGCGCCTCGGCGGGGTCGACCTCCGGGTCGGGGTTGGCCATCGCGAAGACGAGGGCGTCCTTGTTCATGGCCTGGATGTCAGCGCCGTCGAGCACGTTCGGAGCAGAGACGCCGATGAACACATCGGCGCCGACGACGGCTTCCTTCAGTGTGCCGTCGAAGCCCTCGGGGTTCGTGTTGCGCTGCAGCCACACCTTGTGCTCAGTGTCGACTGTCGACTTCGGCCCGATCGCGCCGTCGCGGCCGCAGGCGATGATGTTCGCAGCACCCGCGACCTGGAGCAGCCGGATGATCGCATTGCCGGCAGCGCCGACGCCGGAGACGACGATGCGCTGATCTTCGAGCTTGCGGCCCACGACCTTGAGCGCGTTCTTCAGCGCGGCGAGCGTGACGATGCCGGTGCCGTGCTGGTCATCGTGGAAGACCGGAATGTCGAGCTCGGCGCGGAGCCTGGCCTCGATCTCGAAGCAGCGCGGGGCGGAGATGTCCTCGAGGTTGATGCCGCCGTAGGCCGGGGCGATGGCCTTGCAGATCGAGATGATCTCCTCGGTGTCCTTGGTATCCAGCGCCACGGGCCAGGCGTCGACACCGGCGAACTGCTTGAACAGGACAGCCTTGCCCTCCATCACCGGCATCGCTGCTTCGGGCCCGATGTCGCCGAGGCCCAGCACTGCGGTTCCGTCGGTGACGACCGCAACTGTGTTGCGCTTGATCGTGAGGCGACGGGCATCGGCCTTGTTCTCCGCGATGGCCATGCACACACGGGCCACGCCCGGGGTGTAGGCACGGGAGAGGTCGTCGCGGTTGCGCAGAGGCACCTTGGGCGTGGATTCGAGCTTACCGCCGAGGTGGAGCAGGAAGGTCCGGTCGGAGACCTTGTGGACATCAACCCCATCAAGAGTGTCGAGTGCAGCCGATACCTCGTCGGCGTGTGCGACATCGCGGGTATCGGCGCTGACGTCGATCATCACCGTATGCGGGGTGGATTCGACGACGTCGAGCGCGGTGATCGCGGCGCCGGTGGCTGCAGCGGCGGCTACGAGGTCGGACGTCGATGTCCGACCGACCGCAGTCTCCACGCGAAGAGTGATTGAGTATCCGGGGCTTGGAACAGCCATGGGAGTTATCCTCTCTGATAAGTCTTTTCCGTAGTACGGATAATATCTTCTGTATAGTGGAAAATCTAGCCAGAACTGCCTCCAACGGAAACTTTCTTCCATTTCGGGACTAGACTGAGGGGCAGTTTCGCGCAGCGATGCTGGTTTTCATGTCGTCGGCACTCATCGTCGAACTGCCACACAAGTCAATGAACACGAATCCAATGGACGAGGAAGAGGAACTGGGATGACCAGCAATGATACGAAGGCCCCTGCGATCCGCCAGACGAAGGGCGGCGTCCAGTCCGTCGAGCGCGCCTTCGGGTTGCTCGAGTGCATCGCGAACTCCTCCGGCTCTGCCACGCTGAGTCATATAGCCGCCGAGGTGAGCCTTCCCCTCCCGACGATTCACCGCCTGCTCAACACTTTGGTCAACCTCGGCGTGGTGCGTCAGCTGCCCAACCGCGGCTATGCGCTGGGGCCGGGACTGATCCGTCTGGGCAACCTCGCCGGCGCCCAGCTGGGCGCCATCGCCCGCCCCTACCTGCGCACCCTTGTAGACGAACTCGGCGAGTCCGCGAACGTTGCAACCATCGACGGAGACATGGTCGTCTACGTCGATCAGGTGGCCTCGCAGCACCAGATGCGGATGTTCACCGAGGTGGGCCGCCGTGCCCATATGCACGACACCGGAGTGGGCAAGGCGATGCTCGCCGGGCTCGATCCCGAGCAGGTGCGTCACATCGTGACGACTGCCGGGATGCCCACACCCACCCAGTACAGCATCGGCACCGTGGCGGATCTCGAGGCCGAGCTCGTGCGCATCCGCGACCGCGGGTACTCGATCGACGAGCAGGAACAAGAGCTGGGTGTGCGCTGCTTCGCGATGTCGATCCCCGATGCCCCCGCTCCCCTGGCCATCTCCGTGTCCGGGCCCATCAGCCGCGTCGACCAGGCCTTCTCAGATCGCGCCATCCCGCTGCTGCGATCGGCCGCCGAGGCGATCTCAGCCGACATGCGCGGCGGCTCCTAGGCACAGCACTCCCGCCCTGTACACCGAATAACGGGTGGCGTGTCGAGAAACGTCTGTGCAATCACGTTTCTCGACACGCCACCCGTTTTTCGCGGTGCCGCTCAGGCTGCGGGGGTCAGGAATCGCCTCCGGCGGTGCCTGAGGTTCCTGCGTTGACATCGTTCAGGCGATACTTCTTCGCCGCCTCAACCGGCACCGAGCGAGCGATCTCGCCGCGGTCGGCCAGCAGCTGCAAGGTCCGGACGACCATCGAGTGCGCATCGATCTTGAAATGGCGCCGGGCGGCGGCACGCGTGTCTGAGAACCCGAAGCCGTCGGCACCAAGGGTCGCGAAGTCCTGGCTGAGGAACGGACGGATGAGGTCAGGCTGCGTGGAGTCGAAGTCGCTGGTGGCGACGATCGGCCCTGCCTCGGCGCCCAGGCGCTCGCGCACATAGGGCGTACGCGGCTCGGCTTCGAAGTTCTCGAGCTTCTCGGCCTCGCACTTCAGCGCATCGCGGCGCAGCTCGGCCCATGAGGTCACCGACCAGACGGCCGCATCCACGCCCCATTCCTGAGCCAGCAGACCACGGGCCTCGAGTGCCCACGGGACTGCGACTCCCGACGCGAGGAGCTGAGCCTGCGGACGATCGGCGGCCCCCGCCTCGGCGCCGGTGCCGGCATCTGCCACTCGGTGGATGCCGCGCAGGATCCCATCGACGTCGACATCCTCGGGTTCGGCCGGCTGCAGCATCGGCTCGTTGTACACGGTCAGGTAGTACATGACATTGCGGGCATCATCGCCGAGGTCGTGCTCGCCGTACATGCGGTGCAGACCATCACGCATGATGTGGCCGATCTCGTACCCGTAGGCCGGGTCATAGATCCGCACCGCAGGGTTGGTCGCGGCCAGCACGGGTGAGTGTCCGTCGGCGTGCTGCAGGCCCTCACCGGTCAGCGTCGTTCGACCGGCTGTGGCGCCGATGATGAAGCCGCGGGTCATCTGGTCCCCGGCGGCCCAGAAGGCGTCGCCGGTGCGCTGGAACCCGAACATCGAGTAGAAGACGTAGATCGGGATCATCGGCTCGCCGTGCGTCGAATACGAGGTGCCGGCGGCGGTGAATCCTGCGGCCGCACCGGCCTCGTTGATGCCGACGTGGAGCAGCTGACCCGAGGTCGCCTCCTTGTAGGACAGGAACAGTTCACGGTCGACTGCCAGGTAGTTCTGCCCGTTCGGGTTGTAGATCTTCGCGGTCGGGAAGAACGCATCGATGCCGAAGGTCCGGGCCTCATCGGGGATGATGGGCACGATCCTGTTGCCGATGCCCTTCTCGCGCATGAGGTCCTTGAGCAGGCGCACGAAGGCCATCGTGGTCGCGGCCTGCTGATGACCCGAACCCTTCTTGGTCTGCGAGAAGGCCTTGTCGGACACGGCAGGCAGGGTCTTCTTGCTGTTCTCGGGCTTGCGATTGGGCAGGAATCCGCCCAACTTGGACCGCTTCTCCAGCATGTATTGGACTTCTTCAGCGTCATTGCCCGGGTGGTAGTAGGGCACCGCGTAGGGGTCTTCGTCGATGACCTTGTCGGTGATCGGGATGTCCATCCGATCGCGGAAGGCCTTGACGTCGGCGGCCGTGAACTTCTTCATCTGGTGCGTGGCATTGCGCGACTCGAAGGTCGTGCCCAAACCGTAGCCCTTGACCGTCTGGACGAGGACGACTGTCGGCTTGCCCTTCGTGTTCACGGCCTGCTCGTAGGCGGCATAGACCTTGTGATAGTCGTGACCGCCGCGCTTGAGGTTCCAGATGTCGTCGTCGCTCAGGTGCTCGACGAGGCCCTTCGTCACCGGTGAGCGGCCGAAGAAGTTGTCGCGGATGAATCCGCCTGACTCGGCCTTGAAAGTCTGGTAGTCACCGTCGAGGGTCTCGTTCATGATCCGGACCAGCTCGCCGGTGTGGTCGGCGTCGAGCAGCGAGTCCCATTCGCGGCCCCAGAGGACCTTGATGACGTTCCAGCCGGCGCCGGTGAAGACCGCTTCGAGCTCCTGCACGATCTTGCCGTTGCCGCGCACCGGTCCGTCGAGTCGCTGCAGGTTGCAGTTGATGACGTAGGTGAGGTTGTCGAGACCCTCGTTCGCGGCCAGCTGGAGCGCGCCGCGTGATTCCGGCTCGTCCATCTCGCCGTCGCCGAGGAAGGCCCAGACGCGCTGATCGGAGGTGTCCTTGATGCCGCGGTTATGCAGGTAGCGGTTCATCTGCGCCTGGTAGATCGAGTTGATCGGACCCAGACCCATCGACACGGTCGGGAACTGCCAGAAGTCGGGCATCAGGCGCGGGTGCGGGTAGGAGCTCAACCCGTCGGGGGCCTTCGAAGCCTCCTGCCGGAAGCCGTCGAGCTGCTTGTCGCTCAGGCGGTTTTCGAGATATGCCCTGGCGTACATGCCGGGTGAGGCGTGCCCCTGGAAGAAGACCTGGTCGCCGCCGCCGGAATGGTCCTGGCCGCGGAAGAAGTTATTGAACCCGATCTCGTAGAGGGTCGCGGCACCGGCGTAGGTCGAGATGTGACCGCCGACGGAGATCTCGGGGCGCTGGGCTCGGTGGACGAGCATCGCGGCGTTCCAGCGCAGCCATTTGCGGTACTTGCGCTCGAGGCGCTCATCGCCCGGGTAGGCAGGTTCCTGATCGGCCGGGATCGTGTTGACGTAGTCGGTGGTCGTGACCTTGGGCTGGGCCACCGAGTTCGATGCGGCACGTCGGCGCAGGGCCTCCATGATCTCGGCCGCACGCAGAGTTCCACGCTGGTTGACGAGCCCCTCCCAGGACTCGAGCCACTCGTCGATCTCTTCGTCACCGGTTCCCCTCGGGATCGCCGAGGTTGTGTCCTGGGTCATAGTTCTCCCTCTCAAACACGTCAGGCCCACGGGAAGGTGTTCCCGTGGACCCGACTATGGAAATTATCAGCAGAAGCCGGCGATCTGCGCCCAGGCGTCCTTGTTCTCCTCCACCCCGTCACGGGTGAAGGTGGCCTCGATCAGCCCGTAGGGCCGATCAGCGACGATGAGCACTTCGTTCGGGTTCTCCAAGCCGAAGCGTTCGATGTCGTAGAGGAAATGGTGCTTGTTCGGGCACGAGAAACGGATCTCGTCGATCTCCGGCACAGCCTCGATGACCTTCTCACCCATCTGGTACAGGGTGTGCTGCAGGGCATGCGAGTAGTGGTCGGTGAACGAGTCGAGGATGATCTCCTTGACTTGTCTGTACACGCCTTCGAAGTCGAGATCCGTGGAGTTGTAGATCCAGCGGGTCGCGATGTCGGTGGCGAGGATGCGGTCGTCGGTCTCCGGCAGGGTCGTGTACTTGTCCTTCGGGTAGCCGACGAAGCCTGATTCGGTGGTCTTGAGCACGGTCAGCCCGTAGAAGCCGGAAATCAGGTTGGTGGTGTCGCCGTCGCGGGTGAGCACCGCGGTGCGGGTCTCCGGCGCTGACTTGTAGAAAGAGTGATTGTGATCGTTGATGCGCGACCAGCCGTACTCCTCGGCTGCCCAGCGTCCGCCGGTGACCCAGTCGAAGTTGGAGGTGAAGTGCTCGCCGAGCCCGAGGAGGAACTGCTCGGGTGAACTCACTCCGAGTTCCTTGGCCTTGGCGAAGACCGTGTTCTTCTGGGTGTCGGTGGCGACGACGTGTTCGTTGTTGCCCTCGGTGTGCGCGGTCTCGAAGTCGCCCCACAGCTGGGAGGTGACGTTGAGGTCGCGGATCTCGTGACGTTCGGAGTCACGGTAGACCCGCATCAGACGATTCTCCGCCTTGCCGTACTGATTCGTCGTCAGTTTCACCTTGCTCATCTTCTTGCTCCTGTTGCCTATGCCAGCGACCGCGCCGCACTCGTCACCGAGTCCGACATGGCCGCTGTGACCAATTGATTTGCGAGGTCACCGGGCGTCGGACCCGGCGAACTTCGGCGGTTTGTTGAGGATCATGATCCTGCAGGGGGCCTGCTTCCCCTGATGTCTTTTGGGTGTTGCCGTCCGCTCAGCTTCCCCGGTAGGTGCTGTACGCGAACGGGCTCAGCAACAATGGTATGTGATAGTGCGCCTCGCCTGCCTTGACCGTGAAGTCGATCGTCACCTGGGGGTGGAAGTGATCCTGTCCCTGGGCCTCGAAATAGGCACCGGTACCGAATACGATCCGATAATCACCGGTGCCGAGGTGGTCCGGTCCGAATTCCGAGACACGACCGTTGCCGTCGGTGCGGGCGTTGGCGAGTACTTCGGTGCCGGAGTAGAGCGTGACCTCGAGGTCGGCGGCAGGGGTGCCGAGCGTGGAGTCGAGAGCGTGGGCGGAGATGAAGCTCATGCGAGGAGTCCTTCGAGTCTGAGTGCGGCGATCTGGATCAGCTGTTCGCCGACCTCGGCGAGTTCGTCGGTGTCGGTGTTGGCCATGCGGCGCTGAAGTTCGGCGAGGATCTCCTCGGGGCTGCGACCGGCTGCGCGGATGAGGAAGACGCGGTCGAAGCGCTCTTCGTAAGCGGCGTTGCCCGCGGCGAGACGCTCCTGGACGTCACCGTCGAGGGAACCGAGGCCAGCCTGTTCACGGGAGGACAGAGCCGCCTCGGCGGAAGAGCCCTCAGCCCTCTCACCGATCCTGGGATGGTGGGACATGGCCTGGTTGATCTCGTCGTCGGTCAGTGGGGTCGCACTGGTGCGGGCAGCCTCGCGGGCAGCTTCCACAGTGGAGAACGGCCGCGCTGCGACGACCCCGTCGATCCACCGGTTGACATCGAGGCACGGACGCAGTCTCGCGCGGGCGTCATCGGTCGACAGCTGATTGAACTCGCCTAGGTCCACATTGACCTCCTGAGAAAATCGAGATGGTGAACCACTGAGAATGTGTTTCACATCACGGAAGACTGTTTCCATTTAACTGCTTCGAGTTTGGCCCCAGGTCCGCGCTAAGTCAAATTCCATGGTCGACGCCGGCAGCCCTTTCCAGAGGATTTGGAAAAGTTATTCCACAAAGCGGATAATGAAGGCAGAGTCCCTCGCGCAGTCCGCGTTCTGGGCACTTGGCCATCGTTTTCTCGACAATGAGGTTGAATGACGTCATGAGCATGGAAGCACCCACGATCGTCTGCGCGCCCGATTCCTTCAAGGGTTCGGCCGGCGCCCCCGCTGCCGCTGCGGCCCTGGCTCGCGGTGCCCGCCAGGTGTTCCCCGACTCGCAGATCACCGACCTGCCCTTCGCCGATGGCGGTGAGGGAACGCTCGATGCCCTGCTGGCCGTGTGGGGCACCCCGGCTCGCTCAAAAGAGGTCGTCGATGCCCTGGGCCGACCGACTACGGCCCTGTTCGGCATCTCCGCTGATGGGAAGACCGCGGTCATCGAGGCGGCTCAGGCCAATGGTCTCCCCCAGGTCTCCGACGTCGCCCTCGCGCCCGAGCGCGCCGATACATACGGGGTGGGCCTCATCGCCCGCCACGCCCTGGACCAGGGGGTGGAGGAGATCCTGCTGTGCATCGGCGGCTCAGCGAGCACCGATGGCGGCGTCGGCATCGCCTCGGCCTTGGGCGCGGCCTTCGCCGACTCCTCCGGTGCGCCCATCGCTCCCGGTGGCGGCGGGCTGTCCTCCTTGGCCGGCGTCGATGTCTCCGCATTGGATCCGCGTGCCCGCGAGGTCCGCTGGCGCGTCGCCGTCGACGTGGACAATCCACTCACCGGCCCTCGTGGTGCCGCCGCAGTCTTCGGTCCGCAGAAGGGCGCCGATGCGGCGTCCGTCGCCGTCCTCGACTCGGGATTGGCCCACCTCGCCGAGGTGCTCGCCGGCTCGGCTGCTCAGGCTGAGTCCTTGGCGGCGACACCGGGCTTCGGTGCCGCCGGCGGAATCCCTCTGGCCCTGACGAGCCTGCTGGGCGCCGAGGTCGTGCCCGGGTCGACGATGGTCGCCGAGGCCGTGGGCCTGACCGAGGCCCTGGCCGCCGCCGACATCGTGCTCACGGGCGAAGGATCCTTCGATTCCCAGTCTCTGGGCGGGAAGGTCGTCGCGGCCGTACGCGACTATGCCCCCGCCTCGGCGAAGATCATCGTCATCGCCGGCCGTGTCGCCCTCAGCCCAGCCGAATGCCGCGAGGCCGGCATCACTGCGGCCCTCTCGATCGCACCTGGCCCCGCCGACCTCGCCGAGCTCTCCCGCCGCGCCGAAGAACTCATCGAAGCCACCGCCGCCCACGCGTGCGCGCTCGTGGGCGCGGGCGTCGTGGGCGCGCAACGGAACTGACCACCAAGGACACCAGAAGTCACCTACGAAAGGACTCACCACCATGAGCACACAGCTCGAAGTCGGACAGACCGCACCGAACTTCTCCCTGGCCGATGCCAGCGGGAAGACCTACTCGAAGGCGGACTTCGCCGGGCAGAAGGTCATCCTCTACTTCTACCCGAAGGCCGCGACGCCTGGCTGCACCACCGAGGCCTGCGACTTCCGCGACAACCTCTCGTCTCTGGCCGCCGCCGGGTTCCAGGTGCTCGGCGTCTCCCCCGATGACGCCGAGGCGCTGCAGGCGTTCACCGACGACCAGAACCTGACCTTCCCGCTGCTCTCGGATCCGGGTGCGGAGCTGGCGAAGCAATACGGCTCGTTCGGTGAGAAGACGGTGGGCGGCAACACCTTCGAAGGCACCCTGCGCTCAACCTTCGTCATCGCCGAAGACGGAACTCTCTCCGACGTCGAATACAACGTCGACGCCGAAGGCCACGTCGCCCGCCTCCGTGAGAAGCTCGGCGCCTGAACCTCAGCATCTCCCTCAACCTCCCCGACGTCACTAATACCGCGCGGCGCCGCGACCCTTTAGTGACGTCGGGGAGGTTTAGCGTGCGACAACTCGTTCAGCCACGATCCGCTTGATGTCCTCAAAGGGCGCCACGAGGAAGAGCTGCTTCCATGTCAGATGAACGACCCTGTACCCGAGTGCGACCAGTTGCGCATCACGAACCTTTTCATCCTCAAGCGCCTTCCGAGGAGTTCTGGGACCCATGGAGTATTTCGCGAGGCCGTCCACCTCGATGATCACCTTCGCCGCACGATGACAGAAGTCGACACGGGCGAATACATGTCCGTTCCGGTCCCTGAACTCCACCTGCGGATCAAATCCACCTATGCCATGTTCGAAGAATCGTGCGGCGGCGACTGACTCTGCCGGTGACTCGCGCCGCGCATCCGATAGATCCAGCGCACAGCGCGCTCTCCTCTGAGCACGTGCTGCGTCGCGTTCCGCGAAGGCTGTCCGAATCTCTTCCATCGATGTCAGCCCCCGACTCAGAGCATGATCGATCATCGCCACCGCCGTTGCCAGTTCATAGGTCAGCGCGACGTCGACAATGGTCCGTTCAAGCGTTGTCACCCTGTAAATGCCGATCGTCATGACGTCCCCGGGCATCAGAGGTACGTTTCGGACTCGAAGATGACGATGCTTGCGCGAAGCGCCGCGCCTGATGACCTCCACCCGCTGTTCGGGAACGACGACAATCGGAAGCCCGTGGATGAGAGCGGCTGAGAGATGTGAGAAGACTTCGCGTCGCCGCTTCGACCGCCCTGCTGACTCTTCCTCGTTGACCTTCTCTGCTCGAGCGCGCACTAGGGCCTTGAGATACTGCTCAGCGTCTCTGCGGTCATTGAAGAGCTCGAATTCCTGGGCATGTCCCTCACGCACAGCAGCCCAGATGCCTTCATGCTCGACTTTCTCGCACGTTCGCTCGACCGCATAGCGACCCCGAGCGACTCGGCGGACACAGCATCGTTCAGCTCGCGCCAGCTCTCGTTTGGTGAATCCAGAACGTAACAGTCGCGCCGTAGTCATTATCGAATACATACTGCAGATAATGACAACAAACAGCACCATTCGCCACATCAACGTAAAAACTGTGGATAAACCTGTGGATGACGCCGGCAATGAATCGACAAAACCTCCCCGACGTCACTAATCACTCGCGGCGCCGGGCGCAAATAGTGACGTCGGGGAGGTTTAGGGAGGCGGGCCTCAGCGGGCGCGGAGGAGGCGGCCCTGGGGCTCGTCGAAGTCCACGGGTGCGCCGCGGAGGATCGTCTGCTTGACGGCGCCGCGGACGGCACGCGTGTCGTAGGCGCTGATCTGGTTGCGGTGGTAGAGCTCTGCGGCGTGAACAGTCCACTCCTCATCAGGGGCGAAGACTGCGAAGTCCGCGTCGTTGCCGAGCGCGATAGCGCCCTTGTTCTTCACTCCGGCCACGGATGCGGGGGCACTGGACATCCAGGCCACCACCTCGGCGAGGTCGATTCCGCGCTTGGCGGCCTCGGTCCACACGAGCGAGAGGCCCAACTGCAGGGAGGAGATTCCGCCCCAGGCCGCACCGAAGTCACCGGTGTCGAGGAGTTTGAGCTCGGCCGTCGAGGGCGAGTGGTCGGAGACGATGCAGTCGATCGTGCCGTCGACGAGCCCCTGCCACAGCGCTTCGCGGTTGGATTCCTCGCGAATCGGCGGGCAGCACTTGTGCGTCGTCGCGCCGTCCGGGATCTCCTCTGCGGTGAAGACGAGGTAGTGGGGGCAGGTCTCGACGGTGAGCTTCACACCCTCGGCCTTGGCCTCCGCGATCTGAGGCAGCGCGTCTGCCGATGACAGGTGCAGGATATGGGCGCGGGCGCCGGTCTCGCGGGCGGCATCGATGACGCGGGCGATCGCAACGTTCTCGGCCTCACGCGGGCGGGAGGCGAGGAAGTCGCTGAATTTTCGCCCTGAATTCTTCGGGGCGTCGGCCATGACCGAGTGGTCCTCGGCGTGGACGATGAGCAGACCGTCGTACTTCGCGAGTTCCGCCAGGTCGGCACAAAGCTCTTCGGGCTCCAGCGGCGGGAACTCGTCGACCCCTGAGTCTTCGAGGAAGCACTTGAAACCGTAGACGCCGGCATCGAAGAGGGGTTTGAGGTCACCGGTATTGCCGGGGATTGCTCCGCCCCAGAAACCCACGTCGATGAATGCCTTGGACGCCGCGACCTGGCGCTTGATGCCGAGTGATTCGACGTTGACCGTCGGCGGCAGGGAGTTCAGCGGCATGTCGACGATCGTCGTCACGCCTCCGGCGGCTGCGGCGCGGGTGGCGCTGGCAAAACCCTCCCATTCGCTGCGGCCGGGGTCATTGACGTGCACGTGCGAATCGACGAGGCCCGGCAGCAGCACCTGTGAATCGTCGAGCTCGACGACCCGTGCATTCGCCGAGGTGCTCCCGCTCAGTCCAGCTCCCTCGGTGGCGATCTCGACGATTGCGCCCTCACGCACACCGACTTCGGCGGCGCTGACACCCTCGGGCAGAACGGCCCGCTGTGCCCTGATGACCAGGTCAAAAGCTTGGTCGGCGGCCTGTGTTCCGGCGTCATCGACGTTCATGCATCCTCCTCATTCACCCAACCGGGGACGGCCGGGGCAGTTCACCCGGCGATACCAGCCGGGGCCGTAATCCTCGGCATCTGAGCCGAGGATGTCATACAAGTCCCCGAGGGGTCGGAATCGTGCATCCGACTCCCTCGGGGTCATGGTATACCAATTGTGACCTGGCCGACATCGAGCTCTTCGACCGCGAGCTCTTTGACGGCGAGAGCCGACAACATCGGGTCCCGTCGACCCGAAGCCTACTTCGCCGCGGCCAGTTCGCCCATCGGCGTCAGCGCCGTGGGCGCATCGGCCGGAGTCTGGGCAAGGACGTCGAACTCATTGATGCTGTCCAGTGCCGCTCCCATCGAGATGTTCGTGACGCGCTCGAGGATGACCTCGACGACAACGGGCACCTGGTGCTCGTCCATGAGTTCCTTGGCCACCCGCAGGCCCTCACCGATGAGCTCCGGATCCTCGACGCGCAGCGCCTTGCACCCCAGCCCCTGCGCGACGGCCACATGGTCGACCCCGTAGCTCGCGGCCTCTCCCGAGGAGTTGATGTTGTCGAAGGCAAGCGACACCTGGTAATCCATGTCGAAGCCGCGCTGCGACTGTCGGATGAGCCCCAGGTAGGAGTTGTTGACGACGACGTGCAGATAGGGGATCTTGTGCTGTGCGCCGACTGCCAGCTCCTCGATCATGAACTGGAAGTCGTAGTCACCGGAGAGCGCGACAACCGTCTCCTCCGGCTTGGCCTTCGCCACCCCCAGCGCAGCCGGTCCGGTCCACCCCAGAGGCCCGGCCTGACCCGCGTTGATCCAGTGGCGCGGCTTGTAGACGTGAAGCATCTGCGCACCGGCGATCTGGCTCAGGCCGATCGTCGACACATAGGTCACGTCCTCGTCGAAGGCGGAGTTCATCTCCTGGTAGACACGCTGCGGTTTGATCGGCACTTCGGTGTAGTTGGTCTTGCGATGCTCGGTGGACTTGCGCGCCGTGCACTCGCCGGCCCAGCCGGTGAAGTCCGGCAGGCTCGCAGCCTCAGTCCGACCGCGTGCCGCGGACAGCAGCGCATCGAGCGCGGCACCGGCATCGGAGACGACACCGTAATCGGGTGAGAACACACGCCCGATCTGCGTGGGTTCGATGTCGATATGGACGAACTTCCGACCGTTGCGGTAGACCCCGAGGTCACCGGTGTGACGGTTGGCCCAGCGGTTGCCGATGCCGATGACCAGATCTGACTCCAGAAATGTGGCGTTGCCGTAGCGCACGTGGGTCTGGATGCCGACCATGCCCGCCTGCAGCGGGTGGTTGTCGGGGATCGTGCCCCATCCCATCAGCGTCGGGGAGACCGGGATCGAGGTCGCCTCGGCGAATTCGACGAGCTTGTCCGCGGCATCGGCGTTGAAGATTCCGCCGCCGGCGATGATGAGTGGGTGCGACGCGGCGGCGATGAGGTCGAGGACCTTCTCCGCCTGCGCCGAGGTGGCCGCTGGTCGCACAGGCACCAACGGCTCGTAGGTGTCGATGTCGAAGTCGATCTCGGTCTGCTGGACGTCGATCGGCAGGTCGATGAGGACCGGGCCGGGCCGAGCCGAGCGCATGAGCTGGAAGGCCGACTGGAAGACGCCGGGGACCTGCCCTGCCTCGAGCACGGTCTTGGCCATCTTGGTCACGGGCTTCGCGATCGAGGCGATGTCCACTGCCTGGAAGTCTTCCTTGTCCAGGACCGCGACGGGAGCCTGTCCGGTGATGCACAGGATGGGCTGCGAGTCCGCGGCTGCGGCGTAGAGGCCGGTGATCATGTCGGTCCCGGCAGGGCCCGAGGTGCCGAGGCAGATGCCGATGTT
The DNA here is from genome assembly GCF_007558825.1 of Brevibacterium aurantiacum. Taxonomy (GTDB): domain Bacteria; phylum Actinomycetota; class Actinomycetes; order Actinomycetales; family Brevibacteriaceae; genus Brevibacterium; species Brevibacterium aurantiacum_A. The sequence continues at coordinate 337,936 of NZ_VLTK01000004.1, forward strand.
CCCGGCCGCCGCCCGCGTGTACCCATCGGCCATGTGTGAGGCCCCTTCGACGTGGCGGGCCAGCGTGTGGCGGATTCCGCCGTGGGCCTTCATCGCTGAGTACAGCGGGTTGATGGCCGCGCCCGGCAGGCCGAATGTCTGGGTAGCGCCTTCCTTTTCGAGGATGAGCACCACCGCGTCAACTGCGCGCATACGTGTCATTGTTCTTCCTTCGCTCAAGCGGCCCACGTTCGAGCGGACCGGGTTCAGCGGCCCGCCATGGGCCGAGTTCAGTGAGCCGGCGACGACGCTGTCGCCGGCTCGGTTCGTGGTGGTGTCTACTTCTTCCCTGAGAGCTGCTCGACGACGGTGAAGAGGCCCGAGTGGTCGAGTCCCCCATTGCCCTGCTGGACGGTCGAGGCGACGAGCTGCGCGACGGCCGATCCGAGTGGGATCGCGACGCCGGCCTCGCGGGCTGCGGCGGTGACGATGCCCATGTCCTTGTGGTGCAGCGCCAGTCGGAACCCGGGGTCGAAGGAGCGGTCGAGCATCTTCTGCCCCTTTTGCTCGAGGACCTTCGATCCGGCCAGTCCCCCACCGAGGACCTGCAGCGCCGAGGTGGTCTCGACCCCGTAGGCCTCAAGGAAGACGACTGCCTCGGCGAGGAGTTCGATGTTTCCCGCGACGATGAGCTGGTTCGCGGCCTTCACGGTCTGGCCCGACCCAGAGGGCCCGACGAGGACGATTGTCTTGCCGACCGCGTCGAAGACATCGGCTACCGCATCGAAGTCAGCCTGTGCGCCGCCGACCATGATCGACAGTGCGCCGTTGATCGCTCCTGCCTCACCACCGGAGACCGGTGCATCGAGAGGCTTGAGTCCCTTCTCGGCCGCCTGATCGGAGAGGCTCTTGGCAACGTCGGGACGGATGGTCGAGTTGTCGATCCAGTACGCGCCGGCCTCGGCGTGGGCGAGAATTCCGTCCTCGCCGGTCAACACGTCTTCGACGTCCGGGGAATCCGGGACCATGGTGATGATGACGTCGGCACCGTCGACCGCCTCGGCGATGGTGCCTGCGGCCTGGCCGCCCGCTTTTGCGAGTTCGGCGGCCTTCTCGGGTGAGCGGTTGTACCCGCGGACGGTGAAGCCGGCGCCGACGAGATTCTTGGCCATCGGCAGGCCCATGATTCCGAGTCCGATGAATGCGATTGTCTTGCTCATGTTCGTGTCCTATCTGGTGCGGAAAGCTGGAGGTGGAGGCAGATTCAGTTCGCGAGCCATTCGAATGCGGTGGCGCGGTCCTGCTTGTATTCGAGGGCGATGGAGCCGGTGTAGCCGAGTTCGTAGGAGCGGTCGATCCAGTCCTGCAAGGGCAGCTCGCCCGTACCTGGTGCTCCGCGGCCGGCGGCGTCGGCGATCTGGATGTGTCCGAACTTCGCGGCGTCGGCTTCGATGACTGCGGCCACGTCGTCGCCGTTGATCGACATGTGAAAGAAGTCGGCGAGGACGGCGATGTTGGCAACGCCCTGAGCACGGACCCGCTGGACCACCTCGGCGGCATCTGAGGCGCGCTTGAGCGGGTAGTCATCAGCTCCGGAGACGGGCTCGACAAGGACGGTTCCCTCGATGGCGGCCACGGCGTCGGCCGCGAACTTGAGGTTCTCGAGCCCGACCTCGTCCTGCTCCTCGGGCGCCTGGCCTTCGGTGCGCAGACCGTAGAGGGCGTTGAAGGCTCGGCAGCCTGTACGGCGGCCGATCTCGACGACGATCTCGACGTTGGCCGCGAAGTCCGCTTCTGCGCCCTTGATCGAGACCATGCCCCGGTCGCCGGCGGCCATGTTCCCGGCCCAGAAGTTCAGGCCCCTGAGTTCGACTCCGGCCTTGTCGAGTGAGGCGATGAACTCATCGACCTCCGCCGAGGTGGGCCTCGGGTTGCCGTCGAAGGGCCACCAGAACTCGACCTGGCTGAAACCGGCGTCCTTGGCGGCCTGAGCCCGCTCCATCACGGGCAGTTCGGTGAGCAGGGTGGAGCAGTTGAGGATGTAGCTGTCGGCATTGGTGAAATCGAATGTCGTCATGGGATTCTCCTTCGCGTCTCTGCGAGTGCGGATTCATTGTTTTCCGTATTGTGGAAATTACTTTCCGTTTTATGAAATCAAGCATAAGCAGGCGATAGAGACGGAGTCAACCCTCCAGTGCGGGTAAGTCAGAAATCTTCGGAACCGGCTCGCCGCCAGGCATTTGCCCCCAGCGCCGAAACCAGCTAACCGAATCGCCTATTTGACTTCACGGAAAAAGAGGCAGAACGTAGTGCACATCACACTTTATGGAAGAGTGAATCCACGATACGGAAGAGTAATGAGGCTTACTCCGGAAGGTTGAGATATGACCGATAATTCGACGACGAAGTCCCTCCCGCCCGGGTCCAAGCGACCCGAAGACGCATGGCTCCCTGTGCCCAAGCTCTTCGCCTACGGGCTCCAGCATGTCCTCACCATGTACGGCGGCATCATCGCGGTGCCCCTCATCATCGGCAAGGCAGCCGGCGTCGACGGCGACCAGCTCGTCGCCCTGGTCACCGCCAGCCTCTTCGTCGGCGGCATCGCCACGCTGATCCAGAGCATCGGGATCCCGCTGGTCGGGTCCAAGCTGCCGCTCATCCAGGGCGTCTCCTTTGCCGGTGTCGCGACGATGCTCGCCATTCTCACCGGTGGCGGCAGCCTCAGCGACATATTCGGCGCGGTCATCGTCGCCAGCATCATCGGCTTCGTCGTCGCTCCGTTCTTCGCGCGGATCATCCGCCTCTTCCCACCTGTGGTCACCGGGGTGGTCATCACGGCCATCGGTCTCACGCTCATCCCGACAGCGGCCGATTGGGCCATGGGCGGCGATGAGGCCGCTGCGGACTACGGTTCCGTGCAGAACATCGCCCTGGCCTTCATCACCTTCGCCGTCATCCTGTTGCTGAGCAAGGTCGGCTCGGCCGCCATCTCGCGGCTGTCGATCCTGCTCGGCCTCGTCATCGGCACGGGCATCGGTGCCGCCATGGGCATGACTGATTTCTCCGGAGTCGGGCAGGGGGCACCCGTTGCGATCCCAGGCCTGCTTCCCTTCGGCGCACCGAGCTTCGACCTCGCGGCGATCGGGTCGATGCTCATCGTCATCCTCGTGATCAAGACCGAGACTGCGGCCGATGTGCTGGCCGTCGGCGAGATCATCGGCACCCCGGTCGACAAGAAACGGGTCGCGGCCGGTCTGCGCGCTGACATGGCCTCATCAGTCATCGCACCCTTCTTCGGCTCCTTCACCCAGTCGGCCTTCGCGCAGAACGTGGGACTCGTGGCGCTGACCGGAGTCCGCTCCCGCTTCGTCGTCTCTGCAGGCGGCGTCATCCTCATTCTCCTGGGGCTCATGCCCGTGCTCGGTCAGGTCGTTGCTGCGGTGCCGATGCCCGTCCTCGGAGGCGCCGGCTTCATCCTCTTCGGAACCGTCTCGGGATCAGGCATCCGCAATCTCAAAGAGGTGAAGTTCGACGGCAACATGAACCTCATCATCGTCTCCGCATCCCTCGCCTTCGCCCTCGTGCCCGTGGTCAAGCCCGACTTCTACGAGCACTTCCCGGCCTGGGTGCAGACGATCCTCCACTCGGGAATCTCCTCGGCCGCGATCATGGCGGTGCTGCTGAATCTCCTGTTCAACGAACTGAGCTTCGGAAATTCGACCAACCCTTCCGTCTACGCAGCGAAACCGGCACGCTTCCTCACACCCTCGAACCTCAAGGATCTGCGCGAGGGCGATCAATTCATCGACGGAGTCTTCGTCGACTGCGACGGCGAGGAGATCCCACTCGTGCCCGATGAGCAGGCCCAGGAGATCCAGGCCGCAATCGACTGCGGGGACATCGTCGACACCGCCGACGTGAAGCAGGTCGCGCACCGCCGTTCCTGACGAAGGCTCGCCCCCGGACGAGGGCTCAGTCCTTGACGAGCTGACCGTCGACCCACACTCGGGCGATGTCGGCCGGAGTCCCCATGGCGAAGATCTTCGCCAAGGCGTCGTCATCGCTGCTGGCGTGCTCCAGCCCCACGGCCAAGGGCTCGCCAGCGCTCGGCTGGATGTAGGCGGCGTCGAAGCGCTTGCCTACGGACAGGTCCCCGACCTGATCTGACAGTTCCAAGGCCTCGGCGCCGGCGGCCGTTGCCAGGTGCAGAAGGTGTGCTGAGCCCAGCGGCAGTCCGCCGGACGGGTCCAGCTGCTGCATGAAGTAGGCCTGGACGCCCTCCTTGAGGAGGGAGAATCCTGTCCCCGCTCCCACATCGGAGCCGAGTGCCACACGAACCCCGGCCTCGATGTGTCGGCGCAGTGGGAAGAAGCCGCTGGCCAGATTCGAGTTCGATGTCGGACAGTGCGCCGAGGCGGCCCCCACTTCTGCCATCCGCGCCAGTTCGCGATCGCTCGGATGGACGTTGTGGGCCAGAACCGTCTGCCTCCCCAGCAGTCCTGCCCGATCGTAGGTGTCGAGGTAGTCGAGTGCCTCAGGGAACATCTCGGCGACACCGGCAATCTCGTCGCGGTTCTCATTGAGGTGAGAAGTCACCCAGATGCCTGGGTTATCCGCCACCAGCTGGCCTCCGGCAGCCAACAGCTCCTGACCCGCTGAGAACGAGAAGCGCGGGGTCACCGCATACCGGAGATGGCCCTTCCCATGCCAGCGATCGATGAGGTCCTGGCTCTCGGACACGGATCTCTCCACGCTCGTCAGCAGCGTTTCTGGGAGCATCTTGTCACTGGTGACCAGTCCCGATGTGATCCGCAGACCGATCTCGGCGGCCTGGGTGAAGAAGGAGTCCATCGCGGTGGCGAAGTGAGAACCGAAGACCATCGCCGAGGTGGTCCCCGCCGAGGTCAGCCCGGTGAGGAACTCGCCGGCCACGACTGCCGCATAGGCCTCGTCACCGAGCTTGGCCTCTTCGGGCAGGGCACAGTGGTCGAGCCACTCGAGCAGCGGCTTGCCGAGGTAGCCGATGGCGCGGACCTGCGGGTAGTGGACGTGGGTGTCGATGAGGCCGGGGATGAGGACACCGGCACGGAGGTCGACCACCTCGGCGTCGGGATGGCCTGAGACCGCACTCGCAAAGTCGGTGCGGGCGATGATCAGTCCGTCATCGACGACGAGAGCGACGTCCGAGTCGGAGCGCAGGGTGCCCCCGGCGAAGGGGCTGGTCGGTGTGTCGAAGACACGGGCGCGGCAGATGAACATGGTGGTGCTCCTTGCAGGTGAAGAATGATGAGGTCAGTGGTTCAGACCATGCGGCTCAGCAGGTCGGCGGCGACGCTGAGAGCGATCGTCGCCGGCTGCTTGCCGGGCAGGTCGGGCAATCCGATGGGGCAGTCGATGGTGTCAACAGTCTCGGGCGTGTGGCCTTCGGCGATGAGGTTCTTCCGAAACCGCTGCCATTTGGCGCTCGAGCCGATGAGCCCGATGGAGCCGAGGTCACCGCGGGTCAGCGCCGCATCGCAGAGGTGAAGATCCTCGGCGTGGTCGTGGGTCATGATGAGTACATGGGTGCCCGGGGGCAGCCCGAGGAGCACCTCTTCGCCGATGACGGCGAACTCGCGATGGACCTGGGCCACAGGCGGCTCCAGCCGGTCGAGCTCCTCGAGGTGCTCGGGACGGGAATCGCTGACGTGGACGTCGATGTCGTGGCGGGCCAGGATACGGGTCAGTTCGAGTCCGATGTTGCCGATCCCGAAGATCGCCACCGAGGCGGGAACGGGCAGCGGTTCGAGCAGAACGCTGACCTCTCCCCCGCAGCATTGGCGTCCGTATCTGGCCGGTGCCTTGTCGTTGAGCCGCAGCGTGAGCATCTCGGGTTCGGACTCCGACTCGGATGCGAGGATCTCGCGGGCGCGGGTGACGGCCGTCATCTCCAGATTGCCGCCGCCGATGGTCCCATGCAGGTCATCGGCGGTGACGATCAGCTTCGCTCCGGCCTCGCGTGGGGCGTGCCCGCGAACCGAGGCGAGAGTGACGAGGACGGCCGGCACCCGAGACTTCCGAAGCTCGGCCGCTGTGTCCATCCACGTCATGATGGGACACTGAGGCCTTCCGCTGCCGTCGCGGCAGCAGCATCCCCCGATGCAGCCGCGTCGCCGATGACAGGTGCGCGCACCGATTCGATGGCCCAGAACACGGCTTCAGGTGTCGCCGGTGACGCCAGCTCAACCGATGGACCGTGGGCGCCGAAGGTCTCCGAACCGAACGCGGCCACGGCACCCCGCAGGGCCTCCCTGACCGAGAAGGCGAGCATGAGCGGGGGTTCGCCCACAGCTTTGGAACCGTAGACGGCGCCCTCTTCGTGCGCCTTGTCCAGCAGCGAGACGTTGAAGACCTCCGGGGCCTCGGAGAAGCTGGGGATCTTGTACGTGCTCGCGGCCTGGGTCGCCAGGCGCCCCCGGCTGGGCTTGTCTGACTCGTCCCACCGCAGGTCTTCCAGGGTCAGCCATCCGGCGCCCTGGACGAATCCGCCCTCGATCTGGCCGAGGTCGATCAGCGGTGAGAGAGAATCGCCGACGTCATGGACGATGTCGACCCGACGCAATCTGTAGGAGCCGTCGAAGCGGTTGACTTCGACCTCGCTCGCTGCCACTCCGTAGGCGAAGTATTTGAAGGGCTCGCCGGTCATGATCGACAAGTCCCAGTGCAGCCCCTCGGTCCGGTAGAACCCTGAGGCCGAGAGCTGGATCCGCTGGAAGTAGGCGGCGTTGATGAGCTCTTCCCAGGCAATGGTCTTCTTCGAAGACAGCGCGCTGACGATGCCGCGGGTGACGCTGACCTCGTGCGCGGGTGCTCCGAGGATCCCGGCGGCCACCTGTGTCAGGCGGCCCAGAATCTGTTCACAGGCGTCTTTGACCGCACCGCCGTTGAGGTCGGTGCCGGAGCTCGCCGCCGTCGCCGAGGTGTTGGGGACCTTATCCGTACGCGTGGGCGCCAGCCGCACCGTGGACAGAGGCACACCCAACGTCGTGGCCGCGACCTGCAGCATCTTCATGTGCAGGCCCTGGCCCATCTCGGTGCCGCCGTGGGTGACGAGGACAGAACCGTCCTTGTACACGAGCACGAGTGCACCGCCCTGGTTGAAGGCCGTGAGGTTGAACGAGATCCCGAACTTCACCGGGGTCAGCGCGAGTCCGCGTTTGACGTTCTCGCTGCCCGCGTTGAACTGGTCGATCTCAGCTTCTCTGGCCTCCACCTCGGCGGTGGACACGACCTGGTCCCAGGTCGCCTCCATCCGCTCGGGGTGACGCACAGGCTGGTAGTACGGGGTGTCCTGTCCGGCGGTGTAGAAGTTGCGGCGGCGAAGCTCACGGGCGGATAGGCCCAGCTTCGGAGCGACACGGCCGAGGATGTCCTCCATCACCAGCATGCCCTGGGGGCCGCCGAACCCGCGGAAGGCGGTCTGCGAGGTCTTGTTGCACTTGGCAATGCGACCGGCCACGCGGATGTTGGGCACCCAGTAGGCGTTGTCGATGTGGCACATGGCTCTGGTGAGCACGGGCTCGGACAGGTCGAGACTCCACCCGCCGTCGGCGGTCAGCGTGGCATCGAGGGCGAGGATCTTGCCCTCGGCGGTGAAGCCGATCTTCCAGGACGAGTGGAAGCCGTGGCGTTTGCCGGTCATTGTGATGTCGAGCGTGCGGTTGAGCCGCAAGCGCACCGGGCGACCGGTGAGCTTCGCGCCGAGGGCTGCGAGAGCCGCGTACCCGTGGGGCTGCATCTCCTTGCCCCCGAAGCCGCCGCCCATGCGCAGGCACTGCACGGTCACCTCGTGGGCGGGAACCCCGAGGACATGGGAGACGATGTCCTGCGTCTCGGTGGGGTGCTGCGTCGAGCACTGGACGAAGATCTGCCCGCTCTCGTCGACCTGGGCCAGTGAGGCCTGGGTCTCGAGGTAGAAGTGCTCCTGGCCGGCGAACTCGAATTCGCCTTCGAACACGTGTGCGGCATCGGCGAAGGCTCCGGTGGCGTCGCCCTTGTCGATGACGGGCTGGATGCCGTGGAAGCTCTCCGCCTCGATCGCATCCCTGACGCTGACCAGGGAGGGCAGCGGATCGTAGTCGACGGTCACGGCTGCTGCCCCGGCCTTCGCCGCTTCGAGATCGTTGCCGAGAACCCAGACGATGGGCTGGCCGAAGAACATGACCTCGTCGACGGGAAGCATCGGCTCGTCGTGCTTGACGCCCTGGTCGTTGACACCGGGAATGTCTGCGGCCGTGATCACGCGGACGACTCCGGGCACCTCGTAGGCGGGCGCGATGTCGACGGATTTCAACGCGGCGTGTGCCTGAGTGGACTGCACCGGGTAGGCGTGGAGGACTCCGGCGAGGCGCCCCACGAGGTCATCGGTGTAGAGGGCGGCTCCGGTGACGTGGCCGAAGGCGCTTTCGTGGTGGTGGGACTCACCGACGATGGGGTCGGTGGGGCGCTGTGAGAGCTGGCTCATCGTCCTGCCTCCTGTTCGGCATAGAAACGTTCCAACGAGGACCGCAGCATCGCGGTCCGGTATTTCGCACTCGCCCGGTGATCATCCATCGGGGTGCCCTCGGCGGCGAGGGTCTCTGCGGCGCCGTGCACGGTCTCAAGCGTCCAGGGGGAACCTTCCAGCAGAGCCTCGGTGGCGTCAGCGCGCAGCGGGGTGGCCGCGACTCCACCCAGTCCGATCCGAGCCTTGGTCACGATCCCGTCCTCGACACTCACGGCGTAGCCGATCGCGACCGAGGAGATGTCGTCGAAGCGACGCTTCGCGATCTTCTGGAACGAGGTCATGGGTGCCAGGGGCAGCGGGATCCGGATCGCGGTGATGAGTTCCCCGGCAGCGCGGACGGTCTGCCGGTATCCGGTGAAGTACTCGGCCAGGTCCACGACCCGTGACCCCTGCACCGAGGTGAGCACGAGCTGTGCATCCAGGGCCAGGAGTGCCGGTGGGGTGTCGCCGATGGGTGAGCCTGTGCCGAGGTTGCCGCCGATGGTGGCGGCGTTGCGGATGAGTCGGGATGCGAACTGCGGGATCAGTTTGCCCAGCAGCGGGATCGAGCCGGCGAGTTCACGTTCGAGTTCACTCAGGGTATGAGCCGCACCGAGTTCGATATGGTCCTCGGTCCGGCGGATGCCGCGCAGTTCTGGCAGGCGATCGATGGCGAGCATCGATTTGGCGCGTGCCCCCTTGATGTTGACCTCGACGCCCCAGTCGGTGGCGCCGGCGACGACGAGGGCCTCGGGTTCGGCGGCCAGGATGTCGAGCGCCTCGGCGAGGGTGGACGGGCGACGGTAGCGTCCTGGTTCACCGGTGGCCGTATCGGCTCGGTGGATATCGGTGCTCGCCGAGGTGGGTGCCGGGTTCTGCCGACGCCGTGCGATCGTATCGCCGGTTTCGGGCTGGCCGAGGGCGTAGGCTGCGTCGCGGATGGGGCGGTAGCCGGTGCAGCGACAGAGGTTGCCGGACAGGGAGTGGATGTCGAAGCCGTTGGGGCCGCAGTGGTGGTCGGCGGCGCTGTTGCCTGTGGCAGCGGCGGCATCGTCGGCACGTTCGGGTCGGTAGTATTCGGCGGCCATCGAGCAGATGAAGCCAGGGGTGCAGTATCCGCATTGGGATCCGCCGCGCACGGCCATCTCCTCCTGGACGGGATGGACGGACTCACCGTCGGCGAGGCCTTCGGCCGTGATGACCTCCTGGCCGTCGAGTGCCGCGGCCGGCAGCAGGCACGAGTTGATCGAGGTCCAACGGGTCGTCCCATCGGCGTCGGGGCGGGCGACCATGATCGCGCAGGCCCCGCATTCGCCTTCGGCGCAGCCTTCCTTGGCTGCGGTGAGGCCGACTCCGCGAAGGAAGTCCAGAGCATTGGTGTGTGGTGGCCCGTCGAATTCGTGAACCGTTGAGTTCACTGAGATCTGGGCGGTGGAACGTTGAGTTGCCGGAGCAGACATCGCACTTACCTCCTGCGCCTCGTCTATGCGGCGCACAGTGCATGGTTAGAGCATTTGCTTCATTCTTCGAAACTTCTGGTTATCCATGCGAACAGCAGCGAAGAACGTGGTGTCGAGTTGACGTGGTGACCCGGTTGGCTGGGTGACCCGTCAGTGCAGCGACTGACGGAGCCTCAATCGCCGTGTGCGATCTGGCCCTTTCCCCAAGCAAGATGTCCAATCATTTCACTCATCCACCTAACATAGCTGAAATCGGGCCGCGAACGAAGTACAGCACGAATCCAGCTGACACGACCCAGAGGAGCCAGTGAACGTCCCGGCCGCGCTTGCTCATCGCGTGGATGAGGGCCCAGGAGATGAATCCGACGCCGATTCCGTTGGCGATCGAGTAGGTCAGCGGCATCGTGACCATGGTCAGGAACACCGGCAGCGAGGTGCGGAAGTCGCTCATGTCGATCTCGCGGATCTGCGTGACCATCATGGCGCCCACGACGACGAGCGCGGCGGCTCCGGCTTCCATCGGGATGACGCCGATGAGCGGTGCGAAGAACATCGACACCAGGAACAGCACACCCGTGATGCAGGCGGCGAGTCCGGTTCGAGCACCTTCGGCGATACCTGCCGCTGCGTCGACGAACACGGTGTTCGACGAGGCGGACGCTCCACCACCGGCAACTGCACCGATGCCCTCGACGATGAATGCACCGCGGATACGGGGGAACATTCCGTCTTTGGTCTGCAGCCCTGCGCTGCGGGCGAGGCCGGTCATGGTGCCCATGGCGTCGAAGAAGTTCGTGAACACCAGGGTGAAGACGAGCATCGTGGCAGCGAGGACGCCGATGCGCTCAAAGGACCCGAACAGGTCGAAGGCTCCGATGAGCGAGAAGTCGGGCAATGCGACGACCTGACTGGGTATCTCGGGGGCGGCGAGGTTCCAGCCCACCGGGTCCGGATTGACCGGGTCGCCCACGGTTCCCAGCTTCGCGAAGGCCTGGATGACCATCGCGACGATTGTGGCCACGATGATGCCGATGAGTATTCCGCCCGGAACCTGGCGTGCGACGAGAATGCCGATGAGGATGAGAGCGAAGACGAACACCAGCGTCGGCAGAGATGCAATCGACCCGTCCTGTCCCAGCTGGACGGGAGGCCCGGCCGGGGTGCGGGTGACGAAGCCGGAGTTGACGAAGCCGATGAACGCGATGAACAGACCGATTCCGACGGTGATCGCGACCTTCAGGGCGTGGGGCACGGCGTTGAAGATCGCGGTTCGGATGCCGGTGGCTCCGAGGACGACGATGATGACACCATTGATGACCACGAGCCCCATGGCTTCGGCCCAGGTGACTTCCTGGACCACGGAGACGGCCAGGAAGCTGTTCATGCCCAGCCCCGCGGCGAGTGCGAAGGGGAGCTTCGCGACGACGCCGAAGAGGATCGTGATGACGCCGGCGACGAGGCCGGTGACAGCGGTCAGTTGGGCGAAGTCGAGCGCCCCGCCCGCGACATCCTGGGAACCGCCAAGGATGAGCGGGTTGAGGACGACGATGTAGGCCATCGCGAAGAAGGCGACGATGCCTCCGCGGATCTCCTGTTTGACCGAGGATCCGCGTGATGTGATTTCGAAGAATCTGTCGAGCAGACCGGGACTCCCGCTGCTGTTGTCAGCGGTCTTCGTGTCCCGCTGTTGGTCGTTGTCAGCCATTTTCATGGACCACCTCAAGTTGTTCGATTTGATCAGTCGGCAACATCATCGTTGGCGACCATGCGCCTTGAACATGCGCAGAGAAACGGACACAGCTTCCACAACAGTAATTTCTTTTCGCATCATGGAAAGACACTTCCGTTCCGACTGACCAGTTAAGTCCGTTTTGCATAATGTGTCAACGATCACAATCTGATCACGCTGCCCGATCAAGGACAGTTCGCCCGTGTCGACCACACGCAATCATCGCAAACGACATGGTCGATTCCGTCATCGGGGTGGTGGTCCGCGGCCCTCGGAGGCGGGGTTCGGCTGCAGGAGGATCATCGCCCGTCTCCGCGCACAAAAATGCCTGAGGCGCGATATCGTTTGCACACGATATCGCGCCTCAGGCTCAACGCGGTGGCGGTGGGATTTGAACCCACGGTAGGGGGTTACCCTACACAACATTTCGAGTGTTGCACCTTCGGCCGCTCGGACACGCCACCGCGGACAACATTACAGTCAGCCCCAGGCGGCGTCCAAATCGAGCGGGCGTGACCTGAGCCACTGTGCTGACTCACTCCGTCGACGTGCTTCGACCAGCGGGTTCCCCTCGTTTCGCGGCGAAGAAATCACTGAGCAGGTTCCGGCACTTCGTGGCCGCAACCCCGGAGTAGACCTCCGGGTGATGCAGCGCGGCGCGGTCGCGCAGCAGATCCCAGACAGACCCGGCCGCACCGGCCTTCTCATCGAATGCTCCATAGACGATTCGCGCAACCCGGGACCCGACGACTGCACCTGCACACATCGCACAGGGCTCGAGGGTGACGACGAGGGTAGCGTCATCGAGACGCCACCGTCCGGTCGCCTCGGCGGCATTGCGCAGTGCCATGAGCTCGGCATGCCCGAGCGGATCCTGATCGACTTCGCGTCTGTTGTGACCACGCCCGATCACCGCACCATCAGCGCTGAGCACCACAGCCCCGACGGGAACGTCGTCATGCGCACTCGCCAGAGCCGCCTCGGCGAGGGCGAGTGCCATCCAATCCTGGAAGTGCGCGTGGGCACCGAAGCCGAGATCCGCACTCCCCTCCGCCGAAGCCTCCTCCGGTGAGCTCAGCGGGCGGCCTGGAGCTGATCGGCGAACCCGACGGTCTCACCGACGTGGGCTACGACGCGGGCAGGGTCCGAGCGGTACTTCTCCACCTGCTCGATGAGGTCGGCGGGCAGGACTCCGCGGTCGGCGTAGATCTCCGAATCGCCTCCCCATTCGGCGTCGACGTCGAACTCGAGCATCGCAATCTCTTCATCCTCGGCGTCGTCATCGGTCTCGGCGACAGCATCTTCTTCGAGACCGAATTCCTCCTCCGGCTCGGCCTCATAGGCATCTGGCTGCGAATCGAGGAAGTCGGCGAATATATCTGCGAAGGGGCTGAGCTCGACTGCACGCAGGTCAGACAGGAAGACTTTGATCTCGTTGTTCTCGCAGACTCGCACGAGGCCGAACCATTCGTCCTCGTGCTCGATGACCGCGACCGACTCGCCGTCTTCCGAGCCGGCCGCCTGCATCATCTCAACAAGGCTGTCGAGATCCGAGGCATCCCGGACATCGACATCGAGCGCACGAAAACCATCGCTAGTTTCGGCAAGGATCTCAGTGAAGTAGGACATGCTCCTATTGTGACTCCTCGGCCGAGCAATCACCACAGCTCCACGCGCGAAGATGAAAAGTTCCGTACCATTTCCCCTATGCGCCTTCATGTAGCCGATCACCCGCTCATCGCCCACAAACTCAGCGTCCTACGTGACCAGAGCACGGATTCTGCTCGCTTCCGTCAGCTCACCGAGGAGCTCGTCATGCTCCTCGCCTATGAGGCCACCCGCTCGGTTGCGGTCGAGGACAAGGAGATCACGACCCCCGTCACCACGTTCACCGGCACCCGTCTGGCCGAACCGCGCCCGGTCGTCGTGCCGATCCTTCGCGCAGGCCTGGGCATGCTCGACGGCATGCTGCGCATCCTCCCGACCGCCGAGGTCGGCTTCCTGGGGATGGTCCGCGACGAGGAGACATTCGAGCCCAGCGCCTACGCAGATCGTCTGCCCGATGACCTCAGCGGTCGGCAGATCTTCGTCGTCGATCCGATGCTGGCTACGGGTGGGACCTTGGCCATGGCCATCGATTTCCTCCTCGCCCGAGGCGCAAGGGACGTCACGGCGGTCTGCCTCGTCAGCGCCCCAGAGGGCGTCGCGCGCATTGAGAAGGACTACGCGCAGTCGGCGGATGTCGAGATCTACACGGCGGCACTCGACGAGAAGCTCAACGAGAAGGGCTACATCGTCCCCGGGCTTGGCGATGCCGGTGACCGAATGTACGGAATCGTCGACTGACCGAGGCCGGATGACGCCGGATGACGAACTATTCGGCGTCATATTTCGTCACACTCGTCTCATTTTCGAGCTTTCCTTTGCAACCGGCGAGTTTTGTGACAAATAATGAAGACATGACTTCTTCGACGCACCCGACGCGAATGTGCTCCGCAGGCATGTGTATGCCCTGCGTTCGTTGTCGGTGACCGTCCCTCCGCTGTCCGGCTTCGAACGAGTACACGCAGACTCCGCAGCGGACTCATTCAGTCACAACGGCCTGACAGGTCGAAGCAAAGGACAGCCATGTCGAATCCAGAACCAGCGTACGCACATCCACGCAGCGCAGCTGCCATCCGTCGCGCAGGAGCCCGGTTGAGTGCAGTAGATCCGCAGAACCCGCCCCACACCTTCGGCCCCGCCGGCGTCGTGCCCTCTCCGAAGGCAGCCCGCGGAATCATCGTCTACGTCGGCCTTGATGAGTCTAAGGCGGCGGCCGATGGGACCAACCTCTCTGCAATCGCCGGTGAGCTGCAGGCCTACGCGAGGGAGCTGGCCTCCCAGGCCGAGACCCAAGCGGTCATCGCTCTGGCACCTGAGGGCCGCGGCAACGACATCGATGCCGTTCGTGCCGTGGCCAACGGCTCCCCCGCCGCCACGGGCACCCCGGCTGGATCACACGGCCCGGTCCGCTCGCGCATTCCCAACCGGATCCATCCGCCGACCCTGCGCCGCGAGTCCGAGCAGGGCGTCGGCGAAGCCGCCCCCACCGGCGGCTTCGGATCCCGATTCGATGGGAACTTCCAGAACAGAACCGCCGAGCGCCTGCGCATCGACATCCCCCGCCGCGAGGTCCGCATCGACGGCGATCTCATCGATGTCACCACCAAGGAATTCGACCTCCTGGCGACTCTCGTATCTCATGCCGACTCCACGCTGCCCCGTGAAGATCTCATCACTGCCGTCTGGTCGGGGGGCGAAGTCCCTGATGAGAGGACTGTCGACGTGCACATCCGACGCCTGCGCCGGCGTCTGGGAGAGTACTCTTCGGTGATTCGGACGATGAGGGGCTCCGGCTACCGCTATGACACTCACCCCGATGTCACAGTGTGGTCCGCGACCGCCCACCGGTGACTGATGCCTATTCTTGGGCGAGAAAGTGAGCCACGTCGCATGGCTCGCCCAGCATGAGGACAGACTCAACGGTTAAGATTCTTAATCGATGAACGAGGAATATTCTCAACCCAGGAAAACGCATAGCCCGGCCAAGGGGATCACCGCACTGATCTTCGGCATCGCCTATGCCGCATTTCTCCTGCTCCACCACCTGTTGCCGACCAGAATGGGCATTGCGCTGCTCATCGAGAGCATTCTGCCGTGGACGGGAATCTTCCTGGCCCTGGTCCTGCTCATGTTCCTCATCCGCTTCTCGCTGCTCTCAGCAATCGGCTTCCTGGTGCCGACGGTGGTCTGGGCGTCGATGTTCGGCTCCGCGGTGATTCCGGCGAGCGACAAAGGCGACCCGGATATCACCGTCGCCACGCACAATGTGGGTGCCAGGTTGTCCGAGCCCACCGCAGCGGCGAAGAATCTCGTTTCCGCTGACCCCGACATCGTCACGATTCAGGAGCTCGAGTCCCTGTCGGGCAAGATCATCCACAAGGAGCTCGATTCCTCGTTCCAGCATTCGCAGGTCGTCGACACGATCGGCGTGTGGTCGAAATGGCCGATGTCCGCACCCGAAGAGGTGGACCTGGGACTGCAGTGGCCTCGTGCCTTCGCCACAACCGTCTCCACAGACCACGGCGACATCAGGTTCTACTCCGTACACATGCCTTCGGTGCGACCTGGTCACGAAGCCATGCGCAATGCCGCAATCCGCAGGTTGGCCACAGAGGTCGAAACCGATGAAGCCGAGCATGTCATCGTGGCCGGTGACTTCAACACCGCAACGACGGATACCAACTTCTCGACTCTGTCTCCCCCGCTTGAGGATACGCGGGTCGAAACCGGCGGCGGATTCGGATTCACTTGGCCTGCCCGCCTGCCCGTCACCCGGCTCGACCATGTCCTCTATCGCGGGTTCGAAGCCACCTCCGACGAAGTGCTCGACCGCGGCTCGAGTGACCACCGCGCCGTTCTCGCCGGCCTTGACGTGAAGTAGTTCGTCAGACTTGACGTGAAGCAGTTCTCGTATTCCTGCGCGCTGCCTCAGCCGGTGCAGTGTCCTGTCGGCTCCGGAGTCCGGTTCTGTGCTCCTGCTTGCAGCTCGTCGCTGATCTCCGCTCGCGTGAGGGCATACCCTGTCTCCTCATCGGTGGCGGACCTGGCGAAGACCATCCCCACCACGTCACCGTTCGCGTCGAGCAGCGGACCTCCCGAGTTTCCTTCACGGACGATTCCACGCACCGAATACACCTCTCGCACCACTGAGCCTGAATCGTAGATGTCGAGGCCGCGCGCGTCGATCTTCTCCCGCACTCGCGAAGGAGAGATCGTATAAGGCCCGTTCTGAGGGAACCCGGCGACTACGGAGTCATCTCCCGGTCCGAGCCCGCTGCCGAATTTGAGGGCGGGAGCATCGAGCTCGGGAACCCGCAGGACGGCCACGTCGGCCTCGGAATCGAATTCCACCACCTCGGCGGAATACGGCCTGCCCTTACCGCCGACCTGGACGGCCAGGTCCGTTGAGCCTGCAACGACGTGGGCGTTGGTGGCGATGAGTCCGTCACTGTAGACGAACCCCGAGCCCTCGGATCCTGTCGTGCAGGTGGTGGCAGTCGTCGTGACCTTGACGACGGATTCCTCCACACCACGACCGACGTCGACCATCGCGGAGTCGGGCTCCCCGACGCCGCGGATCTGCTCTGTCTGCCCCGAGAATACTTGCGGGAAACCTGTTGCCTCGAGACCCTGGGAGATGTCACCCAGAGCGATCTGTGAGGAGTACGGGATCGTCTTGTCAACGGCCGCTATCACGGTGGAGTCTGCGACCCATCGGTTCGGCTCGACCCACGGTGTGGTCCGAATGAAGCCCGCCGCCAGCCAGATGACGAGGACGTAGACGACGCCCGCGGTGACTGTGCCGCCGATCGAGTCGATGCCCTGCCCGAGTTCAGAGTCCATGGATCGTTTGATCCACACGCCGACCCCGTTGCCGGCGAAGGCGAACAGAACGCTGAGGACGAGCGGCATCGATGCGAGGAGGATGACGACACCGGGATTCTCCATGACCTGCGTGCCTTCGCTCAGGCGTTCGATCAGGGGTGAGAGCAGTCTGCCCACGATCCAGCCGACCACGAAGCCGGCGACGGTGCCGAGGCCGATGATGAAACCCTGGCGGAACCCGGAGAAGAGCGCAGCGATCCCCAGGACGATGATGACGACGTCGACGAGCATCACGAGACTCAGCGCACCACGCTTCCCGATGCGGCAAGAAGGCGATCGCGGGCGGAGGCGAACTTCTTCAGCTGGAAGCTCTCGATGTCACGTTCCTTCTGCCCGCCGACTCCGGCGAGGAGGCGCATGCGCGTGGTCGAGAGATCTCCGGAGGTGCGGATCATGGTGCGCATCTCCTCTTTGCCGCCGGGGAAGGAATCGGCCCAGCGCTTGCCGAATTTGCGTCCCTTCCAGGTTGCGAGCATGTCGACTTCGGAGTGAGTCATCCATCCCGTGTTCGCGTAGTCGCCGAGCATGTTCTGTGTGTGGAGTCGCTCGCTGCGCCGCAGAAGTATCCCGAGCACAATCCAGCAAGTGGTGAATATGAAGCTGAGGACGATGAGACCGATGATCGACGCGATGCCGTTGATCTGGCCCAACCCGGTCATCGTTCCGTTCCAGACGGCGTGCAGAAGCATGCCGACGAGAAGGCCGGGCAGCCACATCAGGACAATCGCCCACCATTTCCACTTGCGGGCAGCGAAGCCGATGGTCACGCCAGCACAGGTGCAGAACACAGTGTGCAGCAGCGGTGAGCACAGGCAGCGGAGGATGAATGTTCCCAGGAGGTCCCCGCCGCTCTGTTCCCAGGCTCCGCCGAGGTAGAGGACGTTTTCGGTGAAGGCGAAGCCTGCGCCGATGAGGGCTCCGTAGACGAGTCCGTCGAGGGGACCTTCGAAGTGTCGCCGAGCGGCGAGGACGATGACGACGAGCAGCACGGTCTTCGTCGTCTCTTCGACGACCGGGGCCTCGACGACTGCTCCGTAGGCATCGGGCAGACTTCCGACGCCGGCTAAATAGAGTGCGACCTTGCCGACGATGGAGAATACGAGCGTGAGGGTGACGGCAGCGACGGCACCCCAGAGGAGGCAGAGGCCGAGGATGATCTTCGGCTGCGGCTTCCATCGGTCGAGCCAGAGCACATAGGCGATGATTCCGATCAGCGGTATCGCCGACAGCGCGACCAGGGCGAAGAGCCTGAGACCGAAGCTCAGTCCCCCGAGAAGAGCGAGAACCAACAGCCCGATGAATAGCCCGACCACAGCAAGGATGGCGATGACCAGACGGATGATGTTGGCGGTCGACCCGGGCTCTTCCTCAGGCTGAGATTGGCGCACGGCGCCGGTCCATGGAGTCTCCGAAACCACCTGCTGAGGCGCCTGCAGGCGCGCGCGGACCCGCATCTCCTGGGTCACGGTCGGGGCGAACCGCGCCTGTTCGTAGACGCGTCCCGGCATCGGCGGCTGGCCATACATCGGCGGCTGGCCCATCGGGGCGCCGAGGTGGGGGTTGCCCTGGCCTTGTGGCGCGGGGTTCATCCCCGGTTGGGGAATCTGCCGCGGCGGCACATGAGAGCCTGGCACCTGCGAACCGGGACCGGGCTGCTGCGGTCGCGGCCGAAACCGGTCGTTGTTCGGGCGCTGTGGCGGTGGGACTTGTTGTGGCGGCCCCTGTGGCGGCCCCTGCATCGGTACTTGCCCCTGCTGCGGCATCCCTTGTTGAGGCGCCCCGTTGAGGTTCCGGGGGTCAGCGACCCGAGGCGGTTGCGCGCGCGGGGGCACGGAATTGCCCAGGTGCGCGTTCTGCTGCGAGTCGGGGCTGTTTCCGGGGCCCGCCTGATGCGACATATATCGTCCTTCTTGGTATGGAATTCACCGCCTCGCCAAGTTTACGGTCCAATGCTGACGTCAGGCCCAAAACGGTGTTGCCGTACCGCAACAGTTGCTGACATTCGGTGGCCACTCAAGTTCGCTGCTATGTGGACGGATCACCATTCCCGGCACCACCTTGGCGAGGGACAGCAGCCATGAAATCGTGCGCTGCCCGTCCAATCTCAACGGCACCCATCGTGATCTGGAACGATGCGCATCCGGGGTCGTGTTTGCCTGTCCACACCCCCGCTGCGATCGCCGTCGACTCATGGTCGTTTTCCTGTGGACGGCGCCGAGTGAATTCACAGGCAGATTTACTGCTCTGGTCAGGCACGACTCGTCCATCGTGGAATCGGGGTATGACTACTCGCAGACGCTTCACTCTCCGCTCCGCTCTCTTCTTCTTGGTCCTGGCTCTGACAGCTCTCATCGGGCTCGGTCCGGCCATGGCCCAAGGGCCGCCCTCCTCGCTCGGGGAAGTGCCTATGCTCAAGGCCAGCGACACCTATGGTCCTGGCATCTGGCATCACGCACCGCAGGGCAAGACCTGGTACGGCTCCTACAGAACCTTCGATGACACGCAGGCGTACTGCATCGATGCCGGCAAGCAGTCGCCTCTGCCCAAGTACTTCACGACCTCGAAAGCGCAGAAGATCACCACCGCTCAGACCGCGTGGGCGCTGCACGAGTACTCCGGATCTGAATCGGCGGACGTGCAGGCGGCCTTGAGCGCATTGGCGCGTCTGGATGAGGCGATCCCGCATGATCACAAGGTTCCACCGCAGGAGCCGGGCGATCTGGGAAAGAAGTTCAAGGGTGCTGCCAAGCAGTTCTCAAAGATCAGCGCCGAGGCGAAGAAGCTCGCGGGCCCCTATACCCTCGATGTCAGCCTGACTCCCGTCGCGGCCATGCCGGTGCTCGAGCCGTACGGCAAACAGGGACCCGAGGGCGGTGACTTCGAACGAGTCGATGACGATCAGGACGACGATGCGGGACCCCAGTTCCCCACGACGGATACAGTCACGCTCTCGGTGTCCTTGACCAGCTCCTCCGGCACTGCCGTGCCAGGTATTCCCATCACTCTCGACATCGACGGAACCGAGGACGCACCGAAGTCCCTGACCAGCGAGGTGAAACCCGTTGTCACCACCCTCAGACTCAACGCTCCGGGCGCAGTCACGGCCAAGGCCTCAGCGAGTCTCGCTCCCGAGTCTGTCCTGCTCTACGAACCGCAGAAGACCAAACGTGTCCAACGCGTCATCACCCCTGACGAGCCTGTCGAGATCTCTGCTCAGGCGAAGGTCGACATGACCTCGCAGCCTCGTGTGTCCACCGACATCTCCGACCAGAGTCCACAGCCCGGCGATTCGATCACCGACAAGTTCACTGTCTCCGGCCTGGTCGGCGACCATACGGTGACCGTCGAACATGAACTGTGGAAGACGCAATCGGCACCCGAACCCGGGAAGAAGAACGACGACGCCGAAGTGATTGCTGAGGTGACGTCGAAGGGCATCGGCAACGGCACGCACCGTTCCGACGCAATCACAGTCCCGAAGGACTTCCACGGATGGATGTACTTCACCGAGACCATCACCGGCGACGAGTCCACCAGGGAATGGAAGGGCACCCACGGTCAGCCGCGGGAGACAGGCTTCGTTCCTTGGACCCCGAGTGCCGAGACGGAAGCGGTTCTTGAGGTCAACGCCGTCCACGACGAAGTCACGGTCAGCGGATTGCGGCCGGGCGGTGAAGCTGTGATCACGATGACGGCATATCACTCAGAGTCAGAGCCGCAGCAGTCGAAGGATGCTAGCGGTACGAAGCTCCATTCCCAGGACATCACAGTCGTCGGAGACCACGAGGGAAAGGCAACCGTGAGCTCAGAGGCTGTTGACATGCCCGTCGGGTGGGTGACCTATGTGACCACGATCCAGGGCAATGACGAGCACCAGAAGTGGACGAGCGACTGGGGCATCCCCGCTGAAACAGTGCACAGGCCGCCCGAAGAGACTCCGACGATGCCACCCGAGGAGCCCTCGACGCCACCTGCTCCTCCAGAATCGCCTGCGCCGCCAGCTGACCCACCGGCCGAACCTGTCGCTGACAAACCTGCGGCGCCAACCCCAACGGCACAACTCCCGCGGACGGGAACGACTGGCAACGGAATGCTCATCGGCGCCGGAATCTTCCTCATCGGTCTCGGAGCCACGGCGCTGCTCATCACCGGCAGCCGACGAAGCAAGGAGTAAGAAGGTAAGGAGAAAAAGCGGCGGCCCGGAGGACACACGTCCTTCGGGCCACCGCCACCCGGCTCAGCTCGACTGCTGCTGTTCAGCCGTTGGGTCGCGCACCCAGGTCTCGGCCCAGGCGCGAGCGCCGTTCATCATCAGTCCGACGTCGGCCCCGACGAGGACGAATGAAGCACCGGCGTCGAGGTATTTCCGTGCCTGTTCGGGATCGAAGGCGTTGACGCCGACGAGTTTGCCGGCCGCCTTGACCGCGTCGAAGGTCCGCAGCACCGCATCGGTGACATCGGGATGCGTCTGCTGCCCGAGCAGACCCATCGAAGCAGCAAGGTCAGAGGGCCCGACGAACACTGCATCGATTCCATCGACTGCAGCGATCTCCGCAGCGTTGTCCACCGCCGTTGCCGATTCGATCTGCACGGTCAGGGACACGAGTTCTTCGGCCCGCGCGAGGTAGTTCGGCACCGCGTTCCAGCGGGAGGCCCGCGCCAGTGCCGATCCCACCCCACGCACACCACGAGGTGGGTAGTACACGGAACGCACGGCCGCCTCGGCGTCGGCAGGGGTATCGATCATCGGCACGAGCAGGTTCTGCGCACCGAGGTCGAGGTACTGCTTGATGAGGACCTGGTCGTTCACGGGCACCCGCACGACGGGTGTCGCGGGGTATCCGTTCATGGCGCGCAGCAGAGCGGTCGTGGTTTCCAGGCCGATCGGCGAATGCTCGGCGTCGATGAGCACCCACTGCATCCCTGAGGCCGCGGCGATCTCTGCAGCTGCGGGCGAGCCGGAGCAGACCCACATTCCGGCCAGATACTCTCCTTCACCCAGCTCGGTCACGCGCTGGGTGAAGGTCTGCGGCAGCTCTACTCGAAACGACATGTGATGACTCCCAGATCTCCGTAGTCGGCGTGGACGGTGTCGCCCGGGCTGACCCACATAGGACGGGTGAAGGACCCAGCCAGGACTGTCTCGCCGGCCTGGAGGACATCGCCGTGTTCGGCTAGTTTGTTCGCCAGCCACACGATGCCGCGGGCCGGGTGGTCGAGGACGGCGGCTGCGAGGCCGGAGTCCTCAACCGACTCATTGCGGTACAGCAGCGCACCGACCCGGCGAAGATCAACCGCGTCGACAGCCACCGGATTGCCACCGAGAACCATAGCCCCCAACGCAGCATTGTCGGAGATCGTGTCGACGATGGTGCGGCCCTCCATCTCGATCCGCGAGGACAGCACCTCAAGCGCCGGAACCACGTATTCGGTGGCGCGCAGCACATCGAGGAGACTGATGTCTGGTCCGCGCAGCTCGTCCTTCAGCACGAAGGCGAGTTCGACCTCGACACGCACGCCCGAATACTGCGAGTGGTCGATGACCGAACCTGTGTCATAGACCTGGTCGGCGAAGATCGCACCGTAGTCGGGTTCGCTGATCCCCGTCGCCTGCTGCATCGGCTTCGAGGTCAGTCCGATCTTGTGACCGATCAGTCTGCGCCCGGATGCTTCACCGCGGCGACGCCATTCGTTCTGCACGGCGTAGGAGTCCTCGACGGTCATGTCGGGGTATTTGGTCGTGAGCAGACCGATCTTCGTCCGGTCCTTCTCCGCTTGCGCCAGATCGTCGGCGATTGCCGCGATCGTTGATTCATCGAGCATGTGCACGTCTCCTCAGAGCTGGTGGCCCAATTTGAACTCGTCTTCTCCGTCGTCAGCACCCGAATGCTCACCGAAGTTCGTCGTCGCGTCCTCACGGCGAGTGTAGGAGAATCCGTCGGCGCCGATCGTGACATCCATTTCGGAGTCGTCGGTGCGCTGAGTCAGCGACACCGGGTTGCCCTCGAGGTCGAGGACCGTGGAGGCGTCGGTGTACCAGGAGGGCACGACCGGGTTGCCCCACCAGTCACGACGCTGGTTGTCGTGGACGTCCCAAGTCACTCGGGGGTTGTCGGGGTCGCCGGTGTAGTAGTCCTGCGTGTAGATCTCGATCCGGTGACCGTCAGGGTCGCGCAGATAGAGGTAGAAGGCGTTCGAGACGCCGTGGCGGCCCGGTCCGCGCTCGATTGCGTCTGACAGCCGCAGCGCACCGAGCTTGTCGCAGATGGCGAGGATGTTGTGCTTCTCGTGCGTGGCGAACGCAACATGGTGCATGCGCGGTCCGTCACCGCCGGTCATCGCGGTGTCGTGCACGGTGGGCTTGCGCCGCATCCACGCAGCGAAGACAGTGCCCTCGGAGTCCTGAATGTCCTCGGTGACGCGGAATCCCAGGTTCTCCATGTAGTCCACAGCCTTCGGCACGTCCGGAGTCACCTGGTTGAAGTGGTCGATACGCACGAGTGCACCCGGAGAGTAGAGGTCGTAGCGCCAGGCCAGACGTTCGACGTGGTCGACCTCGTAGAAGAACTCGTAGGGGAACCCGAGGGGATCCTGGACGCGCACCGAATCACCGATGCCGGCGACGAATCCCTCCTTCTTCCGCACAACCGGGCAGCCGAGTTCGCGGTAGTACGCCTCGGCGGCGTCGACGTCTTCGGGGCTGCGCACGCGGTAGGAGAATGCGGCCACCGCGGCAACCGGGCCCTGGCGGAGGATCAGGTTGTGGTGGATGAACTCTTCCATGGACCGCAGGTAGACGGTGTTCTCGTCTTCCTCGGTGACCTGCAGATCGAGCACATCGACATAGAAGTCGCGCGACTTCTTCAGATCGGTGACGACGAGCTCCATGTAGGCGCACCGCAGAATGTCCGGGGCCGGAACTGTTGGGACTGGGATTGTTTGGGACATGTGGTTTCCTCTCACTGCTTCCCGAAGACTGGATTGTGGACCTCGCCGAGGTTGATGTGCACGGACTGCTGCTCCGTGTAGAAGTCAATCGACCGGTAGCCGCCCTCGTGGCCGAGGCCCGAAGCCTTGACGCCGCCGAAGGGGGTGCGAAGGTCGCGGACGTTGTTCGAGTTCAGCCACACCATTCCGGATTCGACGGCCTGCGAGAAGTTGTGCGCCCGCTTGAGGTCGGAGGTCCAGATGTAGGCGGCCAGACCGTACTTGGTGTTGTTGGCCAGCTGCAGCGCCTCCTCATCGGATTTGAAGGGTGTGATCGCTACTACGGGTCCGAAGATCTCCTCCTGGAAGATCCGAGCGTCCGGGTTGACATCGGCGAACACGGTCGGCTCGACGAAGTTGCCGGTGTCGAACCCTTCGGGGCGGCCGCCGCCGGCGACGAGGCGAGCTTCCTGCTTGCCGATTTCGACGTAGGACATGACCTTGTCGTAGTGCTCGGGGTGGACCAGTGCGGCCACCTCGGTGCTGGGATCCGACGGCAGGCCCACCTTCACACGCTTGGCCTGGGCTGCGTAGCGCTCGACGAACTCGTCATAGACGGACTCTTCGACGAGGATGCGCGAACCGGCGGTGCAGCGTTCGCCGTTGAGAGAGAAGACGCCGAAGACAGTGGCGTTGATCGCCGCGTCGAGGTCGGCATCGGCGAAGACGACGGCTGGTGACTTTCCGCCGAGCTCCATCGACAGGCCCTTGAGCCAGGGAGCGGCGTTGGCGAAGATCGTCTGCCCGGTAGTCGACTCACCGGTGAAGGAGATGAGCGGGACGTCGGGGTGCTTGACGAGGGAGTCTCCGGCGAAGCCCTCTTCGCCGAAGCCGTTGACCATATTGAACACGCCCTTGGGCAATCCGGCTTCTTCGAAGATGCCCGGCCACAGCGAGGCCGACAGCGGGGTGAATTCCGCAGGCTTGAGCACGACGGCGTTGCCGGTCGCGATGGCAGGAGCCAACTTCCAGGATTCGAGCATGAACGGCGTGTTCCACGGGGTGATGAGCCCGGCGACGCCGATGGGTTTGCGGTTGACGTAGTTGGCCTGGCGTCCAGGAACTTTGAAGGCGTCATCGACTTGAGCGACGATGAGATCGGCGAAGAAGCGGAAGTTCTCCGCGGCGCGGTTGGCCTGGCCCTTGGCCTGGGTGATCGGCAGACCGGAGTCGAAGGACTCCATCTCGGCGAGTTCCTGGCTGCGGGTCTCTGCGATATCGGCGATCTTGTTGAGCACGCGGGCACGCTCACGTGGGAGCATCGAGGGCCACGGGCCCTCGTCGAAGGCCTGCTTCGCCGAGGCGACGGCTGCGTCGATGTCGGCCTTCTTGCCTGATGCGGCCTTGATGTAGGGCTCGTTGGTCACCGGATTGATGACGTCGAATTCCTCGCCGTCGATCGAATCGACGAACTCGCCGTTGATGTAGTGACGGATCTTCTCCGGCAGGTTCGCGGGAGTTGCAGTGGACTCGGTCATGACTTGTCCTCTTCTCTGTCGATGATTCCTGTGCTTGCAGGGGTATCGGGGGCTTTGGCTTGGGCTTCCTGGTAGCTGGCGAGGGTCGTTGAGCGGTGATTCCTCACGACTCGCTCGATCTCCTCCGCCGAGGCGCGGGCCCGGATGAGTGCGACGATCCTGGCATGCTCGTCGACCGAACCCCGTGCCCGTTCGGGCACGAAGGAGAAGGTCGAGTTCCGCAGGTGCGCCAGACGGTCCCATTCGACGGCGACCAGGGTGTGCAGCCGTTCGTTCGGGCACCGTCGAAACAGTGCCGCATGGAATTCGTGGTTGAGGCGGGTGAACTCGGTGGGATCGAAGTCGGCGAGCAGGTCACGCATGCGCTCATTGATCGCATCCGCCTCGGCGAGATCGTGCTCGTCCAGGAATTCAAGAGCCTGCGCGGTCGCGGCTCCCTCGAGGATCGCCACGGCCTCCATCGACTGAGCGTACGAGCTCTGGTCGACCATGGCGACCCGGGCTCCGACATTGCGTTCGAACGTCACGAGCCCATCGGCCTCGAGGCGACGGATGGCCTCCCTGACCGGAACGACGGAGGTATCGAGCTCGAGAGCGATCTGAGCCAGCACCAGTTTGTGCCCGGGTTCGAAGGTCTGGTCCGCGATGCACTTTCGGATCCAGCGGTAGGCCGTCTCCGCTTTGCTCAGTGAGCTCGGCTCCGCCGTTGCGTCGACGGCGTCAGCGGTTGTCATCGTGAGGCTTTCCAGGCTTCGAACTTCTCTTTCCATTCGCCCTTGGGTGGGAACAGCGACTCGATCGGGTTGCCGGCGGCCACCTGCTCGGCCACCCATCCGTCTTCGATCTCCTTCGTCAGCGCCGCATCGACGACTTCCTCAACGAGATCGCGTGGGATGACGATGACTCCGTCGTCGTCTCCGACGATCACGTCGCCGGGAAGCACTGTGGCGTTTCCGCAGGCCACGGCCACGTCGGATTCCCACGGGACGTGCTTGCGGCCGAGTACGGCGGGGTTCTTCGACGTTGAGAACACGGGGAGGATCCCGGCTACCTCGGCGGAGTCACGGACTCCCCCGTCGGTGATGACGCCTGTCGCGCCCTGAGCCTTGGCCCGCAGCGCGAGCACGTCGCCGAGGGTTCCCGAGCCGGACTCGCCGCGTGCTTCGATGACGACGACCTCGCCGGACTGCAGAGAGTCGAAGGCCCGCTTCTGGGCGTTGTATCCGCCGCCGTGTGATTTGAACAGGTCCTCGCGGTTGGGTACGAAGCGCAGCGTCTTCGCGGTGCCCACGACCTTGTCGCCAGGCACGAGCGGGGAGACGCCTTCGATGATGACGTTGTTGAGTCCGCGTGCACGCAGTTGCGCGGAGAGACCAGCGGTCGGAGCCTCGATGAGCTTGGCGCGCAGGTCCTCACTCAGCGGACCGGTGGACGTTTCCTCCGGTGACAGACCGGCCTCCTCACGTGATCCCCAGGCGTCGGCCTGCAGTGCTTCGGTCACGGCGGGGGTGCTGCCGAGGTTCGGGTCGAATGCGCCCGGTCCTTCGACGACATTGGTGATGAGGCGACCCGAGCTGAGTTCTGATCCGGTGCTCGCCGAGGTGGTCGTGACTTCGACCTCGACCGTGTCCCCGGGTGCTACAACAGTTGATCCTGCGGGAGTTCCGGTGAGGATGACGTCACCGGGCTCCAGGGTCAAGTGCTGGCTGAGATCGGCGATGATCTGGGTCAGGGGGAAGATCAGCTGTGCGGCACTCGTATCGTCGTCCTGCTTGACCTCGCCGTTGACCCAGGTGCGGATGCGCAGCGACTGGGGGTCAACCTCTACGGCGGGAATGATGTTGGGACCCACTGGCGTGTAGCCGTCGCGGCTCTTCGACCGCAGATTCGAGCCCTTGTCGGGAGATTTGATGTCGTAGAGGCCGAAGTCGTTGGACGCGGTCACTCCCTCGACGAAAGTCCAGGCCTCATCGGGGCTGACGGATCGGGCCGCAGTGCCGATGATGACCGCGATCTCGCCTTCGAAGGCGAGCAGCGATGTTCCGGCGGGACGCTCGATCGCCTCACCCGATGCGGCCAGGGAACTGGTGGCCTTGAGGAAGTAGGACGGTTGGGACGGCCGTTTTCCGCGCTGGGCGGAGCGTGACTCGTACGCCACGTGGACGGCAATGATCTTGCCCGGTCGGACTGGGACACCAGCTGGAGTCGACATCGATCTCGCACCTCATTTCGATTGGCTTTCATCCAGATCGTATATGATACGGTTCCGGAGGACAAGTAGTCCGCGTCACATGATTGAGGTCACGTCAGCCTTCAGATAGCTGCGATCTCCTACTCATGGGACAGCGGCACCAACGCAGGAGTCTCAATGCGACACAGGAGTCATGGTGAGTAAAAAGCACACCCAAGGTCGGGTGGCATTCGCGACCGTCGTCGGTACCAGCATCGAGTGGTACGACTACTTCCTCTATGCGGCTGCCTCTGGGCTGATCTTCAACCAGCTGTTCTTCGGCCCGCTGGGTTCGACGCTGTCGACCATGGTCGCCTTCGCCACCGTCGGCATCAGCTTCCTGTTCCGACCTCTGGGTGCCTTCCTGGCCGGACACTACGGCGACAAGCTGGGGCGACGGGTCGTTCTCATCATCACACTCATCGCCATGGGTGCCGCCACCGCTCTGATCGGCTTCCTGCCGACCTACGATTCGATCGGAATCGCAGCACCCATCCTCCTCATCGTCCTGCGCATCGTCCAGGGCATCTCAGCCGGCGGCGAGTGGGGCGGAGCGGTTCTTCTGGCCGTCGAGCACGCGGAGCCCGAGCATCGCGGGCTGCGCGGATCCTTCCCGCAGATCGGCGTCTCCATCGGACTCATCCTCTCCTCGGGCGTGCTCGCGCTCATGACCACGATCGCACCCGGAGAGGCCTTCCTCGAGTGGGGCTGGCGGGTGCCGTTCTTCCTCTCGATCCTGCTCGTCGCCGTGGGCTACTGGATCCGCCGCGGGGTCGAAGAGTCCCCGGTCTTCCACGAGATCGCCGAGCGCAAGGAGCAGGTGACCAACCCTCTGGGTAAACTGTTCAAGAGCCACTGGCTTCTCGTCATCCTGGCCTCGCTGCTCTTCGTCGGCAATAATGCCGCCGGCTACATGACCACCGGCGGCTACATCCAGAACTACGCCACAGACCCAACCGGACCGGTCGGGCTCGATCGCGGTCCCGTACTCTGGGCGGTCTCCGCCTCGGCGGTGTCATGGCTGATCTTCACGATCATCGCCGGCTCCGTCTCCGACAAGATCGGTCGCAGGAACACCTATCTGCTGGGCTGGATGCTGCTGCTGATCGGCATCTTCTCACTCTTCCCACTGGTCAACACCGGCAGCATCTGGATGCTCTTCCTGGGGCTGATCATCCTCACCGTCGGGCTCGGATTCACCTACGGGCAGCAACCGGCGATGTATGCCGAGATCTTCCCCTCCAGCGTGCGATTCTCCGGTGTCTCGGTCTCCTATGCGATCGGGTCGATCCTGGGCGGAGCCTTTGCTCCCACGATCGCAAAGGCACTGGTGGCGTCCACCGGCACAACCACCTCGGTGGCCATCTACCTGGCCATCATCACGCTCATATCTCTGGCCGCAACCTTGGCCCTGCGTGACCGTTCGCGCATCCCGCTGGGCCCCGACCACGAGGAGGAGCAGTCAGTGAGCCCGATCATAGGCATTGGCTCAAGATGACCTGAGTAACACAAGATCGTATATGAACTGCTAATATTGGAAAGTCACGAAGACGTGTGATGAACCGGAGGTTGACATGCATTTTCACCAGCACGGCTATGTGTCCGCAGACCCGCGGATCGAAGCTGCAGCAGGTTACGGAATCGATCGTCCACAGGACCTGCCCGATGAGGTCGATGTCCTCATCGTCGGCAGCGGCCCGGCGGGCATGGTCGCGGCGGCACAGCTGTCTCAGTATCCCGAGGTCAACACCCGGATGATCGAGAAGCGGGACTCACGACTGGTCATCGGTCAGGCCGATGGCATCCAGGCCCGATCGGTCGAGACGTTCCAGGCGTTCGGATTCGCCGAGGAGATCATCCGCGAGGGCTATCACATCATCGACATGTCCTTCTGGAACCCGGACCCGGAGAACCCCGAGCACATCATCCGCACGGGACGGCCGAAGGACGATGAGACCGGAATCAGCGAGTTCCCCCACCTCATCGTCAACCAGGCTCGCGTCCTCGACTACTTCGCTCAGTTCGCCAAGCAGTCCCCTGGACGCGTCGAGCCCGACTACGGCATCGAGTTCGTCGATCTGGCGGTCGACGGCGACACCGGTTCCGATCACCCGGTGACAGTGACCGTTCGCTATACCGCGGGAGCGCGCGCAGGCGAAGAGCGCACGATCCGCGCTGGTTATGTCGTCGGCTGCGACGGAGCCCGCTCGGGCGTACGCAGGTCGATCGGTCGCACGATGACCGGCGACCAGGCCAATCATGCCTGGGGCGTCATGGACGTGCTGGCCAACTCCGACTTCCCCGATATCCGCAATAAGTGCGCCATCTCCTCCAAACATGGCAACATCCTTCACATCCCCCGCGAGGGCGGGCACCTGTTCCGCATGTACGTCGACCTCGGCGAGGTCCCAGAGGACGATGCACGTAAGGTGCGGCAGACGAGCGTCGACGAGATCATCGATCGTGCGAACGCCATCATCAAGCCCTACAGCATCGACGTGAAGAACGTCGCCTGGCACAGTGTCTATGAGGTCGGGCACCGGCTCACCGATGCCTTCGACGACACCGACGACACGACTCCCGGATCACCGTGTCCACGCGTGTTCATCACCGGCGACGCCTGTCACACACACTCGGCGAAGGCCGGTCAGGGCATGAACGTGTCGATGCAGGACGGGTTCAACATCTCGTGGAAGCTCGGCCAAGTGCTGTCCGGACGATCCTCACAGGAGCTGCTGCGGACCTATTCCGCCGAGCGTCAGGTCACGGCGAAGAACCTCATCGACTTCGACAAGGAATGGTCGACGCTGATGGCCACTCCGCAGGAGGAGCTGCCGGACGAGACCTATCTGCAGGACTTCTATGTCAAGACCGCTGAGTTCCCGGCCGGGTTCATGACCGAATACACCGAGTCGATGATCACCGCGTCCACCGCGCACCAGGAGCTGGCCACCGGCTTCCCCGTGGGCAAGAGGTTCAAGTCTGCTCGGGTCCAGCGCAACTGCGACGCCAACTACGTCCACCTCGGGCACAGGGCACGGGCCGACGGCCGCTGGCGCGTCTATGTCTTCGCCGATGCGCCGGCACCGGGTAACAGCGCTTCGTCCAAGGTCACCCAGTTGGGCGACTGGCTCAGTGCCGACCCTGCCTCGCCGTTGGTCAAGTACCGTCGTGCAGGTGAGGACCTCGACAGCCTCCTCGAGCTCAGCGTCATCTACCAGCAGGGACACACCGAGTTCTCCTTCCCCGATGTGCCGACGGTCTTCCGTCCGCATGTGGGCGAGTTCGACCTTGAGTATGTGGAAAAGATCTACGCGACGCTGGCCGATGAGGACATCTTCGACGTGCGCGGCATCAGCCGTGACGGCGCCGTGGTCGTGGTCCGTCCCGATCAGTACGTCTCGGGCATCTTCCCGTTGGATGCCCACGACGAGATGGCCGGCTTCTTCGACGGAGTGTTCGTCTCCGAACAGTGACGTGTCGGATCCAGTGACGTGTCGGATCCAGTGACGCCGGCGTCTCTGCAGTGTGGGCATACCTCACCTGAAGAGGCGTCGGCGTTGTCGTTGGGCGAAGAGTCCGCTGATTCCAGCTGCGAGACACTGCCCATGTGGTCGCTGGCGTGGACGCCTCATTGCGGTCTTGCGTTCAATCACGGCTGTCGCCTCGGACGAGATCTTCCAGCAGACGATCCGGCGCTGCCCGCTGCACCAAGCGCCAAAGCTCCCACCAAGCATATGAAGAACCCGAAGTCAGGGAGTGCGACTTCCATGCCTCCTGTCGGCATTCCATCAGCAGTCTGACCGTCCCACAGCAGAGACGGCGGGTTGAGAGCGGCGAAGACGAGAACGATGATGAGGAGTGCGGCGATGACCATCGCTGCACCGGACCACCAGCGCGAGACTCCGAAGACCAGAGGCAGAATCGAGAAGACGACCACCAACAGCCAGGCCGCGAAGAATCCGGGAACAGCAGTCTCCTGATCAAACGGTGTCTCCCCCAGCGACGTGATCCTGATCCTCGGCCCGTCATCGTTTCCGCTGTCGAGGACGGGCACGAAGATCGTGGCCACCCACGCAACGACAGTTGCCAGAGGCAGGAGAGTCGCAATCCGGTGGAGGCGCATTGTTCGGTCGGAGGGTCCGTGGGAGCTACCATCGTCAACATTCATACTCAGAATCCTGCGGCGGATCGTGGTGTCAGCCGTGTCGGATTTGTTGCAGTCTCAGCACGTCACCCGATGTCGAGCATCCCCGAACGCAGAGCCTCCTCAATTGTGCTTCCCGTCGTAGCCTCTGGCACACGCCGCCGTCCAGACGACCGAGATCGACCAGGCCCAAGGGACCGGGGACGGTATCTCCGACTCCCTGCCGGCGGAAGACGCAGAGGGTCGACCGCCTCGGCGATCTCGACCACCTCGGCGATTTCGCACTCGATGCTCTCTCCTGCCGGCGCCGCTTCCACGAACTTTCTGGCCTCCGAGGCCGAGATCGGGAGGAACGTCAGCTCCACCTCGCGCCCGCCGACCTCGCCCGACTCCGACTCAGCCTCAGGCGGGTCTCTCTGCGGTTCGAGCAGCCCGGCGAGTTGCAGCCGCCAATCGTCCGCGGCGTTCGCATCCGGTGGTGCTGTACCGGGTCGTGGGTATCTCATTCGTCTGACGAACGGAGGTGTTGCCGCTTCGTAGTCGAGGCCGCTCGGTGTGGTGACCTTCAGACCCAGAGCCGTGGCCTCGTGCTTCCACCCCGGGTGTTCCTTGGCATAGTTGCAGGCTGCGCACAGTCCCGAGCCGTTCTCCCACGAGGTCGCTCCCCCGGATGCATATCTCTCGGCGTGATCGGCATGCTTGATCCTGGCATCGCACCACGGCGTCCGGCACACGTCATCGCGGTAGACGACCATCTGCCTGAGCAATCCGGTGAAGGACCTCGAGCCTGATTCCATGCCCACCAGCTGGCCATCGGTGACCTGAGTGAACATGCGCCGGATGAAGACCTCCGCCTCATTGGCGGCGATGAAGCTTCGGGCCGTCTTGGCAGGCAAGGGGCCGAATCCGGGCAGCCACGCGGGAACCATGCCGTCGGAGAACAGGGATTCCGCCTCGATGACCAGGTGGACTTCGGTGGGAACTGCCTCGGCGCCTGCCTGACCGGTGAGCCGCTCGACGAAGGTGTCGGCCATGAGCTGATTGTGCCTGCGCCCCATTGCCGTCCCGGCCGCCAGGGCTGAATCTGTCGCCTCTCGCAGTCCTTCATAGACCGCGACTGCCTGTTGGACGGGCAGAATCGCAGAGACACGTCCCATCCCGTCGTCGAGCGGGGTCATCGTCACCCGCCGATTGGCTGTTGCCCTCTTCACCCGTTCGGCAGCGGCTTCGTCGTCCATCTCTTCTGCCAGGGCTCGCGCTTCGGTCCGCAGACTCCGCAGACCCGATGGCCCCATACTCGATTTCATTCGAGTGTCGACCTTGCGTCGGTCGGCGGAAGCCAGGCATGCGGTCTCGTCGACCATGATGCGTGCCTTGTCCTCGGAGATCTCACCTGCGGACAGTGCCTTGAATGTGTTTGGCAATTCGCCGACTATTGCCCGCGAAGCGGAGAGGAACTTCCGGCCGCTGCCGGGGGAGACTCTCTTCGCCAAGGCGATCTCCGTCGCGGCGTGCATACCGCAGTCGCGGTCCGGGACCTGGTTGAGCGCATCTCGACGCCGACGCAGCACCTCGAAGGCCACGGCTTCGGACGACTGCACGGAAGCAATCGTCGCTTTGAGGGACTCAAGTGCGCCGATCCGAGCGAGCGCTGCGGACTCGCTCACCGCAGACGAGGCGCCACGCAGCATGGAAGCGAAGCGGTCGATCTCGGCGATGAGATCATGATCCGCCGGTGGAGTCTCCGGAACGATGGTCGCGTCCATGTCATTACACTACGAGTCGCTACTGACACGAGATCTCTCGACCGATCGGGATACTAGCCGACGTCCCTCTGAATTCGATTGAGCACCATGTCCATGGCCACGATGTTGTGCCCGCCATCAGGGATGATGATATCCGCGTTGCGCTTCGAGGGCTCGACGTAGAGTTCATGCATCGGCTTCACGGTTCCCAGATACTGGTCCTCGACCGACTGCAGGGTTCGGCCTCGTTCGACGACATCGCGCTTGATCCGTCGCAGCAGACGAACATCGGCGTCCGTGTCAACGAAGAGCTTGATGTCCAGCAGTTCGCAGATCCGGGGTTCTGCGAAGATGAGGATCCCCTCGACGATGATCACCGGCGATGGTTCGACCAATGTCGTGCGATCGCTGCGATTGTGGATCGAGAAGTCATAGACCGGACTCTCCACCGACTGCGAAGACCGCAGAGCGCGCAGGTGTTCGACGAAGAGGTCGTTGTCGAAGGCGTCGAGGTCGTCGTAGTTGACCTTCTCCCGTTCTTCGTACGTCAGTTCGTCTCGCCGCCGATAGTAGTTGTCGTGAAACAGCACCGAGGGCGGTCCCGCGCACTTGTCCAGCAGCGCCTGGGTCAAGGTCGTCTTTCCGCTGCCGGTGCCGCCGGCCACGCCTACAATCAAGGTCTCCACGGTTCAACTATCCCTTTCGGCTGTGCGGACTCAAGCACTGACTTTCCCCAAATTTATACCAGTCACCCTCGCCGAGGTTGTCCGGCGGGGCCGTTCAACGCCGCCGGGTGAGCTGTGCCCAGAGGTCCTGGTCGAACCTGCGGCGAGCAAAAAGTCCGGCCATGTGCCTGACCGCGTTGTCGACCTTGCCCCGCCAGGCACTCACAGCGGTGTCGGCATCCCCCAGCGACAGCGCCTTGAAGATGGCACGGTCATCGATGAGGATGCGATCGCTGGCCGGTGAGTAGTCGAGCTGCAGGACAGAGATGAACAGACGCAGACGCAGCGTCAGGGCTTCGAAGGCGCGAGTGCTCTGCCGCAGTCCGGAGGCTCGGGCCAGTTCCTGCTGGAAGTGGAGGTCGGCGTCCTCGACGTCGATGCCGCTCTTCGTCGCCGCCGACGCCTCCACCTGCCGCAGCGCCAGCTGCACCGGTACGAAGTAGCGCTTCGGCCGAAGCGCCAGAGACCGCAGCAGAACCTCCCCCACCGCCATACGCCCGGCATAGAGGTCGAGAACGTCGAGGGTGGTGATCAGAGGAATTCTCGAGCCACCACGTGAGCCGTCAAGCAGCTTGTCATCGACCATGCGCCGGAGCGCTGCATCCACCGAGGATCGGGGCACCTGCATACGGCGTGACAGGAGGCGCGGGTTGATTCTGTCTCCGGGTTCATAACCGGAGTCGATGATCTCCTCACGCAGCGCGATCGCCAGATGCTCGGTGATGGATCGCGTCTCCTGCGGCAGCCACGAAGAGATCTCCATTGAGTCAGAAATAATGGAACTTCTCCGAGCGTCTGCTTGACTCGACTGCCGCCACATCACGCCTTCGAAACCATGCCGTACGCGAACGGCGAGCATATCGAGCAGAGACCCGGGAATATCGCGGCAGGCCGCGAGGGCAGATTTCGCATCTTCGAGAAACTCTGCGAACTCACGATAGACCGCGATATTCGCGCTCTCGGCCAGTTCACTCCCGCTTGAGGAGCTCGTCTCGCCGAAGGGATCGAAGACGACGAAGCGCTCGCGGTCGCCCCCTGCCCGAAGCAGCTCGAGCATCGCCGCCGCATCGGTCTGGCGATGCTCACTGTCGAATCGCTGCGGCCAGTGTTGGACACCTGCCGAACGCAGACCGGCCACGATGCCGGCGATGCGGCGCTGAACCCGCCGCGCCGAGACCGCGCTCGCACCTCCACCTCGTTCAGCACCTTCACCAGCAGTGTCATCGCCACCTCGTTGATCGGCAACGCGAATGCCGATGATGAACAGGGGGAATCCTCCGGCGACGACAGTGATCTCATCGCCGCCTCGCACCTGATCCCTCGGCTCTGTCATCCCCCTCATCGCGCGGGACACGATGCTCTGGCTCAGGCCGGTGGCATCGGCCAGCGCCCGGGTCGAATAGTCCTTCCCCGAGATCCTCGCCCCTGCGGTGCTCACCAGAGCTTCCACCACCTGATCGGCCGTGCTCTGGATCTGCGGACGGCCACTTCGGGGACGATCCTCGAGATCGGATCTCACCATCCACCGACGCAGACTCGACGGTGAGACGCCCAGCTCAGCTGCCACCTCGGCGATGGAGGACGAGGCTGTCCTGGCAACGGCGTCACGACGCATTTCTGAGGAATACATCACGCCATTCTATTACTTCTGACTCAACCATGTCTGCGATTGGTCACAAGCTCTTCACCCCGTATTCTCTCCGGCGCATACTGTTCTCAACGATCCCGTCAACGGTCAACGGCGACGCGGGAACTGCTGGTACAGACCCCAGCCAGACTCATCCAGAGTTCGTCCAACAGAAAAGGAACGAGCAGTTGTTGCACACAGACTCCGATCTCGATCAGCTCACCAGTCGCTCCATCGACACCGTCCGCAAATGGCTGCGGGTGGCAACGAGCAAGACCACGGCGAAGAACCCTGCTGCCGAACGCCTCTCCGCAGTGCTCTCCGACCCCAACGGCCTCGACTTCACCGTCGGATTCGTCGATCGGGTCGTGCGCACCGACGATGTGCACGCCGCCGCCGATGCACTGGCCGAGGTCGGCAAGCTCGCGCCCGAGACGATGTCTGCCCTTGACCGCGCCCAGATCAAGACCGGTGCCGCTCTGGCTCGGGTACTGCCGCAGGTCGTCGTTCCGGCAGCCCGCACACGCCTGCGTCAGATGGTCGGGCACATGGTCGTCGATGCTCGCGACAAGCAGTTCGGCAAGGCTGTGGCCGCACTGACCGCGGACGGTCACCGGCTCAACATCAACCTCCTCGGCGAGGCTGTCCTCGGTGATGGCGAAGCCGATCACCACCTCGAGGAGACCCACCGGCTCCTGGCCCGTGAAGACGTCGACTACGTCTCCGTCAAGGTCTCCTCTGTCGCTTCTCAGATCTCCATGTGGGCCTTCGACGAGACCGTCGACTACGTGGTCGAACGCCTGCGACCGCTCTACCAGCAGGCAGCGAAGGCACCGACCGGATCCAAGTTCGTCAACCTGGATATGGAGGAGTACCGGGACCTCGAGCTCACGATCGCGGTCTTCACCCGCCTGCTCGCCGAACCCGAGTTCAAGAACCTCGAGGCCGGAATCGTCATCCAGGGCTACCAGCCCGATGCGCTGGGTGCCGTGCAGCGTCTGAGCGAATTCGCCAATGAACGAGTCGCTGACGGCGGGGTCGGCATCAAGGTTCGCCTCGTCAAGGGCGCGAACTTGGCGATGGAGACCGTCCACGCGGAGATCGCCGGCTGGCCAGCGACGACTTGCGACTCGAAGCAGTCCACCGACGCGAACTACAAGCGCGTCCTCCATTGGCTCTTCACTCCCGAGCGGATGAAGGGGCTGCGCATCGGCGTGGCAGGTCACAACCTCTTCGACATCGCCTTCGCCCACCATCTGTCGCTCGATCGCGAGGTTACCGACCGCGTGGAATTCGAGATGCTGCAGGGCATGGCCTCGGAACAGGCCGCCGCGGTGACCGAGGACGTCGGAGACCTCCTCCTCTATGTCCCTGCTGTGCATCCGAAGGAATTCGACGTCGCAATCTCCTACCTCGTGCGCAGGCTCGAGGAGAACTCTTCTCACGAGAACTTCATGTCAGGCATCTTCGACCTGGCCAACGGAAACGAGGTCTTCGTCCGGGAGGCCGACCGCTTCCAGGAGTCCGTCAAACAGCTCGAGGAGATCCTCGCTGCCGATGGCGAGACTGCGCCCAGTCCGAACCGAATCCAAGATCGCTCGACCGAACGCGACGTTTCCGGGGCTGTCCCGACCGAGTTCTTCAATGAACCGGATACCGATCCCTCGCTGCCGGCGAACCAGAAGTGGGCCAAGGAGATCATCGCCGAGGCGACCACCCCCGGATATCTCGACGACCGCCCGAAGACGCCGAAGATCGACTCGGCCGCGAAGCTCGATGAGATGATCGCCGATGGCCGCGAGGCTGCCAAGGCCTGGCGTGCACTGGGTGCCGCCGGTCGTGGAGAGATCCTCCACCGGGCCGCCGAAGTGGTCGCCGCCCGCCGTGGTGAGTTCATCGCCGTCGAGGCCGCCGAGGTCGGGAAGATGCCGTCCCAGTCCGATCCGGAGATCTCCGAAGCCATCGACTTCATCCGCTACTACGCGCTCAACGCCGCAGAGCTGGACAGCCTCGATGGAGCGAACTTCGTCCCTGACGAGATGGTCGTCGTGACTCCGCCGTGGAACTTCCCCATCGCCATTCCCACCGGCGGCACCGTGGCTGCATTGGCGGCCGGTTCGGCCGTCATCCACAAACCGTCGAAGCCCACACCGCACTGTTCGGCCCTCATCATCGACTGCCTGTGGGAAGCCGGCGTCCCGAAGGACGTGCTGCAGCTGTGCACACCGTCGGACCGAGATCTCAGCCGTCACCTCGTCGCCCACCCGGATGTCGACCGTGTCATCCTCACCGGTGCCTCCGAAACGGCAGCCCTGTTCAAGTCCTTCCGGCCCGACCTGCACGTCAATGCGGAGACCTCGGGCAAGAACGCACTGCTCATCACTCCGGCGGCTGACCGCGATCTGGCCGTGGCGGATCTCGTGTATTCCGCCTTCGGCCATGCCGGTCAGAAGTGCTCCGCCGCCTCGTTGGGCATCATGGTCGGCTCGACCTACGACTCCGAGCGCTACCGCAAGCAGCTCATCGATGCAGCTTCCTCGATGGTCGTCGACTGGCCGGCGAACATGTCGGCGACGATGGGACCGCTGACCGAGGATCCCTCCGACAAGCTCGAACGAGCCCTGACCTCCCTCGAACCGGGTGAGTCATGGCTGCTCGAGCCCAAGCAGCTCGATGACACGGGTCGGCTGTGGAGCCCGGGAATCAAGGACGGCGTCAAGCCGGGATCCTTCTTC
This sequence comes from Brevibacterium aurantiacum, assembly GCF_007558825.1. Classification (GTDB taxonomy): domain Bacteria; phylum Actinomycetota; class Actinomycetes; order Actinomycetales; family Brevibacteriaceae; genus Brevibacterium; species Brevibacterium aurantiacum_A. Next base: position 376,792 of record NZ_VLTK01000004.1, read on the forward strand.
CACCTCACCGAGGTGTTCGGTCCGGTGCTCGGTCTCATGCACGCCCGCGACCTCGACGAAGCCATCGAGTTCCAGAATGATGTGGACTTCGGCCTCACCGGCGGCATCCACTCCCTCGACCCCGAGGAGGTGCGCACCTGGCTCGACCGTGTGCAGGTCGGCAACGCCTACGTCAACCGCGGCATCACCGGCGCGATCGTGCGGCGCCAGTCCTTCGGCGGCTGGAAGCAGTCCTCCGTCGGGCTCGGTTCGAAGGCCGGTGGCCCGAACTACCTCATGCTCTTCGGCCACTACTCCGACGATCCCTCCACTCTGCCGGGTGCCACTGACGCAAGCCAGAACCTCGAGCTGGCCAAGGCTGACGATGAGCGTTGGCTGGCACGCGAATTTGGAGCGGCGAAGGATCACACGGGCCTGCAGTCAGAGGCCAACATCTTCCGCTACCGGCCCCGCCCGGTCACACTGCGAGTGACCGCGACGTCGTCGCTGTTCGATCTGGAGAGGTCATTGCACGCAGCGAAGTGCGTCGGGTCGACCGTGCAGCTGTCCGTCGCCGAGGAGGTGGCCTCCGAGGTGAAGATCGCCGCTACGAACGCGGGTGTCGCAGCTCGGACCGAGTCCGCAGCGACGTTCGCGAACATGGTCGGCGAAGGACGCTACGACGACTCCGTCGGTGCCCGCATCCGCGTGCTCGGACCACAGGAACCTGAGCTGCTGGCTGCCACAGCACCACGCCCGGAGGTTGCGGTCATCGACGAGCCTGTGACCTCCTCGGCGCGGGTGGAGATGCGGTACTACGTGCAGGAGCAGGCAGTGTCGATGACCCTGCACCGCTTCGGTAATCCCAGCCGTGACTTCCACGAGCTGGCGGCCGAGCTCAAGGCCTGAGCCACTCGGGTACTGGAGCTGGTCGGGTGCCTGAGCTCAGGTGCCCGGCCAGGCGGGGAGCTCGATCGGATCCCGCAGGCTGCGCCCCATGGCGAGATTCGCAACGGGCGGCAGTCCCATGAGCCTCATCAGAGTGTTTCGCAGCATGAGGCGTAGGCGATTCGGCGGGGCGAACGCCGTGCCGAGGCCCTTGGCCGCGTCCTGTTTGCTGCGCAGCATCGGCATCAGCCGACGTTCATAAGCATCGAAGGCTCGGCGATGGTCCTCAGGTGTGGCAGCCAGTTCGGCCGCCAGAACATAGGCCTCGACCATCGCCAACGCCGATCCCTGACCGGCGAGCAATGACGGGCTCGCCGCCGCATCACCGATCAGTGCGACCCTGCCACTGGTCCACGAGGGCATCCGGATCTGGTTCGCCCGGTCAAGGTAGAGTGTCCGTGCTCGCGGCAACTCGTCGAGGATCGTTGGGATCTCCCACCCTGCATCGGCCAGACTCGTGCGCAGCAGCTCCTGCTGGGCCCCGACGTCATCGGTGGGGACAGGACCATGGTGGCCGAAGGTGAGCATGAACATCGTCAGGTCCTCGCGCAGCGCGACACGGATGGCTTGAAACCCGACTTCGGCATGCATGAGCGCGACGTGTTCATCGCGTGGGCGGTAGCCGACGACATCGAACGCAGCGACGGCGATCCCAAGATCGCGCTCGTACAGGTACTCGTGTCCGAAGGCCAGCTCACGGACGCGAGAGTGCAGCCCGTCGGCACCGACGACGAGGTCGAATTCGCGTGGGGCGCCATGGTCGAACTCGACGCTGATGCTCTGTTCCCCATCGGTGAGTCGGGCGACGGTATCACCGAAGATCGTCTCGACTCCGTCGTCGAGGCTGTCGTATATCGCGGCGGCGAGGTCTGCTCGAAGGATGCTGACATATCGGCCGCCTGCTCCCGCGACGAGGCGTTGGGGATCAAGCGAGGCGATCCGGTGTCCGTCTCCTGCGACGTCGCGGGCCTCCTTGAGCTCATATCCCTCTCGGCGCAGCCTGGGGACGAGGCCCATCCGCTCCGCCACGTCGAATCCGGTGCCCCAGAAGTCGATCAGGTATCCACCGCTGCGCAGACCATGTGAGCGCTCGAGGAGAGTGGGGTCATGCCCCGCTCGCTGCAGCCAATGGGCCAGCGTGGAGCCAGCGATTCCGGCACCGACGATCAGCACACGCATCTTCTGCCTCCCTGCAGATCGATGGTTTGCCATCAGTCTAGATCTTTCAGCGTCAGTGCCAGTGAGACATAGTACAGTCAGTTCACATCGTATTCACAAGGTCGTCACCGATGACGCCTCGTCAACGGATAGTGTGCATGCGTCTGCGCCGTCATCTACTCCGGTGCACAAAACTCCGAAAGGCTCCCATGACAGTCTCCAAGACGGCCTCATCGTGCGCGGCGCTCAGCCTCGTCGCGGCGATCGGCCTAACCTTTCCGGCGACGCCGGCAACCGCCGCCGAAGATCCGCACATCAGCGAGATCGGGTACACGCTCGACACCGACTTCATTGAGATCGCAGCCGAGCCGGGCACCGACGTCTCCGGATGGACTTTCGGGTCCGTAACTCGCGGCGGAAGCGTTCAGGCGGAGGAGAATCTCGCCACCGTTCCCGCTGGCACCACCGTCGGCGACAGCGGAGCACTGGCGGTCGAGGTGTCGATCACGAACTCCGTGAACTCCGGGACCGCCGCCGACGGCAGCTATGGCTCCTCGGCCTTCGCCATCGATGATGACGGCGTGCTCGTGGACTTCGACCAGGTCGGCGGCGTCGTCGACGGCAAGGGAGTCACGGGCAAGGCGAATACGAACACCCCCGATGCTGTTGTCGGCAAGGATGCCGAACCCACGGGTGCCACCGCCTCGGGCGGACAGTCGATCCATCTCATCGACGGCATCTGGAACTCTGCGGCACCAACCCCCGACGCGCTTCCCGGCGACGATGGGGGCGGCGATGATCCGGCCCCTGAGGACGTCACGCCCATCGCCGACATTCAGGGCACCGGAGATGAGAGCCCCCTGGCAGGCACAACCGTCAAGACTCAGGGAGTCGTCACCGCTTCATACCCCACCGGCGGGCTGAACGGCTACTACGTGCAGACGCCGGGAACCGGCGGAGCCGAGGACGAGACCCCCGGAGCCTCGGACGGTGTATTCGTCTACTCCCCCGACTCGGTTGACGATGTCAGCATCGGTGATCACCTCGAACTCACCGGCGCAGTCTCCGAACGCTACGGTCAGACCCAGATCTCCGTCAGCGGCAATGGAGTGACGGCCCTGGACGAGCCTGCCGAGGGGGTCAAGCCCGTCGAAGACGCGTTCCCCACCGACGCTGCCGCACGTGAGGCACTCGAGGGAATGCTCCTGCAGCCCAGCGGTGAGATGACCGTGGCCGACAACTACAACACGAACACCTACGGCGAGGTCGTCTTGGCCACCGGAGAGGGCACGCTCCCTCAGCCCACCGACGTCGCCCGACCGAGCAGCGATGAGGCCAAGGCCCTCGAGGCCGAGAACCTCGAGCGTGAGGTCGTCCTCGACGACGGCGCGACCGTCAACTACCTGCAGAACGACAAAGACATTCCTCTGCCCTATGTCTCAAACGACGCCCCTGTGCGTGTCGGGGCGAGCGCCACGATGACCTCTCCTGTGGTGCTGGGCTTCGACCATGAGAAGTGGCGCTTCCAGCCCACGACGCGTCTGACCGGGGACAACGCCGAAGCAAGTCAGCCGGCGAGCTTCTCGGACACTCGCACAGAGGCTCCGGAAGATGTCGGCGGACAGGTCAGCATGGCCAGCTTCAACGTCCTCAACTACTTCACAACGACTGGCGATCAGCTCTCCGGCTGTGACTATTATTCCGATCGCGAAGGCAACCCGATCACGGTTCGCGGCGGCTGCGATGCTCGCGGTGCTGCCAACGCGCAGAGCCTCAAGCGGCAGGAGACGAAGATCGTCTCGGCCATCAACAAGCTCGACACCTCGGTGGTCTCTCTCATGGAGATCGAGAACTCGGCCGCGTTCGACAAGAACCGCGATGACGCTCTCGAGACGCTGGTCGAACGCCTCAACGAGGCCGCCGGCACCGACAAGTGGGACTTCGTTCCCTCCCCCGAGGCCGTACCCGCAGATGAGGACGTCATCCGCACGGCCCTGATCTATCAGCCCGCCGAGGTGGTCCCGCAGAAGGATTCGACGATCCTTGACGATGAGGCCGCGTTCTCGAACGCGCGCAAACCCCTCGCGCAGGCATTCGCGCCGAAGGACGAGTCAGGCGAGACAGACACGGACAAGACCTTCGTGACGATCTCGAACCATTTCAAGTCCAAGGGTTCGGGCTCGGGTCCGGGCAATGAGGACAGCGGCGACGGCCAGGGTGCCTCGAATGCTGACCGGGTGAAGCAGGCGACGTCGCTCGTGGACTTCGCCGGTCAGCAGCAGGAGGCAGCGGACTCCGACTACGTCTACCTGCTCGGCGACTTCAACGCCTACACGCAGGAAGACCCGATGCAGGTCTTCTACGAAGCCGGGTTCAAGGATGTCGCGTCCGAGATGACGGATAAGTCGACCTACGTGTTCAAGTCCCGTACCGGCAGCCTCGACCATGTGCTGGCACTGGACGCTTCGGGCTCTGACGCCGGCGACCAGGCTACGGCCGACCAAGCGGCTGCTCCCGGCGCACAGGCGGATCTGCCCTCGAGTGCCTTCGATGCGATCACCGGTGCCGATGTCTGGAACATCAACTCCGTCGAGGCCCTTGCACTCGAATACAGCCGCTTCAACTACAACATCAGCGATTTCTACGCCCCGGATCCGTTCCGTGCCTCGGACCACGATCCTGTGGTCGTCGGGCTCTTCGGGCCCGACGATGAGGACGGCGATGAGGACGGCGATGAGGACGGCAGTTCGAACGGCAACCACAACGCCGGGAAGAACGGCGGCAAGAATGCCGGCAAGAACGGCACTGCCAAAGGCAACCACAATGCCGGCAAGAACGGCATAGACAAGGGTTTCTGAGCGCCCAGGCCCTCACGGATTCAGACCGTGACGGCGACCTTCCCGACCATGAGTACCCGTGCGGTGCGGAACAGGGAGGTCGCAGTCACGGTCTTCTGCTTGTCATCCCAGACGGCGGAGGCGGTGACAACACCCGAAGGTGTGCCGAGGCGGACCTCGGGGCCGAGCACCGAACGCTCAGAACGGGCGATGATGGAGCCGACGATGGTGCCGGGGATCTGCGCGGCCGCGGCCAGACACATTGCTCCGGTACCCGGTACAGCCTTGTGGGTCTGACCCATCGAGATCATGCGGACGACGACATCGGAATCTCTCGCATCCAAGGTGGTGCCGTCGAGAAGGGTCGTCGGCTTCTGTGAGGTCACGACCGCGACCTTGGGTACGACCTGCGGAGCTGTCTCCGGAGTCTCGCACAAGCCCATTCGCACAGCCGCTTTGCGTCTCAGTTCCTCGATCATCAACCTCGTGGGAGCATTGGCGTCGATGGACTCCGGAGTCTCATCACCGTTGAGGTCGATCGCGTTCGCCGGCACGATGACGACGGGCAGCGCCGCATCGACCATGGAGACGTCGAACATGCGTCCGTCGACGTCGATCGATTCGATGGGCACACCGGTGGGAAGCAGGCCTGAGGTACGGGAGCCGGCAGGATCCGGGTAGATGAGTTCGATCGGTGCTCCGGTGCCGCTGACGCCGGTGAGTTCGAAGTCTCCTGCGACGGCGGCTTGGCCGTCGACCACGCTGAGGCTGACATCGACGAGCTTGCCGGTGTTGGTGTTGAACAGGCGGAAGACGTGCCACCCATCATCTGCCGAGATGATCTCGGCCAGCAGGGCGAAGGGCACGACACCCGAGGACAGGTTTCCGCAGTTGCCGGAATAGTCCACGACCGCCTCGGCGACATCGACCTGGCCGAAGGTGTAGTCGAGGTCGACACCTGACCGCGTCGACGTGGACACCACCATCACCTTCGACAATGACGATATTCCACCACCCATGCCATCAAGCTGACGGCCGAAGGCGTCCGGGGAGCCGAGCGCGGAACAGAAGATCGCATCCCACGCCGAGGTGTCACCGGCGGCTCCCTGGGCTGGCACCGTGTCCAGCTCGGGCAGGGCATCGGCACGGAAGTAGAGTCCCTTGCTCGTGCCTCCGCGGACGAACGCGGCATCGATCCAGTCGGTCATAGACCTAAGATTACGACACCTGCGAATCACCGTCCGGCTGCATCAACAGCCTTCGGAACGATGACCATCGCGGCGAAACCGAGAACGGCGACGACGGCGAAGAGATAGAAGCCCCACGGATAGGCAATGCCTGCCGTGACGAGGGTGCCGGTGATGAACGGTCCGACGATGGCGCCGATGCGGCCGACGGCCGAGGCCATGCCCAGCGCCGTTCCGCGTGCGGTGGGTGGGTAGATCGCTGAGACGAAGGCATAGACGAGGACCTGGGCGGAGAAGACGAAGACACCGGTGATGAAGACGGCGATGTTGAGCAGGATCTGGCTCGTCATCGGGATGCTCAATGCCGCGAGGAACACGGCTGCCAGGAGGAACCACATGAGCACGATCGGTTTGGTGCCGTGCTTATCCGCCAGCCAGCCGGCGATGACGAGTCCGACGACGGCGCCGAGGTTGAGCACGAAGAGCATGACGAGGGAGTCGGAGACCTCGTAGCCCGCATCGGCCATGATCTTCGGCAGCCAGGTGTTGAGTCCGTAGACGAGCAGCAGACCCATGAAGCTGGCGGCCCAGACGCCGATCGTGACCAGTTTGAACCGGCCGACGAACAATCCGGCCATGCCCGTCTTCGGGGCCATGGCAGTGGATTGCGCAGGTGCCTGCTTCGCAGCCTGAGCCTCGACGAACTCCTGAGATTCCGGCAGCTTCCACCACAGCAGCGGGACGAGGACGAGCCCGGCGACGCCGCCGGCGATGAAGAGCAGGTGCCAGTTGTGCGAGTAGAAGACGGCGAGCAGCGAGATCGCGACGGCACCGGCGTGGTAGCCGGTCATCGTCAGGGTCGTCGCTTTGCCGGTCTTGCCCGATTTGTTGTGCTCGCTGATGTAGGCGAGGCAGCCGGGCATCACGGCACCCAGGGCAAGTCCGGCGATGAACCGGAAGGTTGTGAACAGGGCGACGTTCGGGGAGAACGCGACGAGAATCGTGAAGATGGAGAAGACGAGCACGCAGAAGATGATCGTGTAACGGCGTCCGAAGCGGTCGGCGATCGGTCCCACCGCCGCAGCACCGAGGCCCACACCCACCAAGCTCAAGGTCGCGACGAGGGTCGCAGCCTCGGCGGTGAAGCCGATGGCGTTGGTCGCCAGGAGTTCGGGGATCACGGCTCCCAGCACGACGAGGTCGAAGCCTTCGAGTGCGACGGCCAGCCAGCACAGAATCGCCGGCCAGCGAGTATCGCCGGCGCGGACGGTGTTGGCAGCGCCAGGGACTGCGGCAGGTGTGGACATCAGTGTCTCCGGTCGTTCAGCAGGTCAGTGTGGTTGGACGGTCAGCGAATCAGAAGGGATACGGCGCGATCTGCGAGCGCATCGTGACCCACTGGGTTTCGGTGAAGGCTTCGATATTGGCTTCGGCCCCACCGAAGCGGGATCCGTTGCCGGAATCTTTGGTACCGCCGAAGGGCACATTCGCCTCATCGGAGACGGTCTGCTCATTGATGTGGACCTTGCCGGAGTCGACGAGGTCGGCCAGTTCGATGGCCATGCCCACATCACCGAGGATGCCCACCGACAGACCGTATTCGCTGGCATTGATCAGCTCCGCGGCCTCCTCAAGAGTCGAGAAACGACTCACGGGCGCTACCGGTCCGAAGATCTCCTGCGTCCAGGCTGGGTTCGAGGGGCTGAGGTCTGCCAATACCGTCGGCGGCACGAATGCTCCTTCACCGGTTCCTCCGGCGACGAGTCGTGCACCGTCGGCCTGGGCCTTGTCGATGATGTCGCGGACGTTCGTCCGCTGCTTGTCGTCGATGATCGGCCCCAGCGCGACCTCCTCGGTGGCGGGATTGCCTACGGGCAGGTTCCTGGCACGCTCGGCCAGCTGTTCGACGTATTCGTCGTAGATGCTGTCGTGGACGAGGTGGCGCCCCGTGGTCATGCAGATCTGTCCCTGGTGCATCCACGAGCCGAATGCCCCCGCCGAGGTGGCCGGACCGACGTCTGCCCCAGGGAGGACGACGAGCGCGTTGTTTCCACCCAGTTCCAGATGGCAGCGCTTGAGGAGGCGTCCGGCGGATTCACCGACCTTGCGTCCGGCTGCGGTCGATCCGGTGAAGGAGATGACCGATACCTCGGGTGCCGACACCACTGCTTCGCCAGCTTCCCGGCCTCCGGGCAGCACCTGCAGGAGCCCTTCGGGAAGCCCCGCCTCGGCGAAGATCCGGGCCAGGCTCACGCCGCCGCAGACCGCGGTGCGTGGGTCCGGTTTGAGCAGGACCGCATTGCCCAGGGCCAGCGCCGGTGCGACCGAGCGGATGGAGAGGATGAGTGGGAAGTTGAACGGTGCGATGACCGAGACGACCCCGGCGGGCACCCGGCGGGAGAACGACCAGCGGGGTTCGTTCGACGTCAGGACCTGTCCCTTGGGGTGGCTGGGCAGGGCGGAGGATTCGTAGCAGATCTGCTCGGCGGAGCTGACTTCCAGCCCGGCCTTGGCGGGAATCCCACCTGATTCGCGGATGATCCAGCCGGAGATCTCCTCGGCGTGCTCGGCCCACAGTGCCCCGGCCCGGCGGAGGACAGCGGCACGCTCGGCAGGTGGCGTCTTCGCCCACTCCTTCTGTGCTGCGGCCGCGCGGGTGGCGGCCGCGTTCACGTCATCGGCGTTCGCAGCGCCCAAGCGCCCCAAGGTCTGGCCTGTGGCGGGTTCGATGACGTCATAGGATGCGTCTGCGCCATTCGTCCACGCGCCGGTGAAGATCTTGCCGTGCCACTGGGTACCTAGGAAACTGTTCTCGCTCATGTCGTTCTCCCCTATTCCTGCTCTGGTCGGGTTGTGACTGTGTTGACGTTCGAAGTCGGCCTTTTCGGACACAGGTGATGCACGTGACAGCCACGCTTATCGGCCACAATAGTGATGCGGACCACGGGGAGCCATCGGTGGTCCATTGATTGAGAATACGCGCGCCCTGGGGATACGATTGCGGACATGGCGAACTCTCAATCGGGCGATTCCATGATCGACCGGCTGGTTCGGGTCCTCGGCTCGTTCGACCCCGATCACCAGAGTCTGAGCACCGACGAGCTCTCCGCACGAGCGGCATTGCCGAAGTCCACGGCCTATCGGCTGATCAACGACATGATGCGGCACAATCTGCTGCAGCGCGACCCCAGCGGACGGCTGCGAATCGGCGTGGGAATGTGGGAGCTGTCGAACCGCGCCTCCGACGCTGTCGACCTGGCATCCGTGGCCAGACCGCACATGATGGCCGTCCACGATTTCGTCGGCGAGAACACCCAGCTGGGAATCCTGCGCGAACGCGAGGTCCTCATCATCGAGCGGATGTCGAAGCCGACCGCGGTCATCCACCGATCGAAGACAGCGGGGAGACTCCCTGCGCATGCATCCTCGTGCGGGCTGGTGCTGCTCGCCCACGCCCCCAAGCACGTGCGGGAGGCCTACCTGCGCGGACCGCTGGCCGCAATCACCGAGAAGACGACGACCGATCCGGCCGTGCTGCGGAAGATGCTGGCCACGATCCGGACCTATCATTTCGCAGAGCTTGCCGGACATATCGATGACGGCACCACCGGTATAGCGGTGCCCGTCTTCGACGGTCAAGGGCTGACGATCGCCGCCATCGGCGTTGTCGTCGACTCCGAGCACCATGTGGGTGGGCCGGCGATCATGCAGGCCCTGCGCACCGCCTCGGCGGGGATCACGAAGGATCTCGAGGCTCAGGGCAAATCCGTGGTGGACTGATCAGGATCAGCACCTGAGCACCGACTCAGACTGCGATGCCGATGGCGAGGCTCGCAACCGCCAACAGAGGCAGGAGCCCCTGCTTGATCGCCGAGGCAGCGAGGCTCGGTGACGAGGACACGAGCACCAAGGCCGCCGCCAGCATCGAGCCGACGCCGGTGAACACGAGAGTCAGGCCGATGACCGGTGCGCCCGCGAGGCAGACGATGATGCCGATGAATACTGCAAGGGCGAGGAAGAGATTGTAGAAGCCCTGGTTGAAGGCCATCGACTTCGTGGCCCCGGCTTCCTCCACGCTGGTGCCGAACGTCGCTCTGGCACGCGGACTCATCCAGGCAATCGATTCCAGATAGAAGATGACGACGTGCAGAGCCGCTGCAAGACCGGCGAGAACGAGCCCGAGGATCGTCATGCGCGAGCCTCGTATCTGGCTCGTCGCTTCTCGGCCTCGACCTCACGGTTCTTCGGCGGAGCAGTGGTCACCAATGCGTCGAGGAGATGCTGAGTCGTGTGAGCGATCTCCTCGACAGCTGCATCGAAGGCCTCCGCATTGGCGTGGGAGGGCTTCGTCGTGCCCGCGATCTTGCGCACGTACTGCAGCGCTGCGGCGTGCACTTCGTCCGAGGTCGCATAGGGTTCGAAGTTATGAAGGGTTCTGATATTCCTGCACATGTTCCAAAGGTACGCCCCGGGACGGACACGGGATAGGGGCCTGCCGCCGATAGACTGGTCGGGCGCCCCCTCAACAGCCCAGCTCCCTCAACAGTCCAGCTCCCTCAACAGCACCGCCATGGAGAACGATGACCGATCGAATCCCACCCTCGAGCATGGCGCTGACTCCTGGCCAAGTGTCGAGTGTGCGAGCCCTGCGGCGCGACTTCTCCAGACTGCTCATGGAACACCGCTTCGTCATCGACGAGCTGCTGACCAAGATCTCCATTCTCAGCGAAGAGTCCTCACACACGCACAGCTACAACCCGATCGAGCACATCACCTCGAGGGTGAAATCACCTCGGAGTCTGCTGGAGAAGGTCAATCGCCGAGAGCTTCCACTCGACCTCGATGCGATCCGCACGAAGATCACCGACATCGCGGGCATCCGCATCACCTGCACCTTCATCGCCGACACCTATCAGGTGCTCGACATGCTGACATCGCAGAATGATGTTCGGGTCGTGGAGATCAAGGACTACATCGCCCACCCGAAGCCCAACGGCTACAAGAGCCTGCATGCGATCCTCGAGGTGCCCGTGTTCCTCAGCGGCGGCCCGACCCCCGTGATCTGCGAGGTCCAGATCCGCACCATCGCCATGGACTTCTGGGCCAGCCTGGAACACAAGATCCACTACAAGTTCGCAGGCGAAGTTCCCGATCGGCTCGTGGAGGAACTCACTCGCGCCGCCGAGGTGGCCGGCCAGCTCGATCGCAAAATGGAACAGCTGCACACCGAGGTCCACGACTCTGAACCCGACGGCTCGACCAGCGAGGACTTCGATGACGAGGCGATGCGCACTCTGTGGGAGCTGAGCAGGCGCGAGAGCTGAGGCCTGAGGCTCCGAGGCCTACGGCTGCTTCGGGCGAAATCTGCGAAACCACGCGTCTTTGTTGGCTTCGTCCTCTGCGATGAGCTCCCAATAGACGCGCCTGCCGCCTGGGACGTCGAAGATACGCGTGCCGTCGCCGAGGAAGATGGGCGCGACGAAGACCTGCATCTCGTCGATGAGGTCGACCTCGAGCGCCTGCCGACCGATGTCGGCGCTGATGATCTGGATGTCACGATCACCGGCGAGGGCCCGGGCCCGATCGACCACCTCGGCGATTGAGCAATTCACGGCTGTGATCGTCGTGTCCTGCGCGAGCTCCTCGGGACGATGGGTGAGGATGAACTCGGTGCCTTCCCACGCTCCGCCGTAGGCTTCGGAGGTCATTTCGTCGCGCTCGGCCGCCTGTGCCTTGGCCGCGTCGTAACCGCGGCGTCCGGAGATGATGACGGCAACCTGTGATGCGAGGTCCTCGACGGTGCCGTCTGAGAGCGAACCGAGCCCAGCTATCCAGGACATGTCGTGATTCGGGCCGGTGATGAACCCGTCGAGTGAACTCGTGAAACCCCACGTGACTCGTGCCATCGCTCCTCCTTGAGCAGAAGTGATTGCGTTTGACAATCACTTTCTTCCCATTGAACCACTGCCGTCCGGCAGTGACAAGGGAAGAAGCAGAAGACGTGACCGAGCAGACGGAATTTCGGCGCCCTGAGGTTCGTTGCACCAGGTGAGGGCCACAGAGCATGGCTCATCGAAGAACGGAAGAAGGTCATCGCAATGGCAGATTTCACGAACAAGGTCGCGCTCGTCACCGGCGGAGGATCCGGACTCGGCGAGGCCATCAGCAAAGAACTCGCAGCCAAGGGCGCGAAGGTCGTCGTCACCGACATCAATCTCGAGGCAGCCCAGCGAGTTGTCGATGAGATCACCGGGACCGGTGGATCCGCCTCGGCGATCAAGCAGGACACGGCTGCGAAGGAAGACTCTGAGAAGGTCGTCAAGTTCGCCGTCGACACGTACGGCGGCCTCAACTATGCCGTGAATAATGCCGGCATCGGCGGCGTCCAGGTTCCCGTGGGGGAGACAGACCTCGACAATTGGGACAAGGTCATCGACATCAACCTCAACGGCGTGCTCTACGGAATGCGATACCAGATACCGGCGATGCTCAAGGCCGGCGCCAGGGACAGCGCCATCGTCAACATGGCCTCGGTTCACGGTTCGGTCGCTGCGATCAACAACGGTGCCTACACCGCAGCCAAGCACGGAGTCGTCGGCATCACGAAGAATGCCGCCGCAGAATATGGCGCACAGGGTCTGCGCATCAACTCCGTCGGACCCGGCTACATCACCACGCCGCTGCTCGAAAGCAACCTCGACGCTGAGACCCTGGAGGGCCTGAAGGCCAAGCACCCGCTCGGCCGCTTGGGCACCGCCGAGGAGGTCGCCAAGGTCGTGAACTTCCTGCTCTCCGATGACGCTTCGTTCGTCACCGGCGCCTACTACCTCATCGACGGCGGCTACACAGCAGTGTGAGGTCCCATTCTCGCTGTCAGCCATGTCTGGAAACGGTGGGCGAGGACCACCGGGTCGACAAGGAGCTTGGGAATGTCGGCGGCATTGCCTGCTTCGATGCTCGCATGCAGCAGCGTCGGCCCGGTCGTCGTCAGCAGGCGATCGAATTCATCGCGCAGCTGAGATTCGTCCCCGGCTCGGCCGACCGTCCAGCCCGCGGCTTGGGCGAGTGCGCCGAGGTCGACGTGTGAGGAGTAGGTCGGCAGTCCTGCGGTCGATCCGTACACCTGATTGTCCAGCAGGACGAGAAACAGCTTTTCGGCGCCGAGGAATCCACCGGTGGGCAGCACGTTCGGGTTCATCAGCAAGGATCCGTCGCCTTCGAGACCGATGACTTTGGGCAGGTCGGAGTCCTTGGCTGCCAGGGCGAGGCCTGTGGTGATGGAACCGACGAGGCCCATCGAGTCGAGGACGTAGAAGTGGTTGTCCCGGTTCTCCACGGAGGCCAGCTCACGGCTGGTTGCCGCACATGTCACGACGACGGGCAGTTCGGCGGTGAGTTCGTTGAGGACTTCGAGTGCTTCGATGCGCTTCATCTCAGGTCACCTTCCCATCGGTGTTCCAGAATGATCCGAGGACGACGACCGGACGGTAGGTCATACGGGCGTGAACACCCGCCTCGGCGACTGTCTGCTCCCAGTCTTCAGCCGAGGATCGACGGTCGAGTTCGAGGACTTGGAGTCCTACCGTACGCAGCACCGTCGGCATGGGCTGGCTGATCGAGTGGATCATCGAGTTGTACTCCCCCGGGCCGCCACGGGTATTGGCGAAGATGAGCAGCGGCAGGTGATAGGACATCGAGAATGTCGTCAGTGCCGTGAGGCTGTTGCCGAAGCCGTTGTCCTGCATGACGACGGCCCCGAACTTCCCTGCCAGCGGCAGCGCCCCGAGGACTCCGATTGCCTCCTCTTCACGGGAGAGCGGCTTCACTCGCTCCGAACTTCCGGCGGTCCCACCGTCAGCGGTGACCAGATGCTCGATGATCGGGGCGATGGTGACGGATGGAATGTAGCCGATGAGGTCGACACCGGCGCCCCCGATCCCATCGGCGACGGCCTGCGCATATGACTTCGTTGTCACAGATTTCCTCATTCCCTGTCTTCGGTGACTCGGTGTCGGGTGATGTTGATGACGTTGCCGTCGGGGTCGCGGACCTTCATCGGATCTTCCTCACCATTGGTCGTGGTCGAACACCTGGCAGAATACGCTGGTCATCGATTCGCTGAAGAGAACGAAGACCACCTCGGCGATCTGCTCCCAGCGTCCGCGTTCCCTGCCGTCGACGATGACGGCGTGGGCCGCCTCGGCGACGTCCCGGGCCGACCAACCATAGACTCCCCCGCCGATGGCAGGGAAGGCCACCGAGGCGGCACCGAGTTCCTCGGCTGCGTTGAGACTCGACTCGAAGCACGATTCGAGCACTTCGGGATCGGCTTCGCCCTGGTGCCGGTTGGGACCGACAGTGTGGATGACCCACCTGGCTTCGAGCTCGCCGGCAGGTGTTGCGACTGCCTGACCTGCGGGAAGTCCGCGCGGGTGGCTGGTTCGGCGGACCTCACGGCAGGCCTCGAGCAGTTTGGGCCCGGCTGCCTTGTGGATGGCTCCATCGACACCGCCTCCGCCGAGCAGACCTGAGTTGGCGGCGTTGACGATCGCGTCCACGGACGTCTGCGTGATGTCTCCCTCGAGTACCGTGATCTTCATGATTCGAGTCTAGTCAGCCGGGGAGGGCTGTGACAGGGGGCGAGTGTCTGCTCGCCGCCGCCATCGCGAGCGTTCGGATGGTGCGGTCCGATTCGAGTCCGATCGCCCGAGTCAGGCCCTGCAGCGAAGCACCACGCCGATACCGAGGAGATTCACCCCATATCCGTTGACTGTCATTGACGCTCCCGTCCACCCTCCGACCGGCTTAGCCTGCACGGTCATCTTGTAGCTCGGCAAAGACACCAGCGACAGCTTCGTGTCTCGGTAGGTGTACGTCGTATTCTGGGTGGAGAAGGTCTCCGTGCTCGGCGACCCCACCAAGGGAGTCCTCACCACAGTGACCGTGTAGTCGAGCTGCAGAGCGGTGGATATCTGGGGCCTGTTCCAGTCCAGCTTCAATTGGTCCCCGCCCAATCCCAGCAACACGCTGTTATCCGTGCATCTGAGATTGCTGATCGTCAACGATCCCGCTGCGAACGACCCCCTGGCCTGGTCTGAACTCTTCCACCCGGCCATCGTCGGCTTCACAGCCGACAAGGCCACCACGAGCATGACGAGTGCGAGCCCTGCGATCAGCGCCTGCAAGCGACGTTTATGCAGCGACTGGTGTCTGCGCTCAATCAGGTTCACGACATTCTCCGATGACGTGCCCTGACGACCAGTGCGGAACCAACGGCAATCAGCACAACTGCGGCCAGCAGGAGCCACTGCCATCCGTCGATTCCCGTCCGAGGGAGGTCACCGGGCACATCGGGGTCCGGGCTGTTCGGATCATCGGGGTCTCCGGGGTCGCCTGGGCCCAGCGACACTTCTTCGCCCTGACCGATTGCAGTCAGCCGCACGCCGCTGCGTTGCCCAGCGACAGCCTCGGCGTTGGCGCTCTTGGCCATTGTGACGCTCACCTGCACGCGGCGCTTCTGGTCGCTGGGCATCTCGAGAAGAGGTCGATCGTTATCGGGAGCAGCCCCGAGGTCGTTGAGTGGAATCTGCCGGATCAGGTGAGCAGCACCGCCGGGGCACTGCTGCATCGGCACGATCCGTGCGCACGTCTGCACATCGACCACCAGTTCGGAAGCGAGTTCGTCCGAGAGTTTCCCGGAGCCGATCTCCAACTCCACCGTCCCGGGTTCGGGTGCCTCGGCCCAGACATCGACGGTCCAGGCCGCTGAGGCGCCTGGGCTGAGGTTGAGCATCTTCGATTCGTCACCCACGGCGCGCATCTGCAGGTACTGCCCGCGCACCTCGGCGGTGATGTTTGTGGTGTCGTCAGCTGCGGCGGCCAGTGGAGTCGGAGCCCCACTCGAAGTGATCGAACCACTGTTGACCGCTAACAGCACAACGACGGCAGGCAGTACGAAGGCGTGCCTCGGTGAGCGGCTAGCGCCCGCTTGGTCCGTGACGTGCGCCGAAACCTCGGCGGCTGTGGTCCTGTCCGTCTCCTCCTCGGCGAGTTCATCAACCTCGTGCTTCTCACGTCGTGGCCAGAAGGCCCAGACGACGAGCAGGGAGGCTGCGATCGTGATGCCGCCGAGGACACAGGGGCTGCGGAACTGCTGAATGACGGGGGCGATTCCCGGAACTGAGACCATGACCTTCCGGACGGTGTCCGCGGCATAGGGCTCGGGGTCCTTCGCCTCGTTGGCATCCCCCTTCATTTCGAAGGTGACCTGACCAGACCGGCTCTCGGTGTCGCTGATCGAGGTGACACGGTGGGTGACGGGAAGGACACCCTCGCCGCGATCGACGGTGATGATGTCGCCGACCTTCATCTCCTCTGCCGGAATCTCATGGACGAAGGAGATCGATCCGGCCTCGATGGTCGGGCTCATCGATCCCGTCTTGAACATCATGATCGACACGTTGAAGACGAAGCTGAGGATGACGAGGACGATGCATACGAGGCCTAAGGCGGCGAGGATGTTGAGGAGCGCTCCCCCGAGCCACTTAACCACAGTCAGGACCCTGCCGGAACGGACTCAGCGTCGAACGTCCACGTATGCGCGGCGCTCGTACCCTGTGCAGCACTCGGAGTGGAGATCGGCAGGACGACTTCGAAGCAGTAGGCCTGGACCGAGCCTGCCACAGAATTGACCGTCTGCTTCGATGTACTCGTGGCAGACGTCCTCAACGGCTGTTTGGAAGCACCCCCGCCGAAGACATAGCTCGGCGAACCGGCGAATGCCGAGGCGTCGCAGGCAGAGGCGAAGGCCTCGGCAGCCGAGGGGAACGACTTCGTCACGGCGCGATATTCGAGATTTCCGGCAATAGTGCTCGAGGACCCGGCGACGCCGTTTCCTGCGACCTGGATCTGACCTTTCATCGTGGTATCGGCTGTCGTCCTCACATAGGCGGGAGCGTAGACAGTCGAGCCCGGGTACATTCCGGTGGCTTTGAAGGTCATTTCACGGCTGCTGCTCCACGTCTTGTCGACCGACAGGTCGATTTTGAACCTGCCTGCCTCGAATGACCCCGAGGCGGTCTCGGTATCGGTCCAGGCTGCCAGGGTTGCGGTGGCACCGATGCCGAAGACCAGGCCTCCCGCGAGAACCGCTTTGATTCGCCGGTTGCGCAGCGCTCGGCCATTGGGCGCATGAGCTCGGTTTTGCCGTCGACTGTCTGAACGGGGCCCTGACGAGACCCGCTCAGACGGGTTGGGGTCACGCAGCGGACCCAAGGTGAACCTCACGGAGACCGATCTGACTATTCAGCCGAGGTCGCGGTGAACTGCCACTGGGCAGTCGCGGCCTGACCCTGTGTCAGGCTGTCATCGGCGGTGACCTGGAAGCACAGAGCGACGGGGGCACCTGCAGTGGCGTCTGCGCCGGCAGTGAGGTCAAAGCCCTGGGCGCCTGCGACAGAGCCTATGGCTGTGCCAGCAGGGACGATCGACGTGCCGGTCGCGTCCGCGCTGCAGGCGCCGGCGTTGGCGACAGCGACTATTCCGTAGGTCAGCGCCTCAGCGTTGCCGCCGTTTCCTGCAGCGCTTTCAAGAACCACGCTCGCGTCATATGAAGTGTCGCCGTCGAGCCTGAGAACGAACGGAGCTGCCACAGTGTCGCCGGGGGTGAGGTTGTCGCCGCCGTCGAGGTCGAAGGTGAGATCCGCGGCGCCCGCTGAGCTCTCGTGATCGGTGAAGTCGGTTCCGTTGGTGCTTCCCTGCACATTGAACGAACCGGCGCCGAAGGTCCCTTCGGCCCATTCGTTGTCCGTCCAGGCGGCCAGCGTCACCGCAGCTCCGACACCCAGAACGATGCCACCGGCGAGGATGGCCTTGAACTTGCGAGAACGCGTCGTGGACTGCGTCATTCTGACTCCTTGAAAAAGCACATATGTGCACAAAACACCAACAGTGGTGACTTGTTCCTTATCATACAATTACTTGTGCAATAAAATCGTTAATCACACCTGTGCTTTCCGGCACAGCCCCGAAATATTCGCATTCTGTGCGCGGGCACCGCAGAGGCGGCCCTGCGAATTTCGCAGGGCCGCCTCGGCAGTGGGGTTGGTCGTGTGACCGAGAAGAGATCTGTGGCCGGTCAGGCCTTCTGCACGGTGATGGTCCAGCTCGCTTCACCGGTGCGATCGAAGTGCGTCACGGGGTAGCCGTTCTCCGCCGCCCACTGAGGAATCGCCTCGGTGGCTTGGGTGCAGTCGAAGTTGATGACGAGCTCATCTCCGTTGTCCATTCCACCGATTGCGTCCTTGGCCTCAACCAGGGGGAAGGGGCAGACAAGACCGTTTGTCTCTAATACCTGTTTCATATGCTCCTGCTCTCTACGGGCTGCGCGGCACCTGTCCGCGCTCCTGATCTGATGGTGAATTTCGCGGCGACTCCAGCGCCGACGATCATGAAGAAGGTCGCGACCCACCCCTGATATTCGAACTGCGCGGTCGAGACCATGGCGTTGCCGACGGTGCAGCCGCCGGCGATCGCGGCGCCGACACCCATCCCGATTCCGCCGAGGATGGACTTGACCACGGTCGACTGATCGGGGACACGGATCCGGAACTCTCCCGAGGCCTTCGCCGCGATGAACGATCCGAGGAGGATGCCGATGACGAGCATGACGCCCCAGTCGACGAGCGAGGAGTCGCCCGTGCCGAGGAATGTCGTGAGATTCGCCGAGGGGGTCGTGATCCCCAGACCCGAGTTGCGTCCGGTCGCAGCCGAGAGCGGCCAGGCGATCGTGGCGATGACGCCGATGACGACGGCCGTGACGAACGGGTTCCAGCGCTTCTCCGTGAGGATATGAGCCAGCCCCTTCTTCAGCGGCGGCAGGGTCGCGACGGGCGTGGCGGTCTTCTTGTTGTGGTGCACGGTGACGGCAATGGCCACGGCGGAGATGATCGCAACGAAGACCCACGGGCTCAGCCCCGTCGATGCCTGGAGCGTGCCGCTTTCGATCGTGATCGAGCGCAGCCCCTCCGTCACCGAGGCGGCCGGTCCGTTCTTCATCACCGCGGAGACGAGCGCGTAGAAGATCAGTGCGAACCAGCTGCCGACCAGACCTTCACCGGCCCGGTAGTAGGTGCCGGTGGCACATCCGCCGGCCAGCACCATGGCGAAGCCGAAGATGAGGCCGCCGATGATCGACGCCAACCAGGGGAACGGCGAGGCCTCCAAGGTGATGACGCCCAGTGCGTTGAGCAGGAACAACCCGATCGAGTGCACGGCGATGAGGAGGATGAGTGCCGAGAACCATCGCGTGTTCCCGGTCAGCGTGAGATCGCGGAAGGCCCCGGTCACGCAGAAACGTCCCCGCTGGAGGACGAATCCGAGTGCCAGGCCGACGATCAGTCCGGTGATGATCATTCATGAGCTTTCTGCTTGTAGGCAGCTGGCTGCCGTGACGATACATGCATGTGTTGAGCTATCTATTGCCGAGTCGGGCTGGGAGAAACGTTCAGACCTCACCTCGCGAACACAACGCCCTACATTCTGCTCAACAATCCGACCGTTCGTCAACACCACCGCTCCAATCCCCGCCGATCCTGGGGTCCCCACAGCCGCTCTTCTCATTCATTGATAACTTCCTCGCCTTGTGTCAGTGACTGGGCGCACACTGAGAGGACGAATACGGCAAGGAGGCCCAGGTGCCAGAATTTCAGACCGACGTCGCTATCGTCGGAGCAGGTCCGGCCGGGCTGCTGCTCGCCCACACGCTGCACAATGCAGGGATCGACTCAGTCGTCATCGACAACCGCAGCCGCGACGACATCGCCCACACTCACCGGGCAGGCATCCTCGAGGCCGGGTCCGTGCGAATGCTCGAGGCCGAAGGCATCGAGTCCCGCGTGCACACCTCCGGCCACCGCCACGACGGCATCGACATCCGCGTCGACGGCGTCAGCCACTCCTTCGACTTCCCGAACCTTGTCGGCGAATCCGTGTGGCTCTACCCGCAGAACGAGATCTTCGTCGACCTCTCCGCCGCCCGCGAACGCACCGGACGCCCCACCTTCTACTCGATCACCGACACCGCGATCGGCGACATAGAGACCGAACAGCCGTGGGTGAGTGCGACGACCGAAAACGGTGAGGAACTGACGATCAATGCCCGCTACGTCATCGGCTCCGACGGCTCCCGCGGGCCCTGCCGGGCGATGATCCCAGCAGACACGAAGCAGCGCTTCTTCCACGAATATCCCTTTGCCTGGTTCGGGATCCTCTGCGAGGCACCGGCCAGCCACGAGGTCCTCATCTACTCCCGCTCCGAACGCGGCTTCGCCCTGGTCTCCCAGCGCAGCGAGTCCGTGCAGCGCATGTACTTCCAAACCTCCCCCGACACCGAGGTGGCCGATTGGTCCGATGACCGCATCTGGTCGGAGCTGCAGTCCCGAGTCGAGGGACCCGACGGCTTCCAGCTCAAAACGGGCGCGATCATCGACAAGAACATCCTGCCCTTCCGCTCGGCCGTGACCGAGCCGATGCAGCATGGTTCCCTGTTCCTCGCCGGCGACAGCGCCCACACTGTTCCTCCCACCGGGGCAAAAGGCCTCAACCTCGCCTTCGCCGACGTGTCAGTGCTTGCCCCGGCGCTGATCTCAGCTCTCAAGAACTCCGACGCCGAGGCGCTGGCCGGGTATTCGCGGACCGCGACGAAACGTGTGTGGAAAGCTCAGAACTTCTCCTACCAGATGACCCGGATGCTCCACTCCGACCCCAGCCAGGATGCGTTCGAAACGAAGCGCAGCCTCGGCGAGCTCAATTCGATCCTCGAATCCGAGCACGGGCGGCGCTACCTCGCCGAGTGCTACACAGGCTGGCCCGAGGGCTGAGCAGGCTCAACACAAAGAACCCCCACACCGAGAAGAAAGGTTCGACATGGGAGCACAGAAACTCTCCGGCCCGGACGATGCGGCCAAGTCACAGCAGACGCTGTCTGCCGAGATCGAAGCCATCGAGACCGAGCATAAGAATGCAGTCGCCGCCGGCACACCGGCCGAGACCCAGCCGCGCCTGGACTACCCGCCGTACCGGTCCTCGATTCTGCGGCACCCGACGAAGGACCCTCGGCACACGGACCCGGAGACCATCGAGCTCTTCTCCCCCGCATTCGGCCACCGCGACTTAGCGAACCTCGAATCCGACCTCACGATTCAGGCTGGCGGGGAGCCGATCGGCGAACGCATCAAGGTCACCGGTCGCGTCCTCGACGGCAACGGCCGCCCGGTCCGAAACCAGCTCATTGAGATCTGGCAGGCCAACTCCGCCGGTCGCTACATCCACAAGCGCGACCAGCACCCGGCCCCGATCGACCCGAACTTCACCGGCGTCGGCCGCACCCTGACCGGCGACGACGGCTCCTACTCGTTCACAACGATCAAGCCGGGACCCTACCCGTGGAAGAACCACCACAATGCGTGGCGGCCGGCCCACATCCACTTCTCGCTCTTCGGCTCCGAGTTCACCCAGCGCATGATCACTCAGATGTACTTCCCCAGCGATCCGCTGTTCGCCCTCGACCCGATATACCAGTCGATCACGGATCAATCAGCCCGCGACCGCCTCGTCGCCACCTACGATCACAACATCACCGAGCACGAATTCCTCATGGGCTACAACTGGGACATCGTGCTCACCGGAGGCAACCGCACCTGGATGGAAGAAGAGGACGATGACTGACCAGAAGCTCACCGCGACACCCGGCCAGACCGTCGGACCGTTCTACGGCTATGCCATGCCATGGCCTGGCGACAACGAAATCGTTCCTCCAGCAAAAGCCGAAGCAGTCCAGCTCCACGGCTATATCTACGACGGGGCGGGTGCGCCCGTCCCCGATGCGATCCTCGAGATCTGGCAGCCCGATGGCAACGGCAACGTCTCCCGCAATTCGGGCTCCCTGCGCCGTGACGGATTCACCTTCACCGGTTTCGGCCGCAATGAGGTCGACCCGGAGGGCCGATACGTCTTCTCCACCCTCAACCCAGGGGCGACCGAGGCAGGCAAGGCACCGTTCATCAGCGTCGTCATCTTCGCCCGTGGACTGCTGAACAGGCTGTTCACCAGGATCTATCTCCCCGAGGACACCGAGGCTCTGGCGGCCGACCCGCTGCTGTCCTCCCTCGATGCGACAGAGCGGGACCGTCTCATCGCGACTCGCGGGGCTGACGGATCGCTGCGTTTCGACATACGGTTGCAGGGTGAGAACGAGACCCCATTCCTGCGGTTCCCCAGCCACGAAGACTGACAGGACTCACGAAGACCGAGTCACCGCTGCCGCCACCGGAGAGGACACACAATGACTGACACCGCTGCCCATACGCGCCTCCTGTTCGCCCCGGGCGACCTGCGAGGCGCCGAGGCCATCGACGATGTCGCCCTCGTGTCTGCACTCGGCGATGTGGAGTCGGCGTGGATCAATGCTCAGGCACATGCCGGGCTGATCTCCTCCGATGACCGCGCCGAGGCGGTGGAGGGCATCGAAGCCACCACACGGTCGCTGCTCTCCGACTCCGCCGAACTCGAGACACTGGCCGCTGACGCCGAATCCGGCGGCAACCCGGTCATTCCGTTCCTCAAGACCGTGCGCACACGACTCGGTCCGGATGCGTCCCGCGCATTGCACAAGGGCCTGACCAGCCAGGACGTCATGGATTCGGCGCTAGGGCTGCTCATGGCCCGAGTCGCCCGCCAGACTCATGCACGCCTCGACGTCATCGCCGAGGTGCTCGTCGGGCTCTCCGAGGATCATGCCTCGACCGTGTGCTTGGCTCGCACCCTGACTCAACCGGCGCTGCCGACGACCTTCGGGCTCAAGATCGCCTCCTGGGCCGCCGAGGTCCACGAGGTCCAGAGCCTGACCCCGCGCATCGACTACGTGCAGGTCGGAGGAGCCGCGGGCACTCGAGCCGCGATCCGCGAGTTCGCGGGAGCCCAGACCGAGGCGCTGCTGCGCGAATTCCATGTGCAGCTGCGCGGACCCGACGCCGCACTCACCAGCATTCCCGCGCCCTGGCACACCGACCGCGTACGGGTCCTCAACTGGGCCTCTCACCTCACCCAATGTGTGACTGTCGGGGCCTCAATCGCCCGAGATGTCCTCATCGGCACCCGCCCGGAGGTCGGCGAACTGAACCTGGCTGCGACCGGTGGGTCCTCGGCGATGCCGCAGAAGCTCAACCCCACCTCGGCGGTGCTGCTTCACCGCAACGGCATGCGCGCTCCCGGGCTCATGGCCACACTGACCTCGACCGCGGCCGAGGCGATCGAGGAGCGCTCCGACGGAGCCTGGCACGCCGAATGGCCTGCCCTCTCCGAGCTCATGGGCCTGGCCGTGTCCTCCCTCATCATGCTCCAGACGATGGTCGAAGGACTGAGCGTCAAGCCTGATGCGATGCGCAAGAACGTGGACGCAGCCAGCCCCGGCATCTTTGCCGAACGCCTCAACACCGCCTTCGGCGACCGGCTGACGAAGACTCAGGTTCAGGACATCATCGCCCCTGGTGGTGACCCTGTGGCCGCGCTCAAAGCAGCCCTGGGCCAGAACCCGGATGCTGAGGACGATGCCTCGGCCGACGAATTGGAGAGCTTCTTCTCTCCGGAGAACTACCTCGGCGACGCCGAAGACATCCGACAGACCATCATTGCCGCCATCAACGGACCCGAGCCCGTATCGCCGGGGCTCCTCCCCTTCGCCTCAAGAAAGTGACCTGACGTGGAACTCACCGCAACCGTCCTTGCCGCACCGACCGCCCCTGCCACAGCGAACCCGCGCGTCCTCGTCGTCCTGCCCTCACTGGGCACATCGGTGAGCGCGCTGTGGCAGACGGCTGCCACCCACCTCGGCGGCGTGGATCCTGAGACGACGGTCATCGGCATCGACCTGCCCGGCCACGGCCGCTCGACGCCGGTCAACGTCCCCGCGGGCACGTCCGAGGTGCCCAGACTGACGATGAGCGACCTCGCCGAGGCGGTCCTGACCACCATCGACCGAGTCCTTCCCGACGTGGCCGGTTCTGCTGCTGCCCGCATCAGCCTGGCCGGTGACTCGATCGGCGGCGCGATCACCCTGCAGCTGGCCCTCGACCACGGTGATCGCTTCGATCGTGCCGCCGTATTCTGCACCGGAGCCAAGATCGGTGAGGTCAGCGGTTGGGAGGAACGCGCGGAGGTCGTCGCCACCTCGGGCACACCCACACAGGTCATCGGTTCGGCCCAGCGCTGGTTCGGTGAGGGCTTCATGGATCGCGAGCCCGATGCTTCGGCTGCCCTGCTGCACTCGCTGCAGGACGCGGACCGCTTCTCCTATGCCGCGCTCTGCCACGCACTGGCCTCCTTCGACGTCCGCTCGCGCCTATCGGAGATCACCCTGCCGGTTCTCGCCGTCGCCGGGTCCGAGGATCAACCGACCCCACCGACCAAACTCGCGGAGATCGCCAACGGCATCTCCGGTGCCCTCCTCGAGGTCATCGAGGGCGCCGCCCACCTCGTGCCTGCCGAAGCGCCGGCGGTCGCCGCGGGTCTGCTCCACGACTTCCTGCATGGAAACGGCACGGGCGGAAACACTGCGAACACTCAGGGCTCGGACGCCGCCTCGGCGGACCTGCCCACTGCCTCCGGTCCACGTGAAGCCAGCCGGGACGAGGTGCGCGAGGCCGGAATGACCGTGCGCCGCCAGGTCCTCTCCGATGCTCACGTCGACCGCGCGAATGCGAAGGTCGATGACTTCACCGCCGACTTCCAGGACCTCATCACCCGCTACGCCTGGGGTGAGATCTGGACCCGCCCGGGCCTCGAGAAGCGCATGCGATCAGCGATCACACTGACCGCGATGATCGCCGGCGGCCACGAGGCCGAGCTCGCGATGCACGTCAAGGCCGCAGTGCGCAACGGGTTGAGCCGCGACGAGATCAAGGAAGTCCTCCTCCAATCCGCCATCTACTGCTCCGTTCCCAGTGCGAACACCGCATTCTCCGTGGCTTCGCAGGCATTGGCAGAGATGGACGAAGAAGGCTGACGCTGTTCGAATCGTCACATTGCGTCTGCGGGGCTATCGGTGGCCGTCGATGGGCAATAGGCTTGTTCGGTTGCAGTGAATCGCCCGCGTGAGTCTCCGACCTCGGGCGTCACAGCGGTCCAGATCATTCACTTCGCCCGAAGGAACTCCATGAGCGACGCTCCGGTGCCACGCCGCGTCTACAAGTTCGCCGTCTTCGCCTTAGCGATCGGCGCATTTGCCATCGGTGTGACCGAGTTCGCCACGATGGGCCTGCTGCCCCATATCGCGCGCGAACTCGGCATCACCGTGCCCCAGGCCGGCCACGCCGTGTCGTTCTACGCCATCGGCGTCGTCGTCGGGGCACCACTGATCACCACGATCGCTGCGCACATGGACCGCAAGAACCTGCTGCTGGGCCTCATGGGTCTCTTCGCCCTCGGCAACGTCGCCTCGATGCTCGCACCCGACGCGACCCTGTTCAATATTGCGCGCTTCGCCAGCGGACTGCCCCACGGCGCCTACCTGGGCATCGGCGCCATCGTCGCCTCCTCGCTCGTGCCCCCGAACCGCCGCGGGCGAGCGATGGCACGCGTGATGTTGGGTCTGACGATCGCTAACATCGTCGGCGTCCCCATCGCCACGGCCCTTGGCAACATGCTCGGCTGGCGCAGCGCCTACGCCCTCGTCGCCGCTCTCGGCATCCTCACCGTCATCATGGTCGCCGTCGGCGTACCCCGCGTGAAGCTTCGCGGCGTGCCCTCGGCTCGCGGTGAGATGAAGGCCCTGGCCCGACCGCAGATCATCCTCACCCTCGTTGCCGGCTCCGTCGGCTTCGGCGGCATGTTCGCCGTCTACACCTACATCGCCCCGACCATGACCGACGTCGCCGGCGTCCCGGAGGTCGCGATCCCCTGGGTTCTCGCCGTCTACGGACTCGGCATGACCGCCGGCTCCCTCATCGCCGGGCCCCTCGTCGACAAGTCCATCGAACGCTCTGGCATCGGCGGCATGATCCTCTCCGCCATCGTGCTCTCCGCGTTCGGCGCCTTCACCCAGATCCCGGCCGTCGCGATCATCGCTCTCTTCCTCATCGGCATCGCCGGCTCGATGATCACGACCGCGCTGCAGATGCGCCTGCTGCGCGACTCCCACGACGCACCGAGCCTGTCAGCGGCCATGAACCATGCCGCGTTCAATCTCGCCAACGCCCTCGGCGCCTGGCTCGGCGGCATCGTCATCACCGCGGGCCTGGGCTACCGCGCCCCGGCCTGGGTGGGCGTGGGCCTGTGTCTGCTCGGGCTCATCGTCCTCGTCATCGCGATCTCCCTCCGCCGAGGCGGCACGACGAACCGCTCGACCGTCGAGCTCTGAGGCCGGCTTCACGTCCTGGCGTGACGTGGGGTCTGAGTCGTGCAGATCACTCGGACGTACAAGTAATCTCAACTTCTGGTACCTTCGGGTCGCATTGTGTGAGACAAGAGTAGTGTCTAGCAGTCGCCTTTCACGCCTGTGTCCGGCGACTTTCATCTGACACGAGCACCATCCCGCCCGTGCCTTCGTATCTCGACAACAGCGGAGCACAAAAGAACATGTCCACCGATACACAGCCGGGAAACCCGAGCGCTCAGCCGGGCCCGGAGTCCGAATCCGATGTCATCGCAGCGACTCGGAAGAACAACACCCGGGGCAAGGTTCTCACCGCCTCGATGGTCGGCACCACGATCGAATTCTTCGACTTCTATGCCTATGCGACCGCCTCGTCGCTGGTGTTCCCTGCCCTCTTCTTCCCCAATCAGACGTCGACGACCCAGCTGCTGAGCTCCTTCGCGATCTTCGGCGTCGCCTTCGTCGCCCGACCCCTGGGTTCCATCATCTTCGGCCACTTCGGCGACCGCATCGGCCGCAAGAAGACACTCATCGCGTCCCTGCTCATCATGGGCATCGGCACCTTCCTCATCGGCCTCCTCCCGACCGCGAGCACTCCGGGCTGGATCGTCCTGGCCCCACTGCTCCTCGTCCTCCTGCGCTTCTGCCAGGGCGTCGGACTCGGCGGCGAATGGTCGGGTGCGGCTTTGCTGGCCACCGAGAACGCGCCGAAGGGCAAACGTGCCATCTGGGGAACCTTCCCGCAGCTGGGCGCCCCTGTCGGCTTCATCATCGCCAACCTGCTCTTCGTCGGCCTCAACAAGTGGACATCCCCCGAGGCGTTCCTCGCCTGGGGCTGGCGCATCCCCTTCCTGCTCTCGGCGCTCCTCGTCGCCGTCGGCCTCTACGTTCGCATGTCCCTCATGGAGACTCCCGCCTTCCAGCTGGTCGCCCAGAAGCAGCAGATCTCCAAGGCCCCGCTCGCTGCCGTCTTCAAGACGAGCTGGAAGCCGCTGATCCTCGGCACCTTCATCATGTTCGCGACCTACGTGATCTTCTACTTCATGACCGCGTTCACCCTCACCTACGGCACCTCACCAGCCACCACCGGTCAGGCGAAGACCGCCGCCGAGGCTGCCGGCACGAGCTTCGATCCCGCCGGATTCGTCGCTGGGCTGGGATATACGAAGAGTGAGTTCCTCACCTACCTCATCATCGGCGTCGTCTTCTTCGGCATCTTCACCGTGGTCTCCGGACCGCTGGCCGAAAAGCTGGGGCGACGCACGATGCTCATGGGGGTCACGGTTCTCATCGCCGCCTATGGCCTCGTCGTCAATGTCCTCTTCAATGCAGGAACCCCAGGCGTCATCATCGCCCTGATCGTCGGCTTCATCCTCATGGGACTGACATTCGGTCCGATGGCCGCGTACCTGCCGGAGCTGTTCCCTGCCAATGTGCGCTACACGGGCTCAGCGATCTCCTACAACATGTCCAGCGTCATCGGTGCGGGTCCGGCGCCGTTCGTCATGGTGGCCCTGTGGCAGGCCGAAGGCGGAACGATCTTCTACTGCGGCCTCTACATCATCGGTGCGGCGATCCTCACGCTCATCGCCCTGTTCCTGGCCAAGGACACCTCTGACCTCGACATGGAAGCTCAGCTGAGCTGAGACCTCATGCCCTAGGATCGAGACGAAGGCAACCGATCCTGGGGAGGACGACCATGGCACTTTCACCGCAGCTGAGGCCCTTGATCGGCACTTGGCGGGGCCCGGGATCGGGCCACTACCCTACGATCGACCCGTTCAACTACAGCGAAGAACTGATCTTCCGCGACGTCGCCAAGCCCTTCCTGGTCTATCAGCAGCGCACCTGGTCACCCGACGGACGGCCCCTGCACATGGAAACGGGGTTCCTGCGCAGCCCCACGCCCTCGACCGTCGAACTCGTGCTGGCCCAACCGACCGGGCACGCCGAACTGGCCGAAGGAACCCTGACTGCAGCTGAGAACGGACTGGTTCTCGAGCTGCAGTCACCGCAGGTCCTCGTGGCAGCCTCGGCGAAACCCGTTGCAGCAACCGCTCGAACCTACCGTCTGGTGAAGAATCAGCTGTCGGTCGACTTCTCAATGGCCGCAGTTGGTGCGGCCATGACTCATCACCTTCATTCGGACCTCATCAGGGCCGAAGACTGACGCTGCCCCAGGCTGATACGGAATTTCAACACTACGATTTGGCAACGACCGCCTCGGCGAGGCTCCGTTCGTCATGCGTGTGATGCAAGACACGGTACGATTCCTTTCAGACGTTGCTCGGACTTTTCCCGCGCGAGCGACACTTTTCTATGACATCGATGTCACTGACTCTCCTGGAGGAACTATGAAACGACGCTTGACTCTGGCCACGGTGGCCGTCGGCGCCATGCTCGCTCTGTCCGCGTGCGGCGGCGGAGGCGAATCAGAGCCGGCAGCGACCGGCGAAGGTGGAGTTCCTCTGGTCAAAGAGGGCAAACTGACGACCTGCACCCACCTGTCCTACCAGCCCTTCCAGTTCGAGAAGGACGGCGAGGTGGTCGGATTCGACGTCGACATCGTCGATGCCGTGGCGAAGAAGCTCGGCGTGGAGCAGGAGATCATCAACACCTCGTTCGAGACGATCACCTCAGGCGCGGAATTCAACCAGCAGAAGTGCGATGTCGCGGCAGCCGCGACGACGATCACTCCCGAGCGTCAAGAGGCCACTGACTTCTCAGAGGGGTACTTCGCTGCCAACCAGGCGATTCTGACCAAGGGCGACAAGAAGGCAGAAGACGAGGCAGCGCTCAAGGGCTTCAAGATCGCGGCCCAGGCCGGCACCACGGGACTCGAGTACGCAACCGAGAACTTCAAGGACTCGGAAGTCATCACCTACGAGGACCTGCCGCTGTCCCTCGAAGCGCTCAAGACCGGACAGGTCGACGCCGTGATCAATGACAACGGCGTGCTCTACAACTACAACACCGAGAACAAGGGCTTCGCGATCGGCTTCGATATCAAGACCGATGAGCACTACGGCATCAGCATGAAAAAGGGCAACACCCAGATGAAGAAGGCCGTGGACGACACTCTCAAGGAGATCAAGGACAACGGCGAGTACGACAAGATCTACAAGAAGTGGTTCGGCGAAGCTCCCAAATAGAGATCGCTGACCGGGCGGTCGGCCACGACTTTCACGTCTGGGCCGGCCGCCCGTTGACCTGAGCAGACTCGGCACACCACGCCACCATCGTTGAAGGACTCACCCATGTCACCAACACCCGCGACCGGAGGCAACGGCCCAACCGGCCCCGCAGTCCCTCTCGCCACTGCCACCCCCAAGGCCAAGATGAGCAAGCGTCAGAAGGCCAAGCTCTCCCGTGGCATCCAATACGCGATCCTCATCCTCATAGCCGTCGTCATCGCGCTCGTCGCCGACTGGCCGACGCTCATCGATTCCTTCGGCCGGGTCGACATCGCCGTCGACATGTTTCCTGAGGTCATCACCGGTGCGCTGAAGAACACCGTTATCTTCACGGCCCTCGGCTTCGTCCTCGGGCTGGCCATCGCTCTCGTCGTCGCCCTCATGCGGCTGTCCTCGGTCGGCGTCTATCGCTGGCTCGCGACGATCTACATCGAATTCTTCCGCGGACTGCCGGCTCTCGTCGTCTTCCTCGTCATGGGATTCGGGCTTCCCGTCGCGTTCCCCGGTTTCCTACTCCCCCAGCTGGTCATCATCATGATCGCCCTCGGCCTCGTGTCCTCGGCGTACATGGCGGAGACCATCCGCGCCGGCATTCAAGCGGTGCCCAAGGGACAGGTCGAGGCAGCACGCTCGCTGGGCATGTCGTCCTCGCGAGCGATGATCACGATCGTGCTGCCCCAGGCGATGCGCATCATCCTCCCGCCGCTGACCAATGAACTCATCCTGCTCACGAAGGATTCCTCACTGGCCTACATCCTCGGGTCCTCGGTCGACGGGCGCGAACTCGCGGCACTCGGTCGAGCCGAGATCGTCAACACAGCCAACCTCACCCCGTTCATCGTCATCGCGGTCTGCTATCTCATCATCACGATCCCGCTGTCGTATCTCTCACGTGTCCTCGAACGCAAATACGGTTCCGCCGAGCCAGGAGCGAAGTAATGTCCAGATCAGCCACCACCTCGGCGCGGGAGACCGCGACTCCGATCATCGCGATTCGGAACCTCAAGAAGAGCTTCGGGTCCAACCAGGTCCTCACGGACATCAACCTCGACGTCGACAAGGGCGAAGTCGTCTGCGTCATCGGCCCCTCGGGTTCCGGCAAGTCGACGATGCTGCGCTGCATCAACACGCTCGAGACCCCGACTGGCGGCTCGATCGTCGTCGACGGCATGGACATGATGGACCTCGATCTCGACATCGATGCCGCGCGCACCCGCATCGGCATGGTGTTCCAATCCTTCAACCTCTTCGGCCACCTCACCGTGCGAGAGAACCTCACCATCGCCCAGACCAAGGTCCTGGGGCGCTCGAAGGCTGAGGCGAACACCGTCGCCGAGGCGAACCTGGCGAAGGTGGGACTGTCTGAGAAGATCGATGCCAAGCCCTCGTCCCTGTCCGGGGGCCAGCAGCAGCGAGTGGCGATTGCGAGGGCCCTGAGCATGGACCCCGATGTGATGCTCTTCGACGAGCCCACATCGGCACTCGATCCAGAGACCGTGGGCGATGTCCTCCAGGTCATGCGCAACCTCGCCGAGGCGGGCATGACGATGGTCGTCGTCACGCATGAGATGGAGTTCGCCCGGCAGGTCGCCGACCGCGTCCTGTTCATGGACGGCGGGTACGTCGTCGAGTCCGGACCCGCCAGGGAGGTCATCGGCAACCCGCAGGAGCAGCGGACGAAGGACTTCCTCGCCCGCGTCCTCAATCCCGGGCAGCTGGGGTAGGGGCGCCTGCCCCAGCCTGGGGCGCCTGCCTCACCAGTCCTCCGCGTCGGCTGCACACTCGTCTCGAAGCTTGATGAGAAAGCCGCATCGTCCTTGTTGGGCGATCTCGCCATGCTGGTTGTACAGGGTGAACTGCCGGTCGAGGAATCCCTTGTCCTCGGCCGAGACCAGCCGCTTACCGAGGATCTCCATCTCCATGGTCACCGTGTCTCCGATGTGGAGCGGGCGCTTGAACTTCCAGTCGTCGATGCCGGTCATCGCGATCGCGGAACTGGTGAACCAGCCGGCCCGGTCCATCAGCCCGGTAATCACCGCGATCCCCAGTACTCCGTGGAGGAGCCGACCACCGCCTGCCTCCATGTACTCGGCGTCGGAGTGCACCTGGTTCCAGTCGCCGGAGACCATGGAGAACAGTGTGAGGTCGGCCTCCGAGAGAGTTCGTGAGGAGGACCGATAGATCTGGCCGACGTCCATGTCCTCGAAGTAGAGGCTGTGATCGGTGGAGATGGACCTGCCCAGGGACGGTCCGGACTGCGCGGGATCTTGCGTCATTGCCGACTCCTTCGTTCTTCTGGGCCGGAACGGTCCTTTGCGGACCCCCTATTGCCAGCCCTCATGTGACCTGCCATACTCACTATACAAGAACGAACGTTCTTCCCTGCTCAAAGGAGAGTGCTATGGCCTCAACAATCGAACCACCCGTCGACCGATCTGGGCCTGACGCCGTCGATCTTGACCTCCCTGAGGAGAGCAAGATGACGAAGCTGGCGAGTGCCTCGGTCCTCGCCACAGCCCTCGAATGGTTCGACTTCCTCATCTACTCCACCGCCTCGGCGCTGGTGTTCGGGCACATCTTCTTCCCCTCCCTCGACGGCGCATTGGGCACCATCGCCTCGTTCGGCACCCTCGCCGTGGGCTTCATCGCA
This sequence comes from Brevibacterium aurantiacum, assembly GCF_007558825.1. Classification (GTDB taxonomy): domain Bacteria; phylum Actinomycetota; class Actinomycetes; order Actinomycetales; family Brevibacteriaceae; genus Brevibacterium; species Brevibacterium aurantiacum_A. Next base: position 409,173 of record NZ_VLTK01000004.1, read on the forward strand.
CGACCAGTCGGCGGCATCATCGCCGGAGCACTCGGCGATCGCTTCGGACGCAAGGGACCCCTTGTCGCTTCCATGGTCATCATGGGCCTCGCGACGGCTTCCATCGGCATGCTGCCCGGGTACGACACCATCGGCATCTGGGCACCCATCCTGCTCATCACCGCACGCCTGATCCAGGGACTTGGAGTCGGCGCCCAGTGGGGCGGCGCGACACTGCTGCTGACCGAGCACTCCCCCATCAAGCGTCGCGGCTTCTACGGCTCCCTCGTTCAGCTCGGCACCGTCGCAGGCATCATCATCGGCAATGCCTTCTTCCTCTGCATCCTGCTCTTCGTCGATGAAGAGGCCTTCATCGCATGGGGCTGGCGTGTGCCTTTCCTCTCCGGACTCCTTCTCGTCGCGGTCGGCATCTTCGTTCAGATGAAGATCGAAGAGACTCCGGTCTTCAAATCGATGCAGGCCAAGGCCCAGGCCGCGACCGCCGGCAAGGAGATGCCCAAGGTGTCACTGCTGGGCGCCGTGCGCAGGTACTGGCGTCAGATCCTCCAGGCAGCTGGAGCATTCTTCGTCGTCAACGGCACCTTCTACGTCATGATCTCCGGCATGCTCTCCTACGGAACGGCCAACGTCGGTCTTTCACAGACGACGATGATCATGATCGTCTGCCTCGCCGTTGCCACTCAGATCTTCACGATCCCCTACTTCGGGGCCTGGTCGGACCGCCACGGCCGGCGAAAGATCTTCCTTGTGGGCACAGTGCTCATGGCAGTCTGGGCATTCCCGTTCTTCTGGCTCGTCGACACCGGCAATCCTGTCCTCGTCGGTCTGTCTCTCATCGTCGGTCTCACACTGCATGCAATGATGTTCGGCCCGCAGGCGGCACTGTTCGCGGAGATGTTCCCCGCCGACGTTCGCTACTTCGGAGCCTCTCTCGGGTTCCAACTCGCCAGTGTCTTCGCCGGTGGACTCGCACCCATGATCATGGTCTCCCTCATCGAGTTCACAGGCACCTCGGCGAGCGTATCGGCCTACATCATCGTCATGGCCATCATCACCTTCATCGCCGTCTACACGATCAAGGAGCGCTTCCAGGCCAACCTGCACGAGACGACTCGTGACATCGAGGAGCGCGAAGCTTCGGAAGCAGCAGGTGTCGAACATGTCTGAGCACAATGCAGCACTCGAGGAGCGCATCGCCCGCCTCGAGGACATCCAGGCGATCGGACAGCTTCGCGCCCGCTACTGCCAGGCTCTCGATGACGGACACTGGAATGCTCTGGCCGACACATTCACCGAAGACGGGGCATTCGTCGGACTCTCGACCGCCCGCGGTCGAGAGGAGATGCTCGAGTTCTTCCCGAAGCTCAATTCGACGACCGTGACCTCGTGGTGGCACTTCAGCTCGAACGAAACCGTCGACCTCGACGGCGACTTCGCCACCGGCACGACCTGGCTGCTCCAGCCCTGCGTCGTCGAGGGCGAATCGCAGTTGGCCGCGGGTCGCTACGCCGACACGATGGTCCGCACCGCAGAGGGGTGGCGCTTCGCCGAACGCAGAGTTTCGTTCTTCTTCTGGTCCTCGCTCGAAGCCGGATGGGACGCAGCGCGGTTCTCATTCCCGCCCGCCAGCGGGGCCTCTGATGCGCGCACCATGGAACGAGTCGATCGTGGCCAGTCAGTCTGAGGTCTGCTACGGACTACCGACCGGCGCTGTCCGGTCGGTTCGCAGCACGCACGAGGCCGAACACCAGGTCGACCTGGAGATCGGCGAGTTCGACGGGCGAAAGTCTGCCGTCTGGCCGGTACCACGTGGACATCGAGTTGCACAGAGTCACAACACCCCGTGTGGCCGAGCCGATGTTGCGCACATCGCAGGCTCCGGCATCGAGGCCCTCGGCAATGGCGGTACGGAAGACCTTCTCCGTCCGATCACGCTGAGTAACCACCTCGGCGCGGTTCTCGCCTTCGAGGTAACGGAACTCGGTGATGCCCACCACCGAGGCGCGCGGCTTCTCCACGATGAAATCGACGTAGGCCCGCACTGCCGCATCAAGCCTGGCCAACGGCGCTTCACCGGCCGCAGTCACTGCCGCCTCGAGGGAGTCGGCGAGCGTGCGGGCAGTGTCCTCGAGGACGACCTCAAGGATCTCGCTCTTCGAACCGAAGTAGTTGTAGAGGTTCGACAGCGAGGTCCCGGCTGCCTTCGCGATCTCACGCGTCGACGCCCCGTGGAAACCCTTCGCTGCGAGCACTTCGAGCGCCGCATCGACGACCGTTTCGCGGTCGATGAAACGTGGCGCAGCCCGCCGCCTGCCTGACTTGTCCACATGTTCGTCCATTGCCACCAATCTTCTCATAAGCCCCCTCGGAAGGAATCTCAATGACACCGCCGCTCGCACCCGGACAGCGATTGCTCGCTGCCGCCCCCACTCTCGCACCGGGTTCGACATTGGCCTTGGCTGACGCTGTGGCGACTGCGCTTCGCACCGAGATCATCGACGCCTCCGACCTGGTCTCAGCGGACTTGGTCTCCGCACACCTCGAGCTGAAGGGGCCTATCGCCGAATCCCTGACACCGACGGCGGTCGTCACAGCGATCCTGTCCGATCGGGACGCAGGTGTGCGCGCCGAGGTGACTGCCTTCCTCGACGATGGCACCGGGGCCACTGCCGTCCTGCGGTTGGCCTTCACCGGCACGATGCCCGACACCTGGGCCCTCGACCGTTCCGGTTCCTTCTCCGGCCTGCTGTGCCCCGGCAGCAGGGAGTGGAACGCCGAGCTCCACCGTCGGCTGCGCGAGGACGAGTCGTTCGCCCGCCTCATCGAGTCCTACGACGGAACGATAGGGATCTCGATCGGCGGCCGCCCTGTGCACATCCGCTGCTACCGCGGCCAGGTCCTCGAGGTCGTGGCCCGCGCGATCAAGGGTGCCGATTTCGTCCTCGACATCCCCGGCGAGGTCTTCATCGATCTCATGACTTCGGGCGACAACAGCTTCATGGAGACCGCCATGTTGGGGAAGATGCGATCGGCAGGATCCGGCTACGAATACCTGCGCATGACAAGCGCGCTCATCCGCATCATCGACAACGCCCGCGCCCTCGCCGGCACCGCCGGATACGTCGGCGCACACACGACTTCCATCGAGACCCAGCAGGTGGCCTGATATGACAACACTGACCGAAACCACACAGCCAACCGACCCCACCGCCTCAACAGTGACCACGCTGCGTGCGCACCAGCTCGTCATCGACGGCCGCCTCGCCTTCGTCGAAGACTGGGGCGACATCCACGCGACCCCGCTGCTGGCTCTGCATACCGCCGGTCAGAGCGGCGTCCAGTACGCTCACGTCGCCGCCGATCTCGCGGCACTGGGCTACCGCGTCATCGTCCCCGACTTCCCCGGCCACGGACGCAGCGAACCCGCTGCTCACGGACCGGTGACCGACCTCGGCGAATATGCCCGATTCGCACTCACCGTCCTCGATCAGCTGGGCATCGACCGCTTCGTCGCCGTCGGATGTTCCATCGGCGGGAAGATCACGATCGACCTCGCTGTGCGGGCAGGGTCCCGCATCCGGGCCGCGGTCGCGATGGCCGCCGGGGCCAGCGGTGGCCACGTCTCCATCCGGGGACTGACCCGCGAACTCAACGACATCTCGACGCCCTCGCGAAGCGACCGCACCTACTGGGGCACACGCGCCGTCGTCGGCTCCGCCGTCAGCGAGGAACGTCGTTCGATCATCGCCCGCATGCACTGCCGCGAAGATCCCATCATCTCGAACTCGGACCTCATCGGTTGGGGCCGTCACGATGTCAGCGCAGGATTGCCCGACATCGCATGCCCCACGATCCTCGTCGCCGGTGAGGATGATCTCTGGATCGACGCCGAGGCGATCCGCCGTGATGCTGTGTCCATCCCTCGAGGATCGTTCACGTTCCTTCCCGGGATCGGGCATTATCCGATGGAGGAGATGTCTGATTTCGCCAGCCAGGTCGACGCATGGGTGCGCACCCTGGAAGCCAGTGACGAAGGAACGGAGACCACCCGATCATGACCGCACAGCCCAGCACTCTCTACGGCCATCTGAAGACGTGGGTCGAAACCGATCCGCAGCGACTGGCCCTCATCGACCCGGTGCCTGCCAGCGCTCAGACCGGCGGCCTCGACCACGGACACGTCCGTGTCAGGGTTGCCGATCTTCTGGCTCGTGCGAACCAGTTCGCCACCCTCCTCACCGAGCATGAAGTCGGCGAAGGCGACTGCGTGGCCGTCTGGCTGCCCAGTTGGGCAGACTCCTACGCCTGGCAGTTCGCGGCCTCGGCCCGCGGAGCCCACGTCATCGGCGTCAATACCCGCTACAACGTCGCCGAGGTCGGACATGTACTTAGCAGGGCACGGCCCAAACTCCTCGTGATGGCTCACGGATTCCGCGGCATCGACTTCCTCGCCACTGCGACGAAGGCCGTCGCCGAATCGCAGGACGACGCACCCACGGTTGCCGTCTGGGCCGTGCCGGGGGCATCGGAGGAACCTGTTGCTGCCGACTATGACCTCGGTTCAGGTGCAGTGGTCGTACCTGGCCTCGGTGCCACCACCTCGGCGCCGGAGCTGTCGGCTGTCGAACCCAGCGCGGACCGGCTGTCGGTCGCGTTCACGACCTCGGGGTCGACGGGCATGCCGAAGCTGGCCGCCCACAAAGAGACCGCTGTCGTCTCCCATTCGCAGCACGTGGCCTCGCGCGTGGGATTCGAGCCCGGCGACGTCCTCGTCGAGCCGCTGCCCTACTCCGGTGTCTTCGGATACTCGGCGGGCATGGGTGCGCTCTTCGGCGGTGCCGCGGTCCTCCTCCATCCCGTCTTCGACGAGCAGGAACTCGTGTCGGCCTGGGGCCACTTCAACGGCTCGCACTTCGTCGGCGCCGACGACATGCTCTCGCGGGTACGCCGTGTATGCGAAGAGACCGACACGACGATCGGCTCGTGGAAGTGGGCCGGCGTGGCCGACTTCCAGGGTATGTCCGCAGACATCGCGAAATGGGCCGCCGAAGAATTCGGAACACGGACCGTCGGCGTCTACGGCTCCTCCGAAGTCTTCGCCCTCACCTCGTTCTGGCCCGTCGACACTGCCGAGGAGCTTCGCTACTCCGGTGGTGGACGACTGACCGATCCCGCATACGAGTACCGCATCGTCGATCCGCTCTCAAACCTCGACGTCCCCGAAGGGTCAGAGGGCGAAGTACAGCTGCGCGGAGCGAACATCGTCGACAGATACCTCGGTGACAAGGGTGAAGGCGCCAAGAACTTCACAACCGACGACTGGTTCGCCACCGGCGACCTCGGCCGCGCTCAGGGACCCGACTCCTTCGAATACGTGTGCCGCATGGGCGACGTCATCCGTCTGCGCGGATTCCTCGTCGACCCGGCCGAGATCGAACTCCACCTCATCACCCACCCCGAGGTCGAGATCGTCAAGGTCGTCGGGCGCAACAGTGAAGCGGGAGCGCCTGAGGTGGTCGCCTTCGTCCAGCCCGTGCAGGGCACGAATCCGGATCCAGCGGAGATCAGGGCGTACTGCAAGGAGCGCTTGGCCAGCTTCAAGATTCCCACCGAGGTTCGCCTCGTCGAGACCATGCCCGTGACCGCCGGAACCAACGGGTCGAAGATCAAGGCAGCCGTCCTGCGCGAATGGGCGGCCAAGCCGCTCGGGACGCAGAAGTGACTTCAAAGCGAGGAGATACACCATGACGCACAAACCCAGGCCCAGGCCGAACACCCCGCACTTCATGACCGAGGACAGGCTCGAGATCCAGGCCTTGGCTCGCGAGTTCGCCCGCGACGTCGTCCTGCCGCTGGCCAATGAGCTTGACCCCATCGAAGGCCAGTTCCCCGATTGGTTCGTGTCTCAGATGGCCGACATGGGGTTCTTCGGCATTTTGATTCCCGAAGAATACGGCGGCCTGGGACTCGGCGTCTTCGAGTACTGCCTCGTCGCCGAGGAACTCTCCCGTGCCTGGATGTCCGTGGGTGGACTGCTGGCTCGGGGCAACGGGATGGGCGGTGGCTTCTCACCCGAACAGGAAGCCAGGCTGCTGCCGAAGGTCGCCACAGGTGAGTATTTGGGTGCCTTCGCCCTGTCCGAGGCTGAAGCGGGATCCGATGTCGCCAATATTCGGTGCAAGGCCAGTCGTGCCGAGGACGGTGGTTGGGTCATCAATGGCACGAAGATGTGGTGCACGTTTGCTGATCAGGCTGACTATGTGATTCTCTTTGCCCGCACCTCGACCGATGAGGCCAAGCGCCATCGCGGGATCTCGGCGTTCCTCGTTGAGAAGAATCGGGGTGAGTTCCCTGAGGGTATGTCGGGGACTGCGGTGAAGAAGATCGGGTACTTCGGATGGAAGACCTGGGATCTGGCCTTCGACGACTTCCACCTGCCCGCCGAAGCACTGCTGGGTGAGGAAGATCGGGGCTTCTACCAGGCGGTGTCGGGTCTTGAAGTGGGGCGTGCGCATACGGCGGCTCGCTCGATCGGTTTGGCGCAGGCGGCACTTGAGGACTCGATCGCGTATCTCAAGCAGCGGGTCCAGTTCGGCCACCCCTTGGCTGAGTTCCAGCATCTGCGGTTCAAGGTCGCTGACATGGCCGCCCAGATCGAGGCGTCCCGGGCACTGATGTATCACGTGTGCACGCAGATCGATTCTGGTGCACGCTGTGACAAGGAAGCCGCCATGGTCAAATACTTGGCCGCGGAGATGGCGGAGAAGGTCACTTCTGAGGCTGTCCAGATCCATGGTGGTGCCGGGTACACGAAGGACTTCGCGGTGGAGCGTCACTGGCGTGATGCCCGGTTGACGAAGATCTTCGAGGGCTCCTCTGAGATCCAGATGCGCATCATCTCCGATGAACTGTTAGGACGTTGAGCCACCCCTATTGAGACGCTGAGACCCACCAACCCTTCCGAGGAGGAAGAATGTCGAAGAACATCGTCATCTGTGAACCCGTGAGATCTGCCGTCGGCGGATTCGGCGGCCAATTCAAGAATCTGCCACCAGAGGAGCTTGGCCGTCAGGTCCTCGAGGCTCTCATCACGAAGTCCGGGCTGAACGTCGACGTCGTCGACGATGTCATCCTCGGCAACTGCTATCCCACGATGGAGGCCCCGGCCATCGGCCGCGTTGTCGCCCTCGACGCCGGACTGCCGATCACCACACCCGGCCGTCAGATCGACCGTCGCTGCGGATCCGGCCTTCAGGCCATCGCCGACGGCCATGCGATGATCAACGCCGGATTCGCCGACCTCGTCATCGCCGGCGGCGTCGAGACCATGAGCCGCGGTGCCTTCTTCAACGAAGAGATCCGCTGGGGAGTCAAGGGCTCCGGTATCGACCTCAAAGACAGCCTGGCCCGTGGCCGAGTCACCGCAGGCGGCACGAACTACCCGGTCCCCGGCGGGATGATCGAGACCGCAGAGAATCTGCGTGCCGAATACAGCATCAGCCGCCAGGAGCAGGACGAATTCGCCGTCGCCTCGCACCAGAAGGCAGCCAAGGCCCGTGACACCGGCCGCTTCGACGACGAGATCGCACCGATCACGATCCCGGCGACCCGGAAGGCCCCGGAGCAGGTCATCACGACCGACGAACACATCCGCCCGAACGCGAACGTCGAATCGCTGGCCAAGCTGCGCCCGATCCTCGGGTCCTCAGACGCCGAGGCGACCGTGACGGCTGGCAACGCCTCCGGTCAGAACGACGGAGCCGCACTGTGCATCATCACCACCGAGGAGAAGGCTCGTGAACTCGGGCTGCGCATCTTCGCCCGGATGGTCGGCTGGGCCGTCGCAGGCGTTCCGCCCAAGACGATGGGAATCGGTCCCGTGCCGGCAGTGGCCAAGGCACTCGAACGCGCCGAGCTGAGTCTCGCCGACATGGACCTCATCGAACTCAATGAGGCTTTCGCAGCCCAGGCGCTGGCTTGCACCCGCGAGTGGAAGCTGAGTGAGTCCGACTTCGCTGAACGCCTCAACGTCAACGGCTCCGGAATCTCACTGGGACACCCGGTCGGCGCAACCGGCGGTCGGATTCTGGCCACCATGCTCCACGAGCTGAAGCGCCGCGATTCGCACTATGGCATCGAGACCATGTGCATCGGCGGCGGCCAGGGCATGGCAGCAGTCTTCGAGAACCTCGCGAGCTGAGCGCCGGTCGGCGCGGCTGAAGACCTGCCGCGCACCGGCCGAGCATCGACAGCACACCTGAGCGTCGAGAGTCGACTCCCTGAAGTCTGCTCTCGGGGCTCAGCTGTACTCTCGACGAGGCGCCCGGGGCCAGGCGTGTGGACGTTCGCCTACTTCTTCGACTCGAGTACGTCCTTCGGAAGGATGACACGGTAGCCCAGCCGGGCGTCGTAGCCGTGGATCTCCCTGGTGTCGAGGGCGGACATGAAGTCGAGCACCTCGGCGGTGATGATCTGACCGGGCACGAGTACGGGGAATCCCGGCGGGTAGGGTGTGACGAACCCGGCAGAGACCGGCTGATCTCCTGATTCGACCCGCCGGCTCAACTCCTCCGGGAGGACGTGTTCGATGTTCCACCGGCGCAGCCCGGCGTAGTAAGCGGTGCGCAGATCACCGTCGGGCAGCTGCCTCGACGGATCCGCAGCCGGTACCTCGGCGGCGTATTCCGGGGCGAAGGCGCTGAAGTCCGGCAGCGGCGGCATGATCTCGGCCGGCTCCTCGAGGGAGTATTCGGCCTGGAGTTCGTGTGGGTCGTTGAACTTCTCAGCCATCTTGACGAGGACCTCGATGAGGTAGGCCACGGCCGACCGAGACGTGCCGATGTTCGTCATGAACAGCACCGTGTTGCGGCTCGTCTTGTTGACCTGGATGCCGTAGCGGTCCATGAGGAAGTCGTGTTTGAAGGTGTCCCCGTCGACTCCGGTGCCGCTGATCTCGATGGTGATACGGCTGGGATCGACGACGAACTCGTCGGTCGTCCACGCATGCCAGAACGTTGCCAGACCATCGCGCAGAGGCATCGTACGCTCGGTCTGCCGGTACTCCTCGGGGATGAGGTCGGCCGCGGTGAGCACCCGGAAGGTCTTCTTCAGCAGCGGATGGCGCGAGACGGCGGAGGCCAGGCTCATCGCCAGGTCCAGCTGCTTCTGCACGAGGGCGAAGCCCTCCATCTCGACCTGCCGGCGCCCCAAGTCCAAGGACGCGAGGATCTGGTAGTTCGGCGAGGTCGAGGTGTGCGTCATGTACGCCTCGTGGAACGAGTCCTCCGCTCCGTGGGAGAACTCCTGGTCGTAGACGTGGATCATCGACCCCTGCCGCAGCGAGGTCAGCGTCTTGTGCGTCGACTGGGTCGCATACACGCGCAGAACCGCGTCCGGCGGCGGCAGCAGCGACTCGTTCAGCCACACCTCGTCGGGGGCGGGCTCACCGGTCTCTGCATCGAAGAGACGCTCACGCTGCTCGCGATACGCCCTGCCATGGGCGTCGGTGTCGAGGATCGCTTCGAGCCGCTCGGCGGCGACCATGGCGGTGCGCTTGCGGGTGACCGGGTGGAACCGGGCGAAGGCGAACCACGCCTCGTCCCAGAGGAAGACGAGGTCGGGCTTGATCGCCAGGCATTCGGCCATGACCTTCTCCGGATCGTAGACGATCCCGTCGAAGGTGCAGTTGGTCAGCGTGATCATCCGGACCTCATCGAGGCGGCCGGCGGCCCGGTAGTCGAGCAGGAGCTGCTTGATCCGGTTCAGCGGCACCGCGCCGTAGAAGGCGACGTCGTTGAGCGGGTACGCTTCGAGGTAGGCGGTCCTGGCGCCCGTGAGCATGAGCGCATGGTGGTGCGACTTGTGGCAGTTGCGGTCGACCATGACGACCTCGTCGGGTGAGACGACGGCCTGGTGGACGATCTTGTTCGCCGTCGAGGTCCCGTTCGTCACGAAGTAGGTCCGCTTCGCGCCGAAGGCCCTGGCCGCCAGGGACTGCGCCTTCTTGATCGTGCCGACCGGCGCCAGCAGGGAGTCCAGCTCACCCGAGGTGGCACTGGTCTCTGCCAGCAGCAGGTTGAGGCCGTAGAAGTCGACGAAGTCACTGATCCACTTCGATCCCACGACCGAGCCGCCACGGGAGACGGGCAGGGCGTGGAAGACACCGGCCGGGCGGCGCGCGTGCTCCCTGATCGCGGTGAAGAACGGGGTGTCATAGAGGTGCTGGACGCGGCGCAGCAGGGACAGGTGGAGCTCGAACTGGTCCTCACGGCGGAAGACACGACGGAACCGATGGGTCAGGGCTCCGGCCAGGCTCTCGATGTGGGCACCGGCCATGAGGTAGAGGTCGAGCTCCGGGCGCAGACCGGCCAGAGTGTCTGCCAGTCGCAGCACTCGACGGACCGAATTGAGCGGACTCATCGGCATCGTCGGCGAGTCGGTTGTTCCCTGATGGGCCAGCTCGACGGCGCTGCGCAGATCGCGGCTGAGCACCTGTCGGGTCCGGTCGGTGAAGCCGGGGCGGATGACGCAGGCGAGCAGGTTCGGGTTCGTCAGCGCCGCCGCGACTGCATCGTCGGCGGTGGGGACGATGACGTAGTCGTAGATGAACTGGTCGGAGGAGTGGCGCAGCTTGAGCAGGTCGGTATGCAGCTCATCCCGGCCGCCCTCTGTGGTCTCATCGACGATGAGGACCTCGAAGCGGGGGCGCGAATCCTGGCGGTCCTTGTGCTCTGCGCGCTCGTCCTCGGTGAGGTCATCCTCGGCGACGTCGGGGACTGTGGTTCCGCGCAGGCGATTGACGGCACGCGTGATCATGTCATGGGCCTTGTCGAACTCACCGTTGGAGAGCAGCTCGGCGATGTCCTCGACGTAGCGCTGCCCGAAGCCGCCCCAGTACAGTTCGATCGTCTTCAGCGACCGCAGCGAACGCCAGACCTCACCGTCGGCGGCGATCATCGAGAAGTCCCCGCCGCTGATGGCCAGACGTTTGATCGCGAACTTCAGGTACTCCCAGGCATCCGAGCGCAGACGCCAGGTGCTCGCAGGCATTCCCGGATCGCGTTCGAGCTGCGACTTCTTCGGCCGAGACCGGAATCCCGTCTCTGTGGATCCCCCAGACGAGTGAGAGTCCAACCGTTTCCGGGGCGTCCCTCCGGCCGCTGCCGGTCCAGGCATGAATGATGCCTGTCCCGAGTGTTCGTCGGAGCCGATGCCGGTCATACTTGAGCCTCCTGGCGATGAAGTATCTCGATGTCGAGCGATCCCCTGCGGAATCCGTTGTGCCAAGATCATACGGCGTTGCATGACCGAATGTTCAACAGCCCACCCACATGAGACAAAAGAATGATAAGCATGAAGTCATGGACAACTCCGCGCCCCTTTCCGCCGGCCATCTCCTCGTCAAGGAGCTCGAAGCCCACGGCGTCCAGCGTGCCTACCTGGTCCCCGGCGAGTCCTATCTCGACGTGCTCGACGGCCTCCACGACTCGACCATCGCCCCCATCGTCTGCCGCCAAGAGGGCGGGGCCGGCTACATGGCGGTGGCCGAGGGACGCATGACCGGCATTCCCGGAATCGCCATGGTCACCCGCGGTCCCGGTGCCTCGAACGTCATGGTCTCCGTCCACACCGCCTACCAGGATGCGACGCCGCTCGTCGTGTTCGTCGGCCTCATCCCCACCGCCCAGCGAGGTCGCGAGTCCTTCCAGGAATTCGATCTGGGCGGTTGGTTCTCGACGACGGCCAAGAAGGTCCTGACCCTCGATGACCCGGACAAGGCCGCCGAGGTGGTCGCCGATGCCATGCACACCGCCGTGACCGGCAGGCCGGGTCCCGTCGTCGTGGGCCTGCCCGAGGAGGTGCTCGTCCAGACCAGCGGCGGTCGAGTTCTCGCCCCGCGCACACACGGTTCCGCCGCACCGTATGCCGGCGATGTCACCGAGCTGCGGGCCCGCATCCTCCAGGCCGATTCTCCTGTGCTCATCATCGGCGGCGAGGACTGGTCGCCGGCCACCTCCCGCAGGATCGCCCAATGGTCGCGCGATCGCGGCCTCGGCGTGATCGGCACCTTCCGTGCCTATGACGGCATCGACCACGACAGCCCCAACTTCCTCGGCATGCTCGGCTTCGGCGCTTCTGCGGTGGCCAAGAGAACCTTCGCTTCAGCCGACCTGCATATCTTCCTCGGCTGTGTCCGCACCGATGTGGCCACCGATTCGTTCACGATCGGCACCGAGGCCAAGACTGTCGTCATCGGCCCCGACCCGGACGCCCATGGACACTTCGGCAGCCTCGACCAGCACATCGTCACCTCGGTCAACCGCTTCGCCCAGGCCCTGTTCACCGAGGACGGTTCGCGTGCCTATTCGGTCTCCTCGGACGGGTCCATCGATGAACCCGCTGTCGGCGATGAACACCTGAGCGGCAACGATGAGCCCGTGCCGCTTCCGGACTGGATCCGCGATGCCCGCGCCGAACTCGAGGAATGGAGGGTGCCGGTCACCACCTCGGCGAGCTCTAGCTCTGATGATGCCGGTGACGGCTTCGTCGACATGGATGAGGCATTCGTCCATGTCAAGGAGCTGCTGCCGGACAACGCGATCATCACCTACGGGGCCGGGAATTTCTCGGGCTGGGCCACCAGGTTCCTGCCCACGCACGGGTTCCCCTCGGCGCTGGGACCGCGCAACGGCTCGATGGGCTTCGGGCTCCCGGCCGCCGTTGCCGCCGGTCTCGTCCATCCCGAGCGGCCCGTGTTCTGCATCGCCGGAGACGGAGACTTCCTCATGAACGGCCAGGAGCTCGCCACAGCCGCACAGTACGGGGTGAACCTCACCGTCGTCGTCAACGACAACTCGGTCTACGGCACGATCCGCGGCCACCAGGACCGCGAGTATCCGGGTCGCGCAACGGGAACTGCCCTGTCCAGTCCCGACTTTGCGGCCCTGGCCACGGCCTTCGGCGGTATGGGACTGACGGTCGAACGCACCGCTGACTTCCGGGACGCCTTCGAGAAGGCCCTGGCTCATGAGGGTCCAGCCCTCGTCCGCTGCCTCACGGATCCCGCGATCCGCGGTGCCCGGGTGTGAGCGGGCCGATGCGCACCCTCCCACCGGCTGCACAGCCACGGACCCAACGGTTGGTGACTTCTCGTCGAAAATTCGCCTCGGATCGACCAGAAGTGACCAACTGTTGGGCGCTCGGACCGCGTTCCGAGTTCTCCGAGGCCGCGACGACCTCGGTCTCCGCGAAATCACACGCTCTCTCGCTGTAGCCGATTCCCACGCTCCAACTGATTCTCACGCTGCAAAGGTGACTGACATGAACATCGACGCGATCTTCACCGATCTTGATGCCCATACGCTCGACCCGGCACGTCCGCGGGCGAAGAAGATCGGCGTCTTCGCCGGGCGCATCATCGGCTTCGACGAGGAACTCGACGGCGTCACCGCAGATCGGGTCGAATCGCTGGGCGGGGCCACCGTGCTTCCTGGCTTCAACGACGTCCACTGCCACACCGCATGGTTCGGACTCACCCTGGCATCCATCGACGTCACAGCGCTGCCCGGCGGTCTGCCCGATGTCTATGCTGCGCTCGAGAAAGCGGCCGCGACGACACCGGCCGGCGAGTGGATCAACGCCACCGGCTACGCCCACCGTGACTACGACGGACAGTACCCGGAGCTCTCCCGCCTCGACGAGATCACCGGCGACCGGCCTCTGTTCATGCGGCAGACCTCTGGGCATGCCGCGCTCGTCAACACCGAGGCGATGAAGCGAGCGGGGATCCTCGACCCCGGCTTCAGCGACCCCGTGGGCGGCAAGGTCGTCACCGATGCGGCGGGTCACCCCACAGGTCTGGTCGAAGAGACCGCGCAGGGCCTCGTCCAGGACCTCATCCGCCCCTATTCGCTTGACACGATCGTCGAGGCCATCGACCTTGCGACTGCCTACTACGCAAAGGAGGGCATCACATCCTTCGGTGACTGCGGCGTCGCCTACGGGTGGATCGGGCACTCCCCCATCGAGGTCAGCGCCTACCTGCGTGCTCGCGAAGAGGGCAAGCTGCGTGCCCGCGCCCAGCTCCTGCCGCAGGCCGATGGTCTCCACGAGATCGCAGCGAATTCCGCCGACGGCTTCGGCATCGGACTCGATGCGGGAGTGCGCACCGGCCTCGGCGATGACCTCGTCTCGCTGGGACCCGTCAAGTTCTTCATGGACGGGGCGCTGAGCGGCGAGACCGCGGCTCTCCGGGAGAACTACGAGGGCAAGGACCATCCCGGCTATCTGCAGGACGACGCCGAGGTGCTGCGCAGGCAGATCCTGGACACCTACGCCTCCGGGTGGTCCGTCGCGGTCCATGCGATCGGCGATGCGGCCGTGGATGCTGCGGTGGCCAACATCGTCGACGCCCAGGCCAAGTATGGTCGCCGGGCCGTTCCCAACCGGATCGAGCACGCTGCCCTCGTCCATGATGAGCACCTGTCCACCTTGGCCGACAACGGTATCGTCGTGACCCCGCAGTCAGCGTTCGCCGAAGGTATCGGCGACGGAATGAACGCCTCACTGGGACCTGCACGCCGCTCACTGATCTACCGCGCGAAGTCCTTCCTCAACGCCGGCGTGCTCCTGGCAGGCAGCTCGGATCGCCCTTGCGCCGACGGCAATGCGCTGCGCGGCATCGAAGCCTTTGTGACCAGGAAGACCCGCGACGGCGACATCATGGGCTCGGCCGAGGAATGCCTGAGCGCCGATGAGGCGATCGCCGCCTACACCTCGGTCGCGGCCGAGGCCTCCGGACATGGCGCAGACAAGGGAACCCTCTCACGCGGGAAGCTCGCGGACTTCGTGGCCCTCGATGCCCACCCCTCCGAGGTCGAACCCGAGCAGATCTCACAGATCACGGTCCGCGCCACCGTCCTCGGCGGAGATTTCACCCACGACGCCCGCTAAACCTCCCCGACGTCACTAATAGCGCCCGGCGCCGGGGGTATTCAGTGACGTCGGGGAGGTTTAGCGGGAGAAGTCGAGGTCGGTGAGGACCTTCTCGAAGACGCCCAGGCCGGTCTCGAGGTCCTCTTCGCTGATGTTGATCGGCGGGACGACGTGGAGGCGGTGGTAGTTGCTGAAAGGCACGACGCCGTGTTCCTTGAGTGCGGCAACCACCGAGGCGACTTCGGGCGAGCCCCCACCGTAGGGCGCCAGCGGTTCGCGGGATTCCTTGTCCCAGACCAGTTCGATCGCCCAGAAGGCGCCGACTCCGCGGACTTCGCCGACGTGCTTCGAGTTCTCGGCTATCTGGCGCAGCCGTGGCCCGATGATCTCCTCGCCGATACGTCTGGCGTGCTCCATCATGCCCTCTTCGTCCATCGCCTTCATCGTGGCCACCGCTGCTGCGCAGGCCAGCGGGTGGCCGGAGTAGGTGAGCCCGCCGGGGTAAGCCTTCTGTGCGAATGAACCATAGATCGCATCGTCCATGATCACCCCTCCCAAGGGCACGTAGCCGGAGTTCACGCCCTTGGCGAAGGTGATGATGTCGGGCACCACGTCGAAGTGCTCGAAGGCGAACCATCTGCCGGTGCGACCGAACCCGGCCATCACCTCGTCGGCGATGTAGATGATGTCGTGCTTGTCGCACAGCGCACGGACGCCGCGCATGTAGTCGCTGCCCGGGAGCATGATGCCTGCTGTGCCCGGAATTGTCTCGAGGATGATTGCGGCGATCGTCGACGGCCCCTCGAGTTCGATGGTGCGCTCGAGGTGCCGCAGCGCCCGCTCGGTCTCCTCCGCCTCTGTGGTGGCAGAGAACTCGGACCGGTAGAGGAAGGGCCCGAAGAAGTGGACGACACCTGAGTCACCGCGATCATTCGACCAGCGACGCGGGTCGCCGGTGACGTTGACGGCGGTCTCGGTGCCGCCGTGATACGAGCGATAGCGGGAGAGGACCTTATGCTTGCCCGTGTGCAGCCGGGCCATGCGGATCGCGTGCTCGTTCGCGTCGGCTCCGCCGTTGGTGAAGAACACATGGTCGAGTCCGACCGGGGTGCGATCGGTGATGAGGCGGGCGGCCTCCGAACGAGCGCCGTTGACATGGGCGGGACTGATCGTGCACAGCAGGTCCGCCTGATCCTTGATGGCCTGGACGACCTTCGGATGCTGGTGCCCGATGTTGGTGTTGACCAGCTGGGAGGAGAAGTCGAGGAATGACTGCCCCTGGCCGTCGATGATGGTCGATCCCTGCGCACGGGAGACGGTCATCGGCTCAAGCAGCTCCTGCGCCGACCAGGAGTGGAAGACGTGCGCCCGATCGAGCTCGTAGGCCCTGGCGGATTCGTCCTTGATCGCTGAGATGTCTGCCTCGCTGAGCTGCTGCACAACGCATCACCCTTTCACCATTGTTCAGGTTCGTCCGATCATCGTAGATCAGATTCCGGTGAAACGGTCCGCGTCCGTGGTTTTCGGTAGAGTGACCGGCATGCCTTACCGCACGCTCGCCGCCGTGTCCGAAGCCGAGATCGAGATCAAGAAGTCACGCTTCATCGGATTCCTCGCACCGGTCGCCGATGAGGCAGAGGCCAGGGAGGTCATCGCCGAGCGCCGCAGCGCCCATCCGAAGGCGCGCCATCATTGCACCGCGTTCGTCCTCGATCCGGATTCGCGCACGCAGCGCTTCAGCGATGACGGCGAACCGGCAGGAGCGGCAGGGGCACCGATCCTCGACGTCGTCTCCGGTCACCAGCTGACGTTCGTCGTTGCGGTCGTGACCAGGTACTTCGGGGGAACTCTGCTGGGTGCGGGAGGACTCGTCCGCGCCTACGGCCAGGCCACCTCGGCGGCATTGGAGACGGCACGCGTGGTGACCAAACATGAGCTGGTGCCTGTGCGCGCCGAGGTCGACTATGCCCAGGCCAATGCCCTGGACCGGGCGGCCGGGAACAGAGGATGGACGACGCGGTCGCGCTACGGTGCCGCCGTCGTCATCGACATGATGGTCCCCGTCGCCGAGGTGGACGCGGCCCTGGCGATCTACGCAGACGTCACCGCAGGGCAGGCAGAGCCCGCCGTCGGTGACGTCGAATGGACGTGATCAGTGCTGGACTGATCAGTCCAGGGCTGCGATCTTTCCGACCTGTGCATTGGTCAGCATGACGAGATCTTCGGGACGGATTTCGATCTCGAGGCCGCGACGACCTGCGGAGACGAAGACCGAGGAGTGCTCGAGTGCGGTGCGGTCGATGACGACCGGCACAGCATGGCGCTGCCCGAACGGGGAGACCCCGCCGACCGGGTAGCCGGTGCGACGCTCGGTCTCGGCCACGCCAGCCAGCTGAGCCTTCTTCGCTCCGCGTGCGGAGGCGAGGCCCTTGAGGTCGAGCTGCCCGGACACGGGAACCAGGGCGGTGACGGGTGCGCCGTCGACCTGGATCATGAGGGTCTTGAATACTTGGTCCGAGCCCACGCCGAGCTTGTCGGCTGCTTCGGTTCCGTAACGGCGTGTGCTCGGATCGTGATCGAAGCTGTGCAGGGTGTAATCGATGCCTGCCAGGTTGAGCACACGGACGGCCGGGGTAGCCGCGCTTGTCGGTTTGGATGCCACTGTCATAAAGGGGTCGTGCCTCCTGCCCGTAAATCTGCGAGGACACGCGGAGCATTTCTGCCCAGGGCATTCGCCCCTGTGTTCCCGCGTCGATACGGACGGAATGTTGTATCGAGTGCTGATGGGTACCCGCCCACAATAAGCGAAGTCCCGGCCCGAGCGCCAATCAATGACGGTTGCTGAAGAGTCAGATACCACCTACGACCTGGGGTGACGCCGGCGTTCACGGTCAACTGCGGAGGTTGTACAGCTCAGCCCCAGCCGATCTCGTGGAGCCGTTCGTCATCTATTCCGTAGAAGTGTGCGATCTCGTGGACGATGGTGATGACGATCTCGCTCCGCAGGTGGTCTCGGTCTTCTGCGAAGGCAATGAGGTTGTCGCGGTAGAGGAAGATATTGTCCGGCAGCTCGAGTCCGGAGATGCCGCGCTCCCCCACCGGCGTTCCGTCATAGAGGCCCAGCAGATGTGTATTGCCATCCTCAGGCCGGTCCTCGACGAAAAGAGCGACATTGTCGAGCTCATCGGTCACGCCCGCTGGAAGCTGGTCGAGTGCCTCGTCAAGGATCGCTTCGAACTCTTCTTCACTGAGGTCTTCCATGCCCACCAGCCTAACGGGACGATCTCAGAAGGGACTGTGGGCCGCTGTCCCGCGGGCCTCAAACCTTTGTCCTCCATGCCCTCTCGCGGAGCCCGGAAACAGTGTGACCGAGGACACGGGTTGCCGGTTTGCACTCTTCGAAATGGTTGGGATAAGCTTAACGTCGTTGCCCCGGGGAATCCGAGGTCAACCTGGGCCCCCATCGTCTAGAGGCCTAGGACACCGCCCTTTCACGGCGGCGACACGGGTTCGAATCCCGTTGGGGGTACGGTGTAGGATTGTAAAGTCCGACATCGGATCAGATGCAACATAGTAAGGCCCTGTAGCGCAGTTGGTTAGCGCGCCGCCCTGTCACGGCGGAGGTCGCCGGTTCGAGTCCGGTCAGGGTCGCGGAGCACGAGGCTCTTCTTCGGAAGGGCCTTTGTTTCTCTCAACATACTTGACGTATGTTTGCGGCCTGGCTCTGTAGCTCAGTTGGTAGAGCGTTCGACTGAAAATCGAAAGGTCACCGGATCGACGCCGGTCGGAGCCACCACACAAGAGAACCCCCGGATTTCCTCAGAAATCCGGGGGTTCTCTGCGATTCCGGGCTCAGCCTTCTGCGAGCACCGGCCGGGAGTCCCCGGGCACCTGCTGCCGATGGCGCGGAGGAAGAATTCTGCCGCGACGATGGGCTGTGACGATGAAGATGGCACCGGCAAGCGTACAGAGGGCAATGGAGAACACGCTGCCTTCGGGACCGAAGTCTCCCCCGGTGATGAGCACCGGTCCAGACATCGTTGCATCCAACAGTCCCTGCGGCGTGTTGGCTCCGGATACCTCAGTGCTGAAGATTCCACCGGCAGCCATGTTCCACCCGAAATGCAGACCGATAGGCACCCACAGTCGTCTCGTCGCCATGTATGCGGCAGTGAGCATGAAGCCGGCCTCGACCGCGATGGCGATCGCACCGAAGAAGGAGGCGTTGGGGTTGAGCAGGTGCATGAGGCCGAACACCAGACCGGTGACCGCCATGGCGATCCATGAGCCTGTCCGCTCTTCGATGACCCGGAACAGGACACCTCGAAAGATCACTTCCTCAGTGACTGCGACTGCTGCCATGAACCCGAGCAATCCCAGCAGTGCCCCCGGGGATCCGAGGCCGTCGACGGTGTATCCGCCGAGGAGCGCAATGATCACGATGACGAGAGAGAACAGGCCGATGCCGATGAGCGCTCCGAGGCCGAGCGACCGGGCTGCGCCTGCGTGGGACACCTCGGTGACAGTGCGATTCTCCGTGCGCGAAACGACTGCGTGATAGACAACGAGCGTCAGGGTCGCAGTGATGAGCCCGGCCACCAGGGCCAGCACCCCATTCCCTCCGACGAAATCTGTGGCGACGCTTCCGAGGACGGTGACTGCCACGACGGCGATGAGCTGTTTGATGAAACGCACGATACTGACTCCATTCGCAGGATGACCGGAAGCGTCTGCCTCGGCCATCCACGACGGTAGAGGGCACCCGTCCGGGCCGACATCACTCCTGAGAGTGAAAACGGATGCGACCAACTGGTTACGTATCGGTAACCATGGCATGTAATGTGATGTCTGCAACTGGGTTCCCAATCGAACCATGCGCTCAGACTCACGATGCAAAGGAGCAGACATATGACCCGCGGTACCCAAATCAGAGGTGCACGAGTACTGATCACCGGTGCAGGCAGCGGCATCGGACGCCTGATGGCTCTGGACGCTGCGGCACGTGGAGCCGCAGAGATTCTCATCTGGGACCTCTCTGCCGAGACCGGTCAGGCCGTTCGCGATGAACTCGTGGCAACCGGAGCGAAAGCCCGTTCATTTGCAGTCAACGTGGGCGACTCCAGCCAGGTCACAGCTGCCGCAGAGGAAACCGGACCGATCGACGTCCTCATCAACTGCGCGGGAATCGTCACCGGCAAGAAGCTGCTGGAAGCCGATGAGGACGCAGTTCGACGCGTCTACGACGTCAATGTCTTCGCCCTGTATTGGACGACACGTGCCTTCCTGCCTGGAATGATCGAACGGAACCGCGGCAGCGTGGTCACCATCGCCAGCGCCGCTGGCCTCACCGGTGTGGCCAAGCAGACCGACTACTCGGCCAGCAAGTTCGCAGCTCTGGGCTTCACCGAGTCCCTGCGCAACGAACTGCGCACCGACGGCAGCAAGGTCGGAACTCTCGTCGTGTGTCCCTTCTACATCAACACAGGCATGTTCGAGGGTGTCACGACGAAGTTCCCCCGTCTCCTGCCCATCCTCGAGGAGAACTACGTCGCCACCAAGGTCATCGACTCCATCGAAGCCGGACGTGAGCAGCTGATTATGCCCGCCCTGGTCCGTCTGCTGCCAAGTCTGCGTTTGCTGCCGACACGGGCATTCGACCGAACCTTGGACTTCCTCGGCGTCAACAAGACCATGGAGCACTTCACCGGCCGTCGTCCCGTGGCCGCGGAACCCAACACTGCCTCGCCGGCTGCGGAGCTCAATTCTGCCGACCCCGCCGCTGCCAGGGGCTGACGAGGGACACGAGCTCCTCCTTTCCTCGTCCGCACCCAGCCTGGGTGACAATGAGAGGAGGAGCATCGACGCGGAGTTCACAGGCGCACTGAGGCCGCTGAGAAGGAGGACGCTATGCCCCTCACCGATCTGGTCCTCGAAGGCGGAGGAGCAAAACTTCCCGGGCTCGTCGGCGCTGTCAATGCGCTGACCTCGGCCGACTACTCCATCCACCGCATCGCGGGAACCTCAGCCGGCGCGATCGTTGGCGCGTTGGCCACCGCGGGCATTCCACCTGAGCGCCTCACCGAGACGATCCTCGGCAAAGACTTCACCGACTTCGAGGACCTCAGCCCCGCCTTCCGATTCACGCCATGGCTCGGAAAGGTCCAGGGGCTGCTGTTCCACAAGGGAATGTACCTCGGCACTGCCCTCCACGACTTCCTTGACGATATCCTCACCGCACAGGGCATCCGCACATGGGCAGACCTCCGCCTGCACGACCCGGAAAGTGCCTTGCCTCCCGAACGGCAGTACCGCCTCGTCGTCATCGTCTCGGATGTCTCCCGCGGTCGAATGCTGCGTCTGCCCTGGGACTACCGCCCGGCGCTCGGCGTCGACCCGGACTCGCAGTCCGTCGCGGACGCTGTCTGCGCCTCGGCGGCGATGCCGTTCTACTTCCGACCCAGATCACTGCCGGCCGATCGCCGCATCGCCGGCGGCTCATCGGTGCTCGGCTCGGACGGGGGCCTGCTGTCGAACTTCCCCGTCGACCTCTTCGACCGAAAGGATCAGCGACCAGCGCGCTGGCCGACTCTGGGAGTGATGCTGTCAGCCAGGACGACGGCAGGCGCACAATGGCGACCGAATGCGAACACCTACCAATACGCCGTTTCTCTCCTGTCGACCATGATCAATGCCCACGACCGACGCCACATCGACGAACCTTCGATCACCGAGCGGACGATCTTCGTCGACACCGACCGCCACAGCAGCACCGATTTCGCCCTGTCACGGGGGGACAAACTCGACCTCATCGACTCGGGGGCGAACGCGGCTCGATCATTCCTCAAACGCTGGGACTGGCTTGAATGGAAGGAGCACCACGGGCGCCGATGAGCTGCGGCGCCTTTGAGCCGCCGCACCACAGGTATCGCCATGGACCCTATCGGCAAGGCCGAGCTCGCGTGCAACAATGTCCGTGAGAGTTATACTGATCGACCACACGCGAAGGAGAGATCATGAGCGACAATCCCAACGAACCGACGCAGTGGCAGGACGACCTGGAGGTCGAGGACCCGACGCTCGACGAGCCCACCGCTGATGACTTGGACGACCCAGAGCTCAACGCGGCTGAGGCCGACGCCCTCGACGTCGACAGTGATCTCGACGCTTCGTCCGCTCCCTCTGTCGAACCCGGCGCCGAAGGTCCGGAAGGAACCGGCATCGAAGGCGCCGATAACGAGCTGTTGGATGCCAAAGACATGGAATCGGGAAATGCAGCGCCCGACATACCGGACGAATTCTCCACCGATTCCTCACCTGCAGCCGAACAGGGGAACCGGCGCAGCGATCACATGGTCTCCGAGGACCACGACGATGCAGAGGTAGCCGAACTTTCCGGTGATGACCTCGATGTCGACGCACTCGCCGACGATGGGATCGAGCAACGGGGTCTATGAGTCCACGTCCGAGACCGCGAAATATGACAGGACGTTCGCGGTCTGTGCCGGGCGGCCAGAAGCCAGGCCTTCCAAGGACTGCAGAGCCATAGACACCGCAGTTCGATAGAGCAGCGACCCCGTGCTGATCCTCGCTACGCCCACGTCGGCCAACTGCTCAAGTGAGAAGCGAGGACTGGCGAGGACGTTGACCGGCAGCGGGCAGGCATCGACGATGCCGGCGATGACGTTCAGTTCGAGATCGCCGGGAACGAAGATCCCATCGGCTCCGGAATCAACGTAGCGCCGCATCCGGTCGAGGGTATCGCCGAGGTTGTCCTGCCCTGTCCAATAGGTGTCGATCCGAGCATTGACGAAGAGATCCGGAAATTCGTCCTTGATCGCGTTCACCTTGCCAGCAAGCGCCACCGCGGGGAGGAGTCGACCGCGAGCAGAATCCTCGATGTTGATGCCGTCGACGGCGAGGACACCCTCAGATGAGGCACGATGTCCACCCGGTGCAACCGCCGGGGCAGGCAGACTCGGGAAACTCCTTCGCAGAATATCGACGACGCCCTTCGGATCGTCGCTGTACCCATCTTCGAAGTCGCAGGTGAGCAGGCCCTCTGGCAGTGCTCGCCGCATGTTCGCGATGAGAGCGGCCATCGCAGTCAGAGTCTCGCGGTCCTCATCGGCGGCGCCGATGCCGGCCGCCACACCGAGACTGGTCGTGCCGACGGCAGGGTGACCAGCCTCGGCGAACAATCGGGCACTCGCCACATCCCAGGCGCAGGGCAGAATGAATGGCTCCCCCGGGCGGTGCAGACGGTGGAAGGTAGGGATCGGTGCGGACGGTGTGCTCATAGCTGTGTCACCTCTGTGATCAGGATCCAGTCGAGACGCTCCCGGCCGGCAGGTGTGAGTTTGAGAGCTCGACTGCTCGGTCGGCGCGTGATCCACGTGCGGTCGAGAAAGTCGCGGCACAGTTCGTCTCCGAGCCACCCGCCGAGGTGGGTCCGTCGTTCCGTCCAATCGAGGCAGCGGCGTGTGACCGGACGGGCAGATGTCGTTGTGGTCGGCACATCGATGCCCCACGCCTCCGCGATTGCCTCCCTACCGGAATCGGTCACGGTCACCGCCTCGTCGATCCACCCGTGTGCGCTCAGGGCTGCGAACAATCGGACGCCGAGCTTTCCTGCGATATGCCGGTAACAGGTCCTCGCCTCGAGGAGGTGACGGTCACGGGTCTTCGCAACCAGAGACGAGGCCGATTCGACCCGCTGGCTTGCGAGGGCTCCGGTGTGCTCGAGCCAATCGGCGATATCTGCCGAGGCGAGCTGGACATAACGGTGCCGACCCTGTCGGCGCTCCGCCAGGACTCCGCGGTCGATGAGGATGCTGACATGTTCCGAGGTCGACGACATCGGCAGCCCGAGTGCACGGGACAACTCGGTCAGCGTCCAGGCTCTGCCGTCGAGGACGCAGGTGCAGATCATCACTCGTGTGGGCTCGGCGATGGCCGATGCGAGTGCGGCGATGTCCGGCGCCGCTTCCTGGTGTGCCCTGCTCATGCCTCCATGCTAGGACTCCAACGGTTCGGGCAGTGCCGAAGTGACCTCGCGCTGTGGCATATGGTGGACAACGATGACAGAGACAGCGGATGTGAGGGGGCAGTCATGACAGACATGACGGTGGACGACTCGGCGGCAGACCGCCTGGAATCCGCACTGTCGGGACGAATCGACCGGTCGGCCATGGACACCGTCGCAAATCTCGCACACCAGGTCTCCCTCCCTGAGCTCACCCGGCTCGTCCACACGACGACCCCGCTGCAGTCGGCGGTCCTGTTCCGAGTACTGGACAAGGACGGGGCCCTGGCGGTGTTCGAGAATCTGACGCCGAGCTATCAGGCGGACCTGATCCAGAACCTCCGCGAACCCGAGATCGCCGATATCGTCGAGGGCCTGGACCCCGACGACCGTGCCGAACTCTTCGGTGAGCTTCCGGCCAATGTCACCCGACGGCTCATGAGCGGACTCGACGCCGAGGAACGGGAGATGACGACGGCCGTTCTCGGGTATCCGAAGTCGGCGATCGGCCGCTACATGTCCCCTGAGGTGCTCAGCCTCCACGAGGATTGGACGGCCGCCGAGGCGATGGAGGTCGTTCACTCCCGCATCGACGGACCCGAAACCGTCTACCTGCTGCCGGTGGTCGGCCCTGGCCGTGTGCTCCTCGGCGTCGTGTCGCTGCGCAATCTCATCGCCGCCGACGAGTCGACGGTCATCAGTGAAATCGTCCGCGATTCCATCAGCACCCATGCGCTCACCGACCGTGAGGAGGCATCCCGCCAGTTCCTCTCGCACCGGCTCATCGCGATGCCGGTTGTCGACGAGGAGGAACGGCTCGTGGGCATCTTGACGATGGACGATGTCCTCGACATCGTCGACGAGGAGGACGCGGAGGACATCGCTCGGTCCAGCGGTTCCGAACCCCTCGACCGTTCTTACCTGTCGAGCACCATCGTGCGCCTGGTCAGGAGCCGCATCGTCTGGCTGCTCGTCCTCGCAGTCTCCGCGATCCTCACCGTCCAGGTCCTCGAAGTGTATGAGGACCGGCTCGATCAGGTCGTCATCCTGGCCCTGTTCATCCCCCTGCTGACCGGCACGGGCGGCAACACCGGCAACCAGGCCGCGACGACAGTGACCCGGGCGCTGGCCGTCGGCGAGGTGAGGGTCCGCGATCTCGGCCGGGTCATCTGGAGGGAGCTGCGAGTCGGCGCACTGCTGGGAGCCGTTCTCGGCCTGTTGGGCTTCCTCGTCGCCGGCCTCGTCTACGGGTGGGCGATCGGCCTGGTCATCGGGCTCACCCTGCTGTCCGTGTGCATCATGGCCGCGACCGTAGGCGGACTGATGCCAATCATCGCGAAGAGGGTGGGCGCGGACCCTGCCGTGTTCTCCAACCCCTTCATCTCCACGTTCTGCGATGCCACTGGCCTCATCCTCTACTTCTCGATCGCGACGGCGGTGCTGGGTCTGAGCTGACTCGCAATCCTCGCTGACGCCCGAGGGCTCAGGCCGACCACGCCTCCCACAGCCGGGCGTAGCGGCCGCCCTGGGCGACGAGTTCCTCGTGTGGGCCCTCTTCGACGATCTGTCCGTGCTCCATGACGAGCACGCGATCAGCGGTCTCGGCCTGACTGAGGCGGTGGGCGACGACGAGGGCTCCGCGCCCGGCAAGTGCGGCCCTGGCCGACTGCTCGAGGGTATGGGCTCCGGCGGATCCCGCCTCGGCGGTGGCCTCGTCGAGGATTGCGAAGTCCGGATTCGCCAGTACAAGACGGGCGAGGGCGATCGTCTGCTCCTGCACCGCGCTCAGACGGGTTCCGCCGTCACCGACCTCGGTGTCGGAACCGTGTGCAAGTTCGCTCACCCAATCGGCTCCCACCATGTCCAAGGCCGCAGCGACCTGTTCGTCCGATGCGTCAGGGACGGGCAGGGCGACGTTGTCGCGCAGGGTGCCGTTGAAGGTATGGACCTCCTGGGCGACCATCGTGATGTGCGAGCGCAGCACGAATTCGGGCAGCGCGGTCAGAGGAGCCACCGACTGTTCATTTTCGGTGCGCTCTTTCGCCGAGGAGGCTGTGCCGGATTCGAGTCGCGCCGAACCGTGCGTGGGTGCGGAGAGTCCGGCCGCGATCCGTGCCAGCGTGGACTTCCCGGCCCCGGTGGTGCCGACGACGGCGACGACTTCGCCCGGCTCCAGTCGCAGATTCACGCCCTTGAGGACGTGGTTGCTCGATTCCGGATCCTCGTCGTAGGTGAACCACAGGTCTTCCAACACCACTGCGGGCCGGTCGATGCTGATGTCGGTCGTCCGCCTCGGCGAGCTGGCGGCTTCGTCGATGACGCCGACCATGCGGGTCAGCGAGGCACCCGCGGATTGGATCTGGTCGAAAAGGCCGACTAGGGCGCCGATGGGATTGAACAGGCGGTGGAAGACCAGGGCCGCGGTGGTCACGGCGCCTGCGGTCGTCTCGCCGGCGAAGACCAGGACGAATCCGGCGATGAGGAGCAGGGAGAGTACGACAGCCTCGGCGCGGTTATTGCGCGAGAAGGCGCGGGTGAGGAAGCTGAACACTCCGATCGACAGGTCCCTGGCCTGCCCGGAGGCCGAGTCGATACGAGCCAGCTCTCCTGACTCAGCTCGGTAGGCACGCAGGGTCTGTGCTCCTGTGAGCCCGCCCAGCAGCCGACCGGCGCGACGGCCGAACGCCGCCCGCTCCTCCTTGTAGATCGGCTCCGACCTTGGCAGATACCAGCGCAGGGTGAGCCAGTACATCGGCAGTGCAACGAGGCCCACCAGTCCCAGTCGCCAGTCGATCGCGCCCAGGCCCACGGCGGAGACGATGACGATGAGAAGTGATTCGACGACGAGTGGCAGTACCTGCGCGGCCGCCTCGCTGATCTTGCGGGAATCGTCGGCGACGCGGGAGACCAGGTCGCCGGTGCCAGTCTTCTCGATGCGCTGGGAATCCAGTCTGAGCGCGGACTCGACGACCTGAGTGCGCAGCTCGGCGACGACGGGCATGGCGATATGGGCCAATGACCAAGCGCTGACCCACGTGCCCAGTGCCATGACGATGCCGGCGGCCGCAACAGCGATCGCGCAGATCCAGACGAGATCCGAGCCGGCGCCGGTGGGCAGTTCGTCGACGAGGCGGCCGATCGCCCAGGGCCCGACGAGCCCGGCACCGGCGTTTGCCAGACCCGAGACGGCGAGCACAACAAGCCATCCGGTTCGCGCCCGCAACAGCGGTGCCAGGTGGGAGAAGGAGCGTCGCCTCGAGGCGATCGACAGAGTAGCGGGCGCGGGGGACGCGGTCATCGGGTCACCGCCTGACGGTAGGACTCTGCGGCCGCTGACTCCGCTGCGAGGAGTTCGGCGTGACCGCCGATGAGAACCTGTCCGTTCGCAGGGACGAAGACAACCGTGTCAGCGGCTGCCAAGAATGCCGGAGAGCTGGTGACGATGACGGTGGCAGCCGATCGGCTGGCTCGACGCAGATCGCTCACTCCGCTCGAGATGCGTGCCTCGGTGACGGCGTCGACGGCGGTGGTGGGTTCGTGGAGGACGAGGATGCTCGGGTCGGCGTTCAGCGCTCGGGCAAGGGCCACGCGCTGCCGTTGGCCGCCCGAGAGGTTGCCGCCGAGTTCCTGGATTCGGTGGTCGAGTCCCCCGTCGACGAGTCCGAGGAGTTCGTCGACCCCCGATGCGAGGAGCACCTCTGCGGGGACGGGGTGGTCGGTCGTGCCGACGACCATGGTGATGTTGGAGCGGATCGTGCCCTCGAAGAGGTCGACGGTGTGGGGCGAGACGATCATCTGGTCGGGACTCGTTCCGCGGGCATGGGATGCCAGCGCTGCGAGGAGTGCCGTCGTCGGCTCGGCGCGCTCGGTGACGATGCACGTCAGCGAGCCGAAGTCGGTTGTAAAGTCGACGCTGCGGTGCTCGCCGACTGCCCAATCGCGGACGTCGACCGCGGTGTCGCCGATGTGGATCCTTGTCGGCCTCCCGCCTCGGTGTGGGGCGCTGTTGTCGGATTCTGTCTCGTCGGATTCTGTCTCAGCGGCTGCGTCGGTCGAGGTGAGTGCCGTGGCCGAGGGAACAGCCTCGGAGGAGTCGATGTCGGTCAGGAGCCTGGCGATCCTGCCTGCCGCGCCGTGCGATTGGGCGAAGAGGCCGACGATGTCGGCGAGCGCGCGCATCGGCTCGGTGAGGAATGCGGTCATACCGAGGATTCCGATGAGTGCACCGACGCTCATCTGCCCTTCGACGAGCCGCAGGCTTGCGACGACGAGGACGACCGCGAGCACCATCGACATCACGAGAGCACCCAAGCCTGCGAGTCGGCCTGTTCTCTCACCGGTGGCGATGCCGGCTGTCGCGGCCTCGTCGGAGGTCTTCTCATAGCGGCGCACGGCCCAGGGCTCACCGCCCATGGCCTTGATCACGCGCAGTCCGTGCATGAGGTCGGATGCGGAACGACCGGCTCCGGCGACTGCTTCGAGCTGGGTTGCGGCCTTCGCAGACACGGAACGGCTGGGAAGGGCGACGATGAGCAGCCCGAAGGGTACGGCGATGAGGACGACGAGCCCGGTCACTGGGTCAGCGACGAGGAGGAATACTGCGGCAGTCACCATGCCCAGCACCGAAGCGATGCCGCGCCCGGCCTGGGCGAAGGACTGAGCTGCGGTGTCGGCGTCTGCCGAAGCGATCGAGAGGACCTCACCGGAGGCTCGGTCGGGTGGAAGGCTCGCCGAGGTGAGCGCGGCGTGGGTGATCTCGACGCGAAGGGCATGGGCTTCGTGTTCACGGGCGGAGTTGCAGAAGCGGGAGCCGAAACGATACCCGAGGCTGAGCACCGTGAACAGCAGTCCGATGCCGATGATCGAGACCGCGAGCATCGGAAGGGAGCGCGGGATGATCGCGACGTCGACGACGATTCCGATGGCGACGGGCACGAGCGCCTCACAGACCTGCCACAACGACAGGGTGATGGCTCCGGGCACGAGCAGCGCGAGTCGACGCCGGGCGGCCCTGCGCAGCAGCATCGAACCTGATGAGGGAGTCTTCGGCACGAAGGCTACCCTAACATTTTGCGAGGAGCCATGAACGGCTTGCTTGGGCTTACGATTGCCTTATGGGCAATAGGCTCGATGACAACATCTCCTCAGCGGCGAACCGCACCATCGTCGTCACCGGTGGCAACAGCGGAATCGGTCGGGCAACAGCGTCCATGCTGGCGGGCATGGATGCTCAAGTGGTGCTTGCCGTTCGCAACTTGGACAAGGGACGAGCTGCAGCTGACGCGATGCGTGGGACCGTCGACGTACGACATCTCGACCTCGCCGATCTCGCCTCGGTGCGCGCCTTCGCTGAGGAATTCACAGAGCCCATAGACATCCTCATCAACAATGCGGGGATCATGGCCCCGCCCTTGGGTCACACCGCCGACGGGTTCGAATCTCAGTTCGGCACGAACCACCTCGGCCATTTCGCCCTGACCAACCTGTTGCTTCCCCAGATCCGAGATCGGGTAGTCACCATCTCTTCGATCGGGCATCGGATGGGGACAATCGACTTCGATGACCTCAATTGGGAACGCAGACCGTATAAGCCGATGGCGGCCTACGGGCAGTCGAAGCTCGCCAACCTTCTCTTCACCTCCGAACTCCAGCGACGGCTCACCGAGGTGTCCTCCTCCGTCATCGCGGCCGCGGCCCATCCGGGCCTGGCGGCGACGAACCTCTACCGGCTGCAGGGAAACCGAACGCTCGCATCCGTCACCGAGGCCCTGATCGGTCTGATCTCGCAGAACGAGCAGCAAGGTGCTGTGCCGACATTGTGCGCAGCCACAGCCGACATCCCAGGCAACAGCTATGTCGGCCCACGCCGATTCAAGGAGACTTTCGGACAGCCGAAACTCGTCGGCCGCTCAGCTGCAGCCAAGGACGCCGAAGTTGCCCGACGTCTGTGGACGGTGTCGGAGGAGCTGACAGGGGTCGGGTTCCCGCTTTAGGTCGTGTGGTTCGTTGCGTGCCGCTTTTTCAGCACCCCATCCACTTGCCTCAGCGGCCTACCGAAACGCCTGTTCACCTGTGATGTGACGACCCAGAATCAGAGTGTGCACCTCATCCGTGCCTTCGTAGGTGCGCACCGATTCGAGGTTGTTGGCGTGGCGCAGCGGTGAGTATTCGAGCGTGATGCCGTTGCCGCCGAGCATGGACCTGGCCTCCCTGCAGATGGCGATCGCCTCACGGCAGTTGTTGAGCTTGCCGACCGAGATCTGGATCGGGTCGAGCGTGCCCGCGTCTTTGAGTCGCCCAGTCTGCACGGCCACGAGGATGCCCTTCTGGATCTCGAGGACCATATTCACCAGCTTCTGCTGGGTGATCTGATAGCCGGAGAGAGGTTTGTCGAACTGCATCCTCTCCTGCGCATACTTCAGAGCCACCTCATAGGAGTCACGGGCCGCACCCATCACACCCCACATGATTCCGTAGCGGGCTTCGTTGAGGCAGGAGAAGGGCCCCTTAAGGCCTTTTGCTTCGGGAAGGACCGCCTCGGCGGGAAGTTGGACGTCTTCGAGGGCGATGTCGCATTGGATGGAGGCTCGCATGGAGAGCTTCTGTTCGATCGGAGTCGCGGAGAATCCGGCAGTGTCGGTGGGGACGAGGAAGCCGCGGATACCGTCGTCGGCGGCGGCCCAGATGACCGCGATGTCGGCGATGGAGGCCAGGCCGATCCAGCGTTTGGCTCCTTTGAGGGTCCACGTGCCATCATCATTGCGTACTGCTGTGGTGGCCATCGATCCTGGGTCGGACCCGGCAGTGGGCTCGGTCAGGCCGAAGCAGCCGATGATCTCACCCTTGGCCATGCCCGGCAGGTAACGATTCTTCTGCTCTTCGGAGCCGAATTTGTGGATCGCGGACATGGCCAGGGATCCCTGCACGGACACGAAGGTCCGCAGTCCCGAGTCACCTGCTTCGAGCTCCATGGCCGCGAGACCGTATTCGACGGCGGATCGCCCCGGGCAGCCGTAGCCGTGCAGGTGCATGCCCAACAGTCCGAGGTCGCCCATCTCGGCCACGATCTCTCGGGGGAAGACGGCGTTCTCATACCAGTCGGCGATGTTCGGACGGAAACGCTCATCGACGAAGGCCCGCACCTTGTCGCGAAGTTCGATCTCGGACCTGCTGAAGAGTCCTTCGAGGTTGAGGAGGTCGGACTTGTCGAGGTCGGCGGCATCGTGCGCGGTGGCGGTCGTAGTCATTTCAGTCTCCTGTGGTGGCTGGGTGTGGGTGGACGGCGCCGCCGAGGATCTCGTGAGTATCTGCGCCGAGCTCCGGTGGCGCGGAACGCACGGGTGGCCGGACTCCGTTGAAGTTGACGGGGAAGGCCACCTGTCGCATCGGTCCGGCGGTGGGGTGCTCGACGGTCTGGACCATTCCCAGGGCCTCGGTCTGCGGATCGGCATAGACCTCGTCGAGGTGTTTGATCGGCGCAGCAGGAATTCCGGAGGTCGAGAACAGTGCACACCAATGGTCGACGGTATTCGTGCGCAGGGTGCGGGAGAGTTCCTCGTTGAGGTATTCGCGGTTCTCGACTCGACCGCGGTTGGCCGACAAGCGTTCGTCACCGCCGAGATCCGGCCGGTCGATGGCGGTGCAGAGGCTCCGCCACAGGGAATCGTTGCCGATTGCGATGACGAAGTAGTCATCGGCGGCAGGATAAGCCTGGTAGGGCACGAGGTTGGGGTGACCGGAACCCAGAGCGTGCGGGCGTTGGCCGTCGGCGAAGTAGTTCGTCGCCCAGTTCACGTGCAGCGCCAGCTGCCCTTCGTAGAGCGAAGTCGTCAGGTATTGGCCCTTGCCTGTTCGGCTGCGTTCGAAGAGCGCGGAGACGATGCCGATGATGCCGAACAGTCCCGCACCCAGGTCGCCCATCGCGAACCCGGCCTTCATCGGCGGTCCCCCTGCTTCTCCTGTCAGGGACATGAGCCCGCCGCGGGCCTGAGCGACCATGTCGTAGCCGGGTTCATCGCGCATCGGGCCGTGGTCCCCGTAGGCGGAGATGTGGAGGATGACGAGGTGTGGGAACTCCGCCGAGAGCTCCTTGTAGTCGAAGATCGTCTGCAGGGAGCTGCCGGGCCTGAAATTCTCGACGAGGACATCGGCCTCGGCTAACAGATCGTGGACCTGTGCCTGTCCACGGTCGGATTTGAGGTCGATCGTCACGGACTTCTTGCTGTGGTTGGCGGCGTGGAAGTAGGTGGCATCGGCGCCGACCATCGGCGGGCCCCAGGCTCGGGTCGGGTCTCCCCCATCAGGGTGCTCAACCTTGATCACCTCGGCACCGAGGTCGGCCAGTGACATCGTGGCATAGGGTCCGGCGAGGATCTTCGAGAGATCGATGACGCGCACGCCGGCGAGTGGTCCTTCGAAACTCCCGCCTGCCGCAGTGCTCGCATCGGGAGTGGATTCTGTTTCTGTGGTTCTCACGACTTGCTCCGGTGTTGTGCGTGGTTTCAGGCCACGGGTGCGGGTGTTGGGGCGACGTCGACTCGCATAGCGTCGCGGGGCACGGTCTTGCCATCGACGATGTCCTCGAAGTGGGACAGGGTGTCGACCACGGTGTGCTCATCGCCTGTGATGTTGCTGCCGATGAAGGTCCTGGCGACGAGCAGCTTTCGGAAGTTGGCATCGCAGGTGACTTCGGCATCGGCCTGTTCGAGCAGCAGGGACGCCATGATCAGCTGTGCCAGATCGTCGGCAAAGCCGCCGATGAGAGCCTCGCCCGCATCGGCCTCGGCATTCAGAATCGCGTCACCGCGATCGGCGATCGCGCTCCATCTGTTCAGAATCTCACGGATCTCAGGGCCCGCCTCGGCGAGGTTGATGGTGTTCAGCTTCTGCGTCATCGTCTCAGCCAGGAGCCTGTGGGTGTTCTGTTTGCGCATGCACCGCAGGACGTCGAGGGCGATGACGTTGCTCGAGCCCTCCCAGATCGAGCCCAGGTGGGAGTCGCGGACGAGGCGGGCATCGGGGAATTCCTCGATGTAGCCGCGACCGCCGCGGACCTCCATCGCCTCACCGGTGACGAACCGGGCGCGTTTGCAGATGTAATGCTTGGCCAGCGGGGTGAGTGCGCGGATCTGCGCGGCCGCATCCGCATCCCCGCCGTCGGCTCGTTGCAGCATGTCACCGCAGTAGAAGACGAGACCCAGTGCGGCCTCGGCTTCGGCCTGCAGCGGCAGGAGCGTCATACGCATCAAGGGTGCCTCGACGAGCGCCTTGCCGAAGACTACGCGCTGGCGGGCGTGGGCGAGCGCTTCGTTGATCGACCGGCGCATGAGGGCGGTGGCGCGCATCGCGTTGGACAGTCGGGAGGTGTTGACCATCTCCGCCATCTGTCGAAATCCGCGTTCAAGTTCGCCGACCTGAATGGCATAGGCACCGTTGAGGGTGACCTCGCCGCTGGGCATGGACCTGGTGCCGAGCTTGTCCTTGAGCCTGTCGATGACATAGGAGTTCTTCGTCCCGTCCGGACGGTGCTTGGGCAGCATGAACAGTCCGACTCCACGTGTGGTGTCATCGCCGCCGGGGAATCTGGCGAGGGTGAGGATGATGTCGGCGTCCGGGTTCGAGGCGAACCACTTGCGGCCGGACAGGGCCCAGTTCTCGCCGTCAAGTTCGGCCACGGTCGAAGTCTGAGCGATGTCGGTGCCGGCATGGATCTCGGTCATGAACATCGCACCGGTGAACCGACGCTCGGGGTCGGTCGAGATGAGACGATCAATCGCCTCGGCGATCTGCTCGCCTTCCCCGAACTTCCGCAGGGTCCGCGCCGCGGCGTCGGTCATCGACACCGGGCAGGCGAGGCCGAACTCGGCTTGGACGAATACGTAGGAGAGTATGTATTTGACCAGGTGAGGTGGTACGTCTGCCCAGCCGTGGAGGCCTCTGTGTGAGAGTGCGGAAAGTCCGTACTCTTCGTAGGCGGCCTTCTGCAGCTCCAGGTAGCTGTGGTGGTAGTCGATCATGTCGACGCGATCGCCCTCGCGGTTGAACTGCGCCAGCGTCGGCGGGTTCTTGTCTGCGACGTCTGCCAGTGGGGCGAGACGCTGTGCAGCGTCGGCGCCAAGTGCAGTGAGTACCGGGGCCAGCAGCTCCTGATCGCTCGTGTCGAGGTAGGACTCGATGAGGGGCCGCAGAGCGGGATCGAGGTCGATGTAGTTCATGGTTCCTTACTGTTCCACTTGTATTACACGGTGTCCAAGACGTAATTTCATGTGTATTAATTGGAGTTCTTTATTAATACTTAGCTGTCTGCGGAGACGGCCGAACAACAACGAAAGCGGGCACCATGGAGCTACGGCATTTCTCGGCTTTCCTCGCCGTGGCACAGGAGCTGCACTTCGGACGGGCGGCGGAGACACTGCACATCGCGCAGCCGGCCTTGAGCCAGATGATTCGCGCCCTCGAGAAGGACCTCGACGTGGCGCTGTTCGAACGGACAACGCGCCGGGTGCGACTGACTTCTTCAGGTGAGGCGCTGCTCGAGCCCGCTCGCGCGATCCAAGCCCAGGTTGAAGGTGCGCGACGTATCGCTCGCGCTGCCAAGGAAGGCGAGGTCGGCCGGGTGCGGATCGGGTTCGGCGGCACGAGCGGCTATTCGATCCTGTCCCTGCTCGCCCGGGAGGTCGCGCACCGACAACCCGGCATCAGCCTGGAGATGCACCCACAGACGTATTCCGGTGAGTCGGCCTTGGCCGTTCGCGACGGGACCATGGACATGGGGATCATCTCCCCGCCAGCACCAGCGGGCATCGCCGTGCACGTCATCCGGCAGGAGCGGGTCATGGTCGCAGTCCCCACCAGCCACGAACTCGCCGGGGCTAAGAGCGTATCAATGGCGGATCTGAAGGAGCAGCCATTCATCACCTACGCGCCCTCGCACGGTTCGCAGGTGCGGGAGGCGATGATGCGCCTGGCCGATCAGGCCGGCTATCTTCCGCACATCGCGCAGGAGGCGCCGGATCCGTACAGCCTGCTCGCACTTGTGGGAGCGCAGGTCGGGATCGCAATCGTCGTCGAGTCCTCGAATCACATCCGCATCGACGGGGTCACCTATGTTCGCCTCGCCGAGGGTGGGGATGCGTTCACCCTCGCGCTGGGATGGCGCCGCAACAATCCCTCGAAGGCCCTGGCTCGGGTAGTCGAGATCGTGCAGGAGATCATCCCCGCGGCGCGCACCTCCCGCTAAAACTCCCCGACGTCACTAAAACTCCCCGGCGCCACGCGTATTTAGTGACGTCGGGGAGGTTTAGTGGGGCGCGGACTACCAGCTGATCACGTGGGGAACGCTGACGTGCTTGAGGCCCTCGAGGCCGAACTCGAGGCCGAAGCCGGACTTCTTCACACCGCCGAAGGGAATCCGCGGGTCCACGGCGCCGTGTTTGTTGATCCACGTCGATCCTGCCTCCAAGCGGGCTGCGACCTTCTTGCATTCCTCAAGGTCACTGCCCCAGACCGAGGAGCCGAGGCCGACCTCGAGCTCGTTGGCCCACCCGATGGCCTGTTCCAGGTCTGTGTACCTGATGATCGGCAGGACAGGTCCGAACTGTTCTTCGGCGACCAAGGGGTTGTTGTTGTCGATATCTGCCACGAGCGTGGTCGGATAGAAGTATCCGGGCTGATCGGCAGCGGGGTCACCTCCGGTGAGGACTCGAGCTCCACCGTCCTTCGCCGCCTGGACGAGCTTGGCGACGATATCGTACTGCTGTCTGTTCTGCAGCGGCCCGAGCACGTTCTCCTCTTCGAGGCCCACTCCCATCGGTGACTGCTTGGCCACCTCGACGAGGGCATCGCAGACCTGGTCGTAGAGGGAGTCGGGCACGTAGAGGCGCTTCATCGCTGCACAGGTCTGACCGGTGTTGATGAATGCACCCCAGAACAGGTCGCCGGCGATGGCCGCGGGATCGGCGTTCTCGAGCACGATTCCCGCGTCGTTGCCGCCCAGTTCCAAGGTCAGCCGGGCCAGAGTATCGGCCGCCGAGGCCATGATCGCCTGGCCAGTCTTCGTCGAACCGGTGAACATGATCTTGTCGACATCGGTGTGGGAGGTCAATGCTGCACCGACGTCGCCACCGCCGGGAACCACGGTCAGCACATCGGCGGGAAGGACCTGATTGACCACCGCGACCAGTGCCTGCACCGACAGCGGCGTGTATTCGGAGGGCTTGAGCACTACGGTGTTGCCCATCTTCAGCGAGGGCGCGAACTGCCAGACCGAGATCATCATGGGCCAGTTCCAGGGCCCGACGGCGCCGATGACGCCCACCGGTGCGTAGTGAAGTTCGGCGTGGGTCTCCTCATCGTCGACGAGAGTTTCGGCGTCGAGCTCGAAGGCAGCATTCGCCCGCAGCCACGCAGCGCAGGCACCCACTTCGAAGCGGGCATTGGGTCCGTTGAGCGGCTTGCCCTGCTCACGTGAGAGCAGTTCTGCCAGGGCTTCGGCGGAGGCTTCGATCGCGTCGGCGGCCTGATTCAACAGGCCGCTGCGTTCCTGCGAGGTCCGCGCTGCCCAATCGGACTGGACCCTGCGGGCGGCAGCCACAGCGGTGTCGATGTCGGCGGGGCTGCCCTCACGGGTGCGGCCGACAACCTCGCCTGTGGCGGGGTCGAGCAGCTCACGACCGCTCGGGTCCTCGATGGACGACAGCAGTCCTGCGTAAGTGGTGACGTCGGTGCTCATGATTCTCCCTTTCTGGAGGTTGACTTGGCTGATCTCGGTGGTTGTCGATGGTTCATGGGGCGGATCGGCAGGGTCTTCATCCCAGGCTTCCACCAGTGCCGATGCCTGCATAGAGCTGCGGGCGACTCGACCTCAGGACGAGGGCCCAGATGGTGCCGAAGATCCCGGGCACAAGCACGATGGCCGGCAGCAGCCAGGAGAGCACCGAGGCGCCCTCGAGGCCGATGAGGACGTTGAAGTTGATGACGATGGCTACGAAGAGAACGATCAGTCCGATGGCGGAGAGCCCAGGTGCGATCACGCGCGTCCACAGTGGGTAGTCGCTCGAATGCGACCGTAGGAATCCGACGACGGCCAACGCCGTGAGCGCCATGAGGAGGACAAGGCCGAAGGCGCCCATATTCGTCAGCCAGGTGAAGAGGGTGACGACCGGAAAGAGCGGGTCGTCACTGCCGGAGCCGACGATGGCGAAGATGATGATGACGATGAGAGCGAGTCCCGACTGGGCCAGAGAGCCGGCGACTGGAGCACCGGTACGCCGCGAAGTCGTGGCCAGGATCGTCGGCAGCACCCGATCGCGGCCCAAGGCGAAGAAGTAGCGCGAGACGATGTTGTGGAAGGCCACGAGCGCGGCCAGCAGCGAGGTGAGGAAGAGCAGGTTCGACAGGTCGACGAACCAGACCGGGGTATGTTCGCTAAGGAAGACGAACATCAGGTCGGGACCGAACTCCTGGGAGCGTCTGACGACGTTCGAGGCGCCTTCACCCACGGTCATCGCCCAGGCTGAGAGGGCGTAGAAGACGGCGATGATGCTCACTGCGATGATCGTCGCTCGTCCGGCCGTGCGCTTAGGGTCCTTGACCTCTTCGTTGTAGATCGCGCCCGACTCGAAGCCCATGAACGCCGCGATCGAGAACGCCAGCGCGGCCCCGACTCCGGGAGCGAAGAGCTGGTCGGGCAGCAGCCCGTCGGCAGTGATGCCTTCGGGGCTGTGGGCGAATCCGATGACGTCGAAGACGATGACGATGAGGAATTCGGTGCCGACGATGATGCCGAGGACCTTCGCGGAGAAGTCGACGCGGCTGATGCCCATGAGACCGACGATCACCCAGGCGATGAGCGCGCAGATCCACCAGGCCGCCTGCAGACCGAACAGCGAATCGAGGAAGGAGGAGAAGACGAAGCCGAACATTCCGGCGATGCCGATCTGCATCGAGTTGTAGGCGACCAGCGCGGTGATGGCAGCGCCCATCCCGACGGGTTTGCCCAGACCTTTGGCGATGTAGGCGAAGAAGGCACCGGCATTGTGCACGTGCCGGCTCATCGCTGCGTAGCCGATGGCGAAGAGAATGAGAATGACGCCGAGGACGATGAAGGACAATGGGATGCCGAGCAGTCCGGTGACCGCAAAGTTGCTGGGGACGCCGCCGGCAACCACGGTCAGCGGCGCCGAGGCGGCAATGATCATGAAGACGAGAGCGAGAGTGCCGATGCGGCGGGAGTCGAGTCCCGAACTGATCGGTTGATGGGATGCGCTGTCAGGTTCGCTGCCAGTGCCGAGATTCACGCCCATGTGATCCCCCTTGCGATAGTGGCTGTATCGTCAGGTTCTCTCATCAGCCTTGCCAGTGTCTTGGCTCTGGAAGCAGGCCTCTTGACTTTCGGCGCAGAGAAAGCCGCGTCGCGGATTGCTCGAGTCAGCGCAATGCGCTGCGGCGGAACTGCGCCGGAGGCGATCCCACCAGGCTGCGGAAGAGTCGGGAGAAATGGGCAGGGTCGCTCAGGCCCCACCGAGCTCCGATCGCTGCCACGGGAACCTGCGACTTCTGCGGATCGGCGAGGTCTTGTCGGCAGGCCGCGATTCGGCGACGACGGATTTCCCCGGACACCGTCTCCCCGCTGCCCTCGAATACCTGATGCAGTGTGCGTACCGACATGAAATGAGCGGCGGCGATCGTTGAGGGTGTCAGCTGCGGGTCGGCGAGATTGGCGTCGATATAGGAGGTGACCTCCGTCCAAAGTCGCTGCCTCTCCCCCGGTGCATCTTCTGACTCTGCGAGCTCATCGGCCATGACGGTGGTGAGCAGGTCGACGACGTTTCCGGCCAACCTGATTCCGATGGACCGGTTGAGTGTGGGCAGCATGGCTCCCGCTTGCGTGATGATCTGCGTGGCAACGGCGCCGAGCTGATGATCGGCGCCGATCGAGGTGGCCGTGAGCTGACCTACGGTGTCGGTGGGCAGGTTCACCCGCGATTGCGGGAACATCATCACGTAGGACGAGAAGTCGCAGTCGAAGCTCAGGGTATAGGGACGCGAGGTGTCGTAGATCGCCAAGGAACCGGGTGCCAGAGACACTTCTCGACCATCTTGGATGAGCAGTCCATGCCCGTTGAGCTGGAGCGAGACCTTGTAATAGTTCGTCGACGAGCCCACCTTGAGCCCACCCGCGTCGCTGGGCCCGGTTGCGTTGCTGAGTGAATCCGCCCCGATGAGCTCAGGGGTTCGCAGCACAGCATGAGGGTTGGCGCTGATGTGGGACATGACGACGGAGTCATAATCGCGGGCGCTGATCGCTCCCCTGAATCCGCCGCGGCGCGCAGGCTCGGT
The DNA here is from genome assembly GCF_007558825.1 of Brevibacterium aurantiacum. GTDB lineage: Bacteria > Actinomycetota > Actinomycetes > Actinomycetales > Brevibacteriaceae > Brevibacterium > Brevibacterium aurantiacum_A. The sequence continues at coordinate 448,468 of NZ_VLTK01000004.1, forward strand.
GTCCAGTGGCACGAACGAGTCCGAGACGAGGGCTTGCCACCCGTCGAAATCAGAGGCTGTGCTCTCAAGTAACATCTTCGTCCTTCTCAGAAACATCCGACGACCGACTGCTGTGTCGACGGTCACTTGGCGCCACTCTATCCCCAACCACGCGGGGAGTCACGGCTTCCCAGGCATTTACCGACCACATGGTCATGATTACGTGGAAAGTTGCGCAACCACATGGTCGAGCTGCCTGCGAAAGCCTGCGAAGTCGAACGATTCGCCTCCGATGATGGCTGCGGTCTGGGCACCGAGCAGATACGTGAGGAGAACATCGGCTGCAGTCTCAAGCTCGACCTCGGCGGCCAATTCTTCATCGTCGTCGGCCTGGCGAAGCCAGCCTCGGATCCAGGTCCGCCACTGAGCCATGGTCTCGCGGGTGGTCCGGGCATGATCGGGACTCTGGGCCACCTCGGCGAGGAATGAGAGAACGACGCGGGCCTCATCGTGAAGCTCGGGCGTGACCGGGAGGACTTCATTCGCGAAGGCCCGCAGGGCAGCGAGACCACGCAGGTGGGAGGTGGAGAGCTCGACGCGGCGGTTCGTGGCTTCGTAGACGAAGAGGTAGGTAGCGGCCAGCAGGTCCGATTTGGAGGCGAAATAGGACTTGATCACCCCATTGGCGAATCCGGACTCCGCGGCGATGTCACGCATCGTCGCTCCGGCCAGCCCCTGGTCGACGATGATGCGCAGGGTCGCTTCGACGAGCTCGCGCCGACGCTGATCGTGATCGACGATCTTAGGCATTCTTCCTCCGGTCCCGGCCTTGACTTTATTTTCTACAAGCGTAGGTTATTAAGTGAATCAGCACACATCAATGACGTTGCGAAGGTGCACACATGTCTTGCCATTCCACTCCCGCCGATCCCTCCACACCGACCGCGCTCACACCGTTTTCACTCCCGACCGAGGCAGAGATCGCGACCGTGACCTCGGTGCTGCGCGAAGCCGGGCACTTCCCTACCGAGGCGCGCCTGTCCTACGTCGGGCTGCTCGATCCTGTGCGCGGTCACGCGCGCACCGTTGCGGAGGCGGACCGCCGTTTCCGTGCCCTCGTCATCGACAAGTCCGCTGGCACATCCCGCGACATCATCGTGTCCGCAACACATGCCCGAATCGATTCCGTCGCCGAGGTGGATTCGACGGCCGAAGGTGAGTTCCCGGTCATGGAAGAGGAGTTCGAGATCGTCGAGAACGTCCTAGCCGCGGATCCGAAGTGGCAGCAGATCCTCGCCCGTCGTGGCCTGCCGATCGAACAGGTTCGGGTCGCACCGCTATCGGCCGGTGTCTTCGAATACCCTGAGGAGTCGGGGCGCAGGATCCTGCGAGGGCTCGCCTTCCTCCAACCGCACGAGACCGATTCGGCCTGGGCGCATCCGATCGACGGCCTCGTCGCGTACGTCGATGTGACCAACCGGACCGTCGATCAGATCCTCGACCTCGAGGATGTTCCGGTTCCCGCCGAGCACGGAAACTACACAGATCCGGAGCTCACCGGCCCGGTGCGCACCACGCAGAAGCCGATCGAGATCACTCAGCCGGAAGGGCCGAGCTTCACCCTCTCAGAGGGCAACCACATCGAATGGGAGAAGTGGTCATTCGACGTCGGCTTCGACATGCGCGAAGGCCTCATCCTGCACAACATCGCCTTCAAAGACGGCGAGGCCAGCCGCACGATCCTCGACCGGGCCGCGATTGCAGAGATGGTCGTGCCCTATGGTGACCCGTCCCCGGTGCGGTCCTGGCAGAACTACTTCGACACGGGTGAATACCTCGTCGGGCAGTGGGCGAACTCGCTCGAGCTGGGCTGCGACTGCCTCGGCGACATCACTTACCTGTCCCCGTGGGTGGCGAACAACCTCGGCGAACCCCGGCAGATCAAGAACGGCATCTGCATGCACGAGGAGGACGCCTCGATCCTGGCCAAGCATTCGGATCTGTGGTCGGGAGTGGACTACACCCGGCGCAACCGGAGGTTCGTCGTCTCCTTCTTCACCACTGTCGGCAATTACGACTACGGCTTCTACTGGTACCTCTACCTCGACGGCACGATCGAGTTCGAGGCCAAGGCCACCGGGGTGGTCTTCACCTCGGCGCTGCCGAACGGATCAAGCGACTTCGCCTCAGAGATCGCACCCGGCCTGGGTGCACCGTTCCATCAGCATCTGTTCGGGGCGCGTCTCGACTTCGCCCTCGACGGCGGCAGATGCCGGGTCGAAGAGGAGGACGTCGTGCGCCTGCCGGTCTCGGAATCCAATCCGCGCGGCAATGCCTTCAGCCGCAAACGCACCGTACTGGGTACGGAACTGGCCGCCAAGCGCGACGCAGATCAGTCGAAGGCTCGGACCTGGGTGGTGACGAACCCGGACTCGGCCAACCGCCTCGGCGAACCCGTGGGTTACAAGCTCCACCCCACGGGACTGCCGACCTTGCTTGCGGCCGAGGACTCATCGATCCACAAGCGGGCGACGTTCGCATCAAAGGCCCTATGGGTCTCGCAGTATCACGAGGACGAGCGCTATCCGACCGGCGACTTCCCGAACCAGCATCCCGGTCACGCAGGGCTGCCCGCATGGACCGCCGCCGATCGCAGCGTCGACGGTGAGGACATCGTGGTGTGGCACAGCTTCGGCCTCACGCACTTCCCCCGGGTCGAGGACTGGCCGATCATGCCCGTGGACACCGTCGGGTTCAAGCTGCGCCCTGAGGGATTCTTCGACCGCTCCCCCGTCCTCGACGTCCCCGCTCCGGAGCCCGGTAGACACTGCGGAGGATCCGACGGAGGCTGCTGCGAGAGCTGAAGCTCTCACTCACGACTGCGGCTTCAGAGGTGCGCAGCGCGCAGAGAGCGCAAACGGTCCTCAAGACTGCCGGGGCCCTCGGCGGCGAACGCGGGAGCATTCCCGGCACGCTGATCCCTTCATCGCTGCCTGCGACCAGTTCCCGAAACGAACGACGATCGCGCATCGCGATATCGCGCAGAATCAACAGACTCCACTGGTCTCCGAGCATCTCCAAAGCGCGGTTGATCGGACAATTCGATGGTGGGGTGGTGAGCATGGGAACTCCGAATCACGCTGATCGAAAGTTTCGCCGAGGTGGGGTGAACTTGATTTTCCACGCAGTTCGGCCCCCTCGGCTTGCCAGTTCGCGCACAGTTGCGACCAGGCTGTGTCGCGACCCGAGTCGTGTCACTAGCCTGTCGACATGACCACACTCATCGTCACCAACGGCCCCATCTACACCAGCGACCCCGAACGCCCATGGGCCGAAGCCTTCTCTGTCGAAGACGGCAGGATCGGCACGGTCGGAACCCTCGACGAGGTTCGTTCATCGGTGACCGCCGACGCCGGGGTCGTCGATCTCAATGGTCGGTTCGCCATGCCCGGTCTGGTCGACGTCCACGCTCACCTCGGCCTCGGCGGGCGCCAGCTCGCATTCGAACTCCAGGTGCTGCCCAGCGACGATGTCGCCGCGATTGCGGCAAAAGTCAGACAGTGGCGAGCGGAGCTTGAGCCCGGCCAATGGGTGGTCGGCGGAATCGTCGGCTCAACTGTCATGGACGATCTCACCCACCAGGATCTACTGACCCTCGATGACGCGGCAGAAGGGCATCCCGTACTGCTGCGCGATGACACGATGCACAACCGATGGGTGAACTCGGCCGCGTTCGAGATCCTCGGCATCACCGAGGGGTCACCGAATCCAGAGGGCGGAACGTATGTCCGGGACAGCGACGGTCTGCTCAATGGCGTCCTCACCGAGCTGGCCTGCAGCGCAGCCGAGGCCGCGGTGCTGGAGTCGATCGGCGACGTCGCGAACTTCCATGCACGGGCTATCGGCACTGCGGTGCAGACTCTCAATTCGTTCGGAGTCACTGCTGTACAGGAATCTGCAACGATGGACTACGCACTGACAACGCTGCGCGTCCTCGACGAAGCCGGAGAACTGACCGCCCATGTGGTGGCCTCGATGCCTGCACAGCCTTTTCTGGAAGAGGGCATCACCGGCGAAGAACTCTATCGGGTCGGAGACGCGAACCACACGGCTCATCTGCATCCGACCTTCGCCAAATACGTGCTCGACGGCGTTCCGATGACTCGCACCGCGGCACTGCTCACTCCGTACCAGTGCCACCACCCCGGAGATGATCCGACCTTCACCGGAGAACCGCTGTGGGGCCGCGAAGAGCTCGTCGCTTCGCTGCTCTCTCTGGCCGACCGTGGCCTCAGCGCGAAGCTGCATGCCACCGGCGATGGTGCTGTCCGGTTGATCCTCGACGCCGTGGAGACCGTGAGACGTGAACGGGGCTGGAAGACGAAGTTCCACATTGCACACGTGGAGTATGTCCACGACGATGATCTGGCTCGTTTTGCCGAGCTGCAGGTTGTCCCCGACGCGTCTCCGTACCTGTGGTTCCCCTCGGTGATGCAAGAATCGATGGCCAAGCAGGTGTCGGCAGAGACCTTCGAACGTTCCTGGCCGCTGCGTCGGCTCATCGACTCCGGCGCACAGGTCTCCTGTGGTTCAGACTGGCCCTGCGCTGCTCCGACTCCGGATCCGTGGACCGGGCTGGCAACCCTGATCACCCGAGCCAACCCGGACCCTGCGGTGACAGGAGAACTCAACCCCGGCGAGGCGCTCTCCGTCGAACAGGCGATCTCAGCATTCACCCGCAACCCGGCTCACGCAATGGGCTTGGGTGAGGTCACCGGAATGCTGCGCCCCGGAATGTCCGCCGACTTCATCGTCCTGGACCGGAACCTGTTCTCCGCCGACCCTGCCCATCTGCATGAGACCACGGTCCTCACAACCTATTTCGAGGGTCGCCTGGTTCACCAAACGTGAGCCTCAGAGTTCGCGGAAGAAATCATCCGTGGTTGCGTTGGGGTGCTTCGCCAAGGGCGTGACCTTGACGTTCATATAGGCGAACATCGGGAAGCCCTGAAACGTCGCGTGCAGGAAGTCGAGGTCATCGACCTCGTACATCGAGTAGTTCGAGTATTCCCCAACCACGCGCCAGATGCCCTTCATGATTCCGCGTTCCTGAAGATCGGCAGAATAGGCCTTCTCCCTGACCTGGAAATCGGCTTTGGTCTCGTCGGTCATCGATTCGGGGAATACGACGTCCATGCGTGCCAAGAAAAGCATGTGTTCCTCCTGCCCTGCGGGTCAGAGCTGCGCTGAGTGAGTGGATGTTCCGAACGCCACTATAGGTGCTCACGGCAGAAGGCGGTGAGGGCGTCCGCGCTTCGCGGTCCGAATTGACCCTCCGCGCACACGCAGTGTCCCGGCTTGCCTGTGCGCGCAGAGTTCCGCTCCGCCCCCTGTTGCGGCGTGAGGCAGGTCTCTATTCTGACATCATGAATACCACCGCAGCAGGCAACGCAGTCAGCCCTACAGGTTCGATCACCGAGCACAGCGAGACCTTCCCGACCGACCTGCCCGACGAACGCTTCGACTATGTCGTAGTCGGTGCCGGATCTGCCGGGTGCGTGATCACCCGCAGACTCATCGATGCGGGCAAGAAGGTCTGCCTCATCGAGGCCGGCGGAGATGAGACGAACCCGAACATCGATCACCTCAACACCCTCGGTCTGATCTGGCATTCGAAACAGGACTGGGACTACTACACGACCCCACAGCCGGCGGCCATGAATCGCAAGATCCACCTGCCCCGCGGAAAGGTCCTCGGCGGATCGAACGCACTCAATGCGGTGATCTGGGTTCGCGGCGATGCCTGGGACTACGAGCAGTGGGTGGAATCGGGCTGCCCTGGCTGGTCCTGGGACGAAGTCCTGCCCGTGTTCAAGGCCATCGAGAACTATGACGGCGAACTCACGGACAATCGGGGCACGGACGGGCCTATGGACGTGCGCATCGGCTACGAGCGCAATCCCATCCAGGAGGACATGGTCACCGCCGGTGAGCAGACCGGTCTGAGCTACAACCCGGACTACAACTCCGGCAGCGTCGAGGGCATCTCCCGGATCCAGCTCAATGTCCGCGACGGCAAGCGATTGAACACCTGGCGCGCCTACCTCAAGCCCTGCCTCGGCGATGGGAATCTCACGATCCTGACGTCGACGCACGCACGTCGGCTCCTCGCCGACGACAAGCAGATCACGGGAGTCGAGGTGGACTTCCGCGGCCGTGTCGGCACGATCACCGCCGAAGAGGTCATCCTCACGTCCGGTGCGCTGGCCTCACCGGAGCTGCTCCTGCGTTCGGGAATCGGCCCTGCCGAAGAGCTGCGCGAGGTCGAAGTCGATCCGATCCACGACCTGCCAGGGGTGGGCAAGAACCTCCAGGATCATTGGCTCTCCCCGGTCATCTTCACCACCGGATCCGAGCCCGTGCCGATGGGTGAGGTCGCCCCCGCCGAGGTGCATCTGTTCTGGAAATCGAAGCCTGACCTTCCGGTGCCCGACACCCAACCCCTGTTCTTCTCGGTACCGATGTATGCCCAGGATTCCGCGCCGAATGTGCAGTCGGGTCCGGACAACGCGTTCACCCTCCAAGGTGGGATCGTTCGTCCCGAGTCCCGTGGCGAGGTCACGCTCAGCGGACCGAATCCGCAGGACCCGACGCTGGTCAACCCGAATGTGCTGGCCGAGCAGGCCGATGTCGACGCCCTCGTGGCTTCGGTGAAGCAGTGCCGGGAGATCGGACGCGCCGAGGCGCTGGCAGCGTGGGAGCCGACCGAGATCTTCCCCGGCCCCGAGGTCGCCGATGAGGATCTCGAAGACTATGTCCGAGGATCTGTGGTGACCTACCACCACCAGGTCGGGACCTGCCGAATGGGCCAGGACGAAACCGCCGTCGTCGATCCGCAGTCGTTCAAGGTCCACGGGCTGGCCGGCCTGCGGATCGCCGACGCTTCGATCATGCCGCAGGTGCCCACCGGCAACACGAATGCGCCCACGATCATGATCGCCGAACGTGCTGCCGCCGCACTGATCGGCTCCACGGTCGAGGGAATCACTGCGCCAGGACAGTAGCGGATAGGCACGTACGCCCTCCTCGCGTTGCGGCTCGGATAGGATGAACGTCCGAGGCCGTCGAGGAGGGCAGACGCGTGAGCAGCAACGAAACCAACCCCGCGCCCAAGCCCGGCCGCGGAGTCCGATCCCAGACGCTGGAGCGAGCCCTCGATGCTCTCCAGCTCCTTGCTGATGGACGACAGCGCACCAGCAGGGAACTCGCCGCGGAGCTCGACCTGCACAGGTCCATCGTCTATCGAATTCTGCGCACGCTGGAGGACTATTCTCTCGTCACGCGCAACGAAGACGGGCGGTTCCGGGTCGGACTGGGCATGACTGCCCTGGCAAAATCTGGAATCGGCGACGTCGAAATGGAAATCGCGGCGGTCCTGCAGGAACTGTCGAATGTCACCTCGGCGACGGCGATCTTCTGCGCGCGACAGCGCAATGATGCCGTCGTCCTGTCATCGACCCGACCGGGGCAGAGCCCGGCCTCTGTCGCTGTGCGAACGGGCAGTCGCTTCCCAGTGGACAACAGCGCGCCCGGCCTGGCGATCCTGTCCCTGCAGGAGCACAGTGAGCACGATGTCGATGAGGTGGCACTGGCCAGACAGACGGGCTACGTTCACACCAAGGGTCAGCCGTTCATCGGACTCGAAGCCGTCGCCGCTCCTGTGAGAATGCCCGACGGGCAGGAAGCCAGTCTTTCCCTCCTGTTCCCTGTGGGCGACAAAGATGTGCAGCTCATGGTCAACGAACTGCGGATATACAGCGAACGCCTGATCTCTCCCGCGAACGACTGGCAGCTCTGACTGCTCGCATCCTTGGCCGATGGCCGCGTCGACGGCCTGAACCTCCACTATCCGTTTTGCGAAAAATCCCAGCTTTATCCCCGGCACCATTGTGTGCGGTACGCCACTTTCGGTAGATTCGTTGCTCACATAGAGAGCAGAAGTTACTAATGTGCTCGATATGCGAACACGCATGAATCTACAGTCGGACATCGACGTCCATCCGAGAGGAACGAATGATGAAGAGCATCGGGATCATCGGCGCAGGAGTCGCCGGACTCCACCTGGGTCTGCAACTGCGTCAGCATGGAATCGCCACGACCATCTACACCAACCGCACACCCGAAGAGGTTGCCGATGGCAAGGTGATGAACAGTGTCGCCCATATGCACGTGACTCTCGAGCTGGAGGAGGACCTCGGGATCAACCATTGGACCGAGGACCAGTACTACTACACCCACCACTACCACTACAACGGCTGGGGCGAGGAGCGGACTTTCCAGGGTCAGTTCGCGTCACCTTCACGGACGCTGGACTATCGAATCTATCTGCCCCAGCTGATGAAGGACTTCACCGACCGCGGCGGCGTCATCGAATATCGTGATCTTGCAGTCGCCGACATCCAGGACCTCAGCGAAGTCCACGATCTCGTCGTGGTCTCGACCGGCAAAGGGGAAATCGGCGCAATGTTCCCCAAACGCGCGGACAAGTCACCTTACGATCGCCCTCAGCGCAAACTTGCTGTGGGGTTCTGGAAGGGCGTCGAACGCTGCGATCCGAACGGCGTCGGAGTCAGCGTCGTTCCCGGCGTCGGAGAACTCCTTGCCATTCCGATGTGGTCATTCTCCGGCGATGTCATGGCCCTCTTGTTCGAAAGCGTGCCCGGCGGCGTACAGGAACCGCTCACCGATCAGCGCTATGCGGATGATCCTGAGGCCTACCGCCAGCTCACGCTCGACATGCTCAAGGAGCACCACCCCACCGTCTACGACCGAGTCAACCACGACGAATTCCGCCTCCAGTCCGACTCAGACAAAGACATCCTCCAGGGTGCCTTCACTCCAGTGATGCGCGAAGACTACGCCCGCCTCCCCAACGGCAAATTCCTCCTGGCATTGGGTGACGTGCACCTGACCATGGACCCTGTACAAGCACAGGGCGCGAACTCAACCGCCTATTCGGCTCGAGTCGTCGGCGATGCGATCATCGAAGACGATGTCTTCGACGAACGTTTCATGAAGAAGGTGGCAGCCCGTCGCAATGAACGCCTCGAGGCCGCCAACGACTGGCTCAATACAATCATCCACACTCCCACCCTTCCGCAGATCCCGAAGCTCTTCAGCGCCATGGTCGACAACCAGGAGCTGACGGATGAGTTCACCGAGAACTTCAACCACCCCATCCATCAGATTGACCTGCTGGCCAGCGAAGAGCGTGTGGACGCGGCCATTGAGCGCACATCTGCCTGAGCCCCGCACTCACCGAATCGAACTCAAGACTGGAGCCGACCATGCACAAACTGCTCGTTCTCTACCCCGAGCCCACCGACCGCGCCACGTTCATCGACTACTACACCACGACCCACCTGCCGCTCGCCAAGCGCCTGCCCGGAATGCTGAGCTGGACGTACTCGGTCGATATCACCACGGATAAGGACGGCAACTCGCCTTACTTCGCGATCTTCGAAGCAGCATTCCCCGACCAGGACACATTCGCAAGCGCAATGGCTTCACAGGTGGGCCAGGATGTCGCCGCAGATGTGGGCAACTACGCCACCGGCGGGGCCACCATCGTCGATTTCGCAGTATCAGGAGGAGAAGAATCATGAACGAACTCAATGACGTTCAACAGCAATTCCGTCAGGCGATGGCCCACCTGGCCGCGGCCGTGAATATCGTGACCACCGAAGGAGACCACGGAAAACTCGGCATCACGGTCAGCGCGGTATGCTCGGTCACAGACTCTCCGCCCACGGTGCTCGTGTGTGTCAACCAGCGCAGTGCTGCCCATGACGTCTTCACGAACAACGGAGTGGTGGCGATCAACGTCCTGGCCGCAGAGCAGTGCGAACTGGCTCGTCACTTCTCCGGGGCGACCAAGGTTCCGATGGAGGACCGGTTCGCGTGGGACATCTGGGATGACGACACCACCGCACCGACTCTCAAAGACGCTCGGGTCGCCCTCGTCGGCCACATCCAAAGCACAATGACACAGGGAACCCACTCCGTGCTCTTCGTCGAAATCGACTCGATCCGAGTCAGGGATGAAGCAGAGGGGCTGGTCTACTACGGTCGCGGCTTCCACCGGATCAGCGAGCTGACAGCGATCTGAGATGAACGACAGCTCAGCCGACCGCAGCCCGGAACTCGATCTGTCGCCGAGGCGGCTGCGCGGGCAGTCACCTGAAGAGGCACTGGAAGTCGGCACCGAGCTCTACTACCCGCACCAGCTGCGCATTCGGGGAATCGGCTCTCGATTCGAGATGCGGGCAACGGCGATCAAGGTGGGCCCATTGTCGATCGGGACGCTGAAGTACACGGCTCCAGTCACGGTCAAGACCGGCCCCTACGAAGACGCCTACCAGGTGAATATCGCGCTGAACGGTTCGTTCCGGACGTCCGCAGGGTCAGACGTCGTCGTGGCAGACCGCTCACGGTGCGCCGTCTACAGGCCCGATGTCGATACGGCATTCAGCGGTTGGGACTCTCCCTGCACAATGTTCACCGTCAAGATCGAACGATCCGAGTTCGAACGCATCGCCGCACAGTATCTGGGTGCGGAGGTGCCCTCCCCGATCGACTTCGAACTTCCGATGACGGTTGCCAGCGGCGACGGCTCCGCATGGATGCGTTCGGTGCGGCTCCTGGCCAACCTGCACCAACAGGGCGATGCCGGTCCGCTGCTCATCGATCGAATGGTCGAGGAGGTGGTGGTCGGCCTGCTCTGGGCAGCCGAACACTCATTTCATCGACATCTGGACAGACCATCTCCGGCGTCTGCTACCGCCCTGCGCCGCAGCAGAGATCTCATCCACGCGATCCCCGAAGAATCCCTCACCCTCGATGTCGTTGCTCGATACGCAGGGGTCAGCGGACGATCGCTGCAGATGGCGTTTCGACGAGAACTCGGTTCCTCACCCATGCAGTACCTCAAGTCAGTGCGCCTGGACAAAGCTGCCGAAGCTCTGCGGGAGTCGAACCCACGCGATCATTCCGTCTCCGAAGTGGCCCGGCGCTTCGGCTTCTCCCACCTCGGCCGCTTCTCCTCCGACTATGCCGACCGGCATGGTGAGAGACCCTCGGAGACGTGCAGAAAGAGCTCGCACCTCTAGTCTGTTGGCCTCGAGTTCTCGGTCCTCCCAGGAGCTGCTGGTCATCTCGATCGCCATCGGCACGGTCATCGGTGCAGCGGTCGAACCCAGGGACGAGATCGTCGCCTGAGCCACCTCACCACTCAGGGGCAGTGAACGAAGCCTCGTAGTCCTGCCGCTGATTCTTGCGCGCCAGCAGTTGGTTAGGCACCATCGCTCCGAAGAGTCGGTCGCGGATCGCAATCGGCAGCAGATTGGCCACTGTGACTGCCGGACCGATGAAACCGGGAACAGTGAGCTCGAACCTGGGCCGGGCAGCGGCCTTGACAACGCTTCGGGCCACCTCGGCGGGCGTGAGTCGTCTCGCAGCACCACTCGAGGTTCCTGCTGCCAGCGCCGTGTCGACGACTCCGGGCATGATCGCGGTGACCAGAACGCCGGTGCCGCGCAACTCCGCGCGGATGGCTTTGAGGTAGCCGAGCACGCCGTGCTTGGTGGCGGCATAGGTCGCCTCCCCCGGTGTCGGCAGGATAGCGCCCGCTGAGGCCACGGTGATGAGGTGGCCCCGCCCTCGCGCCAGCATGCCCGGTGCCACGGCCTTGATGCCGTTGATGACTCCGAGCAGGTTGACCTCGAGCTGTGCCCGGGCCGCTGAATCCGGCTCCTGTGCGAAGGGACCGACCCACATCAGGCCCGCATTGCTGACGAAGATGTCGATGGTGCCGAGCTCACGGGTCACATCTGCGAGGAATGCATTCAGACAATCCTGGTCCGTGACGTCGAGCCTGCTGGCGTGGGCTCTCAGCTCCGCGGCAGTCTCTTGGGCGGCGTGCAGGTCGATGTCGCCGATGGCAACCTTCGCCCCGGCAGCGCTGAACTTCGCCGCAATCTCTCGGCCGATGCCGCGGGCTCCGCCGGTGATCGCCACGACCTGTCCTGTCAATGCCTGTGTCCGGTTCATGCCGTCACCTTTCCTCTGCGCATTTCGCGTTCCAGTTCCAACAGATAGTGGTCGAAGTCGACCTGCATCGTGTGCCGGGGCGAATCGTAGAACGCTCGTTTGTTCCGCCGATCGTCCTCGTGCATTCGCCGGGTCACGTCTCGCCGGCTCGGCAGTTCGTACTCGCCTGTGAGAGCTTTGACGACCAGTCTGCTCTGGGCTTCGGCCAGCGGCATGACGGCACCGATCGGTTGGAGGAGACCGATGAAGAACAGGCCGGGGTGATCGGGATGGATCATGCGCTTGAACAGCGGCAGGTCATTTCCCTCGGCAGAGATCAGGTCCGGATCGAAGAAGGGAAAATTCACCCGATATCCCGTCGCCCACACGATGAGATCGGCCGGTGCCTGGCTTCCATCGGTGAACACCACCCGGTCACTCTCGAGTCGTTCGATGCCCGGTTTCACCGCGATCGCACCTGCGCCGAGGCGGTCCCTGATTGCGTCCGACTGCACCGGATGCGATTGGCCCGGGGTGTGCCCCGGGGCGGGCAGACCGTATCTGCGCAGACCTCCGGAGAGCAGGGCGGCCACACGCAGGCGAATGCTCGTGGCCCACCAGGGCGCCCAGCTGGGTAGGGCGATCTGATCGGCGGCCATTCCGAAGAGAGTCTTCTTCAGCACCCATTGGCCGCGGCGGATCGAGAGGTTGACGCTGCGTGCCCGCTGGGATCCCTCGACCGCGATGTCCATCGCGGAGTTGCCTGCACCGACGACCACAACATCGCGGCCCTCGAGCTGGTCTCCGCTGCGGTAGTCGTGGGCGTGGATCTGCTCGCCGTCGAAGTGGCCCGGATACTCGGGCTCGGGCCAGCGCGCATCCCAGTGGTGGCCGTTGGCGACCATCACAGCGTCGTAACGGCGGGTCTCGGTCGACGCAGTCTCGCAAGACTCTGCGGAGGTGCCGGCGCCGGTGGAACGGATGTCGACATCCCAACCGCCGTGTTCACCTCGGCGGACATGGGTCACCTCGGTGTCGTAGGTGATCGTGTGGCCGAAGCCGAAGTGCTCGACGTAGTCGCGGAAGTAGGCATGGACCTGGTCGTGACTGGCGTAATCGGGATAGTCGGCTGGCATCGGGAAATCGGAGAAGGCCATGCGGGGACATGAGGTGTTGATCTGCAGGGTTTCGTAGCAGGCGCTGACGCCGTTGGGGTTGTCGTAGAGCCAGTTGCCGCCGAATTCGCTGCCTTTCTCGAAGCAGTCGAAGGGAACGCCAGCTGTGTATAGGGCCTTGGCGGCGGCGAGCCCCGAGGCTCCGGCACCGATGACGCACACCCGCGGCAGTGCGGGGTTCGGTGGGATCTGGGCGCTGACCCTGGGGGCGCGATGCTTCTGTCTAACTATGTAAGGCATGTCACATAGTCTGTCATCTAAAATCGAAATTTTCACTATAATGGGAAAATGACTGATCGAGCGTCCGCGGATTCCCCTCCCACCACCTCGACGAAGCTATGGCGTGGAACCTCGCGCGCCGACCGTGATGGGGCACGCCGTCAACGCCTCCTCGAAGCTGCCCTCGAGTTGTACGGGACTCTCGGTTTCCGCGCCACCTCGATCCAGGCGCTGTGCCACGAGTCCGGGGTCTCGAGCCGCTCCTTCTACGAACTCTTTCCTTCCCGGGGCGCGAAGTCGGGGCTGGAGGCACTGTCGGCCCAGGAGGCACTCCTCGAGCAGCTCTACGTCATCCTCAATGAGGAGATCACCGAGGCCCTGGCAACGCTGACGTTTCCCGCGCATGCGACCCTTCTCGACACCACCGTCCACGTGGTGTCCGCAGCGCTCATGCCGATGCTGAGCGACGAGCGCAAGGCTCGCGTTCTCGAGATCGAGACCGTCGGGGTCAACGATTCGCTCGAGGCAAGGCGGCGGGAGACGATGCGCACGATTGCGACCGCCGTCGATGCCGCGGTCGCCCATCTGCGCAGCGTCTATGACCTGCCGATCCGCGACACGCCCTCGGTGGCAGGTGGTGCGGACCTCACCAGCCTCATCCTCGTCGGTGGGATCACCGAAGCACTGGTCCAGCGTGTGCACACTCCCGTTGAGGAGCGAACGTCGACCGCCGAATTCCTCACCCACATCGCCGAGGTTGCTCTGCGCGCCCATGGGGTGTCTGCAACCAGCGGGGCATGACATCATGAGACCTTGATCGAACTGAACGGGCGAGAGTGTGGCCCGACCATGGGCTGGTGATCGGGGAGACAATGGCTGTTTCGCAATCGCGGCTGGGGCGGGGCGCAGGCGTCGCCATCGTGGCTATCGTCTTGGCCCAATGGTTCGGAACCTCCCTGTGGTTCAGCCCCAGCGGCGCAGTCGACGGGCTCTCGGCCTGGCTCGGATCGACGCCGGGACAGTTCGGGTGGCTGATCGCGGCGACCCAGATCGGCTTCATCGCGGGAACTCTGCTGAGCGCGGCGACCGGGGTGGCCGATCGCTTCACGCCGGAGAGGATCTTCATCGTCGCCAGCCTGGCCGGTGCTGCGCTCAACTTCGCCTGGACGCTCGGGCCCTCAGATCTCGTGCTCGTCTGGATCTCTCGCTTCTTCGTCGGCGTCAGCCTCGCTGGGATCTACCCGATGGGGATGAAGATGATCGTCAAGCGGGCTCAGGCGAAGTCCGCCCAAGCATTGGCCTGGCTCGTGGCCATGCTCACACTGGGCACCGCGATGCCTCAGTTCCTCTCTGCCGTCGGTGCTTCGTTGCCTTGGCAGTCGATCATGTGGGGGTCGTCGGCTCTGGCGGTCGTGGGGGCACTGCTCATCGGGGCAATCTCCGGGCGCAGGGCCACGCAGCCGCCTCAGTCGGCACAGCCGGCGAGCGCACGGTCTGTGTCTGCGACGGCCGCCGACGATGCTCCGCTGCGCAGATTGTTCCGGGACAGGATGTTTCGCGCCGCCGTCTTCGGGTATCTGGGCCATATGTGGGAGCTCTACGCCTTCTGGGCTGTGGTCCCCACGCTCGTCATCTCAGCACTGGCCGATCCGAGCAGCCCCACAACGCTCGCCGCCACCAGCTTTCTCGTCATCGCCGCCGGGGTCATCGGCTGTGTGGCCGGCGGAATGGTCAGCCGCAGAACCGGCAGCGCCGCAGTGGCCGCATTCGCGCTCGCCGGCTCGGGGCTGATGTGCCTGATCTATCCCCTGCTGCCCGACGTCGGCACTCTCCTCATCGCAGCCCTGGCGCTATGGGGTCTCCTCGTCATCGCAGATTCTCCGCAGTTCTCGGATCTCGCCGCAGGTCATGCTCCACCGGAGCTGACCGGAACGGGGCTGACGGCGATGAATTCCCTCGGCTTCGCCGTCAGCGTCATCAGCATCGTCATTCTGCAGAGCCTCATTGCCGACATCGGAGTGGCCGCCGTGTGGATTCTGCTGCCGGGTCCGATCCTCGGCCTGGTGGCGATGCGACCGCTCCTGTTCAGGCGAAGGGAGACGAAACCCGATCGAGGCGCGAGAGGTCCTCGGGACTGAACTCAAGGTCCGGGGCCGCCATCAGGGCATCGAGCTGTTCGGGTGTGCTCGCCGAGACTATCGGGGCGGTGACTCCCTTGGCCAGCAGCCAGGCGAGCGCAACGGTTGCCGGTGCGACGTCATGGGCTTCGGCCACAGCATTCAGCTCATCGACGGCTGTGAGGCCATCGGCGTTGAAGTAGCCCTGCACCATGCCGCCGCGGCTGGCTCCCTCAAGGTCTGCCTCTGTGCGGTACTTTCCGGTGAGGAATCCGGCAGCCAGGCTGAAGTAGGTGAAGACACCGAGGTTGTGCTCATCGGCCAGCGGCTGCAGCTCGGCCTCGTAGTCGCGGCGGAACACGAGGCTGTACTGAGGCTGGATCGCCACCGGCCTGGCCAGGTTCTCCTGCTCTGCCACGGCCAGCCACTCGGCGAGACGGTCCTTGGAGTAGTTGGATACGGCGACATGCTTGGCCTTACCGGCACGCACGATCTCATCGAAGACTCGGGCCACCTCGGCGATGGGGGTCACCTCATCATCGCGGTGGGCGTAGTAGAGGTCGACATGATCGGTCTGCAGTCGCTCGAGGGAAGCATCGATCGCGGTGCGGATGTACTCAGGGTCCTGCGTCTTGTGATCCGGATGGTCACCGACCTTCGTGGCGATGACGACCTTGTCCCGGTTGCCGCGGGTGGCGAGCCAGGTGCCGATGATGGTCTCGGACTCTCGCCCGGTGTTCCCGGGCACCCATGCCGGGTAGGACTCGGCTGTGTCGAGGAAGTTGCCGCCGGCGGCGACGAACGTGTCGAGCACGGCGTGTGATCCGACTTCGTCGGCGGTCCAGCCGAAGGTGTTCGTGCCCAGGTTGATGGGGAAGATGGACAGCTTAGTGCCGGGGATCTGTAGCTGCTGCGTCATCATGCTCCTGTATCTGCGAGAGTCGGATTGCCTGCTCCTTGCAACGATGATCGCGGGAGGATTATTTCCCCTGGTCGGCCCACCGCACCTGCGGAGGTGCTGCTCAGCTGCGGACTGCGTCGAGGGCCGCGAAGACGATCGATTCGGTGTCGATCCCGTGATAGCGGTAGACGTCGTCTATGTCGCCCGACTGTCCGAAGGTGCTCACGCCCAGCGCCACATGTTCGACCTGATTGATCGTCGCGAGGAATGACAGCGTGTGCGGGTGGCCGTCGAGGACCGTGACCATGGGAACCGCGTTCGAGGCAGGGAACACCTGATCAAGGATCCATCCACTCCCACCAGCGGACCCCAGCGCCGGCGAACGGCGCTGCCCGGATCTCAGTGCACGGTAGAGCAGTCCGGGGCTCGTCACGCACACGACCTCGGCCTCAATTCCCATCTCCGCGAGTCGATCGGCGGCCGCGAGCACCTCGGTCATGAGCGCGCCCATTCCGACGAGCTGCACAACCGGTCGGGTCGAGGATCTGAGCCGGTAGGCCCCGGCGATGACCTGCTGCCGGCGACGCTCCCGTGCGGCAGGATCCGCGGGAACGCGGGCCAAACTCTGGTCGACGGCGCGGGTGGACAGGCGCAGGTAGGCCGACTCGCCGCCAGGCTTTCCTATGAGCGACATCGCGTGCAGCAGCGACCATTCGACGTCCTGCGCGAAGGCCGGCTCATACGTGACCAGCCCCGGCACCTCGATGCCCGTCGACGGAGTGGTGATCGACTGGTGCGCCCCACCTTCCGGTGCCAGCGTCACTCCGGATGGAGTGCCGACGAGGATCGACTGGCCACCGGCATAGATGCCGAATGTCCACGGTTCAAGCGCACGATTGACGAACGGGTCGTACATCACCCCGATCGGGAACAGCGGCTCGCCCCAGCGGCTCCACGTCGCACCCAATTCGCCGAGAAGTCCGACGAGGTTGGTCTCGGCGATGCCGAGCTCCATGTGTTGGCCCTGTGCCGATTCGTTCCACTGCAGGATCGTCTCCGCATCGTCGGCGAACCAGTTCTGGGCCGCATCCGCGCTCCACACACCGACCTTGTTGACCCATCCGCCGAGGTTGGTCGTCGATGACACATCGGGACTGACGGTCACGACTCGGCGGGCTGTCTCCGGCGATTGCCGACTGAGGTCCATGAGGACCCGACCGAGCGCCGACTGCGAGGACGAGGTCCCTTTGTGCCTCCGTTCCAGGTCGCGGGGAAGCTCGACCGGTGCGGCGGGCGCGAATTCGGGGCGGGTCAGTCGCTGTGCGGCCTCGGCCACGACTCGACCGGCGGGGGTGTCGGGGTCGAACCGCGACCACGGTGACTGCGGATCCTGGCCGCTGAGCTCGGCCAATGCCGAGTACTCGGCCGCGTCGATGAGCGCCGAGTGATTCTGGGGATGACCGGAGCTCGGCAGCCCGAATCCCTTGATCGTGTAGGCGATGACCGCGGTGGGACGAGAGTCGTCGATCTGTGCGAAGGCCTCGAGCAGGGTCGGAATGTCATGACCGCCGAGGTTCCTGATCGCGGCCAGGAGCGTGGCATCGTCGAGATCGGAGATGAGGGCATGAAGCGCTTGAGGGCTCTCGCTGTCACCGTCGCCGTCGCTTCCTCCTTCTCCGGGCAGACGAGTGCGCAGTTCATCGGCGCTGCAACGCAGGATCCGCTGATACTCGGGGTTGGACATCGTGAGGATGCGCCGGCGCAGCGCGTCCCCGCCCTCACGTGCGAAGAGATCTTCGAGCAGACGCCCGAACTTCACCGTGATGACCTGCCACCCGGCGGCCTCGAACGTCGCCTCGATCCGTCCGGCGGCGATGTCGGGGACGACGCGGTCAAGCGACTGCCGGTTGAGGTCGATGATCCACACGATTTCGCCGAGATGCTTGACTCCGGGATCGTTGACGGCTTCCCAGACGGCTCCTTCGTCGAGTTCGGCATCGCCGACGAGTGAATACTGGCGTCCGGTGCCGATGTCGCGCAGGCTGGAGTCGACGTAGCGGCGGGCAACGGCTCCCCAGATCGGGGCAGTGGCACCGATGCCCACTGATCCCGTCGAATAGTCGGCCGGGACCGGGTCCTTTGTGCGACTCGGGTAACTCTGGAGGCCGCCGAACTCCCGCAGCGTCGTCATCTGCTCGTCATCGAGTTCCCCGAAGAGATAGTTGATGGCATGCCACACGGGACCAGCATGCGGTTTGATGCTCACGCGGTCCTCGGCCCGAAGTTCGTGGAACCACAGCGCGGTCATGATCGAGGCGATCGATGCGCATGAGGCCTGATGGCCGCCCACTTTGAGGCCGCTCAGGCTGGGCCGGACTCGGTTGGCGTGGTGGATGATCGAGGTCGAAAGCCACAGGATGCGGTCATGGATCTCATCGAGGGCCTCGAGAGCAGAGCGGTCGGACACGTATTCCTCCTTGAATGAACTGTCTGGCGCGTGCGCCGGTCCATGTCGCCGTTGGGCGAATGGACCGGCGCACGCAGGGCAGTTACGCCCGAGGGGTGCCGACGGTGTATGTCGAACCGCAGGTCGGTCCAGATCCGGTCCGACTCACAACGATCCAAGCAGGTCTGATCGGAGTGCTCAATATGTCTATTCGAAATTGAGCAGAATGCTCAGTCTAGGGTTATAGAATTGAGCAGCTGGTGAGCATTTCGCTGAGGAAAGATGGTGGTGTCATGACCGAGGGACGACGGCGACGAATCGCAGATGTGCTGGATGCGAGGATCCTCCTCGAACTCATCCGCGAGCCGCGAGCGACGATCGCGGGACTGGCCCATCGCCTGCAGGTGGCCAGGAACACCGCTCAGGCACGGCTGGGCAGGCTCGAGTCCGAGGGGCTGCACCCGTTCGGACATCGTGTCGACACGTCTGGGCTCGGCTATCCGATCCGGGCACATGTGCTGGCCAACCTCAAACAGTCACGACTCGACGAGGTCGGTGCGGCGCTGAGCCGGATCCCCGAAGTTCTCGAGGTCATCGGCGTCAGCGGAACAGCCGATACCCTCATCCAGATCGTCGCCCGAGACACCGATGACCTCTATCGCGTCGCCGGGCAGATCCTCGGAACTCCCGGCGTCAAACGCACACGCACCCTCGTGTCGATGAAGCAGATGGTCGAATACCGCGTCACTCCCCTGCTCCAGAGGACAGTCGAGAACGGCTGAGCCAACATCTCAGGAGTCCGCAGCTATTTGAGCAGTCGGTCCATACGGCGATCGCTGAGCTTCTTCCCGCCGGTCTGACAACCGGGGCAGTACTGCAGTGACTTGTCGGCATAGGAGACCTCGGCGATGGTCGAACCGCACACCGGGCAGGTCTGACCGGTTCGACCGTGGACCCGAAGCCCGCGCTTCTTCATTGTCTTGACCTTCGCCGGCGACAGGTTGTTCAGCGCCTCGCGGGCAGCGCCGAGAACCCCACGGATCACCTCGAGCAGCGCCTGCGCATCGACACCGTCGGCCGGGGCGAAGGGAGAGAGCTTGGCCGTGTGGAGGATCTCGTCGGAGTAGGCGTTGCCGATGCCGGCGATGAGCTGCTGATCCTCGAGCACGGTCTTGATCCTTGAGCTCGAGTCCGCGAGCAACGCGGCGAACTGGTCGTCATCGATGGACAGGGCATCGGGGCCGGTATTCGCGATAGCCGGAACCTCGATGCGGTCATGGACGAGAGCCACCGAGGCGTTCTTCTTCGTTCCCGCTTCGCTGATGTCGAAGCCGGCACCGGAAGCCAAGTGGACGCGCAGGCCCAGCGGCCCCTTACCCATCCTCACCGGCCCGGTGGGCACTTGATCGTGCCAGATCAACCATCCTGCGCGGGCGAAACGACACATCAGGTCGAGTCCGTCGAACTCGATGATGAGGGCCTTGCCCACCCGGGAGGCACCGCTGATCTCGAGCCCGCTGATCGCCTCCAAGGGCGGATCGGCCGTCTTGAGGATGCTCAGCTCACCGATATCGGTTCGGGTGATGAAGTCCCCGACGATACGGGAGCCCACGAAGTGGACGAGTGCGTCGACCTCGGGCAATTCCGGCATGGGTCCAGTATGCGCCCTCGCGCGCGGGGCCGCACTGCTCTCGGAAAAACCGCCCTTGTGAGTTTCCTGAACGAGGACTACCGTGGACAGACCACGTGAGAGCGTGCTGCGCCAGCAATTCGACCACTTCATCAGGAGGGTGACGATGGCTGAGAATGTCGCTCAGAAGCTCATCGGCTCACATCTGGAATCCGGGACACTTGAGCCCGGAAACGAGATCGGGGTCCGCATCGATCAGACGCTGACTCAGGACGCGACGGGAACGCTGGTGATGCTCGAGCTCGAAGCGCTGGGCATCGACCGGATCCGCACAGAGACCTCCGTCCAGTACGTCGACCACAACCTTCTGCAGACCGATGAGAAGAACCCGGAAGACCATATGTTCCTGCGCTCTGCTGCGCAGCGATTCGGCCTGTGGTTCTCCCCCGCCGGCAACGGTGTCTCCCACCCGGTTCACCAGTCGCGGTTCGGCAAACCCGGCGCCACCCTCATCGGCTCGGACTCCCACACCTGCGCGGCCGGTGCCCTGGGAATGCTGGCCATCGGCGTCGGCGGTCTCGAGATCGCGATGTCAATGGTCGGCGAACCGCTCTACATCAGCGCGCCCCAGATCATGGGCGTCGAGCTCACCGGCACACTGCCGCCGTGGGTCTCGGCCAAGGACGTCATCCTCGAGATGCTGCGCCGTCACGGCGTCAAGGGCGGGGTCGGCAAGATCATCGAGTACTACGGTGAGGGCCTCAAAGACCTCACCGCGATGGACCGCCACGTGATTGCGAACATGGGTGCCGAACTCGGCGCCACGGCCACGGTCTTCCCCGCCGACGACGCGGTCCGGGACTTCCTCGAAGCCAGCGACCGGGGCGAGGACTTCACTCGGATCGAAGCAGACGAGGGCGCGCAGTACGATCTCCACGACGCCATCGACCTCTCGCAGCTCGAACCGCTCATCGCCGCACCCTCTTCGCCGGGCAATGTCCGCCCCGTGCGTGAGGCTGCTGGTGAGGACGTCTTCCAAGTCGTCATCGGTTCCTCGGCCAACCCGGGGCTGCGGGACTTCGCCGTCGTCGCCGAGGCACTCGAAGGTCGCCGCATCCACGAGCAGATCTCACTCGACGTCAACCCGACATCGCGAGAGATCCTCGCCGACCTCATCGCCGGCGGTTGGCTGACCTCGCTGGTCGGGTCCGGCGCCCGCATCCACCAGTCGGGCTGCATGGGCTGCATCGGCATGGGCCAGGCCCCGGCCGTGGGCCGCAACAGCCTGCGCACCATGCCGCGGAACTTCCCCGGTCGCTCGGGCACCGACGAAGACGCTGTGTGGCTGTGCTCTCCGGAGACTGCCGTGGCCGCAGCACTGACGGGCAAGATCACGGACCCTCGCGAGCTGGGCATCGAGTATCCGCAGGTCAAGTTGCCGGAGAAGTTCTCCGCCAATCGGTCGATGCTGGTCCCACCGCTTCCACTCGAAGAGGCGCGGCAGGTCGAGTTGGTCAAAGGGTCGAACATCTCCTCATTGCCTGACTTCGATCCGCTGCCCGAGGACATCGATCTCGAGATCATGCTCAAGGTCGGCGACAACGTCTCCACCGACGAGATCATGCCCGCCGGCTCCCGAGTCCTGCCCTATCGGAGCAACATTCCCAAGATCTCCGAGTTCGTCTACATCCAGGTCGATCCGAGCTACGCCGAACGTGCAGCGGGGCATGCCGGCGGCCATGCGATCATCGGCGGGGAGAACTACGGCCAGGGCTCATCGCGTGAGCACGCCGTGATCGCCCCGCGCTATCTGGGACTGCGCATCGTCGTCGCCAAATCCCTGGCGCGCATCCACTGGCAGAACCTCGCGAACTTCGGCGTCCTCGCCCTCGAATTCTCAGATGAGAACGACTACGAGTCCCTGTCCCAGGGTGATGTCCTCGAGTTCCGGGGACTGCGCGATCAGCTGACCGACGGCAGGACCGTGAGCGCCGAGGTGGGCCGACGACAGTTCGAATTCCGCCATACGCTCTCGCCCCGGCAGGTCGAGATGGTCCTGGCCGGAGGTCGCATCGCCCAACGCGCCCAGCAGGAGGCGGCCCGGAAGATCTGAGCTCGGCTCGAGACCACTCGTGATCAGGGCTCGGCGAGGAAGCCGCGCAGCAATGCGGCGGTGCCGTCGAGATGCTCGGCCATGGCTGTGCGGGCCGCGGCTGCGTCTCCGGCGAGGATCGCGTTGTGGACCCGTTGATGCTGTTCGTGCGAATGGGCCAGATTGGGTTCGATCATCGGGATCCGCTCGAGCAGTTTGTTCGCCCGGGTCCGACTCTCGACCATCGAGCGCACGAGGCTCGCTGACCCTGTCACCTGCGCCCAGGTCAGGTGCAGCTGGGAGTCCAAACGCCGGTACTCGGCCAGGCTCGACTGCCGACTGGCGTCCATGGCTCCAGCCAGCTGACCTCGTTGGGGTGCGGTGAGATCCTGCCCGGCAGCCACCTCGGCGACTCCCATCTCGATCACACGACGCCAGGTCAGGGTGTCTTCGACCTCAGCTGCGGAGAACCCGGACCCGAGGCCGGTGTCAGCGTCATGAGTCGGATTGGGCGCCCAGCCGCCTGCGGGAGTGCGGGAGACGAACGTTCCGCCACCACGACCTCGTCGGACATTGACCCAGCCGGCGGTCTGCAGCTCCGAGATCGCCTCACGCAGGGTCGCCCGGGAGACCCGCAGCTGCTCAGCGAGCTCGCGTTCGGGTGGGAAGTGCTGACCTGGCGGAATGATTCCGAGACGGATGATCTGGAGCAGGCATTCGATCGTCTCCTCGAAGATGTTGCCCGAGCGAGCGGGAGCGATCGCCCGCAGCGCAGTCACCTGGCTGCCCGCGGCCTGGCTTGCCGTCATGCCATCGCCACTCACAGCGGGGTCGTGTAGGCGTTGGTCAGTCCCCCGTCGACGGTGAACGACTGTGCGGTGACGAACGAGGCATCATCGCTGGCCAGGAAGGCCACGGCGGCAGCCATCTCGTCAGCCTCGGCGAAGCGTCCCATCGGCACGTGCACCAGGCGTCTGGCCGCCATCTCCGGGTCCTTGGCGAAGAGTTCCCGGAGCAGCTCGGTGTTGACCGGTCCCGGGCACAGGGCGTTGACGCGGATGCCTTCCTTCGCGAACTCCACGCCGAGTTCCCGCGACATGGCCAGCACACCGCCCTTCGATGCGGTGTAGGAGATCTGGGAGGTCGCCGATCCCATCAGCGCCACGAACGAGGCCGTGTTGATGATCGAGCCGCGTCCCTGCCTGCGCATGTGCTTCAGGGCTGCCTGGGAGCACAGATACACAGACGTCAGGTTGATGTCCTGGACCTTGCGCCACACGTCGAGGCTGGTCTCCGTGATCGAGGCGTCCGCCGGTGGGGAGACTCCTGCATTGTTGAAGGCGACATCCACGCTGCCGTAGGTGTCGAAGGCCGTCTGGAACAGATGCTCCACCTGGTCAGCATCGGTGACGTCGGTGGAAACGAAGAGTCCCCCAACCGCCTCGGCGGCGGCTGTCCCCGAATCTGCGTTGGTGTCGGCGATGACGACGTTCGCGCCTTCGGAGGCGAGGCGCTTCGCAGTGGCCAACCCGATGCCGCTGGCACCTCCGGTGACGACTGCGGTTCGCCCCGGGAGGCGCCGGCAGATGATCTGGGTCGAGTCCGTCGCTGCTGTCTCGGTCATGGTGTGTCCTTTGCCTGCTGGTGGTGTTCGCGTGGGTGGGTAGTTGGTTGCGGTGGCCGGTCGCTCAGTCCGTGGCGATGAAGAGGTTCTTCGTCTCGGTGAATGAGTCCATCGCGTGAGGTCCGAGTTCGCGGCCGATGCCGGAGCGTTTGAACCCGCCGAAGGGGGTCGAATAGCGCACCGCGGAATGGGAGTTCAGCGACAGCGCCCCCGAGTCCACGCCGCGAGCGACCCGCAGTCCGCGACCGACATCGCGCGTCCAGATCGATCCCGACAGGCCGTAGGGCGAATCATTGGCCATGGTGATCGCCTCTGCTTCGTCGCGGAAACGCTGCACGGTCACGACGGGCCCGAATACCTCCTCGGTGACGATGCGATCACGCGGTGACGTCGGCAGCACGACCGTCGGCGCCATCCAGTACCCGGGACCCTCGGGTGCGCTGCCGGTGAACGCGATGTCCACTCCGTCGAGGAATCCGGCCACGCTCTCGTGGTGGCCTGCGGAGATGAGCGGTCCCATCTCTGCCTCCTCGAGGCTGGGATCGGTGACGACCACTCCGGAGACCGCTGGTTCGAGGAGTTCCAGGAAGCGGTCGAAGACAGAGTCGTGGACGAGGATGCGCGAGCGGGCGCAGCAGTCCTGGCCGGCATTGTCGAAGACGCCGTAGGGTGCGGTGGCCGCGGCGAGTTCGAGGTCGGCGTCGTCGAAGACGATGTTCGCGGACTTGCCGCCGAGTTCCAGCGTTGTCCGTTTCATCGTCTTCGCCGCGTCGGCCATGATCGCCTCGCCCACCGCGCTCGAGCCGGTGAAGACGATCTTCGCAACCCTGGGATCATCGGTGAAGGTCTGGCCGACGACGGATCCTTTGCCGGGGATGACCTGGAAGACATCGGCGGGGAGCCCTGCCTGCAGGGCCAATTCGCCGAGGCGGATCGCCGTCAGCGGGGTCAGCTCGGCGGGTTTGAGGACCACGGTATTGCCCGCGGCGAGCGCCGGTGCGAAGCCCCAGCCGGCGATCGGCATCGGGAAGTTCCACGGCACGATGATTCCGACGACCCCGAGCGGTTCGTTGAACGTGATGTTCACTCCCCCGGCCACGGGAATCTGATCGCCGAGGTGGCGCTCGACTCCGCCGGCGAAGTAGTTGAGGACATCGCGGACGTTCCCGGCCTCACCCCGGGCATTGCCGATGGTGTGCCCGGCCTCGGCAACCTCGAGCGCGGCAAGGTTCTCAATGTCGGCATCGACGGCGCGGGCGAAGGCGCGCAGCAGTTCGGCCCGCTCGGCCGGCGCCGTGGCCCGCCACCGAGCGAAGGCCTCGGCGGAACGGCCGATCGCGTCCTTCGTCGCCTCGGCGCTGTGGGCATCGACCGAGGTGATGAGTGCCTCGGTCGCGGGGTTGATCACTTCGGTCATCGGTGGGCCTCCGCATTCGTCTCGGGTGTCGCGGTTTCGGGTGTCGTCCGTGGTGTGCTCATGCGCTGGGTCGCAGCCGCCACAAGGCCTGCGAACAGCCGCAGATCCTCCAAGGTCTCCTCGGGGTGCCACTGAACAGCGAGCATCGACCCGTCCGGAGTCTCGAGGGCCTCAATGCAGCCGTCCTCGGAGCGTGCGCTCACGATCAGTCCATCGCCGAGGCGGTCGATGGCCTGGTGATGATGGCACCTGACCGTGGCACCGGTTCCGAGCAGATCGGATACGGCGGTGTCGGGTACGATTCTCACGGCCACCTCGGCGAATTCGTCCTTCTTCTCTGCCTCATGAGCACCGTAGCCGCCGACATCGGGCAGGTGCTGGTGCAGGGAGCCGCGGTGGACGGTGTTGACGATCTGCGCGCCGCGGCAGATCGCGAAGACCGGCACATTCGCGGAGCGGGCATGACGGTACAGGGAGGTCTCGAAGGAGTCGCGACGCACGTTGGGCACCTGGGTGCGAGGGTGGGCCTGCGCATCGTAGAGTGCGGGGTCGACGTCGTCACCGCCGGTGAGGATGATGCCGTCGAGTTCGGCCACCTCGTTCAGAGTCCAGGGGTCTTCCGGGGGCAGGAGGACGACTCTGCCACCAGCTCGGGTCACAGCGGTGACGTAGACGCTGGGCAGGAACGCCGCGTCCCTGTCCCAGACTCCGAACTGGCCGCGGCCGTAGTAAGTGGGCAGGCCGATGAGCGGGCGGCGCATCGTCGGGTCGAGGGCCGCGTTGCCGAGCGCCGAGTCAGAGTCGTTCGAAGCCACGCCGGACCTCCCAATCGGTGACTGCGGCGTCGAAGGCCGTCATCTCCACGCGACCGGCGTGGGTGTAGTGGTTCACGACCTCGTCGCCGAAGGCATGGCGGGCGACCTCGGAGGATTCGAAGGCCGCCACGGCA
Source organism: Brevibacterium aurantiacum (assembly GCF_007558825.1). Taxonomy (GTDB): domain Bacteria; phylum Actinomycetota; class Actinomycetes; order Actinomycetales; family Brevibacteriaceae; genus Brevibacterium; species Brevibacterium aurantiacum_A. Next base: position 475,104 of record NZ_VLTK01000004.1, read on the forward strand.
TCGTGGAGGCGGCGTGGGATGGTCGGGGCATTCTGGGTATAGGCGTTGCCGGCGAGCGCCTCGGGCAGTTCGAGTTGGTTCTCGATTCCGTGGATTCCGGCCGCGATGAGGGCTGCACTGGCAAGGTAGGGGTTCGCGTCGGCACCCGGGACTCGCTGTTCGAAGCGCAGAGCGGGGCCGTGGCCGACGATCCGCACGGCACAGGTTCGGTTGTCCCACCCCCAGCCCACTGCGGTGGGTGCGAAGGAGCCGTCGGCGAAGCGTTTGTAGGAATTGACGTTCGGGGCGTAGAGGTAGGTGAAGTCATGTTGAGTGGCGACTACTCCGGCGACGAAGTGCTTCATCGTCTCTGACATCTCTGTGCCGTGGCCGGTGGGGAATACCGGTGTGCCGTCCGTGTCGCGCAGGCTCATGTGGATGTGGCAGGAGTTGCCTTCGCGGTCGTTGGGTTTGGCCATGAAGGTCACCGACTTACCCTCTTGGTCTGCGATCTCCTTCGCACCGAGTTTGTAGACCACGTGGTTGTCGCAGGTGGCGAGCATGTCGGTGTAGCGGAAGCCGACTTCGAGCTGGCCGAGGTTGCATTCGCCCTTCGCGCTTTCGGTGTAGAGGCCGGCCTCGTCCATCTCGTTGCGCAGACGACGCAGGTAGCCTTCGACCTGGCCGGTGCCGAAGAGGGAATAGTCGATGTTGTAGGTGCTGGCGGCTTCGAGATTGCGGTAGTCCTTTGCCATCGCCTCACGGTAGCCGGTGTTGTAGAGGGCGAATTCGAGTTCTGTGGCACCGATGGGCGAATAGCCCAGCTTCTCGAGTCGTTCCAGTTGAGCCTTGAGGACTTGACGTGGGGAGACGCTCAGTGGTGAGCCGTCGATGAATGCCAGATCGCATTGCACCATCACGGTCGCAGGGTGCCAGGGGATGCGGCGCAGGGTTGAATAGTCGGGAACAAACATGAGATCGCCGTACCCGCGCTCCCAGGAGGTGAGTTCGTACCCGTCGATGGTGTTCATCTCAACATCGGTGGCCATCATATAGTTACAGCCTTCAGTGCCGTGGTCCATCACCTCATCGATGAAGAATCGGGCCGTGATCCTCTTGCCTTGGAGTCGGCCCTGCATGTCTGTGGCGGCGACGAGCACTGTGTCAACGCGGCCGGCGGCAATCTCTGCCTGCAGCTGTTCCATGGTCATATCTGATGAAGTCACGCTCATGATTCCTCTTCTCGGTAGCCCACCCAGGCGATGTGTTCGCATCCTTGCGACGGACTGCATCCCTACGGTGGTCACGCATCGTTGCGGGGCTGGTGCTGTGCGGCAGCGGTGGTTTGCAGGGTCGGCGGCTCGCAGCGGTTCAGGAAAACTCTCCTAATTAAGGTATGCCACCGAACCATTTATGCGCAATAGCTGGGTCCAAATTGAGGAGAATGAGGCTTTGAGGTCTGCATAAATACCTATTGACAAACCATTTGCACGGTGACAAGCTCAACGACAATACAGAGTTGTGAACTGCATCACGCACTAGTTATGAGACGTCCGCAGGCGTTCCACGCTCGTGTTCCACACGAACGTGCACGTGTCTGCATCGGCGTCGGTGTCTGCTCAACGGCCGGATTCCGACGATGCCGATCGGTCAGCGACGACCGAGCCCGCCAGCGGACGCAATCATTTCGAGAAGAACGGTGTTCTCCATGAGCAATGAATCCTCTCCACCCAACGATCCGGCTTCCGGGCCGACACCGCACGATGGCACGGTCCCTCGCGAGGCCGCAGCCCCGGCCCTCAGCGCTGACGAGGCCAGTCTTGCCGAGCTCGGCTACAAACAGGAGCTCAAGCGCGGCATGTCGGGCTTCGGCAACTTCGCGGTCTCCTTCTCCATCATCTCGATCCTCGCCGGCTGCATCACCTCCTACAGCATTGCGCTGGGATCGGGCGGCCCGGCAGCGATCACGATCGGGTGGCCTCTGGTCGGCATCTTCGTCCTCTGCGTGGCACTGGCCATGGCCGAAGTCTGCTCGAAGTACCCCACGGCAGGTGGCCTGTACTTCTGGGCCGGTCGCCTGGCCAAACGCAACAAGCGACATTGGGCCTGGTACGTAGGATGGTTCAACTTCCTCGGCGAGGTGGCGGTGACCGCAGCCATCGACTTCGGCGCTGCCACGACCATGATGGCCTTTGCAGCACTGACCTTCGGGGTCGTGCCCACTGCGCTCAACACCTTCATCCTGTTCCTCGTCATCATCACCCTGCATGGTCTCCTCAACACCTTCGGCGTCAATCTGGTCAACCTGCTCTCCGGCGTCTCTGCCTGGTGGCACATCGTCGGTGTGCTCGTCATCGTCGCAGCCTTGTGGATCATGCCCACGAAGCACCAGTCGTTCAGCTGGACCATGACGGCCTGGCACAACGAAACCGGGTTCACGTTCATGCCGTTCGTCTTCCTCATGGGTCTGCTCATGGCTCAGTACACCTACACCGGCTATGACGCTTCGGCGCACGTGGCCGAGGAGACCAAGAACGCTTCGACCGCAGCGCCCAAGGGCATCGTCATGAGCGTCCTGATCTCGATCATCGGCGGCTGGATCCTGCTGTACTCGATCACGGCCGCGATCCAAGACGGCTCTGAAGCCGGGCTCACCGCTCTCAACGCCACAGCAACTGGCCTGCCGCCAGCGCAGGTGTTCCTTGATGCCCTGAACAACCCGACGATGGCGAAGTTCCTGCTCTTCATCGTCTGCGGCGCCCAGTTCTTCTGCGGCATGGCCTCGGTGACGGCGAACTCGCGGATGAGCTACGCATTCTCCCGCGACGATGCGATCCCCGGATCCAAATACTGGAAGAAGGTCAACCCACGCACCGGCACACCCACGAACTCGATCTGGCTGTGCATTGTGCTGTCCTCAATCCTGACAGTTCCGGCACTCTTCAATGAGACCGCTTATCTGGCGGTGACGAGTGTGGCGGTGATCGGGCTCTACATCGCCTACGTGGCACCCGTGCTGCTGCGCCGACTCAAGGGCGATTCGTTCAAGCCGGGTCCGTGGAATCTGGGACGGTGGAGCGCAGTCATCGGGTGGATCGCCGTCGTCTGGGTGATCTTCATCTGCATCCTGTTCGTGCTGCCACCGACTCTGCCGATCACCATCTCGACCTTCAACTACTCCCCCATCGCGGTCCTTGCTGTGCTCGTCCTCAGCGTTGTGCTCTGGTATGCCCGAGGCAAGAAGCACTTCATGCAGCACCTCGACAAGGAGCAGCTGGCCATCGACGAGAAGAAGCTTCTCGACGAGATCGACGACTGAGCGCGCAGGCCGGACCAGTCACAGAGAAACTCTCCGGGTGCTCGGCAACCTGTCATGATTGCTCAGCACCCGGAGAGTTTCTGAATTCTCGGACAATCGGTCAGGGCATCAGTGCTGTGCCGATGCCCGCACCAACTCGCGACTTACGCGGTCTCGGACCTGTACTTGTCCTCGATCGCCTGGCCCACCTCGGTGTCGATATTGCGCCAGTACTGGAAGGTGTTGGTCAGCACGGGCTCTTCCACGCCGTCCTTGAGCGCACCGACGACGGTTTCGATGAGGCCCTGGCGCTCCTCTTCGGAGTAGACCTCGCGGATCAGGGTGTGTGCCTGACCGAAGTCGTCGTCCTCTGCGTGGAGAGTGGCGGCGCTGCGGACCAGTTCACCATCTGCTTCCCAGCGTGCTTCGACCTGAGTCTCCTCGGCCTGGTAGGACCTGCTGTAGGAGTTCGGTGCGTAGACAGGAGCATCACCTGAGTGGTGGTACTCCATCTGACCTTCCTTGTCATAGGAATTGGTCTTCGTGATGGGTGCGTTGACCGGCAGCTGATTAAAGTTCGTGCCGATGCGGTTCCGCTGTGCGTCCGGGTAGGAGAAGACACGGCCCATGAGCATCTTGTCGGGCGAGATTCCCGTGCCCGGCACGGTGTTCGAGGGGCTGAATGCGGCCTGCTCGATCTGCGCGAAGTGGTTCGACGGGTTCTTGTTGAGCGTGAACTTGCCGATCTCCATGAGCGGGTAGTCCTTCTTCGACCACGTCTTGGTGAGGTCGAAGGGATTGAAGCGGTAGGTCTTGGCCTCTTCGTACGGCATGATCTGGACGTGGACGGTCCACGACGGGTAGTCGCCGCGTTCGATCGCGTCGAACAGGTCGCGACGATGGATGTCGGCGTCTTCGCCTGCGAGCTGGCCGGCCTCTTCGTTGCTCATGTTCTCCACGCCCTGATCGGTGTGGAAGTGGTACTGGACCCAGAAGCGTTCGCCGGCTTCGTTCGCCCACAAGTAGGTGTGCGAGGAGTAGCCGTTCATGTTCCGCCAAGTCCTGGGCAGGCCACGCGGTCCCATCAGGTAGGTGACCTGGTGTGCCGATTCCGGCGAGAGCGACCAGAAGTCCCACTGCATGTTGTTGCTGCGCAGTCCCGAATCGGGGGTGCGCTTCTGCGAGTGGATGAAGTCGGGGAACTTCATGGGGTCGCGAACGAAGAACACGGGGGTGTTGTTGCCCACCATGTCGAAGTTTCCGTCTTCAGTGTAGAACTTGAGAGCGAATCCGCGCACGTCGCGCCAAGAGTCTGGTGAGCCCAGCTCACCGGCGACGGTGGAGAACCGTGCGAGCATCGGGGTCTTGGCGCCCTGCTGCAGGAACTTCGCCCGGGTGTAGGCGGAGACGTCTGCAGTGATCTCCAGTTCACCGAAGGCACCGGATCCCTTGGCGTGCGGGCTGCGCTCGGGAACGCGTTCGCGGTCGAACCGGGCCAGCTTCTCAACGAGTGCAACATCGTGGAGAAGGAGCGGGCCGTCTGCTCCGACGCTCAGCGAGTGAGCGTCGGACTCTCGTGGGGCACCTGATTCGGTCGTCGAGGGCTTCGTACCGTCGAATCCTGGATGTTCATGATCAGCGTGTTTGGTCATTGCTTCTCCTTCAACCGATTGAGCGACGGGGAGTCATACTTCCCGGTCCACTTCAACCATCATAGGACGAACATCGCTCGCCTGTATGCGATGAAGCGAAGGCCGATCACGGCTCCCCTGATATCGAGTTCCTGGCAGCGTGCTAAAGACTGGCGCAACCGATTTTCACGCTATCCAGGTTCCCTGCTCGGTACAACCAAGGCCACCCTGTTCAATATTCCTGCCCCTCAGCCTTCGGCAGTCGCGGTGCTTCCACCGCCTGCAGAGCTCGAGCCGGAACCGCTGCCCACACCGTCACCCGAGCCTCCGCCGGAGCTGGATCCTCCACTCGAACTGCCGGAGCCAGAGCTGCCTGCTCCGCCCTGCGAGCCGGAACTCGAGCTCCCGTCCGTCGAAGTTGTGCCCCCGCCCGAGGTGTCCGCTTCGGCACTGCTGGATCCGCTCGAATCGCTGGCGGCTCCTGCGGTCTCGTCGCCGGTGGTTGTGGTCGAACTGACATCGGTACCCTGGTCGGTCCCCGTCTGATCTGCAGTCGAGGAGGTGGTGGAGCTGCCCTCGTTCGCCGAGGTGGACTGTCCTTCGCTCGTCGTCGAGCTCTCGGTTCCGCTACCCTGATTCGGGTTCTGGCCGGGTTGGGAGTCGTCCCCGGAAGAGCTGGATTCGGCAGTGCCGCCGCCGTCGTGCGATGTTTCGGAGTCATCCCCGGTGCCGGAATCTCCGGTCACTGACCGTGAGATCTGTGAGGTCCCTGGCGAGATATCGGCGGCAGTGAATGATTCGGCCATGACCACGGCACCCAGCCCGATTCCGAATGTCGCCACCCCGATAGCCACCGGGTAGAGGACGCGTTTGCGGCGCAGCTTCTGCCACCACGATTTCGGTTCATCGTTGGCCGCATCGGTGGTATCGGGTGACGGGTGCTGCGCTGACGGGGCGTCGACGGTCGTGGCGAAGTCCGCCTCGTCGCTCAGGCTCCCGAAGGTGCTGGTGGTGCGGGAGGGTCCGGTTGACGAGACAGCAGAGGATCGCTGGGTCTTGGCACCGATTGACTTCGCCTTCACTGCCGGGGCGAGCTTCGTGCCGACTTCTTTGATCTTCTCTTTGCCCTTGTCGAGGCTGCTGGTATAGAGCGTCACCGCGAGTCCGGTGATGATGCTCGCGACTCCTGCACCGACGACCGTTCCGGCCACGCCCAGCTGCCCGCCGATGACCGAGGAGGTAGCTGCGGCTGCGGCACCGGCGACGAGCTGGGTCGCCGAGACTCTGCTCTCGCTCTTCTCCTTCTTCTCACCGACGTCGCCTTTCGCGTTCTCGACGACGTCAGTCGATTCACCGACGGCAGTGGTGTTCTCCTGCATCATCCGAGTCGCCGACCTCGCTGGCACCGGCTGTTCTTCGCGTCGGATCGGATTCGGCGGCATCACCGGCGTGGTCACGTGCGAGGTCGTCGTCGGTGTCGACTGGGTGTTCCTGGCGTGTGTGGCGGCGAGTTCTTCGGTGATCAGAGGCAGGGTCTGTGATGCCTGCACGGTCGTTTCGGGTCCGCCGCCTCCCGATGCTGATCTGTCCTGATCGGACGCTGCGACGTTCTGCCCGTTCAGTCTGCCTGACTCATTCTGATTCGACACCAAAATACCTCCGATGGCTGGTCTCTGAGTTCAGTATGGGCCGTCCATTTTCGGAGTTCCTGACCCGCGCCCTCAGAAGCTGGGACAACACTGTGAGAAGCCACCGCCCTCATTGCGTTTGACCTGCAACGATGCGGATTTGTGTGACGCGCAGGACATGCGCTTGGCAGGATACTCGCAGGTCCGAATTCGGCCTCTGCCAGGACCGCCGTCTCAGCGCAGGATGGCCACGTCGAGGTGATCCGGAAGTACGTCCGACTCCTCGAGTTCCAGCACCTGGAATCTCGGGTAGCCGGCACCCGATTCCAAGGTCACTGCAAACAGGTCGGAACCGGTGTTTCGCGTCGACATCTCCAACCCGACGTGTTCCGATTCTGCCCCGTCGTCCGACTCGACCATGAGGTTGAGGGCGAAGCACGGTGCGCCCAGTTCGAGGAGGGAGACAATCTGGTCCCCACGGAATCTCTGAGGTTCAGCGTGGGCGACGCGGTGCACCTGTCCGTCGATCTCGAGGACAACCTCGGCGCCGATAGGAAGGAACGTGCGTGCCAAGCCCGGCAATGGGGAGAACGCAGCCGGACGGTCCAGACGCGCGATGCTCAGGCGCCACCGTAATCGACTCGGGGTCAGATTCTGGGATTCGGTGAGCGAGACGAGCTCGGTCGTCTCCCCCGCACCATTGGCCCATGGGACCGGTTCGAGGTCATCGAATGAGGTGATCACGCGCATGTGATCACTCTAGTGCCGCGTCTGCACCGGCCAGAACCTCAGTTCAGCACGAGACAGAACGGGTGGCCGGCAGGGTCCAAGAAGACGCGGAAGGTCTCACCCGGCTGTTCTGCCGCCTTTCCTGCACCGAGTTCGACCACGGCCGTCTCGGCGACATCAAGGTCATCGACGACGACGTCGAGGTGCATCTGCTGCGGGTGGGCCTGGCCCGGCCAGCTGGGTGCGTGGTAGTCCTCGACCTGCTGGAAGCAGATCGGCGGCCAGGAATCGGATGTGATCTCTGCCCAGGTGCCGTCGTCATCGACTCTGACCTGCCAGTCGAGGAGCTGACCATAGAACTCCGCGAGTTCGCGTGCGTCAGGAGCGTCGAGAACGACGACGGGCTGCTTTGCGATTGCCATGCTGGAAGTCTACGCGCCTTTCGATGCTAGGCTCGAAACACCACAGGGGAGCGCTATGAGATTGGCGCTGAGAGTGCGCAAGCAGACCCTTCGAACCTGATCCGGTCAGCACCGGCGGAGGAAGTGAGCTCGGACACTGATGACCGATGTCGACACGAAACACACGACCACCAGCGGCATTCGGCTGACCCCAGAGGGGCTCGTTGCGACCCTGAGAGCGCAAACGGCTCCAACCTGGGAGGCCGCAGTCGGGCACAGGTTCGTCACCGAACTGTTCGCCGGCACGGTCGATGACTCCGTGATGAGTCGGTACCTGGTCCAGGACTACCAGTTCTTCGAATCGTTCCTCTCGATGCTCGGCGCGTGCGTCGCTCACGGCGATGCGCTCGGGCCCAAGCTGCGATTCGCCAAGCAGCTCGGCTTCCTCGAAGCCGACGAGGATTCGTACTTCCTCATGGCCTTCGCCGAGGTGGGTGTCCCCGCCGCCGACTACGCTGACCCCCAGCTGGCTGAGCCGACCGAGGACTTCCGTGACCTCATGGACGAAGCCGTCGTCTCGGCATCCTACGCAGAACTGCTCGTCGTGCTCGTCATCGCCGAGTGGCTCTACCTCGATTGGGGCGTGCGCTCGGATCCGATGCCTCCACGACAGGTCCATTCCGGGTGGATCGACCTGCACCGCGGTGACGCCTTCCGGGCCTGGGTGCAGTTTCTCGTCGACGAACTTGAGCGGGTATTCCCCACCGGCGAGGACGCAGAATCCACCGCGGTGCGAGGCCGACTGACTCACATCTGGCACCGTGGCGTCGACCTCGAACTGGCATTCTTCGACGAGGCGTACGCTGAGAACGATAGCCGGTGAAGCTGAAGCGCTCGGCTCATATTCTGCGTGCCTCGCCTCAACGAGGTCGCTCGGATTAGGATTGTTGAGCAGAACAGGTGTGCGGGTGCGTCCAGTCGCACTCCGCCGTCGCTGCAGGATGCGAGGTAATACAGATGAGTACACAGCTGCTTCCCGTCACGGACGTTCCGGCGGTCTACATCATTCATGACAATCCCGAATGGATCGCGCCGTTTGCGCAGGCCCTCGATCGATCAGACATCCCCTTCGTCGAATGGCTGCTGCCTGAAGTCTCGATCGATCTCACCACAGAGCCGCCGCAGGGCCTGTTCTGGTCGCGGCTGTCCGCTTCGGCGCACACTCGCACGGATCCGCACGTCAAGGACTACGGGCGTGCGGTGCTCGCCTGGCTCCAGACAGCAGGACGCACCGTCATCAACGGCGCAGACGTCTACGAGCTCGAAGTGAGCAAAATCCGCCAAAACCGCGAGCTCGCCATGCGCGACTTCGACACCCCGCGCACCTCGGCGGTCTTCGGCAGTGCTGCGCTGTCCACGGCGGCACGCGATTTCGTCCCACCCTTCATCACCAAGCACAACCAGGGCGGCAAGGGACTCGGCGTGCGCCTTTTCGAGTCTCATGCCGAACTCGATGCGGCTGCGAGTGACTTCGCCGTGGGTGGTGCAAACGAGCCGATCGACGGAATCACACTGGTCCAGGAATATGTGCGGCCTGCGCAGCCGTTCGTCACCCGTGCCGAGTTCATCGGCGGCCGGTTCCACTATGCGGTGCGAGTCGATGTCTCCGATGGGTCCTTCGAACTGTGCCCCGCCGAGGCATGCGAGGTCCCCTCCGCGCCTGCGGCACCACTCGACCCGTTCTCCGTGCGTGAGGACATCACCGCGCGCACGCCCCTCATCGGCAGGTTGGAGATGCTCCTGACCGAACTGCACATCGACATCGCTGGAATTGAGTTCATCGAGACTGCCGATGGCCGCCAGGTCGTCTACGACATCAACACCAACACGAACTACAACCCGAGCGTCGAAGATGGCGAGCGCACGACCGGGCGCACCGCTGCCGCGGACCGGATCGCCGAGTACATAGCCGCTGAGATCGCCGCGATCTCTGTGTCCCACACTTGATGCCTGACCGTCGCGTGGTTCTCCACCAACTGCTCTCACTGCTGCGCGAGGTCAATATAGGCAAACGAGCTCTTGTCGCCATTGATGGACTCGACGGTGCAGGCAAAACAGTCTTGGCCGAAGAACTCGTTGAGGTGGCTGACCAGGACGGATTGCGCCCCATTTCGTCACTGAGCATCGACGGATTCCATCAACCCCGCTCGGTTCGGTACGCGAACGGCCAGGGCCCCGATCCCTTTTATCGGGATTCCTATGACTACGATGCCTTCATTCGGTCCGTCGTGACTCCGTTCAGACATGGTCTGTCGATCACGCCAGCGGTCTGGAATGTTGATGCCGACCTAGCCGTCTTACCGAAACAAGTCTCCCTGCCAGAGGACTGCGTCCTCCTCGTGGATGGGATTTTTCTCCACCGGCCCGAACTTCGAGACCTGTGGGATGCAAGTCTGTGGGTGCAGGTTCCCTTCACGGTGTCTGTCCCTCGTGGGAACTCACGCTTCGCCGGGCAGTTCGATTCTGATCCCGAGGCGCAGTCCAACCATCGTTATGTCGGCGGACAGCGACTCTATTTCGCGCAATGTTCGCCCTGGGACCACGCCACGTGGGTCCTCGACAACGAAGATCTGGCTCATCCCGCGATCAGAGGCATCCGCACACCGGGGTCGTCTCCCCTCTCCCCTAGACTGAACCCATGAGCAACGCTGAGGTAGACGCCGTCGTCGTCGGATCCGGCCCCAACGGCATGGCCGCCGCCGTGACCATGGCTCGAGCGGGTCTGTCCGTGCAGGTGTACGAGGCCCAGTCGACCATCGGCGGTGGCGCCCGCACCCTTGACCTGGGCCTGGCTCCGGGCATCACCCACGACATCTGCTCTGCCGTGCACCCCTTGGCGATCTCGAGTCCCTTCTTCGTCGACTTCGACCTGCGTGCTCGGGGGCTTCAATTCACCACTCCAGAGGTCTCCTACGCCCAACCATTGGACAGTCAGCCCGCTGCGCTGGCATTCCACGATCTCGAAACTACGGTCGACCACCTCGGCGCGGCCGGACCCGAATGGCGACGGTTCTTCGCCCCGCTCCTCGAACGTGTCGATGACGCGATCTGGCTCTCCCTCGGTGACAAACGCTCCGTTCCGGAGACCCTGCGCGATGTTCCCGGGATCGCCAATGTGGTGAAATTCGGACTGCGGCTGCTGTCCCAGGCAAGCCCGGCTTGGAACATTCCGCTCTCACATGAGACGTCTCAGTCGCTGTTCACCGGTGTTGCCGCGCACGCAATCGGCGGGCTGCCAGCCATGGGCACGGCCGCCACGGCCACCATGCTCTCGACCATTGCCCACGCCGGTGGCTGGCCATCCCCTGTGGGTGGTTCGCAGGCGATCATCGACGCCATGGTCGCCGACCTCGAGGCCCATGGCGGCACAATGACGACGAATGCGCGCATCGATCACGTCTCCGATATGCCGCCCGCCCGGGCCTATCTCCTCGACACCTCGGCGCTGAATGCGGCTCAGATCTTCTCCGGCCTCCTCCCGGCAAAGGTCGACAAATCGCTGCGCAGCTTCAAGCAGGGCAATGCCGCAGCCAAGGTCGACTTCGTCCTCAACGGGCCCGTGCCCTGGGCCGATCCCAACATCAACCGCGCCGGCACCATCCATGTCGGTGGAACTCGGGCGCAGATGGCCGCCGCCGAGGCCGACGTCATTGCCGGACGCATGCCGGCCGACCCTGTCTGTTTGGTCTCCGACCCAACCGTGTTCGACCCATCACGTGAGGTGAATGGTCTGCGGCCGCTGTGGACTTATTGCCACGTACCCTTCGACTGCCCGATCGATCCGGCCGAGTACATCATCAGGCAGATGGAACGTTTCGCCCCCGGCTTCCGCGACACCATCGTCACCTACAACTCGATCCCCGCATCCGAGATGGCGGGCCACAACCAGAACTATATCGGCGGCGACATCGCCACCGGGCTCGTCTCCTTCTACCGAATGATGGCCCGGCCGCGCACGAGCTGGGACAACTACAGCCTCGGCGTCCCCGGCGCCTACCTGTGTTCGGCAGCGACCCCACCGGCACCCGGCGTGCACGGCATGAACGGCTGGTTCGCCGCCCAGCGAGCGCTGAAGACACGATTCTCAATCACAGCGGCGCCGAGCCTGGCGCCCTGAGCTCGTCCCCTGGACGCCGAGCGGCGTGGGACCTCCTCCGCAGTCGCCACACCCCGTTGGCCACGGCCACCGCGAGAACAACGAGGCCCGCACCGATCGCCTGCCCCAGGGTGAGCATTTCGCCGAGGATGAGCGCCGCGAGCACGAGTGCGAGCACGGGCTGGATGAGCAGCAGACTCGCCGTCATCGTCGGCACCAGTCGGACGCTGCCCCTGTTGATGAGCAGCCACGCAACCACTTGCCCGAGCAGAGCCAAGGCAATGAGATACATCCATGACTTCGGGCCGATCCCGGTGAGGTGGAGGCCGCCAGTGAACTGCGCGATGATCGCCGAGGTCACCGCCGCCGAGGCTGTCGCCCAGGCCAACGGCTGAAGTGTCCCCTCGGCCTTACGCCTGGTCCCACGGCGGGTGAGGAACATGTACACCCCGTAGCCGATACCCGCGATCAGACCGAGAACGGTGCCGAGGACGGCACTGTCCCCCACCTCGGTCAGCGTGACGATTCCTCCCACCAGGCCGACGCCGATGAGCATCAGCGGAAGTGCGATGAGGAAACGTGCGCTCACACGCTCACGATCGACGAGCAGCGCGAGCAATGGCAGGACGATGACCTGGACATTGACGAGCACGGTCGAGACGCCCGCGCCCACGAGGTAGATCGACGCCGTCCACGCAATGTAGTCGATGCCCAGCGCGATGCCGGCCGCGATCGCCCAGAGGATCCCTGCTCGAGAGAGCCCACCGTGGCGTCGGCGCTCGAACAGAGCCAGGGGCACGAGGGCGATGACGGCGATCGCACACCGCAGCACGGCCGTCGTCGCCGCATCCACGCCCGCGAGCTTGACCAAGATCGCCGAGATCGACAGGCACAGGGCACCCGCGAGCACCGCCGAGACGGCGAGCGCGGTCGGCGGCTCCGGCGTTGGAGCGGCCCTGGGTATGACGGCCATGAGACGACACTATGCCCACGGAGGCGATTTGGCACCGCTCGTGGGGTGAAGCGACCAGTTCGGCAGTGGGGTGCACCTCTGTGCTGACTCACGAACGCGCACATGATTGAATCGGGCAGAGATTGTCGGGCGGTACACACCGCCTGCGCGGAACCATTGATGAGTGAAGGGAGACACTGTGATCGCTGAACTCAATACGCTCATCGACCTCATCGAGTCGGACCTCGCCGATACCGGCAGCACTGTCGGAGCCGAAGGGGTTTCGCATCTCGATGTCGAATCGTTGGCGCGGACACTCGGCACGAGCGAATACCATCTGCGGCGCATGTTCTCGTCCCTGGCAGGGATGTCGCTGTCGGAATACGTTCGACGTCGCCGGATGACCGTGGCTGCCGCCGATGTGGCGGCCGGCCGGGGCCTGTTGGGCATCGCGGTCCGCTTCGGATACGGATCGGCTGAGGCCTTCGGGCGAGCGTTCCACTCCGTCCACGGAGTGAGCCCGTCAGCGGTTCGGCGCGACGGTGGCCCCCTTCGCAGTCAATCAACAATCAGGTTCCGCCTGACGATCGAAGGGAGTTCTTCCATGGACACTCGAATCACCGACAAACCGGCGTTCTCACTCATCGGCTACGCCAAGCGTGTGCCCCTCATCCACGAGGGAGAGAACCCGCACATCCGCGAGCACATCGAATCTCTGCCTGCGGATGAGCACGCTCGCCTCAAATCCCTCAGCGATGCAGAGCCCACCGGACTGCTTCAGGTCACAGCCGATGTCGACCCGGACTACCGGGAAGGCACCGAGCTCACCTACCTGCACGGCGTCGCGGTCGGGACACCCGATTCGGCGCCTGAGGACCTCGACGTCATTGACGTCGAGGCGGGAACTTGGGCGGTCTTCACCACTGCCGGCCGCTTTCCCGAAGCACTGCAGACGACCTGGGCGGCGACGGCAACTGAGTGGTTTCCGTCGAATCCGTGGCAGCTGCGGCCCGGGCCCTCGATCGTTGCGATCATCGACCGGGCAGCGGACCTCAGCACGGCCACCACCGAGCTCTGGCTGCCGATCGAACGCGCGTGACACGATGCCACTGCCCAAAGCAGCGTCCGCCGTCACCTCGTGGTTCTCGCTCAGATGTGTTCGTTGAGGATCGCGCCCAGCCGAGTCAGGGCATCGACCATCTCATCATCGGACTGACCCGAGTAGCTGAACCGGGCATAGTTGCTGCGTTGTTCGGTGGGGAAGAACGACCCACCTGGAACGTAGGCGACCCTCGCCTCGGGCAGGGCATGTTCGGCCATGAATGCGGTCGCGTCGAAGCCTTCGGGGAAGGTCACCCAGGTGAAGAGCCCACCTTCGGGCCTGGTCACGGTCACCTCGGCGGGGAAATGTTCGGTCATCGTCGATACCATGAGGTCGCGCTTGGCGCGGTAGACCCCACGCATCGCTGAGACGTGGGCATCAATATCGAAGGTGTCGAGGAATCGCGTCACCGCTGTCATGTTCAGCGTGGACGACTGGGTGTCGGCGGCGAGCTTGAGCAGACCGAGCTTGTCGAGGATCTCCGGTGCCGCGCTCACCCAGCCCAGCCGCACTCCGGGGGCGAGGATCTTTGAGAAGCTGCCGAGGTGGATGACCCGGTGCTCGGTGTCGAGTGAGGTCAGGGTCGGCAGCGCTTCGCCCTCGAAGCGCAGCTCACGGTAGGGCGAATCCTCAAGCACGAGAACGTCGTATTCGTTGGCCAGCTCGATGATGCGCCTCCGGCGTTCGAGGCTGAGGCTGACACCGGTCGGGTTCTGGAAGTCGGGGATGACGTAGATGAACTTGATGTTCTCGGTCGTGGCCAGGGTCGTCTCAAGGGCGTCGACGTCCATGCCCTCGGAGTCCATGTCAACGGCGGCGTACTCGGGCTGGCAGGGGTTGAAGGCGATGAGGGCACCGAGGAAGGTCGGGTTCTCCGTGACGATGACATCGCCCGGGTTGATGAGCAGCTTCGCCACCAGGTCCAGGCCCTGCTGGGCGCCGTGGAGGATGAGAACATCGTCAGCATCCGTCGCCGAACCCGCGCTCGACATGCGTTCGGCGATCTGGCCCCGCAATCCGGGCAGTCCCGCCGAGGCGGTGTACTGCAGTGCGGTCGCACTCTCCTTGCCCAGGATCTCGGTGTAGATCTGCTGGAGTTCGGCCGCGGGAAAGAGTGCGGCATCCGGGTACCCGCCGCCGAAAGAGGTGATGGAAGGATCGTCACCGTATTTGAGCAGCTCACGGATAGCGGACGGCTGAACGCGAGCGATGCGATCGGCGAACTTCGATGACACTGCTTCTCCTTTGAGAAATATTTGCGAGCGCGATCGTTCTGCCTTGTTTCCGCGACTCACCGCTGGTGGTGAAGTGATCGTAGCGTCGAATCATCCGCGCCATGAACTGTGTCCGTTTGGCGGTCTCTGGTCAACATCGCGTCCCCGCGGGGACGTCGGCCACGTCTTCGACGCCTGTGGGCACCACCTCGGCGCGGATCTTCGGTCCTATCGCCGCACGCATGCCTGCCCCGAGGACGCCGATGATGACCAGCACAGCTCCGCACATCTCCCCCAGTGACACCGTCTCGCCGAGAACGAACCACGCGCCACTCATACCGACGATGGGGACGAGCATCGAGAAAGGTGCGACAACTCCGGCGGGGTTGCGCGACATCAGCCACGACCAGATGCCAGAACCGAGGATGGTCGCGATGACAACGGTATAGGCGAGTCCCGCGAGGCCCAGCCATCCAGTGGGAGTCATGAGCGTCGTCAGCGACTGGCCGATAGTGCCTGGCCCTTCGACAACCAGGGCAAGAAGGAGCATCGGCACCGGCGGAACCACCGACATCCACATCGTGAACTTCACCGGCTCGACCGAGTGCGCCTGACGGTTGCAGATGTTGCCGACCGCCCACCCGAAGGCACCGGCGAGAGTCAACAGGAACGGCAGGAAGCTCGCGCTCGAGTCCAGTCTCTGCCAGCCCACGACGCTGAGCCCGGCCATGGCCACGATGAGGAACGCCATCTGTGATCCGCGGACCCGCTCTCGCAGGACCGTCATCCCCAGCAGCACCGTGAACGGTCCCGAAGCCTGGAGCACGAGTGAGGCCAGCCCCGCAGGCATCCCCGCCGCCATCGCCCAGTAGAGGAACAGGAACTGCAGGAGTCCGAACCCCATCCCGTAGCCCACGATCCAGCGAAGCTTCACGTCTGGCTTCGGCACGAACAGCAGCGCCGGAATGGCCAGTACGGCGAAGCGCAGGGCGACGAGGAAGAAGGGCGGAAACTGTTCGAGCGAGAAGTCGATCGCCAGGAAGTTCAGTCCCCACATCACGGCCACCGAGGCGGCGAGCAAACAGTGTTTGAATGACATGACTTCATTCTCGAGTCGCCAGACAGTTAATACAATCGAAATGTTCTACAGAGACTTTGAAGTTCAGCTTCATAGTTGTAGCATTGGCGCATGGACCCCCGGCATCTTGAGCTGCTGCGCCGGCTTGACGAACTCGGCAGCGTGACTGCTGTGGCCAGGGCGACGTTTCGCACGCCTTCGGCGATATCGCAGCAGCTCAAACAGGCCACACGGGAACTCGGACACACCCTCGTCGAACCCGAGGGCCGTGGGCTGAAGCTGACCAGCGCGGGCAGACTGCTGGCGGCAGGCGGCAAGGACGTGGCCTCAGCGATCGCCCGCGTGCAGGCTGACTGGGAGGACTACCTCGGCGATCCCTCCGGAGTGGTTCGGGTTGCCGGGCTACCCAGCGCCCTGGCCTACCTTGTGCCTTCTGCATTGCGACGGTTGCGGGAGACCAGCCCGAGGATCACCCTGCGCACCGTCGATGTGGATCTGGCCGAGCACGAGTTCGCGGGCCTGACCTCCGACGTCGACATCGTCATCGCCCACAGCCTGATCTCCGAACGTCCGGCCGGGACCGAAGGGCTGAGCGTCGAGTGCCTGGCGACCGAACCCATCGACGTCGCCGTCGCGAACGCCCATTCCCTGGCTTGCCGGGACCAGCTGAGACCAGAGGACCTCGTCGACGCTCAGTGGATCGGCGTTCCCCACGGATTCCCATTCACCACAATCCTGACGTCGATCGAACACGTCACAGGACGAGAGCTCGAGGTCACCCAGCGCATCCGGGACAACCGACTCATCGAGGCGATCGTGGCCTCAAGCGATCAGGTCGCCCTGCTGCCGCGATTCACGACCCCGAAAGACGCCGGGCTCACGCTCCTCCCACTGACAGGGGTCGCAACCACACGTTGGGTCGTGGCGGTCATGGCTCCCGACACGGCCGAGCGCGCAGCCGTCAAACGAGTGCTGGACGCCCTGCACCGGAACTCTTAGCCCCAGTGGCTGCGAACCGCTTCGGGATCAGCTTCTCCAATGGCAGGAACGCCGCCCAGCAGATGACCGTCGGCAGGAAGTGGATGCCCAGTGCGATGTAGGTCATGAGGTGGAAGAGCATGAAGAAGATGACGGCACCATAGAGCCATCTCCCCTTGAGGAACAGCACGATCGGTGAGAGGAACTCGAACACCAGAGTCGCCCACTGCCCGGCAATGAGCAGGCCCGGCATCTCGAGGAACGGCTTCGACCATTCGGCCCCGCGGCGCATCAGCGCCCAGATGATCACGGCCCCATTGGCCCAGTGGGTGATGTTCCCAGAGGCGATCCACTTCATCACCACCGAATAGAAGTAGGTGAGGACGACGGAGATCTGCACGACTCGCAGTGCCCACCCTGCCTTCGCCGAGGTGGTCCTCACTTCCCTGAACCGTGCGATTCCGACCGTCGGCAGCACCACGACGGCGATGACGAGCGCCATGTGGTCGTGGGCGACATAGCCATAGCCCTGGGTGTAGAACATCCACAGCCCGAAGGTGATCGCGACCATCCAGCCGCTGATTCGCTGGAGGACGCCGGCGGCGGCCATGAGAGCGAAGACGATGATCGCGGCGAGTAGGATCTGCGCACCGAGGACGCTGACCGGTGGGATGTGGAGGAACCTGGCCAGCCACAGCGGTTGATAGAGGTCGGGAGTCCAGCCGTGCGGGATGACGTCGGCGGAGATCGTGAGCACGTCGATGATGACGAAGATGTAGACGATGACGCGGAAGACCGCGACGCGGGCCAGGGAGATCTGGGGCGTGAACCAGGCGATGATCGGATTGCCGACCTTCGCCTCGGCGGAGGTGGAAATGCTCACTGCACCTCCCACGTCGCCAGGATCTTGTGTTCGGGTTCGCCGACGCTGCGGCCGTTCTCCAACTGCGTCACGGTGCGGCAGAGGATCATCTGCTCCGGCTTCGGCTCGTCGGGATGGAGGCGCTCAAAGGAGTCGGCCATGGTCTGCATAAGTTCCGGGTTGGCGATGACCCGATCGAGCTGGGATTCGATGTCCCCGCGTTCGATCCCGACGGTGTCCGTGTTGAAGCCGAGCCGGCGTGGTTCATCTTCACCGGGGAACTGCGCTTCGATGCACGTCGCGTTCACCGTGCCGTTGAGGTCCTTGGCGGTCGCGTACTGAGTGAGTGACCCGAGCGGGAAGAAGTCGTTGGTGTTGAGGAACTGTCCGCAGGTGAGAATGACGAGGGCCATGGCAGTTGCTCCGAGACGCCATACGATCGACCACGTCGACATCGGCTTCGACTTCGTGGCGGTCGCAGACGCGGCGGCAGTCATCGGTTCGTCGGCGGTCATTGACTCCTCAGCGGGCCCCGACGGCGGTTTCCTATTCGTCACAAGTCGACGCTTCTTCTCATCCATGCGCTGTGTGGTTCATTCTCTCGACGCCGCGGGTACGCAGACTATCGTAGCCGCCGCACACGTACTGGAGACTCAGGAGTTGAACGGCTCAGCTCAGGAACTGCGCGCGTAGAGATTGAGCTGTTCCCACATCGCCGCGTACTTCTGGAAGGATGCGACCGCGGTTTCAGGATCGTCGTTGCTCAGCGCGGTCACCCACGAATCGACGAGCTCCGGTGCCTCGTTGGGCCAGAGCACATCGCTCATCCCGCCCAAGTCGAGTTCGAGCACGGAGTTCATGTCGAAGCCGTCGACCCACTGGGCCAGAATCGATGTCTGCTCGACCATGTCGACGACCTTGGACTTATCGGCCACAGTCTCCGCTGCCCATTCCATCCTCGCCGAGGCTGCCAGAATGTCCGTACGGATGAGCACTCTCAGCCCGGCATCGGTTTCATTTGTGATGATCTGGTCTTCGCTCAGCGAGAAGAACAGCCACCATGATGGCGGCACATCCCACGCCGAGACGCGCGTGAAGACGCGAGTATCCTTGGTGTCCTGGAGCCACTCGGCGCGACGACTGGCCGCACGCCTGCGCGCCGACTTCGGAGCGATGATGTCCAGCGTCGCCTTCGAGGTGTGCTCGCTCAAAGCTTCGAGCGCCTCCCACCCGCGAATGTCCTCCTGCGCGGGGCAGTACCGATCCACGCCGTCCGAAGTCTGAGACGCCGGGAGGAAGATCGGCGTGTTGCGAAAGGACTCGGCCACAGGGCTCGGCGGCAGTGAGATCAAGCGCTGATCCGCGTCTTCGGAGATCTGCTCCTCAACACGAGAACGGTTGTCTTCCACCTGCTCGTCTTGCAATACGGAATGAACTACGGTGGGTTCGAAGATCCGCAGAGAGACAACATAATCGCGACTGTAGGACATGGGTTCACCCTATCCAAGGTCGGGCCTCAAAATGGAACTTCCTACTACGAACAGGTAGGATTTAAGCGCATAGCAGAGATCTAGTCCGGGGCGCTTCGCCCCAAATGACGACGGAGGGGGTCACGCCAGTGGGTCGCGGCCGCGCAAAGGCAAAGCAGATCAAGGTTGCCCGGAAGCTGAAATACTACAGCCCGGACACCGACCTGAATAGACTCCAGCAGGAACTGGGTTCCGAGTCGCAGGCGTCCGGTTCGTCAGATCCGTACGACAACGAGCCGGACTATTCGGATTACGCCGACAAGTACAACGTCGACGATGACGACGAAGAAGACGACTATACACAGCGCGAATCTTGACCGATCAGCACTGATGTGATCGACGCTCAGATACGCCGGGCATCGGATTCGCTCAAGCAAGAAGGCGGAGGCTGCGGCCTCCGCCTTCTGCTTTGCCTGATTGCCCCATGGACTACTCATTGCAAAAGATGTCTGCCCTGACTTCGTTCGCCCGCAGTGAGCAGCAACTCATACTCTTGCGCGCCAACTCCTACAGGTACTCGACCACCACACCCCGGCAGCCGCACTGACAACCTCAGCAACGAGACGCTTCAGAGCTGACGGGACGTTTCAGGGCGAACGGGGCATTTCAGGGCCGGCTGGCCGTTGCACCGACGGCGGCTGCTCCCACAGCGCCTTCAGCCTTGCGCTCACAAAGCCTTAAGCGAGGATTGAGGCTCCGCCGTCGACGCCCTTGGCGCCCTGGACGTAGTCGAGTTCGGAGGCCAGTGAACCGTCATCGACCCTGACTTCACCGAGCACCCATGAGCCTGGTGAGGCTGCGAGCACACTGTCAACGGACTCAGCAGAGGCCACGAGGACCATGCCGACGCCGAGGTTCCAGGTCCGTTCACGGTCTTCCTGCGGGACTCCGCCCAGATCGCCGAGGGTGGAGAAGACCGGAGGGATCTCCCACGAAGCTCGGGACATCTTCGCCACGAGGCCCTTCGGCAGCACGCGCGCCACATTGGCAGACAGTCCCCCGCCGGTGACATGCGAGACCGCATGAACGGCATCGGGCAGAGCAGAGAAGAGGGCGTTGAGTTCGCCGGTGTAGACATGGGTGGGGACGAGGAGCTCTTCACCCAGGGTGCGGCCGAATTCCGGCACGTTGCGATCCAGACCCCAACCCGCCTCGGCGATGATGTGCCTGACCAGGGAGTACCCGTTCGAGTGGATGCCAGAAGATGGCAACCCGATGAGCACGTCACCGGCGGAGACCTTATCAGGTCCCAGCAGTTTGGAGGCCTCGACGACACCTGTGGCGGCTCCGGCGACATCGTAGTCGTCGACCCCGAGCAGGCCCGGGTGTTCGGCGGTCTCCCCGCCGACTAGGGCGACGTCGGCACTTGCACACGCCTCGGCGATGCCCCGGACGATGTCCGCGATGCGCTCGGCCACGACTTTGCCGCAGGCGATGTAGTCGGTCATGAACAGGGGCTTGGCACCGCACACGATGATGTCGTCGACGACCATGCCCACCAGGTCATAGCCGATGGTGTCGTGCTTGTCGAGGGCCTGTGCGATCGCGACCTTCGTGCCGACGCCGTCGGTCGATGAGGCCAACAGCGGGCGTTCGAAGTCCTTGAGCACTGAGACGTCGAAGAGTCCGGCGAAACCGCCCACTTCGCCGACGACATTCGCGTTGTGTGTGGCACCGACCGCGGACTTCATCAGTTCGACGGCGCGGTCACCTGCCTCGACGTCGACGCCGGCAGCGGCATAGGTGGTGGACTTAGCTGGATCGGTGCTCAACTCAACATCCTTTGTCGGCGGGGGTGTTGTTGACAGGAATCGGGTATTCGCCTGAGAAGCAGGCGGTGCACAGCTGGCTGCGCTCCTGCTGGGTGGCCTCGACCATCCCGTCGAGGGAGATGTATCCCAGGGAATCGGCGCCGAGGTTGTCACGGATCTCGTCCATGTTCAGGCCGTTGGCGATGAGCTCGGCCCGGGTCGCGAAGTCGATGCCGTAGAAGCAGGGCCACTTGACCGGTGGAGAGGAGATGCGCACATGGATCTCCTTCGCTCCCGCCTCGCGGAGCATTCGTACGAGCGCGCGCTGAGTGTTGCCGCGCACGATCGAGTCGTCGACGACGACGAGGCGTTTGCCCTCGATGTTCTCGCGCAGCGGGTTGAGTTTGAGTCGGATGCCGCGCTGTCGCAGGGTGTCCGAGGGCTGGATGAATGTGCGGCCGACATAGGCGTTCTTCATCAGCCCCTGGCCGAAGGGTATGCCTGACTGCTCGGCATAGCCGACGGCGGCTGGTGTTCCCGATTCGGGTGTGGCGATGACGAGATCGGCATCGACGGGGTACTCGTCGGCCAGCTGGCGGCCCATCTGAGTCCTGGCCGCATGCACGGTCTTGCCGTTGAGCACGCTGTCGGGCCGGGCCAGATACACGTACTCGAATACGCAGCGAGCCTGGTCCTGTTCGGCGAAGCGGAAGGAACGCAGACCGTCTTCGTCGATGGCGATGAGTTCGCCCGGTTCGACGTCGCGCACGAAGGAGGCACCGACGATGTCGAGAGCCGAGGTCTCGGATGCCACAACCCAGCCGTTCTCCATCCGGCCCAGCGACAGCGGCCTGACCCCGTGACGATCACGCGCGGCGTAGAGGGTGTTCTCGTCCATGAAGGCCAGGGAGAATGCACCGTCGACCTTGGGTAGGAGATTGAGCGCGGCCTCAGTGAGGTTCTCGCCCTCTTCGGTGGCGAAGAGCTCGGTGACCAGGGAGGTGTCATTGGAGGAGTCGCGGAAGGGTCGAGTCCGACTGACCTTCTTCGTCGCGTCCTTGACGACCTGGTCGGCGTCGTCGCGACGGCCGTCAGCCAGAGCCTCGAGCTCATCGAAGTTCGTCAGATTTCCGTTGTGTGCCAGTGCCACTGTCCCGAACGGGGTGGGTCCCAGCGTGGGCTGGGCGTTCTCGAACGAGGGTGAGCCCGTCGTCGAATACCGCGTATGCCCGAGCGCGATGTGTCCCTGCAGAAGTTCGAGATCCCGCTCATGGAAGACCTGCGAAACCAGGCCCATGTCGCGGTAGATCAGGATCTGCTTGCCATTGCTGGCAGCGATGCCCGCGGACTCCTGTCCGCGGTGCTGCAGAGCGTAGAGCCCGAAGTAGGTGAGTTTGGCTATTTCCTCGCCCGGCGCCCAGACTCCGAATACTCCACAAGCATCCTGAGGTCCGCGATCCAGGGGGTCGATTTCGTGCGTTAGTTGCCCGTCTCCTCTTGCCACGTGAAAGATTGTCTCACATCGGTGAGCTCTGCTTCACAAGAGGATCAGACTCCGGAACTCGGGGCTTCGTTTCGGGGCTCGTCCTCGGCACTGTCACTGTCAGGGCGGTTGCCGTCAGCTGCTTCCCCCATCGAGGTGTCGACCGAGGTGACACCGGCATCGGGGTCTTCGCCGTTGGCTTCGGCGATGCGACGACGCGCGATCTCCTTCGGATCATCGACCATGTCGATCTCCGCGTCGACGCGATACTTGCGTGACTTCCTCCGACCTATCCAGTCGAGGAGCACTGCCAGCAGACCGCCGAGGAACAGTCCGCCCACGGCGAGGACGAGCAGCAGCAGCCCCGCTCCCTTGGCCACTGTGTAGCCGGTGGGCATCGCTGCGGGATCAACGAAGAGCGTGAGCACGCCCGCGACGAGTACGCCGAGGATCGCGCCGAGTCCCATGAATACCGAATACTTGGGGCTGCGACGAACGGCGACGTCGATCTGGTCCTTCATGATCTCCTTGGGCAGCAGTGTCGGTGGCGGGTCGATGGCGCCCGCATTTCACGTCGCGGACAGTCTAGTCGAGAACTCTTTCGCCGACTCCCAGGCAGTTATGCGGCCGATCCCATAAGGTGGAAGCAGACACAGCAAGGCTTCTCACATAGGGGTGGACATGTCTCATACGATCATCGTCGGAGTCGACGGCTCCGCCAACAGTCAATGCGCACTGCAGTGGGCGATCAAACACGCACAACTGACCTCTTCCGAGATTCGCCTCGTGGCGGCGTACACCGTTCCCGGCGTCAATATGACCCAAGCGGACATCGTCTACCCGGCCGATTTCGACGCGGAGGTCAAGAGGTCGGTGCAGAAGCTCGTCGATGACAACGCACGAACCGTCACCGATGCCTCGGTGCCGGTGTCGACCGTGGTTTTCCCGGGAGATGCATCTGGGGCGTTGGTCGACAACTCGAAGAATGCCGATCTCGCGGTCATCGGCGCTCGCGGTCGCGGTGGGTTCGCCGGCCGCTTGTTGGGGTCGGTGGCCTTGGCGATGCCCGCGCACGGTCATTGCCCCACCGTGGTCATCCCCAGCACCTGGCCCCAACGACCGATGCCCGAGCGGCCCCTGCCGATCGACCTGCCTGTGCGTTCCTCCGACGCGCAGACGACCACCGCCGAATCCGGCGACAGGCGCCCCGACTTCACCGGTGAGATCGTCGCCGCGATCGATCCGTTCGAGACCGATGGGCCGGTCCTGCGTGAGGCCGCGCTGCAGGCTCGGATCTATGGTCTGCCGCTGCACCTGGTCGGCATCACCGCGGCCCACGTGCTCTCGCCGGAATGGATGCCCAGCGAAACACATCTCGAGAAGATGTACGACGAAGCCGTGACCTCGCGTGAAGAAGCGGTGCAGTCCCTCCAAGAGGAGTTCCCCGATGTTGACGTTCGCTGGTCGATCTTCGATGCCCCCGCCACCGAGGTGCTCATCAGTGCCACCTACACCGCCGAACTCATGATCATCGGCTCCCGCGGCCGCGGCGGTTTCGTGTCGACGATCCTCGGGTCGACTTCCCAGGCCGTCCTCTCACACGCTGTGTGCCCAACACGAGTGGTCCGCGTGCTCCGCCGGAAGGCGGCGAAGAAGCGCTGAAGCTGCGCCTCCAACTGCATTAGCGCTGGGTAAAAGTGCTGGCGTAGGGCACAAGTGCTCAACGTCAGCACTTTTGCCCAGCGGTGGCCCGGGGTGGGAATCTGGGAATCTTACCCGAGGGCGATGAGGCCGATGCCGGCGACGACGACCACCGCGCCGGTCAGCTTCATGCCGATGTCCTTCTCTCCGAAGAGCCACCAGGCCAGCAGTGTGCCGACGATGATCGAGGTCTCCCGCACGGGAGCGACAAGGGACACCGGCGCCTGCTGCATCGCATAGAGGACGAGCAGGTACGCCAGCGGGGAGAGGATGGCGACGGTGAGCAGAGCCCTTCTGTGCCCGGCCAGGATCGATGTGAAGTCCGCGCGACGTCCTGCACCGCCTGGGATCGTCACGATGCCCAACGCCATGATGGTCGCGACGCAGATTTCGGAGAGGGCGAAGTAGAGCAGCGGTGAGTCGGTGATGTGGTTGACGGAGAAGTCGTCCCACAGTGTGTACGAGGCGATGAAGGTTCCGATCAAGCCGCCCCAGGCCAGACCACGACCCACGCCGTGGCTGTTTGTCCCGTGACCTCCGTCTGCCGTCCGGCTTCCGCCCGCCCGCTTTGGGTGCACGGTCACGACGGCGATGCCAGCGAGGACGATGAAGGCGCCGATGATCTCAGGTGCCGTGGGCCGCTCACCCAGGAACAGCACTGCGACGATGATCGTGATGATCGGTCCGACCCCGCGCGCCGTGGGATAGACGACGCCCAACGGGGCATGGTCATAGCCGGACTGCAGGGAGACCGAATAGGCGATGTGGAAGACCGCGCTGAGTGCGGCGGCGCCCAGCAGGCCCAGACTGAACTCATGTGTTCCGGAGGCGAGCAGCCAGATCGCGATCGGGGTCAGCAGGATCGCCGACAGCCCGTGATAGGCCAGCACGAAGGCGTACCCCTTGCCGGACACCGACTTCGCCGCGATGTTCCACAGGGCATGGGCGAGCGAGGCGAAGAGCACCAGTCCGAGGACGGCAGGTGTCATCGACGACCGTGACCAGTCCGCTTCACAGCGTCAGGACCTCACAGCTTCACGACAACGGTCTTCGTCTGCGTGTACTCGTCGAAGGCTTCGATGGACTTCTCACGGCCGTAGCCGGACTTCTTGAACCCGCCGAAGGGCAGCTCCACTCCCCCGCCGGCTCCGTATGTGTTGATGAAGACCTGCCCGGCTTCGACCTCGGCGGCGACCCGATGAGCCCGGGAGATGTTCTGCGTCCACAGGGCCGAGACCAATCCGTAGTCGGTGCCGTTGGCCAGGGAGATCGCCTCCTCTTCGTCGCCGAAGGTCATGGCCACGACGACGGGGCCGAAGACCTCCTCCTGCGCGATCCTCGAGCCCGGGGACACGTTGTCGACGAGCGTCGGGGTGATGAAGGCACCGCCGGTGAGGTCCTCGGCGAGACCTTCGGGCCTGGTCCCTCCCGTGATGATCTGGGCGTTGCCGATGTCGGAGAGGAACCCTTCGACACGGGACTGCTGCTTCTTCGAGATCAGGGGTCCGAGCATCGGGTCGTCGATGCCGTAGCCGATTGTGACCTTCTCCATCGCGGCCGCCATCTTCTCCACCACCTCGGCGTGGATGTCCTGGGCGACGATGAGTCGGGACCCGGCCGAGCAGGTCTGGCCGGCGTTCTGGATGATCGAACGCACCAGGGACGGGACTGCCGCGTCGACATCGGCATCGGAGAAGACGACGTTCGCGGACTTTCCGCCCAGTTCGAGCACCGTCGGGATGACCCGATCTGCGGCGGCGTGGGCGATCTGTGAACCGATCTGAGTCGAGCCGACGAAGCCCAGGTGAGCGATGCCCGGGTGGGCTGCCAACGCAGCCCCCGCCTCGGCGCCCAGGCCTGTGACCACATTGAACGCACCGGCGGGGAAGCCAACGGAATGGATGAGTTCGGCCAGGCGGACCGTGGAGCGCGGCGTCTCGTCGGCGGGTTTGGCCACCGCGCAGTTGCCGGTGGCCAGCGAGGTCGCGGCGGCACGTCCGATGAGTTGGAGCGGGTAGTTCCAGGCCACGATGTGCCCGGTCACGCCGTAGGGTTCGCGGCGGGTGTAGACATGCATGTCCTCGGCCATGGGGATCGAGTGCCCGTAGTAGGACTCGATGGTGTGGCCGTAGAACTCGAAATAGCGGGCGCAGACGTCGACATCGGCGTAGGCCTGGGTCAGCGGTTTGCCGGTGTCCTCGGATTCCAGTGCGGCCATCTCATCGCGGTTGGCTCGGATCACTTCGGCGGTAGTGACCAGCAGCTTCGACCGCTCCTCGGTGCTCGAGCGCCTCCATTCCCTCTGCGCCCGGGCCGCTGCCTTGACCGCACGGTCGACCTCGTCGGCTCCGCCGCGGGAGACATCGCCGAGGTGTTCGCCGGTGGCCGGGTCGACGTTGGCGTAGGTGGTCAGGGAGGGGACATGGCGTCCGCCGATGAATGAGGTGGTCTGGGTGATCTGGGCGTTCATCGCCGACCTTCCAATTCTGCTGAGGTGTACAAGGGGACGAAGTCGCTGATGTCGGCGCGCGTGCCCGAGGCGTCAACCGAGCCTTCGGCGAGCGCGGCGGAGAATTCGGTCTTGCCGGTCACGATCTCCAGCCACACCTGTGCCGAGGTTTCGACGACGTTGGGCGGTGTGCCGCGGGTGTGCCGAGGACCGGGAATGCACTGGGTGACGCCGAAGGGCGGGACGCGGACTTCGACGCTGTTGCCCTCCGCCCGTGACGCGAGCTCCTCTAACGTGAACCGCACAGCCGTGGCCAGGGTCGACCGGTCTGCCGGTGCCGCGTCAGCCTTGGAGTGCGCCACCCACATCTCGAGCGCGTTGCGCCCCTCGTCTGTGTCAATCCTTCTGCGAATCGCCATCAGTGACCCTCTCTCTTACCTGATCTTCGCTACATCTTCGCCCAGCCCGAGCCTGCCCACAATGCTCGTCCGTCCCTCGGAATCGGTGCCGCCGGTGATCGGGTCGACGATGTGCGGGTACAGATCCTCGAGTGTGCATTCGTGCATCGCGGAGACCCGGTATTCGTCGTCGAATGCGCCAGCCAGCTCCAGCAGGTTGAGCGCGACCCACGTCGTCGGTCGGGAGGATCCGTCGAGACATTTCAGTGCGACCGAGTACCCGGATTTCGTCGACATCGCGATCACGCCTTCGGCCCCGCCCTTGGCGAAGACCCCGAGGCTCTCGATGACCGTCGTATTCGGCTTGCCGTGACCTTCGATCGCCCACGGGTCTGCGAATACGCCGCCCATGACCGTGCGAGCCTCGCTCGCGTAGGAGACATACGGTTCCCACGCCGAGGTGGTCCTCGGGTCCTCCTCTGCTGTGGAAGCGTCTGCACTGCCCAGTCGCACCACACGGCCGATCGCCCGGGCCAGCCCGGTGAGGCTGAGTGCGAAGACGGGAGCACCGCAGCCGTCGGTGCCTACTGCTGCCGGCGCCTCACCGGCGAAGGCTTCGACCACTTCGGCGACCCTCTTCTGCACGGGATGGTTCGGGTCGAGGTAGCTTGCGGACTCCGCACCGATGGCCGCCGCGGCCATGAGGAACGCCGCATGCTTGCCGGAGCAGTTGAAGTACAGGGGCGAAGCCGGATCGGTGTCGTCTCGCCCGAGACGACGCGCGGTCTCCTGGAGGCTGCGACGGAAGGCACCGTCGGCGGGGTGAGTGGACGGGCATTGCAGGTCATCTACGCTCAAGCCGGCGGATTCGAGCATCCCGGCAACCGCCTCGGCGTGGCCGGCCTCGCATTTGTGGGACGCGGTCGCCAGTGCCGCCCAGGTGCCGGACACCTGCGCTCCGAGACTCATCGCGGCAATCGCCTGCAGCGGTTTGAGGCTCGACCGGGTGAACACGGGAGCCCCCGGCGCACCCAGACTGATCAGGGGTGATCCATCCGGGTCGAGGACGACGGCGGAACCGATGTGGCGGGATTCGACGAACCCGCTGCGCTCGACGAAGGCCAACTCGGCGGCGTCGGCGGAAACGAAAGTGGAACGAGTCACGCACTCAAGCCTACGACCTTATAGGCTGGTGGGGTGAAGGTTCTTGTCATCGGTTCGGGCTCCCGCGAACACGCCCTCGTCCTTGCTCTCAGTCGCGACCCCCAGGTCGACGCCGTCATCGCAGCACCCGGCAACCCGGGAATCGCAGCGATCGCGCACACCGAAGCCGTCGATATGAACGACTCCACCGCAGTCACGGCGCTGGCGGAGGCACTCGACGTCGATCTCGTGGTCATCGGCCCCGAAGCGCCACTGGTCGCCGGGGTCGCCGACGCCCTGCGTGAGTCCTCGTTCCCGGTCTTCGGACCCAGCTCCGAGGCCGCGGTCCTCGAAGGCTCGAAGGCGTTCGCCAAGGAGGTCATGGAGTCCGCGAATGTGCCCACCGCACGCACCGTGGTCGCCTATACCTCCGAGGAGGCGGCCGCCGCCCTGGATGATTTCGGTGCTCCGTACGTAGTCAAGGCCGATGGCCTGGCCGCGGGCAAGGGCGTCGTCGTGACCTCGGACCGTGCCGAGGCGCTGACTCATGCCAGTTCCTGCCTCGAGGTCTCAGACAGGGTCGTCATCGAGGACTATCTCGACGGCCCCGAGGTCTCCCTGTTCGTCCTCTGCGACGGCCAGCACACTCTGCCGCTGGCTCCCGCTCAGGATTTCAAGCGCATCGGCGATGGTGACAGCGGCCCGAACACCGGGGGCATGGGCGCCTACTCGCCGCTGCCGTGGATCCCGGCCGGCACGGTCGACGACATCGTCAACACCGTCGCCCAGCCGGTCGTCGACGAGATGACCCGCCGCGGCACCCCGTTCGTCGGGCTACTCTACTGCGGACTCGCCCTGACATCGAAGGGCATGCGGGTCGTCGAGTTCAACGTCCGCTTCGGCGATCCAGAGACCCAGTCCGTGCTCTCACGTCTGCGCAGCCCGCTGGGCCAGACCATGCTCGCCGCCGCCGAGGGGCGCCTCGACGAGGTCGGTGAACTCGACTGGGATCCGCGGACCTCGGTGACCGTGGTCATGGCCGCCGAGAACTACCCGAACACTCCGCGCACCGGCGACATCATCCGCGGCCTCAACACGGCCGATGGGCTCGAGGACGTCCACATCCTCCACGCCGGGACCGCTCGTGCCACAGACACGGGAGCCGGATTCGCCCCCGAGGACACCGTCATCTCCGAGGACGTCGCCGAGACCGGAGACATCGTCACCGCCGGCGGACGTGTGCTCTCCGTCGTCTCGCTGGGCACCGGACTCCACGAAGCCCGGGCCAAGGCCTATGCCGCTGTGGCCGAGGTCAAGTGGGACGGTGAGCAGCATCGCACCGACATCGCCGAAGTGGCCGCTCGTGGGCAGATCACCGTGGCCGACATCTACCCTGCGCCCGAAGAGGCACCGGCTGCGGCGGGGCTCGACTCCGCGGCGCCCGAACTTCCGGGTTGGACGCACGTCTACTCGGGCAAGGTCCGCGACCTCTACATTCCCGACACGGCCGCCGATGCGGCTTCGGCGAAGCAGCTGCTCATGGTCGCCTCGGATCGCATCTCCGCCTATGACTGGGTCCTCGACTCCGAGATCCCGGACAAGGGGAAGGTGCTGACCGGGCTGAGCCTGTGGTGGTTCGACCAGCTCTCCGAGGTCATCGGCAACCATGTCATCAGCTCCGATGTCCCTGAGGCAGTGGCCGGTCGCGGCCTCATCGTCAAGAACCTGTCGATGCTGCCCATCGAATGCGTGGCCCGCGGCTACCTCACCGGCTCCGGGATGGCTGACTACAAGGCCACAGGCTCCGTGTGCGGGATCCAGCTGCCGGCGGGCCTCATCGAAGCCGACCGCTTGGAGCCCGCGATCTTCACGCCCGCGACCAAGGCCGATCTGGGAGACCACGACGAGAACGTCAGCTTCGCCCAGATCACAGAGACCATCGGCACCGAAGCAGCAAAGAAGGTCCGCGACCTGACGATCGAGATCTACCAGCGGGCCGAAGCGATCGCCCGTGAACGCGGCATCATCCTCGCCGACACGAAGTTCGAGTTCGGGACACTGCCTGACGGGACGATGGTCCTCGGCGACGAGGTGCTGACCCCGGATTCCTCGCGCTTCTGGGATGCGGCGAGCTACGAAGCGGGTCAGCCGCAGGCGAGCTTCGACAAGCAGTTCGTCCGCGACTGGCTGACTGGTGAGTCCGGCTGGGACAAGTCCTCGGACACTCCCCCGCCACCCCTTCCCGCCGAGGTGGTCGACAAGACCCGTGCCCGCTACATCGAGGCCTTCGAACGGCTCACCGGCCAGAAGTTCCCCGGCTGAGGCTGGTCACAGCCGGGCAGCCTCTCACACCGAGACAACGCCGCACCGCCGATACAACGCTGCACGAACAGTGGTATCGGCGGTGCGGCGTTGTCTCGAGACGCGCGCTGACCCCGGCCGCAAGCAACGACATAGCGCGAAAATCGCAGGCGCGACCACTGATTCAGCAGGGGAATATGCTGGGTGGTAATTGTTTTCACCTCGAAACCGTCTCACACAACGGAATCGGTGGATTCAACCCACTGATTCCGATACTGTGTGTGACCAGGCCCACACTGCTCCGCGCAGGCTCACACACAGACGTGCAAACTCGGTTGGAAGTGACGACATGCATTATTGGAACGGCACCTATCACGAAGGCAGCGGTGACAGCTTCACGCTCATCAATCCCGCCACCGGTGAGACGATCGGTGAGTACACGCTCGCCAACGCCGAGGATGTCAATGAAGCCGTCGCCTCGGCGAAGGCCGCCTATCCCGCCTTCAAAGCACTCACCCCTGGCGAGCGCGCGGAGCTGATGCTCGGCCTCGCCGCCCAGCTCGAGGCTCGCGCCGACGAACTCGCCGAACTCGAGTCGCAGCAGACAGGCAAGTCCATCCGCCTGGCCAAGGAATTCGATGTGCCCGGCTCAATCGACAACGCGAAGTTCTTCGCCGGGGCCGCCCGGCAGCTCACCGGTTTGGCCGCCGGCACCTATTGGGAGAAGTCGACGTCGATGACCAGGCGCGAACCCCTCGGCGTGGTCGGCTCCATCGCGCCGTGGAACTACCCGCTGCAGATGGCCGCATGGAAGATCTTCCCCGCCGTCGCAGCCGGCAACACGATCGTGCTCAAGACCTCGGAGATGACTCCCGGGACCTCACTCATCCTCGCCGAGGCTGCCACCGCCGCTGGCTTCGCCCCTGGTGTTATCAACATCATCGCCGGTGACGGGCTCGAGGCCGGTGAAGCACTCATCACTCACCCCGATGTCGTCATGTCCTCGTTCACAGGATCGACGAAGGTGGGCCGACGCATCATGGAACTCGCCGCGGCGAAGGGCTCTCGCGTCCACCTCGAACTCGGCGGCAAGGCCCCGTTCGTCGTCTTCGACGATGCCGACATCGAAGCCGCCGCCCGCGGTGCCGTGGCCGGTTCGCTCATCAACTCCGGCCAGGACTGCACCGCGGCGACCCGGGCCATCGTCGCCCGCGAACACTTCGAGGCCTTCACTACCCGCGTCACCGAACTCATGGAAGGCGTCCGCTTGGGCAACCCGTCGAACCCCGCCACTGACATGGGCTCCCTCATCTCGCTGACCCACCGCTCACGCGTCGCCGAGATGGTCGACCGCGCCCGGGCAGCCGGGGCCACGATCCACTGCGGCGCAGCGATCCCGACGACGAACCACCTCGGCGAGGCTCTGCCCGGAGACATCGACTCAACGGCGTACTACACACCCACCCTCATCAGCGGAATCGACACCGACGCCGAGGTATGGCGTGAGGAGATCTTCGGACCCGTCCTCGTCGCGATCGCCTTCGACACCGATGACGAGGCCATCGAACTGGCCAACGACACCCCTTACGGGTTGGCGGCGAGCGCCTGGACGACGACCACGAACCGGACGCTGCGTGCTGCGGCCGACATCGAAGCCGGATGCGTGTGGATCAACGAGCACATCCCGATCGTCTCCGACATGCCTCACGGCGGATATAAGGCCTCCGGATTCGGAAAGGACATGAGCCAGTACTCGCTCGATGAGTACACACAGGTCAAGCACGTCTTCATCGACCAACACGAGGGCCCGCACCACGAATGGCAGGACACCATCTTCACGTCCTGACACTCTGCCGCGGGCTGCCGGTCACGGGCTCGGACACGAACGGATAACAGCCGGTCCGAGCCCTGTGGCCCGATGCCTCGGCGGACATACAATGACATCCTGCCAAGCGCCTCCAGCGCGCTCGGCCTCACCTTCGACAAGGAAGTCGGGAGGAACATGAACCTCGACGTACTCGACGTCAGCATCTTCGACGGACACTCGGTCCTGCCTGCGAACCGCATCAGCATCCGCGATGGAATCATCACCGAGATCGGCACCGGAGCGGCCGCCGACCCTTCCGAACACACCATCACGGCCACGGGAAAGCTGATCACACCCGGGTTCGTCGACGCCCATGTGCACACCACCTTCGGCGGACAGGAGTCCCTGGCCTGCGATCTCAGCGAAGCACAGGACCTCGAGGCCTCACTTGAGATGATTCGCGGCTATGTGACCGCGACCGCCCCCGGCACCGGCACCGCCGCCGGAACGACAGACGACAGCTGGGTCACCGGCGGCGGCTGGTCGATGGCCGACTTTCCCGGCGGTGCACCGACCGCTGTGCTCCTCGACGAACTGAGCCCGGACCGGCCCGTCATCCTGCTCAGCGCGGACCACCACTCGGCGTGGGTGAACACGCGGGCCATGGATCTCGCTGGCCTCGATGCCTCCACACCCACCCCGCCCGGTGGCGTGATAGAGAAGGACGCAGCGGGAGCACCGACCGGGTGCCTGCACGAATCTGCCATGGATCTCGTCTCCGCCCATGTCCCGGCCGCCTCCGACGCCGACATCCGCGCCGGACTCCTCGCCGGACAGTCCTACCTCCATGCGTTCGGCGTCACCGCCTGGATGGACGCCATCGTCGGCGACTACTCCGGCCACCGCTCCCCCTTCGACGCCTACATCGAAGCAGAGGACACAGGCGATCTGAGCGCCGAGGTCGTCGGCAGCCTGTGGTGGCCCCGTGACGTCGACGACATCGACGCCCAGGTCGCAGCCCTGCTCGAGCAGCGGCGAACTCACGGGGCTTTCCGCACCACCTCGGTCAAGTTCATGCTCGACGGCATCGTCGAATCCCGGACCGCCGCGATGAGTGCCGAATACAGCTGCGCCTGCGGCGGATTCGGCACCAGCTACTTCACCCGTGAGCACCTGCACCAAGCCTTCGCCGCCCTCGACGCGGCAGGCTTCGACATCCACTGCCATGCGATCGGTGATGCGGCGAACAAGGCGGCCCTCGACGCCTTCGAGTCCATCGGGAACAGTGTTCGCCGGCACCACATCGCCCACGTTCAGGTCGTCGATCCCGTCGACATCGGCCGATTCGCTCAGCTCGGAATCACCGCGAACCTGCAGGCGCTGTGGGCCTGTCACGACCAGCAGCTGCTCGACCTCAACCTTCCCTACCTCGGGACCGAACGCTCCCGCTGGCTCTATCCCTTCAAGTCCTTCGCCGATGCCGGCACACACTTGGCGATGGGGTCGGATTGGCCGGTCTCGACGCCGAACCCGTGGGAGGCCATCCACGTGGCAGTCAACCGCTCGCATCCGGACGCCGGCGATCCGGCTCCGCTGCTGCCCGAGCAGGCCATCGACCTGTCGACGGCGCTGCGTGCCTACACCTCCGGTTCCGCGCATCTGCTGCGTTCAGAAGCCAACGGAACGATTCGCCCTGGCCAGATCGCGAACCTCGCACTGGCCAGCGCCAACCCCTTCGCCCTCGACCCCGGCAGGCTCGCCGAGGTGCACAACGAAATGACGATCGCAGGCGGCCGCATCGTCCACGACGCCATCGCCGCTGAAAGGCAATCATGACCACAACAGCCACTCCCGATGCAACGACGCCCACACAGCTTCAGCACTTGGAAGTTCAAGGGGTGAAGAAGGTCTTCGGCAACAACACCGCGATCGAAAGGCTCGATCTGTCGGTGCGCAAGGGCGAGTTCCTCTCACTGCTGGGGCCCTCCGGCTGCGGCAAGACGACCCTGCTGCGCATGATCGCCGGGTTCGAAGCTCCCACCGACGGGGCGATCCTGCTCTCCGGCAAGGACATCGTCAGCCTCCCGCCGCACCGCCGGCCGGTCAATACGGTGTTCCAGTCCTATCTGCTGTTCCCGCACATGAACATCGCCGACAACATCGCCTACGGCCTCAAACAGTCCAAGGCTCCGAAGTCGGAGATCGCGGAGAGGGTCCGTGAGGTTCTCGCCCTGGTCCAGATGGAGGACTTCGCCGGGCGCAAACCCGAACAGCTCTCCGGCGGCCAGCAGCAGCGCATCGCGCTGGCCCGAGCCCTGGTCAACCGTCCGCAGGTCCTCCTCCTCGACGAACCGATGTCGGCTCTGGACCGGAAGCTGCGTGAGGAGATGCAGCTCGAGCTCAAACGCCTCCACACTCGCCTGGACACGACCTTCGTCTTCGTCACCCATGACCAGGACGAGGCGCTGGCGATGAGCGACCGGA
Source organism: Brevibacterium aurantiacum (assembly GCF_007558825.1). Taxonomy (GTDB): domain Bacteria; phylum Actinomycetota; class Actinomycetes; order Actinomycetales; family Brevibacteriaceae; genus Brevibacterium; species Brevibacterium aurantiacum_A. The sequence continues at coordinate 510,158 of NZ_VLTK01000004.1, forward strand.
TCGTCGTCATGTACAACGGCGTGATCCAGCAGATCGGCTCCGGCGAAGACATCTATGCCAATCCTGTCAACGGCTTCGTGGCCGGCTTCATCGGCAAGCAGAACTTCGTCCCCGCCGAGGTGACCGACATCAACGGATCCACCGCGACGTTGAGAACGGCGAACGCTGTCATGGAAACGACGACCCTCGACATCCGACCCGCCTCGGCGTCGGGGACGGCTTCGACGCTGAGCGTCGGAGACAAGGTGCGGGCTGCCATTCGGCCCGAACGCATGCGCGTCGCCCCTGCCGGGACCGATGGATTGGCCGCGAACTCCGCTCGTGGTCGGGTCCTGTCTGTGTCATTTCTCGGCGACGTCATCCAATACATGCTCGTGGCCGGGGACAACGATGAGCTCCTGGCTCGGGTGCCGGCCGCCGGCAACGAAGTGCTTTCCGCCGACGCCGAGGTGGACCTGAGTTGGAATGCCGACGACGTGGCCGTCTACGACTATGAGAGCGGTGTCTGAGATGGCGGGCAGGATCCCCGATGTGCATTTCCTGGCGCCCCGGGCCGCCTCTACGAGGCTGAGCAGGCGAGCGCTCTTGGCCGGATTCGGTGTCGTCGGCCTGGGCGCGCTGAGCGCCTGTGGCCGCAACACGACGATGGCCGCTTCACCGCCCACGGACGGTGAGCTCGAGTCGAAGCTCAACCTCTATTCCTGGGGCGACTACGACAACCCCGAACTCATCGAAGCATTCAAAGCGAAGAACGACGTGCTCGTCCAAGTCGACTCCTACGGGTCGAACGAGGAGCTCATCGCGAAGCTCTCCACCTCGCGCGGAACCTCGGGCTATGACGTGGTGGTGCCGACGGGATCGAACATTCCGCAGATGCTCAAACACGATCTGCTCCAGGAACTCGACCTCGATCTCATCCCGAACTTCACGCACATGGACCCGAACTTCACGCACCAGTACTTCGATCCCGACAACACGTACTCGATCTGCAAGGCCTGGGGGACCACGGGGTTCGTCTACAACACGAAGAAGATCACTCACGAGATGACGAGTTGGCAGGACTTCATCGACACCGCACAGAAGGAAGCGGCCGGGACCACCTCGCTGCTCGAGGACCCGTGGGAAGTCTCCGCCATCGCACTGGCGGCTCTGGGCTACAGCCTCAACACCCAGGACGAGAAGGAACTCGAGGAGGCACGCCGCGTCGTCCTCGACAAGCTCGCACCGAACACGAAAGCCTATATCGGCAATGTCGCCACGGGCATGATCCAGGGCAGCTTCACCTTGCTGCAGGCCTTCAACGGCGATGCCCGACAGGGATTGTCAGAGGCGGCCGATCCTGAGAACTGGAAGTTCGTGTTTCCGACTCCCTCGGCGAACCTGTGGATGGATTGCTGGGCCATCGCCACCGGCGCTCAGCATCCCGACTCCGCCCATGCCTTCATCAATCAGATGATCTCTCCGGAGACCGCGGTCGAACAGCTCGACTACATCGGCTACCCGATCGGCACGAAGGGCCTGGCGGAGCAGGCGAAGAAGGCCGAACTCGACGAGCAGGACCTCATCTTCCCGGCTCAGAAGGTCCTCGACCGTCTTGAACCCAGCAAGCAGACCCCGGCCGATCAGATCCGCACGAAGATCTACGCCGATGCGCAGGCAAGGAGCGGAGCATGAGCACGCAGGCAGCCAGATCAACGCCCGATAAGAAGCCCGGAGGCATGTCCGCGAGGTTCTTCGGCGCCTCGGCCATGTCGTTCCCGACCTGGGCGTATGCGCTTTTCTTCTTCATCATTCCCGTGGCGCTGGTCATCTTCTACAGCTTCGGCTACAAACCCGACGAGTTCACGGCCGTGGCCACCGATCGCCTCTCCTTCGACAGGTACCCCGAGGCCATGTCGGCCAGCTTCGTGTCGACGTTCTTCGCGACCCTGCGGATCTCCATCGTCGGCACTATCCTGTGTCTGATCATCTCCCTGCCCTTCGCCTACTGGCTGGCCATCAAGGTTTCGCCGGCCCGCAGATCCTTGGCTCTGGCCCTGGTCATGGTTCCGTTCTGGACGAACTTCCTCGTCCGCACCCTGGGGTGGCAGATCATGCTCTCCCCCGATGGCTTCCTCTCGAAGTGGATGCAGGGTCTGGGGATGCTCGACGGACCGCTCGACATCCTCTACACGCGATCGGCGGTCCAGATCGGCGTCGTCTACAACTATCTGCCGCTGATGATCCTGCCGCTCTTCGTCGCCATCGATGCCTCGGGACAGAAGCTGCGCGAAGCCAGCTACGACCTCGGCGCTGGCAAGGTCACGACGTTCCTGCGGGTGACGCTGCCGATGGCGATGCCAGGTGTCGTCTCGGGGTGCCTGCTCGTATTCATCCCACTCAACGGTGACTACGTCACGGCGACCGTCCTCGGCGGGGCCAGTGGATCCATGGTCGGGCAGCTCATCGCCAACCAATTCAATACGGCCCAGAACTGGGCAGTCGGCGCGGCCATGGCGGTGATCTTGATCCTCGCGACTCTGGCGGTCGTCGGGGTCGGATTCGGCCTGCTCAAACTGGGGCAGGCGATCGCGGCCCGACTGAACAGTGTGCCGCTGAAAGATGGGAGGGCCTGAGATGTCGAAGAAGAATACGTTCGCCCGCCGAACCCCGACAGACATCGGACTCCACGTCTGGGGGATCCTGGTCTTCGCCTACCTGTTCCTCCCGATCGCAGTCATCATTGCGTACTCGTTCAACACCGGCAAGGTGCTGGCGAACTTCCGCGGCTTCGGCCTCGACGCCTACATCTCCGGGATCAACAACGACATCATCATCTCCTCGGTCGTCACGAGCCTCCAGGCCGCTGTGGGTGCCGCACTCGTCTCAACGATCTTCGGCACTCTCGGCGGTGTGGCTTTGGCCAGGGCACCGAAGGGCGCGTGGTGGGCGCTGGGCCTGACCGCGATTCTGGGCCTCACCTTGGTCACCCCTGAGATCGTCGACGGCATCTCATTCCTCCCGTGGTTCGTCACCGTCGGGGTCGACTGGGGCATCACACCGCTGAACAACGGTCTGGTCAGGCTCATCATCTCGCACGCGATGTTCTCCATGGCGATCGTGACGTTCATCGTGCGCGCCCGACTGGCCGGCATCGACTCCCAGCTCGAAGATGCAGCCGCGGACCTGGGGGCGACGCCGTGGAATCGGTTCAAGGACATCACTTTGCCGATCGCGGCTCCCGGCATCCTCGCCGGTGCGCTGATGTCGTTCACGGTCAGCCTCGACAACACGATCCTCTCGAGCTTCGTCCAGCAGCCCGGCTACACCCCGTGGCCGGTCTACATCTTCTCTGCCGTCAGGGTGGCGCTGCGTCCAGAAGTCGCGGCGATCTCGACCCTGATGTTCCTCCTCACCCTCCTGGCCTTGGCCTTCGTCGGCTTCGTGCTGCGCAAGGCGGGTGGAAGTCCGACAGAGATCATCAAGACGATGGCAGGGTGAACCCCGCCGAGGCAGGCGGGTGGCCTCGCCGAGGTGGGTCCTGGGACCCGAGGGTTGCCACCCCTGCAATGATTGCCGCAAGGCAGAATACGAATGCCGACAGTTGGCAGACGATTGCCGTCGGGCCGCAGACGATTGCGGTCAGACAGAAGGAGAGATGACATGGACGTCAATGCCGCACTGGCCGACGCCTCCACCGTGCCGTTCTGGCTCGATTCCGCGCGCCGCCCGGAGCCCCTGCCGCCGCTGACTCACGACATCGAGGCCGATCTCGTCATCGTCGGGGGAGGTTTCACCGGGCTGTGGACGGCGCTGCAGGCAAAGGAGCGTGAGCCGAAGCGCCATGTCGTCCTGGTCGAGGCGAATTCGATCGGATGGGCCGCCTCTGGCCGCAACGGCGGGTTCTGCGCAGCCAGCTTGACCCACGGCTATGACAACGGTGAGTCCCATCTTCCGAATGAGAACGAACGCCTGGCACAGCTGGGGCGGGAGAACCTCGATGCGATCGGTGCGGCCGTGACCAGGTACGGCATGGACGTCGAGTTCGAACGCACCGGTGAACTCGACGTCGCGACCGAGGACTACCAGGTCCCGGAGCTGCGAGAAGCACATGACCCAGAGGCCGGTTTCATCTTCTACAATCAGGAGGAGCTGGCTCAGATTGTGAAGTCTCCGACCTACAAGGGCGCCCTCTGGGACTCGCGCGAGGTCGCCATGGTCAACCCTGCCAAGCTGTGCTGGGAGCTGCTGCGGGTCATCCGGGAACTCGGCGTCGAAGTCTTCGAAGGCACGAAGGTCACGGATGTCAGTGATCGGAAGTCGACGGTCCAGATCACGACTCTGGTGACAGCCCAGAGCTCGGAGGACTGCAGAGCCGCTCCCTGCAGCATCATCACAGCCAATCGCGTTGCGTTGGCCACGAACGTCTTCCCCTCTCTGCTCAAGCGGGCCAGTCTCCATACCGTCCCCGTCTACGACTATGCCCTGATGACCGAACCGCTCAGCGATGAGCAGCTGGAGTCCATCGGCTGGAGCGGACGGCAGGGCATCGGCGACTGCGCGAACCGGTTCCACTACTATCGGCTCTCGGCCGACAATCGCATCCTCTTCGGCGGATGGGACGCCGTCTACCACTACGGGAGACAGGTGTCGTGGAAGTACGACCAGCGCCCCGAGACCTTCGAGACCCTGGCCGAGCACTTCTACGAGACCTTCCCGCAGCTGTCTGATCTGAAGTTCAGCCACAAATGGGGTGGGCCGATCGACACCTGTTCGCGTTTCTTCTCCTTCTTCACCACGGCCTACGGCAAGAAGGTCGCCATGGCCGCCGGCTTCACCGGACTGGGCGTGGGCGCTTCACGTTTCGCCGGCACGGTCATGCTCGACCTGCTGTCCGGGCAGGACACCGAGCTGACCCAGCTGGAGATGGTGCGCAAGCTGCCGCTGCCCTTCCCGCCCGAACCGGTGGCCTGGCTGGGCATCCAGATGACGACGAATGCGATGATCAAGGCCGACAGCAACGAAGGCCGACGAGGTCCGCTGCTCAAAGCTCTCGATGCTGTGGGCATGGGCTTCGACTCCTGACGCTGCCGGCGACGTCCGGGGCAACCGGTGGCGTCCGGGGCAACCGGTGGCGTCCGCAGCTCGGACCGAAGGCGGGAGTTCCTTCCGCGCTTGATAGACTTTCAGCGAGCGCGGGAGGAACTCCCGAACACTTTCTTGAAGGAGCAGAGCACGCATGGCACGTGTCGTCGTTGAGGTGATGCCCAAACCCGAGATTCTTGACCCTCAGGGTAAGGCGATCTCCGGTGGAATGTCCCGACTCGGCTTCACCGGTTTCGGTGAGGTCCGACAGGGGAAGCGCTTCGAACTCGAGGTCGCGGGTGAGGTCACCGAGGAGGTTCTCGCGCAGGCTCGTGAGGCGGCGGAGAAGCTCCTGTCCAACCCGGTCATCGAGAACGTCGTGGCCGTTCGCGCCGTCGAGGAAGCCTGATGACCGCGGTCGTCACCGACGCCACCATCGCCGAGGCGGGTGCTGAGTCCGGAGTCTCGATCGGTGTTGTGACGTTCCCCGGCACCCTCGATGATCGTGATGCCGCACGTGCGGTTCGTCTTGCCGGTGCGAAGCCGGTCAACCTGTGGCACGCCGATTCCACGCTTGCCGGTGTCGACGGTGTCATTCTGCCCGGTGGGTTCTCCTACGGGGACTACCTGCGCTGCGGCGCGATCGCGGGCTTCGCTCCGATCATGGAAGCTGTCGTCTCCGCCGCCAACGCCGGAATGCCGGTCCTTGGCATCTGCAACGGATTCCAGATCCTGTGCGAATCGCACCTGCTGCCTGGCGCCCTCATCCGCAATGACCACCAGCATTTCATCTGCCGTGACCAGGAACTGGTTGTGGAGAACACGAATACTGCTTGGACCGGTGACTACACGCAGGGACAGACCATTCGCATTCCGCTGAAGAACGGTGAAGGCGGGTTCGTCGCCACCGACGAGATTCTCGACGAACTCGAAGGCACCGGCCGCGTGGTCTTCCGCTATCAGGGGTCCAACCCCAACGGTTCTCTACGCGACATCGCCGGCATCACGAATGAGGCCGGAAACGTCGTGGGGCTCATGCCCCACCCCGAACATGCTGTCGAGGCCGGTTTCGGACCCGAAGACGGCGGCGGCATCGACGGTCAGGGATTCTTCTCTTCGGCCGTACGCACTCTGGTCAGGGGCTGAGCTCACAGACCGGTGACCTCACTTGAACTTCACGTTCGTCTCGTCGGGCTTCCGTGATGACAGCGAAACTTGCTCACCCGTTGAGCTGAGCCTGGGAACTCTCCTTCTGCCCGGCGATTCACCTGAACCGGGCAAGGTTGGTGCCCAGCTGGTGCTCAGTTTCAGTGTCACGCATTGATGTCTTCGCGCGGCGCGCGATCCGATTGTTATGGACTGTTTCGGGTCGCCGAGCAGCTCCCGACTGACCCGGAGTCAGTCCTCAACCCATTTGAGGCCGACGGCCGTCTCGAGAGTCGCGGATGCCGCATGCAGCTCAACCGACCACGTCTCGTCACCGACGACGCCGTCGACGTCAGCCTCGCCCCACTTCTGGAAGCCCTCCACAGCGGCCTTGGTCTCGGCTCCGAATTTGCCATCGGGCTCCCCTGGTGAGGGCCAGTCTCCTTCGACCGAGCCGTTTTTCAGCACTTCCTGGAGGTCGGCGACGGCTTTATGGGTCGAACCTTCCTTGAGCACGGGCATCGGTCCGCCGTCAGGCAGTGCTTCCCAAGTCTTGTGCCCGACGATGCCATCATCGTCCAGCCCAGATCCTCGCTGGAAGTTCTTCACCGCTTCTTCCGTGACGGGTCCGAATATTCCGTCGACCGCCACTGAATGATCCGGCACTCTGCGCAGTGCTCGCTGTGCCCTCTTGACGACGTCGCCTTGTGACCCCTTTTCGATGATCGGCTGACCGGGGTTCGACATTTTTCCTCCTCTATCGGTGCCGGTGGATCCTCATTGACCGGCTGTGAACATCTGTGGAAGCAGCCTTGCCGCCACAAGCGTCAATCTAGGACCGCAGTTCCTTGTGCGACAAGGGTCCGACGGTACTCAGAAGGCATGCCCGCGAGTTGGTGCCGACACAGGCTCGATGTTTGGGTCATGGCACGCAGTTCAGCCCCGGTGCACTGGCTCATCTGCAGATTCGATGAGTCGATGCACCGGGGCCGAACGCCCTTCTGTCAGTGTCGATTCGCGCCGACGGGCCGGGGGTACTCACCAACCCGTCGGGTCACCGATCACTGCCCGAGCTGTGAGCGGCGGCGGGCGAAGAGAACTGTCGCTGCACCTCCCAAGATCAACACTGCTCCGGCGCCGAGGCCGGTGATTTCGGCACCGGTGCGCGGCATCGAGCCGGCGTTGCCGGGATCATCCGCTGGGCCGGACTCGCCGGCCTCGCCACCGTTGCCGCCATCAGTGCCGCCACGGTTGCTGGTGACGAGGAATTCGGCTTCCATCTCCGCTTGGTCCGCGCACATCGCAAACACTGTGTAGGTGCCGACGTAGGGTGCGGGATCGTCGCCGAGTCCGTAGATCTGAACCGAGGCCGCTGCGTTCTCATTCGCCTCGGCGCTCTGTTCGTAGAGCTTCTCACTGGGTTCGAGTCCCCAGACCTCGAACTTGACCTCGCTGCCCGGTTCACATTTGGTGACAGTGATCGTCACACCCTTGTCTCGGTTGATGAAGTCGACTGCAGAGATCTTCACCGGATTGATGGCAAGCTTCGCTTCGGAGTCGGTGTCGTCGCCGGTCACGGTGAAGGTCGTCACCGCACTCTTGTCCCCGCACGAAACCCTGACGAGGTACTCGTCGACCCACACTTTGCCGCCTTCTCCTTGGGGCATGAACCTGGCATGCCCGGCTGCGTCTTCACCGGCCTGCTGCGCCTCTTCCCAGATGGTGGTGTCGGGGTCGTTCTTGGTGCTCACCTTGAACGTCACCTCTTCGTCTACATGGCAGTTGACGAATGTCATGTGGACTCCGTCGTTGAGGAACTCCTCCAGGTTCTGAGTCTTGGGCGAAACGGTGAGATCCGAGTTCGCATCGTCGCCGTCACCATCGGTCACGGTGAAGGTCGTCTCCGCACTCTCGTCGCCGCACGAAGCCGTGACCACGAAGTCACCAACCCAGCCCTCACCGCCCGTGCCAGGGATGAACGTGGTGGAACCGGCCGCATCTTCACCGGCCATCTGTGAGTCCTCCCAGATGGTGGTGTCTGGGTCGCCCTTGCGAGCGATGCGGAAAATGACCTCTTCGTCCATCACGCAGTTGACGAGGGTGATCTGGACACCGTCGTTCATGAAGGCGTCCAAGTTCTGAGTCTTCGGCGAAACTGTAAGGTCTGCCTCCTGCTCCTCATCATCGGGAGCCACGACCTCGACGCTGCCACTGAAGGTCTTCGATTCCGCTCCCTCACGCTTGACGGTGACTGTGACATCGAGAGTGTCACCGGTCTTGAGCTCCGTGTTGCCGAGGATCGTCCCGGTGAATGCACCGTCGCTCTCGACTGTCGTCGAGGTGGCCTCACCGGGTTCAGCGGTGACGACGTCCCCAGCTTCGAGGGAATCGACGGTGTACCGGACGCCCTGGTTGGGGTCACCGATCTCTTCGGCGGTCATCTCCGTCTTCTCGAGGGAGAAGCCGGCATCGATCGCCTCGGCTTTCTCTGCATCATCGGCAGCGCCGTCCTTCTCCGCTCCGTCTTCAGCTGCATCAGGATCGGCTGCCTCGTCCTCAGGTGGCTCGGTGGCCTCGGCATCACCCTCTGCCTCATTCGTGCCTGCGCCCGGGGCGGAAGCGTCAGCACCGGGCTCGTCTGCTTCACCGGGATCGGCGGCGTCTTCACTCGGAGACTCCGTGCCTTCGTGCGCAGCCAATGCTTCAGCTGTGGTCAATGTGCTCGCGGTCGCCGGACCGACTCCGAGCGTGGAGATCGCCAGTGCGATGCTTGCTGCAAGTGCCAGCCGTTTCATGATGATCCTTCCAGAGATCTGCGTGGCTGCCGTGTTCGGTGATGAAATGGACCATACGTCCGTAGTTAGCGGGTCGCGACTTTTGGTCTTTTAGTTCATGACGGAAATGTGATTGAGTAATTTCAGAATGTTTATCCGTTTGAGACATCGTCCTGGTCCGGAGAACGGTTCGTCCTGCCTATTTCGGTGCTGGTTCCTCCGTCCACCACGACTTTCTCTCCAGGCACAGCACCAGGGACAGCGTGAGAGCAGGGACGAGCCCATGTCACGATTGTGTACAGACGGTCATCTAGGGCCGATAATCGTTACTTTCGAAATGAGATGGCTTCGGCCCCCACAGCCGAAGCTGGAGGGGCCGATTCGCCGGTTGCGACCATGTCATCAGTCGCAATGGGTTCAGGTGTCCGTGACTGTGTCGCCCTTCAGCCCCCTGGCGGCGGGCCCGCCGTCGTGACTTCCCTCCGCAGACTCAGCGTCGTCAGCGCCATAGACGTTGTCAGCGGCATCCGTGTCCGTACGATCTTCGACGACGATTCCGATCTCGGTCTCTGACTCAGCGAGCACCTCGGCGGTGAATTGCTCCTCCGCATCCTCTCCACGGAACTGTGACATGTAGAGGCGGTAGTACGCTCCTTCCGCGTTCAGCAGCTCCTCGTGGTTGCCGTGTTCGACGATGGCTCCGTCCTCCATCACCAGAATGGTGTGGGCATCACGGATCGTCGACAGGCGGTGTGCGATGACAAACGATGTTCTGTCCGTTCTCAGAGCAGCCATGGCCTGTTGGACGAGAACCTCCGTACGGGTGTCGACCGAAGATGTCGCCTCGTCGAGGATGAGCAGTGACGGGTCGGCGAGGAACGCCCGCGCGATCGTGATGAGCTGACGTTCACCGGCAGAGACGCTGCCGCCGTCGGAGTCGATGACCGTGTCGTATCCATCGGGAAGCTGTCGCACGAAGCGATCGACCATAGTTGCCTGCGCAGCAGCCATGACCTCTTCGTCGGTCGCGTCGAGTCGGCCGTACCGGATGTTCTCTCGAATGGTGCCTTCGAACAGCCATGCGTCCTGGAGCACCATGCCCACGTGGGATCGCAGGTCTGCTCGGGTCAGGTCCTGGGTGTCGGTGCCGTCGAGGTAGATGTGGCCACCGGTGATTTCGTAGAAGCGCATCACCAGGTTGACCAAGGTGGTCTTGCCTGCCCCGGTCGGACCGACGATGGCCACCGTGTGACCGGGTTCGGCCGTGAACGAGACCTTCTCGATGAGCGGAGTGTCCTCGGTGTAACGGAAGCTGACCTCGGAGAACTCGACCCGGCCCGGGGTACGCTGCGGCAGCGTCTCCTGTGCGTCGTCGGGTTCTTCCTCCTCGGCATCCAGCAGTTCGAATGTCCTCTCCGCGGAGGCGACACCGGACTGCAGCATGTTCGCCACTCCGGCCATCTCGGAGATCGGCTGGGAGAACTCACGGGAGTACTGGATGAACGCGGTCGCGTCACCTAACGTCATCTGCCCCGAAGCCACTTTCAGGCCGCCTGCGACGGCGATGAGCACGTAGCTGAGGTAGGACACGAACTGCATCGCCGGCATGATCATGCCCGACACGAACTGCGCACCTGCCGAGGCTTTGTACAGGGACTCGTTGCGACGGTCGAACTCTTCGAGCATGATCTCGTCGCGGCCGAAGGCCCGGACCACGTCAAGGCCGGAGAACGATTCTTCGACGTGTCCGTTGACCTCGCCGGTGTGTTTCCACTGCGCCTTGAACATCTTCTGCGACCGAGTGCCGATGACTCCGGCGATGACCGCGGAAAGAGGAAGCGCGATGAGTGCCAGCAGCGCCAACTGCCAGGACACGATGAACATCATCACGCCGATTCCCACAATAGTCAGTGCGGACTGGACGAGCTGAGAGAAGGCCTGCTGCAGTGCCTGCTGGATGTTGTCGACGTCGTTGGTCACCCGCGACATCACATCGCCGCGCTGCCTGGTGTCGAAGTATCTCAGCGGGAGCTTGTTGATGGTGCGTTCAATATCTTCGCGGAGCCGGTAGACGACCCGCATGACGAGGGCGTTGAGGATGTAGCCCTGCGCCCACATGAGCATCGAGGCCACGAGGTACATGAGGAGGACGATGATGATGATCTGACCGAGCGCGGTGAAGTCGATGCCCTGGCCGGGAACGACCTCTGCGGTGGCCAGCATATTGGCGAAATCGTCTCTGCCTTCCGCGCGGGCACCGGCGATGATGTCGTCGATGTCGGCTCCGGCCGGAAGCTGTGATCCGATCACACCGGAATAGACGATGTCCATCGCCTTGCCCAGTACCTTCGGTGCGATGACGGTGAGGACGACCGAACCGATGACGAGCAGGACGACGTTGATGAGCCCGAGCTTCTCCGTTGCCATCAGTCCGAACAGTCGTTTGACCGAGGGCCAGAAGTGCTTCGCCTTTCTCGCCGGGGTGTCGCCGAACATGTCCCCGTCGCCGCCCTGCGGCAGGTAGTCCTCATCGGTGGCCTGTGTCGTGTCGGGGTCGGCAGTCGTTGTTGCCGCCGAGGCGTTCGACGTCGTTGACTCGTTGGTTTCCTGGTGCGTCATGTCAGTTCACCCCTTCCGTGGCCAGCTGGGATTCGACGATCTCCTGGTAGGTCTCATTCGCATCCACAAGTTCGTCGTGTGTTCCCCGTCCGACGATCTTGCCCTCGTCGAGGACGATGATCTGGTCGGCATCCCGAATCGTGGAGACTCGCTGAGCCACGACCACGACTGTCGAATCGCCTGTGGTCTGATCCAGGGCACTGCGCAGTCGGCTGTCGGTGGCGACGTCGAGAGCTGAGAACGAGTCATCGAAGACGAAGATCTTCGGATTGGCGGCCAGAGCTCTGGCGATGCAGAGCCGTTGCCGCTGTCCACCGGAGAAGTTCGTGCCGCCCTGGGCGACGACAGCCTCAAGCTGGTCGGTCTTGTCGGTCACAAAGTCCGTTGCCTGGGCCGTCGTCAGTGCCTCCCACAGTTCGGAGTCATCGGCGAACTCGTTTCCGAACCGAAGGTTGGAGGCGATCGAGCCGGAGAACAGATACGGCTTCTGCGGCACCAGACCCACCAGCTGTGCCAGCTGGTGCCGATTGAATGCACTGACGGGAACACCGTCGATGAGCACATCTCCCGACTGCGGGTCCAGCAGACGCGGGATGAGGTTGACGATGGTGGACTTGCCGGCACCTGTGGCGCCGATGATCGCAGTCGTCGTACCCGGCCGTGCGGTGAAGCTGAGATTCTCAAGAACGGGAACCTCGGCCCCGGGATAACCGAAGGTGACATTGCGGAACTCGAGCTCACCTCGGCGAGGGAGTTCGTCGACGCCCTCCGGGATGATCATGGACGAGGTGGAATCGAGGACTTCGGAGATGCGCTCAGCGCAGACGACGGCGCGGGGAATCATCATCATCATGAACACACCCATCATGACGGCCACGAGGATCTGCAGGAGGTATTGCAGGAAGGCTGTGAGTGAACCGACTTCCATCTGGCCTGCGTCGACGCGGTGGCCGCCGAACCACAGCACGGCGGCGGTGGCGAGGTGGAGGATCATCATGATCGCCGGGAACATGAGCACGAAGAGGTTGCCGACCTTGACCGAGGTCTCTGTCAGTGCCCGGTTGGCGTCGGCATAGCGGTCGGCCTCGAAGGGTTCGCGCACGAACGCACGCACGACTCTGATGCCGGTGATCTGTTCGCGGAGGACTCCGTTGATGTCATCGACCTGTTCCTGCATCCGTCGGAACAGCGGCATGAGCAGGTAGACGAGGATTCCGACGACGATGAACAGCGCTGGCACGGACACCCATACCAGCCAGGACAGCCCCACATCCTCGCGCAGTGCCATGATGATTCCACCGATGCACATGATCGGCGTGGAGACCATGAAGTTCAGGGTCATGAGCACCAGCATCTGGACCTGTTGGACATCGTTGGTGTTGCGGGTGATGAGCGTGGCGCTGCCGAACCTGCCGACTTCCAGCGTCGAGAGCTCGTCGACTTTGCTGTAGATGGCCCGCCGCAGGTCGCGCCCTACGCCCATGCCCGTGCGGGCACCGAAGAAGATGGCAGTCACAGCGGTGATGACCTGGACAAGGCAGACGATGATCATCGTCATTCCCGTCGACCAGATGAAGTCGGTATCGCCCTTGGCGACTCCCTGGTCGATGATCTGCGCATTCAGGCTCGGCAGGAATAGGGCCGCGATGGTCGCGGCCAGCTGGAGGACGACGACAAAGACAATGTAGAGCCAATAGGATCGAGCGTATTTCAGGGACAGGCGTAATAGGGCCACGGTGGACGTCCAGAGATGTGAGTAGTTCGCGAAAAAGCGTTGAGAAATTCAAAAGCGCAACAGACAATCTTACATGCATTCTCCTCCCCGGCAATAGGTCGAACCCGACTCTCAATTCGTTACAGTTCATCACACGCCACTGACATGACCCGACGAAACCAGCTCCGACCTGGGCGGTGGCTCCGCGTGCCTCCTCGATAATCGGGCGCACACCTCTAGTCTTGAAATCATGAGCACAACTTTGCAGGACCTCGTCAATCGCGCCGTCTTCTTCTCCACAGAGATGCAGACGCACTTCGGCGCACTCATCGCCGATGCCGAATGGGAGGTCGATTTCACCTCCGACCCACATCTGACCTTCACCTCCTCAGAGGGGACTGTCCTGCGTGGTCGCCCGCACCTGCTCGGCTCCGAGTCCAGCGGGCAGAGCACGTGGCTGTGGGGATGGGAGAACATCAACGAGTTCCCCGAGCCCGTCGTCGGTCTCGCCCATGACGTGCGCAAGTTCGGTGCCGCCGAGGATGTCTCTGAGCTGATCACGGAAGAACTCCCTCTCGATGAGGAGCTGGCGCTGCGCCTGACCCTGGCGGCGAAGGAGATCACCGGAAAATGGGCGCACTACCCCGCCGGAGCGGGTGCCGGTACGACTGTCTGGCTCCTTGTCGATGCTCCGGAGCTCGCCCTTCCCGAGCCCCAGGTCAAGACCACAGTGCGCGCCCTGATGCAGGGGCTGACACAGACAACGGTGACTGACCATCGCGCAGCGATAGTGGCGTATGTGAGCAAGCGGGGCATCCCCACCGCCGAGTTGCCCGAGGGCGGCCTGCGTCTGCTCTTCGCCGATGGTTCGGCCGACCTGTCCTTTGACGAGGAACGCCGGATCTCCAACTGCGAGATGGGTACACCGCTTGAGGGGGAGGCTGCCCAGCAGTATGCACAGGCCACCGGGGCTTCCTTGACAGACCAAGAATCCGTTGGGACACCTTCCGCGGAGACCTCTGCACAGCCGGCTGCCCCTGCGCCGATCCCAACTCCTGAAACTGCGGCCTCCGACGTGGGTGCGGCCCCATCCTCGTCGATGGATTCGACACCTGCCCCGGAGCCAGTGGAGTCCACCACCGAAGCATCCCACGAGACTGCCCCGAGCGTATCCCCCGCCGAGGCGGGTCCTGGTCACGAGCGCGACTCCGATTCTGATCGTCCCACACCCGAGACCGGGTCCGAGCAGCCGCCGGCCTCCGAACAACAGCCTGCGGCCTCATCGGCGGACGAGGCACAGGACGGCGATCACCAGCCGGAGGAGCAGGAGACCAAGGCTGAGGAGCCGAAAAAGAAGAAGGGGCTGTTCTCGAAGCTCTTCGGACGTTGATCTGCGCGCCTGGATCCCACCTGAAGTCGCACTCGAAGAGGGACTTTCCTTCCGGGTCAGGGGTCAAAGTTAGGTGAAGACGGGAATCAGGTGAGTCTGACCTCGCCGGATTCCCGTCTTCGTATCTCAGACAGACGGCCGCTGATCGGTCTATCGCCAGTCGGCAGAAGACTGCTTGCGCGAGCTGGGAGTCGCTGAAGTTCGGCGTGGTGGCACCTGAGACCGTGTACACGCCGGCGATCTCACTACGCTGATGGAACCTGGCCCAATAGGTTCTATTTCCTATTACGGCTCCGGAGCCACTCAGCATTGCGATCGCGAGCAGAAGTCCGGTCAAGCGTGTGGTTGCCAAGAAGATACGGTTCGTCGATATCTGCCGCGCCACGGTCGACCCTGTCGGCTTGCCCACTGGGAAGCGACAGAGCCTCGGCAGATTGGCGACGAGAAGGAGGAATCCCGCCAAGCGCTACGATGCCTGAGAGCCGCCTGACGGGCACGTCGAGGGTCGAGTTGAGCACAACCACGTCGGTCGTGTCGAGAGCAGCGAGGAGGGCGCCTAGCCACGCGGTGGGACGGAACAGCAGGAAGGCTGCGGCTGCGACGGCCCCGTTTTTAATCCCTAGGCTGTTCCAGTGGGGCCAGTCGTGTGAAACGCTCCACTAGACCA
>NZ_VLTK01000040.1 GCF_007558825.1 Brevibacterium aurantiacum
CATTTTTCTAAGGTCCAAGGCGATCATCACGAACTCATCGCTGCGTATGAGGCCCGTGACCCAGATCTTGCCGAAGAGATCGCAGGCCGGCACGTTCTATTGTTCCGTGATCGCATCATGGCATTCATGAAGATGGATACCGTCAATGATGTGAATCTAGGAGGAGACATCCTGTCGTCGGCCCGCCTGGACTGACGACAGGATGTCTATAGGTGCCGGTTACTGAACGCGGCGTGACACTTCGAACAGGCCTTCGGCCTCTTGAGTTTCTCCACGGACCTGTCGGCACATAGCTAGTCCTCGCTTCCCCGTGATCTGGTCCATTGCGCCGGCGAACCAACCTGTAAACATGTAGTCCTGTGACTCTTCTCGACTATCGTCAGCGAAAATCGAGTTGCGTACCTCGATTGTCGCTCGAGGTTCTACGGGATCCAGGTTTAGGACGGTGAATTTCGCCCATCCACGCTTAGAGAGACGGTCAAGGTAGTGTAGGAAAACGTCCTCGCCGACGAGACCATGCGTACTCGCCTCAGCCTCACACCATGTCCAGGCTGACTCGTATCCGGCGGTGTAGAGAATCTGCGCGTTACGCTCAACACCGATCTCGTTTTCGATCGCCCGGTGGTTGTTGAGGAAAAAGTGGACCGGCACATAGACCATCGGCAAACCATCTGTGCTCCAGCGTCCAGTCTCCTCATCGACTTCGATCGGGACCTGTGGTGCCTGTGTCATGAGGCCGTGCCCCAGACGTCGCCAAGCAGTTGCAACCAGTTCTCCCCCATGATCTTACGTACTCGATCCTCCGAATGGCCTCGCCGCAGCAAGGTCTCGGTCAAGTTGGGGAATTCTCCAATGGTTCTGATGCCCTCGGGATTGACGATCTCCCCAAATTGAGTGAGTTCTCGCGCGTAGCCCTTGTCATGGGTGAGCCACTCGAAGAACGCCTGGTCCTGGNATTCATTTCAGCGATGACTTCGCGTCCGAACCCCGAGAGCCCGCCGTCGCGCTCGTAGCATCCGGTGCCAACTAGGTTCTGAGTGTTGTAGCAAAGCTGGACTACTCCGATGCCAAGCTGCTTGAATATTTCGATGTAGCCAAGCTGATCTTCGAAAGCATGAGCGTTTTGGAAACCGAGAATAATTCCTGTGCGCCCCTCTTCCTTTGCAGCCCGGATGTCATCAACAGTGCGCACGGGACGTACCAATTCGCTGCTTTCGGCGATGAGTTGATTCACTTCGATGATGTTGTTGACAGTCGACTGGAATCCTTCCCATACCGATACGGTGCAGTTGGCTGCGGTCAGTCCTCCCTTTCGCATGTCGACAAAAAGCTCTCGATCCCATTTAGCGATGATGAGGCCGTCAACTACGACGATTTCGTCGTGGAACGTATTCGTATTGTTCAGTGCCATAGCACTTCCCCTTTCTGAGGCTGGATTGTATAGATGGAGATAAAGGCAAGCACCGATCAGAAGTCGAGTGATCTCTTCGATGTCTCTGGTAGTCGAGATGCCGTCACCAGTGCCATGATGCTGATGGC
>NZ_VLTK01000041.1 GCF_007558825.1 Brevibacterium aurantiacum
GCTGAACCCAGCGGTAAATCGTGGAGTGATCGACATTCACTCCGCGTTCAGCCAGCATCTCCTGCAGCTCACGGTAACTGATGCCGTATTTGCAGTACCAGCGTACGGCCCACAGAATGATGTCACGCTGAAAATGCCGGCCTTTGAATGGGTTCATGTGCAGCTCCATCAGCAAAAGGGGATGATAAGTTTATCACCACCGACTATTTGCAACAGTGCCNACTTAAGTTAGTGATAGTCTTAATACTAGTTTTTAGACTAGTCGTTGGAGTCCGAATGATTGATGTTTTAGGTCCAGAGAAGCGCAGACGGCGAAGTGTTCAGGAAAAAATCGCCATTGTTCAGCAGAGTTTTGAGCCCGGAATGACCGTGTCGCTGGTCGCCCGTCAGCATGGCGTTGCTGCCAGTCAGCTGTTCCTGTGGCGTAAGCAGTATCAGGAAGGCAGCCTTACAGCCGTTGCCGCAGGAGAACAGGTTGTGCCCGCGTCGGAGCTGGCATCTGCGATGAAGCAAATTAAAGAGCTGCAGCGCCTGTTGGGCAAGAAAACCATGGAAAACGAGCTGCTAAAAGAAGCCGTTGAATATGGCCGACAAAAAAAGTGGATAGCGCACGTGCCCTTGTTGCCGGAGGATGGCGAATAAGCCTTGTCAGTCGTTGCCTCCGGGTCTCACGTGCGCAACTGCATGCCATGGCCCGTCGGTCGAAGGACTGGCAGGATCGTCGGTGCAAGCGCAAGCCTGATGATACTGACGCGCTGGCCCGTATCCATACCGTTATCGGCGATCTGCCCACCTATGGTTATCGTCGGGTATGGGCACTGCTGCGCAGACAATCAGAAACTGACGACATGGCGGTGATCAATGCCAAACGCGTATACCGCATCATGCGTCAGAATGCGCTGCTGCTTGAGCGTAAACCGGAAATACCGCCATCGAAGCGGGCGCATACAGGGAAAGTGGCCGTTGGAGAAAGTAACCAGCGGTGGTGCTCTGACGGCTTCGAGTTCAGCTGTGATAACGGTGAAAAACTGCGGGTCACGTTCGCTCTGGACTGTTGCGATCGCGAGGCACTTTACTGGGCGGCCAGTAACGGTGGATATGACAGTGAAACCGTGCAGGACGTCATGCTGGGTGCCGTGGAGCGTCGCTTCGGTAACAGCCTGCCGACATCCCCAGTTGAGTGGCTGACAGACAACGGTTCAGCCTACCGTTCTTATCAGACGCGTCAGTTCGCCAGAATGGTAGGACTGGAGCCTAAACATACGGCGGTACGTAGCCCGGAAAGCAACGGGATGGCAGAGAGCTTCGTGAAAACGATGAAGCGCGATTACATCAGCATCATGCCGAAACCCGACGGGTTAACAGCGGTAAAGAACCTTGCGGAGGCCTTCGAACATTACAACGAATGGCATCCGCATAGTGCACTGGGGTATCGTTCGCCACGGGAATATCTGCGGCGACGAACCAGTCATGGGTTAAGTGATAAAAAGTGTATGGAAATATAGGGGCCAATCCA
>NZ_VLTK01000042.1 GCF_007558825.1 Brevibacterium aurantiacum
AGGTCGGAACTTACCCGACAAGGAATTTCGCTACCTTAGGACCGTTATAGTTACGGCCGCCGTTTACCGGGGCTTCGATCAAGAGCTTCGCGTTGCCGCTAACCCCATCAATTAACCTTCCGGCACCGGGCAGGCGTCACACCGTATACGTCCACTTTCGTGTTTGCACAGTGCTGTGTTTTTAATAAACAGTTGCAGCCAGCTGGTATCTTCGACTGATTTCAGCTCCACCCGCAGGGGCTTCACCTACATATCAGCGTGCCTTCTCCCGAAGTTACGGCACCATTTTGCCTAGTTCCTTCACCCGAGTTCTCTCAAGCGCCTTGGTATTCTCTACCTGACCACCTGTGTCGGTTTGGGGTACGATTTGATGTTACCTGATGCTTAGAGGCTTTTCCTGGAAGCAGGGCATTTGTTACTTCAGCACCGTAGTGCCTCGTCATCACACCTCAGCGTTAAAAGGTTCCGGATTTACCTGGAACCTCCGCCTACATGCTTAAACCGGGACAACCGTCGCCCGGCTAACATAGCCTTCTCCGTCCCCCCTTCGCAGTAACACCAAGTACAGGAATATTAACCTGTTTCCCATCGACTACGCCTTTCGGCCTCGCCTTAGGGGTCGACTCACCCTGCCCCGATTAACGTTGGACAGGAACCCTTGGTCTTCCGGCGAGCGGGCTTTTCACCCGCTTTATCGTTACTTATGTCAGCATTCGCACTTCTGATACCTCCAGCAACCCTCACAGGCCACCTTCAACGGCTTACAGAACGCTCCCCTACCCAACAACACATAGTGTCGCTGCCGCAGCTTCGGTGCATGGTTTAGCCCCGTTACATCTTCCGCGCAGGCCGACTCGACCAGTGAGCTATTACGCTTTCTTTAAATGATGGCTGCTTCTAAGCCAACATCCTGGCTGTCTGTGCCTTCCCACATCGTTTCCCACTTAACCATGACTTTGGGACCTTAGCTGGCGGTCTGGGTTGTTTCCCTCTTCACGACGGACGTTAGCACCCGCCGTGTGTCTCCCGTGATAACATTCTTCGGTATTCGTAGTTTGCATCGGGTTGGTAAGCCGGGATGGCCCCCTAGCCGAAACAGTGCTCTACCCCCGAAGATGAGTTCACGAGGCGCTACCTAAATAGCTTTCGGGGAGAACCAGCTATCTCCCGGTTTGATTGGCCTTTCACCCCCAGCCACAAGTCATCCGCTAATTTTTCAACATTAGTCGGTTCGGTCCTCCAGTTAGTGTTACCCAACCTTCAACCTGCCCATGGCTAGATCACCGGGTTTCGGGTCTATACCCTGCAACTTAACGCCCAGTTAAGACTCGGTTTCCCTTCGGCTCCCCTATACGGTTAACCTTGCTACAGAATATAAGTCGCTGACCCATTATACAAAAGGTACGCAGTCACACCACGAAGGTGCTCCCA
>NZ_VLTK01000043.1 GCF_007558825.1 Brevibacterium aurantiacum
AGGCCGCCAAGCGGCCGGTCGTCAAACGCGTGCTGATGGTTGTGGCCATGCTGCTGACAGCGTTTCACCTGCTCGCAAGCTTCCTTTGGATAGCTCCGTCGTCGACGGCGCGGGAAGTCTTCCCGGGGAACCTCCTCTCCGAGTACATGATTCCGTTGTGGGGGCAGTCATGGAGCGTCTTCGCTCCCGAGCCGATCAATGGCGACTACTACTTCGATGTTCGCGCGGTCGTGAAGACTCCCGACGGTGGAGAAGAGGTCACTGATTGGGTCCGCGCCACCGATGTCGAACTCGACCATTCGACCTACAAGCTCTTCCCGCCACGCTCGGCCGGATTGGGCATCGGGGTCGCCTCCGACATCAAGGGATCGTGGGAGGACCTGCCCAACGACCAGAAGGCGATCGTCAAGCTCGACTACTTCAAAGGTGCTGATTCCGTCGACCGGTTGACGACGAAGTTGGAAGAGTACGACGATCCCGACGGCGCCGTTGACGGATATCTGGAGAGCGAGCACCTGGCCACCGCCTATGCGACTCAGGTGGCCAAAGCGATCTGGGGCGAGGACGTTCAGCGCGTCCAGTACCAGGCGTCGAGACAGAATGTTGTGCCGTTCGCACAGCGCAACAACGACGGTGCCGAACGGCCGAACGTTCAGCCGGTTCCGGTCGGCTGGCGAGCACTGGTGACAGAACCACACCAGTCCGATGAGGAGTTCGCGAAGTACTTCTGTGCCTCCGACGAAGTGAGGTGCGCAGATGAGCAGTGACAAAGACACCCGCGTCAAAGGTGAAGAAGTCAAAGGTGAAGACATCGGCGTGCACGGATCGCAGTCCGGGAAGACAGCGCAGACGAAGACAGCAGCGTCGACGAAGGCTGCAGCGCCTGGCAAGAACCTGACGGCTGAATCAGGTGCGACCTCGCAGACGGCAGCGGATTCGAACGAGCCTATTCCGATCTCTTCCCGCGTCCTTGGGAGTATCTCGCGGGGCTGGAACTGGCTGGAGGAGATGCTGACCGGTCGCTATCACGCGACATACGGCCTCGCGGTGACTCGTATCCTCATCGGCGTGACCGGACTCGGCCTGCTGCTGACGAACTTCAATGCCAGGCACTATGCCTTCGGCGTGGGCAGCGCCTGGAACGGGGAGATCGCAGAACCCAAGAGCGACTTCCCGAACATCTGGCTGTTCTCGCTCTTCCACAGAGCGGTGACCAACCCGCCGCTGTTCACCGCCATGATCATCGGTCTGGCTATTCTCGCCGTCGTCATCATCCTCGGATGGCGGACCCGCATCGTTCTGCCGTTCTACCTGGTCCTGTGGGTGAGCTTCATCGAGCTCAACGACGGTGCCGGTGATCAGGGCGACAA
>NZ_VLTK01000044.1 GCF_007558825.1 Brevibacterium aurantiacum
ATGTACGGTCCGGGGACATAGTGAACGCTTGTTCGGGGACATGGTAGACACTTACAACTAAGGCATAAGAACCCGTTTATGGAGTCGCTTATGCCCTGGGATGCGAGAGATACCATGTCATTACGTACCGAGTTTGTTTTGTTCGCCTCGCAGGACGGGGCGAACATCCGTTCCCTCTGCCGTCGCTTCGGCATTTCACCTGCCACCGGCTACAAGTGGCTTCGTCGCTGGGCGGAGGAAGGGGCCTCCGGCCTTCAGGACCGCCCGCGCATACCGCACCATTCCCCGAACCGCTCATCTGACGACATCACTGCCCTGCTGCGCATGGCCCATGACCGTCATCAACGCTGGGGAGCCCGCAAGATTAAACGCTGGCTGGAAGACCAGGGGCACACCATGCCCGCCTTCAGCACCGTTCATACCCTGATGGCCCGTCACGGCCTGCTGCCGGGCACTTCACCGGGCATTCCCGCCACGGGACGGTTCGAACATGACGCGCCCAACCGGCTCTGGCAGATGGATTTTAAGGGCCACTTTCCCTTTGGCGGTGGCCGCTGCCATCCGCTCACTTTGCTGGACGACCACTCCCGTTT
This sequence comes from Brevibacterium aurantiacum, assembly GCF_007558825.1. Classification (GTDB taxonomy): domain Bacteria; phylum Actinomycetota; class Actinomycetes; order Actinomycetales; family Brevibacteriaceae; genus Brevibacterium; species Brevibacterium aurantiacum_A. The sequence goes on from NZ_VLTK01000044.1 coordinate 594, forward strand.
TTCCCTGTGCCTGGTGCACTGTAACGATGAACGTCGTGAGACCGTGCAGCAGCAGCTGGTCAGCGTGTTTGAACGCTACGGCCTGCCGGACAGGATGACGATGGATAACGGCTCACCGTGGGGAGACACCACCGGCACCTGGACGGCGCTGGAGCTGTGGCTGATGCGCCAGGGTATCCGGGTGGGGCACTCCCGGCCGTATCATCCGCAGACGCAGGGCAAGCTGGAGCGTTTTCACCGCAGCCTGAAGGCGGAAGTGCTGCAGGGGAAGTGGTTCGCGGACAGCGGTGAACTGCAGCGCGCCTTCGACCACTGGCGGACGGTCTATAACCTTGAACGCCCGCATGAGGCGCTGGATATGGCGGTACCGGGCTCGCGGTATCAGCCGTCATCGCGACGGTACAGCGGCAACACAACGCCCCCGGAATACGACGAGGGCGTGATGGTCAGGAAAGTGGATATCAGCGGAAAGCTGAGCGTGAAAGGGGTAAGTCTGAGCGCGGGTAAAGCGTTCAGGGGAGAGCGGGTCGGACTGAAGGAGACGCAGGAGGATGGCTGCTATGAAGTGTGGTGGTACAGCACGAAAGTGGGGGTGATCGACCTGAAGAAAAAGTCGATCACCATGGGTAAAGGATGTTAAAAAGTGTTCACCATGTCCCCGAACACCTGTCTACCATGTCCCCGGACCGTACAGGGGAGAGGGTT
>NZ_VLTK01000045.1 GCF_007558825.1 Brevibacterium aurantiacum
CCATGATAAATCGTTATCGATTCGGGCCCTGATGAAAGACGCGCGTGAGGTTCTTGTTCGTTAAGCGGATACGTATATCCTGTACAATAGCCAGATAGGCCTCACGGGGTCTAACCCTTTTTCATCAACGAGTTGCAGGTCAGATGGTTATACTGCTTTGTGCTTTAGCTGGCTGAGTACAGCCTGAAATCATCACCGTAATGCAACGATGCCCAGCACAGCCTCGCGTTTTTGGCGGCGATGGCTACAACAGCCCGCCAGTACCCCCTGCGCTCAACCAACTTACAAACCCAACGGCTGAATGAGTCAGTCCTTTTCTCTGCACCAATCAAAACCGAACGGGCCCCCTGAACCAGAAGCGTTCGCAGATATGAATCGCCCGCTTTCGTTATTCTGCCAAGCTTTGATTTTCCGCCACTGCTGTACTGTGATGGTGTAAGTCCCAGCCAGGCTGCCAGTTGGCGTCCATTCTTAAAATCATGGGCATTACCGATACTGGCGACCAGCGCACAGGCCGTTGTGGGACCAATCCCTTTCAGTTCCATCAGTCGTTGGCTGCGGTGATCCGTTTTTGCCATGCGGGACAGGATCCGGTCATATTCAGCGATGTTATCTTCAATGCGATTAATGTGTTCCAGCAGATCATCAACGCATTGCTGAACCTGAAGCGGCAAAGAATTCTTCTGTTCAGAAACGATGTGGCGCAGGGCATCTGTACTTTGTGGAGCGATGACGCCGAATTCAGATATCAAACCTCTTAATCGGTTATATGTTGCTGTTTTCTCTTCGATAAAACCTTGTCTGGTACGGTGTAGACATTGCATCGCCTGCTGGCTCTCATCCTTCACTGGCACGAACCGCATATGCGGGCGACGGACAGCCTCACAAATAGCCTGGGCATCAGCTGCATCATTTTTTCCTGATTTACCGGCCATGCGATATGGCGATACGAACTTTGCAGCCATCAAACGGGGCTCATGGCCATACTGCCGAAACACTCTTGCCCAGTAATGGGCGCCTGAGCACGCCTCCATCCCGATAACACAGGGAGGCAGGCTTGCAATTAACTCAGGAAGTGCAGCACGCGATACTTTAGGTTTAACCAGAACAGTTTTTCCATTTTGATCAACGCAGTGAACAGCGAACACATTTTTAGCAAGATCGATACCGACAGTAGTGATAGTCATAACGAATCCCTCCAGGGCTATGTTTACCCCATGATTGCACAAGAGCTAATCAGGCACATATCCAGGGGAAGTCCCTTCCATTCGTTA
>NZ_VLTK01000046.1 GCF_007558825.1 Brevibacterium aurantiacum
ACTTAGGGAAGGTGCGAACAAGTTCCTGATATGAGATCATCATATTCATCCGGAGCGCATCCCAGAGGGACATCATGAGCCATCAACTCACCTTCGCCGATAGTGAATTCAGCACTAAGCGCCGTCAGACCCGAAAAGAGATTTTCCTCTCCCGCATGGAGCAGATTCTGCCATGGCAGAATATGACCGCTGTCATCGAGCCGTTTTATCCCAAGGCGGGCAATGGCCGACGGCCCTATCCGCTGGAGACCATGCTGCGTATTCACTGCATGCAGCATTGGTACAACCTGAGCGACGGTGCCATGGAAGATGCCCTGTACGAAATCGCCTCCATGCGCCTGTTTGCCCGATTATCCCTGGATAGCGCCCTGCCGGATCGCACCACCATCATGAATTTCCGCCACCTGCTCGAGCAGCATCAACTGGCCCGTCAATTGTTCAAGACCATCAATCGCTGGCTGGCCGAAGCAGGCGTCATGATGACCCAAGGCACTTTGGTGGATGCCACCATCATTGAGGCACCCAGCTCTACCAAGAACAAAGAGCAGCAACGCGATCCGGAGATGCATCAGACCAAGAAAGGCAATCAGTGGCACTTTGGCATGAAGGCCCACATTGGTGTCGATGCCAAGAGTGGCCTGACCCACAGCCTGGTCACCACCGCGGCCAACGAGCATGACCTCAATCAGCTGGGTAATCTGCTTCATGGAGAGGAGCAATTTGTCTCAGCCGATGCCGGCTACCAAGGAGCGCCACAGCGCGAGGAGCTGGCCGAGGTGGATGTGGACTGGCTGATCGCCGAGCGTCCCGGCAAGGTAAAAACCTTGAAGCAGCATCCGCGCAAGAACAAAACGGCCATCAACATCGAATACATGAAAGCCAGCATCCGTGCCAGGGTGGAGCACCCGTTTCGCATCATCAAGCGGCAGTTCGGCTTCGTGAAAGCCAGATACAAGGGGCTGCTGAAAAACGATAACCAACTGGCGATGTTATTCACCCTGGCCAACCTGTTTCGGGTGGACCAAATGATACGTCAGTGGGAGAGATCTCAGTAAAAACCGGAAATAACGCCAGAAATGGTGGAAAAAATAGCCTAAATAGGCTGATTCGATGTGTTTGCGGGAAAAAAATCGGCCCAGATCCGCGAAATTTTAATCAGCGAGTCAGCTTGGGAAGAAATGACCTGCTTATTCGCACCTTCCTTAG
>NZ_VLTK01000047.1 GCF_007558825.1 Brevibacterium aurantiacum
GTAAGCCTCTTCTAAATAGCTGCGCCTAATACCGCTACACTTTTGCCTGACCATGTTTTCCTCCGGGGAATGGGCTGGCGGTTTCCATAAAATGGCGGACCTTTTTCAGTAACTGCCACATTGAGCGGCACTGATGATTACGGGTTATCGTGTCATGAAGTGCCTGCCATAGCCGTTCCACATGATTCACCCACGGCGAGTAAACCGGCTGGTAAATTACCCTGAACTTGGGATTTGCTTTCAACCAGCGCTGTGTTTCGCGGCTTTTATGGATAATGTAGTTATCAACGATCAGCGTGATTGTTTTCGCCCGCCGGTAAGTGGCTTTCAGGTGCTTCAGCAGAGCGATAAACAGCGCTGAACTTTTGCTGTTGCCGCCCACGTAGCTGACTTTACCCGTGCCACTGTGCAGTGCGCCGGCCAGATAGTATTTTTCGTTCTGCCCCGGCGTCACTACCCGTTTCTGCTGTCCGCGCAACTGCCAGTCCGCACCGATTTTAGGATTAAGGTGGATATCCACTTCATCTTCATAAAATACCGGATGCTCTGCGCTGCATTCATCCAGCGCTTTGTGGATTACCGCCATCTTTTCATCTTTATGTGGGTCACGGATACGCAGAGTTGGCGCGGCCCTGCGCCATACAAGCCCCGCAGATGGCAACCAGCGGCGAACGGTTCCTGCATGTAACTGGCAACCGGTTATCTCATTGATTTTTATTGCCAGTAATTCGGTGCTCCAGCGTGAACGTTGATAACCAAAATCGCCGGGAGAATGCTTTATCAGCTCACGTAACAGGGTGCAGATATGTTCAAAAGGCCAGCGTCGGGAGCGCCCTGCGGGTAAGGATTTCAGGCCTTCAATACCTGAGTGCGTAAACCAGTTAATCCAGCGACCAACGGATGAACGGGCACAACAGAGAGTTCTGGCAACATCGCTGACCCGTTCACCCCGATGAAGCATCAGCATGGCCGTGAGTCTGCGGGCATGATTTTTATCACGCGTTTTATGAATAGCTTTCTGCATCAGGCGTCGTTCGCCACGGGGTATTGGTACTATGATCGGCATCGCTCAGTCCGGTTGGTGATTTTGGTTGGTTTGGCGATTGATCAGATCGCACAATCCGGGCTGAGTTCCCTTTCAGTGATCTACTATTCCGCGCAGCTATTTAGTC
>NZ_VLTK01000049.1 GCF_007558825.1 Brevibacterium aurantiacum
AATTTGATGCCTGGCAGTTCCCTACTCTCACATGGGGAGACCCCACACTACCATCGGCGCTACGGCGTTTCACTTCTGAGTTCGGCATGGGGTCAGGTGGGACCACCGCGCTAAAGCCGCCAGGCAAATTCTGTTAATCTGTATCAAAGCTGAAACTTGTGTCGTCTCTTCGCCAAAACATCTTCGGCGTTGTAAGGTTAAGCCTCACGGTTCATTAGTATCGGTTAGCTCAACGCATCGCTGCGCTTACACACCCGACCTATCAACGTCGTCGTCTTCAACGTTCCTTCAGGAGCCTTAAAGGCTCAGGGAGAACTCATCTCGGGGCAAGTTTCGTGCTTAGATGCTTTCAGCACTTATCTCTTCCGCATTTAGCTACCGGGCAGTGCCATTGGCATGACAACCCGAACACCAGTGATGCGTCCACTCCGGTCCTCTCGTACTAGGAGCAGCCCCCCTCAATTCTCCAGCGCCCACGGCAGATAGGGACCGAACTGTCTCACGACGTTCTAAACCCAGCTCGCGTACCACTTTAAATGGCGAACAGCCATACCCTTGGGACCTACTTCAGCCCCAGGATGTGATGAGCCGACATCGAGGTGCCAAACACCGCCGTCGATATGAACTCTTGGGCGGTATCAGCCTGTTATCCCCGGAGTACCTTTTATCCGTTGAGCGATGGCCCTTCCATTCAGAACCACCGGATCACTATGACCTGCTTTCGCACCTGCTCGAGCCGTCACTCTCGCAGTCAAGCTAGCTTATGCCATTGCACTAACCTCCTGATGTCCGACCAGGATTAGCTAACCTTCGTGCTCCTCCGTTACTCTTTGGGAGGAGACCGCCCCAGTCAAACTACCCACCAGACACTGTCCGCAACCCGGATTACGGGTCTACGTTAGAACACCAGCCATTAAAGGGTGGTATTTCAAGGACGGCTCCATGCAGACTGGCGTCCACACTTCAAAGCCTCCCACCTATCCTACACATCAAGGACCAGTGTTCAGTGTCAAGCTATAGTAAAGGTTCACGGGGTCTTTCCGTCTTGCCGCGGGTACACTGCATCTTCACAGCGAGTTCAATTTCACTGAGTCTCGGGTGGAGACAGCCTGGCCATCATTACGCCATTCGTGCAGGTCGGAACTTACCCGACAAGGAAT
>NZ_VLTK01000005.1 GCF_007558825.1 Brevibacterium aurantiacum
GCAGAAGAGCCCGGCCGTTGCTTGACAATGAATATAACGGGATGAGGTCGATATGAGGCTCAACAGAGACCGGCTCGTCGATGCTGCGCTTGACCTCGTTGACGTGGAAGGGTCCGAGGCCCTGTCGATGCGCATCCTCGCGGCACGAGTCGACCGCCAGGTGTCTTCCCTGTACAACCACGTGTCCGGGCGCAGTGAGCTCATTGAACTCATGCGGGCTCGAATCGTCGCCGAGATCGACGTGGCTGCGTTTGCCCGAGTCGGCCTAGTCGAACGTTCGGAATGCTGGGACCAGGCGCTCGAATCCTGGGCCCGGTCGTACCTGCGTGCCTTCGCCGCGCATCCGAATCTCATCCGATTGCTTGCGACGACGTCGATCGGCGACCTCTCGACCTACCAGATGTACGACGCTGTGGTCGCGGGTCTGCGCCGAGGCGGATGGTCCAGGTCGCGGACGGTGGCGGTCATGCGCACCGTCGAAGCTCACGTCCTCGGCTCTGCCCTCGATATCATCGCCCCTGCCGACCTCATTTCCCAGGACTCAGCCGACGAACGGTTCTCCGAGATTCGTGCCGCCCTCGATCCACTCTGCGCCGACACCTCGTCGGCGACGGCCGCGTTCGAACTGGGTCTGCGTGCGCTCGTCGATGGACTGCGACTGCAGTTGGAGGCGGGTGCCGCGTGACACGCTTCGCACTCGAGAAGTTCTGGTCGGCCGCACGCTTAAGGAGTGGCGAGAGGACCACGAACAGTTCTGGCGGTGCTACGGGCAGAGCAACCGTGCTTTCTCTTCTGACATGCCGGTGGTGTGCGAGCGATTTGAGTTGGTCTTCGCAGTCTGATGGCCGACGATGCTCACGGGCCGCAGGGCATACGCTCGAGCCGGTCACGGGGAGGGGCGAGTCCAGCCCGACACTGTCCCGATCACCCCGCCTCCACCTCGTCGACGGCCAGCTCGGACGGCTGAGTCCGAAAGCCCCTGGTCGTGATGGCGAGGATCACGGCACCGATGACAAGCCAGAGCGACCCAAGCGTGATGGCGTGGACATCGAGCTGAGTGACGAGGAAGCCGATGACGAGCACTCCCACGATCGGACCGGCCAGATAGAGCAGAACCCCATGATGGCGACCGGCGCGACGTTCCTTGGCCCAGAAGACGATGACCGAGACGTTGACCATGATGAATGCGAGGAAAGCGCCGAAGTTGATGAACGACGTCGAAGTCGCGACGTTCATGACGATCGCGATCAGCCCGATCACGGCAATTGCCAGCAGCGAGAGCACAGGAGTGTGGAAGCGCGGGCTGAGCTTGCCGAAGAAGCGCGACGGCAGGACTCCGTCACGGCCCATCGCATAGAGCAGACGGCTGCCCGCCGCCTGAGCCGCGATGCCCGAGGTGAACTGAGCGATCACGAGAGCGGCAAGGAAGATGGCACCGAAGAGGTGACCGCCGATCCTGCGCGCGATCTCGAATGCCGCGGCGTCGGAGTTCTCGAATACTCCACCGGGGTGGACCAGCTGCACAGCGTAGGCGACGACGACGAAGATGCCGCCGCCGATGATCGCGATGAGCATGATCGCCTTCGGAACGGTGCGCCGGGGGTCGATTGTCTCTTCGGTGAATGTGGTCACTGCATCGAAGCCGAGGAACGAATACGCGGCGATCGCGGCACCTGCGCCGATCGCAACGAGGCTTGAATTGACGCCGGTGAACGGGGTGGCGCTGAAGAGACCGCTCGCGCCATGAGTGCCGAAGACGTCGGCCAGAGACAGGACGACGAAGAAGGCGATGATGAGGATCTGGAATGACATGAGGATGAGATTGACGCGATCGGCGACCTTGATCCCTACGATGTTGAGCGCGGTGGTGAGGATGATGAATCCGATGATCCACACGGCCATCGGCACCCCGGGGAACTGTGCCTGCAGGTAAGAACCGCCGATGAGCCAGATGACCATCGGCAGGAACAGGTAGTCAAGCATGGTCGCCCAGCCGACGAGGAACCCGACTCGCCCATCGATGGTCTTCCGCACGTAGGTGTATGCGGACCCAGCGACCGGAAAGGCAGCAGCCATGCGCCCATAGCTGTTGGCAGTGAAGAGCATCGCGATGAGCGCCAGCAGATAGGCGCTGGCACTTGCGCCCCCGGTTTCGGAGGCTATGACGCCGAAGATCCCCAGGACGATCAGCGGCGTGAGATAGGCGAGGCCGAAGATGACGAGCGAGGGCAGCTTGAGCGTCCGTTTGAGTGTGACAGTGTCTGACATGATTACTCCATTGTTCTCAGTGGTGACATAGGGCCGCCGAGGTGGTGCGACGGTGAGTTGGGATCGCTGCGGTCGGCGTTCGGCTCAGTTGTGCCCGCGATAGCGGGGGGACCATTGCTCGGGGTCGATCCGTCCGCCGTAGAGCGGCAGTGGGATCGGTGCGTCTTCTGGGGTGAACTGCGACCAGATTCGATTGGTCCCAGCAGTGCCCTGAGCTCGCACGCGTTGGATCTGGCCGGAGTCCACCCGAACGACAAGGGTGTCCTCACCGGCACCCGCCTCGGCGAGGACCTGCCCTTCGGGGCCGACGGCAATGCTGTGGCCACGGCCGACTGGTTCGGCGCAGTTGACGCTGAGCATGTAGACCTGATTGACGATCGCATTGGCTCGGGCGAGGACGAGCTCCTGTTCACGATCTTGGCTGGTCGTCTTGACGATGTTGATGATCGCATCTGCACCCATCCACGCGAGGTGCCGGGAGTGTTCGGGGAACCAGGCGTCATAGCAGTTCGACAGACCGAGCACACCGTGGCCGTCGATCGGGGCGACGACGAATTCCGTTCCGGGGAGGTGAGGCTCAAATGGCCGCCACGGGAACATCTTGCGATAGCTGGCGGCCAGCGTCCCGTCGGGGGAGAAGAGGAGCTGGGTGTTGTGCTGCGCGTCCGTGCTGGTCGACTCGCCGATGCTTCCCGGGCACAGCCAGATGCCGAAGGCTGCGGCGACGTCGCCGATCCTCGCCACAAAGGGGTCATCGAGGGGCATTGCCATCAGTGACAGCGCGGCCGGCTGTTCATCATTCGGCAGGTGGTCGACACCCTGGAGGTGGAGCTCGGGATAGACAAGCATGTCGATCTCAGGATGCCGTGCAAGCGTGCGTTCGACGTCTGCGTGCAGCCTGGCCAGCGCATTCGGGCCGTGGAGCGGAGCGCGCTGAGCAAGTCCGACGCTCAGTTCTCTCTGAGGCACCGGCAGCTCCCTTGCTCGAGATAAGTGTTCATTTTGAACACTATAAACTTGTGGGCCGATAGACTCAACACATGGCGGGAAAAAATTCGCGTGCCTCGAACCGGGAGGCCCATGAGGTCGACCAGGCCCTGTTCACGGCTCCGGGATCTGCGGCGGTCACACGGCTCTCAGCCGTCGACACTGTCCGAGCTCGAGTTCTGCTTTCGATCGAGCATGCGCTGCTGGCGCCGGGAAGCAAGCTACCCCGCACAGAGCTCATCGCAGGGGGCCTGGAAGTCAGTCCCATCACCGCACGCCGTGCCTTGGAGAGTCTGGTCGACGATGGAGTCCTGGTGCGCCGTCGAGGGCGCGGGGGCGGCACCTTCGTCGCCGACGATCCGCCGGCGCTCAATGACTCCTCGGTCACGGCCTATCGGGCTGACGAGCAATCGATTCTCCGGCTCATCGATCAGCGCAGCCTGATGGAGAGTGCGATCGTCGCTGCCGCCGCACAGCGAGCGACGGCGGCGCAGTGCGATGAACTCGACGACCTCATTCGGCAGTCGAAGAGCGCCGCCGATTGGCACGAGCACCACATCCCCGACACTCGCTTCCACCGCCTGTGCGCCGAGATCAGCGGCCTTCCGGAAGTGTCGACTTATCTCGCCTGCTATGAGGCGCTGACCAGGTACTTCGTTCCCTATCCGCAGGAACAGCTCAATGAGGGCCGCGACCATCATGCCCGTCTCGTTGCCGCCTTTCGCGCCCACGATCCGATGGCGGCCGTCGATATCGCACGCATTCACGTGGATGCTCTGCGTCGAGAGATGTTCGTCGGCCTCGGCCACTGACCATGAATGTGAGGTACCTGCTGTGAGGGAATCAGAATATTGGACGCACATCCACGCCGAACGCGCTCGCCTCTTGAGTCTCCTTGACGGTCTCGCCGCAGACCAGTGGCAGGCGCAATCGCTGTGTTCCGATTGGAGCGTCGAACAGGTGGTTGCTCATCTCAGTGCCGCCGTGAAGACCGGCAGGTGGGCATGGATTCGCAGCATCGTCGCCGCCGGATTCAATCCGGCCAAGCACAATGCTCGCCTGCTGTCGCGTTACCGGGGCCGCAACTCTGAAGAGACTCTCGCGATCTTCCGCGACTCGACCACGCTCACAGTTGCTCCGACAAGGGACTATCCGGCCTTCCTCGGCGAGGTGATCGTCCACGGCCAGGACATCGCTGAGCCGCGAGGGCTGTCTCTTGTCCCTGATCGGGCGGCGCTTCTGGAGGTCGCTCGCTACTTCGCGCAGAAAGACTTCGCGGTCAACAGCAGAACACTTGTCACTGGTCTGTCGCTCGAGGCCGAGGATGCCGACTTCGAAAGTGGCAGCGGGCCATTAGTCACTGGGAATCTTCTCGAACTGGTGATGACCATGGCGGGACGCCCCACCTTCGCCGTGTCGCTGCGTGGAGAAGGCGCCGAGGAGCTGCGCCATCGCTTGAGTTGAGCGCCCAGGGACGGCGCATGGCTATGAACTCCTTCGGCACCGCCTCCTCGGTGATGCGACCGGTGCGCAGGTTGATCGGAACATTGCCGATGATCGTGACTACGAGCGCGATGCTGAGGCTGATGGCCGCGAAGACAAGTGCGAGGGTGAATGCCGTAGAGGAGCGTGACCAAGAAGGGCCCACTGTCATCCTCGATCGCCTCGGTGACTACACAGAGTCAGCGGAACGTGTGGCGAGAATCGACCTCGAGACCGTCGATGAGGTTCAAATCACACAGCAGGGAGGAAGGTGATCGGGAAAAGTTCAGTTCTTGCGATGACACGATCGCGCTCAGCTGCCTGCTGCTGTCGCCGAGGGTCATTCAGGTAGGAGTCAAGGGCGTCCGGTGAAGCGAAGCGGTAGAACTGCACTTCATCGGGGTGTCCGTCCTTTCCGTCGCTTTTGGCGCGGTCGACGACTTCTCCGCCGTGTTCGGTGAGAAGCGCGAGCACCCCATCTTCATAGGCGCTGAGCGAGGCACCGCACCCCTCGTGAGCCCACAGCAGGCAGCAGAGTAGAATTTCCGTCTCAGCGCTCATGTGTCCGTCGGCTTCGCGTCGTAGGTGAGCCAGTTGGTCTTCGTCGCCACCTTGTCATAGAGGACCTGAGCCTGAGCATTGTCGTCGGCAGTGATCCAGCGGACGACCGAACGACCCTCGTCCGCTGCGATCTCCTGGAGACGGGTGATGAGTGCACGTCCGGATCCTGTTCCGCGGGCCTCGGGATCGGTGAAGAGGTCATCGAGCCAGAGACCGACCGTGCCGGTCGACGGACGCGAGAATCTCCGAAAGTCCGCGATTGCCACGATACGGCCATCCGCCTCGGCGACCAGGCCTTGGCATTCGTGTGCTGTATCCATGAGCCAGCCCCACACCCGAGAGACGATGTCCTCGGATTCCGGCAGGTGATAGAACTCGCGGTAGCCGCGGAAGAGCTCACGCCAGCGAGTCTCATCTGGTGATTCAACAGGGCGAACCGAAGTGGTCGAGGAATCTGCCATGACTGTCCGTACCTTTCCTCTTAGTTCTGCGGGTGATATGGGAGCGCTGCAAGGCGACATGTACTGCAAGAGTATGTGAAAAAGCCTCTGGCCGGGAGGACATTTCCCGAACCAGAGGCCGTTTTCCATTGTGTACGCGAGGGGGGACTTGAACCCCCACGTCCGCAGACACTGGAACCTAAATCCAGCGCGTCTACCAATTCCGCCACTCGCGCGCGACGTCCTCAAGATTAGCAGGACGAGCCCACGTTGTTGAAACGGTCGTGCGCAATGCTGAAACGATCAGGCGGCGTCGATGCCCAAGGCCTTGCGCACACGTGCAACGTGGCCGGTGGCCTTGACGTTGTACTGGGCCAGTTCCACAGCACCCTCGGCATCGATGACGAGCGTCGAGCGGATGACGCCCTGGACGACCTTGCCGTAGTTCTTCTTCTCCCCGAATGCGCCCCATTCTTCCATCATGGACTTGTCAGGGTCGGAGAGTAGGTCGAAGTTCAGCCCCTCCTTCTCCGCGAACTTCTTCAGCTTCTCCGGCTTGTCAGGGGAGATGCCCAACACGACGAGGCCGGCAGCGGACAGCGCCGAGAGCGAATCTCGGAAGTCGCAGGCCTCGGTCGTGCAGCCGGGAGTCATGGCAGCAGGGTAGAAGTAGACGACAACCCGCTGTCCCTTGAATTCGCTGAGGGTCACAGACTTCCCGTCCTGATTGGCCAGGGTGAAATCCGGTGCAGTGTCGCCGACTGACAGACGTGGCATAGTGTCTCCTCTTCTCGTTCGGAACTTCTCCGAAATTCTCAGTTCACAGACCACTCTAGTCCGAGACCAGGACACAGATCAGCCTCACCCGATGCGAGCGATGACCTCACCCGATGCGAGCGATGACCTCACCGACAGCCACCATGTCGCCGACCTTCGCCATCTGCTCCAGGGCACCTGCCGCCGGAGCCTGAACTCGGGTCTCCATCTTCATCGCCGACAGCACAGCGACATCGTCGCCCTCGGCCACCTCGGCGCCGTCGTCGACGAGATAGTCGACGAGGTTGCCGGGCACAGGTGCGCTCACGGCCCCCGTCTCCGCAGCGTCAGTCTCAGATCCGTCCGAACCGATACCACCGGCAGAACCGTTGCCGGCGCCACCGGCGGTGCCCAGTCCAGCCAGCAGCGCAGTCGGCAGTCCGAGCCGGGTGAGTCTGCCGTCGATCTCGATGTCCATGCGCTGCAGCGATGACTCGGGAATCGGTGCCGGCCGGTCCTGGGCCGTCATGCGGGGGAGGAGTTCGGATTCGATCCACTGGGTGTGGATGCCCAGCTCGGCTCCGGTGAACGCCGGATCCGTGAGAATCTCAAGCGAGCAGGGAAGCACCGTGGCAGGCCCTTCCACGTGCAGTTCCTTGGCGGCAGAGACCGTGCGCGCGATCGCAGAATCACGGTCGGGTCCGTGGACGATGAGCTTGGCGAACAGGGAGTCGAAGGCTGGCTGTACGCTGTCACCGGCCCGCACACCAGCGTCCCAGCGCACTCCGGGACCACCCGGGGCGGTCAGGGTATCGATGCGACCCGGTGTGGGCAGGAAGCCGCGGCCCGGGTCCTCGGCGTTGATGCGCAGCTCGATGGCATGCCCGCGGGGTTCGGGAGTCGCAGAAAGGGAAAGCCCATCCCCGAAGGCGATGCGGAACTGTTCGGCGACGAGATCAACCCCGGAGACTGCCTCGGTCACGGGGTGTTCGACCTGCAGGCGGGTGTTGACCTCGAGGAAGGTCATCGTGGAATCGGCGGCGAGCAGGAACTCGACGGTGCCGGCACCCCTGTAGTTCACCTCGGCGCAGATGGCCTCGGCCGAACGGTGCAGGCGCTCGCGCTGATCAGCGCTGAGCCCGGGGGCGGGTGCTTCCTCGATGAGCTTCTGGTTGCGGCGCTGGGCAGAGCAGTCGCGGTCGCCGACGGCTACGACGCGTCCCTGGCCATCCCCGACGATCTGAACCTCGACGTGGCGGGGGCATTCGAGGAACTTCTCAACGAAGCACTCGGAGCGTCCGAAGGCCTCCACGGCCTCACGGGTGGCCGATTCGAAGGCGTCGGCGACCTCGGCGAGTTCGTGGACGATCTTCATTCCGCGCCCACCCCCGCCATGGGCTGCCTTGATGATGATCGGCAGTCCGTGTTCGGCGGCGAAGGCCTCAACCTCGCCGGCGTCCTTAAGCGGCCGGTCGATGCCCGGGGCCAGCGGAGCGCCGACCTGCTGGGCCAGCTGCCGGGCGGTGACCTTGTCACCGAGCGCGGTGATCGTGTCCGCGGTCGGGCCGATCCAGATGAGGCCCGCGTCCTCAACCGCAGCAGCGAATTCGGCGTTCTCGGACAGGAATCCGTACCCGGGATGAACGGCATCGGCCCCTGACTTCTTGGCCGCGGCGATGATCGCGTCGATGTTGAGGTAGGTCTCGGCCGCGCTGGACCCCGGCAGGGAGTAAGCCTCATCGGCCAGCTGGGTGTGCATGGCCTCAAGGTCCTGGTCGGCGTAGACGGCGACCGATGTGTGGCCGAAGTGAGAGCAGGCGCGGATGACGCGGACGGCGATTTCGCCGCGGTTGGCAATGAGGATCGTCGGCATGATTCAGTGTCCGTTCTCCGGTGAATGATCGGTGTGGTCTGTGGTGATGGCATCGGCAGTCGCCGGGTAGGCGTCGGTGACGAAGCGGATCTTGACCCCGGGAGACAGCTGCGCAGCCAGGTCAGTGTCATCGACGCTGGCGATGATCGGATAGCCGCCGGTCAGCGGGTGGTCGGGGCCGAAGAGCACAGGCTGTCCGTTTGGCGGGACCTGCAGTGCCCCGGTGACGGCACCCTCGCTGGGCAGCTCACCGGTGCGGGAGCGTTCGAGCGGGACAACGCCTGAGAGTCTGAGCCCGACGCGATCGGATTCGTGGGTGACCGTCCATTCCTGGCCCAGCAGAGTCTCGACTCCCGCCGAGGTGAACCAATCATCGCGCGGTCCCAAGGTCACCGACATCTCGATGGTCTCTCCCGGTGCGGGCAGATGCCGCTCGTGGCCCGAGCCACGGACCGGATCGACGAGGTGAGGTGCCGAGTCCGGTCGACCGAGGGCAACGGTGGAGTCCGGCTCCAGGTGTGCCGGACCGAGATGGGCCAGGGTATCGGCCGAGGCGCTGCCCAGTGCGGTCTCCGTCTCGATCCCGCCCCGGAAGGCGATATAGGCCCGGGTCCCGCGCTCGGTCGTGCCGAGTTCGAGTTCGTCCCCGTTGACCAGTGAGAAGGCCTCGCCGAGGTGGTGCTGGAACACGGCACCGTCGGCAGATGTCACGGTGATCGCGGCATACGCCCCGGTCACAGCGGCCACACCGGCACCGGTGATGGCCAGCTTCGCCCCGCCGCCGAAGCTCTCCAGCCCGGCTGTGGTTTCGGAGTTGCCGACTAGGCGGTTGGCGGCTTGCAGCGCCGAACGGTCGGCGGCTCCGGCGCTTGAGACGCCCATGGCGGCGAATCCGGGCCGTCCGAGGTCCTGGATGAGCAGCTGAAGTCCGGGACGAATGACTGTGAAGGCATGCGCCGATGCGACTCTGTCCGACTGTGACGATGAATCCGGCTGCGGCGATGACTTCGGCTGCGCAGGCGCACCCTTCAGCGACGACGAGGATTCCGCGCTTGCCTCAGAGACCGTGACTGATTCCCGCTTCGCCTCCCGGAAGGTCACGATGGTCCCGGGGACGAACAGGGCCGGCGGTTCGCGATCGAGGTCCCAGAGTCTGGCGTCGGTGCGCCCGATGAGCTGCCAGCCGCCGGGGGAGGCACGAGGGTAGACGCCGGTGAATTCCCCGGCCAGGGCCACAGCTCCGACGGGCACACGGGTGCGCGGTGAGGACCGGCGGGGAACGGTGAAGATCGGATCGTCACCGGCCAGGTAGCCGAATCCGGGGGCGAAACCGGAGAAAGCGACCTGCCAGGTTGCGCGCTGATGCCGGGTGATGACCTCGGCGGTCGACAGCGACAGAAGATCGGCCACCTCGGTGAGATCCTCACCGTCGTAGTGGACGTCGATCGTGACCTCACGGGGCTCGGCGGAATCCGTCCCTGTGTGCTCGAGACTGCGGATCCGGTCGGCAAGCACCGGGGCCGAGGTGCGGGCCGGGTTGAAGCGGATGAGTACGGTTCGCGCGGCGGGGACCAGTTCGTCCACGCCGTCGAGCTCGGCTGCCTCCAGCGCTTGATGCAGGTGCATCGTCGAGGCCAGGTTCGGGCATTCGACGAGGAGATGGCGGCGAGAGGCGGTGTGGAAGTCGAGGTTGTCGATCATTGGCGGTAGTTGCCTTCCGGCGCATCGGTGATGAACATCCGGCCCGGGGAGTGCGTGATCGCGAACGGTGGGGCCGAAGCCTGGATGGCAAGCTGGGGTGTGACTCCGCAGGCCCAGAAAACAGGGATGTCGCCGTCCCGGATCGCCGGGGCATCGCCGAAGTCGGGGGAGTGGAGGTCTGTGATGCCGATCTGTTCGGGTTCTCCGATGTGGACGGGGCCGCCGTGGACGGAGGGGAAGCGGTCGGTGATGCGCACCGCCTCGGCGACCTGACGGGCAGGGATGGGGCGCATGGACACGACCATGTTGCCGTGGATCCGACTGGCGGGATGACATGCGATCGAGGTGGAGTACATGGGGACGTTGCGGGCGGCATCGTGGTGTCGGATCGGGATGCCCGCGTCCAGCAGCCCGGTCTCGAAGGTGAAGCTGCACCCGATGAGGAAGGACACGAGGTCGGGATGCTGGGACCAGGCAGCACTGGCGTCGTCGACCTCGCCGACGAGCGACCCGTTCTCCCAGAGTCTGTAGCCGGGAATGTCTGTGCGCAGATCACTGCCCGGGGCCAGGGCTGATTCGACCTGCCCAGGCTCGAGGACATCGATGACCGGGCACGGTTTCGGATTGCGCTGGGCGAAGAGCAGCATGTCGAAGGCCCAATCGGCCGGAACCGCGATGAGGTTGGCCTGAACCAGACCAGGAGCCAGACCCGAAGTCGGTTCGGTGGACCCGGCCCGGATGCGCTCGCGAGCCTGCGCTCCAGCCGATTTCTGCGATCGAGCCGATCTGTGTGCTCCGCCGGTATGTGGTGCGCTGCTCATCGACCGGCACCGGCGAACGCAGCGATCGTCACACCCGAGGATTCGAGGAGCTCTCGTGCGGCGCGGGCCATGTCGATCGAACCCTGGCTGTCGCCGTGGAAGCAGATCGACTGGGCGTCGACATCGACGAGGCTACCGTCGATGGCTTCGACCTGTCCGGTCTGGACGAGCCTGAGCACGCGTGCGGCCACGGCTTGCGGGTCATGCAGCACTGCATTGGGTTCGGTGCGCGAAACCAGGGAGCCATCGGGGTTGTAGGAGCGATCGGCGAAGGCCTCGGCCGCCACATTCAGCCCAGCCTCGGCGGCTACGCGATTGGCCACGCTGCCGGCCAGACCCAGGAACACGAGGCGCTCATCGACGGCCTTGACCGCATCGACGACGACCTTGGCCTGCGCCTCGTCGCGGACGATGGCGTTGTAGAGGCCGCCATGGGGTTTGACGTAGGCGACCGAGCCGCCGACGGCTGCGGTCAGGCCCAGGAGGGCACCGATCTGGTACTCGACCTGCGCCTGCAGGGTCGCTGCCGGAACGTCGAGGGGACGACGACCGAATCCCTCGTAATCGTCATAGCCGGGATGGGCGCCGATGACGACCCCGCCCCTCGTCGCCGCTGCCAGGGTCGCCCGGATGCCCTCGGGGCTGCCGGCGTGGAACCCGCAAGAGACGTTGGCGCTGGAGACCAGGTCCAGCATCGCGGTATCGTCGCTGACGACGCGGTCGGGAACGTTCTCCCCGAGGTCCGAATTGAGGTCGATGCTCACCGTGCTGGTGGCGTTCTTATCTGTGGCGGTCATTGTCACCCTCCGATTCCGATCATTGCGAAGATGGGGCCGACTGATCCGACGGCCGTGTACCACATCACCAGTGTTGCCGCGGTGCCGATGATCAGCAACCACCTGGGGTACTTGTCGACTCGCAGCAGGCGTGGCCTGAACCAGCCGATGTACATGAAGATCGTCAGGCCGATCGGCAGGATGAGTCCGTTGAATCCGCCGACGAAGACGAGCAGGGTCGCCGGTGCTGTACCGACGATGAGGTAGATGATGAGGGAGACGGTGATGAACGCGACCGTGGCCAGCTGCAGCGGCCATCCCTTGCCGAGGCGTTTGGAGAACGCGGACAGGAAGGTCGCTGAGGTGTAGGCCGCGCCGATCACCGAGCTCAGTGCCGCTGCCCAGAAGATGGCGCCGAAGATGCGCATTCCGGCATCGCCGAGGACTGCGGCGAAGGCCTGACCGGCAGGGTTGGCGACCTGACCGCTGAGGTCGAGGGCGACTCCCGAGGCGACGACGCCGAGGATGGCCAGAAACAGGATGTAGCGCATGACACCTGTGACGAGGATGCCTGTCAGCGCCGAGCGCATCACGGAGGGAGCATGCTCCGGTCCGGTCTTGCCCGAGTCGAGATAGCGGTGGGCTCCCGAGTAGGTGATGTAACCGCCGACAGTTCCTCCCACGATGGTCGTGATGGTGGCGAAGTTGATCGTGTCGGGCAGGACGCTCTGCTTGATCGCTTCACCGACCGGTGGGTTGGAGGCGATCGCGACGATGACGGTGAGGATGATCATTCCGATTCCGAGGACCATGACGACGGTGTCGACGACCTTGCCTGCGCGTTTGAATAGGAAGATGCCGATGGCCAGCACGCCGGTGAGCAGGCCGCCGAGCTTCGGGTCGATGCCGAGGAGGGCGTTGAGTCCGAGACCGCCGCCGGCGATGTTGCCGATGTTGAAGGCCAGACCGCCGATGACGATGAGGATCGACAGGAGGATGCCCGTGCCCGGGATGGCGCTGGAGGCGAGTTGAGCCGCACGTTTGCCCGAGGACGTGATCATGCGCCAGACATTGAGCTGGATGGCTATGTCGATGAGGATCGAGATGAAGATGGCGAAGGCGAAGGCCGCGCCCATCTGGGCGGTGAAGGTCGCCGTCTGCGTGATGAATCCCGGGCCGATCGCCGAGGTGGCCATGAGGAAGATCGCGCCGAGGATCGCGCTGCGGCTGACCTTGACCGAGGATTTCGCTGTCCGGTCCTCAGGCGCATGGTTATGCGGCGTCTGTTCTTGTGGCTGTGACATGGGGTCTCCAAGTTGCCTGGAATGTGGTCCGCTTCCCGATGGGACAGAGAGCCAGCCACGGTGGTGGTCCGCATCACTATCGAAGAAGCGTTAGACAATCTAGCATGGATTGTTCAACAAGAATAGATCTGAGTCACATTTCAGTTCTGGAATTGTCCTCATGATTCTGGGCTATTTGTTGCCCCGATCACTAGGATGGAACTGTGAATCACGAATCGTCCCTGGTCAATCAGCTCACCGACCGACTCATCGCCGGCGAGCTTCGCCCCGGTGCCCGTTTGTCCGAAGCTGCCTTGGCAAAGGAGTTCGATGTCTCCCGGAACACGCTGCGCGAAGCCTTCCGTGTATTGGGGGAGCAGGGGCTGGTCAATCACATCCCCCATCGTGGGGTCTCGGTGGCCTCGCCGAACACTTCGGACGTCATTGATATCTACCGGGTGCGGCGGCACATCGAGTGCTCTGTGCTCGAGAACGCTCCGAAGAACCACCCGGGCGCCGAGGAGATGCGCCGGGCCGTCGAGGCTGCGCACACGGCCGCGGCCGCCGATGATTGGCTGCGGGTGGGGACGCTGAATATGTCCTTCCACAATGCCGTGGTCTCACTGTCGGACAGCTCGCGCCTGATGCGCTCATTCGGGAATGTGCTGGCCGAGCTGCGCCTGGCCTTCCTCAAAGTCGAGGTCCTCGACTTCCTTCATGCGCCGTTCGTCGAACGCAACCAAGAGGTCCTTGATGCCTACCTCAATGAGAGCCCGAGGGGGGCGGCCGCGAAACTCGGTGCCTACCTCGGTGACTCCGAACGTCAGGTCCTCGGCGCATATGCGCGCGCCGGCCAGGACTGAGCACGCTGATCTCAGCACAGGGCCCGTTGAGCCCGACTGCTAGACTGAGAACGACGTGTTTGTGCAGATTGCATACGCCCATGTCGGCCCTGAGCCTGCATGTCTAACGGCAGATCAGACAGTGGTCGATCTGCGAGGAGTGCGCAATGAAGTATGCACCATATCTCTGTCCCGACTGCTACGGCCGTCTCATCGACACAGCCGCTGCTGCGGAGCCCGGTGACGGAGCCAACTTGAACCCCATGCTTGAGTGTGCAGACGGCTGCGGCGTCTCGGAGAATGCGCTCAAGCCGTATAGAACCCGAATGAATGGCAGGGCCCGAACAGCAGGCAGGTCACCGGTCCGACCTACAGCTAAGGCGCCGGCTCGACGCCAGCGCTAGCGGCCACCCTCGGGCAGCTGCTTGCCATAGGAGACAAACAGGAAACCGCCGTTCGGATGATCCGAACGGCGGTTTCCCTACTGTGGTGCACCCCCCGGGACTTGAACCCGGAACCCACTGATTAAGAGTCAGTTGCTCTACCAATTGAGCTAGAGGTGCGAGCTGCGCTTGCCGCGCAACGAGAATTAATATTACTCAGGTTGCCAGGGTTCTTGCAAACTGAGAACCACTCATTTGAGGTTTTGTGAGGTAGCTCGCATACCTGCAGGTCAGAGGTACATCCCGGATCTCGATTGTTCCGGTGGCTCCGAGATCGCGTGGACGTCGCGCTCACGCAGGAGCACATACGCGCTCCCCTCGAGCTCCACCTCGGCGAGTTCCTCAGGGTCATAGAGGACGGTATCGCCGAGGTTGGCCTGCCTCACGTGGGGACCGGCCGCGACGACCTTGCCCCACACGAGACGCTTCCCCATGCTTGCGGTTGCCGGGATCACGATTCCGGCCGAGGATTTGCGCTCGCCGGCCTCCTCGCCCGGATCCAGCAGCATCCGGTCATGCAGCATCCGGATCGGCAGAGAGGCTTCAGCCACGCTTGCTGCGGCCGGAGAGGCCAACGATCAGTGCGGCCACGCCGAGGACGGCGCCGACGCCGAGGGCAACAGCTTCGGGCTTGACCGAGCCGCTCTCTTCATCGACGACGCCGGACTTCGCCTTATTGGCGGCGCGAGTCGCAAGGACCTTGGGGTGGACACGGCCCACAAGTTCATCGATGTTGTCCGCGATGCGCTCTTCGCGCAGGCGAATCGATTCCGCCAGCTGGCTGGGTGACGCTGAGTCGACGGTCACATCTGAGGTGTAGACATTGTCAGTCATCGGGGCAGGTCCTCCGGGTCGAGAATACAAACATGCACGTGACGGGGTGTCACGGTGCCTCATGTCAAGCTTAACCGCTTGATTCTCTCGGTGTCAGATATTGACTGCGGAGAGCTGAAAAGTCACGACATCGACGTCCGCGTCCTCAGGCATGGTCGGGTAGTGATCGCGCAGATTTGCCACATATCCTTCGATGCTCGACCCAGCTTGCAACTGCAGAATCTGCGTTGTCAGCTCGCTCAATCGATGGGTATTCACCGAGGTGATGTCAACGGGCACAGGCGCGTGCTCGGTGTGTTCGAAATAGGCCAAGGCAGGGCCTGGCGAGTGGGATTCCTTCCATCGCACGGTCAGGTTCTTCCTCCCCGAGGTGGCCGCCTCGTAATAGCGAGGGTGGAACCTCAGGAGGCGCTGGGGTGCCGAATCCGGCTGACGGTAGTAGTGGGGGAGGAGCACGGAGATCGGAGCAATCGTGGCAGACCCGGCAGGCCCGGCAGACCCCGATCTGGGGACTGCGACGAGTGCGTCGGGGTGCAGGTCGAGAATGACCTGACGGCAGCGTCCGCAGGGGGATAGGAGGCCCCGGCCGCCATCTCCGGCGGCTGCGATCGTCACCAGCGGACCTGCTCCGGCGGCCGCCGCATTGCCGATGGCGACGAGCTCAGCGCAGGGCCCACCGGTGAAGTGGTGGACATTGACGCCGGTGTGGATGCGACCATGAGTGTCCATGACGGCGGCTGCCACCGTGTGATTCTCATCGGCACCGAGTGTGGCTGCCAGAGATTCGGCGACGGCGATCACCTGGAGTTCTGAGTCGTAGAGGTTCATGCTGTGATCTTAGAACAGCATGAACCACTGAGGTGGGCTCAGTTCTGAATCGGCTCAGTTCTGTTTCTTGCGTCGGCCGACGATCCAGATGATGAATCCGACGGCGGCCATACCTGAGGCTGCGAGGATGAAGATCGGCCACGAACTTGCAATCGTCGACGCAATCGACTCACCGAACGAGGTCGATGGTGGTTTGTCGCTGCGAGGCTTTGGAGTTTCGCCTCCGGTGATGAGGTCCTTGTCATCATCCGGTACGGGAGTGTCGGGGTTCTGTGGGACGGGATCCGAGTAGTCCGGAGGCGGGGAGTCGCCGTTTCCAGGCATCCAATCGTCGCCGACGTCTCCGGGAATCTCATCGCGTGTGTCCGATGAGCCGTTGCCGGTCGCAGGGTCTGGGGTGGAGTCATCGCCGACTGGCCCGCCATCGCTATCGCTGGAGGTTCCGTCCTTGTCTGCGGAGCCTTTGTCGTCCTTGCCGCCATTCTGGTCCGAGCTGCCTTGGCTATCGGAGCTGCCGGAATCGGAGCCGTCGGATATCGATGAGGAGTTCGAATCAGAATCCTGGTTGGACGAATCGGCGTCCGACGAGGTGTCGGATCCCTCGGAATCAGCGTTTGCGGACTCTGAGGAATCGGAGTCAGAAGAGGTGTCCGAGGACGACTCGTTCTCCGAATCCGATGAGGTGTTGGAGTCCGAGTTGTCGCCGGCGGAGGAGTCGACGTCTGTGCCGTCGGTGCCCGACTCCGAATCGGTGGAGGCACTCAGGTCTGCGTCGTTGGATGAGTCCTTCGCGCCACTGTCGGTGCTGTCAGCATCGTTGGAGCTGTTTGAACTCGCTTCGCTTTCAGCCTCGTCGCTTGGCGGCGGGTAAGGCTCACCATCTTCGACGGTGATGGTTTCTCCGTCTGAGACGAATGTCCATTCGGGGTTCGGCGGATCGTCGAACTCCGTGAATACCATCCGTTCGCCTGTTTCGGCGTCGAGAACGTAGCCGTCCTCATCGAACGAATACTTCGCCGGTGCATTCTCCGTTGCCTCGGGCACGGAGTTTCCACTGTCGTCGGTGGCGCTGTCGGGCTCGCTCCCATCTGCCGCAGAATCGGAGTCATTGGCAGAGTTCGAAGAGTTCTGGGTTGGCCAGCGTTTGGCTTCGTCTTCTTCTGCCGGGCCGGCGAATTCCTTACCCTCCCAGCTTCTGGGCATGCCGGAGACCTGCATAGTCTGCGCGGACTGGTTCCATGTCGAGCCAATCGGGTCTTCGACCTCACACGGGGCGCTGGCGTCGCCACCATCACTGGGTGTGTCGCAGGCGGGGTCGTCTTCGGGGGCCTCGGTGTCGTTGTCCGCTTCGGCCTCGGATCCTGCCCCTTCGTCTCCAGCGGTGTCGTCGGCCTCGGAGCTTCCAGAATCGGAATCGGCCGTGACGGAATCGATCGCCTCGCCTGGATCCGAAGCTATAGCTCCTTCAGGGGATCCGTCAGGATCGGAAGTTGTGTTCCCAGAGCTCGATGAGCTGGTCTGGCCGGAGTCCGTGAAACTCGCATTTGCAGGAGCGATGGTGCCTGTGATCGGCAGGAGTATCAGGGCAAGAGCAGTGCCGAGGGCGGCCGCCGCGCGGCTGAGCTCGTGTGTAGCTGGCACTGTGTTCCTTCGCGGTGGGGGCTCCGGCATCAAACATACAAGGGGACATGACAGACAGGCACGTCGCTGTCCATCCTAATGGCTACGTCCAGGGTGAGAAAGTCAGAGTCTATTTCTCGCTCGTTTCGGACGGCTTATCAAAAGCGCGAATCGTCGAATCGGCGCCGTCGACGATGGCAGTTCCGCCGTCGTTGGTCAGTGCCAGCAGGTTGGTGTCTGTGCGGTAGGCGTGCTTGCCCGCCAGCAGGCAGGAATCGTCGTTGTCGACGGTGCAGGGGACGATCGTGCCCCGTGGTTCAGATAGGTGGATGTCCTTGCTGGAGGTGTCCATGAGCAGCAGCCCGGATTCCAGATCGAAGAGGTACGGGCCGATGTATGCCCGCTTTCCACCCTGCCCGCGTACCCATGACATCTCACCGACGATGTCGGTAGTGGTGGTCACAGTCGACAGGATGGACCCGTCCTCCAGGGAGTGGACGACGAGTTGGATGCGGTGGCCGGAGTTCGTCGAAGCCCCCTGCTCACCCCACAGGGTGACCGCTTTGCCGTGGCCCGCAGAGACCCATTTGATGATCTGGAGCCCATCGGCGGGAGCTTCGAACTTGATGGAACGTTCGTCACCGGACTTGATGTCCTTCGCCTTGACGGGACCGTTCCAGTCGGAGCTGAAGAGCTCGTCGTTCTCTATCGCCATGGGCGTCGACCCTGATGCGGGAGTCGGGACGTTCTCGAGCCCATCAGCGCCGAACGTCGACAGTCGGTTGCCGGACTTGACGAGGACGCTTTTGCCGGCCGATGTGATGCGAGCATTCTCCGGCAGCTGGTAGGTCTTGGGCTTGTCCTCACCGTCGATGAGCGCCTCGGCAGTATTGCCGGCCTGCCACAGCAGGGCGGGCTTGCCGTCGATCATCGTGTCGACGGCGAACGTCGGGGCTTCGCTGGTCTTTCCCGAGTAGCGGGTCTTTCCTGTGCTGGAGTCGAGCACCTCGAGGTTGCCCTCGTCAACGACGAGCACACCACGATCCGAGGCTGTCACCGAGGCGTCCTGAGGGATCTTCGTCTCCCACTTCGGTGAGTTGTCGAACCCGGGGACGACGTCTTCGGTCTTGTCGACCGAGAGTTCGGAAGCCGGATTGATCTGCTTTTCGGATTCGATCGTCTGCGGCGAGTCCTGGGAACTGGTCGGGACGATGTTCGGGATGACGAAAGCCCCGATCATCAGGATCACGATGCCGATGAGCACGAGGCCGGGCACGGTGATCTTCTTCAGACGTTGGGGTCGGCTCTGCGAAGACCTTCTGTGCTGTGGTGCATGCTTGCGCACCCGGGTGCGCTTGACCGTCGGAGCACTGGGGGCAGCCGGTCCAGAGAATGGGGTGCCCAGGGGGTAGTCGTCCCCGCTTCCCGCCTCGGTGTCGGTGTTCGGCTGTTGCTGATGTGCTGTCTGTTCCTCAGCAGAGGTGGTGTCCATCGCGGAGGTGGTCGCGGCCTCATCTGCCGATGTGTCCCCGTTTGCGACCGCAGATGCCGCCGAGGAAGAAGACTCCTGAGGGGGCTCGGTGGGAGGTGCCGGGGATGCTGAAGCGGCGGGGGCGATCTTGCCGGTCTCGTCGAGGAGGACGTCGACTTCCTGCTTGCCATCGTCGATGGTCACAGGCACTTGGGTCGCTGTCTCCCTGGCATAGTCGCCAAGGTAGGTCATGGCCTGTCCGGTGTCGGAGTAGCGACTCGTCGCCCCGTTGAGGGTGAGATAGGTGAACCCGTCCTGAGAGACGGAGATCAGCGCACGAGCCATGTACAGGGTTCCTTGAATAAGATTGAGGGTGGGACCGTGACAATACTATTGAATACGATCGGGTGCTCCTACCGTTTTTCCGAAACCGTTATACATCGCTACTGAATCGTTGCACGTCAGGAGATCTGTGTCTCATTGTGCACCATATCGGCTGTGAGTTTGCCCGGGTGCCTGAGTGAGGTTAGGATATATCTTGCTGTCTGCGCCAAGGTGCAGCGCATGCGGTGGGTATAGCTCAGCTGGTAGAGCGCCGCGTTGTGGTCGCGGATGTCGCGGGTTCAAGTCCCGTTACTCACCCCGAGCAGATAAGCCCCGGAGTCCGAGAGAAATCACGGATACCGGGGCTTTTCTCATCCCTGGTCCTCTTTCAGCCGATCGCAGGGCCGCCCCCTGGACTTCCATCGGTGAAGTGACAATACTCGGTCTCAGGTACCTTCTTCGTGAAGGACCCGATCTGTGAATCATGATTCGACGAACAGGAGACGGTTGATGAATACCCCAGAGAGCATTGTCTACACCGCAAAGGCCGAGATCACCGGAGGCCGGGATGGTCACGGCGCTACCGATGACAAGGCAGTCGACGTCGACCTGCGCACCCCCAAGGAGATGGGCGGACCCGGTGGAGGAGCGAATCCGGAACAGCTCTTCGCTGTCGGATACGGAGCCTGCTTCCAGGGTGCGATGGGCCTGGCCGGCAAGGAGCTCGGGGTCGACACCTCGAAGTCCGTCGTCAACTCCGAAGTCGGAATCGGCAAGGAGGGGGAGAGCTTCGGTATCAGCGTCAAGCTCACCGTGACCATTCCCGGAGCCGACCAGGACACCGCTCAGAAGGTCGTCGATCGTACCCACGAGCTGTGCCCCTACTCGAAGGCCACCCGCGGAAACATTCCAGTCGAGCTCGTCGTCAACGGCTCCTGACCATCAGCTTCTGACCATGTCGGCACCCGAGAAATTCTTCTCGGGTGCCGACTTGAGTGATGGACGACCACATGAGCATTGACCTTGATCTCACCGTCGTCGGCAGCATCAACGCCGATATCACCGCGCTCACGCACCGCCTGCCCGAAGCAGGTGAGACAATCGGCGGTGGGCGCCTCATCCACAGTCCAGGAGGAAAGGGCGCCAACCAGGCTGCGGCCGCAGCACGGCTGGGTGCACGGACGAGGATGGTCGGCGCCGTCGGCTCCGACGCCTCGGGCACGGCGATGAGATCGGCACTGCAGGGCGCCGGCGTCGGGATCAAAGACGTTGCCGTCGTCGATTCGGAGACCGGAACCGCTCTCATCATGGTTGATGCGCACGGCGAGAATCAGATCGCGGTCTGCGAAGGCGCGAACGCGCACGTGAGCATCGCCGGTCGCAGCTTCCCGGCGCAGGAGACTGTGCTCACTCAGCTCGAGATCTCCCTTGACTTGATAACAGAATTGTCACATTCCGTCGAAGGACGGTTCGTCGTCAACGCAGCCCCGGCACTGCCCCTGCCTGCCGAGGTCATCGAGCGGGCCGATCTCATCATCGTCAATGAAACCGAATACGACCTGCTCCCGCAGCTGCGCGAGGCGCGGCTCGTGGCCATCACCTATGGTGCGAAGGGGTCTGCTCTGTTCGAACGTGGTCGGCAAGTTGCCTTCGCGAACGCTCTGCCGCGCCGTCCGATCAGCACCGTCGGTGCCGGAGACGCCTTCTGTGCGGCACTGACGATCGCGCTGGCCTCGGGGCATTCCCTCGACCGAGCGCTGGCGGTGGCCAACGCTGTCGGTGCCGACGCCGTCATGGACCCTGCGGCCCAACCAGAATTTCACCCGCTCGAGCACTACCTGCCATCGACGACATCCACGGAGACTGAGACATGACCTTGTTCACGGGCCTGAGCGCCTTCCCCCTCACGCCGATCCGCGACGAGGAGATCGACGAGGCTGCCTACGCGGGGCTGATCCAGCGTCTCGTCACGGCCGGTGTCGATTCGATCACTGCCCTGGGATCGACCGGGTCATACGCCTACCTCACCGCTGAAGAACGTGCTCGAGTCGCCCGGATGACCGTCGAGCATGCCGCCGGGATCCCCGTGTTCGTGGGCATCGGCGCCCTGCGCACGCGCGAGGTCATGGCCAATGTCCGCTCGGCGGAAGCCGCTGGTGCCCAGGGGCTCCTGCTCGCCCCCGTCAGCTACCAGCAGCTGAGCACCGACGATGTGTTCGAGCTCTTCCGGACTGTCACCTCGGCGACCGATCTTCCCATCGTCGTCTACGACAATCCGGGCACCACGCACTTCACGTTCACCCTTGATCTCTACGCACGGCTGGCCGAACTTGAAGGCGTGGACTCGATCAAGATTCCAGGACAGGCGATGTCGCCACCGGACTTCAGCGCACATGTCGAGCGGATCCGTGCCGCGACCGGCAACCAGGTGACGATCGGGATCTCCGGCGACGCGTTCGGCGCTGCCGGCCTCAACGCCGGCTGCGATGCCTGGTACACGGCAGTCGGCGGGACCCTGCCGACTCCGATGCTCGCGATCACACGAGCCGCCCAGAACGGCGAAGCAGACCGGGCGTCGGAGCTCTCCGCCGAACTCCAACCGCTGTGGGACCTCTTCTCCGAATTCAGCGGCAGCCTCCGAGTCACAGCCGCGATCGCCGAACATCTGGGGTTGGTCGCCCCGCACTCCCTGCCGCTGCCGATCCTCGGTCTCACCGATGCCCAGAAGAGGAAGGTCGCCGAGGTGGTCGCGACCCTCAATCTCGACTGACCGGTCCTACGCGGGTTCCTCCGGAGCAGGAGGGTTCATCCGGAATCCACCCGGAGTTCGAGACAGAGACAGGCCGTGTGCCTATATATGAGTGGTTGCGGGCAGTTTCGCCCTCTCGATCACCTCGACTCCGGAGAACCGATGACGCATCCGTCCACTTCGCGCTCAATCACGGCCGCACTGACTGCCCTGCTGCTGACCACAGGCCTGAGCACGGCCGCGACGGTGATCGGCTTCGGCGAGGCGTCGGCGGCAGAGGTGGCGGAACCGATCAGCCATTCCGCCCCGGATGCGAGCCTGGATCTCGGGTTCCTCGGCTCTCATGAGACCGGTCAGTTCGACGAGTCCGCCGCGGAGATCACCGCTGTTCACGGCGACACCGCATTCACCGTCAATGCTGAGGCCGCGACAGTCGACATCATCGACATCTCGGATCCACGGAAACCTGAGAAGACAGGTGCCCTCGCCGGCTCCAGCGTCGCGAACTCCATCGCCGTCCGCGATGACGGACTCGGCGTCATCGCGCTTGAGGACGAGGACAAGACCGCACCGGGATCACTGATGTTCTTCGACGCCACCACCACCTCGGCGACGGTGCTGGGAACCGTCCCTGTCGGATCGCTGCCGGACATGGTGGCGCTGACCCCCGACGGTGCGCACGCGCTCGTGGCCAACGAAGGGGAGCCGTCCGAAGACTTCGCCACGGATCCGGAAGGATCCGTGGCCGTGGTCGACCTGCCCGCCGAGGTGGCCGCACCGAAGGAATCGGACGTGCACACCGCTGACTTCCACGACTTCGAAGAAGGCGGTTCGAAGACGCTGCACGACGACGTTCGCGTGTTCGGGCCCAAGCCGCACAAGGATCTGCCTATCTCTCGCAATCTCGAACCCGAATACATCACCGTCGCAGGCGACAAGGCGTACGCGACCCTGCAGGAGGCGAACGCGATCGCCGTCGTCGATATCGCCACCGCCGAGGTCACCGACGTTCTTCCGCTGGGCGTCAAAGATCATGGGCAGGCAGGGAACGGGCTCGACGCCTCCGACCGCGACCCAGAGGACGCGCCGGAGACGAACATCGCAGAGCACCCGGGGCTGAAGGGTGCCTACATGCCCGACACGATCTCTTCATTCTCATCCGGAGGCACCGACTACCTGGTCACCGCCAATGAAGGAGACTCACGGGAATGGGGCGACTTCGTCGACGCGGCCAGGGTCAAGGACCTCGGCGAGGACGGACTGGCACCCGTGTGCGAGAACTCTCCGCTGGCTGGCCAGCTCGGTGACGAGGCCCTGGGCAGGCTCAACATCATCACCGACCTGGGGCTGGACGAGAGCGGTGACTGCTACGAGGAACTCTACGCATTCGGCACCCGCTCCTTCTCCGTGTGGACGACCGATGGCGTACTCGTGGCCGACTCGGGCGACAGCTTCGAACAGCTGACCGCCGAGGCGATTCCCGACTTCTTCAACTCCAACCACTCGGAGTCGAATCGCGAGGGACGCAGCGATGACAAGGGCCCAGAGCCCGAGGCTCTGACCGTCGGTGAGGTGGGGGAGACCACCTACGCTTTCGTCGGCTTCGAACGGGTAGGTGGAATCGCCGCCTTCGACCTCAGCGACCCCTCGAACCCGAAATTCGTCACCTACTTCAACAACCGTGACTTCTCGGTCTCCGTCGAAGACGAGATCGAGGACGCCTCCGATCCCGATGCCCTGCTCTCCAAGGCCGGCGACCTTGGTCCGGAAGGAATTGCCTTCCTGGGTGCTGATGAGTCTCCGACAGGCGAAGCTGCCCTCGTCGTCGGCAACGAAGTCTCAGGCACCACCAGCCTGTACTCTGTCGCCGATCTCAACGACGACGGCGCGGGTGCCGATTCCGATGACTCGGCGGATGCAGGTGCTTCGGCCGGCTCCGATGCTTCGGTGGATTCTGAGGCTTCGGTGGATTCTGACAACGAGGTGGACACCGACGGTGCAGGCGACTCCGCTGGTGCAGCCGAAGATGCCGCTGCGGACTCCGAGACGGGAGCCGACGCTTCGAACTCGGCGGCGAAGGGCGACGCAGGCTTCTCCGATGGAACAGACGCGGCTGACGACAACGCGGGCTCGCTCCCGCGCACCGGTGCTGATCTGGGCCAGTACCTCATTCTGGGCGGTATCGCGCTGGCTCTCATCGGCTTCGGCGTCCTGGCCGTCTTCCTCACACGTCGCCGCGGCCAGCGCCGCGAAGGCGAGCGAACCAGTCCGGCACGGTCGATCGCCGAGGACCTCGGCTCAGCCGGTTTGGACTGAGCGCTGAGGCGACGTCAGTCGAGCTGACGCTGTGTCAGTCGATCTTGCCGATGGGTTCGCGCTTCTCGGCCTGGAACTGGTCCTCGGCGCGACCTCGTGCCCAATAGGCTGAGATCGACAGCGCTTCGCGTGGCACCGCGTGCTCCTTGAAGACTGTCCGGATCGTTTTGATCGTCTCTCGTTCACCGTGGGCGAAGACCTGCGGAGTTCCCTCGGGCCAGTCGAGGCCGCGAACGGCGGCGATCAGTTCGTCGTCATCGTCGACCCAGACCACGGTGACTCCAGCCGGTGCTTCGGGCAGCAGCCGGTCGGCCTCGTCTGTGACAGCGGCGATGACGATGCCTCTCGCCTCGGGGTCCATGGCCTCGAGGGCGGCGCTGACGGCAGGGATCGCAGTGTGGTCGGCGACGAGCAGATGCCACTGGGCGTCAGGATTCGGCCGGTACTTGCCTCCTGCGCCGACCATGACGATGGTGTCGCCTGTCTGCGCGGTCTTGGCCCAGGGGCCCGCAACGCCCTCATCGCCGTGGATGACGAAGTCCACGGAGAGCCATTTCTCGTCTTCGCAGATCTCACGCACTGTGTAGGTGCGGTTGCGGGGGAGCTTCTCTGGGGAGTTCTCCCGCAGGTCCGTCAGATCATACGGCGGTATCAGCCCGTGTGCGGGATCGGCGAACATGAGTTTGACGTATTTGTCCGTCGACTCATTGCTCGAGATCGCGTCGAAGCCGTCACCGCCGACCTTGATCCGAATCAGATTCGGAGTGATCCTTGTCACCTCCTGCACCGTCATGACGGCCTGTGGGCGGGGTGGTCGAGCTGAGCGGTCGGGCGTGCTTGGGGTGGTCGACATCGAGAGCCTTCCTGGGATGTATCAGAGCTTGGCTGTTCGGGTGGGTCGCCGGCGATGGCCGCCGACGTCACCGACACAAAAAGTGTAGTTAGCCTCACCTTAGCAAATGGCCGTGTCTGACCGGATCAGACGGCTCTCTGAGACCAGTCCTCACGCAGCCTACGCAGGCCCTTGAGTGCCTTGGGAGAGTCGATGTATTCGACCTCTGGCAGAGACGAGCTCGGACTCTTGCAGAGGAGCATGTCTTCGGGATCCATGAGCGCTATTCGCTTTCCATCCTCCTCGAGCCGACTCATCGCCTCGGTGAGCATGCGCCTGGCCACCCCATTGATCTCATTGACCCGGCGCAGGTCGAGGACGAAGGCCTCGACATTGGATTCGGGGGCGTCCATTGTGCGGATGACGTTTTCGGCACCGCTCCACTGGATGAGGCCCTGCAGGCTGCAGATGCGCACCATGACGCCCTGAGAATCCACGAAGCGCCTGTCACGGCGAATGATGGAGCGGGCAGGCTCGGGGGCGTCCATGATGTGAAGACTCAGCTCGCGCGAGAGAGTCCTGAAGATGTTGGCTCCGCGAACGCTCGTCCCGTGCTTGTCCAAGCGCGGAGAGAAGGTGGCGATGCCGACCTGTCCGGGCAGTACCCCGAAGACTCCGCCGGAGACTCCGGACTTGGCGGGTACACCGACCTCTGTCATCCAGTCACCGGCAGCGTCGTACATGCCACACGACATCATGACGCCGAGCACCTGACGGTTCACGCGAGGTGAGAGCACCTGCTTGCCGGTGATCGGATTGAGTCCGCCCGCAGCCAGTGTGGCGGCCATGATTCCCAGATCTTTGGTGGTGATGAGGATCGAGCACTGGGCGATATACCCCTGGACCACCTCATCGGGCTGGTCAGTGTAGACACCATATGACCGGAGCATATTGGCGATCGCGACATTGCGGTAGGCCTCACCCCATTCGCCTTCAGCCACCGAGTCGTCGACACGCAGCTGGCGGCCGGCGAACTCGGACAGTCCGGCCCGCACGATTTCAATCCGTTCGGCCAGTGAGGTTCCCGGTTCGCCCAGGAGCGAATGGATGACCATGGCACCGGCGTTGATCATCGGGTTGAGCGGTTTGCCGGACATCTTGTCCAGAGAGAGTTCGTTGAAGGCCTCTCCGCTGGGTTCGACACCGACCATGTCGAGGACTGCGGCCAGCCCTTCCTGCTCGATCGCCAAGCCGTAGATGAAGGGCTTCGACATCGACTGGATGGAGAACTCGAACTCCGAATCCCCGGAGGTGTATTCGACCCCGTCGAGTGTGGAGATGCAGATGCCCAGCTTCTCGGAGTCGGCCGAGGCCAGATCCGGAATGTAGTCCGCGTTCGCACCGGACCGGTCTGACCTGTGACGATCGAGCGTCTCGTCCAAGAAGTCAGGGATAGGGGATCGCATTGCACCTCCTGCAGTGTGATGAAGATCGGGGATGAGATTCGGCTGAGTGTATTGCGGGCCGCCGATGTCCGAGTGCTATTCTCACACACCTCGTGCTGGTGGGGAGTCCAACGCGGGACAGCACAGGCCCACCACCCGCATCCCCGATATGCCACCGGATCGGGCCAGATGTCCGAGGTGCTTCGTGCTGCCACCGGTCGTGGAGGTCTCAGCGCAGGAGCTGAGCACGAGATCCATTCCGTCGGCTGCTTGACCACCTGGGCAGCAGTCGGTTCCGCACAGGCGAAGACAGATCTCGGAGGAGTGGCTGTCTGCTTCTGCTTCCGACCCTTGGTTCCAGGGGATATGGACGCCGGCCTCTTCGAACCGAGGACGGATTCTGCGAGAAGGGAATCTTCAGGGGCGAGTTTCTCCCTCGTCGTTGCGACGATTCACATCGGGTCGGTGTTCGCCGGAGGGACGCTGCTCGTCAGTTGGGCGCTGGTTGTCACCAGGGCGCTGATCGCCGGCCGGGCGCTGGCCATCGGACTGGTTGTTCTCCGACTTGCCATCGCTGCCGACTGCACGATCGGCGGCGTCTCGGGCCTTCTGGATCTTGTCGGTGTGCTTGCCCTTGGTCAGGGACTCGGCGACTCCTGCGGCCTTGTCGAGAATCGAATCAGTGGCCTTCTCTCCTTTTTCGGAGTTGAGCTTTTCGCGAATCTTCGGGTCATTGGCCAGGTTCTTGGCCTTGTTGATGAACTTGTCGAATGGCATGATGTGGCCCTTCTCAGCAGACGGTCGTGTCACCACCGATCTTAGTCACACTGACTGTGCTCCACCTGACCGCGCAGCCCCACCGGACGCTGCGGGCCCGCCTGCAGGTGCAGCTCCGTCGAGGCGCAGCACAGTCTCGAGCAGGACCTCGATTCCGGGCAGGATGTCATCGAGTTCGGTGAATTCCTCGGGACAGTGACTGCGGCCATCTTGTGAGGGAACGAAGATCATTCCCACCTGCGTCTTGGCGGCGATGATTCCCGCGTCGTGGCCGGCACCGGAGAACATTGTGGCCCTGGAATGACCAAGGTCATCGGCCACCTCGGCGATGGTCGAAGTGATCGGTTCGTGCAGGGGCACCGGCGCATCGTCCGTCGTCCATTCCATCTCCACACGCACACCGCGCTTGTCAGCATTCTCCCCGGCAGCATCGGTGAGCCTGCGCTGTGCCTCATGCAGCCAAGAACCGTCGGGGCCGCGGAACTCTCCCTCGACGCTGGCATTGGCCGAAACGACGTTCACGGCTTCCGGAGTGAACTGGATCTGACCACTCGTGCCGCGGGTGTTCGTCCCTGACTCAGCGATCGATTCGACGGCGAGCACCGTGCCGGCAGCGGCACACCCTGCGTCGGCACGGACATCCATCGGGGTCGTGCCTGCATGGTCCTGGCGGCCGGTGAAGAGCGCCTTGAAGTGGTTGATGCCGGTGATCGTCTCAACGACGCCGATCTGTTTGCCGAGCCGTTCCAGCTCAGGTCCCTGCTCGATGTGGAGTTCGAGGAAGGCGGTGACCTTCGAGAAGTCGTAGCGCGCGTCTAAGAAGGCTTCCGGGTCGATGCCGGAGTCCGGCAGAGCAGCGGCGAGGCTGCGACCGCTGGTGTCTGTGGCGGCCAGGGTTGTGCGGTCGACGAGTCCAGTCATCGCCCGGGAGCCCACGCAGAAGAAGCCGAAGTCGTTGGGCTCCTCGTTGAAGAAGACCACGACCACGAGGTCATGGTCGAGGCGAACATTGTTCTCCCGCAGCAGCCGCACGACCTCGATGGCACCGAGGACACCGGTGATCCCATCGAAGCGGCCGCCGCCGTCAACGGTGTCGGTGTGGGATCCGAGCATGATCTCCTGCCCGCCGAGGCGACCGGGAAGAACCCCGATCACGTTTCCTGCCCCGTCGACTCGGGTCGCCAGCCCTGCCTGCTTCATCAGGGTGCGGGCATAGTCGCGTCCGGCGATGTCGAACTCGCTCAGCGCCCGCCTCGTCCAACCCGGACGCTCGGAATCGACGAGGGTTGCGAGTCCGGCGAGTTCTGAGCCGAAACGTTCGCCTACGGGGGTGATCGTGCTCATCGTTGAGCCTTTCTGGTGGTGCCGTCAGTGGTGGTGTGCGGTCCTCAGAGGTGGTCCACACTCAGGGTAGCGCCCTCAGCCTTGCGGTATCGAGAGTTCCGGCTGCCCAAGATCAGAGTGGCCAACACTGCGGCGATGACTGAAGCGCTGAGGACTGCGACCTTCGCATAGTCGTGTTCGGGGGAGCCGGGGATGAAGCTGAGTTCGGCGACGAGGAGGGAGACCGTGAACCCGATTCCGGCGAGCAGACCGACACCGGCCAGATCCGGCCACCTCAGACTCGGGTCCACGCCCGCCGAGGTGAATCTGGTGACCAGCCACGCCGATGCCAGGATCCCCACCGGTTTGCCGACGACCAGGGCCGCGATGATCGCAAAGGTCAACGGCTGGGAGAACGCAGTGGCCAGGCCCTCGAGTCCGCCCACAGCCACACCCGCGGCGAAGAATGCGAACACGGGCACCGCGAATCCCGCGGACAGTGGCCGCAGGCGGTGTTCGAGCACCTCGGCGAGGTTCGGGCGGTCGTCGTCATCGGCCTGCCGATCCTGACCACTGCGTCGGCGGCTGGCCAGGGCGGGGATCATGAACCCGAGCAGCACACCGGCAATCGTCGCATGGACACCGGAGGCGTGCATGAGCGCCCAGGCGATGAGCCCGAGGGGCAGCAGAATCACCCACGCAGCCCGGGCTCGGTCGACGAAGAACGTTCTGAAGCGGGCGGCGATGAGACCGTAGACGACGATGACCGCGACAGATGCCAGGAGTGGAACGACAGAGATGGTCTCGGTGTAGAAGACGGCGATGATGCCGATAGCCAGCAGGTCATCGACGGCGGCGAGGGTGAGGAGGAAGATGCGCAGAGCCTTGGGCAGGTGGGAGCCGATGATCGCGAGGATCGCGACAGCGAATGCGATGTCCGTGGCCGTGGGAATCGCCCATCCGCGCAGCGTCTCCGGGTGGGAGATCAGGAGAACCGTGTAGATCAGGGCAGGGACGATGACGCCGCCGGCTGCGGCGGTGATCGGGACGACGGCCGTGCGGAATCTGCGCAGATCTCCGTGGGTGAATTCGGTCTTCAGCTCCACCCCGACGAGGAAGAAGAAGATCGCGAGCAGGCCGTCGGCAGCCCAGGTTCCCAGGCTCAGCTGCAGGTGCCAGGCGGCGGGGCCGACCTCGACGTCTCTGAGAGCGAAGTATGAGTCCGCGAGGGGAGAGTTCGCCCAGATGAGGGCCACGACGGCGGCGATGACGAGGAGTCCGCCGCCGACGGTGTCCCTGCGCAGAGAAGCGAATAGGCGCAAGCTGGTGCCAGGTGCTGGAGATGGTGAAGTCACAGTGAATCCATTTCGTTGCCGGAAGATGTGTTTCTCCGGCCCGAATATGTGCGGGTGATCTGTCAGAGCGGTCAGTGATCGAGCGCCGAGGCGGTCGTGCTCATGGCGGTCTGCTCAGAAAGTGGGCCGGAGTCGTTCACCGGCCGGAAATGGAGCTGTCCCCGACAGCATCATGCCCCACGAAGTGATATAGCCGTTGGTGCCCGGGTGTCCCAGGACCCACACCTTCGGTGTGAATACGGCGCCGAGCATTGTGGGAGTCATCACCGTCAGTCTATGCGAAAACAGGTTGCTCTCGCACATTCATCCATGGCCTGCCTCGAGTCGTCCCCGCCTCATTTCACTGAGACGCCGGTGCCGTGGAGGCTGATCTCCAGACCGGCATCAGTGGCCTCGATGTCAGTGAGCTCAAGGCCGACGGGCAGGAAATCGAGGTCGATGACGATGTCTGAGATCGACGAGGTCAGAAACGAAGGGAGCGAGTCGATGTCGACCTCGGCTGATCCGAGTCTGATCGACGTGGCGTTGACCACAGCCCGTCGTGACTCAGCCTTCGATTCGATGCCGATGAGCAGATCCTGTCCGAGCAGCGAGCCTTGGAGGTAGAGCCCGCCGTCGACCGTGGTGAATGCCATGCCCTCGGGCAGCGAGGCGTGTTCGGTGGCCAGAGAGTCGATCGTCGACAACGGAATCACCGCGCTCGCCTCAACCGTGCCGATCGGGCGTGAGGTATCGACGGGAACGTCGAAGAGCTTGGCATCGACGTCGGTGAAGTCGACGTTCTCGTACTGCGCCCGATCAGCAGTGACATGAACGGTGTCGAGAGTCCCCCCGGCCATCTGCGTCAGCACGGGGAAGCCCTCGACGTTCACATCGGCATCGCCGTAGGGCTCGAGAGAGGCGGCGATCTTCTGTTCGGTGGTGAAGTCGACCACCCGATCGGCGGCGATGAAGCCGACGAGGAGGGTGGCCACGACGATGACCGCGGTGACGATGAGCGTCGTCCGGCGAGTTCTCCGTCGAG
Organism: Brevibacterium aurantiacum; assembly: GCF_007558825.1. Classification (GTDB taxonomy): domain Bacteria; phylum Actinomycetota; class Actinomycetes; order Actinomycetales; family Brevibacteriaceae; genus Brevibacterium; species Brevibacterium aurantiacum_A. Next base: position 31,132 of record NZ_VLTK01000005.1, read on the forward strand.
GTGGTTCGTGCGGGTACTCCAGAGTTCGGGCCGTCGTCATGGACCCCATTCTCCCGGACAGCGATAGCCTGTGTCGTGCCGGGGCCGACTCACGTATCGACAATGACCACGTCGAGGGTTCGCGGACCGTGGCCGCCTTCGACACGTTTGAGTTCGATGTCGGCAGCCTCCGTGGCCAGAGCTTCATTGCCCATCCGCCTGGCGACCATGGGCTGCTGATGTCCCAGGGGGGCCACGCAGGAGGCCGAGGGTGCGACTGCGACGTCCCATTCTGTGCTCGAGAAGGCGCGGGCGTGGGCGGCGATCACGGGTTCGGCTTGGGCAAACTTTCCCGAGTCGATGTGCATCTGACCTCCAATCGGGACCAAGAGCCGGATCGGTCATCGTCTCCGAACCTGCGGTGGGCCTGTCGCGGGCACTGAGGTTTCACGTCTCGGCCCGGCATATCGTGCCGGCAGACGTGCTGACGACGCGCGTCGTCCTCGATTCCGATGCGGTCGCCAGCGCCGCGAAGGCCGTCGTCCAAGACGAGACCGGTCAGAATACGCGGACACCTCAACCGAGCGATGTCCACCTCCGACGAGCCGGTGAACTCCTGGCCGAGATGCGCGATCCCGGCATCGCCACAGAGCGCTTCCATGATCTCGACGCCAGATTCCATCGTGAACTGTGTGCCGTGGCAGGAAATCCGGTCACCGACATCATCCTCGCCTCACTGTCGAGCAGCATCCTCGACTATGTCTGCGCGGCTGCCGCCGCCACCGACGACCGGTCCTAGGTGCAGGCCGAGCTCACGAGGCAACACGCCGGTCTCCTCGAGGGCATTCTCGCCGGCGATGCCGACCGGGCCCGGCGCGAATGCGCGGCCCACATCCACTGGTTCGCCACGACCACAGGCATCGACGCAGCTGATCGCTGACCGCAAGATGCGACCACCTGACCTTAGGATTGGCACCATGAACTCGCAGCGCACGAAGAACATCAGGACCGTCTCCTCCCGCCTCAACTCATTCCACTCGGCCATGTACTTCTCCGAGACCGTGGGCCGGGAATATGCCAAGCACGGACTCGAACCCGGGGTCGAAGGGAATCTGGTGGCACGATCTGCCCCGATGGGTCGTGTGAACGCCGGCGTCATCAGCGCCGCCTACTACAACTACTCACATTCCTATCTCTCAACCCAGTTCCCGAAACTGTGGGACAAGGTCTCTCCCGAGACCATGGTGCAGGTGCGCTTCGATGCAGTGTCAGCCTTCATGGCCGAGCTCTTCGACGCTCGCGAGGACATCGCACTGCTCACCGAGGCGGCCACGGAGCTGGCCACGGCCATGGCCCCGGTGCTGGCGAACATGGATTTCTCGGGCCGGGCACTGGCCCAGGCTACGACAGACGCACTGGCCGCCCATCAGCCGAAGACCGCATTCGAGCAGCTGTGGAACGTGGCCACCATCGCCAGGGAATTCCGCGGCGACGGTCACGTCGCCTCGCTCGTGACTGCGGGTGTTCCAGGCATCGACGCACTTATGCTCGACGTTGCCACAGGTGCCTCCTTCAAACCGCGTGCGGCGCAGAAGACCCGCGGGTACACCGATGAGGAATGGAAGGCTGCGCAGGCGCGCCTGGCCGAAGCCGGTCTCCTCACCGTCGGTGAAGACGAACGCGGCTTCGACCTGCCTGCCATCACCGATGCAGGACGTGACCTGAAGGAACAGGTCGAGCAGCTCACCGACGGCACCGTGGCCGCCGCCTGGTCAGCATTGACCGACGAGGAGATCGAGGCACTCGTGTCTCCCAGCCGCAGTCTGATCAAGGTGCTGGCGCAGTCAGGAGCCTTCCCATCCTCGGTCTTCGCCCAGCCGGCGAAGAAGACCAGCTGAGGCGCGCCTCAGCTTCGAGCCGATGCCCGCTCCACATGTGAGCGGGCATGCTCGATCGCACTGGGCAGATCATCGAAGAGATGCCTCTTGTCCCTGAGTGCACGAAGGACCCCGACGTGCCGGAACAGATCGACGTGGGAGTCCTTGACTCCCTTGATGAGCACCGTGATCCCGCGGCGTTCGAAGGCGTGCACAACCTCGGCGAGGATGCGGGCGCCGGAGGCATCGACGAGTTCGAGCTGGGACATCCGCAGAATCACCACCACGTTTCCGTCCAGCTCCATGACTTCGTCGAAGATGCGGTCGGATGAGGCGAAGAACAGGGGCCCGTCGAAGCGCACGATCGAGATCGAGTCATCGCCGGGATGTGCGGAGGCTCCGGCGGAGACCTCTTCGATCGTGACTCCGGTCGTCTGGGAGAGGTTGCGCAGAGCAAAAGCGGCTGCCACGGCCATTCCGATTCCGACGGCGACGATGAGGTCGAAGGAGATCGTGATCAGCGCGGTGACGATGAAGCCGACGGCATCTGAGCGCGTTGAGCGCATGATGGCTCGGACCGTAGTCAGGTGAACCATCCTCACGGCGGTGACGAAGAGGACGCCGCCCAGAGCTGCGAGGGGAATCTGCCCCACCGGCGCGGCTGCGGCGAGGACGATGGCGAGCAGGACGAGGGCGTGCACGATCGATGCCAGCCTGGTGCGACCACCGGCACGGATATTGACAGAGGTGCGGGCGATCGCACCGGTGGCGGGCATGCCGCCGAAGAGTGAAGAGCCGATGGACGCGATTCCCTGTCCGACGAGCTCCCGGTCGGGACGGCAGGCACCGGAGGCCGACATCGAGGAGGCCACCCGGGCGGAGAGCAGCGATTCGATGGCGGCCAGCGCGGCGATCGTTCCCGCAGCAGGCAGCAGCCCGCCGATGGCGCCGAGGTCGATGTCGGGAATGCTGGGCAGCGGCAACGAGCGTGGAATCTCTCCGATGGTCGCGAGGGGGTTGGAAAGGAGTGCGGCAAGGACCGTGACGATGATGATGCCGACGAGCGATCCGGGGATCGAGGGATGGATCTTCGGCGCGATGACCATGCATGCGACGACGATCGCGACCGCCGTCAGCGAGTAGGGCAGATAGGACCAGTCGGCCTCGCCGATGAGCTGACCTGCCGCGACAAGTGCATTCGTGCTGTGCTCACCAGGCTGCGCATCGGTCGCCGTCGTGACGAACGGGATCTGCTGCAAGAAGATGATGGCCGCAATTCCCAGGGTGAATCCCTCGATCACTGGCCAGGGAATGAAGGAGACCGCACGTCCCAGACGCAGCAGTCCCGCGGCGACGACGATGATCCCGGCGATGAGCGTCACCGCCACCACAGCCTCGGGGCCCTGGGTGGCGACGATGGGCACGAGCACGACGGCCATGGCGCCGGTCGGTCCCGAGATCTGGACATGTGAACCGCCGAAGACCGCAGCCAGGAGGCCCGCCACGATCGCCGTGATCAGGCCCTGCTCCGCGGTGAGTCCTGAGCTCACACCGAAGCCGAGCGCCAGCGGAAGTGCGACGATGCCGACGGTGACGCCGGCGACGAGGTCCTTCGGCCACGACCGGCGGGTCTCGCTGTAGTCAGAGACGCTGGGCAGCAGTGAGCGTGCCCGTCTCAGGCCGCTGAGTACGGCCGCCGAGGCGGTGGGGGATGAGCTCATGAAGCAGACTCGCTAGCGGACGCGGGGCCGCCTGGAATCTGCGGCAGCGTCTGGGCCTCGGCCAGACGCCCCTCGTCGTCTTCGAGCATCGACAGCAGCAGTGACCGGGCCACGGAGAGCAGCTCGGCGGTGCGTCGGTCGGCCAGACGGTAGTAGACATGACTGGCCCGCCGCTCGGATTCGACCAGGCGGTGTCGGCGCAGAACGGCGAGGTGCTGGGACAGGTGGGAGGCTTCGAGCTCGGTCTCGGACTGCAGGTCGGTGACACTGACCTCCGGAGCACCGGCGAGGAGTTCGAGGATCCGAATCCGATAGGGGTGGGCCAACCCTTTGAACAGGTTCGCCTTGACCTCGTAGAGAGGGCGCTGCAGGTGACTTAGTGGCATGATGAAATCATCATTTCACATGATCGCCTGAAGTGGCGAATGGCTCTCAGGCTGATTCAGCGGGAGATGTGTGAGCCCACCTCGGCGGCGATGGACTTCGCCTCGTCCGATGTGGGTCCTTCGGCGGAGAAGACAGCCCGGCGGTAGTACTGGAGCTCCACGATCGAGTCGAGGATGTCGCCGAGTGCGCGATGGCCGCCATGCTTCTCCGGGGACTGGAAGTAGGCGCGGGGGAACCACTGCTTGCTCAGTTCCTTGATCGAGGACACGTCGATGATCCGGTAGTGGAGGTGATCGACGAGCTCGGGCATCTGCTTCGTGAGGAAGACCTTGTCGGTGCCCACTGAGTTGCCGCCCAGCGGTGCCTTGCCCGACTCCGGGACGTGCTTCTTGATGTACTCGAGCACCTGGGTCTGCGCCTCGGCGACCGTCGTGCCGGCATCGAGTTCGGTGATGAGTCCGGAGCTCGTGTGCATCTGAGTGACGAAGTCGTTCATGTTCTCCAGCGCCGCTGCGGAGGGCCTGATGACGATGTCGATGCCCTCGTCGAGGGGGGTGAGGTCGAAGTCGGTGACGACAGCCGCCACTTCGATGAGCTCGTCCCTGACTTCGTCGAGGCCGGTCATTTCACAGTCGATCCACACAATTTTGTCGTTGCTCACCAGTCCAGCTTAAGGCAGAGTGGCGGCTCTGAGCATTTCGTCTGGCTGTGCGCACCGACACACGCTGAGTACACGCACAAAACCAATGCGCGCGCAGTGACTTAAACTTGGACTGTCCCACGAGTGAACGTGGGGCCAGAAGACACTTTGTTGAGGGAAGGGTTCGTACGTGCGCTACACACTTGCTGTGATTCTCATGGTGGTGGGTGTCGTTGTCGGAGGCCTCGGTATTCTGCAGAAGACCCTGTGGGCGCCGGACGACCAGATCACCGCGACCACAGAGATCGATGCAGACACACCGGCCGTCGTCATCGACCCCGGCATGCTCAATCTCTACGAAACCCCCGCAACACTCGAAGTCAAGGGCTCGGGGGATCTCACGATCGCTCAGGCACCGGCCGAGAACGTCGAGGCCTGGGTGGGCGACTCGGCTTCGGCGCATGTGACCGGTCTGGCACCCGAGGGCAAACTGACGGTGAAGGCCCAGGACGGCAAGGCCAAGGTGCCCAACCCGGCCGGGGCGGATCTCTGGACCTCCGAAGTCACCGGAACCGACTCCGTGACCCTTGATTGGACCGACGACGCGAACCGGACAGGCTTCCTCATCGCCGGCAGCGGTGAGCCGGGCGACGTCAAGACCGTCACCATCTCCTGGCCCAGCCATGCGGAGACTCCGTGGGCAATTCCGCTGATGATCATCGGAGGCGCGTTGTTCGTCGGCGGCCTCGTCGTCCTCTTCTTCAACCGCAACAGTGCGAAGAAGGAGAAGAACCGGCGCACGGCCCGTCAGGAGCGCCGTCGCAAGTTGGCAGAATACGGAACCGCATTCGCGATCGTTCCGGTTCTGGCTCTCAGCGCCTGCGGGCCCGAAGAGCTGCCCAAGCCTGAGCCTTCGGAAGCCCCGAGCTCTGCTGCAGCCGGAGTCAATGACGACCAGGCCAAACGGATCCTCGACTCCGTGGCCGACGACATCAAAGCCGCCGACAAGGGTACAGACAGCACCGAGCTGAAGAAGAGCGCTGCAGGGCCCGCCCTGCAGCAGCGCGAGGACGCCTACAAGGTGAAGAAGAAGGTCAAGGATCAGAAGCTGCCGCCGGCAGTGGCCAACGAGAAGGTCGTCGTCAACTACACCGCGGCCACCGACTCCTGGCCGCGCATGACCAGTCTCATCACCTCGGCGGGCAAAGACACCCAGCTGCTCGTCCTGACTCAGGAAGATCCACGCTCCGATTACAAGCTGTGGTCGCAGACCCAGCTGGTCCCGGGCACGGAACTGCCGGAGATCCCCGATGCCAGGCAGGGCTCGCAGCTCCTTGATCCCAAGGCCAAGGACTTCGCGATGACACCAGAGAAGGCTGTGTCCGACTACGCGAAGGCGCTGGGCTCGGGGAAGGACTCGAAGGAAGCGAAGAAGTTCGAGTCCGATGACTTCTCGAAGTCGATCTGGAAGAACCAGCAGGCGCAGAAGCAGAGCGCAGAAGACGGCAAGGCCGAGGTCAAGTACAAGTACACGCCTGGCAAGGAGATCGTCGCGCAGGGAACTGCAGGCGATGCCGCTGTCGTCACCGGAGTCATCGAGGCCGAGTCCACGATCTCTCCGGAATCCGTTGACGGACGCACCGGAACTCTGACGCTCTCGAGCCCACAGAATGAGCTGACCGGATCCGACAGCACCCAGCAGCCGGTGACGACTAAGACGACTCAGGTCCTGACGTTCCTCGTTCCCAAGGACGGCAAGGCGCGCCTCATCGGCGGACTGGAGACTCTCAGCGGAGCCGAACTGGAATAGTCCGAACCGGAAGAATAGTCGCAGGCCCGGCGATGTTGATACGTTCTATGCTGGATGTCATCAGCTCCGCCCGAGTTTGAGAGGTCCCGACGAACGTCTGGACCGGAGAGCTCCCGACGGACGCGCACCGTAGAAATTCGCACTTCCCGTAACAAAGGAGACCACGTGTCAATGGATCCCTCGCAGGACAACACGCAGCCCAACCAAGGACTCGATCTGTCCGCGGTGCGCAGCAGAAACCTGCCACATGAGGAGCGGTCCGGTGGACAAGGACAGGCCGCCGGCGGACCTGCTGACCCGAATGCGGTTGCCGTGCCGGCGCTGACCTTCGACGTCGACGAGGCCAGCTTCACCGAGGTCGTCGCAATGTCGGATCGGGTTCCCGTCGTCATCGACCTGTGGGCGGACCGGAGTGAAGCGGCCAAGCAGCTCTCGCCGATCGTCCAGCGCGTCGTCGAATTCTTCGGCGGCCGGCTGGTCCTGGCCAGGGTCGACGTCGATGCCAATCCGCGACTGCAGCAGGCCTTCGGCGTCGAGTCGATCCCGAATATCATCGCCATCGTCAAAGGTCAGCCTGTCCCTCTGTTCCAAAGTGCACTGCCCGAGCAGCAGGTGAAGGCCTACTTCGATGAGCTGCTCAAGCTCGCCGGAGAGAACGGCGTCACCGGACACGCTGTCGTCGCCGGAGCCGAGCAGGAACCAGCAGGTCCTGCCCACCCGGAGGCCGAAGAGGCGCTGAGCCGGGGAGACTTCGACACCGCCGAGTCCCTGTTCAAGACGGCTCTGGCCGCGTCACCGGCCGATGAGGAAGCGAAGTTCGGTCTGGCCAGAGCCGGACTCGGCCGCCGTCTCATCGACGCCGATCCGAAGCAGCTCATCGCCACCGCAGATGCGAACCCGAAAGACACCGAGGCGGCCAAGGCGGCTGCCGACGCAGAGATCGTCGGAGGCAACCCGAGCAGCGCCTTCAACCGACTGATCTCGCTGATCCGCGTCAGTGCGGGCGACGAGAAGGAAGCGCTGCGACTGCGGGTTCTCGAGCTCTTCGAAGTCCTGGGTGCGGATGATCCGGCCGTGACCAAGGCACGCACAGCATTGATGAGGGCCTTGTTCTGATCCAGAGAATCCGTCTCACCACAGCCATACTGTTCGCGTTCGCAGCGGTGATCGTGGCAGTACTGGTCATCTCCGCGCTGTCCGTCGTCGGCACAGACGAGGTCACGGAGACCAAGGACTTCACGGTCAAGGACGGCGCCCACGCTGTCGTCCTCGACGAGGCGATCGTTCCCTATTCGGGCACCAACGTGACCGTTGAGGCCGCGAACGCCGACGGCAAGAAGCTGTTCGTCGGCACGGCGAACGGCGTCGACACCGACAGCATCCTCGACGGGGTGGCGCAGGAGCAGATCAGCACCGTCGAGTTCCCCAACACCGTCGAGCACCGGTTCATCCCCGGTGACGACGCTCCCGAAGCGACGCTCACCGATAGGGACTGGTGGATCAGCAAGGACACGGGAGAGAAGGTGGCGAAGACCTTCGACCTCGACGCTGACCCGCAGGTCCTGGTCATCGCCGCCGCGGACGAGGGCGAAAATCTTGATGGAACCACGGTCTCGCTGAAGATGCGAGTGGAGGGAGTCTTGGCTTTGAGCCTGGTCGGAATCGCCCTGGGCATCATCTTGGCCGGATTCGGCGCCTACTTCTTCCTGCGCTGGTTCAACGGACGCATCCGGCCCGAGAAGAAGAGGTCGGTCGCCCGAAAGACTGGTCGCGGTCCAGGCCCCGGTGCAGGTCCAGGCCCCGGCGCTGGGACTGACCCCCACGCGCCCATGACGAATACCGGCAGGGTGCGGAGCTCTCGCCTCGTGAAGAACCCTGGCGGGGCGACGACGCAGCCACCTCGGCGGCCGAACTCACGGGGCGGGCGGTCGCTGCGCATCGTCACAGCCGCGTCGCTGACTACCGGACTGGCATTGAGCGGATGCACCGCGCTGCCGGTGGCACAGCCGCACAGCCCAGACATCACGCCCTATGAGCGGTCGGCGATGCGCCCGGGTGAGGCCGGGGAATTCATGACCGCCTACACCGAATCACTCGATGAGATCCTCAACGATGGAGGCAACGACCTCGAAAAGATTCAGGGCGAGCCCCTGATCGATCGGACCCGCGCGCAGATGCAGATCGCGAAGAAGGCGAAGCAGAAGCTGCGGGCACCGAACTTCAGCGAGGTCGTCGCCGGCAGCCCGAGCTTCACCGAGTACCCGATGTGGTTCTACGCATTCGGCACCACAAAAGGGGATGCGAAGCTCACACAGGTCCAGTTGGCCACCCGAGAATCCGCCTCGACCGAGCCGATCGTGCGCACTGCCTCCTACATCCCGAGCGATCAGATGCCGACGCTGATGGCCGACGGGAACGGGGCCGTCAAGCCCGGCCCAGAGGAATTCGACAAGGAGATGACGACGACCGCGGACCAGGTCTCGAAATTCCTCGTCGACGGCAAGGCCGACGCCGCGGATGCCGATGGGCTCAAAGAAGGCGGGTTCAAGGACTTCAGGGGCTACCTGGGTGACCTGCGGGGCAAGGACTCGGGATTCGACAAGGTCGATATCTCCTGCAAGCCCTATGAGAAGCTCGACTTCACCTCGATGACCCTGAGTACCGAGCACGGTGCCATCGGAATGGGCGAGGTCCGCTGCACCCTGACGATCGAGGTCCCTGACGACTATTCGGTCGACCTTGGCGACACCATCGAAGCGGTGAAGACCAACGACAAGGATGGAAACACCGTCAAGGTCGACACCGCCCACCCATATGTGCTGATGAAGACCGGCGATGAGCTGAGCGCCGTGGCCACCGACTGGAATGTGCTGTCCTCACGCATCGAGTGACCGCAGGCCTCTTCACGCATCGAGTGACAGAACTTGGTCAGGCCCCACCGAGGTGGGGCCTGACTTCTCAGCTGGTGCGGGTTCTGCGCCCCACGAGGTAGAGCCACCACAATCCGACGAGGGGCAGGATGAGCGGGATGAACCCGTAGCCGCTGCCGAAGGATGACCACACGGAGGGCTTGGCGAAGTCCTCCGGATGGGTGAAGCTGAGGATGCCGACGATGATGACGCCTGCGAACTCGACGAGGCAGGCGCCGATCGCGATCCGGTGTGAGGCGCGGTTGCCGATGACCAGGCAGATCGTGGCCACGATGTAGATGACGGCGGCGATCACGGACAGCGAGTACGCGACCGGGGCCACGTCGAACTCACGGATGACCTGGTAGCCGGCGCGTGCGGTCGCCGAGAGCGCGAAGACCCCGTAGACGGCCGTCAGAGCCCGGCCCGGTCCGGTGTGCATCGCCGAGAACGGTGAGCGGTTGCGCTTCGCGGCCCGTTCCTGCTTCGCCGAGGCGGCCGCTGAGCGCGCACCGGCATCGTCGTTTCGCTTCTTCACTGCCAAATCTGGTCCAATCTCTCGATCATGACGATCACCGTCAGTCCTGCTGCTGCGAGGACTCCCGGCCCCCAGCGGCTCAGTTCCGCGAACGCCCAGAAGCCGGCTAGTGCCATGACGAGGATCGCGGTGATGACGTAGCCGAAGTACAGGAGCGGATCGATGCCCTGGGTCGACCCGAATGTGGCGATCGAGAGCACCAGCTGCACGATGAGCAGCAGCAGAAGCACAGCGGTCGCGCCGAGCAGCAGTTTGCCGGCGGGGCGGTTGCGAATGGTCTCGATGATCGACCAGATGGCCAGGACGGCGGATACGGCATAGAGCACGATGGTGAAAACGGTGAACACCCGGCCCAGTTTAGTCGGCGTGAACGTGGCCCCGGAACTTCAGGTGCCCGGTGGTGGCCCGGTATCGGGTGAGATGCGGCACTGATCCTGGCCGAAGTGCCCTTCACGGCCTAAAATAGGCAGAGTGCCGATTTACCTTGACCACGCAGCCACCTCGCCGATGCCGGCAGAGGTGCTCGACGTCTACACCGCTGAGCTGAGCCGACGGGCCAATCCCTCGGCCCTGCATGCCGTAGGTCAGGCCGCACGGATGCGCATCGAGACTGCCCGCGAGGACATCGCCCGAGGTGTCGGCGCCGCAACATCATCCGAGGTCATCTTCACCTCAGGCGGCACTGAAGCCGATAACTTCGCACTCAAGGGCCTCTACCTCTCGCGTAACAACTCCACCTTCGATGCACCGGTTCGCCCGCGCGTGCTCACCACGACGATCGAACATCATGCGATCCTCGACTCCGTGGAATGGCTGGCCAGTCAGGGTGCCGAGATCGTCTACCTCGACGTCGACGAAGAAGGACACCTCGACCTCGACGCGGCTCTGGCCGAACTGCGCCGCGCCCCAGAGAGCACGGCACTCATCTCCATCATGGCCGCAAACAATGAAATCGGCACCCTTCAGCCGATCGCCGAAATCGGTGCAGTCGCCAATGACCTCGGTGTTCCCTTCCACATCGATGCCGTGCAGGCTTTGGGCCAGATTCCGCTGAACTTCGCCCACCTCGGTGCCACCGCAATGTCGATCACCGCTCATAAGATCGGCGGACCCGTGGGCATCGGTGCACTGCTGCTTGATCGCGGTGCCGCCCCAGCACCGATCCTCCACGGTGGGGGACAGGAACGCGGGGTCCGCTCGGGCACACTTGACGTCGCCGGTGCCGTGGCCTTCGCCAAGGCCGTCGAACTCGCCACCGCCGACATCGAGACACGAGCCGCGCGCTTCTCATTCCTGCGCGACCGGCTCATCGCCGGCATTGAGGACACGATTGACAATGCCACATTGTCTGGTCGCCGAGGTGGGGGAAGGCTTCCCGCGAACGCGCACTTCACGTTCTCCGGATGTGAGGGCGACTCCCTGCTCTTCGGCCTCGACGCGAGAGGATTGGCGACCTCGACGGCTTCAGCCTGCTCGGCTGGGGTCTCACGTCCCTCCCATGTGCTGCTGGCCTGCGGTATGGAGGAAGACGTCGCCAGATCAGCCCAACGATTCAGCCTCGGCCACGACTCGACCGAAGAAGAGGTCGATCGTCTTCTCGAGGTTCTGCCCGAGGTCGTCGAACAAGCACACCAGGCCGGAATGGTCTCGGCCACTCCGCGCTGGATGCAAGGAGCATCATGAAAATTCTCGTCGCCATGTCCGGCGGAGTCGACTCGTCAGTCGCCGCGGCACGTGCCGTCGACGCCGGCCACGAAGTCGTCGGCGTCCACCTCGCCCTGTCCCGCATGCCCGGAACACTGCGCACAGGTTCACGCGGCTGCTGCACCATCGAAGACTCCAGGGACGCCCACCGCGTGGCCGGGATGCTCGACATCCCGTTCTACGTGTGGGACTTCTCCGAACGGTTCAAAGAGGACATCGTCGATGACTTCATCGCCGAGTATGCGGCCGGACGCACACCCAATCCGTGCATGCGCTGCAATGAGCGCATCAAGTTCGCGGCCCTCCTCGACCGTGCCCTGGCACTGGGCTTCGACGCCATCGCCACGGGCCATTACGCCGAGGTGCTGCGCGACGAGGACGGGCGACCGGAACTCCACCGCGGCGAGGATCTCGCGAAGGACCAGTCCTACGTCCTCGGTGTGCTCTCCGGCGATCAGCTCGAGCACTGCTACTTCCCGATCGGCGCGACCGCGTCGAAGGCAGAAGTCCGCGCCGAGGCTGCCGAGCGCGGATTCTCCGTGGCCAACAAGCCTGATTCCTACGACATCTGCTTCATCCCCGATGGCGACACGAAGGCGTGGCTGGCGGACAAGATCCCCATGCGCCCTGGCCTCATCAAGGACGCCGAGGGTGAGACCCTGGGCGAACACGATGGTGCGATGACCTACACCATCGGCCAGCGCAAGGGCCTGGGCATCCAGAAACCCGCGCCCGACGGCCAGCCTCGCTTCGTCACCGGACTCGACCCGGCCTCGAACACTGTCACGGTGGGCTCCCGCAGCGATCTCGGGGTCTCCCACCTGACCGGGATCCGGACCACATGGGCCGGACCGGCACCGGCAGACATCGGCAGCGAACCGGCGACCGCCATCGACTGTGAGGTCCAGATCCGGGCCCACAGCGACCCGGTTCCGGCTCGGGCCTGGCTGGGTGACTACATCTCCGAGGCACCCGAGCATGAAGTGAACCCGATCGTCGACGAGGTCGACGTGCCGGCCGCACGACCTGCTGGACAGCTCATGCACATCGACGTCGACGAGGAACTCTCCGGCGTCGCACCCGGGCAGACCATGGTCATCTACCGCGGAACCCGGGTTCTGGGCCAGGCCACCATCGATGTGACAGCCAAGGACCGCCTCGGCGTCTGAGGACAAGGTCAGCCTCGGCGTCCGGGCTGTGCTCTTCGCCCCTGCGTTAACCTGGGGGTATGAAGGAATTTCCCCAAGATGTCGTCACGGCACCTTTCGGAACCTGGTCATCTCCGCTGAGCGCTGCGGAGGTGGCTGCCGGCTCCGCACCGATCTTCGATGCCGCATTTCGCGGTGAGCACATCTACTTCTCCACGAAGGTTCCAGCGGAGAATTCCCGCACCGGCCTGATCCGGACCTCATCGTCGCATCCGGGACTGAAGGAGCAGGTGCTGCCCGCGGAGTTCAACATCAGGTCCTCCGTGCACGAATACGGGGGAGCCGCCTGGGCCCTGGACCCGAGCAGCGAGGTCATCTACTTCGTCAATGCCTCCGACCAGCGGATCTGGCAGATCATTCCGGGCAGAGCCCCACATGCGCTGACCCCGGACACCTCGGGCCGCATCCGGTACGGGGACCTGGCGATGACAAGTTGGGGTCTGCTCTGCGTGCGTGAGGACTGCCGGTCCACGCGCAGGGAACGAGCCATCGTCCTCATCACCAGGCACGGAACGACGAATGTGCTCTCGCGCCATTCCCACTTCATGGCCTGGCCCCGGCTGTCCCCGGACGGCTCCACACTGGCGTTCATCGGTTGGGAGCACCCCAACATGCCCTGGGACTCGACGAGCCTGTGGCTCATCGACGTTCGCACCCAGGACACTCCCGTCGCCGCGGTCATGCACGGACATGACGTTTCGCTCCTGCAGCCCGGTTTCACCTCGGACTCCTCGCTCATCGTCAGCTCCGACCACAACGGTCACTGGGCTCTGTACTCATTGGACTTCGAACCGATCGACTGCCTTGTTCGCGACAGACGTGTGGCTGTGAAGGACTCCGAGCAGGAGGGCGGCGTCGGTGCGGACCTCGACATCTCCGCGCTGAGACCGGCCCTCGACACCGGCGGCGAGATCGGCGGCCCGCTGTGGCAGCTGGGCACCAACTGGCATCTGAGTGACGACGAGGAGATCTGGGCCCACTCCCAGTCCGCGACCGCCTCCCTGATCAGGGCCAGGCACGACGGTGAGGCCGAGGAGATCAGACCGCAGGGGGAGCGGTTCGGCAGCCTCGAACTCCATGACCTGAGTCGCAGCCATGTTCTCCTGACCGGGAAGTCCGCGGACTCGACCGGAGCCCTGTATGCCGTGGACCGGGCCAGCGGAACCTTCATTGAGATCGCCCAGGAACGCCTCGATGCTCATCAGGACTACTATTCACGCCCCCGCACCCGGGAGCTCGGCGGCGTCCCCGTCGTCATCCACCCACCGCACAACCCGCGCTTCACCGCCCTCGACCGTGAACTTCCGCCCTATGTGATCTCCATCCACGGCGGACCGACTGGTCAGGCGACCCCTGACATGTCGGCCCGGTCCAGTTACTTCACCTCCCGAGGAATCGGCGTGATGGAGGTCAACTACGGCGGCTCGACCGGATACGGGCGCAAATGGCGCAACCGCCTACGCGGACAGTGGGGGCTCGTCGACGTCTCCGACACCCTCGCCGCCCTCGAAGCTCTTGTGGCCGAGGGGCTGGCCGACCCTCACCGCATCGCGATCTCCGGGGCCTCGTCCGGTGGATGGACCGTGCTGTCGGCGCTGGCCTCATCAGAGGCATTCGCCTGCGGCACCTCCTATTTCGGGGTCACCGATCTGATGCGCTTCGTCGTCGACACCCACGACTTCGAGAGGCATTACATCGACGGGCTGGTCGGCCCATGGCCGGAGGCACAGGACGCCTACATCACTCGCTCACCGATTCGACGGACGAGTCAGATCAACGTTCCGGTGGCCATCATGCAAGGCGATCGGGACCCGATCGTACCGCCCAGTCAGGCCCAAGAGTTCGTCGATATGTTGGAACTGACCGGAGTGGAGTACATTTACCGTCTGTACAAGGGCGAATCCCACGGATTCGTCCGCGCCGAAACCATCATCGATTCCCTGGAAAGCGAGTTCGGGTTCTATGCCGACGTCTTCGGAATCCCACGCAGCCGCAACCATGGCTGAACAAGTCGAGGCTCCAACCGCCCTCGGCCCGGCAGGCACGACCACCGGAGTCTGGATCCCCGGCCCCAGAGCCGAGACCGGGCCCGGCTCCATGTCCGGTGCTTCTGGATACATCGCGAACAGCCCTGTTCGTGAGGCGGCCGCGGCGGCCTTCACCCACCTCGGTGAGCAGCTGCCACCGGTGCCGCTGAGCGCCCACCGAGCCGAGGACCGGTGGGGCGCCGACGCGATCGGCCGTGCAGTCGGGCTGCTGACCGACCTCCACGTCGACCGGGCCTCCTTCGGCTGGCGACTGACGAGCGCAGCGGGGAGAGACGAACGACTCGAGTCCTCGGCACTGAGTGAGGCCTTCGACGCCATCGCCGAATACGGGGACGGCTACACCGGTGGGGTCCAGATCTCCCTGCCGGGGCCCTGGACCCTGGTCACCGCGCTGAGCCTGACATCCGGGGCCCCTGTGCTCGGCGACCTCGGCGCTCGCCGCGATGTCATCCAGGCCTATGCCTTCGGTCTTGCCGCCTTCGCCGACAAACTCTCGACACTCGGCATGCAGCCCGTGATCCGCCTCGTCGAGACCCGCCTGCATCCGGTGCTCACGGGCACATGGCCAACGGTCTCCGGCTGGGCCACCCTGCCCGCGGTCAACGAGACCCAGGTCTACGCTGCCCTGCAGTCGACGCTGCGCCACCTGCCTCCGGTTCTGCTCAGCCTCCCCGACTTCGACCCTCTGCAGCTGCAAGGTAAGGAGATCACCGCCGCCGAGGTGGTCCGCAACTCCGGTGCCACCGCCGTGTCAGTGCCGTTGGCTAGCCTGAAGGCACAGGGTTGGGAACAGCTGGCCATCGTCTCCGAAACCGGGATCGGGACCTGGATGGGCCTGCCGCCTGCCGCAGGTTCGAGACCGCAGGAGGTCAAGCATTGGCTGAACCGGATCAAGACGCCGTGGAACCGCATCGGCATGAGTGCGAAGAGTCTGCGCGATTTCGGAGTCCTCGCAGGCGAAGAGCTTCCGATGACCTATCCGCCCCTGCTGACCTCGGTCGAAGGGGACGGTGCGAAGAACATCAGCACGGGAACGATGATGATCGCCGCAGGCCTGCGGCGCGCCTTTGAGGAGATCGAATGACCGCAACGCCCGACGAGTCCGACCGCTCCGCGAGTGCAGGGGCCACTGCGAACTCAGATCTGTCGGATGCCACCGCCCGTGCTCAGGCGCATGCTGATCTCGTCGAGAAGATCGAAGCTCAGCGCGCCGCCTACTACACGGATGATTCGCCGCTCGTCTCCGATGCCGAATACGACGAACTCGTCCACAGTCTCGAAGACCTCGAGGAGAAGTTCCCCGAACTCGTCACAGACTCGTCACCGACGCAGACCGTCGGCGGCAGCGTCGACACCTCGACCTTCGATCCGGTCGAGCACATCGGTCGGATGTACAGCCTCGACAATGTATTCGACTTCGAGGAGCTGAGGGGATGGTATGACCGAGTCCGCGCGGCCACCTCGGCGAGGTCGAAGTTCCTCTGCGAACTCAAGATCGACGGACTCGCCGTCAACCTCCTCTACCGCAACGGCGAACTCGTTCGCGCCGCCACCCGCGGCGACGGCCGCATCGGAGAGGACATCACCGCCAATGTCCGCACCATCTCCGATATCCCCGATCATCTCGACACCGACTACCCACCCGCCGAGGTCGAGATCCGCGGCGAGGTGTTCTTCCCGCTGGAGAAGTTCACCGAACTCAATGCCGCCCTCGTCGAGGAGGGCAAGGCCCCGTTTGCGAACCCCCGCAACTCCGCCGCGGGATCCCTGCGCCAGAAGGACCCAGCCGTCACCGCTGTGCGACCCCTGCACATGCTCGTCCACGGCATCGCCGTATGGACCCCGGCCGATGATTCGCATCCTGAACCTGCTCACCAGTCCGAGGTCTACGAGCAGTTCCGGTCATGGGGCCTGCCCATCAGCGAATACTTCAAGGTTCTTGAGACGGTCGATGAGATCGAGGAATTCATCACCTACTACGGTGAGCACCGCCACGATGTCACCCACGAGATCGACGGCATCGTCATCAAGATCGACGACATCGCCGTCCAGGAGACCCTGGGCTACACCTCACGCGCGCCGAGGTGGGCGACGGCCTTCAAATACCCACCCGAAGAGGTTACGACGAAGCTGCTCGACATTCAGGTCCAGGTGGGCCGGACCGGTCGAGTCACCCCGTTTGCTGTGATGGAGCCGGTCACCGTCGCCGGATCCACGGTGGAGCGAGCGACCCTGCACAACGGCTACGAGGTCACCCGCAAGGGAGTGCTCATCGGTGACACGGTCACCCTGCGCAAGGCCGGTGATGTCATCCCAGAAGTCCTCGGCCCGGTGGTCGCTCAGCGCGACGGCAGCGAATACGAGTTCGTCATGCCCACCCACTGTCCCTCCTGCGGAACCGAGCTGGGGGAGCAGAAAGCAGGAGACAAGGACAAACGCTGCCCGAACTCCCGGTCATGCCCCGCACAGCTTGCCAACCGCATCTTCTACCTGGCATCCCGCGCCGCCTTCGACATCGAAGCCCTGGGCGAAGAGGCGGCGCTGGCCCTGACCGCTCCGGCCGAGCCTGAGCAGCCTCCACTGACGTCTGAGGCATTCCTCTTCGACCTCACTGCCGACGACTTGGCCGATGTGAAGATCTGGCGGAACAAGAAGGTCAAAGGGGTGGAGACAGGGGAGCGTGAACTCGTGCCCTACTTCTACACGCGAGCTGCCGCGAAGAAGCCGAGTGCCCCGAGCGCCAATACGACAAAGCTCTTCGAGGAACTCGCCAAAGCCAAAGATCAGGACCTGTGGCGAGTCCTCGTCGCACTCTCGATCAGGCACGTCGGTCCGACCGCAGCACGCACCCTGGCCGCACACTTCCGGACACTCGAAGCGATCCGGGCCGCTGAGCTCGAAGAGCTCTCAGCCGTCGACGGCATCGGATCGACGATCGCGGCGAGCATCCGCGATTGGTTCGCCGTTGACTGGCACATCGAGATCGTCGAAGCTTGGGCCGCCGCCGGAGTCCGGATGGAGGACGAGGCACAGGAAGCAGGCGCGCAGACCTTGGAAGGTCTCACGATCGTGGCCACCGGCTCTCTGAGCACATTCACGCGTGACGGTATCAAGGAGGCGATCCTCTCCGCCGGTGGCAAGGCGGTCAGCTCGGTGTCGAAGAAGACCGACTATGTGGTGGCGGGTGAGAACGCAGGGTCGAAGCTGGACAAAGCCGAATCACTGGGAGTCAGGGTCCTCGACGAGGACACATTCCGCACGCTCCTGGAGACCGGCAGTGTGGACTGATCGGCCATCGAATCTCAGGATCGTCACAGGCATATTCAAGTGGGGGAACAGCTCAGTCTGAAAGAGTGAAAGCATGAAATCAATCCCCCGGTTGGTCGCTGGTACTGCGGTGATCCTCGCAGCTGTACTCACCACTTCGCCGGTGACAGCTGGCATCGCCGACTTCGTCCTCAACCCGGGACAGCCGCCGGTCAAACGCGCGGCCCCTGCGCTCTCCGACTCGACCGCGGAGCTTCTGGTGCCGGTGAAGTCTCGTGGCGACGACCGCGACGGTGCCGACACCGGTACCTCTCACGGCACAGAGTCCGACGGTGAGCAGCCGAACGATTCGTACCGTCTGCACGGAGGTCCCAGCGAAGCAGCCGGCACGGGATCGCTGGCCAGTGACTTCGCCGTGCGGGCCGGGGATTCGGCGGGCTTGGTCGCACACACCGCTGCCGACGCCCAATCTCGTGTCTCAGATCTTGCGAACGATCTGCAGACCGGTGTTGACGCCGGTGAGTACACCCAGGAAGACGCAGACAGGGTGCTCAGTGAGCTCTCGAGCTACATCAAGGGCGAACGCACCTGGCCAGAGCGCGTCGGGGCCTGAAACCGGAACTCTGCCTGAAGCCGGAACCCTGCCTGGCGACACTCGTGCACCTCGACGAAGCTGCGCAGTGAAGCTCGGCGAACCTCACAGCGATCGAATCTGAACCGGTCCGGCAAAGAGACTAGACTTGCTGACGAGTAAACAGAGACGATGAAAGGCAGGGAATGACGGAGTCCTCCGCAATCACCCCCGAGCAAGTTGAGCATTTGGCCTCGCTGTCTCGGATCGCCATGGGCGAAGACGAGCTGAAATCGCTCGCCGGTGACCTGAGCACCATTTTGAGCAATGTCGCCAGGGTCAACGAAGTGGCCGGCGATGACGTACCAGCGACCAGCCATCCGATCGCACTGTCGAATGTGCTGCGCCCCGATGTCGTGGGTGAGACCCTGACCAGCGAGCAGGCTCTGGCCTCGGCCCCGGCATCCGCCGATGACAAATTCCTCGTCCCACAGATCCTTGGGGAGGAATGATGAGCGAACTGATCAATAGGAGCGCCCTTGAACTCGCCGCAGGATTGAAAGCCGGCGAGTTCTCCTCCGTCGAGGTGACCCAGGCTCACCTGGATCGCATCCACGCCACCGAAGCCGACTTCGGCTCATTCATCACCGTCACCGACGATCTCGCGCTGGAGACGGCCAAAGCAGTCGATGCCGAACGCAGCGCTGGTGGAGACGTCCACGCCCTGGCCGGAGTGCCCGTGGCGCTCAAGGACCTCGTCGTCACCGAAGGCGTGCGCACGACAGCGGGCTCGAAGATGCTCGAGAACTGGATTCCACCCTACGAATCCACCGTGCACAACAAGGTCAAGGCCGCCGGACTCCCGGTCCTGGGTAAGACCAACCTCGACGAGTTCGCGATGGGATCGACGACCGAGCACTCGGCCTTCGGCACCACCCGCAACCCGTGGAACCTCGAGCACGTTCCCGGTGGTTCCTCCGGCGGCGCTGCAGCAGCCCTCGCCGGCTTCCAGGCTCCGCTGTCGGTCGGCACGGACACCGGCGGATCGGTGCGACAGCCTGCCGCATTCACCGGCACTGTCGGTGTGAAGCCGACCTACGGTTCCATCTCACGGTTCGGCATCATCGCCATGGCCTCGAGCCTCGATCAGGTCGGCCCGATGGGCCGCAATGTCGCCGACGCCGCGGCTCTGCACGAACTGCTGGCCGGGCACGACCCGCTCGATTCGACCTCGTTGCCGGACCCGGTGGCAGGTTTCGTCTCCGCGGCACAGACTTCGGATCTGAGGGGCAAGAAGCTCGGCGTCATCAAGCAGCTGCGCGGTGAGGGCTACCAGGACGGCGTCCGCGATGCCTTCTCCGCTGCCCTCGATGTCGCCGCTGCTGCCGGCGCCGAGATCGTCGAGGTCGACTGCCCGTCGATCTCCTACGCACTCGATGCCTACTACCTCATCATGCCTTCCGAGGTGTCATCGAACCTGGCCCGCTACGACGGCATGCGCTACGGGCTGCGGGTCGACCCCGAGTCGGGCCCGGTCACCGCTGAGACGGTCATGGCAGCCACGCGCGCAGCCGGTTTCGGCAATGAGGTCAAGCGTCGCATCATCCTCGGCACCTACGCCCTCTCCGCCGGTTACTATGACGCCTACTACGGGTCGGCACAGAAGATCCGCACCCTGGTGCAGAACGATTTCGCGAAGGCCTTCGCAAGCTGCGACGTCCTCGTCTCGCCGACGGCACCGACGACCGCACTGAAGTTCGGTGCCGAGGCGGCATCCGACCCGATGTCCCTCTACCTCGGCGACGTCGCGACCATCCCAGCCAACCTCGCCGGAATCCCGGGACTGTCACTGCCTGCAGGACTGGCCGACGGACTGCCCGTCGGATTCCAGATCCTCGCCCCAGCACGTGAGGACGTGAAGCTGTACGAGGTGGCCGGCCCGCTCGAAGCCGCTTTGGAAGCCTCCGGGACTCGGGTGCTCGATACTCTCGCGGAAGGACTGACCACCAAGTGAAATACGAAGACGCGATCAAGAAGTACGATCCGGTCATCGGCATCGAGGTCCACGTCGAGCTCGGCACCGCGACCAAGATGTTCGACGCAGCACCCAACACCTTCGGTGGGGGACCGAACACCAACATCACCCCCACCTCGCTGGGACTGCCCGGCTCCCTTCCCGTCGTCAACGAGAAGGGTGTGGAGTACGCGATCAAGATCGGCCTGGCGCTGGGCTGTGAGATCGCAGAGACCTGCCGCTTCGCCCGGAAGAACTACTTCTACCCGGACGTTCCCAAGGACTTCCAGACCAGCCAGTCCGATGAGCCCATCGCCGCGGAGGGTGAGGTCGAGATCGAGCTCGAAGACGGAACGATGTTCACGATCCCCGTCGAGCGCGCCCATATGGAAGAGGACGCGGGCAAGAACACCCATATCGGCGGTGCCACCGGCCGCATCCACGGAGCCGACCATTCCCTGGTCGACTACAACCGCGCCGGTGTGCCCCTGGTCGAGATCGTGACCCACCCGATCACCGGGACCGGGGCTCGGGCCGCCGAGGTGGCCTCCACCTACGTGCGCACGCTGCGTGACATCTTCCGTGCCCTCGACGTCTCCGAAGCACGCATGGAGCAGGGCAACGTCCGTGCCGATGTCAACGTGTCCCTGCGCGAGAGCCCCGATGCTCCACTGGGCACCCGCACAGAGACGAAGAACGTCAACTCCTTCCGCTCGATCGAACGCGCGGTCCGCTACGAGATCGCCCGCCAGGCGACCCGGCTCGAAGCCGGAGAGAAGATCGTGCAGGAGACCCGTCACTTCCATGAAGGTACGGGGGAGACCTCGTCGGGGCGCCCGAAGTCCGACGCCGATGACTACCGTTACTTCCCGGAGCCCGATCTGGTGCCACTCGTTCCCAGCCGCGATTGGGTCGAGGAGCTGCGGGCGACTCTGCCTGAACTGCCTGCGCAGAAGCGCCGCCGGCTCGCAGGCGTGTGGGGCTTCTCCGATCTGGAGATGCGTGACATCGTCAACGCCGGTCTGCTCGAAGTCATCGAGGAGACGGTCAATGCCGGCGCGAAGCCTGCAGCAGCGCGCAAATGGTGGACCGGTGAGGTCGCCAGGCTGGCCAACCAGAAGGATCAGTCCACCGCCGAGCTCGTCACGCCGACGCAGATCGCAGCTCTGATCGGACTGATCAACGAGGGCAAGCTCAATGACAAGCTCGCGAAGGACGTCCTCACGGCCGTTGCCGACGGAGAAGGCGAACCGGCCGAGGTGATGAGTGCCCGTGGTCTCGAGATCGTCGAAGACACCGGTGCGCTCGAGGCAGCCGTTGAGGAAGCGATCGCTGCGAACCCCGACGTGGTCGAGAAGATCAAGGGCGGGAAGATGCAGGCCATCGGTGCCCTGATGGGACCGATCATGAAGGCCACCCGCGGTCAGGCCGATGCCGGAAAGGCCAAGGACATGATCCTGGCCAAGATCAACGGCTGATTTCGCAGGCGGCGGGTTCAGCAGGCGACTGAACAGAACTCAGGATTGATCCAGCCACACCCTCTAGACTCGGATACCAAAGAAGTCCGGAGGGTGTGGCTGTTCGCATTCTCACGGGCCACACGCCGACTCCGCCGGACCAGAATCCGGAGGTTCAGGCGTGAGGCTGCCATCCGTACGTGGAGGTGAACGCGGTGTCCCAGTCATGGAAGTCGTTGTGGAAGAGCGAATGCGGGAAGTCGATCCCGATCTATCGCATCCTCGTGCCCGAAAGCGTCAATCAGGGCATCGTGAAGGCGTGGAACGCTCGCGGGTACCGCTACACCGCCGGAGCACCGAGTGCGATCATGCTCACCGGGGCAATGCGTCGGAACTTCTTCCGCTCCAGCATGCTGTTCAAGGGCGGCACAGGAACCGGGGCCGCCGTCACTGCGGGCTTCGCCGCGCCGGGCGGTCTGGCGCTGCTGGCCGGAATGGCCGACGCCGCGCTGACATTCGGAGCTCTCGGAGGAGCGACCGCAGTGGGCACCGGTGTGTTCGCCGCAGTCACCGGACCGAAATACTTCCGTGATCCCAAACGGCTGAGTCGGAAGAACCGTCAGCAGGTCGGACAGGCACAGTGGGTCACGCCCGCTTCGCTGGGGTTCCAGCCTGGCCGCAAGGAGGGCCGCGATACCGACGAACAGCGATTGTTCCACCTCGCGGTGACGATCGCGCGAAAGATCGTCCGGACACGCGCCTGGACTCACCCTATCCTGCGCGACCACGTCTCACGTGTCGACCTCGACCATGCTGTCGCCTCGATCGGAGTGCGACTGGCCGAACTGGTCCGGCTGCGTGAGGAGATCGAGAGCATCAGGGACGCGGGCACCGCGAAGTCGGTGGAGACGTACCTGTCGAAACTCGCCGTGGCCTTCACCTCGATGGCCAATCGTGTGCTGTCGATGCACGAGTACTATGAGCATCTCATCGCTCTCGACGAGCAGCTCATGCTGCTTCACAATTCCGAACGCTCGCGTGAACTCGGCGACCGCGTCCTCGACGTGCTGTCCCGGACAGCTGCCGACGACTCTGCGGACTGGCAGTTCAGGGAACTGCGGATCGACGCTGAGTCACAGTCCTCGATCATCTCGGGCTTGGTTGCCGAGCTCGACCAGACCGCAGACGACTTCGACGATTTCGACACACGACTGGCGGCTGCCCAGGAGTCGATCGATGCATTCGAACCCACTCCCTCATCGGGGCAGGTCCGTCGCCTGGAGTGATCCGAATGCAGACGTCGGGGTCGGCGGTTTCCGGGCCGGCTGTTTCGAGATCTGCGGCATCGAGGTCAGCGGAACCGGGCCAGTGGCGTCGGGATCAGTGACCGAAGGGATCGGGATCGACACCCGGCGTCCATGAACGCCCGGGAACGTTGTACCCGTTGGCAGCCTGTTCCTTCTTCCACTTCTTCGACCAGCGCTTGTCGAGTCGGTCCACATAGAGCGTGCCCTGCAGATGATCGTATTCGTGCTGCATGATGCGGGCGAACCAACCTTCGGCGGTCAGAGACACAGACTTGCCGGTCTCATCGACGCCGTTGACCGTGACACGATCTGCGCGCTTGAGCGGAAAGTCGAGACTGGGCACCGAGAGGCATCCCTCGGTCTCCTCATCGGGATCCGGCCGGGTGTCGGGGATCTTCGAGGCGATGAGCAGGGGGTTGATGAAAGTACCGCGTCTGCGGACTCCCGCGTCATCCTCGGCGTTGAAGACGAAGATGCGCTTAGCCACGCCGATCTGCGGAGCGGCCAGGCCGACACCGTTGCTGGCATCGAGGGTCTCATGCATATCGGCGATCAGGGTGGCGAGCTCGTCGTCGAAGTCGGTGATCTTCTCCGCACGTTGGTGCAGCACAGGCTCGCCGTAGATGACGATGGGATGAATAGGCATGAGGACAATCGTATCGGCTTTCCCCAGGGCAATGCGCCTGCCTTTTCGCTCGGCGCTCTGCAAGGACAGTCGCAGATCCACGATCGTCTCGACGTCTCAGATTCGCACTCCTCCGGCAGTGCCGAAACCGTGGTTCGAAGTACCGAGGCTGGAGTGTCAACGCGAGACGAAATCGACATACGCAGCCCTGATTGTTCAGCGGTTCTCTCGGATCAAGGGCTCGTCGTCGCGATCAGAAATGGCTTCTTTATTGACTGTGACTCGAGATGACATGATATTTCGCCCGAAGCGAACATGGATTGTTGAGCAACCGCATGGGGAACAACCTTGAATGAGCCGTGGTTATGATGGTCATGAACCGTCTCGGTCCACGAGACGAGATCAGCAGTTGAAGCCTTCCGCTGATGGTCGCGTGACTGATTCGTCACAGACCTCAGCACCGGGCGAACAAACAAGCTTGAAAGGACATGTCTTGACCATCTTCAACAATGTTTCCGAACTGGTCGGCCGCACTCCGCTCATTCGCGTGAATAAGGCCAGCGAACGTTCCGGCGCAGAGATCGTCGCTAAGCTCGAATCCTACAATCCCGCGAACTCGGTCAAGGACCGCATCGGTGTCGCGATGATCGACGCCGCCGAGGCCTCGGGTGAACTCAAGTCGGGTGGAACCATCGTTGAAGCGACCTCCGGCAACACCGGCATCGCATTGGCCATGGTGGGCACCTCGCGTGGATACAAAGTTCTGCTGACCATGCCGGAATCGATGTCGAAGGAACGTCGTGCACTTCTGCGCGCCTTCGGTGCCGAACTCGTGCTCACTGAGAAGGCCAAGGGCATGAAGGGCGCCGTCGAGAAGGCGGAAGAGCTTGCTGCTGAGGGAGCGGTCCTCGTCCGCCAGTTCGAGAACCAGGCCAATGCCGACATCCACCGCGCCACGACCGGCCCGGAGATCCTGGCCGACACCGATGGCAAGGTCGACATCTTCGTCTCGGGCATCGGCACCGGCGGAACCATCACGGGAGCCGGCGCCGCTCTGCGTGAGGCCAACCCGGACGTCAAGATCGTCGCCGTCGAGCCCGCGGCCTCCCCGCTGCTCTCCGGTGGAGACGCCGGCCCGCACATGATCCAGGGACTCGGTGCCAACTTCGTCCCCGGTGTGCTCAACACCAAGATCTACGATGAGGTCATCACCATCGAGAACGAGGAATCCTTCACCCGCGCCCGCGAGGTCGCGAAGGAAGAGGGACTGCTCGTCGGAATCTCGTCAGGTGCCGCGCTCATCGCCGCAGAGCAGCTGGGTGCACGCCCTGAGAACGCAGGCAAGCGAATCGTCGTCATTCTGCCCGACTTCGGCGAACGCTACCTGTCGACTCCGCTGTTCGCCGAGTACATGGACTGAGCAGAGGGACTTCGGCCGAGCACTGTCTGAGGCAGATGCAGGTTGACCGGTGAGGGCGTCAAACACATGTTTGGCGCCCTCACCGTATTGAGGATTGACGATGACGAGCGTGAAGGACTGTTGAGATGAAGGCACTGTGGACTCTGGCGGCTGGGGCGATCGGCGCAGCCGCCTACGGACTGAGCCGACCCGAGGTGCGCGCGGCTCTGCGCGAAGACCTCGATACCGTTCGCAGACGCGATCCTGCGGCGAGGAACGACTTCGTCTCGCTGGTCTCCTACCCGGGCATGCACGCGATCTGGGCGCACCGCGGGCTGCACCGACTGTGGCAGAACGACACCACCAAGGTACCGGCCAGGCTGATGTCCCAGGCTGTGCGAACTCTGACTGGCGTCGAGATCCATCCCGGTGCCCAGATCGGACGACGCTTCTTCATCGACCACGCCAACGGAGTCGTCATCGGCGAGACCTCTGAGATCGGTGACGACGTGATGCTCTACCACCAGGTCACCCTGGGTGGAACGTCGATGGAGCAGACGAAGCGCCACCCGACCATCGGCAATCACGTCCTCGTGGGAGCCGGCGCGAAGATTCTCGGACCTGTCGTCGTTGGCGATAATTCCTCAGTCGGCGCGAATGCGGTCGTCGTCAAGGACGTCGCCGCCGACTCGAGTGCAGTGGGAATCCCGGCAAAGGTCAGGCCCTATAAGAAGCACACCGGCGCCGAGGCGGCCACCTCGGATGCCGATGGTGCGCCGTCCACGTACGCCGATTTCGAACTGATCGACCCCGCCATCTGGATCTGAGAGCCATCTGCGTCTGAGCGCCAATCAGATCTGAGCCAGAGGCTTGCTCAACCGCTTCACCCAGCAGCACGGTCTTCTGCCTCACCCAGCAGCACAATCATCGCCGGGCCCACCCCGTCGGCATCCCTGAAGGATATCGACCCGGAGGGCCCGGCGATTGCTGTCTGACAGCGGCCGAGCGTGCCGCGTGATCGCTGTGTGACGAAGCTCGGGAATACTTATCCGGCGGTGTCTGTTAAACTTTCAACTAGTTACTTCAAAACTGAAGTTATTCGGTTCAAGGAGAGTTCGCGAGCAGCGAGCAGAAGGAGCAGACATGGAACTCGGAATCTTCACCATCGGAGACGTCACCACCGATCCCACCAATGGCACGACGGTGTCTGAGAATCAGCGCATCAAGAACACGGTCGAGATCGCCAAGAAGGCCGAAGAGGTCGGCCTCGACGTCTTCGCCACCGGTCAGCACCACAACCCGCCGTTCGTCGCACCCGCGAACCCGCCGGTCCTGCTTGCCAACATCGCGGCACAGACAAAGAGGCTGCATCTGTCAACGGCCACCACCCTAATCACGACGACCGACCCGGTGCGCATCGCCGAGGACTATGCCTATGCTCAGCACCTCTCTGAGGGGCGCATCAGCCTGGTCATGGGGCGCGGCAACACCGGACCCGTCTACCCCTGGTTCGGCAAGGACATCCGTTCGGGCATCCCGTTGGCGGTCGAGAACTACAACCTGCTCTACCGCCTCTGGCGCGAGAAGAACATCGACTGGGAAGGCAAGTTCCGTACGCCGCTCAACGGGTTCACCGTCACCCCGACACCACTGGACGATGTCCCGCCGTTCGTGTGGCACGGATCGATCCGCAGCCCCGAAATCGCTGAACAGGCCGCCTACTACGGCGACGGGTATTTCCACAACAACATCTTCTGGCCGGTGTCGCACACCGCACGCATGGTCCAGCTCTACCGTCAGCGCTATGAGTACTATGGCCACGGAGCTGCGCACCAGGCGATCGTCGGACTCGGCGGTCAGGTGTTCATGCGCAAGAACTCGCAGGACGCCGTCAAGGAGTTCCGTCCCTACTTCGACAACGCACCGGTCTACGGCCACGGCCCCAGCCTCGAGGATTTCTCAACGCAGACCCCGTTGACCGTCGGATCGCCCCAGCAGGTCATCGAACGCACCCTGAGCTTTCGCGACTGGGCCGGGGACTACCAGCGCCAGCTCTTCCTCATCGACCACGCGGGCCTGCCGCAGAAGACGGTGCTGGAACAGCTCGACATCCTCGGTGAGGAAGTCGTCCCGGTCCTGCGGAAGGAATTCGCGAAGGACCGTCCGGCCGATGTGCCCGACGCGCCGACACACGAATCACTCGTCAGCCGTCACCGCGAAGGCCGGGATCCCATCCCCGGCGGCGGTCCCGGATCGCGCGCCTATGCCGACCGCCAGGCCAAGGCCGCAGAGCAGAACGACACCCAAGGAGCTGATCGATGATGCGCATCCTCAGCATCACGACCTCGCTGAGCGAGGACTCGACCACACTGAAACTGTCGAACAAGATCATCGCGGCGGCCACCTCGGCGGCAGAAGCTGCGGGTCTGAGCGCGGAGGCCGACCGCGTCAACGTACGGAACCTGAGCTCGGATCTCACCGATATGGCCCTGACCGGGTTCCGTTCGGAGAACCTCGAAGCGACATTCGCACAGGTCGCCGAGGCGGACGTGATCGTCACCGTCGCACCCGTGTACAAGGTCGCGCCGGTGGGTCTGCATACCTTGTTCTGGCAGCTCATCGACGAAAAGGCGTTGGCGAACAAGCCCGTGCTCATCGGCTCGACCGGCGGCACACCGCGGCACTCACTGGCTGGGGAGAACGTGCTGCGGCCGATGCTGTCCTACCTCAAGGGCATCGTCGTGCCGACGACGGTCTTCGCCGCGACCGATGATTGGGGCAGCATCGAAGGCGGCCGCAGCCTCAACGCCCGGATCGCACAGGCCAGCGAGGAGCTGATCGGATTGGCAGCGAGCCTGAACGGTGTCGGCGCCGGTTCGAGCGCAGGCCCTGCTGACGAGGGTGCCGACACCGACTCTGCGTCCACGACGACCGGCGAGTTCGGCCGGCGCGGCGCGCGGCGGAATCCGAGCATCGATGATGAGTTCAATCCCGAGCTCATCACCCCTTTCGCTCAGCTTCTCGAGGGATGACGATGGTCGAGATCAAGCTCGGCCGGAATCGTGACGCGCTCGCGCAGAGATCGTGGCGGGTCTACTTCGAGACCTCGCAGCGCCTGAGGCAGAACCTCGAGGGCAACCTCAAGGACAGGGCCGGTCTGACCGTCAGCGATTACAACACGCTGCTGCTGCTGTGGGAGGAGCCGACTCACCTGCTGACGATGAGCGTGCTGGCCAAGAAGTTGGTGTTCTCACCCTCACGGCTCAACTACCGGATCAAGGTGTTGGAAGACGCCGGTCTGGTGGCGAAGACGGAATGCACGGAGGACAAGCGGGCGCACAACGTCGGTCTCACCGAGGTTGGGGCGCAGGCCTTCCTCAGTGCGGGACGTCAGCACCGGGAGAACATCGACGAGGTGTTCCTCTCCCACGTCGACGATGAGGAACTCGAGGTCATCGAGCGAGTATTCGCAAGGATCGGCAAGGCGCTGCCCGAATAGGATCTCCTTGTTTGGGCCCTGCCCGAGTGAGGCAGTTCGTGGGACAATGTGTCTATGTCGATCAAGACCATTGCCTTCCCAGATTCCGAACTCCGCAACCGCGTCATCGCCCGGATTCCGGCGCACCAGCGCGCCAACGTCGATCTGGTCGTCTATTCGGATGTCGAGAAGTCGGCGAAGCTGAGCCGAGACGATGTCGATGTCGTCGTGCTTCCGTACCTCGATTCGGGACCGACCATCGAACTGCTCGACGAGCTGCCGAACCTGAGCCTGGTCGTCACCCAGACCACCGGCTACGACCCAGTCGCGCACCTGCCCGAGCGCGGCATCCAGGTGGCGACCGCCTCGGGCGTGCACACCGGCGGAACGGCCGAGCTCGCCCTGACTCTGACCTTGGCCAGCCTGCGCGGAATCGATGATGCCGTGCGCGCGCAGAGTGCAAGGATCTGGAACCACAAGCGCAACCGTTCCCTGCAGGACCGTCGCGTCATGATCATCGGCGCCGGTGAGATCGGGTCGGCGATCGCCGATCGATTCGAACCCTTCGAAGTCGACCTCACACGGGTTGCGACGAGGGCACGCGAAGACGATCGCGGGAAGATCCACAGCGTCGAGGAGCTGCCGAAGCTGCTTCCCCACACCGAGGTGGTCGTCCTCATCACGCCTCTGACGGACTCGACGAACAAGCTTGTCGACAAGGACTTCCTGGCCCAGCTGCCCGACAACGCTCTCATCGTCAACGTCGCTCGAGGCAAGGTCGTCGACACCGACGCGCTCGTGGCCGAATTGAGCACCGGCCGTCTCCATGCCGCCCTCGACGTGATGGATCCCGAACCGCTGCCGGACAACCATCCGCTGTGGGGGACGCCGAACACGCTCATCACACCTCATGAGGGAGGCGACACCTCGGCGTTCGAGCCTCGTGTGGTGAAGATCCTGGCCGAGCAGGTCCGTCGACTCAACGACGGCGAAGCGCCGCTCAACCTCGTCTCCACGCAGTGATCGGAGCAGCTCTCGAGGACCTGCTGGTCAGTTCTCGATGAACTGCTCAAAACAAGTTCCAACATGCGAGAACTTGGCATATGCATGGTGGACGCGGGCGTAGAGTGCCTGCATGAGCATTGATACGAACTCCACCACCCCGGACATCAAACCCCGATCTCGCGACGTCACCGACGGACTCGAAGCCACTGCCGCACGCGGCATGCTGAGGGCAGTCGGAATGGGCGACGACGACTGGGTGAAGCCGCAGATTGCCATCGCGACCTCGTGGAACGAGATCACCCCGTGCAACATGTCTCTGCAGCGTCTCGGCGCGGCTGCCAAGGAAGGCGTCCACGAATCAGGTGGATTCCCCCTGGAGTTCGGCACGATCTCCGTCTCCGACGGCATCTCCATGGGCCACGAGGGCATGCACTACTCGCTGGTCTCACGCGAGGTCATCACCGACTCGGTTGAGACCGTGATGAGCGCCGAGCGTCTTGACGGATCCGTCCTCATGGCTGGCTGTGACAAGTCGATCCCGGGCATGCTCATGGCATCGGCCCGCCTCGGTCTCTCCAGCGTCTTCCTCTACAACGGTTCGATCATGCCGGGCACCGCGAAGATGTCAGATGGCAGCGAGAAGGAAGTCACCCTCATCGACGCCTTCGAAGCCGTCGGTGCCTGCCGCGCGGGGACCATCACCCAGGGCGACGTGGATGCCATCGAACGCGCCGTCTGTCCAGGTGAAGGAGCCTGCGGTGGCATGTACACCGCGAACACCATGGCCTCGGCCGCCGAGGCCATGGGCATGTCACTGCCCGGTTCGGCCGCACCACCGGCCATCCACCGCGACCGCACGATGTTCGCGCGCAAATCCGGTGACGCCGTCGTCAACCTGCTGCGTCAGGGAATCACGACGAAGGACATCATCACGAGGGAATCGCTGCACAACGCGATCGCCGTGGTCATGGCCTTCGGCGGCTCAACCAACGCCGTTCTCCACCTGCTGGCCATCGCCCACGAGGCCGGAGTCGAACTCGACCTCGATGACTTCAACCGCATCGGTGACAAGGTCCCGCACCTGGGCAACGTCAAGCCCTTCGGCCAGTACGTGATGAACGATGTGTTCAAGATCGGCGGCGTGCCCGTGGTGATGAAGGCCCTGCTCGACGCGGGACTGCTCAACGGCGACTGCCTGACCGTGACCGGCAAGACCGTCGCGGAGAACCTGGAGAGCATCAATCCGCCGGATCCCGACGGCAAGATCCTCCGCGCGCTCAACAATCCGATCCATGCCACCGGCGGCCTCACCGTGCTCAAGGGCTCGATGGCTCCCGAGGGTGCGGTCGTGAAGTCCGCTGGCTTCGATGCCGATGTCTTCGAAGGCACAGCTCGTGTGTTCAACCAGGAGAAGCCGGCCATGGATGCCGTGCTGAACGGTGAGTTGAAGAAGGGCGACGTCGTCGTCATCCGCTACGAGGGACCCAAGGGCGGACCAGGCATGCGCGAGATGCTCGCCATCACCGGTGCGATCAAGGGTGCAGGCATCGGTAAGGACGTTCTGCTCATCACCGACGGCAGGTTCTCCGGAGGCTCGACCGGCCTGTGCATCGGCCACGTCGCACCCGAGGCCGTCGATGGCGGACCGATCGCCCTCGTCCAGGACGGCGACAAGATCACCGTCGACATCGCGGCCCGCTCGATCGAACTCCACGTCGAAGAATCGGTCCTCGCCGAGCGTCGCAAGACCTGGACGATCCCCGAGAACCACCGCCTCACCGGTGTGCTCGGCAAGTACGCCAAGCTCGTGCAGTCGGCCTCCACCGGTGCCGTCTGCTTCTGAGTGAGGGAGAGCCATCCATCGCCGAGGCGGTGCGGACCGATGTCCGCACCGCCTCGGCGAGCATCAGGGACCGACCAACACGAGAGGGACAGGCATGCACATCGTTGTGCTCGACGACTACCAGAACGTGGCGGCGGCTTACGCGAATTGGGAGGCGCTTGGGGCTGAGATCGACTTCGTCACCCGCCCGATCCGTGACACCGAGGATCTCGTGCGGACAGTGGCCGGCGCCGAGGTCGTCGTTGCGATGCGTGAGCGTACTCTCTTCTCCGCCGCCCGGTTGTCACGCCTGCCTGATCTGAGGCTGCTGGTGACCACGGGCCGAGTCAACGCCTCCATCGATCTGGATTCCGCCCGCTCGCAGGGGATCACGGTCTGCGGGACAGAATCCACCACCTCGGCGACTCCGGAGCTGACATGGGGACTCATCCTCTCGGTTCTGCGCAGCATCCCAAACGAAGATGCCGCCGTGCACTCCGGCGGCTGGCAGTCGACCGTGGGCGGTGACCTCTTCGGACACAGGCTCGGCGTCATCGGACTGGGCAGGCTGGGCACCCAGGTCGCCCGTGTCGGTGCCGCCTTCGGCATGGACGTCGTGGCTTGGAGCCAGAACCTCGATGAGACGCGTGCCGCCGATGTCGGGGCACATGCTGTGGGCAAGGAGGAGCTCTTCGCCACCTCCGACGTGCTGACCCTGCACTACAAGCTCAGCGAGCGCAGCCGCGGACTCGTCTCTGCCGCGGAGCTGTCGCTGATGAAGCCGAGCAGCATCTTCATCAATACTTCACGGGCGGGCCTCGTCGACATGGAAGCACTGCAGAACGCATTGGCAGAAGGTCGCATTCGCGGCGCGGGGATCGACGTGTATGACACTGAACCGCTGCCAGCCGACCATCCTCTGCGCAGCACTCCGAGGACCGTGCTGACCCCGCATCTGGGCTACGTCACCGAGGACACGTACCGAATCTTCTTCACCCAGGCAGTCGAAGACATCGCTGCTTGGCAGGCGGGGGAGCCGATCCGTCAGCTCACCTGAGCCCAGGTAAGTCCGCCGACGGCGAAGGGCCGGCCCAGATGCAAGGAAAAGGCCCACCCGGAGCGATGATGCTCCAGGCGGGCCCTGACCGAGGTCCTTCGGCGCGAAGCCGACGCGACTGGTTCAGTTCACGTCGGCGGGATCACCGGACACGCGACCGCCGTTTTCCAGCGAGTCGATGGCGGCCACCTCGGCGGAGGTGAGTTCGAAGTCGAAGACATCGAAGTTCTGGGCCATGCGGTCGCGGTTGTTCGACTTCGGGAAGACGACATGTCCGCGCTGCAGGTGCCACCGGATGATGGTCTGCGCCCAGGACTTGCCGTGGGTCGACGCGATCTCACCGATGACGGTGTCTGCGTAGTCGACCTTGCCCTGTCCGAGCGGGCCCCAGGCCTCGACCTTGATGTCGTGCTCGGTCAGCAGCGGACGGGTCTCGACCTGCTGGAACTGCGGGTGGCACTCGATCTGGTCGACGGCCGGGATGATCCCGGTCTCAAGGATCTGCGGCAGGTAGCGGTGGTCGAAGTTCGAGACACCGATCGAGGTGGTCAGACCCTGATCGCGGTAGGAGGGGAAAGCCTCCCAAGTCTCGACCGAGTTGTTGTTCTCCGGTGTCGGCCAGTGGATGAGGTAGAGGTCGACATGATCGAGGCCCAGCTTCTCGAGGCTCTCGCCCAGAGCGCGCTTCGATTCCTCGGCACCGTGGCGGTCGTTCCACAGCTTGGTGGTCACGAAGAGCTCATCTCGGGCAATGCCGGAGTTCGCAATGGCTCGACCCACGCCCTCTTCATTGCCGTAGACGGCAGCCGTGTCGATGTGGCGGTAGCCGACCTCGAGTGCGTCGGTGACGATGCGCTCGGTCTCCTCGGGATCGACCTTGAAGACGCCGAAGCCCAGCTGGGGAATGGTCTTGCCGTCATTGAGTGTGAGTGTTGGAACCGTCAAGGTGCCGCCTTTCGTCACGAATTGGTGGTCTGTTGTGATGCCAGTGCCAGGCACCGCGGTGGCGGTGCCTCTGCGAGCTTATAACGTGACGATGGTGTCCATGCATTCCTGACTGCCGAACCCGACTTGAGTGATCCGTGTCTCGGTGCACTGTCGACGAGCGTAGCCGGAGGACGAGCGAACCCGAAGAATGAACCGCCTCGGCGCGGGGGAGCGGGACAGCCGGCGGCCGCTGTCCGTCAGTCGGCGAAGACGGTGTGCACATCCCCGGTCAGCGACCGACCGCGAAGATCCTTGAGCTCGAGGACGACTGCCGAGCCGACCACCTCTGCCCCGAGCTCCCTCACAAGAGCTTGAGCGGCGGACAAGGTTCCGCCTGTGGCCAGGATGTCATCGACAAGGAGCACACGCTCGCCCTTCTTGAGGACATCGGGCCCCTCGATGGTCGCAGTTCCGTATTCGAGTGAGTAGGAGACTGCTGCGGCCGGGCGAGGCAGTTTGCCTGCCTTGCGGATGGGCAGAATCCCGACTCCTGTCATCGCCGCAATCGTTCCGGCGAAGAGGAAGCCGCGAGCTTCAAGGCCGCCGACGATGTCGAACTGGCCCTCGAACGGTGCGATGAGCGCCTCGGTGACGGCACGCAGTGCAGGACCATCAGCGATGAGCGGTGAGATATCGCGAAAGTTCACCCCCGGCTGCGGGTAGTCGGGAATCGAAGTGATCAGGGTCTGTGCGCGTTCGAGATCGGTATTCGTCACGGGACAACGATACTCGGTGGGGGCTGGCGATACTCGGTGGGGAGCAACGATACTCGGTGGGGAGTAGCGTAGACGCCACCGGATCGGAGGTCGCAGTGGAACCCAAACACCCACAGGTCTCGGTCACCGAGGCCTTTTCCCAGGTACCCCGCGAGTTGTTTCTGCCGAGGGAGGAGCGAGGCTCCGCCTCCAGCAACGTACCGCTGCCGATCGGACATGGCCAGACGAACTCCCAACCGAGCACGGTCGCCGACATGCTCGAGCTCCTTGACCCGCAACTCGGTGATCGGGTCCTCGACGTGGGGTCAGGTTCGGGATGGACGACGGCTCTCCTTGGCGTCCTTGTCGGTCCCAACGGCCATGTGACAGGTGTTGAACGACACGAGAAGCTCATTGAGCGTGCCCAGAAGTCACTGAGCTTGGCCAGAGCGGACAATGGCGACGTGGACAGAGTTGAGATCAGGACCGCGACCGCAGGCGTCCTGGGGCTGCCTGACGAAGCGCCCTTCGACCGTATCCTCGTCTCAGCCGGTGCAGAAATGCTGCCGCGGGAGCTTGTTGACCAGCTGGCGCAGGGAGGCGTCATGGTGATACCGGTCCAGGGTGAGATGCTGAAGGTCCAGCGCTCCAATGCCGAAGTGGACGGTGTCACCATCACAAGGCACGGCCGGTACCGCTTCGTCCCATTGGTCCGAGATTGAAGACCTCCCACGAGCCGGGGCAGCCGTCGGCCACCCGAACCTGCAAAAGCACCGTGCAGGTGGAGTTGTCTCGCAGGTTGAGGTATTCGAAGTAAACCCGATGAATGTTGTTTATTGTTATTTGATGATATTAGCTGCACTATGGATGCATGTATCAAGTGTTTGACACGGCAAGCTTGCTCAGGCTGGGGTTTTCCGATCGTGAAGTTCGCAGGGCGGCCGACTGCTGCCTGGAGCGCGTGGCTCGCGGTCGATTTGCAGTCCGGCGCAGGTGTGAAGACGAACGCCACCGACGCATTTGGGAATCAATCGACCAAGAGGATTCGAGCCTGCTTGAGCTGAAGAACGACTTCCGTGACGTACTCGAAAGGCTGAAGGTTCTCATCAGGGCACGAGCCGACAGAATCAACAGCCTGCAGCAGGTTGCCAGTGGCAATTTGCACAGTGAAGTCTTCTCTCACATCTCTGCAGCCCTCCTCTGGGAGTTGGAGGTCTCTCGTCCGGTCGACGAACGTGTTGAGGTGATGCGACCGGAAATCAGTCGGCGTCACACCAATCTGCTCGTCCGGAAGCGAAAGCTCCCGCCTGAGCACGTCGACAGAATCGGAGATGTTGCCGTTACGTCCCTTGCGAGGACGCTCATTGACATCGCTCGTGACTACACCTTGGATGTCAGTGTTCCGATGCTCGACAATGCACTGCGCCGGAACCTTGTGACCAACCGAGAACTCCTCGATGTCGTCGACACGGCCAACGAGGTGAGGAACAGGAATCGTTTGATTACTGCGATCGATTTGACGGATCCGCTCAGGGAGTCACCGGCCGAGTCGATGGTCGCGGTGCGGTTCTTCGAAAACCAGATCCTCGGATTCCGGCCGCAAGTCGACGTTCGCGATGCTCAGGGGAGATTCGTGGCCCGCGTTGACTTCCTCCATCGGCAGGCGATGATCATCGTCGAGTTCGATGGGCGAGCCAAATATTTCCTCAATGATCGTGACCACAGAGCGGCTTTTGACAGAGAGCGCGAACGTGAGCGGCAGCTTCGCGAACTCGGCTACCACGTGGTGAGGGTGTTCTGGAAGGATCTCTTCCGGCAGCGGAGGTTCACGGAGCTTGCCCGATTGGTCAATGCGCGAGTCGCGCAGTCATTGGATACGTGAGGCCGCAAAAGCACCGTGCAGGTGGAGTCGTTTCGCAGGTTGGGGTAGCTGAAGTCATCCGCATCCGCTCCCGCTCCCGCCTCACCTCCGCGCACGCGCCTACCGGTTCGTCCCGCTGATCGACGACCGAGACCGAGCCCTTGACGTCAAGAATGAGTCCCGCGACCGCCACAGCCCTCCTACACCAACGAGTCTCTCCACAGCCCTACACCAGCGAATCCCGCCACGCCTTGTGCAGCTGGGCGAACTTGCCTGCCCCAGAGATCAGCTCGTCGGGCGTGCCGTCTTCGATGATTCGCCCGGAGTCCATGACGAGGACACGGTCGGCGATCTCCACAGTCGACAGCCGGTGGGCGATGATGATCGCGGTGCGTCCCTCGAGAACTGTCGCCAGCGCCTTCTGCACCAGCCGTTCGGAGGGGATGTCGAGATGGGCGGTCGCCTCATCGAGGACGACGATGTCCGGGTTCGCTAAGAACACGCGGGCGAAGGACACGAGCTGGCGCTGTCCTGAACTCAGCCGACCGCCGCGCTTCTTCACATCCGTGTCGTAGCCCTCGGGCAGATTGCGGATATAGGGATCCAGGCCGACGGCTGTGGCCGCAGCGATCACCTCGTCATCACCGGCATCGGGATTGCCGATGCGAATATTGTCGGCGATCGTGCCCGCGAACAGGAACGACTCCTGGGTGACCATGACGACGCTCTGACGCAGCTGGGCATCGTCAAGATCACGCAGGTCCACCTCGTCGATGGTGATCCGACCTTCGCTGGGATCGTAGAACCGAGTGACCAACTTGACCAAGGTCGACTTGCCCGCGCCAGTGGCGCCCACGAGCGCCACGATCTCCCCCACTGGGATGCGCAGGTCGAACCGGGGGAGGACATCGGGACCGTCGCCGTAGGAGAAGCGGACATGATTGAGTTCGATCGAGCGCCCGCTGGGTTTCGAAGAAGGGTCCGCCGCCGAGGTTGCGCCTGAACTCTGGTGGGAACTGTGCGCGGGCAGCGCCCTCGGCCTCGTCGGTGCCACCACCTCGGGATCGGTGTCGAGAACAGCGGCCATCTTCTCCAACGCCGCCGAGGCGGACTGATAGAGGTTGAATGACTGAACCAGTTCATCAAGCGGACCGTAGAACCGGCGCAGGTAGAGGATGAACGCCGCGAGCACGCCGACCTGAGTCCAATCCTCGATGACGAGCCACGCGCCGACGATGATGATGACCGTCTGCGTGACATTGCCGACCAGCCGAGTCCAGCCCGCGAACCAGGCTACGCCGCGCAGGGCATCGGTGTTGGCGTCGCGGTACGCAGTGTCCTCGTCCTTGAGGGTGCCGCGGCGATCGGGCTGCCGGCGGTAAGCCTGAACAGCACGGATCCCGCCCATGGTCTCGACGAAGTGGACGATGACCTTGGCGATCGAGGTCCGAGTCCGACGGTAGGCGTTGCGCTGTGAAGTGTGTGCGGACTTGGTGATGAAGAACAGCGGGATGAACCCGAGGAAGACCACGATGGCCAGGGGCACGTCGAGGACGATGAGAGTGACGGCGATGAACGTCATCTCGAACAGGGCCAGCGCCGTGTCGAAGAGCGAATAGGTGAGGAACTGCTGCACCGACTCCATATCGGAGGTCTGCCGCGACACCAGTCGGCCCGAGGTCGACCTCTCGTGGTAGCCCAAGTCGAGGCGCTGGATGTGCCCGAACAGGCGAGAGCGGAGAGTGTAGACGACCTTCTGCGCAGTGATGCCGACCAGCCTCGTCGAGGCGAAAGCGAGCACCGCCGAGGCGATGGCGGAGATGACGAAGGCGGAGACAGCCCGAATCAGCGGCCCCGGATCACCCTCGACAGCTTTCGGAACACCGTTGTCGAGCGCATCGGCGATGAAGATCGGACCGATGACGAGGAACAGAGCGGTGAGCACGACGATGACGAACAGGAAGATCGCCATTGGCAGATGCGGTCGGACCAGTGAGAGCAGCAGCGCACGGGCCTTCTTCGCGATGTCCGGCGGAAGCTGCTCGACCTCGTCCTCATTGAGACGGGGAATGCTCATCGCGTGCCCCCTTCGGCGGAGTGCTCGGCCGCAGAGCGCTCGACCGTCGAGTGATCGGCCGCACCCATAAGCTCACGGTAGAGCGGCGAGGAGCCCAGCAGCTCATCGTGGGTGCCCAACGCGACGATGCGACCCTCATTGAGGACGGCAACGGCATCGGCCAGCGCTGAGGTGGACGGACGGTGGGCGATGATGAGCGTCGTCGAATCGGGCAGGATCTCCCGCAGCGCCCGCTGCACCCGATCCTCGGTATCGACGTCGACGGCGGACAGCGGGTCGTCGAGGACGAGGATTCGGGGCGCACCGATCACCGCACGCGCCAAGGCCAGGCGCTGTCGCTGTCCACCGGACAGAGACAGGCCCTGCTCGCCGACCTGCGTATCGAGTCCCTCCGGCAGCCGTTCGACGAAGTCCTTCGCGGCCGTGATCTCCAAGGCCTGCCAGATCGCGTCGTCGTCGACCCCGGGCGCACCCATGCTCACGTTCTCAGCCACCGAGGTGGAGAACAGGATCGGGTCTTCGAAGGACACAGACACCAGGTTGCGCACCTCGTTGACGGGCAGATCTCGAATATCGGTGCCATCGACGCGCACGGATCCGCCGGTGACGTCCTGCAGGCGTGGGACGAGGGAGGCCAAGGTCGTCTTGCCCGACCCGGTCGCACCGACGATGGCAAGGGTCTGGCCCGGTTCGATATGCAGATTGAGGTTCTTCAGGGTCTCACGGTCGGTGTCGGCGAAGTGGAAGTCGACATCCTCGAAATCCAGCTCGCCCTTGTAGCGACCTATATCGGGGGCATCGGCGATCCGACCGTCGGCGTCGGTGATGTTGTGCCGGATGTCGATCACCTCCCAGTACCTGGCCGCAGCGGTCAGGGCCATGAGGGCATCGGCGAGGAGGAAGCCGAGCATCTCGATCGGCATCCGCATCACCATCGAGATGGTCACACCGGCGACGACGGTGCCGATCGTCGTCCACCCCTGCACGACGCCCCAGGTGCCGACTGCCACGATGGCTGCCTGGGCGAGTGTGGGCAGAAGGATCAGCACACTCCAGAACCAGGAGTCGAGCTTCGCCTTGCGCACTTCGACGCCCTGGAACTTCCGTGACAGAAGGGAGAACCGCTGTGCAGCCCAGGGAGAGCGGCCGAAGGATTTGAGGATCCGGATCCCCTGAATCGACTCCTCGACCTCGGTGGTGATCTCGCCGACGGTGTCCTGGGAGAGCCGGGAGGCCTCCCGGTAGCGCTTCTCGAAGACTGTGACCGTCGCAATCGTCGGTATGGCCATGATCAGCATGATCAGACCGAAGACCGGCTGCAGGAAGGTGAGGATGATGGTGCCGATGATGATGATCAGCGGGGTCGTCACGAGGAAGGGGATCCCGAAGGCGAAGAACCGTCGCAGCTGCGAGAGATCATTGATCGCGCGCGAGAGCAGCTGCCCCGATTCCCACGAATCGTGGATGGCCACCGAGGTGTACTGGAGTCGGTCGAAGAGACGTGATCGCCAGGTGATCTCCCATTGGGCGACGACGGGAGCGACGAGGAGTCTGCGACCCCACAGTGCCACCGCCTCGGCAATGCCGATGATGAGGACCCCGAGCACGGGCAGCCACAGACCGGAGAGATCACGGTGGGCGATGGGGCCGTCGATGATGTGACCGGTGATCAGGGGGATGATGAGTTGGATGCCGTTGGCGAGGAGGGTGAGGGCGAGCACAGCGATGTACACGCCGATGCGAGAACGCAGATCGGGCCAGAAACGCAAGAGGGGACGCACCTTTGAGAGCCTAGTCGGGGCGCGTGTCGTAGTCCATGGTTCTCACAATCGAACCTTCCCTTCCTCCATGGGCGGCTTCATGGGCGCGATTGCGGACCCCGCCCTGCGATCTCACCCCTCAGTCGATGTCAGTCCCAAGTTTCGAGACGATCCATTGCGACGTTTGACACGCTTATTGTCAGCGGTGAACTATTGAGCCATGACTCACCTTCTTGTCGTCGTTATTCACCAGCGCGCGGATCTTCCGTAGCCTGTCAACACGACACGTTCCGCGCGCCCCTACCGAAACCGGAGGGGCTTTTTTCATGCGGAGACAAGATGGATCACTAGGAAGGATACGAAACGATGGCAGCCACGCCCTCGGCCCAGTCAGCGGGAACTGGCACTGCGCCCAGCCCAGCCCCGGTGACCGCGACCCCGTCAAGCATTCGACGCAACTCGACCCCTGAGGTCCTCACCGGAGCGCAGGCGATCGTCCGCAGCCTCGAGCTTCTCGAGGTCGAGACGGTCTTCGGCCTTCCCGGCGGTACCATCCTTCCGACCTACGACCCGCTGTTCGAGACCGACAAGATCCGTCACATCCTCGTTCGTCACGAGCAGGGAGCCGGGCACGCGGCCGAAGGCTATGCCGCAGCATCGGGCAAGCTGGGCGTGTGCATCGCAACCTCGGGTCCGGGTGCGACGAACCTCATCACGGCGCTCGCCGACGCCCACATGGATTCCGTCCCGATACTGGCCATCACCGGTCAGCAGAGCTCGAAGCTGCTGGGCACCGATGCCTTCCAGGAAGCCGACATCGTGGGAATGACGATGCCGGTGACCAAGCACAGCTTCCTCGTGACCAAGCCCGAGGACATTCCCTCGGCGATACTCAACGCCCATCACATCGCGACCACAGGCCGGCCGGGTCCGGTCCTCGTCGACGTCACCAAGGACGCCCAGACGGGCACCGCTCCCTTCGTCTGGCCCGAGGAGCCGGCACTGCCCGGGTACCGTCCCATCCTCAAGCCGCATGCGAAGCAGATCCGCGAAGCCGTCCGGCTCATCTCGGATGCCCAGCGCCCCGTGTTCTACATCGGCGGCGGTGTCATCCGCTCCCAGGCGGAGAAGGAGCTGCTCAAGCTCGCCGAGGCGACCAACATTCCCGTCGCCACGACCTTGATGGCCCGTGGTGCGTTCCCCGATTCGCACCAGCTGCACCTGGGAATGCCGGGTATGCACGGCAGCGTGCCCGCAGTGACCGCCTTCCAGAAATCCGACCTCCTCATCACCATCGGCGCCAGGTTCGATGACCGTGTCACCGGCAACCTCGATTCCTTTGCACCGAATGCGCAGGTCATCCACGCCGACATCGACCCGGCGGAGATCGGGAAGAATCGTGACGTCGACGTCGCCATCGTCGGCGATGCCCGAGAGGTGCTTGCGGAGATGCTCACCGAGTTGCGCGGCAAGTTCCCCAAGGCTCTCGAGCGTCAGCGCGAGCCCTGGTGGCGCTTCCTCAACCGCCTCAAGACGACCTACCCGCTGGGCTATGACACACAGGATGAACTCTGCGATCCGCAGTATGTGATCTCGCGGATCTCGGCCCTGACCGGACCTGAGGCGGTCTACGCTGCCGGTGTCGGCCAGCACCAGATGTGGGCCGCCCAGTTCGTCGAGTTCGAACGCCCCAAATCATGGCTGAACTCCGGTGGCCTCGGCACCATGGGCTACTCGGTGCCTGCGGCGATGGGTGCGAAGGTCGCCGAGCCGGACCGGGTGGTCTGGGCGATCGACGGCGACGGATGCTTCCAGATGACCAACCAGGAACTCGCGACCTGCGCGCTCAACGACATCCCGATCAAGGTCGCGATCATCAACAACTCGTCACTGGGCATGGTTCGACAGTGGCAGACCCTGTTCTATGACGGCCGGTACTCCAACACCGATCTCAACACCGGGCATGAGACGATCCGGATCCCCGACTTCGTCAAACTCGCCGAGGCCTACGGCTGCCTGGCCCTGCGCGTGGACAGCAACGACGACGTCGACGCTGCGATCAAGACGGCGCTGGAGACCAACGACCGTCCCGTGGTGCTCGACTTCACGGTCCCACCGGACGCCATGGTGTGGCCGATGGTCGCCGCTGGAGTATCCAACGACGAGATCGAATACGCACGCGGCATTCGCCCCGAGTTCGACGGCGAAGGCGACGAGCAGGCCGAGAGACAGATCGCGGACGCAGGCACGGAAGAAGACGGCACGGTTCGCTCCGTGGCACAGATCGAAGGAGGCCTGGAATGAACAACCGGCACACACTCTCAGTCCTGGTCGAGAACAAGCCCGGCGTGCTCACTCGCTTCACCGGCCTCATCGCCCGCCGCGGCTTCAACATCCACAGCCTCGCCGTGGGCGTGACCGAACATGATGAGCTCTCGCGCATCACGGTCGTCGTCGACGTCAAGGACGTGCCGCTGGAGCAGGTGACCAAGCAGCTCAACAAGCTGGTCAACGTGATCAAGATCGTCGAGCTCGAACCGGCCACCTCTGTGCGTCGAGCCCACATCATCTACAAGGTCAAGGCCAACGCCACCACTCGTCCGCAGGTCGCTGCGGCAGTGGAGATGTTCCGTGCCAAGATCGTGGACGTGGGACCCGATTCCGTCAGCGTCGAAGCCACCGGCGAGCTGGGCAAGGTCGAGGCCCTGCGTGAAGTCCTCGAGCCGTTCGGGATCAAGGAGATCGTGCAATCGGGCACCGTGGCCATCGGCCGCGGATCGAAATCGATCACCGATCGCGCCCTGCGCAGCTGATCGTGGACACTGCGCAGCTGACGTCTTGACGTTCCACTTCGTGGAACGTCAACCATCTCAACAAGTGAACAGCAGTACCGAACTGTGAAACAATGGGGGAGTACCCCAAACCTCTGAAGGAGCAAGAGAACTATGGCAGCAGAACGCTATTACGACGACAACGCAGATCTGTCCGTCATCCAGGGCAAGAAGGTCGCCGTCATCGGCTACGGCAGCCAGGGCCACGCGCACTCACTGAGCCTGCGCGATTCGGGTGTCGAGGTTCGCATCGGCCTCAAGGAAGGCTCCGCCAGCCGCGACAAGGCCGCAGCCGAAGGCCTCGAGGTCGGCACCCCCGCCGAGGTCTCCGAATGGGCCGACCTCGTTGTGATCCTCGCTCCTGACCAGGTTCAGGCCGAGATCTACAACGCCGAGATCGCTCCTAACCTGTCGCCCGGCAACGCTCTGCTCTTCGCCCACGGCTTCAACATCCGCTTCGACTACATCCAGCCGCCAGAGGGCGTCGACGTCATCATGGTCGCACCCAAGGGGCCCGGGCACGTTGTGCGTCGCGAATACGTCGATGGACGCGGCGTCCCCGTTCTCGTGGCCGTCGAAGCTGACGCCACTGGCAGCGCCTGGGAGCTCGTGCTCTCCTACGCCAAGGGCATCGGCGGACTGCGTGCCGGTGGCATCAAGACCACCTTCACCGAAGAGACCGAGTCGGATCTCTTCGGCGAGCAGACCGTGCTCTGCGGCGGCACCTCCCACCTCGTGCAGTACGGCTTCGAGGTCCTCACCGAAGCCGGCTACCAGCCGGAGATCGCCTACTTCGAGGTTCTCCACGAGCTCAAGCTCATCGTCGATCTCATGGTCGAGGGCGGAATCGCCAAACAGCGTTGGTCGATCTCCGACACCGCTGAGTACGGCGACTACGTCTCCGGACCTCGTGTCATCACCCCGGACGTGAAGAAGAACATGGAAGCCGTCCTCGCGGACATCCAGAACGGCAAGTTCGCCGAGCGCTTCATGAACGACCAGAAGAACGGTGCGGCCGAGTTCAAGGAACTGCGCTCGAAGGAAGAGACGCACCCGATCGAGACCACAGGCCGCGAACTGCGCAAGATGTTCGCGTGGCTCAAGGACTCCGATGACGACTACACCGAGGGCACTGCCGCTCGCTGATCGTCACACCACGAAGCCCCGGAAGGCCGCTTGGCCTCCGGGGCTTCGTCGTACCCGCTCCCGGTGGGACGCGACTATTTCCACTCATTGCGGACCCGCAATCCTGGTGATGTGAATTACTGTTGGAATCGTGACGAATTACAGGTTCGAGAACTTCAAGCCCGCCTTCGACGAGTCCACCGGCGCCCCCGATGAACGCACGCAGGGATACTTCGCCTCGACGAGTGTGGGATTCCATGACGCCAGGTCCACCGATGATGCGCTGAAGAACCGTGTCGAGCGGGCCATCGCCGACGGGCGGAATCTCACCGCCGTCTACGCGAAGCAGGAGTACGAGCACGCCCTCGACACCAGCGTTCCCGTGGCGACCTTCGCGTGGTTCGAGAAGTTGGTCAACGTGGGCGGTGGGCGTCTGGTGCCCGGTCACCTGATCACATGGGTGACAGTGCGCCCGACGCACCGCCGGCGCGGACTGCTGCGGTCATTGATGACGACAGATCTCGCCGAGGCCAAGGCCGACGGATACCCGTTCGCCGCACTGACAGCGACCGAAGGTGGGATCTACTCCCGCTTCGGCTTCGGCGTCGCGACCTGGGCCCACTC
Source organism: Brevibacterium aurantiacum (assembly GCF_007558825.1). Taxonomy (GTDB): domain Bacteria; phylum Actinomycetota; class Actinomycetes; order Actinomycetales; family Brevibacteriaceae; genus Brevibacterium; species Brevibacterium aurantiacum_A. The sequence continues at coordinate 75,915 of NZ_VLTK01000005.1, forward strand.
CATCGAGGTCGACACCTCGCCCGGTTTCAAGATGGTCCACGAGCCCGACCGCCGAGTCGAGATGTGCCTGCCCAGCGAACTGCGCGAACTGGCTCCGAGGATCTACGGGGAGTTCATGCGCACCTCGCCCGGTGCCATGGAGCGCCAGCAGACCTACATCGAGCGTGCCACCGGCGCGTTGAACACCGACACAGGCGAAGCCGACCGCGGTGTACGTGCCGCCCTGCACTTCAACGAGCAGGGGGAAGCCGACGGCTACGTGTCCTATAAGTTCGCCGGCTGGTCGAAGAATCCGCCGACGATCGATCTCATCGACTTCGTCGCGGTCACCGACGCCGCCTATGCCTCACTCTGGTCGTTCCTGGCCGCCATTGATCTGTCGACGAGAGTGACATTCGGAGAATCCGCCGAGGACTCGCCGCTGCCCTGGCTGCTCACCGACTCCCGCCGCGTTCGGACAGTGTCCACAGAGGACAACATCTGGATCCGGATCCTCGATGTCAAGGCAGCACTCGAAGCCAGGCCCTGGTATGTGCCCGGCACTTTGGTACTCGAGATCGACGATTCCCTCGATCTGGCTGGTGGCCGCTTCACGATCACCTCCGACGGCGAGAACGCCGTCGTCGAAACCGCCCCCGATTCGGCCCCTGCCGATCTGAGCATGGGCATCGCGGAACTCGGCTCTCTCTACTTCGGCGGCGCCGATCCTGTCATCCTCGCCCGCGCAGGACGCATCGACGAGAATGTGCCGGGTGCTGCCGTGCGCGCCAGCTCGATGTTCAACCTGGGCCGGATGCCTTACTCACCCAACGGTTTCTGAACTCACCCAACGGTTTCTGAACTCACCCAACGGTTTCTGGGGCCCAGACCCGGGCGACGTACCTGAGATCCGCGACTGAGTGTGCCGAGACTCACTTCCCAGAGTTTGAGACTTTGTGAAAGCATTCACAAAGTCTCATAAGATGGACGCGTCCCACACGCTTCAGGAGGAACTCAGTGCCCAAGCCCATCGTGCTCATCGCCGAAAATCTGTCACCGGCCACCATCGATGCCCTCGGAGGCGACTTCGAGATCCGTCACACCGAAGGTGCTGACCGCTCTCAGCTCCTCAACGACATCGTCGATGCCGATGCGATTCTCGTCCGCTCCGCCACTCAGGTCGATGCCGAGGCGATTGGTGCTGCGAGGAGTCTCAAGGTCATCGCCCGCGCCGGAGTCGGACTCGACAATGTCGACGTCCCGGCGGCCACCTCGGCGGGTGTCATGGTCGTCAACGCTCCGACCTCGAACATCATCTCCGCGGCGGAGCTCACGATGGCCCACATCCTCGGATCCGCGCGCTACTTCGGCGCCGGCAACACCTCGCTCAAGGCAGGGGAGTGGAAGCGTTCGAAGTACACGGGCGTGGAGCTCTACGAGAAGACTCTGGGCATCGTCGGACTCGGTCGCATCGGCGGTCTCGTGGCCGAGCGCGCGAAGGCATTCGGCATGCGCCTTGTCGGCTACGACCCCTACATCACTCAGGCTCGCGCCGCACAGATGGGCGTCGAGGTCGTCGACCTGCCCGGACTGTTGGCCGTGTCCGACTTCGTCACCGTCCATATGCCCAAGACCCCGGAGACGATCGGCATGATCAGCACCGAGGAATTCAAGGCCGCGAAGTCGGGTGCACGGTTCATCAATGTGGCCCGCGGCGGCATCATCGACGAGGACGCCCTCGCCGAGGCGATCGCCGCAGGTGAGGTCGGAGGTGCCGGCATCGACGTATGGAACACCGAACCTCCGGAGCACTCGGCGCTGATGGAACTCGACGCCGTCAACGTCACGCCCCACCTCGGCGCATCGACCGCTGAAGCACAGGAGAAGGCCGGCGTCGCTGTGGCCAAGTCCGTGCGCAAGGCTCTGGCCGGTGAACTCGTTCCCGACGCGGTCAACGTTGCCGGCGGAGCCATCCACGAGGACGTGCGCCCCGGCATTCCCCTGGCCGAACGACTCGGCCGAGTCGTCAACTCACTGGCGAACTCCTCTGTCACCCACTTCAAGGTCGAGGTCAACGGTGAGATCGCAGACAAGGACGTGTCCGTCCTCAAGCTCTCTGCGCTCAAGGGCCTGTTCAAGGACGTCGTGTCCGATCAGGTCTCCTACGTCAACGCACCGCTGTTGGCTGAGGAGCGCGGCATCGGCGTCGAGCTGGTCACCGATCCGTACTGCGAATCCTTCCGCAACGTCACCCGGCTGACCGCGACGACGAGCGAAGGGCAGCGGATCTCCGTCTCGGGCACCGTGACCGGACCGAAGCTCGTGCAGAAGCTCACCGAGGTCAACGACTTCGACCTGGAGATCGAGCTCACTGACAACCTGCTCATCTTCCGTTATGAGGACCGTCCCGGCATCATCGGTCAGCTGGGCCAGGCCCTCGGTGCCAATGACATCAACATCGCCGGCATGCAGGTTTCGCCCTCGGCGACCGACAACGATGCACTCTCAGTGCTGGCAGTCGATTCGGCAGTATCTGAAGAAGTCATCAAGGCAGTGGCCGGAGCCGTCAACGCATCAGCCTTCAGCGGAGTCTCACTGAGCGAGGACTGACCTCGACAGGAAACAGCAGAACGAACGGGTCCCGTTCACCTCTGAGAATGAGGTGAACGGGACCTTATCGTCGCCCAGGTCCAGAGTTCATCGGCGAGTACCGCAGCCGAGATGCCGATGAGGGCTCCGGCGATCGTGTCGGAGAGCCAGTGCACCTGCAGCGCGGTGCGCGACCACATCATCAGCAGGATCCACGCGAAGGCCAGGACCATCGACCAGTGGAACTGCAGTCGCACCGGTTCGAGCGGGGCAGTGATCTCGGTCGGAACGGCGTCGACCTCGTCCGTGTCCTCAGGCGGGATCGCCAATGGAGCGACTGCACCCACCTCGGACAGACGCAGCATATGTGCTCGAGAGGCGATGAAGGCGAGGCCGAGGGCCAGCGCTGCGGCACCCATGGAATGGCCCGAAGGATAGGAATAGCCTAGCGAGTCATAGAGCTGTTCACTGGGTCGGACCCGGGTGACCACGGCCTTGAGCAGCTCGGACAGGACGATTCCCATGAGCATGGTGGTCACGAGGACGCCCGCGGAGCGGAATCGTCGCAGGAGTATGAAGAGCGCAGCCAGCAGGCCGGTGCAGATCACGGCCCCCGTACCCCCTCCCACCTCGGCGAGGATGACCGCCAGCCAGTATCCGGAGGTGTCGGGATCAAGCCCGACGAGATTCAGCCAGTCCTGGTCAACCGACGTGGGCCCGGGGACATTGACTCTCAGCCATAGGCCGAAGGCAACGACGAGGAGGACCGCCGGCAGGGTGGACCACAGAATCCACGAGGGTTGACGGACCGACATTCCTGAGAACTCAGGCGTTCCAGAGTCCGTAGGTTGATGCCAGGGACGCAATCTTCTTCGCGCGGGCCAGGCGTGGCAGGTATGAGCCGTCGGTGATCTCGGAACCGCCCTCGGCTGCCTCGAGCAGCTGGCGGGCCCAGTCGCGCTCGTCCTCGCTCGGGCTCATCGACTCGTTGAGCGTGACGACCTGATCGACGTTGAGCACGAGCTTTCCGGTCATGCCCATCATGTGGGTCACCTCGGCGTCCGTGCGGACCTGTTCATCGCTGGCAACAGCTGCGGAGGGGCCGTCGATCGCACCGGGCAGTCCACCCATGCGCGAGGCGATGGTCAGTCGTGAGCGGGCATAGGCCAGTGCCATCGGATCGCCGGAGAAGCCGGTGTCCTTGCGGAAGTCATTCGTTCCGAAGGCAAGGCGGAATGTGCCCGGCGCCTCGGCGATCTTTGTCGCGTTCTCCACACCCATCGCAGATTCGAGCAGAGCGATGACCGGGAGTCCCGCCTTCGCGCGCATCGCAGTGTAGGAGACCTGCTCGGGACGTTCCGTCTCGGGCAGCATCACTCCGCGCAGGCCGGGGAGCATGGCGATGGAGGCAAGGTCGTCGTCCCAGAACTCAGAGTCCATCTTGTTGATCCGGACCCATGCGGACATGCCGCCTTCAAGAGCACGGACGACATTGTCGCGGGCGGCGAGCTTCTTGTCATCGGAGACCGAGGCCTCGAGGTCGAAGATGACGGAATCCGATTCGGAGATCTGCGCCTCGGTGAAGATCTCCTCCTTGGCCGCGTTGACCAATAGCCAGGAGCGTGAGAGCTTGGCGGGAAGTGCGGCGGCTCGGGCGTTGCGGATCGTCTCTGTCAATGATCGACTTTCTCTGGGGGTTTCGGGGTGTTCCTCCCATCTTCGACGCTCGGGCCGCGAAATTGTAGTCGGGAACGAAGTTTGAGACATGAAATTGTGGATGACGGGATTCGCTGAACCCGGCAGTCGAAATGTGTCCGAATAGTAGGACGACCAAGTTGCATGCTGAGATGAGTTCTAGTCTGAGACCATGAAGTTCTCAATTGCAGTCATGCCCGGCGACGGTATCGGCAACGAGGTCGTCCCCGAAGGTCTCAAGGTCCTCAAGCGCGCCATCGAGGTGTCAGGCGAGCCCGTGGAACTCGATCTCACGGACTATGAGGTCGGTGCCAAGCGCTGGCACGAAACCGGCGAGACACTCACGGACGACGAGTTGGAATCGCTGCGTTCCCACGATGCCATCTTCTTCGGCGCCTGCGGTGACCCGAGTGTGCCGTCGGGCGTGCTCGAGCGAGGTGTGATCCTCAAGATGCGCTTCGGCCTGAGCCACGCAGTCAACCTGCGTCCCTCGAAGCTCTTCGCCGGAGTCACCAGCCCGTTGGCCGACCCCGGCGAGATCGACTTCGTCGTCGTCCGCGAAGGCACCGAAGGCTCCTACACTGGAATGGGCGGCTCGGTGCGCACCGATACCCCCTATGAGGTCGCGACCGAGGTCTCGATCAACACCTGGTACGGCGTGGAGCGGGCAGTCCGCGATGCGTTCGAACGTGCGCAGGCCAGGAGCAAGAAGCTCACCTACGTCCACAAGCACAATGTCATGGTCCACGCGGGTCACCTATGGCGTCGCGTCGTCGAGAAGGTCGGCGCAGAGTACCCGGAGGTGACGTTCAACTACGAGCACACGGACGCGTGCACGATCTACATGGTCACCGACCCCGGCCGCTATGACGTGATCGTCACCGACAATCTCTTCGGTGACATCCTCACCGACCTCGCCGCGGCTGTCACCGGCGGCATCGGTCTGGCCGCATCGGGCAACCTCAATGTCGAAGGCACGGGACCGAGCCTGTTCGAGCCCATCCACGGATCGGCCCCGGACATCGCCGGTCAGCAGATTGCCGATCCCACCGCCTCGATCCTCTCCGGTGCGCTCATGGCTTCGCACCTGGGGCTCGATGTCGTGGCGAAGTCGATCGAGACCGCTGTCGAAGCCGATCTGGCCGACCGCGACGGAACCAAGCGCTCCACCGCCGAGGTGGGCGACGCGATCGCTGCCCGCCTGAGCTGACGTGGCCTGCAGGGGCCGAGGTCGGGCACGACCACCTCGGCGAGGCGAGGGCCGACTGGACGATTCGTGAGCCATCACCCCGGTGCGACGCGCACCGGGGTGATGGACTACCCTGACAGTGTCACTCATCACAAATGAGAAAAGAGTTCTTATGACCAAGTTTGCCGTTCTCAAGAATGTCCAGCCGCAACCCGAGCTGGTGCGAGAGAACATCAAGAAGGACCCCGGATTCGGGCTCTACTTCACCGACCACATGGCCCATGTCAGGTACACCCTTGACGATGGTTGGCACGCTCACGAAGTGAAGCCGTACGGCCCGCTGGTGCTCGATCCTGCGGCTGCAGTGTTCCACTACGCGCAGGAGATCTTCGAAGGCATGAAGGTCTACCGCCACGCAGACGGCTCCGTCTGGACCTTCCGTCCCGAGCGCAACGCTGCGCGCATCAACAAGTCCGCCGAGCGTCTTGCGCTGCCGCAGATCTCGGAATCCGACTTCATCGAATCGATCAAGGCACTGGTCTCACTCGATCAGCAGTGGGTTCCCACCCCTGAATCCGAAGCCGACGAGTCGAGCCTGTACCTGCGCCCATTCATGATCGCCACCGAACGGTTTCTGGGCGTGCGCTCCAGCCATGAGGTTGACTACTACGTCATCGCCAGCCCCGCCGGACCGTACTTCTCCGGCGGCATCAAACCTGTTTCGATCTGGCTGTCGCAGAACTTCAACCGCGCCGGCGCCGGCGGCACCGGATTCGCCAAGTGCGGCGGCAACTACGCTGGCTCGCTGGCAGCGCAGAACGAAGCTGCAGCCCAGGGTTGCCAGCAGGTCCTGTTCACCGATGCGGCAGAGAACAAATACGTCGATGAGCTCGGCGGAATGAACCTCATGCTCGTGACCAAGGACGGCCGCCTGCTCACTCCGGAGCTCGGTGACTCCATCCTCGACGGTGTCACTCGCCGGTCCCTGCTCGACCTCGCCCCGCAGTTGGGCCTGCAGCCGGAAGAGCGCAAGATCTCCGTCGATGAATGGCGTGAGGGAGCTGCCAATGGCAACATCGTCGAAGCCTTCGCCTGTGGCACCGCCGCAGTCGTGACTCCGATCGGCCGTGTCATCGGCAGCGAATTCACGATCGACCACGGTGAAGAGCCTGGTGAGAAGACCATGGAGTTCCGTAAGACTCTGCTCGACATCCAGTACGGTCGCGCCGAGGATAAGAACAACTGGATGGTTCGTCTGGCCTGAAGTCTGGGTTCGAGGCTCGAGGCTCGAGGGCTGAGGACTTGAGTGTTGAGGCCTGAGGGCTGAGGGCTGCTCAGACATGGCGGCTCAGGACGCCCCGCATTGAGAGGGTCGGGTGCTGCGATTTCGATCGCTGCGCCTGACCCTCTTGAGTTGCGCCCGATCTTCTTGAGCACCACCTGACGTTTTCTTTAGCTGCACCCCGTCCTTGTGATGTATCAGCGACGAACTGCATCAACGACGCTGCACCCCAAAGAGTGAAGACGATTCCCACCGCAGTGCCGAGGACAGTTGAGACCGCAGTGCTGAGGACAGTTGAGATCGGGATGATCCAGAGAAACGAACCTGGCGCAGGTGGGAGCAGCCGCGCGATCCCAGCCACAGGGCCGTGCCGGCGAAGAAGGGACATCGCCTGGATCGAAGCGCAGACAAGATTTGGAGAATTTTACTCACAAATGCGTTAAAGAGGTATTGTGGCCTCGTGTCTACTGCAACCTCGGCGTCCACGCCGACCGCCTCCGAAGTCGTCGCCAACCTTCCGTGGCGGTGGCGAACCCAAGGTGCCATCTTCATCATCGGCGGCCTCGGGTTCATGTTCGATGCTTGGGACGTCGCCCTCAATGGGTTCCTCATCCCACTGCTCAGCGACTACTGGAGCCTGAGCGTAGGCCAGGCCGCCTGGATCGCTACGGCCAATCTCATCGGCATGGCGTTGGGCGCCTTCATCTGGGGTGGCATCGCTGACGTGATCGGTCGCAAGAAGGCCTTCACGCTCACACTCCTCGTGTTTTCGATCTTCACCGTCGCTGGCGCCTTCTCTCCAGCGTTCAGCTGGTTCATCCTCTTCCGCTTCCTCGCTGGATTCGGGCTCGGCGGATGCATCCCCGTCGACTATGCACTCGTCGGGGAATTCACCCCCAAGAAGCACCGTGGTCGAGTCCTGACGGCAATGGACGGTTGGTGGCCGATCGGCGCATCGCTGTGCGCCTTCGTCTCTGCAATGCTGCTGGACGTGGGGGATTGGCGACTCATCATGCTCGTCATGATCGTGCCCGCGCTGCTGACGGTGGCCGTGCGTTTCGGAATTCCCGAATCTCCCCTCTACCTTGCTTCCGTCGGACGATACGCCGAAGCCGACGCCATCATCTCCCGGCTCGTTGAGCGCACCGGCGCGGAGGTGACGACTTGGACCCACGATGTCCCCATCGTGAGTACGACCGACACTTCTGGTGCCAGCGGCACGACCGACACTTCCGGTGCCGCCGGCACGGGCGACGCAGCCGGCACGACCGCAGTCCGGACCGCCGGCACGGGCGACGTCACCGGCCCGGCCCAGGTGCCGGTGAAGACGTCGGACTCGGCAGGAACGGTGACTTCCGTCAACAAACAGCTTCGTGCAGCCAGCGGCCAGCTGGTCCAGCTCTGGCAGTACTCGGCGAAGACGACTCTCGTCTCGTGGTCGCTGTTCGTGTCCGTTCTCCTTGTCTACTACGCGGCACTGACGTGGCTGCCGGGCATCCTGAAGAAGCAGGGCTTGGGCGATCAGGCAGCATTCATGGTCACCGGATCGATGACCGCGGTGGGCATCCTCGGCGTCATCGTCTCGGCTCTGATCGTCGAACGCGTGGGTCGAAAATGGGTGCTCGGAGCGACCTCGATCGTCTCCGCCCTCCTGTTGGTCGGCGCTGCAGTGTTCATCGAGGCCTCGGGTTCAGAGCTGACCTTCGCCGCCAAGGCCAGCATCATCGGATTCGGGTTCGTCGTGCAGATCGCGATTCCCACTCTCTACACCTACGTGTCGGAGTTGTACCCGACACGTCTGCGAGGTTCAGGCTTCGGCTGGGCATCTGCGGCCTCACGCATTGCAACCGGTATTGCTCCGCTGGTCTTCGGTGCGTTCATGTGGCCAGTCCTCGGACTGACAATGACCTTCACGCTCACGGGACTGCTCGTGATCGTGGCGGTGGTGCTGATGGGTCTGCTTGCGCGTGAGACCACGGGCGAAGCGCTCGGTTGAGGTTCCAGTTGCTTAGCTTCACCTCTGACCTGGGCTGACACTGATCGAAAATCTCGTGTCAGGACCGACCGCTACTGTCATTGATATGGAAGCGGAGTCGGTTTCAGACGTGATCACCGAAATTCATCGGTGGCATGAAGTGCTGTCCGATCTGCCTCCCGCGCAGACGGAGGACGAAGCGATCGACAGAATCACTGCGCTGGAAGAACTGACCTCAGCGAGTGCGGCAGCTCAGGCCAGAGAGACGCTGACATTCGACATGCACCGTCGGAATCGCGAAGCCGAAGAAGGCATGTCGAGCCGCACGCAGGGCAAGGGCCTCGGTGCCGAGATCGGTTTGGCTCGGAAGGTGTCGCGGGCCAGAGGCAGCAGACTGCTCGGCTTCGCCCGATCCTTGTTGCTGGATCTGCCGAAGACCTATGCCTCATTGAAGAGCGGAGCCATTTCGGAGGAGAAGGCGCGAGTTGTTGTGAAGGAGACCGATTGGCTTCCCAGAGACAAGCGTCACCAGGTCGATGACCGGGTGGCCGACCGCCTCGCCGAGGTGGGTGTCGGTCGACTCGGCAACGAGGTTCGCGCTCTGGCTCAGCAGCTCGACCAGAAAGCAGCCGTCGAACACCTCGACAGATGTGTGGAAGAACGTGCCGTCACTGTGCGTCCTGCACCAGGAAACATGGCCTATCTGACAGCGCTCCTGCCCCTGTCGCAGGCTGTGGCAGCGTATACCAGCCTGTCGAAATCGGCACAGTCCATCGTCGGGACAGGACAATCCGAAGGGCGAACTCAAGGACAGGTCATGGCCGATCTCTTGGTCGAGAGAACAACGGGCCAAGACAGCGCTGAGGCTATTCCTACCGAAGTCCACGTGGTGATGAATGAAAACAGCCTCTTCGACCCGGGCGAGACTCCAGCATGGTTTCCCGGCTTCGGCCCGATTCCGGCAAAGACGGCACGCGACTTCATCGCTCAGAACGAAGCCTCAGTCTTCATCCGCAGGTTGTACACGCGTCCGTCCGACGGACAGCTGGTCCGAATGGACTCGAAGCGACGTGAATTCTCCGGACTGCTACGACGCATGGTGGTGATCCGCGATGACGTCTGCCGATCACCGTGGTGCGATGCCCAGATCAAACACGCAGACCACTCCCAGGCATTCGCCGCTGGTGGTGAGACCGACTGGGACAATGCATCGGGACTCTGCGCTGCCTGCAACCTCCTCAAGGAGCTGCCAGGTTGGCGACACGAGGCCACAGCAGAAGAGCTGGTCGTACGAACTCCCACAGGGCACAGGTATCAGATCGGCACCAGACCGCTCGGGACCCCGACGACGAATTCCAGTGAGCTACCTCGCTCCAACCTCGCCAACGACCAGACGTGTGATGAAGCCAGCACACCCAACACCTTCACAGTGAGGATTCCTCCATTTCGAAAGGTCGAAGCGCCGAGGCTTGAGGGAAGATTCGAATCCCTCAAGGTAGATATGTGGCACCGTCGTGAAGAGCCGCCGAGCGAGGTGGAGATGTGCCTTGTCGGACAACTAGCCGAATTCGCCTCTGCACTCTGATTCACCTGGCACAGCACCATGTCCCGGGCAGAGCATCATGTCCTTGGCAGAGCATCATGTCCTTGGCCGCCCAGCGAGAATTCCCTCTGAGTTCAACTGCGCGACTGCCGACGTGGCTAGGCTGGGAGCATGGACGAATATGCCGAGCGTGAAGTTCTTGGAACTTCACCTGCAGAGCTCAACGTCGAACTCGTGTGGGGCGTGCCAGGCGGGCTGGGCCAAAGCTGGGAACCCGTCGGCTCCGCAGCCGGAATCCCGGGAATGTTGCCTCCTCCCCACGAGGTCGAAGAACTCTACGCAATGGCGGCAGCCGAACCTCCTTTGAGCGAAGATCCGAAGCACGCGGCACTGTTCGGGAGCCTCTACGACCTCTCGGTCCGAAACGGTCAGGTCCTCGTCGTGGCAGGGCGATCCGACGGCCGCTTAAGATCGATCGCCTACGGTCATTTCTGGTCGTGGCTGGAACAGGACTACGACTGGGCACATGAGCTCCGATCGACTCTCGGAGACGCCGCTTCGACGATCGATTGGTCGTTCGCGCTCAACCTGTTGGCACGTGACCCTCAGCTGCGCAGTTCTGGTCTCGGACGGGCCACTCTGCAGACGTGGCTGGCCGGAATCAGCGGATACAGCTGCTGGCTGCAGACAAGTGACATCGACAGCCCCGCCCGCCGACTCTATGAGAGCCTCGGCTTCTTCACGCTCGGTTATGGGCCGCAGGCACCCAACGGCAAACCGGGGCTGGTGATGTTCAGACCAGCAGCCTGAGCCGGACCGTTCACTAGGATGGTGGCATGCGCAGAGAAGCTCCGGCAGACAATCAGAAGACCGAAACCTCCACCACGGCCACGGAGTCGCAGAACACTGCCCCGATGCCACACGATGAGAACCTGTGGCTCGAAGACATCCACGGTGACGAACAGATGGGCTGGGTCAAGGACCAGAACGCGAAGACCATCTCCCGGTTCCAGGACGACCTGTTTGACTCCATCGCCGGAGAGATTCGGACAGCCTTGGACTCCGAGGGCAAGATCCCGATGGTGGCCAAACGCGGTGAGCACTACTTCAACTTCTGGCGTGACTCCAACAATCCCAAAGGCCTGTGGAGACGAACCACATGGGACAGCTACGTCTCGGATTCCCCCGAATGGGAGATCCTCATCGACCTCGACGAACTCGGCGCAGCGGAGGAGACGCCTTGGGTATGGGCCGGAGCCTCGGTGCGTCGTTCGGACGATTCCCGAGCACTCGTCTCACTGTCTCCCGACGGTGGCGACGCCCACCGGGTGCGCGAATTCGACCTGGTGACCAAGACCTTCGTCGACGGCGGCTTCGACCTGCCCTCGGCGAAGACTCGCTTCGCGTGGTTGGACGATGACACGATCATCGTCGCCACCGATACCGGTGAAGACTCACTGACCACATCGTCCTATCCGCGTCAGGCACGTGTCCTCACACGCGGACAGGCCATCTCCGCTGCCCCGATCGTCGCCGAAGTGCCCCGCGAGCATGTCGCCATCTTCGTAGGCAGCGATGTGGGAGCGGCAGCGTCCGATGTCACTGACAGGGCGTTCGCCATCGATGCCATCGACTTCTTCAATACGCAGCTCAGCTTCATCGACCTCGATGCAGTCACCGATGAGTCGGGGTCCGTCTCAACCGTCGCCTCGGTGTGGGAGAACAACTGGACCGTCGTCGAGGTGCCGACCGATGTGGAAGTCGGGTTCGAGAAGGACGACGTCCTCTTCCGTCCCCAATCTGAGTGGATTCATGAGGATTTCTCGGTCCCGGCCGGAAGTCTGGCCGTCGCTGCCATCGCCGAGGTGAAGGCCGGAACAATCGCACCGACCGTCATCTTCACCCCGGATGAGCACACGGCCCTGCAGTCATGGACGTGGACACGGGACTACCTGATCCTCGAACTGCTGACCGATGTGCAGTCGCAACTGACTGTTCTTGACCCGAATGACGATTTCTCGTCGTCTTCCCTGCCAGGAGTCCCCGCCAATCACATGGTCGGGTTGGGAGCAGTCGACAAGCATGATGACGCGAGCGCCAACGACTATTGGCTGGTGAGCACGGGGTTTCTGACTCCATCGACCCTGTCGTACGGGAGCCTGAAATCTTCGAAACGTGACAGTGAACCCGCCGTCATCAAGTCGGCACCAGCACTCTTTCCCAGCGACGGGTTCATCGTTGAACAGCACTTCGCCACCAGTGAGGACGGGACGAAGATCCCCTACTTCCAGATCGCCGACAGCACGCTGGTGCTGGATGGGACCAATCCGACCCTCCTGGACGGTTACGGCGGTTTCGAAGTCAGCCGGACTCCGGTGTACTCCCCGGTGATGGGCATCGGCTGGTTGGGTCGCACGACGGCTGAAACCCGACACGATCCCGCCGATCGACAGACCGGTGAGAACGCCGAGGCACCGATTCCCGCAGGACGTCGTGGGGTCTATGTTCTCGCCAACATCCGCGGCGGTGGAGAATACGGGCCACGGTGGCACACCTCGGCGATGCGGGAGAACCGGATGCGAGCCTATGAGGACTATGCCGCCGTTGCCCTGGACCTCATCACACGCGGGGTGACGAGCCCGTCGAAACTGGCCTGCGCCGGCGGATCGAACGGTGGGCTGCTGGTGGGGAACATGCTCACGCAGCACCCCGCGCTCTTCGGCGCGATCTCGTGCGGAGTGCCTCTTCTGGACATGCGCCGCTACACCAGACTGAGCGCCGGCTATTCGTGGACGGCCGAATACGGTGACCCAGATGTGGCCGAGGACTGGGCGTTCATCCAGAAGTTCTCGCCCTATCATCTGCTCGAAGACGGCGCAGACTATCCGCCAGTGCTGTTCTGGACGGCAACCTCTGATGATCGTGTCGGACCAGTGCAGGCACGCAAGATGGCTGCGCGGATGCAGGATCGCGGCATCTCGGATGTGTGGTTCTTCGAAGACACGGAAGGGGGACACTCAGCGGCATCGGACAACAGACAGGCGGCATTCACCCGGGCCCTGAGCTACCGGTTTCTGTGGAACTCACTGACCGGCGAGTGAGCAAGTTCACAGCTTCGACGAGGGCCCCGAGAGTAGGTTTGGAAACATGACGAACGATATGCACGAACCCGAGCGTTATCACGCCGAATACAAGGTCATCGGCGGGAAGCTTGTGGTCGCCGATGTGGAGACTGACGGGAAGCACATCACCGAGGTCAAAATCTCCGGTGACTTCTTCCTCGAACCCGAAGAGGCCTATTTCGACCTCGCCCCCGCTCTTGTGGGCGCCAGCGTCATCGCCGACAACGCGAATCTGCGGCAGCGCCTCGATGCGGCGCTCGCCGGGTACGGCTCTGAACTGGCGATGCACGGATTCTCCACTTCGGATATCGCCACCGTCGTCCGCCGTGCTCTGGGGTCGGCGGCGAACTTCACCGACTTCGACTGGCAGGTCATCCGCGGCCAGGTGCTGCCCACACAGGTCAATGTCGCACTCGACCAGGTGCTGCTGGAGGAGGTGGCGGCGGGACGTCGGAAACCGACGCTGCGATTCTGGGAGTGGGACGACACCGCCACGGTGATCGGAGCCTTCCAGTCGTATGTCAACGAACTCCGCCCAGAAGGCGTAGAGAAGTACGGCGTGCAGGTTGTGCGTCGCATCTCCGGTGGGGGCGCGATGTTCATGGAAGGCGGGAACTGCATCACCTATTCGATGTTCGTGCCGCCCTCGCTGGTCGCCGGCCTCGACTACGAGGAGTCATATGTCTTCCTTGACCAGTGGGTGCTGGCAGCGCTGAAGAGCCTCGGTGTGGAAGCCTTCTACAAACCGATCAATGACATCTCCTCGACCGGAGGCAAGATCGGCGGTGCGGCACAGAAGCGACTGCGCGATGGCACTCTTCTCCACCACGCGACGATGAGCTACGACATCGACGCCGACAAGATGGTCGAAGTCCTGCGCATCGGTGAGGCCAAGATCTCTGACAAGGGAGTCTCGAGTGCCAAGAAGCGCGTCGACCCTCTCCGCAGTCAGACCGGCGAAGCCCGCAAGGACATCATCGACGTCATGGCCAACACCTTCGCCGACCGCTATGGGGCAAGCTTCGACACCTTCACCGCTGACGAACTGGAAAAGGCTCAGGCCTTGGTTGACGAGAAGTTCGGCACCGAGAAGTGGACACACCGGGTGCCGTGAGTGTGTCCCCAGGCAATCAAGGCCCCTGGTGGCAGGACCAAGCTCTGGCCCTTGCTGTGGAATCGCAACGCCGGGAGCGACGGCAGGGAACCGTACTCATCATCGTCTCGGCCGTGTTCGTGGCGGTCTCGTTGCTGTGTATGTTCATCGGCGCTCTCCGCCTGATCAGCCTGGTGTGTCTGGTCTTCTTCGGTGCCTGTCTCCTCGGCGGCATCCTGATGCGCAGGGACCCCAATTCTCGGACCACCTTCGTGCTCACGCTGTGGGTGGCGTTGCTGATGGGGCTCGGGATGGGACTCCTGTTCATGTTCACACTCTTATCAGCGCTGACTCACGGGGCGAGCGGTCATCAGATCGTGGTGCTCGTCGTCGCAGCAATCGGCTTCCTGTTCTTTGGAATCGGCGCCGTCGTGGCATTGGTCAAGGCTGGCCGAACGGGGCGGGAAGCCCGAGACCAGTGGCAGAGCAGACGACCTCACGGGCCCACAGGACGATGAAGGATGATGCTCTGAAACCCTCGACTTTCCTCGGCGGTGGAACGGCCGTCCTGACAGTTCGCTTTTTCGCGCGCGATGGAGGCGTCTGGAAACATTCGGCACGGACCGTCGGACCACCTCGGCGATCTGGTCTGTAGGATTGGGAATCAATCAAGCCATACCCTGCACAAGGAGAGCCATGCGCCAGGTCGAACCGTCCGTAGAACTGCTCGCAAAACCCAGCATCGACTGGGAATCGATGAGGACATACCTCGACGAGGTGGGCGGAACTACCTGGGCGGATCGTGTCGAAGAGGCTGATTCTCCCGACGCCGAGGATCTGCTCGAGTTCTCCGGACGCATGTGCTACCGCTCATGGGAACCGGGACTGAACCCGAATGTATCCCGTGTGCGCACGGATTCGGCCCAGTACCTGGGCAACGTCATCGCCTCCCAACATGGTTCGGTGCTCGAACACGCGAACTTCACGTTCGTGCTGCACAATGTCTCGCGAGTGCTCACCCACGAACTGATCCGCCACCGCGCAGGATCGGCGTTCTCGCAGGAATCCCTGCGCTACGTCCGCCTGGCCGACATTCCGTTCTGGTTCCCCGAATGGGCGCGTGAGGACTCGGAACTCATGGAACGCTCCCTCAAAGTCCTCGACACGCTCGAAGAGCACCAGAAGTGGATGGCCGAGCACTTCGAACTCGACGAAGCCAGCACCAAGTTCTCCCACAAGAAGCACATGACTTCCTTCATGCGTCGCTTCGCTCCCGAGGGCCTGGCCACTGGCATCGTCTACACCGCCAACCTCCGCTCCCTTCGTCACGTGATCGAGATGCGCACCGCCAAGGGTGCTGAGGAAGAGATCCGACTGGTGTTCAACAAGATCGGTGAGGCCATGCTCGAAGAGGCCCCAGCGATCTTCTCCGACTATGAAGTGGTCGACGGGGAATGGATCCCCGGGACCCGAAAGGCATAACATGGCTGACATCTACAAGGCCGAACTCAACCCCGGGAAACTCGACGTCATCTCTGCCTGGCTGACCAAGCAGGCGTGGGCAGCCGAGGCCGATGTGGCTCCGGACTCGCTGCAGAAGGTCACTTCCTACCGGTTGGATGATCCGGAAGGCAAGGTTGGAGCCGAGATCCACATCGTCGCCGCCGGTGACCGAGTCTTCCAGGTGCCCCTGACCTACCGCGGCGCAGAGTTGGCGGGTGCCGACAAGCACCTGATCGCCACCATGGAACATTCCATCCTCGGCAAGCGCTGGGTCTACGCCGGGATGGGCGATCCTCTCTTCCGGCAGCGACTGGACCACACGATCGCCACCGCTGGAACGTCTGCGAAGCAGTACCGCGTCGACGATGAGGGCAACAGAATCGAAGAGATCACCGATGTGGCTCATGCCTGGGGCACGGGTCCGCTGGCCGGTGCCGAAGACGTGCAGGTGCTGTATGAGCTCAACCTCGACTCTCCGGCTGAGGGATCTGATGCAGGACTGCTCTTGGGCCGCTGGTCGGGCCAGGAGTCCGCGGTCGTCCTCGCCGTCATGGTGTGACGGGCTGATGCGCCGATGAGTCAGGACTGCCTGTTCTGCGGGATCGTCGCAGGTGACGTGCCGAGCGCGAAGGTCGCTGAGACGGACACGACCTTCGCGTTCATGGACATCCAGCCGGGCTCCGACGGGCATCTGCTCGTCGTCCCGAAAAGTCACAGCACCGATCTGTGCGACATCCCGCCCGCCGACCTCGCCGACGTGGCGATCGAATCGCAGCGCATCGCGAAGCAGGCCTTCGACGTCTGGGGTGCCGATGGAGTCAACCTGCTCAACTGCTGCGGCAAGGACGCCTGGCAGTCGGTTTTCCACTTCCATATGCACGTCATCCCGCGCTACCGCGACAAGGGCAAGGATCGGCTCAGGCTGCCGTTCGCACCCGGTGTCCGCGGTGAGGCCGAGCTGATCGAGGACCTGGCAGTGTCGATGAGGTCGGCGCTGGAGGATCGCTGAGTCAACTCAGCGACCGGAATCCGCCAGATCAGCGGCCAGAGTGGACTGGCTCAACGACCCGATTTCACCGATTGAGGTCGATGATCGTCATCCCCGAACCGGTGTTCGAGCCCAGAGCCTCCATGGCCGCCGGCGCGTCCTCGATCCCGATGATGTTCGTGACCAGATCCTGCGGGCGCAACTTGCCGTCGACGACAAGGTCCAACATCTCCGGGTATTCGGCCGCGGCCATCCCGTGAGAACCCAACACGCTGAGCTCGAGGCCGATGACACGCCCCACGTCGACGACAGGCGGCGCGGCCAGCAGCCCGATCTGCACATGCCGACCCAAGGGTGCCAGCGAGGCGATCGCGGCAGTGATCGTGTCCTCACGGCCGAGGGCATCCACGCTCACCGCCACACCATCGGGGGATTGATCTGAGAACTGCGCGATCACCTCGGCGGATAGTTCGTCCGGGGTCTGACCGGTGGCGTTGACCGTGTGTGAGGCTCCATGCTCACGCGCCCGGTCGAGCGCAGCATCGCTGACGTCGACCGCGACAACCCGAGCACCGATGGCACGGGCGATCATGATCGCAGACAGGCCGACTCCGCCGCAGCCGAAGACGGCGACTGTCTCACCCTCGTGAAGGTTCGCACGCACGCGCAGTCCGTGGAAGGCTGTGGCGAATCGGCAGCCGAGTCCCACCATCGCCGAGGCGGGGAGATCGTCCGGAACAGCGATGAGGTTGGCATCGGCGTTGTGGATGACCACCTGATCCGCCCAGGAACCGAAGTGAGTGAACCCCGGCTGAGTCTGATCGGGACACACCTGTGCGTTGCCGCTTAAGCACCACCGGCAGCGACCGCAGCCGCACACGAATGGCACGGTCACACGCTGGCCGGTGTGGAATTTCGTGACCTGGGGCCCCGCCGAGGCGATGCGACCGACCAGCTCGTGCCCGGGCACGTGGGGCAGAGTGATCGTCGAATCATGGCCTGACCAGGCGTGATGGTCGCTGCGGCACACTCCGGTGGCTTCGACGTCGATGACGACACCAGAACTGGGGGCGGAGGGAGGCTCGATGTCTCTCAGCTGAGGGAGGACAGAGAATTCTTCATAGACGATTGCGCGCACACATCGATCCTATGCAGTGGCGTTCCTGCTGCACAGCGCGGTCCACACTGTGTGCTCGCCGGCCGAACTCTACCGGGCGTGGATTCCGACGTGATTCAGAGCGTCGAGCAGTCGCTGCCGCAGAGCCTGCGCACGTTCGGAGAAGGCCTTCTGCCGGTCCATGTACTCGGCCTTGCCCGCGGCGGTTTCGATGGCGACGACTCCGTAGCCCCATCCGCGCAGATCGTAGGGCGAGGCCTCCATATCGAGGGTGCGGATGTCGAGCGCCAGATCGAAGCAATCGACGACGAGGTCGGAGGGGGCGATGGGGCCGATCTTCATCGCCCATTTGTACAGGTCCATGCCCGCGTGCAGACAGCCGGGCTGTTCGTTGGCCACCATGGACTCGCGGGTGGGCTGAAGAGTGTTGCGGGGCCGGGCAGGTTCGGTGAAGAAGCGGAACGCGTCGTGGTGGGAGCACTGGATCCGG
Source organism: Brevibacterium aurantiacum (assembly GCF_007558825.1). Lineage (GTDB taxonomy): Bacteria > Actinomycetota > Actinomycetes > Actinomycetales > Brevibacteriaceae > Brevibacterium > Brevibacterium aurantiacum_A. The sequence goes on from NZ_VLTK01000005.1 coordinate 94,480, forward strand.
TGACTCTCGACGACGGCATCGGTGGCCTCATGGCTCAGACGCAGCGGCACCTGCTGGTGGCGGCGCTGCTCTTCGCTGAGCTTGTAGACCATTGCCCATTCGTGGATGCCGAAGCACCCGAAGTTCGCCTCACGGTGGAGGGTCGACTGGAGCAGTGAGGCGATGAACTTCGCCCCATCGCCCCGGTCTTCGCGCCAGGCCTCGACGTCCACCTCGGCGACCGTGCCAGCAGGGTTCGTTTCGTACCAGCGGCGGTCGAAATAGGACTGATCGGCGTCATCGGCCAGTTCGAGCCGCACGCCGGGGCCGGGGTTCCATTTGGCCAGTTGACCCGCTTTGAACGGATAGTAGGTGAACAGGAAGTCCTCGACCGGGTGCTTCTCGCCCCTGAGGCGCCGGGCGAGGTGCGCATCGGTCCTCTCTGCGATCCGCGTTGCGTGACGATCACGCAACGCGCGCCACCTGGACGCGCAGATCGCAGCACCGGCGGTTCCTTCGGCAGCACCATTGTCAGCACCGAGTAAGTCGGTGCTGTCGGCTGTCAGCGAGGCGGTGGAGGTCACCGCTTCATTGTCCCAGACCGTTTGGTCCCGCGCAGCGGGGGTGCCGTCAGCGGATCCTCGGGCCATGAATGCTTCGGATACCGTCCGCGGTTCTCTGCTCTGACGTGGGAATACGCATTTGCCCAGAAGGATGCGAGATCGCTGGTGACGGCCAATGGTCGGCGGGCGGGGGACAGAAGGTGGACCACCACGGGCACCCGGCTCTCACACACGCTCGGAGCCGTCTGCCAACCGAAGCACTCCTGGAGCCGGACCGCGAGAACCGGCCCCTGCTCGGACTCGGAGTCCGAATCCACCAGGTCGGGATCGGGGTAGTCGAGGCGGATCCGTGAACCGCTGGGCACCTCGATGCTCACCGGCACCAACTCCTCGAGGCGGGCCGCCTGCGGCCAGGGCAGGAGCGTCCGCAGCGCCGACACCAGATCGACCTTGCCCGGGTCTGCCCCTCGTGCGATCCGATCCAGGGCTGCCGGGCACCAGTCGATCAGGGTCTGGGACAGCCGCGACCAGCGCACGTCCGGCCACGGAGCCCCATAGACGGCATGCAGCAGCCCCAATCGGGACCGCAGCTCTTCGAATGCCCAGCTGGGCCGCAGAATCTCGCGGGCACCGCGCTGGCGCACAGACGCTGCGATCGCCGACCGAGCCAGATCCGGGCTCGCCTTGATCGGCGTGGCAGTGAGTTCGATGCCGCCGAGGCGAGTCCGGCGCACCGCACGCACCTTCCCCTGATCGAAGGTCGCAGTCTCCTCGGTCGCCATCAGTCCGGCGCCTGCAAGTTCAGCGGTGTCCTCGTCGATGACCACAGCAGCCCTGATCACGGCGCGACCGCCCGAGAGTCCGACATCGGAGATCGCCAACCACGGGCTGCCCTGCAGAGACGAGTTCCGGGGCAGGGACGCCGCCGTTCCGGATGCCAGCAGATACTCGGAAGCAGAGGAACTGCGCAGCCGTCCGATCTGCAGGGGGTGGGCAAGCGCCACCACGAGACCCAGATCATCAGGGCGCAGAGAACCACCCCGAACTGAGCTGTGGCCTTGTGCTTGGTGGCCTGCTGTGTCGCGTACGGCTGTGTCGCGCCCTGCATAGTCCCGCCCGGCTGCGTCGCGTGCGGCAGGGCCGGGCGGATCCGAGAACTCCGCGGCCAGGCCCGCGAAGCGCTTCACATCCTGGGTGAACCGCCGGTCCTTGCTGCGCCGCAGCTCGCGCAGGGTGGCCACGAGATCGGCGCCAGGAGCCCGCTGCTCGGATTCGATCACAGCGATGGCCTCGGCTGCCGCGGTCGGGGACAGCATTGCGGCTCCGTCGAAGAGACCTCGCGCCGACCACACGGAGGCGGGAATCCGGGCGATGGCCCGCCCCAGCTCCGTCACGGTGACAGCGGCGTCCTCAAGCGCCCCAGTCTCGGCGCTCGCCTTGTCTTCACCGTCCGTCATCACTGCGGATTCTGCGACCTCGATCGCCCCGAGGGCCACGAGATTCTCTATGGCCAGGCGGTGCGGGCCCTCTGGCATCGGATCCGGCAGCAGGTCCGTGTCGCCGCCCCACACCGCGAGGGTCAGGACCGCCGAAGTGAGATCGGAGGTCGCAATTTCTGCCGGCGTGTGCTCGGGCAGACTCGCCCAATCCGGTTCGGACAGGCAGCGATAGACGGTGCCCGGGCCCAGCCGTGAGGCACGACCACCACGCTGGGTTCCCGAGGCCTTGGACTCGCGGGTCGTGACCAGCCCCGACATTCCACGACGAGTGTCCAACCGTGGACCCCTGGCCAGCCCCGAGTCGACGACGATGCTCACTCCGGGAACTGTCAGAGCTGACTCCGCGACCGAGGTCGACACAATCACGCGACGATGGCCAGCCTCGGCGGGATGGGGGCGCAGGATCGCATCCTGATCCTTGGCCGAAGTGCGTCCGAGCAGTGTGTGGACTTCTGTTCCCGCACCGGTGTGAGGCGACCGGGTGATCCGTGAAGCGATCTCCTCGACTTCCCGGGCACCGGGGGCGAACACGAGCACGTCGCCACTGTCGTGCCGAGACAGGGCATCGATGGTCGTTCGCGCCATGTGATCGAGGAAGTCCCAGGTCACCCCGCGTGCATCCAGCGGCCGCTGTTTCGGCGGTGCCCACCTGATGTCGAGGGGATGGACCTCGGCGGCGACCGAGAGCAGCACCGCAGGCTCCCCGCCTCCGTCGGAGGAGATCCCGTCAGAGAAGTCTTCGACTGCGCTGTCCCCGGCGGTGCTGTCCCCGGAGCCCAGGCGCCTCGCCCACATCCTGGCATCGAGGGTTGCCGACATGACGACGAGACCAAGGTCCTCACGCAGATCGATGAGCTCTCGACACAGCGCGAACGTCAGATCGGTGTCCAACTGCCGTTCGTGCACTTCATCGAGGATGACCGCTGAGACTCCCGCCAACTCGGGATCGCGCAGCAGCCGACTCAGCAGCACTCCCGTGGTCACGAACTCGATCCTCGTGCGCGCCGAGGTGCGCGACTCGCCGCGAACCGTGAACCCGACATCCTCGCCGAGGCGGGTCCCCGTCAGCGTCGACAGTCGCCTGGCCGCTGCTCGAGCCGCCATGCGCCTTGGCTGAGTGACGATGACTCGACCCAGGTCAGTGGATGAATCGGCGGGCCCAGTCAGCCTCCCGGACAGATGCTCGGCGATGAGCGGGGGCACCAGAGTGGTCTTTCCCGTGCCGGGTGGAGCCTCGACGACTAAGCGGGGGAACCTGCCGACCCGGGCACCGTCAAGTTGGTCGATGAGCGCCGCAGCGGGCAGACCTGAGGCGATGTTCGACAGGGCGAATGTACGTTCAGCGTCGGTGGGCCGCCGACGGGCCGATTCACTCGATGACTGCAGCGGCTGCGAACGGTGCACAGCCTTCGGAGGTTGCGGTGGGGGCATGTCTCCAGTGTCTCAGCTGCGCAGCAACTGGGCCGCCTTCTCTCCGATCACAACCGAGGGTGCGTGGGTGTGACCGCGGATGATCTCCGGCATCACCGATGCATCGGCGACTCGCAGTCGGTCGACGCCGCGGACCCGCAGCTGCGGATCGACGACCGAAGTGTCATCGGTTCCCATCCGAGCCGTTGAGGTCGGATGGTAGAGGGTGTGGGAGTTGTGTTCGAGAAGAGTGGAGAGCATTTCGTCCATCGGCAGTCGTTCCGCACCGCGAGGAGAGACATGACGGCCGTTGGTCACCTTCGCCATCGACGGGGTAGCGAAGATGTCTGAGACCATCTTCAGCGCTCGCAACATCGTGGCGCGGTCGGCTCCTTCAGGATCGGAGAGATATCCGGCGTCGACGATGGCCTTGGCAAGGGGATCGGCCGATGCGAGGCTGATGTTTCCGCGGCTCTTCGGCTGGAGCAGAATCGGCCCCAAGGAGGCACCATGACAGGGTATCCCGCTGAGCCCTTCCTGCACATAGGCGACCGGGGCGAAGATCAGTTCGACGTCGGGCAGCTCGAGCGCATCGTCCGTGCGTACGAAGCCGTAGGCCTCGGCGACATTTGAGGTCAGCATCCCTTTTCGCCGCGTGAGATACTTGATGACGTTGCCGATCTTCGTCGCGTCTTTGATCGTGCCGCCCGCCACTTCGAGACAGATGAGGCTGACCAGGTGATCGCGCATGTTCTGGCCGACCTCGGGGGATTCGACGAGCACCGGAATCCCGTGCCGGCCCAACTGGGCCGGATCTCCGATGCCGGAGAGCATGAGAGTCTGCGGAGTGTTCACGGCTCCGCCGCTGAGCACGATCTCTCTGCGGGCGCTCGCCTCGAAGCGCTTGCCGTCCACGAGGTATGACACTCCGGTGGCGGTCTGTCGATCGAAGTTGACCTTCTCGACATGAGCTGTTGTGCGGATGGTGAGGTTGGCACGGGATTTCGCGGGTTTCAGATAGGCCTGCGATGTGTTGTGCCGTGACCCTTTCAGCTGTGTGACTCGGGTCTGCGTGAAGCCGTCCGGCTGGACGGAGTTCGCCGCTTCGACACGGTGGCCGGCCTCCCTGACTCCATTGAGGAAGGTCGAGGTCAGCGGCCTGGGGTCTCGTTGTTCGGCGACGTTGATGTTCGTCGACTCGAACAGGGGCGCCAACGACTGCCATCCCCACGTCGGTCCTGCCGATTTCGCCCAGTTCTCATAGTCGGCAGCGAAGCCGGGAACCCACATCATCGCGTTGAGTGAGGATGATCCGCCCAACACCTTGCCCCGGGGCCAGTAGACGGTGCGGCCGTCAAGACCAGGCTGCGGAATCGTCTCGTAATTCCAATCGACCTGCGACTTGAACAACTGAGAGAATGCCGCCGGAATCGAGATATTCGAGTCGGTGTCCGGACCTCCGGCCTCAAGCAGCAGCACCGAGGTGGTGGGATCCTCGGACAGGCGAGACGCGACGACGGCTCCTGCTGAACCGGCGCCGACGATGATGTAGTCGAATTGCTCACTCACAGGTGACACTCCTTTGTGCACACAGCTTCATTCGTGCTGCGCGAGGTTTCTGATGGGCTTGGTCTGTTCAGGCTTGGAACGCGGAAAGGAAGATCCCGGGCAGCTTCGCCCAACTCGGCGCCGCGGAAAATGCGGTCAGGGCGCGTCCTGTGCGTGCAGCACTGCGTGCAGTGACGAACCACGGTGGCTTGGGGAACAGAGCGAACTCCCCGCCGACGATCGAGCGCGGGAATGGTCGGAATGGTCCCGAGACCACTGTGCGTTCAGTGTGGGGAATGAGCAGACCGTTGTGCACTACGCCGATGCCGCTTTGCACGTCCTCGAGCGTGTGACCGGGGAAAGCACCCCAGGTCGCGGTCGAGGCGAGGAAGGCCAGGCCCGTCCACGCATTGATCGCGATCGACCCATAGCGCAGCCGTTCGATCTCGGAATCGAACTGCTCTCCCAGGTTCTTCCGGTCATCGGGGGCGATGATGACATTGGCCCCCAGCGTGCCGGTCAACCTGTCATTGGCATAGTCGACGGCATCGCGGAGGAATGCCGCACGGTGCTCGAGCGTGTCCGCAGCACCCACATCCGTTCGAATGGTCTTGACGCCGAGCACTGTGTCGAAGTACTCGGTGGTTTCGACTTCAGCCTCACCGGCGATGGTCACGAGCTGTCGATGCCCGTTTGAGAACGACTCCACGTGGTCGTGGTCGGCAGCCGCCTTTTCGATCCGCCTCTGACTGCCCGGATACCACGCGGCACGGTATGGGATACGATCCAAAACAGCTGCGAGTGCATCGAGGAATTCCTCACGCTGTGGCCATCGAGCGTCGACGACGACAACTTGGGCTGCGATGCAGTTGTGTCCTGCATTGTGCAGGCGCATAGTGGCGACATTTTCTGCCTGATACTTCAGATCCGCCTTTGACCACCGGCCGGGCACGACGATGACCGGAGAGACTCCGCCCAACTCGCTGGTGATGGGTTTGGTCAACTTCGGCTCGGCATCCGGGGCAGAGCGATTCCCACCGGCTCCCCATACGATTCTGTCGTGGGTATCCGCGCTGCCGGTGATGTGGACGTGGCTGATGTCGGGATGGTCGCAGAGGTATTCGCCGACTTCGGCCCCGCCTTGGACGACACGCAGCAGATTCGCTTCGATGAGAGGGCCGAGGGCTTCACGATAGACCGACAGAAGCGGAGCCAAGGTGGGGTTGATCTTGAGGATGCTCGCCCGGTTGTGCGCGACGAGTTCGGTCAGGACATCCAAGGGGCCGATCGACGTGATGTTGCCCGCGCCCAGCACCAAGCTGACACCGCTTTCGGTCCCGAGGTGCTTGGCTCCCAATCCGGCCTCGGCTCGGACCGTTTCGGCATCGAATCCCGGACGTGTCCACACGTCTGCCGAGAAGCCATGGAAGAGAATGGCCTCCCTGAGGTCGGTGGGCAGCACCTTCCAAGTCAGGCGTCCGCCGGCGGTCTCTCGAGGGTCGACTCCGTCAAGCGGTGAACAATCCCGCGCCAGCGCACGGATTGATGTGGCGACTGTGGAGAAACCGGTCAAGGCGGCATACGGGCCGGACAACCACTCTTCGCCGGTCAGCTGCGAATCGGGGTGGAGACCCTTGATGTCGGTGGCGGTGCGAGTCCAGCGAGCGACGTTGAGAGCGATCGACTCGTGCGTGCGCTCAAGCAGTCGGGCGCGCTCTGACAGGGACAGACTTGCCCACTGACGTATTCCCGAACCCAGTGAAGCAACAGCAGAGTCGAGCCGGGTGGTGTCAAGCGGGTACGCAACTGGCCGTATGGGTTCGGTCGCTGTGGGTGAAATGTCAGTCGTCATAGTGTTGCTCCTCGTTGAGCCTGATCGCCAGCGGACATCGTCCCGCAGCGACAGCAGCGTCTGGGTCAGTGAAGCCATCGTATCTGCCGGGGTCGATGGTTCTTATGGGCGTCGATCCTAAACCTGTAAGAAACCATTGTGCGTGAGCACAATCGGTGAGTACTCTGGCGAGATGAGTGAGAATGTTGATGTTCGTGATGTTGTGCTTGCCTCGACTCTGGACGTTGATCGTCTTTCGCACGTGATCGCCGACGACATCCTCTCGGGCGATCGTGCCTATGCTGAGAGGCGCATCCCGCGCCAGGCTCTCGTCGACATCGTCGCCGAGAATCTGCGATCTCTTCTGTACTCGTTCGGATCCGCAGACTTGGATCTGAGACCTGCCCGTCGCGCTGGTCAGATCAAAGCCGAACACGGAGTCGAACTCTCCGGAGTCCTCCATGCCTACCGCATGGCGGGGCTGCGACTGTGGAGTGCCTTGGAGGAGTCCTCTGGGCCCGACGACTCGGTTCAGAGCACTCTGTTTCCATTGGGTTCCGAACTGTGGACGGCTCTCGACGAGCTCTCCACAGCTGCGGCGGAGGCGCATCGGGAGTCGACCATGGCCCGTGAGCGCTGGGCAGAGCAGTCACGGTTCGCAGCCGTCGTCGATCTGCTTTCTCCGATGGCGGCACCAGAGCGCCGCGAGGCGGCCGCCCGCCTGCTCCAGGTGCACGAGGGCATGCGGTTGTTCGTTCTTGTGATGGACGAGCACAGTCCGGAAGTCGAGATACTCGGCGTACGAGAGCACTGGGCGGAGTTCAACGGTGCGCGAGTGTGTCTGCTGGTGCAGCGGGGGAGCGCCGAATTCTTGGTTTCCACCGATGGTGCTCGGATCGGGGTGAGCGAAGAGTTCCGGTCGTTGGAGGCCGCAGCCGAGGCAGAGCGCCAGGCGCGTGTCGCGTTGCGTTGTCTGGGCACCGCACGCGAAGGAATCGGTCGCTATGGGCAGTCGCTGACCGATATGCTCATCGTCTCCCAGCCCACGGAAGCCGATGTTGTGGTCCGACGGACCTTCACCGAGGTCGGTGCGCTCAGCCACGACAGTCGTGAATTGCTGCTCGAGACATTTGAGACGTGGATTCAGTGCGGCGGTTCGCTCTCGAAGGCCGGCGAACTGCTCCACTGCCATCGGAACACCGTCAACTACCGGCTGCGCAGACTTGAGACGCTGACTGCGCGGTCGATAGCCGATCCCACCGATCTCACTGTACTGACGCTGGCGCTGCGGACGATTCGACTGCTCGGGTGGCCGGCCGAGCGTTGAAAGCCTGTGTTCGCAACCGGTTGTCTGAGATTCGGCCACGCAGCACACGGTCAGCGGTGGTGGACGTCTTCGTACGATGACGCCACGCACGCGGGCACCGGGACATATTCTGCGGTGTCGGACGCGACTTCTTCGAACTCTCGATCTGCCACCCAGGCGCCCGTGTGCCAGGGGCTCAGACGACTGACTAGACTGGGGCACATGCGTATTGCCAGATTTGTGCACCAGGATGAACCCAAATACGGAGTCGTCGAAGGCGACGTGCCGCAGATTGAGGACGGCATGTGGGACACGTCCGGTCTCAGCCTCGCCGTTCTCGACCAGGACCCGTTCTTCGCTCCGGCCCAGTCGACGGGGGAGCGGCTGAAGTTCGACGATGTTCGTCTGCTCAGCCCGATCCTGCCACGGTCGAAGGTCATCGGCGTCGGCCGCAACTTCGCCGACCACGCCGCCGAGCTCGGCAATGAGGTGCCCATCAGCCCACTGACCTTCTTCAAGCCCAACACCTCGGTCATCGGCCCCGGAGACCCGATCCGTCTGCCCGCCATCAGCGAATATGTGTCCTACGAAGCCGAGCTGGCCGTCATCATCGGCCGCGTCGCCAAAGGCGTGAAGGCAGAGAACGCCTTCGACTACGTCCTCGGCTACACCGCCAGCAACGATGTCACACTGCGGGACATCCAGAAGTCGGACAAGCAGTGGACCCGGGCGAAGGGCTTCGACACCTCGAGCCCACTTGGACCATGGATCGAAACCGAGCTCGACGTCGATGACCTCTCCATCCGGTCCTGGGTCGACGGGGATCTGAAGCAGGACGGCACAACCGCCGACTTCATCTTCGACATCCCGACGATCATCGAGCACCTGTCCGAGACGATCACCTTGCTGCCCGGAGACGTCCTCCTCACCGGCACTCCCGCCGGCGTGGGTCAGATCGTCGCCGGAAACCGTGTCGATATCGCGATCGACGGGCTCGGAGTCCTCACCAACATGGTCATGGACGCCTGAGACCAGCACACAACACCAGCTGAAGCCCCAACGCAGCAGCCACACAACTCGCAGCCACACAACTCGCAGCACCAGAGACCGAAGGATCACAGTGAGCGTCAAAGTTCGTTTCTGCCCATCACCCACCGGCACCCCGCACGTCGGTATGGTCCGCACCGCCCTGTTCAACTGGGCGTATGCGAAGCACACCGGCGGAAAGTTCGTCTTCCGCATCGAGGACACCGACGCCGCCCGTGACTCCGAGGAGAGCTTCGGCCAGGTCCTCGAGGCCATGAAGTGGCTCGGTCTCGACTGGGACGAAGGCATCGACGTCGGCGGACCCGACGGACCCTACCGCCAGTCCCAGCGCGGCGACATCTACGCTGGCGTGATCGAGAAGCTCAAGGCCGCAGGACACATCTACCAGTCCTACTCGACCAACGAAGAGGTCGAAGCCAGGCACAAGGCCGCAGGCCGCGACCCCAAGCTCGGCTACGACGGCTATGACCGGGACCTCACTGCCGAGCAGATCGCCGGCTTCAAGGCTGAAGGACGCGAGCCGGTCTGGCGTGTGCGCATGCCGGCCGAGGACGTCACCTTCACCGACCTGGTGCGCGGAGAGATCACCTTCCGTGCAGGCACCATTCCCGACTATGTCGTCGTCCGTGCGAACGGCCAGCCGCTGTACACCCTGGTCAACCCCGTCGACGACGCCCTCATGGGCATCACCCATGTGCTGCGCGGTGAGGACCTGCTGTCCTCGACCCCACGTCAGGTCGTGCTCTACGAAGCGCTCAAGGACATCGGCGTCGCCGAGGCAACCCCCGAGTTCGGTCACCTGCCCTACGTGATGGGCGACGGCAACAAGAAACTGTCCAAGCGCGATCCGGAATCCAACCTGTTCCTCCACCGCGACAACGGCTTCATCCCCGAAGGCATCATCAACTACCTGGCCCTGCTCGGCTGGTCAATCGGACCCGACCGGGACGTGTTCAGCGTCAAGGAGTTCGTCGAGGCCTTCGACATCCACGATGTTCTGCCCAACCCCGCCCGCTTCGATGTGAAGAAGGCGACGTCGATCAACGCCGACCACATCCGGCTCCTCGACGTCAGCGACTTCCGTGACCGTCTGGTGCCCTATCTCCAGGCCGCCGAGGTGCTCCCGGAGAAGCCATCGGAGGCTCAGTTGGAGATCCTCAGCCAGGCGGCTCCGCTCGTGCAGACGAGGATGAACCTCCTCGGCGAAGCACCTGACCTGCTCGCATTCCTGTTCACTCCCGATGCCGAGCTGACCATGGCCGAGGACGGTCTGAAGACCCTGAAGGACTCGGCTCCCGAGGTGCTCGCCGCCTCGATCGAGGTCCTCGAAGGAGTCGAGGACTGGACGACTGACACGCTGCACGAAACGCTTCAGGTCAAACTCGTCACCGAGATGGAGATCAAGCCTCGACTGGCCTTCGGCCCGCTGCGCGTGGCCGTGTCCGGACGCAAGGTCTCACCACCTCTGTTCGAGTCGATGGAGATCCTCGGCAAGGACTCGTCACTGACTCGCCTGCGGGCGCTGGCAGCCCAGCTGTGACGATGCTCAAGCAGGCGGCCTGGACGCGTGGGGGACTGCACCTGAAGGACGTGACCTTCGAAGCCCCACTCGACCACTTCGGTGGGGGAGCGGGACTGTCCGCGGCCGCCTCGGCGCACATCGAGGTCTTCGCCCGGATCACCGCGACCGAGGCGGACAGCACCAAGCCGTACCTCGTGTTCCTGCAGGGCGGTCCGGGTGTCGAAGCGCCAAGGCCCACCACCCCCGTCGGCGAGTCCACCTGGTTGGCGCGAGCACTCGAGGACTTCCAAGTCGTCATGCTCGACCAGCGCGGAACCGGAAGGTCGAGCCCGATCGGCTCCGCGGACGGACGCATCACCGGTCTCGACGGAGTCGGCGAGGCCCCTGCAGACATCGCTGCGGCGCTCAGCCACTACCGTGCCGATTCGATCGTCGAAGACGCTGAGATCCTGCGCCACGGGCTGGGCGTCGACACCTGGTCGCTGCTGGGTCAGTCGTTCGGAGGATTCACCGCCCTGCGGTATGTCTCCGCGCATTCGGAATCGCTGAACGAGGTCTACTTCACCGGCGGACTGCCGGCGATCGACACCGACCCCGCCACCGTGTACGCCACGACGTGGGAAGGAATGAAGCGGAAGTCGGAGCAGTTCTACCGAGCGTTCCCCGGTGACCGTGACAAGCTCGCCCGGCTCATCGATCTCGCCGAGGCGGATGGGGGCATCGCACTGCCCGGCGGAGGCCGAGCCACGACGGAACGCGTCCGGCTCCTCGGGCACTTCCTCGGAGCCTCTGACGGACCCGAGAAGCTGCACTACCTGCTGGACCTGGACCCCGCCTCGGCGGCATTCCGTCATGATCTGGCTGCTGCACTGCCGTTCTCGGGACGAAACCCGCTCTACGCCGTGGTCCACGAGTCCTGCTGGGCCGACGGCGCGGTCACCAACTGGGCAGCTCGGCGGGCAATGCCTGCGGACGTCGAAGCCGATCCGACCCTTTTGGCCGGCGAGCACGCCGGGCCCGAGTCACTTGCCGAGGATCCCGAGCTTGCCCCCTTCGCCGAGGTGGCCCAGCTCGTCGCACAGCACGAATGGCCCAGGCTCTACGACGTTGATGCGCTGCGGGCCTCGAACGTGCGCGGAGGCGCAGCGGTGTACTTCGAGGACGCCTACGTTCCTCCGGAGTACTCATTGGCTACAGCGGACCTCCTCGACGGAGTGAAGCCATGGGTGACGAACGAGTACGAGCACAACGGACTGCGTGCTGACGGATACCGGGTGCTCGATCGACTCATCTCCCTGGCGCGGGAGTGAATTCGTTCGTGCAAGTGGCACATCGTTCGAGTGAGAGGCAAATCGTTCTCGCGGGAAGCGGTGTTAAGAAGGTCACACCGAAAATGAGCCCCGATGATTTGGAGTCGAGCGGGGGGTTTGTGTAGAGTTATATCTCGTTGCTCAGGGAAATTCCTTCGGGGATGGGCCTGAATGACATTGGGGTATGGTGTAATTGGCAGCACGAGTGTTTCTGGTACATTTAGTCTAGGTTCAAGTCCTGGTACCCCAGCGAACAGCATCGGGAGTATGACTCTGAGCTGTTTATTGGCCCCCGTCGTCTAGTGGCCTAGGACGCTGCCCTCTCAAGGCGGAAACGGCAGTTCGAACCTGCTCGGGGGTACGGTTGAGTCCCGCATCGAGGAATCGGTGTGGGGCTCGCTCTAATTCACGACCATTTTTCTGCAGATGCGCGAGCCTCCTTGAGCCTCGCGGGTCCGGATGTTTCTGAATCAGCTCGCTCTGAGTCACAGAGCTCGGCTTCGAAGCCGATCACTGCAACTCAGAGCGAATGCACTCAGGTCGAATGAACTCAGAGCGAATGCACTCAGAGAGATTGCTGAGCTGATTCAGCGTCCGAGGGAGTCCGCGATCCTCTTCGTGTTCTCCGCCGTCTTGACGTTGGCCACGATGAGCTCGAGGGCCAATCGGACGAAGATCACCCAGAGCGCGGGAATGATCCAGCCGAAGATGATCGCCAGCAGCAGCGGCCACGGACTGAAGCTCGGGCCATCGCCCAGATAACTGGTCGCCGCTCCTGCTGCTGCACCTGTGACGATTCCGCCGATGATGGATCCCAGCCAGGACAACGCAGCCACAACGATGGCGATGATGTAGATGAATCCCGCCCATCGCACGGCGATGAGATTATCGAAGCGGAAGTCGAAGAGCGACTTGAAGAAACCGCCGCTTCCGCCAGGCTTCTGCTGCGCTGCCGGCTGCTGGAAATTGCCCACCGGAGCGTGCTGGGAGCCGGCGTAATTGCCTTGGTTGTATGCAGCGTAGTCAGCATCCTGATGGTATTGACCCTGCTGGGCTGGCTGTCCATACTGAACGTACTGATTCTGTGGGTCGTACTGACCGCCTTGGTCGTACTGATCCTGAGGCGTGTACTGGCCGCTTTGGCCAAATTGCTGCTGCTGACCGAACTGGCTCTGCTGGCGGTACGGTTCCGACTGGCCGAACTGGGTCTGCTGGCTGTTGTACTGATCGCTCTGACTGAACTGATCTGCCTGGCTGTACTGATCGCTCTGACTGAACTGTGAGCCTTGGCCATACTGGGCAGTGCCAGCATGCGACTGGGGGTCACCTGGCTGTTCGCCGACAGCGGGTTCGTGAACCGTCTGTTCGCCGGCCGCGGGTTCCTGCGGCTGGTCCAGGTCAGGATCAGGCTGATCGCCCGGGATGTTCTGATTGTTCTCTGCATCCGAACCGGAGTACGGGTTCTGTGGTGTCGACATAATCTTCCTTCGCACGAGTTGAAGCCGATAGTCGCAACTTATCAGTGCAGGCTGACTTTGCAGCCAGAACTCTTAACGTAAGGAGACGGTCCATTCCGCGCTGAGTTCGCCCTGCGCTTCTATGACATCGAAATCCAAACCCGAGGCGAAGGCGTTGGGTGGGCACGTCATCGGTTCGATGGCAATGGCGCTGCGGCGAAGCGGCTGGTCGAGTTCGTCTCCGGTGCACAACTGCCAGGCCCGGAAACTCTCATCCATTCCGATGGTGACCGTCCTGTCGTCGGCTCCTCTCAACCTCACTCGCGACCACCCGTCGTCACCGCGCTGTGGTGTGCCGAAGGCGTCATCGAGGATCGCCGGGCCAAGAGTGCGCAGCGCGCGGAAGTCTTTGCAGAGGACGCAGGATGCTTCTTCGGGCCCGTGATCAGCGGGGATGTACGATCCGGTGTCGAAATGCCTGATCGTCTGGGGGATGAGTCTGTCATCGGTCTCGAACCAGGTTTCTGCCGGAACGAGCAGCTGTGCCTGATCAACTCGTTCCGCGCCTGGATGGATCCAGGGATGAAAGCCGAAACCGAAGGGGACGGTCTCGTGCCCGATGTTTCTCGCGACAGCCAGGATCCGGAGCTCGCCGCTGCCCTCGTATTCATTCGCACATTCGCCCTCGTCTTCACGCTCGACGAGGGCGTAGGTCACCTCAAGGGACAATTCAAAGGGATACCCCGGCGGGCCGGAGATGTCTGTTTCGAGCCGTACCGAGGCATCATTGCGTTGACTCACCTTCCAGGCGGTCTCGGCCACAAGACCATGCAGAGACGTTTCGCGTGAGACTTCGGTGATGGGCAACTGGTGGGAGCGGCCGTTGAAGTCATAGCGTCCATCGGCGATACGGTTCGGCCACGGTGCCAGCACGGCGCCATCGAAGGCGGACATCTGGACGACGACTGGACGATCCCCGACGGTATAGTCGAGCAGAGCTGCTCCGCTTGTGGAGACGACCGCGCTGTCGTCGCCCAGGGCGAGCTCGATGAGATCGGTCATGCGACTCCTGAGCAGGTGGTGAGCGGATATTCCGGTGTCCCAGAATTCTACGCGAGATCTGGGATCTCTCCCATGCGGATGTTAGCATTATGATCGAAAATGATCAGTTTTGGGAGGTCTGATGGGTCAGTGTAGCTTTTCTCAATTCCACCGACGAGCCGTTGAACTCGTGGGTGTCCGTTGAGCACACAGGTTCGTCGGAACACGCTTGCCGACGGCAGAGACATCCTTTTCTTCCAAGACGAAGATTCGACGGCGGCACCACCTGCCGAGGACCATCGCCCCGCAGAACCGCGTCCTACCGGCGGACAGCTGCGCTTCGACCTGCTCACCGGCGAGTGGGTGGCCGTGGCCACGCATCGCCAGTCGCGGACGCATCTTCCCGCCGCCGCCGAGTGCCCCCTCTGCCCCTCGGCACCCGGACGACCCACTGAGATCCCTGTCGCCGACTACGATGTCGTCGTCTTCGAGAATCGGTTCCCTTCGCTGGGGCCATCACTCGGAGCGGTGCCTGCCGATCCGAGGCAGAAATTCGCCGAGGCGGCCTCCGAATCCGCACTGACCGCCCCCGCCCATGGGCGCTGTGAGGTCGTCGTCTTCTCTTCCGAGCACGATGGATCGTTCGCCGACCTCGACCCGGCGCGTGCCCGCACGGTCATCGACGCCTGGGCGAATCGGAGCCGGGAGCTCGCTGCACAAGAGGGGATCGAGCAGGTCTTCGTGTTCGAGAATCGGGGTGAGGAGATCGGTGTGACGATGAACCACCCGCACGGCCAGATCTATGCCTATCCGTTCGTCACCCCGCACACCGTAATCACCTCGGCTCGAGCGGAGCAGCACAAGCGCGAGACCGGCCGGCCGCTGCTGGGCGACGTCCTCGACTTCGAACGCGGCTCGGGGGAGCGGATGGTCCTTGAGTCGGCATACTTCTCTGCTTTCGTGCCCTTTGCAGCTCGGTGGCCCGTCGAAGTCCACATCGTCCCGCATCGGCAGGTGCTGGGACTCGACGAACTCGACGATGCCGAACGCGACGACCTCGCTGGCATCTACCCCGAGGTGCTGCGAAGGATCGACAACCTGTATTCGACTCCCACCCCATACATCGCAGCTTGGCATCAGGCACCGGTCAACTGTGCGGACCGCTCGGCGGAGTGGATGCATCTCGAGATCACCAGCCCCAGACGTGCCGAGAGCAAGCTGAAGTTCCTCGCTGGATCCGAAGCGGCAATGGGAGCCTTCGTCGGCGACGTCTCCGCCGAAGAGACGGCTGCACGGTTGCGTGCGGCGTCGCCTGCGCTCGAAGACGGTCGCAGATGAGCGCGGCCACCCCTCCGACGGGCACTAACATGCGCCGCGAGTTCGAAGCGTTATTCGGCTATCCGCCGAATGACTGCTTCCGTGCTCCCGGGCGCGTGAATCTCATCGGAGAACACACCGACTACAACAACGGGTTCGTCCTTCCCATCGCCATTGACAGGGCTGTCCACGTGGCCATCGGCCTGCGTCCTTGGGGCCGGTCGGAGGATCATGAACACGGAACTGCGGCACCACCTCGGCGCGAGGAGAGCATCCGGATCGTCTCCGACCATCGCGACGAGTCGGGTGAGAGACTCGCAGGCCAGTTCACGGCCGAAGAACTGGTACCCGGAGCTCTGCCGAGCTGGCTCAGCCATCCGGCGGGTGTCGTCGATGAGATCGCCAAGACGACGGGCACAGTCGTCGGCGGCATCGACCTCTACATCGAATCGAGTGTCCCCGTAGGAGCCGGTCTGTCTTCGTCCCATGCGCTCGAGGTGGCGGTCCTCATCGCCGTCGACGAGATCTGCGGGCTCGGACTCGACGACCGAGAGAAGGCGCTGCTGACCCAGCGCGCCGAGAACGACTTCGTCGGCGCTCCAACCGGAATCGTCGATCAGGCGGCCTCGATCATGACCGAGGCTGGGCATGCACTCTTCCTCGACTGTCGGGACCTTCGGACTCGACAGATCCCCTTCGATCTCGAAGCCGAAGGGCTGCGGCTGCTCGTCATTGATACCCGCGTGTCCCACTCCCACAGCGAGAGCGGATACGGCGACCGGCGGCGCACCTGTGAGGAGGCCGCCAGGATCCTCGGAGCTGCGAGTCTGCGCGAATTGGATGAGAGCGTGGACCTTGGCCCACTCAACGAGGAGCAGAGGAAGCGGGTGCGGCACGTCTTCACTGAGAACGCCCGAGTCCGAGCCACCGTCGACCTTTTAAAGTCCGGCGGCGGGAGCCACAGCATTCGCGGAATCGGCGAACTCCTGCTTGCCTCCCACGACTCCCTCGCCCACGACTATGAGGTCTCGTGCACCGAACTCGACACCGCTGTCGCGGCAGTCATGTCGGCCGGTGCGATCGGAGCGCGGATGACCGGCGGCGGCTTCGGGGGTTCGGCGATTGCACTCGTTGACATTGCGAGTGTCGACCAGGTTGGCGAGGCAGTCCGAGCGACGTTCGCCGACCACGGATTCCGCAGGCCCGACATCTTCGCAGTCAGTCCGGGAAAGGGCGCGGGCAGAATCGCCTGACCCCGGGCAGAATCGCCTGACCCGAGGCGGAATCGACCGACCTGACCCAGCAGGAGAATCGGCCGACCAGGCAGGACATTCGGCCGACCAGGCAGCGAAAACGCCCGGCCGGACTAGGCGCGGGTCTCGCCGGTCTCGGCCACCTCGGTCGACTCATCGGCGATGATGCGAATCGGACGCAGCCTGGCCCAGGCGATGAAGAAGACCGCGGCGAGGATGAGGCTGATTCCCGTCCAGAGGTTGGCGTCGATTCCGCCGGTCCGCTCCGCCTCGTCGGGGGTGTAGTCGACAAGGCCTGCGATGGCGAGGATGACTCCGAAGATCCCCAGCAGCACGCCGATGAAATTTCGTATGTCGAAGGCACCTGCGGTCTTGGTCAGTTCATTGGCTTTGCTCATTGTTCTCACTTGCTCCTTCAGCCGAAGACCACGTTGAGGATGATGACGAGGACCAGGGCGACTCCCGCAACGGGCACCGGGCGTTTCCACATCGGGGGCTTCGGTTCACTGAGATCTTCGAAGTCGGTCTTCGGCGTCTCCGAATAGACGAGCCCTCGCAGTTCATGGGCAGGCTTGGGTGTGGTCCTGAAGGTGACGATCACCGAGAGGACGATATCGACGACGAACGCCGTGCTGGCGGCGAGGAACGCTGCGCCCTGACCGGGCAGGTCGAACACGCCGGTCTCGCTGAGGACGAATACCGCGACGGCCGATAGGGTGCCGCCGACCAGTCCGACCCAGCCGGCAGTCGGGCTCATGCGCTTCCAGAACATACCGAGGATGAAGGTGGCGAACAGCGGTGCGTTGAAGAAGCCGAACAGAGTCTGCAGGTAGTCCATGAGGTTGGCGAAGTTGCCGGCGATGAGGGCGGTGAAGATCGCGACGATGCAGGCGCCGACCGTGGCGTAGCGGCCGACCTTGAGGTAGTAGGCGTCGTCGCGGTCCTTGACCACGTACTGCTGCCACAGGTCATAGCTGAAGACGGTGTTGAACGCGGAGATGTTGGCGGCCATTCCGGCCATGAAGGCGGCGAGCAGGCCGGCGATGGCAACTCCGAGGAGACCATTGGGCAGAACCTCGCGCATGAGCAGCAGGAGCGCATCGTTGTAGGTCACTCCGGTCTGGGACTGGGCGGTCGCTTCGTCGACGCTGGACGCGATCTGCTTGAACTTCGTCATCTGGGTCACGAGGACCGCCGAGATCATTCCGGGAATGATGACGATGAACGGAATGAGCATCTTCGGGAAGGCGCCGAGGATCGGAGTCAGTCGTGCGGCATTGATGCTCTTCGAGGCCATGGCACGTTGGACCTCGACGAAGTTCGTCGTCCAGTAGCCGAAGGAGAGCACAAAACCGAGCCCGAATACGATCCCGACCACCGAGAGCACCGGGTTGGAGAACCCGGAGAGCTGCTCTCCCGGCCAGCTGCTCAGCTGCTCGGCCCCGAGCATGCCGTCGTTGCTGACCTTCGCCACGAGACCGTCCCAACCGCCCACCCGATTGAGGCCGATGATCGTCAGCGGCAGCAGGGCCGCGACGATGACGAAGAACTGGAGCACCTCATTGTAGATGGCAGCGGTCAGCCCGCCGAGCGTGATGTAGGACAGGACGATGGCGGCAGCGACGACCAGGGCGATCCACAGCGGCCAACCGAGGAGACGATTGACGATCGTGCCGAGGAGGAAGAGGTTGACGCCGGCGATGAGGATCTGTGCGACGGCGAAGGACAGCGCGTTGACGAGGTGGGCGCCAGTGCCGAAACGTCTGCGCATGAACTCGGGAACGGACCGGACCTTCGAACCGTAGTAGAAGGGCATCATGACCACACCGAGGAAGAGCATCGCCGGGACCGCGCCGATCCAGAAATAGTGCATCGTCGGCATGCCGTATTGGGCGCCGGTGGCCGACATCCCCATGATCTCTACGGCACCGAGGTTCGCCGAGACGAAGGCCAAGGCCGTCACCCACGCCGGAAGGCTGCGCCCGGAGAGAAGGAATTCGATGCTCGAGGAGATGCCGCGCTTGGCGAACCAGCCGATTCCGAGGACGAATACGAAGTAGATCGCGATCAGCAGATAGTCGATCCATTGAGCGTCCAGGCGGATGTCTTCCAAGGTTCCTCCAACGTCTTCGGTGAATGGCTCCTTGTGATCAAAGCCACCTCAAACGGATACTCTAGAGGACGGATCGACCGATCTCCAGTGATCGAACATGAAAAGTTTTGATTGTTTATGATCGCTCGCCTGTGGGCAGGGGATTCTCCCCCTGCCCTCGGCGTGTCGGAGATACCCGCGACCTCGCCTCCGCGTCTGCGCTCACGCTCCTTTGCCTGGACCCGCGAGAGGAGGAGCTTTGCGACCGCGACGACGATCACGACGGCCTGGATCATCTGCGTGACGGAGTCCGCAACACTGTGGGGGACGAAAAGGTGGAGACGATGAGCTGCAAGAGCAGTGCGCCTCCGACGGTGCCGAGGACTCTGACGCGGCCGCCGTTGAGCGCCGTTCAGCCAGATCGAGAGGTCGAGAGGCTCCGGCTCGCCCGGCGCGGGTCGTCGGTCAGCTCGCCGAGGTGGTGGTGACCTCGACATCGACGCCTGCGGTGCGCAGTGCATCCAGCTCGGAGCCGTCGCTGCCGGAGTCCGTGATCAGATGGTCGATCTCCTCCGTGGGGACCGTGAGCACCGAGGAGCGCAGGCCGACCTTCGTGTGGTCGACGAGTGCGGTGACCTGTCCGGCGCCGGCGGCCATGGCTCGGTCGGTGTCGGCGACAGGAAATGCAGGGGTGGAGAGGCCGAAGTCCGCGGCCAGCCCGTTGCCCGAGAGGAATACCGTGTCCGCCCTCAGGCCGAGGAGCGCTGAGACCGTGCCGCCGCCGACGAAGGCTCGAATCGAGTGTCGCAGAATTCCACCGACGACGATGACTTCGACGTCGGGGGAGGAGACCATCGCCTCGGCGACGAGGAGGGAATTGGTGACGATGCGGATGCCCGAGCGATCGCTGAGCTCCTTGGCCAGCAGCTCGGTCGTGGTGCCGGGGCCCAGGGCCACGACGTCGCCGTTGCGCACATGTTTGGCTGCGGCCCGCGCAATCGCAGTCTTCTCAGCCAGTGCCTGCTCGAGCTTCTCTGCATACGTCGATTCGCGGGCGCTGGAGAAGGCGACCGCGCCTCCGTGGGTGCGGGTCAGGCGCCCTTCATCGGCGAGCTGATCGAGATCGCGACGGACCGTCACCGCTGAGGTGCTCAGCAGATCCGAAAGGGCGGCGATGGAGACCGCGCCGTCTCGTTCGATCGTCTCGATGATCACGTTTCGTCTTTGGGCGGCGATCATGGGGTTGTCCTCAGCCTCTGATGAGAGCTTCGCTCAAGGTCCGGGCCGCTTCGATGATGGACTTCGCGTGCAGACGTCCCGGTTGACGTGTCAGGCGGTCAACGGGGCCGGAGATCGACACAGCGGCCACGACGCGATTGCTGGGTCCGCGCACGGGGGCTGAGACGGAGGCGACTCCTCGTTCACGTTCGGCGATCGACTGCGCCCAGCCTCGGCGACGGACGCCGGAGAGCATGGTGGCGGAGAAGCGGGCACCGCGCAGACCGGTGTGCAGACGGTCGGGTTCCTCCCAGGCCAGCAGCACCTGGGCGGCGGAACCCGCGCGCATGCTCAGGGTGGCACCGATCGGCACCGAGTCGCGCAGGCCGACAGGGCGTTCGGCGGCGGCCACGCACAGTCGCAGGTCGCCTTGGCGGCGGAAGAGCTGGGCGGACTCGCCGGTCTGGTCGCGCAGCTGGCCGAGCACCGGTCCAGCCGCGGCGAGCAGGCGGTCCTCGCCGGCGGCCGAGGAGAGTTCGGCCAGACGTGGGCCGAGGACGAAGCGACCCTGCAGATCACGTCCGACGATGCGATGGAATTCGAGCGCAACGGCCAGACGGTGGGCAGTGGGTCGGGCGAGTCCGGTCAGTGAGACCAGCTCGGCCAGTGACGCGGGCCCAGCCTCAAGGGCGGAGAGAACCATTGCGGCCTTGTCGATGACTCCGACGCCGCTACCATTGCTTGTCATAGACACTATTGTGCGCGTCTCAGTGGGCGAGATGCAAGTTCGAAATGCGATACGGGCGAGTAGGTTTCCTATACGAACTCGTTGAGCGCACATCGCGCACTCGTCGAGCGCTCAAGTCGAATGTCACCCACGCCCGAACACGGGCCGTCACAGCAGTAAGCACGTACAGGCAATCCCTGTACCAGCGGGAGGAATCATGCCACGCACTTTGGCCGAGAAGGTCTGGGCCGACCACGTCGTATCCCTGGGCGAAGACGGTGCGCCCGACCTCATCTACATCGATCTCCACCTCGTCCACGAGGTCACCAGCCCGCAGGCATTCGATGGTCTCCGACTCGCCGGGCGCCAGGTGCGCCGCCCCGACCTGACGATCGCCACGGAGGATCACAACACTCCGACCTGGGACATCGACAAGCCCATCGCCGAGCCCACCTCTGCCACACAGATCGAAACCCTGCGGCAGAATACGAAGGAATTCGGGATCCGGCTGCACAGCCTCGGCGATGCCGACCAGGGAATCGTCCACGTCGTGGGCCCACAGTTGGGCCTGACCCAGCCGGGGACCACCGTCGTCTGCGGCGACTCGCACACATCCACTCACGGCGCCTTCGGTGCCCTGGCACTGGGCATCGGCACCTCAGAGGTCGAGCACGTGCTCGCTACTCAGACGTTGAGCCTCAAGGCCTTCAAGACGATGTCGATCACCGTCGACGGCGAACTGCCCGAAGGCTCGAGCGCCAAGGACATCATCCTTGCCATCATCGCGAAGATCGGCACCGGCGGCGGGCAGGGCTACGTGCTCGAATACCGCGGTTCGGCGATTCGCGCGCTGTCGATGGAAGCACGGATGACCATCTGCAACATGTCGATCGAGGCCGGAGCCCGCGCAGGCATGGTCGCCCCGGACGAGACCACCTTCGACTACGTCAAAGGCCGTCCGCACGCACCCGAGGGCGAAGACTGGGACGCCGCGGTCGACTACTGGAAGACCCTGTACACCGACGAAGGTGCCACCTTCGACCATGAGGTCGTCCTCGAGGCCAAGGACATCGAACCGTTCGTGACCTGGGGAACCAACCCGGGCCAGGGACTGCCGCTGTCGGCCTCAGTGCCCTCACCCGATGACTTCGCCGACGAGAACGACAAGGCATCGGCCGCCAACGCTCTGGCCTACATGGGTCTGACGCCGGGCACCCCGCTGCGTGAGATCGAAGTCGACACCGTGTTCCTCGGTTCGTGCACGAACTCACGCATCGAAGACCTGCGTGCCGCCGCCGAGGTGGTCCGCGGCCGGAAGAAGGCCGAGAACGTCCGCTTCATGGTCGTTCCCGGATCGGCGAAGGTTCGCCTGCAGGCCGAGGACGAGGGCCTCGACGTGATCTTCAAAGACTTCGGAGGTGAGTGGCGCTTCGCTGGCTGCTCGATGTGCCTGGGCATGAACCCGGACCAACTGGCCGACGGTGAGCGCTGTGCCTCGACCTCGAACCGCAACTTCGAGGGCCGTCAGGGCAAGGGCGGGCGCACCCACCTGGTGTCCCCGCTCGTGGCCGCGGCCACCGCCGTGCGCGGGACGCTGTCCTCGCCCGGTGACGTCAAGGACCTCCCACGCGACGCCGAACCGGTGGCGTGGACGGACAATAAGCCCACCTTGACACTGACACCGACCCCCACCTCGGCGAACGCTTAAGGACTGACGACTGATGGAAGCTTTCAGCACACATACCGGCATCGGCGTCCCGCTGCGTCGCGCCAACATCGACACCGACCAGATCATCCCGGCGAAGTTCCTCAAGCGGGTCACCCGCACCGGATTCGAAGACGCGCTGTTCTACCGGTGGCGGACGAATGACGACTTCGTCCTCAACGACCCCGACTTCTCGGCCGGCTCCGTCCTCGTGGCCGGACCTGATTTCGGCACCGGCTCATCGCGTGAACACGCCGTGTGGGCACTGAAGGACTACGGTTTCCGCGTCGTCCTCTCCTCGCGCTTCGGCGACATCTTCCGAGGCAACTCCGGCAAAGAGGGTCTCCTGGCAGCTCAGCTGGAACAGGACGACATCGAATTGATCTGGAAGATCCTGGAGAACCACCCGGGCACCCCGATCACCGTGGACCTGAACGCGAAGACCGTGACCTGCGATTCGGTCACAGTGACGTTCCAGATCGATGACTACACGCGCTGGCGCCTCCTCGAGGGCCATGACGACATCAGCCTGACCCTGGCCAAGGAATCCGAGATCTCCGATTTCGAGTCCAATCGGGCGACGTTCAAGCCGACGACTCTGCCCGCGAAGGTCTGAACTTTCCGCAGCGAAAGTCTGAGGCTTTCTCAGTGAGAGTCTGAACCCTTCTCAGTGAAGGCTCGAATCGTCGAACGCGACGGTCTGAGAGCCGTGACACAGAGGACCCACGCCGCGTCTGCGCTAGTCTTGGACGAGTCCGGACTAGTCTGGGCCACGTCCGGATCCTACCGGGTGCAAGTGTGACGCAGGGAGGAACATGCTCGAAGTTCGCGGCGGTAATCCGTTAGGTGGAACCGTCCAGGTCAGAGGTGCCAAGAACTTGGTTCCCAAGGCCATGGTCGCCTCATTGTTGGGAGAGACGCCCTCCGTCCTGCGCGGGGTGCCGCAGATCAGGGACGTTGAGATCGTCACCGGTCTGCTCGAGCTCCATGGGGTTCGGGTCACGCCCGGGGTCGATGGACAGCAGTCCGACGGTGAACTTCACTTGGATCCCTCCGATATGGCACAGGGATCGATCGTCGACATCGACGCACACGCCGGTTCCTCACGGATCCCGATCCTCTTCTGCGGACCTCTCCTGCACAGCCTGGGCCAAGCGTTCATCCCGGATCTTGGCGGCTGCCACATCGGCGATCGTCCCATCAACTTCCACCTCGATGTGCTGCGGCAGTTCGGTGCCGAGGTCGACAAGACCTCCGGCGGCATCATGCTCACCACCCGGGGACGACTCCAGGGCACGAAGGTCGAACTGCCCTTTCCCTCTGTGGGTGCCACAGAGCAGGTTCTGCTGACCGCGGTCCGCGCCGAAGGTGTGACCGAGCTGCGCAATGCGGCCATCGAACCCGAGATCATGGATCTCATCGCCCTGCTCCAGAAGATGGGCGCCATCATCACCGTCGACACCGACCGTGTGGTGCGCATCGAGGGCGTGGACACCCTGCGCGGCTTCATCCACCGCGCACTGCCGGACCGCAATGAGACCGCCTCGTGGGCCTCGGCTGCGCTGGCCACCGGCGGAGACATCTTCGTCGAAGGTGCCTCCCAACCCGAGCTCATCACCTTCCTCAACGTCTTCCGCCGCATCGGCGGCGAATTCGAGGTCGAGGAGACTGGGATCCGCTTCCGCCACCCAGGTGGCAGGCTCACGTCCTTCGCCCTGGAGACCGACGTGCACCCGGGCTTCATGACCGATTGGCAGCAGCCGCTCGTCGTTGCCATGACCCAGGCCGAGGGCTTGTCTATCATCCACGAGACCGTGTACGAGAACCGTTTCGGCTTCACCCACGCTCTCGGTGAGATGGGCGCCCAGATCCAGCTCTACCGCGAATGCCTCGGTGGTACACCCTGCCGCTTCGGGCGCCGCAACTACCAGCATTCGGCCGTGGTCTCCGGGCCTACCGAACTCACCGGAACACGCATCGACGTGCCCGATCTGCGCGGTGGGTTCAGCCACCTCATCGCAGCCCTGGCGGCACGCGGCACCAGCCAGGTCCACGGCATCGAGCTCATCAACCGCGGATACGAGAACTTCCTCGACAAGCTTCTCGGTCTCGGGGCCGAGGTGGCCGCATGAGTGCGGTGACCGAGCCGGACTCGAATGATCACGACCTCGTCTCCTTCGACCCCGCCTCAGTGCGTGCTCAGAACCGGGCCGGCACCATCGCCGCCACTGCTGCCTTCGGTCTCATGCGCACGGCCACGAAGATGACGGTGACGGGGGCTGAACATCTGCCGGCGCAGGGCAAGGCCGCCATCATCGCCGCCTACCATGCGAACCACCTCGACCCGATCCTCGTGGGCCTGGCTCTCAAACGTCACGGCCGGATGCCGCATTTCCTGGCGAAGTCATCTCTGTTCTCCGGCGTTCTCGGAACGATCCTCAAGACGATCGGCCAGATCCCCGTGCTGCGAGCCTCGGGACAGGCCGGGGACTCGCTCGAATACGCCAAAGATGCTTTGGCCAACGGCCAGACCGTGGTCATCTACCCCGAGGGAACCTTGACCAAGGACCCGGACTTCTGGCCCCAGCACTTCAAATCCGGCACTGCACGGCTCGCCCTTGAAACCGGGGCACCGATCATTCCCGTCGCCCACTGGGGGCTCAACGGAATCTATCCGCGCGGATCTCGGCTGCCGAGGTTCAAACCTCTGAGCCACAGCTGCGTCGTCAGGTTCGGGCCTTCCCTCGACTACGAGGACCTGTGGCCCCACCGCGAAGAGAAGAGGGCCAAGACGGTGCTCACCCACCGTCTGACGAACATCATTGCAGCGATGGTCGGCGAGCTTTCGAATCGTGAGCTGCCGGCGAGATTCCACAACAAGGAGGTCGGCGAATGAGCGTCGAGAAGACCGCAGTGCTGGGCGCCGGATCATGGGGGACAACCTATGCCGCCGTCGTCGCCGACGCTGGATTCCCCGTCACCCTCTGGGCTCGCCGGTCCGAGGTCGCCGAGGAGATCACCTCCTCACACACCAATGAACGGTACCTGGGCGACCGGGTCCTGCCTGAGCTGCTGAGCGCGACCGCCGATGACATCGCCGCCGTCGCAGACGCCGAGGTCATCATCCTCGCCGTTCCCGCGCAGACCCTGAGGGAGAACCTGAGCCGGTGGAAGCCGCACCTGCGCCCAGGCGTGAAGCTCGTGAGCCTGATGAAGGGCATCGAGGTCGACACGGGCAAACGCATGTCCGAGGTCATCGCTGAGGTCGCCGAGGTGGACTCGACCCAGATCGCGGTCGTCTCCGGCCCGAACCTGGCCCGTGAGATCGCCGATCGTCAGCCCACAGCCACCGTCGTGGCCTCGGAGAGCATCGAGACCGCCGAGGTGGTCGCTGAGATCAGCGCGAACGGCTACTTCCGGCCCTATACCAACACCGACGTCGTCGGCGTCGAGATGGGCGGTGCCGTGAAGAACGTCATCGCCCTGGCAGTCGGCATCGCCGACGGTCAGAAGCTCGGCGACAACTCGAAGGCCTCGATCATCACCCGCGGCTTGGCTGAGACCTCTCGTCTGGCCGCTGCCATGGGTGCCCAGCCGCACACACTCTCGGGGCTGGCCGGACTCGGCGACCTCGTCGCCACATGTGCCTCGCCACTGTCGCGCAACCGGACATTCGGGCGCCACCTCGGCGAGGGCATGAGCCTGGATGATGTCATCGCTCACACTTCTCAGACCGCTGAGGGAGTGAAATCGGCGCCCGCCATCCTGGCCTTGGGACGCAGGTACTCGGTCGACCTGCCGATCACCGAAGCCGTGTGTGCGGTCCTCGGAGGACAGCTGAGGGTTGACGAACTCGCCGGTTTGCTGTTGTCTCGGAAGCGTAAGCACGAGGGACCACCCGCCTGAGCAACTCAGGCTGTCCGGCACCACATCGCACGACCACTACATCGCACGACAAGGAGCAGACATGAGCGTCAACTCACCGTTTTACAACCTTTCCGAAGTTCCGACATTCACTCTCACCAGCACGGACATCGAGAACGGGGGCGAACTGAGCGGACCGCAGCTCTCGGGTGCGATGGGCGTCGACGGCGGCCAGGACGTCTCCCCGCAGCTGTCCTGGTCGGGATTCCCCGAAGAGACCAAGGCCTTCGCCGTGACCTGCTACGACCCGGATGCACCCACCGGCTCCGGTTTCTGGCACTGGGTCGTGACCGACCTCGACGCGTCGACGACCAGCCTGCCCGCCAACGCCGGCGATCCCTCGGCGGACCTTCTGCCTGCTGGAACAGTGACCCTGCGCAACGATGCAGGCGAACCTCGCTTCGTCGGTGCCGCCCCACCACAGGGCCACGGACCGCACCGTTACTTCTTCATCGTCACAGCACTGGCGGAGCCGCTTGGCCTCGACGAATCCGCCTCACCGGCCTTCGCCGGGTTCAACATGTTCTTCAAAGGCATCGCCCGTGCATCCCTGGAATGCACGTTCGAGCTCAAGTGAGTTAGAGTTTTCCAGTCCGTACAAACGGTCACGCGCGCTAACGACCAAGGATTTCTATGCCTGAATCTGATCACCGGCCACTCGTCGCAGTCCTCTTCGGCGGACGATCGAGCGAACACGCCGTCAGCTGCGTCACTGCAGCCGGGGTCATCCAGGCCATCGACACCGACGCCTACCGTGTTCTGCCGATCGGCATCACAAAGTCCGGCGTGTGGCGCATCGTCGAAGACTGGTCGACGATGGCCTTCGACCCGGCCGATATGCCCGAGGTCGTTGACAACGGAACCGAGGTCATCCCACCGGTCTCCGCGCAGGGCTCACCTCTGCTGCAGCGGGACGCCGAGGGGCGGTACACCGAACTCGGATCCGTCGATGTCTACTTCCCTCTCCTGCACGGTCAGTACGGGGAAGACGGAACCTTGCAAGGCCTGTTCGAACTCAGCGACACGGCCTACGTCGGCTCCGGGGTCTTCGCTTCGGCGGCGAGCATGGACAAGCACTACACGAAGTCCCTCATGGCCCACGCCGGAATTCCGACGTGCCCCTGGGAGCTCGTGACCGAAACCATGTGGGAATCAGAGCAGGCCGACGCCGAGGCTCGGATCACCGGACTTGGTCTGCCCGTATTCGTCAAACCTGCACGGGCAGGATCGTCCATGGGAGTCAGCCGCGTCGAGTCCGCCGCGGGTCTGGATCAGGCACTGCGCTCTGCCTTCGAGCATGACTCCAAGGTCATCGTCGAACCACAGGTCGTCGGCCGTGAGATCGAGTGCGCGGTGCTCGGCTCGGTTCACGACCGTGAGGTCCGCGTCTCGTTCCCCGGAGAGATCGAAGTCTCCGGCGAGCACTCCTTCTATGACTTCGAGGCCAAATACCTCAACCTCGCCGATGCGCAGCTGACCTGTCCGGCGCGCGTCGATGAGAAGACGACGGCCCGGATCCAGGAACTCTCAGCCCAGGTCTTCCGGCTCTTCGACTGCACAGGACTCTCACGAGTCGATACCTTCGTCACAGATGCCGGTGACGTCCTCATCAACGAGATCAACACGCTCCCGGGGTTCACCCCCACCTCGGCGTACCCGTTCATGTGGTCGAACTCGGGCATCGAGTACCCGGCGCTCATCTCAGAGCTCATCACCATCGCCCTGGTCGACCACGCCCGCACCCACTGAGTCCCGAGCCGCGAACGCGCTGAGTTCACCTGCAACCCTGAGCGCACCTGCTCAGCTGTCGAGGTCTTGGGCTCCCACACACTTGGCCTCAGACTTCACAGCAGTCAGCGCCGGTGAGATCGCTGCGAGTACATTATTGCCCGATTCCGCCTTGCGGTTGACGAGGACCTCGACTGCGGGGGTGCGACCGTAGCTGGTGAAGAC
This sequence comes from Brevibacterium aurantiacum, assembly GCF_007558825.1. Classification (GTDB taxonomy): domain Bacteria; phylum Actinomycetota; class Actinomycetes; order Actinomycetales; family Brevibacteriaceae; genus Brevibacterium; species Brevibacterium aurantiacum_A. The sequence continues at coordinate 123,182 of NZ_VLTK01000005.1, forward strand.
CCATGTGTCCTCCTCCTCGGAAGCCTTGGAGATCCAGTCGACGCTGCTCACGCTCACGCACTGATCGGTGGTTGGTCCGGGTGGGGTGACCCCGCAGCGGACCACTGCGATGTTGGGATCTCCCCACGCCTTCGTACCTTGGGAGGATGTCGTGCGTGACTTCTCGCCGGCGATGTCATCGGGCATACGCAGCATGATGTCGGCGCAGTCGGGATTCTGTGCGTCCTGAGCAGGCTCGACGACGACCGTGCGCTCACACCCTGCCAGGCTGATACCGGCCACCACAGTGGCGATGGCGGCCAGGCCGATGGTGCGCGCCTTCCGAAGCGTAGGTCGAGGCGACGGGCGGAGGCGACGAGATCTCATACAACTACCGTATCTCCCGATAACCTTGAGCAATGACCCGACTGTCCGAACTTGGCGAATCACACGTGCTCGAACGCATCCTCTCTCACAATCACAGCGGCTCGCAGGTGATCATCGGACCCGGAGATGATGCCGCGGTGACCGCGGTGGACGGCAACCTGGTGTCGACCGCGGACATGCTCGTGGAGAACGAGGACTTCACCCGTGCCTGGCTCGACTGGGGCAGGCTCGGGATCAAAGCCGCAGCACAGAACCTCTCCGATGTGTGCGTCATGGGCGCCAGACCTCATGGGCTGCTGGTGTCGCTGGCCGTGCCGAACTCGACCGAGATTGAGGACCTCGAAGCGCTCTTCGCCGGGATCGTCGCCGAGGCGGGGCGTGCCGGTGAGGACCTGGGCTGCGAGATCCCGATCATCGGCGGAGACCTCTCGTCCTCGGGCCTCATCGTCATCGCGATCACCGCTTTGGGCACCGTCGCCGATCATGCAGCGATCACCCGCTCAGATGCGCGGCCGGGCGACTCGATCTACCTGGCAGGGACCATCGGACGCGCCGCAGCCGGATTGGATCTCCTCTTCGCCGGTGTCGACGGGGATGCTGAACTCGATGAGAGCCTCACGTCGCTCATCACCACCCAACTGGCTCCACAGCCGGACTATGCGGCTGTCCTGCAGATGGGAGCGGCCTCGGCGATGATCGATGTCTCCGATGGGCTGAGCACGGACGTGGGACGGATCGCGTCGGCCTCGGGAGTCCACGCTCGCATCGACCGCGCCTCACTCCAAGAGCTCATCGATGAGCTGCTGCCTGCCGCACGGCACCTGGCGGGCGCCATCGAGGGTGCCCAGTCAGGCGAAGGGACCGCACAGGCTGCCGCAGAGGCCGAGGAGTTGGCGTTGGCCTGGGTGCTCAACGGGGGAGAGGACCATGGCTTCGTCGCGTCGTCGGCGCAGTTCGACAGACCTCCGGTAGGCTGGCGGAGAATCGGAGAGATGAGAGTCGGCAACGGGGTCAGTCTCGACGGCGCACCGGTGCCGACGAGCGGCTTCAGCCATTTCGGGAAGTGACATGAGCGGACCCAATCAAGCCATCGGCCTCAACGGGCGTCTGGCCGCCAGGTGGGCTCGGCGGGCCGTTGATCGTCTGCGCAAGGAACGTGTCGAAATCGACGAACTCAACGTCTTCCCTGTCCCAGACGGCGACACCGGCACGAACATGTACCACACCCTGCGCGCCGCCTACCTGGCCGTCGAAGAACTCACCGGACCCGTCACGCTGCCCCAGGTCGTCGCGGCTCTCGCAGAGGGGGCAGGACGCGGTGCTCGCGGAAACTCCGGACTCATCCTCGCAGTCGCACTCCAAGGCGTCGCCGATGCGCTGGAGGGCGTGACCGTAGCGACGCCCGAAGCCATGGCCGCAGCCCTCGAACTCGCCTCCGCCAGGGCCCGGCAGTCCGTGGCCCGGCCTGTCGACGGCACCATGCTCACGGTCCTCGACGCCATGGCCACGGAGGCTGCAGAGAAGGCCGAGAATGGGGCGAACCTCATCGACCTCATCTCCGCGGTGCGCCTACGCTCCCGCTCGGCACTGCGTGAGACCACAGGGCAGCTCTCAGTGCTCCGCGAAGCCGAGGTCGTCGATGCCGGTTCGACGGGGATCGTGGAGCTCTTCGATCTCCTCTACGCCACGGTCACCGGTCGGACACCGCAGGATTCGATGCTCGTCGAAGTCACCAAGTCACCGCGCATCATCCATCAGGCCAGTGCCGATGAGCTCGAGATCGTTGCCATCCTGGCCACGTATCCGGCATCCACCGATTCCGAAAAGACCACGAACACCCTCGCCGAGGCGCTCGATGACCTCGGCGGGACATCGATCGTCATCAACGGACCCAAGGTTCACGTCCACGTCGCCGACGAGGCCACCGCCGTGACCATTCTCGACCACCTCGCCGGCTACGGCATCGCCCGTCTGGACATGGAAGACCTTCGTCTGCACGAGGAAGAGGGCGAAACCCACCTGGTAGCCATCGTCTCGGGCACCGGGCTCCTCATGCACTGCGCGCTCAACGGGGCAAGTGCCCTGACACCGGATTCCGGTGACGTGCGGGCCATGACCAGGGACATCATCGCAGAGGAAGAACGTGCGGTCATCGTCGTCCCCAGCTCGACGACCGTCCTGAAAGCACTGGGACACGTCTCCGGCGGACAGGTGGTCCGTTCCCGCAATGTCGCCACTCTGCTTTCGGCGCTCGCAGTCCATGATCCCTTCGCCCCGTCCGCGGAGATCTTCGCCGATATGACCGAGGCTGCTGCCGGCACCCGTGTGGGCACCATCGTCTCGGCCGAACAGCTTGCCCTCAATCCGCCTACAGGTGCCCTGCCGGTCATCGACGATGTTCCGGGAGCGAGTTCGGATCCTGGATCAATGCTCGACTCCAGCACGGTGGGCATGCGCAGGATTCCGCTCTCTCATCCCTCGCAGTTCTACCGGGTCTTCATCGACGGGAAGGTGAAGACCCAGAGTACCGAACTCACGACCCTGGTCGAGAAGCTCGCCGATCGCCTCCTGGGCGCTGGGGGAGAGCTCCTCACCGTCGTCCACGGTCCCGGGTGCGCACCCGATGTCCTCTCGCACCTGCGGGACTGGATCCGCAAATCACACTCTCAGGTGAGGTTCCAGGACATCGACTCGAGGGACCGGGCGACGCTCCTCATCATGGGAGTCGAATGAGCGCCCGCCTCGACGACTACTTCACCGCCCGAGACCGCGGTGCGCTCAAGAAGCGAGGGATCACCTCGGTGGCGGATCTCTTCCGCTTCTTCCCGCGCAGATTCCTCGTGCCCGGAGAGAAGACGCCTCTGGGTGGGCTCCCCTTGGGGGAGACCGCAATCCTCCAGGCCGAGGTCATCTCAGTAGACACCCGGCGCATGCAGAAGCGCCGCGGCACCATCACCGATGTGATCGTCCACGACGGACAGCAGTCGATGAAGATCGCCTTCTTCAACCAGCGCTGGCTGGACAGCCAGCTGGTGCCCGGACTCACCGTCGTCTTCGCCGGAAAAGTCGAAGAATACCGCGGTCAGCTGACCCTGAACTCGCCCACCTGGCTCAATCGGGACGAACACGATGAGAAGTGGACCCCGGAGGACCTCAACTCACCGTTCCCCGTCTATTCACGGGTCAAGGGCATCGCGCAGACTCGACTGTGGAAGGCCATCAAGGTTCTCCTCGACGTCGCCGATCCGGACGAGTTCGAGGACCCGCTGCCGACCGCCATGCGAGAGAACCTCGATCTGCCCGACCTGCGCACCGCATTCAACGACATGCATCGGCCCAGGTCAGCGGCGGCTACGGAGAAGGCCAAACAGCGTTGGAAATGGGAAGAGGCGCTCGCCCTGCAGGCAGAGTTCGTCTCCCGCAAGGCCGATTACGAAAAGCTCGAGGCCACCCCTCTGCTCAACGTCGGAGCCAGAAGCGAACGGTTCGACAACAGTCTGCCCTTCTACCTCACCGCCTCACAGCTGCGAGTCGGAGAGGAGATCGAAGCAGACATGGGCCGGAGGACGGCGATGCATCGCCTCCTCCACGGTGACGTCGGCTCCGGCAAGACCGTCGTGGCGTTGCGGGCGATGCTCACTGCCGTCGATTCGGGAGCTCAGGCCGCGATGCTCGCGCCCACTGAAGTGCTCGCCACTCAGCATTTCCGCTCAATTGAGAGCCTCCTCGGCGACCAGATGGCGCTCAGTCCTCTGCTCTCGGGCGATGATCAGGTGCGAGTGGCGCTGATGACGGGGTCGATGCCGGCCCGGGAACGTAAACAGCTCGCACTCGATCTCGCCACCGGTCAGATCGACATCGTCGTCGGCACGCATGCGCTGATGTCGGATACGACGATGTTCGACAAACTGGGCCTCATCGTCGTTGACGAGCAGCATCGGTTCGGCGTCGAACAACGTGAGGCATTGCGGGCGAAAGCCGGACTCAAGGTTCCGCACACGCTCGTGATGTCCGCGACGCCGATCCCGCGGACCGTGGCGATGACAGTCTTCGCCGATCTCGATGTCTCCACTCTCGACGAGATGCCCGCCGGCACCAAGGACATCACCACCCACGCTGTGTCACTGGGGGACCATCCGAATTGGTTGGGCCGGGTCCTCCAGCTCATCGGCGAGGCGGCCGAGGACGGCCGCGGCACATTCGTCGTCTTCCCGCGGATCGACCCCTCCGACATCGAAGATCCCGAAACGGGCGAGGTGGTCGGGAGCAGAGAGGGAATTGAGGACCTGCGGGACAAGCTTCAGAACTCCGATGAGCTCCGATCTCGTTCGATCGAACTTCTCCATGGGCGGATGTCTCCGGTGGAGAAGGACCGGACGATGGCTGCGTTCGTCTCCGGCGAGACCGACATCCTGGTCTCCACGACCGTCGTCGAGGTGGGAGTCGACGTGCCGCGGGCGACCATGATGGTCGTCTTCGAAGCGGAGCGATTCGGTGTCGCTCAGCTCCACCAGCTGCGCGGTCGTGTCGGACGAGACGGCAGTGCAGCCATGTGCTTCCTGCTCACCCAGGCTTCCGAAGCCGATGAGAGCTTCGAGCGCCTGAGTGAGGTCGCAGGCACCCTCGACGGCTTCGCCCTGGCCGAGTACGATCTCGGCACCAGGGGAGAAGGCGATGTGCTCGGAGCCTCGCAGTGGGGAGGATCGTCGCTGAAGCACCTGTCTATTCTGCGCGATGCGCCGATCGTCGAAGAGGCGAGAACCATTGCGGAGAAGATCATCTCCGTCGACCCCGATCTGAGTTCACTGCCGGCCCTGCGTACCTTCATCAATAGAGTCCTGCCCGCCGAATCGGCTCACTTCATCGAGGCGAGCTGATGTCGGACCACCCCACTGAGGAGGAAGCGCAATGAGAATCATCGCTGGTGCGTTCAAAGGATCCAAGCTCGTCGCACCGGGCGGGTCCAATACCCGCCCGACCTCAGACCGGGTCAAGGAATCCCTGTTCTCCATGCTCGACGGCTACGGGGTCCTCCAAGCGGCGAATGTCCTCGACCTCTTCGCCGGCTCCGGCGGACTGGGGTTCGAAGCAATGTCCCGGGGTGCGGCCGAAGTCGATTTCGTCGATTCGGCCATCGCTTCGGCTCGGGCGGTCGCGTCGAATGCCCAGAAGCTCGGCATCGATCACTCGACTCGGATCCATTCCTCGGATGTCGTCTCCTTCCTCAGCTCCCAGCGTGTTCTGGGACTGCATGCGTCGGTGCAGCGGCGACCCGAAGGACACGCAGGAGCGGACGACGGGGGGCGAACACAGCTGGGCAACGGCCTTGATGAGGTTCAGGACGGCCAGGTGTTGGAGGCGCGCAGCGATCGCGATGACGATGAGGGCCGCATCTTCGACCTGGTGTTCATGGATCCGCCCTACCCGCTGGGGGAGGACGCCGTGACCCAGATCCTGGGTCGACTCGCTGGGCTCCTCGACATGGAATCCATCGTTGTCGTCGAGCGGGCATCACGAGCGCCCGAACCGACGATGCCGGCCGCCCTTGAGGTCTTCCGTTCGAAGACCTTCGGTGAGACCGCACTGTACTTCGTCCAGCTCAAGGCCGAATCTGAAGAGGCAGCCGATGTCGCCAACGGAGTGGGTGCAACGGCAGCAGACGAGTCGGTGTGAGCTCTCACCGTCCCTGGCACCGCACACCCTTGGTGTTCGCAGCCTGCGGGGTGGGTCTGCTGCTCCTCTGTGTGGCCATGGTGCTCATCGCCAGTGCAGTCGTCGTGAGGATCTGGCGGCTCGTGCACCGCATCCGCAGCTGAGGTTCGTCGCAACGTTCGTGGGCCTCGGCTGATCGATCGTGAGGCTACTGCACGCTGGAGAGGAACGTACGCGTCCGCTCATGCTGCGGATTGTTGAAGATCTGATCCGGCGGGCCCTCTTCGAGTACCTGGCCGCCGTCGAACATCATCACCCGGTGTGAGACTTCTCGGGCGAACTGCATCTCGTGGGTGACCAGGAGCATCGTGATGTCGGTCGTCTCTGCGATATCGCGGAGGACTCCGAGGACATCTCCCACAAGCTCGGGGTCGAGAGCGGAGGTCACCTCGTCGAGGAGGAGGATCTCCGGACTCATCGCCAGTGCCCGTGCGATAGCCACACGCTGCTGCTGACCGCCCGAAAGGCGAGTGGGGTGCTCATCGGCCTTGTCTGCGAGTCCGACCTTGTCCAACAGCGACTTCGCCTCTGCCACGGCATCGGCCTTGGATCTGCCCAGCACGTGGATGGGCGCCTCGATGATGTTCTCGAGCACCGTCATGTTGGGGAAGAGGTTGAACTGCTGGAAGACCATTCCGATCCGCGTCGTCATGGCGCGGGTCGTCTTCGACGGCAGTTCGACTCGCTTGCCGTTCTTCTCGGTGTGGGTCAGCGGTTCGCCGTCGACGAAGATGTAGCCGCCGGTCAGCTCCTCCAAGGTCATGACGAGGCGGAGGATCGTCGTCTTTCCCGAACCGCTGGGCCCGATCAGGGTCACACGCTCCCCGGGCGCGACAGTGAAGTTGAGGTCCTTGAGGACGGTGGTCTTGCCGAAGGACTTCTCCACTTCTTTGAACTCGATCGCCGGTGTGGCTGAGCTTGCGGGGTCTGCCGTCGGAGTTGATGAGGTGCTCTCAGTAGGTGGCAAGGCGCTTGTCCAATCGTTGGATGAGCAGGGACGTCGGGTAGCTGGCGGCGAGGAAGATGATCCCGGCCAAGGTGAAGGCCTCCGTGTAGGCGAACGTGGAACCACCGAACTGCTTCGCCGAGGTGACGAGTTCGACGACCGAGATTGCGAACAGGAACGGGGTGTCCTTGAACATGGCCACGGCGTAGTTGCCCAATGACGGGATCGTGGCGCGCAGAGCCTGCGGGAGCACGACAGCGGTGAATGTGCGCACCGGCGGCAGAGACAGAGCCGTTGCGGCCTCGTGCTGCCCAGGCGGCACGGAGTCGATGCCCGCACGGTAGCTTTCGGACATGTACGTCGAATAGTGGATGCCGATGACGATGCAGCCGACGGCAAGCGCCGGAATGCTGACCAGGCCGGGGATGTCCGAGAACGCGAAGTAGACGAACATCAGCTGCACGATCAGCGGCGTATTGCGGACGAAGGCGACGAGCAGTCTGACCAGCCAGTTGATCCAACGGGGCAGCGTGCGGATCGCAACGGCGATGAGGAGGCCCAGAATTGCGGCGATGACGGTGCCGACGACGGTGGCGATGAGTGTGTTGACGAATCCTTGGAGGAGGATCGGCAGTGCTTCGACCGCGAATTCCCAGTTCCAGGTCACAGGGCACCTCCGTATCCGACGTTCCCGGAACTCGGGCCGGAAACGGTCGTGGCACCGGCCTCGCGCTTCGATTCCGCGCGAGCATCTCGACGGGCTTCACGTCGATCGGACCGGGAGTTCGGGCGTCGGCGTCCCAGCCGTTTGGTGGCTTGGCGTTCGAGAAGGTTCATGAGCTCCTGAATCAGCCAGGCGATGACGAAGTAGATGACGAGGCCGACGGTGAACGCGAAGACGGTGTCGCCCGTTGACTGCCGCAGTTGTTGGATCTTGTCCGTGAGGTCGCTGAGCGTGATGAAGAAGACCACTGCCGTGCCCTTGAGGAGCTGGATGAGCAGGGTCGCCAGGGACGGGATCATCAGGGCCCACGCCTGGGGGAAGATGACGCGGATCATGCGCCTGGTCGGTGAGAGGCTGAGGGCGATGGCTGCCTCCCACTGGCCGGGGTTCACGGTCTTGATCGAGGATCGGACCACCTCGGCGGAATAGGCACCGTAGTTGAGCGATAGGGCACCGATACCGCACATCAGGGGATCGAGTTCGACTCCGAGAAGCGGAAAGACGTAGAAGAGCCAGAAGATCTGGACGAGCAGAGATGTGCCGCGGAAGAACTCGACGATGATCCTGGCAGGGATGCGCATCCAGGCGTGAGGAGAGGTCATGGCGAGTCCGAGGATGATCGCAATGATGATGGTGCCGATCGAGCCGGCGATGGTGAGGATGAGCGTTGTCTGAATTCCCTCCCACAGCTGTGGGAGGGAATTCAGCAACGTTGTGACATTGTCAGTCATGATCGGGAGTGACCAAGGACCGGATCAGGACTTGGCTGTGGGCAATTCGCCCTTGCACAGCTGGTCGGTCGTGATCTCGCCGTCAGGGCGTTCTTCCTTCGTGAAGCCGAAGTCGCCGACGACATCGAGGTACTTCTTCTCGTCGCCGACGATCTCGTCGAGCTTCTCATTCCACTTGTCCCGAAGTTCGGTGTCATCTGTGCGGAAGACCGTGGCGCCAGCACCGATCTGGGGAACTCCATCGATCTCCTGGACGAAGGATTCGCTGACCTCGACCCCGGCGTCCTTGTTGTTCTGCGCCATCCAGTTGAGCGAGATGCCGGTCAGGGCGAAGACATCGGCGCGGCCCGTGGTCACAGCGTCCATGCCGTCCTGGGGAGTGCCGACTTCCTGTGTCTTGAGGTCAAGGGACTTGGCATAGTCGGACTCGACTGCTCCGGTCATCGTCGCGAGCTTGACGCCCTTCTTCTTGACATCGTCGAGGTTCTTCATTCCATCCTGCTTGCCCTCCTTGGTCATCAGGGCGGTGGTGTACATGAACTCAGGATTGCCGAAGGCCGCCTGTTCGCAACGGTCGGGCAGGATCGACATTCCGGCGGAGATCGCGCCGAAGCGATCGGCGTTGAGACCGGGGATCAGTGAGCCGAATTCGGTGTTGACACCCTCGACGTCGTCGACGCCGAGCTCCTTGAAGACAGCCTTCGCCATAGCCACGGAAGCTCCTTGGAGTTCGCCGTCCTTCTCGAAGCTGTATGGTGCCTCACCAGCGAAGCCGACGGAGATCTTCCCGTCATCGATGGCCTTCTGGAGTGCGCTCTTATCGGAATCGCCTCCACCGCATGCTCCCAGTGTGAGCGTCAGGGCGATGATCGAGGTCGCGGCGGCAAGCCCCTTGATGGCTTTCATAGCTGTCCCTTTCATTGAACGTCGACACATCTTCGTGACATGCGTCTCAGGAACACTATTCAATACTTTCGTTGTCCGGATGTCACACTGTCAGACAACGTTATATGATCGTGATATGCCTTCACCCCCGACTTCGGAGCTCCCTGTCCTGCGCAAGGTCATCAGATCCTCGACAATCGACCTCATCGCCGATCAGATTCGGAACGCCATCTACAGCGGCTCACTGGCGCCAGGGCAGTCCATCAACGAGGTGCGCACAGCAGAGCTCCTCGTCGTCTCCCGGCCCTCACTGCGGGAGGCTCTGCAGCGACTCGTCAGTGAAGGGGTGATGACACACGCGCCCGGCCGCGGTGTCTGGGTCAAGCGGATGACGTCCGACGACATCGATGACGTCTATGCCGTCCGCGAGGCCATCGAGGCGCAGGCCGTGAAGATCGTCATCCGATCGGGCAAGCCGATCGCCCGCATCCACCAGGCGCTGGCCGCACTCGAGCTGGCGATCGAAGAGAACGCCGCCCGCGCCATCGGCGACGCCGACCTCGACTTCCATCACTCGATCGTCGCCTGCTCCGGGTCGGTCAGGCTCAGCGATCTGATGAAGGTTTCGATGGTCCACACCCGGCTGCTCTCACTCTCCGACCCGCGTGGATACGAGGTCAGGTGCGACCTCATCGAGACACACAGGGAGCTGAACGAGGCGATCGCAGCCGGGAACGAAGCACGGTCCCTGGCGGTCGTGGGCAGGGTCATGGCCGGAGCCGCTGCCCGACTGCACAACCCGCTGACGGAACCCGAGGCTGTCATCGTCAGGGCCGACGATCAGGACAAGCTCGTCGACGACCAGTGGTCACAGCTGAGGGATACGATGAAGGCATGAAGGTTGTCTGCCCCGGTTCCTATGACCCGATCACCATGGGTCATCTCGATGTCATTGCTCGCAGCGCCCGACTCTTCGACGAGGTGGTCGTTGCCGTCGTGCACAATCCCAAGAAATCCGGACGTTTCGATCCCGAGGTCCGCGCCGATCTCATCCGCCGCTCGCTGGAGGAGGATGAGCGGACCCGAGAGACGAGGAACGTCACCATCGAGACCGTCGCCGGGGGCCTCCTCGTCGACTACTGCACCTCCATCGGAGCCCCTGCAGTGGTCAAGGGGCTGCGCTCGGGCACGGATTTCGCCTACGAACTGCCGATGGCTCTGATGAATAAGCATCTGAGCGAGTTGGAGACCATCTTCGTTCCAGGCAGCCCCGAGTACGAACACGTCTCGTCCTCGCTCATCAAGGAAGTTCACTCCGGCGGCGGGAACATCGAAGGTCTCGTCCCGGGCGCAGTGCTGTCGGCGCTGAACGCCAGCCGCTGACGCATGCCGATTCCCTCTTCCTCCTCTCGGGCGTGGTTCCTCGGCCTCATCTTCCACACCGTGGTCGCTCATGCCACCTACAACGGCGTGCGCGTCCTCATCTCCTACCGGACCCTGGAACTCGGCGGCAGCGGAGTCGTCCTCGGTCTCATGACCGCCTGCTATTCCCTCGTGCCGCTGCTCACGGCACTCCTCGTCGGCCGACTCGTCGACCGCGGATACGCCACCGCTGTGTTGTGGACGGGAACGATCCTGTCGATCGTGCCCGTCGGACTCGCAGCGATGGCACCCAACCTCGGCGTCCTCCTCATCGCCACGATGTGCCTGGGCCTGGGACAGCTGCTGACCACCGTTGCATCGCAGGCACTGATACCACAGAGCTTTCCCGCCTCGGCCCTGACCTCGAAGTTCGGCTACCTCACCCTCGGCGTCTCGATCGGGCAGACGATCGGTCTGCCCGTGGCAGGTGCCATCGCCGGCGCGACGGACGGTGCCCCGCAGATCGTCAACGCCCTGTGGTTCATGACGGGGATCTCCGCGCTGACGCTGGTTGCTGCGGTCATCGTCATGCTCCGCGGCCGGACACCTCACGTCTCCCGCGCCGATGCGGCCAAAGGTGCCCGTACGCCCTGGTCCCTCCTCTCAATCCGGGGGATGAAGCCCGCGATCCTCGCCTCGATGACCACCCTGGCCGCCGTCGACCTGATGACTGCTTACCTGCCGCTCATCGGCCAGCAGAACGGGCTGTCGGTGACGACTGTGACGTGGCTGCTCACCTTGCGCACACTGGCCTCGGTGGTTTCGCGGCTGATCATCGGGATGCTCACACGCAAGTGGCGCAGCCTCTCGCTGCTGTGGACCGCCTCGGCGGCGGCAGGTGTCTGCATCATTCTCATCCCGGTGTTCACACAGCCGTGGATGCTGGCGATCCTGCTGATCCTGGCCGGATTCTGCTTCGGACTCACCCAGCCGCTGACGATGACCTGGGTCTCGACTCTGTCGGACCCGGCCAACCGGGCGGCGGTTCTGTCGATCCGCCTTGCCGGCAACCGACTCAGCCAGGTGGCGATCCCCTCGGCAGCCTCCCTGCTCACCATCGTCGCCGGGTCCGGGATCGTGTTCACGATCTCCGGGGCACTGCTCTTGGCCGCCGGTGGGGTGACCTGGCGCAACCAGCACGAGAAATGGTGACCAGGAACACCTGCGCAACCTCGCAGGCTCGATTGGTAATGACCGCCGATGATGACTAGAATGGTGAGTCGCGTGTGAACGCAGGAGTAAGCATCCTCAATCACGTAAAGGAGGAGTGAGCATGAAGAAGCAGTCTGAGTTCGTCTACGATCTCAGGTCGATGGGATTGCTCGGTCATCCTGGTGAATGGGAACGGGTGAACACCACCCTGTCTGCTCCAGCGGATCTCAAGATCGAAGTGATCGGGGTCGCAGAAGGTTCACCACTGACACTCGAGCTGATGTTCGAAAGCGTGTCGGAGGGAATCTACGTGTCGGGCACAGTCTCGGCCACGGCCCGCGGCGAAGATGTGAGGACTCTCGACGAAATCGAGTTGCCTATAGATGTCGACATCCAAGAGATGTATGTCTATGAGCAGGCCGATGGCGACGAGGATTCCTACCTCATCGACCGCGATCAGCTCGACCTCGAGCCCGCGATCAGAGACGCTGTTGTCATGGCTCTGCCCTTCAGTCCGTCAACGGACCGGAGCGAAGAGTTCAGCTTCACCCTCGGTGAGGACCTTGAGGTCGACGACAGCGAATCGGATTCGCCGTTCGCATCATTGAAGAGTTTGTTGGATGAGAAGAAAGAGAGCTAGACGTGGCTGTTCCAAAGCGTAAATTGTCGCGCAGCAACACCCGCCACCGTCGTTCGCAGTGGAAGGCACAGGCTCCCAGCCTGGTCAAGACTGTGGAGAACGGTCGCGTTGTGTACTCGCGCCCTCACCAGGCCAAAGTTGTCGAAGACGCAGCCGGCACCCCGCTGTTCCTTGAATACAAGGGACGCAAGGTCGCTGACGTCTGACCTGTGGACACTGACACCACAGCAGAACTGCAGAAGAGTCTCGGGATCGATATCGATCCCGAGACTTTTCGTCTGGCCCTGACTCACCGCTCCTTCGCCTTCGAAGCCGGCGGAATACCCACGAACGAGCGTCTCGAATTCCTCGGCGACTCCGTCCTTGGCCTCGTGGCCACCGAGTCGCTGTACTACGACAACCCGGATCTGGCCGAAGGTTCACTGGCCAAGATGCGCTCCGCCGTGGTCAACACCAAAGCCTTGGCGTCGATCGCGCGCAGACACAAGATCGGCCCCCACATTCTTCTGGGCAAGGGCGAAGAGCTGACAGGCGGCCGCGACAAGGACTCGATCCTTGCCGACACCGTCGAGGCCCTCATCGGTGCGACCTTCGTTGCCCGCGGACGTGAAGAGGCCTTCGCCTTCGTCCACCGCCTCATTGATTCGATGCTCTCCGATGCGGTGAATCTGGGTGCCGGAATGGACTATAAGACGACACTGCAGGAAGCAGCGGCCGATCTTGATCTGGGCGCCGTGAGCTACGAGATCGTCTCCTCGGGACCCGATCACGCCATGGTCTTCACCGCCACCGCCCTGCTGGGGGACAACGGCTGGGGCACCGGCGACGGCTCTTCGAAGAAGAACGCCGAAGCAGCAGCCGCGGAAGTCGCCGTCAAGGCCATCCGCACCATCTATCCGGACTACACGCGCTGAGGCATTTCTGATGCCCGAGCTTCCCGAGGTAGAGAGCGTGCGCCTCGGCGTCCATGAATGGACTGCCGGCACCACCATCACCGGCGCCGAGGTGATCGACCCCCGGATTCTCGGCACCACGTCCCAGCGTCGCATCGATGCTTCCGCAGCCGTCGAGTTCGTCGCAGCGGTGTCCGGGCGGCGAATCATCGGTGCCGAACGTCGCGGGAAGTTCATGTGGCTGACCCTGGGTGAGGACCGTGGTGCTGGCCCGGCTGCCGAGCCGGCTGCCCCTGAACTCAGCCTGCTCGTTCACCTCGGCATGAGCGGACAGCTGCGCGTCCACGATGCCGCTGACGAGATCCACAAGCATACCCGGGCGATCCTCCGCCTCGAGCGGGGGAGCGAGAGCCTCCAGCTGCGTTTCATCGACCAACGGATCTTCGGCCATCTCGGCGTTCAGCCTCTGGTGCACGCCTATGGTCGGCTCGTGCCCGCCTCGGCGAATCACATTGCAGCCGATCCTCTGGAACCGGCTTTCGAACCCGGCCTGGCTCTCGAGCAGCTCTCTCATAAGCGCACGGTGGTCAAATCAGCGCTGCTCGACCAGTCCCTGGTCAGCGGCATCGGCAACATCTATGCCGATGAAGCACTCTTCAGGGCTGGTATCCACCCGCTTGCGATCCCCGCTCGCACTCGCAAGTCCCGCCTGGCCGCCGTCCTTGACTCTGCGTCGCGGGTGATGAGCGATGCGCTGGCCGTGGGTGGGACCAGCTTCGACGCCCTCTACGTCAACGTCAACGGGGAGTCCGGATACTTCGACCGTGCCCTGCTCGTATACGGGCGCGGCGGCCAAGAGTGCGTGCGCTGCGGCACCGAGATCGAGAAGATGACGATCGGGGGACGAGGCAGCCACTTCTGCCCGACCTGCCAGCGCCCGCCGCGGTACCGCTGAAGCCGCCGCCGAGACTGCGTCACGCTGTCGCCCGGGCCTGCGTCGGCATTCCTACCCCGGGCCCGCGTCGGCCCTCGTGTACCGATGCGACAGGCGAAAGGCGGCCGGCGAGACTCTCTCGAGTCGTACCGGCCGCCTCTGGCATTCACCGATGTCGCGCGGTCAGCGCCGCGACAATGGGTTACCTGATGGTGTCGCCGTGCTCGTGATCGGCATCGTTGAGATCAGACAACTCTGACGAACCTGACTCGGCGTCTTCATTGTCTGCTGCGATCACGTCGGCAGGCAGTTCGGAAGTCTCGAGTCCGAAGACCTCGCCGTTGTGCTCGTCGACGGCGGTGGCCACCGACTGCTCGAGGATGTGACTGGCCAACTGACCCTGAATGATCAGCGGATCTCTCGACAGGTCTCTCCACAGCGCCACACAGAGCAGCAGCATGACGAGGACGAACGGCAGCGCGGAGACGATCGTGACGTTCTTCAGCCCCTCGAGAGCCTCGGCTGGATCGGAGCCCCCGGCCAGAAGCATCACCGCTGCCACGGCGCCGGTGGCCGTACCCCAGAAGATCACGAGGCCCTTGCCTGGCTCCTGCACACCGTTGGCACTGAGTGTGCCCATGACAATGGACGCGGAGTCGGCACCAGTGACGAAGAAGATCGCGATGAGGATGACAGTGACGATCATCAGGATGATGGCGATGAGGTTGGGCAAAGGCAACGCGCCGAGGAGGTCGAACAGAATCGTGTCCATGTTGATATCGGGTTCGCCGTCGACGATCTTTGCGAGTGCCTTGACCGTGCCCTCGCCGCGTTCGGCCCGTTCCTGGATGCCGATCGCACCGCCGCCGAAGACCGCGAACCAGATGGTCGAGACGACTGAGGGGACGATGAGGACGCCGGTGACGAACTGACGCACCGTGCGGCCGCGCGAGATGCGGGCGATGAAGAGACCGACGAAGGGCGACCATGAGACCCACCAGGCCCAGTAGAAGACGGTCCATGAGGACAACCAGCCATTGACGTCCGGTCCGTTGGCTGCGGTTCGCGACGCCATCTGCGGCAGGTCCTGGATGAATGAGCCGATCGAAGACGGGATGACGTTGAGGATGAAGAGGGTGGGCCCCCCGATGAAGACGATGAGCGCGACGATGAGCGCGAGGACCATGTTGATGTTCGACAGCCATTGGATGCCCTTTTCGACACCTGAGACGGCCGAGG
The DNA here is from genome assembly GCF_007558825.1 of Brevibacterium aurantiacum. Classification (GTDB taxonomy): domain Bacteria; phylum Actinomycetota; class Actinomycetes; order Actinomycetales; family Brevibacteriaceae; genus Brevibacterium; species Brevibacterium aurantiacum_A. Next base: position 138,826 of record NZ_VLTK01000005.1, read on the forward strand.
CGACGAACGCTGCGGTGAGTATGGCGATGATGATGACGAGCACAGGAGAAGTGACTGTGGACATCAGGCCCGCCGACTCGATGCCGCCGCCGATCTGAATCGCTCCCAGGCCCAATGAGCATGCGGAGCCGAAGAGCGTGGCGAGGATGGCCATGACGTTGATGACCTTGCCGCCGACGCCGTTGACGGCGCGTTCGCCGAACAGTGAGGTGAACATCGAGGAGAACAGCTGAGACCGTCCGAGGCGGAAGGAGCCGTATGCGATGCCGAGGCCGACGATGGCATACATCGCCCATGGGTAGAGGGTCCAATGGAACAGCGTCGTACCCATCGACGTTCCCATCGCCTCAGCGGACGATCCGTCAACCGTCGCCGGCGGAGGAGACATGTAGAAGAACAGGGGTTCGCCGACTGCGGAGAAGACCAGTCCGATTCCCATGCCGGTGGCGAACATCATCGCGATCCACGACGAGGTCTTGAACTCGGGAGTCTCATCGTCCTTGCCCAGCGGGATCCGCCCGAACTTCTTCAGGGCGACGACGATGACGAAGATGGTGAAGATCGTGGCCGCGATGACGAAGAGCCAGCCGAAGTTGTCCATGACGCCGGTCAGCAGGGTACCCGCGACAGTGCCGAGGCTGTCTGGAGAGATGAATCCCCAGGCGACGAAGGCAACGGCAAGGATGCCGGCTGTGAAGAACACCATCTTGTCGAGACCTTCGCGTTTGAAGGGTCTGAGCTTGGTGGTCGGATTCTTCAGGTGCTCGATCAGCTCCTGAGTCTTGGTGTTGTCACTGCTCATAGGGATGCTTGCCGAATATGTCGGCCGCAGTGATCCTGCAGGCGGACGTGATCGGCGCTCCTTCCTGTTCAGGTACTGCATGGTGATTCTTAGACGACATGACGGTGTAAGGACGGGACATAGGCAGGCGGTAGGAAACGCTGGATCCAAAATAGACCCGTTTCGACGGATTCCCATTAGGTGAGTGGAAAAATCTTCACTATTGAGACAAAATTCGGATCCAGAATCCGCTGCACCGACCTCTGACATGCCCAAGGCCCCGTCGTATACGACGGGGCCTTGATCAGCTCCCCCGGCTGGGCTCGAACCAGCGACCCTTCGATTAACAGTCGAATGCTCTGCCAACTGAGCTACGGAGGAACGGCACCGAAATCGGCGCACGAGGAGACACTCTATCAAACGTTTCGAGAACTGCGAGTACTCACCCGAGATATGCTGGGTGGACAATGCATCTCAAAAGCCTGACCCTGCGAGGATTCAAATCCTTTGCCTCGGCGACGACGCTCAAGTTCGAGCCGGGCATCACCTGCGTTGTCGGCCCCAACGGCTCCGGCAAGTCCAACGTCGTCGACGCCTTGTCCTGGGTGATGGGCGAGCAGGGTGCGAAGAATCTGCGCGGCGGGAAGATGGACGATGTCATCTTCGCCGGAACCTCGAAGCGACAGGCATTGGGCCGCGCCGAGGTGGCCCTGACGATCGACAACACCGACGGAGCCATCCCCGTCGACTACACCGAAGTCACGATCTCACGCACCCTGTTTCGTACAGGCGGCAGCGAGTACGCCGTCAACGGGACTCCGGCGCGACTCCTTGACATCCAGGAGCTGCTCAACGACTCGGGACTGGGCAAAGAGATGCATGTCATCGTGGGGCAAGGGCGTCTCGACGCGATTCTGCACGCCGATCCGATCGAACGTCGCAGCTTCATCGAAGAGGCCGCGGGCGTCCTCAAGCACCGCAGGCGCAAGGACAAGGCCGTGCGCAAACTCACCGGCCTGCAGACGAACCTTGATCGCCTCTCCGATCTGCGGACCGAACTCAACCGGCAGCTGGGGCCGCTGGGGCGCCAGGCCGAGGCCGCGCAGAAGGCCGCCACCGTCCAAGCCACCCTGCGCGACTCCGCTGCACGACTGCTGGCCGATGACACCGTTCGGCTGCAGGCCTCCTTGGCTTCCACCTCGGGCGCTGAGGGCGAAGACGGCAGAGACCGCATCGGCGACCTCGAGCATCGCCGATCCCGCACTGAGCAGCGACTGCAGGAGATCGAGGCACGTCTGGGCACTCTTGATGCTGAGCTCGAGGATCTGCGCACCGCCGAATCACGGACACAGACCCAGATCGTTCGTGCCAGAGGAATCGCCCAGCGTGCCGAGGACAAACGCTCACACCTGCTCTCCGAGGTCGCGAGCCTGGGCCGTCGGGAGACGAAGTCGCCGGAAGAGCTGAGGTCCCAAGCCGAGCACCACAAGGAGGAGCTTCGCACCGCGGAGGATGCGGTCAAGGAATCCGCGGCAGCACTGGATCGCAGTCAGATGCGCAAAGAAGAGCTCGCACTGGCATTGAAGAAGGCCGAGGACGAGGTCAAAGCCACACAGCTGGCCATCACCGAGGCGATCAAGAACAGGTCGGCACTGCAGTCGAAGAGCTCCCAGGCGCGTGAGCGCATCAGCGACCTCACGGCTCGGATCGAATCCAATCGGGCAGAGATCGACACCGCCTCGACTCGCATCGCCGAACGTCGCGAGGAACTGAGCACCGCTGAGGCGGCCGTCGAAGGGGTCGAAGCAGGAGAGAGCGAACTCGACACGGAGTACGAATCCGCCAAGGAGACCCAGACCACGTTGGAGACCGACCTCGAGGGACTCCGGGCGCAGAAGGCGAAGACAGCATCGGAACTGGCCTCGGCAGAGGCCCGAGCAGAGGCGCTGTCCCTCGGCACAGCCTTGGAAGCCGACCTCGAGGACATCGTGAACGCGGATCTGCCGGGAGTCGGCTCGGCCGTGACCGAGCGGTTGTCCGTGGTCAACGGGTTCGAGATGGCCGTGGCGGCAGCCCTGTCGACCACGGTCTCCGGTGTGCTCGTCGACTCCGGTCAGGTGGCATTGACAGTGCTCGACCACCTCGGCGAGGACACCAATGTCCACCTCACGATCCCGGCAGGGGCGAGTGCCAGGGTGGGCACTGCAGCAGGCACCGGTGCACGTGCCGGCAAGGGTGCTAACCAGGCGACCAGAACGATCTCTGCGACCACACTGCCCGAACTCAGCGGGATCGCCGACGGCCCACCGTCGATCCGGTGGCTCAGCGATGTCGTCAGCAGCGACGTGCCCGAACTGACCGAACTGCTGAACTCCGCGCTGGAGACGGTCGTGTGCGTTGACGATGCTGCCAGCGCGCTGTCCATCATCGATTCTCGCCCCGAGCTCACGGTGGTCACACTCGGCGGTGAGATCCTCACCGCGACACGTGTCACCCGGGCACGTACCGCTTCGGGCACCCGTTTGGCCTCACAGACCGCGCTCGAGGAGACTCGCTCCTCCATCACCGATCTGCAGCAGGTTCGGACCCGAATCGATGCCGACATCGTCCGGTTCGAGGAGAAGCTGGCCGAGGCGAAGGCAGCAGCCTCCGCGGCTCTTGAGAAACTGCACTCCTCGGACGCGGCGATCATGGCCGCCGGGGAAGAGGTCTCCCGAATCGCGGGCGACATCACTACAGCCCAGACCCGCCTGCAGCGGGCCAAGGACAACGAAGCGGAGCTCGCGACACGCCTGGAGACGGCCGAACGCGAGGCCCGCACCGCCGAATCCGCGCTCGCCGGGGCAGACGACGTCGAAGAGGTTGTCGACACCACCGAACGGGATGAACTGAGCCGGCGGGTGTCCCAGTCCTCCGAAGACGTCATCGAGACCCGAATCAGCCACAAGGCGGCCACGGATCGAGCACGATTCCTCTCCGACAGGGTCGACTCCCTGCTTCGCCAGGCCACGGCAGAGGAGACCGCACGCGAGCAGACCCAGCGGACGATCGCACGCAAGAACAGATCGGCTGCCTCGGCGGTGCTCATCGTCGAGATTGCACAGAACTCGACTTCAGCCGCAGAGACGACGGTGTCCGAACTGGGCTCCCAGATTCAGGTCCTCGTCGAAGAGCGCGGGCAGCTGCGGGAGGAGAAGGGCCGGCTCGGTGAGGAACTGGGCACCACGCGCACGCAGCTGCAGCGACTCAAGGACGCTGTCGCCGAAGCCGAACTCGCCAAGGAACGATTCCGACTCAAACTCGAAGAGATCGAGAACCGGGCGGGAGAGGAGACCGGACTCGGCCTCGAACGGCTGGTCGAGCTCTACGGCCCTCATGTTCCGGTTCCTGCTTTCGACGAAGGCGAGGAGGAGCGTCCCTATGTGCGGTCCGAGGTCGAGAAACGACACAAGAAGGCGACCGCCGCCCTCAAACGCATCGGAACGGTCAACCCCCTGGCACTCGAGGAATACGAGGCACTCAAGGAGAGGCACCAGTTCCTCGAAAAGCAGATCACCGATATCGAGTCCTCGAGGAAGGACCTGATGAAGCTCGTCGACGAGGTCGATCGGCACGTCGAACGAGTATTCGCCGAGGCCTATGCGGACACCGCGCGGGAATTCGAAGACATCTTCTCCCGCCTGTTCCCCGGCGGTGAGGGATCCCTGAGCCTGACCGACCCCGACGACATGCTGACCACAGGCGTCGACGTCCACGCCCGGCCCGCGGGCAAGAAGGTCAAGCGACTCTCCCTGCTCTCCGGCGGCGAACGGTCACTGGTCGCCGTCGCCATGCTGGTGGCGATCTTCAAGGCTCGGCCCAGCCCGTTCTATGTCATGGACGAGGTCGAAGCTGCACTCGACGATCTCAACCTGTCCCGCCTGCTGACCGTGTTCGAAGAGCTGCAGGATTCGTCTCAGCTCATCGTCATCACCCACCAGAAGCGAACGATGGAGATCGCCGATGCGCTCTACGGGGTGACGATGCACGGAGATGGCGTGTCGAAGGTCATCTCGCAGCGGATCCCATGAGCGGCAGCCGTTCGCGGGAGGCCGATTCGGCAGAGATGTCCAGGGGAGTCCCAGGGAATTCTCCAACAGGCTCACGGTCCCCGAATACGAATGTCGTGGATTTGGACGATAGACTTGAGCGCAGGGAAGCATTGTCGAAAAGCTTGAGGAGCGGGACGTCCATGGCCGAGTCGGCTGAATCACGAGGTGACTCGCGAGCATGAATGCAGTACTCGTCGTCATTGTCGGACTCGCCGTATCGTTCGCGCTGGCACTCATCGTCGTGCTCCTCGTCGCACTGCCGGGACTGAGGGCTGAAGGTCGCCTGAAGTACTCATCCGATGTGCAGCGGTTTCGACTTCCGGGGCAATGGACCGGGTACGACGACGAGGTCCACGAATTCTTCGGTCATGACGACGGCACCTCCCACCTGGCGACTCGGGAACAGGCTGCAGTCACCGCGATCCGGGACCATTCCTACGTGCTGCGGCCCCAGCCGCGCCGGCACGCCGCACCATCACTGCTGACGGTGAGGCCGCGCACCCGTCATTGGAAGATCCCGGAATCCGGCACAGGGTGGAGAACCACAGCCGGACTGCTCTTCGGCAGCAGAGGTTCCTGACCGGGCCACACGACATCATCACACGCGCCCCGAGACAGCGGGGCGCTGGGGTGCGGGCCACCGGAGCGCACAGCGGCCTCGCGCCGATGTGCGCAACACGACCGGCACAGCACCCTTGACCGGCGGCCACCGCGCGAGAACGTGGGGCCAGGGAAGGTAATCAAAGGAGGACGTACGTCAATGGATCAGCCGATCATATTGCTCATCGTCGCAGCCATCGTCTTCATTCTGGTCGTCGGGCTGGGCTTCACCCTGCGCGTCAACGCCAAGAAGAAGGGGCTGCGCGATGAGCGCAGCATCGACGCCGATGTCACCGGCGAACTCAAGATCGACGACATCTCCGAGGCGGTCGCCAAGGAGAAGGCTGCCACACGCGGATCCGAGGTTCCCACCGAACCTGGAAACCGGCTCGTTCGCCTGCGCGAACGCCTCGCGAAGTCCAACTCCGGGCTGGGCCGCGGTCTGCTCAGCCTGCTCTCGCGTGACAACCTCGACGAATCGACCTGGGAAGAGATCGAAGACACTCTCATCCTCGCCGATGTCGGAGTCGATCCGACCACGGAACTCGTCGACAGACTGCGCGAACGCGTCAAGGTCCTCGGCACCCGTGAACCGGAAGAGGTCAGGGGACTGCTTCGGGAAGAACTCATCAAACTCGTCGATCCCTCCATGGATCGTGAACTTGCCACCGCAGGCACCGACGGCGACCCAGCCGTGATGCTCGTCGTCGGAGTCAACGGTGCCGGCAAGACGACGACAGTGGGCAAGATCGCCCGTGTGCTCGTCGCTGAAGATCAGAGCGTGCTGCTGGGTGCTGCCGATACGTTCCGTGCCGCGGCCGCCGAGCAGCTGTCCACCTGGGGCGGTCGCGTCGGCGTGGAGACCGTCCGCGGCGAGGAGGGGGCCGACCCCGCCTCCGTGGCCTACTCCGCCGTCGAACGCGGCAAGGAAGACGGCACCGACGTCGTGCTCATCGATACGGCCGGACGCCTGCAGAACAAGATCGGCCTGATGGACGAACTCGGCAAGGTCAAGCGTGTGGCCACACGCCCTCTGGGCGAGGGCCACGAGATCGACGAGGTGCTCCTCGTCCTCGACGCCACGACCGGGCAGAACGGAATGCAGCAGGCCAAGGTCTTCGCCGAGGCGGTCAACATCACCGGCATCGTGCTGACCAAACTCGACGGCACCGCCAAGGGCGGAATCGTCGTGGCCGTCCAGCGTGAGCTCGGGGTTCCGGTCAAGCTCATCGGCCTCGGTGAGGGTGCCGATGATCTGGCGCCGTTCACTGCCGAAGGATTCGTCGACGCACTGCTCGACTGACCGTATTCTCCAGCCTGTGTCACATGCTGGAAACATGGTCGACTCGCTGGTGTGACATCCGTCATGGACACTGTCACTGTTCGGTTCTAAACGGAGCCGACAGAGACGTGAAAGAGACGACATGGAACTCGACGCAGTGAATGTTTGGATGATGGTCGCGGCCGGTCTGGTCCTGCTCATGACCCCCGGTGTGGCCTTCTTCTACGGCGGCATGACCCGAATCACCTCGAGCATCAACATGATGATGATGGTGTTCTCGGCAATGGCGATGGGCGGGCTCGTCTGGGTCCTCTTCGGATACGGACTGAGCTCCGGAGACTCCGTGCTGGGGATCTTCGGCAATCCGCTGTCCGAGATCGGCCTCGCCGACACAGTCGCCAACGAGCCCGAAGCTCTCATCTCCATCGGCTACGGCTCCACCTTCGCGATGATCGCGATCGCACTCATCGCCGGTGCCGTCGCTGATCGGGCGAAGTTCTCCACCTGGCTGGTCTTCGCCGGCCTGTGGGTGACCTTGGTGTACTGTCCTCTGGCCTTCATGGTCTGGGGCGACGGACTGCTCAGCGAGTCGGGTGTGATCGGCAGCGCCTTCGGGCCGGCGATCGACTTCGCCGGCGGAACGGTCGTGCATATCAACGCGGGAATCTCCGCTCTCGTGCTCGTCGTCGTCATGGGCCGCCGGGCCCGCTATTCGACACCGCACAAGCCCCACAACATTCCGATCACCGTTCTCGGTGCGGCGCTGCTGTGGTTCGGCTGGTTCGGATTCAACGGTGGAGCCGCCTCGACGATCGAGCAGGCCGGACTGATCTGGGTCAACACCCTGGCCGCCCCTGCCGCCGGAATGATCACCTGGATCGCAATCGAGCGGATACGGGCGACTCGCCCCAGCAGCATCGGCAGCGTCTCCGGGGCGATCGCCGGTCTTGTGGCCATCACCCCCGCCTGTGCGAACGTCGAACCGTATGCGGCGATCATCATCGGAATCGCGGCAGGCGCAGGAGCTGTGCTCGCTGTGGAAGCGAAGAACCGCCTGCGCTACGACGACGCTCTCGACGTCGTCGGCGTCCACCTCGTCGCCGGTGTCATCGGCACTGTGATGATCGGACTCTTCGCGGTCCCGAGTGCAGACTCGGCCGCCGGCCTCTTCCACGGTGGAGGACTCGGGCTCCTCGTGTCGCAGATCGTGGCCACGGTCGTTGCCCTGATCTACGCCGGAGGCGTGACCCTGGTGATCGCTCTCGCCCTGCGGAAGACCATGGGGCTGCGCATCGACCCCAGAGACGAGCTGTCGGGCATCGATGCCTTCGAACACGCGGAGCAGGCCTACTCGTTCCGCTGAACCCCGAAATCTCCCGCCAGGGGGCCGGTCGGTCTCACCGGCCGCCTCGGTGAGGGGGAGTGCGTGAGCGTACTCACCGATCGCCTCGGTGGGGTGGAAGCAGCCACCCCACCGAGGCGATCGGTCATTCAAGGCCCATCGACAGGTTCTGGGATGAGACGGTTGTGGGCGCTTTCCCAGCTATCTCGGTTTCAGTCCGAGACCGGTGAGTTGTTAGGCTAGGGAGTCGACCAATTATCGTGAAGAAGGCTTGTACGTGTTTAATTCTCTCTCCGACAGGCTCACCGCGACGTTCAAGAACCTGCGCGGCAAGGGCCGGCTGTCCGAAGCCGATGTGGATGGCACCATCCGCGAGATCCGGCGCGCCCTTCTGGACGCCGACGTCGCCCTGCCCGTCGTTCGCGCATTCACCGGGCGCATTCGCGAGCGGGCACTGTCCGAAGAGGTCTCGGGTGCGCTGAACCCGGGCCAGCAGGTCGTCAAGGTCGTCAACGATGAACTGGTCGGCATCCTCGGCGGGGAGACTCGTCGCCTGAACTACGCGAAGCGCCCGCCCACCGTCATCATGCTCGCCGGTCTGCAGGGTGCTGGTAAGACCACCCTTGCCGGTAAGCTCGCCTATTGGCTGAAATCCGAAGGTCACCGTCCGATGCTCGTCGCCGCCGATCTGCAGCGGCCGAACGCGGTCAACCAGCTCGAGATCGTCGGCGAGCGTGCAGGCGCGTTCGTCTACGCACCAGAGCCCGGCAACGGCGTCGGTGATCCGGTGCAGGTGGCCACCGACTCTCTCGAAGTCGCTAAGTCGAAGCTCCACGATGTCGTCATCGTCGACACCGCCGGTCGTCTCGGCATCGACGAAGAGCTCATGCAGCAGGCCGCCGACATCCGCTCGGCAGTCAACCCGGATGAGGTTCTGTTCGTCATCGACGCGATGATCGGTCAGGACGCGGTGAAGACCGCCGAGGCCTTCCTCGAAGGTGTCGACTTCACCGGTGTCGTGCTCTCGAAGCTCGATGGTGACTCACGCGGCGGTGCCGCGCTGTCTGTCGCCGAGGTGACCGGAAAGCCGATCATGTTCGCGTCGACCGGTGAGTCGATGAAGGAGTTCGAACAGTTCCATCCCGATCGGATGGCTGACCGGATCCTCGATATGGGCGACATCATGACCCTGATCGAGCAGGCCGAGAAGAACTTCGATGAGAAGGAGACCGCGAAGCTCCAGAAGAAGGTCGAAGCCGGTGAGGACTTCGATCTCAATGACTTCCTGACGCAGATGTCGGGTCTGAAGAAGATGGGCTCGATGAAGAAGATGCTGGGCATGATGCCCGGCATGAGCCAGTACAAAGATCAGCTCGAGAACTTCGACGAACGCGAAGTCGATCGCGTCGAAGCCATCGTTCGGTCGATGACTCCCGCAGAGCGTACCAACCCGAAGATCCTCAACGGATCACGCCGCTCGCGCATCGCCAAGGGTGCCGGCACCACAGTGAACGCGGTCAATCAGCTGATGGAACGATTCACTCAGGCGCAGAAGATGATGCGCGGGATGACTCGCGGCGGCGGTATGCCCGGAATGGGCGGAGGCGGCGGCATGCCGGGGATGGGTGGAATGCCTGGAATGGGCGGAATGCCCGGCGGCGGAGCGAATCGCAAGAAGAAGGCTGTGGGGAAGAAGAAGGGCCGCAAGGGCGGCCAGTCGGGCAACCCCGCCAAGCGTGCCCAGCAGGCTCAGGCGCTTGAGGACAAGAAGTCCGGCAAGACGAAGGATCCGGTCGGCTCGGCCTTCGGCGGCGTCGATCTCGACGGTGACGAAGAGTTCGATATGAAGAATCTGCCGAAGGGCTTCGGCGGGATGTTCCCAGGTGGAAAGTAATAGGGCTTTCTGGCACAATTGGGTCTTGTACTTTTGCTTCCGACGTGGGCCCTCTCTTCCACGTTGAGGTGATAGTCCAGGTCACAGACTCCAGCAGGTCAACCCCACGATTCTTCTGGAACCTCTGTGCAACAAAAACACAAAAGGAGACACCACTAAAGTGGCAGTCAAAATTCGCTTGACCCGCATGGGCAAAATCCGTGCACCGCACTACCGCGTCGTCGTGGCCGATTCGCGCACACGTCGCGATGGTAAGGCCATCGAACAGATCGGCATCTACCACCCGACACGCAACCCTTCGGTCATCGAGATCGATTCGGAGCGTGCGCAGCACTGGCTCTCCGTCGGCGCTCAGCCGACCGATCAGGTTCGCACCCTGCTCAAGCTCACCGGTGACTGGCAGAAGCACACCGGCGTCGGCGAAGCAGTGAACACTGTGAAGCCACAGCCGGAGAAGGAAGCCTACGTGGCTCCCACTGCCGGTTCGGTGATCAAGGAGGCTATCACTCCTAAGGGTTCGGACAAGGCTGCGGAAGCACCTGCTGAAGAAGCAGCACCTGCTGCTTCCGAAGAGAGCGCTGAAGCCTGACATGTTGGCTGATTCGCTCGAACACCTGGTCCGCGGCATCGTCGATCATCCCGACGATGTTGCTGTTCGATCCCGCTCGTCACAGCGCGGGACCACGCTCGAGGTCCGGGTTCACCCGGAAGACCTCGGCCGTGTCATTGGTCGCGCAGGGAGAACCGCAAAGGCTCTGCGCACCGTGATCAACTCTCTTGCCGGCCGCGAGTCGGTGCGAGTGGACCTCATCGAGGCGTAACACCTTCATCGGGAAAGGGGGACGCGGCGTGTCATCGCCGCGTCCCCCTTTCCTGTATTCACCGCACTGCTGTCGGCGACGATGGCTGCTGCAATCCGGATGCGGCGCAGATATGACGAAGCCAGCGGACTAAACTGTGTGCTGGAAGTGACTGCGTAGCGGCATCGCTGCGGTCACGCATCTTCACACGCACGAATCTTCACACGCACGAATCTGAGCGCTTTCATGAATGAGCGCTTTCATGGACACGAGGAGCAGTATGGACACGGTGATCGCCCGGTTGGGCAAACCGCACGGCATCAAAGGCGAATTCACCGTCGAGGTGCGCACCGACCGACCGGATGAGCGATTCGTCCCCGGTCAGACCTACTCCACCGATCCCGATATCGGTGAGCTGACTCTGACGTCGGCGAGGTGGCACCGGGACCGTCTGCTGCTGAGTTTCGACGAAGTCCCCGATCGGAATCGGGCGGAGGAGATCCGCAACACCCTCATCCTCAGCGATCAGGTCGAGGACGAGGTCGAGGATGACGCCTGGTACCTCGAAGACCTCATCGGACTTCGCGTCCTCGAAGGTGAGACACAGGTCGGGGAGATCGTCGACGTCACCAACGGCACCGCACAGGACCTGCTCCATATGAAGCACATCGACGGACACCAGGCGCTCATTCCCTTCGTCACTGAGATCGTCCCCGAGGTCGATGTTGAAGGCGGATGGGTCAGAGTCACGCCTCCGGCTGGTCTCTTCGACGCCTCGTGAGTCCAGCCATGAAGATCGACGTCGTCTCCATCTTCCCGGAGTATCTCGCCGGGCTTCAGCTCTCCCTCATCGGCAAGGCCGTGGATCAGGGGGTGCTCGACTTGAACGTGCACGACCTGCGTGACTTCACCTTCGACCGGCACAGCACCGTCGATGACTCACCGTACGGTGGGGGTGCCGGAATGGTGATGAAGGCCGAGCCGTGGGCGCTGGCACTCGAGCACATCCTCGGCGGGGGATCTCCTGGGGCAGCCAGCGTCGAGCAGACGGTCGGTGCAGACACCGGTGACGAAGAACCCGCCGCAGCGGGCAGGCCGATCCTCATCGTGCCCAGCCCGGCCGGCCCAGTGTTCAACCAGCGCATCGCAGAGGAACTCTCCGTTGCCGACCACCTCGTGTTCGCGTGCGGACGATATGAGGGGATCGACCAGCGAGTCATCGACTGGTCGGGCGAACATTTCGATCTTCGCCCCATGAGCATCGGAGACTATGTGCTCAACGGGGGAGAGGTCGCCTCAATGGTGATGATCGAGGCAGTCAGCCGCCTCATCCCCGGAGTCATCGGCAACCCCGAGTCGCTGACAGAGGAGAGCCATGAGGACGGACTCCTCGAATACCCGATCTACACGAAGCCCGCCAGCTGGAGAGACCGGGACGTGCCCGAGATCCTGCTCAGCGGAAACCACGGCGCGATCGCACGGTGGCGCAGAGACCGCAGACTCGAACGCACAGCCGACGTCAGGCCGGATCTGCTGGCCGGACTCGACGGTCTCGACAAGCATGATCGCGCCATTCTGGAACGGTTTGAGTCCGGGGATGATTCCGTGAAAGAATAGGTCGTCGCGTTTGTTGGCATTCACCTGCTTCAGGGGGATGGATGCCCAAGACCGTTCTCAGATGTCAGCATCGGAGAATTTCGGGGAGTGATCCCGACAGACGATCCAATCACCGGTTCAACCGGTCCGATATGCGTGTCCTCGACCTGAAGCTGGGGACACATGGAGAAACACAATGCAGAAGCTTGATGTTGTTGATGCAGCCTCGTTGAAGTCTGACGTTCCTGAGTTCCGCCCAGGCGATACCCTCAACGTTCACGTGCGCGTGATCGAAGGATCGCGTTCGCGTATCCAGGTGTTCAAGGGAATCGTCATCCGTCGCCAGGGCGACGGAATCCGCGAGACCTTCACCGCTCGTAAGATCAGCTTCGGCGTCGGAGTCGAGCGTACCTTCCCAGTGCACTCGCCCATCGTCGAGAAGCTCGAAGTCCTTGCCCGCGGTGACGTTCGTCGCGCCAAGCTGTACTACCTGCGCGAACTGCGCGGCAAGGCTGCACGCATCCGCGAAAAGGCCTGATTATTGCCTGGCACTGTGGGCAATGATCACGCGGTGCCGAATAACCGAGAAGACGCGACCTTCGGGTCGCGTCTTCTTTATTCGGGCCGCCTCTGGAAGATCGTGGCTGTCATCGCGATTCTCATCATCGTCATCGGCGGATCGGTTCGTGGGTTCGTCATCCAACGGTTCACGATCCCCAGCGAATCGATGGAGCCGACTCTCGACGTCGGCGATGACATCACCGTGTGGCGTCCCGATGCGTTGAGTTCAGACATCCAACGCGGAGACATCGTCGTCTTCGACGGCCGTGGCTCCTTCGTCGACGATGCTCTGCCGACCCCGCTGCAGAAGGTGGGTTCATGGGTTGGGCTCGGGAATCGAGACGTCTACTACGTCAAACGCGTCATCGCGGTCGGCGGTGACACGCTCCAATGCTGCGATGCACAGGGACGGCTGCTGCTCAACGACGAACCCCTGGAGGAGGACTACGCGCCCCATCCGGCCTCATCCACCGAATTCTCGATCGAGGTTCCCGCCGACACCATGTGGGTCCTGGGGGACAACCGGAACAAGTCTGCAGACTCGCGCGCACTGATGGGCAAGCCAGGAGGCGGATTCATTCCGCTCGACCGTGTCATCGGGCCCGTGATCGGGCATGGTTCCTCGGTCGACTGAGATGACCGCCGCCTGAAAGATGCCGCGGCGGGGTGCTGGTACGCTCATTTCAGTCCCATTGCGGAACCTGTGGTCCGATGCGAAAGCGAACGAATGTCAACCGAATCAGAAGCTTCCCCACCTTCAGCCTCGAAGAGATTCCTCCGTGGCCTGCTCGAGACCGCAGCGATCATTCTCGTCGCCATCCTCATCTCCACAGCACTCAAGACCTGGGTCGTCCGCTCGTTCTACATCCCTTCGGGATCGATGATGGAGACACTGCAGATCGATGACAGGGTCCTTGTCAATCAGCTGGCGCCGAATTTCGGCCCGGCCAACCGCGGCGACATCATCGTCTTCGACGACCCAGACCATTGGCTCAGTCCTGAAGAGATCTCGGAGTACGAGCCCAACCCTATCCTCGAGTTCGTCGGACTGGCTCCCGCTGACGGGGGCCAGCAGCTGATCAAACGCGTCATCGGCGTCGGCGGGGACACCGTCGAATGCTGCGATGCGCAGGGACGCATCCTCGTCAACGGCGAACCCATCGATGAGACATACCTCGACGACGGCACCGCCCCCTCGGAGGTGGACTTCAAAGTCACCGTCCCAGAGGGTCACTATTGGGTGATGGGTGACAATCGCAGCAACTCCGCAGACTCCCGGTACCACGTCGACACGCAGCCCTATGTGTCCGAGGACGACGTGGTGGGCACCGTCTTCCTCATCAATTGGCCCTTCAGTCATTTCAGTTGGATGTCCACCCCCGAGTCAGTCTTCGCCGACGTCCCCGACTCTGAAGGAATCACCGGCAGCTGATGGCACAGATCGGATTGCACGACCTCAGCTGTGAGCGCGCCCTGCTTGCAGAAGGCTACGAGTTCGTCATCGGCATCGACGAGGTCGGTCGTGGAGCACTGGCAGGGCCGGTCAGCGTGGGCGTGGCCCTCTTCGACCTCCGAGAGCTCACCGACGCCGAGGTGCCAGCGGGCATCCATGATTCGAAGCAGCTGAGCGCGTTGTCCCGTCAGACCGCGACCGATCGCGTCAATGGGTGGGCGCGAGCCACGGCAGTAGGGTCGACGACGCCGAGCGAACTCGACGAGCTCGGGATGACAATGGCACTGAATCTGGCCGGTCGTCGGGCACTGTCTGACATGCTGGTTCCTCTCGTCGGCTCAGCAGTTCTTCCACCATCGACGATGGTGCTCCTCGACGGCAAACACGACTGGCTTTCAGCTCCACTTACGCTCGACTGCCTGGGGATATTCGGGCCCGCAGCAGACCTGGAATTGCCCCAAGTGCGGACCGTGATCAAAGGTGACGGCAGCGTTCCCGTCATCGCCGCGGCAAGTATTGTGGCAAAAGTGCACCGAGATGAGGCGATGATCGCACTCGCCGAGGCTCATCCCCAGTATGGTTGGGAGTCGAATGTCGGGTACGGAACCAACAGACACCGTCGGGGCATCGCCGACTTCGGCCCCAGCATTCACCACCGGAGAAGCTTCCGCCTGCTAACGGCGCACGATGCGAAGGAGGGATCGTCATGAGCACCGATGATCTGGACGATTACGAAGCGCAACTGGAGCTTCAGCTCTATAAGGAGTATCGCGATGTCGTGGGACTCTTCGCCTACGTTGTCGAAACCGAACGTCGCTTCTACTTGGCCAACCACGTTGATCTCAAGGCCCACAACGACGCCGGAGACGTCTACTTCGAACTGACGCTGCGAGACGCCTGGGTGTGGGACAGCTATCGGTCGGCGCGCTTCATCAAGACAGTGCACGTGCTGACCTTCAAAGACGTCAACATCGAGGAGATCGCCAAGAGCGATCTGGAACCACCGACGTCGATCAGGAGCTGACGGCGGCCAGCGGCTGATTCAGGAGAGGCACTCGCACGCTTAGGCCTGTGGGCCGGACCTTGACTTGCACGTGATCGGCCTGTGGACGACGAAGCGCCGTCCACAGGCCGAACGTCTGCTCTTGTCACGTCTGCTTTGCCGGTGGTGGCCTGTCACTCATGGGACCAACATCTGGCAGACGCAGCACAACGACACCGGGAATGCGTCAGCGCGCTCTGGGACAGACAGGGGAGGACCTGGCAGCAGAGTTCCTGCAGCAGCAGGGCATGGTCATCATCGAACGCAACTTCAGATGCCCACGGGGAGAGATCGACATCATCGCCCGGGACGGTGAGACCATCGTCTTCGTCGAGGTGAAGACCCGCAGAACGCTCGCCCTCGGATCTCCCCTCGAAGCCGTGACCAAGGCGAAGCTGAAGCGGATCAGAATGCTGTCGGCACTCTGGCTGCGCGGGCAGCGCGACTACTTCGCCGCCATCCGCATCGATGCCCTCGGCATCGTCATGGAACCCGAACCCGACTACTCTCATCGCCGCAACCTGCAGGTCGACTCGTGAGCGAAGAGGCGCAGCTCAATGTGATCGGACGCGCCTCCGCCGTCGCTCTCTGGGGGCTGGCGGGGAAGATCGTGTCCATCGAAGCCTGCGTCAGCGCCGGTCTGCCGGGGATCGACATAGTCGGTCTGCCCGACGCTTCCGTAAGCGAATCCCGGAAACGACTTCGAGCCGCGCTCGCCTATCTGGGGATCCCCGTGGCCACGCAGCATCTGACGATCAACCTCACCCCAGGCACGGTGCCGAAGATCGGCACCGGATTCGACCTGGGAATCGCTGTGGCCGTGCTGAAAGCGCAAGGCATCATCGACGAAGCCGACACAGAATCGATCATCCACTGTGGTGAACTGGGCCTTGACGGGCGCATCCGCCCCGTCAACGGTGTGCTGCCGAGCCTGCACAGCGGCCTGCAGGCCGGCTTCGAACGATTCGTCGTGCCCGTGGGCAACAGTCAGGAATCAGCACTGCTCGGGGGAACCAGGGTCCGAGCCATCGCCTCGCTGGCCGAACTGATCAACATCTACGGCGGAGATCTCAACGTCCCGATGCTCCCACCGGTCCTTGCCGCCGAAACTGCCGACCCGGAAATTTCCGAACGCCACGACCTCTCCGAAGTCCAAGGGCAGGCTGAAGCACGATTCGGGCTCGAAGTCGCAGCGGCCGGTGGGCATAATCTGCTGATGCGAGGCACACCGGGGGCCGGGAAGACGCTGCTGGCCCAGTGTCTGCCGGGGATCCTTCCACCATTGGACGACCCGCAGGCGGTCGAAGTGGCGGCGGTGCGCTCGCTGCGAGGAGAGCTGCACGGAGGCGATGGGCTCGACCATCGACCTCCTTTCGAAGCGCCCCACCACCGCAGCACCGCCTCGGCGCTCATCGGTGGGCGCAGACCCGGGTCGATAGGAATTCTCAGCAGGGCCCACCGCGGCGTCCTCTTCATGGATGAGGCGCCCGAGTTCTCACGTGACGTACTCGAAGCGCTGCGTCAGCCGATGGAGGCTCGACAGGTTCACATCCATCGTGCCTGGGGCTCCATGGTGCTTCCAGCGTCGTTCCAGTTGGTGATGGCGGCGAACCCATGCCCCTGTGGAGCTGGAATGCGCGGAGCCGACTCCACGTGCCGATGCACTCCGATGGACAAGCGCCGCTACCGCAACAGACTCTCCGGTCCTCTGTTGGATCGCGTTGATCTGCAACTCGAACTGTTTCCAGTCTCACCGGCCGACATCCTCCTCGGTGGGGCACAGGAGGACAGCGCTGCCGTCGCCGCACGGGTCAGACTCGCCCGGCAGCGACAAGCTGATCGATACGTCGACTGTGAGTGGACGCTGAACTCGAACGCACCCGGAGCTTGGCTGCGTGAGCATTTCTCTCTGAGTCCGAACAGTCTGCGCGACCTGGACCGCGCACTCGAGACAGGAAGGATCACCATGCGTGGATACGACCGAGTGCTGAGGGTGGCAACGACCTTGGCCGACCTAGAAGGGACCGAGGTGCCGACACCGGACAAGATCACCACGGCGCTGGCTCTGAGGACACAGGACTCATGAATGACGACAGTATGAACGAGGAGAGTGGAGACATCCGAGCTGCTGTGGCCGCCCTGTTGAGGATCGGCGAACCCGGCGACGGGCTGCTCACAGGGCTCGTTGACGAGGTCGGTCCGATTGCAGTGCTCGAACTGATCCGGGCAGTGGCAGCAGGAACATCATCAGCAGCCGAGGCCGCCGACAGCCTGACGCCGATCGTGAACGCGGTCGCGGGCAGCGGACAGCTCGGAGACGCCCTCGACCGCTGGGCGGTGCGAGGCGAGGATGCGCAGGGACAACGTGACCTCGAGGCAGTGCAGAGACTGGGCGGGCGGCTCGTCATCCCCAGCGACGACGAATGGCCACCTGCTCTGAGGGACCTCGGACCGGCGGCACCACTGGGCCTGTGGGTCAGGGGTAAGGCGAGACTGAACGCGGCGCTGCAACGGGCAGCCGCTATCGTCGGAGCACGAGCGGCCAGCAACTACGGCACCAAATGTGCCTCAGACCTGGCCTGGGATCTGGCAGCGAGGGGACTGACCATCGTCTCCGGCGGAGCTTTCGGGATCGATGCGGCCGCCCATCGGGCAGCTATCGCCCGCGACGGCACCACGATTGCCTTCATGGCTGGGGGAGTCGACCGCTTCTATCCAGCTGCCAACACCGACCTGTTCCACCAAGTACTTGAGTGTGGCGCGATCGTGTCCGAAACCGCTCCCGGGATGACTCCGATGCGACACCGCTTCCTGCTCCGCAACCGTCTGATCGCTGCTTCGTCCCAAGTCACCGTCATCGTCGAGGCCGGTTGGCGCAGCGGAGCACTCAATACCGCCCGACACGCACTCGAGCTTTCACGTGAAGTCGCGGCATTCCCTGGATCCGTGTATTCGGCGTCATCGACGGGGACCCACAGACTCATCCGACACCATGAAGCGGAGTTGGTGACCAGCTGCCAAGACGTCATCGAACTCATCGGTGGTGCCCAGCCGATGCTGTTCAACGACGGCAGCCTCCCATCCCAAGGCCCGCGCCTGCGTTCCGAGGGCCCGAGCGTCCGTTCCGAGGGGCCGCGCCTGCGTTCTGAGGGGCCGCGCCAGTCGCCGGCAGACCCGATCGATGACCTGGCCGAACGAGAGAAGATCTGTGTCAATGTGCTCTCGGCGACCAAGGCCCTGGATGTCGGAACCGTGGCGGCTCGGGCCGGACTGACAGTGCCGAACACACTCTCCGCGCTCGCCCTCCTTGAACTTGCCGGCCTGAGCGCTCGTCGCGATTCCGGCTGGGTCAAACTGCGCAGACAGAAGTGACTCTTTGAGGCAGACAGAGATGAGACGTCGGAGCAGACAGCGATATTAGGTCGAAGCCGACAGAGCTGAGTCCTCGATAAATAGCCGCCGCTGTGTGAAGGTCCACCGCGTGGCCCGAGCGATCGCGTAGCCTGGGGCTGTGACCCAACCGATGACCATCGCCGAGGTGGTGTCCGGCTATGCCGACCACCTGAGATCACGCGACGTCTCCGCCCACACCTCGCGGGCCTACATTTCGGATGTCACAGACTTCTTCGACCACGCGGCCCACTCACCGGCTGCCCGCACCCGAGCGGACACCTCCGAACCCAGTGTTGGCGACATCGATCTCAACGACCTGCGTTCGTGGCTGATCACCCTCGACGATGCCGGAGCGGCGAAGTCGACCGTGGCCCGGAAGATCGCAGCCGTGAAGTCCTTCTTCGCCTACTGCGTGAACCACCAGGGACTGACGAACAATCCGGCGGCGCGGCTGCGGACTCCTAAGAAGGACTCTCGTCTTCCCACCGTCCTCAAACCTCAGCAGGCTGCCGATCTTGTGTCCCGGGAGCGTACTGCTCACAGCGAGGCCGACGGCAGCGATCCCATTGACGCAGCCAAGTGGGCCAGGGATGCAGCCATCCTGGAGATGCTCTACGCCACGGCAGTGCGAGTATCGGAACTGACCGGGCTGAACCGCAGCGACGTTGACCATCAGCGCTCGATGATCACTGTCCTGGGCAAGGGGAACAAGGAACGACGCGTCCCCTTCGGCAAACCCGCCCAGTCGGCATTGCAGCGATGGCTGGCACTGCGGGAGACCTTGGTCTCGAACGCCAGCGGTGATGCGCTCTTCCTTGGCGTGAGAGGCGGACGAATCGGAGCCAGACAGGTCAGGGAACTCGTTCATCGGTACGGCTCCGATGATCCCAGCGCACCCGATATCGGCCCGCACGGGCTGCGGCACTCGGCGGCTACGCACATGCTCGACGGGGGAGCGGACCTGCGACAGATCCAGGAGCTGCTGGGGCACTCGACGATGAGCAGCACGCAGATCTACACCCACGTCTCGATGCAGCGATTGCAGGAGACCTATCGGCAGGCACACCCCCGGGCCTGATCACACTCCCTGGGGGCTTCACTTTCGGAATTCCCAGTGCCACGGCTCAGGCAGCGAACCGCTCTGGCGGGCCCAACCGGGATGGATCCATCCGAACTTCGGTGCGTTGGCACGCATCCACTGGTGCTCGGCGGTGCCGAACGAATTGATTCCGCCTCCTAAGTCGACGGCCAGCGCCCAACCGTGATTCGAGGTTCCGGGAGTCGCTGCCATCCGACCCTTGCGCCTCTTCAGGATGACCTGCGTGTCATAGTCACGGTAGGCATCCGTCACGGAGATCGGAGTCGAGAATCTGGCTTCATAGGCGTGGGACATCCGGTCGAACGCCGCTTGGGCATCGCAGCGCAGCATCTGTCCGAGTGCCGACTCCAATACGCACATTGCAGCGGCGGGGATTCGACCATTGCGATGTCCACCCCAGGCACCTGCTCCTGATGTCGTGGAATCTCCGGTGTGTTCCTCTGCCGGTCTGCGTGACAGCGGCAGGAGGATCGACTGCTCCTGCCCGAAGAAGCCTGTCGGGTCGATGTATTTCTTCACACCTGCGGACTTCCAGACACCGATGTGCAGGCAGGATTCGTCGCAGTGACCGCCTTCGGCAACCGTTGCTATCTCCGCACCGGCGGGAAACGCCTCACCCATCTCAAGCGCCGAATCAGCCGGTTGGAAAGAGATGACGTATCCGGAGTCCGTCTCGATGCTCATGGTCGCGGTGCCAGCCACAGAGCCACGGAAGCGAATGGTGCCTGCAGCGGGCGCACGCACCGGCTCACCCCTGACCGTGAGCACATCGATGCCACGGTGTCCCTTCAGCCATGCCTCTGAAGGTGGATCGAAAGCCTCGGTGATCTCCATCGCAGGGACTGGTGAGACCCACGTCGGCTGAGCGTCGGACGCTGGTTCGGCAGCTGCCGTCCGGACCGGTGCCCCCGCCTCGGCGAAGGTGAGGGCCACGACCATCAGAGTCATTGCCGCAATGAGACGCAGCCGCGACGATGCCGGTCGTGCTCGAGCCGAGGTGGAACGGACGGTGTGAGGCGAATCGACGAAGAAGTCCATGAACCCATGGAAGCCCGGTCGCTACGAGATGTCAGGCGCACGGACAGCGCCTGTGGATGACCCGCTGACGTGCACAGGTGAAACGAACACAAGTGGAGTGTCGATCCACAGAAGACAACGAAAGAGTGACCAAGCGCAGCCCTTGATCAGACAGGTGCGGAGGTGCTGAACCTGAACCGCCGGGCGTACCTTCAGCACAGATGAACCAAGGTGGGCCCAAGTTATCCACACCTCAGCGGACACGAGTCGTGCGAAATCTCCTCCGCAGAGCGAGTCAAATGCCGCGCAGTCTGTGATGCAGCCCATTCCTCAGGTGCAGGATCGATTGGAAAAGCCTTGGGGAACAGGGATAGGATGGCCTCAGCAGAAGCGTGTCTTCTGACTACGCGTATTCGATTTCTTCTCCATCCCATGGTGCAAATAGTCCGCGAGGGCGAATTTGTGGGGCGGATGAACCGAATACCAGGAATCAACCGAAAAGGTCACTGTTGCCGACGGCTCAAAGCCGGCGGAAAACACTGACGTAAAAGCGCCTTCGGGCGCGAGAGAAAGGAGGGCGTCGGCATGGCCGTCGTCACCATCCGCCAGCTGCTCGACAGCGGCGTTCACTTTGGACACCAGACCCGTCGTTGGAACCCGAAGATGAAGCGATTCATCTTCACCGAGCGCAACGGCATCTACATCATCGACCTGCAGAAGTCGCTGGGCTACATCGATTCTGCATTCGAATTCGTCAAGGAGACCGTGACCCACGGTGGGTCGATCCTCTTCGTCGGCACCAAGAAGCAGGCACAGGAATCGATCGCCGAACAGGCCAAGCGCGTGGGACAGCCCTACGTCAACCAGCGTTGGCTCGGCGGTATGCTCACCAACTTCCAGACCATCTCGCTGCGCCTGCGCCGCCTGAAGGAACTCGAAGAGATCGACTTCGATGACGTTGCAGGTTCTTCGCACACCAAGAAGGAACTGCTCATTCTCCGTCGCGAGAAGGACAAGCTGGAGAAGACCCTCGGCGGTATCCGCGACATGCAGCGGACCCCTTCGGCTGTCTGGATCGTTGACACCAAGAAGGAACACCTTGCTGTCGACGAAGCACGCAAGCTGGGCATCCCGGTCATCGCGATCCTCGACACCAACTGCGACCCTGACGACGTCAACTACCCGATCCCGGGCAACGACGACGCCATCCGCTCGGTGTCCCTGCTGACCCGCGTGATCGCCGACGCAGTGGCAGAGGGCCTCATCGCCCGCCACTCCTCGGACGACGACAGCGGAGAGAAGAACGTCTCGGCCGTCGAACCGATGCCTGAGTGGGAACGCGAGCTGCTCGAGGGCAACGCTCCAGCCTCAGAGGAAGCCGCTGCTCCAGCTGCCGACGCTGCCGCTCCGGCCGCAGACGCCGCTGCTGAGAAGCCTGCTGCCGAAGAAGCCTCTGCACCTGCTGCCGAAGCAACGGAAGAGCCCGCCGCAGAAGCTGCAGCGGACTCCACCGAGTCGACAGAGTCCTGATTTCCTTTAACTCCACCAACTTTTAGGAGAAAGAATGGCAAACTACACTGCCGCTGATATCAAGGCATTGCGCGAGAAGACCGGCGCCGGAATGATGGATGTCAAGAAGGCTCTTGACGAAGCTGACGGCGATCAGTCGAAGGCCATTGAATTCCTCCGTGTGAAGGGCCTCAAGGGCGCCACCAAGCGTGAAGGTCGCTCCACCTCCGACGGTCTCGTGGCCACACAGATCGACGGTGGCGTCGGAACGATGATCGAGCTCAACTCGGAGACCGACTTCGTTGCGAAGTCCGATCCCTTCGTTGCACTCGCCGAGGAAGTTCTGGCCCTGGCCGTTGCTGAGAACGCTGATTCGGCCGAAGCTGTTCTCGCGTCCACGAAGGACGGCAAGCCCGTCTCGGAGTTCATCACCGAAAGCGGTGCGACTCTGGGCGAGAAGGTTGCCCTTCGTCGCGTCGGACGTCTCGAAGGCGCAAGCGTCGAGTCCTACCTGCACCGCACGAACAAGGACCTGCCCCCTCAGGTGGGCGTCCTGCTGGCATACGAAGGTGACGACGCATCTGTCGCACACGATGTCGCCGTGCACATCGCAGCGATGAGCCCGAAGTACTTCTCCCGTGACGAGGTCCCCGCCGAGCTCGTGGAGAACGAACGTCGCATCGCGGAAGACACCGCGAAGAACGAAGGCAAGCCTGAGAAGGCTCTGCCCAAGATCATCGAAGGCCGCGTCAACGGCTTCTTCAAGGAGAACTGCCTGCTCGACCAGGGATTCGCCAAGGATCCCAAGCAGTCCGTGAGCAAGGTCCTCGAAGCTGCCGGTGTCAAGGCCACCGGATTCCTGCGTTTCCGCGTCGGAGCCTGAAGCACCATTGACTGTTGGGCGAGTCGTTTCCGACCCGCCCAACAGTCGTCTCGCTTGAGAGTGAACTCATAAGCGGCTGACGGGGTCGGACCAATCGGTCCGGCCCCGTTTTCGCTACACTGACACCGACGACACATCCGGGCTCTTACCTGCCCAGACGGAAGAAGGACTAAATGACATCCACCCCGGTTCACGAATCCAGCTACGCCAGCAGACCAGTCCGCACTCATCGCCGCCGTGTGCTCCTCAAACTCTCGGGTGAGGTGTTCGGTGGAGGCAAGATCGGAGTCGATCCCGATGTCGTCGCCGCTGTCGCCAGGGAAGTCGCCCCCACCGTCGATGAGGTGGAGGTCAGCATCGTCGTCGGCGGCGGAAACTTCTTCCGCGGAGCAGAGCTGTCCCAGCGGGGCATGGACCGCACGCGCGCCGACTACATGGGCATGCTCGGCACCGTGATGAACTGTCTGGCCCTGCAGGACTTCCTCGAACAGACCGGCGTCGATACCCGGGTTCAGACCGCGATCCCCATGTCCCAGGTCGCCGAGTCCTACATTCCGCGCCGGGCCATGCGCCACATGGAGAAGAACAGAGTCGTCATCTTCGGCGCCGGAGCCGGACTGCCGTACTTCTCCACCGACACCGTTGCCGCGCAGCGTGCGCTGGAAATCCACGCCGACGAAGTCCTCATCGCCAAGAACGGCGTCGACGGCGTCTACACCGCGGACCCGAACATCGACCCCACCGCAGAGAAGATCAGCGAGATCACCTACCAGGAGGCGCTGCAGAAGGGCCTCAAGGTCGTTGACGCAACCGCATTCTCCCTGTGCATGGACAACAAGCTGCCGATGCACGTCTTCGGCATGGAAGGCGAAGGCAATCTGCGCAAGGCAATTGTCGGCGACAAGATCGGCACCGTAGTCAAATAAAGCCCCAGGGCGCATTGCCCTGGGTACTCAGCGCCTCGAAACACCTCCTCAGACGAAATCCAGGACTCTCCCTGGACCAATCGAGTGCGGCATTCGTGAGCTATGACCCATAGAATGAACCCAAAGCTCCCATCGACGGAAAGAGTGAGTCGTGATTGAAGAAACACTGGCAGAGGCCAGAGAGAAGATGGACAAGGCCGTGGAATTCACACAGGAGGACTTCTCGTCCATCCGCACCGGCCGCGCCAATCCCGCGCTGTTCGCTTCCATCGAGATCGAATACTATGGTGCGCCGACACCGTTGCAGCAGCTGGCCTCGTTCCAGACTCCGGAAGCCCGCACTATCCTCGTGACTCCCTACGACCGTGGAGCGCTGGGCGACATTGAGACTGCTCTGCGCAACTCGGACATCGGCGCCAACCCCGCCAACGACGGCAACGTCATCCGAGTGGTGCTCCCGGAACTGACCGAGGAACGCCGCAAGGAATACGTGAAGATCGTCAAGGGCAAGGCCGAAGACGGCAAAGTGTCGATTCGCAACATTCGTCGTCACGCCAAGGAAACCCTGGAGCGGATCAAGAAGGACGGCGACGCCGGTGAAGACGAAGTCGCACGCGGAATCTCCGAACTCGACGATCTGACGAAGAGCAAGGTCGACAGTGTCGACAAGCTTCTCTCTCAGAAGGAAGCTGAGCTCCTCGAGGTCTGATGATTTCGTTGACTGGGCCAGACAATCCAGCATCAGATCCGGCTCCCCTCGGGGAGCCGGATCCGGTTCCGCATCCGTCAGGGCCTGACACCCCGTTCCCGAAGCGCAGGGACCTGCGCAACTCCGGCAAGGACTACTCACCGGAAGATCCGGAGACCAACCCGGCCGCGGAGACCGGGCAGGATATCCCCGAGGTGGCAGAGAAGGACTACGGCAAGGCCGGACGGAACCTGCCGGCTGCGATCGGCATCGGGCTGCTCATCGGCGGAGTCGTCCTGGTCTCCCTCATCGTCTTCCCGATCTCCTTCCTCTTCATCATCCTCATCGCCATCGTCGCCGCGATGTGGGAGCTGGCCAACGCGCTGTCGCGTTCTGGATCACTCGTGTCGCGGATACCGACCATGGTCTCAGCCGCCTGCATGGTGCTCGCGACCTTCGTCGGCGGCCGTGAGGCACTGTGGGTGACCTTCGCCGCCAGCGCCGGGGCGGTCATGCTCTTCACCATGGTCGAGCGACGCAAGAACGCGGTCAAAGATGTTTCGCTGTCCCTGTTCGCGCTGACCTATGTCGGACTCATGGCCTGCTTCGTCGTGTATCTGCTGACCCAACCCGACGGCAATCTCTACGTCATCCTGTTCCTCGCCAGCGTGGTGGCCTCGGACACCGGCGGCTACGTCTTCGGCGTCCTCTGGGGCAAACATCCAATCGCCCCGAGGATCTCCCCGAAGAAGTCGTGGGAGGGCTACATCGGCTCGGTGGTCTTCGCCGCAGCAGTCGCGACGACCCTGGCTGTGACTCTCTTCGATGCTCCATTCTGGACCGGACTGGTCTTCGGCGTCGTCATCCCAGCCTTCGCCACGCTCGGCGACTTCAGCGAATCGATGATCAAACGCGACCTCGACCTCAAGGACATGGGAACTCTGCTGCCAGGACACGGCGGCGTGATGGACCGACTCGATTCGATCCTGCCCACCGCCCCGGTTGCTCTGGTGATGTTCTCGGTTCTGCCCGGCTATCTCTGATCCGCCTCGGTCCGACTCGTACTGGCGCCTCTCACACGCCGATGGCTCTCACTCATCCGCCGTGGCGGCGCACACACCCCATGAGAATTGCTCTCATGAGACAATGGACGAGTGAGTTCTCAAGCAGGTAACAGGCAGACCCGGCCCGTCGTCGAACACGCAGACGGCACGACGTCGAAGACACCGACGCGTGATGGCCGTCCGCTGCTCAATTTCAAATCTCCGCGAGCCAGTCAGCCGAAGCAGCATCTGGCCGACATGACGATGGACGAACGCATCGACGCGGTCAAGGAGATGGGACTGCCCGCCTTTCGCGCGAAGCAGATCTCGACCCACTACTTCTCGCACTACCAGACCGACGTCGAGTCCATGACGGACCTGCCCAAAGATCTGCGGGCGGACCTGCAGGAACGGTTCTTCCCCCACCTCCTGACCGAGGTTCGTCGACTGCGAACCGAGAACGGCGACACGATCAAATTCCTGTGGCGCCTCTACGACGGCGCGCTCGTCGAGTCGGTGCTGATGCGCTATCGCAACCGCGTCACCCTGTGCGTCTCCAGCCAGTGTGGCTGCGGCATGAACTGTCCCTTCTGCGCGACAGGGCAGCAGGGTCTGACACGCAATATGTCCGCGGCCGAGATCGTCGAACAGGTCATCCGCGCCAACCAGGTCATCGCCGCCGGCGAACTCGCACCGGCACCCTCAGGCGACATGCCGGCGGAGGGGGAGACAGCGCTCGGTGCCGAATCTGATGAGGACCAAGGTGAGACCTCTGAGGCCACGGTCGACGCATCGGGCACGACCACCTCGGCGACGGGACCCGAGCGGGTCTCCAATATCGTGTTCATGGGAATGGGCGAGCCCCTGGCCAACTACAAGCGAGTGATGAACGCGGTGCGTCGGTTCGTCGAGCCCGCACCGCAGGGATTGGGAATGTCGGCCCGCCGAATCACCATCTCCACCGTCGGTCTGGTCCCGGGCATCAACAAGCTCGCGGCCGAGGACATCCCCGTCACCTTCGCCCTCAGCCTCCACGCACCCGATGATGAGCTGCGCGATGAGATGATCCCGGTCAACACCAGGTGGAAGGCCGATGAGGCCATCGACGCCGCGTACAACTACTATCAGGTGACGGGACGTCGGGTGAGCATCGAATACGCGCTCATCAAGGACATGAACGATCACCCCTGGCGTGCAGAGCTGCTGGCGAAGAAGCTCAACGCTCGCGGTCGCGGCTGGGTCCACGTCAATCCGATCCCGCTCAACCCGACTCCCGGCTCCGTGTGGACCGCGTCGGAGCCGGAGGTGGCAGACGAATTCGTGCGCAGACTCATCGACCAGGGGATCCCGACGACCATCCGTGATACCCGCGGATCGGACATCGACGGAGCCTGCGGACAGCTCGCTGCCGCCGACTGAGAACTCGCGAACACGCATTTTCCGCGTCCGCCATTTATTATGGTGGAAATGACCATTACGGCGATTCGCTTCTGGAGGCAACATGGCGGACACGACTTTCCCCCGAATGTCCGGATGGAAGAACGGCTACGACCCGAAACAGGTCGACAGCTTCTTCAAACGTGCGCGTGAATCCTTCGAACGTCCCACCCCACAGCCCGGCGACCTCGACTCCAGGGCGGTGCGCACAGTCGGTTTCGATCTGGTGCGCAAGGGATACCACGTCGCCGTCGTCGATGCCGCACTCGACCGACTCGAAGACGCCTTCGCCAAACAGGCACGTGACCGCCTCATCGCACAGTCGGGCCAAGATGCCTGGGTATCCGAACTGACACGTGTGGCCTCGTCGCTGCGGGGCCGCCTGGTCCGCGAACCCGGCGAGCATTTCGACAATCCGGCCCCCGGCGTCATCGGCTACGACATCGAACAGGTCGATGACATGTGCGAGAAGGTCAATGCCTACTTCACGCAGGGTGTCGCGATGAGCGTCGACCAGGTTCGCCGTGTCCTGTTCAAGACGGCCAAGGGCAACAAGGCCTACGACGAGGACCAAGTCGATGCCTTCATCGACCGAGTCGTCGAAGTGATGGCCTCCGTTGACTGATTTCCACTACTTCGAACAGCCAAGTGACACGTCCTCGGGCACTCTCAACCCTGTGTTCGAGCTGCTCGACTACCCGATCGTCATGGGCGGCGCCGATGACATCGTCCTGACCGGTCCGACTCCGGACAGACCGATGGTCGATGGCCGCGAGGTCACCGATCCGCGGCTGATCAAAGCACTGTCGAAACCCGATGAGCTCGACCGTGCCGAGGTGCTCGACCGGAGCGCGAAGTTCGCCGGAGTCCTCCGTGCCATGGGGATCACCGGCGGCGAAGGTGAACGGATCCTCATCGCCGAGGATGTGCCGCCGATCTCGCGGGCGCTGAGCATCCTCGGTGCCGTTCGCATCGGACTGAGAATAGATACGCGCTCGGAACCCGCCGACGGCGACAGCACTTCAGTGTTCGTCCACCCGATCGAAGCACCACCCGTCGAATCAGGACGGGCGTCGGTCAAGGCCGTCCGCTCACGCTTCGAAGGCGTGGGAATCGCGATCGCGGGGGAAACCGCGAACCTCGACCAGGCGATGAGAGACTCACGAGTCGAACCGACAGAAGTGGTCGCATTGAATCCGGACCAGACTCTCATCCACACCGACGAGAAGTCCCTCGACGCACGATCAAGCCTCGAGTGGCTGTCCCGGGAGATCCTCGCTGAGGCCTGACGCCTCTGATCCAGACGAATCTGCGCAGCTGGACCAGCCCACGTTGGTGGCCCGACTGCGCGCGGCAGGGTGCGTCTTCGCCGAGGACGAAGCCCGCATCCTCATCGATGCTGTGACGTCCTGTGCGCACGAGGCGAGTTCGTCCGGCCTCGCACCTGAGAGGAGCAACAGCCTCCTGGCCGAGTTCGTCGCCCGCCGAGTTGCCGGCGAACCTCTCGAGCAGATAGTCGGATGGGTCGAATTCGCGGGGCAGCGACTACACGTCGCACCCGGTGTGTTCGTGCCCCGGCAGAGAACCGCGCTGTTGGCGAAGGCGACGATGCGCGCCGTGGAGTCAGCCGGGCCTGGGGCGCGATTCCTCGAAGCCTTCTGCGGGGTCGGGCCGGTGGCCACCACGGTGTCCCGGGCACTCCCGGAAACGCAGATCCACCTGGGCGATCATGACGAAACGGCACTTGAGCGTGCACGCAAGAACGTCGGACCAAGTGTCAACTGCCACCGACTCACATGTCTGAAGGGTCTGCCGCAGACTCTGCTGGGCAGCTTCGACGTCATCTCCGCAGTCCCGCCCTATGTTCCCGACGCTGCCGCGGAGTTCCTTCCCAGAGAGGCGATCGAGCACGAGGCACCGACAGCGCTGTTCGGGGGAGCGGACGGTTTGGATCTTGTGCGCTGCCTCATCCGGGAATCAGGCGAGTGGTTGGCCCCGGGAGGGGTGCTGCTCATCGAACTCGGCCGCGAACAGCGGCACACGGCCGCTGACTTCGCAGGAGCCCGGGGATTTCGCGCCAGTTGCATCCTCGGCGATGACGAGCAGACAACGGTGCTCGAGCTGCGACGACCGTGGCAAGCGGGCCACACGACGCCAACTGACGCCTGACGCCCGGCAGTTGTACCCGCGCAACGACGACAACCGCTTGCCAAAAGTGTGGGAGTACAGCATTTGTGCTGTACGTACACACTTCCGGCAAGCGGTTGCTGTTTCGGTGCTAAGAGTACGCGCTGCAGCCGCTGCCGCAGCTGCGGGCGCCCGGCGCGTGAGCGTCAGTTCGCGAAGGCGTTGATTCCGGTGAGGCTGCGGCCCAGCGTGAGCTGATGGACCTCGTGAGTGCCCTCATAGGTGAGCACTGTCTCAAGGTTGACGGCATGGCGCAGCGGCGGGTATTCGCTGGTGATGCCCGAGCCGCCGAAGAGTGCGCGCAGGTCACGGCACACGTTCATCGCGGTGTCGACGTTGACCATCTTGCCCAGGCTGATCTGCTCGGGACGCACGCCCTTCTCCGAGTCCTTGAGCTTACCCAGGTGAGCGGCGAGCAGGGTGATCTGCGAGTACTGGCCGAAGGCCTTTGCGAGCTTCTGCTGGCTGATCTGGAACGAAGACAGCGGACGGTCGAACTGGATGCGGGTCCCGGTGTATTCCAGCGCAGACTGCAGCGCGTCGCGGGCAGCGCCGGTGACGCCGAAGACGATTCCGTAGCGTGCCTCGGACAGGCACGACAGCGGACCTTTCAGGCCTTTGGCCTTGGGCAGCATGGCATCTTCGGGCAAGCGCACGTTGTCGAGGACGATCTCGCCGGTGATCGAGGCTCGCAGTGAGATCTTGCGGTGGATCTCTGGCGTCTGGACGCCCTCGGTGTCGCTTGGGACGACGAATCCTCGGACAACGGGCTTGCCTTTGGAATCAGTTTCCTCGGTCTTGGCCCAGACGACCATGACATCGGAGACGGGGGAATTCGTGATCCACATCTTCGCGCCGTTGAGGATCCAATCGGATCCGTCCTTCTTCGCAGTCGTCTTCATGCCCGAGGGGTCGGAGCCGACATCCGGTTCGGTCAGACCGAAGCAGCCGATGGCTTTGCCTGCCGCCATCTTCGGCAGCCATTCTTCCTTCTGCGCCTCGGAGCCGAAGTGGTGGATGGCGAACATGGCCAGTGATCCCTGGACCGATACGAGCGAGCGCAGACCCGAGTCCACGGCTTCGAGCTCCCGGCAGGCCAGACCGTACTGGGTGGCGGTGGATCCGCCGCAGCCGTAACCGTCGAGGTGCATGCCGAGGAGCCCGAGTTCGCCCAGGCCCTCTGCGAGTTCCCGGGCAGGAATCGTGGCATCGAGGAAGTAGTCGCCGATCTTGTCGCGAACGTTCTCATCAAGCCACTTCTTCACGATCGACGCGAACTCGAGGTCATCTTCCTCGAAGACCGAATCCAATCCCAGAATGTCGTCGGGGCTCAGCGTTGCACTCATAAAAACCTCTCTCGCCATTGATTCGCATTGCATATCTCACGTCGCCGATGACATCGATGTCGAGTCATTTCCCAGAGAACTTTGGCATCATCGGTAGGCGTGAGCAAACGTAGAATCATTGTAGTCGGCTCGACCGGTTCGGTCGGCACCCAGGCCCTCGATGTCCTGACAGAGAACGCATCGGACTTCGAGGTCATCGGCCTCGCTGCCGGAACCCAACTCGATGCGCTGGTCGTCCAAGCTCTCGATTTCTCGGTCCCCGTCATCGGTCTCACCAGCCCACCTGAGGGTGGTTCGAGCGAGATCCGGCGGCGTCTGGAGCAGACCGCAGGTGAACGCGGAATCAGTGATCCCGTCCGTGAGATCCACGTGGGCCCCGATGCCGCCGAGGTGGTCGCCGGGGCAGCTGCCGACATCGTCCTCAACGCTGTGACCGGAGCCGCCGGACTCGGTGCGACCCTGGCTGCCCTCGACCGCGGCACCGACGTCGCGCTGGCGAACAAGGAGTCCCTCATCATCGGCGGCTCGATCGTCCTCGATGCTGCAGCCCGCACCGGAGCCGCCCTGATCCCCGTCGACAGTGAGCACTCCGCGATCGCCCAGGCCCTGCGCTCGGGCACCCACGGCGAGGTGAGCAAGCTCGTCATCACAGCCTCCGGCGGACCGTTCCGCGGAATGACCCGCGATGCGCTGCGCCGTGTCACCCCGGCGCAAGCACTCAAACACCCCACCTGGTCGATGGGATCGATGATCACCATCAACTCCGCGACCCTGGTCAACAAGGGCCTTGAAGTCATCGAGGCCCATCTGCTCTTCGACATCGACTTCGACCACATCGAAGTCGTCGTCCACCCGCAGTCCCAGATCCACTCGATGGTCGAATTCAGCGACGCCTCGACGATTGCACAGATCTCCCCGCCGGACATGCGTCTGCCCATCGCCTATGCCCTCGGCACTCAGAGTGACGGTCAGACTCGGCGGCTGGCCTCCGGGGCGGTGGCCAACAACTGGGGACAGCCGATGCACTGGTCCTTCGAACCCGTCAACCACATCGCTTTCCCGGCACTGGGCCTGGCCGTTGAAGCAGGACGGAAGCGAAAGAGCTTCCCCGCGGTGTTCAATGCCGCCAACGAGGTCCTCGTCGAGGCCTTCATCGGCGGTGAGATCCCATTCACCGGAATCGACCAGGGAATCGAACGGGCGCTGCAGGCGCACGAACCCGCGGCCGAGCACACGGTCGAGACCGTCCTCGCCGCCGACGCCTGGGCTCGCGAGTTCGCCCGCCAGGACCTGAGAGCCCAGTCCGCGTCCGCACAGGGCAAGACCCTCGGCGGCTCCTGATATGACAGTCGTCCTCTACATCATCGGGATCATCCTGTTCCTGATCGGGATCTCGATCTCGATCGGACTCCACGAGCTCGGCCACCTGACACCTGCGAAGAAGTTCGGAGTCAAGGTCACCCATTACATGGTCGGCTTCGGCCCCACGGTCTTCTCCTTCCGTCGCGGCGAGACGGAATACGGCATCAAGGCACTTCCTTTGGGCGGATTCATCGCCATGCCGGGAATGTACCCCCCGCTCAAGGCGACGACGCGCCGGGCCGGCTCGACCTCAGGCGGCGCTGCCCAGCACGCTGATGACGCGTTCGGCGATGACCACCTCGGCGATGGTGCGGCTGAAGGAACCGCCAGCACCGACGTCGCCACCGATGCTCCCAGCCGCCCCCGGAGGCAGCGGCGCGGGCGCCTGTTCGAGAACACGATGGCCGATGCTCGGGATTTCTCGAACCAGGAGATCGAACCGGGAGAGGAGCACCGGACCTTCTACGCACTGAACGTGCCCAAACGGCTCGTCGTGATGTTCGCAGGCCCCCTGGTCAACCTCGTCCTCGGGATCATCATCATGGCGATCTCACTCATCGGCATCGGGATCATGACTCCGACGACCACGGTGCAGACCGTCGTCGAATGCGCGGTTCCCGCCTCTGAAGCAGCGGAGCGTCCTGCGGACCAGAAGAAGACCTGTCAGGACGATGATCCGCTCACCCCCGCATGGGAAGCCGGAGTCAAACCAGGCGATGACATCACCTCTGTCGCCGGTGTCTCCACCGACAGTTGGGACGAACTCTCCACCGTCATCAAGGACCATGCCGGCCAGCGGGTCGACGTGGAGTTCACCCGCGATGGTCACACTCAGAACGTCAACGTCCCGATCATCGCCCATGAGCAGGCCCGCGTCGATGACAGCGGACAGCCCGTGGTGAACGCCGACGGCACACCAAAGACCGTGACCGAGGGATTCTTCGGCGTGGGTCCCGTCCAAGAGCGTCAGGGGCTGCCGCTGAACGAGTTCCCCGGTGCAGTCTGGGACCAGGTCAGCGGCGTCTTCCATGCCATCGTGACCCTGCCGGTCAAGCTGGTCGACATCGCCGAGGTGGCCACAGGTTCGAAGGAACGTGACGCCGAGGGGCTGGTCGGGATGGTCGGAGTCGGTCGGATAGCCGGCGAGATCGTGTCCACGGACCAGCTCCAGATCGTCGACAAAGCCCAAGTGGGGCTGGGCATGTTGGGATCACTCAACATCTTCCTGTTCGCCTTCAACATGATCCCGCTCCTGCCGCTCGACGGCGGGCACATCGCAGTGGGCCTCTACGAGGGCGCCCGCCGGCAGATCAACAAGATCCGCGGGCGCGGCAAGATCGGCCCATTCGACACGGCCCGGCTGCTGCCTCTGACGTACGTCGTCATCGGTCTGATGCTGTGCATGACGGCGCTGCTCGTCTACGTCGATCTCGTCAAACCCGTCACGCTCGACGCGATCTTCAACTCAGGGTAGAAAGATTCCGGATAGGCAG
The DNA here is from genome assembly GCF_007558825.1 of Brevibacterium aurantiacum. GTDB lineage: Bacteria > Actinomycetota > Actinomycetes > Actinomycetales > Brevibacteriaceae > Brevibacterium > Brevibacterium aurantiacum_A. The sequence goes on from NZ_VLTK01000005.1 coordinate 172,651, forward strand.
CCTCAGCTGCTCAGCGAGATCGTCTGCACCTCGCCGAGGTGGTCCAAGCTCACCGTGATCGTCGCCGTCGTGTCCGCGGAGTCGGTTTCGTCTCCGGACCGCGAGTCAGGAACAGTCACGGTCCCCTTCAGCGGGGTGGTCATAGTGACATCGTCGGCTGTGAAGGGCTGAGTCAGCTGCAGCTCGTCTCGCCACGCGTCGAATCGTTCACGGCGTTCGGCACGGGGCTCGTCGAGGTCCATGTTGATGGTGAAGAGTTCCTCGGCGACGCTCTCCTCGAATTCGATGACCAGGTTCGCTGCCCGCAGCACGGTCGCGGACTGTGCGGGTGCAACTTGGTGGTGAGGTGCCGGCACCGAAGTGGATGTGCGTGTCAGCCGCAGACCGGGATCGCCGGTGGCCGCGGCCCAGCCGGCGTCGATGGCATCCCTGACGGTGCTTTCGGCCGGGTAGTACGTCGTATTGCCGAACACGACGATGCTCAGGCCCATCTCGGGGAACCAGCGCATGTGCGAGCCGTACCCGGGATAACCGCCGGAATGGCAGACGACGCGACCGAAGCGGGAGTCGAGACGGGGCTGCAGGCCGAAGCCGTAGTTCACCGATTCGGCATGGTGCTCGCTTCTCTGGACCTCGACGAGTCGATGCGACTGCTGGTTGTCCGTCAGGATCCGCGGCAGTGCTCCCGGCGCATAGGCGTCGAGGTGCTCCAGGGCGTCCATATGGGCATTCATCCAAGTCCCGATGTCGTTGACCGTGGAGATGACTCCGCCGATGGGGGAGAAGACACCTGGGCCGGTGAGTTCGGCCGGGTGGCCCTCGCCGTTGCGGTCGATGCGGATGCCGGACATCAGGTCTGGGAAGTCGGCGACGTCGAAACCGGTGCGACTGAGACCGATTGGATGCAGCACCTCGGCGGTGACGAATTCGATGAACGACTTCCCGGTCACGGACTCCGTGACGAGCCCGAGGAGTGCGTAGCCGAGGTTGGAGTACTCGTATCCGGTGTCGGCTGGAGCGATGGGGATGGCTCCGCGCTTGACGTAGTCGATGAGTTCGGTGCGCGTCATCGCCTCCACCCGATCGGCCCAAGGGTCGTCCTTCGTGAACCCGGTGCCCATCGTCAGCGCCTGTCGGCAGGTGCGGTCGGCAATCGATGTGCCTGCAAGTTCGGGGATGATCCGGTCCAATGGACTGTCAAGATCCAGACCATCGGCGGCGAGGAGACCGATCGCGGCGGCCGTGAACGACTTCGTCATCGACGCGATCCGGTACGGAACGTCGCCGTTGGCTGCTATTGCCGTCTCGCCTCGGCGAAAGACACCCCAGGCGAGTGTTCCGCCCTGCTGGGCGAGGGCATCGGCTGCAGTCTCGAGGCGACCGACGATGGCCTGGATATCGGGGTGGGTGAACGGCACGGAATCTCCTCGGCTCACAGGCATCTCCTCTACATGTATCTTCTGATCGGACGGCAAGTTTCCTTCACAATACCTGCGAAATGATGCTGTGGTGAGCGATCACACCGTGGTCAAGGAGCCCGGACACGGTTTGAAGTCCTACAATATGAATGACTCGAACGATCAGTCTGGTCACCAGTGAGAATGAAGGGATTGTCTTCGTGACATCGGTCAACCTCGGAATGCCTGCTCCACCACCTCCCGTGCTCTCGCCGCGACGGAAGACGAGACAGATCCAGGTCGGAAAGGTCGGCGTCGGTTCCGATTTCCCTATCAGCGTCCAGTCGATGACGACGACTCAGACCACAGACATCAACGCCACCCTGCAGCAGATCGCCGAGCTCACCGCCTCGGGCTGTGACATCGTGCGAGTGGCCTGCCCGTCACCTGATGATGCTGCGGCACTGCCGGCGATCGCGCAGAAGTCGCAGATTCCGGTCATCGCCGATATCCACTTCCAGCCGAAGTACGTCTACGCCGCGATCGACGCCGGCTGTGCCGCGGTGCGCGTCAACCCCGGCAATATCCGCAAGTTCGACGACCAGGTCAAGGAGATCGCGAAGGCGGCAAGTGATGCCGGAACCTCGATCCGGATCGGTGTCAATGCCGGATCCTTGGACAAGCGGATCATGGAGAAGTACGGCAAGGCCACTCCGGAGGCGCTCGTCGAGTCCGCCGTGTGGGAGGCATCGCTGTTCGAAGAGCACGACTTCCACGACTTCAAGATCTCCGTCAAGCACAACGACCCTGTGGTCATGGTTCGGGCATACGAAATGCTCGCTGAGCGCGGTGACTGGCCCCTGCACTTGGGCGTGACCGAGGCCGGACCCGCCTTCCAGGGCACGATCAAATCCGCCACCGCCTTCGGCTCACTGCTGTCGCAGGGCATCGGCGACACGATCCGCGTCTCGCTCTCCGCACCACCAGTGGAGGAGATCAAGGTCGGCAACCAGATCCTGGAGAGCCTCAACCTCAAACCTCGCAAACTCGAGATCGTCTCGTGCCCGTCCTGTGGACGCGCCCAGGTCGACGTCTACACCCTCGCGGACAAGGTCACAGCTGGTCTCGAAGGCATGGAAGTTCCTCTGCGAGTCGCTGTCATGGGTTGCGTGGTCAACGGTCCCGGCGAAGCACGCGAAGCCGACCTCGGTGTGGCCAGCGGCAACGGCAAGGGCCAGATCTTCGTCAAGGGTGAGGTCATCAAGACAGTGCCAGAGGCCCTGATCGTCGAGACTCTCATCGAAGAGGCCAATCGCATCGCAGCGGAGTCCGACGCCCCGTCCGGATCTCCCGACGTCGTCGTCGGCTGATACCCGACCTGTCCGAAAAGCTGCCCGGTGTGTGAGGATCAGAACAAGGAGGCTCTCCCGTGCTGAGAGTCACTCGTCTGGGACATCAGCACACCGGTTGGCTGAAGAGTCTGCTCGCGCTCAACCCGTGTGAGAACGTCTACCTCATCGCGCTGCTCGAAGTCACAGGGACAGCGCAGATGGGCTCACCGGCCGGTTCCCTGCTGGGTGTCTTCGATGGCGACCAGCCGGTGGCAGCCTACTGGGTGGGCGGCAACATCATTCCCGTGGCTGCGACCTCGGGAACTAATCAGGCATTGGCGCAGAAGCTCAATGCCGATGGGCGCTACTCCTGCTCCCTCATCGGTTCCCGTGAGATCATCCTCGACCTGCACAGCCGTCTGAACTGGGGACGCCCTCGCGGCGTCCGTGACCGGCAGCCGCTATTGGCGATCAGCTCCGACCCCTTGATCGAACCCGACGAGGCGGTGCATCTGGTCACGGTGGAACAGCTGCCCGCGGTGTTCTCAGCCAGTGTCGACATGTTCACCAACGAGGTGGGCTTCTCTCCGATCGAAAGTGGCCAGTCAAGCTATCTGGCTCGCGTCCGCAACATCATCAGGGGCAAGAACTGCTTCGCTCGCATCTCGGACACACTGCCCCAAGGGGGTCCGGTGCGCCGCTGGCCTGCAACGGACCAGGCCGAGCAGGTGCTGTTCAAAGCAGACATCGGCATCCGGGCACCGCGCATCGTTCAGGTGCAGGGCGTCTGGGTCCATCCCGACGTGCGGCAGCAGGGTCTGGGTGCTGCCGGAATGGCTGCAGTAGTGGCCCAGACCAGGGCGGCCGGCCACCCCACTGTGAGCCTCTACGCCAATGATTACAACGAGGTGGCCCTGCGCATGTACACACGGGTCGGCTTCGAACAGGTCGGCACCTTCGCCACGATCATGTACTGACTTACCGCAGCGTCGGCTTCAGGGGTCTCGGCGATCTCGGTTGCGAGGCTTGGCCATGTCGCCCAGGAACTTCTCCATCTCCCGGCGGTCCTTCTTCGTCGGCCGACCCAAGCCCTTGTCTCTGCGGGGGACGAATCCGCGCAGAGCGGGATCCGGCGGCGGGGTGAGATCCTCATAGCACTGCACTGCGATCGATGACTGCGGACGTGTGGGCACGAAGCCGGTGATCTTCCAGATGAACTCGGTGCTGGCCTTGCGTACGCGCACCTCCTGTCCGATGGAGACCTTCTGCGCCGCCTTGACACGCTGACCCTCGACTTGGACGTGACCGCCACGGCAAGCCTGAGTAGCCAGGTTTCGGGTCTTGAACATCCTTGTCGTCCACAGCCACACGTCCACGCGAACGTGCTTGCCGGGTGAGCGGTCAATCTCCACAGTCAGCCTCCACTACCTCAGTGTCCACTACCTCAGTGTCCACCACAGACAGCCTCCGCTGCCTATGAGCTCCATCCTCAGCGTCCGCCATTCTCAGCGCCGGTGCTCGGGCCCACGATGTCAACATCGCGACGCAGGGCGATCTCAGCGCGGCGGGTGAATGTCTGAGCGGGGCGGCCGCGTCCCTGGGACACGGCCTGACCGGTGGGCGCCAGCAGCGGCAGCATCGTGCGGCGGAAGGTGTCCGCCTGCAGGTCCTCTCCCGAGACGATCTCATGCAGCTCACGCAGCTGCCGCAGCGAGAACTCGTCCGGAAGCAGCCCGAACGGGTCTGGCGTGCGCTCATGCAGCGAACGCAGGCGGTGGACCGCAACTCGGACGATCTCCTGATGTTCGGCGCTGAGCTCACGGACCGAATGCACGGGTGCCAGTTTGCGCCGGCGCGCGTCCTGCGGGTCAGGTTCTGTCTCCGGGGAACTCGCGTCTCCGAATCCCACATCTCTCGTCGACAGCACGTCGAGGTGGGCCACCGAGATCACCCACCCGCGATCGTCACGATCGGGCTGGTCGAAGACATGGAGCTGAACTGGGGCGCGGTCTATGAGCCGCGCCTTTTCGCGCAAGCACCGGGCAACCGCCTCGGCGAGTCGCTCCTGGGGGCGAAGAATCGACCCCGGCAGCTGCCACGCGCCGTCGCCGGAATGGGTGAGGAGCACGTGCAGGCCACGTCGGGGGACGGGGCAGAGGACCGCGGTGTCGACCGCGACCGAGGGCCGCGGGAACTGCGTCAGTTGAGTGGAATCAGGCATGCTCTTCGTATCGGTCAGCGAGTCGGTCGGACAGCGAATCGGCCTGAATCGCTCAGGCCCTGGTGGACGTGTGTGCCCACCAGTCTAATTCGCTTCCACCACCTGACGAATCCAGGCCCACAGCTGGGCGGATCCATGGTCGGCTCACGGCAGAATCTCACCTGCCAGATGACTGTTCTGCGTCGCCGGTCTGATCGGTTTTGCCTCATAATTGCCGTGCGGATACTCGCGTGCGATAGTGTTCGATCTGAGTCTTGACAAGTTGAGGAGTATCACCCATGGCCCTGCGCATGTCGTCCCTGTTTGTGCGAACCCAGAAGGAGGACCCGGTCGGAGCCGAGGTCGCCAGCCACAAACTTCTGCACCGTGCGGGATACATCCGCCGATCGGCCCCGGGGATCTACACATGGCTCCCGCTGGGACTGAAGGTTCTGGGCAAGATCGAAGCCATCGTGCGCGAGGAAATGGCCACAGCCGGATCACAGGAAGTCCATTTCCCTGGACTGCTGCCCGCCGATCCGTACCGAAAGTCCGGACGCTGGGAGGCCTTCGGTCCCGATCTGTTCCATCTCAAGGACCGCAGGGACAACGATTACATCCTCGCTCCCACCCACGAAGAGGTATTTACCCTCCTCGTCAAGGACCTCTACTCCTCCTACAAGGACCTCCCGCTCTCGATCTACCAGGTCCAGACCAAATACCGGGACGAGGCCAGGCCCCGCGCAGGTCTGCTGCGCGGGCGCGAGTTCATCATGAAGGACGCCTACTCCTTCGACATCGACGACGCCGGACTCGACGCCTCCTACGAAGCGATGCGCGTGGCCTACCTGCGAGCCTTCGCCCGACTCGGCGTGCCCTGCCTGCCGGTCAAGGCCACCCCAGGAGCCATGGGCGGATCGGGCACCGAGGAATTCATCTACCCCTCCGAAGTCGGTGAGGACACCTTCGTGCGATCACCCGGAGGGTACGCCGCCAACGTCGAAGCCGTGACCTCGATCGTGCCCGAGACGATCCCGTTCGAGAACTCACCTGCAGCTCACGTCGAGGACACCCCTGACACACCCACCATCGAGTCCCTCGTTGCCGCCGCGAACGCAGACCACCCCCGCGAGGACCGCGCCTGGACCGCCGCCGATACGCTCAAAAACGTCGTCTGCGCCGTCACCCACCCCGACGGCACCCGCGAGATCATCGTCATCGGCCTGCCCGGTGACCGTGACGTCGACCTCGACCGCGCCGCTGGCACCGGAATGCTGGGCAACGGCGAAGTCGACCTCGAGGCCGCCACAGCCGAAGACCTCGTCGCTCACCCTGAGCTCGTCAAGGGCTACATCGGACCGGGCCTCGACCTCGACAATCAGGTTCTCGGCCTCGAGGGCACCTCGAAGCTCCGCTTCCTCCTCGACCCACGTGTCGTCGAGGGCACCCGCTGGATCACCGGCGCCAACGAGCCCGGCCGGCACGTCTTCGACCTCGTCGCCGGTCGCGACTTCACCGCTGATGGCACCATCGAAGCCGCCGAGGTTGTCCTCGGTGACCCCGCACCCGACGGTTCGGGCCCGCTCGAGCTGGCCCGTGGTGTCGAGATCGGTCAGATCTTCAAGCTCGGCCGCAAGTACGCAGAATCCCTCGACCTCAAGGTCCTTGACCAGAACGGCAAGGCCACGACCGTGACCATGGGCTCCTACGGCCTCGGCGTCACCCGCGTCATGGCCTGCATCGCGGAGGAATACCACAGCGAATCCGGTCTCCTCTGGCCCCAGCACCTGGCCCCAGCCGATGTGCACATCATCGCCGCAGGCAAGGGTGAGGACATCGCCGCGGCCGCCGAGAAGCTGACGGCCGAACTCGAATCGGAAGGCGTCACCGTTCTCCTCGACGACCGCCTCAAGGTCTCACCCGGCTTCAAGTTCGCCGACGCCGAACTCATCGGCATCCCGACCGTGATCGTCGTCGGTCGTGGCCTGGCTGACGGAGTCGTCGAAGTCCGCAGCCGTCTGACCGATGAGAAGTCAGAACAGCCCGTCGCCGAGGTCGTCGCCTCCACCGTGGCCACGATCCGTGAGGCCTACGCCACGGCCGCCGCTGCGGCAGACGCCGCAATCGCGGAAACAGCCGCACGGTGAACCGACGCAGGTGATGGAGGCACTCACCGCAGGCATCGATGTCACCCTCGGCATGCTTCTGTGGCTCTTGGCCGCAGGAGTTCTGGCCGGATGGATCGATGCCGTCGTCGGCGGCGGAGGTCTGATCCAGCTGCCGGCACTGCTGCTGGTGCCGGGAATGACACCGGTCCAAGCAGTCGCCACGAACAAGGTGGGATCGATTGCGGGTACGACCGCCTCGGCGGTGACCTTTCTGCGCAAGATCACCCCGGACAGGTCGGCGACGATCCCAGCCGCTGCCACGGCGTTCCTCGGAGCCGTCCTCGGCGCCAAACTCGCGACCTTGGTCCCAGGTGAGCTCTTCACACCGATCATCCTCGTCGCGCTCATCGGGGTCGGAGTCTTCACGGTCCTCAACCCCAGCCTCGGCGCCGATGCGAGCCTGCGCTTCGGGGAGTCCTCGAAACGTCATCATGGGCTGTCGTGGCTGATCGGGCTCACGATCGGCGTCTACGACGGAGTGCTCGGCCCGGGCACCGGGTCCTTCCTCGTCATCGCGTTCGTCACAGTCATCGGGTTCTCATTCCTCCAGGCCTCGGCCACGGCGAAGGTCATCAACTGGGCGACGAACTTCGGGGCACTGGTCTTCTTCATCCCCGATGGCCAGGTCGTATGGGCACTCGGTCTCGTCGTCGCCGTGGGCAATGTCGCCGGCGGAATCTTCGGTGCGCGCACGGCCCTGAAGAAGGGATCCGGATTCGTGCGGGTCGTCTTCGTCGTCGTGGTCTCCGCCATGATCATCAAACTCGGCTACGACGTGATCTCCGGCCTCATCCACTGACGCATCTCATCGCTCAACCTCCCCGACGTCACTAATTGCGCCCGGCGCCACGCGGTATTAGTGACGTCGGGGAGGTTGAGCGGGGGCGCTCAGCCGATGGGTTTGAGCGCGTGGGCGTTGACGCCGGCGACGTCTGCTCCCGACAGTGCCCGCGCAACCCACAGGGACCTCGCGGCATCGGCCAGCGCCCCGGTCGATCCGCTGCGGGCTGACCTGAGGTACCAGAACATGTTCGTGACCTCCCGGGCGACGGCGGCACCCATCCCGTACTGCGGATCCATGCCTGCGCACAGCGCGAGGTCGGTGGCGAAACCGCGCAGCCACGCGGCCTGGGCCTGCGGATGCTGGGACGGAATCTCCATGAGACGGTTCCACAGCACCGGCGCCAAAGTGTAGGCGGTCGGACCAGACAAGGGCTGCGGGTCGATGGCCTTCCAGGTCGAGATGCCCGTGGCATCGGGGTTGCCGGCGAGGATGTTGTAGTAGTGCAGATCGGCGTGGATGAGCCAATTCTCCTCAGACGAGGCAAGAGTGCGCATCCAGTTGCGCGCGAAGGAGAGTAAGAGAGAATCACCAGGACCCGCCTCGGTCCAGCCGCTGAGCAGACTCGCGTCGGCTTCAAAGGTGCTCAGCCATCCTGCGGCCACATCCTGGACACGCAGGAAGTCGGAATCCGAGGGAATCTCAAGCGACTTCTGCAGGGCACCCCAGACCGGGGGCACATCGGCCAGGGGCAGCACGGAGAGATTGTCCTTCGTTCGCAACCGCTCCTGCAGGGTCACCCTGAAGCTGTGATCGTCCCTGATCACCCGGACAGCGCCGTGCCCGTTCCACATCTTCAGCGCCCGCAGAGCCTGCGCATGTGCAGCCGATGCCGCCGAGGTGGGGGCTGCAAAGCGCAGCACCCCCTGATAGTTCTCCTGAGTCAGAACCGGGATGACGAGGCTTTCGCAGCCGGCCCAGGGTGAGCCCGGGACCTCGTCGAAGCTCAGCTTCCACCGGTCGATGAGCTCATTGGCCATGAATTCCAGTGCAGCGACCCAGGAAGAGGTGCGGTACTCGCCGATGATCTCGCGAGTGGAGTTGTACAGGACCGGTGGGACCTTCACTGCTGCGCCTCTGCCTCTCCCGAATCCCCGGGATACGAGTACCGGAGCACCTGCGGGCTGGCGAAGACCGTGCGCGCTCGTGCCGACTCCCACAGCCGCAGCGCGGCCCCCGAATCCATCTGCAGCCAGGGAAGGATCGCTGCTGACACACCGTCTTCGAGAGCCAGAGCCAGTTCCTTCGCGGTCTCCGGGTCACTCGGGGTGGGGTTGAGTTTCCACGAAGGAGCATCAGGATCAGCGTTCTTCTCACCCAGCTTTTCGAGCATCTCGCCTGCCAGTGAGCCCAGGGACTCCAGTCGCGCCACGGCACTGCTGCGCTCGTGTGACTTCGTGTTGAAGTTCACGGCGAGCCGCTCGTAGCCATATGTCGCTGCCCTGGCCTGGTTGAGGATGTCATTCCACACTGGGGGAGAGGTCGAATCGTCTGCGGGCGGCGGCTGCGACTCGGGTGAGTTCGAAGCCGCCGGGGCACCCGATGAGCCGGAAGCTTCGGCAGCGCCGGATTCGCGTGAGCCACGGATCAGGGCGTCTGCGCTGCGAATGATCTCGGCGTGCTCGGTGCCCGCAGTCAGCGCCAAACCGGTTGCCACGTCCACGAGGACCGGAATGAGGGTCGAGCCCAATGTCGGTACGGCGGTGAAGACGGCATCCGACACCACCTCGGCGGCTTCGATGTAGGTGCGGGGATCTTCCGACGGCGGGGGTTCGGTGGCCATTTCGGTTGGCGGCGACCACACGGGACCGATGGCGTCCCGGAGTTTCTGCAGGTCCTCTCCAGCGGTCTCCGGGTCGCTGTCTCCGGCGGTGGTTGCGGCGAGGATTCTGGCGATGCGGTTGCGCAGCCGGTTCGTCTCATCGAGGGTCGGAACGTCCGGGGGAGTATCGAGTCTCACACCGCATCCCGACAGCAGGCTCAGACTCGCCCCGCCCACACCGTAGAGGAGAAGAGAGCGGCGGCTGACGGGAAAACGCATAGGCCAATCCTAGCGGATGCTTAACCTCGCCCTGGGAGTCGCTTAGGGTGGTGCTAAGGCAATCAGCAGGGCAGAAGAGACGTCGCCGCGCGGGGCACACCTTCGTCAGCGGGACGAGGACTGGAGGACACATGGACGAGGACGTGGCGCAGATAGAGAAGCTTCTGCGCGAGCCGCTGCAGACCTCTGGGTTCTACCTGGAGTCGGTGAAGGCCGTGGCTGCGGGACAACGTCGGGCGCTGACGGTCGTCGTCGACCTTGATGAGTCCAGCACAGAGCCCATGTCGATGGAGAAGATCGCCGAATCAAGCCGACTCGTCGGCGACGCCCTCGACGAGGTCGAGGTCTTCCGTGACAAGCCCTATCAGCTCGAGGTCACGAGCCCAGGTGCAACGAGGAAGCTCGAGTCCGCGCGGCACTTCAAACGGGTGCTTGGTCGCCGACTCGAAATCAGCACGAAGAAGGACTCCTTCAAACTCGATCTCGACGATGTGGGCGAGAACTCAATTTCGGGAATCGATCCCGCCAGTCGTGAGAAGCGGACAGTCTCACTCGGCGACATCGTCAAGGCGCAGGTCGAACTCAAATTTCGGTGAGCGTAATCTGAGATAGAATGTCACGCCTGCATAAATGAAGACCGACAATTCAATGCTCGAGGGAGCCGGAGAGGATATAGGCCATGGATATCGACCTCAGTGTTCTGCGCATTATCGAGCGAGAGCGGGAGATTCCGCTCGATACTCTGATCGAACTCATCGAACAAGCTCTCTTCCTTGCCTATCAGAAGACCGAGGGTGCGTGGCCGGATTCCCGCGCCGAGCTGGACAAGACCTCCGGTGAAGTCCGCATCCTTGCCGTCGAGTTCGACAATGATGACAATCCGATCGGCGAATTCGACGACACTCCCACAGGCTTCGGACGCATCGCTGCGCAGACGGCTCGCCAGGTCATCCACCAGCGACTGCGCGATGTCGCAGACGAATCGGTGCTCGGCAACTTCAAGGGCCGCGAGGGTGAGATCGTCTCCGGCACCGTCCAGCAGGGCCGGGACCCGCAGATGGTGCAGGTCGACCTCGGTGATGTCGAGGCAGTCCTGCCGCCGCACGAGCAGACTCCCGGGGAGTCATACCGTCACGGAACGCGCCTGCGCGTCTACATCGCCGACGTCCACAAGGGCCCAAAGGGAACGTCGGTCACTGTTTCGCGTACGCACCCGAACCTCGTCCGCCGACTGTTCGCGCACGAAGCACCGGAGATCGCCGACGGCACTGTCGAGATCGTCTCCCTGGCTCGTGAGGCCGGCCACCGAACCAAACTGGCAGTTCGCGCCACGAAGCCCGGTGTGAATGCGAAGGGCTCATGCATCGGTGAGCTCGGTTCCCGCGTGCGGGCCGTGATGAACGAGCTGGGCCAGGAGAAGATCGACATCGTCGACTACAGCGACGACCCGGCCAAGTTCATCGGCCATGCACTCTCACCCGCCAAGGCGACGAAGGTCGACATCCTCGATGCCGATCTGCAGGAATCACGCGCCATCGTGCCCCGTGACCAGCTCTCCCTGGCCATCGGCAAGGAAGGGCAGAACGCGCGCCTGGCGGCCAAGCTCACCGGCTGGAAGATCGACATCGTCCCAGGCGAATAGGCATCGGGCGTGATCTGAACCACTCGGGGTGTGGCACGGGTGGGGACGGAAGTGCTGTAGAATTATGTACTGTGATTGTGGGCGCGGCACCTCGAAGGACGTGCATCGCCTGCAGGCAAAAGGCCGACCGGGACGAACTCACACGATTTGTGATTCGACCCGATCAGCATCCAGCCATCGTCCATGACGTGTCAGCGACACTTCCGGGACGAGGAGCCTGGGTGCACCCGGACGCCACATGCCTGAAGAGGGCATTGACGACCGCATCCTTCGCTCGAGCCTTTCGAACGAAGGTCACCGCCTCGGACCTGCCGAGGATGGATACCGAACCCAAGAAGAGCGGGTAGCCCGAATGGATGACAAGTTGTGAGTGTCGTGCGATGACACCGCTATCGGAATTCGAGAGAGCAGTGAAATGAGAACTGCTCTTCATTGATGAGGTTCTTTCCTGACCGGGAAAGAACCCGGACAGGAGAACTGTGGCAAAGCCCCGTGTCCATGAGCTCGCAAAAGAGCTCGGCACTACAAGTAAGAACGTCCTCGAGAAACTCCAGGGCCTGGGCGAATTCGTTCGCTCCGCATCCTCGACCCTCGAAGCACCCGTTGTGCGCAAGGTGAAGGAAGCATTCGCCGAGTCCGGTCCGGCCGGCTCCGGCAACAAGCCTTCCGGCGCATCCGCCGACTCGAAGCCGGCTGCTAAGCCAGGCGCCAAGCCTGCCGCGAAGCCCGGAGCTCCCAAGCCCGGTGCAAAGACTTCGGCCAAGCCTGGAGCCAAGCCAGGAGCCAAGCCCGGCGCCAAGCCAGCTTCGGCACCGACCGAAGCAGCTGAATCCACTCCTGCAGAGGCGCCCCCCGCAGCTAAGCCGACCGGCGCGAAGCCGAGCGCGAAACCTGTTGCAGATGCCAAGCCCGCTGCAGAAGCCAAACCCGTTGCAGATGCCAAGGCTGCTGACGCGGACGCGTCCGCTGCAGGCACCAAGTCTGCTGATGCCCCTGCAGAGCAGGCCAAGCCTGCAGCGCGTTCGAACGCGCCGAAGCCCGGTGCTGCTGCGAAGCCCGCTGCGGCTCCTAAGCCAGGTTCGGCACCCAAGCCTGGCTCTGCTCCGAAACCGGGCGGTCGCTCGCCGGCCCGTCCCGGAAACAACCCTTTCGCCCCAGCACAGGGCATGCCCAAACCGGCAGGACGCGGCGGACCGAAGACCGGCAATCGTCCCGGCGGCCAGGGTGGCCAAGGCGGCCCAGGCGCGCGCCCGGGCAACAACCCGTTCGCAAACTCGCAGGGGATGCCGAAGCCAGGTCAGAAGCCACCTCGTGCATCCGGTGAGGAAGGCGCAGCAGGTCCACGTCCGGCACCACGTCCGGGCGCACCTCGCCCCAATCCATCGATGATGAAGAACTCTGCGCTGAACAAGCCGGCTCCAGGCCGCGGTCGAGGCGGAGGACGCGGCAACGCTCCCGCCGGCGGCGGCGCACCCGGTGCGCCAGGTGCAGCTCCAGGCGGCGCACCTGCAGGTCGTCGCGGACCCGGCGGCGGTCCCGGCGGTGGTCCAGGCGGTCGCGGTTCAGGTCGCGGTCGCGGAAGCACCCAGGGCGCATTCGGCCGTGGAGGCGGTCCTCGTCAGAAGGGACGCAAGTCGAAGCGGGCCAAGCGCGCCGAGTTCGAGCAGATGCAGACACCGTCGGTCGGTGGCGTCTCTGTTCCACGCGGCGACGGCAACACTCCTCTGCGTCTGCGTCGCGGATCCTCGCTGGCCGATTTCGCTGAGAAGATCAACACCGATCCGACGAACCTCGTGACGGTGCTCTTCCACCTCGGCGAGATGGCGACCATCACCCAGTCACTGGATGAGGGCACATTCGAGGTCCTCGGCGAGGAACTCGGCTACAAGATCGAGATCGTCTCACCCGAGGACGAAGATCGTGAGCTGCTCGAGACCTTCGACATCGACCTTGACGCGGAAGCCGCGGACGAAGCCGACGAGGATCTCGCAGCACGTCCACCGGTCGTCACGGTCATGGGACACGTCGACCACGGTAAGACCAAGCTGCTCGATGCCATTCGCTCCGCGAACGTGGCTGCGCGCGAAGCTGGCGGAATCACCCAGCACATCGGTGCCTACCAGGCCGAGGTCGAACACGAAGGCATCGATCGCAAGATCACTTTCCTCGATACCCCAGGTCACGAGGCGTTCACCGCTATGCGTGCCCGTGGTGCGAAGTCGACCGACCTTGCGATCCTCGTGGTCGCGGCCGATGACGGCGTGATGCCGCAGACCGTTGAGGCACTCAACCACGCTCAGGCGGCGAACATTCCGATCGTGGTCGCAGTGAACAAGACCGATAAGGAAGGCGCTAACCCCGCCAAGGTCATGCAGCAGCTGACCGAGTACAACTTGGTTGCCGAGGAATACGGCGGCGAGACCATGTTCGTGCCGATCTCTGCGCTCAAGCGCGAGGGCATCGATCAGCTGCTCGAATCCGTGCTGCTGACCACCGATGCTGCGCTGGACCTGAGGGCCAATCCGGACAAGTCGGCTCGCGGCATCGCGATCGAAGCCAAGCTGGACAAGGGCCGTGGCGCGGTTGCGACCGTGCTCGTCGACTCCGGCACCCTGCGTCAGGGAGATGCCATCGTGTGTGGCACCGCCTACGGACGTGTGCGTGCGATGTTCGATGAGAACGGCAACCTCGTCGAGGAGGCGGGACCATCCCGTCCCGTCCAGGTGCTGGGTCTGTCCTCCGTGCCACGTGCCGGCGATACTTTCATCTCCACCGAGGACGATCGCACCGCCCGTCAGATCGCTGAGAAGCGTGACGCCATCGAGCGCAATGCCGCTCAGGCTCGCGGTCGCAAGCGCATCAGCCTCGAGGACTTCACCAAGGCGCTGGCCGAGGGCAAGGTCGACATGCTCAACCTCATCCTCAAGGGCGACGTGTCCGGTGCCGTCGAGGCGCTGGAGGATTCGCTGCTCAAGATCGATGTGGGCGACGACGTCGACCTGCGCATCATCCACCGCGGTGTGGGTGCGATCACGGAGAACGACATCAACCTGGCCACGGTCGACAACGCGATCGTTCTGGGCTTCAATGTCCGTCCGGAGGCGAAGGCGCGCGACCTGGCCGAGCGCGAAGGCGTCGATGTCCGTTACTACTCGGTCATCTACCAGGCGATCGACGACATCGAGAGCTCGCTCAAGGGCATGCTCAAGCCGGAGTACGAAGAGGTCCAGACAGGCACCGCGGAGATCCGCGAAGTCTTCCGGTCCTCCAAGTTCGGCAACATCGCCGGTTCCATCGTTCGCGATGGTCACATCACCAGGAACGCGTCTGCTCGCGTCACCCGTGATGGAGTGGTCGTCGGGGACAAGGTCAAGATCGAGTCCCTGCGTCGCTTCAAGGACGATGCCACCGAGGTCCGCGAAGGATTCGAGTGCGGCATCGGCCTGGGCAGCTTCAACGATCTGCGCGTCGGCGACATCATCGAGACCGTCGAGATGCGTGAGAAGCCTCGCGACTGATCGACACGTCGCTCTCCCAAACCGGGTTCTGAACGGGGGATGCGCGAGCGGGTGGCATAAGTCCACTCGCCTGCGCACCTCCCGGGCAGGACCCGGTCTGCGGTTCGCAGGCCTCTGCGCTGTTGCGCACTGACGTGCCCGGCGATGAGAGAATGTGCCGGGGGAGTGCTCCACGACCACAGCTCCACCCAGACACAGGTACACACAGACACAGATACTCAAGTGGCAGTTCCAAGCGAACTCAGTCACGGACATAGTTCAGACGAAGAAGGAAGTCAGTCACCATGGCAGATGCAACTCGGGCGCGTAAGATCGCCGACCAGATCAAGGTCATCGTCGCCAGCACGATCGAACGCAGACTCAAGGATCCGCGTCTCGGTTTCGTCACGGTCACCGATGTGCGCGTGACCGGAGATCTGCAGCACGCCTCGATCTTCTACACTGTCTTCGGCGACGGGCAGGACCTCGAAGCCACAGGCAAAGCATTGGAGTCCGCGAAGGGCTTCATCCGGTCAGAGGTCGGCAAGGGCCTGACGATCCGGCTGACTCCCAGCCTCGAATTCATTGCCGACGCCGTGCCGGAGGCCGCCGCTCACCTTGACGGTCTCCTCGCCAAGGCCGCAGCAGATGACGCTCGGGTGGCCGGACTGGCCAAGGACGCGAAGCCCGCGGGGGACGAAGACCCCTACAAGAAGGCCGACGAGGAAGGCTGACTGGTCACAGCGCTGTAACGGACCACCGATGCGACAGTGCTCCGGCAGTGTCCTCTCAGTTGAGCGCGGCGGGATTCGTGCGCTCAACCGCGATCTCTGTCACTCTCGCGAAAAAACTTCACGTAACAGTTTTGTAATCTTTCACTTCTCGTTTAGACTTTTTCTGGTAACGAAATGATTACGACTCTGTTAAGGGATTTCTGAATTGGGTAAGCACTCTTCGCCAAAGCCTGGCTTTGCTAAGCAGCTGGTCCGGGATCTGACCCCCGCCAGCAAGCGCTCTTCCGGTCGGCACTCCTCGGACGCACCGTCGACCGCCACCTCTGTGCTGGCGACTGTCAGGCAGCGTCCCGTCGTTGCCGCGATCGCGGTTCCGGCCGCTGCCACCGCTGCCGTCGTCGGCTCCACCGTCGTCATGAGCCCGCCTGAGGCCGGCAATGTCACGACCGAGGCCGCTGACACCTCTGCGCAGCAGGCCAAGTCGAGCCCCTCGGCCGTCAGCCAGGATGAGATCGACGCCCAGCGCGAGAAGGCCGGCGAAGAATACCTCAAGGACGTCAAGGACGATCCCAAGTACAAGAACAAGACCTCGAAGACGACACTCGACGTCAAGACTCCCAAGCCCAAGCCGTCCCCGACGACGGAGAAGGCGCAGACGGAGTCCGGCAGTGCGAAGTCATCCGACGAGAAGTCCTCCGATTCGGATGAGAAGTCATCTGAGGGTTCTGACACTCCAGAGGGCATCTCGAACGAACCGTGCTCGGTCTCATCCTCGATCGAATCCGGACTGCAGCCCAATGCCGTCAACGGCTATCGCGCCGTGTGTGCGAAGTTCCCCGAAGTCAAAACCTACGGTGGCGTTCGGCCAGGCTCCGGCACCTCGGACCATCACACCGGCGCGGCCGTGGACGTGATGATCACCGGCGCCACCGGCGACCGCATCGCCGAGTACCTGATCCAGAACTCCGGAGCACTCAACGTCAAGTACGTGATCTGGGAACAGCGCATCTGGAACCCGGGCAGTGGTTGGAGCAGCATGGAAGACCGTGGTTCACCCACCGACAACCACTTCGACCACGTGCACGTCTCGTTCAACTGATCGAACCTGACACGTGAGCGATACTTCCCCGCAGGGTGTCCTTGTCTGCGACAAGCCCCAAGGCCTGACTTCCCACGGCGTCGTCTCTCGGATTCGGCGCTGGTACGGCACCCGCAAGGTCGGGCATGCCGGAACCCTTGATCCCATGGCCACGGGCGTCCTCGTCCTCGGGCTGGGCCGCGGGACCAAGCTTCTGGGCTACATCACCGGTGTGTCCAAGACCTATCTGGCCACGATCCGTCTCGGATCGGCCACGCCGACCGATGACGCGGACTCCGAGCCAGACCTCTTCGCCAAGCCTGCGGCACTGTCGGCAGTCACCGATGCTGGGATCGCCCACGGCGTCTCAGCTTTGAGAGGCTCCATCGACCAGGTTCCCAGTGCGGTCTCCGCGATCAAGGTCAACGGCCAACGCTCCTACGCCCGCGTCCGTGCCGGTGAAGACGTTGAGCTCAAGGCGCGCCGAGTCGAGATCTCAGATTTCACCATCCTCGCCACTCGGTACTCGGTTGCGGAAGGCCACATCGATGTCGACGTCGAAGTCGACTGCTCGTCGGGGACCTATGTTCGTGCACTCGCGCGAGATCTCGGCAGCAGCCTCGGCGTCCATGGTCATCTCACCGCTCTGCGGCGCACTCGAGTGGGAGCCTTCAGCCTCGATGAAGCGGTGACGATCCCCGATGATCTCGACGCCGAAGCGCCCGCGCTGACCTCTCTCGCCGAGGTGGCCCGGACCCTGCTTCCGACCGTGGACGTCGATTCCGCGGAGGCCAAGGCTCTGATGCAGGGCAAGACGATCGGCACCGAGCGGAGCCCGGATCAGGGTAGTGAGGTGGCCGTGATCGTCGGCGAGGAGCTCGTCTCGATCGCCGAGGTACGAGCCGGGGGAGTGCTGAAATCCCAGACGGCCTTCGCCATCGACCTCGCCTGAGATCGCAATGACGCCGCCGGCAATACAACGTAATCGATTGTATTCGATAGATACAACCGAAACGGTTGTTTATCGTGGTGGACTTTGGTGTACTTGAGTCATGTACGTCATGACCATCGACCAGCGGGGATCTCGTGAACGCACTGATGAGGTGCCCGGGCTGCTCGATATTCTGACCCGCGTCGAGACCCAGCGGGGCTTCGAGCGCACGATCGGCGATGAGGTGCAGGGCGTTCTCGACTCACCCGAGCAGGTGACTCTGGCCGTCCGTCTGCTGGCCGCACGGACCGGGTGGCATATCGGAATCGGAGTCGGCCCGGTCGACACTCCATTGCCGACTTCCACCGCCGAGGGCAGGGGAGAGGCCTTCTATGCAGCCAGGCGCGCGGTCGAGGCCGCAAAGGGTGCACCCGCTCATCTTGTCGTCGACCCGGAGACCGAGCACTCGAACCTGGCTGAAAGCGCCCTGCGCCTGGTGGTCTGGACGTTCGAGAACATCCGGTCCCAGTCTCGGCGCTACATCGACCGCAGGCTTGACCATCCCGACTCCACTCAGCACGACATCGCTGAACACTTCGACGTCTCCCAACAGGCTGTGTCCAGGGTGCTCTCCCCGGGCGGTGTGGAACTCATCGAGGGTGCCTGCGCACTGTCGACCTTCCACCTGGCCCATGTAGGAGAGACCGGGGACAGCGACTCTCAGGCAGGTGACCATGTGGTTTGACGTACTCATCGCTGCTATTGCGGCGATCGTGTCCGCAGCGGGTGGCTACCTGCTCGTTCCGCTGTTCCTGCGGATGACCCACGACGGGCCCGGCTCGAAGCCGAGTCGCACCGGCAGCGAGGACATCGAAGTCCTGCGCGGCGGAATGTGGATCGGCATCGTCGAGCGCGCACTCATCGCCGGAGCCATCGTGCTGGGCAGGCCCGAACTCATGGCCGTCGTCGTCGCAGTCAAAGGGCTCGGGCGCTTCGCGGAGATCAAATCCTCGGCGGCCGCGGGCGAGCGATTCATCATCGGAACGTTCCTCTCCATCGCGATCGCATCCCTGGTCGGCGTGATCGGCTGGGCCGTCATCTCCTGAGGCGAGCGTGGGTTAGCACGTGAGAACATCTCTGCGATAACCTGAGTCGGTGCACGGAAGGAGCAAGCGTCGAGTGGAGCTTTATCACGGACTGAATGAGGTCGGGACCGACGATGTCGGCACCGTCGTGACCCTGGGCAACTTCGATGGGGTCCACCGCGGTCACCAGACTGTTCTCCAAGCCGTAGCGGCACTGGCCCGCGAGCGCTCTCTGCGCTCCGTGGCCATGACCTTCGACCCGCACCCGCGCACGGTCCACCGCTCTGACGAGCCGACGCTGATGATCACGAGCACCGAGCAGAAGGCCGATTTCATCGCGGACACCGGCATCGACGCCCTGTTCGTCCAGCACTACGACCTCGACTTCGCGGCCCAGAGTGCCGAGGAGTTCGTGCGCACCTACTTCGTTGAGGCCCTGGGCTGTGAGATCGTCGTCGTCGGTGATGACGTGAGGTTCGGCAAGGACAACGAAGGCACCATCGAGACTCTGCGCCACCTCGGCGAGAAATACGGATTCCGGACCGAGACGATCGAGGAGGTCGGGCGCGGGGGACGCTACTCCTCCTCGCGGATCCGGGATCAGATCGTCGGCGGAGATGTCGCCGAGGCTGCCGATCAGCTGGGTCGCTACCACCGGGTCGAAGGGGCCGTCGTCCACGGCGACGCCCGCGGTCGCGACCTCGGATTCCCGACTGCGAACCTGTCCGAAGATGCCGAGGGCCTCATTCCCGCCGATGGTGTCTATGCCGGGTGGGCGACATTCTCCGATGAAGACCTGGCATACCCCGCAGCCATCTCGGTGGGCACCAACCCCACATTCGAAGGCAGCGTCCGACGGGTCGAGGCGCATGTCCTCGACAAGGAGTTCGGTGAATTCGACGTCTACGGCAGGCATATGACTCTCGAGTTCGTCTCACGCATCCGTGGACAGGTGACGTTCACCGGCATGGACGAGCTCGTCGTGAAGATGCACGAGGACATTGCCGATGTGCGCGAGGTGCTCCACACCTGATAAACTGAACCTTGCCGTTTTCACCGGCCGCGGTTCGATAGTGCTGAGACTGACAGGTTTCGGCGCCGCGCAACGATCAAAAGGAGAAGTCCATGGCTCTCAGTACTGCTGAAAAGCAAGAAGTCATCAAGGAATATGCAACTCACGAGGGCGACACCGGTTCTCCCGAGGTTCAGGTTGCGCTGCTGACCCGCCGGATCACCGAGCTCACCGAACACTTCAAGGATCACAAGCACGACCACCACTCGCGTCGTGGCCTGCTGCTCCTCGTCGGCCAGCGCCGCCGGATGCTCAAGTACTTGCAGCGCGTCGAGATCGAGCGCTACCGCTCGCTCATCAAGCGCCTGGGCCTGCGTCGCTGAGACCAGCCCCATGACATTGAGCGCGACTCGGACGAACTGACACAGACTCGGACGAGACACCTCAGACGAAACGAAGCGTCCTGCATCATGCAGGGCGCTTCTTCGTTGTCCGCGGCAGCTCGACTACCCATGGCATGCCCGGGAGGAATGCGAGGCAATGGCTCACAGGGGCAACTGCGGTAGACTTCAACGTGGACAACCATGCCATGGACGTTTTTCGGTCCTCGGTAGTGGCTTCCGGAAGAGCACGCATGTGCATGCTGTTTCCGTGGGCCCCGATCGATGACCGGCTTGGATCCATGGGGTTGTCCGAGCCAATATCCACCGGATCGACGCGGGCTTCTTTCGCCTTCATTCTTCGAAGGTGTCCGCGTACCGGTTACAAACAAGGAGAATACGTGGGACTCAACCCTGAATCCGCCGTAGCGCACATTGACAATGGCAGCTATGGTTCACACACCATCCGCTTCGAAACAGGACGGCTTGCACAGCAGGCCGCCGGTTCTGCCGTCGCCTACCTCGACGACGAAACCATGCTGTTCTCGGCCACCTCGGCGGGCAAGAACCCCCGTGAGGGCTTCGACTTCTTCCCTCTGACCGTCGACGTCGAAGAGCGCATGTACGCCGCGGGTCGCATCCCCGGTTCGTTCTTCCGCCGTGAAGGACGCCCCTCGACCGACGCGGTCCTCACCTGCCGCCTCATCGACCGCCCTCTGCGCCCCTCCTTCGTGAAGGGACTGCGCAACGAGGTTCAGGTCGTCGTCACAGTGATGTCGATCCACCCCGACCACATCTACGATGCACTCGCCATCAACGCGGCCTCGATGTCGACTCAGCTCTCCGGACTGCCCTTCTCCGGTCCCATCGGCGGCGTGCGCATCGCACTCATCGACGGCCAGTGGGTTGCCTTCCCGAACCACTCGCAGCTCGATGACGCCGTCTTCAACATGGTCGTCGCCGGCCGTGTCGTCGGTGACGACGTTGCGATCATGATGGTCGAGGCAGAAGCCACCGACAACGCCATCGACCGCATCAAGTCCGGTGCCACCGCACCGACCGAAGAGGTTGTGGCCGAGGGACTCGAAGCCGCGAAGCCCTTCATCAGCGAACTCTGCCGTGCGCAGCAGGAGCTGGCCGACAGTGCAGCCAAGCCCACCGTCGAGTTCCCTGTTTTCAAGGACTACCAGGACGACGTCTACGAGGCTGTGCGCGAACTCGCCGAAGCCAAGCAGACCGAGAATTTCCAGATCGCTGACAAGCAGGAACGCGAAGCAGCCGGCGAAGTTCTGCTGTCTGAGCTCTTCGACAAGCTCGGCGAACGCTTCGCCGGCCGCGAGAAGGAAATCGCCGGGGCCCTCAACGCTCTGACGAAGCAGGTTGTGCGCAAGCGCATCCTCACCGAGCAGATCCGCATCGACGGTCGTGGTCTCAAGGACATCCGTCCTCTGACTGCCGAGACCAACGTGATCCCACGCGCTCACGGCTCGGCCATCTTCGAGCGTGGAGAGACCCAGATCCTCGGTGTCACCACGCTGAACATGCTCAAGCTCGAACAGCACATCGACTCTCTGTCGCCTGTGACCACGAAGCGCTACATGCACCACTACAACTTCCCGCCCTACTCGGTCGGAGAGACCGGTCGTGTGGGCAGCCCGAAGCGCCGCGAGATCGGACATGGTGCACTGGCTGAACGTGCACTCGTGCCGGTTCTGCCCAAGCGCGAGGACTTCCCCTACGCCATCCGCGAAGTCTCAGAGGCACTCGGATCCAACGGCTCGACCTCGATGGGTTCGGTCTGTGCATCGACTCTGGCCATGCTCTCGGCTGGTGTGCCGCTGCAGGCTCCCGTCGCAGGCATCGCCATGGGACTCGTCTCCGACGTCATCTCCACCGACACCGGTGATCAGACCGCATACGCGGCACTGACCGACATCCTCGGTGCCGAAGACGCCTTCGGCGACATGGACTTCAAGGTTGCCGGTACGCGTGACTTCATCACTGCGATCCAGCTCGACACCAAGCTCGACGGCCTTCCCGCCTCGGTGCTCGGTGCCGCCCTCAAGCAGGCGCAGGAAGCCCGCATGGTCATCCTCGACGTCATCGCCGAGGCCATCGATGCTCCGGCAGAGATGGCTCCGACTGCTCCGCGCATCATCTCGGTGAACATCCCGGTCGACAAGATCGGCGAGGTCATCGGACCCAAGGGCAAGATGATCAACCAGATGCAGGAAGACACCGGCGCTGACATCAGCATCGAAGACGACGGAACCGTCCTCATCGGTGCCGCCGACGGAGCAGCCGCAGATGCCGCCCGCTCGATGATCAACGCCATCGCCAACCCGCAGGTGCCCGAGGTCGGCGAACGTTACCTCGGAACTGTCGTGAAGACGATGAGCTTCGGCGCATTCGTCTCCCTGACACCGGGCAAGGACGGCCTGCTGCACATCTCCGAGCTGCGTAAGCTCAACGATGGGAAGCGAGTCGAGGACGTCGAAGACGTCGTCGGAGTCGGCCAGAAGGTCCAGGTCGAGATCACGAAGATCGACGACCGCGGCAAGCTGTCACTCTCGCCTGTCGGCGACGATGACGAAGAAGCAGAAGAGGAATCAGACAACTGATACTCAAGGATTCTCACACCGGGGAGGGCAGCCGAATCGATCGGTCTGTCCTCCCCGGTGGTTTGACAGTGACCACCGAACACATGCCCGGACTGGCGTCGGAGACCATCGGCATCTGGGTCGCGGCAGGTTCGCGCGACGAATCGACCGAGACCGCCGGATCGACCCATTTCCTCGAACACATGCTCTTCAAAGGAACGCCGACGAAGGACGCGAAGACGATCGCGGCAGCCTTCGACCGGACCGGAGGAGACTCCAACGCCATCACGGCCAAGGAGCTCACCTGCTACTACTCGCGCTGCCTGGTTACGGACCTGTCGGACATCACCTCGCTGCTCGTCGACATGGTCTCGAACTCGAACCTGGACGCCGAGGAGTTCGAACGCGAACGCGGCGTCATCATCGAAGAGTTGGCAATGTCGGCCGACGACCCCGGCGACGTCCTCTTCGATGACTTCGACGAGCTCATCTTCGGCGACCACCCATTGGCACGCCCAGTCGGCGCGACGAAGGACCAGATCCGCGTGCTGGGCCATCACACACTCCTCGATCACCACTCGACAACCTATGTTCCCCCGCGTCTGGTCATCGCCGCCGCCGGCGGTGCCACCCACGAGGAAGTCCTGGGAATGGTCGATGACGCATTGGCTCAGGCCGGTGTCGGCTCCCAGGCCGGCTCACACACCTGGGACAGCCCCGCCGCGACAGCAGGCGGGGTGCCTGGCCGCGGCGCACGTGAGGTGCCGACGTTCCATTCGGGTCGCTCACACACGGTCAAAGACACCGAACAGCTGGGAATCCTGCTCGGCTGCGAGGGTCTCGAAGAGGGCCATCCGGATCGCTTCGTCTATTCGGTGCTGCTGACGATGCTCGGCGGCGGAATGTCCTCCCGGCTCTTCCAGAGCGTGCGAGAAGAACGCGGTCTCGCCTACGCCGTCAACTGCGTGGCAAGCCAGTTCACCGACTTCGGAACGTTCGGCATCTACGCCGGCTGCACACCGGAGAACGGGCAGGCCGTCGTCGACCTGGCATTGGCCGAATGGGACCGTCTGGCGCAGGAGGTGCCCAGTCGCACCGAACTGGACGCGATCGTCTCCCAGCTCTCGGGTTCGATGATCCTCGGGCTCGAGTCCTCGGCCGCACGGATGAATCGACTGGCCCGATCGGAGATCTTCGGAATCCCACTCGAATCTCCGCTCGACCTCATCGAACGCGTCCGCTCGGTCACGGCGGAGCAGGTGTCGACGATGGCAGGAGACCTCATGGGTCGCCCGAAGTCGCTGTCTCTCGTGGGTCCACAGGCCGACGTCGTTCTGCGCTGAGGATGAGATGACGCTGGCCTGAGGCGATGCCCGCAGGCTCCGAACCGTGAGCATCTAGAATGGCTGTACAACAAGATTCTTGTTGTACAGCCATTTCTGTCTGTGTGGGGGAGAGGTTCATGTCGCGAAAGAGCGCATCGGTGCGTCGGGACGAGATCCTGGCTGCGACCGTGGAGGAGATCGAAAGCACCGGCCTGCGCACCCTCCGAGTCGCCGATGTCGCCGCACGGCTGGGACTGAGCCCGAGCCTGGTCATCTACCACTTCGTGACGAAGGAAGCACTCGTCGCCGCAGCCTTCGCCCACGCCGGGGAGAACGACCTCTATCGCGCGCGTCGACTCGCCGCGACGCAGAAGCCAGCATCGCAGCGGCTCAGAGATGTCATCCAGTGGTACATGCCGACAGGCTCGACGAGGAGCTGGAAGATCTGGATCGACGGGTGGTCTGCCGGACTCTTCGACGATGGGGTGAAGTCGACGTTCTCCACACTTGACCGAGAGTGGAAGACAATACTGTCCGAGCTCATCGTCGCTGGGCTCGAGGCGAAGGAATTCCGATTCAGCCCCGTCCGAATGGCCACGGAAGCCTCCGCGAACGAGCCCACAGGAGCCGCCGTCGCAGAGCTGGCCGATGGCTGCGCCACGAGGATCCTCGCGTACCTCGACGGGCTCGCAGTCCAACTCATCTTCAACCCTGAAAGCGTGTCGCCTAAGACCCTATCCGCTTGGGTCGATGCCTTCGTCGCACGCGAATTGGAATGATCCCGGAACTCTCGCTCCGACACTCTTGACGAGGCAGCCCTCCGACGGTCAGACTGGTGATCTCAACCTAACTGAACAGCGATTCAGTAAAACCCTTGGGAGCGACATGTTCATGGACATCACCTGGCAGGATCCGATCACTGGAGCACACGGATTCGTCGTCATCGACACGCTGGTGAGGGGAACAGCCTCGGGCGGGCTGAGAATGCGTCAGGGATGCACTCTCGAGGAGGTGCGGGGTCTGGCTCAGGGGATGACGCGCAAGGAGGCGATCCATCTGCGTCCTGGCCGGCGCTATGTTCCCGTCGGCGGTGCGAAAGGCGGCATCGACTTCGACCCACGTGCTCCCGGAGCCACCGACATCCTCGAGAGGTTCCTCGTCGCCGTGAATCCGATCATGCGCGCCTATTGGGCACTGGGCGAGGACCTGGGCGTGCGCCAGAACGATATCGACGAGATCCTTGCCAGGCGTGAGCTCGGCAGCGGCCTGTCGGCCGTGGAGAAGCTGCTGAGTGACCCGGAAGCGGCCAGGGCGCGGACGGCCACCGCCTTCTCTGCGGTCGTCGACGGTCTGGCTCAGGATGAGCTCGTCGGCGGCCTGGGAGTGGCCACCTCGGCGATCGCCGCACTCGAAGCCGAGGGGAGGGACCCGGCCGACTCGACCGCAGTGATCCAGGGATTCGGATCGATGGGTGGGGCGAGCGCCCGATTCCTCGCCGAGGCGGGAGTGCGCATCGTCGGCATCGCTGATGCCGACGGGTTCGTGTCCAACCCGGCCGGACTCGACGTCGAGGCCCTGCTGGACACACGCGATCCCTTCGGCGGCATCGACCGAGCCACACTTCGTCCCGCTGATGTGGACGGTGATCGCAGAGACTGGCTGGCCGCTGACTGCGATGTGCTTGTCCCTGCGGCAGTCAGCTACGCGATCACGCGTGCGAACTGTGAGGCCATCACCGCCGGGCTCATCGTCGAGGCCGCGAACATGCCCGTGCTGCCCGATGCGGAAGAACGCCTGCAGGCCCGAGGGGTCACGGTTGTTCCCGATTTTCTCGCGAACTCCGCGACGAATGCGTGGTGGTGGTGGGTGACGTTCGGCGATGTCGACGGCAGCTGGGACGACAGCAGGTCCCTGGTCACCGAGACTCTGCGCGAACTCACGATTCAGGTGCTCAGTGATGCCGACCGTTTGGGAATCACGCCCCGGCAGGCGGCACAGTCCCGGGTGGATGCGAACCTCGAAGCGCTCCGGGCTACGCCTGATCCAGCGATCAGGGTCGATCCAGCGATCGGGGTCGATTCAACGATCGGGGTCGATTCAGGGGACACTGATCAGATGGCCGCCGCCAAGGCAGAGCGTTAGAGCCATGGATCGGTTCTTCGACCCCGGCAGCGTCGCCGTCCTCGGAGCCTCGAACGACCCGGCCAAATGGGGATTCTGGCTCTCCGCGGGAGCGTTGAAGGGAACACATCGGCGCCGGGTCCATCTCATCAACTCACGAGTCGCCTCGATCCAGGGTGAACCCACCTTCCCCAGCCTCGCTGAGCTGCCTGAGACACCGGAGCTCCTTGTCATCTCGATCCCGGGCAGCGGGGTCCCGGCCGTCGTCGATGAGGCATTGGCCGCAGGAGTGCGAGCCTTCCTCATCATCTCGGCCAGGGTGCCCGGCGCCGCCGAGGTGGCCCAGCGAATCATCTCCGCAGGAGCCCGCCTCATCGGCCCGTCGTCCTTGGGCGTCGTCGATGCGAGCAATGATCTGCTTCTGGCTTGGGGCAACTTCACCCCCGGGTCCCTGGCCGTGGTGACGCAGAGCGGCCAACTGGGAACGGAGATCGCCACCCTCTCCGCACGCAGCGGCCTCGGGATCTCACGCTTCGCCTCCATCGGCGGACAGTCGGACGTCCGGGCCGCAGAGATCCTGTCCTCCCTGGTCGACGATGCCGCCACCACGCAGGTCGTGCTCTACCTAGAGTCATTCACCGGCGGCAGCGCCCTGGTGTCGGCCATGCAGGCACTGCGTGCGGCGGGGAAGCCCACGATGATCCTCACCACGGGCCAATCGGACGCCGGAGCCAGGCTTGCGCGATCGCACACCGGATCGCTCACCTCGGCGATGGACACGGTCGATGCCGCCTGCCGCGCCGCCGGTGCAATCCGACTCTCGACACCCGGCGAGGCGGTTGAGCTGGCCGGTTTCCTCGCCACGTCCTGGTTGCCTGCGGGGAGGAGGATCGCCGTCATCTCCGATTCAGGCGGGCAGGGCGCGATCGCCGCAGACCGAGCCGAGTCCCACGGTCTGCGCGTCAACGTCCTTGACGCTCTCACACGCACCAGGGTCGCAGAGAATCTGCCGCAGGCCGGTCACATCGACAATCCGATCGACCTCGACGGGGCAGGGGAGGCCGACCTGTCCGTCCACTCACGTCTCGTCGATGCGCTCCTGGCCGATGAAGCCATCGACGCAGTCGTCCTGAGCGGATACTTCGGCTGCTACGGCGAGGACATCCCTGCTCTCCTCGACGCGGAGCTGGCCGAGGTGAGCAGGCTGGGTGAGTCCGTGCACAGTCATCGCAAGCCACTCATCGTCCACTCGATGAGTGCCGATTCGCAGGCCGTCGCGGCCCTGTGGGAGAACTCGATACCCGTCTACACCTCGATCGAATCGGTCATGCGCGTCGTTGCCGGAGCCGGGTTCTACGCCTCCCATTCCGGTCGAATCACCGAGGCTCTGGAGCGGTCGGGTCCGGTGACGCCCTGGGGGACCGGGTACGGTGCGGCCCGGGACACGATCAGCGCGGCCGGGGTGCCGGTGCCGCGGGCCCTGACGCTGAGTCGCGGAGCCGAGCTCGCCGAGGTGGTGGCCGGCTCGGATCTGACACCGCCGTTCGTACTCAAGGCCTCTTGGCCCGCGCACAAGACCGAACTCGGGGCGATCGCCCTCGGCCTCGGCGATGCCACAGCCCTCGAAGACGCCTACGTGGAGATGGTGGGCCGCCTCGGCGAGGGTGAGTACATCGTCGAGGAGATGGACACCCGCGATGGGGCCGTCGAGATCCTGGTCGGCGGACGCCAGGACGAGAACTTCGGGGCGATTGTGATGGTGGGAGCCGGAGGAACCGAGACGGAGCTCTACGGCGACACCTGGCTCGAGCTGGCGCCGGTCTCGCATGCAGAAGCTCTCGACATGGTCTCCCGGCTCACGTGCTATCGGCTGCTCACAGGATGGCGAGGTCGGCGTGCGACGGACCTCGACGAACTGGCCGAGATCATCGTCTCGGTCTCCCGTCTGATCGCCGGCAGCAACGAGATCCAGGAGATCGAGATCAACCCGGTGCGCGTCACCCCGGACGGAGCGTTGGCCGTCGACGCGCTCGTCGTCACGAACCGAGACGACGACGGCAGCACCGACAACGACAGCAGCATCCATAACGACGGCAGCACCGACAACCCCGACAAGGAGTCACGATGACAGAGGAACAGGCAGAGATCACCGGCGGTGCGCACCTGGCCCGGGCGCTGAGAGCCGAGGGAATCTCGCGGGTCTACGGGATCCCAGGGACCCACAATCTCGAGATCTTCGCACAGCTGGCTGCCGAGGGAATCGACATCGTCTCACCTCGCCACGAACAGGGGGCCGGATACATGGCCGACGGCGCGGCTCGCGTCACCGGTGAGGTGCAGGTCGTCGTCACAACGACGGGACCGGCGGTGTTCAATGCACTGACCGCGCTGCTGCAGTCCTTCACCGATTCGGTCCCGGTCCTGCTCGTCAGCCCCGGTATGCCCCTGACCCATCCCGGACGCGGCAACGGACTCCTCCACGAGGTGCGTAACCAGAGTCAGGCCATCGACGCCGTCCTCGGCGACAGCCACCGGGTGACCAGTCCCGGTGAGGTCTCCCTTGCGGTCGGACAGGCACTCTCACGCATGCGCACCGGCCGAACCCGCCCCGCCTACATCGAGATCCCACTCGATCTCATCGAAGCCACCGGACCCGGTTGGCTGCACCCGGCTCTGGCCCGTCCCAACCCTGCTCCGCAGCCGTCGGCGATCAGGACAGCCGCCGAGGCGCTGGCAACCTGCCAGCGCCCCCTTATCATCGTCGGGGCCGGGGCGCGCAGCGCCGGAGCGGAGGTGGAAGAGCTCTCCCAGGTACTCGGGGCCGGGGTCATCCTGTCCTCGAACGCGAAGGGAACGATCGACGATGAGTTCGTCAACAGCCTCGGCGCCATCGGAGTCCTCGAAGCGCTGCCGGAGGTGCTCGGTGCTGCCGATGCCGTGGTGGCCATCGGCACGGAACTGGCTCCCAGCGATTTCTGGCCCGAGCCGTTGCCGCTGCCGCACACGGTCGTTCGCATCGACCTCGACGAGGTGCAGATGCTGCGCAACGCCCGCGTCAGCCACCCGATCCCAGCCCACGCGAAGGACGCGACGATCGCGCTGACGCACCGGCTGCACCAGACCAGATCGACCAGCCTCACCCGGGCGGCAATCGAGTGGCTGCGCGGCTGGCAGGACACGATCACGGACGCTGCCAAGACCGAAGGCGCACCCTGGTCACAGCTGTGCGGAGCACTCAACGACTACACCACCTCGGCGACCTCACCTGTCATCGTCGCCGCGGATTCCACGATGTGCTGCTACTACGGGGTGCAGACCGGATGGGCGGCGCGCAGAGGAGATCGCTTCCTCTACCCGGCAGGCGCCGGAACCCTGGGATACGGGCTGCCCGCGGGGATCGGTGCGAAACTCGCCGTGCCCGAGGCCAGGGTCGTGGCGATCGAGGGCGACGGCGGAGCGATGTTCACGATCGTCGAACTCGCCGCGGCTGTGCAGGCCCAGGTGTCGATGTCCGTCATCATCGTCGACAACGGCGGCTACGGGGAGATCCGCAACGAGATGGCCGATCGCGGCGATACTCCTGCGGGAGTGGCACTGCTGGGACCCGACTTCCCGGCACTGGCCGAGTCGATGGGCGCTCGCGGTCTCCACATCGAGACTCAGGAGCAGCTGACGACGGCACTGCAGCAGGCCGAGGACTTCGCCGGACCCACCCTGATCCACATGACCGAGGACTCCCGCGCCGCCACGGACATGCTGGGTGCTGCCCGGCCGAGTGAGAATTCGAACGAGACGAGGAGAGAGCCATGAGCTACACACCCTGGCCGCTGAGCGATGAGCAGAACGACATCATCGAACTGTGCCGGACCTTCGCGAAGGACAAGATCCGACCGGCGGGTCCTGCCGTCGACGAAGCAGACACCCGATCTCCGGTCGAGCTGTTCCACGAGGCCGCGCGCGTGGGCATCACAGACTTCATGATCCCCGAGGAGTACGGAGGCGGCGGCTTCACCGACGTCTTCACACAATGCCTCGTCCAAGAGCAGCTGTGTTTCGGGGACCCCGGCATCGGCAACCTTCTGTGCTCCAACGGCTTCTTCGCCGATCCGATCCTGGCACTGGGAACAGAGGAGCAGAAAGAGACCTGGCTGCGCCCTCTGACCGGACCGGAACCGATGTTCACCGCGCTGGCGACTACCGAGCCGGGGTCTGGATCCGACTCCGCCTCGATCACCACCAGGGCCGAATCTGTCGACGGCGGCTACCTACTCAACGGACAGAAGGCCTGGATCTCGAACGCGGGACTCGCCGAGGGCTATGTCGTCTTCGCCAAGACCGACCCTGCGCAGCGCTCACAAGGAGTCACCGCCTTCCTCCTGCCGCGCGAGACCGAAGGCATGGAGTTCGGGGCACCGATGAAGAAGATGGGCCAACGTGCGATCGTGTGCCGGGAGATCTTCTTCTCCGACGCGTTCGTCCCGAGTACCAATCGCCTCGGCGCGGAGGGGCAGGGCTTCTACGGACTGATGCGCACCTTCGACATCTCCCGCGTGGTCCTCGGCGCCGCGGCACTGGGCACAGCCAGGGCCGCCTACGAATACGCCCGCGACTATGCGCGTGAACGCACACAGTTCGGCAGAACGATCATCGAACACCAGTCCGTGGCCTTCCGGCTGGCAGACATGGCCGCGCGCATCGATGCCGCCTGGCTGCAGGTCCTCAACACCGCCCGCATGGTCGATGCGGGGGAGGCGGTGCCGCGGGAGAAGGTCACCGCCTCGGCAGCCATGGCCAAACTGGGTGCCTCAGAGACGGCGATGTTCTGCACCTGGGCCGGAGTCCAGACCCTGGGCGGCTGGGGCTACTCGCGCGAGCACCCCGTCGAGCAGTGGATGCGCGATGCGAAGCTGGAGGAGATCGAAGAGGGGACCTCAGACATCATGCGGCTGCTGATCTCGCGGAATCTGCCCTGACACTGTGTGATTTCGTGTGGATGCATTCGTGTGGCGCCTGGATGCATTCATGCGGCGCTGCGATCTTTTCCGAGGTCACTTGGCGTCATCTGGAATAGTCCTCACGACTACCGTGTTGTTCGAGATGAGACCCTGCTATAGGGTCGAAACGAAGCCGCCGACTCTGGCGGACATCAATTCTCTTCAGGAGGAATTTCATGGCTGAGCAGTACGTCCTTCCGGAACTGCCCTACGACTACTCCGCACTTGAGCCGCACATCTCGGCTCGCATCATGGAGCTGCACCACGACAAGCACCACGCGACCTACGTCAAGGGTGCCAACACCGCTGTTGAACAGCTGGCAGAAGCCCGCGAAAGCGGAAACCTCGCCAACGTGCCGAAGCTGACCCGCGATCTCGCGTTCAACCTCGGCGGACACGTCAACCACTCGATCTTCTGGAACAACATGTCTCCAGACGGCGGCGACAAGCCCGTGGGCGAACTCGCAGCGGCCATCGACGACCAGTTCGGCTCCTTCGACAAGTTCCGTGAGCACTTCACCACGGCAGCCACGACGATCCAGGGCTCCGGCTGGGCCGTGCTCGTCTACGATCAGCTCGGTGGAAACCTCTTCATCGAACAGCTCAAGGACCAGCAGTCGGACATCCAGCTCGGCGGAACCCCGGTTCTCCAGCTCGATATGTGGGAGCACGCCTTCTACCTCGACTACCAGAACGTCAAGCCTGACTACGTCAAAGCCTGGTGGAACATCGTGAACTGGGCAGATGCAGGCGCACGTTTCGACCGCGCCGTGGCTCAGACCAAGGGCCTCCTGCTCGGCTGATAGCCGTACAGACCCTGAAACGGCGGCTCCGACCCATCGCGGCGGGGCCGCCGTTTTCGTGCAACTCCGGTAAAGGCTGCGCAGCGCCTGCGCGGCGATCAACGAGCCTCGGGTCGTCGGCTGCCGATCACGTCACCTGATGACGGTGGCAGCGCCGTGAGTCGTTAGACTGGCCTGCGGAGATCGTCGAGCAAGGAGTTACGAACTTATGAATGCGATTCGGGTAGCCGTCATCGGAGCACAGGGCCGCATGGGCGCCCAGGCTGTCGACGCCATCACCGAGGCCGAGGGCCTCGAACTCGTTGCGACCCTGGGCAGCAGCGACTCCCTGGAGAGTCTGCTCGAGAAGAGCATCGACGTTGCGGTCGAACTCACAGTTCCCGCCTCGACTGAGGCGAACGTGCGCTTCCTCGTCGAGCATGACATCGACACCGTGGTCGGTACGACCGGCTGGGACGCTGAGAAGCTGTCCGGTCTCGAAGAGCTCTTGGCCAAGCATGCGGACACCGCCGTGCTCATCGCCCCGAACTTCTCGATCGGCGCGGTCCTGGCCATGCGCTTCGCTGAGCTGGCCGCACCGTACTTCGACTCCGCCGAGGTGGTCGAGATCCACCACCCACGCAAGCTCGACGCTCCGTCGGGAACGGCCAACCACACTGCGCAGCGAATCGCGGCAGCCCGGAACGATGCCGGCCTGCCTCCGGTGCCTGACGCCACCGAAATCGATCCCAACGGTGCTCGCGGCGCGGTCGTCGACGGCATCCATGTGCACGCGATCCGGCAGCAGGGCATGACAGCCTCGGAGGAGATCCACTTCGGTTCCAGCGGCGAGGCCCTGACGATCCGGACGGACTCACATTCCTCCTCGGCGTTCATGCCGGGAATCGTCACCGCAGTGCGGTCGATCTCCGACTACACCGGCCTTCTGCATGGCCTCGAGAATATGCTCGACCTCTGATGTCCAAAGGAAAAATCGGGGCGATCGTCGTCTCAGTGGTGCTCGTCTTCTACTTCGTCCTCATGGGGCATCGAGCATGGGTTCTGGTCAGGGAACCCGATCTGATTCCACGACTGATGGGCATCGCACTCTTCGTCCTGCCGCTCATCGGAGCCTGGACGCTGATCGTCGAACTCATGTTCGGTGCGCGGACCGAGAAGTTGGCGCGGATCCTCAAATCAGAGGGTGGACTGCCTGTCGATGATCTTCCGCGATCTCCGGGCGGAAGGATCATCCGCGAATCCGCCGATGAAGCCTTCGGCCAGTACCAGGCCGAGGCAGAGGCCGCACCCGAGGACTGGCGTTCATGGTTCCGCCTCTCCTGTGCCTACGATGCGTGCGGAGATCGCAAGCGCGCCAGGTCAACGATGCGCAAGGCCGTCAATATGCATCGGGCGGGTGTGAAGCAGAATTCCTAGCCGGCCGCGGGCCCTGACCGTTCGGGGCTATGACTCGGCCCAGGCCCAGACCCAGGCCCAGACCCTTGGACTGGTCCAGGTCCCGGAACCGGCGACGCGGATCGGATGATCGCTGCGACTCCACCCTCAAGCGGGCCATGGGCACCGATCGCCAGCTTCCACACCAGGGCGAAGCCGATGAACACGAGAGCATGCAGACCGAACTCGACGGTCTGCGGCGACATCGCCTCACCGCCGAGCATCGGATTGGCCTCGATCCAGGGGCGTGTGATCTCGAGCAGGACGACATGGGCGGAGTACACGCTCAAGGGCATTGAGCCGGGAGCCGTCAGCGGCGCCAGCACCCAGGTGCTGCGCCCCAGCAGCATTGCCAGCGACTGACAGACAACGATGGTCGTCAGCGCGGTCCCAGCCGTGGACAGCAGGTCGAAGGGCGTGCTTGAGTGTGGGCCCGCGATCGCCAGCCACCACCACGACGTCGTCGGCGTCACCCCATAGCTGCCGGTGAACAGCGCCGCATTGAGATCGGTCCCATACAGCTCGGAGACTCGAACCAGGATAGGGCTGCCGCCAGCGACGTTGATGAGCAGCCAGGAGACTCCCTTGCCGACGAGAAACAGCCCCAGACCGGCGGCGAAGAGCGACATGAGGTGCTTGCCGATATCGACCTTCGCGACTGCCATCCCCATCAGGATGTACGACAGCCACTGCAGTATCGGGTAATAGCCGGTGAGCACCAGATCGTGGAGCATGGTCAGTGGGCTCGCGAAGTCGAACCATGACATCGACGAATACATCGGCTCCAGGCCGAACTCACTGCGGATGAGCATCGAGAGCACTGGGCTGAGGACCATCCAGGCACCGGCGATGACGAAGAGTGTGCTGGCGCGCAGGCGCAGAAACAGCATCGCAATCGCGAACATGACCCCGTAGTTGACGAGGATGACCGCCAGCAGTGACGAGATCGAGCCCAGGCACAGTCCGATGATGACGATCGCTCCGGCCCGGATGAGCACACTGGGCACGGCATCGCGCAGACGTCCAGAAGCTGCCATCCGCGACCGAGTTGAGAGCACCAGCGAACAGCCGGCCAGGACCGCGAACAGCGCCGAGGCACGCCCCGCGAACACGGCGGCCCAGCTCGGGAGGCCCTCGGGATCGGACAAGGCGAAGATGTGCGTGACCATCATCGCGAACAGGGCGATTCCGCGAGCGGCGTCGAGGCCGATGAGTCGCCCGGCAGGGCTCAGACGATCACGGACCGTTGTGCTGCCAGCAGTCGCCGATGTGTTGTCTGCAGTCGCCGAGGTGGGGGAGCGGTGTGAGCTCATGCCTCGATTCTCACATGAGAGGTGACAAGCCGTTGTATCTTTATGGCTATGACCTTCAATCCGAATGCTGACATCTCGGGCAACAAGACCAGCCGACGAGGACGCAACACCGCCATCGCCGGCGGTGGCGTCGGAATCGTGGGCCTCCTCGTCTTCCTCATCGGCCCGCTGCTCGGCGTCGATGTCACCGGGCTCGTGGGCGGCGGCATGCTCGACGGCGAGCAGTCATCGCAGTCCTCGGGTGTCGAAGAGATGGCCCAATGCGACACCGGCGAGGACGCGAACACGTCCACCGACTGCCGGATGGCCGGTGCACAGGTCGTCCTCGATGACTACTGGTCCCAGCACGTCGACGGTTACGAACCTCCCCAGCTGACCATCGTCGACGGTCAGACCTCAACCCAGTGCGGCACCGCCTCGAATGCGGTGGGCCCCTTCTACTGCCCGCCCGAGCAGGGCGTCTACATCGATCCGAGCTTCTTCGAGATCATGCGGCAGCAATTCGGTGCCTCTGCCGGCGAGCTCGCCCAGCTCTACATCGTCGGACACGAGTGGGGCCACCACATCCAGAACATCACCGGCACGATGAGCGATCATCCGAACAACGGCACCGGAGCAGACAGCAACGGCGTGCGCGTCGAACTCCAGGCCGACTGCTACGCCGGAGCGTGGCTCGGCGACGTCACCACCTTGACCGACGACAACGGCACGCCCTACCTGCAGACACCCACCCAAGAACAGATCGACGATGCCCTCAACGCAGCATTCGTCGTCGGTGATGACCACATCCAGAAGCAGTCCTCGGGCTCGGTCAACCCCGAGTCCTTCACCCACGGTTCGAGCGAGCAGCGCCAGAAATGGTTCACCAGCGGATACGAGAACGGCCTCGGAAGCTGCGACACCTTCGGCGGGAACGGCGCGGACCTGTAGCAGAGCGCCAGCTGTCCAGGCCTTCCACCGTCATCAATACCGTGGCCTTCCATCGTAATTAATACCGTGATATGAATTACCTGTCAGGACCTACCCCGCATGCATCAAGGACGATCATGTCTTCACTGTTCCCTCATCTCTTCGAACCCATCACGCTGGGACCCAAGACCATCCGCAACCGCATCGTGTCCTCGGGCCACGACACCGTACTCGATGACCACGGGATGATCGGCGAGGATCTCGTCGCCTATCACGAAGAGCGAGCCAGGGGCGGCTGCGGACTGATCGTCCTCCAAGTCTCCGGCGTCCACGAGACAGCCCGCTACACGAGCCACGTGCTTATGGCCACCGACGATTCCTCGGTGCCCGGATACCGGGCCGTCGCCGAGGCGGTCCACCGTCACGGTGCCGCCATCTTCGCCCAGCTCTTCCACCCCGGCCGTGAGGTCATGGACGGCGAGCGCGGCATGGCACCTCGCGCCGTGGCTCCCAGCGACGAACCACAGGAGAGGTTCAAGGTCGTCCCCGAGGCGTTGACCACCTTCGCGATCAAGGACATCATCGCCGGGTATGCCAGCGCCGCGAAGCGCATCGCCGACTCCGGCATCGACGGCGTCGAGATCGTGGCCAGCCATGGGTACCTGCCGATTCAGTTCTTCAACCCGCGAGTGAACACGCGCACCGATGAATACGGCGGCAGCCCGGCCAATCGTCGTCGCTTCCTCGCCGAGGTCGTCGCCGGGGTTCGCGAAGCGGTGGGTCCAGGCGTCGTGGTGGGCCTGAGGATCTCGGGAGAGGAGAAGACCGAGGACGGTCTGGTCGCCACCGAGGTTCTCGACCTCATCGGCCACCTCGACGCGATGAACTGCCTCGATTACTTCTCGATCACCGCCGGAGACTCCTCGACCCTGCAGGGTGCGGTGCACATCGTCCCCTCGATGCAGATCGACCCGGCCTATGCCGCGACCCTGTCTGAACAGGTCAAGAAGGTCACCGACCGTCCGGTGATGGTCGCCGGACGGATCAACCAGCCCCACGAGGCAGAGAAGGCCATCGCCGAAGGCCGCACCGACATGGCGATCATGACCCGGGCGATGATCTGCGATCCGGCGATCGCGAATAAGGCCCAGCACGACGCCGTGGACGAGATCCGAGCCTGCATCGGTTGCAACCAGGCCTGCATCGGGCACTTCCAGATGGGCGTGCCCATCTCCTGCATCCAATACCCCGAATCGGGTCGGGAGCTGACGTTCCTGCCTCGGCCCAGGGTGAGAACCCGACGTCGAGTGCTCGTCATCGGCGGTGGCCCCGCCGGACTCAAGGCGGCGGCGGTGGCGGCAGAACAGGGTGATGACGTCGTCCTCTGCGAACGCGAGCCTCACCTCGGCGGGGCCGTGCTGCTGGCACAGGAGCTGCCCTACCGGTCTGAATTCGGGGGAGCGGCGACGAACCTGAGCGCCGAGGCACGACGTGCGGGAGTAGACATTCGAACGTCGACGCCGGTGACCCAGCAGATTCTCGCCGAGGTTGCACCCGATCACGTGATCGTCGCGACGGGTGCCAAGGCGCGTATGCCACAACTCGAGGTCGACGATGAGGCTTTCGTCATCGGTGCCCGCGACTATCTGAGCACCCAGCCGAATCTGCCTTCGGGACGTGTGCTCGTCACCGACTGGAAGGGCGACTGGATCGGTCTGGGCATCGCCCTGCGTCTGGCCGAAGCCCGCGTGCCGGTGACCCTGGCGACCGCGGCGAACTTCGCCGGAGCTGCAATCCAGCAGTACACACGCACACTGCTCATGTCCCAGGCTCTGCGGGCGGGAGTCGACTTCCTCAACGACGCACGCCTCGTCGGAGTCGATGCATCGACCGGCTACCTGCAGTCGACGCTGTGTGAGGTCGTCCACGAGGTCGACGGTGTCGCTGCGACCATCGTCTCCGGCGCACCGCAGTCCGTGACCCCAGATCTCGATTTCGGGTCCGCGAGCGTTCGCACCATCGGGGATGCCGTGGCACCGCGGACGGTGGAGGAAGCGGTCTTCGAAGGACTGCAGGCCGCGAGCAGTTTGGCGGCCGTCTCGTGAACATCGTGAGATCGGCATTCTCGTGAGCCCACGTCCTCAGCACTCCGCGGCAGAGGTCGCGTCCAGGCGCAGCGCTATCGTCGATTCTGCCCTTGACCAGATTGCCCAGCACGGTCCGGAAGCCGTGCGGATGAAGGACATCGCCGCGGCGGCGGAGCTGTCCGTGGGTACTCTGCAGTACTACTTCGGGTCCCGGGAGTCCCTGCTCGACCACGCCTTCTCGACCCACAGCAGCAGTGTCGTCGACGCCATCGCGGGGCTCACCCAGAAGCAGGGGACAGCGTGGGAAAGGCTTCAGTCGAGTCTGCGCGCCGTCCCGCGGATCGGTGACCTGCAGCGGCGCTCGAAGGTGTGGATCGAACTCGTCGCAGCCTCGCCCCGCAACGAGTACCTGCGAGACTCGGTCGACGCGATCTTCGACACATGGAGTGCCCACTTCCGGGCGCTGATCGCCATCGGCATCGACGACGGGAGCTTCCGGCCGCACGCCGATGTGGATCTCATCGTCGACACTCTCATCGCGGTCATCGACGGCTATGATGTCGGCGTGGCCGCTGGTCGCAGTGCCGCGACGTCCGATCGGATCGCGGCATCCCTCGAACTCACCGCCAGAAAGCTGCTGGGCGTCGACGATGCGGGCGCAGCCGATGACGGCGCTGGCGACGGCGCAGCCGATGACGGTGACGCCGGCGCTGCCACCGCTGGCAACGCCGCAGCCAGTGTAGGGGTCAGAACCCGGCGGGTGTGATCTGCCTCTCGCAGCCTCACCGCCATGAATGGTCGAAGCTGACTCTCTCGCACGCCGCCGATGAGCGTCATGCGGCCACGGGTGACAGAGGGCGATAAGGAAATGCACTGGTGGCGCGCGCAAGGCCACTGCCGCAGTCAAGAGCTGTGCGCGGTATCCTTTTCGTATGGCGATTCTCGGTGACAACGCAGCAGCCGCTGCAATTGATGCGTTCGGTACGGTCGGCACGGCGATGGTGACGCCGTTCAATGACGACGGAACCATTGATTATCCTGCCGTGGAGAAGGTTGCGAACCACCTTGTCGACCTCGGCAACAACATGCTCGTGGTGTCCGGAACCACCGGCGAATCACCGACGACGACCGATGATGAGAAGATCGAACTGCTCAAGGTCGTCCGCGGTGTCATCGGCAACCGGGCGAAGATCATTGCGGGTACCGGCAACAACGTCACCTCGCACACCATCGATCTGTCCAAGCGCTCGGCCGAGGCCGGTGCGGATGGAATCCTCATCGTCACGCCCTACTATTCGAAGCCGACACAGCCGGCCATTGCCGCCCACATGCGTGCAGCCGCCGACTCCACCGACCTTCCCGTCATGCTCTACGACATCCCGGGACGATCGGGCGTGCCGATTCGGACGGAGACTCTCCTCGAGTTGGCCGATCACCCCAACATCCTCGCGGTCAAGGACGCCAAGGGCGACCTCTTCGCCTCGGCGCAGGTGATGAACCGCAGCTCCCTCGTCTACTACTCGGGTGAGGACGCGCTCAACCTTCCGCTGCTGGCTCTCGGTGCCCTCGGTGTCGTCTCTGTGGCGGGCCATGTCTGCACACCGCGGTTCGCTGACATGGTCGACGCCGTGGCGAACAACGACCTCACCACCGCCCGCGCGATTGCCCATGAAACGGCAGACATGGTCGACGCGCTCATGAATCATATGCCGGGAGTCATCTCGGCCAAGGCCGCACTACAGGCCCAAGGAATACTTGACAACCGCGGTACGCGAATGCCGCTGCTCCCAGCAGATGATGAGCAGATGGCCCTCGTGACCGCCCAATTGACCAGGAGTGGTTACCTCAGTGAATAATGCATTGACTCAAGAACTGAAGCTTCCGCCGAAGATGGATGCAGAAGCCGTCCGCATCGTCGCGCTCGGCGGCCTCGGCGAAGTCGGCCGCAACATGACCGTGTTCGAGTACCACGGCAAGCTGCTCATCGTCGACTGCGGCGTCCTCTTCCCGGAAGAGGACCAGCCCGGCGTCGACCTCATCCTTCCCGACTTCGCCTACCTCGACGATCGCCTCGACGACATCGTCGGCCTCGTGCTCACCCACGGCCACGAAGACCACATCGGAGCTGTGCCCTACCTGCTGCGTCGCAAGGCCGATATTCCGATTCTCGGTTCGAACCTGACGATCGCTCTCATCGAGGCCAAGCTCAAGGAACACCGGATCAAGCCGATCACCCGCGTGGTCAAGGAGAACGACCTCGATCAGCTCGGTCCCTTCGACCTTGAGTTCGTTGCCGTCAACCACTCGATTCCTGATGCTCTCGCGGTCTTCATCCGCACCGGCGCGGGCAACATCCTCCACACCGGCGACTTCAAGATGGACCAGCTCCCGCTCGATGGTCGGATCACGGACCTGCGCGCCTTCGCTCGCCTCGGCGAGGAAGGCGTCGACCTGTTCATGACGGACTCGACGAACGCCGAGGTCCCCGGATTCACCGCGTTGGAGAAGGACATCGGACCGGTTCTCGAGAACCTCTTCGGCCATGCCGAGCGTCGGATCATCGTCGCCTCGTTCTCCTCGCACATCCACCGCGTCCAGCAGGTGCTCAACGCCGCCGACGCACACGGCCGTAAGGTCGCCCTCGTCGGTCGCTCGATGGTGCGCAACATGAAGATCGCCGAGGACCTCGGCTACCTCGAGGTGCCCAAGGGCGCGCTCATCGACATCAAAGAGGTCGACAAGCTCCCCGATGACCAGGTCGTGCTCATGTGCACCGGCTCGCAGGGCGAGCCGATGGCTGCGCTCTCACGCATGGCCAACCGCAGCCACCGCGTCGAGGTGGGCGACGGCGACACCGTCATCCTCGCCTCCTCGCTCATC
Source organism: Brevibacterium aurantiacum (assembly GCF_007558825.1). Classification (GTDB taxonomy): domain Bacteria; phylum Actinomycetota; class Actinomycetes; order Actinomycetales; family Brevibacteriaceae; genus Brevibacterium; species Brevibacterium aurantiacum_A. The sequence goes on from NZ_VLTK01000005.1 coordinate 213,454, forward strand.
CCCGGCAACGAGAACTCCGTGTTCAAGGTCATCAACGGGCTGATGAAGCTGGGTGCCAACGTCATCTCCAAGGCCGACGCCAAGATCCACGTGTCCGGTCACGCTTCCGGCGGCGAGCTGCTCTACTGCTACAACATCGTCCAGCCCCGCGGCGTCATGCCCGTCCACGGCGAATGGCGCCACATGCTGGCCAACGCCAGGCACGCCGAGGCGACTGGTGTCGATCCGAACAACATCGTCCTCGCCGACGACGGTTGGGTGGTCGACCTCAAGGACGGCCACGCCGAGGTTGTGGGTGCGGTGGACTGCAACTTCGTCTTCGTCGACGGTTCTTCGGTCGGCGAAATCACCGAGGCGGATCTCAAGGACCGTCTCGTGCTCTCCGGCGAAGGCTTCGTCACGATCTTCATGGCCATCAACAGCCAGTCCAAGTCCCTCATCGCCGGTCCCGAGATCCACGCCCGCGGTGTGGCCGAGTCCGATTCTGTCTTCGACTCGATCATGCCGAAGGTCACGAAGGCCGTCGAGGATGCACTCAAGGACGGCAACACCGACCAGTACCAGCTGCAGCAGGTCGTGCGCCGCACTGTGGGACGCTGGGCGTCCTCGAAGCTGCGTCGCAAGCCGATGATCGTCCCCATGGTCGTCATCGTCTGAGTTCATTAGTCAGAGTTCGTTCGCCAGAGCACACACAGAACGCCCGCGGTGTCCCTTCGAAGGAGGGTTCACCGCGGGCGTTGTGCATCTCCGGCACTTCTGGCTTATATCGACCGAAGCGTCGATCATCGCGCAATCTCAATTCGCCTGGGCTGTGCACGGGGGCTGTGGGCTCAGTCCTCACGCGTCTTCTTAGCCCGGGCTTTCGCTGTGGCCACGAGCTCTTTGCCCGGCGATCTCCGGACAAGGAGGACGGCCGCGATCAGGCCCACGAGCACTGCTCCGAAGACCACGGTTCCGGCATTGAATCCGAGGCCGTTGATGCCGATGAATGCCAAGGCACCGGCGGTGAGTGAGTAGACGAGCATCGGGATGGAGGTGCGTCTGATGAGCTCGCCTTCTCGGCCCACGAGACCGACGGTCGCCGAGGCGGCGACCACGTTGTGGACTGCCACCATGTTTCCGGCCGCCCCGCCGACAGCCTGAGCCGCGACCACTGTCTCTGGGCTCGATGCACCGATGGCTGTTCCGGTGGAGAACTGGAACTGCGAGAACATGACGTTCGAGACCGTGTTGGAACCGGCGACGAAGGCGCCGAGCGCACCGACGAACGGGGCTAGCAGAGGCCAGCCGTCTCCGACGGTACTCGCGGCCGCCTCGGCGAGGGTGACCGGCATCGAATCGAGGCCGGCATTGTTGTAGTCGGCTCCGGAGTTGATGAACACGCGCACGAGCGGCAGCGAACACAGCAACGCCACCGCAGCACTGGCGATCTGTGATCCGGCGAGCTTCCAAGACCCGCCGATCTGCTTGCCCGTCATGCGGTGGATGAGATAAGTCAGCCCGCAGGCGAGGACGAAGATGGCTCCGGGGGAGTAGAGCAGATCCATGTTCTGACTGATCGGGGTGCCGAAGATCCCCTCGACCTTGATCACCGCCGGACCGGTGAGGAACTCCTTGACGGAAGGGATGTTGCGGGTGAGCAGCAGGATCACGACGACGATGAGGTAGGGCGACCATGCGCGGACCAGCGACATCTTCTTCGTCAGCTGGGCCTTCTCCTTCGCGGGATCGACCGTGCCCATCCAATGGGCGGGCCACTTCTCTCGGGGGGGCGAAGTCCCAGATCGTCTTCGGCATGAGGAAGCCGAGCTTGCTCGTCGTGACGACGATGGTCAGGCCGATGAGACCGCCGAGCAGGGCAGGGAACTCGGGCCCGAGCAGGTTGGCCACGATGAGATAGGGCACGACCATGGCCAGCGCAGAGAAGATGGCGAAGGGTGCCACGGCGAGACCATCGGCGAAACGTCTGTTCGAACCGAAGAAGCCGGTCATCAGGCATGCCAGCAGCAGAGGAATGAGGATTCCGCAGACGGCATGGATGAGTGCGACCTGGGTGGCCGTGTGGGCGATGAACTCGGACTGGCTGAGGCCGAGCTGAGCGGCGCGTTCGGCGACGTCGGCGGACATGGTCCCGTCCTCCTTGGCCAGTCCCTCGCCGATGCCGACGAGCATCGGCGTGCCGACGGCGCCGAAGCTCACGGGTGTGGACTGGATGATCAGTCCGGCCAGGACCGCGGCGATGGCGGGGAATCCGAGGGCGAGCAGGAGCGGTGCTACGACGGCCGCGGGGGTGCCGAAGCCGGCAGCGCCCTCGATGAAGGAACCGAAGAGCCACGCGATGATGATGACCTGGATCCTCCGGTCGGGAGAGATCGAGACGAAGCCGGCGCGGATCGTCTCGATGGCACCGGAGCGGGTGACCGTGGCCAGGAGCAGCAGGGCGCCGAAGACGATCCAGAGCAGGCCGACGGCCACGAGAATACCCTGGACGACGGAGGCGCCGATCGTCACCCAGTCGATCTGCCACGCAAAGTTCGCAACCAGGGCCGCTGCGACTAGGCCGATCGGCATGGCATATTTCGCGGGCCAGCGAAATCCGATGAGCAGGATCCCTGCCAGGAGAATAGGGGCGAGCGCCAGAAGCGCTGCGACAGCGAGGTTGTCCATCGTGAATCCGATCCGCGGCGTCGTTGCCGCTTGGTCGAGGAGTCCGACCCGGCGCCTCTGATCGGTTGACCAGCAGACGATATGGTGCAGACTCTGCAAACGAAGTACCTTCGCTCATCGTGCCTGGTGGTGTGTTGTACCGTCAAGGGACCCACCAGTCTCACCTCGAGGGAAGCGTTTGACGAGAGGTGGATCACCTCCTATTCTTTTCGGTGTGTGAACATTAAATTTCACGATGTGAAAGTTTCGCAGGCCAAACCCCGTTGCCAGCGATCAGCGATGCACTAGTGAAAGTGCCGACTAAGGAGAACCACCGATGACTGCTCAAATCGAGAATCTGGACATTCCAGAGGGCATGGAGATCACCGGCGAACTGCCGGACGGGGCAGAGAAGGTACTCACCCCTCAGGCCCTCGAACTCATCGTCGAGCTGAACCGGAAGTTCAATGGGGTCCGCCTCGAACGATTGGAGGCTCGCAAGGAGCGCCAGGCTCAGATCGCCGCCGGCGCCGATCTCGACTTCCTCCCCGAGACCGCCGAGATCCGCAACGATCCCAGCTGGCAGGTCGCACCGCCGGCCCCCGGTCTCGAGGACCGGCGCGTGGAGATGACCGGACCGACGTACAAGAAGATGACGATCAACGCCCTGAACTCCGGAGCCAAGGTATGGCTGGCCGACCAGGAGGATGCGAACACCCCACAGTGGGATTCCGTCATCGGCGGACAGCTCAACCTGCTCGACGCACTCAACCGCGAGATCGACTTCACCTCACCCGAGGGCAAGAGCTACACTTTGGCCCCCGACGAGGAGCTGCCGACCATCGTCGTCCGTCCCCGCGGCTGGCACATGCCGGAGAAGCACATCCTCGTCGACGGCGAGGAGACATCGGGTTCGCTCGTCGACTTCGCGCTCTACTTCGCCACCGCCGGACAGCTCCAGATCGAGAAGGGCAAGGGCCCGTACTTCTACCTCCCGAAGATGGAATCCCATCTCGAAGCCCGTCTGTGGAACCAGGTGTTCGACCACGCAGAGGACTCCTTCGGTCTTGACCGTGGGACCATCCGCGCCACCGTGCTCATCGAGACCTACCCCGCGGCCTTCGAGATGGAAGAGATTCTCTACGAACTGCGCGAGCACTCCTCAGGTCTCAACGCCGGCCGCTGGGACTACATCTTCTCCGTGATCAAGAACTTCCGCGCCCGCGGTGCTGACTTCCTGCTGCCCGACCGTTCTGACGTGACGATGACGGTGCCGTTCATGCGCGCCTACACCGAGCTCCTCGTGCACACCTGCCACAAGCGCGGCGCACACGCCATCGGCGGTATGAGCGCCTTCGTTCCGGCGAAGGACCCGGAGGCGAACGAGGCCGCATTCAACAAGGTCCGCGAGGACAAGTCCCGTGAGGCCGGCAAGGGCTTCGATGGCTCCTGGGTGGCCCACCCCGGTATGGTCGCACTGTGCAAGGAGGTCTTCACCGAGACGCTGGGTGCCAACGCCAACCAGATCGAGAACAAGCGCGATGACGTCTCCGTGTCCGCAGTCGAGCTCCTCGACGTCAAGTCGACCCCGGGCTCGATGACGGAACAGGGTCTGCGGACCAACGTCTCCGTCGGCATCCAGTACCTGCGCGCCTGGTTGGAAGGAAACGGCGCCGTCGCCATCAACGGACTCATGGAAGATGCCGCGACGGCTGAGATCTCAAGGTCCCAGGTCTGGCAGTGGATGGATGCCGGAGTCGAACTCGACACCGGAGTCACCGTCACTGCCGATTTCGTGCGCCAGGTCGTGACCGAAGAGGTTGCGAAGCTGCCGGGCGAAGAGGCCGATTGGAAGGACGCCGTCGACATGTTCCTGTCCGTGGCCGTCGCCGAGGAATACGTTGACTTCCTCACCCTGCCGGCATACGCCAGCATGCCCTGACAGTCAGAGCCGTGCAGGCCTTGAATCTGCGCGGGTCAGGAGTCTCACCACGTAAGAACGCCGTCGAAAATGTGCCGCGGAGCACATTTTCGACGGCGTTCTTCGCTAAGCTCGACATCATCGACGCAAGGAGGCGGGAGTGGACATGAGCAGAATCGAATCGGTCCTCACACGGATCGAACCACATTTGCCACCAGGGGCGATCGTCACCGACGAGAACGAGCGCAAGACCTACGAGTGCGACGGTCTTGCCGTGCACAGGACCGTCCCAGCCCTGGTCATCCGCGTCACCTCCACCGCCGAGGTGGGCCTGACCGTGCGTGCCTGCCACGAGTTCGACGTCCCCTTCGTCGCCCGCGGTTCGGGCACCGGGCTCTCCGGCGGGGCTCAGCCGCACGCAGAAGGCGTGCTCATCGTCATGTCGACGATGAGGGACATCCTCGACATCGACCCGGCCGCCCAGCGCGCGATCGTGCAGCCAGGCGTCATCAACCTCAACCTCTCCAATGAGGCCAACCCCGACGGCTACTATTTCGCCCCGGATCCCTCGAGCCAGAGCGTGTGCTCGATCGGAGGCAACGTCGCAGAGAACTCCGGCGGTGCCCACTGCCTCAAATACGGTTTCACCACCAACCACGTCACCGGCGTCACTCTCGTCACCGCCCAGGGCGACATCGTCGACATCGGGGGACAGGCTCCCGAATACCCCGGCTTCGACCTCCTCGGCGTGCTCTGCGGATCAGAGGGGACGCTGGGGATCGTCACCGAGGTGACCGTGCGTCTGACCCGGCTGCCCGAAGCAGTGGAGACGCTGCTCATCGGGTTCGAGTCGACCGATGCGGCAGGAGAGGCGGTCAGTGACATCATCTCTGCGGGGATCATGCCAGCCGCCATCGAGATGATGGATGCGTTGGCCATCGAGGCCGCAGAGAAGGCCGTGGCCTGCAACTATCCGGACGGTGCAGGTGCCGTCCTCGTCGTCGAACTCGACGGACCGGCCATCGACGTCGATCTCGAGCGGGAGACGGTCATCGCCAGGGCGAGGGACCACGGTGCCGGTGAGGTTCGCGTCGCCGTCGACGATGTCGAACGCGGTCTGATCTGGAAGGGCCGGAAATCGGCGTTCGCTGCCGTCGGTCGGATCAGCCCCGACTACATCGTCCAGGACGGAGTCATCCCACGGTCGCGGCTCGGGCCCGTCCTGGCGTCGATCTCGACGATCGCGGAGGAATGCGGCGTGCGCGTCGCCAACGTCTTCCACGCCGGCGACGGCAATCTGCATCCGCTTGTCCTCTTCGATGGCAGCATCGAAGGCCAGACCGAGTTGGCCGAGACCGCTTCCGGTCGGATTCTCGACCTGTGCCTGAGCGAAGGCGGTTCGATCACAGGCGAACACGGGGTCGGATCCGACAAAGCCAAGTTCATGCCGCGCATGTTCACGAATGAGGATCTGGACACGATGCAGATCCTGCGCTGCGCCTTCGACCCGGACTATCTGTCCAACCCGGGAAAGGTCTTCCCGACACCACGACTGTGCGGGGAACCACCTCGGCGAACATCCGGGGAGCATCCCCTCCAGGCGGCAGGAAAGGCGGAGCTGTTTTGACCGAGGAACTTCCCAGATTCGCTCGACCCGAGAGCGTCGAGGAGCTCTCCGAGATCATGTCCAACGCACACCGAGACGGACACAGCGTCGCCGTCTACGGCGGCGGGACGGCCCTCGACGACCACCCGCCGGGTGAGACACCGGGGCTCCTCATCGACATGAGCGGGCTCAACCGGATCATCGAACATTCTCCTGGGGACCTCATTCTCGTCGCCGAGGCAGGTGCGACGATCGCCGATCTCAAGGATGTCGCCGAATCCGGTGCCCAGGAACTCCTCTCGGACTTTCCTGCAGATCGGGTCGACTCGGGATCGACGCTGGGCGGCGCCATCGCAACCAGAGCCGTGGGGCCACGGAGAATCGGCCGTCTGCCGCTGCGTGAGGTCGTCCTCGGCGTCACCGTTGTCCTCGCCGACGGCACCATCGCGAAGGCCGGTGGCAAGGTTGTGAAGAACGTGGCCGGCTACGACCTGTCAAAGCTCATGACCGGGTCCTGGGGCACGCTGGGGATCATCGTCAGCGCAGCGATCCGACTGTACCCGAAGCCGGAGACCCAGGGTTACGTCGAGATTCCCGGCGCCGAGGCTGCATTGGGAGTCCTCGGCTCCCAGATGGCGCCGGCGGCAGTCGAAATCGACCGGTCGCCGGGTGCAGAGGCCACGACCGTCGTCATGGTCGAAGGACTCCCGGAGTCGGTCGAATCCCGAACCCGACAGATCATCGAGGCCTACCCCGGTGCGAAGGTGGGCATCGAGCCGAGCTGGTGGGCACGGCGTGCTCAGGCCCCCGTGACGATACGGGCCTCGGTCTCACCGGCGCTGGTGCCGGAGCTGGTGGCTCAGATCGCCCGACTCGAAGACGCCATCGGCTACCCGATCCAACTGCGCGGGTCCGCCATGGGTGTCTTCGACCTCGGCGTCGGCGCACCCGACATGGACCCTGCGATCGCGACACGGGTGGTCCTCGAGCACCTGCGGACCTGGGATCGGAAGCAGCTGATTGCGACTGTGCTGTGCGCGCCGCCCGCAGTGTGGAACGAGGTCGACGCCTGGGGCGAGATCCCCGGGTTCGCGCTCATGGCCACCATCAAGGACCAGTTCGATCCGAACGGTCTGCTCTCACCCGGACGTGGAATAGGAGGACTGTGATGTCATGCGATTGCGGTGGCGCAGGAGGCTGCCAAGGCGGCGGGACGCCCAGCGAAGCGACTGGCCAGACACCGTTGGAGGCCACGATGGCGACCGGAGGTCAGGCAACGATGGAGATGGCTCCGCCGACCATGGACCACTCGGCCTTCGACGTCTTCAACCCGCCGGACCCGAGTCTCATCGCCGACTGCGTCCACTGCGGCTTCTGCCTTCCCGCCTGCCCGACCTACCAGCTGTGGGGAAATGAGGAGGACTCACCGCGCGGACGCATCTACCTCATGGAGAAGGGCCTGGAGGACGGGCCGATGAGTGCGTCCATGGTCGAACACTTCGACGCCTGCCTGGGATGCATGGCCTGCGTCAGCGCCTGCCCGTCCGGAGTCCAGTACGACAAGCTCATCGAAGCCACCCGCGGACAGGTCGAACGCAACGGCAAGCAGCATCGCAGCCGCGGCGAGGTGGCACTGCGGGAGGCGATCTTCCAGCTGTTTCCGTACCCCGATCGTCTGAGGACCATGTTGGCACCCCTCAAGCTCTACCAGCGGACGGGACTGTCATCGGTCATCCGAAAGTCCAAGATCCTCGAGAAGCTCTCACCGACTCTGGCCACGATGGAGGCCATCGCACCGCCTGTGACCAAGAAGGTCACCATTCCAGCGACTAACCCGCCACGCACGGCCGAGGGCGAAAGCCTGCCTGTCCGGTCGCGAGTGGGGATGCTGCTGGGATGTGTGCAACGAACCTTCTACCCCCAGGTCAACGCCGCTACGGTGCGTGTTCTCAACATGGAAGGCTGCGAAGTCGTGGTGCCTCAGTCACAGGGCTGCTGCGGTGCCCTGTCCGTCCACGCCGGGCGCAGCGAAGAGGGCGAGGACTTCGCACGCAGAATCGTCGACACATTCACCTCGGCGGACGTGGACTATCTGGTCGTCAACTCCGCAGGCTGCGGATCGACGATGAAGGAGTACGCCGATATCCTCGCCGATGATCCCGCCTACGCTCAGCGCGCGAAGGAGCTGGCGGACAAGGTCAGGGACGTGACCGAGATCCTCGTCGAACTCGGACCCAGCGCCCCACGGCACCCGGTGGCCCGCGGTGGGCTGCGTGTGGCCTACCACGACGCCTGCCACCTCTCCCATGCCCAAGGTGTGCGCAACCCGCCACGCGAGCTGCTGGGGCAGATCCCCGGGGTCGAACTGGCTGCGATCAAGGACGCCGACACCTGCTGCGGCTCGGCCGGAATCTACAACCTGGTGCGCCCTGAGGCAGCCCGCGAACTGGGGGACAAGAAGGCCACGAACATCGCCGCTACCGGAGCCGATCTCGTCGTCACCGGCAATCCCGGCTGTCTGCTGCAGGTCACCGACGCACTTCGCCGACAGGGAGAGGCCACACTGCCGAGTGCACACACGATCGAACTCCTCGACGCCTCACTCACCGGTGCAGGAGCAGGGGATCTGTTGGCGGGGTGAGGCACCCGGTCTGCTGCGGCCGCTGGAGGACGCTGCGTGAGTAGGAGCCGCGCTACTTGACGATGAGCACCGGGCACTCTGCCTCGAGGATCACCCTCTGCGTGCTAGAGCCCAGAAGCAGCTTGACCACGGGGGAGCGGCGCTTGGAGGGCATCACGATGAGCTTCGCCTGCCATGTCTCGGCGAGGTCGATGATCTGGGAGGCCACATCGGAATCGGCGCGTTGGATCTCGAACTCGAGGTCCGCCTCGGCGAGCCGATCGGCCAGTTCCTTCGTCTGAGACAGGGCACCGGTGGACGGAGCGGTCGTCGTATCCGATTCGAAGTGGACCGCGCGCACAGCCGCGTTCTCTCGCCGGGCGCCGGCGATCGCCTGCTCGAGGAGCGCCGTGGAGGAGTCCGATCGGTAGGCCAGGATGACCGTGGCCGCAGCATCGTCGATGCCGGCCGAGGCCGCTACCCGCAGCGAGGGAGCCGGGAAGCGGCGACGCGGGGCTGAGTAGAAATCAGTCATGTCGGTCGTGGTCCTATCCGATTGCGATGACGCCGATGAGGACGCCGACGGTCAGCATGACCAGTGACACGATGAGGGCGCGCCACAGGACCTTCTTGTGGTGGTCTCCGAGTTCGACTCCCGAGAGTGAGACGAGGAGCAGGATCGCGGGCACCAGCGGTGACTGCATGTGCACCGGCTGGCCCGTGATGGAGGCTCTGGCCATATCGGCCGCGGAGATGCCGAAGTGTCCGGCGGTTTCGGCCAACACTGGAAGGATGCCGAAGTAGAAGGCGTCATTGCTCATGAAGAACGTCATCGGGATCGAGAGCAGCCCGGTGATGACGGCCATGTAGGGGCCCATGGATGTCGGAATGACGTCGACGAGCCACTCGGCCATGGCGTCGACCATGCCGGTTCCGCTCATGATGCCGGTGAGAACGCCGGCGGCCATGACCATTGCGACCACGGCGATGATCGCCGAGGCATGCGAGGCCAGCTCTTCCTGCTGTGCCTTGATATTCGGGAAGTTGACCATGAGGGCGATGACCATGGCGATCATGAACAGGTAGGGCAGGGGCAGCAGGTCGGCGACGAGCATGACCATCACGGCCACGGTCAGCGTCAGGTTGAACCAGAAGAGCTTGGGACGCAGCGTCGCTCGGTTGGGGTCGAGCGCGGTGTCGGTCAGAGCGGAACCGGAGCCGGAACCGGCTTCTGAGCCGTCATCGGAACCCGCGGTCTCCGCGAGCGATGATCCCGCCGAGGCTGGCGCGCCGTGATCGGATCCCGACGTGGACCCGGTGCTGGGAGCAGAATCTGAACCCGAGGCTGAACCCGTGCTCGAGCGGGCGACTGCACCGACGAGGTCGGAGCGCTTCGATCCTGAATTGGACTCATCGACCCAGGCCACACCGTTCTTGGCAAGACGGCGTCGTTCGGAGATGCCGAGGAAGTAGGCGAAGACGAAGCACACCAGCAGGCCCGCAGCGAGAGCCGGGACCATCGGAGCGAAGATCTCGTTGGCATCGATCTGCAGGGCCGAGGATGCGCGTGCCGTCGGACCGCCCCAGGGGACGATGTTGAGAGTGCCGTTGATCAGACCCGCGACACAGGTCAGCACCACGGGCGACATCTCCAGGCGCTGGTAGATCGGCAGCATTGCGGCGGTGACGACGATGAACGTCGTCGACCCGTCGCCGTCGAGGGAGACCGCTCCGGTCAGCAGGGCCGTGCCCATGACGACTTTGACGGGATCGTGGCCTGCGACCCTGAGGATGAACTCGACGAGCTTGTCGAAGAGTCCGACGTCGATCATGATGCCGAAGTAGATGATGGCGAAGAGCAGCAGCGCTGCCGTCGACGACATGTCCGCGATGGCGTCCATGACCATTTCGCCGATTCCCAGGCCTGCGCCGGTGAACAGTCCGAACACGGTCGGGACGATGATCAGCGCCAGGATCGGTGAGAGTCGCTTCGTCATGATCAGCGTCATGAAGACGATGATCATTGCGAAACCGAGAACTACGAGCACGTGCTTCTCCTATGAAGGCGGATGTGATGCCCGATACACCCTAGATCGCGTTCTGTCGCGGCGCGCGTTTGTGTGCACTGAACACGTTCTGCCTCTTTGGCACCTTTTGCGCATTTCGCTCATGCGTGGTTAGTGTGGGTCGGTGCGACGTCCCACCCGATCCTTCTCGCGCCGTGTGCTGCTCAGCCAGCTCGCGGTCGTTGTGGTGACGCTGGCGCTGGTGACCGGAGTCTTCGCTTGGATGGGTGCGCGCTCGGTCACTGAGGTCACCGAGACCGAGGCCCTGGCGACTGCCCGGGCCCTGGCGGTCGATCCGGAGGTGAGGAGGGGCGCGACTCGGGCTTCGGCCGAACATGCACAGGAGCCTGATGACGCGATCACATCGGCGCTGATCAAGATCACCGACGACCTGAGGGACTCTTCGGGCATCGTCTTCGCGGTCATCACCGACGATCGTGGAATCCGACTGACCCACCCGGACCGGGACAATATCGGCAAGCATGTGTCGACTTCCCCGGATGAAGCACTGGCCGGGCGGGAGAACATCAGCCATGAGCGCGGCACCCTCGGCGAGACCGTGCGGGCGAAGGTGCCGATCTATTCCTCCTCCGATGATGAGACTGTCGTCGGACAGGTCTCCGTCGGCATCCACGCTTCGGTGCTTGATGCCGACCTGCGACGAGAATTCCTTGTTCTCGGCTCTGTCGCAGTCCTCGCCCTGATCATCGGCGTGATCGCCTCGCTCGCTCTGGGCCGCAGGCTGCGCCGCGAGACTCTGGGTGTGGGCCCCGAGGAGCTCGCGGAGATGGCACGTGATCAGGGTGCAGTCCTGCGCGGCCTCGACGACGGTGTTCTGGCCTTCAGCTCATCCGGGGAGCCGACCTTGTCCAATGCGACGGCCGAAGAGCTGCTCGGGATCGCCCATGTCGATGCCGACGAAGACGATGCCGACACAGGCGAGGACACCACGGCCTCGGTCACGGCCGGGGCCGCGAACGCCTCACAGGCGGACGTGCCTGAGGTGATCAGAAGCATGATGCTCGATGCACCCGATCACGGTGCCCTGCGTCGGCGAGTCACCGTCGGCGATCGGATCCTGTTGGCCACGGCTGTGCGGGTGAGCCGTGATGGGGTCTCTGTCGGCGGGGTCGTCACCCTGCGCGATGAGACCCAGGTGCTGACGATGGCCCGTCAGCTCGAATCGGTGACGTCGATGGCCCGGGCCCTGCGCACTCAGCGCCACGAGTTCGCCAACCGGCTGCACACTGTCCTCGGCCTCGTCGACACAGGTGCCACCGATGAGGCACGGAACTACCTCGCCACGATCCTGCGGACCGGACCGATCGCGACCCCCGTCGAAGGCATCGAGGTGATCACCGACCCGTATCTTCGTGCGCTGCTCGAGGCGAAGGGGACCACCGCCGCCGAGGCGGGTGTGACCCTTGCAGTCACCCCGGATTCCTTGGTGCTGGGTCGGGTGAAGGAGCCCGAGGACGTCACACTCATCCTCGGCAATCTCATCGACAATGCGGTGCGAGCGGTGGTGACGAATGCAAGCGGCAGCGGTGCTGACGGTGCTTCTCGAACCGACGAGGTGTTCGGCAGAGTCGAGGTGACGCTGCTCGGCTCCGGTCCGGAGCTGCATGCCGTCGTCACCGACTCCGGTGGGGGAGTCGATGACGCTGATGCGGAGTCCATCTTCGACGAGGGGATCAGCAGCGCCGACGGTCTCGACCCAGAACATGGCCACGGCATCGGTTTGGCGCTGTGCCGAAGGACCGCCCGGAGACACCACGGCAGAGTGTGGCTGCTCAGCGGTCACGATCGAGACCTCGGGGGTGCCAGCTTCGCCATGGGCCTGCCCGATGTTCTCAGCGAGGATGCGGACGACGACATCTCCACAGGCGGCAACCACGAAGACGACATTCCTGCGGACGAGACTTCCGCAGACGACAAGGAGAGATGATGGTCAACGTTCTGGTTCTCGATGACGACTTCTATGTGGGGCAGATCCACTGCCGGTACGTCAACGAAGTTGCCGGATTCCACGCCCTGGAACCGGTCAGAGATCTGCGTACCGCGCGCACGATCATCGCCGAGGACGATGTGGACCTGCTGTTAGCTGACTACGTTCTGCCCGAAGGTAACGGTGTCGAACTGATCCGTGAGACCGATGTCGATGCCATCGTGCTCTCGGCCGTGGCCGATCCCGACGTGGTGCGCTCGGCTCTGCGGGCAGGAGCGATGACCTATATCATCAAACCCTTCGCTGCCGAGGAGCTGCAGGACTTCCTCAGGCGCTATGCCCGCTTCCGGCGCTACTGGGACCGCGAGAAGGTCAGCCAGCCGGAGCTCGAACGTCAGCTGCGCAGTCTGCATGATGTCTCCGCGCCTGGGAGTGCACCGGCCAAAGGCTCGGGCTCGTCGACCAGCGGACGGATCCTCGAGGCGCTCGAAGGCGCAGATCGTTCGCTGACGGCGATGGAGGTCTCTGATGTCGTGGGCACCTCCCGCGCAACTGCCCAGCGCCACCTGGCGAAGCTGGCCGAGTCCCGAGCCGTCACCGTCTCGCTCCAATACGGAAGCACCGGCAGGCCGGAGCACCTCTACGGAGTGGGCTGAGGGATCAGCTCGACTGATCATCATCCCCATCGTCATCGAGCAGATTGAGTGAGTCCGGGAGGACGCGCATCGAGATGAGTGGGGAGATGAGGACGGGCAGCGAGGAGAACACGGCTGCAGCGGCGAAGATCCACAAGGTCGGAACGATCCCGATCGCATGTCCGATCGTTCCACCGAGGAAGGCCCCGACTGGCATCGGGCCCCACACGAGAAACCGAATCGAGGCGTTCATGCGTCCGAGAAGGGGTTTCGGACACAGCCGTTGGCGGAAGCTGACCTGGGTGACGTTGTAGACGACGACGGCCCACGAGATGAGGAACCAGCCGATGAACAGAGTCGGCATCGAGGGAAGCAGATCAGCGGCGGGCACTGTCAGGAAACATACCCCGCTCAGTGCCGCGGAGACGGCGATCGAACGGCCTTCGCCGACGATTCGCTGCACCCACGATGTGCTGATGGCTCCGAGAATGCCGCCAGCCGCACCGACCGACATGACAATCCCGAGTTGGAACTGGCTGAGACCCAGTGTGCGCAGGGCATAGAGGACGATGAGAGCGAAGATCGCCGAGGACGCGAAGTTGGACAGTCCCGTGCAGGCGACGATGCGGCGCAGGAGCACGTGTCCGAGGACCAGGGAAAGGCCCTCGCGGATTTCAGCGAGGAGGCTGGAGCGTTCCCGTTCCTCCGGCCGGTGCTCGCGATGGTGGATCCGGCTGATGAACAGGCTCGACAGCGCCATGCACACACTTGTGGCTCCGACCGTCAGCGGACCCCCGATGAGACTGACGAGTCCTGAAGCCAGCGATGGGCCTGCGACCTGGGCCGTCTGCTGGGTAGCCTGCAGCTTTCCATTGCCGTCGGCAATCTGGTCGCCCGAGACGATCGAGGGCAGATAGGACTGGTTGGCCACGTCGAAGAAGACAGTGACGATTCCGATCACGGTGGCGACGATGCAGAGATGAACGAAGGACAGGGCATCAACGACCCAGGCGACGGGAATGGTGAGAAGGACGAGTGCTCTGAGGACGTCGCCGGCGACGATCACGTGTTTTTTGCGCAAGCGGTCGACCCATGCTCCAGCCGGAAGACTGATGAGAAGAAAGGCGAGGGACTCCAACGTCGAGAGCACCCCCATCTGGAAGGCATCCGCATGCAGGAGCTGTACGGCGATGAGCGGCATGGCGAAGGTGACGAACTCGACGCCGAACACTGAGACGGTATCGCCCATCCACAGCTGCCGGAAGTCGTGATGTCGAAACAGCGTGCTCCGCGGTGGGGGTGTGGACCGGGCCGCGTCGTGTGGCTGACCTTCGGAGTTTGTCGGCAGTCGGTCGGGCACGTCGTCGGTCGGCACTGTGCGGCTCCTAGGCGAGCGATTGGCGTCTCTCAAACACTTATCAAAGCGCACTGATTGGGATAAGTCAATCACTTCAGGTTTCCTGATTGGTCTGAGCCCACCGCTGGTACCGTTGAAGCCATGAGAGACGAGGCGTCGAACAGGACTGGCAACGAGCAGTCGGTTGAATATTCGATGCCCGAATTCGAGCGCCGAGACGCGACCGACGCCGAGGCAAAGGCGCTGGCATCCGGCGTGCGCTTGCGCATTCTTCGGTTGTGCTTGGATGAGCCGCTGAGCAATCGAGAGATCGCGACCGAGCTCGACCTCAATCCGGCCACGGCTCTGCACCATGTGAGAATGCTTGTGGGGACAGGCTTTCTTGAGGCTCAGGAGGAGCGTCGGGGCAAGCGCGGATCACGCGAAATCCCATATCGCGCCACCGGTAAGAGCTGGTACGTCAACACCGGTGACATGACGCACCCGATGATCGATGCCTTTGTGGCCGAATTCGATTCTGCGCCTTATGAGGACCGCACGATGGCGCGCATGGCCGCGATGCTGACCGAGGATGAAATAGCAGAGTTCAGGGACCGCATTCAGGAGCTGCTTGAGGATTTCAAATCTCGACGCAAAACCGAGGATGCTCAGCAGTGGGCCCTCTTCATCGCCATGCACCCCAGTGAAGCATCCGGGCGTGACCTCGATCAGCTTGCTGCTGAGAACTCAGACGACTCCTGACATGAAGAACAGTCACCGGACCAACGAGTCCCGGGATGCGCCGGACCGCCCACGACACGGGTGCGTCTTTGTGGCCTGAATACTGTGAAGACGTATCCTGCTATGGGTTGAACGGCACTCGATCTAACGGTGTATCGAGCCGGCCCCGGCGCGCCGAACCCTGCGGATTTACTGGGCAGGAGCGCATAATCGCCCTAAGATGAGAAGCATGGCGACCAGAACGACTTCCCCCGCTTCTGGTAAAGGAAAAGGCACAGCGCGCAAAACTGCTGGTCGGACCGGGCAAGCGGGGAACAAGGAAGACCCCGGGACAAACGTTGTCACCGGTGCGTGGAGGGGAGTGGCCCACATGGCCGGAAACCGTGCGCGAAAGATCCTCAGCGACGAACCGAGCGATCAGTCACCGACCAAGAGAGACGGCACCGCCTTCTTCCTCATCGGTCTCTCGATCATCATCGCAGCCTTCGAATGGTGGAACATCCCCGGTGCCATCAGCGACGTCGTCCGCAACGTCGTCGAAGGCACCTTCGGCAGGGTGGCACTCGCATTGCCGGTGATCTTCACCTGCTACGCGATTCGATTGTTCCTGCGCGGAGACGATAACCGGGGCAACAACAGGATCCTCATCGGTATCATTCTCCTGCTGCTCTCCGCATCCGGACTGGCCCATATTGCCGCGGGCAATCCGACTTTCACCAACTCCAATGATGCTATGGCCAACGGCGGCGGCGCACTCGGATTCGTCATCTCATCGCCACTCGTGATCGCGACCACCGTCTTCGTGGCCGTGCCGCTGCTTGTGCTGCTCGGACTCTTCTCCCTGCTGGTCATCACCGCGACACCCGTGCGTTCGATCCCTAAGCGCCTGATGGATCTCTACCTGCGTCTGACCGGGGGAGCGCGCCCCAGTTCTGAGAAGCAGGACGGACAGGACTCGACCGACCTCGTCGCTGAGAACGCGCGCACCTCCACCCTCAAGCCCGTCATGGGCACCAAACGTCGGACCAAGAAAAAGAAGACCGACCTGCCTGAGGGTGAACATGCCGACGATGACACGACTACCAAGGCCTACGACAAGGCCTACATCCATGAAAACGATGTCAGCGATGAAGAAGCCGACACCACCGTCATCGAACGACCGAAATTCAAGCCGGGTGAACGTCGACCGACGAAGGCCGAGCGGGAAACAGCTGCGCTGAAGAAGACCATCGGCATGGACGATGATGCCGCCACGGTCACGAACAAGGCCGCGCCAGGTGACGCCTCGGCGCCGGTGCCGGTGACGAACAATCCGGCACCGCCACCCACCGAACAGCTGCCGGAACGCGTCGAGCAGCTCACTCTGGCCGGGGACGTCACCTACACGCTTCCGAGCTCGGACAACCTCACCCCCGGCCCGCCCGCAAAGGAGCGCTCCGAGGCCAACGACCGTGTCGTAGAAGCACTGCGCGACGTGCTCGACCAGTTCAAGATCGACGCACAGGTCACCGGCTTCTCACGTGGCCCCACGGTCACCCGCTACGAGGTGGAGCTGGGATCGGGCACCAAGGTCGAGAAGGTCACGGCACTGTCGAAGAACATCGCCTACGCAGTGGCCAGTGCCGATGTCCGCATCCTCTCGCCGATTCCCGGCAAGAAGGCCATAGGCATCGAGATCCCGAACTCCGACCGGGAGAACGTCTCCCTCGGCGACGTGCTGCGCTCGAAGGCCGCCCGCAAGACCGAGAACTCACTGGTCATGGGCGTGGGCAAGGACGTCGAAGGCGGATTCGTCGTCGCCGACCTGGCGAAGATGCCCCACCTGCTGGTCGCCGGTGCGACCGGTGCCGGTAAGTCGAGCTTCGTGAACTCGATGATCACCTCGATCATGATGCGCGCAACCCCTGACGAGGTGCGTATGATCCTCGTCGACCCCAAGCGCGTGGAGCTGACGATCTACGAAGGCATCCCGCACCTCATCACCCCGATCATCACCAACCCCAAGAAGGCCGCCGAGGCGCTCGAGTGGGTAGTGCGCGAAATGGACGCCCGCTACGACGACCTCGCGAACTACGGGTTCAAGCACATCAACGAGTTCAACAAGGCCGTCCGGGAGGGCCGCGTCGAAGTTCCTGCAGGATCGGAACGGGTGCTCCAGCCCTACCCCTACCTGCTGGTCGTGGTCGACGAGCTCGCCGACCTGATGATGGTTGCCCCACGCGACGTCGAAGCTTCGATCCAGCGCATCACCCAGCTGGCGCGTGCGGCCGGTATCCACCTGGTCCTGGCCACACAGCGACCCAGCGTCGACGTCGTCACCGGACTGATCAAGGCCAACGTGCCCTCACGCCTGGCGTTCGCCACCTCATCCCTGGCTGACTCCCGAGTCGTGCTCGACCAGCCGGGCGCGGAGAAACTCATCGGACAGGGTGACGCACTGTTCCTGCCCATGGGTGCTGCCAAGCCGATGCGTGTCCAGGGTGCCTGGGTCAACGAGTCGGAGATCGAGAAGGTCGTCGAACACGTCAAGGGCGAACTCAAGCCGAACTACCGTGAAGATGTTGCGGTGGAAAAGCCGACGAAGCAGATCGACGAAGAGATCGGCGACGATCTCGAACTCCTGCTTCAAGCGGCCGAGCAGGTTGTGACCACGCAGTTCGGCTCGACCTCGATGCTGCAGCGCAAGCTGCGCGTCGGCTTCGCCAAGGCCGGGCGTCTCATGGACCTGATGGAATCACGAGGCATCGTCGGACCCTCCGAAGGGTCGAAGGCTCGCGACGTGCTCGTTCGGCCCGAGGATCTGCCGGGAACGCTGGCGATCATCAAGGGCGAGACCCCGCCGGACGAGGACACGAACCCGGAGGCCGGCGGCGGTGCGGATGATGACGGCTACGGCGCCAGCCGAGCGCATGATGCAGGCGGGCAGTCGGCGGCGGCAGACTACGACGAGGAGTTCGATGACTTCGGAGGCTCGGGGGCAGACACCTCGGCGCGGTCTTCAGGCTCCCGTGCCAACGATCGTTATGCGACGGGCGTCGGGCATGCCGCAGACCTGCATGTCGGCGACGTCGACCCCGAGACCGGGTTGGAAGTCGTAGAGACCAGCGGTGAGGACGCTTGGTCGCTCACAGGCCGCTGACTCCAGCGACAGCGCAGAACTGAAGATCTGAATTCGGCGTGGAGCCGGCCTCTGAAACGAGTGGCCGGCTCCACGCCATTCACATGTCACTCCGATAGGCTTGACACGTGAATGATCGATCAGAGAACGGCACCCCGGGACACGCACCGGCAGAGCCCAGCCCGTGGAATGTTCCCAACGCCCTGACCGTATTGCGGATCCTGCTCGTCCCCGTCTTCCTCGTCCTCCTCCTGGCCGATGGAGGCCAGGACATGACCATGCGGTGGTGGGCATTGGTCGTCTTCCTCCTGGCGATGGCCACGGACAAGATCGACGGAGATCTCGCACGCAAGTACAACCTCATCACGAACTTCGGCAAGATCGCCGACCCGATCGCCGACAAATCTCTGATGGCTGCGGCACTCATCGGCCTGGCCGCGATTGCTGAGATCCCTTGGTGGGTTCCCATCATCATCCTCGTCCGGGAACTCGGCATCACCGTGCTGCGGTTCTTCATGATCCGCATCGCCGTCATGCCCGCATCCAGAGGCGGCAAGATCAAGACCGTGCTGCAGACCGTCGCCATCGGGCTGTTCCTCCTCCTTCGCCCCACGGCGCAGATCGTCCCGGAAGGCGCGACCTTCGCATTGCTGATCCTGGCCTGGCTGATCATGGTCGCCGCCATCGTCGTCACAGTCGTGACGGGAATCGACTACTGCCTCCAGGCCGCGAAACTTGCCAAGGAATCGCGCGGAGGAGACGGAACTGCCGAGACCGGAGCCTCCGACCCGAGTTCGAAGTGAGCCTGTGAACGAGACCGATCTCTTCTCCCGAAGTCAGCACCTCATCACCACCTGTGCGCAGGTGGGACTCTCGGTCGCTGGAGCGGAATCACTGACCGGCGGTCGCTTCGTCGCCACGCTCGTCGATGTTCCCGGAGCCTCCGCCGTGGTACGCGGTGGACTCATCACCTATGCCACCGACCTCAAATCGCGGCTTGCCGGAGTCGATGCCGACCAGCTCGAAGAGACAGGACCCGTCGACGAAGTCGTCGCAGCTCAGATGGCGGCCGGTGCGGCCAGGGAATGTGTCTCCGACATCGGCGTGGCCTGCACCGGAGTCGCCGGACCCGAGCCGCAGGACGACAAACCGGTCGGTCTCGTCTACACGGCCATAGCCTTCGCCGGAAAAGCGCAGGTCAGCGAGCATCATTTCGCCGGAGATCGGGACGCTGTGCGCGCACAGACGGTCGCGGCCATGGTGGCAGACCTCGACGACTTCGTCACCCGGCTGGCGTTCGGCCCCGACGCGAACGGACCCCAAGAATCATGACGGTGCAGCTGCGGAATAAGTTCGACCTCGGCGAAGTTGACCAGATAATGGCAATTGGACGAATACACATCGGCACCTTCGAATGGACTGGCAAAACCATCAGGTCACGTACCCAGGTTGGCGCTCGGCATCGACCGGGCTGTAAAGTTGACTACACCATCACGACTGTTCACGGAGACAAAGGGAGGGACGCGCAATGCTACTGAGAGTTGAAATCGGTGACGCACTGCGCTCCGTACGCCGGCGCCAGGGGCGCACCCTGCGCGACGTCTCCACGGGAGCCAGCGTATCGCTGGGCTACCTCAGCGAGATCGAACGCGGACAGAAAGAAGCCTCCTCGGAGCTTCTCTCCGCGATCTGTGAAGCACTCGATCTGCCGTTGTCGGCTCTGCTGTCATCGGTCTCCGATCGTTTCGCGCTCGAAGAGGGCGTCGAGATTCCCGACACCATTCCACAGGAACTCTCGGACAAGATCCTCGGGCGCCCGGGTGGATACCCGGTGCCACGACTGGCAGCCAAGCCGTAATGCGTCACACCCTCTACTGGGTCCTCATGAACGAGGAGTTCGGAGAGGCTCGTGCTGCATCGCTGCACACGGACCTCGCACTGAGCAGCCTGGGTTCTCGGACCGCCGAAGAGGCATTCCGAGCAGGCATCGAACCCCGCGACATCTGGATCGCAGTCTGTGACGCCTCGGGCGTGCCCGAATCACACCGCCTGGGCAAAGAGAAGCCGCGTTCACGTCCCTTCTAGGGTTGCCCCTCCGTGGGACTGTCGTTCCCAGGACTCTTCCTCATCATTCGAATCCTGCCTGTTCGCAGTGCGATATCGCGGGTGCCTGGTCCGGGTGACTGGGGCAGAGGGGGGAGTGGCGTCAGGTGGGAAATAGTGCGACACGCGCCGTCATATAGAACACTTGTTCCCATGTCGGTTATGCTGGTAATGAATCACGGGACCTGTGACCATGAGTGGCTGATCATCCACGGGGGAATTCGTTCCTCTGTTGTTATGTCAGTGCCACCTTCTAGCCTTGGTCTCAACGGAAAAAGAAACTTTTAGGAGAGACCATGGCTCGGACACCGAAGAACCTGCAGATCCCAACCGGCGGAGATAAGTCGAAGGCACTGGACGCCGCGCTGGGACAGATCGACCGCAACTACGGCAAGGGCGCGATCATGCGTCTGGGCGAAGGGGTTCGCGAACCGATCGCCTGCATCCCCACCGGTTCCATCGCACTCGACGTCGCTTTGGGCATCGGCGGCCTGCCACGTGGTCGTGTCGTCGAGATCTACGGCCCGGAATCCTCGGGTAAGACCACAGTGGCACTGCACGCTGTCGCCAATGCACAGAAGACCGGCGGAATCGCAGCATTCATCGATGCTGAGCACGCACTTGACCCGGAATACGCGAAGAAGCTCGGAGTCGACACCGACCAGCTGCTCGTGTCTCAGCCAGACACCGGTGAGCAGGCGCTTGAAATCGCCGACATGCTCATCCGCTCCGGCGCGCTCGACGTCATCGTCATCGACTCCGTCGCGGCACTCGTGCCGAAGGCCGAGATCGAAGGCGAGATGGGCGACAGCCACGTGGGCCTCCAGGCACGACTGATGTCACAGGCCCTGCGCAAGATCGCGGGTGCACTGTCCCAGTCGAAGACCACCGCGATCTTCATCAACCAGCTGCGTGAGAAGGTCGGTGTCTTCTTCGGCTCACCAGAGACCACCTCCGGTGGTAAGGCTCTGAAGTTCTACGCCTCCGTGCGCATCGACGTGCGACGCATCGAGACCTTGAAGGAAGGTCAGGATGCGGTCGGCAACAGAACCCGTGCCAAGATCGTCAAGAACAAGATCGCACCGCCGTTCAAGCAGGCCGAGTTCGACATCATCTACGGTCACGGAATCTCCCGCGAAGGCAGCCTCATCGATATGGGCGTCGACAACGGCATCATCCGCAAATCCGGATCCTGGTTCACCTACGACGGGGACCAACTCGGGCAGGGCAAGGAGAAGGTGCGAACCTTCCTCAGCGACAACCCAGGCCTGGCCGAAGAAATCGAACTCAAGATCAAGCACAAGATGGGTCTGATCAAGGTTGACGAGCCCGAACCCGAGGCAGAGGTCGACCAGCTTGAAGACACCGCAGCAGAGAGCTCGAAATCGGATGACGTCGAAGTCTCCTGAGCCGATCGATCGCGGAAGCGATCTCGCCGAGTCGAGACCCCACGGGGGAGGCTCGGCGAGATCAGATGCGCCGACGACGAAGCTGGACAAGCTGCGCGAGGCCATCACCGAGATCGACCAGAGGCATGCCGAGGGGGAGTCGGAGTACTTCGCTGATTCCACCTTGCCCTCGGAATCTTCGTTGCCCTCTGATGTCACATCATCAAGGGATGCTCCCTCGTTCGCTGACGCGCTGGAGTTCGACGATGAAGCTGAGCCTGAGGATTTCGACGCCTCATACGCGAAGGCGAAGAAGACGGCCATGAACATGTTGGCCATGCGCGACCATGCCAGCGGCGAACTGCGCGACAAACTGCTCAAACGTGACTTCCTGCCGGCGGCCGTCGATGAGCTCATTGCCAAACTGCAGAAGTCCCGGCTCCTTAACGACGAGGAATTCGCTCACCGCTACGTGCGCGCTCACCGGGAACGACGCAAGCTCTCCCGATCGGCTCTCAAACGAGAACTGAACAAAAAGGGATTGCCCGCAGAGATCGTCTCCGGCGCCGTCGAAGATGTGGCCGGGGAAGATGACCTCGCCCGCCAAGTAGCCGAGAAGAAGGCCGCATCGACACGCGGACTCGACCACGAAGTCCGCGAACGCCGAATCCTGGGTATGCTCGCCCGACGCGGATTTGCATCCTCAGTCTGTCTGAAAGTGACACGCGAAGTCCTCGCCGAGGACTGAACAACGCCGATGACAGACAACAGCTAGAATAGTTGCGCCATGACTGAACTGATTGATGCCCCCGCCTCCACCGAGAAATCACCACGCAGCTACGAGGTGAAGACCTACGGCTGTCAGATGAATGTCCACGATTCCGAACGGCTCTCCGGACTTCTCGACGATGCGGGCTATGTTCCCGCGGACACCGATGACCAAGCCGACGTCATTGTCTTCAACACCTGCGCGGTGCGGGAAAACGCGGACAATCGCCTCTACGGAAACCTCGGTCAGCTCGCCCACGTCAAGGAACGCAACCCCGATTTCCAGATCGCAGTCGGTGGCTGCATGGCGCAGAAGGACCGGGACACGATCGTCAAGAAGGCCCCCTGGGTCGACGTCGTCTTCGGCACCCACAACATGGGATCACTGCCGGCGCTGCTCGAACGAGCCCGACACAACCAGGAAGCCCAGGTCGAGATCCTCGAGAGCCTCGACGTCTTCCCTTCGACCCTGCCCAGTCGACGCGAGTCGCAGCATTCCGGGTGGGTGTCGATCTCGGTCGGCTGCAACAATTCCTGCACGTTCTGCATCGTTCCCAGCCTGCGCGGCAAGGAGAAGGACCGCAGGCCCGGCGACATCTTGGCCGAGGTTGAAGCGCTCGTCGCCGACGGAGTCGTCGAAGTCACGCTTCTGGGCCAGAACGTGAACTCCTACGGCGCAGAATTCAGGGACAAAGGCGCATTCGCGAAACTGCTGCGCGCCGTGGGCAATGTGGAGGGCATCGAACGTGTGCGTTTCACCAGCCCACATCCTGCATCATTCTCCGACGATGTCATTGATGCCATGGCAGAAACGCCGACCGTGATGCCGCAGCTCCACATGCCGCTGCAGTCCGGGTCCGACACGATTCTCAAATCGATGCGCCGGTCCTACCGCACCAGCAGATTCATGCGCATCCTGGATTCCGTGCGCGAGAAGATCCCGCACGCAGCGATCACCACCGACATCATCGTCGGATTCCCCGGAGAGACCGAAGAAGACTTCCTGGGCACCATGGACATCGTGCGTCGTGCGCGCTTCTCGCAGGCATTCACCTTCCAGTACTCCATACGACCAGGCACTCCTGCCGCCACGATGGACGATCAGGTGCCCAAGCACATCGTGCAGGAACGCTTCGAGCGGCTGACGGCCCTCCAGGATGAGATCTCCTGGGAGGAGAACACAGCACAGATCGGTCGAGAGGTCGAAGTCCTCGTCACGACCAGACCTCATGATGACTCACCACGACTAACCGGCCGATCCGCGGATAATCGACTCGTCCATGTCGGAATCCCGCAGGGAGCGTCCATGCCACGTCCCGGTGACTTCGTCACCGCTACCGTGACAGATGCCAAACCCTTCTTCCTCTTGGCCGACTCGGGCTTCGGTGTGCGTCCGTCCCGAGCAGGCGATGCCTATGACCGCGCTCAGGCGGACAGCTGCGGTGCCCCGGCGCCGGGCCAGACGAGCGGCGGATCAACCAACCTGGGCATGCCGACCATCCGCATCCGCGGCTGAGATGCGCTCCTTTGCGATCATCCCGGCGGCCCCAATCCTCCTGGCAGGCGTGAACCTGGCAGAGGCCGCCACAGCTGAGGCGCTGCGAACGTCGATCGAGTCCTGTCTGCTGACCAAGGCGTCGTGGGCACTGCCGGTCAGCGGACTGCCACTCTTGGTCGGCCTCGGGGGACTGGGGATCGATCGGGGCATCGACACCCGCACGAATGAGCTGCTCGAAGGCGAGGACTGGGTTCAGGCTGTATCAGAACTCAGCCCTGCCAGCCGTGCAGACTGCGAATCCGCGCATCCTGCCATCGCCGTGGCACTCCTCCACGCCCACGCTTCCGGGGTTCGAATCGGCCCGCTGGGCAGCAGCGACGACCTGCTGATTCCCATCGACCTGTCCGTCGCAGCCTCGGACAACGCCCCATTGGCCCCCGTGCCCCAGGCAGCGGAGGCCGACGACAGGATCGTTCGCTCACTCCAAGCTGGAGATATCGGCGCGGTCTCTGCTGCGATCGATGCTGCAGCCGACGTCCACGCTGATCTCGACCTCCTCGACGCCGCCGCTGTGCATATGCGGACTCAAGGAGGTCGCGACTATTCGTTCACGACCGTCTTCGACGAGCGCGTCCACGAGGTTCGTTCGCTGTGTGGGACCGGGACGTACTGAAATGAGCCAACGTTGAGTACAGCCGACCAGCCGACCATCACGATTGCCGGAGCCACAGCCACAGGCAAATCAGATCTCGCTCTCAATTTGGCCGAGCATCTCGGCGGGGAGATCGTCAACACGGATTCCATGCAGTTCTATCGGGGTATGGACATCGGCACCGCCAAACTCCCCGTCGGGCAGCGTCGGGGGATTGCCCACCACCTCATCGACATCCTCGACGTTCGTGAAGAAGCGAATGTGCAGACATTTCAACGACAGTCGCGTAAGGCCATCGCTGACATACGTGCCAGGGGGAAACGTCCCATCCTTGTGGGCGGGTCAGGACTGTACGCTCGTGCAGCGACAGATCTGATGGAGTTTCCCGGCACCGACGCCGAGGTGCGGGCGCGGATCGAATCGGAGGTCGAAGCCGATCGCTGGGGCCGGCACCGGCATCTTCAGGAGGTCGACCCAGCCGCGGCTGCGAAGATCACACCCAACGACTCCCGACGCATCGTGCGTGCCCTCGAAGTGATCGAGCTGACCGGACGCCCTTTCAGCGCTCAACTGCCCGACTACCAGGCAATCGAACCGACTCTTCACCTGGGACTGAGCGTCGAGCGTACGACGCTGCACGAAAGGATTGCGACTCGGGTGGGAATCATGTGGGAGGAAGGATGGGTCGACGAGGTGCGCAATCTCCTCGATTGTGGTCTGGCCGAAGGCAGGACCGCGTCCCGTGCCATCGGATACGCACAGATCCAGCAGTATCTGGCCGGCGAACTCGATAAGGACGCCGCCCAAGAGCAGACGACGATCAGGACCCGGCAATTCGCCCGCCGACAGGATACGTGGTTTCGCAGAGACCCGCGCATCGCCTGGATCGACGCCACTGCCGGTGACCATGAGGCCAATGCGGCCAAAGCCCTGGACATCCTTGCAGACACGACAGCGACCATCGCAGACACGGCAGGTCCCGAGAGGTGAAGGCAAGTCATGCAGGCTGAAGACAGTTCGCACGGGTTGACGACAGTTCACACGGGTTGGAAACAGTCCACGAGAGCTGAATGCCGACTGTGCCACGTGAGGGTCTGTCACCGATAGGATGAGACCATGAGTTCCTCCCAGTCACCATTCGCCGACATCGCAGACACCGTCTTCATCAAGGGGCACGGCACACAGAACGACTTCGTCCTCTTGGCCGATGATGACAGTGATCTGGAGATGCATCCGGAGACGATCGCGCTCCTTGCCGATCGTCGCTCAGGATTGGGCAGCGACGGGGTCATCCGCATCGTCCGCTCCGCAAGCAGCGGGATTCCCGGTGCCCAGGAACAGGCCGAGGCCGGAGCCGAATGGTTCATGGACTACTACAACCACGACGGCAGCCTCTCCGAGATGTGCGGCAACGGAGTGCGAGTCTTCGCCCACGTGCTCGTGACGACCGGACGAGTCGCTGCTGACGCCAGAGAGATCCTCGTCGGCACGCGTGATGGCATCAAGACCGTGCACACTGTCCTCAATCCGGCACTGGGCAAGCAGACCGGAGACTCCGCTGCGACAGCACCGGCAGGGCGGACGCAGCCCGGCTCCGCAGGCGACGCCTGGTACATGATCGACATGGGCGAGTGGTCTCTCGACGACAGCGATGACGTTCTGGTCTCGACGTCTGGCATCGAAGTGCCCCGCCCCGGCATGCGGGTCGAGACGGGAAACCCTCACACCGTGGTCGCACTCGCGGAGTCGGCTGAGCTCGAAAGTGCTGAGCTGCGGGACGCCCCCGTCCTCGACCCGGTACCGCCGCAGGGGTCGAACATCGAATACATCGTGATGGAACCCGCCCGCAGCGATGTGGCCGGGGGAGAGGGCGCCCTGCGCATGAGGGTGTTCGAACGCGGAGTCGGCGAGACTCGCTCCTGCGGTACAGGAGCCTGTGCTGCCGCCATCGCCGCGCACCACTGGGCAGGTCCAGCATCGCCTCTGCAATGGCGGGTGGATGTTCCCGGGGGCCAGCTGCGCATCGGCATCACCCCGAATGAGGATGGTACACGCGGCAGCGTCACCCTCTCCGGTCCGGCAGTCCTGGTTGCCAGCGGCACAATCAGCTGAGACGCGCCAGCCGCCGATGAGCTCCAGCCGGCCACACCGACGGGGCCATCAGTCGCGGTCGACGGTGAGGACCCGGTAACCCTTCGATGATCCGGTGCGAACGACGCTGAATCCACTTCCCAGAGTCTCGATGAGCCACTTCTGGAGCGAGTCCGCACCGAGGTTCTTGGACACGACGAGATCGGCACGCCCACCGGGAGCCAGCCGCGGCAGCCAGGTGGTCAGCAGCTCGTGCAGAGCCTCCTTGCCGACCCTGATCGGCGGATTCGAACGGATCGCACTGAACTGCAGGTCGGGTGGGATCTGTTCGGCGGTGACGGGACGGATCGACGTCAGCCCGAGACGCTTCGCGTTCTTGGCAGTGGCGTCAAGGGATCGGGAATTGACGTCGAGTGCCCACACCCTGACATCCACCTCGGCGTCCTCGGCACTCAGTGCAGCGTCTAAGGAAATGGGGCCCCAGCCGCACCCCAGATCGAGGATGTCACCCGGCTCTGGCACCGGCAGATGTCGCAGCAGAACTGCGGTTCCCAGGTCCAAGCGGGTGGGGGAGAAGGTCCCCGAGACGGTCTCGACCGTGACTTCATGGCCCGCGAGGTTCAGTGAGAGCTCGCGTGTTTTGGCCTCGCTGCTGGGCGATTGCGTGAAATAGTGCTCTGACACCGTTACAGTCTAGACGGCTGTGGGAGAATTGATGGACACCTCTCTGATCTGAGAGGAAACTCTCCGCGGCAGCAGTGCCGCAGAGAGTGGAAGCGAACAAAGGAATGAATGACGTCCACTGACAAAGAACGTCGGGACGCGATGCTCGACCGCGTTCTCGCACGAGGCGCCCAGGCGCTGGGCACCAACGAATCAAACGTCGACGATGCCTCGCAGTTCGATCTGGCTGAGAGGGCCGCGCTCAAACGAGTCGCTGGCCTGTCCACCGAACTCGAAGACATCACTGAGGTCGAATACCGCCAGGTCCGCCTGGAGAAGGTCGTCCTCGCAGGACTGTGGAATACGACACAGGCCGATGCCGAGAACTCGATCAGGGAGCTCGCCGCCCTCGCAGAGACCGCAGGATCTGAGGTCCTCGACGCGATCATCCAACGACGTGAGACCCCGGATCCCGGCACCTACCTCGGCAAGGGCAAGGCGGCCGAGCTGGCCGAGATCGTTGCCTCCGTGGGTGCTGACACTGTGATCATCGACTCCGAACTCGCGCCCAGCCAACGACGCGGACTCGAAGACGTCATCAAGGTCAAGGTCGTCGATCGTGTTGCTCTCATCCTCGACATCTTCGCTCAGCACGCGAAGTCCCGAGAAGGCAAGGCCCAGGTCGAACTGGCTCAGCTCGAATACCTGCTGCCGCGCCTGCGCGGTTGGGGCGAGTCACTGTCCCGACAGGCGGGCGGCCGAGTCGCCGGCGGTGCCGGAATCGGTTCGCGCGGTCCCGGTGAGACGAAGATCGAACTCGACCGCCGTCGGATCAGGACCAGAATGTCCAAGCTGCGCCGACAGATCACCGCGATGGCCCCGTCGAGGGACACGAAGCGGAAGAACCGCGCCCGCAATCACATCCCCTCGGTGGCAATCGTCGGCTACACCAACGCCGGCAAGTCCTCACTGCTCAACCAGCTCACCGACGCCGAGGTGATGGTCCAGAACGCGCTCTTCGCGACCCTGGATCCGACCGTCAGACAGTCCCGCACCGCTGACGGCATCACCTTCACCTACACAGACACCGTCGGTTTCGTCCGGAACCTTCCGCACCAATTGGTCGAAGCGTTCCGGTCGACATTGGAAGAGGCCTCGGATTCGGATCTGCTTCTGCACATCGTTGATGCCTCGCACCCCGATCCGCACGGACAGATCCGCGCTGTCCGGGAAGTGCTCAAAGACGTCGACACGGGAGACATCCCCGAACTCCTCGTCTTCAACAAGGCCGACATCGCCGATGAAGCAGTGGTGACTGGACTCCACGCCGAGTACCCGGAAGCGAGATTCGTCTCCGCCGTGACCACGGACGGAGTCGCCGAGCTCGTCGAAACGATTGAGGCGATGCTGCCCTCGCCGAACATCGACGTCACAGTGCTCGTTCCCTATGAGCGAGGCGATCTCGTGTCGAAGATCTATGCCCTGGGCACGGTCGAGCATGAAGAGCACGGTGCCGAGGGAACCGCCATGCAGGCGAAGGTTCCGGCAGACCTGGCCGCGGAACTCGCCGACTTCCGACGTCCGGACCTGGTCATCGGCGAGTGAGCACCGTCGAAGATCTGCTCGAGTCCGCCGTAGGGGCCATCGGCGGCTCGACCAGGAAGGGTCAGACAGAGATGGCCGAGGCGGTCGCCTCGTCGGTGGACAAGGGCATCCACCTCTTGGTCCAGGCCGGCACGGGCACAGGAAAATCTTTGGCGTACCTGGTCCCCGCGGCCGAGTACTCCAGTCGGACGGGCAAGCGCGTCATCGTGTCCACGGCCACCTTGGCACTGCAGACACAGATCATCCACAGGGATCTGCCGCGACTGTTCAAATCAGTCAAGAAGACCCTCGACCCGCTGCCTAGGGCCGCCCTGCTCAAGGGCCGACGCAACTATGTCTGCAAACACAAACTCTCCGGCGGATATCCCGATGAGGGCGAGGGAATGCTCTTCGACCTCGGTGCCGATGCGGAGGCCGGACGAAAGCAGAGCGACCGATCGGGCCTGGGCGAGGAGATCCAGCGGATTCGGACGTGGGAGAAGACCACGGACACCGGAGATCGCGACGATCTGCTGCCGGGAGTCAGCGACAGGGCGTGGTCAGAGGTCTCTGTCAACGCCTTCGACTGCCTCGGGTCGAACTGCCCGCTGTACACGGAATGCTTCGCAGAGCTGGCCCGCAACAACGCGGCCGAGGCCGACATCGTCGTGACCAACCATGCGCTGCTGGCCATCGACGCCTTCGGCGAGA
Source organism: Brevibacterium aurantiacum (assembly GCF_007558825.1). Taxonomy (GTDB): domain Bacteria; phylum Actinomycetota; class Actinomycetes; order Actinomycetales; family Brevibacteriaceae; genus Brevibacterium; species Brevibacterium aurantiacum_A. The sequence continues at coordinate 243,549 of NZ_VLTK01000005.1, forward strand.
ACGCGGTGCTGCCCGAGCACGACGTCATCATCATCGACGAGGCCCACGAGCTCAAGGACAGGGTCACGAACGCCCTGTCGGGTCAGATCAACACCAGCATGCTCGCGGCCGCCACAAGCTCGGTGCGCAAGCACACGATCGTTCAGGACGGCGTCGTGGCGCTGCTCGATTCAGCGGCTGCGGCACTCGAACGGGCCCAGAGCGGTGTCGGCGAAGGCCTGATCATGAACATGAGCGAGGCACTGTCCCTCGCGCTGGCCCAGATTCGTGACTCCACTCGCCAGATCATCAACGACATCGGCGGCAAGACCGAAGACTCCGACGCCGGCCGTCAGATGGCCAAGGCCCGCTGCCAGGAGATCTTCGAACTGGCCGAGCGCTTCTGCTCCCCGGGCAAGAACGACGTCGTGTGGCTGTCTCGACGCACCTTCCGCGAGCGCGAGACCACAAACCTCGTGGTTGCGCCGTTGAGTGTTGCCGGCACCATGCGGTCAGGGATCTTCGAAGAGTCAACGGTGGTGGCCACCTCGGCGACTCTGTCACTGGGTGGAAACTTCGACGCGGTCGCAGCGTCGCTGGGACTGTTCGGTCCCGACGCACCCAAATGGGACAGCCTCGACGTGGGATCTCCGTTCGACTATGGGAGGCAGGCCATCCTCTACGTCGCAGCACACCTGCCGCGCCCGGGCCGCAGCGGCCTGAGCGAACAGGCGCTGGATGAGCTTGAGGCGCTGGTCACCGCATCGCAGGGCGGTGCGCTGGGACTGTTCTCCTCACGAGCGGCTGCGAATGCCGCAGCTGAGCACCTGAGGGCGAAATCGGACCTACCGATCCTTCTCCAGGGCGACGACGGACTGCCGTCTCTCGTTTCTCAGTTCACCGCAGATGATCAGGCCTGCCTGTTCGGCACCATGTCACTGTGGCAGGGAGTGGACGTACCGGGCCGGACCAATCGTCTCGTCATCATCGACAGACTTCCGTTCCCCCGGCCCGATGACCCACTGATGCAGGCCAGGTCGAGAGACGCCGACGATCGGGGAGTCAACGGCTTCATGGCCGTCAGCGCCACTCATGCCGCACTGCGCCTGGCACAGGGCGCGGGACGTCTCATCCGGTCGACCTCGGACAGAGGAGTTGTCGCGGTCCTCGACTCGCGTCTGCGCTCGGCTCGGTACGGCGGCTATCTGGTGAACTCGATGCCGACGATGTGGCCGACGACGGATTCGGCACTCGTGAAGGGCAGCTTGGGGCGTCTGGCAGAGACGGAGATATGACCGGAGTCTGACACGCGCTGAGCCCCGTCCGACAGCACTCGGCTCTTTCAGACAGCGCTCCGCCTCGTCGAACAGCACTGTGCCCCGTCCGACATCGGACGGGGCACAGCGCGTTAGAACTTCGGCGGTCGAAAGACCTGAGGGTCGTCGGGGCCCGGCAGTGATGTCAGAGGCGGCGAATGACCGAGACGACGAGGCCCATGATCTGGGCATAGGTGCCGTCGATCGGTTCGTAGTCCTTGTTGTGGGGGAGCAGCCACTGGTGGCCCGCCTTGCGCTTGAGGGTCTTCACGGTCGCTTCGCCATCGAGCAGCGCAGCGACGATCTGACCGTTGTCGGCGGTGTGCTGTTTGCGCACGACCACCCAGTCATCGTGACAGATGGCTGCGTCGATCATCGAGTCACCGACGACCTTGAGCAGGAACATGTCACCCGAGCCCACGACCTGTGTCGGCAGAGAGAAGACGTCGTCGATCTCCTGTTCGGCCAGAATGGGCCCGCCTGCGGCGATGCGACCGACGACAGGGACCTGGACGGTGTTGTTGGCCAGCTCCTCGTACTTGGCGCGCTCGGCCTCTTCCTCTTCGAAGGGATTGACCACTTCTATGGCACGCGGGCGCTTCGGGTCTCGACGGACGTAGCCGAGACGTTCGAGCTGGGAGAGTTGGTGGGCCACGCTGGAGAGTGAGGCGAGTCCGGCCGCTTTGCCGATCTCACGCATGCTCGGCGGGTAGCCGTTGGTGACGACTGCGCGTTCGATGGTCTCGAGGACCAGTCGCTGTCGCGGGGTCAGACGAAAATCGCCCTCGCCGGTGGAGCCTTCCGGAATCGAGACGTCCTCGTCATCGCTGCGGGCGGCCGCGATCTCGCTGGCGACGTCCTCATTGCGGGGACGGCCCCTCCCTCGTTTGTTCTGAACCATTGCTCGTTCCCCTTCGTTCTATTCCCGCCGGCCTCACCGCTGGATCCTCACGTCGAGAATTCTCGTGTCAGTGCCGCCTGAGATGGTTCCTTCAGATCAATCAACAACGCTGGTTCTCTCTCATTGTCGCATAAATGTTCGAGTTGGACTGGACATATGTTCGATTGGCATGTTGAATAGAACAGACGTTCTACCTATTACGGGTGGAATCGTACGAAGGGAAGAGGTTAAGCGATGTCTGCACAGAACCAGGAACTGCGTCTCACCACTCGTGGACGCCAGGCGATGCGCCTGCTTCGGACCATGGTGTGCGCTCTCGTCATCATCGGCGGGGCATTCTTCGTCGCCACACAGTCGTTCTCGGCCGCCGCCGGAGCAGAGACCGAAGACATCGGCATCGACACCGAGGCTGTCGTCGTCGGCGAAGGTGAGTCGCTGTGGGCCGTCGCGTCGAACCTCGGAATCGAACGCGACACTCGCGATGTCGTGACCGAGATCGTGGAGATCAACCATCTGTCCTCGCCTGTGGTGCACCCGGGTCAGACCCTGGATGTGCCCCAACGCTAGACTGATGCGGTGGGAAATAACGAGTCTTTGCCAGTACGTTCGGACCTAGTCGGCCTCAAGCCCTACGGGGCTCCGCACCTGGATGTGCCGGTGCAGCTGAATGTCAACGAGAACGCCTATCCGATTCCGGACGTGGTCGTCGAAAGCATGCGCTCGGCAGTCGACGGTCACTTCGCCGGACTCAACCGCTACCCCGACCGTGAGTTCGAGGGCCTGCGCGAACATCTGGTCACCTATCTGCACGGAGTCAACGCCCGGGCCGGTCAGACCGTCGAGCTCAGCCCCGACATGATCTGGGCGGCAAACGGATCGAACGAAGTCCTCTCCCATATCGTGCAAGCCTTCGGCGGTCCCGGTCGCACCGTTCTCGGATTCACTCCCAGCTACTCTATGCACCCGCTGATCACTACGGGCACCGGTGCCACCTGGCGGTCCTCGGCGCGCAGCGACGACTTCACGCTTGATGCCAGCACCGTCGGCGCCGAGGTTGCCGAAGCCGATCCAGACATCGTCTTCCTGTGCACACCGAATAATCCGACAGGAACATCGATCGGTCTCGACGTCATCGAAGCCGCGTACGAGAACTGCTCGGGCATCGTCATCGTCGACGAGGCCTACGCCGAGTTCTCCAGGCCCGCACAAGCCTCGGCGATGACGCTTCTGGAAGGTCGTCCCCGTCTGGTCGTATCACGAACGATGAGCAAGGCCTTCGCCTGCGCAGGTCTGCGCCTGGGCTACGCGATTGCGGCCCCGGAGCTCATCGATGTCCTGCGCCTGGTGCGTCTGCCGTATCACCTGTCGGAAATCACTCAGGTGCTGGCCTGCACCGCTCTGGAACACGCAGACGTCCTCCTGGAGAACGTGGACCGGCTCATCGACGCTCGCGACCGAATCTCGGAACACCTGAGCAACGCCGGATTCAGTGTCTATCCCAGCGATTCGAACTTCGTTCTCTTCGGCAATATCGCCTCACCGCATGAACTGTGGCAGAAGCTGCTTGATCGCGGAATACTCATCCGCGACATCGGCATCGACCACCACGCTCGAGTCAATGCCGGCACCGAGGAGGAGACCACCGCGTTCCTCACTGCAGTCGACGAGATCCTGGCAGCCGACCCCGGCATTCTGCTGGAATCGAACTGAGATCCCGGCTTTGAGATGCGCACGCTGAGGCACACCACTTCGCTCGAGTCAGGGGACAATGGTCCTCAGGCGGCACACACCCTTCCTACGAAAGGCCATTCATGAGGCAGGCACAACGCTCCCGTACGACCTCGGAATCCTCGGTCACCGTATCCATCAACCTCGACGGAACCGGTCAGTCCGACATCTCGACGAGTGTTCCCTTCTTCGACCACATGCTCACAGCACTGTCGAAGCACTCACTCATCGACATGGAGATCAAGGCCGACGGCGATACACACATCGACGTCCACCACACGGTTGAGGACACCTCGATCGTCCTGGGCCAAGCATTGAGCGAAGCGCTGGGCGACAAGTCCGGCATCCGCCGCTACGGGCTGGCCGCCGTTCCACTGGACGAGGCTCTGGCCCGCTGCGTCGTCGACGTGGCCGGTCGCCCGTACTTCGTGCACGAAGGAGAACCCGAGGGCCAGCAGTACCACCTCATCGGCGGACATTTCACAGGGTCGATGACTTCGCACTCCCTCGAGTCGATTGCCTTCCACGCCGGTCTCACCGTGCACCTCGACCTGCTGCGCGGCCGGGATCCGCACCACATCGCCGAAGCCGAGTTCAAAGCCTTCGCCCGCGCTCTGCGTGAGGCAGTCGAACCCGATGAGCGCAACAGCTCGGTACCCAGCACGAAGGGAGTCCTGTGAGCACCACCGTCATCGTGACGCCGTTCGGAGTTGCCGAGCAGCTGGCCGCTGCATGCGTACTGTCGAACATCAAGGGAACGATTGTTCCCATCGGAGACTTCACCGGGATCGTCTTGGCCGACACCGATGTCCAGGCGGGCAACGAGGCGGCCGCGGCGATCTCGAAACTCTCCGGCAAACATGAGGTCCTCCTCCTGGTCCGCAGTGAGGAGCAGATCGATGCCGGTCACTTCCGCCACGGTGCCCGCGAATCGGATGTTCCTGCAGGTCTGGCGCTGAAGAACCTTCCAGACGTCCTCGAACAGCTGCTGCTCGAGATCAGATCAGCCGACGACGTGGAGGGCAACATCCCCACCTCTTCCATGACGAAGCTGCAGGCCAGTGCCGCCACGATGTCTCCTGGCCGGGCCGCCGTGGCCCGGACGGCACTGCTGTGGATCGTCGTGGCAGTGCTCGCTGGACTCATCACCGCTTTCGGCATCACGATCGGGCTCAGCGGGAACACCATGGCCTGGGTGGTGGCCGCCTTCGGCGCGATCGTCCTCGGCTTCTCCCTGTGGAGGATCTACAGCGTCCTGACCAAGGGAGCGAAGAAATGAGCACGGTGGCTGTCCTCGACTACGGGGCAGGAAACGTCCGCTCAGCTGTCCGCGCGGTGGAAGCGGCCGGTGCCGAAGCCGTGCTCACAGCAGACCGTGCCATCATCGATGACGCAGACGGATTGCTCGTTCCCGGCGTCGGCGCCTATTCGGCAGTGATGGCCGGACTGAAGCGAGTCGGCGGGGATGATCTCATCCGCTCGTGGCACGAGAGCCAGCGGCCTCTGCTCGGCATCTGCGTGGGGCTGCAGGTCTTCTTCGCCCGCGGAGAGGAGCACGGAGTGAAGACGGAAGGCATCGGACTGTGGCCCGGCGCCGTCACCGCACTCGAGGCTCCGGTCGTTCCACACATGGGATGGTCGCAGGTCAGCGCACCGAAGTCCTCACGGATGTTCGACGGTGTGGCCGAGGAACGTTTCTACTTCGTCCACTCCTATGCAGCAGCCGACACTCCACCGAACACCATGGTGACCACAGCGACCCATGGCAGCAGCTTCATCGCTGCCGTCGAAGACGGCACCACCTGGGCAGCCCAGTTCCACCCCGAGAAGTCTTCCGATGCGGGCGCGCGTCTGCTGCGCAACTGGCTCGGCACGTTCCCCGGAGCGGGCGCGACTGCCCACTAGGATTGTCCGAACCCTCCGGTTTCACCTGCTCCAATCTGTTCACATCAGTCTCGACAGCCTCTTGAGAAAGGTCACAATGACTCAAACCCCCAACAAGTTGGTCCTCCTTCCCGCCGTTGACGTCGCCGATGGCAAAGCCGTCCGCCTCGTCCAGGGCGAAGCCGGCACGGAGACAGATTACGGTTCTCCCATCGACGCGGCCCAGGATTTCGAAAGCCGTGGAGCGGAGTGGATCCACCTCGTTGACCTCGACGCCGCATTCGGTCGCGGATCGAATTCGGATCTGCTCAACCAGGTCGTCAAGGCTGTCGGCATCAAGGTCGAACTCTCCGGCGGCATCCGCGACACCGAGAGCCTCGAGCGCGCACTGGACACCGGTGCCGAGCGGGTGAACATCGGCACTGCCGCGTTGGAGAACCCGGAATGGACCGCCGACATGATCTCTCGTTTCGGCGATCAGGTCGCCATCGGTCTCGATGTGCGCGGAACAACTCTCGCGGCCCGCGGCTGGACCAAGGACGGGGGAGACCTCTACGAGGTTCTCTCGACTCTTGAGAAGGCAGGCTGCGCCCGCTATGTCGTCACCGATGTCCGCAAGGACGGCACGCTGCAGGGACCCAATGTGGAGCTGCTGAAGTCTCTGGCAGAGAAGACGGATAAGCCGATCGTGGCCTCGGGTGGAGTCTCCAGCCTCGACGATCTGCGGAACCTGCGCGAGCTGGTTCCCTTCGGCGTGGACTCGGCGATCGTGGGTAAGGCCCTCTACGCCGGGAAGTTCACTTTGGAAGAAGCCCTCGAAGTCGCTGGAGGCTGAAGAATTGGCATCGGATTCGGACGACCAGTCCCAGCCGCCTGACCGGCAACAAGGCCCCGGCCGGTCCGACTCGGCAGGAGTGTCATGGTCGGGGCGCGATCTGCGCCCGAATCCGTTCTCGGGTGATTCGGGACTGGCCGATGCCGGGCTCCTCGAGGCCCTCACCATGGTGAGCCGGGAGCCCCTGGATCCGAGTCTGCACCGCAACGTCGTCACCGCCCTGTCGGAGGCGCGTCTCTATGCCCCGATCGTTCCGATGGCTGTCGACCAGGAGGTCGGCGAGAACGGGCTGATGGTCGACAACTCCTCAGAGATGGCCATGGTCCGGCTGCAGGCCGAGGACGGACGCGAGTGCACCCCAGGATTCTGCTCGATCCCTCCGCTGACAGCATGGCATCGCGACGCTCGGCCCGTGCCGATCGAATCGGAGCGGCTCGTCCTCGGGGCGATCGAAGCCGATTCTCAGCTCGTCGTCCTCGACCCGGGTGCCGAGACCTCGTTCCTGCTGCGTCGCCCCGCGATGTTCGCGTTCGTTCAGGGCCGTGAGTGGACCCCGGCCTGGGCCGACGCCGAGGTGGGGCAGGCGCTCGTCGCCATCGCCGAACAGTTTCCGTGGGTGGCTCAGATCAGTCTCAGCCCCGGCAGTGCTCGAGTCCACGTCGAGGGGCCGGAGGTCGGCATCAGGCTGGGTGTGCGCTCCCAAGTGCCGGCCGAGGAGATGAAACGGTTCCAGGCGGCTCTGGCCGCCGATGAGACCATCGTCGAGAGCGTGGATTCGATGGCGCTCCAGCTCGCCGAGTCCTGAGCGTTCGCGTCGACACGCCCGTGCTGTTCGGCCGGGTACCAGATAGCGGGAAAGGGCATGTGCGCTTGCCGCTCATCTTCTATGCTTGGTCCCCATGAACCCGATGCGCGATCTGAGTCGACCCACCGTCCCCGACGAGAGCTACGTCGACGAGATCGCTGCCGAGACCCGTGCCCGCGCCGAACAGGTGGGAGCATGGACCTCAGGGTTCTCCGGAGCGCCCGAAACGAGTGCAGCGAGCATCGCAGCCGGGCTTGCGGAGGCGAAGCCGGAACTCGACGGACTGCTCCACACGATCCATTCCCTGGCAGAGACCGCCTACGACGAACACGAATCCGTCGCCGCCATCGCCGCAGTGCTGCGTGATCGTGGAATCGAGGTCGAGACCGGGCTCTTCGGCGTCGAGACCACCCTGCGGGCCACCACAGGTTCCGGGCAGGGACGTACGATCGCGATCCTCGCTGAATACGACGCCTTGCCCGAGATCGGCCATGCATGCGGGCACAACCTCATCGCCACCTCGGCGGTGGGAGCATTCCTGGCCCTGCACTCCCTCTTCGAACAGGATCCTGGTGCCGTTCCCGGCACGGTGGTGCTGCTGGGCACACCCGCGGAGGAGGGGCATTCGGGCAAGGAGGTCATGGCTCGCCAGGGTGCCTTCGACGGCATCGACGCGGCCATCATGGTCCACGGCTACGGGTACGACTGCGCGGATCAGGTGTGGTTGGGCAGGCGGCTGCTGGAGGTCACCTATACGGGAGTCGCCGCCCACGCCTCGGCGCAGCCGTTCATGGGCCGCAACGCACTCGACGCCGCCAATCTCTTCTACCAAGGGCTGGGGCTCATCCGTCAGCAGATGCCGCCGATCTCTCGACTGCACGCCGTCGTCGCCGAAGGCGGGACCAGACCCTCGATCATCACCGAATCGGCCACCGTTCAGTGCTATGTGCGGTCGAAGTTCCCAGCGACCCTCAAGGAGCTCTCGGAGCGCGTCGAGGACGCTGCGAAGGGAGCGGCGCTCATGACCGGAACCGGGGTCGACGTGACATGGGATGAGCATCCGCCCTCGCTGCCGGTGCGCTCGAACTCCGCGCTGACCCAGCGATGGGCCGTTCACGAGGAGACGCAGGGTCGAACACCGCTACCAGGCGGAGTGCTCGATGAGTCGATCGCAGCATCGACCGACTTCGGCAATGTCTCCTACCGGATACCGGGCATCCACCCACTCATCAAGACCGCCGACGCCGAGGTGGCGCTGCACACCCGCGAGTTCGCGGCAGCCTCGATTACACCTGCTGCTGAAGACGCCGCTCACGACGCCGGGTATGGCCTGGCGTGTACTGCATTGGACTTCCTCGTCGACGATGCGCTGGCCGCCGAGGTGGATGCGGAATTCGAGCGTGACGGAGGAGCGGTGGACGTGGAGAACTACTTCAACTAGAGACAGATCGGCTTCAAGACGACACCTGCTGGGCGTCTCGAAGGCCCAGGACGATTTGGATAACGCTGCGAAGCGGGCGAGACCAGGGATTCGGCTCGGATCGCGACCATCGAAGAGAAGGAAGTCACATGTCAACGACGACGACAGCGAAAGTCGGTATCGGCCAGCGCCTGCTGGACGGGATCGAACGCCTGGGGAACAAACTGCCTGAGCCGTTCACCCTCTTCCTCGGTCTGTTCCTCATCACAGGAGCGATCTCAACCGGCATGGCCATAGCCGACGTGTCGGTTGAGATTCCCGGCAGCGATGAGACCGTGGCGATCAAGGGACTCTTCACCGGGGAAGGCATGTCGTGGCTGACGACGACGATGGGCGACAACTACATCGGGTTCCCACCCTTGGCCACCGTACTGCCGATCCTCCTGGCGGTGGGCGTGGCCGAGAAGTCGGGGATGCTCGCTGCGGCCGTGCGGATCGCCTTCGGCAAGAGCCCCCGTTGGCTGCTGCCCTACGCCGTCGGATTCGTCGGCGTCGTCGGGTCGATCATGGCCGACTCGGCCTTCATCATCATCCCGCCCCTGGCTGCGCTCGTGTTCAAGGCTGCCGGGCGGCACCCGATGGCCGGGCTCATCGGCGGATTCGCCGCCACCGGGGCCGGGTATTCGACCTCGATCGTGCCGACGAGCCTCGATGCACTGTTCGCCGGCATCACCACCTCGGTGATGGGGACGTTGCCCGACACTGACTATACGGCCGTCAATCCGGTGTCGAACTACTTCTTCAATATCGTCGCCTCGATCGTGCTGGCGGTCATCGCCGGTTTCATCATCGACAAGCTCATCGAACCGAACATGGTTCGAAAGGGCGTTCCGCGCGAATACGCGGATGCCAAGGGTTCAGGCCTGGCCAAGGAATACCAGGCGAAGGACAACCCATTTGGCGAGAACTCGGTGTCTGCTGAAGAGGTCGAGGAATCTCAGAAGGAGGTCACGGCCGAACTGGAGCCTGAGGAGAAGAAGGGGCTGCTGTGGGCCGTGGGCTCCGCGCTGCTGCTAACGGCGGTGGTGCTCGTCGCCGTGCTCGTCCCCGATTCGCCGTGGCGCAACGAGGACGGCGGCTTCCTGCCGAAGTCGCCCCTGCTGTCGTCGATCGTCTTCATCGTCTTCGCCTACTTCATGCTCATGGGCGTGGTCTACGGCTTCGTCGTGCGTACCGTGCGGTCGATGAACGACCTGGTGAGGATGATGAGCCAATCGATCATCGACATGATGTCCTTTCTCATCCTCGCGTTCATCCTCGGCCAGTTCATCGCCCTGTTCAACTGGACGGGGATCGGATCGTGGATCGCGGTTGCCGGCGCCTCCGGTCTCGAAGCCATCGGACTCACCGGATTCGCAGCGATCCTCGGCTTCATGCTGCTGGCCAGCGTGCTCAACCTCTTCATCGTCTCCGGTTCATCGATGTGGACGCTCATGGCCGCGGTGTTCGTCCCGCTGTTCGCGCTGCTCGGCTATGAGCCGGCCTTCATCCAAGCCGGGTTCCGCGTCGGTGACTCGGCCACCCAGGTCATCACCCCGCTCAACCCATACATGATCGTGCTGCTGGGACTCGTGCGCCGGTATGAACCCAATGCCGGGCTCGGGACGATCATCTCGCGGATGTTCCCCTTCGTCATCCCCTTCTGGTTGGCATGGGCGGCGCTGTTGGCGATCTGGTTCTTCTTCGACCTGCCCCTGGGTCCCGGCAACGGCATCTTCCTCAAATAGGACGATAGGGAGGGCCGGACCGTGGGAGCTCGGTGCGCACCACGGCCCGCGCCGGGGTGGCTTCACAGCATCTGCCTCACGCCTTCGCGCCAGTTGGTCGTGCCGAGATCCTCAGCGAATGCCCCTGACTCGATGACGCAGGGGGAGTACCAGATCGGGGCGAGCTGGTTGAGTTCGTACATCGAGCGTTCGAAGATCCCGGCGACGCGAGTCGTCCAGCGGGGGAGCGAGAGAGGTCTTCTCGGCCTGGTGCCCAGATGCTCGTGAGTGAACTCCGCGATCTCGCCGAGGGTCGGATTCGACGAGGGAGCGATGAGCAGGCGATGCGTCCCCGCGGGGACGTCTTCGAGCAGCTGTGCCGCACGGATCATCAAGGCAGCGAGGTCTTCGATCACGGTGATGCCGTGAGCGACATCGGAGCGTGCGGGCACTATGGCCCGACGCCCTTTGGAGATCGGAGCGGTGATGCACATCCGCACTACCGACGTCTGCGGCTGTGCGGTCGTACCGAGCAGATCCCCGGCAACGACGCTCGCCGAGGTGGCCGGGTGTTCCAGCCTCGCCTCCATGAGCTGCTGCCTGATCCGTCCCTTCTCCTCGACCGGTGCAAACGGAGAGGACTCCGTTACCGAGCTGGGGAGGCCGGCGAAGGCGTAGACCGATTCGGGGAAGATCACCGGAATGCCGAGTTCCGCGGCGGCATCCATGATCGTCTTCTCCAGCTGTGGCAGAACCTGTGCCCAGACTCGGCTGTCGTAGGGAGCATGAACGCAGGCGAAGATGACATCGCTGCCTGCGGCGGCCTTGAGCAGTTGCTCGGGGTCTGATGCGTCTGCCTGAACACGGGCGATTGTGGCACGGTTGGCTCCGTTGGCTCGATTGGGCCGGTCGGCTCCATTGGTGTGATCGGCGTCGGCGGGCGCTGTCGATCCTTGGCCGGCTGCGGCGGTAACCGGGACAGCGGCTGGAGCCGAACGGGTTGCGACTGCAACGTGTACTCCTGCTGCCGTGAGTTGGGAGGCGATCTCGCTGCCGATCTGTCCATAGCCGATGACGAGTGCTGATTTCATGGTGGTTGTCCTTCGCAGTTTCGTGATGTCGTGATGCCGTGCGGACCGTCGAGTCCTTCGGTGAACGAGAGCACTGCTCTCTGAACTCAGAATAGGCCGCCGCGCGCGCCAATTCAAGAGCAGTGCTCACTATTGTAATCTTTGCTCTCTCGTTCTAGGGTTGAGGCATGACGAACTCGACTCCGCGCCAGCGGGCCCGGCTGGAAACCGAAGCGCAGATCACCCGGATCGGGAATCGAATGCTTGATGACGACGGTCTCGACGGAGTCTCGCTTCGGGCCATCGCACGGGAACTCGGAATCGTCTCAAGCGCCATCTATCGGTACGTGAAGAACCGCGACGAACTGCTGACCATACTCATCCGCGACGCATTCACCTCGATCGCCGATGACGTGGACGAAGCCCTCGAACACAACACATCTGTTCTCACCGTCGGTGTGACGATGCTGGCGTGGTCGCGCAGGCATCCCAACCGGTGGGCGCTCATCTATGGCACGCCCGTCCCCGACTACCAGGCACCGCGGGACGAGACCGTGATTCCTGGGACCAGGATCATGGTGACGCTGACGACCCTGCTCTCACAGTCCTCTGTGCATCAGACTCCCAACACTCAGGTACCGCCGGCTCATGCACTGGACGTGCTGCGTGAAGGACTGCGAGAACTGGGACTGGAGCCAGACGATCAGGTGATCATGCGCACTGTGACCGTGTGGGCTGCGATCATCGGCCTCATCAACGCCCTGCGATTCGGACAGTTCGGCCCCGGGATCGAACTGGTCGAAGACGAACTGATGCAAGGACTCGTGTCGACGCTCGGGTATTGAGTCGGAGAACGAACCAGTGACGACGAGTCACTTACCCGTCGAGCAGCCCGCGGATGTCCTCACCCGTGATCGCTGAGGAGAATCCCTCACCCTCATTGACCAGGGAGTCGAAGAGCTGCGCCTTCCTCTCCTGCAGCGCCAGCACCTTCTCCTCGATCGTCTTCTCCGAGACCATCCGATAGACCATGACATTCTTCGTCTGCCCGATTCGGTGTGCGCGGTCGACTGCCTGAGCCTCCACCGCCGGGTTCCACCAGGGATCGAGGAGGAAGACGTAGTCGGCCTCCGTCAGTGTCAGACCGAACCCACCTGCCTTGAGACTGATGAGGAAGACGGGTGCGTCCCCGGCCCTGAAATCCTCGATGACTGCGCCGCGATTCCGCGTGGAGCCGTCGAGGTAGGCGTAACTGATATTGCGATGCTCGAGCTGTTCACCGACCCGGGTGAGGAACGAGGTGAATTGGCTGAAGATGATGGTCCGGTGGCCCTCGGCAACGATGTCGTCAAGGTGGGAGAATAGTGCGCTGAGTTTGCTCGACCCGATGCCTTCATATTTCGCATCGATGAGATACGGGTCGATGGCCAACATCCGCAGGAGTGTCAGCGAACGGAAGATCGCGAAGCGGTTGCGATCCATGTCGTTGATGAGACCGAGGAGCTTCTTCCTCTCCTTCTGCAGAACCGTGTTGTACAGCTCCCTGTGCTTGGTGCTGAGTTCGACGCTGAGAATCTGTTCCTGCTTCGGTGGCAGGTCGGCAGCGACAAGTTCTTTGCTCCGCCGCTTCATGAACGGTCGAATCCGCCGGCGCAGCAGAGCCATCCCCTCCGGGGCCTCGCCGGATTCGATGGGGGAGGCGATTTCGCGCCGGAACTTCTCGAAGCCCGGAAGCAGTCCTGGTGAGGTGATCGAATACAGCGACCACAGGTCGGTCAGGGAGTTCTCCATCGGTGTGCCGGTGATGGCCAGGCGGAACCGGGCCTGAATCGCCTTCGCCGCAGTATGGACCTTGGCGGTCCTGTTCTTGACGAACTGTGCCTCATCGAGGACGAACGTATCCCACACGATCGACCTGAAGGCCAGTGCGTCGAGGCGCAGAATGGCGTATGAGGTGATGACGAGGTCCGCTTCCTCGATCTCTTCGGCCAGGGTGGTCTTCCGCTTCTTCTCTGTGGCTGAGATCGTGGCGACTCGCAGTCCCGGCGCGAACTTCTCCGCCTCGGCTCGCCAGGTCGACATCACCGAGGTGGGCGCGACGACGAGGATGGGAGCGGCGTTCTTGTCCGTGTTCTTGACGTGAGTGAACAGGCTCAGCGCCTGCAGCGTCTTGCCCAGGCCCATGTCGTCGGCCAGGATGCCGCCGAGTCCGCTGGACCACAGTGCTGCCAGCCAACTGAATCCCTCCTGCTGGTAGGGCCGCAGTGTGGCTTCGATTCCTTCGGGCACGTCGAGAGTTGGAATCTCGCCGAGGTGGCTGAGGGCTTCGACCGAGCGCCGCCATGAGGCCGCGGCAGCAGATTCGTCGACGAGCTCGTCGAATTCGGCCCACAGATCCATGTGATATCGGGAGAGGCGGGGTGATTCCGGCTTCCAGTCCGCGATGACATCGGAGTCGGCGAGCATCTGCCGAAACTTGTCGAAGAAGGGTGCGTCGAGTGAGAAGTAGGCACCGTCGGGCAGAACGATCATCGCAGCACCCTGATCCAAGGCGACGAACAGGTCGGCGAAGCGCACCTGCTGTCCGGCGATCGTGATGTCAAAGCGGATGTCGAACCAGTCGCTGTCCTCGGCATCGTCGGTCGACATTGCGACCAGGGGTGCATCGGTGACTTGTCGATAGCCCGGACGATCTCCGACCTCATGCACCTCGAGATGATCGATGTCGCTCAGGGCCGGCAGCAGTTTGTCGACGAAAACTGCTGTCTGCAGGCCGTCGAGGCCCACGGTGTCCGCCCGGCGAACTTCGCTCGGCAGAGTCAGCGGCATCGCGGTTACAGCAACTGTGGTGCTCAGCTTCTCCAGCACACGGTCTTCGTGCTCGATGCTCCGGTTGCGATCAGCCAGCGGTCCACGGCGGACCGGGAACGTCTGCACCGGGTGGTGATAATGCCACTCCCAGGTCAGGTGCGCACCATGGTCACCGTGGGTGACGGTGAGTGCGAGATCGGGAGGTACGAGCACAGGCAGGGTCACCGAATCGTCGGAGGAGACGACGGTGGTGGCATAGGCGAGCTTGGGATAGAAATCAGTGAAGAAGTCACGGATCTGGCCGTCGGTGATGGTGATCGGTTCCCACCGACGCAGCATCTGAACCACATCACGATTCGTTCTTTCCTCGGTCGGAGCCAGAACGAGGGACATACCGTCGGAGGTCGAGATGCCGTAGAAGCCGTGATCATCGATCGGGCCGCAGAAGCCCTGGTCGAACGACACATCGTCAATCGTGACCAGGGAGCGGGCCTCGAGCCCGTCCGAGACCGCAACCACATCACATTCGGTCGACCCTTCCTCGCCTCGGCGAATCGAGAGTCCGCGGCTGGTGCCGACGAGTTCGATACCCAGCGACCTCGCCTGATCGAAGAGATGCCAGAGCAAGGGCGAAGTGAACCAGTCAAGGACGACCGAGTCGTCATTCGTGATGAGGTGATTCGAGCTGATGGCGGACAGGCCGTAGAGCTGTGCGAACCAGGCCGCCTGCCCCTGTGCAAATGCACGAGTGTTTGAGTTGTTGGCGATGTTGGACCACGACACGTTCCCCTTGATCCAATTGCGGCGCGCACCTTCCATCAAGGGTCGCAGGGTCACGACGAGGTCGGTGCGACCGGTGAGTTCGGATCGTCTGGTGGGATGGGTTTCGAAGTTCCCGAAGCCCGTGCGTCTCAGCTCGGAGATCTCGAAGCCGAGAGCAAGGCGAGTCGGTGCGCTGCCGACCAAAGTGCCCCCGGGTCCGGAGGCCCATACCGAATCGTCGACTCGGTCGGAGGAGAACCCGGAGAGAATCGACTTCCAGTCGGGTTCTCTTCGACTGTGCGACGACACGTCGCTGCCATCAGGAGGCCGGCCTCGGGGGCTCGAGCGCGCAGTGCGCACGTGGGCGCTGCGCCAGTCGGCCTCGTCAGGGGAGCGGCGCTGCTCAGGATCGTGCAGCGCCGTGGAACCGAAAGGTGCCACCTGCCGGATCGACGCCGCCATCAGCGCAGCCACCACGTGTTTGCAGTCTCCGCCCACAGGGCAGGTGCACAGAGAGGAGATCACGGTGAACGATTTTGCTGTGGGATCGTGCCGCTCCAGCCGAACAGTGCTTGTGTAACCGTGTGCCGCGGTGCCTGAGACATCCGCCCGAAGAGTCATGGCGTCTGGATCCCAGCTGGCCTGCCCGACCATTCCCTTGTTGGCGTAGCTGCGTCCGCGCTCGTAGAACGTGGCACCGAAGTAGTCCTGTAACTCCTTGGCACTCACGTACGGCAGTTCAACGGGAGGCATGGAACGATGGTCTCACTCGGCACTGACATGACTAAAGCGGCCCCCGACCAATGGTCGAGAGCCGCAGCGGATGAGGAGAGTCACCACGAGTGGTGCACGACGAGACTGCCGGCACTCATCAAGGCTTGTGTCAGCGAACGGGGCCGGTGAACTTCTCGCCGGGGCCCTGTCCGGGCTCGTCCTGAATCGTCGAGGCTTCGCGGAAGGCCAGCTGGAGGCTGCGCAGACCGTCGCGCAGGGGGCGAGCATGGTGGTCGCCGATGACGGTGGCGGCTCCGGTGACCAGGCCGGCCAGGGCGGTTATGAGTTTGCGCGCCTCGTCGAGGTCCTGCAGCTCTGCTGCCGGAGCTTCGGGGGAGTCCTCGGCCAGTCCGCATTTGACGGCGGCAGCGGACATCAGGTGCACAGCTGCTGATGTGATGACCTCGACGGCTGGTACTTCGGCGATATCACGAGTGACATCGGCAACCGCCTCGGCGGGTACAGAATTTTCAGAACTCATGGGACTAGCTTGTCATATGATTGACCCGACGATTGCACGATCGACCTCGATGTGCGAAGAGTCATGAAGCGTAGTACACTGAATAGTGGTGCGAAGCGGGGTCTGACTCCCACCTTGATCGTGTAGAGCGATCGGGTCCAATGATCTGATGATCGACAGCCCGGGTGCAAACCTGAGGCAGAAGTTTTCAGATCGAGGTGTATTCACTTGATGTGCTGCGGTTTCAATTCCGTTGCTCTGATGTGTGTGCAGGCTCCCTTGGCATGTGGTCAATGGGAGCCTTTTCTATTGCCACGACATCATTTGAGCTAAAAAGGAGTGAACACATCAGCGAGACGCGCATCAATGACCGGATTCGGGTTCCCGAGGTCCGGTTGGTCGGACCCAACGGTGAACAGGTCGGTATCGTTGCCATTCGCAAGGCACTCGACCTCGCCCGTGAGGCAGATCTCGACTTGGTCGAGGTAGCACCGCAGGCGAAGCCTCCCGTAGCCAAACTCATGGACTACGGGAAATTCAAATACGAATCTGCTCAGAAGGCCAGAGAAGCCCGCAAGAACCAGGCGAACACTGCGCTGAAAGAGATCCGCTTCCGTCTCAAGATCGATGAACACGACTACGAGACCAAGAAGGGGCATGTGACCCGCTTCCTGGCCGGTGGCGACAAGGTCAAAGTCATGATCATGTTCCGCGGACGTGAACAGTCGCGCCCCGAAATGGGTATTAAGCTGCTCAACCGCCTCGCCGAAGATGTGTCGGACCTAGGCACCGTCGAATCCTCACCACGGGTCGACGGACGCAATATGGTGATGGTCATTGGTCCACTTAAGTCAAAATCCGACGCCAAGGCCGAGGCCCGCAAGGCATCATCAGATGCCAAGGGCAACGTCGCCGAGGTGAAATCCCGACGCGATCGCGTCGCTGCAGAGAAGCACGCAGCGCCCGACGCGTGAGAAGTAAGTACCGATTCGCTGAAGCCTGAACGGTTTCAGCGTGTGAAGTAGTTGGCGGTGGTCGCCACCGACAACGAAATGCAAAGGAGAACGGCTCGATGCCGAAGCAGAAGACGAACAGCAGCGCCAAGAAGCGCATGCGTGTGACGGGTACTGGCAAGATCATGCGTGAAGGCGTGAACAACCAGCACAAGTTCGAGGGCAAGTCCTCGGCCCGTAAGCGTCGCGTTGCTGAGGACCAGGTCCTCACCGGCGGAGATCGCGCCAAAGCCCGCAAGCTTCTGGGCAAGCTCAAGGGCAGGTGAGACCCCTTCGGGTCTCCATCCCGGGCAACCACGCACGTGGTTCCCATAGCTTGAACCAGACTCCGGCACTGCCGGTTGAACTAATTTTGAAGGAGTAACACGTGGCACGTGTTAAGAGAGCGGTCAACGCTCACAAGAAGCGTCGGGTCATCCTTGACCGGGCGAAGGGCTACCGTGGACAGCGCTCGCGCCTGTACCGCAAGGCCAAAGAACAGGTCATCCACTCGCTGGTCTACAGCTACCGTGACCGTCGCGCCCGCAAGGGTGACTTCCGTCGCCTGTGGATCCAGCGCATCAACGCCGGTGCTCGCGCCAACGGCATGACCTACAACCGCTTCATCCAGGGCCTCAAGGCCGCTGGCGTCGAGGTTGACCGCCGTATGCTCGCCGAGCTCGCCGTCAACGATTCAGCCACCTTCGCGCACCTGATCAAGGTTGCTAAGGAAGCTCTTCCGGCTGACGTCAACGCAGCTAAGACCGCCGCAGCCTGAGCTGCCGGTCCTCATACTCTCAACGGCCCCGAACTTACTTTGTTCGGGGCCGTTGAATTTGTCTCAGCTCATCCAGAACTCCTCAGCACTTCCAGAACTCCCAGAACGCGGGTCTACAAACTTCATGAAGCTTCCAGACGTCATCTCCTCCACACAGTCGAAACGGATCAAGAATGCCGTCAAGCTGCTCAAGCGCCACGGCCGCAAGAGCTCAGGCCAGTTCCTCGTCGAAGGGCCACAGGCCGTGCGAGAGGCTCTGGATCGTCATGTCTCGCAGGATCTTGACGGGCACAATCCTGGTGTACCGGAGTGGATGGGCTCGACTATCGATCCCAAGGGTGCTGTCGTCGACCTCTTCATCACCGAGGAGGCGGCCGAGGTTCATCCCGAATTCGTCGAGACCGTGAAGAGCGCACAGATCGACTGGAACATCGTGACCCCCGAGGTGCTCGCCGAACTGGCGACGACCGTGAACTCACAAGGTGTCGTTGCCGTGTGTGAACACCTCGATGTGGCCCTTGACTCGGTCATCGACAAAGAAGCTCAGCTCATCGTCGTCCTCTCACAGGTCCGAGATCCCGGCAACGCCGGCACGATCATCCGCCTGGCCGATGCCGCCGGCGCTGATGCAGTAGTGCTCACCTCGTCGAGCGTCGACATCTACAATGACAAGACCGTGCGGTCGACCGCCGGTTCTCTGTTCCACATCCCTGTGGTCACCGGTGTGGGACTGTCCGAGGTGACCGAAATGGCCCGTGCCCGTGGCCTCCAGGTCCTCGCCGCAGACGCCAACGACGATGCCCACGACCTTCACCACCCCTGGGACTCAGGGCTCGACCTGACCGCTCGCACCACCTGGGTCTTCGGCAACGAAGCGTGGGGGATGGGCGAGAAAGACCTGGAACTCTGCGACGCCTCGGCCGCCGTGCCCATCTACGGCAAGGCCGAGAGCCTCAACCTCGCGACCGCCGCGAGCGTGTGCATCTACGAGAGTGCTCGGAACCAGCGGATGTGACCCTATCGGGCCTCTGCAGACTTTGCGGTGTGCTCATTGGCGACCAGTTCCCAGATGTATCCGTCCGGGTCGGAGAAGTAGCCCATATATGACCCATCGATGTCATTGGCCGGTGCTGAGGATCCGCCAGCTGCTGCTGCCTTTGTGAGGGTGTCATCGATCTCGGACGGTGTTGCGAAGGCGCAGGAGATGATGCTGGCGCCGGGAGAGGGACGGTCAACCGCGATCTGCCCCGACAGTTCGAGGTAGCTGTCGTATTGTTCTGATTCGATGAAGAAGACCGAGAGATTCGGAAGTTCGAAGGCGACAATGCCTTCGTCGACGCCCTCTGTTTCGAGGCCCAGTCCGTCTCGATAGAAGTCGGCGGTGCGCTGAGGGTCGGTGACCGGCAGGGACAAGACTGTCGTCAGTGGCTTCATGGGCCCAGTCTAGCGATCAAGTACAGTGGGCTGCCCGATTCGAGTCAGGGCGGACCGATACGCTGAAGCCATGACGACTGAAGCTCCTCGCGCGCCGAAGATCAGACTGACGAACCTGGTGCCCGGCTACCTCGGCGATATCACTCCGGAAGAGTTTCTCGAGGGCATGGAGTTCACGGATCTCAACCTCGCTGAGGTGGAATCCTCCCAGGCTACATACCTGGACTGTTCACTGGCGAGGGTGAACTTCGGTGCATCTGAGGAGCCGGCGGATCTCACCGGTGCGCGTTTCTCAGGCTCGAAAATTGAAGACTCTCGTGCCGATACCTGGACGATGCCACGGGGAAGTTTCATCCACACCGAGATCTCTGGAACACGGATCGGCGCCGGAGTCTTCCATGACAGCGTGTGGGAGAAAACGACCGTCAACAACTGCCGCATCTCCTACCTCAACCTACGCGGCGCCAAACTCACCGACGTCGAATTTCGCGACTGCGTCATCGACGAGATCGACCTCGACCGAGCCAAGGTCAACCGAGTGTCATTCCCCGGCTCCACCGTCGGAGTGCTCCAGTGCGAAGGCTCAACATTGGGCAATGTCGACCTCCGGGGCCTGCAACCGCACAAGATCTCCGGAGTCCACTCATTGCGCGGAGCCACCATTGATGAAACACAACTGATGCTCTTCGCCGAACTCTTCGCTCACGAACTCGGCATCACGGTCGAATGATCGGGCCATCATCGCTGGGGGACGGCCCGCGCAGTGTTGACGCAGGCCGACCGGCGAGTGCGATCAATACCGGGGCTTCCAACTGAGATTGGTCGAATGGTAGATGACCGGCTTACCCGTGGAAGGGTTTTTACCAAGCGCGAACTTGCAGATAGAACTCTTGACGACGGATCCACCATCCATTCTGATCTCGTGGATCTTCTTGTTTGTGGCTGCCAGGCACTTGCTCTTGGCACCGGGGACCGAGATGCCCCAACTGTAAGTTGGTGAGGCGGCCGCAGGAGCGGCAGTGAAAAGGGTTGCAGAAGTGGCAAGCGCGAGAGCCACGCCGGCTATTTTCGATCGGATGCGAGTCGTCATCATTTCTCCTGGGTGTCATAGTTGAGTTTCCAGTGGGCAATGACAACGCTACGTAGCCTCAACGCGAGGAGATTCGAATCGAGGTGCCTGGTCTGGGTGAACGGTGACGAGACTGCAACGCCCGTCGCCACTGCACACAGCGAGTCCGGATTAAAGAGCTCGTGACGAGATCTCATGCGGCCCAGGCTGACCAACTCGAGGATGGCACGCTCGGCGCGTCTCGCATCCGCTCGTTCTACGCTGGGGCAGTATTTCCCGTCGAGGCAACGGGGAAAACTTCACTCAGCGTCTTGATGATCGTCGCGCAGCGCCGCGAGGTCAGAGGGATAGTGCGGCCGGTTCAGCTGGACTCTGAAGTCAGACCTACTGTGCGTCCAGCGCCTGAGTCGCGCGGTCACCCAACTCATCGATGAGCACACGCTGGTTCTCCGAATAGTCAACGGGCACGACGACGAGGTGGACTCCACCGGCGGCGGAGGCCGACTCGAGGACATCGTGCATCTCGCTGACATTCTCCAGCCTGTGCCCGGTTGCACCATAGGATTCGGCATAGGCGACGAACTCCGGATTGCCGAACGTCAGGCCGTAGTCGGGCATGCCGTCCACCGCCTGCTTCCACCGGATCATGCCATAGGAGCTGTCTTCGAGGACGAGCACCACGAGGTCGAGACCGAGGCGGACAGCGGTCTCCATCTCCTGGCTGTTCATCATGAATCCGCCGTCGCCGACGACTGCCATGACCCGGCGATCCGGGTAGGTCAGTTTGGCGGCCATAGCAGAGGGGAGACCGGCACCCATCGTCGCCAACGCATTGTCGAGGAGGAGGGTGTTGGCCCGGGTGGTGCGGTAGTTGCGGGCGAACCAGATCTTATACATGCCGTTGTCCAACGCCACGATTCCATCGATGGGCATGACCGCGCGCACCTCGGCGACGATGCGCTGTGGGATGAAGCGATCATCCGTCGTGCCTTCTTCGATCTTCTCCAGAATTCCGGCCCGCATCGGCAGCAGTGCTCCGGCGTTGGGCACGTGACCGACGAGTTCCACAGCGAGTCGATCGAGGCTGGGGCCCAAGTCACCGATGGTTTCGACCTGCGGAAAGTAGACCTGCTCGACGACGGCTGCCCGGTAGCCGACGTGGACGACGGTCGGTCCGTTCTCGTCCATCGTGAACGGAGGCTTCTCGGTCGTATCGTGTCCGATGGTGACGATGACATCGGCCTTATCGATCGCATCGTGGACATAGTCGCGGCTGGTCAGGGCCGCGGTGCCCATGTACAGATCGGACGAGCCGGACACGGATCCCTTGCCCATCTGAGTGGTGAAATAGGGGATGCGCACCCGAGAGACAAATCTCGACAGGGCCTCACTGCAGTCTGAGCGCGAGGCATCGGCGCCGAGCATGAGCAGTGGCCGCTCGGCATTCCGGATCACTTGGGCGGCGGCATCGATGGCATCGTCGCTGGCAGTCGCCCGTCCATTGGTGTGCGGTTGAACAAGGTCGCAGCGCTCCAGCGGCATCGCGGCGATGTCCTCCGGGAGTTCCAGATGGACGGGGCCCGGCCGTTCGGACTGGGCAACGCGGAAAGCCTCCCTGATCATGGTGGGGATCATCTTCGCCGAGGTGATCTGTCGGCTGTCCTTCGTCAGCGGCTTCATCGTCGCGACCGTATTGACGATCTGGAAGCGTGCCTGCTCGGCTGTGCGGATCCCCTTCTGCCCGGTGATCATGATCACCGGCATCCCGCCGAGGTGGGCGTACGCCGCGCCGGTCGCTAAGTTGAGCGCGCCGGGACCGAGCGTGGTCAGACACACTCCTGGCTTGCCGGTCAGGCGCCCATAGGTCGCTGCCATGAACGCGGCAGCCTGTTCGTGGCGGGTGAGGACGAATTCGATCGAGGACTGGCGCAGAGAATCGATAAAGTCGATATTCTCCTCACCGGGGATGCCGAAGATGCGCTCGACTCCCTCGTTCTCCAGGGCCTTGACCATGACATCGGAAGCTCGCTGAGTCGTCATTCTTCGACACTACATCTTCTGCTGACAGGTCTCGATGAGCCAGGTCACAGACCAGGACACGGACCGGATTCGGGTCGGACCACCTCGGCGAGGGTGGGAGGTTAAATCCCTATGGGACATCATCCGGACGGGTGGCCTGACACCGAATCACAGGCGATAGACTTGATCGCGGTAGACGAACGGTACCTACGCAGGCAGATGAAGGACATTGATGACTGACCAGCTCGACCCATTGGACGAGTCGGCCGTGAATGCGGCCGTTGACGCGGCACTGAGGGCATTCGCGGACGCACGCACCCTTGACGATCTCAAGGCCGCGAAGATCGAGTTCACGGGCGACAAGGCCCCGCTGGCGCTGGCCAACCGAGCCATCGGCGGACTCGACAAGGCCGATAAGGCCGCCGCCGGCAAGATCGTCGGCAAGTCCAGAGGTCAGGTCAAGAAGGCCCTCGACGCCCGTCAGGCCGAACTCGAAG
Source organism: Brevibacterium aurantiacum (assembly GCF_007558825.1). Taxonomy (GTDB): domain Bacteria; phylum Actinomycetota; class Actinomycetes; order Actinomycetales; family Brevibacteriaceae; genus Brevibacterium; species Brevibacterium aurantiacum_A. The sequence goes on from NZ_VLTK01000005.1 coordinate 266,849, forward strand.
CCGAGCGCGACGCAGCCGTGCTCATCGAAGAGTCCATCGACGTCACTCTGCCCACAGACCGCACCCGCCTCGGCGCTCGCCATCCGCTCTCCCTCATCCAGGAACAGGCCGCCGACTACTTCATCGGCCTCGGCTGGGAAGTTGCCGAAGGCCCCGAGATCGAATCCGAGTGGCTCAACTTCGATTCACTCAATTTCGGACCCGACCATCCTGCTCGCCAGATGCAGGACACCTTCTTCGTCGATCCTCCAGAGGCCGGCCTCGTCCTGCGCACCCACACCTCACCGGTTCAGTCCCGCTCACTCCTGCAGCGCGGTGTCCCGCTCTACATCGTGTGCCCGGGCAAGACCTTCCGCACCGACGAACTCGATGCCACTCACACGCCGGTCTTCCACCAGATCGAGGGCATCGCCATCGACAAGGGCCTGACCATGGCCAACCTGCAGGGCACCCTCGACGGCTTCGCCCGCGAGATGTTCGGCCCGGAGTCGAAGACCCGCCTGCGCCCCAGCTTCTTCCCGTTCACCGAACCGAGCGCGGAAATGGACTTCTGGTTCCCCAACAAGGTCGGCGGGCCCGGCTGGATCGAATGGGGCGGCTGCGGCATGGTCCACCCCAATGTGCTCAAGGCAGCGGGCATCGACCCCGAGGTCTACCAGGGCTTCGCTTTCGGTATGGGCATCGAGCGCACCCTGATGCTGCGCGAAGGAATCAACGATATGCATGACATGGTCGAGGGCGATGTGCGCTTCTCGGCACGTTTCGGAATGAAGGCTTGATATGCGCGTCCCACTGAACTGGCTGGCCGACTACGTCGATCTCCCGGCCAATACGGATCCCCATGCCCTGGCAGCGGAGTTCGCGTCGATCGGACTCGAGGAAGAGGACTTCTTCGGCCCCGAGATCACCGGGCCCCTCGTCGTCGGTCGCGTCCTTGAACTCGTCAAGGAAGAGCACTCGAACGGCAAGACCGTCAACTGGTGCCGGGTCGATGTCGGTCCTGCACACAACGAAGATGCTGATGATCCGAAGGACCCGCAGCCCGGCGAGGAACGACCCAGTCGCGGCATCATCTGCGGCGCCCACAACTTCGTCGTCGGTGACCTCATCGTCGCCTGCCTGCCCGGAGCCGTCCTGCCCGGTGATTTCCGGATCGCTGCCCGCAAGACCTACGGACACAAGTCCGATGGCATGATCTGCTCGGCCAAGGAACTCGGCCTGGGCGAGGACCACGACGGCATCATCGTCCTGAAGAACCTCGGCCTCAGTGGCGAACCCGGTGACGATGCGATCGCCCTCCTCGGACTCGACCAGGTCACCCTCGACGTCAACGTCACCCCTGACCGCGGCTATCAGCTGTCGATGCGCGGCATCGCCCGCGAGTACGCGCAGATGAAGGGGCAGTCCTTCACCGACATCGGCAGCCCCACCGTCGCCGAGGTGAACGCCCCCACCGATGACGGGTTCCCTGTCGTCATCGAGGACTCCAACCCCATCGACGGCAACGTCGGCTGCGACCAGTTCACCGCCTTGCAGGTGACCGGGCTCGACCCGGCAGCGACGACCCCGTTCTGGATGCACCGCCGTCTCATTGCCGCAGGCATGCGTCCCATCAGCCTCACCGTTGATGTCACGAACTACGTCATGCTCGAACTCGGTCAGCCCCTGCACGCCTATGACACGGCGCTGCTGGGCGAGGAGATCGTCGTGCGTCGTGCGCAGGCGGGGGAGAAGTTCACGACCCTCGACGACGTCAAGCGCACACTCGATGCCGAAGATCTTCTCATCACCGACCGTGGCGGCAAGGGCGGCAAGATCATCGGCCTCGCCGGAGTCATGGGCGGAGCCGCGGTCGAGGTCAATGATGAGACCACCGCCGTCGTCATCGAGTCCGCACACTTCGATCCGATCTCGATCGCCAGGACCGCCCGGCGGCACAAACTGTCCTCCGAGGCCTCGCGTCGCTTCGAACGTGGAGTCGACCCGCTGCTCGGCCCCGTGGCTGCACGCCGCTGCGCCGATCTGCTCGTCGAACTCGCAGGCGGCACTCTCAGCCCGGCGACAACTCAGGTCGGTCAGGCTCCTGAACCCACCGTCATCGAGCTTCCGATCAAGCGCGTCGACTCGCTCGTCGGCGTCGACTACACGACCGCCGAGGTGACCGGGCTGCTCGAAGGTATCGGTGCAGTCATCGAGGTCATCGGCAAGGACCGTCTGGCCGTGACCGTGCCCTCCTGGCGCACGGACATCACCGCAGACGTCGACCTCATTGAGGAAGTCGCCCGCACCGGCGGCTACGACCGGATCCCATCGATCCAACCGGCCGCTCGCGCCGGACAGGGCATGACCGAAGCACAGCGCACCCGGCGCCGGATCTCTAATCTGCTCGCCGCCGACGGGTACACGGAGGTGCTGTCCTACCCGTTCACGTCCGATAAGCGTGATGATCAGCTGCGCCTTGAAGCCGACGATGTGCGCCGCAAGCACATCCGCCTGGCGAACCCGATGTCCGAAGACCTGCCACTGATGCGCACCAACCTGCTCTCGACCCTGGTCGAACTGGTGGCACGCAACTTCGGTCGTGGAGCCAAGGATGTCGCCCTGTTCGAGGCCGGGCTCGTCTCCACCTCGGCGGGACTGCCTGCCGGACCCGGACCACGGCACCTGCCCGGCTACCACCCGACGGATGCGGAACTCGAGGAGGTCTACGCCTCGGTTCCCGCCCAGCCGTACCACTACGCGGGCATCATCTCCGGCAACGTCGAACTGCCCGGCGTCTGGGGCAAGGGCCGCAAGGCCGAGGCCACCGACGTCATCGACACGGTGCGCCGCATCGCCGGTGTCAACGGCATCGAGGTCAGTGTCGAAGCCGACCAGATCGCACCCTGGCACCCAGGGCGTGCGGCGAAGTTCCTCCTCGCCGATGGTCAGGAACTCGGACACGCGGGTGAACTCCACCCGAAGGTGTGCGAGAACCTGGGCCTGCCGGCCCGGACGGTTGCCTTCGAGATCGATCTCGACGCGCTCGTGGCACAGGAGGACCTGCGGACCTGGGACGGTGCACTGTCGACCTACCCGGTCTCCCGTCAGGACGTCGCTCTCATCGTCGACGAGTCACTGCCCACCCAGACGCTGGCGGCGACTCTGCGCGAGGGTGCGGGGGAGGAGCTCGAACTGCTCGAGACCTTCGACCTCTACACCGGTGACCAGCTGCCCGAGGGCAAGAAGTCCCTGGCCTTCCGCCTGACGTTCCGAGCAGCGGATCGCACGCTCAAGGCCGATGATGCCTCGGCGATGCGTGAGGCCGCGACGCAGTTGGCCGCTGAGCGCCACGGCGCTGAAGTCCGAAGCTGAGGACTGAACGCATGATGGCCCGGTCGGTTGCTTCGGTGTCCCGGCCGGGTCCTGTCACATCCGAACCGAACATCAGAGGAGTCTGACCATGACCGAGAAGCTGCCCTACGGAACCAACCTGCCCAGCGATACAGCGAAACACGAGGCGACGGCCGTGCCGTCCGAGACCATCGCGGTCGTGACCGGTGGAGCCCGCGGCATCGGCCGCTACCTGTCCGAGGCGTTTGCGAAGGCTGGCTACCACGTGGTCGTCACGGCCACCTCGGCGTCGAAGGCTGAGGCAGCGGCGGCGGAGATCGTCGACGCCACAGGGGGAGCGGTCACCGGATTGGAGCTGCGCGCCGATGACATCGACTCGGTGTCGGCGTTGCGCATTGCGGTCGCAGCGCTCGAATCTGAGAGTGGCCGCCGTATGCAGGTTCTGGTCAACAATGCCGGTCGCATCGAGTCCACCGAGGGCCCACTGTGGGAGGCAGATCCGGAGAGCATCAAGGGTGTCGTCGACGCCAACGTCCTGGGGGTCGCCCTCATGATCAATGCCTTCGCCCCTGTGCTCATTGCAGGCGCCGAGGCGACCGGCCGTCCCAGCCGCATCATCGACCTCAACTCGGGTTCGGGTGCGAAGGGCACGCCCGCCTACGCCGTGTACTCGGCGTCGAAGGCCTCCCTGTTCCGTCTCGCCGATTCCGTCGTCCACTTCGGTCATAACAAGGGTCTGCGGATTTTCGAGATGGCACCTGGCGTCGTCGAGACGTCGATGACGAAGTCCATGCCTGTCCATGACTTCCGCGGTGAAGACGATTGGACCAGCCCGCAGCAGGTCACCGACTTGGCGCTGGCTTTGTCCTCGGGCACGCTTGATGCGTTCACCGGGCGGTATGTGCGGGCAGGTGCTGACACCGAGGAATCGCTTCTCACCGAGCCGGCTGCCGGGTTCACAGAGTCCACACGACGTCTCGTCCTCGGCTGAGTTCCCAGGTTTTCGCAGAGCTCACGGACAGACTGAGACATCGGCAGATCAGTGATACGCACGCTGCTCATCGACAACTACGACTCGTTCACCTACAACCTGTACCACTACCTCACTGAGGTCAACGGCTGCCCACCCGTCATCGTGCCCAATGACTGGAAGGACTGGAGCATCGGTGCCCTCGAGGAGTTCGACAATGTCGTAATTTCCCCAGGACCCGGGTCGCCGGACAAGTCCGACGACTTCGGGATCTGCGCCGAGGTGATTGACGATGCGAGAATTCCCATCCTCGGTATCTGTCTGGGGCACCAGGGGATCGCCCTGGCTCACGGTGGAACAGTCGCTCACGCGCCTACTCCACGGCACGGGCGGCTCTCGGAGATCCGGAATTTCGGCGTCGATCTCTTCTCGGGAATTCCGCCGACGTTCAATGCGGTGCGCTATCACTCGCTGGCCGTCACCGATGTTCCAGAGGTGCTGGAGGTGACTGCCTATTCCGACGACGGAGTCATCATGGGGTTGCGTCACCGCACTCTTCCGCAGTGGGGAGTCCAATTCCACCCCGAATCGATCTCCACCGAACACAGCCTGGCGCTGCTGGGCAACTTCGCGCGACTGACCCGGGAGTGGACAGGCGGAGAGACTGAAGCCTCGAACACTGGGACTTTGAATTCCGGGACTCCAAGCTCCGGCACACTTGACCGACCCGAGCCAGTCACAATGGCGCTTCAGGTAGAAGCTTTGGAGCTGTCAGTGCCGGACGAGACCATCTTCTCAGCGCTTTACGGAGACGAGGAAGAAGCCGTCTGGCTCGATGGCAATGACCCGAGCAGGAGGTCATCGAGATTCAGCATCATGGGTGCGCCCACCGGAGCTAATGGCCGAGTCGCTACGGCAGATACGTCCACCGGCACGATCCGCATCCGCCACACCGGACGTGCTCCAGTCGACCCGGCAGATGCGGAGACAACAGTCAGCAGCGGCCTCTTCGACTGGCTCGAGGCCGAGTTGGACACCATCGACGTTGAGTCTCCGGCACTGCCCTTCGATTTTCGCCTCGGCTGGGTCGGATACCTGGGATATGAGCTGAAGTCCGAGGTTGGTTCTCGCAATCGGCACCACTCTGAACTGCCAGATGCCTCCCTGATGTTCCTCGATCGCGCCGTCGTCATCGACCACCTTGAGTCAAAGGTCTACCTACTGGCGCTCAACGGACTCGGCTCGTCACTAACAGACTGCGAGACCTGGTGCGCACAGACGAGGGCGGCGATCCAGGACCTCGCTTCTGACACCCCGTTGACTCCACAGGGGCTGGCAGCCAGCCCTGGAACCCGAAACGCCGTTCCCAACGCGACGTCTCTGGCGGCCCGGCATTCCCGCAGTGAGTACCGGGACAACATCGAGCGCGTGCTGGAGAAGATCACCGACGGCGAAACCTACGAAGTCTGCCTAACCAATATGCTCGAGGCCGAGATGGAGGTGGACACCGAGCTGGACACGCTGGGCATGTATCTTGCGTTGCGATCAGACAACCCCACCCCATTCGGTGCCTATCTCAAGTCCAGGAAAGCCACCGTCCTCAGCACCTCGCCCGAACGATTCGTGCGCATCACGGCCGATGGTCGCGTCGAATCAAAGCCGATCAAGGGCACCCGGGCACGTGGTGACACGGAGAGTGAGGACGTTGCGGTCCGCGACGAGCTCGTCCACTCGGAGAAGGATAGGTCGGAGAACCTCATGATCGTCGACCTTGTCCGCCATGACCTCGGAGCCACTGCTCAGCTCGGATCCGTGTCGGTCGATGAGCTCTTTGGCATCGAAACCTATGCCACCGTCCACCAGATGGTCAGCACGGTCAGTGCAGTCCTCGACCCCGAGAATTCCCCGGTGGCGTGTGTCCGAGCGGCCTTCCCACCGGGGTCGATGACCGGGGCGCCGAAGCTTCGGACGATGTCGATCATTGACGAACTCGAGACCGGTCCCCGCGGCGTCTACAGCGGTGGAATCGGATACTTCTCACTCAACGGGGCCGTCGACCTCAGCGTGGTCATCAGGACGCTGGTCGTTGCCGATGGCACCGTTCGGTACGGGGTCGGTGGCGCAATCGTCGCCCTCTCTGACCCCGAGGACGAATACGTTGAAACCGTGGCCAAGGCCGCTCCATTGCTGCGACTGTTCGACGATGCCGCATTTCCCGGCGCGGTTGAGGCCATGCCGCTTGGTCACGGTGTGAGCGGTGCAAACCTCGATCACGAGGAACTCATCAATGATCACGAGGAACCAGTTGATAGGGAAGGCACCGCGACATGAGGAGCTGGACTTGGGACCCACTGCCCAAAGATTTCGTGTCGAGTGGTGCAACCGGTGAACTCCGACTCGCAGATTCCTGGTTCGTCGGTGATGGCAGAGTCCGCGCGTTCGACGGGCATCGCCGACGATTCAGCAAGGCTGCTCTCGAGCAGGGTTGCACTGATGCGGACTCGACCGACTTCTGGACAGCGCTCATCGACCTCATTCCGCGTACGGGGGAGTGGTTCCCCAGAGTCGAGGTCCTCGGAGATGTTGCTGGACCAGTCCTCGGATTTCGGCTGAGACCTGCACCGCCACGCACCGACGAGCTCAGTGTGTGGATTCCACCGTTCTCGGATCCGCGTCGACACCCACAGACGAAGGGACCGGACATTGCCCTACTCGCTCAGATGCGTGCCCAGGCGTATGAGGAGCACGGCTGCGACGAAGTTCTGCTCGTCAACGAAGAGGGCCTCGCTGTCGAGTCGGCAACCTCGAGCCTGCTGTGGTGGGAGGACGAGACGCTGTGTGTTCCGCACCCGGACCTGGGCCAACTCCCAGGTGTGACCACATCACTAATCCAAGACGAAGCTCGCAGACGGTCTATCAGCATCGAGTATCGACGGGTACAACCTGAAGATCTGTCCGGACACGAGGTATGGCTCGTCAACGCCCTGCACGGAATCCGGCGGATCCGAACTCTCTCCGGCTCATACGATTCCGTTGCCGGCCCTGCGCCGGAGTGGTTTTGGGAATGGAAGCAGTGGCTGGATGCGCAGGCAGAACCGTTTTGAGGGCCTGTTAGTTCGGCGGTAGCTACGCTGTGTCTGCTCCATCACTCCAGACTTGGCACCAAGAGCACCTTCCCCGCATCACCCGTGAGCAGATTGAGTGCCTCGTCGGCGGCCGACAGCGGCAGGTGGTGGGTGAAGAGCCAGTCGAGGTCAAGTCGTCCGGACTTCAGCAACAACATGAGTTGATCCCAGCTCTCCCACAGACGCCTGCCGTAAATTCCTCGCAGGGTGATGCCCTTCCTGTTGATCCAGCTCGCGATGTCGATCTCCGCCGGCTGGCTCGGGTGACCGACAGCGACCACGGTGGCCTCATTCCGCAGCGCCTCGAATAAGGTCGGTAGCACCCCATGGACACCAGAGACTTCGAATGCGACATCGAAACCACCGCGCGCCCCTGCGACCTCCCGACAGATCTCGACAATGTCATCGGACGGGTGCAAGACTTGTGCACCGAGGTCGCGAGCCTGCCCCTGTCGAAACGGATTGGGCTCAACGACCACGACGTTGGCTACGCCCATGGTCAGCGCGATCTTCGCGATGACAAGTCCAACCGGACCGCAGCCGTTGATGAGGACGGCGTCGGATTCAAGATCGACGAGGTCGCTTGGGTTCAAGAGCACAGGGAAGCTGTGGAAGGCCCATCAAAACTGCGTCATTGAAGTCGTGCAGGACAAAGTCGGCGGCAACGAGCTCGTGGTCAACTACGGCGATAACTATCAATCGAACTTGCAGATAAGGCAAGACTGCTTAATCATAGAAGAATGACATCAGCCGATGACGTTCTCTCAAGCAGAGACTACAGCGAAGCTATTCGTAAAGGGCACAACGAAGTTTGGCATTCGATGTTTGCCAGCTTCACCACTATTGCTCTCATGAGCATTCTGATAGTGTTTGTGGCTGGGGCGGTTGAAAAACTCTTAGCTGGAAGCGCAGTCATTGATAGCAATAATCCTATGACACTCGTTGTGTCAGGATTCAAGGTTATTGTGAGCATGTTCTCTGGATATGAAGGATTGCAAGTTGTCGGGGTTTTGGCTACCATCGCGATCGCACAGACTGTGTCATCTCGATCATTGCTCGGGGAGGTCAGTGAACTTCCACAGAGCGATCGTGTGATTGAAGGAACTGGGCCATTGGAGGTCAAGAAGGCAAGCAAGCTGCAGCGGGTTGTATTGATCGCCGTGTTCTTCAGTGTGTTTATGACTTCAGCGATTATTCTGTTTTCTGTGGTGATGTTTACGATCGGCAGTTTTCCTGCAGGTTCAGTTTCGGTTATCTTGGGGGTATTTCTTACATTTGAAACTGTTAGATTCTTTGCGGGATACAGGGATATCGGGGAATTTAAACGAGACGTGTCCGGGCGCAGGGAAAGTGCGTTTAAGGATTGGAGCAGAAACTATGATCCGCCGAGCTGGATGCCGAGGGTTTGGTACCTTGGATTCGCGTCGTGTTTGATTCTTCCGTTTTTGCATTCACTGTTTTTGGGGTATGCGGACGCGGCATTTAACGTCTTGATTTTTACTGTATTTGTGTCGTTGTTGTATTTCGTAGTGTTCATTATAGTGGCACGCGGGGTAGTCGATATCAATCGAAGCTCGAGATTGATGGTGAGGGGCCTGTCGACCGTTCTTTCGGTGATGTTTTGGTTAGCTTCAACATTAGCCGTACTTGAATTTTTAGGTGCTGATCACGTTGCGTCCGGGAGTGTTGTTGTCGTCCAGCTGTTCGCGATTCTGTGTTTAACGGTGATTATGCTCTTTCGCGTGTGGGGAGAAACGCGATGGCTGGTCTTCAAGGGGTTCGGTACTGATTACGTCCGCAGGCTCGGTAGTAGGAGCGAGCGTGAGATTCTGCTTCGGGTTAAGGGCAGTTGGAATGAATCGAGAAGGATGTTGTCATTCTGGGCCAAAATTGTGGTCGTTGCTATTGCGATCGTTTTTGTAATATCTATCGCAATTTGGGATCTACCACCTAAGGAGTCAGTATCTTTCGTGATTTTGATGCTTTTGGGATGCCCGGCCAGTTTCGTCGCCCGTTGGAGCGGAATGTTTGAGAAGTTGGCCTGCTTCGGTGGCGCTCTACTGATTCTCATTGCTGCTAGCCGGTTATTATATGCAATGGGTCCAATCGGGCCCACTTATTCTCAGATTTGTTTCACTGTGATGTTAATGATATTTATCGTCGTTTGTTGGGACCGCCAGAGCTATTTTGCCCCGTTTCGGGCCGTACTGATTCTGCTAGATTCTATTGTTGTCCGCCAATTGGAGGAATTCGAATCAGAGCAGGACCGTGTGAATTCAGCTTCTGAAGGGCGGATAAATTCAGCGATCAGCTAATAGCCGTTGATTCGCTATTTTGCTGGTGCTTGACTTGGATTCCGCCAGCATCCATTCCACAATCGCCGCCACGTGCGCATCCACCGAGTCGATGGCTGGCAGGGGAGCGGACTCCGGCGGCACCAGCAGGCCGATCTCCGTGCACGATAGTGCCACCGCATCTGCACCGCGAGCTTTGAGGTCCTTCATGATCTCGACATATCGGGCACGGGAGGCATCGGTGAAGACGCCTTGGGTAAGTTCGTCGAAGATGATCTGATCGACCTCGAGACAGGTCTCCTCATCGGGGACGAGCGTGCGGATGCCCTGCGCCTCGAGTCGGTCGGTGTAGAAGCCGTCGAGCATCGTCCATTTTGTGCCGAGCACCGCCAGAGTCGAATGGCCCTGACGTTTGGCCATCGTCGCAATCGCATCGACGATGTGGATCAGGGGCGCATCCACCGCGGCCTCTACTGCAGGTGCGCACTTGTGCATGAGGTTGGTCGCGATTGCCACTGCCTCGGCGCCACCATGGACGAGTCGCTGTGCCGTTGCGGCCAGGGAGGCATCCATACCCGCCCAATCCTCGGCGACCTGCATGTCGCGGATATCGGCGAAGTCGGTTGAGTCCAACAGGATCTGTGCAGAATGATGCCCGCCGAGACGCTCAGTCACAGCCGAGTTGATCTTCGTGTAGTACTCGATGCTCGAGTGCCAGCTCATTCCACCCAACAGTCCGATCCTGCGCATAGTTTGTCTCCTCGTCCTCGTGTATCAGTGCTTTCCCTCCAGTCTCGTCCGATCCAGGGACTCCCGGTAGGCCCAGTTCCCTCTGCCATGACATAACCTGGACTTATGGCAAATGTGTTTGAGCAGGCGCTCGACGTCGGCGAACCGAAACGTCTGCTGATCTTCGGCGCGATCGCCGAGGCAGGAAGCATCGGAGCAGCCGCACGCGAACTCGGCTGGTCACAACCGGCACTGTCCCAACACATGAACGCGCTCGAGAAGGACCTTGACGTCAAACTCTTCGAACGCACCTCTCGAGGTATCGTCCTCACCACCGCCGGCCAACTGACACGCATCCGCGCGAACGAAATAGCCACCTCGGTGACGGGGCTTCGAGGAGACCTGGCCAGAGCGTTCGGCCTCGGCGGACGCAATGTCCGACTGGCTGGATTCCCCAGCTTCGTCATCGGCCCCTTGGCGGCAGCCTTGGGAAGTCTCGCATCATCCTCCGGCGCGGGCAGCGATTCCGTCCAGCATCACTCCTACGAGGTTGCCGAAACAGAACCGCCCGAAGCCATGACTCTGTTGGAGGAAGGCGAGATCGACGTAGCCTTCTTGTTCCATCACGAAGATGAGGAATCTCCAAGCCTTCCTGCTCACGACACGGTCGATCTCGGGGCCGACCATCTTGACCTGTTGGTCCCCGAACGATGGAACCGAGCTGGACAGATCACCCACCTCAGCGATGTCGCAGACCTGCCGTGGATCATGGGCTGCGTACGCTGCCGCTCCACCGCCGAGCGTCTCTGCCGGCGCGCGGGCTTCGAACCACGCACACGACACATCACGGACAACCCTGGTGCGATCCAGTCGCTCGTCTCCAACGGACTGGGCGTTGCCCTTCTGCCACGCAGCGCCCGTCGCTACTCCCAAGTGGCCGGCATCGACCCGATCGTCCTCGACGAGGCCGGGGCACGCAGAGTCACCGCGATGATCCCCGATGGACTGCGCTCGACATCAGAGGTCGAGGATCTGTTGAATGCGCTTCGCGCGGTGGAAGTCGCAGTGTGATGCTGACGTTCACGAAAGTCCTCAACAAGTGCCTGACGATCACCACGGCAGCAGCGATCATCATCATGATGCTCCACATCGTCATCCACGCCCTCGCACGTTCCCTCTTCGACGCCCCGATCTACGGCACCAACGAGATCGTCGAATACTGGTACCTGCCGATCGTGGCACTCCTCGGCATCCCGGCCGCCCAACTGCAGAAGGAACACATCACCGTCACCATGGCCATCGACCGGGCACGGCCATTCACCGCCTCGGCGTTCACAGTCTTCGCCTGCATCCTCGGCGTCCTCGTCTCCCTCGCTTTCGCCTGGTTCGGTCTCATGAAGGCACTCGAGAACATGGCAATCGGCTCGACAGCTGACGTCTCCGACATCATCACCTGGCCGGTCTACTTCCTCGTCCCGATCGTCTTCGTACTCCTAGCCGCGCTCTACGTCCTCGACGCCGTCCTCATCGCCCGGACTAGCGAATCCGAGCTCGACCGTGCCACGGGCAGACCGGCCGAGCACGACGCCGAGAACAGAACATACTGACGAGCTGCTGACGGAAACGACCTGTGAACGCAGATACTGATACCTCGACCGCTGGCCCAACGCCGGACGGCGGCCCGCCGACTAGCCCCCAGCTGCTGCCATCGGGTTCCCGCAGGAAACCGCCCGGCGCCCTCGCTCTGATCATCGGCTTCGGCCTAATCGCCATCTGCCTGATCGGCCTCTTCACCAGCCCCTCGGCGGCAATCGGAGGCGCCTGGTGCATCGCGATGATGCTGGTGTTGCTGTTCCTCTCCGTGCCCGTCGCCATCGCCTTGTCCGTGCCTTCGATCATCGGCGTCTACGCGGTCAGCGGCATCCCCGCGACCATGAATATCCTCTCGACGGCACCCTTCAGCGCGGTCTCGGACTGGACGCTGAGCGTGCTGCCGATGTTCATCTTCATGGGCATGCTGCTCACCCAATCCGGACTCTCTGGCAAGATCTACCAGGTCGCCGACCACTGGTTCTCCTGGCTGCCCGGCGGCATCGGCATCGGCACGAACTTCGCCGGCGCCGGACTCTCGGCAGTGACCGGGTCCACCATCGGCATGACCTACGCGCTCGGCCGTGCCGGCATCCCCGAGATGCTCAAGGCCGGCTACGACAAACGCATGGCCGTCGGCACGATCATGGTCTCCGGAATGACCGGCAACCTTATCCCACCGTCGATCCTCATGGTCATCTACGCCGGCATCGCCTCGGTTCCCGTGGGTCCGGCACTCATGGCCGGTGCACTGCCCGGGATACTCCTGGCGCTGTGCTTCGCCGTCTTCATCTTCGCCTTCGGAGTCATCGCTCCGAAACTCGTCGGCCGCGGCGTCGACACCGCCGACCGCACGACTCCCACCTGGCGCCAACGACTGACCTCACTCGGCGGAGTCTGGGGTTTCCTAGTCATCCTCGTCGTGCTCTTCGGCGGCATGTTCTCCGGCATCTTCACCCCCACCGAGGCGGGAGCCGCGGCCGCGCTGTGCTCTGTTCTGCTGTGCCTGTGGGAAAAGCGGGGCGACCATCCCTGGCGAAAGATCGCGGACTCAGCGCTGGCTACGGTGTCGGCCACCTCGGCGATCTTCTTCATCATGATCGGTGCGACGATGCTCACCAGCCTGCTCGCGATCACGGGGCTGGCCCCCATCCTCACCGGATTCATCACCGACCTGGGGCTTTCGCGGGTGGGCTTCCTGCTCGTGCTCATCGTCCTCTACGTCATCATGGGCATGTTCTTCGACACCATGTCGATGATGCTGCTGACCATCCCGATCCTGCTGCCGACGCTCGAGACGATGGGGGTCAGCCCACTCTGGTTCGGTGTCTTCGTCGTCCTCCTCGGCGAATTCGGCATGATCACCCCGCCGGTCGGCATCATCCCTTACATCATCCACAACATCGTCAAGGACAAGGCCGTCAACCTCGGGCACACCATCACGCTGCGCGACATCTTCATCTCCCTGCTGTGGTTCCTCCCCGTCGCTGTGGTCTTCCTCGTCCTTCTGGTCGCCGTACCAGGCATGACCGAATGGCTGCCGGACCTCATCGAGCGCACCAGCGGCGGCATGGCAAGTAGCTGACCCTCGCCGAGGTGGCCCTGCTGGTCCGTCGTGCGTGCTGTCGCGGGATTCAGAGCGGTGTGAGGGGAGTCATAACAGGGTGGACTCATTCAGATCTATGATCGAAGGAAACTCTCAGTCGTTGTTCAAAGGGGTCCCATGAATCGCATTCGGTCGGCGTCAGTCCGCCCTCTCACCGCCATCGCGACGGTCGCGTCGCTGGCGCTTTTGGCCGGATGCGCCGGATCTGTCGGCGGGAGCGATTCAGACTCGGATGCCTCCGCAGGGGAGGGCTTCGCCTACGACGCGCCACAGGATGAGATCGATGAGGCTCTGGCCGATCTCGACCCGGTGACCCTGAAGTTCCAGCCTTCGGCGATGTCGGAGAAGTCGATCCTCGCGCCGAACGGGCTCGATGTGAAGAAGGCGATCGAGGAGCGTTCGGGCGGAAAGATCACCGTCGACATCGTCTGGGGTCAGGCGATCGCCAGCTACGCCGACGTCGATGACGCTTTGGCTGACGGGCGAGTCGATCTCGCGTTCACGCTGCCGTCCTATACCCCGGCCGAATACCCGGCCTTCGATGCGCTCGGCACAGCCATGTCGACTCTGCCGTCTTCGCCGGTGGCCAGTGATCTGGCCGCGAATGCCGCCGGTGTCCAGGCCGCGTGGGAGACACCCGAGGTGCTCGCCGAGTTCGAGGACAAGAATCTCGTTCCCCTCATCCCGATGCTCGCCGCTGGTGGGTATTCCACAATGTGCTCGAAGTCGATGACGTCTCTCGATGATTGGAAGGGCAAGCAGCTGCGTGTCGGTTCGGCCGCCGCCGGTAAGCAGGTCACCGATCTGGGAGCCACTCCGGTGTCACTGTCGTTCCCGGAGACCTATGAGGCGCTGCAGCGCGGAACCGTCGACTGCGATCTCGGGCAGCTCGCCCCGAACGTGGAAGCCGGCACCTTCGAGGTCGCCCCGAATATCGGAGTCGCCTCCGATGCGGGAATCGCGCGCTCTGCCGGTGCCATCACAGCCGGGAAGAAGTACTCGGAGCTGCCGGTGGCCTATCAGCAGATCGTCTTCGACTCGATGTCGACGACGTTCTCCACCATGATGGAGGTCGTCATCGGTGCCAAGGCGATGGCCGTCGAACAGGCGAAGGCCAACGACGGATCGGTTGAGCCCTTCGACGATGATGTGCAGAAGCAGATGGCGAAGTACGCCAGGACGCTCTCGGATAAGACCGCAAAGAACGCCGGCGTTCCTGATGCGCCGTCGACGTTGAAGACCGCAGGGGCCGACTGGCAGAAGAGCGTGACCGAGCTCGGTTACGAGGACAAGGGCGACTTCGCTGATCTCGATCAGTGGTACCCGAAGGACGCGAACTACGACGAGCTCGGAACGCAGCTCTTCGAGAAGGCCATGGCCGGACACCGGCCGGAGTGAGGTAGGGCGGGGGACTGACGCCTAAACGAGTGTCATTTTCCCTGGTGCTTCAAACAGAAGCTCATTCCTCAGGCAGTGTCTCAGCTGTTTTCACTGACTCACCAGCAGACAAAGCCTCCGTCCACCACAAGATCGTGGCCGTTCATATAGGCTGACGCGTCACTGACCGCGAACGTCGCCGGACCGGTGAGATCGTCGACGGTACCCATTCGCCCTAGCGGGATTCCTGAAATCCATTCGGCTCGCTTTTCGGCGACTTCATCACGTTCAGTCAGCGGAGTGAGAATGTAACCGGGAGATAGCGAATTTACGCGTACACCCTGGGGTGCCCATTCCACTGCCAACGATCGTGTCAGATGTGCGACGCCAGCTTTGGAGGCGTTGTAGTTGGGTTGCAGGAGACCCTTGTTTGCGATGATTCCCGACATTGATGCCATGTTGAGAATAGTTCCGCGCCCACGTTTCAACATCACTCTGGCCTCAGCTTGAGAGCTGAAGAAGACACCAGAGAGATTGACGTCTATGACATTTCGCCACCAGTCAGCCGGCATGTCGACTGCGGGCACTTCACCGCGGGCGATGCCGGCATTATTGAACGCGATATCCAATTCCCCGAGTTCGGAGTCGACGCGTTTAACCGCGTCGTTGACGGCGTCCTCTTCGGTGACGTCGACAGACAGGGCCAGGCTCCGCATTCCGATCGATTCGACTTCGCTGGCCGTGCGAGCAGCGGTATCCAAGTTCGTGTCTAAGATGGCCACATTTGCTCCGGCTCGTGCCCAGGCAAGTGCAACAGCACGGCCAATCCCTTGACCAGCTCCGGTAATGAGGCCAGTTTTCCCCTCAAGACTGAATGGATTACTCATTGTGATGCCTTCCCAATTTGTCATATTGCGGATTGAAGAGATGCGGATACGGAGGAAGCGGAGTGCCGACAGGTATTGACCTGCGATCGTCTTAAAGCGGTCTTCGGGTGTTGGTCGTGCGGAACTCGTCGACCCGTTTTCGATCAAGCACGACCGCATCTGACCCGAGGCCGGTGGCCATCAGACTGCCGCAGGCGAGTGCAAAATTGGCAGCATCTCGCGTCTCTGCTCCTTCTATGAGCGATGCGATGAATCCAGCTGAGAATGCGTCTCCGCAACCCGTTGTGTCGATGACGTCAACGTCAAAGGCAGGTATCCGGATATCGCGATTGTTCGTATCGCTGATACTTACGCCGTCAGGACCCATCGTGATGAGGACGTTTTTGACGCCGGCGTTGAGATAGTAGTCGATGGCCTGTTGTCGATCATTTCCTGAGCCTGCGATGTAATACGCATCGTCATCACTTGGAAGGAGATAGTCGACGTAGGGCAGGCACGGTTCGATGGCACTACGATCTGCAGCAAGAGAGGATCGACTGGGAATGAAGTCCATTGTTACGACGATCCCCAATTTCTTGGCTGTTCGAAGGAAGTTCGCGCTGGGCTGGCCGTCGATTCCTGGCAATAGGCCAGTGCCTCCGAGATGAAGGACTGAGATGCCTTCGAGCAGTTCTGCGTGCAGGTCCTGCTCGCCTAGCTTTCCATTGGTGCTGACAACATGTAGTGCAGGACGACTGCCGTCTTTCCGAATGGGAAGGATAGTTGCCGATGTCGGTGATGACGGATCTATTCGAAGGTTCATCGTCGATACTCCAGCCTCGCCCATCTGCGAGGTGATGAAACTTCCAAGCGCGTCGCTGCCGACCACCCCAACCGTAGACACGTCAGCACCGAGGTGAGCAAGATTGACCGCTGTCGCCGCAGCAGTACCCGCCACTGTCAACCGAATTTCGTCGAGCAGTTGGATGCCTTGTCCATCCGGGATGGATTCGACATGTCGGCCGAGAACGTCGGCCAAATGCATGCCAACCGTGAGTACGCGTGTCATGAGAGTCTTCCCCTTCCGAGTTGGCTAGATGTGGTGATCAATCATGCGTGGTGGAGCTTCTCCCACTGATCGCGGGGAAATTCGCTTTTGGTGTCGCCGAGTAGAAGCGCACGATAGGTGGCCTCTGCCGCCTGCTCCATATTCACCGCCCTTCGGTAAGCCATTTCGATGCTCGGCCCGATGGCAGAAGAGCCGTGATTGCCCATGACGATGCAGTTATGCTCACTGGCCTGTGCGGCAGCAGTATCTGCTAGTTCGTCGGAACCGTTGGGGTAGAAGTCTGTTCGCCCGATCGATTTCACATAGAAGGCGTGGTCAAGTGTGAACAGGCGAATGTTGTGGCCGAGCGCGTCAAGCAGCACCGCAAATTGCGGATGGAGATGAATGATGCAATTGACGTCTGGTCTCGCTGTATACGTGCGGTGGTGAAGTTTCCACTCCGACGATGGCCGGGTGCTTGAGGAATCCACGGCCGTACTGTCCTTCAGATCGACGACCGCAAACGAATCGACCGTAAGGCGGTCGAGGAAGGTGCCGGCTCCGGTCACCGCAAATTCGTCTGAGCCTGGCACCCGTGCAGACAGATTTCCTCCGCTGGCGAGGGCGAGCCCCTTCTGTACGGCGTCCTGACCAACTTGGCAGAGTTCGGCGACGAGCTCATGCAATTGATCGTTCATATGTTCACATTCCTTTTCCTATAAGTGAGTTTGTCGAACTCAATCTGAGAAGACTTCCGGATTCTTCACAGTCGTGGGTTTCAAACCCTTCAGCCATTCCAGAAGTCCTTCGGTGGCGATCCGCGAGTGCTCTTTGATGACGTCATCGGAGGCCCCAGCGATGTGCGGAGTCATCGTGACGAGGTCTGATTCGAACAGCCGATGATCGGACTGCACTGGCTCCTGCCAGAAGACGTCGAGGCCAACCCCTGCCAGCTCACGATTGTCCACTGCGTTCACAAGCGCGCCTTCATCGATCAGTGCGGCACGGGCGGCATTGATGAGATAAGCGTGGGGCCGGATAAGCGACAGCTCGCGAACTCCGAGGAGGCCGACAGTGTCCTTCATGAGAGGGACATGGAGAGAGATGACATCGGAACTGGAGAGAACCTCGTCGAGCGGAGCGATTCGAGCTTCATCGCCAAACGCGTCGTCAGGAAGGAACGGATCGTAGACGATGACGTCCATTCCAAAGCCTCGAGCACGTCTGAGCACACCTCGGCCGACTGCGCCTCCTCCCAGAATTCCGAGAGTTCTTCCAGCGAGTTGAATTCCTCGGAACAGCGAGTAGGGCGCGAATACATCGTCGGAGCTCCAGTTGCCCCTACGCAGCCAGCGCTCGGCTTGGCTAGTGTGGCGCACTGTCATCAGCAGGAGTGTGAATGCGAGGTCGGCTGTCACTTCTGCATTTCTGGCTGGGGTGGTGAGTACAGGAATATTCCTGGTAGTGCATGCTGCAATGTCGACATTGACCGGGTTCGCTCGGCAAGAAACTACGGCGCGCAACGCGGGCATCTTGGTCAACGTCTCTTCATCGACTTCGTCGAGCTCGGTGATGACCACTTCCGCAGTGGACAGAAGTTCGTCTATCCCGCGGGTGCTCAGGGACTCACCAGCGATTGACGGCTCGACTTCGTGAACAGTGAAATCTTTGCGGAGCTCGTCGACTCGGACGGGATCGAATGCTGCCGTGATGACGAGGTGGGGTTTCATGCTCATGGGGTCCTTCCAAACGGGTTATGAATGAGATCGAGTAGATTGTCGGGTCAAAGCGGCAGATGTTTGGACGCTTCATTGTGAGTCAGCTCGGAGTTGCCGTAGTCCGCGCCATTGTGGTCGCAACGCCTCTCGAACTTGCCGGAATATCGTCGCTTGCGTTGTATGGAGGGCATACCTTTCTTCGTTCGGATCGAACCGGCGTACAGGCGTGGCGAGTCGTTCCATCGCCGCGTCGACGCTGCCGACATTGCCTAGTGCAACTAGAGCCAGAGCAGCACATCCACGCGCACCGAGTTCGATGTCATCGGACCGTTCGATCACCCGACCGGAGACATCGGCGAGGATCTGGCAGATGGTGTCTGACTGTGCGCCGCCCCCACTCAGACGGATGACGGCTGAGGATTCGAGGCCGAGTTCGTCCATGCATTCGCGCAGCGACTGCGCCAGACCTTCGTACACGGCGCGGATCATCTCGGCGACTGTTGTGCTTACAGAGAGGTTCACCCAGCTTGCGGAGGCAGCTGTATCGACGAAAGGTGCCCGCTCTCCACTGGTACTCGTATACGGCAGATAGATCACACCTCCGGCGCCAGGCTGAGCCGTGTTCGCAAGATCCTCCACCTCAGCCCAGGACAGATCGGACAGACTCAATGAAGATCGTGCCCAGTCGAGATTAGGAGTTCCGTTCATCGGCGCAAAACACTCGAGTACCTTGCCGTGGCCGTCAAATGAAAGAGTAATGACCGGTTGGTTGTTTGCGGCTGTCCTCTGGTTGTGAAGGGCACCGACGAAACTGGTCGTGCCGATGATGGCATACCCTTGTCCCGGCTTCGCCGCCCCGAGCCCGACGCCGCCCAAAGGTGTGTCCACCATTCCGACTACGACAGGAAGGCCCACTGGAATTCCTGTGACCGACGATGCTTCAGCGGTGACCGTGCCGGCGATATCGGTTGACGGAACTACCGGAGGAAGGAGCCGCCTGAATCGTTCATGACCAAGCTCGTCGATCAGTTCCCTGGAGTAGACGCCCGAACTGACATCGAGATACGTTCGGCTAGCCTCCGTCGGATCCGTGGCGATCTCGCCAGTCAGCTGATATCGAATCCAGTCCTTGCAATTGAGATGAAATGCGGACGACTGAACTCTCTCCGGGTCCGCCTCCTCTATCTCTTCCAGCAGAACTGGCAACGCCCCTGGAAATAGGGCAGATCCGGTGACCCTCCGCACAGCATCGGCACGTCCATCCATTTGCCATTGGTCTACTCTGTCACCGGCGCGCCCGTCCAACCAGAGCAGCGCCGGGCCAGTCGGACAACCCTCTTCGTCGACGAGCCAAGCCCCATCGCCCTGGCCCGTAATGGAAACAGCAATGATTTCGGCAGAATCAGATCGGCTGAGGGCGGAGTTCGTTGTACGACAGACAGCCGCCCAAACGTCGATCATGTCCTGCTCTGCGGTCGTGTGTGTTGGGCGTTGAACTGACAACTCTGTCCGTGCAGACCCGAGCACTTGCCCAGCGGTCGATATGACCACGGACTTCACCGCTGTGGTGCCAGCATCGATTCCCAATACAGCCGGTGTCTTCAATTCGCTCAATTCTCCTTGGTCGCAGATGCACTGCTGACTTCAGCCTGCTTGTCTGTTCGTGACCTTCGGCGAGCTTCGATCTTCTCTGGTTCGATACCAGGTGCACGCAGCAAATAGGTGAGGAACAGTCCGACGATATAGATTCCTGCCAGTACCCAGATGACAGGTGCAACTCCCATGACGGGCACGAGTCCTGCAATCACCGGCCCAACGAAGTTTGAAGCTCCAGCACCGAGATTGAGGACGGCGACTGCCGCAGCTTTGTGCTCTTTGGCGAGGAGAGGGACAACAGCAGAGAGTGGAACATACATTCCCAAGGCCAGTCCGTAGATAATGCCGATGATCATGACAATCCAGTAGTTCGCGCCGACGCTTTGCGGAACATAGTAGAAGCCGAGAATGGTGATGGCTGTGGCCAAGCCTCCGCCCCAAGCAATGACATTGAGTCGCCCGAAGATGTCTGATGCATAACCGGAGACGAGGTTGGCGAGGACATTTGCAAAGAGCATCGTTCCCCAGATCGATGACCATTCGGACTGGCTGAACCCGATAGTCTGCACCATGTAAACGTTGAGGAACACGGCGAACGAATAGTACGACATGGTGTTGATCAGTCGTAATACGCCTCCGACAGCGACTTTTGGCCTTTCGGCCATGATCGTCACTGACTTGACCAGACCGTCCACGGTCTCTTTCTTGGTAGGTCGGCGGGAACCCTTCTGAGCCTTGACGAGGACCGCCACCATGACGGTAGCGACAATCACGAAGACGATTGCAGACCACAGTGTGCCGAGTGCGCCGAACGGTTCAACGACGGCCGACACGAAATAGCCGCTGATGACACCGAGGCCCATGGCGTTGAAGAACCAGTACCAGCCGACTGCTTTGCCCATGACTTCATTCGAAGTCTCCATGGTGACCCACACCAGAAACCCGTAAGCGAAGAAGGGATACCCGATAGCTCTGACCGCATAGGCGAGGAGCATGATCGTGTAGTTCCCTGGGATGACTCCTCCAACGAGGAAGACGACCTCAAGGGCGATCCAGATGACACCGCCGATGATCATCACTCGACGTGGCCCCCATGACTCGGCCAGTGCCCCGGCCAACCAGGCTGCAACAGCGACTATAAGTCCGTAGACGGAGAAAAGGGTGGCGATGCTGCCGGCCCCGAATCCTCGATCAGTGAGATAGTTCGAGAGGAAGCTGAGTTCGATTCCGTCGCCGACCATGAAGAGCATCAGCGCGACGAAACCCCAGGCAAGTTTGGCCGATATCCCTTGTTTGGTGAGGAAATTAGAGAATCTGCCGGTCTGTGCTGAATTCGTGGGTTCGGACATTGTCTCTCCTTTGAGTGTGAACATTTGTTCACGTCAATGAACATTCGTAAGGGTAGAATAGGCACTGTCGGCATAAAGTCAAGACCGTGACCGAACTATCACGAAGGAGTGGGTGGCGATGAGCGATAGGCGCACAGTCGGTCGAGTGGCTCGACTGCATTTCGAAAATGGTCTCACTCATCAGGAGATCGCCAAGCTTTACGACCTTTCTCGAGTCAAGGTCACACGATTGTTGGCAGAAGCTCGTCAGACCGGCATTGTTGAGATCACCGTCCATTCTGATGAACGCCCCTTCTATGAAGTCGAAAGAGCCTTGGCCGATCGGTTCGGGCTGAAGCGTGTCTGGGTGTCTCCTCCGATTGAACCAGGCGATTCGGGCGGGCAGTCAGCAGACAATCGGGTGCTGGGGGTCACTGGTGCAGAGGCAATGCAAACGTTGCTTGACCAAGCGACTCGGGTGGTTATCGGTCTCAGTGCTGCTGTGAGCGTGAGCTCGAAATGCCTGCCGAAGTTCTCAGCCGCCGAGTTGGAGATATTCCCCTTGGCAGGAGGTCGTGCCGGTCGAGCGAGTGGATCGAATCCGCAGGAGCTGGTAGCAACTGTGGCGGCTGCAACGGGGGGCCAGAGTTTTCAGCTTCCGGCACCGTTGATTGCTGCGGACTCCCGAGTCTATGAGGCACTGATGGATAGAGCTGGCTGTGCCGCTGTACTTGAAGAAGCGGCCCAGGCGGACCTCCTCATTGTCGGTGTGGGTGCGGCTAGCAAGGTTGCGCCGGTCTTCCGCCAACAGGTCAGTCCGTCCGACCTCGATGAAATCGCTCGTTCGACGGCAGTGGGCGATATTTCCGCACGGTTCTTTGATTCCGCTGGCAGTGCCGTCCGCAATGATCTGGACAGGCGTGTGGTGGGTCTTTCGCTGGCGCAGATGCGGAAGATCTCGAATCGCTTGGCGATTTCCGGAGGTGAGGACAAGGCGGCTGCGGTGAGGGCCGTTGCGGAGTCGGGGCTGATCAATCATCTGGCTACCGACCTGACATGTGCATACGCACTTCTCAGCGAGGATTAGCGAGCAGCAAGTTGTTGGGTATCTATTGAGAGCCCTTCCTCGCCGAGTGCCGAGATCACAGAACTCCATGAGTCTGCCAAAATCGAGTCGGATGGCCACAGGTTCAACTAGGCTGGACACGGCGCACGCCAGCGCCGCTCTGCGTATCTGATCGAACGACAGAAGGGCTTGACGGGTGACGATCCTCTATTCCATCGGGCTGGGCGTCCTCAGCGCACTTATCGTCGGCTTCCTCGTCCGGCGAATGATGTTCACCGGCACGGGTGCAGCTCGCAATACCATCGTTTCCCTCGCCATGGGGCTCTCGATCTGGCCGATCACCCTCCAGGCGTATCGTCTTCTGGGTATCGCAGAGGGCGGGCAGTATCCGACCCTCGACATGAGCTTCCCGGCGATCATGGTCTTTCTCCTGCTGTTCGCCTGGTTCATCGTCATCCAAATGTTCGTGCTCCTGGCCATCGAGCTCGTTCTACCGACAGGATCGCTGAGTTCGCTGCTGCGGTCGGCGCCGAAGATCCCCACCTGGTATCGCAGGCTCAATCGCCTGGCCCAGATCCAGAAGATCCTCATCCAGTTCGGACTCTCCCGCTACCTCAAGCCCCGGATTCCGACCTTGCGAGTGTCCCTGCGCGAGGTCGCGTCGACCACGCGTGACGCGCTCGCCGCTGCTGGCGTCACCTTCATCAAGCTCGGCCAGTTCATCGCCACCCGTGGTGACATGATCCCGCACGAATTCGTCGAAGAGTTCTCTACTTTGCAGGCGGGTGTACCGCCGGTGCCGTTCAGTGAGGTCAAGGGCCAGCTCGAAGCACAGTGGGGCAGGCCCGTCGCCGAGGTGTTCGCAGAGTTCGACGAGGTCCCCTTCGCTGCCGCTTCGGTCGCACAGGTCCACCGAGCCGTCACCTGGGACGGTCGTGTCGTCGCCGTGAAGGTGCAGAGGCCGAAGATTCGTAAACAGGTCAGAGCCGACTGCGATATCGTCCTCACCCTGGCCGATCGCCTCGAACGCTCCACCGATTGGGCGAGCAGGGTCGGCATTGGGAAGCTTGCCCGCAGCTTCGTCGATTCCCTGCAGGGAGAACTCGACTACCGCGGGGAGTTGTCCCACATCGAGGCTTTGCGCACAGCCGACGAGACGGGCCGATCCACCTCGGGGACGGACTCCATGGTGCGCATCCCACGGGTGTACAAGGAGTACTCCGGTGAGTACGTCATCGTCATGGACCTCATCGAGGGTGTTCCGCTCTCACATGCCACCGAGGTTATCGAGAATCTTTCGGAGCTGGCCAGAAACGAGATCGCTCAGGATCTCTTCCTCATGGTCGTCCGGCAGGTGCTGGGCAAGGGCATCTTCCACGCCGACCTGCACCCGGGCAACATTGTCATTTCACCAGCAGGGAGAGCCGGCCTCGTCGACTTTGGGGCCGTCGGGCGCATCGACAAACGAGACCGCCGTGCCATTGCCTTGCTGCTCATGGCCTTCGACTCGCAGAACTCGCAAGCGGCGACGGCCGCAATACTCGACCTCCTCGGCACACCCAGTGACATCAATCTTCGGGAGCTGCAGCGCGAGATCGGTCAGATCCTGCTCAAATACGGTGACGGCCTGCCGGGCTCGACCTCGGCGGCCCTGTTCGGGGAGCTCATCGACTTCGTCGTCGACTTCGGTTTCCCCATGCCCGCTTCGGTCGCCACTGCCTTCCGGGCGATCAGCACTCTCGAGGGGTCGATCACGAAGCTCAACCCCGAGCTCAACCTGCTCACTCTCGTGACGCAGAACGGACGCAGCCTTCTGCGTGAGGTCGGAGGGCTGGGAGTCGATCTGCAGGAGACGGCACTCTACGCGGCCGCCGTCGGCCCGCAGATCGCAGAGCTGCCCGGGCAGCTCTCACGCATCGCCGGCCACCTGCAGGACGGTACCCTCGACGTCGGCACGAGCGGCCTGAATATTTCGATGATCAAGGGGCTGCTCAAGTCCACGGTTGAACAGTTCATCCAAGTGATTGTGTCCACGGCCCTCATCCTTGGGGGAGTGATCCTCATGGCGGCCGACTTCGGTCCGCCGCTGGCGCCCGAGCTCAAGCTGTTCACGTACTTCGGAGCCTGGGTGCTGCTGGTCGGCAGCGTCATAGCGGCGATGGTGCTGGCACCGGCGCTGCGACAGCGGATGGTGTGGGAAGGCCTGGGGTAATCCAAGGCGGCCTGACACCGTGTGGCTGGTTTGTTCCCATAGTCGTGGAGTGACGGCGGTGCACTGCAAGCGGAATGGCACTCGCTAGGATGATCGACATGACGGACACAGACCACACGACAGGAACGGCGCGCATCAGCGACACCGCACTTATCTTCGAAGGCGGCGGTATGCGAGCGTCTCTGACAAGCGGGATGGTCGTCACGTTGCTTGGCGCCGGTCTGGACTTCGACTGGGTCGCAGGGATCAGCGCCGGAGCGTCGAATGCGGTGAACTATCTGTCCGGTGACGCACGTCGGGCGCGCAGATCATTTGTCGACTTTGCTGCGGATGAGCAATTCGGCGGTCTGCGTTACTTTGCCCGCGGGCAGGGCATGTTCAACGCGGAGTACATCTACCAGGAGGCCGGCGGTCCCGAAGAGGCCCTGCCCTTTGATTGGGCGTCTTTCCAGTCGAGTTCTGCCGACATGCGAATCATCGCGTTTGACGCAGTGACAGGTGAGGACGTCGTGTGGTCGCGCAAGGACACACCCCACATCGAAGATCTCATGGTTCGCGTCCGTGCCTCCTCGACGATGCCGGGTCTCATGCCTCCGGTCCACCTGAACGGACACGTCTACGTCGACGGCGCGATGGGCGAAGATGGCGGAATCGCGTTGAGCCAGGCCCAGCGCGAAGGCTTCGAAAAATTCGTCATCGTCCTCACACAGGAGCGCTCATACCGGAAGGTACCGCAGCGTTTTCCCGCCATCTACCGAAGCATCTTTCGTCGGTACCCGGCGGTGGGCGAGGCGCTGCTCACCCGATGGAAGCGCTACAACGAAACGCGTGACCGCATCTTTGCTCTCGAAGCCGAGGGGCGGGCTCACGTCTTTGCTCCGGAACGGATGCCGGTTGACAACGGCACCCGAGATCTCTCGCGCCTCGCCGCGGCTCATCGCATGGGGCTGTCTCAGTCACGCCGCGAGTTGCCGGCGATGCGCGAGTTCCTCGGGGTGTGAGCAGCGAATTGCTACGCGAACGACAGCTTTTCGCAACACGATTCCGCGTGGAAACGGAGCCCACTTCTGCGTAGTTCCACGAGAACCGCCATTAAAGGTTTCTACATCGCGACGGGTAATCTCACCCCAGAGACAAACGACCAATCATTGCAGCTTGCAGAATTGACTCTGCTCCTGAAGTGTCGAGCAAGATGGGATTGTTGTCGCAGAGCCGCTTGGAGGCGACCCCCTTCTCTGCAGCCGACCCAATCGTGGCGGGATCGAAGCCGATCTGGCTCAGAGCGCTCGGAATTTCTATTCCCGACAGATACAGCTGTACGAGACGGGGTGCTGCGGCCGCTAGTTGTTCTTCTTGGTTTCCGCCTGCGCTCGTTCCGTTGCTGGCAGCGAGGATAAGCGCATGATCCGCTTGTGAGACACTTGCCGACAAGATGTCGTCCGCAATGACACTTCTTCCGATGATCCGAGCAATCTCTGCGTATTCCGGAATTCGAGCCTGACAGTTGAACTCCATCACGTATGGCATGAGCAGTCCGGTTCCGACCCCGTGTGGTGTGCGTGTCGCAGCTCCGACGGGGTACTGAAGAGCATGAGCGGCGGCGTTGCCCGCAGTGCCAAAAGCCAGTCCACCTAGGAGCGCGCCGTACATCACTTGTGTGCGCGCATGCAGCGAATCCGGTTCCCGATAAGCTCCCAGGAGCCCGTCGCTGATGGACTGAATTCCTTCAAGGGCCAAAGAGTTTGTGAGCTTGCTTTGCCCTATAGCTACGCGGCTTGCCAAGAGATCGGGATGGCTGTCTCTCCTGACGGCGGTGTATGACTCTATGCAGTGGGTGAGTGCATCGGCACCGGAAGCCGCGGTTACCGAGGGCGGACAGGTGAGTGTCAGTTCGGGGTCGCAGAGTGCCACTGTAGGAATTAGATAGGGACTCGAAACTCCTGCCTTCACGCCTTGCTCTGTGTCTGTCAGCACAGCGACAGGGGTGACCTCTGAACCTGTTCCGGCTGTCGTTGGAATAGCCACGATCGGGAGAATAGGTCCTGGGACTGCGAACTCTCCGAAGTACTGTTTGACGTCCCCTGGGTGGGCGAGCAGACACGAGACAAGTTTCGCCAGGTCAATACTCGAACCTCCGCCAATTGCCACTACCGCATCTGTCGAATGCCTCTTGGCGGCCGACACAGCAGCAGCGATGTCTTCTATTGGCAGCTCGGGTGAGACGTCACTGAATACCTCTACTTCAATGCCGCTGTCGGCAACGTTGTTCATCAGTGTGCTCACTTCCGGGTGCGTGACCATCGAAGGATCAACGCAGAAGAAGACTCGGGTCCCGAGAGTATTGAGGATTTTTGGAAGACTATGGCGCTGACCTGTACCGAAGATGATCTCTCGTGGCGCTCGGAATCCCGCAAATAGTCGGTTACATTTGAGTTCAGACATTGGTTCCATTCCATTCTCGCTAGGGTCGCTTTTCGTTAGATCCTGTATCGATTTTTGCCTAAGCACCGTTACCGTTCTCAAACTCATACAGATCACTGGTTGATCTGTCGGCGCCCCTGTGCCCAGTAGAGAGTAGACAGTAAGTACAATGCGTGTGGCTATCTGTCACCGCATCACAATTACTCATCCAGCGTGTCCCCTGCCGCCGTCCAGATTCGATTCTTGTCTCGATTCATCGACTGTCACATCATTTTCCGTAACACCGACGGCACGAATATCACGGTCGCGGATCAACCATGTACAGGCGAGAGTTACGGCACAGGAGAAGACTACATAGGCCAATGCAGCATTGAGGCCAAATCCACCAACGAACCATGTAAGGATAAATGGGGTCATGCCGGAAGCGATGATTCCAGAAACCTGATAGACAATTGAAATCCCCGTGTACCGGGTCGCGGGTGGGAAAAGCTCGGCATAGAATGCCGCCATCGGACCATACATCAGTGGATAGACAACGCCAAGAGCAACGACTAGTACTGCGGTAAGCGCCAGCCATGAACCCGTTTGAATAGCCCAGAAGGCCGGATATACGATCGCGACAAGTGCCAATGCTCCGCTGCCGAAAACCACACGACGCGGAATTGCGTCCGAAACTCGACCCCACACAGGTATAAAGATCGCCAAAATGACTGCTGAGATCATGAGAGATAACAAAACCTCAAGTTGCGAAAATCCGACAGTGCCTGTCGCGAATGCAATAATGAATACTGCCAAAAGATTATATGCGACACCCTCGGCGTAGCGAGTCCCCATTCCTAGCAGCAAATGCCGACGCGACAGTCGGTCTTTGAGCAACTCGGCAAGAGGGATTTTGCGTTCTACGCTATCCACTTTTTTCTGCGCGGCACGGAAACTGGGAGTCTCTGCAATTTTCGAACGAAGATAGACTCCCACAACGACCAGCAGAATGCTGACGAAGAAGGCAATGCGCCACCCCCACGCGAGGAATGCTTCATCCGACATAAACACGTTAAGGAGTGTGAACGCGCCTGTGCCCAACAAGAGGCCAAAGGCGAGACCCATCTGAGGAAAACTGCCGAAGAATCCTCGTCTGGTCTTAGGCGCGTACTCAACGCTCAACAGCACTGCGCCTCCCCACTCGCCGCCGATCGCGATTCCTTGAGCGATCCGCAAGAGGATGAGCGTGATGGGCGCCCAAATTCCGATCTGCTCGTACGTGGGAATCGCGCCGATCAGGAACGTAGCGATGCCCATAATGTACATGGTCGTTACTAGAGTCCTCTTGCGCCCTATCCGGTCGCCCAGGTGGCCGAAGACCAATCCCCCCAACGGGCGGGCCAAGAAGCCCACAGCGAAAGTTCCGTAAGATAGCAGCAGC
This sequence comes from Brevibacterium aurantiacum, assembly GCF_007558825.1. Classification (GTDB taxonomy): domain Bacteria; phylum Actinomycetota; class Actinomycetes; order Actinomycetales; family Brevibacteriaceae; genus Brevibacterium; species Brevibacterium aurantiacum_A. The sequence goes on from NZ_VLTK01000005.1 coordinate 295,548, forward strand.
CCGATAGTGCTGTCACCGGTCGGGAAGTACAGACGGTCGAATACTAGACCTGCAGCCGTGCCGTAGAGGAAGAAGTCGTACCATTCGATGGTCGTGCCGATTGTCGACGATGACACCGCTGTCCGAACGTCTTTCTTGGACACGCGGTGAGTGTCGTCGGTCATTTCAGTCTGGCGGAGGCCGCCAGCGTCAGTTGCTGGTTCCTGTTGCATATCACGTTCTCCAATTCGAGATGGAGCAGTGCGGGGAGTCGACGCCGTTCATCGTTCTGAGTTGCATCTTTGCACTGCGGATCGTTACGACTCTGGCCGACTGCTTCGGCTTGGTCTAGGAACGCCTCCGGCACTCATCCCACCACCGAGACGGGACAGCGAGAGTAGAAACGGGAAAGCCTCGACATCAATGCACTGATGAGGCTGGGTCAGAAGAATCGGTCACGATGTGCGGTTGCCGAGGCTGGCAGAGGTGGTGGCAGCTCAATCGGGGACACCTTGTGATCCGGGGGACAGGATGTCGAGTGTCCCGGGAGGTGTTCGGTCACCGAGACTCTAGCGTCGTCGGTGCCCGAACATCTCCACAGGCTAGACTCCTGAAGGGTCAGACCCTCACACGAAGTCCTTGTACTTGTCGAGCGTGCGAACCGGCTTGCGCAGAGCGTCGCGGCGGAAGGGATCTCCCAGTTCCTTGGTGCACATGATTTCGATGACGGTGGTCTTGCCCTCGTTCATCTGTGCCTCCACAGCCTTCTGCAGGGCAGGCCCGACCTCGTCGAGCTGGTCGACGACGACACCCTCGGCGCCCATCGATTCGGCCATCGCAGCGAAGCTCTCACCGTTGTCTAGTTCACCTGCGATGAATCGACGGCCGTAGAACTCCACCTGGTTCTTCTTCTCTGCTCCCCACTGCCGGTTGCGGAAGACGACGGCGGTGACCGGGATGTCATGCCGGACTGCGGTGAGGATCTCCACCATGCTCATGGCCCAAGCACCGTCGCCGGCGTAGGCGATGGCGGGACGCTCCGGAGCGGCGCGCTTGGCTCCGATCATCGTCGGCAGAGCATAGCCGCAGTTGCCGAAGCTCATCGGGGCGAAGAAGCTGCGAGGGCGTTCGAACCTCAGATAGCTGTGTGCGACCGAGTTGATGTTGCCGATATCGGTCGAGACCATGACATCGGCGGGCATCGCCTTCTCGAGTTCGCGGAGAACCTGTCGCGGATGGAGCCAGTTGCCCTCTTCCTTCTCTGCCTCGTCGATGGTGTCGAGGGAGAACTCGTCGCGCTCATGGGTCCACGAATCGAGTTCGGCCTCCCAGGCCTCCTTCTCGGCACGGATGAGCTCTGCTCGCTGCTCCTTCGTGGCATCGCTGGCGACGTCGCGATCGTTGAGCCGGGCGAGGAGCTCCTCGGCGACGGCCTTGGCATCGCCGCAGATGCCGACATCGATCTTCTTGACCAAACCGAGCATCTTCTGATCGGCGTCGACCTGGATGATCTTGGCATTCGTGGGCCAGTAGTCGAATTCGTACTGGGGCAGTGTGCCGAACGGTCCGAGCCGGGTGCCGAGCGCGAGGACCACATCGGCCTGATTGATCAGGGTCATCCCGGCCTTCGAACCCTGATAGCCCAGCGGACCTGCCCACAGCGGATGGCTGGCCGGGAACGAGTCGTTGTGCTGATAGCTGTTGACCACTGGGGAACCGAGGCGCTGCGCCAAGGCGATGCACTCATCGACCCCATCGGCCATGACAACGCCGCCGCCGGAGACGATGACCGGATTCTTCGCCGAGGCGAGCAGCGCCGCAGCTTCCTCGAGGCTTTCGGCCCCGCCTGCGCCGCGATCGATCTTCTGCGGCTGGGGAATCTCAGGCGAGCATTCGCCGTAGAAGTAGTCGCGGGGGATGTTCAGCTGGGCCGGTCCCATCTCCGACTTCGCCCGATCGAAGCAGCGGGCCGTGAATTCCGACATGCGGGACGCATTGCTGACATGTCCTTGGTACTTCGTGAATTCCTGGAACATCGGCAGCTGATTGGCCTCTTGGAATCCGCCAAGACCGATCGAATTCGTTCCCGCCTCCGGGGTGACGATGACCACTGGGGAGTGCGCCCAGTAGGCGGCAGCGATTGCCGTCACGCAGTTCGAGATGCCGGGTCCGTTCTGCCCGGTGACGACGCCATGCCGGCCCGAGGCACGGGCGTAGCCGTCCGCCATGTGTGCCGCGCCCTGTTCGTGGACCACGGGGATGAAATCGATGCCCGCGGGAGCGAAGATGTCCATCGCGTCCATGAACGCTGAGCCCATAATGCCGAAGACGTCGGTGACGCCATTGGCCACCATCGTTTCGACGAATGCTTCGGACGATGTGATCTTCTGTGGTTTCGCAGCTTCGCTGAGTGCTGCCTTGTCGGTTCGATCGGCCAGTTCCGTCATTGCAACGTCTCCTGTTCGTCGTCGGACCACTGCCTTGTGGTCTCGGATTTGTGTTCATATCACTTCGAAAAGCGGAACATGTTTGACGCTAGTGTTCGGAATCTGCCGTGTCAACAGAGTTCCGAAAAAGATTTCGTTTGGTACGATAATTCGGAACAATGAAATTCCGAAGGGGATGGGAGGGCGAGCATGGATGACACAGCAGAGCCGACAATCGACGAGGGGCTCTCGCTTGCGGGCGAGACTCCTGCGCTGCGGCTGGTGTCCCTGCTGGAGTTCATCTCCACCCGGGACCAGATCTTCACACTGCAGTCCCTGGTCGTGCAGACGGGCCTGCCCAAGCCCACACTGCATCGCATGCTCCAGCAGCTCGAGGGTGCAGGGCTGCTCACTCGACACAGCGATGGACGCCACTACGGCACTGGCGCCCGGCTCAGACGGATGGCAGAGGACGTTCTTCTCAATGATTCTCGGCAGGGTGCGAGGAGGATGATTCTGACTCAACTGGCCGAAGAGGTCGGCGAGAGCTGCAACCTCACTGCAGTCTCCGGCAATGACGTCATCTACCTCGATCGTGTGGAGACCTCCCACCCGCTGCGGGTGCATCTCGAGGCCGGCAGCCGGGTGCCCATCCATGCCTCGGCGAGTGGGAAGATGATCACCTCGCAATACGGAGACACCCCACGTCGCAGGCTTCTCACCAGTGCGCAGCTGAGGGCCTTCACCGCGAACACAGTCACGGACCCCGACGTGCTGGATGAGGAACTTGGCTCGGTCCGTCAGCTCGGCTATGCCCTCGACCGGCAGGAGTACCTTGAGGGACTCGTCTGCTTGGCGGTGCTCATCCCCACAGATATCGGACGCTCGAATCAGGCTCTGGCGATCCAGGCTCCCGTGATCCGCAAGTCGATCGACGACCTCGTCGAACTCCTGCCTGTGGTTCGTGCCGCAGCAAAACGCATGGCCGTTCTCAACGAGATCGATCGCGACGATGCGACCGCATCCTCGGCCTGAACCTCAGATACTCACGGACTGCGAAAGGACGGCGCATACTATGGCCGACGATTCAACGATTCGAGACATGTTCGGCATCGAAGCAGACATGCCGGTGCCCGTTCTCGACGACGACAGTGACCTGGTTCCGGACATCGATGAGAACTACCGGTTCGATCCGCAGGTCACCCGAGCCGTCCTCGCCGGGTTCGCCCATGGCTCACGAGTGCTGGTCCAAGGCCTGCATGGGACGGGGAAGTCGACTCATATCGAGCAGATCGCGGCGCGTCTGAACTGGCCGCTCATGCGCGTCAACCTTGACGGACAGATATCGCGCGCCGACCTCGTGGGCAAGGATCAGGTCGTCATCGAAGACGGTCAGCCGCGCACGGCCTTCGAAGAGGGAGTCATCCCCTATGCACTGACCCGGCCCATGGCTCTCGTCTTCGACGAATACGATGCGGGCCGACCTGAGGTCATGTTCATCATCCAGCGCCTGCTCGAACGCGATGGGCGCTTCACCCTCACGGAGCAGAACCGAGTGATCCGCCCGCATCCGGACTTCCGCCTCTTCGCCACGGCCAACACCGTCGGCCTGGGCAACATCAACGGTCTCTACCACGGAGTCAACCGACTCAATCAGGCCCAACTCGACCGCTGGAATATCATCGCCTCACTCGACTACCTCGACCCTGACGAGGAGTTCCTCGTCGTCACCGGACAGGTGCCCGAAGCCGCGGAAGCTGTCGGCACCGCTGGAGTGCGGATGATGATCGAGGTGGCGGCCCTGACACGGAGCGGATTCGCCGCGGGGGACGTCTCCGCACTGATGTCGCCGCGCACAGTCATCTCCTGGGCCCAGAACTCGGTGATCTTCGGCGACGTGGAACTCGCCTTCAGATTCTCTTTCCTCAACCGCTGTGATCCCTCAGAGTACCCACTCGTCGCGGAATACTATCAACGCTGCTTCGGCGATGAGCTGCGTGTCAGCGATGTAGCTGCGGCAAGCTGATGACCGAGCTCGGATCGCTGTCGTCCGAGGGCCGCTCCCACCGCGAAGAGGCCATACTGGAGAAACGGATGGCCTCAGTATTCAGGGCGCTGAGTGGCGATCCCGGAGTCGATCTGTGGGCGCATCGCCCGGTCGACTTCCGAGGGACGTTGCCGATGAACGCCCCTCATCTCTACCCGAATCCGCGCACGTCCGGTCTCGGTTCGCTGCGAGGAGCCACGGATGCGATGGCCATGCGTCGTAGGTTCAGCGACCTGGAGGTGCACCGGGCACTGCTGCCCGATGCCAGAGAGGAACGTCTCTTAGTCGAAATCCTCGAACAGTGTCGGTGCGAGTCCTTGGCGGTGCAGTCGGGAGTCCGGGCAAATCTGTCGCTGCGCCATGCCGACTGGCGAAGTGAGTACTTGCGCAGCCGACTCCATGAGACCCATCTGGGTATGCTGCTGTTCACCGTCATCCTCATCACTCGGGCCGCCCTGACTCGCGAGCCGATCACACCTGTCGAGTCCGACCTCATCGAAGAGGCCCGATTCGAGCTCTCGGCTGATCTTGGTCCGTTTCTGCCATCTTTGAAAGCGACACGCCACGACCAGCATGCCTTCGCCGAGGTGGCCCGTGACCTGGCCCGCACGATCGCCGGTCGGATCATCGCCCTCGAAGATCGGGAGAGCACACTGACCGGAGCGCGCGAACGTCGAGCGAAGGTGAACCTGCCCCTCGTCTTCGACGTCAGTGAGGAGCTGTTCGCCCCTGCCCCGGATTCGACCGGCGGTCGCCTTCATGTCGCTCACGGGTATCGCATCTGGGACACGAGCTTCGACAGGACATCCCACATCACCGATCTGGTCAGGGCAGAGAGTCTGCGCAGCGGTCGTCGCACGATCGCGGAGGAGGCTGCCCGGCTCGCGGTGCCGCTGACTCCCGTCGTCACCCGCCTGCACAGTGTCATCGACGATGTCACAGATGTCCACGAGGCAGTCGATGCCGACGAAGGCATCCTGGATTCCTCACGGCTGACCCGGCTGCTGACCTCTCCCGGAGACCCCCGTGTGTTCCGCGGACGCTCTCAACGGCCCGAGACAGACTGCGCCGTGACCTTCCTGCTCGACCTCTCGGGGTCGATGAAACCGCATACGGCGCGGCTCGGTGCGCTCCTCGATGTCATCGTCACCGCCCTCGACCGGCTGGACGTAAGCACGGAGATCCTCGGATTCACCACGAATGCGTGGAGCGGCGGCCGCCTGCGACGCGACTGGAAGAAGGCGGGATCTCCCGCCGATCCCGGCCGTCTCAACGAGGTTCATCACATTGTGCTCAAGGCAGCACATTCCTCATGGCGCCGCTCACGGACCCACCTGGGTGGGATCCTCAAAACCTCGTTATTCCGCGAAGGAATCGATCCCGAGGGCCTGCGGTGGGCCGTCGACCGACTGCGCAGCCAGCAGGCTGCGAAGTCCGCTGTGGTCGTCATCAGCGACGGGTTGCCTGCCGATTCGGCCACCGGAGAGGCCAACGACGAGCACTTCCTGGCCCGGGACCTCGAGGCGACAGTGGCCCGTCTTCGTCGAGCCGGTGATATCGGAGTCATCGGACTCGGCGTCGGCACGGATCCGAGTCTTTTCTATCCCGTGGGCGTCGAAGTTGACGCCGAGGATGTGGGGAATGCCGCATCAGTACGTGCAATCGTTGACGCCCTCCGCGCAGTTCTCAGACGCTGAGCGTTGACGCTTCAGTCGGTGAGACCCCGACTGCTGCACATGACGATGATCGGCTCCAGTGCACACATCGATGATCGGCCCGCTGCCGTGAACAGCGGGCCGATCTCATCGCGTGGGAATTTTCCCCCTATGCGATTCCGTTCTCCGTTGTCAGCGCCCCATGGCGACGCATCACGGCGCGCTCGCTGAAGCGGGTGACAGATGGACGGTCGTCACCGAGGACGAGGCGATCGACTTGGTGATCGGTGAGCTTCCTGTTGTGGCGAATGCGTGAGAGGAAGAAGACGATGCCGATGGCGATCCACACAGCCAGGGCGATGAGCGATTCCTTGCCCAGCGCACCTGGAGAGCCTGGAACGAGCAGAAGGAGCATGAAGATGAACGCAATCACCGCGCCCACACCGGACAGAACCTTCTTCGTCGTCGAGTACATGCCCGGCAGAGCCTCGGGGTCCTGCGCTTCGCGGGTGGGCCGGAAGATCCTGAAGGCGCACAGGCAGGTGTAGAGGTAGGCGATGGTGACACCGATCGAGGACATGTCGACGACCCAGGTCAGTGCCGCACGTCCGAACCACGGGCTGATGAGGCAGACGAGCAGCACGGCGATGATGCCGACATGTGGGGTCTTGTGCTTCGAGTGCAGTCGGGCAAATACTGGTGGAATCATCTGGGCTCTGCCCATGGCCAGCAGGATTCGACTTGCTGAGACGTAGAAGCCGTTGAGACCCGTGCTCACGCCCATGGTGATCGCAATAGCGAGGAGGAGGAGCCCCGAGCCGCCGATGACGCCGGTGACCGCATCGGCCGTGCCCCATGCGGATCCAGAACTCGCAAGTGCCTGCCACGGTTCGGCCATCGACACCGCCACGATCATCGCCATATAGAGAGCGGCGGCGCTGACGATCGCTAGGACGATGAGGCGCAGAGCTTTGGCAGGGGAGAAGTCGAACTCCTCGGCAGCCTGTGGGACGTTGTCGAAGCCGATGAAAGCCCAGGGGGCGATGGCGACGATCGCAATGATGGCAGCTATCGGGTTGACTCCGTCTGGCAGAGCCGGTGACATATTGCCGAAGTGCGTCGTCGGGCTGGCGATGACCGAGATGATGATCGCCGCGACCGCGATGATCATGATTACGCAGGCCCAGAATTGGATCCGGCCCGACAGAGCGGTACCGCGGATGTTGAGGATTGCGAAGACGACGAGCGCTGTGATGGAGATGAGGATCTCCGGAAGATAGACGTCCCAGCCTGCCACGGTGTAGAGATAGCCCTGTTCGATGACCGAAGGCATGATCTTGCGGAACAACAGTGCCAGCGCCGAAGCGTTGAGCGCGACGATGCAGACGTAGCCGAGTGTGAGGAACCACCCGGCGAAGAACGCATGGACACGTCCATAGCCGATGAGGGCATAGGCCAGTTCGCCTCCGGAGACAGGGAAGGTGCGGATGAGGAATCCGTAGCTGACGGCGATGATGAGCATCAGCCCCGCGCCGATGGAGAATCCGAGCAGGGTTCCCAATGGGCCTCCCATCGCCAACCAGTCGGTCGGGAGGATGAAGGCACCCCAGCCGACTGCGGAGCCGAGCGCGATGGCGAAGACCCAACGCGGTTTGAGCGTCTTCGCCATTCTCTCGGGTTGCTCGCCGTCACCGGGACCAGACGGTGTTGTCGTGATGTTCGGACTGGGGTTCTCTATTGATTTCGACATGGCACCTAACTTTCGTCACTACTCTGTGAACGTGGGTTCCGTGGTGGGTTCTCAGCCCGGTGGCTGAGTCGCTGCGGCCGGGGTGAGTGCCTGCAGGCACGTGATGAGGCCGACATTGACGACGTCGGACACGCTCGCCCCGCGGGAGAGGTCGTTGATCGGAGCCGCCAGACCTTGAAGCAGCGGCCCGAAGGCGTGCGCCCCGGCGAGGCGCTCGGCGATCTTGTAACCGATGTTGCCGGCGGCCAGATTCGGGAAGACAAGCACGTTTGCATGTCCCGCGACCAAGGAGTCCGGAGCCTTCGACTTCGCCACCGATTCGACGATCGCTGCATCGAACTGCAGTTCGCCATCAACATCGAGTTCGGGACATGTGCTGCGGATCCGCTGTGTGGCCAGACGGACTCTGTCGATGTCGGTGTGTTGGGCAGAGCCGGCCGTGGAGAAGGAGAGCATCGCCACAGAGGGTGAGGCTCCGGTGATCGCGGCGAAGGTTCGAGCGGTGGCGACGGCGATCGCGGCGAGCTGTTCGTCATCGGGCACGGGAATGACGGCACAGTCGCCGAACCCCAGATACCGTCCATCGGCCAGCTTCATGAGGAATGACGAACTGAGCACAGTCGAATCCGCAGCGAGCCCGACTATGGCCAGCCCGGCCCTGATGACTTCGGCGGTCGGACGATCCGCGCCGGCGACAGCCGCGTCGGCAGCACCCTCTGCGACCGCAGCGGCCGCGAGGAACACGGGGTCGTGCAGCCACTTTTCGGTCAGATCGCGGTGTTTGCTCGCCGCACTGCGCCGAATCCGAGCTCCAGGGGCTCCGGCCGCAAGATCTGCGGGATCGTCCACCCTCCACTCGTCGACTCTCGCGACGCCGAGCCTTTCTCCGCGACGCAGAACGTCGTCCCGGTCGCCGATGAGCACGGGCCGCAGCCCCGCCTCGGCGAGGACACCGGCAGCACGGAGAATGCGGTCATCGTGGGATTCCGCGAGAACCACTGTCGGGCGGGTTCCGTTTTCGCACAGACCGAGCACCCGCTCGAGCAGCATGGGGTCGATCGCGACCTCATCCGGGTCGGGTTCGGGAAGTGCCGTGACGGGGTCCGTTCGACTGCGTGCTGCCGGTGTCTTCAACATGGTGCGATCCTCAGACTGCCGCAGACAGCGCCGAGACGCCGACGCGCTTGTCGACGGCTCCCATGACGTGATCGACCTTGTCGAGCAGGTCGTCGAGAACGGCCTGGTCGGCAACCAGCGGCGGTGAGAGGACGAGCATCGTCGCACCGCGATTGTCCGGGCGGGTGATGAGACCAACTTCCTTCATCGCCTTCGGGATCACCTCGGTGAGCACCGACTGGGCGGCTTCGGGACTCAGTTCGGTTCCCGTGTCGCGGTCGGCCATCATTTCGATGGCGTAGAAGAACCCGGCGCCGCGGTATTCCTTGATGCATCGATAGGAGTCGGTGATCCGATCGAGCCCGTTCTGGAAATAGGGTTCGAGGCTGCGGACATTGCCCGGCACGTTCTCATCGGCGAGAGCCGTGAGGTTTGCTGTCGCGACCGCAGTCGCGACGGGATGGCCGCCCCAGGTGGCACCATGGGTGAACGCCCCGGCAGCGGGGGAGTCGAGCAGCGCTTCGGCCAGCGGTTTGCGGATGATGACCCCACCGAGGGGCAGGTAGCCCGAGGTGGATCCCTTGGCGAAGGTGATGAGATCGGGGACGACATCGAACTTGATCGACCCGAACCATTCGCCGAGGCGTCCGAAGCCGGTGATCACTTCGTCTGCGACGAGGAGGATTCCGTGTTCGTCACAGATCTTCCGCAGCTCCTGCCAGTAGCCGGCCGGTGGGACGAGGGCACCGCGCGAGTTCTGAACAGGTTCGGCGAACAGAGCTGCGAAGGTGTCGCCACCTTCGCGTTCGATGAGTTCCCTGATGGCCTGGATTGAGGGCAGATCAGCAGCGGTGCCTCCTGCCGGGACTTCTTCGCCGAGCGTGTTGGGTACATGGAAGACTCCCGGCATGAGGTCGCCGAAGGGCTCCTTGTACGCCGGGATGCCGGTGACTGCGAGAGCACCGAGAGTGGTGCCGTGGTAGGCCATGTTGCGGGCGATGATCTTCGTGCGTTCGGGCTGTCCCTGGGAGCGGTGGTACTGGCGGGCGAACTTGACGGCCGATTCCACGGCTTCCGACCCGGAGTTCACGAAGAACACCGTGTCGAGGTCGCCGGGGGCATGGCTGGCGATGAGAGTTGCGGCATCCACGGCCGCCGGGTGGGCTGAGCCCCAGTTTGTCCAGTACGCCAGCTTGCTCATCTGCTCGTAGGCGGCTTGGGGGATGTCCTGGCGTCCGTGGCCGATGTTCACGCAGAACAGTCCGGCCAGCCCATCGAGGTACTGATCGCCTCGTTCGTCGGTGAGATAACTCCCGTTGCCCTCGACGATGATCGGAAGACTTTCGTCATTCCACACCTTCCCAGTGGTGAAGTGGGGGAAAAGATGCTGCTGGGCACGATTTGCATAGTCCGAGATCGTCACGCGAACCCTCCATTCTCACTTTCGGGTCGGGTACGTCGAGGCGTCCCGACTCCGGCACTCCGTCTTTGGTGTGCTTGTCATCACTCTCTCGGCAATCTGGCTCCCATTGAAGTCCCAGTCCGTTGCGAGTTCTTTGGTACCAGAAGGTTCGAGCATTCAGTCGTGGTCGAGGAGGGAAGCGATGGCCTCGCTGAGGAGAAGGACTCCGGGCTCGATGGAGTCGAGGTCGATGGCGGCGAAACCGAGGCGGAAGAAGTTGAGATTGTCCTCGGGTGAGAGGAAGAAGGGATCTCCGGGTTCGATGACGACGCCTCGGCGCAGACATTCTTCAGCCAGTTCGCGGCAGTTGAGCTGCGGCGGTGCCTGGATCCACACGCTGACGCCTCCGGCGGGGAACGGCACGGCCCAAGGCAGATGCTCCTCGAGCGCGCTGGTCAGTGTTTCCCATTTCTTCCGCAGCTGGGTTCGTCGGCGTGAGATCGTGCGATGGAACTGTCCGGAATCGATGAGCAGCGCCATGGCTCGCTGGGTATGGCCCGGGACGTGGCGGATGGAATAGCGCCGATGGGTCCGCATACGTTCGATGAGCTCCGGCTCCGCAACGATGTAGCCCAGCCGGAGCCCGGGAGCGAGGAACTTACTGAAGGATCCTAGGTAGATGACGTGGTCGGAATGGGGGAGCGCCTTGAGCGCAGGGGTGGGTTTGCCCCTGTACCGGAACTCGGAGTCGTAATCGTCTTCGATGATGAGTGAGTTGGTCTCGCGCATGCGTGTCAGCAGCTGCAGTCTGCGTGATGGATCGAGCGTGACATTGGTGGGGCTGTGATGGCTGGGAGTGACGTAGACGATGTCGAGCGGTTTCCAGGGCGGAACCATTCCCTGAGCGTCGACTGACAGGGGGACCAGTTGGCCGCCGACGCGGGTGAAGGCGTGTTTGGCATCGACGTAGCCTGGGTCCTCGACGCCGACGGTGGTGTCGGGGCCGACGAGCAGTTGGGCCAGAAGGTCGAGTCCCTGTTGGGATCCCGCGGTGATGAGCACATTCTCGGGGCTGACATGGATGCCGCGGCTCGGCAGCACGCGATGGCACAGCAGTTCTGTAAGCAGCGGGTCGTCCTCATCGATGGCATCGCGGACTGAGAACGGCAGGTGCTCGGGATCCATAGCAGTGCGTAGGGCTCGGGCCCAGGCAAGCCTGGGGAATTCATCCGGATCGACCTGGCCGGCGACGAATGGGTAGGGGTAGGACTGCCAGTTCTTCGTCTTGGTGATCTCCGGAAGATTCCTATCCGGAATCGCACGGATCTTGGACTCCCAATCGATGGACCCATCGGAGAGTCGAGCCCTGTCGAGCTTCTTCGATCCGTTGTTGAGCAGGGTGGTGTTGATGAAATGTCCACTGCGAGGGCGAGCCTCGATGAGGCCGGTGGCGACGAGCTCTTGGATTGCGGCATTGACCGTATTGCGTGAGAGCCCGAGTTCGTGAGACAAGGCGCGAGATGAAGGGAGGGCGACATCCGGGTTGAGCACACCGGAGAGAATCTGATGCTCAAGCGCCCGACGCAACTGGCGGTAGAGCGGCTCATCCGACTCCAACGAGATCTCGATCGGAGATAGGGCTGGTGGGCTGTGCGCAGAGTCTGGAAGCTCGTCGTAGGTTGTCATGTCTGCAGCAACTCAGATGGAGATTCCATTGTCTGAGATGAAATCGGCCGCGTGATACCGGGGCACCACGACCATCGGAACCGGCAGACTCCGAAGCATCTTATTGGCTGTCGTTCCCATGAAGATCGAGCGGTTCTTGGCCAATCTGCTCGAACCGATGAGGACGATCTCGCCATCATCCCAGGTCAATTTCTCGATGGCCGACTCGATGGATCGGCCAAGCGCGACATCGACCATGACTTCCGTGGCGTCTTCGACGGACTGGGAAGCTCGCAGGAGCAGCTTCTTCGCATGGTCGCGGGCAGCGTCGGTCCTCTCTACGTCCTCGGTGCGGGAGTCCAGAGCGATGAGAGATATCAACCGCAGGGGTACGTCATGGAGCACTGAGGACTGGGTCGCGACGTTGAGTGCCACCTCGGCGCCGGGGCGCATGCCAAGAGCACAGCTCAGACGCGTCAGACGGCTGGGCGGCAGATAGCCCGAGGGAGCCAAAGCGACCGGAACGGGAGAAGAATGGAGGAGCGCGTTGGCCACCGACCCGATGGTGAAGCGTCTCAACGGGCCGTGGCTTGCCGCGCCGACGATGATGAGGTCGCAGGGACATGACGTGGCTTTGTCGATCAGACCCGCAGCCATGGAATCAGCGAAATGGACACTTGTCGTGGACCGGATGGTCTTCGGGACGAGATCGTGCGTTTTGGCCATCCATTGCTCAGCCTCTTCGAGGCAGAGTTTCTGATACTCGCGTTCCGGTTTCGACCCGGCCTGTTCAGGCGGGACACCACGGAGTACGTGGACCAAGTCGAGTTCGACCCGGTGGGACGACAGCGTGGTTTGGGCAAGCGCGAGGGCGAGCGACACGGCGTCGCGCCCACGATTGTCCATGGTGATGCCGACGACGTATCTCATACAGTCTCCTTCGACCTGAATCGTTCCGCCTCTGGCGTAGCAGTTCTGTTGACTATATGACAGACGAACGAAGGCGAACAAAGGGTGCTTGGCTTACGGGACTGCCGCTGTTCGAGATCTCGGAAAATGTCGGAATTTCCAGCATTCCGTTCTGTTTCCAGCCGATTCGAGGTAATGCTGGGGCACACTCAATCTGCTCAGTCACTGATCACCGCTTGGGTGCGCGACCACATGGTCTGCAGTTCCTCGAGCATCGCGGCAGAATGCTGTGTGTCGACGTTCGCAATCGCACCCACGATGCTCTGGGCGACACTGACCGCGCAGGTCACTGAGGCCATCGGGCCGACGCCTTCAGACGGTACAAGGACGAGTTGATCGGCGAGTTCGGCCAGTTGCGAATGCTGGTCGGCAATGACGATCAGCCGCACACCCCGTTCTTTGGCCAGTTCACACAGTGGAACGATGCTTGAACTGGTTTTCCAGATGGAAAAGGTCAGCAGGCAGTCGCCCGGCTGCAGCAAGCGAACGTCGTTGATCATGCTTGTTGTCGAACCATCACTGAGCGACACGTTATAGCCCAGGCCCTGAACATTGTGAGCCAAGACTGCCCCCGGGGCCACGTATGCGCCAGTGGCAAGTACCTTGGTCGATCCTGACGAAGTGATCATCTCGGCAATTGTTGTGATCGATGCATCGGAGAGCGACTCGGAAAGAAGTCCGAGGAGCTCGAGATCTTTACGAATAGACTTCACAGCCTGACCCGTGCCGATGGTCGTGTTGCGAACAAAATGTTTGTCGGCATCCAATGACGAGAGAAATCGATTCCGAATCTCTGTCGACAACTCCGACCAGCCGGTGAAATCGATGGCCTGCGCAGCTCGGACAACAGTGGCGACGTTGACCCCGGCCGACTCGGCGAGTGCTGCAGCACTGCAGTACGAAGCTCTTTCGGGATCGTCGGCAATCGCCTTGAGTACTGTCGTTGTCCCCGGGGACAGTTTGCGCTGAGACATGAGGTGCTCCAGCCATGTCGCGATGATTCCCACTATGAATCTCCTATTGCAATGAACGTTGCGATCTGATTGTATACGAGATGTGGTTGAGGTCACTTCTTCGCGGTTGGAGCGTCTGAAGTTCCAATCTTATCGCTGATAACAGTGGTAATGATGGAGGCGGAGGTTGCAACAGACACTGCAGAAGTTGGGGTGCGGTCACTCGCGGACTCTGAACCACGCATCATGACGGAACAGTCGAAGGAGACTTTTCATGAACAAGCGAGCTATGTCGATGGTTGCGATCGCCGCTGCCGCCACGATGCTTGTGAGCGCCTGTGGAAATGGGAGTTCGAGCAAGGGCGGGGACGCTCAATCGGTCGTCGACGATAAGACGGGCTTCGCCTCGTACACCGGTGATCCGCAGAAGGGCGGCGTCGTCGAAGTGTTGGGTGGAGTCGATTTCTCTCATCTGGATCCTGCTATGGGCAGCGACGGCAACGTCCTCAACCTCTACAACCTCCTCTACCGCAACCTCACTCAGTACAAATACAACCGAGAGTCCGGAGAACTCGAACTCGTCGGCGATCTGGCCGAAGATACGGGTACCTCAAACGAAGATGCCACGGAATGGACCTTCAAACTCAAAGAAGGAATCACGTTCGAAGACGGAACGCCGATCACGGCGGAAGACGTGAAGTTCGGTTTCGAACATGCCTTCGACCCGTCGCTTGCCATCGGCCTCGACTATCTGCAGAACTACGTCAAGGGCGCCAAGGACTACGAGGGTGTCTTCGAGGACCCTGAAGGCCTCGACTCGATCAAGGTCGTTGATGATCGGACGATCACGATCGAGACGAATAAGCCGATGGCCGACTTCCCGAATGTCGTTGCCACTGCACCGGGAGCCCCATTCCCGAAGGACAAGGTGACCAAGGTCGACCAGATCCAGAAGGATCCGATCTCGTCGGGGCCGTACAAAGTCGACGAGTACAAGCGCGGCGAGTCGCTGACGTTGGTCCGCAACGAGAACTGGGATGCCGAGACCGACGACATTCGCCCAGCCTATCCAGACGGCTACAAGTTCACAGTCAGCCTCGATCAGAACACGATCGATCAGCGGATGATCTCCGGCCAGGGCGACGATGCCAACGCTGTCTCGGCGTCGACCAACCCGGTGGTCGCGGCCAACCTCGCGAAGATCACCCAAGACCCCAAACTCTCTGAGCGCACGGTGCAGAGTATGCCCTCCTGCAATTACTTCATGGTCATGAACAACGCCAAGGAGCCACTGGGAGATAAGAAGGTCCGACAAGCCATCAACTGGGCTGTGGACAAGTCGAGCGTGGTCAACGCCAGCGGCGGCCCACAGCTGGCCGATGTCGCACCGAACCAGCTGCTGCCCAGCGTTCCGCAGTACGACGACACCGATCCCTACGCCACTGAGGGAAACACGGGCGATCCTGAGAAAGCCAAGGCCATGCTCAAAGAAGCAGGCGCGGAGAACCTCAAACTGACCATGGACGTACGTGCGCTGCCGATGTGGCAGGCGCAGGCCGAAGCGGTGCAGCAGTCACTGAAGAAGGTCGGCATCGAGGTCAAACTCAACGTCATCGACCAGGCGAAGTTCTACGAGGTCCTGGCCACACCGAGCCAGCAGAACGAGCTCGCGATCACAGGCTGGTGCTCCAACGGCTGGTTCTCAGGTGAACCGCTGTTGGGACCCCTGTTCGACGGTGAGCGAATCACGAAGACCGGCAACCTCAATCAGTCCCAGATCGATGATCCGAAACTGAACAAGGCCCTCGCCGAGGCGGCAGTCATGCCCGATCTCGACGACAAGACAGCGGCCTATGCCGAGATCAACGAACAGGTCCTCGAGCTCGCTCCCGTCGTGCCTCTGGTCCGCCCGCGCCCTCTGCAGCTCGTCGGCTCGAACGTCGGCGGAGCGTTCGCCAATCCGTCCAAGACCGGATACATCGACTACTCGCAGCTGGGGCTACTCAAGCCGGAAGGATAGTTCACTCGTGACTGCTTCGCTTTCGAATCAGGTCGAGGAATTCGGTCGGCCCGGCCCGGGGGAGGATTTTTCCCCCGGGCTGGGAACCCTGAAGAGGATCCTGCGCAAACCGACAGTGATTCTGTCCACCGGGTTCCTCGTCTTCATCGTCCTCCTCGCGATCTTCGCTCCGCTCATTACTCAGCTCTCCGGCTACAGCCCCTACGAATTCGACGAAGGAGCCGTGGACCCGGCACTGGGTGGCTTGCCGCACGGCGCGTTCGGTGGCATCAGTGCCGAGCATTGGATGGGAGTCGAACCCCAGAACGGCCGTGACATCTTCGCTCGGATCGCCTACGGCGCGCGTGTCTCGATGCTCATCGGCATCGGCGCAACCGCGATCACCATGGTCATCGGCGTGGTTATGGGCGTGATCGCCGGTTTCCTCGGAGGGTTCGTCGATGCCGTGATCTCCCGGGTGATGGACTTTCTCATGGCGTTCCCAGCACTGATCTTCATGATCGCAATCCTCTCGGCCCTGCCGCAGGGGAACCGTCCTCTGCTCCTCGTCCTCGTGCTCAGCCTCTTCTCCTGGCCGGCCACGGCCCGCGTGATCCGCGGCCAGACTCTGTCACTGAAGAATCGTGAATTCGTCGAGGCCGCCCGGACATCGGGTGCCGGCTGGGTTCCACTGGTATTCCGGGAAGTGCTTCCCAACCTTTCGGGAACCATCGTCGTCATGGCCACGCTGGCGGTGCCGACGTTCATCGCCACTGAGGCCGGACTGTCCTTCCTCGGAGTGGGCATCACTCCACCCGATCCCTCGTGGGGGCAGATGATCGCATCGGCGGTGACCTGGTACTCCAGCGATCCGATGTTCTTCGCCATACCGGGTATGTTCCTGTTCCTCACAGTGCTGTCGTTCACCGTGCTCGGTGACAACCTCCAGAAGATCTGGGCGGGAGGACTCTGATGGCCATCTATCTCATCAAACGACTGTTCGCGGCACTGATCATCATGCTGCTCGTCGTATTCTTCACCTTCGTCATCTTCTTCCAACTCTCACCGGATCCGGCAGCCAGCATCTGCGGCCAGACCTGCACCCCGGAGAGGATCGAGGCGATCCGGGACCAGTTGGGACTCAACGAACCGTTCTTCACTCAGTTCTTCACGTTCCTCGCCGCGATCTTCGTCGGCCGCGACTACGGTTCGGGTGCCTCGGTGGTCCACTGCAACGCCCCGTGCATCGGATACTCGTTCCAGACCAACCAGGATGTCCTGCAGGGGATCGTCGATCGACTGCCCGTCTCGGTGACAATCGCCGTCGGTGCCGCGGTCCTGTGGCTGCTCTCCGGCGTGGCTGCAGGCGTGATCAGCGCCGTGAAGGAAGGCACCTGGTGGGATAAGGGAGCGATGATGTTCGCCCTGGCCGGGATCTCCCTGCCGAACTACTTCGTGGCCCTGGTGCTGCAATACCTCCTCGTCGTGCAGCTCCAATGGCTGCCGTTCCCGACGGTGGTCCCGTTCACAGACAGCCCAGTGCAGTGGTTCCAGGCCTACCTCATGCCGTGGATGGTGCTTGCGCTCATGTACGCGTCGATGTACGCGCGGCTGACGAGGACCAATGTCATCGACACCATGGGAGAGAACTTCATGCGCACGGCCCGTGCCAAAGGCCTGGGACGCAGCGCCATCCTCATCCGGCACGGACTGCGTCCGTCATTGACCCCGATCGTCACACTCCTGGGCGTCGACTTCGCCACACTGCTGGGCGGAGCCCTCATCACAGAGACGGTCTTCGGGCTCAACGGCGTCGGCCGGTACGCCTACGACGCGATCGCCGTCAACGATCAGCCCGTGATCATGGGAGTCACGCTCGTGGCAGCCTTCGCCGTGATCATCGCCAACATTGTGGTCGACCTGCTCTACCGGGTGCTCGACCCCCGAGTGAGAGTGAGCACCTCATGAGCGCACACCCGTCGAGACCTGCAAGTGATGCTCCGGTCCTGTCCGTGCGGGATCTTCGCATCGAATTTCCGCTCGGGGTCGTCGTCGACGGTAGCTCATTCGACATCGCACGAGGCCAGACGATGGGATTGGTCGGCGAATCAGGATCGGGCAAGTCGATGACCTCGCTGGCGATCATGGGTCTGCTGCCGAAGGAGGCGA
The DNA here is from genome assembly GCF_007558825.1 of Brevibacterium aurantiacum. Classification (GTDB taxonomy): domain Bacteria; phylum Actinomycetota; class Actinomycetes; order Actinomycetales; family Brevibacteriaceae; genus Brevibacterium; species Brevibacterium aurantiacum_A. Next base: position 313,678 of record NZ_VLTK01000005.1, read on the forward strand.
CGACAACAGGGTCGGCGCGATTCCACGGCGATGAACTGCTCCACCGGTCCGATGCCTCGATGCGGCGGACCCGCGGCGACCAGATCGCGATGATCTTCCAGGATCCCCTGTCCTCGCTCAACCCTTACTACACGGTCGGCTTCCAGATCGCCGAGGCCTACCGTGCTCATAAAGGAGGTACGAAGGCAGCGGCGATGAGGATGGCCGCCGAGGCGATGGACCGAGTGCGCATCCCCGACGCCGCCGGCCGTGTCGGACACTATCCCCATCAGTTCTCCGGGGGTATGCGCCAAAGAGTGATGATCGCGATGGCGCTCGTGTGCGAACCCGACCTCATCATCGCCGATGAACCGACCACGGCCCTTGACGTCACCGTCCAAGCCCAGATCCTCGACCTGCTCGCCGAGGTGCAGGAGATGACGCAGGCGGCGATGCTGTTCATCACCCACGACCTGGCCGTCGTCAGCCAGATCTCCGACCATGTGACGGTGATGCGATTCGGCCGGACCGTTGAACAGGGCACTGCAGAGCAGATCTTCTCGAACCCGGGCAACGACTACACCAAAGCGCTGCTCGCAGCGACACCGCGCCTCGACGACGTCGTCGATCTTCCCGAGCCCATTCTCACGAAAGGGGGCAGATGAGCATGAGCGACATCGCCACGCCGCTGCTGGCTGCGTACGACCTGAGCAAGGAGTTCCGCAGCGGCCGCAGAGAGAAATTCACTGCAGTCGAGGGAGTCTCCTTCGATGTCCACCGGCGGCAGACACTGGGTATTGTCGGAGAGTCCGGTTCGGGAAAGTCGACCACGGCGCGGATGATCGCACGCCTCATCGATCCCACGTCCGGGTCTGTGGAGTTCCAAGGTGAGGAGATCACCCAGCGCTCGGGTGCGTCATTGCGGAACTTTCGCAGCGGAGTCCAGGTGGTATTCCAAGCCCCCTACTCCTCACTCAACCCTCGTCACACCGTCGAAGAGGTGGTGTCGGCACCACTCCGCTACCAGAAGCGGAAGGCCACGGGCGGGTACCGGAACATGGTCAAGGCGGCGATGGAACGAGTCGGACTCAACCCCGACCACTCAACTCGCTATCCGCGCCAGTTCTCCGGAGGGCAGGCCCAGCGCATCGGCATCGCTCGCGCACTCATCGTCGAACCGAAGCTCGTCATCTGCGATGAGGCGGTCTCCGCTCTCGACGTGTCGGTTCAGGCACAGGTGCTCGAGCTGTTGGTGGACCTGCAGCGCGAACGCGACATCTCCTACATCTTCATAGCCCACGATCTGGCGGTCGTGCGACAGATCGCCCACAAGGTTGCCGTGATGCAGAAGGGCAGGATCGTCGAGCAAGGCCCGCGCGACGAAATCTTCGATGACCCACAGCACGAATACACGAAGACCCTGCTCTCCGCGGTCCCGAGCATCGATCCCCGCTGGGACGCGGGTCAGCGTTCTTGAACGACACAACCACCTCGGTGCTCAGCATCGACACCGACCACCGATTCTCCACCATCTCCACACACAGGGAAGGATCTCAATTCCATCATGTCTGACACACAGACTCAGTCACAGCCCACGAATCAGCCGGCAGACCCACCGCGGCCGGTCGATGACTTCGTCACCACTGTCCATGAACTTCAGCTGCCCGCCGGTCTGCTCCGGTATCGGGCCCAGGCGGGCCGGATGGTCATCGGCTCTGAAATCGTCGAGGAAGGCGTGTTCGCCGGTCTCAAGCCGAAGGCACAGATCTTCCTCACCTCCTACACCGCCATCACCGAGGGCACCGAAGACGGTCAGGATGCTCAGCGTCCTGTCGTCTTCGTCTTCAACGGAGGCCCGGGATCGTCATCGGCCTGGATGCACATCGGTCTCTTCGGTCCACGGCGGGTGGTGGCCAACGACGTCAATGATCGCACCCCGCCGCCCTACGGTCTCGTCGACAATCTTGAGACGACTCTGGCTCACGCCGATCTGGTCTTCATCGACCCGGTGACCACGGGATACTCCCGCACCGCAGAGGGGGAGAAGCCGGAGGACTTCCACGGGTTCACTGGGGATCGCGACGTCGTCGGCGAGGCGATCCGGCTGTGGCTGACACGGAACAATCGGTGGATCTCACCGAAGTTCCTCGCCGGGGAGTCCTACGGAACCACCCGTGCAGCGGCCCTGGCCGGACATCTGGCCAAACGCCACGGGATCGCCTTCAACGGCATCCTCCTCATCTCGGCCGTCCTCGATTTCGCCACGATCGATTTCGCGGAAGGCAACGAAGCTCCCTACATCCACTACCTGCCGACGTTTGCCGCCATCGCGCACTATCACGGCAAACATCCGGGGCGCGAGCTCGAAGATGTCGTCGCAGAGGCGACGGATTTTGCCCATGGGGACTTCAGCCGAGCGCTCGCGCGCGGACACCGGCTCGAGACCTCCGAACACTCCCGAATAGCTGCGAAGGTGGCCGAGCTCATCGGGATCGATGAGAAGTTCGTCCGGCTGGCTGACCTTCGCATCGACGAGTTCACCTTCTTCACAGAACTTCTCCGCGATCAGCGACTGCGCATCGGTCGTTTGGATTCCCGCTTCACCGCGCATCCGGGGAAGGTCGCCTCAGAAGTGCTCGGCGACGACCCTTCATATCCGGCGATCCAGTATCCCTACACCGTGGGCATCAATCATCTGCTGCGTGCCGAACTCGGATACGAATCGGACCTCACCTACGAGGTGCTGACATCCAGAGTCCATCCATGGTCGTACAAGGAGTTCGAGAACTCCACCGTCAACACTGCCGAAGATCTCGCTTTCGCGATGCGGATGAATCCGCATCTCAAGGTCTACGTGGCGTTCGGTTATCACGACTCAGCGACGCCGTTTGCCGCCTCGGAGCATGTGCTTGCGCATCTGCGCATTGCCGATGAGTCCCATGATCAGATTGTTCGTCGCTATTACCCGGCCGGACACATGATGTATGTCGACCAGCAGGTCCGGGTCGAGCAGCTGCGCGATATCGCAGACTTCGTCGCTTGGTCAATCGGAGACGGTGCCAAGCCTGAGTCGAACCAACCCATCTGAGCCGGACGGTCACGCGCACTGAGCCGGTCGGCAACACACTAAGACGATCATCATCGAGAACAGGAGAATCGACGTGCCCGAGAACCATGATCGAGGCAGCTCACATGCAAGGGCTTCAGCCGAAGGCAGGAAGCTCGCCGACATCATCAACGCGGAGTGGACGTGGAGAGAGGCCGAATTCGGATCACTGTCTCAGAAGGCCTCCGTCGTCGACTTCTTGCCGGATGTCAGTGAAGCCTCGCAGCGGCGTCGGCAGCAGATGTGGGAGGACACACTCGGCAAACTCGAGTCGGTCAGTACCGATGCTCTCACTGTGGAAGAGACTATCGACTTAGAGGTCTACCGCCAGCAGTTGGTCACCCTTGTCGAGGCACAGAGATACCGGATGTGGGAGAGACCTGCCACGGCAGATTCTGCCTTCTGGCGCACGCTCGCCTTCGACGCCTACCGTCTTGTGCCAGAAGACGTCGGTTCGGCTCGGGCATACATCAGCTTGCTCGGCGACATTCCACGGTTCTTCGATCAGCAGATCGAGAACATGAGGGCCGGGGTGGCTCGAGGCTTTGGGCCGGCCAGAGTGTGCATGAGCGGACGAGAGGAACCGGTGCGGGTCGTCGCCGAGGTCGAGGACGTCACCGAGCTGTCGTTCTTCGGACCGTTCCGAAAAATCCCGGCGGTCGTGCCTGAACAGGTTCGAACTGAACTCCACGAGGCGGCTGCTCAGATGCTTTCGGCTGAGGTCGTGCCCGCTTATCGGAGACTCCTTGAATTCCTGACAACGGAGTATCTGCCGAATCTGCCGGAGTCTATCGCCGCAGTCGACCAGCCGGGCGGCATCGAGTTCTACCAGTCCCAGATCAGGGAGTATTCGACGACAGACCTCAGCCCGCAGCAGATCTTCGACCTCGGACAGGTCGAAGTGAAGAAGATCCGGGAGGAGATGGAGGACGTCGCCGTCGAGCTCGGCTATCCCGACGACCTGCCGGGTCTGTTCGAGTTCATGCGCACGAGTCCGCAGTTCTATGCAACGACTCCTCGTCAACTGCTGTCTGAAGCCGCGTACACGTGCAAGGCCTTCGACCGGGTGGTCCATCAGTACTTCGGGCGTCTGCCGCAGCAGCGCTTCGCCATCATGGAGACACCGGCGGAGATCGCGAAATTCGACACGTTCGGCCGGGGTGCTCCCGACCGGTACCTGCTCAACACGTACAACTTGCCGGCGCGACCACTGTATTCGCTGCCGGCACTGACCCTGCACGAATCTGCGCCCGGACATTCGTTTCAGATTTCGCTGGCCGAGGAGCTCGAGCTCGCCGACTTCCGGCGGCTCTATATCTCGGCCTTCGGTGAGGGCTGGGGCCTCTACACCGAACGACTCGGCGATGAGATGGGGATGTATGAGACGCCGTTCGAACGTATGGGTATGCTCTCGTTCCAGATGTGGCGGGCCGTGCGCCTCGTCGTCGATCCGGGCATGCATGCGCTGGGGTGGAGTCGGGAGCAGGCGCAGGATTTCCTGCGGGACAATACGGCGATCGCCGAACACGAGATCGTCACGGAGATTGATCGCTACATCTCCTGGCCCGGGCAGGCCACTGCCTACTACCTCGGGCAACTGACTATTCAACAGCTGCGGCAGGAGGCCGAGGAGGCGCTGGGGGAGGACTTCTCGATCAGGGACTTCCACGACACGGTGCTCGGGATGGGCAGCGTACCGCTCACCGTGCTGCAGGCACACGTGCGTGCAGCTATCCGCTCGGCAGCCGTCGATCGGCAGACTCAGGCGGCCGCCGGCCACTAAGGTTCTCGCCTCTCACTACGTCGACTCCGGTCGGACCTGAATCCGGCCGGGGTCGAGCTATGTCGCTCAGTGCTGCTCCGCTCGCTCCTCGGCGACCATCGATTTCACTTCCTCGCGGAGTTCTCTGGCGTCGTAGACGATGCCGGAGCGCAGAGTGAAGTCGACTCCGCCGACACGGTTGATGCCGGACTCTTCGGCGCGGAGATGACCGTGGCCGTAGAGGACCTTGAAGTTGCTCAGGGGGTTGTCCTTGACGATGAGCAGGTCGGCGATCTTGCCGGGTTCGACGGAGCCGAGCTCGTCGTCTATGCCGAGAAGCGCGGCGCTGCTCAGCGTGGCGGAGCGGACGACTTCGAGCGGGTGGAACCCCGCTTCGAGGAGGAGTTCAAGTTCTTCGATGAGGCCGAAGCCGAAGACCTTGTAGATGAAACCGGAGTCCGACCCGGCCGTGACCAAGCCGCCAAGGTTCTTGTAGTCGTTGACGAAGGACATCCATTTGACGTAGGCGTGGCGCCAAGCGATCTCGTCCTCGCTTGTCCAGTCGCCCATGTAGGAGCCGTGTTTGTCGGCCGAGGGCTGGAAGAACTCCCACAGAGTGGGGGAGGTGAAGTCCGAGTGCCATTCGGAGGTGCGCACTCGTGCGGCGTCGCGGGAGCCGATGTAGATGTTGAATGTCGGGCTCAATGCGGTTCCGAGTTCGAGGAGCTCCGCGAGGGTCTCCTGCCAGGCGCTGCTGCCGCGCTCGGCGGTCTGCAGCCACAGGTGGGCGCCTTGGCTGAAGCGCTGGGGTTCGCTGTTGTGGTTGTAGTCGGTGGGTACGTGCTGGAGGGTGCGGTCGCGGAACATGGCCTCGGGGATCCCGTACCAGTGTTCGATGCTGTTCAGTCCCCACCTCGCCGAGGTGAGGGCGTTGACCTGCGCGGCCCGGCGCTGGTCGTGGTGGCATGCGGTCCGCAGACCACGTGCTTGTGCTGCCTCGACGGCGGCACCGAACACAGTGGGGGAGGTGCCGAAGAACTTCACTCCGTTCGCACCGCGGTCGGCGACCTCATTGACCCACGCGGTTGCCTCGTCAGCAGTGACCGGGGTGGGCCCGTCGAGGGTTCCGGCACGCAGTGCGGGATAGATGTGCAGGCGCGGGGCCGCGATTTCGTTGGCTTCGGCTCGTCGGGCCTCGGAAACGGTCCAGTCGAGGCCGTTGAACGCACCGAGTTCGCGGATGGTGGTCACGCCGTGGCCGAGCCAGAGCTTATAGACATAGTCGGCGTTCGGGGCCTGCTCGGGTTTACCGATGTGGGCGTGAGAGTCGATAAGACCCGGCAAGACGTAGGAGCCGTTGAGATCCATGACTTCGGCGCCGTCGGACGAGGGACGTTCGGTGAGGCTGCTCGCACCGTTCGGTTCCCAGATTCCGGTGATCCTGTCGTCTTCGATCAGGATGTCCGCCGGCCCGTATGGGGCAGCCCCGGTCCCGTCGACGATCATGGCATCGCGGAGGATGAGCCTGGGGTAGGGTCCTGATCCGGTGCTCCGGGTGGGGGCGGCGATCTGGCCAGTGGATCCGAGCGTCATTGGCGGTCTCCTCAAGGGTTTCGCGTATGAGCGGAGTGCTCTTCGCTGAGCTTGTTCAATACTCACTCAGGCTAGCGCGAGAGTCAGTGTCTTGTGCAGATCAACCGGGATGTAGGACACAAATGCTCCTTGCGACTAGAACGTGCCTGATCTTCACGCCCGAATGCGATCACCGGTATACCCCAGTCTCAGAGAGATCTCCCGTGCCGCAGACTTCATCACCGGTACCAGCGCTTGCATCCGTTCCTTCGGCATGTAGGGACGAGTGGCCGACAGCGAGACTCCTGCGACAATGCTTCCGCTGCCGTCCCGGATCGGGGCGGCCACGCACCGGATTCCTGGTTCGTTCTCCTCGAGGTCGAGTGAGGCACCGTCGTGTGTGTACCCGTTCATACGTTTGACGAATGCCTCCACCGCCGAGGCGTCTGCCCCCGGATTCTCGGCTGTGAAAATCCGCTCCCACCGGTCATCCTGTCCGAGCAGCAGCGCCTTCCCGACACCGGTGCGAGTCATCGGCATGCGGTGGCCGATGCGAGAGCGCATCTCAGCACCACGAGTCCCCGGAATCTTATGGAGATAGAGCACCGACTCACCATCCTCGACGGAGAGGTGAATCGTGTCCTGAGTCCGCTCAGCGAGAGCCTCAAGACTCTCCCGGGCGACGACTGGCAGCGGATCCTGATTGAGCGCGGTGAAGCCGAACTCGATGAGAGTGGGTCCCAGACGAAACTCTCCCGGTGAACCGTGCCGCAGATAACCCATGTGCACCAGCAGCTGGATCATCCTGTGCGCACTTGATCGACCGATTCCAGTGGCGTCGACGACGGACTTCAACGTGGTGGACCCATGGGCGACGGCGCTGACGATCTGCAGACCTCTGGCCAATGTCTGGGTGCCCTGGGGAATTGCATCGCTGACAACGGTTCCAGAATCTTCGATCATCGCTCCAGTATGTCACCTATCCCACATATAGGGACACTGGTGGCGCATGGTGGAACGCCTGCCCATAGTGGCTCTTATGGCAAAACTGGCACCACCTGAGGCCCCGCAGATGATCGGCCTCGACTGGGGGACGAGCTCACTGCGAGCCTTCCTCATCGGCAACGACGGAGGCGTCCTCGCTGAACGCAACGGATCAGACGGGATCATGGCCGTCGGTCCGGACACCGGCGACCTCAAAGGCGACTTCTCCCGGCTCGCTCACGCCGCCATCGGCGACTGGCTCAGCGATCACGGCCACCTCCCTCTCCTCGCCTGTGGAATGATCGGTTCGACCCAGGGAGTCGCCGAGGCGGGTTACCTCGACCTGCCCATCGAACTTTCTGCCCTGGGTAGGCATCTGACGTCGGTCGAACTGTCCATAGGCGAACTCCACATCGTCCCCGGGCTGCAGAAGACATCGACCGAAGAGACGGCTCCTGACGTCATCCGTGGAGAGGAGACCCAACTACTCGGCCTGCTCGACGCAGAGCAGGCCGACGCGACCACAGTGATCCTTCCCGGCACGCACACCAAATGGGTGAAGTGCCAGGGCCAGCGCGTGGCTGACTTCTCCACCGCGATGAGCGGAGAGATGTTCGGCCTTCTGAGCACCTCGTCGATCCTCAGCCGTCTGGCCGAACCCACCGATGACTTCCACCCCGACGCCTTCGACTGGGGATTGAGCGTCGGAGGTGACGACCCCGCCGCGCTCACTTCCTCGATCTTCTCCGCACGCACCTGGGTCCTCGACGGACGACTGCACGCGAAGGAAATCAACGACTACCTTTCGGGAATGCTCATCGGCGCCGAGGTGGCCGGCCAGCTCACAACAACAGCCGACTCTGCCGCCCCCTTCATCGTCTGCGGAACCGCAGACCTGACGATGCGATACACACGCGCCCTCCGCCGATGCGGGCGACAGACGACAGAAGCGGATCCGCGCGCCGCTGCCACCGGACTCTTCAGCATCGCCGCACAATCCGGCCTCGTGCCGACCAAGGAGACCACCAATGACTGACACAGTTCCCACCGGCCTCATCGCCATCCTCCGCGGGGTTCGCTCTGACGAGGTCCTCGACATCGCCGAAGGCATCGTCGCCTCCGGGTTCTCCGCCATCGAAGTTCCGCTCAACTCACCGGACCCCTTGGCTTCGATCGAGGCGTTGGTCAACCGATTCGGTGATGAGGTGGAGATCGGTGCTGGCACGGTTCTCACCGCACGGCAGGTCCGCGACTGCAAGCGAGCCGGTGCCCGCATCATCGTCGCACCCGACACCGATACCGAAGTCATCAAGACCGCGCTCGGGATGGGGCTCACCCCGTACCCGGGAGCCACGACCCCGACCGAGGCGTTCGCCGCCATCAAGGTAGGCGCCACCAAGGTCAAACTCTTCCCATCCTCGGCGGTCGGGATCAGCGGTATGAAGGCCTGGAGCGAGGTCCTTCCTGCCGGCACCGAACTCTTTCCCGTCGGGGGAGTGGGACCCGACAACGCTGCCGAATGGCGCAACGCCGGTGCTGCCGGCCTGGGCCTCGGTTCCTCGCTCTATCGCCGAGGCGACCGCCCCGACGACGTACATAACCGGGCCGAGGCGATCGCCTCGGCGTGGGCCCAGGCCAACTGACCCAACGACGACAAGCAGATGACTACACCAGACGAAAGGCCAGACCAATGAAGATCACGTCGATGACGACGTACACCGTGCCGCCGAGGTGGCTGTTCCTCAAGATCGAGACGGATGAAGGGATAGTCGGCTGGGGCGAGCCGATCATCGAAGGCAAGGCCGCCACGGTTGCCGCCGCGGTCGATGAACTCTCCGACCTGCTCATCGGCAAGGATCCAGCGAATATCGAGGATCTGTGGACGATCATGTATCGCGGTGGCTTCTATCGCGGTGGGCCGATCCTCATGAGTGCGATCTCAGGCATCGACCAGGCGCTGTGGGACATCAAGGGCAAGGCGCTCGGACAGCCGGTGCACCAGCTGCTCGGCGGGAAGGTCCGGGATCGGATCCGCACGTACTCATGGATCGGCGGTGACCGACCTGGCGACACCGCCGCAGCGGCGCTGGAGACGAAGAACCGCGGGTTCACCGCCGTGAAGATGAACGCGACCGAAGAGCTGCAGTTCATCGACTCCTACACCAAAGTCGACCAGGTCATCGAAAACGTGCAGGCTGTGCGGGAAGCCACCGGCGACGACTTCGGCATCGGCATCGACTTCCATGGGCGTGTACACAAGCCGATGGCCAAGGTCCTCATCAAGGAACTCGAACCCTATCGACTTCTCTTCATCGAAGAACCTGTGCTCTCCGAACACTTCGGTTCGCTGCGTGACGTCATGGCGAACACCCCGACGCCGATAGCACTGGGGGAGCGACTGTTTTCCCGCTGGGACTTCCGCGAAGTGATCGCCTCCGGTGCGGTCGACATCATCCAGCCCGACGTCTCCCACTCCGGCGGCATCACGGAGACTCGGAAGATCGCGATGATGGCCGAAGCCTACGACGTCGCACTCGCACTGCACTGCCCCTTGGGCCCGATCGCGCTCGCCTCCTGCCTGCAGGTCGATGCCGGCAGCTACAACGCGTTCATTCAGGAACAGAGTCTGGGCATCCACTACAACACGAGTAACGACCTGCTCGACTACGTCACCGACCCCACGGTGTTCAACTACGAAGACGGCATGATCGACATCCCTTCCGGGCCCGGGCTGGGCATTGAGGTCAATGAGGAGTACGTCATCGAACGCTCAGCCGAAGGCCACCGGTGGCGCAACCCTATCTGGCGTCACGCCGACGGCTCGTTTGCGGAGTGGTGAGGAGAGACCAATGACTCAGCTGAAAACACAGATGACCACTCGGCCCACACGGATGCGCTACATCATCGCGCTCCTGCTCTTCATCACCGTCGTCATCAACTACATGGACCGGGCCAACCTGTCCATTGCGATGCCGGCACTGTCTCAGGAATTCGATCTCACCACCGGTCAGCAGGGACTTCTGCTTTCTGCATTCGGGTGGACCTACGCCGCGATGCAGCTGCCCGGCGGGTGGCTCGTGGACCGGGTGAGGCCACGGGTGCTCTATGCCTCCTGCTTGGTGCTGTGGTCCCTGGCAACGCTTTTCATGGGTATCTCCGGCGGGTTCGTCGCCCTCATCATCCTCCGACTTCTGGTCGGCGGATTCGAAGCGCCCGCCTACCCGATTAACAACAAGGTGGCCACCGCGTGGTTCCCGGAGCGAGAGCGCGGAAGGGTCATCGCCTTCTACACCTCGGGGCAGTTCATTGGCCTCGCACTACTCACCCCCGTACTGTCCTGGCTGCAGACGGTTCTCACCTGGCACTGGGTGTTCATCCTCACCGGGGTCGTCGGCATCATCTGGGCAGCGATCTGGTGGTTCGTCTATCGCGAGCCGCGGGACAAGGCAGGGGTCAACCGGGCCGAGATCGATCTCATTGCCTCCGGTGGGGGACTAGTCGATGTCGAGAGTGGTACGAAGAAGGAGACCAAGCCGAAACTCAGGTGGTCCGACGTCAAGGTCGTGCTGACCCGACGGAAGCTATGGGGCATCTACCTCGGACAGTTCTGCCTGACCTCGACCCTGTGGTTCTTCCTCACCTGGTTCCCGACGTACCTCGTTGACTATCGCGGGATGGATTACATCGAGTCGGGCTTCATGGCGTCACTGCCGTTCATCGCGGCTCTCGTTGGTGTGCTGCTTTCCGGGTGGGTCTCGGACCTCATGGTCAAGAAGGGCCTCACGCTTGGTACGGCTCGCAAGCTGCCGATCATCATCGGTCTGGCAATGACGGTGTTCATGCTCGGGGCGAACTACACGGATTCGACTGCGCTAGTCATCGTGTTCATGTCGATCGCGTTCTTCGGCAATGGATTTGCTTCGATCACCTGGTCACTGGTGTCCGCTCTCGCCCCCGAGCGACTGTTGGGTCTGACCGGAGGCATGTTCAACTTCATCGGCAACCTCTCGTCGATCGCCACCCCGATCGTTATCGGCTTCCTCGTCACCGACATCGACTTCGCTCCGGCGTTCGTTTACATGGCAGCGATCACCGTCGTGGGTGTGTTGTCGTACGTGTTCCTCGTCGGCAAGGTTGAGCGCGTTGAGGAGTGAGGGTCTGCTTTTGTTAACGTAGAGAAACACAGCTCTAGCACGATCTCGGCGCAGGTTTGCGGGCGCTTAGCGCCAGACGGTCATTCAACAATCTCGGTTTCTAACATGCCGATACAGGCGCTTCTAGTTGTCTCATAACTAGCGACGTGCACCTCCGAGAGCTCGTTCGCTTACGATACATAGTATTGAGAATCGCCCAGACGCAGACAGGTCGAAACCTCAAGAGAACCAGGTGAGCGCCTCATTTAGCAGACGAGACGTCTTATATGCCTAGGGATAAGAGACAAATTGGTTGCAGAGAACTTACAGTTCAGTTTCGGCTCGAAACGAGGGCAGGAACTTTGCATCTGCCCCGGTCGGCCTGGCCATGATCGCTGGGCGGTGCCTCGGCTTTCCAAGTTTAGGCGGCTATACGGAACACTGGTGTGAACAGGCTACGTACCTATAGCCCCCACCAGAATGTTGACCCATAGATTTGACCATGGCCATCAGAATTGCCTAGATCTACCCACATCTGCCGCGGGGGCTCTCCGCCGTACTTTGTCTCCTCGGACAACTTGTTGAAAACTCCTTGAGTGATGTACGACGGGTATCCACGATTGAGTGCAGCCAGCTTAGCGGCGATATTTGCAGCATTGCCGACCCAGACAAGGTCGTTGCTACCGCGGATACCTGTCCGAGCGACCATTGTTTTCGAAGATGCGATACCCACCTTTTGCTCTAGCTTGTAGACGTTGTTTGGATATTGAGCGTCTATTGCGGGCTGGAGGATGTTGATTACGGCCCAGTTGATCTTAAGTGCTGTTTTGGCGGCGCTCGAGTTCTTCGAATCTCCTATGTAAACCGCCATGACCCGATCGCCGTCAAAAGCGGTGATCACGCCTCCGAGCGCTCGAATGATCCTGGATACGACGTAGAGATAGTTTTTGTAGATCTCGGCAGCGAACCAGTCTTTGTAGCCATGCACTAATCCCGTTGAGTCCTTCAGATCTGCGTAAAGTACGACGGCGTCGAGATTGACAGCTTGATTCCCAAGCGTGATGTCTTCAGTTGAGGGAACCTGTTGACCGTCACGACGGCCCCAGGTCGTCAAATGAGTCTTAGCCACGTATTCACGGAGCTCATCAGCAAACGTCACAATTTTCCTTCATTTCTAGGCGACCGACCATGTCCAAGCTGATCCGTAAAGCGAGTACCCGAGTGCAGTGGAGCCAAGTGTGGTCCACATGTTCTGCTTGGTGCCCTCTCCGCCCAACTTTGCCCAGTCCAATAGGCTCCCATAGACAGCCGAACTAATATAGGTAGGATACGTTGGATCGAGCGCCGCCATCTTCGCTGCGTGGTTAGCCGCATTGCCAACCCAGACTAGGTCGTTGTTGCCGCGGATACCCGTCCTAGCTACGAAAAGTTTCGATGTGTCGATACCTACTCGCTGCTTCAATTCGAGGGTGGTCTTCGGGAACCTTTGTCGGTAGCGTGACATTACGACATTCTTGGTCATCCAGTTGATCTGGAGTCCACTTTTCGCCGCACTGGAGTTCTTCGTCCCTCCGATAAACACCGCCATCACGCGGTCACCGTCGTAGGCGGTGATGACTCCGCCGTTCGATCTAATGATCTTCGCAGCGCAGTACAGGTAGGACTTATATAAATCTGCCGCTACCCAGTCTTGTTTCGTCTCAACAATCTGAGTGGAACCGGCCAAATCTGCGTAAAGCACTGTCGCGTTAAGCTCGACTGCTTCGTTCGTCAGCTTTACACCCTCAGCTTCCGGCACCTTCTGTCCTTGGCGGCGCGTCCACGAGTCAGTGAAGACCGTATTGACATAGGTCATCAGCTCATCTTTGAGGGCCACTTGTTGCTCCATGTCAATAAATTTTCCCGACAACGAGAGAGATCCCGCTGTCCGCCTATTCTCATAGTATCTTGAGCATGTTCACGGTGCGTGGAAACTGGAGACGGCGTGTATGTTCACGTTATGACCCGAAAATCCCTCAGACGTCGTCGCGCGGCCGCACTGACAGCTCCGTCTCCGCAGCCGAATCCAGATCAGGCGTGGAAGTTGCTGGGACTAATCAATGAATGGATACGACATTCTGATGCCAAGGCCGCTGTCACCCTCGCATTCTCCGGAGTTCTCGGAACGATGATCTTCAACCTAGTCAATGGGTTCGAACACCGAACTCCCCTCTTCGGTGGGCTAGTGGTATTGGCGAGCCTCCTGCTGGTCGCGACCGTCTCACTCTGTGCTTGGACTCTCACGCCGCGAGTGAACGACAAGGACGCGGACCCACAGGACATCAATCGGATCTTTTTCGCCAGTATCACCCGTCACTTCGAAGGTGCTCGTCCCCGTTTCCAGGGGGTACTGAATGAGCTTACTGCTAATCCAGGGGAGTTAATCAATGACCTAGCTGATCAGATCCACGCGAACGCAAAGATTTCAACGATAAAGGCCAAGTACGTAAAGTGGGCGATCCGAGCCGCACTTGCAACGAGCGCGGCAGTTGCCTGCCTCGCGGTCCTAGTCGGTCTCTCGAACTTCTGAACCCATGCGGGGAACTTAGATCGTTGGCCACAAGCCGAACGGCATGATTCAAGTTCGAACCGCTGGAGAAGTGTCTCGGAGCCAAACCGTCTCATAACACCTGGGCTGGGAGACATCTGGGGTCAATCGGCTTGCCAGCGGCGACCCTGCGGCCAGTTGTCTGCGAGCCCGAGCAGTCTGCGGGCATCGAGAGCTTCGCGCTTGTCGGTGAATTTACCGTTCCATTCGTGAATCACTCCGGGGAACATCGGCTCGTTTGGTAGCGGGTGCAGCGGGTCGGGGTGGGCCCACAACGATACGCGAGCGCGTGTCGGGTCGTGGAGGGAGAGCTGATCGACGATCAAGACCGCCGACACCCGACGATTTTTCCAAGCTCCCGGTGACCCGAAGTAGCCGTCACGATTGCGGACTCCACGTGATGTGATCTCCTCGCCCGGGTTGAGCCCGTCGAGTGTCCAAGACACAGAGCCATAAAGCGCATTCAAGACGTATTTGTCGTTCTCATCGAACGAAGTTGTGCCGACAGCTATGACGAACGCCGCGTCGAGATGGCCGTACCTCCTCGCCTTGGACTCGAGGGCGGCGACGAGCTTTGCCCCGTCGTCAACGAAGTGGGCATCAGCGTGCGCGTAGACGCCGATGGAGCGCCTGGCGTTACCGCGGTTGTTGCGCTTGATAGGCATTGCCTTAATCGTGACGCTCCATCCGTCCTGCTCAAACGTCCGTGAAGGCAGATCTTCGGTGTCAACCGATTCGGGGTCAAGCTGCATGAGCCATCTCCGAATCTGGGCGCGGAAGTTCCCGGCGGGTGCGCTGTTGCTGGCTTGCGTAATCGAAGTCGTCATGAGGACGAAGTTGTCGTCGCCTACCTGGTCGAGCGCCGAAAGTAGGGCACCCATTCGATTGGCTTCGGCGCGATCGTCGCGCGACTGCCCAGGTGCGATCGCCTCGATGAAGACGCGCGAGCCACCCCGGCACGCGAGAAAATCGGGCCTGCGAGGGGAGTGACCAAGCTCGGGGTGGATAACGACCTCGTGGCTGCCGCGGACCAAGCACTCGTGAAGGTACAACTCCAAAAAGGCACTTCGAGCCTGCGCGTCGTCCGACCGTAGCGCCGCCCTCACCTCGGCGTACTCGTGATCGCCGAGCCGGTCAGCCCACTCCTGATGAAGCGCTCGGCTGTGCCGCCACAGCGAGCCGCCTGCCCGATTGAAGAACGCGAACGAGGTCTCGCCGTTGCGTTGCGGGGCGAGGTCGGTCCGCTCGCAATCGTCATAGATCGGCGGCTTCATGCCAGGCACGGCCGTTCGGCCAATGCGTTCTTCGCGACGATCATTGAACTCGCCATCAGCCTCTCTCGATTTTGACGGGGACGGCTGTGCAGTGTCCCCTATGCTTGGCCTATGGTAGCAACAACCGCCTCGACGACTCCTGTCAATGGTGCAGCGTCAACCTCGGAATGGCTCGACTTCGTGACGTCTCTTGCCGGGTCTCTCGCATGGCCGATCATTGTCTTCACGATCGTCATCATCTTCCGCAAAGAATTGGTCAAGCTGGTGGCGGCCATACGCGACCGAGTTCCCTTGATGACCAGTGTGAAGGGCTTCGGCGTCGAAGCGGCATGGTCGGCGAGTGAGGTGCGGAAGCTCGCGGAGGAGGTGAGTGGTCTACCCCATGCCGCTCCTGCTGGCGACCACCGGTCTGCGTCAGACAAGCCCGTCGAGCTGGCGCGCATCGAACCCAGCGCCGGGGTCATCAATGCGTTCGTCGACGTTGAGCGCGAGGTCGGCAGGTATCTCTCACGCGCGGGCGTTCCGTGGCGCGGATCGCCGATACCGGCCCTCCAGCGAAGTGACCTTCCGCCGAGCATCAAAGGTGCGGTCCTCGAGTTGGCATCCTTGCGTAACGCGGCCGCGCACGGTGTTGGCGACATTACTCTCGAGTCGGCCCTCGACTACATCGTGACGGCGCAACATGTGGCAAAAGCGATCGCACTCGGCGAGTACGACCGTGCGTAGCGCGAGTACATTCATCCGCAGTGCACGAAAGTGGTCCGCATATGCCCAGGCGTCGGGGTGCCGTTCCGTTCCGAGCCCCTCAGGTGTCTCGTAACCGAAGCGCCTCATAACCCATAGGTTGTGAGACAGGAATCAGCTGTTGATTCGACTGGTGACTTAGACAAACTCTTGAAGGCGTTCTCGCAGAGCGGTGTCGCAGACGTACACGTACGTACCTTGGATTCCTCGTGTAAGCAGGACGCTATAGATGTTCTTTACGTACTCGAGAAGGTCCGCGTCGGAATACGTGATACCGAGCTTGGCGTTGTTCTCGCGGCCCTTCTTGTCGTGATAGTTGGTGCGATCGAAGACTAGCTTGCCTGCAACTGGGTCGAGTCGAAGGTCGTTGCCAATGATTACCCCGACGTAGTTGAGGTCGTAGCCCTGCACTGTGTGGATCGATCCAACCTCGTCGACTGACTTTGGTGAGTTGATCCAATCCGTCTTGGCCGTGTTCCATCGCATCTGCAGACCGTCGAGTTCGATGTCGTAGACAGTTCCAGTTTTATCGTTTTTGCTCTTCCAGGACCAAGCATATCCAGCGACGAGACGCGAGAGCCCGTACTCTTCTTCCCGCTTCTGCAATTCGGTTCTCATGTTCCCCAGTTCAGTGAACATTCGAAGGTCATATTCCCCGAAGTCTTCCCGAGCTATTGGAGGATTATCGCTGAGTATAGAGCGGACGTAGCCCACATAGTCCTTATCTGCTTCAATACGCATCTGGGTTTGAAGCGGATATAGCCGACCAGCCGACTTGGCTTGCGCAGCGAGTTTCTTTGTCTCGGTTGCAGGCAGATCGGCGGGGCGGACAGTCTGGCCGACATCCAACATGAAGATAGAATGACGACTCTGCTTCTTGACCCAGTCCAACTGAGTCTTCTGTGGATTGTCCCAGCCGAACAGCATCTTATTGATTTCTGCGAACTTCGTATTCTGTGATCCGGATGCTTGATTTGCACGATGGTTGAGCCGATGGGCTTCGTCGACGACGATAAGGTCGAACTTCTCTGAGCTCTCACCGACCTGGAACGGCGTTAACACCATGCCCTTGCCCAGACCTGGTGTCAGCTTGAAGACCTTGGCGATTGACTCCCGTAGTGACTGCTGGGGGACGACGATTGCGAACTTGAGGGACTTGAGAAGCTCGGTATGTTCAGGAGTGAAGTAGTCACTGAAGATGGAATCGATGTCGAGCGGCTCTTCCAAATCGTGCCGCCTGATGTCTTCCAGCAGCTTGAGCAGATAGATTGCGACAACCGTCTTGCCTGTTCCCGGATTGCCCTCGACAACGACGGTGTTATCAACGCCGCTCCTCAGGTCGTCAAAGAAGCCCTCGAGAATGTCATCGACGGCGATGGCCTGATCGTGGTTCAGTGCTTTGAAGGGTGAGAGCTTGAAAAGATCACTGTTGATGATTTGGGGAATCGTTCGTTTGAACAGTTCCTCCTGAGTGCGCAACTCTTCGAAGATCTGTCGGAACGTCTTGTTGTAGTTCTCTCGGTCGTAGTACTCGGCATCGGTGATGCCGGCGTTGAGGTTGAGGACCTGTCGGCTTCCGTCACCGTGGAACATACGGATGAGGAACGACTCCAGATCGAGGCACGCTGATTTGTTGAACGTGTTATCTAGAACGACTCTCACCGACTGAAGTTGTCGTTTTGAGTCAGACTCGAGGTGCTGTCGCATTCGTCCCTCGACGTTGAGTGACTCCCCGACGTAGACCTCTTTTGCATTGTTCATGACATATACGACTGGCCAGTTCCGGTGTCGTGGGTCGACGGATCCCCACGCCTTGACCCGGTCCGCGTCGAACGGGAAGCGCTCGACCTTAAAGCTGGTCATATTTCACGCTCGTGCCTCGAGCTTTCTCCACTGGGTACTTCGCACGAGTCTTCTCCAGCTTGTCCAAAACGATGGTGTCGGGATCCAGATCCATTTTGTCGGCGAGCAGCATGCAATACGTCAACACATCTGCGAGCTCGTCTTTCGCGGAGTCGAGGTCGGCATCGCCCCACTGGAAGCATTCGAGCAGTTCCGCTGCTTCGATAGAAACACTTTTGGCTAAATTCTCAGGGGTGTGGAATTGTTGCCAATCGCGTTCTGCCATGAAATGACGGACTGCGTCGCGAACAGAATCTTCGTACATGTCTTCAAGGTATCAGCGACGCACGGCGACGGTGCGGAACGGGCGACAACATAAATGCGCGTGGATCAGGCGAGTGGAGAGCGGGGAGCGTCCTCCCCGGCCTCAGTGCCACAACAGTTTGGGCTCGGAGTTCGTACCGATAGACAGGAACTCCGAGCCCAGGCTGTAGTTGCTAAGTCAGGCCGTAGTCAGCACAACCTTCCCCGTAGTCTCCCGCCCTTCCAACGCCCGATGCGCATCCGCAGCCTCAGCCAACGGGAACGTCGCACCCACCCGGAAGTTCAACCACCCGTGCTCGATGCCGTTGAAGAGCATCGCCGAACGCTTCGCCAGTTCCTCCGACGAACGGACGAACCAAGCCAGTGACGGACGAGACAGGAAGATTCCGCCCGACGCATTGAGGCGCTGAATGTCGAACGGCGGCACCTGACCCGAGGCACCGCCAAAGAGCACCATCGAACCCAGCGGCTTGAGCGAGGCCAGTGACGCATCGAAGGTGTCCTTGCCGACTCCGTCGTAGGCGACCTCCACGCCCTCGCCGCCAGTGAGTTCCTTGACCTTCGCGGTCACGTCGACGCCCTCGCCGTAGAGGAACACCTCATCGGCACCGGCCTTGCGTGCCAGCTCAGCCTTCGCCTCGGTGCTCACAGTCGAGATGACGTTGCCGCCCAGGTGTTTGATGATCTGCGTGAGTAACAGTCCGACACCACCGGCACCGGCGTGGACGAGAGCGGTGTGTCCGGGCTTGATCTCGTGGGAGCTCGTGGCCAGGTACTGAGCGGTCAGACCCTGCAACGGCATTGCGGCAGCGACCTCGGTGCTCACGCCCTTGGGTACGCGCAGCAGGTTATCGGTCTTGACGACGACCTGGGTCGCATACGAACCCGGGCCCTCGTGCCAGGCGACGCGATCGCCGACGGACCAGCTGACGACACCTTCGCCCACCTCGGCGATGTGACCGGTGCCCTCGGAACCGACGATGTGCGGGTAGCTCATGGGATACGTGCCCGAACGACGATACGTGTCGATGAAGTTCACGCCCGCGGCCGCGACGTCAACGAGGACCTCACCAGGACCGGGCCGAGGAGTGTCGATCTCGTTGAACTCGAGAACCTCGGGTCCACCTGCTCGCATCGCCTGAATAGCCTGGGTCATCACGCCTCCTGCATATAATTTAATGTGCTGGTATAGTTATACATATGAATGATCTTACGGTTGCCGTCTCCGGTGCCACCGGATACGCCGGGGGAGAGGTCCTCCGGCTGCTGAGCACTCACCCTCATCTCAACGTCACCACGGTGTGCGGACATTCCTCCGTGGGTGAGAAGCTCGGCCGACATCAACCCCATCTTGCCCGATATTCCGATTTCGTGGTCAAGGAGTCCACCGCCGAGGTGCTCGCCGGCCACGATGTCGTCATCCTCGCCCTCCCCCACGGCCAGTCCGGAGCAATCGCTGCCGAGCTCGAAGAATCGAGCCCCGAGACACTCATCGTCGATCTCGCCGCCGATCACCGCCTCATCAGTGCCGCCGCCTGGGAGAAGTTCTACGGTTCCGAGCACCAGGGCACCTGGACCTACGGTCTGCCCGAACTCCTCACTGCCGGCGGAGCCAAACAGCGCGAGGCACTCAAGGACACCAAGCGCATCGCCGTCCCCGGCTGCAACGTCACCGCCGTGACCCTCGGGCTTGCACCCCTGGTCCAGGCCGGCCTCGCCGCTCCCGCAGGGCTCAACGCAGTCCTCGCTAACGGAGTCTCCGGGGCCGGTAAGGCACTCAAGCCGCACCTCACCGCCGCCGAGGTCCTCGGCGATGCCTCTCCCTACGGCACGGGCGGCTCTCACCGGCATGTGCCCGAGATCGAACAGAACCTCAACGGAGTCCTCGGCGCCGACGCCACAGAAGGCCCGACGCGGATCTCATTCACCCCGACACTTGTGCCCATGGCCCGCGGAATCCTCGCCACCATCACCGCCGTGCCGGGGGAGTCCGCACCGAAAACCGCCGAGGGCCTCCTCGACGCCGCGGCACTGAAAGACCAGCTGGCCCAGGCATTCGCCCAGGCCTACGCCGATGAGCCCTTCGTCCGCGTCCTGCCCGAAGGCCAGTGGCCGCGCACCTCATCGACGGCCGGATCGAACCTCGCACACATCCAGTTCACCGTCGATGAGCGCGCGGAAAAGATCCTCGTGGTTGTGGCCCTGGACAACCTCGTCCGCGGCACTGCCGGCCAAGCCCTCCAGTCCATCCACCTGGCCCTTGGTCTCGACGAGACCACCGCGCTTCCCCTTGAAGGAGTCGCCCCATGAGCGTGACCGCACCACTTGGCTTCACAGCCGCCGGCCTCATCGCCGGACTCAAACCCAGCGGGACCAAAGACCTCTCGCTCGTCGTCAACACCGGCCCCGATACCGCTGTCGCCGCCGTCTACACCTCGAACCGCTGCAAGGCCAACCCCGTCCTGTGGTCCCAGAAGGCCTCGGCGAACGGTCAGGCCCGCGCCGTCGTCCTCAACTCCGGGGGAGCCAACTGTTACACCGGTGATTTCGGACACGAGACGACGACGCTGACGGCACAGGCCACCGCCGATCTCCTCACCGAGGCCGGCACCGCCACCCAAGCCGAAGACATCCTTGTCTGCTCGACCGGACTCATCGGCGTCGGCGGCCAGGATTTCCGCGATACCATCATCGACAACCTCCCTCCACTCGTGGCCGCTGCTGAGGACTCCGTGGCCGGAGGCAAGCACGCCGCCGAGGCGATCATGACCACCGACACCGTGGCCAAGACTGCCACCCGTGAGGGCAGCTCCGGGTACACGATCGGCGGCATGGCCAAGGGCGCGGGCATGCTCGCCCCGGGATTGGCCACCATGCTCGTCGTCATCACCACCGACGCGAAGGTCGACCAGGCCTTGCTCGATCAGGCGCTGCGAGCCTCGACGAGTCAGAGCTTCGACCGTCTTGACACCGACGGGTGTATGTCCACGAATGACACCGTCATCCTCATGTCCTCCGGCGCCCACGACGCGGCAGTCGATACAGATGAGTTCACGAGCCTGCTACGCGAACTCTGCCTCGACCTCATGCACCAACTCCACGTCGACGCCGAAGGCGCCCACCACGACATTGCGATCACCACGCAGGGGGCGGCTAGTGAGGCCGAGGCCGTCGAGGTCTCCCGCTCAGTGTCACGCTCGGCCCTGTTCAAGGCCGCGATCTTCGGCCAGGACCCGAACTGGGGTCGCGTCGTTGCCCAGGTGGGAACCACCTCGGCGACCTTCGACCCCACGGCCATCGACGTGATCATCAACGGCACCGAGGTGTGCCGGGCCTCTGGTCCCTATGAGGACCCGGAGAAGGTCACATTCGACCGCAACGTCGACGTCGTCATCGACCTCCACGCAGGAGATGCCACCGCCACGGTCTGGACCTCGGACCTCACCCACGATTACGTCGAAGAGAACAGCGCCTACTCCACATGAGCAACCCACACGACATGTCCACGAAGTCCACGGCAGCCCGGCTTGCCGCCGCCCAGGTCAAGGCCGAGGCCCTGACCGAGGCGCTGCCGTGGATCAAGACCTTCGCCGGTGCCACGATCGTCATCAAGTACGGCGGCAACGCGATGATCTCCCCGGAGCTCCAACAGTCATTCGCCGACGACATCGCGTTCCTGCGCTTCGCCGGCATCCGACCCGTCGTCGTCCACGGCGGCGGACCCCAGATCACCTCGATGCTGGCTCGCTTGGGTATCGAAAGCGAGTTCAAGGCCGGACAGAGAGTCACGAGTGAAGAAGCGGCCGAGGTCATCCGCATGGTCCTCTCCGGGCAGGTCAACCGCGACATCGTCTCCCGCATCAACCAGAACGGCAATGCCGCGATCGGGCTCTCCGGTGAAGACGCGGACCTGCTGCTGGCGAACAAGACCCACGCCGAGGTGGACGGTGAACTCATCGACCTGGGCCGGGTGGGTGAGATCGCCGAGGTCAACACCACCGTGCTCACCGAGCTCCTCGACGCCGGGCGGGTGCCTGTCATCTGCTCGATCGCTTCGGAGATCGACGGTGAGGCCGGCAAGCCCCTGAACATCAACGCCGACCTCGCCGCCTCCGCCGTGGCGAAAGCCTTGCGTGCCGACAAACTGATCATGCTCACCGATGTGCCCGGCCTCTACGCCAACTGGCCCGATACCTCGAGCCTGATTTCTCGCATCGGCCCTAAGAAGCTGCGCGAACTGCTGCCCAGCCTCGACGCGGGCATGATCCCGAAGATGACCGCAGCCCTCGAAGCCATCGAGCACGGGGTGCAGCAGGCCCACATCATCGACGGCCGGATGGCGCACTCGCTTCTCCTCGAGGTCTTCACCTCCGAGGGCATCGGCACCATGGTCGAAGACACCGTCGTCGAACCCGCACCACTGGGTGACGGGCACAAAGGCGAGGGACACGAGACAAGCACTGAGGAGACGAACGATGACTGAGGCAAATGCTGTGACAGACCAGGCCCAGACCTGGCGCGATGACTTCTCCCGCGTCCTCTCACCGGTCTTCGGCTCACCCCAGCTCGACCTCGTCCGCGGAGCGGGCGTGCACGCGTGGGACGCCTCGGGCAAGGAATATCTCGACCTCCTCGCCGGCATTGCCGTCAACGCACTCGGCCACTGCCACCCCACGTGGGTCAAGGCCATCACCGAGCAGGCGTCGACCCTGGGCCACATTTCGAACTTCTTCACCTCACCGCCGCAGATCGCACTCGCTGAGAAACTTCACGAGGTCCTCGACCTGCCCAGCGGTTCGGCCGTGTTCTTCTCGAACTCCGGCACCGAAGCCAATGAGGCCGCCTTCAAGATGGCCCGCCGTGCTGGGGGTGGATCACGACCGATCATCATCGCCATCGAGGGCGCCTTCCACGGTCGCACCATGGGCGCGCTCGCACTGACGGCTAAGGCCGCCTACCGTGAACCCTTCGCACCCGGAGTACCCGGCGTCGTCCATATTCCCTACGGGGACGTCGACGTGCTCGCCGCCGCCATCAACGACACCACCGCCGCCGTCTTCATCGAACCCATACAGGGCGAGGTCGGAGTCCGGCAGCACCCGACTGGCTACCTCACCAAGGTCCGCGAACTCACCCGCGAGGCCGGGGCCCTCCTCGTCCTCGACGAGGTCCAGTCCGGTGTGGCCAGGACCGGATCATGGTTCGCCTACCAGAACCCGGACATCGGCGAAGGCGTCGTCCCCGACATCATCACCTCGGCGAAGGGGCTGGGCGGGGGCATGCCGATCGGGGCCACCATCACCGTCGGCGATGCCAACACCAAACTCCTCGAAGCCGGACAGCACGGGACCACCTTCGGCGGAAACCCCATCGCCTGCGCCGCCGGACTAGCCGTACTCGAAACCATCGAGACCGACAACCTGCTCGCCCACACCCGGGTCACAGGCGAGTGGCTCACCGAACAGCTGCTGACCATCGACGGCATCGAGAAGGTCACCGGCACCGGTCTCCTCCTGGGCCTCGAACTGGCCGAGGGCCTCGATGAGAAGGCGATCGCCGCTCGCGCGCTCGAGGCCGGGTTCATCATCAACCCCGTTGCACCCGGACGCCTGCGCCTGGCACCACCGCTGATCATCACGAAAGACGATCTCGCGCCGTTCCTGACCGACCTGCCCGGACTGCTGCACGGCTGAACACGTTCGCCGCCCACCTAGCGGCCACCTCGGCGACCGGGGCATCCACCCTCACAGCCCGGTTGCCCCACACAGACTGACAAAGGACACACCATGACACGGCATTTCCTCAAGGACACCGACCTCACCCCGGCCGAACAAGCGCACGTCCTCGACCTCGCGGTTGAGCTCAAAGCAGCCCCGTACTCTCGCACCCCGCTGGCCGGACCGCAGACCGCGGCAGTCATCTTCGATAAGACCTCAACGAGGACCCGCGTGTCCTTCGCCGCCGGCATCGCCGCCCTTGGCGGACAGCCGCTCATCATCAACCCCGGCGAGGCGCAGCTGGGACACAAGGAATCCATCGCCGACACCGCCCAGGTGATGTCGCGCATGGTCTCAGCCATCGTCTGGCGCACCTACGCCCAGGCAGGCCTCGAGGAGATGGCCGAGAACTCATCCGTCCCGGTCATCAACTCACTGTCCGATGACTACCATCCCTGCCAGATCCTGGCCGACCTGCTCACGATCCGCGAACACCGCGGTGACGTCGCCGGTCAGACCATGACCTACTACGGCGACGGGGCCAACAACATGGCCAACTCCTACGTCCTCGGCGGAGTCAACGCCGGCATGCACGTGCGCATCGCCGCCCCCGCCGACTACCAACCGGCCGAGGACATCATCGCCGAGGCGAACGAACTCGCCCAGACCACCGGCGGTTCCGTCATGGTCACCGATGACCCCGTGGCTGCCGCCCAGGGCGCCGATGTCCTCGTCACCGACACCTGGGTGTCCATGGGCCAGGATTCGGCCGGACGCGATGACGAAGCCTCACCCTTCGTGAAGTACCAGGTCTCACAGGAGCTCATGAACCTGGGCAACGACCCGATCTTCCTCCACTGCCTGCCGGCCTACCGGGGCAAAGAGGTCACGGCCGAGGTCATCGACGGTCCCGCCTCGGTGGTGTTCGATGAAGCAGAGAACCGCCTCCACGCACAGAAGGCACTCATGACATTCCTGCTGGAGAAGCGATGAGCGAGAACTCCACATCACCGACGAACTCGGCACCGCTGACGAAGACTGCGCGGCAGCAGAAGATCATCGATCTCATCACCCGCAAATCCGTGCATTCCCAGATCGACCTGGCCGAGAACCTGGCAACGATGGGCATCACCGTCACCCAGGCGACACTCTCACGCGACCTCGCCGAGGTGGGGGCCGTGAAGATCCGGTCCACCGCCGGATCCGTCTACGCTGTCCCCGGTGAGGGCGGGGACCGGAGCCTGCAGCAGTCCACGGGTGACAGCCTCGACGCGAAGCTGCCGAGGCTGCTCGAGGAGCTCCTCGTCTCCGCGGCGGCTCAGAAGGACATGGTCGTTCTGCGCACCCCGCCCGGAGCCGCCCAATATTTGGCCTCGGCGATCGACCGCTCCTCGATGACTGGGATCTTCGGCACCATCGCCGGCGATGACACTGTCCTCGTCATTGCCGACTCCACTGTCGGGGGACAAGCCTTGGCGGAGACGTTCCTCGAATACGCGGCCGGCGGCCTCAGCGAGGGATGAACCCCAGCCTCGGCGGATCCTGAGCGACACAATTCCTGAGACAATGACAACGAACGATGACGAATGGACCGGTGACGTGAAAGCGACAGCGGTGGGGAAGGACCTTTTGTGAGCGAACGACTGAGCCTATGGGGCGGACGATTCTCGGACGGCCCGGCCGATGCACTGGCCGCGTTGAGCAAGTCGACGGACTTCGACTGGCGCCTGGCCCACTACGACATCGCCGGTTCGAAGGCCCACGCAAAGGTGCTGCACCGCTCGGGTCTGCTGGACGACGACGAGCTGCAGGGCATGACCGAGGCACTTGACGAACTCGGCCGCCGCGTCGAAACCGGCGAATACGTTGCCGCAGAATCGGATGAGGACGTCCACTCCTCACTCGAGCGCGGACTCATCGAGATCGCCGGCCCTGACCTTGGTGGAAAACTGCGTGCCGGCCGATCCCGCAACGACCAGATCGCGACCCTGGGACGCATGTACCTGCGCGATCACGCTCGTGACCTGGCCAGTCTGGTCCTCGACGCCGTCGACGTCCTCATCGCCCAGGCTGAAGAGCACCCCGAAGCGCCGATGCCCGGTCGCACCCACTTGCAGCACGCACAGCCTGTGCTCCTGGCCCACCACCTGCTGGCCCACGCATGGCCGTTGCTGCGCGACGTCGCCCGGTTCGTCGACTTCGATGAGCGCGCCGGAATCTCCGCCTACGGCTCGGGCGCCCTGGCCGGATCATCCTTGGGCCTCGACCCACAGGCCGTGGCCGCAGATCTGGGCTTCAATGACTCGGCAGAGAACTCGATCGACGGCACCGCAGGTCGCGACGTCTTCGCCGAATACCTGTTCATCACCACGATGATCGGTATCAACCTCTCCCGACTTTCCGAAGAGGTCATCGCCTGGGCGACCAAGGAATTCTCCTTCGTCACCCTCCACGATGCGTACTCGACGGGCTCGTCGATCATGCCGCAGAAGAAGAACCCCGACGTCGCTGAGCTGACCCGCGGCAAATCAGGACGCCTCATCGGTGACCTCACCGGGCTGCTCTCAACGCTCAAGGCACTGCCGCTGGCCTACAACCGTGACCTGCAGGAAGACAAGGAACCGGTCTTCGACGCCACCGACACCCTCGAACTTCTGCTCCCGGCCTTCACTGGCATGGTCGCCACGCTGAAGTTCAACACCGAACGCATGGCCTACCTGGCACCGCGGGGATTCGCCCTGGCCACGGACATCGCCGAATGGCTCGTCCGCAAGGGCGTGCCCTTCCGCATCGCCCATGAACTCTCCGGGGAATGTGTGCAGTTGGCCGAGTCGAAGGATGCCGAGCTGTGGGATCTCACAGACGAAGAATTCGCCGGCATCTCCGAACACCTGACGCCAGACGTCCGTGAAGTGCTCACCACGCTTGGATCGATCGACTCCCGCAGCTCCAAGGGCGGAACAGCGCGGTCCGCCGTGGACCAGCAGCTGGCCAATGCCAAGGCTGAGGTTGCAAAGCTGCGCGAGTTCGCCGATTCGGCTCGGAGCGTGTGAGCGGCTGAGCAGCCAGGCGTTTGTCGGCCTCGGGCCAGGCCCCGGCGGCCGTCAGCGCTCGCTCGTCGGGTCTTGGGCGCTCAGGCGGAGGATCTGAGTGTTGAGAAACCGCTGTTCGGGAATGTTCGTGCACAGTCTGCCGGCGCTCCGGTAGGCCTCGAGCGCAGCCTCACGATCCCCGAGTGCCTCCAACAGCGGAGCCCGAACCGCATGCAGGCGGTGACTGCGACTCATCCGCGGGTCAGTCCTGAGCGGTTCCACCATGGTCAGCGCCGGCTGCGGACCGTTGACCTCAGCGACGGCCACAGCAAAGTTGAGGGTGACAGTCGGCGACGGGGCGATATGCGCGAGCATCGAATAGAGTTCGACGATCTGCGGCCAGTCGGTCTCTGCCCAGGTCGTCGCCTCGGCGTGGGCGGCGGAGATCGCTGCCTGCAACTGGTAGGCCCCGACTGGGCCGAACGGCAGTGCACCTTCGAGCAACGCGATCCCTTCGCCGATCGCCGCCCGATCCCACGGGCCGCGGTCCTGATCTTCGAGCCTCACGAGTTCGCCGTCCGCCGATGTCCGGGCCGGTCGACGGGCGTCGCTGAGCAGAAGGAGTGCGAGCAGGCCCGCCGTCTCCGATTCCCCGGGAAGTTCTGCATGGAGTCGACGCGCCAGACAGAGGGCCTCATCCGAGACCTCCTGGTCGAGCACTTCTTCGCCGAATGGGCGGCTGTGGCCGACAGTGAACATGAGATAGAGCGCGTGCAGCATGGCCGACAGCCGGTCGGTCAGTGAGGCTGGGGCAGGGAATCGCCGGTGGTGGTCATTGATCGTCGCCTTCGCTCTGCTGATCCTCTGTCCGGCGGTCGCGTTGGGAATGAGGAACACGGCCGCAATCTGTTGGGTGCTCAAGCCGAGAAGAGTTCTCAGCACCAGAGTGACCTGCGATTCTGTGGTGAGTTCGGGATGGCAGCACAGTGCGAGGACGTCGAGCGAGGAGTCCCGGTCCTTGATGATCGGGTCCGGAATCCTCGCGAAGTCGCAGAAGCCGACGCCGAATGTCCGTTGCTCTCGCTCGCGTCGGGCCCCCTCCTGACGCAAGGAGTCGATGAGACGACGGGAAGCCACTCGCAACAGCCAGCCTCGTGGCTTGTCAGGCACGCCTGTCGCTGGCCACTGTTGGGAAGCTGCGAGCAGTGCCTCCTGCACGGCGTCTTCGCAGGCAACGAAGTCACCGTATCGCCTCATCAGGGCAGCGAGGATGTGCGGCGTCTCGCGACGCCACACATCCTCGCTGTTTCCCTCAGACATTCGTCTCCACCGCTGACCGTTCACATGAGGGGACGCAGCTCAACGGTTTCACCCGGGCCGGAGAAGACCCCGGCGATCTCCTCGGCGCGGGTCTGCGACTCGACATCGATGATGAAGAACCCCGCAAGATGTTCCTTGGTCTCTGCATACGGTCCGTCACTTGACGTCGGCTTCCCGGCGGTCCACCGATAGAGCTTTGAGGCGGCAGGATCTCCAAGAGCCTCTCCGCCCAGCAGTTCTCCCTTCTCCTGGAGATCGCCGAGCATGGTCTCGAAGTCGGAATTGATTCTGTCCTGCTGCTCCTGTGACAGTGCCTGGAACTCGGCGAGGTAGTTGCCGGTCGGGTGCCCCCATGGATCGGGGTTCGAGTGGATGAGGAGGACGTACTTCATTGTTCTGCCTTTCGAAGGAGGGCCGCCTCTCGGCCCTTCCAGTGTGACATCGGATCCGAACTCACGATTTCGACATCGGGTTGGAAACTTCTTTCGAGGGCATGACCTATCGGAGGCGTAGTCCGGGTGCTTATCAGGTCAGTGGTTGGCCGGGTTGGTTCTGATCGGGACGAAGTACGCCGTAGAATCGACTTCGTCGGCTTCTCGCCGACGCTTCATACACATCTGAAAGGACCGAAGTGACCGACATCTTCAGTGAACTCAAGGCCCGTGGCCTCGTCTCGGTTTCGACCGACGAAGCCGCCCTGCAGAAGGCTCTCAATGAGGAATCGCTGACCTATTATGTCGGTTTCGATCCCACCGCACCCAGCCTGCACATGGGCAACCTGGTCCAGCTCATCACCGCCGCGCGTCTGCAGAAGGCAGGACACAACCCCCTGGCCCTCGTCGGCGGAGCAACCGGGCTCATCGGTGACCCCCGCATGTCGGGAGAGCGCACGCTCAACCCGCGCGAGGTCGTCGAGGAATGGTTGGTAAAGATCCGGGCACAGGTCGAGAAGTTCCTCGACTTCAGCGGCCCGAACGCCGCCCGGGTCGTGAACAACTACGACTGGACATCCGAGATGTCGGCCATCGATTTCCTCCGCGACATCGGCAAGCACTTCCCGATGAACCGGATGCTGGCCAAGGAGTCGGTCTCGGCTCGTCTCAACAGCGAAGCGGGAATCTCCTTCACGGAGTTCTCGTACCAGGTGCTGCAGGGCAACGACTACCTCGAACTCCACCGCCGCTACGGCTGCTCCCTGCAGACCGGTGGCTCCGACCAGTGGGGGAACCTGACCTCCGGCGTTGATCTCATCCGTCGCGTCGAACAGCACAGTGTCCATGCTCTGGCCACACCGCTGATCACCAAGGCCGACGGCACCAAGTTCGGCAAGACCGAGTCCGGCACCGTGTGGTTGGACGAGAGCCTGACCAGCCCATACGCGTTCAGCCAGTTCTGGCTCAATGCTGATGACCGCGACGTCGTGAAGTACCTCAAGGTGTTCTCATTCCGGTCCCTCGAGGAGATCGGGGAGATCGAGGCCGAGTTCACCGCGGCACCACACACGCGCCTGGCGCAGAAGGTGCTGGCCGAGGACGTGACGACCTTGGTCCACGGCAAGGAGAAGTACGAGCAGGCGATCGCAGCGGCCTCTGCCCTGTTCGGTGGGGGAGAGCTCGCCAGTCTCGACGCCTCCACCCTGGGGGCCGCGACATCCGAACTTCCGCGCGGTGAAGTCAGCTCGACGCAGCTAGCTGAGGGCATGCCCGTTGCCGATGCCTTTGTGACTGCCGGCATCGTGAAGTCCAAGGGCGAGGCACGCCGAGCGATCAAGGACGGCGGCGCCTACGTCAACAACGTCAAGGTCACCGGTGACGACCAGACCCTGACCCCCGCCGAGGTGCTCCCCACCGAAGGCGGAGGAGTGATCCTCCTGCGTCGGGGAAAGAAGACCCTGGGGGCAGTTGACATCATCAGCTGAGCTCCATGAATGCCGACGACACCGTGTCCTTGATCAATTCGAGGGCACGGTGTCGTCGTATTCACCATCGGCACATTGAAAGCCCCGTAAGCGACGGCGAGCTGCAATGTACAAGCAAATGACTTGTTATCGACGAAGACAAGTCATTCGCTTGTATCGGTACTCGGGCTGGCGCCTAGAGACTAGAGACTTCGGGAGGTCGAAGCTCTGGGGATGTCATTCGTGAGATATCTGGGCAGCCTCATGGCATCAGCGCGGGCAGTGACCGAGACTGGAAAGAGGACATCGTCGAAACGAGGAGAACATGCGCACGCTGCTCAACATCATCTGGTTCATCTTCAGCGGACTATGGCTGGCACTCGGCTACTACCTCGCCGGCATCATCTGCTGCATACTCATCGTCACCATCCCCTGGGGGATCGCCTCCTTCCGGATCGGCAACTATGCGCTCTGGCCCTTCGGCCGCGAGGTCATCGAAACGAGGCCAGCGGGTATCGCGACGACGTTGGGCAACATCATCTGGGTGATCGTCGCAGGCATCTGGCTGGCCATCGGGCACGTGGTGACCTCGATCCCGCTCTTCGTCTCGATCATCGGCATTCCCCTGGGATGGGCGAACCTCAAACTCATCCCCGTGTCTCTCATGCCATTGGGTAAGGAGATCGTCGACAGTGACTCCCTCATGCCCGGATACCGCGGAGCCTGAACGTCCGCGCACTGTCTTGAGGGTCTCGCGCAGCACTCGATCCCCGGTTTTTCGGGGGACGAGGCTCTCGCATCGTC
>NZ_VLTK01000050.1 GCF_007558825.1 Brevibacterium aurantiacum
GCGGCTTTGTTGAATAAATCGAACTTTTGCTGAGTTGAAGGATCAGATCACGCATCTTCCCGACAACGCAGACCGTTCCGTGGCAAAGCAAAAGTTCAAAATCACCAACTGGCCCACCTACAATAAAGCCCTCATCAACCGTGGCTCCATAACTTTCTGGCTGGATGATGAAGCTATTCAGGCCTGGTATGAGTCAGCAACACCTTCTTCACGAGGCAGACCTCAGCGCTATTCTGACCTTGCCATCACGACTGTGCTGGTCATTAAACGCGTATTCAGGCTGACCCTGCGCGCTGCGCAGGGCTTTATTGATTCCATTTTTTCTCTGATGAACGTTCCGCTACGCTGCCCGGATTACAGCTGTGTCAGCAGGCGGGCAAAGTCGGTTAATGTCAGTTTCAAAACGCCCACCCGGGGTGAAATCGCACACCTGGTAATTGATTCCACCGGGCTGAAGGTCTTCGGTGAAGGCGAGTGGAAAGTCAAAAAGCATGGCCAGGAACGCCGCCGTATCTGGCGTAAGCTGCATCTCGCCGTTGACAGTAAAACACATGAAATCATCTGTGCAGACCTGTCGCTGAACAACGTTACGGACTCAGAGGCCTTCCCCGGGTTAATCCGGCAAACCCACCGGAAAATCAGGTCAGCCGCCGCCGATGGCGCTTACGATACCCGGCTCTGTCACGATGAACTGCGGCGTAAGAAAATCAGCGCGCTTATCCCACCCCGAAAAGGCGCGGGTTACTGGCCCGGTGAATATGCAGACCGTAACCGTGCAGTGGCTAATCAGCGAATGACCGGGAGTAATGCGCGGTGGAAATGGACAACAGATTACAACCGTCGCTCGATAGCGGAAACGGCGATGTACCGGGTAAAACAGCTGTTCGGGGGTTCACTGACGCTGCGTGACTACGATGGTCAGGTTGCGGAGGCTATGGCCCTGGTACGAGCGCTGAACAAAATGACGAAAGCAGGTATGCCTGAAAGCGTGCGTATTGCCTGAAAACACAACCCGCTACGGGGGAGACTTACCCGAAATCTGATTTATTCAACAAAGCCC
>NZ_VLTK01000051.1 GCF_007558825.1 Brevibacterium aurantiacum
CGGCGTTGTTGCTCAAATCAGGGAACTATCCCGCAGTTTGGTGATCTGATCTCTTAGGTTCACCACCGGGAGCGCCAGATGGGCAAGTCCAAGCACAAGATCAGCAACTGGAAACAGTACAACCAAGCCTTGGTGCAACGTGGTTCGTTGACCGTCTGGATGGATGAGCAAGCCATCCAGCAGTGGCATTGCCAAACCCATCATGGCCGCCGAGGGCGAGGCTTCCATTACAGCGACTCCGCCATTGAAACCGCGCTGATGCTCAAGGCGGTATTCAAGCTACCGCTGCGTGCCTTGGAAGGCTTCATCAACTCGCTGTTCAAGCTGATGAAGGTGCCCTTACAGTCGCCGGACTACAGCTGTATCAGCAAGCGCGCCAAGACGGTCGAAATCAAGTACCGCCTACCGAGCCATGGCCCAGTGGCTCACCTGGTCATTGATGCCACCGGACTCAAGGTCTATGGCGAAGGCGAATGGAAAATTCGCAAGCACGGCA
This sequence comes from Brevibacterium aurantiacum, assembly GCF_007558825.1. Taxonomy (GTDB): domain Bacteria; phylum Actinomycetota; class Actinomycetes; order Actinomycetales; family Brevibacteriaceae; genus Brevibacterium; species Brevibacterium aurantiacum_A. The sequence goes on from NZ_VLTK01000051.1 coordinate 497, forward strand.
AGGAGAAACGCCGCGTCTGGCGCAAGCTTCACCTGGCCGTAGATGCGGCGACCCATGCCATCGTTGCAGCCGAAGTCAGCCTGGAAACGGTGGGCGATAACGAGGTGTTGCCCACGCTGCTCAACCCCTTGCGCCGCAAGATAGAACAAGTCAGCGCCGATGGTGCCTATGACACCAGAGCCTGTTATGCCCTACTGCAAAAGAAGGGCGCCAAGGCCACCATACCGCCGAGAAAAAATGCGGCATTCTGGAAGACAGGCCATCCACGCAACGAGGCGGTTGCCGCGCTCAAGGCAGGAGAACTGGAGCAATGGAAAAAGGACTCTGGCTATCATCAGCGCTCGATAGCTGAGACCGCCATGTATCGCTTCAAGCAGCTCATCGGTCCGAAACTGAGTCTGCGGAGCTACAACGCCCAGGTGGGTGAGATCCTGGCCGGGGTGAAAGTCATGAACAAGGTCATAGGGCTTGGTATGCCTATTCGGCAGGCTGTCAACTAAGCCCGCCCGGCGGGTTGGGGAGCGACCATCCAACTTTGGATTTGATCAACAAGGCCGC
>NZ_VLTK01000052.1 GCF_007558825.1 Brevibacterium aurantiacum
TAGGGCATGTCTCCTTTATTGGCGTAGCCATGTCAGGATCGCGCTGATCACGACCGCCGCCCGATAGACGATCGCGAGCTTGTCATACCTCGTGGCCAGTCCTCGCCATTGCTTGACGTAGGCAAACGAGCGCTCCACGACGTTGCGGTTCCGATACGCGGCAGCATCGAACGCCGGGGGACGCCCACCTTTACTCCCGCGTCTCTTCCGAGTTGCGATCTGGTCTTTCTTCTCCGGGATCACCGCTCGGATGCCACGCAAACGCAAGTATTCGCGGTTGCCTCTGGACCCGTACGCTCGATCGGCCAGAACGGCGTCCGGACGCGTGCGAGGACGGCCACCACCTGCTCGCGGGACTCGAATATCAGCGAGCACCTGCGGCAGGACCACCCCGTCGTGACGCTGTCCACCGGTGACCACGACGGCCAAAGGCCGACCCTTTCCGTCGACGGCAGGATGGATCTTCGTCGTCAGCCCACCACGTGAGCGACCGATCCCGTGCCCGACTGGCTCACACTCCGAATCAGGCAGATTCTTGTAATTCGACGTAGCCCCCTGTGTCTTGATCAGGACGTGTCGTGTTCGTCGCATGCTGGTGAGCACGGTTGATGGTGCCATCGATGGAGATGTTCCAATCGATGTCACCGGCAGCATCAGCATCAGAAAGTATCCGGGCCAGGACTCGGTCCCAGGTGCCGTCGGCGGCGTAGCGGCGGTGGCGTTTCCATACTGTCTGCCAGGGGCCAAAGTGCTCACGTGGCAGGTCGCGCCAGGCGATGCCGGCGCGGTAGCGGTAGACGATTCCTTCGACGATTCGCCGGTTGTTCGCAAATGGTCGGGCTCTTTTGCCGACGCTCGAAGGCAGGAGTGGTTCGATCTTCTCCCACTGCTCATCGGTGAAGACTTGGTGTCGTTGCTGTGTGATCACCAATCCAGCATGCCAGTCCGAAGACCTCGAATAAAGGAGACATGCCCTAGT
>NZ_VLTK01000053.1 GCF_007558825.1 Brevibacterium aurantiacum
AGGTGCGCCTGTCGTCGGGTCGTTTTCGATGATTTCCATGCTGCGCGGAGCCATGTCCCCGGCACCTCGCCAGGTAGCAGAGCCGAATCCGGTGATGGCGACAGGCTTCGACTGTTGCGTTACGAGAGTGCGCACGCTCGAGCGGAAGATGTCAGCGACGGCCGCTGAGCGAATGAGCTCCACCGTCACGAAGTCGAATAGTTCCCAGTCGACGGCTTCGAACTGGATGGAGGCATAGGTGACCGCCCCTTGGAAGCGCTCCCTGATAACCGTCACGGCATCGGCAAGAAACGCGTTGAGGCGCCGACTCACTTCAGCGAGCCGCTCTTGTCGCTCTTCAGGAACAGCGAAGAGCCTGCCGAGGCGCGCGGTGACATCGTCACCTTCGATGAATCCGCGATTCATCACGCTTAGCTCGACACCCGCGACGAACACGACGTCCGCGCCACCCTGTCTGAGTCGTTCAGCTCGCTCCGCGCAATCAGCAAACACAGCGAGGATCTGATCGAGTGTCTGTTCCAACGGATAAGGAGAGAACCAAATCTCCAGCCCGAGTTTCGCTGCGAATTGGGCCGCAGCCTCCAGGCGTTCCGGATCGCTGCCGACGATGTGAACGGCGTTGCAGTTCAGTTCGGTCCGGATGATCGCCAGCTCTTCTTCTACTCTTGACAAGTCGAAGACTTCCCGAGAATTGCTGCCGTTCCGGACGAAGCCCGTGTCGTAGGTCATTCCTCTACCGCGCATCGCTCGATGCCCTCCTATTGGACGAAGTGTCTTCGTGAGAACCTTATAGACAAACGTGCGTGCACGCAATATTGCGTACTCGCATGAATATTGAGATACTGGCCATATGACTGGTCTTGATGATGGACTGCGCGAGCGCAAGAAGCAGGCCACTCAGGTGGCGCTGCGCGAGGCCGCTTTACGCCTCGCACTGGATCGCGGACCCGAGAATGT
>NZ_VLTK01000054.1 GCF_007558825.1 Brevibacterium aurantiacum
TCGAAGAACACCGCCCCGTTCAACCCGTGACGAACCAGCTCACTGATCGGGACCGGATTCTCAGTCCCCGTCACCCCAACACCAGTCCCGGTGGCAAGATCCTCAGCCTTCGCCGTGACCACCAGAGCGTATGGCGAGCCTTGACCGGTCCGCGTCATATCGATGCGCCCGATCAAAGTCGCGAAGCGTTCATAGATCCACTCCTGAGCAGACAATCGCTGCCCCGACATATCAATGAGCGTCCCGTCTTCGAGGACACCAGACTCCGTACCGGTCCCACCGACACTTGAACTGTCCAAAACGCTCGTCGCGACCGTGGTTCTCGCCGTCAGCAACCCATTGAGGACACCACCGGTAACCGGGTCCAAGAGACCACAGATCTCCCAATCACCATTGCCACGCGCATGCATCGTGACCTTATACATGGTCCGATCCGTGGCATCTAGTGGCTCTTGACCATCGGGATCCACATGGGCCAGGATCCGTGCGAAGATCGCCCTCAGGTCATGGACCCGCACGCTCGGGGCCTTGTCCACGAGAGTCGCTTCAGCATAATCACGATCATCCTGACTGACCCACGTGGGCAGCTTCTTCAAACAGTCTTTGATGACTCTGGCCTGATCGGCTGAGAGTCTGCCCTCGTTGAAGGCATCAGCGACCCTGGGGAACAGGGGTGGCTGCGCCTGCCCAGTCAGCGTGACTCTCCCGCCAAGGCTCTTGGCCATATCGGTACGCCGGTTCGCCTCCCGGCTGGTGATGTTCAACCTGTCTTGGATGAGGGCCTTCGTTGTCTTCGCACCGTAATCAGACGGTGTTCCGACTCGTTCACACACGGCCAGAGCCAGAGTAGACAACGCCTCGTTGACCCGGCCCAGGGCCTCGAGCCCGTCGATGAGTGTGATCGCATC
>NZ_VLTK01000055.1 GCF_007558825.1 Brevibacterium aurantiacum
CTCCTGGAGCAGCCCTTGCCGGCAGGTGAGGATCGTGGGCCTGTCGTCGTTCGTGTGGTGGCTGCATTTGGTGGTCGCGGCCGAGCGTGTCGGGGTGGCGTGCAACGGTGGCTAGCTACTGTTTCATCAGGGTGCCACCGGCGTTGTAGCAGCGTTATTTACTCGTTTGTCCAGGTCAGACGGCCTGTTTTTGGTTCGATTCTGCTATTACTACGTTCCTCACGAACCCATGCACCCCCCTATAGAGAAAAAGAGAGACACCCTGGTGAAAATAAAAAGGCATACATGCGTGAACTAGGGGGCTGTAGTAATGTAGTAATTCTTCTTCTTTAGGAAAAGATATAGATATAAGCACTCTGTCTCACCTGGGATTTTGTCTCGACAATCGAACGCTTGTCTGATTAAAAGTTTCCTACGGTTGTGGTGATTGCCTGTAGTGTTTGGCCAAATCGGGGTCGTATGAGCCGATTTTTACTACCAAGTGGCCCGCGTCACATCGTGTCGTTTGATGATGTTTGTTGCAGTTCAGTTCGGTATGGCCAGTGATAATCTGTTATGAGATGGTTTGCCGATGTTTGATCTAGTACATAGAAGTACGTGATCGTTCGCTGACGTTCACTACAATTTGATCGCTACAGCGTTACAGTGGGCATCTAGACTGCGTCTGTGAACGTTTGATCTCTACTGGCATACCTTTGTCATTGTTGTCGTGCGTTTGCCTAGTTGGTTCGCGTTTGCAAACGCAATCAAACTGCATCAAA
>NZ_VLTK01000056.1 GCF_007558825.1 Brevibacterium aurantiacum
TTAGAGGGTTTCCGCCCTTTAGTGCTGAAGTTAACGCATTAAGCACTCCGCCTGGGGAGTACGGCCGCAAGGCTGAAACTCAAAGGAATTGACGGGGGCCCGCACAAGCGGTGGAGCATGTGGTTTAATTCGAAGCAACGCGAAGAACCTTACCAGGTCTTGACATCCTCTGACAACCCTAGAGATAGGGCTTCTCCTTCGGGAGCAGAGTGACAGGTGGTGCATGGTTGTCGTCAGCTCGTGTCGTGAGATGTTGGGTTAAGTCCCGCAACGAGCGCAACCCTCGTTCTATGTTGCCAGCACGTGATGGTGGGAACTCATAGGAGACTGCCGGGGTCAACTCGGAGGAAGGTGGGGATGACGTCAAATCATCATGCCCTTTATGTCTTGNTGATCTTAGTTGCCATCATTAAGTTGGGCACTCTAAGGTGACTGCCGGTGACAAACCGGAGGAAGGTGGGGATGACGTCAAATCATCATGCCCCTTATGACCTGGGCTACACACGTGCTACAATGGACGGTACAAAGAGCTGCAAGACCGCGAGGTGGAGCTAATCTCATAAAACCGTTCTCAGTTCGGATTGTAGGCTGCAACTCGCCTACATGAAGCTGGAATCGCTAGTAATCGCG
>NZ_VLTK01000057.1 GCF_007558825.1 Brevibacterium aurantiacum
GAGCTGGGTTTAGAACGTCGTGAGACAGTTCGGTCCCTATCCGCTGCGTGCGTAGGAAATTTGTGGAGGCCTGTCCTTAGTACGAGAGGACCGGGACGGACGAACCTCTGGTGTGCCAGTTGTACCGCCAGGTGCATGGCTGGTTGGCTACGTTCGGGAAGGATAACCGCTGAAAGCATCTAAGCGGGAAGCCTGCTTCGAGATGAGATTTCCAACCCCACTTGTTGGGGGTGAGGTGTCCTATAGATTATGGGTTTGATAGGCCGGGTATGGAAGCACTGTAAGGTGTGGAGTTGACTGGTACTAATACGCCGATCACTCATACAACCATTTTTTGTTGGTTGGTGTGTGCGAGTAACATTTATGGGTTTCATAAGATTTTAACGAGTCACGTTATGTGTGGTGTTCGCGTTCGCTGTACGGTTCTTGGACCGCTAC
>NZ_VLTK01000058.1 GCF_007558825.1 Brevibacterium aurantiacum
CAACAGTTAATACGATAGTCAAATAATGATCGAAGATAAATCGAAACTCATGGTGCAAAGAGGTGAAATGAATGTATAATTAAGAGAAGAGCAACAACGATGTTGGCGAATGGACTTCAACACCATGACTCTCACCCCCGACCGAACCCCAGGACACCCAGAAGAGCGTGACCCACGCCCCGGACCCGATGATGCTGTGGCGGGGAAAGATACGACTGATGCTTTGTCTTCTGTGGGAAAGCCGTCGTCGTCGACATGGGGACAGCAGTCTCTGTTCGACCAGCTCAAAGACTCCAACCTCGACCTCACCGGCCACCCACTCGCGGGCAAGTTCGAATCCCTCGCTGCCGTACCCACGGATGATCCACGTGAGTCGAATGATCGTGGTCAGG
>NZ_VLTK01000059.1 GCF_007558825.1 Brevibacterium aurantiacum
CCAATTCGCTGACCGTGATCGTGAATCGACAGTGCAAGGCTCTCCAAGAACGAATTCTTCGACGATGTTGCTTCCAACCGATGGAGATGGGCGTTCGTGGACGCGACAGCGGCAGGATCCTCATCCCAGATCGCCCTGACGACCGCCTGCTCCGCCGTCTTCATTTCGTCGAGATTCTCCCTCGTCGCCCTGACAGCTACGAGGCGTGCGATGGCACGCGCGGTGACCATGTGTGCTTCAAACAGGTTTGACACACTGACCAGGTCCATGGGCCGAACGAAGAATCCGCTCTTGCCGCTATCGGAAAGGATGAGACCTTCCGTCGACAGGCGGAAGAGGGCCTCACGCACCGGAGTCCTGCTGACACCAAG
>NZ_VLTK01000006.1 GCF_007558825.1 Brevibacterium aurantiacum
GTTGGCACCGCCAGTTTCGCGGGATCCGTTGGCTTCGCTTGTTTCGCTGGCTTCCGAAACACTGGCTTCCGAAACGCTGACTGCCGGCTCGACATCCTCGCTCGCCTGACCACGATCATTCGACTCACGTGGATCATCCGTGGGTACGGCAGCGAGGGATTCGAACTTGCCCGCGAGTGGGTGGCCGGTGAGGTCGAGGTTGGAGTCTTTGAGCTGGTCGAACAGAGACTGCTGTCCCCATGTCGACGACGACGGCTTTCCCACAGAAGACAAAGCATCAGTCGTATCTTTCCCCGCCACAGCATCATCGGGTCCGGGGCGTGGGTCACGCTCTTCTGGGTGTCCTGGGGTGCGGTCGGGGGTGAGAGTCATGGTGTTGAAGTCCATTCGCCAACATCGTTGTTGCTCTTCTCTTAATTATACATTCATTTCACCTCTTTGCACCATGAGTTTCGATTTATCTTCGATCATTATTTGACTATCGTATTAACTGTTGGCTCAAAAACCGGACAGGACGTGCAACACCCCAGGTCAGAGAGTAAAACCACAATCGATCCCCGCTAGCCGGACCGCCACTAAGACTGAGCACACGAAAACGAGCCGGGACATTGTGTGATTACAATGTCCCGGCTCGGAAGAAACCGGATTCAATCCCTCAGATCGCGCTGAGCATCTTCCCTGGGTTGAGGATCCCCTGGGGGTCAAGAGCATTCTTCACAGCGATCTGGATCCGCCTCGAGCCCTCATCAAGCTCCTTGTTGAGCCAATCGCGCTTAAGGAAGCCCACGCCATGTTCACCGGTGATCGTGCCGCCCAACTCGAGGCCGATGCGCATGATCTCGCCGAAGATCTCCTGCGCCTTCGCGGTCTGGTCCACGTCGCCGGCGTCGAAGAACACTGAGGGGTGAGTATTGCCGTCACCAGCATGGGCCACCAGCGCAATCATCAGACCTGAAGACTCCTGCAGCTCCTTCAACCGGTCGCAGAACTCGGGCATCGCCACGCGTGGCAGACACACATCGTCGAGCAGCTGGCCTCCGCCATGGGCATTGGCGAATTTCTCATAGGCGGGCTGGATCATCCGTCGTGCAGCGATGAGCGCCGCCGAGTCACTCGGATCGTCGGAATACGCGACGTCGAGTGCTCCACAGGTCTCAGCCACCTCGGCGAACTGGGCCATGACCGCTTCGGAATCCGCAGGATTCTGGTCGACCTGCATGATGAGCATCGATCCAGCATCTCCGTCGAGTCCGAAGTCGCCGAAGTCGTTGAGCATCTTCAGGCTCGACGAATCGAGGAACTCCAGCAGGCTCGGCACACCGCCAGCGGCCATGAAATCCGCAACGGTCTGCAGGCCGGAGCGCTCGTCGGGGAAGGTCGCGACAGCGGTGAATGGATCGGGCAGCTTCGGGATCAGGCGCAGGGTCGCCTCGACGACGACGCCCAGCGTGCCCTCGGAGCCGACGAACAGGTGGCGCATGTCGAGCCCGGCGACGCCCTTGGCCGTCTGCGGACCCAACTTCGTGAGCGTGCCATCGGCCAGAACCACCGTGAGGCTGCGAACGTAATCCCTGGTCACGCCGTATTTCACGCAGCACAGGCCACCGGCGTTGGTGGCGATGTTGCCGCCGATCGACGACAACGCGACCGACCCCGGATCGGGTGGGTAGGACAGGCCGAAGGGTGCGAGGTGATCCTTCAGGTCCTGATTGATGATGCCAGGCTGGACGGTGACGAGCCGTTCGGCCTCATCGACGGACACGACGTCCTTCATGCGCGAGACATTGAGCAGGATCGCCCCAGGTGAGCCGTTCGCCCCACCTGAGATCCCCGACCGAGCACCCTGCGGGACGACGGGGACGCCGTGCTCTGTTGCGAATCGCATGACCTCCTGCACATCGCTCGCCGAGGTGGCCCTGACCAGAGCGATCGCCCCTTCGTGGGGGCAGAACAGGGCTTCGTCGCGAGCGTGAGCTTCGATGACGTCGGGATCCGTCGTCAGCGCCCCCTTGCTCAACCGTGCCGCGAGCGCATCGAGTTCGACCGCACCGACTGCAGTCTGGTCCTGTACTGTCATGACGTCCTTCCGAACGGAACAGCCGGGGTGGTCACGACCGCCTCGGCGACTGTCTTCTGGTGACGATCGGGCACCTGTTCGCCCCTACTTCGCCATCTCCGGATTCACCTTATCGGGCGCGGGAGCGGCTTTGAGGATGAGGGTGACGATGCCGGCAGCGACCATGGCGGCGCCGACGACCCACATGCCCGCGTTCTGGGTACCGGTGAGCTCCGCGAGTCCGCCGGTGATGTAGGGCGCGAAGAATCCGGCGGAGTTGCCCAGCGAATTGATCAGCGCGAGTCCCGCGGCAGCTCCGGCGCCGGCGAGGAAGGTCTGAGGTAGGGGCCAGAAGGTCGGCAGTGCCGCACAGATGGCCATGCAGGTGATGGTCACGGCGATCATCGTGGTGAACGGCGAGCTCAGGTACAGGGCGATCGGAATGGTCACACCGCCGATGAAGAGCGGGAGCGCAACGTGCCATACGCGCTCATTGGTCCTGTCGCCGTGACGGGACCAGAAGTACATGGCCAGCGCACCGAAGACGTACGGAATCGCGGTGATGAAGCCGATCTCGACGATCGAGTATTCGACGCCGAAGGTCTCCTGGAAGCCGGAGATGATGGTCGGCAGGAAGAAGCTCATCGCGTAGAGGCCGTAGACCATGCCGAAGTAGACGAAGGACAGCGCCCACACGCGTGGCTGCAGAAGGGAACGGCGGACCGGGTAGTGAAAGTTGTCAGCCTTGTCCTTCTCTTCTGCGTCCATCTTCGACTGCAGCCAGTTCCGCTCCTCGGATGTCAGCCATTTGGCGTCGCGTGGGTGGTCAGTGAGGTAGAAGATGCACATGATGCCGAGCAGGACCGCAGGCACACCTTCGACGACGAACATGAAGCGCCAGCCGGCGAAGTTTTCGAAGATCGAGTTGCCGCTCGAGATCAGCCACGAGGACAGTGGGGAGCCGATGACGCTGGACATCGGGATCGCGAGCATGAACAGCGCGGTGGCCCGTGCCCGCATCGATGATGGGAACCAGTACGTGAGGTAGAGGATGACGCCCGGGAAGAATCCCGCCTCGGCGACTCCGAGGAGGAACCGCAGGAAGTAGAGCCATCCGTGGCTGGGCACAAACGCCATCGCTGCGGCCACGATGCCCCAACTGATGAGAATGCGTGCGAGCCAGATCCGAGCGCCGAACTTGTGCAGCGCAAGATTCGAGGGCACCTCGAGGAGGAGATAGCCGAAGAAGAAGATGCCCGCCGCGAAACCGAACTGAGTAGCCGTCATCGCGAGGTCTTCGTTCATGCCACCAGGGCCCGCGATGCCGAGATTGGTGCGGTCGAGGTAGTTGATGAAGTACATCGCGATGATGAACGGAATCAGCCGAACAGTGACCTTCCTCAGGGTCCGCTTCTCCATTGCTGAATCGCTCGACGGTTGCTGGCTCACAGGTGGGTTCACCTCGGATGACATGCGATCTCCCTCGATCAGGCTGAAGCCGCGGTGACGACTCTCGGCACACTACTGACACACAGTACGTCAGCTTTCGCTCAGGTTCCTAGAGATCGGTCTCAAAGTACCGAATATCGGGACGCAGCCTCTATTGGACCGAACATCCGAGGCAGATTCCCGTTGAGGTGGGATTGTGGACCGGTTCACGTTGACTTCGCATTGAAGCTATCAACCTGCCGATCCTCGAGAAGGGGAATGATTGTGGATAGGCCGATCTCCTTGAAATGCGCCGAGTCACGGTGGGCTTCGAAGTCCGTTGCCTTCTCGTACTTTTCTACGATCACGAATACCAGTGGGTCATCGAGATCTCGTGCAATCGAGTAGCTCAAGTTGCCCGGCTCTCGTCGACTCGACTCGGCGAGAGTCGGCAGCAACTCGGCCACCCTGCCGACAGTCTCCGGACTTGCCCGGTAGTGAGCGATGACAATATGCACAGAATTCTCCTAGTCGTTGAGGGGCGATTGGCAGCCTAAGTACCCAGATTTGCACTGCCCGTATTCCACAGCTCAGGCGAGCTCACGGACACCGCAATCGCTCCGTGTTCAAGGGCACGGGCAATATCTGCTTGGTCCCGAATAAAGCCCCCGGCGATCACAGGCCGCAAACGCATGACTGAGTGATCGACAACGAACGGAAGCACAGGTGAGGGCATGATTTGCAGCAGATCCGCTTTCGCGCCCTTCACCGCGCTGACCGCGCGGTGAAGATTCGAGCGATCCGTAACGAAGAGTTTCTGGACCGTGATCAACCCTGCCTCAGCGCCCCGGGAGATGAGCGACCCGCGGGTCGTCACCACCCCGTCGGCCCCGATCTTGGCGAGGAAGTCGACACCGCCTCGATCCTGAGCAAGACCGATGATCGAATCGATATTGACGAAGACAAGCTGATCGCTCTTATCGTGAATGCGTTCGAGAGTTGATTCGAGGTCGGTGATGCTGAACTGAGCGAGGATGCAGACGATCGCCGATGATTCGGTGAATGGGCCGATCTTCGAATCATCGAGGATGGCTGGCACCACCGGATAATTACTCAGTCCGGCCAGTCGTTCCAGCCGTTGTCGCCGCGATCGTGCAACGTCCATCAGGAGTTCCCCGTTCATTTCAGTGTGACCGAGTTCCGGCCTCAGAGTCCCAATTTGCCTGGGTTCAGAATATTCTGCGGATCCAGGGCCTGCTTTATCGTTTTCAGTATCTCGAAGCCCGCACCCAGCGACTCCTCCATGTACCGCGATCGCAGAAGCCCGACTCCGTGATGGTGACTGAGAGTGGCTCCGTGCTTAATGATCACCGCATTTGCGGCATCCCAGGCGCGCTGATACCAGTCGGCTCGGTCATCGGGATCGACGGTGCCTCGCAGGGAAAAATAGAGGCAAGCAGAGTCAACATAGGCGTGTGACTGATGTGCCGACCCAGCCAAGGTCCCCTCCACTTGAGCGATCGCATCGACAACCTCGTCGTAGATGGCTGGAAGCGCATCCCACGGTCCAATCATTTCGAGAGTATCGGCGACGAAACCGGGGCTCTCCTTGAACCCCTCAGCACTTTTTCCCGTGAGATACCGAGTGTCGAGCCAACGCTCGAAAATCGGATTCTCGTCGAGTTTGACACCCCCAAGCTCCTCGCAGGCATCCGCGCTGATCGTCATTACTGCGTCGATGACCTCGGATTCGCCCTCGTCGGCGATCAACAGCACATTCTGCTCTGGCAGATCGAACTGCACTCCAGATTCCAAAGCGTCATAGAGTCTCAGCGCCGCAGGTGTCGCACCCCGTTGCAGAATCTCTCGACAGACATCGAGACCGACAGCAAAGCTCGGGAAACCATACGCTAGCGCACGTGTCTGCTCCGGAAGACGGTGAAGTTTGAATTTCACCTTCGTAATCACGCCCAGCGTCCCCTCGGAACCGATGAACAGTTGTTGCAGATCGCTGCCCACTGCCGCACGGCCCGGCGACCCCAGAGAGACGAGGCGACCATCTGCGAGCACCACTTCGAGCCCCGCGACCATGTCCTCGATCTTGCCGTATCGCGTCGAAAGCTGGCCTGCACCTCGGCAGGCCACCCAACCGCCGACCGTACTGATACCGAAGGACGAAGGCCAGTGCCCCATTGTCATTCCGTATTCAGACTGGATATGCTCTTCGAACACATCTCCAAACAGCCCTGCCTCAACCTCGATGATCTGACTGATCGGATCGAACTCGAGCACACTGTTGAGTGCAAGGACGTCAAGAACGATTCCGCCGGCAAGCGGCAGCGCTGCACCGGTGACATTGGATCGTCCTGCCGAAACCGTCACTGGGATTCGCCGTTCGTCAGCCAGTCGCATAACCGCTTGAATCTGCTCAACCGAGGACACTGTCACGATCACTGCCCGAGTGATGGCTGGGTTGTTCCCGGTCTCAGCGATCTTTGTCCGCGCCCACCAATCACGCGTGCCAACAACGATGCCGGTCAAATCCCTCGTAACTGTATCGACAATCTGCTCGAGTTGGTCAACTACCTCAGTGTCGACTAACACCGCATCGGCGAACTGCAAGGATCCTTCGCTCCCGTTGTCAACAGTGGATAGATCCGGGCTCGACGACGCCCAGGCGGGCGGGGTGTGGGCGCCGACTATGTAGTTCCTGCGGTTGTATCCTCGACGGATCGCTTCACGACTCATCATTATTGGTTTGCTCCCATCAGTACGGATTCTTCTTTATGGATCTGGCCGAGGTAATCCTCGACCTGTGCGTTCACATCGAGACGGCTAAGTCCGAGTTCAGCGCCGAGGATCTCCCCGACACGTGCGGCGGCCTCCCCAGAGGCGTTGCGGGCCATGAGTCGAGCCCGCGTACGACGGCTGAGCACGTCGTCAACTGTGCGTGCCATTTCGTGCCGCGCAGCGTACACGACCTCAGCTTCGGTGTAGGGCAACCCATCCACGATCGGGGTGGTCAGACGAGGCTTGTCCGCGATCAGCGCCGAGACGAAGCGTGACTCGGTGCCAAAACGTTCAGCCAGGTGGGCCGGCAGGCCGCCGGAGGCCACTGCAGCTTGGCCATCGTATCCGGCAGCTCCGAGCAAAGGAGCCTTCATCGTGACGCACCGATGCTTCTTATCTAGCACCGCCCCCACAGCGTCCACAGTCTGTTCAGCCATATGCCGGGCGGTAGTCAGTTTCCCACCGACGACTGTAACGAGCCCATCCTGGTCGGTTCGGATCTCGTGGTTGCGTTTGACCTCGACGGTTTTGCCTCCCGGCGGTGCGACCAAAGGACGAGTGCCGGCGATAGACCCGACCACATCTGACGGGGAAAGGTCGGTATTGAGCGCGGTCATCGCGCCGTCGAGAAGGAAATGCATGTCCTCTTCGGTGCAATAGGGCTCGTCGAGATCGCCCTCGTAGTCGTCGTCAGTTGTGCCGAGATAGGACGTGTTGCCCCAACGAGTGATCGTCGCCCGTCGAGTACGTCCTGGCACCGGGATCGTGACCGTGCACGAGTTCTGGATCTTCTCCCAGGGGACGGCGATGTGCACACCTTTGGCCGGTCGGATGCTCGGCTTGTCGACGTCCGCCGAGGCGGGGTCCCAGTCTCGCAGCCAGGACCCAACAGCCACTACAACGGATCGGGAACGGATAGTCACCTCCCTGCCATCCACCTCGGCAAGAACGCCTGAGACCTTGCCACCACTGCGCAGTACGCTTGCGGCCTTAGCATGGTTGGCGATCGCCGCTCCGTGGAAGGCCGCCGTCCGGGCAACGGTGAGCGTCAATCGCGCGTCATCAACGCGAGCATCGTAGTACATGAGTCCACCGTCAAGGTTTCTTTCCTTGAAGAGCGGGCACTGGGCGAGAACCTCTTCAGGGGACAGCTTGCGGTGCAGGACGCCCTCCCGCCAACCGCCGGCCAGATCGTAGGACCAGAGGAGAGACTCGAACCCCTTGGCTAATCGACGATCAAAGATCCCGTCGACGGAAAGGATGGGGAACAGGAACGGCAGTCGTTGCACAAGATGGCCAGCATTGCGACGCAAACGCTGTCGTTCCAGCAGGGAATGCCGGACGAGTGGCAGATTGCCCTGCTCGATGTAGCGTAGACCACCATGGACCATCTTCGACGACTTGCTCGAAGTCCCTGAAGCGAAGTCATCCTTCTCCAGCAACGCCACCCGGTAACCACGCAGCGCGGCGTCGAGGGCGACGTAGGTTCCGGTGATCCCCCCTCCAACGACGACGAGGTCGAAGGTCTCCTGTTCAAAACGAGCGATGCTCTCTTCCCGGTCGAGTTTCACCGGCGTAGTTGGTGACAGGTCACGCGCTTGTCTTCGCAGCCTTCTAGTCGGCAGCTTCATACTGCTCTTTCCTTTCTGTCGCGTCTGAAATCTTGCGAGTTGTGAGATACCCGTGCGTCGGCAAGCTCGATCTCGGCTTTCACTCGGACCCGCCAGTCTCCGCGCCTGTCTTCTCGTTCGGCATCGGAGATCCGCGGTTCGAACACGTCGGGGGTACCCAGAGTAGATTTCGCCTCGGCGAGGTCAGCCCACATGCCGGTGTGCACACCCGCGAGGAAGGCCGCACCGCGCAGGCTGGCCTTGTCCGTGTCGTGATAACGAAGAAAGGGAACCCCTGTCAGGTCCGCCTGAAGCTGGATAAGCGGCTCGCTCTTCGACAGACCGCCACCCACAATCACTTGATCGGCCCTCAGGCCAGCGACGTCTTCGTTGGCTTCGAGGCACCAGGTCACTGAATGAGCGATGCCCGCGAGCACCGAATACGCAACATCTTCACGTGTGGTGGCGGTCGACAGTCCGCCGATGAGGGCACCGACTCCGGTGTGAACCTGAGGCATTCGCACCCCGGTCAGTGCCGGAATCGAGACCGCTCGTGAGTGCCCTCCCCTGCCCGCCAGTTCGGAGAGCTGCTCGGCGGAGTCGAAGAGCCTCAGTGTGTTGACCAGCCAATCAACGACCGATCCGGTGGTTGCGGTGAAAGTTTCGACGGAATACATCGAACGTGCGGCCGCTCGCCAGGCGACAAGACTCAGTGCTCCCTCATGGCGGCCGGTGTTCTCCGGCACCACTTCGCCGACATTCAGATCAACAAACGATCCGGTTCCGTGCACACACATTGCCTGACCCGCGCTGACAGCACCGAGACCTACGATTCCCGCATGCTGGTCGCCGATCGCCACATGAATCGGCAATTCAGGACCGAGGATCTCCGGGCGCAGAGTTCCGAAATCGCCAACGTCATCACGCAGCTGTGGAAGCAGTTCGCGCGGGAAGCCGAGTTCGTCGATGTAGTCATATCGATAGGCATGCTCGCCCAGCAGATAGGATCCCGAGCTCGTCGCATTGGTGGCTCCGACCATCGGCGTGGTTTCGCGGGATAAGTTCCACAGCAACCATGTGTCAACAGTGCCGAAAACAAGCCGACCGGCGGAGAACGCCTGCTTGACCTCCGGATGGTCTGGGTCCTCGAGCTGATGCTTGGCCCACAGATAGACCGACCTGACTCCGGTGGGGCGGCCGATACTCGGCCATAATCTCTGGTCCCACACTCCAGCCAGGCTGGCGAGTTCCGCACTGTGTCTGCTGTCCTGCCACACCATCGATGGAGCTAACGGCTGGCCAGTCACTGCGTCCCACAGAGTCGCTGTTGCCCGTTGAGCGGCTATCGACACCGATGTGATCTCAAGGCCGTTGTCCACCGCCGATGCATAGGCGGCCCTGAGCACGCTCAGCGTACTATCGAGAATCTCTGCTGCACTCTGTTCGACAACGCCAGCGCGTGGGGACGCCACGGATAAGCGCTGATAATGCAGACCACCGACCTCACCTGTCTCCGTCACCCACGCAGCCCGGGTACCTGTGGTGCCCTCGTCGATGGCCAATACCGCTCTTCTCATACCGACTCTTCCTGCGAGGTGACGACCTTGTCTGCAGCGAACTGAGGCGCGTCGAGCTCCTCATCGGGACTCACTTCGGTGCGTGTGGGTTCCCATTTGATCACCCAGCAGACGATCGCCGCGGCCAGGGGAACCACGGCGAGGATCAGGAACGTCGGTCCCAGACCAAGATCCTCTTTCAGGATCGGGAACACCATGAGTCCTAGCGCAGCACCGAGAGAGCCGATAGCCCCGATGATGCCGTTGGCCCCGGCACGAAGTTCACTGCGGAAGGACAGAGTCGACAGGCTCTTTCCGTTAGCTCCTGGTCCGCCAGAGTGGAAGAGAATAAACAGGGAAGGAACGATGAAAGCCAGCCACAATGGCATCGAGTCAAAGAAGAAGCCGAGGATGAGCAGCATGACGAATACGAGGCTGAACCCCACAGCTGAGGCCTTGCGCAACCCGAGCTTCCCGGCGATGAACGGCGAACTGAAACCGCCGATGATGCCGAAGACATTGAAGATCAGCGTGCCGACTGTGGCGAGCACGAAGTTTCCCTCTCCGAAGATCGCGATCGAGATGATCGGCAGGTACCACCCCACGGCGAAGTACTGAATCGACTGCCCCATTTGCACCGTTGCGGCGAGGATGGTGCGCGGCAGGTAGATCCCGCGGAAGATCAGCGCAATATTAGCTGCACCTCTGTTTGCGAGATTGACCACCGGGAAGCGGTCTTCTGCTGCGGCTGCGACGAAAGGTTCGCCGTAGATCTTCGACATCGAGTCTGCGGCCCGATCCAGGCGTGCTTTGCGGGCATACCAGGTGGGGCTTTCAACGAGCTTCCACGCCTGCAATACCAAGAGACCCAAAGCGACCACGCCAGCCGAACCGAGCGCCCAACGCCATATCGCGTCGCCGACGTCGAGATTGTAGAACCCAATGGCGAGGATGAGGTTCGAGGACACTGCGGTGTACCAAATTCCCTGCCAGGTGTTGAGGCGGGAGCGGAATTTCGCAGGAGTGAACTCTGCGAGCACCGCCATAGCAATGGCGAAGTCGATGCCATAGGCAGCTCCGACGAAGAACCGTCCAGCAACTACCAGTTCGAAGCTTGGGGCAAATGCGGCGAGCAGCGCGCCGATGAGCGCGATGATCTTAGCCAGAATGAGCGGTGGAACTCGACCAAATCTATCGGCCATCCACCCACCGATCGGGTTGAATACCAGCGCGATCCATGACGCCATGGACGTTAGCAAAGCGACTTGAGTGGGCTCTAGTTCGAGCTCCGACGTCATCGGGCCGAGACCCGCCGATAGTGCTGAGTTTGAGAACGCGTCGAGGAACAGGCCTCCGAGGGCCAGCCACCAAATCCAGGCTGCGCGTCCGCGTATGCTGGGTCGTGCGTCGATATAGGCGACGACGTCGGAAACGCCTCGCAGTACTTGACTTGCCATTGAAATGACCTCTCTGTCATTTCCTGGTAGGCAGTCAGAACACGAAAAAGGCAAGACGAAGACTCCCCACCAGGAATTCTTCAAATCTTGCCCTGTGTATGACCACAGTATGGAATCAGTTCATCACGTGTCAAGGTTTTCTCGAAGAGGAGGACTCACCATGCAGCCGATGACGGAGCTCGCGGCAGAGTCGCTGCGTGACTACTACCTGAAGTTCGCACGCTACGAGGCGAGCGGCACTTCACCGACCTACGCTGCGTGGGCACGAGGCATAGCGGAGGACGAGGAGATCATCGAACTGCTCCTCGAACTTCCCAAGCAGAAGCGCCAGGCCAACCTTCTGTTCGCCGCTGCCCGCCACCTCGGCGCCGGTGACGATCACTTCATGGGCGGCGACCACGGTTCCGCGAGCCTGCGCACCTGGCTGAAGGAGAACTGGCCGGCTACACGGGCACTCATGTCTGCGCGGTCGACTCAGACCAATGAAGCCGGACGCTGTGCCGTGATCCTGCCAGCGCTGGCCCGGATCTCCGCGCCCCTGTCGCTCATCGAGGTCGGCGCCTCGGCTGGCCTGTGCCTGTACCCCGATCGTTACAGCTACATGTACAGCACAGAGTCAGGGTCGCTGGCCCTTCACCCCGAGGATGGCCCGAGCACTGTCGAACTCGCCTGCGAAATGACGAATGCCACGCCGCCCGAGCGGATCCCCGAGGTCACCTGGCGAGCCGGAATCGATCTCAATCCCCTCAACATCGCCGACGGTGACCAGCAGGAATGGCTACGCTCCCTGGTCTGGCCGGAGCACGGACTGCGCCGGGATCGTCTGAGTGCCGCGGCCGCCCTCGTGTCCGCTGACCCGCCGAGGCTGGTGCCGGGCGATCTGCTCGAGACCGTCGAATCCGTGCTGGCCGAGGCTCCCGCAGGCACGCAGAAGGTCGTATTCCACAGCGCGGTGCTCGCCTATGTCGAACCGGCCGAACGCGAAGGCTTCGCCGCTCTCATGCGATCGCGTGACGACGTCGTGTGGATCAGCAATGAGGGAGGCAGAGTGCTGCCGGATATCGGAGCTCAGCTTGACCGAGAACCGGACGGACGATTCGTGCTCGCTGTCGACGGACAGGCGATCGCACTGACCGGGCCGCACGGACAGAGCTTCGAGGGACTGGGGTGACGAAGCTGTTCATCAGGCAATCGAAGAGCTGGCCGTATACAACTTGCACATCCGCAGTGAAAACACCGCGCTGACGAGCTCCGCTACGCACAGCGGATCTTTCAGCGAGCGTCCCGTGAGTTCGTGCACACGGCGAAGTCGATAGCGGACAGTGTTGGAGTGGCAGTACAGCTGTTCGGCGGCGCGCTCGGCCGAGCCCTCGTTGTCGAAATAGGCAACGAGCGTGTCGAGTATCATCGAACGGTCCGCGGCGGGCAGTTCCAAGACCCCGCTGAGCACCTCATAGGCCAGCCGGCGACCCTCGTTCGGCTCACATGCGAGGAGCGCAGCCAAAGGACTCGAATTGAACTCACGCACCTCTGTCTGACCTGGTCGCAATGTCGACAGGGCAGTACGTGCCAGCTGCAGGGCACGTGGCGTCTCGGACAACGCCCTGTATGGCGGGCTCACTCCTGCACGTACCGCAATGCTTGTCAGAACATTCAGGGCGGCTTCGTGCTGCTCGGAGTGCAGCGACACAACTCCGAGCTGCAGCGTCGGCGTCAGCTGCCACCCAGAGACAATACCCTGGTCCGCGAGCTTCCGCTCCACGTCGGCCAGATCCCCACCTGCCTGGTTACGTTTGTCGACAGCAACCACGATGAGATCCGCACCCGGGGCCAGGCCGAGCAATGTGGCCATCTCCCAGGAGCTGCAATCCGGACTCGGCCGTCCTGCGAGCAGCGACTCGACCAGAGCCGAGCGCCGGCGCCCCTCTTCGGCGAGAAGCTCAGCCGATGCGGCCCGATAGGAATCAGTCAACGCCGATGCGTGCGCATCCGCGACTGACCACAGCCGAGTTGCCACCGCGAAAATGGCTTCCGGGGCTTCGCAATCGCCACCAGACCTCGCCGCCTCGACCAGCGCGTCCCACAGAACACCGAAGCTCAGATGGTTCGCCTGCAGGATTTCGGCCAGAGGGATCCCCTGCTGGGCTCGACGTCTGCCTGTCTCATGGGGCGCCGTCATCTGCAACGCGTCGTGACATTGGTGCATCTCGGTGACCGCGGCCCTCAGGTTGTCCTCGATCGATCTGTGAAGGTCCTTCTGAAGAAGCGGATCCGCGCGCTCGTAGAGCGGAATTCGCTCGAGAATCATGTTGTGGGCATCCCTGACAATGCGCGGCATCTGAGAATCAGCCCAATACACGAGTTGATCGGCATCCGACATCGTCAGCGCTCCCGCCGGCCAGCTCATCTCTGAAAGGTGCAACCCTGTACCCATTCCTCAACCTCGCGTCCAACCGATGCATATCGATAGTACAAATTTCAAGCTAGTCATGCACGCATGATCCCTGGTCACCGCCACATTCGGCCCAAGGACAATTCACCTTGATTTCCCCTGGAGAAAAGCCGTTATCTGTGTACGTACTTTCCGTGGCGCAGAATACACAGGAAGGACGGTCACGAAAATACCTCGCTTCAGGTGGATAAATCAATGAGAAAGATCGACGATGACGCAAAACCTGAGATCTCCTGTCGCTATCCAGCAATTGTTGCACATCACAACCAGGCTTGTTCTTCGTGTCAAAGTTGAGTGGAACTCTGAAAATCTCTGGACACGGCCTGAGTGTTTCGGAAGTATGTCCTGTGGGTAACGCTCGTTGGTGCATATGCCGACATCTGAGGGAGCGGTCCAAACAACGAGCGGTACTTTGGAGGTAAATTCGTGTCTCACCACGTGCAATCACGTCCCCACGATGGTCATCGAAGGAAAAAGATGGTTCTCAGGCGAATTCTGCCTGGCGTGGCCGTCGGAATCGCGGGAACATTGTTGGCTTCGACCGCGGTATCGGCACAGGACGTCAAAGCCGATGAGCCGACTGAGGCCGGAGCCAGTGTCGCAGGCATGACTCTGGACTCCAAAGAACTTGTCGCACTGGGTAAGTCCAAGGCCGCCTCCAAATCGGATCCGGGCCCGAACCGCGAAGCCTTCAACGCCGCCATCGGCGGCGACGAGGTCGTCGATTTCGGTGCAGGCTATGAGATCCCGCTCGATGATTTCCTCAGCTTCGGTGAAGCCGGCGCCATCCACAGCGAATCCACCGCTGCCGACTCCAAGAACGGCAAGGCCGTCACCGGAATCGTCGGCGCCGACGGTGGACTCACGCTCGACGGCAAAGACAGCGACTTCGGCACCGCGAGCGTCGACCTCCTATCGGTGGTCGACGCCACCGGAAAGTCTGATGTCACCGACGGACTCATCGACCAGGCTGACTTGAACTTCGGACTCGGCGGCGCTTGGGTCGAAGCAGTTGACGGCGAGCTCCAGGATCCAGACGGTGTGGGCGGATACGGACAGTACCGCGTCGGTGACGCAAAGCTCAATCTCCACTCCCCCGCCATCGAAGATGCCGGCGACGGAGTGTCGGACGCCGCTGGTCAGATGGAAGACGAAGTGGCCGATAAGGTCAACGACGCACTCGGACTTGGCAAAGCCCTCCCGGGAATGAAGGTCGACACGACCGTCACCTCCAACATCGAGGAAGACGTACTCGATGCGATCCTGCGTGCACCGATCAAGACCGATGACGGACTCGCCACGATCGACCTTGGAAAAGGCTCGGTGGAGGTCGACCTCGCCCGCCTCGGCGGCAACGACGACGGCGTGACCGATCGTCCGGTCGGAATCAACAACCAGGACCCGAACTCCGAGCTGATCGACGATGAGACATATCCGCTCATCGCCAGCAGCATCCACGACGCCATTGAGAAGGTCATCGACGTCGCAGTGGACACAGCGATCGAATCGTTGCGCACCGCGAAAGTGAACGTTGATATCACCGCTCTCGATGGAACCACCGCCGGATGGGACATGGACCTCACCGGGAAGGTCAGCAACTACGACTGCAAACCTTCGGGTGCAACGGGATCGGTGTCCTGCACAACGATCGACGCCGTGATGAACTCGATGAAGACCGTCACAGGCCCGATCTATGACAAACTCTCGGACCCATCGGGCCTGCTGTACAAGGCGTTCACCACGATCAAAACCGACATGATGACGGTCCCGATCCGCGCGGCAATTGATCCATTCCTCGAGTTGCTGGCAGATAACCTCGTTTCGCTGCAGATCAACCACCAGGAGACAACTGAGTGCACGACCGCGGACGGTGAGAAGGTCGTCAGCGGCGTGGACGTCTCCGCCCTGAGCCTCGGCGTTGCCGGTGGCAAGTCACGGATGGGCTTCGGCAACGCCGGAGTCCGCACCGACCCTTGCGGCGAGTCAGCAGACGCTGTCAAGCCGGGACCGGTCGACCCGCACAGCGACAGGTCGATGTTCGACCCACGCAATCTGTTCCCTGGCTTGTGACTCTCCTGTCCGTTGCTGATCGCGATGCCAGCCATCGCAATCGACAAAGTTGCAGTACACACGTTCACGAACACAGCGAATGCATGACGCTCATCGCGAGATGAGCACCCGAGTGGTGGCGACACATTTCATGTGCCGCCACCACTCCCATTTGTCCATGAGATACCGCCGGGAAAGACGAGCTGAGCACCCTTGAGTAGACATGCCTCCACGTACAGACGTCTGTTGCAGATCGTGGCAGGAGGACTATGTCTCATCCTCTTCGTCTCGGCGTGCACTCGAGGTGACACCTCACCCGAAGACGCGAAGACCGCGGATTCCTCCGCAGTCGCCTCCAGCAGCTGCAAGGAGCCCGAGAAGAAGGTCTCACAGACCCTATCCAGCGGAGCGACCTGGACGATGTGCTGGGGTGTTCATCCCGATTTCGGCCTCAGTCTCTCCGAAGTCTTCATCGCGCCCCCTGGCAAAGACCCGATCAGAATCATCGATTCTGCCTCCATCGCTCAGCTGGAAGTCCCGTACGACACCGGAAAACGCAATACATCGGATATCACTGCGGCCGGCTTCGGCGGCCGCAAGATGAAGACGCTGAAGGCCGATGCTTGCGCGGGAGACCTGAACTCGATGGAGATCCCGAAGATCGGCGACGGCAAGTACGGAGAGAGCGAGACACGCAATGTCCTGTGCACCGAGGTCATCGACGACGGACTCGCCTATCATTCGAGTGATCTCGTAGCACCAGCCTCCGATCGCAAGAACGCCCTGCGACTGTCGACGGTTTCGCGAGTGGGCTGGTACGAGTACGTCTCTCAGTACACATTCGGCTCGGATGGATCCATCGACGTGCAGCTCGGGGCAACCGGCGACCTCTCGCCTGCCGACTACACGGACAAGGACCACGGTTGGGACGTCGGAGACGATGAACATGCGGCAAGTCATTCGCATAACGCCGTCTGGAAGGTCCGTTGGGGACTCGGAGGCGAAGGCGGAATGAAGGCGCAGCAGTTCGACGCCACACCGACGGGCGAATCCGGACCGGAATCACCGATCATGACCGGAAAGCTCAAGGATATCGAGCACCCGGCTCTCGCACGATGGAAGGACCGCCGTTGGTGGCGAGTCCTCAACGCTGATGTGCTCAACGACGACGGCCATCCCATCTCCTATGAGATCGATACCGGAAAATCGGACTCATTCGAGTTCGTCGATGACGTCGAACATGCCCACTCCCACGAGGAGGAACCCGGGTACGACGTCGGCTTCACGAACTTCAACGAATGCGAACAGTATGCGACGAACAATCGAGGCGATTGCGGCCGTGGAGTCCCTGAGTTCGTCGATGACGGCAAGGGTCAGAAGCTCGACGACGTCGTGTCGTGGGTCGCTGTCGGATTCCATCATGTCCCCCGCGATGAAGAGCAGTCGCCCATGGAGATGCACTGGCAGGGGTTCAAACTGCTCCCCCGTGATCTCACCGCTCAACGATTCGACATTCCCGAAGGGCATGAAGAAGTGAACGGTGTCCCCGACTCCGAATGGAATCAGGAACCGACGAATTGATTAGCTACTGTTTAGTAGCAAATGGAAGATATGCCGCTTGGAGCCTGATGAATTGTCTGGAAACATCGTCTTGAAGAACGAGATTAGCATTGCAGGGAATTTCAGTTACAAGGTAGGCTGATTTTGCTGACCTAGCATATTAGCTACTTGGCAATCGCATGAAAGTACCTCAGAGCGGAAATGCGATAACTCCTGAGCGCACGCAGCTTCCCGCGCGCTCGGGAGTCCTCATATCTATTAACTACAGCCGGTCTACACTAATAATGTGGCATGGTCGTCGACCCTGATGTTGCCCGAGGTGCCCCTGAGATCGGCGGCCGGGTTCCAGGCGATCCCGAGGGACGATTCGTCCACGCGGTCGACGGTCATGCGATCGCGCTGACCGGACCGCACGACCAGAGCTACGAAAGACCCTGACCGCCGAGGCGGGCCCGCATTCTGGCACTGGCATCGTTGAGTCCCACAATCTCTACATGCTTTCCATAGTGCTCGTACTTGTCGGTCACAGAGTCCAATGCAGCGATCGTCGAAGCGTCCCAGAGATGAGACTGGTGCATGTCGATGATGACGCGCTCAGGGTCTTCGGCGTAGTCGAACATCGTGTACAGGTCGTTAGAGGATGCAAAGAACAGTTCACCGTTGACGGTGTAGCGGACACTCGGACGTCCGTCAGATTCCACGATCTCACGGTTGACGCTGACGAAGTGCGCCACTCGATTGGCGAAGGCGACCATGGCCACGAGCACACCGAGAATCACTCCGATCGCCAGATTGTTCGTCCATACAGTCGCAACAACGGTGACCAACATGACGGTGGTCTCTGACTTCGGCATCCGCTTGAGAGTGCTGGGGCGGATGGAGTGCCAGTCGAAGGTCGCCCAGCACACGAAGATCATGACCGCTACCAATGCGGCCATGGGGATCAGCGCAACGATGTCGCCGAGGACGACGACGAGGATGAGCAGGAAGACACCGGCGCAGAACGTCGAGATCCGTGTCCGAGCCCCCGAGGCACGGACGTTGATCATGGTCTGCCCGATCATCGCGCAGCCGCCCATGCCGCCGAAGAACCCGGTGACGATGTTGGCCACGCCCTGCGCCCAGGACTCTCGAGTTTTGTTCGAACGGGTATCGGTGACATCGTCGACGAGTTTGGCCGTCATCAGTGATTCGAGCAGACCGACCAGGGCCATCGCCACCGCGTAGGGGGCGATGATCTTCAGCGTCTCAAGTGTCAGCGGCACCTGTGGAACAAGGAGGGTCGGCAGCGACTCAGGCAGCTGTCCCTTGTCACCCACATTGGGAACATCCCAGGCGAAGAGCACGACGAGAAGGGTCAGGACGACGATGGCGACCAGGGGCGCCGGCACGATGGACGTGAATTTCGGGAGGACGAAGACGATGATGAGGCCGAGCAGACACAGTGGGTAGACCAGCCACGGGACGTCGAAGAGTTCGGGCACCTGGGCAATGAAGATGAGAATGGCCAGGGCATTGACGAATCCGACCATGACTTGTCGCGGGATGAATCGCATGAGGCGAGCGACCCCGACCAGCGCCAGAATCACCTGGATCAGACCTGCCAGGATGACGGTGGCGATGAAGTAGTCGGTGCCGTGCGAGGCCACCAAGGGTGCGATGACGAGCGCCACTGCACCGGTCGCCGCAGAGATCATTGCCGGGCGTCCGCCGAGGATCGCCACAGTCACGGCCATCGTGAATGATGCGAAGAGTCCGACTCGCGGGTCCACGCCGGCGATGACGGAGAAGGCGATCGCTTCGGGGATGAGCGCCAGACCGACGACGAGCCCGCCCAGAATCTCGGTCTTGAGCCAACCGGGCCGCTTCAGCGTCCGGAGCACACTTTGGCGCTCCTCCGGTGTCGGATTGAGCCGCGCACTGTCTGGGGGCAGGGTGGTGGACACAAGGGGCTCCTAGAGGCAGGAAGAAAACGGGAAACGAGGGTGTGCCGGGAGTCGTCACGAACCTTCACGGCACGTCAGGGTCCGGAAACAACATTAACGTTGCGTTAAAGTTGGTGCAAACCAGTTCCTGCGGCCGGCACAAGACCGGAGTGAGTCCGGAGCGAGACCACAGCGAGTCCGGCACAAGTCTGGAGCGGGACCGGAGGCGACGAAAGGGTGCATGGCATGCACATCGGCGAGATGACGGAGAAGTCGGGGTTGTCCTCACGGACCCTGCGACACTACGAAGACATCGGACTCATTCCAGCCACGGGCAGAACCGAGGGCGGTTTCCGGGTCTACACCGATGAGGACTTTCGGCGCCTGATGACGATCCGGCGGATGAAGGCCCTCAGCTATTCCACCGCCGAGATGGGTGAGCTGCTGGCCCACCTGGACATCCTGGAGGGCGACTCACCCGAGGAGGAACGAGTCGAGGCTCGGCGAAAACTGCTGGCACTGCTCGACGATGCCGATGCCAGACGTGAGAAACTCGCTCGCCAGGTCGAGCGCGCCGACGAGTTCCTCGGCATCCTCCGTCATCGCCTCGGCTGAGGAACATCGCCTCGGCTGAGGAACGACGGCTCGCGACTGCCCCAACGCGGCCGACCCCGACTCACTCACATCGTCGGTGCCCACCCGAGCTTCGGTCCGATCTCGGTCGCGAGCTGGTGGAGGATGTGCCTCCAATCCTCGAGTTCGAACTCGAAGGGCAGCTCGAAGAGGTAATCATCGGACTGCGCGAACGCCGGATCGCTGAGCAGCCGATCGACGATCTCCTCGTTCGACCCCAGCACATCGGTGGCGATGATCGTGTTCTTCCCGTGGACCTTCTTCGTCCGCGGAGTCCTGGCCTCCGCATAGTCGCGATACCTCCTCACCTGGTGGGGGCTGGCACCATCAGTGGGGACGATGACCCGAGCGATGCTGACTCGGCCTTCGCCGCTCGAACCGTCAGCTCCGGCGTCACCGGTCCTGGCCTTGCGGAAAGTCTGGATCTGGTTGGCCTGGTTGAGCGAGAAGTCCTCGATGCCGTCCTCGGCGGAGGAGATGTTGCTCATCAGCCAGTTGAGCCCGGCACCTCCGGCCCAGGTGGCTGATTTCAGAGAACCACCGCCGTACCAGAGCCGGTCCGAGAGCCCTGGTGAGTTCGGTTCGACTCGTTCGGAATCGATGTCTCCCCCGAACCCCTGGTACTCGGGCTTCTCTCGCACTGGAGCTCCGGCGAGGAAGTCCCTCAGCCGTTCGATGCGTCTGTAGCTGAAATCGCTGCCACTCCAGCCCTCATCGAAGACCAGATCGTTGACCTCCTCGGTGAATGTAGGAGGATGCACACTCAGCCCGGGAAGCACTCGCCCTCCGGAGAGCACATCGGCGACAGCGAGGTCTTCGGCCAGGCGGTAGGGGTTCTCATGTCCGACGGGAATCACCGCGCTCCCCAAGCCGATGCGCCGCGTATGCTGGGCCAGCGCGGCAAAGTACACCGCCGGAGACGGCAGACCGTACTGCATGTGCCGGGTACGCACCCAGCCGCTGTCCAGGCCGAGTTCCTCTGCAAACCTGAAGAGCTCGATGCCCTCCTGCAGCCCCCGTGCCGGGTCCCTGCGATCAAAGGGAACCAGATGGATGAAGCCCAGGTGATCGAGTGGCCGTGTCGTCTGTGTGCTCACGATGTCTCCCCATAACGTCTCACTGAGGCGCCTACCTCAGGTAGTTGAACTATCAATTCATACCAGCATCGCCTGAACGTCGGCCGTCATACCGACGCAGTGGCGAGCTCGCGTCCGCATCTCCGTGACGGCGCTGCGGTTCACGCCCACCCGACAACGAGGCGGGCCGCCTCGGCGGGGATCGTCGGGTCCACCCCGGTCAGGTCGGCGAATCGGCGCAGGCGGTTGGCCACCGTATTGCGATGGCAGAACAGCTCGGCGGCACTCGCCCCTATGCTCCCCGAGCGCAGGTAGGTGTGCACGGCCTCGACGAGGCGCTCTCGTTCGCCCTCTCCGCAGACGGCGAGCGCCCGTTCGACGTCGGTGACGATGGAATTCCCCGCCGCGTTCAGCGCCTGAGCGGCCAATCTGGCCCACCCGCGCTCCCAGGTCATCGCCCCCACCTCGGCGGCGGTGAGCACCTGCGCAAGATCCCGAGCTGTCAACGCTGACCTGCGCAGGGACCCGATTCCACGGGTATTGACCAGGCCCACCCGCGCCGCGGCGAGCCGACGTCCGACCGTCTCCAATCGCGACCCGGAGAGCTCGGATGACCCGGTGAAGGCAATGAGGACATCGCCGAGGTGGTGCGTGAACATGGTCCCGCCCGCGCGCTCATGATCGGACACGAGAACCCGCAGCGCCGAGGTGTCCTCACCGCGCGCGGCCACGACCAGCAGCGGGCCGTCCGGGTCGAGGCCCAGCGCCGAGGCGATTGTGGCCAGACGCTCGTCCGTCGGGTTAAGATCATCGAAGAGTCCCGCGATGAGCCCCTGCCGGACGGAGGATTCCTCCTCGCGCATCCGCTCCCGCTCTGCCGTGTAGGCATGCTGAACCTGGGAGACGTATTCGTCGACGGTGGAGAGCACGATCCCGGTGTGCCGGATGACGAGCTCCGCATCATCCTGCGTCGCGACCCTGGTCAGGGCCTCCCACAGGACGTTGAAGTCGTGTCTGATCGCCGTCATCAGCGCCTCCAGCGGAATCCCGGCACGAGCGCGAGAGACCCCGACCTCCGTGGACACCGCAACCGGCCCGTCGAAACCGCCGGCGCGCAGGCCCTCGACGAGAGACTGGAATGAGACGAGCCCGGTCCGTCTCAGCTCCGAGACTGGAATCGGTGCGGGATCGTAGCCGGGCACCCTGACGACTCGGGACATGAACCGTTCGGTGAGCTGCTCGAGATCGAGGGCGTCGAGGAGTTCGATCCAGCGCTGACGGTCACCGGGCAGCGGCTGATCCTTGAGCTGTCTCTCGTGTGTTGGCGGCATCGTCCTAGACTATGTGCGTAAGGCTGTGCAGATGCACAATAGGCAACCGAGATCTCGGGGCAAAAGATACTCGAAATCGTGCGATCTCACTCTGTAGTGTTCTAAGTTACAGGTTGAATGCCCTAGCCGACCATGCCCTGCAACCCAACCCTGCCACCCAGTCCCGCACTCGATGGAGAGAAACATGAGCCACACCGATCCCACAGCTGCGGCGGAATACTCCGCAACTCATGAACTCAGCGTCAAAGACGCCAACAAGGTCGCGCTCGGCGCCCTCCTCGGCACCGCGCTCGAATGGTACGACTTCTTCCTCTTCAGCGCGGCTGCGGCACTGGTCTTCAACGTGCAGTACTTCACCAGCGAGAACGCCACTGCCGCTGCGCTGGCATCCTTCGCAACCTTCGGCGTCGGACTCGCCGCCCGTCCCATCGGCGGACTCATCTTCGGCCGCATCGGCGACAAGCTCGGCCGCCGTCAAGTCCTCATGGTCACAATCGTAGGCATCGGCATCGTCACCGGCCTCATCGGCGCGCTCCCGACCTACGCCGCGATCGGCTTCGCGGCACCTGTCCTGCTCGTGCTCCTGCGCATCCTGCAGGGACTCTTCGTCGGCGGCGAATGGTCGGGCGCCATGACGCTCGTCGTCGAGAACGCCCCGCTTCACCTGCGCGCACGCTACGCCGCAATCCCGCAGATCGGCTCGCCAATCGGCACGATCCTCTCCTCCGGCGGCTTCTTCGTCATGACCCTGATCCTGTCGGCGGACAGCTTCAGCGCCTGGGGCTGGCGCATTCCGTTCCTCGCCGCCATCCCACTCCTCCTCGTCGCCGTCTACATCCGCAGCCGCCTCGAAGAATCCCCGGTCTTCCGCCAGCTCGAGGATTCCGGCGAGCTCGAGAAGAGCCCCGTGCGCACCACCTTCCGCGACAGCTGGAAGCAGATCATCGTCGGCATGGCCGCGGCCCTCCTCGGCGTCGGCGGCTTCTACCTCGTCACCGCATTCTGCGTCTGGTACGGCGTCAACGTCCTCGGCTACGACGATTCGCTTCTGCTGTTGGGCAGCATGGTCGCCGCCGCTGTCGAGATCTTCGCCCTCATCTGGGGCGGATCGCTCGGAACGAAGTTCGGGGCCAGCAAGGTCATCCTGTGGGGCGGCATCGCCTCGGCCGTGGTCTCGGTTCCTGCCTTCCTCATGTTCGCATCCGGGAACCCGGTTCTCGTCGTCCTCGCCATGACCCTGGCCGTCGGCACGCTGTCACTGCCCTACGCCGCCTCGGGCACAGTCATGACCGGCCTGTTCCCGGCCAGCACCCGCTACACCGGTGTCGCCCTGGCACAGAACGTCGCCGGCATGATCTCCGGATTCATTCCGCTGCTCGCCACCGGGTTCGTCGCCGCGGCGGCCGATCATTGGTGGCCGGCAGCCGCGATGCTGGCCTTCCTGTCCCTATTCACGGCCTTCGCCGGAGCCATCGCACCGCGCCTGAGCGTCGACCTGCCCGGCTTCAAGCACTGAGGACAGACGGCGCAGCGCCAGCACTCCCGCCACCAGCGTTCCCACCACCAGCACCCATCTGCACTCACCATCACGAAAGGGCCCACACGCATGTCCCGCTCGGCCGGTCACCTCATCGTCAACACCCTGGAGAACGCCGGAATCGAGCGGATCTACGCGGTCCCCGGCGAAAGCTACCTCGACGTCCTCGACGGACTCTACGACTCTCCCATCGAGACCGTCGTGTGCCGGCAGGAGGGCGGCGCAGGGTTCATGGCTCTGTCCGAATCACGGCTGACGGGGCGACCCGGAATCGCCATGGTCACCCGTGGTCCGGGCGCCGCGAACGCGATGATCTCCGTGCACACCGCCTACCAGGACGCCACCGCGCTCGTCCTCTTCGTCGGACTCGTGCCCATCGCGGACCGCGCCCGGGAATCGTTCCAGGAGTTCAGCCTGCCCGAGTGGTTCTCCTCCACCGCGAAGAAGGTCATCATCGTCGACGACGAGCACCGTGCCGGTGACCTCACGGCCGATGCTCTGCGCATCGCCGCCTCCGGTCGCCCCGGTCCCGTCGTCGTGGGTCTGCCCGAGGACGTCCTCGTCCGCCTGACCGACTCACCAGCAACGACGCCTGCTCCGATCGCCGAACCTCACCCCTCGGCCATCGACCTCGAATCGCTGAGCGTGCGCTTGGCCGCCGCGCAGAAGCCGGCCTTCGTCCTCGGTGGGGACGGGTGGCACGAAGGCCACGGCCGCGCACTGCTCGACCTGGCCGCCTCGGCGGGAATCCCGGTCTTCTGCGATTGGCGCGCCTACGACGCCGTCCCCCACACCGGACCCGCGTGGGCCGGTTGGTTGGGATATGGCCGCACCGAGGCGGTCGCAGCCGGATACGGTGATGCCGACCTCCTCGTCTTCGTCGGCGCCACCCGATCCGATGTCGCCAGCGACGGCTACACCCGCGGTTTCGACGCGGAGACCGTTGTAGTGGGGCTCGACCCGGAGGCGACCCAGCATGCCGGGCGCATCGACCAGCAGATCCTGGCCTCCCCACGCAGTTTCGTCACGGCTCTGACCTCGATCGATGCCTCAGACCTGCGCGGAGAACGCAACGACGCGTGGATGCAGTCGCGTTCAGACGTGCAGTCCCAGGTCGCCGAGCACAGGCCCGACGCCGAGGTGGCTGGTGCTCGTCCTCGAACTGGGGTCGATCTCGGGGTCGCGTTCGGGATCCTCGACGACCGCCTCGGCGGCTCTGCGGTTCTGACATACGGAGCCGGCAATGCCACGATCTGGGGCCACAGGTTCATCCGGCATCTTGAGCCGGCGAGCCTCGTCGGCGCCCGCAACGGAGCCATGGGCCTTGCCGTTCCCGGTGCGGTCGCGGCCTCGCTCGTCTTCCCAGAGCGTCGCGCGGTCGCGATCTGCGGTGACGGTGACTTCCTCATGAATGGGCAGGAGCTGGCCACGGCCTTCGCTCACGGGGCGAAGCCGCTGATCATCGTCGTCGACAACGGCGTGTACGGCACAATCGTCCAACACCAGGTCAACCACTATCCCGGACGTCCCTCAGGCACCCGCATGGTCAACCCCGATTTCGCAGTATGGATGTCCTCGTTCGGCGGGCACGGCGAACGGGTGGAGAGGACCGAGGACTTCGAGGCCGCGCTCGACCGAGCCCTTGCTGCGGACGGTCCGGCGCTCGTCCACGTCCTCATCGACCCCGAGCTCATGCCCCCGGCCGTCGACGAGATCGCGGCCTGACGAGATCCCGGCCGTCGACGAGATCCCGGCCTGACGAGATCCCGACCTGACGATTCCCCGACCATCCACGACAGTCCCCACAACCCCGCCAAGGACGAACAATGACGCAGACTCCCCGCTCGCAGACTCCAGCTTCTTCACCAGCGACTACGCAGACAGATAGGGACGATGAGTTCCTCGCCGACTGGTCGGTGCATTCGCGCTTCGGCGCCGTCGAGGGAACGAACGGCGTGGATCGGCAGGCGGCGAGCGCGGCCGACGGTGAGCAGCGCAGATGGTTCGCCGAGCTGCTGGACAAGCATGGGTTCAGCGTCCACCGGGATGCGATCGGCAATCAGTTCGGTCTGCTCGAGCTCGTTCCCGGCGCCCCGTATGTGCTGACCGGATCGCACATGGATTCGCAGCCGACCGCCGGCCGCTTCGACGGGGCGTATGGCGTCATGTCCTCGGCCCACGCCTGCTTCGCCGTCGCCGATGAGCTGCGCGCCGAGCCGTCGAAGGCGAAGTACAACCTCGCCGTCATCAACTGGTTCAACGAAGAGGGCTCGCGCTTCAAACCGTCGATGATGGGCAGCAATGTCTTCACCGGCAAGGCCGAGCTCGAGGCGGCACTGGCCACCACCGATCCTCATGGTGTCACCGTCGCCGAGGCGCTCGATGCGATCGGCGAGCGCGGAGACTTCACCGCGCCGGAGATCGCGGCCTATGCCGAAATCCATGTCCAACAGGGCCGCAGCATGGAGGAGGACGGGGTGACGATCGGCCTCGTCAACGCCACGTGGGCTGCTCATAAGTTCGAGTTCCGCGTCACCGGAGAGCAGGCCCACAGCGGTTCGACGCTGATGGGTGATCGTCGCGATGCACTGCTGGGTGCCGCCCGGCTCGTCGTCGCCGCGCGTGAACTCGTCGACGAATTCGAGCCCGGGGACCTGCACACGGCGTGCGGTGAGCTCAACGTCTACCCCAACTCCCCGGTCGTCGTCGCCAGTGAGGTCGGCCTGCTGCTCGACCTGCGCTCCCCCAGCGCCGAGGTGATCGCCGCCGCCCACGAATCCCTCATGTCCACGGTCGCCCGGGTCCGCGAGGAGGTCGGTGTCGAGATCGAGATCGTCGCAGAGCACAGCTGGGATCAGAACCCGTACTCCGAGGATGGGGTCGAGCTGGCACGATCGGCAGCCGAGGACCTGGGACTCACCTCGGCGCGGGTGATGACCGTGGCCGGACACGACTCGACGAACATGAAGGACACCGTGCCCACGGTCATGCTCTTCGTGCCCAGCGTCGGCGGCGTCTCCCACAATCTTCAGGAATTCACGAAGGACGAGGACCTCGTGTCCGGCCTTCACCACCTCACCGAAGTGGTGCGACGGCTGGCCGCTGGCGCGCTGGGGTGAGCTGGCCCACCTCGCTTCCGCTTCCGCTTCCGCTTCCGCTAGCCAAAAGTGCCCTGGTAGAGCACAAATGCTCTACGTGAGCACTTTTGGCTAGCGGGAGTCAGGGCTCGCAGCAGCCGGAACACATAGGTGCGTCAATTGATGGGCTCGACGTCCTGGTTCTCGTCGACGAGCTCTTCGGCCAGCGTCTCCCACTTGTCATAGGCGTCGGGATGTCCTGAGCCCTGGACCGCCTGGGCCGCGGCGCCGGGATCCATCGTCTCCCACCCCGCGATCTGGAGCAGCCCCGGGTTCGGGCACTCTGGATTGACTCCGTAGAAGGACTTCGAGGCGTACACCGCATCGGTGATCTGCCCGTGGGTACCCCAACCGTATGAGGGTCGCTGCTGGAACAGTCCGGCAGAGTCTTTGTCACCGCTGTCGAGATTCCGCAGACTCGACTCCTGCAACGCGGTCATGACTGCGATCTTCTGAGCCTGCGCCGAGAGATCAGCGCCCTTGCCGACGGCGATGATGGTGCGGGCATTGTCGATCTTCTCCTGCGAGAGCTGGCTGGTGTCTTGGGGCCTGGCACCTTCACCGCCAACAGAGGCGGTGCTCGCAGGAGTCGAGGCCTTGCCCGCGGGAGGAAGGGTCTCCGCAGGCGCTGCGGTCGCCGCAGACGCGCCACCGGCGAGGAGGCCTGCGGAAAGAGCGGTCACCGCTAATGCTCGTGCAAGTTTCATCGGTTCTGATTCTCCTGAAATCTGCTCAATAGAGCAATGGGCATTGTGTTGAGCGGCAGGTCCGCGCGAAGTATCCACATCCGAGAGACACACGGCCCCCTGAAAACTCGCCCAGACTCCAGCCTCTCGAAGGGACAATGTCGCCTGCAACGAACACGGAGCTAACGGCTGTTGAATTGTGCTGATCCCGCGGCGTGTCGAAGCCGCACTGCGGTCGACTCTGCACTGCGGCCGACGCCGCACCACGGTTGACGCCGCACCACGGCCGACGCACTGCGACCGACGCACTGCGGTCGACACCGCACTGCGGTCGACTCTGCACTGCGGCCGAGGCCGAAACAGTACTCTTGCCCCATGGACTCGAGACTGCCTGAGGAAGCTGCCCGCTCAGTCGAGTCGTATCTGCGGGTCGCAGACCGGCTGTTGCCGGGTGCGGTCACCGCATGCGCAATCGGTGGGTCCATCGCCCTTGGTGCCTACCGACCGGGCCGCAGCGATATCGATGTCATCGCCGTCCTCAGCGATGAGTGGAAAGTCCACCGCAGTCTCATGGCACGCTTGAGGCTTCTGCATCTCGCTCAGGTGCCCCGTCTGACCGTCCGTGCTACACGCGGTATGGGGTTCAGCGCATGCTGCAACACGGTATTCGTCTGGCAGTCCGAGATCACCCGTGCGGTGACTGAGATCCACCCGGTCGCGTCCCACGTCGGCGAGGTCTTCGACTCTCAGGGCGCTTTCGACGTCAATCCGGTGATCTGGAAGGAACTCGTCGACGGCGGCATCTCCGTCCGCGGTGGCCCCGTCTCGGATTGGAATCTCGACTCCGAGCCGGGTGAACTCCGCAATTGGGTGGCGCGCAACATCCGCGAGTATTGGGCACCGCTGGCTGAAAGCGCACGCCGAGGTCGACGCACCTTGTCAGCTGGAGCTGTGGAGTGGTGCCTGCTGGGGCCGGCGCGAATGCACCACACCCTCCTGACCGGGGAGATCATCAGCAAGGAGGATGCCGGGCGGCACGCGCTCGAGGCTTTCCCTGACCACTCGGCGATCGTGGAGGTTGCCCTCGCCCGGCTGCGAGGCGATCCGCTTCCGACAACCCCACCTCGTGATCAGTGGCGTGCACTGACTGCATCGGCGATGAGGTCGATCATCGCCGACTCCCCAGCGAACGACCTCATTTGATATCGTCGACGTCCTGGTTGTCATCGACGAGTTGCGCGGCAAGGGGTTCCCACTTCGCGTATTCGTCGGGGAATGCCGAGGACTGCACGTCCTGCGCGGCCTGACCCGGGTCGATGTTCTCCCAGTTGCCGATCTGAGTCAGGCCCGGATTGGGACTATCAGGGTTGACTCCATAGAACGACTTCGAGGCGAAAACGGGATCCTCCACCTGCTCAGCCGATCCCCAGTTCATCGAGGGGCGCTGCTGGAATGCTCCGACTGAGTCACGATCCCCGCCGTCGAGATTCTGCAGGCTCGACTCCTGCAGTGCGGTCATCACGGCGATCTTCTGGGCCTTCTCGGACAGGTCCGCCCCCTTACCGACGCCGATGATGGTGCGAGCAGTCTCGATCTGCTCGGAGCTGAGCTCATCCGGATCGTCGATGCCCACGGCTGTGCCGTCGCCCTGGCCCTGACCGGCGCCCGAGACGTTCTCGCCCGGCTGGTCGACGGCTCCTGTGATCGGACCCGCCGCGGCCGAGGTCGCCGCACCCAGGGAGAGACCCCCTGCGATGACGGCAGCGGACAGTGCAGTCACCGCAAATTTGCGCACGCTTTTCATCTGTTCTCACTTTCCTGTTGGATCGGGCGAGCTGCCCGGACGGCGTCCTGATCGGATTCGGCACACATCTGCTTCCTGCTTTCGGCACAGGGATGCTCCGGTAATCGCCTCACACCACACTGTCGGACGCAGGAAGGCGGTTCAATGCCGAGACGCTCATAGGTGGCTTAGTCTCGCCGCAACGAATCGGAAGGGGCTGGTGAGCATCAACTCAGAATTCGCTGGATGCTCTGCGGCACCGCGGGGCGCCCGCACGCATCCGTGACCCGGGTCTCGGCCCGCCCATCGGGCCACTCGAAGGTGCGGGTCAGGCTCCATTCAGGCGCGCGTCCGTCTACCTCACAACCTCGCGTGATGTGTTGTCGATACGGCGGGTCCAACCGCGACCGTCGAGGTGTTCGAGCAGGGGAATGACGACGCGTCGCGTGGTACCCAGAGCCTTCCTGGCCGCACTCGTCGTGAACGGCTGGTCCAGTCCAGCAAGCAGTCGCATCGCCTGTGCCGGCGTCCGTGGTGACACAACCACACCGTCACCGAGGCGCAGGAGCCGTCCCGCGGACTCGGCGACTGCAAGCTCCCGCACTCCCAGTCGGAGCTCTCGCAGGTCATCGGCCTCGGGAGCCGCGAAGGGATTGACCGCCAAGCGTCGTTCCACCTCGGCGACGCCCGCCTCCGCCGGACCCAGATCGGCGGTGTGCCCGGGCGGGCGGACCATGCCCTTGACCGTATCGAGGCCGGCGCGAGAGGCGATGGCAGCGACGAGTTCCTGACCGCCGCCGTCAGGCAATGGAGGGTCGACCCGGCGCAGCTGTTCGGCCAGTGCTTTTTCGGGTACACCAGCAGCCAGAGGCTCTGCCGCAAGCTTCGCCTTCACGATGGTCCCGGCGTCCTCGACCCACTTCTCGAGTGTCGGCCTGTGGACGAGCCATCCTCCGGCGATCTCTTCAACACCCTCGACGCCGTCGGGAAGCGTCAGTCCGAAGCGGACCAATCTGGCCCGTTCGACGGCTCCCCGGCGGGCCACCTCGGCGAGGATGTCTCCGGTCTCCGGACGATCGGTCAACTCACGAGCTCGCCTGGTGCCAGCACCTCTGCGGCTCAGTTCCGGCGGGTCGACGTCGACGATGATGACTCCCGCGAAGACGTTGCGGCTGCCGGGGCTGCGCAGCACGATCCGGTCCGTGACCTGCAGCGGCAGCGGACGCTCGAGTGTGAGGCGGGCGTGGTCGCCGTCGAACGGCCTCATGTGCACCGGGACCGCGGCGGTTCCGATGTGGAGCATGAGTCCGTGCACGCCCTCGTCGAGTGGCTGGCCCATGGTTCGGCGAACGTCGATGTTTTCGACGATCGGCCAAGCATCGTCGGTGATGAGAGCGTCACCGCGGTGGATGTCATCGGCCGCGACCTCGCGCAGATTCACGGCGACACGGGTGCTGGGGGCGATCACCTCGGCGGAGGAGTTCCGACTCTGCAGACCACGGACGGTCGTCGCCTCGTCCGAGGTCTCCCCGACGAGGCGCAGACGATCACCGGTGCGCAGGGTTCCGACCGTGAGCGTGCCGGTGACCACGGTGCCGGCGCCCTTGATCGTGAAGGCACGGTCGACCCACAGCCGCAGTCGGGCCCCCACGTCAGGGGCCGGCGCTTCGGCGGTGACCTCATCCAACGTTGCGATGAGCGCGTCCATGCCGTCCCCGTTGGTTGCCGAGACCGGAAGCACTGGAGCATCGGCCAGCGGTGTGCCCCGAAGTTCGGCTCTGATCTGGGCCTCTGTCACTGCGACCGACTCGGGGGCGAGGTCCGCGCGGGTGATGACGACGAGACCGCGGGTGATGCCCAGCGCGGTGATCGCGTCCCGGTGGTCACTCGACTGGGCCTGCCACCCCTTGTCAGCTGCGACGACGAGACACACGATTGGAGCCGGGCCGACGCCTGCGAGCATGTTCGCGAGGAACCTCTCATGCCCGGGAACGTCGACGAAGGCAAGTTCCCTCCCGGACGGCAGAGTCGTCCAGGCGAAGCCGAGGTCGATCGTCAGACCCCGCTTCCTCTCCTCTGCCCACCGGTCCGGTTCCATGCCGGTCAGGGCGTTGACCAGGGTTGACTTCCCGTGATCGACGTGGCCGGCGGTTGCGAGAACGTACATCTCAGGCATGGTTCGTGAAGTCCGGATCATCGCTGGAACCCACACCATCGTCGCCGAGGCGGCTCCGCGTGTTCGCACGAGCCCGGTTCACGGCCTCGCCGATTCGATCGTCATCGACTTCGGGAACGCAGCGCAGGTCGATGAGGCATCGTCCCTGGTGCACTCGGGCGACGACTGCCGGGTCGCCGAGGCGCAGCGGGCGGGCGAGCTCCTCGGGCAGTTCGACGGCCCATCCGGGAAGGGGAACACCGGGGGCTCCCCCGCCGCCGACGCGCCCGTCGTGGGCGACAACGGTTCCGGAGACGAGGCTGGCCAGGCGTTCGGCGCGTTTCCTGAGCCGATCGACGTCGATGTGCAGAGCCTGACGGACCGGATTCTCTGTGTTCGCGACCGTGGCCTCGATCGCCGCCAGCGTGAGTTTGTCGGTGCGCATCGCCCTGGCCAAGGGGTGCGTCGCGATGCGCTGCACGGCGTCGCTGCGGCCGAGGATGAGTCCGGCCTGCGGGCCGCCGAGGAGTTTGTCGCCGCTGACGATGACGACATCGGCTCCGGCGGCGAGCGCACCGGCGATGTCGGGTTCGTCGGGCAGGTAGGGGTCGGGTTCGAAGAGTCCGCTGCCCAGATCGGCGATGAGTGGGAGCTCATGTTCGTCGGCGAGTTCACGCAGCGCAGCGATCTCGACGGAGGCGGTGAAGCCTTCGACTCGGAAATTGCTCGTGTGGACCTTGAGCAGACTCGCAGTCTGGTTGTTGATGGCCCGGGCGTAGTCGTCGAGATGGGTGCGGTTCGTCATGCCGACTTCCCGGATCCGGGAACCGGTCGTCGTCATGAGATCGGGCAGGCGGAAGCCAGCACCGATCTCGATGAGTTCCCCACGACTGACGATGATCTCGCCTGCCACTTTCGCGTCGATCGCACCGGCCGAACCGTCATTTCCTGTCGCTTCGTCGCCGCGCAGCGCAGTGACGGCGAGCAGCAGCGCAGCCGCACCGTTGTTGACGACCAGCACGTCCTCGGCTCCCGGGCAGGCACGCAGAAGCGCCCGCTTCGCGCCAGTCCCTCGCTTGCTGCGCTTACCGGAGTCCAGATCCATCTCCACGTCGACATAGCCGGTCGCATCGGCCACGGCTCGCCGGGCTGAGGCAGACAGTGGGGCGCGGCCGAGGTTGGTGTGGACGATGATTCCGGTGGCGTTGAGCACCGGGGTCAGAGAGGAGACCGAACGGGAACTCAGGTGTTCGATGACGGTGGGGGCCACCTCGGCGGCGGGGATCTCACCGGCGCGAGCGGCGGCCTGAGCTTCGAAGATGATCGCCCTGATCGTCGACTGGCTCAGCCTCTCACCTGCGGTGATGACCTCTGGGAGGGCGAGGAGATGATCGGTGCGCGGGATGCGGCGCCGCGGATCCGTGTCGGCCAAGACTGCGTTCTCCTTCACTGCGCTCGGTCCCTGCTGCGGACGCGAACTCCGAGGCTGCAGGTGTGTCGACGATGCTGGTGGCGGAGGCGGACGGGAATCGAACCCGCCAGACCGAGATACTCGGTCTCACCGGTTTTGAAGACCGGGGAGCCCACCAGGACTCGGACGCCTCCACGAGGAATCCTACCGTGCCGGGTGGGGGTCCTGCCCTTCGCACCAGGAGTCGCGCGCACCGTCCGCTGTCAGCGGCGCCTGCCCTTCTCCAGTCCCGTATCTTATGAGCATGGATGAACGTGCCACGGCCACTCACAGCCGCTGTTGCGAGACGGAGATCATCGAGACAGCGATGGTCCTTCATGACGTGATCTGAAGTGCCGCTTCCAGATCTTCCAGGAGGTCGGACGAGTCTTCGATTCCCACAGACAGGCGGATAGTGCCTGGCAGAATTCCGAGTTGCTGACGTTGTCCTTCCGACACAGCCGAATGTGAGGTCCTACTCGGCAGGCATGCAAGCGATTCGACACTCCCCAAGCTTGAAGCTTCGTGAATGACGCTGAGATCGGCAATCAGCCGTGAAGCGCGATCGTCGCCGCCGCTGACACAGAAAGTGACGATGGCTGCGCCCTTCAGTCCCAGCTCATCAGCGAGGTCCCTATCGGCATAAGAGCCGATCGTGGGATGTGTAACAGCCTCCACTCCAGATTTGGATTCGAGATAGTCAGCGATGATCTCCGCATTCAAACATGCTCGCTCGGTTCTAATGACCAGGGTCTTCAAACCACGGTCCAGCAGAGCGGCTCCCTGCGGAAGAAGAGTGCTTCCAAAGACCACCGAAGACTGACGAACAAGATCGATCGTCTCCTTTTTTCCGGAGGCCACACCCGCGGTGACATCCGAGTGCCCGTTGAGGTATTTGGTTGCCGAATGCAGCACAACGTCGAAGCCATGTTCCAAGGGCTTGAGCATCGGCGGTGGGGTGAAGGTTGCGTCTACGACAGCTTTCGCTCCCACATCGTGCGCGAGTGAGGCCAGCGCGGTGAGGTTCGCCAGGCGCAGCATCGGATTCGACAGAGACTCGACAAAGATGAGGGAAGGCGAGTCGGCGAGCTGGCGTTTCCACTCGGCCAAGTCATCCACGGCAACAAAGCGGACTGTGCGCCCGAAGTCAGAAAACTGCTGACGCAAGAATGCCGATGTCTCTCCGTAGAGTTCTTCGGCAGCAACCAGGGTTCCCCCTGGCGGGACCAATGACAACAATGTCGTGGTGATTGCAGCCATGCCCGAGGAGAACAGAACCGCGCTCTCAGCCCCTTCGAGGGCAGCGATCTTCTCTTCGACTGATTCGACAGTCGGGTTTCGGTTTCGGCTGTAGTACCACGATCGCTCACCTCCGGTTTCTTGGATGTCACGATAGTCATCGTCGTCAAGATCGAAATTCACCGATGTATAGATCGCATCCACGATCGGCCTTGGTCCGGAACCGGCGAAGCGTCGCCCCTGGGATACGGCAGTAGTAGACAATTCGAATTGTGGTCGGATCTGCTTCATTCTTCTTCCCTGCTGGGGTACGAAAATTCGCGAAAGGCGATTCAGCGATTCAGCGATTTCTACGGACCAGTAGTGTGTCAATGAGGGAAGTCAGGGTCACCTCCATCGTCGGAAGTGATTGAACGACCACTCACTGGGGACTCCAATCGTCTCCGATCCTACCGCGCCAGGTGAGGATCCTGTCGCCCGGATCTGCGCGTATGGGCAGTGCTAGGCTGATTTCGGAGACGCACTGAGGTCATCCGATGTCGAGGGAGACATCCATGCCGATCGGCTATATCATCACCATTCTCATCATCGGGGTATGCACGTTCACTGCCCTGATCAGGGCCACACGGCTCGGAATCCTCGCATTCTATGTCAGCGTGGTCATCAACGAAATCCCGCATCTGGCTGCACTCCTCCTCGTGCTGTCCACTGCGCTGGCCCTGGTCGAGGGAGATCTGCAGGGAACCGGCGGCATCATACTTCTCGTCATCGCCGCACTCGAGCTTGTGGGCCTGCTCGAACTGACCAGGCGGTCGATCCGCGCCCACGCGGTGGTCAACGCGGTTGCGGCCGGTCACGGGGCTGAGATAAGCGGTGGCGGTGTTCGACTCTGGCTGCGGCCACTCGTCTTTCCCGTACCTCTCCGGCCCGGGAACGTCAGACGAATCGGCGGTCTGCCCTACGGCGAGCACCCCAAACAACGTCTCGACGTCTATCGGCACAGGAACAGCGATCTCACTGGTCCCGTTCTCGTCTATTTCCACGGCGGTGGCTATTCGTCGGGGACCAATCGGAACGAAGGACGGGTCCTGCTGCATCGCTTGGCAGCCCAAGGATGGGCGTGCATCAGCGCGAACTATCGCCTGCGTCCGGAGGCAGGACTCGATGAGCACCTCGCCGATGCGCGTTCGGTACTCCAGTGGGCTAACAGCAACGCCGGCATCCACGGCGGAGACGTCTCGAGGATCGTCATGGCCGGCAGCTCCGCCGGTGCGCACATGACCGCGTTGACAGTCCTCACTCCCCCGGAGCCTCATTCCCCTCCTCATGACGCGAAATCGCGCCCAGAGCCAGCCGACGCCGAGGCGGTTCCCCGAATCGCTGCTGCCGTGTGCCTGTACCCGTGGATCGGCCGGTACTTCGGTCGGGGCGAGGACGAGAGCCAACCGTCGACGCCCTTGGCTCTCGACCCCTCGAATGCACCACCGATGTTCATCGCCCACGGCGACCACGATTCCTGGGTTCCGGTCGAAGAGGCTCGAGAGCTCCACGAGCATGTGCGCGCGGGATCATCGAACGCGACCTGGTATGTCGAACTGCCCGGTGCCCAGCACTCATTCGACGCTCTGCATTCCTGGCGCAATGCCGCGGTGGTCGAGGGGGTCGTCGCGTTCCTGCGTCCCATCGGCGATGTCGCTGAATTGACCGATTCATCACGATGAAAGGACACATCATGTCGGATTTCACCTGGGATCCCGACACCTACCTCGACATCATGGCAGAGGAGATCCCCGACTACCGGCGACTGCAGACCGAACTTGCCGCAGCCGTCGCCGAGGCGGATCCGCGCACAATCCTCGACCTCGGCGTGGGCAGCGGGCTGACGGCCAGGCGGGTCGCCGAGGCACTGCCACAGACACACATCCACGGCATCGACGAAAGTGAGGAGATACTGGCCGGTGCCGCGCAGGTACTCGAGCCGAACCGCAGCACGCTGAGCCTCGGGCGGCTGGAGGATTCGCTGCCGGAAGGTCCCTTCGACCTCGTCATGTCGACGCTTGCGGTGCATCACCTCGAGGGAGAGGAGAAGGCCGATCTGTTCTCACGGATCGCACAGGTACTCGTCGCCAGCGGACGGTTCGTCCTGGCCGATCTCATCGTCCCAGCCGATCCGGCAGATGTGGTCACGCCCATCGACGGAGTCATTGATGTGCCGAGCTCGCTCGCTGACCAGCTGGAATGGCTGAACGCGGCGGGATTCTCCACTCGAGTGACCTGGCAGCACCGGGACCTCGCTGTGGTGGCAGCAGACACGGTCGATTGACTGACGGCGCGCCCTTCACTCCCCGCTTTCACTCTTCTGACCGAGTTCACTCAGGGTTTGCTCAGGTGTTGTCATGGTCGCCTTAGGCTAGCCGGGTCTCCCCGCTGTCTTTCCAGAAAGACCCCATGCCTTCACGCACCCTGCTTTCGTCGAGTAATGCCGCTTTCACCAGGTCATTCGTTCTCGTTCTCGCGGTGATCGCTGCACTCCTCGCTCCCGGGACGATGGGTCCGGGCGGACTCCTGGCCACCTCGGTGCCGGCGAGCGCTGCCCCGCCCAGCGATGAGGATCTGGGCAAAGACGGGTCGGTCCTCCGCTCCTCCGAGACGAAGCGGGTCGCACCGGGCCTCGAGGTCACGGACTTCTCGCGTCTTGAGGACGGCGGCTGGAACAACGGAAACGTTCTCACCGCCGACCTCACCACTGACTCCCTGTCCCTCGACGTCCGCGACACCGGCACGGTCGCCGGCCACGACACCACGAGCGAGATCATGAAGGGAGGCAAGAACGGTGCGAAGGCAGTCGCAGCGGTCAACGGTACGTTCTTCGATATCAACCACTCCTATGCCCCCATCTACACCTCGGTGAGCAGGAACGGAATGCGGATCGGCTCTCGGACTCCCAAACCGGCGTTCACCCTCGCCGACAAGAAGGCCGCCGTGACGATGCTCTCGGCGGCGGGCACAATGACCGCCGACGGGGAGGAGACAGACCTCGGAGGGCTGAACAATCCGAACCTGTCCAGCGATGCGATCGGCGTCTACAACGAGTCCTGGGGTGACTACTCCCTCAACCGGCCCGTCGGCGGACCCGATGCGATGGCAGAGGAGGTCGCGCGGGTCACCGTCGTCGATGGCGCCGTCACGAAGTCCTCCGGGATGATCGACGAGGCCGGGGACCCGGACGTTCCCGAGAACGGCCAGGTCCTCCTCGGACGTGACTCGGGAGCGAAGACCCTGTCTGTGCTCGAGGTCGGCGACGAGGTGGAGATCGAGATCGGTCCCAGCGAGGACGTCGACCTGGGCATCGGGGGAAGCCACCAAGTCCTCAAGGACGGCGAAGTCCCCGATATGGGCAAGGACAGCTTGGTGACCACCGCGCATCCACGCACAGCCGTAGGCATCAGCAAAGATGGATCCGAACTGTTCGTGACCACGATCGACGGTCGCAGCGAATCATCGGGTGGAATGAGCCTCGACGATATGGGCGAGTTCTTCTCCGACATCGGCGCTCACAACGCCATCAACCTCGATGGCGGCGGTTCGACGACGATGCTGGCACGCGAAGCCGGAGCAGATACGCCCGCGCTGCAGAATGACCCCTCCGATGGAGAGGAACGATCGGTCGGCAATGCCCTCGTGTTCTACTCCGATGCGCCGGCACAGACCATCAACGACGCGCAGATCGAGCCCGTCATCGAAGACGAGGACTCCGTGTTCAAGGGGCTGCACCGCAGTCTCACAGGCACGGCTCTGGGCGCAAACCTCGAACCGATCGCCGCCTCAGGTTCCTTCTCTGCCGAAGGTGGCGTCTCACTCGCCGACGGGAATGAGGACACCGCTCGTGTGACCGGCGACTCGACAGGGACCGGACGGGTCTCCTACCAAGTCGGCGGTCACACTGCGCGGCAGGAGCTGCGGGTGCTGGATGAGGCCATCGGCCTGCAGCCGAGCACCCGCGCGATCAACCTCGAAAAGGTGGGCGCGAGTGAGAAGGTACGCGTCCAGGGCTTCGATTCTGAGGGCCGGCGCGCGCTCATCGAGCCACGGGACATCGATGTCGAGACCTCGGAGGGGCTCTCGACTGCGGACGACGGAACGGGCGGCCTCGTCGTCACCGCCGAAGGTGATTCGCCCACGGGATCAGTCGCACTCACCGTGGGCGAGGCCACGACGACCATCCCTGTGACCGTCGGCACGGAATCCACCGAGGTGCTCGACTTCTCCGACCTCTCCGAGTTCACCGACGCCTCGGACCGCGCGACAGGCTCCTTCACGGCAGGAGAACCCACCAATGACGGCAAGCCGAGCATCAACCTCTCCTATGACTTCACCACCTCCTCGGCGACCAGAGGCTACTACCTCGTCCCGAAGGAACCGGTGCCGATCGAGGGTAACACCCTGGCCTTCGAGATGATGATCCGCGGTGATGGTTCCGGTGCCTGGCCCCGACTGCAGGTGCAGACCGCCGACGGGACGACGACGAACATCGACGGGGACCATCTCACCTTCGACGGCTGGCAGAAGGTGCGCTTCACCGTGCCCGCCGGCCTCTCACAGCCACTGACCCTCGAGCGGATCCGCTTCATGGAGACTCGATCGGCCGAGAAGTACATGGGCGAGATCTCGATCGCCGACCTGCGCGCGGTCTCCACCCCGCAGACCGATGACCCGAAGACGCAGGCGATCCACGATCCGGCCCTGCTGAGCACCGGCTCCGTCGCGGGCCGACCCCAGCAGGTTGCCGTGATGAGCGATGCCCAGTTCGTCGCCACGGATCCCGACTCAGAATCGGTCGAGGGCGCGCGGCGGACCTTGCGTGAGATCCGCAAGGCCGACCCGGATCTTCTCGTCATCAACGGCGATTTCGTCGACGAGGCCTCACCTGCCGACTTCGAGCTCGCCGAGTCGATCATCGC
The DNA here is from genome assembly GCF_007558825.1 of Brevibacterium aurantiacum. Classification (GTDB taxonomy): domain Bacteria; phylum Actinomycetota; class Actinomycetes; order Actinomycetales; family Brevibacteriaceae; genus Brevibacterium; species Brevibacterium aurantiacum_A. The sequence continues at coordinate 38,872 of NZ_VLTK01000006.1, forward strand.
CGACGAGTGGACCGAGGACATCCCCTACGTCTACGTCCCCGGCAACCACGAGATCATGGGCGGCGAGATCGAGAACTTCGAATCCGCGTTCGGATCGCCGACGACTGCGAGGACCCTCGGACGCACGAAGGTGCTCACCTTGAATTCCTCGGCCGGGCCCCTGCACGGCAGCGACAGCGAGCAGCTTCGTGCACTCGAGGATGCCCTCGCCGAGGTGAATGAGAATGATCATCTCACCGGCATCACCGTGTTCTTCCACCATCCTCCGCAGGATCCGCTGCCGTCGAAGACGAGCCAGCTCGGTGACCGTCGTGAGGCCGCGGAATTGGAGAAGAAGCTCGGCGAGTTCCGGGAGAGCAGCGGAAAGTCTGCCGCGGTGATCAACGGCCACGTCGGAGTCTTCCACGGGGCTGCTGTCGAAGGAGTCTCGTACCTCATCAACGGCAACTCAGGTAAGAATCCGGCGGGCACGCCTGCCACCGGGGGATTCACCGGCTGGACGATGCTCGGCATCGACCCCGGCGTGGGTGAGGTCGGAGACAATCCGAGCACCGCCGACCGCGTGGGTTGGCTGGCCGCAGAGACGAGGCCGCAGGTGGACTCCATCTCCGTCGACGCGCCCTCATCGATGGTGGCCGGACAGTCCGCTGATATCTCCGCCGAGTTCACCCAAGGCGATCGCACCGTCCCGGTCGGCTGGCCAGCAACGGCACAGTGGGGCGGAGACGGTGTCGTCGTCGATGCCGGCGCCGAGGTGGATATGCAGAAGGCGACTGGGGCGAAGATTCACGCCGAGGCGGCTGGATCCTCGGCACCCGAGGCAGCCTCCGAAGTGATCCGAATCAATCCGGCCACTGGAGAGATCACCGCCGAGAACCCCGGCACCGCAGTCGTGGAGGTGACCGTCAACGGTAAGACCGCGAAAGCCACGGTCGAAGTCGCCGGCGACGGAGCGCCTCCCGGACCTGGCGATGATGAGGGTGATGAGGACGCCGGCGCCGATGAGGACGGGACGAATGCCTCGTCTGACAATTCGAACGACGACGAGGCTTCGGCAACCTCGGATGACGGTTCGAACGACGACGGGGCTTGGGCAGGGTCAGATGACGGCACATCGGCTGCGTCGGACACGTCGGAGGACGGCGGTGACGAGGCGAACGGTTCGGGCAGTGCGGACGGCTCGGACTCTGAAGTGTCTGCTAGCGGCACGGATGACAGCAACTCATCCGACAATGGCTCCGATGACTCCGGCAACAGGGACAGCTCGTCCGATGGAGGCGGAGATCTGCCGAGGACCGGCGGACCGGTGCTGCTGACAGCCGCTGTGGGCGCTCTGCTGGTCATCGGCGGACTCATCATTGCGAGGTTCGCCCGTGGCCGCCTCGGCGGCCGGTCGGGGATCCGCCACTGATGCATCGTTGGCGCTGCCTCGGCGATCAGGCGGCGCCCGATCGTGGTTGAATGAGCACCTGTCGCAGCGGTTCCACCTCGGTGTTAGTCTCGCGGTATGACTGCCACCCAGGAACGTCTGACATCATTCGCTCACGGCGGAGGCTGCGCCTGCAAGATCCCGCCCGGCGAGCTCGAAGAGGCGGTCAAGGGCCTGACCGGCCAGCCCGGTGCCGATGTCCTCGTCGGCCTCGACGACGGTGACGATGCCTCTGCCGTCCGGGTCCGCGAGGACCTTGCGGTGCTCTCTACAGCCGACTTCTTCACCCCTGTCGTCGACGATGCCTACGACTGGGGTCGGATAGCGGCGGCGAACGCCCTGTCCGACATCTACGCGATGGGCGGGACGCCGATCACGGCGATCAACCTCGTCGGTTGGCCGCGCGAGAAGCTGCCGATGGAACTGCTCACCGAAGTTCTTCGCGGCGGTCTCGACGTCGCCGCGCAGGCGAAGTGTCCCGTCGCCGGTGGGCATTCGATCGACGATCCTGAGCCGAAGTACGGCATGGCCGTGACCGGCATCGCCGATCCCGATGAGCTCATGCGCAATGACGCCGCCGAGATGGGCCTGCCCTTGACATTGACGAAGCCCATCGGCGTGGGCATCCTCAACAACCGACATAAACAAACCGGCGAATACTTCGCCGAGGCCGTGGCCACGATGACCGAGCTCAACCGCGACGCTGCGCAGGCGGCGGTTGCTGCTGGTGTGCGCGCGGCCACCGATGTCACCGGCTTCGGGCTGCTCGGCCACCTGTTCAAGATGTGTCGTGCATCGGGCGTCGGTGCGGTCATCGACGCGGCTGCGGTCCCCCGCCTCGGCGGAGTCGATGAGTCGATCGCTCACGGGTATATCTCCGGCGGAACTCGCCGGAACCTCGACTGGGTGCGTCCCTGCCTCACCGCCGACGACTCAGTGAGCGAGGATGACCTGCTCCTCCTCGCCGACGCGCAGACCTCTGGCGGACTCCTCGTTGTCGGTGAGCTGCCCGGTCATCCTGTCATCGGCGAGATCGTCGTCGGGTCCGGTGTCCACGTGCGGTGAGGCGGCCAGTCAGCCTGTTCTTGTGGCTACCACCACGCGATGTGAGACGCTTCGCGACCTGCCCAGGCGTCTACGGCACCCGTGATTCGATTCCCGCGATGATGATGTCGAGCCCCCGCTCGTAGAGTCGTTCATTGCGTTCACGACCCGTTGGATGACCTTGCAACAGATCTGCCATCGGAGACTCCGGGCCCTCCGGGGCGAAGATCTTCGCCGGCGAGAGGGCATCGAGAGCAACTCCGAATGCGAATGCGTCAAGCACTTCCAGAGTCGTGAGGATTTCTTCCTCGGGAAGCCCGGCTTGCCGCAGCTGCGCAACAAGAGACTCGTAGAGCCGCAGTGTTTCGGGCTCATGAATCGTGACCCCAAGTAGATGGATCATCACTCGTGGATGATCGGAGTACAGCCTCCACAATGTGCTCACGCCCGCTCGCAGGGCGGCTTTCCATGTCGGATCGCTGGGCGGCGTGAACTCATATTCGCTGCTGAGGACCTCACGCATCGCGTGGACTATTCCATCACGGCCGTCTACATGATGGTAGAGCGAGGAGAGACTGACCCCGAGCTTCTTGGCGAGTGGCTGAATCTTGAGTTCATGCCCTGCATCGATCATTTCGATCGCCGCGTGCGCGATCTTCTTCCGATTGAGAAGCGGTGATACCGGTCGGGCCATGGTGTGGTCTTCCTCTCGGAGGGCAGTGTGATCTGATTGACATTCTCTCGCAGTCCGTGCAGTATTCCATTTAACCGAAAACTTTTCGTTTAACCGAATACCATCATCAACTGGCAGAGAGGCCACCCGATGACTTCTGCTCCTACCTCCCAAGCGCCGACCGCCGACGATCCACGCGTCTCCCTGCGCATCAGGAACGGCAGTGCGGTGTTCCTGGTTTCGCTCGTCGGCCTCATGATGGCCAACCTCGCACCACTGATCATGTCGGTGTTCGAACAAGTCGGATTCGATGTTGTCACGTCGGGCAACATCCTCACCTGGGGGCTCTTCGCTTCGGCAGTCGTCGGTCTCGGCACCTCCCGCGCCGCGGCCGGAGCGCATCGTCGCACCATCGCTGCCGTCGGGCTCATAGTCGCAGCCGTCGGGTTCGGATGCGCGGCGATCGTCGTACATCCGGCCTTGGTCGTCACCAGCTTCATCATCGGTTCTGTGGGTGTCGGCACTGCGATCTCAACATCGGGTGCGGCAATTGCGGCGCTGAAGAATCCGAACCGAGTCAGTGCCACGAGCGGAGTCGTGAATCGCCTGCTCGTCATGGTGGTTCTTGCCGTCATCCCCTTGCTTGGTCTCGCACAGATCACGTTGTTCGGGGCACTCACCCTGCTGTCCCTGCTCAGTCTCGCTGTCACTGTCTGGCTTCCCAGCACCCCTGAGTTCTCGACCATCGACCTTGTCGCCGAGAGTGCCGCAGAACCGAGGAGAGCACCCAGGAAAGTGCTTCTCGCAGGTATCGGGGTACTCATCGTCTTTCCGCTCTGGGGGACGAGCGAGGATGCGGTATGGACCCTCGCCCCCGTCCTGGGAGAAGCTGTGGGGTTGAGCGAGCAGAGCCTTGGTTTCACCCTCAGCGCGGCGGCAGGCGTAGGAGCTGGCGCTATGCTCATCGTCACCCTCGGCGGCCGGAGAATCGGGCGGGCCGTGCCTTTGGGGATCGCGCTCCTCCTCGGCGGTGCGACGAAGATCTGGATCGGCCTGACGGACGATCCGCAGACGCTGGCAATACTCATCATCGTCGTCAACACGATCTATGCTTTCGCCTTCGTCCTGTTCCTGGCCACTGCGGCCGGACTCGATGCCCGTGGGTACTGGTCGGGCCCCCTGATCGGCGCCTATATCGTCGGCTCGAGCTTCGCTCCGGTCATCGGTGCCTGGATCATCGACAGCGTAGGAATATCCGCCTTCGGAGTCGCCATGGGCATCGTCAACTTCGTACTCATCATTCCGACGGTTCTCATCGCTCGAGTCTCGACCGGTGTCGAACGCACGCTCAACCACCTCGGCGAAGAGAGCCCCACACACTGATCGAGACTCATCGACACCACCTCCAATTCAGAAGGACGCCATGACCACAGTCTTCACTAACGCAGCAGTCTTCACCGGCGGAGAACACTCCTCGATCCAGCAGGCGATGGCTGTCGAATCGGGCAGAGTACTCGCTGTCGGTGACCGGGCAGCCGTACGCAGCATCGCCGGCGAGACAGCGCAGGAGATCGACCTCGAGGGATGCCTCGTCGCACCAGGCTTCGTCGAAGCGCACACGCACATGCTGATGCTCGGTCAGACACTCGACAAGGTTCAGCTGCGTGAGTGCGCAGACCTTGGCGAGATACACGAACGGCTCGCCCACAGACGTCTGGAACAGCCCGATGCGCGCTGCATCCTCGGTTCCGGATGGATGTTCGACGCCATTCCCGGCGGCCAGCCCACAGCAGCCATGATCGACGAGGTGATCTCTGACATTCCAGTGCTGCTCGACTCCAATGATGTTCACTCGTCCTGGGTGAACACCGCTGCGTTGGAGGCGATGGGCATCGGTCCCCAGACACCGAATCCGCCCGGTGGAGAGATCGTCCGCGACTCGGATGGAATGCCCACCGGTCTTCTGCTGGAGAACGCAGCGATCGAACATGCGTGGACCTATCTCGAAGCTGTGACAACCGATGACGATCGGGATCGGTTTCTCGACAGCGCCTTCAGCGCTTACCTTGAGTACGGAGTCACCGCAGCCAGCGACATGGCGTTGGGCGAAGCGGAGACCGCCACATTCCGCCGCCGGATCGATCGAGACGGACGTCTGCCCTTTCCTGTCACAGGCTATTGGCTTCTCAGACCCTCAGGAGATCCGGAACGAGACCTCGAATCCGTCAGGCGGGCCGCGGAGATACGAGACCAGATAGCCGCAGCGTCCGGGTCCGAATGGTTCCGAATCGTCGGAGTCAAATTTATTCTGGACGGGGTGATAGATGCCTGCACTGCTGCAATGCGGGAGCCCTTTGCCGATGGAAGCCACGCCGAGCCGATCTGGTCCTTCGAATCGGCCGCCCCGGTCGCCGTTGCAGCGGATTCATACGGTTTCGATCTCGCCATGCATGCGATCGGTGATCACGCCAGCGAAATAGCGCTCAACCTCGTCGCGGAATGCGTTCGTGCGAATGGACCGAGGATCAGGGCTCCCCGCATCGAACACCTTGAATCGGTGACCGACGAGACCATCGCGCGCATGGCGGCCTCCGGCGTCTTCGCTTCGCTGCAGCCGGTGCACTGTGACCCGGCGATCATGCCGAACTGGAAGGCAATGCTTGGCGACGAACGCGCGGAAAGCGGATTCCCGTGGCACAAATTCCGGGCGGCCGGTGTGAGAATCGCTCTCGGCACCGATGCACCGACGGCCCCTCATCAGGCGGCTCACAACCTCTTCATCGCACTGACTGCGCGTTCAGCACTCAGCCCGGGCCCTGAGACTTATCATCCCGAACGGGCATTCACTGCTGCACAGGCCATGAGTTCATTGACGCTCGGTCCCGCCCGAGCAGGCGGCTTCGACGACGGGATCGGAGAGCTTGTCCCCGGTGGACGCGCGAATCTGGTCATTCTTGATGTCGACCCCTTCTCCAATGACAGCGGCCGTCTGCTCCACGCACGGGTCCGATCCACAATTGTCGACGGCGAGTTGGCGTGGTCGGATGCGGACTCGTCTGGGCACCGCTCTTCGGAACTCAGTCAGGGTCTTCCGGCGCACTGTCGGGCTTCGGTCTGAACCGTTGGTGAGCGGCGGTGAGAAGATCGATCAGCTCCCACCGGCCGACTTCCAGAGGCTGGTTGAGGACGATCTTCTCACCGAGGACTTCGCGCCTGAAGGGCGCGCGATGTTTCGCCCGTCTGCCCGATCCCGAGGCGAACGCGACGTTGACGGAAGGGAATGACGGAGACTCCGGACTATTGCCGAAGCTCGCTGTCGTCACGCTGTCGACCACCGACCACGTCGCGTGGTGCACGGTCTCCTCTCCCCCGCTCCGCTGCGGACGAGTTCGAGGCTCTCCGCCGTGAGCTCAAGACGATAATCCTGTTGTCGACGTCGGACGATGAGCGCCGGGAAGACCAAGCCGAAGAGGACCACGACCACGAAGCCACACAGGGCAACGAATCCATCCGCTCCCAATACCAGGACCATCAATCCCAGCAGCCCCAGAACCACACTGCCGATGAGACGCCCGATGTGTGCACCGGCAGATGCCTGACCGATGACGAGCCGACCGTTGTCCTCGATGAAATCCAGGCGCGCCTGAACCCTCTCTGCTTTCGACGACCCTGCAGGGAAACTCAGTGAGGACTCCGCCGTGGACTGCGCCTGCCGCGGGGGCTCATCACTGCCCGTCATGTCGTCCATAAGCGCCTCATGGGTCCAGACTACGACAGATGTGCAGGAGATCAGGCCGACAGATCGAGTCTCTCTTGCAGGCTCAGATCCAAGAGGGCGTGAGGTCCTCGTTGACGAAGCGCCTGAAGCCGCTCACAAAGAGCCAGTAGACGAAACCCATGATGGGCGCCACGAGCAGCGTCTGCCACCACGAGAACATGCCGTTGCCCCAGCCGAAGAGATTCATACCGAAAGTCACAAGGGGGAACAGCACAGCAACGATAGCCGCCTCTCTCAGGCTGCGTCGGTCCTTGAGCAGCTCCCTCACTGCGTCCTTCATGGTCTTCTCACCCTACTTCCCGGGCGGTCTGCTGCTCAAAGGCTTGTCACAACCTGCCTTGACCGTCGAGACCTAGACCCCGGTCGTGATCGAGTCGCCTGTGATGCCGCGGGCGCGACGCTCCTCGAGGCGAGCGCGCTGCGGTTCGACCACGTGGCGCGGATCCTTCGTGGACTCGATGCCGGCTTCGAGGACCCCGAATCGCGTGTACGCCGAGGCGGCTGCAAGTGCCGCACCGCTGACCACTGAGACGGCACGTAGTGCGGCTCGAGTCTTCCAACCCGCACCCTTCCCGAGCTTCTTCGCGAACACCCTGGCCCCCACCTCGGCAGCGGCTGTTCCGATCGCACCGGCGATGAGCAGCTTCTCCGCCCGGTGGAGCTTGTGGCCGGGTTCGCCCTCTTCGAGAGGATCCACCTCGGCGGGGTGCATGCCCTGCTTCATCCGATCCATCGTGATCGCCTCGCCGGCGGCACCGACCAGCGCGAGCAGGCGCGCCGGTCCGGTCTCCCGCACGGGAGCCAGAGCCATCGCAGTTCCTCCGGCGGCCACGGCGGCCGAGGACACGAAGACATAGGACAGACCGTTGCGACCAGCAGCGTTCCAGGTGGGGACCGCGGTGTCGCCGAGGAGCGCTCCGGTGTACGCGGCCAGAGGAGTGGCGAAGAGTGCCGACTCGAGCGCGGCAGGAGTCTCGAAAGCATGCAGCACACGACGCAGCGGTCCCAGCGGAAGCCGCAGACCGGTCAGCCGGTCGACCTCGATCGCGGCAAGTATTCCCGATCCGACGCCGAACCCCGAGAGGATCCAGGTGCCCAGGCTCATGGGCGAGCTGACTTTGAACACGCGCATCATGTTGAGGAAGCGTTCGGGCCGGCCGAGATCGGCCACGAGTGCCGCTCCCCCGACGCCGGTTGCGGTGATCGCCGTGAGCCTGGTGGCGATGCGCAGACCCGGGCGGTCGCTGAACTGGGCGCCGAGGCCCAAGAGGCTCGAGCCGCCGGCCAGACCGCCGAGGAACAGGTAGAGCGCGATCTCATCGCCCCATGGTGGAGCCTTGACGATGGCACGTCCGTAGTACGAGGAGAATTCGACATCCTCGACCATCGGCATCTCACGGTTGCCGTCGGCCCCACGGTTCTTCCAACCCTGACCGCCGCCACGGCCACCACCAGAACCATCAGGTCCACCGGAGCCACCGCGGCCACCAGCGGGGCGACCGCCCCGGCGACGCTTCTTCCGTCCGCGATCGAGCTCAGGTGGGCGGTAGGAATCGTATTCGGATGTGCTCAACGCCGGCTCCCGAGGAACGCGAGTCCGGCGGCAGCGACCATGCCGAGTGCGGCCATGCCTGCCTTGGCATACATCTGGGGCAGGTCCTTCGTCGGCACCCGCGGATCCGGGGGCAGACCGTAGACCTCCGGCTCGTCGAGGATGAGGAAGACAGATCCGGTTCCGCCGACGCCGTCGTTCGGGTTGGCGCCGTAGAGACGGGCCTCGGTCATGCCCTTCGCGTGAAGGTCAGCGACGCGGGTGTGGGCCTTGTCGACCATGTCGTCGTGGTCGCCGAACTTGATCGACTCCGTCGGGCAGGTCTGCGCACAGGCTGGAGTGTCACCCTCGACGAGGCGGTCGTAGCAGAGCGTGCACTTGTTGGCCGTGTTCTTGTTCGGCACGTCCATATCCGCGGCCTTGCGGTCGTCGCGGTCGGTGGGCGTGTTGATCGTGCCGTCATCACGGCGTTCGATGACGCCGAAGGGGCAGCCGGCCACGCAGGTGCCGCAGCCGTTGCAGACATCGTTCTGCACGACGACGGTGTCGAATTCCGTGCGAAAGAGTGCTCCGGTGGGGCACACGTCGAGACAGCCGGCGTGGGTGCAGTGCTTGCACACGTCCGAGGACATCAGCCAGCGGAAGTCCGCGGTGTCCGGCGGCGTCGTGTCGAGTTTTGCGATGTCCTCCGGGTCGCTCGGGCTCAGGGCTCCGGGTGCCAACAGGTCGATGCCCATCGGCGGTGTCGACGGCAGACCGCCACCCGACGCACCGGCGCCATTCGACCCGGACTCTGCGGCACCGAGGGCTCCGTCCAAAGGCTTGGCACCCGCAGACTCGTTCGTACGAGGACGGATCGTCGGCATACCGAGGTTGACGAGTTTCCGTCCGGATTCACGGGCGGCTTCGATCCGCTCGGAATCCTGTTCGATGAAGGCGACGTGTCGCCACGTGTTGGCGCCGAGGCTGCCCGTGTTGTCGTACGAGGAGCCGAGGAGTTCGAAGGTCCCGTCCTGCGGGTTGTTGTTCCACTCCTTGCAGGCGACCTCGCAGGCCTTGCAGCCTATGCAGATCGACGTATCGGTGAAGAACCCTTTGCGCTCGTGCGCGGAACCGTGCCAGTGCCCGTCAGCAACAGCCTCGTCCTCGACAGTCGTTGTCGACATCAGTCCTCCTCCTCATATCCTCTATTGTCCACGGTAGTCGTGTCGGCATCCTCGTCGTCTCGGCCGCTGAAGTCACGTGCACCCTCGCCGAGGTTGCCCTTCTGAGCGCTGTCAGCATCCTTGCCGATGTAGCCACGGTCCGGATCCCCGTCGGTCGGGTCCCCGTCGTCCGCGCGGTTCGCGCCCACGGTCTCGGTCCTGTTCTCGTCGATGGAATCGACAGGTCGAAGATCGACACGACCCGAGCGATCGTCGGCACTGTCGACGACTCTGGAAGCGTCATCGGGCGCCGAACCACCGGTCGCCTCGGCGTCGTCCGATTCGCCGCTGTCGGTCGCTTCGTCTCCGAAGGTGCGTCCGGGGGTGACACCGACGGCGGAGTCGCCACCGCGATGCGGATGTCCACCCTTGCTGGCTTCAGAATCAGCAGCGTGGGACTCGGCGACCACCTCTTCGGAGACGGTGACCAGCTGGTTGCCCGATTCGGGGCTCAGTCCGGCCTCGCGCTGGTACTTCTCGACGAAGTCGACGAGTTCGGGACCGCGCGGACGCCTGCCCGGCATGATCGTTCCGGCCACGTACTTGCTGTTCTGGATGAACACGTTGGGATCCATCGTGACACCCAGCAGATCGTTCGCGGAGTCGCCTTCGACGGTGGCGTCCCCGCCCACACCCCAGTGATAGGGCAGGCCGATCTGGTGGATGGTCTTCCCGCCGATCGTCAGCGGCGTCATCCTCTTAGTCACGAGAACGCGGGCCTCGATGGCAGCCCGTGGGGAGACCAGAGTCGCCCACCCGTAGGGCTCAAGACCCACCTCGGTGGCAAGCTCCGGTGAGATCTCACAGAACATCTCGGGCTGCAGCTCCGACAGGTACGGCAGCCACCGGGACATGCCACCGGCAGTGTGGTGCTCGGTCAGGCGGTAGGTCGTGAACACGTAGGGGTAGACCTCGGAACCGGGATTGCCGGCTCCTGGCGCGGACAGGTTGTCCTCACGGCGCATCACCAGGCGCGTCGGTGAGCTCTGCTGATCGTAGAGCGGGTTGCCAACCGTCGATTCCTGCGGTTCGTAGTGTGTGGGCATCGGTCCGTCGACCATGCCGCTGGGTGCGAACAGCCACCCCTTGCCGTCGGCCTGCATGATGAACGGATCGTCACCATCGAGGTTGGCAGGACCACCGTGGGCCTGATCCGATCGGGCCGAGGGTGCTCGGTCGATCGGGAAGTCGGGCACATCCTTGCCCGTCCACTTGCCGGATTCCTCGTCCCACCAGACGAACTTCTTGCGCTCCGACCACGGTGAGCCATCCGGTGCTGCCGAGGCGCGGTTGTAGAGGATGCGGCGGTTCGCCGGCCATGCCCAAGCCCATTCGGCGGCGGTCTCGTCCTGCTCTGCGCGGGGTTTGCGCCGGGCGGCCATGTTCTGCCCGCCTGCGTAGATGCCCGCATAGATCCAACAGCCGCCGGCGGTGGTGCCGTCGTCGGTCATCTGGTTAAAGTTGTCGAGCGGCTGCCCGTCCTTCTCTCCGCCGACGTAGTAGCCGTTGATCTCGGCCAGCACCGATTCGGGGTCGACCTCGCCCTCCTCGTCAACCGGGTAGTCCCAGGTCATGTCAAGGAGCGGTCGGTCACGAGGATCCTTCGAGTCCTTCAGCTTCTCGCGCACGCGCTTTCCGAGTTCGAAGAAGAAGTCGAGTTCGCTCTGTGCGTCTCCGGGCGGGTTGACGGCCTTGTGCCGCCACTGCACGAGGCGCTGCGTCTGCGTGAAGGTGCCGGCCTTCTCTGTGTGGTTGGCGGCGGGCATGAAGAACATCTCGGTCTCGATGTCCTCGGTTGTGAGCTCACCGCTGGCGATCTCCGGACCGTCCTTCCACCAGGTGGCGGACTCGATGAGCCGGAAGTCTCGGACGACCATCCACTTCAGGTGGCTCATCGCCATGCGCTGCATCCGACCGTTAGCTGATCCCACGGCCGGGTTCTGGCCCAGTAGGAAGTAGCCGTCGACACCGTCGTTGAGCATGCGGACCTGGGTCTGATAGGTGCCGTGGGCGCCGTTGATCTTCGGCAGATAGTCGTAGGCGAAGTTGTTCTCCTTCGTCGCCGCATCGCCCCACCAAGCCTTGAGCAGGTTGGTGGCGTAGCTGCGCCCGTTGGCCCAATAGCCCTTGTGGGTCTCCGGGGTGCCGACGGCGGCGACGTAGTCGTCGAAGGTCTCGTGAACTCCGGCGCTGGGCATCGGCAGGTAGCCGGGGAGCAGATTGAACAGGGTCGGGATGTCGGTCGAGCCCTGGATCGTGGCGTGCCCGCGCAGTGCCATGATGCCGCCGCCGGGTCGGCCCATGTTGCCCAGCAGGAGTTGGAGGATCGAGGCGGTGCGGATGAACTGGGCGCCCAGGGAGTGCTGGGTCCAACCCACTGCGTAGGCGAAGCAGGTCGTGCGTTCGCGCCCGGAGTTCTGGGTCACGGACTCGACCAGGTATTCGAAGTCGGCGGGTTTGATCCCGCAGTTCTCGGCCACCATCTCGGGTGTGTACCGGGAGTAGTGACGCTTGAGAATCTGGAACACCGACCTGGGGTCGCTCAGGCTCTCATCCTTGACCGCACGACCTGCTTCGTCGGTCTGGTAGGACCAGGTCGAGTTGTCGTAGGAGTTCGTGTCCGGGTCGAATCCGGAGAACAGACCGTCCAGGTCCTCCGTGTCCTGATAGTTCTCGCTGATGAGGTTCGCGGCGTTCGTGTACGCACGCACGTACTCGTCGAAGTGCAGACCCTCGGTCAGGACACGGTTGATGAGCGCACCGAGCAGGACGATGTCGGAGCCGGCCCGGATCGGGACGTGCTTATCGGCAATCGCGGTGGTGCGCGTGAAACGAGGATCGACGTGGATGACGCGTGCACCGCGGGCCTTGGCCTCGGTCACCCATTGGAAGCCCACTGGATGGCACTCGGCCATGTTGGATCCCTGGATGATGATGCAGTCGGCATTCGCCATATCCTGGACGGGTTGTGTGGCGCCGCCTCGCCCAAACGAGGTTCCCAAACTGGGAACCGTGGCGGAGTGTCAAATACGCGCCTGGTTCTCGATCTGTATCGCGCCCGCCGCCGTGTAGAGCTTCTTCGCGAGGTAGTTCTCCTCGTTGTCGATGGTCGCCCCGCCGAGGCTGGCGATCCCCATCGTGCGACGCAGAGGGTGGCCCTTGTCGTCGAAGTCCTCCCAGTGATTGCGGCGGGCTTCGATGAAGCGGTCGGCGACCATGTCGATGGCGGTGCCCAGATCGAGCTTCTGCCAGTCCTTGGCTCGTGGTGCTCGGTAGAGGACGTCGGTGATGCGTCCGTTGGCGTTGACCAGCTGTTCGCTGGCCGCGCCCTTGGGGCAGAGGCGTCCGCGGGAGATCGGTGAGTCCGGGTCGCCTTCGATCTGGATGACCTTGTCATCCTTGACGAAGACCTTCTGACCACAGCCGACGGCGCAGTACGGGCAGACCGACTGCACTACCTTGTCCGCGGTGGCATTGCGTGAGGTGGTGTCGCGAGTCTTCTGGGACACCACTGATTCGCCGCGCCCCGACGCATCGGAGGATCGCAGCTGCCGGATCACCGGCCACTCGAGAGGACTGAACCGAGCCATGGCTCAACCCTAGCCCTTCCGAGCGGCCGATGGTGACCAAATCGCCCAAGATCATCTGCAGTGTTTCACGAGGTGAGATGCGGTGATCTCATTCGCCGAGGAGGTCCTCAGTCGGTGATCCTGTGTGCCAGGAGCACACTGTCGTCGAGTTCGGCAGGCTGTCCATCGGGCGTTTCGACCGCCCTGGTGCGCAGTTCGGCGAGTTCGATCTCCCAACGGACGGGGCTGCCGCCGATGAGCAGGGCGAAATCGCCGTTCGGGGTCACTGGTTCATGATGATGACCGAGGCCGTGGCCAAGTTCCTCGTCAAGGTTCTCCGCCCACGGCGGCATCTCGGCGTGGGAGATGAGCAGCAGCCGGCCATCGGGTGCGACGTGCTCGGCGACCTTTCCGACGAGCTCCTCACGGGTGTCGGGCAACCGGGTGTGGAGGAAGCAGCCGATGACAAGGCCATAGCCGCCTCGGCGAGGGTGCTCTTCGTCGGAATTCGCACCCGAGGTATCCCAGGTGGAGACGTCAGCGACTTCGAAGGATGCGGCGGCACCCTTCGCTGCGGCTGCTTCCGCGGCCCGGTCGACGGCTGTCTGCGACAGGTCGATTCCGGTGGCATCCCAGCCGTGTTCGGCCAGCCAGATGGCGTCGGCGCCCTCACCGCAGCCGACGTCGAGGACGCGGCCGGGGGTGAGGCTGTCGACTGCGGCGACGAGCGACTCGTTGGGATTGCCCGACCAGATCGGCTCGCTGCCGGCATATCGCTCTTCCCAGGCCGCGACGGAGCCTGGGACTCCTGCATTCACGGCCTGTTGGGGTTCGGTCACTGTTGGGGTCCGGATTCAGGGGAGACTTCGGTCGCCTCCGACTCCACTGCGGCGTCCGATCCTTCGGCTGCCTCGACGCCGGCTTCCTGCTTAGCCAGTTCCTCGCGGACCTCGTTCATGTCGAGTTCCTTGACCGCGGTGATGACCTGTTCGAGCTGAGGTGCGGCGAGCGCACCCGGCTGGGCGAAGACGACGATGCCCTCGCGGAAGGCGACGAGGGTCGGGATGGAGGAGATCGCGAAGAGTCCCGCGAGTTCCTGCTGCGCCTCGGTGTCGACCTTTCCGAAGACCACGTCCGGGTACTGTTCGGAGGCTTCTTCGTATACGGGGGCGAACTGCTTGCAGGGGCCGCACCAGTCGGCCCAGAAGTCGAGAAGAAGGATCGAGCTGTCGGTGATGGTTGACTCGAAGTTGTCTTTGGTGATTTCGATCGTAGACATTCGGGCAGTCTAAACGCCGACCATGAACACTGTCTGGACACTTTCGCAGTCTGGACAACGGCGCGGCCCCAACGCCCGTTCACGACGCACACCAGTCACCTCGGTTCGTCGAACTCGCGTGTCGGCCCGACCTCGCGAAGCTCAGTCCACGAGGTCGACGATCGGCTGATCTGCGGTGATGGCGGAGAAGACAGCATCGGCGGCAGATGATTTCACGACGCGGTTCTGATTGTCCGGCGCCGGCTGCCACGGCATGATCGCAAAGGTGATCGAGTCCTTGGGCACTGAAGACACGGTCGCGGCCAGCGAGCCGAGGGAGGAGACCGAATCGAGTCCGTCATCGACACGCAGCGAAGAGGTGACCGCATCAAGGAAACTGTAGAGCCGGTCGGGCCTCGACAATGTGTGGGAGCTCTTCGCTCGGTCGATAATGGAGTCCATGACCATCTGCTGATTGCCCATGCGCGAGATGTCGCTGCCGTCTCCGACGGCGTGCCTGGTCCGCGCCAGGGCGAGGGCATCCGTGCCGCCCAGGGTCTGCTCCCCTGCGGGCAGGTCGAGGTTCGCCTTGTCGTCGTGCAGAGGTTCGTCGAGATCAACGATGATCCCATCCAGTGCGTCGACGATTGTGGCGAAGCCGTCGAAGTTGACTTCGACGAAGTGGTCGACGCGAACTCCCGTGAGCTCTTCGGCCGCAGAGACCGAGCATGCAGGACCCTGGTTGAGTGCCGAATTGATCATTCCGCGCTGAGCCGGCGAAGCACCGGACCCAGTGTCTTCGCAGGCAGGCATATCCATCATCGTGTCGCGCGGAATCTGGACGGCATCGATACGAGAGGAGTCATCGGAGACATGGGCGAGGATCATCGCGTCACTGCGCGCACCATCGCCTAAGCCGTAGTCGTGTGTGTCCAGCGCCCTGGTATCGGAGCCGAGGATGAGGACGTTCAGTTCATCCGTGATCTTCTCGGGCGCCTTACCGTCCCCCGCGCGCAGTGCTGAGGAGGTGATGTTCCCCTTCAGGTTGTGAACAACGGCGACGATCGTGACCGGGACTCCGATGACGAGGACCGCGAGTATGGCGACGATGGTGCGGCGACGTCGGTACTTCATGGCAAGGCGGCGCTGTCGTCGTGGACCGACTTCGGAATACGGCATAGAACTTCAATTCGCGATTGGCGATGGATTGCATACAATCCTAAACATAATTTCTCCGAACTTTGTGTCACCGATGGGCGATACATTCTGTTAGAGTTGAATTGTTCCCGTACGAAACGGTGCGGAACGTGTGGTGCCGCGAGCGTAGGTAGATTCGCTTGGCGCCGTGCTGTTGCCTGTTGGCGCGTGTCTACCATCCGCGCCTCTCTAACTTTCTGACTTTTCAACCCAGCCGTCCTTCGGCTTCCGTCCAGCACCTTCGAGTGCCCTACCGAGACCACACTTCCCGCTTTCGCCTGAGATGAGGATTCTTCACTTCAGCACGAATCTCGGAACTTCGGTTTCTCCACATTTTTCTGCCGGACCTGCGTTCAATGCGCAGATCATCCGACAGGAAGTCACATCTTCAGGCGATCAGCTGACCGGCAATGTCGTTCAGTTCAGGTCTCTGACAATGTGAACAGCCGGGCCCTCAAAGGGTCCGACCATCCAGACCGCTCCGGCGGTCACCAGTTTAAAATAAGGATACAAAGATTATGGCTACAGGTACCGTGAAATGGTTCAACTCGGAAAAAGGTTTCGGATTCATCCAGCCTGACGATGGTTCAGCAGACGTCTTCACTCACTTCTCCGCGATCGAATCGACCGGCTACCGTGAGCTCGCCGAGGGCCAGAATGTTGAATTCGACTCGGAAATGGGCTCCAAGGGTCTTCAGGCCACAAGCGTTCGTCCCCTCTGAGACTTCCGTAACTTTCCGGTCCCGGCCGGATCGCGATTGATTCGTCAATAGCGAGCACCTGCCGGGAACGCAGTTGCACTGAGTTACACCAAAAGCGTGTGTTCGCGTTTGGAGTCTGTGTTTTCACTTGCTCCGAATGCGGTCACACGCTTTTCGGCGTCCGCAGGCTCTCAGCGGTGTCGACGCCTGGCGCCTGCCCATCGGTCCGCACCCGTACACACTCACAGGCGCACGAGCTGCTTCCCCAGATTGGCACCGGCGAACAGTCCGTCCAGGGCTCCCGGCGCAGCCTCCAGTCCCTCGGCAATCGTTTCGGTGACGGCCAATTCGCCACGGCCGAACATTCCAGACAGATGCGCCAAGGCCTCAGGGAATCTGTCGAGGTAGTCGAAGAAGACGAGGCCTTCCATCCTCGCTCGACGCAGACCAAGCTGCATGTAGTTGCGGATTCCGGCAGTCGGCAGATCACGCTCATATCCCGTGGCCACTGCTCCGCAGAGCACGATCCGGCCGTGGTCGGCGAGGTTGTCGATGGCGGTCTCGAGCAGCTCGCCTCCGACATTGTCGAAATAGACGTCGATGCCGTCCGGGGCCAGATCTCTGAGCTGCTCCGTGACGCTGTCCGACCGGTAGTCGACGCACGCGTCCAATCCCGCCGCCTCGCGCACCCAGTCGCATTTCTCCTGCCCGCCGGCGACCCCGATGGTGCGACACCCGAGGGATCGAGCGATTTGGCTCGCAATCGAACCAGTGGCACCAGCCGCTGCAGACACCAACACTGTATCTCCAGGAGAAGGTCGCCCGATTCCCATCATTCCGAAGTAGGCCGTCAGACCGTTGGTGCCGAAGACACTGAGCATGTGGCGGGGCTCGATTCCGTCGGGAACGACATTGACTCCGAAGAGTCCCTGCCCGGAAGCCGTCGCATACGACTGCCACCCCAGCTCGCCGTACACCTTCGCGCCTACAGGAAGCCCCTCGTCATCCGACTCCACGATGGTACCGACACCTGCTCCCCTCATCACTTCGCCGATCTCAACAGGTGCTCGGTAGTTCGCTCCAGGGTTGAGCCACCCGCGCTGAGTCGGATCAATACTCAGCCACTCGACTCGTACTCGCGCCTCACCCGGCTGCAGAGGACTCAGCTCTTCGGCCTGCAGGTCGAAACATGAGGACACCGTCCGGCCCTGCGGCCTCGCCTCAAGGACCCAGCGACGATTGTGCGTAGGTGGGTTAGCCATCAGTCAGCTTCCAAGACTGGCCGCCGAGCGAATGACGGTGCCAGACGCCCCAGCATTTCGGTCAGCTGCTCCTGCTCTGCGGAATCGAAGACGTCACCCAGAAGGGTGGTGGCCTTCTCCTCGGCGACCTTGACGGCATCTTGGTAGAGCGCGGCGCCGACATCGGTCAGGCAGACGAGCGAGATCCTCGCATCGTGCGGGTCGGAGTCCCGGGACAGATATCCGAGCTTCTCCAGCGGTGCGACCAAGCGGGCGATTCCAGATGGAGTGATTCCCAGGCTCTCCGCCAATTCGACTCGGCGCAGTCGTCGACCCGGCGCAGAGCACAGGCTCTGCAGGACTGTCAGATCGTTGAGGGAGAGGCCTTGGACCTCAAGCTTTCGCCGGATCTCGGTATCGGCCCGGACAAGACGCATGCACAATTCCAGCACGAAGCACAACCTTTCATTGTTAACTCATTGAGTACTCAATGATATGTCATGCACATGCCGTTCCAAAACCTGCTCTGGGGGTAATGAGAATGATGATCGCCGTGCGGGCAATGAACTGAGGTTCGCCGAGCTATTGTCGAACACCTTCATCAGATGCAGGCGCGGCTCTCCGAGAGTAGCGTTGGAAGCCTTGAGGTCCCCACACAGAACAGGTGATGCCACGATGACTCATCCGACCGACCTGCACCCCACCACCGTCGTCTTCGACCTGGGCAACGTCCTCATAGGTTGGGATCAGACCGGGCCTCTTGCCGATCGGATGACCAGGGACGAGTGGAATGATTTTGCCGCCGAGGCGGACTTCGGCATGCTGAATACGCTGGCTGATCGCGGGGTGCCGATCACAGAGGTGATCGCACGGGCGGCTGAATCCGATTCGCGTCACGGTGAGATCGTCGCCGCCTACTATGACCGCTTCGACCTGTCCCTGACGGGACCGATTCAGGGAATGGCCGAGCTCATCGCCGAGCTCAAGGCCTCAGAAGTCAGACTGCTGGGTCTCTCGAACTGGTCGGCAGAGACCTTCCACCATGCGCCGAAGGTCGCGCCGGCGATCAATGAGCTCGAAGATATCGTGGTCTCGGGACGGGAGAAGCTGATCAAACCCGCCCCTGAGATCTTCCACCTCCTGAGCCGACGCTTCGACCTAGTCCCCGAACAGACGGTCTTCGTCGATGACCTGCCGGCGAACATCGGTGCCGCCGAACAGCTCGGCTTCATCGGCCTGCTCTTTACCGATGCCCGGCAGCTGCGAGACGACCTTATAGGCCTTGGGCTCCTCTCCTCCCCTGCTGCCGTTGAAAACTGAGGACGGGTCGTTCCCGTTCACCCTCGAACTCAAGGAGAAGTGATGTCGAGCACCGATTTCCTGGACAACATCGATTCTCAGCTGGATTGGCAGCGTGGCCTCTACAAAGATTTCCACCGCCAGCCCGAACTCGGCCTCCAGGAGCACAAGACTTCTGAGCGAATCGAATCCGAGCTCAAGGACCTGGGTCTTGAGTCAAAACACGTCTCGAAGACGGGCCTCGTCACTGTCATCGAGAACGGTCAGGGCCCGACAGTCCTCGCCCGTGCCGACATCGATGCCCTCCCGGTGAGCGAGGACACCGGCTTGGACTACTCCTCCACAATCGATGGAGTCATGCACGCCTGCGGACACGATATGCACATCACCGCACTTCTGGGCGCAGTCCGTCTGCTGAATGAGAACCTCGACGCCTGGTCAGGCACCTACATCGCGCTGTTCCAGCCCTCCGAAGAGGATGCTGCCGGGGCCAAAGCCATGCTCAACGACGGCCTCACCTCGAAGATCCCCAAGCCCGACGTCGCCTACGCTCAGCACGTCATGCCGCTGCCCACGGGAACGGTCAACACAAAGGCCGGCCCAGTGCTCTCAGCTGGAGATTCCGTGAAGATCACCGTGCACGGTCGTGGAGCACACGGATCGATGCCGCACCTGTCGGTGGACCCCGTGGTCCTCGCCGCCACGATCGTTCTGCGTCTGCAGACCATCGTCTCCCGTGAGGTCGAACCCGGTGAGTTCGCCGTCGTCACGGTCGGCGCTTCGAACTCGGGATCCAAATCCAACATCATCCCTGATCGAGCGGAGCTTCTGCTCAACCTGCGCACCTATGACATGGGAGTCCGCGACCGCATCATCGCCTCGATCGAACGCATCGTCAAGGCAGAGTGCCAAGCCGCAGGATCCCAGAAGGAACCGAGCTTCGAGTACTACGACCAGTTTCCGCTGACCGACAACGATGAAGACGCGAACGAGGCGGTCACCAAGGCATTCGAAGACTACTTCGATGACGGGGTCGTCCAACCGGCCAATCCCGCCACAGCCTCGGAGGACTTCAGCGAGATCCCCGATGCCTTCGAGATTCCCTACGCATACTGGATGATCGGATCCAGCGATGCTGACAAGTACAAGAAGGCAGCCGAGGCGGGAACCGTGAACACGGACATCCCGGCCAATCACTCACCGCAGTTCGCCCCCGTCATCGATCCGACTCTTGAAATCGCCACGAAGGCACAGGTCGTCGCGGCGCTGTCACAATTGGGCAGCTAAGGAATTGCCACCCTCATCAGATGGCGGCCTCGGACGGATCTGGTCCGCTTCGGCGGGCTCGACCTTGTCGTGGTCGGAACCTCTCAGGACGGCAGGAAGTCTCCGGTTGCGACTTTACGCAACTTCGGGATAGCTATTCGATAACCGACGGCGGCGGCCGCCGACTGCGCATCACCACTCCAGCGCAGCAGGAGCGCGTCTGGATTGGCCTTCTGTCCGCGAGCGACGACTTCGGGTTCGCCATGAACGGGGAAGTCGCCGGAGACGCGGATGGTGAGTCCGAACTGTTCGGTCCAAAAGTACGATTGAAAGTCCAGCGGTGGGGCTTCATCACCGACGAGCAGAGCAAGGCTAGCGGTTTTCGCCTGTTCAATCGCGGCCGTCCACAGGGGCTGTCGTTCGTGACCGTCTGCGGTCGGCAGCCACGCGATATCACCGGCTGCCACTATGTGCTCATTCACTCGCCCACGAGTGTCCACTTTGAGTCGCCCATCGGTCAACAGGCCGGAGTCGGCAAGCCAATCCCCTTCGGGAGCGTCACCGATCGTAGAGACGATGACATCCCCACCGACCTCCTGTCCGCTTTCGAGGCAAACCGTGATCGGTCCGTCAGCAGAATCGGGGGCGCACACCTCGGCGACTCTTCCATCGATGAGCTCAACACCCTGAGCACGGGCGGCCTCGCTGCACCGGCTGCCCAGATAGGGGCCAAGATGGCTGGCCATAGGAGGTCCTCGGTGCACCAGCGTTACGGCACAGCCGATCTTCCGGGCCGCGGAGGCGATCTCCATTCCGAGCGGGCCCCCGCCCAGAATCACCACACTCGGCTGGTCGTGCAGGCGCGTTCGCAGTCGGAGCGCATCATCATGGCTGCGAACCGAGAATTCGCGGGGATGATCGGTGAACCGCTTGGCACTGGAGCCGCTGGCAATGACGAGTCCGTCGAAGTCGATGTGCTCACCGTTGTCGAGCGTGATAGAGCTCCGCTTCAGATCCAGTGCCACAGCACGATTGCCCAGGAACACTCTCGCACCGTGGTCGGACGCCGGCAGATACTGCGGCTCGATAGTGCCGACGTCGGCCAGCACGGCCTTGGACAGAGCAGGCCGCGAATAGGGTTCATGCGGCTCCCCGCCAACGATGGCCAGCCGGCCCTGATACCCGTGAGAGCGGAGTGTATCCGCCGCTGTCATCCCTGCGATGCCGTAGCCGACGATCACGATATTCTCATAATTGCGGTCCACGTGCATTCCCTTCTGCTCGGTCCCTCGAGTATCAGTGCGCGAATCTCATTTGAGCGACAGTGCAGTCACTGGGCAGATGCGAACTGCCTCTTGAGCATGGTGTTCCTCATCGGATCCGACCTCGATCTCTGCGATGTCGATGATCAGTTCGCCTTCGTCATCGAGGTGGACCAGATCAGGGGCTACTTCTTCACAGAGCCCATGGCCTT
Organism: Brevibacterium aurantiacum; assembly: GCF_007558825.1. Lineage (GTDB taxonomy): Bacteria > Actinomycetota > Actinomycetes > Actinomycetales > Brevibacteriaceae > Brevibacterium > Brevibacterium aurantiacum_A. Next base: position 60,558 of record NZ_VLTK01000006.1, read on the forward strand.
CACAGCGTGGTTGGTCGAGTTCAATGCGCATTTCTACCTCCGAAGAATTGAGTATCGGCGTCCAGTTTCGGTTCTTAAGAAACGCACCAGCTCCAGTGTCATGGCAAACGGCCATGAGTTCCATTCGGATGCTCTCATGCCGCGTATTCGCGTCAAGAATACACCGAGGTCATGGGTGATTCATCGGTGCCAGATCGGCAGACTCGTTCCGCGGCGATGCCGGCTCAGTCAGTCACGGATCGCACCATACGGGCCGGTGAGCCCACTACGACGGTCCCTCCACGCACATCCTTGGTCACGACCGAGGCCGCCGCGACCACGGCGTTGTCGCCGATGGTCACGCCGGGCAGAACGGTCACATTCGAACCGATCCACACGTTGCGGCCGATGATGATGTGGCCGGGATGCATGTCGGCGCGACGCTCCGGGTTGATGTCGTGGTTGAGGGTCGCCAGAACTGTGTTGTGGCCGATGAGGCTGTCGTCTCCGATCCTGATGCCGCCCTGGTCCTGAAAGCTGCACCCTGAATTGATGAAGACCCGTCGACCTATCGTCGTATTCTTTCCGAAGTCGGTGTGGAACGGCGGGAACATCGTGACGGTCTTGTCCACTGGTTTCCCGATCAGCGACGCCAACAGCTGCCGGACCTCGTCGGGCTCGTGATATGAACCGTTGAGTTCGGCGGTGATGCGCAGCGCCTCTTGGCTGGTGCGGTGCATGACCTCATGAAGGGGCGAATCGCCGGCAATGGTTTCACCGTTGTTGAGTGCTTTGACCAGATCTTTGAGTTCCATGCTGACCATCCTTTCGCGTTTCTCGCTTTCCTGCATTTTCGGCGGGAAGGATGCTCAGGATTTGAGCAGAACCTTGTGGGCCTCACGCATGCCCATTGCGGCATATGCCTCGGCGGCTCGATCCAGCGACGTCGTCTGGTCGAAGACCTTGCCCACGTGGCCTCCGGGACGTGTGGAGCGGATCGCCTGCATCATCGATTCCTGTGAGCCGACAGCTTCGATGGGGCTCTCGGTGCCGAATCCGACCGAGTGTTGGGGTGGTGCTCAGAAAGCTGCGGATGCTTCTTTACCTTCTGGTTGGTATAGTGCTGGGTATGGCTAAGGGATCGAAAGACCGTATCGTGGAGGCCGGCCTGGCTCTAGCGGCCTCTGGTGCGCCGGTGACACTGGAATCGGCAGCGCGCGAGGCAGGACTGACCAAGCCCGGGCTCATGTATCACTTCCCCACAAAGCAAGCATTGATGCTCGGGCTCGTCGATCACGTGATCGACCACTGGCAACGCCGACTCCAGCAGGAGATCGGGCAGCCACCCGAAGCCGTGACTACGGCCGAGCGGATCCGTGCATATCTGAACTGCGTGCTGTCAGACGAACTGGACCGGACGGATGTGGTGATGTGCACCGATGTTCGCTACAGCGAGTTGATGACTGCTCGATGGGTGGAGCGAATGCAGCCCTGGCTCGGCATTTCGGAGAACCTGGATGCAGCCGCCCAGGGAAATCTCCTCACCGCACGCCTGGTTGCCGACGGCGTCTGGTACTCCACTGCCTTCTGCACATTCCCCTTGGACACCGCGGCAACCGAGCGCGTACGCGCCACGGCAATGGCACTCCTGGCGGATACGTGACTAGGTGGACGGCGTTGATCGGATCCATCGTCGCAGAGGTCACCGCCACACTTTCCCTGCGGGGCGCGCTCGAGACTTTGTGGCTATATGCAATCGTAGTCATCGGCTACCTCGCCGCTTTCTACCTGCTCTCCCGTGCCCTGCGCGCCGGGATGCCCATCGGCGCAGCGTATGGCATCTGGGGAGCATCAGGGGTCGCATTGACCGCAGTGTTCTCTACCGTGTTCTTCGACGAGCCGCTGACCGGCATGATGACGCTAGGACTGGCACTGATCATCTCCGGGGTCCTGGTCATCGAATTCGGCTCCCAGACCGCAGCCCGCAACCGAGCCTCGACGGAGAACGGATCATGATTGCCGCTGCAGCCCTGACGGGTGCGGTCATCACAGAGGTCGCCGGCACTCTTTCCCTGCGTGCCGCCGTGCAGGGAAACAGGGCGTGGTATATCGCGGCCGTTGCCGGCTATCTGATCGCGTTCACCTTGCTGACCGTCTGCCTTGCTCAGGGCATGGCACTCGGGGTGGCCTACGGAATTTGGACGGCCGCAGGGGTGGTGGTCACAGCAATTCTGAGCCGGTGGCTATTCCAGGAACCGCTCACCGTAGTGATGGCGGCCGGTATGGCCCTGGTGGTCGGCGGGGTCCTGTTCGTCGAATTGGGCGCCGCCCACTGACTGGCACTTGTACCGATTAGGCAATACACAACCCTACGAAGAGAACGGAGCATCACTATGCATCTCGTCACCGTATACGCGCATCCAGTACCAGGTGCGTTCACTGCCAGCATCCTCGAATCATTCGAGCAGGCATTTAAAGAAGCCGGTCACACCGTGGACCGGATTGATCTGCACGCCGAAAGATTCGACCCCCGCTTCACCGTCGAAGACCACGAACACTACTACGGCGGACCCGTGCCTCCCGGTATTGGCGAAATGCACCGACGCGTCGAGAAGGCCGACCGGCTGGCATTCGTCTTCCCCATTTACTGGTGGGGCCTGCCAGCGATGATGCATGGCTGGATCGAACGCGTGTTCACTGGTGGATGGGCATTTGGTGAGGAGGCCATGGACTATGCCACCCAGGACCAGCCAGACCCACTCCTGCCGAGCATACCGACCATGCTGCTGGCAACTGGCGCCACCGCACAGCCGACTTACTCCAAGTATGGGTACGACGAAGCAATGTACACGCAACTCGATGTGGGTACATTCGCCTACTGCGGACTGACGGATGTTGAAAGCCATTTCATCTACGACGTCGAGGGCGATGCAATCACCCGCGAACAGGGTCTTTGTGAAGTTCCGGCATTCGCACGCCAGTTCATGTCCAATGAACGGGAAGTACGCAATGTGAAGGACGATCATCTGGCTCATCGCTTCGGGATTGCTTCCCGGTGAATGAGCCTGAACACTGGAGTGAGTTCGAACTCGACAAGTTCGTAGCGCAGCCGCCTGATCATGCGATCGATCGTGGGGGTGGGTTGACACCGCAGGCCATAGCGCGTGGCCATGCTCGCAGATACTTACGCCGCCCTGGCAGGGAGGTGGAGGCGGCCTTAGAATTGCATGATGCCGCAAGTTCTCTCCGTGAGTCGTTCGTCCGGACGATCATTGACCGGCCTCATCTATGGTCCGGAAGACGGGACGCCGATCCTGTTCATCGCCGGGGCGGGAACCGGCAAGTCCATGGTGTTCGGTGAAGATCTGCTCGATGCCCGCGGTATTCGACTGATCACGATGGACCGTCCCGGCATGGGCGGTTCGGACCCCGATCGCACACGCACGCCGGCTTCGACAGCAGCCGACTACTGCTTCTTCGTTGCCGCCGCGCTCGGCGTGACTAACCCCAGCGTTCCCATCATTGCAAACTCGCAAGGTGCGCTGTTCGGTCTCGCTGCGGCCGCCCGGGGTTGGGCACAGACTCTTGTCTTAGTCTCACCAGCAGACGAAGCAGCCAACCCGTCAGTGCGCCAGTTGCTCCCCGAGACCGCACGCGCTCTACCCGATCTCGTGCAGAGCGCACCGGACGTCGCTCAGGATCTCCTGAGCTCCTTCACGCCCGATGCCATGCTCACCATGGTCCTCGACGGGTCCGATGCGCAGGATCGCGCCGTCTACATGACACCCGCCTTCGATGCCCTTTACCGGACTGCTCTTGCAGAGGGCTTCGTTGGAGGTGGAAGCGGGTACGTCGCAGACACGATGATGGCGGCTGCGCGCTGGCCCATCGATCTGGCCGCGATCACAATTCCTGTCACCGTACTGTTCGGAGTCCGCGATCAGGTGCACTCGCCCGATCACGGCGCGCTCCTCACATCCCGGTTCCCGCACGCTCGACGAAGAGTGATAGATGAAGCTGGCGGCGCGCTCCTCTGGACCCATGCCGAGCTAGTGTTCGATGCAGCGCTCAGGCAATCCGACGCCCTTGAGCAACACGCCTCAGACAGGGGTGTCCCTGACAAAGCGCCCAATTGACCTCGGGGTCAAGATCTCGGGCTACCGTGGTGGGCATGACATACGTGATTGCTCAGCCCTGTGTTGACGTCAAGGATCGGTCCTGTGTGGACGAATGCCCTGTGGACTGCATCTATGAAGGGGATCGGATGCTCTATATCCACCCCGACGAATGCATTGACTGCGGAGCCTGCGAACCAGTCTGTCCGGTGGAGGCGATCTTCTACGAAGACGACACTCCTGAGGAATGGTCCACCTACTACCAGGCGAATGTCGAGTTCTTCGATGACATCGGTTCGCCGGGCGGGGCCGCCGTCCACGGGGTGATTCCCAAGGACCATCCGATCATTGCCTCGTTGCCGCCGCAGAATCAGTAAGCGGTCGACAGGATCTGCCAAGGTCCCGAGTCCTCAGGTCCTCTGTTCGAACTCATCCTTCATCGCAGTCAGCGTTCTGCGGATGTTCAACCGCTGAAAGTCGGCAAAGGTGGTGCCTCCGGTGACAACGCGATCGAATGCCACTGCCACCCAGTTCGGCCATGTGATGCGGTCATCGTTCCAGGTTTCGGTGACACGTGTCTTTCCCCCAACCTCTTCAAAGGCGTAGGACCAGGTGGCGTTGTTGCCTGTGAGAGTCGGCGAGCGCGGTCCGATCTTGCGTACGGTGAACGCAAATCGGGAACCTGGATCCGAATCGATGACGACGCATTCGGTCACCCAGGTGGCTCGACCACGACGGTTGGTGCCGTCGAAGACTTCACCCACGCGCAGCGGTCGTGGTCCTTCCGATGTGCTGGCTCCCGTGTTCTCTGGACTCCACCGAGGCATCTGCGTCGGATCTGCGACCTGCTCCCAAATGGCGTCGGCGCCGCAGTTGATCACGATGCTGTCGCTGACCTGCATGGTGCGTTTCATCGAGTTCCCTTCATCCGTCATGCTCAGCCTAGGCCGTCGATCGCCTGGCCTGCACCACGCTGTTACCCAGGCGGCCATCACGACCCGTGGGTTCTTCGGACGAAGCGTAGTGTGAAGAGCATGACTCCGAACGAGACACGGCGCTTGAGATTCCGTGAGATGTCAACGGACGATCTCGACGACATGGCGGACCTCCTCGGCGATCCCCGAGTCATGGAGTACTACCCGCACCCCAAGAATCGCACTGAAGCCGCTGGGTGGATCGATTGGAACGTGCGCAACTATGCCGAGTACCGTCACGGGCTCTGGGTCATAGAGACCCATGCCGGCGAATTCATCGGAGACTGCGGCCTGACCTGGCAGAAGGTCGATGGGACACCCGCCCTGGAACTCGGATACCACGTGAAGAGTTCAGCCCAGAAATTCGGCTATGCCACCGAGGCGGCCGTTGCCTGTCGCGACTACGCCGGTTCGCGTGCGATGGCGTCGCGTTTGGTCTCGATCATCCACCAGGACAACAGATCCTCCCAGCGGGTGGCTGAGAAGGTCGGCATGAGACTCGATCGATCACTGCGCCATGCATCGCCGGTCCACCTCGTCTTCGCCATAGATCTGTGAGGATTCGGGTTCCACAGCATCCGGGTGGAATTGACCCGAGATATCACGCTGATCGGACGTGCACCCCGAGGTCGGAGCGTCCCCCGGCAATATCTGAACGGAGGAGTCGTTTCTCGTCGTAGTCCTCGAGCATCCGCCGGTAAGGGATTGCTGAGGCATCCTCGATTTCACTGAGGCGCTGTCTGACCTGGCTGCGGGCGTCGTCGATTCCTTTCCACAAGGGGCTGTCGATGCCCAACAGTGTGACGGACTTGAGCGGAGCGATTCCCGTGTACCAGAAGACGCCGTGGGTGACTGGGAACAGAAGATCATCGATGCACCCATTGATGCCCCTGCCTTCAAAGCTCGATGAGCGTTCCCCAGCGGTGGTGATGATCAGACCGCGTTTGCCGCTGAACGCGCCGTCGCCGAACTTTCGCGGATTGTCGGAGTCATCTCTGAGACCATAGGCGAAGCCATCGGTGAAGACGCGGTCGACCCAGCCTTTCAGGATCGCAGGCATCCCTCCCCACCACAGTGGAAAAGTGAAGACGACCAGGTCGGCATCCGCCAGGAGCCGCTGATGTTCGCTCACCACTGGCGACAGAGTGTCTCGCGCAGTGGCGTCGGCCGCATGAGTCCCGACGGGAGCCGTGAATTCAGCCAGACCGTAGTCGGCGGCCGTCACTACAGGGTTCCAATCGATGGCCATCAGGTCCACAGTTGTGACCTGGTGACCGTGGTCGTGCAAAGTCGCTTGGGCAACTGCTGCGAGATCCGCAGTGAGGGCGGTTGCTGACGGAGCTGCTGAAATCTGAAGTACATGCATGAGTTCGATGCTAGGCTCATCGTGCACTCTGCGGTAGTACGGTCATTTTTGTCACTAAGGGTCATAGACGTCAGGAGCCAGCGATGAGGAATAAGGTTCGAAGTGCCTTCGAGGTGTGTCCCATCGAAGTCGGAGTTGCAGTCGCCGGAGGTGACTGGAAGCTGACGATCGTCTCTAAACTCGTCGCCGGACCCCTGCGGTTCGGACGTCTGCAGAGGGAGGCGGGTCCCGTCTCTGCAAAGACACTGACTCGACAGCTGCGCGCCCTCGAAGACGATGGCATCCTCATACGGACTGTGTATCCAGAGGTGCCGCCGCATGTCACCTACGAACTCACCGAGTCCGGCGCCGCACTAGCCGAGATAGCTGAGGAACTCGGCGACTGGAGCGAGCGATACATTCGTCCTGTCTATGACCGCGAGGACGCCGGTTGAGTGTCACGTTCTCCCAGAAGAGCCTTTTCATGAACAACTGTCTGGTCCCGCAGGGCCTGGACCACGGCGGCAACGGCGGGGCGGCGCATCGAGTCGGGCCGTAGGACCATCCAATAGGGAAGCCGTTCCGACAGGGTCTCCGGTAGGAGTCGGACCAGGTCGGCATGCAGGTCACCCATGAAACAGGGCAGGAAGCCGATGCCCGCACTGGCGCGCGTGGCTTCCACATGGACGAACACATTGGTCGAGGACACTCCGTCCTTCATCGTGGGGACCAGTCGACGCGGGGCATCGAGGTCGTCGACTTGGAGCATGGAGTCCACGAAATAGACCAGTCGATGGTCAGCCAGTTCCTCGACCGTTGCCGGTGTGCCCTGTTCAGCCAGATAGTCCTTTGAGGCATACATGCCCAATTCGTAGTCACCGAGCTTGAACGCTTGAGCACGATGCACCTGCGGCTCCCCCACGACGACTTCGATATCCAAGCCAGATCGCTGCTGCAGAGCTTGGCGGGTCACGGTCACGATCTCCACGCTGAGTCCGGGATGTCGACTCCTCAGCTTTGCCACGGCAGGGGCCGCCACGTAGGCGCTGAAGCCGTCCGTGGCTGTCATTCGGACCACTCCGGTGATCGGGTCGGGGGCACGACCAGGTTCGCCGAGGCTGCGCACCGCATCCTCGACCTGTTCCGCCACCCGCACTGCCTCTTCACCCAATTCGGTGAGTTCCCAACCGCCGGATGCTCGAGACAGGACACGTCCGCCCAAGGCCTTCTCCAGAGCCGCGATGCGACGCGAGATGGTCGTGTGGTTCAGCCCCAACGTCGCCGCCGCAGTCGTGAACTTGGCTGATCGGGAAACCGTGAGCAGCACGAGCAGATCGTTCGGCTTCATGTCCATATCTGCAATATTAGGCAGAGAGGACTCCGAAATGGGTCGAAGAGCCGCAATCTCTGTGCATGAATGCTCACCACCCACGCGGAATGATCGGACTCAACTGTTCAGAATCGGTACTGTTCAGAATCGGTCAAAGGGACCTGCGTACTGGAATGTTCCGCCCTGACCGTCATAGTCCGAGAGTGTGCGGATCTGGAAGAAGTCGCCCCACTCGGACTCCGGTGAGGAGACTGCAGTCGCCGAGGCTGGGACGAAACCGAAGCGCGCGTAATAGGCAGGTTCTCCGAGCAGACCGACGACTGTCTCACCTCGTGCATCTGCAGCACCGAGCACCGCATGCATCAGCGCGGAGCCGACACCCCTTCCCTGCTGCCCCGGTTGGACACTGACCGGTCCGATGCCAAGAGCTGGGGAGGAGTCGATGTGAGCACGCGTGGCCACAACGTGCCCGATGATCGCGTCTTCTTCGACGGCGACGAGAGAGAACTCAGGGATCCACGCGGCGTCGTCTCGAAGCCATGAGATCAGCGTCGCTTCCCCAGGATCTCCTCCCGGCTCCACCGGCGGAGCACTGTGCTCTGCACCGCGAAATGCGGCCGCAGTGAGAACGCGGATCGCTTCGATATCGCCTGAACGTTCTCGTCTGATCAGCATGTAAGTCAGACTACCGTGCACCGATACGCACTCGGGCCTTCAACGCCTTGTCTCGTATCGCGTCAGGAGAACACCGTTGGGAAACGACTGTGTCCCCACCAGATTCACATTCACCCAGCTTTCCAGGTGTGTGAAGAACGGCGTACCGCCGCCCACCAGCACGGGGTAGGTGAGAAGAATGTATTCATCGATCAGTCCGGCCCGCATGGCCGCGGAAGCGAGTGTGGCGCCGACGATGTCCATGGGACCACCATCGTCTGACTTGAGTCGAGTGATCTCAGCAGCGGCATCACCGGAGAACAGCCGTGCGTTCCAGTCGACCGCGGTGATCGTCGAGGAGAACACCACCTTCGGCATGTCCAGCCACCTGCGCGCATACTCATATTCTGCTGGTGTGACCCCCGGCTCCTGGGCTGCCGTCGGCCAGTGGGAACTCATTGCCTCCCACAGTCGCCGACCGTACAGCGCCAGCTCAGTCGCACCCACCCGATCGGACCACCACTGGAACACCTCGTCATTCGGCGTGGTCCAGCCAAGATCAGCTCCGGGAGCGGCGACGTAGCCGTCCAGGCTCACATTCATCGCAAAGGTCAGTTTCCGCATGACATCGGCCCCTCTCACGTCGGCAGCCGCTGGTGCAGAAGAGTCTACTGCGGCATGTTGACGAAGCGGGACTTCGCGCCCTGGAATGCCACGGAGATGTCGGCTGTCGGACCCGCACGGTGTTTGGCGACGATGATGTCGGCCTCGCCGGCACGTTCATGTTCCTTGTCGTACATGTCGTCACGGTGGATGAGCAGCACCATATCTGCGTCCTGCTCGATCGAACCGGACTCACGCAGGTCCGAGATCATCGGTCGCTTGTCAGTCCTCTGCTCGCTGCCACGGTTGAGCTGCGATAGGGCAATGACCGGGATCTCAAGCTCTTTGGCCAAGAGCTTGAGCGAACGTGAGAACTCGGAGACCTCCTGCTGACGGGATTCGACCTTCTTGCCGGAGCTCATCAGCTGCAGGTAGTCGACGCAGACCATCTTGAGATCGTGCTGCTGTTTCAGACGACGGCACTTGGCACGGATCTCGGTGAGCGCCATGTTCGGGGAATCGTCGACGAACAGCGGGGCGTCGTTGATGCGCGACTCCGTCGCGGCCAGGGTCGTCCAGTCGTGAGGGGACAGTTCACCTCGGCGAAGGTTCTGGAGCGGAATCTCCGATTCCGCGGACAGCAGACGCATGACGAGTTCGTTCTTGCCCATCTCCAAGGAGAAGAAGACGGCGGCCTGGCCGTGGTGGATCGCCGCCGAGCGCATGAAGTCCAATGCCAGGGTGGACTTGCCGACACCGGGACGAGCCGCGATGACGATCATCGTGCCAGGGTGGAAACCGTTGGTCAGCGCATCGAATTCGGTGAATCCGGTCGGCACGCCCGCGGTCTGGCCATCGGTGTCGCCATTGCGTTCGATCTCCTGAGCGACATCGCTGAGGATGTCGGAGAGGATCACGTAGTCCTCTGTGGTGTGACGCTCGGTGACCTGGTAGATCTCCGCCTGGGCCGAGTTCACGACCTCATCGGTGTCGCCTTCCGCGTCATAGCCCATCTGTACGATGCGAGTGCCGGCCTCGACAAGGCGCCGCAGGACGGCCTGCTCGCGCACGATCGCAGCATAGTAGCCGGCGTTGGCGGCGGTCGGAACGGAGGAGATGAGCGTGTGCAGGTACGCTGCGCCACCGACTCGGGACAGGTCACCGGTCTTCGTGAGGTAGTTGGCCACCGTCACCGAATCCGCCGGCTCACCGCGTGAATACAGGTCGAGGACGGCCTCGTAGATAGTCTCGTGAGCAGGCTTGTAGAAGTCATCGCCGGTCATGGATTCGACGCAGTCGGCGATCGCATCCTTGGACAGAAGCATCGCACCGAGGACGCTCTGCTCGGCCTCGACGTCCTGCGGCGGGGTCCTCATCCCGTCAAACCCCTGATTGTTGCTCAATCGTCTTCCTCTTCCTCGAACTTTGCCGGCGGACACCCGCTTTCAACGCCCTCCAACTGTACCTGGATCGAGAAGCCGCAGACCCACCTCGGCGGGGATATCCGAGTGTGAGTACACGCTCACTCCGGCATGCTCACGGCACCCTCCTCAACCCCGTGAACGGCCTGCGGTCGCCACGGTCACGAGGATCGGCTTCGCCAGCTGCAATCCCGATCTGATGATGAGGATACCGAGGACCACTGACGCAACAAACGTGAGGAATGTGATCGGTTTGAGCACGAGCGCTGCCCCGGCCAAAGGCAGAACGAGAAGCAGACCGAGCCCGCCTGCCAGCAGCGACACCCAGATGACCGGGCCCAGAACTGCTCTCACCATGGCTTTGTGCATGGTCTCCGGATCCATTCCCGCGGCGTAGAGATCTTGGAATGTGTCGGCTCGATCGTAGATGTCGGCAACCTGGTTGATCAGCGCGGATACGGCGATCAACAGGATCGAAATTCCCATCACCAGCATGACTCCGGTGAAGATGTCCTGCAGCAGGAACCGGTCGGCGTCGTTCATCCGGGCGCCCGGCTCATCCCCCGCGTCGAGGCCGAGCCGCATGAGCGAGATGCCGGTTCCGCCCACTGCAGCGACGAACGCAGTCATGGCCAGCCCGGAGACTCTGCGCCAGAACCGCTTGGGTTCGTCGGAGACCAACCGCGAGGCGATGAGTCGTTCCGGAGTCTGCGCCCTATTCCCGCTCAGATAGGCAAACCACCTGATCAGAAGCCCGCCGAGGAGGTCGACGACGATCAGACCGAGGACGAAGGTTGCGATGACCGCAGAGAGGACGATTCCCAGCCCGAGCCCTCCGCTCTTCGTCAGCATCACGACAACCGGCAGGGCCAGGATCACGAGAGCCGCCAGTACCACCTGAACGACGGGGAACTTCCGTTCCAAGGCCTTGGTGCGCACACCCAGTGGTGAGATCGCGACCCTGCGCAGGCCCATCAGCGAGGCCGCGATGCACACCAGGATGAGGAACACGACCACCGAGGCCACCAGCCACGCGGGCATGACCATGTTCGCGTAACCGATGGGATGTCCCATGAAGTGGATCAGGCTCACCGGCCAGGCCAGGCCCAGGTAGCCGAGGACGCCGAGGACGATACCGCAGATCGCGGGCACCAGCGGTTCGGCCACCGCGAGAGTGACGATGGAGGAACGCCTCGCCCCGAGCAGCGACATCGTGGACAGACGCTCATCCTGTCGCCGGGCGGACAGAGTCGCCGAGGCCGACGCCAGTGTGCTCGCGGGAATCACGAGCAGGATGGTCGCCAAGCTCGCGAGGAACTTGTACATGAAGTCCATGCCAGCCATACCCGGGTCCGGGCTGGGTGGGGTCTGGAAGAACATCCAGGCTCCGGCAGCGACGGTGAGGAACAGGGAGGTACAGGCGAAGAACGCGCTCATCACCAGCAGCGAACTCGACGAGGTCAGCGTCTTGCGCCCCAGGACGAAGGGAACGACGCGGGTTGCTGTGGGCAGAACGGTGGGCATGTCGATCTCCTTCTCAGGCCGCAGCGTTCACAGCGGTCACGCTGCGCACGAGCGGACGGGTGAACTGCAGCCCCAGCCACACCATCGCCACGCCGCCGACGAGCACTGCTGCGACAACCCCAATGGTCAGCGGATCGCCGAGGTCACTGACCGAAGCCATGAGTCCGGCAAGCATTCCACCCAGCACCAGGGACACTAGGGTGACGAGGACGATGGGCGACATGACCGCGTTGACAGTGACTCGGTGCATCATCTTCTGCGTCATTCCCGCCGAGTGCAGCTCACGGTAGGTCGATGTCCGGTCGAGGATGTCTGCTGCCTGGTTGATCGTCGCGGAGATGACGATGAAGACGAAGGCGATAGCCAGGGTGAGGGTGAGTCCGGTGAAGATGTCATCGGCCATGTACTGGAAGGGGCCCATGATCGCCTTGTCCTCGGCGGTGAGATCTCCCTGATTCGCCCGCATCATCGCCGTGCCGGCACCACCGACGACCGCGATGAAGGTGATCATCGCCAGACCTGCCACGCGACGCCAGTACTGTGCAGGTGCATCGGCGATCATCGACGCCGCGATCATCGACGTGGGTGTGCGGGCGATCCGGTGACTGAGCCAGCCGTGGATACGCATGACGAGGACGCCGATGACGTTGATGAGCAGAAGGGCGATCCCGATCGTGATGATGCTCGCAATCGTATAGGTCATCCTCGGCTGGTCCCGATTGAGAGAGAAGACGAGGGCGCCGATCATTCCGACCACGAGCACGACCACGGAAATGATACGAGCGACGGGGAACTTCCTGGCCATGGACCTGGTGCGCACACCCAAAGGTGAAATCGTGATCCTGCGCAGGCCGAGCAGTGCGGAGATGAGGCAGACGAACAGCAGTCCGATGACGACAGCGGCAAGCAGCCACGCCGGCATCATCAGTGCGGAGTACCCCAACGGTTCGCCGGTGAAGACGAGGAAGCTGAGTGGGTAGGCGAGCAGGAAGTAGCCGACGATCCCGGCGATGATGCCGGTCGCGGCGGGGATGAAGGGTTCGGCGACCGCCAGCAGCCGGACGGTGCCGGGCCTCGCGCCCAGCAGGGAGAGTGTGGACAGGCGTTCATCCTGACGCCGGGCACTCAACTTCGCCGAGGCGACCCCCAAGCTGATCGCGGGAACGATGAGGAAGACCGTGGCCAAGATCGCGAGCATGCGGTAGAGGTCGGCCACCTCGGCGTATCCGGAGACATCGGGTCGGTCGTTGAACGCCCAGGCACCGCCGGCGACGGTGAGGAAGAGCGTCGAGCATGCGAAGAATGCGATGGCGACGAGCTTCGAAGTCGTCGAGGTGAAAGATTTCTTGGTCAGTACGACGGGAAGGATATTCATGGTCGGCATCACCGGTTGTTCTGAACGTACTGGCTGCTCTGCACGCGCTGGTCGTTCCCCATAGGCTGATTCGCGGAGTCGGAGACGATCCGACCGTCCGCAAGGCGGACGATGCGCGAGCAGCGAGCGGCCACCGTCTCATCGTGGGTGACCACGACCAGAGTGGATCCCCGTCCAGTCGTGGACGCCAGGAGTTCGGAGAGCACCTCGCTGGAGGTGGAGGAGTCCAGGGCGCCGGTGGGTTCGTCGGCGAAGGTGACCACGGGCTGGGTGACCTGGGCGCGGGCGATGGCCACGCGCTGAGCCTGTCCACCGGAGAGCTGTCCGATGCGTTTGTTCAGGTGCTCGGCCAGTCCCAGGCGCTGGAGCCACGCGCGGGCATGTTCGGTTGCATCGGTGCGCTTCAAGCCTGAGAGCATGGCGGCGAGCGCGACATTGTCAAGAGCGGTGAGTTCGGGCAGGAGCAGGCCCTGCTGGAACACGAAGCCGAAGACCTCGCGACGCAGCGCAGTGCGGCCCTTCTCCTTCAGCGACGTGACCTCGGCGGCAGCGCTGCGGTCTGTGGGCAGGAGGCGAATGGTGCCCTCGTCGGGGCGGATGATGCCGGCCAAGCAGTGCAGGAGAGTCGTCTTTCCGGAACCGGAGGGCCCCATGATGGCCAAAGACTCGCCGAGGCCGATGGTGAGATCGACTCCGGCGAGCGCATAGGTCTGGTTGTAGTGCTTGGTCACGTTCGATGATGTGATGATTGCGGGAAGCTGTGTGTTTGTCATGTCTCCATATTTTCGCAATCGGACTTGCCCGACTATGAAGACCTCCCACCACCTCGGCGAGGAAAACCCGACACTTGCAATAGGGGTTTTTAACCCGGTGATGACCGCAGGCCATTGACATGCAAGCATTTGCTTGCCTATTGTGTCTGTGTGGCCGATATCTTCAAGGCACTTGCAGACCCCACTCGGCGGACCATCCTCGATGAGCTGGTCGACCGTGACGATCAGACTCTGTTCGAAATCTGCTCGCGTCTGAGCATCAAGCATGACCTGGGCATGTCCAGGCAGGCAGTGTCCCAGCACCTCGAGGTGCTGGAAGCTGCCGGGCTCATCCGCTCAAGAAGAGAAGGCAGATACAAATTCCATCGCATCGACCCGCTGCCGCTGCGGTCGATACTCAAGCGGTGGGCGATACCGCAGACGACTACACAACAACACACGACTAAGACTGAGGAGTCATCATGAAGGCACAGTGGATCAGCATTCCGGTCGACGACCAGGCTCGCGCCCTGAAGTTCTACACGGATCGGCTCGGCTTCATTCCGAAGGTCGATGTGCCGGTCGGCGAGGACTTCCGCTGGCTGACAGTCGTCTCACCAGAGGATCCCGACGGCGTAGAAGTCGTCCTCGAACCCAAGGGACACCCCGCCGCGAACGACTTCACTTCTGCGCTGAAGGCAGACGGAATACCCATCAACCAGTTCGCCGTTGAGGATGTCCAGGCCGAATACGATCGCCTGAGCAAACTCGGTGTGACCTTCATTCAGAAACCGACGACGATGGGCCCGGTCACCACAGCAGTCCTCGACGACACCGTCGGCAACCTGATCCAGCTCATTCACCAGGAAGAGGGCGAGCCCGACCTGCCGTGAGCAGGCTGGCAGATTCCGTCGAGAAGCAATCCGGTTCGCCGCTCGTAGGCCGCTCTGGAGGGGCGAACCCCGTACTTGAGTGCAAGTGAGTTGTCGACGGCCATCGCTTGAAAGTCTTCCGGCGTGACCTCTTCGGCCAAAGCGTTTGCCGCATGCCCATCCTGCACAAGCTCTTCGTGGAAGCTTCCCCCAAGGTGACAGAGTTCCATGAGTGGGCCCGAGGCAGGAAACGCCTGCAGGAGAACGTCGTTGACCGCCGGCAGTCGGTATTGAAGGTCGCGGATGGCACCGACGTAGAATCGAATCCGCTCACTGATACCGGGAACTGAGCGGGCGTCATCGATCACGGATTTCAGCTTAGTCGCGACAACCTCGTCGATGACGGAATCGATCAGTCCGATCCGCCCGCCGAACCTATTGAAGATCGTCGCCTTGCTCACCTGGGCGGTACCGGCAACGTTCTCCAGAGGTGCCGAAAGTCCCTCGACGCGAAACACCTCGATTGCGGCAGCGCGGATCCTCTCGACATTCCGGCGGGCATCCGTGCGCAACGTCGGCCCAGAATTCCTATCAGCCACCCTCAGCTCTTCCCTGTTCTCTCCATAACTTGACTCCATTGGTCACTTTACCGCAGGATGGATGTCGGCACTAAGTTGACCATTTAAGTCAACTTAAAAGCGGTGCCTCCATCAGCACCGGTCTCGGACCGGCTTCAGCGAAAGGTCGCCATCATGATCATCGTGACCGGAGCAACGGGCGCTCTCAACGGATTCACTGTGGAGCACCTCCTCCAACGGATCGCGCCGAGCGACATCGGTGTCAGCGTCCGCAATCCCGACCGCGCACAGCACCTGGCTGACCAGGGCGTTCGCGTCAGACAAGGAAGTTACGACGATCCAGATGCGCTCCGTCACTCGTTCGCCGACGCGGAACAGGTGCTTCTCGTCTCCTCGAGTGATGTCACCGCGGACGTCATCACACAACACAGAACAGCCATCGACGCGGCAGTCGAGGCTGGAGCCCAACGAATCCTGTACACGAGCGCTCTCGGGACCAGCTTCAACTCCCCCTATCCTCCACTGGCAATCCACGCTGCCACCGAGCAGCATCTTGCCGAGTCGGGCGTTTCCTGGACGGCACTGCGCAACGGCTTCTACGGAGACCTGGGAGATCTGCTCGGACCATGGCAGGCAACGGGCACAATCGCCAAACCAGCCGACGGTCCCTTCTCGTGGATCGACCGACGCGATGCCGGCGAAGCGGCCGCGGCAATACTGACCAACGCATCGTCCCTCGACGGCCCAGTCAATCTCACACTGCCCTCACCGGTGACTCTCACTGACTTCGCCACACACGCCGCAGAACTATCGGGCCACCCTGTAGAACGCATCGCTGTCGAGGACGAAGAATGGATTGCAGGTGAGGTGGCCAACGGGGTGCCCGAGGCTGCCGCACGATTCACTCTGACGATGTTCCAAGCAACGCGAAGCGGCCATTTCGCGCACCCCGATCCCACCCTGTCTCGTCTCCTCGGACGGCCGCCCCGAACCATCTCCGATCAACTCAGGGAACAGATGGTGCGGACTGAGTGATCACCCACGGACCGACGTCTATCGATCAGGCACATGGGTTCTCCACTAGTTCACGACTTCACATCGAGGTCTCGTCCTTCAGCAATTCGTCGCGGATCTCGACCTTGAGGACCTTGCCCACCTTCGACCTGGGCAGATCGCTCCAGGCATCGATGCGCTTCGGGGTCTTGATGCTGCCGATCCGAGCTTTGACGTGCGCCCGCAGCTCCTCCGTCGTCACCGCACCACCTCGGCGAAGCTGAACGACGGCGGTGACCATCTCACCCCAATGCTCATCGGGCAGACCGATGACGGCGCAGTCCTGAACATCGGGGTGGGACAGCAGGGCCTGCTCCACTTCAGTGGAATAGACGTTGAACCCTCCGGTGATGATCATGTCCTTGGCACGATCGACGACATAGAGATAGTCGTCCTCATCGAGGTAGCCGATGTCGCCGGTGTGGTGCCATCCGAATCGGGTCGCCTCCTCGGTCGCTTCGGGATTCTTGTAGTAGCCGTCCATGACGAGCGATCCGCGAACGACGATCTCTCCGCGCTCCCCTCTGGACAGAATCTCGCCTTCTGGAGACATCACCTCCACAGTGCACAACGGGGTCGGTCTGCCCGCCGAGCTCAGCCGGTTTTCGGCCAGGCTCCCGTCGGGCAGGAAATGATCGCGCGGTGCCATCGTCGAAATCATCATGGGTGCCTCCGTCTGGCCGAACAGCTGCGCCATGACCGGGCCGATCCTCTCGATCGCCTCTTCCAATCGCACCGGCGACATAGGCGCTGCCCCGTACCACAGGCATTCGAGCGAACTCAGATCCGTGGTCTCCAGCCCCGCCTCGGCGAGGATCATGTACACAATCGTCGGCGGCAGGAAGGAGTGCGTGACACCATGTGCCTCAACGTTGGCCAAGAACGCTCCGACATCGGCACCGCGCATGATGACGATCTCCCCGCCAAGGGACAGGATTGGAAAGCACAGGACCCCGGCAGCGTGGGTCAGCGGCGCCATCGCCAGGTACACCGGTGTCTTTGTGAATGGATAGGACATCAAGGTCAGTGCGGTCATCGTTTCGAGATTTCGATTCGACAGCATCACTCCCTTGGGACGCCCCGTCGTACCGCCGGTGCCGACAACCATCGCCAGATCATCGACGGGCGCTCCAAAGGCCGGACGGTTCTTTCCCGAATCAAGGAACTCCTCCCAGCCGAGTGCTCCTGCTGGCTGCGCATCCAGGCAGATCCAGGTGTGCACCATGGGCAGTTCGGCACGGATGCGTTCGACAAGTTCCGCATAGGCACCCGCGTAGATCACAACTGTGCAGTCTGAGAGCTCCAGCAATTCGCGATTCTCTTCGGCCTCGTTTCGAGGATTGATCGGACACCACACGGCTCCGACCCGACTGATCCCGAAGACACAGGTGAAGGCAGTCGGGTCATTGCCGGAGATGATGGCGATCTTGTCTCCCGCCGACACCTGCTGAGCCGCGAGTCCGGCCGCGATCTCGACCGACAGCGACTGCACCTGTTCGTAGCTGAGCGTCGTCCCATCCGTGGTCAGGCATGGTGCCTGCGGATTGACGGAGGCACCCTTGTCAAGAAAGTCGGAGAGTCTCATCATCGTTCCTTCGCGTCATATCTGATCCGTGAGTCCTGACCCGTCAGTTCTGAACCGTGAGCACCGGGTCAGCGACGAGCCCGAATTCCTTCAGCACACCAAGGAGCACTTCGTGGCCGAAGGCCTGACAGCCCGAAGCAAATCCCACCTGCCGAGGTGCCTGCTGGATCAGATGGTAGGCGAAATAGGCCTGCAGCAGTCCGGTCTGCTGATAATTGCTGTTTCCGTGGATGACGCAATGTGCCCGTCCCAATGGCCCGCTGGCGTGGACCGAGTCGAGTGACTTGTTCACCAGCGGATTCTCCCTTGGCGGCATCTCGCTCATGACTTGGGCCGCGGTCTCGGTGAGCACCTTGTCCCGCTCTTCAGCGGACATGTCCTTAGTCTGTTCGAGCGCATTGGCCACGATGACTGGGACGCCACGCATCAGAGCTGTATTGAAAACACCGCCCTGCGCCTTGACGTTGGCAACGCGTGGGTCGTTCTTGAACCAGACCGGATGACTGGTTCCGCCCCAGGGGAGGGACTGCGCCAGCTCATGCTGACCGGGAACAACGAGCGGTACCAGACCCTCATTCGGGTCGAATTCGCTGTAGGCATTTCGTTCGAGGTAGTACGCCTTCGACGTCGCAGCATTGACGAGAATCGTCTGCGTCGAGGCGATCGTCGGACTTCCGCCCCAGAAGACTGCGATGTCCAAGGTGTCGAGTCCCGGCTTCTCAAGGCACAGATTTGCCGCGATCTCTCCGATTGTGTACATCTGCGCCAGCCCCGGTGAGAGAAGGCGGTTCTTCTCAGCGAACTTCTGTCCGAACTGCTCCTCGCAGGTGATCAGCCAGTCCTGCTCTCCCGAAGTGTCGGAATAGTGCACCCCCGCGGCCAATGCTGCTTCGACGACGATGGGACCGTACTTGCTGAAGGGTCCGACGGTATTGATGACAACCTCGGCGCCGGAGAAGAGCTCCGTCAGTGCTCCGACTTCATTGTCGACGGCCTTGACCTCATAGTCGGCGGTTTCGATACCGGGAACGTTGGTGTTCATCGATTCCTGCAGGCGCTGTTCACTGCGGCCAGCAGCGATGAACGGCACTCCATATTGACGCAGATATTCGCAGACGAGTCGTCCTGTGTAGCCACTTGCCCCGTAGACGACGACGGGCTTCTTCTGTTCGGGCATGATGGTCTCCTTCTCGCGATCAATGTATAGGTGTGGACTGTGCCCAGGCGTCTGGACTGTGTTCAGGTGTGGACTGTGCTCAAGTTCGCAGATGTTCAGTCACATGCCCATACCTCCGTCGACCTGCAGAGCAGCTCCATTGATGAATCGCGATTCGTCGGAGGCTAAGAACATGAGGGCATCCGTCATATCCTTCTCCTCGCCCAAGCGTCCCGAGGGAGTCAGATCAACAACTGCGGCGACGGCAGCCTCAGGGCTTTCGAAGAGACCGAGCTCCGCAACGTCATTGGCCAGACCTGCACCCATGGCATTGGGGACCAGGCCAGGGAAGATGCAGTTGACCCTGACCCCATACCCCAATTTCCCGCTCTCCATTGCTGCAACTCTGGTCAGACGGTCAATTGCCGACTTGGTTGCGGAGTACACGGAGATCGCCGGAAATGCGATGGTCGCCGCCACGGAGGCGACGTTGATGATTGTTCCTCCGCCTTCTGCGGGCCCACCCGGTCGCATCGCACGCATTCCGTGTTTGAGGCCCAGGACCGTACCGAGAATATTGACGTCGAGCATCTTCTTGGCGTCAGCGGGATCGATATCAGTGATCAGACTGGTGATCTCCAGTCCAGCATTGTTGATCACGATGTCCAGTCCGCCCAATGCGTTGACCGTTGATTCGATCGCGGCCTGCCACGAAGCATCGTCTGTGACATCGAGCTTGACGAAGTGGCTTCCCTCGCCCAGATCCGAGGCAACGTCTGCCCCCCCGTTCCTGCAGATCAGCGATGGCTACTTTTGCTCCTGCAGCAGAGAGTGCACGAGCGTATGACTCTCCAAGCCCTTGTGCTCCACCAGTGACCAGCGCCCTGTGCCCGGTCAGATCGTATGTTGACATCTTCGGCTCCTTTGCCTGCGGTTCAAACGGTGAGATAAGCGTCACATTCATTCTTGACAAGTGTCAAGACCATCCGTCCAGACCATTGATCAAGACATGGAGTGCGGCTACTATCAGGATGTGGCAACCACTCAGGCAGTGCAGAAGTCTGCTCGCAGCCGACGCGGTACGGGCACCTACGACGAACGCCGAATCAAACTCGCAGAATCCGCTCTGCGCACCCTCGGCGAGCTCGGCTATGCGCGAACGAGCCTGCGCGATATCGCGGCGAACTCCGAGTTCAGCCACGGCGTGGTCCACTACTATTTCCGCGACAAGACAGAACTCATCGTCTTCTGCGTCCGTCACTACAAGACGCAGTGCATGCACCGCTACGACTCAGTGGTAGAGGAATCCACTTCGTCAGATGGGCTGCTCACCGGCTTCGCCGACAAGCTCGTACAGACCTTGACCGAAGAACCGTCCATGCATCGCCTGTGGTACGACCTTCGGTCCCAGAGCATGTTCCAGGAGGAGCTTCGTGACGATGTCCATGACATTGATCAAGGACTCGAAGACATGATCTGGCGCGTCGTCTCCCGCTACGCAGAGTTGAGCAGCACGTCTCCCATGGTCGAGTCGCGCGCCGCCTACTCGATGTTCGACGGCATCTTCGAGTCCACTCTGCGGGACTTCCTCGCCGATCGACCAGGTGCAGTCGACTGGATCAGAACACAGGTGATGACCCTGCTTCCGGGACTATGTGCACCGGTGGAAACAACCCCGCGCTGATCAACCGACCTCTGCGGCTGTATCCCTCATCCAACAGGCCGCGATCACCCGTGCAACTGGGCCGTCCCTCACCCGGGCAGCAGCACGATGATCGTGTGGATGAGAAGTCCGACCAGGGCTCCGATCACGGTTCCGTTGATACGGATGTACTGCAGATCCCGGCCAACGTAGAGCTCGATACGCTCGGCGGCTTCCTTCGCATCCCAGCGTTCGATCGTGTCGGAGATGACGCTGGCGATCTCGGGGCCGAAGCTCTCGGCCAGATCTCCGGCCGTGGTGGCGATCCGGTCATCGATCTTGGCGGCGAACTTCGAGTCAGCCTGCAGCCGCTGGGCGAATTCTCCGATGAGTTCCGAGATGCGGCCGCGCACCTCGCCATTCGGGTCGATGATGGCTTGGCGCAGGAGCTGCTTGAGGCTGCTCCAGATCTCGAGCACGGAGTCGACGACCCCTGACTGGCTGAGCAGGTCGTTGATGATGACCTCTGCCTTCTCCGACAACGGAGTCTCCCCATTGAGGTCGTCGGAGAGGTCGACGAGCCAGGCGTCGAGGGCCTGACGGGCCTTGTGGTATTCGTTGTCGCGCACGTCGGCGACCCAACCGAGCACCTCTCGCTGCAGCCGGATCGACAGCTGCTCGTTGACGAAATCGGGGACCCAGGATGGTGCCCGGTTGTGGACGATCTCATCGATGACCTGCGGATTGTCGCTCAACCAGGAGTACGCCTCGGCGACGATGAGGTCGACAAGTTTGTGGTGCGCACCGTCGAGGACGATCTGGCGCAGCAGCTGCGCCAGCACCGGGGTCTTGCGGGTCGAGACCAGGCGCGGAATGATGACGTTCTTGGTCAGAGCCACGACGGATTCGTCGTCGATGCGAGCCAGAACATATTCGAGCCCACCGGCCGCGCGGTCGACGACGAGGTCACGGTTGGCGGATCTGCTCAGCCAAACACCGGCACGATGGGACACCTGAGCGGACCGGATCTTCGTCGACACCGCCTCGGCGTGGAGGAAGTTCGCGGCGACGAATGCGGACAGGCTCGCGCCCAGAGTGTCCTTCTTGCGCGGAATGATCGCGGTGTGCGGGATCGGCAGACCGAGCGGGTGGCGGAAGAGCGCGGTGACGGCGAACCAGTCGGCGATCGCACCGATCATCGCGGCCTCGGACGCGCGCGAGACGAAGCCCCAGACCCCGGTGTTGTCGGTGAAGATGTGGGTGATCAGGAAGATGAGGGTGGCGAGGATGAGGAGCGACAGTGCCAGTGTGCGCATCTTGCGCAGACCCCGTCCCCGCTCCTGATCTTCCGGCGTCAGTTCGCTCGGACCGCCGAAGCGCGGCACGGACGGTGCTTTTTCGATCGACATCGTTCCCCCTTGTCATCTGTCATCGACTTTAGCGAAGTCCCCGCCCAAGATGGTCATCGGCAGGCTGTGCCGAGGCTGGGAACCTGAATCACAGCCCACCCTGTTGCCGATGGCCGCATCGTGTTTGTATGGGGAGAGGCGACGTTCGACGATCTGAGGAGGATGACATGGCGGAGAACTTCTCAGTCGCCGAACTCTGCGCCGGAGGCGTCCTCGCCAACACCGGAGACGTCACATACCCGGCAGGTGTCTGAGATTACTCGTCGAGTTCGCCAGCTCAATCGTAGGAAACAGAATGTAGGACACGCGCGCTCAAATGGACCTTCTGCACTCTGCGGATCGCGCAATTGCAGAGAATTGCCTGCCACCCCGCAAGAGCTGGTCTCAATTGACGAGACTTCACGATCTCACCAACATTTCGGACGTAGTGTATCGGGGTCTGGTCACCGCTGTCCCGCACGGGAGGGACCCGACCAGGTTCCGCTTCAGGCTGACCAGACGGTTCATCCCAGTACAGTCAGGAGCAGCCGTGTCCGCACTACCGGCCGAGGCCACCATTTCCGAGATCACCGATCTCATCACCTTCGACACCACGAGCCGGGACACGAATCTCCCACTCATCGACCACGTCGTCGAACGCCTCAAGGCCGCGGGCATCGAATCTCAGATGGTGCCCAACGCCGAAGGCACCAAGGCGAACCTGCTGGCCACTCTGCCGGCCGCCGACGGTTCCACCAGCGGAGGCATCGTCCTGTCCGGGCACACCGATGTCGTACCGGTCGACGGTCAGGACTGGTCGAGCGACCCCTTCACCCCACAGGTCAGGGACGGCAAGCTCTACGCGCGCGGCAGCGCAGACATGAAATCCTTCATCGGCGTCATCCTCGCCAAACTGCCCGACCTGGCGGCCGCGAAGCTCAAGGAGCCCATCCACCTCGCCTTCTCCTATGACGAAGAGGTCGGCTGTGTGGGCGCGATCGACCTCGTGGACACAATCACCGAGGCCGGTCTGGCGCCTCGCGGCTGCATCGTCGGTGAGCCCTCGAGCATGCGGGTCGTGCGCGGACACAAGTCGATGAACGTCTTCCGCGTCGACTTCCACGGCGTCGCGGCACATTCCTCGCTGACCCCGGAAGGCGTGAACTCGATTGCCTACGCCGCCGAGTTCGTCACCTTCGTCCATGCGGTCGCCGCCGAATTCCGCACCGAGGGACCTTTCGATGAGAACTACGTCGTGCCCTTCACCACGGTGACGGCGAATACGATCAGCGGCGGCATCGCCGTCAACACGATCCCCGCCGAGGCGAGCGTGCAGTTCGAATTCCGATCCCTGGGATCCGTCGACCGTGAGGCCCTGGTTGAACGGTTCCGCGCCGAGGCGGCCCGCCTCGAACGCATGATGCGCGCGGAGAACGACAGCGCCCGAGTCGACTTCACCGTTGAGGCAGCCGCCCCCGGCTGCGAAACTCCGGCTGAGGCCGACATCGTCTCTCTGGCTGGTCAGTGGGGTGGAGAGATCAGCGACGACAAGGTCACCTACGGCACCGAGGCGGGACTGTACTCCAATGCCGGCATCCCCACTGTCGTCTGCGGCCCCGGGGACATCGCCCAGGCACACGCTCCCGATGAGTTCATCGAACTCGAACAGATTGCCGCCTGCGAAGTGTTCATCGGCAATCTGATCACCGATCTCAGCGCAGAGGGCGACCTCGGCGCAGCAGCCGACCTCAGCACAGCAGGAAAGTAGACGCCATGAGCTCCTCCACCGCGAATCCGCAGCAAGAACCCGTACTCGAGGCAACTCCGGAACGTCTCCTTGCCGCACGCAAGGCCGTCATCTCCAGCTCGATCGGTGCAGCCCTCGAATGGTTCGACATCATCGTCTTCGCGTCGTTCGCCGTCGTGATCTCGGAGATCTTCTATCCTGAGGGTGATCCGGTCTTCTCCCTCATCCTCACGTTCGCCACATTCGCGATCTCCTACCTGGTCCGCCCCATCGGTGGTCTGGTCCTGGGCCGATTCGCCGATCGGCGCGGACGTAAGCCGGCGCTGACCCTGACACTGTTCCTCATGATGCTCGGCACGCTGCTCATGGCGATTGCCCCGACCTATTCGCAGATCGGAATCTGGGGCGCGCTCATCATCCTGACTTCCCGCCTGCTGCAGGGCTTCTCCGCCGGCGGCGAGTTCGGCACGGCGACGACCTTCCTCGTTGAGACCGCACCGCACCGGAAGATGTACTATGCCTCTTGGCAGATCGCCAGCCAGGGAGCGTCGATGGCATTGGCCTCGGCCTTCGGATTCGCCCTCAACACTTATCTCTCCGATGAAGCGCTCCATTCGTGGGGGTGGAGGGTGCCGTTCCTCATCGGTCTCCTCGTCGGACCCGTCGGACTCTACATCCGGTCCAAACTCGACGAGACTGAGGAGTTCACGTCGAGGCCTCCGGCAAAGTCGCCCCTGCGCACGCTCTTCGCCAACCACTGGGGTCGCATCCTCGCAGCCTCCGCGTCGGTCGGTGTCGCCACGATCTCCGTGTACATGATCCTCTTCATGCCGACCTTCGCAATGTCCAACCTGGGCATCTCACCGACAGCAGCCTACCTCGGCGGCATTCTGGCCGGTCTGATCTGCCTGATCGGCTCACCGCTGGTTGGTCGCTTTGCCGATCGCGTCGGTCCCGCGCGGATCATGACCTATGCCGCGGTCGCGGCCCTGGTGCTCGCGTGGCCGCTGTTCCAGCTCATCGTCACCCAGCGCAGCGTGCCCGCGTTCATCTTCGTCATCGCCGTGCTCGGTGTGATCATGGCGTTCTACTTCGCGCCGCTGCCCGGCATGCTCTCCGTGCTGTTCCCCGCCGAGATCAGGGGCACAGGGCTGTCCACGGCCTACAACATCGGCGTGACGCTCCTCGGCGGCATCGCTCCCTTGGTGCTCACGTGGCTGCTCGATATCACCGATTCTCTGAACTCGCCGAGCGTCTATTACATGGGAGTCGCCGTGCTCTCCCTCATCGGCCTGTTCTTCGTCCGCAGGCACTACGGACAGCGCTGAGGCTGCACTGGCCACACGGGTGCACTCGGCATAGTCGCGCCATGCATTGCGCCATCGGTAGTCAGGCTGCGGAACAATACACAGGTTGCAAGCCGTGTACTGTTCCGCAGCCTGAGTCGTCTTCCGGCCCGACACCATGATTGTCGACCTGAACTTCCCATAGGCGACGGAGCAACCGAGATGGCTGGGAGCATACAGAAACGTCGAGGGGACACTCTATAAAGTGTCCCCTCGACGTTCAGCTCTGCTTTCGACTACGAGTCGAACTGACCAACGGCCAGTCAGACTCGCTGCGGAAGCATCAGGCCTTGCCGACGACCTCGAACTTGGCGTTCGCGGTGATCTCGTCGTTGACGCGCACGGTAGCGGTGTAGCTGCCGGAGGTCTTGACGTGAGCAGGCAGTGCAACCTGACGACGATCGAAGTCGTGTCCGGTTGCGGTGTTCAGCGCCTCGGCCACAAGTGCCGGGGTCACGGCGCCGAAGAGGCGGCCGTTCTTGCCGGACTTGAGCTCGATGCGAGCGCTGGAGGATTCCAGCTGAGCCTTGACCTTGACTGCTTCATCGTGGTCGGCGATCTGCTTGGCCTGGCGGGTCTTGCGGAGAGCAAGGACATGCTTCTCTGCACCGGCGGACCATGCGGATGCCCAGCCACGGGGCAGCAGCAGGTTACGTGCGTATCCGGCGCGAACCTCGACGATGTCGCCGGCGGCTCCCAGACCATCAACTTCCTGGTTAAGAATTACTTTACGGTTTGACATGTTCTCACCCTCCGATCAGCGAGCAGTGCTCGAGTAGGGCAGAAGTGCCATCTCGCGGGCGTTCTTAACGGCCTTCGCGATGACGCGCTGTTCCTGCACGGTCACGCCGGTGACGCGACGGGCACGGATCTTGCCGCGGTCGGAAATGAACTTACGGAGCGTAGCGGTGTCCTTGTAGTGGATCTTCGCCGCTTCGCCCTTCTTGAGCGGATTAGCCTTCTTCTTGATAGGCTTCCGGATCTCTGGCTTGGCCATGAGTATCTCCTGATTTACGAAATGTCTTGAACGTGTTTAGAACGGTGGTTCATCGGCGCCCGGGTTGCCCCAGCCGCCGTTGCCGCCCTGTGGACTCGATGATGCCCACGGGTCATTCGCCGGTGCGCTGTTCCCCTGGCTGTAACCGCCCTGGCGCTGACCACCCTGCTGCGAGCCACCCTGTTGTGGGTTGCCCTGCTGCGGGTTGTTGCCCCAGCCCGACGACTGCTGCTGAGAGAAGCCGCCCTGCTGGGGGCCTCCGCCCTGCTGCGCTCCGCCGAAGTTACCGCCACCGGAGAATCCGCCTCCGCTGCGTTCGTTCTTCGTCACCTGAGCGGTGGCGCGTCGCAGGCTGGGGCCGACTTCGTCGACGTCCAGTTCCATGACGGTGCGCTTTTCGCCCTCTTTGGTTTCGAAGGACCGCGACTTGAGGCGGCCCTGAACGACGACCCGAGTACCACGCTGCAAGGATTCGGCTACGTTTTCGCCCATCTCACGCCACACCGAGCAGCGAAGGAACAGGGTTTCCCCGTCCTTGAACTCGTTGGACTGACGGTCGAACATACGCGGCGTCGAAGCCACGGTGAAGTTTGCGACCGCAGCACCGTTGGGTGTGAAGCGCAGCTCGGGATCACTTGTCAGGTTCCCGACGACCGTGATGACTGTTTCGCCTGCCATTGACTGCTCCTTGAAACGAGGTGCTTGACGCTGTTACTTGGCGTCTGGGCGGAGGATCTTGGTGCGCAGGACGGACTCGTTGAGTCCGAGCTGGCGATCGAGTTCCTTGGTCGTTGCGGGCTCTGCGTGGAAATCAACCACGACGTAGAAGCCTTCGGACTTCTTCTGGATGTCGTAGGCGAAGCGCCTGCGTCCCCAGATGTCCACGTTGTCGACGGTTCCGTTTTCAGCCGGGACAACCTTCATCAGTTTGTCCACGGTGTCAGCCAACGTCCGCTCTTCGGTTTCGTTGTCAAGAATGAGCATGAGCTCGTAATGACGCATCTGTCACCCACCTCCTCTGGTCTTTGCGGCCATGGTCGTTCCATGGCAGGAGGGCATATGCATGTCCGTTCCAGCCCCCACGATGGTCGTGAAATGGGAACAGACCTCCACAGTCTAGTGGACGCGCACCGGTGGTGTCATGTCGGATTCCCGTGCCCTTGGACACGGATCGTCGGGCGGTCGTCTTCGACGCGCCGAGGAGGTTCTGCCCTGAGCAGTCGACCGCGGATTCGTCGCCGGTACAGATTCTCACCCGCGCAGATGACGACTGCGACGAGGACGAGCAGTCGCAGGAGAGTCAGGAGTGCGACGAAGGTCGGTTCGAGGCCTTTGTCCGCTTCGATCGCGGTCACGTCGCCGAGGTGGATGGCAATGGCGAAGGCCGCCTCCGCCAGCGCCCAGAAGATGAGCACCCACCAGCGACGGACTGTGAGGGCGAAGAACGGCAGGATCCAGAGACTGTCCCAGGGCATCATCCCCGGCGCCAGCAGCAGGCAGCCACCGATGAGGAGGCAGGCGGCGACGGCTGGGTCGAGTCCGGCTCGGCGCACCATGTACAGCGCGATGGTGACCGCGACGATGACACCCGCACTGGCGATGATCCACACCGGTGCCCACACCTCGGCGGTTCCCAGTCGCGCCATGACCAGGATCGAGGCGAAGGATCCGCCGTCGACAGCCTCGCGCATCCAGTCCAAGATCCGTTCGATGGCGCTGCCGTCGATAACCAGGATGAGCGCCGAGGTGATTGTGAGCGCGGCGAACATCATCCGCGGATCCCGGGGGCGCAGTCTCCCGGCCGGGTGCGGCCCAGCGAGACAGAGGGCGAGCACTACCAGAAGAGCCAGCGGGTTGACGAAGGAGGCTATGCCGAGGAGCGCCCCGGACAGCCACGGTCGAGGGGTCACCGGCGATGATCCGAAGAAGATGACCATGGCCCAGAGACTCAGCGCCAAGGCCACCGGGTCCAGAGTCGAGCCCAAAGTGAAGAGGATGACCGGCGAGGCGAAGGCCGCGACCAGCCAAGCTCGCTGCCTGGCGAGGACCAGAAGTGCGACGCCGAGAGCGGCGAAGGCGATCACGTTGACGATGAGAACGAACGTCATGAAGACGGAGACGTCGTCGGTCACGAGCTTCATGAGTTGGACGAAGCGGGCGTCGATCACCGACAGGCCGGTCATCCCTCCGTGGGAGCGGCCGAGGGCTTCTTCAGGGTTGGTCTGGCCAAGGAATGCCGTGGACAGAGGTCCGGAGCACATCCTCGCCGAGGCGGACGGCTGTTCGTAGCCCGAACTCAGGCAGGGCCCCTGCAGGGCGAGGGCGAGAAAGGTCAACAGGCCGAGGATGCCGGCAAAGATGTAGGCCTGGCCACGCCTGAATCGTGCTCCCGCAGATGCGAGGTGAATGCCGTCCGGACCGCCGAGCAGAGGCTCGGCGATCCGGGTGCTGGACTGAGAAGGCATGACTAGAGGCTACCGGCCCGAGGGCCGAAGGCTGTTGTCAGCCTCCGAGTCCGGCGTCGTCACCGTCAGCATCTAGAGCGCCGCCGCCGGTGGCATCGCCGCCGCCGCCGGTGTCGCCACCGCCGTTATTGCCACCGCCGCCGGTGTCACCTCCACCCCCGGTATCGCCACCGCCTCCGGTGTCACCACCGCCGCCGGTATCGCCACCGCCTCCAGTGTCTCCGGTGTCGCCATCGTTCGATCCGCCCTCGGCATCCTTAGACGAGCCATTATCCTCGCGGCCGTCTTTCGAGTCCTTGGAGTCCTTGCCGTCGTCCTCCGAGTCCTTCGAACCGTCGGCGTCCTTATCTTTATCCTTGTCTTCGTCGTCCTTCGGCTTCTCGCTCGGCTCGTCGACTGGGGCCTTCTCGTCGGACCCGTCGCCGCCATCGCTGCCGCTCGGGGCCTCGGGTTCAGGCGCCTTCGGTTCGGGTTTCGGAACCGCCGGAGCGTTGGTGTTCTTAGGCTTCGGCTTGTCCGGCAGTTCTCCGCGCTCGGGGAACTGTTCGACCTTGGTTCCCTGGAGCGCGTCCTGCATGTACTCAGTCCACACTTGAACCGGGAACGATCCGCCCGTGACCTCGCCGCGGCCGCCGTAGGAGCCGATCGACATCTGCTTGCCGTCGACCTCACGGTAGAGGACCACTGATGTCGCAAGATTCGGGGTGTAGCCCGAGAACCAGGCCGCCGTGTTGTTGTTCGTCGTACCGGTCTTGCCCGCTGCTGGTCGTCCGAGCTGCTGGGCATAGCTGCCCGAGCCGCCGTTGATGACCTGCTGCAGAGCGAACGAGGTCTCAGCTCCCACCGCCTTGTCGAAGACGCGCTTGCCCTTCGCCTCGCCCTTGTAGACCTCCGTGTCGTCGGCCCCCTGGGTGACTTCCTTGATCGTGTGCGTGTCATGGTGGACACCGTTGGCTGCGAAGGTCGCGTAGGCCGAGGCCATGTCGATCGGCTTCACGCTTGGCGTTCCGAGCACGTTCGAGGGGTTAGGTGTGAGTCCGATGGAGCATCCGCCCGTGTCACCGGACTCCATCTCCTTGTCCGTGCAGTTGCCGCTCAGGCCCGCTCGCTGTGCCACGTCAACGGTCTTGTCCGGGCCGACCTGGACATTGAGCGCGGCATAGGCCGTATTGATCGAGGACTGAGTGGCCTTGAGCAGACTCACGGGTCCGTAGCTCGTATTGCCGAAGTTCGACAGCTCCCATGGAGTGCCGTCGTTGTTCAGGGTCGTCGGACTCGCACCCGGGTAGGTGTCGGTGAGTCGTACACCGTTCTCAAGCCCAGCCACCAAGGCGAAGGGCTTGAAGGTCGAACCGGCCTGTACATGGCTCTGTGTCGAAGCGTTGAAAGCCTGATCGAGGTAGTTCTTACCGCCGTAGAAGGCCTCGATTCCTCCGTTGTCCGGATTGATCGAGACCAAGCCCGTCTGCAGACCCTCCGGCTGATCGGACGGCAGGTTCTTGATGGCCTTCTCGGCCTGCTTCATCCGGTCCTCGTCGAAGGTGGTCGTGATGTTATAGCCACCACGGTCGAGCTGCGCCTCGGTGATGTCGAGCTTGCGCAGGGCCTCACGGCGGACGAAGTCCCACATGTAGCCCTTTTGGCCGGACAGTGAAGATTCTTTGTTCTGCTTCTTCACCTTCGGCATCTCGATCTTGGCTGCCTGCTCCTCAGTGATGAAGCCCTCATCAACCATCGACTTCACGACGTAGTCGAAACGATCCTGGTAGACCTCGGGGTTGTCCGATGGATCGGCGGCTCCTGGGCGCTGGATCATCGCTGCCAGCAATGCCGACTCGCTGACGTCGAGGTCCTTCGCCGACTTATCGAAGTAGTTCTGGCTGGCAACCTCGATGCCGTAGGACCGGCGTCCGAGGTAGATGGTGTTGAGGTAGTTGGCAAGGATGTCGTCCTTGCTCTGCTGCTGATCGATCTTCAGCGAGATGAACATCTCCTTGATCTTGCGATCGAAGGAGTGCTCGTTCGTGAGGTAGAAGTTCTTCACGTACTGCTGCGTGATGGTCGATCCACCACCGGCGTACTGATTGGTCGCCACACCGACGACTGCGCGGGAGAGTCCCTTGATGGAGATTCCGCGATTCTCGTAGAACGAGGTATCTTCCGCAGCGACCGCCGCCTTCTGCATCGGCTCGGAGATCTCATCGATTCTGACCGACTTCCGGTCCTCGACCTTGTACTGCCCGATGGGTGTCTTGCCATCGTTGTAGTAGATGGTCGAGGTCTGACCTGTGGCCTCTTGATTGGGTTCGGGGACGTCTGTGGTCGCATATCCGATCGAGAACAGCACGCACAAGAGAATGACGATGCTGAGTCCGCCGACGACGAGCAGCCGGATGCTGGGCAGAAAACGCGTCCATCCGTGCACGCCTGAGCGCGGATAGTTGAGAATATTCTTCGTCTTCTTGCCTCTGGTTTTGGCTTGTCTTTGTCCCTTAGCCACCCAAGGTCCTCCAGGTCAGTTGGCCTGCCGCATTGCGTGGCGACGAGGTTCGATAAGGTCACACTTGAGCTTCAGTCTGGCACGCCTTCTTTGGAACGGGATGAAAATCCCCTGAATCCAGCGCCCAGTCACCCCAGTTGTTACTTTCCAGCACATATGAGTAGAGTCGTATGTCCACTCTCACCAGGGATTTTACTGTCACACCCAGGTATCGACCACACCAAGTGGCGAATTGCTCACATTTAGCTATTTTTTCAACTATCAGCCGCCTGTCGGCCCATCATTGTGCATAGAACTGTGCACTCCCGAGCCCAACTGCTCTGTGAGAGTAGGGGGCCGACGAATACTTTCCGAGCAGATTCGCCCTCAAAAATCGCCGAGGGCGGTCAGCCCTTGAGGTCGAAGTCCGTGTCTGCGTACTCCCTGCCTTCGACGGCCGGCTCACCGCTGAACGGATGCAGCTGGTCTTCACGTGCACGAAGTTCGACACGGCGGATCTTGCCGGAGATGGTCTTCGGCAGCTCGGAGAACTCGAGCCGACGGATGCGCTTATATGGGGCCAGGTGCTCACGGCAGTAGGCGAGGATCTCCCGAGCGGTGTCCGCATTGGGTTCGAAACCACCCGCCACGACGACATAGGCCTTGGGAACAGCGAGACGGACAGGATCCGGCGAGGGGACCACAGCCGCCTCGGCGACGGCCTCGTGCTCGATGAGCACGCTCTCAAGCTCGAACGGCGAGAGTCGATAGTCACTGGCCTTGAAGACGTCGTCGGCGCGCCCGACATAGGTGATGTAGCCGTTCTCGTCGCGTTCGGCCACGTCACCGGTGTGATAGACGCCGCCTTCGAAGGCTTCAGCGGTCTTCTCCTCATTGGACCAGTATCCGCTGGTCAATCCCAAAGGGCGCGGGTCGAGACGGAGGCAGATCTCGCCCTCATTGCCCTCTTCACCGGTCGCGGGATCGATGAGGACCACGTCATAGCCGGGGAGCACCTTGCCCATGGAGCCGTATTTGAGCTCCTGATCAGGGGAGTTGCCGACCTGCAGGGTAGTCTCCGTCTGGCCGTAGCCGTCGCGGATGAGCACATCCCATTCCTGCTTGACCCGGTCGATAACCTCCGGGTTGAGGGGCTCGCCGGCACCCAGGGCGATCTTCGGCGGCGTCTTGAGATGGCTGAGGTCTGCCTGGATGAGCATGCGCCACACCGTCGGAGGAGCGCAGAAGCTGGTCACGCCGACCCGGTCCATGGTCTCCATCAGGGCATTCGCGTCGAAGCGCGAGTAGTTGTAGAGGAAGACACAGGATTCGGCGATCCAGGGAGTGAAGATATTCGACCAGGCGTGCTTGGCCCAGCCGGGCGAGGCGACATTGAGGTGGACGTCGCCGGGCCTCAGCCCCATCCAGTACATCGTGGACAGGTGGCCGACGGGGTAGGACACGTGGGAATGGGCGACCATCTTCGCCTTCGAGGTCGTGCCCGAGGTGAAGTAGAGGAGGAGCAGGTCATCAGCGCGCGAGGTGCCCTGCGGGTCGAAGCGTGAGTCTTCATCGTCGGCGTCGACGTAGCTGTAGTCCTGCTGGCGCTTCGCATCGTCACCGACGACGATGCGCACCACCTCTGCGTCGACATCGTCGAACTTCGCAGCATCCTCAGGTCCGGCGATGACGAACTCGGCCTTGCCGCGATCGACACGATCATTGAGGTCGATGGGACCCAACTGGGTGGTCGTGGGCAGTAGGACCGCGCCGAGCTTGATGCCGGCGAGCATGGTCTCCCACAGCTCGACCTGGTTGTTGAGCATGATCATGACGTGGTCGCCGCGCTTCACACCTGAGCGGCGGAGGAAGTTGGCAACCTGGTTCGAACGACGGGAGAGCTCCGCGTAGCTCCACTTGCCCTCCGACCCGTCCTGCTCGACGATCCACAGGGCTGGGCTGTCGTTGCCCTCGGCGACCTTGTCGAACCAGTCGATGCCGAAGTTGAAGTGATCGAACCGCGGCCATTCGAAGCCGTCACCGGCCGCCGCGGCATCGCTGCGCAACTCGATCAGCTTGTCTCTGGCTGCACGGAACTCATCGGTCACAGTCATCAGGATCTCCTCACATCGTCGCCTGCGCCACACCATGTGACGACACGCACAAACATACGCGAATTACGAAGTTATCAGTTGGTGTGAGGACGACAACAGGCGGGGGTGGGTGGAGCCTAGGACTGCTCTCCGGGCTCAACTTCCGCGGGCCCGTTCTCGGCCCACCACTGACGCAGAACCTCTTCGGCGCGTTCAGGTCCCAGCGGGCCGTGCTCCATCCGCTGCTCGAGAAGATGTTTGTAGGCCTTGCCCACCAGCGGCGAGGGTTTGATGTCGAGGATGGCCATGATCTGCCGACCGTCGAGGTCGGGGCGGATCGCGGCGAGCTCCTCCTGCTCGCTGAGCTTCTCGATCCGGTGCTCAAGGTCGTCGTAGGCGAATGCGAGCCGATCGGCCTTCTTCTTGTTCCGCGTGGTCACGTCCGCGCGGGTGAGGATGTGCAGTCGCGAGAGCAGCGGGCCGGCGTCGGTGACATAGCGCCGCACCGCAGAATCGGTCCACCCGGCGTCACCGTAGCCGTAGAAGCGCAGATGCAGTTCGACCAGACGGCCAACGGCTTTCGTGGTGTCCTTGTCGAAGCGCAGCGCCTTCATCCGCTTCGCGGTCAGCTTCGCGCCGACGGCATCATGGTGATAGAAGGTGACAGCCCCACCGGGTAGGAATCTGCGTGTCGCAGGTTTGCCCACATCGTGCATGAGCGCCGCGAAGCGGACGGTGAAATCGGGCACGACGAGGTGGTTGGGATCATCAGAGCTCAACCCGGCTTCGCGCTGTTTGGCCGCATACTGCTCTTCGAGTTCCACAGCCTGGCGCAGCACGGTCAGTGAGTGCTGATAGACGTCCTTGTGGCGGTGATGTTCATCGGTCTCCAGCCGCAGACCTGTGACTTCGGGCAGGACGTGATCGGCGACATCGGTGCGCACCAGCAGATCGATGCCCGCGGCCGGGTCGAGACCGGTCATCAGTTTGAACAACTCCACCTGGATGCGTTCGGCGGAGATGATCGCAATCCGATCGGCCATGTCACGCATCGCCGCTTCCACCTCGGCGACGGGATCGAGACCCAGCTGAGCCGTGAAACGCGCGGCGCGCATCATGCGCAGCGGATCATCGGAGAACGAATCCGCGGCCGTTCCCGGGGTGCGGATGACACCCTCGACGAGGTCGGTGAAGCCCTCGAACGGGTCGACGAATGTCATTGCTGGTAGACGAATCGCCATCGCACCGATTGTGAAATCGCGTCGGACCAGGTCAGCGTCGAGATCTGTACCAAACTTCACCGTGGGTTTGCGCGAATCCGGGTCATAGGCCTCGGCGCGGTAGGTCGTGATCTCGATCTGCACACCGGACTTGATCGCGCCGATGGTGCCGAATTCCCGACCGATGTCCCAATGTGTGTCGACCCAGTCGGAGATGAGGGAGAGGATGTCGTCGGGACGCGCATCCGTGGTGAAGTCGAGATCGGGCATCGGACGGCCCAGCAGTGCATCGCGAACGGAGCCTCCGACGAGCGCGAGTTCGAATCCGGCCGCGGCGAAGCGCTTGCCCAGGGGCCCGAGAATGTTCTCGAGCTCATCGAGCTTGTCGTACAGACGGGCGTGCGCGGTCTTCGGGTCCACCGAGCTCCTTCGTGTTCTACCGTGCCGTTCCGATCGGAGACGGCTCATCTACAGCCGAGTCCAGCCTACCCGGAGCGCGCCCAACGACACTTCCAAGAATCGCCTACTAAGGTAGGAGAATGACCACACCGATGCCCAAGCCGGGACCCAGAGCGTCTCGTCGCACCACGGTAGAGGAGATATCCGCCGGGGGCATCGTCGTCGACTTCACACGCCCGGAACTGTCCGTGGCCGTGATCGCGCGGATCAACCGGGCAGGACGGATCGAATGGTGCCTTCCCAAGGGTCACCTCGAAGGAATTGAGACCCCCGCCGAGGCGGCTCGCCGTGAGGTCGAAGAGGAGACAGGCATCCTCGGGCAGATAGTCTGCCCCCTGGGCACCGTCGACTACTGGTTCACCGTGACCGGAATCCGCATCCATAAACTCGTCCACCACTTCCTGTTGCGTGCACGGTCTGGGACGTTGACCGTGGATAATGATCCTGACCAGGAAGCGATCGACGCTGCGTGGATTCCGTTCAACGATCTGCGCTCCCGGCTCTCATTCGCCAATGAGCGTCGCATCGTTGCCGCCGCCCGTCCGATGGTCGCCCGATTGGAGCAGTGAAACCCATCAGCCATATGCGTTTCCTCCTCGCCCTGCTGAGCACAGTCCTTCTGCTCGCAGGGTCAGTTTTCGTCGTCCCACTCATGGGATCGAGTCCGGCGGTTGCCGCCGGTTCGACCGCCGCCGATGGCACCTCGGCGAACGGAGGCAAGTCCGGTGGCTCCGAAGTCGCCATCACCCTCGACGAGGTGACGCCCTGGGTCGACGCAAAGGGCACACTCAAGGTGCGCGGCACGATCACGAACCCCACGGATGAGGCGATCTCCGATCCTGATCTGCATCTGGCGATGTCGATGCAGAAGCTCGATTCCGGACGTAAGATCGAGAGCTGGAAGACCGACCAGTCCCAGAACCGCAGCATCGCCGACCTCGAGAACAACGGTCCCGACGCCCGCAAGAAGGCCGAAGAGGGCTCGAACGGAGACTCCGACCCGATGACTGCGGTGGACACCACGTTCGAGGATGAGATCGCGGCCGGGTCCTCCGCAGAATTCACGATCTCCGTCCCCGCAGATGATCTCGGACTGCAGAAGTCCTCTCCGGTCTCGAACTGGGGCCCGCGTGGACTGAGCGTGCAACTCGGCGATGCCACCGGGCGACTCGCCTCCGAAGTCGGCTTCTCCACCTGGTACCCGAGCCCGAAGTTCGACAAGACCAAGATCAGCATGCTCGCTCCGGTGACGATTCCGGCTCATACCTCGGACGGCATCATCGCCCCCGACGTCCTCGACAAGGCGATCGGCAAGGGCGGCTCTCTGACGTCGATCATGAACGTTCTCGACACTCCCGGAGTGGGAATCGCCCTCGACCCCCGGATCATCGCCTCCTTCGAATCGGCTGTAGCCGAACCACCGCCCGAAGATGACGGATCAGATCCCGAGGAGTCTGAAACGCCCTCCCCGCAGGGCACGGAAACGGCAACCACAGGACCAGATGCCCAGGACACCGAACCCGGCGCGAATTCCGATGACGAGGGCGGCGACGAGTCGGAGGCCCAGGAAGACCAGCGCAAGCGCCTCGACACCTGGTATCAGGACTTCCTTGCCGAAGCGGAGTCGCACACCGTCATCGCTCTGCCCTATGGCGACCCCGACCAGGCGTCGCTGGTGGACAGTGACCTGGAGAGTCTGGGCAAGTTCGCGCAGAAACAGAGACAGATCGTCAAGGATGTCCTGCCGAAGGCCAAGACCGACATCGCCTGGCCAGTCGCCGGCTCCGCACAGCGCGAGCATCTCGCTGACTTCGCCAAGGCCGGTGATCAGACCGTGATCCTCAGCAACAACCAGCAGCCATCTCTGGCAGGGGTCCACGACGACGCCCACTCGAAGACTCGCATCACCGCCGATGCACAGTCATCGATCGACACTCTGATCACCGATACGGCTCTGGCGCAGCAGAGCGCCAAGATCATCGGTTCCGATCATCCCGCTTCGGGCATCTCAGAACTGGTCGCGACAACCGCCGCGATCCAAGCAGAGTCCCCCTACCGGACACGACATCTGCTCTTGCCGATGCCTCGCACGGCAGCCTCGGCGAACTGGGAGGGTACGGTCAAGTCCGTCGCGGACGCTCCCTGGGTCGATCCGTCCGGCATCGATGATCTCCTCGACACCGACCCTGTGCCCCGCGGGCTGCTGCAGTCAGGAGCGGATCCGAAGGCGATCGGAACCAAGGCAGTGCACAGCCTCGCAGAGACCCGGGCGACGCAGAAGAAGTTCAACAGTGTGTTCTCCGACCCGGCGAGTGCGAATACACGGCTGGACCGTGAGCTGCTCAGCTGCACCTCGGTCGCGTGGACCCTGGAGGGCAGTGCGAAGAGCTGCGCCGACGATGCCCAGGCTTCGAGTGAGAAGGTGAGGAACAGCCTCTACCTCGAGAAGGGCTCCTCGGTGCTGCTGGTCACCGGTGAGGAGACGACCATCCCGGTGACGATCGTCAACGATTCGCCCGCCGAGGCGAGCATGAGCATCCGGATGAAGCCGAAGACCCCCCAGCTGCGGGCCGAGCCCACCGAGACAGTCGTCGTGCCCTCCCAGGAGACCATGCGCGTCGACGTTCCCGTCGAGGGTCTGGCCAACGCAGACGTCCCGACGACGATCGAGATGGTCGCCACCGATGACGTCGTCCTGCCGAAGAACGAGACACTGCTCGTCAGGGTGCGCGCCGACTGGGAGAACATCGGTACGGCCGTAGTCGGATTGGCACTGGCCGCCGTGTTCGTGATCGGCTTGATCAAGACGATCTCCCGCGGACGCAGGAAGATCCCCGAACAGCAGCTGGCCGATGCGATGGCCCGCGCGCACAACGACGAATCGGAAACGAGGTAACGCGTGTCCAGTTTCTCATCGTTAGCCAGATCCTCGGCCATTATGACCGCAGGCACACTGACTTCGCGTGTGCTGGGCCTGGTCAAGGCCTCACTGCTCGCGACGGCGATTGGAATCACTGCAGTCCAGGCGGACGCCTTCGATGTCGCCAACAAGGTGCCCAACACCTTGTATATGCTGCTGGCCGGCGGCGTGGTCAACGCCGTCCTCGTCCCGCAGCTGGTCCGCGCGTCGAAGCGCAAGGACGGAGGCGAGGACTATACGAACCGTCTGCTGACCCTGGCATTCATGATCCTTGCAGTGGTCAGCATCGTTGCCACAATCGCCGCTCCGGTCCTCGTGTGGCTCTACTCCTCCGGGTGGGGGCCGGATCAGATGGCCCTGGCCACGGCCTTCGCATTCTGGTGCCTGCCGCAGCTGTTCTTCTACGGTCTCTACACGCTCTTGGGCCAGGTGCTCAACGCGAAGTCCTCGTTCGGTCCATATATGTGGGCACCAGTGCTCAACAATGTCGTCGCCATTGTGGGACTCCTCGTCTTCATCCTTGTCTTCGGCACGAACAATGCTTCCCCTCATCATCTGAGCACCTGGACTCCGGACAAGATCGCCCTTATAGGCGGATCAGCCACACTGGGTGTCGCCGCTCAGGCTCTGATCCTGATCTGGCCGCTCAAACGCATCGGCTTCAAGTACAGGCCGACATTCGGTTTCCGTGGTGTCGGCCTCGGCACCGCCGGCAAGGTGGCATTCTGGACCTTCGCCGCGATGCTCATCGGTCAGATCGGATTCCTGGTCATTTCCCGCGTCGCCGCGGGCGCCTCGGTCCCGGGAGAGGGCAATGCCTCGAACGCCGCCTACACAAACGGCTACCTGGTCTTCATGCTCCCGCACTCACTCATCGCGGTGTCGCTTGCCACGGCACTCTTCACCTCGCTGAGCAGGGATGCCGCGAACAATGACACCAAGGCTGTCGTCGGTGACTTCTCCATGGGCATACGCATGGTCGGATTTGTGAATTCGTTCGCTGTCGCTGCTCTCGTCGTCCTCGCGTCGCCTGTGGCGATGATCATCGCCGGCGATGGCCGCGAACAGGCAATGGCCGTGGGACTCGTGATCATCACGATGGTGTTCGGCCTCATCCCCTTCAGCGCCAACTACCTGGCGCAGAGGGTCTTCTACGCCTATGAGGACGCGAAGACACCGTTCCTCATCCAGCTCCCGCAGGTGATCTTCCAGTCCTTGGCCGTGCTCTCTGCATCGATCTTCCCGAAATCGGTCACGGTCGCCATCATCGGTCTGACGATGAGTCTTGGCTACCTGTTCGCCATGATCCTCTCATTCGCGCTCCTGTCGAAGCGCCTGGGCGGGATTGATCTTCGCACAATCCTCGGCGCCCATGTGAAGTTCTTCGTAGCAGCGTTGCTTGCCGGATTGGCCGGTTACGGACTGCTCTTCTTCTTCCCGGACTTCGCATTGTCCGGCAGGTGGCAGGCATTCGTCTCCGCCGCTGGCGTCGGCACGGTCATGCTTGTCATCTTCCTGGGAGCATGTTATTTGCTGAAAGTCAGAGAGTTGCATTCGATTATTGGCGTGGTTGCTGGAAAACTAAGGAGATAGCCTGCGCATCGAAGCCCTATTGAAGCCCCTCTGGAGGTGGTCACCCTGATCGATATCGAACCCGGCATGGTAGTTGCTGGTCGTTACGTCGTATCAACGGTCGATCGTCGGTGGCTCGAGGACAATCCACAGGCGGGAGCCGTGTGCACGGCCCTCGACGCCATTCTCGATG
The DNA here is from genome assembly GCF_007558825.1 of Brevibacterium aurantiacum. GTDB lineage: Bacteria > Actinomycetota > Actinomycetes > Actinomycetales > Brevibacteriaceae > Brevibacterium > Brevibacterium aurantiacum_A. The sequence continues at coordinate 100,395 of NZ_VLTK01000006.1, forward strand.
AACCCGTCCTCATCCACGTCGCCGATGCCGACGGGTCCACGGATGTTCTCGAAGCAGCGCGACGGGTCTCCATCCTCGGCGATCATCGCATTGCCCCGACCTTGGATGTCGGTCATTCGAACGGACTCGACTATGTCGTGTCCAAGCGCATTGCCGTCACCTCACTCAGCGAGATCCTGCCCAAGTCACCGCTTCCCATCGATGCCGCCCGCGCTCTCATCGGCGAGATCGGAACAGTTCTCGTCACGGCTGCCCGACGCGGCCTGTTCCACATGTTCCTGCGTCCGAACACGGTGGGCATCACGACTAAGGGCACCGTCCTGGTCTCCGGCATCGGCATCGATGCCGCTCTGGCCCTGGGCACGGGAGTCATCCGCCCCGAGGACTACACACCGACGAAGGCATCTCGAGAGGATGCCCTGGGTCTCATCCGGCTTTTCTACGCCGCCATCACCGGCTACTGGCCCACCGATGAGCCATTCAACGGCATACCCGCAGCAGGGCGCGAGAATTCCCGCATTGCGAGGGCCAAGAGCCTCAATCCCGAGATCTCCAATGAACTCGATGACTTCGTCAGCGGCATCCTCACTGGGACCGATCCAGGCCCTGGCTCCGTAGCTGAGGTGCTGGGCTACCTGGACGAGTGGGATGCCGAGCTTCTGCGCTACGTCAACCGTACTCCGGTACTCGACAACGACAGTGTCTTCAACCAGTCGCCGCGCAGCTTCGACGAGGCGACGAGCCTACCCGCACCACGATCAACGTCGATGGGTACGTCCACTGCGAACACAGCCAGCGACGACCAGGTCAAAGCGGCTCTGGTTCGCATCGGCATCACCCGTCCGGGAACTCGCGGACTGGCTGTGGGAGTCGTCGGCAAGACGACGGGGCAGTATGCCGACCGTATGCAGATGCGTGAGGCCTCGAGCTTCCCGATCGGCAAGGATCAGCTCGATAACGCCACCCAGGACTGGGAGGAGTGGGAGCCTGAACAGACCTATTCGGAGTACTCCGCATACGCCGACCATGAATATGACGAGAATCTGACGTCTCCGATCATGAATCGTGACGCCCAGGATTCGGACCCCGACACCCAGGCCCTCGACGTGGTGTCCGAGGACGGCGTTGACGAGGTCGAGGACGATAACGATACCCGCGTCATCATGGATGACGAGGACGATGGGTCGTGGTTCCTCGGCGGAATGTTCGAGACTCATGAGCAGCAGCGCGAGCATCAGCTGCGCGAGTACGAACGCGAACGACGCATCGCCAAGGCCAAGGAAGACGAAGCACGCCGGCGCATCGCCGCGCTCGAGGCGGCCTCGACATCCAAACGACAAGAGGCGAACGCCGCAACGCCACCCAAACAGGTGCGCAGGCTTTCGCCCACTGCTGTCGATGAGTCACCAACCGATTCGTCTCGTCCAACCGCGCCCGTTGCCGCAGTCTCGCCCGAGCAGAAGTCGGACGACGATTCTGGAGCTGCATCAGCCGGAGCTGCCGGCGTCGCGGGGGCTGCCGCCGTCGGGGCAGCTGGAGCTTCCAAGTCCGCTGGCTCCGGGGGCAAGAAGAAGAATTCAACCACACCCAAGTCGGCTTCTGCTGGGGCAACGACAGGTGGTGCGGGTGTCGGCGCATCCGGCGCTGCGGCTGCTGGCGGTTCAGCTGCCGGCGCGGCGGCAGGCGGTGGATCTGCCGACAATGGCGGGGACCCGGATGGTGACCCGTCGAGTTCGCGAAAGCCGTTCGCCTGGTTGGTCCTTGCGCTGGTGGTCATCGCAGCCATCGTGATCTCGATTGCGGTCTTCAACTTCACTTCCGGCGACGACGAGCCTGAAACGGTAGCCGAGACCTCCGCCCCAGCCAAGACTGAGGACGGCAAGGATAAGAAGACAGAGGAACCCAAGGCAGATCCTCCGAAGATCGATAAGGTCAAGGCGTTGGACCCCGAGGGTGACGATGAGGAGAACGACGACGAGGCCGAAGACGTCGTCCCCAATACGGACGGGTCATGGCGGACCGACCGCTACAATTCGGCATCGTTCGGCAACCTGAAGTCCGGCGTCGGACTGCACTTCGAACTCGAAGACAAGACGACGGTGAAGGAAGTCAAGGTCAAGTCCTCGAACTCGGGCGGGTCCTTCGAGATTCGCAATGGTTCCGATCCTGACGATGCAAAGAAGGTCGGCGAGGGCGAATTCGACTCGGACGGCGTCACCATCAAACTCGATGATGACGTTGAGACGGACAACCTGATTCTCTGGGTGACCGAGCTTCCTCAAGACGATGGCGGCTTCCGTGCCATCATCAACACCGTCGACTTCAAATAAGAGCCCGTTCCAGGCTCACGGTCCTTGCTGACCCTGGCAGACGTCCGCCTGAGGGATCGACACCGGGTCTGGGAGATGCGGCGTGCATCGCTTGAGGCCAGATGCGGAATAGTCGCAACCGCCGTACCGTTATGCGTACGATAGTCAATCCGTGCCGCGATCGAGCGGGACTCTGAGTACACAGCGAGCAGAAACAGGGAATTTTCACATGACTGATACACAATTGGTGATCATCGGGTCGGGTCCGGCCGGATACACCGCGGCCGTCTACGCGGCTCGTGCGAACCTTTCGCCCGTGGTCATTGCAGGTTCTGTGACAGCAGGTGGTGAGCTCATGAACACCACCGACGTTGAGAATTACCCCGGTTTCCCCGCCGGAGTGCAAGGTCCAGAACTCATGGAGAGCATGCGCGAGCAGGCTGAGAAGTTCGGCGCCGAGGTGATCTACGACGATGTCGCGACCCTCAAACTGGAGCCCGGTGCCCATCAGATCGAAACTGCGCTGGGAGCCAGGTACACGGCTCAGGCAGTCATCCTCGCCACCGGCTCTGCGTACCGCGAGCTCAACCTTCCCAATGAGAAGAAGCTCTCCGGCCACGGCGTCAGCTGGTGTGCCACCTGCGACGGCTTCTTCTTCCGAAATCAGCACATCGCTGTTGTCGGCGGGGGCGACTCGGCCCTCGAAGAGGCAACATTCCTCACTCGGTTCGCCTCCAAAGTGACCCTCATCCACCGTCGTCAAGAGCTTCGTGCTTCACAGGCGATGCAGGATCGGGCAGCCGCCGATGAGAAGCTCGAATACCTCCTCGACAGCGAAGTCACCGAGATCCACGGCGAAGACTCACTCACTGGTCTCACGGTCCGCAACACTGTCTCAGGTGAAACGTCTGAACTGCCGGTCACCGGCTTGTTCGTGGCAATCGGCTCGGATCCCCGCACCAGTCTCTTCGGCGATCAGCTCTCGCTGCGTTCCGATGGCTATCTCAACGTCGAAGGGCGAACCTCCAAGACCGCGGTCGAAGGCGTATTCGCTGCGGGCGACGTCATCGACTCCGTCTACAGGCAGGCCATTACGGCTGCGGGATCAGGCTGCTCGGCAGCCCTCGATGCTGAACACTACCTGGCCGATCTCGATGCCGTGACAAAACAGGCCGAGGCCGTAGCCGCTGAGGCTTCACAGGCTCCAGCGCCGATTGCGTCCTGACAGACACCACTCGACTGACACCAACTGCCACGAAGCACACGCTTCACCTGACCTGACGAAGGTCTATGCGCGAGCTCGGGGAATGAATCCTGCACAACGGCTGTTTCCGCTAGAGAACATTGTTAAGAGAAAGGTTGCTCATGTCGACAGAAGTCACTGATGCCACGTTCGAAGAGACCGTATTGAAGTCCGACAAGCCAGTGCTCGTCGATTTCTGGGCTCCATGGTGCGGCCCTTGCCGCATGGTCAGCCCGATCGTTGACCAGATCGCGGAAGAGAACACCGAGAAGCTCAACGTGGTCAAGGTCAACACCGACGAAAACCTAGAGACGGCGAGCAAGTACGGAATCACCTCGATTCCTGCGCTCTACGTCTTCAAGGATGGTGAAGTAGCAAAGACCATCATCGGTGCACGGCCCAAACCTGCGCTTGAGGATGAGCTCTCCGACTTCATCTGATCATGTTCTAAGGCGCCTGTTGTACGATCAACAGGCGCCTTAGGTCTACCCAGATTCAGGCAGGAACACGTTCAGAACTTCGCACAGCAGATTGGCATGGCATTGACTCACAACCCACACCCGCCGTTTTCACGCGGGCACAGCTCTGAGGTGCTGCCCAACATCAAAGCTCAGATGGCTCGTCTGGGGCTCAATGTTGGTCAAGCCGAATCTGTCGAGTTCGACCGGACCTTCGAACTCGCCGTCCGGCAGTTCCAACAGGTGCGAGGGATTCTCTGTGACGGCGTGATGGGCACAGAGACCTTTTCAGAGCTCGAGCGGGCTAGATATCAACTCGGCGACCGTGTCCTCCGCTATGACCCTGTGAGAGTCCTTACAGGCGACGATGTACTCAGACTGCAGCGGACTCTCGCCGGTCTTGGATTCTACGCAGGCCGCATGGACGCCGAGTACTCAGCGATCACTGACGCCGCCGTCAAAGAGCTGCAGATGAGTCTCGGCACCAAGGTCGACGGAGTGGCAGGACCACAGACACTGCGCGGACTCGACGCGATTGACCGCAAACAGGACACCGGGAATCTCTTTGCTCTTGAAGAACGAGCTCGAGTTGCAGCTTCTGGGACCTCGCTTGCCGGTCGCACCTTCGTCATCGAGGCTGCAACTACAGTTGTAGATTTCGAAACTCTTCCAATGACGAAGACTCAAGCCGACACCGAGCGGCGCATCACCACCGATATAGCAAGCCGACTTGCCGGCCGATTGGAAGCTGTGGGTGCAGGAGCAGTCGTACTCAACGGCGACGCTGTCGAGGTCAACAAGGCCGACCAACTCGGTGCTTCCGCCGTCATCACAGTCACCGCGGACGTCAACAAGTCCAAAGACGCAAACGGAATCGCAACCTTCTTCTTCGGGCACGAGACTCACTCCGACATCAATTCTCCGACCGGTGCACGTCTGGCTGAACTCATTCAGAGCGAACTCGCTGCCAGGACGGGAATGAGAGACTGCAGGAGCCATGCTCGCACTTGGTCTTCTCTGAAGCGGCTCCGCACTCCAAAGGTCCACGTGGTCGCCGGCTACCTCACTAACGCAGACGATCTCGATAACCTCGAAGACGCCAACGTACGAGATGCGATTGCTGACGGCATCGCAGCTGGCCTGCAGAGACTATACGTGCGCGAGGACTCTGATCCAGAAACTGGGACTCTCAGCCTGGCAGAAATCAAGGCGTACAGCTAGAAGCTCGATGCCTTAGGTTTCACGTGAAACGCGTGGTCGACGGCTCTCAACGCAACTTAGTAGCCGACGCCTGTTCCCGCGATGCCTCCGATCTACCAACTTGAATTCATTCGTTGACTGCTGATCTCCTAGTCTGAAGACTATTTGTTGAGTCACGCACTCCATCCTGCGTTGCGATTCGCAACCTATTTCATTTCATAGGGCTAGGCACATCTGTATCGGGATAGATGAGACCGTCCAGACAGATTCGTACTGGTGACCAGCCAGCTCGGGCGACCAGCAAACTCGGTTGGACGTTATCCGACGAAATCGATCTTCCGGCCTGGGTTCAACGGCCTCATCATCGAACGTCAAGTATTCCCATTCATCTAATTGGGTCAGCGCCGACGCACTACTGTGAGCCCATGTGGCGGCCCATGCCGTTACTAACGCATACACTCCTACGAAGAATCTATCCCGAGTACTAGCGAGGACTAATTGTACGTGTACGGGTTCATAGAACGACATTGCTCATAGAAAATACCGAGCAACCGATTCATCCGACGGCGGTTTCAGGTGAAACATGCATAGCGTGCTCTACACAACCGGCGAGTCAGAGTTCGCGGGCGCACAGTGATCTGGGCGGCTCATCTCGCTGCTGGGAACGATGCTCGGGTCGACATTCGCGGCTCGGCCTTCAACACTCAACCAGCGTCCTGGATATTCACTCCATACACCGTCATGAATTTCTCAGTATCTCCTGCCCTTGGCAAATGACTCAATGCCGATCTAGGTCGTTTCCGTTTCACGTGAAACCATCTGAAATCAATGATCTGAAGCCTTCCAAATATCGCGAACAAACGATCTTGAGATCTCTCTGCAGCTGGCGTGGGTATTCTGGCATAAAGTGTTGACTCGTTCGGGCCGGAAGCGCCGAATCCTGAACAAGTCGAATCAAGTAGCGCCTCAGCACTACTCCAAGGACGAGACAACGCTGAGATGAACCAGCCCAACGGATAATAATCTAATGTTTCACGTGAAACTGCACTCGCTCACGCATGGACCACAATGTGGCCGTCAGGACGAGTGTAGGCACACGTCGCGTAGTGGACGCCCTAGATCGGCCCTAAAAGCACAGTCCCGGACGATACGATGACTCGACGGCCACTCATGACTTTCCAGTTAGTCCAGTGATTGTCGGCAACGTCCTACAAGGGCCCGGACCTCTGCTTCATCCAGGACTGATGGCGCCCGGCCACTGGTTAGTGCAACAATTTGTTCCACGTGAAACAATCGCCAGCTTCCGTCCGCGACCGTTGTGTGGAGGACCACGCACAGCTCAAGAATGCGGCTGTTTACGCAAGCGACTAGCGAATCAAGGTCAGCTGTTAGCCGTGCGGTCTTCCTCTTATGCAGCATAGACAGAAGTAGACCGCAACGAAGAGAATTGGGCGTTTGAGGTCTAACGATCGTTGGCCAAACGCTAAAACTACTCGACCGTCAACACCCGCCTCAGACCTACATCAATACTGTTTCACGTGAAACGCTTCGCGCAACGTTGTATTACGCATTCCAAGGTTCACAACTTGCCATTAGTCGACGGCGACTCGCCCGCCGTGGTCAACGCCGCGATCCTTGGCCGCCAACAGCCAAAGAGCGTTGATGCAAGGTCATTGAGAACTGATCACACGTGTCCGCCCACCGGCATCGGAGACGGCTACTGGGCATCGGCAAGCGCCACGGTTGCTCATATTCACCATTGACAGGTGGAGACCCAGTTCGCGGCTTTCGATACGGAATCCCATTTGTTGATGGCGAAATACGGGCGCCTGCGATCGAACAAGAGGGAATCGTTTCACGTGAAACATTCGCCAGAGCGTGACCCGTTGTATGTCCGGCGCAGAAGAGGTGGACTCCAGACGCCGGCCATGTCCAGGGCACTCAAACGCAGAAGAGAGTTGCCGTGGAAGCTAGTGCGAATGAAGTCCATAGCCATCAGTCGCGCCCGAATAGATGACTGGTTGCTCCTTACGTGGTGTTGAACGGCGGTGTTAACAGGTCTGCACCAGCGAATACGACAACGGGGAATATGATGTTTGCCGTTTCACGTGAAACTATCATCTTGCGCCGGGCAATGCCGGGGAAGTACCGTCACGTTTCGCAAGATGAGCGCGAGCCCTCTTCCTTTGCAGACCAGCCGCATTTGCGTTCGCAATTCCTAACCGAGCCTGCGCCGCTCGGAGTAGAAAGCCTATACACGAGACACCCTCTACACCGGACGGCCTAAGGCTGTATTGGCTCTCCCCTCGCGATCATACCCACGGTAGCTAGCTCCTTCCCAAGCAGGCGGGCGACACTGCCGACCTTTGGTTTCACGTGAAACCTATCCGAGGCGGAGCTCCGTGGGAAGAACAAATCAATAGTAATGGACGAGGGGGACGAGTACATGCCGTACTCCGAGTTCATACCCTTCGTACTGCGACAATCCTTCACGATCCACAGCCACCCTTTTCAATTTCAGTATCTTCAATTGCATTCGTAACAATCCCTTCACTGGCCGACCATCCGCTGCTCGGGAGCACAATTCGTTGTCTGCCCAAACCACAAGTGGCGGATGGAATGAAGGAGGTTTCACGTGAAACAATCATCGGCCGCCCACCACGAGGGACAGTTGGACCCGAAATCTTCAATAGCGACATCGGCTTCATTAGGCCCAAGCATTCGTGTTCCGCATCGTCCGGAATGGTCAATCGAGGATACAGGTAGCCAATTTCGCCACCACTAGCGCCTGACTGCTGAGTTCACTCTGGCCTGCAGGCCATGAGCAATTGCAAGGCGCCATTCGGCTAAACTGCCGGGCATTCATAGTGATCTGTGGTTTCACGTGAAACAATCGCAAGATGCCCGACAGGGCGCGACGACTTGGCGCCGATGTTTAGTCTTCCATAGCCGCCAAACCCCTCCGGGAAGCCGAATGGGCAAACCCCAATTCGACGGCGCTCGGCATGATAGTCAAAATGTTCAAAAGCCTAGCCGCCAACAGGTCCAAGAACCCTATTCACAGTCTCACTGAAACGGGAGGCCGAGGTAACCTACCTGCACTAGCGCCGAAGTCCAGCTGAGCACGAGGGGTTGAATACAAGTTGGGCGGGTCACGATGAACAATGTCATCATCACCCGCCCAACTTCAAACGACCAGAGGCAGCTATTCCGCCGGCGCCTCAACTCCAAGCAAAGTGAGGATGCGATCGAGATCGTCTTGGTTCGCGAACTCCACGCTCAGCTTGCCCTTCTTCTTTCCAACCGTGATGTTGACCTTAGTGTCAAGACGATCGCCCAGGCGTTCAGCAACTTCAATGAACTGAGGCGCTACTCGGGTGGTTGCACGTGAAACATTCATCGAGTCGCCACGGTTAAGAAGCACGACAGCTTCTTCGGACGCTCTCACAGAGAGGCCCTCAGCAACGATGCGCTGAGCAAGAATCTCCATATGCTCCGGTTCGCGAAGACCGAGGATCGCACGAGCGTGCCCTGCCGAAATGACGCCAGCAGCTACACGCCGTTGGACCAACGGGGGCAACCGAAGCAGGCGAAGCGTATTGGAAATCTGAGGGCGAGAACGTCCGATACGTTCGGAAAGCTCCTCCTGTGTGCACCCGAAGTCCTCGAGCAGCTGGCCATAGGCAGCAGCCTCTTCCAATGGGTTCAGTTCCGCTCGGTGCAAGTTCTCAAGCAGAGCATCCCGCAAGAGGTCTGTGTCGTCGACGTAGCGAATGATTGCAGGGATGGTTGACAGACCTGCGTCCTTCGTCGCCCGAAGACGACGTTCGCCCATGATGAGTTCGAAGCGTTCGTGATCGCTTGGCTTCTGCCGGACGACGACCGGCTGCAGCACACCGATCTCGCGGATGCTGTGGACAAGTTCACTGAGCTGATCTTCGTCAAAGAAGGTACGTGGCTGACGAGGGTTGGCATCAATACGGTCGACGTCGATCTCGCCGAATTCCGTATCAGGGATCGAATCAACTCCGGCAGTCCCTGTATCCTCGTCCGCTACTGAGTCCTCGTCTTCGTTAACGGAGGCTGGGCTCGACGAGGCCGGCGACGGCGTCGAGGCCGGACCTACTTCATCTGTAGTCACCGGGTTGTCTGACGCGGTCTCTTGTCGAGCCTCATCGAAGATCTCATGACCCGACCTGTACACCCCGGGATGTGTCTCCAGAACATCGTCGGCCCGTGTCGACTCCTCGTCCTTTTGATCCGCGGTCAAGTCCACAGGTGTCGCTTCGACGTCGGGCTCAGCAGTACCAACGCCAGAAGCCTCCAAACCAGCTGTGCCGGCGAGCTCCGATTCAGGAGTCCAATCGACACCGGCAGTCGCGGGTGCCTCCCGCTTCGCCTTGGTGTTCGAAGCACGGCTTGCAGTCTTGGTTGCTGTCGAGGTCTGAGCACTCGATTCCGCAGACGCCGACTTCACTGAAGAGCTACCCGTCGCAATGGTGTTCGCTGCGCTGGTTTTGGCCGTTGCGGACTTCGTCCCTGAAGACGTCTTCTTCGTCGTCGTCTGAGACCCGCCAGGCTTCGAGGAGGTTGACCCAGTTGCTTTCTTCGCAGACGCACTCTTGGCTGGCCCACTCTTTGGAGCCGTGCTTTTCGAAGTGGTGCTCTTCGCAGCCGTGTTCTTCGAAGTGGTGCTCTTCGCCGGCGCCGACTCAGATGCAGGCCCATCCGTCCTAGGAGTCTTCGACGTCGAAGACGTGGATGAAGTTCCGGCCTTAGGCTTGCGCCTACGTGAGGACTGCATAGACGCTGCAGGATCAGTGCGAACGGTCCGAGGTGCCTTCGGCTCTTCTGCGGTCTCCTTGGCCTCTTCGGGCTCGCCACCGGAGAAGAACACGTCAACTGGTCGGTCGTTCGACGCCGCGTCCGGAATCAAAGCGCCCAGACCACGACCCAATCCACGCTTCCTGCGTTCAGCCACGATTTACTCCTCGTTGTGCGATTTCTTCGGCCGCTTCCCGATAGGACAAAGCGCCACTGGAATGGGGGTCGTATGAAATGACAGTCTGTCCGTAGCTCGGAGCCTCTGAAATGCGCACGGAGCGTGGAATCGAGGATGATAGGACCTGATCGGGGAAGTGAGTCCGTACATCATCCGCTACTTGGGCGCTCAGGTTGGTCCGCCCGTCGTACATCGTCAGAAGGATCGTGGAGATCGCCAATTTAGGATTGAGATGCTTCTGGATGAGCTGAATATTCTTCAGCAGCTGGCTCAAGCCCTCAAGCGCATAATATTCGCACTGAATCGGGATGAGAACTTCGCGGGCGGCGACGAAGGCATTGACTGTCAGAAGGCCTAAGCTCGGAGGGCAGTCCACGATCACGTAGTCCACTCGACTTCCCACTGCAGCCTGTTCATCGAGATAGACATTCAGGGACCTCTGCAGGCGCTGCTCTCGAGCGACAAGGGACACCAGCTCGATCTCGGCCCCGGCCAGATCAATGGTCGCCGGCACGCATTTGAGAGTCTCGAAGTCCGGGCACTGCGCTACGGCTTCACGCATGGGGACGTCATCGATGATCACATCGTAGATGCTGGTGACTTCCGAATAGTGGTCGATGCCTAGAGCAGTGCTGGCGTTGCCCTGTGGATCGATGTCGATGAGCAGTACGTTGAGATTCTGATTCGCCAGCGCAGCTGCGATATTCACAGCGGTCGTGGTTTTCCCGACGCCGCCCTTCTGGTTGGCGATCGTGAAGATCCGGGTAAAGTCTGGTTGTGGAAAACTCACCTGCGACAGTCGATCGGCGCGTCGATTGTCGCGCGCGATTGCAGCACCTATGGGAGACGACTCGTCCATGATCGGCATTCGGCGCACTCCATCATCCATTGGTTTCACAAAGCTATACTCAGCCTAGACCAAATCTACTTCGTACTATTTCTTGACTATCTCGACGACACGGCTAGGCACTTCGAGGATTCCGCCGTCGACGATGTGAATCTTCGGCTGAGACAGTCGGCATCGCTTCAGCAGCTTCTTCGTCTTGGCCAGTTCAGCCTCGACAGAAGCACCTTTGAGCGCGAGGATCCGTCCATCAGGGCCCATCACTTCATGAGTCCATTCGATGAGAGTCGTCATCGCCTTGACCGCCCTCGATGTCACAACGGTGAACATCTCCTCGTCAACGAGTTCCTCGACGCGGGCTCGGACGATGCGAACGTTGTCCAGTTGGAGATCATCGACGACCATCTTCAGCCATTCGACCCGCCGCTCCATCGGTTCGATGAGGACCACCTGCGCTTCAGGACGGAGCAGAGCAATCGGAATTCCTGGCAGTCCGGCGCCACTGCCGACGTCGCCGACGACGTCACTGTCATCGATGAACTCAGCCACAACAGCACAGTTGAGGATGTGCCTGGTCCAGAGCCGGTCGATCTCGCGGGGACCGATCAGTCCCCATTCGATTCCGGTGGTTGCCAGATGCTGCGCATACCGGGTAGCTGCGGGGTAGGCGGCCCCGAAGAACTCTTCGGTACCCGCCGGGGGAACTTCTAGAGCGGAAATGTCAGTCATGGGCAGGACGGACGAGTACATGCCGGCCGTCACCCTCACCTTCGGACTCAGAAACCAAACCGGCCTGAGCAACCTGATCGTGGATAATCTTGCGCTCAAAGCTGTTCATCGGTTTGAAAGCGAATTCATTGCCCGATTCTTTGACATCTTCGATTGCGCGCTTCGCCTGTTTGATGAGCTCGTCGCGACGGTTGTTGCGGAAGCCGTCGATGTCGAGCATCAGCCAGGATCGCTGGCCGGTGCTGGTCTGGACTGCCAGCCGACTCAGCTCCTGGAGTGCGCCGAGGGTTTTGCCTTCTCGGCCGACCAACGTGCGCAGGTTGGAATCATCGTCGTCTTCGCAGACGATCGACAGTTGAGCGCGTCCGTCTCCGACATCGATGTCGATGTCGCCATCGATGTCGGCAAGGTCCATCAGTTCTTCGAGGTAGTCCGCTGCGATCTCTCCCTCTTCTTCGAGGAGCTCGGCTCTCGTCGGCTTCGCATCCTTTTCGGCGCCGCTGTCCGCAGCACCCGCGTCGACAGTCTCATCGACAGTCTCTTCAACAGTCGTGTCGACATTCTCTTCAGTCATGGTTCTTCCTCAGCGCTTCTTGTTCTTCTTGCGGTTCTTGCTCACCGGCTGCTGCCGCTGACGGCTCTGGTTCGAGGTCTGCTCAACAGCAGTGGCGGTGCCGCCCTTGATCTCAGGCTGCTGTACGGGCTTGCCCTTGCGAGCCTTCCGCTCCAGCATCTCCTTCTCGGCTTTGGAGCCGGGGGCTGGCATATTGCGGATGACCACGTGCTGCTGGCACATCGTCCAGGTGTTCGAGACGAGCCAGTAGAAGAGGACGCCGAGCGGGAAGTAGATACCGCCGATGCCGAAGACGAGGGGCATCACGTAGAGGAGCATCTTCTGCGACTGCATCATCGGGTTCGCCATGGCGGACTCCGACATGTTCTTCGCCATCATCTGCTTCTGCGTGATGAACATGGTCGCCGCCATGATGACGATAAGGATGCCAGTGAGGAATTTGACGGCGATACCCGGGTCGGTGAAGACCGCAGACAGCGAAATTCCGAAGACAGACGACTTTTCCGCCTGAATCGCTAGCTCCTGAGTGAATCCACCGATAGCGTTGATTTTCCCCGAAGCTACATCCGGCATGTTGTGGATGACGCGGAACAGGGAGAAGAAGATCGGCATCTGCACGAGGAGAGGCAGACACGAGGCCCACGGACTTGTCTTATTGTCGCGGAACAGGCTCATCTGCTCTTCGGCCATGGCCTGACGCGAGTACTGATCCTTCTTGCCCTTGTACTTAGCCTGCAGGCGCTGAATCTCAGGCTGCAGCAGCTGCATCTTCCGCTGGGACTTGATCTGATAGACGAACAGCGGAATCAGGATTGCACGGATCACCAGGGTCAGCCCGGCGATCGACAGAACCCAGGTCCAGCCATTGGCTGCTGGCAGACCGATCGCAGTGAAGATCTCGTGGAAGATCGCGAGGATCCAAGCAACTACCCACTGCAGCGGGTAGAGCAGCTTGTCCATCCAGTCCATTCAGTACTCCTCGTTACAACGATTCTTCACGATCGTTCATTTTGCCATTGTTCGCGGGTCTTCGCGACACAGAACCACGGGTCCTGCTCTCGCGTGTACCGGAGGGGTCAGCCACCGGATTGTCGTGATCCACAGACGCGCTGAACATCTGCTTCACACGACACAATTGTCAGCGGCCATCTTCGTCAAACATTGAAACAGAGCGGGCCTGGCGTGCTGAACCGGGAACATGGTCCACCCCGCCATGGGAAAAAGGATTGCATCGCAGTATTCGCCACCCAGTTAACACCATTCCCTTGAGAACTCCGTGTATCTCGAAGGCCTCCAGGCCGTACATCGAGCAACTGGGATAGTACCGACACACCTGTCCGTACAGTGGAGACACCACGATTCGATAAGCTCTGATGAACCACACGAATGGCATGCGCGGCCCGATTCGGATCACCCACCAGACTGTGGGCCAGAAACCGGCCGGTCTGCGGGGCACCTCCGAGGGGTGTTTCAGATCATGTTCGGCGTCCACGGCTCTCTAGTTTCTTCTGCGCTTTGTCCATCAGCATCGTGACCTCGGACTCAAGCACGGAGAAGTCGGCTTCTGCTGCCTGGGGCAATGCTCTGATCACGAACAGAGCACCGGGATCAAGGCTGTCGAGCCGGACTCGCATGATCTCTCGAAGACGACGTTTCACTCGGTTCCGTCGAACGGCGTTTCCAACGGCCTTGGATACGATGAAACCCACGCGTGCAGCGTGGGAATCATCACTATCAATCAGGCTGTGTGCCATCAAATGGTCCGAGCGCACACGGACGCCAGCTTTGAAGACTCTTCTGAAGTCGTCTCCGCTGCGAATCCGGTGAGCCGCGGTGATCACACTTATGCCGAAACTTCGGCACGTCCCTTGCGACGACGTGCGGCCAGGATCGAACGGCCGGCGCGAGTCCGCATGCGCAGACGGAAGCCGTGCTTCTTGGCGCGCTTGCGGTTATTGGGCTGGAAAGTACGCTTACTCACTTCAAGTCTCCGATTTCTAGGTTGCGGTCGAACGACGGTGCGTTCTCACAAAAAACGGCGGTACGAGTCTCGACCGCCGAGCACTCCTGTGCATAAGAGCCAAAAGATATTCAAGATAATCGGATGAAGCCCGGTACACAGGACACTCCATCTTAGCCAAGGTCAAAGTCCCTGGTCAAACTCGATGCCAATGTTTCATGTCATTGTTGTGAACTGTTCGCCGGAATTCATCCTCTGCACATATGCGGTCGTCCACAAGTAACAAGCGTGTAGTTTTCCACATGGTTATCCACCAGTGTGGAGGATTACAGGGATGACTCGTCAGTTCTCCACAAACTGTGGAAAACTATGTGGAAGTCATGCACAGGTGTGGACCATGCCAATAAGAGACTACGAAAACGGAGGAAGATTGACGGTGTCGAATTCCAAGAATGAGCTCATCAGCCAATGGCGGACGGTGGTCTCGACCCTGGATCAGGACCCCAGTCTCACCGCTCATCAGAGAGGCTTCCTCTCGCTTGCTGTGCCCAAGGCTCTCGTCGACAACGCATTGGTCCTGCTTGCTGTCCGGGATGAGCACACGCGCAGAACCATTGAGACTCGTCTCCTCGGACCTCTGACCAGGGAGTTCTCTCATGTTCTTGGTTTCGAGGTGACCTTCGGGTTCGTCGTCGATCCCGAGCTCGACGTTCCGATCAGGTTCGAAGATCTCATCGGCGAACCCACACCGGGATCACCCATCGAAATCGATCCGGAGACGTCCACCTCGGCGAGGGGATCTACCGGGTCTCCTGCCTATGCGCCGTCACAGACCGCGACCGCTCAGCCTCAGACCCCGGCACCCTACAACCGCGCCCCACATCCGCAGCCGCAGATGCCCAGGTACGAGGACACCGGGCCAGCGCCCAGCAACGGGGCACCTGTGGAAAGAACGACGCGAGAGATGAAGATCGCCGAGGCGACCGCCGCCCAGTCGACCCCACCGGTCGAGGTTCCCGGCGTCGCCCAGCTCAACCCCAAGTACACCTTCGACACCTTTGTCATCGGAGCGTCCAACCGCTTCGCCCATGCTGCGGCCTTCGCCGTGGCCGAGGCACCGGCCAAGGCCTATAACCCACTGTTCATCTACGGCGATTCGGGGCTGGGCAAGACACACCTCCTGCACGCGATCGGGTACTACGCGACGCAGCTGTTCCCCGAGATCAGAGTGAAATACGTCTCGAGCGAAGAATTCGTCAACGACTTCATCAACACGATCGGTTCGTCGAAGACCTCGAACTCCCTGCGACCAGCATTTCAGCGTCGCTACCGCGAGGTCGACATCCTGATGATCGATGACATCCAGTTCCTGCAGGGCAAGGATGCGACGGTCGAAGAGTTCTTCCACACATTCAATGCTCTGCACAATGAAGTCAAACAGGTCGTCATCACCTCTGACCAGCCCCCGAAAATGCTCAAGGGCTTCGAGGAGCGACTGCGCTCACGCTTCGAGTGGGGCCTCCTGACAGATGTGCAGCCCCCGGACATGGAGACGCGCTTTGCGATTCTGCGTCGGAAGGCGGCCGGCGAACAGCTCGATGTTCCCAATGACGTGCTCGAATACATCGCCTCGCGGATCTCCTCTAACATCCGCGAACTCGAGGGGGCTCTCATTCGTGTGACAGCCTTCGCCAACCTCAACGATCAACAGGTCGATGTCAGTCTGGCCGAGACCGTCCTGAAGGACTTCATCACCCAGGACGACACCCCAGCCATCACCGCTGCCGACATCATGGGTCAGACCGCTGCCTACTTCAGCCTCACTCTCGATGATCTGTGCGGCACGTCCCGATCACGGACACTGACCACTGCTCGACAGATTGCCATGTACCTGTGCCGTGAACTCACGGAACTGTCGCTGCCGAAGATCGGACAGGCATTCGGCGGCCGCGATCACACCACCGTGATGCACGCGAACAAGAAGATTCGAACTCAAATGGCTGAACGACGGGCGGTCTACACTCAGGTCACCGAGCTAACAAACCGCATTAAACAGCAACATCGCCTATAGAACGCGGTATACACATCTGTGGATAACCATGGGGACAAACCACGTAACCTGGGGATAGAATGGTGGATAACTTCACGAAGTGAGTGGACGGATGTGAACTACATGGATGTGCTTACCCAGGCGCCCACCGAAGCATGCGTGAGCGTACACAGGGGATCCACACCCTCGGAGGTCGCTCAGCCCTTGATTACTAGGGCGTAACAGTTGGTTGTCCACAATCTCCACAGGTGCTAATACTTCTACTCCATGAATTGAAGTTGTAAGAGGGTGACCGCCACCGACTGCATCGGCTCGGTCGGGAAGCTCTCGAGGAAGAGCTCGATACAGACTTTGACCGCAGCCAAATATTCGAACACATGGTCACGGTCGATTCTCGAATGCGAGATCCTGCAGGTCCTAGTCTGAGCAGAGCCTGCGGCTGATCATGTTGTTGTCAGCCCGATGCCCCGAGGCTGAGATTTCCGCTAGGCTGTGTAGAGTTTTCCGAGCAACGTCAAGCCAGTGTCTTGAAGACGTCGGGTGGTCGCCCCGAAGGAGTAAAGTGAACGCCGAAGCATCTCCCCTGAAGTTCAAAGTCAACCGCGATGTCCTTGCCGATGCGGTGACTTGGGCTACCAAGACCCTCCCCAGTCGTCCTTCCGCACCAGTGCTCACCGGCATTCTCATCACCGCCGAGGCTGGTGGGACCGTTCGTCTCTCCGTCTTTGACTACGAAGTCTCATCCCGAGTCGAGATCTCAGCCGAGGTCGTCACCCCCGGCACCGTCCTCGTCTCCGGCCGACTCCTTGCCGACATCTCCAAGGCCCTCCCGAACCAGGAAGTCACCCTCGAGCAGATCGATTCGAAGGTCGACGTCACCTGCAGCTCGTCTCGGTTCTCACTGATGACGATGCCTGTAGGCGAATACCCATCGTTGCCACAGGTCCCCGACGCCTCAGGAACCGTGGCCGCCGGCGAATTCCAGAACGCCGTCTCACAGGTCACGATCGCAACTTCGAAAGACGACACTCTGCCGATCCTGACCAGCGTTCGGGTCGAGATCGAGGGCGAAAAGGTCACGCTTCTGGCCACCGACCGCTATCGACTCGCTGTCCGGGAGTTCACCTGGAATCCCGGACGCCCTGACGTCTCCGCTGTCGCACTGCTGCGCGGACGCACTCTCTCCGATGTCTCGAAGTCACTCGGCGGTGATGTCACGATCGGTCTGAGCAACGATGCAGGCAAGGATCTCATCTCCTTCACCTCGGCGGGCCGAGTCACAACCTCACTCCTCGTCGAAGGCGAGTACCCCAAGGTTCGTTCGCTGTTCCCTGATTCCGTGCCGATCCACGCAATCGTCGAAACCGGCGTTCTGCGTGAGGCTGTCCGTCGTGTCTCCCTCGTCGCCGAACGGAACACTCCGCTGCGCTTCGAGGTCAGCGACGGAATGCTCACACTCCACGCCGGAACCGGCGACGATGCCCAAGCGTCGGAAGCCGTCGAGGCAGTGCTCCAAGGTGACCCGATCACCGTGGGCTTCAACCCTCATTACATCGCCGAAGGTCTCGCTGCCATCGAGAGCCCATATGTGAACTTCTCGTTCACCCAGCCGATGAAGCCCGTCATCATCTCGGGTCAGAAGGATCTGGAATCGTCGGCCGACGAATCGTATCGGTACTTGCTCATGCCAACGCGTATCTGAATGTGGATATCCCGACTTTCGCTGCGTAACTACCGGTCCTATCCCGAACTCGACCTCGAGTTCGAACCCGGGGTGACCACATTCGTGGCCGACAACGGGACCGGCAAGACCAATATCGTCGAAGCCATCGGGTATCTTGCTCATCTGCGCTCTCATCGAGTTGCCTTTGATGCGCCGCTGGTCAATGAATCCGCCCAGACGGCAACCGTGTCCGCTCTCGTCAACCGCGATCAGCGACATGCCACGGTCGAAGTCTCGATTCAGTCCAAGGGCGCGAACCGGGCACGGGTCAACCGCTCCCCGGTGAAGATGAAGGAGATACTCGGACTCGTCTCCTGTGTCGTCTTCGCACCAGAGGATCTCAGCCTTGTCCGGGGCGAACCAGCAGAACGACGTTCATGGATCGATACACTGGTTGTGTCCCGCAATCCTCGCTATTCCTCGGTGATCACAGATTTCGAACGTGCTCTCAAACAGCGCAACGCGCTGCTCAAACGTCTGCGCGAGGATCGCGACCCCGGCCTCGAGGCTACTTTGGACATCTGGAACATGGCCTATGCGGACTCCGCCTCTGAGCTCGTGTACGGCAGGCAGAGGATCCTCGCCGATATCGTCGAGCCGTTGCAGAAGAACTTCGCCTATATCGCTGCCGATGCTCGACTGGAACGCCAGGGAATCAAGGCTCGCTACGAATCACGCATCGACTATTCTCAGGCCGAGTCCGCTGCCGAATGCCGGGAGCTGCTGCTGGCCGCCCTCGAGCGCAGACGCACCACGGAGATCGAACGGGGTCTGACCCTGCACGGTCCCGGTCGTGACGATCTGGCTCTGACCATCGGCGAACATCCGGCGAAGGGCTACGCCTCACACGGCGAAACATGGTCGCTGGCTCTTGCCATGCAGTTGGCCGGATGGGATCTGCTGAGTTCCGATGCCGGGTCGGCCGCCGAGCAGCCGGTCCTTGTCCTCGACGATGTCTTCGCCGAACT
Organism: Brevibacterium aurantiacum; assembly: GCF_007558825.1. Classification (GTDB taxonomy): domain Bacteria; phylum Actinomycetota; class Actinomycetes; order Actinomycetales; family Brevibacteriaceae; genus Brevibacterium; species Brevibacterium aurantiacum_A. The sequence goes on from NZ_VLTK01000006.1 coordinate 119,455, forward strand.
CGACACTGGGCGTCGGAACCGACTTGCCTCTCGGATCACTGAAGCTGAGCAGGTATTCATCACTGCAGCCGTCGACGGAGATCTGCCAACAGGTCTTGAGGGCCGAAGGATCGGTCAGGAGCGTCTGCTCCCATGAGCGGGATCGAGAAGGACACCTCAACTCCGGTCGCGGCACTTGAAGCTCTTGATCGGGTGCGTCGGATGGAAGCGACCGAGGCGAAGTTCGTCCGCAGCCGTCGTCGGTCACGACTGCGAGGCGAAGCCATCTACTCCTCGCCGGGCAAGGACAAACGTGACCCTGCGGCGATCTCATCGGCGCTGGGAAAGCTGATCTCCTCCCGAGGTTGGTCATCTTCCATCGACATCGGCAAGGTGCTGGGCCGGTGGCCCGATCTGGTGGGACAGCAGGTCGCAATGCACTGCAAACCCGTCGACTTCTCTCCTCCGCTGCTGATCATCGCCGCCGACTCGACGACATGGGCGACTCAGCTGCGGGTGCTCAAGCCCACGATCCTCAGAGCATTGGAGGCTGGTCTCGGCTCGCAGACGATCACGGAGATTGAGATCCGCGGGCCACGAGGACGCAGTTTCAAGAAGGGTCGGCGCAGTGTGTCCGGTCGGGGGCCACGGGACACCTTCGGCTGAGGAGTTTCTGAGTCTGCACGGTGGAAGAGATGAGAAACCATAGAGGGCCTTAAACGGCGATAGCCGGTCCCGTTCGTGCCCGGGGGTACATCTGGGGCTTCAAAAATCCGCATATGCACCTTAATGGGCCGCTTACGGGCATTTCAGGGTGTGGCGCGGTAGAATAGGAAGCTGTTAGCGCCCACCCGCACTAGGAGTCATATGACGACCGAGGATCTACCCCATTACGATGCCGGGGATATTACGGTACTTGAGGGTCTCGAAGCAGTTCGCAAACGACCTGGCATGTATATCGGTTCGACTTCGGAACGCGGTCTCCACCACCTGGTTCAGGAAATCGTCGACAACTCCGTCGATGAGGCGATGGCCGGGTACTGTGATCACATCGAGGTGACGATCCTCGCCGACGGCGGTGTGAGAGTCGTCGATGACGGGCGTGGAATGCCGGTGGCGATGCACCCCACAGAGGGTAAGCCCACCGTTGAGGTGATCCTGACCGTTCTGCACGCCGGCGGCAAGTTCGGCGGAGGCGGCTATGCTGTGGCCGGCGGTCTGCACGGCGTGGGTTCGACAGTGGTCAATGCGCTGTCCGAGCGCCTGGAGGTCGAGGTCCGACGCGACGGCTACGTGTGGAACATGGACTTTGAGAAGGGTGTTCCCACCGGGGAGCTTCGCCGCGGCGAGGAGACTTCCGAGACCGGCACGATGGTGACCTTCTGGCCGGACTCGACGATCTTCGAGACCACCGATTTCTCGTATGAGTATCTGCGCGCCCGCTTCCAGCAGATGGCGTTCCTCAACAAGGGCCTGAAGATCAGCCTGACCGATGAACGGCACGTTCAGATCGACGACGACAACGTTCAGATCGACGAGGACGAAGACACAGACGCCAAACCGCGTGAGGCGACGTATCACTACGAGCACGGTCTGCTCGACTACGTGCAGTACCTGAACGCGACGAAGAAGGCCGATCTCATCCACCCGGATGTCATCGTCTTCGAGTCCGAGGAGCCCGGCGAGACGCTCTCTCTCGAAATCGCGATGCAGTGGACGACCTCCTACAGCGAATCGGTTCACACCTACGCCAACGTCATCAACACTCATGAGGGCGGCACGCACGAAGAGGGCTTCCGCACGGCACTGACCTCGCTGATCAACAATTACGCTCGGGAGCAGAAACTCCTGCGGGAGAAAGACGCGAACCTCACCGGTGACGACATCCGTGAGGGGCTGACAGCTGTCATCTCGGTCAAGCTCGGCGATCCGCAGTTCGAAGGCCAGACGAAGACGAAATTGGGCAACTCCGAGGTCAAGGGCTTCGTCCAGCGCGTTGTCCGCGATGAACTCGGCCACTGGATGGAATCCAACCCGGCTCAGGCCAAAGACGTTGTACGCAAGGGCCTCCAGGCATCCCAGGCGAGATTGGCTGCACGCAAGGCCCGTGAAGCCACGAGGCGCAAGGGACTGCTCGAATCCTCGGGCATGCCCGGCAAGCTCAAGGACTGCCAGTCCAAAGACCCGACGATCTCCGAAGTCTTCATCGTCGAGGGTGACTCCGCAGGCGGCTCCGCAACACAGGGGCGCAACCCGAATACCCAGGCGATTCTGCCGCTGCGCGGCAAGATCCTCAATGTGGAGAAGGCTCGACTCGACCGGGCGCTGGGCAACAATGAGGTCCAGGCCATGATCACGGCCTTCGGCACCGGCATCGGCGAAGAGTTCGATCTTGACAAGCTGCGTTACCACAAGATCGTGCTCATGGCCGACGCGGATGTCGACGGCCAGCACATTACGACGTTGCTGCTGACCTTGATCTTCCGTTACATGAAGCCGTTGGTCGAACACGGCTACGTCTACCTGGCGACTCCTCCGCTGTATCGGCTCAAGTGGTCGAACGCCCCACACCAGTTCGCCTACACCGACAATGAGCGCGATGGTCTGCTCGAAACCGGACGAGCCTCCGGTAAGCGTCTGCCCAAGGACATGGCGATTCAGCGCTACAAGGGTCTGGGCGAGATGAACTATGAGGAGCTGTGGGAGACCACGATGGATCCTGACCACCGGTTGCTCAAGCAGGTGTCGCTCGACGATGCGATTGTGGCCGATGAGATCTTCACGGTGCTCATGGGCGATGACGTGGATTCGCGTCGACGCTTCATCCAAGAGAACGCGAAAGACGTTCGCTTCCTCGATATCTGATCCTCACCGTCGGTTCTCGGCCATTGCCGGGAGCCGACGGTCACAAAGACTCTCACGAATTCACTCACCGCCGTGCTGCGCGGGTTAAGACACAAGGGAAGAGCCCACATTGGCTGACGAAAACGATATCGGAACCGAAATCAACCGTGTCGAACAGGTTGATCTCAATCTGGAGATGCAGAGGTCGTACCTCGATTACGCGATGAGCGTGATCGTCGGCCGTGCCTTGCCGGATGTCCGCGATGGACTCAAGCCCGTCCACCGGCGCGTGCTGTACGCGATGTTCGACGGCGGCTACCGCCCGGACCGCAACTTCTCGAAGTGCTCACGCGTCGTCGGCGACGTCATGGGCCAGTACCACCCGCACGGCGACTCTGCGATCTACGATGCGATGGTCCGCCTCGTGCAGCCGTGGACGATGCGCTATCCGCTCGTCGCCGGACAGGGCAACTTCGGGTCACCAGGAGATGACGGTGCTGCCGCTCCTCGTTACACCGAGTGCAAGATGGCTCCTCTGGCTCTTGAGATGGTCAGGGACATCGAAGAGGGCACTGTCGATTTCCAGGACAACTACGACGGTAGGAACCAAGAGCCGACGGTTCTGCCCTCGCGGTTCCCGAACCTGCTGGTCAACGGGTCCTCTGGTATCGCCGTGGGTATGGCCACGAACATTCCGCCGCACAATCTTCGTGAGGTCGCTGCCGGAGCTCAGTGGCTTCTCGCCCACCCCGAAGTCAGCAAGGAAGAGGCGCTGGAGGCGCTGCTCGGCATCGTCAAGGGCCCCGACTTCCCGATGGCCGCGACGATCCTGGGCCGCAAGGGCATCGAGGACATGTATCGCACCGGCCGCGGTTCGATCACGCAGCGCGCCGTCGTCGAGGTTGAGGAGATCCAGGGACGCACCTGCTTGGTCGTCACGGAGCTGCCGCATATGGTCAACCCCGACACCTTGGCAGCGAAGATCGCCTCCTACGTCAAGGACGGCAAGGTCGCCGGCATCGCAGACCTCCGTGACGAGTCATCGGGACGCACCGGACAGCGTCTGGTCATCGTGCTCAAGCGCGATGCGGTGGCGAAGGTCGTACTCAATAACCTCTACAAGCACACCTCGCTGCAGGAGAACTTCTCTGCGAACATGCTGGCGATTGTCGACAGCGTACCGCGCACCCTCAGCCTGGACTCGTTCTTGCGCCTGTGGGTCAAGCACCAGATCGAAGTCATCGTCCGGCGCACCGAATTCCGTCTGCGCAAGGCCGAGGAGCGCGCGCATATCCTGCGCGGCTACCTCAAGGCACTCGATGCCCTCGACGAGGTCATTGCTCTGATCCGTCGTTCACCTTCATCAGACGAAGCTCGCACAGGTCTGATGGAGCTCCTCGAAGTCGATGAGATTCAGGCCAACGCCATTCTCGATCTGCAGCTGCGCCGCCTCGCCGCCCTGGAACGTCTGAAGATTCAGGAAGAGGCCGAGAAGATCGAACAGCAGATCGCTGAGTTCAAATACATCCTCGCGACTCCCGCCCGCCAGCGTGAGATCGTCTCGGAAGAACTCGATGAGATCGTCGATCGCTACGGTGACGACCGCCGAACCAAGATCCTGGCCGGATTCGACGGAGATGTGTCGATGGAAGACCTGATTCCTGAGGAAGAGGTCGTCGTCACCATCACCCGCGGCGGATATGCCAAGCGCACCCAGAACCACCTGTACCGGGCACAGCACCGGGGTGGAAAGGGCATCAAGGGTGCAAACCTGCGCGGCGACGATGTCGTCGAGCAGTTCTTCGTCACATCCACACACAACTGGCTGCTCTTCTTCACAAACACCGGTCGCGTGTACCGGGCCAAGGCCTACGAGCTCCCAGAAGGATCACGGGATGCCAAGGGCCAGCACGTGGCGAACCTGCTTGCTCTGCAGCCGGGTGAGACGATCGCCAAGGTGCTCTCCATCCGAGATTACGAAGAGGCTGACTTCCTCATCCTGGCCACGATGTCCGGTGTCGTGAAGAAGACCCGTCTGAGTGAGTACGACTCGAACCGCACGGGCGGCGTCATCGCGATCAACCTCCGTGAGTACAAGGGTCAGCCGGATGAGCTGGTCTCGGCACGGATCGTCAGCTCCGAGGACCATCTCCTGATGATCTCCCGCAAGGGAATGTCGATCCGGTTCGCAGCCGACGACGACTCGATTCGCCCACTGGGACGGGTCACCGGTGGTGTGACAGGAATGAAGTTCAAGGGTGATGACGAGCTGCTGACCATGGATGTCATCCAGCCCGACACCTTCGTCTTCGTCGTGACAGAGGGCGGCTATGCGAAGCGGACTCCGGTCGACGAATACCGTCTGCAGGGCCGCGGCGGCCTGGGAATTCGGGTTGCCAAGATCACCGAGCAGCGCGGAGACTTGGTGGGTGGACTGATCGTCGATGAGGGAGAAGAAGTCCTCGTCGTCATGGAGCGCGGTAAGATCGTTCGGTCGAATATCGATGAAGTTCCGGCTAAGGGACGCAACACGATGGGTGTGGTGTTCGCGAAACCGGGCAAGAATGATCGTATTATCGCAGTAACGCGTGGACCCGAGACCGTGGTCGAAGAACTTGACGAAGAAGCTGAGGAACCGGAGGGTGAGGACGTAGAGCCTCAGACCGGCAGCGAGGATGTGGAAGAGTGAGCGACAACAAACAGCCAGGCTCAGGCAAGATCATACGCACGTCCAGTGGTTCCACCCGCTTGACGGCAGATTCGTCGAAGAACGGGAAGAAGGCTGACCCTTCGGCCAGCCCCGGAAACTCGGCAGGTTCGGGCAGCTCCGGGAATTCGGGCAAGTCATCCGATAAGACCCGGGTGGTGGCTCCTCCTGCCCCCAAAGCCTCGCCGAAGCCCAACCGGGCTCCTTCTGCCGGGCAGTCCTCAGGAGGTTCGGCTGCGGCTGGACAGCCTTCGTCTGGAACTGCCGCAGGCGGCTCCGCGCCGTCGAGCCAGGCAACCGGGTCACAGAAGGCCTCGTCCGGAAGTGGTCCTGCCACCTCGGCGATGGGATCAGCGGCCAACACCATTCGCGCCAGCTCCGGCAGCGTGAAAATGGGCGTCAAGAACATGGTCGACAGCGGCAAGGGCAATAAGAAGAAGAAGGGTCCGCGTACGGTTCGCCTCACCGTGTCGGCGGTCGACCCATGGTCGGTCATGAAGATGTCGTTCCTCATGTCCGTGGCCATCGGCATCGCCACCATCGTGGCTTTCGTCGTGCTCTGGATCGTCCTTCAGGCCACCGGCGTCATGAGCGGTCTGGAAACGACGATATCCGAAGTTGCGGGCGCGGAATCAGCTGAGAAGATCGTCGGGATCTTCGGGTTCGGCCGAGTCGTGGCAGCCGGCTTCATCATCGCAGTCATCAACATCGTGCTGATGACTGCCCTGTCGACTTTGGCTGCGTTCATCTACAACATCGGATCCCTCATCGCGGGTGGATTCCATCTGACGCTGACCGACGACTGAGAACCGACGACTGAGAGTTGCAGTACCCCGCTTAGGCTCTCATCTGCCCCTCCCTGACTCCAGAAGCCGACGCCGGCTCGGAATCCCAACTCGGAAATTCCGAGCCGCTGTCAGGCGGTTCTGGACAGATCTCAGAGTATGATGAGGTCATGTGAGGCGAGTCACTGTCAGCCGATTTGTGTTGGAATGAGCCGTTGGGTATCGTTTTACTTCGGGTTCACCCCCTGAAAAGGGCCTATAGCTCAGGCGGTTAGAGCGCTTCGCTGATAACGAAGAGGTCCCTGGTTCAAGTCCAGGTAGGCCCACATCCTTTCGAGGAGGATCATGAAGAAATGGATTCTCAGCAGTCTCACTCTGGTGGGGCTCGGTGCATTCTTCGGGTGGCGGCACAAGAATCAAAGTGCCCAAGCCGAATGGTCCGAACACACCGATTCGGTGTGAAGGTGAATCCCTTATGGGGGGGTATGGCGCAATTGGTAGCGCACCTGCTTTGCAAGCAGGGGGTTAGGGGTTCGAGTCCCCTTACCTCCACCATCGAACGAAGGCTTCGAACCATTGTGGTTCGGAGCCTTCGTTGTATCTCTGCGGCGACGACGGAACCTTTACCTTCCGTATTGCTCTCACCCCTATGTAGGCAGACGAGGGTCAGTGATCAAAGGGACAATGATCAGAATGGAGCCGGAAGCCATTTCCATTCTGTTCGGATGCCGGCCCTGCCGAGTTCGATCCGTCCGTTTGCCCATAGCAGCGTGAACTGGATCGTTGCCGAGTTCGACCTCGGGAAACAGGCGCTTGAGTACCTTGGCAGTGAGTTCCACGTCCGGCCGAAAATCCAGCCCCAGCCCGTCAATCGCATCCCAGGTATGCGTCGATCTCACGGTCTTAGATATGGAGGGTCCGGTCGCCTCTGTCGTTCTGCTGACAGACAACAAGGACCACAAGAGAGTTGTATCACGATACTGTCAGATTGAGGTTTTCCCCACCGACAATTCGGAGCCGACGGAATAAGCTGGAGTGTATCCTCGTTGACCCCTTTGTCTGCACGCACAGTTGGCGGCTGTGAGCAGTTTCCCGCCCAGTCCGGGCGATGACAGAACCTTTGATCGGAGCACCCCTTTGTCCAGCGACACCTCCCACTCACGTGCGAATGACGCACAGGCTGAATCCATCGATCCTGCCGGAATGCGGGTGATCTGGCTGCTCCTGGTGGCCGCCTTCGTCGCGATCCTCAACGAAACGACGATGGCCATTGCAATCCCAGAGCTCAACGCTTCGCTCGGGATCCCGCCGGAGCTCGGCCAGTGGCTGACCAGTGCGTTCATGCTCACCATGGCCGTCGTCATTCCGACGACCGGATTCCTCTTGCAGCGCTTCACCACCCGCCAGATCTTCCTGGCAGCGATGATTCTGTTCTCCACGGGCACCCTGATCTGCCTCGTGGCTCCCGGATTCTCCGTCCTGCTCGTCGGACGCGTCGTCCAGGCAGCGGGCACGGGCATCATGATGCCCCTGCTGATGACGACCATGATGAATGTCGTCCCAGCGCACTCGCGCGGTCGCATGATGGGCCGAGTCGGCCTCGTCATCTCACTCGCACCCGCAATCGGTCCGACGATGTCGGGCATCGTGCTCGACTCTCTGGGCTGGCGCTGGCTGTTCGCCATCGTCCTGCCGATCGCGCTCATTGCACTCGGCCTCGGCGCGAAGTGGATGACGAACCTGGGTGAGAGCACCCACACACCGATCGACTACGTCTCCGTCGTTCTCTCCGTCTTCGCCTTCGGCGGAATCGTCTTCGGCCTCAGCCAGTTCGGCGGAGGACATGGCGACGCGGGAGGAAGTTCTTCAACCGGCTTCGCCTGGACTGCGATCGCCGCCGGACTCGTCTTCCTGGCCCTGTTCGCCTGGAGACAGCTGATACTGCAGAAGGAAGATCGGGCGCTGCTCGACCTGCGCGTCTTCTCCGCGAAGAACTATGTCATCGCGGTCATCATCATGGCCGTCGTCGCACTGGCTATGTTCGGCACCTTCTCCCTCCTTCCGCTGTACCTGCAGAACGTTGCCGGGCTCAACGCCACTCAGTCCGGTCTCGTCCTGCTGCCGGGATCGATCCTCATGGGCGTCCTTGCTCCCGTCATGGGCCGCATCTACGACGCACGAGGCCCCAGGACCCTGCTGGTGCCGGGATCGATCATGATCGCTGCAGCGATGTTCGCGTACTCCATGGTCGGCGCGGGTACTCCGACCTGGGTCCTCGTCGTCATCCAGACCGTGATGTCGTTGGGACTGGCCGGGTCGTTCACACCCCTGTTCTCCGCCTCCCTGGGGTCGCTCGAGCGCAAGCTGTACTCGCATGGATCCGCTGCGCTCAACACCATGCAGCAGGTGGCAGGAGCGGCCGGAACCGCGCTTCTCATCTCGATCTACTCCTCCGCCCTGCACTCGGGCGAGGCCGCAGGACGCTCCGTTGCGGAGTCGGGTGCGCCAGGAGCGCACAATGCGTTCCTGCTGGCCGCAATCATCGCTCTGGTGCCCGTGGTGCTCTCGTTCTTCATCAAGAAGCCTGAAGACCAGGACGAGGCCCACGCCGAGGTGGTCGACTCAGCTGCGGAAACGTTAGCCGAATGATGTGATCTGAGGTTCGATGCGGCCCAGGTGGCTGGCCCTGAGGGGTCAGCCACCTGGGCCGCATCGCTTTGCGGACCGAGGCAGGGTCAGGCGGACTGCCCGGACTGCGCGGTCACATTCGATGCGGTCACAGTCTGTGGCTCCCCGGCTGCTGATTGCTGCCCGGCATCCGCCGCGGTTGAACTGCGACGCAGCTCTCCGCCCCGGCTGAAACCGGCGNCTGCCCGGCATCCGCCGCGGTTGAACTGCGACGCAGCTCTCCGCCCCGGCTGAAACCGGCGATGACGAGAACGACGAGGCCGACGGCTGTGACCAGAGACCCTGCCCACAGCGGAGATGCGTAGCCGAGGCCGGCGGCGATGGTGATTCCGCCGATCCAGGCACCGAAGGCGTTGCCCACGTTGAAGGCCGCGATGTTGGCTCCCGATCCCAGCGTCTGAGCCTCTTTGGAGTGACGCATGATGCGCATCTGCATTGCCGGGACTGTGGCGAAGCCGAAAGCGCCCATGAATACCAGTGCGATGATCGTCGCGATCTGGCTTCCGGCGACCTGGGAGAACACAGCCAGGATGATGACGAGTCCGATGAGCAGGGTGATCAGCGTGGCCCCGAGGCTCTTGTCTGCGGCCCGTCCCCCGAGGAAGTTGCCGATGAACAGTCCGACTCCGAAGAGGACGAGAAGCCAGGGCACCGATGAGCTGGCAAATCCCGAGACCCCCGTCAACGTGAATGCCATATAGCTGAAGGCGCCGAACATTCCCCCGTAGCCGAGGACCGTGATGAGAATCGATGCCCATACCTGCCCGGACCGGAAGATGCGGAACTCGCCGAGGATGCTGCCGGTGCCGCGCGCCTGTGCAGCGGTCGCCGGGATGAGAAGGACGATGCCGACGAGCGCGATGACCCCGATGATGGAGATCACCCAGAATGTCGATCGCCAGCCGGCGGCCTGACCGAGGAAGGTGCCCAGAGGTACGCCGAGAACGTTGGCGCTGGTGAGACCGGCGAACATCATTGAAATCGCAGCTGCTTGGCGATTTGGTGCCACGAGGCCGGCGGCGACGACGGAGCCGATTCCGAAGAAGGCACCGTGGCAGAGTGCGGCGACGATTCGACCGATCATCATCATGTCGTAGCTCGGTGCGAGAGCGGAGAGGACATTGCCGATGATGAACAGAACCATGAGCACGACGAGTGCGACCTTGCGGTTGACGCGGGTCAGAGCCACAGTTATGAGGATGGCGCCGACGGCGACAGCGAGGGCATATCCCGAGATCAGATAGCCGGCGACGGTCTCGGAGACCCCGAAGTCGGCGGACACCTCGGGCAGCAGTCCCATGATGACGAACTCCGTGAGTCCGATTCCGAACCCGCCGATGGCGAGAGCGAGAAGTGCGAGTGGCATGGTGTGTAACTCCCTTCGCGCCAAGATGGCGGACCACCTCGGCGCGTGTGCAATAGAAGGCGTATGCAGTAGTTGCAAACGCAACGGTATAAATACTTGCACACGCGTTCTATCCGCGCAAGTGGTGTATTCTGTGATGAAGACGATCCGAAGGAGAGACACATGGGCATCAGAGATGACGCAGTCGAGATCCGGTCTCGTGGCTGGCGTACTCTTGCTGCTCTGCACGCATTGATCGAGGCCGAGCTGGAGCGCTCTCTGCAGCGCGAGCATCAGCTTTCGGTCGTCGAATATACTGTCCTGGACGCACTCAGCCGGCAGGACGGCTGGCACATGCGGATGCGGCAGCTGGCCCGTGCGGCAGCCCTGTCGAGCAGCGCCACGACGCGTCTTGTCACCCGTCTTGAGGATCGCGGACTTCTGACAAGGATCCTCTGCGATGACGACCGTCGGGGAATCTACACCGAACTCACCGAGTCCGGATGGAAACTGTTCGCCGCCGCCCGCCCGACGCATGATCGGGTTCTCGAAGCGGCGCTGGCCGATGCCGTAGAAGTGCCGGAGCTGGAGCCTTTGGTCACTGCTCTGCACTCCGAGGTGGCCCAGGCTTAGGCTGCTCCGTGCGCGGACATCCTGGCCGATGAGAGTCGGCACTGTGGTCACGTCGGGCGTGCGGGAGTAGTGTGTCCGACACAGTTCGGAATCAGGAGAGGCTCATGGACACTCAGATCCTTCCCGCCACAGCAGAGCGCTTCGATGACGTGGAGACGATGCTCGGACCCAAACGCGGCCCCGATGCCATCGCCTGCTGGTGTCTGACCTATCGGCTCGGCGGCAGAGCGTCCTCCAGGCTCGATGCTGTCGACAGGAGGGACGCCGTCTACGATCTGTGCTCCCAGTCGCCATCACCGGGGATTCTGGCCTATCTCGAGGATGAGGTCGTCGGGTGGTCTTCGGTGGCACCTCGCTCACAGGTTGCAGAACTGGCCGATCCCAAGAAATATCCGAGAGTCGATGATGTCGAACCCTGGTCGATCTTCTGTCTGCGTACACGCGGAGGGAAGCGACGGCAAGGAATCGGACAGCAGATTCTCCGGGGAGCAATCGATTTCTCCTGGGCCAACGGCGCCGAGGTGATCGAAGGCTACCCGCTCGACACCACGGAGAAATTGGCACCGATCTTCACCTATCCCGGTCTGCGGTCGATGTTCGAGAAGGAAGGATTCACGAAGGTCGCCGACACCGATTCCGAGGTGGGAGGCGCGAGGCGCGTAGTGATGCGGCTGGAGTCCGCGTGAGCAGCAGAACCCTCGTTCTTGCGTCCGATTGCGCAGTCAGCGTCTGAGCGGGTAATATCGGCCTGTACTCCGGGGGTATGGCGCAATTGGTAGCGCACCTGCTTTGCAAGCAGGGGGTTAGGGGTTCGAGTCCCCTTACCTCCACTCGAGAAGCTATTGAGACAGCACTCGTAAAAGAAGATCCCGCCGACAGCGATATGGACGCTGTCGGCGGGATCTTTGTCTGTACTCTTATCCGTGTGTCTGAGCCGAAGACCAAGGCCTGGAGCTCAGGCCTTGGTCTCTCAGTTTCAGGCGTGAACGCGGATCAGGTGCTCATTCGTGAAGGCCTGGAAAGCCCACTGAGCGTTCTCGCGACCGTAGCCTGAGCGGTTGATGCCGCCGAACGGGTACTCCGGTCCCGATTCCATGTGTCCGTTGATGAGAGTCATTCCTGCGTTGATCTTGGCGCCGAATTCCTCTCCCTTTTCGAGGTCATCGGTCCACACCGAGCTCATGAGCCCGTATTCGGTGTCATTGGCCAGACGCAGCGCATCCTCTTCGTCCTTGGCCCGGTAGATCATGACCGCGGGACCGAAGAGCTCATTGCAGCCGAGGTCCGACTTCGGGTCGATGTCGGAGATGACTGCCGGCGACATGAACCAACCAGGGCGGTCGAGCTTCTTGCCACCGGTGTGCAGAGTGGCACCATCGGACACAGCCTTGTCGATCATGGCGACGATCTCATCAAGTGCACCCTCGGAGGAGACAGGGCCCATGCCGACATCCGGGTCGTCGAAGGTCGAGACCTTCGTCGCCTCGGCGGCCTTGACGGCCTCGGCGAGGAACTCGTCATAGAGATCATCGACGACGATCATGCGCTTCGGCGAGGTGCAGACCTGACCGGCGTTCGCCAGACGCAGGCCCACGAGCTTCTTGGCCACAGCCGGCACGTCCTTCGAATCGAGGACGACAGCGGGGTCGTTGCCGCCGAGCTCGAGGACGGCGCGCTTGTAGTACTTCGCAGCGATGGAGGCCACGGAGGCACCTGCTCCCTCGGAGCCCGTGAGGGAGAAGCCTTTGACGCGGAAGTCCTTGAGGACCTCCTCGGCGTGGGAGCTGTCGAGGTAGATGTTCTGGTACACGCCCTTGGGCAGACCCGCCTCGGTGAGGAGATCTTCGAAGTACTGCGAGGACTTCGGGCAGATCGAGGCCTGCTTCATGATGATCGCGTTGCCGACCATGAGGTTGGGCAGCACGAAGCGGGCGATCTGGTTATAGGGGAAGTTCCACGGCATGATGCCCAGCAGAACGCCCAGCGGCTGGTGGCGGACGTAGCTGCTGGCCGCACCCGCTGCTGCGAGGTGTGTGGGTGCCAGGTGGGTGGCGGCGTTGTCGGCCATCCACCGTGCCGTGCGAGCAACCTTGTCCACCTCGCCGAGGCCCTGCTTCTTGACCTTGCCCATCTCGCGGCCGATGATGTCGGTCATCTCGTCGGCATTGGCATCGACGAGGTCGGCGAACTTCCGGAGGATCGTCGCGCGCTCATGGAGCGGCGTCTCCTTCCACGAAAGGTGAGCCTCGTGGGCACGATCGATGTAACCGGGGATCTCTTCCTTCGTGACGGAAGCGAACTCTTCCTCAACCTCACCGGTGTTGGCGTTTGTCACTGCGAACTTGCTCATAGGACGTCCTCTCGTGAATAGATTCACCTAAGTATGACAACACGCGGAATGGCCCGGCAATTCCCTCTCCATCGTGAGACAAGAGGGCAATCGGGTCGAACTGTGGGGACCCGTCTTCGCATGAAACGGGTGTGGCTCAGTCCTCGGTCGACGATGTCACCTGAGCAGCCGCCTCGGCGGGGACGATTGTCCTCTCACGTGCCTGACGATTGCGTCTGACCGCGAATGACAGGGCGGCAGCGACAGCGCACATCACGGCCCCGCCCCACCAGGCATAGGTGTATTCGCCGAAGACATCGCGGATGACACCGGCGCCGAAGGCTGCAGCCGCGGCGCCGAGCTGGTGCGCTGCGAAGACCCAGCCGAAGACGATCGTGCCTCGATCGCCGAAGACCTCACGACACAGCGCCGAGGTGGGCGGAACGGTCGCGACCCAGTCGAGGCCGTAGATGACGATGAAGAGCACCATGGACGGATGCACGATGTCCGAGAGCAGCCAGGGCAGGAGCAGGAGTCCGACGCCGCGGAAGGTGTAGTAGGTGAGCAGAAGGATGCGCGGGTCGAATTTGTCGGTCAGCCACCCGGAGAACACGGTTCCGGCGATATCGAAGATCCCGACGACCGCAAGCAGGCCCGCCGCTGTGGTCGTCGGCATGCCGTGGTCGTGTGCGGACGGGATGAAGTGAATGCCGATGAGACCGTTGGTCGTCGCCCCGCAGATGGCGAACGCAATGGCCAGAGCCCAGAACGATCGATGTCGAGCAGCGAAGGCCAGGCCGGCGAAGGCGCGCTTGGCGGCTCCGCCTGTAGGCCGCTCGTCGGGCATATAGGTCTCGGGATCGGCGCCATAGGGCAGGACACCGCGGTCCTCTGGACGGTCGCGGAGGACGAACCACACGACCGGCACGGCCACGAGAGCCGCTGCCGCGATGAGCAGAGAAGCCGGACGCCACCCCGTCGACTCCGCGATCGCGGCGACAGGAGGCAGGAAGATCAGCTGGCCGGTGGCCGAGCCGGCGGTGAGTATGCCCATGACCAGTCCTCGGCGGCGGATGAACCACCGATTGGCGATGGTTGCGGCGAAGACCATGGCCATCGACCCAGTACCCAGCCCGATGAGCAGCCCCCAGAAGACGAGCAGCTGCCACGAGGCGGTCATGATCACGCTGCCCCCGGCGCCCGCTGCGACGAGGATGAGAGCAAGCGCCACGATCTGGCGGATTCCGAAGCGATCCATGAGTGCCGCGGCGAATGGGGCCGTGAGCCCGTAGAGGATGAGATTGACGCTGACTGCCAGGGACATGACGCTCATCGACCAGCCGAAGTCATTGTGGAGCGGGATCATGAGCGCGCCCGGGGCTGCCCGGAAACCTGCCGCGGCGAGCAGTGCGAGGAACGCGACTGCGGCCACCCACCAGGCGGGGTGGATGCGGCGACGCTTGCTCGTCTTGGCGCCAGGGGGACCCACTGGAGTGGTCGACATCGATCCCTCATACTTTCTTGAAAGAAGTTATACTGGAGGCAGTATAACCAGACTTCTCTGAAGAAAGGTAACGCTCATGGCGTTGAGATCCGACTGGTCCGAGGCGCTCTGCCCCGTCGGGCGCTCTCTCGACGTGCTCGGCGATCCCTGGGTGCTGCTCATCGTCCGCGACGTGCTCCACGGACACGGACGCTTCGACACACTGCGCGAGAATCTGCGGATCTCCGAGGCGGTCCTCAGCAGACGTCTGCACTCGATGGTCGAGGCCGGTCTGTTGGAGAGAGTCGACTATCAGGATGGGGCACGCACCCGTCAGGGCTACGCCGCCACTGAGGCCGCGGCCGATCTGCTGCCGATCCTTCAGCAGCTCGTGGTCTGGGGCGAGAAGCACACCACTATGCCGACCGGCGGCGCACACATGCCGATGATCCACGACACCTGCGGGCAGGAGACGACCCAGGGTGAAGTCTGCAGCTCCTGCGGCGAAGTCCTCGTGTCCGAGGCGATGACCTGGGTCAAGCCCTGGAAGGTCGAGAAGGGCGGCGAGGGGCAGGGAGGACAGAAGGGCACCCGTGAGAAGCTCCAGCCCGCGGGGACGCTGGTCTAGACTGATTCAGAAACGCCGAACTGATTCAGAGACGCCGAGGAGCAACGATGCCCCAGCACCGCAGACTGAAGTACTTCGTCGCACTCTCAATCGACGGCTTCATCGCCGGCCCAGATGGCGGCGACCCCAGCGGATGGTGGCCCATCACCGATGACTACATCGACTTCATTCGCACCGAGTATCCCGAAACCCTGCCCGGACCAGCCAGAGACGCGATGGGAATTGCGGGCCCGGGACTCCACTTCGACACAGTCATCGAGGGACGCCGGTCCTTCGAACTCGGCCTGGCCGCAGGACTGCCCGACGCCTACCCTCACCTGCGGCATCTCGTCGTCTCTTCGACGCTCGGGGCCTACCCGGAGTCCGCTGTCGAAATCATCAGCGATGATCCCGTAGGACGGGTCCGCGATCTCAAGGGTGAGCAGGGCAAGGACATCTGGCTCGTCGGCGGCGGAACGCTGGCCTCGAGCCTGCGTTCGGAGATCGATGAGCTCATCATCAAACTCGGTCCTGTCACCCTCGGCACGGGTGTGCCGCTGTGGGGCTCTGAGTGCGACTTCAACACGGAGATCTGGACGAACACCGAGGTGCGAGCGTTTCCGGGCGGAATGACCTTGTTGCGGTTCGAGCGGGCCGGGGACCGCTGACGGACGGTCGTCGGCTGTGCTGACTCAAGACCCGTCCGGGGCGATGTGCACTGTGAATGGTCGAGTAGCTGAGTCATAGGCAGCTGTCGTGCCGGTGGCCGGGACAGCGGCAATTTGTCTGTCGCTGGAGGCGTACTACCGCTTCATGACCGATCGGATTCAGGAGCTGTTCCGGGAATACTGTGAATCGGAGGCGTCAGGCGACAGCGTCTGAGGAATCTTCGGGCGTCGCGACACCGATACGAGGGGTCCAGACCCGTTCGACTCGGATCGCAGCCGCGACGACGACGAGGGAGGCCAGCGCGAGGACGATCGCGACGACGACGGGAGCCTTGAACCCCCATCCGAATGCGATGACTGCGGCGCCGAGGGCAGGCCCGACGGCATTGCCGACGTTGAACGCCGAGGTATTCACGCTGGCCGCCAGGGTCGGCGCCTGTGTGGCGATCTGGAATACCCGGGCATTGAGCGCCCCGGCAATCGAGAAGCCGCTGGCACCGATGAGGACGATCATGACGATCGCCGCCCAGCCGGTATCGGCCACCAGCCACAGAGCGAAGAGACTCAGTGCCAGGGCCGCGAGGCTGCCGATGATGTTGCCGAAGATGTTCCTATCGGCGAAGCGTCCGCCCGCGACGACTCCGATGAAGGCACCGATGCCGAAGGCAGCCAGGACTCCGGGGACCTGGTCGTGGGAGATTCCCGACACCCGGGTGAGCAGCGGCGAGAAATATGAGAATGCGGCGAAGACCGAGGCTTGGAAGAGTGCGGTCGTTGCCAGTGCCAGCCAGATTCGTGGGCCCTTGAACGCTGCGAGCTCGGCCTTGAGGAGAGTGGGCAGGTGCTGGCTTGACCCGGTGTCTTCATGCGCCGGGTTCCGAACTGTGAGCGCGACGAGGACCGCGGCGAGTGCGGTGACGATGGCGACGGCCCAGAAGGTCGCTCGCCATCCGTACTGCGTACCCACCCAGGTGCCCAAGGGCACGCCCACGAGGTTGGCAACTGTCAGCCCGCCGACGAGGCTGGCCAGGGCACGACCATGCACCTCGGCGGGGGCGATGCGCGTCGTATGGACAGCGGCCACTGCCCAGAACCCTCCGCAGGCGATGGCCGCCAGGACGCGGGTGACCATGAGGATCGAATAGCTCGGCGACAGCGCGGCCAAGATGTGCAGTGCGGAGAACGCAATGATCGAGATGATCATCGTGGCCCGACGGGGAAGCTTGAGCGTCAGCAGTGCCATGGCCGGTGCCCCACCGATCATCCCCACCGCGAATCCGGTGATGAGCAAGCCGGCCTGTGGGATGCTGACCTGCAGATCCGCACTGATGGGCTCGAGGATTCCGGCGATCATGAACTCGCTGGTGCCGAGGCAGAAGATCACTGCTGCCAGAAGGTAGACCTGACCTGGGACACGGACTCTTGCCTGAGTCGAAGTCGTCACTGTGCGCTGCCTTCGGTAGAGATGAGATGTCCGGGCGCTTTGCCGTCATATGTGTTGAGTGCCGTGTGGTTGTGAAGCGCTGTGATTCCTTCGGGTGTGCACAGTGCTTCGATGAACGCGCTCGCCTGAGCCTGGACGTTGTCAGCAGGCATGACCCGAGCAGCGATCCTCAATCCGGCGAGGACGCTGTAAATGAGCTCCGCGTGCACTTTCGTGTCGACATCGGGGCGGATGTGGCCCTCGACCTGTCCGCGCTCGAGGACGATGCTGTAAGTCTCCAGCCAGGCCCGGCGGTCGGGATCGAGGATCGTGCACACCGCGTCGACGTCGCGTCCGAGTTCGGCTGCGGTGTTGGCCGACAGGCATCCGATTCGCTTATCGTCCTCGCACTGTTTGGCCAGTTCCCCGCCGAGGCGGTGCATGATGAGCGTCGGAGCCGGTGCTGTTCCTGTGCGCAGCTCCTCACGAAGCGAGGTTCCGGAACCTGTGTATTCGCGCAGTGCCCGCAGGAACAGGGTATCGAGGCTGTCGAAAGTGTTGTAGAAGCTTGAGCGGCCGATGTTCGCACGTTCGCAGACCAGGCCGACGTCGGTGCCGGTGTAACCGTGTTCGCTGAAGACGGCGATGGCGGCCTTGATCACCATCTGCTCGTCGAAGGTCTTCTTCCTGCCCATGGTGCGAGCCTAGAGTATTTTGGACAGTTCTGTCCAATAAACTTTCGGAGCGCGTTCTGGGCTGTTCTGACATCGCTGGACGTTGACAACAGGTGTAGCGTGACGGCAAGGAACGATGGCACCATTTCGCGTGGGATGCCCGAGCGAGCTGTCCGCGGTGAAGAAGGGAACACGTATGAGCCCAGTGAGCAAGGAACGCAGGAAGCAGCTTCGCGATGATGATGCGAACTGGAAGCTCGGAATCTTCTACTTCTGTCCTCGGGACCCTTCGTTCTTAATTCCGAAGCGTGTCGGCATCGGATGGTCGCTCAACTTCGGGAGTCCGTGGTCGCTGCTGTTACTCCTCGTCGTCATCGCGGTACTGGTGTGGGGCGTCTTCTTCTGAAGAAGGGTTCGGGCACCGAAGGCGTCGGGCAGACAGGGTCCAATAGATTCCTGCGCTGCGCCCACGCACTACTTTCTGCGTGATGAGAGCACGCAGAACTCGTTGCCTTCCGGATCGGCCAGGACAACCCAGGGTTCGTCCTCGGTCTGGCCCACATCGGCTCGGTGGGCGCCGAGTGCGAGGAGTCGATCCACTTCGGCGGACTGGTTTTCGGGACGGAAGTCGAGGTGAAGGCGATTCTTCACGGTCTTGGTCTCCGGGTCGACTCCGAAGAGAAGGCCTGGGAGAGAGTGTTCCTCGGCTCTGATCTCCACTTCGTCCTCGTCCTCATAGATGACAATCCATCCGAGAGCCTCCGCCCACCAGTGGCCGAGCACATGCGGATCGTGGGCATCGACGACGAGCTGTTCCCATTCCAGTCCCATGTCCACAGACTAATGTGTCCATAGTCGACTGTGAATGGACCTATGCTGCTTCAGGCACCGACATCCTGCAGGTGGTGCTTGAGTTCGTGAAACCCATAGCGGGTCAGCGAGGTCACCGTGAACCCGCACTCGGCGCACCCGGCCTCGAGTACATCAGCCCAATCCCGTGTGTCCGGTTCGATGCCGCGCTGGACATCGGTATTGGGCTCGGTGCCCTCTGGCTCTGTTTCGCTCACGTCATGTCCCTGTCCGGTTGTGGTGTGGTTCCAGCCGTGTCGCAGCTGCGACTGCCGGAGACTTATTTCCTATCCAGAACTTGTTTGAGCACCGTCGCGTCGCTGATGTCGTCGCGCTTCGAAGCCGTGATGAGGGTCAGTTTGCCCTTCTTCGCGTACTCCTTGAGCTGCTCGAGCGCCGCGGCATGGTAATCGTCCTTGAGCTCGTCGCGGTAGCGCCGCGAGAACTCCTCGAACTTATCGGGATCGTGGGAGTACCACTTGCGCAGATCACTCGAAGGAGCCAGTTCCTTGAGCCAGTCGTCGAGTTCGGCCTTGTCCTTGCTCACTCCGCGTGGCCACATCCGGTCGACGAGGATACGAGTGCCATCGTTGTGAGCCGGGTCGTCGTAGGCCCGCCGAACCTGTACCTGATGCTTCTGCGTCATGAGCGGCCTCCATGCTGTCGTGCTGGCCTCAGTGCTGTCGTCCTGACCCCAGTGTAGAACAGACGAAGTGCGCGGCAAGGGGCACGTTCGCGGTTGTCGAAGACGGATATCTCCCGTTGTCAGAAGGTTGCCGACCGTTGTCACAGGGGGCGTATACTGACCAGTCAAGCACCATTGCGATGGCGCAGTTCACCTCGATGATCATTCTTGCGACCGAGGAGATGACGGCGTGACGGTACAGAACACGGCGCTTCCGAACGGGAGGACCCCGCGGCACATTCTGGGTCCGCCTGCCCCCTTCGCGATCTTCCTCGTCGTCGACGTCCACCCGGGCGCGGAAGCTGAGGTCAAGGACTTCCTCGGTGATGTCAGCGGACTCGTGCGCAGATGTGCTGTTGATGGGTGACGCACCAGCCGACGCACCAGCCGACGCCTCGAACGTGAACAGGCTGTTCCCCGCACCACTGGCGACGGTGACTCTGCCTGAGGCCTTCGCCTTCCCCGAGGATGTCGACCAGTGGGTGCGCGCAGTGTTCGTGGCCTCGGTCGATGGGGCCGGGACCATCGCCGGTCACGCCGGAGGTCTGGGCAATGACATCGACAAGCAGCTGTTCGCCCTCAACCGGGCATCGGCAGATGTCATCCTCGTCGGCGCCGGCACTGCCAGGACCGAGGTCTACGGTCCCGCCGAGGACGATGCGCAATGGCGGCATCTGCGTGAGAACCGCAGCCCCACGGCACCAATGGCGGTGGTCTCACACAGTCTGGATCTCGATTTCTCAGCCTCGCTGTTCACCGAGGCTTCCCGCTCTGCCCGGACCATGCTCATCACCTGCGCAGACGCACCCGCTCAGGCACGTGCACAGGCTGCTGAGGTCGCCGAGGTGATCGTGACCGGTCAATCGTCGGTGGACCTGAGCGCGGCGATCGCTGAACTCCGGTCGCGTGGATTCGCCAGGATCGTGTGCGAGGGCGGACCCCAGCTGTTCACCGACCTGCTGGAGGCAGGAGACGTCGACGAACTGTGTCTGACCCGCAGCCCGACTCTGGTCGCCGGGAACGAGACGAGGATCCTGCGCGGTGCCCAGTTCGATCCGCCGGTCGAACTCGAGCTGAAGACCCTCTACGGCACCGACGACGGATTTCTCTATCTGCTCTACCAACCTGCAGGTCGGTAGAGGCGAGCTGAGACACCACGGGAGCAGCGGACGCTAGTTCAGCTTCACTCTCTTCCGCGCGCTATCGCTGAGGTTGCTCAGCACCACGGTGCGAACCTGCCGGTCGATGTACTGGCCGAGACTGACCTGCGTCTGCTGGAAGTACCAGTGCTTGAGGGCCCACATATGAGCCAGCGTCATGAGGTTGTGTCCGAGCGTACTCGCATCGACCTCGTGCAGGTCACCCTTGTCGGCAGCCTCGGCGACGACATCGATGAGCGGCTGCAGTGTGGCCAGCTCCTGGGACTGGATGGACGCCAGTCCGGCGCGTGAGAGCGACCTGGACGTCTGATAGGTCAGGACGACGGCCTGACGATGATCATCGACGACCTGACAGAACTCGGTGAAAGCCGCAATGATCCGATGCACGGGATCCTCGGTCGCCTCGATCACCGCCGGCACGCGCAGCCGGAAGTCCTCGAGAACCCGGGTGATCGCGGCCAGCACGATCTGCTCCCGATCTGAGAAGTACTTGTACAGCAGTCCGACGCTGACACCGGCAGATTTGGCGATCGCCTGCATCGACACGGCATGTGAGCCCTTCGTCTGCATGAGGCGGACGGCGGCATCGACGATCTGCTTCTCACGGAATTCCGCGCGAGCACCGCGAACTACGGCGTTGACGTCATGAGTCTCACTTGTCATGTCTGCTGACCACTTCCTCCCGCAGCTTGAACTTCTGAATCTTACCGCTCGGGGTCCGCGGGAACTCATCGAGGCACTGCAGGGTCTCCGGCCAATAGTGTTTGGTCACGCCCTTGGAGGCGAAGAATTCGCGCAGGTCATCCATGGTGAACGTGTGGCCTTCTCGCAGTGTGACCACGGCACACGCGATCTCCTGCAGGCGGGGGTGGGGCACCGCCACTATCGCCACTTGGGAGATGGCGGGGTGCTCGTACAAGATGTTCTCGACGTAGGCGACGGGAATGTTCTCTCCACCGCGGATGATGATGTCCTTCGATCGACCGCCGATCTTGATGAAGCCCTCACCGTCCATCTCTGCGATATCGCCGGTGTCCAGCCAGTCGCCGTCGAAGGCTTCGTCGGTGAGCTTCGGTTCGCTGAGATACCCGACGAACAGGAACGGGCCCTTGACCTGCACCTTTCCCTCGGTTCCGGCGGGGACCGGTTCGCCGAGCGGATCGACGATACGCACCTGCATATCGCCGAGCGCACGACCGTCTGTGCTCGTGACCTTGTCATCGGAATCGCCGGGGGCGGTCATGGTGACCAGTCCGCATTCGGTCTGCCCCCAACCGCCGAAGACGTTGAGGTTGGGGAGCAGCTCCTTGGCCTCGTGGACCATGACGCGTGGAATCGGAGCGCCCATGCAGCAGAAGTGTCTGAGACTCGAGAGATCACGATCCGTGGTCTTGGCGGCCTCGATGAGATCGTGCAGGAATGGGGTGGCGCCCGAAGTGTGCTCGATGCCGAACTCTTCGATCAGTCGCGCGAACTCCTCGCCGTTCCAGACATCCTGGAACACACCGCTCCCGCCGATGAGCAGCGGTAGGCAGACTCCGTACATGTACCCGGTGAGATGGCCGAAGGTCGAGGCCATGTGGATGACGGAGCCGTTCCCGAGGCCCAGGCGATCGGGCCAGGGCAGTGACGCGGAGAGCACCGAATTGTGTGTGTGCATGACCCCCTTGGGGTCACCTGTCGTCCCTGAGGTGAAGAGGATCAGACCGACATCATTGGGATCGGGCCTCCGCGTCTCCCAGTCGATGCTCGCCGCTGCCGCGGCCGGTCCTGACGAACCAGCTGACCCCGGTGAGCTTCCCGTGCCGCGATCCAGGAAGTCCGTCCATCGTTCGAAGCCCTCGCGGGAGGTGAATGGATCTTCTCCGGGGGCGTCGAGGACGATCGTATGCCGCAGATCAGGCAGTTTGTCCCTGAGGCGGTCGACCATATCCGGGTAGTCGAATCTGCGGAACCGGTTGGGGACGAAGAGAACCGTGACTGCGGCCTTCTTCGCCATGTATCCGATCTCGCGGTCGCGGTAGATCGGGATGAGACCGTTCGTGACCGCCCCCGCCTTGAGGGCGCCGAGGTGGATGACCAACCATTCGTACCAATTGGGCAGGTGGATGCCCACCACCTCACCCGGTTGCACACCGAGGTCGACGAGGGCTCTGGCACACGCCTCGGCGTCGGCGGAGAGCTGTCGGTATGTGTGGCTTCCATAGGGGTCTCGAGACACGACCGAATCGGGAGTCTCGCTCGTCCAACGGTCCAGATGATCGAGCAGCGTCTTGTTCTTCCAGGCACCTGTCGAGGTGTGCTTGTCGATGAGGGTGTCGGTGAGGATCGTGTCGAATCGGGTTGGCATGTCAGGGCTCCTTTGCGCTGGTCTCGTGCCGGTGGTTGTGGATCGTTGAGGTGAATCGGTGGGAGAGGGTCAGGCCATGGTGAGTCCGCCGGAGACGGAGAGCGTCTGACCCGTGACGTAGGTGGATTCGGGACTGGCGAAGAAGGCGACGGCATTCGCCAGATCGTCGGGCTGTGCCAGGCGGCGCATGGGGATCGCCTTCTCCAGTGCAGTGCGCAGCTTCGGGTTGTCCTCGGAGATCTCAGCGAACAGCGGAGTGTCGGCCGGTCCCGGGCACACGCAGTTGGAGGTGATGTTGTGCCGTGCGACCTCGCGGGCGAAGGTCTTGGAGAAGGAGATGATGCCGCCCTTGGCCGCCGAGTACACGGCCTCACCGCTCGAGCCCACGCGTCCGGCATCGGAGCCGATGCTGATCACAGCCCCGGATTCGGCGGCGATCATGTGGGAGGCGACCGACTGCGTGCAGTTGAGGGTGCCGATCAGGTTGATCGCGATGACTCGGTCCCAGGTCTCGGCTGTCGAGTCCATGAAGGGTTCGACCTTGTCCCAGCCGGCATTGTTGACGAGGACGTCGATGCGGCCGAACGTCTCTATCACCTGGGTGGTCATGGCATCGACCTTGGCCCGATCGGTGACATCGACGGCGACGCCGATGGAATCATTTCCCAGCGCCGAGGCGGTTTCCTGTGACTTCGTCGCGTCGAGGTCGGCGACGACGACGGTGGCTCCGTCTGCGGCCAGGCGGGTGGCGATGCCTTTGCCGATCCCCGAGGCGGCGCCGGTGACGATGATGATGCGATTGTCCAGTGCAGACATGATGTGTGGTCCCTTCGGATGGTGCTCAGATGTGCTGGTCAGCTGCCTTTGTCGAATGTGTGCGGGCCAAGATGTGTGCTGGTCAGGGGGCGAAGGCACGCCCGGCCGACTCCCTGGCGATGACGAGTTTCATGATCTGTGCGGTTCCGTCCCCGATCTGCATGCCGAGCACGTCCCGGAGACGCTTCTCCACGTCACGATCCTGCTTGTAGCCGTTCTGGCCGTGCAGAAGAAGGCATTGATGGATGGCGTGATAGGACTCCAGGGGAGCCCACCACTTGCACATCGCCGCCTGTGAGGTGTGAGGCAGACCTTCGTCGCCGAGCCATAGAGTGTTCAGACACAGCAGCCTGGCGGCGGTCATCTTCGTCTCCGCCTCGGCGAGGGGAAATGAGACGCCCTGGAACTTCGACAGCGGCTGGTCGAATGCCTCCCGGCCCTTCACATAGTCCCAGGCGTCCTCGATCGCTCGGGTGGCACTGCCCGTGCACTGCAGGCCGATGAGAGCACGGGAGAAGTCGAAGCCCTGCATGACCTGGGAGAACGCTGCTCCCTCCGCGCCGAGGAGGTGATCGCCCGGAACCCTGACATCGGTGAAGTCCACCGAGCCACGGGCCACCGCGGACTGTCCCATATCGGTGATCGGGGTGCGGACGACTCCCGGGGTGTCGAGGTCGACGAGGAAGGCGGAGATGCCCTTGCCTCGTTTCGCGTTCGGATCGGTCCTCGCGAAGATGACCGTGGCCGTCGAGGTCAGCGCCAGTGACATCGATTTCGTGCCGTTGATGATCCAATCCCCACCGTCACGCTTGGCGGTGCTCTGGGGATTGCCGGCATCCGAGCCGGCGTCGGGCTCGGAGAGGCCGATGGCCACTGTTTCGGCACCGGAGGTGATGAGGCGGCAATAGTGTTCGGCCACCTCGGCGCTCGCGTTCCGCGCGATGACCTGACCCATCAATGAGCCCACCACCTGCAGATACGCCACGTTGAGGTCGCCGCGAGCAATCGCCTCGGTGACCAGTCCCGCGGTCACCTTCGTCTGGCCCTGCCCGCCGAGGTGGGGCGAGAGTTCCGGGGCGATGAGACCGGCGCTGCCCATCTCCAGTGTCAGATCGGTGCCGATCTTTCCGGCATTCTCCCGGTCACGTGCCTCGGAGATGAGGCGCTCCTCGAAGGCCGCTGCAGTGTCGAGCAGCGACTGGGTCTCTGGGGTGATTGCGAAGTCCACTGTGATCCTCTGTTCTGGTGGGCTGGTCCGCCTGATTGCCTGTGGTTCAGTACGCGTTGTCGAAGCTGCTGAAGTCGGGATCGCGCTTCTCGGCGAAGGCGGCAGCGCCCTCATGTGACTCGGGTGAGTGCGCGTACAGGTCGAGGGCGCTCATTGCCAGATTGGTGAAACCGGTCTGCATCTCGGAGTCGGCATTGAACGACTGCTTGAGGAAGCGCAGGGCCGTCGGCGCTTTGAGACCCAGTGCTCGGGCTCGTTCCTTGGCTCGGGGTATGAGCTGGTCAGCTTCGACGATCTCATTGGCCAAGCCCCACATCTCGGCCTTCCGGGCGTCGATGAGTTCGCAGAAGTACCACATCTCCCGTGCCCGCTTCTCGCCCACGACTCGGGCCAGGAACGCCGTGCCGTAGCCGGCGTCGAAGGATCCGACCTTGGGTCCGGCCTGGCCGAACCGGGCATGGGAGGCGGCAATCGTGATGTCGCACAGCGTGTTGAGGACATTGCCCCCGCCGACGGCGACGCCGTTGACGGCGGCGATGATGGGTTTCGGCACGGATCGCATGGTCTTGTGGAGTTCAGAGATGCGGAACATCCCGTAGCGGCTAGGGCCGTAGTCGCCGGTCTTCGCTTTCTGCTTGACGTCCCCTCCGGCACAGAATGCCTTCTGCCCGGCACCGGTGAGGATGATCGAGCGGACTTGATTATCGCCCCAGGCCAGGGTCAGCGCCTCGATGAGCTCGTCGACTGTCTGTGAGCGGAAGGAGTTGAACGACTCTGGGCGGTTGATGGTGATGACCGCATAGGATTCCTCGACCTCGTAGAGGATGTCGGCGAACTCCTGCGCAGCGGCCGCGGATCCGTGTGTAGCTGGCATCTTTGCCTCCTCAAGCTGGTGTCCTTCGGGCGGCGGCAGCCGATCCCGAAAGTAGGTGAATCAACGTTCACCCCAAGTGAACACCAGTTCAGCGCGAAGGTCAATACCCTTGAGTCGGTGAGGTCTGAGTGGTGAAGTCGGAATCGTGAATCTCCATCGTTTCTGCGGGTTCACCGGAACATCCGGTGCGGAGTGCGAGAATGTGAGGGTAGAACCGATCCTCGTATTCCCGTGGTATCCGTGCACACTCGAGAGGGCAGTGATGACTCAACCCCGTAAGACCCGACCGCAACCGGCTGCCGGTGCGGAGGTCGGCTCCCTCATCGGCGGAGCATTCGGTTTGGTGTTCCTCATCATCAACAGCGCATCGTTTTCGACCCTGGGCCGTATCCTCGTACTCGTCACGGGGATTGCGGCCTTCGCCGTCATCGTGTTCTTCGCGATTCGTTCACTGAGCCGCATGAAGCGCGCCCAGGTCTCCTCCGCTGCGTCCGTTGAGTCCGCCGAGGGGCAGGCTGCGGCCGGGCCGCGTCGGACCGTTCCCTTCGGACGCAGCTACTGGATCATTGTCGGGATCGAAGCACTGGCGCTCTTCGGCGGCACGCGCCTGCTGAGCGGTTTAGGACATCCAGAACTCGGCGTGGCCTGGGTGGCGTTCGTCGTCGGCACCCACTTCTATGCGCTGGGCCACGTGTTCAAACTCGACCGGTTCCATATTCTCGCCACAGTCGTCACCCTGTGCGGCATTGCCGGCTTCATCGCCTTCTTCGCCTCGATTCCAGCATTCATCCCCATCTTCAGCGGGATCGTCTCCGGATTCGTGCTCCTAGCGTTCGGCCTGTGGGCACTCGTTGCCGTTCACGGTGAGCGTGCGTGAAACGCCGATTTGCTGTCCACAAACGGTCGCCAGGTCGTTCTACGGCGAACGTTTATAGACAGTGAAAACCGATTGCGGACAGTAATCGGCTGACCGAAGCCCGTGGCCAGTCACTATTGACGAACAGATCGCACCGCAGGCTGTAGCGTTTGTGCAGGCCCAGGCCCAGGCCCAGATCCTGGGCCTGAGCCTGGTGCTTCGTTGGAGGGCCGGCTCCGTGGGCGTTGGAGGGCCGGCGCCGCCGGGACTACTCCATGGCGCCGCCGCGGGGACTATTCCGTGGGCGTCGCCGGGACTACTCCGTGGGCGTCAGAGGGCTGGCGTCGCCGCGGGGACTACTCCATGGCGCCGCCGCGGGGACTACTCCATGGCTCCGTCGCGGGGACTACTCCATGGGCGCCGCTGGGGCTTGAGGCTTCGGGGGTGTTTGCACGCGCGGGGCCGGGAAGTCCGGGGGCATGGCCGCAGGGGTCTTCTCCAGGCTGGAGAGCACCTCGGCGATGGCACGGTCGAGTTGCAGATCGTCGTCACTGAACAGCTGTGAGGGGTCATGCTCGACCTCGATATCAGGTTCGACGCCGTAGTTCTCAACATCCCAGCCTTTGCCCTCAAGCCAGAAGGAGTAGCGCGGCTGAGTCACACCGGTGCCGTCGACGAGGTCGTAGCGGCCGTCGATGCCGACAACTCCGCCCCAGGTGCGCACACCGATGACGGGTCCTAAGCCCTTGGCCTGAGCACGGGCATTGATGATGTCGCCGTCGGAGCCCGAGAACTCGTTCGCGACGAAGGCCACGGGCCCTCGGCGTGCGTCTTCGGGGTCGGCGATCATGGCATCGTAGTTGCGCACAGCGTTCCAGGCGATGACACGATCGGCGAAGCGTTCGGCCACCAGCGCGCTGGTATGGCCGCCGCGGTTGAATCGGACATCGACGATGACAGCGTCGGCCGACATCGCCTGTCTGAGGTCGCGGTGCAGCTGTGCCCAACCGTTGGGCATCATATCCGGGATGTGCACATACCCGACACGTCCCTCGGACTTCGACGTCACATATTCCCGCCTCGACCGTACCCAGTCCTGGTACCTCAGCTTCTCCTCGCTGGTCAGCGGCACGATTGCCACCACGCGGTCCTTGCGGCCACGGCGCAGGGTGAGTTCGACGATCCTGTTGCCGGCTCCCTGCAGGTGGGCGGCGGGGCCGCGTACCTCATCGACCCGTTGGCCATCGACAGCCAGGATGATGTCGCCCTCCTGAGCTCCGACACCTGCCTGGCGCAATGGCGATCTTGCCGCGGGTTCGCTGCTCTCACCGGGCAGAATCCGTGCGATCTGCCAACCGCTCGGCGTCCGTTCCAAGTCAGCACCGAGGAAGCCGAGTCGTTTCGACGGGTTTCCCAGGGCATTCGAGGGCGTGACATAAGCATGAGAGGTGTTGAGTTCTCCGACCGTCTCCCACAGCACATCGACGAGATCATCATGGGTCAGTGCCTTCGCGGCGACTCGGCGCCACCGCAGGGTGACCCCTTCCCAGTTCACGCCGTTCATGTCTGCACGCCAATAGTGATCGCGCATGATGCGCGAGTTCTCTTCGAACATCTGCAGCCACTCGGCACGCTGGTCGAGTTCGAAGCGCAGCCGGGAGAGATCCACCGCGACGCACTCGTCATCGTCGTCTTCGACCTTGCGGTTGCTGGGACGCACCGTCACATCGCCGTCATCGTAGACGACCATGAGCTTGCCGTCTCCACTCACCCAATAGGCATCTGCCTTGTCGACGATGGTGACGAGTTTGCGTTTGGCGAAATCGAAGTACTGGATCGACTCTGTGGGAGGGGCATCAAGGTCGGTGCCGAGCACGCCGTCCTCGGATTCCCCGGCACGGATCCACAGGACACCGCCGACAGCCGCCTCAAGCTTCCGGAAGACACCGGCAGAGACGGGGAACGCGAGGATCCGCTCCTCGGCGCCCTCGACATCCAATTCGACGGTGGTGACCTTGGACTTCTCCGCCTTGGTCTTGTCTGTCTTCGACGCCTCATCGGTCAGTTCGCTGATCGCCCAACCGCTCGAGGTCGGTCCGAAGGGAGCCGGCTCAGTGGCGCTCAACGGCAGCAGCCACGGTCTGGTCACACCGTTGAACGACAGATCGAAGGAGTGCTGATTGTAGGCAGGATCGAAAGTCCGGTCAGACAGGAATACCACGTATTTGCCGTCGGCGGTGAATGCGGGGGAATAGTCGTTGTACTTCCCGCTGGTCAGCGCCAGCGCCTCACGGTCTGATTTGGTGTCGACGAGCATGAGCTGCGCCAACTGCTCCTCACCCTGAGTGGGCTGTGACCAGATGAGGTACCGTCCGTCGGGTGAGAACTCGGGAGACCTGGCCTCACCGAAGCCCGAATGTCCAACCAATCGGGTCTTGCCGTTCCCGGCCTCGACGAGACGGACGCTTCCGTCGTGGGAGATCGTGGCTAAGGTCTTTCCGGACGGATCGGAGGTCATGTGCAGAACTCGGCCGAGAGCGCCCGCTCCTATCCGACGTTCCGTAGCCGTCGCCGAGGTGGCGCGAACTTCGATGGCATCCTCGCCTTCGACGTCGGTGACGTAAGCCGCCTGTCCAGTCTGTCCTAGCACCACTGGGAGGCGTGTGCGGATCGAAGAGTCCGCGCACAACGCTCGTGCGGGGCCCTCACGATGAGCCAACCAGAAGGTCTTTCCTCGCCATTCGATGAGGGAGGCGTTACCCTCGTGATCTGGGGCGATGGCGCCGATCCTGGACTTCGAGTCGAGGTTGAGCGGCTGCACTTGGGTGCCCGGAAGCTGTACCGCGAGGGTCCGGATGTTGGCATCGAGGCTGTCGAGGATGCGGATCTCACCGCGGCTGTGCCACACGATGCGCGTGCCGTCGGTCGTCGCATTGCGGACGTACCCTTCGGCTTCGGTTTGGAACGTCAGCTGTCGAGGTTCACCCGGATCCCCACCGCTGCGTGTGGCCAGGCCGTCCCAGATCCAGAGGTTCGCCTGCTCGTTGGCATGATGGGGGAAGCTCGCGGCCTTGTCAGAAGTGATGACCAGTGAGTCTCCCACCCACAGAGGGTCGGTCAGTGATGCCTCTTCGTTGCGCAGCAGCCGCTGCCACTGGACTCCGCTGCCCGTGGCGTCTGCGCTGCGATCAAGCCAGAGTCGCGGAGCGGTTCCCCCTCGGTAGCGCTTCCAGTGCGCGGGTTCACGACTGTAGGGAGTGGACAGGGCGGTCACCGATGAGTGATGGTGGGCCATTCCCGAGGCTCTGCCCCAGGACAGGCGTTCGACGCTGCCGTCGATTCCGACTGCTCTCACCACGTGATTGCGTGACTCGAACTCGCTGGCGTTTGAGCCGATGAGGACGCGTTCATCGTCGGCCCAACCGAGCATCGTCATCGCCGTCGACCCCAGCCAGGTGAGCCGGTGCAGAGAACCGGAAGCCACCTCGCCGAGCATGAGCTCAGGGTGGCCGTCGCGGTGCGAGACATAGGCGATATGGGATCCATCAGGAGAGAACCTGGGGCTGCGCGCGGGAGCATGATCCGAAGTCAGGCGCCAAGCACGCCCACCCTCGGCGGCGACGAGCCACACGTCATCGTCGGCAACGAAAGTGATGAGATCACCGTGGATGTGCGGGTACCGGAGATAAGTGTTGGAATTCACGTGACCCACATTACAAGCATGCACGGACACGGAGCTGTGAAAGAGGAGGATGCCCAGCCAATTTGCACGCTCTGCGAGATCTCGTCGGCGCAGATGCTCGGGCTTGGGCGCCGAGGTGACGCGGCCCATGCGGCGCAGTCGGGCCCTGACCAATAGAATAGTGTCATGCCATCTTTGACTTCGCTTCTCAACGATCGTTTCGCACTCGCCCTCGAACAGTCCTTCGGCGAGGATTTCACGCGACGCGACCCTGTGATCAGGAGCAGCCAGTTCGCCGACTTCCAGGCCAACGTGGCTCTGCCCTTGGCGAAGGAGCTGAAGTCCAAACCGCGCGACATCGCGACCACGATCGTGGCCAACCTCGATCTCGAGGGGATCTGTGAGACCCCGGAGATATCCGGTCCCGGCTTCATCAACCTCACCTTCACCCCCGAGTTCCTGGCATCGACCCTGAACCAGGGAACCGCCACCGAGGTCGAGCCAGAGACGAGCCCAGCGCGGATCGTCATCGACTATTCGGCGCCCAACGTCGCCAAGGAGATGCACGTCGGCCACCTGCGGACCACCGTCGTCGGCGACGCGCTGGCCAGGACCCACGAATACTTCGGCAACACGGTCGTGCGCCAGAACCACATCGGTGACTGGGGCACTCCCTTCGGCATGCTCATCGAGCACCTCCTCGACGTCGGCATCGAATCGGAGACGGCCCAGGACATCTCGGCCAACCCGAATGCCTTCTACCAGGCCGCGCGCGCGAAGTTCGACAGCGACGAGGCTTTCGCCACTCGCGCACGTGCCCGCGTGGTCGCGCTGCAGGGCGGCGATGAGCAGACCTTCGAACTCTGGGAGCGCCTCGTCGGGTTCTCAAGGATCTACTTCAACAACATCTACTCACTCCTCGAGGTCACCCTGACCGATGAGGACCTGGCAGGTGAGAGCATCTACAACGATGACCTTGCCGCGGTCTGCGCAGAGCTCGAGGAGAAGGGCCTGGCCCGCATCAGCGACGGTGCACTGTGCGTCTTCCCCGAGGGCTTCACCGGTCGTGAGGGCGAACCTCTGCCGCTCATCATCCGCAAGTCCGACGGCGGCTACGGCTACGCCACGACGGACCTCGCGGCTGTCCGCCATCGGGTGCGCACACTCAGTGCCGATCGTGCCCTCTACGTCGTCGGCACCCCGCAGGCGATGCATTTCGAAATGATCTTCTCCATCGCTCGAGCCGCCGGTTGGCTGCCCGAGGAGGTTGCGGTCGAGCACGTGAAGATCGGCAACGTGCTCGGTGACGACGGGAAGATCCTGCGTACCCGCAGCGGTGCCCCCGTGCGCCTGGCCGAACTCCTCAATGAGGCCGTCGCCCGCGCGAAGACCACACTGCAGGAGTCGAACGCCGAATTCAGCCCCGAAGAGGAAGCCGAGGTCGCACAGATCGTGGGCATCGGTGCCGTGAAGTACGCCGACCTCTCCGTCGCCCACGACACGAGCTACACCTTCGACCTCGACCGGATGCTCGCCCCGATCGGCAACACCGCACCCTATCTCCAGTACGCCGGAGCCCGGATCCGCTCGATCCTGCGCAAGGCCGACGGGGATGCGTTCACGGCTGCGCCGATCCACCTCGGCGAGGCTGCCGAACGTGACCTTTCACTGGCGATCCTCGGGTTCTCCGATGTCCTCGCCGAGGTGGTCGCCGGCTCCACGCCGCACCGGCTGTGCACGTACCTCTTCGACCTCGCCCAGTCGTTCACCTCGTTCTACGAGCAGTGCCCGGTCCTCATCGCCGAATCCGTCGAGGTGCGCGATTCCCGGCTGCGTCTGAGCCAGACGGTCCTCGAGGTGCTTGAGGCCGGCCTCGGCGTCCTGGGCATCCGCGTGCCCGAGCGCATGTGAACCAGCCGGACCCGTTCGTCGCCCGGCGGATGCTGCCGTGGATGGTCGTGGGCATCGTCGTTCTGGCGATCAATCTGCGGGCACCGATCATCGCACCGACCGCCGTCCTCGGTGACATTCAGGACGACACCGGGCTGAGCGCTGCCGGGGTGGGCCTCCTCACCGGTCTGCCGGTGCTGCTGTTCGCCCTCGTCACCCCTGTTGCGGGGAAGACCATCGGACGCTTCGGTGCGGAGGCGACGGTGCTGTCCTGCCTCACCGGTGTGCTCCTCGGAACCGTGCTGCGCTCGCTCGGTCCGCCTTGGCTCGTGCTCGCGGGCACCGGAATCATCGGCTTCGCCATCGCTCTGGGCAATATCGCTGTGCCGGTGATCATCCGGCGCGAAGTCCCATGGAGCCAGGTGTCGATGGTGACGGGCCTGTACTCGGCCACAATGAATGTCGGCTCCATGATCACCCTGCTCGGCACGGGTCCCCTGGCTGCAGCAGTCGGGTGGCGGTGGGCCGTGGCCATCTGGGGTGCTCTGGCCGTGATCGGACTCTTCTACTGGCTGTTCGTGATCCGGCTGCGGATCCGACGCAACGCAATCCTCGCAGCCTCGGCGGATGCGCCGGCATCACCAGCACCCACACCGGCACGTCGTCCTTGGCGCGAGGCACCTCCCGAATTCCGTGCCATCATCGCACTGCTCGTGATCACCTTCAGCGGACAGTCGATTGCCTACTACACGACCACCACGTGGCTGCCCTCGATTCTCTCCGAAACAGGAGGGTTAGACTCGGCAGCCTCGGGCGGGACCGCCTCGCTGTTTCAGATCGCTGCCATCCTCGGAGCATTCGGTGTTCCGCTGCTGGCGGCCAGAACCAAGCCCTGGGTGCCGGTGGCGATCATCGCCGCGCTGTGGCTCTCGCTCCCGACAGGGCTGCTGCTCGCTCCGAGCTCATACGTACTGTGGGCGATCACCGGCGGAATCGCCCAAGGTGGCGGATTCACCGCGATCTTCTCCATCATCGCCCGCTCCGCCGGAAGCGACCGGGAAACCGCCTCTGCCTCGGCGCGGGTGCAGGGAGGCGGTTACCTCGCTGCCACGTTGGCCCCGCCGTTCGCAGGTTGGCTGGGCAACGTCACCGATGGGTGGACGGCCCCGATTCTGCTCATCCTCGCAGCGACTCTTGCCTTCACGATCGCGGGGCTGCTGGCGGTCCGCATCTCGGGTCGCTTCCGGGGTGGTGGGCCGGCCAACAAGCGTGAGGTTCTGGGTGAATGACGAACGGCCCCCGCAGCTGTTGTTCTCACGTCTTCACGTGAGCGAACTTCAGCGGCGGGAGCCGTTCTCTCTGTCTGGGCCGGTCGATCGACCGGTCAGTTGACCATGTCAGTCGACCTCTCCGGACAGATCAGTGCTTGGCGTTCTTGTCTTCCACCGTCTCGGCGGCTGACGTCGAATCCTCGGCAGGCTTGACGATGGTCGCCGGCGTTGCCTTGGTGTCCTTGGCCTCGGTTGCAGGCTTCGGAGTCGGTGCTGCCGTGGGGGCGGCCTCGGCAGTCTTCGACTCGGGTACTGCAGTCTGCGAAACCTCGGGTGCCGTTCCCTGGCGGGACGCGGGGGTCGAGCCCACCGGACGAGCATCTTCCGGACGGTTGTTGGGCAGCGGTGTCGACCATGGGTCCTCGACCGGCTGCGCCTTCTTCCACACGTAGTAGCCGATTCCGGCTGCCGAGCCGATGACCAAGGTCCACACGACTGCGGCCTTGCGGCCGCCGGACTTGCGTGCAGTGTCCTTCTGGATCCGCTTTCCGGCGTTCGTGAGGGCCTTGCGGGCCTTCTTCACGGCCTTCTTGTCGCCGGTCAGGCGCACAGCGAGATCGTCGACGAGCTGGGGGGTCTCAACGGCTGCCAGCGAGTTGGCGGCATTGGTCGCGAACTTGCCGGCACGTTCGGTGGCCTCGGGGCGGTAGGCATCGAGCTTGTCCGCCCAGGCGTGAACCTGGTCATTCGCCTTGTCGGCGAATGCTTCGACCTGAGGGCGGGCTTTGACGGCAAGACCTTCGGCCCGATCGGCCAGTGCTTCGACCTGCGGTCGAGCCTTTTCTGCAAGCGCCTCGACCTGAGGGCGTGCCTTGTCAGCGGCTTCGCGGAGTTTTGGACTTGCGGCCCCGCTGGCATCGGCCAGGACTCGGAGTGACGTCTTCTTCGCGGAATCGAGCTTCGAAGTGAACGGATCTCGAGCTGACTTCTTCGACATGAACATTCCCAATCCTCTTTGTCGGGGTCAATTGATCAGTCTCAGTCTACGGCCTAGGTGCAAGCCGCCGGACATCACGCCGTCATGAAATTGTCTGCAGATACGCTGACAGAGTCTGCAAACCGAGCCGGCCGAATCTGCGGAAGACTCCGGGGCGTGGAAGAATGGCCCTATGACTACAGCTTCTACGCATACAGCAGTCCTGCACACCAACCATGGTGACATCACCATCAACCTCTTCGGCAACCACGCGCCGAAGACTGTTGCCAACTTCGTGGAACTGGCCAAGGGTGAGCGCGAATTCACCGACCCTGCCACCGGCGAACCCACCAAGCGCCCCTTCTACGACGGCCTCAACTTCCACCGCATCATCTCGGACTTCATGATCCAGGGCGGTTGCCCGCTGGGCACCGGCACCGGCGGCCCGGGCTACACCTTCGATGATGAGATCCACCCGGAACTCCAGTTCGATCGCAAGTACCTGTTGGCCATGGCCAACGCCGGGAAGCAGATGGGACGCGGCACCAACGGCTCGCAGTTCTTCATCACAACCGCCGAGACCCCATGGCTCAACGGCAAGCACACCATCTTCGGCGAGGTCGCCGATGAAGCCTCGCAGAAGGTCGTCGACGAGATCAACAACGTCCGCACTGCTGCCATGGACAAGCCAGTCGAGCCAGTCGTCCTGGAATCGGTCGACATCAACGGCTGACTCCGATTCGCCGGTGAGCATCGGTACCTGCTGTCCTGGGGTACTGAGACTGACTGAACTGAGTACCATGGTGTGATGGACACACCTCAGGAGGGCTCGGCCCGGGAGACCGGCCGGGCCCTTTCTGTGACCCCTCCGCTGGTCACCAGTGTGATCATGATCCTCACGGGCGTGATCTTCCTGGCTCAACTGCTGCCCAGCCTGGATCTGACCCATCGGCTGAGCTTCGTACCCGCCCTCGTGCTCGAACAGCCGTGGCGGGTTCTCACGGTGGCACTGGTGCACGACCAGCCCTCACCGTTCCACCTCCTGGCCAATATGATCGGCCTGTTCTTCTTCGGATCATTCGTCGAGCGAGCTCTTGGCCGCTGGCGATTCCTCGTCCTCTATCTGCTGGGAGCGATCGGTGGATCCGTCATGGTCCTCGTTCTCGCGAAGCCGTTCTCTGTGGATTGGGTGACGAACAACATCGGTGCCTCCGGTGCGGTCTTCGCGATCATCGGCGTGCTGCTGGTGCCGACCCGGAAGCTCGACCGCAACATCACGGGGGTCGTGCTGTTCGTTGCCCTCAACTTCGGATACGGATTACTCGTCGCAGGAGTGTCCTGGCAGGCCCACCTCGGCGGACTCATCGCCGGTTTCGTGCTCGGCTGCGGTGCTCTGTTGGTGCCGAAGAAGCAGTCGACGCTGATGTTCGCACTCGCGGCCCTCGGGCTGCTTCTCATGATGCTCGCTGCCAGCGCGTGGCAGATCAACGACGCCTGGCAGATCGCCGCCAGGTGAAGAGCACCGCCTTGTGAAGAGCACCGCTGACCATCCACACAGGTGCGCGCAACGACTCTCAGGCTTGTATCAGACTTCCGCGAACAATTGGCGTTCTCGCGGACCGAATATAGTTGTCCACAGCCTTTATCCACATGGTGGATAACTTACATGCGTGTATTTCGCCAGGTCACAGGCTCATAATAAGTTATGCACAAGCGACATTCCCGGCTTGGGTATAACTTCGTCCCTGTGGACAAGTGCCAGTCGAGGCCGTTGAAACGTCAATTGCGGTCCGACAACTCACCCGCAGGTGACCTCCGTGGGGCCTGGGGTGACGACGGGAACGTCAACGAAAAACGGGGGCCGCGTCGACTTGCGGGTGCGCACACCCGGTTGTCGACGCAACCCCCGTCATTCGTAGGCAGGCGCGGTGCCTGCCGCCTACCTCCAGCGCGTGGACATGATCAGCCCCGCGACGAAGAAGGCGAAGCCGATGAGGATGTTCCAGTTCTGCCAAGCCTCGACCGGGAACGCTCCCTGCGAGACATAGAAAGTCACGAGCCAGATCAGGCCGATGAGCAGGAGGCCGATGAGCACGGGCAGGAACCAGCGAGGATTCGGCTTGATCGTCTGCTGGCCGGACTGCGAGGTGTAAGAGGCGGTCTTGCGACCCTGAGGGCGCTTGGCCGGATTGCCAGAACGCGAGGTGCGCTTGGCCGATGAACCCTTGGCAGCAGAGGCCTTAGCCGATGAGTCCTTGGCAGCAGAGCCCTTAGCCGATGAGTCCTTTGCGGAGGCACCCTTGGTGGTCTCGCTCTTCTCGGCAGGCTTGCTGTCCTTGCTGTCCTTGCTGTCCTTGTCGGACTTGGCTGCCTTGTCGACCTTCTCTGACTTCTCAGTCTTCTTGGCGTCGGCGGTGGACTCGTCGGCCGTGTCGGCTGCATCAGCCTTATCGGCGGCGGCAGTCTTCTTGGACCCGGAGCCCTTCGATGTGGACTTCTTGCCGGTGGCGGCTGCCGCTGCCGTGGACTTCTCGGCCGACTCGTCAACTGCAGCGTTGTCATCGCCGAGCGTGGAGGCATCGGCGTCGGCAACTCCGGCGTCGGCAACTCCAGCGTCGCCGTCGATGTCATCGTCGTCGGCAAGCACGTCGGATTTGTCGGAGGAGTCATCCAGGTTGAGGAGGTCGCCCTCGAGGTTCTCGTTCCCCAGATCCTCCGTCTGTTCGACCTGCGAGTCCTCTACTGCCTCGACATCGTCGTTCGGCTGGGTCTTGGTTTCGACATTGGCCTTCGACGAGTTGCGAGAAGTGCGCTGGGGGCGCTGGGTCCGTCCGTTGGACTTGGCCACGAGTACTCCTTATACGGCCGACCATTGCTGAGGTCAGACGATTGATGAATAGGGACAATCGGACATCAGTCTACTCGTGACATCCGGCAGTTTTAAAAACTCCAACTACCCTGAGAACGACCTGTTTGTGCAGTTTCATGCGATAAAGTGCAATACGGTGTCCCCGCTTGCCCTCTGGGCGAGCTCCGGATTCGAAACAATAGGCACGGTGCAGCAGTGGTGAATGGTCCCTTCCCGGGTAACGAATCAGACGCAGACGCGTCATCGCGACCCACTATTCGTCCTGCTCAGAGGCAGAACTCCTCGCATTACCCGGCCACTGAACGACACCAGTCACAGGGTGGATACGGCGGTTACGAAGCGAACCCGTCCACAGAACCCATGACCTCCGCACCCGACCTCGGCGGGGCACCGAATTCAGGCGCAGGTTCGAACCCGGGATCCGGCTCGCTTTCAGCGACCGATCAACCACTTCCCAGCCGTCGTGAACTCCGACGTCGCGAGGCTGAAGCTGCGGCCGCAAACGGGGCTCCGACCGCCGTCTACTCCGATGCGCCGCTCGGTTACTCGGACTCGACTCAGGTCATGCCCGCGGTCAACAGCGGAACGGATCCCAACCTCGGCGCGCATGCGGGAGCAGGTGCGGACGCTGCGAACTACAGCGCACAGAACTACAACGCACACAACGACGGCGGACACAACGACGGCGGTCGTCGCACCAACCGTCGGAGGCAGAAGCCGGAGCGTGAGCCGCTGGGCCCAGTTCGCGGCACCATCCGCACCTTCGGTGAGCTCTGCATCACCGCCGGAATGGTTCTCATCCTGTTCGTGGTCTGGCAGCTGTGGTGGACCGATATCGAAGCCAACCGCGACAACGAGGTGCTGGCCGACCAGCTCACCGATGACTGGCAGAACCAGGACCCCAACGAGCTTCCGGACGATCCGGATGAACCTGTCGTGGCGGATCCGGTGGAGAAGAACGAGGCGTTCGGCATCTTCTACATTCCGCGCTTCGGCGACGACTACTACCGCACGGTCGCCGAGGGCGTGGATCTCGAACCCGTCCTCAATCGGATGGGCGTGGGTCGGTACCCGAACTCGGCGATGCCGGGCGAAGTCGGCAACTTCTCGATCGCCGGCCACCGCGTCACCTACGGCAAACCGCTCAACCAGATCGCGAAGCTGCGTCCCGGCGATGAGATCATCGTCCAGACCAAGGACGGCTTCTACACCTATACGTTCCGCAACTTCGACATCATCCTTCCCGATGCTGTAGAGGTGCTCGCACCGGTCCCCAACGAACCGAAATTCAAGGGCAAGGACCGGATCCTCACGATGACGGCCTGCAACCCGATGTTCTCGGCCCGAGAGCGCTACGTCGCCTACGCCGAGCTCACCGACTGGACTCCGGCCGGCGACGGTGCACCGGAGAACATCAAGGACTCGAAAGCCTACGACAAGGTCAGCAAGAACGGTGGTGCCTGAGAATGTACGGTCTGATCTGGCGACTGCTTCCGGGCAATTGGTTCATCAAACTCATCTTCGCCCTCATCCTCATCGCGGCTGTGGTGCTGCTGCTCATGCAGTACGTCTTCCCGGTCGTCGCCCCGTACATGCCCTTCAACAACGCAACTGTGACTGATGGAAGCGGTGGCCAATGACAAAGATCCTCGTCGTCGACAACTACGACAGCTTCGTCTACACGCTCGTGTCCTACGTCCGCGAGCTCGGAGCCGACACTCACGTCATCCGCAATGACGATCTGAGCGCCGAGGCTGTCGTGGCCCTGGCATCGGAGTACGACGGTGTCCTACTGTCACCGGGTCCGGGAGTGCCGGCCGAATCGGGAGTCTGCCCGGACCTCATCGCCTGGGCGGAGACGACTGGCACCCCGGTGTTCGGAGTCTGCCTGGGCCATCAGGCGCTGGGAGAGGTATTCGGCGCCACAGTGACCCACTCGCCGGTGCTCATGCACGGAAAGACGTCGGTGATCACCCACGACAGTCAGGGCATCTTCTTCGGCTGCAAGAACCCGCTGACCGTGACTCGCTATCACTCGCTGGCGATCGTTGATGAGACCATCGATCTCGAGAAGTTCCTGGTCACTGCCCGCACCGATGATGGAGTAGTGATGGCCATCGAACACCGTGAACAGCCATTGTTCGGTGTTCAGTTCCACCCGGAGTCCGTGCTCACGGAATGCGGCTATCTGATGCTGGGCAACTGGCTCGAGGTCTGCGGCATCGACGGTGCCGCCGCGCGGGCCGCCGCGATGTCCCCGATGGCCTCGGCGATCGCGGCGAAACCCATCCCGGCCGCCTCTCCGGCTTAAGCTGCGGTTCCGGCTTACGCGGCCGCCACTCCGGCTTAGGCACCTGCCTCGGCTGAAACAGCTACTCCGGCTCAGACGGTCACCCCGGCTCAGACGGTCACCCCGGCTCAGACGGTCACGACAACGAGTCAATCCCGCTCAGACTCTTCCTGCGGCCCTACTCGGCATATTAGGATCGTGAGACACCCTGAGAGGACCTACTGATGTCAGAGTCGAGTATCAACCGGAGCGAACCATTCCTCGAACTCACCGTGTTCGAGGCGACGTCGGTCCCCACCGCCGTCGTAGAGGTCAGGAATGTCGCCATGGAGGACCTTCCAACCCACTTCGACGCCGCCTTCTCCGGGCTGTTCCCTGCCCTGGCAGAGGCTGAGCAGGAAATCGCTGGTCCCGCATTCGCGCTGTACACGCGCCAACCCAGCGACACCGTCGACCTGGAGATCGGCCTTCCGCTCACCTCGGGGCTGAAGCAGGCCCTGCCTCTGGGCGAGGGCCTCATCGCGATCCCGTCCCAGCTGCCCGGCGGATCGATCGCCGCACTGACCCATACCGGTGGATATGACGGATTGGGTGAGGCTTGGGCGGGGTTGATGAAGGCGGTCGTCGACGCCGGACACCACCCGGACCTGCCGTTCTTCGAGGTCTACGTGACAGAGCCGAAGCCTGATATGGACCCGGCGGATCTGCGCACCGACCTCTTCCTCACTCTGTCCTGAGAAGACGAACTGGGGCCGCCACCGAGACTTCTCGGTGGCGGCCCCAGCCGTTTCAGACCTTCGGCTTGGTCGGACTCACTCAGCGGTTGCCGTCGGCGCCTGAGTCGGAGAAGCCGTCAAACCAGTCGCCTCCGCCTCCGCCTCCGCCGATGGCCTCGGCATCCGAGTCACTGTCCTTGTCTTTGTCCTTCTCGCCGCTACCGGTGTCATCGCCGCTGTCATCGCTGCCACCGTCGTCAGACGGCGACGTGGGGACCCCTCCGGGGATGGACGGAATGCTTGGCGACGATGGCTCCTCCGGCGGCTTCTTGGCTACCTTGACCGTGATCTCCGAGCCCTGCTTGACCTCGCTGCCGCCAGCCGATGACTGTTCGAAGACCTTCTTCGCGGGTTCGTCTGCGGTCTCGACCTCTTCGGTGGTGCACCCCAGCTGGTAGTCGTCGCCCTCGAGGATCTCACATGCCTCCTCCGCGGACTTGCCCGTCACATCGGGGACCTCGACCATTCCCGAGGACACGACGAGGTCGACGTTTGAGTCCACATCCACCTCGGAGCTGGCGCCGGGCTTCGTCTCGATGACGACACCCTTCTCCACGTCCGGAGAGTTCTGGGAGATATGCGTGCCTGCCTGGAGCTTGGCGTCGTTGAGGATCTTGCGGGCACTTTGCTCGGATTTGCCGGAGACATCGGGGACCTTGACGCTTTCGGGGCCGGAGGAGATGACCAGCTTCACGACGCTGTCCTGCTCCACCCGCTGGCCGCCGGCGGGATCGGTCTTGATGGCCTTGCCCTCGTCGACGTCCTCGCTGTACGACTCGTCTCTGTCGACTCTCAGGCCCTGTTGGATGAGAGCGGACTCGGCCTCATCGGCGTCCATATTCGCCACGTCAGTGACCTCGACCTGGATGATGTCCGGTGGTTTGTTGATCTCGTAGACCCACAAAGCGATGGCGGCAAGAGCCAACAGCACGAAGATGCTGCCGATCCAGATCCAGGCGCGCGAACGCCTCGGCGGCGGTGGTTCGTCCTGCTTGGCCATGATCGTCGACACGGCACCCGTCTCAGGCTCCACCTCGGCGTCCTGAGCATACTGCGGAGGACCCATCATGGCCCCGGCCATCGGGAACGCCTGGGTGCGATCCATGTCGTCGTCGAAACTCAGGGGACGACCGTCACGAGCCGCGAGGACATCCTCACGGAAGATGTAGGCGTCCTGGTAGCGCTCGTCACGATCCTTCAGCAGCGAATGCATGAGGAGGCGGTCGACCTCGGGGGGAACATTCGGATTGTAGAAGCTCGGAGGCTTCGGCGTCTCGCCCACGTGCTGGTAGGCGACCGCCAGCTGCGAATCTCCGACGAACGGGGGCCGGCCGACGAGGAGTTCATAGAGCAGGCAGGCCGTCGAATACAAGTCCGAACGGGCGTCGACGACCTCACCACGGGCCTGCTCGGGGGACAGGTACTGGGCGGTGCCCACGACCGACTGGGTTTGGGTCAGCCCGCTGTTGTCCTTGAGCGCGCGGGCGATGCCGAAGTCCATGACCTTGATGTCACCCTCGGGGGTGAGCATGACGTTGGCTGGCTTGATATCGCGGTGGACGATTCCGTTGCGGTGGGAATACTCGAGTGGGGCGAGCACACCGGCGACAACGTTGAGCGCTTCGTCGATGGTCAGGGTGCCGTGCTCGTTGAGGACCTCGCGCAGCGTCTGGCCCTCGACATACTCCATGACGATGAAGGGCACGGAGACATTGGAGCCTCCGGTCTCCACGAAGTCCTCTTCGCCCGAGTCGTAGACAGCGACGATGCCCGGATGGTTCAGCCCTGCCGCGGACTGCGCCTCACGCTTGAGACGTGTGTGGAACGAAGGATCACGAGCGAGATCGGACCGCAGAAGCTTGATCGCGACGCGCCGGCCGAGCCGGTTGTCGACGCCCTCGTGCACTTCTGCCATGCCCCCACGGCCGAGGAGCGCACGAACCTCGTACCGCCCCGACAGCACCTTGGGTTCATTCATTCTGGTCCTCCGCTTGGTTCACCCACGTCGTGGGAAAGTACTCCGCATGTCAAGTAGATTACTCGTCTTCTCAGCGCATGGTGTCAGCCAAAGATCGACTCGTCCAAGTCTGTGCCGGCACTGGGGTCTTCGTTGCCGCCGCCTCCGGACTGGTTTCCGCCGCCGTCGTCGGAGCTGTCGGACCCGCTGTTCGGGTTCGAACCGCTGGTGTCATTGCCGTTCTGGCCGCCGTTCGGATCGCTGCTCGAGCCCGAGTCGGTGTCAGCTCCGTCGTCTGTGCTGCTCGAGTCGCTGCCCTCGGAATCACTGGCCGAAGCACTGTCGGAATTCGACGAGCCGGTATCGTTCGAGTTGCTGCTCTCGTTGCTCGAGGAGCCCCCATCGTCGTTGCTGCTCGATCCCGATCCATCGTCGCCGCTGGTCTCTGACGGTGTGGGAGTGTTCGAAGGTTCAGGTTCCTCCGTCTCCACCGGCTCTTCGGCCGGGCCAGAGGAGATGTAGAGCGTGACGGTATCGCCCTCTTCGAAGGTGTAGCCGTTGTCGCCCTCACCCACATCGGCGACCGTGCCCGCTGCGCGGGAGGACTCGATGGTCTGGGTCTCGGCTTCCAGCCCCTGCCGTTCGAGGTTCTGAGTCGCCGAGGATTCGGTCAGTCCGATGTAATCGCTCTTGTCGATTTCGATCGTCTTCGCTGCCTGCGACGTCGTGGGGGCGCTGGTGCTGGGGTCCGGCTCGGGCTCGGCATTGCCTCCTCCGAGGAAGAACCACAGCAGCGAACCGACGGCGATGAGTGCGACGATCGCGAGGATCCAGATGAGGGCGCGGCCCTTCTTCGACTGCTTCTCGTCGAGCTCCTTGTCCTCTTCGTTCTCAGCGTCGAGTTCGCTGCCATTTGCAGCTCCGGCGCCCGCTGCACCGGCCGCACCTGCACCAGCAATACCTGCGGCAGCTGCACCCGGGTAGGCACGAGTCTCCTCGTTGGACGCCGTGACCGGCATCGCCTTGGTCGTCGGCACGGGTTCGGGGCTGTTGAAGACCTGGGTCAGTGCATCGGAGGCGGCGCTGCCCAGTCGCATCTGCGGCAGAATCTCTTCGGCACCTGCGACATCGCCTGCGGCCAGCGCATCGGCGGCCCGGGATACCGCCATGGCATCCGAGGGCCTGCGTTCGGGCTTCTTCTCAAGCAGGCAGTCGACGAAGCGCCGCAATGGCTCGGACACTGTGTCCGGAAGCGGCGGATGCTGCTGGTTGACCTGGGCGATGGCGATCGCGACCTGCGAGTCACCGGTGAACGGACGTTGCCCGGCCAGTGCCTCATAGGCGATGATGCCCAGAGCGTAGAGGTCGGAGCCGGACCCCGAACCCTTGCCTGTGGCCTGCTCCGGTGCCAGGTACTGGGCGGTGCCCATCACCTGGCCGGTCTTCGTCAGCGGGGCCTGGTCGGTGACGCGGGCGATGCCGAAGTCCGTGATCTTGACCCGGAAGTCCGGGGTCATGAGGATGTTGCCGGGTTTGATGTCGCGGTGGATGACTCCCACCTTGTGGGCCGCCCCCAGCGCCTGCGCGGACTGGGAGACGATGCTCAGAGTATCCGTCTCCGACAGGGG
The DNA here is from genome assembly GCF_007558825.1 of Brevibacterium aurantiacum. Taxonomy (GTDB): domain Bacteria; phylum Actinomycetota; class Actinomycetes; order Actinomycetales; family Brevibacteriaceae; genus Brevibacterium; species Brevibacterium aurantiacum_A. The sequence continues at coordinate 163,777 of NZ_VLTK01000006.1, forward strand.
TGCGCTGCGCTCGATGATCGCCGACAGTGCCTCACCTGGCACGTACTCCATGACGAGATAAGGGGATCCCTGCTCATCGCCGTAGTCGAAGACACCGGCGATACCGGGGTCCGATGCGCGTCCCATGTTCTGTGCCTCGGCGCGGAACCGCGCGAGGAAGGTCGTATCCGAAAGGTATTCGTCCTTGAGGATCTTCGCCGCAATCTCACGGCCGAGCACGGAGTCGACGCCCTTCCAGACCTCGCCCATGCCGCCCACGGCAATGCGAGAGGTGAGCTTGTATCGGTTTCCCAACAGGGTGCCTTCGACGGGTCTCATTTTTCGACCACCGCTTCCATCATGTCCTTGGCGATCGGTCCTGCGACCGTCGCTCCATAAGCTTCGTTGCCCGCGTTTCCGCCGTTCTCCACGACGACCGCGACTGCGATCTTCGGATCATCGGCTGGGGCGAATGATATGAACCACGCGTGCGGGGCCGCACCGGGTCCGTGCTGTGCGGTGCCGGTCTTCGCGGCGACCTTCGTGCCGTTCATCTTGGCCACCGAGGCGGTTCCGTCCTCGACCACGCCTTCCATCATCGTGGTCAGCTGATCGGCGGTCTTACCCGAAACGGGCCGCGACATCTGCGCTGGGCGCATCTCCTTGATGGGTTCGAGAGTGCTCGCGTTCAGAACCCGGTCGACGAGCTGCGGCTTCATCATCTTGCCGCCGTTGGCGATTCCCGCCGTCATCATCGCCATCTGCATCGGCGTGGACCTGACCTCGTACTGTCCCAGCGAGGACTGAGCCAACTGGGGTGGATTGAGGTCCTTCGGGAACGTGGACGCACTGACGTTGAGCGGAATCTCCATCTCCTGGCCGAATCCGAACTTCTCCGCCTGTTCCTTGATCGCATCCTCGCCCAGATCCATTCCGAGTGAGGCGAATGAGGTGTTGCAGGACTCGGCGAGCGAATCGGCCAGGGACGGGCTTCCGCCGTTGCGGCAGGCGCCCGGATGGGAGTTGCCGATCGTGGAGGTGGTCTGGGGCAGGTCGAGCTCTGCCGGACCGTTCAGCGTCGAATCCGGCTTGTAATCGCCCGATTCCAGCGCGGCCGCAGCCACGAGGACCTTGAACGTCGAGCCCGGAGGGTACAGGTTTCCGCCGATGGCGCGATTATAGGCAGGCTTGTCCTCAGCGTTGTTGAGAGTCTCGAAGGCGGACTGCGCGGTCGAGGAGTCATGACTGGCGATGGGGTTGGGGTCCCAGCCAGGTGTCGAGGCCATGGCGAGGATCTTGCCGGTCTTCGGATCGAGTGCGACCGCTGCACCGTTCTGGTTGCCCAGTCCGTCCCAGGCGGCCTTCTGCACCTTCGGGTCGATGCTCAGCTCCACGGCCGCACCGCGGGGCTGCTCACCTGTGACCAGGCTGCCGACCTTGTCGTAGAACAACGCGTCGGAGTCGCCGGAGAGGTACTCGCCGGAGGCACGCTCCATGCCCGAAGCTCCCGAGACGATGGAGTAGTACCCGGTCATGGAGGCGTAGGCACGGGGATCGAGGCCCTCCGAGCCGTACTTGCGCTGGAACTTGTACTTGTCGTCGACTGGTTCCGAGTAGGCGATCTTCTTGCCGTCGACGAGGATCGGACCCCGGTCGCGAGCCAGCTGGTCGAGGACCTTCCGGTTGTTGAGCGCATTGTTGTTCAGTGAGTCGGCGGTGACGAACTGAACCCAGCTGGTGGAGCTGAACAGGAGCGCGAACATGACGAACCCGACGATGCTGATGTGCTTCAGTGGCTTCTTCATCGTTCACCTCCGGTAGTGCCCAGATTGGTCGTCGGGTCCTCATCGGACCGGTCTGTCTCGAGATCGGCGGCGCCGAAGTTGGTCGTCGGCGCATCGTCGCTGGTGGCGCGATTCGTGGCGAGACCGCCAGTCGCGTGTTCGTGTGCTCCCTCGACACGTCTCGTGTCATTGCGATTCCCGGCCGCCCGCGCCGAGGCGGTGGCGTCGTCGGGATCCTCCGTGATCTTGAGGACACCGGTGTGGAACTCCTCCACCGGTCGCCTGGCATTGTCGGAGATGCGCAGGAGCAGCGCGATGATCATCCAGTTTGCGATCAGAGATGACCCGCCTTGGGCGAGGAACGGCGTGGTCAGACCCGTGAGCGGAATGAGGCGGGTGACGCCGCCGACGACGACGAAGACCTGGAGGGCGATCGTGAAGCTCAAGCCCGTGGCCAGCAGGGTGCCGAAACCGTCGCGCAGCTGCTGGGCGGTCTTGATGCCGCGCTGGAAGATGAACAGGTAGCAGAGCAGGATCACGAAGAGCCCCGCCATGCCCAGTTCTTCGCCGAGGCTGGCGTAGATGAAGTCGGATTCGGCATAGGGGACCATGTTGGGTCGGCCCTCACCGAGTCCGGTTCCGGTCAGCCCGCCGTTGGACATGCCGAACAGACCTTGGACCAGCTGGTACGAACCACCAGGGGTTTTGTTGTACTCCTCGGCAGTGAGTGCATTGAGCCAACCGTCGACACGCTGCCCGACGTGGGAGAAGAGGAAGGTCGCTGCGACCGCGCCGGCAGCGAAGAAGCCGAGTCCGAGGATGATCCAGGAGACCTTGCTCGTCGCAACATAGAGCATGGCGACGAACAGGCCGAAGAACAGCAGCGAGGTGCCCAGGTCCCTCTCGAATACGAGGATGCCGACGCTGGCCACCCAAGCGATGATGATGGGACCGAAGTCACGCAGGCGCGGGAAGCGGATGCCGAGGATCTTCGGGCCGGCCAGAACCAACTGGTCACGATAGGACACGAGGTAGCCGGCGAAGAAGATGGCCAGCAGGATCTTGGCGATCTCACCGGGCTGGAAGGACATCGGGCCGACGCCGATCCAAATGCGCGCACCGTTGACCGTCTTGCCAAGGCCGGGAAGCAGCGGGAGCATGAGGAAGATCAGCGCAGCGAACCCCGAGAGGAAGGTGTAGCGGCGCAGCCACCTGTGGTCACCCAAGAAGATGATGATGCCGACGGCCAGAGCGACGCCCAAGGTCATCCAGATCAGCTGGGTGACTCCGCTGTTCTGGTATTCGTCCCGGCCGAGGTCGACGCGGTAGATCATCGCCAGGCCCAGGCCGTTGAGCAGAACCGCGATCGGGATGAGGACAGGGTCGGCGTACTTGGCCTTCCACCACACGACGATGTGGATGATGAGACCGAGTGCGGCCAACCACGCCGCGTACTGGTAGACATTGGCGGGGATCGTGTCCTCGGTGCCGAGTCCCACGAGGGCATAGGCGCTCGTGGATACGGCGATGGCGAGGATGAGGAGGCCGAGTTCCGCCAAGCGATAAGGCCGTGGCCGCGCGCCTTGGTTGGGATTCGCGGACATTATTGTGACTCCTCAGTGATGGCATCACTGGGATCGACCGCTTGGGAACTCGGTGGTGACGGTGCGGGATCGCTGGGGCTCGCGGCGTCTTCGGCATTGCCTGAGACAGTGCCGGACTTGTCGGCTTCCTGACGCAGGTTCTCGATGATGCGATCGGCCTCGTCGCGGGAGTCAGCCTGGATGGAGCCGCGCAGACGATCCTGCGAAAAGCTGTTGAGGGTGCCGACCTCGATGTCGGTGGTGTCCTCGAGCTGGCTGAGTTCGATGGGTCCCAAGGTGGTGTCGAGGCCCCGATAGAGGGTGACTTTCCCATCGAGATTCGTCAGGTAGTAGTGGTTGTTCATGTAGTTATAGGCGAAGAATCCGCCCACGGCGATCGCGACGATGACGATGGCCGCGATGATCCAACCCAGGTAGGACCGCTTTTCGACCTCGTCGTCGTCAGCGTCGAGGTCATCCTCCTCGGTGGGTTCGTCCCTGTCGGACGTCTCCGTGTCGGTGCGCTGGGAGGGTGGGACCACCTCGGCGGTGGGCTCCTGCTTATCGGAGTCGGACACCGCCTGCAGGGGAACGGTGTCGGTGGGGATGTCGCCGTTGCCGTAGTGGGGCTGAGTCTCCGTGGTGGCTTCGTCGACGTCGGGGTTCGTGCCGATCGTGGCGTACTTCGGGTTGAGGTGGACGGAGCCGACGGAGCTGCCGTGCACGGTGTCGACGGTGCCCTCGAGCACGTCGCCGATGACGACGGTGACGTTGTCGGCACCGCCCCCTGCCAGGGCCAGGTCGATGAGCTGACGGCAGCATTCGTCGGGATCGGAGACCTCGGCGAGGATGCGGGCGATGTCGTCGATGTCCGCGAAGCCGGTCAGTCCGTCCGAGCACAGCATCCAGCGGTCGCCGACGTGGGCTTCACGCAGAGTGAGGTCGAGATCGGGGGAGGCTCCGACGTCGCCGAGGACCTTCATGACGACCGATCGCTGCGGGTGGGTCTCCGCCTCGTCAGCGGTGATGCGACCTTCGTCGACGAGCATCTGGACGAAGGTGTGGTCGTGGGTGACGGTCTGAAGTTCCCCGTCGCGCAGCACGTAGCCGCGGGAGTCGCCGATGTGGGCGAGTGCGAACCGGTTGCCCGGTGCCCTCAGCAGAGCGGTGACCGTGGTGCCCATGCCGGCGAGCTCGGGCTGTTCGGCGACACCGCGGCAGATGCGGTCATTGGCCTCGAGGATCGAGGTGCGCAGGATCTCCAGAGCGTCCTCGCCGCTGGGTTCGCGATCGAGGTCGGCGAGGCGGGAGACGGTGATCGCCGAGGCGACGTCCCCGCCTGCGTGACCGCCCATTCCGTCAGCGATGAGTAAGAAATTCGGACCCGCATAGCCGGAATCCTGGTTGTTCTTACGCACCAGCCCGGTGTGAGACCGGGCTGCTGAACGGAGGGTGATCGTACCGTCGGTCGTCACGATTGGGTCTCCAGCGTCGTATGGCCGATGGTGATCTGGGTGCCGATCCGCAGACTGATGGGCGAATGCATGGGCGAGCCGTCGACGATCGTCCCGTTCGTCGAGCCCAGATCCTCAAGGACCCAGGAGCCGTTGGCGGCCACGATTCGCGCATGATGGCTGGAGGCGAAATCGTCATTGATGACGATCGAGTTGTCCGGCGCACGCCCGAAGGTCACCGGCGCCCCGGAGAGAGTGATCAAGGTCCCGGTCAAGGGCCCACCGGTGACGCGGACAGATCCCGGATGCGCTTGAGACCTCGCGGGAGCAGGCGTCGGCGCGGGGACCGGTGCTGGTCTGCTCGGTGCCGGGCTCGGAGCTGCATTACGGGAGGCTCTGCCACCTCGGCGAGACTTCCTGGGGGCCTTTTTGGCACCGAAGATGTCGCGTCTGAGGACACCGGCCACTCCGAGCACGAAGAGCCAGAGGATGATGAAGAAGGCGAACCGGAAGACGGTGACGGTGAATTCGCTCACTGGGCGTCCTGTTCGATCTCGTGGTAGCGCACCTCTGCATCTCCGGCCATGAGGACATCACCGTCGGCGAGGTTCGCCGAGGTGAGCTTGCGGCCGCGCAGAAGTGTTCCGTTGGTCGATCCGAGGTCGTTGGCGACCGCGTGATCGCGCTCGACGGTGATCTCGAAGTGCCGGCGGGAGACGCCGGGGTCGTCGATGACGTAATCGGAGCTGGATGAGGAGCGTCCGAAGACGTTCGTGCCCTGGTGCAGTGCGTAGTCCTGTCCGTGGATGGTGACGCTCGCATCGATCGTGCGCGACCTGGACGGTGCGGCCTGGCGCACTGGCGCTGGTGTGGGTTCCGGGGTGCGCCTGGGCGGGACCGGACGGGAACCGGAGTTGGCCTGTCCTTCACCCACGATGTTGTGTGAGCGGGACACGGGGTCGTAGCCGCCGCGGTTGGCCGGTTGGGCTGCGGGCGATCCGTCGGGACGCTGTGTGCTTGAGACGACACGGTACATTCCGGTGTCGAGATCTTCTGCTTCGACGAATTCGACGGAGACGGGACCGACGAAGCTGTAGGCCTGCTCGACCGCGTGATCACCGATCACCTGTCGCAGGTCCGAGCGGAGTTCATTCTCAAGCCCCGAGAGCCGGTCGAAATCTGTGGGTGACAGCTCGATGCTGTAGTGGTTGGCGGTCAGTGTCCGTCCGCGCGAGACGACTGCGGCCTTGTTATCGGCTTCGCGTCGCAGTGAGCCGGCCAGCTCGACCGGTTCCACCTGTGAGCGGAACGCTTTGGCGAAGGCGCCGTTGACGACATTCTCCAATCCCTTCTCGAAACGATCGAGAATCCCCATGGCACCTCCTCATCCAGGTATCGTGCGCGTGACGAACGTTTCGCCACCAGCCCGGACTGTGCGTCCGAGCGAGTCTGTCTAGGTGATTCCACGCTCGGAAAAGGACACCGAGATGGAGACACCAACACCCAATCCTAACGCGGTGAAGCTCTCAACTCACGTCACTGGGTATTTCGGGGCCGAGGTCTGCTCGGATTCCCGGCGGTCGTCCAGCTTAGGGGTTGTCGCTGAGTACTCCTTGAGCCTCTGACGAGCGCCGATGTCATGGGAGATGAGGCGTGCGTCACCTCAGACGCGAAGCGGACGGGCATCGAATGTGAACGTCGACACGTTTCGGGCGTTTCGGCTGAGCTCGGTTTCATTCTTCGGGGTCGCGATGCTAGAGTTTTCTCTTGTTCGCGCGAGTGGCGGAATTGGTAGACGCGCTGGCTTCAGGTGCCAGTGATCGCAAGGTCGTGGGGGTTCAAGTCCCCCCTCGCGCACAGTGAACAACAGCCCTTCACCAGGGTCCTTCGGGGCCACGGTGGAGGGCTGTTTCGCGTCTGCATACGTGTGAGGTGCCCCCCTGAGAGTTGAGAGGCGATCGAAGGAGGTCACGCTGAGTAGGCCTGAACCAGCTGAGTTTGACTTCGACTGTGGACTTCCACCCTCACGCCGGTCGCCGTGGGTGGGTTCTGCAGCAGTGGGCAGGATCTGTCCGATCCATCAGGATTCGAGAAGTGCCGCCTCGCGGACACAAGTACTGTGGGGATACGGATACCCCACAGCAAGTCGAAGTGAGGAACGCGCGATGTCCCCCAACGCCACAGACGACAGCAATGCCAGAGACGATGGATTCTCTGACCAGGAGCGCGCGGCGATCAAAGATCGGGCAAAGGAGCTCAAGACCCAGGCGAAGCGACGCAAGTCTGAGGACAAGGCCGCGGCGGATGAGGCCGACCTGCTGGCGAAGATCGAGCAGATGCCCGCCGGTGATCGTGAGATGGCCGAACGTCTCCATTCGATCGTCGGCTCCGTCGCACCGGATCTGGCGCCCAAGCTCTATTACGGACAGCCCGGGTATGCCCGGAAGGGGAAGGTCATCTGCTTCTTCCGCAGTGGAGGGATGGACAAGGCCCGCTACTCCACATTCGGGTTCAGCCCGGAAGCCGCACTCGACAACCCGGATGGATTCTGGCCGACCTCCTACGCCTTGGAGGATCCGAGTGAGGCTGCGTGGGAGGCCATCGCGGACCTCATCAGTTCAGCGACCGCCTGATGACCCTGGGTGGATGACATGCTCACAAGCGTTCTCACAAGCTGTCTTCTCCTTGCGATCGTCCTCAACGGGCTGTTGGCCGGACTGTTCTTCGCCTTCAGCATCGCCGTCATCCCGGGCTTCCGACGTGTCGATGACAGTACCTACGTTCGATCCTTCCGGGCGATCAACACTGCAATCCTCAATCCACTGTTCCTGCTCGTGTTCTGTCTGGCACCCTTGTCGGCTGTGGTATCTGTGGTCCTTCGGCTGTGGGGCGGAGGTGCGGAACCCGTGTTGTGGCTGGTGATCGCGGCTCTCTGTTCGATGTTGACCTTCGTCATCACTGCCGGCGCGAATGTTCCCCTCAACAACGCCTTGGACAGGTCAGAAGTCGACACCGAGGCACGTCAGAGGTTCGAGTCTCGCTGGAATCGGTGGAACCATGCTCGGACTCTCACCAGCATCGGTGCGTTCGCCTGCTTCACTGCTGGAATGGGTCTCGGATAGATGCCCCGGATGCTCCGATGACCGAGAGCAGCTGAAGCTTCGCACTGGAATCGCTGCCGAGTTCGGTGATGACCCCACCGAAACGGCAGACGACCGACGACGGCTTCGAGCTCCACTTCGGCTCCAACCACCTCGGCCACGTCGCACTTGTCGGTCGTCTGCTCCCGCTGTTGAGAGAGGGGCGGGCGCAAGTGACTTCGCAGGTCAGCATCGCGGCCAACCGAGGCGGCACCAACTGGGAGACGCCCTTTGACCGAATGAGGGCCTACAAGTGAAGTGAGAAGTCACCCTGAGTCCTGGGAACACAGCCTGCCGAGGTCAATCCTGACAGCGATCGCCAGCACAGCCGTCGGCCTCGTGTTCGCCGGTGAGCACAGACACTGGAGCGGCGCAGCATGCGTCCCCGCGCCACGACTCGATACCCTCTCTGATGGCGAAGACGGCGATCACGAGAGCAGCGAGGGAGTCCGCCCATGCCCACCCGAGGATGCTGTTGAGCAGCAAACCTGCGAGCAGAGCGACAGAGAGATATGTGCAGATCAGGGTCTGTTTGGAATCTGCGATCGCCGAGGCGGACCCGAGTTCGCGCCCCGTGCGACGTTCGAACCAGCTGAGGAACGGCATGACGAGAAGGCTCAGGGCGGCGATGACGATGCCGACGGTGGAATGCTCTGGATCGCGCCAACCGGACAGGGAAGCGATCGCATCGACGCTGACGTAGATTGCCAGGGCGAAGAAGGACACCGCGATCACGCGCAGGGCCGTCTTCTCCCTTCTCTCGGGGTCGGGCGCTGCGAATTGCCATGCCACGGCTGCCGCAGAGAGGACTTCGACGATCGAGTCGAGTCCGAAGCCGATGAGCGCCGCCGAGGAGGCTGCCCCACCTGCGATGAGAGCCACGACGGCCTCGATGACGTTCCACGTGATGGTGATGGCCACGACGATCCTGATGCGTCGACGCAGAACCTGTATGCGTGGTGGAGCTATGAGAACAGCCGTGTTGCTCACGCCTTGGCCCGATTGTCACGGTCGTCGGCAGGTTCGCGATCGCAGCAGCCGGGCACGGTGCAGGAGGGGTTGAGGCAGGGGGCGCTCTCGTCGACTGCGAGAGTGACGTCGAGCAGACTGTTGAGGGCCGAGCTGATGTGGGGATCCGCGATCTCGTATCTGGTCTGTCGCCCCTGCGCCTCGGCCACGACTATTCCGCATCCGCGCAGACAGGCGAGATGATTTGAGACGTTCGTCCTGGTCAGATCCAGATCGCGCGCGAGCTGCGCAGGATATCCGGGACAGTCCAACAGCGAGAGTAGGATTCGCGAGCGGGTTGAATCGGCCATGGCCCGACCCAGACGGTTCATCACGTCGACGCGAGAAGCAATGGTCAGCATATGCTGACCATACAGTATGCGCTGACCTATATCGAGAGGGCTGAACGTATTCGTCGGCCTGTTGGATCCTGCACGACAACGAAATTCACCGGCTCCGGACAGCGCAGAACACGACATTTGCGGGCCGGATCTCACTCTGTCCTGCACAGGCAGTAGTTTGGTTCCATGACCTCACCCGATTCTGCCCCCGCTGCGTGGTGTGTGATCGGCCGTGCGCCCGATCGTGCCCTTGGCGGCGTTCGGGGTATGGGTTCGATGATCGCCGTCGTCGACCTCGACGATGCCAGGCAGCGGATCGGGCGCCACCAACTCGGCGTGGATGAGCTGCCGGAATTCGTGCGAAGCCGAGAAGCAGAGGACCGGCCCAGGTGGGTCTTCAGCGACACTCCGAATTGGTACCCAGCCCTGTTGGCCGCCGGGGTGCAGATCGAACGCTGCTATGACCTGCGACTGACCCACGCGATACTCATGCGCTCGGAACTCGTGACCGACCGCGGAGGGGTTGCGGCCGCCGAAGAATGGGAGGCGGGCCCCGTGAGCGCCCCGACCGCGCCCGAGGCGGAGGCGCTCTTCGAAGTCACCGAACGACGCAGCCACATCAAAACGGTCCCGCACGACATCGAGTCTGCGCTCGCCGAATTCTCCCGTCAGTCCACCGCCGTGCAGACTGCCTCCGATCCCGGCCGGCTGCGTCTGCTGCTCGCCGCGGAATCCGCCGGTGGGCTCGTGGCCGCGGAGATGCAGGCGGCCGGAGTGCCCTGGGACGTCGCCGAACACGACCGAATCCTCGCTGAGGAGCTCGGGCCCCGTCCTGCGCGGGATGCGAAGCCTGCGAAGATGCTCGCCGTCGCCGAGGAGGTCAGAGCCGCTCTCGACGATCCGCGGGCCAATCTCGACTCCCACGTCAAACTCCTCCACTCCCTGCATGCCGCCGGAATCAATGTCGCCTCGACGTCGAAATGGGAGCTCGAGCAGAGCGAACACCCCGCCATCGCACCCTTGCTGCAGTACAAGAAGCAGTCACGTCTGCTGACTGCCAACGGTTGGCATTGGCTCGACGAATGGGTCTCCGAGGGCCGGTACCGTCCCGTCTACGTGCCCGGAGGAGTCGTCACCGGTCGCTGGGCAGCCAGCGGCGGCGGTGCTCTCCAGATTCCCCGTCAGCTGCGACCGGCCCTGCGCGCGGACCCCGGCTGGCGGCTGATCTCGGCCGATGTCGCCCAGCTGGAGCCACGGGCGCTCGCCGCCATGTCCGGGGACGCAGCTATGGCCGAGGCCGGTCGTGGCCGTGACCTGTACTCCGGCCTCGTCGCCGAAGGCATCGTCGGCACCCGACAGGAGGCGAAGATCGCCGTGCTCGGCGCCATGTACGGTTCCACGACCGGTGACAGCGGCAGACTCGTGCCCCGCCTGCGCACGAGCTTTCCCGCCGCGATGGGCCTGGTCGATTCCGCCGCCGAGGTGGGTTCACGCGGAGGAGTCGTCTCCACGTGGTTGGGCAGGACCTCACCGGCGCCAGGCGAAGGGTGGCGTCGTCTCCAGTCCGCGGCGAACCAGTTCGACGCCACCCCACAGGACGAGAACCGTGCCCGGCGCGCCGCCGGTGACCAGGGACGCTTCACTCGCAACTTCGTCGTCCAGGGAACCGCCGCCGAATGGGCACTGGCCTGGCTGGCCGACTTGAGACTGAGGTTGGGCCGGCTGCCGACCGTCGATGACGGGAACCCGGGAGCTGCCTCGGCGGGGGAAGCGATGGGGAACGTGGCCACGGCCTCGGGGCCGGTGTTCTCACGACGAGCTCACCTGGTGTTCTTCCTCCACGATGAGGTCATCGTCCATGCCCCGGCCCAGCAGGCCGAAGCCGCGGCGGAGGCGATCAGGGAAGCGGCCGCCTCGGCGGGGAAGCTCCTGTTCGGCAATGCACCGGTCGACTTTCCTCTCGATCTCACGATCTCCGAGCGGGCGGCCAAGGGCTGACGGCGGGCGCACATCTCGGGACGGGCTCTGAGGCCCACCTCACGACAGATAAGTGCCCGCGCATGGAATAGGACCCGCGTGATGCGTGTTTGGGTTGTGGCGCTGTGCCCACAATCGGCACCGGAGCCCATCTTCAGCAACGGAAACACCACTGACTTCGAGGAGTTCACATGAGCATCACCGTCAAGGCACTGCAGAAGACCGGCCCCGACCAGCCGTTCCAGGTTGCCAACATCGAACGCCGCGACCCACGGGCCGATGACGTGGTCATCGACATCAAGGCCGCCGGAATCTGCCACAGCGACATCCACACCATCCGCAACGAATGGGGCGAGGCGCATTTCCCCCTGACCGTCGGCCACGAGATCGCAGGCGTCGTCGAGGCCGTCGGCTCCGACGTCACCGACTGGAAGGTCGGCGATCGCGTGGGCGTGGGCTGCATGGTCAACTCGTGCGGAGAGTGTGAGGAGTGTCGGGCAGGGCAGGAACAGAACTGCCTCAAGGGCCAGGTCGGGACCTACAACTCCACCGACGTCGACGACACCATCACCCAGGGCGGCTACGCCGAGAAGGTCGTCGTCAACGAGCGCTTCGTCTGCCGTATCCCCGACGCTCTCGACTTCGACGTTGCGGCCCCGCTGCTCTGCGCCGGCATCACCACCTATGCGCCGCTCAACCGCTGGGGCGCAGGTGAGAGCAAGGACGGAGCACCGAAGAAGGTCGCCATTCTGGGACTCGGCGGACTCGGCCACATGGGTGTCCAGATCGCCGTTGCCATGGGCGCGGACGTCACCGTCCTCTCCCGCACCCTGAATAAGGAGAAGGCGGCGCTCGAGCTCGGCGCGAAGCAGATGCTCGCGACGACAGAGGAGGACTTCTTCAGCAAGCACCGCGGAGAATTCGACCTCATCCTCAATACGATCAGCGCGGACATTCCCGTCGACAAGTACCTGAGTCTGCTCAAGGCCCGAGGAGTCATGACCGTCGTCGGTATGCCTCCGGAGAAGCAGTCGCTGTCCTTCGCCTCCGTGATCGGCGGCGCCAAGGTGCTGGCCGGATCGATGATCGGCGGCATCGCCGAGACACAGGAGATGCTCGACTTCTGCGCGAAGCACGACATCGCCGCCACAATCGAGACCGTGAGCATCGACGAAGCGGATGCGACCTATGACCGCGTCGTCGCCGGCGACGTCTACTTCCGTGCCGTCATCGACACCGCAACATTTGAGGGCGCCGAGGTGACCGCGCTCGCCTGATTGCTGAGGTGAAGGGGCCGTTTCGCTGATTATTCAGCGAGGCGGCCCCTTTTCTGCAATGCAGCCTGTCCCTGCGCTGGAACCGCTCACGCCGGTCCTCGGGGTGGTTCTCAGCGATGAGGATCGACGAACTCAGTGCCCGATTCGTCGGCTGAACGGTCGAGGCCCCGGATTGCGGGTTACCGCAATCCGGGCGCTGTCATCAGGTATCGGCGGTAGTCTGAGCCGCATGGCGAGTCGGCAGAGACGGATGGGCGATATGCCCCTGGTGCTGCTGATCTTCTACACCGTCTTCATCGGCTTCATGACGCTGACCCCCTACCAGCTCGACGTCAGCCCGGCGGGTCCGATCGGCAGGCTGCTCCAGTTCTTCGCCGATCATCAGGTGACGTCATGGCTGACTTATACACTCGTCGAGAAGCTGGCGAATGTCGCCATGTTCGTTCCCTTCGGATTCCTGCTCGCACTGCAGATGGGGCGTCGGCGCTGGTGGGTCGGTTGGGTGGCGGGCGCGGCCTTCACGTGCCTGATCGAGGGGGCCCAGGTGACTCTGCTCTCGCCCACTCGCTACGGCACGATCAGCGATCTCATCACGAACACGCTCGGTGCCGTGATCGGTGCCGTCCTCGCGCTGGTCCTCATGGTCCTGCTGCCTTCTCGAGATGAACCGGACGAGGTCGATCGCGTCGTGCGTTGAGGACCCGCACCTCGGCGACCTCAGCTCTCGGGTGCGCCCTTCATGTCCTCATTCTCGAGGGCGCTGATGCACAGATCGAGAGCCTCGCCGAGGTGGCGTTTGAGTTCCTCGTCGAGCGGGGAGACCATGAGTGCCGAGATCCTCTCAACACGTTCGACGGCCCGGTCGAGGGTCCTCCCTCCTTCATCGGTCAGGGTCGTCGGCAGTGCCCTGCCGGTTTCAGCTTTCGCCGCCCGCGTCACGAGACCCCGGTCCTGCAGGCCCTTCAGCAGGGTATTCATCGTCTGCCGGGTGACGAAGGCCCCGCGGGCGAGTTCCGAGTTCGACGCTCCCGGAGCCCGACGCAGCAGCTCGAGGCAGGCATACTGCGGTGTTGAGATGCCCAGCGGTCGCAGCGCCTCGTCCATGTGCGAGCGCAGCACCGACTGCAGGTGCTTGAGCTGATATCCGATCAGGGCTTCGAGTGCATCTGGTGCCTGTGGTGGCTCTTGACTCATGTAAGTATTCTGACATACATTGCTTATGTCAGAACCCTGACATATATTTCAGCGGCAAGAGATGGGAACGATCATGACTGTGACAGGACCGGATTTCCTCGCACTGCAGGTGCGAGACCTGGAGAAGTCGGCCGAATTCTACGAGGAGACGATCGGCCTGACGCGGGCGCCAGCAGGGCCGCCCGGAGCGGTGGTCTTCGCGACCTCTCCGATATCGTTCGCCGTGCGTGAGCCATTGCCCGGCGTTGATCTCGACTCGGTCGATCGCCCCGGAATCGGGGTGGCGCTGTGGTTCAACTGCGATGATGCCCAGGCTCTGCACGACCGCCTCGTCGAATCAGGGGTCGAGATCCTGCGCTCCCCGGCGCCGAGCCCCTTCGGCCTGACGTTCGCCTTCGTCGATCCCGAGGGCTACACGGTGACCATGCACGACGCCAGGTGAGTCTTCGGCACCCGGCCGGCTGAGGAGTGCCTGACGGTGACCTGGGATGTTGACCTCTCGCAGGGTGCTCACCCCAGGGAATCGACGATCTTCGCGATCCGGCGCTCCCGCGTGGCCTCGGCCTTTGCCGATTCGACCTGACGCACATGCTCCTTGCGCTTCGAAGGGGCCAGCCCGTCGAAGACCACACGGACGCCGGCACTGTCGAGCGCCTCGGCGAGGTCATCGGGAACCGGGGTCTCGCGCGACGAGGTGTCGTGGGTCAGTGTCACCTCGTGGGTCTCGTTGCCGGACACGCCCGCCGCCTCACGATGTTCCTTGGCCAATGGGAGGAGGAACTTTCCGCCCATCACCGCGGTCGTGGAGGGATAGGAGTACTCGGCGATCGTGACGATGACCGGGACTCGTTTGCCGACTCCGAAGCCGAGCACGATGTCCTCGGGCACCTCGATGCCGACATTATTGCCCAGCTGCAGGAGAGTCGTTGTGAAGGTGACCATGGCCGAAGCCTACGCCCGAATGGGCGCGTGCTCTAGTAGTCGTTGCGGTCGGCGCGGGCCCCGTCGGCGTCGACGTGGATGTCCGCGGCGCGGTCCTGTTCGGCCGCAGCGTGGTCATGTTCGACCTCGGCATGGTCCGCATCGGCCTCGTCCTCATCGTCATAGTCCTCGTCGGCCTGTGAGAACGTCGGGATCCAGCAGGAGACTCGTGCCGCGTAGTCGTCGTACTCGGCCCCGAAGCGCTGATGCAGGTCGGCTTCCTCGTGCGGGCGGATCAGCCAGTTCCACAGCAGAGAACCGGCGATGGCGTAGGCGATGACCATCCATGAACCGATGAAGAGCCCGATCGCCACACCCTGGACGATGCCGGCGATGGCCATGGGATTGCGAACGAAGGCGTACGGTCCCCGCTTGACGAAATGGTGGGCCATCGCGGCGGGCAGGGGTGTACCGGAACCGAAGTTCGCGATCGTCCGCGCAGACCACACGCCGAGGACGGTGCCGAAGGCGAGAAGGGCGAAACCGGCGACGATCACAAGGATCGGGAACTTCACGGACAGGTTCCAGCGTTCCTCGAACGAATTGATGATCCCCGGAATGACGATGAGGAACAGGCCCCAGAAGACCACGATCTGGATCGTGGTTCTGATCAGGAGCTGAGACCTCACGCGGGTGTGAGAGCTGCGGAAGGCGAATGGGCCGGTGACGAGGCGTTCGGATGGGATCCTGCCGAGGATCATGAGTGTCCCGGCGAGGACGCTGCCCACTGCTGCGGCCACCATGAGGACGGCGCCCAGGCCCGCCTCGGTGGTGACGGTGGCATAGATGACCATGCAGAGGGCGACGAGAGTCGTCCAGGCGGTGGCCACCCAGACGGCCCAGCGGAAGTTGAGTGCTGCCAGAGCCGAGCCGATGACGAACAGCGGGACGTCGACGATGGCGACGAGCAGCGGACTGAGACCACCCAGCGTCGCCTCACGCAGTGCTGGAAGCGTGATGGTGCCGAGCCACCACGCGGCGCCGGCGAGTGCCTGGAGGGCGAAGTACATTCGACCGTGGAAGATCCGCACCGGCTTGTTCTGTGCGGTGGGCTTTTTGTGCCTGCTCGGCATCTTCATCGATCGGCTCATGCGAACGCCGTCCCTCGGAAGCACACGGTCGTGGATCCGCCGACCCAGACCTCATCGTTTTCATGGGAGATCGAGACGACACCGGCTCGTCCGAGCGCGGTGCCCTGCGTGACGGTGTACTTCTCCGGCGCAATGCCGGAAGCGATGAGCCACTGCGCGACTGAGGCATTGAGGCTGCCCGTCACGGGATCCTCGGCCACGCCTGCGCCGGGGACGAACGCTCGGATCTCGAACTCATGCTCGCTCTCATCCGGGTGGGAACCCAGGACGCCGAGCTTGGCGTCGGGAATCTGCGAGAAGTCAGGTTCGAGGTCGAGGA
Source organism: Brevibacterium aurantiacum (assembly GCF_007558825.1). Taxonomy (GTDB): domain Bacteria; phylum Actinomycetota; class Actinomycetes; order Actinomycetales; family Brevibacteriaceae; genus Brevibacterium; species Brevibacterium aurantiacum_A. Next base: position 179,905 of record NZ_VLTK01000006.1, read on the forward strand.
CCTGCTGCGCACTCGTCAGTCTCACTGCGGCCCAGCCTGGTCCGTTGTCGACCCACTGATGACCGAGGATCTCTGCGCGGTCGATGCGGAGTGCGGAGGCGATCTGCTCGACGAAGCCTTCGTCGAGGTCACCTGTGCGGATCGGGTCGGGAGCGGCGAACGACAGGGTCTGGCCACCTCGGCGAAGATTGACGAGTCCGGCACCGCACTCCTGGACCACGGTCGACTCGCTGCGCGGGACGCCTCCTGCCTCCAGCCATGCGGCCGCCGAGCCGAGTGTGGGGTGCCCGGCGAAGGGGAGCTCGCGGGCAGGAGTGAAGATCCGCAGGCGGTAGTCGGCGCGTGGGTCGCTGGGTGGGAGGACGAATGTGGTCTCCGAAAGATTCGTCCAATTCGCGATCCGAGCCATGTCCTCATCGGCCAGCCCCTCTGCGTCGAGGATCACGGCCACAGGGTTGCCGCGAAAGGGCTCGCTGGAGAAGACATCGACCTGGGCGAATGCTCGATTATGAGGCAAGAGGGGGAACTCCTTCGTTGAAAGGGCGCTGTTTCTTGAGGGTGCGCACTTCCCATGGTAATGGGGTGAAGCTCCAGGTGGGGGATCAGGTCCTGTTGCGTCGGAGTGTCAGAACCGCTGTGGGCACCGCGAGTGACAAGATAGCCTGCTATTTGTGCTGACGTGGTCTGTCGTGTGTCGAGTCGTCGTCACCGGTTGAGGGCGGCAGCGATCCGGTCGGGAGACAGGGCCGCATCGATGGCCAGATGCGCCGCGCCCAGTATGGCGGCATCTCCGGCTGCGCGCGAGGGGGCGATCGTCAGGTGTTCGGTCGACAAAGGGATGGAGCGCGCATAGACGACTTCGCGAACACCGGCCACGAGATGTTCGGCCGCCTGCGCCATGGTCCCGCCGATGAGGATGAGGGAGGGATTCATCAGGCTCACGCATGTGGTGAGGACCTCGCCGAGGTCGCGGCCGGCCTGACGGACGGCCTGTATCGCCGCCAGATCACCGGCCTTGACGAGCCCCACCACGTCGGCCGGAGTCCTCGTCCCCAGCCCCGACCGCGCGAGCTCGCGCGCAATCGCACGCCCCGAGGCGACCGCTTCCAGACACCCGCGATTGCCGCAGGCGCACGGAACGTCGGCCGCGCGAGGCAGGGCGACGTGGCCGATGTCACCCGCGGCTCCGTGCGAGCCGCGGCGCAGTGAGCCGCCGGAGATGATGCCTGCTCCGATTCCCGTGGCGACCTTGACGAAGATGAGATCCGTGGTGTCGGGCCAGGCTGAGCTGCGTTCGCCGAGGGCCATGATGTTGACGTCGTTGTCGACGAGAACCGGGGCGGAGAACGTCTCCTTGAGGGCACCCGGCAGATCGAACCGGTCCCATCCGGGCATGATCGGCGGATTGATCGGACGACCCGAGGAGAATTCGACCGGACCGGGCAGGCCGATGCCCACCCCGACGACATCCACGGCACTGCGATCAGCCTCGGCGAGCAGGCGCAGCGCCGAAGTGGTCAGCCACTCTATGGCGCTGACGGGTCCTTCGGAGATCTCGCGTTCCTCGCCGAGTTCCGCGAGGACGGCGCCGGTCAGATCCGTCACCGCCAGCCGAGCGTGTGAGGCGCCGAAGTCCGCGGCGACGACCACTCTGGCTCGAGGATTGAAGGCGAACTGCGAGCTCGGCCGGCCGCCTGTCGACACGGCGTCGCTGACGGGGGTGATGAGCCCCAGGCCGAGAAGCTGGTCGATCCTCTGCGCGACGGTGGGACGTGAGAGACCGGTCGACTTCGCCAGATCGGCCCGAGTCCGCGGCTGACCGTCGCGCAGGAGTTGAAAGAGCCCGCCGGCATGCGACAGGTCAGGGGCTTGCGAAACTGTCACCTGGCTCATCCCTTCAGTAAAGCACATTCGGTAAAGCACATTGCCCAAAGGTGACGATTGATAACTTACTTTTAAAAAAGGCTTGACAGAAGTAGGCAAGCTGGCATCAGAATGATTCATGGACACTGTCGCCCAGGCTTTCGCCCCTCCACCTCGAATCGGGATGGTGGGTGGCGGCTTCATGGCCCGCACGCATACCCGTGCCGCTCGCGCCGCCGGAGCTCACCTCGAGGTGATCGCAAGCTCGAGCGCCGCCGGCAGCCGCAGCGCTGCAGCTGAACTCGGCTACCGGGCAGCCGCGACCGGTGACGATCTCTTCGACCACGAGCTCGACGTCGTCCATGTCTGCACCCCGAACAGCACCCACGCCGAACACTCACGGCGAGCCCTCGACTCCGGCTCCCACATCATCTGCGAGAAGCCGCTGGCCGTTGACGCAGCCACCGCGCGCTCGATCCTCGAGCATGCGACATCGTTGGGACTGGGCGGAACCGTTCCGTTCGTCTACCGCTATCACCCGATGGTGCGTGAGGCCCGCGCCCGAATCCGGCGAGGAGACACCGGGGCTCTGCTGACCATCGATGCCAGCTATCTTCAGGATTGGATGCTCAGCGCCGATGACGACAACTGGCGTGTCGATGCCGGCTCCGGAGGCCCCTCCCGCGCCTTCGCGGACATCGGCTCCCACCTCGTCGATCTCATCGAGTTCATCACCGACGAACGCATAGTGTCCCTGGTCGCAACGACGAGAACCGTCCACCCCCGCCGAGGCGGAGCGACGGTGACCACGGAAGACACAGTTGCGATGACGGTCGAGATGAGCGGCGGTGGAATCGGCTCGGTCCTCATCTCCCAGCTCGCGCCGGGACGTAAGAACGGCCTCGTCATCGAGGTCGCGGGATCCAAGGAAAGTCTGCGATTCGCCCAAGAGCAGCCCGAAGAGCTGTGGGTGGGCCGTCGTGCCGGCAGTCTGCTCTTGATGCGCGACCCAGAGGTCCTGTCGGCCGATGCCGCTCGGCTGTGCAGGGTCCCGGCAGGACATCCGCAGGGCTATCAGGATGCATTCAATGCATTCGTCGCCGATTCCTACGCTGTCTTCGCCGGTGAGGAGCGTGAAGGTGTGCCGACCTTGGCCGACGGCGTTCGCGCGGCATCCGTGACAGAAGCCGTGCTCACATCGGCAGCCGAGCGCACGTGGGTCGAGGTCGAAGCGCCATGACCGATGCACCGGTGCTGCGCGCCACGGGGATCAGCAAACAGTTCTTCGGAGTCGAAGTGCTGCACGATATCGCGCTCGAGGTGCACGCCGGCACGGTCCACGGCCTTGTCGGGGAGAACGGAGCCGGAAAGTCCACGCTGATGAAGATCATCGCCGGCGTCTACCGCAGGGACGGCGGCGAGGTGCGCATCGATGGCCAGGTCGTCGACTTCTCCCATCCCGTCGATGCCGGCCGGGCAGGCGTGGCGACGGTCTTTCAGGAATTCAACCTGCTGCCCGATCGCACCGTCGCGCAGAACGTCTTCTTGGGTCGAGAGCCCCGAAGACGCGGCCTTGTCGATGTGCGCACGATGCGGTCGAAGACCCAGACTCTCCTCGATGAACTCGACGTTCAGGGAATCACCCCCGATGCGAAGGTCGGCTGGCTGACCGTGGCCGAACAGCAGATCGTCGAGATCATCAAAGCACTCTCCGTCGATGCCCGGGTGATCTCCATGGACGAACCCACCGCGGCGCTGTCCGACAATGAGGTTGCAGTCCTCTACCGGGTCATCGAGACTCTCAAATCCAAGGGCGTGGCGATCATCTACGTCTCGCACAGACTGCAGGAGGTCTTCGACCTCTGCGACACGATCACCGTGATGAAGGACGGTGCTCTCGTCACCAGCGAACCGGCGTCCCAGATGGATCAGGCGGGGCTCGTGCGCGCCATGGTCGGCAGGCCCATCAGCACGTTCTTTCCCGAGGCCGAGACGGGAACGGAGATCGGCGACACAGTGCTCTCGGTGACCGGCGGAGGCAACGAACAGCTTGACGGCATCGCCCTCGACCTGCGCGCCGGTGAGATCCTCGGGCTGGCCGGCCTGCAGGGTTCGGGACGGTCGGAACTGCTGTCCGCGGTCTTCGGTGCTGAGCCGTTCACCCGCGGTACGCTGCACCTCGACGGCGAGGCGGTCCGCATCGCCTCCGCCCGACAGGGCGTCCGGCGGGGTCTGGCTCTGGTCACGGAGGACCGCAAGGGCACAGGTCTGGTGCTCTCCCAATCCATTCTCGACAATGCGCTGCTGGCGATCCGCGCTGTCTTCCCCTCCCGCACTTCCGGTATGCGCGCCGAGATCCCGGGGATCCTCGAATCTCTCGAGGTCATCAGCCGCAACGCGGACCAGGAGGTCCGAGCGCTGTCGGGCGGCAACCAGCAGAAGGTCGTTCTGGCCAAATGGCTGGCCACCTCCCCACGTGTGGTGCTGCTCGACGAACCGACCCGAGGAATCGACGTCGGCGCGAAGGTCGCGGTCTACAAGCTGATCCGCAGCCTCGCCCGCCGAGGTGTGGCGATCGTCCTCGTCTCCAGCGAACTTCCCGAGGTCCTGGGAATGTCTGATCGGGTTCTCGTCATGTCGGATGGCCGAATCGCCGGGGAGCTTCCTCCGAGTTCGACGGAGGAAGAGGTCCTGGCCCTGGCCACCGGCACCGAGGCCCAGGTGGTCGGTGATGACGCGCACGTCAGCGCTGACTCCCGGGCCAGCGCTGACTCCCGGGAGGTGGGGGAACGATGAGAACCCAGCTGCGTCGCCTCGATACCACCGCACTCGTCTATCTCGCACTCATCGGAGTGCTCATCATCGGTGCCGTCCTCGTGGCCACGACCGGTCGCAACTTCTTCAGCCCGGGCAATGTCCGTGACATTCTCACCGGGATGAGCGTCTTGGGTCTCGTCGCCATCGGACAGACGCTCGTGATCCTCGGAGCATCCCTTGACCTCTCCGTTCCCTATGTCATGAGCTTGGCCAGTCTGGTCGCAGCGCAGACGATGAACGGCAGCGATGCATTGGTCCTCCCTGCGGTGCTGCTGACGTTGGTGGTCACGGCCGGCATCGGTCTGGCCAACGGACTCATCGTCACCGTCCTCGGAGTCCACGGTTTCGTTGCGACTCTGGGAGTCGGTCTCATCCTCAAGGGGTATCTGGACACGAACTACCAGGGCACAGAGGGCAGTGTTCCCTGGTCGTTCCAGCTCTTCGGCGCCACCGGCGTCGGACCGGTGCCGATCTCGACGATCGTCATGCTCGCCCTTGCCGGCCTCGTGGCATTCCTCCTGGTCCGGACCAGATTCGGCCACCACCTGTTTGCCGTCGGCGGCAACTCGGAGGTCGCCCGACTCTCCGGCGTCCGGCAGCGCCTGCCACTGATCGGAGCTCACATCGGCAGCTCCGTCTGTGCAGGATTGGCGGGTCTGCTGCTGGCGAGTCGCCTGGGTGTAGGCAGCCCGACCGTCGGCTCACAGGGCAGCTACGATCTGCTCTCGATCGCCGCGGTGGTCCTCGGCGGAACAGTTCTCATGGGCGGACGCGGTTCGATCTGGGGGACCATCGGCGGTGTCGCGATCTTCGCAGTCCTCGACAATCTCATGAGCGTCATGCAGTTCAACCCCTTCCTCAAGGACGTCATCCGCGGACTCGTCATCATCATCGCCGTGGCGCTCTACGCTCGCCGCCGGGTCATCGCCCGCAGAATCCGCTTCGCCGATGCGCCACCAGGACCGAACATCGCCACCGGGGCTGTGCCCGAGCGTGACCCCGAGACTGACCGTGACCCCGAGCGTGACCTCGAGACCGACCGTGAAGGGAGCCGAGGATGATTCCGAGAACTCCGGAGACCCGCCTCGGCGATGGGGGACTTCGTCGACTGATCGAACGGGCTGTGGATCCGCGGGGAGCCGTGGTCGTCCTCCTCATCGTCATCCTGATCGCCATCGTCGTCCTCAACCCGAGTTTCGCAGAGCCGGGTGCGCTCATGCGCTTCATCCAGCGGGTCTCGCCCGTGGTCATCGTCGCCATCGGCCAGTACTTCGTCATCGTCAGCGGCGAATTCGACCTGTCGATGGGCGCAGTGGTCACCGCGCAGGTGATGACCGCTGGCCATCTCATCGGCGAGGACGACTCGAAGACGGTGCCGGTGCTCATCATCATGCTGGTCATCGGCGTCGTCGTCGGCATCGTCAACGGGCTGGCCACGACGCTGCTCAAGGTTCCCTCGTTCATCGTCACCCTCGGCACGATGCTCGTCATCCACGGCGCAGTCATGTGGTGGACGGGCGGAGCGGCGACAGGCAATCCCGCCGAATCCTTCCGGCAACTCGGCCGGGGCGGGATCGAGGGGATCGCGATCCTCGGCCTCCTACCCTATGCCGTCCTGATTCTGGTGGCAGTCATCGTCTTCGCCGTCTGGATCTCCCGGAGACCATTCGGCAGGACCGTGGTCGCCATCGGCGACAACGCAGAGGCGGTGGCCTTCGCCGGAGCGAACGTGTGGAGGACGAAGACTCTCGCCTTCGTCCTGTCCTCCCTCGCAGCGACAGTGGCAGGAGTACTCCTCGCCGGCTATGCCGGGGTCCATCCCTCAGTCGGCCAGGGCTACGAATTCACCGCCATCACGGCAGTCGTTCTGGGAGGCGTGGTCCTCGGCGGCGGACGGGGAACCGTCCTCGGCGCACTGATCGGAGCCTTCACGCTCGAGTCACTCTTCACCCTGCTCAACTTCACCTCGGTGCCGGCAACGATGCGCGACGCGATCCAAGGAGCCATCATCATCGCTGCGGTCGCATACTCCGGTGTGGTCTTCGCGAAGAAGCGCAGACGGCCTGCCACCTCGGCGACCACGAGCCCGACGAATGAACAGACCGACCCAAGCACAACCTCGGCGGGGACACCTTCGCCGATCCAACTCACCGGCGGCGACGAAGCCGCACGGAAATGACAAGGGAGAGAACATCATGAGAAGAGGACTGAGGAGCGCGCTCGGCATTGCCAGTGCCGCCGCTCTCATCGCATTGGCGGGGTGCACGACCGACCCGTCTGTGGAACCGGCGGACGAAGGCGAAGGTGCGCAGGAGGAGGCACCGGCCGAGGAATGGTTCGACCAGGAGCTCTACGACCAGCAGTTCAAACAGCGTGAGGTCGAACCGGATGGCGCGGAGGACAAGCCCTACCTGCAGATGATCAACCCGAAGATGGGCGACACCTCGGAGTTCAAGTCCGATGGTGGGAAGAAGATGTGCTTCGCGAATGCATCGATCTCCAACCCCTGGCGCCAGACGGGGTGGATCACGATGAACGAGCAGCTCAAGGAGCTGAAGAAGAACGGTGTCATCACTGAGATGGAGACGCGTGATGCTCAGGACAACGACGATACGCAGATTGCGGACATCGACTACTTCATCGCCGAAGGCAACTGCGATGGCTTCATCATCTCGCCCAACTCGACGGCCGCAATCACACCGGCCGTCGAACGCGCATGCAAGACAGACAAGCCCGTGATCGTCTTCGACCGTGGTGTCGAAACGGACTGCGCCGTGACGTTCATCCACCCGATCGGCGGATTTGCATGGGGCATCGACACCTCGCAGTTCCTCATCGACAACCTCAGCGAGGGCGACAAGGTCGTGGCGCTGCGGATTCTGCCAGGTGTCGACGTGCTCGAACAGCGCTGGGCGGCAGCGGACAAGCTCTTCGGTGAGGCCGGAATCGAGGTCGTCGACTACTTCACCGAAGGTGACCCGGCCGAGATCAAGAAGGTCGTCTCAGATGAGCTGGCGAAGGGCGACGTCCAGGGCATCTGGATGGATGCGGGAGACGGCGCCGTATCCGCGATCGAAGCATTCGAGGATGCTGGCAAGGACTACCCGGTGATGACCGGCGAGGACGAGCTGAGCTTCCTGCGGAAGTGGAAGGACACCGAGATGACCGCTCTGGCTCCCGTGTACACGAACTTCCAGTGGCGGACCCCGCTGCTGGCCGCGGAGAAGATCTTCCAAGGTGAGGACGTCCCGACCGAATGGGTGCTGCCCCAGAGCCCGATCACGGCCGAGGACCTCGATGAGTACCTTGACCGGAACAAGGGAATGCCCGATGGCCACTATGCGAAGTTCGGCGGCGAGGACATGGCCGGATATCCAAAGGTGTGGCAGGACCGAGTCATCCCCTGATCGGGGAATGGGGATGACTCGGCGTGTGCGGATGAACGGGAGTGAGGACATGATCGGACCCCGTGAGATCGGCGTCAACACCTGGGTGTGGACGTCTCCGCTGACGACGGAGAACCTCGGCGATCTGGCGGACCGGGCCCGACGATTCGGGTTCGGTCTGCTGGAACTGCCAGTGGAGAACCCGGGTGAATGGGACCCGAACTCCGCCGCTGAGGTGCTTGCCGGGTACGGAATGGGTGCGCGGATCGTGGGGGCGATGGGTCCCGGTCGTGACCTCATCGACCCGTTGTATCGTGCGGATACCCAGGACTACCTCCGGCACTGTGTGGATGTGGCTCTCGCCGTGGGCTCGCCCACCGTGGCGGGTCCGTTCACGGCCGCGACCGGCCGAGTGTGGCGGATGGATGCGGGCGATCGGAGCAGGGTCGTGGAGGTGCTTCGGGAGGCACTGCGTCCCGTTGCCGACTATGCCGCCGAACGCAGCGTGACCCTGGCTGTGGAACCTCTCAATCGGTACGAGACCAGCATCATCAACACCGTCGACCAGGCCCTTTATGCTCTCGAACCCCTGCTGGACCGTGGTGTCGGGCTGGCTCTGGACAGCTATCACCTCAACATCGAGGAGCGTTCCCCGGCAGCCGCGATCCGGGCCGCCGGGGAGCATTGTCGGGTCGTGCAGGTATGCGGCAACGATCGCGGGGCCGTGGGCGGGGACCACACCGACTGGGACTCCTTTCTCGATGCTCTCGATGACATCGCCTACGCGGGACCGCTGACACTGGAGAGCTTCACCGCAGACAACGACACCATCGCCGTGGCTGCGTCCATCTGGCGTCCCCTGGCAAGGACCCAAGACGAACTGGCAAGATCCAGCGCCGAATTCCTCACCGAACTGCAGCTTTCGCGGGCTTCCGGTACGGGAGCGGCGGGCAGGAATTCAGCCGACGGGGACGCGGCGGACGGGGATTCGGCGGACAGGGTCCCGGCGGACACGAGCCCGGCGGACAAGGCAGCGAATATATCTGCGAGGGAGCAGCAATGACCGATTCATCTCATCCAGTCACTCTATTCACTGGTCAATGGGCCGATATGCCGTTCGAGGAGGTGGCTCGGCTGGCGGCATCCTGGGGCTATGACGGGCTGGAGATCGCGTGTTCCGGTGATCATCTCGACCTCGCCAGGGCTGACGAAGATCCTGCGTACCTGCAGTCACGCCTCGATGTTCTGGACAGGTACGGTCTCAAGGTGTGGGCGATCTCGAATCACCTGGCAGGCCAGGCCGTGTGCGACGACCCGATCGATTTCCGCCATCAGGCGATCGTGCGTGACTACGTCTGGGGCGATGGCGACGCGGAAGGGGTGCGCCGACGAGCCGCTGAAGATATGAAGCGGGCAGCCCGGGTGGCCCGAAAGCTCGGTGTAGACACTGTAGTCGGGTTCACGGGATCGAAGATCTGGCCGTATGTGGCGATGTTCCCACCTGTCCCAGCCGAGGTCATCGATGCCGGCTTCGAGGACTTCGCAACTCGGTGGAATCCGATCCTCGACGTCTTCGATGGCGAGGGGGTGCGCTTTGCTCACGAGGTTCATCCGTCTGAGATCGCCTACGACTACTGGACGACGGTGCGGGCACTGGAGTGCATCGAACACCGGGAAGCCTTCGGCCTCAACTGGGACCCGAGCCACCTGCTGTGGCAGGGCCTGGACACGATCGGCTTCATCACCGACTTCGCCGATCGCATCTACCACGTCGACTGCAAAGACACACGACTTCGGCCTGCGAGCGGGCGAAGCGGCATCCTCGGTTCGCATCTTCCGTGGGGTGATCCTCGGCGAGGGTGGGATTTCGTGTCGACGGGGCACGGGGACATGCACTGGGAGGACGCGTTTCGAGCGCTGAGGTCGATCGGCTACACCGGGCCGATCTCGATCGAATGGGAAGATGCCGGGATGGATCGTCTCCACGGTGCCGCCGAGGCGGTCGTGCGCATCCGTGAACTGCTGTGGAAGAAGCCTGACGCGTCCTTCGATGCCGCGTTCTCGAACCAGTAGGTGCTGCTCGGATGACTGAGCGCAGTGACCCGGACCAGTGGGCGCAGTGACCCGGACCAGCGGGCGCAGCAACTCGGACCAGTGGGCGCAACGGTGTCCGTCTACTGACTGGCGAAGGCCAACGTTCCGCCCAAGCCGATGAGCATGCCGCCGCCGATTCCACGGATGCGCGACATCCGCCTCGGCGAGCGAGCGAACCAGCTGCGCGCGGTACCGGCGATGAAGGCCCACGACCCGTCCGAGAACAGGGCAAGAGCCTGGAAGAGGAGACCGAGGACGATCATCTGCAACGGCACATGCCCGGCCTCGATCGAGACGAACTGGGGGAGGGCTGCGACGAAGAAGATGATGGTCTTCGGGTTCGAGATGCCGACGATGAAGCCCTGCATGAACATCGAGCGATAGGTGACTTCACGACCAGCGGGGACGAAGGAATCCGCTTCGGTCTCAGCCTCCAGCGCCGATGATGGGTCCTCGGGCACCTCATTGCCGACCTTGCGGTGTCGGATGCCCTGGACGCCCAAGTATACGAGGTAGCCGGCGCCCAGGATCTTGACGATCGTGAAGATGACGACCGATTGGGCGACGATGGTGCCCACCCCGAAGGCCACGGCCACGATGATCGGGATGATGCCGACGCTGCCGCCGAGCACGCTCGTCAGGCCTGAACGTCTGCCGTGTGAGAGTGATTGGCCGACGACGAAGAGCACCGTCGGCCCCGGAATCACGATGATGACGAGGGCTGCGGCGAGAAAGGCGAGAAGAGCGTCGGTGGTCGGCACAGAAGAATTCTATGGTCGCGGCTCAACCGCAGGTAAGGGTCTGACGCGGAGAGTTCGATCACATGACCGACGACCCGTGCGGACTTTCGGAACGGAGCCTGAAGACGTCACTCAGGGTCGGTTCATAGACTGGGCCGCTATGAGTGAGCAATTGACGACGGAGGTGCGTGCATGGACCTGAAGCAGGGAGTTTCAACCTGGTGGGAGGCCATCACTTCCGGGTTCGGGCGCCAGGACGGGCTGGAACCCGATGCCGTGCAGCTGGTCCTCGTCATCGGCATTCCTCTTCTCGTCACGCTGACGCCGGGAATCTGGCGATTCTTCGGCATGTTCGTCACCTTCGTGCACGAACTCGGCCACGCCTTCGCCGCATTGATGACGGGGCGGGTCGTCAAGGGAATCTCCCTGAACTTCGACCATTCCGGTCAGATGAACTCCTTCGGCAAGGTCGGATTCTCGGCGACGTGGTCGGGATTCTGGGGATATCCGGCACCCGGTGTCCTTGGATTGGTCCTCATCACCTCGGCGACTCAGGGGTGGGCGCCACTGGCTCTGTCAGTTGGGGCGCTCATCCTTCTGGTTGCGCTCATCTTCATCCGGAACCTCGCTGGTGCCATGATCGCAGTGGTCACGGCGGTGGCCGCGCAGCTCGTCGTCGTATTCCTGCCGGTCGAGTGGCTCGCCGTGTTCGTCGCCGGCCTGGGAACGGCCCTGATGATCGGCTCGCTCAAGGACCTCGTCAAGGTATTCCGCGTCCATACCCGCAGGCGCCACGTCCAACAGTCGGATGCCTACATCCTCGCCCAGGGTTCGAGCCTGCCAGCGGGAGCCTGGCTGAGCCTGTTCGCACTGGTGATCATCGTCTGCGCGCTCGCCTCCGCATACATCCTGTACTCGGCGTCCACGATTGCGATCGGCTGATCTGAGGTCACGCAGGGTCACTTGGGGCAGTTCGGATCTGGGGTCGCAGCAGTTGGGTGGGGGCTGGAAGTAGTTGGGTCGGTGCTGGAAGCAGCCCGCGCCCAGGGGCGGGAGTAGTCGGGTCAGTGCCGGATGGCAGAATCGGAGTATGAATCCGAGCCCGAAGTATGCTGCTGTGCTGTTCGACTGCGACGGGGTGCTCGTCGATTCTGAGCGCCTCACGAACTCGGTTCTCTGGGAAATGCTCAATGAGCTGGGGTGGCAGATCTCGCGAGAGGAATGTGTGTCCCGATTCGTCGGGAAGATGCTCCGCGACGAGGTGGACGTCATCGAGGAGCATTCCGGTTTCCGTATCGACGCTGAGTGGCTGAGTGTGTTCCGTGGGCGTCGCAATGATGCTCTGGAGGCTTCATTGGAAGCAATACCGGGAGTCGCCGAGGCGGTCCGTGTCCTTGACACGGCTTACCCCGGTAGGCTCGCGTGCGCGTCGAGCGCTGACCGCCCCAAGATCAACCTGCAGCTGCAGAAGATCGGGCTCTTCGACGTCTTCGACGGTCGGATCTTCTCCGGAATGGAGCTGCCTCAGTCGAAGCCGGCGCCGGACGTGTATCTGGCGGCCGCCGATGCTCTCGGCGTCGATCCTACGGAGACAGCAGTAATCGAGGATTCGCCGACCGGTGTGACAGCAGGAGTTGCGGCTGGCGCACGCGTGCTCGGTTTCTGCCCCGACTCGCCAGTCCATCAGAGACCCGAGGCGCTCGAAGGCGTGGGAGCCCATGAGATCTTCACTGCGATGGAGCAGCTGCCGGGCCTGCTCTTGCGCTGAGGTGCGCTCAGAAGCGCGCGGGATTCCCCGGACTTCGGTGTCAGGTGGTTGGCCGGTTGAGGGAGCAGGTGATGGTTGAAAAGATCCTCTCTGTTACGTCCATTATGGCTTCATGATCGAATAAGGATCGAACGAATATATCGTTTGTTATCGACTCGTGATGTTAATCACTGACGATCACGACTAGAATTGAGGTAGGCACTCACATCGACGTGAAGATCAGGTGACCACCAGTGAAGTTCCCCTCCGAATCCGACAGCACCGGTTCCGAACCTGCTCGTGACTCCGATGGAACCTCTCATTGCGCTGAGAAGCCTCAACCCAATGCCACTTCAAACTCCGATGGGTCCACTTCGGGCGACGAGACTGGTCCGGCATCTACCGCTGGCGCCGATACCGATACCGATACCGATACCGATACAGGTGCTGATGCTGGCGGAGCGGCCCGCGGGCCAACTCATTTCTCTCGCCGCCTCCGCATTGATGCGGATTCACCTTTTGCGGACGCTGCGAAAGTATTCGCCGTGAGCGATCAGGCGCAGCTATGGGCACTGGACGTCTCTGCTGAACTCTTCTTCAATGAAACTGTAGAGAATCTGCGCCTCCACAATCCTCATCCTGGGCAGCCATATGCTCACGCGACGATCGCCGAAACCGTTCGCCGGTTCCAGCGTGACCGCCGCTCTTCCGGAGCTGCGAAGTCCAAGAACCCGGAGAACCCCAAGAAGGGCAAGCGGCAACTCCCGTCCTTTCCTCGATTCAGGCTGGACCAGACCTTCTACGGCTGGGTTCACGAACTCTCCCAGGCCGAAGACATCGCGGAGTTCACAGCCGTTCTGGGGACGACGACCGCGCGGGCGTATTCCCAGATAACCTCGGCGATGATTCTCTTGCATGGGCTGCCCAAATTCTTTGCGCGCTGCCTCGCCGGTGAGTTCACGATCGAACACGCCCATGCCACCGCTCATGCCTGCAGGGACATCAAGTTTGAGAACCTCCCTCTCATCGACGACTACCTTGCGGATCGTCGCGCGGACATCACGCTCGAAACCTTCAAGAAGTCTTTGGGCATGAAGATCGCAGTCGTCGAACCTCTTGAGGAACGTGTGGAAGAGGCGAGCAAGCGTCGACGTGTCGATATAACGACGACCGCCGATGGAACTGCGTTCCTCACCTTGGCTGGACCAGCGCCCGAACTACAGGCCTGCTATCTGCGAATAGCGGCCTTTGCGCGAGCGATACGGTCCGGGAACATCGCGGCCTTCAGTGACCAGCTGGCGCCGGGCACCGAGATCGACGATGACCGGGGAATTGACGCACTCATGTTCGACATTCTCACGCGAACCATCCCGCAGCTCAGCATTCAGGTCACTGCGACCGATACGACGACAGGGGAGACGTCAACACACGACATTCCTCTCGATGTGCCCGCTGAGCAACCGCCTAGCCCGGCCTCTGTCATCAACGCTGTGAACGAACGTATCACCGAGGCTGGTGACGCGAGCGCCAGCGCCGCTGCCGCCGCCACCGCCTGCGGATCCATTTCGGAAGCCGACGAAGAGGCGAGCAGAGTGGAAGTCGCTCTCACGATGCCCACTCACGAGCAGTGGCTGGGCTCGCAGGCCAAGATGATCACCACAGTCCCCTTCCTCACGCTCGCTGGCTCCTCAGAACTTCCCGGCACATTCTCCGACGGCTCTCCGATCCCAGCAGATACTGCGCGTCGCGTCGCCAGACATGCGAAGTCCTGGACGCGGATTCTCACGGACCCTGCCAGCGGCACACCGGTCGATGCGAAGGCTACGACCTACCAAATACCCGAGAGCGTCCGTCAGACCTTGATCGCCAAATGGCAGGCATGCACGATTCCCGGTTGCACGCGCAGGGCAGAGAGCACGGAGATCGACCACATCGTGCCCTTCGACCATGATCATCCGGCAGAAGGCGGGCTTACCCGATTCGGCAATCTCCACCCGCTGTGCAAACTGCATCATCAGGCGAAGACTGATCGCAAATACTCGGTGCGGATGAACCGCGCAGGATTCCTTCAGTACGTCTTTCGACACGGAATGAGAACCGAGGTGGCGGCTGGCGACCATCCGATCAATGCCGCTCACGCGAAGATGTTCGTTGAGATGCAGCGACAGGCTGCCCGCACATCTGATCCGCCGAAGACGAAAACACGTGCGGCAGATGAGCCGTGGCATGGCGACAAGCGAATATCTCAAGAATGTCCGGGGCCACTCGCTGCCGACGGTCAGGCCGGGTGGGTGAAGAACACCTCAATGCTCAACGACCGCGCGAAGGAAAACGAATGGATCTGGGACGCCGGTGGTCCACCGCCATTCTGAACTTCCGATCCCAGTAGAAAGCCGCCGGTGGTGGGCGCGCATGCACCACCACCGACGGCTGGAACTGAGGGTCTAGGCGGAACCTCTGGACGGAACTGCTTGTTCAGCAGGAGAGCGTCAGTCTTCTGTCTCTCTGATCACTCGGCGCACATCGTCTTGAGTCTGCGCCTCGCCCTTCTTGATCGCCTCCACAACCTT
The DNA here is from genome assembly GCF_007558825.1 of Brevibacterium aurantiacum. Classification (GTDB taxonomy): domain Bacteria; phylum Actinomycetota; class Actinomycetes; order Actinomycetales; family Brevibacteriaceae; genus Brevibacterium; species Brevibacterium aurantiacum_A. The sequence continues at coordinate 195,122 of NZ_VLTK01000006.1, forward strand.
TTCGTGCTGCTGCTCCGTGACGACAGGAACCTCCTCGCCGTTGCAGTCGACGATCTTCCCGTCCTTGACGGTGTCGCCCTCGGCGAGCAGTGCCTCATGGTTGATGAGTCGCTCGAGCTCGTCTCTGCGGATGACTCGGCCGGTGCCTGCAACGAACACCGAACGTTCGGTGCGGTCCTTGTTTTTCACACCGATGTGGTTGAAGACCAGGTTGAGCAGCACGGCCATGAGAGTGGCCGAGGAGATTCCTGAGTGGAGGATGATTCCGACCCACGAGGGGAAGGAGTTGTAGAAGTCGGGCTGGACGACCGGGATGATGCCGAACGCCAAGGACACCGCCACCAGGATCATGTTGAGGTTGCCCTCGTACTCGACCTTCGACAGGGTGCGGATGCCCGAAGCAGCCACCGTGCCGAAGAGGACGATGCCTGCGCCGCCGAGGACGGGGGAGGGTATCGCGGCAACGACTCCTCCCATGACAGGCAGCAGGCCGAGGACGACGAGAATGACACCGCCGGCTGTGACCACGAAACGAGACTTCACCCCGGTGATCGCCACAAGTCCGACGTTCTGGGCGAAGGCCGACTGGGTGAAGGAGTTGAAGATCGGTGACACTGCCGAGGACAGCATGTCCGCGCGCAGGCCATTGGAGATCCGCTTGGAGTCGACCTTGGTCTTGACGATTTCGCCCACCGCGATGATGTCGGCAGTGGTCTCTGCGAAGGTGACGATGATGACGATGAACATCGAGATGATCGCCGCAGCAGAGAAGGTCGGCATTCCGAAGGCAAACGGTTCGGGGAACGCAAACACGCCCCGATCGAGCACGTGAGAGAAATCGGCCCAGCCGAAGATGAGGCAGATGACAGTTCCGACCACGATTGCCAGAAGGATGGACAGGCGGGAGATCGCGGCCACGGGAATTCGGCTGAGTAGGAGGACGACGGCAAGGGTACCGACAGCGATGAGGATATTGCGACCGCTGCCGTAATCGGGTGCCTCTGCGTTTCCGCCCATGGCCCAACCTGCGGCCACTGGCATGAGGGACAAGCCGATCGTCGTGATGACGGTGCCTGTGACGACTGGAGGGAAGAACTTCACGATGAGCGCGAAGCCTGGAGCGACGATGAGGCCGATCACCGAGGCGACCAGGACAGCGCCGAAGACCTCCGGAAGCCCTTCACCTCCCGCGAGGATCGAGGTCATGGTGGCGACGCCGGCAAATGACACTCCCTGCACCAGCGGCAGCTGTGAGCCGAAGAACGGAACGCCGAACGACTGCAGAATCGTGGCCAACCCGCCTACGAACAGGCATGATGCGATCAGCACGCTGATTCCGGCGCCATCGAGGCCGGCGGCCTTGCCGATGATGAGGGGGACGGCGATGATGCCGCCGTACATGGTCAGAACGTGCTGAAGACCGTAGGCAAATGAGGTGCCGACCGGAAGCCGTTCATCCTCCGGACGGGCCGCTTCTGCCCGGGAATTCTTGGGCGTCTGCTTTGATGTCGACATCTATCTCTCCGTTGAGTTCTTCCCTGAGTAACAGCCTCGGGGCCCTCGCTTGGATAAGCGATTCGGGTGGTCGACTGAATGTGAGGGATCTATTTCAATGCTTCCAGGATGCGAAAATTTATTTCCTTATCGCAAAATGCTAGGCGAATCTTTTGGGGATGGCAAACTCATTTCGTGATCTGCCGCACATGCTAGAGTGCAGTCTTGCCGGTGGATGCCTTGGAGGACAAATAAGTCACACCTGAGGTGCAGCACCTGGAGCTGGGCGGTAGAGCGCGGTATCACCTCGAGTGCGGAACACACTCACGGACCTGCGTCCCGTACACCTTCACCGGACGGCGGAGCAGCAGACGCCGAGAAACCTGAGCTGGCGGCGATTCGCCCCAGTCGTGTCGCCGCACAACGGTCGATGTGATGATTCGGCCGAATCAGCATTGAAAGGCGGCAGATATGACCACAGGTATCGAACCCTCAATACCCAGTGCGAATGCAGCTGGAACTCCGGCAGCCGGCGCCCGAACAGAGGGCACCCAGACAGCCAGCACCCAGACAGCCAGCACCCCAACGGCTGGCGCTGCGAATGGCTCCACGCTGTGGCTGCGCAATCCCATGGCCGTCCATCTCGGCCGCGACACCGCCCCGTCTCTGGCTTCTGGCGGAATCGTCGTGGACACACAGTCCGGGCTGATCGTCGAACTTGTTCCCGCAGGTGGCGAGCCCACCGGAGGGGCGCAGTCCGTCGCCGAGGTGGTCGATGCGAGTGCGCATGTCATCACTCCGGGGCTCATCAACACTCACCATCACTTCTACCAAACCCTGACACGAGCGTGGGCTCCCGTCGCGGACCTGCCACTCTTCGGATGGCTGACAAATCTGTACCCGGTCTGGGCCCGACTGACGCCGAAGGCCCTCGAGCTGGCCACTACTGTGGCCATGGCCGAACTCCTCGAATCCGGGTGCACAACAGCCGCCGACCACCACTACCTGTTCCCCACCGGCATGGACGATGCGATCGATATCCAAGTCGAAGTGGCCAGGAAGCTCGGCATGCGCGCCATGCTCACCCGCGGATCCATGTCTCTGGGCGAAAAGGACGGCGGGCTGCCGCCGCAGCAGACCGTGCAGGATGCCGACGTGATCCTCGCCGACTCCCGCCGCCTCGTCGAGGCCTATCACGAACGGGGTGCTGGGGCGCAGGTGCAGATCGGATTCGCCCCCTGCTCGCCCTTCTCCGTGACCACCGAACTCATGCGCGACAGCGCGATCCTCGCCGAGGAGCTCGACGTCCGACTTCACACCCACCTTGCAGAGACCCTCGACGAGGAGGAGTTCTGCCGGGAACGATTCGGGCTGCGCACCGTCGACTATCTCGAGTCCGTGGGATGGCTGAGTGACCGATCGTGGTTGGCCCACGGTGTGCACTTCGATACGGATGAGATCACTCGCCTCGGCGAGGCAGGTGCCTCCGTGGCGCACTGCCCGACGTCGAACATGCGCCTGGCCTCGGGCATCGCTCGGGCTGTCGAGCTCGAAGACGCCGGTGTCAACGTCGGCCTCGGTGTCGACGGATCGGCATCGAACGATGCCTCGAACCTCATCCGTGAAGTCCGGCAGGCGCTCTACATCCAGCGCCTGCGCTACGGCTCGGTCGACGTCACCTGCGCTCGCGTGCTCGACTGGGCCACTCGCGGATCAGCGGCGGCACTGGGGCGTGAAGACATCGGACGCATCAAGGTTGGCAAGCAGGCGGATCTGGCGATGTTCCGCCTCGACGGTCTCGCCTTCTCCGGCTCACACGATCCGATTCCTGCCCTCGTGCTCTGCGGAGCGGAGAAGGCGGACAGAGTCATGGTCGCCGGTCAATGGCGAGTGCTCGACGGCAACGCGATCGGCAGCAACGGTGGACAGCTCGACAAGGAAGCTCTCATCGCGGCCCACCAAGAGGAGGCCCGCAAGCTCGTGGCCGGCTGAGACGCAGTCCACAGCCCGAGCTCAACCAAGCTCGAGCTCAACCAAGCCCGAGCTCAGCTCTCGGGCTTCCGGAACACCTTGCGCATATGATCACTGGTGAGGAAGTCACCGACGCCGATCATAATGAGGCTGAAGACGATCGGCTCGGTGATCATCCAGACCGGATAGAGGCCGGGGATGGCCGCCATGACGAGGGTGATGACCGGGAAGATCTGGGCGAAGAGGCGCAGTCGCTGGTAGCCCCAGTAGTAGCCCTTCGTCGAGCGCCAGAAGAAGTAGAACATGGTGGCGGTCATTCCGAGAACGACGACGGTACGCATCCAGACTGCGAACGGCACGGGTTCGCCCGCGCGGGCGATGATGACTGCGAAGACGACAGCAGCGACGCCGAGGACCAGCTCGAACGCGAGCAGCCCTGTGATCCACGCGAACGCGCGCGTCGTCTTCGGGTGGGCGAGCCCTTCGGCAGGAACGATGAGTCCTGCTTTGCTGCCGCCCGCAATGCGGTCGATCTTTGCGAACAGATTCTCCATGGACATGCTGTCAGGCTAACCGTCACTGGGCCGGATTCCCTGCGAAATGGGGAGGTTTGAGGGTGTGAGGACGAACATCAATCAAAAGTTGGGATAAGAGTTCAATCCTCTGGGTCAGGATTCGAATGCCGGATCTTGATGAAGTAGAAGCATGAAGAAGATATTCAACGCGGCATTCGCATACATGATCATCGGCGTCCTCTCCGGCCTGTTCTACCGGGAGTTCACCAAGGCCAACGATTTCCCAGAAGGAGGCTTCACCCAGCTCAGTGTCGTCCACACCCACCTGCTCACGCTCGGCTTCATCGTCCTGCTCATCGTCCTCGTCCTCGACAAGGTCTTCGGCCTCTCGGGAACCAAGATGTTCTCCTGGTTCTTCTGGACCTACAACGCAGGCATCATCCTGACCACAGGCACTATGATCTGGCACGGCATGCTCACCGTGCTCGGCCTGGAGTCCAGCGCCATGATCTCCGGCATCGCCGGACTCGGGCACATCGCGCTCTCCGTCGGCATGGTTCTGCTCTTCCTGTCACTGCGCAAAGCCATCGTCGCGGACAAGGTCGTCACCACGTCCAGAGCTCGGTCGATCGTCGGCTGACCACCCCTCGGATCTCAGCTCAGATCTCAATTCGGAATAACCACTCAAATAGGAATAACCACTCAAACACCGCCGCCGAGGTGGTGCCGGGGTCCGTGCTCAACGACGTCATCGTCGAGCACGGACCCCGCTTCGTCTGCCTATCTGTCACGTTGTCGGCTTCAGAGTTCTGTTGCAGTCGAGACCTTGTCGGCTTCATCCCATTCTCGGATTCGAGACCTTGTCGACGGCTCCGGTTCGCATCGGTGACAATGGTCGGCATGAGCGAAGTGAGAATCCTGGTCATCGAACACGAGAGCGGCGCTGGCCCGAAGAGGTTCGGCGAGTGGCTGTCCGAAGCTGGCGCCGAGGTGGTTGTCGTTCGTCCCTACCTCGGCGATGAGATTCCTTCCGCTCTCGACGGCTCCGCTGAGCTTGTCGGCTCCGCTGATAGTGACAGCTATGCCGCTCTCCTCGTCCTCGGCGGGTCTGCCGGGCCCCTCGAGGACACCGTCAACCCATGGCTGCCCCAGGTCAGGGACCTGTTGCAGCGATCGGCGGCGGGGGAGTTCCCGAGCTTCAACATCTGCCTCGGCGGGGAGCTCCTGGCCGCGGCCACCTCGGCGAAGATCATCCGCCGGGAACACCCGCAGATCGGGATCTACGATCTGCACACCACCTCGGCGGGGGAGGAAGATCCAGTGTTCTGCGCCATTGCAGGGGAGACGTTTCCGGCGGTCCTCTTCCACCAGGAGGAGATGGAGCTGCCAGACGGCGGTGAACTCCTGGTCACCGGGTCCGATGCTCCGATCCAGGGTTACCGGGTAGGGGAATTCGCGTGGGGAACACAGTTCCATCCCGAATCCGACGCCGCGCAGGTTCAGCAGTGGCTGAGCTCGGACCCGCTACAGCTGCCCGACGGCAAAACCAACGAATCCATCAAGGCGGAGGTAGCCGAGGCGGACGCCGATCTGATCCGGATCAACCGGACACTTGCGCACGGCTTCGTTGACTTCCTGCGCGGACGCCAGTGACTAGTGGATGAGGGCGGTGGCCCCAGGCTTCGTTGAAAGCTGAATATCAGCTGACAGCTTGTGAAGTTGTTGCTAGGTTGTCTTCAGGCGCCGGTGCCGGACCGATCCTCCGGACGAATCGCAACCAAGCGCCCGTGAGAATGAATCCCATAATTGAAAATTCTGACCAAGTCCACGACATCGCTGTCTTGGATTCCATGCCGATCAGTGCCGACCGGATGATTACCGCTTCCCCAGCCCTTGACGTTTCAGTGGCCCCCGATGTCACAGCAAGCCCTGTCATCACAGCAAGCCCTGACATCACAGCTTCAGGCGTCGACCAGGCAATCGAATCGTTCTTCGGTCCGATCGCGCAGGCCTTCAGCAACATCGTCTTCTTCGAGCTCACGATCGGCGACCTAGCCATTCCGCTCATCGTCGTCTGGCTCATGGCAGCCGCCGTCTTCCTCACCGTCTATCTGAGATTTCAGCCGGTCACAGGGTTGAAGTACTCGCTCGGAATCATCCGCGGGCGATTCACACGCAAGACCGACCCTGGTCAGGTATCGAGCTTCCAGGCGCTCGCCACAGAGCTCTCCGGCACGGTGGGCCTGGGCAATATCGCCGGTGTGGCCGTCGCCATCACCATCGGCGGGTCCGGGGCTGCTCTGTGGATCATCATCTTCGGCTTCTTCGCCATGACCGTGAAGATGGCCGAGGCGACCCTGGGTGTGAAGTACCGAAAGGTCCATGCCGATGGGACAGTCTCCGGTGGCCCCATGTACTACCTGCGTGACGGGCTGGCCGAGATCGGCCGCCCCAAGTTGGGAAGATTCCTCGCAGTCTTCTACGCCGCAACCACTGTGATCGGTGTGATCGGAGCAGGCAACCTGTTCCAGGCCAATCAGGCCGCCTCGATCCTCGTCAAGGCCACCGGTGGTGAAGGCAGCTTCCTCGACGGAAAATCGTGGCTCATCGGTGTCGTGTTCGCGGCTCTCACAGCTCTGGTCATCCTCGGCGGAATCAAGAAGATCGGGCAGTGGACCTCGAAGCTGACCCCGATGATGGCGGTCCTCTACTTCCTCAGCGTTCTCGTCATCCTCACTATGAATGTCAGCGAGATCCCGCACGCATTCGTGCTGATGTTCACCGGGGCATTCAGCCCCGACGGCGTCACCGGCGGAATCATCGGCGTCGCCATCGTCGGCATCCAGCGTGCCCTGTTCTCAAATGCGGCAGGCGTCGGCTCGGCCGGTATGGCCCATGCCGCATCGAAGACGACGAAGCCGGCGACAGAGGGCTTCGTGGCGATGTGGGAACCGCTCATCGACTCGGTCATCGTCTGCACCCTGACCTCCCTGGCCATCATCACCACAGGCCTCTACGATTCGACCTCCGAAGACGGAATCGGCTTGACGTCCGAGGCCTTCGCGAGTGTCGCCGGATGGTTCCCGGTCCTGCTCACGATCTGCGTCGTGCTCTTCGCATTCTCGACGATCCTTGCCTATGGCTACTACGGCCAACAGGCTCTGGGGTACCTGACGGGCAGCTCGAAGAAGGCAGACAAGGCGTACCAGGTCTTCTGGATCCTGGCCGTCATTGTGGGTGCGTCGATGTCGCTGGAGTCAGTCATTGCGTTCTCAGACGCGATCTTCTTCCTCATGGCCTTCCCCAACCTTCTGGGCCTGTACTTCTTGTCCAGGATCCTGCGTCTTGAGATTCTGCGGCTGCGCAAGCGCATCGATGTCGGCATCATGCGTGAGATCACACCCGCCGAGCTGCAGGTCGGCATGGGTGATCATGAGCCGACGATGGAGCAGATCAGAGCCGCGGAAGCGGGCCGTCGTCGTAAGCGCGACAAATTGCGTGAGGTGCGGGATTCGCTGAAGGCCAAGAAGCTGGCGCGTGCCCAGAAGGGCAGCTGACCCCGGTGCTCGTGGAAACTGCGTGGTGAGCATCGTTGCGGCGTTGCCCTGGCAGTGATTCGGTGGGAAACTTCTGAGGAGAAAATTCTTGGGCGCAGGACCGCTTGGCCTACAGCCGTCGTGAAAAAGTCGAATCGAAGTGTTGACTCGACGTCGAGGACCGATATACTCGCCAGTAACACCTGCTAGTAACTTACGTCACGATATCGGCGCCGACATAGCAGTCGGTGTCGTGAGGAGAATCAATGAAGTTCCCCAGCATTCGCAAAATCGGTTCGTCACATGCAGGGCGCATCGCGCTCGTGGCAATTCCTACCGGAGTCGTATCCGCCATTCTGATGGGAGGAGTGGCTCAAGGCGCCGTCCCAGTCTCTTTCGCAGTCTCGGGAAGTCAGTTCAAGATCACCTCCTCGCAGCTTGAGGGGACCGGGTTCTCCCAGTACAGCGGAACCGCGAAGGGCAGCGAAGGTGAAAAGCACTCGGTCGTGATGGCCAACATCAAGGACGCGACGCTCGCCGACCTCTGCCAGTCGGCGGTCACCGACACACCGATGGGCAAGGTGGGCGTCCTCATCACCGCCGGTGGCGGCAAAGAACCGGCATCCGCCAAAAATCTTCAGATCGGCATGACTGGGCTCGAGGGCGACGCCGAGTTCAAGAACATTCGGATCGGCGTTGACGCATCCGATGTCAACACCAAGGAAAAGGGTGACAAGGGAGACTTCGCCCAGGACTCCGACACGGTCTCGATTACGGACCTGAAGCAGGACTCGTGGACCACCACGGCTTCGGTATTCACCCTCAAGGACATGAAGTTGAAGCTGACAGACGGATCTGAAACGTGCGATTGATGGAAGATCCACCAACCGACGGGCAGCGGAGCACAGGGATCCTGACTTCGCGACGGAGCCGTCGCGAAGCTGAGGAGGCGGCCATCGGCATGGAGAATTCCGAACCGGAGAACGACGAGTTAAAACAGTCCACGGCGAAGAAGAGTCACCGTTTCCGCAACTGGCGTCGGCAACGCCCCTTCGTCGGCGGACTGCTGGTCATCATCGGAGGAATCGAACTCTTCTTCTCCGGACAGCTCGACACCGGAAATCTGCAGATTCAGTTCGGTATCGAGGGGCTGCAGGCCACGGTTGTTCCGATTGCACTTGTGGCGCTTGGGCTCTTCGCGACCTACAAGCCGACCCACCACATGTTCTACGGAATCATCGCGCTCGTGCTCGCGGTCTATTCCTTGGTCGGAGTCAATCTCGGCGGTTTCATCATCGGCATGTTGCTGTCCACCATCGGTGCAATTCTTGTTGTTGCTTGGATGGGACCGCGCGACAAAGTCGCTGGCACCGAGGGGCAGGGTCCCGGGAAGCCGGCAGCAGATGCGCCTCGTTCCGAGGACCAGGAGACTGAGGAGTTCGAGGCACTGAGTGCCGAACGGAGGGGAGACGCGGAGTCCGCCAGCGAAGAGGAGAGCTCATGAGGAAGTCCAGCCGCCGTGGCGCGCTGCTCCTGGCAGTACTCGCCTTGAGCGTTCCCTCGACGTTGGGATTGGCGTCGATGACAGCCCAATCAGCCCCACTGTGCACCCCGAAGACCGGGTGCGAGAGTCCGGATACATCCGGTCCAGGAACGGATACGAGGCCCTCGACTCCGATCAAGCCGGGAACTCCGACGGAGACACCGACGGATCCGGCTGCTCCGGGACCCAGCGAATCACCGACACCATCGGATGAGCCGACAGATCCAGCGACACCGGATCCCACCGAATCTGGAATTCCGACCAAAGAGCCGACCGAAGAGCCGACCGAGCCTGTCGAGGCGACGAAAGACGACGACGCACCGATGTTCACGGAGACTCCTGCGGCGTTGGGTTCGGAGTCGCTGTCGTTCAAGGGTCTCAGCGGGATCGCGATCGTCAGTGTTCCCACAGCTGATGGGGGATCCACCCGCGCACTGAAGATCTCGGCGGACGAGATCTCGATCGCCGGATTCTCACTCACGGTCAGTCCGCCCTACGAGCCCGAGGGCGGTGGGCTGTTGACTACGGCCGACACGATGACGCTCAAGGGAGACGTCGAAGTGTACATCGGTTCGATCACCGCCACGACAAAGGATGGTTCTTCGCTGACGATCGGCACCGACACACCGCCGACTCTGGATGACGTCAAGCCAGGACTGCTCCGGGTGACGATGGGACTGGTCGGCGCCACTGCCGGTTCGATCGAATACTCCAACACAGACCAGGAGATCGTCGAACCCTGAACCGCCTCGTGCTGCGTTCGTACGCTGCCCATCGATCAGGCCCCCGCCCCCGCCGCTTCACAGCGCCGGGAGACGGGGGCCTGATCTGACTCGGGGCTCCGAGGACCTGCCGAACCGAATGGGGTGTCCCCCATCGGATTCGACCCGATCACCGCACCGGAGCGTCTGGGCCCAGCGGGATGCCCAGGCCCCACCAGAGGAAGAAGAGCAGGCTCCACATGATTGTCATGCACACCGCCAACGGCAGGGTGTGGGAGGCGAGGGTGCCGATGCCGGCGGACTTCTGGTAGCGCTGCATGAAGCCGAGGGCAAGGATGAAGTAGGGGCTCATCGGGGTGATCGAAGTCGAGCCCGAATCGGCGATGCGGAAGATCGCCTGCGAGGTCTCAGGCGGAACGTCGAGGAGCATGAGCATCGGCACGATGACCGGGGCCATGATCGCCCACATGGCCGATCCGGAGGTGATGAGGACGTTGACGACCGAGAGGACGAGCAGCACGAGGATGAAGATGACCCAGGTCGGCAGACCGAGGCCGGTGAATAGTTCCGAGCTCGACACTGAAACCAGCATGCCGATGTTCGTCCACTCGAAGTACTCGAGGAACTGCGCGATCGCAAAGAACAGGACGAGTACCGGGGCCATGGACACGATGCCCTGGCTCATGAGCTTGGGGACGTCGGCGAACTTCTCGATCGTGCCCTCACGGAACCCGTAGACCATGCCGCCGACGCCGAAGAGCATGGCGATGATGAACGCGATGCCGGTCAGAAACGGGGACTCTCCGATGGGACCGTCTCCGCGCAGGGGAGCGTTGTCCGGGACCACCAGGACGACGACGAAGAGGAGCATCGCGATCACTGCGAACATCGAGTACCGCAGGGCTGAGCGTTCCCTGTCGGTGATGACGAGGTCTTCGTGCTCGGCGTCCTCGTCGGCCTCGAGGTTCTGCCGCTTCGTGAGCACGAGCTCGGTGACGATGGTGATGACGATGGCCAACAGGATTGAGCTGGCGATGTTGAAGTACCAGTTGCCGATCGGGGTGACCAGATAGTCGGGATCGATGATGTGGGCCGCCGCCGAGGTGATTCCTGCGAAGATCGCATCATTGGGAGTCGGGATCGGGCTGGCGTCATATCCCGAGGCGATCGAGGTGTACGCGACGATGACGCCGAGGACGGGAGAGCGGCCGACCGCCTTGAACACCATGCCGCCCAGCGGGACGAGGATGACGTAGGCCGCGGCCGAAGCAACGTGGGAGACCGTCCCCATGAACGCGACGGTGAAGACGATGAGGGATGCGGGTACCCGTGCGATCGAGACCTTCATCGCCGTGGACAGGAGTCCGGTGCGCTCTGCCAGGGCCACGCCCATGATGACGACCATGATCGTGATCAGCGGTGGGAAGGCCTGGTAGGCGTCGAGCGAGGTGCTCACCGCCATCGCGATCCCGTCGCCGCTGAGCAGGTTGTTCACCGGTGTCCATTCTCCGGTGCCGGGGTCGTTGACCCCGACTCCCATGAAGGAGAGGACGAGGCTGAGGACGGCGAGGATGCCTGCCAGGATCCAGAACAGCCAGAAGGGGTGCGGGAGTCGGTTGCCGACGTTCTCGATGACGTTGAGGAATCGGATGACGCCTGGGAGTCGCTCCCGAGTGGGTTTGTCGGTGGTGGTCGTTTCCATGGCTGGCTCCTGTTTGTCCAGGTGATGAAGGAGCATTTGGGCACGACTCGGCGCTACCCGTGAACTCCATTGGTCAGAGAGGTGGGACTGAGATGGGGAAGGTGTGGCGGTGGCGGAAGTCTGCTGGGGCAGACGACCGCTGAGATCAGGCGGCGAAGGCTGTCATAGGCGCAGCATCTCCCGGGAGTAGGCGACTAGTGCAGAGATGACCTCGCCGAGGATGTCCTGCCCTGCCGCAGCCGTGGCGGTACGTGGATCCCCGAGGACCCCGTTGTCAGAGTATTGGTCGAAGGTGACGGCGCTCGACGGTGATTTGGTCCGGGTCAGTCGCGCCCGCGGAGACAGTTCGTCTAATGCTGTGGCTCCGGCGCTCAGATGGGCCGAGTCGACGAGGCGGTCGTCGATGGCCAGCATCTGCGAGGTCTCTGATTCCCCGGAGTGCCCGCTGACTTCGGTGCGGGGCAGTGCCGCCGTGGTCTCGGTGGCCAGGCCGCTGACCGGTGAGTAGGCGAAGGCGAGTTCCGGGTGGGAGCTCAACAGCACCTGTTGGGCGACGCCGAGGGCGGCGATATTGCCCCCGTGGCCGGTGATCACCAGGATGCGGGTGAAACCGGAGTCGCAGAGCTGGCCGGCGATCGTGGTGACGACGTCGACGAAGGTCCGCGGATCGAGGCTGACCGTCCCGGGCAGATTCCCGTGATGAGGAGACACTCCGTAGTCGATGCTCGGGAGGACGAAGGCCCGGCCAGGCACGGTTCTGTCACTGCCGACCAGATCTTCGGCCGCCGCCGGTTCTTCGGCCACTGCCAGTTCTTCGGCCACCGCCATGGCCACATGGTCGGCTCGGATGCTGTCGGTGCTCAGAGGGAGTCCGTCGCCGTGCTGCTCGCAGGCACCGACAGGCAGGATGAGGAGAGCGTTGTCCTCCTTCGCGACTTCGACCTCGAGCGAGGTCAGTTGCCCGTACTTGCGAACCTGTGGTCGGATCACGGTCACGCTCTGACGGGTCACTGCTCGGTTCCTTCGGTGAGTGCGGGCGAATCGGTCGCAGCGAGGGACTCGGCGGCCGTGGCCTCCTCGGCGTCGGTGCGTTCCGACCAATCGGCGAGGACGGCGGCCCTGATGCTCTCGAGGTGCTTACGGGTCCGATGTGACGCTTCGAGTCCGTCGCCGCGCTTGATGGCATCGAGGATGTCGGCGTGCTCATCGTGGTCGCGGAGACGGTCGTAGGTGAACCGGGCCGCCTGCTGAGTGCGGGAGTGGATGGCCAGCAGCGAGACGAGCATCTCGTGCAGGGCTCGGTTCCCCGCGGCCTTGGCCAGCTCCACGTGGAAGTGTCCCGCAGGCACCTCGGTGTGCAGCTGCAGTGCATTGTCGACCGCGGTCTCCATCGTCTGCACGGCATCCTTGCCCTGAACGCTCGCCGCAAGCTCTGCGATGCCGGGTTCGATGGCGATGCGAGCATCGAGCAGCTCGATGGCGGCGGCGAGGTCGACGGGCACATAGTGCGGGTTGTCGAGGATCCGGCGGTTGATCGCCTCCCGCACATAGGTCCCGGAACCGTGCTTGAGCTCGACCGATCCGGTGGCCTCGAGGCGGCGCAGGGCCTCGCGGACGGTGGGGACTGTGACCTCGAAGCGTTCTGCCAGGGCTTTGGCCGAGGGCAGGGTCTGGCCGGGTTGCAGGTTCTGTGAGCGAATGGTCTCGACTATCTCACGAGTGAGTCGTTCGACGAGTCCGATGGGTGTTGTCATGGCTCTCTCCTTCAAGTGTTTAAGTCATCTAATCACTTAGTGAATCGAGTGTCAAGGGTCACTCATCGATGCGTGGGTGATTCTCGAAGAAGGCCCATATCGTTTCCGTGGCGGAGAAGTGCTCGGTGACATAACCGCCTCCGCTGTACATGGTCTCACCTGGCCAGACGTGCCCGCCGTCGGCAACAGAATAGAGTTCGACATCGGCCCCGTCCTGGCAGTTCTGCCACTGGGTGCGCACGACTTTCTCACCCTTCTTGCCGACTTTCCTGTCCTTCGAGCCTGTGCAGCCTGCGGCCTCTGTCCATGGCTCCAGCCAGGTTCGCACTGCCGGATAGATCTCACCCTGGCGCTCGCCCCCCTCATAGTGCATGGTGGCGTCGCCGGTGCCGTGGATGGCGAGCATCGGCGTCGGATCGGAGTAATCACATCCCGCGAAGGACTGCGGGTAGTAGGCGCCGGCGACGGTGGCGAAGGCGGAGAATCTGTCCCGCAGCTGGCAGGCGAGGACCGAGACCATCCCGCCGCCGTTAGACTTTCCGGTCGCGTAGACGCGATCGAGATCGATGCAGTATTCACTTTCGATCGAGTCGAGCAGATCGGCGACGAAGCGCACGTCGTCGGCTCCGCTGGCGTATGGCGCGCCCTGCCAGGCACGTTTTCCGTCCTCGGCGATGCCGTCGGGGAAGACCGTGATGGCAGGCAGTGCGGGGAGTCCGGTGTAGTTCTGAAACTCCGCTCCGTCGGAGCCCCTGCCGTGGAAGCCGAGGATCAGCGGCAGCGGGGCGGTGAAGTCGTAGTCGCGGGGAATGTTGACCCGGTAGGTTCGTTCCTCGCCCGCCGAGGTGATCGTGCCCTGGTCGTTCCCTGGCTTATTCTCGACCCCGCACCCCGATGAGGTGTGACTCTGGTCCTGGCTGGGCGGGGAGGCGGCGGCGTCGGTTCGCGGTGTGAGTGCAAGTGCCAGGCCGAGCACGAGGGCCAGGATCAAGCTGATGGGCAGTGTGCGTTTCATCATCGAATGCAATGTTCTTCCTTTGATCGTCGGTGATCGTGGGCATAACAATACACGAGACATCTAATCACTTGATGAATTAATTTGAACGCGCACTATCCCGGTTGGGTCAGCAGGCGGGGTCAGTCGGCCCTATCGCTGGTGAGTGTTGACCAGTTCTCGCATGTCAGTGCCATCGCCCGGTCGGCGTCGCCGGCACGGACGGAGGCAACGATCTCCGCGTGCTGCTGGGGCGAGGCGGATCCCTTGACGGAATCGAAATGCAGATATTCGGCTCGGCGCAGCGTCGCGGTGACGACTTCCAGATGATCGGGAATGAGGGGATTGCCGCTGCGAGCCAGTGCGACCTCATGGAATGCATCATCGGCGGTGATGGCAGCGTCGATGTCGGCATTGCGCAGGGCCGATCTCAGCTCTTCGTTGGCGGCTTCCATTCCGGAGATATCGGATTCGTTGAGGTGCGGGAATGCGAGGCTCATGGCTAAAGCGTGCAGCTGAGCCGCGATCTGGCGGGCGTGGACGACTGCCTCGGGATTCTCCGGTGCCACGCGGGTCATGCGTCCCGGTTCGGCCACGACCAATCCGGCCTGTGCCAGGCGCTGAAGAGCCTCGCGGACAGGAGTGCGTGAGACCTGCAGCCATGCGCCCAGCTCCTGGTCACGCAGCTGTTCCCCGGGAGCCAGTTGGCCCCGAACGATGGCGTCGCGGATCGAGCGATAGACGTCATCGCGCAGCAGCCTCCGCTGGGGGATCGGCGCATTCGTGGGAATCGGCACTCTCGACCTCTCGATCCTGATCTATGGGGTGGATGTCTACAGGGTGGACGCGCCCGGCAGTCCTGGCATGTGGGACAGGGCGCTGGCCCCATTGTAGTCCTCACCAGAATGCAATATATTGCATATCGCCGGCACTTATCGGCAGCGGCTTGAAGCAGCTGCTCTCCAGCTTCCAGCACCACCAGACGAAGAGGACACCATGCCAATCACCGATTTCGAACGCTACCCGCTGACCTTCGGGCCCAGCCCGGTCCACGAGCTGAAGCGACTGAGCGACCACCTCGGTGGGGCTCGGGTGTGGGCCAAGCGAGAGGACGTGAACTCCGGTCTCGCGTTCGGGGGCAACAAGACCCGCAAGCTCGAATACATCGTTCCCGACATCCTCGCCTCCGGCGCGGACACGCTCGTCTCGATCGGCGGTTACCAGTCGAACCACACTCGCCAGGTCGCTGCCGTCGCGGCGCACCTGGGGCTGAAGTCGCGCCTCGTGCAGGAGCGCTGGGTCGACTGGGATGACCCGGTCAACGACAAGGTCGGCAACATCGAACTCTCCCGCATCATGGGCGCCGATGTGCATCTCGACTCGGCTGGATTCGACATCGGCATCCGGTCCAGCTGGGAGAATGCCATCGCGGAGGTTGAGGCTGCAGGAGGCAGGCCCTACCCCATCCCGGCCGGTGCCTCTGAGCACAAGTTCGGTGCACTCGGATTCGTCAACTGGGCCTACGAGGTCGCCGAGCAGGAGAAGGAGCTCGGCGTCTTCTTCGACACGATCATCGTATGCACGGTCACCGGCTCCACCCACGCGGGAATGATCGCGGGCTTCGCCGCACTCGAGGCGGCAGGAGGTCCACATCGCCAGGTCATCGGCATCGACGCCTCTGCAACCCTGGACAAGACCCGTGATCAGGTCAAACGCATCGCGAACAACGCAGCAGGTCTCATCGGACTCGGTCGGGAGATCACCGATGAGGATGTCGACATCCGCTCCGGCTGGGAAGGCCCGGCCTACGGCATCCCCGACGAATCGACCATCAACGCGATCCGCACAACCGCGGAACTCGAAGGTGTCATCCTCGACCCTGTCTACGAGGGCAAGTCGATGGCTGGCCTCCTCGACCTCGTCGGCCAAGCTGATGCCGTCGGCCCAGCTGGTGCCGACGGTCAGGCTGAAGACGAAGGCCAGGCTGATGCCGGAGACCGGGGCGCAGTGGCGAAGGATTCGACGGTTCTCTACGCTCACCTCGGCGGACAGCTGGCGCTCAATGCCTACAGCTCGATCTTCTGAGCCGTTCCGTCACAACGAAGGGTTGGCCGCCTCGTTCAACGCTGAGTCAGAATTTCGCTGTTGCCTTGACGCAAAAACCTGACTCAGCCTTGAATGAGCGCCGCGGCGCGGTGCAGATATCGTGAGCCCGTCGTGCCGTGGATGCGGATTTCGTGACATCACCCGCGAAATCCGCACAACCTCGGCGAGGGTGGTCCGGGCTGTCGCGAACTGATGATTCCCCCAGGTTCCGCCACTTGTTGCGCACGTCACGTGTTGATAGCGTGAGAGGCAGGCATACGCGATCCGTCGATTTCGGCGGTGAACAGCGATGCAAACGCCTTATCCGGCGCCACCAGGGCGCCACTAGTCAAAGGAGTCTGGAATGAGCAATGTAGGCAGTGCTGCAGGCGGCTACCGTGTCGAGAACCCAGCCACGGGCGAGGTCGTCGAGAGATTCGACAACGCCACTGACGCGCAGATCGAGGAGACTCTCGACGCAGCTCACAAGGGCTTCCTGAGCTGGCGCGAGAAGACGATTGAGGAGCGCGGTGCGATCGTGAACAAGGTCGCCGCCCTGTTCGGTGAGCGCAAGGAAGAACTCGCGACGGTCATCGCCTTGGAGATGGGCAAGCCCGTCGCCGAAGGCATCGAAGAGGCCGAGTTCTGCGAGGCCATCTTCAACTACTACGCGGATAACGGCCCGAAGTTCGCCGCGGACGAGCCGATCGAATCGATGTCGGGCGGCAAGGCATTCATCCAGCGCCGACCCGTCGGAGCACTCCTGGGCATCATGCCCTGGAACTTCCCGTACTACCAGGTCGCCCGCTTCGCGGCGCCCAACCTGGTGCTGGGAAACACGATCATCCTCAAGCATGCGGAGATCTGCCCCCGTTCATCGGCGATCATCGCCGACATCATGAAGGAGGCAGGAGTTCCCGAGGGCGTGTACAACAACATCTACGCCACGCATGAGCAGATCGAGACCGTCATCGCCGATGACCGGGTCGAAGGCGTCTCGCTGACAGGCTCCGAGCGTGCCGGTTCGGCCGTGGCCGCCACAGCGGGCAAGAACCTCAAGAAGGCTGTCCTCGAGCTCGGCGGCTCCGATCCCTACATCGTCCTCGACACTGACAACATGGACGAAGCTGTGGACACGGCGTGGGGCACCCGCCTCTACAACACCGGTCAGGTCTGCAACGCGAACAAGCGGATGATCGTCATGAATGACATCTACGATGACTTCGTGTCCGGACTGACCAAGCGCGCCCAGGATTGGACGAAGGGCACCCCCGACGAGGCGGGCGACGGCAAGTATTCGCCCATGTCCTCACGTGGTGCTGCGGAGAACCTGCGCAAGCAGCTCGACCGTGCAGTCGAGCAGGGTGCGAAACTCGTCGGCGGCGAGCTCGCCAGCGACGGTTCCGCCTACGTATCGCCAGCCGTGCTGACCGGGATCACCTCGGACATGGACGCCTACCGCGAGGAGCTTTTCGGACCCGTGGCCACCGTCTACAAGGTGAGCAGCGACGACGAAGCACTCACGCTGGCCAATGACACCCGCTTCGGTCTCGGCGGCGCCGTGTTCTCGAAGGACGAAGAGCGTGCTGCGAAGCTGGCTCAGCGTCTCGACGTGGGCATGACGAACGTCAACACACCAGGCGGCGAAGGTGCGGAGATTCCGTTCGGCGGCACCAAGCGTTCAGGCTTCGGCCGCGAGCTCGGCCCCTACGGCATGGACGAGTTCGTCAACAAGCGCATGTACTACGTCGCTGACTGACCGTCACGCTGAGCTGCAGTTGACCGGCGCGTAACGTCGATCGCTGCTGAGTAAAGGAGCAATCAGTGCGGAATCCGACGTGATTCTCGCACCGATTGCTCCTCTACTCTCTTTCGCGGACGATGGGAGTGAATATAGTCGGAGCCTCGACATGTGTGTGGGGCGGCACAGAAGTTTCAGCTGGTCGCGATGCGGTGAGAGCGCAGCCCGCCCAGTGCTGTCGTCACCTGGGCGGGATCAGTGCTGGTGTCGGCGAACCATTTCTGAGCCGCCGCCTCCGCGAGCCCTTCGGCCTGGTCGATGAGGAAGGCTCCGCTCTCGGTGAGGACGAAAGTGCCGCTCTCGGATCGCTCGACCCAGCCGAGCTTCTCCAGGGGCCGCACTGCGCGCAGAGCCTGTGAAGCTGACTCATCCATCGCCTCGGCGAGCTCGGAGCGGGTCAGCCCTTCGTCCGAGGTCTTCGAGCCGTCGTCGCGGCGGCCGATGGCCCGCAGGCGTCGCAGATCGTCGAAGGACAAGCCGACCCGTTCGAGTGCTCCGGATATGCGCATGTCCAGTCCGCTCTTCGAGCAAGACACAAGCAGTGCAGCCGCGAGGCTCATCGACTCACCCTTCGACACAGCTTGACGTCCTCGACGCAGACCGATGAGATGTCGACGAGTCTGCCGCTTAGGCCCCTCTTGTCGAGGTCGGCCTTCGCGAGCTCTTCGGCGCGCAGATGGGCGATCACTTCGGCATCGTCGGGAGATTCCTCCTCGACAACGATCTCGAACCGGTGCTGATAAGTGACCAGTTCGGACGTGTAGAGGAACGTGCCCTCCGAGGTGAAGCGCGCGGTGAACATATCGTGATCGTCCTGCGCCGCTCGCAGTGCTGTGCGCTGGGAGTCGTTGAGGTCGGCGAAGCGGCCTCGGACCGTAGTGCGGTAGGTGCGGATCATGAATGTGTTCCTTGTGGATCTGCGGTTGTGGTGCTGCGGGTGGCGTGGTCGAAGAGTGCCAACAACTCAGAGGTCATGGCTTCTGTATGGGCGGATCCTCCTCTGCGGCTCAGGCTCGCGGCCGTCGTGTCGAGGACCGAACGGAGTGCCAGAGCCATCGTGAGCGGGTCGAATCTGCGCATCTGCCCGAGTCGTTGTCCCTCCTCGAACAGTGCGACCAGATCGCCGGCGGAGTCCTTGGCCCGATCGTCATAAGATTCGGCGCCGCTGCGGCTGAGGTACTCGACCGCGGCGACGATGGCTGCCGCCGAGGCCGGTTTGGTTCGGGAGTAGTCCATCGAGGTGGTGATGTAGTTCGCCAGCCGTGTTCTGGTTGAGGCGGGGCGGGACAGAACTTCAGTCAGCTGTGTGCCCAGGTCAATCGCGACCGAATGGACCACGGCGCTGGCGAGTTCGACCTTGTCGGCAAAATTCCCATGTATCGCACCCCGGCTGAAGCCTGCGTGCTCGGCGACCGCATTGAGCGGGGAGCCCGCCACGCCATTCGTGGCAAAGAGGTCGATTGCCGCAGCGATGAGGTCGCTGCGAGTTCTCTCCTGGCTCTCTCTGCGTGTGAGGCGGGGACGCTTGGGTGATGATGCCATGCATTCAGGATACATCAAAGTATCTGAATACTTTAAAGTATATTAAATTCAAATCTATGGTCATCGACGCGAACTCGCCCGTGCCTCCAGATCTCAGGGCGCGGGCGAGTGCGGTGGTGCGCGGGGAGCTCGTCGAGAAGCTGTCAGTTTCCGGCGGACTTTGCAGCGGCGCGCTCCTCGGCGGTTGGGATCTGAACGATCGGTCCGAGCACCACCGTGTAGAAGAAGATGCCGATGCCCAGGATGACTCCGCAGACGATGAACGCGGCTCCGAAACCGCCGGTGGCCTGAACAACGAAGCCAGTGACGATCGGTGCCGAGACGCCGATGAGGTTGTTCACCGAGTTCATGATCGAGCCTGTCGCACCGATCCCGCCCTCGGGGGCGATGAGCGCAGGCAGGGAGTTGGTGACGCAGAAGGAGACCGTGATCCCGCTGGTGCCCAGGGTGATCCAGAACAGGGCCCAGCCCGGGTCCTCTGTGAAGGCCGCCCCCATCACCGTCATGGCCAGGAGCATCCCCGCAACGATGAAGGTCTTGCGGACAGCCGTGCCTGACTTCCCGATCCGCATCAGGTGGTCAAGCAGCCAGCCGGGGAAGATGAACTCGACGGCCACGGCGACGAGCCAAGGCAGGGCAGTGAAGATACCCGAGGACATCACGCTCATGCCCATCTCCGACTGCAGGTAACCAGGCAGCCACGTCAGGAGCATCCACTGCGTATAGCCGGCGCATCCGAGGCCCAGGGACATGCCCCAGACTTTGCGCTGCTTGAGGATGTAGCCGAGGTTGGCCAGAGGGTTGGGGCGAGGTGCGTCCTCGTCCTGCGCTCCACCCTCACGTATGTATTCGAGTTCGGAGTCGTTCAGCTTGCCAAGACGGTTCATCTCCTTGGGGTCGCGATACTTCCAGAAGAAGACGAACACATAGGCAAGGCTGAGGATGCCCATGGCCACGAAGGCTCCGCGCCAGCCGAAGGACACGACGGCAATGGCCACGAGTGGGAAGCCGATGACATTGGACAGGCGCTGACCGGAGTCGAAGATCGCTGTCGCCGTTCCGCGTTCGGAGCGCGGGAACCAATAGCCCGTTGCCTTCATCGCTCCGGGGAAGATCGGTGATTCGGCCATGCCGAGGATGATGCGAGCCAGAATGAGCAGACCGGTGCCGCTGATGATCGCAGTGATGAAGCAGGAGACGCTCCACATGATCGTCGCGACCCTGAAGACCCACTTGATGCCGATCTTGTCGAGGAGGAGGCCGGCAGGAATCTGCATGAGCACGTAGGACCAGCCGAAACTGGACAGGACGATGCCCATCTCACCAGCGGTGAGCCCGAAGTCCTCCCGAATATGGCCCTCTGCCACAGCGATCGAGCTGCGGTCGATGTAGTTGATGAGCACACCGAAGAACAGCAGGATCGCAATCGCCCACCGCATCTTGCCGATGCCCGACCGGTTGGGTTTCACCCCCGGAGTGTGGGTTTCCTGCGGGGTGAACTTGAGCTCGTCCGGATCGGCGCTGTTCGCCTGGGGCTGAGGCTCCACAGTGAGTCCCTTCGTTGGTATCTCGGTATGGGTGTCTCGGTCGTCGATGACCGAGCGACATGGGAATGGACTCTGGGGCGGCAACGCCCGTGATTCCACGATATGGAAATGGTATTTCGTTAGAGCCAGGTCAACGTATAACGGCAGTTAATGGAATGTCAAAGAGCCTGCTTTGCTGAGTAGTTCCGGGCGGTTATCGAAAGCAAGGGAAAATGGATGATGCGCCACGTCTGCGCTGGTAGCAGGGTCAGGTCGAAATTTAATCCGATATTTCGGATTGTCGTCTCCGGTTAGACAATTGCGCGTTTTCGCGCCGATCGACCGAAGCCCGATAATTGAATGATTACAGATTAAGAATTGAAACCGGTGACTCCTATACTGGGGAAGCGGCCCAGACCGGGCCCATCGGCAGGCTGAGGACGCACCCGGATCCGGCCAGGCCGCAGCTATCTGGAGGTCATACGTGCCGATCACCTCGACAGTTCTCAACGTCGCTGGGAGCCATCCCGAGCAGCTCGCCCTCGTCGGCGCTGACGAGCGGCTGACCTACTCCGAACTCGTCGAAGACTCTCGCCGGATGTTCGCCGTCGTCGATGAACTTCATCGAGCGCAGACCGACCCGCCGATGCCCGCGCCGGAGACCGACGGCATCCCTATCACTGCCATCAGCATCACCTCGGCGTTTCACACCTCGCGCATCATCGCCGGGCTTGCCGGGTACCGCGCCGTGTCCGCGACCATCGATCCGCGCTGGCCGCTGACCCACCAGGTCGGTGTCATCCGGGCCACCGGAATCGGTGTGATCATCAGTGACTCACCCACTCTCGCCGAGGCGCTCGCCTCCTCCTGGACCGGTACAGTCATCAGCCTCGCCGACTTCCGCGCCCGCGAAGCCGCCCGCACACACGCCACCGCCTCCACTCACGGGACCGTCGCCGCCGGTGAGCCGCCCGCGAGTCCGACCCCCGCACCCGCCGTCCGCGATGCGTCCGAGCCCTTCCTGATGCTCTTCTCCTCGGGCACGACGAGCAACCCGAAGGCCTTCATCAAGACGCGGCAGCAGTATCGCGACAATGTCTCAGTCTCCTCAGCCCACCTCGAACCGCTGCCCAGAGTCGCGACACTGGCACCTGGCCCTGTGTCCTACAGCCTCACGCTCTACGCGATCATCGAGAGCCTCGCGACCGGGGGCAGCGTGCACGTCGCCGACGAGTTCGACCCGATCACAATGGGTCGGCGCATCGAATCCGAGGCCATCTCCCGTGTCGTCGCAGTTCCCGCAGTCGTCCGCGCCCTCGCCGAGGCGGCCCGCCGTGACCCCGAACGTTTCACCCACCTCGACCTCGTCGTCACCGGCGGAGCCAATCTGCCGGCGAGCATCCGCGACCGCCTCGCCGAGATCCTCCCGGAAACACGACTGATCAGCTACTACGGTGCCGCAGAGATCGGTTTCATCGGCGACAGCCGTGACGGTGACGGCACCTGGATCACCGTCTATCCGACCATCGGTGCTCAGATTCGGGACGAGTCCGGCGCCGAGGTTCCCGAGGGAGAACTCGGCACGCTGTGGATCCGGGCCGCGGCCTGCTCATACGGCTACGTCACCGGCACCACCGACGCGGTGCTGCGTGGAGCAGACGGTTGGGCCACAGTCGATGACCAGGGGCGGATCGAGAACGGCAGGCTGCAGCTGGCCGGTCGGGCCGGCGATATCGCCATCACCGGTGGTCACAAGGTCTCATTGCCGCAAGTCGAGCGGGCATTCGAAACGTACGACAACCTCGGCGAGGTATGCGCCATCGCCCTCGAGGACCCGGCGTTGGGCAGCCTCATCGCCCTCGTCATCGAAGTGAGCGCAGACAAGACCGCGCTGCTGAAACATGCACGTGCCCGCCTGGCGCCGCAGTTCGTTCCCCGTCGCGTCTATCGGCTCCAGCACCTGCCAAGGACGGTCGGCGGGAAGATTCGGCGCGTCGAAACCGTTGACCTCATTATGGACGGACTAGGACAGCGACTGTGAGCGGACAGGTCTCCACAGGCCGGGGCGCACCGACCACCGAAGGCAGCCGCGTCGTCATCACCGGAATGGGCGCGATCACGCCGAGCGGCAACGACGTCGACGCACTGTGGGACTCCGTGGTCACCGGCCGCAGCGCAATCGGTCGACTCGAGGGGGAGCAGTTTGCGGATCTGGCGGTGCGCATCGGTGGCCAGGTGACAGGTTTCGACGCTGAGGCGGTCCTGCCCCGATCTCTCGCTCGCCGACTCAGCCCGGTCCAGCACTGGGCCATCGCCGCCGCAGACCAGGCCCTGGTGCAGGCAGGAATCGCACGCCCGGACACGGGGGCGAAAACGGATGCAGGAGCGCAGGCCGATGACGCTGACGGCCTCCCTTGGGACCGATCCCGCGCAGCCGTCATCGCCGCCACCGGCTCCGGCCCCGTCGATGCCATGCAGAACGCCACACGCTCACTGCTCGACGGCGGCCCCCGCTCGGTTCCCCTGACATTGGCGATCCACGGTGCACCCGACTCGGCCGCGGCGCTGCTGAGCCAGCGCTACGATTTCCGCGGGCCCGGGCAGGGAATCTCGGCCACCTGCGCCAGCGGGGCCATCGCCCTCGGCGAAGCAATGCGCCGCATCCGTCACGGATACGCCGATGCGGTGCTCGTCGTCGGAATGGAGGACTGCCTCAACGCGGTCAACCTGGCCTCGAACGCGAACATGCGAGCGCTCGCCGCCGGCTTCGAAGACGATCCCACATCCGCCAGCCGGCCCTTCGACAGTGCGCGATCCGGGTTCGTCATGAGCCAAGGCGCCGGTGCGATCCTCCTCGAATCCGAGGCCGGAGCCGCCGCCCGCGGGACCACCGTGCTCGCCGAGCTGGCAGGATTCGGAGCCGCCAGCGACGCCCACCACCCGACGAACCCGCACCCCGATGGCCGAGGTGCCGCCTCAGCGATGAGCCAGGCCCTGGCCGACGCTGGGCTGGACCCGGAGGGTATCGACCACATCAACGCCCACGCCACCGGCACCCCCGCCGGCGATGCGGCAGAGCTCAAGGCCTTCGACGCCGCACTCGGCGCCACCGCCCACTCGATTCCGATCAGCGCCACGAAGTCGTCCACGGGCCACCTCCTCGGTGCCTCGGGGGTCGTCGAAGCCATGATTGCCATCCGAACGATGATGGAGCAGACGCTGCCCCCGACTCTCAACCTCGAGACCTGCGAATTCGACGGATGGAACATCGTTTCAGGTCAAGCACGCAACATCGGCCGTGACGGTGTCGACGATGCGCCGATCGCCACAGTCCTGTCGACCTCGTTCGGATTCGGCGGGCACAACGGTGCGATCATTCTGCGTCGGCCCCGCTGATCAACGTGGGACTTCGACTCGCTGCCCCCGATCCAATGGGGAATCTGACCCCGTCCGCTAGGAGACATGATGACCGACCGTGAGACCCGCCTCGGAGAACTGGCCGAGAAATACCTTCCCGCCGAGGTGTGTGAGCGTTTCCGCGAACGTGCGGGCGTCTACGACCGTGAGAACCGCTTCTTCGACGAAGACCTCGAGGAGCTGAAGTCTCTGGGCTACCTCACTCTGTTCGTTCCGGACGCCTACGGAGGTCCGGGGCTGAGCCTGCACGAGGTTTCGCGTCTGCAGCAGCGCCTGGCCTCGGCGGCTCCGGCCACGGCATTGGCGATCAACATGCACCTCATGTGCACCGGTGTCGTCAAGGCACTCAACGACCGCGGCGATGCCTCATTGAACTGGGTGTTCGACGAGGCGATGGCGGGGGAGATCTTCGCCTTCGGCATCTCCGAACCCTCCAACGACTGGGTCATGCAGGGGTCGAACACTGAGGCTGAACCGACCTCTGACGGCGGCTACCTGCTCACCGGCGTGAAGATCTTCACCTCACTCTCACCCGTGTGGACGCGCCTCATCGTCCACGGAGAGATCGCCTCCGAAGAGGAGGGAATCGCCGGCCCCGATGCAGACCAGCCAGCCGAGGGTCAGTTGGTCTACGGCTTCATCGAACGCGGAGCCGAGGGCATCACGGTCTCCGACCATTGGGACGTCATGGGAATGCGGGCCTCCCAGTCACGGGCGACGATGCTTCACCAGGTGCCCATGCGCCCCGAACGGGTCTCGCGCACCATCCCGGCAGGCAAGCACCCCGACCCGCTGACCTTCGCGATCACCAGCAACTTCCAACTGCTCATCGCCTCCGT
This sequence comes from Brevibacterium aurantiacum, assembly GCF_007558825.1. GTDB lineage: Bacteria > Actinomycetota > Actinomycetes > Actinomycetales > Brevibacteriaceae > Brevibacterium > Brevibacterium aurantiacum_A. Next base: position 220,563 of record NZ_VLTK01000006.1, read on the forward strand.
CTATGCCGGCGTGGCCGCCCGCGCGCTCGAACTCGGCGCTGCCGGGCTGAAGAAGCGGAAGTCTGCGAAGTCCGGGACCACCTTCGCCGAGGTGCCCGAGACTCGCGCTCGCCTCGCCGACGCGCACCTGGACTACCTCGCCGTCCCCGCCATGCTCGACGCCTACACCAGGGACTTCGACGCACTGGTCGACCACGGGGCCGGTTGGCCGCTGCGATTGGTGGGAGCCCGGATCAAGGCCTCCGATGCGGCCAGGAACGCGGCTGAGACGGCTCTCATGTGTTCCGGTGGCGGCGGCTTCGACAACAGCCACGAACTCTCGCGCCTCTACCGGGATGCGACCGCCGGACTGTTCCATCCGCCGAGCGCTGACGCCGCCCGCCCGATGTACGCGGCAGCCCTCCTCGACGACTGAGCGGCCCGAGCGGTGTTCGTCCGACCGGGCAAGCTGTCAGGGCGGCGCGACGGGTCTACAGCGCTGAGGGGTGAACGGCGCTGAGGGTTGAACGGCGCTGGGTGCTGAACGAGGCTGAAGGTTGAACGGCGCTGTCGGGTCTGGCGTGGCACGATGGTGGGTAACTCACACCAGCTGCAGAGACGGAGCATCCGATGGACGAGAGAACACCGACGATCGTGCGCGCGAACTCGATCGTGTCGCAGGCGAGGACGCGGCAGGGCGCCCACAGGTCCCTAGCAACGCCTGATTCCCTCACCGGCTCAGCCGCCAGCTCGGCTCTCGAACCTGAGGCGTTGGCGATCACCGGCGAGACCATCACCGCCACCGGCTCAGTGTCAGAACTGCGAGACAGGTTCCCCGCCGCCGAGGTGCTCGACTTCGGCGACTCGACCATCATCCCCGGTCTCAACGACGCCCACATCCACCTCGCCCTGACTGCCGGTGACGCCCTCCACCTCGACCTGTCCCATGAAGCAGTCAGAGACGTTCCCACCCTGTTGGACACGATCGCCGCGGAGGTGAGGGCAGCCTCGGCGGGGGTGTGGGTCAAAGGCAGTCGCTATGACGATGAGAAGACCGGGATCGTCCTCCGCGACGAACTCGACCGGATCGCGCCCGAGACCCCGGTTCTCGTCAACCACGTCGCCGGACACTGGGGCGTGGTCAATTCGGCCGGACTGCGATTCCTCGGCATCGACGAGTCCTCACCCGACCCGGACGGCGGCCGCAATGACCGCTATTCCGACGGTCGGCTCAACGGGAAGCTCATCGAGCGGGCGCTGATGAACGTCCTCATGCCGGCCACTGCCCGCGGGGAGCGTTTCATTCCCGGGGACACGGTCGAGGACCTGCAGCTCGGCGCCGCGCGGACGATCGCTAAGTGGAATGCCGCGGGCCTGACCTCGATCTGCGACGCACTCATCAGCCCCCAGGACATCGGGATCCTCTCAGCATTGCGCGCCGACGATGCACTCGGCCTGCGCATCGGCATGCTTCTGTCCATCGACCACTATGACAAGGCCGCCGAGTTCGGAATCGGCAGCGGTTTCGGAGACGATCGTCTTAAGCTCATCGGTGTCAAAGCCTTCCTCGACGGGGCGATCGGTGGGCGGACCTGCCTGCTCTCCGAGCCGTTCAACGACCCGAGCTATCAGGGTGTGCAGACCACTTCGACCGAGGAGCTGCGAGCCGACGTCGAGCGCGTCCATACCGACGGCAACCGCATCGGCGTCCACGCGAACGGCGACGCCGCGATCCGCCTCGTCCTCGATGCCTTCGAAGACGTTGCTGCCCGGATCCCGCGCCCTGGTCTGCGGCACCGGATCGAACACTGCAGCCTCATCGACGACGACATCCTGAATCGGATGAACCGCCTCGGCGCCGTTGCTGTCCCCTTCGCCGGATATCCGGGCTATCACGGTGGGGCGCTGAACTCCTGGTACGGCGAGGAGAGGATGGAGCGGATGTTCGCCCACCGCTCGTTCCTCGACGCCGGAGTCACGGTGGCCGGATCATCGGACTATCCGTGCGGGCCCTATCAGCCGCTTTTCGGACTGCAGTCGCTGGTGACGAGGACCGGCGTCGACGACGGGATCACCGTCGGAGCCTCGCAGAAGGTCACAGCAGCCGAGGCGCTGTCGATCTTCACTCTCGGATCCGCCGAGGCCTCAGGGGAGGAGTCCTGCAAGGGCAGACTGGCACCGGGATACCTCGCCGACTTCACCGTCCTCGGAGACAACCCACTGACAGTCGACCCTCACGGAATTGCGGACATCGACGTGCGCGCGACGTATGTCGGTGGGAGTGAGGTGTACGGGGGCTGAGGCCCAGAGGGTGTTCGTACAGCTGGCCACGTCCTAAGACAGGGTCGAGACCTGCTGCTCGAGCACCATCTGGCGAAGCATGTCGAGACGGATTGAGCGCGCGGTGGTGAAGTGGCCGCGGGCGATCTCGCGAGCCCGAACGGGATCCCTATTCTCGATGGCGTCGATGAGGGCTTCGTGCTCGTCGAGCGCTTCCGCCCAGCGGTTGCCGATCGAGAGTGTGGAATGCGGGGCGTGGACCAAGTGGGTCGTCAGCCTGTTGAGCAGATCTTCGAGCACGGGATTGTGGGCAGCGGACCACACCGCGGCGTGGAATTCCAGATTGCTGCGGATCAGTGTGCGGTCACTGGCGTCATCTAAGCCGCGGTCTCGTTCGAGCAGCGCCTGCAGCTGGAACACGTCGCGGATTGAGCGCTCCATCGCGGCCTGTCCGGCCACTTCCTCTTCCAACAGGATCCGGGTGTCATAGACCTGGACGATCTTCTCGGTATCGATGGCCGCGACCTCTAATCCACGCGCCTTGCGAGAGACGAGGCTGGCTTCCTCCAGTCGGCTCAGCACTTCCCGAATGGGGGTACGTGAGACTCCGAAGCGCTCGGCAAGGGCAACTTCCTTGAGCTGAGTCCCCGGGGTGATGGTTCCGTCAAGAATGTCCATCCTCAGCGCTTCGAAGATCGAATCGCGATCTGTCAGTTGAGCGGCAGCGGAGTTCTTCATACGACCGCACGTCCCTTCTGGCTGGTTTGTATCGCATTCAAGCACTATGTATACAGTACGCCATGGCTCCCGACTCGACAGTGCGAGAACGAGAAGCCATGGCGTACCGAACACCTGATTCCAGAGCGAACCGATAGACGGATCGCTCTGGAAACAGTGCGATCCTGCTCAGGCGATGGAACCGGCGCGGCGACCGAAGACGCAGCCTGCGGCCAGTCCGGAACCGCCGGGGTAGTTGAGGCTGAAGAGGCCACCGAGCATCTCGCCAGCCACCATCAGCCCGGGAATCGGCTGACCCGATTCGTTGAGCACACGTCCCTCGAGATCGGATTTCAGGCCTCCGAAGGTGAAGGTGATTCCGCACGTGACCGGGTAGGCGTAGAAGGGGCCCGACTCGATCGGTGCCGCCCAGTTGCTCTTGACCGGAGTGACATCGGAGCTCTTTCCGTCCTTGATCGTCGGGTCGAAGTCGACGTCGCGACGAACTCCTACGTTGTATTCCTCGATCGTGGCGGTGAACGCGTCCGGATCGATATTCAGCTTCTCGGCGAGCTCAGGCAGAGTATCGGCGATGACCTCGGAGATCTCCGGCATTTCGTACTCTTCGCTGCGCAGCATCGGGCGCAGATCGCGGTCGAAGATCTGATACGCGGTGGAGTCCGGCTGTTCCAGAATCACTTTGCCGTACTTCGCATAGGTGTAGTTGCGGAAGTCCGCCCCCTCATCGAGGAACCGCTGGCCCTCATTGTTGACAAGAACGCCGAGGTGGTAGGACTGCCGGGTGAGACGGTTCGTGAGTTCCCGGTTGGATTCGTTCTTCGGGGTGAACGCATCCCACTGGACGCTGTGGCAGGTCGACCAGTCTCCACCGCGTGCGGCCCCCAGATCGAGGGCGGCACGGAGCATGTCTCCCTTGTTGAGGGGAGTGCCACGGACCTTGGCATTGGCCCAGCGCTCGCCCATGTGCTCGGCGCGCATCTCGGCATTGGCTTCGAATCCGCCCGCAGTGAGGACAATGGATTCGGCGCGCAGGGTGACCACTCCGTCCGGGGTCTCGGCGCTGACTCCGCGCACCTGACCGTCTTCGACGAGCAGTTCCGTGGCGCGATGGCCGTATCGGACGTCGGTGCCCATCTGCGTCGCGACTTCGGTGTGGTCGGCGATGAGGCCCTGGCCGCCGTCGACGTTGCCCACGTGCAGTCCGCCCCAGAACAGGTAGGAGCCGTCGGGACGTTCATAGGCCTGTCGTTCATACATCAGGCGGTACTTCAGACCCAGCGACTTCAGCCACCTGAGGGTCGAGTGAGACTCCTCGGCGAGGACGTCGGCGAGCTCGAGGTCGGTCCGTCCTTCGGTGACCCGGACAAGGTCGGCGATGTACTCGTCCTTCGAATAGGGCGGGACCTCACTGACGGGGTGGCGGTCATCGGCCTCCACCAGGTCGGTCAGGTCATCGATCCCGTTGTGGACGATGCGGGTGGCACCCGCAGTGTAGAAGCTGTTTCCGCCCGCACTGCCGTCGCTTCCTGCCTCGAGAAGGATGACTGAACGTCCTCTTTCGCGGGCGGCATGTGCTGCAGTGAAGCCGGCATTGCCGCCGCCGACGACGATCACCTCAGCATCGAGTTCCTGATTCTCTGTGCTCACAACGAGCCTCCCTTTATGTGTATCAATGGTCTGAGAAAAATGCAGACGCTTCAGAAAAAGTACTTGCAGTATACGAGTGTACTCGCTTACGCTTCAATGTATACACGGAATTCGAGTGGCGTCACAGGTGCCGCCCGAAGGAACGGCGATGGAACGAGGAGGTTCCCTACGACATGATCAAGACACGATGGGTACAGACAGGGTTCGCCGCAGTGGCTGCCGTCGTAACTGTGCTGGCCGGCGTCAGCGCAGCGACATCTGCAGGAGAGGCCTCAGCGAGGAGCAACCTCACGGCGATCGTCCCAGCAGCCACAGGCGGAGGATGGGATGGATTCACCCGCGAGGCACAGCAGGTGCTGCGCTCCGATGGGATCGTCAACAATGTTCAGGTCGTCAACATCCCCGGTGCCGGCGGAACGATCGGACTGAGCCAATTCGTCCAACAGGAGGGCAGCGACGACACGCTGATGACCAGCGGCGGAGTGATGGTCGGCGCGATCGCGCTCAATGACAGCGAGTACGACCTCGGCGATGTCACACCGATCGCCAGAATGGCCGACGACTTCTCCGCATTGGTCGTCCCCGCTGATTCTGACATTCAGACACTCGATGACTTCATTGCCCAGTGGAAGAAGGATCCGCAGGGACTCTCCATCTCGGGTGGCTCCTTGGGTTCAATCGACCATCTGCTCTCCGGCATGTTGGCGAAAGAGGTCGGCATCGATCCGGCACAGGTCAATTACATCGCCTATTCCGGGGGCGGCGAAGCGCTCAACTCGCTCCTGTCGCACTCGACGACTGTGGGAGTCTCCGGTTACAACGAGGTTGCCGACCAGATCGATGCCGGTACCCTTCGTGCCATCGCGATCTCCTCGGAGGAGAGGGTCCCAGGAGTCGATGTGCCGACCTTCAAAGAGTTGGGCGCCGATGTGTCGATGGCGAACTGGCGCGGTTTCGTGGCTGCTCCCGGCATCTCCTCCGAGACCAAGGCCGAATACCTCGAAATCATCGACGAACTCCATTCGAGCAAGGCATGGAAGCAGACGCTGAAGCGAAACAACTGGACGGATTCGTACATGGTCGGTGATGAACTCGACCGCTTCATCGCGGACGAGACCGAAACCGCCGAACGCACCGTCGACGAACTGGGAATGTGATGAGTACGAAGACTAAGACCACAGACAAGGCAACGGTTTCAACCCCCGCCGCGACCACCTTCTTCTGGCGCCGCAGCGAATTCGTCATCGTCGGCATTCTGCTGGCGATCGGCATCACCCTGGTGGTGGGGTCGCTGACCATGGACATCCTCGGTGACTCGGTTCCCGGTCCGGAGTTCGTGCCCAGGATTCTCGGAGTGCTCCTCATCGCGAACGCTGTGGTGCTCGCCGTCGACGTGTATCGGCGGCCCGAACTCGATCAGTCCTCCGGCGTTCCCGATCGCGCGAACTTCTCCACAGACATGCTCCACGATCTGGGGCGTATGGAAGATTCAGATGACTCGGTGCACCGGGTGGGCGACCGCGAGGGCCCTGCCGATAAGCGGATGCACAGTGACTGGAAGACCATCGGCATCGTCGTGGCGGCATGTATCGGGTTCGTCGTTCTGCTGCAGCCCCTCGGGTGGATTCTGACCGCAGCAGCTCTGTTCTGGACGATTGCCCGTGCCTTGGGCTCTGTGCACCCGATCATGGATATCTGGGTGGCGGTGTTCCTGTCCTCGACGGTCCAGCTGCTGTTCGGCGGACTGCTGGGCCTGCCATTGCCTGCCGGATTCATCGGGGGTCTGTGATGGAACAGCTGCAACTTCTTCTGGAAGGGTTCGGCGCCGCGCTCACGCCCGCGAATCTGCTCTTCGTCTTCATCGGTGCCGTCTTGGGCACAGCAGTCGGTGTGCTCCCGGGTCTGGGATCGTCGATGGCGGTCGCACTCCTCCTGCCGATCACTTTCTCACTCGACCCGACGGCGGCGTTCATCATGTTCGCCGGAGTCTACTTCGGCGGTCTGTTCGGTGACTCCACAGCGGGAATCCTGCTGAATACTCCGGGACAGTCCTCGGCGATCGCCTCGACCTTCGAAGGCCACCGCATGGCTAAGAGCGGTCGTGCGGCAGCGGCTCTGGCCACTGCCGCGATCGGAGCGTTCATCGGTGGTCTGATCTCGACGACGATCGTGGTGTTCTTCTCGCCCTACCTGGTCAGACTGGCGACCATGTTCGGCCCCGCCGAATACTTCGCTCTGGCGGTCTTCGCCTTCATCGCGGTGAGCTCTGTCGTATCGGAATCTGTGGTTCGCGGCCTGGCATCGCTGGGCATCGGTGTTTCGCTGGCCTTCGTGGGCATCGACGGACCATCGGGAACTTCGCGGTTCACCTTCGATGTTCCGCAGCTCTTCGATGGCATCAACATCGTCGTCATCACCATCGGGCTGCTCGCCCTCGGCGAGGTCTTCCACGTGGCCTCGCGGATCCACCGGGATCCGGAATCGCTCAAGGTCTCATCGGAGGGAATCGCCCGACTGAGCCGCAAGGACTTCCGTGCCGCACTGCCAGCATGGCTGCGCGGTGCCGCCTTCGGAGCCCCGTTCGGGCTTATTCCTGCAGGCGGAGCCGAGGTCCCCACCTTCCTGGCCTATGGCACGGAGAAGCGCCTGGCCACTATGCGCGGCGACAAGGAGTTCGGCACGGTCGGTTCGATCAGAGGACTGGCGGCACCTGAGGCTGCCGGCAATGCCACCGCCGGAACTGCGATGGGAACGATGCTGGCACTCGGCCTGCCGGTCTCTGCCACCGCAGCCATCATGCTCGCGGCGTTTCAGCAGTACGGTCTGCAACCCGGACCGCTGCTGTTCGAACGATCAGGTGATCTTGTCTGGACTCTGTTGGCCTCACTCTTCATCGGCCTCGTCGTCCTTCTCGTGATCAACCTGCTGGCAGCCCCGGCCTGGGCCCGGCTGCTCCGCGTTCCACAGCACTATCTCTACGCGGGAATCACGGTCATCGCCATGTTCGGCGCCTATGCCATCTCGGCGTCGTTAGTCGACCTGATCATCCTCATCGTCCTGGGGTTCCTCGGTCTGCTCATGCGCCGTTACGCGATCCCCGTCGCGCCACTGCTCATCGGCGTCATCCTCGGGCCCCTTGCCGAGACCGAGCTGCGGCGCGCGCTGGCAGTCGCTGACGGTGATGCCGCTGTGCTCGTGGGCAGCCCGCTGACAATCGGAATCTATGCCGTGCTCGCCATTGCGGTGCTGTTCACAATTGTGCAGCACTTCAGGCACTCACAGTCGACGAAGAAGCAACAGGGACCAGCACTGACGGAAGCAGTGTGACAACCACCCTCGCCGAGGTGGGCCCCAATCTCGCCGAGGTGGCCCCCAATCTCGCCGAGGTGGCCCCAGCTGAGGGCCGACCTCGGCGGTGGATGGTGTGCCTAGGTCACTGCCTCAGGCATTCACCGGCACCCGCTCGGTGGCCGGGACCCAGCGTGGGTCCGGCTTGGCGAGGGTGACGATGACGACGATGATGAGGTTGACCGCGACTGCCCACAGGCCGCCGTTGATGCCCACCAGCGGATCGTGGCCCGTGTAGTGCAGGGCCACCATGGTCACCGAGCCGACGATGAGGCCGGCGGCAGCGGCCTGCTTGCTCATCCGCGGCCAGTAGAGTGCGAGCAGTGCGGCGGGCACGACTTGGGCGAGACCTTCGTAGCTGAGCACGGAGAGCTCTACGAGGGCATCGGGCATGAGCAGGCTCATCACCAGCGCAATCACACCGACGATGAGGCACACCCACTGGGACAGCGTCTTCTGACGCAGACCCCGCGCGGCCAGCTGTTCCTTCGTCATCGACGCGGAGTTCTTCGGGCCGGACAGCCCTCCGCCAAGAACCGTGCGACCCCACATCGAACCGATCGAGAGCATGTACACGCTCATCGGCACGATGGCTGACAGTGCACCGGCGACACCGATGACGGCGACGAGTGGGGCCGGCAGTGAGTCGATGACCACGGAGAACAGTGCCAGGTCCGCATCCTTGAGGGCGGGAATGACGAAGAGCGCGGCCACGCCGACCATCATCGGCACGAGGAGCAGCAGCTGATACCAGGGCAGGATGATGGAATTGCGGCGCAGGGTGTTCGCCGAGGTGCCGGACAGGTATCCTGCGATCGACGTGGGGAAGACGGTGATCGTGATTCCGTTGAGGATGATCGTCGAGATGAACCAGGCGCTTCCATACGTTCCTTCGCCGGCACCGGGGAAGGTCAGCCACTGAGACTTCTCACTCACGAGCCGGTCAAGGAGTTCGCCCAACCCGTCGAAGTAGTGCAGCGGCACGTAGATTGCGAGGAAGGCGACGGCGAGGATGACGAGGCCGTCCTTGAGGGCGCTGACCCATGCGGAACCGCGCAGACCGGAGAAGAGGATGAACGCCTCGGCGACGATGAAGGAGATGATGGCGGCGACCTTGAGGTCGATCGCCCCATAGCTCATGGCGTTGACGACGGCACCCATGCCCTGGATCTGCAGCTGGATGTAGGGAACGATGAACACGGTCGCGAGCACGGCGACGAGGATCGCCAGACCCCGCGAGCGGAAGCGGTGCTCGACGATGTCGGAGAGGCTGACGAGCTTGTGCCTGGCCGCATAGGTCCAGAACAGCGGGCCGACGAGGTAGGCGACCACGAGTCCGACGCTGAGGTAACCGATGAGGTAGAGGATCGGCACACCATAGGAATACGACCAGCCGGCTGTACCGAGGAACGAGAAGCTCGTATAGGTCTCGCCCGCCATGAGCAGGAGGATGAAGACGAACCCGAGTCCGCGCCCGGAGACCGACCATTCGTCGAGTGACTTCTCACGCCCGCGGCCCGACCAGATGCCGATGCCGATGGTCGCGAGCATGGCAACGCCGAAGATGATGCAGGCGATGATCGCTGAAGTGCTCATCTGTCGGCCTCCTCGATCGGGTGATCCTCACCGAATGCCACATCGGCCGGGACGTATTCGGCCTTGTCACCGCGGTAGTAATGATCACCGCGGGCGGCCATCCAGACGAAGAACCAGGTGAGGATCGTGACGCCGATCGTGTAGGTGAGGATGAACGGCATCCCGAAGATGCGTGGCTCGATCGAATTCGCGACGAACGGCGTCAGGACGTAGCCCACGACGGGAACGATGAGGAGCAGCAATGAGTACCGCCGCCGAGGTGGCCTCGACGGCGGTGGTGAATCGTGAACTCCCGACATGCGCAACCTCTTCCGCCTCGAATGGACACCGCTGGTGAGCGGCCTGCGCCAGGCTAGTGGTGCGTGTCACGGAAGGTGGAGATCAGTCCGAAATGTGGAATCGGGGGTGTCTCCGAGGTCAGTATGCGCAGAGAATAAGGCGAATCAGCTGATCACAGCTCCGGCAGCAGCGAGATCGGGTTCTCGATGCAGTCGGCGACGAACGTGAGGAATTGGCTCGGTTCGGCACCGTCGCAGGCGCGGTGGTCGAAGACGAATGACAGGAACATGACCTTGCGGACGGTGAGTTCCCCGTCGACAACCCAGGGGCGGTCCTTGATCCGCCCGAGTCCGAGCATCGCGACCTCCGGCAGGTTGATGATCGGCGCAGAGCCGTCGACCCCGAACACGCCGTAGTTATTGAGAGTGAATGTGCCGCCCGTCAGCTCGGCCGTGTTGAATTTGCCCGTCGACGCCTTGCCGACGGTCTCGGACACGGAGTCGCGCAGCTGCCGCAGGCTCATCTCATCGGCGCCGTGGACGACGGGAACCATAAGGCCACGCGGGGTCTGCGCGGCCAGGCCGAGGTTGATGTCACCGTGGGTGACGATCTCGTTGGCTCCGGTGTCGATCGAGGAGTTGATGATCGGGTGCTTCTTCAGCCCCGCAACGACGAAGCGGGCCACCAATGAGAGAAGAGAGTACTTTTCTCCGGTCCTGGCTTCGAGAGTGCGCTTGGTGCTCAGCAGCTCCGTGGCGTCGACGTCGAGCCAGATGGTGGCCTCGGGAATCTCCTGCCGCGATTTCGTCAGTCGTTCGGACACGACCTTGCGCAGTCCCGTGATCGGGGTCCGGGTATCGCGGTTGGCAGACGCCCCGGAAGGGGCCGCTCCCGCCGAGGTGGTGGGGCCGCCCTGGTCGGCACTGGTCAGGGTCATGTTCTTCGGGACCGAGGCAGTCGTTCCGGTCGTGGGTGCTGGTTCCGGCAAGGTTGTGGTGCCCGAATCGATGGCTGTGAGCACATCTGCCCTGGTGACGATGCCGCCAGGGCCGGTGCCTAGGAGATGTTTGGCACTGAGTCCATGATCCTTCGCAAGCTTGCGAACGAGAGGAGAGGACACCGGAGAGATGACGGCACCGGCACCGGACCCGGATGCGGCACCGGACTGGGGTGTGGGCTCGGAATCGGAGGCCGGGGGAGTGGCCGCCGACGAAAGTGTCGTCGGGCCCGGTGAGGACGGTTTCTGCGTTGAGGGCGCTGTCGCTCCACTGCTCTTCGTCCCACCGTTCTTCGCACCGAAGGACCGCTGCTTCATCGACCGTGCTTTGGGCTCGGACGTTCCGTAGCCGATGAGGTTCGCACCGCCGCTGTCAGTCGCGGCCCCCGAAACTGATGCCTTGCTTGAGACAGGGCCGGCACTGGAGTCCATGTCCGCACTCGAACCAGTACCCGCCTCGGCGACGGAGAGCAGGGCCTGACCTGCGGACACCGTGTCACCGGCGTTCGCATGCAGCGCCTCGATCCGACCGGCGAACGGGCACGGCAGCTCGACGACGGACTTGGCGGACTCGACCTCGACGACCATTTGGTCGACGTGGACCTCATCGCCGACATTGACAAGCCAGCTGATGAGCTCGGCCTCGGTCAGTCCCTCGCCCAGGTCGGGGAGGATGAAATCGCGGGCGCTCGTCGTGCGTGCGGAATTCCCAGTGCCGGCAGCACCGGACACACTCGTCTCGGCACTCATCACAGCTCCCAATCCCAGGATTCGAGAGCATCGAGAATGCGTTCGGCGGTCGGCAAGAAGTACTCCTCGAGCTTCGGGGACGGGTAGGGCACATCAAATCCGGTGATCCGCAGGATCGGGGCCGACAGATGGGTGAAGTTGGCTTCGGTGACCCGGGCGGCCACCTCGGCGCCGTAGCCTCCGAACTGGGCGGCCTCATGGATGATCGCGGCACGGGACGTCTTGCGCACCGATGCGGACACGGTCTCATCGTCGAAGGGCGAGAGCGACCGCAGGTCGATGACCTCGATCGACAGTCCGTGCTCGGCCCCTTCCTCGGCCGCGGCCAGAGCGGTGCGCACGGTGGGCCCGTAGGCCAGAAGAGTCACGTCCGACCCAACGCGTACAACCTGAGCACGATCCATCGGCGCGGTCTGCACGGGCAAGCTGAGCTCGTCCTTCATCCAGTACCGCGACTTCGGCTCCATGAAGATCACCGGATCGTCGGAGGCGATGGACTCGCGCAGCAGCGAATAGGCGTCGGCCGGATTCGACGGGGTGACGACGGTCAGGCCCGGGGTAGAACACCAGTAGGCCTCGGACGAGTCCGAGTGGTGCTCGACGCCGCCGATATCGCCCGCATAGGGAATCCGGATCGTCAACGGCAGGCTGACCTTGCCCTTCGTACGGTTGCGCATCTTCGCCACATGGGACACGATCTGCTCGAACGCAGGATAGGCGTAGGCGTCGAACTGCATCTCGACGACCGGGCGCATCCCGGCCATCGCCATGCCGATCGCGGTGCCGACGATCCCCGACTCCGCTAGCGGAGAATCCCAGACCCGTTCGGGTCCGAATTCCTTCCGCAGGCCCTCGGTGACACGGAATACCCCGCCGAGGCGACCGACGTCCTCACCGAAGACCAGGACGTTCTCGTCTTCGCTCAGGCCGTCGCGCAGAGCCTGGTTGAGCGCTTTTGTCATCGTCACCGAGACCGGCGTCGGAACATCCTCTGCCGTGGTGGCAGTGGTGACGGTCATGCCTGTGCCGCCGTTGCCAGCTCTGCCTCGAGCTTCGCCTGCTGTGTGGCAAGGTTCGCGCGAGGGGTCGCATAGACGTAGGCGAAGAGTTCGCTCGGATCGACCGCGGCATCGGTGTTCATGGTGTCACGGACCGAGGTGGCAAGCTCTTCGGCGCTCGCCGTGATCTCTGCGGCGGTCGCGTCATCGAGGACCCCGGCGGCGCGCAGGTGCTTCTCGAGGCGATCGATGGGATCGAACTGCTTCCAGTGCTCGACCTCTTCGGAGTCACGGTACTTCGTGGGATCATCGGAGTTGGTGTGCGATTCCATCCGGTAGGTCAGGCACTCGATGAGGGTCGGGCCCTCGCCGTTGCGGGCGCGTTCGAGAGCCGCTGTGACGGCGGCGAACACAGCGGCGATGTCGTTGCCGTCGATCCGGAGGCCGGGCATTCCGTATCCGGCGGCGCGGTCGGCGAGCATCGTCGCATTCGACTGTTCACGCAGCGGTGTCGAGATCGCATACTGGTTGTTCGCCAGCACGAAGACGGTCGGGGTCTGCCATACCGAGGCGAAGTTGAAGGCCTCATGAGTGTCACCCTCACTGCTGGCGCCGTCGCCGAGGAAGGTCAGGGTGCAGGCGTCTTCGCCCTTGAGCTTGGCGGCCATGGCGAAGCCGGTCGCGTGCAGAGTCTGCGTTGCCAGCGGTGTCGCCGCAGGTGAGGTGTGATACTCGTTCGGATCGAATCCACAGTGCCAGTCGCCGCGGAAGGCGGAGAGGATCTCGGTCACGGGAACCCCGCGGGTCAACAGCGAGGCAGAGTCGCGGTAGGTGGGGAACAGCCAATCGCCCGGTGCCAGAGCAGTGGTGGCACCGACCTCGATGGCCTCCTGGCCGGCGGCAGACGGGTAGGTCGCGAGTCGTCCCTGCCTGGTCAGGTGGGTGACCTGAGCCTCGAACCGACGGACCTGCACCATCTTCTGGTAGAGCCCCAGGAGGGTGCGATCGCTGGGGATTGTCAGCCCATCGGTGGGGACATCGGTGGGCTGACCGTCTGCACCGATGAAGCTGACCGGCTGCAGCTGGGGCAATGAACGCTGAGAGCGGGAGGTGGGAACGTCAATGGTCATGACCCCATGGTGGCGTGACCCGCATCACCGATCCAGGGTCTGCGAGCAGGTCCGGACGGGGGTGCCACTTGTGTCGGGAAGAGTGGACGAAGTGCTCGGTTGCCCCGTGGGCAGAGGGACGTTTGGCCCGGGTGGTGGACGCAGGTTTCGGGGATCGAACTCAGTCTTCGTTGGTCAGATCTCGCCCCACCGGTAGCCGCGTGAGGTGAATGCCTCGGCGACCTTGTCCTTCTTCCCTTCGACGTCGCCCCTGTACGCCTGGTGTCCCCCTTGTGTGAGGATGGTCAGCTTGCCGTCGTCGAAATAGGCGGTCGAGAACGAGGCCCGGGTGATCCGCAATGGGTGATCATCGGCTCTGCCGATGACGATCTCGTCATCGGCGACGGCCAGGGGAGTGGTCGAGACGCTGATGACGACAGCGGTGATCACGCCGAGGACGGCGCCGATGATCGGACGGGCGATGACGACCCAGGCCTGGTCGAACTTACTCAGCTTCTCGATGACGTCTCCGAACGGGATCGGGAACCGCGCCGCGAAGGCCCCCACTGCCGGGAGAAAGAATCCGAGGGCGATGCCGACGCCCACGCAGACGACGCCGACGACGAGGATGTCGGCCCGGCTCAGTGCGAACACCTCGGCGGACGTGCGCGCTGCGGAACTGCTGTTCATGGTGTTCCCTGTGGAGCCGCCGTCCGAGGTCGGATCCCTGTGTGTCTCTGTGTGATCGATGTCGTGATCGCGCTTTGCCATGGTCCTACTCCGAGTTATGTTCCAGCGCTTCTCGATGTCGTCGAGCTTGAGGAGTGCTGGTATGTCGAATTCCTATGTGGGATAAAATTGTACCAAAGTGGAACACGCATGTACCACAATGAATGTGATCGGGCATGATGGGTTGAAGCCAAGGCTGGCCGAAGGGGTGAGTGGTTGTGGTGAGTTCAGGGGGCAGGGGAATGCGCCGGCTGGGGAAAGATGCCCTGGTAGCAGAGGCGATGTCGGTGCTGGCCGAGAATTCTCGGGCGTCGATGATCGAGATTGCGAATGAGATCGGCGTCGGGCGGACGACTCTCTATCGGCACTTCGGTGACCGCGAAACCTTGATCGCCGAGGTGGCGCGGCAGGGGGCACGCCGGTTCATGGATGCCCTCGTGAGCGCTCGCCCTCACGTCGGCCCCGGTCTCGAAGCCGTGGAGCGCGTATGTGCACAGCTGTTCACCATCCCCGATGCCCTCACCCTCATGTTTGCCGACAACCCGATCATCACCGACGACTCCTTCGCCGAGGCTGCACCTGAGCGTCAGGGTGAGGCGGACGGCGAACCGAGCGCCGATGCTGCGGGCTTCGACACGTCGACGCCGGGTGAGCGGGACCCCCTGGAGGCGGTGATCGGCAGGGGCCAGGCCGATGGGTCCATCGCCCCTGATCTGCCGGTCGAATGGGCCGCGATGTATGTCTTCCTGACCATCGGCTCGGGGCACCTCTTCGATGTGAGTTCTCGTTCTGGACGTCGAGACCCAGGAAACCGCGCCCTAGCTCTTGACCTGACGATCCGGGCAGTCAGGAAAACACTGAGCGCAACGTAGGGCCTCCTCGGCGACGAACATCGCGGTGTTGGGCGACGAAAGCCGCGAATGATCAGTTGTGAGCCGCTCCTAACTTAGGTTAGGCTGACCTCTGAGACTCAAGGGGCATCTGTGTGCATGAAGGCGGTTGACACCTGCTTGAAGCTGCGAACCCCTGGTCTCGATGTTTCATCCGTCAAGAGACCCTCGGAGCCGAATTCATGCCGCGTACTTCCAGGCCCATGCAGGTGTTGCCGATCGTCCTGCGTGAGGTGGAAGTCACCGGCATCGCGGATATCACGCCGAACATGCGGCGCCTGACAGTAGCGGGCGACCAATTGTCGGCAGGTGTGGTGAACGGGATGCCGCGGCCGCAATTCCACTCCGAGGGTTTCGGCGATCACGTGAAGCTCGTCATACCGACTCCCGAGACCGAATCCCTTGACATCGGTGAGCAGGGGGAGTTCCGGTTCAATTGGAACCGAGAAGCTCTCCGTTTCACCCGCGATTACACGGTCAGCAGTGTCGATGCAGATTCGAATTCGTTTACCGTTGACGTCGTCCGTCACGACTCGGGCCTTGCCGCTGAGTGGGCCTTCAGCGCCTCTGTCGGCGACTCTCTGAAGTTCGCGGGCCCGAAGACCAGCGCCGGCATCAGCGAAGGCATCGACTTCCACCTGCTCGTGGCCGATGAGACCGCCCTGCCCGCAGTTCGCCGCTGGCTCGAGACCGCACCTGTCGGAACTAGCGGACACGTCATCGTCGAGGTCCCGACCGCCGAGGACATCCAGGAGATCTCCACCGCCGCAGACGTCGAGATCGATTGGCTGATCCGCAGCGGCACCTCTCCTGGGGACTCCACCCTCATGTATGAGGCCGTGAAGAACCTGGTTCTCCCGGTCGGGCGAACCTACGCGTGGTGCGCAGGCGAGGCCCTGACCATCGCGCCCATCCGCCGTCACCTGCGCCGCGAACTCGGCCTGCCCAAGGAGGACGTCGAAGTGATCGGGTATTGGCGCAAGGTATCCGCCGTCACGAAGACCGGGTCGGCATCGGGCGAGATTGCTGGAGATGCCACGAGCGAAACCGTCACCTCTCAAACCGCTGGCTCCCAGGCCGCCACCTCCCAAGCCGCTGCGTCCGACGGTGTGACCACCGCAGGCGGCGATGAGGTCGCGGACGTGTCCGAAAGCAGCCAGAGCATCGTCGGCAACGTCCACGAGATGACCGAGATGCTGCCCCCGATCATCACTCGGATCGCGGTCACTCTCGGCATCGGCGATCTCGTGGCAGGAGGAATCACCACCGCCGAGGCGATCGCCACGGCGGCCGGCATCGATACCGAAGGCGCACGCGTCGTCCTCACTGCGATGTGTGCTCTCGGACTCCTCGAACGTGACGGTGCAACGTATCGCAACACCCAGGCCGGTGCGGTGCTCATCGGTGACGGCGCAGGGGACGGACTCAATCTCGACGATCCAGCAATTCGAGATCTGTTCTCAATCGTCAATCTGCTCGACGTTCTCAGGAACGGACATGGCGACAAGCCCGCACCCGCCTCGGCGGGCAAGGCTCTGACCCCGGCGGGCGAGGTTCTGACCCCGACGCTGAAGGCTCCCACCTGGAGGGCCCAGCGTGGAGTCGATGCCGCCCTCGACACCGCTCACCGATCTCACACCCTCGATCACCTGCGCTACGTCCTCGATATCATCCTCGAGCTCGAGCCCATTGCCACAGCTGCAAGCGTTGCCCTGGCGGGTGATGTCGAAGCCGAGGTGTCGGCCGCCCTCACGCGCAAGGCATCGGAGTCCGACCGGAGCGTCCACATTCCCGGCACCGCCAGCGTCGGCGGCGATCAGCCCTGGCCAGTCGTCGACTGCACCCTGATGCTCGCGGGCCTGACCGGACGCTGCCGCACAGAAGCACAGGCTCTCCTGGCACGCATCCTCGAATCCAGCGCCAGCATCGTGATCGTCGAACCCCTCACCGATGAGGCCGAGCGCGATGATCATCAGGCAGAAGAGCTCGTCGCAACATACGCCATGACAGGCAATGCGTCATGGACGAGCGAGGAGCTGCGCGAATGTCTCAGCGATCTCGGCGTCGCTGCGGTCGAGGTCGTCGACATCGGGTGGGGGTTCGGACGCTTCCGCAGCGCCGTCATCGCCCGCATGGCCTGAATCTTCCCTCTGCCCTAGAGGGTTCATCAGTCGCGAGCCACAGGCTCGACGTTGAAAGGAACACATGAAACTCAATCGCATCATCACAGCTGTGATCGCGTCAGTGGCGAGCGTCGGCCTCCTCGCCGGGTGCTCAGGCGATGGAAAAGGTGACTCCGAGGCCTCTGGCGGCGCCGAGACCCGCACTGTCACTGATTCCAGCGGCGCCGACGTCGAAGTCCCTGCCGACCCGAAGAATGTGGCGACCCTGCACTACGCTGCGACCGAGACCCTCATGGACCTCGAACTGCCTCCCGTCGGGCAGGGCGGCTACCAAGAGCCCACCGTTCCCAAGGACTGGGTGGATGAACTCAGTGACATTCCGGTCGTGGCCCAGGAAGAGCCCGACCTGGAGAAGCTCGCCGAGGTGTCGCCCGACCTCATCCTCGCCCCCAACATCCTTGAGCCCGACATGATCACGCAGATGGAGGAGATCGCGCCGGTCTACCAATTCACCCTGCGCGGCGGCGACCGGGCGAACTGGCAGCAGCGAGTCCAAGAAGTCGCCGACGCCATCAACCAGACCGACCAGCTCGCGAAGCTCGATGCCGACTTCGAAGCCGAACAGAAGCGGATCGCGAAGGAATACGGTGACGCCATCGAGGGCACGAAGCTCGGCGTCGTCTCCTCCTACGAAGACAACTCCGCCTATCTGTGGGGCAGTGAGAACATGGTCAGTTCCCTCTTCACGCCACTCGGATTCGACTGGTCGGCCAAAGAGGATGAGTCCATCAAGAAGTACGCGAAAGCCACTCAGGGCGGAAATAAGTCGGGCATCAAAGAGCCGGAGGCACAGATCTCGATGGAGGTCCTCGACAAGAGCCTGTCCGATGCCGACATCATCTTCGTCACCTCGAATATGCGCGGAGAGTACGACGAACTGACACAGAAGATGCTCGACTCTGCGGTGTTCAAAGATCTGCCTGCAGCCAAGGCTGGGCACGTCTACCCGCACGGCAAGGCCACGATCGCCGGATACGCCGATGCGAAGTACGGAGTGGACATGGCCGAGAAGGCGATCCGGGACTACCAGAAGGGCTGAGCCCGAGGATCAGTGACCCGAACCGGGACGGTGTCCTTCCGCCTCATCGAGGATGAGCAGCGAGCGGGAGGAGACCACACCCGGAACTTCGTGGATCCTGCGCAGAATGACCTGGGACAGTGCAGTGTTGTCGGGGGCATTCACGGTCACCAGGGCATCGATGTCACCGCTGACGGCTTGGACCTTCTCGACGAACGGCAGTTCGGCGAGGTCATCTCGCACCCCTGGCCACGGCCGATCACCGATCTTGACGACGACCACAGCGGTCACGGTCATTCCGAGGGCGCTGCGGTCCACCTCGGCGGTGAATTTTCTGATCGCTCCGGATTCGACGAGCAGGGAGAACCGCTTGTGGGCGGCCGATCGCGAGATGTGCACCTGCTCGGCCAGCTGGCGGACGCTCAGGCGCGAGTCGTCGACAAGGGCAGCGATGATGCTGCGGTCGATGTCGTCGAGGTCGAATGCCACGAGGCGCTCCTTCAGCGTTGATGCGGGCGTCGGACTCACCGGGTCGCTTCCGTTCCCAAGGGCAGTCGTTGCCTGGTCACGGTCGGTGGCTCCATTCTAGGGCCCGTTCCTTGAGCGCGCTCTCACTCCTTCTGCAATCGCTTGAGTCGCCACGATGAGGGCGCAATCGGTCTGTGCGGGTAGAATTTGTTCGAACGTTCGTACAATAAGCATGTTAGCTGCAGCACACAGGAAGTAAGATGTCTGACTGAGTACTTTTCCGGGCTTCCTCGCGGACCCGGGTGTCGGACGAGAACGTGCTGACTGTAGATTATGAGGCAGAAGTCTCATTTGCAGATGAATTGCCTCACGGAAATAGGAGTCATCCTTGAAGATCGCGGTGTTGGTCAAAGAGGTCCCGGACACATACGGGGATCGGAAACTGAATTTGGAGACCGGTTTGGCGGATCGTTCCGCTTCGGAAGCGGTCCTCGACGAAATCGGCGAGCGTGCCCTCGAAGTCGCTCTCTCGTATAAGGATGGCAGCGACGGAACCGAGGTGACCGTCATTTCGATGGCACCCGACACCGCGACCGCCACGATTCGCAAGGGCCTGGCCATGGGCGCAGACAACGCCGTGCACGTGTCTGACGAGGAGCTCCTCGGTGCCGATCTCGGCCTCACCGCCGAAGTCCTGGCAGCAGCCATTCGCCGTGGCGGCTTCGACCTCGTCGTGACCGGCAACGTCTCCACCGACGGCAACGGCGGCATGATTCCCGCAATGCTCGGCGAGCACCTGGACTTCCCGCACGTGACCGGCCTGACCTCGGTTGAGATCAGCGACGGCAAGGTAGCAGGAACCCGCGGAGTCGAGGGCGGCAAGCAGGAAGTCAGCGCGCAGCTTCCAGCCGTCATCTCCATCACCGAGGCGCTTCCCGAGGCCCGGTTCCCGAACTTCAAGGGCATCATGGCGGCCAAGAAGAAGCCGTTCGAGGTCATCAGCCTGTCCGACCTCGAGGTCGATGCCAACGACCAGTCCACAGCACGATCGATCATGGTCACGGTGGCCGAGAAGCCGCCGCGTGAAGCCGGAGAGAAGATCGTCGACGAAGGTAACGGCGGAGCAGATCTCGCCGAATACCTCATCAAGAACCGCTTGGCCTAAGGAGAATCGATATGTCCGAATTCCCACAAGACTCCATTCTCGCCGTCCTCACCGCCGATGCCGAAGGTCAGCTGGAGAAGCCTGCCGCTGAGCTGCTCGGCGGCGCCGGTGAGATCGGTTCGCCTGTCGCGCTGGTCCTTGCACCTGCCGGCCAGGGCGAGGCAGCTGCGCAGCAGGCCGCATCTTTGGGCGCCGTGCAGGTTCTCACCGCCGAGGTGCCCGAGGGCAACTCAGCTCTCGGAACCTTCGCAGTCGACGCCCTGGGTGCTGCGAGCGATCTCGTCGCCCCCGACGCCGTCCTCCTCTCGCACTCGATCGACGGGCGCGACATCGCCGCACGCTTCGCGGTCCGCAGCGGTTCGGCTCTGTCCGTCGATGCCCTGGGTGTCGAGCGTGACAGCGAAGGCGTCGTGGCCAACCACTCCGTCTACGGTGGCGGCTACACCGCATCGTCGGCACCGACTTTCGGCGCCCCGGTCATCACCGTTCGTCAGGGATCCATCGAGACCCGTGGCGAAGCACAGTCGGCGAACTCTCAGGCTCTCGAGGTTGCCGATTCCGGCAAGCGCTCGGCCCAGATCGACTCCTTCGATGCCGTCGTCGAGACCTCATCTCGACCCGAGCTGCGCGGTGCCTCGAAGGTCGTCTCCGGTGGCCGCGGTGTCGGCTCAGAGGAGTCCTTCGAACTCGTCGGCGAACTCGCCGATGTCCTCGGTGCCGCAGTCGGTGCCTCACGCGCGGCCGTCGATGCCGGCTACATCGCCCAGTCCCATCAGGTCGGACAGACCGGTGTCTCCGTGTCGCCGCAGCTCTACGTGGCACTCGGCATCTCCGGCGCGATCCAGCACAAGGCCGGCATGCAGACTTCGAAGACCATCGTCGCTGTGAACAAGGACGGCGAAGCGCCGATCTTCGACATCGCCGATTACGGCGTCGTCGGCGACCTGTTCAAGGTCGTCCCGCAGTCGATCGAGACCTTGAAAGCGAAACAGTCCTGATATGGCCACATATTCCAGTTCGCTGCGCTCGGGCCTGCCCAGAGTTGAGGGCGGTGATCCGTGGCCACCTGAAGGTGTCATCGGTGAGCCGCTCGAGCCGGGCGCCTCAGTTGTGTCGGAAGAGTCCTTCGAGCCGGAAGATTCGGCTGCCCCGAACGAATCCGTCGAGCCGGATTCCACTGATGCCAGCGCCGAGGTGGATAGCTCGGTAGACGCGGGTGAACCCGCAGTCGCCGAGCAGGCGGTTGAGACCGAAGAGCCCGCCGAGGATTCCGGCTCAGTCGGGACCGGTGCGGCCGTTGGAACTGGTGCTGCCGTTGGCGCGGCTGGTGTCGCGGCGGGTGCAGCTGCTGGTACGGCCGCCGTTGCCTCCGATTCGAATCCGGAAGCGGATTCAGTTGATGACTCGGAGGCTGAAGAAGGCCCAGGATCTCTTGAGGGCTCAGCGCCCGTTGAGACGCTGGAGCAGCCGTCTGAGTCGTCCGAATCTGTCGCCGAGGCGAGCCGTGAGGTTCCGCTGCGTCGTGGTCTGCCCCGCGTCGAAGGCGGCGATCCGTGGCCGCCGGAAGGCCTCGCACCTGCCGGTGTGAAGGCTCCGTCCAGCGGCTCGGCTGCTTCTGCCTCTGCAGACTCTGTCTCCGGGCAGGTACCAGTCGCTTCGGATGCCGAGAGCGAACCGGAATCTCAGTCCGACTCTGAGTCCTCTGCTGCTCCGGCCGCCGCTGTCGCGACCGCGGGTGCAGGAGCAGCTGTCGGCACAGCCGCAGTGGCATCAGGCTCCGGCGCTCAGGACGCAGCCGCGTCGGATGAACCTGCTGCAGCTGAGCCTGCGCCGATTGAGTCCGCACCTGCTGAGTCCGCAGCGACCGAGTCCGCAGGGACTGAGCCTGCACCTGCTGGCGAAGTTCCTCTGCGTCGGGGACTGCCTCGCGTTTCCGGGGGAGATCCGTGGCCACCAGAAGGTCTGGCTCCGGCTGGTGCGAAAGCCTCCTCGGCCACATCTGCATCCTCATCGGCGCCGGCAGCTGCGGCTGCTCCGGCCGCCGAAACCTCAAGCGCATCGACAGATCAAGAAGCTCCAACTGCAGGTGAACAGCCTGCTGAGGCGGACAAGTCGTCGGCGGTTCCAGCCGCTGCAGCAACTGCCGGTGTCGCCGGTGCTGCTGTCGGCGCTGGTGCGGCGGTTGCCGCGTCCGGGAAGAAGTCCTCCGGCGAACTCAGTGACACACCACTTCGCCGCGGATTGCCGCGAGTCGCCGGTGGCGACCCATGGCCGCCCGAGGGCTTTGCTCCAGCGAGTGCAGGTGCCACCTCTGCGTCGACTTCTGCCTCGACTTCTTCCTCGACCAGCGCGGACGCTTCAAGCGCAGACCCGGCCGACAGCTCGTCGACCGGCGCCGCTTCGACGCCTGCTGCTAAAGACGCGGACTCTGCTGCCCAGGCTGAGGAGCCAGCAGCGGACTCGTCTGCACAGGCAAGCACTTCCGCACAGGCGGATTCCTCCGCACAGGCGGATTCCGACTCCTCTTCGGCGGCTCCGGCCGCCGCCGCGGCCGTCGGTGCAGGTGCGGCCGGTGCCGTGGCGGCGTCGTCGAGCTCGGACGAGAAGCCAGCAGCCACCTCGGCGGACGACAAGCCTTCCCGATCCGGACTGCCGAAGTCCACAGGACCGGCGCAGCGGAAGCCGATGGCCAAGCCTGCTGCTAAGGCCACGGACAAGCCGACTGCGAAGCCAGTAGCCAAGCCGGCAGCCAAGCCGGCAGCCAAGCCTGCCGCGAAGTCGAGCTCCGCACCGGCGAAATCGGCCTCTGCCCCGAGCCCGGCCGCAGCCAAGCCTTCTGCCGCGAAGAAGAAGGAACCGACGATGATCGGTTCGAAATCCGTGGGTCAGTGGGCGAAGCTCGGTGGCCTCGGACTCGGCGGACTCATCGTGGCTGCAGGGATCATCATCCTCGCGGCTCGGGGAGTTACGACTCTGCCCGGTGTGCCCGAGTTCCTCGAACGCTACCCGGGCGAATACCACCTGCCCGAGTTCGTCGACCCAGGGTTCCCGGCGTGGGCACGCTGGACGCACTTCCTCAACATCTTCTTCATCGTGCTCATCATCCGTTCGGGTCTGCAGGTGCGTCACCAGCAGAAACCGCCGGCCTTCTACACCCCGAAGAAGGGTGGCAAGAAGGTCAGCATCAACCTGTGGCTGCACACGAGCCTGGACTTGCTGTGGTTGGCAAACGGTGTTGTCTTCGTCGTCCTGCTGTTCATCTCCGGACACTGGGCGCGGATCGTGCCGACCAGCTGGGAAGTCTTCCCGAATGCTGTATCCGCGATGCTGCAGTACATGACTCTCGAGTGGCCCGCTGAGAACGCGTGGGTCAACTACAACTCGCTCCAGCAGCTCATGTACTTCATCGTGATCTTCATCGCGGCTCCCCTGGCTGCGATCACCGGCGTGCGGATGAGCGAATGGTGGCCGAAGGACGCCACCAAGCTCAACAAGTTCTACCCTGCACCACTGGCTCGTGCGATCCACTTCCCGACGATGATCTTCTTCGTCGTGTTCGTCCTCATCCACGTGTTCCTCGTGTTCACGACGGGGATCCTACAGAATCTCAACCACATGTTCGCAGGCACCCACGCGGATAACTGGGTCGGATTCATCTGGTTCGTGGTCTCGCTGGCAGTCGTCGTCGGTGGTTGGTTCGCCGCCAGACCGATGCTGCTGGCACCGATCGCGAATATGTTCGGCCGGGTGTCCAGCCGGTAGCGAAGCTGGCTCCGGCGGACTGGCTCCGGTGGCGCAATCCGGCGGATTGTTCCGGCGGCGCAATCTGGTATCGGGTCGCGCGCCACGCGGGCAGGAAAACGCGGCATAGGCGAAGGCCCTGCGGGACGATCATGTCCCGCAGGGCCTTTTTCGCGCCCTATGGCACGGCCTTGGTGCAACGGTTGGTAAGTTCGTGTCGATCAAGACCGATTTTTCGAAGCGAACTTACCAACCGTTGGCGCGCGGCGGCTGGCGCGGGTGCGAGGCAGTTGGCGGCAGGGGTGTTGGCGCGGGCGCGGGGTGGTTGGCGGCGGCTCCCTTGGGGTCAGGGCTTCGGCGCTGACGCTCGAGCGCCAGCGCAACTCAGCGCAACTCAGCGCAACTCTGCGCAACTCAGCGCAACCGCTCGAGCCGCAGCGCAACTCTGCGCAACTCAGCGCAGGGCGGCGCGCAGGGTTTTGTCGAACTCGCGGACGTGCTCGGCGGCGTGGGCTTCGACGGCCGACTCCTTGCCCTCGAGGATCGCTTCGAGCAGATCGATGTGCTCGCGGATGTGGGTGATGAGGTCGGGGATGCGGGGGATGACCAGGCACCAGATCCGAGTCGCCAGGTCATCGAGGCGCACCAGAGTCTCCATGAGATGCGGATTGTCCACCGAGGAATAGATGAGGCGGTGAACCTCGAGGTCGCGCTCCATGAGGGCCCGCGGAGCGTCGGTCTCTTTGAGCGCCCGTAGGTCAGCGATCGTGGCTTCGAACTCGCGACGGCGTTCAGAGGTGAGGTTGAGGGCGGCCTTGCGGGCGGCGATGGGTTCGAGGACCTCGCGCATCTCGGAGATCGTCGACAGGTCCTTGAGGTCGACATTGCTCGCGAAGGTTCCGCGTCTGGAGTAGGAGACGACGAGATGGTCGCTCTCCAGACGCTTGAGCGCTTCCCTGATCGGGGTTCGTCCGACCTCGAGCTCTGCGCTCAGGGCAGCCTCGTTGATGGGGTCACCCGGGGCGATGTCGAGCATGATGAGGCGGTGCCGAAGGATCTCATAGGCGCGTTCGGCCAGGGAAACCTTCGGTGAGCTCACGGTAGCCGACGACGACATTATCAATCTCCTGAAATCACCCATTGCACTTTCGTGTTTTCTCGTCATAGGCTACAGGAACGCATCTGATATATTAGTTGACGATCAAATGGTCGAAGGAGATCACATGACAGAACAGCTCGTCGAGCCTCTCGAGTCGCCCACCCAGTCGCAGGCGCAGCCGTCTGCTCAGTCGCTCGTGCCCTCGTCCGTGGACTTCTCCAGCCGGGAGCCGGTCGAACTGAGCACCCCCCTCGGGCAACTCGACCCCGAGATCGCCGGACTCATCGATGCCGAGCTCGCTCGTCAGCGCGAGGGGCTCGAGATGATCGCCTCGGAGAACCACACCGCCTCCGCCGTCATGGCCGCGCAGGGATCGGTGTTGACCAACAAATACGCAGAGGGCTACCCCGGGCGTCGCTACTACGGTGGCTGCGAGCACGTCGACGAGGTCGAGCGCCTCGCAATCGCCCGTGTCAAGTCACTCTTCGACGCCGAATTCGCCAACGTGCAGCCCCACTCCGGCGCTCAGGCCAACGCCTCTGTCATGCACGCACTCATCCGGCCAGGCGACACCGTGCTCGGTCTCGACCTCGCCGCCGGCGGGCATCTCACCCACGGCATGAAGATCAACTTCTCCGGTCGTCTCTACAACATCGCCGCCTACGGTGTGCGCGAGGACACCAACTGCATCGATATGGCCGAGGTCGATCGCCTCGCCCAGGAACACCAGCCCAAACTGATCGTCGCCGGCTGGTCGGCCTACTCCCGCCAGCTCGACTTCGCCGAATTCCGCCGCATCGCCGATTCCGTCGGTGCCTACCTCATGGTCGACATGGCTCACTTCGCCGGGCTCGTCGCGGCAGGGCTGCACCCCTCTCCGGTCCCACATGCCCACGTCGTGACCTCGACGACGCACAAGACCCTCGGCGGTCCTCGCGGCGGGATCATCCTCACCAACGACGCCGACATCGCGAAGAAGGTCAACTCCGCAGTCTTCCCCGGTCAGCAGGGTGGGCCGCTTGAGCACGTCATCGCAGGCAAGGCCGTGGCCTTCGGTCTCGCTGCCTCCGAGACCTTCGTCGAGAAGCAGCAGCGGACTTTGACCGGTGCCGCGGAACTCGCTCGACGCCTCGGCGAATCCGATGTTGCCGACCTCGGGATCACCGTCCTCACCGGCGGTACCGACGTCCACCTCGTCCTCGTCGACCTGCGCAACTCCGTCCTCGACGGTGGACAGGCCGAAGACCTGCTCGCCTCGATCGGCATCACCGTCAACCGCAATGCCGTGCCGAACGATCCGCGTCCGCCGATGGTCACCTCCGGCCTGCGGATCGGCACCCCGGCCCTGGCCAGCCGTGGGTTCGGTTCCGCCGCCTTCGCCGAGGTGGCCGACATCATCGCCGAGGTGCTCAAGGCCGGTGCTGCCGAGGCTGGTGCCGAGTCCGGTGCCGAACCGCAGGTCATCGCCGAGCTCAGCGACCGTGTGTCGGCTCTGGCGACCGCCCACCCGCTCTACCCCACCATGAACGAAATCGGAGCACGCTGATGGCTGATCAACTCCCCGAACACCCCGACTTCCTGTGGCGCAACCCGGAACCGAAGAAGTCCTACGAGGCCGTCATCATCGGCGGCGGCGGGCACGGTCTGGCCACTGCCTACTACCTGGCCAAGAATCACGGCATGACCAACATCGCCATCCTCGAACGTGGTTGGCTGGCCGGCGGCAATATGGCCCGCAACACGACCATCATCCGCTCGAACTACCTGTGGGACGAGTCCGCAGCCATGTACGAGAAGTCGCTCAAACTCTGGGAACAGCTGCCGGAAGAGCTCGACTACGACTTCCTCTTCTCCCAGCGTGGAGTCCTCAACCTCGCCCACACCCTGCAAGACGTGCGTGAATCCCAGCGACGGGTGAATGCGAACGCACTCAACGGAGTCGATGCCGAGTGGCTCGACCCTCAGCAGGTCAAGGAAGTCTGCCCGATCATCAACATCGGCGACGACCTGCGCTACCCGGTGATGGGCGCGACCTATCAGCCGCGCGCCGGCATCGCCAAGCACGATCACGTTGCTTGGGCATTCGCCCGCAAGTGCGATGAGATGGGCGTCGATATCATCCAGAACTGCGAGGTCACCGGGATCGAGCGCATCGGCGACAAGGTCGTCGGTGTCGAGACCACCCGCGGCCACATCGCCACCGAGAAGGTCGCCATGTGCGTGGCCGGAGATTCCTCGGTGCTCGCCGACATGGCCGGCATCCGTCTGCCGATCCAGTCCCACCCGCTGCAGGCGCTCGTGTCCGAACTCTTCGAACCCGTGCACCCGACCGTGGTCATGTCCAACCATGTCCACGTCTACGTCTCCCAGGCGCACAAAGGCGAACTCGTCATGGGTGCCGGGGTTGATTCCTACAACGGCTATGGCCAACGAGGCGGCTTCCACGTCATCGAAGAGCAGCTGGCCGCCGCTGTCGAACTGTTCCCGATCTTCGCCCGAGCCCATGTGCTGCGCACCTGGGGCGGCATCGTCGACGTCACTCTCGACGCCTCGCCGATCGTGTCGAAGACCGAGGTTCAGGGCCTCTACGCCAACTGCGGCTGGGGCACCGGCGGCTTCAAGGGCACGCCCGCCGCCGGGCTCACCTTCGCGCACACGATCGCCAATGACGAACCCCACCCGCTCAACGCCCCCTACGCCCTCGACCGGTTCGAAACCGGCCACCTCATCGACGAGCACGGCGCTGCAGCCGTGGCGCACTGAGCGAATACGAGACAGAAGGACCTGCCATGCTTCTCATCAGCTGCCCGTACTGCGGGCCACGCGACGAAACCGAGTTCCACTACGGCGGCCAGGCACACGTCGCCTACCCGGCCGACCCCCACGCGCTCAGCGACAAAGAGTGGGCCGAATTCCTCTTCTACCGCGACAACGACCGCGGTGCCTACGCCGAACGGTGGAGTCACAGCCTCGGGTGCCGCAAATGGTTCAACGCCATCCGCGACACCGTGACCTATGACTTCAAAGCCATCTACCCCATGGGCGAGGCCCGTCCTACGACTGCGGACCCTGCGACGAAGCAGCCGGCGACCGCGGAACCGACTCCAGCACAACCGGCACCGACTCCAGCAGAAGGCGAGGGTGCACGATGACCACCGCAGAAACGAACTCCCGCCTCGAGAACGCGAACGGCATCGACCGAACGCGTCCCATCCGCTTCAGAGTCGACGGCCGGCAGTACTCGGGTTTCGCCGGTGACACGATCGCCAGCGCCCTCATCGCCGCCGGACGCATCGACTGCGGCAACTCGACCTACCTGGGCCGGGCCCGTGGCATCCTCGGCGCCGGAATCGAGGAGTCGAACGCCCTCGTCCGAGTCAAGGGACGCATCCCCGGCGACGTCAGCGAATCCATGCTGCCCGCCACCCGTGTGCCCATCACCGAAGGACTCGAGGCCGACTACCTCGCCGGACTCGGAATCCTCGACCCGGGCCAGGACGAGCTCGTCTACGAACACAAGCATGTCCACACCGATGTGCTCATCATCGGCGCCGGACCCGCCGGACTCGCCGCCGCCCGTGAGGCTGGAAAGTCGGGAGCCAGAACGCTGCTGCTCGACGACAGGTCCGCTCCCGGAGGGTCACTGCTGTCGAGTTCGGCCGACAGCGTCGACGGCATGCCCGCCGCCAAGTGGATCGAGTCCACCGTGGCTTCCTTCGCCGAGGCGGAGGAGCTCACCTACCGAGGAAACACAACGGTGTTCGGCAGCTATGACTCGAACTACTTCGTCGCGCTCGAGGACCGCACGCTCGACCTCGTCGAAAGCGGGGGATCGGGTGCACAGGAGCGCGGCACTTCCCGCCCGGGCACCCGCCAGCAGGTCTGGCACATCCGGGCCCAGCAGGTCGTGCTGGCCACCGGAGCCCATGAACGCCCGATCGTCTTCGCCAACAACGACCGTCCGGGCATCATGCTCGCCTCGGCCGTGCGCACCTACCTCAATCGCTACGGCGTCGCGGCAGGACAGTCCGTCGCGATCGCTGCGACGAACGACTCGGCATACGAACTGCTCGCCGATCTGCACACGGCAGGCATCGAGGTGCCCGCGGTCATCGACTCGCGGACAACCGCCTCGGCGATGGCAGAGTACGTTGCCCGGGAAACCGGAACTCGGCTCATCCTCGGGTCCGCGGTCAGCGACACTGCAGGTGAGGGACCTGCCGGGCGCGTCAGCGCGATAAGTGTCTCCGGTCTCGACGAAGACGGTGTGGCCATCGGTGACCCTGAGATCATCGATGTGGACCTGCTGGCCGTGGCCGGCGGATTCTCCCCTGTCATCCATCTGCACGGACAGCGCAAGGGGCCAATCGCCTGGCGACCCGACATCGCTGCCTTCGTTCCGACAGCACCCGTGCGCGACCAGTTCACCGTCGGTGCGCTCACCGGCGACTACTCGCTCGAATCGGCCCTCAGGCAAGGTTCGGAGGCTGGTCATGAGGCTGCCAAGCGCACGGGGTTCTCCGCTGCCCTGAGCGTTCCGAGAGCGGCGTCGGTGCCCTTTGCCGAGGCCCGCCCACTGTGGTTGGTCACCTCGGCCAGCGCCGATCACGCCGAGCTGACCACGCATTTCATCGACTTCCAGCGTGACCAGTCCGTTGCCGATGTGCAGCGGGCGATGAACGCAGGCATGCGCTCGGTCGAGCACATCAAGCGCTACACCTCGATCTCGACGGCCAATGATCAGGGCAAGACGAGCGCGGTCAACGCCATCGGTGCCATCGCGCAGGTGCTGGGCGAGTCCGACCTGGGCTCGGTCGGCCACACGACCTTCCGTGCGCCCTTCGCGCCCGTGCCGTTCGCGGCGTTGGCCGGCAGGCGCAAGGGCGAGCTCTTCGACCCGGCGCGGGTCACCTCGATCCACCCCTGGCACATCGCCCACGGTGCCGAATTCGAAGACGTCGGTCAGTGGAAGCGGCCCTGGTACTACCCGGCCGACGGGGAGGACATGGACGCGGCGGTGCTGCGCGAATGCAAGGCCGTTCGCGAATCGGTCGGTTTCCAGGATGCCTCAACCTTGGGAAAGATCGAGATCCGCGGCACCGACGCCGGCAAGTTCCTCGGCCAGATCTACACCAACGGCTTCGCCAAGCTCAAGGTCGGCAAGGGCCGCTACGGACTCATGTGCAAACCCGACGGAATGGTCTTCGACGACGGGGTGACCCTGCGTGTGGCGGAGGACCGCTACTACATGACCACGACCACCGGTGGAGCAGCGACCGTACTGGAATGGCTCGAGGAATGGCACCAGACCGAATGGCCCGAACTCGACGTCGTCTTCACCTCGGTGACCGAGGAATGGTCGACCGTCGCGGTCGCCGGACCGAAGTCCCGCGAGGTCATCGCCAAACTCGCTCCGAATCTGGACGTGTCCAACGAGGCCTTCGAATTCATGGGCTTCAGGGAGACCACCCTGGCCAACGGGATCCCGGCTCGCATCTGCCGCATTTCGTTCTCCGGTGAGCTCGCCTTCGAGATCAACGTCGACACCTTCTACGGGCTCACCGTCTGGGAGGCCGTCGCCGAGGCGGGTGCAGAGTTCGGCATCACCCCCTACGGAACCGAGACCATGCACGTTCTCCGTGCCGAGAAGGGCTTCATCATCGTCGGTCAGGACACCGACGGGACCGTCACCCCGCAGGACGCGGGCATGGACTGGATCGTCTCGAAGCTCAAGGACTTCATCGGCAAGCGCTCGTACTCGCGGATCGACACGTCACGTGAGGACCGCAAGCACCTCGTCGGAGTCCTCCCCGTCGACGGCACGACCCGTCTTGCCGAAGGTGCCCAGCTCATCACTTCGGGCACACCTCTGACCCCGGAGGCGGGCCCGGTCCCGATGATCGGACACGTCACCTCGTCCTATATCTCACCGAGCATGGACCGACCCTTCGGCCTTGCGCTCGTTGAGAACGGCCGGAACCGGATGGGTGAGATCGCCCAGTCTCCGGTCGGCGGCGAGCTTGTCGACGTCGAGATCACCTCACCCGTCTTCTACGATCCAGAAGGGAACCGCCGCGATGGCTGAAACCACCCAGAGCACACAGACGCTCGAGGCAACTGACGAGATCAATGCCCTCCGCGTCTCCCCGGCAGCGCACCTCACCGAGGAGATGGCGACCGCCACCAAGGCGGGCGGGCGGGCCGTGGGCCTGCGCGAACGAGCGTTCACCGTCCAGATCGGTCTCAGATGCACCCCGGGAACCGCCTCGGCGGATGCCCTCGAGTCCGCACTCGGGATCACGCTGCCCAAACAGGTCGGCGAAGTCACCGGGGACGGGACCGGTCTGCACACGATCTGGCTGAGCCCCGACGAATTCCTCGCCGTCGATGTCTCGCGCCAGCAGCGTCCGGGCGAGACCCTCGTCGCCGAGGCGGCCCTCGAAGGACTGCCCGGACAGGCCGTGGATCTGTCCGCGAACCGAACGATCATCGAGCTGACCGGGTCGAAGGCCCGTGAGGTGCTTGAGAAGAGTGTCCGCGCCGATCTCCACCCCCGTGCCTTCGGCGTGGGCACGGCGCTCGTCACCCAGCTGGGGCCGGTGCCGGTCATCCTGCACCACTCCTCGGAGGGTGAATACCGTGTGTACCCGCGGGCGAGTTTCGCGGACTTCACCGTCCGCTGGCTGCTCGATGGAATGGCTGAGTTCGTCGCCGACGACGCCAGGGCGCCCGCCGACGATTCCGAGAGCACCGGCTGATGGCACTCGGCGTTCTCGACCTCTTCTCCATCGGCCTCGGCCCGTCCTCCTCGCACACAGTGGGCCCGATGCGGGCGGCCGTGCGATTCGTCGATGAGCTGGCTGCTGATGGTCACTTCGCTCGAGTCGAGAAGGTCAGCGTCGGTCTCTTCGGCTCCCTGGCCGCCACGGGAATCGGGCACGGCTCCGATTCCGCGGTCCTCGCCGGGCTGAGCGGGTGCGAGCCCGAGACTCTCGATCCTGATGCCGTGGGTCCGCTGGTCGCCGAGGTGCGAGAGCAGGGGACGATCAACCTCGGCGGACGCAGGACCATCCCCTTCGATCCGGAGGCCGACCTCACGCTGCATCGGCGTGAATCCCTGCCGCAGCATCCCAACGGGATGCGGATGAGCGCCGAGGTGGACGGGGAGGTCATCGAACGCGAGTACTTCTCCATCGGCGGTGGCTTCGTCGTCACCGCCGATGAGATGGGAGTCGAGTCAGCGGACTCCCGCGACGTCCTCGATTTCGCCACCGCCGATGAGCTGCTCGAGCAGTGCAGCCGGCATGGGGTGTCCATCGCCGAACTCATGGCCATCAACGAACGCGAACGTCAGGACGACGAGCTCCTGCGCAAGCAGCTGCTCGACATCTGGGCGGTCATGCGCGAATGCGTGCACAACGGGTGCACACGCACTGAGACCGAGCTTCCCGGCGGGTTGAAGGTGCGCAGACGCGCGCCGGAACTGCGGGCGCGGCTCGAGGACGCAGAGTACAGAGCCTCGGGTTCCCTCGATGCGCTTGAATGGGTCAACCTCTACGCACTTGCCGTCAACGAGGAGAATGCCTCGGGCGGACGCATCGTCACGGCACCGACGAACGGGGCCGCCGGCATCATCCCGGCGGTGCTGCACTACATGGATCGCTTCGTCGTCGGCGACGGGGAGGCCGGTGACGATGCTGCGGGTGCCGAGGATGACGGACGAGCCGGCGACGACGCCGTCGTGAAGTTCCTGCTGACCGCGGGGGCCATCGGGATCCTGTTCAAGCGCAATGCCTCGATCTCCGGGGCTGAGGTCGGCTGTCAGGGCGAGGTCGGCTCCGCCTGTGCGATGGCTGCCGCAGGTCTGTGCGCCGTGCTCGGCGGCAGTCCCGAGCAGATTGAGAACGCCGCAGAGATCGGACTCGAACACAACCTGGGTCTGACCTGCGACCCCGTCGGGGGCCTGGTGCAGGTCCCGTGCATCGAGCGCAATGCCATTGCCTCGGTGAAGGCGATCAACGCTGCGAGACTGGCCATGCACGGCGACGGCAGTCACCGGGTCAGTCTCGACCAGGCGATCGAGACGATGCGCCAGACCGGCGCGGATATGAAGTCGAAGTACAAGGAGACGTCACTCGGCGGACTCGCCGTCAATGTCATCGAGTGCTGACGAACGAGCAGACAACCTCGGCGGGTCGAAGTTGACCGTCTGAGCCGAATCACCCAATGATTAGGTACACCCTATCGAGCAAGGAAGCAGTGGATATGCAGGACTACATCTTCACCCTGGAATGCGACGAACGACCAGGCATTCTCCATTCCGTCACCGGCGCCCTCCTGACCCACGGCGGTGACATCAAGGAACTCAAGCAGTTCGACGATCAGTATGCCGAACGTCTGTTCCTCCGCATCGACTTCAGCATCAAGGAAGGCTCGAACGGAGCGATCGACGACCTGCGTCGGGACTTCGAAACCATCGGCACAGACTTCGATGCGACCTGGCAGCTATGGCCGCAGGGGGAGAAGCGCCGGGTACTCATCATGGTCTCGAAGTTCGAGCACTGCCTCAACGACCTGCTCTTCCGTTCCCAGATCGGCGAACTGCCCATCGAGATCGCGGCCGTGGTGTCCAACCACCCCGACCACAGGGAGCTCGTCGAATGGCACCACATCCCGTTCTTCCGCATCCCGGTGACCAAGGAGACCAAGCCCGAGGCGGAGGCGAAGCTGCTCGAACTCGTCGATCGCTTCGAGGTCGACCTTGTCGTGCTCGCCCGCTACATGCAGGTGCTCTCCGATGATCTGGCCCGTGAGCTGACGGGGCGGGCGATCAACATCCACCACTCGTTCCTGCCCTCGTTCAAGGGCGCCAAGCCCTATCACCAGGCCTGGGAGCGGGGAGTCAAGACCGTTGGGGCGACCGCGCACTTCGTCAACAGCGAACTCGACGAGGGGCCGATCATCGCCCAGCAGCTCGTCGAGGTCGATCACGCCTTCGGCCCACAGGACCTCGTGGCCGCCGGTCGCGACGCCGAGTGCAAGGCCCTGTCCAATGCCGTCAAATGGCACTGCGACGGCCGGGTGTTCCTCTCCGGGAAGCGCACAGTCGTCCTGCGGTGAGTCAGCGGGGCCGGGTCGCAGCGCCGCTGCGTTGCATCGCGGGGCGACCTTGGCGTCGAGAGCAGACTCTGGGGAGTGTGCTCTCGACGCTGAGCTGTGCCCTCGACGCCAACCTGTACCCTCGGCAGCGGGCATGCTCCTCACGCTACCGCAGGAGGTTCAGTCCGACTCAGCCACGACGTTGAAGGTGTCCATCCTCGAATCCTGGGCTCCGCGGACATAGCCGGAGGGAGCGGCCGCTGTTGTACGAAGGAAGTCGACCACCTCGGCGCTGAGCACCTCACCAGGCAGAACATTGGGCACGCCGGGAGGGTACGCGGCAAGAGCATCGGCAGAGACCTGGCCGACCGCCTCGGCGAAGGGAACCGTCCGGGGTGTCGCGAAGTACGCATCGCTGATCTCCAATCGCTTCTCGCAGCTGCCGGGCAGAACGATGGGACGCTCCGGCTCGGACTCAGAGCGCGGCAGTTCCTGCAGCGCGGTCCAGAATCGTTCGACATCGACCGGTGAGGTTGCACCGATGAGCAGGAGCAATGCCGAGGGCGTCGCCAGCTCGCAGTAGATCCGGTGGTCGCGGATGAGCTGGTACTGGGCATCAGCGCCGGTGATCCCGGCACCGCGGGTGTCGATGACGACCTTGAACGGATCGTTGGCGATCGCATCATGGCCGCCGAGGATGTCAGGGGTCGCGTCGCGGAACCTCGAGTCGTTCTGAACTCGAGTTCGGATCTCCTCGGCGGTGGCCAGTGCTTCGTCGATCGCCTCCGGGTGGGTGACGAGATGACGACGTGCCTCGTCGAGGGAGGACAGGAGGATGGCACTGGACGAGGTTGACTGATAGGACTTCACGACCCGATCGACCAGGGTCTCGATGCGCTGTGCCTGCCGTCCGTGGCCGAGGTGGACCATCGCGGACTGCGCCAAAGATCCGGCGCCCTTGTGGGTGCTGGAGACGACAAGATCGGCACCGAGGCGGACCGCATTGACGGGCAGCTTCTGGTGCATGCCGAAGTGGGAGCCCCAGGCCTCATCGACGATGAGGGGAACATCGTGGCGATGGGCCACCTCGGCGATGGCGCCGATGTCGGCCACAGCGCCGAAGTAGCTGGGGGAGACGAGGTAGACGGCGGCGGACTCCGGGTACTCGCTCAGGGCGTACTCGACCTGGGCCGGAGTCACACCGTGGGAGGAGCCGAGGCCAGGATCGACGCGACCGTGGATGAAGTGCGGGCGCAGTTCGGCGTGTGTGACGCCATCGATGACCGAAGAGTGGACGCTGCGCTGGAGGACGAATTCGCGTCCCAAGCCGCGCACAACGG
Organism: Brevibacterium aurantiacum; assembly: GCF_007558825.1. Taxonomy (GTDB): domain Bacteria; phylum Actinomycetota; class Actinomycetes; order Actinomycetales; family Brevibacteriaceae; genus Brevibacterium; species Brevibacterium aurantiacum_A. The sequence goes on from NZ_VLTK01000006.1 coordinate 256,016, forward strand.
TCGTCGCGATGTGGTTGCCTCCGGAGGCGCCATTGGTGATGAACCAGGTGCGGGCTGCGCCCCAGGCATCGGCGGCGAGCTGCTGGGCAGCCATGATCGGAGTCACGCGGTCATGATTGATCATCCGCCAGTCCTCCTGGTCCACACCGCTGAACAGCATGGGGAAGTCGATGCTCATGCCGGCCTCGCCGACGACCTCGGCCAGTCCCGGTGCATGGTCGCGGCTGCCCTGGTGGCCGGGCACGTGCAGACGCTGCCAGTCCTCGGCGGCCAAGGAACGCAGCGCCTCGGCATACGGCGCGGTGTATTGGCGAGGGTCGATGGCGGTGGCCGCGGTGGGGCGCGAGACTGGTGTTTCGCGGGCGGCTGACGTTGCGTCGTTCGCGGTCGCAGAGGTAGTCGCGGTGTCCGGGTGCAGATGAGTTTCGGCGAGCATGAGTCCCACACTAGGACTCGAAAGCTAGCTAGGATATAGCAAGAAATCGTTCACAGTGGCATAGTCTCTAGGCCATGATGAATCTGCAGCAGTTTCGGGTGCTCTTAGCGATCAGGGACGAGGGAAGTCTCAACCGGGCCGCCGAGGTGCTCGAACACGGAGTCCCGACCGTGACCCATCACCTGCGCACCCTCGAATCCCATCTGCGGGTCAAGCTGGTCGACCGGGCGCGGAACGGAACTCGACTGACGCCCTTGGGCGAGTCCTTCGCCGAGGAGATCGAACCGGTGCTGGCACGCATCGATCGGGCCGAGCAGCTCGTCACCGCACAACGCGATGCCGGAGTGGTGTCCCTGCGCGTCGGGTCGTTCTCCTCGATCGGCTCAAGACTGCTCCCGGCCGCAATCGCAGAGCTCCAGCAGCGGACGTCCGTGCGCGTCGAGGTCGTCGAAGCCGAACCCAGCGAGGTCGTGCGGATGCTCCACAGCGGTGAGGTCCACGCCGGCCTCATCTACGACATCCCCGAACTGCCTGAATTCGCGGGCCCCGAGCTGCGGCTGCGCACCCTCCTCGACGAGCCCTACCGGGTCATGGTCGCCGGCAACGGAGAGCTGGCGGGACACGAGATCCTCGACTTCGCCACGATGGGCGACGTCGACTGGGTGCTCAGCCGAAACGAATCGGAAGCCTCCGTGCGGGTGCTGCGGCGGATCTCCCGGGGACTGGGATACGAGCTGCGCGAACTCATGCGCAGCGACGACCTCTACATGATCCACGGGCTGGTGGCCGAAGGTCTCGGATGCGCATTGACCACCGAGGTGGCCGTGGACACCGACTTCGACGTCGTCCTCAGGCCGGCCAAGCAGGATCTGGGTCAGCGTCGGGTCTCGTTCGTGACCAGACCCGGCCCGAACCCGGCAGCGGTGGGGTGGCTGGGCGAGATCCTGAGTGCGGTGGCCACGCGACTGGAGGCCGCCTCGGCGGGATGAGTGGCGGTGTCGGTGCGAGGGCGGTGATCAGGGATCGGCCTGCGTGCCCAGCGCCTCGGCGATGGCTTTGGCCTCGCGACGGAGCAGAGCGACGAGGCGTTCGACGCGGGAGCCGGTGACGCGGTCGGCGATGCTCGCGATCGACAGGGCCGCGCGAGGGCGGCTGCCGCGGATCCGCAGCGGCACGCCCACGGCCCACGACCCCTGGGCGAAGAGGCCGGGATTGTGGACGAAACCGTCGACTCGAGCCCGGTCGATGATGTCGCGCAGCTGCGCGACCGAAACCTTGGGATACCGTTCGGCGAAGATCTGCGCGTTGGCCTCGAACTGGGCGTCCACCTCGGCGGGGGAGAGTTCGGAGAGAATCGCGAGACTGCCCGCGCCGATGCCCAGCGGGTGGCGATCGCCCACGGACAGGGCGTTGTTCAGAATCTCACCGAAGCCCTCCTCGCGGCGGGCGCAGATCGAGTAGTTGCCGGTGCGCAGAGTCAGGAAGGCCGTGTCCCGGCTCAGCTCGGCCAGTCGCAGCAGGCTTGACTCCGACTCTGTGACCAGGGGGTCTACGGATTTCTGGGCGAGCTGACCGAGGATCTGCGACTGCACGCCGAGGCGGTAGCCGCCCTCCTCGAAGCGTTCGACGTACCCCATGGCGATGAGCGCCTGGAGCATTCGGTGGACGCTGGCCTTGGGGCGGCCGCTGATCGAGGCGACCTCAGATAGGCTGGCTCCGCTGCTGCGCTCGCCGGCGATGAGTCCGACGAGGTTGAGCAGGGTCAGCGCTCGCTGGATGCTCTGGGCACCGGTGCCGGGCTCGAGGTCGTCGACGGCGTGGGCGACGTTGAACGACGCGGACCGTCGCAGGATCTTCCCACGCATCTTCATCCGGTGTTCTTCATTGGGGTCGGCGCCGTTGTGCATGCTTCCATTATGGTCGTCGTACTGCCGCTCACGGTACCCGCCGTATCACTGCCGGTTGACAGGTGCTCGATCACTGCCGGTTGACGGATACTCGTTGGAGCGGAGGGCCGATCGTGACTGTAGGGCCGATCGTTACCAGGGCACCGTGCCGTCGCTGTCGGTGAATGTTCCGGTCGGGCCGTCGCTGGGGATGGTTCGATCTTCGATGACACTTGGTCGCGAGTCATCGCTGTGGGTCGACCGCTGTTCGACGCCGCGCTGAGCGTTGGTCAACAGCCCTGGCCCAGTCACCGAGCTGGGGAGGCCTGGTCAACGGTCTGGGGAGGGCGCACACTGAAGGCACCGCATCCGCTCTGGGAGGAGCAATCATGAGTGCCACATACACCTTCGACGTGTTCTCGAGCCTCGACGGGTTCGCCTCGGTCAGTCCCGACGGTGACTGGGGAGGCTACTGGGGCAAGCAGGGGCCTGAACTCCTCGCTCACCGACTCGAGCTCTACAGCGGACCCAATCGGCTCGTCCTCGGTGCAACGACATTCCGCGAATTCGCCGCCATGCTCGCAAACACCGAGGATTTCCCTGATGTTCTCGATCCCTGGGTCAGCGCAATGCGCAATCTGCCGACAACCGTCATCTCAACCTCGCTGAGCGGACCGCTCGACTGGCCGCAGGCCGCCGTGGCAGACGGTGACGCGCTCGAGGTGGTGGCACAGATGAAAGAGGAGTCTGATGTGCCGATTCGTTCGCACGGAAGTCTGTCGATGAATCGTGCGCTGATGGGCGCTGGCCTCGTCGACCGGCTGCAGGTGACGATCTATCCGGTGATCACCGGACGCACCGGAACCCAGCCGATCTTCGCCGGATCGCAGGACTTCGATCTCGAACTCCTCGACCGCACGTCGCTGGGAGGCGGCGTCGAGGAGCTCGTCTACCGGCCGACGCTGCACTGACCACGGGCACCGTGGGCGCCGACAGCGGCGCACCGTGGCCCCGACAATGACGCATCATAGGCGTTGGGCTAAGGCTCGCGGTGGACTGCTGCAGCCGAGCTATCCATGATGTGGAACATCGTCCTGCCCGGGAACACCCACCTCGGCGAGCGATCGACCTAGAATCGGATCGGCCCCAACCGGGAGCCGACCCCGACTAGCGCAGGTGGTTCCTGCTGCAGCGACGCGATCATGACGAGGAAAGTGAGTGTGGACAAGGTGGGCACGACGGTCCTTGAACTCAGCGAAGTGACGTTCCGACGTGGGGAGACGAGGATCCTCCACGGCGTCGATCTGCGCATCGCGCGCGGTGAGCATTGGGTCCTCATCGGCCCCAACGGAGCGGGGAAGTCGACGATTCTCAGCTTCGCCTCGGCGCAGGTCTTTCCTACCTCCGGGACCGTGGACATCCTCGGCGACCGTATGGGTCGGGTCGAGCTCCAGGCTCTGCGCCGCCACATCGGGCACGTCAATCCGCGCCACCCTCTGCGCTCGAACCTGTCCGTGCGCGAGGTCGTCCTCACCGGCCTGACCGGCACGATCGAACGCCCCCTGCGCTGGGAACCCAGTCCAAACGAGATCTCGAGAGCTGATGACCTCATCGCCGAGGTGGGGCTGAGTGCCCGCGCGGACGCGGGGTGGAAAGTGCTGTCCCAGGGAGAGCGGGGCCGAGCGCTGGTCGCTCGAGCTCTCATCGCCGAGCCGCAGCTCCTCCTCTTCGACGAACCGACCACCGGCCTCGACGTGGCCGCCCGCGAACAGCTGTTGGAGACCATCGATTCGCTGTCCGTGACCTCGCCGGAGCTCACGACGCTGCTGGTGACCCACCACCTCGAGGAGATCCCGGAGTCCACGTCCCACGCGATGCTGATCTCCCACGGGCGGCTCACCGCTGCAGGTGAGATCGCCGAGGTGCTCAGCACCGACCAGGTCAGCGCGGCCTTCGAGCACCCGATCGACGTCGGTTTCGCCGACGGACGCTGGTCGGCTCGGGCGATCAGGCAACGAGTCGCGGCAGTCTGAGCGTCATGCCTGCTTCGTAAGCAGCTCGACCAGGCCATCGGCGATGGCAGACATTCCTGCCTCATCCGGGTGGAAGGAACCGGCGATCTTCATGGTCCGCGTCATTGCGCGCTCACATCGCGCCGCCTAATCTTGAGACATGAAGATGAGTACCGTATGGAGCATCGTCGGCGCGATCATTGCGATCATCATCGCGTGGTGGGTCGTCAACGTCGCGTTCTCAATCGCATGGTTCCTTGTCAAAGCGCTCATCACCGTCATCGTCGCGGTCGCCATCTTCTACCTGATCAAAGCATCCCTGAAGTCCAAGGACTGACACCGCTGACAACTGGCTGATCAAGCATGAGCGTCCGCCCAGTTCAGTTGTCGGTGGCCGGACGCAACGACCCGCACCGGAAGTCAGAGGTCGCCGAGGCTGGTGTTCGCCCCGCACAGGACGACGCAGACCTTTTCGTCGGGTTCCGGAACATAGCCTTCGGATGCACCTGAGCCGTGGATGCCGGCCAGCGCCGTTGCCGCCGCATGTTCTACGGCCAGGCGATGCTCACCCCAGAGATGATGCCGAGCCTCAATGATCTGTGCATCGTCGACGAGCACCGAGGTGACCAGGTCACTCTGTGCGGCCGCGACCGCCAGGGGTGTGGCTCGGCGGGCACCCAGGGAATCGGCCGCCACGGAATCGACGGGTACATCGACGGGCTCGCCCGCTTCCAAAGCCGCGTTCAGGGCGCGACAGTTCCTCGGCTCGACCGCAACCGTGCGCACCCCATGGAATGTGGCAGCCGTGGCCACCCCGGCGAACAGGCCGCCCCCGCCTACGGAGACGACGACCGTGTCGAGATCGGGGATCTGGGAGAGGATCTCGGTCATCATCGTGCCGGCGCCGGCCGCGATGAGCGGATGATCGTAGGCGTGGGAGGCCAAGGCCCCCGAGGACTCGACGAATTCATGGCAGGCCAGGGCCGCCTCGGCGTATTCAGAACCGACCAGACGCACCTCGGCGCCGTAGCTGTGCAGTCGCTCGACCTTGACGGTCGGGGCGTTGGCAGGCAGGAAAACGGTCGCCCGAACTTCGGCCTCGCGGGCGGCCCAGGCGCAGGCCAAGCCCGCGTTGCCGCCCGAGGCGATCGTGACGCCGGCGTCAGGGAAGGTTCCCTGGCCAATGTGCGTCTGAATGAAGTTCTGCGCCCCGCGGGCCTTGAAGGTGCCCGTGTACTGCATGAACTCGAGGGCGAAGTGGACGCCTGAGCCCCTCGGATCGGTGCTCGGCGGGGCGGACCATGTAGCCGCCGTCGGACTCGGGGCGCCGGAAGCACTCCCAGGCTGTGCTGATGCCACCGTGACCGGGCGAACGTACCCCGCGATCCGTGCGGCGGCCGCTTCGATGTCGTTGATCGTGAGTTCATTCATCGAACTTCTCCTGCTTCTGTAGGATCTCATCGTCATTTCGTGGACTCTCCGGGACGAACGGAAGCATCAGATGGAGACGTCCTCCGCCCTCGTCATTGCGCTCCAGGCGCAGCGAGCCGCCCCGGGATTCGGCCCGTGCCCGATGTCGTGCCAGGCCCGACAGGGGCGGGTCCTCGGACTCAGGGCCCGTACCGTTGTCGTCGATCCTCACATCGAGCACCCACTCTGTTCCGCGCTTGAGGGCCTCGACTCGCACGGTCACCCTATCTGCCCCGCCGTGCTTGATCGCATTCGTCACCGCTTCCTCGGTGGTGTAGATGACGACGAGGCGATCTTGCAGCGGCAGCGGTGCACGCAGCGTCCGGATGAGCTCCTTCATCGTCGGTCCGAGATCGACAGTCGTCGCGACGGTGGGCGGAAGACGGTCGAGAAGCGCTCGGATCGCCTCATAGGTGCCGAGGTCCGCTCCCGAGGGGAAGAGGCTGTGGCTGAGTGAGCGAACGTGCTCTTCGCGCAGCTCATCGAGGTCCAGGGCCCAGTCACGCAGGGTCGGAGCCCACTGTGCGGGATCATCGTCGCCTGCCATGAGGCGGTCCGCGACCTGATCAAGTCCTCCAGCGACGACGACGAGGCGGTGCTGAACCGTCCCGTGCAGGCGATCGGCAACGATCTTCCGCACTCTCAGTTCCTCCCGCTCAAGCTCGGAGACGGCTTCGCGGGTGCGGGCCTCTTCGTCCCTGCGGAGGGCTCGCTCCCGATCCTCGCGCTCGAACAGAGCAGCCACGAGGAAGCCGGTGGCGATGGCTAAGAGGTACCCGCTCATCCCGGTCACCCAGATGGTGAGGCCACCGTGAGTATCGCGTTCGAGGGTCGTCGCCGGAAGCAGAAGCGCCGTTCGCACGGAGGACTGGACGGCGGAGAGGAGGAGAGTGATGATGATTCGAATCCACCACGACGCCACGAGAGCGCACAGGGGGATCGTGATGATGATGAGAACGGCGCCGATGACAACGGTGAGCCCCCCGACCCACCAGAGGAGAGCGGCTGTTTCCCACCTGCTGCTCCATTCCGTCGCCTGTTCGGCGACGAGGGCGGAGAACGCGACGGTGTTGATTGCGGCGACAAGGGCCGCGATCCGTGCACGGGGCCAGCGGCCACGCACCGTCTCCCAAAGCGTCGTCACCTGTGCCATGTGCGTCCAGTCTGCTCGAGGAACGCAAGCACGGCGTGGACTCGCCGATTCGTCCCCGTCCGTTCGATCCCGAGTCTCCTGTAGATCGAGAGCAGGTGGCTTTCGACTGAACGTTCGGATATGTGCAGGCGCTGTGCCACTGCCTCGTTCGACAGGCCCTCCGCAACAAGCCTGAGCACCTCGAACTGTGCCTTCGTCAACCCCGCTACCTCTGTTCCGGCACGCGGCGTCGATCGCTGGACCAGTGATGGATCGATGACGACATCACCGTCTGCTGCGGCGGCGATGGCTCCGATGAGCACGCTGCTGGTGAAGGTCGAGCGCTTGGACAGATAGCTCCAGGGTTCGCTCACTTCGTCCTGGACGGAGAGGAACAGCCCCATGACGTCGAGGCTCGACAGCAGCATGACGGCAATCCTCGGGTCCCTGCGCTGCAGCTCGAGTCCGAGCGCAACTCCATTGCCGTCACCGAGGTTGACGTCGAGCAGTGCGACGTCTGTGCTGTGTTTGCCGATCGCAAGTCGAGCCGAGGATGCACCCTCGACGGCGTGGACGACACGCAGATCCTCGGACTCATCGACCGTTCGGACGAGCATCGATCGCATGAACGCCTCGTCCTCGACGATGCTCACGCGGATGGGGCGTGGGCGCTTCGGGGTGATCGGTCTGGCAGTCATCGATCGGCGCTTCCCTCCATCGGTGTCTCGATTCGCCCTGCGACGGTGCGACTGGGCCCTGCGGCCGGACGCTACCACCAGTCATTCTACGAGTTTCCACGTAGATCACACGGGTGAGTGCTGTTCTCGGAGGTTCACTGGAATCACCGGCAGGAAGCCGGGGAGCAGAGAGCGAACGAGGAGCAGCGATGACCGATAAGAACCACTTCACCGACCAGATGGCGTCAACCGAGAAGCCCGCGACGTCCGATCGTCGCCGCCGTCGCAAGCTGCTGGCCATCACCTCCGGCGGACTCGTCCTCGGCATCGGCGCGGCCATCACCCTGGCGGCATGGACAGACAGGGAATCCGCTCACGGTGACTTCAGTGCAGGTTCGTTCGCTCTCGAGAGCAGCGCGGACGGCACCAACTTCGCCGATACGACGGCACCCGGCGATGCTCTTGCCCTCACCTTCGACGACCTGGCGGAGAACCTGTCGCCGAAGGACACGGCGAGTGCGGTCTACGCGATTCGGCTCGATCGGTCGTCCACCTATTCGGCCGCGGTATCGGGGGCCGTCGAAGCCAGTGGCAGCGCCGCAGACAACCTCACCTATTCGGTGCAGAGAGTCTCAGATATCTCCGGCGGGAGCCCAGTCGGCGGTGCTCTCGTCAGTTCTGAGCCGGTGACGTCTACGACCGTGCACGAGGACATGTTCTCGGTGGGATCACTCAACGAGGTCGTCTTCCTCAAGGTGACGGTCAACGCCGACGCCGATCTCGGCCAAGGTGAGAGCGCTGATGTCGTCTGGAACCTCACCGGCACCTCGGTCGATTCGCTGTGACCGGTCGGCGAAGCTCGAACAAGCGGAGTGCCGCGGTTGCGGTCGGCCTTTCGGCCGTCACCGGCAGCTGTGTCTTCGGCGCGGTGGTGGGCACGACGCTTGCTTCGTGGCAGGACGAGGAATCATCGGCTACGAGCTTCGCCGCCGGTACATTCGAGACGCAGTCACAGGGTGACGGCGGCGAATGGGCCCATCACGCAGCGGGCTCCTCAGCCTCCCTTGGTGCCGAGATCGCCGACCTCGCGCCCGGTGGGAATGCCTCGGCCCCGAGCGCGGGTCAATCGCATTACAGCTCGTTCCGTGTCCGGACTTCTTCGGACAGCAGTCGCAGCGGGAAGGTTCGAGTCTCGGATCTGGCTGTCGACGGGGCGCTGGCCCGGGTCCTCGAATTCCGCGTCTTCGACGCCGGGGGCGATCGGAGCTGCGCCGCTGCGGCCGCCGGCCCCGGCACAGTGTTTCTGGTGGGGGGACCCCAGGACTATCAACAGGTGTCATCCGATGTGACAAGCGGGACCGGCATGACGATCGGCGCCTTCGGCAGTGACCCGGCCGAGCTGTGTCTTGAGCTGCGAATCGCCGCTCCAGCCGACTCGAATTCCGGAGACGAAGCCCAGGGTGCGTCTGCTGCGGCAGTGCTCACCGTCGCAGTCGCCCAGAACTGAATTTCCCACACACGAGAAGCACGAAATGACCGAGAAGGAGAAGACGATGTCGACATTCGAACATGCTCGGCCGGCTCGCCGGAGAGCGCTGGCAGAGGCTCGGGGGACGGCTCGTTCCCCACACAGTTCACGACAGGGCTCACGGGGGCGTGGTCTGCTGGCCATCCTGGCCGATCTGCTGCTGTGGACGACCGCAGCCGCAGGTGTGCTGTTCGCAGTGCTCGCTGTCCTCACCATGCTGTTGGGGTTCCGTGTGATGCTCTTCGCCACGGGCTCGATGGAACCGACGATCCCCACCGGATCCGCGGCGCTCGTCGCTCCGGTTGATGCGGCCCAGGTGAGAGTCGGCGATGTCGTCACGGTCGATCGAGGCGAGGGAAACCTGCCTGTGACCCACCGCGTGGTCGCAGTCGAGTCCGCCGACGGGCCGAACGAGCGGTTGCTGACTCTGCGCGGCGACGCGAACGATGAGAACGACCCTTCACCATATGAGGTCGACGAGGTGGGACGAGTCATCGTTTCGGTCCCGGGGGTCGCTTCGACCATCGCCGCCTTGGGGGAGCCGTCGATGCTTGTTCCGCTCGGGGCCGCTGCATCCGGGTTCGTGGTCTGGGGCCTCTGGCCGCGGAAGCGAGAAGGTAGTGAGAGGCGATGATGAAATCGCGCAGTTCGCGAGTACTCCTGTTCATCGCGCTCATTCTGTCCGCAGCGGCGGGATTCCTTGGGGTCTATGCGCCAGTCACCGGAGACCAGAGCATCGTCGGAATCACCGATGCCGCGTGGACGACCGAGGAATCGGGTGCGATCGCCGTCGCTGCAGGGACAGTCGAAGCCCCTGAAGCAAAGTGCGAGGGGCGCAATTCCGCGCCGAATCTGCTCCATCTCGCTGTACCGAGCGACGGTCTCGAGGTGACCGAATACCTTGTCACCGTGACTGCTGACGAGGCAGTCGGTGCGTGGCAGGCCGGTACGACGGACGAAGGTTACCCGCTCGTCTCCGATGCCGAAGCAGTTCGTGTGCCCGCGTCTACGGAGGCAGTCGCCTGGGGCATCGCCGGTCAGTGGAATCACACCTGGAGCGGAGACATCACAGTGAAGTCGGTGGGGCCGGGCGGCTGGACCTCGGCGCCGGTTCGCTACACGTGGTCGATCGGCTTCGACTGGCTCGGTATCGGATATGGCCAGTGTTCGGCAGCGGCCTGACTTCGCAGAGACAGAATCTATAACGAAACGATAACGCTGGAAAGACGGGGCAGACGGTTCGGCTATGCGAACTGATGCTCGACAAGGCAATTGCATTCACCGACGACTACACGTCATTCGTGTAATAGTTCCGACATGCGCGCTCAGGAGGCTCGGGTTGAGGGTAGCCTGCCGGAGGCGGATTGCGGGGTCGACGGCCGCGCAATCCGCCTTGTAGAGGGGTAGGGACCCCCGATTCTGACAACGATTGTGGTGTGTATGTTAGCGACCGTATGGCTGGTGATAGCTGTGAGCTTCGTCGTCGGCTTAGCTGTCAAGGCATCGACTCGAGCGGTTGGCACGGTCTTCGCCACGCTGTGGTTCGTCGCCATCATGGCAGATTCCGCGGTTCCGGAATCGCGGGAGACCCTGATAGCCACCGCGCAGACCTGCGCAGCGACATTCGCCGGCTCACTGGTGGCGTTCTTCGTCGGCTTCGTCCTCCTGGGTCTCCTGCGAGACCGGAGGAACCGAAAGAGCCGAGCCGCCTGATCCCCGGTGCCGCGGAAGCATGGTGCTGGCGAACTCAGCGGCGGCGGCTCACGCCTCTCCGTGGTGCTTGGCCACGCCCAGGGGCACGCCCTTCGTCTCCTTGACCAGGCTGACGGCGACCAGCGAGATGATGCAGACGATGATCATGTAGGCCGCGATCGACAGTGATGAGCCGGTGCGTGCCAGCAGGGTCTCCGCGATCGTCGGAGCAAAGGCGCCGCCGAGGATCGCGCCCAGAGCGTAGCCGATGGACACGCCAGAGTAACGGACCTGCGGTGGGAACATCTCCGCATACATCGCCGACATCGGACCGTAGGACAGGCCCATGCCCACGGTGAGGACGAAGATGCCGATCCCGTACATCCAGATGTTGGCCTGATCGATCATGAGGAACGTCGGGACCAACCACAGGATGAGGAGGACATAGCCGATCTGGAAGGTGCGCACGCGACCCAGCTTGTCCGACAGCGCCCCGCCCCACATGGTGAAGACCAGCCAGCCGAAGCTGGCCAGGGTAGTGGCCAAGAGTACGGGTGCTCGGTCGAGACCGACGGTGCCGCCTTGGTCCAATGGCCGCGACGCGTAGGCGGCGAAGAACGCGATGATCATGTAGCCCACGGCGTTGTTGCCGATGAAGATGAGCGCCGAGAGGACGACTTCCTTTGTGTTCTTCTTGAACAGGGTCGACAGCGGAGCCGAGGACTCGGCGCGGCGTTCGGCGAGTTCCGCGAAGACGGGGCTCTCCTCCACCTGCCGGCGAATGTAGTAGCCGACGAGGACGAGGACGACGGAGAACAGGAACGGGATCCTCCACCCGAAGCTCGCGAACTGCTCGGTGGTGAGCACGGTTGTGAGGATCCAGATCACGCCGGTGGCAAGGATCATGCCCACAGGCACGCCGATCTGCGGGTAGGCACCGAAGAGTCCGCGCTTATTCACCGGTGCGTGCTCGACCGAGAGCAGTGCGGCGCCGCCCCATTCTCCGCCGGCAGAGAAGCCCTGCAGGATCCGCAGCAGCGTCAGCAGGATGGGTGCTCCGATTCCGATGGCCGCATAGTTCGGCAGCAGCCCGATGAGCGAGGTCGCGGCCCCCATGAGGATGAGCGTGAGGACGAGCATCTTCTTGCGTCCGATGCGGTCGCCGAGGTGGCCGGCGATGATCGCGCCCAGTGGCCTGAACAGGAAGGAGATACCGAGAGAGGCCCAGGCCATGATCTGCCCGAGCGCCGGGTTGTCGGACGCCAGGGGAGCGAAGTACTGGACCGAGAGGATGAGGCCCGCGGCCTGTGCGTAGATGAAGAAGTCATACCACTCGATGGTGGTTCCGACGAGTGTTCCGGCAAGCACCCGGCGCTCCTCGCGAGTGATAGAGGCGGGAGCTGCCGCTGCGGGTGAAGATGTGGACATGAGAGAACTTTCCCTGGGTGATGTGGGCGACGCGGTGGTCCTCGGCTCTGAGTGATCGCCGGTGCTTTCGCGCAGGTGACTGAATGGTCAGTAATTGGTCTCGATCATAGTGCATGCAGTGATCGATGTCACTTGCCATCTCGCACCCTGCCTGTGCTGGCGAAGGTAAGGGCGGGTGGAAGTGCCTGGAAAGATCAGGTGAAGACGGCCGCGCAATGACAATAACCGACCAATTGGTTAGTATTGCAGTCAGGAATCGGCAGCGGTGCCGACGTCGGCCGCCGTGCACCCGGAGACATCGTTGAACAGGGAGAGCAGACATGACCGAGATTCTCAGTTCGTATGTGGCAGGTGACTGGCACACGCCCAGTGGGAGCATTGACGGCGCCCGAGCCGTCCATGACGCGACCAACGGGCAGCTCCTCCACCAGGTCTCCTCGGCAGGCATCGACTTCGCCGCAGTCGACGAATACGCGCGGAGCACAGGGGTCTGCGAACTGCAGAAGCTGACCTTCCACCAGCGCGGCGTCATCCTCAAGAAGCTCGGCGCCTACCTCATGGAACGTGCGAAGAAATACCACGAGATCTCCTTTTCCACCGGCACCACGAAACGCGACGGATTCGTCGATATCGAAGGCGGCATCGGCACCCTCTTCACCTATTCCGGCGTCGCCCGTCGGCAGATGCCCAACTCCACCGTCCACCTCGACGGCGGAGTCGAGCGTCTGTCGAAGAACGGCACCTTCGTCGGTCGTCACATCCTGACGCCCCGGCAAGGTTTGGCGGTCCAGATCAACGCCTTCAACTTCCCCGTCTGGGGCATGCTCGAGAAGTTCGGCCCCATGTTCGTCGCCGGTGTTCCCGTCATCGTCAAGCCCGCCACCGACACCGCCCACCTGACCCGTGCAGTGGTGGCCGACATGATCGAATCCGGCCTCCTGCCGGCCGGTTCCATCCAGCTCATCGCCGGAGACGTCACCCCGCTCTTCGACCATCTGGCCGAACAGGACGCGATCGCCTTCACCGGGTCCGCGGCCACGGCCAAGCACCTCGGCGGCCTGGACTGCGTGCGCGATCGCGGCACCCGATTCTTCGCCGAGGCGGACTCGCTGAACTTCTCCCTGCTCGGCCCCGATTCCGCCCCCGGCACGCAAGAATTCGACCTCTTCGTCTCCGGCGTCGTCGCCGAGATGACGATCAAGGCCGGCCAGAAGTGCACGGCGATCCGCCGCGCCTTCGTGCCCGAACAGCACAAAGAGGCCGTCGCCGAGGCACTCATCGCAAAGCTGGAGACTCAGGGCGTCGGCGACCCACGTGAGAAGTCCACCCGGCTGGGGCCGGTCGTGTCTGACAAGCAGCGAACCGACGTTCTCGATGCCATCGATGAGATCACCTCGGCGGGGGCGCATGTCCTCACCGGTGGCCGCGAGGCCTCTGATGAACTGGCGAAGAATCTGGGCGGGGCCTATGTCGCGGCCACCGTGCTCCAGGCCGACGGCCCCTGGGTCGACGCCGTCCACGATATCGAGGCCTTCGGCCCTGTGACCTCGCTCATCACCTATTCCTCCACCGAGGAGGCTGTCCGTCTGGCCGCTCGTGGACGCGGTTCCCTGGTCGGCTCGGTCGTCACCCACGATGCTGAGTTCGCCACCGAATTCGTCCGCCAGGTCGCACCCTGGCATGGACGCATCCTCGTCCTCGACCGCGATGATGCCGAAGAGTCGACCGGGCACGGCTCGCCGCTGCCTACGCTCATCCACGGTGGCCCAGGACGGGCCGGCGGAGGTGAGGAGATGGGCGGATTGCGCGGCGTCGAGCACTTCATGCAGCGCACCGCGATCCAGGCCTCCCCTGACATGCTCACCGCCATCGGCGGCGAATGGGTCGCCGGGGCGCAGCGCCGGACGGGGCAGCACCCGTTCACGAAGACTCTGGCCGATCTGCGCGTCGGCGACGCCCTCGAATCCGAACGGCGAACGGTCACACTTGAGGACATCTCGCACTTCGCGGAGTTCACCGGAGACACCTTCTACGCCCACACCGACGAGGAAGCGGCGGCCGCGAACCCGTTCTTCCCGGGGCGCGTGGCACATGGCTACCTCATCGTGTCCTTCGCCGCGGGACTCTTCGTCCAGCCCGATCCCGGCCCAGTCCTCGCGAACTACGGCCTCGAAGGACTGACCTTCATCACGCCCGTCTCACCAGGAGATTCGCTCAAGGTTACCCTGACAGCCAAGCGCATCACCCCGCGTGAGACCGATGAGTACGGCGAGGTCAGATGGGACGCCGAGGTGGTCAACCAGAAGGACGAGCCGGTCGCGAAGTACGACGTGCTCACGCTTGTCGCGAAGGAGTAGAGGCGACGCGGACCTTCAAGGATTCGGCTCGAATCGTCAGCGTCGCCGGGGTCAGCGCGATTGCGTCTCCGTCGGCGAAGATCTCGATCGGCGGTGCGCCCTCGGGTGTGGCGATGCGAACCTCGTGGGCGTGGCTGAAGCGGATGTGCGGGTGCAGATTGGGTCTGCCCAAGCTGTAGGGAACCAACTCCGCACCCAGCCTCGGCAGGAAGCAGTCCTTGAGCAGGACCACATCGATCAGGCCATCGTCGAGTTCAGCTTGGGGAGAGAGCTTGAGGCCGCCTCCATACCGACCGGAGTTGGCGAAGCCTGCCGTGAAGCCGCGGAAGTCGAGTCGGTCGCCGTCGATGGTCAGGGCCAGGTCGATGCGGCGCGGCTTCGCGATGGCGCGAGCGACGCCGTAGAGATAGACCCAGTGACCTTTGATCAAGCGGGCCGAGTCGGCGTATCTCTGCACGGTCGAATCCAGGCCAAGGCTGACGTTGCCGACACAGATCCGTCCGTCGAGGTCGAGGACATCGATGGTGCGAACACGACCGTTGCTGATGATGGAGGCTGCGGCAGCGATGTTCTTCGGGATGCCGAGCTTGCCGATGAAGTCGTTGCCGCGCCCACCGGGGATGATGCCCAGTGCAGTGTCCGTGTCGACGAGCCCGGCGGCGACCGCGCGCACCATTCCATCGCCGCCGAGCGAGACCACGGTCTCTGCACCCTGCGCTGCGAAGTCTGCGGCAAGATCGCTCGCATGTTGCTCGCTCGTGCTCGAGACCAGTACCGGCTCAAGGCCGTTGGCGGCGAAGGCCGTCCGCAGGGGTGCGATCCTCTTGCGCACAGCGCCGTTGCGCGCCGACGGGTTGAGGATGACGGGGACGGGGGTGGGAGGCGATTGCGTGCTCACAGCGCACTCGGCCCGTTCATGAGCTTGCCGGGGTTCATGATGCCCTCCGGATCCACCTCGGCCTTGGCTGCGCGCAGCATCCGCAGCCACAGCTCGCCGGTCTCCCGAGGGAGCCAAGGTGCATGGTCCGCTCCGGCGGCATGGTGGTGGGTGATCGTTCCGCCGTTGTCGACCATGGCATTGCCCGCGGCGGTCTTCAGCGTCTTCCACTGCTCCATCTCCTGACCGACCTGCTGCTGGGCGAAGACGGTGTAGTAGAGCGAGCACCCGGCGGTGTAGAGGTGCGATATGTGGCACAGCACCAGGGCCGGTGTGCCGCGGTCGGCCATCGCCTTCTCGATGTCGGCCTTGATCGTGTCGTGCAGAGACTCGATCCTGCTCCACGGCGCAGCCGTCTCCATCGTCTCGACGATGACGCCTTCGGTCATCAGCTGGTCGCGCAGGTACGGCGTCGAGAAGCGATGCTTCTCCCACTGGGTCTCGGGCGCTCCTCCCATAGTGACGCCCTGATGCTTCCTGGCGATCGCACGTCCGCCGGCCCGGCGTGATTTCGCGTCCGCCTTGCGTCCGTCGTAACGCAGCACCAGCATGCACGGGGTCGTGACTCCTCGGGCGCGCAGAAAGGCGAGGAGGCCCTTGCGCTGGATGTCGCTGCCCAGCTGCGCGAGACCGAACGCCGTCTCGTTGAGGTCGGACAGACGAGCGATATCGGGGCGCAGGCCACTCTGTTCGATCTCGCGCAGCGCAGCCGCGCCCGAGTGGAAGTCGGGGAAGAACCAGGCATCCGGCAGCGTCGTCTCAGGCAGACGCTTGATGCGCAGCGTGGCCTGGGTGATGATGCCCAGCGTGCCCTCTGAGCCGACGAAGACTTGGCGCGGATTGGGCCCAGCCGCCGTGGCAGGAGTGGAGCGCAGTTCGACCGGACCGCTCGGCGTCGAGCAGCGCAGGCCGAACACGTTGTCGTCGATACGACCGTAGCCGGTCGACTGCTGACCGGCCGAGCGTGTGGCGACCCAGCCGCCGACGGTGCTGAACTCGAACGATTGGGGGAAGTGGCCGAGCGTGAAACCGCTGGCCTGCAGCTTCTCCTCGAGATCGGGGCCGAAGACACCGGCCTGCACGGTCGCCGTCAGCGACTCCTCGTCGATGTCGAGGATCTGGTCGAGGCGGGCCAGGCTGATGCAGACGCAGCTACGGAAGCCCGGGCGAAATGCATCGATGCCGGCGACTACGCTGGTACCGCCGCCGAAGGGGACGACCGCGATGCGTTCCTGCGCACAGATGGCCAGCAGTGCGTCAACCTCGGCGTGGGATGCCGGGTAGAGCACGACGTCCGGGGCGAACGGCAAGTCTGCGCTGCGCAGACGCAGCAGGTCTGGCAGGCTGCGTCCAGCAGCATGGGAGACGCGGGTCGCGTGATCGTCACGGACGAACTCGGCGCCCAGCAGCTCTTCGAAGCGAGTGCGCGCGTCATCCGGGAGGCCAGCAGCGGGCAGTTGGACGGCCCCGAGTTCGACCGGTGGGTTGTTGACGCCATCGGGCCAGCCGCAGTTCTTGGTCAGCATCTTCTTAGCTCCGGGTTTGATCGGGCCGTCGTTGCCGTCCTCTCCCCAGCCCCACCAGCGCATGCGCGGTTGCGTATTGTCCATGAGGGTCATCCTTCTTCCTGTGTGGTCTCGATCAGTTCTGGAGCGTGTCTGCGCACTGCGGCGGCAAGGTCGCCGCGGTCGGCGTCGACGAGTCCCCACCGGGTCCGGCGGTCGATCACGTCCTCGACGGTGACGGCGAGTTCGTGTTCGACGGCGAAGCGGATCTCCGCACCGGTGAATGGGATTCCCGACCTCACCGGTTCGTTCAGCGCAGGGTCGTCGACGCCGTATGCCACCACCGTTTCGGCGTCGGTGCCGTAGCGCTGGACCAAGTGCTCCGGCAGACCGGGCCTCGGCGAACCGGCACCGACGAGGCTGAGCGTCGTGGTGCTGCAGGGCCGAGCTTTCAGCCCTCCGGCCTCGACTACCGCGTCGACGGCATCTTCGGCCATACGTCGATACCCTGTGAGTTTGCCTCCGACGATCGCGAGGGCGCCGGTGCGCGGATCGCGCAGCAGCGCGTGCTTGCGCGACAGGTCGGCGCTGGAGTTGCCCTTGCTTTTGAGCAGCGGCCGGAAGCCGGAGTAGCTGCCGACGATGTCGTCAGGGGTGAGCGGCTTCTGCAGAACGGCGTTGATGGTCTCGAGCAGGAAAGTCCGCTCGTCCTCGTCCGGGCGGGCTCGCTCGGGGATCGGCCCGTTGTGCGGGTCGTCGGTCAGGCCGATCATGACGAGGCCATCGTGCCACGGCACCGCGAACACGAATCTGCCGAAGTGGCCGGGCACCGGGGCCGTGACAGCGGCGGTCGGCGACCCGATGCGCTCGGCCCGGACAAGCAGGTGCGAGCCTTTGCTCGGGGCGAGTTCGACGTCATCGGAGAGCGTATCGGCCCAGACACCTGCGGCATTGACGATCTGCTTCGCGCGGATCACGCGGCGGTCACCCGTGAGCTGATCGGTGACGTGGACCTGGCCGGCCTCGATGCTGGTGGCGGCGGCATACGTGATGATGCGGGCTCCATGGGCGGCAGCAGTGCGGGCGAGGGCCACCACAAGTCGAGCGTCGTCGACGAGCTGACCGTCCCAGCTGAGCAGGCCGCCGCGCAATCCGGCCGTGGCCGTGGCCGGGGCGAGCTGATGGACGTCTGCAGCGGACACCCGGCTGGGATGGGGAAGCAGCGATTTGGGGGTGCGTGCCAGCATTCGCAGCACGTCACCGGCGAGGAAGCCGGCGCCGAGCATCGTGGCGTCCACGTGGCTGACCCCGGAGTGAAGCGGAAGGAGCATCTGCAGCGGCCGGATCAGATGCGGCGCGATCTGCCTCATCAGGTGGCCGCGCTCGACGGCGGATTCCCAGGCGATCGGGACGTCGCCCTTCGCCAGATAGCGCAGACCACCATGGGCGAGCTTCGAGCTCCAGCTGCTGGTGCCTGAGGCGAGGTCTCTGCGCTCGATGAGCACGACGCTCAGTCCACGGGCCGCGGCATCGAGTGCGACGCCGACCCCGGTGAACCCGCCGCCGATCACGACGAGGTCGACGGGCTCATCGGTGGAGAGCTCGGCGAGGTCCCGCTCACGCCGCGCGTCGTTGAGCGCAGCATCATGTGGGGTATGTGGAGCCATATTCGGCCTTTCTGGTACGAAGTCGTACCAGTTTGCATTCCTCGCGCTTTGTTGTCAAGATCACACTGTGACTGATCAGGGACGACCGTATGCAGGTGCGAGCCGCGAGGAGCGGGAGTACGCCCGCCGTGAGCAGCTCGTCGCGGCCGGGATCTCGCTCTTCGGCACTCAGGGGTATCGGGCGGCAACGGTTGGCGCGGTCTGTCAGCTGGCCGGTCTCAACAAGCGCTACTTCTACGAGTCATTCGCCACCCTGGAGGACCTCCTCTGCGAGGTCTACGAGCGGGTGGTCGCGGACCTGCGCGCCTCGGTCCTCGCCGGGGGCGGAGACGACCCATCGAGGGTGCTGCACGGGTTCATGGCCGGATTTCTGACCTGGGCGCAGGCCAACCCGGTGATGGCACGAGTCCACCTCTTCGAGGTCCTGGGAGTCAGTGCCCGCGTCGACGAGCTGTACCGTTCACACGGGCGAACAATCGGTGACGAACTCGCGAGTCGTCTGTCCGCGACGGTCGCCGGACCCCAACTCACCGCAGGCCAGCAGCGGGTACTCGGCGACATGCTCATCGGGGCTGGGGTGCAGATGGTCGTTGACTGGGTCATCAGCGAATATCAGCCCCCACGCGATGAGCTGCTCAACGAGATCGACGCGACCTTGGGGTGGGTCCTGGCGGCCGGCCTGGCAGCGCTGGGCTGACGAGGTCGCTGACGGTCATCGAAGTGCCTGCGACATCGGGGCCGACAGAGTAGCGTGGGCGACAGACACTACTCGGTCTTCGCCGAGCAGAAGCCCCATCGTCTTGAGCGCAAGCCCGTCGACAGGAGAGCACAGTGAACGCCAACCTCATCATCTGCGGTGCCACAGGAGACCTTGCCGGGCGGTTTCTGCTTCCGACACTGGCGGAGCTCGCTGCCATCGAAGCATTGCCGAATGATTTCTCACTCACGGCTTCGGCGACTTCGGAGATGACGAACGAGGTGTACCGCGACCACGCCGAGGCGAAGTTGAACGAACACGGTGCCGAATATCCAGAGGCTGCTCGCAGCTGGATCCTCGACCGGACGCAGTACAGGCAGACGGATGTCACCGACGCTGCCGACATGGCCGATCTCATCGGCACTGCAGGCCCCGACCAGAATTCGCCGGTCACCGTCTATCTCGCCCTGCCCACCGGTCTCATGCCCGATGCGCTGCGCGCCTTGGCCGCCGCCGGTCTTCCCCAAGGCGGTCGGATTGCGATGGAGAAGCCCTTCGGTGATGACCTCACCGGCGCACAGGACCTGGACAACCTCCTCGGCGAGCTCTTCGGCGACGATGCTGCGGAGATCGTCTTCAACGTCGACCATGCGCTCGGCATGGCTCCGCTGCAGGCGATGCTGCCGCTGCGATTCGCCAACCCGCTGCCCGAGGCCGTCTGGAACAGTGAGCACATCGAAGAGTTCCGGATGCTGTGGGATGAAGCCATCGCGCTCGAGGGGCGCGCCCGGTTCTACGACAGCACGGGAGCGCTCAAGGACGTCCTGCAGAACCACCTGATGCAGGTGCTCACGATGAGTGCCATGGAGCGGCCCGACGGAATCGAATCAGGGTGGCCGAGCGCCGCAGAACTGCGAGCTCGCAAGACGGAGGTTCTGTCCGCCGTACGGCCGCTGTCGGCCGCTGACGTCCTGACTTCCACCCGCCGGGCCCGCTACACGGCAGGAACCCTCGCCGATGAGCCGGAAGCCGCGGGGAAGAAGGTGCCCGACTATGTCGACGAGGACGGTGTCGACGGCGATGGCAATACCGAGACCTTCGCCGAGGTCGTCCTGAACATCGACTCGCCGCGCTGGGCGGGCACCCGGTTTCGACTGCGTACGGCAAAGGCGCTCGATCGCACGCGCAAGGGCATCGAGATCCTCTTCCGGCCGGTCGGTACCGCCCAACAGGGTGCACGACTGTGGATCGGCCTCGACGGGCCGTTCGACGTCGAGCTCGATCTCAATACGAGCAGCTCCCGCGACCGGCCGGCGTCGATGAGACTGATCGGTGAGCAGCCGCGGCCGGACTTCTCGCCGTACGGGCACGTGCTCAAGAACGTCCTCGAAGGCGAGTCGGATCTGGCGGCAGGGCAGGAGGAATCGAAGCTGGCTTGGCAGATCCTGACCCCGGTCCTCGAGGCGTGGAAGGCAGGTGCGGTGCCGATGGAAGACTATCGCGCGGGCAGCCCCGGCCCGGACTCGGAGCCACCGGCCGGGCCGGAGCCGGAACGAGACGCAGAACCGCCGTCGGACTCACGGCCGCAGCCCGGGACGAAGCCACCATCGGACTCACGGCAGAGGCCCGATGTGAGGGGACGGTCATGAGAGCCGAGCAGATCACCGACCCGATTGTCTATCACGGCGAAGGGCCCGCTTGGTCGCCGGCCTGGGGCGGTCTGCGCTGGGTCGACATGCTCGCCGGGGACATCCTGACACTGCGCGATGGTCGAGTCGAACGCAAGCACGTCGCCGAGGTGGCAGCAGCAGTGCGCCCTCGCCGAGGCGGTGGCGCGGTCATCGGAATCGAGCGCGGATTCGCCCTCGAATCTCCCGAGGGGCTCATCACCGCCCTGCCCGAGGTGTGGGGCCAGTCGGACATCCGCATGAACGAGGGCGGCTGTGACCCGCAGGGAAACTTCTGGTGCGGATCGATGGCATACGACCAGAGCCCTGGTGCGGCCTCACTCTATCGGCTCAGCACCGAGGGGCGAGTCGACGTCATGCTCGAGGGCGTGACCATATCCAACGGCCTCGAATGGAGTCCTGACGGTTCGCTCGCCTACTACAACGACACACCTACGGGCCAGATTGCCGTCTTCGACTTCGATCCCGATAGGGGATTGCGCAACCGTCGGGACCTCGTCGAACTCCCTGACGGCGGACGTCCCGATGGGCTCACCGTCGACAGCGAAGGCTGCGTGTGGGTGGCTGTGGTCAACAGGGGAGCGGTTCACCGTTACCGACCCGACGGCACCCTGGACGGAACTGTCGATGTCGGCGCCGGCAAAGTCACTGCCTGCGCCTTCGGTGGAGACAACCTCGATCGGCTCTTCATCACCACGTCGCAGGAGAATGTGGACACCGCGGCAGATCCGCTGGCGGGTGCCCTGTTCGTCGCCGAGGTGGGCGTGACCGGAATGCCGCTGCGCGAGTTCGCGGGATAGGGGCTGCGGCCGCGCGGGCGCCGTGGCCGGCCGTGGCGCCGTGGCCGCATTGACTTTCGCGTTCGCGTGCAGATCACCAACGGTTGGTACATTCACTTCGAAAATTTCAAGATCTTCGATCAGAAGGTACCAATCGTTGGTTCCTTGTGGAGGAAGGCGGGCCGACTCTCAGGCCTCGAGGCCGTTGAAGGCCATCGAGGTGACGGCGTCGGCGATGGCTTCAGGGTCGACGGGGTAGCTGGGGCGATACCACTCGGTGATGGAATTGACCATGCCGAAGAGCAGACGGGTGATCAGGCCCGGGGTGAAGTCTGAGCGCAGACCGCCTTCGCCGATCGCCTCGGCGACCAGCGCTCTGATCTTGTCATCGATCTTCCGGCGCTGCTCGAGGGCTTCGCGCTCGACGTCCGAGTTTCCGCGCACTCGCAGCAGCAGGGTCACAGAGTGGTGGTATTCGATGAGGATGACGACGCTGGCGTGAACGGCGGCACGCAGGCGCTCGAGCGCGGTGAGGCCGGTGCGTTGGCGTTCGTCCTCGACCGCGGAGTCCAGGGCGCTGATGCCGCGGTTGATCGCCAGATGCAGCAGCTCTTCCTTCGACTTCACGTGATGGTAGATCGCTGACTTGGTGATCCCGAGTTCTCGCGCCACGGTGTCCATGGACGTGCCGTCATAGCCGCGCGAAACGAAGACCTCGGTCGCCTTGTTGATCAGCGTCTCCCGGTCATAGCCGGGCCGCCCACGACGTGTGCGCTTGGGTGCTGCAGCCTCGGGCCCAGCTCCCGCCTCGGACCCAGCTCCCGAAACGGACCCAGCTCCCGAAACGGACCCAGCTCCCGCCTCGGCGCCGGTGGGCTCCGTCTGTGCACCCACGGCTGCGCCGACACTCGACTCAAGGTCAGATGTCGGCGCAGGTGAAGTCGTTTTCGGCATGCGCACCAGTCTAACCAGCCCGCAGCGCGGATGCCGCGTACGGCACCGCAGCCCACCGCCCGCGGGTGATCATCTGAGACCCTCGCGGCGGTCGATGATGCGCTTGAGCTTGCCGACCGAACGGGGCAGAACGCCGGGCTGGAGCACCGACACGGTCGATGAGACGCCCAGGCGCTCCTTGATCCGGGCGGCGACCAGCCCGTTCAGACCGTCGAGCTCAACAGCTCCGACGCCTTCGCGGGACTCGACCTCGACGGTGACCTCGTCCATGCGTCCGGGGCGGGTGAGCACCAGCTGGAAGTGGGGGCTGAGGTGTTCGAACTCGAAGAGCACGGACTCGACATTGGCCGGGTAGACGTTGACGCCGCGGATGATGATGAGGTCATCGGAGCGGCCGGTGATGCGCGAGATGCGACGGAAGTTCGGGTTCGCGGTGCCCGGCAGCAGGCTCGCCAGATCATGTGTGCGATAGCGGATGATCGGCAGCGCCTCCTTCGTCAGGGAGGTGAAGACCAGTTCGCCCTCCTCACCGTCGGGCAGGGCCTCGCCGGTGTAGGGGTCGACGATCTCCGGATAGAAGTGGTCCTCCCAGATCGTCGGGCCATCCTTGGTCACCGCGGATTCGCAGGCGACGCCGGGGCCCATGACCTCGGAGAGGCCGTAGATGTCGACGGCGTTGATGTTGAAGGACTTCTCGATCTCCTTGCGCATCTCATCGGTCCACGGTTCGGCACCGCAGATCGCGGTCTGCAGGCTTGTGGTCGTGGGGTCGATGCCCTGCTTGTGGAACTCGTCGAGGATCGTGAGCAGATAGGTCGGCGTGGCCGTGATGATGTCGGGCTTGAAGTCCTGGATCAGCTGCACCTGCCGCTGTGTCTGACCGCCGGAGATCGGGATGACGGTGAAGCCGTGGCGCTCGGCACCATGGACGCCCAGGCCGCCGGTGAACAGTCCGTAGCCGTAGGCGTTGTGCATCATCTGGCCGCGTTTGCCGCCTGCGCCGAGGATCGAGCGGGCGATGAGGCTTCCCCACTTGTCGATGTCACCCAGCGTGTATCCCACGACGGTCGGCAGCCCGGTCGTGCCCGAGGACGCGTGGATGCGAGCGACGTCTTCACGCGGAACGGCGAACATGCCGAATGGGTAGTTGTCGCGCAGGTCCTGCTTGTTCGTGAACGGCAGCTTCGCGATGTCGTCGAGACTCGTGATATCCGCGGGGGTGACGCCGAGATCGTCGAAGGCCTTCCGGTAGAACGGCACCTTCTCGTAGACCTTCGTGACAGTGGACTTGAGGTTGGCGAGCTGGTCGGCGCGCAGCTCGTCGAGGCTCATGCGCTGGCCGGCGTCGAGTTCAGTGGCAGTCATCGTTGTCTCCTTGGTCAATCCTGTTGTGCTTCGCAATTCGTGGGGCGCCGAGGTGGGGCGTCGTCTCCTGGGACCACAGGGTGAGGTGTCCCGGGGTTCAGATCGGGTGGGTCAGGGCGAAGTCGGCACCGGCGGTGCGGCGGCGTCTGAGGTTGTCGGCTTCCGTGCGGGCAGGGTGCGGGAACGTCCGCGGTAGACGGCGACGATCTCTTCGCCACGTGTGACCTCGATGTCGTAGATGCCAGATCGGCCCTGCTTGACGATCTCCTTGCCGCGGGCGACGAGGGTGTCACCGACGTAGGTGGGTTTGAGGAAGTCGATGTCCCCGCCCGAGGCGACGGTGGTGGAGCCGGGATAGTTGCAGGCCATCGCAAAGGTGGTGTCGGCGAAGAGGAAGATATAGCCGCCGTGGGTGATCTCGTGACCATTGGCCATGATGTCGGTGATCGTCATCGAGCACTGTGCCCAGCCGGGGCCGTGATCATCGACGGTGATGCCCAGATGCTGGGAGGCGCGATCGTTGGCGAACATAGCCGCGGCGCCGGTCAGCTCCTCGGCGTGGTTACCGCGAGCAGTGGTCGTGGCCTCGCTGCTTAGGTCCTCTTGGGGCGCAGTCGTGGCCTCGTGGCTGGGTTCTCCCATGTCAGGCTCCTCCTCGAGTCGCTGATTGATGCGCCCGCCGGTGTTGGGTTGCCGGGCGAATTCAATTGTGGTGATGGCACGCGTAGCCGCTGAGACTGCACGTGAGTGATGGAGATCGATTCCTCGCGGAACCCGGCAGGAGTGCCCTGGAGCGACGTCGGAGAATAAACGACCATCTGGTCAATAAATATGGTTGTGATCGGCGTCTCTGTCAAGTCGAGCGAGCACCACCGCCGAAGCAACGGCGGAGCGCCGAGGCGACGACGCGTACACCGTTGTCTCGGCGCAGCACCGTTGTCTCGAGTCAAGCATTGATGGCTGGGCCTGCACCTTGCCCCATCGCCCGCGTTTGCCCTGGCCGCGGACCGCGCGTTGCGCCGAGTGGCGCTGGGTCACCCGCGGACCGGGGGTCGTCTGCTCCGGTGCGTTGCGCCTCGGCGTGGGGTGTGCCACACTGAGAGTGAACAATACAGAACAAATGGTCAGTAAATGATTGTCCCGGGTCGGCGGTCTGAGGATGGTCGAACCGAACGCGCAGTCCTCAGTGGTGCGGCATTCGAAGCCACGCACTGCCGGAAAGGGCGCATCCAAGGGTGGAGTGGTCATGACGACGCAAATCAACGAAACAGAACTCGAGGCACAGTTCGCCGCGACGATCGAGTCCAAGGACCGGATCGAACCGCGTGACTGGATGCCGGAGAAGTACCGCAAGACTCTCGTGCGTCAGGTGGCCCAGCACGCGCACTCGGAGATCATCGGCATGCAGCCCGAAGGCAACTGGATCTCCCGTGCACCTTCGCTGCGACGCAAGGCGATCCTGTTGGCGAAGGTCCAGGACGAGGCTGGTCACGGTCTCTACCTGTACTCCGCCGCCGAGACCCTGGGCGCGACGCGCAACGAGCTCACCGAGAAGCTCATCGCCGGTAAGCAGAAGTACTCCTCGATCTTCAACTACCCGACGCTGGCCTACACCGATGTCGGCACGATCGGCTGGCTCGTCGACGGCGCCGCGATCTGCAACCAGGTGCCCCTGTGCCGAACCTCCTTCGGCCCCTACGGTCGTGCGATGATCCGAGTCTGCAAGGAAGAGTCCTTCCACCAGCGCCAGGGCTACGAACTGCTGATGACGATGATGCGCGGCACCGAAGAGCAGCGAGCCTCGGTCCAGGAATCGGTCAATCGCTTCTGGTGGCCCTCGCTCATGATGTTCGGCCCGCCCGATGACGACTCCCCGAACACCGAGCAGTCGATGGAGTGGGGCATCAAGACCCACACCAACGACGAGCTGCGCCAGAAGTTCGTCGACATGTCCGTCCCGCAGGCCGAGGCCCTGGGCGTGACTTTCCCCGATGAGGGCCTGAAGTGGAACGAGGAGCGCGGCCACTACGATTTCTCGACCCCGGACTGGGACGAGTTCTGGGCCGTCGTCAAGGGCAACGGTCCATGCAACGAACAGCGTGTGGCCCACCGCAAGCGTGCGTGGGACGAGGGAGCCTGGGTGCGTGAAGCCGCGCTCGCCTTCGCCGAGAACACCGCTGACGCAGCCGCTGACACCGCTGACGCAGCCGCTGACTCCACGAACACTGCCGCTGACACCACGAACACTGCCGCCGAGGAGACCGCCAAATGAGCGCAGAGACACAGACACCAGCGACTCGCGGCGAATGGCCCCTCTACGAGGTCTTCGTGCGCGGCAAGCGCGGACTCAACCACGTCCACGTCGGATCGCTGCACGCAGCCGATGACCAGATGGCGATCCACCATGCCCGCGACGTCTACACCCGCCGCAATGAAGGCGTGAGCCTGTGGGTTGTCCGCTCCTCGTCGATCACGGCCTCGAGCCCCGACGAGAAGGACCCCATGTTCGCCCCCAGCGGCGACAAGGTCTACCGCCACCCCACCTTCTACGACATCCCAGACGATGTCCCCCACATGTGAGGATGGCCTGACGATGACCAACGAACCTTCCATCCACGTCGACCACGACGAAGCCGGAGCCAACATCGACCACGAAAACGCCTACTCGGGGCTGCTGGTCAACGATGCACACTGGGCCTTCGGCACAGACTTCGAAGATCCCCTGGCCGGAGTCGACACCACCGTTCCCTCCGGCGTCGACCCGAAGGACCTCGCGGCCTACTGCCTCATGCTCGGCGACGATGCTCTCGTCTTCTCCCAGCGGATCTCCGAATGGTGCTCCAGCGCGCCCGACCTCGAAGAGGACATCGCGCTGGCCAATATCGCCCTGGATCTGCTGGGCCAGTCCCGGCTCCTGCTCGCCCGGAGCGCTGCCGCAGATCCGAGCCTCGTGCCGCAGCTGCCCGAGGGCTCACCTGTGCCTGACGAGGACCGTCTCGCGTTCTTCCGAGAGGACCTGCAGTTCCGCAACGTCCGCCTGGCCGAGGTCCCCAACGGCGATTTCGCGGAGGCGGTCGCGAAGATCCTCATCTACTCCACCTGGCGACTCGCGATCTTTGAACGACTCCAGTCCAGCAGGGACTCCGTGCTCTCGGCCATCGCGGTCAAGGGCGTGAAGGAGATGTCCTACCACCGTGACTTCGCCGGCCGCTGGGTCCTCACGCTTGCCCGCGGAACCGAGGAATCCAAGACTCGCCTGCTCACCGCACTCGAGGGACTCTGGCCACTGTGGGACGAACTCTTCGAGACCCACCCTGTCGAAGCCTCGGTGGCGGCTGCCGGAATCGGGGTCGATCCCGCCGAGGTGGCCGATGAGGCCGGCGTCATCCTCGACCAGGTCTTCGCCGCAGCCGGCATCGAGCGCCCCGAACGGGACGCGCTGGCCGGAGTGCGAGGCAAGAGAGGCCGCGACGGACTGCATACCGAGGCACTGTCGAAGATGCTCGCCGACATGCAGGTCGTCGCCCGCCAATACCCGGAAGGACAATGGTGACCGCAGCACTTCAGACCCCCGCGTCCACCGTCCGCGGAGACAGTGACGACCAGCGCACGCAGGTGCCCGCGGCCGACCACCGCACCGCCGAGGCGCTCGATCGTGCCCGAGTCGCCGCTGCTCGCGTCACGGACCCGGAGATGCCGATGCTCACGCTCGTCGACCTCGGCGTGCTCCGTGATGTCGCGATCGAAGACGGACGTGTCGTCACAACCATCACCCCCACCTACTCGGGATGCCCGGCGATGGCGACGATGCGCGATGATCTGCAGCGCGAACTCCAGGACGCAGGTTTCGAAGGCGCCGAGGTGCGTGTATCCCTGACTCCGGCCTGGACCAGTGATTGGATCACCGAAGAAGGACGGAAGGCGCTGAAGGGTGCCGGCATCTCCCCACCCGGGCAGGCGCCTCGGCGCACGGGACCTGTGGCTCTGACCCTGATGCCCACGAAGCGGGCCCTGACCTGCACCCTGTGCGGATCGGCCAATGTGAAGCTGTCCTCGGAATTCGGTCCCACGGCGTGCAAGGCGATGTACCAGTGCCTCGACTGCCTCGAACCGTTCCAGCATGTGAAGGAGATCTGAGATGACCGAGATGATCAATCAGAGCGCCGAGGCGACCGAGCCGACCGTTTCAGGTGCGGGCGCCCCCAGGTCGAGCTTCTACCCGCTGACCGTGAAGTCCGTCGACCACCTCACCGAGGACTCGGCGGCAGTGACCTTCGACGTCCCGGGCGAGTACGCGGAGCTCTTCGACTTCGCCGCAGGGCAGTCCCTGACTCTGCGCCGGATGATCGACGGTGCCGAGCACCGCCGTTCCTACTCCATCTGCGCCCCGGCCGGAACAAACCCGCGCATCGGTGTCCGCGAGATCCCCGACGGGCTCTTCTCCACATGGCTCGTCCGTGACGTCCGCCCTGGTGAGACCATCGAGGTCCAGCCGCCCAGCGGCAGCTTCCAGGCCGACGCTGACCTCGGCGGACGGCACCTGTGCATCGCCGCAGGTTCGGGCATCACCCCGATGCTCTCGATCGCCACGACCGTGCTGTCCAACCCCGAGGCTTCGGTGACGATGCTCTACGGCAACCGCACCACGAACACCGTGATGTTCGCCGAGGAACTCGCCGACCTCAAGGACTCCCGCAACCAGCAGCTCGACCTCATCCACATCCTCTCCCGTGAACCCCGGGAGGTCGAACTCTTCTCCGGCAGGCTTGATGAGGAGAAGCTGCGTGCGCTGCTGACGAACCTGGTGCCCATCGGCGATATGGACCACGTGTGGCTGTGCGGACCCTTCGGCATGCTCAGCGATGCTCGCGCCGTGCTCGCCGAATTCGGTGTGCCCAAGGACAAGATCCACTTCGAACTCTTCTACGTCGACGAACCGCCACCGGAGGTCGTCCACGCGGACAAGGTCGTCGAGGGCGCCACCAGCGAAGTCACGATCGTCCTTGATGGACGGCGGACCACCTCGGCGATGTCGCAGGGCCAGACGATCCTCGACTCCGCACAGGAATCGCGCTCGGATCTGCCCTTCGCCTGCAAGGGCGGAGTCTGCGGTACCTGCCGGGCCAAGGTCTGCGGCGGCGAGGTCGACATGGTGCGCAACTATGCCCTCGAAGACGCCGAGGTGGAGGCGAACTTCGTCCTCACCTGCCAGACCTTCCCCGTCAGCGACGAGGTCACGGTCGACTACGACTCGTGAACGAAGTTGCGCGAGCGCCGAGACTTCCCAGCGTCCGGCGCTTTCGGTCGCTAGGCTTGAGGGCCAGCGACGCTGCACCACACATCACACTTGAGGAGACCCATGCCCGAGGCATTCATCCTGGACGGACTGCGCACACCCATCGGCCGCTACGGCGGAGTCCTCGCTGATCAGCGACCCGACGATCTGGTCGCAACCACGCTCAAGGCCGTCGTGGACCGTTCGGGAATCGACCCGTCCGACATCGACGAGGTGATCCTCGGCTCGGCCAACCAGGCCGGTGAGGACAACCGCAACGTCGCACGCATGGCCGTGCTGCTGGCCGGTCTGCCCGAGTCCGTTCCCGGCTTCACCGTCAACCGTCTGTGTGCCTCGGGGCTGACTGCAATCACGACGGCACGGCAGATGATCGCCGCCGGTGACGCCGATGTGGTGGTGGCCGGCGGAGTCGAATCGATGACCCGCGCACCCTGGGTGACCGAGAAGCCCTCACGTCCCTGGGCCAAACCCGGCAAGTCCTGGGACACTTCGATCGGCTGGCGCTTCACCAACCCCGCCTTCGGCGAGGACACGACCCTGTCGATGCCCCAGACCGCCGAGCGTGTGGCCGAACAGTGGAAGCTGAGCCGCGAAGCCCTCGACGAATTCGCCTACGCCTCTCACCAGAAGGCACTCACGGCACAGGAGGCCGGCAAGTTCGATCCCGAAATCCTGCCCATCGGCGACATTAGCGCCGATGAGGGACCCCGGGCAGACACCACCGTGGAGAAGCTCGCCAAACTGCGCGCGATCCATGGACCCGGCGGCGTCATCACCGCGGGCAACTCCTCCTCCCTCAACGACGGCGCCGCTGTCACGATTCTCGTCAGTGAACGCTACGCCGAGAAGCACGGTCTGAGCCCCAGAGCGCGAGTCGTCACGGGTGCCAGTGCCGGCGTCTCCCCGGAGATCATGGGCATCGGGCCCGTTCCGGCCACTCGCAAGGTCCTCGACCGTGTCGGCTGGAGCGTCGGCGACCTCGAGGCCGTGGAACTCAACGAGGCCTTCGCCTCACAGTCCCTGGCCTGCATCGGCGACCTGGGCCTGGACCCGGAGACCGTGAACGCCTTCGGCGGAGCGATCGCACTGGGGCACCCACTGGGCTGCTCGGGCGCACGCATCACCCTGACCCTGCTCAACCGCCTCGAACAGGCCGACGCCAAGCGCGGACTGGCGACGATGTGCGTCGGCGTCGGCCAGGGCTCTGCACTGCTGCTGGAGCGGGCATGAGCGCGGGCGGCAGCGCTGAGAGCGCAGGGAGCGGTGCCGAGAGCGCAGGGTCGAACTCCCCGCTGCTCATCGAGCGCCTCGAGGATCGGACGATCATCCGGCTCAATCGGCCCAAGGTGCGCAATGCCATCGACCTCGACATGGTCGAAGCCCTCCACTCGGTGTGCGCCGAACTCGAGGCCACGCCGAAGGTCGCGATCATCACTGGTTCCGACGGAGTCTTCGCCGCCGGCGCAGACATCGCGCAGATGCGCAATCGTGGCCGTGAGGAGGCCCTGGCCGGCATCAACTCGAAGGTGTTCTCTCGCATCCAGGAACTGCCGATGCCCGTCATCGCTCTCGTTGAGGGGTACGCTCTGGGCGGCGGGGCGGAACTCGCCTTCGCGTGCGACTTCCGCATCGGCACTCCCACGACCAAGATCGGCAACCCCGAGCCCGGACTCGGAATCATCGCCTCGGCCGGAGCCGCCTGGCGATTGCGCGAGCTCGTGGGAGAACCACGAGCCAAGGAGATTCTCTTGGCCGGTCGCACCCTCCAGGCCGATGAGGCGAAGTCGATCGGACTGCTCAATGACGTCGTCGACCCCGAGGACCTCGAACTCGCCGGTGAGGCACTTGCCGACCGGATCGTGAGCTTTGCTCCATTGGCCGTGAGACTGAGCAAATCCGCATTCCACGCACCCCGTGAGGCCCATCCGCTCATCGATAACGTGGCCCAGGCAGTGCTGTTCGAGACCGAGGAGAAGTACGCGCGGATGGATGCGTTCCTCGCGAAACGAGAGGCCAAGAAGCGGAAGAAGGCCGGAGCGGTGGCGACGGAAGCCATCGACGAACAGCCCGTGCCGCGAACCGAACAGAAGGGCGACACAGAATGAGCGAGCAGGCCGCGCACGAACCTGACGCAGTTCACACCCCGAACTCGACAACGGACTCAAGCAGCGGCCCGCTGGTCCCAGAGACCGTCGGCGTCTACGGCGGCGGTCGGATGGGTGCAGGCATTGCCCACGCCTTCGCCAGCCCCGGTGCACGCGTCATCATCATCGAGAACACCGATGAGACCGTGGCCGCGGCCCAGGAGCGCGTGGACGCCTCGATCGAGAAGTCGAAGTCCAAGGGCCTCGACGTCAAGGGCAGCGTCGAGGTCGTACGCGATCCCACCCTGCTCGACCAGGCTCTTCTCGTCGTCGAAGCCGTCCCGGAGATCGTCGAACTCAAGCAGGAGATCCTGGCGGCCATCGCGAAGTACGCGCCGGCCGCGAGCATCGCCACGAACACCTCGGCCCTGTCGATCGATGAGCTCGCCGCCGCACTGCCGCGGCCACACGCCCTCATCGGACTCCACTTCTTCAACCCTGTCCCCGTCAGCGACCTCGTCGAGGTCGTCGTCGGCACCCATACGCAGCCAGCGCTCGTTGAGGTCGCGAAGTCCTGGGTTGCGGGTCTGGGGAAGACGGCGATCACGGTCAAGGACTCACCGGGATTCGCCTCCAGCCGCCTCGGCGTGGCCCTGGCCCTCGAGGCGATGCGGATGGTCGAGGAAGGAGTCGCGAATCCTGCGGACATCGACAACGCGATGACCCTGGGCTACCGCCACCCGGCGGGACCGCTGAAGACCACGGACATCGTGGGCCTCGAGGTCCGCTTAGGCATCGCCGAGCATCTGGAGGCAGAGCTGGGGCCTAGGTTTGCACCGCCACAGCTGCTCAAAGACAAGGTCGCAGCAGGTCAACTGGGTCGGAAGTCCGGTCAGGGCTTCTATACTTGGTGACACAACAGGTAACAAGCCTGCTTGTTACACTGTCATCTGCAACACCGTCAGCTGCAAGGGAGCACACGTGACCGAGATCCAACTGTCCAACCGGGGAAACATCGCAGAGATCGTCCTAGATGGCCCCGATTCCCGCAACGCCCTTGACGCTGACAACCTCCGCGACCTCGCGGCGGCAGTGTCCAAGGTCGCCGAGGCGATCCCGAGCGTTCGTGTGCTCCTGATCAGGGGAGAGGGCAAGGTCTTCAGCTCCGGCCGTGACATCTCGGCCGTCGACGTCGAGACCGATGACGCGCATGCATTCCTCGCCGAGGTCTTCACTCCTGTCTTCCAGGCCATCCGGGCACTGCCGATCCCTGTGATCTCGCAGGTCCAGGGCGCCGCCCTCGGCCTGGGCTTCGGAGTTGCAGCGGCCGCTGACATCATCATCGCCGCCGATGATGCGAAGTTCGGCTCGCCGTTCGCCGCGATCGGCGCCATGCTCGACTCGGGCGCCCACCACGTGTTCCTCGATCGGGTGGGCTATCACCGGACGATGGACCTCATCATCACCGGTGACTTCATGACCGGCGCCGAGGCGGCCGCTGCGGGCATCGTGTCCCGTGCGGTCCCAGCCGATGAGCTCTCCGAGTTCGTCGAGTCGAAGCTGGCCAAGATCGTGACCGGCCCAGCCGACGCGTTCGCGATGGAGAAGGGCTTCGTGCAGAAACTCGCCGACGACCGCCCACCCCTGGCGCAGGTGCTTGCGGAAGAGGCCAACCTCCAGGAGACCGCGCGTCAGACCCCGGACTATGCCGAAGGGTTCAAGGCATTTCAAGAACGCCGCGCGCCGCAGTTCGACTGAGCCGCCGTAGGACCTCGGTCCCCGACGCTGAGATCACTTGACTGGCTGGACTTCGTCCTCGGTGACCCATTTATGGTTCGTCATCGTCATGTCATCCATGTCGATATCGACCATGTAGACGGTGTCCTCAGTCGAACCCTCGATCGTTGCTTCGGCGCCCTTCATTCCGGGCATGTGGTCTGCGTTGAGAGTCGCCTTCGCCCCGTCCTTGAGGGGAGTCTCGCCGGGGTTCTTGAGTTCTTCGTGGACGACCCATCTGTGGTTCTTGACCGGGTCGCTGCCATCGGTGGGCGAGTAGCTGACCGAATACGTGGTGGTCTCGAACGCACCCGAGATCGTCGCCTTCGCCCCTTTCATCCCCGGCATATGGTCAGCGGTGAGAGTGACCTCATCACCGACGGCGTATGTGGGATCGGATGCCTTTTCGATGCCCTTGGGCGGCTGGCCGCCGTCTGCGGCGTGTTCATGGCTTTCGCCGTGGTCGGCATCCGATGCCGACTCGGACTGTTTCTCATGCTGTTCGTGCTGTGCAGCTTCGTCGCCTTCCGGGCTGGCGCATCCCGACAGCAGCAACGCTGATGCGGCTGCGACCGTAGCGATGGTCGTCAATGGGGTGGATGTCTTCATTTTCTCTCCCGGAGTATCCCTGGCAACGGCGGTCCGATCGCGGGCTGCACGAAGGCGCCCGGTATCGACGCTATACCTAGAGGGGGTATAGTTGTCAATGTGATTCAGACTCAGACGGCGCCTGCGGCGAACTTGTCGTCGACGATCGGGTGACCACGTTCGACAAGGGCTTCGCCGGCTTCTGGGTCCCAAGCGACATCGAAGGAACCATCGACATCACCCATGAGGGGAAGTCCGGATCTGTTGATTTCTCGACCGGGGAAGACGGTGCGACGTGCGCCACCGGCCTTCGCCTCGCCTGATCTGAAGCCTCGGCTATCCGGTTCTGATCAGGTCTCGGGCTTCGCCTCAGGCTCGCTCTCCGGTTCGGGCCGCCACTTGGCCTCAGTCTTCTGACCTTCGATCTCGGGTCCGTCTTCGCACTTTGTCGTCGCCGGATGCTTCTGCTCTGATTTCCACCGGCGAAAGGTGAGGATCGTCAGCACGACGACCAGGGCCCACGAGATGCCGACGGCGATGCCGTTGATGATGCCGGGCTGTCCGATGAAGGCACCGACCGCGACAAGGGACAGCTGACCCGGCAGGGCCGAGATCACGGTGGCGATGAGGAACGTGCGGCTTCTGATCCCCAGTGCCCCGCTGCCGTAGTTCACCGGCCAGTATGGAAACCCAGGCATGAGGCGAAGGATGCACACCGCATAGAACCCGCCGTTGGTCAGCCGTGACTCGATCGCCTCTGCGTGATTGCCCAACAACTTCATCACGGTGTCGCGACCAAGTCCGCGTGCGATCCAATAGCCGCCGACGCAGCCGGCAAGAACTCCGATCATCGACAGGATCGTGCCGAAGATGAGGCCGAAGGCGAGACCGCCGGCTACGGCCATGATGGTCACCGGGATCGGCGTTGCCGCAACGAGCGCATAGAGAATGATGAAGATGCCGAAGCCCCAGAAACCGGCATCGGCAATCTGCTTCTGGATTCCGTCAAGAGAGGGCAGGTGCACGTTGAACACCAGCCACAATCCGGCGAGCACAGCCAGCGCCAATGCCACATTGCGCAGGACCGAGCCCCACGGCACTCGAGATTCGCCGTGAGAGCTCGGTTGCGGTGCGGAGTTCTCATCGTTCGGCATGGAACGATCCTACGTGTCGCGCCCGAGTGCGATCACATCCGGTTGAGCCGCGACCTCGACGACGAGCGCTGCCGCGCCGCATTCCGCGGCAAAGAGCGAACCGCCCGCCTCTGGATAGAGACGAGCGGTTCTCAACTTCGAGAGAAGTGGAATCAGGGGAGATCGAGCGATCCGATGATCTCTCCATCGACGCTGACCTTGAGGTCGAGCAGACCTGAAAGCAGGTCATCCAGCAGATCGGAGGCGTCGAGATGGATGTGTGCTTCGCCGTCGGCATCTGCGGTGGCGCTGCCGACGACAGCGCCGTCAGCCAGGAGTTCAACGGTCTCCCCTGGGGTGCCGGTCTTGACGACGACATCGACGGAACCATCGAGGTTGACCTTGACGTCGGCATCGATCGAGGCGTCGACGGATACCGAGGAGGAGGGTGCGGTCTCGACCGGGGCGGCCGAGGCGTCAGCGGCTGCACCGACGGACAGGCCTCCGGCGAGGACGATTCCGGCTGAGACGAGCAGTGAGGCTTTGAGGGACATAAGTGACCTTTCGACGGGCACGGGTCTCGATAACCCGCGTCTGCGTTCGTAGTGCAGTCCCCACAGTAGTAAGGTTACTTGTCAGTACTCAAGGTGCGCAAGTGAGAATTCTCCCTATGTTTCCTTGGCAGACGCCGGGTGTCCGGAAGGTGCACCGTCCCTCACATTCAGCGGTCGCCCCGGCGAGATTCGCAGCGAGGGGCTCTCGCTCAGCCGGTGAAGATCGCGACGGCCTTGACCACGGTCAGGGTCAGGCCCCAGACGAGGCCTCCGACCACGACAACGGTCAAGGTCGAACCGACCGCCTTATAGGCACCGCCGACAGGGGACTGAGGTGAGCCCTCGGGCGGGACGTGTGCTGTTGGAGTGGAGTTGCTCATGAGATGTCCTTCCCTGCTTTCAGTTGTCGACTTCGAGGGCGGCGGCCTGCTTGGCCTTGACGTCCTCTTCCCGTTCGAAGAATTTCTCCTTGACGGGGCGGACGAGGATGTTGGCGATGAAGCCGATGGCGAGTGCGCCGACCATGATGTACATGCCCGGAGTGTAGAGCTCGGGGCCTGTCTTTCCGGCCTTCTCTCCTGCCTCGACGACGGAGTTGACGATGAGGGGACCCGCTACGCCCGCCGCTGACCATGCGGTGAGCAGGGCGCCGTGGATGGCCCCGACCTGATAGACGCCGAAGAGATCCTTGAGGTAGGCGGGAATGGTCGAGAATCCGCCGCCGTAGAACGAGATGATGACCAGCGTCGCAAGAATGAACAGGACGATGGAGTTGCCTCCGAAGAGTGCCACGACCAGGTAGAGCAGCAGTCCGACGCCGAGGTACATCATGTAGTTGTTCTTCCGCCCCAGGTAGTCCGAGGTCGTCGACCAGATGAAGCGGCCGCCCATGTTGCCGATCGACAGCAGCCCCACGAAACCGGCGGCGGCTGCGGCCGTGATGCCGAAGTAGGACTGAATCATCGGAGCGGCGTTTTCGAGGATGCCGATGCCGGCAGTGACGTTGAGGAAGAGGACCACCCACAGCAGCCAGAACTGCGGTGTGCGGATCGCATTGCGCACCGAGACATTGCCCGTTGTCTGCATGGGTTTGGTCGTCGCTTTGGCGGGGTCGAAGTTCTTGGGCGTCCACTCGGGGTGGGGCACGCGGATGACGAAGGCCCCGGCGGCGATGACCACGGCGTAGACGATTCCGAGGGTGACGAAGGTCGGAGTCAGCCCGGCAACGAGATTCTCCGGTTCCGGACCGCCTCCGTAGAGGCTCATCAGCTGGTTCGACATCGGGCTGGCGATGAGTGCGCCGCCGCCGAAGCCCATGATGGCCAGGCCGGTGGCCAGGCCGGGGCGGTCCGGGAACCATTTCATCAGAGTCGAGACCGGGGAGATGTAGCCGATGCCCAAACCGATGCCGCCGATGACGCCGTAGCCGAGGTAGACGAGCCAGAGCTGACCGGTCATGATTCCCAGCGATGCGATGAAGAAGCCGATCACCCAACAGGTGCCCGCAGCGACCATTGATGCGCGCGGGCCGTTCTTCTCCACCCAGGGACCGAAGATGGCCGAGGAGATGCCGAGCATGAGGATCGCGAGCGAGAAGATCCAGCCGATTGAGACTTCACCGGCGTCGAAGTGCGTCATGAAGGGGATCTTGAACACGCTGAACGCGTAGACCTGTCCGATGCACAGGTGGATGGCAAGCGCGGCCGGCGGGATCAGCCACCGGTTGAAGTTCTTCGGCGCGACGATCGCTGATCGCGTGAGGACGGAAGCCATGGAGGGATCCTTAGATTGGTGTGCTCTGCGTGCGACTGTCATCGGTCGCACGTGCTGTGAGGGCGAGCGTGTCAGGACGACACGTTTCTGTTCTCCTACAGGTTAGAGCGCACGCAAGGATTTGGCGAGGAACACTCAGGAATTCCCCAAGAATGAGACTCGGGACTCTCCGGCCCGAGTCTCTGGCAGTGGGCTCGTTGGTCCGTGCCTGTGGAGGTCCGGTCAGAGGTTGATCGTGACCTCGCCCTGTTTGCGAAGCTTCTTGGCATACTTCTGAGTCGCCTCGGTCGACTTCTGGCTCTTCACCTGCTTCTCGAGCTGGGGACGCATCTCCTCAAGAGGTGGGACTTCCTGAGCCTGCTGGCCGCCCTGCTGTGCCATCTGCTCCTGCTGCGTCTTCGCCTGCTGGTAGGCCTGGCCGATCTCTTCGCCACTGACCTTGAACTCGCCGTATTCGTCCTTGATGAGGTCTTCGATCGACAGCTGGGTCTTCAGCTCGGAGTGCACCTTCTTCTCGTCCATGCCCTGCTTCTTCATGGCGGCGAGGAAGTCCTTCTTGCTCATCTGGCTGGACTTGGCGGACTCTCCGAGAGCCTTGTCGATGTCCTTGTCGGAGATCTTGATGTCGCGCTTCTCGGCTTCCTGGCTGAGCAGCTCGGTGCTCACCAGGTTCTCAGCCGTCTGGGTCTTGAGCTGCTTCTCATCGACCTGCTGGCCCGACTGCTGAGACTGCATCTGCATCTGCTGGTACTGAGTTTCGTAAAGGGGGACGAAGTCATCCTTTGTGATCTTCTTGCCGTTGACCTCGGCGACGACCTTGGGGATGCCATCAGTGTTCGGCTTGCCTTCTTGGCTCTTGCCCTGGCCCTGGGCTTGGTCTTGCCCCTGCTTCTGCTCAGCCGCGGCGGAGGTCTGCTCGTCCGCTGGTTTGTCCTCGGCTGAACCGCAAGCGGCGAAGGACACCACGGATACGGACAAGGCGAGGCCCAGCAGCCACTTGCTCTTCTGCACATTCACTCCTGAAATCGGGATCAGCCTGTCAGGCTAACAGTCGCGATTCACCGAAGTATGTGTGGAGTATGAATGTCGCTTGGCAAGCCGGATTGTGGCGGTTGGGCATGAAGGTGCCCATGGTGGTGCTGAGCGCTTCAGATCTTGCCCGTGCTTCCCCTATGTCGAGTCAGTGACTGCAGATAGACTCGGGATGAACCGGATGTGCGGTAGGCCCCAGCGGCGGCCGGGCTGCGGACGGAGGTGTCCACAGATGCAATCGAAATTTCGCGCAGTGTTCCTGACCTGCGACGACGCCGAGGTGACTGCTGACTTCTACAGGGACGTTGCCGGGGTGCCCTTGGAGGCCGTCAGCAGCGACGAGTACACCTATTGGATGTCGGATATCGGCGGTCTCCAGATTGCTCTTCATGACGCGAAGTCCTTCGCCGACTACAGCTATCCACCCAACTCCTCCTCCAATCTCACCCACCTCTATTTCCGGATACCCGATCTGGAGGGGTTCCTTGATCACGTGCAGAGCGTTGGTGCGCCACTCATCGAGGTCGATGATGTCGTCGTCACGGTCGAAGACCCTGACGGGCGGAAGGTCATGTTCGGGACGGCGTGAGTCGCTTCACTGCTGTGGCCTGTAGGCCGAATAGACGACGCCGCAGACGAATGACTTCGAGTTAAGCAGCTGCAGTCGGGGCCGGGCGTCTTCGGGGAAGAAGCCGCGGCCTCGCCCCTGCCACACCGGATAGGTGAACATCCGGTACTCGTCGACGAGGCCGGCGCCAATCAGTGAATGCGCCAGGGTGATGCTTCCGGTGAGGATGACGTCGCGACCTGGCTCCTCGCGCAGGGCGGCGACAGCCTTGAGCGGATCCTCGCCGATGACGGTTGAGTTCTGCCAGTCCGGGTCTGCCAGTTTCGTCGACACCACCCGCTTGTC
Source organism: Brevibacterium aurantiacum (assembly GCF_007558825.1). GTDB lineage: Bacteria > Actinomycetota > Actinomycetes > Actinomycetales > Brevibacteriaceae > Brevibacterium > Brevibacterium aurantiacum_A. The sequence goes on from NZ_VLTK01000006.1 coordinate 295,375, forward strand.
GACCTGATTGAGGTGCTCGGCGACCCCTGTGGTGTCATCGGTCTGCAGCGGCCAGTAGCCGCGGAAGTCCTCGAATGTCTGCCGACCCAGCAGCAGGACGTCCTCGTTGGCCGACTGACGCATGAGCTCGGCGGACAGCTCTTCATCTTGGGCCTGCGGGTCGAACCAGTCGTCGAGCATTTCGATTCGACCGTCAAGAGTCGTGTTCTGAGTGATGATGATGCGCACGGTGGGCTCCTCGTCGAGTGGTGGCGTCACCGTCCACGGTACGCACGACGCGACCCGAGATCCATAGTTGGGACGACCGCCTTCACCTCCGGCCTCGACGCGCTCGGGGACCGGGTCGATGGCGTCCTTGCGGACTCCACCCGATTCGTCGCAGCTTAATTCAGCGCGGTCAGGTCGGAATCTCAGTAGAGTCGGATTCACAGCTCATTTGGCCCGAAGGAGAACCGCGTCCATGTCCGCATCACTATCCTCATCCATTCCTGATTTCCGCACCGAGGCCCAGGACCTGCTAGGCGATCTTGTGAGACTGCGTCGTACCCTGCACGCGAATCCCGAGCTTGGGTACCAGCTGCCGTTCACCCAGAAGACCGTCCTCGACGAGATTGCAGATCTGGGCCTCGATATCAGCACAGGGGAGTCTCTGACCTCGATCGTGGCGGTGCTCAAGGGCGGACGTCCCGGGCCTGCAGTTCTGCTGCGTGGGGACATGGATGCCCTGCCGGTGGTCGAGGTCACCGGACTCGACTACGCCTCAACGAACGGCAACATGCACGCCTGCGGCCATGACCTGCATACCGCCGGTCTTGTCGGCGCTGCTCGTCTGCTTGCCGCGCACCGAGACGAGCTGCCCGGGTCCATCGTATTCATGTTCCAACCCGCCGAGGAGGTCGAAGGAGGCGCCGAGCCGATGATCGCCGAGGGCGTGCTCGAGGCGGCGGACGTGCCACTTGTCGCGGCTTACGGAATTCACGTCGAGGCTGATGTGCGCGGACGGTTCACCACCAAGGGCGGACCGCTTATGGCGGGGTTCGCCGATCTCAATCTGAAGGTCCACGGCGCAGGAGGCCACAGCTCCCAACCCCAGGCCACTCGCGACCCCGTGCCTGCGGTGGCCGAGATCGCGCTCGCCCTCAACACGATGGTGTCGCGGTCGTTCGACATCTTCGACCCCGTCGTCGTGTCCGTGACCCAGCTGGAAGGCTCGCAGGCCAGCAACATCATCCCCGACACCGCGAAGCTCACCGCCTCGGTCCGCTACCTCTCAGCCGATTCGATCGCGCTGCTGCAGGAGCGTGTGCCTGAGATCGCTGAGAACATTGCCCGGGCACACCGGTGCACCGCCGAGGTGGACTTCCGGATCGGCTTCCCCGTGACCGTGAACAACCCTGCCGAAACTCAGTTGGCCATCGACCGCCTCGGCGAGGTCTTCGGTTCTGACCATGTTCAGGAGATGGCTGCCCCGCGGATGGGATCCGAGGACTTCTCCTATGTGCTGCAGAATGTGCCGGGTACTTTCGTGTTCCTCGGAGCCACTCCAGAGGGTGTGGACCCGAACGCGGAGACGAACCACTCGCCCAGGGTCGTCTTCGACGACGGGCTGCTTGGGGACCAGGCCGCCGCCCTGGCCCACCTCGCCTTCACACGCCTGGTCG
>NZ_VLTK01000060.1 GCF_007558825.1 Brevibacterium aurantiacum
CAGGTCTTAACGTCCATGCCGGGAGTCGGCGTTAAGACCGCGGCACAGATCCTCCTGGCAGTCGGTGACTTTTCTGCTTTCAGGACTCCTGGTCATTTGGCCGCGTATGCCGGTGTTGCTCCAGTGACGCGTCGGTCTGGGACGTCGATTCGGGGTGAGTTCCCGTCGCGGGCCGGGAACAAGCGGTTGAAGAACGCATTGTTCCACTCGGCGTGGGTGGCGTCGTGTCATGACCCGTTGTCGAAAACCTATTACGACCGGAAGCGGGCCGAGGGGAAGCGCCATAATGCGGCGGTGATGTGTTTGGCTCGTCGACGGTTGAACGTGTTGTTCGCGATGGTCAAGGCCGGGGCCTTCTATGAGCAGAAGA
>NZ_VLTK01000061.1 GCF_007558825.1 Brevibacterium aurantiacum
TTCGCCTGCCCTGGATACAGGTCGGCAGCCTTGCGCATCGCAAGCCCGGGCAGGTAAGCAATATCGGCACCGCAATCCCTGGCCACAGCTACTGGCAAGGCACCGATCGTGTTCGGCTGATCAACGACCACCAGCACTCGACCGCAGTCGTGCTGCAAGGTCGTAATCACGTCCCGAAGCGCACCCTCGTCCTGCGGAAGTTCGTGATCGAAGACCCGCTCACCCATCGGATTGAGTCCGCACCCGTGATGGTTAGTTTTTCCGACGTCGAGGCCTAACCAGACGTCGTATTCGTTGTTCATGACAGTCCTCCTCGACCATCC
>NZ_VLTK01000062.1 GCF_007558825.1 Brevibacterium aurantiacum
CTCGATGACGCGGGTGCTCTCACCAGGCATTACAGGCAAAATCCCACCATGTGAACACACAACAGCTCCGAAAAACACCCTCCAGACCCCACTGAAGCAGCAACTGACGATCCGAGCGAAAAACAGCACTTTCGAGCCAAAAACGACTCGCACCAACCACAAACACCCCCAGGGGGTATACCTCTCAGAAACTACCTCAACAAGCACTCACACACAGCTCAACCACAGCCGACACACAGAAACACGAAAACCCGACCCCTCGATGACGCGGGTAGTCCCACCAGGCATTACAGGCAAAAACCCATCATGCGAACACATC
>NZ_VLTK01000063.1 GCF_007558825.1 Brevibacterium aurantiacum
ACCCCCTCGCCGGGGTGGTGACGCCAGCGTGTGTGGACATGATTTTTTGGTCAACTGAGGTCACCCCGTGATTCTTGGTTGGCTGTCTTGCCGGGATTCATTCGTAACATAATTTTTTTATGGAGAGTTTGATCCTGGCTCAGGACGAACGCTGGCTGCGTGCTTAACACATGCAAGTCGAACGCTGAAGCCTGGTGCTTGCACCGGGTGGATGAGTGGCGAACGGGTGAGTAACACGTGAGTAACCTGCCCCCGACTTCGGGATAAGCCCGGGAAACTGGGTCTAATACCGGATATGAC
>NZ_VLTK01000064.1 GCF_007558825.1 Brevibacterium aurantiacum
CCTGTTATCCCCGGGGTAGCTTTTATCCGTTGAGCGATGGCCCTTCCATGCGGAACCACCGGATCACTAAGCCCGACTTTCGTCCCTGCTCGACTTGTAGGTCTCGCAGTCAAGCTCCCTTATGCCTTTGCACTCTACGAATGATTTCCAACCATTCTGAGGGAACCTTTGGGCGCCTCCGTTACACTTTAGGAGGCGACCGCCCCAGTCAAACTGCCCACCTGACACTGTCTCCCGGGTCGATAAGACCCGTAGGTTAGAATTTCAATACAGTCAGGGCGGTATC
>NZ_VLTK01000007.1 GCF_007558825.1 Brevibacterium aurantiacum
CCGGAATGATGGCATCACTCGATCTGTCAAAGGAGACCAGCGATGACCTTGCCTAACAACGGAACCGCCGAAACTGTCCGTCAGCCTCAACCCAGTCTTCGACGTACCATTCTCGGAGCGTCAGTCGGAAACTTTGTGGAATGGTATGAATTCGCCGTCTATGGAGTGCTAGCTGCATACATCTCGCAGGCAATGTTTCCTACAGACGACCCTTCGGCAGCCATGCTGAACACTTGGGCGGCATTCGGTGTCGCCTTCCTCGTCCGACCAATCGGTGGCGTGCTTCTCGCACGGTTAGGCGACCGCCTTGGACGACGTCAAATTCTGTTCGTGACGATTACATTGATGTCCATCGCGACCTTCTCAATGGCCTTGATACCTTCCTATTCGACAATCGGGCTCGCGGCACCGGTTATTCTCATTTGTGTACGCGTTGCCCAAGGAATCGCGGCGGGCGGGGAATTCTCTGGAGCCGCTGCATTTCTCTACGAGCATGCGCCAGTCAATCGCCGTGCAAGAACGATCAGCTATCTTGGGGTGAGTTCCTTTTGTGCGACCGTTTCCGGATCAGCTTTGGCGACGCTTTTGACCTTCGCTTTGTCCGANTTTCCGGATCAGCTTTGGCGACGCTTTTGACCTTCGCTTTGTCCGACGGCGCAATGCAGTCATGGGGGTGGCGGATAGTCTTTGCTACGGCACTTCCACTCGGATTCATCGGGATCTATATTCGCCGACACCTGGCGGAGACCCCAGACTTTCAGAAGCTCCAGGACCAGAAGGCGACAAACACACATGTGCCGCAAGCGGAGAGCCTGTGGCGCGTTTTTCGAGACAATCGCAAGTCGATCCTGCTCTACCTGGGGTTCGGTGGCTTCTACTCAATCGCTGTATATGTAAGCTTCTCAGCGTACTTCGCTTTCCTACTGATCAATGGCATGGACACAGGCACAGCATTGGCCATCAACACGATCGCCGGCCTAGTCATCATCGCGGGTATTCTGATCACCGGCGGATTGGCAGACCGTTTCGGCAGAAGACGAATCCTGATCGTCTACGCCGCCACCATGGCTGTGGTCGTCATCCCAGCTTTCCTTCTGGGAGCAACGGGCACGTTCGGACTAGGTCTGCTTGGCGCACTGATCTTCGTTGTGCCTTTGTCGGTTTTCATCACACCGGCAATCATCAACGTGGCAGAACTCTTTCCGACAGAGGTGCGCGTCACCGCTGGTGCTGCGGCCTACAATCTCACTGTAATCGTGGGCGGGTTCACTCCCTACATGGCGGCCTGGCTGACTCAAACCGCCAACTCTCATCTCGCGTTTCCTATATGCGTCGCGGTGACCGCTGTCATCGCACTGGGCGTTGTGGTGTTCTGGTATCGAGAGCCGAAGGTTGGCCAAACGATCAGCACTGCCGTCTAATCGGCTGCTGAAAGCCGCGGTGATCACCACAGATGGTGATTCGAGGTTCTGTGATCAAGAATCGATGAACCGGCGGCTGCGCAACCAGAGATGAAGGACAAGTCGCGTTGAACCATTCTCGAGGTCGAGTCCAGTTGTCTCTTGGAATCTGTTTATCCGGTAGTACACGGTGGTGCGGTGAATGTTGAGTTCCTCTGCGGTGCGGATAGCATTGCCTGCCTGGTCGAGGAACGTCTCGATCAACTGCAACGTTGATTCCGACTGAGAGACCTGTAGCCGGCGGAGCACTCGAGGGATGAGCCAGTCGTCATAACCGTGGCCCACCATGGCGCCGATCATTACGTCAGTGGGGTTGTCGGACCACGAGGTGACCTTCCGACGGTAGGCCCTCCCAACTTTTACGGCGACTAGCGCTTGAGCGTGAGACTCTGCAATCGTCTCCAAATGAGGCTGGGCCGAGCCGATGCCGATAGTGGTCTCTGCTGCAAGCTTCTTGTCGAGCCGCCGCACTTCTTCGTGGATTCTGTGTGCGAACGATTGAACAGCCTCATAACTCGTCGAGGTACGTGAGCCCAGGACAATCGTCGACTGCGATGCGCCAGGGCTGAAAGCACATGCGTCTTGCCACCGTCCTGTCTTCGCAGCGGCCACTGCTCTGCGCACGATGTCCTCGGGTGGTTCTCCTAGAGAGGACCTCAGGTCTACCTTCATGGCGACCGCAAGGACGACATATTCTTCGAAGCCGACCATGATCTTGCGCTCTCGCATGAACCGTGCGGCTTGCAATCGTTCGAGTGCGTGTGCAGAGAGCAGGTCGGAGATCAACGATTCGGACTCCCGTTCGGAGTCCGCTTGAGACTGCGCGCGCCGGGCAAGCGCTTGGCCGATACGTTCGGCTGCCTCAGCGGCAATCGCAAGTGATTCCTCGTCAAGATCCTTGCCGATGATCCACATGAATCCGAGGAGCTCATAACGTGAACGAAGCGGAAAGCAGAGCCGGTCGCGCTCAATTCCGATGTCTGGGCGAGCCGAAACGAAAGTGACCTGGCGCCAGTTCTTTGCGCCTTGGTCCATGATGTAGTCCCGCAGCGGCCCGGTGATCTTCCGCCCGACTAAGGACGATAGCCTCGCCTCGTCGACTTCCTCAAAATGCGTACTCGAACCAAGAAGCGCCAATTCCGGATCGTCGACAGCAATGGACCGATGGAGCTTCGCCGCAGTCTGCTCAATCAGTTCCTGGATCGGTTCGAACATCAACAACGCCCCCACCTCATCATGGCTGCAACATCTGTAGGAAGAAGCTCTTCAAACTTCGACATCATACTATCGGCTGCTCAGTGAAGGGCTGAAAGCATGTCAGAACTAGAACTCATACAAGGAGGCAATGGTGCACAAGGGGTACTCACATATCGTCATCGGGGCCGGAGCGATCGGCTCTGCTGCCGCCTATTGGCTCTCAGAACAGGGAGCTGAACGCATCCTAGTCATCGAACAGTTCAACCTGGTCAATACCTTCGGCTCGTCTGGGGACCACTCCCGGATTATCCGTCATGCATATCATCATGAGAACTACACAAAACTGACTCCCGCAATGTTCAAAGCGTGGAAGCAGGTAGAGGAGAGGTCGGGACTGACCCTGTACACGAAGACAGGTGGACTCGATCTATCTGCCAGCAGCGGCCCAGGCTTCACCGAGATCAACGGTTACAAGCGTGCAATGGATTCCGCGGGAATCAGTTATGAGGAACTCGACATTGATCAGATCAGAGGACGCTACCCGCAGTGGAATCTATCCGAGGACACAATCGGCTTGTACCAAGAGGCCGGGGGAATACTCGATATCCGCAAATCAGTATCCGCCCATACCTCGTTGGCGATGAGCAACGGAGTTGATTTCCTCGCTCGCACCAAAGCAACGCAGATAGACATTCGTGACCGTGGAGTCACTGTGAGAACTGACCGCGGCGCATTCGATGCTGACCATCTAGTCGTGGCGGCTGCCTCGTGGCTAGGTGAACTCATGCCCGATCTCGGGCTCAACTTCCACTTGGCTCTCTCCCAAGAGGAGGTCGGCTACTTCACTGCCCGGAATCTGAGTGACTACACCCCCGATAAGTTCCCGGTGTGGATCTACCACGGCGACGAGGTCCACTACGGCTTCCCAGTTTATGGGGAAGCTGCAATCAAAATCGCTCGAGACATGCGAGGCAACTTCATTACCGCCGAGGAACGGGTATACGAAGGCAGCGAGAACGAAACTCGAGTTCTCAGCGCATTCTTACGCGAACATCTGCCTGAAGCAGCAGGACCCCCCTTGATGAATAAGACCTGTGTCTACGACATGCCCCCTGATCGCGACTTCGTCCTCGACACAGTTCCTGGTCATCCGCATATCGCTGTGTTCAATGGCGCAGGACATGCTGGCAAATTCGCCAGTTTAGTCGGCCAGATTCTGGCCGATCTGACGACAGGTCGGCAGATTGAACACGACATAGACGCGTTCAGCCTGACCCGTCCCGCGATCGTCGATCCAGCCTACCCATCAAAGTTCCGGCTCATTACCGAAGCTTAGGTGAAGGCCCCAGCGCAACCTCGCAGCGGTGCGCGGCGTCCCCGCACTGTGGATGGAATGAGTAGCTAGCCCGCTGGTCCCGATCGTCGTCTCAGAGACTATCCAGCGAGGTGATGAAGCGCTCCGCTGCTACGTCGATGTCAGCTGATGGGGTCAACAGTTTTTGCAGGAGCAATCCTCGAAGTCCGGCGATTGCGATGATGCTCTGCTGCTGAGCGTCCGTCTTCGAGCGACCGTCCCGAAGGGCTGCAGAGTTCAGTAGGTTGGCCAGTTCATCGATGTCTGAGATGAACTCGTCAAATGCCTCGCGATCGTATACGGCTAGGCCAGCCAAGTGAAAGAAGCCACGGCTGCGCCCTTCCACTGCCTCATCCGAGTAGAAGTTCCACAGATTACGACATAAGCGTGTGAAGCCGAAGTCATTCTTCGTTGTAGCGAAAACGAGATTGTCCCGTCGACGAGCCTCAGACAAGACAGCGGCCAAAAGGCCCGGCCGTGATCCGAAGTGATAGGTCAGGAGAGTGTGATGCACATCCATGCGCTCGGCGATCTGACGCATGGAGAGATTCGATGCCGGACCATTGCCACCGAACTCATCGAAAAGTGCCTGCATCAATCGCTCTCGCCCTTGCCCCACTGGTGATCGCACAATGCCTCCCTTGACAGACTCACCACCGTTGAGTAGGTTACCTCATATTGAATTCACCACTGTTTAGTAACGTTCGATAGTCAAGGAGGACATCATGAACGACTACTGGTTGATTGGCGGCATTGTTGCCGATGGTGTGGGAACAGTTCCCTCCGCGGTCGACGTGCGTGTCACCAATGGAAAAATCTCCGAACTGGGACATGCTCCATCTGGAGCGAAGACTCTGGATCTGAACGGGAGGCTCCTCACCCCGGGCCTTATCGACGCGCACGTCCACCTCGGTCTTTCGAGTCCGATCAAGGCTCAGTTTGGATTCCAGATGTCGGCGGCGGAGATTGCGGCGGACATATTCTCGTCGGCCGGCGACGCTCTCGATGCAGGTTTCACCACAGTACGCGACACTGGCGGTATCGATGGCGGAGTCGTTGACGTCATCGACAAGGGCAAGGTTAGAGGACCACGCGTACTAAGCTGTGGCCCGGTCCAGTGCCAGACGGGCGGACACGGGTACTACGGCAGCGCGTGGGAACCGACGGAGCTGTGGACAGCGCACCACGTGCCCGGCCTGTGCGCGCTGTCGTTGATGTCGGGTGACGCCGGTGAACTGCGTCGCAATGTTCGAGAGTCATTTCGGCGTGGTGCGACTTTTATCAAGCTCTGTGTCACTGGAGGCGTCGTCGGCGGAAACGATCACCTCAATGACACTCAATTCTCTGTTGACGAGATCTCTGTAGCGGTGGAAGAAGCTCAAGCTCGAGGAACTTATGTCACAGTGCACGCTCACAATAACGCAGGCATTCGCAATGCCGTGCTTGCCGGCGTGCGCTGTGTCGAACACGGGACTGACATCGACGCGCCGACGGCCGAGCTCATGCGCGAACATGATGTGGCATTGATTCCTACATTCGCAGTCATCGAGCAACTCGCTGATACAGAAGGTATGGGACTCGAAGCTGATGCTCGCGAACGCATTTTTGGGGTTCGTGAACGAATGGCATCGGCGCTCACCCTCGCTACCGAGGCGGGCCTTCGCGTCGGCTTGGGCTCAGACCTTATCGGCCCGAACCAGGGGCGCCGAGGCGAGGAGCTGCGATTGCGCGCCGAACTGCAGACGCCCATGCAAGCACTCGTGTCTGCGACAAGTATCAACGCCGAGATTCTTGGTCTCAAGGAAACAGTGGGAATGATCGGTGAAGGGATGTTGGCCGACTTGGTCGTGTGGCAACAAGACCCGTTGCAGAATGCTAACAATTTCGCCGATCCAGATATGGCCGCAATTGTCATCAAAACCGGTCGAATAGTGAAGAAGGAGAACTGATGAGCGGAGTACTGCACGGCAGCTTGCCCGACACGGAGTATTTTGAGATCACGTCAAAGACTGGCAACAGCTACGGAATCTGGGTGACCACCCCGCTGAACTACGGAGATTCCACGGAACGCTTGCCGCTGATATATGTGGTCGACGGCAACTGGTCGGTAGGCCTCACCGCGCCACTCAACGTCGCGCAGGCGGATCCTTACCTATCGATCGCACCGTACATACAGGTCAGCATCGGCTATGCCGGCGATGAGGCAGCAGATTGGGCAACACTGCGCAATCGTGATCTGGTGCCTCCGGGCGAGCCCGTCAGCGACGAGATGGTATCCACCCTGTCGTCGGCCCGAGACTCCGGCGCAATGACACAAGAACAAGTCGACGCATATCTCTCACTGCTCTCAGATACACACGCGGACGTCTTCCTCGACTTCATTACTGATGAGCTTCACCCTGTCCTGCAGTCGCGGTTGAATGTGAGTCAGGCAGGGCACGGACTCTTCGGCTCCTCATATGGAGGCCTCTTTGCCCTTTATGCATGGCTACGCGGTTCCACCACATTCGCGACTTTCGGCGCAGGCAGCCCCGGCGTGATATCGCCGGAGAGCCGCGTGTTCGACCTCGTCTCGGACCTTCAGCAACGGACCAAGGACTCATCAGGCAAGAAGCTGCACATCACTTTGAACGAAGACGAAATTCTAGGTGACATTGCGATCTACCGAGGACTGGCGCGTAGCGTACTCGACCTCTTGGAGCGGTTGCATAGCAAGGGTTGGTCCCAGGACGTGTCACGGGCAATCCTGCGAGAAACACATGTGACCGGGCTGCAAGCATCCTTCTTGAGCTATCTGAAATCTTGCCATACGCGCTAACTATGCCGGAGGCTACGCGACGGCTTACCCCTGCCCCCGACTGTTAACTGGCAGGGTCGGTTTACCTTGAAGCCCATCACTGCCAGTTGCGTGCCGAGCTGTCCGAAACGAAGCAGGCTAATGGGATTTTGAACCAGGACACCTTAGGCTCAAACTGGTCGTGCAACGCCTCAACACTTAAAGATCACCGCTCTGGCCTGAGAACACACGACTGGTGGTCTCCAAGAGAACGTATACTCACAGGGCCTTTAGTAGCCAAGAAATGACACTGTGTCGTTGGCTATTCCAAGCACCTTGGCGAAATGCACGCGGCATGTGGCTCCACGATTAACCAAATCACCCCGTTGGACCCGCGTTTCGGAAGCACCGGCTTGGTGAACAAGGGGCCTCAGTTCGTAATGTCATGGTCTTGTACGGGGAGGCTCCACCCTGGCTATCCTGCAAGCGATAGTCCGTCCGTTCGTCGGTGATGTATTTGCTGAATATCTCGCGACCACCGGCTTTGCAGTCCCAAAGCCGGCTCCTGGTGCTGGGTTGCTATCGCCGCTGCGCTCAACCGATCTGATACCGATGGCCAGGTCACCGGACCCTCAGTTCTCGCTCAGGCATTCATCCGACGAGCTGAACCCAATGCAGCAACGGCGATCGGGACGGCTGCGCCAGCTGGGTAGTTGCTCAGAAGTGTGCCTGGTTGTCGGCCCAAAATTGTGCCGAGCCCGACGCTGCAAGGTCGTGGACACTGCCGACCGCAGGAAGGGTCTTGTTGTAGTCGTAGTTGCAAGACGGAAGCGGCAGTGCCCGCATCCAACTCGTTCGGCCTCTCAACGAAAACGACGAGTCTAGTGACTGTTCTGTTTCACAGAACTTGCATACAAGACTCGCGATGTACGGAGCTAAACCAAAAGATCTTGGACGAATGTCAACCAACGACTAACGTACGCTGATAAGTTGACCCTCTTCTTTAGACCTCGCAGCGGTGGTTGCTTGCTTCACCGTGTGGACTGTTTTCTGGCACCACTTCGCGGCAGGCTTGCATTTTTATCCTCGCGCCTAAGATCGTTTAATCTAGCGGCGCCGAGCCACTTAGGTTGTGTGGCGCACCTGAGCGAGAATATTTGTCGCAATCTCCACATTGGGCTGCCGGTGGGGAGTTACCGCTCGTGCGTGGATTATTGGTACCGGGTTACGCGGTTCACCCACGGTTAAGGGAGAGCCCCACTAGGGTAGCGGCGATGTCTTCCAGGGATGTGGACACCCAGTCCATGGCTTCTTCGTCGGTTACTCGTTCGGCCAGGGCACCCCCGGTATGGGATTCGGACCAAATTCGATAGTCGTCAATTGCTCGGCTTACAGTCCCCACTAGACCGAGAACAGCTTGAATATTTCCGTGCCTGGCGTGATCGTCCTGCGCGCAATGCTGTGGCAGTTCCCGGAAGGTACATGGGGGACGGATCGCTGTGCACAGTATTGGTTTAGGGTTGGGCTGCTGGCTCATGTCAAACTCCGACAAATATCGCAACTGCCTCTGAGAGTGCTAAGTCCCAGAAGGTAATAACTGCGGTTGGTGGAAAATCCTCCTGTCTAGGGTATGTCTCACAACTATCATAGTTACAACAGTGATCCTGTTGCGTGAGAAGCACGCAAGGGTTCAAGGCAAAGTACCAGATCGATAGGCCCTTCTCACCGGTGATCGAACGTCGCTGGGATCAGCTATAGATCTTCGACGTCCTTCCACTAGCGGCAGAAGCACATTACTTGTATTGCTCTTGAGGTGTCCTATTTTGCAGAACGGCGGGCCGATCGGGCTCCTGAAAGGTCGACTTGACACACTCGTCGTCGACTGGAGCACCCTGCTGGCCAACAACTTCCTGCGTACCATTAACGGCAAAAGGCTAGGCAGCCAGTAAATGAGGTTAATGCACAAATTAACGTTTCGTATTCGACCGTAGCCTCCCGACACTGAATGATCTCGTCACCCTATGGTTTCTCGTGTTTTTGGTGCGTACAACGGAGAAGTGAAATTCGGACGGTCAACGCCGTTGTCCACAGGATCATCAGGCAATGCAGTCGCTTGCCGAATTTCGAGATTAAGTGTTAGGACGAAAGCACTAACAGGCAGGCATTGGTGACGAGACGCCAGAGAGCTTTGCCCAGTACGGGTTGGCTGGCGCGTGAGTGGACCGGATCGCTGACACGGGTCGCGCCAACAGGCGGTCGATCTATGTGCATTTCGGATCGAAGAACGCGGTTTTGCAACCATTCAGGACTGGGAGCTTAATAGCGAAACACTTCTCGGTGCATCGGCGCTGAAAACTCAGTGTTGAGAGGCTCGGAGTAAATATGGTCCGGATCGATGCGCAAAATGCACTGTGTGGTGCCGGTGGGACGTCTCATATCCCTAAGGTTGTGAGACGTCGTGTCGTTTGCGCCCTTCAGCTATGTCGGGTGAGCAGAAGCGTCAGGTCCAAGAGGTTCACGTACATGTTCGTTGTGTGGCGGCCGAAGTCCTAGACATTGCCTGACAACTGTCCGAATTTATTGTCGCCTCGATCCAGCACTCGTCGGCCCAAGGATAAGACCTTCTGGCATCATCGTTGGCTCCCTGCGTTCCCGCGGAATGATCTCGACTTGGAGGTCATCTTTATAGATATGCTCCCACAGATCCTCCGCGGAGACGGCATCGTGCTCGACACATGCGCGGACAAGCTACTCATCATCGTTTCGACCCTCTCAGGCAACTCCAGCGAGACAGGCGTCTTATACCAGGTCACCGCACCGATAGAGTTGCCATCGTGACAGAACGACGAACTCGGCAGATGCGTGTTGAAGCACTGGGCTTCTTCAGCTGCGGACAGAACACCTGCCCGTCGAAGATGATGGACCGCGACGAAGACACCGACCTCCACGCCAAGTCGCCCTCGATAGCTCGCCTGAATTCGGATAGATCGGCCGCTTGTAGTCATTGGCCGGAAACGGACGTATTTGAGCAGCATTCAGGTACCGCAGGTGAGTTCGATCGTGTCGAGCCGCCCGCTTCGCAGTCATGAATCCTCGGCTCTGGACGCGTTCTGGGCAACGCATGCAAGTTCCCGCTCTCAGCAATCAGGCCGTTGCCGCTATCCCCATCAGAGCACCAGGGCCCGCTTATACCGGTTAGCGACGCTCAGGCCCATAGCAAGAGCCGTGTCGTTGAGATGTTTGGGCGTCTTCCTAAGTCGTCCTCGACGATCTCGTACAGGACAATCCAGGTGCCCGGTCTTCCGTTGGCGCCACTGCAGCTAGCGACCATCACGATCTATCGGAACGCGAGAGCCGACATCGAGGTGAGAAGCGCTGTTCGGCAGCGCGATCGGTAAGGCAGCCCCGTTGTGGGGTCATTTGCGAGTGCGTCCTAATTCGGCATGTGGGGATGTCCTCGCAGAATCTCGGCGATACTTTCGAGCGCGGAACCCTGTCTCCGCGCCAGAGGTGAATCGTTAGAGACGAGAGCAACGATCATGTCGCGTGCGGTACGGCCGCGGGGAGTGATCTCGATCACTCGTTGTTGTTGATCGATTGGCGAAGTCCTGCGTTCGACTAGCCCCCGCGCCTCGAGCTGTTGACACATAAATGTGACGTTCTGGGGCGTGCAGTGCGTGCGACAGGCGGCCGTACGCATGGACGGGGCCGGTTCATTCGGATCGATCACCCATAGCAGGTGGGCAGCAGTCGCGGTGATTTCATACTCGCGTAGCGCAGGAGCAAGCGCCTCGTTCGAGTAGTCGGAGGTTCGATCGCGTATCAGTACCTCCAGCTTGCTGAAGAGCTCGTTCCCTAAGCGGCAACTAAAACAAACGAAGTGGACGTGTTTACCGGTGAGAAGGCACCGGTATTTCGTCAATTGCGCACCGAACCGCCGTCACTGGCCTTGCGGCTGTGTCACTTCGACAGGGGCGGGGGCAGATATATCCGTGTTGGTACCAAACTCATCGATAACGATAGTCGCGTCAACTTCATCAGTGGTGCTGACTAGTTTCGCAGTCCCCATTTCACCGGTGGCAGGGATATCGAGGAGAGTAGATTTTTCTTTCTCACCGAGTGCGTAGCGAATGAAATCGGTACCATCTTCATCGACTTCACCTTCGACAGTCACCTGCCCATTACTGATGGTCTCAACCGTGGAGACCAACCTGTCGTAGTCATAGGTCTTGGCAACCTGGTCGCCTTGAGCAGCTTGGAATACCACATATTTGCCAATTGCAGGGGTAGCGTCATATCCGAACGATTCCCAGTACTCTGCTGGTCCCTTGATCCATAGAAGATTTGAGGCTCTGATCAGATCAATTGTCATATCCACTGATCCGGACTCGATCGAAGCCGTGCCCTCGAATGCACCGGCACTCCGGTCGAAAACAAAGTCCGTGTACTGATTTCCGTCCTCGGCCTCCAATGTACCTTGTGCATGGTAGCTCGTAATCGAGGAAAGATCGTCTTTGAAGGTTGAGAACCTATCCATAGCCGCCGCTTCAGCATTGGCATCAAGTTGGTCTACATGAGCATCGGCGGCGCTATCTGATCCTGAACAGGCAGACATAGTCAGGGTAAGAGTGACCACGATAGCGGCTGGAGCTGCTAGTTTCTTCATTTTTCCTCCGCGATAAGCTCGGTGATATCTATCCCGCACTCATCGTCGACCGGTTCGGCCTGATCTTTGTAAGTCTTATCGGCAGTTTTCGTAGCGGCTGACAGTAGGAGAAGGAAATTAGTGTTCGAGACCTGGCCGCCGCTACTCTTAAACAAGTCAGCGGCTTTGCCATAGTCGTTACTGACCGCTTCCCAGTCTTGTGCTGCGCCTTCTGGTGCTAGCTTACTGATGTGGGCAGTCCCTGTTACTAAGAGGTCAAGGCGTGTTCCCATCTCATCAATGATGGTCTTCTCGTCTTGAGCATTTGCTTCATCGTTGAGAGCAACCAAGCCGCCGATTGCTCCACAGTAAGTGTCAGCTTTCGAAGGGTCTGTATAAGACCCAGCTGTCGGTGTAGCGGTAGCAGATGGTGTAGGACTTTGGAGAACTTTTTCAGTAGGGCTGGTTGAAGCAGGAGGTTCTTCCGCGATTTGGTCTTTGTGGCTCTGGCATCCGGAGAGGAGCAGCGCTGAGGTTACACCTACGACTGCGACAAGCCGAATCGGGTGTGGAGGCTTCATTGGAATGGTTCCTCGCTGACGAGAGAAGGGACGGGACTAGGAAAGCCTACTCAATCGGGTTCTGAAAAGATCCACGAGTGAATAGGCTTGTGGTGGGAGCCAGCTTCCAAGTCTGGCTCCCACCACGGTTCCTACTAGTTCGCGGCACTACAGCGTGTGGAGAAACACCATAGCGTCAGCGAGAAGCAGGGCTTTAATGCTGTTTACAGCGCAGCACGTCGGCGAGCGAAGTAAACTGCGGCTCCACCAGCGGCCAGCAAGATTGCACCAGCACCGAGCAACGGTGCTGTCGCATCTGAACCGGTACGAGGCAGATCTCCGCCAGCGTTGCCTCCGTCACTGCTACCGGAAGCGTTTGCTGCGCTTCCAGAAGCGGCGTTGGCGCCGAGGCTGCCGGATCCATCGTGGTCGGCCTCTGCCGATTCGTTGTCGGCGCCGTTGTTATCAGCGTTACTCGATGCTGAAGAGCCAGCCTCTGACGATGCCCCCGCTGAGGAATCTGCGGTTGCTGCTGCAGAAGCTGCTGCTTCGGCATTCTCGTCAGCTGCAGACGAGGCATCAGCGTTAGTCGAATCCGAGTTATCGGCATTGGCTGCAGCGTTTGCTGCCTGCTGTGCCGAGGCGTTCGGATCCGAGGTGGCATCTGCCGATGTCTCCGAGGATGCGTCCTCGGTGCCTGCGGATTCGGCTGCTGCTTCGGCATTCTCGTCAGCTGCTGCCGATGCGGTGTTGTTGGCATCGTTATCAGCTGCGGCTTCTGCTGCGGCTGCGGCGGCAGGGTTGCCGTCGTCGTCAGCATTGGCTGATGCAGAAGCCGAAGCTGCTGCATTCACATTGCCGTTGTCGTCAGCTGTTGCTGAGTCGTCAGCGGTTGCTGTGTCGGTTCCGTTGTCGTCAGCTGTTGCTGAGTCGTCAGCGGTTGCTGTGTCGGTTCCGTTGTCGTCAGCTGTTGCTGAGTCGTCAGCGGTTGCTGTGTCGGTTCCGTTGTCGTCAGCTGTTGCTGAGTCGTCAGCGGTTGCTGTGTCGGTTCCGTTGTCGTCAGCTGTTGCTGAGTCGTCAGCGGTTGCTGTGTCGGTTCCGTTGTCGTCAGCTGTTGCTGAGTCGTCAGCGGTTGCTGTGTCGGTTCCGTTGTCGTCAGCTGTTGCTGAGTCGTCAGCGGTTGCTGTGTCGGTTCCGTTGTCGTCAGCTGTTGCTGAGTCGTCAGCGGTTGCTGTGTCGGTTCCGTTGTCGTCAGCTGTTGCTGAGTCGTCAGCGGTTGCTGTGTCGGTTCCGTTGTCGTCAGCTGTTGCTGAGTCGTCAGCGGTTGCTGTGTCGGTTCCGTTGTCGTCAGCTGTTGCTGAGTCGTCAGCGGTTGCTGTGTCGGTTCCGTTGTCGTCAGCTGTTGCTGAGTCGTCAGCGGTTGCTGTGTCGGTTCCGTTGTCGTCAGCTGTTGCTGAGTCGTCAGCGGTTGCTGTGTCGGTTCCGTTGTCGTCAGCTGTTGCTGAGTCGTCAGCGGTTGCTGTGTCGGTTCCGTTGTCGTCAGCTGTTGCTGAGTCGTCAGCGGTTGCTGTGTCGGTTCCGTTGTCGTCAGCTGTTGCTGAGTCGTCAGCGGTTGCTGTGTCATCAGCTGCGGCATCGTCATCATCGTCGGTGCAGTTGATTCCACCCGCAGAAATGTCAGCGAAGACATCGGCACGTTCGAAGCCGAGCTCCATGCTACCGAGTCCATCTGGTGCTACAACGGGCACCGAAAGCAGCTGCAGGTCAGCCTGAAGGCCTCCCATGGTGCCTGAAGCGTGGGTGCCGTCAGCCGATTCTTCGATATTGGTAGGCCCACCGTAAGTGAGTTCACCCGAGACGAGTCCAGCCAGGTCTCCCAGGCCGCCGTCTTCGAAGATCTGGTCGAGTTCGATTGCCCCGCCGGGTTCGATGACAAAGTCAGCGTCGCCGACCGTGATCGCCATGCTGGGTAGCGTGGATACCTCGACTTCTGCTCCGTCAGTGACACCATTGGCGCGTGCGATCATCTCACCCTGAGGTGCGCTGCCCGTTTCGCCGCCCCAGGAGACTCCGATTTCTCCGCCGAAGAGGTTGACGTCAGCAAATCTCCACGTGGCGGTGCTCTCAACGCCGAGGCCGGTGTCGCATGCTGCACCTTCACTAGTGAGGCTGACGTCGCTTGTGCTCAATCCCAGGTTTGCTTCACCGACTGGGAAGAGGTCATCAATACCAGGAACCGGGACCGGAAGCACGTCGCCGAAGCCAGTGATCAGATCAAGGTCGCCCGTGGTGGATTCGGCACTAGCGACGCTTCCGCCGCCGGCCAGTGTGCCTTCCGACCAGTCGGTGGCTGTTGCCCCCGTCAATCCCTCAAGGGTGCCGAGAATTGGGATGTCGAGGTTTCCGAAGTCATTGCTGTCTTCGTCAGACGGGCTCTCCGTCGTTGAGCTTGCCTCTGCATTGACGAGGTTAATGTTGAGCCCGACAGCTCCGGCTCCTACTGGAGCAGCGCGGGAGTATGCACGAGCGGTCTCATCGCCAGCGATAGTGCCTGGGACTGCGTATTCGCCGGTACCTGTTCCTGTGTAGTCTGCGAGTCCACCCGAGTCTGCGACAACGACTGACTCAGCGATGTTGGCGCGAACGTTGGCCAGGTTGTTTACGAGTCCGACGCCGGCGAATGCGCCGTAGTTGCGCACTCCACCAGAGAACGAACCATCTTCGACGTCGGCCGCGGCTGCGGGCGCTACGGGACCGAGCAGGGCGATGCCGAGGGCACCGACTCCTGCCGCGCCAAGTATGCGGCGCAACCCCTTAACCTTCTTTGGTTTCATATTTCTCTACCTCTACATGTAGGGATTTCGAGTACGAAGCCTCGTGAGTCTCCTGTCGAATCGACCTGGAGGACCAACTGCCATGAAAATTTCGTACAGGAGATTCACGAGAAACTCCAAGCTCGACAGTATCAATGTAGTCATCATTTTAGTAGAGGAATAGTGAGCATAAATACAACTGTAATTCTATTCATGCACGGAGCTGTGCTGATCCCCGAGACATGGACCATTGTGCGTATAGTCTCGCGCACTGCTGCATTAATATACATTACATTTCTGTGATCTAAATGACCAAAAGTGTTCAGCGAACATTTGACATGTCCCCAGTAGCCATCCAGCTTGCTTTGAATAGCGGTGGGGTGAGAGCACTAGGGACTTGACGCCATTCGCCGCCCACCACTGCGCAGGACGTTCGCCTGGGGGGGGGTACTGGACGCAGTGCGAAGCAGGCGTGTCTACGTATCGGCCCGGAGCGCTCCTGTGAGGTTTCTGGCTGACCCGAACCCCGAAAGTGCAGCGGCTTCTTTGGTCGATGATCCTTCTTCGAGGAGGCGCCTTGCATTTCCTAAACGCTCGTTCCTCAACGTTGCGGAAGGTGTAGTCCCTTTGGCTTTGAACGCTCGTAGAAGGTACGAGCGTGACACGTGGAGATCGTGAGCGATGGACTCAACGCTGGTGTTGTTATCTGTAGCCATTGACCCAATGAGAGCCAGCCCACGCCGGTAGACTGCGTTCAACGAGTCAGTGTCGGCGCGTAAGTCTGCTCTGACTGCTGTCGCCTTCGCGAGTTCTTCTAGGCCACGCTGGATTTGTATGAACCCGGGTTGAAGGCCTTTAGGAGGGTCTTGGAGTAGGGCGAAAGTCGCAGCTTTGAGGATGCGCAAATAGACCTCGCTTGATTGCCCGGTCAACATTTCTTGGTGTTTGCGGGCTTCGGCGGACCTGAATATAACGAACATGCATGTCGTTGTTGACCTGCACTCGGCGCCGGTGATTTCTTCTGGCTGGACGATTGCGACATCGAGCGGGTTCAGGTCGGCTGAGGTAGTCGTTGCCTGCAGTGTCAGCATCCCCGCCAGGCAGGCGTGAAGCACTATCCGATTACCTGTGGGCAGATCCTTGGGGGGAGTGTATTTGAAGGTTGCTGGCCCGTGACTGTAGCGCGCGACGACGAAGTCATCGTTGAGCACGGCGTCACCTTTGAACCTGAGCAGAGCGGGGTCCGATGTCAGGTGCCAGCCCATGGAAGCAAGAAACGCGATCGTCTCCGAAACTCCTGCCTCGGCGCTCGTATAGCCACGATGTCGATCCAATCCGCCCTTGTGCGAAGTATCCACTTATCCTCCCAGCGTCGCTGAACTCGTCGATCAGGACGCCAACGTCGAGAAGGACTTGCGCATCTCTTTATGTGATATCCGATTATACCGAAGCAGTGTCGCTCTGAACTGCGCGAAGGAGCTTCGGAGAGCCTCTTCGTGCATCAATAGCCGTACAGCTGTGCGCGGAGTTATACGATCGGGGGCGACACCTGCATGGGAGTGCCACCATTTGGTAACCCAGATTGTTGAATCGTAATTGATGGATCGTCCCCTTTGTGTTTCCCAGTCCCCTCGTGTTCATAGTGTTTTCGACCTGGTCGGAGGCCTTTCCAGAGGTTGGCAAGTACGCTGAAAAGGAGATTACGACTAGCGAGCGAACATGGGTATAGGTTTATGCTCAGCGGTCTATTGCCAGGTTGGGCACCTGAACGCGGACACACCAGCATTTTGCGAATAAGTGATGAATCTCGCATAGCGATTGGCGCCGCTTCCACATATCCCGCGACCCCTATTTGCATTCAACGGCAACATTTCTTCGAAGCACTCGAACCACCGTGCACAGAGGGGCGCCATCGCACGAGTTTCGCCGTGCTGAGTCTCGAGATCAACACGTTCGACGATCCAGGACTTCTCGAACAATTGTTCACCGACAACTACGTCGGCATGGCACCCACCACACCTGGGTATAGGAAACAGACGACGACTACCGCGGACGCACGAACGATCTCAAAGAGATTTCTTTACACCGAGCCTTCGAAACATCTGAACCAATCGACAGTCGCGAGTTGATCGGTGTAGAGTTGACCGACATCCCAGAATTGGATCTCTCTTTGCCGCGATCGGTACCGAGCACGTTGCATCAGACTCAGTGGAGCCCAAGTTAACGGTGGTGTTCGCAGTGCACCGTTTCTACACAAATAGGCTGTAATGGCGCATCATCATGTATCAGATCCTCACTGCTTATCACCGTCTGCTCCGAGGCCAAAGCAGTGACCATTCCGAACTCGAGTCTTACGGCGAATACTGCAAAGTTGAGGCCGAGCACACTAGCTCGTTTCATCTGGATTCCAGCGATGTTCAAGATTAGTTGGCGTTCCTCGAGAACGCGTCCTGCAGGCTACCGGTATTTCCCCCTCCCTCTCGGTGTTAGCAGTGACGACCAAGGTCTCTAAGCAGGAGGTCGTGGGGGTTACAAAACTCGCTGCCACTGTCTCCGAGGCTCTAGAAGAACTTAGCGACGTGATGCAAGAGCGTATCCACGAGTTTCTTGGAATCGTGAGCCTCGCCCTCGTGGCAACAGTCATCAGGGCCGTGCTCCCAGCGCCACAAGTACCCACTGTTCCCGTACATCTCAATGCCAACAAGCAGACAAAGACAACAGGATCCATGCTGGCAGCATTGGCTGAACGCACCCTCATGCGCGGTGGAGTTTATGCTGTGATTGGAAACCCTGGGAACCGGCAGTGGTGGTTGCGCGGCGGGCATTTTCGGTCAGCGTTAGGGGGTCTCATCGGAGCCATACCCCTGAGGGGAGTCATGTTCATAGGTGATATCACTCTAGGAGCCACTGCGGGTATGTTCAGCGGTCTCGTCGGCGTACTTATGATTGAACGGGTGCCAAATGAGGCGCGAGGAGAGTTTTTGGAACTCAAAACGCAAACCACGCCACAGCACCACCTGTAGGTATTACTGTGGCAGTTGTGCTCATCGAGATGGATGATCTTGTTCTCGTAGGGCTCGTCGTGGCCGGCATCTGGGCGGTAGTAGCCGTGTACGCGCTGCTTTCTCCCGCATTACAGACATTGCAAACACCAACATCAGCATCTAGAGCACTCAACCCATCCGGGACAGAAAGCGACCAATGACTCATGACCAAGGCGTGAAAAAGGTGAATCGCCTATCCCCGCACGGCAGGCGGGCTGACACGAACAAGGAAAAGGCGGAGGCCGCCAAGCGGCCGGTCGTCAAACGCGTGCTGATGGTTGNTCATACGCGCTGACCATTCCGAAGGCTGTGGACAGGTGCAGAGTTGGCGGCATCTGCGTACTCCTTGACGCTCTCGCTCGAGCAGACCCTCAGACGGAGATCCAGGCCGCGCCGGAAGATTCCGGCGCGGCCTGATTGATTTGAGACCACACAAGCCCGAGACATAAGACTCGCGTGAAGGGCAATCACCCCCACTGCAGCCAGGTGGTCTTGAAGTCCGAGTAGTTCTCCAGTGCATGTACCGACAGATCCCGACCAAATCCGGACTGCTTGAACCCGCCGAAGGGAGTCGTGAAACCGAGGGCATCGACGGTGTTCACAGAGACCGTGCCCGCGACGAGGCGGGACGAGACCCGATGGGCCCGGGCCATGCTGCCGGTCCACAGTGAGGCCGCGAGCCCATAGGGCGTTCCGTTCGCCTTCTCGATCGCTTCGTCCTCGGTGTCGAAAGGCGTGACGAGAGCGACAGGACCGAAGATCTCGTGCTGGTGGAGGCGGTGGTCGGCGGGCAGGTCGGTGACGATCGTAGGGTCGATGAACGCCTTGGACCCGTTGATCTCCGGGCGATTGCCGCCCTTGATGATGGTGCCGTCCATCCGAGCCTCCTCGACACACTCCCACACCTGGTCAGCATGCTTCTCAGAGACCAGTGAACCGATCGCCGTCTCAGGGCCCAGCGGATCGCCGGGCTGGAAGCCATCAGCCGCAGCTTTGAAAAGTTCGAGGAACTCCTCGTACACGGGTCGTTCGACGAAGATGCGGGAGTTCGCCGAGCACACCTCGCCTTGGTTGTAGAAGGCACCGAATGCCGACTTCTGGGCTGCGGCTTCGAGGTCGTCGCAGTCGGCGAAGACGATGTTCGAACTCTTCCCACCGGCCTCCAGGGCCAGACGTTTCATGTTCGATGTCCCGGCATACTGCTGGAGCTGCATGGCCACCTCGGTGGAACCGGTGAAGCCGAGCATGTCGACGTCCATGTGCATGCCCAGCGCCCTGCCCACGACCGATCCGCGACCGGGGACGACGTTGAGGATGCCTGCCGGAACTCCCGCCTCGGCAGCGAGTTCGGCCAACAGCAGGATTGAGTGCGAGGCTTCGACCGGGGGTTTGACGACGAGCGCATTGCCTGCCGCCAGGGCTGGAGCGATCTTCCACGTCGCGATTTCCAGCGGGTAGTTCCACGGCACGATGATGCCGATGACCCCGAGCGGCTCACGGGTCACCAGAGCGGTCGATCCTACCGGCGTGACCGGGATTTCGTCCGTGGTCTTCTCGATTGCCTCCCCGTAGAAACGGTAGAGCGCGGCGGAACCAGGGGCATCGATCGTCGAAGATTCCCCGATCGGCTTGCCCATGTCGAGAGTGTCGAGCAGAGCGAATTCGTCGGCCCGAGCCTCGATGAGATCAGCCAGGCGCAGCAGCACCTCGCGACGATGCGTCGCCGAGGTTCGTGACCACTCCCCGGATTCGTAGGCCGCACGTGCCGCACTCACCGCAGCATCGACATCGGCCTGTCCGCCGAGGTGGAGCTGCGAGATCGTTTCACCGTTGGCAGGGTTCGTCTTCGCCTGGGTGTGGCTCGAGCGCGCGTCGACGCGTTTGCCGTTGATCACGGGGCGTCCGTCGATGGTCAGCTTCGCTGCCTTGTCATGCCAGGTTGTGGCGATGCCGGTGGGCGCTGAGACGGTGTCAGTCATGGGAGAGTCTCCAGTCGTGTGTGGTGGGATGGATGGCTAGGCGCTCGCCGAGGCGGTTGCCGGGGTATCGAGATCATCGTCCTTGAGGAGGTCGATGCCTTTGGTCTCTGGAATCGAGACCACGGTGATGATGCCGACGACGCCGACGACGGCCAAGAAGAAGCCTGGGCTGAGCATGCTGCCGGTGTTCTCGATGAGCCAGGTCAGGGCGTAGGGCGCGGTGCCGGCGAACAGAGCGGCCGTGAGTGCATAGGCGATCGAGAGCCCGGTCTGCCTGGTCCGCGTCGGGAAGAGCTCGACGACGGTCACGGCGTGAGTGCCGAGGATGATGGCGAGGATGAACGCCAGCCCGAAAGTCGAGACGAACGCGGCCAGGTCGGACTGGACCTGCATGAGCATGAACAGCGGGATCGCGAGAACTGTCAGGGAGACTGCGGCCGTCATGAGCACGGGTTTGCGACCGAACTTGTCGGAGGCGATGCCCGACAGCGGAACGATGATGAGTCCGAGTGCCGAGGCCAGGGTCGAGAGCAGGGCCGCTCGGCCGGGATCGAAGCCCAGCTCGGTCTCCTGGTAGGTGAGCAGGTAGACGAGGACGACATAGAACGTGACGTTCATGAAGATCTCCATGCCACACGTCTGGAGGAACTGTTTCGGGTTGCGCTTGAAGACCTCGCGCAGCGGTGACTCGGAGACGGTCTCCATCTTCTGCAGCGCCTCGAACTCTGGAGTGTCCTCGATCTTGCGGCGAATGTAGAGGCCGACGAGACCCAGTGGAACGGTGATGAGGAAGGGAATCCTCCAGCCGCCCGCCAGCACCTGTTCGGGGCTGAGCACCTGGGTGAGCAGAAAGACGACGAGAGAAGCGAGGAGGAATCCGAGCAGGGAACCGAATTCCAGCCAGCTGCAGCCGAAGCCTCGGCGCTTCCTGGGCGAGAACTCGCCGAGGAACGCCGCCGCACTGCCGAACTCGCCGCCGGCAGCCAGGCCCTGCACGATGCGTGTGACGATGAGGAGGATCGGCGCGAGCATCCCAATCGTCTCGTAGGTCGGCAGAATGCCGAGGACGAGAGTCGAAGCCGCCATGGCAAGGATGACGACCGAGAGGGTGACCTTGCGTCCGAGCTTATCGCCGAGGCGACCGAAGATGATCGCACCGATCGGACGAACGAGAAAGGAGACCGCGAATACGGCGAAGGTCGCGAGCAGTCCTGCGGTTTCGTCGCCTTCAGGGAAGAAGATCACTGCGATCGTCGTCGCCATATAGGCGTAGACGGCCCAGTCGAACCAGTGGACGAGTACGCCGATGGATCCGGCGGCGACGCTTTTCTGCAGGCCCTTCTTATAGGCCAGATCATTCGCATCGGTAGGGTGTGCACCGCTCATATCGAGTTCCTCCTTTGGAACCTCAGGTCCGCCGGGGACCTTGTGGTGTGGTGTTGCTTGCTGTGCGTGTGGCCTCTGGCTGAGACCGATGGTGTGGGTGGTTCAGGAACGCCGGGCGCTGACGTCTGCTGCGGTCCACGCCAGAGCCGTCGCGCCGTCGAGGAGCGTGCGTTCGGCCTCTTCCCCGACACAGGATTCGGCGAAGGCGGCCTGGTGGTTGCTGGCCTCACCGCCGACCCCGATATAGGGGTGAATGGCGTTGACGATCTGGGACACATTGCCCATATCCGTCGAGGCGCGATTCATCGTGGCCGCAACCGGGTCGACGTCGAAGCTGCGTCCAAGGGCGATGGCATTGCTCCGGTAGGACTCCAGCGCTTCCTCATCGGTGCGCATCTCGGCATATCGCTTGCTTTCCGGAGTGATCGATAGGCTTGCTCCGGTGGCCAGCGCTCCTGCTTCGAAGCAGTTGATGACCTGCTTCTCGACTTCGAGCAGTTCGTCGGTCGATTCGGCCCGGACGTACCATCGACCCTCCGTCTTCGCCGGGATCGCGTTCGGTGCCTCACCGCCGTTGGTCATCACACCGTGAACCCTGACCGTCTTCGGCAGCTGTTGGCGCAGCAGACCGAGGGCCACCTGGGCGACGAGGAATGCGTCATTGGCGTTGATGCCGCGTTCCGGGTAGGCGGCGGCGTGAGCAGCTCGGCCGGTGTATTCGACATGCCAGTGCGTCACGGCGAAGGGCTCGGCTTCGGCGACATCGACGGGTGCGGGGTGAGCCATGAGGGCGAAGTCGAGCTCAGTGAACGCGCCGCGTTCGAGGAGTTCGATCTTCCCACCGCCGCCTTCTTCGGCCGGTGTGCCGATGACCTCGACCGTGATGCCGAGTTCATCGGCGACTGTGGCAAGGCCGATGGCCCCTCCCACGCTCATAGCGGAGATGAGATTGTGCCCGCAGGCATGACCGAGTCCTGGCAGAGCGTCGTATTCGGCGAGGAATCCGATGGTGAAGTCGCTGGTGCCGAATGTTGCACGAAAGGCGGTCTCGAGTCCGAGGTAGGGATGTTCGACGGTGAATCCGTGAGCGGCCAAGACGCCGGCCACCGAGGCGGAGGACCGAAATTCCTGCCAACCGAGTTCGGGGTCGTCGTGGAGCGAATCGGACAGACCGATGAGTACCGGGCCCACCTCGGCGAGACGGGCCGCGATCTGATCCTTCACGGACTGATCTGCAGTCGTCACTGAAGCGGCGCCCTGCGTCGTGGACTGTTCGACGTCGGTGGGCTGGCTCATCGCTCGTCTCCGGGGACACCGTAGGACGGTGAAGCCACGGGATTGAGACCGCGGGTGATGTAGTCCTCGCGTTGGGGCATCCAGATGTCGAGAAGTTCACCAAGCTCTCCGATGGGATCCTCCTCGGCCCAGTCCACGCGCAGATCAGTCACCCTCCACCCGGCGTCGCTGACGACGGCGAGCCCGGCCGAATGCACGGGACCGGCTTCTCCGCCCGCGTCGAAGGCGGCCTGGAAGGCTGCGAAGAGGCGACGTTCGATTCGCCCCTTCGATTCCAGGGCGGTCTCGATGAAGGCATCGAGGACGTCGAGCGACTTGAGCATGTTTCCACCGGCCACGGCATTCTGCTCGGTGCGGACACCGAAGATCCCGAGCGCCTCGGCGCCGGAATGGGCAGCGGTGTTGCCGCCGCCGTCGATGACGAGGATCTGGCGGTAGGCGATGATCTCGGACTCGACTTGGTCGACGATGGAATCCAGGGCAAGCTGCGCCGGCTTCCCGGTTGCCATCTCGTCGAGGATCCGCCCGCCGAGGCGAGGGTCCGTAACGTTCTGCGAGTTCACTCCGCCGATTCCGTCGGCCAGGTTGAGACACCGGGCGGACACGGCAGGGGAGGACGAGGCGATCGCGGCACCGAACTCACCGGTGTCGGGATCGTGGAGGAGGAGGGAGAAGGTCACTTGGCCACCTCGGCGGGGGCGGTGGTCGCGGTGCTGGGTTCGCTGATGACGGCGGTGGCGTCGATTTCGACGAGCCATTCGGGTCGGGCCAGGGCCTGGACGACGATGCCCGTCGAGACGGGGTAGACGCCCTTGAGCCATTTGCCCACGGTGCGGTAGACATCCTCGCGGTAGCGGGGATCGATGATGTAGATGGTGACCTTGACGATGTCCTCGAGCCGACTGCCCGCCTCTTCGAGGAGCATGGCGATGTTGGACATTGCCTTCTCTGCCTGCGCGGTGACGTCACCGATGCCCACGGACTCGCGAGTCTCCAGGTCCTGGCCGATCTGCCCGCGGAGATAGACGACACCACCGGCGACGACGGCCTGGCACAGATCGTTGTCGAGATTCTGTTCGGGGTAGGTCTCTTTGGTGTTGAACATTCTCAGACGTGTGTGCGTGGGTTCGGCCACTGCGGTCTCCTCTTCGAGCTGATCGGAACATGTCGAACGGGTTGTGGAGCCGTTCGGTGTGTGGTTCCATTCTCGGAAACATCGGAGTATCTGTGAAATAGTTATTATCTAGAGACTCCATCTGAAAAACAGATTCCAAATCTGAAGAATAACTTCACTGACGAAGAGGTCGCCATGGTCCACAGGTTCTCGATCACGCTCACCCAACTCTCGTACTTCGCAGAATGCGCGAAGACACTGAACATGACGACGGCCAGCCAGGAGCTCCACATCGCCCAATCGGCGGTGTCCACGGCGATCAATCAACTGGAGAAGGCACTCGGTGCCCCGCTCTTCGTGCGCCAGCACTCCAAGGGCCTCGTCCTCACTCCCGCCGGTGAAGGGCTGCTGCACGAGACCCGCCAGATCTTCGGGCTCATCACCGATGCGGTCGAATCGATCCAAGCCGGGCAGAACGAGGTCCGCGGCACGATCGTCCTCGCTTGCTTCAAGACCCTGGCCCCGTTCATCCTGCCCCAGCTCATCGGGCGGCTCAACGAACGCCACCCCGAGCTGTCGATCGAGGTTGTCGAGGGTGACCACGAGGAGTGCATGGCCGCGCTGCGCAGTGGGCGGGCGGAGATCGCGATCAACTACGACCTCACCGACGCCGAAGGCATCCAGGCCCAGCGGGTCGGCGAGGTGCGACCGCACGTCATCGTCGACACGAACCACCGGCTGGCCGGGAAGAAGAGAGTCAAGCTGTCCACGCTCGCCGAGGACCCCCTCGTCCTCCTCGACCTGCCCGACAGCCGCGAGTACTTCCTCACCATGCTGCGTTCGGCCGGCATCACTCCCAAGGTCAAATACAAGTCCTCGAACTACGAGACCGTGCGCTCGATGGTCGCGATGGGGCTGGGGTTCTCGATTCTCAACCAGCGCCCCGACATCGAACAGACCTACACCGGTGCGAAGACTGCGATCCTCGAAATCGCCGACCCTGCGCCGAGCCTTCGCCTCGTCGTCTCGGCATTGTCGCAGGCGGCAGGAACAGCGAAGGCGAGGGCCGTGACGGCGATGATGCGCGAGATCTTCGCCGAGGCGGCCTCAGACGAGGGTTCCGTCTGATCTAATCGATTCGGCTGAGTTCGGTGCTTTCTGCTGTGCTTTGAGATACCCGGAAATGATTGACCAAAGTCGGCTGCATCTATTCAGTAGATGCAATTGACCGTCAACAACTATTGGCATTGACACTCTCACCTGCGGTTTGCTGGATCCCGAGAGAGCGACGAGAAACGTCGGCTCACGAGCAAAGACGCAAGTGCCGTATCTGCAGGTCAGGTGCGGTTTTCGAGAACAGGAGTGTCCCATGTCGGGCAAAGAGACCGAGACCACCGAAGTTGTCATCATCGGCGCGGGCCAAGCCGGAATCGCGATGAGCGAGCATCTGCAGTCCAGGGGAGTTGCCCACATCGTCCTGGAGAAGAACCGGATCGCCGAGGCCTGGCAGTCGAGGCGCTGGGACTCCCTCGTCGCGAATGGCCCTGCCTGGCACGACCGGTTCCCCACCCAGGAGTTTGCCGACGTGGATCCCGATGGATTCGCGACCAAAGACCAGGTCGCCGAATACTTCCGCACACTGGTGGAACGCAAGAACCTCCCTGTGCGCACCGGAATCACCGTGACCACAGTGACCGAACGCGAGAAGGCCCGCGGCTACCTCGTCGATACCGATCAGGGCACCATCGAGGCCGACTTCGTCGTCGCCGCGACAGGCCCTTTCCAGACTCCGACCATCCCGGCGATCATCCCTGAGAGTTCCGGGATCACCCAGATCCATTCGAACTCGTACAAGAACCCCGCACAGCTGGACGAGGGGGCCGTGCTCGTCGTCGGCGCTGGATCATCGGGGGTCCAGATCGCCGCGGAGATTCAGAAGTCCGGCAAGAAGGTCTATCTGGCCGTGGGCCCACACGATCGCCCACCGCGGGCCTATCGCAACCGCGACTTCTGCTGGTGGCTCGGGGCCCTGGGCAAATGGGACCTGGCAGCACCACCTGTCGGGGCTGACCACGTCACCATCGCCGTCTCCGGTGCAGAAGGTGGCCACACTGTCGACTTCCGTGACCTCGCGGCCTCGGGCATCACCCTGCTGGGACGCGCGAACTCTTATCTCCACGGCACACTGCAGATCGGCTCCGACCTGGGCAGGAACATCGCCCGCGGCGATGACAACTATCTCTCATTGCTGCGTGAGGCCGACGACTACATCGAACGCAACGGCCTCGACCTGCCACCCGAGCCTGAAGCACATGTGCTCGGCCCTGATCCCGACAGTGTGACGAACCCGATCCTCGAACTCGACCTTGCTGACGCGGGCGTGACCACCGTGATCTGGGCGACCGGATTCGGTGTCGACTACTCCTGGCTGCAGGTCGACGGTGTCCTCGACGAGCGAGGCTACCCGGTCCAGCAGCGCGGAGTCACACCTGTTCCCGGCATGTACTTCCTCGGTCTGCCGTGGCTGTCGCGTCGCGGTTCGAGCTTCATCTGGGGGGTGTGGCACGACGCGAAATACCTCGCCGATCAGATCGAGATCCAGCGGAAGTACCGCGACTATGAGCCGGATCATAACGCCCTCCTCGACCGCGCAGTATCGTAATGAATATGACCGAAAGCGCTTCTGCACCCACCCGTACTGAGACCGATTCGATCGGCAGCCTCGAGATCCCCGACACCGCCTATTGGGGTGTGCACACTGCTAGGGCGATGGAGAACTTTCCGATCACCCGCCGCCCGGTTTCTGTCTACCCTGACTTCATCCGCGCCTTCGCCTGCGTCAAGCAGGCCGCGGCACGGGCGAACCTTGAAATCGGTGCCCTTGATGAGCAGCGAGCCGACCTCATCGACGCCGCCTGCGAGGAGATCAAGGGCGGGCGGCTCCACGACGAGTTCACCGTCGGCGTGATCCAGGGAGGGGCAGGTACCTCGACGAACATGAACGCCAATGAGGTGATCACCAACCGTGCGCTCGAGATCGGTGGGCACGCGAAGGGCGACTACTCGTTCATCAACCCCAACGACCACACGAACCACAGCCAGTCGACGAATGACACCTACCCGACGGCGATCAAGATTGCACTGGCCTTCTCACTGCAGAACCTCCTCGGCGAACTCACGCTTTTAGCCGATGCCTTTGCCGCGAAGGGTCGCGAGTTCTCCCACGTCATCAAGGTCGGTCGCACCCAGCTCCAGGACGCGGTGCCGATGACCCTGGGCCAGGAATTCAACGCCTTCGCCACTACCTTGCGCGAGGACGTGCAGCGGCTCGAAGATGCGGTCGCACTCCTCGGCGAGGTCAACATGGGCGCCACTGCGATCGGAACGGCGATCAACGCACCCGTCGGGTACAAGGAAGCGGTGATCAAGCACCTGCGCACCATCACCGGACTCGAACTCGTCACCGCCGGCGACCTCGTCGAATCCACCTCGGACACCGGGGTCTTCATCACCTTCTCCGGGGCGCTCAAGCGCAGTGCTCTGAAGATGTCGAAGATCGCCAACGACCTGCGTCTGCTGTCCTCGGGACCACAAGCCGGCTTCGGTGAGATCAACCTGCCGGCCCGCCAAGCGGGCTCATCGATCATGCCCGGCAAGGTCAACCCCGTCATTCCCGAGGCGGTCTCCCAGGTCGCCTACTCGGTCGCCGGTGCTGACGTCACCGTGTCCATGGCCGTCGAGGCCGGCCAGCTCCAGCTCAACGCGTTTGAGCCGGTCATCGCCCATTCCCTGTTCCAGTCGATCACCTGGCTCGAACGTGCCTGCCAGACCTTCCGCGTCAACTGTGTCAACGGCATCACCGCCAACGAGGCGGCCCTTGAGGACACCGTGGCCCGTTCCGTCACCGTCATCACCGCTCTCGCCCCGGTCATCGGCTACGCCCCTGCCGCACAGCTGGCCAAGCAGGCGCTGGCGACGAATGAACCGATCTCCGACCTCGTCGTGAAGCAGGGGCTCCTCGACCGAACCCAACTCGAGGAGATCCTCAAGCCTGAGCGTCTGACCGGTTTGCCTGCCGATCACGGTGTGGAGAACTCGGCCGACAGCACCGAGGCGGTTCCCCGGGATGAGATGACTTCCGAGATCCCAGTGGTGCAGTCTGCGCAGTGAGGTCGTTTCGCCAGTCACAAGAGGTCGCGCAAGGCAGTCGACAGCTCAGTGATTCCGCAGCACGAGTGACTCCCACGCAAAGGTCGCGACCCAGTGAGAGGCCATGTACTCGTCGGAGACTGCCGCTTCGAGTCCCGGGGCCATGAGGTGGTCGACCATTGTGAGGAGGCCCCTCGCGTGGTCGCCAACTTCATGATTCCCCGAGTGTTCGGCGGATGAGAGCAACTTGGGTGCCAGGCGCATCAGCGACGCGGCGACCGACAGCCCGAGTCCGTAGAGGTGACTCTGCTGCCCGTCCGTGGGATCGATGACCTCGACTGGTGTGAGCGCGGGTGATTCCGGCGTCAGTTCCGACAAGAAGTCCGGCAACCAGACGGCGAGCTCGTCCTCGGTCAGCACCTCGGTCATGAGCTCGGCCTCGCAGAGCCCGGGGGAGAGGAAGTCGTGGCCGCTGCGCTCTTGTCGGAAGTTCCAGGCCTGGTCCTCGGCATAGAAGCGACGGGCAGCCTCGGCGATGGCGTCGACGACATCACTTCGGTCCTGTGTGCGGGCACCGATGAGGATGCGGCGCAGAGCGAACGCCGTGTTCGAGTGGACTCCGTGGCGTACCGGCTCGGGGACCTTCGGCAGCCACTCGAGGACCAGCTCGAAGACGGTAACGGCGAGGATCTGCGTATGCTTTCCCAGCGTTCGCAGTTCAGAGTTCTCACTGGCGTTGAGAGCTCGGTTGAGGTCGATGGCCCATGCCCAACCGTAGGGTCGTTCCCAGCTCGGGTTGTCTCGGAGGAAATCCGCCTCGGCGCGCATATTATCCTCGCTGAGGTGGGTGGAGAGTGTCTCGATGGCTTCGTCTCGCCAATCCGCACTACGGGCAGACTCGGTGCCCAGAAGTGACGCCAACAGATAGTGCATGTGCACGCTGGAGTGCCAGTCGAACGAGTTCGCGAAGGCCGGGTTCTTCTCGCTTGCCGGCACGATGTCGATCAATCCGCGTGCGACGTGGTGGGAGGCGAACGGATAGTCGCGGGTGATGTTGGCCAGGGCCACCTCGGCGAAGGGACGGACGAAAACTTCAGGTGTTGGCATTGATCCTCATCTGCTCGGGGTCCCTATTTTACTTCGCCGAACAGCGCAGGCGGCTAGGCTGGGAATACAGGGAGCAGGGCCAGCAGGAGGCAGGTGAGCCGTGACGACGTCACCCCGAGTTTTCGGCAAGACCGTCGATGAGCACACGCGGTGTGTGCACTATTCGACCGAACTCGACATCATCGCCATTCGCTTTGCCTGCTGCGACCGGTACTTTCCGTGCCATCTGTGTCATTTCGAATGTGCTGAACACTCGGCCCAGCAGTGGCCCCGCGAGCAGTGGAATCAGAAGGCCATTCTCTGTGGACACTGTTGGACGGAGCTGACGATCGAGGCCTACCTGGGAGTGAGCGCGTGCCCGGATTGCGCGGCACCATTCAATCCGCGCTGTGCGGCACACGCGGATTTCTACTTCAGCTCCCAGTAGAGGCACCTCGGCGCCCCGCCTGACTGCACATGTGGTGACACAGCGCGCGTAACCTGGCAGGAGCACGCTGCACTTGGAACCACTGATTCTCCATATCAATGAATGATTCGAGAGGTGACGCAAGATGTCTATCGATGCCTATATCTTCTACAGCGACGGAAAATGCGCTGAAGCCTTCAAGCGATACCAGGAAATCTTCGGCGGCGAATTGACGATCATGCCGATGAAGGACGTGCCCGAAGACCAGCGGATGCCCGGTTCGACCGATGACACGGTCATGCATGCCGCCTTGACCTTCGATGACACGCTGCTCATGGGATCCGATGACACTACGGGCGATGGTGGCCCCAGGTTGGGTATCGCACTGTCCTACACGGCCGCCGATCTGGCGACTGCTGACACGGTCTTCGCTGCGCTGGCCGACGGCGGCGAGATCCAAATGCCGCTTGGTCCGACGTTCTGGTCCGAAGGATTCGGTATGTGCCTCGACCGTTACGGAGTGCCGTGGATCGTCGATACCGCCCAGTCTTCTGACGGTCCTGGGGACTGACTGGCCGGGGAAGAACAACTATTGTCGAATCATGAGCAGAGCTGAGAGCCTGCGGCAGTCCGCGATGGTTGAAAGGCAATGATGGCCAACGACAGCAGCTACCCGTTCGGCACGCCGTTCTGGATCGAGACTCTCCAGCCGAACGTGTCGGAGGCAGCCGAGTTCTACACTCAGCTCTTCGGGTGGGCCGTCGAGGACCCCGGTGAGAAGGACCGTGTGCTCGTGGCTCGGTTGGATGGGCAGAGCCTCGCCGGTATCGCTCAGGCGCCGGGGTCAGTTCCAGCCGGGTGGTTGATCCACGTCCTCGTCGACGACGTTGATGCCTCGATCGCTGCGGCTGAAGCCGCGGGTGGAAGCTGTCTCCTGCCGTATCTGGAACAGAATACGGGTGGACGAGTCGCGATCCTCGCAGATCCAAGCGGCATCCCCTTCTGCGTCAATGATGGCCAGGGCGTCGAGGGGGCCGAGATTGTCGGCGAGACCAACACCTGGTCAATGTCCTCGCTCCATAGTCCCGACGCTCGAGAGTCGCAGGATTTCTACGGTGCGCTTTTCGGCTGGGAACTGCACGAGGTGTCGGGTGCACCCTTCTCACGGTGGAGTCTCGACGGGCACACCATCGGTCTGCTTTCCGACGCCGGTGACGCCCCAGCTCACTGGGCCGTCAACGTTGCCATCAGCGACGCAGACACCACCGCGGCGCTCGTTGAGTCGCTGGGCGGCACGGTCGTGCTCGAGCCTTTCGACACAGAGAGCCACCGGAATATCGTCATTGCTGACCCCGCCGGTGCCGTTCTGGCCTGCAGTGCCGAGCAGCCGAGCTGATGAAGCTGCCGATCACGACGGCACCGTGCCTTCTCTGCAGGCTCCGAAGGGGACTGCCGCCCACGTGTGACCATGCGTCAATGGGCTCGCATGGCTTGGGAGACGCACTCGCGCAGCAGCCTCCGGCGGGAGGAGTGCGCCTCGGCGGGTTCACTGGTGTCGGCGGCGTAGACATTGCTCACCGGTGACCACGCCATCGACATCGCGATGACCATCGCCATGATGTCGAACGGGTCGCCATCCCGGACCTGCCCCGCCTTCTGAGCAGCGGCGATGGCCGACAGCTTGTGGTCATCGTAGTCATCGTGGGCTTCGGTGAGGTGGCCCGTGGGCCGTCGCTCCAATCGCGTCCAGGTGGCCAGTCGGATGAGGTCGGGACGGCGGAGGTATTCGTCGTAGAGACGCACGGCCCAATCGGCGAGGTCCTCAGCATCGATGGGCGCCGTGTTGGTGATGCTGTCGAGAGAGCTGAGGAAGATGGCGTCGAAGAGCTGGCCCTTGTCGCCGAAGTAGGAGTAGAGCTGAGCCTTGTTCGTCCGTGCGGCCGAAACGATCCGGTCGACGCGGGCCCCGGCGATGCCGTGCTGGGCGAACTCCTCGGTGGCGGCGTCGAGGATGCGCTGGTAGGTCGCTGCGCCGCGGCGGGTCTGGGGCTGTTCGGGCATGCAATCACAGTATCAAACAGACCAGTTGGTTTGCTTCGCCCGGAGTGCGGCAGTACGCTAAATAGACCGAATAGTCTGTTTAGGGAGATCTGTGATGCGAACGACCACTGGATGGCAGGCGACTGGCTCCTCGGAATTGAGTGCAGGCCTGCTGGAGCGGCGCGAACTGCGCCCAGATGACATCGCTGTGAGGGTTGACTACTGCGGGCTCTGCCACAGCGACCTGCAGGCACTGCGTGACCATGGTGGTCACTCGCTCCTCGTTCCAGGGCACGAGTTCACCGGCGTCGTCAGCGAGGTAGGGCTCGAGGTGGCAGCCTTCGCCGTCGGCGACAGTGTCGCGGTGGGCAACATCGTCGATTCCTGCGGTCAGTGCCCCATGTGCCGGGCTGGACAGGAGAACTTCTGCCACGAGTTTCCCACCCTGACCTATGGAGGGAAGGATCGTGTCGACGGATCGACGACCCTGGGCGGGTTCTCGCGTGAGTACGTTGTCCGCGAAGATTTCGCCTACCGACTTCCCGAGGGGCTGGATCCAGCCGCGGCGGCACCGCTGATGTGCGCGGGCATCACCGTCTGGGAGCCGCTGCGCGCGTTGGATGTCGGGCCGGGTGTACGTGTTGCCGTGGTCGGGCTCGGAGGCCTCGGCCATCTCGCAGTCAAGTTCGCAGTCGCACTCGGCGCCACCGCGACCGTGATCAGCCGCACCTCGGACAAGGCCGACGACGCCCGCGGGCTCGGCGCGCATGGGTTCATCGTCTCCACCGATGCTGCGCAGATGACCGCGGCGCGGGAGAGCTTCGACGTCGTCATCGACACCGTTTCGGTACCACACGACATCGCGCCCTATCTCAAGCTGGTCGGGCTGGACGGGACACTCAGTATCCTCGGCTATCTGGGCGCGCTCACCGTGGAGGTCACCGACCTGCTCATCGGTCGAAAGAAGCTCAGCTCCGCAGGCAGCGGAGGTCGACCTTCGACCGCTGAAATGCTGCAGTTCTGTGCCGACAACGGGGTCGTCCCCGACGTCGAGGTGCTGCCGTCTTCACAGGTCGACACTGCACTTGAACGACTCGCAGCAAACGACGTGAGGTACCGGTTCGTCCTCGACATGTCCGACCTGGATGAGATTGATTGACTCTTCGGCGTGCTCTCAGCCCCTCCGACCTCGAGCGGCGGACTCTATGAGGTTGTCCCCGGCCAGGGCATGCTCGGACTGGACCGCTTCCATCCACTGACTCGTCGTCGTGACGGCAGCCCAGTTCGAGTTCAGGACAGCCATAATGGTTTCGTGGACCTGCTTTGCTGGAGCGGAACCGGCAGAGTTCTCAATATCGATGGCGCCGGTGGCGTCCGACAGCACCTCGACGGTGAATCCGAGCGGTTCGGACGCGGCGACGGAGCCGATGATGCAGTTGTTAGTCATGTACCCGACGATGGTGAGTGTGTCGATCTCGCGATCGCGCAGCCACGACTCGAGGTCGGTGCCAGCGAAGATGCTGGCGAATTCCTTCGTAATGCGGTGTGATGCCGCATCTGCGCGCCCAGCGACCTCGGGGTTCAGTGCGAAGGTCGGCGAGTCCGGAGCGAAGACAGGGAACCCCTCGGGTGCCTGATGTTGCACGACGACAATCGGTATTCCCGCCTGTTCGGCGGCATCCATCGCTTCGGTGATGCGAATCAGTGAGTCTTCGCGCGGGGGATGCTGGATCTGCAGCAGTCCTTCGAAGTATTCCTGCTGGGCATCGACGACGATCAGTGCGCGACGTGGTGCGGACATGAGTTCTCCTTCGGGTCGGGTGGCATGGTGCGATTCTCTCCGGCGGCTGCCGGGAGGTTTCAGGGGTGACTCGCCGCTCCGTAATGTTCGGCGAGTAGTGTGACGGTGCGTTCATCGACACCGCGGGTATGGGCGCCGACCACAGTCATTACTTCATCGACGGCGGTCTGCTCCTGGAGGGCTTCGAGTCTCTGGGCGACGGTCTCCGCAGTTCCGGTATAGGCCCGCTGTGTATACATATCGAGGATCGCGTTCTCGTTCGCTGTCGCGGTCGTTGCAGAATACGCTGCGACTTCTTCGGGAGGGAGAAGGATGAATGGTTCCCTTTTGAACATGCGCAGCATCGCCATCGCCGAGCTCGAGGCCTCCCGTTCGGCCTCGGCCGCGTCCTCGGCCACCACCGTGCTCACGCTCACCATCGAGTAGGGGCGATCGAGCACGGACGAAGGTGTGAAATTCTCGCGGTAGATGCGCATGGCTGTGGTGATATCGGCATCACCGAACTGCAGGGCGAATGCGTACGGACGACCGAGGCGAGCTGCCAGTTGTGCGGAATATGGGGATGAGCCGAGGATCCACAGCTGCGGATGCGTCATGGGAGCGGGAACTCGGTTCTGTTCGTTCTGCCAGGGGCCGGGTACGGCGTGCACTTCGGTGTAAGGGTGTCCGGCCGGGAAGTCGTCGGAGAGGAATCCCATCAGCTCGGCGAGCTGTTGCGGGAACTCTTCGTTGGCTCCGGCACCGCGGCGAAGTGCGGCAGCCGTAGCACCGTCGGTACCTGGTGCCCGTCCCAGCCCGAGGTCGATGCGTCCCGGGGCAAGGGCGTCGAGCATTCCGAACTGCTCTGCGATCACCAATGGGGAGTGGTTCGGCAGCATCACCCCGCCCGCGCCAAGCCGGATCCGTTCAGTGTCAGCAGTGAGGCGGGCGATCATCAGTGGCGGTGACGCGACGGACAGTGCGGGCATCGCGTGGTGCTCGGACATCCAGAATCGGTGGTAGCCGAGGCGGTCCGCTGCCTCAGCAGTGCGAACGGTATCGGCCAGTCCCTCTTCGGCGGTGTGGCCGACGCCGGGGCCTCCGCCGGTGTGTACGGATAGGGCGAAGGGGGCAGACCCGAATTTCGGAGGGAACGTCAATTCACAAACTCAATTCTCACGGTAAATAATGCTGTTTCACGTTAGATTCAGCGTAGCATGATGTCACGGTAAATCAATACTGATACCATGATGTTTATGACTGTTATGCCTCTTCCACCGAGCCCCGGCGCGCATGAGCACAGCAGCGTCGACCTCGCGAACAGCACAATCGACCTCCCCGGCGGCAAGAGCGCCGATGCGTTGAGCACCCCAGAGGCAACGACCGAGTGGCTCATCGAGCGTGGCCTTGTCGATGCGGGGGTGCAGCTGCAGTCCTACTGTCAGAATCGGCTAGTAGGTCTCCGTGGTGACCTCCGGTCGGCTTTTGCTGCTTGCGCCGCAGGGACGGCTGTCGACCAGCGGGCCCTAGACGGGATCAATGCCGCACTCACTTCCGCACCCAACGCATCACTGCTGCACTTCACTCCCAGAGAGGGGTTCTTCCGCTCGCTCGAGCACCCAGCGACGCAGCTGGTCGAACACGCCATGTCGGTGATCGCCGAGGATGCGGCAACGCTGCTGGCCAGTGACGAGGCCCGCCTGCTCGAACAGTGCGAGGCCGAGCCGTGTTTACGGTTCCTGCTCAAGACCCATGGGCGTCGGCAGTGGTGCTCAACTCGGTGCGGAGACCGAGTGCGTGCCGCGCGCTCATACGCACGCAAACGGGCTCAGGCAAACGCGGGGTCCACTCGATCGGCGTAGATCCTCGATCTGGAGCTCAGCCCTTTCGGCCCCGGTGGTTCGCCTCCGTCAACTCAACATACGCTAAGTGCTGGTCTGCCGAATAGCAGACGACCTTGCCTTTGTGATTCTTGGTTTTCCTGAGGATCCCTGCCTCGGCGAGCTCGACGAGAGCCCGATGGGCAGCAGCGCGAGAGACTCCGTGCTCGACCGCCACCGAATCGATGGTGATCACCGGCTCTCGCGCTAAGCAGTCGAGGATTTTGAGGATGACCGAACCGGCCCTCGGGTGGATCGGTGACTTGCCGATTTCGCGACGGTGCTCGGCGAGATCGAGGCGAACTGTCTGATCCAGTGCTTCGATGTCCTCGGCCAGGAGGACAGCTCTTGCGGCGGCCGCTTCGACCGCCTCGGCGAAGGAGATGACCCACTGATCAAGGTCGGATGGGTCTTTGCGATACGCGTTCAGGCCGCCGATATAGGCGTTCGTGTTCGAGGCGAAGACCGTGCTGATCGGCACGAGCACAGTACGGAGTGCATCGGAACGTTTGAGGACCGTGTGGACGAGCGCTCGCCCAGTTCGGCCGTTCCCGTCGGCGAAGGGGTGGATCGTTTCGAATTGGGCATGGGCGATTGCGGCGCGGATGACCGGATTGCCCTCCGTGGCCGTGATGAACGCAGCCAAATTCGCGACGAGCCGTGGAACCTCAGTTGGTGGTGGAGGTACGAAATCTGCGCGCAGCGGGCTGTTGCCCGGGCCGCCCACCCAGTTCTGGGCTTCTCGCAGTCCAAAGGCAAGCCGCGGCTTGATCGAGTGCTGGAGGTCTTCGATGTCCTTGACGCTGATCGGCCGAAGTGGATTGGCGATCTCGTCGATGGCGTTTTCAGTCGCCCGTACGTTGGCGATGACATCGAGAGCCACACGATCGCCGTACTTCAAACGCTCAGCGATAGCCAGTTTCTTCGGACTGAGTCGACTGCCTTCGATCCACGAGGAGGAGATGCTTTCGGACCGGATAAGCAGATGGTTGAGGTAGGTGCTGCCCGACGAGCTGATTCGTTCGTCGAATCGAGCGAGGACGACCGCCGCTTCCTCGGCTGCATGCTGTGCTTTGGCACCGAGTTCTGGGAGCGTGATGGCAAGCTCATCAGGCAGATATGCGCGGTGCGTACCTGAGGCTCTGTCCTTCTTGCTCAGCCCGGCTGGGTTCGGAGGTGTCCAGTGGAGTTCGGCGGTGTAGGGCATGGGGCGACCTCCTCTCGGGATGGGCCGTAAGTGTGAACACTTCGCTTCAATATTTACTTTAGTGTATCTAAAGTAAATAAACTTCACGGTGGGATGACGCTGCGATCCTGCCAATGGTGTCCAAGGTCGAATCGTCATTCCTGGATGAGGTAGATCGATGGGTTATCGCCAGTGCGTTTGGTGCGAGGCGGCGAATCCGGGAGTGAATCAGAAATCCGGTGACCGCACGCTCCGAAACGATTGAACCAGGCTACAGTTTGATTCAAGTCAACTACTGGTGATGTCTCAATGAGGAGAGATTGTGGAATTTGAAGAGCGGTTGTCCGCCTTGGCGGCGAAGGTTCAGAATCAGCGGGATGCAATCCAGACCGAAGAAGCAACGAAAAACGCCTTTGTCATGCCTTTTATCT
This sequence comes from Brevibacterium aurantiacum, assembly GCF_007558825.1. Taxonomy (GTDB): domain Bacteria; phylum Actinomycetota; class Actinomycetes; order Actinomycetales; family Brevibacteriaceae; genus Brevibacterium; species Brevibacterium aurantiacum_A. Next base: position 36,604 of record NZ_VLTK01000007.1, read on the forward strand.
CTACGATCCTCGGCTACGACATCTTCAATCCACTCGAGGTGGTTCCGGAGTTCACCGCCGACGTAGGGGTGAAGCGTGGTGAGAAGGTGGATTACGCAATCATGCGCGAGGGTGAAGTCCAGATGCTCATCGAATGCAAAAAGTCGGCGGAGGCACTTCGAATTGAACACGCATCGCAACTCTTCCGGTACTTCTCCGTCACCAATGCGCGAATTGCAGTCCTGACCAATGGTGAAATCTACAATTTCTACACCGATCTGGATGCGCCGAACAAGATGGATGATCGGCCGTTCTTGGTATTGGATCTCAATGACATTGACGAAACCCTGTTGCCTGAACTTCGAAAGCTCTCCAAGGAGAACTTTGACCTCGAATCGGTCATCAGTGCGGCTGAGGAACTCAAGTATGTAGGAGCCATCAAACGAGAGATTGCTTCGCAGTTCAAGGAGCCCGACGAGGCGTTCGTTCGGCTCTTCACCAGCAGTGTCTACGGTGGTCGGTTTACTCAAGATGTAAAGACGCAGTTCACCCAACTCGTCTCCAAAGCAGCAAAACAGTACCTGAATGAGCAGGTGAACGACCGGTTGAAGACGGCGCTGGGCGCCTCATATTCTGCTCCATTGGAAACCTCCGCCCAAGCCGATGCTGTCACCAGTGAGACGATCGCTGAAGCTGACCTGGATCGGGACACTGAGATCGAAACGACGTTGGAGGAGCTCGAAGGCTACCAGATCGTCAAGGCGATCAGCTGCAGCGAAGTGAAGCCTGAAAGGGTCGTCCAGCGTGACTCGAAGTCGTACTTCGCGGTGCTGTTGGACGATAACAACAGAAAGCCCATTGCTCGACTCCGTTTCAACGGAAAGAAGCAGAAATATCTAGGACTGTTTGATGAGAACAAGGCCGAGACGCGTCATCCGATCGCAGGTCTTGAAACCATCTATGAGCACGCAGACGCAATTCGTGAGACTGTACGCCGGCACGTTGAGTAGCACTTCGAAATCGACGTGCGTTTGTTCCGAGAAGTCCTATCCCTCGAACAGCCCCCGAATGTCTTGGGCCGTCACCGTCTGACTGAAGGCCTGACCGTCGACGTTCTGACCGTCGGTCATGAGGGAGTCGAAGAGTTCTGCCTTCTTCTTCTGCAGGGCGAGGACCTTCTCCTCGATCGTGCCCTCGGCAACGTAGCGGTAGACCATGACGTTCTTTGTCTGCCCGATCCGGTGGGCACGGTCGATCGCCTGATTCTCCGTCGCGGGATTCCACCACGGGTCCATGAGGAAGACATAGTCGGCCTCGGTGAGATTGAGGCCGAACCCGCCGGCCTTGAGACTGATGAGGAACACCGGTGCCGCACCGGTCCGAAACTCTTCGACGATCTTGCCCCGATTCCTCGTGGATCCGTCGAGGACGACGTAGGGAATGCCTCGGTGATCGAGGTCTTCGGCGATCTTGGTCAGGAACGACGTGAACTGGCTGAACACGATCGAGCGGTGGCCTTCGGCAACGACATCCTCGAGTCGTTCCATCAGGGCCGCAAGCTTGCTCGACGGTACGCCTTCGTGTTCACCGTCGACGATGCGCGGATCCAGGGCCAGCATGCGCAGAAGAGTCAGTGAGCGGAAGACGATGAAGCGCTGCTTGTCGTACTCGCTGTCGATGAAGCCGAGGATCTTCTTCCGCTCCTTCTGCAGCACCCGATCGTAGAGCTTGCGATGAGCGGCATTGAGCTCGACATTGATGACCTGCTCCTGCTTCTCCGGCAGATCCGCAGCAACGAGATCCTTGTTCCGGCGCAGCATGAACGGTCTGATGCGCTTCTGCAGACGCTTCAATCGACCCGGGTCCTCACCCACTTCGATGGGTCGCACATACTCCTTCTCGAAACGGTGGGCGCTGGGGAACAGTCCAGGTGCTGTGATGGCGAACAGCGACCACACATCGCGCAGAGAATTCTCCATCGGCGTTCCCGTCAGCGCCAGGCGGAACGGGGCGTTGACCGACTTCGCCGCCTGATGGACCTGAGAGGAGCTGTTCTTCACGAACTGCGCCTCATCGAGGACGAACCCAGCCCATTTGAGGCGAGAGATGGGGTCTTCGTCCAGGCGCAGCATCGCATAGGACATGATGATGACATCGGCACCGGCGACCACCTCGGCGAGGGCGGTCTTCCTCTTCTGAGTCGACTCGGAGACGACGCGAACGTCGAGACCAGGGGTGAACTTCGCGGCTTCCTTCGCCCAATTGTCGACGACCGAGGTGGGGGCGACGACGAGGAACGGAAGCTCTGCCCGCGCATGAGTGATGAGTGCCAGGGTCTGCAGGGTCTTGCCCAGTCCCATATCGTCGGCCAGAATCCCGCCGAGGTGGCACCTGTACAGCAGTGCCAACCACCGGAAACCCTGTACCTGATATGGGCGCATGGTGACCCCACCCAGATGTGGCACCTGGGTGGCAGGCAGGTGGTCGAGGTCGAGCAGTGCCTGTGCGGACTCCTGCCAAGACTGGGCCGGAAGCGTCTCATCGGCGAGTTCCTCGAACTCCGACCACAGCCCCACGTGCAGGCGAGTGATCTTCGGGGAGTCCGGCTCCCACTCGGGGATGAGGTCTGCTTCAGCCAGGAGCGCTTTGAGCTTGTCGAAGGCGGGTTTGTTCAGCGACAGAAAAGTGTTGTCGACGAGCTTGATCTTCTTCGTCCCCGCAGCCAGGGCCTTGTAGAGCTTGACGAAGGGGATGGGTTTGCCGTCGATGGTGATCTGGAATCCCAGGTCGAACCAGTCGTTCTTCTCCGATTCGACCGAGGTGATCGTGATGTTGGGCTCCCCGCCGAGCTCGCGATAGGGCTGTTTCTTCCCGCGCGTGATGACCTTGACGTGGTCGATCTCTTCAAGCCCAGGCAGGACATTGACGACGAAGTCCGCAGTGTCGGCGTCCGTGAGTTCCATGTCGCGGGGGTGGCCGGGCGGCTGAGTCTCGGCGAGGACCGATTCCACCTGACTGAGGACGGAGACCTCATGCTCGAGGTCACGGTTGTCGCGGGGGCTCAGCGTGGGGGTCGTTGCAGTGCTTCGACCGTCTGCCTTGCTGCGGATGGCGGAGGTGCCGAGCTTCGACAGTGGCACCACGGGCAGGGTCCGTCTGGGTCCCGAGTACTCCCAGTACCACTGCAGACTCAGGTGGTCCTTCGCCCCGAACGCCATGAAAAGGACCAGCCGCGGCTGGCTGAACTGGGGGAACTTCACCGTCTCGTCGGTGCTGACAACCTCGGCGGAGGTGCGCAGGAGCGGGTAGTACTCCTCGAAGAACTCCTCGGACTCGTCAGCAGGAATCGTGATCGGCCCGACCGCACCGAACACGGACAGTGCCGATTGTGCCGTCGGCTTCGACGCGGGCGCCATGGTCACGGAGAAGCCCGAGCGCAGGTCGACGCCGAAGAACCCGTGCGTCCAGATGGGCTTGGTCAGCCCTGCTGAGAATTCGCGTTCATCGATCGTCACTCGCGGCTGTACCCGCAGCAGGTTCTTCACCCGGTTGACGTCGATGATGGCATTCGCTTCGCGTCCGATGTGCACGCGCATGCCCTGATTGACGCCGACGAGTTCGATCCCGATCTCGGTGGCCCGAGCGAACATGTCCCACAGCAGGGGGGTGTGAAAATCGCCGAGGTTGTACGGTGCCCCATCGGGCGTGAAGTCAGTCTTGTCCCGGGTGCGCAAGCCCGCGAGCTGGGTGAACCATTCCTGGTGACGGGGATCGACATTGAATTGCCTGGCCATCCGGTCGATGGTCCGCCACGTGAGGGATTTCTTCACCCAGTTGCCTGATTCGCTGAGGATCAGCGGGCGGATCGCCAGGCTGGGATCGGTGCCAGGGGAGACCGCTTGCTTCTCCAGAACCACAGAATGCTTCGGTTCGAACCACGTCCGGGCCACCACCTCGACGAGCTCGAATCCCAGGGCCACCGGCGTGTACTCCTGCGGGGCCGCCTCGGCGAGGGAGGCGAAGATGTCACGCCAGCCGGCGGGGGTGGCGTTGAAGGACGCGGTGCGATTGTCAGGCACCGTGCCATCTTCTCATTGCCCACGGACACATCACGTGGAAACTCGATGTGGACACAGTCGTTCGAGAGGAACAGACTGTTGATCATGGGCCAGGATGGGGAGCGCGAGTACAGCGATGCGCAGAAGTGGATGGTCATCAAGGGCCGGAAATGGCGAAGAACCGATCCGGAACTGCCTGAGGAGATGGTGGCAGAACTGAAAAGCCATCTCGGCACAGCACGGAACGCTGTCCGCACCGCACAGAAGACGGGTACGGACGAGGAAGTGAGTGCTGCCCGAAATCGGGTCTCCATCGCCAAGCACGGACTCGGAGAACGGGGCGACTATTGGTGGCAGATGGACGTGGGGCAGCGAATTGCGCGCGCCGAGGAATCCTTGGACCGTCTGCGGTGAGGTCCGTGGAGCGGTAAATGCGTCAGGGGTTGAACAGTTCGATCTCGTCCGGGGAATAGTAGTCCTGGGCTCCGGCGCCCGTTCGCACGAGGTACTTCCCGGTCTTCTCATAGAGATAGACGACGGTGCCGACACTGTGTGCCATTGCTCCGGAGGTGACCTGGACAGTATCGCCGATATTGAACTCAGTCATGGTTCAGTCTAAACATGCCGACTCGAGGAACAGGCCAATACACTGGACACAGTCAGGCAATGATGAGGCACCGACGACGCGGCGGCGAGGGGAACGGCTAGTGGGGTGGAGCACCAGTGAGTTGGCGGAGCTGACCGGGACTACGGTCAACACGATTCGGCACTATCACAAGCTCGATCTGCTTGCGGACCCCGAGCGGATGAGCAACGGGTACAAACAGTACGGGCCCTCACATGTGCTCAGGCTCCTGCAGATCCGACGACTGCGCGAACTCGGAATCCCTCTGGCCGACATCAGCTCCGTTGAAGACGACCACGAAGCGCAGCAGCTCGCGCTCAAACGGCTCGATGTCGAACTCGGGGAGAACATTGCCGAGTTGGAGAAGGCCCGTGAACAGATCGCGAAGCTGCTGCAACACGGCGCCCCCATCGACACCGCCTCCGAATTCATCGACATTGCGGCCACGATGTCCAGCCCCGATCGCAGCCTGATGTCCCTCTACTCGCGTCTCTACGATGAGGCGACGATGGCTGAGATGAAGACGATCATGACCGCGACGACTCCCTATGACCGAGAACTCAATGACCTCGCCGAGGATGCCGATGAAGCCACTCGCGCGAGGCTGGCCGAAGCGATTGCGCCAAGTTTGAAGGAGCATCTGGAGACCAACCCCTGGCTGCTCGCCCCGCACCACGGGATGCGCGGAGACGTCGCCATGGGGCAATCGGCCATCATCGGATCGATCACTGAGCTCTACAACGAAGCCCAGATCGACGTCATGCAACGAGCCTTCATCCAGGTGTACCCGACCTTGGACGTGGCGGAAGAGCACCGTGAGCGTTTTGCAGCCTTCATCAAAGCCCGCATAGCCGAGGAATCCGGCTGAGGATTTCCTGAGTTCAGTCCTCTGGACTTGACCCTGTTCTGAGAACACAGTTTCCACTGGTAGTAATCAATCGGACTACTTCCAGAGGACATCATGAACACCGTCATCACCTTCTTCCAAGACCTCGCCTCCCACGTCCCTGACCTCCTGCAACCGCTCATCATCGCGCTCGCCGGCGCAGTGCCCTTCGTCGAGGGGGAGGTCTCGGCCGTCATCGGCGTGTGGGCCGGACTCAACCCGATCGTCGCAGGCCTCGCCGGGGCCATCGGCAACTTCGTCTGCGTCACCGTCATCGTGTTGCTCGGTGCCCGGGCACGCAGGGCCGTGGTCACTCGCCGGAGCCGAACTCGGGAGAGCATTCCCGTTGGGGTCGGAGGGCCCGGAACAACCATTGCCGACGAAAGCGCAACTGCCGATTCGAGCACAACGACGGAGGGCGAAGCGAGGTTCCTCGACCAGCCACCTGCCGAAAGGAAGCCAGAATCGAAGGGCCGCATCAAGTTCAAACGCTTCCTCAACCGCTTCGGAGTCCCGGGCGCAAGCCTGCTCGGCCCCCTGGCCATCCCCACCCAGATCACCTCGACGATCTTGGTCAGCGCAGGCGTCAAGACCTCCTGGATCCTGCTCTGGCAAGGAATCGCCATCGTCGCCTGGACGACGCTGACCACGCTCATCGCCATCGGAGCACTCGGCCTCATCACCAGTTGAACAAGAAAGGAAGAGTCATGACCACCGCATACCGACACAGGAAGGCCCTCACCTATTCGGCCCTGATCCTCGTGGCCACCGGACTCCCGTTCGTCATGCCGTTCTCTGCCACGCTTCTCGGCTGGGCACTCGAAGTGCCCATGCGCCTGGCCTTCTCCGAGTCGCTGCTGGCCACACTCGGCGTCTTCCTCGCCTGGTTCGTCATCTCCCGGCTCATCGACGTCATCCTCGATGGCAGCGACATCGGCGGCACGCTGACCGGACGTTTGGTCTCGTCCGGTGCCTCGATGGTGCTTCTGGGCGGCGGTTACTTCCTCATCGTCGACTCCGCGCTCGCCTCACTGCTCATGGCCGTCGCAGTCTGCGGACTGCTGTTCGCGCTGAGTTTCGCCATCGACCGTGGAATCGGTGCATCCCACGTAAGATGAAGTCGATGAATGATTCCGCCGCCGACAGGTCCCACACCGCCGCCCCCGCACTCATCGGGGCGCTGCTTCACCTCGCCGCGATCGACGCGGGCCTCGGCTCGGCCACGTCATCTGCGCTGAGTCCCGAGGATAGCGAGATCCTCACCGAGGTGGAAGTTGCCCTGCGCAATCAGACGTTGAGCGGGCGAGGCGTGGACGATGCCCTCGCCGAGGTGGCCGGATCCATTGCCAGCGTGCGCAGCTCTGCCAGCCCGGTGCCGCTGACCGCAGCGAAATACGAGAGGCAGCGCACTGCCGTCCTCGGCCAACTTGGCGTGGTCTCGAGCAAGGGCGCGAGCGTGTGGCCGCCGACGAGTCAGACCGCCGTCCAGCGCTTCGGCTCCTGGAACGAGGCGCTGAAGGCTGCAGGGCTGGCGAGGAGCTCGGTCGGTCGCGCAAAGGGTCAGCTGCGCTTTGATGAGGCTGCCTACGATCAGGCAATTGCGACGTTCGTCGCTGACTGTGACGACCGTGATCTCGGTGCCACCTACAAGGCCTACGGCGAATACGCTGCCGAGCACAAGGGTGAAGTGCCCTCGGCCGCGGCGGTGCGGAAGTTCTACGGAAGCTGGAACGCAGCGCTCGCCTCGGCGGGGTGAGGGTCTCAGGGCGAACTTCTCGGGCCACTGCGGGATGGCTCGATGACGCAGAAATGTGCAAATACACAATTCTGAGTCCCACCTCGGTGTGAAATTTCATTGTCGCCGAAGTGCGCACAGGGAAGAGTGATGACAGTCACTTTCAACTCTGTTCATCTGCACTCCGGGAGGCACCACCATGAGTTCGCCAACTCGCACCGACGACGGATCCGTCGACGACTCAGGCACCGGCACGGCTGCCAGCGCTCGCCTCGATCGCGCGAAGATGCGCAAGATCGCGACCGCCAGCGTCATCGGCACCACCGTGGAATGGTACGACCTGTTCCTCTTCGGCACCGCCTCGGCGCTGGTGTTCAACCAGGTGTTCTTCCCCGAGCTCTCACCGGCTTTGGGTACGATCCTCGCGTTCCTCACCTTCGCCGCCGCCTACCTGGCGCGCACGGTGGGAGCGGTCCTGTTCGGACACTTCGGCGATCGCCTCGGACGCAAGTCGATGCTGCTCGTCTCCCTCCTCGTCATGGGTGGTGCGACCCTGGCCATCGGCTTGGTCCCCGACTTCAACACGATCGGCATCGCTGCACCGTTCATCCTGCTCACCCTGCGCATCATCCAAGGGCTCGCGCTCGGTGGCGAATGGGGTGGAGCGGTTCTCATGACCGTCGAACACGCACCCGAGGATCGTCGAGGCTGGTACGGGTCGATGGTCCAGGTGGGAGTCCCCGTGGGTACGCTGCTGGCCAACCTCGCCTTCCTCATCGTCACCGGTCTCGTGTCCGAGGAAGCGCTCATCTCCTGGGGCTGGAGGGTTCCGTTCATCGCCTCCGTGCTGCTTGTCGCCGTCGGCATCTACATCCGGCTCAACATCGAAGAGACCCCGAGCTTCCAGCAGGTCCGCGAACAGGGAGCGAAGGCCAAACTGCCCTTCGCCCACCTCATGCGCCACTATTGGAAGCCCGTCATCTTGGGCGGCGTCGCCACCCTGTCGACCGGGTCGACCTTCACGCTCATGGTCGCCTCCGGCGTCAACTACGGCACTCAGGAGAAGGGGCTGTCGAGCAACTTCATGCTCTGGGTCGTCCTCCTCGCCTGCATCGTCGGACTCATCTTCATCCCGGTCTTCGGCCGTCTGTCCGACAAACTCGGGCGGCGCCCGATCATCGCCGCAGGAATCGCCGGCGAAGTGATCCTCGCCTTCCCGTTCTTCTGGCTCATCAACACCGGGAACGCCGCCGCAGTCTTCCTCGCCTACGGGCTGATGATGATCGCATTCTGCGCGAACTACGGCCCGATCGCGACCTTCCTCGCCGAGCTCTTCGGCGCGAAGATCCGCTACTCCGGGCTGTCCGTGTCCTACATGCTCTCGGGCCTGCTGGGCTCGGCCATCACCCCCGCGATCACCGTGTGGCTGCTCGACGTCACCGGCAAGTCCGACTCGATGGCCTGGTACATCGCCGGCTCCGCGGTCCTGTCCCTCATCGCACTGTTCCTGCTCACCGAAAACCGTCTGCAGAGCATCGACCAGGCGGATACCGCCGAGGCGAGAGTCGACAGCGGCACGTCCGCCGAGGCTGGAGTGGAGAACCGATGATCCGTCACATCGAGACCGCGCCGGGGCTGGCCCCGAGCATCGGTCCCTACTCACAGGCCGTGGTCGCCAATGGCTTCGTCTTCACCACCGGACAGGTGCCCTTCGGCGCCGACGGTGTCACACCAGAAGCGTTCGAAGACCAGGTGAGAACGTGTCTGAGTAACCTACGATCGGTTCTCGACGAGGCGGGCAGCGGGATTGACCGGGTCGTCAAGGTCAACGCCTACCTGACCGCACCTGAACAGCGGGAGCCATTCAACCGCGTCTACGCCGAATTCTTCAGTGAGGCGAAGCCGGCGCGGACCACCGTGTGCGTGTCGATCTGGGACATCTCCCTCGAAGTCGAATGCGTCGCGGTCCTGGGAGACTCGTCCGAAGCCAAGAGTGGGGCTGCATGAGCGCTGCGATCCCACCTGAATTGATCGAGGCACTCCGGGAGGTCGAGCTGCCGACGCTCGGCCACTTCCTCGAGGACGGTTTCTGCACTCCGCGTATGGTCCCGATCAACGCGGGACCGCAGATGGTCGGCAGGGCTCGAACCCTGGATCTGCGCGAACCTGATGCGCTCGCCGTCAATCGGGCACTGCACGGACTGAACCCAGGTGACGTCCTCGTCATCCGGGTCGCAAGTGGTATCCACGCCCCGGTCGGGGCGGTCACTGCGGCTGCAGCGATCGCGAAGGGTGCCGCAGGCATCGTCGTCGACGGCCCCGTCACCGACTCCGAGGCGCTGCGGCTTGTGCAGGACAAGCTTCCGGTCTTCGCCACGGGCCTGATCGCACGGACGACGAAACGCATCGGCAGCCTCGGCGATGATGCCCTCGATTGTGAGGTCGACATCGACGGCGTCACGGTCAGTCCGGGCGATCTGGTGCTCGGCGATCGTCAGGGCGTGCTGGTTCTTCCGCCTGCAGGGCCAGGAAGTGAGGTGCTGCAGGCGGCGTTGGCCTCCGATCGGGGCGAACCGGAGTTACTCGCGCGAATCGCGGCTGGGGAGGACCTGCGGGTGCTGCTGCCGGGATAGGCGTTCAGAGACGTTCGCGGCGCTCGACCGTAGGGTTGCAGGTCTCGTATCTTCATATGTCTGTGCGCGAAAACGTGACGTTCTCCAAAGCGCACCTCCTGAAAAGCGCGCGTCGAAGCGAACCCGTGTGATGTCAGCCAGTTTGCGCCAGCAGAAGTATGGTGCGCGGGCTCTGAACCTTTATCGGCATCGCGCGGTTCCTGGCGCCAGTCTCTACGTCAATCAGCGGCATACCGCTGTGCGGTCCAACGGGAACCGCACAGCGGACAGAACCTCACTCGAGGAGGCGTCCTCCCTTGATGACGGAGTGGATTGAGCTGTCTGCGTCGCCCAGCACTGAAACGTCGTCAAGCGGATTGGCGTCGAGGACCAGCAGGTCAGCGGAGGCCCCTGCCGCTACCACGCCGAGGTTACCTTCCTGTCTGAGCAGTTCGGCGGCTGTGGTCGTGGCCGAGCGCAGGACTTGGTGGGAGGTCTGAACTTTGGCGCGAATGGCAAATTCCTGGCCCTGATGTGGGTGCATTCCGCCCAGCAGATCAGAGCCGTAGGCGATCTTCACATTGTGTTCAGCTGCCAGCTTCAGGGCATCCAGGCCGGCGTAGAGGACGTCGTCGACCTTATTCTGGCTAGCTTCCGGCAGGCCGAATGCAGCGCCATCCTGCTTCAGACGCTCGTATGTCACGAGGGTGGGGACGAGGAAAGCGTTCTTCTCGAGAAGGAGTTCGACGCTCCGGCGATCGATGAGGTTGCCGTGTTCGATGGAGCGAACGCCGAGTTCAAGGCCGCGATTGACCGACTTCGCAGTGTAGGCGTGTCCGAGTACATACCGATTCGCCGCTTCTGCTTCCTCGACTGCCGCTCGGATCTCATCGTCTGAGAACTGGGTCGAATCGACGCGGTCGGTGGGGGAGGCCACTCCGCCTGAGAGCATAATCTTGACGTGATCCGCGCCGGTGCGCAGATTCTCCCGGGCGGCTTTTCGCACCGCGTCAGCTCCATCGCAGACAATGCCGATATTCGGACAGCACAGGTGCTTGTCCATGACATGGGTTCCGGGTCCGCGCATATCTGCGTGTCCTCCGGTCTGCGACAGCGCCTTGCCGCCGAAGAACAGCCGCGGCGCAGGGAAGAGATTCTCGCGCGCTGCCGCCGCGATGCCGAAGTCTGCGCCTCCGGCATCACGCACGGTGGTGAAACCGCGACCGAGCATGTCTCCCATCAGACGTGCGGCTTGAGCGCCGAGGTAGTAGGGCGACTGATCGCCCAGGTTGCCGAGGTTCGCGGTGGTAGCCAAGACATGGACGTGAGCGTCGATCAGACCGGGGGAGACGATTCTGCCTTCGGCATCGAAGCAGTCTGACCCCGAAGATGGGCGGCTTCCGCCGACCTCGACAATCTGCTCGCCATTGATGGTCACTGTCGTCGGCTCGGATATCGTGGCCGTATCCACGTCGAGGACCCGAGCGTTGGTGATCGTGCTGATGCCCTGACCGAGATGCATTCCGTGTCTCCTTCATTGGATCCGATTAGGATGATGGGCCCAGAGTAGATGAAATGCAACATTTTTTGCAATGGAGGTCCGAACTGTGAGCAGCTTCTCCGAGTGGGTCGACACTCTTCGATCGGCTGCACGGCTGACACGTGCGACGAAGACGATACTGGGTGTGATCAAGACGGACCCGGATGAGGCCGCATACTGCTCTGCCCAAGCTCTTGCCGATATGGCGCAGGTGAACGTCGCAACTGTCGTTCGGGCCGCTCAGTCTCTCGGATACTCCGGCTGGCCGGCCTTCTCAGCCGAAATCCGCACTCGCTATCTGGCGTCGCTGAGCTCACGCAGCTTGTATCTGCACAATCGAAGTCAGGGGCTGTTGGCGACCACGATCGACAAGGACATCGAACTGCTCGAACGCATGCGCGATGGTCTCGACGAGAACTCTTTGAACAGAATGAGCGAGCACATCATCGCCTCCGAATCCACGGGTGTGTTCGCGACGGGATCCTACGCGGCCCCTGGAATGCAACTGTCGCATGTGGCTCAGATGCTCGGATTTCGGGTACGTCTTCATTCGGGCTCCGTGACGTCGATGGTCAACGAGGTCAATCTCCTCACTTGGCGTGACTGCTTCCTCGCAATCACGCTGTGGAAGTCCTCCCGCGCCGTGGTGCAGTTGGCCGAGGCTGCGCGCGAGCAGGGAGCCAAGGTCCTCGTCATCGCCGATCGTCAGACTGCGTTGACCGACATTGCCGACGAGTACGTCCTCGTGCCCGCCGAGTCCTCCGAGCTGATCTCATCGCTCGTGTGTGCGACCAGTGCCGTCCAGTACCTACTGGGGTGTCTTGCCCGGCATGACGAGGAGCGGACCCAGAGCATGCTCGGACGCATCGACGACCTCTGGGGAGCCACCTCGGCGATTGCCGAAGAATGAGACGTTTGCAAAACATGTTGCATTCACCTGTGCTCATCGTTGAGAATCGTGGTCAGCGCATCTGTGCTCCACGACACAAGGGAAACCTATGAATCTCACATTCGTCATCGTCCTCATCGCCTACGTGGCGATCATGATCACCATCGCTGCGTGGTTCGGTCGCGCTTCGGCCATGAAGGACGGCGAGGACTTCGTCCTGGCGGGCAAATCCCTGCCCACCTGGGTGCTCGCCGGGACCCTGTTGGCGACCTTCGTCGGCTCCGGTTCGATCATCGGCGGCGCGAACTTCATCTTCAGCAATGGTCCGCTGGCGGGGATGCTGTTCTTCGGCGGCACCTTCTGCGGGATCATCGTCCTGTACTTCATCGCTCCCAGGGTCCGGAGGAACGGGTTCCGCACCGTCCCGGAACTGTTCGAATCCAAGTTCGGCCGACCGGTTCGCGTTGTGGGGACCATTGTCGTCCTCGTGGCGTTTATCGGCATCACCGCGTACCAGTTCACCGGAGCCGGCTATATCCTCACTCTCATCACGCCGCTGAGCACTACCCAAGCGACGATCGTCGCCACGGTGCTCATCACGTTCCTGTCGCTGTCAGGCGGACTGAAGTCTGTAGCCTGGACCGACTTCCTCTCCGCCGTTCTCATTGTGCTCTCCCTGCTTGGAGCTCTCGTCTGGGTGTTCCTCAACGATCTCGGCGGTTTCGGCAGTTACGTCGAACGGCTGGACCCTGCGTTCAAGTCCTTCACTGGTGTACTCACACCCTGGCAGATCCTGGGCTATTTCCTGCCCCTGTTTCTCCTCATTCTCGGAGATCAAAACATGCACCAACGCCTCGCATCCGCCCGCTCTCCCAAAGTTGCCCGCAATGCGACGATCCTGTTCTTCGTCGGAGCTGCGCTGATCGTCGCGCCGATCATTCTGCTTGCCTCGGGCTCAACCATTCTCATGCCCGAGATCAATCCGGACATGGCGGTCCTCGCTCTCGCGGAGGGCGAGTTCACGCCCGCGGGCATCGGTGCCGTACTCCTCGTGGCCGCACTTGCGCTCATCATCACCACCGGGTCGTCCTATCTCCTGACTTGCTCCGGCAATGTCGTCTACGATCTCGTATTCATCAAAGACAAGGAACGAGGTAACTCCAAGAAGGGGGTCCTGGTTGGCAGGGCATCTGTTCTTGCGATCGCGATCTTGGGCTTCATCATGGTTCAGTTCTTCGAATCTGTGCTCGCTCTTCAGATGTACGCCTATACGATGTACGGCGCGGCGATCACTCCGACGGTGCTTGCTGCCCTGTTCTGGAAGCGAGTCACGGCAGCCGGGGCCTTGTCGTCAATGGTCGCCGGTGGCGTCGTGACCGTCCTCTGGGAGGTCAGTGGCAGATCCGAGGAGATCAATTCCGTCATTCCCGCGCTGCCTGCAGCTATCGCTGTCCTCATTGCGGTCAGCCTGCTGACCAAGCCTCACGGCAGTGACGCGCGTTCGGCGGCGGAGGTCCCTGCACGCCGCTGAATCGCACGCTGCGGAGAAATTCCCTGGGGCGGGCGAGGACGTCCGCGGGAAGCTATCGCGTCGCCGCAAACGCCTCCAGCCGGTCGCACGCGTCGTTGATCGTGTCCGACGAGACTGCGAAGGTCAGGCGCAGGTAGCCTTCGCCTGCAGGTCCGAAGGCTGAGCCGGGGATCGTGGCGAGGTTGTGGTTCTCGAGGAGCGCGATCGCGAGTTCCCAGCAGCTCAGGACCCACTCCTTGATATTGACGAAGGCATAGAAGGTGGCTTCGGGTCGGATGACGTGCAGCCCGTCGATGGCGTTGATGCGGTCAATGAGGATCTCGCGCCGTTCGGCATAGGACTTGACCATCATGGCGACCTCGGTCTGCGGCCCTTCGATGGCAGCGACTGCGGCCTCCTGGACGAATCCCGGCAGGCTCGATGTCAGCCCCTCCTGAAGCAGAGACATCGGCGCGATGAGGTCCTCGCCGCCGATGACGAATCCGCAGCGCCAGCCGGTCATCGCATAGGTCTTCGAAAAGCTGCCGATGGCGAGGTACCGGTCGAAGTCAGGGCGCACCTCGGAGATGGAGGTGAACTCGGCGTCGTCGAAGACCATCTCGTCGTAGACCTCGTCGGAGATGACGGTGAAGCCATGGTTGTCGGCGAGCTCGGCGATGCGCTCGAGCTCGGTACGGTCCATGACCGAACCCAGTGGGTTCGAGGGGCTGTTGATGATCACCGCCGCGGTCTTGTCGCTGATGGCAGCTTCGACATCTGCGGCCCGGAGTTTGAAGTCGTTGTCCTCTTGCACCGGCACCGGCACCGCAACTCCGCCGAGGCGGTGGATCTGTCCCACGTAGTTCGGGAAGCTGGGATCGGGGATGATCACCTCCTCACCAGGGGAGACGGTGATGTCGAGAGCGAAGGTCAGCGCCTCCATCGCACCGAAGGAGACCATGACATTCTCCGGCCCGATGCCGCGATCCCAGCGGCCGGAATACTTGCGGGCGATTGCGTTGCGTAATTCGGGGATGCCGGCATTGGCGACATAGCGGGTGTTGTTGTTCTCGATGGCACGAATGCCGGCGGCCTTGATGTGCTCCGGGGTGTTGAAGTCGGGTTCCCCGACGGTCAGCTTCACCGCCTCAGGGAAGTCGAGCGCGAGGTTGAACATTTTGCGGATGCTCGAGGCCGGGTAATTCTCGGCCACCGGTGAGATGCGCCGGTAAGTGCGGGTCATAGGGGCCTACTTTCGTGTGTGGTCGACGGGTCGGTCTCTATTCGTGCAAGCCGGCCAGGCGAGAACCGAACTGGGCGAGCAGGCTGGTCTTCTTTGCGCCGGTGATGCGCTCCCAGTCGTCGGAGATGTTGAAGATCTTGTACATCGAGCGGATGCCCAGCCAGCGGATCGGCTCGGGCTCCCACTGACCGGAATAGTGGTCGTTCCAGGGCAGTGTAGTCAGCGGCGTGGCGGATCCCGAGGTCCGGTCGAGCAGGGTCTTCGCCGCCAGATGCGTGGCCGTGACCCCATGTCCGGCGTAGCCGCGGGCTACACCGATGCGCTGGTCGGTATCGAAGAAGATGCCGGCGCACCAGTCCCGAGTCACGCCCAGGGCGCCGCGCCACGCATGGGCAACCTCGAACTCAAGGTCAGGGAAGAGCGAGGACAGGCGCGCACTCAGAAGATCGACGACTTCGGCGGGGACTTGGCCGTCACCCGGCAGTCCGGATCCGAACTCGTAGGGTGCACCGCGACCGCCCAGAGCGATCCGGTCATCGTCAGTACGCTGAGCGTAGATGAAGGTGTGCGCGGTGTCGCCGAGACATTCGCGGCCGTCCCAGCCGATCTTCTCCCACGCTTCAGCCGACAGTGGGTTGGTCGCAATCATCGACGAGAACACGGGGATGACCTGCCGACCTTCCAGCCCGGGCAGGTCGCCGGTGATGGTGTCCGAGTAGCCTTCGAGGCAGACGAAGATCGTGTCCCCGGTGACAGGCCCCCGATCGGTGGCGACAACGCCCTTTCCAACGTGACCTGCCGAGGTGTCCTCACAGATCGTGACTCCCTGCTTCCGAAGGACGTCGGCCAGTCCACGTGTGAGCAGGGCCGGATCGATGCGCGCGGTGCCCGGGAAGAAGACACTGCCGCGAGCGTTGTCGACGTTGATGCGTGCCTTGGTCGCCTCGGCATCGAGGAACTGCATGTCCTCCGGCCCGTACCCGTACTGTTCGTCGCCGTCGAAGAGTTCGCGCAGCCTGGACATTCCGGCCTCGGTTTGGGCGATATCGATGTGACCGCCGCGGACCTGATGGGCGTCGATGTTCTCCCGTTCCAGGACTTCGAGCACCTCGTCGATCGAGTCGAAGAGAGCGGACTGGAAGGACCTCACGGATTCGACTCCAGTCAGTCCTGCCGAGCCGACCGGGCCGGTGGGATCAGTGGTGCGGGCCCGGTCGACCGCCTCGGCGTATTTGGCTCTGTTGCCGGGCAGGAGTGTCGAGAGCCAGCCGCCGTTGCGACCGGACGCCCCGTAGCCGATGTGCTTGGCCTCGACGATGGTGATCTGCCAATCGGGGTGGGCCTGCCTCGCGTAGTAGGCGGACCAGAGGCCGGTCATGCCGCCGCCGACGATGACGAGGTCCTGCTTGACTGTAGGCAGCGGGGAGGGGGAGGTGGTCTCGGGCGGTGACTGGGTCAGCCAATGGGAGGCCTCGCCGTTGAGGTAGGACATGGAATCAGTTCTATCCCACCGCTGGAGCTAAGTAAATGGTTGCGGGGTGGCGTATTGCCATATGGAATCCGTGACGACCAGTTCTGATTCTATGGGTGCCGTCGCGCGCACGGCAGTCGTGCTGGATACACTGATTTCATGAGCGCAATGGAGCCGATTCGCACGCAGGATTTTGCACTTGACCACGAGCCCATCGAGGACTGGCAGCGGGTGGATGCGACTGCCTCGGCGACGGACGGCGAGGCTGCCGTGCCAGGCTCAGGCGCCTCGCTCACCGGCCCGGGCACGGCGACCGCCGACCCAACCACGGCCTTCGCCGAACTCGGCACGATTGCCGGAGCCGACTACGGACTGTGGGAGATGAGCGCCGGCGCCATGCGCGACGTCGAGGGCGACGAAGTCTTCCTCGTCATCAGCGGCACCGGCCGAATCGAGTTCGATGAGCCAGAGCATCCGCCGATCGAACTCTCACCGGGCATATTGGTTCGACTCGCGGATGGGATGAGAACCCACTGGTACGTCGACGACGCACCACTGCGAAAACTGTTCATCGCGCCAGGAGAGGGCTTCGGGCCAATCGAAGTCTGAGTGTGAGCCTGAGATGCGGGCGAGCAGTTTAGCGTCACAATCCAGTTCGGTGCCGCCCCCACGCGTTCGACTCGACGGAGGCCGCAGCCCACTGGCCGTGATCCGACGTTGATCATCGCTGACAGTCGGCACCTGTGTGCTCTATCGTGAGGGAAGCGACGGGAGACGGGCTCAGGGCCCGGGACAACCGGTCCGTCAGTGATCTGCATAAAGGAGCCGACAATGAAGACTGCTCAACGCCTGGACAACCTGGGCACCGAGACCGCGTTCCGGGTCGCCCAGGCCGCCGCCGATTGGAAGGCCCAGGGCAACCAGGTCTATCCCTTCCACCTCGGCGACCTCAATTTCCCCATGGCCGGGCACATCGTCGAGGCCATGGACCAGGCCATCAAAGACGGGAAGACCGGGTACTGCCCAGGCCCCGGAATTCCGGAGCTGCGTGCGGCACTGGCAGCAGACATCGGATCCCGGCGAGGCATGAGCATCGACCCCGCCGAGGTGATCGTCACCACCGGTGGCAAGCCGGTGATCACGAAGTTCCTCCAGGCGGTCATGGATCCGGGCGAGGGCGTGCTCTACCCCAACCCGGGGTTCCCGATCTATGAATCACAGATCGAGTACCTCGGTGGGACCGCGCTTCCCTACAGGTATGTGCCCACTGAAGACGGGTTCGCCATCGACCTCGACCATCTGCGGGCCTCCATCGATGACAAGACAGTGGCCATCATCTACAACGACCTGCAGAACCCGATCTCGGCCGAATCCACCGATGCCGAACGTGAGGCGATCGCCGCGATCGCGCAGGAATTCGACCTCTGGGTTCTGTCCGACGAAGCCTATTTCGAGATGCGCTACAAGGGCCGTTCGACGTCCATCGCATCACTCGACGGTATGCGCGAGCGCACCGTCATCCTCTACACATTCAGCAAGAAGTTTGCGATGACGGGATCCCGGCTAGGCTGTGCCGTCGCACCACCGGAGGTCGCTGGGGCGATTTCCACGATGAACACCAACGACGAATCCTGCACCACCCAATACGTCCAGTGGGCGGGCATCGCCGCGCTCCAAGGGCCGCAGGACTCCGTCGGGCGGATGCTCGAGGTGCTGCGCAAACGCCGTGATGCCACATGCTCGATCATCAACTCGATCCCGGGAATGAGCGTGGCTACTCCCGGGTCGACATTCTACGTCTTCCCCGATGTCACCGAAGCGATGGAAGCCAAGGGGATTGCCACCCTCGCCGATTTCTCCACCGAGGCGCTGCACAGCACCGGAGTCTCGTTCTGCACCCGCGAGCACTTCGGCAGGAGACAGGGCGGGGAGGACCGACATTACATCCGTCTGGCCTACTCCGGCATCGGAGTCGACGAGATCAATGAGGGCCTTGGTCTGCTCAAGGAGTGGATCACCGAGGGCTGATCGGGTCAGCATCGGTCGACGAACTCGAAGTGAACGATGGTGTGATGAGGACTGGCCCCTGGTTCATGGTCAGGGTAGCCTTACCTATGGCCGGGTCGCGCTAACTGTGCGACCGCTCATCGTGACGGAAGTTGACCATGAACCCAACCGCAGTCCGACTCCGACCAGCTGCAATCGGTGTCGCAATCAGTCTCCTCGCCCTCCTGACCGCATGCGACAGCGGCAGCCGTGCGGAGGAGACGAATGAAGGGGCAAGTACGCACTCGGTCGAGCACGCGCGTGGAACTGCCGAAATCATTGCGAAGACCGACAAGGTCGTGACACTGGAACCCCTCGAGCTCGACACCGCGGTCGCGCTCGGTGTGACACCGTTGGGTGCAGCTGTGGCGAGTAATGTCGCAGGCATTCCCGACTACCTCGGCGTCGACGGCGTCGAATCCGTCGGAACGGTGCCCGAACCGGACCTTGAGGCCATTGCGGCGCTGGAGCCGGATCTCATCCTCGGCACCGAATCACGGCATTCGAAGCTCTACGACGAGCTTGATGCGATTGCTCCGACGGTCTTCATCGCCAACCACGCCGACTCGTGGAAGGACAATGCGCTACTGATCGGGGATGCCCTTGACCGCAAAGACGAGACTGAGGCACTCCTCACCGAGGTCGACGAGCGGTGCGAATCCATCAAAGCCGAATACGACATCGACGGTGAGACCGCCCAGATGATTCGGCCGCGCGATGAGACGACATTGAGTCTCTATGGTCCTGACTCATTCGCCGGCAGCCTGCTCGAATGCGTAGGCTATTCGATTCCCGATCAGGACTGGGCCGACGGACTGCAGGCCGATATCTCACCTGAGACCGCCGTCGACGCCAGAGCCGATGCCGTCTTCGTCACCGCAGACGATGTCAGCGACGATTCCGCTGTACCCAAGGTGATTGCCGGAAACTCGGACGCGTTTCCCTCCGTGACGCCTGTCGACACCAGCTATTGGGTCTCCGGGGTGGGGCCGAAGGGCGCTCATAAGGTTCTCGATGACATCGAGAGCTACCTCGCCGAACAGGCATGAATGTGGAGTCGCCCCGACCGTGGGCCTACACGGCGTTTCCGGTCACGGTGTCCGCGATCGCTCAGATCGCACCGAACTTCATTCGTGTGACGTTCACGGGCGAGACTCTTGACTGCTTCGCTCCGTGGGGCCTCGACCAGAGGATCAAGTTGGTCTTTCCCCTGCCGGACGGAAGCATCGCTGATTTCGGACTGCTCACGGATCCGACACCGCACCCATCGCACTGGTATGCGCGCTGGAGACAGCTGCCGGCGCACGAGCGCAATGTGCTGCGGACCTACACTCCGTCGGGGGTTCGACCCGAAGCGCGTGAAGTCGACGTCGACGTCTTCATCCATCACCCCGCGGGGCCGGCATCGCAGTGGGCTCAAGACGTCGAGGTGGGGGATCGTGTCGTCATCAACGGCCCCGACGTGCGCAATGGCTTCACCGGGTACGGGCTCCACTGGGATCCGGGAACGGCGGACGAGCTGCTGCTCATCGGCGATGAGACGGCCTTCCCTGCGATCGCGAACATCCACCGCAGCCTCGGCGAGGGTGCGAAGGTCGAGATCCTCGCTGAAGCAGCGAACCCTCTCGACGGGAACCTGTTGCCCACCGGTGCCAGGTCGCTGGTGCGCGAGCCGATCGCGGGCCCCGGTTCTGGGCTCGAAACATTGACCCGCGAATGGGGAGGCCGCCGCGCCCCTGAAGATCTGGGCGAGAACCTGTATATCTGGATCGCCGGAGAGTCTGGTGCTGTCACGCGAATCAGGCGCTATCTGACGAAGGACCTGGGAATCGCGAAGGAGCGCATCTCCTTCCTCGGGTATTGGAAGACCGGCGGGCCCTTGGTCGCCTGAAGCAGCGACTCCGGCAGGATCGGTTTGTCAATCGCTCGTCTCTGATGGGCTGATCAGTCCGCGGGTTCCGGCTACGCCCATCGGTGCGCTGCCGGTCGGCGGGGACTTGGCAGCGAGTTGTGGAGGCGCCATTCGTGGAGCCAGTCGGGCAGATCCATGCCAGGAGGCGGTGACCCGAATACCTCGACGAGTTCATCGCGGGTGACTGTGCCGTTCTTCGAGGTCACCAGCGTAGCGACGAAGGCACGAGCGTAGATCTCTCCAGCGACGACGATGCGGTGCTCAAAATACACGGCGCGGTCATCGATTCCGCTGATCCTCGTTTCAACGCTATAGCGTTGGCCGAGTTTGAGGGACTTGCGGAAGCTGATGGTCTCGGCGCTGACGACGCCGCTCCACCCCTTGTTCCGAATGGAGGTCCAGACTCCGCTGCGAACCATCATGTCAAGGCGACCCAAGTCCATGATTGAGAAGTACATGCCGTTGTTGACGTGCATGAAGATGTCGATCTCGGTGGGGAGAACTCGCAGAGGCAGGGAATAGTCATCCCATATGCCCTGCGTGGGACGGCGACGAGATCTGAGCAGGTGCAAGAGCATACGCGTGAAGTGCATACATCCCATGTTACTGGGCCGTATCGTCACGCTGGGTTCAGGTTCGGGCAGGCGGCGTCGGGTCCGACGGCACCGGAGTCCAGTCAGTCTGTGGCGGTCGTCTGTTGCTCCCGGTCCTTGATGAACGGAGACTCCTCGGGCTCGGGATGCCGCAATCGTTGGAAGCCGATGATGAGGACACCCAGGGCCACTGCGCCGATTGCCGCCCACACGTTGGTGCGCAGACCCAGGACGACGAAGCTGGGGTCGAGGCGGATGGATTCCCACACGATGCGGCCGGCGCCGTACCAGACGAGGTACATGCCGAAGAGGCGTCCCCACTGGAAGAACAGGTGGCGTCCCAGCCACAGCAGGACCAAGGCGCCGAGGCTGTTCCAGATGACTTCGTAGAGGAACGTCGGGTGGAAGAGTGTGTCGACGGGCAGTCCGGGCGGGAAGGCCGGATTGTTCGGGTCGATCTCCAGACCCCAGGGCAGAGTCGTCGGCTGACCGAAGAGCTCCTGATTGAACCAGTTGCCGAAGCGTCCGCAGGCCTGGGCGAGGATGAGCCCCGGAGCGATGGCGTCGAGGAGGGCCGTCAGCTTGATGTTGAGTCGGCGGCACATGATCAGCGCGCCCAGGGTACCGCCGATCAGCGACCCGAAGATTGCGATCCCGCCCTCCCAGATCGCCCACACAGAGCCCGGCTCAAAGGGGTTCCACGGATTGCGACCAGGGCCGAAATAGTCCGTGTAGTGCGTGATGACGTGATAGATCCTGGCCCCGATAATGGCCATCGGGACGGCCAGAGTCGCAATGTCGAGGACCTGCCATTCCTCGACTCCGCGCTTGGTCAGACGGTGATTGGTCAGCACGATGGCGATGACGATACCGGCAAGGATGCACAGCGCATAGAAGTGGATCGTCAGAGGGCCCAGCGAGAAGCTGGAGACACTCGGACTCGGGATGGAGGCCAGAACATCATGGGGCGGCGTGGGCAGGTCATTGACCGCTGGAAAGGCAAGCACGAGGTCAGTCTATTTCCAACCCCCTCAGACCGACAGTTGAGCGACCTCCACAGCTTGCCCATGGGAAGATGTGAACCATGGCCCTCGACTTCACTCTCGTCCAACTCCGGTACTTCCAAGAGGTTGCCCGCCGCGAGAACATGACAGAGGCGGCCAAACATCTCAACGTCACTCAGTCGGCGATCTCGACAGCCATGGCTCAGCTCGAGAGGACCCTGGGCATCGACCTGTTCATCCGGCAGAAGAACCGCTCCGTGGTCCTCTCGCCTGCAGGCCGACGCTTCCTCTTCGAAGTCAATCCATTCCTCGAATCCTCCGACGCGCTGGGGGAGACCGCGCACGGACTGGCCCAGTCGCTGAGCGGAAACCTCACGGTCGGGGTCTTCTCACCCATCGCCCCGACCCGACTGCCGCTCATCCACGCGGAGTTCGAAAAACGCTACCCCGACGTGAGAGTCAATTACTTCGAGGCCGACCTCCATGAACTGCAGACAGCGGTCATCGCCGGAGTCTGCGACATCGCGCTGACCTATACGCTGGGACTGACCGACCGATTCGATTCGTTCCTCATCGACGTCGTCGAACCGCACGCACTCGTCTCTCTCGACCACCGCCTCGCTGGGGGAGAGGAGGGACCGCGTCCGATCCACCTGCGTGAACTCGCCGACGAAGACTACATACAGCTCGATCTGCCGTTCTCCCGGCAGTACTACGATGAGCTCTTCCGCATCGCCGGCATCGTGCCGAGGGTGCGACACAGCTTCGCAGGCTACGAGACGGTCCGGTCGTTCGTCGCGATGGGTCACGGGTACTCGCTGCTGAGCCAGAGCGTGTCCTCTGGAACGTACATCGGGTCCATGACGGTCGACGTACCGCTGCTCGACGAATTCCCGAGCATCGACCTCTCCATGGTGTGGCCCAAGGACGTGCGTCTGAGTAAGCGCGCACGTGCCTTCAACGAACTGACCCGCGACATCCTGGGACCCGCAGCCTCAGGCTCATAGATTGAACTGATGCCTGGTCTAACTAGTATCTGTTGGACTGATCTCTCGTGGCAGGCAACAATGGTTCCCACACCTGAGGACTAGGCAAGGGAGCTTCCATGTCCGCGACACCTGCGACGCCGGAGACACAACCGAAACACACCGGCAAGACCACGAGCATGCAGAAGAAGGTGCTCGTCGGCGGCAGCATCGGCCAATTCGTCGAGTTCTACGACTTCACGCTCTACGGGCTCTCGGCCGTCATCCTCGCCGAGTACTTCTTCCCCGACGGCGACAAGGTCACTGGGCTGCTCGTCATCTTCGCCACCTTCGGCGTCGCCTTCGTCATGCGTCCCCTGGGCGGACTGTTCTTCGGTGCCCTCGGTGACAAGGTCGGCAGGCGCAAGACCTTGACCATCACGATCTTCCTCGTCGGGATCTGCACCGCCCTCATCGGCGTACTGCCCGGCTTCGACCAGATCGGCTGGTTCGCACCCATCCTGCTCATCCTCGCCCGCCTGGGCCAGGGCTTCTCCGCCGGCGGCGAATCGGTCGGCGGACCCTCCTTCGTCTACGAACACGCACCGGTGGGCAAGCGCGGCCTGTGGATCAACATCACCCTGGCCGCCACCGCACTGCCCTCGGTCTTCGCCGGCGGCCTCATCCTGCTGCTCTCGACGGTGATGAGCGATGCATCCTTCGACTCCTGGGGCTGGCGCATCCCCTTCCTCCTGGCTCTGCCGCTCTCAGCTGTCGGTCTCTGGATCCGCTCGCGCACCGATGAGTCCGAACTCTTCAAGAAGACCGCGGCCGAGCGGCCGAAGGAGTTCAGCCCCATCCGCGACTCCTTCCGCGAGAACTCGGTGGGAATGCTCCAGGTTTTCTTCGTTCTGGGATTGACCGCCTTGGGCTTCTACATGCTCTCCGCCTACTTCGTCACCTACATCCAGACCACCGGAGACCTCACCCGGGAGCAGTCTCTGCTGACCAACGCCATCGCCATGGCCAGCTATACGATCTTCCTGCCCATCGCCGGAGCCATCGGCGACAGGGTCGGGCGCAAGCCGATGCTCATCGCCGGCTCCATCCTTCTGGCCGTCACCTCTGTTCCCGCCTTCGGGTTGGTGACCAGTGGAAACATGGGCCTGGCGTTCCTCGGGCAGACGATCTTCGTCATCTCCCTGTGCTGCTACGGCGGAGGCTGCTACACCTTCTTCTGCGAACGCTTCTCCACGAAGACCCGGTTCACCTCGGCAGCGATCAGCTACAACGTCTCCTACGCCATCCTCGGCGGAACCGCTCCGTTCGTCGGCACCTGGCTCGTCGACATCACCGGAGTCAACACCGCTCCCGGTTACTACATGACCATCTGCGCCGTGATCGTCCTCGTCCTCATCTTCATCACCCGCCTCCCGGAGACCCGGGGTCGGTTGGGCTGATCGACAGGCCACCTCGTTGGGCCGGCTCTCACCGACCTTCACTTCAACAGCAGCCCAGCAACAGAAAGAGACGCACCATGACCACCCCCTCCCCAGCCTCGTCGAGCACCGTCGCCTCGACCGCGGTCGCCTCCAGCGATGCCACCTTCCTCATCGACTTCCATCAGGTCGCCGCGATCGGCGCAACCGACAACGACGGCGTCGACCGGCAGGCGCTGACGGTCGAGGACAAGCAGACGCGTGACTGGATGCGGGGCTGGGCAGAAGGCAACGGCTTCGAAGTTCGCGTGGATGCGATCGGCAACATGTTCGCCTGCCTCGAACTCGTCCCCGAAGCCCCATACGTCCTCATCGGCTCACACCTGGACTCCCAGCCCCTTGGCGGGCGCTTCGACGGTGCCTATGGAGTCATCGCGGCCCTCTTCGCAGCTCTGCGGGTCAAGGAGAACGTCGCCGAGTCCGGGCAGAAGCCTCGGTTCAACATCGCTGTCGTCAATTGGTTCAACGAGGAGGGCGGACGTTTCGCCCCGTCCATCATGGGCAGTTCCGTCTACGCCGGACTCTTCGACCTCGACGAGATGCTGGCAGTGGAAGATCTCCAGGGGACTTCCGTCGCCGAGGCGCTCGCCGCCATCGGCTACGACGGCACCGACACCCCGCCCGAGGCGATCTCCTACGCGGAGATCCACATCGAACAGGGCCGCATCTTGGAGCGCGAGGCCACAGACATCGGCGTCGTCGAATCCAGCTGGTACACACAGAAGCTCGACATCGACGTCCTCGGCGAACAGTCCCACACCGGAGCCACCGCCATGGCCGATCGCCATGATGCGCTCGTCGCGGGTTCCAAGATCGTCCTCGCCGTCGCCGACGTGGTCAACGAGTTCGCCGACGAGGCGCTCGTGTCCTCGGTCGGCCAGCATGTCGTCGAACCCAACTCACCCATCGTCGTACCTCGCCGCGTGCACATGGTCGCCGACCTCCGTTCCTCCGACCCGGACATCGTCAAAGCTGCCCGGGACTCCCTGCACCAGCAGATCGCGAACATCGCCTTGGAACACGACATCACCATCAAGGTTGAGGATTTCGATGTCCGGGGCAAGCTCTACTTTCCGGAGACGGGTGTCGAGCTGGCCGAGAAGGCCGTGGCCAATGAGGGGCTGTCGATCCGACGCCTCGAGACCATGGCCGGTCACGATTCTGTGGCCATGAACCACCGGGTACCCGCCGTGATGATGTTCGTGCCCAGTGTCGACGGCGTCTCCCACTGCGAACGCGAGTTCACCACCGATGAGGACATGATCCGCGGCCTCGGGGTACTGACTTCGGTCGCCACCGAGCTGGTCAACGGTGAACTCAGTGAGGAACGCGAAGGCGATGTGTGGGTCGGTCAGTCCGTCGCCGAGGCCCGGGCATGAGCGGCAGCGAAACGTGGGCACTGTCGGCAACCGAAGCGCTCGCGAAGTTCCGGTCGAAGGAGCTCTCGCCGGTCGAGTACCTCAGTGCGCAGATCGGACGCATCACCACCGCCGACGATCGCATCAATGCGGTCACGGAGGTCGTGGAGGAGGCGGTCACCTCGGCGCGGGAAGCCGAGGCGTTCTACGCATCGGCGACACCCGATTTCCTTGCCGAAGCGGCCGATTCCCAGCCCCTGCTCGGCTTGCCAGTGATCGCCAAGGAAAAGCACGCGATCTCCGGGCGCGCACTCACCCAGGGCCTCATACACGAACGAGACACGGTGGCCGGGGCCGATGCCGCGGTCATCAGCCGCATCCGTGTGGCCGGGGGATTCGTGCATGCCAGGGCGACATCGCCGGAACTCAGCTGTGCGACCATCACCCATTCGCCGATGTGGGGCGTGACGCGCAACCCGTGGAACACCGAACTCTCACCCGGAGGGTCCTCTGGCGGCTCCGGTGCCGCCCTGGCGGCGGGCTTCGGTCCCCTGGCGACGGCATCGGACATCGCCGGCTCGACGAGGCTGCCCGCCGCATTCACCGGCACAGTCGGGTTCAAGGCACCCTACGGCCGGATCCCCGGCCTGCAGCCATTGGCCGCGGACTGGTACCGCGGGGACGGGCCGATGGCGCGCACCGTCGCCGACACCGCCCTGTTGGCCCGTGTGATGGTCGGTGTCGATCCCAGCGATCACACAACGATCGAATCGTCTGGATTTCTCGACGGCTTCGACGCCTCTTCCGCTGAGGTGGTCGACGGCTTGAAGGGTAAACGGATCGCACTGTGCCTGCGGTTGGGCGACTTCCCCGTCGGTCAGGACATCATTGCCAATACCCGTGCAGTCGCCTCAGCGCTGGAAGCTGCGGGTGCAGTCGTCGAGGAGATCGAGCTGCCGTGGACGGCGGAGCGGATCTTCGAGACCGCGTTCACTCACTTCGGCCATCTCCTCGCGCCCGCGATGCGGACCTCGACCCGCGGGCATGAGGATACTCTCGCCGACTACACGCTGCAGTTCATGGCCGACGCCGAAGCGGTCGCCAGCCGTCATACGTTCTACGAAGGGCTGGCCGCGGAGGCGCAGATTCAGGCGGAACTCGCGACGGCAATGGAGGGATTCGATGTCCTCCTGGCTCCCACCTCGGCGGTGGCAGGTCTAGAGGCCGATTCGAGCTACTTGGACGGGATCACTCTCGACTCGTCGGGCGTCGGGCGTGAGACCTCCGGAACCGTCCCCAGCACCGGCGTCGGTGCTGGGGGTGTTGACGGAGAGGGAGTGCGGCTCGAGCACTATTGGCAGGCGCACATGACGATGCCGTTCAACATCTGCAACCGGGTGCCGATCGTCAACGTGCCCAGCGGCATGGCTGACTGCGGGATCCCGACAGGCCTGCAGGTCATCGCCCATCCCTTCGACGACCGCGCCGCCTTCGATGTCGCGGCCGCGGTCGAGCAGTTGGTGCCGTGGACGGGACTCGCTCCGGGGTGAGTGCTGGCATGTCGTCCGAGACGGAGCTTCGCCTTCTGGCACGATGAGGATCGTGGACGAAACCAACGGAACACAAGGGGAGCAGGGTTCGATGCAGAGCCTCGAACAGACACTGGCTGCAGTCGAAGGAATCGGCCGAGAACTCAATGCAGTCACCTCGGTGATGAGGGGTCGCGCACGTACCCTTGAGCGAAAGTCCGCGCAGCGCGCCGCAGTCGGTGAGCCGAAACGTCTCCTCGAAGGTGTTCCCTTTGCCGTCAAGGACGTCATAGATGTAGCTGGATTCCCTACAACAATGGGATCGAACGTCAGCAGCGGACCGGACCCCAGCACGAGCGCCCCCGTCGTGAGCCTCCTCGAAAAGGCAGGCGCGCTGCCGGTGGTAAAGACGAACTGCCAGGAGTACTCCTACGGCATCCTTGGTGATGAGAGTGCCTTCGGGCGAGTCATCAACCCGATCGACCCCACGCTGTGCACTGGCGGGTCGAGCTCGGGGTCGGCAGCCCTTGTCGCTGCCGGGGTGGTGCCGCTGGCACTGGGAACGGATACTGCGGGCTCCGTGAGAGTTCCGGCCGCTTGCCAGGGCGTCATCGGGTTCAAGCCGACCTTCGGCATAGTTCCTGTCGAGGGAGTATTCCCTCTGTCGCCGTCCTTCGACACGGTGGGATTGTTCGCACGCGATCTGCCGCTGCTCACCGCCGCATTCGCAGTGATATCCGGGAACGGGTCTGGCTCAATCCCAACAGGTTCCTCACCGACGAAGGCGCCGACCGTCGATCTGAGCCTGCTCAACCCCACAGGCGAGTCATCGGCAGACGTACAGACGTGGGTCGAACGGCACCTCGGTGATTCAGCGATCGCCTCCATCACCTCAGAGAATACTGATCACTTGACGGAGCTCATCGAGCGAGGGATCGACTACTACGACATCGTGCGCCGCTATGAAGCCTATGTTCTGCACAAACAGTTCCTGGATGACCAGGGAGAGAAGTACCAGCCGGGCGTCTGGGCGAAGATCCTGTCGGGGCAGAACATCACCGAGGCTGAATACCAGTCCAACGTTGTCGCGCTCGAGGAGCTGCGTGCCTCCGCCGAATCGTTCTTCGACGATGTTGACTTCATCATCACACCAGCCATGGGCGGTGATGTGATCGCATGGGATGAACTCGGACCGGACTCGGCCGCGACATTCATGCGCTACTCGCTGCCGTTCAATGTTCTCGGGTGGCCGGCAGTGACGTTGCCGATCGGGGCGGTGCTCGATGGAACTACGTCTGGCTCTGACGAGAGCTCTGGCACAGTCTGCGGCGAGGCTTCTGACACGACTGCCGCGACATCACCCCGAGCGAAACCACTATCGGTCCAGGTCGTCGGCGCACCTCACAGCGACGAGAAGCTGCTCGCATTCGTCGCGGGGCTCTGAAAGCGGTTCAGCTGCACTGAACTGGAGTCCACCAACCGTGTTGTTGATGATCCTGCCGCACCCTAAGCGGTGAGGCGACACCTGGCTCCCGGCGGATGCAAAGCCTTGCAGCCGGGCACGGATGAGCGTGCCCGGCAACAAGGAATAGCTGCTTCGTCTGGCTACGATGCCAGAAGCAGCCACGGTCAGTGTCTAGCGGTTGCCTCGCATGTAGGCGTTGACGTCATCGCTGTTGAACAAGTCCGGGACCGTCCAGCCGTCGAGGTTGTACTCGCCCATGCACTGTTCGACCATGCCGTTCATCGAGTCCACGGTGCCGTTGTTCATGGCATTCATGAGCATCTCCACGCGCACATTCTCATGGTTGCCGGAATAGTTGCGCTCGTAGAGTTCGTGACGGCCGCCGAACTCGGAGCCGATGGCGTCCCAGAGCAGCTTCATCAGTTTGACGCGGTCCACGGCCTGCACGCCGTTGGATCCGCGCACATATTTGTCGAGGTATGGTCGGATCTCGGCGTTCTTGAAGTCCTGTGCGCCGGAGGGCAGATAGATGAGGCCAGAGGCGACATCCTGCTCGATGATCTCCTTGATTCGTGAGTAGCCCTGAGCCATGAACATGCGGTAAGCCATGCCGTAGTCCATCTTCGGCAGCACGGATCCGTTCGGCCCCTCGTCGGGGTTGAGCATCATGGCATCAGCGAGTGCCCAGAACATATTGCGCCAGCCGATGACCTCTCCGGCCCGAGCCTGGACTCCGCGGAAGTCCTGAGTACCGGCAATCTCCAGAGCCTTGAGCAGCAATCCCGCGATGAAGTCCAGTTTCACAGCCAAGCGGATGCAGCCTTGGTAGGTGAAGCGCTGGATGAACCCGGTCTTGGGCATGAACCCATTGATCTGGTCCGGATCACCATAGGCGAAGATGTTCTCCCATGGCACGAGCACCTTGTCGAAGATGAACACCGCGTCGTTCTCGTCCATGCGCGACGACAGCGGGTAGTCATAGGGAGTGCCCGTCACGGCTGCGTTCTGTGCGTAGGAGGTTCGCGAGATCAGCTTGATGCCGGGAGCATCCATCGGGACAGTGCAGATCAGAGCGTATTCGGGACGCTTGATCGGCAGTCCGTAGTGGGAGATGAAATTGTAGTTGGTGATGGCGGACCCTGTGGCCACCACCTTTGCTCCGGAAACGATGACGCCGTTGTCGGTCTCCTTCTCCACCTTCATGAAGACGTCTTTGACGTCGTCCGGGGGTAGGTGACGGTCCACAGGAGGGTTGATGATGGCGTGATTCCAATACAGGACCTTCTCCTGTGACTCCTTGTACCAACGCTGGGCGTTCTCCTGGTAGGGCGAATAGAACTCGGGCATCGAGCCCAGAGTCCCCAGGAAGGCGGCCTTGTAGTCAGGGGAGCGGCCGAGCCAGCCGTAGGACATACGAGCCCAGGTCTCGATCGCGGTCCGGCTGTCTTTGAGGTCGTCCACGGACTTCGGAATCTTGAAGAAGGGGTGGGTCTTACCACCGCTGCCGGTGTCGGTGTCGACCAGCAGCTTGTCGGCCGTCGCTTCATCGTGGAAACCGTCATAGAGCCGTGCCACCATGCGTACGGAGTTGCGGAATGCGGGGTGCGTGGTGACATCTTCGACGCGTTCTCCATGCAGATAGATCTCTCGACCGTCGCGGAGGGAATCAATGTATTCGTCGCCTGTCATCGGCAGCTTCGGATTGGCCGGGGTGGTCCTTTCGGACATTGTGTTCTGCTGGTTCTCTTCAGTGGTCATGACGACCGTCCTTTCATTGATGTGCCGAACTGCTGCTGAGAAAGCAGCACGACGGGTGCATTCTTCGGTGGTTGTGCGCTGGGAGCCGGAAGCCCCGTGGTTGTGGCGTTCAGATGTTTCGTTCCGCAGTAGATCAGCTCAGACGGCGTTGAACGTGGAAGATCCCTCGAGCCAGCCGTGGGCGATCGAATCGCCCGATGCTTCCCAGGGAGTGCCGCCGTGCAGAGTGCCGGCATGATGGAACTTGCCTGAGATGAAGAGCAGCGGATCGATGTCATTGATCTCCAAATCAATGACTTCGCCGATGACGATCAAATGGTCGCCGCCGTCGTAGATCTGCCAGGGGCGACATTCGATGGTTGCCGCATTGCCTTCAAGGACAGGGATCTCGCCTTCGCAACGCCACTTCACCGGGGTCTTCGAGGGCTTTCCTGCGAAGTTCATGCAGGTGCTCAGCTGATCTTCGGACATGATATTGATGGCGAATGGCCGGTCCTCGAGATACTCGGATGCCTTGTTGCCGCGGATCAGTGTCACCTGGGCCAATGGCGGGTCGAGTGAGACGGCGGTGAAGGCATTGACCGTAGCGCCGTGCGGTGCGCCGTCGGGCGCCTGGCAGGTCACCACGGTCACACCGGTGGCGAACTTTCCGAACGCATGGCGAAGATCCTTGGGATTGATCGTCTGCCTCGGCGATTCTGTTGCGATGGTCTTAGTCATCGAATGTGTCCTCTCCCTGGAGCAGCTTTCGGAGATTGGCCGGAGTTGCTGTCTCTGGACAGTGTTGTGGGACACATTCGCGATGTGAAGAGTTCGTCCCGGCTGGGACATCGTCTGTCCCGCTCAGACCAAAGCGATAACTCAGAACAATGGATTGAGATGCTGGGGAGTATGAATCTATGCTCTGGAAGTCCTTCTAGAACTCGGTTGCGCGTTGCAGCTCCAGCGGAGTCAACCCGGTGCGAGCTTTGAAGACACGGGAGAAATGCGAGGGAGAGGCGAACCCGCACCGACGTGCGATTTCGGCGACCGTGGTGTGAGGCTCCGAAGCCAAGATTGTCTCCGCGATCTGCAATCGATAGTTCTGCAGGTGGTCGGCAAAGGTCTCGTCCTTTGCAGCGAAGATGCGCGAGAGCTGACGCTCGCTGACTCCGATGGTCGCAGCGACCTTCGCGCGATTGAGCGCGCCGTCGCCGAAATGACGCTCGATCTCCTGCAAGGCATGTCGATACCTGGCCTCCCGGCCGGAATCCACCATGGGCGAGAGCATTCGTTCGACCAGTTCGAAGGTCTCCTGCTCCACTCGATACAGATCGTCGGGGGACCGCCGCAGTGCGGAGTCAATCACCGAGACCAGGTCTGTGGCGCTGGGGTTGGAGAATCGTCTGCGCAGATCCGACCCGAACTCAAACACCAGCGGTTCGTTGAGATCTCTTCCGCCTGCCAGGTGGGCGAAGTCTTCTCGCGGGATGGTGAGCACCAGCTCGTAGAGGCCGTGTGAGAAACCGCGGACGAATGGCCGGTCCGCGTCGTAGACGACAGCCTGGCCAGGTTTGAGGAGAATCGTCCCCTTGGAATGGTAGAAAAACGCATCACCGCTCATTGCGAAGAATATGGCGATGTCACCGGTGGGATGAGCGGCAATCATTCGTGCGGAACGCTCGACGATCTGGGATGAGCCCTTGACTCCGGCAAACCGGAGCGCAGGGAAGTGGAGGTTGATCTCCTCTGCCATCAGGGGAGTGTCCTCCAAGGTGCGAATGTCTAGGCCGATGAGCGCCTTGGCATTATGTGCTTCCCAATATTCGATTCGATTCTTGGAAGGGATTTGGGCGGTCGAGAACCGTAGCGGGTCCGGGGTGGAATGAGGCGTCGGTGGTTCAGCCATGGAGTTGCTCCTCCCAGTCTCCGGTGCGAAGCGCAGGATCTTTGGGTGTGGGCCCCGGCGGCGATCGCAACATCGTTGTTGTCAGCCCATGGTAGCTTCTCGGCGACGATTTCTGATTCCTGCCTGCGGTCTCTGGGACAACACCGAGATCGAGAGCCAGTCCAATCCCGCCTCCTCCGGAAGAGCTGAGAACCGCTGGCTCCGAAACCGGTTCAGATGGGCTGATGAAGCCCTTCACGATCGAGTCGGTGTCAGAAGAACGGTGTGAGCAGGCAGACGATGATGAGCGAGATGACAGAGGCGAGGGCCGTGACAAAGGTCAGCGCCTTCAGTGCACCCTTGGTCGTCACCTGCATCATCGTCTGGAACATCCAGAAGAAATTACTGTTGACCTGCAGCGCGAACAAAGCACCCGAGCCGATGGCGAGACCGATGATGATCGGTGAGACATCGAGTTGACCGAGGATAGGTCCGATGATGCCGGCAGCTGCGATCGCCGCGACAGAGATGGAACCGATCGCGAGGTGCAGAACAGCGGCGATGAGCCACGCGATGAGGACGCTGACGATGACGGGAGCGGCCGAATTCGCTGTGAAGAGACCGCCGAGAACGTCTGCCAGGTTCGTAGCGCTGATGACCTCGCCAAGAGACCCACCGACACCGGTGATGAGCAGAATCTGCCCAGTGGTGCTGAAGCCTTCTTCCATCGACGAATTCGTCTTCTCCCGACCATTGAAGATCTGCGAGAGCACATACGCGATGACGAGCCCCAAGAACAGGGCGAAGACCGGATCGCCGAGGAAATCGGTGACGGAATTCGCGGCGTTGAAGGCGCTGAGAATTGCCCCGGTGGCAATGAGGATCAGAGGCACGTAGACCGGGCTGAGCGCCAATGCCAAATGCGGCTGACGAGTTCGAACGGTGGTGGTTCCACCGGCCTCGGACGAATCGTCCTGTTCTGCGTCGGGTACGATTCCGGTCTCATCTGTCGCGGGATTCCACACCCCGCGATTGACGAGGAACGAATAGACGAACACCGTCAGCAGGACCGTAGCCACACCGACGGCGAGTCCGATGCCGAGCATCTGTGCAAGAGGAATGTTCAGGAGGCCTGCGATCGAAATCGTGCCGAGGCCAGGGACCACAAACACGTATCCGACGAGGATGCCGGCAGTGACCGAGCCTGCCATGATGCCCAAGCCCCGACGCCCGAGCGCGGGTGCAGCATTCCGAGCCAATGGCGATGCGAGTACAAGCTGTACGTCGACGTAGATCGAAGGAAAGACCGCGGTGAGTGCTGCTGCCAGTGCGTAGGGCAGCTTCCGCGGTCCCAGGAGTCGGAGAAGTAGCTCGACGAATCTTTGCAATGCCCCCATAGTGAAGAGCAATGCCCCGATGAGCACCCCGAAGCCGATGAGCAGCCCCACCTCGGCCATGATCGAGCCGAACCCTTCGACTATTGTCGTCAGTGTCTTTTCCAAGCCGAGACCAGCAGCGATGCCGTAGTACATGGCACCGATGACCAGCGAGATCACTGGATCGACCTTCAACAGGATGATGAGAAGGACAACCGCGAGAATTGCGATGACCGCATGGAGAATGACCAATGGCTGCTCCTCGTCGAGCTGAGATAGGTTATTAGATCATTTAATCACTTTGCCGATATATGCGGTAGTGCGTACCCCACATGTGTTGCACAGAAGACGAACTCCACGGTCAATGGTCCCAGTGAACCTGCACCAGCGGGGACCGACGATCTGTGTCGAAGAATGACTGATACGTCGACATAGATCGTCCACTGCGTCGGCAGCGTGGGCTCGGTTAAGCTGATGATGAGCTCATCAGCCACAACCGAAGCGGAACCGTCCTGTCATGAGGCCCACGCACAGCCAAGTCATCACGATCTCCGATGACACGCGCGCGAACGTGGCCATGGTGCCGGCACTCATCGTCGGACTTGTCCTGGTCTTGGGGTTCGACTTCAGCCCGCTCGGGCCTGAAGCCTTGCAGCTGGGTGAGGTCTTCGCGAAGCTCATCGCGCTCTTCCTCGTCGCCTGGCCGGTGTTCGCCCTCGTCTACCTGCTGTGGACCCACGCGGGGCTGAACGAATTGAGCGAGACCGAGCTCATGGTCCACTCTCGATGGGCGCTCGCGCGAAGGCGAACATTCTGGGCACGATATCTAGGCACGGGAGGGGCAGTGTCGTGGGCTGCCATCGCTGCGTATGTCGCGATCATCCTCAACGTCTACCTCGTCACCATGGGGTCCGAAACCAACATCGGCCTCGCAGTCACCCTCGGCCTGGCAAATGTCGTCGCCTCGTGGTCGGTCATGGTGTATTCGTTCGCTCTCGAATTCATGCGACTCGACCTCGGCGGCGGTGGAAGCCCCGGTGCCAGACAACTCGAATTCGACATGCCGGAGGAGAGAGTCTTCAGCGACTACCTCACGTTCGCGGTGCTGTCCTCGACGATGACGGCAGCTCTGCCGGGCCGAGCCGTGACTCGCGCAGGATGGAGACTGGTCCGCACGAACGTCATCGTCGCCTTCGGCTTCAACTCGGTCGTCGTTGCGACATTGGTGTCGATGTTTCTGTCATACCTCAAGCTCTGAGCAGGGAAGCCGCAACCTCGCCGATGACCAGGATCGCACCAAGGATCGATGCGCTGACAGCCACACGATAGAGAACTGTCTTGTTCGCTCGTCGGATCACCAGGTTCGACAGCCACAATCCTGCAAGCATGAATGGCAGCAGAGTGGCCGCCGCGATCAGGTGTTCACTTCGGACCTCGCCTCCGATCGTCAGACCGGTCAGGGACAGGATGCTGCCGATGGTGAAGTAGGCGCTCATCGTGGACCGCATCGATGATGGATCCAGAGAGCGCAGGACCAGGGCGATGGGCGGGCCGCCGATGCTTGTCGACGTGCCGAAGATGCCAGAGACGCTGCTGGCGAAGAACATGTTGCGGTTGCTGGCAGCCGGCGACCAGCCCACGAGGCTGAGACCGACTCCGGCGAGGACTGTGACCGCTAGGAGCAGGGACAGTCCTTGATCCGGCAGCAGCACCACTGCAGTCGTGCCGATGACGATTCCCGGCAATCGGCCAAGCGCGCCCCAGCCGACGAGCTTCCAGTCGACGTCGGCACGTTCGCGGATGAAGGCGGTGAACGAAGTGAGAGTGGCAAGCAGAAGCAGTGCGGCAGGAAGCAGGTTCGGTTCGAGCAGTACGAGCACCGGGGCCGTGATCATTCCCAGACCGAACCCGACGGAGCCCTGCACGCAGGAAGACCCCAGCACCACCGCTCCGATGATGAGATAGTGGATCAACTCCATCGGGACTCTGCTCCTTCGCATTGCGTCGTCGAGACGGGGCGAACGCCGCGAACTCAACTGCGGAATCAACCTCGAGCTCTTATCAAGCCAACAGTCTTCCACCACTGTGCGCAAAATGAGCCAAACGTCCGGTATCTGGACTATTTGTTGCGCGAAACACGCAGCTATGGTCTACTCTCTACGTAGACCGCGCAGATTTCTTGCTGCATCGCTACGCTGTGTCAGCGACCCTGAGACCGCGGTCACCAGCCATACATTCGTCTACACACTGGAGTGCACGCCATGGCCACGGACGTCCATAGCATGAACGGCAGTTCCGGCTCACCGAAGCCGAATCAGCTTCCTCTGCCACGCGGCCTCGGGCTCGTCACGTCGGTGGGACCGGGCCTCGTGCTGGCAATGTCCTTCCTCGGCACAGGCGACCTCGTCAGTTCCTCGGTCTCAGGTGCATCGTACGGATATGCGCTGTTGTGGACTCTGGTGCTGTCCTTGATCGCTCGCACCTTCATCATCTCCTCCATCGCCAAGTACACGCTGATGAATAGGCACGGAGACACACAGATCCTCGATGGATTCGCACGGCTGGCCCCCGTGCTTCCGGGAATTATGGCCGCTGTCGTCATCGTTGCCGGTTTCATCACCCAGGCCACCTTCGTTCTCGCGGCGTCCACCGGACTGCATGAGCTCACCGGCGGTCAATGGGGCGGTGGCTGGGGCCGCTTCTTCTGCGCGATCATCATCGTAGCGCTGACCTTGTCGCTGGTGATGCTGCGCAAGCAGTTCGTCGTCCTCGAGTACTTCGCGCGCTTCGCCTCGGTGGCTATGATCATTGCGTTCGTCTATGCGCTGATCAAGATCGGTACCTTCGACATCGGGGGCTTCATGCAGGGACTCGCATTCGAGATCCCTGAGGAGCAGAACACCTCCGCCTTCGCCCCCATCGTCATCGCTTCGGCCACCATCGGCACGATTGCCGGCAACATGCCGAACCTGCTGTATTCCGGCTTCATGCGGGACAAAGGCTGGGTCGGACCGAAATATCGTCGCCTTCAGCAGTTCGACCTCATCGCTGGAATGGCACCTCTGCTCGTCATCAACCTTCTGTTCTGGATCGTCGCCGCGGAGTTCAGCGCCGCACATCCAGGATTCTCGATCGCTGATGAGTTCGACCTCTCACACATGCTCTCCGTCGCGGTGGGGCCGGCGGGGCCATTCCTGCTGTGGATGTGCATCTTCTTCGCCGCGATGACGAGCTTCCCCCCGCAGTCTCGTGGGTTCGCGCAGCTCGCGATCAACGGCATCAACCATTCCGTCCCCTCGATGCGGAAGTTCCTGGGCCGAGATGAGGAGAACCCTGCGTTCCGGTGGATTCAGGCCATCGTCTTCATCATCGTCCCCTTGGTCTCGACCATTCCGGGCGCACCGGATCTCATCTCACTCAACATCGTCGGCACCGCAATCTCGACGGTGCTCAGCCTGCCGATCATCGTCGTCTGCATTCTGCTCCTGACATCGCGGAAGAAGCACATGCACAGCTACGCGGTGAACCCGAAATGGCAGACGGCGCTGCTCGCTCTTCTCGGTGTCATTGCGATCATCATCGGATTTCAGATTGCGATGCAGATTCCGTCGATGTTTGAAACCGCCTTCGGATGATCTGCATCGGATGCGACACTGACCGGACCACACAGCAAAGGAGTCACGCATGAATCTGCTCGCGAACGAGAGGCTTGAACACGTATCCGAGCCGCCCGCCGACGGCAGGCTCCGATACTTCGACGATTCGGGCAATGCCGCGGCAGTCATCCCGACCGATCGCCGTTCCAACCACGCTCCGTCGGTTCTGGCACTGCGTGACGGAACCCTGCTCGCGGCCTGGTTCGGCGGCAGCGATGAGGGCAACAAGGACATCGACGTGCTCGTTTCCCGATTCGACTCGAACGCTGCCACGTGGTCTGCCTCTGCGGCTGTCACGCACGACGAGATCCGATCAGACCAGAATCCCGGTCTGTTCGAGGCCCCCGATGGTCAGATCTGGCTTGTCTACACCTCTCAGCTGTCGCGGCAGTCAGGTGTGCCTGAGACCTTCAACCTGCAGCACACCTCGGTGGTGAAGGTGATTCGCTCCGCTGATGGTGGCAAGAACTGGTCTCAGCCGCAGACGCTGTTCGACAGGCAAGGAACATTCTGCCGCCAACCGATCCAGGTCCTCAGCGACGGCAGATGGGTTCATCCCCAATGGCTGTGCTTCGACGACGATTCGAAGAACGGTTCGGACCAGCCGGTGCTTCAGATCTCCGAGGACGAGGGCAGCACCTGGCACCAGATCGAATTCCCTGACGCGAGCGGCCGGTCCACCCCAATGTCGTCGAGCTTGAGCCCGGGCGCCTGGTGTGTCTGTTCCGCTCGCGCTTCGCCGATTGGGTCTACATCAGCAGATCCGAAGACGGAGGCGAGACCTGGACCGTTCCAGAGGCAACCGATGTGCCGAATAACAACGCCGGTCTCAGTGCATTCCTTCTGCCTTCCGGCATGTTGGCTCTGGTCTCGAACGAGCACCAGGTCACTCACGAGCCCGCCGAGGTGGTGTGGCCCTATGAGCGGATGAGAATGGTCATCGCCGTCTCCAACGACGAAGGCCGCACCTGGCCGGTGCGCCGGGTCATCGAGCCCGGCGACGGATTCACCGGCTCCGGCAATCTGCGCAGCAACCGCCGGCAGGAGTATCCGCACGGAATCGTCGACTCCGAGGGGCTCATCCACGTCGTCTACGCCTACAGTTCACGTCGAGCAGTCAGGCACGTCGTCTTCGCCGAGGACTGGATCTCAGGAGTCGAGGACCAAGTCCATACCGACTGCAAACTCTGGGGTTGAATCCGTCGGGGGTGTCGGGGAGCGAGTCCTTCTAGTCGTGTGCCTTGCCCATGTCGTCGACGGTGACCACGCGGATGCCGCGGGATTCGAATGCCGTGATCTGCTCAGCTTCAGCTGCCTCATCGGTCACGAGCGTCCACCCATTGCCCAGGTCTGCCCAGGCATGGAAGGGGCGTTGGCCCAGCTTGGCCGAGTGGGCGACGACGAAGACGTGGGTGGCACGTCGGCTCATGAGCTCTTTGAGCCGAACCTGCTCTGCTGTGGCCTCGCATACGCCGTCTTCGGATGTGACGGCATCGGCGCCGAGGAAGGCGAAGTCGAAGGTGAACTTCTCCAATCCGACTTCGGTGATCGGACCGATGAAGCCCTGGCTGATCGACCGGTACCGGCCGCCGAGGAGGGTGAATTCGATCCCCTCCGCGCCCGTCATCTGCTGCAGAGAGGTGAGCCCTGTGGACACGACCGAAAGCGGAGTCGTCTCGCGCAGTGCGCGTGCGATCTGCGCAGTCGTGCTGCCCGCGTCGAGGAGGACATGTGACCCCGCCGGTACCTGCTGCGCGCACCACGCACCAAGCGCCCGCTTGATTTCAGGAGCCTCGTGGGAGCGTTCATCCAGAGTGCTCTCCGCTTCCGCGGGGACGGCAATGACACCGCCGTAGGTGCGTGCGAGGTCCCCTGAGTCGGTGAGTCGCGCGAGGTCACGCCGGATCGTCGAGGCGGTGACACCGAGCATCTCCGAGAGAGTCTCGACACTCATCTCGCCCTGCGCCCGAACCCGCTGGATGATCTCCTCGCGCCTATCGCCTGCGTTCATCACTCTCCGATGTCTGCTGTCGGTGGTCGAAACCTGCCGCCCGCCGATGGGCGGCTCTTAGCCGTGCGGCCACTGTATCGCGGTTGACCACGGCTGGCTGAATCCCCGGCCGGTGGTCTGGGGTTGCCTCAGCGATCACGAGGGCGCTGGAATCTTGGTGCTGGACAGGTTCAGACAGTCGCCAGTGTTGCGGCCTGTCGCATGGCTTCACTCATGCTTTCAGTGTCGACCTTGCCGGTGCCGGCGATGTCGAACGCCGTTCCATGGTCAACGGACGTGCGGATCACGGGAAGTCCGACAGTGATGTTGACCCCGGCGTCGATGCCGAGCACCTTGATCGGCCCGTGCCCCTGGTCGTGGTACATCGCGACGATGAGGTCGTAGTCGCCTCGTCCTGCGAGGAAGAATGCGGTGTCGGCAGAGAGGGGGCCGACTGCGTCGATTCCGTCGCCCTGGAGTGCGGTGATGGCGGGAGCGATCTTCTCCGCCTCTTCCCCGTAGCCGAAGAGTCCGTTCTCTCCTGCATGCGGATTGATCGCGCAGACACCGATATGGGGCCGCTCGATTCCTGCTCTGATGAGTGCGTCATTCCCGCGACGGACCGTGCGCTCAACCAGGCCGGGCTCGATTGTGGCCACGGCATCGATGAGGCCGATGTGGGTCGTCACGTGGATGACTCGCAGTTTGGGTGAAGAGAGCATCATCGAGACCTCCTCAGTTCCGGTCAGAGCGGCCAGCATCTCGGTGTGCCCGGGGTACTGATGGCCGGCGGAGTGCAGCGCTTCCTTGTTCAGCGGCGCCGTGCAGATTGCCTGGACGTCGCCAGACATGGCCAGCTGCGACGCTCGTTCGATATAGCGGAATGCGGCGTCGCCGGCAGTGTCGGATAACCGTCCCCACTCCAGGTCAGAAGGCAGCAGGCCGAGGTCGATGACGTCGATGACGCCTGGGCAGTCCTCGGCCGCAGCCGGGGAGTCGATGACGCGGATCGACGCACTGACGCCGAGGATCTCGGCGGCCTGTTCGAGCCGAGCCGCATCGCCGATGACGACGGGTCGAGCAACCTCGAGCACTGTGGGGTCGAGGCAGGCGGCGACGCAGATCTCTGGTCCGACTCCGGCTCCGTCGCCCATGGTCACTGCGACTGTGGGACGCGATGTCATTCGTTCTCCTTCGTGGTTTGCGACGGTGATCGGGGTGGGCGCTGTCCCGTGGGTCAGCGCTTCGTGGATGAGAGTGAGGGAATCGTCGTCTCCCTGGCCGCCGGGTCGCGTGACGACACGACCGAGCTCACTATGTTCACCGGGCCTCGCCGAGGTGGTCCCCACCTGAGATAGGACCGCGCCGGGGTGGATTTCGCGCATCGTGACGACTTCCCCGACACCGAGGCGGTCGAGCACTGCTCGTGCCGTCTCGCCTCCTGTGGCGGCCAGGTGGACAGGACCGATGTCCATGAGCGAGCGTGCGACGAGTTCGGCCAGAAGGCCTGGAAGTGGGCGAGGATCGACCGAGTCTCCGGTGTCCGTGAGCCGGATGACGAGGTTGCCGCCGGTCAGCCGATTCCGGATTTCAGCGGCGGTGACGTGCAGGGCATCGGGGTTGTCGTTCCAGGCCGAGACTTCGGTGGCAGGGATGTCGAGGACGCCGACTTGGGCGTGTTCCTGCAGGTGGGCCAACTGATCGTCGATGCGATCTGCCGCAGTGCCGAGAATGAAGAGGACCGGAGCGCTCGGGGCTGTGGGCGGTTCGACGAGCGGCGCAGAGCATCTGAGGGCTCGACCGTCGGCGATGGCGCGGGCCAATGCTGCTGATCCGACGACTGTGGCACCGGTGGATGCGGCGAGGGCGATGACCTGCCCGATGTCGTCCATGGTTTCGGCGTCGGCGATGATGAGGCGCTCTGACCGGAATCGTGCTGCCAGTTCGTGCGGGCTGCTCGTGCGAAGCTGGTCGAGTTCGAGGAGAGTCGGTGCTTCGGGGCAGAGGTCATTGAGACTGTCCGGGCCCGAATGGTCTTCGATGTTCCAGGCGCGTGTATCGGCAAGCCGTATACCGTCGATGTAGGGGACGCCGCCGATGACGGTGCGGTTGAGCTGGGGGAGTGCCGGAGCGAAGATCACCGGTCCGTTCGTGCTCTCCAGAGCCGCCGACAGATGTGCTCTGACGTTTCCACGCAGCAGAGAATCGACCTTGATGATGGTGGTCTGATTCTCGGTTCGCAGTGTCTCGAGCGCAGAGCGTGTGCGTGAGGCTGCTTCGACCGCTGTGAGATAGCGGCAGTCGAGGTCGAGCGCGACATCCTGCGGAGCCGCATTCGCGCTCTCGGATGAGGTCGGTCGTCCACTCGAGTCGGTGAGGAGGATGCGGACAGGAGTGCCGAGGGTTGCTGCCGCTTCCGCTGCTCCGCTGAGGTCGTCGGCAAGAATGAGCATGCCGGGGTCGCGTGCAGGCATGGCACTCCTTTGCGTCCGATCTGGCTGGAGTTCCAGATTGCCACGATTGCGCGAAATGCGCAAATCTTTGCACGTTGCACGCAGAAGTGAGATGATTCTTTCACATGGATCGCACCATTCACTCGACGAGGAGCACCGTATGACAGCAGACAAGAGCCTCTCCTTGGACGGTGTCCCCGTCCGATTGTCACCGCTGGTTCTAGGCACCATGACCTTCGGAGACACCGTCCCGGAGGTGACCGCGCACGAAGTGATCGAAGCGGCCCTGGCCGCGGGCATCACCGGAATCGACACCGCCAACGGCTACGCGAAGTCGGCCACCGAAGGCCTCATCTCACCACTTGTGAAGAAGCATCGCGACTCCATTGTGCTGGCGACCAAGGCAGGCATGCCCCACGCCGATGCAGGAGACGATTCGCCGCTGTCGGCGAAAGGGCTGAGGGCCAGTGTCGAGGGCTCCTTGCGGCGCCTCGACGTCGACTCCATCGACCTCTTCTACCTGCACCAGCCGGACCGGGCTGCAAGTCTCGGGGAAACTATGGGAGCCGTGGCGCAGCTGCATTCTGAGGGCAAAATCAAAGCCCTGGGCATCTCGAACTTCGCCGCATGGCAGGCCGTGGACGTCATCGCTGCTGCGGGTGTCGCTGGTGCCCCACGACCCGTGATCGCGCAGAACGTCTACAGTGTGCTCGCCCGCCAGATCGAAGACGAATGGCTCGAGTGCGGTGCTGCGCACGGCATCGCGACGATGGCCTACAACCCGCTCGCCGGTGGGCTTCTGGCCCGGCGTCCGTCCAGCGACGGCACCCCGGACCGCTTCACCGGATCGGTCCTCGCGCAGATGTACTCCCAGCGGTATCTCTCCGATTCGGTGCTGACGATGGTCGAAGCATTCGCCGCCGTCGCCGATGAAGCCGGCATCCCTCAACCAGAGCTGGCTCTGAGGTGGGTGGCAGGCGGCAAGGGAATCGATTCCCTTCTGCTGGGTGCCAGCCGTGTCTCGCAGCTGGAAGCGAACATCGCTGCGGTGGCCAATGGTCCCTTGCCAGAAGATGTTCTCACTGCGATCGACGAGGCAACAGTCTCGGTCCGCGGATCGCAGCCCAAATACAACCGCTGAACTTCACTCACATCCTTAGGAAGGGAAGACCCATGTCCTCGATCACAGGCGTTCTCGCCGCAGTAGCCACTCCGTTCGATGACGACGAAAAGCTCGTCGAATCGGCTCTGCGCGCTCACGTGCGCCGTCAGCTCGATGCCGGTATCCACGGCATCTTCGCCCTGGGCACAAACGGAGAATTCTACGCTCAGTCCGCGGCCGAGCGCGCCGAAGCGACTCGACTGGTCGTCGATGAGGTGGCCGGCCAGGTTCCCGTCGTCATCGGCGCAGGCGCCGCCACGACCCGAGAGACCATCACCATCGCGCAGGATGCCGCGGCTGCTGGAGCCGATGCGCTCTCGATCATCACCCCGTATTTCGCTGCGGCGTCACAAGCGGAGATCTCCAATCATTTCCGAGCTGTGGCGGAGTCGGTCGATGTCCCGGTCATCGTGTACAACATTCCCGCGCGAACAGGCAATGCTGTGGCTCCCGCAACTCTCGAAAAGCTGGCCGAGGTGGACAACATCACCGGGGTGAAGGACTCGAGCGGAAATTTCGACACGATCCTGCAGTACCTGGAGCGCACAGACCGGGAGAGTTTCGACGTCATCTCCGGCAATGACTCACTCATTCTGTGGACACTCCTCGCCGGCGGTTCCGGCGGCATCAGCGGTATTGCGAACGTCTATCCGAAGACCATGGCGTCGATCTACGACCTCTTCGTCTCCGGGAATTCGGCGGGTGCGCGCGCCGCGCAGGACAGCATTCGTCCGATCCGCAACTGCCTGGCGCTTGGCAACCCCAACACCGTGGTCAAGCACGCAGCCAATGTCCGCGAATTCGGCCTGGGTCCGGCGCGGGCTCCATTCAACGCGCTCTCCGACGCGGCGAAGCAACAGATCTCAGAGACAGTCACCGCTGATCTTGGGCGTGGATTGGCCTGAGGCTCTACTCTCTCAGGACTATTACCTGGGCCCATTAAGGGAGGGTCTGCACTTAA
This sequence comes from Brevibacterium aurantiacum, assembly GCF_007558825.1. GTDB lineage: Bacteria > Actinomycetota > Actinomycetes > Actinomycetales > Brevibacteriaceae > Brevibacterium > Brevibacterium aurantiacum_A. The sequence goes on from NZ_VLTK01000007.1 coordinate 80,746, forward strand.
TCGGTGTAGACCCTCCCTTAATGTTTGGCGATCACTGGAACGGGTAAAGGCACTGAGCGAGACTTTGAGATTGTGGTGCTCGTTCATCCTCAAGTGTGTACAGAAAATTCTGAATCTAACCCTGAAGTACCGAGAATCAGCGCGCAAGTTATGATAACGTCGCTCTAACACTCAGAACTGTATACAGTTAATGACAATGTTTGTGCTGAACTCTATGGGGGCGTGGTGGCGATTACAGGCGAAAACCGTAGGTTGGTCGAATACGCGCACTCGCGACTTCGTGCCGACATCATTAGCAATCGCATACCCGCAGACACTTCGATCAGCCAGGTGAAGCTGGCCGAAGAGCTCGGCGTCAGCAGAACACCGTTGCGAGAAGCGCTTCGGATGCTTCAGCATGAAGGGCTGGCGAGGGTCGAAGCCAATAAGCGTGTGACAATCGCTGATGTGAATCCGGCAGACCTCGACGCACTCTATGCGCTGCGGATACAGCAGGAAGCTCTGACCATCTTTCAGAGTACGAAGCATGCCTCTAATCGACAACGGGACGAGGCGCGGAGCAATTTGGAAGCGATGTTCACCGCAATCCGTGACGACAACATCGATGAGTGGAGCTCGGCTCATCGACGCTTCCATATGTCAATGGCAGGTGGGGTGCACGAGCGTTTCCAGACGTCTATTTCCCGACACTTCGACCACGCCGAACGCTACCGGCATATCTACCTCGTCGGGTCAGACGTCAACTGGGCGCAGAGCTCGCAAGATCACAGCGCAATCTGCGAAGCCTACGTTGCGGGGCAGGCAGCGTGGGCGGCTGAACTTTTGGCCGAGCACTATGCCCGCACTGCGAAAACTGTAATTCAAACCATTGATCCCGAGTTTGCCCCGGAAATGGTGGCGAGCGCAGTCACGATGGCGTTGAGTTTGCGCTTCGTGTGATGGCTTGGATTCGCTTGGACGCTTGGTGATCAGCGAGTCCTGTGAGTTCGGATAAATGGGTAGTTCATGTCAAAGGAGACACGATGAATATTCTGAAGACAGTCAACAGAATTCCCGGCGGATTGATGATCGTTCCATTGCTCTTAGGAGCAACCATCAACAGCTTCTTTCCCCAAGTGCTTGAGATAGGTGGATTCACTCAAGCAGCTTTCAAAGATGGAGCAAGCGCCATCATCGGCATCTTCCTGCTGATTATGGGTTCTCAGCTGACCGTGAAGTCGACGGGACCCGTGGTGCAGAAGGGCTTCGCTATTCTTCTGGGCAAACTGGTTGCGGGAGTTGCTGTCGGACTAGTGGTCGGATTCCTCATACCTGGCGGTGTCCTATGGTCATTAACCCCACTTGCCATCATCGCGGCAATGATCAATTCCAACGGCGGACTGTTTGCAGCGCTGACCAAGGAGTTTGGCAACAAGACCGACCGAGGAACTTTCCCCATTATCGCGCTGAACGACGGTCCATTTTTTACCTTGGTGGTTCTCGGTGCAGCAGGGCTGGCCGATGTGCCGTTTGTCGCTCTCATTTCCGTCATCATTCCGATCCTGATCGGATTCATTCTTGGCAATCTCGATCCTAGAATCCGAGAGTTTCTGCGGCCCGGCGAGTCCGTTCTCATCCCATTCTTCGCGTTCCCACTGGGTACCGGAATTGATTTTGGCGATATTATCGCCGCTGGTCCGCCGGGAGTGCTATTGGGCATCATGACAGTGGCGCTATCGGGCGGAGGGGCAATGCTGTTCCTTCATCTCATCCACGTCGTCAAACGTACCCCGAGGGAACGGCGGAATCTCATCTCTGGCGCCGCTGAGTCCTCCACGGCGGGCAATGCAGTGGCAACACCTGCTGTCGTCGCTTCGATTGATCCGGCGTACTCCGAAATAGCGGGAATTGCAACGACACAGGTGGCTGGCGCCGTTGTTACAACCGCGATTCTCACTCCGGTGCTGACGACACTGATTTATAAATGGCAGATGAAGCGTGGCATCGATCCGCAGCTTGAACATCCGGGAGATGCGAGTACGCAGACACACTCCGACGCCCGCGCGAGGGCTGAATCAACTGACCCCCAGTGACGCTGGGGCACGTGAATATCGAAGGGGAAGCATTATGAACATCAAATTTCTACCTCCTGACCTCGGAGACAACGTAGCCATAGCGACGGAGCGAATCGTGGCAGGTGAAATCCTCGACATCGAAGGAACCGATATCGAGGTTCAAACGACAGTCCCTAAGGGGCATCGTTTCGCTGTTAAACATATTGGAGTCGACGAGGCAGTGAGATCATGGTCCTATCCGTTCGGATACGCCGTCGCCGACATTTCGGTTGGTGAGTATCTTTGTAACGCGAAGATGAAAAAGGTCCTCGAACTTCGCGACCCGGACGAATATCAGCAGGGCCTAACCGTCAACTTCTCCGATCGTGACACAACGGTCGAGCAGATAGTGCCAGAACCGGATCAGTACTTCCCGCAACGGGAGCTTCTGAGGGACTCGAAGACTTTCCTGGGATTCCATCGAAGTGAAAGCCGCGGATGGGGGACTCGGAACTATGTTGCCGTAATCGGTGTGACGTCATTGGTAAGGAATCTGGTGCTATCCTCGTCTGCAGCGATCGCGGATGATGTGAAAACTGGAGACAACTTCCATGGAATAGCGCCCGTTGTCCATACCGAAGCAGGGAGTGAGGGGTCCTTCAACAACCGAAACCTCGTACTGCGAACTCTCGCTGGGTTCGCAGTGAATCCTAATATAGCCGCCGCGGTGTACGTCACTTCGGAGGACTCTCCTATCAGTAACGAGGAGCTCCACTCGGCATTGCGTGAACTCGGCGATCGGTACTATTCGAGCACTGTGCGCTTCTTCACTGCCGGGATCAATGAGGCTCAGGACGTTGAAGCTCTCAAAAGAATCGTAAATCCATTAGTGGCCAAGGCTCAACGTCAGGTCGCTGGCGAGGCTCCGATGTCTGCGCTTAAGCTTGGTCTGCAGTGTGGAGGCTCGGACGCCTTTTCCGGGGTGACAGCTAATCCGCTGCTCGGTGCTGCAGTCGAGAAGGCTCTTGCGCGGGGAGGCACCGCGAATCTCGCTGAGACCGACGAGCTCATCGGTGCCGAAGAACACGTCTTGGCGAAAGTTCGTGATGACACAGTTGTTCGTAGTTTTCTGGATAAGCAGAACGCATTCAAAGCATACGCTCGCAGACATGGTCAATCTGCCGAAGGGAACGTATCCGGAGGAAACATTTACCGCGGCCTGTATAACATCACGTTGAAGTCCCTGGGTGCTGGACGGAAACGCGCGCATGAGACGGTCCTCGACTACGTAATCGGCTATGGAGAGCCGATGGACCGTCCGGGGTACTACTTTATGGACAGCCCAGGGAATGACCTGGAGAGTATCGCAGGTCAGGTGGCATCCGGGGCAAACGTCATCCTATTCACGACAGGCAATGGCTCGATCACAAACTTTCCATTCGTGCCCACGATCAAGATCGTCACGACGACAGAGCGATACTCGTTACTCCAGAGCGATATGGATTTCAACGCCGGTTCGCTGATGGAGGGGCGTCCGTTCGATGAAGCCGCTGACGAGCTATTTGAGTTGACTCTCTCGGTCGCTTCAGGTCGTCTTAGCAAAGGCGAACTCACGGGTCAGTCTCAAGTGCAGGTCTGGCGTGATTGGCACGTCGCCGACGAGAACATCCCGTCGACACCGCGTGCTGTTCCTCAAGGGCGTCCAGCGTTGCCACTGAGCGATCGGGAGCACATCGAGCCTGTGTTGAAGCAGGACCAAACAACTATTGCGATCCTTCCAACCAGCCTGTGCTCGGGGCAGGTCGCAGAACAAATTGCCGGTCGCGCGAATGAGCGAGCCGACGGGCGCTGGGAGACTATTGCCTTGCCTCATACTGAGGGCTGCGGAGTCTCGGGCGGAGAAGCAGAAGACCTCTTTGCCCGCACCATGGTCGGATACGCTGTGCACCAAACACTGAAGCACACCATTTTCCTCGAGCACGGGTGCGAGAAAACGCACAATGACTACTTTGTTGATCAGCTGAACAAGCGTGGGATCGACCCGTCCGACTTCGACTGGGCGAGTATCCAACGCGCTGGCGGGATCGAGTCGGTGACGAGCGCAGTGCTTAGCAAGATTGAGTCCCATGTCAACGAAGAGGTCTCCCGCAACTCACCACAGTCGGGTGAAGATAAGGCACCCTGCTGTTTGCGAAGCATCGGAATGGGGAGCGCCGCACGTGAGATTACGCCTGGTGCGGCCCGGGCTTTCGCCTCGGGAGCGACTGCATTCCTGGATCGGGGGATCGGGGTTGTCCTAAACGAAATGGACCCACTTCTGCAGGTTCCCGAATTCCGTGAGCCTTTGAACTTGGAGTCCACGGACGCGACTCTTCAGTACGGACAATCGATCGACCATCTCGGCTTCCATATTATGCAAACCAGCACTGGGGATTGGTCGGAAGCGGCGACAGGCATGGGTGCGTGCGGCGTCGACGTTTTCGCTGTTCTCGCCGGACTTAGACCGCTGTCTCCACACCGTTTCCTGCCTACAGTTCAGTTCTCTGAATCAGTAGACGACACCGGGACGTTCGACGGGGTCCTCACTGGGAACGACGGTGAGGGAGGAGACATCATTCTCCATCGAACTATTGAAGCATTCTCTGGGACCTATCTGCAGAAAATCGGACACCGACCCAACGTCGGATTTCAGCTTTCCCGGGGCTTTACAGGAGTCTCGTTGTGACTGCTACAGCGTTGCTCAACCACCTCACCGTTTGGAAGGACCACCACTAGTGAAGATCGCTCGCATCGATAATCGCGCCCACCTGATCCATGACACTGCCGAAGCCCTGCTTGCCATCGATATCGGGAGTGCTTCAGAAGGCCAGCTGCCAACCTCGACGAAAGCGCTGTTGGCGCGGATCGGCGATTTGAAGAAATTGTCACGCAGGATCGACTGGGCAGTCGAAGCTGTTGAGGTGCAAAGCGAAAGTCTGCAAACTCCGATCCCCGATCCCTCGCAGATTCTTGCAGTCGGGATGAACTATCAGGACCACGCTGACGAAGTTGATATCGCGACACCAGATTCGCCCGCAATTTTCACGAAGTTCCAATCCTCGCTGACCGGGGCAGACTCGGACGTGGCCCTGCCCTCGGCGTCGGTAGATTGGGAAGCTGAACTTGTCGCAGTCATTGGAGAGGGCGGCAGACAGATTTCACAAGATAGGGCGTGGAACCATATTGCCGGGTATGCGGTGGGACAGGACCTTTCTTGCCGAGAGCTTCAGTTCGCTGCAACGAGCGCTCCGCAGTTTTCATTGGGCAAGTCCTACGAGGGCTTCGCGCCAATCGGACCGTGGATCACCACAGCCGAAGAGGTCGAGGACCCTACGAACCTTGAGATCAACTGTCGCCGCGGCGACGAGATTCTGCAACAGGGAACCACTGCGAAGCTCGTCTTCGACATCCCGACGCTCATTGAGCATTTCTCATCGGTGATTGAGCTACGCCCCGGGGACCTGATCTTTACGGGGACACCTCACGGCGTCGGATTTGGTAGGGATCCGCAGGTCTTCCTGCGATCGGGCGACACCTTGACCAGCTCGATCTCAGGTTTGGGATCGATAGTCCAGCGATTCCATTGAGCTTTTCGACGCCGTCCGATTCAGATCAAAGAAGCGGCGCTGCAACTGGGAAGCGCGGCTCCTGGCCTTGCAGCACGCGGACGACGTCTTCGACGGCCCAGGTGCCCATATTGGCGTTGGCGATATCCGAGTAGGCGCCGATGTGCGGGGTGGCGATGAGATTCGGTGCCTGCAGCAGTGGGTCGTCGGTCGGCGGCGGCTCGGCGGCGAATGCGTCGAGGGCCGCGAAGGCGAGCCGACCGTCGTGCAGTGCCGAGACCAGTGCCGCCTCATCGATCAATCCGCCGCGGGCAGCATTGATCAACCCAGCACCTCGCGGCATCGATTCGATGTGCTGAGCCGACAGCAGCGGTTCTTCTCCACCGGGCAGGTGGAGGGTGAGGAAATCTGAGCCCGCCACCACCTCGGCGAGGCTCTGAGGTTGTGCCCCGGCCGCGGCGATGGCTTCGTCGGGAACAAAGGGATCGTAGGCCGCGATCTGCAAGTCGAAGCTTCTCGCCCGCTTGGCGACGGCCCGACCGATGCGGCCGAAGCCGAGGATCCCCAGCTGCTTGCCGCTGAGCTCGGTGCCGAAGAAGACATCCCACCGGCCGCTGCGCAGAGACTCTTCGGCCTCACGTATGCGTCGGGCGCCCATGAGCAGGAATCCCATGGTCAGATCGGCGACGGCATCGGCATTGGCGCCTGGGGTATTCACGACCGTCACCCCTGCCGCCGCCGCTGCCTCGAGGTCGATGTTGTCGACCCCGGCCCCGTGTTTGGCGATCACCTTGAGATCGGGGCAGCCGGCGAATACCTCGGCGTCCATCCGGTCGAGACCCACGAGAACCGCCTCGGCGCCGTCCAGTGCTGTGATGAGCTCGCGACCGGACTTGGGGTGATTCTCGGTCCGGTGCTCAAGCTCGAGGCTCAGGGAATCGGCGCGATCGCGGGGCGCGACCGAGAACTTTCCGAATGAAGGGGTGAGGACTCTCAGGCGCATCAGGCTCCGATCTCGATTCCGAAGGTCTCGAATATTGAATAGATCCCCAGCAGCCCGATGGCCAGCGAGGCGAAGACGAGCATCACGGTGAAGAAATTGTTGGACTTGAACTCGGCAGGGACTTCACGGGTGCGAAGGTACCAGACGGCGATGACGACCGCGACGAGGAAGACGCCGCTGGCGACTCCGCCGATCTGCACCATGATCACCGGGGACTGGATGATGAGATAGCTCGTTGCCCAAATGATGGGGAAGACGACGGTGAGGACGCGGATGATGCGTGTGCGGGTGCGCAGGTTCGTCCAGTCGAACGCGCCGAGGATGGAGACGGTGTTCGCCCATAGCCGGGGAACGCTGGCCGAAGACGCGATGAAGGTGGAGAACAGAACGGCGAAGGCGCCGATCAGGAAGATCCAATGGCCGGTTTCGCCCATCACCGAGGAGTACATCGACGACAGCGTCGTGATCATCTCATTGCCCTCGGGGACGAGGTGCTGGGGGTGGAGGATCGCGGCACCGATGACGTAGAAGGACATGGTGCACACCGTCGAGACGATCCAGGAGACAAGAACGTCGGTGCGCATCACGGAGATCCAGCCATGCGCACGACGCGCACGCTCCGCGGAGCCGTCATTGGGGCCGGTGTAGCGGGCGTAGCCCTTCTCGAGGCACCAGTAGGTGTACGTGGTCATCTCGTCGGCCCCGACTCCGGTGATGCCGAACATTGCGACCGCAAAGCCGAGCGTGCCCGCGGGGATCGCGAAGGTCAGTCCAGTCATGACGTCCGCCGAGGTGTAGGCGAAGTCGGTGAATGGCAGTGAGAGTGCGAGCCCGACCGTGGAGACGGTGAAGATGATGACGGCCGCGACGGAGAACTTCTCGACGATGCTGTACTTGTTCGTCACCAACAGGGAGATGACGACGGCGAGAGAGACGACCGTCCAGAAGACGAGCGAGGGTGTGGAAAGAGGCTCGCCGAAGACCGGGAGCATGATCGACAGGGCGGCGACAGCGCCGCCGATGATGCCTCCGCGCTGGAGCACCTTCGCGAAGTCCATGAGAATCCACAGCAGATTGATCCACCCGGCTCGACCGATGAGGCGGGGGCCGACGTGCCCATAGCCCTCAAGCGCGGGCTTGCCCGAGAGGATCGTCCACTGTGCGATCTCGAGTTGAACCCAGACCTTGACCGCGGTCGAGATGATGACGAGCCAGAGGAGGACGAAGCCAGCCTTGGCACCCAAAGCCGTCGTGGTGATGAGCTCGCCGGAGCCGATGACCGCTGCCGAGATGACCAGACCGGGGCCAAGGTACTTGAGCTTCCCCGCGAATGTGGTGGGCGGCTCGAGCACGTCCTTCGGATCGAGATGATACGGGTCGACGTTGGGCGTGACGGCTGCAGAGGCATCTGGTGCGTCTGCGGCTGAGCCGCCGTAAGCGGAGGCCCCGTAGGCGGAATCTCCGTCTGTGGTGTGATTCGTCGTCATTGTCGGCTTCCTTGCGCGATGTCCGGTCTGGATTTCAGTGTCGAGATCGCTGGCATACTGCTTTCGCGAATGTGCAGCGCAAGCAATATGACGCAGTGCGGTGCTGCATGTTTCGACGCGGAGCGCGCAGAGGCCAGGTCCATCGATGAAGTCATTCTGCCAGCTGTGCGTGATGTGCGCAACATAGGTGCGTGAAATGCGCGAATGTCGGGGGCGGGCCGTGCGGGCTCGTCGGCTCGAGGTCGTGCCGAGGGTGATCTGCCTGTGCATCAGACGGGGCTATGGCGCGACGAAATGGGCGACCCGGGCCGGAAAGTACGAGACTTTCAGCGCGGATCGCCCATGTCGACAAAGGTGGTGCCTCAGTGCGAGTCGCTCATGACTGTGGCTCTCCTATGGCCTTGAGCTGCTCTGGGGGTCATAACCTCCAGCAGCTGTCGACCGGAGCGTTCCCGGCGAACGTGCGGTTCGTGAAGATTTCGATTCGGGGAACGGTGGCGATGTATCCGCCGATATGAGTCGGCCCGAGGTTGTCCCGGAACAGGACTTTGTGCCCGGCGTCGCACCAGGTTGAGGCCAGTTCTTTTCCGAGGGCGAAGGGCACGACGTCATCGAGGTGGCTGTGGTTGACCAGCAGCGGAATGTCGGGGATCTCCGCCTGTCCGAGTTTCTGCTTGTCCGCCACCTCGAGGAAATTGTCCTCGATGAGCTCCTGGAATGAGGCTCCATCCTTGGTCAGGTTGTCGGTGTCGAGGAACGCATTCGAGACGAGGGCCTCGATGGTGCACTGGTTCGAGGCACGATCGACGGCGTCGAGGCCCTTCTGGTTGAGGTGCTTGGTCATGTCGACATCCGCCTGCCGCGCAAACGAATCGACCCCGTACAGGGCGAAGGCCGTGTAGACGCTTGAGAGTTCGGATACGGTTTTGTACAGGTCTGTGGGCACGGCACCCGCCGAGGCGGACACGACATTGAGTTCGGGTGCCCAGTCCTTCTTGAGCTCTAGAGCCGCTGCGGTGGCCTGTCCGCCCTGCGAATAGCCTCGCAGCTGAAGCTTCGTGTCGGCGTTGATCGAGCTTCCTTCGACCTCTTGCGCGGCCCTGGCTGCGTCGAGCACTGAGCGGCCCTCTTCGACGCGATTGAGATAGCTGTGCGCGCCCTCGGTGCCCAGTCCCACATAGTCGACGACGACCACGGGGCGCTTGGCCGCCAGTGCCGAGGTGACGGAGATTCCTTCGTATTCGGTGCCCATGCCCATCTGTCGGCTGGGGGCGCACTTGTCGGCAATGCCCTGTGTGCCTGGGGCGATGACGACGGCATCCTCTGCGTCTTCGTTCGCGCCTTCGGGGGTCAGTAGCGTGGCGGTTGCGGCTCGCGCTGTGCCCTCTTCGTCAGTGGTCTTGTACATGAACGTCTCTGATTTCGCGCTGTGCTCTATCAGCTTGGCCGGATCGAGATAGAACTTCGAAGTCACCTGCTTGACCACTCCGCCGTTCTTATCCGGCAACGTCGCTGGGGTCGTGTAGAAGTCCTCGGGAACTCCCGAATCGGGAAGGTCCTCGAGCGCTGCTGCGTACTCGACGTCAGCAGTGGTGATCTCGTCTGATTTCTCGATGGCCTTCTTGGCCTGCTCAACGCTCACACCTTCGGGGACGTTGCTCCGATTGAGGGAGCTTGAGTCCTCGGCTTGTCTGTCTTCGACCATCTTCTCGGCTTCTTTGTCCGATTGAGGGACCAGGTCCTGAGCTAGGGCTGGAGTGGTCACGGTGCCCATCGTGAGCGCCAGGGTGGCAATGGTGGCTGCGCTCGCTGCTGCGATGCGTCGCGTGTATGGAAGCGCTGCATGTCGGGACGTTCTCATCTGCGTGCAATCCTGTTCTGTCGTGTGTCTCGGCGTTGAGAGTGCGCGGACAGTGGTGGCGTCGCTGGCCGGTCAGACGGGAATGCCATCCGCTCGGTCATCGCTGTTATGCCAACCGCATGGTGACGGGTGTCACAACCTTACTCGATAGTAGAACTTACCAGTAACATTTTTTGTCGGTCAATCAGGTTGAGAGAAGTGCCGTAGTGACATTCTGCCTGCCGGCGGAATTGCGGCGTGAGTATCTCACAATTGAGATTGGCAAGGACGGGTGTCGTGAGAACCGATATTGTGAATTCGCTGATACCAAGCGAACCACGGCACATCGACGAGCCATGACACGAAGGACACCCCGATTATGGACCATATGGGACTCGTATCTCTGATTCCGCCGTTGTTGGCGATCCTGCTCGCGGTGCTCTTCAGAAATGTCGTCATCGCACTGTTCGTCGGAATCTTCGTTGGTCTGATGATCGTCATCGGACCCAACCCGGTGACGACCACCATGGGGCTCGTCACCGATCATCTCGCGCCAGTGGTCACCGACAGCTACAACGCCGGCGTGATGATCCTCCTGTTCTTCATCGGAGGCTTCGTCGCTCTTGTCGAGCGCTCGGGCGGAGGGGCCGCACTGGCTGCGAAGGCCTCACGCCTCATCAGCACCCGGGGCAAGGGGCAGATCTCCGCATGGTTGGGTGGCCTGATCATCTTCTTCTCCGATCTGGGCACCCCTCTCATCGTGGGACCGATCTTCGAGAAGATCTTCGACAAACTCAAGCTCTCTCGCGAGAAACTGGCGTGGATTCTCGACTCGACATCGTCTCCTGTGGCAGTGCTCATCCCCTTCATCGGGTGGGGCATCTACATCATGGGGCTCATTCGAGAGGAGTTCGACAGAGAAGGTCTTCAGATCTCCGAATTCACGGTCTTCGTGCAGGCGATCCCATTTCAGTTCTACGCCATCCTCGCTGTCACCGCGGTCCCCGTCGTGGCGCTGACTCGGACGGACTTCGGCGCTATGCGTCGAGCTGAAAGACGTGTGCAGGAGACCGGCGAAATCCACTGGCCCAATTCGAAACCCCTGCGAGGATCCGATTCCACCAAGGACGATCCTGCAAGCGGCGCTGAAGTGACCTCGGAAAGCCGCCCGATCGTCATCTGGCTGCCGCTGCTCGTGCTCTTCGTTACCCTCTTCTCGATCCTCGTGACTCTCGGCTTCCCGGCCGAGCCGATCCCGGGCGAGGAATTCCGCGCTGCGTTGAGCACCGCTTACCTTTTCGCAGCTGTGGTTCTCATCGCGCTCATGCTCATATTCAGGATCAATCCGATCGGCATCATTCTCGGGACCTACGTCAAGGGTATGGAGAAGATGATCGGCGTGGTGCTGATCCTCGTTCTGGCCTGGACCCTGGGTGGGTTGCTCGAAGCGATGGGGACCGCGAACTTCCTCGTCGAGATGATGTCCGGTGTCGTCCCTGCTGCTCTCGTGCCCGTCCTCATCTTCGTCTGCGCGGCCGCGATGTCCTTCGCCACCGGCAGCTCGTGGGGCACCTTCGCCATCATGATTCCCCTGGCGATCCCGGTCGCCTTCGGGCTCGACGCCGCTGTCATCGTGTGCATCGGCGCCGTGCTCTCCGGGGGAATCTTCGGGGACCACTGTTCCCCGATCTCCGATTCGACCATCCTCGCCTCGACCGGAGCCGGCACTGACCTGGTCGATCACGTCAAGACTCAGATCCCCTATGCGGTCATCAACGCAGTCATCGTCGCAGTCTCATTCGTCGTCGCAGGGGTCCTGGAGAGTCCGTACATCGTCATCTTCAGCGTCGCCGCGATGATCTTCACCTACCTCGTCATCTCCCGGGTGAGTGCAGCACGGCAGCAGCGCACTGCCAGAACTGACTCCTCGCCCCTCGCCGAGGTGGACTGATCTGGGCCCGACACGAGGACTGGCGTGCGTCAGACAGTCCAAGTCAGGCTGAGTAGGTTGCAACCCACTCAGCCTGACTTGAACTGTGCACTTTCCCAGTGCACTCGCGAACGTCCCATAGCCGCAGCCTCGGCGAAAGGCTCAGGCGCGCTGTGCGTCCAGCGCCTCCACATCGGGGTAGATGGTCTCCGTCGGGGCAACGCTGCGGTTGCGGAGGAGGAAGTAGTAGAGGACGAAGGTCACGGCGATGCCGACGATCCAGGAGATGTCGGCTCCTCCCAGCTTCTCGACCAGGGGCCCGGTGTAGAAGGACTGGGCGAGGAAAGGAATCTGCACGACTACGCCGACTCCGTAGGCGAGGAGTGCTCGCCAGTTCCACGTGCCGTAGCGGCCCTTGTGGTCGTAGAAGGCGGGGATGTCGAAGCGGTCCTTCGAAATCAGGTAGAAGTCGGTGAGGTTGATGATGCTCCATGGGGTGAAGACCATGAGCAACGCGAGGACGAAGTTCTTGAAATTCGCGAGGAAGTCCTCCGAAGCCAACAGCGCCACAAGCACGGTCAGCGTGACGATGCCGATGACGAAGACCGCACGCGTCCAGCGGCGGATGTTCGTCTTCTCCCCGAATGAGGTGAGGATCGTCAGCGTGCACATGAAAGCACCGTAGGCGTTGAGCGTGTTGACGGTGAGCTTGCCCAGCAGGATGACGATGAAGATGAGGAGCGCGTAGACGCCTCCGCCGACGATGTCGCCGACGAAGCCGACCTGGTTCTCGACGAAGGAGTTTCCGGTCTCGGTCATGGCGGCAGCGCCGATGAGGGCACCCAAAGTCATGGACCACTGAGATCCGATGACCGAGCCGCCGAAGGTGAACCAGAAGGTCTTCGACGCGGGGGTCGAGCGCGGCAGGTAGCGCGAGTAGTCGGCGACGTAGGGGCCATAGGTCAACTGCCAGCCGACGGAGAGCGCGATCGCGGACAGGAATGCCGGAAACGCGAAGGACGAGCCGGAGATCAGTCCGGGAACGTCGACCTTGGTGAACACGCAGTAGGTGATGAAGAGGAACCCGAGCAGGCCGGTCACGGACGAGATCCGGCCGAGAACGTGGATGTACTTGTAGCCCAGCAGGGCGACCGCAGCGGTCAGTGCGCCGAAGATGACGATGCCCACTGCCGGCGTATTGACGCCGATGATGAGGTTGACGGCTTGGCCGGAGAGCACAGCACCGGTTGAGGCGAACCCGATGTACATGAGCACGACGAGCACCAGCGGGATGATTGCCCCGATGATGCCGAACTGAGCTCTGGAGGAGATCATCTGCGGCAGTCCCAGTTGTGGGCCCTGCGCGGAGTGGAGGGCCATGACGATTCCGCCGATGATGTTGCCGATGAGCAGGCCGATGATGGCCCACAGTGCATCGGCACCGAAGACGACGGCGAGAGCTCCGTCGACGATGGCGGTGATCTGAGTATTGGCGCCGAACCACAGCGTGAACTGGGAACGTGCGGTGCCGTGACGTTCATTGTCAGGCACCATTTCGATGGATCGTTTCTCGATCCCCGAATTGGATGAGCTCGCCATGGGTTTCTCCTTCGAAAGTTGAATCAGACCCAGTCAACACCCGAAATCAGAGTGATACGAGACCTGAGTCACACAAACTGTCCGACATATCGGATCATCGCGGTCGTCGAATGAATAGTGGGGTTCACGGGCGAATCGATCACCCTTGAACCCCGAACTGATCGTATTCCGATGCAGGTTTCGGTTCTGTTTCGACTGGTTCAGTTCGACAGCGACCGGGCGATGATCGTGCGCTGGATCTCCGAAGAACCCTCATAGATGCGGTAGATCCTGGCATCACGGACATAGCGTTCGAGCGGGAAGTCCCTGGTGAAGCCGTAGCCGCCATGGATCTGCAGGGCCTCGTCGGCGATGAACGCGGCAGCCTCAGACGCAGCGAGCTTGGCTGTGGCCGAGGACCTGGTGAAGTCCACCTCAGCGTCCCTCTGCTCTGCGGCGTCCATCGTCAGCAGCCACGCAGAGCGGTATTTTGTGTACATATCGGCGAGTTTGAAGGCGATCCCCTGCAGCCGGTTGAGGGGTTTGCCGCTGATCCTGCGCTCGCCGGCCCAGTCCACGGCAGCATCGAGGGCAGCTTTGCCGATGCCCAGGCTCATCGCCGCCACCTCGATGCGGCCCCGGTCGAGGACGCGCATGGCCGTGGTGAAGCCCTCGCCCTCGACGCCCAGAAGCGCGTCGTCGGGAACGATCGCATCGATGACGAATTCGTAGACCGGGCTGCCGCGCAGTCCCATGGTCTTCTCTGGAGGATTGAAGTTCAGCCCCGCCGAGGCGGCCGCGGTGTCGACGATGAATGCGCTGATCCCCTTGTGCCCCGCGTCGACATCGGTCTTCGCGTAGACGACGATGAAGTCGGCGAATCCGGCATTGGTGATGAAGCACTTGGAGCCCTTGAGGTGCCAGCCGCCGTCAACCTTCGTTGCCTTCGTCGACATCTCGGCAGGGTTGGATCCCGCACCCGGCTCGGTCAGCCCGAACGAGCCGATGACCTCACCGGAAGCGGCGCGCGGCAGCCACGATTCGCGCTGGGCATCGGTGCCGCCGAGGAGAATCGAATCGGTGGCGAGGAACTGCGCGGTGATGATCGAAGCGGTCGAGGCACAGGCCTCGGTCACCGCGGCGACCATCTGGCTCATCGCCACGGACCCGACTCCGGGCCCACCGAATTCCTCGGGCAGATTGAGGCCGAGGACACCCACCTCGGCGAGGGTCTTCAGCGTCTCATCCGAGACGCGCTCGTTCGCATCTGCGGCCGCGGCCTGCGGGACGAGCACGTCCCTGCTGATCTGGGTGACCGCGTCGACGAGTTCCTGTTCGCCCGCGCTGATGTCGAATCCCATGGTCCTGCTCCTTCGATGAGTGGCGGTGTCTACCAGTCGATGGTCGTGCGTGGCCGCGGTGCGCGCAGCTCGTCATTGTGCTCGCCGAGGTGGGGCACCGGAAGCGTGGTTGTCGGCCTGGCACCGTCGACGAGGAGGGGGTGGCGCAGGTGCGTATGACCGGTGCGGGCATCGGTGGTGGTGAGATCGCGGCCGGCGGTGATGGGGCCGTCGATGGCCTCGGTGAAGTTGAGGACAGGGGAGTTGGGGACTCCTGCCGCGTCGAAGATCGTGCACAACTCGGCCACCGTGTGAGTGCTGGTGAACTCCTCGATCTCGGTGCGCAGATCCTCGTCGTTGTCTGAGCGGAGTCCGTCTGTGGCGAACCGGGCATCGGTGGCGAGTTCGGGTCTGCCGAGCGTGGCAGCGAGGACGCCGAAGAGCCTGTCGTTGGCCACGGCGATGACGACGAGACCGTCGGATCCGGCATAGGTGTCGAAGGGTGCGGAGATGGGGTGTCGATTGCCGACGCGGTTCGGTGTGGAGCCGGCCGCATGGATGGCGGTGTTCGTCGGCTGCATCGCGAGCATGACGTCGAGCATCGGGATGTCGATGTGGGCACCTTCGCCGGTGGCCTGGCGGTGGAAGAGCGCGCTCGAGATGCCGAAGGCGGCGAAGACTCCTGCGGAGACGTCGGCGATGGATTCGCCTACGCGGGTAGGGGAGTCTTCGGGGAAACCGGTCGATGACATGAGACCGCTGAGCGCCTGGATGACGGTGTCGTAGGCGGGACGTTTCGCCTGGGTACCGGTCTGGCCGAACCCGGAGATCGAAGCGTAGACGATGTCCGGCTTGACCGCCTTGATGTCCTCAAAGGACAGCCCCAGTTTGGCCGCGACGCCGGGGCGGAAGTTCTCGACGACGACATCGCAGGTGCGGATGAAGTCGAGCAGCTTCTCGTGTGCGACAGGATCCTTGAGGTCGGCTTCGATGGATCGTTTGCCTCGGTTGAGGGAGGTGAAGTAGGTCGAGCCGGTCTCGGTGAAGGGACCCAGGTGCCGGGAGTCGTCGCCGTGTCCCGGCATCTCGATCTTGAACACCTCGGCGCCCTGATCGGCGAGCATGGCGGTGGCATACGGTCCTGCCAGCACTCGCGAGAAGTCCGCGACCCTGACCTCGGAAAGTAGTTGCTTCGTTGCGTCCATGAGGACAATCTTCGAGGTGAGGAGCGCGGAAGACAACGAGTCCCGCATGAGATTCGTCCGAAATGTCGGATGGCTGGCGCGGTCGGCGCAGCAGATCGAGCTATCGCAGGCTGAGTGGAGCTCACCGCACAGTGGGCAGGACCGCCTCGGCGATGTCGAGGACCGAATCGAGTGCGGCGTCGTGATGGTCGAGGCGATAGGCGAGATAGAGCTTCGTCGTCTCATTGTCCGCGTTGAGGGGGACTGCGACGACGTCCGAACCGTAGCCGGCCGCCACCGAGTCGAAGGTGATCGTCACGCCCATGCCGGCACCCACGAGAGCCGCGATGGACTGCGAGTCGGGAGCTTCCTGAACGACCCTCGGCGCGAAACCCGCGTCGAGACACAGGCGCATCCCGGTTTCGCGCAGATTTGAATTGGGGCGCGAGGGCAGGAAGATGAAACGCTCCTCGCTGAGTTCAGCGACGTCGACAGATGATCGTTTGGCAAGGGGGTGACCAGGGGGAACGGCGACGCACGGGCGTTCGATCTGCACCGGTCGTCCGGCGATGAGTGAGGGTCGCTGCTGCCACCGGACCAGAGCGAGGTCGAGGGTGCCGTCCATGATCCGCTCGAGGCCCTCATCGGCATACACCCTCGACTCGAGCTGGAAGGAGACGCCCGGGTTGTTCTCCTCAGAGGCTGCGACAAGGGCGGCGACCAAGTGGCGGGACGAGGGGTGGGAGTAGCCGAATCGGACCCTTCCGATCTGCCCACTCGATGATCGGTGCACGGATTCGACGGCCGCCTGCTGGGTGGCGAGCATGTGCTTGGCAGGCTCGTAGAAGGCCTCCCCTGCGGAGGAGAGGCTGACGGATCGGGTGGTGCGCTGGAACAGTGATGCGCCGAGTTCCGTCTCGAGTGCGCGGATGGTCCGGCTCAGCGGCGGTTGGGCCATGCCGAGTCGCTCGGCGGCACGGCCGAAATGGAGCTCTTCGGCAACCGCGACGAATGCGCGGATCTGACTCAGTTCCATCTTCGACGTCTCCAACTGCTCACTAGTCGCCTGCTGACCGGTGTGGTCTGCTGGCTGGGATAGTCTGCTCCCTGGTGCGATGCTCTGGCACGCGGCCGCAGATTCCCGTTCCGCGCGATGCTCATTATTATTGCACGATTCGATAATAATTAAGTCAGTCTTTTGCGGAACTCGGACTTTAATATAGTCTGCGATTTATGGACAGTGACACAGTCGTCAGTTTGCCGCACGCGGTGGAGAAGCTCGTCAACCCCGGAGACACGATTGCCCTGGAGGGCTTCTCTCACCTTATCCCGTTCGCCGCGGGCCACGAGATCATCCGCCAGGGGATCACCGGACTCACGTTCTGTCGGATGACGCCCGATCTGCTCAGCGACATGATGATCGCTGCCGGAGGCGTCGATCGACTCGTGTGTTCGTTCTTCGCTTCGGGCTCGGCGGGCAGCCTCTATGAGGTCCGCCGGCGCATCGAGTCTCAGGACCCTGCTCCGCTGCCGGTCGAGGAGTACTCTCACCATGCGATGACGCTTCGCTATCACGCTGGCGCCGCCCGGCTCCCGTTTGCACCGATCAGCTCGTTCGTCGGATCCGATATGCCGGGCATCAACCCGGACATCCGCGCCGTCGTCGATCCCTACACGGGCAAGAAGATCTATGTGGTGCCTCCGCTCAACCCGGATGTCACGATCATCCATGCTCAGCGCGCTGATAGGAAGGGCAACGTCCAGATCTGGGGCATCGCCGGAGTCCAGCAGGAAGCCGTCTACGCAGCCGACAAGGTCATCGTCACGGTCGAAGAGATCGTCGACGATGAGGTGGTCCGAGCCGACCCGAATCGCACCCTCATCCCCGCCCACGCCGTGGATGCCGTCTGCGTCGTCCCCACCGGTGCTCATCCCTCGTATGTGCAGGGTTCCTATGACCGTGACAACGCCTTCTACCGCGAATGGACGCCGATCTCACAGGACCCTGCTGAACTGCGCGAGTGGATCGATACGCACATCCGCGGAACGAAGGACCACGAGGAGTACCTCGATGCCATCGGCCGTGATCGGATCGCTGCTCTGCGGATGGCGCCCAGGCCCTCGGGCAGCGTCGACTACGGACGACGACCGGACGCATCGACAGAACGGAGCTCACGATGACCACTGCTGCTGACTTCACGGAGACCGAACTTGTCGTATGCGCGGCGGCGAAGATGCTCGCCCGCAGCAACACGGTCTTCGCCGGCATCGGCCTGCCCACGCTGGCCGTCGACCTCGCGCACCGCACCCTCAATCCCGATATCCAGCTGGTCTACGAATCCGGTGTGGCCGGTGCCCACCCGGAGTCGATGGCTGAGGGCATCGCCGATTCGGTCGTCGTCTCCGGCGCCGAGGCGGTGGTGAATATGCATGCCCTGTTCGGCTACGTACTCCAAGGCGGCAATGTCGACGTCGGGTTCCTCGGCGCTGCGCAGATCGATCGTTTCGGTTCCCTCAACACCACGGTCATCGGGGACTGGGAGTCGCCGAAGGTGCGCCTGCCAGGATCCGGCGGTGCCGCCGATATCATGGCGAACGCCGGCGAAGTCTTCGTCATCCTCCGCCGCCACGATCCGGCGGCACTGCCGAGTGAACTCGACTTCGTCACCTCGGCCTCGCCGGTCAGGGCCGCTGAACATCCCGACTTCATCCAGCCGCGCGGATTCGGGGTCAGCACGGTGATCACTCCACTGGGAATCCTTCGCCGCAAGGACCGCCTCGGTGAGCTCGAGCTCACTCACGTCCATCCCGGCGTCACGAGTGAGCAGGTGCAGGAGCAGACCGGATGGGACCTGGCGATCTCCGACGATCTGTCCGTCACCCAGGAGCCCACCGGCGAGGAGGTCCGACTTCTCCGCGACGAGATCGATACGGTCCGGCTCTACCTGCGGTGAGCGCAGCGAAAAGTGCCCCATGCGCAATGCGGATGGGGCACTTTTCATGACCTGCGAACCTCCCCGCGGGGACGCCCACTGACTCAGGGTCGGGAAGCGTCCTCGCGGTCGAGGGCGGCGAGGCGCTCGTCCTCAGCGGTCTCCTCGGCGAGTTCGATCTTCTCTGCCTTCTCGGCGTTCGAGTCTTCGGATGCCACCCATCCGGTCTTCTGCAGGAGGATCAGCGTGCAGATGAGGGACACCACGGCATAGGATGCGCCGAGGATCGCCACCGGCATGATCGTGTCTGTGCTGGTGTACATCCACTGGGCCAATGCCGGGGTGGCTCCGGCCACGGTCATCGAGCACAGCTGGTAGGACAGCGAGATGCCCGTGTAGCGAACCTTTGCAGGGAAGGCGCGGGCCAGGATTCCGCCGATTCCCGCATAGAACATCGAGTGTGGAACGGTGGCCGCTGCCATGCCGAGGATGGCGAGCCAGGTATTGCCGGTCTGGATGGCGAAGAACATCAGCGGCATGAGGACGAATTCGGGAACCACGATCCAGAAGATCGCCTTGCGCATGTCCTTGACCCGACTGAGGATGACGGCGCCGAATGGTTGGACGATGAACTGCACGACGAGTGCGATCGCCACTATGCCGAGGAAGCTCGACGTGCCGTAGGCCCAATCGTGGGACTTGTCCGTGGCCCATGCCGTGGCGAAAGTGGTCTTCAGATAGGTGACCTGTACGAGCGGCAGAGCGCCGGCGCCGATGAGGATGAGTGCCCAGTGCTTCTTGAACGCCTCGACCACCGGCACCTTGACCACGGCGTCCTTCTTGCGGGCCTGCTGCATGATCTGCGGTTCTTCGAGCTTGAGCCTGATGACGAGCCCGATGACGATGAGCAGGATGGATGCCAGGAAGGCGATCCTCCAGCCGTAGAGGATGAACTCCGGTGTGGGCATCATCGCGAGGAAGAAGAAGGCTCCGGTGGCCAGCAGGTTGCCGGTCGGTGACCCCTGCTGGGCGAACGCCGAATACAGGATGCTCTTGCCCTTTGGCGCGCTCTCACTGGCAATGAGCACTGAACCGCCCCACTCGCCGCCGACGGCGATGCCCTGGAGGACACGTAGGAAGGTGAGGAGGATGGGCGCCGCGAGGCCGATTGTCGAGTAGCCGGGCAGCAAGCCGACGACGAACGAAGCTGCGCCCATGAGAATCAGTGTGACCACGAGTGTCTTCTTGCGACCGTATTTGTCGCCGAAGTGGCCGAAGACGATTCCGCCGAGTGGACGGGCGATGAAGCCCGCCCACATGGTGACGAAGGAGAGCAGAGTGCCGACCCCGTCGGGCAGGTTGTCGGGGAAGAAGACGTGACCGAAGACGAGGGCCGAAGCGGCGCCGTAGATATAGAAGTCGTACCACTCGATGGTGGTTCCGACATAGGAGGCGATTCCTGCCTTGCGGGCACGTTTGGCGGTGTTGACGGAGTCTGACATGCGAGTCCTCTCAGATGGAGCATCTTTGCACCAGCCGACGGCGAGAACAGCGCCGTCGATGATGGATTCACAGTAAGCGTGTGGACAGTCGGCGGCAAATAACCTTGTGCTATATCTCTATAACCAATGATGATGTAGGTGAGTGAAGCCCAGGTCACAGTTGGTCTTCCCCGGGAGTTGGCGCTCCGATATCCTCTTCGCAGGCTTCACCATCTGAGACGTCACCAGTGTCAAGTGACTGTTGCATTTGAGGTATCAGTTGACCCTGTCAGGAGTCGTTGGCGCCGTGAAGTGCTGCCAGCGTTGTCAGTCTGTCATCGGCGCTGTGTCTGTCGACTCCTCGGAGGCGACGACGATGGCCATGCTCAGCTCGCCCACCGGTCCGGACTGATCCTCTCGTCGGATCGTCACCCAGGCCTGCGGCGCGTTCGGACCCGACTCGATCCGGCTGAACGACAGACGCTCATCACGGCGGGAACTGCGAGCCAGGGGAGTGGGCGCGAGGGCGATACCTAACCCATGCGCGACCATCTCCACGGCCGTCGCCCAACTGGTGGTCTCGTGGTGGATGCGCGGCTCGAACCCATGGGAGCGGCAGATGCCGACGACGGTGTCGTGGTAGATCGGGGAGGCGCTCCTGTGGAAGATGACGAACGGTCGATCGGCCGCCTCGGCGAGGGATATGCCGTTCAGTTCCGAGGGCACACACAGCCAGAAGTTCTCCCGCGCGGCCGGAGTGCAGATGACGCCGGGATGCTGCACCGGCATGTGCCCGCACGAGATGTCGATCTCGTGGCCCAACAGCATGTCGCTCTGACTTGCCGAGGTGGCTTCCCGAGTGGTCACGGAGATGCGCGGTCGATCGGTGGTGAAGTCCTTCACCGCTTCCGGCAGCCCGCGGTGGAGGAACGTGGCGACCGTGCCGATGGCGATCGTCGTCGACTCCCCGGAGCCGAGCTCGGCGGCGACTCCGTTGAAGCGATTCGCTGCCCCGACCGCTGCCTTGGCGTGGGGGAGCAGCGCTTGTCCGGCGGGAGTGAGCCTGGTGGACGGGCTGCGCAGGAACAGCGGCCTGCCGACGAAGTCCTCGAGTCGTCTCAGCTCGGCGCTCAGCGCCGGTTGGGAGATGCTCATGGCCTCAGCCGCGGTCTGGAACTTCCCATGCTCGGCCAAAGCGATGAAGTAGCGCAGACGTCGGAGGCTCGGTTCGCTCATGTTCCTTCAGTCCTCCGGTGGTCGACGTTCCATGCCTCCATCACTGTACGTGCAGAGGCGGCTCTGTCCGCGGACGAGAGGTCGCCTCAGGTGCGGTCGGTTCCCGCCGCCGTCCGGTAGTCTCCGGGCTCGAGGAAGCGTGAAGCCACGCAGCCGATGAGGATTCCCCAGAACGCGGCATGGATGTTGAACAGGTCGAACTCGGCGATCGTGACGACGAAGGTGACAAGGGCGCCGAAGGTGTACTTGGATGAGAACGCCGACACGAAGGCCTGGCGCAGAGCACCGAGCATCGCCATTCCGCCCAGAGCCAGAATGTAGGCCTCCGGTGTGCCGAGCATGAACCGGGTGACCAGCGGTGAGAACAGTGCTGCGATGAAGCAGTGGAACGAGTAGAAGACGGCCGCGGAGTACTGCCGTTTGGGATCCCCCGACGAGGTGAGCAGGGCGTTGGTCGGCCCGGTCAGGCACGCGGAGACCGCCCCGAAGCACGCGTTGAGCACCGACATGAGGCCCGATGTCACGGCCGAGGCATTGACGGGAGTTGCATGTCCGGCGGCGCGCAGCACCGCCTCACCCTGACCGTTCTGGACGACGAGCACCGTCAGCGTCAGCGGGACGACGAGTTCGAGCTGAGCCGCCCAGGTGAACTCGGGCGGGGTGAACACCGGGTGAGCGAGGACCGGACCGCCGGATGAGAGATTCAGCTGCCCGAGGACGACGACGGCGATGAAGCCGACCAGCAGGGCACCGAGGACCGGAGGCATGAAGCGAGCCAGCCCCGGCAGGGCCGTGAGTGCGATGAATGCGATGATCATCGGAATGACGATCGCCGGAGTCGATCGCCCTGCGTCGACGATGTCGATGCCGAAGCGCAGGAAGATCGCGGCCACCATGGCCATGACGATCGAAGGCGGAATTGCGGCCATGGCACGCCTGACCAAGCCACTCATGCCCAACCCCAGGGTCAGCGCACCGGCGACGAAGAAGGCCCCGACGACCTCCCCGAAGCTCAGATGCTGCAGCGAGGGTCCGAGCAGAACGGTGCCGGGAATCGACCAGGCGAACCCCAAGGGTCGCCGGTAGACCAGCGACATGACCAGGGTGGCCAGGCCCGCAGAGAGGAAGATCCCGAAGACCCAGGACGAGAGCTGAGCATCACTGAGCCCGCCGGCCAGGCCCACCGCCATGGTCACGGCGATGGGCCCGGTGATGCCGAAGATGAGCCCGACGACGGCATTGAGGCAGTACTCGAGTCCGATGTCCCGACGGATGTCGCGCAGCCTGGGCATCCGCGTCGTCGGGCGCTCGATCAGGGGTTCCTTCTCAGTCGAGCGCGAATTCGCCGAGGTGGTCGTCGGGTTCTCGTGCATACTGTGAACTCTCGTCCCGTGGTCGTTGTCAGCTCTGCGGGTGGGACGCCGCTGCGGCGTCGTTCGTGGTCAGGGGAGTCCGGTCCGCAGCCGAGGCCGTAGTCGCAGTCGCGGGTGCTGCCGCCTGGTCCGTGCCGGCAGTTTCCAGGTCAGGCTGCTTGGGAACCAGGTAGGCCATCAGCGCCCCGAAGAGGGCGACGCCGGCGAACACGTAGAACGCCTGTGCCCCGCCGAGCCCGATGGAGGCGATGAACCCGCCGATGAACGGGCCGATGACTCCGCCGATGCGCCCGAACCCGGCGAACCAGGCCACACCCGCCGACCGGGCGTTCGTCGTGTAGTACGTCGACACGTATCCATATCCGAGAACCTGTGTGCCAAGGGTTCCGACTCCGGCCATGGCGATGAACGCGAAGAGGAAGGCGATCGGCAGCTGGAAGGTCATCAGGGTGAGCGTGATCGCGGCGAGGACGAAGGTGGAGACGATGATCGGCCGGGGGCTGAAGCGATCGGCGATCTTCGAGCCGATGAGAGCGCCGATGACGGCACCTCCGTTGAGGATGAGGAGGAAGGCCAGAGACCCCGAGGTGTCATAGCCGTAGCCCTGCATGATCTCCGGCAGCCAGGTGTTGAGGCCGTAGGTCAGGAGGAGACCGGCGAAGGACAGGAACCCGAGGAAGATGGTGGCCATGCGCCAACGCGGTGTGAGCAGAGCGGCGAAGCCGGTGCGTTCGACCGAAGCCGAATCGGTGACCAGCTGGGAATCGTCGACCAAGGGAGTGCCCGCACGACGAGCAGTTGCGATGGCCTCCTCGCGGCGGCCGCGAGTGAGCAGCCACCTCGGCGATTCGGGGACCTTGAAGAAGGCGATGGGCACCAACACGAGGGGAGCGGCACCGATGATGAAGAGTCCGCGCCATCCCAGGGGCTCAAGGAGGATGATTCCCAGTCCTGCGGCCAGCACTCCGCCGGCTGGGACACCGGAGTAGACGATGGCGTTGTAGAGGTTGCGCTTGTTCGCGGGGGCGAACTCCGCCATGGTGGCTCCGGCTACTGCCAGCACCGCACCGAGGCCTAGGCCGCTGAGGAAGCGGAGGATGCCGAAGGCCATCACGGAGCTGGCGAACGCGGTGAAGAGCATTCCGAGTGAGAACCAGGAGATGCTCACGAGCAGGAGGCGGCGGCGTCCCAGCCAGTCTCCGACTGCCCCGCAGGTGAGCGCTCCGACGAGGACGCCCAGCATAGCGTAGGAGCCGAGGAGTCCTGCCGTGGATGGGTCGAGGGCACCCAGATGGGAGGGGTCGTTGAGCAGTGTGGGCATGATGGTGCCGTAGACGGTGAGGTCGTAGCCGTCGAAGACGAGAGCGCCGCAGGCGATGAACGCCACCCAGCCCGCTGTCTTCCGTTCCTGCGCAGGTTGTGCGCTGACAAGTGTGTGCGACATGGTCTTCAGTCCTTCAAGTCGGTGCGTTGATCGGCCCTCGGAGGGATTCCGAGGCACCCCCGCCGAGGTGGTCAGGGGTTGTGATCGGACGTGAGCGTCGGTGCTCAGGTCCAGCGCGGAAGTGTGGGCAGGGTGGGCAGCTCGCGGTCGGATTCCAGCTCACCGGGGTAGCCCCAGGCCAGCCACTGGACGAGATCCTCACGGTCACCGCTGATGGCCTGGCCGTTGTCACCGATCTCCCAATGGTCACCCTCGGTCGAGTCCACGACCAGGGCAGGTGCCGCCTCGGCGATCTTCAGGCGTCTGATCAGGGTCTCCAGTGCGTCGAGGGCGGAATCGGGATCCGCCTCTTCGATGGTCCACGCGGTGCCCAGGGAATCGTGGGCGATGACGATCTCCCCGATGCGCTGCGGCACGATGTCGCCAGGGGTCAGCTGCAGGCCCCGGTAGTCGAAGACGGTGTCCTCGGGCAGCTTGGCCAGCTGAGCGGCGGCAGCGGTGAAGGCGAGGTGGCACCGGCGATAGCGGGCACGGACATCGTCGGCCTTGTCATCGTCGCTTGCCGGCAGATTCAGCTTCGCTCCGATGAGTTCGGCGAGTTCGAACCCTCCGTCCACGACGCGGGAGATGACGACCTGCCTGCTGTGCCCCTCGGCGGTCGTAGTCTCTAAGAGATCGTCGGCGAGCATCGTGATGACGGTGTCCATCATCTCCGTTTCCCGTCCGAGGCGTGAGAGATCCGAGTACAGCGCTTCGATGCGATTCACGATTGCAGTCCTTTCCTCATCCGCGCAGAACACCCTTGTGCGCGCAGAGACTTAGATGAACTCCGGCAGTTGTCCTTGCCGAGTCGACAGCAGTTTTCGCTGTGAGGTCACCGGTCACATTACGGGTCGCAGAGCTGCGTGACAGGCCCTGAGAACCCCAGTCCTGATGCCCTGGGTCACTCCTAGGGGTCCCCCTGGTGTGAACTGCATCACCGGGGACCAGGATGGAGTGGTCAACTCATCGGCGACAGGCCGACGACCAGCACGATGCCCATCGACAAGCGACCTACTCAACGAGAGACCAATGGAGGCTCACCATGACCGATACGCTCGATTTCAGCGCTGACACTCGAGATCTCATCGCGAACGGAGTCCAGGAACGGCCCGAAGAGGGCGTCCGCCGCGTCAATCGGCAGATCTTCACCGACGAAGAGACCTTTGAGCTCGAGATGAAGTACATCTTCGAAGGCAACTGGATCTACCTCGCCCACGAATCCCAGATTCCCGAGATCGGCGACTACTTCACGACCTACATCGGTCGACAGCCCATCATGATCACCCGGGACAAGCAGGGTGGACTCAACTGCCTCATCAACGCCTGCGCCCACCGCGGGGCGATGCTCTGCCGCCGCAAGACCGACAACCGCACCACACTGACGTGCCCCTTTCACGGCTGGACCTTCCGCAACTCCGGTGAGCTGCTGAAGGTCAAGGACGGACGCAACGGCGGTTACCCTGAGCAGTTCAACAAGGAAGGCTCACACGACCTGACCAAGGTCGCACGGTTCGAAAGCTACCGTGGATTCCTCTTCGGCTCACTCAACCCTGATGTCCAGCCCCTGGAGGACCACCTCGGCGACACCCGGGTCATCATCGACTCCGTCGTCGACCAGTCACCGGACGGCCTCGAGATCCTCAAGGGCGCCACCACCTACACCTACGAAGGCAACTGGAAGCTCCAGGCCGAAAACGGTGCCGACGGCTACCACGTGACCTCGGTGCACTGGAACTACGCGGCCACCACCGCACGCCGCAAATCCGGTGAGTCGGAGAACGAGACCAAGGCCATGGACGCCGGCGGTTGGGGCAAGGTCGCCGGCGGCTTCTACTCCTTCCCCTACGGCCACCTGCTGCTGTGGCAGGAATGGACGAACCCCGAGGACCGGTCCCTGTGGTCCGAGCGCGAACGCCTCGTCGAGCAGTACGGCGAGACGATGGCGAACTTCATGACCAACATCTCGCGCAACCTCTGCCTCTACCCGAACGTCTACCTCATGGATCAGTTCAGCTCGCAGATCCGGCACATCCGCCCGATCGCTGCCGACCTGACCGAGGTCACGACCTTCTGCATCGCCCCCAAGGGCGAATCCCAGGAGGCCCGGGCCAACCGCATCCGCCAGTATGAGGACTTCTTCAACGCCACCGGAATGGCGACACCGGACGACCTCGAGGAATTCCGGTCGGCGCACAAGACCTACCAGGCTTCGGCGGCCCCGTGGAACGACATGTCACGCGGCCAGGAACACCAGATCGACGGCCCCGACGAGCAGGCCAAGGAACTGGGCATCAACCCGATCGCCTCGGGTGCGAAGACCGAGGACGAGGGACTCTACCCGGTCCAGCACGAGTACTGGCAGTCGGTGATGATTGACGCGCTCGCCACAGAGGACGCACGCGCCGCCGCACGGCAGCAGCAGTAAGAAAGGAACCTTCAATCATGACCATGACAGCACCCGCGACGAAGTCCGCACTGATCGTCGACCCCGAAACCTCAGAATGGATCCGGCAGTTCCTCTACCGTGAGGCCAGGCTCCTCGACGAATGGAACTTCGAGGAGTGGCTGGAGTGCTACCACCCCGACGCTCCGTTCTGGATGCCGGCCTGGGATGTCGACGACACTCTGACGACCGACCCTCAGAACGAGATCTCACTCATCTGGTACCCGAACCGCAGCGGGCTCGAAGACAGAGTCTTCCGCATCAGGACCGACCGGTCGGCCGCCACATCGATGCCGGAACCGCGCACCGAGCACAACATCAGCGGCGTGGAGTTCCTCAGCCGCGACGGTGACACGGTGGAGGCTCGCTTCAGCTGGACCACCCACTACTACCGGTACCAGTCAACGCTGACCTACTACGGTCATAGCCTCTACACGCTCGACATCTCCGGGGAGAGCCCGGTGATCACGGCCAAGAAGGTCATCCTCAAGAACGACACCGTGCATCAGCTCATCGACATCTACATGATCTGAACCGCGTTGATCGCGAATGACCATCTGTGTGAAGAAGCGCAGCCCGAGAGACAAGAAGGACAACCATGAGCAACGACGTAGCCATCAGCTTCGAAGATGGCGTCACCAAGATCATCAAGGTCAACCCGTACGAGACGGTGATGGAAGCCGCCTTCAAGGCACGCATCAACCTTCCCTCCGACTGCCGCGACGGAGCATGCGGGACATGCAAGTCCTTCTGCACCTCGGGCGAGTTCGACCCGGGCGACTTCATCGACGATGCGATGACGGAGGAGGAACTCGAGGAAGGCTACGTCCTGACCTGCCAGGCCACTCCCGAGTCCGACATGGTCATCGACGTGCCCACGACCTCGGACATCGCGAAGACTTCGGCCGCGGAGTTCGAGACCGAGATCGTCGACTTGGAGTTCCACGCGGACTCCACGGTCAGCTTCACCCTGTCCGTGGACAAGCGCGATGATCTGGCCTACCTCCCGGGACAGTACATGAACCTCCAGGTCCCCGGCACGGATCAGGCCCGCTCCTACTCCTTCAGCTCTGGCCCGAAGGTCGAGAAGACCTCCTTCATGGTGCGCAACACACCGGGTGGTGCCATGTCGACCTTCCTCACCGAACGTGCCGCGATCGGTGACAAGCTGACGATGACCGGCCCCTTCGGCACATTCTTCCTCCGACCTCCGAAGCGTCGCATGCTGCTGCTGGCAGGTGGAACCGGACTCGCCCCGATCCTGTCGATCCTCGAGAAGATCGCCGACGACGGAACCGACCAGCCCATCCACCTCGTCTACGGCGTCACCAACGACTCGGACCTCGTGGGCCTCGACGTCCTTGCCGAATACGCGAAGAAGATCAGCACCCTGTCCTACAGCTACTGCGTGTCCTCCCCGGAGTCCACCGCTGAGCAGAAGGGCTATGTCACCCAGTTCCTCGATGACGAGCACCTGGCCGGCGGCGATGTCGACATCTACCTCTGCGGTCCACCGCCGATGGTCGACGCGGTCTCGAAGTGGCTCGGCGATGAGGGAATCACCCCGGCCAACTTCTACTACGAACGCTTCGCGCCCAAGGGCTCGACCGATGACGACGAATCGGGTGCACCGATGAGCACCGAGTCGATCAAGGAATCCGGTGACAAGGTCAGCGCCGGGGAGGCCGTCTCGTCGATAGAGACCGGCCGCCTCTCCTTCACCCACCAGGACTCGATGGCCCATCTCGAGGCCCGCACCGGACTCGAACTCGCCGTGACGGAGCTGCTCATGGGCAGGCTGACCGACAAGCAGCTCGAACAGTTCCGCCGCCTGGCGGAGAACGTGTCGACGAAGCTCAAGGGCGATGAGATCCTTGATGCCGAGGAGTTCGGCAAGCTCAACGAGGAATTCCACGAATACCTCTTCATCCTCTCCGACAACCCGGCCTTCCTCGAAAGCTTCCGCCGCCTGCAGGTCCAGAGCCAGATCGTCGAAGCGCTGAAGAACGGAGGCTGGATCGCACCCGAGGTCGACAAGGAGCACTTCGAACTCGTCGACGCCTTCGAGAACAACGACATCGATGCCGCCCGCCGTGTCCTGCGCGCCCACAGCGAGCACGCTCGCGCCACGATGAGCTCGGTGGTGCCGCATGCCTCCTGAGGTACGAGCTGACCAGTCCGCGCCCACCGACCAATCCGTCCTCGTCGAACAGGGGCTGCTGGCCGGCAAGCTCGTCCTCATCACCGGAGCTGCACAGGGCATCGGGCGCGAAACCGCCCTCCTCGCTGCAGCCCAGGGCGCGGACCTGATCCTGTCCGACCGCTCGGACCTCGTGCAGGAGACCGAGACCGAGGCGAAGGACATCGCCGATGCACGCGGACGAAGCCTCACCTCGGCGACGGTGCTCGGCGATCTAGAGACCTGGGAGGGTGCGGAACACGTCGTCTCCGAGGGGACGAAGAAGCTGCGCCTCCCCGACGTCTGCATCAACGCCGTCGGCGGCACCATCTGGGCCAAACCCTACGAACTCTACGAGCCCGAGAAGATCGAAGCCGAGATCCGCCGCTCCCTGTTCCCGACGATGTGGATGTGTCGGGCGATTCTCCCCGAGATGAAGTCGCGGGGGACAGGTACCATTGTCAACGTGTCGTCGATCGCCACGCGCGGCATCAACCGGGTCCCGTACTCCGCCGCGAAGGGTGGGGTCAACGCGCTCACCGCATCACTGGCCATGGAGGCCGCCGAGGCGGGAGTTCGGATCGTGGCCACCGCACCCGGCGGCACAGAAGCACCAGAACGCCGGATCCCCAGGGGTCCGGGAGCCCAGACCGAGGAGGAACAAGGATGGTTCCGCGAAGTCGTCGAGCAGACGACCGAGTCCAGCTTGTTCAAGAGGTATGGGACCTTGCCGGAACAGGCCTGGCCCATCGTCTTCCTCGCTTCGGACGCAGCGTCCTACATCAACGGCTCCGTTCTGCCCATCGGCGGCGGTGATCAGGGATAGACGAACCAATCGCAGGCATCGGCCGACGCGACCTTCTTCCCGGTCCCGCTCAGGCCCTGGCCTCCGTGCTCGAGCTGTGGGACTCGATCGCCGACAGCGGCGGTCGGGTCATCATCCTCGAGGGCGGTTCCGGCTCCGGCAAATCCAGTGTCCTGCGGGCCGTCCAGGACGAGACCGATGATGACTGTGAGATCCTCGTTGGCGCGGAATGGAGCCGAAAGGTGCCCTACGCGATGCTCGGGCAGCTGCGCACAAGGGACCCCATCTGGCAATCCGTCGACGGCGAGTGCTCGGCCAGCGACCGGGTGCAGATCGCGGAGTCCCTCCTCGAGGAGCTGCAGAGCGAGGATGAGGAGAAGCGCATCGTCGTCCTCGACGACGTCCACCTCGCAGATCCGGAGAGCCTGCAGATCTTCAGCCAGCTGGGGCGTCGTCTGCGCGGGACCCGTGTCCTGCTCCTCATCGCCGTCGACCCGGAGACGTCCGCCGAGGTGGATCCCGATTTTCTGCGCATGACGACCAGTCCCGTGTCCGAAAGGGTCACGATCCCGGACTTCGGTCGCGCCGACGCTCTTGAGCTGGCGCGTGCGCAAGGGGTCTACGACATCGGCGAGCACGGTGCTTCGGTGCTCGTGGCCCAGAGCTCCGGTCGTCTGCGCGTGGCGCAGGAGATCCTCTCCCTGCTGCCCGAGAGCCGCTGGCCGGCTGATCCTGCCGAGCTGCCCATGCCCGACAGCGTGATCCGAGAGGTCCTCGACCCGATCGAGGCCACCGGCTCGACGGAAGTCTCGGATGTGGCCTCCGCGTTGGCGATCCTCGGCGGCCCCCAGGACCTTGCACGCATCGCGAGCGTGGCCACTCTGCATGATCCGGGTCCCGCAGTCGACCTTGGTGTGGCCCACGGAGTCTTCCGCGAACGGAACTCGGCGGGACGGCTTACCCTCGCCCTGAGTCGCACGGCCTCTGCCCGCGTGATCGTCGCTGCCATGGCGCCCTCGACCAGACGAATATTTCACGAACGGGCCGCCGACTCCGCCTACCGGGAAGACGAACGCTTAGTCCACCTTGCCGCGGCCGCGCTCGGTGCCGATGGCGAACTCGCCCGTCGCCTCAGGGACTCGGCGGCCGTCGCCGAGAGATTCGGGCGATGGGCCGACGCTGCTGAGCTGCACTTCGGTGCCGCACGTGTCCTGGCGCCTTCTGCCGACCGCGATGACGAGCTGCTGGCAGGCATCGACGCCCTGGCCAGCGCCGGTCGGGTCGTTGAGGTCCTGCCCTGGATCGACATCGGCAAGAACATCGCGCCTTCAACGCTGCGCGACACCGTCCTGGCCAATGTGGCCATCCACCGCGGCCATGCCGCACAGGCCGATGACCTTCTGTCCCGGGCCGCCGCCGCACCCACAGACGATGACGGGCTCACCGCACAGATCGCGCTGCGCCGCACGCTCGATTCCCTGGTGCGCTGGGACGGGCCGAAGGTCCGCGAATGGGCGAACCGGGCGATGTCCCTAGGCGGGGTCGACGAACCAGCGAACGTCGAGTCCCATGCGATGCGAGCCCTGGGCTTCGCCGCTCAAGGCAAGATCGACGAAGCCATGGAGGATCTCGAGGACCTCTCCGACCGTCACCTCACCGGGGCCCAGAACCAGAGGGTTCGACTCTGCGTGGGATGGGTGTCGATGCTGGCCGGGGATCTGCGCGAAGCGGTGCGGGAATTCGAAGCCGCCGTCCCGACCCAATATGAACGAGGATCCCTGCGGATATCGCTGTGGGCTCACGGCTGGCTGGCCCGGGTCCAGTACCTCCTCGGCGAATGGGATGAGGGTCTGCGTACGGCTGAGATCGGTCTGAGGCGGGCCGACAGCGCCAACATCTCTCTCGTGGCCCCGCTGCTGAACTGGACCGCAGCGGAGATCAAACTCTGGCGCGGACACCCCGTCGACGAGGTGATGAGACGAGCAGACAGCAGCGCCATCCTCAGCGATTATCTGGCCATGCAGGTACCGGCACGCCTGGTGCGGGCCGTGGCAGCGAACGTCAGAGGAGACCATGACGGGCGAGTGGCAGCATTGCGGCCGCTGCTCGACATGGACTCGTGGACCAAGGACAGGGCCTCCTTCTGGCCCTGGTCCGCCGAATACGTCGATGCGCTCATCACCCTCGGCCACTCCGACCAGGGGCAGCAGGTGGCAACTGACTTCAAGAAGAACACGGCCGAAGCCAGCGAACACATCCGCGCACAGTCAGCGCTCGCCTCTGCGAGGATCCATCAGGACATGGGTGACGTTCCGGCCGCGGAAGCGGACTTCTCCCGAGCGCTCGAACTCTTCACCCGCAGCCAGCAGGACACCGCGGCAGCCCAAGTGCTGCTGCGCCGCGGCCAGATGCTGCGGCGGGCCAACCGGCGACGTGAGGCGGTGGAGAGCCTGGTGCGGGCGCGCGAATTCTACGAGGGCGTGGGCGCCACGGTCCTCATCAAGCGCTGCGATCAGGAGCTGCGCGCCACCGGAATGTCCTGGCGGGGCATGTCGGAGGCCGACAACGGCAGGAGTGCGGTCAAGAGTTCCGTCGAGGCACACGGCTACGTGCCGCTGACCCCGCAGGAGATGTCCGTGGCCGACCTCGTCGTCCAGGGAATGACCAACGCCGAGGTTTCGCGCAAGCTCTTCATCGCAGAGAAGACCGTGCAGTACCACCTCACACACATCTACGGAAAGTTCGGGATCCGGTCCCGCACCGAATTGGCGACCGTGCACCTCGCCGACGACATCCCGCCGGTGTGAGGGCTCCGTCGGTCTGAGCGCGCTGCCGTGTGCTGCGGGGTGATGCTGTCCCGTGCCCGATCGGACGCGAGCCCGACAGGTCCCCCGGAGATTGCATCAGCGAGGGCGCCGCGACATTCGGCGGGTTCCCGTGAACCTGCTTGCTGTCGCGGCGCCCTCCGCGTTGCTCTGCCGCTGAGTCAGAGTGGTTGAGTCAGCTCAGCCCTCAGCGTCGAGGACGAAGTTGTAGGTCGTCATCTCGCCTTCTTCATCCGGGTTGGGCTGAGGATCGAGCAGGAGCTCAGGCTTGACGGCCGAGGCGATGTCGTCATCGTTGTGCGGATCGCCGGGGAAGTACAGCTGCGAGGTGATGAGCTTGTGGCCGGGAGCATGCACTTTGAAGTGCATGTGCGCCGGACGCCAAGCGTGCCACCCGGCAGCCTCGATGAGCTGACCGCAGGCGCCGTCCGTGGGGATCTGGTAGGGCGCGGGACGGATCGTGTGGATCTCGTATTCGCCGTCCTCGTTGGCGATGAAGGTGCCGCGCAGGTTCCACTCGGGCAGACCTGGAGCGAACTGCGAGTAGAAGCCCAAGCTGTCGGCGTGCCACAGTTCGAGCTTGGCTCCGGGAAGCGGTTCACCGGTGGTCGAGGTGACCTGGCCCTTGAAGACGAACGGGGTGCCAGGTTCGTCGGGGCGCATGTCGATGGTGCCGTTCCATTCGACCTCAGGTGAGTTGTCGAGGTAGTACGGCCCTTCGATGGTGCCCTTGGAACCTTCACGGTCCTGGTTGGCGACTTCCTCGACCGCGTGCTCGATCCACACGTCGAGGAACAGAGGCCATTCGCCGTCTTCGCCGACCTGGATCAGCCAGGCCTTGAGTGCGTTGTACTCCTCGTAGCTGACCTGCTCCTCTTCGACGATGTCGGTCAGAGCTTTGATGGCCTTGCCTGCCAGGAGCTCGACCCGCTCATGGTCGACGACTCCGCCGCTGGCCTGAGCCTGGCGCTCGCGGAATCGTGCGGAGGCATTTGCGCCTGAGTCCGCTGCCTTGGCGGTGGCTTCTTGTGTGAAATTGTTCTCTGACATGTCTGCTCCTTTGTTGATGTGGTGTTCGTCAGTTTCTGTGGATCACTCAGGTCCGGCTGGTTCACCGGACTTGGGAAGCTATCTGTCGGTGCGGTAGTGGGAGAGTTTGTCCTCGTTGACGG
The DNA here is from genome assembly GCF_007558825.1 of Brevibacterium aurantiacum. GTDB lineage: Bacteria > Actinomycetota > Actinomycetes > Actinomycetales > Brevibacteriaceae > Brevibacterium > Brevibacterium aurantiacum_A. The sequence goes on from NZ_VLTK01000007.1 coordinate 114,679, forward strand.
CGGTGCCGGCGCCGGGGACAGTGGGTGCGTGGATGTGTCCGTCCTTGATCTCCAGCGGGGAGGCGATGAGATCATCGCTCATATCGAGGAAGTTCGACATCTCTGCCGGGTACCTGGAGGAGTGCTCGAACGCCGCACCGAAGGTCACCGTTGCGACACTGCCCAGCTGGGTGTCGATCTGGTTGCCCATGAGCACGTCGAGCCCGAGGGCCTCGGCGTAGGACAGGATCTTCTGGGATTCCGTGAAGCCGGTCCGCGCGGTCTTGATCGACAGGGCGTTGGCTCCGCCGGTCTGGATCTCGCGAGCGGCATCGCCGAGGTTGGGCGCCGATTCGTCGGCGACGATCGGAATCGGTGAGTTCGTCACCAGCTGGCGGCGTGTGAGCACCTCGGCGGCATCATTGGGTTCTTCGAAGAAGCGAAGATCGAGATCGGCTGTGCCTGCCAGCATCTGCGCGGCCTCGGTGGCGTTCCAGCCTCGGTTCGCATCCAGGTAGAGGAGTGCCTCGGCGCCCAGAGCCTCACGCAGAGCAACGACGAGTTCGATGTCGAGGGAGACCGGACGGCGGCCGACCTTGATCTTGAACGAGCGGACTCCGTAGGTTTCCGTGAACGACAGGGCCTCGTCGACGACCGCCTGAGTGGGTGAGAAGCCGAGCATATGCGAGACCTCCAAGGAGGGGGCGAACCCGCCCAGGAGGCGGTGGACCGGGGTCGAATTCGCCTGGCCGATGAGGTCCCAGAGGGCGATGTCGACGCCGCCTTTGGCGGTCTGATTGCCGACCGTGCGATGCAGTTTGGAGTGGATCGCCGCGCGGTCGAGGGGGTCAGCGCCGATGAGTGCGTCGGAGAAGATCGTGTTGATGACGGCGATGACTGACTCGACGGTCTCACCGTAGGTGTAGGGGCGCGGCGGGATGTCAGTGGTGCCGACGAGGCCGTCATCGGTGTGGAGGCGCACGAGCACATGTTCGATGTGATGGACCTCGCCGCTGGCGAACTTCAGCGGCTTCTTCATCGGGATCCGGTAGGGCACCGTCTCCAGGTGGGTGATCTTCACGATGCGTTCTCCTTCGGTTCGGCGGGCGTGTCCACCGGATCGGTCAGCGTCTCAGCCGGATCGGTTGCTTCTTCGTCGATGACGTCGGAGGTCACCTCGGTGATGATCCGGGCCATGCGAGTGACGGTCTGGGTTTCTTCATTTGTTCGCCACGCCAGAGCGAGTTCGGTCCGAGGCGCTTCGGCGATCTCACGGAAGTGGACGCCTGGGATCTCCAGAGCGGTGGCAGTGCGGGGGACGATGGCGGGCCCCAGCCCGGCGGCGACCAGTGACATCAGAGTCGAGGTCTCCGAAGCGCGGATCGAGTAGTCGGGAGACGCCGACTGCTCGGAGAGGAACGCCGTCGTGACCGCCGACACCACGGAGTTCTCCGGGTAGCCGACCAAGGGCGTCTCGGCCAGCTCAGCGGCTGTGATCGACTCGAGGTCGTCCAGCGGGGAACCGGTCGGTACGGCCAGGATGCAGGTCTCATGTCCGAGTACCTGGTAGCTCAGCCCCTTCATCGGAGAGCTGTAGCGCAGGAGCGCGATGTCGATGCTGCGTTCGAGCAGTTGGGAGACGAGTCGGGGCGTGGTCATCTCGCCGCTGACCCCCAGCTGCAGGTTGGGCGCTGCCATGGCTGTGCGGCGCACGACCTGCGGCATCACTCCATAAGTTGTGGAGCCGGTGAAGCCGAGGCGCAGCGGGCCTTTGAGCCCGGCGCCGATGAGCTGGACCTCGGTGCCGAGGGTGTCGAGTTCGGACAGGACTCGACGGGCCTGCTCGAGGAGGTGACTTCCCGCCGAGGTCAGGGCGACCGTGCGGGTGGTCCGGTTGAGCAGGGTGGTGCCCAGCTGTCGTTCGAGCTTGCGGATCTGCTGGGAGAGATAGGGCTGAGCCAGCTTGAGGCGCTCCGCCGCCTTGCCGAAGTGGCGTTCCTCGGCAACGGTGGCGAAGTACTGCAGCTGGCGGGTCTCGAGCATCATATGGATGCACCCGCCGTGGCCGGAGCGGACTGTTCCGCCGTCAGCGTCGAGACTGCGGAGTCTTCAGCCTTCGTATGGATTCCGCGGAAGTGAGCGGCGTGGATGAAGTCGTCCATGCTCAGCGCCGCACCTCGGTGGGCGGCGATGCGCAGTGCCAGACGCAGCACCATCTTGATGTCACGGGCGGTGATGTCGACGAAGTCGCTGACCAGGCGGTCGAGGAGGTCCGCGTCGAGCTCGATGTCGTTGCCGCGAGCCATGATCTGCCAGATCTGACGGGCATCCTTGGGACTCGGGGCGTGATATTCGATGACGGCTGCGCAGCGTGCGAGGATCGCCTCGTCGACTCCGTTCATCCGATTGGTCGTGAGGAAGAGGAGCCCATCGAAGTATTCGAGGGTGCGCAGAAACTCTGCGACGATCGCGTTCTGGGTGAGATCGAGGCCGCGTTCGAGGACGAAGACATCGGCCTCGTCGAGGAGGAGCACGGCGTCCCAGCGCTTGGCCCGGTCGAAGATGACCTCGAGGTTCTTCCGCACGGCCTCGGGGGTGATGCCCAGCGATCCGGAGTGGATCGAGTACAACGGTTTGCCGATGACCTCGGCATACACCTCGGCGGTCAGAGTCTTGCCGACGCCGGGACGTCCCTTGGCGAGGATGACGTTGCCCGCGGATTTGCCGTTGATGATATCGCCGGTGAAGACGCCGATGTCCGAGGTGAGGATGGTCAGCAGCTCACGCTGTTCCTCAGGGAGGACCAGCTTGTCCTGCAGACTCGGGTCGTAGGCGTATGCATCGAGGTCGCCGGTATTGACGTCGAGGTAGTCCTGGGCGCCGAGGTCGAAGACGCGCACGGCTGTGAGCAGCGGAATCGTTCCCAGCTCGTCTTCGTCGAAGAGGACGGAGGGGGTCGATCCGCGCAGGCCGGCGATCTCATCGGGGGCGACGTCGTTGACGACCTTGCGTCCGGCACGGCGATTGGCCGCACGGTGGTCGTCGGTGCGGATCGCGCGCCCGGTGAAGATGTACTGGGAGCCGAAGCCGTGTTCGATGATCTCCTTGAACTCAGCCAGGCGGGTCGAGTATTCGTCCTTGAGCGACTGATTCTCACGGAAGGCGCCGGCAGCGGTCAGGGCCTCTTCGGGCGTCTTGCCGACGATCTCGGTGTCTTCGAAATAGAGGATGCGCGGAACTCGGGAAGGGCGCTTGACCGTCGGGTTGTCGGCCTCGAGAGTCAGTTTCACGCGCGGTCCGCGGGTCTTGTCGCCGTGTTCGACCGCGATGGTCATCACGAGGTAGGGATGGACGTAACCGTCGGATTCGCGCACGTAGAGCCAGCCGTCGATTCGTCCTGCGCGGAGGAATTCGCGCAGGATCTCGGAGGCCGAGGTGATGTCGGGGATGACCGGGTAGTCACCGCTGCGGCTTGACTGGATCGCCGCGACGGTGCGTTCGAAGGGATGGTCGCCGAGGTTGGCCGCCGTTGTCGCAAGATCGGCCAGAGCCTGGTCGGTGAGGTCGCGCTCGGGAATTCCGATCTCCTTCGAGCGCCAGTTCTGGGCCCGCGTACGGGTAGTCAGAAGGTCCGGGGACTCGGTGCCCGCGACGACCGCGGTAGGGGCAGTGAACATCGTCGTTCCTCTTCTCTGATGCTCGGGGATTCGGTGTTTCACTCGTCACACTATGCCCTTTTCGTCTTTACTTACAGAATCGATTTCGTCTCGATTGAGAAGTAGATTGCATAAGTATTGAGAAGCAGAAGGAATGAATGGATGGGAAAGTGGCGCGGAATGCCAAACCCCAGCTCGGCGAGCAAGTCCGATATTTCGGACGGAACTTGATCCAGACCACTTTCGCAAATCTCGCCAGCCGTCAGAATGGATTGTGTAGTCAGGGACGACAACGGCACTGAGGAATCAATCTCCGCACAGCCGAACCCCCGGAACCATTCCGCTCTGCCGGACACGATGACAAGGAGAGTCACATGACCACGAAGCCCGGCTTCACCCAGCACGATCCCTCACGCGTGATCCGCGCCGACCGCGGCACCGAGATCACAGCCAAGAGCTGGCAGACCGAAGCGCCCAAGCGCATGCTCATGAACAACCTCGACCCCGAGGTCGCCGAGCGTCCCGAAGACCTCGTCGTCTACGGCGGCACCGGTCGAGCGGCTCGCTCCTGGGAGGCCTACGACGCGATTGTGCGCACCCTCGATGACCTCGAGGACGATGAGACTCTTCTCGTCCAGTCGGGCAAGCCGGTCGGCGTCATGCGCACCCACGAATGGGCCCCGCGCGTACTCATCGCCAACTCCAACCTCGTCGGCGACTGGGCCAATTGGGAGCACTTCCGCGAGCTCGAGGCCGAGGGTCTCATGATGTACGGCCAGATGACCGCCGGCTCCTGGATCTACATCGCCACCCAGGGCATCCTCCAGGGCACCTATGAGACCTTCGGTGCCATCGCCGACAAGCGCTACAACGGCACCTTGGCCGGAACCCTGACGATCACCGGCGGCTGCGGCGGCATGGGCGGCGCCCAGCCACTGTCCGTGACGCTCAACGGCGGCGTCTGCCTCATCATCGATGTCGACAAGACCCGCCTCGACCGCCGCAAGTCCAAGCGCTACCTCGACGTGGTCGAGACCGATCTGGACACGGCACTCGCCAAGGCCATCGAGGCCAAGAAGAACAAGCAGGCCTTGTCCGTGGGACTCGTCGGCAACGCCGCTGAGATCCTGCCGATGATCCTCGACCGTCCAGAGGCCGCAGAGGTCGACATCGTCACCGACCAGACCTCGGCGCATGACCCGCTGTCCTACCTGCCAATCGGCGTCAGCGTCGAGGACTGGCACGAAGAGGCCGAGCAGGACGCGGAGAAGTTCACCATCCGCGCCGAGGAATCTATGGCCAAGCACGTGCGTGCCATGGTCGAGTTCCAGGACCGCGGTGCGGAGGTCTTCGACTACGGCAACTCGATCCGCGATGAAGCCCGCAAGGCCGGCTACAACCGCGCTTTCGAATTCCCCGGCTTCGTCCCCGCCTACATCCGCCCGCTCTTCTGCGAAGGACTCGGACCGTTCCGCTGGGTCGCCCTGTCCGGTGATCCCAAGGACATCGAGGTCACCGACAAGGCACTCAAGGAGCTCTTCCCCGAGAACGAGCACCTCCACACCTGGCTCGACGCCGCCAACGAGTACGTCGAGTTCGAAGGTCTCCCGGCCCGCATCTGCTGGCTCGGCTACAAGGAGCGCCAGCAGGCCGGACTGCTGTTCAACCAGCTCGTCGCCGAGGGCGCAATCTCGGCCCCGATCGTCATCGGCCGCGACCACCTCGACTCCGGCTCGGTCGCCAGCCCCTACCGTGAGACCGAATCGATGCTCGACGGCACCGACGCCGTGGCCGACTGGCCGCTGCTCAATGCCATGGTCAACACCTCATCGGGTGCCACCTGGGTGTCCATCCACCACGGCGGCGGCGTCGGCATCGGCCGCTCCATCCACGCCGGTCAGGTCTCCGTGGCCGACGGAACCGAGCTGGCTGCGAAGAAGCTCGCCCGTCTGCTGACGAACGACCCGGGCATGGGCGTCATCCGCCACGTCGACGCCGGGTACGACCGCGCTGCCGAGGTTGCCGAAGAGCGCGGCATGCGCGTTCCGATGATTCCCGAGCTCGACAAGCGCGACGAGGAGTCCGCCGCGCAGTAGTGCTCCAGGCCGCTGGTTCCGTCGGTGAGGCCACGCTCCCACGCTCAGTCCGGAACTGGTTCCCGTGACTCAAAGATATAGCTGTGGGCATAGAGGGCTGCCTCGATGTTGAGCCGATTCGATCCCAGATCCGTGCCGAGGATCGCCTCCGCCATCTCCACGCGGTACCGGATCGAGTTCTTGTGCATCGACATCGCGGCTGCCGTTGCCGTGTAGCTGAGATCGTGAAGCATATATGCCAACAACGTCGAGCGGTGCCGGGTATTGGCCGCAGAGTCCTCCGCCAGCGGTCCGAGGACGGAGCGCACCCAGTCACGGCCCGCCTCGACGTCGGTGGACAGCAGTGAGACGAGAGCCATTCCGGGTTCGTCGTGGGAGCGCAGAGGCGCTGGTGTTCGTCCGGCAAGGCACACGTTCTGGACTCGCAGGGCCTCTTGGTGAGAAAGTCGGAATCCTTGCGCCGCTGTGTGAGCGGAACCGAGCGCCAGGTGCACGGCGTCGGTGGCACTCGAGCGAAGTCGATCACGGAGGGATTCCTCGTACTGCCAGCTCTCGGGCACCGTGATCCATCCCCAGGCGGTGTCCTGGTCGCGGCTGATGATCAGGCTGGAGCGTGGGGAGCTCATTGCCGCGGCCGCGGCGTTGATGGCGGAGGTGAGTCTGCCCAGGCCATCAATGGTGTCAGGTGCCGAATGGTGGGTCCAGGCGATGACCGCCACGTGACGGGCGGTGAGACTGTAGCCCAGTGTTGCCGCGGCCGCAGCGGCGTCGACCTGCCCGCCTTCGATGATGCCTCTGACCTGGGATTCCCGTGCAGTGGTGCGGTTGGCCAGCCAGGCCTCGCGTTCCGCTTCGTAGAGGAGGGCGACCTTCTGTGACATCCAGTCGATATATTCCGAGACCTCATCGACCAGCCGCTGGAACACTGCTGAGGCCAGATCGTTCGGGAGATCGGCATCGGTGGTGATGTAGTCGTAGGCGGCCTGCAGCAGCCGTTGCTGTCCCAAGCGATAGGCCCTGACCAGGGCGTTGACTGAAATCCCACGTTGTGCCAGTCGTCTGGCGTATTCGTAGGCAGCGACCGGCGGTTCGAGGTTGTCCGGAGCGATCCCATGCCGGAGCGCATGGAAGATGGTCTCGATATTGCCTTCGATGCTCGCGCTGAGAAGGTCGAGGAGTGTGCGCTCCTCTCCGAGTTCGGCGATCCTCGTGGCCAGATAGTCGTAGACGCTCTGGGTCAGCTCCGGCACGCGCGGACTCAGCTCCGCGGAGATCCGGGAGAGCTGCGCCATCACCTCGGCGGTGGCAGGTGTGGGACCAGGCCCGTCGCCGGGCGTCCACGAAGGAGAGGCGACCATAGGAGAAGACTAGCGCGAACTTCCTGCTCTGGTGAGAAGCTCACCGAAAGCTCTGGAGATCTGTTTGTAGCTTTGACCCAAGGATGGGGAATGCTTTGACATGTGCGACCAGTGTGCTGGCCACGATGCCTGCATACGCTTGATCCATGCAGACTTCGAACAGGACCTCCGTGCCGACCAGGAACAGAACGTCGACACGTGAAGACGAAGAGGCTCGAACCGAACAGGGGGTCGCCGAGGCGGCTGTGACCTCAGCCTTCCCCGTGGCCGAACTGGTCGGGCTCCCCGCCGACCGTGCCCGCTCCGACCCTCATGGGCCCTGCCTGAGCTGGCCCGGCGGCAGCCTCGACAACGCCGAATTCGCATCCGCGGTGGCCGCGACCGCAGTCGCCATGAGGACTCAGTTCAGGATCGGTCAAGGTACGGTGGTCGGTGTGCTGCTGGACAACGTCCCCGAGATCGTCACGACGATGTTCGCCACCTGGTCCCTCGGTGCGGTCCTGACCCCGATCAACCCTGCGCTGACCAACGACGAGGTCAGTTTCCAGCTCGACGACTCCGGAGCCGTGCTCCTCATCGGAGACTCCCACGCCGAGGTGGTTGCCGACGTCCGCGGCCTCAGCTTCCTCTCCGTCGACGACGAATGCTTTCGCGGCGGTGCCGAACCGATCAGTGATCTCGCCGTTCGCGGCGGCGATGGATCACTCATCGTCTATGCCTCGCCGACGACAGGCCGGCCCAAGGGCTGCCTGCTCAGCCACTCCAACGTCTCGGCCATGGCATGGTCGACCCTCACTGGGATCGACTTCGGTGCTGATGCACGCAGCCTGCTGGTGCTGCCTCTCTTCGACTGCCGTGGGCTCCTCGCGGGCACCGTTTCATCTCTCATGTTCGGCGGCAGCGTCCATGTGCTGCCGAGCTTCGATCCGAGAACCTTCTGGGGTGTCGTCGAGGAAGAGCGTCCGACCTATTTCTCAACTGTGCCGACGATCATCTCGGCCCTTGAAGCCACGAAGAAACGGGACGTCGACGCGAGCTCCCTGCAGTTCGTCATCTGTGGGGCCGCACCGATGTCGCTCGACGTGATCACCCGGTTCGAGTCGAAGTTCGAGGTGCCCATCCTTGAAGGCTACGGTCTCTCGGAATGCTCGGCGGCGGTGACCCTCAACCGCAATGACGGCACCCGCCGCCTCGGAACCGTGGGGACGGCGCTGCCGGGAATCACCGTGGCCATCCGCAGTCCGGACGGCCGAGACCTGCCTGCAGGCGAAGTCGGCGAGGTGGTCGTCTCCGGGCTGACCGTCATGCGCGGCTTCCTCGGCCGCCCCGAGGAGACAGCCGAGATGCTCAAAGATGGCTGGCTGCATACCGGTGACCTCGGATTCCTCGACGAGGACGGATTCCTGACCCTCGTCGAATGCGTCGACAGCGTGGATGCAGCGGTATGAGTCGCCGATCACGAACTGTCCGAAATATCGGACAAATTCCTTTGATCGCACTTCAGCGGTGAGCCTGCGCGGTCCATACTGAGAGTGAACTACTCTCGATCGCGAAGGACACCCCCTTGCAGCTCATCACCGGGATCAGCGAACTCGTCGTCAATGACCTCGACACACTCGGCGCCCTGAACGTCGTTGAGGACGCCGCAGTGCTCATAGGCGGGGGGCGGATTCTGTGGTCGGGGCCGTCCGCTCAGGCGGACACCGCACTTCACGACCACCTCGGCGATGCCGATTCCACCCCCGCCGAGGTGGTCAACGACGATGACATCGAAAACGGCACCCTCACCTCGGCGAGCGCCGGTGTGGAGCTCGAAACGATCGACCTGGGCGGCAAGGCCGTCGTCCCGGGCTTCGTCGACAGCCACAACCACCTCATCTTCGCCGGCGACCGATCGGCGGAGTTCGCCGCGCGCATGGCGGGGGAGAAGTACTCTGCCGGTGGCATCGCCACGACCGTCGCGGCCACACGGGCCGCCAGCGACGAGGAGCTCGAGGCCAACCTCGTCCACCTCATGAGTCAGGCCACCCGGCAGGGCACGACGACCTTCGAGATCAAGTCCGGCTACGGTCTGACCGTCAAGGACGAAGTGCGCGCGCTGGAGATCATCAACCGCCACACCGAAGAATCCACGCTCATCGCCGCCCATGTGGTGCCGCCGGAGTTCAAAGAGAACCCCCAAGCCTACGTCGACCTCGTCATCGACGAGATCATTCCGGCCGCGATCGGCCAGGCCAAGTGGATCGACGTGTTCTGCGAAAAGGGCGCCTTCACCGAGGACCAGACGCGTCGCATCATCGAAGCAGGCAAGGCCGCGGGCATGAAACCGCGCCTGCACGCCAACCAGCTCACCGACGGGGGAGCGCTCAGGCTCGGCGCCGAACTCGGCTGCGTGTCCGTCGACCATGCGACATTCGCCTCCGATGAGGACCTCGCAGCCCTCGCCGAGGCGGGCACCGTCGTCACGCTGCTGCCGAGCATCGAATTCTCCACCCGCCAGCCCTACCCCGACGCGCGCCGCTACGTAGAGGCGGGCGTCAGCCTGGCGATCGCCACGGACTGCAACCCGGGATCGGGATTCTCCAACAGCATCCCCTTCACGATCGCCATCGGGGTTCGCGATATGCACTTCACCGTCGAACAGGCAGTTTGGGCCGTCACCGCCGGCGGCGCCAACGCCCTGCAGCGCACCGATGTCGGCCACCTCGGCGCCGGAGCTCAGGCAGACCTCGCCATCCTCGACGCGCCCAGCTACCGCCACTTGGCCTACCGGCCCGGCGTCCAACTCGTCGAACGCGTCTACCGCGGCGGCGAACTCGTCGCTGACAACAGACCACAGGTCTGAACTGCGGAGGGCCGGGCCCGGCCCTCCCGCCTCTTCACCGTCTGATGACACCACACGCACGTATAACTCACTCAACCGAAAGGTCCCAGATGTCAGTCTTCATCGATCTCGATCCCGATACCCTCACATTCGCCCAGGTGGTCGACGTCGCCCGCCACGATGCGAAGGTGGCCCTGAGCGAGACCACCCTGGCCCGCGTGAACAAATACCGCGAAGCCATCGACGCGCTCGCTCAGGCTGAGAAGCCGGTCTACGGAGTCTCCACCGGCTTCGGGGCACTGGCCCAGCGCCACATCCCCGCCGAACTGCGCACCCAGCTGCAGAAATCACTCATCCGCTCCCACGCGGCAGGCGTCGGCGAACCCGTCGAACGCGAGGTCGTGCGCGCACTCATGCTCCTTCGTGCCCGCACCCTGGCCACCGGCCGAGCGGGTGTGCGCGCCGAGGTGCTCCAGACCTACGTCGACCTCCTCAACGCCGGCATCACCCCGGTCGTCCACGAATACGGGTCGCTGGGCTGCTCCGGTGATCTCGCGCCGCTCTCTGCCTGTGCGCTCGTCGTCATGGGTGAAGGCGTGGCCGCCGGACCGGACGGAGTTGCCGGCCCCGCCGACGAAGTGCTGGCCGCGGCCGGAATCGCTCCGGTCACCCTGGCCGAGAAGGAAGGCCTGGCGCTGGTCAACGGCACCGACGGCATGCTCGGCATGCTCATCATGGCCCTGACCGATCTGGAGAACCTGCTCACCGCCGTCGACGTCTCCGCAGCCATGAGCATCGAGGGACTCTTCGGCACCGATGCCGTCTTCGCCCCCGAACTCCACTACGCCCTGCGCCCCCACGACGGCCAGTCCGCGGCGGCCGCGAACATGCTGACGTCGCTGAAGGACTCGGGCATCACCGCCAGCCACCGCGACTCGACCCACCTGGTCCAGGACGCCTACTCGATGCGCTGCGCCCCGCAGGTCAACGGCGCCGCCCGTGATGCCGTCGCCTTTGCCGCGCAGGTCGCCGAGCGCGAACTGCGTGCGGCCATCGACAATCCCGTCGTGCTCACCAACGGCATGGTCTCCTCCAACGGCAACTTCCACGGCGCGCCTCTGGCCCACGCCCTGGACTTCCTCGCCATCGTCGCCGCCGATGTCGCCTCGATGTCCGAACGCCGCACCGACCGGATGATGGACGTCACCCGTAACCAGAATCTCACCCCGTTCCTCGCCGATGACGCCGGTGTCGACTCGGGCCTGATGATCGCCCACTACACCCAGGCCGCAATGGTCTCCGAGGCCAAACGCAACGCCAGCCCCGCCTCGGTGGACTCGATCCCGTCCTCGGCCATGCAGGAAGATCACGTATCGATGGGCTGGTCGGCCGCCCGCAAGCTGCGCAAGGTCGTCGACAACCTCGCCAGCGTCGTCGGCATCGAGTTCTACGCCGCCTCTCGGGCCTGCGATATGCGCGAAGCCGCACCGGCACCGGTCACCGGTGCCGTGATCTCCGCGATCCGCGAAACCGTGCCCGGTCCCGGCCCAGACCGCTTCCTGTCTCCGGAACTGGCCGAGACGATCGCCAAGGTCAAGGACGGCTCCCTCGTCGCGGCTGCCGAGTCGGTCTCACCGCTGCAGCACACCGTCACCTCGGCTGCCGGAACCTGGTTGCCCGAAGGCGGATCACCAGCGGTCAACGACCCCGAGTTCACCGCCCTGGGCAACCTCGATGCGGCTGCCGCAGCCTCCGGCACCGACGCGGCGACGACCCATCGGGATGCAGCCGGCGTCAACGGTTCGGGCGAGGCGAACTGAGATGAGCGACGTCGTCTCCCTCCTGGCCCAGATCGAGGACACCGGCCGTGACACACGTGGTCCCGGCTACCAGCGGGCAGGGTTCTCGAACACCGAACGCGAACTCCGTGACTGGTTCCTCGCCGAGGCGGCCCGCCGGGGCCTCGACACCGAGGTCGATGACAATGGCATCACCTGGGCGTGGGCGACCGCGCCCGGTGACAACGCTGTCGTCACCGGCTCTCATCTCGACTCAGTCCCCGGCGGAGGTGCTTTCGACGGCCCCCTCGGCGTCGCCTCGGCGCTGGCGGCTTTCGACGAACTCAAGTCATCGGGAGCACTCGAGCGCGCCCAGCGGCCGCTCGCGCTCGCCGTCTTCCCCGAGGAAGAGGGCTCTCGCTTCGGAGTCGCCTGCCTCGGATCGCGCCTCATCACGGGCGCCATCGAGGCCGACCGGGCACTGGGTCTCACCGACGCCAACGGTGACACCTTCGCCGACGTTGCCCGCAGCTACGGTCTCGACCCGAACCGCATCGGCACCGACGAAGCCCGGCTGGAGAAGGTCGGATCCTTCATCGAACTCCACGTCGAGCAGGGCATCGGTCTCATCAACACCGACCAGGCAGTGGCGATCGGCTCCTCGATCATCGGCCACGGGCGCTGGCACTTCGCGTTCTCCGGCCAGGGCAACCACGCCGGCACCACCCCGATGAGCCATCGCGCGGACCCAGTCGTCGCCGGCAGTCGCGTCATCGGAGACATCCCGGTCCTCGCTGCCAGCCATGACCAGGCCGTGGCCACGGTCGGCCGTACCCTCATCCACCCGGGCGGGACCAACGTCATCGCCTCGGGCATGAGCTTCTGGCTCGACATCCGTCACGCCGATGACGGCGTCGTCAGACAAGTGCTCGAATCGATCTCGAAGCGCGCCCGCGAGCATGCCGAGGGTGTCGGCGTTGAGGTGTCGATCTCCCAGGAATCGTACTCACCGACGACGTACTTCACCGCCGAACTCAATTCCCGGCTGACCTCTGTGCTGCCCGATGCGCCGCTGCTGCCCTCGGGTGCCGGACACGATGCGGGCATCCTCGCACCGCACGTGCCCTCGGCGATGCTCTACGTGCGCAACCCGACCGGAGTCTCACACGCACCCGAAGAGGCCTGCGAGGACGATGACCAGCGCGCCGGTGTCTCCGCCCTGGTCAAGGTCCTCGAAGGGGAGCTTGGGGTGAGCGGCTCGGGTGCTGCCGAGTCTGTGGAGGCCGCATCATGAGCACGCGCTTCTGGTGCGAAACCGCCTGGGTCGACGGAGAGGTCGCCACCGGCGTCCTGCTCACTGCCGATGACACCGGCACCCTGACCTCGGTCGAGACTGGAATCGACACCCCACCCACCATCGCCGAGGTGGTTCCCGGCTTCACCCTGCCAGGTGGGGTCAACGCCCACTCGCATGCCTTCCACCGCATCCTGCGCGGTCGCACCCACGGTGACGGCGGCACCTTCTGGACCTGGCGCGAAGTCATGTACTCCGTGGCCGCGACGCTGAGCCCGGAGAACTACGAAACCGTGGCTCGTGCGGTCTTCGCGGAGATGCTCGCCGGCGGCTACACCTCGGTGGGGGAGTTCCACTACGTCCACCACGCACCCGATGGGACGCCGTACGGTTTGGGCACCGATGCTGAGTCGGGACGTCCCCGCGGGGACGTTTCGGCGCACGACGAACCCCGCACTCACGCGATGGAACGGGCGCTGGCACGAGCGGCTGCCTCGGCGGGACTGCGCATCCGACTCCTCGACACCTGCTATCTCACCGGCGGCATCGACACCGATCTCTCGGAAGAACAAGCTCGCTTCGGTGACGGGAGCATCGACGGATACATGGACCGCCACGCAGGTCTGTCCAAGGCCTTCGCCACCGAGTTCCCGGTCAATGCCCCTGGTGAGAGCTTCGTTCATGTGGGATCGGCCATCCATTCGATCCGTGCGGTCCCGGCAGCCAATCTGCCCAGATTCGCCGAACTCGAGGGACCCGTTCACGTGCACCTGTCCGAGCAGCCTACAGAGAACGACGTCTGCCAAGCCGCCTACGGCACGACACCCACGCAGGTCCTCGACCGCTCAGGTGTGGTCGCGTCGAATCTTTCGGCCGTCCACGCCACGCACCTCAGCGATGATGACATCGCGACCCTGGGAGGGGCCGAAGCAAACATCGTCATGTGCCCGTGCACGGAAGCCGACCTGGCCGACGGCATCGGCCCAGCTCGCGAACTCGCCGATGCCGGAGCGACGATCTCGATCGGCTCCGATCAGCACGTCGTCCTCGACGCTCTGCGCGAGACCCAGGGTATGGAAGCCGGGGAACGGCTGCGGTCAGGCCAGAGAGGGCGATTCTCGCCTGCCGAGCTCATCACCTCGCTGACGAAGGGTGGGGCGCGCAGCCTCGACCTGCCCGTCGGCGAACTGGCCGTGGGCAAGGCATGCGACTTCATCGCAGTGAGAACCGACAGCATTCGCACCTTCGGATCGGTGGGTGAACAGATCATCCTCTCGGCCACCTCGGCGGATGTGACTATGACTGTCAGCGGTGCCCAAGTCCGCGTCCGCGACGGCGTGCACACCGAACTCGGCGAAATCTCGGAGCTGTACCGGGCCGCGTTCGCAGCCCTTGGGATGGAGGACTGAGCTGTGGCTGAGGTTCCGGCACTGCGGCGTTCGATCGCAATTCTCAGGCATCTGGCCTCGTCGAATCGTCCGATCTCCGCCGGTGCATTGGTGCGGGCGCTGGAGATCCCGCGCTCGAGCGCCTACGAACTGCTCACCGTGCTCGAGGAGCTGGGACTCGTCGTTCGCACTGAAACCGGATATGTCCTGGGGGCTGGCGTGCACGAGCTGGGCAGCTCCTACCTGCGCACGAACCCCCTGCAGCGTCTGGCACAGCCCATCGTTCGGCAGCTGGCCGACGACACTGCTGCCACGGCTCAGCTTGCCGTCATCCGAGGTTGGGAGACCGTATACGTTCTCAAGGAGCAGTCGCTGAAATCGGTCGCGGTGATCACTGCCACCGGTGTGCGCATGCCCAGCTACCTGACGGCGACCGGGCGGGCGATACTCGCGCATCTGCCCAAGTCAGAGGTGCTGGCGATGTTCCAATCCGAGTCCGGATTCGTTACCCGCACCGGCCAGGGACCGACCACGGTCAAGGCGCTCAACGCGATCCTGGCACAGGATCGGCGGGCCGGGTGGGCGATCGAACACGGTGAGGTCACCCCGGGAATCTCAACGATCGCGGCCCCCGTCTACGACGTGCTCTCTCGTCCGATCGCGGCCATCGGACTCTCGCTCGCCGATGAGGCGCTGAACGAGGACACCGACACCGAACCACTCGTGGACAAGGTCCTCGCGGCCGCGGCCGAGGTGACCGCTAAGCTGCGGTGACGCTCAAAACAGTCGAGCGGACCACTTAGCCTCGACGGGGCAGAGTATAGCGTCCCCCGTCGAGGCTAAGTGGTCCGCTCGGTGAAGCCTGGGGTCAGGGGCCGAGCACTCGCCGCTTGCGTGCGACTTGTTCGACGATGTGATGGTCGCTGCGCAATTCCTTGTTCAACGCGATGCCGAGGACGACGGCGATGAGAGTGAAGGGAACGGCCGAGAGCATCGCCGCCTGCTGCAGCGCCTTGAGTCCGCCGACGAGCAGCAGGACAATGGCGCAGATACCGGTGAGGAACCCCCATGTGGCGATGACGGGCCGGCTCGGCTCGAAGGAGCCATTCGAGGACAGGGAACTGAGAACGAAGGTATTCGAGTCGGCGGAGGAGACGAAGAACAGGATCACCATGACGATGGTGAAGATCGACGCCAAAAGCGACAGCGGCAGCTGATCGAGCAGGCTGAAGAAGGCCGTATCGAGATTGGCCTGGGTGGCTTCGCCGATCTTTGCGCCTTCCATGTCGAGCTTGATCGCGGAGCCTCCCATGATGGTGAACCAGATGAAGAACACGGCACTGGGGACGAGGAGGACGCCGGCGACGAACTCGCGGATCGTCCGGCCCTTCGAGATCTTGGCCAGGAAGATTCCGACGAAGGCACTCCATGACAGCCACCAGGCCATCATGAAGTAGGTCCACGCGAGCATCCACTCGCTGTCCTCAGAGTTCGCCGGAGTCATGAAGCTCAACTCCAGGAAATTACCGGCGAAGGAACCGACAGAGCGCACGAACAGGTTCGCGACGAAGCCACTGGGTCCGGTGACGAAGACGAAGAGCCCGAGCAGGGTAGCCATGGTCAGGGTGATCTGCGAGACGTATCGGATGCCGCGGCTGACCCCGGTGAGCGCCGATCCTGTGAAGAGCAGCGTCAGCACGGCGATGACCAAGACCTGCAGGATGATTGTGGAATCGATGCCCAGGACGGTGTTGAGGCCCTCACCGATCTGAGAGGCTCCGAGGCCCAAGGACGTGGTCGTCCCGAAGAGAGTGGCGATGATGGTGAGGATGTCGATGAACTTGCCGACCCAACCGTCGACGAACCGTCCGAGCACCGGCCGCAGCATCGTCGACACCAAGGCTGGGCGTCCCAGCCTGTGAGTCGAATAGCCGATCGCCAGGCCGAATAGCCCGAAGATGGCCCAAGCTTGGAAACCCCAGTCGAGATAGGAGAACTGCATCGCCCGGATCGCTGCGTCCATGGTCTCAGGCTCGGCCAGACCATGGGGAGGAACCAGGAAGTGTGACATCGGTTCGGCGACGCCATAGCTGACGAGACCGATTCCCATGACTGCTGCCAGGATCATCGACAACCAGGTGACTGTGCTGTACTCGGGCCGAGAGTCTGCTGAACCGAGTCTGATGCGTCCGAAGCGGCTCGCAGCGAACCACACCAGCATGACGATCGCGCCGAAGGGGACGACCAGGTAGATCCAACCGAAGCTCGATGACACTGCGGTCATCGCCGTGGTCATGATGTCGCCGAGGCTGTCGGGTGAGATCGTGGCCCAGATGACGAAGGCGATGACGAAGGCCACCGACCAGTAGAAGACGGTGCCGACCGAGCCGCGATGCGCCGAATCTCCATCGTCGACGCTCACGATTGCACCAGACGCCTCAGACCCAGCTGATGCTGCAGATCCCGTTGACGGCTCTGAGCCGGACTCGGGCCCCGACGAGGATTCGGGAGGCGGTTCGGGTTCAGCTCCGGGGGCGGGTTCGGGTTCTGGCTCTTGGTTGTCCAGCATCGACATCGTCGTGGTCTCCACGCTCAGGACCACCTCGGCGGCGGGCATGAGCATTCTTCAGGGGGCGGTGGGGTGGGGAGGAAAGGCAAAAAGCAGGCTCCGCGAACTGTGGTGTTCGTGGAGCCGTGTAGGTGACGAGTGTATTCGCTATCGTTTGGAAAGACCGACTCGTTTCGGCACATCGGTGGAGAGTGTGACGTTTCTCGCGCCGGGGAAGTGGGGTTGATGTCGTGGAGGACTGGCGCAGTTCTCGAACCCGAGCAGGGCGATCACGCCAGCCTTTGGAGTATCTCGACTGCTTGTTCGGTCCCGCTCTCCGTCGAGATTCTCTGCGCCAGGAGTGCCGAACCGCTGCGATAGCACTCCGTCTCCACGAGGTCCGTGAAACGTTCAGCCAGAGCGCGTGCCGTGATCTTTGCCCGGGGCAGCGGTGCTGGGCCCGCGCCGAGTTCGTGGACCCGGTTGGCCCAGAACGATTGATCACCGAGGAACGGGCACACCAGGCTGGGGCGACCAGACGCCAAGCCGATTCCCGTTGTGCCGGCTCCACCGTGGTGGACGACTGCTGAAACGCGCGGAAACAGCCAGTCGTGCGGCGCCGAGTCGATGACGAGGACATCGTCGGAGCTCTCGGTGGCCACGCCTCCCCACCCGGTGGCGACGATGGCCCGGATTCCGGTCGATCTGAGCGCCCAGGTGATAGCCTCCCCTCGCTGCTCTGCGCCCTGACCGAAGCCCATGGAGCCGAATCCGATGTACATCGGTGCCTCTCCTGCGGCAAGGAAGTCCTTGAGCTCCTGAGGAGGTTCCCATGAGGCCCCGCGGCCGGTGAACCAGTAGCCGGTGACATGAGCCGTCGCTGGATAGTCGGCGGGAACGGGGACAACGTGACGCGAGTACGGGTAGAGAATGTCCAAAGGACCACCATCGGGCCGGAGCAGCGGATCCGCCCACCGCGTCAGTGACGACAGGCCCAGCTTGTGCCGAAAGTCGTTGGTGATGCCGCCGTACATGAGCGACTCGGCACGATTGAGCCCGTAGCTCCATCGGTTCAGTCGTGGCCCCAGATCCCGCGGAATGAACGGGACCGGATACGAGGAGGTCGGAGTGTAGAAAGGCAAGGGCAGCGACAGCACCGCGGGAATCCCGAGGTGCTCCGCCAGATGAGGAGCGCCGAGACATTTCGGATGGTAGACGATGATGTCCGGTTTGGTGCTGCGCACTGCCCGCAGCTGGTCATCGAGGCTGACTCGTACGCCACGAGTCATCGCCTTTGCAGCTCTCTGCAGGTCCGCGGGGCCAGCCATGCTCCCAAGCGCGTCCTGCATGACCTCGAGCATGAGCGAATTGCTGGGGATGAAGTCGACGCCGAGTGCACGGACATCATCTTCGTAGCTCCAGGCGGTGCCGATCGTTGCATCATGTCCGGCGTCTTTCAACGCCCGACCCAAGGCGATATACGGTTCGATGTCACCTTTCGTACCGAACGTCAGTATCAGTGCCTTCATGTCACCACCGTAGGGCGTGGTGCCGCTGCGGTAAACGGCTCAAGGCCACCTCTGAGATCCGGCTGGTCGGAGCCTGAGAGAGCGCCCGGACTCTCGGCGCGGCAAGTCGGGGTGACCATCGAGCGTGGACCGACTCAGATCTCGAGCGTGAGCAGGTGGTAGCTCAGGGTCTTCCCGTGTCCGTCCAGGTTAGGAGAACCGGTGACTCCGCCGCCGAGCAGCCCGGAGAGTTCGAAGCTGAAGGAGTGCAGCGTCGGCAGCTCACTGCGCGTGACGGCCTGTGCGTTGAGACCGTAGTGGGCGGCGACGCGTGCATCGCTGAGCTCCTGGTCAAGCAGGTCGTAGGCCGCCTGGTCGTGGGCGATGACTGCGAGGATGAGGGTATCGCCCTTGTCGCCGGTGCGCACCGACGCGAGTTCGTCGATCTGGGTCATGCGGGGCCTCCTTTTCGCCTTGCGGCGGAGTTCTTATCTGCGGGGTCGTTGTTCGCGGGTTCATCCGCTGCGTCGTCGACGAACTCGACGCTGACCGCTTCTTCGACGATCGACCGATCCACACTGCATGACTTCACCGCGACGACGCTGTGTACGGATTTCCGGGCACCCCCACCGCCGGCCGGACCATTGGTGTAGAGCGCCTCGACCTCATCGCCGATGATCGAGGCCTCCTGTCGGGTTGCTGCGCTTCCGACGATGCGCAGACGTACCTCGGCGGGGTCATCGACCTGCACCAGACCGCGGAATGCCGCAGCCATTCCAATGTATTCGACGAACACCGACTCAGGATCGACGTCGTAGAGCTCCTCGAGGCGTTCGAGAACGATGGCCGCCGCCAGTTCGGCACGATCCTTCGACCGGAGGCCGGAGTAGCTGAGCTGTCCTTCGCCCTGCCATCCGGAGTCGTAGCCGAGGGTGACCTTGAGGTTGCTGGGCCGGGGCGTTCCCGTCCCTCCGCTCACACGCACTCGGTCGACGCCTGCCTCCTCGAAGCTCACGTGGGAGAAGTCCGCGATGACATCGGGGGTGATGTATGCGCTGGGGTCAGCGACTTCGTAGAGGAGCTGTTCGGTGCAGGTACGTATTGTGACCTCGCCTCCCGAGCCGTCGAGTTTACTCAGGACTGCCTGCGCATCTGCGTCGACGTCGGCGAAGGGGAAACCGAGACGGGCGAGGCCGGCAACCGGCTTCGTCACCGGGTCAGCGAAATAGCCGCCTGTCACCTGACCAGCGCATTCGAGCAGATGCCCGATGACCGTGGCCCGGCCGATGAGATCGGCATCGCTGTGGTCCCAATCGAAGTAGTGTGCCAGAGCACCGACGTAGAGCGAGGGGTCCGCGACGCGTCCGGTGATGACGATGCGTGCACCAAAGTCCAGGGCTCGGCGAATCGGTTCGGCCCCCAGATAGGCATTGGCCGAAATCAACTCACCGTCCGAGGCAGAGACGGGCTGCCCGGTCTCCCAGGTGAGCGGATCCTGACTTTCGACGACGGACAGGACGTCATCACCGGCGATATAGGCCACTGGCAGGTCGATGTTCAACTCTTCGATCGCCTCGGCGACGGCCTGGGCTGCGGCTTTCGGATTGGCAGCACCGCCGTTCGTGACGATGCGGGTGCCGTTGGCGGCGCAGTGAGCGGCGACGGAGACGATGCGTTCCACCAGGCTCGGGTCGAATCCCGTGCCTTCGGCTTCCTTCTCACGTCGCTGGGCCGCGGCCACCGTCCTCTCTCCCAGGAGCTCGAAGACGAGGAAATCGAGCCTGCCGTGCTCGGCCAGAGCGATCGCAGGATCCAAGCGATCGCCGGCGAAACCGGCACCGGCGCCCACTCGGACATGGTGGGCAGGTTTGGGCGAGGACGAGAGCCCGGACAGGCTCGACGGGTTCAAGCTACCCACAGGGGGATCACTCCGATCACTAGTGCGACGATGAGCATGATGATACTGACCAGCCAGGCCCAGCCGATGAGTCCGAGGATGTGTTTGCCGATCGGTACGTTGGCCAGTCCGACGAGGAGGTAGAAGGCGCCGGTCAGAGGGCTGATGGGAAAGCCGACGGTCTCCTGTCCCAGGATGGAGGCCTGGGCGAGCAGAACCGGATCGATGCCGTAGTTCGAGCCGACGGCGGAAAGGACGGGCAGGACGCCGAAGTAGTAGGCGTCGGGGCCGAAGATCAGGCTCATGGGCACGCCCAGCACTGCGACGATGATGGGCAGGATCGGCATGATTCCGGCGGGCATGATCTGGACGGCGGAAGTGGCCATGGACTCGATCATTCCGCTCTCGTCGAGGACACCGAGGAGGACGCCGGCGGCCAGGAGGGTGCTGGCCATGAGCATGGCCGATTTCGCGCTGATGTCGAACTGCCGCGACTGATTCTCCAGACCGCGGAAGTTGATGATGAGTGCGAGGATAGTCGCGACGAGGAAGGCGATGGCCGGCGAGACGATGCCCCACATCAGCACCGCGAGGGTCGCGATCAGGAGCAGCCCGTTGACCCAGAGGGGAATGTTGCGGTGGTCCCGTGCGGCGAGCGCGTCGGACTCCACCGTCACCGAGGTGGTTTCTGCCGCATTCTTGCCGGTACCGGATGCGTCGGTGCTGACTGCATCAGCGTCGGATGAGTAGGTGGCCGCCGCAGCAGAGCCGGACCCTTCAGTGCCGGACGCGCGTGTGTCGTCGGCATCGTTGTGCATGTCAATCGCCTCGGCGAATTCGGAGGGACTGCCCTTGGCGATGCGCTTGGCTTCGCGGCTGCCGAGGAACCAGGCGATGGCAAGGGAAGCGGCGATGCCCGCGATCTGCGCAGGGATGAGCGGAGTCCATACCAGGTTCGGTTCGACGGCGACGGTCGCCGCGGCTCGTGCGGTCGGCCCTCCCCAGGGCAGCAGATTCATCGCGCCGGCTCCGAGGCCCACGCAGGCGGTCAAGGTCAGGCGGCTCATGCCCAGGCGCTGGTAGATCGGCAGCATCGCGGGAATGGTGATGAGGAAGGTCGTTGCGCCAGCGCCGTCCAGGTGGGCGACCGAGGCGAGGAGGGTCGTCGCCAGGGCGACGGTCTTCGGTGATGAACCGCCGAGGCGGACGATCCTGTCGATGATCGGGTCGAAGAACCCGACGTGGCGGAGTATGCCGAAGAAGACGATCGCGAAGACGAACATCACGACCACGCTGGCCACGCTGGTGATGCCGGCCAGAGCGAATTCGCTGACTTCGGAGGGTGAGTTGCCGGCGATGAGGGCCGCGACGATCGGGACTCCCGCCAGGGCGACGATCGGCGAGACCTTCTGCGTGAGGAGCAGAGCGAGGATCACCAGCATTGATACGTATCCAATGAGTGAAAGCACCATTGATTCCTTTCTCAGATATCGGTTTCCATGATCTATGGACATGTGAGGGTGAGTCCAATACCCATTCGCTCTACACTGATGATCTATGGTTATCAATCTGGCGATGTACCACCTACGTGCGATCGAAACCCTGCACCGAATGCGCAGCTTCACTCTCGCTGCCGAGGACATGAAGATCAGCCAGCCCGCAGTGAGCCGGGCGTTGGCAGAGGCCGAACGCCGCATCGGCGGCAGACTGTTCGATCGGAGCACACGCGCTGTTGTACCGACCCACCTGGGGGAGGAGGTCTCCGCCCACGCGGCGATGGCGGTGGCCACCTACGATGAAGCGCTGGGTCGTATCACTGGTCATATGAATGGTGATGATGGGATCGTCAGGGTGGCGTGCCTGCCCTCGGTGACGGCGACGCTGCTTCCCGCGGTGATCTCCGATTTCCGCCGCGATCTGCCGCAGGTGGGTCTGAAGATCCATGACGAACCGCAGGAGAACGTGGCCGAGAAGATCCTCAACGGAACCGTTGATCTGGGAATTCTGGCACTCGACTCAAGCATCCCAGCCGAGCTTGAGGTCGAAGGAGTTGCTTCAGACCGGTTGATGGCGATCATGCCCGTTGGGCACCGCCTCGCTCAGCGGGAAGAGCTCGTGTGGACCGACTTCGCTCGCGAGAAATTCATCGGCTTTGACGCCGTGACCAGCATCGGGCCCTTGGTCACTCATGCCTTCGCCAAGCACGATGTGGCCGTCGACATCGTGCAGACAGCACGCAGCATCCCGGCTGTCGGCGGCCTGGTTTCAGCAGGGCTGGGTGTCTCCGTCGTGCCCGAGATGGTCGTTCCATTGGTGAAGTTCGAGGGCATCGAGAGCGTGCCGATCAGCCCAGCCATCGAACGCACCTTAGTTGTCGTCCACCGCAAGCGTGGTCCACTCCCAGCCGTCGTCGAACGGTTCCGCCAGAGCCTGCTGTCGTGAGTTGGCTGGCCCATCGACGAGAGGACCACTCATCGTCGAGGGGCCAGATTGCAACTGCTTCCCTCGACGATGAATGGTCCGCTCGGCAACGTCGGCGTCAGAGCCTCAGAGGTACGGCTGAGTGATGAGCTCCAGATACATGCCGGACGGGTCCAGGAAGTACACGCCACGGCCGTCGTGTTCGGCGTTCGTCTCGTGCAGGCGAGTCCGCTGCGGGTCCGCCCAGTAGTCGAGGCCCCGTTCGTCCAACAGTGCCACCGCGCGATCGAAATGATCATCCGTGCACATGAACGCCATGTGCACGGGCTGGATATCGAAGGTCGGCGGGGGAGTTGCGAACTGCAGCATCACGCCCTCGTCGAGCATGATGTTGGAGAAGACTCCCCACGACTGAGTGTGCTCGGCCTCGAGGATGTCGACGTAGAACTGAGCCGATTCCGCCGGATCGGCGGCGGCAATGATGGTGTGATTGAAGATTGCTGACATGGTGTCCTTTCGAAAAGAGTGGGCCCGATGAGGAAGGGCCAGATGTTTGTGCCCGCTGAGAGCGCGGGCAGCGCGAGCTGAAGCGCAGTGAGGGGACTCGTTTCGAAAGGGGTGGGGCGCGAGCGTAGTTCTCGCGTCCACGGCGGCTCAACGGTCGACCGGGTTACCGATCCGTGAGCGGCTGAAAGCCTGTCCGGTCATGGTCCACAGCTTAACCGATTTGAGGGTCAGCCGCCCGTACGCAAGGAACATCAGGATGTCTGGAATCGGCCGCTCTAAAGCCATGGAAGCTCGAAACGGTTGGTAAGTCCTGGTCGATCCCGGTGCCTGGATCGACCAGGACTTACCAACCGTTGCTGGCCGCCAGCCGAGTGTGGGAAGTCGTTGACGCCAAATGCAGGTGCTCTGTGCGCGGACGTCGAGTTCACTGGCGTTCCAGCACCACCGCGACCTCGAGGTGCTTCGTCTGCGGGAACATGTCGAAGACCCGGGCCTGGGCGACCGCGTAGCTCGGCATCCGATCGAGGTCCTTGGCAAGGGTGAGCGGATTGCAGCTCGAGTAGACGATGTGTTCGACGCCGGAGGTTTCCAGGGCAGCCGACAGCCTGGCCCCGATCCCTCGCCGAGGTGGGTTGACGATCACGCAGTCCGGTCGTTCGCCGGTCGCCAGGTTCTCCTCGGCGAATTCAGTGGCATCACCGGCGATGAACTCGACCGTGGCACCTGACTGGGAGCCGAAGCCGAGTTCGGCAGCGCTGATCTTCGCGGATTCGATGGCCTGCTCGCTCAGTTCGACACCGGTGACCGTGCGCGAAGCCTGCTCGACGCTCGCCCCCGCGCAGTACAGCGCGAACCCGCCCACGCCGCAGTACAGATCCCACAGTGAGGCCGGCGCAATCTCCTCGACCCAGTCGGCTACCTGGTTGTACAGCCCAATCGCCACGTCAGTGTTGGTCTGGAAGAAGGACTGCGGACGCAGGTGCAGGTCGACGCGGTCGAGGTTCATGCGCAGAGAACTACCAAGAAGCATCTCTTCCTGACTGCCCTCGAGCACGGCCTTGTGCTCCGGCAGCAGATTGACGGAGATGACCGTCGCCGTCGGGATCAGCGCAATGAGCCGGTCGTGCCTGGATCGCAGCACGTCGAGGCCGTGCCGGGAGCGGACGACGAATCTGATCATCAGGTCCCCCGAAGGGGCCGCGGTGATGTGGACGAACTTCAGCTCACCTCGGCTAGCTTGTACGTCATAAGGGGCGAGGCTCGAATCGTTGAGGAACTGGCCGATGATCGGGATGATCGCCCGGATCTGCGGGGCTTGGATTCCGCACTCGCGCAGGTCGACGCCGTGGAAGTCCTGATCCAGGATGCCCAAGGTGACTGCGCCGGCCGAACCGCCCACGGCAAGCTTCGCCCGGTTGCGGAAGTCGTGGTCGCCACCGACAGCAGCCGGAAGCCAGACTTCGGGGGAATGGTCTGCCAGAACCTGGCGGCACCAGGCCTCTTTGTCCGCCACCTGATCGCGGTGAGGCGTTTCGATGAAGGTGCAGGAGCGGCACAGCCCGTCGTTGAAATAGTGGCACTCCAGTTGCCCGCTTTCCGCCGAGGTGGGGGTGAGGGGCAAAGAGGTCATGGACCCATTTTACTGTCTCGGCCCGTGCCGCGCCCCGTGTCCCGCCCCAGGGAAGCACACCGCGCTGACCACAGACTTTCGGGCCGTTGACGCACCCCAGCGCCGACCCGTAGACTAAAGCTGACCAAATCGATTTGGCTCTCTCGGGTGGGGTCCCCCGCGCGATATCGTTGACCATAGGAAAATGCAGGGTCGAAGAAGCCCCTGTGACGACGAAGGATGACATGACCCAGCTGTGCAATCTGCATCAGGCCCCGACACTGCTCACCCCCGAACAGGTCCTCCTTCCCGAAGGTCCGCAGTCCGACTACGGCGTCCTCGTCGCCCACGGTTGCATCGCGGCAGTCGGACCGCTCGAAGCGGTTGCCGCTGAAGCCCCCGCCGATGTCTCCCGCATCGACCTGCCGGGGCGCCTCCTCATGCCGGGCTTCATCGACGCCCATCATCACCTCACGCAGTCCTTCGGCAAGTCACTCGTCTTCGGTGAACCCTCCGAGATCTTCCAGCGCGTCTGGGTGCCGATGGAGGCGAACATGGACGCCGAGGCCATCGACGTCGCTGCCCGTCTGGCCGCGTGGGAATCACTGCGCGGCGGCTTCACCACGGTCGCCGATGCCGGCACCCGGGCCAGCGTCGATGTCTCAGCCATCTCTGATGTCACCGCCGAGCTCGGCCTGCGCTGCGTACTCGGCGTGATCTGCAATGACCTCGCCGGAGGCAGAAGAACCGCTGAGGTCGCCGAGGTGGTCGCCGCCGCCGAACGGCACCTGAACCGGTGGGACGCCGATACTCTGGTCCACCCCTCGCTGGCGATCTCGATTCCTGAGGTCGCCTCGGACGAAGCGCTGATCGCGGTCACCCAGCTGGCACGCGAAGCAGGAGTCCCCTTCCAGACCCACCTCAACGAACATCTCGCCGCAGTCGAACGATCCCTCATCGCCGACGGGGAGCGTCCGCTGGAACGACTGGCCCGCCTCGGCGCCCTGGGTCCCGAACTTCTGGCTGCGCACGCCACCCTCCTGACTCCTCGCGAGATCCGACTCCTGTCCGACAGCGGAGGGGCCGTGGCCTACAATCCGGTGGCGAGTTCCTGGAAGGGCAACGCGGTCGCACCCGCTCTGCTTATGCACGAACTGGGAATGCGTGTGGGACTGGGCACCGACGGCACGCGCTCGGACGCCTTCCGTCTCCTGGATGCGGCTGAAACAGCACAGAGACTGACCGGTGGAACCACCGTCGGCGACTCCTCGAGCGGTGGAGGCTGGACCTGGCTCGAACAGGGACTGCGCGGGGGAGCCGACGCAGTTGGCCTGGCCGGACAAGTCGGAGAGATCGCCCCCGGAGCACTTGCAGACCTGCTCGTGATCGACCTCGAGGTTCCCGAATTCGTGCCGTCCTGGGATGTGCCCTGGGAGCTCGTGCGCATCGCCAACCGCGACCAGATCGAGGCCGTGATCGTCGACGGCAGGCTCCGGCTCGAGAAGGGGTGGCCCGTCGACTGGGACGGACGTGCCTTCCTTGAGCGTGCCCGCGAGGTCTCCCAGCGAGTCGTCGCCGATTCTCCGATCACCCGCATCGACCCGTCGGCGAGCGAACATCGCGCCGCGTGGATGAGCGAGCACCGCCGGTGACGGTCCTCGGCCTCTCAATCCTCGCCTTCAGCATCGTCGCGATCACCGTGCTGCTCTCAGCCTTCGTGCAGGGCTCGACCGGCATGGGCTTCGCAATGATCACGGCACCCGTCGTCAGCTTCATCGACCCGAGCCTCATCCCCGTGATGCTGCTCGTTCTGATGATTCCGCTGAACTTCTACGTTGCGGCCAGGGAACGATCCGACATTCACTGGCACGGGGTGAGATGGATCAGCGTGGGCCGCTTCGCCGGCACGTTCTTCGGGCTGTGGATCCTCGTCATCGTCAACCTCCACCAACTCGCTCTGCTCATCGGCTGGTCAACGCTCGTGGCCGCCGTCATCGCACTGCTCGCCCCGAAGTTCACTCCGAACAAGTCCGTTCTGGCCATCGTCGGACTCATCACCGGCGTCACCGAGACCTCCACCGGCATCGGCGGACCCCCCTACGCACTGGCCTACCAGCACAGTCCCGGCCCGGAACTGCGCTCGACGGTGGCCGTGTGCTTCCTCGTCGGGGAAGTCATCTCTCTGATCGTCCTGGCCATCAGCGGTCAGGTCAGTGGGCCGACGATGCTGTTCACCGCGGCCATGCTTCCCTTCTTGGCCATCGGATCCTTCCTCAGCAGATACGTCCACCACCGCCTCGACGGTCCGGTCCTGCGTTACATCGTCCTCGGCTTCGCGATCATCTCCGGCGCCATCGTCATCATTCAGTCATGAGTCGCGAATCGTGAGTCGTCATCCGCGTGCGATTTCACGAACCTAACGTGATCCATCCTCACGACGCACCCTCGCCGAGGTGGTCCACCGCAGGTGCGCGACGACGAAGATGATAGGCGAACGCGAGGACGAGAACGATAGGGCCCCAGAATTGCAAGGGCGCGGTGCAGACGGCGGCGAGCGCATGCCACCAGCCGTTGATGAAAACGACGTTCTCCTGTACGCCGAAGGCGAGAGTCAATGTCTCCTGGTGGCTGACCGGAACGCCGGTGAACAATGCAGTGAGCGCAAGACCGCCGACGAAGGCTGGCACGACAGCTGCCAGTGCCGGAACAGGTCGACCGCCGATGAGTGGAAGCCAGGTAGGCGCGACCTCACCCCAACGCCTGACCAGTCCGATGCACAGCAGAGCAGCCAGCTCGGTGCTGATGCTCAATCCGAAGACATAGGGGATGGACATCCACAGCGCGGGCATAGTGCCTTGGTTCTGCATTCCCATCTCGAAGTGAAAGGCGAATGGCAGCCGCCACAGACAGGGCGGCAGCAGAAGCCATGGCAGGGTGTAGGCCAGACGCAGGATCCAGAGCGGCACGGGCCGCTGAGTGTCGCTTTGTGAGGGAGGAAGATGCAGAAGCTTGCGGAGAATGCTTCGATTCGTCATGACCTCCACATTGCTCCACCACACGCAGGCAGTGATCCCCCGAACGGGGGACGGGCCGAGGGCTCACAGGTGAAAACTCGAAACCCGATTGCGTTGAATCGGTTCCCGATCGGCAGACGCGAAGAGTCGGCGCTCACCTGTCCGAAGTCAGCTGATCCAGTAGTCTGACTTCATGGGAGATTCTTCACGTCCGAGTCGGGCCACGATCGCCGATGTGGCTCGTGAAGCCGGTGTCTCGCGCACGACCGTCTCCCATGCCCTCAACGGCTTGGGCAAGGTCAACTCGGCGACACGCGACAAGGTCAAAGAGGTTGCCGCCAGCCTGAACTATCGTCCCAGCGTCCGCGCCCAAGGTCTGCGGTCCGGCCGGTCTCAGGCGCTCGCCCTTCTGTCATCGATGCCCTCGGCCGTTTCCGCTGGACCGTCGCAACTGGGGTTCTTCACCGAACTCGCGATGGGATGCGCACGTATCGCTCTGCTCAAGGGCTACGTCTTCGTCCTCGCTCCACCCGACGGCGATGCCAATCCCGTCGACCGGCTCGACATCGATGGTGCGATCCTCCTTGAGCCAGCTGCTGATGACCCCATCGCTGCGGCTCTGAGCGACCGCGGCATTCCGTTCGTGGTCATCGATGGTCCTGCAGGCGAACGCACTGTGGATCTGCATCATGAAGATACCGCGGAGCTCCTCGTCTCGCATCTCGTGGAGCGCGGAGCTCAGCATCCGGCGCTCGTCGTGGGTACGGATCGGCGCAGATCGCAGGCTGCCGCACGGGAGGTCTACGAGGCGGCTGCCGCTCGTACCGGCTTC
This sequence comes from Brevibacterium aurantiacum, assembly GCF_007558825.1. GTDB lineage: Bacteria > Actinomycetota > Actinomycetes > Actinomycetales > Brevibacteriaceae > Brevibacterium > Brevibacterium aurantiacum_A. The sequence goes on from NZ_VLTK01000007.1 coordinate 143,388, forward strand.
ACCCCTCTGATCGCCGAGGCGGACGAAAGTGATGGTGAGGACGGCGGGTACCGTGCGTCGACCCGGCTGCTGGCTGAGCATCCGGAGGTCGACGGACTGATCGTTCCCATCGATGCATTCGCCACCGGTGCCGTGCGGGCAGGAGTCGAGGCGGGACGGACGGTCGGAGGCGATCTGCTCATCGCCACGCGGTACGACGGTCTGCGCGCCCGCACGAGCACACCGCCGCTGACCGCTGTCGACCTGGGACTCGACGAGATCTCGGGCGCCGCCGTTGAACGCCTCGTCGCTATTCTCGACGGTGGATCCGAGTCGGAAGCGTCAAGTGCGTCCGCACCGACCCTCGTTGTCAGAGAATCGACCTCCGGGCGTGCCTGATCGACTTCCCGGCCCGCCTGATCGTCTCGGCGGACGTGCCTGATCAGATCACCGGAGCCATACCGTCCCCTTCAGATCCGGTAGTCACCGGGGCGCTGATCCAGGTGGCTGGGATCGTCGATCGCCGTCCGAGACTTCGGGTGCCTGTTGCGCTTGCCGGTGTGGTGGAAGAGCAGATTGAGAAGCACTGAGACGAAAGCGGCCATCGCCACTCCGCTGCCCAGCAGCGAGGCGACGTTGGGTGAGAGCTGTGAGTACATGCCCGGAATGAGCACAGGGAGAAGCCCGGCGGCCAATCCGACGGTGGCGGTGATGAGGTTGCCGGTCTGATTGAAGTCGACCTTGGCGAGCATCTGTATGCCCAGAACGGCGATGATCGCGAAGACCACGACTGCCGTACCGCCGACGACTGCCGCCGGAATGCCGTTGAGGATCCTGGCGATGGGGCTGATGCCGATGATGATGAGGAGGACGCCGGCGATGGCCGTGACGAACCTGCTGCGCACACCCGAAGCACGCACAATGCCGACGTTCTCACCGCTGGTGACCATTGCAGGTGTGCCGAAGAGTCCACCGAAGATCGTGATGATGCCATCTGCGCGGATCAGGCGTGGAACGTCGCGACTGGCGTCGACCTTCTTCTCGACGACCTCGCCGTTGATGATCGTCTGTCCGGTCGCCTCGGCCATGGACGCCAATGCCCACAGCAGCATAGGGATCGCGGCGATGACATCGAACTTCGGGGTGCCGAAGGGAAAGAGCGTCGGGGCCGCCAGCAGCGGGCCGCCGGTCTGTGCGGCGAAGTCGGTCACGCCCATGAACGCGGCGACGATGGTGCCGCCGATGAGCCCGAGTGCGACCGAGAGCTTGCCGAGCATTCCGCGCAGGAACCGAAAGCACAGGACGGTGATGACGACCGTGATGAGGCCGAGCAGCAGGTTCTGCGGATCACCGAATGCCTTCGTGTCGGCCTCACCGACGATGAGTTTGCCGGTGACTTGGACGAGATTGACGCCGATGACGATGACCATGATCCCGATGACCAGCGGCGGGAAGAATTTGAGCAGTTTCACGAACAGTGTGACTGCCAGGATGTAGAAGACGCCGGTGAGGATGACTGCACCCACGGCAGTCTCGATGTCGGTGCCCTGACCGATCGTGATGAACAGGACCGTGGCTGCGCCGCCGGGGAGCATGACGAAGGGCAGTTTGACGCCGATCTTCCATACGCCGACGGATTGGAGTATCGACCCGAGGCCGGAGAAGATGAAGACCGCCGCCAATATCGCCGAGGTGGCGGCCTCGTTGAGGTCCAATGCGCCGGCGATGAGGAAGACCGAGGAGATCGGTGTGGCCACCATGACCAGGACGTGTTGGATGGCGAACGGGATGAGCCTGTGCATCGGTCGGAGCTGATCGACAGGATGAACGGTTTCGGCTGCTTCGGGTGCGGCGGTCATAGGACTCTCCTCGGAAACGCATCATGATCAAGCCCAGCGTCTTTGGTGGCCAAATCGATTTGTTTAATCGTCCCTGGAGACACGGATCGTGTCAAGAGTCAGTCTGAATACCGGACGAAGCCGAGTCTGAACTGCGCGAGAGCGTCAGGCGAAGGTGAAGCTGAGGACCAGGAACGCCCCGAAGGAGATGAGGGGGGCAAAGATGGCAATGGCGATTGCGACGATACCCTGAGTCCTGGAGCGGCCTGTCGCGGCTGAGACGATGCCCATGATGAGGCCGGTGACGCCGAGCGCGGCGCACAGGACCTGAAGGCCGGCGAGTGCGATTGCGAGGTTCTGGTACCAGCTTGGAGCGTCGGTGAAGTAGTACCCGAATTCGGCTTCCGACGGTCCGATGGTGGCACCGAGAACGATCGATCCGAGCAGGGACAGTCCTGCGGCGACGATTGTGAGGACCAGCGCGACCTTGCCCAGCTGCGGGCGGTTCGCACCTGCGGGCGATGCCCCGTCATGAACGGTCTCCGCGTTTGGTGAAGCGGGTGAACGACCAGAGCTGTGCTTATGACTGGCGCTGCGATGACTGGCCTCGTGCGCGTGACTTCCCAGTCCCAGCGCCGCGGTATAGGGCTGCTGAGCGGCCAACTCGTCATCGGTGGGCTGAGGGTACATGAAGTCCGGCGAGGTCATGTCTTCGACACTATCCACGCCGACCACTGCCCGCCCATGCGGCTTACCTGTGACCAAGGTCGGGAAAACCTGACCATCTGTCGAGGCAGATGCGTCAGCGTTCGGCGACGATGAGGAAGCGCTTCTGCGTGACCTCGATCGGAGAGCGGCGGGCCGCCAGTCGGTCGAGGGCGACGAGGTTGTCAGCCACAGTGAACCCCGGGACATCCCAGGGGGAATAGGCGAGGTATTCGATGACCGCTTCGACGTCGGCGAACTCCATCGTGCCGGTCCACGCGTCGGCGTCGGTGATGGTGAACCCCTGTTCTTCGAGCTCATTGAGGCGCGGTCCGAGTCGGTTCTGGGGAGTCTCCGGCCGGCCTCCGAACCAGAGCCTGAACTCGGAGGCTTCCGTGCCGTCGACCTGCTGCGTGAGGAAGCCTCCGTCGGGCTTCACGACTCGAGCGAGCTCGGCTGGATCGTAGCTCTCATGCCGGTTCATCACGAGATCGAAGAAATCGTCGGGCCACGGCATGGGGTCGCCGATCTCACTGTCGTACTCGCGGACCTCGATGCCGTATTCCGCCAGCGCCGAGGTGGCCACATCCAGATTCGGCTTCCACCCCTCGCTGGCATGGAGAATGGATTCGCGACCGAGGAAGCCGCCGACTGCACTGACGCGCCTGACGAGATCACGAAGGCGCTCGCCGCCCCCGGTTCCCATGTCGAGGCAGGCAGCGGACCTTGCCATCGCCTTGGCGCAGGTCAGTTCAAAGTCCCAAGGCGGGTCGTCGGCTCTCAGACGGGAGCCGAGTGCGGCGAAGTTCCACCCGGTCATCACTGCGGTCTCGTGGATCCACGACCAACGGGCGTATCGGTCCTCTGCAGATTCGGCCACGTTGCCAATCCCTCCGTCTTGGTGCCGACCTCTCGGCTCTGGCGCCTGCCGTTGGGCCACGGCGCCAAATGTTCGGCCGAAGCGCCTGTCACTGTGGAATTGCGTGCGAGAAATCGCCGGTGGTCGAACGCAACTCCACAATGAAATCTACCGCAAGGGGCCACACGCTTCCACAGGTGAAGACAAGTTTTCAGTCGCGGGTGCCGAGGCGATTCTGCGGTGCTCTGGCAGTCACTCAGATGAGGAAGCAGAAGACGAGGATGAGGGCGTTGAGCACAAGCAGTCCCAAGCAGTTGACCCAGAAGTCGCGGCCGACATAACCGGCACGCAGATGGGCGGCGGCAGCAGTGAGGAAATAGACGATGAGGCCGACGATCGCAGCCAGGCCGACGCCCGGAATCCAGAAGCCGGCGACCAGCCCGGCTGCCGCGAGGAACTTCACGACCGCGAGCACCCACCACCAGTCGCGCGGGAGTCCGACTCCGTCGAGGCAGTCGGCGATGACCTTCGGCGGCCAGAATGTCAGGAAGCCGTCGACGAGGACGATGAGGGCCATCACCGCCACCGGCCACCAGGGATCGGGGAGTAATGTCATGTCGAACTCCTTATTTCGGGAGGCGGCGTCATACGGGTCGCCTCAGCTGGGTGTGGAACGCGATGCTGTCCGAGAGGGCCTCAGTTGCCTCGTTGAGACTCATATCGCTGGCCGCCCACCGGAACAGGATGCCGAGGTAGGAGTCATAGAGGGCGACGGCACTGGCCCGGGCATATGCCTCGCTGATACCGATTGAGACCAGGCTCGAAGACAGTTTGTCCTGCAGGTCCGCCGCCAGGGTCTCGAACACCTGAGGCTTGCCGACCACGCGCATCAGTGCGGCCGCGTAGTCCCGGGACAGGTCCTCGTGAGCGGCGAAGAATTCGAGGAACGGCAGGAAGATCTCCACAAGGTGGTTCTGCACCGCCGAGGTGGCCGCCGGCCTGGCGCCGGTTCGCGCCGATTGCGTCGCCTCCGTGAGGGCACGTGCCCGAGCCGGGAGGGTGTAGGTCCCGGACTGGAGCTGGCCGATCCAACGGTCGTAGCAGCGAACGAGGAGCACGTCCTTGTCTCCGGCGGCCATCACCCTGCCCACGGACACCTCGGCGCGTTTGGCGATGCCCCTGACCGTCGTGGTCTTGTAGCCGAATTCGAGGAACAGATCGGCGGCGGCAGAGATGATCTTCTCCTCGGTCCTCAGCCGGCGACCTGTACGTGAGTGAACATGTTCAGTGGGCATAGTCGAATCGTAGGCCTTTCTGTGTTCAGTTACCAGGGGCAGTCGAATGCAGAAGCGCGGTCCTATGCGGAGATGTTGCTCGGAAGGGAAAGTTAATGTACCTTAACTTTATGAACGTCGATCCATCGAAAACCGGCAGCCCCGAAGTCTCCGTGATGCGCCCGAAGAAGGTCTCGACGTTCTTCCTCCTGGGGCCGGCTTTCGTCGCGGCGATCGCATACGTCGATCCCGGCAACGTCGCCGCTAACCTCAGTGCGGGCGCCCAATACGGATATCTGCTCGTGTGGGTCCTCGTCGCGGCCAACCTCATCGCTGTTCTCGTGCAGTACCTGTCGTCGAAGCTCGGTCTTGTCTCCGGGCAGTCGCTGCCCAGCCTCCTCGGAAACAGGCTCAGTCGCCGGTCACGACTGGCATATTGGGGGCAGGCGGAGATCGTGGCCATCGCCACCGACATCGCCGAGGTGATCGGTGGTGCCATCGCCCTGAAGATCCTCTTCGACCTGCCGCTGCTTCTGGGTGGAGTCATCGTCGGCGTCGTGTCCCTGTTTCTGCTCTCGATCCAGTCCACCCGTGGTCAGCGCCCCTTCGAAACGGTGATCATCACCCTGCTCGCAATCATCGCCATTGGCTTTTTAGCAGGGCTGTTCGTCGGCGATGTGAATTGGGGACAAGCGGCAGGTGGAATCATGCCCAGACTTGAGGGCACGAACTCGGTGGTCCTCGCCGCCAGCATGTTGGGTGCGACCGTGATGCCCCACGCGATCTACCTGCATTCGGCGCTGTCTGTCGACCGGCACGGCGGGGCGCCGCGTGCGTCGATTCCTCAGCTGCTCAGGGCCAGCCGGTGGGACGTCGTGCTCTCCCTCGTCATCGCAGGCTCGGTCAATATTGCCATGCTTCTGCTGGCCGCTGCCTCGCTGCGCGGTCAGGACGGGACCGACACGATCGAGGGTGCGCACGCGGTCGTGTCGGCCAACCTCGGCGAGGTTGTGGGCCTGTTCTTCGGCATCGGACTGCTCGCCTCCGGCCTGGCCTCGAGCGCTGTCGGGTCCTATGCGGGGGCCTCGATCATGCAGGGCCTGCTGCGAGTCAATGTCCCGATCGTGTGGCAGAGGGCGGTGACCATGATCCCGGCACTCGTCATCCTGGGAATCGGAGCAGACCCGACCTGGTCGCTCGTCCTCAGCCAAGTCGTGCTCAGCCTCGGCATCCCGTTTGCGATGATTCCCCTGGTCAGGCTCACGATGAATCGGACGGTGATGGGCAAGTACGCGAACTCACGGATCATAACGATCGTCGCCATCTTCGCGTCGGGGCTCATCATCGCCCTCAACGTCGTACTCATCGGGCTCCTGGCGCTGGGCATCGACTGAGATCGACCCGCACGCAGCTGAACTCGGGCAGACAGGCGAGCCCGTCGACTTCACCCGTCCCGCAGGTCCGTGGGTTCGACCATGGTGCGAGGATTCGACCTCACCCACCACGGCCGAGGTTGTCCTTTCTCCCGTGCCTGTCGTCGTTCCTCACTGGTGGCGTAGCGGTAGGTGAAGATCCGGACCCGGATGAGGGCCGGTGCCTGACCGTCGAAGGGGTCAGGGCCCAACTGGGTTCGGATCTGCGCGTCCCCGTCCCCGATGCGCTCAAGCAGTGCATAGAACCATGGCTGCCGGTAGTCACCAAGGGCCGCGAACCACATCAGCCAATCCAGGCGCAGGTGATAGGGCGCAACGAGCGGGGAGCGACGATGCACGTCGCCGGGTTTGCCCTTGAACACATAGGGCCGCCAGTCTCCCGAGTCCATCGTCGCATCGGGATCCAGGGTGCCTTCGATGATGATCTCGTCACGGATCTCGGTCATCGATCCGAAGGCGCCGTAGGCGTTGCCCAAGCCCCACCGATTGAAGCTGGCATTCATCTTCTGACGTGGCGAGAACAGGTTGCGCAGAGCAGGGATGTTGAGTACGCACTGCCAGATGACGAAAGCCGCGGTGAGGATCGCCCACCACAGTGGGAAAGCGCTGGAAGCATCAGCCACCTCGGCGCCGGAAGAATCGGGCCGGCCCCATCCGGGCCACGGGCCGCCGATGATCCAGCCCAGGAACGAGTCGCTGATTCCGGCGAAGGCGAGGAGGATTGTGGCCCAATTCAGCCAGGCATAGTTGCCGGTGATGACGAGCGCGAGCTGTGTGATGATGATGGCCGCGGCGGCGAAGGATGCGATGGGTTGGGGCAGGAACAGCAGCCACGGTGCGATGAGCTGGACGACGTGACTGCCCAGAGTCTCACCGCGATGCCACCATCCGGGCATCAGGTGGGCTCGGCGGCTGAAGGGGCCCGGCATCGGCTGAGTCTGATGGTGATAATCCATGGCGGTGAGATCCCGCCAGGAGCTGTCCCCGCGCATCTTGATCATGCCCGCCCCGAACTCGACGCGGACGACGAACCAGCGGAGGAAGACGATCATCAGCAGCGAGGGAGCCACCTCATGAGAGCCGAGGAAGCCGACCAGGAAACCGGCCTCGAGCAGGAGCGATTCCCAGCCGAAGCCGTAGAAGCGCTGACCGATGGCCGAGATCGAGAAGTAGAGCCACCACATCAGCCCGAACACCGGGATCGTGGCCCACGCGGGACCAGCCTGGGGAAGTCCGACGACGACGGTCATCGCCGCGATCATGCCGCTGCCGCAGACAATGTGCAGCCGGCGGTCTGTGTAGGTGAAGCGCTTCCACCGGAACAGACTCGGTGCCTGAGCGGAGGTGGTGAGTGCAATGAAGCGAGGCGCTGGGGTCAGCCCGCGCTCACCGAGCAGGGCGGGGAACTGGTTCCAGGCGCTGAGGAAGGCGATGAAGAAGAGGAGGCCGAATCCGCGTTGGAGGACCTCGCGGGCGATCGTGTAGTCTTCGGCCGACAAGATTGACAGCACCGCGGTCATGTCCACAGCGACCACCTCCCGGTTCATGCGTTCGCAGGGCGCTCGACATCCCTGTCTCGACTATGGTGTCAAGGACGCGATCGTGCAATACCCCGATGAATGCGCCGAGGCCGCCCCCGGTGTCGGGGACAGCCTCGGTTCACGTTCGGCTCGGTTCTTCAGCTGGCTGGTTCAGCGGGCCCGCATGGTCTGCCGCATCAGCGACGTTCGCCGGCAGGCTCCGGATCACCTTCCTCGAGCTGCTCGACTTCCTCGGTCGAGGTAGGCATCGCCGGAATCGAATCCGTGGCCGGGGGAGTCGGAGGCGTGACGACCGATTGGTACGAGTGCTCATGCGAGTAGGCGAGGAACGACAGGTGGTTCTCGTAGCGATCGAGGACGTCGTCGATGATCTGCTGACCACTCAGACCCATGAGGTCATAGCCCTCGGAGCCGGTCTGGGTGAAGACCTCGATCCGGTAGTACACGTCATCGCCGCGCGGGGCATTGCGTGCACCGAACGAGGGAACATTGTGTTCGACAGCGGCGACCTGGTAGTGGAAGTTGCGCTGCTCGTCCATGTCGACGATGAGCGTCGACTCCGTGATTCCCGACTCCGCCCCGGTCTCCTGCGTCAGCTCGACCGTGTATTCGAGTTCGCGGAACTCGGCGGCCACAGCTTCCAGTGCGGGTTCGACCACCTCGTTGACGAACCTGTCGACAGACTTCTTCGATGGGTAGGAGCGCAGAGTCGCCAGGCGCTGACGCCAGGTCTTCTCCGGGGTGCGGCCGCCGTGGGCGGCCGTGGTCCGGCGCCTGCGGGTCCGGCCCTCTCGTTCGGCTCGCTCCATGCGCAGCACCTTCGAGAAGGAGGCCATGACGAGGTAGGCGATGACCGTCACCGGCAGGGCGAAGATCAGGGTCGCGTATTCCATCGTCGTCACCCCTCCCGCGACGAGCATGGCGATGGTCAGCACAGCAGTGACGACCGCCCAGAAGATCCGCAGCCATTTCGCTCCGTCCTCCTCGGGGTTGGGGATGGTGGAGCTGAAGTTCGACATCACCATCGCACCTGAGTTCGCACTCGTGAGGTAGAAGAGCAGACCGGAGAGCGTGGCCAGGCCGATGAGGAACGTCGATCCCGGGAACATGTCGAGGAGGGCATACCAGCCCTGTTCGGGTGAATCGATGGCCTGCTGAGCGAAGTCCCTATTGCCGCTGAAGACCTCCGAGAGGGCGGAGTTGCCGAAGATCGAGACGATGATGAAGTCGCAGATCACGGGTGCGGTGATCGCAGCGATGACGAACTCGCGCAGTGTGCGCCCACGGGAGATGCGGGCCAGGAACAATCCGACGAAGGGACCCCAGGCCAGCCAGAATGCCCAGAAGAACAGCGTCCAGGCGCCCATCCAGGCAGAGCCGTCATCGACATAGGCGAACGTGGACAGGGTGCGCTCTGGCAGAGTGAAGATGAAGCGGCCGATGTTCTCGACCAATGCATTGAGCAGGAATGCCGTCTTGCCGGTGACGAGGATGTAGAGCATCATCGCGGCACAGGACCAGAGGTTGAGCTCGGAGACCAGGCGGATGCCCTTGTCGACGCCGGAGGTGCAGGCCGCGATCGTCATGATGACCGCGACGATGACCAGCGCGATCTGCAGGGCGAGGCCCTGCTGCAGACCGAAGAGTTCGGAGAAGCCGACGTTGAGCAGGACGACGCCGATGCCCATCGAGGTGGCTACGCCGAAGACCGTGCCGACGAGCGCGAAGATGTCGATGACGTCACCCGTGGCTCCGCGCACCCGCTTGCCCAGCAAGGGGTAGAGAACTGCGCGGATCGACAGGGGCATGCCCCAGCGGTAGGCGAAGTAGCCCATGGCCATGCCCAGCAGCGAGTACATCGACCAGCCGGCGATGCCGTAGTGGAACATCGTCCACACCACAGCGTCCTGCGCGGCGGCCGCTGACTCGGGATCAGCGTTGACCGGCTGCAGGAACTGGGTGATCGGCCCGGTCACGGAGTAGAAGAGCATGTCGATGCCAACACCGGCGGCGAAGAGCATCGCGACCCAGGTGAACAGGTTGTACTGCGGCCGGGAATGATCCGGGCCCAGACGGACCGAACCTTCTTTTGACAGGGCGACCCAGAGGACGAAGGCGATGACGACGGTGACCGTGAGAACGTAGTACCAGCCGAGGTTGGTGGCGATCCAGTCGACGATCGATTTCATCGTCGTCTGCGCGAAGCCGGGCATGAGCATTGCCCAGATCGAGAAGCCGAGGATCACCGCCGAGGAGATGATGAAGACCTTCCAGTTGACCCGGGATCCCCGCTCGTCCGTGAGCTCGGCAGGGCCGCGGCTCATCTCCGTGCTGGAGATCGGAGGGCGCTTCTCAGGGTCGACGTCTCGGGCAGATCTGTCGGTTCCGCCGAAGCGCTCACGCTCGACGATGGGCCGTTTCATCTTCTCTTCGTTGGGATCCTGCACGCATAACCTCCGGTCGGAAACTCTGGACTCGCCCAAAAGGGCACCGATCTATCGTAGACTCTCGGTGCTTTGCCAGGGACTCCGCCCCCTATTTTCAGGGCGAGTTCGCTAGCTTCGGGCAGCCCGTGTCACCCGGCAGAGGCGGTGAGGAGAGGCCCTAAAGGTCTGGCTCTCAGCCGCGGACCAGGTTTGTTCTCAACCGCGGAGTTGTCCGGTTCGTGCGAGACGGGTGACCGCCTCGGCGAAGGCACGGGACTGCTCGGGATCTCCACCGACGACGCGCATGTCCTGGTGGTCGCGGAAGTGCGCAGTGGTCATCAGATCGTGGCCCACGCGCTCAGAGCTGGCGCCGAGGAGCTGCCCGGGACTGGCCTGCTCGAGAATGAAGGTCCGATCAGATCCGAGGATCGAGGCACGGACGAACCTCTGATTCGTGGCGATGAGCATCTGCGGTTCCGGGGTTCGCTCGCTCTTGAAGTGCATGAGCAGTTCCTCTCCATCCCGGAGCATGTCGAACGGCGGCGGATCTGGAGCAGGCCGGCGTTGAAGATCGGGGCCGAACTGCTCCGAACGCCGTCGCTCCCGAGCACTCAACCTGGGGTGGTTCGCATCGTAGCGATTCACTCGGGCGATGGCCCAAGCGCGAGCACCGATGACGGTGATCAGGGTCAAGGGCAGAATCAGTGCGGCCATCGTCAGCGCCGGGCCGGTCGACTGCTCCGGGAGGAATATGAAACCGACAGTGATGCCGAGGGCGGCGATGAACATGATGACCATCGCCGTGATGAAGAGACCGAACCGATCACGGTTGAATGCCTCGGCGATGGAGGCGAACATGAACCCGACATTGGTGCTGGCCCAGCACAGGAGAAAGAGGGTGAGGGCGGGAGCTGGTGATGTGGCGTAGTCACCCCACACCGTTCCCGGACTTCCCGGGAATTCGGCCAACGAATGCCAGATGAACACCGAGGCTGCGCAGAAGACCGCGAAGATGGGCCCCACCGACAGCACCTTGTACCAGGACTGTCGGATGAAACCGGTGTACGAATCGGGCGCCCTAGGGAGGAGGGAATCGGCGGCGGCAGCGGCTGACTTCGATGAGTCATCCTCGTCGAAGAAGATGATCGCAATCGAGTGATAGAGGCCAAGCAGGCCGAAGCACGCCGTCGCGGCACCTTTGGGGTCGAAATCCCCGATGCGGCTGGCCCGGGGGTCGATGCCGGCGTTCGTGAGGAAGAAGATGACCACCATGAATAGTGCGAGAGCCACTGCATAGACCAGGGTCGTGCTCAATTTATGCGTCCTCATCCTCATGCTGTGATTCTTCCAGGCTGCACCTTCTCCCGGAGACGAAAGATGTTCCAGATCCGTGACCCCTCGTGTCGGGGCGGAACAGGCTTAACCCGGGTCGAAGCCCAGACCGGGCGCATTCGACGGGTCGGCAGTGTCGTCAGATCTCAACGGCTGTCCGGCATTCATCGCACTGGATCAGCTCAGGTGTCACTCCCGACTGTCGACGAGGACCGATTCTGATCCCATCGGCTACGCTGAGCGCATGCGTGCAGGCGAAGTATCCGAGGTCAGCCAGGACTACCTCAAGGCGATCTGGTCGGCCCAGGAATGGGGCGGGACTCCGATGACCGCGACTGAGCTGGCGAACCGCTTCGGCACCACCAAGGCCAACGTCACCGAGGTGCTCAAACGTCTCGACGAGCTCGGGCTCATCGTCCGCGTGCCCTATCGCCCTCCGGTGCTGACGTCGAAGGGTGAGACAGTAGCCCTATCGATGGTGCGCAGGCATCGCCTGCTCGAAACGTTCCTCGTCGAATCCTTGGGCTATGGCTGGGACGAGGTCCACGACGAGGCGGAGATCCTCGAACACGCGGCCTCGGACCGACTTGTCGATCGTATCGACGCGTTCCTCGGCCGTCCCCAGGCCGATCCTCACGGGGACCCGATCCCCGGCCCCGACGGGAAGATCGAGTCCCATGATTCCTCGCTCCTCCTCGCCGAGGCGGAACCCGGGGCCTACACGGTCATCCGGGTCTCGGACGCGGATCCCTCAGTCCTTGCCCACCTCGCCGAGGTGGGGGTGCGCCCGGGTGCACGCCTCGACGTCGCCGAGGGAGAGGACGGCGGAGCTGTCTCGATTTCGGTGTTCAGCGAACCCCTCGAATCGGAGCAGCCCGGAGCCGGAAAGGGCGACATGAAACGCATAGACGTGGACCGTCCGGTCGCCTCGGCGGTGTATCTGAAGGCATCAGGTTGATGTCGCGAACAGGAGCACCAGTTCGGCCGCTGTCCCCGGTGAGAAACCATCTTTGAGCACCAGCCGTGGCCACTCTTGCCAAAGCTCGGCTTCGAACGGGACGCCCGGAACCTGGTTGCGGTGGGTGACCTGGCGATGGTGCGGATGCGACCTGAAGGAGTTCGGATCGATGGCACGGAGCGCTGCGAAAAGTGAATGGTAGAGGATCGGTGTGAAACCACAGTCGCGTGCTTGATCGGCCGTCCGAGCCCAATCAGGTGCCGCGACCGGAGTTCCTCTCCTGATCGCCGCCGACATCTGAGCCTTGATGCTGGCTGGCAGGGGTCCAGGAGAGTGGTGGAGGATCACACGGCTCCATTCGAGGGCTTCCGTTTCGGAGAATCCCGGCCAGCGTTCGATTGCCTCGTGAGACACAGTGACACTCGTTTCTCGGGCACCATGCGCCCGGATCGAATCTTGCCAGCGCCGAATGGCGCCGACCCGTTCTTCCCCTGGGGCACCCGGTCGATGACGGGTTGCCGCGTGGCCGGCCAGGTACCGATAGCCACGACTCGTGAACGTGTGGACGATTCTAGCGGAAGGGGCTGACACGGATGTCAGGAGCGGATCCGTCGGTGTCGATATCCCCACCGTTGTCGGTGAATGAGAAAGTCGCCTCGGCGGCCCGCTGTGCAGGCCCCCGAGGCGACTATCGGAGAATCAGCTCAAGAACGTACGCAGAGTGAGGACGCTGATGGCACCGATGCTCGCGGCGGCTGGCAGGGTGATGACCCAAGCCATGGCAATCGGCTTCATCAACTTCCAGTTCGCCGATCGGTTGACCAGACCTACGCCGATGATCGCACCGATGAGGATATGGGTGGAAGAGACGGGCAGGCCGCTGACTGAAGCCGCCATGACGACGGCCGCGGCAGCGAGCTCGGCGGCGAAGCCGGATGCAGGGTGGATCTCCGTGAGTTTGGTCCCGACCGTGGCGATGACCTTGCGGCCGATGAACCAGAGGCCGGCGACAAGGGCGATCCCGCAGGTGAGCATGGCAGCGAAGGGGACGGTCGCCTCGGAGCTGATGGTGCCGGTCTTGAGCACGTCGAGGACTGCGGCGAAGGGGCCGATCGCGTTGGCAATGTCGTTGGAGCCATGGCTGAAGGCGAACGCCGAGGCGGTGAACACCTGCATCCAGGAGAAGAGGACGTAGGTCGCCCGAGGCACAGTCTGCTTGCGCAGGGTCTTGGCGAAGACGAACACTGCCATCCACACGGCGAGGCCGATCATCGCCATGATGAGAATGCCGCCGACGGTGCCGACGGCCACGTCAAGGTTCTTCAGGCCCTTGAACAGGAGCATCGCGGTGAGGATGACGGCACCGCCTGCGGCGATGAGTGGAACCCAACGTTGAAGTGTGGAGTGCGAGCCGACCGACTGATCGACCGAAGCCGCGGTATCGGGATCGCGCTCAAGGTCCATTCCGGCGTCTGCAGCGTGGCCGCTCTCGCCAGTCGGAGCCAGCATGTGGGGTTTGAGGGTCTTTGACAGGGCATCGCCGAGGACGTACTTCTTGATCGCCCCGTAGATGAGGAAGGCGACGAGTGCGCCGAGAGCGGGGGAGAGGACCCAGGAGATGGCGATCATGCCGACCTCTGACCACTGCACCATGGCGAAGCTTCCGGTGCCGGTGACGAAGCCGATGGTCAGGGAGGCGCCGATGATGCCGCCGATGATCGAGTGCGTAGTCGAGACCGGCCAGCCCATGCGGGTGGCGATCAACAGCCACACTGCCGCACCGAGGAGGGCGGCCATCATGATGTAGACGAACTCCATCGGGTCGAGGGAGACGGCACCCAGGTCGACGATTCCGCTCTTGATGGTGTCAGTGACATCGCCGCCGGCCAGCAGCGCACCGCTGACCTCGAAGACAGCCGCAACGAGCAGCGCCTGCTTCATCGTCAGGGTGCCTGCACCAACGGAGGTGCCGAAGGCGTTCGCCACATCGTTGCCTCCGATGTTGAAGGCCATGAACGCACCGAAGATGACTGTCGTGATCAGCACCATGCGCGGTGCGCCCTGGCTGACATAGCCGAATGACCACAGGGTGAAGGCGATGAGAGTGATCGCGAGCAGCAGACCGAAAGCCAGGTGCCAGCGACGATCATTGCTGCGGCCGACGGTCTGCGTCGGTGTGAAGGTCTCTGGTGCCAGAGCCTGGGTCATGCGCGTCTCCTAGCGAGGATCATGAGATGTATTTCCAGCTGTCTCCCATGATTCGCACTCTGGATGTCCGCAAGGTTAAGGGATAGATGAATGGAAGATGAACACACTCAGCTCTGCCGGCGAACAGCAGATGCACAATAGGCGTAGTTTATCTCGTGTTTACGTGAAGTTCCAGGTCAGATGGTATGGAGCCGCCATCTGGTTCGAGCTCAGTGAGGATGTCTGCCGAGCGGAATTCTGGTTGTGATGATGGACACGCGGGCACGATTGGCTCGTGCCCGCGTGTGGCGTGATCGTCAGCCGTCAGCCGTCAGCCGTCAGCCGTCAGCCGTCAGCCGTCAGCCGTCAGCCGTCAGCCGTCAGCCTTGGCGCCGAGGCAGATTCCACCGCGGCTGAGGCTGGGACGGCTTGGCATGCTGCGGCATGAAGCCGCGCTCGGCCTGCAGATGTCCCTTGTCGTGGCTCTTTGTCTTGGCCTCAGGGTCGACACCCGGAATCTGGGCCTCGAGCTTCTTTGCCACCTGGTCGGCGCCGACGATGGGAATCTCGCCCGTGATCACCGGCTTCTCGGCAATCAGAGGGATCTCTCCCGTTCCGGCCGCGACGCTGGGGTTCTTGTGTCCTTTGTCGTTTCGCATGGTGTTTCCCTTCTTCTGTGTTTTCCTGCTCTGCTTCTGTGCAGCTGATGGGCTCTTCGTGGTGCTTGTCTCGGTCGCGCCGAGGGCCGAATACAGTCCGGCCCACTGTTCTGGTTTGAGGTCTCGTGGCAAGGTGTCTCCTCTGACGTCGTTGCGGTCCATCGTCGATTGCAGCGTGGTGCGGTCAGTGAGGTTCATTGTCGTGAGGATTCCTTTCATCCCACGTCCGCGTCCGGTGAAGGCCGTGCGGACGAATTGCTGGTAGTCCGACCTGTGCCGGTCCGGCACGAGGCTGCTTGCCAGGCGATCGATGGTCAGGATGCCGCCGTCGACGCTGGGCTTCGGTGTGAAGGCATGGGCAGGTACGCGTTCGATGAGTCGGAAGTCGAACCACGGGGCCCATTGGGCGGTCATCATGGTCGATCCGCCGACGCCGGCGCGTTTGCGGGCCACTTCCCATTGGGTGAGCAGAACGGCGTTCTGCCACCTCCTGGCGCGCAGGAGTCTGCGCAGAATAGGTGTGGTCAGGTGGAAGGGCAGGCTGCCGACGATCACGGGCTGATCGAGCCTGGACGTCAGGACATCTGCGTGTTGGACCTGGGCGCGCGGGAATGAGTGTTCAAGGTGAGAGATCCTCGTTTCGTCGAGTTCCACGAGCGTGAGCGGTCTGCCGAGCTGGTACAGCTGAGCAGTCACCGCGCCGGTGCCCGGTCCGATCTCCAGAATGGGGCCGGTGGTGGCACGGGTGAGGTTCGCGATCGTGTGCAGGGTTGAGCGTGAATGTAAGAAGTTCTGACCGAGTTCGTGTCGGCCGCCGAATGTTGAATGAGGTCGCATGGGCGCGCTCCGGAGATGAAGAAGGGAGCACCCAAGGGCAACGCAATGCGCGTGACGTGTGCCAGTGATTTGCGGCTTCGCCCAGGATGCAGATGACTATCCGGGTCGACAACGCGCTGCTACAGATCCTGCTCGATCGGTTCGGCGGCGACGGGTCCATCAATGGACCGGTGGTGCCGAGGGTTCGATGAGGTCAGTGGATCACAGGAAGTGAATCGAGCGCGCTGTCAGGCGCGGCGGTCACGAATGTAGAAGTTCAGCGCTGTCGTTGCGCCGCAGTTTAATGTTCCCATGGTGAATAAGTTAGCACGCCGGTGGCGGGGGATCTAGTGCCCTGAGCCAGGAAACGAGACCTTGTTCATGATGCGGTGGATTCGTGGGCGGACATTTCTTCAGCCAGTTCTATGCAGCGCAGTCGAGCAGGGGACCAGTCGTAGGGCATCTTTCCAAATGCTTCGACCACGTTCATGGACTCTTGCTCCCCGTCAGAGTCTTCGCTGGCCTCGGTGCCACCGTCCTCGGCGACAGCAGGGTGCAGAACGTCCCAGGAGTCGAAGAGTGCTTCATCGTCCTGTGCCAGGCCGGATTCTTCTATCACGGCGTCCAGCGCCAGTTCGAAGGCGTGTCGCTCGGCGGCCACCTGTGCCACGCGGGGATCGTCGACGGCGATCGTGTCGTCAAGTGCCTCCTCTGCGGCATCGACGCGGTCGGAATCTTCCCGCAAATCCGGGTGAGTGGCCAAGGCGATGTAACGGGTGGCGTTGACCGCCGCACCGAGAGGGCCGAACATCCGCTCGATAACCAGCAGGTTATCCAGGTCCGCTTGGCGCAGCGAGCCCTCGGGCAGGCTCTCCAGACGGCTGGTGACGAAGTCGGAGAGCAGACCCATTCTGCTGCCGCGGGTGCGCATGCGCTGCACTGCAGTCCGCTGCCGCGCCAGTTCCGCCTCCTTGGCGACGAGGGTCCTCTCCAGCCTTTCCAGGATGCCCGTGACACCGTGGTCGCTGTCGGGACCATCAGGAGCCGCGTCGACTAAGGCGTCTCGGATGTCATCCAGGGCGATCCCGGCCTCAGCCATCTTGCGGATCCACAACAGCTGGATCATCTCTTCGTAGCCGTAGCGGCGGCGGTCGTCGCTGCCCCGCTCGGGCTCGGGGAGCAGACCGATCTCGTGGTAATGACGGATCGCCCGCGGTGTGGTGCCGACAAACGATGCAGCATCACCGATCTTGACACGACGCGGCGGAACAAAGGACGAATTCATGAGTAGGGCCTTCCTCGGTGGGGCGGGATATGAGTCCATCGGACCACATGACGCTACGGGAGCTGCAACTCCTGGTCCGTTCGCCGAAACGAATGTTCGCGTGCCTGCGAGGCGGTCGGGGCTTATTCGATGATCTCGCCGCTGATGATCTCGCCGCCACCATCCTCAGGCGGCCTGCGGTGCGGATCCTGGCGAATGGCCTCAGCAGTCTTGCGCAGACGCCAACCGAGGGCGACCAAGGCGATGCCGACGATGACGATGAAGATCGCGAGCGTGAAGATCAGCGCGGTGACCCCCGACTGTGGGGCGAAGAGGAAGAAGCCGCCGAGGACGATGCCGGCGATTCCGATGATCGTCAGCAGCCACCACATCCGCACACCGATCCGGCGAATGAACAGGGAGACGGTGACGGCGAGGAAGCTGAAGAAGATGATGGCGAATCCGGTCACTATGGCGACGAAGGACGCGAAGAGCATGGGGGAGAAGAAGATGAGTGCACCGAAGAGAATCAGCAGGACGGAACGGGCAACCAAGCTCCCCGAGCGTCCGCCCTTCGGAGCGAGGACGAAGGAGGAGACGGCGATGACGGCCAGCCAGACAGCGAAGATCTGGACGACCACCTCGGCGCTGGTGCCGGGCCACACCATCATGAGGACACCCACGAGAAAGGCGATGACGCCGTTGACGATGACTGTTCTGCCGGTGCGCTTCAGGTCCATGTCTCAAGCGTAGTCACTCGGGATGGAAGCTCGCTGAGCAGAGTGGATTACGCCGGTGCCTTGTCGTCGTTTGCAGTTCTGCTCGCCGAGGCTGCCGTGTCGTTCTCGTTGCCGGGCAGCTTGAACGATGCCGGCAGGTGCATCGTCTCGTTCAGCCTCACTGAATCGGAGAGGGCACGGACCATCCCGTTGAGATCGTCCAGCGAATGTTCTGTGTCCTTGGCCCCGAAGGTGGCGCTCATCGAGGCGTTCGTCGCCGCGGCAGGACTGTCGCTGCTCGACGTCCCCGCGGGGACGTCCTCGGCTGAGGTCGATGCCTTCGGGGTGTTCCCCTCAAGGAAACGCAGCAACTCGACCGGGAAGGGCAGAACCAGAGTCGAATTCCTCTCGGAGGCGACTTCGACGATCGTCTGGAGCAGACGCAGCTGCAGAGCTGCAGGCGTATCCGCCATCGCGCTTGCTGCCTGGGCGAGCTTGTTCGAGGCCTGGAACTCACCGTCGGCGATGATCACGCGTGAACGACGCTCACGTTCGGCCTCTGCCTGGCGCGACATCGATCGCTTCATCGACTCCGGCAGGGCCACGTCCTTGATCTCGACTCGGTCGATGTGGACGCCCCAGTCGACGGCCGGGCTGTCGATCATGATGGCCAGACCCTGATTGAGCCGCTCTCGGTTCGTGAGCAGATCATCGAGATCGCTCTGGCCGATGATCGAGCGCAGAGACGTCTGTGCCACCTGTCCGACGGCGAGCTGGTAGTTCTCGACATCGACGATGGCACGCCTGGGATCGACGACCTTGAAGTAGATGACCGCATCAACCCGGACGGTGACGTTGTCACGAGTGATGCCTTCCTGGGCCGGGATCGGCATGGTGATGATCTGCAGGCTGACCTTTTCCAGCCTGTCCACGAATGGGATGATGGCCGTCATGCCGGGATGCTTGGGTTCCTCGGTGACTCGACCCAGGCGGAACACGACACCGCGCTCGTACTGTTTGACGATCTTCAGACTGTTTCCGAGGCCGATGGCACCGAGCGCGATCAGACCGAAGATGAGAAATAAGAAGAACATCGAACCGCCTCCTCAGACGATTGCCTGTCCTTTCAGATTAACCCCGTTGCAGCAAAAAAGACCCGGTGCGGCGACAATGCTGAGCCGACTCCCGGCAATGGTCCAAAGAGTCGCGAACCATCAGGATGCTGCTGTCGCGATTCGCTCTCGCGCCAGCAGTCGTCTGCCGGCGGGATAGGCATCCAATGACTGGGGCAGGCGCACGAGTCGACCGGAGGCATAGGTGGCGATGACCTCGCCGGTGTCGGGCTGATTCGGGCTGACGCCGTGGGCCTCGACTCCGATCCTGCGCAGGGTCTGCTTCGCCACCGGAATGGGGGAGTCGAAGAGTGTGATCGCGCCGGCCCGGGCGGCCATGATCCGGTCGGCGACCAGGCCGTAATGGGTGCATCCGAGCACGATGGTCTCCATGCCGGGATCCATCTGGTTCAGGGCTGCGTCGATCGCGGAATCGATCGTGGCGATGTCAGCCTCATTGATCGCCTCGGCGAGGCCCGGGCATGCCACCTTGGACACGGTCACCTCGGCGGCGAAGGTGTCGATGAGGTTCTGCTGATAGGCGCTGCCGGTCGTAGCCGGGGTCGCCCAGATGGCGAAGTCCTGCCCGGTCCCGGCCGCCATCTTCACAGCCGGCACGGTGCCGATGACGGGAATGTCGGGTTCGTAGCGGGCGCGTACGGCCTCGAGGGCTTGGACGGAGGCGGTGTTGCAGGCGATGACGATCGCATCGGGCTCCCACTCGGCAAGCACTGCTGCCGAGTTCAGGGCTCTGGCTTCAAGGGCTTCGGGGCTGAGGCTGCCGTAGGGGGTGAAGTCCGGGTCCATGGCCAGGATCAGGTCCGCGTGCGGAGCAAGGTGGAACAGCGCATCGGCGGTGCCGAGCAGCCCGAGTCCGGAATCGAGCAGACCGATACGCGTCATGAATCCTCTTTCGGGTAGGCGAATTCTCTGATTTCCCTCAAGTGCGCCTTTGTCAGGCCCTGCGCGAATTCAGGAGCAATGAGTTTGAGCCGGTTCGCCGGATAGTGCTCGACGAAGTAGTCGTGCGTGGCCGGTGCTGCGAGATCGTCGTCGATCCAGACGGCCCGACCGTGTTCGTGCTCCGCGAGCCAGTCCTCCATGGCACGGGCCTTCCACCACAGGTGCGGATCGTTGGCGTAGCGGTTGTGAGACTCATCGGGCATCTCAATGACCTCGAAGGAGTTGCGCAGACCGAACTTCGGCTCCAGTTCCGTTTTGCACCGCTGAGACCAGGTGGAGAGCCACACGACGTCGACATCGTGGGTTTCGACGAGACGGTCGAAGAACGTGATCACCGCAGGCTTATAGTGCAGTTCGTAGTGCCAGGCCTGCAGCTTCTTGCGCCCTTCGGTCATGATGCGCAGTTTGGGCACCGGGTACGAGTTGAGCACTCCGTCGACGTCGAGGAAGACAGTGACATGCCGTGCCTGCCGACGTGCTGATGTCGGCGAGGGGGATGCAGCTGCCATTGTTCCTTCCTGGGGGAGTCTCGTACCGGCTAGTCTGAGAACAGACGGCGTCGGCCTGGGACGGGCCGATGAATTCCAAGAATACCGCTCGAAACTGAAGAAGGACGAGCACCCTATGTACACGGAGATGCGCATCCCCAGGCTCCGTGCTTCTCTGTGGACGTCGACCCCCGACGCCTGCCCGACATCGGCCCTCGCCGAGGTGGCTGTGAGCGTCCCGTCCGAGCCTTCCCTCATCGTGCCCGACGGCTGTATGGATCTCATCGTCATCGATTCCCGCGTCGTCGTCGCCGGAGCAGACTCCACCGCACGAACCTTCCGAACTACGCCGACGAGTGGTGCAGCGGAGCCGGTCGTGGGGCTGCGCTTCGACCCCGGAGTGCTCCCGCAGCTGCTGACCACCTCGGCGGCCGAGCTCGCCGACGCAGTGACCCCTCTCGAAGCTGTGATGACTGCAGGCAGTCGCGTAATCGTCCCCGAACTCGGACCTGGTGTCGGGCAGAGGCAGCTGTTGGACATCGCAGAGACGCTGACGGCGCGGGCCGACATCGATTCGACGCCGCTTGAGCTGGCGGGTCTGCTCAGCGTGCGTGAGGAATCACCGGCGCCGGACATCGCCGAGGTGGCCGCACAGTTCGCCTACTCACCCAGACAGCTGCGGAGGCTGTCTTCCGCATGGTTCGGCTACGGACCCAAACACCTGTCGAAGGTCCTGCGCTGGCAGGCCGCACGGGCCCTCATCGACGCAGGTTCCACTCGCACAGCGGCCGCAACGGCAACGGGATACGCCGATGCGGCCCATCTGTGGAGAGACGAGAAGTCACTGCTGGGCCGGTGAGTCCAGTGCTGCGAAGAGGTCGACATAGTTGTCGTCGGGATCGGAGACCACGGCGTACCGCTGACCCCAGAAAGCATCCCACGGTTCGTGGACGACTCCAGCCACGGGATCGGAACCGGCACCACCGGCAGTGAGCTGGGTAAATGTCGTATCAACCGCCTCGGCGGTGGAGCAGTCGAAGGCCAGGGACATCTTGTGGCCACCGGTCGGCCAGGTCCATTCGGGATCGATGCTGAGCATGACCGCCTCAGTATCGAGGAGCAGGCGGAGGTTGCCCGAGGAGAACTCCGTGTGCGGAGCATCCGCGCCGCCGTCGACGAGGTCGAGGCCGAGCGAGGAGTAGAACTGCACTGCTGCGGACATGTCTGCGGTGATGATTGAGATCGCGTCGAGTTTCATGTTCTCAGGCTATGGGCACGAGGCCCGGTCGAGCATGAACAGAACGGCCATCTTCCCGCAGAATCACCATTCCTCCGATAGCGTGACTCCTGCGACCAAACACAATCACGCATCACGGGAGGAGCGAGTTGTGGGGCACGATGCCGTACTCACCAGTTCGCAGATCTTCGACGCTGACGTCGAGGACTGGCGGCAGTTGGCAGGGCCGATCAGGGCCAGATTCAGAACCGACGAATTCGGCCAAGGTCTGGCCTTCGTCAACGCGATCGGGGAGGCAGCAGAACTGTCGAACCATGCCCCCGACATCACTCTGACGAAGACCGGTGTCACCGTGACTGTGAGCAGTCATGACGTCGGCGGTGTGACCGACCGGGATATCACTCTCGCTCGAAAGATCAGCACGATCGCCGCTGAAGCGGGCCTGACTGCTGACACCGCAAGCCTGATGCAGGCCGAATTCGCTCTCGACACGAATTCAAGTGATCGAGTGTCTGACTTCTACGCGGCACTCCTCGGCGGTCAACCTGCGGGAGTGCATGCGGGTGGTGACCTCGTCGACCCAACTGGTCAGATGAATACGCTGCTGTGGTGGCAGAGGCCACGAGACGACAGCCAGTTCCCTCTGCCGGAGTCAGCCGTCCCGCAGAGTTGGCATCTCGATGTCTGGGTGAGCCATGACGAGGCCGAAGGACGGATTGCTGCAGCTCTCGCTGCGGGCGGCCACCTCGTCAGCGACACAGCTGCTCCGTCCTATTGGGTTCTAGAGGATCCTGACGGCAACCGAGCCTGCATCTGCGCGCCGATGGTCCACTGAGTAATCAACTGGCGAGGTATTCCCCAAGGATGCTGCGGATGCCCTCGGGGATCGGCGAGGGCTTGCCGGTCTCCCGGTCGATGTGGACGAGGACGACGTCGGAGTTGAACACCTTCTGGCCGCTCTGGTCACCGCGGGTGTGGACGGTGAATGAGGAGTTGCCGATCCGCTTGACGGTCACCGTCATTGTGAGTTCGGGGCCGTACATAACGGGGAGCAGGTAGTCGATCGACTGATTGGCGACGAGCATGCCACCGCCGGTCAAGCTCCCGGCCTTGGCCTCGTGGAGCCACCTGATGCGGCCTTCCTCGATGAGGGTGATCATGCGCGCGTTGTTCACGTGGCCGAGCATGTCCTGATCGGACCAGCGCACCTCTGGGGAATACTCGAATGTCTTCACGGACAACCTTTCGACTTATCTGCTTCGGAGACTCTCCGTCTCCGACTATGGGACGTTACCAGGGTGACCGGACGGTCCTGATCACCGGGACCTCTGATCGTCGGGTACGACCCTGCTGCCTCTTCGGACCTGATCGATCGTTCTATAGTGGAACAGGAATGATCGACGAAAGGAAATCATGGCAGTGCTCAAAGGCGTGCGCGTTCTCGACCTCGGCGGAATCGGCCCCGGCCCCTTCGCCGCAATGATGTTGGCAGATATGGGCGCCGAGGTGATTCGCCTTGATCCGCCGAAGACAGCCGGCCAGCCCATGAACCCTGTTCTCGACCGTGGCAAGAGGTCGATGACCGCAGACTTCAAGTCCGAAGCCGGCATCGCACTCGCCCGGTCCCTGGCTGCGAAGTCCGACATCGTCATCGAAGGCTTCCGCCCAGGCGCTGCGGAACGCTTGGGCCTCGGCCCCGACGATCTCCACGCGCTCAATCCTGCCCTTGTCTACGGGCGCATCACCGGCTACGGCCAGGACGGGCCGAAGTCGCAGAAGGCCGGGCACGACCTCGGGTACATCGCCTCGTCCGGACTGCTCAATCAGCTCGGCCGCGCGGGCGGTCCACCGCAGTTCCCCGCCAACCTCATCGGCGACTTCGGCGGTGGCGGAATGCTGCTTGTGGTCGGCGTTCTCGGTGCACTCACCAGCGCCCGCACCACCGGCATCGGCACCGTCGTCGACACCGCCATGATCGACGGCGCGAATCTCCTGTATTCGATGATGCACGGCTTCTCCGAGATGGGCATGTGGCGTCACGACGCACGCGGTCACAACCTCCTGGATTCCGGAGCACCGTTCTACGATGTCTATCCCACCGCCGATGACAGGTACGTGTCCGTTGCCTGCATCGAACCGGCCTTCTTCGCCGAATTCGTGCGCACTCTCGACATCGAGGAC
Source organism: Brevibacterium aurantiacum (assembly GCF_007558825.1). GTDB lineage: Bacteria > Actinomycetota > Actinomycetes > Actinomycetales > Brevibacteriaceae > Brevibacterium > Brevibacterium aurantiacum_A. The sequence continues at coordinate 167,359 of NZ_VLTK01000007.1, forward strand.
CGCCTACCCGAACCGCTGGGGCAGATCGACCATTGGCAGCCGAAGCACTGGCCCATCATGCGACCAGTCTTCGCCGAGGCGCTCGCCTCACACACCTTGGCCGAACTCGAAGAGCTCTTCTCCGGTCACGACGCCTGCGTCGAACCGGTCCGCACCATGGCCGAGGCGAAGACCGATCCTCATAACCAGCACCGCGGACTCTTCTACACCGATGAGACCGGAATCGACCAACCCGCACCGGCACCGAGGTTCGGGCAGGCAACCGCCCCCACCTCAACTGGCGCGGCCACCTCAACTGGTACGGCCAGTGCAGGCCAACCTCGGCGGGCACCGGTCATCGGTGCCGACACCGACGCCGTGATCGCCGAATTGGGACTGTGAGGGAGCTCAGGGGCGAAGGTCAGCCGCGGCGGCTCCGGATCTCCTCATTGACGGCCCCGACGACCTCGTGGAGGTCGCCGATGATTGCGTAGTCGGCACGCTGGACCATCGTCGACTCCTCATCGGTGTTGATTGCGATGAGCGTCTTCGCACCCTCGATGCCGGCCATATGCTGGATCGCGCCGGAGATTCCACACGCAATGTAGACATCGGGTGTGATCCGACTGCCGGTCTGACCGACCTGCTCGGAATGCGGTCGCCAGCCCAGTCCCGTGACCACACGAGAGACACCCAGTGCCCCGCCGAGGTGGTCGACGAGTTCGAGGACCTCGCCGAATCCGTTCTCCGAACCGACCCCGCGACCAGCACCGACGACGGCGCGGGCCTGGGTCAGGCCCGCGGTGTCATTGTCAGCGGCGGTCTCGACCTCGGTGCGGACAACGCGGGTGCGCAGATCCTCGGCCGCCGATTCCGGGGAGTGGCTGAGGATCTCCGGTGTCGTCGGTGTAGTCTCCTCGGGATTGCAGGCGTGACCGGCGAGGGTGAGAACCTGCAGGTCACCGCCGAGCTGAAGACGTTCGAACGCGGCCCCGCCGAGCACCTGCCGCAGCAGTCCCTCCTCATCGGCGGCCACGACATTGGCCGCCATCCGCTCCCCGGTTCTCACAGCCACATGCGTCATGAGCTCCATTCCGCGCGGAGTGCCCGAGGCCAGAACCGCCCCGGTCTCCGGCGCGATGTCGACCAGGGCCTGCGCCCAAGCTGTGGCCGAATACGCCTCGAGATCAGCAGACTCGAGGTGGTGGATTCGGTCCACACCGAGGGCTGCGAGTTGGCTGTGGGCGGACTCGCTGAGCGTGCCGATGACGGCAGCTTCGAGGACCGAACCGGCGAAGACGTCCGCGTTCGTGCGGGCGAAGGTGAGCGCCTCGGCCGACGTCAGCGCCACCTGACCGCTCTCATCGGTTTCGACGAATACGAGAGTCATGATCTGATCACTCCGATCTCTTCCAGGACGTCGACCAGGGCTCCAGCTGCATCGGGGCCCTCGCCGAGGATGGTGACCTCATTCGCAGTCTCCGGTGGCAGTTCGAGGCCGATGCGCGGATTTCCGGCACCCGGTTCAGGTGCCACATATTCGGCGATGCGAGCCTTCTTCGCCTTCATCCGTCCGGTGATCGAGGGATAGCGCGGGTCGACGCCGCCCTCCTGGACCGCGATGACGGCAGGCAGTTCGAGCGAGAAGATCTCCGTGCCCGAGGGACCGATCCCGCGGGCCTCGATCACGGGTCCGTCGCCGGGAGAGAAAGTCGAGATGCTCGTCAGCACGGGGTACTCGAGGTCATAGGCCAGTCGGATGGGAACCTGAAAGTCGCCGGTGTCGGCGGCATCATTGCCCAGCAGCACAAGATCGAAGCTCTGGCCCCCTTCGGCGCGGTCGCGGATGACGTCGCCGATGACCTGGGCGATGTCCTCGGGTCCGAAAGCACCCGGATCCTCGGCCTCGATGAGTATTCCGTCATTGGCGCCCACGCCCACGGCCGCGCGCAGCTGTTCGACCGCCTCGGCGGGGCCCAATGTCAGTACCGTGACCTTGCCGCCGGTGGCTGCCGCGGTCTGGATGGCCAGCTCCACCGCGCATTCCTCATGCGCCGAGGTGGTGTGGCCCAGGTTCGAGTCATCGATGTCCGTGCCGGAGCCGTCGAGCGTGATCTGGCCCGAGATGTCGGGGATGCGTTTGATGCACACGAGGATGTCCATCGTCTACCTTCTGATGCTCTTGTTGTCGGGATCGAACAGTGGAGTGGCGTCGATCGAGGCCACCGTCACCGGGTAGGCCTCTTCCATGTAGACGACGGTGAGCTGGTTGCCCAGGACCGCCTCGGCGGGAGGAAGGAATGCCATGAGGACGTGCTTGCCCAAGCTCGGGGCTGACCCCGCCGAGGTGACGAAGGCGTGGTGCCCGTGCCCGTCGATGAGCGGCTGCCCGTCTTGTGATCGGATGGGTTCCCCGCCGAGCATGTAGCGCTTCTCGCCGCTGGCGCTCGTGTGATCATCGACCGTGAGCGAGCACAGGATCGCCTTCGGATCCTCTTCACGGTGGCGCAGGTGGGCGTCGCGGCCGACGAAGCCCTGCGACTTCACCTTCGGCCGAGCCATGCCGACTTCGATGACACTGCGGTCGGAGTCGAGTTCGGCACCGAAGGCGCGATAGCCCTTCTCGATGCGGCCCGTCGTGCCGTAGACGCCGAGTCCCACGGGCACGAGGCCGTGTTCTGTCCCCGCCTCGGTGAGGACGTCCCAGAGTCTGAGTCCGGATTCCATGGGGATGTAGAGCTCCCAACCCAGATCGCCGACGTAGGAGATGCGGGAGGCCAGGACCTGCAGTGAGCCGACTTCGATGGTCCGGGCTGTGCCGAACTTGAAGCCTTCGTGGGAGACGTCTGCGTTCGTGACCTCGGACAGGATGTCGCGTGCTCGTGGCCCCCAGAGGCCGATCGTCGTCCACGAGGAGGTGAGGTCGGCGATCTGGGCACCTGTCTCCGGGAGCCGATCGGCGAACCATTTGAGGTCGACCATGCCGTGGGCGGCGCCCGTGACGACGCGGAATCGGTCGTGGGCCAGTCGCATGATGGTCAGGTCCGAGCGGAACCCGCCGGCCTCGTCGAGGACCGGGGTGTAGACGACGCGACCGACGCTCACGTCCATCTGGGCCAGCACGATGGACTGGACGGCATCGAGGGCCGCAGGTCCGAATACATCGAAGATGACGAAGCTCGAGAGGTCGACGAGTCCGGCGCGCTCGCGCAGTGCCAGATGTTCGGCATTGATGATCGGTGACCACCAGCGCGAGTCCCATTCGGCGGTGCGGTCCATGACGCGCTCGCCGAATTCCTCGAGCAGCGGCGAATTCGATGCGTACCACTGGGGGCGCTCCCAGCCGGCGACTTCGAAGAATACGGCGCCGAGTTCCTTCTCGCGCTCGTGCATGGGGGAGAGGCGGACATTGCGGTCGGAGTTCCACTGCTCGCCCGGGTGGACGATGCCGTAGGTTTTGATGAAGGCTTCCGAGGTGCGGGCCCGCACATGTTCGCGAGTGCGTTGGTGCGGGTGGAAACGGGCGATGTCGGCGCCCTGCACGTCGACCTCCGGACATCCGTTCGTCATCCACTCGGCCACGGCTCGTCCCACGCCCGGGCCTTCCTTGACCCACACCGCTGCCGCCGACCACAAGCCCTTGACCTCAGGTGATTCGCCGAGGATGGGAGCACCGTCGGGAGTCAGGGACAGGAGGCCGTTGATCGCGTAGCGGATCTCGACCTCAGGGTTGGACAGGACATCGGGCATGAGTTCGAGGGCCTGTTCGAGCTGCGGGTCGAAATCGTCGTCGGTGAAGGGCATCTCCGTGGGGGAGAGCTTCGCGGCCTCGATCGATGGGATCTCGTCGGGTTCGTGAAGAATCGCCCGGTGAGCATAGGAGCCGATCTCCATGTCCGAGCCGTGTTGACGTTCGTAGCAGAAGGTGTCCATGTCGCGCACGATCGGGAACGAGATCTCACCCGTCTGCTCGGCCAATTGCGGAACCGGGCCGACGCTGATCATCTGGTGCACCGCCGGAGTCAGCGGGATCGCGGCACCGGCCATGGCCGCGATGCGCGGACTCCAGACTCCGCAGGCGATGAGAATCTTATCTGTCTCGATCGGCCCCTTGGTCGTGTGGACGCGTGCGATCGCCCCGTTCTCGACGTCGATGCCGGTCACCTCGGTGTTCGGTGACACCGTGAGCGCGCCCTTGTTCTGCGCGGATTCGCGCATCATCGTCCCCGCCCCCACGGAGTCGACGACGCCGACCGTCGGTGTCCAGAAGGCACCGACGATGACACTGGGGTCGAGGAAGGGGACCTTCTCGACGACTTCTTCGGGGGTGACCAGGTGGGATTCGATGCCCCAGGCCTTCGCCGAGGCCATCCGTCGTCTCAGCTCCTGCATGCGCTCCTGGGAGCGGGCGACTTCGAACCCGCCGGACTGCGTGAAGACGCCGAGTTCCTTGTACTGGCGCACGCTGTCGAGGGTGAGATCCGTGATCTCGCGGGAGTGGTCGACCGGGAAGATGAAGTTCGAGGCGTGGCCGGTCGAGCCGCCAGGATTGGGCAGCGGGCCCTTGTCGACCTGGACGATGTCTCTCCAGCCGAGCTCGGCCAGATGGTGAACGAGGCTGTTGCCGACGATGCCTGCACCGACGACAACGACACTGGCCTGGGTGGGAATGGAAGCCATAGGAGGCTCCTCTCCGAAGGCATCTTCGCCTTCAACGGCACATGTTGCGTAATATGCAACGTGACGCACTATGTGAAACTGGGTGCTTCGATCGTCCTCCGCCCGCCGAGGTGTGTCAAGGGTTTGTTCAGCGAGCGCTCGTCAGCGCTCGCGCCAGCCGAACCGTGACGAGATGTCGGCCGCCGCAGCCACCAGCAGGTCCTTGGCGGCATCGACCTTTGCGTCGGTGAAGCGGAAGCCGGGGCCCGAGGCCGAGATCGAGGCGATGACATCGCCGTGGGCGTTGCGGATGGGTGCAGACACGGCGGTGAGGCCGACCTCGAGCTCGTCGACGACGATCGAGTGCCCGGCGGCGACAACCTCGGCGACTTCGGTGAGCAGGTGGGGGATCGAGGTCACCGTGTGCGGGGTGTAGGTCGGCAGCTTCGCCTCGAGCGCGGTGCGGATGCCGGTCTCGCTCAGGCCCGACAGGAGGACCTTGCCGTTCGAGGTTGCGTGCAGAGGGATGCGTTGGCCGACCCAGTTGTGGCTCTGGACAGAGGCGTTGCCCGATACCTGGTCGAGGTAGAGGGCCGCACCGTCGGAGAGGACGGCGACGTTGATCGTCTCACCGGTCTGCTCGGCTAAGCGCTTCGCGACGGGGCGGGCTTCCTGGACGATGTCGAGGCGTGCGGTGGTGGCCCCGGCGAGACGGAGGATGCCAAGACCCAGGCGGTACTTACCGCGATGCTGGTCCTGTTCGACGAGGCCGCGGGCCTCGAGCGTGGAGACGATGCGCGACGCCGTCGATTTGTGCACGCCGAGTTCGGCGGCGATATCGGTGACGCCGGCGAGCCCGGTGCGGGCGATGACCTCGAGGATCGTGACCGCGCGGTCAACCGACTGCACGGAGCCGGAGTGCGTCTCGCTGTTGCTCATCCCGAAACTGTAGCTCACATGACACAACACGGACAGAGGCGAACCACGTGTGATGTAGGGTGAATGCCGCCGGAGTGCCAATGGTGCCGCGGCATATCTTTCCCCGACGGAGTTGAGCGCTATGAGCAATGGGACCCAGTCGATCGATCGCGCGGCAGAGATATTGTCGCTGGTGGTGAAGTCGGATGACCCGATCTCCTACACCGAGGTGGTGGAGTCGACGGAGCTGGCTCGCTCGACGGTCTCACGCCTGCTCTCCGCCCTCGAGCGCAACGGGCTGGTCGAACGTGACGGCGAGGGGCTCTATCGCGGAGGTTCTCTGTTCGCGACCTACGCTTCGCGCTTCGATCGCGTCGAAACGCTGGTCACGGCGGCCGATCCCACGCTGCAGCGGCTGAGTGAGGAGACCGGGGAGACGGTCAACCTCGCCGTTCCGAGCTCCACGGGCGTCGTGCAGGTCGCGCAGGTCGATTCGACCTTCGTCCTCGGCGCCACCAACTGGGTCGACGTGGAGGTGCCGGCGCACTGTTCGGCGCTGGGCAAGATCATGTACGCCTTCGAAATCATTCCGGTCCCCTCCGGCCGGCTGGAGCGGCGCACCCCGTACACCCTGGGGTCCCGGAAGGAACTCATGGACAACCTCGCCGAGGTGCGCGAACGCGGATATGCGCTCGTGCACGAGGAATTCGAAGAGGGACTCGATGCCCTTGCTGCACCCGTGTACGGCGTTGACGGCAGCGTCGTCGCAGCCGTTGGCATCTCGGGCCCGACCATGCGCATCGCTGACCACCACGAGACCGTCGGCAAACTCCTCGTCGACGAGGCAGGCCTGCTCTCCCGCAGCCTCAAGCGCAAGGTCACCCACCGGTAGGCACGCTCCCGACTCATGTCATCGACATTCTCGCGGTGGTGGCAGCATCTCTCTCACGTCTGATCGACCTCAACCCGGTGAGGAATGAGAAGTTCTCCTGCGAGTTCAGATCCGACCCAGCTTGTCCGGATTACTCACCAGCCGCAGGCTGCAGATGCGGCCGGCGGCATCGACTTGCGCCTCAAGGACATGGTCGTGATCGCCACGAACCACAGCGACGACCACTCCGCCGTTGACTTCGACGATCCCCTTGAAGTCCAGGCCGCTGGAGTCGCCGGGTGTGATGACGGAGCTGAAGAACCGTGTAATCCGTTCGGCACCGAAGATCGGATTGAGCGCGGAGGAGATCTTTCCTCCGCCATCTGCCCAGAACACGGCGTCCTCGGCCAGCAGCAGCGAAAGTGCAGTGGACAGATCCCCACTGTGGATGGCGTCGATGAGGCGAGTCAGCACCGTCCTGTCCGCTGCGCGAGTCACCGGCTGGTCAACGTCGAGACGGCGCGCCGCCCGTGAGACCATCTGCCGCACAGCGGCCGGCTTCTTCGCGAGAATCCGGGCGACCTCCTCGGCGCTCATATCGAATGCCCGAGTCAGGACGAAGGCCGCTCGAGCCTCTGGGCTCAGCTGCTCGGCAAGGTGGAGAAGAGTCAGCGACAACAGCTCCCGGTTCGCGACCGCGTCCTCAGGCAGCTGATCGGTCGCGACCGGCTCCGGCAGCCACGGGCCAGGATAGTCCTCCTTGATGTGTGAGAGCTGCCGGGAGCGGTCGATCGCACGTCGTACGCCCACCGTCGTCAGCCAGGCCGGCCAGGAAGCAATGGCCTCGCCGGTCTTGCGTTCGTGGACGACTGCGGCAATGCCGACTTCTGAGACCACATCTTCAGCATGGCCGGCATCGCCGAGGATGCGGTAGGCGATTCCGAACAGACGACCCTTCTCAACGTCCCAGGCTCGGGTCGCCTCGGTGCTGGTGTCTGTGTCTTCGGCGTTGCCGAGTTCGATCTCGTCCACCCATCCAATGTAGATCAGTCGGCCGATGATTCCGCGCCCGAGGCAGCGGTCACCTCGGCGGGCGCTGCAGACTCGTCGTCGACCGGTGGAGTGGTCTCGGTGGCGATCGCCAGGCGATTCCAGATGTTGATCGTGGAGATGGCCAGAAGCAGGTCGCCGAGCTGCTCGGCGTTGAAGTGCTTGGCCGCCTCGTCCCAGATCTCGTCCGTCACGGTCTCCGGGCCGAGCTTCGTCACCGCATCCGTGAGGGCGAATACGCTGCGCTCACTCTCATCGAACAGGGCACCTGCGTGCTGCCAGGCGGAGACAGCGAAGAGCTTTCGGGACGGGACGCCGAGCCGTTCCAAATCGGTGGAGTGCATGTCGACGCAGAAGCCGCAGCCGTTGACGATTGAGGCGCGGAGCTTGATGAGATCGTAGAGTTCGTCGCCGAGTGCAGTGCGGCAGTAGGTGTCGAGCCGAGCGACATGGGAGTACCCCTTCTTGCTGACTTTGTCGAGGCTGATGCGAGCCATGAGTGTCCTTTCCTGACAGGAACGGCACGTTCCGGTGTGAACGCTGCTACAGACGTATTTCGCCTGTCACCAAGTTTGTCGGATGGCAGGCTCGAAGTGTGACATGGTCACACGAATCTGTTGTCGCTCAGGCACGTCTGCTGCCTCAGGATGTGCTTGGGACCTCGTCGTTGTGGCCGAGAGCCGCAAGCTGCCTGCGCCGCCAGATCTCCGTGTCCTTGATCTGGTTGAAGGTATAGATGTGGAGGCCGGCCACGCCCATGGTCGGGTTGTCCAGCACAGGTGCGAGCTTGTCGAGGAACTTCCGGGGGTTGTAGCCGCCGGGTTTGGCCATCTTGGTGAACGTGACGGTGTTCTTGCGCAGGAACCGCGTCGATTCGCCGACCCCGATCTTCGATGCGACTCGGGCCAGCTTCGTCAATTCCACCTTGCCCGCGATGCCGAGGATGAGTGGCAGATCGATGCCGCGTGCTCGTACCCTGGCCAGCCAGGTGACTATGGTCCCAGGGTCGAAGCACAGGTTCGACACGAGGTGGGTGGCGTAGTCGCGTTTGTCCCACATCGCTTGGACGGTGACATCGTCGGGGATGAGCGGATGGGTCTCCGGATAGGCGCTGACGCCGAGGTGCTGGATCGGTGCCGCCATGCTTGCGAGGTCGGTGATGAGGTCGAGTGCTCCCGCATAGCCACCCGCAGGAGGGGTGGCGTCGCCGGCCGGGACGAAGATCCGATCGATGCCGGCCTGCGTCAGGCGGTCGACGATCTCCTCGAGTTCGGTTCTGCCTTGGACCATTCGTGCCGCGATGTGGGGCACCGCATGGAATCCGAGCGCCTGCAGCTGCTCTGCCGTGGACAGAGTCGCCTCAAGAGTCAGACCGGTCGAGGCGGTCACGGTGATCACGCGGCCGGGCACGACATATTCGTGGACACGGTCGACCACGCCCGCGGTGGGGAGGATTTCGTACCGCGCGGACTTCAGCAGTGAGGCCAGAACTTCCTGTGACATCCTCGACTCCCTTGAGAGACTCCTGGGAAGTGGTCGGCGGATGATGATTTACTTCGGAAACCCTTGCGTCCGCCGATGCTTCGATCCTACACTAAATATACCCATAATATGGGAATCCAGTTCCATATTATAGAACTGTTTGAGGCAGGGAACATCATGGACAACAACGTTCCATCAGTGGACCAAAGCGACAGACAAGTCCCAATCAACCTACGCCAATCAGGCCCCACGCCGGTCGAGATGCTCATCGACACCCGAGTGCGGAAGTCTCCGTACTGGGAGCTGTCCATGCAGGAAGGCTGCTGGCGGGCCTCGATCTATAACCGGATGTACCACCCGCGCGGCTATGTGCCCCGCGAAGACGGCGGGATGATGGTCGAGTACCAGTCCCTCGTCAACGACGTGACCTTGTGGAACGTCGCCGTTGAACGACAGATCCAGGTCAAGGGTCCCGACGCCGAGGCGTTCGTGAACTATGTCATCACCCGTGACGCGACCAAGATCCCAGTCATGCGCGCTCGCTATGTGATCCTGTGCAATGAGGCCGGCGGCATCCTCAACGACCCGATCCTGCTGCGGGTGGCGATCGACGAATTCTGGTTCAGCCTCTCCGATACCGATCTCATGCTCTGGCTGCAGGGCGTCAATGTCGGCAAGGGATTCGATGTCACCATTGCGGAGATCGATGTCTCGCCGGTGCAGGTCCAGGGACCCAAGTCCGTCGACGTCATCGCCGACCTCGTCGGTGAGGAGGGACGTACCCTGCCCAGCTACGGGCTCATGGAGGCTCAGGTCGGCGGGCACGATGTCATCATCTCCCAGACCGGGTTCACGGGGGAGAAGGGCTACGAGATCTACCTCAAGGACTCGACGAAGTATGCCGAGGACATGTGGAACGCGGTGCTCGCAGCCGGCGTTCCCTACAACCTCAAGGTCGTCGCCCCCAGCCATCACCGCCGGATCGCGGCAGGCATCCTCTCGTGGGGTCAGGACATGGACTTCGAGACCTACCCGTTCCAGGTCAACCTCGCCTATCAGGTGCCGCGGAAGAAGGAGGCCGACTATATCGGCAAGGCGAAGCTCGAAGCTGTTCGTGAGCAGATCGCAGCCGGAACCCCACCGTTTCGGACCCAGCTCGTGGGGCTGTTGGTCGGCGGCAATCCGATCACGGACTACGCCCCCGACTTCTGGCTGGTCAGCGCCACCGCTGGAGGCGAGGCTGTCGGCTACGTGACGTCACCGTGGTATTCGCCGGAGCTCGAAGCCAATATCGCAATGGCCCATGTGCCGGTCGACGCCAGTGAGCTGGGTACCGAATACTGGGTGCATCTGCCCGAGCCCTTCGCCGACACACCGGGAGAGCCCGTCCGCGCCGAGGTGGTGGAGATGCCGTTCCGACCAAGCGTCAACCCCAACCAGCGTGAACGCCTGAAGATGAACGGCCTCGACGCCGCCGTCTGATCGGCGGCGAGTGACCGGATAGTGGGAGGTCTCTGCCTCTGAGTCCCGCTCCCCTGATCCGAGCGCGGTCACCGTGCACTATGCCGGTGGCCGCGCTCGCTTGTGCCCCCAGCTGGGTATCTCGCTCACCACAGTTGGGCATCCTGCTCCCCGCAGAGCCAAAGACTCCCCGCGCGGCTGCTGCCTCCCCGCACGGCTGCTGCCTCCCCGCGGTGCCGATAGCAACCGCTGGTTTCACCTGAGGCACTGGTCGTGCCGATTCATACATCTGCGGCGGGGTGATTTGCGGCTTGCGGTGAGGTGGAGCCCACCAACACGCGTGCAACGAAGTGCGGCCATCGGAGATGTCTCCGATGGCCGCACTATGGTCTTGGCTGCGCTCTCACGAAGCGGTGAAGTGACTGCTGCTGAGATTCAGCTTCCGTGTCGCAGGCCGCTTCTCACTGCGGCTGATTCTCACCGAGTCACTTCTTGCGCAGCGACTTCACCTTGGCCAGGAGTTCGTCTTCGGCGTTGGGCCCTGCTTTGATCCCGGTGGGCAGGCGGAACATGAAGAAGATGCCGACGGCGAGCCAGAGTCCGAACATCGCCCACGACTGCCACGCCAGCTGCGCGGAGAACGGAGTGATGGGCAGGTAGAGGATGAAGAGCGCCAGGGTGAGCACGGCCGAGATGGTGCCGATGACCATGCCGCCGTTGCCCTTGCCGCCGATGCGCAGGGGGCGACCCATCGCAGGTTCGCGCTTGCGCAGAATGATGAACCCGACGCTGACGAGGAAGTAGGCGATGACGATTGCCGGTGAACCCGCGTCGACGATCCAGCCCAGGGCCGCTGAGCCGAGGAACGGAGCCAGGGCGGAGAGGATTCCGATGAAGATGATCGAGTTGATGGGGGTGCGGTACTTGGGGTGCAGCTTGCCGAACCAGGCGGGAAGCATGCCGGCCACGGCCATGGCCCACATCAGGCGGGACGACCCCATGAGGAATGCGTTCCACGAGGTGATGATGCCGGCGAGTCCACCGGCGATGACGAGCTTGCCCCAGAAGGCGGAATTGAACATCGTGGCCAGCGCATCCGCGGTGACGAGGTCATGGTTGGCGAGCTCGGATGCAGGCATTGCCAGCGATGTCATCGCGATGATGATGATGTAGAACGTAATCGCCATGAGGACCGAGATGACGACGAGCTTGCCGATCTTTGCTGGCGGGAGCTTGATCTCCTCTGCCGACTGCGGGATGACATCGAAACCGACGAAGAGGAAGGGTACGACGGCGACTACTGCAATGAAGCCTGCGGCACCACCGGTGAAGAGCGGTTCGGCATTGACGGCTTCACCGCCGACCAGACCGCCGGTCAGAAGCATCAGGGCGACGAGGATGAGGAACGAGACCACGAACGTCTGCACGAGCGAAGCAAGCTTGACTCCGCGGATATTGATCCAAGCGATGATGATCGCAGTCACGGTGCCGATAAGCGCCCAGGTCAGATGCACATCGAAATCGGCGATGGTCCACAGTTTGATGTGTTCGAGGTTCGGGAACAGGTACAAGGCGGTCTTCGGCACTGCGACTGCTTCGAACATGACAACGCTGATGTATCCGCCGGTGATCGCCCAGGACCCGAAGAGTGAGACCTTGGGACCCATCGCCCGGATGAGATAGTTGTGCTCACCTCCAGCGTGCGGCATGGCAGCGACCATCTCGGAGTACACCGTGCCGACGAAGCACATGATGATGCCGCCGACGACGAATGCGAGGATTGCGCCCATTGTGCCGGCACCGCTGAGCCATTCTCCGGTGAGGACGACCCAGCCGAAGCCGATCATCGCCCCGAATCCGATGAAAAGTGCATCGACCGTGCCGAGCGCCTTGACGAAACCGTGGCCCCGGTCTCCGACCTCTGTCTGCTGTTGCGACATCGCATCCCTCTTTTCACCCGACTGTGCTGTTGTGCACAGTAGCAGGATTCTGAGAGTTTCCGGCCGGTAATGTCAACGCCATCTCCGAAAGGGACACGGGTGCGATCACTCAGCAAATGAGTGCTGTCAGCCAGAGCCTATGGGTCGCGGAGCGGGCAACCCGGTGGCTGTTGTGCTGGCGGCTGCAAGGACCCGACCTGTGAGTTCGCCGTGTCTCGAGTTCGGCGGGTGACATGGTGCTAGATTTCTCGCTGTGCACAGCACTCATCGTGATGCCATCGCCCGTGTGGTGATCGGATACCTCACAGCTCTCGTCATCGGTACGGGACTGCTGATGATGCCTGCCGCTACGGTGGCACCGGGCGGTATCTCGCTGCTGTCCGGACTCTTCACCGCCACCTCGGCGCTGAGCGTGACCGGATTGGCGGTTCTCGACACCGGAGGAGATTTCACCTTCTTCGGGCAGGCGGTGATCCTCGCCCTCATCCAGATCGGAGGCTTCGGTGTCCTGCTCTTCACCGCTCTCTTGGCGATCGTGGTGGCGGGCAAGACGGGTCTGAGACTTCGCCAGTCCGTGGCCACGGAGACCAAGAGCTCTGCGATCGGAGGAATCGCACCCATGGTGCGGCGCATCGTCGTCCTTGCCGTGGGAGCAGAGTTCGTCGTCGCTGTGGCGCTCTTCCTGCGTCTGCGCCTCTTCTACGACGAGCCGCTGGGCGAAGCGGTATGGAGCGCGGTCTTCCACGCGGTCTCAGCCTTCAACAACGCAGGCTTCGGTCTGCACAGCACCAGCCTCATGGACTACGTGGCGGACCCATTCATCTGCGGCCCGATCAGCTGCGCCGTCATCCTCGGTGGTCTCGGGTATCCGGTGGTCATCGAACTGGCGAGACGCTACCGGTCACCGTTGAGATGGAGTCTGACCACCCGTGCCGTCGTCGTCATGACGCCGGTGCTGCTCGTGGCCGGAATGATCTACATTGCGGTGATCGAATGGAACAACCCGAACACTATGGGAACTCTCGACGTGTGGGGAAAGATCCAGGCGTCGGCGTTCCAGTCCACGATCACCCGTACAGCCGGGTTCAACTCGGTCGACATCTCGCAGATGCATCCTGCGACCTGGCTCGGAATGGACATTCTGATGTTCATCGGAGGAGGCCCCGCCGGTACCGCCGGCGGTGTGAAGATCACGACGTTCCTCGTGCTCGGGGCCATGACATGGACAGAGATCACCGGTGGACGGGCGGTGAATCTGCTCGGCCGGCGAGTGTCCCGGTCCGTGCACAGACAGGCGACGACGGTCATCGTGTTGTCCTCGGGACTCATCGTTGTGGCAACCACGGTCATCATGCTCGATGCTCCGTCGCTCGGTTTCGATCGGATCCTCTTCGAAGTCATCTCAGGCTTCGGCACCGTCGGTCTGTCGACGGGAATCACAGCAGATCTGCCGGGACTCAGCCAAGTGGTCATCATCATCACGATGGCCCTGGGGCGACTCGGTCCGGTGACGGTCGCCTCGGTGCTGGCCCTGCGGGTGCGCCCACAGCGATTCGAACTGCCGAAGGAAAGGCCGCTGATCGGCTGATGGATGACAGTACCGTTGAGAGTTCAGAGAGGACGTCGAAATGAATGAGAAATCCTGGTTGGCTAAGCCTGCGGTGTTCTTCGCCGGCAATCCGAAACCTGCTGCCCGGCATGGCGCGGTGGCCGTGATCGGTCTGGGCCGGTTCGGCGGCTCCTTGGCGAGGGAGCTCGTCAAGCACGGAGTCGAGGTCATCGGCATCGACATCTCCGAGGAGGTCGTGTCGGACCACGCCGAGGTGCTGACATACGTCTCCCGCGGTGATGCCACCGATGAGACGGTTCTGCGTCAGATCGGCATCGTGGAGGTCGACCGTGTCGTCATCGCAGTGGGCAGCGACCTCGAAGCGAGTATCCTCATCACCTCACGCATCCTCAAAATGGGCAATCGGCACATCTGGGCCAAGGCCATCACCGAACCCCACGCCGAGATCCTGCATCAGCTGGGGGTCAAGAACGTGGTCAGTCCGGAGAACGACATGGGTCGGCGCCTGGCACACCTCATCAAGGGACACATCTCGGACTTCCTGCCCATCGATGAGGATTTCGTCCTCGCCAGAACCACACCGCCGGTGCGAGTCGCCGACGTGCCGCTGGCGTCGCTGGGTCTGCGTACGGAATACGGAGTCACGATCGTCGCCTTCAAACGCGGTGGAGGCGGTTCCTGGGACATCGCCGACCGCGACGTCACGCTCTATGCCAACGATGAGATCCTCATCGCCGGCACACCGCGGCACGTGGAGACCTTCAGCGAACTCGACAAGGACAACGACAGCTAGAGCGCTTTCCGCTGCCCCGTCGACGGCAAATCTCAGTCGCCGAGGTCGACGACCTCGAACTCGAGGAGGTTGGCTTGTTCCGAGACAGGTTCTTCGCCGCTGGTTTCGTGGGAGGGCCTGCGAGCCTGGCGCCAATTCTCGAAGTCCTCACGGGTGGCCCACTGAGTGTAGACGAAGTACTGGTCACCGCCGGAGACCGGTCGCAGCAGCTGGAAGCCTTCGAAGCCGGGTGAACCGTCGACGGAGTGTTTGCGTGCCGCGAAGCGCTTCTCGAGTTCACCGCGTGCGGCTTCGGGAACGGCGAGGGTGTTGATGGCGACGACTGACAAGATTGCTCCTTGTGAAGAGGGTTCGCGGCGCCGAGGTGAATCCGGGGACCGGGTTCGACGCCGAGCTGCTGATTCGACCGGCAGCCAGCGGCGAAAACCGGTCGTTCTTCAGCCTACGATCCGATTCTGGATCTCCGCTGAAGTTCTCACCGGGTCGCTTGGTCTGCGGTCTTCTTCTTTGCGTCGATGACGCCGAAGGCAGTCCCGGAACCGGCGCCGAGGTGAGGGGAGGTGAAAGCAGATTCGGCCGTGCCGTGGCAGTCGGGGCACGCGACGGATTCGGGTTTCCTGCTCATCGGAAAGTCTCGTTCGGTGTCGCCGCAGGTGGTGCATCGGTAGACGTAGGTGGGCACAAGATCACTCTTCTCGAAATCATTTCCGACGGATCAGCCTTGATGCATTCCTACACTGTCGCCAGTAGAGACTCAAGGATGCTGATGAGAATTCACTGCTCGGCCACGGCGATTTCGGTGAAGCGAAGCTCGGGGTGATGGCGTTTCGCGGCACGACGGATCCGCTCAGCGGTGAGTCGGCTGATCTCGGGGAAGCCGTCCTCGGAATCCGCGCCCACCAGGCTGCGCGCATTCTTCGTCTGCAGCGGTTCCGGGGTCTGGATGAGGATGAACGTGCGTGAGCCTGCGTCGCGTTGATTGGCAGCCATCACCGCCTGCGCGGTTGTGCCCGAGCCGGCGAAGAAGTCGAGGACGATTGCTTCGGGGTCGAAGAAGGTCTGGGAGGCCACGAGCGTCTTGACCAGTTCGACGGGCTTCGGATAGCTGAAGATCCCACCCAGCCCGAGATCCTCGAGGTCGTTCTGCCCTCCTAGGGCCTTGATGATCGAGTAGAGCTTGGAGCTCGCCTTCTCCGCCGGCGTCACCCGCACCACAGCATGTTTGCCCGCTGGGCCCCAGGCGCGCAGAACATATTCTCCCGTGCCCAACTTCGCGTCCACCTCGGCGAGCTTCTTCGCGCCCTTGACCTCGAGGATGTCCTCGTACATGAGCCGACGTTCCTGGCCGCGAGCGTAGCGGCCGAATCCGGCGCGGAGCACATCGGTTTCGACGAGCATGCGTTTGCCGTCGATGATCTCGAGCTTCGCCGGCGCCTTCTTCTCTGTCAGGAACGCACCCGCCTGATCAGCAACCTTCGCCCACACGTGGACGTAATCATGACCGCGGACGAAGGAAGGGGAGTTGCCGCCGCCCTTCGCGCGCTGATGGATCAGGGTGCCCAGCGAATTGGCCTCGCCGAAGACCTCATGCCCCAACAGCTGCGCCCAGGCACTCTCACCATCGTCGAGGTGGATGAAGATCACCCCGTCCTCGCGCATGAGTTCGCGGGCCAGCAACAGCCGCGGCGTCATGAAGTTCAGCCAGCTCGCGTGATCATGCCCGTGATCCTTATACGCCAGCGCGTTGCCCGTGTTGTACGGCGGATCGATGTAGATGACCTTGATCCGTCCCCGGTGCGTGGCAAGCAGCGCGGTCAGCGCCGGCAGATTGTCCCCGACGACGAGCATGTTCTCATCGACGGTGGGGACGTAGGTGTCGCCGTCGCGAAGGAAGTGCGGTCCCTTGCCGAGGCGGCCGGAAGCATCCGCGGAGATCAGCCGTCGACCGAGGGCGAAGGCGGCGTCCTTGCCAGTCCAGTTCAGGGCCGTCGACATCCTTCTCCTTCTCTGCGATCGGTGCCAAGATTGCTGTATGAGTATTTCACGAGTGGCCGTGGTCGGTGCCGGTATCGTCGGAGTGGCGATCGCCCGTGAGATCACCGGCAGGCTCCCCGCCGCCGAAGTCACCGTCTTCGACAAGGCAGACCGCCTCGCCGCGCATCAGAGCGGGCACACATCGGGAGTCGTGGATCCCGCCCTCGCTGCGCAGCCGGGTTCGGAGGAGTCGAAGCTCGCTCGCCGAGGTGTGGAGCTGCTGGTCCCGTTCGTGTCCGAACGCGGCATCCCCTACCGCGAGTGCGGGCAGCTGCTCGTTGCGCAGAATACGGACGAGGCCGATCGGCTCGAGGAGATCCTCGCCCGGGCCGAAGCGAACTCGATTCCGGGAGTCCGGCTGCTTGACCGTAAGGAGATGTTGGACGTCGAACCCAACGCCAGGGGCGTCCTCGCACTCTACGCACCGCACACGGCCGTCACCGATTACACGGCCCTGACCGAGGCGCTCGCCTCCGATGTCAGCGCTGCCGGCGGCACGTTCCGCTTCGGCACAGAGGTCACCGGCTTCGACGTGATGAGCAACGAGGTTCGCCTGCGCATGCGCACGGCAGCGCCCGAGCAGAGCGAGCCCGCTGTCGGCCCCGATAGCTCCGACGATGACTCCGCTTCAGGCTCCGACGGCGATATCGGCTCCGACAGGGATATGGACGATCAGGTGTACGAGGCTCCGCGGACCTATCGCGGCGATAACACCACAGGACCGGTCATCGACTTCCGCGACGAGCTGCGCAGCCGCTTCGGCTCTCAGGACTGGTTCAAACAGGTCGAAGACACGATCGGCAGCCTCAGCGACCGGTTCACCAATCCCGCTTCCGGACGTTCTGGACACTCGGGTGGGGGAGAGCCCCGGCACACCGGTGCAGACGAGCACCGGGAACCTGCCGGACGCCCGCGCGAACGTACGGTCCGGCCAGAGGACACAGAGGTGTTCGACCTCGTCATCGTCTGCGCCGGCCTCCAAGCCGACCGTCTGGCAGCGGCGGCGGGCTTCGACGAGGCGCCTCGCATCGTCCCGTTCACCAGCGACTACTACGCCATCGACGACCCCGCCATCGACGACCCCGCCGAGGTGGTCCGGGGCATCATCAGCACGGTTCCCGATCCGAGCTCCCCGTTCTCCGAGAGATCTGTGGTCAGAGGCATCAGAGGTGGGCTGGTCCTAGGCCCGAACACCATCGTGTCTCTGGGGCGCGAACGCTATGACAGGCACGGCTTCGACCTCGGCGATATGGGGTCGACCGTCGGCTTCAAAGGATTCTGGAAGTTCGCGGCGCAGACAGCGAAGACTGCTGCTCGTGGAGCCAAGCCGGCCGTGAGCACCTCCGCCTTCGTCGAGGAGATCCGGAAGTTCGTTCCTGCCATCGACGCTTCGGCCGTCCGGGCCGACTCGCGCGGAATCCGCGCGCAGGCAATCGACGCCGATGGCACGCTCGTGGACGAGCTGCGGGTGACCACGCGAGGCAGGCTCACCATGGTCAGAAGCCTCCCCAGGTCAGGGGCCGCCTCGGCGCTGGCCACGGCCGAACGTGTTGCGAACCAAGTTCTCGACGGCCCCGCCGTCGCGGACGGCTGAGGCGAGCTCTCGGTGACGTCAGACGGCACACACGGCTGATCCGTCCGAATCAGCCGGAGTGGCGTTCGAGGAATTCGTAGACCTCGGTATCATCGACGCCCGGAACGGCACCGGGGGGAACCGCTGCCAGCAGAGACGCATGCATCTGCGCCGAGGGCAGAGCCTGGTTCTCCCACTTCTCGGCCAGATCATCGGGCGCCTGGCGACAGCACGCGGGATCCGGACAGGCTGACTTGGAGCGGATCTGGGATTCTCGTCCCTCGAACCACTTCACGTGGGCGAAGGGGACACCTACACTGATGGCGAAGTCACCGCCGGGCAGTACGCGTGCGGTGCACCAGAAGGAGCCCTCAGGGGTGTCCGTGTACTGGTAGTACGGGCTGAACCTGTCAGCGACGCGGAACACTGTGCGAGAAGTGAATCGTTTGCAGGCGAACTGGCCCTCGATCGCGCCGAGCGGGTCGGTGGGGTAGGGCAGGCCGTCGTTCGAGTACGCCTTGTGGATCGTGCCCGAGCGGTGGACCTTCATGAAATGCACGGGCAGACCCAGGTGCTCGGTGGCCAGGTTCGTGAAGCGGTGGGCGGCCATCTCATAGCCGACACCGAACATATCGCGCAGATGCTCGACGGAGAGCTCGCGCTTCTTCTTCTCCTCGATGAGCATCGGCACCGCCGAACTCTGCGGCAGCAGAACAGCGGCGGCCAGATAGTTCGCCTCCACCCGCTGCTGGAGGAACTCGCTGAAATCCTTCGGAGCATCATGGCCGAGCACGTGCGCGGCCAGGCTCGTGAGCAGATGTGAGCGCGGGTCGAAGGCCGCATCGGTATTGGGCAGGTAGAGGCGATTGTTCGCAGTGTCGGAAATCGATCTGGTGGATGAGGGCAGGTCAGAGACGTAGTGGAGGCTGAATCCCAGCTTCTCAGCGATCGTCGCCGTCTGCCGCTGGGAGACTGTGCCCGATTCGTATCCTGCCAGGCGCAGGAGTTCCGCGGCCTGGGTCTCCAGATCGGCGAAGTAGTTGTTCTTCTCGCGCATCCGCTCGCGCAGTTCCCGGTTGGCCCGACGAGCCTCCTCCGGAGTCGCGGCACGGCGTTCGAGAACCTGGCCGAGCTGTCTCTGCAGACCCACGATCGCTTCGAGGGCATCATGGGGCAGCGACTTGATCCGCACCTGCGGCAGACCCAAGGAGGAGTACATGGGTGAGGCCTGATTGCGCTCGGCTTCAAGCTCAAGAGCCTGTCTGCCATCGACGGGTGTGGGATCGATGAGCTCGGCGACCTCGGTCTGCAGGGCTTTAGCTATGGCACTGAGCAGGGTGACAGAAGTTTCTCGCTTGCCGTTCTCAATCGTCGAGATCTGGGAGGCTGCACGCCCCACCTTCTCGCCCAACTCGGTGAGGGTCAGGCCGCGCTGTTTGCGAAAAAACCGAATTCTTCTGCCGATGCTCAGGGTGTCCGCTTCTGCTTCGGCATCCCGCAGATCGGTCTGGTTGCTTGTCATTGCGGCTCCAGTCGACATCGTGGCGTGGTTCACATGTGCTGAGAATCAGTATGACAGAACGTCGGAAATTCTAAAACCGGAAAACAGTCGATTATTCATCGGAGAAATCTCTATCGACCCCCTTGCGGTCACGGCAGACTGATCTCACCAACCCCGAACGACTAGGAGTGAATGAGAATGACTGAGAACACCACGCAGAGCAACTTGCACGATGCTGAGGCCATCCGCCGCGATTGGGCCACCAATGCCCGCTGGTCGGGAGTTGCTCGTGACTACGAGCCCGAGGATGTCGTCAAACTGCGCGGTTCGCTGATCGAAGAGCACACACTGGCTCGCCACGGTGCCGAGCGCCTCTGGAGCCAGGTGGCCTCCACCGACATCAAGTCCGGCGACTACGTCAACGCACTCGGTGCGCTGACCGGCAACCAGGCAGTGGAGCAGGTCAAGGCCGGCCTCAACGCCATCTACCTCTCCGGCTGGCAGGTCGCCGCCGATGCGAACAATGCCGGACAGACCTACCCCGATCAGTCGATCTACCCGGCGAACTCGGTGCCACAGGTCGTGCGTCGCATCAACAACGCTCTGATGCGCGCCGACCAGATCGAGACCTCGGAAGGCAAGAAGAACGTCGACGATTGGTTCGCACCGATCGTGGCCGACGCAGAGGCAGGCTTCGGCGGTTCGATCAACGTCTACGAGCTCATGCGCTCGATGATCTCCTCCGGCGCAGCCGGTGTGCACTTCGAGGATCAGCTCGGTTCTGAGAAGAAGTGCGGCCACCTCGGCGGCAAGGTCCTCGTCCCGACCTCGCAGCACATCCGCACTCTCAACGCGGCTCGCCTCGCAGCCGACGTCGAGAACGTGCCCAGCCTCGTCATCGCCCGTACCGACGCAGAAGCGGCAACGCTCATGACCTCGGACATCGACGAGCGTGATCAGCGCTTCGTCACCGGCGAGCGCACCTCTGAAGGTTTCTACAAGATCACGAACGGCATCGAAGCAGGCATCGCCCGCGGACTGTCCTTCGCTCCCTATGCGGACATGCTGTGGATGGAGACCTCCACACCGGACCTCGAAGCTGCCAAGCAGTTCGCGGACGCCATCCACGCGGAATACCCGGACCAGATGCTGGCCTACAACTGCTCGCCGTCGTTCAACTGGCGCAAGCACCTCGACGATGCCACCATCGCGAAGTTCCAGCGTGAGCTGGGAGCCATGGGCTACAAGTTCCAGTTCATCACCCTGGCCGGCTTCCACGCGCTCAACTACTCGATGTTCGATCTGGCTCACGGCTACGCCCGCAACCAGATGACCTCGTACGTCGAGCTGCAGGAACGCGAGTTCGCTGCCGAGGACCGCGGCTACACCGCAACCAAGCACCAGCGTGAGGTCGGAACCGGATACTTCGATTTGGTCTCGACCGCGCTGAACCCAGAGTCCTCGACGACAGCTCTGGCCGGTTCGACCGAATCCGCTCAGTTCAGCTGAGCCTTCGGTGACCCGACCGGTCACGCGACGACGGACACCGGACTCGCCGGAACCGGTCACTTAGTACTCGGCGCGGATCGACAGTGTTTTCACGGGGTTTGCACTGTTGGTCCGCGCCGGCACACCAGACATCACAGCTTCAACCACAACCTCGGCGACACCAACACCACCAGCACCACCGCAGAACCGCACCACCAGCACCGCAGCACCACCGCAGCACAGCCACCGCAACGCACATCAGCAGCACACATTCCGACGGGTGAGGAGAAGCCCCATGTCTCACATCAAAATCAACGCCCCCATCGAACCAGGCTTCGACAGGATCCTCTCGGAGTCCGCCCTCAACTTCATCGCGGCGCTCCACGATCGTTTCAGCGACCGTCTGGGCAAGCTGCTGGGAGTCCGCGGACGTCAGGCGCAGAGCATCCGGAACGGCACGTTCCCGAGGTTCACCCCCGACACTGCGGGAATCCGGGCCGACACCACCTGGAAGGTCGCCGGCGCGACCGGAGCCCCTGGTCTCGAAGACCGCCGCGTCGAACTGACCGGCCCCGTCTCCGAACCTGAAGTAGTTGCGGCGCTGAACTCCCGTGCGAAGGTCTGGCTCGCTGACCTCGAAGACGCCACCAGCCCGACCTGGTCCAACATCATCGGCGGACAGCTCAACCTGTTCAACGCCATCCGCGGCAACCTGCCGGGCGTGAACAACCGTGAGCAGCCCACCATCGGCCTGCGTCCCCGCGGCTGGCACCTGCCGGAGAAGCACCTGATCCACGTCGATGACAAGGGCAGCCAGTCAGAGACCTCAGGCGCCATGGTCGACTTCGGTCTCTACTTCTTCCACAATGCCCGCCGACTCGTCGACAACGGCTCGGGACCATACTTCTACCTGCCGAAGCTCGAGTCCTTCCGCGAAGCACGCCTGTGGAACGAGATCTTCGTCTTCGCACAGGACTACATGGGCATTCCGCAGGGAACCATCCGGGCGACAGCTCACATCGAGACGATCACCGCTGTGTTCCAGATGGAGGAGATCCTGTGGGAGCTGCGCGATCACTGCGCCGGCCTCAACGCCGCAGGCTGGGACTACCTGTTCTCACTCGTGAAGAACTTCCGCAACTCCCCGAAGTGGGTGCTGCCGGATCGCGAGCACCTGACAATGGGACTGCCGCTGCTGCAGGCGTTCGCAGACCGCCTCGTCTCGACCTGCCACCGCCGCGGAGCACACGCGATCGGGACCATGGGCAACCTCATGACCACTCACCCGGACAAGGAATTCGTTGCCTCGGAGCTGGTGAAGATGCGTGAAGACAAGGCTCGTGAAGCCTCGCGCGGCTTCGACGGCACCTGGGTGGCTGAGCCGGGACTGGTGGATGACGCGCTGGAGGTCTTCGATGCCGCACTCGGCAACAAGCCGAATCAGCTCGACAACCGCCGGGTCGATGCCCACGCCTGCGCCGAGCACATGCTCGACGTGTCTGGTCTGGACACCACGGTCACCGAGGAAGGTGTTCGCCTGAACATCCGTGTGGCCATCGGCTACATGAACGAATGGCTGGGCGGCAACGGCAACGTCGCACTCGAGAACCTGCTCGAAGACGCGTCGACCGCTGAGATCTCCAGGTCCCAGATCTGGCAGTGGATCCGCCATTCGGTGACGCTGGACAACGGGAAGCAGGTCACACGCGACCTGGTGGAACGGTACATGGGCGAGGAGCTCGCCGTCATCGAGCGCCACCCCGCAGACCACTACACCGAGGCCGTTGAGATCTTCCGCAAGAGCGCACTGGGTGAGGACTTCCCCGAATTCCTCACCATGCCCGCCTACACCGACCACCTGGTCGACAGGGTGTCGAAGGGCGCCGTGTTCGCGGCCTGAATCTCAGGCGCCGACGCTGTCGGCATTGCTGGCAAGACCAACTACCCGATTCTGCATCAGCACGTCGCACTCACCGTGCTGATGCAGAATCGGGTAGTTTTTGCGTGCTGCAGGCGCCAGGCTGATTCGGCTGCTCCCGCAGGGGATTCGGCTGCGCCGCAGCTCAGCTCCATTCCGCCGGCGGCCAGGGCTGACCTTCGGCCTGGGCATTGAGCTGATAGGCGATCGCGCCATCGATGGACTCGCGGATGATGTCGGCATGACCGACATGGCGGGCGATCTCGGTGTTGAGGTGGCCCAGGATCCACCGGACGTTCATGACGAAGTCCTTGGGCATCCACGGATTGTGAGGCATCGGGACGACCGTGGACAGATCGGTCCCGTTCTCCTCGACCGCCCTGCGGGCCACGTCGATCTCGGTCATGGCCGTCTCGAAAGCGGCGACCACATCGGCAATGTCGAGATCGGGAAGAGCGGAGCCATCGAACATTCCGTCGAGGCCCAAGCGTCGGTTGTAGTCGGCATAATCGTCCGCTGTGACCTCAAGCGAAGGATCGCGGACCTGCTGGATCCAGGAGAACAGCACCTGGGCGGCGTGAGTCAAGAGGCCGGAGATGCTCAGTGCGCTCACCGTCGGCGCGCTGCGAGCCTGATCGTCGGTGAGGCCGAGAGCGGTGATCTTGAGCTGCGAGCACTGCTGTTCGAGGAACGAGAACTGGGCATCGGCCTCGGTCGTGACGGATGGGGCGAAGAACGGCATGATCTCTCCTGATCGTCTGGTGCAGAACCGGTTGTCCGGGTCTGTGACACCAGTGTCCAAGCCTTTGCGGACATATACTGTCCGCTATGACCGCCGATTCTCGTCTGTTGTCCATGCTGGGGATGATCGCCTCGGGACGGACCTACTCCGCGACCGAGCTGGCCGCGCACTTTCGTGTCACGCCTCGCTCCATTCGCCGCGACATCGCGAATCTGCGCCAGCTCGGCTATGTCATCGAATCCGTCCCGGGCGCGGCCGGCGGATACCGTGCTCATTCGCGCACTGTTCTGCCCCCGCTGCAGCTCGAGACCGGCGAGGCGCTGGCCACAGCACTCGGCCTGGCGCTGCTCAACGGAGCCGGCTTAGGCACCTCGAACGCCGATTCGGCCACCGCGAAGCTGCGCGGGATGCTTCCTGCCGGAATGCGCGAGACGATCGGGGACATCAGCATGGCAGTCTCTGTTGTTGCTGGTCACGAACCGGGAGTCGACATGGCAGCGGTCATGACGACCGCCTCGGCGATCGCGTCCCGGAGCGTCCTGACCTTCGCCCACGCGAAACGGATGAGCGCAGAGAGCTCGGGCGCGAAGTCGATGGAGCGCCGGGTGGAGCCGGTGCGGATGGTCGTCCTCGGCGCGCATTGGTATCTCTACGCCTGGGATCTCGCCCGCAATGACTGGCGGGTCTTCCGACTCGATCGGATGAGTCAGGTCCACGAAACGACCTTCGCCTTCGCACCCAGGGACCATCCCGACGCCGAGGCAGCCGTGAGTTCCGCCGTCACCACCGACGCGTACCGCCACACTGTGATCATCGATGTCGACGCAACCGTGGCCGAGACCAAATCGTGGTTCCCGACGAGGACAGCGACGATCACGAAGACCGCCGACGGCGCCCGTGTCGAGTACGGTGTCCAGGACCTTGCTTGGGCGGCCGTGATCACCGCAGCGACTCCCGTGGATTTCCGAGTCGTCGAGCCACCGGAACTCTTGGGTGCGCTGCGCGATCTCGGCGAGCGGGCGGCCCAGGTGAGCAGGACCGGTGCAAGCGGCATCGTCTGAGCTGCGATGCACACGCCGAGCCCCAGGGGGTCCGGTTGCGATGACCGTGGGGTGTCCTCGCGGTGATACGGGAATGAACGAATCAGGGCTGAGCTAATATACTTCTCGATATGACGATTCTCATTGGCTATCTTCCTGCTCCTGAGGGTGAGGCGGCTCTGCGTGCGGGTTTCGCAGAAGCCAAACTTCGGTCGAGCAATGCTGTCGTGATCAACTCCCAACGACGCGGAGCCAGTGGCACACCGACCGAGATCGACCAAGACGTCATCGACCGCATCGTCGCACTGGGCAAGGACTCAGACGTCGCGGTCGAGGTTCTCCAGCCCGATCACGAAGACGATCTGCCGGGAACGCTGAACGACCTCGTGGAAGAACACGACGCCCAGCTCATCGTCATCGGCCTGCGCAAACGCTCGGCGATCGGTAAGTTCATACTCGGCTCGCAGGCCCAGCGGATCCTGCTCGAAGCAGAGGTCCCAGTCCTCACCGCCAAGGCCTGAGCTCGCCACGGCCCGAGCCCGGGAGTTGGCAGCCTGACCTCAGGCTCCGCGTGTCTGAACCCGTCACCCAGTTGTACTAGCGGGTGGGTTCGAGTCCCCAGCCCCAGGCGAGCAGCTCCGGCAGCGACACACCCTGTGCATCGCTGAGGTCGGCGATCTGTGTGCGGCAGGAATATCCATCGGCTAAGACGACCCGTGTTCGCTCACCGTCGCCGGCTTGTCCTTGTGCCCCCGCCGCTCCTCCAGCTCCGACCGCGTTCGGCGCCCGATTGCGCAGTGCTTCCTGCTCGCGCAGGGCCGGCAGCAGAGCCACCTCGGCCACGGCGACCGAGGTCTCGTAATGTCCTTCCTCGACGCCGAAGTTTCCGGCCAGACCGCAGCAGCCGCCCAGGAATCGGCTTGCGGCGCCAGTTCTGGCCAGCAGCTCCTTGTCCGCGGCAGTGCCGAAGATCGCCGACTGATGGCAGTGCGGCTGCACGAGCGCTTCGACGCTGTCCAACTTCGGCAGTTCGGTGCCCACGCTGAGCAGGTACTGCGCGAAGGTCTGCACACGTGAGGCGACTCGTGCCGAGGCCTCATCGGCCAAGAGCTTCTGCGAATCGTCCTTGAGGGTCGCCAGACATGAGGGTTCAACCCCGACGATGGGCACATCCCCGGCGGCATCGAGCGCACTGATCGTCGCTCCCAGATTCGCCTTCGCCGCGTCGAGCTGACCGGTCGATATCAGGGGCAGACCACAGCACACGGTCTGGTCGATGACGCGCACCGTGACGCCAGCGTGTTCGAGCACGGCAACGGCGGCGGCGAGGATGCGCGGTGCGAAATGATTCGACCACGAATCGGCGAACAGAATCACCTCGCGGGTCTTCGTTCGGCGCCCCACCTCGGCGGTGCTGTCCGTCTTCGTCCACCATCTCCGAAACGTCGTCGACGTGAACTGCGGGATGGATCTGCGAACGTCGATCCCGGCCAACTTCTTGGCCACGGTCGTGAGCCCCGGCAGGCCCGAGACGCGGTTGACCACGGGGGCCAGGGGTGTGATGACGCGTGCCAGCTGCGGCAGGAAACCGAGCGAATAGTGCTTCATCGGGCGCAACCTGCCCTTGTAGGACTGGTGGAGGACCTCGGCCTTGTAGGTGGCCATGTCAGTGCCGGTCGGGCATTCGGTGCCGCATGCCTTGCAGGACAGGCAGAGGTCGAGTGCATCGGCGACTTCGGGGGACTGCCACGATGAGTCGAGGAGATCCCCGGAGACCATCTCCTGCAGGACTCGGGCGCGACCGCGCGTGGAGTGCCGTTCATCGCGGGTGGCCTGGTAGGACGGGCACATGACGCCACCGCTGTCGGCGGAGTCGGCGCGGCATTTGCCGACGCCGGTGCAGCGATGGACGGCGGAGGCGAAGCCCGCCGACTCTCCCTCGTAGGCCATGGCCAAGGTTCCGGGCAGCTCCTCCCGCAGCGGCAGCTGGGTCAGCCGCAGGGACTCGCTGAGGGCATCCGGGTCGACGATGACACCCGGGTTGAGCAGGTACTGGGGGTCGAAGAGCTCCTTGACCTCCTTGAACAGGTCCAACACAGCTGGGGGATAGATGAGACGCAGCAGCTCGGACCTGGCGCGGCCGTCGCCATGCTCACCGGAGACGGACCCGCCATAACGCGCCACGAGCTTCGTCGCTGCGACCATGAACGTCCGCATCACCTCGGGTCCGTCGGGATCCTCAAGCGGGAAGTCGACGCGCATGTGCAGACAACCATCACCGAAGTGCCCGTAGGGAATTCCCCACAGTCCATGCTCATTGAGCAGATCCATGAGATCACGCAGATAGTCGCCGAGGTGCTCCACCGGAACCGCGGAATCCTCCCACCCGGCGTGGGCGTCACGTCCATCGGGTGTGCGGGAGACCAGACCGGCCCCATCGGCGCGAATTCCCCACACCTCGGCTGCGGCCTGGGCGCCGAGCACCGCAGAATCCAGAGCACCCGACTCTCTGATCAGGCGCTTCGTCTCATCGACCAGTTCGGCTTCGTCCTCGCCGGTGAGCTCGACGACAAGCCAGCCGCCGCCCTCGGGCAGGTGAGGGACAGCATCGGCGCCTTTGGTCTCGATGACCCGATCGAGCATGCGCGAGTCAAGGCCCTCGCAGGCCGCTACTGGGAACCCCTTGAGCAGGGGAGCATCATGTGCGGCCGCCACCATATCC
The DNA here is from genome assembly GCF_007558825.1 of Brevibacterium aurantiacum. GTDB lineage: Bacteria > Actinomycetota > Actinomycetes > Actinomycetales > Brevibacteriaceae > Brevibacterium > Brevibacterium aurantiacum_A. The sequence continues at coordinate 195,100 of NZ_VLTK01000007.1, forward strand.
TCGTACCCGAGCACCACCGCCGAGGTGTGGGTGGGGTCTTTGACCAGGCGCATCTTTGCGGCGAGGACGATGCCCCATGTGCCCTCGGTCCCGGCGAAGGCCCGGCGCAGGTCGAAGTCGTTCTCCGGCAGCAGGGATTCCAGCCCATACCCGGAGACCTGCCGAGAGAAGGTGCCCAGATTCGTCCGGATGGTGCCCAGTTCCCTGCCGACGAGTTCATTCAGACGCGGGAACATCTCTGAGGAGTCGGTGTCGTCGAGGGTGACGACTGTGCCGTCGACGAGCATGACGATCAGCGCGAGGATGTTGTCGCCGGTGCGCCCGTAGCCCAGAGCGCGTGGCCCACATGCGTTGTTGCCGATCATCCCGCCGATCGTGCAGCGAGTATGAGTAGAGGGATCTGGGCCGAAGCGCAGTCCGTGCGGCCGCGCCTGTGCCTGAAGGTGAGCGTGGATGCATCCGGCCTGGACCCATGCGGACTGCGCCTCGGGGTCGACGGCGAGGACCTCGTTCATATGGCGGGAGAAGTCGAGGATGATGCCCGTGCCGATCGCATTGCCGGCGATCGAGGTTCCGGCGCCGCGGCTGGTGATGGGTACTCCCAGCCGGCGCGCGATCGCGAGTGTGTGCGAGACATCGGCCTCATCATGCGGGAACACGATCGCCTGCGGAACCAGGCGGAACAGGGAGGCATCGGTGGTGTAGGCAGCACGATCGGTGTCGTCGACGCTGAAGTCCCGGACCCCTGCGGCGCGGAGCTCGGTCGCGAGGACATCGGCGAGAGACATCTCTGTCTCCGCAGACTTCCGTGGTGCACTGGAGCTGTGAGCCAATGTGGTCATGTTCGCATTCTGCCACTTCAGTTGTCAGTGAGGTACTCGCTCAACAACGGGTGGGATGGTGCCGACTGCGGACGCGATTACCCGAATGCAAAGAGCGCGAAACGCCGCGGTCGTTATCGAACCGTTACATAAAATGAGCCAGAAAGCGTCTGAGCTTCTTTGATTCGGGAATTATTGGCTTATTCTCATATACGTGGTATTTAATGGAACTACACATCTAGCTGGCATCGAGCCATAGCCATAAGTAGGGGAAGAAACCATGTCGCGTCGAGCCCGTGAATTAACAGTTGACCAGACAGCCTTAGTTGGTGCAGTTCGAAAGGTTTCTCGTCAACGAGCCAAAATCAATACCGATTATGTGATGGCGATTCTTCGCGCTCGTGAAGAAGGGGCCACCTTCGGGTCCATCGCCGAGGCGGCAGGCACCTCCTCGCAGGCGGTGCAGGAGATCGTGCGCAGGCATGGTCAGGTTCAGCGCAACGAGTCTGTGAGATCGATTCCAGCCCCCGCGAAATAGGGCCAAGGCGGCGCTGTAGAAGCGTTCGCTGACTGACGGTGGATCGAGGTGCTCGTCGGGACTGCGCATCACAGTGACGTGAATCGCACCCGAGGGGCACTTCGCTTGCTCAATCGTGACCTCAGTCATTCGTTTTATCACTGTTTGATAACAAGATTTCTTTATTGTGGAAATCATGTGAAAACCATGCACGCGGCATTAAATGAACGGCTGGCCGGGGGCAGGGAAGAGGCGTTCCGGCTGAGTGCTCTTGTGATCGGGAAGTCCGGTTCCTGAGTATCGATTTCTGTTCCCCGCAGTGAAGCCCGGTTGGTCGAATTCGTCAGTCACGAATCCCCTGGTGCTCGGCCACAATCACGCTTAGATACAAGAAGTACACACTCGGGCCTGTATTGCAGTGTTGTTACAGGAGAGGCCCCGCCGGGGCCGACTAGAGTTGAACCATGAGCTCAGAGACCGACCTTCTGCCCAGTGCTGTCAACGATCTGCCATTGATTCGCATCGCCTCGGACCTATCCATGATTGCGTGGGAGCAGATGGAGGCCTGGCGCAGCTCCCTCGGGGCGCGGCTCGACGCTTCCGTGGTGGACACGAAGACTTCGCCCAACGACCTCGTGACTCTCGCAGACGCGCAGATCGAATCACTCGTCCGCGGATACCTGGCGAAGGTTCGACCCTCGGACACCATGGTCGGTGAGGAAGGTGCGCCGGCACTGGATCCCATCGACTTCTTCGATGCGCGGTTCGTGGCCAGACTCAACGGATTCGACCCTGGTGGCGGTGACCTCCTCGACATGAGCGACGACGGTCCGCCGTTGGAGTGGCATGTCGACCCCATCGACGGAACCGTGAACTACGTGCGCAACATCGAGCACTATGCCTTCTCGGTCGGGGTCTGTGAGGCAGGCGAGGTCCACGGGCGGGGCCTGGGCGAGGAGCGGTGGCTCATCGGCCTCGTCGCATCGCCGGGGTTGAATGCCACCTGGGTGGGCGCGAAGGGCCGCGGGGCCTATCGCGTCGAGGGGCAGCTATCCGGGGGTCGAGGGCCTGAGCGTCTCCCTGCTCGACGGCTGCGAGGCACGCCCCTCGGGCTCTCCGGCAGGCTGCTGGCAACCGGCTTCGCCTACACCGGCGACAATCGCGGGCCGCAGCTGGCGAAGCTGTTCACCCTTATGGACGGCTACGACGATATCCGGCGCTGCGGATCGGCGGCTATCGACCTGTGCATGCTCGCAGAGGGCAAGGTCAACGGCTATGCCGAACGGGGACTCGGAATCTATGACTATGCAGGCGGCGGCGTCATTGCCGCCGAGTCCGGTGCCTTTGTGTACCGCGGTGGATCGGGTGGTCCCACTGCCGCTGCGGAGTCCGAAGACGAAGTGCGACGCCTCATCGCCTCGATCTGACTGACTACTTCCGCTGTCAATGTGAGATGAATAACGATAGATTACGCTCACGTATTGCGTGAAGCTTAGGCTAAGCTAATTCACGGTTCGTGTTCATCTGACATCAATGACTTTTGCAGGAAGTAGATCACCATGGGTTCGTCTCGCCTTCGTTTCACCGCTCTGGCCGGCGTCGTTGCACTTGCTCTGACCGGCTGCGGTCAAGCTGCCGCCGATGACACCGGTGCCGATGCCGCTTCCGGCAGCACCATCGACATCGAGGACAACAACGGAGCGCAGAGCGTGGCGAGCCCTCCTTCCTCTGTGGTGGCCACAGACAACCGCACTTTCGAGACTCTTGACACCTGGGGCATCGAACTCAGTGCCGGCGCGGTCTCTCTGATGCCCGAGGGCCTCAGCTACACGAAGGACGACTCCGTCCTCGATCTCGGATCCCACCGCGAGCCTGACCTTGAGAAGGTCGTCGAGGCCAAGCCGGACCTCATCATCAATGGCCAGCGGTTCGCGCAGTTCCATGACGACCTTGCGAAGCTGGCACCCGAGGCCACCGTGCTCGAACTCGATCCGCGCGATGGCGAAGACTTCGGCTCCGAACTCAAACGCCAGACGACAACCTTGGGAGAGGTCTTCGGCAAACAGGACGAAGCGAAGAAGATCGTCGATGACTACGATGCCTCGGTGAAGCGAGCCAAGGCCGCCTATGACAGCAATGACAAGGCCATGGGCCTCATCACCTCGGCGGGTGACATCGGCTACTCGGCTCCTTCCGTCGGGCGCACCGTCGGGCCGGTCTTCGACATCCTCGGTCTGGATCCTGCCCTCGAAGTGGACTCGAGCAGCGAGGACCACCAGGGAGACGACATCTCCGTCGAGGCGATCGCCGACTCCGAACCCGAGCTCATGATCGTCTTGGACCGAGACGCCTCCTTCGCCCCCGAAGAGCGCGATGAGGGATCGGCTCCCGCCGCCGAGGTGCTCGAGAAGTCAGAGGCGCTCAAGGATGTGCCCGCGGTCAAGGACGACAAGATCGTGTACTTCCCGCAGGACACCTATCTCAACGAAGGCATCCAGACCTACACCGAGTTCTTCAACTCATTCGCCGACAAGCTCGAAGAGCAGAAGTAGCGCCTCCCAGCAGCAATTGAGATCGAGAGAATGACGAGTACACGCGATAGTCTCGCCGAGGTCACCTCGGCGAGGAAGAGCCTTGCCGGGGCAAAGGGGCAGCTGCTGAGCTGGAAGTTGGCAGTGGGCGTCCTCGGCGTCCTGCTCCTTCTCGTACTTTCCCTCGTCACCGGCGTCTACGACATCTTCGGCAGGGATAGGGGAGCCGAGATGTTCCAGATCACCCGCGTGCCGCGCACCATCGCCCTCGTTCTCTCGGGTGCGGCGATGGCCATGTGCGGCCTGGTCATGCAGCTGCTGACGCAGAACCGATTCGTCGAACCGACGACCACCGGCACCACGGAATGGGCCGGGCTGGGGCTGATGCTCACCGTCATCGTCTACCCGGACGCTTCGATCCTGGCGCGGATGATCGGGGCCATCATCGCCGCGTTCATCGGCACGCTGGTCTTCTTCATGTTCCTGCGCCGGGTCTCCCTCAAGTCATCGCTCATCGTGCCCATCATCGGCATCATGCTCGGCGCGGTGGTGGGCGCGATCTCGACCTTCATCGCGGTCCAGACTGACATGCTCCAGAGCCTGGGCATCTGGTTCGCCGGCAGCTTCACTTCGATCCTGCGCGGCCAGTACGAGATCCTGTGGGTCGTTGTCATCGTCGTCGTCGCGGTCTTCATCACCGCTGACCGCTTCACCGTCGCCGGTCTGGGCAAAGAGGTCGCGACGAATGTCGGTCTCAACTACAACCAGGTCATTCTCATCGGCACCATCCTCGTGGCCATCGCCACTGGGGTCGTCACGGTGGTGGTCGGCAGCCTGCCGTTCCTCGGCCTCATCGTGCCCAATATCGTCTCGATGATCCGCGGCGATGACCTGCGCAGCAATCTGCCCTGGGTCTGCTTGTCGGGCATTGCGATCGTCACGATCTGCGACCTCATCGGCCGAGTCATCATCATGCCCTTCGAACTGCCGGTCTCCGTCATCCTCGGAGTCGTCGGCGCCGCGGTGTTCGTCGGGCTCCTCCTGCGGCAGCGGAAGCGGGGATGAGGCGCGCCATGTCTGCTGAGACGACAGAGCACTCGACCTCGGCGAGGATACAGCGGACCCCGGGACCGCCTCGGCGCTCCTCCGGGTCCTTGGCCATGCCCACATCCAAGTGGCGGTACTGGTCGCTCATGGCCGGGCTCATCGTCGCCTCGGCGGCCATCGCTCTTGGCCTCCTGGCCTGGGACAACCCGATGCCGATCACCGATGAGGGATTCTGGCTCATTGCGCAGCTGCGGATGAAGAACCTCGTCGTCATCGCGGTCGTCGCACTGTGCCAGGCGTTCGCGACCGTGGCGTTCCAGACGGTGACGAACAACCGGATCATCACGCCGTCGATCATGGGCTTCGAATCGCTGTACGTTGCCATCCAAACCGGGGCCATGTACTTCTTCGGGGTCACAGCGATCGTCGATCTCAAGGGGCTGGTGCCTTTCACCGTGCAGCTGCTGCTCATGGTGGGGTTATCGCTCGCGCTCTACGGCTGGCTGCTCTCAGGCCGCTACGGCAATATCGCGATCATGCTGCTCATCGGCGTCGTCATCGGCGGCGGACTCGGCTCGATCGCGACGTTCATGCAGCGGACCCTGACGCCGAGTGAATTCGACGTGCTCGCGGCACGGCTCTTCGGTTCGATCTCGAACTCGGACTCCAGCTATCTCCCTGTCTCCATCCCGTTGTGTCTCCTCGCCTGCGCTGCGATCTACCTGAGCTCCTCCCGGCTCAACGTCCTCGCACTCGGCAGGGACACGACCAGCAACCTGGGACTCAACCACAAGGTCGAGATGATGAAGATCCTGTTCTTCGTCTCGATCCTCATGGCAGTGTCCGTGTCGATGATCGGACCGATGATCTTCCTCGGCTTCCTCGTCGCGATGCTCGCCTACCAGTTCTCCGACACCTACGACCACAGATACGTGCTGCCGATGGCCGGCCTCCTCGGGTTCGTCGTCCTGGGCGGGGCGTACTTCATCATGAAGAACCTGTTCTACGCCGAGGGCGTCGTCTCCATCATCATCGAGGTCATCGGCGGAGGCGCATTCCTCTTCGTCATCATGAGAAAGGGACGCCTGTGATCACACTGCACGATGTCCGTAAGTCCTACAGCAGCGACGTCGAGATCGGTCCTGTCGACCTGCAGATCCCCGCAGGGGGAGTCACCGCGCTGGTCGGACCCAACGGCGCCGGGAAGTCAACGCTGCTGACGATGGTCGGCCGTCTGCTGGGCATCGACGAGGGGGCGATCGAGGTCGCCGGTTATGACGTGTCGTCAACGAAGTCGAAGGACCTGGCGAAGATCGTGTCCATCCTGCGCCAGGAGAACCACTTCATCACCAGGTTGACGATCCGCCAGCTGGTGGGCTTCGGCCGTTTCCCCTATTCGAAGGGACGCCTGACGCCTGCCGACGAGGAGATCATCTCCCAGGCCATCGACTTCCTCGAACTCAGCGACCTCGAGGACCGGTTCATCGACGAACTCTCCGGCGGGCAGCGGCAGCGCGCCTACGTGGCCATGGTGCTGGCTCAGGACACCGACTACGTCCTGCTGGACGAACCCCTGAACAACCTGGACATGAAGCACTCCGTGCAGATGATGCAGCACCTGCGTCGGGCCGCTACGCAGATGGGGCGGACCATCGTCATCGTCCTCCACGACATCAACTTCGCCGGACACTATGCCGATCACATCTGCGCCGTGAAGACCGGCAGGGTCGTCGAGTTCGGGACACCTGCGGAGATCATGACCGCCGAGGTGCTCACCCGCGTCTTCGACACCCCTGTCGAAGTCATCGACGGCCCGCGCGGCAGGCTGGCCGTGTACTACTGAAACTCTGTCGGCAACTCGCCTTGAAGTGCAGCGAAACTGCCGACGAGGAGTTCGGCTGAGCCTATTGGCTTAAACATCTAGAGTTGATAGTATTCCAACTGGTTATCACGATGGGTCGGTGTCGACCTATCTCGACAGTGAAACTCAGAGCCCTAGTATTTCAAGGGGGAAAGCTGGCAGTTGCGGGCTCTGGGGACTATGGCGTCATCCGATACCAAATCTATTCGGTGCCATGAATGCTTTAAAGACTCAGTAGTAAAGGTTTAGTTCGGCGAATTTTGTCGAGACGGCGTTCCGCGACTCGCAGCGCGGACGAATGCTGGTCCGACAAGCTTCGACTCCAACGAAGGAATCGGGAGCATGGATATTCAATCGACTTCAGTCCCCAGCACGGCCAATGACGGCCATCACTCAGACGGGGACTTCAAACGCGATATGGGATTCTGGGGCAACCTCGCCCTCGGATTCACCTATCTTTCTCCGGTCGTGGGCGTCTACGCCACGTTCGCGGCCTCTATGGCGCTGGCCGGACCTCCGGCTTTCTGGATGCTCATCGTCGCCGGTGCCGGTCAGCTGCTCGTGGCCACGGTCTTCGGCGAAGTGGTCTCGCAGTACCCGATCGCCGGTGGCATCTATCCGTGGAACAAACACCTATGGGGCAAGAAGTGGGGGTGGATGAGCGGTTGGGTCTACATGATCGCCATCAACGTCACCATCGCCTCAGTCGCCTATGGTGCGGGCCCGTTCCTGGGAGCTCTGCTGGGCATCGAGATGTCACCCATCGCCAATGTGCTTCTGGCGCTGCTGATCATCTTCCTCGCCACCCTTGCCAACCTGTGCGGAACGAAGTTCCTCGCCAATGTCGCGTTCGTCGGTTTCGTCGTCGAGATCTTCGCAACGGCCGCCATAGGCGTCTGGCTCCTTCTCACGGTGCGCAAGCATGATCTCACTGTGTTGTTCCAGGACTTCCGCCCGGGGGACATGCAGGACCAGACGCCGTTCGTCGTCGCCTTCGTCGGTGCGGCGATCATGGGAATCTATCTCTACTACGGCTTTGAAGCCAACGGCGACGTCGCCGAGGAGGTCCGCAACCCTGGTCGGGTCATTCCCAAGGCCATGCGGATGACGATCTACGTGGGCGGCCTCGCCTCGATGTTCATCGCCCTGGGGCTGATTCTGGCAGTCGGCAGCTTTGAGGACATCATCAACGGAACGATCCCCGATCCGATCACGACGATCTTCATGGAGGCGTTCGGGCCGATCGGATTCAAGTTCGTCATGGCGATCGTCCTCATCTCTTTCCTGTCGTGCACGATCTCGCTGCAGGCCGCGGCCTCGCGCCTGATGTACTCGATGGGACGGGACGATCAGCTTCCGTTCTCGAAGTTCCTGCGCAAATTCAGCCCGACCCGTGCTGTGCCTCCTTACGCGCTCATCGTGTCCGGCGCCATCCCCGCCGTCGTCATTCTCATCTCATTGCTGAGCGAGAATGCACTGCTGGCGATCATCTCCTTCGCTTCCTTCGGCATCTACCTGGCATTCTCGTCGGTGGTCTTCGCCTCGCTGAGAGCTCGTATGAAGGGCTGGAAGCCCAGCGGAGAGTTCACCATGGGCAGATGGGGTTGGCTGATTTCGATCTCCGCCTTCGTCTATCAGGTCTTTGCGATGATCATCGTCGCCTGGCCGGTGGCCGGAGTGCCCTGGTACGACTCCTGGATCGTCGCCCTCATGACGCTGGGTGTGGTCCTGGTCGGGGCACTCTATCTGTTCGGTGCTCATCCGGAGCGTCGCAGTGGGATCAGGGGCGCAGCCGGGGACGCTGTGCAGTCGGCAGTGCCCAGCGCCGAGTCTCGGCCTCAAGGCAGCTGAGTCAGAGACGAGCCGAGCCCCCATCTCATCGGCACCTGCCGATGAGATGGGGGCTTCGTCGTCGCGTGGGAGGCTGCCTGCTGTGACGCTGACTCAGCCGAGTTGAGGATCCGGGTAGAGGAGGCTGAGGTCGACGTTGTCGACGGCGATCGGAATTCTGGAATAGCCCGGAGGCATCACTGCGATGCGCACTCCGGTGCTCAGCTGTGCTGAGTTGCCGACGAGTACCTGATTGTGGCGACTGAGCACTGCACACCCCGAGAGTGGTGAGAGGATCCGCAGCAGCTCTGCCTCGACGTCATTCATGAGAATATCGATGCCGGCGACCCCGACCTTGACGCCGTCGACGGAACAGGGCACTGCCATCGTCAACAGGTAGTCGTCGACGCCCAGATGGTCGATGTACGGTCCAGCCACGGTGCGGGTGCCGGCATGGAACGCGCCTTTGAACCACTCGAGGTACTCATAGTCATAGAATCGGTCGGAGTCGGGGTCGAGGATGAAATCGCGACGATTGATCTTCTCCTCGTCCCGCACCCACCACTCGATTCTGGCGGTCTCGGGTTTGAGCTGCGAGAGCTGGAAGATGAGACCGGCGCCGTCGAGGCCAGGGTGCTCTTCGAGGAAGTCGGCGACGTCTCTGCCGAGGGCCCTGCGGGTCTTCGAGCTCACTTCATGAGGTGGGTCGCCGGCGAAGTCCGAGACGAGCCGCGGGCTGAGGGATGATTCCAGGCGCTCGAGATCGACGAGGAGGTCTTCGACCCAGACTGCCAATCCGTGTGCGACTTCTTCTACCTGTGAGTGGGCCATGCCGCCCCTTCCTGTGGCTGTTTCACCGTGCCGGCGTGGTATCGGCGCCGTTCGAGTCGAGAGTGAGCTTCACATCGATGAGACTGTAGACGGTCTTTCGGATGTTCGCCTCGACCGCTCGTTCCGCCCGGTCGGAATCGCGATCGCTGACGGCTTCCAGGACTTCACGATGATCGGCGATGACGTCGGAGATCTGAGCTGCCGCTCCTGCCGGGGACCATTTGAGGGCGAGGATCTCGCTCTGCAGGCGCATCTCTGCCCGCAGCAGCCGTGGAGACTGCGACACGATGGCCAGCTGCATATTGAATCTGCTGTCGGCAGCCGAGCATTCGGCTGGGGTGCTCGCATTCTTCATCCGGGCAGCGGCATGGTCGAGCTCTGCCACGGCCTGGGTGTGAGCTCGCTGGCAGGCCAACCGGACTACGCCGGTCGATACTGCGGTGTGCTCATCGCCGTAGTCACGGTACTGGACGATGGAGAGGCTTGAAAGATAGTTCCGGATCTGTTCATCGGTGGGGAAAGGCACCGAGACGATGAAGGTGCCGCCGCTGCGGCCACGGTGGGTCTCGACGATGCCGTTCTCCCGCAGAACCGCCAAACTCTTGCGCAGGGTGGCTACTGCGACATTGAACTCTGCGGCGAGTTCGATCTCTGCCGGCAGGCGTTCTCCCACTGAGATGGATCCCAGCGAGATCGCAGTGACGATCCTATCGGCCAGGGCATCGCCGTAGCCGAAAGGGCCATGGGGTCCCTGGGACGCCGGTACGAACGCAAACGAATTCGCCAACGGCCCCACCCCTCCTGACTTCACGTTTCTTCAGATCCTAGCCTCTGCCGGAATCTTAACCTGCACAACCTCAGGTTCAGGCCGCCTCGGCGGCACCGATGACAGTGGGCAGCCACTCCAGTGCGACATCACTGGGCAGGTCCCAGGACGAGGCATCATGCCTGCCGTATTCACCGACGCGAGTGGCGCCGAGTTCGGTGAAACGGCGATCGAGATGTTCACTGCCTTGGCTGTATGTCTCTTCGTAGAACGAATCGCCGAGGCCGAACATCGCGTACTTCACGCCGGTGAGGTCGCCGGAGAACGCAGTGAACTTCTCATGGAACTCGATTGCGGTATTGGGGAGTTCGCCGTCGCCGTGAGTGGAGCAGACAACGAGGTAGAAGTTCTCAGGAGTGAGGCTCTCAGGTTCGAAGTCCTGGAGATCGATGACCTCGGCGGAGTGACCGTCCGCGTTCAGCTTGTCGGCGAGGTCCTGAGCGATGAGCTCCGAGTTGCCGGATTCTGTTCCGTAGAGGACGACGGTATTCATTTCATCTCTTTCGTTCGATGTTCTCAGTTGTGCGGGACTTGCATTCTGCTGTGTCATTCACGTCTTCGGTGCTGCGATTCATGGATTCTGCGACTGTGCGGCGGCGAGCATGTCCTCGTGGTCATGGAACTTTCGCCGGATCCGTGACTCGTCTGCGTTCGCGAGCTCCGCGGCATCGATGCGCCTCCAGTCGGCGAAGTCCACCGCTTGGTTTCTCAGTGCTCGGGGGAGAGCCTCGTAGCCGCCGGTTGTCGTCGACGGAGAGTCAGCCGACTCGAAATCGGCGATGATCTCCTTGGCGACCTGGTGGGCATCGGAGCGGTTTGCAGGTATTGCGCCCACCGGCCCGCGTTTGAGCCACCCCGAGCGGTAGAGTCCGGGGCCGATGCGACCGAGGTCGTCCGAAGGGGTGAAGTCGTATTCTTCGGCGTAATGCCAGTGCCCCTGTGCGTTGACGTCGAAGCCGATCGCAGAGATGACGGTGTCAGCAGGGATCACGCTCGCCTCTCCTGCCGGAGCCGCAGACAGGTGGACGGTCTCCACGTGTTGGGTACCGCCGATCCGCGAAGGAGTTGCACCGAAGACGAAGTGGACGTGCGCGCGCGCCTCAACGACCTCTTGCGAGGCGAGCTCTGCAAAGGCGGCTTCGCGCTTGCGTCCAAGGGTGTTGTCCTCGGTGGCAGGGCTCGAGTTCGCAACGGTGATGCGGACTCCGGGAACCTTGCCCAGCTCTCGGATCATCGCCACATCAGCCTTCGCCGAGGCGATGGGGGATCGGCTGAGGACGGTGACGTGTGTGGCCGGAGAGCTGAGATAGGAGTCGAGTGCTTCCGGGCTCACATCGCTGTCCATGTAGTCGGCGGCCGTCTTGATGAGGAAGCGCACCATGTCGAGGGCGACATTGCCCGCTCCGATGACGACGACGTTTTGGCCGATCGCGGGCATCGGGATGTTGGGGCGAGGCACGGTATTGAGCGCGTTGACGATGTCGCCGGAGACGAGCACTCCGTCGAGGTGGGCTCCCGGAACCGTCAATGTCCGATCACGCCACCGTCCCGTGGCCAGGACGACGATGTCGAACTCTGCGCGGATGGAATCGAGGTCGATGTCGGTGCCGACTTCGACATTGCCGGCGAATCTGAAGTCGCCGGAGGAGAAGTTGCGGTCGAACTGTCGAGTCACAGCCTTCGTATGCTGATGGTCAGCCGCGACACCGTACCTGATGAGTCCGTAGGGGGCAGCGAGGCGATCGAAGATAGTGATCTCTGCATCTTTCCAGTGACGGCGCAGGGCCTGCCCCGTGAAGCAGCCGGCAGGACCGCTGCCGATGACCGCAATATGTCTGGGTGTACGAGCATTCATGGTTCGACCTCCATCTGTCGACGAATTCTCCGTTGAACTCCGAGCCGAGGCCCGCCGGTCGCAATGATCGCCGAGGAACTGGCAGCCTCACGACCATAACATCTGTTTCTCAATCATTGCGGATCGCGAACACTTCGGCAAGTGCTGCGAGGGGAATCCTGCGTTCTTGCTCATCGAACCGATAAATTGCCGGCAGGAAGGGGCTTGCGTGCCATGAGTCACATATGGTTTGATTCATGCATAAGTGAATGTTTGATTCACTGTAAGCGTTGATCAAAGACGATTGGCTGGAGAGTGACGCTGATGAGCACAACCATCGACACGACAGAACTTCCCTATCTCGACATCTCTGCGCCGGGTTTCGCCATGGCATCCGAAGAGGTTCGCGATGCCCGCGAGCGATCCTGGATCGCCCGGACCAACTACGGATACGCCGTCCTCAGATACGACGAGGTTGCAGCACTGCTGAAGAACCAGAGCCTCTCCCAGGGCAGCGCTCGTTGGCCAGACCACCATGGAGTCCACTCCGGAGCGTTCCACGAATGGTGGCGAAAGAACCTCCTGGTGCTCGAATCCGATGAACACCATCGGATCAGGCGGCTGCTCAATCCGGCATTCTCCCCGTCGATGGCGCGCAAGCTCGAACCCGAGTTCGCAGAGATCGCCACTGAACTCCTCGACTCCTTCGCGGACAAAGGGGAATGCGATTTCGTGCGCGACTTCGCCGAACCGTTCGCCACCCGCGCACTGTGCGCCATGATGGGCCTCGACCACAAGCACTGGCCATTCATCGCCTCCCGCGCCAACACCGTCGGCTATGCGCTGTCGGTGTCGATCCAGGAGAAGATCGACGAGGTCGACGAAGCGGTCCGCGAACTCTACGAATTCGTCGAAGGTCTCATCGAGGAACGACGGGCAGATCCCGGTCAGGACGTGGTCTCCCGCCTTGTTCATTTCAGCGAGTCCGGGGATAAGCTCGATGCCGAGGAGCTGCGCAATGCGCTGGTGCTCATGCTCTTCGGCGGCATGGACACGACCCGCAACCAGCTCGGCCTGGCAATTCAGACCTTCATCCGGAACCCGGAACAGTGGGAGATCCTCGCGCAGCGCCCGGAGTTGGCGAAGTCTGCTCTCGAAGAGGTGCTGCGCGTCAATCCCACGACTCGCTGGGTGACACGAGAGGTCATCGAGGACTTCGAGTATGGCGGTATCGAATTCACCGCCGGCACCACGGTGCACCTGTTCACCCACACCTCGGGCTCGGACGAGCGTGCCTTCCCGAACCCCGAGGTCGACATCACCCTCGACGATCGCAAACCGCACTTCACATTCGGCGGCGGCATCCACCATTGCCTCGGTCATTACATTGCGCGGGCAGACATGAGCCAGGCCCTGCCGATCCTCGCCTCCCGCATCACGAACCTCGACTGCCCGGGCGGCGACACCTGGCTACCCGACTCCGGGAACACCGGCCCCATCGGACTGCCGTTGACCTTCGACTCTCGCAGCTGAGACCGACGGCTGACACCCACGACCGGCCATTCACTCCCACAACTGACCGCATCACTTCCGGGTATTCCCGGATCGACCGTTCGGCAGAGCTGCTGGACCGCGAACAGAGGAAAATGAACAATGACGATCACTGACCCGCTCACCGCCCAGGCTGCGCAGGCCGATCCCGCTGTCGAGGCGATTCGCCGCCGGACCGCCTCCCACGGAACCAACCTCGCCGAGGTGTTCCGCTCGTGCATCGCCTCAGAACTCGAAGACAACAGCGCCCTCGAGCGTCACCGGGAAGCGAACACCGACAACGACACCGTTGAAGCGCTCAAAGAGAAGATCGAACGCTCGGGCGTGGAATACATGTACTACATGGTGCCCACCCTGCGCTCGCGCACAGTGGCCAAAGTGGTCCCGGCCAAGCACTTCGTGCGCAACCTCGAGAAGGGCGTGAACTTCACCCGCAACGCCCTCATGGACTTCCAGAACGATGTCCACGGCAACCCCATCGGTGCCAACATCAACTCAAAGGAGTTCGTGGCGATGCCGGAGGCCGATTCCTTCAACCCGCTGCCCTGGGACGGGGAAGTCGGACGGATCTTCTGCTCGACCTACGAGCCAGACCACCTCGGCGGCATTGCCGGACGACCCAACGTCCATGACTCTCGTGCGCACATGAAGCGGACGCATTCGCTGCTCAAGGACGTCTTCGGACTGACGATGAAGTCCGGCACAGAGCCCGAGATGGTGTGGGTCGGCGAGTCCATCACGCCGAAGACCATTCCCGGTTACAACCCTGCCTATCAGGTGGAATACCTCGAAGGAATGCGTCCCATCTACAAGCGCATCCATGAATACGCCGATGCACTCGGTTTCGACATGATCGAAGGCGATTATGAGGACCGCGGGCAGATCGAGCTCAACTGGAACTTCGACGACATCGAGAACACCACCGACCGGCTGGTCACCTACCGTCAGATCTGCTCCCAGGTCGCTCGCGAGTTCGGAGTCGAAGCCTCCTTCATGCCCAAGCCCTTCATCGGAGAGATGGGCGCCGGCTGCCATCACAACATCTCACTGTGGGACGAATCCGGAGTCAACACCTTCGAAGACGAAGGCGTCAAGGAGCTGCACCTGTCCCAGCTGGGACGCTGGGCAGTTGGCGGAATCATCAAGAACTCTCCGGCGATGATGCTCATCTTCGCCTCGACCGTGAACTCCTATAAGCGGTTCTGGGATCCGGGCCAGTTCGCCCCGGCTCGTGCCGACTGGGGACTCGACGACCGCGCTTCGATGATCCGGATCTCCTCGAACGGACGCGCCGAGGTGCGCGTCCCCGACGCATCCGTCAACCCGTATCTGTCCCATGCGCTGCTCACTGCGGCCGTGGCCGACGGGATCGGCAATCAGGTCGAACCCCCGGAAGCCGGAAGCCAGGGCATCGAGCTGCCTCGAACCCTCGGCGAAGCCGTCGAAGCCTTCCGCAATGACGAATTCGTTCGGACAGCACTTCCACCCGAACTCGCCGATACCTTCATGGAGATGAAGGAGAACGAATGGGCACAGTACTGCGGTGTGCTCACCCAGTGGGAGTTCGACCAGTACTGGCAGGCGATCCCATGACCGAAACGAGCATCCGCTTCGCCTGCATCGACTCAGAGGCCGCGCCGCTGTTCGACAAGTCGAAAGACGGCGGCATCACCCGAACCGGGTACGAACCCGAAGCTGCTCAGCTCGTCGCCGAGGTCCTCGGCCGTGAGCTCGAGTGGGTCATCGTGGCCTGGGACGACATGATTCCGGCGGTGCTCCGTGGTGACGCCGACGCTGTGTGGTGTGGACAGGGGATCATTCCCTCGCGGCGGGCGCAGGTGGACTTCACCCGCCCCTACGCGGTCTTCAACGAATCCGTCCTCGTCCGTGCCGGTGATCCGGCCACCTCACCGGACCACCTCGGCGGGTACAAGGTTGCGGCTATCGAGGGCAGTGCCAACATGGTCCTGGCAGAGACGTTCCCCGGTGCACAGCTTGTGTCCTTCGGCCCCACAGACGATGTCTTCGCCGACATGATCCAGGCGGTCCGTGATGGCAGTGTCGACGCCATGGTCGACGACGATGTCGTCACCGTTCCGCTCGGTGATGAACCCGAGTTCGATCTCGCTTTCACGGCTCAGACCCGCAACCCGTGGGGAGTGGGAGTGGCGAAGGACAACGCTCCGATGCTCGATCTCCTAGACACTGCCTTGGCGCAGGTCATCACCGATGGTCGGCTCGCCGAGGTGTGGGCGCGGTGGATGCCGCATCTGCCCTTCCCCGCCGAAACCCTGTCCGCGGGACGACCCTCATGACCACTGCTTCGGGCACCGCCTCATCGCGGCCGCTCATCGCCGTCCCCGCCATGTCGTCCGGGCAGGTGCAGGGGCTGCGGCACTCGGGCAGCGTCGTCGCAGATGCTGTGCTCAGGTCGATCGCCGCCGCCGGCGGGGAACCGGTCATCGTACCCCCGGTGATCGACAGCGGCCTGTACTCTCGTGTCGACGGCGTCGTCCTGCCCGGAGGGTCGGACATCGATCCGAAGCGCTATGGGCAAGAGCCTGACGAGTCCTATGCCGGCACCGACCTGCCGTCTCAGGATGACGCTGACGCTGCGGCCATCTCCGCGGCTGAAAACCTCGGCATCCCCGCTCTCTTCATCTGCCGCGGCCTGCAGCTGTGGAATGTGGAACGTGGGGGGACCCTGTTCCAGCACTGGCCGGCCGGCGACGTCGACCATGTCGGCCAGGTCCATCCGGTCAGCGTTGAAACGGGTTCGCTCTTAGCTCGGGCCTTGGAGACCAGTGAGGATGTCCAGGTGTCGAGCTATCATCATCAGGCGATCGACGAGCTCGGTCGGGGACTGCGGGTGACTTCGCGAGGAGCCGATGGCTGTGTCGAGGCCGTCGAAGACGACGAACACACGATCCTTGCGGTGCAGTGGCACCCCGAGGACCGGGCGGATTCAGAGCCCGTGGACCGGGCGCTGTTCGAATGGATCGTCACCCGGGCGGCAGAACACCGCCAGAACCGCAGCTGAACAGCCGACGCCGACCTCGTGCGACCAGTGCGCAGCCGAACAACCACAGCCAACGAAAGCGAATCGCAGTGACCGTGCATGACCTTGTTCCAGCAGATGTGCTCACAACATCTCCCACCGCCGAAGCGGTCGTCGAGATCGCGGTGATCGTGGGGCTGAATACGCCGGGGCAGACCTCAGCCTCGACCGCGCTGCAGAAACAGCTGACGATCACCGCGGTCGATTCGATCCATGAGCTCGGCGGAAGGGCCGTCATCCACGATGTGAGCGATGCCGGCGAACCGGACTATGAGGCGATCGCAGCCGCTGACGGGATCCTCGTCCTCGGTGGGGGAGACGTTGACGCGACGATATACGGTCACACCGAGATCGTGCCCAACGAATATGGCAAGGACCGGCGAGCCGATGAGCGTGAGATCGAGATCATCGCCCGCGGGATCGGTGAGGATTCGATCATGCTGCACCTGTGTCGTGGATCCCAGCTGCTCAATGTGGTCTGCGGGGGCACCTTGATCCCCGATCTCGACCCCTACCACCTCCACAAAGGGGCCCCAGGGGAGCCGCTCTTCCTCGACGAAGAGGTTCGACTCGAACCAGGGCATATCATCCACGAGCTCTATCAGGTCGAGAAGTTCACTGTCCGCAACGGACATCATCAGGCCGTCGGTCGGGTCGGCACTGGTCTGTCCGTGGCCGCTCGTGCCGCCGACGGAATCGTCGAAGCAACGGAACGCGTGGACAACACCTGGATCCTCGGTGTGCAGTGGCACCCGGAGGAAGCTGGTGCGAGCAAGGCCGACAGGGACATTCTCTTCTCTGCCTTTCTAGAGCAAGCGCGGGCTCGGACCCGCTCCCGAGAAACGGCGATTGCGCAGGACTGACCCGAAGCTGACCCTAAGCCGACGCTGCCCTGACCCCGCGCTGACCCCGCGCTGACCCCGCGCGGCACCCCGTCCGCAGACGACCTCCGCCACCCGCCGCAGACGACCTCCGTCGTGGACTTGACTGCCCAAAAGCGATGGGTAAGGTTGCATCTATGAGCGTATTCTCGCGGGTGAGACGCTGCTTCAGGGTGTCATTCGACGTGCCCTGCCCGGGACTCGAGCACCCGGAGTGACAAGCAGCCTCCGCATCACCTTTGCGAATTGATACATACCTTTCGAGCGCACCGGGGGAAAAGTGTTTCTCAGTTTGTATGAGCAAGAGCGTCTGATGATCTACACGGCCGGAAAATTGGCCCTGGAGCGCAAAGACCGCGGCCTCAAACTCAACCTGCCCGAAGCGACAGCCGTCATCACCTCCTATCTCCTGGAAGGTGCCAGAGACGGAAACAGCGTTGCCGACCTGATGGAATCGGGCCGACACGTGCTCAGCAGAGATGACGTCATGGAAGGGGTACCGGAAATGCTCACCCAGGTTCAGGTCGAGGCGACGTTCGCCGATGGGACCAAGCTCGTGACTGTGACAGGACCGCTCCAATGATGAGCAACGAACACGGACCGGCAGGAACGGGACCCGACGACGAGAAGCAGGGCACCAACCCGTTCGAGAACGAAGAACTCAAGCCCGAGCATCGCGACATCGATGCCGAGCATCCCAGCGATGATCCGGGCCGTGACTACGACGACGTCGAAGCCACCGTGATCCAGGAACCGGGCATCGACGAACGTGAGCGGCACCCCTCATCGGGCCCCAGCGGCCCCAGCGAGCCGAGGCGGCCCGGAGCGGGATCCCGCCAGGGCCCACGCGAGGAGTCCGCAGCACCGGTCACGGCTGCAGATAAGGTCATCCCCGGCCAGATCTTCCTCCGCGATGAACCCGTCGAGATCAACGTCGGCTTGGCCGTGACGACCCTGCGCGTCGCCAACGTCTCCGATCGTCCGATCCAGGTCGGTTCGCACTTCCACTTCGCTGAGGTCAATCCCGGCTTGGAATTCGACCGCGGACGGTCCTGGGGCAAGAGACTGAATGTGCTCTCCGGCGGCGCGATGCGCTTCGAGCCGGGGGCCGATGAAGAAGTCGAACTCGTTCCCATACAGGGCGCACGCATCGCGCTCGGGTTCCGAGGCGAATGCAGAGGAGAGTTGGATGGTTGACATATCGAGGTCCGAATACGTGGCATCGTTCGGCCCCACCGTCGGTGACCGAGTCCGACTGGCCGACACGGACATCGTCATCGAGATCGACAAAGACTACTGCGTCGGCGGCAACGAGGTCGTCTTCGGCGGCGGAAAGTCCGCTCGCGAATCCATGGCCCAATCATCACGGACCCGCGCCGAAGGCACTCCCGACCTCGTCATCACCGGCGTGATCATCCTCGACCACTGGGGAGTCATCAAGGCCGATGTGGGCATCCGCGACGGCCGGTTCGTCGGCATCGGACGCTCAGGCAACCCCGACACCATGAACGGCGTCGACCCCAATCTGGTCATCGGCCCGAACACGGAGATCGCCAGCGGCAACGGACTCATCATGACCGCCGGCACCGTCGACACGCACGTCCACTTCGTCGGACCCGACATGTTCCAGGTCGGACTCATGGCCGGAACTACGACAATGGTCGGCGGCGGAACGGGGCCAACGGAAGGCTCGAAGGCCACACTGGCCACCCCCGGCCCCTGGTGGCTGGCTCGCATGTTCGAAAGCATGGACCCCTGGCCGGTCAACGTCCTGTTCCTGGGGCGCGGCAACACCATGAACGACGAAGCCCTGCTCGAACAGGTGCGCGGCGGTGCCGGCGGCTTCAAGATCCACGAGGACTGGGGCGCAACACCCGCCGTCATCGACAACGCCCTGCGCGTGGCCGATGACACCGGAGTCCAGGTCGCCATCCACTCCGACACCCTCAACGAGGCCGGCTTCGTCGAAGACATGCTCGCCGCGGTCAAGGGGCGCACCTTCCACGCCTTCCACACCGAGGGTGCCGGCGGCGGCCACGCACCCGACATCATCACGATCGCCTCGGAGCTCAATGTTCTCCCGGCCTCGACCAACCCGACGCGGCCGTTTACGACCAACACCGTCGACGAACACCTCGACATGGTCATGGTCGCCCACCACCTCAACCCGCAGGTGCCCAATGACCTTGCGTTCGCCGAGAGCCGAGTGCGGGCGGGAACCATTGCCGCCGAGGATGTTCTCCAGGACATGGGAGCACTGTCGATCATGTCCTCCGACGCTCAGGCCATGGGTCGCATCGGTGAGGTCGCCATGCGCACCTGGCAGACCGCTCACCAGATGAAACGCCTGCGCGGACCATTGGCAGGCGATGATCGAGCCGATAACAACCGCGCCATGCGCTATGTCGCGAAGTACACGATCAACCCGGCCATCGCTCACGGCATCGACGCCCACGTCGGCTCGATCGAGGTCGGCAAGCTCGCTGACTTCGTGCTCTGGCAACCCTCGATGTTCGCGGTTCGTCCGCACACCGTGTTCAAGGGCGGCATGGCGGCCGTGGCCGCCTTGGGCGACCCGAACGCCTCGATTCCGACCCCGCAGTCTGTGTCCGAGCGGATGGGCTTCAACTTCCGGTCGTCCGCGGCGGCAGCGACGAGCATGGCGTTCGTATCGGAACACGCGATCGCTGACGGCATCGCGGACAAGGTCAACGTCGACAGGCCCTTCGTGCCGATCACCTCGACACGCGGAGTCACGAAGGACGACATGATCCACAACTCGGCCCGCCCGAAGATCGAGGTCGACTCCGACACCTACGCGGTCACCATCGATGATGAACTCATCGAACACGAACCCGCGAAGTTCGTGCCCATGGCCCAACGCTATTTCCTGTTCTGAGAACAGGAATGACACGAAGCACCTCACGCGCGACCCTCCTGATGCTCGGCGACGGGCGACTTCCCTCGGGCGGGTACGCGCACTCCGGTGGGCTCGAACAGGCCATCCGGCAAGGTTGGGTCACCGATGTGTCCGACCTGAAGGACTTCCTGCGCGGACGCCTGCACACGACCGGGCTGATGAACGCCGCCTTCGCGGTTTCGGCTCGACATATCGTCGGTGATCACCGGTCCCTCTCCGAGGCGGGGGACCGTCCCGCGGATACGACCGTGGACGAGACTGCGGAGTCGCTCGCCATTCTCGATGCGGAGTTCTGTGCCCGCACACCCGCCCCGGCCCTGCGCACGACGGGGGAGTGGTTGGGGACGCTGATGCTGCGGTCGATGCAGCGAATCCATCCGCATCCGCTGCTTGAGTACCTGCCGAAGGGACTGCAGCAGCCGCTCGTGTACGGGGCAGTCGGTCGAGCCTTGGAGCTGGGGGCTGCGGAGACGGCGGCCGTCGTGCTCCACGAAGCAGTCACAGGACCGGCCACCGCTGCGGTCAAGCTCATGAGCATCGACCCCTTCCAAGCCCACGGAGCAATCCTGTCCCTGGGCGAGGAGCTCGACGTCGCCGCGGAAGCAGCCGCCGACTACGAACTCACCCCGGCCCGGGACCTGCCCGCACTGAGTTCGCCCCTGTCAGATTTCGCCGCCGAGATGCACGTGAAGGACCATGTTCGACTATTCGCATCCTGAGAGCAGGACTCCCGGCACCGTGTACTCTGCCGAGGTGAAACCCAATGGCCCCAGCGGCATGACGTGCCGGGCCTCTGTGGCGACCGAGCTGAGCGAGCCCGGCCGGCCGGGAACACGCGTGTCGGGCCTGCGCGCCCAAGCCCCACTGGTGCCGCGACCCACCGGCGCCAGCGGCCACGAACCCTATATCGATCGAGATCCGAATGCCGCCCGCATCGCCCTGACCTCGGGAGCAGCCGGGCCACTCGGCGGGGACCACTACCGTTTCGACGTAAGCGTCGGCGAGGGTTCGAGCCTGCTCATCCGTGAAGTCTCGGCCACCCTCGTGCTTCCTGGCGTCCACGGTCACCCCTCATTGTTGGAATCACGCGCCCACGTCGGCGAGGCAGCGACCCTGGTGTGGGTGCCGGAGCCGGTGATCGCGGCGAAGGGGTGCCGCCACACGCACACCGTCGACATCGACCTCGCGGCCGACGCGCGACTCTTCTACCGCGAAGAGCTCGTCCTCGGCCGTCACGGCGAAGACCCTGGAGACCTCAGCTCCGCCTTGACCGTCCGCCGAGGCGGTGCTCCGCTGAGCGTTCAACGCTTCGACCTGGGACCGAACAGCCCCGGCTTCGACTCACCCGCCGTGGCAGGACGAGGACTGGGCGTCGGTTCCATCGTCATCGTCGACCCCGAGGGCGGACTGCCGAAAGAGACCGTGGTCATCGACCCGCAGACCGCGATCCTGCCCGTCGACGACACCTGCGTGCAGATCACTGCGGTCGGGTCTGACGGTCTGGCGCTGCGCAAACGCCTCGACGCCGCACTCACGCACATCGGCGAACCCTGGGGCCGCGAACAGACCTGGTCCGCAGTTCCACGATGACCCCCACGACTGACCTGACATCCACAACCTACAAGAGCCATCACGAAGAGAAGGAGAGACAATGACCACTGGAAAACGAGCACTTCGCTTGGGCATCGCCGGGCCTGTCGGCACCGGCAAGAGCTCCTCGATCGCCAATATCTGCACCGCGCTCGCGCAGGAGTTCCGCATCGGCGTCATCACGAATGACATCTACACCGATGAGGACGCACGCTTCCTCAAGGCCGCAGGAGTCCTGCCCGAAGAACGCATCCGCGCCGTCGAGACCGGCGCCTGCCCGCACACCGCCATCCGTGACGACGTGAGCATGAACCTGCTGGCCGTCGAGGCCCTCGAAGAGGACTTCGACCCCCTCGACATCGTCCTCATCGAATCCGGCGGCGACAACCTCACCGCCACATTCTCACCAGCACTCGTCGACGCCCAGCTCTTCGTCCTCGATGTCGCCGGCGGCGGTGACGTGGCACGCAAGGGCGGACCGGGAATCGGTCGCGCCGACCTCCTGATCATCAACAAGATCGACCTCGGCCCGCACGTCGATGTCGACGTCGACCTCATGCTCGAGGACGCGAAGAAGGCTCGCGAGGGCGGGCCGGTGCTCGGAGTCTCTCGCAAGGTCCCCGAAACCGTTGACGCACTGGCCGACTGGGTCCGCGAGGTCCACGCCCGTTTCGACAAGGGCGATCACACCCCGATCGACCCTGGTCCGATGGCCCCGCACTTCCACGCCGAGGAAGAAGGCGAAGGCTATATGCACACCCATGCCGAAGGTGGAGAAGCCCACCAGCACTGAACTGAGTCGACCATATGAAACGAAGGACCGCCTCGGCGCTGGTGGCCTCTGTGGGGGCGCTCGCACTCGCACTCTCTGCATGCGAGGCTCCCGACGGCGGCGACTCGCAGCTGGTCATCGGCACCGAGGACCTCGGCGGATACAACCCCGTCAACGGCTATTCCGTCGACGGAAACTCCCCCTTCTACGACGGCCTGCTGCGCCTGCAGGAGGACCCGGGAACTGGACAGATGCCGGACCTGACACCGGCGCTGGCAGCCGCGGAACCGAAGGCGAATGAGGACTCGAGCGCATGGACGGTGAAACTGCGTGAGGGCGTGACGTTCTCCGATGGCTCCGCTTTCGATGCGCAGGACGTGGCCGCCACCTATCGGGCCATCATCGACCCAGATTCCGCCTCGGAAGTCGTCGATGCCTTCCGGACGATCGAGGACATCGAGACACCGGATGAGTCCACCGTCGTCTTCCGATTGAGTGAGCCGACGCCCACGTTCGTCTCACGGCTGACCCTTGGGATCCTGCCCAGCGAGGCCATCGAGAAGGGCACGCCGGCCGCCGACTGGAGCGTCAACAGCGAACCCGTCGGCACCGGTGCCTACGTCCTGGAATCCCTGACCTCGGACACCGCCGTGCTCAAGGCCAGGGACGACTATTGGCGCACCACTCCTGAACTGAAATCGGTGACGATCCAGGCTTTCGCGGATTCCTCCGCGCTGGCGGCAGCAGTCTCAGACGGCAAGGTCTCCGGGGCAGCCGTGCCACCGCGCTCGGTCGACAAGATCGCGGGGGAGGACCATGAGATCGTCACCGCGAGAACCGCCGACTGGCGCGGACTGACCCTGCCCTCCGACAACCCGTTCACCGCTTCGACGACCGTGCGCAAGGCACTCAACATCGCCATCGACCGGAACAAGATCGTCGATGAGGTCCTCGCCGGCCACGGCACACCGGCCTCGACCCCGGTCGGAGAGTTCTACGGCGATGCCTACGAACCCTCGGCCAACTTCGAACTCGACGTCAAGGCAGCGCAGAGAATGCTCGACGAAGCCGGATGGAAGAAGGGTGACGACGGCCTTCGTTCCAAGAACGGTCAGAGCGCGAACATCCCGTTCAC
The DNA here is from genome assembly GCF_007558825.1 of Brevibacterium aurantiacum. GTDB lineage: Bacteria > Actinomycetota > Actinomycetes > Actinomycetales > Brevibacteriaceae > Brevibacterium > Brevibacterium aurantiacum_A. The sequence goes on from NZ_VLTK01000007.1 coordinate 219,105, forward strand.
CTATCCCGCCGGTGACTCCGTGCGCGGGGACATCGCCGCCGAGGTCGCCGCCCAGCTCAAACCCTTGGGTATCACCGTCGAGGTCGAAGCCGGCGAATGGGACGAGATCGAGAAGTCCATGACCAGGCAGGCGATCGTCTACGCCGGTGGGGAACAGCCCTACAACATCGATCACCAGATCAGGGCGGCGCTGCATACCCACACAAGCACCTCCGGGGTCTTTGACAATCCCTCCGACGTGGAAATTCCCGGAGCTGATGAACTCCTCGACCGTGCCGCCGAGGAGACCGATGAGGCGAAGGCGAACGCGGACTACCGCCGGGTCCAGGACCTCTACATGGACGACCCCAGCTACCTCATCGTCGCCTTCCTCGAACACACCTATGTCGCCGACACCGACGGCTGGGACGTTCCGGATGCCACGTTCGAACCCCACGTCCACGGCTCCGACTGGGGTCCATGGTGGAATCTGGCGGACTGGACGAAGAGCTGAGGGGCGCCGTGGCCAGGCGCGTCGTGCGTCGCTGCGCGATCATCTGCGGCGGGATGCTCCTTGCAGTCCTGGCCGCTGGTGCGGGCGTGTTCGCTTTGGCCGCGGCCTCACCGACGAACCCTCTGGCCCACACCGTCGGCAGCTGGGAGTTCGCCTCCGAGCAGGCACGAGCCGACCTCGAAGCCGCCTACCACTCCGGTGGGTGGCTCTCCGCTTGGTGGCAGTGGCTGATCACGGCGGTGACCACGGGTGACCTGGGCTATTCCCGGATCCTCCACGCTCCGGTCGCAGAGATCGTGGCTTCCCGCGGACTCAACACCATCGCCGCCAGCGTCTGCGCCGCCGCCATCACTGTGATCGTGGTGGGTGCGGTGGCGATCGCGCTGGCCCGCTTCCCGGGACTGGCACAGAGTTCGAGCGCCTCGGGCGTCCTCGGCGCCTGGCTGGCAGTGCCCTCGTTCCTCATCGCGTTGATCATCGTCGTGGTGTGGGGCGCTTCACTGCCCAACCCCGCCACCAGTGCCCCGATCACCCTGACCCCCGGGGTGGCGATCACGATCGCGCTCGCCTGGGCCGCCCCGCTCATCGCCGCGGCCCGTTCTGCTGCCGCCGAGGTGTGGTCGACGCCGTGGGCCCGTGCACTGATCGGCCGGGGATTTGGCCACAGCGCCCGGATCCGCACGGTTCTGCCCACCGTGCTCGGCGCCGTGCGCAGCCCAGCACTGGTCTATCTGCCCACCATCGTCCTCGGCGAGGCCGCCGTCGAAGCGGTGCTGGCCTATCCGGGGCTGGGCAACGCACTCGTCCAAGCCGCCGCCGGAGCCGATCTTCCGCTGCTGGCCACCGTCACCTCGATCGCGGCGGGAATGACGACAGGACTCGTGCTGCTGGTGCACACCGCGACGGCCCGTGGTGATCGGTCATGAGAACTCGACTGCCGATCGTCGCCATCGCAGTTGTTCTGGTGGCGCTCATCTTCGGCCGCTTCCTGCCGACGCAGACCACTGATTTCGCGAACTCCCTGCTGCCACCCGGAGACGGTGGACTGGCTGGAACCGATCATTACGGGCGCAGCGTCTTCCGAACCACCTGGACCGCGGCCGGGGGATCGGCTCTTGCCGCACTCATCACAGCCTCGGCGACAACTCTCATCGGGGCCGCCATCGGAGTCGTGTCCACCCTGTCGCGGGCATTGTCGAAGATGTCGACCGCCCTGCTCATCGCCACCGTCACCGTGCCCTCGATGCTGCTGACCTTCATCGTCGTGGGCATCCTCGGCGGGGGACGAGAAGCGATCATGGTCACGGTGGCACTCACGCACTGGCCGATCGCGGCCCAGCTCATCGGGCCGAAGCTCAGCGAAGAATGGAACTCCGGGTGGGTGCGCTTCGACCGCCGCCTCGGCGCCACCCGCCGTCAGATCCTGACCTGGCATCTGCTCCCGGCCGTCTGGGGGCGAGTGGCCGCGGCCATGGCGATCACCTTCCCCTCAGCCGTCGTCCACGAGGCCACCACCTCGTTTCTGGGCATCGGAGTCGACCCTGCCGCGGTGTCCCTGGGTCCGCTCATCGCCTGGGGTCGCAACGACATGACCGTGGGAGCATGGTGGACACTGCTCGTCCCGACGCTGGCACTCATGCTGCTGCTCCTGCCGCCGACGATCATGTCCCGCCGACTCGGAGAAAGGCCGCGATCACTGTGAATGCCATTGCCCTGAGCCGGTGTTCTCTGCGACTGCCGTCGGCAAGAGCCCACATCCTCTCCGATCTGTCTGTGACTCTGCCGCTGGGGCACATCACCTGGCTGGTAGGGGAGTCCGGGGCCGGGAAATCCACACTCTGCAATCTGTTGGCCGGGCTGATTCCTGCCCGTGCCGATGTCACCGGTCATCTCGACTTCGGTGCCGAGCATGGTGACTTGGACAGTGATCGGATCGCCCCGGGTGCCCGCCGGATCGATACGGGAGCCCGCCGTACCGGATCGGGCACCCAGCGGATCGACCTGGGCACCCGGCGGGGTAGGAAGCTGCTCGCTGAGCTGCGCGGGCGCGGCGAACTCGCGTGGGCCCCGCAGAACGCGATGGATACGTTCCCACCGCGACTGCGTCTGCGGCAGTGGTTCCACCGCGCGGGAATCGATGATCCGGACCTTCGCCCCTTCGGTCTGGAGAACACGCTGCTGCAGCGATACCCCCACGAGCTCTCGGGAGGACAGATCTCCCGAGTCTCCCTGGCCGCGGCCCTGTCACACACGCCGAGGCTGCTCGTCTGTGACGAACCCACCGCCGGACTCGATCCCCGGCAGGCCGATTCCATGGTCGCCATACTCGACGACTGCGCCCGTACCAATGGAGCCGCCGTACTCGCCGTCACCCACGACCTCTCCGGCATGGCCAGGAACGCCCGAGGTGATGACCCTGTCGCCGTCCTCTTCAACGGACACATCGTCGACACCTGCACCGTCGAGAACTTCTTGGCAAGAGACGCCGACAATGCCTACAGTCGGGCCCTTGCCGCAGCCGCACCGGACGCGGGAGCCCACCCGCTGCCGCTGACTCCGGGCCACCTCGGCGGACGGGAATATCGTGTCGGCGATGAACTGCGCCGCTTGGACGGGGCACCCATCCCCGGCAGCGACATCATCCCCGGCAGCGACATCATCCCCGGCGGCGACGTCATTCATGCCAGCGATGATCGGGCACAGCAGATTCGGGGTGACGCCGATGGAGCTGCATGAGCTCGAGATCGACTACGGGACCACCCTGATCGGCCCGGTCAGTGCCGATTTCCCCGCCGGGAAGGTCACCGTTCTGCGAGGCGGTTCGGGCAGGGGCAAGACCACCTTGTGCCTGGCCATGACCGGATTCCTCACCCCCACCAGCGGGCGCATCCGCGGTGAGCCGGGCGTGCTGGTGCCGCAGAACCCACGCGAATGGCTCAACCCCAGGCACACCGTCGCCGAGGTGATCGACCGGACCGCTCGCATCCTCGGACGCAAGCTGGAGGCCGAAGAGCGAACCGACATCGTGGCCCGCGCACTGCTGGGACAGGAACTGCTCGAGCACAAGTGCGGTGAGCTCTCCGGAGGTCAGGCAGCCAGGGTGTGCCTGGCCCGGGCCTTGGCCAGCGGAGTCGACACGATCGTCTGCGACGAGCCGACTGCGGCACTCGATGCATCGAACGCAGCAAGGTTCGCCCGTCTGCTCAGCGCCTTGGCAGAGGCAGGGCACACGATCATCTGGGCCACACACGATCTGCCACTGGTCATGGCGACCAACGCGAACAGCAGAATCGTGTCCCTGGACCGGTGGCGTTGAGCCTCAGCCGCACGCGGTGAGCGCCACATCCGCTGAGGTCAGCTCCGCGGGGCGCCCTTGATCGCAGGTTGCACTGTGACCCAGCGGCGGGCCGCGACGATGAGCATGGTGGTGAGTCCGACGATGAGCAGACCGTCGGCGGCGATATAGAACAGGTGCAGGCTCGACCCGCCGTCGTCGACACCGGCGAGCACGGCATCGGTGCGTTTGTTGAGCAGGGGTCGGATCACGGCGACCTTGGCGATGAGGACGACCGTCACCGCAGATGTCAGCTGCCGGTACCCGGCTCCGACGGCTGACTTGAACACCGACCACAGCAGGAGCACGGCAATGACGATCTCGACCCAGTTCATGGCGGTGAAGACCAGACGGCCGATGCCCAGCCCCAGCGGGATCGTGATGCCCGGAGCGATGAACTTCAGCGGCGCCTCGATGAGGGAGATGCCGATGATGAGGCCGAGCCAGATAGCAGGAAGAACGATGCGAGCACCCGCGGCGAGACGGGTGTCCTGAGAACTGAAGGCATGGGCCATGCCTCGGATTCTACTCCCGGTAGAAGAGCTGCGGTATAGTCGCTCAGAAACCACCCCGCACCCCAGCCCGGAACGCGTGCACTTGCGCTCTAGACTGGTGCTCATGCGTCTGTTCTCCAATGCCGTCGTGCGAAGTTTTGCACCTGCCGCCCCTGATGCCACCTCAGCGGTCGCACCCGACTCGATCCTCGTCGACGGGGAGACGATCGTAGCCGTGGGCACCAGAGTCGAACTTCTCGACATCGCAGCCTCCGAATCCTCGACGACGGCAGCGCTGGCCTCGGCGGGAGGAATCGGAGCCACCACGGTGATTCCGGGCCTCGAAATCGAAGAGATCGACTGCGCCGGCCAGGTCATCCTGCCCGGCCTCGTAGACGCGCACATGCACTCGATCCACTACGCGGACTCCCTGACCGACCTCGATCTCTCCGATGTCCGATCCTTGACCGAGGCGGTCGACGCCATCCGAGAACGCGCCAGCCAGATGCCGTTCGGCGAATGGGTGGTCGGTTCCGGGTGGGACATCAACAAGTGGGATGACCCGCGCTACCCCGATCGCGAACTCCTCGACCAAGCCGTGCCCGACCACCCGGTGGCGATGTGGTCGGTCGATCTCCACACCCTCTGGACGAATGGCCACGGCCTGGAGATCGCCGGCATCGATGATCTCACCGCGGACCCCTTCGGCGGAGAATTCGTTCGCGATGACGAGGGCTCGCTGACCGGGCTGGTCCGTGAGGATGCCACCGACCTGGTGGCCAGATTCATTCCCGAACCCACCCGCGCAGAACAGGTCGAGCGACTCGATCGCACCCAGAAGCTGTTCCTCTCCCAGGGGCTGACCGGGATCCACGACTTCGACTCCATCGCCTCGACGTTGGGGTGGTACGACCTGCGCGAAGCCGACCGACAGCACATCCGTGTGACGAAGTACCTGCGCGGCCCAGAGGTGCCCTGGGCCATCGAGACCGGGTGGCATACCGGCGACGGCGATGACTGGCTGCGCCGAGGTGGCCTGAAGCTGTTCTCCGATGGAGCCCTGGGCTCGCACACCTGCCACATGTCCTCACCGTTTCCCGAGCCGCACGTTCACGAAGAGACTGTGACCCCCGACGAGGCAGGCGCCGAGCAGGAGTCCTACACCTACCCCGGCACCGTGCCCGAGGACGCCTTGAGCAGTGCGCCGGAGGACGCCAACTACGGGATCGCCCAGATGTCAGAGGACGACCTGTTCGAGAACGCACGCCGGGCCACCGAGGCCGGTATCTCCGTTGCCATCCATGCCATCGGCGACCAGGCCAACCACCATGTGCTCAACGTCTTCGAACGTCTGCGCCAGACCACGAAGGAGGCGCAGGAGCGCTTCGAACGCCCTCTGCGCCATCGGGTCGAACACGCACAGTTCATTCAGCCTGCCGACGTCGCCCGATTCGCCGAACTCGACGTCATCGCCTCCATGCAGCCTCGTCACTGCATCTCTGACCTGCACCTGCTTCACCTCATCGACGAATCCGCGCAACTTGCCGCCTACGCCTGGCCGGACCTGTTGGCCGCCGGGGCACACGTGGCCTTCGGCTCCGACGGGCCGGTGGAGCCCGCGAATCCCTTCGCGGCGATCTATGCGGCGATGACCAGGGCTCACATCTCCGGAGACGCGGCCACGAGCTTCCAACCTCGACGGCGGCTCTCTGCCGCTGAGGCAATTCGGCAGCACACCCAAGGCCCGGCCTATGCGGCAGGACTTGACGATCGACGAGGTTATCTGGCCCCGGGCATGGACGCCGACTTCATCGTCGTCGACACCGATCCGTATGTGGCAGAGGGGTTGACCGTGCCTGCGGATACAGGCGGCACCGGTGGGCACGGCGCTTCGGCCGCGAGTGTGCAGGAGGGGCCGCTCGATCATGATGGTCTGCTCGGCTATGAATCCGAAGAGGCGCTCTTCGCCCACGCCGAGGCGATCCGTGACACCACGGTCGCGCTGACTGTGGTCGGCGGACAGGTGAAATACCAAGCCTGACCGGCACCACCGCTAACTCGCGGCTCAATCACCGCTGTCCTGCCACGAAGTCCTGCCGTCGCCGTCCTGCCACATACCTGAAGTCCCATCCTGCCGAAAAGGATCCTCACATATGCTTCGCTCGTACATGGCCCAGGCACGGAAGATCGATGCCGCCACCCCCGACTCCCGCAACCGAGAAGTCGACTTCCTCCGCGCGGCAGCGATCACCGTCGTCGTGCTGGGACATTGGACGATCATCGCGGTGAGCTCCACCGGAGGCATCGAGCCGCACGGCCTGCTTGACGAGGCTCGATGGACGCACCCGCTGAGTTGGGTGTTCCAAGTGATGCCGATCTTCTTCCTCGTCGGCGGCTATTCCAACGCTCTGTCCTGGCGTTCGGCGAGACGGAAGAACGTCGGCTACGCCGAATGGCTGCGCGCTCGCCTGCGCCGCCTGGGACTGCCCCTCATACCGCTTCTGCTCGTCTGGCTGCTCACCTGCATCATCGCGTTGAGCTTCGGCGCCGAACCGGCCGCGGTGCAGCTGGCATCGCAGATGGCCCTGGTGCCCACCTGGTTCCTCGCCGCCTACCTGTTGGTCGCGATCGTCGCTCCGCCCTGCTTGGTGCTGTGGGAGAACTGGGGCTGGTGGTCGATCGTCCTCGGCATCGCCGCGGCAGGGATCATCGACGTCATCAGCATCACCACCGGGAACATCCTGGCCGGCTACCCCAACTACCTGCTCGTGTGGGCCAGCTTCCACCAGTTCGGCTATGCGTGGCTCGACGGCAGGCTCTCGAGCCTGAAGCGCTGCCTGCTGCTCTTCGCCATCGGCGCCCTCGAGCTCGGACTCCTCGTCGGCCTCGGCCCGTACCCGGTCTCGATGATCACCGCAGGCACCGATGCGATCTCCAACTCGGCCCCGACCCGGGTGACCATGGCCTTCCTCGGAATGGCCCAAGCGGGAATCGTGCTCATGCTTCAGCGACCGCTGGCGGCGCTGTTGCGAAGCCCGGGACTGTGGATGCTCACCGTCCTTGTGAACCAGAGGATCATGACCTGGTTCCTGTGGCATCTCACCGCTCTGACGGCGCTGGCCCATGTGCTCCTCGCACTCGATGCCGAGGCGCTGCTGCCCACCCCGCTGACCGGTGTGTGGTGGCTGACCCGCCCCCTGTGGTGCCTGGCGCTGCTCGCGATCACCGGCATCCTCGTAGTGATCTTCGGCCGATTCGAATCTGCGCAGTCCGACGATCGCCCTGCACCGCCGGTGTGGATGCCGATCCTCGCCGCGGCAGCGATCTGCGCGGGACTGGCGATCATGGCCGATGTGGGTATGGTCAATGCATCCGGGGTGACCTGGATCTGGCCGCTGCTGCCGCTGGTGGGCATGATCGTCTTCGGCGTGGTCAAACTCCCGCGTAGGCGCTCCTACCGAGACTGACCACGCAGATCCTCGCCGAAGCTGACTCCACAACAAGAAGACCCGACGTCCCCGCGGGGACGTCGGGTCACCTCGGCGAAGGTGCAGGCAGCATTCTGCCTCAGGTGAGAACGGGCGGCGTCGGCGAGATCAGATGTGGCGTCCGCCGGAGATCTCGGTGACTGTGCCGGTGAGGTAGCTGGACAGGCCGGAGGCGAGGAACAGCACCACTGAAGCAACCTCTTCGGGTTCTCCGGGACGGCCCAGCGGGATCTCGGCGAGCTTCGAATCGATCGCGTGCTGGGGCATTGCCGCGGTCATCGCGGTGTTGATGAAGCCGGGCTGGATCGCATTGATGCGGATGCCCTTGAATGCGACCTCCTTGGCCACGGCTTTGGTCATGCCGACGATGCCGGCCTTCGCCGCCGAGTAGTTCGATTGACCGAGCATGCCGACCTTGCCGCTGATGGAGGAGACGTTGACGATCGCCCCTCCGCGGTCCTGTTCGCGCATGACACCGGTGGCGACCTTGAGTCCGTTCCAGGTGCCGCGCAGGTGGACGGAGATGACGTCGTCGAACTCCTTCTCGCTCATCTTGCGAATCGTCGCGTCGCGGGTGATTCCGGCATTGTTGACCCAGATATCGACGCCGCCGAAGGTCGTCGTTGCCGCATCGGCGAGCTTCTGTGTGTTCTCCAGAGAGGCCACATTGCACACTACCCCGGCGGCAGAGTCGGGTCCGCCGAGTTCAGCGACGGCCGACTGCAGGCTCTCCTCGTTCATATCGCCGAGGACGACCTTGGCTCCGGAGTTGACGAGGCTTCGGGCCATTGCCAGGCCGAGTCCCTGGGCGCCGCCGGTGACCACGGCGACCTTGCCGGTGAGCAGGCCGGGGATCTCGGAGATGCCTTGGGCAGTGGGGGCAGCGGTGGCTGGTGCGTCGGTCATCAGGTCCTACTTTCTTTGCGTGTGGATGTGTCTTCTCAGTGTGCAGGCGAGCTACAGGTTGAACTGTGGTTTGTGGGCGCCCTTGAGCAGCTGCCGGGCAACGACGACGCGCTGGACTTCCGAGGTGCCCTCATAGATGCGGAACAGGCGAGCATGGCGGTAGAAGCGTTCGACGGCGGACTCACGCATGTAGCCCGTTCCGCCTTGGATCTGCACGCCCTTGTCGGCGATGCGACCCAGAGCCTCTGAGGCGAAGAGCTTTGCAGAGCTGGGACCGAGCTTCCGATCCTCATCGGCATCCCAGCGTTTCGCAGCGGCGAGTACGAGAGCCTTGGCGGCGGCGACCTCGGTGTAGATATCGGCGAGCATGGCCTGGACCAGCTGGAACCGGGCGATGGACTCTCCACCCTGTTTCGCCTCGGCGGCATAATTCACGGACTCGTCGAGGATGCGGGTGGCCTGGCCGACGCAGATCGCGGCGATGTGCAGGCGGCCCTTGTTCAGCGAGGCCATCGCGGCGTAGAAGCCCTTCTCTTCCTCACCGCCGATGAGGTTGGCGGCGGGCACACGGACGTCGTCGAAGAAGATCTCCGAGGTCCAGGCGCCGGCCTGGCCCATCTTGTTGTCATGGGTTCCGACCGTGACGCCGGGCGTCTTCGTCGGGACGAGGAAGACGGAGATGCCCTTCGATCCCCGCGCGTTCGGGTCGGTGCGGGCGAATACCATGAGCACGTCGGAGGACTCGGCATTGGTGATGAAGCGCTTGCTGCCGTTGATGATGTAGTCCTCGCCCTCGCGCACGGCTCTGGTGCGCATGCCCGAGGGGTCGGATCCGGCCTCGGATTCGGTCAGAGCGAAGGAGGCGACGACATCGCCCGAGGTCAGCCGCGGCAGCCATTCGCTCTTCTGCTCGTCGGTGCCGTAGTTGACCAGAACCTGCCCGGCGATGCCGTTGTTCGTGCCGAAGACGGACCGGAACGCCGGTGTCGTATAGCCGAGCTCCATTGCCAACTGCGCATCCTGTTCGGCATTCATGCCCAGCCCGCCGTACTCCTCGGGCAGCGCCCAGCCGAAGAGCCCCATGTCGGCGGATTTCTTGATGATCGCCTCCGGGATGGCGTCGTCTGCCTCGATATCGAGTTCGATGGGGACGACCTTCTCGCGGACGAATTCGCGCACGATCGAGAGGACGTCATCCAGTTCCGAAGTATCCATGCTTCGCTCTCCTTGTGTGGTGAGGTGGTGCTGTGAAGTTGTCGGTGGTGTTGCTGTCGCCGAGGTGGGAGCGGTGCCCTTTGTCGCCGAGATGGGGCTAGAGGCTGTCGATCCAGGCGCGGACCTGATCGGAGTCGGCCCCGAGTTCCGGTGGTGCAAGGTCGTAGGAGACCTCGGACTTCGCCAGTCGGATCGGGTTGCGGATCGTGGGAATGATGCGCTCGCCTTGACCGGTCTCGACGATCGGGTCGAGGCCGAGGTCCCGGGCGCGCTCGACACCCTGGGAGATCGAGTTGATCGGGGCGCAGGGCAGACCCACGGCCGTGAGCTTCTCAAACCATTCCTGAGCCGTATGTTGCTGCAGGGCAACGAGTAGTTCGGGTTCGAGCTCGTCGCGGTTGGCGTTGCGGGTCTTGGCCTTTGCGAAGCGTTCGTCCTCGGCCCAGTCTGGCCGCCCGAGGGCCTTGGCGAGGGCGGCGAACTGACCGTCGTTGGCCGCGGCAACGATGAGTTCGCCGTCCTTCGTGGCCATCGGCTGGTACGGGTAGAGGCTGGGGTGGGCGTTGCCCATGCGCGTCGGTGTCACCCCTGCGGCGGCATAGGCTCCGGACTGGTTCGCCAGGCCCGACATCGCTGAGGACATGAGGTTGGTTTCGACCAGCTGACCCTCACCGGTGAGGTTCTTGTGCTGGATTGCGGCCATGATCCCGATCGTTGTGTGCAGACCGGTGATGACGTCGAAGACCGCGACGCCGGCACGGTAGGGGGAACCGTCGGGACTGCCGGTGACGCTCATGAACCCGGACATGGCCTGGACGAGCAGATCGTAGCCGGGCAGCGCATTGTGCGCGCCGAAGCCCGTGACAGAGGCATAGATGACTTCAGCGTTGGCGTCCTTGACCGAGTCGTAGTCGAGGCCGAACTTCTTCAAGCCGCCCGGTTTGAAGTTCTCGACGACGATGTCGGCTCTGGCAGCGAGCTTCTGGGCGATCTCGAGGTCATCGGCATCGGAGAAGTCGAGCACGATGTCGAACTTGTTCCGATTGATCGACAGATAGTAGGTGGCATCGTCATCGCGGACCGGTGGGCTCCAGTTCCTCGTGTCGTCACCGCCCGGGCCTTCGACCTTGATGACCGTGGCGCCGAGGTCGGCGAGCATCATCGTGGAATAGGGGCCGGCGAGGACACGGGAGAAATCAACGACGATTTGGCCCGAGAGAGGACCGTTGCCAGCGCGTGGGAGGAAATCGGCGATTGACGCGGCCTGCTCCCCCTCACGGTCAGTGGGATCCTGCGGTTCCTGATCGTGATCCGACCCTTGGAGATCCGACTCTTTGAGATCCAGCGATGCCTGGGTCGCGGTGGTCTCACCATTCATCTATGAACACTCCCGGTGATTCTGCTCGACTCTGAGGTTCCTCAGAGTGTTTCACCCCACAATATAGCAATGTGAGTAATAATGAGAAGTGATTATTATCTGTAATGGTATTTAAGCGAATGCAGGATCTGTGTGCGGTCGTCGGTAGATGGAGAGCAGAACATAATGGAGATTCAGCAGGTGCGTGCCTTTCTCGCCGTCGCCGAGGAGCTGCACTTCGGCCGTGCCGCTGCGCGGCTGGGTGTGCTCCAACCTCCGCTGAGTCGCACGATCCGCGCCCTCGAGGACGAGCTCGGGGTCTCCCTGTTTCAGCGCACGACTCGGAATGTGAGGCTCTCGCCGGAGGGTGAGGCGCTGATCGAACCTGCGAGAAAAATGCTCGAATACCAGAGTCTTGCCGTCGATTCCGTCCAGCGGGCGGCAGCGGGGGAGACCGGGCGCATCAGCTTCGGCTTCGCCAGGTCATCCTCACGAGCTCTGGCGGCTGCCCTGGTGACAGCCTCGCGAGGGCGGAGTCCGGGCATCGTCTTCAGCCTCGAGTCCAACGTCTTCGCTGAGGAGGGCCTGGCCAGGCTGGTCGAGGGAACCCTCGATCTCGCCTTGGTCCGATGGGACAAGCAGCCGCCGGGGGTGACGGGGCGACCGGTCATGATCGAGCGCCTGTGCGCCGCCCTGCCCGAAGGCCATCGGCTGGCAGAACGTTCCTCCCTGCGCGTGGATGAACTTGCTGACGAAGACTTCATCACCCTGCCTGCCCATCCCAGCTCGACGCTGCGAGAGAACACCCTACGGCTGTGCCACGAGGCAGGTTTCACGCCTCGCCTGGCTCAGGCGGCTCCGGATTCGCAGACGATCGGAGCCCTTGTTGCAGCAGGACTGGGTATCTCGATCACCTTCGACTCGGTCTCGGCGAATACGCGTGAGGCCGGAACCGTGGCCGTACCCCTCGATGTCGAGCAGGATCCCTCGACTCTGTACCTGGCGCACCGGACCGATCATGGCAAATCGTCGCTGGAGGCAGTGCTCGCCCTCGCGGAGGAGGTTCTGCCCACAGTCGTAACAGAGTGAGTGTCGCGTGTTGCCTCGATGCGCCTTGCCTCGTGGTGCGGCGCCCATCGTCGGGCTGCGTCAGAGTGTCGCGTTCCACGCATCGAGCCTCTGCCGCAGGATCCTTGAGGTCATCTCGGTCCGACCGATGCCGAGGTAGTTGGGCAACCAGGTCTCAACACGGTCGTGGGCTCGAGCTGCGGCTTGCACATCCCAGGCGTGGATATCGCTGATCGGGCGGCCCAGCAGTCGTTCGTACTCCTCGAGGAAGAGTCCGGCAGCCTCGGGGGAGCCGAGGAGCACAAGGTCCTGTCGGCACCACGCCATATCGACTCCGCGCGGACCTCGGCGTGCACCCGACCAGTCGACGACTCCGGCGAGCCCGCCCGCCTCCCATAGTGCATTCCCGCACCAGAAGTCTGAGTGAGTGAGTACTGGATCACGCATGTCCAGACAATCCCATTCTCGCTGAGCACGGAGTCCAAGAGCAGAATGTCCATGCGGAGGCTCTGCAGGAGTGGGTCTCAGCCCGCTGCCGTCGAGTGCATGGATCCGCACCAGTGCCGCCGCCATCTCTGTGGCGATCACTGCTGGTGACAGCTCGCGGTAGGGTGCAGTGCCGGCGACCCGTGAGGTCACAATGACGGGATCGCGCAGATCATCGCTGACTGCGATCAGTCGGGGAACCCAATCACCCAGTGCTGATATCCGGTTGAGGATCTCAGCTTCCCTGACGGCCGAATCGTCATGGGCAGGGAAGGCGCGGACGACGTATTCTGTCTCTCCGTCGGTCGCCAGCAGGGTGGTTGCGTGCTGACCGCCTGTGAACTCTTGAAGGAACGTCAGCTCTCGCCCGAGAAGGCGGGATGCGCTGCGGACCAGCCTGACGGCATCTGCGCTGAGCGGAGCGCTTCTCATACTGTTGGGTTCTGCGACTGGGAGTGTGCTGCTCCGGTCGCGAGTCCGTCGAGAAGCAGATCGAGGAGGCGTTCGCGCTGAGCGGGAGAATCCCCGGCGACGGCGTGGCCAAGTTGGATTCCTATGAGCGAAGCCGTGACGTCCTTTGCGTCGACATCATTGCGAAGCACGCCGGCGTTGCTTCCTGCCGAGAGGAAGGCGGCGATTGTTTCAGTCACGCGTGAGCGCGTGTCCGGGGTGGCGATGGTGCCGGCGGCCCATCCTGAACGCAGCGTTTCGAACATTCCGTGCTTGAGCTCCACGAATTGGAAGTAACGTCCCGCCCAGATGTGCAGTGCCCTGTCGGCGGGGTAGTCCTCAAGGAGGCTCGGAGCGGCTGCGATGACCGCGTCCAACTCTGTCGCGTAGAGGGCATCAACGAGTGCCTCGCGGGTGGGGAAATGGCGATAGAGGGTTCCGATGCCGACTCCTGCGGCCCGCGCGATGGCGTCCAGTGACGCACCGGCGTCCCCGTCTGAGTAGGCATCGCGAGCCGCGGCGAGGATTTTGCTGCGGTTGCGGAGTGCGTCGGCCCGCATGGGTGCTCCTGGGATTGGGTCGGATTCAGGATTCATAAACGGAGGACACTCCGGTAGTGTGGTGTCCACAAAGCGGAGGAACCTCCGCTCACCGATGATTATCACATAGGAGGCTCTCATGAGCACCGCCGAAACGAGACGCGACGCAACGATCGAGCTCGCCGGTCTCACCATCTCCAAGGTCGGATACGGGACCATGCAGCTTGAGCGCCTCGGCGATGATCCGCAGGCAGCGATCGGGGTGGTTCGGCGAGCAGTCGACGAAGGGGTGGGGGTGATCGACACCGCTCATTTCTACGGTGACGGGTTCGTCAACGACATTCTGCGGCGAGCGCTGACGGACGATGAAGAGATCGTGATGTCGACGAAAGTCGGGGCCGAATACGATCCGGCGGGTGCGATCCCGCTCCGTCCGGCGCAGAAGCCACACCAGTTGCGAGCGGGTGTCGAAGATAATCTGCGAAGTCTCGGTGTCGAATACATCGATCTGCTCTTCCTGCGTCGTCTCGATGCGGGGCCCGGAATCACTGCGGAGGGTGACCAGCTGGTCGCATTGGACGACCAGCTGGCGGAGCTGGAACAGCTGCGGGCTGAGGGCAAGATCGGTCACATCGGGCTCAGTGGCATCACCGGCGACTCCCTCGATGAGGCAGTTCTCGGGGTGATCGCTGCCGTGCAGAACAACTTCAGCCTCGTCGATCGCGGCGACGAACCGATTCTCCGTGCGTGTGCCGACAACGGGGTGGTGTGGATGCCGTTCTTCCCTCTGGGAGGAGCGCAGCCGGGTATCGCGAAGGTCGGTTCGCATCCTGTCGTTCGTGACATAGCGGCAACATTGGGCATCACACCGGCGCAGCTCGGCTTGGCGTGGCTGCTGCACCATGCGGCGAATACCGTACTGGTTCCCGGCACCACTTCCATTGCTCACCTGAGGGAGAACCTCGCTGTCAGTGCGATCGAACTCTCCGCCGAGGTCATGGATCAGCTCGACCAGTTCGACTGGCCCGGCAAGCTCGACCAACTTGACTAGCCCGAGCGGCGAGTGCCGGTCCGGGTGGATGCTGCGACCGCCTCGGCGACAGGGGTCATAGCGGATTGAGCCGCAGGTTGACGGTCGGTCCCGCGCACGCTTGCCTGCTGCAGCATCCTCTTCAGGCCGACCACATATCGCAGAGCCATCATCTTCTGCGCTGCGAGGGGCATCGGCGCGGCGGCTTTCAGCAGCGGGCGTCCGGGAACGGATTCCGAAGTGATGGAGACACCGAGGCGACCGTCCGAACCGACGGACACGAGGAACGTCTGCTCCCCAGACTCGAGGTGCCCGGGCAGAGTGCGATAGACGAAACCCGCTGCAGATTCTGCGTCGATTACCTCGATGACTTCGCAGGATCCGACCGGAACTGTGAGCTCGCGTCCGCGCAGACGAGGTGCAGGCAGCGGCCAGGTCGGATTGAGCCAGAGATTCACGACCTGACCGACTTGAACACGACGGACCGGACGCGCGATGACACCGGCAGACTCCTGCAGCTTCCACGTCAAGATCGCCTCCCTTGCCATCGGGAGCACCTCGGCCGGGCCCAGGTCGAGGGTCTGCTTCAATCGATTCATCCGTCATCTCCTGATGCTGCCGGCCAACTCGTCCTTGTGATTGTCGGTCGCTCCTGCCTACGATACAAACACAGCACTGAGCGAACGCTCGGTTAACTCGACGGACGATGGAGTTCACGCATGACAGAACACGCCAGCACCCAAGACCAGGCCCACCTCGGCGCGCGATTCGCCGGTCAGGTCGCACTCATCACCGGTGCCAGTCGTGGAATCGGACTCGGCATCGCCAAGCGGCTGCAGGCAGAGGGTGCCACCGTCATCCTCACCGCCCGAAAGCCTGAGGCCCTCGCCGAGGCGGTCGCGCAGTTCCCCGAAGGCACTGCCCTGGCCATTGCCGGGAAGTCCGATGACGCCAAGCACCGCGCGGAGGTCTATGACACGATCGCGGAGAAGTTCGGTCGACTCGATGTGCTGGTCACGAACGTAGGCATCAACCCGGTCTACGGTCCGCTCATCGACCTTGACCTCGATGCCGCTCGCAAGATCCTCGACGTCAACGTCATCGGCACGCTCGCCTGGGTGCAGGAGGCAGTCCATCACGAGAAGCTGGGCTTCCGCGAGAATAAGGGGCGGGTGGTGAGCATCTCCTCCGTCGCTGGGGATCGGCCGAGCCCGGGTATCTCCTTCTACGGCATCTCGAAGGCAGCGGTCTCGCATCTGACTCGATCACTGGCCGTCGAGCTCGGTCCCGACATCAGGGTCAACGCCGTCGCCCCGGCCGTGGTGAAGACGAACTTCGCCACCGCACTCTATGAAGGCAAGGAAGAGGAAGTCTCCTCTGCTTACCCGGCCAAGCGTCTCGGAACTCCCGAGGACATCGCCGCTGCCGTGGCCTACCTGGCGTCCTCGGATGCCGACTGGATCACCGCCCAGGTGCTCACCGCCGATGGGGGAGTCATCACCGCCGGCGGCAGCGCCTGATTCTCCTCGTTCGCTGAGGAGAATCGGCCCCTCTGCCTGAATTGACTGTGGAGGAATGGTCGCCCGAACCGTGTTTTGGCGACCATTCCTCCACATCAAAACCGTCACTCCGCGACAAGAAACCGTCACTCCGCCACAGGCAGGTGTTCAGCGCGGAAGGTCTGAGGCGGGCTGTCCTGCCGCGTGGCGGCAGATTCTGCGGCGCCCTATCTCAACGGGCTGTTCAATTCGCTCGATCTCAGTTGGCTCTCCAGCGGGTGGGTGATCCTGCTGTGTCTCGGCACGGTCACCGCCATGGTTCTGCTGCCGGAGACCAAGGGCAAGGACCTTGCCGAGATCTGATGCGGTTCTTCGCCGGGCAGAAAGGCCTGATCTGCTGACTCCGTCAGTGTGGGTTCACGTGCGATCTCCTCGACAGGACCGCACGCGACCCCACACTGACGAACGGGGCAGCCGACTCATCGGTAACCGAGTCCCACCATGTGGTTTGGATCGCCGAGATCAGTGCCACTAGACTTGGCCTCGTCAGTGTTTGGTCCCAGCGGCCGGGCACGCAGAGAAGCGAATAGTCACACACAATTGAATATTGCCGTTAAGACATGACGTGGGAGAGCTGCTCAACTGTCGCAACCACAGGTTGCCCGAACAGTGCGAAGCAGCGCCGTAGGTGCAATTCCCTCCCCGGGAAACTCTCAGGCCCAGTACCACCGATTGCAGGCATATCTGAAGGACCGCCACCGCGCTCGCGCGCTGAACGTCTGACAGATCGGGGAGGACCGCCACTGCTCAGTGCGTCCTCCATAGGCGGGCGCGACACCGACCCAAGGACGGCAATTGACCAGTTCACTCGCCCACACAAGTTCACTCGCGCACACCACGGCGCCCACCGGAGACACCGAACGCCCCTTCTCCGACCGGCATATCGGCCCCCGCGCCGATGACACCGCGGCCATGCTGGCCGAACTCGGCTACGACTCCCTCGAAGCACTGTCGGCCGCAGCCGTCCCAGAATCCATTCAGATCGACGGACTCGACCTGCCCACGGGCCGCTCCGAAGCCGAGGTCCTCGATGACCTTCGCGCGATCGCCGGCCAGAACATCATGCGCAAGCAGATGATCGGCCAGGGCTACTACGACACGATCACGCCGGCCGTCATCCGCCGCAACCTGGTCGAGAACCCCGCCTGGTACACCGCATACACCCCTTACCAGCCGGAGATCTCCCAGGGCCGCCTCGAAGCGCTGCTCAACTTCCAGCAGGTCGTCCAGGATCTCACCGGTCTCGACATCGCCAACGCCTCACTCCTCGACGAGGCCACCGCCGTCGCCGAGGCTGTCCTTCTCATGCGTCGAGCAGTGAAGAAGGGGACAACCGTCGTCCTCGACTCCGAACTCCACCCGCAGACCATCGCCGTCGTCCGCGCCCGTGCGAAGGCCATGGACTTCCGCGTCACCGTCGCCGACCTGGCCGAGGGGCTTGCCGGCGAGGACATCTTCGGCATCGTCTGTGCCCAGCCCGGCACCACCGGCGTCATCCGCGACTTCACCGAAGCTGTCGACGGCGCCCATGACCGCGGCGCACTCGTGACCTTCGATGCCGACCTCCTGGCCCTGACCCTGCTCAAGGATCCCGCCTCGCAGGGTGCCGACATCTCCGTCGGCTCGGCCCAGCGCTTCGGCGTCCCGCTGTTCTTCGGCGGACCCCACGCCGGCTTCATGGCC
This sequence comes from Brevibacterium aurantiacum, assembly GCF_007558825.1. Taxonomy (GTDB): domain Bacteria; phylum Actinomycetota; class Actinomycetes; order Actinomycetales; family Brevibacteriaceae; genus Brevibacterium; species Brevibacterium aurantiacum_A. The sequence continues at coordinate 237,207 of NZ_VLTK01000007.1, forward strand.
GTGAAGTCAGGCCTCCAGCGCCAGCTGCCCGGCCGCCTCGTCGGCGTCTCCAAGGACGCCCAGGGCAAGCCCGGTTACCGTCTGGCCCTGCAGACCCGTGAACAGCACATCCGTCGCCAGAAGGCGACGTCCAACATCTGCACCGCCCAGGCCCTGCTGGCCAACGTCGCCTCGATGTACGCCGTCTATCACGGCCCCGTCGGCCTGACCCGCATCGCCTCCCGCATCCACCGCCTGGCCCAGGCTTTCGCGACCGCAGCGCACACCGCCCCCGGCGCCGAGGTGGTCAGCCGTGAGTTCTTCGACACCGTTGCCATCCGCGTTGCCGACGCAGAAGCAGCCCGAGTCGTCGCAGAGCGCGGCGGCTACAACGTCCGCGTCATCGATGCCGACACCATCGGCGTCTCCTTTGGCGAATCCCACTCGGTCGCCGATGCCAACGGACTTCTCGAAGCATTGGGCATCATCGCCCGGGTCGATGAAGCGAACTTCGAAGCCGCCTCGGCGGGGACATTCGGAGCCAACCACGTGCCCACCCCGGCTTTCGACGAGAGCTTCCACCGCACGACCGAGTTCCTCACCCACCCGATCTTCAGCGCACACGGCTCCGAGACCTCGATGATGCGCTACCTGCGCACCCTGGCCGACCGGGACCTGGCGCTGGACCGGACGATGATCCCGCTGGGCTCGTGCACGATGAAGCTCAACGCCGCGGCAGAGATGGAACCCATCACCTGGCCCGAGTTCGCCTCGATCCACCCCTTCGCCCCCGTCGAGCAGACACACGGATGGCGCACCCTCATCACCCGCCTGGAGAACTCGCTTGTCGAGGTCACCGGCTACGACCGGGTGTCCCTGCAGCCCAACGCCGGCTCCCAGGGCGAACTTGCCGGACTGCTCGCCATCCGCAACTTCCACCTCGCCAACGGTGACACCGACCGCGACGTCGTGCTCATCCCGCAGTCGGCTCACGGCACCAACGCCGCCTCCGCGGTCTTGGCCGGACTCAAGGTCCAGGTCATCGCGACAGCCGAGGACGGATCGGTCGACATCGCCGACCTCGACGCGAAGATCGAGAAGAACGCGGACAAGCTCGCCGCAATCATGATCACCTACCCGTCGACCAACGGCATCTTCGAATCCGAGGTCCGTGAGGTCGGCGAGAAGATCCACGCAGCCGGCGGTCAGGTCTACGTCGATGGCGCGAACCTCAACGCCATGGTCGGTCTGGCCAAGCCCGGCGAGTTCGGCGGCGACGTCTCCCACCTCAACCTGCACAAGACCTTCTGCATCCCCCACGGCGGTGGCGGACCCGGCGTCGGACCGGTCGCGGTGCGCGAACACCTCGCCCCGTACCTGCCCGGCGATCCCACCTCGGCGGAACTCGTGGCCGGGGATGAAGACGCGCACGAGCTGCCGATCTCAGGCTCGCTGTTCGGCTCAGCCGGCGTCCTGCCGATCAGCTTCGCCTACCTCGAACTGATGGGCGGCGACGGACTGCGCGAGGCCTCTCGTGCCGCACTCCTGGGTGCGAACTACCTGGCGGCCAAGCTCCACGACGTGTTCCCCATCCTCTACTCGGGTGAGCACGGACTCGTCGGACACGAGACCATCCTCGACCTGCGCGAGGTCACCGCACAGTCCGGTGTCACCGCCGAGGATGTAGCCAAGCGCCTCATCGACTTCGGCTTCCACGCTCCGACACTGGCGTTCCCGGTGCCGGGCACACTGATGGTCGAACCGACCGAGTCCGAGGACAAGGACGAACTCGACCGCTTCATCGAAGCCATGCGCGTCATCCGCGCAGAGATCGATTCGATCGGCGATAAGTACACCTACGAGGAGTCCCCGCTGGCCGGTGCCCCGCACCCGGCGACCGTCGTGATGGACGACTGGGATGCCAAGTACTCCCGCGAGACTGCCGTGTTCCCGGTCAAGGGACTGAAGGCAACCAAGTACTTCCCGCCGGTCAGTCGCATCGACGGTGCCTACGGCGACCGCAACCTGGTGTGCACCTGCCCGCCGCCAGAGGCCTTCGAAGTCAACGATGAAGAGGACGACTGATGAGTACTGAGAACTCGACGCGCGAGACCCCGCTGCACTCAATCCACGACAAGCTGGGCGCTTCCTTCACCGACTTCGGCGGCTGGGACATGCCGCTGAAGTACGGTTCCGAGCTGGCCGAACACCGTGCCGTGCGTGAGGCCGCGGGAATCTTCGACCTCTCCCACATGGGCGAGGTCCGCCTCACCGGCTCCGATGCTGCTGCGTTCCTCGACTACGCGCTCGTGGCGAAGTACTCGAAGATGAAGATCGGCAAGGCCAAGTACGGTGTGCTGGTCAATGAGGCGGGCTACCTCCTCGATGACCTCATCACCTACCGGATCGGCGATGAAGAGTACCTCATCGTCCCCAACGCCTCGAACACCCCGACTGTCGTCGCGACCCTGAAAGAAAGGCTGCAGAACTTCCTGCGGGACGAGTCCCCAGGGGCAGATGCCAAACTCGTCGACGAGTCTGAGGAAACGGCGCTCATCGCCGTGCAGGGACCGAACTCCGAGGCCATCATCCTCCGTGCCCTCGACGAGGGTGCACATGGGGAATTCGGACCCGCGACCACTGCGGCGGACGGATCAGCGGCCAACGATGCAGCCGTCGACGGCACCGCGGATGATTCCTCGGTGAACTCGACCGGGATCACCGTCGGCGAGGCGGTTCGGGAGCTGAAGTACTACGCGTGGATGCCGCTGACGATCGCGGGCATCGACCTGATGCTCGCGCGCACCGGCTACACCGGCGAGGACGGCTTCGAACTCTATATTCCCAACATCGCCGCCGAGCGCCTGTGGGAGACCCTGACGACGACCGGAGTCGACTACGGCCTCGTGCCCTGCGGCCTGGCCTCACGTGATTCGCTGCGCCTGGAAGCGGGCATGCCGCTCTACGGCAACGAACTCAGCCTCGAGACCTCGCCCTTCGACGTCGGACTCGGCCGGATGATCGGGTTCAAGACGAAGGAGAACTTCGCCGCCCGTGAGGCACTGGCGAAGCTGGGGGAGACTGAACCGGCCCGCGTGCTCGTCGGACTCACCTCGGCGGGCCGTCGCGCCGCACGATCGGGAGCGAGCATCTTCGCCTCGGCGGACGAGGTCGGTGCCGAAGGCGGGACAACCGTCGGGACCATCACCTCCGGACAGCCTTCGCCGACGCTCGGGCACCCCATCGCCTTGGCGTTCCTCGACCGCGGACTCGCCGATCCCGGCACACCTGTATTCGTCGACATCCGCGGCAAGGCGCATGAATTCTCAGTGACCGAGTTGCCGTTCTACAAACGCGGCGAGAACTGATCCGTTGAACCTGGTGCTGATGCCCCCGGTGACTCGTACACTGGGGGCACCTGCTCACCCACACAGCTGTCAATCAAGCAGAAAAGGACCATCATGGCGCAATTGCCCCCACTTCCAGAGAACTTCACCTACTCCGCCGAACACGAGTGGATCAACGCCGGCGCTGACGCCATCGTCGGCAGCACGGTGAAGATCGGCATCACCGCAGTCGCCTCTGACGCCCTCGGTGAGGTCGTCTACGTGGACCTCCCCGAGGTCGGCGACACCGTCACCGCAGGCGAGACCTGTGGCGAGGTCGAATCGACCAAGTCGGTCTCTGACCTGTACTGCCCCGTGACCGGTGAAGTCACCTCCATCAACGAGGCAGCCACGGACAACCCAGGACTGCTCAACTCCGATCCCTACGGCGACGGCTGGCTGTTCGAAGTCAAGGTCACCGAACTGGGCGACGTGATGGACGCAGCAGGCTACGCAGAGGCCAATTCCCTCTGACACACCCTCCGACCGATGGGACCGGCCACGGCTGGAACGACGCAGTCCGACCGGGCTGGAACTTCCGGCCTTGACCGGTCCCATCGGTCACCCGAAAAGAATCGGAGTATCTTCCATGCCACTGAGCGTCTTCGATCTCTTTACCGTCGGCATCGGCCCGTCGAGTTCCCACACCGTCGGCCCGATGCGAGCGGCATCGAGCTTCCTCACACTTCTGGGCGACAAACTCGGATCGGTCTCCAGCATCAAGGTCGATGTATTCGGATCCCTCGCCGCCACCGGTGCCGGACATGGCACCTTCGACGCCATCCTGATCGGCCTTGAAGGCTGTGCACCTGATCGCATCGAAGCCAATGAACTCACCGCCCGCCGGACTCGAATGTCCGAGACGGGCACCATCCTCCTCGGCGACGCTGCCGGTGGAGACTCGCCTAGGAAGGGTGCAGCCGGAGACGGATCCAGCAGTGGTGAATCTGCAGGCGTCGAGATCGCCTTCACCGAGGATGACATGGTCAAACGCCCACTGACCGTCAAACCCCGCCACACCAACGCCATGACCATCGCGGCCTTCGATGCCGAGGGCCAGACTCTGGCCGAGGAGACCTATTATTCGGTGGGCGGCGGCTTCGTCACCTCCGAAACCGAGTTCCGTGAGAAGGAGCTGGCCGCCGAGGCCGCCGTTGATGACGAAGCTGACGATGAAGCCGTTGACGATGCAGTCGACGATGAAGCCGTTGACGACGACAACGATGATCCTTCGAACGCCGACGAGTTCGCCGGCGGTGACATCGAGTTCGCCGTGGCCGACTCCGTCGTCGAGGCCGAGCTGCAGTCCTACAGCGAAGAGCTTCCGTATCCGTTCCACTCGGCCGTTGAACTCCTGCAGCGATGCAAGGAGACGGGCATGTCCGTTGCTGAGATCATGCTCGCCAACGAGAAGTCGATGCGGGACGAGGACGAGATCCGCCACGGACTCCTCCACATCTACTCCGTGATGGAGGAATGCGCCTCAGCGTCTCTGGATCGTTCGGGCTATCTGCCGGGTGGGCTCAAGGTGCGCCGCCGCGCCCACGATTGGTATCTCAAGCTCAAAGCCGAGGACCCGGATCGCGACCCCGGCTACTACCTGGAGTGGGTCAACCTCATCGCCATGGCCGTCAACGAGGAGAATGCTTCGGGCGGACGTGTCGTCACCGCTCCGACGAACGGTGCCGCCGGCATCATCCCTGCTGTCCTCCACTATGCGCTGAACTACGTGGATTCCGTGGTCAAGGGCGGCGAGGCCGCCAAACACACGGCGATCGTGGACTTCCTGCTCACCTCGGCGGCGGTGGGTGTCCTGTACAAGGAGAGGGCATCGATCTCCGGCGCCGAGGTGGGCTGTCAGGGTGAGGTCGGATCCGCATCGTCGATGGCTGCCGGAGGATTGGCCGCCATCATGGGCGGAACTCCCGAGCAGGTCGAGAACGCCGCCGAGATCGCCATGGAGCACAACCTGGGCTTGACCTGCGACCCGATCGCGGGATTGGTGCAGGTTCCGTGCATCGAGCGCAATGCGATCGCGGCAGGCAAGGCCATCAACGCCTCGAGGATGGCACTGTGGGGCGACGGCCAGCACAGAGTCAGCCTCGACGAAGTGATCGAGACAATGCGCCAGACCGGCGCCGACATGAGCTCGAAGTACAAGGAGACAGCGCAGGGCGGTCTCGCCGTCAACGTCGTCGAATGCTGAAGTAACCCGCGAGGCGGCCCGAGGGGCATGAGGCGGCTTCACGTGGCAGGCATGAGCGGCCATGAGGCAGCCCGAGGGGCATGGGGCGGCTTCACGTGGCAGGCATGAGCGGCGGCCTGAGGGGGCCCGTGAGGCAGACCCGAGGCGGGCTGCGAGAGGCAGCTTCACGAGCACGCATAAGGCGGCATGAGGCGGCATGAGGCGGTCTGACGCGGGTCTCACCCGGCAGTGGGCCAGTCCTTTGGGCCGGTCGGCTGCCAGCTCTCCTGTGTGGCCGAAGACCGTCTATTCTGCTGCTCTGCTGCCAGTTCTCCTCGGGACCACAACTGCCTGCCTGGAAGCCCCGGTCAGAGGCGGTGCCGCCGCCGAGACCACGCCTGCGATCCGATACGCCGCTGCGTGCACCGCTGTCTGGGAGCTCCGGCGTTGTGTCGGTCAGTGGTCTCCTCTGGCTGCCTAATCCTGCGTCGCGCACAGCTGTTGCCCCACACCCTGAAAAGTCATTCCTCAGTCATGCTCAGAGGCGGCGTCGAAACGTGGAACAGTCGTGGAACCGCTGTTCCAAAGCCACTGGAATGTAACGAAACGATAACGAAGCTCTGCCCCGGAATGAGCGCGCAGGAGCGCCCTGGCGCATCCCAGAGATGCCACGGGGAAGCCCCGGTTCATGACTTGGGGGACACGCGCGGGAATCACCCCCGAATGTGGCGTGAATCGCCGTTTTCGGAGTTGACGCTCATCCTCAGGTCGTTAGGTTTGGGGGCGTGAGAAACGCAGTCGCTGAACCTCAAACAGAAACCGATGTCCGTACTCCGACCATGGAGGACGGGCAACACATGTGGAGACTGGCTAAAGATTCGGCCGTTCTCGACCTCAACTCTTCGTACTCGTACATCCTCTGGTGTCGTGATTTCTCGGCAACCTCGACCATCGCGCGAATCGGCGGAGAGCCCGCCGGGTTCGTCACCGGTTACACCCGCCCGGATCGGCCCAACACGCTGATGATCTGGCAGGTCGCAGTTTCGTCGGACTTCCGCGGACACGGACTGGCGAAGACCATGCTCAACGAGCTGGCTGATCGCACCAATGCGCTCCGCCTGGAGACGACGATCACCGATGACAACGACGCGTCAAACCGTCTGTTCCAGTCATTCGCTGAGCAGCGTGACGCAAACTGCGAACGACGTGCGCTGATCACTCCGGATCTGTACCCGGATGGCCACGACACCGAGTACCTGTACGAAATCGCACCACTTTGATGCACCGCTGAGAAGCGTGGTGCCACCAGGCGCCCTGGGGATCAGCTGATCCCGTCTGAGGACGCCGACCGGCGATAGTCGTACCCGAAACTGATCGGTCGCGGCCACCGCCTAGCTGCTTGCTCACGAGGCAAGCGCGTAATCCAGAAGTCGAAAGGACTCAAGTGATGACCGAAACCTCTAAGACCACAACTCCCGATATCTTCGAAACTCGCGAATCAGCCGTGCGAGGATACTCGCGTTCCTGGCCTGCCACCTTCGCCAAGGCACATGGCGCGAAGCAGTGGGACGAAGACGGCAAGGAATACATCGATTTCTTCTCCGGCGCCGGAGCTCTCAACTACGGGCACAACAACCCTGTCGTGATGAACCCTCTGGTCGAGTACCTCCAGTCAGGTGCTGTTCTGCACTCGCTGGATATGAAGACCCCGGCCAAGCGTGAGTTCCTCGAGACCTTCCAGGACCTCATCCTCAAGCCGCGCGGACTCGATTACACCGTGATGTTCCCCGGACCAACGGGGACCAACACCGTCGAGGCTGCCCTCAAGCTGGCTCGTAAGGTCACCGGCCGTCAGCACATGCTGTCCTTCACCAACGCATTCCACGGCATGACCCTGGGATCGCTGTCGGTGACCGGCAACTCGATGAAGCGCGAAGGCGCAGGCATCCCGCTGACCAACAGCTCGAAGATTCCTTATGATGACTACTTCGACGGAGAGATCCCTGACTTCCTGTGGCTTGAGAAGGTCCTCGAAGACTCCGGCTCCGGCGTCGATAAGCCAGCCGCTGTCATCGTTGAGACCGTGCAGGGCGAAGGCGGCCTCCGCGCCGCTCGCGCCGAATGGCTTCGTGCTCTGTCCGAGCTGACCAAGAAGCACGACATCCTGCTCATCGTCGACGACGTCCAGGCTGGCTGTGGCCGTACCGGATCATTCTTCAGCTTCGAAGAGGCCGGCATCGAACCTGACATCGTGTGCCTGTCGAAGTCGATCTCCGGTTCGGGCCTGCCGATGGCACTGACTCTCTTCCGTCCCGAGCTCGACGCCTGGGAGCCAGGCGAGCACAACGGAACCTTCCGCGGAAACAACCCCGCATTCGTCACGGCGACCGCCGCGATCAAGAACTTCTGGGCCGACAACACCTTCCAGAACGAATTGGCCGACACGATCGCCGCACTGCACCAGCGCCTCGACTCGATTGTGGAAAAGGCAGAGGGGGCATCCATCCGTGGACGCGGACTCCTCGCCGGACTGCACTTCGAGGACGACGAGATCGCCGGCAAGGTGGCAGCGGAAGCCTTCGACAACGGCCTGCTCCTCGAGACCTCCGGTCCCAAGGACGAGGTCACGAAGATCATGCCTCCGCTGACCATCTCCTCGCACGATCTGGAGCAGGGTCTCGACATCATCGAGGCTGCTGTGCTGAAGTTCGCTCCGGCCGCAGAACCAGCGGCGGTCTGAGCCTGCTCCCAGCTGAGCGCGAGAGCCTGAAAAACTGAGCCTCGGTTTGCCGAGACTCAACCATGAAACTTGAATGATGCGTTGCCGGTGGATCGGTCGAAATTTCGACTGAAACATCGGCAACCCGTCTGATATACCAAACGAAAGGACCACGAATGTACGTAGTCAACCGCGATGACCTCAACGACACAGACCGCGACATCAAGTCAGAGACCTGGCGCAGCCGCCGCATGGTGCTGGGCAAGGAACGTGTCGGATTCTCGCTCCACGACACCGTGATCTACGCCGGGACGACCTCGACCTTCCACTACCAGAACCACGTTGAAGCCGTGTACTGCGTGCAGGGCAAGGGCACTCTGACCGACCAGGAAACCGGCGAGACCTACCCACTCTCCGATGGCACCATGTACCTGCTGGATGGACACGAGAAGCACACCGTCGTGGCTGATGAAGAGCTGCGCATGGCCTGCGTATTCAACCCGCCGGTCACCGGCCGTGAGACCCACGACGAGAACGGCGTCTACCCGCTCATCGTCGAAGAGGACTGAGTTCTCTCGTGAGCTGAGATGCTCCCTCGCCGAGGTGGCTGATCGTTGATCAGACACTGACGCTGGCAGTTGTTCAGATTCGGTGCTGATGCATCGACGGACACCGGAAAAGGTGGTCACGGGCCCGAGGAGAACCCGCATTGTGCGGGGTCGACTTCGGTTCCGTGGCCACCTTTCTTGTGCCTCGCTTGTCTCGTTCGTGGAGCGGCTGCCTTAGGAAGCATTCGCAATCGCAACGGGTGCGGCGTCGTTCGCGCCGTGAGCGTTGAAGGTTCGCCGGTAGGCCCCGGGTGGGACACCGTATTCGGCGGCGAAATGGGTGCGCAGGTTGGTCGCGGTGCCGAGTCCTACTCGCATTGCGATTGCTTCGACCGTGAGATCGGTGGACTCGAGGAGCTCTTGGGTAGTCTGGAGCTTCTCCCGTCGGAGCCATTCCTGCGGTGAGAGATTGGCCCGACTGCGAAACTGTCGGTTCAGCGAACGGACACTGATTCCTGCGTACCGTGCCATGGCTGTGACTGTGACTTCGGCGAGGTGGCAACGTGCCCAGTGTTCGACATCGTCTTCTCTGGCAGAAGCGGTGTGCGGCCGGTAGCGGATGAACTGCGACTGGCCCCCATCACGGTGTGGGGGGATGACGACACGGCGGGCAACCTCGTTGGCAGTCGCGGCGCCGAAGTCCCTGCGTACGAGCTCGAGGCAGAGGTCGATGGCGGCGGCACTGCCAGCAGATGTCCACACGTCGTCATGGACGTAGAGCACGCCGGGGTCGACAGTCACGCTCGGGTAGAGCCGAGCCAGCTCCTCGGCGTGCATCCAATGTGTCGTGGCGCATCGGCCATCGAGAAGCCCGGCTTCGGCGAGTACGAATGCACCGGAGCACAGCGAAACGATCCGAGCACCCCGGGCGTGCTCGGAAACCAGGGCCTCGAGCAGCGCTGGGGGAGCCCCGCCATGGATGTTCGCGCAGGCAGGAACGATGATCGTATCTGCGTCTTTCAGCGCGTCCAATCCACGCCCGTCGGGCACCTGCATCCCGAAGCCGATCGTGGTCTCTGGTGACGTGCCGACGAGTTCGAAGTCGTACCAATCCGGGGTGAGATCGCTCCGATCGATTCCGAAGATCTCAGCGGCTCCCGCCAGTTCGAAGAGCGGTACTCCGGGGGTGGCAACGAGGGCCACCCTGCTTCTGTCCGATTTCATGCGCATAGCGACGAGTTTGCCACTCACCTACGGTGCGGTCAATGGACGACTCTTGAGATATGGACACGAAGAGTGCAAGCACAGGCAAACTGACGGCACACATCGGACTGGGGCAGGGGGTCGCGCTGTACGTCAGTGCGACCCTCGGGGCTGGGGTACTGGTGCTGCCTGGTCAGATAGCGAGTTCGGCCGGGCCCGCGTCGCTGCTGTCGTGGGTCGTGGCCTGCGCGATCGGTGCGATGCTGGCTTTGCTGTTCGTGTCGCTTGCTCGCAGATTGCCGGGAGCCGGAGGGATCGCCACCTATGTCGGCCAGGCCTATGGTGCGACTGCGGGCGGTTTGGCAGGGTGGATGTATTTCAGCGCCGGCGCCATCGGACAGATCGTCGTGCCTCTGACTGGCGGATACTACGTCGCAGAGGCGTTCTCCCTCAGCAGCGGTTGGGCGTACCTCACGGCGGCCGGGATCCTGGCTGTGGCGGTCGGCGCCAATCTTGTCGGTGCGAGGGTCAGCACGGGAGCGCAGCTGGGCCTGGCGCTGACTGTGGCTCTGGCGCTGCTGGCGACCATCATTGTGGCGATACCGCGAATGGATTCGGATCGGCTGTCTCCCTTCGCTCCGCACGGACTGCCCCCGATCGGCAGCGGGGTCATCGTGCTGTTCTTCGCCTTCGCCGGGTGGGAAGCTGTGGCTCATCTCGTCGGAGAGTTTCGCAGGCCCAACCGTGACGTTCCACGCGCAGTCGGCATCACGATCGTCATCGTCACCGTCCTCTACCTCGGAATCGCCGCAGCTGTGGTGCTCACGGGAACATACGGCTCACCGGAGACAGACCACGTTGCTATCGGCTTGCTGCTGGAGCAGGCATTCGGCGGAAATGCCGCTCTTGCGGCAGCTGTGATTGCCGTCGTCATCAGCCTGGGGACGACGAATGCCTTCATTGCAGGAGTGTCCCGCCTCGGCTATTCCTTGGGTAAGGAGGGGTGGCTGCCCCAATCGGCGGCACACGTCTCTTCAACTTCGGTGCCGGTCGGTGGAGTGCTGGCTGTAGCGCTGGTGGCCTTCGTCGGACTTGGCTTGGCCTGGTTGTGCTCGTGGGGCACGGAGGCTCTGGTGGTCGTTCCCTCGACCCTGGTCGTCTTCGTGTATCTAGCTGCTGCCATTGCAGGAATTAAGCTGCTCAAGGGTAAGGGGCGTGTCGCCGCAATAGTCTCGGTGGTGCTCATCGCGGTTGTTGTACCCTCCTCAATGAGTAATGTGATCATTCCACTCATCGTGATCGGCGTCGCTCTGACGATGCGTCTCGTGCTCAGGCGGGTGAGCCGGAGTGTGAATGGGCGCACCGGTGCGAGCGTCGCCCAGCAGGCGCATGGCTGACTTCATCTGTGATACTGTGTGGTCATACAACTTTCAAGTTTCGATACGTGGCGCTGCCGACTGCACGTTCCAAGACTCCAACTCTGGCAATCCCAGTTCTCATTCTCTTCTCTTTGGAGTCTCCATGAAGTTCATCAGGCGTGCACTCATCTCTGCGCTTGCCGTAGCGGCCCTCATCGTCGGTCCAGCTGTTTCTGCTGAAGCCGCAAGTACATCCTTCGACGTGACCAAGTTGTCGGGCAGCAGTCTTGTGATCTCGAATAGCAATTGCAAGAGCACGAATGTGTATATGAAACATAGGAAATCGAGGGTCGACGATTGGTCTGTCGACACTGAGGTGCATGGTCGGCATGGCCCCTCGACGTCAGCATATTTCGATTCATATGGGTCGACCAGCAAAGATCGCGTTCAGGTCTGTCCTTCTTGGGATGGGCTCGGGAAGTACACGATCGGTCCGTCTGAAGTCAGGGCCTACTACTACGGCGGTGCCAGCTACAACGACTACGGCGAAGTCGAGCGCGCGGACTACACCAAAGGATCCTTCTACGTCCGCGGCAAGACGTATGCCTCCCTATCGACCAAGCGCAGCGGCAAGACCGTCACTCTGACGTCGAAGACGAAGGTCTACAACCCGGAACGATACGCGAAGGTCACCTACAACCCGAAGGTGAAGTTCCAGGTCAAGTCCGGGAGTAAGTGGAAGACCATCAAAACTGTCCAGGCCAAGAAGGGCAAGGCTACCTACAAGACAAATACGAAGAGCAAGAAGACCTACCGCGTGGCCTTCGGTCAGGTCAGCTGGGCAACCGGAGCCACCTCGAAGTCGGTCAAGCGCTGATCGTCCGCGAGTGACGGTGCTCAAGCGCTGACCGACGTCACTCGCGGATAGTCAGGTCTGCCCCGTGCATATATCCGCGGGGCCCTTCAAAAGGACCTAACGCTTCGCCGAGAGGCAGCTCCAAGGCGCCGAGCTCGGCCGTCTGACGGCCTCCGTATCCTGAGGCGCGGAGGTTCTCGTTGTAACGGAGGCGCCCGAAGTCCGCATCGGTGACCGTCCAGATGACCACCTGCGGTGGATCATCGTTGGTGAACGTCACTCGATGGGAATCGGCCGTGACCGACCATCCGGTCGCCTCGGCGAGGGATTCGGCCAATTCTGTGCGATCCACAGTCATGCGAACTTCCTCCTGGGTAGAACATTGAAAACCACATCGGGCACTCCCAGAGAAGGGCGCCCGATGTGGTTTTACGATCACTGCGCTGGCAGCATCACTTGTCGTCCGGGCGTACTTTCTTGCCACGGTCCTGCCAGAACTTCGCAGTGGTGACTTCGTCCGTGCCGTCCCAGGCGTCGACATCGGTGTTGATGCGCTTGAAGGTGGGAAGGTCACCGCGGCGGAAGATCGGCTCCTGGCCAGCGCGACGCTGATCCATATAGTTCTTCAACAGGCTGAACACCACAGGTGAGAGCATCAGGAGCGCGAACAGGTTGATCAGCGCCATAATCGCCATGAAGATGTCTGCCGCCGTCCAGACCAGGTCGAGTGCGGCGATCCCGCCGATGAAGACAGCCACCATCACGATCACCTGATAGATGCGCAGCGCGGTCTTGCTGCGGGTCAGATGCTCGATATTGGCTTCGCCGTAGTAGTAGTTGCCGAGGATCGACGTGAACGCGAAGAGGAAGATTGCGAATGTGAGGAAGTGGATTGCCCACTGGCCGAGCTGTCCGCTCAAGGCGGTCTGCGTCAGCTGGACCCCCTCGGCCGAGCTGCCGTAGTCCGGGTTCGATAGGAGAATGATGAAAGCGGTGATCGAGCAGACGAGGATCGTGTCGAAGTACACGCCGAGTGCCTGAACGAAACCCTGCTTAGCCGGGTGCGACGCCGATGCCGTCGCCGCCGCATTTGGGACCGAACCGATGCCGGCCTCATTTGAGAACAGGCCGCGCTGAACACCGATGAGCATGATCGAACCGATCGAACCTCCAGCGATCGAGTTGAAGCTGAAGGCGTCGCTGAAGATGGTGACGATCATTCCGGGGACAGCGCCGAGGTTGATCGCCACCACGATGATGCCGACGATCAGATACAGCCCGGCCATGATCGGGACGAGGTATGCGGAGACATTCGAGATGCGCTTGGCACCACCGGCGAAGATCAGGTAAGCCCCGACTGCGACGACCACACCGGTGATTGCGGTGAAGGCGAAGTTGGAATCGTCGACGTCGAATGATGCTCCGACAGCGTCGACGATGGAGTTCGACTGTACGGAGTTGAAGACGATGCCATAGGTGATGGCGACGATGACTGCAAACACCAGGCCGAGCCGCTTCATGTTCAGTGCGCGGTTGATGTAGTACGCAGGACCGCCTCGGAAGTTCGGCCCGTCTTTCTCCTTGTAGAGCTGCCCGAGTGCGGACTCAGCGAAGGCAGTGGCGCCGCCGACGATGGCAGTCAGCCACATCCAGAACACTGCACCGGGACCGCCCAAGGAGATGGCAAGAGCGACACCGGCGATATTGGCCGTGCCGACACGAGAGGCGGCGGAGATGGAGAAGGCACGGAACGGAGAGATATTCCGATTGCCTTCGGAATCGTGTCCGCCGGGCTCCACGATCGTGCGGAACATTTCGGGCAGCAGCCGCAGCTGGAGGGCACCCGTACGAATCGTGAAGTACAACCCTGTAGGGATGAGAACTGCGACGAGAACGTACGTGATGACACCGCTGACGCTGTCGAACGCGCTTTGGAGCATCTCCATTGATCTATGCCTCCTTCGACAAGCTCAGTGCTTCGTGTGTGGGTATGAGGGTGCGTGAACACCATGTGCTACTTCTGCAGTTGCCCTCCAGTCTGCCACCGAAGTGAGAAAGCGCATTACATCGCCCCTGCGCAAGTCCCTCACACAGGCGAAATCCCTTCAGGAAGGAAGAAGCCGATGCGCTCGGTGTTCAGGGGTGCTGCGCACACCCGGACTGTCAATGAATGACTTGTCGTTGAGCACCGAAACTGACGTTGTACCCATCCAGCATTCACGTCGCGTCTACCCGGACATCATCCGTTCATTGCTCGGGTTGTTTAGGGTTGTCCGCAATCCACTGCACCATCGGCCGCTCGAGCCTGCACCGAGTCGCCAACTCTGAGGAGTCCTCGCCATGCCAATCACCCTCGCAAACCACACCTCCGAGGCCGTCGCCCACACCCGGGTTCCGCCTCTGGTCATCGCGCATCGTGGCGCGTCAGCTGACTATCCGGAGAACACGATCCCGGCCTTCGTCGCCGCCATCGACCAGGGCACCGACATGCTCGAGATCGACGTGCACATGAATGCTGACGGAGAACTCGTCGTCATCCACGACGTCACCGTGGAGCGGACGACGAATGCCCGAGTCGCCCATCCTGACCGCACGGACTACAGCGTGAAGTCCATGACCACGGCCGAGATCGCCAGCCTCGACGCGGGCAGCTGGAAGTCTGAATCGTTCGCCGGCGTCCGGGTCCCTCACCTCGCCGAGGTGCTCGATCTGGTGCACGTGACCCGCACCGGGCTGCTCCTCGAGGTCAAACTCCCCACCCAATACCCGGGATTCGCCCAGGCGCTCGTTGAATCTCTGACCGCATCCCCCGACTATCTCGACCGAGCATTGGCGGCGGGGATGCTCGTCGTCCAGTCCGGCGACTGGGCCTTCATCCGTGAGTTCCACGCCCTGGCTCCGGAGATCCCCGTCGGGGTTCTGGGTCGGCCCTGCCCGGACGAATTGCGCGACTTTGCCACCTGGGTCGATCAGGTCAATCCCCAGTACATCGCGGCAGATGCCACCTTCCTCGGCCACGTCCACGAGCTGGGGATGTCGAGCCTGGTGTGGACCGTCGACAGCGTCGAAGACATGGAGAAGGCTGTCGACCTCGGTGCCGATGGCATCATCACCAACAGGCCCGACCGGCTCGTCGCGGTCGTCGAAGACCTCTGAGGTCAGCGCGCCGAGTCGAGCACCAGCTCCGGGTTCACTCGGGACAGAATTGATCCGTGAGACGGCAGAGTGTGTCTCAAGACGGCCGAGGCCTCGCCGCTGCCACAGAGACGAGCAGACCTGTCGAGAGGTTGCACAGGTGAGGACTCCTGCGATGACGAAGGGGAATACGAATATGCCGATGAGCGGGACAACTTCTCCGAAGGTCAGAACCATCAGTTCCGGCGTCGGTCGTTCGACGCGTCCGACCACCTCGGCGAGGCCGGAGATTCCGAAGATGGCAATGCTGAGCACGGTGACAATGCTGCGCGGGATGGGCGGGAGTTCGCGCGCGATGAGTATGGCAGCGGCACCGGCCGCACAAGCCAGGATGAACATGGCAATTCCGGTGGGCAGGCTCTGGGCGAAGTAGTAGTTGCACGGAACTCCACGATATTCAGCCACTTGTCTTGTCGATAAGAGGATGGTTCTGATCAGTGGCCGACGCCACGGTCAGGGCCGGTGGAATGAGACGCCGGTTCTCAGCAGGTGCGTTCGGATGAGACGCTGGGACCATGGCCAATGAACTCGCGTCGTCCACCAGTCCGTACCTCCGCGCCCATGCCGACAATCCTGTCGACTGGCGGATGTGGACGAAGGACAACCTCGCCGAGGCGGCCCGCCGAGACGTGCCGCTGCTCATCTCGATCGGCTATTCCACGTGCCACTGGTGCCACGTCATGGCCCACGAATCCTTCGAGGACGAGGCCATCGCCCGCGTCATCAACGAGAACTTCCTGCCGATCAAGATCGACCGCGAAGAGCTCCCGGACATCGACTCCTATTACATGAACGCACTCCAGGCGATGCGCGGCCAGGGCGGCTGGCCGATGACGATCTTCGCCACACCCAAAGGCAGTCCCTTCTACGCCGGGACGTACTTCCCGCCGGCACCGCGGGGGAACCTGCCCGCGTTCACGCAGGTGCTCGCCGCCGTGTCCCAGTCGTGGACGGAACGCCGCGCCGAGGTGACCGAGATGACCAAGCGCATGGATCGTGGGCTCGCCGATATGGCCAGTGCAGTCTCTGACGCATTGCCTGCCGAAGCAGCCTCAGAGCTGCTGAGCGCCGAAGAGCTCGACTCGGCAGCTGAGTCCCTGCTCGACTCCTATGACCCCGCGTGGGGCGGGTTCGGCAAAGCACCGAAGTTCCCGCCGCTGATGAACCTCATGCAGCTCTTGGCCACGTTCGTGCGCTTGGGTGGAACCACCTCGGCGAGGGAAGGGGCGCTTGCTCCTGGAAAGGTTGACACGGTGGGAGCCGATGGCCATCTCGAGGGTGAACTCATCCTCGACTGCCTCATCGCGGTGCGCAGCACCTTCGCACGGATCGCGAGCGGCGGCATGCGTGACCAGGTGCGCGGCGGCATCGCCCGCTACAGCGTCGATCGGCAGTGGTTCGTGCCGCATTTCGAGAAGATGCTCTACGACAATGCGCTCTACCTGCGCGCTGCCGTCCAATGGGCGAAGGTCGAACGCGCGCTCAACCCGGGATCGAAGTGGCTGGCGCTCGCCGAACGCGAGGTCACCGACACCGCGAATTTCCTCAACGCAGACATGTCCGACGGGGACCGATTCATCGCCGCACTCGACGCGGACTCACTCAACGCTGACGGTGTGCTGGAGGAGGGTGCCGCCTACGTCATCACGCCAGAGGAGTTCGCCGAGGTGGGGCGGGAGGGGCTGCTCCAACTCGTCGATTCGCCCGCCGCTGCAGAACTCTCCGGTTCCGTCGTCGCCGCCATCCGCATCATCGACTGGTTGGGCATGGACGACGTGCCCTTCGACGAGGAGCACCCGGCCCCGTGGACCACCTCGGCGACGGTCGCGCAACAGGAGCGTCTGAAGAACTTGTTGGGCACACGCCCCCAGCCCGCACGGGATGAGAAGACGATCACCGAATGGAACTCGCTGGCGATCACGGCACTGGCCGAAGCAGCCTTGTATGCCGGTGTTTCCGGGAGCGAGGGGACTTCGACAGCTGCCGGACCGCCGGCGAGCTGGGGGAGTGATGCGGTACATCAGTGGGAGGCGATGCTCGCACGCTTCGGTGCCGATTCTAATCTTGAGGTCCGCCGCAGCTTCACCGGTGAGACCCCGGGGCCCGGCCAGGCAGGCCTCGCCGATTGGGCGCAGTTCATCACTGCAGGCATCACCGTCCGCCAGCTTCCGGGAGCCTCGGTGCAGGTGAGCGATCTGGTCTCTTGGGGTGCACGGATGTTCGCGGGCTTCACCGTCGAAGGAGATGTGCTCGAGGTCTTAGACTCCTTGAGTGACGAGATCCTAGACGTCAGATCCTCTGACCCAGTGGACAACACGGTGCCCTCTGGCAGATCTGCCGCGGCAGAGGCGGCACTTCTGCTCGCAGAGACCGGTCTGGACAGCGGTGCTGA
This sequence comes from Brevibacterium aurantiacum, assembly GCF_007558825.1. Taxonomy (GTDB): domain Bacteria; phylum Actinomycetota; class Actinomycetes; order Actinomycetales; family Brevibacteriaceae; genus Brevibacterium; species Brevibacterium aurantiacum_A. Next base: position 255,028 of record NZ_VLTK01000007.1, read on the forward strand.
GACCGGTCTGGACAGCGGTGCTGTTACCGGTTCGCCGGGCAGTCGTGCGATGGGTGACTCGTCGACTGGCACCGCTGGGGCTGAGGGGCTGAGCACCGGAAGACTTCTTGAACTGCGCGATCGCCTGCTCGGTGTCTACAGGGCACTCGCTGGTCGAGCGCCGCGCGGCTGCGGTCACGCGCTGTGGCAGTCCGAACGAGCACTCAGCCCGGTGCGTGTGGCCACTCGAAATGCCGAGTTGAGGGGATTCGCCGCCCGGCACCCCGCGGTCACGCTCCTGACCGCTTCAACCGGAGTCCCGGGCGTGAGCGGATCCGAGGTCGAGGTGCCCGAAGGTACAGCGATCGTCTGCCGAGGGACGCAGTGCTCGCTGCCCGTGGCCACCGTGGGCGAACTCCTCGAGCAGTTCGACGGTTTCTGAGTCGTAGCCTCACCCTTAAAGCAGTTCAGTCCCAGGTGAGGCGTTCCAGGCCTGACAGGACGAGGTCGAGGCCCATGATGAAGTCCGATGCCTCGTCGAGATTCTCGAACTCGCCGAGCACGGAGTGCACGAAGGGGAAGTCCTCTTCACTGAAACTTGCCCAGTGGTCGATCTGGGCAGTGTGTTGGGCTTCACCATCCTCGGCGGCTTCGCGTTCGATCGCACGCTGAGAGACTTCCGCGCCCATGCCGGAAGCATAGGTGGACACGACCATTGACGCCTGAAGCTGGCGGGTCAGGTCCAGTCCACTATTCTGGAGGGCCTGACCGACCAGCTCCCAGTAGGTCAGCGAATTCTGCTCATCGGGGCCCGCCTTGATGAGCTGGGAGGCCAGCCAGCGGTGCTCGAGCATCTGGACGAACAGGCACAGGACGAGCCGTCGAATCTGCAGCAGGCCCTCAGCGGTACCGGTGCTCGTGCGGCCATCGGGCTCAGGGGGAGGATAGTTCTCAAACTGCTTCGGGTGCGGCTGATCAGCACGTTCGAGGGCCTCGGCCTCGTCCAATGCACGTCCCAACAGCTCATCGGACACGATGGCCATCAGTTGGTCCTTGCCGGCGGCGTACCAGTAGAGACTGGCCACGCCGCTGTCGAGCTGTGCGGCCAGTCCGCGCAGTGTCATCTTCTCCGCCCCAACGGCGTCGAGCGTGGTGATCGCGGCCTCGATGATCTGCTCCAGCGAGAGGGACGTACGCGTGCGCGCCACCCCACGACCACCTCGGCGTCGGGGAGGAGTGATCCTGCGTTGAGCGTCCTTCGATGAATCACGAGGGCTGTCTCTGCGTGAATTCGCGTTGTGATCGCCTCGCGGACGCGGGGGAGTCTCAGATGCCATGCCTTGAATCTACCGAGAGACTTGCATTCAATCAAACACCGTTCTATGGTCGAACATAGTTCGAGTATCGAACGAAGTTCCATTGGCGAACATTGTTCGATCATTAAGTTCTTCTCTCGCCGGCTCTCCAGCCGACCTTTCGACCTACCCGCGAAAGGACCCACATGTCCTCCTCATACTCCTCGACCTCCTCATCCGTCGATACGCAAGTACTCAAACCGCAGAGTCTCCGAGCTGCCTGGCCTGCTCTACTCGCTCTGTGTCTGACCATGCTCGTCGAGATGGTCGACAACTCGATTCTCAACGTCGCTCTGCCCACGATCGGGCGAGACCTCAGCGCTTCTCCAGCAGACCTGCAGTGGATCGTCGGCGCCTATTCGCTGACGTTCGGCGGGTTGCTCATGGTTGGCGGGACGATGGGCGACAAGCTTGGTCGCCGTCGGACCCTCCTCTTCGGCCTCGTGCTGTTCGGTCTCACCGGACTCGGCGTGCTGCTCGTCTCCACGCCCGCACAGCTGATCGCGGTGCGAGCACTGGCAGGAGTCTTCGCCGCATTCATCGCCCCATTGACCATGTCGTTGATCTTCCGCCTCTTCGACCGTGATGACCTGCGCACGAGGGCGATCGGCCTCATCGTGGTCGTCTCGATGATCGGCTTCGCCGTGGGCCCGACCATCGCCGGATTGGCGATCACGAATCTGCCCTGGCAGGCACTCCTGGTGGTCAACGCCCCTGTCGCGGTCATCGCCTGGCTCGGTGTGCGTTTCGGGGTCGCCGAGGACGACCCGGCAGACCGTCGCGAAGGCGGTGCCGACATTCCCGGCGGCATCTTGTCTGTGGCCTCGCTGGGCTTCCTCCTCTACGGCTTCACCGCTGGGGTCGAATACGGTTGGGCTGCACCGTTGACGGTGCTCGTCTTCGCCGCCGGTGTGCTCTCCCTTGCCGGATTCATCTGGCGTGAGAAGACCGCCGAGGATCCGATGCTCGATCTCAAACTGCTCGCCCTGCCGACAGTGAGCGGGTCAGCGATTCTGCAGACCGCGACAATGATCGCCATGGTCGGAGTCATGTTCGTCTCGACTCAGCTCTACCAGTTCGCCTGGGGTTGGTCCGCATTCCAGGCGGGATTGGCGAACCTTCCGTTCGTCGCGGGCATGCTGCTCGCCGGCCCGTTCGTCGATCGCGCCGTGGCCCGATTCGGCCACCGTAAGACCTCGATCGGCGGTATTGCGCTCGTCATCGTCAGCCTCATCATCTGGATCTTCGCGCTCACACACGGCTTCCTCTGGTGCGCGGTCGGGATGCTCATCATGACTATGGGGATGCGGACGATCATGACGACTGGTGCGGTCGCCCTCCTCGGCGCCCTGCCTGAGACACGCACGTCGATCGGATCGGCGCTCAACGACACCGCTCAAGAGCTCGGCAATGCAGTGGGCGTTGCGATAGTCGGCACGATCATGGCCACGGTTCTCGGCAGCACACTGCCGCAGGGGGCCTGGGATTCGGCGACGGTTGCCGGCTTCGTGCACTCACAGCAGATTTCGTTCACGGTCCTCGCCGGTATCGTGCTGGTGATGTCGATCATCGGGGTTCGCACGCTGACCGACTCGAGGGAAGTCGACGAGCATTGAGCAGGTGCCCGGGAGCCCGTTTCGCAACCAAGCTCAGTCGACGAGGCGCAAACCTCGGAAGCGGTTGAGCGCCGCCGCGATCTCCTGTGCACGGGGGCGGGCGACATGTCCCGGATGACCGCGGTTGCCGGTCAGGGCGTCGACTCCCTGCGCATCGAGCATGTCCTCGACCTCCGCCAGAGCCTCGGTGAGTGAGGTCTGGTCGTCGAAGATCTCGGCCAGATACTCAAGCGCCTCGGCGATGCCTGTCGTCTGCTGCGGGTCGACGAGCTGGGACACTGCGGTCAGGTCGATGAAGGCCTTGCCGAACTGAACCTGGCCAAGCCCTTTCGCCTTCGCCGACTTCGTCTTCGAGCCGGGGTGCAGCGCCTTCGCGGTTGGGATCCGGGGCCGAGGCGTGGCGAACGCCGATCCTGTGTCATCGGCTGATTTCATCCCCACGAGTTCGTGCGCCTTCTCGGTGACTTCCTGGGGTACGTACGCATCGAGGGCGATGACATGATCAGCCACTTCGAAGAATGCGCTCGATCCACCGGCGACCAGCACCGTGGAGACGCCTCGGTGGGTGAACAGCGGACGGATGCGATCGACGAAAGGGGTGATGGGTTCGCGGTCGGCTGGGATCAGAGCACGCATCCGATCGTCGCGAATCATGAAGTTCGTCGCCGAGGTGTCCTCGTCGATGAGCAGCGAACGAGCACCGACTTCCACAGCCTCCACGAGGTTGGCCGCCTGCGATGTGGACCCGCTCGCGTTCGTTGTGGTGAAGGCTCTCGTGTCAGTGCCGGATGGCAGATTGTTGATGAAGGGCGAGATGTCGTCGCCGGTCACGGCGCGACCGTCCTCGGCCCGGATGGAGGTGGCACTGGGTTCCGTGATGACCCACTCACGCCCGTCTCCGGCGATGTGGGGGTAGACACCGCGTTCGAGGGCACGCAGAATCGTCGACTTGCCGTGATAGCCGCCGCCGACGATGACAGTGACACCACGGGGGATCGCCATGCCGGTGAGCCTGCGTCCGCTCGAGAGCGTGAATGTGTGCTCGAGGGAACTCGGGCTGGTGAAAGCCACAGCGTGCGAATCCATCGGCACGTCAGAATCCCCGGATCGCCTCGGCAGAATCGCGCCATTGCCGATGAATGCGAGAAGACCTTCCTCGCCGAGGTGGTTCTGCAGTTCCAGCTGATCCCGGTGGAGTTGGACATGCTCGCGCAGATCGTCGCTGGACTGATTCTTGCCAGGCTGGTCCTGGCTAGGCTGGTTTTTGCCGGACTGGTCCTTAGCGGGCGGGTAGGCGGCAGCGAGATTGGAGTAGATGAACATGGTTTGAGCGAGCTCGGGCACATCCCGGGTGAGGATATCCGCTGCCTGATGGCCCAGGATGCGACGGCCTCGAGCCGGGAGATTGACGAGCAGTCGTGCCTCGAAGCCTTCGTCATCGATGAGGACGTTGGTGCGTTCGAGCACTTCCTGTCCCGGACGGCCGAGGATGATCGAACGCTGGTCATTGCGGTGCAGGAATGCATTGCCGACGCGGAAGAGGAAGTCGGCGGCTGCGATGCGATCTGCGCGTTCGGTGGTGATGTCAGTGGGGAACCCCGCCTCGGCGCGGTTGATCCTGATCCGGACCTTCGACGGTGAGGCGAAAGGATCGACCTGGACTCGGTCGATGAACACGGTGAACGACCCGAACTCGTAGCTGCCACGGATCTGCTTGTAATTTCCGTAGCTGCGGCCATCGAGGTTGTGCAGAGTGGATGCGAGATTCGATCGTGGGGAGTTCATCCGTGGAATGCTACTTGATTGTGGTCAACGCAGGCCACGACGAGCCCCGTGCTTCGCCAGAACTTTCCCCGGTGCTCCGCGATCAGGCTCTCGGCGGCTTCGCGATCAGGCTCTCTGTGGCTTCGCGATCAGTTGCGTTCGCGTCCCAGATAGAAATCTGCGGCGTTGTCCCAGCACACGGCGGCGAGTTCCTCTGCTGACAGGGTGTCACGGATGATGTCGAAATCTGTGTTCTCGAACGGCCGAGGAGCCCTGGTCGACGGCAGATCCGTGCCCACCATGAGTGCCGAGGGGTCAACGTCGACGATCGCTCGCATCGCGGTGGCAGGGTCGAGTTCGACTCGGCCGAAGCCTGTCGCCTTCACCTTGACGCCACGTTCGACCAGTTTCAGCAGGGCGGGCAGTCCGTCGCTGTGCATGCCGAAATGGTCAATGCTCACGGCGGGCAGTCCGGCGATGCGGTCGCTGAGATCCTCATCGATGCTGCGGGCATCGATGTAGAGCTCCGAGTGCCACCCGGCGAGGTCATGGACCCGACGAGCCATATGTTCCATGTCGTCCAAGACTGCTGACCCTCCGCGGGCGACGTTGAAGCGCAGTGCTTTGATTCCGTCGCGGTCGAGCTCCAGGATGCGATCATCGGACGTGTCGACGGGAAGTTGAGTGACGCCGACGAAATCGGGGCCAAGAGTGCTCAAAGCATCGACAAGATAGCACTGGTCGAACCCTTGGAATGACCCGGCGACCACTGCTCCCCCGGCAATGCCCAGACCGCTGATGCGCATCAGATAATCCTCGACCGTGAAAGGGTCCGGCAGGTAGCCGTTGTTCTCGACGAGAGGATGCTTGGGGTCGATGATGTGCAGGTGTGAGTCGAAGATCGGGGTCGGAGAATCCATGGCCCCAATCTACCCCGTATTCGGCAAGGCACATTTCATCTCAAAGGGTAGCCGCGTGGTCGGCGAATGCGGAACTTGAACTGTGGAGCCCTGTCGTGTGCTGAGGGTGCCCTGCGGCGAGGTGGGGGCGTCCTGCGACGAAGTGGGGGCGCACTGCCGTGAGAACGGTGTCCCAGTCCCACCTATCGGCACTGCGAGTAACGATCTCGACAATATGACCGCTGGTCGGGACACGGGTGAGGCAGGTAAGCGGACGCTCGGTATATTGTGAGGTAGTTCACAACAGACCCTGAACAACATGGCTTGAGCATGATGACCCGAGCATCCGAAAGGACAATGATGTCCGCACGTCCTTCTGAGGCGTCGCCTGCGAACCCGATACCGCAGACGAACGTCGACGAACTGATCGCGCAGTACGATGAGGAGCTTCCTCAGCGCACCCTGACACGCAGGCTCGACCTCGGCGTGGGAATCGTGTGTTTCGTCGTGTCACTGTTCGTTCTCAAGCAGGTGTTCTTCCCGCTGACTCAAGGCAATCAGTACTACCTTATGTGGTTCCTGGCGTTCGTCCTGCCACTGGTCTTCATCTGCTACCGGCCAGGTTTCGGCCGTAAGAGCGACGTCGCCGACCAGGCCATGGAAGTCGCCGAGGCTGTCGACAGCGATGTCGCTGCTGACAGCGGTGTCGGCGCGGGCAGCGGTGTCAGCGGTGCGACTGCTGACTCCACCGCGAAGCCACGCAGGAAGGCAAAGCGCCGGTCGAACGACAATCCGTCGATCATCGACTGGGTACTCGTCGTTCTCACCTTCCTCACCTGCGCCTACCCGGTGCTGCCCTTCTTCTCCGGCGGCTTCAACGAGTTCCTCAACCGGCAGGGCTCGCTGACCTCGCTCGACGTCATCATGGGCGGCGTTCTCCTCCTCCTCGTCCTTGAGGCGACGCGCAGAACCACTGGCCTGATTCTGCCGATCTTCTGCATCGTCTTCTTTCTCTACAGCTACTACGGCGCCTACATTCCGATCGGTTGGCCAGGATCCCATGCGGGCCAGAACTTCGACCAGATCGTCAACGCCCTGTACAACGATGCATCCGGCTTCTACGGCATCCCCCTCGACGTCGCGGCCACCTACATCGTCCTCTTCACGATCTACGGAGCCGTCCTCGACAAGACCGGGGCAGCAAGCTTCTTCATCGACCTGAGCTTCTCACTATTCAAGAAGTCGAAGGCCGCGCCGGGACGAACCGTCGCTCTCTCCGGCTTCCTCCTGGGCACGGTCTCCGGCTCCGGCACCGCCACTGCAGTCTCGCTCGGTGCCGTGACCTGGCCCGTGCTGAAGAAGGCCGGCTACCCGAAGGAGAACGCGGGTGGAATGCTCGCAGCCTCCGGTATCGGTGCGATCCTCTCACCTCCGACCCTTGGTGCCGCAGCCTTCATCATTGCGGAGCTGCTCAACGTCTCCTATGGACTCGTCCTGCTGTGGGCAGTGGTCCCGACCCTTCTGTACTACCTGGGCATCTTCCTCGCCATCGAAATCGACTCCCGCAAGATCGAGGTCGACTACACGCCGCCTCCTGGCCTGCGCGCGTGGCCCATCCTGAAGCGAGGCTTCTACCACTTCATCTCGTTGAGCATCATCGTCGTCTTCCTCTCCATGGGCATGGCACCTTTCAAAGCCGTCGTCTACGCCACCCTAGTGGGCATCGGCTTCGGGATCATCGAAATCGTCATCTCCCGCCTCGGCGAACCGAAGGCGATTCTCCTCGCGATCTGGGACGTCTTCTACGGGGCACTGTCCTCGGGCATCCGCTCGGTCCTGCCGGTGACCAGCGTCTGCGCGGCCGCAGGCATCATCGTCTCGACGATCACGAAGACCGGCCTCGGCCAGGTCATCTCCGACATCCTCATCAAGGGCGCGCAGGCATTGTCGACAGACCCGACCGCGGTCCTCATCTTCACCTGTATCTTCGCTGCCGTGGCCGTGACCATCCTCGGCCTGGCAGTGCCCGTGACGGCCTCGTTCATCATCAGCTGGGTCATCGTAGGCCCGGCACTGATCTCACTTGGTGTCCCCGAGGCGGCCGCCGCGATGTTCATCTTCTACTACGCCGTGCTGTCCGAGGTCTCACCCCCGACCGCTCTGGCGGCCGTCGCGTCCTCGGCGATCACCGGCGGCCGGGTCATCGCAACGATGTGGCAGGCCTGCAAGTACGCGATTCCTGCATTCCTGGTGCCGCTGGCCTTCACCTTCACACCCGAGGGCGCGAGCCTCGTGGCCCAGGGCGGATTCATCGGCGCGGTATGGACCGGGTTCGTCTCCGCATTCGCCGTGGCCGCACTCGCTGCCGGTGCCGGTGGCTGGATCATCCGCCGTGCGGGGTGGCCGGAGCGCATCCTGTGCTTCATCGCCGCAGGAGCCCTGCTCTACCTGCAGCCCATGTCGATGATGATCGGGTTCTCCGCCCTCATCCTCGCCGTCATCCTTCACCTGCTGCTGCGTCGCAAACCGAAGACCACCTCGGCGACCACCAGCGATATCGGATCGACCGAAACACACTCGGCCGGATCTCCGGCCGAGTCCAACTGAGAAAGGGACGAATTCCATGAAGCGAACAAGGATGTTCACAATCACGGCGTCAGCCGTTGCCGCGGTGCTGGCGTTGAGCTCATGCGGCGGTAAGCAGGAAGCCAAACCGGCAGGCGAAGGCGGCGGCGACTGCACCGCGGCCTCCGGGCAGATCACCGTCGCCACTGGAAACTCGACGGGCGTGTACTACGTCCTCGGCGGCGGTCTGGCGCAGATCATCTCCGACAACTCCGATCTGAAGGCCACCGCGGCCGAGACCGGTGCCTCCGTGCAGAACCTGCAGCAGCTGTCATCCGGGGACTATGACGTCGCGTTCTCACTCGCCGACACAGCGGCCGATGCGGTCAACGGTGACGCGGACTTCAAGAAGCCGGAGGACATCTCGGCACTGACGCGCATCTATTCGAACTTCACTCACGTGGTCGTGCGCAAGGATGCAGGCATCGAATCCGTCAAGGACTTCAAGGGCAAGACGATCTCCACCGGCTCGCCGAAGTCCGGCACCGAGGTCATTGCCAACCGCCTCATCGAAACGGCAGGGCTCAAAAAGGACGATGTGACAACTCAGCGCCTCGACCTGACCAAGACCGTTGACGGAATGAAGGACGGCACGATCGACGGCATGGTGTGGTCCGGCGGGCTGCCGACGGCTGGCGTCACCGACCTCTTCACCTCGAACGGCAAGGACGTCGAATTCATCGACATCACCAAGCTCGAGGACCCGATGAAGGAGATCAACCCGGTCTACGAGGTCGAGGAGATCCCCGCCGACACATACAAGGGTGTGAAGGCCGTCAAGACCATCGTCACTCCCAATGTCCTCATGGTCCGCAACGACATGGACGAAGGCACCGCGTGCGCTCTGACGAAGCTGATCTACGACAAGAAGGCCGATCTGGAGAAGGTCCACGCAGCGGCCAAGGAGATTGAGGTCGAAAACGCCGAGACACCTGACCCGATCAAACTCCACCCGGGCTCGAAGAAGGCCTTGGAGGAACTGAACAAGTAGGGAGCTGCCGGCAGCTGGCTGACGGCTGGTTGTCTGAGACTGGTTGTCTGAGGCTGGTTGGAATCAAGCCGCGTGGGCTCAGAGTCCTGCGGGTCCTCCGCTCGGTCAGCAACCGCACGCGAGGTGTGCTTCGCGTGAGCTCTACAGGTTAAGTCAGGCTGAGTTGGTTGCAACCTACTCAGCCTGACTTAACCTGTAGAACTCGACTCCGCGCAAACCAGTAGCCTCTCGGCAGCATGTCGGCACCGCACCAAGGCCACGGCACCACAGCGCCGCACTCAGCCCCACCCTGCGGGAACGCGACCACCCTGCGGGAACGCGACCACCCTGCGGGCACGCGACCACCCCGAAGGAACGCGACCACCCCGAGGGCATGCGCTCAACCCTGTAGGAACGCCTTCGCAGCCGCACCCAGCGACACGACATCCTCGATGGCGACCATTTCGCGGGCCGAGTGCATCGAATACAGTGCCGGGCCCACATCGACGGTGGTCATGCCCAGGCGGGTTGCGGTCAGGGGGCCGATCGTCGACCCGCAGGGCATCGCGTTGTTCGACACGAAGTTCTGGTACTCAACACCGGCCCTCGCACATGCCTGCGACCAGGCGGCGGTGCCCACCGCATCCGTGGCATAGCGCTGTTGGGCGTTGAGTTTCAGTAGCGGACCGCCGCCGAGGCGGGGGCGGACATGAGGGTCGTGGCGTTCGGGATAGTTCGGGTGGGCCGCATGCCCCGCGTCGGAGGACACACAGATCGACGAGGCCAGTGCAGCCAGGTAGTCACTGCGCGTCGACGCTGGCAACATGGAGGCGATGATGCGCTCGGTGACGTCGGCGAGGAAGGGCCCGCAGGCACCGGAGCGTGAACTCGACCCGATCTCCTCATGGTCGAACCCGGCGAAGAGTGCGACGGAATCCAACGACGCAGCATCGACGTCGACCAACGCGGAGACACCGGCGTGGACAGACAGCAGGTTGTCCAACCTCGGCGCGGCGAAGAATTCCTCCTGGGCACCGAAGAGCCCGGGGGACTGAACGGGGATCGTGTAGACGTCGTGTCCCACGACCTGCTCCGGATCCACCTCGGCGGAGGCGGCGAGGATCTCGATGACATCGGCTTCAGCCAGACCTGCCAGGCCGATGATGGGGGTGGTGTGGCGCTGTTTGTCCAGCGTCAGGCCGTCATTGACCTGGCGGTCGAGGTGGATGGCCAGCTGTGGGATGCGCGCGATGGGCGGGGTCTGCGCGAGGACGACGGAACCGTCGGCGAGGCTGAGCTGCCCAGCCAGTGCGAGCTCCCGGTCGAGCCACGAGTTGAGCAGCGGTCCGCCGTAGATCTCGACGCCGATCTGCCGAGTTCCCTCGGCGGTGAACTCCTCGCCCGGCTTGAGTTTGAAGGCTGGGGAGTCCGTGTGAGAACCGAACACGCGAAAGCCGGGAACCGTGCCGGGCGGTCCGCCAGAGTTGCTGAAAAGTTCACTCGAGTCGCTGGAGGGTTCATCCGCGCCAGCCTCGGAGACGCCGACTTTGCTTGCCGGAGTCCGCCATGCGATGATCGCACCGTCACGAATGACATAGTGGCTTTGACCAGGCTCGAGAGACCATTTCTCGCGCTCATCGAGTTGGAGGAAACCTGCGGCCTCAAATCGTGCAGCCGCCGTCGCGGTGGCATGATAGGAGCTGGGGGAAGAACTGATGAAGTCTGCCAGATCGGCTGCGACCTGGGTCTTCGTACGTGGTCTCACGGGCGATGTACTCATTTTCACAGCTTATCGTTTGCGGTAGCTTTGGCCACAAGGGCATTGGTCTTCGAGGCCGCGTCGACACGGCAGCGGGTGAGGGGCTGGTGCCACAGGAGCCATCGACCGCTCGGGCTGCGCCGTCCATCACCCGAGAGCCCGTGAACAAGCGCCAAGAAGCAATGCAATACAAGGAGTGTTCGAAGTGAACCAGTTCGTGACCGAATGGAACACATGGCGGGATTCGAGGAACTCGGCACTGGCGACTCCCTTCGGCTGGCTGAGTGTGTCCGGTCTGCACTGGCTCGACGATGCGACGACCTGGCCCGACGCTCCCGGCACCTTCACCGTCGACGCTGACGGTTGGGTCAGTGTGGCCCTTGAATCTGGGATCAAAGCCGGTCCCGCTGCCGCGACCTTCGACCTTTTGAGCAAGTCAGCCGAGGCGGGCCCCAGCATCAATGCTGCGTCTCCTTCCAGCTCGGCTTCGGTGCCGAGCGACACCACGATTCTGCCGAAGATCACCGAGATCGCAGGGCCCGAGGTGCGGGTCGAAGAGAACGGATTCAGCGCGAAGCTGCCTGCCGGTGGATCACTCCAATGGTTCACCGTCGGCAATGTGCTCTACGAGCTCATCGACCGTGCCGGACGGATCGGAATCCGGGTGCGCGATTCCAAGTCGCCGCTGCTGGGCAAGTTCTTCGAAGTTCCCGTCTTCGAACCGAACCTCAGCTTCGTGTTCCTCGCCAAGTTCACTCCTTTCGAGAAACCTGAAGTGCACACGATCAACACGGCACAGGATGACCTGAACGTGCTGACTCCGGCAGTCGGCACCGTCTCCTTCACCAGTGAGGCAGGCGAGGTGAAGCTCTTAGCCACAGGTAACCCCGCCAGCGGGCTGCAGCTCGACTTCCACGACTCCACGAATGGAGTCTCCACACCCGCGTGGAGGACCCTCGACCTCGGTGTCCCGAACCAAGACGGCTCGTTGGTCGTCGACTTCAACCGGGCCGTCAACTACCCGTTCGCGTTCACTGCCTTCGCCACCTGCCCGGCACCGATCGAGGGCAACGTCGTTCCCTTCGAGGTCACCGCGGGGGAGCGCACCCCGCCGTTCTACTTCTCGGAAGCCGGCATCAACGTGCCGTTCCTGTTCTACGTGTGGTGGGACGAAGAGAGCGCCGAGGTGACCCGGCCGTGGTATGCCCGCTTCGGACTCGACACCACGCTGCTCAACCCGAATCACGAACACAACGCTCAATCGCTGGTCGGCTTCGACGGCGTTGCCATGTCCGGAGGCGATGTCGCGCCGCTGACGCGCAAGGCAAGGTCGCGCCTGGTCAAGGTCGCAACCGAGGCCCTGACATCCCGCATCCCCGTGATCGGCATCGGCGCGTATGCCGAGTTCGTCATCCGAGCCCAGCGCGAACTGCGCGAGTCCGAGGGTTATGTCGACGGCATCGAGGAAGAGTACGCGGGCACCGACGGCAAGCTGCTCATCGTGATGAACAATGAGCTGACGCCGCAGAACGCCGGGTTCGACGTAGTGCACACCGATGCGAGCGGACTCATCTACGTCGAGATGTCCTACGACATTCCGCTGGAGTCGGACTTCGACGAGATCGACGAGTTCGAGGCGGCGATGGAGGCAAACGCCCCGATCACCAGCTGGGAAGAGTTCGACTACCGCATGGTCTGCCTCATCCGCCAGCACCGCTGAGACGACGGAGCGGTCGGCAGGTAAACCGCAACGCTCAGGCGCAGCAAATCGTACTAAACCTCCCCGACGTCACTAATTGCGCCCGGCGCCGCCCGCAATTAGTGACGTCACAGGGTTTTAGCGGCTGCAGGAACCGCTGGCAGCACAAAAGGCGACGGCTCGGACACCGCGAAGTGTCCGAGCCGCCGCCTGCTCACTTCCGAGGGTCAGGGCCGCTGAGTGCCAAGCACTCTGCTTGCCAGCCCAGGCACCCTGCTCACCTGCCCCGGCACCCTGCTGACCGGCCCAGGAACCCGGCTCACCAGATGGTGACGCGCTCTTCGGGTGCCAGGTACATTCCGTCGGATTCCTTGACGCCGTAGGTGTCGTGGAACGCGGTCATGTTCTTCACGACCTGGTTGCAGCGGAATTCTTCCGGTGCATGTGGGTCGATGCTCAGCCGTCGCACGCGCTCCTCGGTGCGCATCTTCGCCCGCCAGGCCTTGGCCCAGGCTTCGAAGAACGTCGCGGCCTCATCGGACGACGGCACCCGACCCAACTCCAGCTCAAGTGCCTTCCAGCCGATGGACAGTCCGCCCAGGTCGCCGATATTCTCGCCCACGGTCAGCGCGCCGTTGACATGCTGTGAGGATTCGAGGCCGGCCGGAACCAGGGCCTCGTACTGGGCGATGAGGGCGTTGGTGCGCTCCTCGAAGCGCTCCCGATCCTCGGCCGTCCACCAATCGACGAGGTTGCCGTCGCCGTCGTAGCGCGAACCCTGGTCATCGAAGCCGTGGCCGATCTCGTGGCCGATGACCGCGCCGATGGCACCGAAGTTCGCGGCCACATCACCGGCGGCGTCGAAGAACGGCGGCTGCAGAATCGCGGCTGGGAAGACGATCTCGTTCATCACCGGGTGGTAGTAGGCGTTGACGGTCTGCGGCGTCATCAGCCATTCGGTGCGGTCGATCTCCTTGCCGATGCGCTTGATCTGGCGCACGTGCTCCGCGCGGGAGCAGCGACGGACATTGCCGACCAGATCCGAGGAATCGATCGCGGCCGGGTATTCGCGCCACACCTCGGGGTAGCCGACCTTGGGTGTGAACTTCGAGAGCTTGACCAGGGCCTTCTGCTTCGTCTCCGCGCTCATCCAGTCGAGCTCGTTGATCGACTTGTCATAGGCCTTGATGAGCATCTCGACGAGGTGGTCGATCGCGTCCTTGGCAGCCGGTGGGAATTCCTGCGCGACGTAGAGTTTGCCCACAGCTTCGCCGAGGAGGCCCTGCACCAGTCCGACACCGCGCTTCCAGCGCTCCCTCAGGGCAGGTGTGCCCGAGAGGGTGCGGGCGTTGAAGTCGAAGTTCTCCTCGACGATCTCATCGGTCAGCAGCGAGGCCGTGTCCGAGAGGACGGAGAAGCGCAGCCAGGTCTTGATCGTCTCGATGTCGGTCTGCTCCCACACCTCGGCCAGGCCGGTGACGTAAGAGGGTTGGCCGACGACCAAGTAGGACAGCTCACCGTCGACATCGGCGGCCAGCGTCGAGAACCAGGAGTCGAAGTCGAAGCCCGGGCCCAGTTCGCGCAGCTGCTCGAGGGTGAACTTGTTGTAGGTCTTCTCCGCATCACGGCAGGCCACACGGTCCCAGTGGTGGCGGGCAAGGGCGGTTTCGAACGCCATCACCTTGGCAGCCACCTCGGTGTCGGAGATTCCGCTCTTGGCACCGATCCCGCCGAGGGCGGACATCTTCTTCACGTGCTCGACGAACTTCACGCGCACCTCGGCGTGGTCATCGTTGAAGTAGTAGTCCTCGTCGGGCAGGGAGATGCCGGCCTGAACGAGGTAGAGGGCGTAGATGTCGGAGTCCTTCGCATCGGCGGTGACGTAGCCGCCGATGACACCGCCGACGCCTTCGGTCTCGAGGCGGCCGAGCAGATTCGCCAACTCGGATTTGTCCTCGGCAGCGTCGATGGCGGCGAAGGAGGAATCGAGGGGAGTGACTCCGAGCGAGTTGATCCGGTCGAGATCCATGAACGAGGAAAACACGTCCGCGACCTTCTGGCCTTCGCTGCCCGGCTCCTGCGGGGCGTCGGAGACGGCGGTGATGATGTCGCGGACCTTGGTCTCCGCGGTGTCGAAGAGTTCGCGCATCGCGCCGTCGCCGGCACGGTCGTCGGGGATGATGAACGAGTCGATCCATTCGCCGTTGATGTGGCGGAACAGATCGTCCTGAGGGCGCGCCGAAGCGTTCGATGTAACAGATGTCATGGTGCAACAGTATCGTGATCAGTAGGGACAATGGTCAGGATTCTCCGGCGCGCATGCGCTGGTGGCCCACCGCAGCAGTGGGTGTCGGGTCGACGAGGAGGAACGTACAATGGCGGCATCCGTGGTGTTCGTGTGCACGGGCAATATCTGTCGTTCGGTCACAGCCGAACGCGTGCTCCAGAGCCACCTGGAACGAAGCGGCGCCGAGGCTGTTGTCGACTCGGCCGGCATCAGCGATGAGGAGGCCGGCAACCCCATCGACCCCACTCAGGCACGGGTACTGAAGACCGCCGGCTACCGCACCGAGAATCATGTCGCTCGCCAGATCACCTCCGAATGGTTGGCCGAACGTGACGTGGCGATCGCGATGACCCGCAGACACTACCGAGCCCTGCAGAACCTCGTTGCAGACCTCCCCGCCGAGGTGCGCCCGCAGCTGCGTATGCTGCGCGAATTCGATCCGCGGGTGGCTCAGGAGACGGCAGTCGATGCTCCCGCACCGGATGTTCCCGACCCGTGGGCGGGGCAATTAAAGGATTTCGAAGAAACTCTTGAGACAATAGAAGTGTCCGTGCCGGGACTCACGGACTATCTGCACTCTGTGGCCGAGCAGACTCGGTGATACTGAAGGTAATTGTTGAAGGAGAATACTGACATGACTCGAACCACGTGGTCCGCTCTCAAGCTCGGCTTCGCTGCCCTGCTGGTGGCTGCCTTGAGTGTTTTTGCTTTCGCCCCGGCCAGTGCTCATGACCAGCTCGTCTCGTCGAACCCTGAGGACGGAACGACGGTCGACCAGCAGCCTGAATGGATCGAGATGACGTTCTCCGGTGAAGTCCAGGAGGTCGGCTCCGAGGTCAAGGTCGTCATCGATGGTAAGAACGTCTCCGCAGGTGAACTCGCTGTCGACGGCAAGAAGCTCACCGTTGCACTGCCCGACAACCTCAAGCCCGGCGACTACAAGGTCACCTGGCGCGTGGTGTCATCGGACGGTCACCCGATCTCTGGTGACTTCGACTTCACAATCGCTGACGCCGAAGGTGCAGGCGGCTCTGTCGAACAGTCCTCACAGGCTGGACTCGGCGGCGGCGTCGTCGACGAACCGGG
The DNA here is from genome assembly GCF_007558825.1 of Brevibacterium aurantiacum. Lineage (GTDB taxonomy): Bacteria > Actinomycetota > Actinomycetes > Actinomycetales > Brevibacteriaceae > Brevibacterium > Brevibacterium aurantiacum_A. The sequence continues at coordinate 271,067 of NZ_VLTK01000007.1, forward strand.
CAAGGACACCGAAGAGCGCGGCGAGATCGGCGAATCGACTGGAAGCGATTCCGGGATGTCGACCCCGATGATCGTTCTGCTCGGAGTCGGCGGTCTGGCGATCATCGTCATCGTCGTCCTCCTCATGCGCCGCAAGGCCCAGGGCCTGCCCGGCACCACCAATGATGATGACTCGGGAGACGGCCCGAAGAACGAGTGATGCTGATCTGACGCTGACATAAGAGATCAGCTCTGATGGTGGGGCCCCGAGCGCAAGTGTGCTCGGGGCCCCACCACGTCCGAGTGCGTTTGCGGAATAGAACCTCGGCGCGCGGCTGTTGTCCTTAACGACTGATCACTTACATCCTCGACCGAAGGAACCCATCACCTTGTCCGTTCCACTGAATATTCTCGACCTCGTCCCCATCCGTGACGGATCCACCGCCAGCGAAGCCATCGACACCTCGATGCAGGCCGCACGCCTGGCCGATGAGCTCGGCTACAGTCGTCTCTGGTTCGCTGAGCACCACAACACCATGGGACTGGCTGCGAGTGCCACGGCGCTGCTGATCTCACAGGCTGCGTCGGTGACCGAGAAGATCCGTGTGGGTTCAGGCGGAGTGATGCTGCCCAACCATGCTCCGCTCATGGTCGCCGAGCAGTACGGCACGCTGGCCAACATCCATGGCGATCGCATCGACCTTGGGTTGGGCCGCGCGCCGGGCACCGACGGAATGACAGCCCAGGCGCTCAGCCGTTCATCGGCCGAACCGCAGTCCTTTGCCCAGAACATCTATGACATGCAGGGCTGGTTCAGCTCCGAGGGCAAGGCTCACACGATGCCGATCGAATCTGCTGTCTCTGCCAACACCGATGTCCCCATCTGGGTGCTCGGCTCGACGACGAACGGCGCCGCGATCGCCGGTCAGCTTGGTTTGCCGTTCTCGCTGGCCTCACACTTCGCTCCTGACCAGATCGATGCCGCGATCCGCGTCTACCGCGATTCCTTCACCACCGAGGCACCCACCGCACAGATCGACAAGCCCTACGTCATGGCTGGGATCAACGTGATGGTGGCCGAGACAGACGACGCCGCCCAGCGCGAGTTCACGTCGGTCAAGCAGATGTTCGCCGACATCGGCCGCGGTCGCCGCCGTCATTTGCAGCCACCGGTCGACCCAAGTGAGCTGGCCGACGGCGGTGACAACCCGATGCTTCAGATCAGCGCCGTGGGCTCACCCGAGACTGCGACCCGTCAGATGTCAGAGTTCGTCGAGCGCACCGGGGCAGATGAGCTCATCACCGTCACCTATGCCTACGACCCCGCAGCGGCCGAGCGTTCCCTGAAGCTGCTCGCCGACGCCTGGTTTTGAGCGGAGCGCGGGTCCGGTCTGATCCGCGACTTCTGGTATGCGATGTTACTGGGGCGATCTGTAGCTGAGTAAAATACGACGACACTTCAGCCTCGGTCGCCATAGTCCCGTGCAATATTTTTCGCAACTGATGATGAATAGGGGAGTTTGGAGGTCAGGTTGCGAGACCTACTTCCACCGAATCGGCACGGTTGCATCGTACTGTGGAAATACGTAGTCGTTGAATGTATCTCAATGTGATGCCCATAAGTTCGACGAAAAGTGTCGCAACTCTAAGGCTTCGGCACAGCCATAGAGTTGCGACACTTAACATCTGAGCCCAGGAACGCCGCTGTGGCGTCGAAGCAGATATCTGGTGTCGGTAGGTCGGTTCCAGTCAACGGATTCGCTGGCATTTCTCAACTTTGTATGTTGAAAACCTGACTTTCTAGGGCGATGGTGTCCCACGGATGGGTGAAGAGTGCCAGAATTTTGCTGGAGTACGCGACTGGCTGTGGATTGCGGTCGACTCTTTGGTCTTTAGAGGCGGCCGAGCCCTAAATACGACTGGTCCCGCTCTGCAAATGTTGCCCGATAGACGCTCGGACCGCCGCGGCGTCCTCACCCCGATAGATCGATCTCTTCGATCAAGGTACTGGGCTGTGGATCGCTCACTTTTGGTAGACCTGTGAATCGCTCCGTACTCGTTGTGGGGAGTTCCAGAGTCCGAATATCTTCGCCGCCAGCAGTATGAGCGCACAGACTACCAAGCAGCCGATTCCCAGCCACAGGTTGCCATAGCGAATGGCGAGGATCGGATACAGAGCCGTTACGAAGCCGCCCCCAATAAATGGACTGGTGAATGGTGACTTCAGCGCGAACGCACGGCCAGCATCTGTCTTCATCTCGGGATCGGCAGCTCTCAAGAGAAGCAACCCTACCGACACGACACCAGTGCAGGTCCCGAAGTTGACGATGCCGGCTTCGAACCAGTCCTCTTTGAACAATCGAGGGCTCAAGTAGTAGAACACGCCCAGACTGATGGTTGCGACTACGATCAGACAGATTAGCAGAGACACCCAGTTGTCGAGGATTACGGGAATAGAGATCGACGCGACTGCGGAGACCACTAAGAAATCTAGTGCCCAGCCAGCGATCGAACTCATTGTTGCTTTGTCGATTAGCGGAGCCAATCCGGAGCGCTTGGCAATGAGCTGAATTATCAGTCCGCCAATCATAGCCAGAGGGAACAGTGGTACACCGGTGATCACCATATCAACGACGAATTTCAGCGCCCATCCGATCAGTATTGCTATTGCGATGAGTGTCACGTGGAGCGCTAGGTTGTCGAGAGATGCTTTATTGATTCGCCCTTTCGAATGGATATCAGGCTCGGGCAGGAGATCGCTTGCGGTCTTCAGCTCTGCTTTTCCGCGGGTAGCGGCCAGTCGTCCCCGCTTGGCGGCGAGATTGAGCATGATCATGCCGCCAATAATCCCAAAGAGTAGACCGGCTGTGGCTGATCCCAAAGCAAGCGAGCCGCCGTCTGCCCAGCCCAGATCTTCATAGGCAGGCGTCATTCCCGCTGCTGTTCCATGACCACCCGGCCACGAGACCTCGAAAATCGTCGAAAATAGTGGGTTGACGCCGAACACTGGAGTGAAGAGGAAGAAAGTTAGTAGCGCGGGTATGCCGACAATAATGAAACTGCTGAAGTATGAGTAGACGATCATCGGTGCGGCGACTTTCACCGACTCGCGAAACTTCGGTAGTTCCTGACCCATGAGCATTGGGGCGAACACCACCGATATGAGAATGCCAGGCATTGCGGCCCAGGTCGAATTGATATCGTTTCCGACAAGCCCGAACCCGTAGGGCCCGGCTGCTAGGCCGATGACACCGCCGATGAGCGCCGCTGGTATGAAATATCGGCGAAACAGCGGAATGATAGAGCGCAGGGCCATGCCGATTATCAGGAGAATCCCTAGAATGCCAATTGCGAGCATGAGCGAATCAAGTGTGCCGGAATCAATTGGAAGTATTGTCAACATTGTCCTGCCTCCAGACTAAGACGGGAAAAGGTAAACGGTTTGAGAGCACTCGGTTTGTGGCCGGTGTGTATCCAGGCTGCGAGATTTCTCGCGACTGAGGGAACGAGAGCCCACCCGTGGCCTGACCACCCCGCGGCCACCACCACGTTTGTGCTGCCGGGAACCACATCGATAATTGGGATCTGATCAATACACGAGGATTCGGAACGCGACGCTTCCGCTCGAATAAGTTCGAGTTCGCCGAGCCCGGGAAACACTGTGCGCAATTCGGCGATATTGCCATCGAGATTCGCCTGGATTGTTGTTCCCCTGCCAGTCTCAGGGTCGTATTGCCCCCGCCATCCGCCGCTGAGCATGACGAGGTCGTTTTCGAGGATTTTGATCGACAGCGAACGGCTGTCGTGACCGGTAAGAAATGGGATTTCCGGCTTGTGCTGTGATTTGAGAAGCAGCGCCTGGGGGTAGACCGGCCAGGTTGGCAACGATCCGCCGTACACATTTCCAATGAGGCCAGCCGACGCGACATTGGCAGTTACTACGACGCTCTGACGGGCAACGATGGCCTCTCCTGTGGCCGTAGTCACACCGGTGGCGTGCCCGCCCTCTTGCGTGTTGATTCCCGCCACCGTGGTGTTCTCGATGAAGACGGCTCCATTGCGCTGTGCGGCATTCGCGTAGCTGAGTGTCGTCGCCTCATGTGAGGCGATTCCGTCCTGGGGAGTGTAGATTCCGCAGCGGATCGCATTCGACACCGTCGGTAGCGCGTCGAAGACCTGTTTCTGATCCCAGACCTCGGTCGGGATGCCCAGGCGCGTCTGCGTGCTTGCTCGTACTTTGCTCGCCACCACTCCGCCGGTTGTCCCAACCGCCTCCTTCTCGACGAGAAACAGACCGCCAGTCCGGACATATCCAGTTTCTCCCTCGAGCTCATCGGCAAGGCGTGGCCAGTGTTCGTGGGCCTCGGCCATCAGCCGCATTTCGCGAATATCTCGAAAGTTCGCGCGGACGCCTCGTTTGCCGAAACCGCCGGAGGCCTCGGCGGCTAGAGATCGGGCCTCCACGACTGCGACGGATCTATTGTTCTTAGCTAGCTCGTAGGCGAGGGCGCACCCGTGCGCACCTCCGCCGACGATGACAACATCAAATTGCATGTGCACTCCTTTGTGTGATGTGGACCACTGACTCCATGAGTGTAGTAGAACTTTCATGATGTTGCCATATGAAATTTAACCTTCAGTCTGAGATGATGGTGCCATGTCTGAAAACCGTCCACCACAGTTCGACCTGACCGGGCTAAGTGCGCAAGAGAAGCGAGTAGGGCAGTTCGCCACTCGCGAGCCCCTCAAGTTCGCGACGAGCTCGGTGTCCGCGATCGCACATTGGGCTGGCACTAGTGAAGCAACGGTCATTCGTGCCGCACGTAGCCTCGGGTTCACCGGTATCAAAGAAATGAAGGTGGCCTATGCCCATTCCATCGATGGGGAACTGAGTCTCACCGCGACCATTAGGGCCCAGCTAGACGAGCTCGCCAGCGCCGGAGCAGGCGCAACTCCGGCTCAGGTGGCGACAAAGGTCGCCTCGGATATCTCTGATCTGCTCCTGCGTACCGCGTCCAGCCTTGAATCGGACGAACTCTCCCGCACGTGTGCGGCTATTGAGCAGTGCACTCAAACTTTCCTATTCGGACTGGGTTCTGCCCGCTACATCGCGGACTACCTATCGCTGTCGTTGGATAGGCTCGGCTTCGCAACTTCACTAATCAGTGATGCCGGACACGCAAGTGCGGATGCCTTGGCGAAACTCTCAGAGTCGACACCGTTGATCGTCTTTGCGCCACATGCAATATTTCCAGAAATCGAAGTCGTCATGAGATTGGCCTTGGAGAACGCGACCACCATGGTCCTTATCTCGCAAGAATTGCCGCCACCGGATCTTGATAGCTCAATTATTCATTTGCCGATTTCAAGTGCCGTCGGCACCGCTGCGACTGAATCCGCAGGTGCGTGGCTGATCGCTGACGTCATCGTTGCGGAAATCGCACGTAGGAACTCGGACGCCGCTGTCACTCAGCGACAGAAGATTCAGAAATATCGGGACCAGCTGACGTTGACCAGATCTGAAGTTCGCCGCCGGCGCCCGAGATGACTGCCTGTGATTCTTCTTCCTTCGGCCGGGCCGCCCGCGACACCATTCCAGCGTTGGAACGAGCTGATCACCATTGTGCGGCATGAGGTCAGCGACGTGTTCTCAGAGTGTCACCACGCAATAACCAAGGTGTGACGAGCCGATCGGCGTGAGGTGAGCGTCCGTTGCCGGTCGTCGCAATCGCTGATGTCCACAGTCTCAAGTATCGCTGACTAGTTACCCCGCTAGCCGCACATACGCCGCCAGTCCGGTGTCCTCCTCGGTCAGCGCCCTCGACTCGGAATATCCGATCAGGGCCGATCCCGGGTACCTCTCGTGTTTTCAGGCTTGAGCGGTACCAATGCTCAGTGGCGAGCGAGACAGAATCTCGCGCGCGAGCCGGGCGAGTTCAGCAGTTGCCGGTGATAAGTTTCCGTCTTGACGCTTCACAATTGCAAGAGTGTCATAGAGCGGTTGTTCGAACGCGACTGAGTGGAGATGCGATGGGAACGCTTCACTTTCGACAATTGACCGGGAGACGAAGGTATCGCCAGCACCGCTGACGACCAACTCCAATGCAGAATCGACCTGCTCTACTTCGATGAGCGGCTGAACGCTGGTACCTGCAAGCAACGCACGCTCTGCAATCTGTCGACGAGTTGGATCTCGCCATCCAGCGTTCGCGTCGTACAGAATCAGTGAACGCTCACTGAGAGTCTCGATACTGATCGGTGCGAGTGCGTGTTCGGGGTCCGAGCTGACATACAACACTTCGTCTCTCAACATTGGGGTCAGCTCAAGCTCATCGCTTTCGATTGGCAGGACGACAACCCCTGCTTCGAGCTTGCCCTCACTCACCATGTCGGCGACATCGGCCGAATTGATCCCGAAGACGCGGAGCCGCACTTTCGGATAGGAGCGGTTGAATGAACTCAACAGATTTGCCATTGAATAGTATTTTGCGTTTCTCGGTAGACCAAATGAGGCGACGCCGCCTTCCAGGCCTCGAATTGATTTCAATACTTGGTCTGCAGCCAGGGCGCTGCTCAGAGCTCCGTCAGCGAGAGGGAGCAGTTCCTCGCCAGTCGGCGTCAGAACCAGCCGGCGGCTTCCCCGAATAAACAGGCGAGACCCGTATGAGTTCTCGATTCGCCGAACTGCTTCAGACACCGTCGGCTGTGACATGTGCAGGGACTTGGCCGCAGCCGTAAATGACCCAAGGTTCGCGGCGGCCAGAAAGATTTGAAGCTGTATAAGAGTCAGAGCCATAGCGTTACCCTATGGTATCTGACAGAAATAGCATAGTTGTCCATTGGTTCGTGCGTTCATAGACTCATTGACAAGGTCAAGGTTGACCTCAGATCGAGAGGATGAATCATGGGCACTACCGACGAGGACGAGCACCTCAGTCAGTTTGGATACACGCAGAAACTCAACAGATCTGTGGGCAAGCTATCCTCATTCTTGCTGGGTTTCGCTGTCATCAGCGCCACCACCGCAGTGTTTTCGGGATTTGGCTACGGTATCGCTACAGCAGGCCCGGCATTTGTATGGACGTTCCCACTCGCGGTTGCAATCTTCTTTGTCTGGGCTTTGATCGCCGGCGACCTCGTAGCGAAATTGCCGCTATCGGGGTATGCATACCAATGGACGACTCGTCTTGTCAGTCCTCATATGGGCTGGTTTACGGGATTCGCCGGAGCCGTCGGTTTCATCAGTGGTTTTACGGGCGTGGCCTATGTGATGGCGGGTTACCTGGGCAATCTCTTCGGGCTGCAAGTCACGGCCAGTATGCAGATCTGGTTATCGATCGCCATCGTGCTTGTCTGTGTTGTCATCAACGTCTATGGGGTGCGGCTGGCAACGGTTCTCAACAACATCGGAGTAGCGCTTGAGTTTGTCGTCACTATCGGATCGACTGCAGTCATCGCGATTGTCGCGTTCAGCTCGGGCACTGCCCAAAGTATCGATTTCTTGTTTCAGGCCAGCCCGGTTGCTGGTGCCCCGTACATCCTGATCTGGCTCACATCGAGCCTCGCCTGCATATTCGGACTTCTTGGAGTGGAAGCCGCGGCTGACATTGCCGAAGAGACGAAAGACGCGCGGCGGGTAATCCCACGAACGATGTTCTACGCCTTGGGCACAGCAGCAGTAATCGAGTTCGCGATGTACATCATCTATCTGCTCGCGGTGAATGACTCTGAGACATTGGCTGAGAGTGCCTCGCCAGTCGCTGACATCTTCTCTCAGCAGGTGTCTCCATTGTTCGCGAAGCTGGTCGTCCTCTTCGCGCTGACCAATATTTTGGTTTGCGTCTTGGCGAACATGCTAGTTGCAACCCGAGTGGTGTACTCGATGGCTCGGGACAACATGCTCCCGGGCTCCACCTATCTGCGACGAGTCTCGGCCAAATATAGGGTGCCGACGAACGCAGTCTGGGCGACCGGACTGATTTCAACCCTTCTGCTCTTGTCTGCATTTGCCAATGAGGTTGCTTTTGCTTACATCACAGGAATGTCTGCACTCGGATATTTCACCGTGTACATACTCACCACGAGCGGTCTGCTCAATGCTCATATGAAAGGTCGAATCCCCAAATCTGAGCCTGGCTATTTCGATCTTGGCCGTGCCCGTGTGCCCCTATATCTATTTGGAATCGCAGTGTTCGGAATTGTTCTGGCTGCACTCATGTTGCTCCCGGACTTCCGCGCGAACGGAGTCGTCTTCCTCATCACTATGGCGAGCGCTTCCTTGTATTGGCTGCTGATCCTTCGCAAGAGGATCGCGAAGGGCGCGGCGGGTCCTGAATTTGCTTTTGCACTGCGGGACTCCGAGTCAACGGCACCGACTCATCAAAGCCACGATCAGCTTGCAGCGATCGTGGTGCAGGATCAAAAGGAGGAATCAGAATGAGAGCGGTTGTCTTTCGGAGCAGCGACAAGCCCGTCGAAGTGGAGCAGGTGACGCTCCAGGGGCCGGGTCCTCACGAGGTTGAGGTCAAGATCGCTGCGGCTGGAGTGTGCCACTCGGACCTACACGTGCGTAGAGGAGACTGGGACCTCCCGTTGCCGCTCGTCATGGGACACGAGGGAAGCGGGATAGTCACAGCCGTGGGGAAGGGAGTATCGCACCTGCGCGAGGGAGATCACGTGGTGCTCTCATGGGTCGCACCGTGTGGCAATTGCCGTAATTGTCTTTTGGGGCGCGAGATTCGCTGCGAAGTCGCGGCGACCACTGTTGCACTTGGCGGGACACTCAACGACGGCACGAGTCGCTTGAGCCAGGGGCAAGACCCGGTGCACCACTATCTCGGCACCTCGGCATTCGCTGAACGCGCAGTAGTGCCTGCATCGGGGGCCCTGAAGATTCGAAAAGATGCCCCTTTGGAGCAGATGTCACTCGTCGGCTGCGCGGTTGCTACCGGTGTTGGCGCGGTGAGGAATTCCGCACAGGTTCCCCCTGGGGCCACGGTTGCAGTCATCGGTTGCGGGGGAGTCGGTTTATCGGTCATCCAAGGAGCGCGAATGGCTCAAGCCGAGCGAATTGTCGCGGTCGATATCCAAGACGATAAGACTGACTTGGCCACCACCTTCGGAGCGACGGACACCATAACTGCAACACCTGACTTGGATGTTCCTGATGCATTGCGCAGCATCCTTCCCGACGGGGTCGACTATGCCTTTGACGCCATAGGCCACCAGCGAACAAGCGAGCAGGCTATTGCGATGCTGGCTATCGGCGGATGCGCCGTGATTGTCGGCATTCCTCCTGCCGGCACTCGGATAAGCATCGAGCCGCAACATTTGGTCGACCTGGATCAGAGAGTCATCGGTTCGAATTATGGTGGGATTCGTCCTTCCCGCGATATCCCGTGGCTTGTCAAGGAGTACATGGAAGAACGCCTGCTCGTTGACCAGCTGGTGAGTGCCAGACGCCCGCTTGAAGAGGCAGAGCAAAGTCTGCATGACCTCAGTAACGGCAGCGCTCTCAGGCAACTGCTCGTTCCACAGATGTAGACAGTCGTGGCTTCGTCACAATGTCACCACACGCGATGGCTACATAGCGCCCCGCCTCATACTCACTTTGCTTCGTCGACGAAAGAGTAGGAAATACACCATGCAATTCACAACGCCAGTTCTTGAGGCAAATGCAGGTCACTTCACACGATTGAAGTCTCCAATCGATGTGCCTGCCGCGCAACGCGACCCCCAAGTGGTGAAAACCGTTTCAACGATGCTGCTCGATATCGAGAATCGTGGAATTGACGCCATTCGCGGCTATGCGCGGGACCTCGACGGGTGGGAAGGAGATGACTTCGAGATCGCGTCCAGCACACTGGCCTCGAGTGGGAAACGGCTCGACCCCGCGCTGCGTGAAGCCATTGACCTGGGGGCGCGACAGACACAGGCTTTCGCCCACAGGCAGCGAGAAGGCCACAGCGATTTCGAGGTGGAACTCGCACCGGGTGTTCACACAGGTGTTCACTACGTGCCGGTGGGCCGAGTCGGAGCCTACATGCCAGCGGGGCGCTTCCCTCTGACCGCCAGCGCTTTCATGACCGTCGGTGTCGCCAAAGCTGCCGGCGTGCCTCACGTCGTCGCTTGCACTCCGCCGCAGCCCTCCGGAGGAGCAAACGATGCGGTGCTCTATACGGCATATGTTTCGGGAGTTGACCGAGTATTTCTCCTCGGTGGGGTCCAAGCCCTCGCCTCTATGGCGTTTGGTCTGCTCGAGGATCTCCCTGTCGACATGGTTGTCGGTGCGGGCAATGCCTTCGTCGCGGAAGCGAAGCGCCAGCTCTTTGGTCGCGCGGCCATCGACCTGCTCGCCGGTCCGTCCGAAGTTGCAGTCCTTTCCGACGAGACAGCTGATCCGGAACTTGTTGCTGCAGATCTTCTTGGCCAGGCCGAGCATGGTCCGAATTCGCCGGCGGCACTCGTCACCACGAGTGGCACCCACGGCAACGCGGTCATGGCTGCTGTAGACCGTCAGCTGAAGACGCTGTCGACAGCTGACATCTGTGGGCCTGCGTGGCGTGATTTTGGCTCGGTGACCGTGGCGGAGAATCGGGAAGTTGCCGCCTCGCTGATGGACGATCTTGCTCCGGAGCACCTCGAGGTCATAACAGCCGACGACGGCTGGTACCACAAGCGCCTGCGGAACTACGGTTCGATCTTTCTCGGTGAGTGGAGCACTGTAGCGTATTCGGATAAGGGCATGGCAGGAACCAATCACACGCTTCCGACCGCGGGCGGAGCAAAGCACAGTGCAGGACTATCGGTCTCCCGCTTCCTCAAACCACTGACGTATCAGCGGGTTGATAAGGAGGCAACTGACACTGTCGCGCCGGCGACCATCGTGATCTCTGAGTCAGAGGGTATGTCGGCGCACGCGGCTACTGCGCAAATGCGGCTCGATCGTATTCGTCAATGAAATCAAGAAACAGATTCTGAGTAGCGACCGAGGAGCGAGCTGTCTGGACTCATGGGCGGGCAGCTCGCACGCTTGGCTGTCAGTGAGGCGATCACGTCTTCGGTCGAAAAGCGCTGGCCGGACCCGCCAAAGGATGGCGAACGACTCACTGATCAATGCATTCTGGGCCTCGGTGAGCTCAGAATCGGCCAAGGTCTGCGAGGCCGCCCCCGCGCCCTACTCTGCCAACCGGGCCCTACTCCACCAACCGCACATACGCCGCCAGTCCGGTGTCCTCCTCGGTCAGCGCCCTCGCAGTCGAGAGGATCGTCTTCTCCATCGCCGAGGCGGCCCTGGTCGCCCGTACGTCCGCGCGGGTGGCGAGGCTGACCGTTCGCGACAGGCTCGGCTTCAGCAGCTGTGCCGAGGTCAGGCGTGGCCGATCGACGAGGACCATGGCCGGGACGATTGCGACTCCCAGTCCGCGTTCGATGAAGCGCAGCACTGCGTCCATCTCGGCTCCCTCGACGACGGTGTTCGGTGCCAACCCGGCCGCATCGAAGGCCGCCGAGGTGGCTTCGCGCAGATCGTATCCGTGATGGAACAGCACCTGGGGGAGTGCCGCGACTTCCGCCAACGTGACCGTGTCACCGGGCAGCAGCGGAGCATCGCTGCGGCTGCCGCCCGCCCATGACGTGTTCTCGCCCGAACGGCGGTCAGTCCCAGCAATCACCACGAGGTCCTCGCTGAGCACCTCGCGCATCCGCAACCTCGGCATCTGCGCGCTCGGACTCAACGTCCGCGTGATGAGTGCAAGATCCAGCTCGCCGGCGCCCAGTGCCTCAATGAGCTCCCGCGAACCCTTCTCGACGAGTTCGAGCTCGACCCCGGGATGCTCTTGATGGAAGCTGCTGATCGCCTCGGCGACGAGGCTGACACACAGCGTCGGCGTCGCGCCCAGGCGAATGCGACCCTTGCGCAGCCCGGCGAGCTCATCCATATCCCGGCGGACCGCCTCGGCGTCGGCGAGCATTCGTCGGGCAGTCGGCAGCAGAGTATCGCCTGCGGCGGTGAGACTGATGTGTCCATGGGCGCGATGGAAGAGTTCGGAGCCGAGCTCCTTCTCCAGCGTCGAAATCTGCCGACTCAGCGACGGCTGGGCCAGGTGAAGAGTGGCAGCGGCCTTCGTGAAATGACCGGTGTTGGCGACCTCGACGAAGCTCGCGAGCTGTTCCAGATTCATCTCTATAGCGTATCGCTATCAAGTCAAGCGAAACAATACATTGGACGCATGAGGTGGCCGAACCTAGTGTGGAATACATGAACTCCACACAGGGAAAAGCCCACGCACACGAACACACGATCTCCACCTCGGTGCTGGTCATCGGAACCGGCGGATCCGGCCTGCGCGCCGCGATCGAGGTCGCCGAATCCGGCACCGATGTCCTCGCTGTCGGCAAACGACCCAAGGACGACGCGCACACCTCGCTGGCCGCCGGCGGCATCAATGCGGCACTGGCCACCATGGACCCCGACGACACCTGGCAGCAGCACGCGGCCGACACGATCAAGGAATCCTATGACCTCGCCAACCCCCGCACCGTCGAAATCGTCACCCAGGGAGCCGAGCAGGGAATTGCAGACCTGGAGCGATACGGAATGGACTTCGCGAAGGAGGACGACGGTCGGATCTCGCAGCGCTTCTTCGGCGCCCACACCTGGCGTCGCACCGCTTTCGCCGGGGACTATACGGGACTCGAAATCCAGCGCACCCTCATTCATCGTGCCGAGGCCCTGAACCTCCCCATCCTCGACCGCGTCTACATCACCAAACTCCTCGTCGCCGACGGCCGCGTATTCGGCGCCTTCGGCTTCGACATCGTCGACGGCTCCCGCTACCGAATCCATGCCGACGCGGTCATCCTCGCCGCCGGCGGCCACAATCGGATCTGGCGCCGCACATCCTCCCGCCGTGACGAGAACACCGGTGACTCCTTCCGCCTGGCCGTCGAGGCCGGAGCCCGACTGCGCGACGCCGAGCTCGTCCAGTTCCATCCCTCAGGCATCATCGAACCCGAGAACGCCGCCGGCACCCTCGTCTCCGAGGCCGCCCGTGGTGAGGGCGGAATCCTGCGCAACGGACTGGGGGAGCGGTTCATGGAACGCTACGACCCCGAACGCATGGAACTCTCCACCCGCGACCGTGTGGCCCTGGCCGCCTACACCGAGATCGCCGAGGGCCGCGGCACGGAGAACGGCGGCATCTGGCTCGATGTCTCGCATCTGCCGCGCGAGACCATCATGAGCCGTCTGCCTCGCGTGTTCCAGACGATGATGGAGACGCAGATGCTCGACATCACCCAGTCACCGATCGAGATCGCCCCGACCGCGCACTACTCGATGGGCGGGGTGTGGGTCGACCCGGTCGAGCACAGCACCGACGTCGAGGGCCTGTGGGCCATCGGCGAGGCATCGTCCGGACTGCACGGGGCCAACCGCCTCGGTGGCAATTCGCTCATCGAACTCCTCGTCTTCGGCCGCATCGTCGGTCAGTCCGCCATCGCGTACTCGTCCGATCTGGAGGCGCAGGTGCGGTCGCAGTCTGCCATCGCCGAGGCGCGGGCTGAGATCGATGATCTCCTGTCCTCCGAGGGGACCGAGAACGTCAGGGCTCTGCAGCGCGAGATCCGAAATCTTATGACCGCCCATGCCGGAGTCGTCCGCGATGAGGCTGGATTGTCGGAAGGGCTCGAGAAGCTCGCGTCGATCGAAGCACGCATGAGCGACGTGGGCATCCACCCCGACATCGCTGGCTACTCCGACCTCTCACACGCCTTCGACCTCAAATCCTCGGCTCTGGCAGCGCGCGCCACGCTGGAATGCGCACTCGAGCGCCGCGAGACCCGCGGCTGCCACAACCGCAGCGACTACCCCGAGCAGGATGAGAACCTGCAGGTCAACCTCGTGTGGTCGCCATCGACCGGGGTTGTGAAGGAGAGCATTCCCGCCGTCGATCCCGAGGTCGCCGAGCTCATGCGAGTCGAGGAGATCAGCCAGGTCGGCAAGCTTGTGGAGTGAGGCAGCAGTGGAGTGAGGCAGCGTTCCTCGGGCCGCGAGCTCACCGCCAGAACTGTCAGGCGGTGAGCTCGCGCTTCCAATCCCCGACGAGGCTGATCAGAGTGAAGCCAGTGAGGAAGGCCGGGAAAGTGGCTAAAAGTCCGAGCCCAACGATCTCAAGGCCGGCGTCGGCGGTGCCTTTGACTAACAGAGCTCCGGTCACTGCCAGTGCCGTGGCTCCCCACGCGGTTCCCACGACCGCGCCCGGAACTCGAGGCAGAGCTTTCGACAGCATTCCTGCGATGAGGCTGAGGGTGATGGCGCTCCAGATAACTGATTCCACGTTGATCACATCACCGAATGCCCAACTCATGGGTGCCGGGAATCTCCTCTGCAATTGTGCTCGACATCGAGCGCGGAATAGCGCCGAGGACTACAATAACCGACAAGGGGCATTGAGTAAAAAATGTCTCGCATTCTGTATTGACTGTGTTACCGGTATTACCGGCGTTGTCTGCAGTGCCTACGAGTTCCGAGTCCTTGAACAACACCTAGACCACGATGTCGAGAGAGACCAGGAGATTCTCATCGGCGAGCACATCGACGGAGGCGACCCTGCCGTATGCGAACCGGAACCAGTAGAGTGCCCGAGGAGCGCCATCGACGAGGTATGCGGCAGCGGGTACGCCATCGACGTGGACCAGCCTGGTTGCCTGTGCGCGGCCGTTGAAGACTCGGGCCACGGCGTCAGGGCCGGCGACTTCGCGATCGAGGAGAGGGGCGCCGAATTCTGCGCCAGCCCCGGCCAGTCTCACTGCCGTTGGGTCGCTGCGCAGTTCGATCTCGGGATCAAGCAGTTGGAGCAGACTGCCGAAGTCTCCCTCACGGGCTGCGGAGAGGAAGGCCGTGATCGCAGACTCTTGCCTGTGTCGAGCGCTGGTGACGTCGACGCCACGCAGGCGCGCTCGTGCACGGGATGCGAGCTGGCGGGTCGCGATGGGCGTGCGGTCGACGATGGGAGCGATGTCGTTATAGGTCAGTGCGAAGAAGTCGTGCAGGACCAGCGCGAGACGCTCCAGGGCCCCAAAGTATCGAGGACAATGGTCAAGGCAGCCGCCAGATCGACCTTGAGCACGGCACTGTCTGCCGGTTGATCCGCCAGCGCTTCCTCCGCCGCTGTCTCTTCGGTCGACGCGGACCAGCGCAGGTCTTCGCGTCTCGCGGCGTCGCCGCGGATGAGGTCGATGCATACCCGGGGGGTCACCGTCGTCAACCACGCCTCGAGGTTGTCGATGGCCGCGATGTCTGCTCGTTGCAATCGAATCCACGTCTCCTGCACCGCGTCATCGGCGGCCCAAGGAGATCCCATGGTGCGGTAGGCGATGGCGAACAGCTTGGGCCGATGCAAGGAGAACTGATCGGCCACCTCGGTGAGGGGGTGGGGCGTCGAATTCGATGTCATAGCCATCCTGCCGGTGGTGACTCGTCACGCTTTCGTCGTGGGAAACGACTCATGGGTACGTTCGGCAGACGTCGGACTGATCAGCATCCGTACCAACACCAGCCAAGGAGCAATTGTGACTCTTCTGTCGACATCCATTCTTGACGAACTGCAGGCCACTGTCCAGGGACGCCTATGGTTCCCCGGCAGCTCAGATTTCGACGAGGTTCATCGACCATGGAATCGCGCCATCGACCAGGACGTCCTCGCCGTGGTCGAAGCGGTTGACGTCGGTGACATCAGCAATCTTGTTCGCTTCGCCCGGGCTCAGGGCCTGTCGATCGCGACCCAACCGTCCGGCCATGGCGCTACCGGGCGAGCAGGCGGGGCGATCCTCTTACGAACCACCCAGCTCAACTCGATCGACATCGACCTGAGCCAGCGCACGGCCACGATCGGATCCGGTACAAAGGCCGGAGAGCTGCAGAGC
The DNA here is from genome assembly GCF_007558825.1 of Brevibacterium aurantiacum. Lineage (GTDB taxonomy): Bacteria > Actinomycetota > Actinomycetes > Actinomycetales > Brevibacteriaceae > Brevibacterium > Brevibacterium aurantiacum_A. Next base: position 286,973 of record NZ_VLTK01000007.1, read on the forward strand.
GCCGCAGCCGAGCACGGACTGACGGGACTGCCGGGGAGCTCACCAGTTGTGACGGTGGCCGGAGTTGCCCTCGGCGGTGGCCTGAGCTGGTTCGGCCGGTCCTTCGGCTGGGTGGGTGACAACATCCGCGCATTCGACATCGTCGACGCCGAGGGTCAGACCCGACGGGTCACAGCGGATACGGATCCCGAGCTCTACTGGGCGCTGCGTGGCGCGGGAAGCGAACTCGTCATCGTCACCGGTCTTGAGGTCCAGCTGCACGAGGCTCCGGAGGTGTTCGGTGGGCGCCAACTCTGGCCAGCCGTCCATGCCAGAGAGGTCGCCGAGGTGTTCCGGTCGATGACAGAGACTGCGCCGGATAATCTGAACCTGTGGCTGGAGCTCCTCAGCTTCCCCGGCGCTGACCCGATGGTCGCGATCGACTCGACCTACCTCGGGCCGGAGGCCGAGGTCCGCAGCCTGATGCGCGCGAGCGAAGCATTGCCGGCGCCGCTCTCTGACACCCGTGCACCGATGAGCGTCGCAGAACTGGGAACCATCACTGCCGAACCGACCGACCCTGTTCCCGGCAGCTCCCGCGCGGAGCTGCTCACCACTCTGGATGATGCCGCGCTCAACGCTCTACTGGGGACCCCCATCGACCCGCTGCTATCGGTACAGGTCAGGCACCTCGGCGGGGCGCTCGCGCGAGCAACCGACAATCCGCACGGGGCAATGAGCGAACAGTTCAGCGTCTACATGTTCGGACTGCCCATCACCGAGGAGGCCGCTGAGTCCATCACGAAGAAGCAGGCAGATCTGGCGCGGACTCTGCCGACGACCGGACGCAAGCCCGTGACGTTCCTCAACCCGAGCGAGAGTCTCGCGGATGCGCTGCCCGAAGAGTCGCTGCTGCGGCTGCGTCGGATCAAAGAGGAGCGGGACCCGGCCGGGATCTTCCGCGGGAACTTCAGCAACCTGAAATGAGCTCGCCGTGTGTGGCGTTCAGACTGCGGGCAGCTTCCCCTCATGCGCGTCAGTCAACTGAGTCGCGGCGCGCTGACCAGATCGCTGCTCCCGCACCGGCCCCAGTGTGGTCATGGCGGCCATGATGCCCATGATCATGTCCAACTCCTCACGCGGGGAGACAGCCAGGGTGATGTTCATGCCGATCGGTGTGAGTAGGCCTGTGCCGATGGCCTGCAGTAGGCGTCCGATGAGCAGGACGCTGACGGGTAATGCCGCTTCATCCCGTTGCGGCGGGTAGTTTTGCTGCTGACGAGGCGGGTATCAGTCCTCGTCTTCGATCTCGGCAGCCCGAGCAGCCTCGAGGCGGGCCTGTTTGAGCTTGCGCTGGCGGGTGATGGTCATCGCCGCAATCGCAATGACCATTCCAACGATCCCGCCGATCACGATGGAACTGCCGCTGGCGCTTTGTATGGTCGACCCCAGGCCCGCCGGGAGCAAGGGGTGGCCGGTGATCTGATGGAACCCGATGGCGAAGACCCAGGCGATTGCGAACGCACCGCATGTGGCGTAGGAGATGATGAGCCGCCTCGGCGAAGAGAGCGCCGTTGCGAGGTCAAAATCGACGTTCTCACGTTTGCAGTAACTGGCCGCTGCGACACTCAACACTCCTGAGCCGAGCAGCAGAGGAAGGGTCCAGAATCCCGCTCCGATGACTGCGAAGAGAACGGCGAGGGCAAGGAAGACGTAGATGGTGAGGACCGAGCCGAACATATACGCCCGGAGGATGACATCGCGTTCGCGCTCATCTCCCATCGACGGATCGTTGAGTCCCGCGATCCGGTCGGCCAGAGCGTTGGGCCGGTGAACCTTGTCAGTGTTGCTCATGCTTCCTCCTGAAGTGAGAAGATCTCTTCGACAGTGGTGTCGAGGGAGTGTGCGATCCTCAGCGCCAGGTACACGCTGGGCGCGTAGTCGCCACGTTCGGTGGCGATGATGGTCTGACGCGATACGCCTGTGAGCTGGGCGAGCTGGGCCTGCGTGTGGCCAGCCGCCTTGCGAACCTGTTTGAGGCTCGACGTCTGAACATCCATACTGCTTCCTCGCACCCCATCTGCAATGTCAATGATTCTTTACATAAAAAGTAAAGCATCATTGACATTTTGATGTCAAGAATATTTGAACTGCAATTCCCTGATCAATGATGCATCTATCAATGTATGCATCTGATAGCGTGGAGGAATGAAAGACCTGCTGACGCTCCCGTGGGAGACTACCGGCGATGCTTTCCCGATCGCTGCGCGGATGGCTGCGTGGGCCGCCCGCGAGATCATCGAGCAGCGCTACGAGCCCGGCCAACTCCTCACCGAGGCTGAGCTCGCCGAGGCTCAGAGGGCCAGTCGCACACCGGCTCGGGAGGCGATGCTCCAACTCGAGCGCTGGAGGCTGGTCCGCCTCGTGCCGAAGAAGGGCGCGATCGTGACCACGGTGACCCGTCAGGAGCGCCGCGACCTGCTTGCGGTGCGCGCCATGTTCGAGACCGACGCTGTCCAGGCATTGACTCTCGACAGCGACTTCGCGCCGCTGGCGGCAGACCTGCGCACGCTCCTCGACCGGCAGCAGAAGGCTCTGGACGCCAGTCATCCACTCGACTTCGCCAGTGCGGACTACGCCTTCCACGCCCGCATCATCCGCAGCGGCGGCAACAGTATTGTCGAGGAGATGCTGACCACGATGGGCCCGCGCTTGGCCCGCCTGACCTACCAAGTGGTCATCGATCAGCCCAGTTCGCTGCACACCCTCTTCGACGAGCATGCCGAACTCACCGATCTCGCAGAACGCGGCGAGGCCAAGGGCTTCGGAAAGGTCGTGCGCGAGCACATTCAGTCCTCGCACTTCCCCGAGAACCAGTGACCTTGCAAACCGCAGCACTCAACCCAGAATCGCCAGCAGTGACTTCCGAACCCGCAACTGAAACAGCAGACCACCAGATCGCAACGACAATCTCTCACTCCGCAGCAGCAGTGCCCCAACGCCGAGGCGGAGCTTGGCTTCGCATCGTGCCCGCCATGTTCCTGCTCGCCTGGGGTGGCAACCACTTCACCCCGCTCGTGCACATGTACGAAGAGGACGGCGGCTACGCCGTCTGGCAGGCCAACCTCCTGCTCGGAATGTACGTCGGCGGGCTGATTCCGGGGCTGCTGGTGGCCTCGGCGCTCTCAGATCGACGCGGACGCAAACCGATCCTGGTCGCCGGGACGATCGCTGCGATCATCGGCAGCGTACTTCTTGGTCTCGGTTTCGAGATCTTCTGGCTGCTGTGCCTGGGCCGCGTGCTGGCGGGGATCGGCGTAGGTGTGGCGATGTCGGTGGGCACGAGTTGGATCAAGGAACTCTCGTCCCCACCGTTCGACCGCACGGCCGGCATCACCGCCGGCGCTCGCCGCCCCGCACTGACGCTGACTGTGGGATTCGCCATGGGTGCGGCGGCCACCGGCTGCCTGGCGCAGTGGGGGCCACTGCCCGAAATGATTCCTTACGCGGTTCACGCTGTCTTGAGCATCGCGGCACTGCTCATAGTCTTCTCTGCGCCAGAGACTCTCGCGAGGGAGCGCCGCTCGGCTCAGCACTGGTGGCGGGGCCTGCGGATTCCGCTGGTCGGCCATCGCACCTTCATCCGCCTCATCATCCCGGCCGCACCGTGGGTCTTCGCCGCAGCAGGTGTCGCCTACGCGGTCATGCCTGCTCTGGTCCAAGACACACTGGGGGAGTGGACGACCATGTACGCGACCGTGCTCACCGTCGCCACCCTGGGCGCCGGAGCACTGGTGCAGAACCTTGTCCCGCGCATCAACCGGTGGACGGGTGGGCGTGCACTCGTCGTCGGACTCACGCTCATGACACTCGGCATGGGCCTTGCGGTCGTCGCGGCGCTCGCAGCTGATCCGATCATGGCCTTCGTCGTCGCCATCGTCCTCGGCATCGCCTACGGCATCTGCGTGGTGGCAGGACTCGTCATCGTCCAGGCCATCGCGGAACCGAAGGACCTCGCAGGAATCACCGGCGTCTACTACTCGCTGGCCTACTCCGGATTCCTGCTGCCCACGGTGCTCGCCGCCCTGCTGCCCGTCATGCCTTACGCGGTGTCGTTGGGTGCGGTCGCAGTGCTCTGTCTGCTCAGCCTCTCCGCAGTGTCACTGGCGTCGAAGGGGCGCGCGTAACGCCTTTGCGTCCGTCGCGACAGCGGCGCGAGCACCAGTGGCCATACTGACACCAAAGACAATCTCGTCAGTGCCTTCTGCCCGGAGCGCTTGATAGGCCTGGGATCGGCGGCCTTCTTTGCCGTGATCGCCGATGGGTGCCCGAAATCAGAACTGTCAATCAAGCTGCTCGTATTGCGTGAGTGTGGGCGAGCCTCCGGGGCCGTAGAGCGCGACTTGGGTCAACAGTATGCTGACTGTTCCTTGTCGGGAATTGACTCGTGCAGTGGTGCCGATGCCACCTGTCCAGCCGTACGAACCATCTTGACGAACGCTGCCGCCATAACCCCAGCCTTCTCCAGAGTCTAGGAATGGCCCTGCCTGTTGACGCTGTTGGCTTGTCAGTTGGTCCGTTGTCATTGCCGCAACGAGGTGCCTGGGGATCAGTTGACCTCCTTCATAGCGACCATTGTTGATGAGCATCATCGCGAACTTGAGCAGGTCACCTGCTGTTCCGATCAGCCCCGAGGCTCCGTCGGGAAACGACGGTGGATGAGAATAGAACCCACTGGGGGCGTCTACTTCGTTAAGCAGCCCTTTCGTCTCATCCAACAATTCATAGCGAGACGCAAATCTGTGTGCATCATTTTCATCCACCCACCACCGAGCATCCTGCATTCCCAGTGGAGCGAGAATCCGATCACTCATCAAGACGTCGAGAGGTTCTCTGCCCACTCGCTCGAGGAAGAGTCCGAGCAACGTGCTTCCGGTGTTATAGGTCCAGCCTTCGCCAGGCTGATGCACTAGGGGTAGGCTCCCAGCTGCCTTGAGCCAACTGGCTCGGTCCATGGTTCGAGGGGTTGGACCTTCTTGGAGTGTGTTAGTGAGTTCGTGCACGATCGGACTATCGAAGTTCGCGGGGAAGCCAAGTCCGCCCCTGAGGGTCAGTAGGTCTTCAACGGTGATGGCTCTATCGGCGTCGATAGTGTCAGTCAGAGAAGCGTCTGGGCTAACCAGCACTCGTGACTTTTCCACTTCGGGCAACCATCCTGCGACTTCATCATTGAGTCGCAGACGCCCGTCGCCGATGAGGGTCAGGGCTAGCGCCGCAGTCAAGAGTTTACTCAGCGAATCCCAGACGAAAAGTGTCTCTTTCGTCATAGGTTGCATGGTGGAAAGGTCTTGTACGCCAACGGCTAAGAGGGAAGTGTCTCTTGCTCGATGATGTATTGCCATTGCACCAGGAAGTACTCCCCTAGCCACGTCTTTCTTGAGCAGCCTCGCAACAGCGTCCTTGCCAGGGCGATTCAGATTTTCAACTTCTGATTCGGTCATGTGCCCTTCTCCGAACAAAGAAAAGTTCGTGGAATGAATGACTCATCTCTGCTTATTCTACGCGCTGTTCCAGTGCCACAACCGTGAAAGCGGCAGTGTTTCATTCAGAACCGCGACTGGCAGCGGGCACCCTGTCAAACAGGCGTAGAGATCTGTTCAAGATTGCCCGCTCAGCTCTGAAGTTTACCTTCGGCGTTAACGGAATGCTGGCTTGACAGTGATGCCGACGCTATCTGACCGACGTCTCGACAGCCTTCGCGCAGTGCAAACCCGAACCATTTCGCGATGCTCCTCGACGACTGACAAGATCCGTCACGAGACCTGACCGTTGGCGGTAATGTTCCATAAGCACATACAACTGGCGGCGAGAAACGCCTAGAGCGAATGCTGCTTCATCAGCAACAGAGATACCAGCTCGTCCGTGCTCAGCGAGCTTTCCAATCACGTGGGATCGCAACCGAGCTTGTCCCCACTCCGGCCAGGCCAGCGCTCAGCAACTCCGCGCTTAGGTCTGTTCCGTCGACTAGTGGGAGTGAAGGGTGACTGCGGTGAGTTCGAGCCTGGGGGAGGGGAGAACCGTGAGGAGCACTGCGCCTCCATTAGAGCCTGTTAGTGATGTTAGAGATTGATAGTGATGATACTGCCCCAGGCAGGGCACTAGTCGCCCTTGAAATCTTCGCTACCTTGCTATCAAGATGGCGTGATAACTGTCGGTGGCCAGCTTGTGGGGTTCGCAATCAAGGTCTTGGGCCCGAGCGGAACTATCCTTGTGAACAATTGGCTATGCCGCCATAGCCTTGTCGGCTATCTCTCGTATCGTTGAAGTATGAGCATTAAGCAGGATCAGATCAATGACTATCTAGACCGCTATGCTGATTCGCTGAGCAGCTTTGATGCTGAAACCGCGGCAAGCTTGTGGTCGACTCCCGGCGTAATTATCGACGACCGATTCTCAGGAGTTATCGAATCGAGAGATCAGATGGTGCAGGGGTTGGAACAGTCCTACCCTCTGTACCAGAATCTCGGACTCGCCTCTGTGGGATACGAAGTCCTCGATGAAAATCATATGACGAACAATCTGGTTCTCGTTCAGGTGCAGTGGAAATTCTTCGATGAGAAAGGCGAACTGCTCACGGATAGCAATGCCTATTATCTGCTCCGTGTCGAAAACACGGAGCTCCGCACGGTCATCTGCATCCAAACCGATGACCTTGAAAAGCTCCAAGCCCTCGCATCTTCACAAGGAATGGACCTCACCCCTCCCGCAGAGTAGCTCTCGCGGACAAACCGAGGCTTTCGTCCTTGAATGGCTTCCCGGACACTGGCTGCCGAACTCTGACCGCCACATAGCACGGTAAAAACATCGCCCCTTACCGCTGAAACTCACACGGGGAAGGAGTGCACAGACTAGAACTCGGCCTGGGCGTCTTCAACGCTTCAAAGCCCGTCATCGTGGCCGTAGCTCTGTTGCGCATCGTAGAAGATCATGCCCGTGGTCTTTTCCCGCTCAGCCCAAGCATCCAACCACGCCACTAAGGTGGCAAACGCGTTTGCCGTCGAGCCCCCGGGCATGGCGATGGTGACGACTGAGCGATCTTCGGCTGTAGCCAGCCATGACAGCATGATCCGTCCAGTTGCCTCGTGCTTAGACGTTGAGAACTGCGCGCTTAGTTCTGGCGTTTCGCAGTATTTGCCGCGGCCCTTATAGAGTTCGCTCGCGTGGAGCTCACAGGTCGGGGGGTGCCCCTATATTTATTGGTAGGCCCCGAA
>NZ_VLTK01000008.1 GCF_007558825.1 Brevibacterium aurantiacum
CAGTTTCATGTTCGAGACTGGGCGTGTTTGTAGTCGACATGCTTCTCTCCTCTGGGCGTCCATCGCTTGCAGGAAAACTTCGTTGTTGCTTCCTGCTGTCCCTGGTTGCTCGGAGCGCCTTTGCTTTTGCGATGTTGCACGGCAACTCACCGTTACCATTCACGGTATACGGCTCGTATATTGGATTCAAGAGGTTGAGTTGCCGCCATCCACTCCTCCACCCGACGAGCGGATTTTCATCATCAGCTGCGACGAAGGTTAGGCATGATCGCTATGAGGTTGGGATGACGCAACGTCCAATGATGACGAAGCAGGAGATGGACATTCACAGACAAATCGAAACAGCAAGAACGGCCCCGGCCCCTCAAAGAACTCGTCGATCTCACAGGCCTCCTTCGCGACCTCGCAGTTGCCGCACTGCAACAAGCCCGGGCCCCAGAGCAGCAATCACGCGGGCAAAACCGGAACCAATATAGTCTCGTGCCCCTTTTCAGTGCACTGTTCAACGACTGGGCCTTCTGTCCTAGGGTCAAGGCCTCGACCGTGCCCAGGCAATCGGCGCATAGATACCTGTATGGGATACAACTACAACGACGACGGAGACGAAGACTGCTTCGACTCCTGCCTGAGTCTCTTCTCTCCGTTGCTCGGGCCACTGCTGATAGTCGTGCTCCTCTTCGTCCTCGCTGTTGCCGGCGCCGGGGTCATCGACTCGTGGTTTGGCACCGACTTCGCGGGTTTCCTGGAGTCATTGCTTGACAAGGTCACAGGCTGATCTGCCATGGACAGCTTCGGCCTCCTTGGCTTCCTCGCCTCAGTGTCCATCGCAGTATCGTGGATCGCTGCTCGTTCTCTGACTGGTCTCATCGATGACCTCAGTATCGGCGGCAGAGCTTCAGTGACTCCCGGTGAACCGGTCCTTCGGCTGCTGGGCATTGTGCTGACGGTCTCGACCCTCTTCGGCTTCGCTGGCCAGGAGAGTGCCAGCCTCGCTGAGATCGGGTGCATCCTCATCACCGTTGTAATGCTTTTCATCCTCGTCACGGCCAGTGTGGCAACCATCTTTGCTGGCCTGACAGATCCAGATCGAGCCACGCCTGGACCCCAACACCAGTAATGGTGACGACCTTTCGAATCTGTACCGAACAGAAGGGACCAAGAACACAACCAAGGCGTGAGGACAATGGCACAAGCACCGAACATCACTTATTACGACATTCTCAACATCACCCCTGCCGCGACGGCTGAGGAGATCAAGAAGGCCTACCGCAAGGTCGCCAAAACCGATCACCCGGACCTCAACGGCGGGGAATCTTCTCCACGCTTCGTTGCGGCCCAGGAAGCGATGTCTGTGCTGTCCAATGCCTCATCCCGTGCCACTTATGACGCCTCGATCGGCGTCAAGACCAAGCCAGAACCTACTCCGAATCCGGGACCGCAAGCTCCCCCACGACCACGGCCGGGACCTCCCCGCTCCGAGCCGCCACCCAAGGCCCCCAACTTCGGCCAGAATTGGGGTGAGAAGGAGTCGGCGAGGTACGAGGCCCCACTGCCGACGATCAACTTCGACTCCGTCTCCGTGCCTCGAGGTCCTCAGCGCTTCAGCCCACCGCTGGGGCGCACGTTCGGTGGCAAGTACACAGTGCCTGTCTCCATGCGCCTACGCCAGTTGGCCAATATTCTCATCGGCCCCGTCACCTTCGGGGGTGCGATCTTGAGCATGTACCTGGCAGCAACGCATGAGGACTGGTTCGTTCTCTTCTTGCCCGCTGCCGTCATCATCACCCCGTGGGCGGCATTCGTCGCGACCTTCAGAATCGACCGGATGCTGCCATTCGTCCTGCTGGCCGCCGTCACCGCGCTGTCCATCTTCTTCAACCCCATCGACCTGCTGGGGTTTATGACCGTCTGGCTCGGAGTCTTCTTCGCTTGGGCTTCGGCGCCATTATCAGGCCGGTGGAAAGACACTCGAATCGTCGATGACAAAACGGCCATCTTCGACATCTTCGGAACCCCCGGCAAGCGCCTGGAGGAGGCCTTCGGTGACCGGGGTGGTTTCGGATCTGTTGGCGAGCATCGCAGTGCCGAGCTCTTGCAGCTGCTGACTCGGTTCCCTGGGGTGAAGATCTTCCACGGTCTGCGCTTCGACGTCGACTCCGAGGCTGATGTCGATCATGCTGTGATCTATGGCGACAAGGTTGCTCTCATCGATTCCAAGATGTGGGCTCCGGGGCACGTGCAAGTGGCACCATCTCCTGGCTCGCCCGAGACGATGTTCTCTCCCACCATTGGTCAGGGTCAGATCCGCCCGATTCACATGAATGCTGCCGCGGCTAACTATCAGAAGATCCTCCCCGGCTACGAGGTCCGTCCTTGGGTGCTCATCCACTCAACGAAAGAGGACGCCGGCCACACATGGGATAACAACGCCAGCAATGGCATGGTCGTCGGAGACCCGCAGTTCGTCATCGCCGACATCGCCGAATGGTTCGCTTCCAGCGGTCGATTCGCCCCGGCTGTCGATCGTGAGCTCATGGGCAGAATCATGGCCATGGTCATCGCCTGATTGCTCATACCTTCATCTGCCGCACGTAGTGAGGGTATGAGCAACCTCAATCGTGTGCAGGCGGGCATCCCCGAAGGTGGGCAATTCTCCGAGACGACCAAGACCAGGCCAGATGTTTCGGGTCTCGACATCGATGGGCGCCGACTCGACATCGACGAGTATGACTCCGTCAATCTCGAACACTTCGATGATTTCAACGAAGCCCGAGCGACCAACGTCGGTGGTGACGAACACATCGTCGTGGGTACGAAGACCGCCGATTTCGTGCACATGGACCTCGGCTACGAGTTCGCCAACGCGCCGCAGGAGGAGAAGTCCGCCTATCTCAATGACAGGGAAGAGGTCATCTCCGACTTCATCAAGCATGGGTATGGGTCCCGCGTCAGCGTTGGGTACAGCTCTGATTGGGTTGAGACTCCAGTGGACTTCTGGACTCACGCCAACGGCGAGCTGGGCACGGTTGAAGATGTGCGCAACGATCTGCGTCACAACACCAACTCCGATTCTTTCTCCGGGGACATCGCCGGCGACGCATTCGCCGGACGCGACTCGTTCGAGGTCAAACTGGCTGCTCGTCTCGACGGCTACGACAAAGCTCCCCTGCCTCCTGTGCCGATGGATACACACCGAGTCGAGGCGATCTCAACCGAGTTCACCTCCGCCCTCGTCTCATCTGTCAATGAAGGTGGACCCAGGCGCCTGAATCCTGATTCCGAGGCCAGGTTGCGCGAATTCGCCGGGCGCTGGTGCCAGCGCCATTCCGGCTCCCTCCAAGCGTGGTCGAAAGACAACGATGCCTCACCCCGCACCGTGGGGAAGAAGTTGGCGATGGCTGCACGTGGCGGCAGTGGTTTTCACCAGGACTCCGGCGACCTCGACTCCAAGGTGATCACCGCCCGCCTCGATTCCAGTGCCGATGAACTCTCCGACGTCGATTGGGATTTAGAACCCGACGACAACGGCGAACTCGCCATCACCGAGTAGATCGAGATCACCCCTCCCGCAGTGAAAGGCACCGCATTCATGAGCAACACCAATCGCGTCCAGGCAGGCATCCCCGAAGGTGGGCAATGGTCAGAATCAGTTAAGGCCTGACCAGGGGTCACCGATCTTGGCGATGTGGGTCAACCCGACGACACCACAGATCCAATCCCCACGCTCGAGGTCGGTGAGACCCACGAAATCGAAGCCGACGGCGAAGTCTTCGACCGCATCGAAGTAGTCAATCCCGGCGACGGGGGCTACCTCGTCACTGGGACAGTGCGGGACAACTTCTTCACCATGGACTTGGGCCCGAAATTCAATGATTCCGATGTCGACGAGAAGGAGGAATACCTCAACCACCGTTCCGAGGTTATCGATAGCTTCTTCGTCGAACGCTTCGGAGACAGTGACGGCTTCGGTGGAATCGATCACGGTATCCACGGACCGTCCTGGGATGCTGCCGAATTCGAGTTCTCCCAACCCATCGCCGAACAAGCGACAGAAGGACAGGCTGCCGAAGCCTTATGGGAGAACACGTCGGCGGTGGCCATGCACAACGAGATGGATCCAGGCACCTACGGGTCAGAGGATGCCACCTCGGTATTGCGCGAACGCCTTGCCGAGTTCGATCGCACTCGTCTGCCCGCCCGCGAGGTCTCCGATGACGAGAAATCTCAAGTCATCGACGGCTACACGGACGCCGCACTGGCTGAATCACGGGATGCCTACATCGGTGAGCATCCTGAGTTCACCCCAGACGAGGTTGACCAAGCCTGGGGTCTATTCACCGTCGAGAAGGTGCCAGCATCAATCAAAGATGAGTACACCCAGACTCTGGGCCCGTGGCTGAAGAACAATTCCGGCGATGTTGACCATTTCACAACCGAGCATCATGAGGAGCCGGGGCTCAACGACGTCGGCCGACGGCTCTATGGCAGCTCGACGCCGGGAAGCCCATATGCTCCCAACGATCCGAGCGCGAAGTTCGACGACTCTGACTCCAATCTCGAAGCCCAAGTAGTCGGACGCAGGCTCCTCCTCTCGGCTTACGATCCTGAGTCTCGTCGCCTCCAGGGCTTCTTCCGCAAGCGTTTCAAACCCACCTTCTTCGGGGAGATGCGATGGGAATGAGTGCCGCCCACGAGCCAAGCAGAGACACCACATCAGTGAAGAGTATGAGCACACGACACGAGCCCCAGAACGACCAGCGCACTGACGGCCTGGTCACCGGTGACCACCAGCCGCAGTCCACCGCTGAAATTCTCGCACGGGCGATTGGCGAGACTTACAGTACTGACGCGGCATTGTCCGAGAAGCTCGACACCGCCGTTCACCAACGCTTCACCCGACTCGACGATCACTACGACGATCCCGATGCTGAAATCTGTTCTATCCTGGGTCTCGAACATCAGTGCCTGAACTCGGAGACTCGTGGAAGCAACAGGCGTCGTGAAATGGAAGTACATGGAGACTTGGAGGACCTTGAACCACTTCAAAGCCTCCCCGGCTTCATCGAAATCGAATCCGATGACTTCTTCGACGAGCGCGGCACCGCAACTCTGGTCCTCGACGACCGTAACCCCCGGCTCCTGGCACTGATGGAAGTCAGAGCGGAATACTGGGCCAATAACTGGACTCGCGAAGAGGCTGACGGCATTGTGTCGGGCAAATACGCCCCCTGGAACCTCACAGCCGATCGCGACGCTCTCGTCGCAGCCCACCGAAATCTGCGCAAGAACACGCCACTGCCGCGGATGAAGACCGCCACCGAAGCCCGTCAGCAGGTTCGCGTAAGCTCGCGCATCCTCGCCTGGCTCGACGACGAAAACTCGACAGAGGCTCCCCCAGCCGCAACCCTCGATTCTGAGCACACCAGCCCTGAGCTTCCGACAGACTTCGAATCGTTGGCTCACATGCGATCAGAACGGTTTGCGACCGCGGCAGTTGCCCGTGATAACCCCGGTGACTTCATCGCAATCGAAGCTCGGGAGAAGGCGGCAGACATCTTCGGTGACTATGTCGAGATGTTCATCAGCAAGCGGAGCAAAGAGTCCGAATACGCTCGCATCGTCGGTGCTGAAGAGTTCGCTCACCATAAGGCGAAACTGGCTCTGTGGCAGACCGGGTGGACGTCGACGACTCCTTGTCCACCGATGCCCACAAACTATGTGGGACTGCCGCCTCAGTTGAAGTCTGACCTCAACCTGAACTGACGTCGCCTGCCCTCTCGGCGTATCGGCACTTTGCCGCACGTAGAGAGGGTATGAGCAATCAGAATCGAGTACAGGCAGGCATTCCCCAAGGTGGCCAGTGGTCAGAGACGGCCAAGGCCCGGCCACCAGTTCCCACGTTCGGACGCAATTACGAGCAGTCACGCTACGAAATGCTCCGCGCCAACAAGTTCGTTCCCGCCGATCAGGTGAAGCTCTCAGGCGGCACGGCCACAAAGTGGTGTCAAGCCGCCGAAGCCACGGGCGAGTTCAACACCGAGGGTGGATTTGAACGGATGAGCCGCTCACCGAAGGCAATCGGGTCCCTGCGCCAGACCTACCGTGGCCAGGATTTCGCGCTGACGATGCCGTCGGTGACCTCGGTGCGACGCATGGCCGCAGAAGTCGACCCACGGGGCACACCCTTCGACATCCCAGTCTCCATCCCTGACGGCAAAGGTGGACAGACTATCGGTTGGGTCAGGGTCAGCCAAGACAAGGGCTCCGGCTGGAATGTCCAGACCCTTGGTGAGCGCACGAACACTGACTCTGCCACCGTCGGTGCTGGGGTGAAGTCGATGCTTGAAGCCAGGCGGATCACCGATCACCTCGACGGCAAGACGAAGAAGGACATGATCGCTGACTTCCGTGAGACTCGGCGTCAGTCGTTTGCCAAACGCAGCCACAAACTGAAGTCCCCTTGGGTGGATTCAGTCGGCTTCGACGAGCACGAGAAGGAAGTCCTGGTCACGACTACGTCTGGTCGCAGCTACCGCTACCCCTACGGCAAAGACGTATTGGAGGCCATTCGCACCACCCACAAGCCCGGCCAGTACATCAACAAGGTCCTCAAAGGCACTGGCGAAGTCGAGGTCTCAGAGTGCCAGCAGTGCCATCGCACCTTCACTTCCGTCGGCACGCACCAGTGTCCTGCCGGCCGTCGCAAGGATGGTCCACACATGCGAACGAGGCACGCGGCCACGAAGTTGCATGAGCGCGTCACCAAAGCCAATTCCTGAGCAGTAGGAGCATTGAGACGATGAGCGCACAGAACCGAGTACAGGCTGGCATTCCGATCGGTGGCCAGTGGGCTGAATCGGCGAAGGCTCGGCCCGATGTCACCGGCCTCGACGTGAAAGCGTTTCAGGCCGGAGACATGACCGGCGTCGAGTTCGGTCACGGCGACCCTGACACCGAGGCTCGCATCGGAAAGTACTTCGACGACTTCAACGACGGGCTGGATGTCGGAGCACGTCGGCCGCAGTCCTATGTCACGACCGATGACCTGCATATCGTGACCACCGACATCGGCTTCGACGTACAGATTGACCGGACGAGGTCAGCCTCATTGGTCTACTCCTCGTGGCTATCGAATCTTTGGTGGCCAAATCAGTCAGGCATGTGTTACACAGTTGAATGAGGCCACCGACAGGCGAACGTCGTCGAAACCGAGGGCCCGAACATCAGGGGCTCAGATGAAGGCATCATCGACCGAAGACCGCGATTGGGGAACACTCGCTGACAGAACCACATGGCCCGACGCGAACATATCCATTGGGTGCATCTGCAAGATCTTCTACTTGCGCGGCAGATGAATCGGACCGGTACACTTCTATACCGAGCCTAACGTCGCCAACACCGACAGTCACATGGGATCATCGCAACCGCAGGCAAGCGCGATGGTAACTCAGCGCGCCGCGTCTGCAATGACCTAAAAGTGCAGAACCCCGTGGCCTTCGTAATCACGGGGTTCGCACATCAAATCTCAAAGCGTCATCGCATGCTCGAACATGCGGCGCTCTTACGGACCTCCACGTGAGCGGAGACGAGAGACCTGCGCGTAGAAACATTTGCTGCGATCCAACCGGCGAGCATCAGCGCGAACGCGGCAGGTAACAGCGATCGCGGCCATCTGGAACGCGATAATCGGCATCACCTGCCCGGGCCTGTCAGTAGTCAGGGCATGCTGCAGCGTGGGGACTCTCGGCCAGCCGGCCGCACGTCCGATCGCAGCCGCGATTGACTACAAGACCGGTGAAGAAAACAGACACGCCACAGCGAAGCTCAGCGCCAGCAGGGCAGGCAACGCGATCAGCACCGGCTTTGAGCAGAAGCGGTCGAGGGGTTGCCGATCAGAACGGACCCTGTAGCGCCGACAATGACCTATACACACACCATGACGAAGCCCGGCCCTCGAGCTCGCCATCGTCAAAAGAGCCGCTGTCATCCTCAACGCAGGCGGAGTTGCCGAGGCTGCTGGAGACCACGGCGAGCAATGATCTGGGCAAGACCAAGCCGTACAAGGATGCCTACCGGAGCCGACTGGACCGCCTGGCCGACACCGGCGGCGACGAATCCGTGGTCATTGATGAGACGCTGACGGCGTTCACGCTCAACGGCCATGTGCTGGAGGACCTCACGCGCGAGCCCGCCCCGAAGGAGGTCGTTGCCTGAGGGAGGCCCAGAGCAGGAAGTACGTGCTCCTCGACGAGCCCCTCAACAACCTCGACCTCAAACACATGACGGAGATCATGAAACTGGTCCGGAGGATGAGCGATGAACTGAGAAAGAGGATCGTCATCGTCCTCCATGACATCAACTTCGCCCCGACCTACAGTGATCGGATCATCGCCATGCGCGAGGGCAGGGTCGTCGCCGACGCCGATCGGGACGCGATCATCACTCCCGAGGTGCTCGGTCGGGTCTACGACACCGAGATCGAAGTGCGCAAGATCGACGGCCGCCCCGTGACCCTCTACTACAACTGAGCACGCGCAATTGTGAGTTATCACACTGAACGTCGGGTTTTCTACCTATAGTAGAAGAATCGGGGAGTTCCGGGTCTACCCTGGACGATATGCGAACACGAACCATCATCGGCGGGCTCGGGACACTCGTTCTCACCGCGGCCCTCACCGTTGCCGCGCCACTGGCCGCCTCCGCCCACGTCACAATCGACCCCGGCCGAGCCGACGCCGGTGGTTGGACCTACCTCACGTTCAGAATGCCGACCGAATCCGATACGGCCGCGACTACGAAGCTCCAGATTCATCTGCCCGCCGACACTCCTCTCACCCATGTCTCCTATCAGCCGACGCCTGGATGGACGACACAGGTGACGGAGAAGACGCTCCCCGAACCCGTCAATGTCGCTGGGAACACCGTCCCCGAGGCTCCCACCGAAATCACTTACACCGCCGCCGATGGCGGCGCGAAGCCCGGACAGGTGCAGACTTTCCTGGTCTCAGTAGGTCCGGTACCCGACACTGGCCATATCGTCATACCGGCCACACAAACCTACAGCGACGGCACTGTGGTCGAGTGGGAGGCGACCCCGGAGCAAATGACCGAGGACGACACCTTGTCTCCGGCGCCCGTACTGTGGATCAATGATCGCCCGCCGGAAGAACAGACCGAAGCCGCCGAGGCGGCACTGGGGCCCGAGCCGTCACCCTCAGTCACCCTCGGGCTGAGCCTCGCGGGTCTTGTCCTCGGCACAGCCGGCGCTGTACTCGGTGCACTTGCTTTCGCTCACAGCCGCAGGTCTGCAAAATGAAGAGCCGAGAAATCGTCAAGGTACGACGCCGCTGGCGTTCCCTGGCAGCCACGGCACTTCTGTTCCTGTCAATACTGCTTGTGCCAGCCGGACCCGCGGCAGCGCACGACACACTGGTCTCCACAGATCCCGCTGCGGGTTCGGAGGTGGATGCGGCCGATGAGATCGACATGGTCTTCAACAATGATCCACAGGGGTTGAAGGGCAGCAACGTCACCCAGGTGCGCGGACCCGACGGGAGGTATTACGAGACAGCCTGCCCGAACCTGTCCGGCAGGCATGTGATCACGCCGGTGGGGCTCGGCGCTGCGGGAGAGTACTCGGTGACCTGGCGGGTGGTGTCCTCTGACGGACATCCGATCTCCGGCAGTTTTTCGTTCACCTCTACCGTTGCTGGTCCACGATCGGCCGGGGCGGACGCGCCCCAATGCGGTGAAGCTGAAGGTGCGGACCAGCCCTCCGAGGCACCGGCGAGTCGAGCGGACTCGGGTGGCAATGGGCTGTGGTTGGGACTGGGTCTCGGTGCTGTGACGATCGTCGTGGTTGGTTTAGTCGTCGTTCTCATTCTGCGCAGGCCAGCGACCGAGGACTGATATGTAGAGATCTTTGTCAAGTGGGTAGCGTGAAGCAACGGGGAAGAGCACAGCCTCCAGCACGGAGAGGGTCTTAAATTAGGCGTCCACGCTGGTGTTTCTCCGCACCCGTGCACCTCGGAACACCATTTCTGCGCCCGGTCCCGTCGGGCTCTGATTGATGGTGCGCGTTTCTTGTGCGCGTCCGGCGAGTTCACGGCAATCCGTGCCTCTGTCCAGTTGCGGGCGTACACGATTGGCTTGACACCGAACTCTTAACGGTTGTCGTCGTTGAGTCCGACGTTCATTTCCGTGGGCGGCTTGGCTCCGCCGGGACAGACCAGCCGAGGCTCTCAGGGTCTCGTTGGCCCTCCTTATTCTGGCGAGCTCAGTCCGCAGCCGCCGGTCCCCTGCTTCTTGATGATCCGTCTCAGTCGGGGTGGCCTTGCCGGAATCCTTGTACTTACGCACCCGGATCCGTAGGGCTTATTTGTTCAGTCCGAGTTCGTTCGCGACATGGGCGATTGTCCTGTTCACAGTATCTGGATCAGCTTGGTCGTGGATGACGAGTTCAACGGCGTGGGCCTTGAGTTCATCGGAATGTTTCACTGACGAATGAGAATTTTCCCTCCCCATTTCTCTGCTATTCGCGGTGCACTCCAATCGTCCATTTGACGGGGACGTCCCCTTACATGGAGTTGTCACTTGTGCGCTAAATCGACATGGTGTTTTTCGCGTTCAACTTCGTCTCCGTGAGTTTCTGGGTGCAACTACCTCAGCGGTCAGCGTCTGCCCAAGGATACGACCTCATCGGGAGGGGAAGTCTGACTGCCAAAGCGGAGAGGGTTCCAGCGAACGTGGTATTCGTCGTCCGGCTCGGAGGACTCTACGAGATCGGCGAGATACTCACCCATGAACGCCGCGAACTTGAACCCTTCGCCGCAGTCGCCACATGCTAAAACTACCGTCGGATGGGTGCGGCCGGTGATGAAGTTGCCATCTGACGTGTCCGTCCATGTGCAGACCTGCGTGCCGACGATGTGTCGGGGGACGGTCGTGAGATCGCGACCTACTCTCGTAGCGATCGACCGAGTGCGGTCGTCATCCGACCTGCGGTCGAGGTCATTGCCGAGCGATCCGTTAACGAGAGAACGCAGCGGGTGGTCTGTGCCTGCCTTGTAAGCTCCGCTCCTATCGGGCATGGCGTAGAGGCCTGGACCGTTGCCGACAGCGCAATCGACGATGGAAGGCAGCGGAATCGGCATTTTCCCTGGTGTTTCAGGAGCGAAGTAGACAACTTGTTCTATATAAGCTCGCAGTGGGAGTTCAAAATCCAAGCCCGGCAGAAGATCCTTGGTTCCTGGACCGGCTGCCAGCAGCAACTGGTCTGCCGTGAAACGCCGACCATTGTCGGTGGAAACGGTCACTGACGAGGACCGTGGATCTATCGCGGTCACTCGGGTATGCGGTTCGAAGACACCACCAGCTGCCAGGAATGCACGTAGACAGCCGTTGAGGAGCTGGTCTGCGAAGACCACGCCGGCCTCGTCGACATAGAGCGCGTTGCGCCCGTCCGGGATCAGCCCGGGGAAGAAGTCGCTGACAGCACTTGCCTCCACGTAGGTATATGGTTGGTCAACGGTTTCGAGAGCCTGCATTGTGTTCTCCAGCGCGAGGTTGTCGCGCCAGAGTAGGCCGGTGTGCTCGAAGATCTTCCTTCCGACGCGTTGCTCGAGGCGTTCGAGAGTCGGCAGTGTTTGCATGATCGCTCTCATTCGCCACGCGTGTGTGTCGACGAGCCGCCACAGGCGGGTCGTGCCCCCGTTTGAGGCGTAGGGGCTGTTTGGTTCGAATCTATCGATCAGCGTTACATGGTGACCGAGATCCTGCAGGCGGAGGGCGGCGGGTAGTCCCCACGCGCCGGCTCCTACTACGAGTACAGTGGTACCTGAATTCGGCATTCTCTTTATCTCCTGTTTCTTACTGGTAGCGAAATATGCTCAGTCAGCCCGCGTATGACTCGCGCCGGCGAGTACGGGTCGCGACACTGCGGCGGATGACTTTGGCGATGACGAAGAACACGAACACGAATCCGACATAGCCGTTGATGACGTAGATATAGTTCATTAGCTCATCGAAAGGAAGCAATGAGGCACAAAGCGCACCGAGTGATGCGGCAGCTAGGAGGGCAATCGGACTGCGTGGGGAGTTTTCGGGGACGAGTCTGCTTGTTGACAGAGACAACAACGGCACAGCTGTGCTGAAGATTGCTAGGCACATCAGCACGGCGTACACGCCGCCGAATGCGCCGTTGATGTGTGAAGCGAGAGCGAGAATCGGGACTTGGCTGTCAGCGATGAGCTGAACATTCATAATCAGGGCAATCGAAATGACCATGGTAACAACCGCAAGTGTGATTTCTCCGAGCGCCTGCCCAGCGACTGCTACCCGTGGATTGGTCAAGGTCTGACTGTACTTGGCCACGAACGGAGCTGCCCAGAACAAGGCGAATCCGAGGTAATTGATGCCCGAAGTGAACCAGGACTCCGACGCCGCGAGGACATCGCTGCTCGCCATAATTTTCGTGCCCTCAGTAAAGGAAGTGTCGCTGGTGACAATGCTGAAGGTGCAAACAGCGAGCATCATGATAATGAGGATCCCGCCGAACTTTGACAGCAGGGATGCGATTCGGAAAAATCCGATGACGGCGACGAGGGCGGCGAGTCCAGCAGTCAGCCAAGCGCCGAGCGTTACGGGAACGCCGAAATGCTGGTGCAGAGTAGCGCCAGATGCCGAAACCATCACCACGAAAGATGAGTAGACGAAAATGTGGGCGAATACGTCGTAGAAGGACCCGACTACTTTGCCGCAGTAGTATTTGTAGATTCCGTCTTGAGTCGGGAACTTCTCTCGTTGGCCTGTCCGCATGAACTCCGGCGTGATGAACACTGCGGCGACGAGGTAGATGGCGACAGTTCCGAACAAGCCCCACCCGTGTGAAGCGAAGTACTGGAGAATCTCCTGTCCGGATGTGTAACCGGCTCCGATGACAAAACCGAGGAATGCTCCGGCGATGCCGAATGCTTGGACGATTGCTTTCATCGCAATGAACCACCTTGTTCGTAGTCGCGTCTGTCCGGGTCGTTGAGGCTCGGAAGCCAGGGGGTAAACACTAGCCGGATTCAGCGTAACGCAACGTGTACAGGTTGTCGATGTTTGTATACTACGAGGCCGGTCGGGAGGTCTTCGGCGAGGGTGCATAGCTAAAGCTGTGCTGGACCACTTTGATACGCTGGCGAAACTCAGCGCTGCGCTGGACGACCGAGAGGGATTGATGCTTGGAGAAGTTGAAGAAGTGAACTCCACTTTTCGAAGTCGCTTGCGGACGCTGCGGCTCTTACGAGATTTCACAGTAAGAAGTCTCGGCAGTCGTGCCGGCGTCAGTGCTTCGTTGGTGAGCAATATCGAGAATGGGCGTTCGAACCCTTCGGTGGCCACTATCTCGAAGATCTGTGACGCTCTAGGTGTGGAGGTTGCCGATCTCTTCTCGTCGAGGAAAATTGAACTGACCCCGCAGGTCCCTGCGGACAGGGAAGTGCTCGTCACTGAGGGCGGAGTCCGGAAATCGGTACTCTTGCGAGAGAGCGATAGAGGAGTCAGTCTTTATCAGGTCAGTATGCCACCGGGCTCAGAGACAGGAACTTTGTCGAATCCTTCAGGAACGCTCGATCTCATCACGATGATCGAAGGTCGTGTTATCGTCGAATTCGGCGAAGCGCGTGTGAAACTCGAGTCAGGTGATGTGCTTCGCTTCTTTTCAAACACCGCCCACTCCATCTCCAATGAGACTGCGGAGGAGGCGGTCTTCCACTGGCTGGTGCTCGATGCCAAGTCCCGATCGAAAACGGCGCAAGTGTGATAGGACGACACTGGACGGCGCGGATAGTTATCGGTGTGTGCCAGCTGTCCGGTTTTGCGGCACACTGGGATCGTGGGCGCGGGTCGGTCATGTACGCACTGGATTGGAGTATGTGCACTTCAACATTGAGAGCGAGGTTGCGGAATGTTTCGGGCCGGGCCTTGTAGGTGCGCGTAGCAGCCATTGATCGATTCCGTCGGTTGGGTGGAGGTCCCTGGTCTGGTCGCGAAGGTTGTCTCGCTGCTCGGCATCGTGTTCGTGCTCGGCTTTCGCAACGCCTCACTGAGCTGGATCGGTGTCCTCATGACTCTAGCCGCGTGTTTCGCCTCCTAATTCCTGGTCTCCTCGGTTCACGCGATCAAGCTGCCACCGATCGCCTTTACCGGACTCGGCGTGGGGAAAGGACGACGGGAACAGTGCTTTGCTCGGTAAGGTCGAAGAAGAAGTCCAGCGGGTACGCACCGAGCTCATTCAGCCGCTCACCGCCTCGGGCGTGTCTCGCAAATGGAATCGAGTAACTCGGGAATCCTTGATACGTGACACGTTCGAACTCCTCACCAACGATCAATAGGACCTCATCGCCGACTTCCTCCCAGGCCCCACCGGCAAAAAGGGCCGCCCGTTCGCCGATGCCAGAAAAATGATCGAGGGCATCATCTACCGCTACTGCTGCGGCATCGCCTGGCGCGATATCTCCGAAACGTTCGGCCCCTGGCAGACCGTGTGGCGCTGGCATGCCCGCATGGCCTGTGAAGGCACGTGGGACCTGATTCAAACCCGCCTCCATGACCATGCCGAACAGGCCGGCCTCCTCGATTGGAATGTTTCGGTCGACCCCACAATCGCTCGGGCCCACCAGCACGCCACCAATGTCACCCGCCTAAAAAAGGGCTTGTCGAATTACAAGAATCTGCTCATCGAGCCGCTTGATCACGCAGTGGGCCGGTCCAGGGGCGGCCTGTCGACGAAGATCCATCAGCTCGTCGACGGGCAGGGTCTGCCCGTCGTGACGATCTGCACGGCTGGGCAAGATGGCGACTCGCCGTTGTTGATTCCCCTGATGGAACAGGTAAAGGTCGGGCGACGCACCCGCCCCGATGCGGCACGCGGCGACAAAGCATATTCATTGCGAGCAATCCGCACCTATCTGCGCAAACGACGCATTGAAGCGGTCATTCCTGAACCTCGGGATCAGCAAGGACACCGAAAGCGTCGCGGGTCAACGGGTGGGCGTCCGCCGAAGTTCGGTGCCGAGAAGTATCGCGGACGCAACGTCGTCGAGCGTGGCTACAGTTGATTGAAGCAATGGCGCGGGTTAGCCACTCGGTACGACAAGCTCGCGATTATCTATCGCCCCGCGGTTTTCCTCAATGGCGTCGTCGCGTGGTTGAAGCATTTACGAGACACGCTGTGAGTCTTGGGGTGGCTGGTCTGGGACCGGCTGACGAGGATAGGAGTTGGTCGCTTCACTCCGGTCGTGACTCAAGACACGCTCAGCCCCCTCCTTCGGGGGTGGCCTGCTAGGGATCTGTCCGTTCGGGGTGAGGCAGCCGACACCGTCCTGGCCCACCTCGGTGACTTGATCAGAAGGCTGTCCGCTCCCTCGAGCGTGACTCATCACAGTGATGCCCCGAAGTGACTCCTACCCAGACCGGTGTCGGCCGCCAGCGGCCGGACCATTGCCCCTGAGTAGGAAGGACCCGAACCGCTATGACTATCGTCGCGCATACTCACCCATTCGTCATCGGCGT
The DNA here is from genome assembly GCF_007558825.1 of Brevibacterium aurantiacum. GTDB lineage: Bacteria > Actinomycetota > Actinomycetes > Actinomycetales > Brevibacteriaceae > Brevibacterium > Brevibacterium aurantiacum_A. The sequence continues at coordinate 15,559 of NZ_VLTK01000008.1, forward strand.
CGACACCCACGCCCGCAACCACGCCCTCGCAGTGTTGACTGCCACTGGAGAAATCATCGACACTGCCCAATTCCCCACCACGACAGCCGGAATGGCTCGCGCGATCTCCTGGGCTGCCCGCCGTACCGGCGGCGATCTGACCGCGCTCTGGGTCATCGAAGGCGTTGCCTCCTACGGTGCTGGCTTTGCAGCTGTTGCCAGTCGGGTCGGCTACGAGGTCGTAGAGGCAGCCCGGATGAACGCGCGGGCCAACCGAGGGGTGGGGAAGTCGGATCCTTTGGACGCTCACCGCATCGCTGCCGCAGTCCTTCCCCTGGAAACCACCCAGCTTCGTCAACCGCGCCTAGCCGAAGGAGTGCGGTCGGCATTGCAGGTCCTCGTGACGGCTCGTGATCACATGACTGCCGAGCGCACCGCGACAGTCAACGCGCTGATCGCGCTATTGCGCGTCGTCGACCTGGGCATCGATGCCCGCCGACCCTTGACCCGCGTGCAGGTCGGGATGGTGGCCCGTTGGCGATCCCGCGACGAAGACCTCGGCACTGCAACAGCCAGGACCGAGGCCATCCGGATGGCAAAACGGGTAGTCGAACTAGACGAGCAGATCGCGGCCAACAGTGTTCGGATGGATGAACTCGTCCAGGCCAGCCAGGCAGCGCCACTGCTCGAGAAGACCGGCATCGGAACCGTGACTGCTGCCATCTGCCTGACTGCTTGGTCACATCACGGTCGGGTGCGCTCTGAAGCGGCATTCGCCGCTCTGGCAGGCGTGAACCCCATCCCTGCGTCCTCAGGAAATACCGTCCGCCACCGGCTCAACCGCGGTGGTGATAGACGTCTGAACCGAGCCCTGCACATCGCCGCCCTCACTCGCATGACGCACCACCCGGAAACCCGGGCCTACGTTGAGAAACGACAAGCCGAGGGCCGCACCACCAAGGAGATCCGCCGCTGTTTGAAACGCTACCTCGCGCGCCAGATCTATCGGATACTCAACGCCACCGAGACACCTATCAGCCTCATTTGACAAACATAGAAGGATCCCTAGGCCTCCGGACTGATAACCTCCACCGCCCTCGCTGCGAGCCTGCGCTCGACCGGCCGCAGCGAGGAGGACACGAACTGCTGCAACTGCTGGTGATCGATCCCGATCCGGTCACCCATGGGTTGCATCGATTTCCAGCGCCTGTCAAGCGTCAACCCTCTCAGGTACAGACCACCCTTATCGCGCTGGTCCCGACGCGGAAGCGACGCGAACACGTCACCGACATACCCGTCCAGCTCAGCCCACACCCGCTTGATCCCGCGCTTATCCACACCGGCACGTCAACAACAACGCGAACCCGCTAACGGGAACAACACACGCGAACCTAACCAAGTACTACTAGGTGGACGAGATGGGCCGATTCTGTTCGCCAGAATCGGCCCATTCCCACCACCTAACCACTCAGCCCGCACCTCTCACTCCGCTTGCAATATTCGCTCGGCGTCATCTGATAGGAGCTCCGGAACGCCCTGCTGAAGCTCCTCGGATGGGCGTAGCCGACTCGTCTGGCGACGATGCTCGGTGCGGCACCTGCCTCAAGGAGCTCCGCGGCGATCTGCATGCGGGCGACGTGCTGCCAGCGGGCGATCGTCATTCCAGTCTCACTCCGGAACACCTCGTGGACTCCCGCATCGATCCGATACGCGGCGGGCCATCGCATACCGGCAAGAAAGTCCGCGGCGACGGTGCGAGCCCGCTGATCGGTGGGCATCGGCACCGCCCGGGTCCGCTGCATCGCGAGCTGTTCCGCGAACAGGTCGAGAATAGCGCGCGGGTCGAATTCCGAGGGCCGCAACATTGACCGCGTTGCAATCACCCGATGGAGCAAGTAGTCGTTCCAGCTGGGAGGGAACTGCGCGCGCATCGGCTCGGTCATCCTCAGGTCTTTGGGATCCAGGTAGGCAATGGGCAGGCCGATCGACCCCTCGTGATTCCCCGCCTGATGGTCGACTCCGGCAGGAATCCAGACAGCCTCGCCCTCGCGACGCCGGTGATGGTACTCGCCGATGCGCAAGAAACCCTGCCCTTTGTAGATCCAGGCGAGCACGTGCAAATCATTCGCATGCCATGAGGTGTGAGTCGACGGCAGCTCTCGAGTCACCGCAGGCGAGGCATCGTATGCGCCCGTACGCCCGAGGATTCGCGCCAGTGCGGCCGTGCCGCGAGCGGCGGCGACGCGGAAGGTCGAGCCGCGGTAGGAAGCCGCGGCGCGCACGGCGTAGTTACTCGGCGTGATGCCATAGCAGTGTCCGAATGCTCGAGTAAATCCGTTGCGGCTGGAGAAGCCCACAAGTGTCGCCGTGTGTTCGATGTCGAAGCCGGCGGCGAGGTAGTCGCAGCCTGCCGCCAGTCGAGTCAAGGTGCGCCAAAGCTCGAATGGCCGGCCGCCCGCAAGGAAGCCGCGACGTAGGGAGGACACGCTCGAGGTCGTCAGTTTCGCCCACTCGTCCAGGCTGTGGTCGAGGGCGGGGTTGGCGCGCAGTTCCCGCGCAACAGCGTGAGCGCCTGCAGCACTCGGCATCGGCGGCTGATCTCCCGGCACCCAACCCGGCGCCGCCGACGGACGAGTCGCGTCCGCTATCCCCAGTGCGCCGCTCAAGGTCTCGGGAGAATAGCCGAAGACCCGCAAGGTCGTCGAGCCCTGGACGAAATGGAGGATCAGCCAGTCCTGCCACTGCTCTGGAACAGCAAAACGGACAATGCGGGATGGTGCCTCGGGATCGACGCCACGGGGAACTGGGTAGGGGAATGCCACGGTTTCCGCTTTGGTGGTCACTGTCATGCTCGGCCCTGCTGGCATCCAGATACCCTGCCCGGCGTGCACTCTCTCCACCGCGCCGCCCTCGGTTCTGATCTCGGCGCAACCGGAGCGCACCCACAGCAGCAGGTTGAGATCGTGTAGCCAGGAGGCACCCATACGGCTGGGCGGAATGGGCGGGGCCTGCGTCACCGCCACCGTCATGGGCCCGCACCCGCCGGGCCGGGCGCCACCCGGAGACGATCTCGCGCTGATGTCGCGGCGTGCTCGCGCCGCTGAGGTGTTAAGCAGATCACATGTGCATCATATGAGCACTGACGCACCCTATTCAAGATAAGGCCTGCCTAACATAACTCGGGGGTGCCCGGACAGTCGGTCACCCTCCCGCTCTCATCCGCCAGTTTCCGAACGAGGACATATCCGTGCCGAAGACATCTCGCGAAGTCAGTGTCCACCCGCTCAGCCTGCGCTGCGCCGAGGTTTCCCGAATCGTCGACGTCACCCCGGGGATGCGTCGGATCACCCTGAACGGGCCGCAGCTGGGAGCCTTCGAATCCGACAACGGCTTCCCACAGCCCGGGTTCGTCTCTCCCGGATTCGACGACGATATCCGGCTCTTCTTCACCGCTCCCGGCGAGACGGAACCGGTTCTGCCGATACAGTGCGACGGCTATACGGAACGCCCGAAGGACCCAGCCGCGACCGGACGCGTCTACTCGGTGCGTCACTGGGATCCGGATAGAGGTGAGATCGACATCGACTTCGTCAAGCACGGAACGGGAGTGGCGACCACGTGGGCATACCGGGCACAGATCGGCGACTCCATCCACTTCGTCGGCCCGAGGCTCTCCCGGGCGCTTCCGGCCAGTGCCGATTGGCTGCTCGTTGCCGGAGACGACACCGCCCTGCCGGCGATCGGTCGGCTGCTCGAGGAGCTTGGGGAAGACAGCCGAGCAAAGGTATTCATCGAAATCGCCGAGGATGCCCATCGTCAACATCTGCGTGAACTGCCCAGCGTCGAGATCACCTGGCTGCTGCGCGATGGCGCGCCAGCGGGAAGCACCCCACTGCTCCTCGACGCCGTGCGCTCGTCCCGGTGGCCGGAGGGCCACGCTTTCGCCTGGGTCGCCGGAGAGCAGAGCATCGTCCGCGACATCCGCAGACACCTCGTCGAGGATCGCGGGATGGCGAAGGAGGACATCGAGTTCACCGGCTACTGGCGCCGTTCCGAGGTCGTGGCGCTGCCGAGCGATGAAGCGCTGCCCGATCCCGAACGCACCACGACGGTCTTCGAGAGATTCCATGATCTCGTCGAACTCATTCCGCCGATCGCGATCCGCGTCGCGGTCGAACTCGGCATCGGCGACCTCATCAGCCGCGGTATCGCCGATGTTCCCAGCCTCGCAGCCAGCAGCGGCAGCGATGAACGGGCACTGGGCAAACTGCTCCGGTACCTGCAGACGATCGATCTCCTCAGCGAGACGGAGGCGAACCGCTACCGGCTGACCGAAGTCGGCGAATTCCTCACGAACGACTTCTGGATCGATGCTCTCTCCCCCATGGGCGCCCTGGGCCGACAATCATTGGGGATCATCGGTCTGGCCGAATCGGTTCGCACGGGCACCGCCTCCTATTCCTCGGTCACCGGCATGGAATTCGCCGAGGTGCGCAACGAGCAGGACTACGAGGACCGTCTGCTCGAACGGGTCGCGGGATTCCAACCCGCACTGGCCGCACCGATCGCAGGCTCCGACCTACTCGATGGGGTCGAGCACCTCGTCATCCATTCAGGTGGAGCCGGTGCGCAGGCTCGCGAGTTCACCGCCGCGAACCCGGAGCTGAGAGTCACCATCTGCGCCCTCCCTGCCCAGGCGAACTGGCTGGAACGCGATCTGCCCGTATCGATCCCAGCCGAGTCGCAGCGCGCCCGAATCGACGTGGTTGTGCAGTCACCCTTCGAGCCCTCTCCCACGGCGGACGCGGTGTTCATCATCCGTGCCCTCGGAGCACTGCCTGACGCAGACGCCGCCCATGCGCTGCGGCAGGCGGCCGTCAACCTCGGCGATTCGGGTCGGGTCTATCTTCTCGAGGACACATTCGACCTCGAGGATCTGGACGAACATGACGCTGAAGCTGACCTGCTTGCGCTGACCCGCCATGGCAGCGGCCTGCGCACGGAGGTCGAACTCGCCGCCGTCATAGCTCATGCCGGGCTGCAGAAGATCGCCACACACACCGTGGGCTGGGGGACGACCATCATCGAGCTCACGCCGAAACGCTATACAGACACAGAAGAAGAGAGGAACAACTTGTGACCATCACATCCTTTCCCTCCCGCGGCCTGACCGCTGCCGGGGCAGTCCTGAGCACCGCACTCCTACTCACCGCGTGCAACGGAGGCAGTCCCGAGGAGACCGAGACCGCTGATGCCGCGGATACCGGTTTTCCGGCCACCCTCGACACCCAGTACGGCGAACTCGAGGTCGAGGAGAAGCCTGAAAGAGTGTTCGTCGTCGGCTCACCGCTCGACGTCGACATCCTCGACGCTCTGGGCGAGCCTGCCGAGGTCTATGGCGGAGGGGCCGGCGAGGATAATGCCCTCGAACTCGCCCCCTGGGTCGAGGGCCTCTACGGGGAATATGTCGAGGGGCTCATCGCGGGCAACAAACCCGACGCCGAAGCCGTCGCGGCGCAGAACCCCGACCTCATCATCTATTTCGGCGCGGGCGCCCCACTTGAGCAGAGCAGCTACGCCCAACTGAGCGAAATCGCACCGACCTACGCCTATGCCAACCTCCCGCCCTACCAGGATGAGATCGAGAACATCGGGAAGCTGACCGGCACGACCGACCGGGTCGACGAAGTCACCGGCAGAATCGACGAAGATTTCGCCGAGGCCCGCGAAAAGCTCTCTGGACTTCAGGGCAAGACATTTTTCCAGGGCATCGCCAGCGCTGACGGGATCTACTCGATCAATGGAGCAGCGAACTTCTTCGAACCCCTCGGGTTCAAGCCCTCCGACAACCAGCCTACGGGCGATATGACACAGACGCTCTCTCCCGAGAAGCTCGATGAGATCGATGCTGATGTCGTCGTCCTCGGCGGCGAGGACGAACCTCGGCAGAAGCTCGAAGACGACTCCCGGTTCGATTCGCTGCCCGCGGTCAAGAACGGGACCATGGTGATCGCCGGTCCGAAGGAGAACTACCTCCCCATGCCCACTCAGATCGGCCCCTCGAGCGTGCCCTTCATCCTCGACAAGCTCGTCCCCCAGCTTGAGGATTCGAAGCTCAATCAGGAGGGCTGATCCATGGCTGATCCGGCCGGACTGGGACGCGGACCGTTGACTCGTCGACTGCCCATGCTCTGGCAGGCTCCGGCCCAGCCGCCTCGGGCAGATGCGTTCACGATCGCCCCGGAGGCCGGCTCCCGGCGCTTCCTGCTGTCCGTGATGTTTTCGGTCAAGCGCTTCTCGATTCCAGCTCTCGCTCTCGGAATCGCGTGGCAGGCCGGAGAAGCGCTAGTACCGGTGGTCATGGGCGCCGCCATCGACCGAGCCCTGGCCACCGGTGACTGGCAGCGACTGCTCATCTGGTTGGCCGTGCTCGCGGCGGTCTTCGTCATGCTGTCCCTGGGGTTCCGGCTGGCCACGCAGCTGGTCGAATACGCCACTGAGATCGTCCAGCATCGGCTCCGGATCACCCTCTCTCGCGAAGTGCTCCATGCTGATCGTTCCGATGCCCCACGCCCCGACGGCGGAACGGTGTCGTTGATGACCAACGACGTGGCTCGGACCGCGGCGATCGGGCTGACCATGTATCCGGTGGCCGAGTTCGCTGGAATCATCATCATCGCCTCGACGCTGCTGTTCGTTCATTGGCCACTGGGCCTCATCGTCTTGGCCGGGGTCCCCGCCGCAGTGTGGCTAATGGGCCTGCTCAGCGGGCGGTTGGCCCAGGACAGCCGGAAGTATCAGACACTCTTAGCCGGGACCGTCGGGCGGGCGAGCGATCTCGTGTCCGGGTATCGGGTGATCAAGGGAATTCGAGCCGACGCCGAGGCGAGTCGACGATACCGCCTTGCCAGCCGGGAGACCCTGGCGGGCGCTTATCGGAATGTCGGGCTGCTCGGTCGGTTCCTCGTCGGCAGCAACACCGTCAGCGGAGCCTTCGTCGGCGGGGTCGCGGCACTGGCGGCATGGTTCGCGGTCGAAGGCCAGATCACGATCGGAGAGCTGATCGCGGCGGTCGGTCTCGCGCAGGCGCTCCTGCCGCCGATGCGGATGGTGGCGATGAACGCGGTTCCGGCCTGGGCAAATGCACGTGCGTCGAGTGCTCGCATCTTCGATGCGCTGCAGGGTTCGCACACCTCCCCGCGCCGTTCCGGTAGAAACGGCGGTCGGGCGGTCGACGTCGATTCGCGTCTGCGTCTGTCGGTCGACGGTCACAGAGCGATCGACCTCGATTGCGGGGAAATGATCGGAGTGCTCGCCACCGAACGCACAGCCGCCTCGGTGATCGACGTCCTGCTCAGCCCGGAGTCGAGTACGATCAACCGGGGAAGCTACCGCGCGAGGGTGACAGTCTCCCCTCACCACGCGACCCTCTTCAGCGGCACCGTCGGCCAAGCTTTCGTCCCCGACCACGATCCAGGAACCGCGTCAGACTCCGTCACCGAGAAGTCGTTGCTTGCAAAAGCACTGCACACGGCCGCTTGCGACGACTTCATCTCCAGCGGCGAGGATGCCGATCGCGAGATCGGAGAGATGGGAAACAGACTCTCCGGGGGCCAGCGCCAGCGTCTGGCACTTGCCCGCGCACTCGCCGCATTCCCGCCGGTTCTGGTTCTCCACGATCCGACCACAGCGGTGGATTCGGTGACGGAACAGACCATCGCCGGAAGACTGCCGGCCGCCCGCGCGGGACGCTCGACGATCGTGATCACGGCTTCGCCGCCTCTCCTCGGTGTCTGCGATCGCATTGTCGACCTGCGTGAGCCGACAGAGTCGCAGCCAACCGCCGAGGGGCCAAAAGACATCCAGGAGACGGAAGGCGCCGATGTCTGAGTCTTCAGATTCCGAGACGGTGACCGCACTTCCCGTCGCCGGGGGCAGACAGACCTGGCAGACGGTATGGGCGCTGAGCCGCGGCCGTCGACTCGTCTTCCTTTCCGTCACGGTGCTGGGCGTCGCGAGTGCCGCAGTGGGTCTCGTCACGCCTGCGGTGATCGGCGGACTCGTCGATCGCATCCACACTGGGGCCGCAACCTCGAGCACCGTTGGCATCGCCTTGGTCGCCCTCATACTCGCAGCCTTCCTCGGCGCGCTCGGCACGGCCGCCACGGTGGTGCTCGCAGCACGGGCCTATCATGCGATGCTCGCCGACCTCCGGGAGAGCCTCGTCGAACAGGCGATGTCCGTGCCGCAGAACGTCATCGAGAGGGCAGGGACAGGTGACCTCATTTCGCGCACGAGCGATGACGTCTCCCAAATCGCCGATGCGGCTCCGCAGATCATCCCGACTTTCACCACCGTTGTCTTCACAATCATCGTCACCTTCGCCGGGCTGACGGCGCTCGACCCCTGGTACGGGCTCATCGTCGTCGCAGTGCTCCCCGTCTACGTGTTCACGCTGCGTTGGTATCTGGCGATCGGGCCACGTGTCTATCGGTCGGAGCGGGCGGCCATGAGCAGGCGTGCTCAGCAGATCACCGAGTCCCAACGCGGATACGACACCGTCGTCGGTCTCGGTCTCACGAGGCAGCGCCACGACACGGTTGTGAACACCTCCTGGGAGGTCGTCGAACACTCCCTTCGCGCCCGGACCGTGCAGAACATGTTCTTCGGTCGCCTCAACCTCGCCGAATACCTCGGATTGGCGGTCCTCCTGGTCATCGGTTTCATCCTCATCGGCGATGGCTCCTCCACCATTGGGGCGACGACCACTGCGATGCTTCTGTTCCTGCGTCTGTTCGGGCCCATCAATCAGCTGCTCATCGTCGTCGACACCCTGCAGTCAGTCCTCGCCTCGCTCTCGCGCATGATCGGCGTCCTCACGATCCCCCAGTCAGGGAGTCCGCACACGTGCAGACCTTCCGAACCGCGTCCTGCTGATGGCCTGGCACGGCCGGCGCACGAGGACACGGCTCTGTGCGAGAGGACGGTGCGCCTCGAGGGTGTGATGTTCAGCTACGACGGCCGGGAGCCGGCGCTCTCCGACATCGATCTGGACATCGAGACCGGTGAGCACATCGCCGTCATCGGTGCCTCCGGTGCTGGGAAGAGCACGCTCGCGGCAGTCATTGCGGGGATCCACTCACCGGATTCGGGGCGTCTGGTTTGCCCACGCGGGACCGCCCTGGTGACCCAGGAGATGCATGTGTTCGCCGGTACTCTGCGGGAGAACCTGACCCTGGCGAATCCCGAAGCCGGCGACGAGAAGTTGCGCGCTGCACTGGTTTCCGCTGGGGCCGAAGGCTTGGTGGATCTGCTGCCAGAGGGACTCGACACCGAGGTGGGAGCGGGTGGGCGCATACTCACCCCTGCCCAATCGCAGCAGCTCGCCCTGGCTCGGATCATGGTCCTCGACCCCGAATTGGTGATCCTTGACGAGGCGGCCGCAGAGGCAGGCTCGGCGCAGGCCGGGCTGCTCGATCAGGCGGCCGCGGAGACATTGCGGGGCCGGACGGGCATGGTCATCGCCCACAGGCTCTCCCAGGCCTCGGTCTGCGATCGCATCATCGTCATGGAGGGTGGACGGATCGTCGAGACCGGCACCCCCGACCAGCTGCGTGAGGCAGGCGGGGTCTATGCTCGATTGTGGTCGGCCTGGGTCGAAGCACAGGCATTCACACCCGGCGCCGGACCTCATATTTCGCGCAATTCCCATCGCCCCAGGTAATGGAACGCCAGCTGCCCTTACACAAGCGTCTCGATCCCCTCGTACCGGTCCCTGAGCTGGAGGGCCAGGTAGAGCAAGTAGTGCCTGGACTGATGGAAGTTGCCGCCCAGGAACCATAGGTTCTCCTGCTGAGTCGGCTTCCACATGTTCCGCTGCTCACTCTCCCACGGGCCCAGATCCTTCGTCGTCTCGGAGCCCAGTCCCCAGCACTTGCCCACCTTGTCGGCGGTCTCCTGGTCGACGAGGTCGGCGACCCAGCCGTTCATCGATCCGTACCCGGTCGCGTAGACGACGAAGTCGGTCGCCAGCTCAGTCCCGTCGAAGAGCACGACCGCGTCCTCGGTCAGATGGTCGACTTACACCTTCGCGAGTTTGACCTTGCCGTCGGCGACGAGGTCGGCCTTCTCCGTAGTTACCTCGTTGGCCAGGGCCTTCTCCGAGTAGAGGTCGCCGAGGCCGATCTCAATGAGCGAATTGTTCTTGACGAGGTGGGTGCTCGAGTGCTGGACCATCGTGACGCCGGCGCCGTTCTCGTACAGTACCCCGCAGATGTCGAAGGCGGAGTTGTTGTTGCCGATGACGATGACCTTCTTACCTTCGTAGTTGTCCGGTCCAGGGTGCTGAGACGAGTGTTGCTACTCCCCCTTGAATACGTCCGAGCCCGGGAATCTCGGGATGTTTGGTTTGCCCGACATGCCCGTGGCCATCGCGTGATGGATCGGATACATCGTGACCTTCTCCTGGTCGCGATCGACCTCGACCGTCCACGTCTTCGTCAATTCGTCGAAGCTCGCCGAGGTGGCTGTAGTCGATGACCAGTAAGGGATCTCCATGATCTTCGCGTGGGACTCGAGCCAATCGGCGATCTGGTCCTCGCGCGCGAGGATCGGCCAGTTAACGGGGAACTTGAGATACAGCAGGTGGTCGTACCAGACAGGACCAGTGACTTGTACCGGGAACGCCATTGGTCGCCGGGCCGGGCCCAGCGGTCGATGACGAGCGCAGGAACCCCGAGGTACAGGAGGCGAGCTCCGAGGGCGATTCCGCCCTGCTCTCCGCCGACGACGAGAATGTAGGGGCCGGCGGTTGTCCGCCAGGTGGCGTACTCCTCGGCGAGCTTCTCCGACCAGCTCTTCCTTTCGGGGCCGACTCCGTGTTCCGCGCCTTTGACCCGGCGGGTACCAAGGCGCTCTTCGTGCCCGGTCAGCTTTTGCAGAGAAGTGAGCATGGTCGAGGCCTTCGTGCCGTCTGCGTCGATGAAGCGGACGAGCCCTGGTTATGACATTGTGAAGTGGCCCCGGCATGACGGTTTCATTTGGCCCCACGCGCGACTCGCCGATGGTGTTGCGACGGCCACAACTGGCCCCACCCGAACCTAGAAGAACCTACTGGTTCAACAGAACGGGGCCACCGTGGAGTCACGAGTGGAACTCTTCGTCACCATCCGCCGCGACGCCCGCATCGAAGAACTCTCGATCCGAGCGCTTGCTAGACGCCACAACGTTCACCGCCGCACCATCCGCCAAGCCCTGGCTAGCCCAGTGTGCTTCTCTCGCCAAACGTAGCTGCCCCGTAATCACGCGGGGCAGCTACGGCATCTCCAGGTTGACTATGCCGTTCTCGCTCGTCGGATCTGGGCCATCAGACCGATCCGTAGACCTCGAACCGGCCCTTGGTCACGGTCTGCACGTATGAGGCGGCACCGGCGATGAGCCGTAGTTGCTCGTCGCTCGCTGAACCGATGCTCAGGCCTGGCTGGGCAATGATTGTCGTGAACCGCGGGAACAGCAGAGACGCTTGCTGCGTGATCTGGAAGAGCATCTCGCGATCCCCGATTTCGAACGCCGTTCCTCCAAAGCGGCGCGTGTATCCGGCGGCCCGGCGGTCGAGGTGTTCGAGGAGTGGGAGCGCTGCGTTGTCTCGCCATCGTGCGCCGCGCATCGCTTGGCCGCAGTCTTCGTAGAGGTCTTTGAGGCGGGATCCTGCGTCTGGTTTCGAGGAGTATTTGCAGTGCACGAGCATGATGTGCAGGTCTCCTCCATCGATTCGGATGCCGACGAGGTCGGCCGCCTCACCCGATCTGTCATCGTCGATGAGGACGTCAAAGATCTGGTTCTCACCGAGGTAGCGCGCCATGAAAGCCTGGATCGAGTCGGCTCTGCGATCGGGGCCCTGCGATTCGACGGCGGTGTTCACACCTCCGGTGGCCCAGTCGAGAGAACGCAGGTTGTCGCGGGGATATGGCGGAAGTTCGGTTCGCGGCGCGAGCAGTCAGTCATCGCCGGTGATCAGTCGGTCGCCGGAGAGGAGGAGCGTGGGCTTGTGTTTGTTCAACCAGGTCGACAGGGGCGTTGTCGATCCGCGCCCTCCCTCGACCGTGGCATCGTCACCCAGTGCACGGTAGTGAACACCGGTCCAACCGAACCGCCCCTCGTACGGGAGCTCCCAGATAGGTGTGACGACGGAGAAACGAAGTGGGCCGTCGATTCCGTAATCGTCGATCCTCAATTCGGCATCAGTCAGCGGAACGCCGTTGGCGTTGAAGACAACGTGCGAGGACGTTCCAGTGCCGACGTAGAGCTCCCATCGCCACTCGACGTCAAGGAACGGGTACGGGGGCCGCTCCTTAACGTCGACAGGGATGACCATTTCGCGGAACAGCGAGCGGACGTCAACAGAACTGTCCCGGAGCTTCGCTCCCTGATCGCGACACCATCGTCGCCATTCTGCAAGGTTCGACGCCGTTCGCATCGACCAGAATCTCCCGGATAGCGCTGCTGCGATCGTGACGCGTTCTCCCTCTTGGAACGCCTTGGCTGCGACGTGTGTGTTGGCCTTGTGGGTGCGCTCGGCTTCTGTCAGTGCTGTCTCGACATCGCTTCCCACGTGCATGGAGAAGCGTTTGTCACGATCCCGAGCATCGAGGAGCCCGATGTTCGTCGGGACGAGGCGGTCGAGCTTTGCAAACACCTTGAAGGTGTCGTAACCGTTGACCGGCGCCGCTTCATGCCCGACCACTGCCTCGACGAGATCGTCCAGGCTGCGTTTGGTGTCCGAGCAGTGGACGTAGAGGAGGCCTTGCGTCCGATCGAGGAAGAGCACGACGAGCGTGCAATCAGTGGCTCGCAGGGACGGGATGTCGCCCCAGCGGAGATCGGAGACCGTTTCGATCACGAACCAGGCGATGGTGTCTTCACGGTTGATGCTAATCAGGCCGTCCAAGATGCCGTCGCCGTAGACGGCACGGGCCGCCAGCGGGTCCCAGTCCACGGTCGTCGTCGCGAAAGCGCGAGCGCTCATCTTCGGTTCCAGAAGGCCAACAGGCACATCGGGCGGGTTGTCAACGAACGAGGCCTCGAACTCCCTGATGTCATCAGCGCGCTCGGTCGCACGCTCTGTAATGTCGCTGAGGACCTTGTCCCAGTCGGGATCCTCACGCAGGAGAAAGCGCAACGGCGAGAGCGCCTGCTTCGGGTCCTGGCAGATGAAGACGCTCGCGGTTCCGATCGGGACGGGAGATGACGTACGTGCGAGCCGGCCGATGAGCTGGACCATAGGGCTCAGGGATCGATGCGTGTCGTGGAACGCTCCGACTTTGAGCGTGGGGACGTCGAAGCCTTCGCCCAGCATGTCGACGCAGACGATCACGCGACTGGAACGCTCCCGCATGGCTTGGATCGCCGCGTCACGTTCGCTCGCCCGTAGCGAGTCGTAGATCACCTTCGGAGCGAACTCGGGGGTGAGCCGTGAGTACAGCGCGTGGATCTCGTCGGCCCGAGGCTTCGTCGCGACCCGCGCCAGGAGTAGGTGTTCTTGCCCGGCGTCCAGATCGCTACGAAGAAGCCGGGACAGTGCGCCCCTGGCAAGCGCTTCGTCATCGTCATCCAGGTCAAGGACGGCCGTGAAGTCAATCGTGCTGAAGTAGCCCTCTTTCTGTGCCTTCCGGAGCGGGAAACGAAAGATCACTCGTCCCGGCAACGTCAGTCCGTCACGCCGGTAGGGCGTCGCGGTGAATAGCAAGACGGGACGCTCACCGAAGGCACGGATGATCTCCGTCCACGTTCGCGCTGGCGCGTGATGCGCCTCATCGACCAGGAGGTGCGTGAACCCGCAGAAGAACGCTCGCCGCACGGCAGCCTCCGACGCGTGGATCGCGTTCGGAGTTGCGACCACGACGTTGCAGGCAGCTACGAGAGCGGCCGCGTCCTCTTCGCTGTCGAATCGTCCGGCGACTCGTCCGACCCGCGGTCTCATCGCGTCCGGCCCGACGATGCCCTCTCGCTGGAGGACGCCGAGCGTCTCGAACTTTGAGGCAATCTGCTCTCTCAGAGCCGAGGAAGGGACCACGACGAGGACGCGTTCCGGACGCTGCGCGATCAGCCACACCAACATGGTCTCGGTCTTGCCTGTCCCCGTCGGCATCGCCACGATTCCTGGCTCTGTGAGGCCCGACGACTGGTATCCGACGATGGAATGCAGCGCACCGATCTGCGGGCGACGCAGGCTGCGCGGGCGGCCGTGGGACGTGAACCCGATCGCTCCGTCGAACGAGTCCCGCACGGTATCCGCAGATACAGGGCGCCTCGATCCCACCCAGGTGATCTCGTCGCCCGATGCACCGTCCTCAGGTAGGACGGCGGCCAGGCCTTCTCCGCGCGGTTCGTCTGGCCCTGATGCGGTCGGCCACTGTCCGTACCTGCTTCGAATGCGAGAAGCATCGCCGTCCGCGAGGTCGAGTCCATCGTAGGCCGGGACCAGCAATTGACGGAGCGTGTTCTTCCCGATGACCTCCGTGGTCGCCCACACGTCGCTGGTTCTCCCCGCAGCCACCCTGCGGTCGCACCAGCGCACGCTTGCGAAACAGTCGTGTCAACGTGGGATGGCCGTTGACCAGATGATCTACGGAGCTTCCAGCACAGGCATGCTTCAGCGCACTGCGCCAGGTCTGGTGTCGTCACCGGGTGCCTCCCACCGGTGACACGGTCATCTATCTGTAGATGCTCATTGAATTCATCATGCTGGACCGCACATGTTCTTCGTGAGTCGACACGCGGCCGTGCGCGAGAGGTCTATCGAGAGCTGCATCGGCTGTGGCTGCCGTTACCAGATGTACGATCACAGGGACACAGGCCGCGGACAGTCAGAACGGCAACGAGGCCCCTAGCGCGTCGATCACCTGTCGAGCGGCCCCGGCAGTCTCCTCGGTCAGAGCCTTCCCGAGACCCGCGCTGACAGGGGCCAGCAGTCCCTTGATGAGAGTGACTCCTCGACGCACGATGCCCTGATCGGGCTCAGACTTGACAACTTCCTGGAGGACGAGGTTGGCATTCTCGCGGAGGTCTGACCCGTCGGTCTCGTCAAGCTGAAAGGTCGACAGGCTCGCCAGGATGTCGGTGAGCAGTTGCGCAAGTTGCTCGTACCCAGGGGCGACCTGCTCGCTGTGCTCCTGAACCTGCGTGACGCTCTGGTTGTCCCATGCGAGCTGCGCGTGGCGCCGTTCACGGTGACGACCGGCCCGTTGTAGTTGTTGACGGTCGTGGCAGCCGGGAGCGAGACGGCGCCGTGGTCGGGTTCCAGCGGCACCCGGACGGGTTCTTGGCGAACTCGCGCTCGATCTGACGCGACATCTTCCGTATGGCCTGCTTGTTGATCTTGAGCCCGCTCGCCATGCTCACACCACTTCCTGCTCCGAAGGACCGCCTGCACCAAGGATCGCATGCAGCACAGACATCGGAGCGCCGTTCGAGGCCTTCCCTCCTCGCTCTGACAGGAGTATTTTGATGAGTAGGCGGCCTCTACCTGCGTGACCCACCGCCGGATGCGGTGGGACGGCCAGTCGGCCTCGGTCGGAGCGGTCCTTCTTGATTCCTTGTCGCCGTAGACGAGGAGAGGACTGTGCTCATGTTCCGCTTGATCTGGATTGGCAGCGTCTACACGCGCTACTTCCTGCGCCGATACATGCCCACCAACATCCTGCTGGACGCGATCCTTAGCCGTCTCGGGCTGAAGTGGGGCGTGCCGGCGATGCTGGTGGCCCTCCCGTACCTGTACGTCGCGAGCTTCCTGACGGTGCTGATCGAGGACGGCGCACCGGGCTGGCTGCACGTGCTGGTGGTGTTGTGCATCTGGAACGCGATGAAGTTCGCGATCATGGGCCCGGTCAGCGTCGTTCTGCTGCTGCGGGCGCGTGCCGTCGAGTGGCACGAGCGTCGCATGACTCGCCGCTCTGTCGCTGTCGCCTGACCGCCCCCTGTTGCGCATGCTCGGCTGTGCACCTTCTCGGCATCATCTGACCGAGAAGGAGGCCACGTTATGACTGGTATCGCTGATCTGGCACCTGATGAGCGCCGCGCGCGGATGCTGTTGTCGTTCCTGTCCGAACCCGACGACGCCACCACGGCCCGTATTCTCGCCCGCGAGGGTGGCGTCGAGACGATCCGCTTGCTCGAAGGCGACGGAACGGTGCTGGGGCTGAATCGCGTGGACGCGCAGATCTGGCGCAATCGCCTGGCGCTGCCGCACCGACTCGAGGGCGTGGTGGCTCCGATGCGCGGCATCGAACAGCCCGGCGTCGCGACAATGATTCCGGGCGATGCGCACTGGCCGCAGGCGTTGAACGAGCTCGGCGACCGCGCCCCGCATGTGCTGTGGGCGCGCGGCTCGACGTCGTTCCTGGCCCGGTCGACCGCGGATCTGGTGACGGTCATGGGTGCTCGTGCGGCGACAACGTATGGCGAGCAGGTCGCCAACGAGATCGCTGGTGACCTGTCGCGCGGTGAGCGGGTCATGGTGGCCGGTGGCGCGTACGGGATCGAGGGTGCCGCGCACCGGGCAGCGCTGGCGTCTGGTGGAGACACGATTGCGGTGCTCGCCAACGGGGTCGACCGCCCGTACCCGGCCGGTCACCGGGAACTGCTTGATCGGATCGCGGATGTCGGTCTGTTGGTCAGTGAGGTGCCGCCGGGGTCGGTGCCGACGGTGACCAGCAGCGATCCGCACATGCTGCTGCGTAACGGCACCGCCCAGCTCGTCACCGACGGAAGCGACGTCGAGGAGCTGATCACTCAGGCGCCTGGCCACGGCGCTGATCGCGCGGAGCTGGGGCCGGAGTTCACGTATCGCCCGGTCCCGTCAACGGATAAGCCGACGCGGTCGATGTAGGCCTCTGGTCGCCGTCCTCTTCGTGCAGGGCCTCGCTTCACCGTGATGCGAGGCCCTTTCCCTTTGTCCGCGCTTGGTCATAGTTCGAGCTCTCGGGTGAGACGCTGAGCTGGCCGCTGCTGGTCTCGGTGCTGCGGTCGGGTGAGTGCGCGAAGTGCGGCGTCTGCGCGGGCACGATCGATCTTCTGCGCGGTCGCCTCCGGCACCGGCCTAGCGGACTCGCGCCGGTGATCGCGAAGCGGTCGCGATAGGCAGCGATGACCCGCGCGTGCTGACGCCACCGCTGCCGCCCGCGGGCAGCTGTCGGCGGTGTGCCGAGCGTGTGTGTCCAGGACTCGCTAATTCGAAGAGCTGCGTTGAGGACGGCATCGGCGCGGGCTTCGATCAGGTCGCGACGCTCGTCCAACGCCTGAAGCATGTTTGCGGCGACCGAGCCATCGACTCGTGGGATCAGGCCAGCGATCAGACGCGCAGGCCTGCGGGTACGGCCGGAACCAGCCGGGCGCGCGGTGGCGTGAGCGAGCCGGTGGTGGATGATCGAGGCGAGATCGTCTGCGTCCTCGAATCCGCGGGCTTGGATGAGGCGTGGCAGGAGCCGGTCGACGTCGTGATGGTTGGCCTCGGCCCGTAGCAGCTCCGCGGTCAGTGCACCTAAGGCGTCGGAGTCGATGCCAGCCTCGGCCTGCTCACCAGTGAGGCCGCCGGTTCGGATGAGCTGAGCCCAGCGGTCGCGCTGGGCGGCTTGGGCGATGGTCTCGTACTCGGCAGCGAGCTGTGCGATCGATCCCCATGCCTCCTGCTCAGCGGTGATGGTCTCGTGGGCGGAGAGCTCGGCTCCGACATGTTGCAGTACGCCGAACAGGACGGTGCGGGCGGTCGCGTCGGGGTTGTCTGACGGGTGCGGTGCGACGTGGTCGTCGGGGCGGTTCAGTACCACGTAGGCGCGGTTGGAGTCGCGGCCGCGGGTCATGGCGACATAGAAGTTATCCCGTGTCGTAGTTGGTTCGACCAGGACGTAGGCGGTGTCAGTGGTGATGCCCTGCGCCCGATGCGCCGTGACCGCATACCCGAGATCGACATGCTCGGCAACATAGGCGGCGGGCAGGACGATCGCGCCGCCAAACCGACGCCCCGCCTTCCCGATGGTGATGGAGCCGTCATCGCGGACGGCTGTGATGGTCCAACGTTCGCCGTTGCGGACCCAGTCCTTCCCGTTCCGCAGCCGGCGGTCGTTGCGGCGGGTGATGATCGTATCCCCGACACCGTCCCGGCTGCCGCTGTTCAGCTCGATCTCTTGTCCGGGCCGCAGGGTGCCGTCGAGGAGCAGGTCCGCTCGGGCCCGGTTGTTCAGCTCGGTGACATCGTCCCGGGATTCCGCGATCAGCACCGACACGTGCCCCGCGGCCCGGTCGGCGCGCCATGCCGTATAGGTAGGTGTCGATCACCTCGGTGCGCCCGTGGCGCAGCGCCAGGGAGGCGGTCTTCTACCACGCGTGCGTGAACCGGTGGACGTCGACGAGCTCCGGGGCATCGTCGCGGTCGGAGACGAGGAGGTTGAACGCTCCCCCAGCATCCACGGACTGCAGTTGCGCATAGTCACCAACCAGAAGCGCCTTCGCCCCCGCCTCGGCAGCTGTCGCGGTGATGCGGTCCAGGGACAGCGTGCCCGCGAGGGATACCTCGTCGATGATCACGAGCTACCTGGCCTGGAAAGCGGTGCCGTGGAGCTGGTGGTTGGTCCACCACTTCGCGGTGTTCTCCGCCGGGATCCCGAGGTCCTCCGCGAGCACCTGCGCCGCGACCGCGGACGGAGCAAGGCCGATCACGCTCTCGGTGCCGTGCTCAGTCTCCCAGGCCCGACGGAGCGCGTTCATCGCCGTGGTCTTGCCCGCACCCGCCGGGCCGACCAGAACATCGAGCATGCGTCCGGAGACCGCGACCGAGGCCAGCGCTGCGGCCTGATCATCGCCGAGCAGCCGCCCATCCCGATCCGGTCGCGCCGTGATCCTCTCGATCGTGTCCAGCGACACCGCCGGCCCGGTCGTGGCTCGGGCGCGTTCGAGGAGGCGGTCTTCCGCGGCAAGGAGTTGCTCGGAGGAGAACACGGTCGAGTGCTTCGGACGGAACGCCGACGTGCCATCAGGTCGACGGAACAGCGCCGGGCTGGTCGCCAGCTCCGGAGGTGTCAGCCGCAGCGACACCACCTCGTCCGCGTCCACCACCATGCCCATGACAGCTTCGCGATCCTGCGTGGTGGCGAACATCGTCGTCCTCGCGGTTCCTGATGTGATCGCATTCGATCTGGCCACTGCGGTCGAGGTCTTTGGGAGGGCGTCGCTGCCCGACGGGCGTCCTGCGTACCGTGTGAGCGTTGCCGGCACCATGTGGTGATCTCGAACAGGGTCCAGACTGTCCAGGATGGCAAGTGGCGGTCGTTGGCGCCGCCGGACTATCGGCTCAAAGGAGAGCTAGGCACAATCACCCCGAGCGGGACGGACCACGAACGCTAGCAGCACTAGCCAACAGTCAAGGGCACCGCGCGCATCTGGTACTTCGTCGACGGACGCACGGTGGTCCTGGCGCCGGTGCGCATCAGCCACGCGAAGTAGACGAAGTAGCGGACCAAGAATCGCTGCACGTCATTGGCTGCCAGTGCGAACACCTGTTTCGCCACCGGAGGGGAAGAGAGCGTGGGACACGGCGTGAACTATCCACCACGTTGTGGATGGGTGCTGCGGGCCGCGAGCACGCCCACCGTGATCAGGAGCAGTCCGCATGCTGCGACGATGATCCATCCCGGCAAGCTCGCACCGGCGTACTGGCCGGGACTTGCGTCTGCGAGCAGGGTTCCGGCGAGCGCGATTCCGATCGCCGTCCCTACTTGTCGCGCGGACGAGGCGGTGCCGCCGGCGACGCCTGCCCGGTCGGGCGGGAGCCCGCTGACGGCTGTGTTGGTGATCGGTGCGTTCGCGAGACCGATCCCCGACCCGACCAGCAGGTACGCCACCATCAGCACGAGGGCTTGACCAGTCTCGACGGCGATGAGAAGACACGCTCCTCCCAGGGCGAGGAGTGCTCCCGCGCCGAGGAGCGGGGGCCGGGGGCCGTACCGGCCGACGAGGAAGCCCGATACCGGAGCGAGCACGGTCGCGCCGAGCGCCATCGGCAGGATGAGGACACCGGCGTCGATCGCTGTCCACTCCCACGATCCCTGCACGATCCTCGTCGTCAGCAGCAGCGTCATGCTGAACGCGACGAACACCGCGACCGCCCCGAGGATCGCCCCCGTGAAGCTCGGCACCCGGAACAGGCCGGGATCGATCAGCGGCTCAGACCTGCGCTGCTCAACTCGGGCGAACACCCAGAGCAGCACCACCAGCCCCGCGATCGCTGGCAGCACCCACACCTCCTGCCAACCGTGGCGCGGCCCCTCAATCAGCAGCCCCACCGCGATTCCCAGGATCGCGATGAGCAACAGCTGGCCGGGGAGGTCGATGCGGCGGATCTTCTGCCCGCGCGATTCCGGGACGACGAGCGCGACCAGTGCGAGCACGACGAGGATGACAGGCACGTTGATCCAGAACAGGGCGCGCCAATCGAACACGGTCAGCAGCACACCACCCGTCAGGGGACCTGCGGCCATGCTCAGACCGAACATCGCACCCCACACCCCGATCGCCTGCGCGCGTTCGCGGGGGTCGCGCATCACGTTCACCACGATCGCCAACGCGACCGGGCTGAGCATCGACGCGCCGACCCCTTGGAACGCCCGGGCGGCGATGAGCATCGGCAACGACCCGGCAACGGCGCACAGCAGCGACGATGCCCCGAAGACCAGCAGTCCGATGCGGAACACCCGCCGCCGACCGATCCGGTCAGCAAGGGCCCCAGCGGTGATGAGCAGGCTCGCGAAGACCACGGTGTAGGCATCGGCCACCCACGACAGAGCAGCCGCATCGACAGCGAGCCCGCGTCCGATCTGTGTGAGCCCGGTGGTGATGATCGTGGTGTCCAAACCGACGAGGAACAACGCGAGAGCGCAGACAGCCAACACCGACCAGCGACGCCTCACTCCCAACGCCGGCACGTCCATTGCTTCCACCACCACACCCCTCACTTTCACGATCATCTCGAAACTGCTCTTCGACAATCCTGGTCGGGCCGTACCATGGAGACCTACGAGTTTTGCAGAATCCGCAAACCTAGGATCGGGGGCGATGTGCATGGATGGTGAGACTGCGGAGATCCTGGCGGGGATCGGCCCTCGTCTGCGGTCGATCCGAGAAGCCCGCAGACGGTCCCTCTCCGACGTCGCCGAGGCCAGCGGCCTGTCGCTCAGCGTCCTGTCCCGCGTGGAGACCGGGCACCGCCATCCCGGCCTCGATGTCCTCATCCCCCTCGCCCGGGAATACCGCATCGCCCTGGACGCGATCATCGCGGCTCCTCCGACGGGAGATCCCCGCCTGCACCTGGAGCCGCGACAGCATCGAGGCGGAGGGGTCATCGTTCCCTTAACTCGGTACCCGGCCCGAGTGCAAGCCTTCAAGCACATCCTCGGCCCGCGGGAACCACGACTGGTCTCTCACCCGGGATATGCCTGGCTCTACGTGCTCGCCGGCGCCCTCAGACTCCTCGTCGGCGACGACGACCTCACCCTCTCCCCCGGCGAGACGGCCGAGTTCGACGCCACCACGCCGCACTGGTTCGGCCCCCTAAAGGGCTCCCCCGTGGAGATCCTGCACCTATTCGGCCCCCACGGCGGCCAAGCCGTCCCCCGCCTCGAACACCGCGTCATCTGACATCGCATCTCGATGGAGTTCATGTATGGATGGCTGCACAGGCGTGCTTGAGAAGCAGATCCGTGCTCGAGGGCTAGCGGAAGCCGTCCTCACGATCGATATGCGGGGCGGCTGTGACGCCCATCCCGCACTCTGGTACCGGACAGAAGCGCTATCACCGTCTGAGGACGGACCAAAGCGGACAGTCATCGCCGACTCGGCGGTAACCGACCTGCTGCCGCTATCGACCTAAGAGACGACGACCGTCCACTCCGCCCGAGACGGCTCATTCCTCGCATAGGACGCCGAAGAACACAGACCAAAGCGCAACATGGCCAAATTTCATCGCGACCGCGCGCAGCCTGCTCACCAACTTTTGGAAAGCGAGGCCACCGACGACAAAATGACGGACGTCGCGCACCTGTCGCTCCCACTCGACGCGGCAGCGAGAACACCGGCCCTCGAAACACGGTAGGCCTGCAACGCCGCGCGCGGGTTGCGCAACCGACGAGCTTCGGTGATCAGGAGCATCGGTCATGCGACAAAATGTCAGACAGAGGGAATGCCAGCACCTTCGTCGACACCGACAACCGCGCCGCGGCGATCCCGACTTGATTGGAAGGGGTCGCGACGTGCAACAGCACATCCCCGACTCGCTGGGTGGTGAGACAGCTTCGCTCTGGGCAGACGCTGCCGTTGCGCCGTCGGTCTGTCTCAACCGACCACGCAACGTTCCTCGGGCGGAGTCCGTCGACGAGGACGCGGCGTGGGCGGGCAGCGAGGACCTGTGCCGTAATGAGCTCGTCTACGCCCCGATGTTCTGGGTGCTCCGCCCTTTGCAGCCATCGGCTTCCGGACTTACCAAGCGATCACCGACTCAACTGGGGCCGGCTGGAAAATCTCCTGAGAGCACACGCAGCAATGTCGACTTGCCTGCGCCGTTCGGCCACACCAGTGCGACGACCTCCCTGGACCGCGCTCGCAGCGGTACGTCATCGAGCGGGGGTGGTCGTTGATATGCACGCTCACTCCGTCGTGGATGACGGGCTCGTCGCAATTCACATGTGTACCTCCTTCGCCCGCATCACAATCCATAGGAAGGACGGCGCGCCAAGAGCTGCCGTGAACAGACCGATGGCGTGGTCGCGGGGGCAGCCGTCCTTGTGGATGAGGCGGTCGTCGCCGATCGAGATGGTGAGCATGATGTTGTTCAGTAGTGCGGCGTAGGCAACGCCGGCGCGCACGGGCGTGGTGATTCCGGCGTCGATGATGGGCAGAATCGGAGAGTGCCCTTATGTTTATTGGTAGGCCCCAAACGGGGTCTGGTCGCTGGTCCTGGTATGGCTGATTTGCCCTGTCATTGATGATCCGAATCTTCTATATCAGTCAATGCGCCTCGGGACTGGTCTCGGTGCTGGCATGAAGGGCGTTAAGTGCTCGGTACAAGTGACGAGCGAGATAGCGCTTGAGGCACCGACGAATCTCTTTCGGAGTCTTGCCCTCCGTCGTTGGCCGGTTAACGTACTTCTGGGTGCCGTGATCGTGTGCCATCCTGACCACGACGGGCGTGTGGAGGGCACTATTGAGACGACGATCGCCACCACGGTTGAGCCGATGTCGGACAGTGTTTCCCGACGACGCTGGGACAGGATTGACTCTGGCAAGGGCAGCGAACGCAGCCTCGGAACGCACTCGCCCGAGATGGGACCAGGCGGTGTAGACGACTGCAGCATTGACCGGTCCGATGCCGGTCTCTTCCAATAGCGCGGCGTCGGGCGTGACCTCGTCGAGCATGGCTCCTTTCGTTTTCTTCGTCGTCTTCTTGTACGCCTTGGCGTATTTCGCGGTGATCTCTGTTCGAGTCGCCATCGACAGTTCACTACCCCTAGTGTCCGAGGGTCCACCATTTCGCGGGCAAAAGTATAAGAGACACCTAGGGTGGCATCCGGGCTGTCTATCTGAGTCTTGCCGCGGTATTGCGGTAAGGCTTACCTTACCTATACGATCACAAGTGACTGGAACAGTGCCCGGTGTAGACTGATAACTGTTCTCAATAAAAAGGAATGTGGGAGTGTGACGCATGGCTGAAGCGGATGCGACGGCAACGATTGCGGCCGAGCCTGGTGGCGCCGGCTCGCAGGCGAAGAGCGAGGGTCTCTTTGGTGCGGTCAAGAGCAGCCTCGCGGGGATTATCGTGCTGGCTGTCGTCGGCGCGGTGAGCAGTGTGATCCCGTTCATCGCGATCGTCGAGTTAGCGCGGACCCTGCTGCCGACGATCGACGGGGCGCCGGTCGACGCGGACCGGGTGTGGCTGATCGTCCTCGTGGCCGCGGTCGCACTGATTCTGAGCTTCGCCACGGCCTTCCTCTCCGGCGTCGTCGGTCATTTCGCTGATGCCGAACTCCAGCACTCGCTGCGCAAGCGGATCATCCGCCACCTCCAGCGCCTCCCGTTGGGCTGGTTCGACCAGCGCAACTCGGGTTCGATGCGCAAGCTCGTCGAGAACGATGTCGTCGCGCTGCACCAGCTCGTCGCGCACTCCATCCAGGACGTCCTCACCGCGATCACGGTGCCCGTGATCAGTCTGGTCTACCTGTTCATCGTTGACTGGCGGATGGCGCTGGCTGCGCTCGTGCCACTGCTGTTGGTCCTGCTGATCTACCCGCTGATGATGCGGGGCGCGAGCGAGAAGTACCGTCAATACGATGCGGCGACGCAGGCACTGTCCGGCGCGACCGTCGAGTTCGTGCAGGGCATCGCCGTCGTCAAGCGCTTCGGACAGGTGGGGCGCAGCCACCGCCGCTACCGGAACGCGACCGGCGAATACTCGAGGTTCGTCGGCGAGTGGACGCGCGAGACCGCTGTATTGTTCACGATCGTCGAGCTCCTCGTCTCGCCGATCGTGGTGCTCGCCTGGCTGCTGACCGCCGCTGTCTGGCTCGTCGCGAACGGCGGCGCGTCCCCGGTCGACGTGCTTCCCGGGCTCCTCCTTGGGCTCGGGCTCACCGCGCCGCTCATGAAGCTCGGGTCTTCGGGCCAGTTCCTGCGCAACGCGGCTAAGGCCCAGGAGTCCCTGACCGCGTTCTTCGCCCTGCCGCCGGTGACGCAGCCCGAGACGCCGCAGATGCCAGAGGGCCACGATGTCGGATTCGACGACGTGGCGTTCAGCTACGACGGGGAGCACCGCGTGCTCCACGAGATCGCAGCATCCTGCGCCCCCGGTACCGTGACCGCCCTGGTCGGCGCCTCGGGGTCGGGAAAGTCGACGCTGGCGAAGCTCGTTCCGCGGTTCTACGACGTCGACGCAGGTGGTGTCGAGATCGGCGGGGCGGACGTGCGCCAGGTCGCGCCTGGCGAGCTGTACCGTCACGTCGGCTTCGTCTTCCAGGACGTGCAACTGCTGCACACGAGCCTGCGCGACAACATCCGCCTCGCCCGCCCCGCCGCCACCGAAGATGACGTGGAGGCCGCCGCCCGGGCCGCGCAGATCCACGACCGCATCCTGCGCTTCGAGCGCGGCTACGACGCCGTGGTCGGCGAGGACGCCAACCTCTCCGGCGGCGAAGCCCAACGGGTCACCATCGCCCGCGCGCTTCTCGCAGACGCCCTGGTCCTGGTGCTCGACGAGGCGACCGCGTTCGCCGACCCGGACTCGGAGGCGTCAATCCAGCACGCGCTGAGCACTCTCGCGGCCGACCGCACCGTGCTCGTGATCGCCCACCGGCTGCACAGGATCACCAGCGCCGACCAGATCCTCGTTCTCGACGACGGTCACATCATCGAGCGCGGCACGCATCCCGAACTCGTTGCGAGCGGCGGGCGCTTCGCCGCGATGTGGGCCGACTACCAGGCAAACCATGCCCGCTCCCTCCCGGAAGGAGTCCAGCCGTGATCCGCCGCCTGCTGCACTACTGCTCGCCCCGCGCCCGGCACCTGGTGATCGCGGAGCTGAGCCTCGTCGTGGTCGCCGCCCTCCTGCAGGGCATCGCATTTCTCCTGCTCGTCCCACTGCTGCGATCGCTGTTCATCGGAGACCTCAACGCCGCGTCGACATGGCTGATCGCCGTCGCCGCAACCGCCGTCGGCTACGTCGTCGCATCGTGGTTTGCGAGCCAGATCGGGATGCAAGCCTCCACGGCCGTGCTCGACTCGCTGCTCGAGCGCCTCGGCGACAGCGTGGTCTCGTTGCCCGTGGCCTGGTTCTCGACTGACAGGACCGGGCTCGTCACGGGACTGGCCACGCAAGGCGCGATGTTCGTCTCGACGATGCCCTACGCCATCCTGCGGCAGATCCTCGCCGGGTTCATCGCTCCCGCGACCGTTCTGGTCGGGATGTATTTCTTCGACTGGCGGCTGGCGCTGGCGATGACCGTGATGGTGCCGATCATCGCGATCGGGTACCGCTGGCTGAGCCGAAGGATCGGACGCGGCGATCACGCGCACTCGCTCGCGGTCGCCGAAGCCTCGAACCGCGTCGTCGAGTTCGCCCGCGCCCAGCCCGCCCTGCGCACCGCCGGCGAGAGCTCGATCGCCGACCGTCTCGTCGAGGAGGCGCTCGAACACCAGCACAAGGAGTACAGGGGGTTGCTGATCACCGGGGGCGCGGGGATCGCGATCTTCGCGGGACTCGTGCAGCTCTCGATCACCGTGCTCCTTGTCGTCGGAGCGTTTCTCGCCGTCGGCGGGACGGTCGACATCGCGACCCTGATCGCGCTGCTCGTGCTCGGGGTGCGGTTTAACGAGCCGATCGTCGCCGCGGGCGAGCTCGGTGGCGGGGTCGCCGTGGCGAAGACCACGATCGACCGCCTCGACGAGCTCGCCGTGGTCCCGCGTCTCTCCGAGCCCGAGCATCCGGCGACGCCGGCCGATTTTGACGTCGAGTTCCAGGGCGTCACCTTCGGCTACGGCGGCGATCCCGTACTGCGAGACCTCTCGTTCATAGCCCCGGCCAGTGGAATGACCGCGATCGTCGGCCCATCGGGCTCGGGCAAGACGACGATCACCAAGCTCATCGCGCGCTTCTACGACCCCGAGGCGGGGACGGTGTGCATCGGTGGCGTGCCCGTACCCGAACTCGGCACCGACGTTGTGGCGGCGGCTGTTGCGCCGGTGTTCCAAGATGTGTACCTCTTCGACGACACCATCCTGAACAACATCTGGATAGGTGACCCCGACCTCAGCCGCGACGAGGTGATCGCCGCCGCCACCCGCGCCCGCGTCGAAGAGATCGTCGCACGCCTCCCCGGCGGATGGGACGCGCGAGTCGGAGAAGGCGGGTCGAACCTCTCCGGCGGCGAGCGGCAACGCGTGTCGATCGCCCGCGCCCTGCTCAAGGACGCACCCGTCGTGCTACTCGACGAGGCCACCAGCGCGCTCGACATTGGCAACGAGATCGCTATCGGCGAGGCCATCGACCAGATCCGCGCCGACCGCACCCTCATCGTCGTCGCCCACCGGTTGCAGACAATCATGACCGCCGACCAGATCATCATGCTCGACGGTGAAGGCGGCATCCGTGAGGCCGGCGGCCACGCCGAGCTGCTCGCCCAGGGCGGTGCCTACGCCCGCTACTGGCGCGAGCGCGTCGATGCCGCCGGCTGGAAGCTCTCCCGCCACGACTGAACCACCCGAACACAGGAAGGAACACCCCATGTCCGACACCACTACCCCACCCCAGACCGCCACAGCCGAACGCCAGCCCTTCTCGCTGACCTTCAAGGCCCGCGATCTCCTGAACGTCGCGATCTTCGCCGTGATCTACATCGTGGTGATCTTCGCCATCGCCATGCTCGGCATCATCAGCCCCCTCGTGATGGTGATCACCCTGCCGCTGGCCCCGCTGGTCGCCGGCATCCCGTACATGCTGTTCCTCAGCCGCGTGCGCCACAGCGGCATGCTCGCCCTGTTCGGGCTGGTCTTCGGGCTCGCCTCGATGGGGTGGGGCCACCCGTGGCAAAGCGTCCTGGTGATCCTCGGGGTCTCCCTGATCGGCGAGATCGTGATGTACCTCGGCCGGTACCGCTCCAAGTGGGCAGCGATCTGGACCTACACAATCTTCTCCACGTGGATGATCGGACCATGGATCCCGATGTTCCTCGACCGCGACGCCTACCTCGCATCGCAGGGATCGGAGTCGATGGGCAGCGACTACATCGCGCAGATGGACGCCCTGCTGTCCGCTCCGGTGATCCTCGGGGTGTGGGGCGCAGGGGTCGTCTTCGGCTTCCTGGGCGGCCTGGTCGGAGCCGCAGTGCTGCGCAAGCACTTCGTCAAGGCGGGACTCGCGTGACCGACACGACCGCGCCCGCCGGGGCGAAGTCCGCCCGGCCCTCGTTCTCGCTGAGGTTCAGCGCGCGCGACCTGACCAACGTCGCGATCTTCGCGGTCCTCATGATCGTTGTCACCTACGCGATCGGGATGCTCGGCATCCTCTCACCGCTGGTCTGGCTCGCCGCCGTGCCGGTCTCGGTGCTCGTCAACGGGATCGTGTTCATGCTGTTCCTCACCCGGGTCAAGCACGCCGGGATGGTGACGCTGCTCGGCGTCGTTGTCGCACTGTTCTACCTGCTGACCGGCAACACGATCTTCAGCACGATCGGTATCATCGTGCTCGCGGCCCTCGCAGAGGTCGTGCTCTGGGTCGGTGGCTACCGCTCGCGGTGGGCGGCGATCTGGTCGTACACGATCTTCGCCCTGAGTTTCTTCACCCCGTTCCTGCCGCTCGTCTTCGATCGCGAGAACTATCTCCAAAGCCCGAGCTTCTCGAGGATGGGCGAGGAGTATGTCGCCGGCGCCGACGCGCTCGCCACGCTTCCTGTGCTCGGCGTGCTCGCTCTCGCTATCGGGGTCGCCGGGTTCCTCGGCGCTCTGCTCGGCTCCGCGATGCTGCGCAAGCACTTTGTCCGCGCCGGCCTTGCCTGAGATCGCCGCCGCCGCTGTGGCACGGCGGGGGCTCGACCCGCGCAGCAAGATCCTGCTCGTGCTGCTTGTCAGCCTCGCCGTCATGAGCCCCGGCGGACTGCTGTTCGTGCCGGCGGGGGTCGTGCTCGCGATTGCGCTCGCTCTGTCGGAACGCGCCTGGTCACGCATCGTGGTTATTCCCGTCGCCGCCGTCGTGATGTACCTGCTCGGCTGGGTGCTCCCGCTGCTCTGGACCAACCCGGTGGTCACGGTCGTCGCGATCGGCTGCGGGTACCTCATCCGGTTCGTTGCAGCGTTCGGAGTGGGTGCCCACCTCATCGCGACGACCTCGCCGACGCAGTTGAGCGCGGCGCTGCATGCCTGGCGGTTGCCGCGGGCGATCTCGGTCACCCTTGCCGTGATGCTGCGGTTCTTCCCCGTCGTCGCGGCCGAGTCGGCGGCCGTGCTGGATGCGATGCGCCTCCGCGGCCTCGCTGGCGCGACCGGCCTCGCGCGGCATCCGATCCTCAGCATGGAGCGGTTCACCGTGCCGATGATCGCCGCGAGCCTGCGCGCCAGCGAAGACCTGTCGGCCTCGGCGATCCTGCGCGGACTCGGCTCACGCCACGTTCCCGTCTCTCTCGATCCACCCCGCTTCGGCTGGCCCGACCTCATGCTGGTTCTCGCCTTGGCCACCGTCGCGGCGGCGAGCCTGCTGCTCCCGAACCCCCTGACGACGGTGATCGCATGATCGAGATCTCGAAAGTCTCCTGGAGGTATCCGCACGCCGACAAGCCGGCGCTGCGCAACCTCGACCTGCGAATCGCGCCCGGCCAGTTCGTGGTCCTGTGCGGGGCGTCGGGGTCGGGCAAGTCGTCGGCACTCCGGCTCATGAACGGACTCGTGCCGCAGTTCCACGACGACGGACAGCTCACCGGCACCGTCACCGTCGAAGGCATGGTCACCACCGACGTCGAGCTCGACGCCCTCGGTCTGGTCACCGGCACCGTGCTCCAGCATCCACGACGGCAGTTCTTCACCGACAACGCCCGCGAGGAGACAGCCTTCGCGATGGAGAATTTCGGCTTCCCCCGCGAGCAGATCCAAGCGGGCGTCGATGCGAACATCGCCGACCTTGCAGAGCGGGTTCCGGTCGAACAGCGCCTGCAGCACCTGTCCGGCGGGCAACAGCAGCAAGTCGCGATCGCCGCCGCGACCGCCCACGACCCGCGCATCCTGCTGCTGGACGAACCCAGCTCCAACCTCTCTGCCGACGCCGTGCGCCGGCTCGCCGCGACGCTCTCGGACCTCAAAGCGCGGGGCGTCACCATCGTCGTCGCCGAGCACCGGCTGCGCTTCCTGCGGGACCTCATCGACCGGGTCGTCGTGATGCGCGACGGGGCCATCGAGATCGAATGGACGGCGGAACAGTTCCGCGCCGTTCCAGACGACGCCCTCGCGAGGGAAGGGCTCCGCGGAGAGATCCGCTCACCCGAGCTGGCCATCCTCGCCACAGCTGGAGCGAGTGCCCTGAACCCGAGTCCGGCCGCCGAGGTCCTGGACGCGGCACTGGAACTCGTCGGCATCCGCTGCCGACTCGGCGGCCGCACGGTCCTCGACCTCGAGCGCGCCGCGTTCGCCGCGGGCGAGGTCACCGCGATTCGCGGCGTCAACGGTGCCGGCAAGTCCACCCTCGCCCGCATCATCACCGGCCTGCAGCGCTCTGCCGGCACCGTGCGGCTCGACGGACGAGTACTGAGCCGGCGGGCGCGGCAGCGGGCCAGCGCGATCGTGATGCAGGACGTGCAGCGGCAGTTGTTCACCGACAGCGTCCAGGCCGAGATCGACCTCGCCCGCACGGACGAACCGGCCGCACCGGACACGGCCGTGGTGCTCGAGACGCTCGACCTCGCTCAGCTGGCCGAGCGTCACCCGCTGGCACTGTCAGGCGGTCAGCAGCAGCGCCTCGTCGTCGCCACCGTGCGGGTCTCCGGCCGGCGCATCGTGATCTTCGACGAGCCCAGCTCCGGCGTCGACCGACGCCACCTGCAGTCCATCGCCGACCAGATCCGGCAGATCGCCGCCGACGGCGCCGTCGTGCTCCTCATCAGCCATGACGACGACCTGCTCGCCCTCGCCGCAGATCGGCAGCTCACCCTCGCCCCTATCGCCCGGGGGCAGAGTGCGAGCCGGGGCACCGCGGTCGGCCTGACACGACCCTTCGAGGAGACAGCATGACCGCCGACACTTCATCCGCTGCGCCGCCCACAGCCGCCCGACCGCAGATCCCCTTGGTGCTAGGCGCGGTGCTGCTCATCTACCTGGGGCAGATGACGCTCAACCCGATCATCGCGCCGCTGTCTCGCGAGGTCGGACTGGCCGAGTGGCAGGTCGGGGTGACGATCAGCGCCGCCGCGCTCATGATCGTGCTCACCAGCCAGTTCTGGGGGCGCCGCTCCCAGTCCTGGGGACGCAAGCCCGTACTCGCAGCCGCGTTCGCGCTCGCGATCGTCACGATGATCCTGTTCGCGTGGCTGGCCTGGCTCGGTATGACCGGCGCGATCACCGGTGTGGCTCTGTTCCTGCTGTTCGTGCTCTTCCGCGGGATCGGTTTCGGCGCCGCGATCTCTGCCGTCCCGCCGACTGCACAGGCGTACATCGCCGATGTCACCACCGATGAGACCGCCCGCGTCAAGGGCATGGCCGGCGTCGGCGCTGTCCAGGGCATCGCGATGGTCGGCGGGTCCGTCATTGGCGGGCTGCTGTCCGCGTTCGGCCTGATCACCCCGCTCATCGCCGTACCCGTGCTCCTCCTGCCCGGACTCGTCCTCATCGCCGTACGCCTGCGCCGCGAACCGCGCCACGAGCTCATCCAGACCCCCGCCCGAGTCGGCCCCTTCGACCCGCGTGTATGGCCATTCCTGCTCGCCGGCTTCGGGATGTTCACCGCACTCGGGTTCATCCAGGTCATCACCGGCTTCATCGTCCAGGACCGCCTCGGCCTCGACGCCCAGGCCACCGGGCTCGTCACCGGCGGCGCGCTGCTGGCCGCAGGCGTCGGGATGATCCTCGCGCAGGCCGTGATCGTGCCCCGCAGCGGCTGGGCCCCGCCGACCCTGCTGCGCGTCGGAGGCGCTATCGCATTCGGCGGGTTCCTCCTGCTCATCCTCGATTCCGGCCCGGTTCCACTGTTCGCCGCGATCCTGCTGATCGGCCTGGGCCTGGGCATCGCCATGCCCGGCTACACCGCCGGCCCCACGCTCCTCGTGACCCGCGAGGAGCAGGGCGGTCTGGCCGGGCTGCTCAGCGCGACCACCGGCCTCACCTTCGTCATCGCCCCCACCGCCGGCACTGCCCTCTACGGGGTGTGGGCGCCGCTCCCGGTGACCACGGGAGCGGTCATCATGGCCGTCATCACCGTGTTCGTGTTCGTACATCCCCGCTTCCAGCGCTTGCCCGCCAACTCCGACGGCACCAGCATCGAAGCATGATCTCGGGCAACCACAACCCGCATCCTGCGAAAGGAACCCAATGAGCCGCGCTCCGTTTCACTCTGAAATGATCTCCGACCCCAAAGTGTGGGAGATCCTGGTCGAACTATCCGTCCATGACGTCCGTGCATTCGCAGAAAGGCGTTCTCGGGCTGAGCAAAGCCCTTCAGGAACCCGGGAATCGCGCGGATCGCGGCGCCGCCTCGGGGACCCTTTCGAAGCCGCTGAAGTGGGGTTCTCCATCTCACCGCAACTCGGGGATCAGCTCTACCTCCTGGCAAGGCACAGCGGGGCGAGGACCGTGGCGGAGTTCGCCACATCACGAGGGTTCTCCACCCTGTTCCTCGCAGCGGCGGTGCGGGACAACGGAGGGGGCACCGTGCACACCGCTGAATTGGTACCGGAAAAGTCTCAGGCCGCCCAAGAGCACATCCGCCGGGCTGGCCTAGAAGATTACGTCGACTTTCGCGTCGGAGACGCCCGCGACGTGCACCGCGAACTGCCCGACGGCGTGGACCTTGCGCTGATCGACGGCTGGGATCCGGACGTCTCTCTCCAGGTCCTGAAAGTAATCGAGCCCAAATTGCGTTCCGGCGCCGTGGTCGTCAACGACAACCAGGAGGAAGATTACCTCGCCTATGTCCGGAACCCGTCCAATGGTTATCGGAGCATGTCTTTACTCTCCGGTTCCGAGCAAAAAAAACGCTGCGAGATCTCGCTGCGGATATGAGTGCCCGGAATGAGTCACCGGGCATTTCCAGGCGAAACCAGGACCTGCCTGTCGGAAAGCAGCCGGTGCAGGTCTCTTTTCCGACGCTTATAGTTGAGGGGCAGACGACATCTCGACCGGTGGTATGTCGGCACAGCGGTCGTAGAGACGGCGATGCAGGCACAACCGGTTCGGCGCCGGTGGGGTAAGCCACCTCCGGACCAGGTCACCCGCCTGAGTGGTGGCTGGGTCGCCGATGGTGGTGCGCTTGACCTTGTTCGCCGAGCCCCGATCAGAACGAACTTCGTCTATCAGCAGCTCCACCGTGCAGCGGGCTACCACCACTCCTTCGCGGTTCAGGTGCAGCCACATCTTACCGATCGGAGTCGAGTGTTCGAGGCGTCGACCACCCGCACCGCATCGCCGGAGCCGGGAGACTCTCGACATCGAGTGGTTCAGCCTGAACCACCGGTAGGGCCTCGAATCTTGAGATGGTCCTGTTCCGCACGGGACAAAGCGGGAGGGGGCGGCACTCACTGCGAGCGATCAGAAGTCGCTGCGCGCGAGCTCACGATCTCTGCAGCTTCCCCGGCTTCCGGCAGTGGCTGACCGAGGTGGTGACGGGGCGCGGATCATGATGCTCCGATAAGGGCTAGCCGAACGGAGGTGGGCGTCCTCGCCGACCACCGCGGAGAATACGTCACCGGTGGTGGCGTCCACTTGGTCCCCTCCGGGACGAGCCGGTTGACCTCACCAACCGGACTCCGGTGGACCGCTGCCTACGGCTGCGCCCCGAGACCGAGGACCTGCTCTCCTTGGTCAGCCACCCCGACCAGCTGGTGCTGGCCGCCGTCAAGACCTCGCGGCGTGACCCGGCCGGGCGCTGGAAGGCCCTCGACGTCGAGATCAAGAGCTGTCGACGGCCCAGGTTGAGGTCGTGGTCCGTGCCGTCGCGCCAGAAGTGGTTCAACTGCACGGTGTCGGCGTCGAGATCCTCGGACAGTCCCTCGTCACCGCCGGCGACAACCCCGACCAGATCCAACAGCGAGGCCGCCCTCGCCGAGCTCTGCGGCGTCGCTCCCCATCCGGGCATCATGGAGGCCATCGAGCAGCGGCGGGTGCAGCCCGTCGTCATCGGGAAACCGGGGCGCGATCGACTTGCAGCATCATCGTGTCGGCCGCCTTGGTGCCCAGCGCCCGACCGCTCGCATCGAAACGCTCCAGGGGACCGCGCAGGCCCAGGGCTGAGGACCGCCGCGCTGCGCTATCCCTCCTGGCCGTCCGGCTCGGCGGACGCAGAGCCGCCGCCGAGCCGCCAGCCGGTGGCGGCGTCCTGCTCCCGCCAGAACTCGGCGAAACGGCCACCGGCGGGGAGCAACTCGTTGATCGGGCCGTCCTCGACGATCCGGCCGTCCTCGAGGAAGATCACCCGGCCGGCGGCGCGGACGCTGGCCAGGCGGTGGGCGACGATGACGCAGGTGCGCGAGGTCGGGTCGTCGGTGAGAGCCTGGACGATTGCGCGCTCATTCTCTGTGTCCAGGGCGCTGGTGGCCTCGTCGACGAGCGGGATCGGGGCCGGCTTGACGAGGGCGCGGGCGATGCTCACGCGCTGGCGCTCCCCGCCGGACAGGGCGCTGCCAGCCTCGCCGACTCGATTCGCCCACCCGTCGGGAAGACGGCCGAGTACTGTGTCGAGCCGGGCGAGCCCGGCCACGTGGCCCAGCGCTTTGTCATCGGCGGCGGGGTGACCGGTGTCGTCACGGAAGTGGTGAACGACCCGGCCCGTTTGCCCGGAACACCGATAGCAACCTTCGCATCACGCTTGGAAATATCAATTCCTGCCGCGCGTTCATGAACGAGGTCCATGACACGCCCCCACCGGAGTTTGGATATTCAATTACGGTGCCTGCCGCGTAGGGGGTGGAATCAAATCAGGACTCTAGTACTCGTGCTTGTAGCAACAATCCACGGTTCCCGTGGAACCCTCCGCACCAAATCGGGCTGGCCCGCACCAAGTAGGGACCGGTGTCGACGCGGCAAGCATGTCTATGATGCACCGACTGGGTTGTCCGGACCACAGGAGAAGGCAACATGAGAGGGACTTTCGAACTCCACGGCGCGCAGCGGCGCTGATCCGCTTAAAAGGTAACGCAGTAGACAAGGTCTATTGCTACGTCATCCTCGACACGTACTCACACCGCGTCGTCGTCTGGTCGATCGATTCCTCACCGACAGGAGCACTGGCTACCAGTGCCATCGGCATGGCCATCGACAGTCGCCTCGACACAAGCGTCGAACCGGGGACGATGATCCGCTCCGACCAAGGCGTGCAGTTCGGCGCTTGGGCCTTCACCAAGCGCGCCAGAGATGCCCTGGCGATTAGACCGTCGCGATCGGCAATACCGTCACTGGTAGCACATCCACTTCCGCAAGCGTCGCATTCCTCACCTTACGAAACTACTGGCTGAAACTCGATGTTCTCCGCTTGGCAATCGAATGCCTGCGACGCGGGTGTGCACTGGAATGAGTTCAGTGACCATTCTCCTGCTCGTAGTTATTGGCATCCTCACCGGTCTGACCACCGTGCTGTTCGGCTACGGAGGCGGGTTCATCACCGTTCCCATCATTGTCTGGGCCGACGCCGCGATCGGCCCCACCGCGGGCACCGTCGCTGTCGCGACGTCCTCGCTCGTGATGGTCGTCAACGCCGCCGTCGCCACAGCAGCAACGCCGCGTTCGATCCTTACCCGTCCGCAGCCGCGGTGTGCTCCTGGGTCTGCTCGCCGCCGGCGGTCTGCTCGGCGCCCAGCCTGCTGTGACGATTCCGCCGGAAGTGGGCTAGTGGGGCTTCGTAATTTACGTCGCCGTCACGATCATCGACATGCTCGCCCGCCCCAGATTCGTTCGCCCCGCCAGGACTGCATAGGACGATGCCGGACGGCCAGCGATCCCGACCGCCGCCTGCGTGCCCATCCACGCAGCCGCTGCTTTCCTCGGTGTCGGGGGCAGCGTCATGACCGTCGCGCTACTACGCCGCGCCGGTCTCCCGATGGGACATGCTGCAGCGCTCGCGAACCCTCTGACCCTCGTGATCATCATTCTCGCCACCCTCGTGATCATCATTCTCGCCACCGTCGTGTTCTTCCTCGTGCGCCACACGTCGAACCTGGACAGTGCGGTGTTCGCCGTCGGCATCGTCGATCATGGCACCGGACCCCTCCTCCTGGTCGAAGCGATCCCGGTGAGCGTGGTCGTCCGCCGTCGCCCACCCCGAATCCCCGATCGTATACACGCGTGGGCCTGTGTCGGCCTCTTGTTCATCGTCTTGACAGCAATGTTCCTACCGCTGCTGACGGCCATTCAAGGGTAACCACAGCATACGGGCGTGACGCGTCTCGACCACGCAGTCCATGCCGCCGCCGACGTGTGCGTTCTGGCTGCCCCGGCAACGAACTTTAACGCGGCCCTGACACAAGCGGCGTCGGTCTTCTATGCGTTCGTTGACGCGGCGGCACCAGACGCCCGGTCGCGGCTCAAGGCCGCAACGCGCCGCGCGACAAACGCCGGGCGCCATGTGAGATCGGTAACGTCAACGACCTACGCAACGAGCCCGACATCGAACCGTGAAGCCTGCCGGGCACAGTTTCGACGTCACACGCGAGATAGGTCATGCCACGCTACTCCATTGATGTTATGGTGACCTTACCAAGTCGTCGATCATCGCCGGTAGGGCATCACGTCGTGCTGAACGCCCTCGTAGCCGCGGCCTTGTCGCTTATCGCAGCGATGATCGCGCTCGCTTGTCCCGTGCCATCTCGGGAGACCTGACGACGAGGAGTTGGCTCACCGGGTCAGACCTCAACGGAAACATAGAAGGAACGCACTGATGACTGGCATTGACGCACAGGGTGAACTGTCCGTTCGCAAGCCGCTCACGGCGCGGAAGTACGGCATTCTGCTCGTCGCTCTCGGAGCGCTTGGGCTGGTCTTCTCCTACGGGGTGGCAATGGCGAAACTCGACCTCGTCGCTGATCCCGAGTCAAGCCTCGTGTGTGATCAAGGCGGGGTGATGATGTGCAGTCCAGTATTCGCATCCCCTGGAGCAGCATTCCTCGGCTTTCCGAGCTCCTTCCTGGGAATGTCCGGGTTCACCGTCATGATCGTCGTCGGCGTGCTCGCTCTTGGCCGTGCCGGCCTGCCGTCGTGGTTCTGGACCTGTTTCGGTATCGGAATGACGGCCGCGCTCATATTGATGGTGCTCTTTGAGATCTACAGCCTCGCCGGTGTCAGCGTGATCTGCGGTGACTGCGTTCTGGTGTGGCTGATCACAGCAATCGGCTGCTTCTACACCCGCGCCTGGCAGGTCCAGAAAGGACACGTGCGACACCCCCGTGCTTTCGGACGTCTCGTCACTCGACATCGCCTTGCCGTCACCGCCGTCTGGGCGGCGGTCGTACTGACGTTCGTCGTCGTGCGCGTAAATCGCCGGCTGAGGCTTCCGCCCGTTCCACCGACCAACACTGTCAAGGGAGAAGCATCTTGCCAAGCTTGAAGATCCGCAACCCGAGCTACCGGACGATGATCCGCGCTACCGTCACCCGCGTGACACGGCTG
The DNA here is from genome assembly GCF_007558825.1 of Brevibacterium aurantiacum. Taxonomy (GTDB): domain Bacteria; phylum Actinomycetota; class Actinomycetes; order Actinomycetales; family Brevibacteriaceae; genus Brevibacterium; species Brevibacterium aurantiacum_A. The sequence continues at coordinate 52,915 of NZ_VLTK01000008.1, forward strand.
ACTCCGAGCTTTGTCAGCATCACACTGCACTCTGAAGCGATGGGCGAGTTCGACTATCTCGGCTTCGATCAGGCCGTGCGCCTTTTCCTCCCCCGTGCCGGGCAGAATGAGCTCCGGCTGCCGGCCGCTACGGGCAACAGATGGATCGCGAAGTTCTTCTTGACGCCCACGTCGATCCGGCCGCATGTGCGCAACTACACGATTCGCGCGCACCGCCCGGAGGCGAAAGAAGTGGATATCGAGTTCGTCACCCATGGGGATGACGGACCGGCGTCGGCATGGGCAGGGCGTGCCCGCCCCGGCGACGGAGTCGGCCTGTTTCCCGAAGGCATCCAGTATCTTCCCAATGACGAAGTCACCACGCACTTGCTCGTAGCAGAGGAAAGCGCCGTTCCTGCAATACTGAGCATTCTCGATCATGCTGCCGACAGTTTCCGGGCGGAGGTGTTTTGCGAGGTGCCTACCTCCGAGGACGTACGGGACATCCCGTTCCGCGACGGCGTACGGATGCACTGGCTGCCCCGGAATGGATCTGGCGAGATCCCGGGGCGGCGCGCTCTCGACACTGTCCGTCAGTCTGAACTACCCAACGGTGAGATCTACTGCTTTCTTGCTGGGGAGAGCGGTCTGCCCACCGGGTTGCGCCGGCATCTGGTCGCCGAGCGTGGTATCGCGAAGTCCTCGATCACCTTCGTCGGCTATTGGAAGTACGGAAAAGCCGCTGTCGGATAAGTGACCAAGCCCGGTCTCCGCTCCCCGCGTAGCGCCGGCGTCAATCACCATCCGACCGGCAAATGCCAAGGGGCTCAGGAGCGCTACTGCTCAGCGATAGAAGACAGAAGAGAACGGAGTCCGTGGGCGAACCGCTCGTCGAAAGGGTCGTCGATGAGTTGCCGCCCGACCGTCGCGAGAGCCGGGTACTCCTGATCGTCGACACGTCGGGCGAAGCTGTCTGAAGTGATGGGAGATCTCTCCTGCTCCTCCTGCACCAGGCCCAGGAGGAAGAAGTGCAACGACCAGAAGGTTCGTACCGCACGGAGTGGATCCGCGCCGGCCTCTAGAAGAGCAGTGATGGATGCGTCGGCCACTCGTAGCGTGTTGCGCTCGACCGCCTCGGTTCCGGCAACTAGACGTGCGCCGTCACGATGGGCCAGCAACACGGTGCGATAACGTTCGAGCAGCGCCTCGATCCGTTCAATAGGGTCTGTCGGAAGATCATCGAGGCTCAAGTGGCCAAGCACTTCCGCGGCCATCAGGTCCAGTAGCCGCCTTTTCGTCTTGACCTGGAATGAGACGGAGTTCAGATGCGCTCCAAGTCGCCGCGCGATGCCGTTCAGTGTCACCATCCCTAAGCCGCCCTCCTCAAGCAGCTCAAAGGCCACCCGAAGCACGTCCGCCCGGTTCCTCCGCTTGGCCACTGCTCCTCCTTGTCCGGCAACGACTGCGACGCCAACATTTACATTAGTTGCCAACCAATCATATTCTTGGTCAGCGACCAAGTTTGAAATTCGTCGCGCCGTTCGCATGCAGACGGTATGCGCACCCACCCCTAACCTTGCGGGTCAAGTTCTCCTGAACATTTCCCGCGTCGAGTCCCCTGTTCGCCGACACGCTGCTCGGCGGCGCCGACCGTGGCCGCCAGGAAGACGAGAGGCACGACATGATCGAGGTGACCGGGACGAGCTCGCGCGCATCCTGTCGTCCCGGATATCGCCGGACGCCCCCAGATGGCCCGGTTTCTCGCCCTGCTGAAAGGTAAGGAGCTCGCGCGCCCAGTCCACACGACTGCCCCGCACCAGTCCGCGATGTAGTTCCGCGTACTGGGAAAGGACGACGCGCTCGCCGTGTTCTAGGACCTCCCGCCCCGAGCTGGCTGGGATGATCAGCGAACTCGTCACTGCTAGTGCCCCGAGATTGCTCGAGCAGTTCAGGATTGGAGTCGAAACTGCTGCAGAGATCCCTATCGTCGCAGTCGCCAATCCCGAGCGAGCTCGGTCGTTAGCTGCGTTCGCGAAGCTCGCTGGCATCAGTCCGGCACCGGCAGGGTCGAAGATGACGAGTGGAAAATACCGTATCAACCATGGTAGGCATCGACAATTGAATGCCGCGATCTATCGGACAGTGATAGTAAGAATGCGTTTTCATGAGTCGACTATCGCCTACGTGAACCTTAAGGCTGAGATGTATCCCGGCGAGTATTTCGCCAGCGTCGACCATTTCATTGCGTGGTTCGATTTATACATGTGCTGGACCCCGGAATAGCTGAAGGGCATAACTCCGATGGAGAGTCGAAATCGTGTCCTTAACCGAGAACACAGCTAGAATTTAACTAATCCAGCTTTCGGGGGCCAACTCACTTATCGGGGCCGCCTCGGCAGGGCTACCCTTCCCCGTTGCCCGCCATCGATCGGCTGGTGGTCGAGAGGGTATTCGTCGGTGTCGATCCGATTCGTTGCGCTCATGCGATCAGTGTAGCCAGGGACCGTGCAATATCACCCCACCGAGGCTTCATTCGCCATTTGGTGCGGATCGGCGATGACTTCGATGACGAGAGGGCAGGTCACGCCGTCGCCTGCCGCTTCTGCACTGTATTCTTCTATGCGCGCGACAGCAGCAGTGAGTTGTTCCCGATCAGTCACCCGAATACCCTCAGCACCCAAGCCTTCGGCCGCTCGTGAGATCGAAGGCCATGCCATGAACGCGTTTTCGGGTTTCGCTCCGACATCGATGAGTTTGAGGTATTCGGCACCGTAGCCGCCGTCATTAATGACGACGATGATCAGCGGCAGCGACTGCCGGACGGCAGTAGTGATCTCCACGAGGCCCTGCATCGCACCGCCGTCGCCGACCCAGACAACTGTCGGCAGTGCCTGGTCGACTGACGCGACTCCGACCCCTGCACCGATACCCAGCCCAATCGAGCCGAAGTATCCCGGATAGTCCATGGTGCCAGGAGCCGGCGTGATGTGTGGCCACACGGACACCGTGAATCGGCCGACATCGGTCAGTTGGCGAGTTCCCGGTGGCAGCACCCTGTCTATTTCGACGACTGACTCGCGCGCGTCGACGTAACCGCCGCCGGTAGTCGAGGTGAAATGTTCGCGATTCTCTCCTGCATTGGCCTCCGCGATCTCGGCCAAACGACGAGACCCACTCGGCTCCTGCCCCACGTCACGGAGGATCTCCAGCAGATCCTCTGCAGCAGCACCGGCATCCGCGACCGCTCCGAGTGAGATCGGACCATATCTCGCCAGCGCCTCCGGATCGGAGTCGACCTGAATCACGCGCTTGTCAGCCAGGAGTCGATAACTGTCCGTCTGCCAGTTGTTGAGCGATGCTCCCAGCACAAGTACAACGTCGGACTGCCCAATGTGGTCGGAGCCGAGCCTGCTCGAAAGTGTTCCGAAGATCCCGAGATTCTCAGGCTGCCCGGAGAACAGCTCGCGCCCGAGCAGGCTGGTCATCACAGGGGCGTCGATGAGCCTGGCCAGTTCAAGAACGGCGTCCCCCGCACCTGACCTGACGGCGCCGAGCCCAGCGACGACAAGCGGGCGCTTCGCCGCCAGCAGCATCGCCGCTGCGCTTTCGACACAGTCCGAATCAGGGCGAATTCGCTGAGGCGCAAACGACGGCCAGGTCGGTACCGCGTAGTCAACGTCTGCCGACATTAAGGGGAGCGGAATGTCGACGACAACCGGTCGCGATTCGAACCGCGCCCTGGTGAACGCCTTGGCCAATGTCGACAGAGCTGTACCCGCGGATCTGACTCGCTCGAACTGCGCCCCCGCATGCTGAGCGAATCCCGGGATATCGGTGTGCTGGAAGAACTCGTGCACATCAGGAGTGTCACCCGTGAGGAGAACCAGTGGAGCCTGCGCCCGTACCGCCTCCGTCAAACCCGTCAGGGTGTTCGTCAACGCGGGACCGTGCGTGACAGTGGCGACGCCCAAGCCGCGGCTGGCCCGTGCATAGCCGTATGCCATGAGGACAGCGCCGTTCTCGCCGACGGCTGGAACGTAGGTGCCTCCCTCGCGTTCGATGTAGTCTCCGAGGAATGCCAAATTGGCATCTCCCATGAGTCCGAACACTGGCTGAGTGCCGCGCTCGTCTGCTAAGAATTTCGCAATCGCTTCGTGCAGCTTCATGATCGATCCTCGAGTCCGTCGGCGTCCCTGATCAGTTGTCCGTCAACCATTGTGTCGACGATCGAGATGTCAGTGATCTCGCTGACAGGGACCGCGTGTGGGTCGGCGCTGAGCAAAACAAGATCGGCTAGGTACCCCTCGCGGATCGCGCCGAGGCGGTCACCCATCCCCGCCGCAGCTGCGGCTGACGTCGTCCACCCGGCGACCGCGTCATAGACTGAGATCCGTTCCGCTGGAGCGAGCAACGTGCCTTGATCGGTCCGCCTCTCGACAGAGGTGCGTATCCCCTGCAACGGACTGCCGGGAAGTGGACGATCCGTACTGCCGATCAGGGGCACGCCCGCATCGACGAGCGATTGACCACGGTAGAGCCCGGAGACTCGGTCCTGTCCCAGCTGTTCGGCGTAATCATCACCGGAGACCCAGAGGAAGCCGGACTGACCGACGACACTGAGGCCGAGGGCGGCCAGGCGCGGAATCTGATCGTCGCGAATAAGCCCGCCATGTTCGATCCGGTGTCCACCGACGTGGTCAGGAGTGAGGCGGAACGATTCGTCGAATATGTCGAACGCGATGTCGAGTGCGGCATCGCCGATCGCGTGCACAGCAAGCGTCCACCCCCCGGCGATGGCATCAATCATATTCCTGCGGAAGACACTGAGGTCGTCTCGCAGCATCCCGCAGCTGTCGGTTCCGATGTACGGCTCGGTCAGCAGTGCCGTCCTCACCGCCATTCCACCGTCGAGCACGAACTTCATGGGACCGATGCTGAGCATGTCAGAACCTATGCCGGTGCGAAGCCCGAGGTCGAGCCCCCGCGAGAACGCATCCATGCCGCCTGTCACCGCATGCAGGGCATCGTGACTGGGCATCATCTGGATGCGCATCGGCATTCGCCCCTCGTCGATGAGCTCTTGGAAGCCGATGAGGTCCAGCGGGTTGAGACTGCCGATGCTCCCGCCGGCCCCCGCCTCGATGCTCATCGTGACACCATCCTGTGCGGCCAGCCCGGCCGCTGTGGCCACTGCGCCCTTGACCTCCTCGATCGGATAGGGCAGTCGCTGCTGCTGCACCACTGCCTGTTCTTCCTCGTGGAGAACGCCTCGAGCGTCAATGGCATGTTGCCGCAGATTCGGATCCTCTATGTCGCGAATGACAGCCGACGAGATGACTGACGAATGACTCGAGGTGTGCCGGGCCCAGGCCTTCCGCTCGCCAACGGCCGCATCGAGATCATCTGCCGTGAGGTCTCGACCGAACGCCCGCTGGTCATATCCAGATATCTCAACCCACGTTCCAGTGGACAGGCCGGCGGCGTAATCGGCGATCAGCTTGATCACCCCGTCGACGGAGTCAATTCCGGAGATGTCGAGGGCGTTGAGGGTCTGCCCAGTGAGCTGGAGGTGGGTGTGGGCATCGATGAACCCGGGAAGGATTGCGCCGGAATGTGCGATTTCGCGCCGTGCAGACAATCCCTCGATCTGCTCATCGACGCCGACGATCCGGTTGCGCCAGATGCCGACCTTGCGTGCGTTGGGCCGTCCCGGATCCATCGTATGGATCACATCGGCCGAAATTCTGAGATCGAGTTCCATCACTGCTCCTTCTGACGCTCGGTCGCCGCAACCGTCGGAGAGGCACCACGTCGCCCGCCGGTACCATCGTCCATCGCGCCCATTCTGGCCGAAACTTCACGCGGCTCCAGCCCTGCCGCACCGTCGAGGTGAGCTCGGGTGCGATCGCGATCGTCTGCGCTGCGGTTCTGCCCCATCTTCGCCTTCGCCTGAGCCTTCTCCACCCGGATCCAGAACCCGCTGACCAATGGCAGCAGCTTCTCCAGGCGCTGTCGCGCAGTCTCGTCCATCTCCCATGGAACCTCGGATTTCGGGTCCTTCTGAATTTCCTCCCGCCTGACCAGGTCGATGAGATGTTCGCGCAGTGCGTCTTCGTCCATCATTGTCGTAGTGCCGGCCAAATGCACGACGGAGAAGTTGTAGGTCGGCAGTCCAGGATCGTCGTACCAACCGGCACTCACGTAGGCCCGAGGGCCGTGGACGATCGCCAACGCCTCACCCCCTTCTCGAAGGCTCTGCTCCACAGGGTCAGATCGAGTGATGTGCCCACTGAGCAGAATCCCATCCACAGAGTCTTCAAGGAGTATCGGTACGTGGGCAGCTCGCAGCGGATTCTCGACGACCAAGGTCGCCAACGAGTTCTCCGCAAGGAGTTGATCGAGCTCGTCGAGTGCATCGACTTCGAACAAAGGGTTGATCCACATATTTGTCCTAGTACAGTTAGAATCTGTGTTATAACTAATCGTGTCCACTTTTGCATACCGTCCCTTCGTTGTCTAGGAAGCTCATGCAGTCTGATAGATTCGAAAGCGTGCTGGATGATGAGTTACGCCGCTCAAAGACTGCCCGCGACATCGCCAACGCCGTCGCCTCGGCAGTGAGCTCAGGTGAGCTCCAACCTGGGACCGCACTTCCTTCCATCCGGCGTCTCGCCACGACCAGCGGCGTCAGTCCTGCCACGGTCAGCTCGGCGTTTGCCATCCTTCGCCGCCGCAATGTCATCACCACGGCTCAGCGTCGCCGCGCGAGAGTCACCTCGAAACCAGCACTGCCGGTCACCCGGTCGATGCCGCTTCCACCCGGTACCAAGGACGTCTCTTCGGCTTCCCCCGATCCGACTCTTCTGCCCGATCTGGGCAGACTGCTCAGCGACGACCTCTGGCAGCCCACCGCCTACAGCACAGACATCTGGGATCCCGCACTTCACCGAGCGATGAGCGAGGCATTCCTCGTCGACGGAATCACGGGCGAACTCACTCCGACCAACGGCTCGCTCGATGCGATAGAGAGAATCCTCTCTGCCATCACCCACCCAGGTGATGCGGTTGCCGTGGAGGACCCTCTGTGGAGCTCGATGCTCTCGCTCGTACGCGTCCTCGGCCTCGAAACGGTCCCGGTGACGATCGACGACCATGGCATGAAGCCGGAAGCGCTCGAAAAAGCACTCAAAGCTCGCAAGTGCTCCGCGGTGATCCTCACTCCGCGTGCGCAGAATCCGTACGGCTCGGCTATGGATCCCGATCGCGCAGCCGCACTGCGTGCCGTGCTGGACAATGATCCCTCGCTGTTCATCATTGAAGACGATCACGCCAGTCTCGTTGCCGGAAGCCCCATGCAGACAGTCACGACCGGTCGCGACCGATGGTCCATCACTCGGTCCGTCAACAAAGCCCTCGGACCGGACCTCAGGCTCGCCGTGACCGCCAGTGATCCCCAGACGGCGGAACAGGTCCAGGGCCGTTTCATCGTCGGTCCCGGCTGGGTGAGCCACTTCCTGCAGCGACTGGTAGCCCGAGCACTGAACGATGACGCAGTCGCCGAGCGGATGCGAGAGGCCGAGAGCGAGTACACGGCTCGACGCGATCAGCTCATAGGCGCCCTGGCAGCTCACGGCATCGAGGCTCATGGGACGAGCGGAATGAACGTCCTCATCTCCGTCGACGACGAAACCGCAATCAGCTCTCACCTGCTGGTGGCAGGATGGAGCGTGCGGTCCGGCGCACCCTTCCGTCTTGAGTCTCCTCCATTCCTCCGCGTCAGCGTCTCTCAGATATCTCCACATGACCTCGAACGGTTTGCCGACACCCTGGTCGAGATCATGCACAGCGGCCGCAGCTCGAGGTACTGACTCACGCCGACAATGCACGCACAACGGATGATGGAGAAGCTCGGCCGAGAAGATCTGCCATCCAACTGCTCGCCTCGACCAGGGACGGCAGTTCCACCCCTGTGCGGATGCCCATGCCCTCGAGCATCCAGACCAGATCTTCGGTCGCGAGATTGCCCGTCGCGCTGCCGGCGAACGGGCATCCGCCAAGACCGCCGGCAGCGGAGTCGAAGATGCGGATCCCGCTGTCAAGGCCAGCTAGGACGTTGGCAAGGGCCTGCCCGTAAGTATCATGAGCATGCAGCGCGAGGCGCGTCCGCTCCTCTGCGGTGAACCTGCCGAGGAGTTCACGAACGTGCCCTGCGCTGGCGACCCCGATCGTGTCGCCGAGGCTGACTTCACTGCACCCTGCTGCGAAAAGACGACGAGCGACACTGAGGACATCGTCGATCGGTACCCGCCCTTCCCACGGATCACCGAAGCACATCGAAACATATCCACGGACGTGCAGCCCTGAGGTCTGCGCCACGGAAGTCACCCTCTCGGCGGCAGCCAGAGCCTCCTGCCATCCGGTGTTGAGGTTGTTTCGGGCGAAGCTCTCCGTTGCGCTGACGAAGACTGCGATGGATTCGACGCCCGCGGCCAGCGCACGGTCGAGGCCGCGCTCGTTCGGAACGAGGACGGGCAGATGAACCCTCTTCAGGTGACGAACCCCGGCGAACACCTCGGCGGAATCCGCCAGTTGCGGAACCCATTTCGGGGACACGAAGCTCGTCGCCTCAACAGTGTCGAGTCCGGCATTCGCAAGACGCTCGATGAACGTGATCTTGTCCTCGGTTGCGATGATCTGATCTTCGACCTGCAGCCCATCACGCGGTCCCACCTCGCAGATCGCCACCTCGGCGATGGTCGACGTTGTGGGGTGAGGATCAGGGAATGCCGGTGTCATGCCCGCAGCTCATTGAGCAGCTCAACGGCATGTTCGACGCGGACCGCGCCGTCGGAGACCAACCGTTCGACGATCTGGTCGACCTCGTGCGGCTGCGCACCTGCGGTGACGGCAACATTGCGAGCGTGCAGGGACATATGGCCGCGTTGGATCCCCTCAGTCGCGAGTGCCCTCAATGCGGCAGCGTTCTGCGCCAGTCCGACCGCCATGATCACGGAGGCGAGCTCGGCCGCCGTCGCTACGCCAAGCACCGACACTGCTGTCTTCGCGGCCGGGTGGACACTTGTTGCTCCACCCACGAGCCCAACCGGCATTGGGAGCTCCATCGTGCCGACGAGGTTGCCCTCACGGTCGACTTCGTAGCGCGACATCGCAGAGTAGAGGCCCTGCGCCGCCGCATGCGAGTGGGCTCCGGCCTCGACTGCTCGCGTGTCGTTTCCGGTTGCCGACACCACCGCGGTGATCCCGTTCATGATTCCCTTGTTGTGGGTCGCGGCCCGATAGGGGTCAGCGACCGCAAGCTCGGCCGCGTCGAGCATATCTTCGACGACATCGGCACCGCCGAGGAGTTCTGCGTCGAAGACACCACGCACCCGGGTGAGACGCCGGTCGGCCTTATTCGTGAGAATACGCAGCAGCGGACGCCCACCGGCAATCTCTCCCAGCCTCGGCGCCACGGCCTCTGCCATCGTGTTCACAGCATTGGCGCCCATGGCGTCGCGCACGTCAACGACGAGGTGAACGACGACATACGTCCCTCGCCTGCTCGGCACGAGGCGAACGATGATGTCACGAACGCCGCCGCCGACCTCGACGAGCCGGGGATCCTGGCTGTCGGCGAGGGCGCTGATCTCTTCCGTCGATTCGAGCAGCCGCAGACGAGCGGCTTCGGGGTCAGTGATGTCGAGGAGTTGAATCTGCGCCTGCATCAGGGGATCTGTCTGCGACGTGGTGAATCCGCCGGTCGCACGTGTCATCCTCGCGAGATTGCTCGCCGCCGCAACGACAGAAGGTTCCTCTGTCGCCATCGGAACGAGCACATCTCTTCCATCGACGAGGAAGTTCGTCGCGATCCCGATCGGTGTGCCGAGCACACCCACAACGTTCTCGATCATCCGGTCGGCCTGGTCGAGCAGCAAGCCCGACTCAGGGTTCCACGTCTCGAAACGAGACTCTGAAAGGCCCGAGACCTCGGCTACTTCGGCCCGTCTCAGGCTGACTGAGTACTTTCGGAATCCCGAAATCCTGCTGCTTCGCGCCGCGTCACTGCTCACGCTGTTCCTCCACTGATGGTTCTCATCGATTGTCTGACGTGGTCACTGTAAATGCCATACCCAGTGCCGCGGTATGGCCGAAAGTCCATGCGTGCTCTCCTCATCATGGGCGGCCACCCATACCGGTTTCAGCGCGCATGGGACACGATGTGGCTGTCATGTCCACTGCTCTCGATGAGGAGAACAATGTCCACGCCCAATTCCGACGCGCCTCCAGAGATATCCGGACCACAACCCGCCTCGGTGAACGACGGTGGGAGAGACACACCTGGACCGAGCATGCGGACCATCGCCTTCTCGAGCCTGATGGGAACGACCGTCGAATGGTTTGACTTCTTCGCCTATTCGACTGCCGCGGCACTCATCATCAATTCGCTGTTCTTCCCCGAATACGACCCCATCGTCGGTATGATACTCGCCTTCGGCGGTATCGCAGTCGGTTACTTCGGACGCCCACTCGGATCGATCGTCTTCGGGCATTTCGGAGACCGCATCGGTCGCAAGACCATGCTCGTCCTCTCGCTCATGCTCATGGGAGGTGCGACGTTCGCCATCGGACTTCTCCCGACTTACTCGCAGATCGGAGTTGCGGCACCACTGTTGCTCATGTCCTTGCGCTTCGTCCAGGGCTTCGCTCTGGGCGGCGAATGGGGCGGGGCCGTCCTCATCGTCGTCGAGCACGCACCGGCCAGTCGCAGAGGACTGTATGGGAGCGTGCCTCAGATCGGCCTCGCACTCGGTCTGACTCTGGCGACGTTGATCTACCTCGACCTCAACCAGCTTCCTGACGCGGCATTCGCGTCGTGGGGCTGGCGCGTGCCCTTCCTCGCCAGCGCCGCACTGGTCATCGTCGGACTGCTCATCAGGATGCGGATCTCCGAGACTCCGGAGTTCCAGGCTCTGCAAGCAGAAGGACGCAGCTCACGCATGCCGATCGTGGATGCGCTGAGAACACATTGGCGTGAGATCATTCTTGCCGCACTGAGCTTCGCGGGCATCGGCGCGGTCTTCTATATGCTCTTCACCTTCAGCCTCACGTATGGGACCGAGCACATCGGCTTCGATCGAGGTCTGATGCTCATGATGGCAACGGTCTGCTCGCTGCTCTCTATCGTCGGGCTGCCGATCGCCGGACGGTTGGCAGACGCATACGGTGCCCGGAGGATCTTCGGAGTCGGATCTGCGGCCATTGCCGTCACCGCGCTCCCGTCGTTCTGGCTCATCGACACCGGCAATGCCGGGCTGGCCTTCCTCGGCTATCTTCTCGCCACAATTGCGTTCTGTGCCGCCTATGGCACCCTCGGAGTCCTCTATGCGGACGCCTTCGACGCTCGAGTCCGATACACGGGTATCTCTCTTGCCCTGGGACTCGGGACCATTCTCGGTTCTGCCTTCGTCCCCATCATTTATCTTGAGCTGCTGTCGACGTTCGGCGGATCGTGGGCGATCAGCGTCTATATGATCGTCGCCGGTGCGATCTCGTTGGCAGCCTCGGCACTGCTTCGCCGACGCTGAGATCAAATCGCGGTTGCCGGACCCGACAGATGATTATGCGCAGACTCGATGAGTTCGCTTCTGAGCCTGCGCAGTCGTACCGCCGCATGCATCCGAAAACGATACTCGGGATCGGCGAAGGCACCGCCGGTGAGTTCGCCGATCCGTTCCAGTCGCTGTTGGATGGTGTTTTTGTGGACGTGGAGTTCTCGTGCCGATCCGCTGCCGCTCTCTCCGGTGTCGAAGTACGCGCTCAGGGTGCCGAAGAGCTCTGTTCCCCTGCGTTCATCCCAGGCGATGATCGGTCCGAGCATCTCGGCGATGAATTGCTCAGCTGAACCGGGGTCGGATGACACCAAGGCCTGATACGGAGCGAAGGAGACGGCAGGCACGCTCACTCCCTCGATGCCAAAGGAGGGAAGGAGCTCCAGGCATCCCGTGACCCTCTCGACGGCTTTGAGGATGCCCGAAGAAGTCACTTCGGAGTGAACGGCGGTCGTGCGGTTGCGGTTCTCAGCTTCGAGGTGCTCGCGCAGGGCCTCTGTGCGCTTCCCTCCATCCCCCGCTGCCCACAGAACTATCAGGTGCTCGCCGCGCATCGCGAACAGGGCGGAATCTCCGATGAGCTGAACGAGGCGTCGAGATCGGCGACTGAGCTCGCCGCCGGGCGACCACAGGGCCGCCGCCGACTGGAGGGGACCTGCGAGCGACTTGAGTTCGTCGGCAGGGTCGGCCCGAGCAAGTTCGGTGCCGTCAAGGATGTCGTTGAGGATACGAGACCGCCGGCTCGCACGGGCGCTGTCGACCGCCTCCTGTTTCAACGACAGCAGAGCGGCCACATGCGCCGCGCGTTCGAGCAGTCTGCCCTCGACGTCCCGTCGCTGTCCGGAAGCCACAGGCACTACGATCGCGCCGGTTACGGAATCGGCACCAACGATTGCGACGACGATCCACTTTGTGCCTCCGGCTTTGACCGCGGTGCACCGACCGCTGTCGCGACTCTCAGCGACGGCAGAGGCAAGGAGACGTGGTGGAGGAGCAGACTCGCAGTCGCTCGGCGACGACGACACTCTCCGCAGGCGGGCATCAACCGCGATGACCGGTCGGTTCAGCGCCTGGGCGAGGGTGGCGGTGATCTCCCCAATCGAGCCACCCGCTACGACAGCTGCCGTGAGGGTCTCGTGAACTCGATTCGCGCGTTCCATATCGGCAACGTGATCGGCAAGTTCACGATAGGCCTCCTCTGCTCGCTGTGCCGCGAGTTCGCTGTTGCCAAGGAGACGCGCAGAATTGAGTGCCAGAGCCGCATGATCGGCAAAGGCCGACAGGAGAGCGATCTGCTCAGGGGTGTATTCGTGGTCGAAGCGATTGCAGGCGAACAGTGCACCGATGATCTCGTCACCGACCATCATCGGAACCCCGAGGAATGAGACCAGGCCTTCTGCCTCAACCGCCGCATCGATGCTCGGGTCCCTCGGGGCCGCGACCATGTCGTCGTATCGTGCGACCCACACCGGGGCCCGCGCTTCCACAACCTTGTTCGCCAGTCCTTTACCGGCTGGAACGAAGAGGTCCCTGAAGATCTCGGTGACTGTGCCGACGGAATGTCTGACTCGCATGCCGTCTGCACCGGCTTCCGTCTCGGCGAGATAGGTGACATCGGTGCCGATGAGCTCATGGGCTCTCTGCACCAGCCTGCTGAGCACTGTGCCGACGTCGTGGAGCTGGACGAGTTCACGCGCCGTTGCCAGCAGCCCGGTCAATTCCTGCGAGCGTCGACGAAGGTGGGATCTGGTGCTCTGCAGTTGCCCGACTGCATCGGTGACCTGTCTCGATCTCTCGGGGCTGATCCCTTCGGACCGGACTCGATCGTCGAGGCTTCTGAGGGTATCCTGCTGCTCGGAATTCGCAGCTTTGAGGAGCTCGACAACGGTGTCAGTCGAGAGTCGATCGACCTCAGAATGCCCGTCATGCGAACTCAGTTGCTCCATAAGCTCATCATAGTTCTCGTGCACCGACATCATCGTCGCCGCAGCCCCTGCAGGTCAGCCCCTCTCATGCCCCTCCGGCGGTTGCTTCGTTGCCTCTGTCCTGCTGGGGAACTGAGGAGTTCGCCCCTCGGAGAAGGCTGCCAGTCCCTCCTTCGCATCTGGACTCGCGAACGCTTGCTGCCCGTAGAGGGCTTCGGCGTGAAAAGCGGCATTCAACGGCATCTCGGACAATTGGGCAGTCGCAGATTTGATGACGGAGAGCGAGGTCCCACTGCATTCGAGCAGCCGGTGTGCAAGTGCGAACGCCTCGTCAAGGAGGTCGCCTGCCGGTACCACTCTGTTGACGAGGCCTCGACGTTCAGCGGTCGCTGCATCAACTGGCTGCCCTGTGAGCAGCAGCTCCATCGCCCAAGGATAGGGAATCTGCCGGGTGAGGCGGGCCAGAGTTCCTCCTGCAGGAACGACCCCCACTCCCGCCTCCGGCAGCCCGAAGCGTGCGGTATCTGCAGCAATCCGAAGATCCGTAGAGAGCATGATCTCAAAGCCGCCGCCCAGGCAGAGCCCGTTCACCGCCGCGATGACCGGCTTGAACAGGCGCGAGTGCTTCTGGTGGGCGCCGTCCCACTCGGAGATGTCGAAGCGTTCCTCGGCCAGAGCAGGAATCGATTCCTTCAGGTCGGCACCCACGCAGAACGCCCGATCCCCGGCGCCCGTGAGGATGACGACTCCGATCGCGGGATCGTCGCGTACCTCGTCAAAGGCATTGGACAACTCGTCATACATGGCCAGCGTGAGCGCGTTGAGCTTTTCCGGGCGGTCGATCGTGATGACTCCCACGCCGTCGCAGCACTCGAGAGTGATCCCGCTCATCGGACAGTGCCCTCGGCTCGCATTGCCGCGATGCCTGCATCGTCATATCCCGCCAGCTCTCGAAGGACAGCATCGGTGTGCTCTCCCGTGGATGGGGCCAACGCCCGAGTCAGCGGCGGTGTGCGGCTGAGTTTGATCGGCGAACCGAACATTCGCAGCGGACCGTGGTCGGGATAGTCGACTTCGACGACCATGTCTCGAGCGGCGATCTGCGGATCGTCGACAACCTCGGCGATGTCCTTGACCGCGCTGAGCGGAAGGGAATCCCCGGCGAGCTCTTTGAGCTCCGTCTTCGTCCTGTCGGCGAACCAATGGATGATCAGCGGACGCACCTTGCGCTCGTAGACCTCGTCGTCGAACCGTGCGGCCATGGTTGCAAGCTCGGGATCATCTGCCTGATCGGCTGTTCCGAAGGTTTCGCAGCTCAGACGCCAGAATTTGTCGGTGTATCCGCCGAAGAACACGTATCCGTCCTTGCACGGAAAGAGCTCGTAGGGCCGAACAAAGGGATGCTGGTTGCCAAGCGGCTGTGGGACCGTGCCCTCGACGTCATAGGCGACTACCGCATTCTCGGTGAGACTGAGGACTGAATCCTGCTGAGAGATGTCGACGAGCTGACCTTCTCCAGTCGCTTCAGCGTGCCGAAGAGCGGCAAGCGTCCCGATCACCCCATAGAGGCTTGCCGAGAGATCCCCGATGATCGTTCCGACGCGAGTCGGCGGTCCGCCCTTCTCGCCGTTCATCGACCACAGCCCGCCTGTTGCCTGCGCGCTGTTGTCGTAAGCGGGTTTGCGTCGATAGGGGCCTGTCTGCCCATAGCCGGACAGCGCTGTGTAGATGAGCTTCGGATTGACGGTGCGCAGATTGTCCCAACCGAGGCCCAGTTTGTCCATCGTGCCTGCGCGGAAGTTCTCGACCAACACGTCTGCCCGTTCGGCAAGTCTGCGCAGCGCCTCCTTGCCCTCCTCATGGCGAAGGTTGAGAGTGAGACCCAGCTTGTTTCTGTTGTACTGCGCGAAGAAGCCGCTCACCGGCTCGCGGGCGTCCCCGGTCCGCAGCTCAGGGGGGAAGCCCCGGGTGTAGTCAGGGTCATCCGGATGTTCGATCTTGATGACTGTCGCACCCAGATCGGCCAGTACCTCCGAGCAGTAAGGGCCGGCAACAACTCGAGTGATGTCGAGCACCACAACTCCGTTGAGCGCCCCAGGGGCTGCGGATTCCTGACGCAGCGCGGTCAGGAGTCGATCAATTTCTGTCATGCTCTCTCCTCTGTCGGTTCGACGAGCACCCTTGCCGAGAGCAGTGTGCCGCATTCGGGGCTGAACAGTTCTTCGATGAGGATGCGCTCGCTCTTTGAACAGCGTTCTCTGGCACGGACGCCGAGTTCGCCAAGGCGCTGGGCGGCAGGAGTGCGAACGCGCACCGCCGCGTCTCTCCAATCGTCGGCATCGCCGAGACGCGCGCCGGAAGATGGGCAGTACCAACCCTCCTCATCACGCTTCGGTGCCGCAAGATCTCGAGCAGGGGAATCAACGTCTGTAGTCAGTACACCCGGTTCCTCACCCGACGCTGAAACTCGGACGCTGCGAATTCGCCTGCGCTCCCGAGCAGTCGCCGACGAGTCGACCTTCTCTTCTCCAGATGGGTCTGGTCGGAGGATGACGCCATACACCTTGCGCGCGACAGTGGCGGTGACATAACCGTTGATGACATCGCTCAACACCGCCTCAGGATCTCGCAATAGGGGATCACCGAAGCCTCCACCTCCGGCGATCCATTGCACCAGCACATCCTGGTTACGGATCGTCACCGACTGCTGATTGATACCCAGCAATTCATTATCGCCGAAGGTGAGACGGTCCTGTGTCGGAACAACGCCATTGAGCAGTGCGAATGCAACATCGGTTTCCCTCAGGACTCGATGGCCGCTGCCACCGCCTGGCAGGCCTCCAGCGAAACCGTCCGCAACAACTGCCGAATTCGGGGCAAAGACTGTCTGCGTCACTTCCTGTGCCCCATGCAGTGTCCACGCGAATTGGAGTCCGAGCCCACCACGATGTGCCCCATGACCGGCGCTATCCACATTGAGCTGTTTCCACAGATAGAGGACGGGGTAGAGCATTTCGTTCATCTCAACGTCCGGAAGCATATTGTTGACCTGGGTCATCATTCCGGCACAGTCGAGACCGTCACGCATCGGCTGCGCACCTGAGCCCATTCCTCCGCCGTCCATATTGAACAGAACGAAGAACTCTCCGTCATCGTCCGTGCCGGCCGAAATTCCTCCCGTCCAGGAATCCGCCCACACGCCTTGAGCGCGGCCAACGATCTCGTCATCCGCACTCCGGCTGCAGGCCTCGCTCAGCAGCTTGGTGATGACTCTGCTGACCCGAGCACCCGTCGTCAGATGTCCGTTGCTGATCGGCGCAGGCGGAACCGGTTTGACGATCGACCCGGTTTCCGCCTCCACTCCGAATGCGGTCATCACGCCCTCGTTGAACGGCACGTCCCAGGCGAGAATAGGCACCACCGCCGAGGCAACACTTCCGACAAGAGCACCGAAGCTGCAGTTCACGAATCCATCGGTCTGTGGACTCGACCCGGTAAAGTCGAAATCGATTCGATCAGCCGTCTTCGTCATCGTGCAGGCGACCCGAAAGAGCTCATCGACGTGGCCGTTGTGCTCCGTCCACTCTTCCGCTTGGTACACACCGTCCGGAATGCGAGAGATGCGGGATCGCACCACCTTTTCCGCCAGCTCGAAACTCATGCGTGTGCACTCTTTGAACTCGTCGATCCCGAACTCGTCGATTGAGGCGAGCAGACGTCGTATCCCCGTGTTATTGCTTGCGATGAGTGACCGCACATCATTCCAAAACAGTGCTGGGACCCGAACATTATTGAGTATCAGACGCCTGACGGCTTCTACGGGTTCACCGCGATCGAAGATCTTGACCCCCGGAGGCAATCGAAGTGCTTCGCTGTAACAGTCATAGGCCCCAGGTGCGAAGCCCCCGGCGGTCATTCCGCCGACGTCGACGAGGTGGGCCTGCGACTGTGCCCAACCGACCAGTTCGTCGCCTGCAAAGATCGGCGAGATGATGTTCGTATCCGGTGGGTGGCTTGCTCCTGACGTGTGCGGGTCGTTGCTGATGAAAGCGTCGCCCGGGTAGACCGGTTCGTCGCCGATGGTCTTAACGAGTTCCTGAACCGCCACGCTGCCGGACCCGATGTGGAATTGAACGAAGTCCGAGTAGGCGTATATGCGACCAGTTGGATCAAAGAGGGCTGTGTTGAAATCACCTGCCTCTGTGATCACCGGAGATCCCGAAGAGCGAATCATGGCGATGCCCATCTCTTCGACGATGGAATCCAGCCGCATGCGGATAACCTCGAGGCGGATCGGATCGATTCTCGTATCAGATGTCGTCACGTTCATGACTGATCTCCTTGCAGGTGGGCAGATTGGGCCGGCGAGTCGAGTCTGATGAGGAAATGCCCCTGTGAGGTGGTTTCGACTGAAGCTCCGGACGGAACGTAGATGGTGGTGTCCGGCTCTTCCAGAAGGCAGGGGCCATCGACCGCGCCTTCTGTGCTGAAGCCCCGATAGACGCGAGCCTCGACCCTATCTCCATGTGGTTCGAGTATCGTTCGGCGGAAGTCTGAGGCAGTGTGCGACGATCCGTCGCCTGACATGCTGGCACTCTGCACTTCGCTGTACCCCACTGCTCTCACTCGCGAGTTGACCAGCAGCAGTTCGGCCTCAGTCCAGGCGGTTCCGGTTCCGAACTCGGACTCATAGTCCTTCACGAACTGTGTGCGCAGCCCTTCCTTGTCAGCTTCGGAGAACGGCCCCGGAGGCAGTGTGGTCGTGACTTCGAAGATTTGTCCCACGAACTTCATGTCTGCCTCTCGTGTGAGTTCGCGACGACAGTCGGGAATCTTTTCGGAGGAGAACCACTCTTCCGCGCGAGTCTCGAGCTGAGCGAACTCCTTCTCAAGATCGTCCGCCGTTGAAGTTAGGGTCCAAGGGCTTGTCCGTACGGCGGAATAGACCGAGTCGGCGTGCATCAGACCATAGGCGGAGAACACAGCCGCGTTCCTGGGGATGACGATCTCAGACACTCCGGCTTCGCGTGCGAGAGCGGCTGCGAAGAGCCCAGTAGCTCCCCCAAATCCGACTAATATGAATTCTCGAGGGTCGTGACCTCGATTGACGGTGATCTTTCTCAGCGCGTTCGACATCTGCGAAGCCGCCAAACGGTAGATTCCCTGAGCTGCCTCATCTGCATCGAGTCCAAGCGGCTCTGCCACCTGCTTCTCAATGGCGCGTCGCGAGCGCTCAGGATAAAGGGGCACTGTTCCCGCGAGGTAGTACTCGGGATTGATCAGCCCCAGAGTCAATGCCGCATCTGTGACTGCAGGATGTTCTCCACCCTCGCCGTAGCATGCAGGGCCGGGAACCGAGCCGGCGCTGTGCGGCCCAACTCGCATCAGTCCCCGACCATCGACCCACGCGAGGCTGCCTCCACCAGCACCGATGGTCTCGATGTCGACGGCGGTCAGACTTGTCGGCATGCCGCCGACTTCGGCTCGCGGGAGGACACGAAACTCTCCGCCGACAATTGCGGCCGAGTCAAGGCTCGTTCCTCCCATGTCTGCAGTCAGGATCTTGGTCCGGCCAAGTTCTTCTCCGAGCATTCTCGCCCCGGTCACCCCTCCGACCGGACCGGAGTTGAACATCGAGATCGGCGCCTTCGATGTCTCTTCGACCGAGAGAAACCCGCCGTGTACCTGCATGATTTGGATGGGGGTACGCAGCCCAGACGCTTTGAGCCTCCGGTCGAGTTCATGAAAGTGCTCGACGACTAAGGGTTTGACCGCTGCGTCCAGCGTTGTCGTGACCATCCGCTCATATTCTCTGTACACGGGGGTCAATCTGCTTGAAAGCGTGTAAGGCACCCCCGGGTAGTGCTCATCGATGTATTCGGCCAGAGCCTCTTCATGTGCAGAGTTTCTGAATGACCACAGAAGACAGATGGCGATAGATTCGGCGTCCGAGGCAATGGCCGCCTCGACGGCCTTCTCAATGCCTTCAGGTGAAAGCTGAAGCAGCACATTTCCATGCGTGTCGATCCGTTCCGGCACCTCGAAGATCCTCTTGCGTTCGACGACATCAGGTGGCGGAGCCATGGCATGGGGATCACGTTCATCCGTGCGAGCCGAACGAGCGATCCGCAGAGTATCGCGAAATCCTGCTGTCGTGAGAAGAGAGACGCGGGCGTATTTCTGCTCATCGACCGCATTCGTCACTATGGTGTTTCCCAGAACGAAGCGTTCGATCTTCGGCACGAACTCCTCTTCATTACGTCCCAAGCGATCGCGAAGCACCTCAAGTGCGCTGAGAATCCCCGTCGTCACATCCTTGGTGGAGAATGCTTTCGCTGTGTAAGCTCGTCCGTCTTCAATTGCCACGGCGTCGGTGAATGTTCCGCCGACGTCTATTCCCACATGCAGCGCCATAATGAGCTCCTGCCTCTCCGTTGAGCGTGTTGTAAATGACCAGACCGTCACCGGCCGAACTGTTCACTCGAGGCTAGAACGAGGACGATGCGGCGAACATATGACGAAGGCACAAACCTGCAGGCGGAACTATGGCCGAATCGCCACTATCGCACCGTGCACGATTCGATGACGTCGCCGACTTCCTGGCTGGCAGTGCGCTGGGCATGACCCCAATGCCAGATCTGGGCTCCCATGAGAACCTGCCCCCAGCTCCACCGCCACGGACCGGTCAGCTCCGATAGAGCCCAGGCATCGAGGAGACCAGCTGCCGAGTGTATTCATTCTCTGGGGTGTCCATGACTGCGTCACCGGCACCCTGCTCGACGATCTTCCCTCGCTCCATCACCGCGATGCGGTGGGACAGGTGGCGGACGACGGCAAGGTTGTGCGAGATGAACAGATAGGTCATTCCCGTGGCATTCTGGATCTCGACGAGGAGGTTGAGGACCTGGGCCTGGACCGAAACGTCGAGCGCCGAGGTCGGCTCATCCAAGACGATGAGCTCTGGCTCGGTGATGATCGCCCTTGCGATCGCGATGCGCTGGCGCTGTCCCCCGGAGAATTCGTGTGGCAGGCGGTCGAGCACGTCTTGTCCGAGTCCCACGGATTCCAACGCATCGGTGGCTCTTCGGTCCCATTCGGCTCGCGGGCTCTTGGCGGACCGCAGAGGTTCGACAAGTGTTCGCCGCACCGAGTACCTCGGATCCAGCGAGTCATTTGGGTCTTGGAAGACCATTCGCACCGTTCTCCGGTAGGCCTTCCGTCGTCTCTTCGGAAGGTGGGTGACATCCTGCCCATCCATGACGATGGATCCCTGAGTCGGTGCATCCATCAGTGTGATGGCGCGAGCGAGGGTGCTCTTCCCACACCCCGATTCTCCAACCAGCCCAAAAGTCTGACCTTGGGGAACCTCCAGAGAGACGCCGTCAAGGGCACGGAACTTGTTCTTGCCGTGGCCGTAGTCTTTGACGAGGTCGATTGCGGCGATCTTCGGCGTACTCTCACTCATGCGTCTTCCAACTCCTGGATGGTCTGCCGTCTGACGGCATCGATGGTTGCCAAGGGCGAACGTGGCGACAATGCTCTGCGCGGAAGGCTCTCGAGCAGAGCTCGTGTGTAAGGGTGCTCGGGTGCATCGAGAACTGCTGCGGCTCGACCACGTTCGACGATTCGTCCCTGGTACATCACCGCCACCCGATCGCACACCTCGCTGACTATTCCCAGGTCATGGCTGATGAAAAGGATTCCGATCCCGGTTTCGTCTCGCAGATCGCGGAAGATCTTGAGGATCTGTGCCTGGACCGTGACGTCCAAGGCTGTTGTGGCCTCGTCCGCCACCAGCAGCCGTGGTCCAGCCACCATCGCCATCGCAATCACGACTCTTTGTCGCTGACCTCCCGAGAGCTCATGCGGGAATGCACCGATACGTCGCTTGGCATCCGGCATTCTCACCGCTTCGAGCAGTTCGAGAGCGCGCGCGTCTGCCTCCTGCTTGGTCGGATGGCCGTGGATATAGAGCGCCTCGGCAATCTGATCGCCGATCCTCACGCACGGGTTAAGAGCCGTCATCGGTTCCTGGAACACCATGCCGGCATTCCGACCTCGGACTTCGGCCCATTCCGTCTCCTTGGCTCCGATCATGTCCCGACCAGCCACCTCGAGCCTCTCAGCGGAGACCACTGCCGAATCCGGAAGGAGGCCGAGAGCAGCATGGGCGATGCTTGATTTTCCGCTGCCGGACTCGCCGATGAGGCCGACGATCTCTGAGCTGCCCACAGTCAGGCTGACGTCGCTGACGACGTTGTTTCCCGAACCGTAGTGCAGGTCCATCCCCTCGATGGCGAGGGCGTCGTTTCCTCCCGCCTGTGCCCGGTTCATTGCGACATCCAAGCGGTGCGCAGCGCAATTCGAGACGTGCTGTAGTCAGTGGAGTAGTCCTTGAGGACGTCTTGATTCCATACTTCGAAGTCCGACGGGACAGCCATTGGAACGATCACAAGTGCCTCCTCGGCAACGTTGTCTGCGAGGTCTTGGATGAGCTGCGCCTTCTTCTCCTCATCGGTTTCCTTCTTCGCTTCAGCCAGCAGCTCCATGGCCTTGGCAGCGTCAGGATTGTCCTTCCACTGGTTGAGCGCACCATTCTCTGACAGGAACGAGTCGTAGTAAAAGGTCGGATCCGGCTTGTACGACCAGGGCAGTGAGACCAGGCCGTCAAAGCTCTGTCCCGACGTGAAGATCGGACTCAGCTCGCTCGTTGATTTCGCTTTGAGGCTGACGTTGATGCCGACGTCCGAGAGCTGCTGCTGCATGAGCTCGTAGATCGGGTGCTGTGATTGGGAGGTGTCTCCGAAGTACGACAGCTCAATGGTGGGGTGGGGTGTCTCAGTCTCTTGGAGCAGCTGTTTGGCCTTGTCCAGATTGCGCTGGTAGTTGGGAGTACTGTCCGTGACCGCTGGGGCAGCAGGGTCGCCTGCGGGCGCCGCGTACGAGACTTCACCGTCACCGTACTGAGCGGTCTTGATGAGCACATCCCGGTTGAGTGCCAGTGACACCGCCTGCCTGACCTTCTTGTCCTTCAAAGGGCCGGATGTCGGGTTGATGAAGATCGGCAGAGCCTGGGTGGAATAGGTCTTGCCCAGCGTCCAGTTGCCGAATGCGGCCTGCTTCGCTGTGACGCCATCGGTGAAGCTCGCTGCGTCGACACTGCCCTGTTGGACCGCTGCCAATCTCGTACTGTCATCTGGAATGATGCGAAACTCTATTCCGTCCAATCTGGGCTGGTCCTTCGCCCAATACTCGTCATTCTTCTCAAACGTCATCGAAACGCCGTCCTGCCAGTCCGTGAGTACGAACGGACCCGTGCCGTAGCTGCGCTTCTCACGATCTTCCTTGGACGCTTTCGCGTACCCATCGGAGCTGACCATGAGGAACAGCTCCCTGTTGGCCAGAGCGTTGATGAAGGTGCTGTCTGCCTGATTGAGAGTGAGCTCGACGCTGTACTCATCGAGCTTCTTCGCCGATTTCAGACCGGGCAGATATGCGGCTTTGCCTGAGGTCGACTTCATGTACTGCTCGAACGAATAGACGACATCGTCGGCATCGAAGGCAGATCCGTCTGCGAACTTCACTCCTTCACGCAGCTGGAAGCGGTAGGTCGTCTCGTCTTCTTGAGAGTAGGACACCGCCAGCTCTGGTTGGATCTTCCCCGACTCATCCTTCGACAGCAGAGACTCGTAGGCCTGGTCCATGAGGTGCTGGCCTGCGATGGACGATGCGATCACCGGGTCGATGCCTCCTGCCGGGGGCTGGATCGCAATGGCATATTTCAATGTGCCGCCGTCGGCGGGAGGCCCGTCTGCACTTGTCGATGAGGTGTTCCCGCAGGCTGTCACACCAATGAGCATGGCCGCGGCCGATATCACGGCAATGGCCGAGCGAATGCTTCTCTTCATCGTCGTGTCCTTTCAGATCCGGTCGATACGACGTCTTTGGGCTGATGTGCGGTTTCTGTTTCTGTCGAATCTGTCTGGTCCGCGGTGCCCGCCGGCGACGGAGTCTTCGACTTGCGAAGGATCGTGGGCCCGCCTCTTGAACCGGGCAGACCGACATCGACACGGGGCGCAAGGTATTCCTGGGCACCGTCGGCGAGCAGATTCCACGCGATGGCGAGGACGACGATGAGCAACGTGGGCAAGATGACGAGGAGGGGGTCGATCTGCATGAATCTCGTCGATTCGCTGATCATCCTTCCCGCCGATGGATTGGGTGCAGGCACTCCCTGTCCCAGGTAACTCAGCGCAGCCTCGACGAGCACGACGGTCGAAGCCACCGTGGCGAAATTGATGGCGAGCGGAGTGAAGGCGTTCGGAAGGAGGTGGCTGAGCGCTATGCGCACCGGGCCCACCCCGTTCATCTCCGCGGCCCGAACGAAGTCACGCTCTTTGAGGACGAGAACCGGTCCCCTCGTTACTCGGGCGAATGACGGAGCGAAGACGACGCCAAGGGCGAAGATGAGAGGCAGCGGCCCGGTTCCGAAGGCCACGCCCACGATCAGGGCGACCAGAATCGCCGGGATGGAGAGCACAGTGTCGACGATCCGCATGATCACTGAGTCGATCCACCCTCCGGCATAACCGGCGATCAGGCCGAGAATGGTGCCGACGACCCCGGCGAGCACGGCCGTACCGGCAGAGATCAGGAGGGACAGGCCAGTAGCGATGCCCATTCGCACGAGCAGGTCTCGGCCGACGTGATCGGTGCCGAGCGGATGCTGTCCCGACGGCAAGAGCAGCGGGTCGCCGACGGTTTCGTTCATCGGAAATGTCGGTGCGAGGAACATCACCAACGCCCAGCAGATGAGCAGTCCGATGATGACGGCGCCGGCAATCAAAGACGGCGCCTTTCGCAGGCCCGATCGCTTGCGAGCTCGCGGTATCCGGGCAATGCCGGTGTTCGGATTGGTCATGACGACAAGCTCCTTACACGTGGATCGATGATGGGGTACATCAGATCGATGACGAAGTTGATGAGCACGTACATACAGCCGATGAGAAGAACACAGGCCTGGATCACCGGGTAGTCCGAGGACCGAATCGCATCGACGAGCGTCGTGCCGAAGCCGGGCAGTGAGAACACGGTTTCAACGACCACCGTCCCGCCCACGAGAGTGCCGAGCTCGATCCCGACCACGGTGGTGACCGGAATGAGTGCATTCCGAAAAGCATGCCGGGTGATGATGCGCCCGGGGAGGGCCCCTTTGGCTCGAGCGCTCTTCACAAAGTCCTGCGAGAAGGTGTCGAGGAGTGTTCCGCGCAGGTAGCGCATAATGACCGCTGCCATCACGACGCCCAGCAGCAGCGCCGGCAGCAGAAAGACGCTCAGATTCTTCACCGGATCCTGTGTGAATGGAACATAGCCGAAGAGCTGAGCCCGCACGGTCAGGGAGTTGAGCAGAAGCAGCACCGTGCCGAGGGCGAATGGTGGGATCGCCAGGAATGCGAAGCTGAGGAATCGACTGCTGGTGTCGAACACGCCGTTGATTCGACGAGCCGCCCACAATCCGACGGGGATGCCGATGACCAGACCGAAGGCCGTGGCCATGATCGCCAGTTCAATGCTCACGGGTAGCCGGCCGGCCACCAGCTGCATGACGGTGTAGGGCTTTGTCAGAGACTGGCCGAAGTCCCCCTGGAGGACACCGCCGATCCACGAGAAGTACTGGATCCAGAACGGTCGGTCAAGGCCGAGCTCGTGGCGCAGGGAGGCGATCACCGCTGGGTCGGGATTGTTCTGGTCGATCAAAGCAGCGACGGGATCACCCGGAATGGCTCGCACCATCGCGAACACCATGAGTGACAGAAGGAAGAGAACGAAGAGGGAGGAACCAACCCGTTTGATCAGGTAGTGGAGCACGACTGGTCTCTCCTTCGACTCATGAGCGGAGTCCCGGCGGCAGAGTCACTGCCGCGGTCAAGGCCTCGCTCGCAGGCCCTGCCCGGGGACTTCTCGGACGTGCACAAACGAAAAGTGAACATACTGTACTATCACACTTTCTTTCTGTACTGAATCATTGATTGTGAACTGTAACACATTGAGATTTCTCCGGTGTTTCGTCCGCGGGCGGATGTCGAAGAGGCGCGCGTGAACATAGATGACGCTCGTCCGGTCGACTCGGACTGAGCCTGCTCAGCCCGAAGCGAGCCCGATCAGCTGGGGGCGAACGGAGTCTTGCGAGAGTCCTCGCCCATGTCGACCGCGATGGCCCGGATGTGCCCAGTGTCGCCGTCGATTGCTGCCAGAGGTGTCATATCGGATTCCTGTCTCATCTTTGAGATCGTGCGGTCAGCCACATGCGAATCACCACGCAGCAAGTTCGACCGTACGATAAATGAGCTGCGATGGGTATGTGGAATAGCCACAGAGACGCCTGCCCTCTCATAGGAAGACGACCTACCGCCGTCAGCAGCGCCACATCGGAATACCCGGGGTGACATCGGCGTGCACACCATTTACACACGTCATCGGAGTGGGATAGAACTGGTCCATGCCCTACTTCAACGGCGAAGCCTCGCACTGGCTGGCGCAGTCACCCGCCGATCCTCACACTTCCTCCCCGCTTCCCACCGAGAAGCAGGATCTCGTCATCGTCGGCGGTGGGATGACCGGACTCTGGTCCGCCTACTATGCCCGCCAGGCCCATCCCGACTGGCAGATCACCATCATCGAGGCCAAGCACATCGGCTATGGGGCCTCCGGCCGCAACGGCGGCTGGCTCTCGACCCTGATGCCTGGGAATCGGGCCAAGTACGCCGAGGCGGTCGATCGTGCCAGAACCGAGGACCCGAACCGGCCTGTGGGCTCGACAGGCATCGGCGGAGTGGAGTCCGTGCGATCGTTCCAATCGGCGCTCTTCGACTCGATCGACGAAGTCCTCGAGGTCCTCAATCGGGAGCACATCGATGCCCATCAGGTCCGCGGCGGCCACATCGACATCGCCCAGTCCAGGCCGGACTGACCCGTCTCCACGAACTCTTCGACGGCGACCGTCAGTACGGCTACGGCCCCGAGGACATGGAATTCCTCGATGCCGAGGCGACGAAGGCTCACATCAACGTCGACAATGCTCAGGGCAGCGTGTTCTTCCCCGGCGCGGCCCGCATCGACCCCGCGCTGCTCACGCACGGGCTCGCACGAGTGCTCCGCACCCAGGGCGTGACGATCTGTGAGGACACCGCGGCCGGCCACATCGGCAAGAATGTCGTTTCGACCAACCGCGGCCCCGTTACCGGGGACACGATCTTCGTGTGCCTCGAAGGCTATTCGGACACCGTCAGCGGCGACCTCCCGGGGCTGGCGGGACGCCAGGTCATCCCCGTGTTCTCCTCGATGATCGCGACCGACCCGCTCCCCACCTCGGCGTGGGAGGACATCGGCTGGGAGGGCAGGGAATGCCTCGGCGACACCGCACACACCTTCATCTACGCCCAGCGGACCGACGACGATCGGATCGCCCTGGGCGGGCGCGGGGCACCGTACGCTTTTGGCTCAGGTCTGCCGGGTGACGGTGAGGTTCCCGCCGAGGTGGTCGATCTGCTCCGGACGCGACTGTCCTCGCTCTTCCCAGACCTTGACTTCGAGGTCGCCCACGCCTGGCCCGGGGCTTTGGGAGTGACCCGGGACTGGTGCGCCGGAATCTTCTTCGACCAGGACCGGCGGATCGGGGTCACCCGCGGTTACGCCGGTCATGGGGTGACCGCCACGCACCTGGCGGCGAAGACATTGCTCGACCGCTCCTCGGGCCAACCGACCCCGCTGACATCGCTGCCGTGGAATGACCACTTCTCCGGTAGGTGGGAGCCCGAACCGATCCGCTGGCTGGGCATCCGCTCGATGCATCGGATCTTCACTATCGCCGATGAATGGGAGGCCATCACCGGCGCGAAGAAGACGAGCCTGCTCGCTCGGTTCGGGTCACGTCTGGCCGGACTGCACGAATAGCCGAATCATTTCGCATCGCCGTACAGCAGCTCTCCGCCGATGACGGTCGCCGTCGCGACGACCGACGAGATCGATGAGGACTCGACTGCGAGAATGTCTTCGCTCAGGGCCACGAAATCGGCAAGCTGACCGACCCGCAGTGTGCCGACCTCGTTCTCTCGATCAACCGCATAGGCCGAACCGTAGGTATATGCATGCAGGGCTTCTGTGATGGTCACCTGCTCCTCCGGTGCGAAGTCAGCGCCCGAGGATGTTCTGCGGTTGACGAGGTCGTGAATCGAGACGAAGGGGTTGGCATCGGAGACCGGAGAATCGGTGGATCCCGGCACGACCATTCCAGCATCGAGGAGGGAACGCATGCGGTAGGTGCCCCGGGCGCGTTCCTCGCCGATGGCGGTGAGGATGCCGTCGCCGAATTCGGAGATGAATACGCCTTGTGGGACAGGAACGACGCCCAGTTCCGCTGCCCGTCCGACCTGCTCGTCCGTGGCGATGGCGAAGTGCTCGATGCGATGCCTGGCGCTCCTCGGTGAGTCGGCGAGCGCGGCGGCAATGCCGTCGAGCGCGTGGTCGATGGCCCGGTCCCCGATCGCGTGGGTAGCGACGGTCCACCCGGCGCGGTGGTGGGCAGGGATGATCGTGAGCAGCTCTTCTGGTTCGACTACCATGAGCCCCCGATTCGCGCTCTCTCCGCAATAGCACTCGTGGACCGCGGCCGACCTGCCGATGAGGGAGCCGTCGGAGACGATCTTGACCGGCCCGAATCTCAGACGGTCCCCTCCGAAACCGGTGCGAATTCCCAAGTCAAGCGTGTGCTTCCCTTCAGAGTTGAGCTCCAGTTCATGTAAGACGTGGTGGAACGGCATGATCGTCATCCGGGGGCGCAGCGCATTCTGCGCGATCGCCGACTGGTAGACGTTGATGATCGGAGAATTGAGCCCCAGTGCTCCGCCGACGATGATTCCGGGTTCGGTGAGACTGGTCAGGCCGTACTTGAGTGACTGCTCGGACGCCAGGCGGAGAGCCTCCAGCGATTCATTCTCCGTGATCTTCGCCGCCTCGAGTTGGATCGGATCACCGGCGTTCTCCTGCAGCAGGCCCTCGGCACGGCCCCGGGCATCACGGATGACTCGGCCACCGGGGATATCGGGATACCCCTCTCTGCCTCTCGCGCCCACGAGCTCAAAGGCTGCCGTGTTCGCGACGATCATATGGTGTGAGACGTGTTCGACGATTGCGGGACGCCCGCCGGTGACCTTGTCCAGACCTTCGGCAGTGGGATGCCCGCCGAGGCGGTTCTGGTCGTATCCGCTGCCCCTGACCCATGCTCCGGTCGGCAGGGACTCGGCGCGTTTGGCCAAGGAGGCATAGAGTTCGTCGAGGTTCGTCACAGTTGGGTAGCGCAGATCGACGTTGGCGAGCTGTTCTCCCGTTCCCATCGTGTGGTGGTGGGCATCGTGCAGGCCAGGGATGACTCGCTTCTCGCCGAAGTCGAATTCCTCTTTCGCGCTCAGTCCGTCCATATCGTCGACGGCGACGATGCGGCCGTTGTGGACGGCGATTGAAGTGGCTTCGGGAGCATCGGGGTTCCCTGTCCAGAATCGTCCGTGCCAGATGCTGTCGATCTTCATTGGGTTCCTTCTTTCACACGATGAACATTGTCAGAAATCAGTTGGGTACCGTCTGCTTCCAGCCTGTCAGATGCTTTCTGAGGCCAGTTGCCGGCGAGCTCTGGTTCTGTACAAACCGATCACCCCGATGATGGAGAGGACGACCTGGATGATGTAGAAGATCATGACCGACCATGGGCTGTTGCCTGTCGAGTTCAGGAGCCATTGAGCGATGATCGGTGTGGTTCCACCGAAGATCGTTGCGCAGAGCTGGTAGGCCAGGGAGACACCGGTGTAGCGCACTCTGGCGGGGAAAGCGTCGGCGAGCGCAGTGGCAAGCATTGCATAGTAGGCCGTCGACCCAATCGTGTTGATGGCGATCGTGATGGCCAGGAACAGTTCGTTTTTCGACTGAATGGCTAGGAAGAACGGTGGTGTGATGACGAGGGTGAGCACAAGACCCCAGATGAGGATCGCTCTGATGCCGTACCGCTCGGAGAGTTTGGCGGCAACCGGCTGCCAGAAGAACTGGATCACCGCTGCGAGCAGGATGAGATTGAGGATGACTGTGCGGTCCATCCCCAAGATTCCGGTCGTCCACGAGAGCATGAAGGTGTTGTTGAAGTAGGCGGAGGCGATTCCGACGATGGAGGCCATGACTCCGAAGAAGATGAAGAGTCCGGCGACGTTGAATGCTTCGACGACCGGCACCTTCGGAGTCTCGCCCTGGGCCTTGATCTCAGAGAACTCCTGAGACTCCTCGACGCGCGTGCGAATCAGAAGTGCGACGATGACGAGCACGGCGGAGAAGAGGAACGGGATCCTCCACCCCCAGGACAGGAACTGCTCATCAGGGAGGAGACCGACAAGCATGAAGGCCACGGTCGAGAGGATTGAGCCCGCCGGCGATCCCTGCTGCACCCAGGCTCCGGCGAGCCCGCGCTTGTTCGACGCGGAGTTCTCCGTGGCCAACACGACGGCGCCTCCCCATTCGCCTCCGACGGCCAGACCCTGAATTGCCCGGAGCACGACAAGGAGGACAGGTGCCGCCAAGCCGATCTGACCATAGGTGGGCAGGAGTCCTATGCACGTCGTGGCGATGCCCATCATCAGCAAGGTGACGATCAGCGTGTTCTTCCGTCCGAACCTGTCACCGAAGTGGCTGAACACCAATCCGCCGATGGGCCGCGCGAGGAATCCGACCCAGAAGGTGGCGAAGGAGGCGAGCAGCCCGGACCCCAGGGCCAGGTCGGGGTAGAACACCGTGCTGAAGACGAGAGCGGCGGCCGTACCGAAGGAGAAGAAGTCGTACCACTCGATGGCAGTGCCGACGAAGGCACCGAGGATCGACCGCTTCTGGCGTTGCTGGGCAGTCTGAACTGTCGCTGACATGGTTGCTCCATTGGTGAAGGTCTGCGCTGACGCACGATTGCCTGCCCAACTCTAGGGTTCGATTTCCATACGCTCCAATACTTATTACTGAAGATTGTGATAGCTTCCACGCATGGATATTGCAGCGTGCGAAAGTTTCCTTGCAGTCTTCGACACTGGCACGGCCACCGCGGCAGCGACGCAGCGATTCGTGTCTCAACCGGCGCTCTCGCGGCAGATTCACGCGTTGGAGAAGCATTGCAGAACGACTCTGTTCACCCGGTCGAAATCGGGAATGCGACCCACACATGCGGCACGGCAGCTTGAACCAGTCTTCCGCCGCCTCGTCGACGAGGTTCGGACCGCGGAATCAGCCGTATCGACCTTCAACGAGGTCCGAGTTCCCCTGACGGTGGCATGCCCGACGATGGTGGCCGAGGGAGTTCTGCTGCCGTTCGTCGCAGAGACGAAGACCGCAGTGGCCAATATCGTCGAACGGCCCACGATCTCTATCTTCGAGTCCCTTTCGCGTCGCACGGCCGACCTCGCGCTGGCACCAGCAATGCCCCCGCCGGAATTCGCCTCCCGAATGATCTACCGGATCCCCTTCACAGCACAGGTCTCCGACACATCGGAGCTCGCCGGCCGCAATTCGATCGACATCCGAGACCTTGCCGGGCTACCGGTCATCGTGCCTGACAAGTCCAATGGGACACGGACCGAGTTCGACCGCCATCTGACACGTGCCCATGTCCTATTCAAACCGCTCCAGGAAGTCTCTCGTGCTCATATCGGTCAGGCAATGGTCAAGGCGGGGACGGGTGTCATCGTCACCGTCGACCCGCCGAAATATGGTCTTATCTCACTGGCATTGACCGATGGAGATGTGCCCCTGTTCGCCGAGGAGTGGGCAGCGTGGCAACCAGATCACTTTGCGGAGGACTCGATCTCGGACTTCATCAACGACCTCCTCTCCTGGATGCAAGACAATCCGCTGTTCAGCGGTCTCGACTTCTCACCTTCGACATCGTAGGTCTGAAGCGTCCACGATTCCATCCTCCGGACGGATGCGACCACAGGCTCGGCAGGTGAAATCATCGGACTCAACCAGCCGTTGCAGGGCGCAAACGACGACACTCTTCGCCCACTGACGAGAAAAGGAGTCCGATGACCCACCCATACCCACCCATACCGCCGCATCTCGCCGGTGGCCGCGAACTACCCGGCCTCGGACATTCGCGAGATGTTCAATCTGGCTCTCGACTTCCCCGATGCCGTGAAACTCACCGTCGGCGAACCCGATTTCACCACCCCCGAGCACATCAAGGCCGCCGGGATCCGCGCCATCGAGAACAACAACACTCGCTATGTCGCCAATGCCGGCATTCCGGAACTGCGCAGCGCGATCGCCCGCAAGTACTCAGCCCGGTGGGATCGGGGCATCGGGCCGGGCAACGTCATGGTCTCCTTCGGGGCGATGGAGGCGCTGACCTTCGCCCTCGATGTCACCGTCTCCCCCGGTGAGGAGGTCATCATCCCCGATCCCAGCTTCCCGAATTACCTGGGACAGGTCCACCGCCTCGGCGGGGTCGCGGTCTCGGTTCCGGTACTGGAGGACAACGGTTTCAAGCTGCGCGCCGAGGATGTGCGGGCGGCCATCAGCGACAAGACCGCAGCAGTGATCATCAACAGTCCGTCGAACCCGCTGGGGTCGGTCATGGACCGCGCCGAGCTCGAGCAGATCGCTGAGCTCGCCGATGAACATGGCTTCAGTGTCATCTCCGATGAGGTCTACGACGAGATGGTCTTCGATGATGCGGTATTCACCTCCATCGCCGAGGTGGACCCGGGCTTCGATAAGTTCCTCGCGATCGGCAGCTTCTCGAAGACCTACGCGATGACGGGTTGGCGCTGCGGTTTCGTCATCGGGAGCGAGGACCTCATCGCTCCGATGTCGCTGCTCCAGGAGGGGCTGACCTCCAGCCTTCCCGGGTTCGTCCAGGAGGCAGCGGTCGCCGCAATCGAAGGGCCGCAGACGGCCGTGGAGATGATGGTGGCCTCCTATGCCGAGCGGCGCGAGATCCTCATCGATCGCATCAACGCCATCGACGGGCTCAGCGTCATCCGCCCCGAAGCCACGTTCTACGCCTTCGTCAACATCAAGGAGTGGGGCCTGAGCTCGTGGGAGCTGGCAATCGCACTCCTGGAGAACCACAATCTCGCGACGATTCCCGGATCGGCCTTCGGACCGGCCGGGGAGGGATACCTGCGGCTGACGTTCGCCGTATCGCCCGAGACGATCAACACGGCCTGCGACCGGCTCGAGGCCTTCGCCGCCCGGTGAGGTCCTCGGGCCTTCGGTTCTCACTCTCGATGCCGTGACTGTTGCCGAGACCACCAGCTTCGGCAAGACGCTCAACTTCCACGACGGCGACACCCCGATCGCCGAAGCGCTCAGCTGATGAAATCGAACGCTTTGTTCCAGCTTCCGTAGAACTTCCGGACTGCCGCTGCCGAGGGCACATCGCTCTTGTGCTCTGCGGCGTATTCGCCGTAGGCCTTGTATGTGGCGCCGAGCTCGCGGGACTCGCAGTCGGCGACGAATTCTGCGATGGCCCTGTCGTAGGCGTCGGCGTCAAAGCGCAGTTGACCCTTGGCGCGTCCGATCTTGTTCGTGGCGAGTCCGGCGGCCTTAAGAGCGTGGTTCCACGATCCGAATCGCTGCACGGCGGTCTGGCTGGTCGGCGGCCAGGCGGTCGCACCCTTCACGGAACTCACGCCCAGCTGCGCGAGCACCGCCGAACGCTGTGCGTCGTACTTCGTCCCGGTCAGCGTGACTTCTTCATGTGAACTGCGCAGGGCCGCGATCGATCCGGCCACCTCGGCGAGGGTCGTCTTCACGAGCACTGCGTCATCGGTCTGATGGAACAGTGCGACTTCCACCCCGGCGAGGATCTCGCGATCGCGCAGGCTCAGCTGAGGCAGGGCCGACCGGTCTATCTCGATTTCATTGCCCTCGGCGGCAAGGTAGAGCAGAGCCCCCAGCAATGCCGACGATGAGGTATGGGATTTGTCCGTAACGACGTCATTCACAGCTCTCATCCTACGTGGCGAACCAGCACCATTCAGCCCCTCCGAACGATCCCGTCCTGCGTCAGCCGGTCTGAGCGCGGGAAACGGAAGCGAACTCAACCATGGGGCGACCCTGGGTCACATCAGGCGTCCGAATCCGCGCGCGTTGACTCCGACGAGAGAAGATCGTCACCTTTCCAGCATGACGGCGGTGAGGATCCTGTCTCCCCCCACGAGAAAACGTCCCTCAAGGGCGTCAGGCAGTGATCGGTGACTGCGTGCCGGATTGACGACACTCGCCGCGAAGGTGCCCGACACACTCATTCCGTCGGCAGCGTACTCTGCATATTCCGGAGTCAGTTCGGGAACACAGCGTTCGGACTGTGCGAAGTCAATCTCGACATCAAGGAAGTCGAGAAATGAACCGCTCACGGGGAAGCGCGCTTTGTAGAAGCTCTCTTTTATGCTGAACATCAGTCGGCTAACAGGAAGTTCAGGCACGGTCTCGAACAGCTTCGCAGCGGAACGTCTCTCCGTTCGAGAGGTGATCATCTCCGGGAGCCCCCGTGGCAGTGGCTTGCCCAGCTCTGCATCGATACCCAGCAGAGCGTACTTGTCGGTCGTCGTCACGGCCGCGCCGCGGTAGACCTTGCCGCGATCCGTGCGAGCGGAGAAATGGGTCAGACTGCCGATGACACCGTCCGGCCAGAGTGGCTGCCCCTGTGCACCGCGCAGCAGCGCTTCCGGCGGTGCTCCTGCCGCCTCGAGCGCCGCGTGTGCGCAGCATCGTGTTGTCAGGAACTCCCGCCGCCGCTGTTCAACGGCCTGATGGAGCCCTGCCGATTCGACATCCGCAAATGGATTCTCGCTCTCTTCAGGCGCCACGTCTGCCTCGGTCTCGGCGATATGGATGGCAGTCGGAAGCAGCTGCCGCAGAGAACCGGGCCCTAGAGAGATGGCATACCTTTCAACGAAGCGGGAGTATCGGAGCAATGCGAATCGGCGTTCTGTGGAGCGCCGATCACCGATCACAGGTTCGGCGCTCCACTTCTGCCGTCGCGATGGACTCTGGTTCAGCGCCTCATCACTTCTAACTTCCCACGGTTGCCCCCTGGGCAAGCCACGAGGAGATCGTATTGCCGGTGATCATATTCTCGAAGGGAAGGTTGACTCCTCGACGTTTGAGATTCATCGACAGCTGGATGAATCTCATCGAGTCCAGTCCGAGGTCGTTGAGGTCGCTGTCGAGACCGATCTCCTCAGGGCGCACATCAAGCAGAGCCGCTGCTTCGTTGACGACCATCGCCCCCGCCCATTGGCGGTTGAGATCCCTGGTAGAGGAGACGACGCCGCACCGTGCTGACACCCATTCCAAAGCTCTCGTGTGATCATCGGCCGTGAAGTCGGCCACAGCATCCGAGACGATGAACGCTTGGATATCGTTCATGAAGGCTTCGAGCGCTGTGGCCATGCACCCGATATAAGCGTAGATGCCGGTGATGACCAGTTTGTCCCTGCCGGTCGACCGCAGACGCTCAATCAGATCTGTGCGTTGGAACGCGCTATAACGCCATTTCCGCATGACTTCCGACGTGTCGACCGGAGCAAGAGCATCGATGATGCCGATGTTCTCGGTGCGCGGCCCATAGCCCCAGAAGTCGGTGAGCAGGGCCCGCTCCTGAGGATCTTGATCCCCAGGCTGCGCGCTGTAGACCACCGGCACACCCAGGCTCCGGGCGCTGGCGATGAGTTCAGCGATATTCTTCTGCACAGTGCTGATCGGCTCAGCATCGGCCTCGTACTTGCTGACAAAGTGATCCTGCATATCGTGCACCAGAAGGACGGTGCGATCAGGCGGAATGGACCAATCTTCCACCCGATTCGCGCCAAGCCACTTCGGCACGTCGTAGGCGATCCCTCCGGGAATCTCGCGGTTCGAATCATCAGTCAATGTGGTGTTCATTTGGCAGTGCTCCTTTGTTCTCTGATCAGGGTCCGCAATTGGGCCCTGCTGATTTTCCCGACTCCGGTCACTGGAAAACTGTCGGTGAGATCCACCCGATCGGGTACCTTCATCGCATCGACACCGCGATTGCGCATGTACTCAGCGATCGACGCTCGCCTGAGTGCCGATTCATCGTGCTGCGGTTCGTTGTGTGCCACGATCACGGCCACACTCCGCTCACCCAGGAATTCATCGGGTTCGGCGACGACCACGACATCGTCGACGCTCGGGTGGGCGAGCAGGATGTCTTCGACCTCCTCCGCGGAGATCTTCTCTCCCCCACGGTGGATCTGGTCTTTCGACCTGCCCTCGACGACAAGTGTTCCGTCAGCACGTATCCTGGCGATGTCACCCGTCCGATAGAACCCGTCATCAGTGAAGGAACGATGATTCGCATCAGGGGCGTTGAAGTATCCGCGGATCGTGTAGGGGCCGCGAGCCAGCAGATGGCCGCTGTCGCCTTCTGGCACCGGTTGGTCGTGGTGGTCAACGATTCTGATCTCATCCGCCGGACTCATCGGGCGTCCCTGGGTGTTGATGATGATGTCGATATCATCGTCGGGATCGGTGTAGCAGACGAGTCCTTCGGCCATACCGAAGACCTGCTGGACAGCTCCCGGGACCAGGTTGACGAGGCGTCTGGCCAATTCGGGGACAAGTTTCGCACCGCCGACCTGCAGCAGCCGCAATGAAGAGAACTTGGAAGCGGCCGCAGGATCCATATCCGCGAAATTGGCCCATACGTGTGCCATCGGTGGAACGAGCGGCACGATGCTGGCTCCACAACGCGCAATGAGGTCGAAGACCTGAGCTGGATGTTGGCTCTCGGTCAGGACGACAGTGCCGCCTGCCATCAGAGCTCCAAGGAAGCCTGGAGAGCTCATCGGGAAGTTGTGGACTGCCGGGAGAACCGCCAAGAATACGTCGTCTTGGACCAGGCCACAGACTTCGTTGCTCCGACGAACGGAATAGAGGTAGTCGTCGTGCGTCCGGGGGATGAGTTTCGGCGTCCCTGTCGTCCCGCCCGAAAGCTGCAGAAAGGCCACATCGTCCGGCCCGGCAATCTGCTGTGTTGGACGAGACTGGAAAGATGAGCCCGATGGCACGGGGTCTGGAATTGTCGAAGCACTGCGGATCTCCTCAGACGTGATGACATCCTTGAGGGAATCGACCTCGGCGACGACGTCTGCAGCGAGCTGGGCTCCATCACCGTCTTCAGACGTGGCGTCCACGATCAGGGCGACGGCAAGTGCGCGATGTGAGATCGCCGCAAGTTCACGTCTGCGACTGCTGCCCAGACAGTACACGGGCACAACACCGATGCGCATGAGCGCCGTCGCGGCTGTGATCAGTTCGATGCGGTTCGGCAGTTGAAGGATGACCCGGTCCCGGTCGGCAAGTCCTCGACGAGAGAATGATGCTGCCAGTCGATCCACGCGCTGGAGGAGCTCGGCGTAAGTGATCTGATCGTGGTCGTCGATGACGGCCAGTTTCTCAGGCGTGCGCGCTGCCGCCGCGTCTGCGATGCGATCGAGCCGCTCGCCAGTCCAGTATCCGTTGCGACGATACGATTCGACCACGTCCGTTGGCCACTCGCACCCTTCAGCCATGAGGAGCCCTGCGCCCACTTCGTCCTGTGTCTGAACACTCATCGAGACACCTGCTCTCCGAGGCCCAGAGCTGAGAGGACGGTTCTCAGTTTGGCTCCTGTCTCTTCGGCTTCAGAACGCGGTTCGGACCCTGCAACGATCCCAGCTCCTGCTGAGACGAGTGCTGTCGACCCATCGATCATCGCTCCGCGGATCGCCACAGCCCATTCGCCGTTTCCGTCGCGGTCCTGCCAGCCGACGGCACCGGTGAAATAGCCGCGATCTCCCTCGACTCGGCGTAGGACTTCACGTGCTTGTTCAGTCGGAGCCCCGCACACGGCTGGTGTCGGATGGAGGGCACGGGCCAGTGCTGACGCAGATGGCAGGTGACCAGATTCATCGGCGGCAGCGCTTCCGCGGATCCACGTCCCCAGATGGAACATCGAATCGGTGGCAGTGGTGTCCTGATCATCCACAATGATGTCCGAGCAATACGGGGCGAGACCTTCCGCCACCGCCTTGACGACCAGCTGGTGTTCTCGTGCGTCCTTGCCGGAGGCCCGAAGATCTGCGATCCGGGCCTCATCCGCGCCGGAGTGACCGGTGCGAATCCGTGAGCCGGCCAGCGGATGAGAGCTGACGGACAGATGATCACGCTCGACGAGAAGCTCCGGACTGAGGCCGACGAACGAACCGCCGTCGACGAGCGGAATATGGAAGCCGAATCCATGAGGCGAGCTCGCTCGAAGCTGTTCAAGCAGCAGTTGAGGATCAATCGGAGCGTCAGCAGCAGCCAGTTTGGATCTGGCCAGTACGACCTTCTCCAACGTGCCCTCCTCAATGAGGCGAAGAACGTCGGCGACCCTTTGTTCGTATTCGGCGACGTCTGGTACATCGATCACGGACCGGATGCGAGCCGAGCCAGTGTGCCGCAGATCTGACTGCTCCGCGCCCAGCGCGGATTCATCGACACCGCAGATGAAGACAGCGGAATCGTCCGGGTCGAACGGCAGACATCCGATGACGATATCGGCAGTGGGGTCGTTTGCGAGTGCTGTTTCGACCGCATCTTCGAAGTCGGCCGTGGGTACCTGTTGAATATCTCCGCGCACTTGCGCATCGATTCGTTGCGAGACGAAGCGAGCCGTCCGTTCCGTCTGGACGCCCCAGGGGCGACTTCGACTCAGAGTCGTCTCGACTTCGTCCGTTTCGTGGTTGATCCGCTCTGCGGGTGTGATGCTCATTGTGGTGATCCTTCGAATGTGGAAAACGGGTGAATTGTCACGACCTCAAACTTGCTCCGCCGTCGACAACGATCTCCTGCATGGTCATATGGCGGGCCTTATCCGAGAGGGCGAACTGGACCACCTCGGCGATGTCACGAGGGTCGGCGATCCTGCCCAACGGGATTCCGAGTCTGAACGCCTCTGGGTCGCCCGCGATGACTCTGGCCCGGTCACGGTCGTCATCGTCATGCCACATGGACCGCTGCATGGGTGAGTCCGTCGACCCCGGCGCGACAGTGTTGCAGCGAGCGCCCAAGGAAGCGAGTTCGAGCGCCGCGTTGGCACTGAGCGCCGACACGGCCGCCTTGCTGGCCGCATATGCTGCCATGCCGATGCGCGGGACCGCCGCAGCGTTCGACGAGACGGTGACGATGGCTCCCGGATGTTCCCCCTGCTCGTGCTGCAGGCGCAATGTGCGCGCAGTCTGTCTCAGGACGATAAAGGTGCCTGTGGCGTTGACTCCCATGACGCGGGAATATTCGTCCAGGCCAGTGTCGGCGAGCGCACCCTGTTGGAGAACTCCGGCGGCATGTGCGACTTTCAGCACAGGAGGGTGGTTCGTAGCGAGGTCGTCGAAGATCTCTGCGATTCGCTCTTCGTCTGTGACGTCGGCAGAGAACTCAAGGATGACTGATGCACCCGTACGGGTCTGGCGGACCTTTTCGGAGTATCCCGAGTCCAGGGCGGCGATCACCTGCGGCGGATCGTCAGGGTCGTGGGCCAGGGCGTGGACGATCGCTCGTCCTATGCCGCTTCCGGATCCAGTCACAATTGTGGAATGCGGTCGGGTCATTTCACTGCTCCTTCAAGCCCCTCACTGGTGGGCTGCGTTGTTGTGGACGATCTTTCGTCTGTGCCTTGGCTGTCGTTCCAGAGACGGGCGTAGGGACCGTCTTGACGGATCAGGTCCTCATGCCGTCCGATTTCGACGATCCGACCCTTGTCGAGCACGGCGACTCTGTCGCATCGTGACGCCGTGGTGAGGTGGTGCGCGATGATGATCGAGCATCTGTCCCGGTCGCCGGCGAGCACATGGTCGAGAACTGCGGATTCAGCCTGGGCGTCCATGCTTGACGTCGCCTCGTCAAGGACGAAGATCCCCGGATCTGTCAGTTCGGTACGGGCCAACGCGATGAGCTGCCGCTGGCCGGCAGACAGGTTCCGTCCCCCGGCCTCGACTTGGTGTCTGTACCCGCTTTCCAGACCTGCGACGACGCTGTGCGCCCCGACTCGTACAGCTGCGTCGGCAACTTCTCGGTCCTCCGCCTCTGGTTTCCCATAGCGAATGTTCTCCGCGATATCGCCTTCGAAGAGATACCCCTCCTGAGCGACTTCGCCGATGCCGAGTCGATAGTCATGCAATGCGAACTTCTCCGCCGGAATGCCGTCGAAGCTGATTCGGCCGGACTCCAGCGGATAGTAGCGGCAGAGCAGCTTGGCCAGAGTCGTCTTCCCGGCACCGGTGCGACCGACCACAGCCAAGGACTGTCCGGGGGCAAGCGACAGGCTGATATCGCTGAGTGCGCCCCCCGACTCGTCGCCGTAGCTGAACCCGAGGCCTTCGACTTCGAGCTCGTCCCGGAGGCGTCGCGGCATCGGCGGGGAATCGAACGCTGCCGCCTCCTGCGTTTCAGCGGCCGGCAGGGCGAGGAGCTCACGGATGTGCCTGACTCCGTTTGCGGCCTGCATGAAGCTGTCGGCGATGTTGGACAGCTGCTGGATGGGATTGTAGAACTGGCTGAGGAAGAGCAGGAAGGCAATCAGCACTCCGGGCGAGAGTTCGCCGCGGGCGACCAGTGTGGCGCCGACGCCGAGCACGAGGGCATAACTGGTCTCAGCCAGGAAGCTGACGAACGGGAAGTACACGGCAATGTACTGCTGTGCCTTGGTCCGTGTCGTTCGGTGCTTGTCCGAGAGACGGTTGAAGGAACTGATGGCGGCCTTCTGCCTGCCGTTCGCCTGCACGGTTCGCAGGCCGTCGATGTTCTCCTGCAGATTGCGATTGACGTCTCTGATCTCAGTCCTCGCCTGGAGGTAGGCACGCGAGCTGAGATGCCTGAAGACCACAGTGGCAATGATGATCAGAGGCAGAGAGGCGAGAGCCACTGCCGCCAGGAGCGGATGGAACACGAACATCGCAACGGCGATGCCCGCCATGGTCACCAGGCTCATGATTCCGTTGACAAGACCGGTCTGCATGAATCGGGAGAGCGAATCGATGTCCACCGTCATCCGAGTCATCAGAGATCCGGATTCGCTGCCTTCGAAATGGCGCAGATCCAAGGAGTGCATATGTCCGAAGCAGCGAGTTCGGGTTATGTACTGCACCAGCTCGGAGGCTCGCGCCGTTGTCACGCTCTGGGCTATGAAGACCGCCCAGTTGATGACTACGATCCCGGCGGCCAGCGCACACACCAGCCCGACGTAGCCGAAGTCGCCCTTGAGCACTCCCGAGTCGATTCCCCGCTGCAGAAGAATCGGACTCGCCACATTGGCCAGCGAATCGAACGCGATGAGGACGAAGGCGACAACGAGGAGACCTGCAACAGGTCGGAGCACCGAGCGAACGGTGCGGATCGAACTGTCGAGTGCTGTCCTTCGCGCGGCCGAGGAAACGACGTCACGACCGCGCGTTTCGGAGGCTGCCTGCGTTGCCTGGTCCGGTTCGATCGGGGGCCACAGCTCGTCGTCACCTCGCCGGGTCTGATGGTCGACATCCTCGCCGTCGGTCAGTTCACGGTAGAGCTGGCAACGGTCGGCCAACTCAGCTGCCGTACCCGCATCGACCACTCTGCCCTCGTCCATGACGACGATGCGATCCGCGATGGACAGGGTCGATCTGCGCCGGGCGATGAGCACAGTGATGTGCTCCGCCGATCTCTGATTGTCCAGAGCTTTGAGGATTCCGGATTCAGTGGACGCGTCCACGGCGCTCGTGGAGTCGTCGATGACGAGGATCTGCGGACGGCGCAGCAGTGCCCTGGCCAGAGCCAGACGCTGTCGTTGGCCACCGGAGAGATCGGTCGCTCGTTCCGCGAGAACTGTGTCATAGCCTTCAGGGAGTTGGCGAATGAATTCATCGGCCCCGGCAGCGGCTGCGGCCGCTCGGATCTCGTCTCCCGTGGCATCGCGGTGGCCGTATCCGATGTTCTGCGAGACTGAGCTGGCGAACAGGAAGGGGTCTTCGAATACCGTACCGACGTGCTGCCGCAGATCCTGGATGCGGAAGTCGTTGAGGGCGATCTCTCCGTCCTCGGTCCCGACTCTGATTGTTCCTGTCGTGGGATCGTAGAAGCGAGGCAGCAGCAGCGAGATCGTGGACTTGCCTGACCCGGAAGGTCCGATGATCGCAACGGTCTCGCCCGCGCTGACGTGCAGATCGAGCCCATTCAGCACCGGTCTGTCGGCCGTATAGCCGAAGGACACGTTCTCAAGCTTCAGGTAGGACAGCGTCTCAGGCATCGAGCGTGTGCCGTCGTGGATCTCCGGGCGCGAGTCGATCAGTTCGAAGATGCGTTCGGCACTGGCTCGTGTGCGCTGAGCGATCACGAGGAAGGACGCGAAGACTCGGGTCGGGCCCGTGAGCATGGTCAGGAAGGTCACGAACGCGACGAACGTACCGATGTCCAGTCCACCGTCATGGACGAGCCACCCGCCGTAGCCGAGCACGGCGAATTGCCCCAGAACCGGCAGCGCGAGCATCGTCGCCCCGGGGGCTGCCTGCGCTCGTGCCGTCTGCATCCTGCGTCCGAAGACTCCGCCGGCGGCACGTTCCAACCAGCGAATCTCACGGTTCTGTTGGCTGAATCCCTTGACGACACGAACGCCGTCGATGGTCTGACCGATCCTTTCGGTCAGTTCGCCGACGTCCTGGGCGGCCTGCGCGGATGTTGCGAACACACGTTTGCGGGCGCGCCAAGCCGTCAGCCCCAGAAGCGCCATAGCGGTCAGACTGACCACGGTCAGAGCGGGCGAGAGATAGACCATGACCGCGGTGCCGCTGACGAAGTAGGTGACGACCGAGACCGGAACGGGAATCATCTGAAGCATCGAGCGAACCTGCTCCAGGTCGCTGTTCGTCCGCGAAACCACTTGACCGACCCGCATGGAATCCTGCGCGTGCCCATCAAGCCGTTGGATCGATCCGAAGGCCTGAGCCCGCAATTCATGCTGCACCCACAGCGAAAGACGTCCCGCGAGGTTTCGGCGATAGTAGTTGCCGACGAAGTCGATTGCGGCGATCAGCACGAGGCCTGCCACCAACCAGGCGAGGCCCGTGGTGTGTCCGTCGACCGCTTCGTTGACACCACGGCGAGTCAGTAGGGGGCCCACTGTCACCAAAGCGATGGTGACGACCGACCACGCAAGAATCCCGATTGACAGTCGTCGATGCGCCCAACAGCCGCTCAGCAGCCGCGCTGCCCACCACCTGGCACCCTGACCAGGAAGGACAGCGGCGGGCGTGGCGTGGGCACGGTCTTCACTCGAGGAGGGTGTGCTCCCGTCCTCCGCCTGATCCTGATCTGGCGTACCAGATGAGGAGGTGGTTGATCGATCGCTGCGCTTCGAGACGCTCTTCTCTATGGAAGATCGAGTCATCGCCGTCCCGCCATGCTGAGTTTTGTCTGAGCCGATTGCCCGATACGCTCGGCGATCTCGGTCACGATCTGCGGGGGTGTCGGGAGGCTGCGCATCTCATCCCGCACTTCTCCCGCGTTCGCCGCGATCGATGAGTCGTCGAGGACCTCCAGGACCATCGAACCCGTGAGTCTGCCTTCGCTGGGTATCACCCCACATCCGCGTTTCTGGATCAGGTTGGCATTGGTGGGCCGGTCAGCGCCCTCACCGAAGATGATCTGGGGGATCCCGGCGTCGCACGCTGTCAGCGTGTTGCCGGCGCCGCCGTGGTGAATGAAGCAGTCGGCTTCGCTCATCATCGGACCCATCGGGATCCAATCCACGATGCTCACGTTCTCCGGCAGCGTGTCGGGAATGCCCTGGCGGGCGTTGTGACCCAGCTGGACCACGAAGTCGATGTCCGCGGCCGACCCGTCACGCAGGATCCAATCGATGAGGCCCGAACCCTCGACCATCGGTTTGAGCGTACCGAGGCTGACGACGACCCTGCGACGACCTGCGGTCTTCTCCCATCCCTGGCTCAGCACGGTGCCCCCGTTGTAGGGAACGTAGCGCATCGGCAGAGCACCCGGGTGGTCGAGGATGCTGATGCTGGGAGGGGCGACATCGAGCCAAGCCGCGTCGCTCTGACGCTGACCAACCCCGTGACGCTCGTAAGCATGTCGAAGAGCCTTGGAGACGATGTCGATCTGTTTCTGTCCGTGCATGAAGCCCACGGTCAGCATGACGGTCGGAATCCCGAACTTCGTCCCGAGCAGTGGTCCGACAACGCCGAGAGGCGGATAGACGATGAGGTCCGGCTGCCACGAGTTAGTGAACTCGACAAGCGCATCGGACATCTCTTCGCTGAAGAAGGAGAAGTCGCCCGGTTTGGTGCCGGCATTGTTCCTCAGACGATCGAGTTCGCGGCGTTTGTAATCTGCTTCGGAATCGAGGTCCGGTGCTGCGTCGTAGGCGACCAAGCCGGCGTCCGCAATCTTGTCGGCAAATCCACCGGCGCTTGCGACGACCACGTCGTGCCCGGAGACGCGAAAGGCTTGGGCGAGCGAAACGATGGGATAGAGCAGGCCGTAGAGAGGTGGGCCCACGAAAAGAACACGCAAAATGAATACCTACATTCGTCGGGTTGAGCGTCGCAAGTCGTGATATTTCAGACTCAGGTCGGCTCAATTTGATTAGGTTAGCCTCAGCTGAGTAAGCTAAGGCTACGCTAACCTAGATTCCATCGCCTTTCAACCTCTCTTCGGCACAAGGCTGATTGGC
Organism: Brevibacterium aurantiacum; assembly: GCF_007558825.1. Classification (GTDB taxonomy): domain Bacteria; phylum Actinomycetota; class Actinomycetes; order Actinomycetales; family Brevibacteriaceae; genus Brevibacterium; species Brevibacterium aurantiacum_A. Next base: position 97,215 of record NZ_VLTK01000008.1, read on the forward strand.
AGGGACCCCTGAGATGCATGTCCACCGACGAAGAAAGCGAGCTCCATTTGACGCTCCGGCTCCATTCCCAGATCCTCGTCGAGTCCGATCTCCCGCCGCCGACTGATCCCGTGAAATTCTGGACGGCTGTCCATCGTCGTGGAACTCCCCTGGTGTCACGCTCAGATGGCTCAGATATGAGAAGGGCCACGTTTCTCTACCGCAGCCAGACCGCGGACGAGGTGTACCTGGAGGCAAATCGATTGACGGACAAGCACCGTGTCGAACACGGGCAGATGCGGCGCCTCAAAGGGACAGATGTCTGGTGCGCGACCCTCGAGGTGGACTCATCATCTGTCTTCACCTACGGATTCCGTGAACTCAATTCATCAGCGAGCGCCTTCGCCGACGCGGTCGCAAGCCACCGGCGGTCAGGACGTCCGGCCTGGGTCGATCCCTTCAACCACCATGCCTCCATCGATGCGACCGGAACGGGAGCCCTTTCTGTGGCTTCAATGGACGATGCGCCCAGTTCGGACATCTGGCGAAGGGCAGAACACAGTGACCTGCGCGGAGAGGTGCTGCGGAGTCGAACCACACTTCCGACTCTTGAGCGCACCGTAGAACAGCTCACCTATATTCCACCTCCAACCACCGTCCGCGACCCTGCGCGCCTGCTCGTCGTCACTGATGCCGAGGTGTGGTTCGATCGACTCAACCTGCCCGCGGCGCTGGAGGCGGCAGCGGCGGCGGGCACTATCCATCCAGTTGCTGTCCTGGGGATCGCAAATGACGACACGGCCAGCCGGATCGACCTGCTGGGAGCGAATCCTGCCTTTGTTGACGACCTCGCTGCCCATTCAATCCCCGCTGCCCGGCGCAGGATCGAGAAAACACTCCCGCTGCAGGGACCCGAAGGGACCATCCTGTCCGGCCAGAGCCTTGGCGGCCTTACGGCGCTACTCGCCGCGCTGCGACGGCCGGAATGCTTCGGCCAAGTTCAGTCTCACTCACCCTCGTTGTGGTGGATGCCGGACGGCAGCATGTCACCTGGAACCTACACACATGAGCACCAACCGTGGATCACCGAACAATTCGCCCGGCGAACCCCCACATCAACTCACATCGACCTGCGCGTCGGCACACGAGAAGACATCACCAACGACCACGTCGATCAGCTCCATGACGTTCTGACCTCGCTCGGATACCGGACGAGCGTCACCCACTTCAGCGGAGGACATGACTTTGCCTGTTGGCGCATCGCCTTGATCGACAGCCTGAAGGAGAAATGAGAGAGCAATGACGATTCAGACCCCTATCCACTCAGATCTGTGCGACCTCACGGACGGTCAGCTCGCGATGTGGTTCGGCCACCTCGGGGACGCTTCGAAGGCGACGTACCAGTGTGCAGAATACGTTGACATCGACGGTCCGCTCGACGCCCACCGATGGGCCGAGTCCGTCAGCAGCTGTCTCAGGGTCGCCGGGCTGGACTCGGAATTCCTCGACACACCTTCCGGCCCGCGATTGCGGCCAGCCGAATCTCCCGACTCCCCCAGCGTCATCGACCTGCGCTCCTCTCCCGACCCGGAAGCTGCCGCCCACGAGTGGATGGACTCCGAACTTACTCGACCGGCCCAATCCGACGGACCGGTCGTGCTGACTGCGCGTGATGTCAGCGGGCACGCTCTCCTGCAGTTGGATGAAGACCGGCAATGGTGGTTCGCCCGATTTCATCACATCGTGATTGACGGATTCTCGATGCACGCATTCATCCGCTGGGTGGGTCAGGTCTACTCGGATCCGACACAGCTCGACGACTGCCCCTTCACCACGACGGAGAACGCCCGCGGCACCGCACCGACAGAAGCCGAGACAATCGAGGCGAAGGGCAAAGAGTTCTGGGCTCAGCGCGCGGACCGGCTCGAGTCCGTCGGATCTCTGTGCGAGGCCACGGCGGCGGCTGCCGTCGATCAGCATGACTTCACGTACAGAATGGGACCTGATCAGGTCGATGCGCTGACCGACTACGCACACAGCTCCGGATCCACTTGGATCGAAATGGCTTTCGCTCTCATCGGCACCTACCTTCAGTCACACCTCACCGACCGACCAGCTGTACTGGGCATCCCCTGGCTCAACCGCTCAAACAGCACCGCAGCCAAGTCGGCAGCTCCACGCGTCAATGTCCTCCCTTTGTGCCTGCCAGCAGAGACCAGTGCCGACACTGCCATTGTCGATTTCGCGGCCGCAATCGGTTACGAGCTCAGCTCCGTGCGCGAGGTTCAGACATATCGCTCCGAATGGATTCGTCGAGACTTGTCCAAAGTCGGTACCGCACATCGACTACATGGTCCGACTGTCAACATCCGACCTTTCGACACTCAGGTCGCGTTCGACGCAGCCACCGGAGTTGTCCACAATATTCGCACCGGCCCCACTGATGACCTCGACATTGCGCTGTCGCTCGACTCTTCGGGCGGACTGGAAGCACGGATTCTAGCCAACCCCAAGCTCTACACCGCTGCCGAGGTGCAGCGCCACTTGGAGCGGATCACCGACCTGCTCGCACGCACACCTCGCGAGGGTCACCGAACACTTGGCGAGATCGAAGTCATGTTGCCCAGCGAACGCGATCAGATCCTCAACGTCTTCAACGCGACTGACGCACCCACGAGCGACCGCACATTGGCCGATCTGCTCATCGACCAGCACCATCGCACCCCAAACGCTCCCGCCCTGCAGTGGCGGGGAGAGTCGCTGATGTATTCCGACCTCTTCGATCGTGTCGAGCAACTGGCCGACACGCTCCGCGAACACGGCGCTGGTCCAGGCAGAACCGTCGGCATCCATCTGCGCCGCGGTCCGGCCATGGTGATGTCGCTGCTGGCCACCACTCTCAGCGGTGCCGCATACGTCCCCCTGGAACCGACACTGCCCATGTCCCGCCTCGACTCGATGATCGCGGACGTGGAACCGATCATTGTCATCACCGGTGCTGAGGGCGCTCCTGCGCCCGGTGAAACTGGCGCTCGCCCGATTCTGCGGCTGGGTGAAGACACACTCGATTGTCTCCGAGATGCCGACTCGGTCAAGGATCCCGTCGACCCATCACCTGCCGCCCCAGACGACACCGCCTACGTCATCTTCACCTCAGGATCGACCGGAGCCCCCAAAGGGACGGCTGTCAGCCATCGCGCAATCGTCAATCGGCTCGAGTGGATGCAGCACGAATACCAGCTCGATGACACGGATATCGTCCTGCAGAAGACGCCCTTCAGCTTCGATGTCTCGGTCTGGGAATTCTACTGGCCACTCATCACCGGCGCTGTGCTCGCCATAGCGGAGCCCGAGGTCCACAAAGACCCCAAGGCACTCGCACGAACGATCACTGCCAATGGAGTCACAACCTGCCATTTCGTCCCCTCTGCCCTGTCAGTCTTCACCGGGACACGCGAACTGCAGGAATGCACGAGTCTGCGTCGGGTATTCTGCTCGGGAGAGGCTCTCGACTCCGAAACCGCTCACCGCCTGATGGCAGTTCTTCCCATTGAGCTGCACAACCTCTACGGACCCACAGAGGCCGCCGTGGACGTCACACATTGGCCCGTATCGGCTGAGCATAGCGGACCGGTGCCGATCGGTCGCCCCGTCTGGAACACCCGCGTCTACCTTTTGGACGGGCTTGGGAGGCTCCTGCCGCCCGGCGCCACGGGCCATCTCCATCTGGCCGGAGGTCAGTTGGCTCAAGGCTATGTCGGGCGACCGGAGCTGACCGCTGAGAAGTTCTTCGACCATCCCGGCCTCGGCCGAGCTCGAGGGCGGAGTGAACGCGTCTATGCTACAGGTGACATCGCCCGGTGGCGCTCAGATGGGGCTCTCGACTACCTCGGTCGCGTCGATGACCAGGTCAAGATCCGTGGGCTGCGTATTGAGCTCGGCGAGATCGAGTCTGTCCTGGCCGAACACCCAGAGGTGCACAGAGCCGTCGTCGTTCCTCACGGAACCGGGACCGCTGCCAGTCTCCGCGGGTATGTCCAAGGTTGTGCAATCAGCACCGAAGAACTGCGAGATTGGCTTGTCGACCGATTGCCGGACTACATGGTGCCCTCAACCCTGACCTGCGTCAGCGACCTCCCGATGACCGCCAACGGGAAACTCGACCGTCAGCGGCTCCCTGCCCCCGAGGAACCGCTGTCCACCCGGGCACCGTCGACGAAGCTCGAGACCGCAATCGTCCAGGCATTCGATGACGTTCTGGGTACAGAGCGCCTCGGCGTGGACACCAACTTCTTCGATGCCGGCGGCACGTCATTGACAGCAGTCAGCCTCCTCCGTCGGCTCGAGGAGTTGCATGACATCACCGCTCGAACAGCAGTCGAGCTCAGCGATGTCTTCGCCGCACCCACCGCAGCATCGCTTGCTCGTCGTCTCGGTGGTGAAGGGCACGCGAATCCGTATTCGCGGCTGCTCACTCTGCGTGAGCACCGGAGCGGAACACCAGTGTTCTGCCTTCATCCGGCAGGAGGACTTGGGTGGTCATATGTCAATCTGCTTCAACATATCGATCCCGAGATCGGAGTCTACGCGTTGCAGGCACCGGGATTGGATCCCGCTCTGCCAGAGCCGAAGCCGGCCGCGTCACTGTCAGAACTCGCAGCCGGGTACGCCGTCGACATCGTCGGCCACGCCCCCCAGGGGACGGTCGTTCTCCTCGGTTGGTCCGTCGGTGGAGTGATTGCTCACGAGCTGGCCATCCAGCTCGCCTCGATCGGTGTCACCGTCGAGACTCTAACGCTGCTCGACGCCTACCCGCCCAGCTCGTGGCAGCATCGTGACGATCCCACTGATCGTGAGATCAATGAAGCGCTGCTGATCATGGGTGGCGTGGACTACGATTCCGAGGCATCAGACCTGTCACGGGAGACCGTGCTCGAGATGTTGGCGGAGACGAGTGGCCCCTTCAGCGAGCTCCGGCCCGAGGTGGTGGAGCGGGTAGCGCGAACTGTCGCCACCAATGCCTTGCTGATGCGCAGGCACACGGCCCGCGTCTATCACGGAGACGTCGAGTTCTTCACCGCAGCAGACAAGGAACAGGACTGGCTCCACGTCTCCGACTGGGAGCCCTTCGTTACAGGCACTGTCCGCAACCATGACATCGACTGCACCCACCCCGCCCTCATCCACCCGCACATTCTAGCCCGAATCGTCCGAGAGATCGGCTCCACAGCAACTCAATGAGACACAGTTCGACCCTTCTACAGCCAATCAAATCAGGTGAACTATCTAACAGAACCACATCTAAACCCCAACCACAGTCATATTAGGTTAGGCTAACCAGCGTGACACGCTTGCGCTGGAACGACTCACACGACACAGCAAATCGAACCAAATGGAGAGAGCAATGAGAAAAGGCTTTTCGATCATCGGTATCACGTGCGCCCTGGCTCTCGCCGGCTGCGGCGGCACCGGCTCCGAGACCGCGGACGACACATCAACCGAAGCGACAGGCTCGGAACTCTCGGTCCCCCTTCCCGAAGGATGGTCCCAGATCGGCGGCACGAGCGACTTCTCCGCCATCGAGGCAGCACCGAAGCTACCTACCAACGTCACCGACGGCACCGGCACCGAGGTAAAGATCAAGGACATCGACAAGATCATCGTCGCCGGCGACGGCATCGCATCGACGCTCGGCGCACTGGGCTTGACCGATAATATCGAAGCCGCACCGGAGAATTCGATTGCCCCGGAAGGAATCGATGCCCCGCAGCACTTCGAATTCGGCAAAAACACAGGTGTCGAAGGTCTTTTGGCGATGAACGGCACCCTGTTCATCGGCGATAACACCCAACGGCACGGTGATGTCGCCGGTCAGTTCCGCGACGCCGGAACCGACGCGGTCGTCATGGACGATCAGCAGCCCCAGCGAGACAAGCTCAAGGCTGTGGCCTCCTACGTGGGAGCCGCGGAAGCCGGTGAAGAACTCGCCAAGACCGTCGACAACCAGCTCGCCGATGCCGCGAAGACCGCGAAGGAATCCGGCAAGCAGGGTCTTTCCATCGTTGAGGTGACGGCCACCGGCGCGGGTGGGCAGAATTCGGTTGCTGGCACCGGGACGCCGGGCAACGAGATAATTGAGACTCTCGGCTACACGAGCGTCGGAGCAGAGTCGAACCTGCGCGGCTACTCCCGCGAATTCAGCAATGAGGGGATCGTCGCCTCTGCACCAGATGTCATCGTCATGACCGAATCCGACTACGAGAAGTGGGGCGGCGAAGACGGGCTGTGGAAGGCGTTCCCGACGCTCGACCAGACTCCAGCAGGCCAGAATTCCGCGATCTTCGTCATGCCCGACGCCCAGTTGAAGTACTCGAGCCCGGAGATCGGAGCCGGCGCTCAAGCGCTGGCCGAGGCCGTCGCGAAGCTCCCGTGACCCCGAAGGTGTCGACACGCACCGGCACCAAGGCCAGGGCTGCTTCCTTGGCTGGAACCGGTGGCCCCGACAGCACGGATACCACCAGTGCTTCGACGGCGTCCGAGGCCTCGGCGGCAATGACAGCATCCACCGCACTCCCAGGACGCCGCCGTCGGGCCGCCTCGAGCACCGAGGTGCGCCACGCCGTCCGCCGCCTCCCGCTACTCGCCTGCATTATCGTCGGCCTGGTGGTCCTCGCACTGCTCATGGTCGTCTCGGCCTCGGTCGGTCCCCTGCGCATCCCACTCGTCGATGTCGCACACATCGTGGGTGCCCAGCTGGGCGCCATTGACAGTGCGAAGCTCAGTCAACGCGATGTCTCGGTCGTTTGGCAACTGCGCGTCCCACGTGTGCTCATGGGCGTACTCGTCGGCGCGGCGCTCGCCATCTCCGGTGCGGCGTTGCAGAGCCTGTTCAACAACCCGCTAGCTGACCCCGGAATCATCGGCGTCAGCGGCGGAGCCTCGGCAGGAGCGGTCGGAGTCATCGTGCTCGCCGGAAGTAGCACCACCTGGCTGTTGCCCATCGGCGCCTTCCTCGCTGGCCTCGCTGTCACCGGACTCATCTACGTCCTCGCTCGACCTGGCCGCAACACCGGGACGTCGCGTATGCTGCTCGTCGGAATCGCCATAGGCTCAGGTTGCCAGGCGTTGACCGGATTCTTCACCTTCATCGCCGATGACCAGCAGCTCCAGACCCTCACCTTCTGGCAGATGGGCTCGCTGGCGAAGGTGATCTGGCCGCAATTCTGGGCAACTATACCGATCTTCGCCATCGGCCTCTTCATAGTCCTACTCAACTACCGCGCCCTGGACGTGCTCACCCTCGGCGAACGAGAGGCTCAGCACCTCGGTCTCAATGTCCGACGCAGCCGCCTGATCATCATCATCGCGACCGCGTTGCTCACAGGTGCCGCTGTCGCCTTCGCCGGTGCGATCGGGTTCGTCGGTCTCGTCGTCCCACATATCGTGCGCATCATCGTCGGTCCCGGCCACCGCGGTCTGTTGCCGATCTCCGCGATTGCCGGCGCGATCCTCATCGTCGCCGCCGACTGCGGCTCCCGCGTCGTCGCTCCACCTGCGGAGGTGCCAATCGGCCTCTTCACTGCGGCCGTGGGCGCGCCGTTCTTCCTGTTCCTCGTTGTCCGAATGAAAAAGAGCTCATGGTGAAAACCTGCACCCCCGACGCTGCGAACCGGACCGCTGCAGGCCGCGCGGACACCCTCGCCGAAGCGATCGTCCGGGCCCAGGACGTCACCTTCGCCGTGGACGGCCGGGAGCTCGTCACCGGGATCTCGTTCGCCCTCTATCCCGGTGAAGTCGTCGCGCTCGTCGGTCCCAACGGCGCGGGCAAATCGACAATGCTCTCACTCCTGTCCGGTGACGTGGCCCCTACCCGGGGCACCATCGAGATCGTCGGGGTCGAGGCGGGGGCGTGGAAATCCGGCCCGCTGGCCCGCCAGCGTTCGGTGATGCTTCAACACAACAGTTCGAACTTCGCCTTCAGCGTGAAGGAGGCCGTCCACATGGGACGCTTGCCCTGGAACGTCGACGTCTACCGTGATGAGGAGCTCGTCGCCGAAGCGATCACGGACTCGGACCTGCACGGTTTTGAGGCCCGCGACATCACCACCCTTTCTGGCGGAGAAGCCGCACGGGTGTCCTATGCACGGACGAAGGCGCAGACGACGCCCATCATCTTCCTCGACGAACCGACAGCCGCTCTCGACCTCAGACATCAGGAATCCCTCCTACGCTCAGTCAAACGTCTAAGCGGTCAGGGAGCGGCAGTCATCGTCGTACTCCACGACCTCAATCTCGCCCTTCGCTACGCGGAGCGCGTACTCGTCTTCGGCGACGGTCGACTCGTCGCCGATGGGCCCCCGAGTGAGGCCCTGAGCGAGGACCTTGTCGAAGAAGTCTACGGTCAACGTGTACGCCGCATCGAGGCCGAGGGCGTCGAGTCCCCCATTCTCATCCCTGTCTAAGGAACCCATTTCTCCGGGGCAGCACTCGGTATACCCGGAAACGGTTAGCTCTGCAATTTACCGGTGAGTACGACAGCGCCGGCTGTGACAGCTCCACATCTACCTGCGTAAGCTCTAGCTCCTCATCGGTAATATCATTCGCGTCTCGGAGACGACCACTATTGGCTATGAACATCACAAGCTCACGCTTGTGGTCGTACAAACATATATTGTGGACTCAAGCCTTCAGCACTAACGAATTCTCTGAGTGAATGCCCATGATTTGCACCGAACCCCTGATCGGCGTACACAATCCCAACAGGCGCTGGAGTTCATATCCGGCGTGCCATATCTAGAGCATTCGCTGCAAGGGCGGAGGCCTGCTTCGTGTCGATAGCTCGGTCTACGATCTTGCGACTGCCCCGTCCACCTAGATTGCTCCTATCCCACGATCACCTCACCTCACAGGTCGCACTGGTGGCCGTCGCGGGCCCCTTGATCTACCTTGCAGGCAACCTACTCTTCCTGCAAACGCGAGTCAGACGCTTCGCACGCTCCCGAATCCCGGCCGCAGCAATTCTCGTCACCGTCGCCATCCTTGCGCTGGTTCTCCTCGAACACCTCCCCGCGGCTGCCTTGAGCCTTGCGGTCACGGACACACTCGCCGTCCACACTGTCCTGCCATCGAGGGCCCTCGGATAACGCGCTTAACAAACGCTCACCCAGTTCTTTCGGTACAGAACTGGTGGTCTGACGCGGCCCTCACCGAAGGCCGATAACATACGAATTGGTCGCTCACTTTGCCGGTTCGTACAGCCATGGGCAGTCCATTCGCGGCGGCCTCTTCGATCAGGTACCGGTCGGTCCCCGAACTCAATGTCGTCGCTAGCGTCGGGCCGGGTCGTTGAACCATTACAATTCGATGATATCGGCATTGGGAATCGGTGATTCCAGCCGCCGGCAATTTAACTGGCAGGAGAGAGCTTCAGAACCCGGCACGGCACCGTCACAGGCACCCTGTCGGCGGCGGCAGGCCCGGTTGGGTCGATTGACACCTGTCGAGTACGAAGTAATCATTGAGTCACCTGCAGTCGCAGCGTGATACCTCGAGTGTCACCTTTCCTTGCATCAGTCCCGCTTGACGGCAACTTCGTGTCTGCACCATACGCGCGCGAGCGCGCCGCAGAACTTCGGTCTCCTGGTCGAGCAGCCAGGGGACGGTGCTTGAGCCCAAAGAGTTCGGCGGACACTTTCATGCTATCGCCCGTATTGAGCTCGCCCCAGCGAACCCATTTCGTGATCGTTGACTCATGAGCACCGAAGTCTCTGCCGATTTTAGCGATCGTGGTGTTCCTATCCCGGCCCAGGACAACGCAGACGATGTCATCGAGAAGCTCTAGCTGTAAAAGCTTTGGCATGGTGTCTATTCATCCAGGTTTGTCGGAGTACAAACCAGAACAGATGTCGATTCTTTATAAATAGGGCTGTAGGAGAGTTGTCAGCCCTATCTATGAAGAGTTAACCCCGACACCGTCCGCATCAGCGCCGACCTGTCCTGGGCAGTCGCCGGCTCAGCGGACGCACCGGGTCTCGAAGACCGGCGGGTCGTCAGCCCCGTCACCGGACCCGAAGTCGTCGCTGCCCTCAGCTCGCAGGCTTTGGTCTGGGTCGCGGGTTTCGAGGGTTCGACGAGCCCGACGTGGGCCACCATCATCGGCGGACAGGTCTCCCTCTTCAACGTCGTGCGCGATCGGCTGCCCGGCGTCGACAACGCGAACCGTCCACCGTCGGCATGCGACCACGTGGATGGCGTCTGCCGGAGAAGCATCTGAGCGTCGTCGACGACGCCGGTCGCAGCATACCGGCATCGGGTGCGCTCGTCGATTTCGGCCTCTACTTCTTCCACAACGCGCATGCCCTCATCGAATCCAGCTCGGGTCCCTACTTCTGGCTGCCGAAGCTGGAGTCGGCGCTCGAGGCCAGACTGTGGAACAGGTTCTTCGAGTTCGCACAGGATCGCCTCGGCATCGCACGCGGCACCATCAGGGCGACCGTCCGCATCGAGACCATCACCGCGGCATTTCAGATGGAAGTCATCCTCTGGGAACTGCGCGAGCACTGCGCCGGGCTCCAAGCGGCCGTCTGGGACTACCTGTTCTCCGTCGTCAAGAGCTTTCGGAATCTGCCGCAGTTCGTTCTGCCCGACCGTGAGCTGCTGACGAATGCCCTGCCGCTCATGCGGGCGTTCACCGACCGCCTGGTCCGGACCTGCCACCGGCTCGGCGCCTATGCGATCAGCACGATGAGCAATCTCATGATCGACCATTCCGACGAGGAGTACGTCGCCGCCGAGTTCGCCAGGTTGCGTGAGGACAAGGCGCGCGAGGCATGGCAGGGGTCCGACGGCACCTGGGTCGCCGGTCCGGGCCTCGTGCCCGCAGCGCTCGCGGTCTACGATGCGGCTCTCGGACAGCGTCCTCATCAGCTCGAGAATCTGCGCTCCAAGGCCATCGTCTGCGCGGAGCATCTGCTCGACCTCACCGATTTGGAGCCGATCGTCACCGAAGCAGGGGTGCGGGTGAACGTCAGAGTCGCCATCGGCTACATCTCAGCCTGGCTGGGCGGGCGCGGCAACGTGGCGCTGGAGGATCTGCTCGAGGACATGTCGACGGCAGAGATCTGCCGGTCGCAGATCTGGCAGTGGATCCGGCACGAGGTGGCCCTCGACAACGGGCACCAGCTCACCCGCGAGCTCGTCGAGGTATACCTGGCCGAGGAGCTCGCGCGGATCGAGCGGAAGCCCAATGATCACCTCGCCGAGGGGGTGGAGGTCTTCCGGCGCAGCGCACTCTGCGGTGACTTCCCTGAGTTCCTCACGATACCGGCCTACAGCGAGCACCTCCGCGATCGTGTCTCCACGGGGGTCGATCTTCGCGGCGTGAGGGCGGCCGGGTTCAGCTGTACACGGTGAGCGGGCGGCAGGAAGGGGCAGCGGAATCGGACCGCTGCCCCTTCCGTACGGCTCCGCCCCGGAAGGTGGGGAGCCGTACGGATATCGGCTGGTACGGTACGCGCCAGTGATCAGCCTTCAACCCGGCGCCGTCGGATCAGCAGCATCAGAGCAGCTCCGACGATGAGAAGTCCGACGGCTACTGGTGCGATCCAGAGGTTCTGGGCACCAGTGGAGGGAAGCTCACCTCGCACATCGGTTTCGGCGGTCACTCCTGCAGCGACATCGATGTCCGCATCGACTTGTGCACCTGTGCTCGTGTCCATGTCAGCGCCGGCGTTCGCAGTGACATCGGCAGTTGCGCCGACCGTGTCGTCGGCCGTCACTTCTGCACTGGTGTCAGCAGTGGCGTTGTCGTCGGCCGTCACTTCTGCACTGGTGTCAGCAGTGGCGTTGTCGTCGGCCGTCACTTCTGCACCGGTGTCAGCAGTGGCGTTGTCGTCGGCCGTCACTTCTGCACCGGTGTCGTCGGTCGTGGCGTCGGCTGTGACTTCCGTGTCGGCAGACGGATCGGCCTCGGCCTCGGCAGTCGAATCGGCCTCCGCATTGACGTTGGTGTCGGCATCCTCACCATCGTCGCCGCAGCCCGGCGCGGTGATGACATTGCTGTCGAGAGTCACGGCTCCATTACGAGCGAGTGCGCGACCATCGATGGTGGTTCCGGTCACGAGCGACGCCGATGTCAGCGCCATAATGGTGCCGACGAACGAGGTATTGGTCCCGAGCGTCGCCGAACTTCCCACCTGCCAAAACACGTTACATGCCTGCGCGCCACCGATAAGCGACACAGAACTGGCGCTTGCTGTGGTCAGTGTGGATCCGACCTGGAAAATCCAGACGGCAGACGGGTCATTCTGGGCGTCAAGAGTCAGATCTCCCGTCAGCTCCGCAGCAGTCTCAGCCGTGTAGACTCCCGGAACGAGCGTCTGCCCGCCGAGGTCTGCAGTGATGTCGAAGTCACTGGGCTGTCCTGCCGCAACATCGTACGCCGTGGTGAGGTCGGTCTGTGCTTGTTGAGCCACTGCATCGTTGGCGTGGATTGTTCCGTCCTGCACGGTTCCCGGCGGGAAGCCTGTTATCGCCGTGCCAGGAGCAACGCCGAGGTCACCATCGAGAATGGTGGGCCCGGTGTTCGTGACAGTCGATCCGCCCAGAACAGCGTAGGACTCCGCTGTGGCGAGATTGACAGCGGTAGCCGCTGCTGCAGTCGGCGCCCACATATTGATGGTTGCCAGTACGAGACTGACCGCGCCCACCGAAGCAACCAAAGCACGGTATTTCTGTGGGCGGGGCCCGGGCGCAGACTCGTTCGGGTTGTCGCGGATGACCGATGTGCCTTGTCGTCGTTGAAACAGTGCCATACTCACCTGTTTTTCCATCGGAACGGCACACAGGAGTGAACGTGAACCATTCCCAGTATATACGCCACCGACAGTTAGCGTGACAATCAGTGTGGTTGAAACAAATCGCTCCGAATGATTCTGCGCACGATTTGGGCATAGAAGTCGAGGTGAGAGATCGTCCTTCTCCCGTGGATTCGCCGACGAAAATTCGGTGAGATTCAGTGTGGCTCCGCCGCGATGAACGAAGGCGTTGGCCCCGGGCGCTGAAGGGCCCGGAGCCAGTGGAAAGACTGTGTGCGCGGGAGACCGCCGTGGTTCTGCGAGCCGCGGGCCTCGAGCGATTCGGTTCCTGTTGATATCGTCTCGGAGTGAATTGCCGGCCTTCTTCGGTGTTTCGGCAATATCGCGACATTCGCATAAAACCGTCAAACATCATTTTCGTCCGGAAAGGATCGTGGGGAGCCAATGCGCGACCTCTCACCCGATTCGAGGGGCCGCTCGTCGGGGCAATGTTCGAATCTTTTCGCCTGAGGTGAACTTGAAATCAATCTCTGACCTCAGAGATCTTTATGGATCCGCGGCGCCATGACCAGTGATGGAATCAGAATCCATTCCCTGCCTTCTCGACCAAACGAATTCGATCGAGAATACCTTCAGTGCACCCTCCTCGCTCTGCAGCGGTTCAGCGCTCAGTTTGAGGGCTCTTCATAGATAAGTCGGTGGGAAGAGCTGAAACAAGTTCGTAAGACAACGGGACCCTCGGTGCAATGATGTAGGTGTTCAAGACTCCATCACGACCCAAGGTCCCTCGTGCACAACTTTACCCCGCCCTGCCTCGACACCACACTCTTCCTGCCCGACCTCGGACTCACCGCGATCGGAGACTACACCACGCCGATCGGCACCTGACCGTACTGTGCCTGCTCACCGATGACGACAGTTCCTGCCCAGAATGCGAGCAACGAGGACTCGTCCGATCCACCAGGACCCGCCGACTCATCCATCCCCCAATCGGCCTGACCGCAGTGACCCTAGCTATTCGCATCCGCACCTACACCTGCCCCGGCTGCCACCAACGCTGGTCCCAAACACCCAGAAGAACCTGCACCGGAAGATCGAAGCTCTCGACCACGGCACGCCTGTGGGCGTTGAAGTCCGTGGTCACCGACAAGATGAGCATCCACGTGATCGCGAAGAACCTCGACACCTCCTGGAACACCGTCTGCACAGCTGTGCTCGACCTCGGCCGGTCCCTGCTGATCGCTGATGCCACCCGGCTCGACGGTGTGTCCACGATCGGCGTCGATGAACACTGCTGGTCCCACCGCGGCATCGACCGGTGGGTGATCGTCATCGTCGACCTCACCCACCGCCCCGCGCGGCTGCTCGACATCGTCCCCGGCCGTTCAGCCGAAGTCTTCGCCGACTAGCTGGAAGATCAGCCCGATGATTTCAGGGCTGGCATCGACCATGTCGCCATGGATGCCTTCGCCGGATACAAGAAGGCCGCGACCGAAATGGTGCCCGACGCCACACGGTCATGGACCCTTTCACGTCGTTGCCCTGGTCGGTACGAAGCTCGATGAAACGAGGAGACGACTCCAGACAGAGATCCATGAACGCAGGGGCAGATCTGGTGACGACCTGTACGGCATTCGGAAAACGGCCCGCACCCGCGTCGGTCTACTCACCGATAAGCAGAAACATCGCCTCAACACTGTCTTCGCCGCCGACAATTATGCCGCTCTGCTGGTGTGCTGGCAGTTCTACCAAGACACGATCGCCGCCTACGCTGCGCATCAGAGCAAAGGCAAGAAGCTCATGGGCAGACTCATCGACACTCTGGCCGCAACGATCCCTGATGAGCTGAAAGAGCTGCGGAGTCTGCAGACGACGTTCCAGCGTCGCCGAGCCGATATCCTGACCTACTTCGATCATCCGGGAACCTCGAAAGGGCCTACTGAAGCGATCAACGGCAGGCTCGAGCATATGCGCGGAATCGCCCTGGGGTTCCGCAACCGAGGCAACTACCTCATCCGGGCATTGCTCCACGCAGGAGGATTGGCAACTCTCCTACAGCCCTATTAATGAAGAGCCCAGATGTCCTCCGCTCCTGCATCAGCCCTCTAAACGGATCGTTCACGGCGGTAGCGCGCCTCGACAATGCATAGAATGATTCTATGAATCAGAAGACTTTCAACAAAGTGCTTGCCCCCTGGTTGACCCCGTATGCGCACTTTTCGATTAGCCTGTTAGAAGGAAAAGCATGGCAGTAGAGGGGGACAGTTCTCGGGAACTCCACGAGGATGATCCTCGCTCTCTCCGCGATCAAGTACGTCAAGTTCTTCGGTCCTGGATCGTCTCAGGTCGATTCGCGCCAGGCGAACGAGTTCGCGAAAGAGAAATTGCCCAGAACCTAGGCATTTCACGTGTGCCCGTTCGGGAGGCTGTCGCACTGCTAGAGGGAGAAGGGCTGGTATCGTCACTTCCTCGAGGCGGAGCCGTCGTAACAAGGTTGACCGCCAAAGACGCAGCGGATCTGTTTCATATTCGCGAAGTGCTTGAAGGCTTGGCCGCTCGTCTAGCTGCGCAGAACGCGACCTCGGCTGAGGCCTCTGCACTCCACCACAATTTGTCCCGAGCTGAGAAAGCTGCCGAGGGTGGTGACTCAGCCGAACAATCCAGGTTGAACCTAGAATTTCACGAAACAGTCGTCACTCTCGCTGACAACCCAGCCCTAACCACGATGCTTGAGCCAGTTGGCGTTCGCCTTCGCTGGCACTTCGCTCCCGATCAAGAGCCTTTGACCATTCTCAATGAGCACACGCAAATCGTTGAGGCAATTTCCGCTGGGGACGCAGACCGGGCGGCTCACATCGCGGCGAAACATGTACGTCAGACTCGCGACAACATTCTTCCTAGCTTCGACATCGAGGACTGAACCGAGCGGTTGGCCCTGTTCAGGCCATGGAAGTTGCATTCCACTTTCCAGGCAAAGAGAACGGTCCGCGGCAACAAATGCTTCTGAACTTCTTGACAGAGCAGTTCACGATCTGCTTTGGTATACCTGTATACCAGCGAATACTCAAAGACGAGGGAACATGGTTCTGAACTGGAATGAGACAGCAAGTCGCCGGCCAAGACACTTTGATGGATACGGTGCCAATCCCCCGGAGTTCAGGTGGCCGGGCAATGCTCGCGTGGCAGTCAATTTCGCAATCAATTTCGAGGAGGGCACCGAGCGAAGCCCACTCTTGGGTGACGGCCAGCGCGACTCCCGAACCTGGGTGAAGAGCGCGTTACCACCGGAAGCCAGAGACCTCATGCAGGAAGGCGAGTACGAATACGGAACGCGAGCTGGGATCTGGCGATTACTACGCCTGTTCAATCAGTATCGAGCTCCGTTCAGTGTTTTCGTTTCGTCTGAGGCGCTGTCGGTAGTCCCGGAAACGGCAAAGCAATTCGCCGAAATGGACTGCGATTTCGTTTCCCATGGAACTCGATCAATTTCACGTGTCGACCTCACGCCCGAACAGGAGCGAGAGGACCTACGCAAATGCATCAACGACGTCAGGACCCTGACTGGCAAACCAGTACTCGGCGCGTTCCCGCGCCCGCCCATTACGACGGAATCCCGCCGAATAATGGCAGAAGAAGGTCTCCTGTACGACTCTGCGACGACAAATGACGACTTGCCCTATTTCTACCCTGTCGAAGGCAGGCCTATGCTTGTCCTTCCCTATGCGGTGGATACGAATGATGCAAGATTCTGGGGCGGGCAATCCGGACCTGGATTTACCGGATCGACTGACTTTTTCGACTACCTCAAAGACAGCTTCGATACGCTCTACGAGGAGTCTGAATCTACTGGACGGATGATGTCGGTCGGGCTACATGCGCGGATCATGAGACCCGGAAGAGCTGCATCAATCCGGCGATTTCTCGAATATCTGCGCGAGAAGGATGACGTCTTCATCGCCAAACGCAGCGACATCGCTCGAGCCTTTGCCGAACGCTTCGCACCCGAGGATACGTGGAACTGGCCCCTAGCCACAGACAGCTAACACTCCATCGTTAATACCCTGAGTTAGGTGAGTGATATCTATGATACGAAGAAGTGTCCGCACGATCGCCGCCGCAATAGCCCTTGCGCTGGGAGCTGTAGGTCTGAGCGCATGCGAAAGCGACGGAAACTACTCCGGAAAAACCACTCTAGTTCTGATGAATTCCCAATGGATGGACGCCTTACGGGGCGACAAGCTCTGGGCTGTCATGGAGAAATACGAGAAGGTCAATCCTAAAGTAGTTCTCGAAAAGTCCGAGGTGCCGTCAAAAGACATTCAAACTAAACTCCCAACCGAGTTAGGTGCCAAGCTCGGTCCCGATGTCATGATGCTCCAAGAACCACTATTTTGGGTGGTCCGTGATGCCCTTTTGCCGCTTGACGAGGCGACTGCGGAAGCAAACAATCTCAATGCAACCAACGACGGTGCGCAGGTCGAAGGCAGACAACTCGGAGTTTCGTGGCAACGTGCTGCCTACGGACTTGTCTTCAACAGGAAGCTCCTCAATGAGGCTGGGGTTGAGCCTCCGGAGACTGTTGATGAACTTATTACAGCAGCTCATGAGGTGCAGAGCGAAACCGGAGCAATCGGCTTCACTTCAAGGCACCAGATGAATGAGTTCGACAACTGGTACAAGGACTTCATGAACTGGACAGCCGGTTACGGAGGCCAATGGGCGACCCAAGGACAACTCACAATCGACTCACCGCATAACATCGCTGCAGTCGAAGCGTTTAAGAAGCTATACGACGCCGACGTCATCCCCTACGGCGACGATTTCCCTACCCAGCGCAATAGATTCAAGTCGGGTGACGTCGGCTTCTCTATTGATAACAGCGGTGGAACACTCAATATGGCTACCGGGTCTAAAGTTTCCTCGGACGTAGGAGCATCCCGGCTGCCTTTCCCAAGTCCGGGTTCACATCAGCAGATCTATCTAGCTCTCAATAAGAACATGGACGGAGAGAAACAGAGGGCAGCGTTGGATTTCGTGCAGTGGCTGCTCACCGACGACGCTCAACAAGCGTTACGTTCAGCTTCCGGACCGGACCTACTGGCAACGGACGTTCCTCTCGATCCGAAGTTCGCCAAAAAGAATCCGTGGGCCCAGAACTTTTACGAAGCAGCGGCGGACTCGTCTGGCACGGTCATTGAGGGCTACGAGCTCGAGACTGCCCAGATCATGCGCCCTGTTATGGACGCAGTGGAACGAGTTCTTACGAAAAACGCCGATCCACGCAAAGAACTGGAGAAGGCCCAGGAAGAAGCCACCGGACTGGTCGGCTAAAACGGGCTTCGAAGACAAAGGATCACCGTAATGAGTGAAACCACGAATCTACTCGTATCGAGGCACTTAAAGAATCCCAACAAGACCAGCCTGACACCATACATATTCATTCTGCTCCCGATTGCCTACCTCACGCTGGTCATGTTCTGGCCGCTGCTCCAAGAAATAGTCATCAGTTTCAAGGACACGAAGCTGATGGAGCCCAATGGTGGCGAGTTCGTGGGATTCGAGAATTATCGTCGCTTGTTGGCGAATAACGAACTCAGTTCCTCAGTCTGGATCACCATCCTATACACCGCGACCACGGTAGTCAGTTCTCTCGTGCTCGGAGTGATTAGTGCATTGGCACTCGATATTCCATTTCGAGGCAGAACCGTGGCCCGCTCCGTGATGCTCTTCGGCTATGCCGTTCCAAGCGTTGCCGCAATTCTGGTTTGGTCTTGGATGTTTAATGATCGCTCCGGAGTGCTCAACTCGATTGCGGACGGGTTGGGAATGACCAGTCAAAAGTGGCTGACCTCGCCTGAACTCGCACTATGGTCAGTCACAATGGTCACCGTTTGGCAAGTGACGCCTCTTGTCATGCTAGTCGTACTCGCAGCTCTGCAGTCAGTTCCGTCCGAAGTAAAGGAGGCGGCTCAAATCGACGGTGCTGATGGTCTGAACGTGCTGCGCTCAGTCACAATCCCACATATCCGTCCATCGATCACATTAGTTGGACTCCTTGTCACCGTCTGGACGATCCGGAGATTTGAAGTGGTCTATCTCCTAACGGGTGGTGGCCCCAGCAAGAGCACCAACATCTTAGTCGTTGGACTCCGACAAACGGCTTTCGAAAACTACCATCTCGGCGAAGCCGCAGTTTTTGGAGTGATCGGGCTTATTTTGGCAATCATCCTGGTGACTGCGAGTGAGCTGCTAAAGAAGATGAGGGACCTCTGATGAGCCAATACCCGTCGTCACGCATCACGCGACTTATCGTGCGGTATGCGCTACTTCTCATTCTGGTAGTCATCGCAGGTTTTCCAATCTATTGGATGCTCAACACTGCGCTAGCAGACCCCGAGACACTGTATACGAAAGACGGCCAGTCAAGTTGGCTTCAGCTTGATCGACTACCCGAATTCTTCAATTCACTCAGCACAGTCCCTGTTTTCATGTGGCTCAGAAATTCCACATTTATCGCCGCGGGAACCACTGTCCTGAGTCTGTTGCTTGGAATTCTCGCTGGATATGCACTCAGTCGATTCCGATTCCGTGGCAAGGGCGTCGTTTCTACTCTTATGTACACCACCCAGGTGATTCCGGAGGCTCTTATTCTCGTTCCGCTCTACGGCTTGTTCGTTTCGCTCGGTCTGATCAACAGCCTGTGGGGGCTTGTCATAGCCAATGCAGGATTTGCGCTCCCAGTGGCCGCGTTCATTGTCAAAAGCGCCGTCGACTCCGTGCCGTACGAAATCGAGGAAGCTGCAATGGTCGATAACACACCCCGATTCACCGTGTTGACTATGATCGTCTGCCCGCTCATCCTTCCAAGCCTTGCTGCGGCTGCAGTTATCACGTTCTTTGCAGCATGGAATGAGTACTTGTTCGCCGCCACCTTCCTCCTCGACTCCGGACAATGGCCTGCAAGCGTCGGCCTAGCGTCGTTTATCGGCCAATACGATACGCCTCTGCCCGCGGTCATGGGAGCGGCCGTCGTGTTCAGCATTCCAGCGATTGTGTTCTTCCTACTTGTTCAGAGAAAGATCGTCTCCGGACTTACCGCCGGCGCAGTGAAAGGTTAATTATGACTAGCTTGACATTCGACCGCATCACCAAGAAGTTCGGTGACGCAACGATCATCGACGAGCTCAGCGCCGAAGTTGACGACGGCGAGTTCCTCGTCCTCCTCGGACCATCCGGATGTGGGAAGTCGACATTGCTCCGCCTTATTGCGGGTCTAACTGATGTCAGTGATGGACGTCTACTACTGGGAGATGAGCTCGCTAACGATTGGGGTGTCCACCGCAGAGGGGTCGCTTTCGTATTCCAGACCTACGCGCTCTACCCACACATGCGCGTCAGCGAGAATATCTCCTTCCCTCTAGTCATGGAACGTTTCAAACCATGGCACCACATACCAATCGTCAACTTCTTTGCCCGAAGAGCGATCTCTCGCAAACCCGAAGTCACCAAGCGGACAGAAGAAATCGCCAGCCAACTTGGACTGACCGATCTCATGTCTCGACGACCCGCAAGTCTTTCTGGTGGCCAACGCCAACGCGTTGCATTGGCTCGTGCCCTGGTTCGCGATCCCTCTCTCTACCTACTCGACGAACCTCTGTCGAACCTCGATGCAAAGCTCCGAACACAGATGCGCAGCGAGATTACTGAGTTGCATAAGAAAGTGCAAAAGACCTTTGTCTATGTCACCCACGATCAAGTGGAGGCGATGACGATGGCGACGAAAATTATCATTCTCGATAAGGGCGAAGTGCAGCAGATAGGAAGCCCAGACGACATATATGCTCGCCCTGCAAATACATTCGTCGCCCGGTTCGTCGGCTCGCCTCCGATCAACTTGTTACCCGTCATAGCATCAAAGCAGCAATTGAGTAGCGCCCGCCAAATCTGGACTCATCCTGGGCCTGTACCGACGGCAGAGAGCCTATTGCTCGGTATACGGCCGGAGAAATTGAGACTTTCCGCGAGCAGCCAATGCAAGCTCTCAGCTCGCGTGGAAATCGTCGAACGGCTTGGGGCCGAGACGCTGCTTGGATGCAGTCTCGAACAAACGGAGGCACCTGCTGATTCAGTGATTTCTGACGATAGACAGAACCGCATCTTTGTGAGAATTCCTGACAACCCCAAGTTGCAGGTTGGAGACACTTGCTACATCGACTATTCGCCCGACGATGTCACTTGGTTCGATGGCGCACGAGGCAACCGCATCGACGACGCCTCCCGTCCCATCTGACAGATTGTAAAACAGAGAAAAAGGAGAATAACGATATGGATCGCTACCACGTCACAGCGACTGGCCATAGTTTGAACTACCTGCCCGAATACGCCGCCGAATGGAACGGATTCTTCCATGACGAAAACATTGCCTATTCAGTCTCAGTACCCAGTCCCTGGGACCAAGTGCTCGATGACTTGCGGTCGGGAAGCGCCGAGGCAGCTCTTGGCGGAATCTGGGTCCCATCAATGTATCGCGGCCGTGCGGACACATTCACTCCATTTGCCAAAATTGCAGGTAGAGCGCCTCTCGCACTACTAGGGAGAGGAGACTCCAAACACTTTAGCGTCGCAGATACCGTCGGCAAGACGGTGCTTATGAAGGGTAGCAATGGAGCTAGCGTCGGACTGTATTTCAAGATGCTCCTGCGCGAGAACGGCATCGATCCAACGAGGGTCAACTTCATTCAGGACCTCGACGGTGCGATGCTGAGTGAGTTGTTCGTCGGCGGAATGGGCGACTACCTACTAATCGACCAGCTCAGTGCCGAACACGTGGCTGATTCAAATGACGTAACGATCGTCTTCTCAGCAGTACGCGAAGGAGGCGACATACCGTGGAGCGTCTATTACGTTCGCGGCGGACTTGATGACGCGAATCGATCATTGCACGAACGTTTCTACCGCGCTATTGCTCGAGGCACCGAATGGATCTTGCATCACCAAGTCGAGGAATATCTACCGCAACTTGTAGAACTCTTTCCTGGTAGGAACCCCGAGCTTCTGCGTTCGCTGGCACAGTCTTTCAAAGACAACGGTATGTGGTCAACCCCACAGATTGATCAGAAACCGTACGAACGATGGCAGAAAGGCATTAAGGACGGGCACCTCATTCACTCGACGATTTCTCACGACGATTTCGTCGACACGCCTTGATTAACCATGTATTTTGTTTCGCCACTTGAGATCGGTGCAATCCGGTACTGAACGCTGCCAGAGTCTCGCTGCGCAGGAAGAGGATTAAAGTTTGCGAGTCGACCAAAAGCCAACACGACGTTGAGTCTCATGCTCCAAACAATCACTCCGGAAATTGAACAATAGCCTTTCACTGCTACCAGGTCGGGTGGCCCACCGACGAAGTATAGCGGGCCATCCGACCTGGGATGCTTCGCCGTGGTCGATTTCGAAGGATCCGATATCAGCAGCGCGGTTCACCACAGGGTTGTTAGAAGCGATTTTCGAGACACGACGAACCTGCTTCTGCGACTGGGTCTTCCGCAGTCCAGAACGCGATGAGACACCATGGCAAACTAAGCGTCATCGAACATCGCGGCTCCGCCGACCTCAGCCCAACGCGCAGCCCTTGACGCCGTCAGCCACAAGAAAACCAATAAGTCCACAGGACAAATGACACTCGATCTCTATGCCGGCGAAAATGCCTCGACGATAGCAAATCTACGAATCGCAGGCTCAGCATCAAACCTGCTCATCGTCCACACCACCTACGACTAGCTTGGCTTCCACTTCGAAGAGGAGACAGCCTTCCACCTTATCTTTGTGATACTCGTCGATACCACGCCGAAGTCCGGCAGCATTCGCGTCCTCGTCGAACTCAGACTCGGACTCGTCACCAAACACCGGACCACCTTCACTCAACGTCTGCAACGGGTCAATTCCAACACTTACCGAGCCACCATCGCCAACCAATTGTGTTGAGAACTCGGCAGCCATTACAGGGGCTTCACAGGTTCTTTATGTGTGATTGCTCTGAATTTCCAGGCAAAAGAAGTCCGACGCGCAAAATTGAGTCCTCTCTAGAAGGACGGGTTGATCCGCAGAGCATTGCCGACCTCTCAGTCGGCCACGTCGGCTTCCCACTCGAAGACCACAAATGCTGCCCAGTTGCGATTCGTTGTCGGAACCAGTACCTTGAGTGTTCTGACTAGCTCGGTGATGTTCCGGAGTGCCTCACGTCAAGACCCCCGGCAAATTAGGGCCGTGCCTCACGTAAATTATCCCCGGGAACTGTTCTCATCCCGCCTGGGTCGGCCTGATGCGAATACCCGAGGAGTCAGGCAGCGCCTGCTTGGCCTCGATCTCGCGCTCCATGCGCGTGGTCTTACCAGCCGCGAGCTTGATCAGCCTCTGTTGGATGCGGTCGATCTCGGCCGCGATATGCACCGGGTCAAGGCCAGCCTTGTAAGCCTTGACCTCTGTGGTCTGGTCCAGGCTGAGGATCCCTGAGTCCAACAGACGAACGAACGGGGTCCGCGGTGTGTCATAGACACGTTTGCGCCGACCCACCGAATCGGTGGAGTATCCGGTGGGTTTCTTCGTCGGAGTGAAGTAGTTCAACCGGTCGTTGACCAGCGCCCAGAGCGCGGTCAGGAGGCCGTGTTCGGTTGCCGTGTCGTAACGGTAGTAGAACCCGTATCGACGCACGAGATGGTTGTTTTTCGACTCGATCGTGGCCTGATCATTCTTCGTATAGGGCCTGCCGCGGGTGAAGAAGATCTTCCGCTGGGCCGCCCAGTCGATGAGGTCGTGATTGATGAATTCCGAGCCGTTGTCGAAGTCGAGGCCCGTCACGAGATACGGCGCTGCCGTCACGAAGGCTGTGCAGGCATCCACGATGTGCACAGCGGCGTTGTTCTTGATCGCGTGCGTGTAGACCCACCCGGTATGCATGTCGGTGTAGTTGACCGAGCGGATGAACTCGCCCTTCAATGTCGGGCCGCAGTGGGCGACGGTATCGACTTCGAAGAACCCGGGTTCGGCTTCGACTTCGTCACCGGCCTTACGAACCTGGATCGAGTTGCGCAGCAGGGTGCCCGGCTTCGTTGCCGACTTCCCGCGGAGGGTGTCTTTGGCCCGGGCCGGTGCCAGGTACCGGTCGATCGTGGCTGGACTCATCGACACCAGTTCGTCGCGCACGCTTGTGCTGTAGCGGCGTTGGCCCGGGATCAGGCGGTCGTGGGCTTCGAGGGAGTCGAGGAGATCGGCCATTGCCGCGGCGAGGTATTTGCCGCAGATTCCACCAGCGACGGACCACACGTATTGCAGGATCTTGATCGCGTCGTAGGAGTACTTGCGGGCTTTGGTCTTCCTGCGATCGATCACGGCCACGGTGGCGTTGGCTCTGCCTTTGGGTTGGCGAGTCCGACGCATGAGTTGTTGGCGAGCGTGGTCGCGGTTCCAGCCGGTGATGTCGGTGACGGCATCGAGGATGGCCGACTTCTGATGTCTATCGGCCTTGGCATACGCGGTGGCGTATTTCTTCGTGATCTCGATTCTGGTGTTCATGGAAACGTCCTTGTCGACCATGACCCCATCGTCGTCGTGTCCGTGTTCCCGGGTGAAGAGTTTCGCGGGGAAATTTATGTGAGGCACGACCCCTGGCTACGCGGGGACTATCCATGAGTCTCGTCGTGTTCTTGACCCGCAATGACACGAACACTAAGGTTAACAACTACTAGTATCGATGCCCCCACGCCACGACCGGCGGTTGCGTTGCACAACGCCCCTACTCTGTCTCGTGCTGAACCGGTGTGGTCATTGACTTGGCACCCGCAGCCGTAGTGAACTTTGTACCAGTCTCAAAGTATGCGGGTAGTCAGAGTCAGAGAGGCTCTGATTCTGAAGTGTAATAGAGCCAGCCGCATCATCTATGGGGAATCGAAGCCGAAAGCAGCACGGTTGGTGAAGCCGATGAGCGCGTGCAGCCATGACGAGACCACGAGTCTGCCCAAGTGAAATAACATGTCAGGTTCTTTGCGGACAGAGCCATGACCGCCCGTTAACTCATCGTTGGCTATCACGACCTGTGGCACCTCGAGCAGTATTTCCGGACTCCAATGCTCGCGTTCGAGCCCGATCATTCGTCTTCAGTGTGGGGCGATCGATGCACATCTCACGGCGGCGTTCACAGCATTGGCAGTCGCGAGGTGCATACAGGAAGCGATAGGAGCGTCGCGCATGCAAGTTGTTAGTCCCACACGACGGACGTTAGCCGAGGTCACGGGTAATATCGGTGGACACGAGAGCGTGTCCCATCTGACAGCCAACGGGCAGCTGACGTATTCGTTAGTGGAGCCCTGCTCGATTGCAGCTCGACTTAGTCAAGGTCGTGGCATTGAGCGAAGCGCGGCCCGCGCCGACCGTGCAAGTTATGATCAAGAACCTAAACATCATCTGGGTGACCAGTGCCATCACGACCAAAACGACTAGGTGGTCTCGATGCGGATCAATCACAGTGGTGCAATGTGGACGGGTCTCGAGTGGCCGAGCTATCGATTGATGGCCCCTCCTGGGTGGTTGCGGCATTGGAAAATACCAGCTTTTTCGAATGCAATACGGCTCGTGGATATGAGCTGCTGGCTTCGGAAGAGTCAATTTGGCTGGGCAGAACACGAACGATGAGATAGACCGATTCGAGCACCTCCTAGTTGCTGTTAAGACGGGCGGTTTCGATGATTGCCGGTCCGACAGCAACGCCAATGAATCAGAACCGGGCGACTGTGGTTCGGTCATTTTCATGCATGGTCTTGTCCTTTCGTTGGACTAGGGTCACTAGTTATTGAACCGGGCACCACATCGTTACGATGAACCCACACCGCTGGTCGACAGTTCGTCCGCTCTCCCCACCAATCGAGTAGCAACACTAACCGTCAGGAAAGCATGACCGGCCTGAAACCCTCGGAATGGTTCACTTCATCGCGATAACGGTGCCTATATTGGTTGGTAGATCGCAAACGGAGTGCGGCAACACTTACAAGGTATCGCCTCGAACACGTGGACTTCCTCAAGTTCCAGAGTCGGAGGCATTTCTCCCCTCTAGCTCACAAAGATCGCTAAACGTTTGGTTGAGCGTGGGTTTATCCCGCCACAGCGATAGAACCTGCTTTTCCTCAATCGCAGCCAGAATACCCTGTCGCCATTGCCGGCACTTTCGGCGATAGGTTCACTCTACCCATTACACCATCGCCGTCTACAACCTAACTCTGGTATCCCAGAGTCATCGGTTGGTGACACTGTTTCATCCGGAATCGCCGTTGTAGGGTTACACTCACGTGTTTTTCACCTCTGCTTCAAACCTATAGGTTGGATTGCAGGCTCATCATCTGCACCTAACCCGATCATGGGATTTTCTGCTGTCTCGGTGTCGGAGAAACCGCTCACTGGTCTTCTTGACCGCGACAGCGGGAACCGTCCGTTAAGGTGTCCTCCGCCCATGCATCGCCAGGTGCAATACCAATCGATTTGCGTGGGCAAGCTAGCCATCTCCGCGGGCTTGGGGCGTCGAACTCAAGTCAAGTTCCTCCGCGGGCGAATTGTATTCGTCACCATTGCATTGCTAGAAGTGACTGGATGGAAATGGTCACCGCGTCTGTCATAGTCTGCTATATACAGTAGTAGTGCAAGAGTGTTCGTCTGACTGCATTCGATCGGCCAGTACCTCATTACAACTGTCCGCAATGCATCATTGCAGATGGGACGGGTCGAGACCGATGCTGCGACGGATACCGGAACGGATGCCGAAGCCTGCCACGATTGCGACCGCGAGCCCCGTGCCCATGACGATCCACGCACGCACAGGCACCTCGGAGGCCACGCGCTGCTCGTCAGCTTCTTGCGCGAATACCGTGTCGTCATCAACGTCGGATTTCTTCGCGGCATCCTTGTCCTTGCTGCTCGTGGACTGCTTTCCTCCGCCAGCCCCGCCAGCCGAGCCAGTGCCAGCCTGTCCGGAACCGGCCGCGCCGCCTCCGGCTCCGCCGGCGTTCTGCTGCTGGCCACCGTTGCCGGCTGCTGCGCTGTAGTCCCCGGCTCCCGGCGCATAGTCGCCGAGCGAAATGGTCACCGGTTCGGCCGCCTTGTAGAAATCGCGGACCCCGCCCGAGGTGAACCAATACGAGTACTGGCCGGTCTTGTGCTGGAAGTCGACGAAGCTCTGTGGGAACGATCCCCAGTAGTCGGAGTTCTCACCATCCTTCTTCGCTTGAGCCGAGGCGTTCTCATCCGAGCCGCCCACCGCACTGCCCGACGATCCCTGCTTGCCTTTGCTGTCATACTTCACGCCGAGGTAGTCGGGGGTGGCGGTGATGTGGCCGTCATCGAGGAGGGCATCGACATCGACCTTGGCGAAGTTCGCCATCGTCACCGATTCAGCCTTGAGCGTCACCCACTTCGAGGAGTCGAACATGTCGGCTCCGTAGCCGCTGAGGCTCGCGGTGAGCGTGCCCTTGCCGCTGGAGTCGACCTCGAGCTTAGGATCGGTGGCCGACCAGTAGGTCATGCCGCCGTAGAACGCGACGGTGAAGCTGCCCTTCCATTGGACGGTGACTCCGGAATCGGTTTCGCTGACCTCGCCGCTCTTGATCGCCACACGCGACTGTGTCCAGGACCCCTTACGTGAGGTCGAGACCGACTCGCCGGTGGGATCGAGGCACCTGTTGTCCCAGGATGCTTCCTTGAAGGTCGAACCCTCCGGTTTTTCGATCGTGACATTCCCCGACTTCGATGCGTAGAAGCCACCTCCGCCGCTCGGCCAGACCTTGGCACCGCCGGAGTCCTTCGACTTGCCTGCGACGAGGAAGTTGCAGCCGCCGTAGAACGCACCGCCGTTGGCTTCCTGATTGAGCGACCAGTACAGGGTTGCCGAGCCATCGCCCGAAGTGCCGGTCTTGCCGTCATCGCCCGAGCCTTTGTCACCAGAACCGTCATCGCCCGCACCGCTGCCGTCATCACCGGGATTGTCCGGGTCGGGGGTGTGGTCACCGTCCCCCGGCTCCTCGACCGATTGGCTGTAGGAGACCTTCAGGGGGTTCGTCTTCTTCCGCGGCTGGATCGAGGTGCTTGCACCGTCGGTCGTGTACCAGTATGAGTCCTGACCGGTATCGACGTTGAAGTCGATCCAGTCCTGAGGCATCGCACCCCACCAGGATTGGTTGTCGGCAGTCTGCTTCGCCTGCGGGTTGCGGCCGTCCGTGTCGGTCTTCACGTCGAGGTAGTCGGGAGTGAATTCGAACCCGGTGTCTTGTATGTCGACCTTCCCCTTCTGGAGCTCGACGATGGTTCCCTTCTTGGGAGTCAGCTCCTTCCAGACGCTCGGATCGTCCATGTCAGCGCCATACCCGGAGTAGGTTCCGGTGATGGTGCCCTGGCCGTTCTCAACCGTCAGGGTGGGATCGGAGATGGTCCAGTACGTCATGCCGCCGTAGTAGACGAAAGTCCAGGAACCCTTCCAGGTGATGGCGGCATTGTCGGCGGCAGGATCGACGGTGCCCTGACCGTTCGTGATCCTCACAATGTCTCCGGTGTGATTGGGCTTCGCTGTCGTATTCGTCGCTCCATTGACCAAGGTGCCGTCGGCAGATTTACACCTAGATGCAAATGTACTGTATGTGTTGTCGGTCTTGACGATCGAAACGTTTCCGTCGGTGAAGTTTCCGGAGTCATCGGTGCCGGCGAGTTTCGCGGTGTCCTCGGCTGTCCACACCTTCGAAAGCCCCGCGTCGCCGGCCTTGCCCGCGGTTAGGAAGTTGCACCCTCCGAAATAGGAACCGCCGGTCGACTCGTCGTTGACCGACCATTCGAAGACGGCATCGTCAATCGTGCTCTCGCCTTCGGTGGGAGCGGTTGTCGAATCATCAGTCGCCGAGCTCGTCGTCCCGGGAGTCGAGTACGGCGCGGTCATGGCTCGTGCCGGAGCACCGAGGCCGAGCCCCAGCAACCCGAGTACTGCGATACCGGCCGCTCCCCGCAGGAATGAACCCTGCCGGAAGGTCCTCTGCCGAAATGGCTTCCGCACGGCAGATCTCCGTGCGAGTGAAGAGCTTTGCGTGTTCATCTCTGATCGTTGTCCGTTCTCGTCCCCGGGGACGGTCCGTGAGCGTGTCGTCATTTCGTTTCCGGGAGGGTCGTTGTCTCCGCTTCGTCCGCACGCACACGAGCCAGAACCCGAGTGTCCCTGCGCTCCTCGGGATCCGTCTGTGCGTCTGCTCCACCGTCTGTCAGCTTTCCGGCTCCCGGGACGAAACCGCCCGTGTAGAAGTCCGGTGCGGAACCATCGCCCGCCTCTGCCGCGACTCGCGACCTGCTGCCCGGCCCCGTGTTCTCATCCTCGAAGAAGGCGATCACCTGCGGCGGGAGCTTCCCGGCCCCATTGCTGCCACCCTGATGGCTGCTCTGGGCCACGGCGCGTTCGGAGCTGCGTTCGAGCTTGGCCAGCTGCAGCTTCTTCCGCCGCTGCATCCTGATCCTCCGCTTGGCCAGCTTGTGTTTGGTTCTGATCCGCTTCTTCTCTCGCCGATCACGTTCCTTCTCCATGGCTGCCGGACTGACGCCGAGCAGGAGGCTCTTGACCGCGAGGTAGCCGCCGATGCCGAAGCCGAGTCCGATCGCGATGATCGATCCGAGCACGAGGACTCCGGCGAGTATCGCGAAGAAGATCAGCCACGAGGTGCTCATCGGTGGTTCGCTTTCCACGGGTGCGACCGCAGGAGCCTGCACACCGGCGTCGTTCGCGGTCCCGCTGCCAGTAGTGCCGCTGCCGGAGGTGCCGGTGTCGGCAGAGGTTGTCTCGGCCGCATCTGTGGTCTCGGTGTCGTCCTTCTTCTCTGACTCGCTGTCCGAGGCCATTGCGTCCTCGTCCTTCTTCTCCGCGTCCCCGCTCGCGGCAGCACCGGAGGCGGAGAAGTCGACAGGGGTGAAGGATTCGTTGTTCGCGTTCGTGACTCCGTGAGCCCCGATCGTGATGATCCCGCACTGAACTTGGGTGCAGTCGACCTGCGTCTCATTCTGAGCCCGGTCGTAGGTCGTGAAGGTCGACCCCGGCACCCGAATCGTCGCCTTCCATGTGCCGTTCGCCGCAATCTCTCCGCCGTTGGCCGCATAGGCCGTGCTCGAGCCCGGGAACGTGACGAAGACCTGATAACCGGTCGGATTCGTCTCGTCGTCGTAGACGTAGCGGTAGTTCGTCCCTGTGACTCCGCCTTTGCTCGGGCGCCAGCCGCCGGATTGGTCGTCGACCCACCCGAAGAGGACGTAGATTCCTCCGAATCCGCCCTCAACCGACTGGAATCCCGAACCGGAGAGGTCGAGGGATGATTCCCCGTCGGCCTTCGGGGTCCCGAACACGGACACCTTGGCGGCCGCCTCGGCGGGGCTGGGGTTCAACGTCGTCGAGGTCAGGGTCACGAGCACGGCCAGGAGGCCGGTGATCGTGATGAGCGCCAGGATCTTCTTCACCGGCGCCGAGGTGGTCGCTCGCTTGCGTACCGCGTTCAGCATGGGCTTTCCTTTCGACCGGCTCGCACGGGCACCACCAGGGGCGCACCGGTGTTCGGGTCGGCAACGATTGTCACTGGGTAGTCGTAGACGGAACTGATGAGGTCGGCAGTCAGCACCTCGGAGGGCTGGCCTTGGGCGATGATCGATCCGTCGGAGATCATGGCGATCCGATCGGCATAGGCACCGGCGATGTCGAGGTTGTGGACGATGATGACCACGGCGCCTCCTGTAGCGGCGTAGTCCTTGGCCTGCTGCAGGACCAGCTCCTGATGACGGATGTCCATGGGAGCCGTCGGTTCGTCGAGCAGAAGCGCGGGTGTGGCCTGGGCAAGCACGCGAGCCAGGGCCACCCTGGCCTTCTCACCGCCGGAGAGCGAGGTGAACTTTCGAGCAGCGAACTGCACGGTCTCCGTCCTCGACATGGCGCCGGAGACGATGAGGTCATCATGCTGAGACTCGCGCAGGCCCGCCCACGGAGACCGGCCCATCTCGACCACCTCGAGGACCGTGAAGGGGAAGGCAAGACCGATGTCCTGGAGGAGGACGGCTCGGCGCATCGCCAGCTCACGGGTCGACCACGAGTACTCCACCTCGTCGTCGATGTAGACCTTGCCCACGTCGAGCTCCACGTCGGCGGTGACGACATTGACCAGGGTCGACTTGCCCGCACCATTGGGTCCGACGATCGCCAGCACCTCTCCGCAATTGATGTCGAGGTCGATGCCGGCCAGAATCCGCCGATCTCCGAAGCTGACCTCGGCACCCCGCACGGAGATGATGGGCTTGCCCGGGACGGGGAAGTCGGGGCGGCGAACCTGGGAGCGGTTGAGGGAGATAATGCTCATGCCCAGCCTCCGGACTCTCGGCGACTGCGTCGGATGAGGTAGAAGAAGAACGGTCCGCCCACCAGGGAGGTGAGCATGCCGATCGGCAGATCGGCGAATTCGACGAGGGTGCGAGCGGCGAGATCCGCAATGGACAGCAGCACCGCACCGCCGAGGACGGTGGCCGGCAGCAACAGCCGGTGCCCGGGGCCGATGATCATGCGGATGATGTGCGGGACGACGAGGCCGACGAAGGCGATGATCCCGCAGAAGGCGACGGCGGCGGACACGAGGAGAGCGACGACGGCCATGACGATGAGCCGCAGTCTCTCGACATTGACGCCGACGTGCCGGGCGCTCTTCTCCCCCAGGGACAGGAGATCGAGACCCGGGGCCAAGGTCTGAGCGATGATGATGCCGAAGACGATGAGCGGGAGGATGAGCCCGACCTGCGACCACAGGCTGCCGTTGAAGCTGCCCATCTGCCAGAACACGATCTGCTCTCTCGCCGAGGTGGGAGCGGCGAAGGTGATGTAGGCGATCGCCGCTCCGGCGATGGCATTGACAGCGACGCCCGTGAGCACAAGCGTGATCACCTCGGTGCGGCCGCCAGAGCGGGAGACCGTGTAGACGATGAACGTCGTGATCAGGCCGCTGGCGAAGGCCAACGCCGGAGTCGTGAAGCCGCCGAGGAAGGTCCAGCCGAAGAGGATCGATGCACTGGCGCCGACGGCGGCGCCGGAGGAAACCCCGACGACACCTGGTTCGGCCAGGGGGTTGCCGAAGACGCCCTGCATCATCGCTCCGGCCACGGCCAGTGCCGCGCCGACGAGGACCGTCATCACGACGCGGGGGAAACGCACCTGCCACAGGGCCTCCTCGCCGAACTCACGGCTTGGCCCCGGCAACCAGTCGATGCCGACCTTGTTCAGCAGGGATCCGACGACCTCGAGCGGAGGGATGAAGAGCTGGCCGATCGCGGCCGAGAGGATGCAGGCGGCCACGAGCGCGATGATGAGGACGAGGAACAGGGTTCCGGCCCGCGCAGTCCGCTGGCCTCGAAGCTTGCCGAGGTCGAGCTCGCCGGCATCGGCGGTGACATCGAGCCCGACGGTCGGGTCGACCCGCGCTGAGCGGCCACCGCCCGAATTCTGGTCGTAATGTCGCTGCGAGCGGCGCAGAGGCAGGCCCTGCGTGTCGGTGGACTCACTCATGAGTCCTCGTCTTCCAGTTCTTCATTGATCTCTTCCAAGCGCTTTTCGATCGATGTCGGTGGATGGTCAGGGTGGTAGGCGAGGTCCGGGGCATAGATCGCGGTTCCGAGTGCCGCGAGGATCTGCGCCGAACGCGGCCCGAAGCTCATCACTTCGTAGTCGCTCATATCGACGATGCGCTTGTTCTCGCCTGCGGGCGTCTGCTTGATGCCGGGAAGCTCGAGGGCCTTGTCGATTCCGCCCACCGAGGCCAGCCCGAGGGTCATGACGATGATGACGTCGGGAGCAGCCTTGATCAGCGCTTCTGAGTTCGTCGGCGACATGCCTTCGAACCCGACCTCGGCGGCGACGTCACGGGCAGAGACAGATTGGATGAGCGAGTCGGCACCCGATCCAACGCCGAACCAGTAGTAGATGCTGCCGCGCAGGTAGAGGAACACCGTCCGCGGACGATCGGCCGGCTGCTTCGGTGCCAACTTGGCTATGGCCTTCTTCGTCTCATCGATCTCCTGCACGGTTCGCTCGGCGAGTTTCTCGCCGAGTTCGGAGACGCCGAGTGCCTCGGCGACCTCGCGGATCTGCGGTCCTGCCGAACGCACACCCTCGGAATAGGAGGATGAGATGAAGATCACGGGGATTCCGGCGTTCCGCAGCTGAAGCTGGGCGTCGTAGGGTCCGATCGTCGTGTCTGTGAGGATCACGTCTGGTGACAGCGCCAGCACCGCCTCGGCGTTGATCTCATGCCCTCCCTGAGTGATGAGGGGAAGCTGCTGGGCACCGGGGACCAGCTGGGTGAAGTCGGTGGCGATGTCACGTCCGACAAGGTTGCAGCCGAATCCGAGCCCGACAACGGCAGCGGCGATCCCGCCGTTCTGATTCATGGCGAGGATCCGGTCGGTCTTCTTCACCGTCTGCTGCGGGCCGTCGTTGCTTGTGACGGTCACCGGCAGGTTCGCTTCATGGGCAGCGGTGTCAGAGACCGGCGGAATCTCTCCCGCCTGGGTGTAGGCGGTCGTCGGCCCGGTGATCTCCGTCGGGTCCGGGAGTGCGGACCGGTCGACGTGAGGAACCGTCGGCATATTCGGAGTCAATCGTGCGGGAGGCTGCTGGCATGCGGCCTCACCTTGGGCGTTGATCGAACCGACGTTGTGGATACCGTTGTTCCACAGCAGGATCGCCAGTATCAGACCGCCTGCGAGCCAGGCAGTTCTGCGGAAGGAGCGCTGACGCAGCGCCCTCCGCAATGTCCACTTCGGCATGAGTTACCCGAACATCTCTACTAGTCAGGTTAATTAGGCAAGGCTGCTTCAATTAAGGTTAGGCTCGCCTTGTTTTTTTAGGTTATATCTGTGTAGTCTATTTACCGTTCAGCAAATCCACAAGTTTTGCTGAAGTTCGGTCCAGGCACGGCAACGGCTCCTGGAATCACGCAGTCATCGCCGCCTTCGGCGCAAAGAATGAGGAGAATCTATGACGCACAGGAGTGTGCGCGCGAGTGCTTCCACAGCACGACGCTTCACACCGCCGCTGGCAGTCGGGGCCGCGGTCGCGGCCGCCACCGGCCTGCTGGGGCTCGGGCTGTCGGCACCGGCTTTTGCTGCCGAGAACACCGTCGACGACGCTGTCTTCCAATGGTCGGTCAACGACGAGTCCACCGGCGGTTCCTACTTCGGTGGATGCAACTTCCTGACGGCTGGCGTTGCCGGGGACGCAACGATGGCACGAATCTGGACGGCCAATGACAGTGGAACGCTGTATAAGGTCGACGGATCAGGGAAATTCGTCGATGAGAACACATCCATCGTCAAAACCAACGGAGAGCTGTCGACCTTCGATGACCGCTGCAAGACCGGCGAGGGCACAGTCGTCAACGGCAAGGTCAATGCTGAAGCCGCGGACAACCACACCGGTGACCACGTCGAAATCAAGAACGGCACGGGCACAATTGATCCCGATGCCGACAATGCGTCGATCCAGTGGGAGGGCTCCTGGAGCTTCGCCTACTACGGCGGCATGACCTACTGGACCATCTCTGACCCCAAGCTCGAGGTCAAGGACGGCAAGGGCACGATCACCGGGACCTACTCCGGCTACGGTGCGGACATGGACGACCTCAGCGTCTGGAAGAAGCTCGATCCCCGCGAAGGCGATGTCGTCGAGATTCAGAACGGATCCGTCGACGTCACCGAGGATGGGTTCGAATTCACCCCCGACTACCTCGGCGTGGAAACTACGACCGATGGTCGTAATCTCCAGGCTCCGAAGTCTGCCGAGAACGAGTCTTGGTGGGGCGCCATGCCTCAGGACTGGATCGACTTCAATATTGAGACCGGCCAGGACTCCTACTGGTACACGACCGCAGGTGCCGCCACCTCGATCCAGCCGCGCAAAAAGACCAATCCGGTCACGGTGGAATACACCGCCCAAGCTCCGGCCCCGGATGTCTCGACCTCGCACTCGGTGAAGTCGGTGGACGCCGAGGAGGGTCTGACCGTCAACGTCAAGGGTGAGGGCTACGACAATCTGCCGAACTCCAGCCTCGGGACTCCGGCCGCCGGCGCATACGCTGCGGTCGTCGATCGCGAGCTGGCCAGCGACGATATCAATGCGGGCAACACCGCCGGCGTGCAATACGTGCGTCCAACGCAGATCACCGACGGCAAGATCGATGTTGATGTCCTCGCCGAGACGGCTGATCTCGATGAAGCAAAGGACTACGACCTCGTCACCTGGGTCGCTCACGGGTTGGCTCAGGGCGACGCACTGCTCTACCGCGCACCCATCGAACTGAGCCACGAGCAGAAGGAAGCCCTCTTCCCCAGCGAAGACACGGATGAGGCAGAGGCCGACTCCGACACCGGCGCCGAGGGCGACGAAGCGAACAGCGAAACCGACACCGAAGGTGCAGCCGACGGTGCCGAGTCTGACGAGGACGGATCGGCCGACGGTGCGGAGGCTGACGACAAGGGCGCTGCCGACGGAGCCAAAGGCGACGAAGACGGAGCCGAGGCTGAAGCTGAGACCGACTCCGAAGGTACCGCTGACGGCGCCGAAGCTGACGACAAGGGTACCGCCGACGGTGCGGAGGCTGACGACAAGGGCGCTGCCGACGGAGCCGAGGCTGAAGCTGAGACCGACTCCGAAGGTACCGCTGACGGCGCCGAAGCTGACGACAAGGGTACCGCCGACGGTGCAGAGGCTGACTCAAAAGGCTCGGCCGACGGCAGCGATTCCGATGGATCCGACGATGGCGGAGTCGAAACACCCGCGAAGCCTGAGATCGGCGACCAGACAGTTGGCGAGAACGGCGAGATCACGGGTAAGGCCGCACCGAACGCCGAGGTGACTCTCGCGTGGACCCCGGACACGGCCGAGAACCAGGCAGCTCAGACTCAGGTTAAGACACAGGCCACAGCGTCCGAGGACGAGGTTCCATCTGAAGGCACAGTGACCGTCACGGCCGACGCTGAAGGCTACTTCACCGCCAAGGCCCCGAGTGCCGCAGGCACGTACGCCTACACCGCAGCCGCAACGGTCGAGGGCGTTCCCTCGGACACTGCAGAGTTCACCGTCACAGTGAATGCTGCAGCCGATGACGACGCTGCCGCCGGATCAGCCGCTGGCGGAGCCGAAGGTTCGACCGACGGCACCGGAGCAGATGCCGCCGGATCAGCCGACGGCACCGCCGATGCCGCTGAGGGTTCAGCCGATGGATCCAACGCCGGCGCAGGGTCGGGTACCGAGGGCTCCTCGTCTGCGGACTCCGGTTTCGAGGGCTCCGCTGGCGGATCGAACCTGCCGCGCACAGGTACCGAACTGGTCACCCTGCCGATCGCGGCCGGTCTGATCGTCCTCGGTGCAGCATCCGTGATGTTCTCTCGGATGCGCAAACGCTAAACCGAGTTAAAACAAGCAATGTAGTGAACCTGTGAGTTCGTCCCGGTTCGGTGTCTTCTCACCGAACCGGGACGAACTCACACACAGCCATATCATCACGACCCGATCGCTGGATCGTCGATCTCTCAATGAGGAACTATCATGACTGAACCGTTCTCCACTCGCCTCAAGAACAGCACAGCCACCATCCACGACGAGGTTGAACACACCAATTTCGTGGTCGACCTCATGGAAGGTCGGCTGGATGCTGCCGCCTACGCTCTCCTGCTCAAACAGTACGGGACGATCTACGACGCCCTCGAGAGGAAGTCGCGCGAATTCGCCAATGACCCGATCTTCACGCCGTTCCACGACGCGAATCTGTTTCGCTTCGAGCGCATCGTCAACGATCTGTATGAACTCAAGGGTGCCGATCTTCCGATCACCTCCAGCGCGGAAACCTATGCGGCCCGCCTCGAACAGATCGAAAAGCCCGAGCAGCTCATCGCTCAGCACTACACCCGCTACCTCGGCGACTTGTCGGGCGGACAAGCCATCGGAGCTCTGATGGGCAGGCACTACGCCCTGCCGGCAAGCTCTCTGACGATTTGGGACTTCGCCGCTCTCGGCAAAACAAAGCCTTACAAGGACTCATACCGTCTGCACCTCAACGAGATCACAAGCACAGGTGGCGATGAGCAGACGGTTCTCGACGAGACGATGACCGCGTTCAAGCTCAACGGACACCTCCTCGCCGAGCTGACGCCCATGACCGAGCGCCCGGCAACCACAGTCGAGGAGTAGTTTTCGCCGTTAATCCGTTTCTAATGGCATGTCGAATGGAATACGACGCAACGAGAAGGACCCTAGCCGAG
This sequence comes from Brevibacterium aurantiacum, assembly GCF_007558825.1. GTDB lineage: Bacteria > Actinomycetota > Actinomycetes > Actinomycetales > Brevibacteriaceae > Brevibacterium > Brevibacterium aurantiacum_A. The sequence continues at coordinate 134,360 of NZ_VLTK01000008.1, forward strand.
CTGGCATTCTCAGGAGGTGCATGCGACCAGTTGGAGCGTTGGACCAGGCGTCTAAGGTCCGGGAAGGATCTACTCCTGCGGTCGAAAAACGTGATGGATGCCGCGGTCGGAGAATCGAATATCGAGCTTCCTTTAGCGCGCCCCGTTATGCCCGAACAAGTCAAACGTCGTAGTAGACACACTGTACCCGGCGCTCAAGAATACGAGTCATTGTTCGCGAGCGAAGATCACGGAGAAGTCCCGGTCGTCGAAGTCATTGCTCGGGCAGGTCTTGAAAGCATTCGGGCTCAAAATCCATCTTGGGCAAGGGGCCAATCATTCCAATGATTCACTGATTGCTGAGAAGGTTCAGGGACTTGGTTGACTCCATGACCTGGCCTTCAGCAACCCTATCGTTCAGACCTTAGAAGGATCGACCACTCAGTATATAACACTGACATAAAGATTTCGGCCGACGAACCGGAAGAAGGCGAAACAAGGGTGAACTGGGACCGACAGGCACTAAAGACCGCAGAACAAATTCACCCGAACACCGACTTCGACGTTTTGAGACACTCATACTCGCTCTCGGTTGTGCGCGAGCGCAAACGGGAAGCTTTCGTCGAGGGTGCACGATGGCAACGAAGCAAGCTCCGAAGCGATGAGACAGTCGAGCGCGTTCGAGCGTTCCTCCACGCTGAGACTTCCCGCGAACTGGTCAACGCGTTGCTTATGGGGCCCTGAGGCGGTCAAACGGCACAGGCTGCTGGCCCGCCAGTGGTCGGTGGCGGGATGATATGGCGTTGCCAATGAGTGCTCGAGCGTGCCAGGGCCAGACAACGAACAGTCTCTCCAGGAAGCTGATAATCAAGGTCTCCTCGTTTCTCGTCTCTCAACCGAACATGGTCTGGCCCCGGGATATTTCCCCGGGGCCAGTAGGGGAAGCCGTGGGCGGGCCCGCATCGTTTTCACCGTCATTGTGGCGTCACTGCCGCGCATCATGCGTCGAGCACACAGGTAGGAAGAACGGCGGGCGCGACCACACGACTCCATAGGCCTACATAAATACGGAAGCTTCTCAACTCCATTCGTCGGTGGTGTCAGCGTCCTCAAACCGGGGAGGAGAACGCTGACATGGGACTATTCTGTGGGCGGCAACTTGGCATGCCGGGAGACCGGGCGACTGGAAGAACGGCCTCGGGTTGGAGCGCCTGAAGACCCGGCACCCGCAACCAACTGTGACCCGTGGTTGGTCGGTTGCGTGCTGACTTGTGTCGAGTTCCCGCAGGCCGGGGTCGCCGAGAACGATCGCCCAGAACGCAGCATCGATACCCAGCTGGCCATCTGGCGCATACGTGTTCTGCATGACAACACACCACCTACGGTCACTATGCGCTGATGGCCGCCGGTTCAGCAGAACCCGAGTTGATGGTGATCTTGCGGGGCTTCGCCGACTCCGCGACGGGAATACTGAGTGTGAGCACGCCGGCGTCATAGTCCGCCGTGATAGTGCTGGTATCGAGGTTGTCGCCGAGGACAAGCTGACGGCTGAAGGTTCCACGGGGCCGCTCGGCGGCGACTGAAGACTCCCCGTGGTCGGGGGCGGGCCGTTCGGCTTTGACGGTGACGACGTTGTTCTCAACGTCGAGGTCGATGTTGTCAGGATCGATTCCTGGTAGGTCGAGTTCGACGCGGAAGGTGTCGCCGTCGCGCCAGGCGTCCATGGGCATCATTACGGGGCGGGCAGTTGTGCCGGTGGCTGCGAAGATTTCTCTGCTCAGGCGTTCGACTTCTCGGAATGGGTCAGTGCGCATCATGATCATTGGTGAAACCTCCTTTTCTGGATGGTGGATTCATGTAGATGATATGATCTACATCATCTGATGCACATACATATAGTCGATCTGAGCGATACTGTCAATCGTCGGAAGGAAAGATTTTGGGAGACGCTGAAAAGGCGATATCAGCCCCTGGTGGGCTCATGTTCACGATCTCGACTGTTGCTGAGCTGACAGGGGTGGGCGTGCAGTCATTGCGGCAGTATGAGGCTCGTGGGCTGGTGACGCCGGCCCGGAGCCAGGGTGGGACGCGGCGGTTCAGTCGCGGTGATATTGTTCGATTGCGGCGTGTGCGCGAGCTGGTTGACGTGGGTGCGAATCTCGCTAGCATCGGAATCATCCTCGACCTCCAGGATGAGAACACCTCGCTTCGGTACGAATTGAGGAGGAAGCAATGATGACGGAAGACAACCGGCCCGGTGTGGAAGTACCAGAGTCTGACTGGAACGAACAGGTCATTGATGCCACAGAGGTCGATGCCGATCGTCTCGATGCATTGGCCCCGTTACCTTTTAAGTAGCCCCAACATCCGTCAGGATAGAAGGGGTCGATTGCCTAAAAGCCCCGGCATGATTCATGCCCCCAGTCATCATGATCCAGAAGTGTTGTCACCGGGAGTCGAAGGCACCAGGGAAATCGCTCATAGGGGCCAGAACCACTGGCAGAGCACATGCCTTGAGCCCGACCGTAACGTGGATGCCGAACCTCGGAGCCCGACCTGTATCACCGGCCAGCCGAACCACTCATATCGAAGAAGATGAGTGACATGATCGCCAACCACGATGGTTGATACGCATGGCAATGATTCGACGTCCGCGGCGGACAGGAGTCTGTCGTGGGGACCGTGTGGGCCGGCTGCAGCGATCCTGCATGCCCTCGGCACCGTCGTTGCGGTATCTGGTAGCCCAGCGGGCGGCGGTGGGCACCGAGACCTGGAAACGTTCGGCAGTGCGTCGTAGTGGCCACCCATCATCAACGATGCACCGAGCCAAGAGCAGACGTCTTTTGGGTGAGAGTACGGCGTTAGGATGGGAGATGTAGACCTCCGGGTAGATGGGCTCTTAGACAAGCACCACCTCACTCGGGGTTCTACTTCATGTCACGATGCCACGCCGTCTGTCACTAACCTCCATGGTTAATACACCTAGGCTCGGCTGAGCCTCGTCAGGCGCTCTTGTCCAGGGTCGAGCCTGCTGCGAAAGATCATGACTTCTGCTCTCGATCAGGTGTAGAGGTGCGAACTACTTTGGGCACGAAATACCGTGGCACTTTGCACGTCGAGAAGTTCTTAAAGCGCTAAGCGCCCCGGTACGGATGCCGTGTTTCTTCCATATTCAGATCTCTGTATGAACTTCACCAGAGTGGAAGCTGAGTTATCAAGGCTGGCCGAAGAGGTCATTGAGCCAGCCAAAGGGGCCGAGTTCCTAGTCGCTTTTGGCCATGAGTGCCGCTCCGTCAACAAGGAGTTCCTGCCAGACACGGTCTAGTACATCGGCCGAGGACGCGATATAGAACAGAGGCATCGGTCATATCGTAATGCCTCTCTAATGGATAGTGGCTGGCCCGGTGTTGGCCGACTAGGTTGGTGAACGACGCCAGGTATAACTGCTCGGTCTTCTCGCGTGAGAGCACCAGCAGCCAGTCCTGGATCCTGGCGATTTCGGCAGCGATCTTCGCCGGGTTGAGACTATCCCGATACGCCGTCATCTCCTCCACCTGCTTCGATGACAGGACACGGCATCAAGGAGCCTGTCGAAGGGTGTGCGCGGGGCGTCGTAGACCCGTTTACGTCGCCCGTTGCGCGTGGAGGAGTATCCGGTGGGTTTGATCGTGGGCATCAGATAGTTCACCCGATCATTGACCAGGCGCAAGAGTCGGTTGAGTGCGCGTCTCTCCAGGTCAGTGGCGTAGCGGTAGTAGAACCCGTAGCGGCGGACGACGTGGTTGTTCTTCGACTCGATCGTGGCCTGATCATTCTTCTTATATGGAGGCGACCTGGTGAAGTAGATGCCCTGTGATCCGGCCCATTCGATGACGTATTGGACGTATTGATTGAGGAACTCCGACCCGTTATCGAAGTCCAGGCCAGTGATCTGGAACGGAACCTCACGCGCTGCGGTCTTCAGCCCAGCCAGGATGTTCGTGTGGGCGTTGTTGCGTACGATGCGGGTGTAGGTCCATCCGGTGTGGAAGTCGGTGAGGTTGAGCGTACGCGCGAATTCTCCGGACTAGACGGGCTCGCAGTGGGCGACGGTATCGCCTTCGAAGAAGCCAGGTTCGTCTTCGGCCTCGTCACCGGCCCGCCGGTTCGTGATCGCTGAACGCAGCAGCGTGCCAGGCTTCGTCGTTGAGTGCCCGCCGATGGCGTCTTTGGCCCGTGTGGGCGGCAGGTACCGGTCGATCGTGGCCGGGCTCATCGCCAGTAATTCCTTACGCACCGTCTTGGAGTAGCGGTCCTGGCCGTAGACGAGCTCGGTGTGAGCTTCGAGGAGGTCGAGAAGGATCTGCATCGTCGCATGAAGGTATTTGCCGCATTGGCCGCCGGAGATCGCCCACACGCGTTGGAGGATTTTCACTGCGTCGTAGAAGTATTTCCTGGCCCGAAGTTTCCGCGGCCGTGTGGCGATTGTCTTGCCGGGTCCGGGCGGGTGGTTCGCTGCTTGGGCCAAGCGCCGTCGGGCATTGCCGCGAGTCCAGCCGGTGACGGCGGTGACCTCGTCGAGCACGGCCCCTTTGATCTTCTTCGAGGCCTTCTTGTATTCCCTGGCGTATTTCGGCGGTGATCTCTGTTCGAGTCGCCATCGACAGTTCACTCCACCTAGTGTCCGAGGGTCCACCATTTCGCGGGCAAAAGTATATGAGGCACCTAGGGTGGCTCGCGGGCTGTTTAAACGAGTCTGTTCGTTATACTGCGCATCAGGGTCGAATTCGGTTACGATCAGGGCAAGCCTGATCACTAAACTGGGCCTACTTGTCTATCTCAGTTTGAGAGAAGGCCCAACCTGAATCTGAACATATTGAAGTAGGCCGCGATTATGCACATGCAATCTCACGCACAACTTGCTGCTTCACTGCGAACGCGGGTGACGATGATCGCCTGCCTCATCCCTCTGGTCGCCCTCACCATCGTCGGCCTTTTCGCCTTATGGCCCGGAGGAGCCCAGGAAACACTGCCAACTGATGACCCGACAGCACAGATGGACAAAGGCGCCAAGCACACAGTTGCAACGGTAACAGCTGTAGATTCCTCGGCGTGCGAGCCTGATACAACCGATCCAGCGCAGCTGGCAGACTGCACCACTTTCCAGGCCGAAGCAGACGGGGACACGGGCAGCCTCTACGTCACCCCCGACGCATTCCAAGCCGGAGTCAATGCCGGTGACGAAGTAAAAGTCATCGATTTCTCCAATTCGCCAGATAAGGCAAATACGGGTACCGATTACATCTTCATAGACTACGACCGAGACGTGCCTATTCTGGCTCTGGCAATCATCTACGGAATCGTCGTGCTCGCAGTAGCCGGACTTCGAGGCTTTCGTGCGATTCTCGGTCTGGGATTCGCCGGACTCGTGCTATTGGCCTTCATGTTCCCGGCAATTCTCGGCGGGAAGCCTCCCGTGCTCGTGGCGATGGTCTCAGCCAGTGCCATCATGATGATCGCCCTCTACTTGGCCCACGGGATCTCAACCCGAACAACCACAGCAATGTTCGGCACAATATTAGGAATCATCCTCACAGGTGTCTTGGGCGCCTGGATGACATCGTGGGCGAATTTGGGCATCGCTTATACAGAAGACGGGTTCATCCTCGCTGACTCCACAAACCTCGCTATGGACGATCTCATCGTCTGTGCGATCCTGATCACCGGGCTGGGCGTGCTCAACGACGTCACCATCACCCAAGTTTCAGCGGTATGGGAACTGGCAGCAGTCGCCCCCGACCTCCGCGGCCGACACCTATTTGCACGGGCAATGCGCATTGGCCGCGATCACATCGCCTCGACGGTATACACGATCACATTCGCCTACGCAGGCTCGGCGCTCATGACACTTCTCATCTTCTCTGCCAATGATCAGTCGTTTTTCGAAACGCTGACTTTAGGAGAGATGTCTATTGAAGTGGTCAGCATCCTCGTGTGCTCGATCGGTCTCGTCATTGCCATCCCGCTGACCACGGCCCTGGGAGTTCTCGTCGTGAGACCCGGGGCTCAGCGTCCCAGCAGATCCACGTTTGCAAGCCAACGAACAGCTGCTCGTCACTAGTTGTCAAGAGTTACGCGTAACCAATGTATATAGTGATCTGTGCAAAGCAGTTGGTATCTCTCCAGCGACAGCTCTTCTCAACGTCTAAATCAAGCCTGGCACTGTCAGAAAAATGATCGTCGAGAATCCGCAACGAGCCCCTGCTCATTCCCGGCCCAAGGCGGATTAGCCTTCAACGGATTGCTGTGGCATTCGACGGAGAGCCGACACCGCCGACGAGGTTGAGCGGCTTGACCACGCACATCGCATCCCACCGTCCGGTGGTGATCGAATCGGCGAGCAGAGACTTGATATTCCACAGCTCACCCCGAGGCACCCAAGCGTGGCGATGAGTTCCTGATGCATCATCCCCCTGCCTTCGGGAGCCGATTCGAAGAAGTCACTGTCAGAGGCGCCGGGCGGGACTTCGACGGCGAAGGTGTCCATGGCGAACACGGCCACCCGATGATCCCCGATCCATTCGGCCCGGGAGCGCTTCTGCCGGAAACCGCTCGCTCGGCGCCCCGAGCGGACGTCGTCACGAACCTCGATGGACGCCCCCTGCTGGCAGCACGCCTCGTCCAGACGCCCCGTCTCGAGGATCGGCCCCTCTCGGTGCTCGAGTGGTCGCCCCGCCTCGGCGAAGAGTCCCAGCGAAGTCGAGCCGGACTCGCCGGCCGACGACGGGCTGCTGCGCCCACTCCTGGATTCCGAGATCCGGAATACCGACGGCGATCCTCTCATTGGCGACCCCGTTGTAGAACCCGTGCCTGGATGCCCGACGATGCCGCAGCCCGTCGTCCTGCGAGGTCGCCTGGAAGAAGAACTCATGGAGAAAATCGTCGCGCGACTCGGGGTGTGCCTGGAGGATCTCGTGCTCGGATACCTTCCGCGCCCTGGCCATCGGCGGGTCGATGGGCTCGATGGGGTCGAGGACATTATCGAGATTGAACACTGCTCCACTGCTCACTGACCTCGCTGCGGTCCGCACCTCCTCGGCGCCGGCGAATACGCCCCACGAGGATCCTTCCGGAGTGTTCGCCGCCAGCTCGGCGTACCGCGGATACTCGCGAGTCACTGGTAGGTCCTACCTTACGGAAATAGTTGAGGGCGAGGGCCAGCAGTCCGACCACGGAGGACGTACCGAACGCATAAGGTCCGACCGCCTCGACGACGTCGATGGCCGCCATTCCCTCGCAGTAACGATGAGGACGATCTGGCACACGATGATCACCGCCCCGCCGAGGAGGAAGAGCACTGTCGAGGCGGCGAAGAGATGCGAGAACACCGCTTGGACGCGGCCGCTTTTCTGATCCGTCGAATCATTCATTCTCCGATTCCTTTCTTGACGTCTCGAAACTCACACCGGGAGGAATTCGAGAACGATGAGTGTGCCGATACCCAGCGGCGGAACACAGTAGTACTTGAGCAGAGGGGTGAACGTCTTGCGCGGGTTAACATCGGCAATGCCCGCGCTGGCCATGGTCATCACCGTCACCGGTCCGATCGCCGCCATCGTGGCACTCGCAGTCAGAGGCATCGCGATGAGGATGATGATTACGTCGATGGCGATCGCCATCAGCCACTTAGGCACATCAACGTAGGACAGCAGCGACTCGAGCTCAGTGGCCAGTCCGATCTCCCAGAGCAGATTCGACTCTGAGGAGGCGGCGAAGATCGTGATTCCCCTGACGCCGAATCTTCGATGAGCCAACACCATCCGAAGACCGACTTCGCCAGGGACTTCCGGCCGAGGATGCGTACGAAAACGATCATCAGCACGGGAATTTAGGTGAGCAGGCTGACCACGTCCGGCATCGCCAGCGGTGTCGGATCGAGGACGGTGCCGTCGCCGAGTGTCTTGCCCGGCGCGGGCTGAGCGCTGACTCCGGTGGCGTGTGCGAGGAAGCCTGCGAGCGGGCCGAACGACAGGAGCAGGGACCAAGATCGGGACCAGCAGCAGAATTGTCGTCCACCCCTGGGATGCGTTCATGCGGATGGGCCGCCGATCCTCGGGCGCAACCGATCATATCTTGTATTTGCGCACGATCGAAAACGCGACGATCAGACGATAGACGAGCGCCCACGGCCCGGCGAAGAACAGCGGCTTGACGATCTCTTGAGATTCCATCGATCCCTGGGCGACGAGTCCGCCGACGAGGATGAACATCGTCCCGGAGAAGGGGAAGCTGACACCGAACCCGGCCAGCCCCGAGGCGACTATGGCCGCGATCTCGGGCTTGACCCCTGACTTCTTCATCCACGGGATCGTGATCGACCCGACCGCAGCGGTGATGACGGCACCGATGTGGGCGATAGCCCCGAAGATGGCCCCGGCGATAGTGGTCGTGTAGAGATGGCCGCCGCGGAAACGACCAAGCAGCGAGTTGAGCAGATCGACGAGCTTCGTGAACACCGGCGTGCGCTCGAGCAAGTCGGAGACGAAGACGAAGACCAGCGTGGCGAACATGACCTTCTCGATGAGAGCGCCAAAGATCGAAGTCCAGATCATCGTCATCACCGAGTTCTCGCCAGCAGACCCGGCGAACAAGGCGCGCGTGAGTCATAGCGGGGCCTCTGGCGCCAGACTCTCGTTCTCCCATAATCGCATTCATATGGCGGCAATCGATGCATGTTTCTACACCGTCAGCGGAACCGGATCAATACGGCGTTCTGCGATCCGAATTTGAAGCCCGCACCTCGGCACAACTGGTGATTGCTACCGATTCACATGGATTGATCAGCGCCGATGCTCATCGATGCTTTCAGAATGAGTCACAGTCGCCTGGTCTAGTGGAGCCAGGCCATGACCATTCGAGAGTCGAGTGGGTCTCGGGTCATGGTTCGCCGCGGTCGTCGGCGGTAAGACGGTGTTCCAGGTGCCTGAGTAGGTGGGTGCACTTCCGGACCGCGTCGAGGTCGTCGCCCAGGACAACGGTGAGCTCCTGTGCCCAGGCGGCGCGGAGCACCAGGAGGTTGGACGCCGCACGATCGGTCGGACACACGGCGATGCCGCTGCCGTCGACGGCGGCTCGGGAAACCATCCCCTTGCCCTCGAGGTTTCGTAGCGCCGTGCTCACGTTGGTGCGCTGCAGGCGGGCGCGGCGGGCGATCTCACTCGGTGCAGCCCCTGGGTACAAGTCGACGATCCGCATAACCTGCCGCTCGGTCTCGGTCAGCGACACAACCTGCGGGCCTTCCGGAGTCCGGGCACGAACCAGCCGACCGACGTTGAGAATGAGATCAGCGAGATCGGCGAGCTGGCCACCGGCGTCCCCGCCGACGGGTTCTTTTATGTCTCGGGGCATGGCACTATACTACCGAGTTATGACAACATAATTCCATGTCCATAACTCATGGAGACGCGCAAGATCCGCGGAAGGTCACGAAGACGGCAGGTATCGACAGCCCGAAGCCGATGAGCCTGGGGCGCCGGATGCGGTTGGCCCTGCTGCTCGGCTCGCTGAGCGCTTTCGGTGCACTGACGATCGACATGTACCTACCCGCCATGCCAAGCATGGCCCACCAGCTGCACACCAGTGCTCCGCTGGTTCAAATGAGCCTTACGGCGTTCGTCCGTCGGCCTGGCCCTCTTTCAAGTAGTCGTGGGTCCGTTGTCGGACGCTTGGGGGCGCCGCCGCCTGCTGCTTGCCGGGATGGCGCTGTACATGGCGGGGTCGCTGTGGTGCGCGCTTGCGCCCACCGTTGGCTACCTGATCGCCGGCCGGATACTGCAGTCGCTGGGTGCGGCTGCAGGCACTGTCCTGGCGCGGGCCATCGTGCGGGATCTGTTCTCCGGCAGCGCCATGACCCGGTTCTTCTCCACCCTCATGGTCGTCAACGGCGTCGCACCGGTCGTGGCACCCGTCATCGGCGGCCAACTGCTGACGCTCACCACCTGGCGGGCGGTGTTCCTAGCGCTCGCGGCCGTCGGCGCCATCTTGCTACTTGCGGTCGTCTTCGCACTGCCCGAGTCGCTGCCGCACGTCAATCGGGCGCCGGCCCACCTGTGCACGACGTTACGGACCTTCCGATCGTTGGTTACCGACCTCCTCTACCTGCGGTACGTGCTCGCCGCAGCGCTGATGTTCGCCGCCGTGTTCGCATACATCTCCGGATCGTCGTTCGTCCTGCAAGACACCTACGGGCTCACAGCACAGCAGTTCAGCATCGTCTTCGGCCTCAATGGACTGGGCATCGTGCTGCTCGGGCAAGTCAGCGCCTGGCTCGTCGGCCGCGCCGTCGACGAGCACACCCTGCTGCGTGTCAGCCTGATCGTGGCCACCCTCGGCTCCGCCGGCGTCCTTACCTGCGCCCTGCTGGGCCTCCCACTACCGCTGCTGCTGACCTGCCTTTTCCTGGCGGTGTCCATGCTGGGCATCGTGCTGGCTAATGCCACATCCCTGGCTCTGAGCGACCACGGCTCCGCTGCCGGAGCCGCCTCCTCCCTGCAGGGACTACTGCAATTCCTCGTCGGCGGCCTCGCCGCCTCCGCCATGAGCTTGCCCGGCCAAGTAACCGCAGTCGCCATGGGTACAACCATGACGATCTGTGCCTCAGCCGCGCTAACCGTTGTCTATCCCCGCCGCAGCTGAGAGTCTTGCTTATTCTCGCGGTTCCAGCGCCAGTTGTGGGAGCGTCCGGGCGCTAGGTGTATGAGGCCAGGACATTGTTGACAGCAACGGGAACGGCGGATGCTGGTGGTTGTGCGCCGTGTGGCCGGTGGTAGTTGTAGTGCATGTTCCAGACCACGAGCCCGTCTGAGCGTTCTTGCCCTGAGTGCCAGGCGCGGACGTAGAGGAACTCCTCAGCGAGGATGCGGTTGTAGCGCTCAACTTTCCCGTTGTGGCGCGGCGTGTAGGGCGTGATCCGCTGGTGCCACGTTGGGGACATGGCCTCGGCGAAGACCTTCGATCGGTAGCACGCGCCGTTATCGGTGACGATCCGCTCGATCGTGGTGATGCCGTGCGCGGCGAACCAGTTCTTTGCGCGTTCGAGGAACCCGGCAGCGGTCGCGCCCTTTTCGTCGTCGAGGGCTTCGATAGAGGCGAGCCGGGTGTGCCCACCGGTTGCAGAGTGAAGGTAGACGTATCCGCGTCGGGTGCCGTGCTTCTTCGCTGTCTCGCCCGTGGACGCGTCAGCCGCCGCCGTCGGGGATGCGTCCGACCTTCTTCACATCGATGTGAACCATATGGCCGGGTCGTTCGGCGACGATCTCTTGAGGCTCGCGGTTCGACTCGCCATCCAGATCGATGTATCTGCACCGATTGAGGCCGAGTTGGAGCAGGATGCGAGAGATCGTGCGACGGCTGATATTGAAGCCACCGAGCGCGAGCTCGAACTCGACCCGCGCCGCTGACCATTTGTGTTCGCGGCACATCCACTCGGCCCTCGCGACCACCGAAGGATCTGTTGCAGTTGGTTGGCGCAGCGGCGTTGACGAGCGATCCATGAGCCCGAGGTCGCCGAATCGCTTATAACGATTGACCCACTTCGATGCAGCTGCTCGAGAGATGCCCGTCTCAGAGGCGAGGTGAGCGATCGGGCGGGTGCGGCAACGATCGACCAGGCGACGACGCCCTTCGACTGTCAACGGTGCATTGCGATGAGTCATAGCGCGGTGCGAGCCGTCTGTATCTACCGACGGTTCTTCGCCACTTCAAGCGCGAAGACGGTGATGACGGCGATCACCAGGACGGCGATAGGCGCGACATAGTGAGACGCGCCGTGTTCGTCGGGTAGGACGAGATTCCAAAGCATCGGCCCCTGGCCGATGAGTACTCCGACCAACGGGATCACGCCCAGCAGGATCCCCGCAAACACGGCGAACCCCTGCGCGATCTCTAAGTTCTTCGCGTTCATAGCCGACCCCTCTCACCTGTTGCAATGCGTTCGCATTGTCATGCCGAGACTATATGACAATGCGATCGCATTGCAATATGATGGCCCCGTGCCGAAGATCGTGAACGTTGAGGAGCACCGGGCGCGGATCGCGGCCGCCGTGTGGCGCGTCATCGCCGCCCGAGGACTCGACGCCGTGTCACTGCGATCCGTCGCTGTCGAGGCCAAGGTGTCGATGGGGCAGGTGCAGCACTACTACTCGTTGAAAAACGACCTGCTGTTCGCTGGGGTCGAGCACTCCTACCTGCTGATCGAGCAGCACCTCGAACAACTGCTCGCCGAGGCAGAGGGCTCGCCGCGCGAAGTGATGCTGGCGATCCTGACCGTACTTCTCGGCGAGGAAGCGGTAGTGCGAGACGCAATCCGCGTCAATGTCGCGTTCGCTGCCCGAACCCAGAACGAGCCTCGCATCCATGACCTCCTGACATCCGGCGACGACGAGATCATCGGCCTCTGCACGCACGTCCTCGCCCAGGCGCAACGAGACGGCCATCTGAATGCCGACCTCGACCCCGTGGCCGAAGCCCGACTCTTGTTCGGCCTGGCCACAGGACTCGGGACACAAGTCGCGGTCTATGGTGGCAGCTCAGCTCAGGCGCTCGATGTCTTCACTTATCACCTGCGCAGGCTGGGCATCAGTCCGTAGGAGACCAAGCCAGCCTCAACAGTCAATAACGTCCTGGCCAGCAACAACTAGCTGCCGTTGAGGATACTGCCGAGGAATGCTGACGCGTCATCCGACTGAGCAGCCGCACCAGGATCCACCGGTTCATTGTTGTCACCCCAGATTCCGTTGAGAGCCTGCAGCGTCTCGAAATCGGCACCCGGACGAAGGTGCGAGTACCTGTTGAGCGTGATCGTTGTATCGGTGTGCCCGAGGCGCTGAGCGACCTTAATGGGGTCGACACCGGCTGCTACCAAGACGCTGGCGTGATAGTGGCGGAATGAGTGGCAGCGAATAGTTGAATTGACGTCGACGTCTTTTCGCTCCACTGTCGGGATGAGGTACTTCGCGGTGAAGCCGAGGTAGCTCATTTTGCCTCCGCGCTTCATCGTGAACATGTGATCGTCGAGTGAGCGCAGCTTCACGTGGTTGACCAGGGCTTCTGCAAGGTCATCGTCGAGAGCGATGTCGCGATCGGCTGCAGGCGTCTTCGGCGGTCCAGGGTGGCGACCTTTACCTGTGCCTTTCATCGCTTTCGACACACGAATGTAGGTCACGCCGTTGCGGTGGTAGAGGTCCGAGCACAGAAGCGCTTCACTCTCCGACCAACGCAGGCCGGTACCTGCCAGAGTGCGAATGAGAAGCGAGAAGTGAGGGTCGATCGCTTTCATGATGACATCGATGTCGCGCTGAGCAATGATGGGCGGCTCTGTCTTGATCAGAGTCGGCAGTCTTACGCCGGTGCAGGGGTTGGCCTGAACGCGGCGATCTTGGACAGCCAAGTTGAATGCGGCCGAGACGATGGTGAAGATATTGCGAATGGTCTTCGGCGAGAGTTTCTTCGCCAACAGTGTCTTCACGTACTTGCGCAGGTCTTTTGCTTCAACGCTCGCTGCCGACTTCCAACCGATCTCATTCGTGATGTGGTTGCGTTGAAGCGCCTGATAGTCCTTGAGCGTTCGTGAGTCACCACGCGATTGAAAGGCAATGTATTCGGTGACGAGATCTTCGATAGTTTCGTCTTTAGACTGAGCCGCGTTCCACCGGCGTCCGGCTTCGATGACGTCAGAACCAGTCTCATCGAGCATGGTCTTCCACATTCGAGCTTCAGCTTCGGTATCGAATGTCATCGACGCCTTGTCCCGAGAACCAGGCTTACGCCAATCGACGCGCCACTTGTTTGCCTTCGTCGTGGAGTACTTTCGGATGCTTGCCATGCCCCGATCATACGGGTTTCATGCGGCCAAAATTCGGATCCATGCGGCCAAATCACCTTCTCGGTGACGTTTGCCCTGGTGAGAGGGCTAAAACTTGGAGGGGATGACGGGAATCGAACCCGCACCATCAGTTTGGAAGACTGAGGCTCTACCATTGAGCTACATCCCCGTGTTGCGTTAACGACTATAGTCGACATCCGCACCGGCCGCCAAATTGACCGAAGATGAGCTGAGTCACACCGCCTGCCGCGACTTCACGTGCCGCCTGTGACCTGCATCCCATTCGCGTTGAGGAGCCGAATCGATGTGCATCTTGACCCCTGCCTGTGGTTAGATTGTCTACGTCGCGGGATGTGGCGCAGCTTGGTAGCGCATCTGTTTTGGGAACAGAGGGTCGCAGGTTCAAATCCTGTCATCCCGACGATAGTGAAGCCGTTCGGACTGAATGTCCGGGCGGCTTTCTTCGTATCCATGGCCCACTACTGACTCGTGCTGAACTCGCTCTCATGATGATCTCGCCTCCCATCTTTCGTCAGTACAGGGGACAATGGGAAGGCAGGCTCGCAGATTGCCGAGGCCGAAAGGTGCGCCGCCGATGCCGACCCGAGAACACGACAGACCACTCCTCCACAAGGTGCCACCATGCACGGGTCCGCACCACCTCGCGGCACAGTTCGGAGACCGCCCTGCTGCCACCGCTCGTAGACGCGCCGCTATGGCGATGACACTCATGCTGGCGCTGAGCGGCTGCGGCTCCGATCAAGGCGATACGCCCCACGCAGATTCGCCTTCAGCTAGCTCAGCGGCTCCCTCTTCGCAGAACGGCAACGGGGCCGATGACGATAGCCGCCTCGATGCAGAATCGGAGGTTGTGGCCCAGAATCTAGAGGCCCCATGGTCGATTGCCTTCTATGAGGAGACAGCTCTGGTCAGTGAACGGGATTCCGCTCGTATCCTCGAAATCGACTCTCAGCGCCCCGCAGACGTCCGGGAGGCCGCCACGGTTGCAGGCGTCTCCGCCTCGGGTGAGGGTGGTCTCTTGGGACTGAGCGTCCGCGGCGACAGTCTCTATGCCTACTTCACTGCCGAATCGGACAACCGAATCCAGCGCTTTCCGATCACGCGCGGTTCTGATGGGATCGAACTCGGCTCGCCCGAGACGATCGTCGACGGCATCGCCAAGGCCGGATTCCACAACGGTGGGCGCCTGGCTTTCGGCCCGGACGGGATGCTCTATGCAACGGTCGGAGATGCCGGCGACCAGAGTGCTGCACAGGATCGTGAGTCGCTCTCGGGTTCGATCCTGCGAATGAAGCCCGATGGCAGTGTGCCCGAGGATAACCCCTTCGACGATTCCCTCGTCTACTCCTATGGCCACCGCAATCCGCAGGGATTGGCCTGGGACGAGGACGGCACCATGTATGCCAGCGAGTTCGGCCAGGACACCTGGGACGAACTCAACATCATCGAGGGCGGCGGCAACTACGGTTGGCCGGAGATCGAAGGGATCTCAGAGGGCGGCGCCGATGACGATGATTTCATCGATCCGATTCAGCAGTGGAGCCCCGACCAGGCCAGCCCGAGTGGAATCGCCATCAGCCACGACACAATTCTCATCGCCAACCTTCGCGGTCAGGTCCTGCGGACCGTGCCATCAGCGGATGTCGCCAAGTCCGAAGTTTCCTACTCCGGTGAGTTCGGTCGCCTGCGTGATGTGGTGACGACACCGAGTGGCGAGGTATGGATCCTGACGAACAACACGGACGGGCGCGGCGATCCGGCCGACGGCGACGACCGGATCCTCCGCATTCCATCTGACCTCAGCGCCGGAAGTCGATGACCTGCCGCACAACAGTTCCGCCCGCCAGAGCGTCGAAGGCTTCATTGAGGTCATCGAGGCCGATTGTGTCCGACACCAGCTCCTCGACCGGCAGTTTGCCCTGACGCCACAGATCGGCGTAGACGGGAATGTCACGGCTTGGCACCGCCGAGCCCAGGTAGGAACCGATGACGGTGCGTGCCTCGGCGGTGAGGGTGACCGGGGTGATGTGTGCCTGCGCGTCCGGGGCAGGCAAGCCCACTGTGATGGTCTTCCCGCCGACCGCGGTCGCGGAGAACGCGGTTTCGAAGGCCCGCGGATGGCCGACGCATTCGATGACGATCGGTGCCCGTCGCTGGCCCAGCTGCTCGGGAGTGTAGACCTCGGCAGCGCCCAGTTCCTTTGCCCGGAGCAGTTTGTCCGGATTCGCATCGACGCCGATGACGCCGGCAGTCTCAACGGACAGGGCCGTGATCAGGGCAGCCATCCCGACCCCGCCCAGTCCGACGATCATGACCTCGTCCTCAGGTCCCGGAACTCCCGCGTTGAGGACCGCTCCCCCGCCTGTGAGGACCGCACAGCCGAGCACGGCCGCGATCGATGCGGGAACGTCGGAGGCCACTGGGACGACTGAGGCGCGATTGAGCACAGCGTGGGAGGCGAACACCGACGCACCGAGGTGGTGGAGCACTTCGGCACCCGCATCATCGTGAAGGCGGACCTTATGTCCGTCGAACGGCAAGGTTCCCGTGCCGTTCGTGGCACTGCCCGGAGTGCACGGGAGCTTGCCGTCCGTGAGACAGTTCGCGCATTCGCCGCAGCGCGGCAGGAACACGGTGACGACCTGATCGCCGATCTCCAAGTCATCGACACCTGCACCGAGCTGTTCGACGATTCCTGCGCCTTCGTGCCCGAGCAGCATCGGCAGCGGCCGAGGCCGGTTGCCGTCGACGACGGAGAGATCGGAATGGCAGACACCGGCAGCGCTGAGACGGATGAGAACCTCACCGGGACCGGGCCCGTCGAGTTCGAGGTCCTCGATCGACATCGGCCGAGTCTGAGCGTAAGGGCGCTGGGCACCCATGTCCCGAAGCACGGCTCCACGGATCTTCACAGCATTGCCCCCGTGATCACAGGCCGGCCTTGCCTGTGGCCTCGTACTCGTCCATGATCCGAATCCGACGCTCGTGCCGCTCTTCGCCGGAGAAGGGCTCCGTGAGGAAGGCATCGACGATGGCAATCGACTCAGCCTCCGTGTGCTGTCTGGCGCCCACCGACACGATCTGAGCGTTGTTGTGTTCGCGCGCGAGTTTTGCGGTGTCAGTGTTCCAGGCCAGGGCGGTCCTGGCTCCCTTGACTTTGTTCGCAGCGATCTGCTCTCCGTTGCCGGACCCGCCGATGACGACACCGAGGGCCTCAACACCCGCTGCCTGATCATCGACGACGGCCTGTGCCGCGGCGATGCAGAACGCGGGATAGTCATCGAGTGCGTCGTATTCGAGCGCGCCGTGGTCGATGACCTCGTGACCCGACTCGCCGAGGTGGGCCTTGAGAACCTCTTTGAATTCGAATCCTGCGTGGTCGGTTCCGAGATGAACCTTCATGTGGTCACTCCTTCGAAGTGCCCGGGACCAGATGCCCGGGAAAGACTGTGCGTGTGTTCGTGTGTGCTTCGGGACGTGTTTGAGACGCGGTCACAGCCTCAGTCGAAGATCGGACCCTGATTGCGCGTGCGCTTGAGCTCGAAGAAGCCGGGAGTCGAGGCGACAGCGAGAACTCCGTCGAAGAGTCGACCAGCATCCTCGCCCTTCGGCGCCGGAGTGACGACCGGGCCGAAGAAAGCCGTTCCTGCCACACGGCAGATGGGCGTGCCCACATCGTCGCCGACGAGTGCCAGTGCCTCATCATGAGATTCCTGGAGAGCGGCGTCATAGTCGTCGCTCTCGCTGTACTGCATGAGGTCAGCGGGCAGACCGACCTCATCCAGCGCCTCGGCGACGGCTTTGCCGAAGTCCTGCTCGCCGCCTGGGTGAATGCGGGTTCCGATCGCCGTGTAGAGAGACTCGGTGATCTCCTCGCCGTGTTCGGCGATTGCAGCGGTGACGATGCGCATCGGTGCCAGAGCACGATCCATCAGCTCCCGGTAGTCGGCCGGGATGTCCTTGTCGCGGTTGAGGATGTTCAGGCTCATGACATGGAATTTCACTTCGATGTCGCGGACCTTGGCGACCTCCAGGCCCCAGCGCGACGTCATCCATGCCCACGGGCAGGCCGTGTCGAACCACAGGTCAAGTGTTTCTCTGCTCAATTTCACTCCTCATTAGGGTGGGCGCGGGATCCGGCGAAACTCCCGCGATGTCCGAGGCCAATTTATCAAGCCTCGGCACCGATGAGGAATGCGTCCATGAAAGAATGGCGAAGTACACCCGGACCCGAAGCGGAGGTCACCTCAAAGTGCCCCAATACAACCTCACCCGCGAGGAAGCTCGCAGACGTTCATCCCTCGTCGACGTCTCGAGCTACGAGAACACCCTGATTCTCACAGGAGAGGGCGACAGCTTCCGAGTTCGCTCCCGCATCCGCTTCACCGCAACACCCGAGTCAACGACATTCATCGATGCCATCACCGCCAGCGTCGAACGAATCCGACTCAACGGACTCGATCTCGAGGCCTCCGAGGTCGTCTCTGCGTCCCGGATCACTCTGCCGGGCCTCGCCGATGAGAATGAGCTCGTCATCGATGCCCACTTCTACTACATGAACACCGGCGAGGGCCTGCACCGCTTCGTCGATCCCATCGACGATGAGGTCTACCTCTACTCACAGTTCGAGGTTCCCGACGCCAGACGCGTCTTCCCTGTGTTCGAACAGCCCGATCTCAAAGCTTCGTTCTCCTTCACAGTTGTGGCGCCCGCGCGCTGGACGGTCGTGTCGAACTCCCCCACTCCGACTCCCGGTGATCCCAGCGAAGTCTTCACCGAACTCGACGAAGCGCCGGTTGAGGACACCGCAGTCTGGCAGTTCGCCCCGACGACTCCGATCTCCTCCTACATCACTGCGATCGTGGCCGGCCCGTACCGCAGCGTGCATTCCGAGCTCATCTCCTCCGATGGCTCGCCTGTCCCCCTTGGACTGTACTGCCGCGAGTCGCTCTTCGACCATCTCGATGCCGAGAACCTGTTCACCATCACACGGGCCGGATTCGAGTTCTACGAACGTGAGTTCGGGGTGTCCTACCCGTTCGAGAAGTACGATCAGCTCTTCGTCCCGGAGTTCAATGCCGGTGCGATGGAGAACGCCGGCGCCGTGACCATTCTGGAGAACTACGTCTTCCGGTCTCGGCCCACCGAGGCTCTTGTCGAGCGCCGCACCGTGACCGTGCTCCATGAACTGGCGCACATGTGGTTCGGCGATCTGGTCACGATGAAGTGGTGGAACGACCTGTGGCTCAACGAGTCCTTCGCGGAGTTCATGTCGACTTTGGCCACCGCCGAGGCCACCGAGTATACGGAGGCATGGACCACGTTCGCCACGATCGAGAAGTCGTGGGCCTACCGCCAGGATCAGCTCCCGAGCACACACCCGATCGTCGCCAGCATCGAAGACCTCGCAGATGTCGAGGTCAACTTCGACGGCATCACCTACGCCAAGGGTGCCTCGGTGCTCAAACAGTTGGTCGCGTGGGTCGGTCGGGAAGAGTTCTTCTCCGGTCTCAAACGCTATTTCGACAAGCATGCGTGGTCGAACACCGAACTGCCAGACCTCCTCGGCGAGCTCGAGGCGACGAGCGGACGTGACCTCGCCACCTGGTCGAATCTGTGGCTCGAGGAATCCGGTATCAACCTCATCGAGGCCGAGGTCGACACCGAGTCCGACAACGGCGCCGAGGTGGTGACGAAGCTGCGTGTGACCCAGGAGCCTTGGATCATCGAAGGACAGCCGGCTCCGTCGCTGCGTCCGCATCGCCTGGCCATCGGGTTCTACTCCGACGATGGGAATGGCCGACTGGTCCGCACTCACAGTTTCCCGATCGACATCGATTCGGACTCGACCATCGTCGACGAAGCTCGCGGCCTGTCCAAGCCCGACGTCATCATCGTCAATGACGAAGATCTGACCTATGCGAAGGTCCGCTTCGATCGCGAGAGCATGGACGTCGCGGCCGAGCGGCTCGGGGACTTCGACGACTCGCTGACGCAGCTGCTGATCCTCGGGACCCTTTGGGACACGGTGCGCGACGGACAGCGTCCGGCCCAGGACTACATCACCACTGTCCTGGACAACTGTGCGGTCGTGACACATTCCTCGGGACTGCTCTCCCAGATGCGTCAACTCGAAACCGCTGTCGGGGCCTACCTGGCCCCGCAGGCGCGGGCAGAGGCTCACACATCCATCGCCGATCGGTTCGCGCAACTCCTCGACACCGTGCCCGGAGGCACAGACCAGGCGTTCCAATTCGTCCGCGGCTTCATCAAACATGCCTCATCTCAGGCCCAGATCTCCCAACTGCAGTCCTGGTTGGACGCGACCGGGGACACAGTCCACGGGATCACCATCGATACCGATCTCACCTGGGAGATCATCATCGCACTCGCGGCACACGATGCGATCGATGACTCCGCAATCACGGCCATGACCAAGACGGACCCTTCGGCCACCGGGGCACGTCAGGCTGCGACCGCTCGCAGCGCACGCCCCACCTCGGCGGCGAAGTCGAAGGCGTTCATCCGCATTCTCGACGAGGCTGACCTCCCGAACTCGGAACTCGCGGCTCTCGCGCTGGGATTCGCCTCCGGTCTGCAGACGGAGACCGGTGAGATCCTCGTCTCGGAGGAACCACTGCGCGACTTCTCCACCGAGTACTTCCAGCGGGTCTCCGGATGGTGGGAGACGAGGACCCTGGAGATGGCGCAGACCATGACGCTGCGGCTGTTCCCCCCGGTCAGCGAGCACACTGTCAAAGCCACCCGGGAATGGCTGGACGATCACCCCGCGGCCCCTAAAGGTCTAGTTCGCCTGATGCGTGAGAATCTTGCCGATGCCCAGCGAGCTCTGAGCGCTCAGGAAGTGTCCAGCAGTTCCAAGGGCGCATTGACCTTCGGCCGTTAGGCTCGTGGCATCATGACTTTCGATGCACTGAAGACTGACCTCGTGACCGCACCCAAGATCGATTGGGATTTTCTCCTCGATGCTCCGCTGAGGATCGTCATCATCATCATCGGCGCGATCGTGCTCAACGTGGTGATGCGGCTGTTCATCCGACGCTTCTCCACTGCAGTGGCCAAGGGCACCGTGGGCAGCGAGAAGAAGGCGGAGAACAGCAAGTTCTCGAGCTCGGTCATGGAATCCCAGCGGACCGGCATCGAGCCGACTGTGATTCGTGAACGCCGCGCGCAGCGGGCGAAGACCGTGGGTCGGATGCTCTCGTCCGTGGCGACGATCATCATCAGCGTCATCGCGATCCTCATGGTCCTCGACCAGTTGAACTTCAATATCGCACCGATCCTGGCTTCGGCTGGCATCGTCGGTGTGGCATTGGCCTTCGGCGCTCAGGAGCTCGTGAAGGACTACCTGTCCGGGTTCTTCATGGTCATCGAGGATCAATACGGCATCGGCGACACCGTGGACCTGGGCGAAGCCGTCGGCGAGGTCGAGGACTTCGGTCTCCGCAAGACAGCTGTACGTGATCTCACGGGAACCCTGTGGCATGTGCGCAACGGTGAGATCATGCGAGTCGGCAACCTGTCGCAGGGCTGGGCGCGTGCAGTACTCGAGATCCCCGTCAACTACTCCACCTCCATGGACACCTACCGTGAGATCACTGAAACAGTCACCGCTGAAATGGCCAAGGACACGGAGGTCGCCTCCGCAATGCTCGAACTCCCCGAGATCGCCGGCGTCCAGTCTCTCTCTG
Organism: Brevibacterium aurantiacum; assembly: GCF_007558825.1. GTDB lineage: Bacteria > Actinomycetota > Actinomycetes > Actinomycetales > Brevibacteriaceae > Brevibacterium > Brevibacterium aurantiacum_A. Next base: position 155,933 of record NZ_VLTK01000008.1, read on the forward strand.
CCGAGTACAGGGTGATCAGGACGATGATCAAGACGAAGCCCAATCTGCAGTGGATGGTCGAACGTGCCTTCCGGGCGGAACTCACGAATGAGTTCGACAGGCGCGGAATCACCATCCCGATCATTCAGGAGACCGTCCTCAGGACGCTTCCGCGGTCGACTGAGTCGCCTGAGAGCACCATCGACGCCGACGCCGATGACCAGGCTCGGGCCACCCATGTGACGCGGCGAACCAAGGATCACGGACCCTCGCCGCTGCCCAGTGATGACGAGATCCGGTCGACAGCGGATGAAGCCGGAACCGACACCTCAGACAGAGAGAGCTGAACATGACCCAGACATCGAACGAGACCATCTTTGACGCTGTCGGCGGCCATCCCACCTTCACCCGCCTCGTCGATGTCTTCTACGATCACGTGGACCGCGACGAGGTGCTCATCGCGATGTACCCGGAGGGACACGACCTCACCGGCGCCAAGCACCGGCTGCAGATGTTCTTGGAGCAGTATTTCGGCGGTCCCACGACCTACCAGGAAGAACGCGGCCACCCACGGCTGCGGATGCGCCATTTCCCCTTCGCCGTCGACTTCGACGCTCGTGACCGTTGGCTGACGTCCATGCGGGCAGCGCTTGATGATGTGGCGCTGCCGCCGCTCTACGATGAGATCTTCTGGGACTATTTCCAACGGGCGGCTACGGCCATGGTCAACACGAACAGCAATCCGGTCTGAGAGCTCGGCGCTGCCTGCGGGAGCGACGCCGAGCTGTCACAGCTGAGGGGTCATCGGGCCCGGGTGAGAAGATGCCCGCCCGGAGTTGAGATACGCAGCCATCCGGAGGTCGCGAAGACTTCGTATTCCTCGGTGGTCTCCCCCGCCGAGGCGGTATCGGCCTCCGGGATGAACCGCAGCGCGCTCGCGGCGAATGCGAGCCCCCCGGGCAGCTCTGTGCCTCCTACCCCTGTCATCGGCTTCGACCACACACGCGAACGCAGTGCCTTCACCGCGTGTGAGCCGGCACCCTCGGGAGCACCGTCGCTGATCTCCGCGACTCCCGCCTCGGCGGTCGAACGAAGGACGTCACCGGCGATTCTGTCACGGGCCGACCACTGCCCCTTCGGGGGCGCTATGCCGGTCCAGGACACCAGGACCGAGTTCGGCGGGACTGGCAGACGGGTGGCGTTCTCCTCTCTGGCGAAGCGATCCTTGAGGTTGGCCAAGGGCACGACCTCATCGAGACCGTCCATTTCCGGTCCGTTCAGGCGCAGCATGCGCATAGCCAGCACCAGGGGTGTGGAGTCGCCGATCCCATGCGGGTACAGGGGTGCAATGGTCACGACGAGCACGGTCGATGATACGTGCAGACGCATGGCTCCATCGGGGTCCAGACGATGGGCCAGCGAAGTGAATGCGGCCAGATCCTTCATCGCGAGCGGATCGGCGATCTCCAGTTCCGTCACCGGCGACTCCGCATCGGAACGGCTGGTCGAATGACATCTGACATAGCTGCTGTCTCCTCCTGGCTCAGGCGCCGTGGTCGAGAGTTTGTTCTGTCCACAAAGACGATGACCGTCTCCGCCAGCGTATAGGCGACCGAACCATCGGGTTCGGCGATGACGTAACCGATGGTCACAGACGCCGGCTTGACCTCGCTGATGACCAGGTCAATGGCAATGGGTCCCGCGCGATAGGGAATCGGTCGGCGATACTCGATCGTGTGCGAGGCAACGAGCAGCTCGGTGGTGTTCGAAGCCTCGGCGAAGATCGCCGGAATCGTGATCCCCGATACCGTGCCCGAGATTCCCAGCTGACCAGGAGTTGTGGGGGCATCGGTGCTGTGCGTCGGTGACCCCAACGCTCGGACACGTGCCTCTTCGAGCAGGCGCAGCTGAGTGACATTGTTGACGTGGCCGTAGGCATCCATGTCACCCCATCTCAGTTCCAGCAGGACTCGTGTGAATTCGTGCAGATGGGGATTTGTGGTGCCAGTGTGCATAGGACCCATCATGCCACTTTCACTGCGGCGGTGAGTGCCGCGATAGGATCATGAGCACAAGGACGAGAATCATTGTCGCAGGCTGGAGGCCCATATGAGCGATGTAGAACCCACGACTGCGAAGGCGAACGTCGACACACTGCGCAAAGTGCTCGAACTCGACACCCTGAGTTCCGCTTCAGCGTCTCGAGAGAGCGACTACTTCGTCGGACAGAACCAATACAAGCCAGATGGGCGTGTCTTCGGCGGTCAGGTGGTGGCACAATCCGTAGTCGCCGCTGCCTCGACCCTGCCGGATGATCGCCTCATCCATTCACTACACGGCTATTTCCTTCGTGCCGGGGATGTCAGCGAACCGATCGAGTTCGGTGTCGAACGACTCCGTGACGGGCGATCGTTCTCCGCTCGGCGTGTCCACGCCTATCAGAAGGATGTGCCGATCCTGTCCCTGATCGCCTCATTCCAAATCGAGCAGGAGGGCTTCGAACACGCTGAGACCATGCCGTCGGGCCTGCCCGGTCCACTGGAGTGCCCGGAGCTGCGCGACATTCTCGCAGGACAGGACACACCACAGGTCACCGAATGGTTGAATAAGCGACCCTTCGAGATCCGTCCAGTTGAGGCCTCCCTGTATCTCACCTCCACCGATGACCGCCAGCGCGAACGGCAGCACGTGTGGTTCCGCGCCAGCTCGCCCTTCGGCGATGATCCGGTGCTCAATGCTGCCGCACTGGCCTACGCCAGCGACTTCAACCTGCTCGAACCGGTACTGCGCCGTCAGGGACTGAGTTGGACGAGTCCGGGGCTCCGGGTGGCGAGCCTCGACCACGCGATGTGGTGGCATCGTCGGGTCCGGGTCGATGAGTGGATGCTCTACGTTCAGGAGTCTCCCGCCGCCCAGGGAGGCCGCGGTCTCGGATACGGGCGGATCTTCGCCCAGACCGGCGAGCTGCTGGCCACAGTGGCGCAGGAGGGCATGGTCCGCATCAAGGCACCTCAGTGAACCACGACACCGCGATGATCGAGATCCTTGGGAGGATCCTCTCCCGTCTGGTCAATGTCGCGCTCTTCATCGTCATCACGATCGTGGCCCTGGTATTCCTCCGCGAGGCAATGGACATCAACCTCGCGCTGATTGCGCTCCTATCAATCGTCATCGGAATCGTCGGCACCATCGCCGTGAGATATCTCTTCAAGCTTGTGCTTCGCCTCGGCGATCTGTTCTCCCGATAGGCGGCTGCCAGAGCGCTGACCGATCTCAACACGCAGAACTCCTGCCTACTGATGATGCCCCGGTCATCAACCGGGGCATCATCAGTAGGCAATCAGCCCTGTGCGCTGCGCTGACAGTGTCCATCACGCAGAACTCAATCAGTCAGTCACGGGTGAGGCGACGGTGGGTCACGCGATGAGGGCGAGCCGCGTCTTCACCGAGTCGTTCGATCTTGTTCTTCTCGTAAGACTCGAAGTTCCCTTCGAACCAGAACCAGCCCGCGGGGTTGTCTTCTGTGCCTTCCCAGGCGAGGATGTGCGTGGCCACGCGGTCGAGGAACCAACGGTCGTGCGAGACGACCACTGCACAGCCGGGGAACTCCAGGAGTGCATTCTCCAAGGAACCCAGCGTTTCCACGTCGAGGTCGTTTGTCGGCTCATCGAGCAGCAGCAGGTTTCCGCCCTGTTTGAGGGTCAGCGCCAAGTTGAGGCGGTTGCGCTCACCACCGGAGAGCACTCCCGCCTTCTTCTGCTGGTCCGGGCCCTTGAACCCGAATGCGGAGACATATGCTCGCGACGGCATCTCCACGTTGCCCACCTGAATGAAATCGAGTCCGTCAGAAACGACTTCCCACAGGTTCTTGTTGGGATCGATTCCGCCGCGGGACTGGTCAACGTAGGAGGTCTTGACGCTGTCGCCGATCTTGAGGTCTCCCCCGTCGAGTTCTTCGAGTCCGACGATGGTCTTGAACAGAGTCGTCTTGCCGACGCCGTTGGGGCCGATGACACCGACGATTCCGTTACGCGGCAGTGAGAAGCTGAGCCCGTCGATGAGAAGACGATCATCGTAGCCCTTCTGCAGGCTGTCGGCTTCGATGACGATGTCGCCGAGGCGAGGACCGGCAGGGATCTGAATCTCTTCGAAATCCAGCTTCTTGGTCTTCTCAGCCTCTGCTGCCATCTCTTCATAGCGTGCCAGACGGGCCTTGGACTTCGTCTGCTTGGCCTTCGGGTTGGACCGGACCCAGTCGAGTTCGTCCTTGAGGCGCCTCGACAGCTTCGCGTCCTTTTTGCCCTGGACCTGCAGACGTTCCTGTTTCTTCTCCAGGTAGGTCGAGTAGTTGCCCTCGTAGGGATAGAGGTGTCCGCGGTCGATCTCAGCGATCCATTCGGCCACGTGGTCGAGGAAGTACCTATCGTGAGTAATTGCGATGACAGCGCCGGGGTAGGTCCGCAGGTGCTGTTCCAGCCACAGCACAGATTCCGCGTCAAGGTGGTTTGTGGGCTCATCGAGCAGGAGCAGATCAGGCTTTTCGAGCAGCAGTTTGCACAACGCCACACGGCGGCGTTCACCACCTGAGAGCACACTGACGTCAGCGTCGGGCGGTGGGCAGCGCAGAGCATCCATCGCCTGCTCAAGCTGAGAGTCGAGGTCCCAGGCATCCGCAGCGTCGATCGCTTCCTGCAGCTTGCCCATCTCTTCCATCAGGGCATCGAAGTCTGCATCGGGACTGGCCATCTCCTCAGAGATCGCGTTGAAGCGGTCGAGTTTTGCCTTGATCTCGCCGACGCCTTCTTCGACGTTGCCGAGAACAGTCTTGTCCTCGTTCAGTGGTGGCTCCTGCAGCAGGATGCCCACTGTGAAGCCGGGGCTGAGCCGAGCCTCACCATTGGACGGCTGTTCGAGTCCGGCCATGATCTTGAGAATCGTCGACTTACCGGCACCGTTCGGACCGACCATGCCGATCTTCGCACCGGGGTAGAAGGACATCGACACGTCATCCAGAATGACTTTGTCGCCGTGCGCTTTACGCGCCTTGTGAAGGGTGTAAATGAATTCGGCCATAATAACTTCAGGTTATCGGTTCAGCACGCACAAGTGCCAATTGAGTCACTCCTCGAAACCCTTGGATCAACCGCCGCCCAATGATGGTGCTTCACCCGAAGATGACCCCTCGGAGGAGCCGCCTTCCGACGATGTCCCTCCGGACGAAGAGCCTTCGGAGGAGGTGCCCTCAGAAGAACCTTCGGATGAAGAGCCGTCTGAAGATGTGCCCTGCGACGAGGTGCCTTCCGACCCTTCGTCTGGCGCCGGACTCTCTGAGGCTCCGTCCTTGCCGTTGATATCCTCGCCAGGCATATGCCCGGCGCCGTTGGAATCGCCGTCCTTTTCGCGCTTGTCGCCTTCAGGTGCCTTCACACCCTTCGGACGTTCGACCTCGCCGAACAGACACGAACCGGTCGATTCTGTGGGAGGCATCAGCTCTGCAGTCGCCTTGCCTTTCCGAATCTCTCCGATGACGCAGCCTTTGTCGGTTTTGACGCCGAACATCTTCGAGGGAACGTCGTTGCCCAACGGCGAATCGTCGATTGTGGCTTCGAGCTGGTCCGCATCATAGCCTGCATCGATCATGGTCGTGAAGAACTTCTTCGTCGACGGGACCTTCTCCTCATTGCCGGTCAGTGGCTTGAGTGCCTTGACGACCTTGTCGACCTCGGCTACCGGTTTCGCCGGAGTGCGGGCGGGCGTCGGATCAGAACTATCACCACCGATGCCCAGCAGCGAACAGCCCGACAGAGCTAAGGTCAGAGCTCCGAGACTCAGGAGGGGAACGAGACGCATCAACAACCTCAGCAGGTGGGAACGATGAACAGTCTCACTTTAACCGATTGCGCGCACTATCGCGGTCAGATCCAACGTGTTCCAGCATCGACAAGTTCACGTGACCCCTGCGATGACCGTGATGCAGCTCTGTTCCTCCTCGCTCAGAACGGTGCTGCTGCGCTCACCGTGTCACGAGCGATGGCATCATCAAGGTCTCCGGAGTCTCCTCCGGCAGCATCGGCAGTCACATCATCTCCTGCACCTACCGAGTCGCCTTCTCCCTCGTTCCCTGCGCCGAGGCTCGACGCTTCGGAGGCATCGGGCCCGACATCGTCTGCGCCTGCCCCGCCGAGGCTTCCCCAGGCTGAGTCGCTGCCTGACGATTCCTGCGCCTGGCCATCGTGTTGTCGGTTCACACTGCCGGCCTTCTGATAATTGGCGGTTCCGTAGCGAAGATCGGGACCGATGTGCTCGGCGACTACAGTCGGAGAGATTCCGCTCTTCTCCGCTGTCGACCATTCGCGGATCTTCAGGGTCCCCTGCACCACCACCGACATTCCCTGATGGAGGCTCATCGAGGCGTTGCTGGCCAAGGGCCCATAGCAGTCGACGCTGAACCACGAAGTTGTATCGGAGACATATTCCCCGGTCCCCTTGTCCAGGCGCCAATGATTGACCGCCAAACGGAAGGAAGCGCAGGCTCTGCCCGAGGGAAGCGTCCGGCTCTGCGGATCGGCGGCCACAGTACCGCTGAGGTTGATCGGAATGATGGACATCGTGTTGCCTCATTTCTTGGGTAGTTTCGTGATCTGCCCTGCCGGATCGCCCATCGGGGACGAAACGGTCTGAATCGACCGAACACGTCAACCACCATTGAGCGTGCCAGGCAGCCCAGTGTCCAGACATGAAAAATGCCCTGTGGACGGTTGTCTACCGTCCACAGGGCACTGGCACACGAGTCGTTGCTCATGTGCACAGAAGTGTCAGTGCAGCGTCTCGTAGGCGCGCCGGTGTTCGCCGATCACAGCATTGACAGGCTCCAGATAGGAGCTCTGTGCCACGCTCCCAACAGCCTCGCGAAGTTTGCGATCGACGTCGCTGGCCGCCTCATTCGCGCCCTTGTTCCGCGCGGACTTGGCGATCACCGAAGTCACAACGGACCCGATGATCCCCACCACCAGCAGACCGATACTGACAATCCAGCTCCATCCCGGAAGCACTCCGGGCACTACGATGGCGAGGATCGCTGTGGCGATGACACCCAGCAGCCCGAGGATCGTGGCGATGAAGAAGATGATCTGCAGAAACCTGGCCAAGGACCACCAACCGGGAGTCTGCGGTTTGATATCCACAGCGGTGACGGCGGAGTCCAGCGTGTCGGACAGCTCAGCAGTGCTCGCCTTCTCAGCCTCCGCGACTGCGCTCTGCCATGGTCGCGGCATAGTCGACACTGATTCTGCGATGAGCTCATGGGCCATCAGGCGCACCTGAGAGCTTTGGGCTCTGCTGGTCGCGGGCACCGACGCGCGGATGAGTTCGTCTCTGCCTTGACCGTGCTTAGCTCCCAACGGATCGGGGGCATTTCTCTGCATCCATGCCAGCACCGGATACCCCGTCTTGCGGTAAGCCCGGCGAATATAGTCATCGTGGACGGTCTGCGCGACAGCATCGACGCCGGCGGCATCAGACATTGTCTCCACCAGACGCGAAGCTCCCGGACGTTCATCGGGTGGAACCACCGGCTCGCCGAGTTCGTTCTGCATCCGTTTCGCCATCGCCTGCATGTCAGCCAACAGGCGTTCAGAGGCGGCTTGCTTGGAATCGACGGTGTCAGCCAAAATCGACCGGACGTCAGGAACACCATCTCGTGTCACGGCAGACGTCAAGTGCACCTTGGTGTCGGTGAGCCCGTCCTCGACGAGCAGCTTCTGCAGGTGGTCAGCAGCAGCTTTCTGCTCTTCGTCACTGAGTTTGTCGACCTGGTTGAGAACGACGACCATGTTCGCGCTGTTCTCTGCCAGCTTCGCCAGGTATTCGGAGTGCAGTGAGAAGTCAGCATATTTCTGTGGGTCGACGACCCAGAAGACAACGTCAACGAGGCCCACGAGTCGATCAGATTCGACACGATGCTTGACTGCGGTCGAATCGTGGTCAGGCAGATCAAGCAGAATCAGACCATGGAGCTTACGCTGATCGTCACCGTCGAGCGCCGATTCGCGCCAGGTCCGGCTGCGTTCTGGGACATGCAGCCAGTTGAGGATGTCGTTGCCACCTTCGCCCCACACACATGCAGTGGGGCGGGAAGTAGTCGGACGGCGAACACCGACCCGGGCGATGTCCAGCCCGGCGACAGCGTTGAACAGTGACGATTTTCCCGAGCCAGTGGAACCAGCGAAGGCCACGACGGTGAATTCCTCGCCCAGGCCGAGGCGATCCTCGGCGCGGTCGAGCAGATTCTGCGCGTCTTCGCGAACTTCAGGACTCAGTTTGTCGGGCCCCAGAGACAGAGTGTCTCGGATGCCTTCGGCCCGACGCCTGATCTCGGACTGTGCAGGATCGTTCACAATGCCACCTCAAGTCGATCACCGGAGGCGCGCAGAACGCCCGCTTGCCGCGCCGGTACCGCGGATAGTCGTAATACGTTGTCAAAAGGCATGCGGCAGTCGCCGAGGATTCCTGCCGCTGTAGTCAGGAAGCGATCCCTGATAGATCCGATGAGATTCACGGCCTCCTGTTCACCGAAGATCGTGCCGGCGAGACTGAGAGCGACATTCGCGTCATTGCGCGAAGCATGATCGTCCGCATATGTGTACTTAGGGTCCCAGAATGCCGCGTATTCGACGACAGCGCAGACTCCGCCGACGCCGAACGACAGGATCCTGGCCTTAGACTTCTTGCCCTGGCCGATGTCTCGCACGAGCGCGTTCACCTCGTTGGACCATCCGCTCACGGCAGACTTGACCGCATCCTCAAGGTCGTTCGCGCTCTGCCGGAGTTCGGGGTGTGCGTCCAGCAACGCCGATCCGGCCGGATTGCGCAGCCACTGGGCACTGATCTCGTCAACGACACCGATCGCCTGTTCCCGCAGTGAGATCGCTGCGCTGCGCAGTATCGCGATGTGCAGAGGCGAGGCAGCATCGTGCTTGCCTGTGACCGCAGCGGAGATTCTGTCGCGCATGCGAGCCATGGTGGGCTCCAGACCGCGAAAGAGCTGTCCCGTCCCTACGAAGTCCTGCCATCTGGCATTGACCTCTCCATGCAGGACGCGACCGTCGGAGAATATCTCGGCAAGTCCTTCGCTCGCAGCATTGAAGGTCTGGTCAAGGCTGAGCTGCAGATCGTCGAAAGTCGACTCCTGCGACTCTGCGTAGTCGGCCAGAGACTTCACCTGGGCGGGCATTGCGCCGATCGATCCGGTGAGGGTCCGCTGTCGGATGCGCTCCTGAGACTGGGCCTCCGAGCTCACCTGATTGATCCAGGATCGGATCGGATAGATCGCTGAGTGAGGCAGCAGGCCCTCTGCCAGCTCGAGTTCAGCCACCGCGAAGATCGGCGAATTCGCCAGACCCGATTCGGACAGCAGGCTGGAAAGATGGTGCCTGACCTCGCGATTCGCCTCCGGCGGCACCCGGTCGAGCACGATGGCCACGGAGGTGTTGCGAACCGCGGCGTCCCTCAGCAGGGCCCAGGGTGCAGCATCGGCATAGCGGTTGGCTGTGGTCACGAACATCCACAGGTCGGCGCTCATCAGGATTCGTCGAGCCAGCTCGCGGTTCGACTCGGCAATTGAGTCGATGTCCGGGCAGTCAAGCACAGCGGTGCCGGGTTCGACGTCGTCATTGGGAACGAGTACGACAGATGGGGTCGAAGTCGTGGGGTCCGTACTGCGAGGCAGATCGGACAGGAAGGACTGTGATTCGAAGAATTTGGTGTCGGCGGGGTTATGGACCACGATCGGGTTGCCCGTCGTTGGTCGGCGCACTCCGGCAGGGCTCACTGTTCGTCCCACCAGTGAGTTTACGAGCGTGGATTTGCCCGCGCCGGTCGATCCGCCCACGGCGATCATGAAGGGCGTCTGCGTCCGATTGATCCGCGGCAGCAGGTAGTCAGTCAACTCCGAGGAGAGCTGACGGTGCAGTTCGCGACCGTCAGCGAAATCTTCGGTCTGCAAGGTGAAGCGGGTTTCGGAGACTCGCTTCGCGATATCGCTCAGCGCTCCTCCCACTGGTGGCGTCACGGCACTCTTACTGTCTGTCATCACGCATCCACTCTCTACGTTTTCCCAGCCGTGCACCAATTGCCACGCCGTAACGACGGGTAATTGCCTATTGGTGGGAATACTGGGAGCGTCACTTGGTCTCTCAGTCTGAGAAAAAGTACCCCCAAAGTACCCCCGGCGGGGCTCGAACCCGCGACCTACCGCTTAGAAGGCGGTTGCTCTATCCAACTGAGCTACGGAGGCTCAAATATCCTAACCGATGCCGGAACGAGAACAGAAAGCGGCCCTCGTCAGTGTCTCAGAGATCGAACTCTGAGACACTGACGAGGGCCGCTGTGTCCGGGCAGCTACTCTCACCCCGCAGCAGGGGTGTTCGACGTGCGGATCAGTACTCGCGAGCGACGCGCTCCAGTGACTTTCGCACCGTCACGAATGAGACCGCCACTAGTCCGGTGAGGGCGAGGATGACGGCCACTGCTTCGATGGCGAAGGCGAAGTCGACGATGACCGGAAAGAAACCGGCCGCCATGAACCCGAGCAGGGCGACCATCGTCAGTGCGGTGGCTGTGGTGAAATACGTGGAACCGTTCATTGTTCATCTCCTTCTTCCTTAAAGAAAGAGTAGACCCGAATGAGACCTGCGTCACTAGGAAATGTCCGAGAGTTTCACCTGTGCCCAACTTACCTGTCGGTACCATTCGACGGTGATGAGCAGACTGATCAGCCGTTGTCGCGAGCGTCGAGGGCCCTTTCCAGGCGCTCGAGCTTCCCATCGATCTCACCGGTGTAACCGGGACGAATATCGGCCTTCAGCACCAGCGCCACTCGCGGGCCGAACTCACCGACGACGTCGGTGGCCTCTTTGACGACAGCGAACACCTCATCCCATTCACCTTCGATCGTGGTGAACATCGAATCAGTTCGGTGAGACAACCCGGACCGTCGAACGACTTCGACAGCCGCGGCGACCGCATCGTGGACCGATGCGTCCGTATTGTCACCGCCGCTGGGTGCGACGGAGAATGCGACGAGCATGATGCCCTCCTTAAGTATCTTTGTCTTAAGTATCTTTGTCAGTTCTGTGCGGGCACGGACACGATGAGCGAGTCACCCTGGCCGCCACCACCGCAGAGGGCGGCGACACCTGTGCCGCCACCTCGGCGCTGGAGCTCGAGCGCAAGAGTCAATACGATGCGCGCTCCGGAGGCGCCGATCGGGTGGCCCAGTGCAACAGCACCACCATTGACGTTGACCTTCTCAGGATCGATGCCCAGGTCCTTCGAACTGGCGAGCCCGACTGCGGCAAAGGCTTCGTTGATCTCATAGAGGTCGAACGAATCAGCCGCGACCCCTTCCTTCGCGGCAGCCGCCTGAATCGCCTGTGAAGGCTGATGCTGCAGCGACGAGTCGGGACCTGCCGTCCACCCGTGCGAGCGGATCTCGGCGAGAATGGGGGCACCGAGCGCTTCAGCCTTCTCACGAGACATGACGACGACTGCGCATGCACCGTCGGAGATCTGTGAGGCGTTTCCGGCAGTGATCGTGCCGTCCTTGCGGAAGGCCGGTCGCAGCTTGGCCATCGATTCCGGGGTCGTCTCTGCGCGCACGCCCTCATCGGTGGAGACGGTCACGTCACCCTTGCGACCGGTGATGGTGACTGCCTCGACCTCATCGGCGAAAGCGCCCGATTCCCAGGCCTGCGCTGCACGCTGATGTGAGCGGGCAGCGAAGGCGTCCTGGTCCTCACGCGAGAATTCGAAGTCACCGGCGTTGGCCTCCTCGGTCAGACCACCCATGGCCTGGTCGGTGAAGGCATCCCACAGACCGTCATAGTCCATATGGTCCTTGACCACGACATCACCGTATTTGTAGCCCGAACGTGACTTCTCCAGCAGGTGGGGAGCCAGGCTCATCGATTCCTGTCCTCCGGCGACGACGACGTCATACTCCCCTGCCCGCACCAGCTGGGCTGCCTGTGTGATCGCGTTGATGCCGGACAGACACAGCTTGTTCACGGTGACACCGGGCACGTGCATCGGGATGCCGGCTTCGACCGCGGCCTGCCGCGCAGGTCCCTGACCGAGCCCGGCTTGCAGAACCTGCCCCATGATGACGTATTCGACGTCCTCGCCCCTGATCCCTGCGCGACCAAGTGCGCCCGAGATCGCCTTGCCGCCCAACTGCACAGCTGTCAGCGACGACAAGCCTCCCTGCAGACGCCCGAACGGAGTACGCGCACCCGCGACGATCACTGCTTCAGCCATATTTCCTCCTCAGATATTCGTACCCCGCTCAAAGCGAGGGAAGTCGACGAAGTGTTGCCTGCTCCAAGGGTAGTCCAGCTGTCTGTGGCCTCCGTCACGGGGGTTATGTGTCATGGTCGCGAGAGACGTCCACACTTGGGAATTCGCACCCAACACTCATGGTGAGTCCGTTAGAGTAGTGGTGGGACGATTTGACCACATACCTTGACACGACAGGAGTCCACTTCAGTGACGCCCACCGAAGAATTCCGCACAGCGATGCGCGGCTACGAAAAAAGTGAAGTTGATTCTCGCCTGCAGCAGCTGCGAACCGAGGTCGAGTCCGTTCGTAAGGCCCTTTCCGATGCCCGAAGTCAGGTCATCAACGCTGATCGCGCGAAACTTCAGATCGCCGGAGAACTCTCCGAGGCGAAGGCCCAGCTGAAGAAGGCGGCCAATGACAGCGCCGAGGCTTCAGGTCCTCCCGGAAGCCGCATCGACCATCTGCTCAAGATCGCTGAATCCCAGGCACGCGAGACTCTCTCACAGGCAAACTCCGACGCAGAGACGATTCGCAATAAGGCACGAGCCGAAGCCGCTTCGGCTCGTGCCCGCATGCACACAGAGAGCAACGACACTCTGTCCAATGCCCGTTCCGAGGCTGATGCCATCATCAGTTCGGCCGAGCTGCGCGCCGACGAGACTGTGAAAGCTGCCGAAAAGCGTGCTGCAGAGCTCAAGGCGACAGCAGAACGCGAATACAACCAGGCCAAAGAGGCAAATGAGGCTGCCACGAAGGAAGCCCGCGAAAGCCTCGAACACGAGCTCGCCGGGCTCAGGGCGACTTCTGAGAAGGAGGCTGCCGATCTGCGGGCAGAGGCCAAGAGCCAGGCAGATGAGTCGATCAGCACTGCTCAGGCACAAGCCGACGAACTCCTCGCCGCTGCGAAGGCTCGGGACGCGGCATCGACCAAGGCTTCTGACGAACTGGAGGTCGAGTTGGCTGGCAAGCGCCAGGCGGCGGAGGCTGATCGCAAGAAGCGTTACGACGCAGCTCAGATAGAGAACAAGAAACTCATCGACGAGGCTCAGGCGCGTGCGGCGAAGGCAGATACAGAGGCCAAGGAAGCCGCAGAGAGAGCGGAGACGACCCGTTCGGATGCGGTGAAGAAGGCTGACGACATCATTGCCGACGGCAAGACTCGCGCGCAGACCCTCATCGGTGAAGCCCGGGCAACGGCCGAAGCCACCATTGAGGAATCCGCGGCCGAAGCCAAGCGCAACGTGGCATCGGCTCAGTCCCAGGTCGACCTGTTGACCAAACAGCGCAAGACGATCACAGCGCAGCTCGATCAGCTCCGTTCGCTGTTCGCCATGCCCGGTGTGATGGGCGGCGATTCCGTCGACCCTGCCAAGGCTGAGTCTGCGTCCCATGCCACCGAGCAGATCGCCGATGAGCAGGAGCTCGCCGACCTTCTGGCGGAGGATCCCGAGGAGACAGACAAGGCTGATGACATCGCTGCTGCTGACGACGCGGATTCCGGCGCGAAGAGCACGGACGGCCCAACCGACACAGCTGCATCACCGGACTCCACGGACACTGCGGAGGCATCGGATCAGACCGTGCCTTCCGAGGCGGCGGAGCCTCAGGGAGCTCAGTTGGAGGCCGAGGAACCTGCCACGACGGACGATTCCAATGCGGCCGAGGACTCCGACCTGCCGAATGGAGCTACCGATGCCGACACGATAGCCATCGATGCTCAGGTTTCGGGGTCGCAGAGCAAGAGCAGCAAGGCGTCGCGTTCCGGGAATTCGCTGCGCTGAGGTCTGCACCATCCCACAGCCCACACCGATGAGAAGGGGCCAGTTCACAAAGAACTGGCCCCTTTTTTTCGGGTCTCGATTCCTGGCCCGCCTACGATCGGCCGACGACCAGTACCCTCACCTGAATTTCTGAAAGCACCTCGTGTGCCAGTGGCGACGGGAATCAACTCCCACCTCGGTGCCGTGTCGCGCGGCCTGTCGCCAGGCAACGATATGTGCCGTCGACGACGCCACGTCCTGTCCGCACCCCGGGCAGATATAGACCTTGCCCTGAGAATTGCCGGCAACGCTCTGCACCGACCATGTCCCGTCGGGCAGATCTCGACTTGTGCGCAGACCACTCACGGAGTCGGAGAGCTCACGCGGCGCCTGCTGCCATTTGTTTTTGCGACGCGAGGAGGTAGATCGTGGCATCTGCCCATTCTCTCACGTAAGGTGAAGCGCGTGCGTCTCGTCATTGCTAAGTGCTCCGTTGATTATGCCGGTCGTCTGACCGCCCATCTGCCCATGGCCACCCGTCTCATCATGCTCAAGGCCGACGGCTCGATCCTCATCCATTCGGATGGCGGATCGTACAAGCCTTTGAACTGGATGACTCCCCCGTGTTCGATCAGAATCACTGATCCGAGCCAGGAACAGGAGGAGGCCGGTCTGACCGAAATCTGGACGGTCTCGCAGGCCAAGACGGGTGACAAGCTCGTCATCTCAATCGCCGAGGTGATCGCCGATGACCAGCATGAGTTCGGAACCGATCCCGGACTGGTCAAAGACGGAGTGGAAGCCCACCTGCAGGAACTGCTGGCCCAACATATAGAGACTCTCGGAGACGGCTTCAGCCTAGTCAGGCGCGAATACATGACGGCGATCGGGCCAGTCGACATCCTCGCCCGCGACCACGGCCACAAGTCCGTTGCCGTGGAGATCAAACGACGTGGCGATATCGACGGCGTCGAGCAGCTGACGAGGTATCTGGAACTGATGAACCGTGACCCGCTGCTCACACCGGTCCAGGGAGTCTTCGCCGCTCAGGAGATCAAACCCCAAGCTCGGACCTTGGCCGAGGATCGTGGCATCCGCTGCGTCGTCTTAGACTACGATGCGCTGCGCGGTATGGACGACCCTGACTCGCGTCTGTTCTGAGTCCTATTCGAAGCTGAGGATATCGGCTTTTTCAACGCGTTCGATGTTGGCGCCGAGACTGCGCAGGTTCGATACGAAATTCTCGTAGCCGCGTTCGATGTGGTCGATGCCGGAGACCTCTGTGATTCCCGCGGCCCGCAGGCCCGCCATCACCAGGCCGGCGCCGGCGCGGATATCTGAGGCTTCCACCTCGGCACCGGACAGGCTGTTGACACCGGAGATCAGGGCGTGGTTGCCGTCGACTCGAACCTTCGCGCCGAGTCGCGCGATCTCCTGGACGAACCTCCAACGAGCTTCGAACAGATTCTCCGACAGCAGTCCGACACCGTCTGAGACTGAATTCAGTGCGATCACGAACGGCTGCAGATCTGTGGGGAAGCCGGGAAACGGCATAGTCGCGACGCGAATCGCATGCGGCCGCTCGGCACCGATGACTCGGAATCCATTTCCACGCGTGCCATCGCCGAGCTCGATTTCACCGAGGTCATCGACGGTGGCGCCCGAGTCGCGAAGTTTGATCGCGATATTGGGCATCAGCTCGAGTCCGACTCCCTTCACGGTCACATCACCGTTGGAGAGAGCCGCACCGAAGGCGTAGGTTCCAGCTACGATCCGGTCCCCCACCGTACGGTGATCAACCGGATGGAGTTCGCCGACACCGGTGATCGTCAGGTCGGCCGTGCCGATCCCACTGATCTGGGCGCCCATATCGACGAGCATTGCGCAGATGTCGACGATCTCCGGCTCCTTGGCCGCATTTGAGATTGTGGTCACACCATGGGCCAACGTTGCCGCCATGACCAGGTTCTCCGTCGCACCGACGGAGGGGAATTCGAGAACGATGTCCGTTCCGTGCAGACCGCTGGGAGCCTCCGCGACGAAATAGCCGTGATCGAGATGCACCGTTGCACCGAGAGCTTCGAGACCTGCCTGATGCATGTCCAGGCCCCGGGAGCCGATCGCGTCTCCGCCGGGAAGGGCTACATGTGCTGCACGCATCCGTGCGGTCAGCGGCCCGAGGACGGAGATCGACGCTCGCATTGCGCGCACAAGCTCATAGTCCGCCTGGATGCCGACCTCCGCGGGAACATCGATGCTGACGATGCCCCGATCGGCATCGTAATCGACGTCGCAGCCGAGCCGAATGAGAAGCTGAACCATGATGCGCACGTCGAGGATCGCCGGCACATTGGTGATCGTCGTACGGCCAACGGCCAACAGACTGGCCGCCATGAGTTTGAGGACGCTGTTCTTGGCTCCCCTGATATCGACCTCACCGCGCAGCCGACTCGGACCGGTCAAGCGAAAGACATCCATCAGGTGAACCTTCCCATCGTCGGGTTGAAGCCGGGGGGCGATGATTCCAGCCAGGAGGCCATCGTAGACAGCGATTCGGTGTCCATGGCCAGAGATACGGAACGAGGTCGGCCATCAGCCTTCCCGTAGGAGCAGTCCACCACCACTGCGTCGGGCAGCACCGAGTACTGTTCACCGGACGTGGGTTTGCGACGGACGAGAATATCGAGGTCGGCACGCGGGAGACGAACTGCGGCGCGTCGAGTCAGCGCGAATACGGGATACCAGTCCAGTGATGCCACTGAGAACACTGCTACACCCAAACGCCAACGTGGGCGAGAAGAGGATTCCTCGCCCACGTTGATGGAACAGTCAAAAGCACCGGAGAGCTTCGAAATCGACCTGCGTCGAATCGTCACGACGACGATCAATGCGAGGGCGAGTCCTACTAACGAGAGCAGAACGATCAGAAGGACGGAAGGGTTCACGGTTGCCAGTTTAATTGACGGATCAGAGAAGTTCGGCCTGATCAGCGGCAATGATGACGCGATCATTCTCGACCGAGAGGAATCCACCATCGGCCTTGACCCGGATGGTCTCCTCAGAGGTCGTGAGAATACGTGCTTCACCATCGGCAACGACACCAAGAACTGGCTCGTGGCCCGGCAGGATGCCGATCTCGCCGTCCAAGGTACGGGCGATGACGCGCTTGGCCTCACCAGCCCATACCTTTTGATCGGCTGCTACGACGTTCACATCGAGTGCAGCCATGGCTTACTTCTGCATCTCTTCGTAGTTGCGCATGACGTCGTCAAGCCCACCTACGTTGTAGAACGCCTGTTCGGGGATGTGGTCAACCTCGCCGGCGCAGAGCTTCGAGAACCCTTCGATGGTGTCAGCAAGAGGAACTGTCGAGCCGGGCACCTGCGTGAACTTCTCAGCGGTGTAGGTGTTCTGCGACAGGAACTGCTCGATGCGACGAGCACGGTGGACGACGAGCTTGTCCTCTTCACCGAGTTCATCGACGCCGAGGATGGCGATGATGTCCTGCAGTTCCTTGTTCTTCTGCAGAATGGCCTTGACCTCGTTGGCGACACGGTAGTGCTCTTCGCCCACGATCAGCGGATCGAGGATACGCGATGTCGAGGTCAGCGGATCGATGGCAGGGTACAGACCGCGCGAGGCGATGTCACGGTTGAGCTCGGTCGTCGCGTCCAGGTGTGCGAACGTCGTGGCCGGAGCCGGGTCGGTGTAGTCATCGGCGGGAACGTAGATCGCCTGCATCGACGTGATCGAGTGACCACGCGTCGAGGTGATGCGCTCCTGGAGAACACCCATCTCATCCGCCAGGTTGGGCTGGTAGCCCACGGCCGAAGGCATGCGACCCAGAAGGGTCGAAACCTCGGAGCCGGCCTGCGTGAAACGGAAGATGTTGTCGATGAACAGCAGCACGTCCTGGTTCTGGACATCGCGGAAGTACTCCGCCATGGTCAGTGCCGACAGCGCGACGCGCAGACGGGTGCCTGGTGGCTCGTCCATCTGGCCGAAGACCAAGGCAGTATCTTTGAACACGCCGGCCTCGTCCATCTCCATGATGAGGTCGTTGCCCTCACGCGTGCGCTCACCCACACCGGCGAACACCGAGGTGCCGTTGTGGTTGTGAGCGATGCGGAAGATCATCTCCTGGATGAGGACGGTCTTGCCGACGCCCGCACCACCGAAGAGGCCGATCTTTCCACCCTGGACGTACGGGGTGAGGAGGTCGATGCTCTTGATGCCGACTTCGAGCATCTCGGTCTTCGACTCCAGTTCGTCGAAGGCAGGCGCTGTCCGGTGGATGGGCCAGCGTTCACTGATCTCGAGCTTCTCGCCCTCTTCGAGGTTGAGGCAGTCACCGGTGGTGTTCCACACGTGGTTCTTGGTCACATCGCCGACCGGCACGGTGATCGGAGCGCCGGAGTCGACGACTTCCTGGCCGCGAACCAGTCCGTCGGTGGGCTGCAGGGAGACGGCACGCACAAGGCCGTTGCCCAGGTGCAGTGCAGTCTCGAAGGTCAGCTTACGCGTGCCTTCGGAAAGCTCCACCGAGGTGGAAAGGGAGTTGTAGATGGCTGGCACGGAGTCGAGCGGAAACTCGATGTCGACAACCGGGCCGATGACTCGGGAAATCCGGCCGAGGGCTGTGCCCTGCGCCGGGGAGGTATCCGTAGCTGTGGCAGTCATGGTCTCTTTCTTCTCTGCTCTCGCCGGTCAGTCGCCGGCTGATGATGCCGCGAGGGCATCGGCCCCACCGACGATCTCGGTGAGTTCCTGGGTGATTTCCGCCTGGCGAGCCGTATTGGCCAACCGGGTGTAGGTCTTGATCAGATCGTCCGCGTTGTCGGTCGCAGTCTTCATCGCAGCCTGACGCGAAGCCTGCTCGGAAGCAGAGGCGCTCAACAGCGCGGACAGAATCCGCGAGTCGATGTAGCGCGGCAGCAACGAATCCAAGACGGCCTCGGCACTGGGTTCGAACTCATAGAGAGGGAACGCAGCTCCGTCCTTCGCCGGTTCGGACGTACCGCCGGTGGCGACCTCGTCCGCGTCGACTACCTCGAGCGGAAGCAGACGCCGGTATTCCGGGTCGTGCTTGACACTGGAGACGAACTTCGTGAACACGATGTAGATCTCATCCACACCGGTCTGCGCGGAATCGGTATTGAAGCTCTGCAACAGCGCCTCACCGATCTCCCGAGCATTCTCAGGAGTCGGCATCTCAGAGATCCCGGTCCAGGACTGTTCGATCGCACGGTCGCGGAAGGTGTAGTAGTTCTTGGCCTTCCCTCCGACAGTGAAGAGCGATACATCCTTGCCTTCGCTGCGCAGCAGGCGATTGAGCTCTTCAGCCTCGCGCAGCAGGTTCGCCGAGTAAGCGCCAGCGAATCCACGGTCCGGACCGATCACCAGCACTGCTGCACGAGTGACCGACTCAGGTTCCGTCGTCAACACGTGGTCGACGTTGGACTCACTCGCCACCGCTGAGACCGCACGAGTCAGGGCGTTGGCGTATGGGCTGGCAGACTGCGATCGAGCAATGGCCTTCTGAATCCGTGAAGCAGCGATGAGCTCCATGGCCTTGAAGATCTTCCTCAAGGACGAGGTGGAGCGGATCTTCTGCTTGAAGACCCTCTGCTGGGCTCCCATCAGTTCTTCCTTTCGCTGTTACGGATCAGATTCAACGCTTCTGCCGAACGATCTGCTCCTGCTCGACTTCATCGGATGAGGCTGTGGCAGTATCTTCGCTGCCTGCCTTTGACCCGCTGGAGTCGGAGCTGACGAAGTTCCGGGTGAACTCCGTCAAGACGTTGTCCAGCTCTGCCGACGTGTCATCATCGAGCTTGAGCGTCTCACGAATTGTCGTGAAGATGCCGGTCTTGCGCTCGACGTGATCATGGAGCTCGGTTTCGAACTTGAGCACGTCCGAAACAGGAATCTCGTCAAGATAGCCGTGTGTACCTGCGAAGATCGACACGGTCTGCTTTTCGAAGGGCATCGGCGAGAACTGAGACTGCTTGAGCAGCTCGGTCAGTCGTGCACCGCGAGCCAGGTCGCGCTTGGTCGTCTCGTCGAGGTCGGAGGCGAACATCGCGAACGCCTCGAGCGAGCGATACTGTGCCAAGGAGATCTTCAATGTGCCTGAGACACTCTTGAGGGCCTTGGTCTGAGCGGCGCCACCGACGCGGGACACGGAGATGCCCACGTCGACTGCAGGACGCTGGCCTGCGTTGAACAGGTCCGACTGCAGGAAGATCTGACCATCGGTGATCGAAATCACGTTGGTCGGAATGAACGCTCCGACGTCGTTGGCCTTGGTCTCAATGATCGGTAGACCGGTCATCGAGCCGCCGCCGAGCTCATCGGAGAGCTTCGCACAACGCTCAAGCAGGCGCGAGTGCAGGTAGAACACGTCTCCGGGGAAAGCCTCGCGGCCCGGCGGACGGCGCAGCAGAAGTGACACTGCACGATAGGCCTCGGCCTGCTTCGAGAGGTCATCGAACACGATGAGGACGTGCTTGCCTTCGTACATCCAGTGCTGACCGATGGCCGAACCGGAGTAAGGGGCGAGGTATTTGAAGCCTGCAGGGTCGGAAGCAGGAGAGGACACGATCGTGGTGTATTCCAGGGCACCCGCTTCTTCGAGCGAACGGCGGACTCCTGCGATGGTCGAGCCCTTCTGGCCGACGGCGACGTAGATGCAGCGAACCTGCTTCTTCGGGTCACCGGTCTCCCAGTTGGCTTTCTGGTTGATGATCGTGTCGATCGCAAGGGCGGTCTTACCCGTCTTACGGTCACCGATGACCAGCTGGCGCTGTCCACGGCCGACAGGGATCATAGCGTCAATGCTCTTGTAGCCGGTCTGCAGAGGTTCGCGAACCTCTTGGCGATCCATCACGCCTGCGGCCTGGAGCTCGAGCTCACGACGTCCGACAGTCTCAACTTCACCGAGTCCGTCGACTGGCTGACCCAGAGGATCGACCACTCGACCGAGGTAGCCGTCGCCGACGGGAATCGAGAGAACCTCACCGGTGCGGTGGACGTTCTGTTCAGCCGCGACCCCGGAGAACTCTCCGAGGATGACGACGCCGATCTCGCGCTCGTCCAGGTTCTGTGCCAAGCCCAAGGTGCCGTCTTCGAACCGGAGGAGTTCGTTGGCCATGGTGCCGGGCAGACCCGAGACGTGGGCAATTCCGTCACCTGCGGTGACGACCTTGCCGACCTCGGACTTTACCGAGCTTTCGGGGTTGTACGAGTCAACGAACTTCCCGAGAGCGTCCCGGATCTCTTCCGGGCGAATTGTCAGTTCCGCCATCTGGTTTCCCTGCTTCCTTTACTCAAAACTTGTGTCCGACGACCGGTGGGCCGCCTGTGCTGCCGGACTGGCCGGCCCCTCGATTTAACTTGCGAGCTTGCGCTGAACTTCGGCCAGACGATCAGCCACTGTGGAACTCATCATCTCATCGCCGACCTGAACCCGGACTCCCCCGACGACCTTAGGATCGACCTGAACGTTGAGCACGAGGTCGCGTCCATAGCTGGCCGACAGAGCGGCCGCGAGTTTCTGGGTCTGAGCTTCGCTCAACGGTTTGGCGACGGTGACATCGGCGACTGAACGCTGCTGTCGTGCCGCGAGGATATCGCTGTACTGATCCAGAGCCTTCGCCACGCGGAGCCCACGTGGGTACAGAACCGCCTGCTCGATCAGTGTGATGGTGTCGGCCTGTGCCTTACCTGCCAGCAAGTCTGCGATGAGCGCGCGCTTGGCCGATGCAGATGCATCGGACTCCAAGGCCCGCGCCAGTTCGTGTTCGCTTTCGCACAGACGGGCGAAGCGGAAGACTTCCTCTTCCACCTGGCCGAGTTGACCGGATGCCTGAGCAGCAGCTGCGACAGCTGTCACTCCGGCAACCTCAAGGCTGGTCACCAAGTCCTGAGTCCTCGCCCAGCGCTGGCTCACGGCCAGTTCACTCAGACGCAGGGCCGTATCAGTGGTCCGTGTCGAGAACAGAGTCCGCAGCAGCTGCTGCTTCTTCTCAGCCGACTCGGACGAGTCTGCCAAGGCCTTGCGCAGCGTCACGTTCTCAGCGAGAACGGCAACGATGGCCAGTTCACCAGCACCGATTTCACGCGCGTCACCGCGGGAGATCTCAGCGTTGGCGGTTTCAAGTACGGCCTGCAGGGACAATCTGCTCGACTGGAGCATCACGCCCCCTTGACCGGCTGTGCCGACGACTGCGACTCGAGATCGGAGATGAAGCGATCGACCACGTTGGCAGAACGCTGGTCATCGGTGAGCGATTCACCGACGATACGCGATGCCAGATCGGTGGCCAGAGTGCCGACTTCCGAACGCAGCTGCACCATGGCGGACTGACGCTCGGCTTCGATCTGCGTCTGGGCCTGAGCGACGATGCGCTCGGACTCGGCATGAGCCTGGGTCTTCATATTGGCGATGATCTGGGCGCCTTCTTCCTGAGCCTCGGCGCGCAGTCGTGCAGCTTCTGCACGGCCGTCGGCGAGCTGCTTCTGATACTCGGCCAGAGCCTCATCGGCTTCAGCCTGCACCTTCTCAGCCTTCTCAATTCCACCCTGAATGCGCTCTGCGCGCTCATCAAGAGTCTTGTTGAAGGCCGGGAGGACGTACTTCCAGACAACCAGGAAGACGATCAGCAGACAGATGGCACTCCAGATGATGTCGTACCACGCCGGGAGAAGTGGATTCTCAGACGCAGCAAGAATGTGTACCGGAGTCATCGTTTAGTCCTCTTCGTGATCAGGGCAGGAAGAACGGGGTGGCGATGCCGATCAGGGCCAGGGCCTCGATCAGCGCAATTCCGAGGAACATGTTTCCGCGCAGTGCGCCGGCCATTTCAGGCTGGCGAGCGGTTCCCTCGATGGTCTTACCGATGACAATACCGACACCGACGCCGGGGCCGATTGCGGCGAGGCCGTAACCGACGGTGTTGAGGCTGCCGGTGACTTCAGCGAGCATATCCATTGAATGCTTTCCTTTCATATGTCGGCCGGGTGGTTGGCCCGGCCCTTGTAACGTCTGAGGTTACAGAATGTGGGGCGCTGCCTCAGTGATCGTCTGAGATCGCGGCGTTGATGTAGACGCAGGACAGAAGGGCGAAGATGTAGGCCTGCAGGACGACGATCAGCATCTCGAGGATGAAGACGAAGAATCCGCCGGCGAAGGTGATGATTGAGAAGAACTGGAACCCGTTGGCGGCATCGAACAGGAAGAAGCTCGTTGCGGAGAAGCACAGCACCAGCAGAAGGTGGCCGACCATCATGTTGGCAAAGAGTCGGATCGCCAAGGTGAACGGCTGAGTCACGAACTTGGTCAGGAACTCGATGGGGATGAGCAGGATGTGCATCGGCCAGGGGACGCCGGGAAGGATCAGCGAGTCCTTGATGTAGCGACCGAACCCCTTCTCTGCGATGCCGGCCCAGTGGTACGTGACGTATACCGTCAGCGTGAGGACGATCGGCAGACCGATGACGCCGGTGCCCGGCATGTTGAGGAACGGAATGAGCTTCGTGACGTTCCAGAACAGGATGCCGAAGAAGATCGCCACGATCAGCGGCATGAACTTCTTGGCTTTCTCCTTGCCCATGGTGTCTTCGGCGATGCCGACGGTGACGAATTCCATGGCCAGCTCCATAGCTGACTGGAAACGGCTGGGTACCAGCTTCATGCGCTTGGCCCACACAGCGAGCAGAACAACGACTGCGACAGTGGCGAGGACGCGAATGAGCATCACGCGGTTCATCTCAAAGGGAGTGCCTTCGAACAGGAACGCGGCGGGAAAGAACTCCGCCATGGACGGGGCGTGAAAACCACTTTCAGCGGCTTGGATCGTTGTGTTCGCAGCGTTGAGTGTTCCCACGTTTCCTTTACTCTCCCATGGTCAAAAGCCTAAATGGCCTGGCCTGATCCACACATTGATTGTGTAGGTATAGGTTCAGGAGCGACTTGGAGCGACAATTGGCTCCAGCACCGCAACAACTCTACCAATTGTAGAGAGCTGCCGACAAATTCATCACCTTTGACTGTACATCTTCTGGCAGACCCCGGCGCAATCGTCGATTCCGCCTATTTCGCGTCGGGATCGACGTAGGGCACGCGCCCCTTGACCACAGTCATCGCCTCGACGAGAGATGATCCGATCACAGCGACCACGATCGTGAGGAACGCCACATTTCCGT
The DNA here is from genome assembly GCF_007558825.1 of Brevibacterium aurantiacum. Lineage (GTDB taxonomy): Bacteria > Actinomycetota > Actinomycetes > Actinomycetales > Brevibacteriaceae > Brevibacterium > Brevibacterium aurantiacum_A. Next base: position 180,215 of record NZ_VLTK01000008.1, read on the forward strand.
CCAGCCAGTCTGCGTCCTTGATCCGCCAGATGACGATCATGAAGATGAACGCCTTGAAGAGGAATCCGATGCCTAAGAATCCGGCGATTGCTGTCAGCCCCATGTTGCGCCCCGCATACATGATCACCAGGGTGACGATGATGAACACCGCAGCCAGTCCCCCGCCGACGGCCCCGCCGTTGAAGCCTTCGGTCCCGGAAACCAGGTAGCCGATGCCCATTCCGAGCACAGCGACAGCAACGACGAGGATGACGCCGCGGACCAACATGGTCTTCCAGACTCTGGCCCATGCTGCTTCAACGTAGGTTTCCTGACGCGGTGACTCATCGGTCATGAGATTTCCTCTCTGGCTTTCTGACGGACCCGCAGGGGGTAGAAGGTGAAGAGCAGGGTGATGGCGAACAGCCCGCCGACGATGCAGACGACGTAGATCCACGGCATCAGCAGGAGCATGACAGATCCGAATGCGATGAGCGCGGTCCAGGTATAGAGGATGAGGACCGCCCGAGCATGAGAGTGCCCAAGTCTGAGCATCCTGTGATGGAGATGCTTCGCATCTGCGGAGAACGGTGATTGGCCGGCCATGAGACGACGGATGACTGCCAACCCCAGGTCGAGCAACGGCAGGAACATCACTGCGACTGGCAGAACGATGGGCAGGAAGGTCGCGAAGACTCGCTCTTCCCCAAGCAGCGCCGGGTCGACCTGGCCGGTGACGCGGATGGTGGATGCGGCCAGCAGGAGACCGATGAGCATCGACCCGGAATCGCCCATGAAGATCCGCGCCGGATTGAAGTTGTGCGGAAGGAAGCCGACACAGGCGCCGACGAGGATTGCGGTGATCAGCGAGGCCAGGTTCGCATAGGACTCAGGCGATGCATCCCGGGCCAGACCGTAGGAGTAGATGAAGAATGCGCTGCCGCCGATCGCGACGACTCCCGCTGCCAGACCGTCGAGCCCATCGACGAAGTTCACAGCATTGATGGTGACCAGGACGACGAGGATGGTGATGATGATCGACATCCGCGGCGAACCGATGATCACTCCCCCGAACGGGATCGACAGCAGTGCCACGCCGTTGATGGCCATGAATCCAGCTGCCAGTGCCTGCCCTGCAAGCTTGGTGATCCAGTGGAGATCCCAGATGTCATCGATGATGCCCAGCACGCACAGCACGGTGGCCGCGCCGGCGATGCCGATGATGGGTCCCATATCCGAGAAGATCCTCTGCAGGAACGGTGTCTGGGAGGCGAAGATGAGGCCCACGATCACAGCCCCGAACATCGCGACCCCGCCCAACCTCGGCGTCGGAACGGAATGGACATCGCGTTCGCGCAGAGGCGAGAAGATCTGCCCTCGCTCGGCTACCCGCCTGACCATCGGGGTCAGCAGGTAGGCCACGAGGGCCGAAATGATGAGGATGAAGAGGTAGGCGCGCACTCAGCCGTCCAGGCCGATGACATCGGGGACGATCTCGCGCAGTTCTTCGATGGTCACGGGACCCTCGCGCACCATGCGCGGGACTTCGCTGGTGAGGTCGATGATCGTCGAGGAGATTCCCGACGTCCTCACTCCGCCGTCGACGTAGATGTCGACATCGTCGCCCAACATCTCCATCGCCTCATCCGCCGAGGTGGCGGCGGGCTCACCAGAGGTGTTGGCACTGGACACGGCCAGTGGCCCCGTCCGCCCCAACAAGGCGAGGGCGTACTCGTCGTCGGGCATTCGCACCGCAACGGTGCCATGGGTGTCGCCGAGGTCCCAGTCCAACGACGGCTGTGCATTCGCGATGATCGTCAGCGGTCCGGGCCAGAACCGGGCGGTCAGCGAAAGCATCCTTTCGTCGACACCGTCGACGAGGCCGAAGACGGTCTCCGCACGCGGGACGAGGACAGGCGGCGGCATGTCACGTCCGCGGCCTTTCGCTGCCAGCAGGGCGGAAACCGCCGAAGCGCTGAATGCGTCTGCGGCGATCCCATAAACGGTGTCCGTGGGAATGACGAGCAGATTGCCCGTCTCACTCACCCTGGCGCATTCGTCCAGGACAAGATCACGGATGTCGCTTTGGGTCACGTCGAATCGTCTCGACACGAATACTCCGTTTCGGATCGTGGTGGTCAGTGGCCTGAACCGGGTGGTCCATGGTCACAGGTCGACCCCTGACACACGATGAGCCACCGTGTAGCGGTCGCGTCCAGTGTAGTCCGGGTAGGTGGCGGCCTGTCTGAGACTGGCCGTCGACATGATGAGTTCGCGGGCGCCGGGCCCCTGTTCCTCGGAATGCTCCATGATGAAGAAGCCACCGGGACGCAGTAGCTTCTCCGCCTGCTTCAGAATGAGTCCTGGGATCTCCAGGCCCGTCGACCCTCCGTAGAGAGCGGCTGCCGGATCGTGTTCGCGCACCTCGGCATCGCGCGGCACAGCTTCATCGGGCACATAGGGAGGATTGGTCACGACGACATCCGCGCTGCCCCACAGGTCAGGTCGATCGTCAGCGAACTTCGTCGCGTCACCACAGATCAGCTCGACGCTGGAGTCGCCGAGGCTGACCGAAGCCAGATTCTTCAGCGACCAGTTCAAGGCCTCGGCTTCGCGCTCGACGCCGATGATGCGCAGCTGCGGATGTTCGGCAGCAAGGGACAGCGTGATCGCACCCGAGCCCGAACACAGATCGATGACGAAGGGCTCATACGCATTCTGCTGCCTGTCGAGTTCATCGAGGACCTCGGTGACGAGAAGCTCGGTCTCGGGCCGGGGAACGAACACTCCAGGGCCCACCTGCAGTTCGAGGTGACGAAAGGCCGCGACTCCGATGATGTGCTGAAGCGGGACGCGCTGACGTCGTCGGTCGATGAGCTGTGCGAAGACTTCCGTGACTTCGGCGGGGACACCATCGCCGAGGAGGCGTCTGCGGGCCAGGTCGGAGGCGTCGATTCTCCAGGCGTGGGCAAGCAGCGCCGCGGAATCCGGGTCGGGGTTGGCGACGCCGGCATCGGCCAGCAGCCGTGCCGCTCCGCGCAGCACCGTCGACACGTCCTCTTCGGGACTGGGAGGGCGCGGAATCAGGTCAGTCCCCCAGTGCGTCGAGTCGTGCCGCTTTGTCGGCCTCACGGCAGGAGCCGATGACCGGATCGAGGTCACCGGAGAGAACCTGGTCAAGGTTGTAGGCCTTGTAGCCCGTCCGATGGTCGGTGATGCGGTTTTCGGGGAAGTTGTAGGTGCGGATGCGTTCAGAGCGGTCAACGGTGCGAACTTGGGACCGTCGGATGTCCGCGGCCTCGGCTGCGGCCTCCTCGGCCTGTTTGGCCAGGATGCGGGCCCGGAGCATGCGCATTGCTGCTTCCTTGTTCTGCAGCTGTGACTTCTCGTTCTGACAGCTGGCGGTGATGCCTGTGGGCACGTGGGTGATGCGCACGGCGGAGTCCGTAGTGTTCACGGACTGACCACCGGGGCCCGAGGACCGGTAGACGTCGATGCGGAGATCGTTGTCATCGAGTGCGACTTCCTCAGGCTCGTCCACCTCAGGAAATACGAGCACTCCGGCGGCCGAGGTGTGGATGCGTCCTTGGGATTCGGTCACGGGCACGCGTTGGACCCGGTGGACTCCACCTTCGAACTTCACCCAACCGTAGGCACCGTCATCCTTGGCCTTCAGCGCCAGAGTGACGTCTTTGTAACCGCCGAGATCAGAATGCGTGGCATCCAGGATCTGCGAGGACCATCCGCGCGAGTCGATCCAGCGCTGGTACATGCGCAGGAGATCCCCTGCGAACAACGCCGATTCGTCACCACCCTCACCGGCTTTGATCTCGATGATCGCATCACGCGCATCGTCGGGATCGCTGGGAACCAAGAGGTCTCTGAGCTCAGCCTCGACATCCGAGGCCTCCTCGTGCAGGCGTTTGGCCTCAGCACCGAATTCGGCGTCGTCGTCCGCGAGTTCATCCGCGGCGACGGCGTCGTCTTCGAGCTGGGCGAACCGACGAGCGGTCACTGCGACCTTGTCGAGTTCTGCGTAGCGCCTTGTCAGCTTCCTGGCACGGCCAGCGTCAGCGTGCACCGCAGGATCGGAGAGTTCCGACTGCAGGCGTGCGTGCTCGTCGAGCAGTGCGCTGACGCTGGCTTTGAGGGTGTCATCGTCGGTCATCTCAGTTGTTGTCGGTGGAAGACTTCTGCAGAGGTGTCGTCTTCTGCACCTGCATGAGGAATTCGACGTTCGAGCCGGTTTCCTTCAGCTTCGACATCAGGAGCTCCACAGCCTGCTGCTGTTCGAGTCCGGACAGTACACGACGAAGCTGCCACATGACCTTCATCTCTTCGTTGGTCATCAGCATCTCTTCACGACGGGTGCTCGACGCGTTGACGTCCACAGCCGGGAAGATGCGCTTGTCAGCGAGCTGTCGAGACAGACGCAGCTCCATGTTGCCGGTGCCCTTGAACTCTTCGAAGATGACCTCGTCCATCTTGGAACCGGTCTCGACGAGGGCTGTGGCCAGAATCGTCAGTGAGCCGCCGTTCTCGATGTTGCGGGCAGCGCCGAAGAATCGCTTCGGCGGGTAGAGCGCGTTCGCGTCGACACCACCGGAGAGGATTCGACCCGAGGCTGGCTGCGCAATGTTGTAGGCGCGGCCAAGGCGGGTGATGTTGTCGAGGAGCACCACGACGTCGGAACCCATTTCGACGAGACGCTTGGCGCGCTCGATAGCCAGCTCGGCGATCGTCGTGTGATCATCGGCGGGACGGTCGAAGGTCGAAGCGATGACTTCGCCCTTCACCGCCCGCTGCATGTCCGTGACTTCCTCGGGACGTTCGTCGACGAGGACGACCATCAGGTGAACTTCCGGATTGTTCTCGGTGATCGCATTGGCGACCTGCTGCATGATCATCGTCTTGCCCGCCTTCGGGGGTGCCACGATGAGACCACGCTGGCCCTTGCCGATGGGAGTCACAAGGTCGATGAGCCGGGTCGAATGCTGCTTGGAAGTGGTCTCAAGGCGCATCCTCTCCTGCGGGTAGAGCGGTGTCAGCTTCGAGAACTCGACACGGCTCCGGGCATCATCGACGGTCAGGCCGTTGACCGAGTCCAGTCGCACCAGTGCGTCGAACTTCTCACGCTTGCTGTTGCGGTCGTTTTCGCGAGGTTGGCGAATGGCACCGGCGACGGCGTCGCCCTTGCGCAGCTGGTTCTTGCGCACCATCGAAGCCGAGACGTAGACGTCGTTGGGTCCGGGCAGGTACCCGGAGGTACGCAGGAAAGCGTAGTTGTCATGCACGTCGAGGATGCCGCCGACGGGGATGAGCACGTCATCGTTGCGGATCTCGGGCTCGTCGCCGCCGCGTCCTCCGCGACGTTTGCGGTCACGGTCACGACCACGTCCGCGACGGTTGCCGCGATCGTCGTCATCGTTGTTGCGTCCCCGACGGTCATTGCTGCGGTCATTGCTGCGATCGTTGTCGTCGCTCTGGCGTCCGCGACGGTCGTTGTTACGATCGTTGCCCCGGTCGTTGTTGCGATCGTTGTCGTCGTTCTGACGGTTGCGGTTGTTTCCGCGCTCGTTGCGGTCATTGCCACGGTCGTTGTCGTCGTTCTGACGGTTACGCCCGTTTCCGCGATCATTGCGGTCACCGTTGCGGTCGTTGCGCTCACCATTGCGATCGTTGCCGCGGTCGTTGTCGTCGTTCTGACGATTGCGACCGTTTCCGCGATCATTGCGGTCCGAGCGCTCAACCGAGTCATCGGAGCTGTGTCCGTTGTCCTCGTTCTGGGCGTCAGCGCCACGCGAGCGCGAACGACTGCGACGCGAACGCTGTTTGTCCGGCTCCCCGCCTGATTCGGACGAAGTGTCGCCTGCGACCGGCGTATCGGCGACGGTCGAGGCTTCAGCAGACGTCGCTGCCGCAGCTGTTCCCTGTGCGGCGACGGCATCATCATCAGATGTCGCAGCTGCGCTGCGACGAGCCGGACGACGCTTGGCTTCATCGGGTGCTGCGTTGGAACCGCTCTTGTCTTCCTTGGCTTCCTTCTCTGAGCCTGCGGAAGCGGCTGGTGCGGTCTTCGGGGCTGCTTGAGCCTGTCCCGAACCGCCCTGTGAGCCATTGTGGTTGTTGATGGCGTCGATCAGTTCGCCTTTGCGAAGTCGACGGTACCCTTTGATCCCGAGTCCCGCTGCCATTTCCTGGAGCTGGGGCAGACGCAAAGCGGTCAGACTGCCGGTGCGTGGCGTGGAATCTTGAGTAGTGGTTTCAGACACGAAGGTCCTTCTCCCTCTTTCGGCCGTGCGGCAAGAGCCGTTTACTCACGGCGACGGAAACACCGTTGACGGTGCATGTGAAAGATAACCTGCCTAAGAATGAGCAGGAGACGTTCCAGAATTTGTGAAATAGACAGTGGATTCGCGATGAGTATCATCGAATCCGATCACTGACGGAACACCATCAGTTTACGTGCTCAACGCCGATCACGCGAATCCGGTGCCTAATTCTTTTCCTTGACGCGATATCCGCCGAGGTCAATCGAGGTGTGAATGAGTGTCACCGATGGCGGGAGCAGCGCCGGAGGAACCGTGTTCGCGAGGACGAGGACGGTGGGTCCCGCGCCCGAGATCACGGCGGGCAGGCCCTCGGCACGCAGACCGTCGACAATGGCCATCGACTCGGGGTATGCGTCACGTCGGAATTCCTGATGGAGCCGATCGTCGGTGGCCTCCAGCAGAACAGAGGCATCGGTGACGAAGCCGTGGATGAGCAGCGCGGCACGTGCGGAGTTCTCTGCGGCGACCTCATGTTCGACGGATACGGGGATCACGCTTCGTGCGATCTCCGTATCCAAACGCACCTCGGGCACCAGCACGGTCACCTCGGCGAGGGTGTTGGACGGCACCTGCCACGAGCGGGCGGGGTTCGGCAGGGCGACGTTCAGTCCCCCGAACACTGCAGGAGCCGCATTGTCAGGGTGGCCCTCGAGTTCGGAGGCGAGCTCAAGCACGCGTTGCCGGCTCAGTTGGACACCGCCGGCGTAGGCCCCGATCTCGCCGGCCAGCGCAATGGCGCCCACGATCGCTGCCGCAGAAGATCCGAGTCCGCGCGAATGCGGTATCCGATTGACACAGTCCAGGCTGAGCCTCTCCCCCAAGTCTGAAGGGGCGTTGGGATACTCTTCATGGAGCACGTCGACGATCACACGCATGATGAGGTGGGACTGATCCGTCGGCAGAGTCTCGGCACTCTCCCCTGTCACACTCACACAGGTGCTGGGATCGACGGGTTCGTCGTGGATCGTCAATGTCAGAGTGTCGAAGATCCCGAGTGCCAAGCCGAATGCATCGTAGCCAGGGCCGAGGTTCGCCGAGGTGGCCGGAACCTCGATCTGGATCCTCACGCTCACCTGTCTTCGAGCCCGAGGGCCCGTGCCGCGCTGACGGCGTCGACGGAGACCCGCTTGGGCTCGATCTCGGAACCGTCGGCTGTGTGAAGTGCCCAGCTGGGATCCTTGAGGCCGTGACCAGTCACGGTGACCGCGATTCTCGCACCGGCAGGGACCTTGCCCGCTTCGGACATCTTCAGCAGACCAGCCACCGAGGCGGCCGAACCGGGCTCGACGAAGATTCCCTCTTCCCGGGACAGAATCTTGTGTGCGCGCAGGATCTCTTCGTCTGTGACCGAGTCGATGACTCCACCGGAGGAGTCACGCGCCTCGATGGCCTGCTGCCAGCTGGCAGGATTGCCGATTCGGATGGCGGTGGCGATCGTATCGGGTTCGTCGACAGGGTGTCCGAGCACGATCGGTGCCGATCCTGCTGCTTGGAAGCCCCACATCTGCGGCAGACGGGTCGAGACGCCGATCTCCTGGTACTGGCGGTAACCCTTCCAGTAGGCGGTGATGTTGCCCGCGTTGCCCACAGGCAGCACGTGAATGTCGGGGGCGTCGCCCAGGACGTCGACAACCTCGAAGGAGGCGGTCTTCTGTCCCTCGATGCGATCAGGGTTGACGGAGTTGACGAGGTGAACCGGGTAGGACTCGGAGAGCTTCCGACACAGAGTCAGGCAGTCGTCGAAGTTTCCGTCAACTTCGAGCAGCGTGGCCCCATGGGCGATGGCCTGGCTCATCTTGCCCGGGGCGATCTTACCGGTGGGCACGAGCACGGCGCAGGTCAGTCCCGCCTTGGTGGCGTAGGCCGCCGCCGAGGCTGAAGTGTTGCCGGTCGAGGCGCAGATGACGGCCTTCGCGCCCTGAGCCGCAGCCTTGGTGATGGCCATGGTCATCCCGCGGTCCTTGAAAGACGCCGTCGGGTTGAGGCCTTCGTACTTCACCCATACGTCAGCGCCGGTGAGCTCGCTGAGCTTCTCCGTGCGGATGAGCGGAGTTCCGCCCTCACCCAGAGTCACGGCCGGTGTGGTCTCGGAGATGTCGAGGAGGCTGCGGTATTCCTCGACGACGCCCTGCCACTGCTTTTTGGGGAATTCGGTCATTCTCACTGTCCTTCTACACGGATCACGGATTTGACGGCGCGCACCACGGAAAGGCCGCCGAGGCGGTCGACCGTTCCCTGCAGGATCGCGTCGGTGTTCGAGTGGGTGGCGAGCACGAGCTTCGCGTGCTGTGTGCCCTGTTCGTCGACTTCTCCCACGGTCTGGCGCATGAGCTCGATCGACGCGCCTTCATCGGAGAAGACCTCGGAGACTGCTGCGAGGACGCCCGGACGATCGACGACGTCGAGAGTGATGTGGTACCGGGTGGTGATCGCCGATATCGGCAGGATCGTCGAGTCCTTGTGGAAAGGACGTTCGTACTGACCCCGACCTCCGAGAACCTTGCGACGGGCCACAGAGACCACATCGCCGAGGACCGCAGAGGCGGTGGGTTCGCCGCCGGCGCCCTGACCGTAGAACATGAGCGAACCAGCGGCCTCGGCCTCGATGAAGACCGCATTGAAGGCGCCGCGCACCGTTGCAAGAGGGTGATTGCGTCCCAGCAGTGCCGGGTAGACGCGAGCGGACAGTCCCGGCCCGGCAGGCGATTCGCTGACTCGTTCGCAGACAGCGAGGAGTTTGATGACGAATCCCTGGTCCCGGGCCGTGGCGACCATCTCGGGGGTGATGTCCTCGATGCCTTCGACGTGGACATCGTCGATCGTGACTGGAGCATGGAAGGCCAGTGACGAGAGGATCGCGGCCTTGGCCGCAGCATCATGTCCGCCGACGTCGGCCGTCGGGTCCGCCTCGGCGAATCCCAGCTCCTGCGCGGTCTTGAGCGCTTCATCGAAGCCCCAGCCCTCGGAGTCCATCTGATCGAGGATGTAGTTGGTGGTGCCATTGACGATTCCCATGATCCGGTCGATCCGATCCCCGGCCAGCGAGTCACCGACCGGACGGATGATGGGAATGGCACCGGCGACGGCGGCTTCGTGTTCGAGACGAACTCCTGCCGTGTCCGCCGCTGACATGAGCTCACCGTAGTTGGCTGCCAGCAGGGCCTTGTTGGCGGTGACGACGGAGGAGCCGTGATCGAGTGCCGAGCGGATGAGCGTCTTGGCAGGCTCGATGCCGCCCATGAGCTCGATGACGATGTCGGCGTCGGCGATGGCAGCTTCTGCGTCCGTCGTCAGCAGGCTCGGATCGATTCCGGGACGCTGCTTCGCGGTGTCGCGGACGACGATTGCGCTCAGCTCAAGAGGCGCACCGATCCGTTCGGCCAGAGCCTCGCTCCGGTCCTGGATGCGGGCGGCGACCTCGGTGCCGACGACCCCACATCCGAGCATGGCAACTTTCAAAGCCTGCATTTGTCCACCTTTTCGCTGTCTTCAATGGCACTCACACGCGCTCACCGACGTTCATTCCCGGATCGCTGCGCAACATCTGAGAGTAGTCCTCGGGCGTCACAATCCACTCAACCTTATCCGCACTCACGGCCAGGACCCCTGGTTTCGGCAGGTGGTTGTAGTTGTTGGCCAGTGACCGGCAGTAGGCACCGGTGCTCGGGACCGCGACAAGATCCCCGGAGGACACATCGGATCCCATGTATTCGTCTCGGACGATGATGTCACCGGATTCGCAGTGCTTGCCCACGACGCGCACGATGGCGGGTTCGGAACTGGAGTTCCGATTGGCCAAGGTACACGAATAGTCGGTATCGTAGAGAGCTGTCCGAATGTTGTCACTCATCCCCCCGTCGACGGCGACGTAGGTGCGCACACCGTTGTCGGTGTCGACCTCTTTGACCGTGCCGACCCGGTAGAGGGTGAACATAGACGGGGACACGATCGCGCGTCCGGGCTCGATGGAGATCCGCGGCACGTTCGTGCCCAGTCCGCGGCATTCCTTGGCGACCACCGCGGCAAGCTCCTGTGCCATCTCGGCCACCGGAATGGGCGTGTCCTGCGAGGTGTAGCGGATGCCGAAGCCACCACCCAGATCGACATCGGGCAGATCGACACCGTGTTCGTCCATGATCTCCGCTCGCAGGGCCAGGACACGGGCGGCAGCGACCTGGAAGCCGGAGATGTCGAAGATCTGCGAGCCGATGTGCGAGTGCAGACCATCGAAACGCAGATGCTGTGAGTTCGCCACTGCCTCGGCGGCCTCTGCTGCTGTTCCGGCGGAGACCGAGAGCCCGAACTTCTGGTCCTCATGAGCTGTGGCGATGAAATCGTGCGTGTGTGCCTCGACTCCCACCGTCACCCGCAGCATCACTGGTGCAACGGCGCCCTTCGCGGCCGCGATCGATTCCAGCAGGGATATCTCGTCGAGGCTGTCGACGAAGATGCGTCCCACACCGTAGTCGAGGGCATATTCGAGCTCGGCCACAGATTTGTTGTTGCCGTGCAGACCGACTCGATCGCCTGGAACTCCTGCTGCGCGGGCCACCATCATCTCTCCCAGGGAACAGGTGTCCAGGCCAAGACCCGCCTCGTGGACCCACCGGGCGACAGCGGTGCACAGGAATGCCTTGCCCGCATAGAAGACGTCGACACCGGACAGTCCCTTGTCTGCGGAGAATGCGGCCGAATACGCGCTGACATAGTTCTCGGCGCGGGCGGTGAAGTCCGCGACATCCATGACGAGGGTCGGGGTGCCGTAGCGTTCAGCCAGATCGGTGACCGTGTGCCCGGCGACGGTGAGGACACCGGAGTCGGACTTCGTCACGTTGTCCGACCACAAGCTGGGAAGGAGGGCGTTGACGTCCTCGGGGTAGGGCAGCCACACGGGTGCAGGGGTGGCGTGCATGGTGCCGGCGATATGGGCAGGCATTACATCCTCTCCGGGGCGCGAACGCCCAGTAGTCGAAGTCCTGTGGCCAGGACGATGATGGCGGCTCGGTCGAGGACCAGCCGGGAAGCGTGGATCCGCGTGATGTCCTCATCGATCCTCGGTGTCACTGGGCATGTTCTTGCCCAACCCAGGAACAGCTGTGCGGTGGCTTCGAGGAGACAGGTGATGTGCCGAGGTTCGTGCGCGAAGGCGGCGGCGTTGGTGGTGGTGATGAAGTCTGCCAGGGCTGCAGCCAACGCGGTCTCTGTGGCATCGGTCAGGGCGTTCGGGTCGAAGTCGGCGGCGCTGATGCCAGCCGCTGCCGCGCGACGTTCGACGCGACAGGCTGAGGAGTGCGCGACCTGGACGAGGTAAACCGGGTTGTCCGGATGGGCCGTGCGCAGCAGTCCCACGTCTGCCGTATGTGATGAAACCGTGCTGCCGCGTGCGGCCAGGAAGCGAAGCGAGTCGCTTCCCACGGCAGGGAGCAGAGTCCGCAGTTCGGGGTTGGATGAGATGCGCTCATCGACCGTGGCTTCGATGCGCGCTGCTGTGTCCGCATCAGGACCGAAGGCCGTGCCTGTGCCGACGATGTCGGCGGCGACCTGAGCGAGGCTGCTGGGACTCACTGTGATGTTGAGGAACCCGGGTCCGGCGACGTCGACACGGGTGATTCCGGTGTTATCGCGCAGCCGTGAAGCGATCTCCTCTGCCAGCGTTCTGGGCTCGGTGCGCAGAGATGTGGCGCTGCGCAGTGCGATGGTCGAGACCCAGTCGCCGTGAGGCTGTGCCTGCGCCCTGCGAAGGGTCGAGTCCGGTACAGGGGCACTGTCGATTCTTCGTGCGGCAGCGCTGCTCGCCAGTGCACGCGCCAGAGCGGTCTGCAGAAGTTCCGGGGTCACCCGTTCAGATTACTCGTGTCCGGTTGTCGACGGCGAATCAGGTGTCATAGTCTTCGCCTCGGACCGTGTGGTGCCCCAGTTCGCGTGGTGCCCCAGTTCGTGTGGTGCCTGGATCAGATCGAGCCGGGACGACAGGCGGAGAAGCTGACCGTGAACTTCACCGCTGTGGAGGCCAGCACCACGGCGTAAGCCGGCCACATCACATCGAAGCTCTGGATCAGGAAGGCGAAGATCAGGGGTCCGGTCGCGGCCATCAGATAACCGCCTCCCTGAACGAACCCGGACAGTGCCGCCGAGGCCTCGGCGCTGCGCGAGCGCAGGGTGATCAGGGTCAGAGCCAGCGGGAAGGTCGAGATTCCGATGCCCAACAGGACCGTCCACAGCACCGGTGCTGCCTGAGGCATGAGCCACAGGCCGAGGTAACCGACAGCCAGACAGGCGCAGAAGGCCGCGACTATCGGCGACGCTGTGTGCATCTTCTGCGCGAGAAGCGGCAGGACGAACCCGAGGACGAGGGGAATGGCGGTCACGAGAGCGAGCATGGCTCCTGCGAATGCCGGGTCGAAGCCCGCTCGTGTCAGCAGGGAAGGCAGCCAGGTGAACAGGATGAAATTGTTGAATGAGGTCAGTCCGGTCATCGTCATCAGTGCCCAGGCCCGGCGGGTCTTCACCAGTCGCAGCAATTCGCTTCCGCCGACGACCGTGGCCGAGACCTGCGACCGGGGTGCAGGTCTGAGCACAGCGATCACTGCCCAGACGGCGATCCCCAGCGCCGCGGAGACAGCCCACACGAGCAGGGAACCGCGCCATTCGAACTGCGATGCCAGCGGCACCGCCACGAGTGGCGGGATGAAAGTCCCCAACTGCAGCAGACCCACGTGCACTGTCGACATCAGTGCGACACGGTCCGGGAAGTAGGACTTCACGATCGGTGGCACGACGACGTTGCCGATGCCCATGCCCAGCAGCGCGAGAACGCTGAGTGCCAAGAAGAGTGCGGGAGAGTCGACGATCGCGCGCAGGCCCAAGCCAGCCGTGATCATGATCATCACTGCCAATGAGATCGTCAGTCCGGAGAAGCGGTTGTACAGCCGTGGCGTGATGAAGCCGCTGATTCCGTAGAGCAGCGGCGGCAGCATCCCGATGATTGCAAGGAACACCGCGCTGAGATGGATCTCGGTGCCCATCGCATCCAGCAGCGGCGACAGGCCGGTCACGCCCGGGCGAAGGTTGAATGCTGCGACAACGATTCCGATGACGATCAGACCGGATGCCCACGCAGATTTCATGCTTGCATTTCTATCATCCTGTTCACCGCACCAGCGTCGGCGGGGTCAGTTCTCTTGTTTGAGTCCCTCGACCGGTGACAGCCGCGCGGCCCGTCTGGCCGGTGCCAGAGCGGAGAGCAGCCCCGCAAGGATAGCCACCAGCAGGATGCCCAAAGAGGAGGGAAGAGACCAGTCAACGATGAGCCGATTGGAATAGTCGTGCGTGACCAGATGGGTACCGACAATGCCGAGCGCACCGCCGAGGAGGAGCCCGATGAGCGCCGCAACTGAGGATATGAGGGTGGCTTCGAGAGCGAGCAGTGATCGCAGCTGGGAGATGCTCAGACCCAGGGCCCGGAGCAGGGAATTCTCCCGCCGACGTTCGATCACCGACAGGCTCACCGTGTTCGAGACACCGAGCAGGGCGATGAGGACCGCAACGAATAGGAGCGCCACAGCAGCGATGAGAAGCACGTCGATGAACTCGGAGTATTGGCCACGAGCCACTGCTGAACCGGCCACCTCGTCGCTGGTGACATCGAGTACTTCGGCCACGTCCTGCTGGATCCGAAAGACGTCTGAGACCGAAGCTTTCGGGTCGACCCTGACCAGAACGGACGTGGAGGTTGCGGACACGCCCAGGTCGTTGCCGACATCTGGGGTGGTGAAGTACACCAGACTCGAGTCACCGGCCTTCTCAACCGGAACCGTCGCCTCGGTGAGACCCTTGATGCGGATGCTGTCGGGAGCGAAGTCCTTGGGGACGAGCACTTTGCCGGCGACTGGGGCCTCGGCGCCCTCGCTGATGACCGTCTGCGCCGATTCGGGATCGATGACATAGAGCTCAGGGGGTGAGTCGCCGTGATCGCCGATCACCTGTGCCCGATGAGCGACGACGACGGCTTCCACGCCCGCGATGTCACGCACGCCATCGGCTTCGTCGCGGTCGACGGTGGTTTCGAGCGGGACAGCGATGTCGATGGGATAGCGCTGGTCGAGGCCGAAACCCATCGTGGCCTTCGTTGACATTCCGCCGACCAGAATCGTCGACACAAGGGTGACGCCGATGATGAGTGCGGTTGCGGTCGCTGCTGTTCGCCGGCGGTTGCGCAAGGTGTTCAGGGTGGCCAGTCGACCCGGGATACCGAAGGGGCTGAAGGCCAGGTCACCGATGGCCACGACAATCGGGGGAATGATCATCACGGAGCACAGCACAAGGCCGAAGACGAGAAGAGCTCCCCCAAGTGCGCCGCCCAGGATCCATGCCTGCGACTGTTCAATCAGATAGATCGAGGCGAGGAGGAGCACGACTCCGAGGCCGATGCTCGACCACCCGACGATGTGTCGCAGCCTGCTTTGGCGCGAAGGAGACAGCGCCTCGTCGAAGGGCTGCAGCGCCTCCAGCGGTGTCACCGCGATGGCGCTGCGGGCCGGTCGGATGGTGGCGAGCACCGTGAGAAGCACCCCGACGGCAACGCCGATCAACAATGCCGATGGGGGCACACTGAGGCTCAGATAGTCGAACTCCTTGGGCCAGATCTGCTTCGCTCCGGCAGCGAGGCAGAAGCTGAAGCCTGCCCCTGCAGCCACACCGATGATCGACCCGAGCAGCCCCACGACCGTACCCTCCGTGACCACAGACCCGTAGAGCTGAAGACGTGAGGCTCCCAGACAGCGCAGCAGTGCCAGTTCGCGTCTGCGCCCGGCCACGATGACGGAGAACGTGTTGGACACCACCAGTATCGCCACGATGACTGAGACGCCGGCGAAGGCCAGGAGCAGCCAGGTGATGACCTCGTTGCCGCCGGAAAGCCGTTCCGCTTTGACGTCGATGGCGTCGGAGACGGTCATCGCCTCCAGGCTCCCCTGCAGTGCAGAGTCGTCGATCGTCGCCTGCAGACGCGGGAGGACCGCGGCCGGATCCGCACCCGCGTCGAGCGCGATCTGGATCGCAATGACGTCGCCCTTTTGGGCGAAGTACTCCTGATAGCTCGCCGAGGTTGTCATTCCCCGGTGCATGCCTGCAGTCGCGGGACCGCTGCCCATGGAGGCCAGACCGACCACGGTGAACGTCGTGTTGCTCTGGCGAGGTCCCCGGTAGACGGGCATCGAATCTTCATCAGGTCCGACGGACACCGCGTCAACGGAGAAGCGGATCTCCTCGCCGATGCCCACACCCAGATCTGTCGCAGTGGCCTCATCCAGGACCAGATCCGTATTCGAATCGGGCCGTGTGCCTTCGGTGATGGAGAACGTATCCAGGCTCGTATCGGCGGGTGCAGGATTCAGAGCGAACGTGCTCTCAGAGAAGGACTGACCTCGACCTGTCGTCGTCGTGCGAGCACTGACGGCCGCACCGCTGACCCCGTCGACCCGTTCCAGAGGCTTCACCAGAGGAGAGACTTCCTGCCCATTGACGAAGACGTCCTGGCCCGGAACGATGACGAGATCCGATTCGGAGAATGTGTGCCCGACCGATTCCTGCAGGCTCGTCTGCAGGGATGAGCTGATGATCAGGGTCGAGGCGACGAATCCAGCCGCCAGCGCGATGCCGAGACCCACTGCGAGGAATCGCGCCCAGTGGATTCGGATCTCCGCCAGAGCGACTGCGATCACAGATCGCTCAGCTCACCCAGCGCGGAGACCACGGATTCCCTGCTCGGCTGCTGCACTTCTCCCCCGGCCCGTCCGTCCTTGAGCAGCACGACGCGATCGGCGTGGGAGGCGGCTACGGGGTCGTGGGTGACCAAGATGATCGTCTGCCCGTAGCGGGTGGTTGCGCCATGGAGCAGGGCCAGCACCTCTGCTCCTGCCTGGGAGTCGAGGTTGCCTGTGGGCTCATCGGCGAAGATCACGTCCGGGCGAGTCAGAAGAGCCCGAGCCACAGCAACGCGCTGCTGCTGGCCACCGGAGAGTTCGTGCGGTCGGTGTCTGAGCCGGTCCCCCAGCTCAAGACGCTCAACGACTTCTGCTTTCCACTCCGGATCGATCTTCTTGCGAGCCAGCGACACCGGCAGCTCGATGTTCTGTTCAGCGGTCAGTGTGGGAACAAGATTGAATGCTTGGAAGATGAATCCGACCCGGTCTCGCCGCAGTTGGGTCAGTTCTTTGTCATTGAGACCGGTAATCTCCTGGCCGCCCATCGTGATGGTTCCGGAATCCACTCTGTCGAGTCCGGCGAGGACGTGCATGAACGTGGACTTTCCTGAGCCCGAGGGTCCCATGATCGCGCTGAACCTGCCGGCTTCGAAGTTCACCGTGATGTCATCGAGGGCTGTCACAGCGGTGTCGCCGCGACCGAAGCTCTTACGCACCGATTGTGCGCTGAGCACGACATCGGCGTTCGTCACATCCGCAGGAGTCGACATCAGGGCCTTCATCAGCTGGTTGAGGTTGCTTAGGAACCACCATAATCGGTGGTAGCAGAAACCGCCCACCTCAGCTGATGAGGAGGACGGTGTGTGGTGCCCGCGACAGGATTCGAACCTACGACCTTCTGCTCCGGAGGCAGACGCTCTATCCACTGAGCTACGCGGGCAACGGGTGCAATGCTATCACCGACTTGTGGTGCTTCCCAAAACGGATCCGCGTGCAATCGAGTCTCGATTGCACGCGGATATCGGCATCAGGCGCCCTTGAGGTCCTTGCGGCCTGGAACATATTCCCAGTGCCAGAGTTCATAGGCGTTGCGCTTTGCCCAGTCGGGGTTCTCCCAACCGTACTTCTCACCGTTGGCGACGAGCCAGTCATACTGCACGCCGGTTCCGTTCTGAGTTCCCGCACCGAGATCCAGCGCGATTCCCCAGCCGTGGTTGGACGTGCCGGGGCGAGCAGCGAATCCGGGCTTGCGTTCCGCGACGGAGATCTGAGATTCCAGCGACCGATACGAGTCGGTGACTGCCAGTTCCTTTCCCGTGTCCTTCTTGAACGCAGCGTTCATCTTGGCAAAGGACACCGCAGCGTCCGAACGCAGCTGGTGGTTTCCGACGCCGATATCGCACAGCCACTCTTCGGGGACCTCACCGTTCGACGCCTCGCCCTTCGGAGCCTCGCCTTCGCATCCGGGAAGCACTGTTTTGGTGATGGCACGCGAAGCGGCCTCGACCTTGGTCTGTTTGGCGCTCGGGGCGCCGATGGCCATGCTCGTCTTCTCGTCGTCTGCCTTGATATCGGCGGAGACGGATTCAGAATTGATGGCGCGAGTCTGGCTATCGGCGGCAGTCTCGTCGACCTTGACTTCCTGATTGCCGCTCATGTTGCCTGCAACCATGACGGCGGCGATCGCGGTTCCTGTGACAGAGACAGTGGCCAAAGCCGAGAAGGTCGTCACACGACGTCGACGCACCGAACGCAGCAGTGAACCGTCAGATCCGCGGCTGCCCATGCGAGCGGCCACGAAGGCCGAACCGCCATGGTCGGGATGGGCCGAAGCTTCCTTGGCCATCGCGGCCCGACGGGGAGATCCAGCGGCGGCCCTGGCTTCTGCAGCCATCGCGGCACGACGCGGCGAAAGGGGTGCGGATGGAGTCGGGTCCGAATGCTGCGACACCGATGTCGCGGACTGCTTGGAAAAGACAGATGGCACAGGTGAAGCTGTGTGCTGCTTGCGCAGATCGCGACGGCGAACCAGTGGCATCTCTGCGGTCGAGGACTCACTCGACATATTACTCCGTACTGTTGTCCGTATTTCGGCCGCCATGTATCCGGGCGAACGAAAACCTTATGTCACAACACTATAACGAGGTCGTTACAGATTGTCACTTTCCGTTCATATGTGGCGTGTGACCTGGTGTTTAGCAAGTCTCAACCCCCACCAGAGCGTCACAGATCGGGTTTTTGCGGGCTCCGGCGGGGGCCTTTAGTAACATATTGTTACAAAAGAACAGGCATTTGGATGACGTGTGTCACACATTCATCACCGTACCTGAGTGATGTCATGCTCAGTATTCGTGTCGGCCCCGCTGCATGGCGTCCTGGACTTCCCCGACGAGTTCTTCCAAGACGTCTTCGAGGAAGAGCAGTCCCAGCACGTTCCCGTCTGCAGACACGACCCTGGCAACGTGAATGCCGACCTTCTGCATCTGGGAGAGGGCCTCTTCGACTTCGTCACCCGCAGTCACCGTGAACAGGGGGCGGAATCTCTTCGTCGGAACCGGTGCACCGTATTCGAGCGTGCTGTCGGCATAGAGGACGTCTTTGATATGGAGGTAGTCCTGCGGATATCCGTCTTCGTCGGTGACGAAATAGCGCGAGAACCCGGTCTTTCCGACCAGGGTGACGAGCTCATCAGGAGTCACACTGGAGGAGATGGTGATCAGTTCGGACATCGGGACCATGATGTCGGCGGCTGTTTTGTCGCTGAACTCCAGTGCACCCTTGAGAAGCCCGGTGTCGTCGGTGAGCAGACCTTCGCGTTTGGACTCGGCGACGATCGACTCAACCTGCTCGATCGTGAACGCCTCGTTGACCTCGTCGCGTGCTTCGATCTTGAACAGGTGCAGGATCGAGTTGGCCAGACCGTTGAGCGGTTTGATGACGAAGCCGAAGACGCGGGAGAGGAAGACGAGCGGGGGCGCCAGCAGCATCACGGCGCGAGCCGAGGCTGCCAGAGCTATGTTCTTCGGCACCATCTCGCCGATTACGACATGCAGATATGTGACGACTCCCAGAGACAGAATGAAAGAGATCGTCGAGGACAACCCGGCCGGAATGCCCAGCCCTTCCAGCGGCCCTGACAGGAGATGGTGGATGGCCGGCTCTGCCACATTGCCCAACAGCAGAGAGCACACGGTGATTCCGAGTTGGCAGATCGCCAACATCACCGAGACATGCTCCATCGCGTAGAGAGCGGTCTTCGCCGCGGATGACCCCTCCTGAGCCCGGGGCTCGAGCTGTGATCGTTTGGCCGCGACCACCGCGAATTCGGCTGCGACGAAGAAGGCGTTGCCCAGAAGCAGTACGACGAGCCAGATAAGGCCGAACCAGTCAGTGCTCATCAGAATTCACCACCCTGTTCATAGCCGGCTGCGTCGGTCGCACGAAGGAGAATGCGCAATCTCTCGACCCGGCGACCATGCATCCGTTCGACACGGATCAGCGCGTCATCAGTTCGGATCTGGTCCCCTGGTTCTGGGATCCTCCCCAGTTCTTTGAGGACGAAGCCCGCCAGAGTCTCATAATCGGAATCTTCCGGTATCTCGAGTCCGATCGTCGACGAAACTTCGTCGGGACGAAGCTGTCCCGGAACGATCCATGTGCCATCCCGAGCCGGCCGCGCCGCCACACGCATCCGATCATGCTCATCGGCGACCTCACCGACGAGTTCTTCGACGACATCCTCGAGCGTCACGACACCGGCGGTGCCGCCGAATTCGTCGACGACGACGGCCAGCTGCAGGCCCTTGGCGCGAAGCTCCATGAGGAGCGGATCGAGCCGGAGAGTTTCAGGAATCTCTGTCACCTCGGTCATCAGTCCTCCGGCGTATGCATCGTCACGATTGGGCAGCGGAACCGCAAATGCCTGTTTGACATGGACGACGCCGACGATGTGATCCTTATCTTCGCCGGCGACCGGGAAGCGAGAGAACCCTGTCTCTCGGGCCTGTTCGATGATCGCTCGCGCGGTCGTATCCTTGAACACCGATGACATGCGTGTGCGCGGAGTCATCACGTCCTCTGCGGTGCGCTCGGAGAAACTCAGAGTCCGTTCGAGGAGGTCGGCGGTCTGCTCATCGAGCATTCCCTCTTCAGCGGAGTGACGCACCAGAGATGTCAGCTCTTCGGGCGACCGACCGACCGAGCCCTCTTCCTGAGGCTCGATGCCGAAGGACAGAAGAATCTTGTTCGCGGTGCCGTTGAGCACGCTGATCACGGGCTTGAAGACGAGGGAGAAGGCATACTGCATCGGCGCGGCAATGCGGCCGGTTGCCAACGGCACTGCGATCGCCAGATTCTTGGGCACCAGTTCGCCGAAGATCATCGACAGGAACGTGGACACGATGAGAGCGATCGCCAGGGCGATCGGGGCTGCCAGACCCGGACTCGCGCCCAACGATTCGAAGACTGGAGCCAGGAGCTTGCCCAGGGATGGTTCCATCAGATAACCGGTCAGCAGGGTCGTGATGGTGATGCCCACCTGGGCCGCGGACAGCTGCGTGGACAGGTGGGTCATCGAACGACGGAGAGTCTTGGCCCCGAACATACCGTCGTCCACCGCTTTGTCCGCGGTGTGACGATCGAGCGTGAGAAGGGAGAACTCGGCAGCGACGAAGACGCCGGTGCCGCAGATGAGGATGAGGGCTAACGCAAGGTAGAACCATTCCATCAGTGACGATCCCCGCCGTTCGCGGTCAGGAGATCGGAGTAGGTGATGAGATCGAGCCTCAACGGGTGAGGGTCGTCGTCTGGGGCGCCGGCTTCCCGCCGGCTGGGACTGTCACTGTGCATGGCTAGATCTTACCAACTCCGGGACAGAGGGCGGCCTTCATCGTAGCCTGCAGCGCTCTGAACTCCGACCGTTGCGAGTTCCGCAAATTCCCCGAGACTGCGGGCTCCTGCATAGGTGAATGAGCTGCGTACGCCCGAAGTGATGCCGTCGAGCAGATCCTCGACACCGGGAGATTCTGGGTCAATGTACATCGTCGACGAAGAAATGCCCTCTTCGAACAGGCCCTTGCGTGCGCGGGAGAAAGCAGACTCCGTCCGAGTCCTGTTCGCCACTGCCCGCGCCGAAGCCATGCCGAAGCTCTCCTTGTATTTGCGGCCTTCACCGTCGACAAGAAGATCACCCGGAGACTCGTGGGTGCCGGCGAACCACGAGCCGACCATGACCTGTGATGCGCCTGCGGCGAGAGCCAGCGCCACATCCCGGGGATAGCGCACTCCTCCGTCCGCCCAGACATGAGCACCCAGCTGCCTGGCAGCCTCGGCGCATTCGCGAACAGCAGAGAACTGCGGACGGCCGACGGCCGTCATCATGCGCGTCGTGCACATAGCACCGGGGCCGACACCGACCTTGATGATCTGAGCACCGGCCGAAACGAGGTCGCGAACACCATCGGCGGTGACGACGTTGCCGGCGACGATGGGAACTCCCAGGTCAGCGCCCGCGATCGAGCTCAAGGTGTCGAGCATCTTCACCTGATGGCCGTGGGCAGTGTCGACGACCAGCACATCGGCACCGGCTGAGACCAGCGCAGAGGCTCGGTCGACGGCGTTGCCGTTGACTCCGACCGCCACTGCGATCTTCAGTCTGTTCTGATCATCGAGGTTGGGGGCGTAGATCGATGACCGAAGCAGCGACTTGGGAGTCAGGGACCCCAGCACCCTGTCACTGTCATCGACGACGGCTGCGAAAGGGGTCCGGGCCTCGTTCATGGACTCGAACAGAGACTCCAGTTGTGCGCCATCGGACCAGTCGATGTCCGAAGCCCGGATGACATGTGGCGACGGTTCGAGCAGCGAAGACACCGCAGTGAACCGGTCGACGCCTTTGAGACTCGTCGAATCGATCACCCCGGCGAGCTTGCCGGAGTCGTCGACGACCACTCCGTAGCCGTGGGACCGTTTGGCCAGGACGTGCAGTGCGCTCAGCACTGTGTCCTCCGGGGAGAACCGCAGCGCCGAATCGAAGACGCGATCGCGACTCTTCACCCACTCGATCGTGTCCTGGGCAGCAGATAGGGGGATGTCCTGCGGCAGAACAGCGAGGCCACCTCGGCGAGCCATGGTCTCCGCCATCCGACGACCGGACACGGCGGTCATATTTGCAGCGACGATCGGTGTCGTCGAGCCGGTCGGATCGGTCGTCGACAGGTCGACGTCGAACCGGGAAGTCAGTGAGGACGAATTGGGAACCAGGAACACATCTGAGTACGTCAGATCATTATTCGGGTCATTTGAGATGAAACGCATAACACTATTGTCCCCTATGCGGACATACTCGGGTACATCGCGTTAGGCTGGTCATGTCGTTAAGCAGCAATTCTTGAATCAGGAAGTAGGCGATCAACGCCGTGTCCGTCAATACTCCGAACCGCACCGTCGACGACTTCGGGTCGAATGAGTGGTTGGTCGAGGAATTGTATGAACAGTACAAGTCCGATAAGAACTCCGTCGACCAATCATGGTGGCCGTTCTTCGACAAGTACGAAAAGAACGGGGATGGAGCAGCAGCGAAGACTGCAGACGCCAAACCCGCAGCGAAGACCGGCACCAAGCCGGCCGCGAAGTCAGCATCGAAGGCTCCTGCGAAGCCGGCCGACAAGTCCGCCAAGGACACCTCGGGCGCAGACTCTGTTGCGGATGACAGTCCCCGCGGAATCTCCCCGTCTTCGGCACAGACCGAGACTCTGAAGGCCGAGACCAAGTCCGTGCCCAAGGTCGTCGTGAAGGACACTGAGCCGAAGCCGGCTCCCGAAGAGACCGTGACTCCGTTGCGCGGTCCGGCGAAGCTGATCGCCAAGAACATGGACGATTCGATCGAAGTTCCCACGGCCACGTCCGTGCGGGCGCTGCCGGCAAAGGCACTCATCGACAATCGAATCGTCATCAACTCGCACCTCAAGCGGACCCGTGGTGGAAAGGTCTCCTTCACTCACCTCATCGGCTTCGCAGTCATCCGAGCTCTGCAGAACTTCCCCTCCCAGAACGTGTCCTACGATGTCCGTGACGGCAAGCCCGTCATGGTTTCCCCCGCACACGTGAACTTCGGTCTCGCGATCGACGTGCCGAAGAAGGACGGTTCGCGCACTCTTCTGGTGCCGAACGTCAAGAAGGCTGAGACTCTGACCTTCCGCCAGTTCGTCGATGCCTACGACGGCCTCGTCGACAAGGCTCGGCAGGGAAAGCTCACAGCTGACGACTTCGCGGGCACGTCGGTCTCACTGACCAACCCCGGCGGAATCGGTACCGTACACTCCGTGCCTCGTCTGACCAAGGGACAGGGATGCATCATCGGCGTCGGTGCACTCGACTACCCGGCAGAGTTCCAGGGTGCCAGCCAGCACACGATCAACAAGCTGGCCGTCTCCAAGGTCCTGACTCTGACGTCCACCTACGATCACCGTGTGATCCAGGGCGCAGGATCCGGTGAGTTCCTCAAGCTCGTCCACAGCTACCTGCTCGGCGAGGACGGCTTCTACGACGACGTCTTCGAGTCGCTGCGACTGCCCTACGAGCCCGTGCGCTGGGTGCCTGACGTCTCGGCCGAAGACCAGGACGATGTCAATAAGACCGCCCGCGTCATCGAACTCATCGACGCCTACCGCACCCGCGGACACCTTATGGCGAACATCGATCCGCTCGTGTACCGTCAGCGCTCGCACCCAGACCTCGACATCAATCAACACGGTCTGACCCTGTGGGATCTCGAACGCGAGTTCCCCACCGGCGGCTTCGGGGCCAAGCCGATGATGCCCTTCCGCAACATCCTCGGTCTCCTGCGCGAGAGCTACTGCCGGACCATCGGCTTCGAATACATGCACATCGCCGATCCGCTGCAGCGCCGTTGGTTCCAGGCCAAGATCGAGGTTCCGCATCAGGAGCTGACTCGATCTGAGCAGGGACACATCCTCGGTCGCCTCAACGCGGCCGAAGCCTTCGAGACCTTCCTGCAGACGAAGTACATCGGTCAGAAGCGCTTCAGCCTCGAGGGCGGCGAGTCAGCCATCGTCCTCCTCGACGAAGTCCTCAACCAGTCGGCTGACACCGGCATGGAACAGGTCGCAATCGGCATGGCCCATCGTGGACGTCTCAACGTGCTCACGAACATCGCAGGCAAGTCCTACGCACAGATGTTCCGTGAGTTCGACGGAACGATGTCTCCGGACAGCGTTCAGGGCTCCGGCGACGTCAAGTACCACTTGGGCACCGAGGGATCCTTCACGTCGCCTGCTGGCAATTCGACCGATGTCTACGTCGCGGCCAATCCCAGCCACCTCGAGACCGTCGATCCGATCCTCGAAGGCATCGTGCGCGCCAAGCAGGACTTCATCGACCAGGGAGAAGCCGGTTTCACCGTGCTTCCCGTCCTCGTCCACGGCGACGCGGCGTTCGCAGGTCAGGGTGTCGTGACCGAGACCCTCAACCTCTCGGAGCTGCGCGGCTACCGAACCGGTGGCACGATCCACATCATCATCAACAACCAGGTCGGCTTCACAACCCCTCCCGCCTCGGCCCGCTCGTCCTTCTACTGCACCGACGTTGCGAAGTCGATCAACGCACCGATCTTCCACGTCAACGGGGATGACCCCGAAGCCGTCGTCAGAGCAGCACGACTCGCGTTCGAATACCGTCAGGAATTCAACCGCGACGTCATCATCGACCTCGTCTGCTACCGCCGGCGCGGACACAACGAGGGCGACGATCCGTCGATGACGCAGCCGCTGATGTACTCCCTCATCGAGAAGAAGGGTTCGGTGCGCAAGCTGTACACCGAATCGCTTGTCGGCAGGAAGTGCATCACCGATGAGGAAGCCAGCGAAGCGCTCAAGGACTACCAGTCGAAGCTGGAATCGGCGTTCGCCGAGACAAAGGAAGCCGAGACCGGCTCCGACGACGGCGATGCCTTCAACGCACCGCATGTGCCCAGTGACATCGAAGCGTTCAACAATGCCGAGACCGCGATCAGCACGGAGACGCTGCACCACATCGGTGAGACCTTCGCCGCTGTTCCGGAGAACTTCACCATCCACAAGAAGCTGCGTGCCCTCCTCGAGAAGCGCAAGGAGATGTCGCTGTCCGGCGGAATCGACTGGGGCTTCGCTGAGCTGCTGGCCTTCGGCTCGCTGCTCATGGACGGAATTCCTGTTCGCCTCGCCGGCCAGGACTCGCGTCGCGGCACGTTCGTGCAGCGCCATTCGGTGCTTATCGACGCCGTCAACGGCAACGAGTGGACGCCGTTGCAGAACCTCAGCGACGAACAGGCCCGGTTCTGGGTCTATGATTCGCTGTTGAGCGAGTACGCGGCGGTCGGCTTCGAATACGGCTATTCGGTCGAGCGCAAGGATGCACTGGTGGCTTGGGAAGCTCAGTTCGGTGACTTCGCGCAGGGTGCCCAATCCGTCATCGACGAGTTCATCTCGTCCTCGGAACAGAAGTGGCAGCAGAACTCCGGCGTCGTCATGCTCCTGCCCCACGGATACGAGGGACAGGGCCCCGACCACTCCTCTGCTCGCATCGAGCGCTACCTGCAGCTGTGTGCCGAGTCGAACATGACGGTGGCTCTGCCATCGAATGGTGCGTCGTACTTCCACCTGCTGCGTCGCCACGCGATGACGACGAACAAGCGTCCGCTCATCGTTTTCACCCCGAAGTCGATGCTGCGACTCAAGGCCGCGGCCAACTCTCCCGAGGACTTCACCTCGGGAACGTTCGAGGCCGTCATAGACGATGCCGTCGTCGATCCCGAAAAGGTCGACCGTGTCGTGATGGTCTCCGGCAAGCTCTACTGGGAGCTGCTGGCTCAGCGGGAGAAGCGTGAAGACACGAAGACTGCACTCGTGCGTGTCGAACAGCTCTACCCGCTTGACGAAGACTCCATCGCGGCTCTGCTCGACCGGTACCCTGACAGCGCAGAGCTGATCTGGGCACAGGAAGAGCCTGAGAACCAGGGAGCCTGGCCATTCATGGCGCTGAACATGCCACAGCTGCTGGGCGACCGTGAGATCACCGTGATCTCTCGTCCTGCCTCCGCTGCGACTGCAACCGGACTCAAGCATGTCCACGAAGTCCAGCAGCAGGAAGTCATCGACCGGATCTTCCGCCGGTGAGCACCGTGACTCCGACGACTGTTGCTGTGATCGGTGGCCCCCTGGTCGCCGGTCACGGCGATGGTCGTGGTCTCGGGTGGGTTGGACGCGTCACTGCCAGGACGTTGCCCAGCCTGCCCGATCTCAGGGTCTTTCCTTTGGCAGTGCCGCACGAGGACTCTTCTGGTCTGCATGCCCGCACCATCGCCGAGGCGTCCCTGAGGTACACCTCGGACGGTGACAATCGGCTGGTCCTTGCTTTGGGTTCGGGAGATCTCGATTCGGGTCGTTCCGTCGCCCGTGCCCGTCTAGATGTGGCCAATGTTCTCGACGAGGCACTGGCACTGAAGGTTTCGGCGTTCGTCATCGGGCCTCCCCCTGAGTACAACTCCGAGCGCAATCGTGGAATCGCTGAGCTCAATACGAGCTTCTCGGATGTCGCAAAACGACGCGGCATCGCTTATGTCGATACGTTCACGCCCCTGCTCGGCCATCCTGTGTGGCAGCGGGAGATCGCATCCTCGCGTGACCATCTTCCCGGACAGGAAGGCTACGGTCTGCTCGCCTGGCTGGTTCTGCACCGGGGGTGGTTCCCGTGGCTCGGCGTCCAGGATGCCATGGGCGATTCCTGATCTCCGCGCTGCCGTCTCAACCGCAGGAGCCTGGTCCTTGAGGCATGGGTGACACTTTGCCCAGGCACAGTCGTCATGAAAGAATGAAGCATCTAGTGAAGGAGTGTAGTCATGAGCAAGCGCAGCCGTAAGCGTCACGACCGTCGTCGTTCCAACGCGAACCATGGTAAGCGTCCGAACGGCTGATTCTTTCGAATCAGCTCAGGACATGTGAAGAGGGCGGGGAGAATATCTATTCTTCCCGTCCTCTTCATGTGCGCCGTCCTCTTCATGTGCGCTGCAGGCGACTAAGCTCCAGCTCCGGGCCAGACTGTCTGTTCAGTGGCAATGCGCTGACGAATCTTCTCACGCAGTCCCATCGGTGCCTCTTCCCGGCTGCAGGACCTGCGCACCAGCTCCTTGAGCAGTGCCTCGATCTCATACTCGTCGTGGCACGACGGACATTGTTCGAGGTGCACCGAGATCTCACGGATCTCCGTCGTAGTCAGCTCCCCGTCAAGATAATGGTAGATGCGCGTCAGAGACTCCGCACGCACACTCTCACAGCATTCATCGCTCATTTCGCACCTCCCGCAGGTTTGGAGAAGCCGCGATCCGCAGCGTAATCGGCCAATCTCTCACGCAGCTGACGGCGCCCCCGATGCAAACGCGACATCACCGTGCCGATAGGCGTATCCATGATCTCAGCGATCTCCTTGTACGGCAGACCTTCGACATCGGCATAGTAGACCACCATGCGGAAGTCCTCCGGAAGCTCCGACAACGCGTCTTTGACGTCGGAGTCAGGCAGATGGTCGAGCGCTTCGAGTTCCGCCGAGCGGCCCCCGGAGGAGGAATGACTCGCGGCTTGGGCGATCTGCCAGTCCTCGATGTCCTCACTGCCGTGTTCCTGCGGCTGACGCTGCTTCTTCCGGTAGTTGTTGATGAACGTGTTCGTCAGAATCCTGTACAGCCATGCCTTGAGGTTGGTTCCCGGCTTGTATTGGTGGAACGCCGCGTAGGCCTTCGCGTAGGCCTCTTGGACGAGATCCTCGGCATCGGCAGGATTTCGGGTCATCCGCAGAGCAGTTGCGTAGAGCTGATTGAGATATTCCAGAGCGTCACGCTCGAAACGGGCCGAACGTTCGGCCTTGGTCTCGGGGACTTCTTTGACTGATTCGGTCATCGTAGTCAATGGTACGCCCGTTCTCTCTAGGACGGCAGTGGCGTTCACAGACTTCTCCTTCTGCCTTTCGACTCGGCACCGGCAGGATCGCCCTCACCGGTGCGTGTTCTCTGATCAACACCGGGGCGAGCCCCCACTATTCCCGGACAACCGTTATGCTTGCCAGTGAGATGCCCGACACGTAGGAAGGACCATAGTGTCTCCAATCAGATTCCTGGCACGGCCCATGTTGGCCGCCGGCTACATCAGCAACGGGGTCGATCGTCTGCGCCGACCAGAAGCGGCAGCCGCATCGATCGGTCCGCTGCTGAACATGGCACGCAAGCAGATCGACGTGCCCATCGACGCACCTACCTTGGCACGCGCCACTGGGGCGGCTCAGGTCGCTGCTGGATCGTTGCTGGCTATCGGCAGATTCCCTCGTCTCAGCGCCACGATCCTCGTCGGCACCTACCTCCTCGACACCGTCGGTGAACGTATCGCAGCGGAAAAGGCGACTTCGAAGGAAGACAAACGGGCGCGCACAGAGCGCACCCTGATCCGCACCTCGATGCTCGGCGGCGCGCTGCTGGCCAGTGTCGACACAGCGGGCAAGCCAGGACTCTGGTGGCGCACGCAGCATGCCGCCGAAGATCTCTGGTCCTCGGTCGAAGACACCTCGAAACAGGCAATGAGTGCACTTGGCGTTGACTGACACACCCGATCTCACTGCACCCGCCACCGGCGACTGGCTTGCTCCGGTCGCCGGTGGCGGCGTCACCGCGAATGTCAGCGTCCCCGGTTCGAAGTCCCTCACCAACCGCTATCTCATCCTCGCTGCTCTAGCCGAATCCGAGTCGATTGTGCGCGGATGGCTGCGCAGCCGTGACACGCTGCTCATGGTCGAGGCGCTGAGAGCGCTCGGGGCCGACATCGACGAAGTCGACGGCAGCCTGCACATCACCCCCATTGATTTCGCCGCACACCGTGAAGATCCTCCGATCACCATCGACTGCGGTCTCGCCGGAACCGTGATGCGCTTCGTTCCTCCGCTCGCCGCCGCCACCGGACGCGAGATCGTCCTCGATGGCGACGAGCAGGCCAGGGTCAGGCCGATGTCAGTCATCATCGACGCTCTCACCCGCCTCGGCGCCTCCATCACCGCAGAGAACAACCTGCTGCCGATGACGATCCACTCACAATCCCACCTTCGTGGTGGGCACCTTGAGATCGACGCCAGCGCCTCCAGCCAATTCGTTTCGGGGATGCTCCTGACTGCCCCTGCGCTGCCCCTGGGAATCGAGCTCGTCAATCGCGGCGGTTCCGTGCCCAGCCGGGCCCACGTCGACATGACCATCGAAGTCCTCGCCGATGCGGGGGTCGACGTCACAGAGCCCGAACCCGAACGGTGGATCGTCGAGCCTGGCCTGCCACGCGGACTCGATGTCCACGTCGAACCGGATCTGTCGAACGCAGCAGCCTTCGTCGCCGCGGCCATGGCCACCAACGGCGATGTCACCGTCCTCGACTGGCCAGCTCATACGACACAGGCCGGTGACGGATTCCGATCCATCGCCGAAGCCTTCGGCGGTACTGTGACCCTGGACCGCAATGGTCTGCGGGTTCAGGGGCCCGAAGTCCTGCAAGCTGTTGACCTCGATCTCTCTGCCATCGGTGAACTCACGCCCGTCGTAGCTGCCCTGGCAGCACTCGCCGACGGCACGTCCAATCTGACTGGGATCGGCCATCTCCGTGGGCATGAGACCGATCGGCTCTCGGCCCTTCGCCGCGAGCTCGGTGCCATCGGCATCGACGTCGACGAACAGCCGACGTCTCTGAGGATCACCGGTTCGGCCCCGCGCCGAGGAACGTGGCATACGTACAACGATCACCGGATGGTCATGGCCGGAGCCATTCTCGGTCTGCACGTCGATGGACTGGTCATCGAGAACGCCGACACTGTGGCGAAGACACTGCCCGAATTCACCCAGCTGTGGGAAGACATGCTCAGTCGGCGCGCCTGAGATGGCACGGATCTACCGCGACGAGGATTACCGCCCTCGCCCAAGCAGACGCGGCTCCAGGCCCCGGACGAAGAACAGGCCCAAGCACGACGAAGCGATCGAGGGACTCGTCACTGCCGTTGACCGCGGACGATATCGAGTAGTCGTCGCCGATGATACCGGCGACGTCCGTGAATCCCACAGGGCTGGTGCCGCCACCTCAGACGTCACGGCTGTACGAGCCTCCCACCTGCGCAAAGATGCAGTGGTGCCGGGCGACATCGTCAAGCTCGTCGGAGATACCTCGGGCAGCAAGGGATCTTTGGCGCGCCTGGTCGAGATCACAGAACGGCGGTCCCTGCTGCGTCGCAGCGCCGACGACACGGATCCGACGGAAAGGGTGATCGTTGCCAATGTCGACGTCATGGGCATCGTCACCGCCACCGAGGACCCTGAGCCTTCATACGGGCTCATCGATCGGGCACTGACAGCGGCCTTCGACGCCGGCATCGCTCCACTGCTCATCGTGACCAAGACCGACCTGAAATCGGCCGATGACATCATTGAACGGTTCTCGCAGACCGGAGTGGAGATCGTGTCCTCCGGGCTCAGCCCCGACGGGACGCTGACCGATGCGACGGTGTTCGATCGTCTGCAGGGCCAGATCAGCGTTTTGGTCGGACATTCGGGAGTCGGAAAATCGACCCTGATGAACGCGCTGGTCCCCCGCGCTGAGAGAGCCACAGGCCATGTCAACGATGTCACCGGGCGCGGTAGGCACACCTCGTCGTCGGCGATCTGCCTTCGTCTTGACGGAGGCGGCTGGCTCGTCGACACACCTGGCGTCCGCAGCTTCGGGCTCGCCCATGTCGATCGGGACACGCTGATCTCAGCCTTCCCGGAACTCGTCCAAGCCACTGCCGAGTGCCCACGCGGGTGCACTCATCAGGCCGATGCGCCGGGTTGCCAGCTCGACGCCTGGGTCGATGCCGGCAATGCGGGACCCGGCGGAGTCTCACGGTTGGAGTCGCTGCGCAGACTGCTGCCCTCGACTGGATAAGGTGGAGGAATGAACGATCTCGACCTGGCGACCGAACTCGCCGACCTCGCAGACTCCATCAGCTACCGTCATTTCGCGGCCCAGGACTTCACCGTCGAGACCAAACCCGATCTGACACCCGTCACCGAATGCGACAGGGCCGTGGAGTCTGCGATCATGGAACGCCTCCACCGCGAACGTCCGGATGACAGCGTCCTCGGGGAGGAATTCGGTTCCCACGGAAGTTCGCCGAGGCGGTGGATCATCGATCCGATCGACGGTACGAAGAACTTCGTCCGCGGAGTTCCGATTTGGGCCACCCTGATCTCGCTCTACGACGGCGAGACGCCGATCCTCGGCATGGTCTCCGCTCCCGCTCTCGGACGCCGATGGTGGGCCCAGGCAGGTCAGGGAGCATTCACCTCGGCGCTGGGAGAAGCCGCCAAACGCATCCACGTCTCCGACGTCGATTCCCTCGGGGATGCCTCGATGTCCTACGCATCGCTGTCCGGCTGGAAGGCCCTCGGGGTCCTCGACGAATTCCTTCTCCTGTGTGAGAGCCTGTGGCGGACTCGAGGCTATGGCGACTTCTACTCATACATGCTTCTGGCCGAAGGTGCAGTCGACATCGCATGCGAACCCGAACTCGAGCTCTACGACATGGGTGCTTTGGTTCCGATCGTTCTGGAAGCCGGTGGGACGTTCACGAACACGGCAGGGGTCAGCGGGCCCTTCGGCGGAAATGCCCTGGCCAGCAATTCGCGCCTGCATGAACGAACCCTTGATTCGCTGGGACGGATTGCCCCTGCCGCCCCTCCTGCGCACACACAAGTGTGAGTTCTCACCGAAACCCGATCATCTCTGCAGAAGGAGACAGATGCCCGATGTGATGCGTGCCGATCTGTGGCATTCGATGGCTGATGCGGCCGGTCTGATCAATGCCGACGGAACGATCGGTGAGACGATCTACGGTCAGATGACAGCATTGGCAGCGAAGACCGGAGCAGTGAATCTGGGACAGGGAGCACCGGGAACCGATGCTCCTGCCGAGCTCATCGATGCCGCTGCCGAGGCGATGCGAGAAGGCTGGAACCAATATGCACCCGGTCAGGGATATCCTGCACTGCTCGAGGCCGTGGCCCAACAGCGGTCTCGGGACTTCGGGCACGAGGTGTCACCGCAGCATGTGCTCTACACGTGCGGGGCCACAGAGGGCCTCACTGCCGCCATTCTTGCCCTGCTCCCCCGCGGCGGGACCGTGCTCGCCTTCGAGCCGTTCTATGATTCCTACCCTGCGGCGATCACCGCTGCCGGAGGATCGCTGGTCACCGTGCCGATCCTTCCGACCGCGGAAGGCGGGTTCGCGCCCGACTGGAAGAGCTTCGATCAGGCTGTGACCGCTGCCGACAGCCTCCCTTCGATCATTCTCATCAATACTCCCCACAACCCGACCGGGTTCATGTTCAGCGCACAGGACCTGGCTCGCATCGGTGAAGCCGCAGTCTCCGCGGACGCCTGGGTCCTCACCGACGAGGTGTATGAACAGTTGATCCTCGATGGCATGCCCCATGTGGCGCCGGCGGTGGCCATGGACGACGGAGCACGAGTCGTCACAGTCTCCTCGGCGGGAAAGTCGTGGAACACGACCGGATGGAAGATCGGGTGGGTGATTGCTGAGCCTGAGGTCAGGGAGGCCATTCAGGCGGTCAAACAATTCCTCACGTTCACAGCAAGCGGTCCCCTGCAGGTGGGCCTGGCGCGGACCATGACCGATGGATCGACCTTCGTGGCCGAGAATCGATCCTCACTGCAGAAACGAGCGGAGGTCCTGGTGCCGGCCTGTCGTGCTGTTCCGGGAGTCATCGCGTCTACACCGGCCGCAGGATACTTCACCGTCGTCGACTTCTCAGCCCTGACCGATCTTGACGCCTTCGAGCTCAACGACCTATTGGCCAGGCGGTACTCGATCGTCGGGATTCCCGTGCCTGCCCTGTGCCGGAACGGATCGCCTGCGTATGGCGCATACCGATCATCGATCCGCTACTCATTCTGCAAGTCTGCGGCCGATGTCGATCGCGGGGCACAGCTGTTCTACGACCTCGCTGCCGAATTAGACCAGAATCCCGCTGCGCTTCGCAGGCAGAGCTGACTGCACCAGCGCCGTGCTGAAGACAGGCAGAACCGTCAAGAGCACACAGAGAAGGGGGCGGACCGCGTTGCTGCGGCCCGCCCCCTTCTCTGTTCGCTGCGACTGCCTCGCTGCCAGTGCACTGGTGGCAGCGTCAGGCGGTTCAGGCCTTGACGAGCTCGAGCTCGAGTTCGATCTTGATCTTGTTGGAGACGAGCAGCTCGCCGCCGCCGAGAACAGCGTTGAACTCCATGCCGAAGTCCTTGCGATCGACCTTGGCGACAGCCGAGAGGCCCGCAACCTGGTTCTCGTTGGGATCGGTGGCAACTCCGCTGAATTCGGTGGTGAAGCTGACTTCCTTGGTCACGCCGCGCATGGTGAGGTCTCCGATGAGTTCGAACTCATCGTTCGACGCCGCATTGATCCCAGTGGACTTGAAGGTCAGTTTCGGGTTGGTCTCTGCTTCGAAGAAGTCACCACTCTTGAGGTGACCGTCGCGCTGAGGATTGCGAGTGCTGATCGATTCGACGTCAGCCTCGGCGGTGACCGTGCTGTCTTCGAGGGTCTCGCCGACGTTGACGGTTCCCGCGATGTCTTCGAAGTGTCCGCGGACCTTCGAGACGCCGGCGTGGCGAGCGGTGAATGTGAACTCGGAGTGCACCGGGTCGATGTTCCAGGTTCCTGCGGTGAGCCCCTGTGGAAGAGCAGTCATGATTTCTCCTTTTAGTTGAAATTTGAAATACGAGATTGACTATAGTTTAGGTTTCAACCATCCGCAACCCTGAATCGGAATTGATTTCAGACTGAGCACCTCAGGTGAACGGCAGGTGGACATGTGGCGGACGTCACCCGACTTCGGTTTGGCCTGCAGGAAACAGCTCATGTAAAGTGGGGATCACGACGCGGGGTGGAGCAGTTCGGTAGCTCGCCGGGCTCATAACCCGGAGGTCGCAAGTTCAAATCTTGCCCCCGCCACGTTGTGAATGTGTCGCAGCATCGTTGACTCGATGTTGCGGCACATTTTTTGTATCTGACTCACCTCCGCTTCTGACTCACCTCTCCTGAGGGGCTGGACTCTTCTGAGGGACTCACCTCTCCTGAGGGGCTGGACTCTTCTGAGGGACTGGCCTCTCCTGAAGGACTCACCTGTGCTGAGGGTCAGACTCCACAGGCCGCCAGGGAGCAATGACGCGAAGAGCACCCGATTATGCTTCTGACTTGCGAGGACGTAGTATTTAACGAGTAGACAAACGCCGCGGGGTGGAGCAGTTCGGTAGCTCGCCGGGCTCATAACCCGGAGGTCGGAGGTTCAAATCCTCCCCCCGCCACGAAAGTGGCAGAACCCTCAGTCAGTTCAACTGACTGGGGGTTCTTTTCATTCACAATGCCCTCACCCAGCAGCTGCGAAAGCGAGATGCCCATATACCGGGCAATCGCAAGCAGTTCATCGATCCGAAATGGCATCTCGCCACGGATCCGCTTCGACACGTTTCGCTGGGCAAACCCGAGGATCTGAGCAATGTCTGCCTGCCTCAGGTTGTACCGGGTCATCCACGCTGCGACCTCACGCCCGACCCTCTCGTTCTCAGTTAACTGCAGTTCTCCAATAGTCATGAGTCCAGCGTAGATCGAAAGCGACTCAATGTAAACGATATTGCGACACTCCGAGAACCTATAGATCTGTATGTCCTTGACCCGTAAAACCTATGTGTATACGGTGGCACCATGAGATATACAAAACAGGTGCGAGCAAACGTGCTCGCTGAGATGGGCCGAAGAGAACTCAAACAAGGTGACGTTGCGAAAGTTCTGAACACAAGTCAGCGTTCAGTGTCGAAACGCATGACCGGCGAAACAGACTGGCGAATCGGGGATCTGCTGCGGCTAGCGCAAGCGTGGGACATTCCGATTGCTACCTTGCTCGAAGGAACAGAAGACGACCCGTTCGCTCCTAATGGCGACCCCAAGCCGGTAGGTGCATGATGGCTCTTGCACTGGAATCAAAGTTCTCTGAAGCTGAGGCACGGGAGCTTACAGACGAGCTTCGAAGTGACTACGGATCGCTACAGGTCAAGATTTCCACCGCGTGGCAAGGTCGAATCTGGCTGGCGCTTGGTTACGAATCATGGCAGGACTACCTCGACGAAGAATTCAGAGATGTAAGCCTTCGCCCGCCGAAGGATCTCGAGGATCAAGTGATCGGGGAACTTCGCGCAGCAGGAATGAGCGTGCGGGGCATCGCTGCCGCCACTGATATCAGTAAGTCAACAATTGACCGCCGGGTAGCTGATGCAGGTGTCCCAAATGGGACACCTGCGAACACGACCCACGCAGGTGAGTCAAATGACTCACCTGCTACTCCTGCCCCGGTCATCGGCCTGGATGGTAAGTCCTACCAGCCTCAGCGTCCCGCTCCCCCGGCTGACCGGTCAGAAGACATCGTGGATGCCGAGGTCATTGAGTACGAAGAGACATGGCATGTGACCGGTCAAGTGCCGGACACTGACCGGCTGGCCTCAGACCTGGGAATCGAGCCAATCGCGGTCACCATGACCGGTACGGACGCTCCACTGTCCGGAGCGCACATTGTCCGGGTGGTCAACGAACTGCACGCAGGCACAAGGGCACCTCTGCCGTTGGTCAAGAAGAAGTCCAAACTACTGGAACAAGCCTTCGCGACCGGCCTGGCCAATAGTGACCAGTTCGAGTTGGAGCAGATCACCGACCTCGGTCAGGACGTCGCGGACACGGTCGCCGTGCTCACCGACTTGTTGACCGCGATGGACAGCAGCGGACCGAGTGTCCGGTCAGTGCTGACCGACCGGGATACTGCCGGTTCCATGCGGAAGGCGGTCAAGAACCTGAGCATGATTACGGGTGACCGGTCATGACCATGGACCACCTACCCAAGCTGACCGGACGAGCTGTCCGCCGAGCATCTAAGGAACGTCCGCGTTTCTTCGTCTCCCTCGGAGTGGATGATGCCGTGGACGTGATGCCACGCGGGTGGATCGACAAGATTGCTCTACTCAACACTCAGCCGGTCAACCTGGTCAATTTCACTGACTCGCTTGAGAGCAAGTTCGTCGTGATTGGGGACCGGTTCGTTCTCCACCGGTACACGTTCTGTGGCCTCGCCTTTGGGAGCATGACGGGCATATTCGCTACGGCATTCCTCGGTTCGATCATTCCGCTCGTGATTGGTGTAGTCGGAGCACCAATGCTGTTGAGTCTGTGGAACATGGTCCGGGAATCACGTGGGATCGGCGTCGATAAACAATTCCGGGTGCTTCAGCGGGTCTATTCTCCGGGGCTCATGCATGTGAGCTGCGCGGTGGATGCGCG
The DNA here is from genome assembly GCF_007558825.1 of Brevibacterium aurantiacum. GTDB lineage: Bacteria > Actinomycetota > Actinomycetes > Actinomycetales > Brevibacteriaceae > Brevibacterium > Brevibacterium aurantiacum_A. Next base: position 216,672 of record NZ_VLTK01000008.1, read on the forward strand.
TGTGTGCAACTGGGATGGGCCGAGTGCAGTGGTTCCCATCGAGTGGTTGCAGCTCATCGAGCGTGAACCAGCGAAACTCATTGCTCTCGAACGATGGGTTAAGCATCAGGACTCGCTGGACCGACTCGGGCAACGGTGGGTTGAGGGCCGGAAGCACTTGGAACAGGTGTCCGGCACACCAGTTGAGGCCAGCGTGAAGCTCGAACTCGATCACCTCAACGACCAGATCAACGAACTCGAATCGCTCTCGGCAGACATCGCGGACGACTTCGATGTGGCTGTGCGAGCGACATCAATTGGCGAAGAAGAAACCCGACGAGTCGAGGCACAGGAAGTCGCACAGAAGTGGCTGGATGACGACTCGAACGCCGAGGACCAGAAATGAAGGAGGCAAACGTGAGTAGCAGCGCAATCGCTGAGAACACACCTGACGAGCACGAAGGAGCGGTCGCCCCTAACGAGACGACCGCCCTACCTGAGAGTCATGCAAGAGCTATTACAGAAACTGCAGGCGAACACCAGAGTACACGTCGGGAGGCGACTATTTCTGTAACCCGCTCAAGGTCGTCACGAATCAATCCCGACGACCCCAAATTCATCCGCATTATCATCATCGGGGTCGCGTTCGCTGGACTGGTCGCATTCGCAATCTCCTTCGTGACGTTGATGGAAGTCGCGTCATGGCTGGGACTGCCGAAGTGGATGAACTGGGCCGTGCCTGCGTTCATCGATACCGCGATCCTCGTCTACGCCGGATCGGTATTGATCCATAAGACACGCGGTGAACGTACTTGGCCATCGTGGATGCTCCTGGGCACGTTCACCGCACTGTCGGTGGTGGCGAATGCCTCCCACGCACTGACGTTTGGGACCGCGAATCGCGACTCGTGGCAGGCGATCATCGGTGCAGTTATCGCAGGCATGGTTCCCCTGGCAGTGTTCGCCGCCACCGAGCAGTTGTCGCGAGTGGCTGTCGAAGATCCCCTGTCTCGCCGTAAGGAGCTGCAGGAAGAGTCCGAGTGGATGGCGGCGCAAGCCGAGCGCGAGCGGAAGCAACTCGAGGTCGAAGCTGAACGTGAACGAGCACGCCAGGAATCCGAAATTGCCAGGGAACAGCACGTTACCCAGCTCGAAGTTGTTCGTGCTCAGCGTGAAGCCCTCGCAACCCAGGCAGCACAGGCCGCTGAGCGCGGCGAGGTCTACGCACTGCCCCAGTCGCCCACACTGGCCAGCGTGCCAGAGCCGGTAGCACAAGAGCCTGTCGCGTCCCAGTCGCCAGATCCGAAGCCTGGGTCTCCGAAGCCGAAGAACAGCGATCTCAATGAGGTCGTGGAGTTCATTTCCACGCGAACGGAACAGGGCTTGGACACATCCGGATCTGATCTGGCGAATGAGTTCGGCTTCAGCGACAAGACGGGACGCCGCCGCCTGTCGGCACTGCGCGAGTCTCACCCGCACATCTTCGTGGGAGGCACCGATGCGTGAGAACACCGATCCATTCAACTCCACAGCCACCGCGACCACATCTCAGGCGATTGAGGAGCACATCGCTCATCTTCTCGGGCGGGAGACCGCAGTGCCGTTCCTCAATAACACCGCGGCCCCTCCCGAATCGGTTGTGGAGCGCATCGTTCATCTTCTCGGACAGCAGACCGAAGTGCCGTTCCTCTACGCGGGACATTTTGCCCCGGACGATCCCCGAGAGACACCGCTGGTCGACAGCCTCGCGTGGACCGGGGCCGGCTCCCTTCATCCGTTCAATGGCAAGCCACTGATTCAGGTGAGTCTGGTAGGCGACGACCGTGTGCTGTTCATGGCCTATGACCGTGTGGTCTGTGTCGACAGGGCGGAGTGCGCCTGGTGTGACCCGGTGTGGTGGGACTTTCAACTCGAGGTCAATGGCGTTCCCGTCGGTGCCAGCATGTCGGGACTGATGGACGCGGGACTTCCCGGTCCGGTGGTCGTCGAGGCACGCGATCTACCACCAGAGGCAGTCGACGAGTCGGAAGACTCACTCGTTGAGGAGGCCGAGCAGTGATGCACTCGTATATCGATTTTCTGCCTACACATTGGGTTGACGCCGACTGGCCGAAACCGATGCCGAACACAACGCAGGCGTTCGATCATGCACAGTCTGTGTCCCCGCTGTACCTGGCTGCGCTGTCAGGAGTGGCTTTCATCATCTGGTGGAGTCTCGCCATGATTGCCCGGTCGAAGACGGGTCGCATTTCCACTAAGCGACTCTTGGTCCTCATTGGTATAGCCGCCATCGCCGTCACTCTGGGCCTGGTTTCGGGTGGGGGAAGCGTCTCACCTTTGATCGATGTGGCCATCGTGACCGTCGCCAGTGGAGCCCTCTTACTGCTGGCAGTAGCCGTGTGGGCCGCTATGCCGATTGCGGCAGCAAGCGCAGTCGTCCTCGTGATCATTCGTCTCACTGCGCGTGAATGGGGCAAACCGAAGCGCGAACGAAACACAAAAGCGACTGGGGCCTTGAGCGAAGGAGAACAGGCATGACTGGTACCGACGATCACAAGGTAGCGGCACAAACATTGCGAGAGGCTGCTGACGATTTGGAGTTTGACGAGCGAATGCTCTCTTCGACCGTCTGGAGGTTCGCGTCGACGAAACCGGATATCGGTGCGTGGCTCCGAGACCGGGCTAATCGAATCGAGGAGGAGTCTAATGACTGATCACCCCACGAACTCTGTGTCGACAACTGGCCACCAGAGGCCGAGTATCGGCGACTACGAACTTCCGACGGAGAAAAACCGGACCGCGAGGTGCACCAGCGGTGTCAAGGACCGTGTGATGCTCGGTCGAGCTGAGCAGGGGACCAGGTGGCCGATGCGTCTGGGCACGGTCGGTGCAGTGACGGGTAAGGCCGTCAGCGACGACCTTGCTGGCCGATATCAGCCGGTGACGGTGTATCAACGCAAGTCCTCGAAACTGCGGCAACTATTGGGCATCGGCGGCTGGATTGCTGGCGTGAGCTATGTGGTGGCATTCCTGACGCAGACCTCGATCCTCGTCGATGGAATCGAATGGGTACGCGAGGCACCGGCAGAACAGGTAGCCGGAGGAACCGTGACTCTCGTGATCTTTTGGGGAACCTGCAAGATCATCGGACGCGCTATTCGGATCGGTCAGAACCGGACCCGCCTCGTGTACGTCACTTCCGGAGACGACGAGCAGTTGAGGTCACCGCAACCATTGATCTTCCTCGGGTCCGGGACAGGAAAAACCCGGTCCGAGGTCAACACGGAGGCTGGAGGAGGCAACCAATGAGTGACCACGACAGCATTCTCCAACGCGAAGACAACCGTGCTCTGGCTGCAGGGAAGATCACAGCCGACGGCAGACACGGTTCAGTGGACGGCCACCGCGCTATGGCACCCATCCACTCCACATCGCGGCGCAGATGCCCCTGCTGCGGGAAACGCGCCACGCATGTGGGACTCGGCGACGGGTGCGCGCTGATGTCCGGATGCGAATGGAGGGTCCACCGGTGGGTGAAGAGGGGATCCGTCCAGTGAGTGCCCAGAACGACCTAGGGAGACCGTGATGGCTGACTACCGAATTGATTTCTCGATCATGAAGCGCGAAGACGGCGAAGAGGACTTCACCGAATTCGGTTTCGGATCCACCGCCTCGAGTTCAACTATCCAGGAAGCAGGCTTCGACGCTTATGCCTCGATTCAAAACGACGAATGGGATCAGACATGAAGGGCATCAGTGCGATCGCGCTCGGCGCGGTCGGGTTTTTCCTCGGAGTTGGAACGTTCACGAACGTGTCCGAGACCGGTCCGGCCTACCTATCCGTCCTCGATCTGAAGTGGTGGTGGGCCGTGGGAACAAGCTTCGTCGACTGGGTGATGTCCCAACCGTGGCTCGACGGCACACAGACACAAGGCCATGAGGGACCACCGAGGAAGTGATGACAATGCAGTCAGAGAGCACCGCTGAGGGGATTCAAGTCCCGGGGCAACTCGATTTACTCAATGAGATTCCCGAAGAGATCAGAGAAACGAAGCAGTGCGGAATCAGGGGAAGGACGAAGGCAATGAACATACGGACAGTCCACGGTGATGAGGCCCGAGAGTGGACGCGTGAACTTGGCAGGACCGGTCGATTCGCACCTGAGCAGTTGTTGCTGGTGTGGCTGATGGCTCTGACGGTCAATGACCAGTGGGAATCAGACGAGACTCTCGAAACTCTGAGCACCGATGCCGGGATGAGCATTGAGACCGTCAAACACCATCTCGAGATTCTCCGCGAGAACAACGTGGTGTCCTGGTTCGCCCGAGACAACGGTGTGCCCATGGCCACCGCTTTCACCCTCAATCGTCGTTTCCCTGACTCAGTGAGGCGATGACCATGATGACGAAGCTGAAGGCGACTGACGGTTTAGGGGGTGAACCATGGCGAATGAGATGATCACGTGGGCCAGGAGGCAAGTGTTCGACCAGTTCGAACTTTCCGGTCCAGAACGGCTCATTCTGATGCTGTTGGCTGACAACGCATCGTTTGATGAAGAGACAGGGTTGTGGTCGTCATGGCCGTTCCAAAAGACTCTGGCACATGATTCCGGTTACAGCGAACGCGCTGTAATCCGTGCAGTGAAACGGTTCCGTGATCTTGGGTTAATCAGCATCGAACCTCGCTACAAGAAGAGCGGGGCGAAGTCCGGAAACACGTACAGATTCCACCCGGAGGCGGTAAATCAACCCATTGCGCGTACTGAGGCACTCCCCGAATCTTCAAGGGGTGACTCAGAGGCAGGTCTTGATTATTCAAGGGGTGACACAGTGTCTGGTCTTGAGATTTCAAGACACGACACACAGTCAGGTGCCCCCTCTCAGCCCCGAGAATTCAAGACACGACACACAGTCAGGTCCCCCAGGCAAGGTGACCCTAACCGACACACAGTCAGGTCCCACCTGACTCACAGTCAGGTCCCGCGCGCGAAGACTGACGCGGGTGCGTCTTTAACCATCATTGAACCCTCATCGTCGTCTATGAGTCCCAGCGTCCGTGCTGAGGACCGGTCACCGGCAGGAGCCGGTGAGACGACGACGAAGAACGAAAGTGATGTGAAAGAGCACGTACCCGAGTCGCAGCCGGTTCGGTTCGGTACTTGCCGAGTGGCGAATGCGCGTGGCGCGGTGGATCTGGACAAGCTGGTTGCGGTCGTGGCCGGACACTGGACGGTCACCCTCGACCGTGACCGGGCTGTGTGGCTGGCCGAGGCCATCATCGGTCGGTCAGCTCGCACGGTCGGGTCCCCGGACGCGTTCGTCCGCCGCAGCCTGGTCAACGACGGTCACGACTGGCAGGAAGCGGTCATTGACCACTTCGGTGCCGATGACCGGTCATCCGGACTGGACCGTGTCGATGACCGTAAGTGCCCGATCCCCCATCACGCCGACTGTGGGTGGAAAGCCCATAACTGTCCCGGTTGCCGGAAGCAGCTGGACTTCCCCAAGATGCTCGACCGGTCAATCTATGAAGCCCTGGATCCCGATGTCCGCGACCTCATTGACCGGGACCAGACGGTCACCGTCGTCGAAGTGCCGGTCAACCGTGACCGGACAAGATCACCGATTGTCCGGTCAGCTGACCGGTCATTCGGATGAGGAGAGTCATGCAAGAGCAACCAGAGAACACAACTCAGCAGGTTGGATTCACCAACGAAGCACTGTTGGCGGCGGTCAGCATCGCCACGGACAGAATCATTCGTCCTCGGATGCGGTCATACGGCCTCGGTCAGTGGGCTGATGATGTGGCCGGAGAGGTGATGTTGTCGGCGTGGAAGAGCCGTGAGAAGTTCGATCCTCAGCGCGGTCGTCTCCAATCCTGGATCAACCAGATCGCGAAGAATCGCCTCGCGGATCGCGTCGACATTGAATCGCGCAAACATGGTCATCTAATCCTCGATGGTGATTACTCGATGTCATCCGACGAAATCCTCGAGCGCTTGGCCGCGACTGCGGCGGACCAAGTGGTCGACGACTTCGCGGTCGCGGTGGCAGAGCAGTTGGCCACTACCTCATGGCTCCAGCCGGTCGTCGCGGCAGCAGCATCGGTGATGGACACGGCCAGCTTCATCGTCGGGTTCCTCACCTACGTACGTTTCGATTCTCACGCCGCCGACGCGGCAGAGAAGTTCGGAGTCTCATCACAGCGGATCCGTGACTGCAAACGCTCGTTCGAGCTGCACTGCCAGGTCATCCATCGTGCCCAACAGAAGAAGGCCGAGCTCGTCGGACAAGTGCATCTGTCGGATCTGCTCGACTGCCTTCCTGAAGAAGGATCAGCGGGTGCCTGGACGCGTCAGGTGAGTGCGGCCATCCAGACCTGGCCAGGACGCCTCTCGGAGGTCACCGTCGATCATGTGGTGGCCGAGACCGGGTGGAAGGCCAACACTGCCAGACAGTATCTGCCAATCACGAGAACACTTCTACAGGTGGCACTGGGTGTGCTCGTAGCCAAGACAACCGAAGGAGAGTGACCATGAGGGGTCGACGGAGTAAAGCAACTGGAACAGAAACCGACGAGTCAACGACAAGCCTGTCAATCAATCTCGGAGAAAGCGGCGAGGACACCCGCCCCGCGAAACGCCCCTGGGTGGGTAAGCGCTTGTGGCTGCGATTCACGAATCTGCTCGGGGTCTGGTGGGATCAGTGGCTGGAGACGATGCCCCGCGACGACGATGCACCAAAGGGGCTTCCCCGGTGGCTGCACGGGCTTCGCGGGCGACTGATTATGGGAGCGGCAACCATCGTCGTTCTGCTGGGGTGGCTGATCGTGATCGTGCTCGTCGTCACTTAAGACCGTGGAGACAAACATTTATCGGGCATCGGGCGAATAGTCCGTAATGCCTATGCGTGAGTGAGGGGAACGACGATGAAGTACGGAACTCAGTGGAGAGTCGAACGGCACTGGTCGCGAGGTGACTGGTCCGACGTCGGGAATGAGGCGGCGGTCGTTGACGTGCAAGTGCGGAAGTCCACCTTGTGGCAGCGCCACGGTGCTGCGGTGGTGCTGATCGCGACGGCCGCAGTCGCCACCTTGGGTGTCGTGGGATGGGCCAACCTTGACTTGCCGGGGATGCTCGCTGTGCCCGGATTCGTCATCATCGTCGGAGTGCCATCGGCCATCATGTGCGTGATCTTCCACGTGTACATCGATCCGGGGGAACAGAATGGCGACACGTGGTCGGTGCCCCAGGAATTGTGGAACGTGGATTCCCGGATTCTGACCGAGGTGGCCGACGTCGGCTTCCTTGTTGAGTCTCTGCAGAATCGGGTCTTTGCGTTTCATCGGCGTCGGCGCGATGCGGGTGGTCTCGACGATGTGGAGACAGCGCAGTTTCGGGCGATTTCTGACCAGTTGGAACAGGCGGAGTTTGACCTGGCCGTCGGAATCGCTTCTGAGCAATTCAAGATCGGAGTGCGGGTGTAGCCGGTCAATCAGACGAATTCATGGTGGGTGCTCCAGGTGTGGGGCACCCACCATTTGTGTGTTGACAGACATTGTCCAGGCCCAGCGCGGAAACACGGATGTCGGATGAAACTTCGATGGTCAAGGAGACCGTGAATGCTGGATATCAACCCGCCTAACTCAGACCTCGACACCGTCGCGGGATGGGTGCTTGGAACCTCACTCGTGATCATGGTCGCGGCAGCGGTGATTCTCGGCAATGTCTGGACCGGTGGTAAGGCATTCGGCAGCGCACGACTGACGAGCAGAGGACAGACCGGAGTGGTCCTGGTCGTGATTGCTTGCGTGGTTCTGGCAAGCATCAGCGGAGCAATCAAATACTCGACCAAAGACAGCATGACAGAAGACCTTCTGCCGGAAGCGGCGAAGCAACGCACCATTCGGGTCGACCGGGACTCACCGTCGTCGAAGTGCGAAGAGCTGGTCTCCATCGCTTCGGATAAGCATCTCGATGGGAAGAAGGACAAGGCCGACGACGAAGAGGGTGTGCAGTACAAACCCACGGAGGCCGAGGCCGGGAAGATGGGCAAGGCTATCCGCGAGATTGGTGCCGACAAGATGGCGGCAGACAAGGTCTGGACCAAGTCGATTGCCTGGGGCGGTCGTTTCGGCGATATGCCGGCCAAGGAGGACTGGAAAGAAAATCGTGCCGACTACATGGAAAAGCACACTCCCATGTATTCGCGGATCCAGTGGTTGCCTGACGGAACGAAAGGCAAGTGTGACAACAAGAACTTCCATGCCGCCAAGGGCGCTCCAGTCGAAGTGATCTTCTGGGAGCTCTACAAGACCGGGTCGGGAAGCAACCACGACCCCACCGGCGGAGCAAAACAGTACGGGTACCGCATGTTCCGAATCCCAGTGACATAACAAGCCACAACACACTCCCCCAATATGTTTCCCGGCTCATCGGAGAAGGCCGGGGCGAAGAAAGGAAAGCACAATGCATTCGCACACTACTGAACTCGTCGCGGCAGCGACGACCCTGATCGCCAAGGGAACAGACACCGGGGTGAAGATCCGTATGGATGCCCCGTGGATGGGATTTATGCGTACCATCGCCGGACAGATCATCGGTACCGGCGCAATCTTGACCGTCGTGTTCATTGTGATCGCGGCCATCGTCTGGGGTGGCGCGAAAGCCTTCGGTGCAGGCCACGCCCAGAACATCGGCGTGATGGGAGTGATCATCGGCATCATCGTCTGTGTCCTGCTCGGATCGGCGGCGTCCATGGTCATGTACTTCACCGGGTTCAACCTGTTCGCCTGAGCACCTGATCACGATCAGTAAGAAAGGAGGTGACCGGAATGACTGAGATCATGGCAGCCCCAGAGAATTGGCTGGATGGGATCAAACTCCCACTCGATGACTGGGGTGAGTCCTTCCGTGCTCTACTGGCGCAGGCCATCGATGGGTTTGCCGTCGGTGCGTGGGAGTCGTTGAAGGGTGCGTTCACCGTCGGCGGTATGAGCGAAGACGGTGGCGCGGCGGACTGGTGGGTCGCCGTCATGGGTGGCAGTGTCGAGGTCTACACTGACGGCGCTTACCAGCACACCGTCGAGTATCCCGGAATGCTCAACGTCATGGTCATGGCGATGCTCCCCGTGCTCGTGATCTTCCTCGTGTTCCAAGTCGTCACCTCTGTAGTGCGCTCGTCCACGGCAGGCATGTTGCGAGCGTTTGCCGGATCGATCTTGGCGGTGCCTGCCACCTATGCCATTTCCGGCATCGTGTATATGCTTCTGCTGGCGTTCGACCAGATCTCACTATGGATCCTCGAAGTCGGCAAAGGGGACACATCCGGCGACGATGTTGGTGTGGGTGCCATTCTGCGGCTCTTCGGACTGTGGTGGGACCCAACTGCCGATGATGGCAAGGGCAAAGTCATGGTCGATGCCGGTTTCGAGGTCTGGCGGTGGGGCACCATCGAGAACGAACCAGGCAAGATCATTCTGCCGTTCATCGTCGCGCTCGTCGTGTTGGCCTGTTGCATCGTACTGATGCTGATGATGCTGCTGAGAACTCTGGTAATTCTCGTCTCGACCACGTTCCTTCCAGTGGCAGTATTTTCCCTGACGTGGGAAATCGGCCAAGGAATCTTCACGAAGTGGGCCAGCTTCGTCGTCGGACTACTACTGGCCAAACCAATAGCCGCAGGAATAGTGAAGTTCGGAATCACTATGGCCTCCATCGGTACCGACTGGGTGATGATGATCGCCGGAATCGCGCTTGTGCTACTGGCGGCTCTGGCCCCGGTCTTCGTCGTGGCCATCATCAGCTTCATGACCGGAGGCGGGACACATCAATTCGAGAACGCGGCAGGCGGAATGATGCGCGGAGGGCAGCAACGTCTGGCCAACTCGACCCGCTCGGTCGTTCGCTTCACCAGCAATGGAGCCAGGAAAGTCGGCGGCGGTGTTCGCCAAGGCGGTCGAATCCTAACGGGAGGAAAGTGACATGAGTTCGACACAACCCGTCGAGAGCGAATGGGACGGCGCGAAGTACGGTCGAGAGGAATCAACCGGCGTCATCTTCGGGATGGAGGCCGACCAGGTCATCTTCATCGCTGTGGGAGTCGTCCTCGGGGTGTTGGTCGTTATGATCAACGGGTTCCCCTGGGGGCTGGCGGCAGCCATTGGCCTGCTTATCGTTTTCGGCGGCATCGGCATACCCCGTATCAAGGGAAATTCTCTGATCGGGTGGGCACGGATCTTCTTTCGTTCGAAGTCGCGGCAGCGGTCTGGCAACGACCAGTTTGTGCAGAAGGATGACGGCGTCGAGATCGGCTTCACCGACGATGGAGAAGTTGAGATCGTGGAGGGACCCGAGTTCGAGATCATGGACGGCTCGGTGCGTCGCGGTGATGACACTCCCCGTGATGGGAAGAATCGTATCCGCCCTGGAAAACCGGTGCGGATGTCCCTGCCGGGAGAGTTTGGTGAACTGCTCGTGTACCAATTGCCGGGTGGTGGAGCATTCATCTATGACCCCGTCTTGAAGGTCGCGACCATGGTGGCTGAAGTCATGACTGAGAAGGCGTTCCAGCTGAACTCGTTCGAGGAGAAGGAAGACCGACTCAGAGAATGGGTCAGTGTGCAGTCGACGATTGCTCGAATTCCTGGTGTCGACATCGTGCAGCTGTCCGATCAGACGACCATGATCTCGGGGGCTTCGATTCGTCACTGGTATGAAGAACAGATCCTCAAAGCCCCAGCAGTGACGACGGCAGACGGAGAGACGGTTCGTCAGGCCGGTCCTGATGTGGACCCGTTTATGCACCAGTCGCTGGTGGAGACGATCATGTCGGTGGAGAACCAGCCGGTCCACGATATGTGGATGGCTGTGGTGCTGAGCAAGGAGAAACTCAACGAACGCATCGTGGCCGCTGGCGGTGGCGTCGCTGGGTTCATGGAAACAGCTCTGTCGATGATGGGCACTATTGAGAACGCCATTCCGACTTCCGGGGCGTACGTCACGAAGTGGCACTCCCCGCACACTCTGGCCGCACGCACACGCACTGCGTTCGACCCAGACTCCGCGATTCAGGTCTCCGAGCGTGGGGAGGACGGTGTTGCTGTCAGGCAGGCAGGACCGATGTACGCGGCCCCGCGAGACATCAAAACCTATGAATCGGACGGAGCTTTGCACCGGACGTACAAGATCGCGGAATGGCCTCACTCACAGGCACGTCTGGGCTTCCTGGATAAGCTCGTGTTCGCGGGCGACTTCCGTCATACAGTCAGTCTTTATATCAAGCCGCGCGATACGGCGAAAGCGCTGAAAGCTAATGAGCGAGATCGTGCGACGTGGTCGTCGAATGACAAGATCCGCGACAAGATCGGCAAGCAGCAGACCGCGCGCAAGGAGCGACAGATCCAGGACCTCGTGCAAGAAGAGGATGAGGTCACAGCCGGTCACGCACCGTTGAAGCTCATCTGCGTCATCACCGTTACCGCTGAGACCGACCGTGAGCTCAATGCCAACTGCGCGGACCTGGAAACACGTGCGGCGGAGGCGAATCTGGACCTGCGCGTCCTCTACGGGCAGGCCGAGGAAGGGTTCATAGCTGGCGCTCTGCCCTTTGGAAAGCTGGAGGTGTAACCGATGCGAACTCGCAAACACGGCGCGTTTGCCATTATCGACGGGGACCGCAAAACCCGACGTCGCCAACGCCGCGAACTACGGGAACTGATCAAGGACAAAGAGTGGGAAGATGCTCTCGCGTCCAAGGTCAAGAAGGACGATGACCTGCCGAAGAGGCAGTTCAAAGGCGGTGGCGATTCGTCGCCGAAGTCCGGGTTCGGTGCGATGGTGTTGAAGGATCGTGGAGTCAAGGTCGCCGCGCACACTGCCGCGACAGCATTCCCGTTCGTGTCGGGTCCTTCACTGGGCACACGGGGCAACTTCATTGGCCAGGACCTCAATGGCGGTGGCGCATTCAACTTCGACCCTTGGGAACTTTACGACAGCAGGATCATTTCCGGGATGTCGATGATCGTGTTCGGCACGGTCGGTACCGGTAAGTCGTCACTGGTCAAGGCGATGGCGATGCGCATGGTCGGTGCAGGGCGGAAGCTCGCAGTCGCATCAGACCTGAAAGGCGAGTGGACGCGCGTGGTGCGGCGCTTGGGTGGTCCGGTCATCCAGGTCGGTCCCGGCCTGGGCACGTGCATCAATCCACTGGATGAGGGCGTCAGACCCAGTGTTGACCGGCTCGGGAAACCGATGACCGACGAAAAATGGGCACTGGTGGTCCGCTCACGCAGGCTCTCGATTCTCGAAACCCTGCTCAAGGTACTCACCGGCTCAGACGAACTGACCCCAGCAGAACACGCCGCCCTCGAATTGGGCGTGGACCAGGCCGTCGAGTATGGCGCTGAAGAGAATCGCTCACCGATCATCTCCGACGTCATCGCGGGTCTCAAGGACGTTGAGACCTCTGTCAGTGTGAAGATCGCGTCGGCGTGCGAGGACATTGCCCTGTCGCTGGGACGCATGACGACCGGCGACGTGGCCGGAATGTTCAACGGTGAGTCGACAGAGCGATTCCAGTCAGAAGCACCGGCAGTGTCCATCGACACGTCCGCAATGCGCGGTGCCACACCGACTGCGCGCCGCATGGTCTCGATCTGCTGCGCGGCCTGGTTGGAAGCGATGGTGTCGAACTCGGATTCGGGTAAACGCATCGTCGTCTACGAAGAGGGTTGGGACTCGGTGACGAACCGGGCCGACCTGGAGCGGATGGTTGAGAACTGGAAGCTGGCGCGTGACTACGGAATCTTCAATGTCTTGCTGATGCACAAGGTCACTGACCTCGACATGGCCGGCGACGCTGGCTCACAGATGGCGGCAATGGCGAACTCGCTGCTGGCCGATGCTGATGTGAAAGTGATCTACCGGCAGGACGCGGCCGCGCTGAAAGCAACGACGAACCAGTTGGAGCTCAACGAACGAGAGCGCACCAAGCTCAGGTCGTATCAAAAGGGTGAGGGCCTATGGCGTGTGGGACAGGCTTCGTTCGAGGTCTACAACAAGCTCACGAGTGAAGAGGAGCCTCTGTTGGACACCGACCAGCGCACGGGCGCGGAGGCGAAGACAGACGACTTCGGCAATGTCCTTGTCGACGATTGGGTGGCAGCGTGATGTTCGAAGAAAGAGAAGGCAGGCAGGGCTTCATCCACTCCGGCAAAGATGTCCTTGTCGTCGTGGTCGGAGCAATTCTCGGATTCCTGGCGGCTCTGACCGGGATAGCGATGGTGGTGAATCGCCTCGCGTGTGGTGCGTGGGCGACACCTCGAGGGGTGTTCGACGTCCTGTCGTTCATCTCATCCGGAGACACCGGTGTATTCGGCACGACTCCCGACGGATGCTCAGCACCAACGTGGAGCGTCATCACAGCGTGGTCGATCATTATCGGACTGATTCTCGTAGCCGTCATCGGCGGCATCATCTGGTACCAGGTGCGAGTCGAATCGGACGAATACTTTGTCGAGGAACTGCGCAAGCGCCGCGGGATCGCCAAATGGTGGGAAGTACGACGGACCCTGGGCAAGCGGAAGGCGAAGAAGATGGCCCGGACGGTGCGCCCCACGATCCCGAAGAAACAGATCACTCCCGAGATGGGCACCGTGAAGTTCGGGATCAGCCAGGGTGTGACCATCTACGTGAGCATGGAAGATTCGATGATCCTCATCGGACCTCCGCGTTCAGGTAAAGGCGTGAACGTTCTCGTGAGTGCGATCCTCGATGCTCCCGGCCCGGTCATCACGACATCGACTCGTGCGGACAACTACTCGATGACTGCTCCCCTCCGCGCGAAGAAGGGGCCAGTGACGCTGTTCGATCCGCAGGGTCTGACAGGTAAGGCCACGACGTTGAAGTGGTCGCCTGTGACCGGTTGTCAGCGTGGCCAGACGGCGAACCAACGAGCCAACTCGCTCATCAGTGCCGCAGGATTGTCGGAGCATTCCACGAATGCTGAGTGGAAGTCGCCGGCTGTGCTGATTATGCAGTCGCTGCTGCACGCGGCAGCCCTCGAAGGTTTGGGTGTTGAGGCGGTCATGCGGTGGGGCAATTCTGCTCCCGAGGCCACGGAAGCCGTGCAGATCCTGCGGAAGTGGGAGGACCGGGGACAGGCTGAGCCCGGATGGGCAACGTCCTTGGAATCCGATATTAATGAGGACCCGAAGATGCGTGGCAACAAATGGTTCGGTGTCTCGAACGCTGTGGCAGGGCTGTCAGTGTCCAGTGTCCGTGATGTCATCAATCCGAGGACGAAGGACGAAGAATTCGATATCGACGAGTTCATCCGCGAATCGGGGACCCTTTACATCATGGGGACGAAGTCCGGTGGCACGTCGGCGGGACCGTTCCTGATCGCGATGATGGATGCCATCACGGAGCGTGCGCGTGAGATCGCCGCACAACGGTATAAATCCCGGCTGGATCCGCCGCTGATGCTCGTCCTCGACGAGATCGCGAACATCACCACGGCCTGGGACGGATTGACAACGCTGATGGCCGATGGTGGTGGCGTCGGGATCTGTCCTCTGGCGGTATTCCAGTCAATGGCCCAGGTCCGCAATTCCTGGGGCAGCGAGGCCGCGTCGGCACTCTACGATGCGGCGACGGTCAAACAGCAGCTCGGTGGTGCTTCGAACACTGATGATCTGCGGCAACTGTCGGATCTGTCGGGCGAACGTCGCGTGGTTCGAGTGTCGAAATCGCGTCAGGAGTCAGGATCGAGTGAGTCTGACACCATTGTCGACAAACCGGTTCTGCCAGTCGCCGAGCTACGACGTATCCCCTTCGGGTATGCGGTCCTGTTCTACCGGAATCGCCGTCCGATGATCGTAAAGATCAGCCAGTACTGGGATCGCAAGGATGCAGACCAGATCGCTGATGCGTCGTCCCTGTTCGCGAACTCGATTCAGTCCGCTGATTCTGATCGCCAGTGGAATGAAGCCGTCGCATGGGAGGGCAGCACGGGTGAGGTTGTCGAATCGAGCGTGGTTGACGAAATGGAACCGGACGCGGATGACGACACGTCTGCGAAGTCAGTCCGGATGTTCTGACGGGTCATCATGTCCAGGCTGGGATTACATCGCACACGGTCAGGCGGATACCGGAAGTATCTGCGGACTCAGGCGTGGCACTGGCGGCGGCAACGATGGTTTCGAGACCGTCGTGCCGAAGGCGTTGAGCCTGCGTGCCAAGTGTGCGGGGTCCGACTTGAGGATGCAGGAACGCTTGACCTGCACCATGTGTCCTACGACGGGGTGACCGAACACAAGGACGGCACCTGGAGCGCACAGGAGGCAGATGGGGATCTGATGCCCCTGTGTCGGGAGGATCATCAGGCGGTGCATCGGGTGATGGACCGGCGCCGGGAATTCTTCGGGTGGAACAGGTATCGGGCGACAGTGGTCATCGTTGCCCATTTGAAGCGGTTGAAAGGAACGAGAAACGGTGGATGAGACGACAGGCGGTCAAGGGATGCAGCGACCGATGCTCTGCCAGATATGTGGACGTTTCGCTGAGGTGCAGTGGCATTCGATTACTCGCGACGAAGACGACCCGGTCAGATGCGAATCCGAGCGGACACCTGAAGACGTGGGCTATTGGTTGTGTACGGACGTGTGCCACTCAACGGTGCACGAGCTGATGAGGCAGGACAGTGGTCAAGGGCGGTCGTGCCGTGCCATCGGTCGCATGATCGAGCGACTAGCGGTGGCGGTGACGTCGGGACAACGGAGTTACCGGCGGCAAGCATTCGGAGAGAAGTGACAACGATGAGTGATGAAGACGAGTTCAACAGCGACGAAACGGTCGAATCGGGTGATTCGGCTGACGGCGGTGAGGGTACTGGTGATGACGACCTCGACGAACTGCTGGGACGGTTGACTAACCCGGATCAGATCATGGCGGAGACATCGTCGTATCAGGACCCGGTGTTGGGTGAGATGGGCGGACCGGCTGCCCCGGCATGGTTGGGGTTGCGGTGGCGAGAGATCCCCGAAGAATTGCAGCAAGAGGCGTGGGTGGGGCTGCGTCGTTGGGTCGATTGGCTGATCGCGGAGTTCAAAATCTCCTCGTCTATCATCCCTAGTTGCTGGTTTCGGCATTCAGAGATCGTGGCTGAGCTACACGCGGCGATGAATTTGGAGTACAAGACGTGGGAAGAGAAGTTGCCCACGGTTAACGCAATGTGGATGTGGCTACCGCAGTTGCAGTCGATGCTGGAGTACCGGTTGCGACCGATGGTAAAAGAGCTGGGGTCGTGTGGGAAAGGCGAACATCGGGAGCCGGTGGTCGAGGCTCGCGATTACGACGAAGACCTGTGGGAACAGACAGTGTTCACACGCCGGTCAACAGCGACAATTGACCGTCCTGGTGTCGACGAAGATCCGTCGTTCGGTCGAGTGCGCCTCATCACCGACGATGGCGAACTCATCGGAGAGTCCGACATCTTCGGAGTCGGACCAGTTCGGACGGGAACGAGAACCAGCGAGATCGATCTCGAGGGTGAAAGCGTCGCGGGAGCCAATGATTTCAGTGTCACGGTGACCGCGACTCACGTGCCTGCGGGAGGGTCATTCGTGTGGGAGGAAGCTGCGACGCCCGATGGGCCGTGGGGTGTTCCCGACGACGAAGAAGGTGTGCCCGGGTCACCTGTGAGCGGTTGAGAGAACGAGTTGTTCTGGATGGGCGAGGGCCTACCGCGCCGGTGCCGGACCGCAGCTGAGCTCGTGGAGTGAAGTGTGACTGGGCGAAGGAAAGGTGCAAGGAGAATGAACACGGTTGAAGAAGCGGCAGTGAGCGAGCAAGAACTCGCGGCAGCTGAGGCTGAACTGGGCAGGGCGAGTGATGAGTGCGATGTGGCCAATGCCCGAGCTGATCGGGCGCGGGAAGTGTTGGGGAGGTTGCAGTGCCGGTTCTCATGGAGGCCCGAGAACGTCCGCCCAGGGTGGCCTGTCATGTGGTGCGGACGTCCGGTCGGTCACGAGGGGGCTCACGATGCACGGTTCTATCTGGAAGAGAACCCGTGTGAAGAGTTCGCGAACGCGGTCGGCGAATTCGCGGCGGCGGATCGTGCTGCCGAAATAGCGGGACGCCGATGGATGGACAGTATTAGCACGGTCCAAAAGTTGAAGGGCGAGGATGTCATCGACGCGTTTGATCAGTATCCGTTGGACGGGTTCTGGGATCCACGATGGGACAGCTCGTTGAGAGAAACCGAAGATGATGAGCGCGAATAGCAGCCGTCGGCGGACCTGTGAGCGGCCAAGGTGAGGAAGGAAGAAGTCATGGTGACAGAGAGTGAATTCGCAAAGGCAGCGATGGAGTTCCACCTGGCGGTCAATGCCGCTCGACAGGCCCAAGTGGAAGTCGACGATGCTCGATGGGCGATGGAGGAAATGCAATGTCTCAAAGAGTTTCAGCTCATGGTTCCGTATGAGGACGGTGACGGCTTCGCGTTCGTGGTGACGCTGTGCGAGCGTCGAAAGGGGCATGACGGGCCGCACGGTGAAGAGCCGATGACGTCTGAATACGAGTCGGCGGTCATCCTCGATGAGGTCCATACAATCCGAAAAGACACAGGGTGGGTCCGCGAAATGGGCCGGAAAGCGCGTGCGCTATTCGCACTGGAGCCGGATCGTGGCTGACCTAGCAACCCCGGCGGGGTTGAGCGAGGGAAAGCGGTGACCTGAGTGCATAGGTCACCGCTTTCACCGTATTTCGGGTGGAAATGTTTGTCACCCAATGCTGACAGTGACTGTGACCGAACTCCCAGTGAGATGCACCGTGCATCCGACTGATGAAGGAGGCGGTCACAGTGGCCGATAAGCGAAAGATCACTGGGTATCTTGCAGCCGATCCGCGTCGCGTTGAGCACAATGGCACACAGTTCGCGGCATTCGAAGTGTTGGAGAACAAACGGTACTTCGATGGAGACGAGCAAGTCTGGAAAGACGCCAAACCGACGAAGTATGAGGTCACTGTCGACCAAGAGGGCCTACGCGAGAATCTGCTCGCCTCGTTGGAAAGTGGTCAGCGGGTGACGGTGGAGGGCAATTACAAGCCGAAACCGTACGTCGACGGTGAAGGCAATCAGCGAGTGAGCAACAAGATCTTCGCCAAAGACGTCTCCGCGTCGTATATGCACAATTCGCTTGGCCGTGGCGGTGTGGCCCCAGATCGAGAACAGGACATCAGTGCAGGGTCAGCGCTGTCCGGGCAGGAATTGGGGCGCGAGGCGGCTGGACCTGGTTGGGGCGAGAATCCCGATCCGTATCCGGTCCATAGCCAGGAGTTCGCTGATCGAGGTCAGCCGGTGCGCCAGCAGTACACCGCTCCCCCACCTCCGAACCAGGCTCCCGACGCCGGTCTCAGCCGATGACGCGCAACGAGGTTGTCGAACCGATCGATTGGCCCAGCACGGGAGGCACACGCCGTGGGGGGGGCGACCGATCAGACACATGGCCAGTTATCTGCGCAGGACTGAACACGAAAAGGTGAACAGACGATGGTTGACTCCCAGGCCGAGTTGATTCGGACCGCCGATATGCATATCACGACGATGCGACGCCGAGTGATCCTCGCCCTCGCCGATGCCCAAGAACTACTCATGAGTTCTCCGGCTCAAGACCGTCACACCATCGAGAATAGATTGCGCTATGCACTCCGCTCCGCTGTGACGGACAGGGACGTCAGCCTCGCAAGTGACCACTACCAGACAGTCTCGGAACTGTCTGGAGTCGATTCCGTCCAACAGGAGATGAGTACACGCGCAGCACATGTGAGTGCTTTCAGCGAATCGGTCATCAATGCCGTTGACGACTGTCGTCCATGGTTGGCAGCGATGTCAGTGACGACTGCCGAGGTCGTTAGTCCCGAGAAGCTTCCCGAGCTGCGTGAGACACAGGAATGGGGGCTGATGCAGCAGGCCAGCATCGAAGCCACCGTGTCGTGTATGCCACCTGCACCGAAAGGGTGGTCAGCCGCGGATGGAACAGGAGTCAAACGCCTGGAAGCACACGATGCCGATGTGGCTGCGTGGATGATTGCTGACCAGCCACCAGTAACGGAACGGTCGACTAATGAACCATCAACCGGGCACCTGTTGCGGGGCGCAGTGGGACAACGTCTCAAAGTGAGCTGTCAGCGTACCGACACCAGTTGGTCGACGATGGACAAGGCGTATTCCAAAGCGTACGAATTCGATACACCGGAGGTGCAGAAGGAGCGGGAAAGACAGGGTGGTGACTTCTGGCCATTGCGCAATGGCAGTGATTGGTGGGCATTGCGCAACGGTATTCCGGTCGCGATTGATTCGTTCCCAGCTCCGAACGAATCTCTTCAACAGTACCCAGATATGCGCTTCAAACTGCCTCGCCCTGTATGGGACTCAAGCCGCGCTTACACGGGACCGGCGTTCGAACGCGCCGTGGTCGAGGGCGAGAACGACGTCGACGTGACCGTCAGCGCACAGCAACGTGTCGATCTGCGAGAGCGAGCCGAGGACGTGCAGTTCAGGTCGGTCTATGAGGCGGAAGAACGCATTGAGTTTATTCAGAGCGGCGACGATTACGGCCGTGATGGTGGAGAGGCTGCACAGGAGGTGGCGGGACTGCGCGATGCTGCGGAGCGGGTGGCGTATCAGTGCAGTGTCGTCGTCGGTGCACTGGACTCAGCCAAGCCGGTGACGATGCACAACAGCGCCCCGGCCCCGTCGGTGGCACCGCACTTAGTTCCTCCCCCGACACCGGCGCCTGCGGGTGCCAGTGCCCAGCTGAACCGCTAAACGCAACTAAGGGGTGAGTGGAATGTCAGAGCAAACCCGAACGGCGTTCACTGTTGGAAACGAACACGTCCGGGCTGTACGCCGGATGATCGGCGCGGCATTGGCTGAAGCCCGAGAGTTAAGCGTCGACACAAGCACCCGTGCCATGGCGGAAGAGTTCTTGCGGCAAGAATTCGAGCGCACAATGACGGTGCTCGACCGAGCACGCGAAGCGTACCGGAACGCGGCGGTTGGTCCCAGCGGTGAGCAAACACGACGACGTGCGGTTGAACTCGGTGCAGTGCGCAGAGCGATGGATGCCGGGGTGCAGGCGCGGAGTCCGCACCTGGCCAGTGTCGCAGTCACCTTGCAAGAGCGGCTACCGGACATACGTCGGGACGTGCTGGATTCAGAAGCAGGAGCACTCACTCGGCGTGCGAGCTTAGAAATGGCAGCACGATTGATACCACCTGACCCGAGCCGGTGGGACACGTCGGTTGGTCATCGGCTTGAAGCATCGGACCAGTTCATCAAGGACGTAGCAACCCTGCAGGAGCGCAATGAACGTGCCGCGACAGGGCTACGGAGAGTGACAGGTACATCAACGGCAGATCCACGCGGTGCTGCTCTGCAGATCGCCTGCTACGAGCGCATGAACTCCCAGCAACTGCAAGACAGCGAGCAGTGGAGAAAGCAAGTACGAACCACTCACTCGGTGGCCGACCAGGAGATTGAGCGGGGTCTAACGAAAACAGGAGTGCCGCCCATGCCGTGGGCTGGCCGGGCGGCACCAACTAGGCGCAACGGGCAGGCGGGTGCCCAAGACGTCGCAATGGGAACGGGTGCTAGCGGGGCCGGCCCCGCTCATTTGGTGCCTCCCCCGAAGCCTGCCCAAGCGCCAAGTATCGGAATGAACAGGCTCTGAGAGCCACGGGAGTATACGGAGATCACGATGAAACAGGCAGAAGTTATTGCACTGCACTCGAAGATGCTCAACGCTTCACCGGGTGAGGCCATGCGCCTGGGTATACCAGGGAACACACCATATGACATCACGCTGCGCTGGCAACGGCAGAAAGCACTGACCGACTACGACTTCGCGCTCCGCCGACAGTCACAAGCCGAGACCGGGGAGTACGACCGCCAGCGCGTGTTCGGATTGCCAGCGGTGGGAACCGCGTATGGGGACGTCGAATGGCTGGAAGCGTCGGGGGTACTCATGGGTCAGATGGAAGAACATCTCGGGTGCGACCATGGCGAGCTCGACGACGAAGTCCTTGACCGGGTCGTGGCCGATGCCATCGGAGATGCCCGCAACCCAGAGCGGCGCACTCGTATCCCGGCTCGGGAACACATCAGCCAGTGGTGGGCCGAACACCACGGACGGTACGAGAATCCAGGTGCGGAAGACATGATCGGCGCCGATCTGATCGATGCCGACGATGAGGTGCATCTGCTACGCCGACGGATTGTCGACGCTCTGCGCCACGGGCAACGCTTGGCAGAGAATCCGAGACGGCGCACCGAAGCCGAACAGTACATCAAGCAGCAGGCACGCGAGGCCGATAAGCATGTGCAGACGGCGATGGGCAAGTACCGGCTGGCGGCACAGGACTTCAGACAGGCCCGACAACGACCCAACGTAGCCGATGCTGCACGTGAACTGCTGGAGGTGAACGAACGTGCCGCGGCGAGCAAAGAAGCGGCCTTGCAGAAGTACTCGATTGTGCTGGCACTTGCGGCCAAACGGACAACACCGTTCATGGCGGGAATGCGGCGAAGCCTCGGAGAACGATTCCCCCATGAAGAACAGGCGATTTTGAATACTAAGGCTGGCCGTCTGGCTGAGGCCGCGAGTGTGGAAGCGGCGCTGCGCCTGACTCCGAAAGAACCAGAGACGTGGGTCCCCGAACGGGATGATTTCACGACCAGGGTCGACGAGTTCATTGAAGCCTCGGGGGCACGCGATGGGCTGGACCTAGCGGTGATGAAAGAGGCACAAAACGACAGTCCCACAGTCGCCTTTCGAGGTCAGGCTCTGATGCGAGCCTGTTACGACACGATGAGCGATCAGCAGCAGGCGATCAGTGACCGGTGGGGTCAGGTCGACACGAACGTGCCAGCGCCAGGAGTCGGACTTGGTCACAACAGCACAGAGTCCGAGGACTATGCCGCGTCAACTGGGGTACCGCCGATGCCTGTGCCGCCTCCGTCGGCGAAGGACAGATCGCCGGACGAACTCGTGAGGGAGCAGGAGCGGATGGTGACTGTCGTTGAGACGCAGACGTGGGTGTATGCGGTGCAACCGCCGACAGTAGACGTTGACGTTGAGACTTCGTTCGGGCTGGAGAGGTGAGCACAGTGGCTGAGACAGATATGAACCTGCTCCGGGAGCGGATGGCCACGCGGGTGAGAGTCGTCAGGCAGATGGGGCAACGGATTAGCCGAGCACCAGAGAGTCAGATCGAATACATGGAAGACATGTCCAAGCTGCTCACGGGTCAAGCCCGTGACGCGCACGAAGCCGCAACGATCCTCGATAACCAATCACCGGAAGCCGGTGTGATGGAACGCTACGGCGATGCGTTAATCGCCGCGAAGGATCCCCAGACAGGAGGACATGAGTGGGCAATCATCCAGCGAGCGATGCGCGATGAACTCTCCAGCACAGAACTTCAGAGCCTGGACGCAAGCGAGAAAATGCGAACCGTGAAATCGGCCAGCAAAGAGGCCGCGCTGATGTCGTGGACACCGACCGCCGACGTGCAGACAGTCGACACGGCCCTTGACCGGTATTGGGAGGCATACGAAATTCAAGACCGGGCGCGGACGGTCGACCTAGGAGAAGTCGGTTCCACCTATGACCGGTCACGGATGGTCACCGAAGCATGGACAACGGCCAGTAGTGCGGCATCAGTGTCCGCACGAGTACGGACACGCACGGAGCAGGTGAACATTGCTCTCGAAGCCGAGGACTCCCCTGTCGCTGAGGCAGCGAGCAACCTCATCTACATTGACCGGTCAAACGGGACAACACAGACGAAGGCGTGGGACGAGCAGATGGGCCGTGACCGGTCAACGCCGGTCACGAAGTCCGGCCCGGACCTGGACATGATGACCGGTCACACAGTAACGCGACCGGTCACAGACCCCGGTCTTGACCGGTGACCGTAGACAGCTCAGAAGCAATCTGAGGGCAAGCGTGCCCACTATTGACGTAATCGCATATATGTTCTAATCTGTGAGGTAAGGCAGAATGGCGAAAAAAGAGTTTGACGACGCAGAGGGTCTGTTTGACCTCATTTTTTCGGACGACGCATCGGAACAGCCAGTGCTCAGTGTCAAACAGGAACTTGTGTCGGAGCCACGAGCTAAGAGTGCAGGAGCAAGTGAGGAAGATGGCCGAGAACAACAGAATTCGGGACTACGTGGAGAGGTTCGCACCGAGCAAAGCAGCGACGATCCAGAACCCGACGGAACACTATTCGGTGATGTTCGACGAATACGTGAACCGGCGCAGCCAAGTGATCGCCGCACTGGAACCGGAGGGAGTGCAGGCGACAGCGGAAGAGAGAGCGAACCCGTTGCTGCTGATCGGAAAGAGTCGGGCGAATCGGCGGCAGGCCGAGGAGATCGCGTGGCAGGAGGTCGTTCTCGACTGGTATCCACCGGAAGTCGACGAAAGCGGCAATCCACTGGCCGACTGAGGCTGACCGACTTCCTCGAGTCGGACAATATCGAGGTGGTGTCCGTGACCGGCGACGATGTTCGTCCGGTCACGGACACCGGTCATGACCGGACAGAGACAGACACGCCGCCGGACACCACTGGTCCGAGGTTCGTCGTTGACCGGGACAAAGAGTATGTGCCCTCGGGGCCGAAGGCGCGGTTTCAGACCAATCTGGCCGCGATTGAGCGTGTCCGTGAGTTGACCGAGTCCGGTCGGACAGTGACCGGTCAGGATCAGGAAGTCCTGGCCGGGTGGTCATCGTGGGGTGCCGTGGCCGATGTCTTCGACGAAGCGAAAGAGAACTGGTCGAGCGAGCGTGACCAGTTGCGGCAAGTGCTGACCGACGATGAGTGGGAAGCGGCACGGGCAACGACGCTCAACGCTCACTTCACGTCCCCAGCCATCGTGGCCGAAATGTGGTCATCGCTAGAGCGGCTGGGAGTCACCGAGGGCCGTGTCCTCGAACCAGGGTGTGGATCCGGTAACTTCATCGGCTCTGCGCCAGAGTCAATGAGCATGGTCGGTGTTGAGATCGACCCGCTGTCAGCGCAGATCGCATCGTATTTGTATCCGCACGCCGATGTGCGCAATGAATCGTTCGGCAAGACCCTGATTCGGCCAAACCAGTTCGATGCCGCGATTGCCAACGTCCCGTTCGGCAACTTTCCTGTCTTCGACCCGTCGTGGAATCCGGGTGAACGGTTCTCCATCCACAATCACTTCATTCGCAAGGCTGTGGGCTGCCTCCACGATGGTGGTGTTGCGGTGATGATGACGTCGGCCTACACCATGGATGCGAAGAATCCGGCGTTCAGGGCAGAGATCGGGCGCGAGGCCGACTTCCTGGGCGCGGTGCGATTGCCGACCGGGGCACACCGCCGTACAGCGGGCACCGAAGTGGTCACCGATGTGCTCGTGTTCCGCAAACGTCTACCGGGTGAAGAACCGACTGAAGAGACTCTGTGGTGGGTGAAAACGCAACCGACGGATCTCGGTGAGGCCGGGGCGCGGCCCTTGATGAATCGGTATTTCCACGACCACCCCGAGAACATTCTGGGCGAGCTGGAGGCGAGTACATTCCGGGATTCGCAGATCAACGTGCGTGTTCAGAGCCTGGAGCAGGTGCCGGAACTGCTGCGGCAGCGGCTGAGTGCAATCGTCGATGCGGCCAATGAACGCGGTCGCGGGTATGTGGCTCCCACAGCGGAGATGCTGGCCGAGCGTGAGCGTGAGGCTCCCGTGGAGTTGGCTGACGGTCACTGGCCGGGCACGCTTGTCGAGACGGAGCCGGGTCACTTCGTGCGCGTCGTCGATGGCAGGAATGTGGACGTGAAGGTGCCGAAGAATGCCATGGCCGAGGTCCGGTCACTGATGGATCTTCGAGACCGGGCCGGTGCCCTCGTCGGGGGACAGGTGGCCACACCAGTCGATACCGAGGAACTAGTGGCCCTGCGCGAAGACACTTTGCGGGTGTGGGAGAAGCACGTCGCGAAGTTCGGGCCGATCAATCGTCACGGGACGAAGTGGCAGACGGTGACGGTGGAGAACGACGACACCGGGGAGAAAGAAAAGGTCCGGGTGCAGGTGCGGCAGGACCCGAAACCGGCACAGGTCATGCGCGATGATCCGTTGTGGTCGCTGACGAAAGCCTTGGAGACCTATAACGACGAGACCGGGGAGGCGGTCGCGGCGGACATTCTGCACCAGCGCACCGTCGAACAGAACCGGCCTCTGCTGGGCGCGGACACGGCAGAAGAAGCCTTGGGACTGTGCCTGGATGCCAAGGGCAAGGCCGAGATCGGGCGGATCGCGAATCTGCTGGGCACGGACGAAACTACGGCTCGCGAAGAGCTGGGCGATCTCGTGTTCGACGATCCGGCCAGCGGACAACTGGCAACACGGGCGGAGTACCTGTCCGGCAACGTGCGCAGGAAGCTGGCTGAGGCCGAACGTGTTGCGGAGAACGATGACCGGTACACGGTCAATGCCCAGGCCCTGATGTCGGTGATTCCCGATGATATTCCCATTGAGGACATCACCCCGACTATTGGGGCGGTGTGGATTCCGGCGTCCGATCATGAGGCGTTCTTACAGGAGATCGCCGGTGACCGGTGGGCGACCGTGCACAAGGCCGGCGCGGGCTATTGGGATGTGAAGTTCGGATATTCGGGTGCACGCCAGTCGGTGCAGGCCACCACCGAGTGGGGCACGTCGAGGATGCCGGTCTATGACATTTACCGCCATCTGCTCACCGGTGCGGAGATCCAGGTCATGGACACCATGGAGGATAAGTCCCGTGTCCTCAATCCGACTGAGACCGAGGCGGCACGTGCGAAAGCCGAAGAGATCGCCGAGCGGTTCGAGGATTGGGTGTTTGCAGATCCTGCGCGCGCCGAACGCCTCAGTGCCGATTACAATCGCCGCTTCAACGCACTCGTGCCCCGCGATTACACACCAGAGGCCGAGCGTCTGACGTTCCCCGGTCTGGTCGATGATTGGGTGCCGAAACCGCATCAGCGCACGGCGGTGGCGAGGATGATCGCTGAACCGGCGGTGGGCCTGTTCCATGTCGTGGGTGCGGGCAAGACCGGTGCTGCGGTGATTGGGATGATGGAGCTGAAACGGCGCGGGTTGGTCACCAAGCCTGCTGTGCTGGTTCCCGGCCACATGCTCGAACAGTTCACCCGCGAGTGGCAGGAAATGTACCCCAACGCTCGGCTGCTTGCTGCCGGAAGTGATGATCTGGCGGTGAAGAAAGGCAGTCTTGCTGGTCGCCGGGAATTCGTGGCCAAGGCGGCCACGGGCGACTGGGACGGCATCATCATGACGCATTCGTCGTTCAAGATGTTGGGAGTGAAGGCGGAGACTGCGAAGAGCTATTTCCGTGATATCACTGCCGAGCTGGATGAAGCCAAAGCGGTCATGGAAGCGGCGACGGAGAGCGATACGAACCGGACCGTCAAGCAGATCGAGAATGCGAAGAAGAAACAGGAAGCACGGTTGGAGAAGATTCTCGCAGCCGCCGATGAGACGAACCTGACGTTCGAGGCCACGGGTATTGACTACTTGACAGTTGACGAGGCTCACGAGTTCAAGAATCTCCACACTCCCACCTCGATTGCCGGTGCCTTCATCGAAGGATCTGAGAAGGCCACGGACATGGAGATGAAGATCAGCTATCTGCGGGACACCTATGGTGAGCGGGTAGTCACGATGGCCACGGGCACACCGATTGCCAACAGCATCAGCGAAGCCCACGTCATGACGCGGTATCTGCGTCCTGATCTGTTGGAAGAGGCCGGAGTGCGCGCCTTCGATCAGTGGGGGTCGACGTTCGGTGAGACGGTCACTCGCGTCGAACGTGACGCGGCAGGCCGGTTGAAGCAGCGGACGCGGTTCGCGAAGTTCAAGAATGTCCCGGAAATGCTGTCGTCATGGCAGCAGTTCGCCGATGTCAAGCGTTCCGAAGATCTGAACCTGCCGGTGCCCGAACAGGTGGTCAACTCCAATGGTGACCGCCGCCCCGAGATGGTCGTCATCCCCCGCACCGAGGCTCACGCGAAGTACATGGAGTACTTGGAGGGGCGCTTGGATAAGCTGTCGGGTCGACCAGAGAAGGGAGAGGACAACCACCTGACCGTGTACAACGACGGCAGGCAGGTGGCGTTGGACCCTCGCATGGTCGGTCTGGAGTTCAGCGGAGATGTGAAGCTCAACTACGTGACTCGCCGAATCGCGGCGATCTGGCGGGAGAACCGCGATAACGAGTACCTGGTTCCCGGCACGACTGATGTGTCGGAGAACAAGGGTGGGCTGCAGTTGGTGTTCTGTGACTTGTCGACGCCGACTGATGATGAGTGGAATGCCTACGATCAGATGAAGTCTGATCTGGTGGCCAAGCACGGGATGGACCGGTCGCGGATCCGGTTCATCCACGAGGCCAAGGACGATGAGAAGCGGGCGAATCTGTTCCGGGATGCGCGCGAGGGCCGTATCGACGTGCTCATCGGTTCAAGCCAGAAAATGGGTACCGGAGCCAATATTCAAAACCGTGCTGCGGCGATGCACCATGTTGATTGTCCGTGGCGACCCGACCAGCTTGAACAGCGTGAGGGACGGATCCTGCGGCAAGGCAACGAGAACAGTGAAGTCCAGATCTACCGGTACGCGACGGAGAACACGTTCGACAGTACTTCCTGGGACATCATCGGACGGAAAGCTACCGCGATCGCTCAGGTGATGCGGGGCCGGCTCGATGTGCGAGAGCTCGACGATCCTGGCGACCTGGCGTTGGACGCGCAGCAGATGATGGCCGGATCCTCAGGAAACCCGTTGCTCGTCGAACGCACCGAAGTGGATGTCACGCTGCAGAAGCTGTCGCGGCGGGCACGCGGCCATGACAAAGCACAGGCGGCGTTGAAATTCCGCAGGAATTCGGCTGAGCAGAGGCTCGGGCAAATCGAGCACATGCTGCCCGCGGTCGAAGAGGCCCTGACACGGCGAATCGACACCCAGGGTGATCGTTTCCGAGCACGGATCGCCGGTGTTGAGTACGACAATCGTGGGGACGCCTCGGAAGCCATTTACTCGCACATCAAGGGATTCACCCGGCCGGGCGGCGGACTGATCAATGGGGAGGGCAACCGCATCGAGATTGGCGGGTTCTTCGTCAACGTCGACTTCCGACACGACTACGCCACAGGGCGACGAGTCCTCCTGACCTTGGAAGACACCGGGGCGTTGCCCGAATCAGTGCAGGTGGAAGTCGACTTCGACGCCATCCTGGATCCGCAGAGTTCAACGCCACGGAACGTCGCGCAACTGCTCGAAAACAAGGTCACTGGCCTGGATAAGGTCAGAGACCGGCTGGTGGCAAACCGAGCCGAGGCACAGCAAACGCTAGAGGCCGTCGGTGACCAGTTGGGCAAGCCGTTCAAACATGCCGATGAACTGGCAGCGGCCAAGGCGAAGCTTGCCGACATCGACGCGAAAATCAAGGAGATGCAGGAGGCTGAGGACCGCAAGAAGCGGGATTCAGGACCAGAAGCGAGTGGAGACGGTACCGAGGCCGGATATTCGGTAACGACGGTCGCGGTGACACCGACGAGATCAGGTGTGAGCGTGAGCGAACCGGACACGGTCGAGTACACACAGACAGGGCGACGGCTGACCAATGGGCCTGAAACATCGACAGATGAGGCGGAGGCCGAGGCGGCGGCGAATCGGGCCAAGGAACAATCGGTACGCGCAGACGAGGCGGCGGCGTTGGGAGAAGAGCACTCACAACGGGCGTTCCAGGAGGTGCTCACAGCGTTGAGGCGATTCCAGGAACGAGGGGCAGAGCCTGTGGTCCGGGCGACGGAGACGAAGGTGTTCTGGCAACGTATGGGCGAGGTCGAGGATCGTCTGCGTGTGGCGTCGACGAAGTATGCACAAGCCGCTGCGCTGAGCACTGTCGATGCAAAGACGCAGGTGTACGACTTGGCCGATGTGTCGCGCATCGAGTGCGCTCAGATGGTCGGGTCGGCACGAGAGGCACGAATCCCAGGGCGACACATGACGGATCAGTATCTGCATGAGCGCCTGCCTCAGCACGCGAACGACGTGAAGATGAGTCGCGCATATGAGGTTATGGATGCAGCGAGCATCGAGTCGATGGCCACGACGCTGCGGAAAGTCGCGGGAGCGGAATCACCGTCGTCGATTGCGCGGCTGCAGGAGTCGATTGAGACGTTCACCGAAGCCATCAGCGAATTCGAGCAAGGCAATCGTATGGCGCGGGTGCGTCTTGGCTCCGAAGTCCGCTCAGCGGCCATGGCCGAGGAATGCTTAGGCAGGCTCTCCCCCGCCGAACGGCAGATGGCTCTCGATTGGGCGAAAACAAATGACCGTCAGCGCGCAAAGCTAAGTAGCGGTGACATCAGCGAAGTCGAGGCGGCGGTCGCTGGGAAGGCGTCGAATGACGTGATGGAGAGCATCAAGGCGAAGCATCCGCATCTGGTGGCTGGGCTGAGCGACGAGCAAGGGATGAGCCTGGGCATCCCTCAATTGCCACCACACGGGCTAGACCCGTTCGATGACACTGTGACGGTCGAGGACACAGCACGGGCACAGGAACGAGCACTGACAACGGTGAAGACCGGAACAGAACCTGCTCGGTGGGCACGGCCAACAAGCGGGCCTGGCCAATCTGTACCGACAAGAGAACACACAGTGGGCATGGAGTGAACCCGACGTTATGTCATGGGCGCCTGACATACTGACAAACCGATTGACCGAGAAATCACCGCAACGAGGCGACGAAGGGAAGAACTCATGTCCGAGGCACACCAGACGATGGTGACGATGATCGAGAACTACCGTGCGGCCAAGCGTGAACAGAAGCAGGCCCGCACTGTGACCGACGGAGAGGATTCCGAACCGATCTTTCGACAGTACATGCAGGCTGTGGGAAACGTCTTCGAGAGCTTCTTCACGCTGGGGACCAGTATTGTCGACGACAGCGAATTCGATCACGAAGTGTGGTTGACCCGAGTGCGCGCGGCGTGTGAGCAAATGGATAGTGCAGAAGCGAAGACCCGGTTGAGCCAGTGGTGGCAGTCACTGGAACAGGTGACAGGCCGTGAGTCAGCGAAGTCCGCGCACCGAGAGATGAAGAGCATCATCAACGACTACGACCAGGTGTGGCCCTTGGTTGCAGAACTCGACCGGCGGCTCGAAGATCAGACCACCGACAAGCTGATGGAAGCGTTCAAGAGTGCTGCCTCCTCGACGCCGGGGATGAAGCTGCGGGTCACCGAGGAAGTCAGTGACACCGTGATCCGTGACGAAACGATCTTTGGCCCGGATGAGGACCGGACGGATACGAAGGGTGTTGAGCGCACCGAAGACGACATCTCTCATCTATTCGGGATGGACGATTCTCAGGCGGTGATGGACCAAACTCACATTTGGCATTCCGAGGCGATGAACATCGTCAACAATGACCGCGAACTGTCCAGGGCATCGAGCATGGATGACGTTCTGCTCAGCGTGAAGCTGGCTATGTCGACGACCGCGGTCAATGACTTAGAAGCCGGAGACCTACTTCCAGATATTCCGACGTCAATGACTGGACTTAAGGCAGGTCATGCTGCGTTTCTCCGTGCCCAGGCGCTCATGGGTATGCGCGGCGGGTTGGAGGAAGATGGCGCAACCTACTCGCGGTACGAACACGGCGATGGGTCTGCGGCACAAATGTTGCAGGCGATTGCGTGTGTGGGAAACCTCGTCCAGCGGGCGAAGCTTCTCTACTTTCCAGTCGCTGACATGGAATTGCGGGCGGGAGATGAGCGTGTGGCGTCAACGGTTCCCCGCGATGTGCCGAGTTTCGTTGTGCATGATCGGCCGGTCCTTATCGGTGGTCTTCCGATCATCGGCTGGTTGATGCACACAGACGAACGCGGCCGGATACTCAACACGGGGCTGGCAGTCAGAGTGCTCAGCAGTGCGCCCGACCCGGTGGAGCTCACAACCCATTCGTGCAGTTTCGTGCATGGACCGAACGCGCAAGTGCTCGGAGACATTCGAACGGCAGTCGAGAGATCAACGTGGTATCTGCCGAGCCAGCTCAGTCTGCCCGGAGTTCCTGGATCGAAGAAATGGCGCAGGAATCTCGCGAAGCAGGCAAAGAGCGCGTTGGAGCAGGGATCAGCGGCTGAAGTATGGCTGCGAGCCTCGGTGTGAACTGTTGAAGGAAGGGACAATCAGTATGAACAACGCGAGGCTGGATAGCCGCATCTGCTTGGTGGCGGCGTGCCCGAGACTGACCGACGACACGGTGTGCTGGTACCACCATTGGGCAAATAATGGACCCCTGCGCGGTCTACTGGCTCAGGACGAGCAATTCGATCCTCTGACTACCCACAACTTCGAGTTCAGCGAGTGGGTGCAGCGGAGCCAAGAGCGCGTGATCAAACTGGAAGAGTTTTCCCACAAGGATCCGTGGACTCGGCAGAACCGTCAAGCGATCCGGGAACTCAACGAGATCCGACTGTTTACAAGCAGCCAGTTGATCGAACCACTGGTGTCCAGGTGGCAGGCACAGCACGGGGTTTCAGGGTGGCGACTTCCCCCGGACGGGTGGTTGGGCGAGACGATGATCGCTGAGTTCCCCGAGCTGGACTTGGATCAGATTTCGATAGTGCCACGGGATACAGGTCCTGTGCTTCAGGTGCACTCGTTCGAACAGTGGGCAGACTTCATGGCGAGGAAGAACCAGGAGGCGAAGTCACCGACGCCTGAACCGTTTGCTCCAGTGACACAGCGACGCGTCGTGAACAAGGCCATCGTGGATGGATTGCGGCGGCAAGAAGAGTGCAATGCGAACGTCATTTCTCGGCACAAAGACGCTCTGCACGCTTATAAGCATCATGAACAGCGGGGCACTCTGGCTGAGGTGTTTGATGATCCCGATGTGGAACTCGATGTTGATCCCGATGTGGTGGTGTTCCACCAGATGCGTAAACCGTGGATGAACAGTTCCGGGTTCTCAACATGGGATCGGCGTGACCGGTTGGCAGCGTGGGCGTTCGAGCAGCATCTGTTGCTGTCTCCGGGCGATATTGTGCGGTATGAGCACGTGCGTTCGTCGACCACGAAGTTGTGGTGGTTCGGTTCGATCCATCCAAACCCACATTGGTTGAACTCGGCTGGTGAAGAGGATGGGATTCGGCTGGAGCTGGCACCGAAGCGAGGCCTGTTCCTGTCGGACAAATCACAAGGCGTGCTGGAAACGCATCTCGGCCATGAGAACGAGCTGTTGCTTCCAGGCGATACTTGGTGGGAGGTCGTCGGCATCAGAGACGCGGTTCAGGCGGACTCTCGAATGGGTGAGTATCAGTCCAATGAGCGGCTGCGTGCGATTCAGATGAAAGAGATCGAGCCGTACGACGTGGAATACCGGGCAGTGAAGCTGTTGACGTGTGAAGCTGAGGATCTGACCGGCGACAATGCCGTGTCCTGGTGAAGTTGATTCTGACTGCCAGGTGCGGCATTAGCTTGAAACGGGACCAGAGATACCTGTGTTCGACGGCATCGCCTGGTGGTCGCGCTGGCGGTTGATCAGTCTGTAGAGAGTCGACCGAGAGATGTTGAAGTCGTCCGCGATGGCTGTGAGGCTCTGTTGTCCGGCGTCGACGACTGATAGTACGGCGTGTTCTTGTGAGGGAGTCAGTCTCGGCTTACGTCCGCCAATACGGCCTCTGGCCCTGGCGGACTTCAAACCGGCGTTGGTTCGTTCGATGATGAGGTCGCGCTCAACCTCTGCCATTGCGGCTGTGACCGCCAGCAGGATCTTGCCCCCTGGTTTGCGGGGGTCGGTGGAAAGACCATCCAACGTTTCTACCGAGACTTCTTCCTCTGCCAGTTCATGAACGAGGCTGAGAATGCCCGACATTGACCGTCCGAGCCTGTCGAGAGATGTGACCAGTACGGTGTCGCCGGGACGCAAGTGGTCGCGGAGAGCAGAGAGGCCGGGACGATTTGTCTTAGCTCCCGACCCGATGTCGGAGAAGACACGGGTGCAGCCGGCTTGTTTGAGCGCATCGAGTTGTCGTTCGAGGTGCTGGCCGACCGTGGAAACTCGACCATAACCAAATGTACGGAAGGAACTCATGCGTTCAGATGTACCACATGTCTGTGAGTCGCAGCGGTAAATGGCACGTTTTTCGCGGCACTTAGTGGCCGACAAGGGGGAGCCTGCCGAACTGCCTCTACAGCCTCGGGTGACAACTCGTCGAGGTCGATCACGGTCAGCATCCGCTCGATCTGGGTGAGTAGTAAGTCCACGAGGAAGAAGTTGCCTTCGGCGACCCCGAGGATGACCGCGATGGCGGTTGCGTGGGCGACGCCGCATAGCCCCTCGCTTTTACGCAGATTTCCTCGAATCAATCCATCGACACTGTCATTGAAGGCTGATAGATTGAAGACATACATTCTAAGGATAGTCTAAATATATCCCATTCATTAAATTTGGGGAAGTTGCGTTGTGTTTACTCATATATTTTATTCTCATCTTCACGGCGCTTCAGTTCGCGTTTCGATCGATTGCCCGCAGCAACAGCATGATGGTGACTATTATTGCACTGTGAATATCCAATGCGCCAAAGCAGAGGTTGACACTTCAATGAATGCTTACGGCGTTGACCCCTTCCAGGCGATCGAAGCTGCTGTCACTATTGCTCGCGCTCAGGTGAAGCACATGGACCCTGAACTTATTGTTAGCTAAGCAACCCCTTCAAGACTCTGCTAATCATTCGAGCGTCAACTTAGTTTGGAGAGAAAATGA
>NZ_VLTK01000009.1:0-3428 GCF_007558825.1 Brevibacterium aurantiacum
CAGTATCAGTGGCGATAAATGCCTATCCGCGCAATCTCTAAGTGTTCGGATCGGCGACGTGGCTGCTATTCATCGTGCCCAGTTTCTGGTTACTTAGGAGCAGCATCGTCTACCGGAGGAAGAGAGCGCCATGCACGATGTCGATCGTTCAGTGGCACAGCCAACGAGTCGGTTAGTCAGGGGTCGGAGTCTCGGAAGCATCTGCCCCACCCGAGGGTTCCTCTGTGTCGGAGGGTTCCGGCTCCTTAGTCGGGGTAGGCGCCTCGGTGCTCGGTGGATCAGGTTCGTCAGAAGGCGTCGGATCAGCTGGCGTGCTCGGTTCGGGAGGCTCCCCAACTGGCGACTCACTATCGGGTGGGCCGCTAGTACGAGAAGGTAATGTGTTGCCACTTGAGGGAGGACGTGACGTAACAGGAGTTCTTGCTTCCGAGTTTGGCTCGTCATTGTTGGGCGGTGCACCGCCGGATGAGTCGCCCTCTTTTTTAGAAGGTTCCGGCGAGTTGTGTCCGTGTGCCGATTTTCCCTCGTTTGCCAAATCGGGATGACTGCCACCCACTCCCCCGCCGCTGGTCTCATCTTCTGCCGATTCAGGCGTTCGCAGTGGCGCTGTCGAACTCTCGTCAACCGAACTCCCTGCAGGTGTTTCATCCTGGTCACGTGACTCCCACGTAAATCCAAGGAAAAGCACCGTCACACTGATAACAGCCGAACCAATCACTGCCAGTACCAAACCTGGCCCAGAGGTAAAACCTCCAACCTGTGTCTTCAACAGTTTGTCTGATAAATCGCCCGCGCACTGGGCATCCGAATATTTGGTGGGAGTAGTTACTTTACTAAGGCTGGTGTTGAGCTCTTCAATACAACGAGCGTCAAATCCCTGAGTTCGTACCGCTACAATAGTCTCGGCAAACTGTTCAATCAATGCAGGAGAGCAGAGAACAGCATGAATCAGCGCTGTTCGGAGATCGGTTGACATCTGATCGACCTTGCCGTCGAGGGGCGAGCCAGTCTCTCGGACTGTTCTAGGTTCTTCGGGGTAGCCGGGTAACCCTCCGCCCGAATCGCTTCTTTTCAGCGTCACGCTCGATTTCTCCCAGACGCATCCGTCCTCTCGGAAAAACCGTTGCTTCGCCGCGAGCCGTAGATCTCGTTCTGCACGGCGGCTCAACCGTTTTACCCTCCGTGCGTCACTTCCGAGGTGCTTGGCAGCCACGTCAAACGGCAGATCCTCGACTCGAATTAGCCATAGGATTCGTCGCCAGTGTTCAGGACGCGACGCGAAAGCTTCCGCGACAATTTGAGAGAAGTCGGGTGAAGCATATTGCAGTTTTGACTGAGACATCTTAAACAAACCTGGGCGCTCGGAACGTACGGATCTCATCTCAGTCGCGCCGGAATCGGCCTTACTGATTACCTCCGCCATGATATTAAGGTGAGGTTCGTCTATAGGGTCCATGAGAAGCCTCTTCAGTACTGAAAGGAAGGCTTCTCCAGTCACAGCTTGGATCTGGTGTGATGACAAGTCTGGGACCTTGGCGACGACATGGTCACCGATGCTCCCAATATGGCGGGCGTAAAGTGTGGCGAATGCTCCGGTTGTGCCCGCGTGAACGAGCCCGAGGAGTTCATGATCCGTCAACTCGAGTGTAATAGCTCGAGGAGAGTGTTCTGATGGGTTCATCTAGCTCAACCTGTGACTTCGCTTCGCCATCTGTTGAGGAAGCAGATGAGGAGTCGCTGCTCCTGTGAGATATGTCATGGACCGCTCATTGGCTTTCTGGTTGGGTGACGTCCTCTGGGTCCGGGGCAGCGATGTCGGCAGTAGTATCGAATTCGTCGATCACGATGGTGGCATCGACATCATCAGCGCGGCTGACAAGGGTCGCAGTAGTGATTTCGCCTTCGGATGGAAGGTCGAGTAGTGTTGATCGTTCTTTGTCTCCGAGTGTGTATCGGATGGATTCTTCACCGTCGATGTCGACTTCTCCTTCGACCGTGACCTCGCCGGCGCTTATCGCTTCGACCGTTGATACCAGCCGGTCATAGTCATAGGTCTTCGTGATTTGGTCGCCCTGGGCGGCTTGGAATACGACGTACTTACCGAGTGCTGGTGTCGCGTCGTAGCCGAATGATTCCCAGTACTCTTTCGGACCCTTGATCCACAGCAGTCCCGATGCTCTGATGAGATCGATGCTGAGGTCGAGTGATCCTGAATCGATCGAGGCTTCGCCTTTGAACGCGCTTTTCTCACGGTCGAACACGAAGTCAGTCCGCTGTGTACCGTCATCAGCATCAACAGTGCCTGTTGCGTGGTAGGACTTTAATGACTTCAGGTCGTCTTTGAACGCGGAGAAGCGTTCCATTGCTGCTGTATTGCCGGCATCGTCGAGTGGTTTGACCTCAGCGTCAGCACTTCCACCAGAGGTACAAGCAGTGAGGGTCAGCGCTAGTGTTGCGATCGTCGCAGTGAGGGTTCGGTGTTTCATTGTTTCTCCTCGGCGATGAGTTTCGTGATATCAACTCCGCATTTCTCTTTGACAGAATCGGCCTGGTGCCGGTAGGTAGAGTTCGCAGTTTGTGTCGCGTCTGATAACAGCACAAGGAAGTCAGTGTTTGAGACTTGCCCCCCACTGCTTTTGAACAAGTTGGTCGCTTCACTGTAGTCGTCACTAACAGCTTTCCACTCCTCTTCAGCAGCCTGGTTTGGGGCCAGCTTGCTGATGTGGGCTGTTCCGGAGACGAGAAGATCGAGTCGGTCGCCCATCTGCCCGATCGTCGCTTCTTCATCGTCTTCTGCTGCTTCATCATTAAGCTGGGCTAAATCGGCGATCGCCTCGCAATAGGTGTCTGCCTTCGACGGATCCGTGTAGGACGGTGCCGTTCGTGTTTCCGGAGCCGGGCTAGTTGATCGAGACGGTACATCCACATCGGTGCCAGCCGAGGGAGTAGAGGCTTCAGTGCTCGGTTCCTGACCTTCTTGGCATCCGGTCAGGGCGAGGATGGAAATGGCGACAGTGGCCACTAGGCGGCCGGGAACTGCTGATTTCATCGAATGGTTCCTCTCTCACGAGAGTGTGTATTGGTCACTGAGTTTCAGGTTTTCACGCGGAAATGTGTGGTGGGAGTCGGTAACTTTCGTTACCGACTCCCACCACGCTACTGCGCTATTTGTCTACTGATCGTGCGGTCTCAGTTCGAGGCGCGACGGCGTGTGAAGTAGACGGCTGCTGCGCCTGCGGCCAGCAGTGCTGCGCCGAGTCCGATCAACGGGGTTGTTGCGTCGGAACCGGTACGGGGCAGGTGACCACCAGCGTTGTTGTCGTCGCTGTTGCCGGACGCGTTTGCGGCGCTACCGCCTGCAGTGGCACCACCGTTGTCATCAGCCGAACCCGAGTCGGTGTCCGTGCCGTTGTCATCAGCCGAACCCG
>NZ_VLTK01000009.1:3553-215367 GCF_007558825.1 Brevibacterium aurantiacum
GTGCC
The DNA here is from genome assembly GCF_007558825.1 of Brevibacterium aurantiacum. Lineage (GTDB taxonomy): Bacteria > Actinomycetota > Actinomycetes > Actinomycetales > Brevibacteriaceae > Brevibacterium > Brevibacterium aurantiacum_A. Next base: position 3,559 of record NZ_VLTK01000009.1, read on the forward strand.
GTTGTCATCAGCCGAACCCGAGTCATCCGCATTCGCGGTATCGGTGCCGTTGTCATCAGCCGACGCGGTGTCGTCCGAAGAAGCATCATCATCGTCGGTGCAGTTGATTCCACCTTCAGAGATGTCGGCGAAGACATCGGCGCGTTCGAATCCGAGCTCGAGGCTTCCGAGACCATCAGGTGCCACGACGGGGACCGCGGCAAGCGCCAGGTCGGCTTGGAGACCGCCCATGGTGCCCGATGCGTGAGTACCGTCGGCGGCTTCTTCGATGTTGGTGGGGCCACCGTAAGTCAGTTCACCCGATACGAGGCTGGCAAGATCGCCGAGGCCACCGTCTTCGAAGATCTGGTCGAGCTCGATCTTGCCACCAGGCTCGATGATGAAGTCTGCTTCTCCGACCTTGATCGCCATGCTTGGCAGCGACGAGACCTCGACTTCAGCGCCGTCGGTTGCGCCGTTGGCGCGGGCGATCATTTCACCCTGAGGAGCGCTACCAGTTTCTCCACCCCAGGACACGCCGATTTCTCCGCCGAAGAGGTTGACGTCGGCGAAGCGCCAGGTCGCGGTGCTTTCAACACCGAGGCCCGTGTCGCAGGCGGCGCCTTCGCTGGTGAGGCTGACATCGCTCGAGCTTTCGCCGAGGTTGGCTTCGCCGACGGGGAAGAGAGCGTCCACGCCAGGCAGAGGGACGTCTCCGAGACCGGTGATGAGGTCCAGGTCGCCGGTGGTTGACTCGGCGTTGGCAACAGACCCACCACCAGTGAGGGTTCCTTCGGACCAATCGGTAGCGGTAGCACCAGTGAGTCCCTCGAGGGTGCCCAAGATTGGAATGTCGAGGTTACCGAAATCGTTCGAGTCCTCATCCGAGGGACTATCGGTGGTCGAGCTGGCTTCCGCGTTGACGAGATTGATGTTCAGTCCGACGGCGCCTGCACCGACAGGGGCTGCACGAGAGTATGCGCGCGATGTCTCGTCATCGGCAACGGTGGCAGGAACAGCGTATTCTCCGACGCCCGTTCCTGTGTAGTCAGACAGACCACTCGAGTCGGCAACAACGACTGATTCCGCGATGTTAGCGCGAACGTTGGCGAGGTTATTGACGAGTCCGACCCCTGCGAAGGCTCCGTAGTTACGGACCCCTCCGGAGAACGACCCTTCTTCGATGTCTGCCGCATTTGCCGGCGCGACGGGGCTCATCAGAGCGATGCCCAAAGCACCAACTCCGGCCACGCCGAGAATACGGCGCAGTCCCTTAGTCTTCCTTGGCTTCATAGTTCTTGACCTCACATGTAGGAATTTTGAGAACGGATCCTCATGAGGCTTCTAGCGGGCCGACCTGGAGGACCAACTGCCATTCACTTCCCGCCAAGAAGACTCACGAGGAATTCCAATATCAAGCCTAACAAGAGAGTCGTCATTTTGGTCGCTTAGTCGCAACATTTTCGCCTATGAATAATTATGGGGCAGCTCGCAACCTGGCATACGGCCCCCTAAGGCCGTTGAGTCGATTTAATATGCGCTGTCTCGTATATTTATTCGTAGCCGTCTTGTGACCAAAATGACCAAAATGTGACCATGGACTGATCAGCCAGGACTCAGCTTGACGACAAACCAAGCTGTCGGCAAGACGGGCAAGTTCTGCCGCGTCGAGAAGCTGTTCCTCGCAGTTCCCGAGACACCTGCCTTCATGCCGGCGTCGGCGAGCTCGGTTGCTTCTATAGGATCGTCGTGTCGGTGGTTAATGCCCGCTTGAGCTTCCGCACAGTGCTGAACCCTGACTGCGCCGCTACAGCCGTCAGGTCGGCGGCACCTTCGCGCAGGAGGCGCTCGGCGTTGGCCAGGCGTGCTTGTCTGAGTTCAATTGACGGGCTAGAACCGTGAGTTTTGAAAGCTCGCAGCAAGTAGGAACGTGAGACTCCAAGATCATGTGCGACTGATTCGACGGTCGTCTTCTCGTCTGTTGCCATGGAGCCAATCAACGCCATGCCTCGCACGTATACCTTCGTTAGCGCGTCAACGTCCGAATCTGAACCGAGATCCACTCCGACAGCGACCGCTTTTGCTAGTTCTTCAAGCGCACGCTGAACCTGGGTAAATCCAGGGCTGGGCTGCTCGGGTACATTACATAGCAACGAAGTTGCTGCAGCGTTGAGTATACCGAGATCTATCTCGTTCGACTGCCCAACAAGCGTTTCCTGTTGCCTGCTAACGTCTGGCGACCCGTATATCACGAACATGCTTGTGGCCCCGTCTTCGGATTCGAAACCCTTGAGCTCTCCCGTCGGCACCCTAACAACGTCGAGAGGCGCGAGTGCGACCGAACCCGTGCTCGTATGCAGTATCCCAGCTCCACTGAGACAAACATGAACCATGACCCTGTCGGCCTTGTGCAGATCCTCCGGCGCGCAGTACTCAACGACTCCGGAGCCATGACTATATTTTCCCACAACGAAGTCATCGTTAATGACGATGTCGCCTCTATAGTCAAACCGCTCACGAGAGGACTTGAGGTGCCACCCCATATACGCCAAGAAATCCAAGGTCTGAGGGTCACCGGCTTGAATGCTGATGTAGCCCCTATGTCGATTCTCGTCTCCAGCCTCTGATGGTGCGTTCAATAGGTCCTCCCGCGGTCAGGTGAAGCGATCACTTCACGCTGCAAGCGGAAGGTCGCTCAGTTCTCACTATTTGATACAAATTCTACTCTTGCTCCAGCTGATTTCCCTGTTCCGACAGCTCCAATCATGGTTCTCACGGATCAGCTTCGACAATTAGACGGCGCGCGTGGTACCAGTTCCGCCAGACGGCAGGCAACTACACTGCTCGAATTCGCACCAATACGGGTTGCCTTTAAATACACAGTGCCCACTCTTGCGCGGTTGGGGGAATCTATGTTGATATTGGTTCTGACCTGGTCAGACATCGGCAATCTCAATTGCGCGGGTCTGGCTTTCGAAGCGAGGACCAACAACACACACGTTTGAGAGTTGGTCTATGCTCAGTGGTCTACTGCCCGAGTGGAAACCCGAACCAGGGCACACCACTGTATGGCGGGCAAGTGATGAATCTCGCACCGCGATCAGCGATGCGCCTGTCCATGACGCGTTCCCCAGTTACATTCAGCGCCGACATTTCAACGACGCACTGCAGTCATCCAGCGAACATGGTCAGCATCGCTCAAGCTTCGCTGTTCTCAGCTTCGAGATCGACGAAGCATACGATGCGGCCCTGCTCGAAACAGTCTTCACCGAACATCTTCGCCGACACGGTACCTACCACACCTGGGTATGGGAAACCGACAACGGCTACCACGGTCGAACCATTCACCCCCACGACATCACTTTGACCCGCATCGTCGATTCAGACGACTCAATCGACATCCGCGATGTCATCACGGCAGAACTCCCCGACATCACTGACTGGGATATGTTCCTCTTCGCCGCAACTGGTACGGAAAATGCACGCCAGGATGCACCCGAGCCTCGATTCCGAGTGATCTTCGCAGTCGACCACTTCTACACCGATGGCATGTCGTTAGGAATCATCATGTACGAACTATTAACCTCATATCGACGCCTACTACGCGGCGAAGACGTTGACCTGCCCGACGTCGAGTCGTATGCAGAATACTGTGCGGCTGAGGCTCGACACACCAACGAACTCCATCTTGAATCTGACGACGTTCGCAGCTGGATATCTTTCATCGAAAACGCTTCGTGGCAACTCCCCTCCTTCCCACTCCCCCTCGGACTGGACCCCTACATCCGAGCCAAAGGGACATCAACGATTCTCACCGAGTTCGCCACCGCTGACGAGTGTGAGAACTTCAACGCAACATGCAAACGCTACGGAGCGAACACCAACTCCGGCATCATGGCCCTTGCCGGGATCATTCATCACGCTGCGACGGACAACCCTGTCTTCTCAATGCTCACACCAGTCTCAACACGTCTCACCCGAGCACAAATACTCTCAGTCGGCTGGTACACCCGCCTGGTGCCCGTCCAGTACAAGCTCGACAATGCTGCACCAAATTTTCAGTCCACCATCACTGCAGCACATACAGCAGTCCAAGAGTCGAAGAAACTCATACACACTCCCCTCCACCACGTCGCTAAGCTCCTCGCTCCTCTCGCCCCGGAGGCAGTACCAACCGGATTTGCTGCACCGATGATTTCGTACCTCGACACCCGGAGCATGCCCGGCAACGACCTCGTCTCACGAAACAACATGACCGTCCATGGCAGCGTCGACGACTCCCGCGAAGTATTCCTCTGGGTCAACCGCACCCGTGAAGGCATGGATCTCAACTTCATCCACCCCGACACCACAACCGCACGTAAGTCCGTCGCAATCTACGCCGAGACCTTCTGCAACCTCTTCCACCACATCGCACAAGGTGAAGACACCACCACTCCTCTCACCGCACTCCTGGCCGACCTCAGAAGATACTCACCACACGCACCCAATCAGCTAGAACCGGCCCTGATCCACCACCCATAATGGACACACACCAGGACTCACTCAGTCACACCCTTCCTCGACACCGTCACGTTGCAGTCGCCTACCTGGGTGCTTACGGGTTCTCATCGTTGGGAAACTCAATCATTACGATCGCCCTCCCCATCCTGGCACTCCAACGTTTGGAATCTCCAACGCAGGCGGGCCTCGTCGCTATCAGCGCCGGAGTCGGTTCCCTGCTGGGTGGAATCTTCATCGGCCCAATTGTTGACCGAATCAACCGACGAACCTGCGCAATAGTCTCCGACAGCATCTCGGCTCTCGCGGTAGTTGCGCTGCCAGTCGTCGATACCGTGTGGGGATTGAACCTCGAATGGCTCCTCGTCCTCGCGACCCTTGGCGCGATTGGCGACATACCTGGACTCACCGCGCGAGAAGCTCTGCTGCCGGCAATCATCGGCGCAACGAACACGCCAGCACACACAATGACAGGCATCAGAGAGGGCGTCTCGGCAACATCCATGCTCATCGGGCCAGCAGCTGCCGGAATCATGCTTTCAACCTTGAGCTCACCAACACTTCTCTACATCACATCTGCCTCCTCTCTAGCAGCAATCAACATCACCACACTCATTCCACACCAGCTAGGGTCCATCCAACTCTCCACAAAGCCCACCAATCGGTCGCAGTGGCGACACATCTACCTCGGTTGGAAAGCAATAGTTCAAGATCCGTTCTTGCGCACGCTCACACTCATCACCACGGCGATCATGATGGTGATCTCAGCGTTACAAGCCCTTATCCTTCCCGTTCATTTCTCTGCAACAGGACACGAAGAAATGACCGGATTCGTCCTTGCCGCTTTCGCCGCGGGCGCACTGGTCGGGGGCACCACCTACGCCCTAGCCGGACATTTCGGCAGGCGAGAATGGTGGATGCGCACAGGGCTCGTCCTATCAGCCATAGCAACCGCTGTGATAGGAATCCTGCCGCCAACAGTCATGCTCTCCTCAGCAGCCAGCGTGCTCGGAATAGCCACGGGGACCCTCAGTGGGCTCGTCGGGGTCCTCATGATCGAACGAATTCCCGGCCAGATGCGTGGACGAGTCTTTGCTGCCCAGAACGCGCTCCAAGCAATTGCTCCCCCACTCGGAATTGGTGTCGCGGTCCTGCTCATCGCGACCAACAACGTCAACCTCGCAGGACTCGCAATCACTACCATCTGGGTCGTCACCGTCTTCTTCGCACTCTTCTCCCCTTCCCTGAAGACACTCAACACAACAGCAACGGAATCGACACACGCCCTTGACGAAGCGAGCTGACCCCTTACGACCGGAGACCCCCGATGACAAAAACCCCTGACAAACTACGGGCCCGGCCCCGTCCCGTGATCAAGAGAACGCTCATGGTCATCGCCATGGCGATCACGGCCTTTCACCTCTTCGCGAGCTTCCTGTGGATCGCCCCGTCCTCGGCGCTGCGAGAGGTCATCCCCGGCGATCTGCTCTCGAAGTACATGATCCCTATGTGGGGTCAGTCCTGGAGCGTCTTCGCCCCCGAGCCGATCAACGGCGACTACTACTTCGACGTCCGTGCCGTGATCACCACCGACAACGGTGAGGAGATCACCGAATGGGTGCGTGCCACCGATGTCGAACTCGACCACTCGACGTACCGGCCCTTCCCGCCGCGCTCAGCGGGTCTGGGCATCGGTGTGGCCTCCGACCTCAAGGGGGAGTGGGAGGACCTGCCCGATGATCAGAAGGCGATCGTCAAGCTCGACTACTTCAAGGGTGACGATTCCGCGAAGCGCCTGAAGACGAAGCTCGATGAGTACGAGGACCCGAAGAACACCGCGAGCTCCTATCTCGACAGCGAACACACGGCCACGGCCTATGCCACCCAGGTCGCCAAGGCGATCTGGGGCGATGACGTGCAGCGCGTGCAGTATCAGGCGGCCCGGCAGAACGTCGTCCCCTTCTCCGAACGCAACGACAAGTCCGCCGAACGACCGAAGATCCAACCGGTCCCCGTCGGATGGAGGGCACTGGTGACAGAGGACCAGCAGTCGGATGAGGAATTCGCGAAGTACTTCTGCGCCTCCGATGAAGTGAGGTGCGTCGGTGAGCAGTGACGAGACGACGCGGACCGAGAGCCGCGAACCGCAGCGCGATACCACCGAGCGCCCGCGTAACGCCGAACCTACGCGCGAGTCCGCGGCCGCCTCGGCGGAGGAGCGCCTGCCGATCACCACCCAGGTGCGCACCAACATCTCTCGCGGTTGGAACTGGCTCGAGGAGATGCTCACCGGCCGCTATCACGCGACCTACGGCCTGGCGGTGACGCGGATCCTCATCGGCATCACCGGACTCGGCCTCATCCTCACGAACTTCAACGCCAGACACTACACCTTCGGTGTGGGCAATGCGTGGAGCGGGGAAATCGCCGAGCCGCAGAGCGATTTCCCGAACATCCGGCTCTTCTCCCTCTTCCACCGCGCGGTGACGACTCCGCCGCTGTTCACCGCGATGATGATCGCACTGGCCCTCCTCGCCGTGGTCATCACCCTGGGCTGGCACACCCGCATCATCCTGCCCTTCTACCTGGTTCTCTGGGTCAGCTTCATCGAGCTCAACGACGGTGCCGGAGATCAGGGCGACAACGCCTACCGCATGTTCATGATCGCCCTGCTCTTCGCCGACACGACCCGGCGCTGGTCGCTGGATGCGCGCAGGCGCCGGCGCAGCGCTTACTTCCCCGACTCCGACGGTGCCAGGTGGCGGTGGGCACTGATCATGGCTAACAACCTCGCGATCGTGGTGCTCGCCTTCCAGGTCTGCGCGATCTACATGTCCGGTGGTCTCTACAAGGCCGGCGGCAACGCCTGGCAGCACGGCTTCGCTGTCTACAACCCGTTGCACACGCAGCAGTTCGGGACTTGGCCGGTGCTCTCTGACCTGTTCACCGCGTGGGGCCCGGCGGTCGTGGCGATCTCGTGGGGATCGGTGCTGTTCCAGTGTGCGTTCCCGTTCATGCTCTTCAACCGCTATACCCGCATCATCGGGCTGCTCGGCATCCTCGCCTTCCATCTGGGAATCGCGCTGCTGATGGGCCTGCCGTGGTTCTCACTGACGATGATCGCCGTGGACGCGATCTTCATCCGCGACCGCAGCTTCGCCAAACTCAGCGCGTTCCTACAACGGAAGAATCAAGAACTTCACGCACAACTGGCATCAACAAGCGAGGGTAAAAATGTGTGAACACGCCCCGGAGCGAGTTAATTACGCGAATAACAATAACGGTGAATCGCTTGTTCGCAAGCCCCCACTCACGCGTCTAGAAAAACTCCATCAGCAAGCTCACACCGCTGCAGAAGTGATGTTCTACGAAGTCCTCCGGAAATACCGGGAAGGCAACTATCCATACGGCACCCATCACCCCGGGACCGCGTGCGGACAACTAATCCGTGAGGCTGCTGAGAGCTACAGTATCGGAGAAGCAACCCTCATCGCACGTACCTACATGGGACGCTACAACGAACTGCGTCGACGACAAGTCCTGCCAGAGCTGACAGTGGTCGAGCTCGTCAAAGGACTCGACTGGGTTATGCCCGACGCACCAGCCGAAATGATAAAGCAAATTCAAGAAACAATTCTGCGATGGAGCGAAGAACATCAACGGCTGGCGCTCAAAGACTCCTCTTTGTGAGGACGCCAGGGCTACCGACGAAGTAGGCCCACCGCTGCCACTCCAACGGAACTCGCGAGAGATGCACCAGCCCTACCCCTAAGCCTTGATCCACCGATCGGTATGGGAGCCGTGGTGTGAATCCGGTTCTCGCAGAATGTTGACAAATGGGCAGGGAACATCGTCCCGGTCTCTCTCACCAGTCTGATTCCACTTTTCAGTTCCCGTAGGCCTCCTCCCCAGGCCCCGGTCTTCACGCCCGCTCGGGCTGATCGGTCATGTCAACGCACGTTGGGGAGGGCTCAACGCGGCCTGCCACAAACGAGCGAATTCCTCGGCCCACGGCCAGTCTCTGGGCAGATTCAGGATCAATCTCCTCGCTCGGTGGGCGATCCGGGCCGGGACGAGGATGATACGCGTCCTCAGTGTTTGTGCACGCGCCTTGCTCATTCGGCCACCCATGAGCCCAGCAGCTGCCCGCAGTAGGTTATGAGTCATCGCCGCGATCGTCACCCACGCGGCGTTGGCCTCGAAGACCCCTGAGGGCATATGCGCCAGTGCACCGTTTTTCAGTTCCGCATTGATCTGCTCGATGATTGCGCGCTTCCGGTGGATCTGGTCCGCCAGAACAGTGTCGAAGCGATCCTGATCGAGGGTGGTGAAGAAGGCGTGGTATCGATACAAGTCGAACAAGGGGTCCTGCCCGGCGGTCCGCTTCTTCTCGTTGAGCTCGGGGACTCGTCGCACGATCAACCGGCCTGGCACCTGCAGTGCCTTCTTCTTCGACGTGAACGCGGTAAAGGCGACTTCAGCGACCTCGGCGTTTGAGATCCAGGCCCCAGCTTCTTCGTCGAAGATTGCTTTCGGGTACTGGATGCCGGTCCACGCATCATCGTCGATGGTGGAGATCGCGGCTTTGACCTTCTTGTCCATACGCACCGTCACCGACACCTCGGCCCCGGCACCGCGGGCGGCTTTGGTCATCGTCGACGAGTAGTAGGCGAAATCAGCACGCACCAGCACCGGGGCCCCATCGGAATTGATGCGTCGAGTGGTGGCCAGGACGTCAGAGACGAACTTGTCGGCACCCCGAGCTGATGAGGTGGAGCCCTTCCGGAGACGTTGACCGACGATGATCTGACTGAAGGTGCTTGTCGATGCAGTCGCCAAGAGCGCGTTGAGTCCCCGACTGCCTTGATACCCGAATCCGGCTCCTTGTTTCCTTGCGGAATGGACGTCGATGACGGTGTCGTCGATGTCGACGTCGACGAAGATCATTGACGACTGCGGTGTTGTCGGACTGGTGGCCAGCAGGCGTATGTGCTGGTCCAAGTTGGTCAGAAGACGGACGCTGATGGCATCGAGCTGTCTGACGTGGCCGAAGGAGAACGAGCGCAGGAACGATCCCAAAGTCGATGGGGCATAGACACGGTCGAAGAGTCTGTTCGTGCCGCCGTGGCGCAGGATGTTCATATCATCGATTGAATCGGCGCCGGTGGCCATGCCCGCGATCAGGGTGGAGAGTTTCGCGCCCGGGTTCGCGCCCTTATCGGCTCCGGTCGTCGTCACGGTCAGACGCTGCTCGGCGAGGTCTGGCAGGCCTGCCAGGTGGGCCAGGCGCATGATCGGGACCAGGCCGGTAGGACTGACGAGGTTCGTGTCGTTGAAGGAGTAGGACACTGCTGCGGGTGTGTGATTGAATAGCACCTGAGAGGTGCCCCTTTCTTGAACAGGAATGTTGACGTTAGACATCATCATTTTCCCAGTTCAGGAGGGGCATTTCCATTTCACACGTGGCTTTGAGCAGCTACCCGCATCGGTGGATCAAGGTTTAGCAGACACGCCGCAACTGCCGAAACTGTCAAGCCCCGGGTTTGATGGAGAGTTTTCTACTTGGAATTCATCATCTCGCACACGAGCTAGGCAGCCCGTGGCAGCGCGCTGAAATACTCTGATCGGAACACGGCAGGAGTTGCCCCACCGAGTGCTCCGTGTGGTCGGTACGTGTTGAACCAGTGCACCCACTCCGCCGTGGCGATCTCGACATCATCAATGCCCTTCCACGGACCCTTGTTCCGGATCAGCTCGGCCTTATACAGAGAGTTCAGCGCCTCAGCGAGAGCGTTATCGTATGAGTCGCCCTTCGACCCGACAGACGCGACAGCGTCCTCTTCGGCCAGAGCCTCGCCATAGCGAATCGCGCGATACTGGACCCCGCGATCCGAGTGGTGCACCAGCCCGGACAGGTCGCCACCTGCACGTTTACGCTGATAGATGCCCATCTGCAGAGCGTCAAGAGCCAACTCGGTATGCAATGACCTCGAGACTTGCCAGCCGACGATCTCGCGGTTGAATACGTCGGTGACGAATGCGACGTAGACCCACCCGGTGAACGTGTGCACGTAGGTGATATCGGCGACCCACAGCCGGTCAGGAGCGAAAGCCGCGAAGTGCCGATCAACGAGGTCTGCCGGGCAATTCTCCCGCGGTGCTGACCTTGTGGTGTTCGGGGCTTTCGCTCTCTTGATCCCGTGCAATCCGAGGTCTTTCATCAGGCGTTCGATCGTGCATCGGGCGACATGCCCGCGCCCTAACGGGTCGGGTTCCCGGTTGAGGACGATATGCATCTTCCTGGCACCGAACGCATCGTAGTTGTTCGCATGCACCCTGCTGATCTCCTCTTTCAGGATTTCGTCACGTTTCTGCCGGGCCGAGGCTGGCCGCTGTTTACGGGCATAGTAGGTACTCGGAGCGATCTTCACACCAGCAGCACGCAGCGTGGCACAGATCGGCTCGACTCCGAATTCGTCCTTGTGCTCGTCGATGAAGGAGCAGACTACTTCGAGGGGCGGTCGAGCTCCGCCGCGGGAGACAAGCCGAGGCCGACTTCAGGATCTGGTTCGCCCGGCGCAGTTCCCGATTCTCTTTCTCGAGGTCCTTGATCCGCTGGGCATCAGCGGTGGTAGTGCCGGGCCGGTCGCCGACATCGACCTGGTCCTGGTTGACCCAGGACCGCAGTGTTTCCGGGTTCACACCGAGCTGGTCACCGATACGGCGGAATATGCCACGGCGGGCACCGGGATCGGCTTCGAGGGCATCGACGACCATACGGACCGCTCTCTCACGAAGCTCGAGCGGGTATTTCTTCTGGGGCATGACAGGGAAGTCCTTTCCGTGGCTTCACTGTCTCCATTATTCCCGGGGCGAATCAAACACCCCGCTGACCTCTATTGCGGGTTGTGCCCGCCCTCGTTATCCCAGGCGAAACCCTGAGCGCTCGCCTCGGCATCACGCTTCGCCTCAGAATCATGGAGCGTCACCCGATTGGCGTCGAACGAGACTTCGCGTGCAAGGTCGAGAACAGCCTGAGCTCGCTCAAGTTCCCGCTCAGCATCTGCCCGAGCAACAACGACGGCCTCCAAGCGTTCCCGCTCGTTGTCCGTCCAAATGTCAGTGAGCAGTCGAGCAATAACGGTGGCCAAACCGTCCCGGAGCTGTTCAAGGCAGGTGTTGTGGATACGCAATCGCCGGTCTTGAACCTCGAGCGCCACGTCACCGAATCCCGAGCGCGAGAGAACATTTAACGATGTGAAGCTCTCGATCGCTGAAATTTCCGACGCCTCGACTCTCCGGTTGAACACCGCGTCCACCGTGTACTTCGCCGGTGATTCATCAGTAAAAAGGTTGGGCGGCAGGGAACTGAAGAGCACTGTCGTCAGCAACAACGGCTCCCTATCTTGCTTGGTTTTCTCAACTGCACTCATCTTCTGAATGTACGCGCCCCAGATGTGCAACTCCGGTGTGTCGTGCGCCACGGCAGGCGCACCTCGGACCGAGACGTAGCCGATCCTCGAAGGGTCTATCTCGCACCACAGCATGAGCGTAGTGTGAATGCATGGTCAACGACCTGCACGACCCAGTGGAGCAGAATCGGGACGACCCCATTCCCGAAGGGTTGAAACTCGGCGCTCGATTCACTGGCTACCTTCTAGTCATCATCGCAGGAATTGCCGTCGCGGGATTCCTAGCATTACAGATTGCAGAAATCGTCATCCCCTTCCTGGCGGGGCTGATACTTTCGGCTCTGCTCGTTCCGATGTCCTCGTTCCTGCAACGTCACAGATGGCCCAAATCGGTTGCTGTCATTACAGTCTGGGTTATCGTCCTTGGCCTGCTGACCGGGCTGGTCTTCCTCATCGTCGTCCAGATCCGAAACGAGATGGCCGCCATTCAAGGGCAGTTGGCTGTATCGCTGGAGGCGGCGCAGAAGTACTTGGCAACGCAACCCTTCGGTCTGACCGAGGACAAGATCAACGAGTTCATCGCATCTTCAGGTCAATGGTTACAAGACAATTCGGCAGGGCTACGCTCCGGTGCAGCCGAAGTGGGCTCGACTGCCGCACATATTATCGAGGGCATCATCATCGTGCTGTTCGTGACGTTGTTCGCGCTCATCGACGGCAGAGGCATTTGGGCCTGGGTTGTTCAAATATGGCCGAGAAAGGCGCATCATCGCATCGGTGCAGCCGGAGATGCCGGGTGGAAGACGCTGTCGAGTTTCATCCGTATCCAACTCGTTGTCGCTGCCACTGATGCGATCGGGATCGGTCTCGGGGCTCTGATCCTGGGAGTACCACTGGCCGTGCCCATCGCGACGGTTGTGTTCCTGGGAGCATTCGTGCCGTTCATCGGAGCGATCATCGGTGGAGCGTTCGCAGTCGGGCTGGCACTCTTGTTCAACGGGTGGGTCCACGCTGTCATCATGCTCGGCATCGTGGTCCTGGTCCAACAAATCGAAAGCCATGTCCTCCAGCCTTGGTTGACTGGGTCACGAGTCAAGATTCATCCTTTAGCAGTGATCCTCGGCGTCACTGCGGGAGCAGCCCTGGCAGGTATTGCCGGAGCATTCTTCGCAGTCCCCGTCATCGCTACCCTGAACTCAATGTTCAGAGCCGCAAAGGAACCACCCGTCGAACAAACGAGCGCCGAGGCCGCTGGCGAAATCAACGATGTCGAAACGTTGAGCAACAGTAAAGACGACGAGGTAGAAACGGGCAAGGATCAGTGACATCTGAATCCGCAGTTCCGAACTCGTCTGCAAACTAGACGCGTGTCAACCGGGATGAGCTGGGCCCTGAGCGTTAATCAGCGCCGTCGACCCACTCCTCGCTGTCACGCTCCCAGACGACGTGGAGATGCGAAAGCGCAGGCGGACAGTCACAGAACTAACCGCGAGCGGGTACTTCGTTTCCACTCTTCCGCCAGTCCGGCTAGGTATCAGCGCTCCAATCCTCGGCATTGAGGTCATAGTGCACCTGTGTGCAGACAGGACAAAGACTCTCATCGTGTAGGTCAGGCGCCTCTCAATCTAGCTGTTGCTGGCCAGAAAAGGGACTAATTGTGCAGGTTATGGTGACACCTATTCTGGCTTGATGAGATACAAGCCTGGAATGAGAGACTCCTTTTCACAGCCCTACCCGAAAGGCGATGACGACGTCCGCGTCGCGTTGAATCGAGATGAGAAGATCGCGATCGGACAAATCACGAAGGCACCATTAACAGATGGCGGCTCCAAGCCGACCTCAATGCCGGAAACAAGCCCGGCAAGACTTGCCGAGGCGGTTTACTCCAGGGGTCCGCTCGCCCCACCGGGTGTACGTCGTCGTGAACGACGAGGTCGCGGTAAAGCCATCAAGCGGCATGTGCTTGAGACCGGAAGGTATCTTCGTCCAAAGAGGACACCTCCACAATTGCGTCGCGCGGATCTAACAAACTTCAGGGCCTTCCCAGCTCCAATTCCCATCGCTTTCGGCGCACAAACCGGCTAGCCACTCGTTCACACAGGTTGCGAGTTCAGTCGTGGAAGAGCACAAAACGACTCGCAGCGTAAATGTACTAAGCATCGACGAGTTGCAAGGCTTGTCTCAGATCCAGTCCTAGTGTCGCGTTTCTGAAGTTGGTTTAGGCTTCGCTTTCGCCAGTACCTGTTCAGGTGTCTTTGTCCACACGAATGGGTGTTTGCGTTTGTTCCAGCCAGTGATGAACTCCCGGATCTTCTTGTTGAGATCTTTCACCGACGTGAAGACGCCCCGCTTGATCGCTCGCCGATCAATGATGCCGAACCACACCTCGACGAGGTTCAACCACGACCCCGACGTCGGTGTGAAGTGGACATGAAACCGCGGATGCTCGTCGAGCCAGGCCCGGACCTCGGGCGTCTTATGGGTTGCGTAGTTATCCATGACCAGATGCAGCTCCTGGCCCGGATACGCCCGATCGATCTGACGCAGAAACGAGAGGAACTCCTGCCGACGATGCCGCGGCTTAACCGCGCCCGTGACCTGTCCTGTGGCGACTTCGAGAGCGGCGAACAGTGTTGACGTTCCGTGCCGGTGATAGTCATGGGTTCGTTTTTCCGCATCTCCCATGCGCATCGGCAGCAGCGGGGCTGTGCGATCCAGAGCCTGAATCTGGGACTTTTCATCGACGCTCAACACGACCGCGTTCTCCGGCGGCGCCAAGTACAAACCGATGACATCGGTGACCTTCGCTTCCAACTCGGGATCGGTGGAGAACTTGAACGTCTCCGCCTTCCACGGCTGGATCCCGTATTCCCGCCACGCCCTGGCCACCGTCGCGTTCCCGACTCCCACATGCTTGCCCAGCAAACGAGAGGACCAGTGCGTGACCCCGTACTTCTTCGGCGGCGGCATCAGCGTCGTGGTGACGATATCGAAGTGATCGTGCTGTTTCGGTCGACCCGACCGCTGGTCATCACCGAGTCCGGCGATGCCACACTCTTCGTAGCGAGACCGCCACTTCAGAACGGTCACCACCGATGAACCCGTCAGTTCCGCGATCCGGGTGTTCGCGACCCCGTCTGCAGCCAACAATACGATCCGTGCTCGTCTGGCCAAGCCAGCTTTGATGGTTGAGGATCGCACCCATTCATGTAGAAGGGGCTCTTCGTCTTCGAAAAGGGTCAATGCTGGAGCGGGAGAATTCGCCATAACTCAATTCTCCCAAACCCTGAACCATTCAGGAACTAACGACACGCGGCACTAGTTATCTGGCTCATCGTAATTGAGAGTGTAGAAGCGGTCTGAACCCTCCCGTGTCCAGCAGTGCCCGAAGGAGGTAATGACCCAGATTCGCGCGATCTTCATCGTGCTTGACTCGGACGTGGCGTCACAGTGTTCCCTGGCAGCATGCCCTTCGTCGCACTTACTTATTACACCGCTCACCTGCTGAGTCTTCTCGGCAACGGCATCGCCTCCGTGGCGTTGCCTTTGATCGTCCTTCAGACTACAGGAAGCCCGTTGGGCATGTCCGCCCTGGCTACCGCGACAGCAGTTCCCTCGGTATTAGTCGGTCTCCTCAGCGGCGTGATCATCGACCAGATCAATCGCCGCACAGCCTCGGTCGTCTCGGACGTCATCTCTGCCCTGGCGATTGCAGCACTACCGCTCGTGGACATGCTATGGGGCCTCGACCTGGTGTGGTTCATCCTGCTCGGCATCCTTGGCGCCTTCGGCGACGTGCCCGGTATGACGGCCCGTGAGGTCCTCGCTCCCATGGTGGCCCGGCATGCCGGTCTGGATCTGCGGCGCGTGGTGGGAATGCGCCAGACCCTCACTTCTGTCGCCCTGGTGATCGGTCCCGCTGCCGCCGGAGTGCTGCTCGCCGCTGTCGATGCCATGGCCGTCCTGTGGATTACGGCCGCGACCTCCGCCCTCGCAGCAGGGTTGACACGGATGCTGCCGCGCCGCCTCGGGGAGATCGGCTCCGCCCGGGGCGCGCGTGGACCCCTGATACGGCAACTCCTCGACGGCCTGCTAGTCGTGGGGAAGAGTCGTTTTCTTCTGGGCACGACGGCCTTGTTCCTGGGCCTGGCCGTCGCTGTCGGCGGACTGCAGGGACTGGTGATGCCGGTGTATTTCGACCTTATCTCTCGCCCTGATTTGCTGGGCCTCGTCCTCACCGCACTCGCAGCCGGGATGCTCATTGGAGCGGCGGTCTATAGCACGATCGGGGCCCGGTTGCCGTCGCGGACATGGCTGGCGACAGGATTCGTCGTCGCCACAGTGGGGTTCGTTCTGATGGCTTCGCTCTTCTCTCCGGCGGTAGTGTTTGTTGGTGCAATGGTCTTGGGTATCGGTAATTCCGTGGTCGGTGCAGTCACCGGTGTCCTGCAGGTCCAGCACACCCCTGCGGCTCTCCTGGGGCGGGTGCTCAGCGTTAAGACGGCGCTGCTGACGGTGGCCGCGCCGGCGGGCATCGCATTAGCTGGGGTGCTCGCGGAGCTCGGGTCGCCGCTAATAGCCGGAGCCGGCGTAACGGCGGTGTGGATTGCGATCTTGCTGGCCGTGATCGGTTCGCGTGCCCTGCGCGACCTGGACCCGAAGGAGGTACCCAATGCTGAGCAGTGAACTCGCCGACCTGGCCGGCGTCACCGTTCGCACGTTGCGCCACTATCACCAGATTGGGCTGCTGCCCGAGCCGCCGCGAACCTCCGGGGATTACCGTCAATACGACGTTAGCCATCTCGTGCGCCTCCTGCGCATCACACGGCTGACGACGTTGGGTGTCCCTCTGTCCGCGCTTCCCGAGGTGCTGGACGATCCCATGGCCGCCGAAGAGCTACTCGACCAACTCGATCGTCAGGCCGAGGCCGAGATTGAAAGGCTCACTGCTCGCCGCGCGAGCATCGGCGTGCTGCGCCGCAGCGGGGCGCCGGCTGACCTGCCGCCAGAGCTCTCTACCTGGCATGCCGGACCCGGAAAGGGTGTGCCCGAGGAGATTGCACGTTTCGAGCGTGAGCAGCTTATCCTGATCGCTCATCTGCTCGGGAAGGAAGGGACGACTGGTCTGGCCGCTATGCTCGATCTCCCAAGCGGCACCCGGGCAGCTCTGAATTCGTCGGCTGAGCGCTTCTACGCCCTCGACGACGACACTTCGGACCACGACGTCGAGACCCTAGTCGAGGAATGGGCCGAGCAGATCAGACCACTGGTGGCGGCGGTGGATAGTGTGGCATCCCTCAGCCATCCCGCTAAGGGATTGCTCGACCAGCTGGGCGCTCGTACCCTCCGCCCTGCGCAGCACCGCGTCGTGCGCGCGCTCCAGCGGCTACTCGCTCAGGAGCGGCCCGGCTCTCACGAGGCTTGAGCCCGACGCGACGTCAGGGTGTCGACTGGACACCTACACTCACCGACCCGAAGGATTCGTCATGACCACCATTCCTGCTCTGATCCCTGTCGAGGATTTCTACGCCCTGCCCCTTCGCAGCCGCGCCCTTCTTTCCCCGGACGGGACTCGCATCGCCTACCTCGCCCCCTGGCGTGGCCGGCTCAACGTATTCGTCCGTGACGTTGACTCCGACTGGTCCACCCCCGATCTCGAGGACGGCTCGGCAACCCCCGCCGCCCGTCGGGTCACTTCCGAGACCCGCCGCAACATCGACCAGTTCTTCTGGAGCATCGACGGGTCCTATCTCCTGTTTGAGCAAGATACCGATGGTGATGAGAACTGGCATCTGCACCGCGTCGACCCGACCAAACCTGAAGAGCCTGCGGTCGACCTGACCCCCTATTACGGCGTACGCCTGATCGGCGCGCAGCTACAACCAGACCGCCCAGGAACCGTGGCTGTGCAGCTCAATAAGCGCCGTGCCGATTTGATCGATCTCTTCGACCTCGACCTTGCGACCGGCGAGCTCACCCTTGTTGCCGAGAACCCCGGGGAAGTGATCTCATGGTTGCGAGTCCAGGGCCGTGTGCTGGCCTTCACCATCGAGGAAGGCGGCGATCACCTACTGTCGGAGTGGTGCAAAGCAGAGATGCGCACGATCGCGAGGTTCCCTAGCACCGACATCCTTCTTGGCGTCCTCCCCGCCGTTCCGACCCCGGACGGCACAGGGCTGTGGATCGGATCTTCGCGCGGCACGGATCGGACCCGACTGGTCCGTCTCGACCTGTTCACGGGGGAGGAAGTCGAGGTGGACAACCATCCGATGTTCGACCTCGATACCCCTCGGCCCGAGACGGATCCACGTTTCCCCTCATCACTCATCCTGAACCAGGCCACCGGCGAACTGCTCGGTGCACGCTATCTCGGGCAGCGGCAAGAGGTCCACGCCCTGACTACTCACTTCGCGGAAGTGTTGCCCCAACTGGCGGAACTCTCCGACGGCGACCTCTCCCATGTCTCCTGCGACACGGAGGCACAACACTGGGTCATTGAGTTTACGCATGACCGCGATCCCGGCGTCACCTGGTACTACGACCACACCACGAGGCAGGCACGGCTCCTCTTCCGCCCCTTTCCGCACCTTGACCCCACCCAACTCGCGCCGGTCACCCCGATCACGCTCACCGCGCGTGATGGTCTCCCCCTGCCCTGCCACCTCACCCTGCCGTGTGGGCTTGAACCTCGCGACCTGCCAACGGTGCTGTTGGTGCACGGTGGCCCCTGGTACCGCGATAGCTGGGGCTTCGACCCGGAGGTGCAACTACTCGCCAACCGCGGTTACGCGGTGCTGCAGGTCAACTTCCGTGGCTCCACCGGCTACGGGAAAGCCCACTTCGAGGCGGGCATCGGCGAGTTCGCTGGTCGCATGCACGACGATCTGATCGACGCCCTCGACTGGGCGATCGATCGGGGCCTGACTGATCCGGAACGAGTCGCAATCTACGGCTGCTCCTATGGAGGGTATGCCGCACTTGTCGGTGCTGCGTTCACTCCTGACCGGTTCGCCGCGGCGATTAGCTATACGGGCATGTCTGACCTCGTCGACCTCGTCGAAGGAGTGGTTCCTTTCGCCCGCCGCGCCGTCGAAAACAGTTACCTCCGCCACATCGGCGACCCCGAGATTCCCGAGCAGCGGGCGGACATGCTCGCACGTTCCCCGATCAGCCGAGTCGACGACATCATCGCACCGGTGTTATTGATCCACGGCGCTAACGACGTCCGCGTCCACCGGCGTAACTCTGATCGCGTCGCCGAGGCTCTGCGCGCCCGTGGTCGCGAGGTCGAGTACCTGCTCAATGAGGCCGAGGGACACTGGTTCATCAATCCCGAGAGCAATATCGAGCTATACGGGAGGCTCGAGAGCTTCCTCGCGAAGCACTTAGGTCACGCGAGTAAATAACTAAGCCTTGATCCACCGATTTGCTTGGTGTCCAAGGGTTCACTCGAATGTGAGCTCGGACGAGCTGAGTGGGCAGGAGGTAGTGGCCCGGTCTCCCGCCGGTCTCTTCCACATTGAGCTTCCCAGAGTCTCCGCCATGACTCCGGTCTCGGGCCTCCCTTTTCACGGGCGGATTGGTCAGGCCGACACTGTCCGGGGTGGCCCCAACACCGATTGCCAGAGTCGTGAGAACTCCGTCGCCCACGGCCTCTTCGTGGGCAGGTGCAGGATCAGTTTCCTGGCCCGGTGAGCAATCCGGGCCGGGATGCTGATGATGCGTGTCCGCAGCGTCTGGGCGCGGACTTTGCTCATCCCTGCGCCGATGAGTCCGGCAGCAGCCCGCAACAGGTCGTGAGTGATCGCTGCGAGGGCCACCCAGGCGGCATTGGCGTTGAACACCCCCGAGGGCATATGCGCCAGGGCACCATTCTTCAGCTCCGCATTGATCTGCTCGATGATCGCGTGCTTGCGGTGCACTTGATCAGAAACAACAGTGTCGAAACGATCTCGATCGACGGTGGTGAAGAACGCGTGATACCGGAACAGATCAAACAACGGGTCCTGCCTGGCAGTGCGTTTGGTCTTATTCAGTTCAGGGATGCGGCGGACCACCAAACGACCCATAGTTTGCAGCGCATTCTTCTTCGAGGTGAACGCAGTGAACGGGACCTCGGCGACTTCAGCCTTCGAAATCCAGGCCCCGGTGGTGGTCACGGTCAGCCGATCATCGGCGAGGTCGATCAGTCCGGCATTCTGGGCCAGTGCCATGATCGGGACCAGCCCTGTCGTAGCAGTGAGATTCGTGTCGTTGAAGGAATGGGACACAGTCGTGGGGGTGTGGTTGAATAGCACCTGAGAGGTGCCCCTTTCTGGGCGGGAATATTGACGTTAGACATCATCATTTTCCCAGTTCAGGAGGGGCATTTCCATTTCACGCGCGGCCTGGTCCGGCTACTCGCCTCGGTGGATCAAGGCTAAACAGGATAGGTAGATTTCACGACCGTACCTTCAACAATCCAGCCCTTAGAGCAGTGGAAGGAATTATCTCCGCGCGATATAACTGTCTTGGCATCTTCAAGTGAATTGCGATCAAAGTAGGTGAAACGACTTTGAGCTGGGACCAGCTGGCGCAACAGACCGCCGATGCAGTCCACCCGGAGCCGGAGTTCGATGTGCTCGGCCACTCTCACTCACTCTCAGTTCTCCGCGAGCATAAGCGGGAAGCTTTCGTCGATGGTGCACGTTGGCAACGAAGCAAACTCAGAAGCGATGAGACCGTCGAACGCGTCCGAGAGTGCATTAACAATATCGTCGGTATAGAAGTCGACGAAAAGACTACCCGCGAACTGGTCAAGGCGTTGCTTAAGGAGTCCTGAGGCGGTCAAGCGACACAGGCGGCTGACCAGCCGATGGTCGATGGCGGGATGATATCGCTTTGCCAATCAGTGCTCGAGCGTGCCTGGGCCAGACAATCAACAGTTTCTCCAAGAAGCTTACCAACACGGTCTCCTCATCTCTCATCTCAACCGAACATCGTCTGGCCCCGGGGGATAACCCGGGGCCAGAAGGGGAAGCCGTGGGCGGGCCCGCATCATTTCATCGTCATTGTGACGTCACTGCCGCGCATCTTGCGTCGAGCACACTGCTAGAAAGACTTGCGGACGCGACCACACGGCTGCATAGCTCAACCTGGGTGCGGAAACGTCTCACCTCCTTTCATCGATGATGTCAGCGTCTTTGAACCGGGGAGGAGAACGCTGACAAGCGAGGATTCGGTGGGCGATGACCTGGGTTGCTGAGAGGCCGGGCGACCGGAACAGCTGCCACGGTGTGGAGTGCCTGAAGACCCGGCACCTGCAATGACTCATAACCCGCGGTTCATCATCTGTGTGGTGCGTCGTGGCGAGGTCGCGCAGTTCGCGGTCGCTGAGGATGATCGCCCAGAACGCAGCATCGATACCCAGCTGGTCGTCTGGTGCACACGTCTGCATGGGAACACACCATCCGTTATGCGCTGATGGCTGCCGGTTCTTCAGAGCCTGAGTTGATAGCGATTTTGCGGGGTTTCGCTGATTCCGCGACCGGGATGCTGAGGCTCAGTACGCCGGCGTCGTAGTTCGCCGTGATGGTGTTGGTATCGAGGTTGTCGCCGAGGACGAGTTGACGGCTGAAGGTCCCGCGGGGCCGCTCTGCCGCGACTGAAGACTCCCCGTGGTCGGGGGCGGGCCGTTCGGCTTTGACGGTGACGACGTTGTTCTCGACGTCGAGGTCGATGTTGTCGGGATCGATTCCTGGTAGGTCGAGTTCGACGCGGAAGGTATCGCCGTCGCGCCAGGCGTCCATGGGCATCATCACGGGGCGGGCAGTTGTGCCGGTTGCTCCGAAGATTTCTCTGCTCAGGCGTTCGACTTCTCGGAATGGGTCAGTGCGCATCATGATCATTGGTGAAACCTCCTTTGCTGGATGGTGGATTTGTGCAGATGATATGATCTACATCATCTGATGGACATATTATTTAGTGGATCATAATGCGAATGTCAATATTTGGTCGGGAGGAGTTTTGGGAGATGGTGAGATGGCGAGTTCAGCGTCTGGTGGGCGCTTGTTCTCGATTTCGCGTGTTGCGGAGTTGACCGGTGTTGGTGTGCAGTCGTTGCGGCAGTACGAGGCTCGTGGTCTCGTGACGCCTATGCGAAGTGAGGGTGGGACGCGGCGGTTCAGTCGCGGGGATATTGCTCGTTTGAGGCGTGTGCGGGAGTTGGTTGACGTGGGTGCGAATTTGGCTAGCATCGGAATCATTCTTGATTTGCAGGATGAGAACACCTCGCTTCGGTATGAATTGGGGAGGATGCAATGATGACGAATGAGACGCAGCCCGGAGTCGAGGTTCCTGAGCCGGACTGGAGTGAACAGCTCATTGACGCGCGAGAACCCGGGGGCATGGTTGATGAAGCGGTCGAATCGGTTCCTGGTTCGAGCGTGCTTCGCGAGGCCGAAGACGGCGACGTCGCCGAACAGGGCGTCATCGTGGAGATCGACGATGACGACGGCTACGACGACTCAGCATCGATCTAACGTCAGTCGACGTGTCCAATTACAGCTTGAAAAGGCTGCGCTGCTTCCACCGTCCTCGCCGTCGTTCGAACGCGAACCGTTCTGCCCGCAGCTGCCTAACCCGTTCCACAACGTCTGGCGCGTAACTGTACGCCGCGTCCGTATCCACCAACCCCTCGAGCACGATGGTGTACTTCTCAGTTGAGAGGTCGATGCGCCGGCACAACGATTCACAGGCAACCGCAGTGGGCGTGGTTTTCTCCAAGACGAGGATCATCCGATCATGCTCGGAGAGCTCGTTCACGGTGCCAGGAACCATAGGCGCCAGTGTGGCAGACGGAGGTGACGCACGAGTTCATCTCTCGGCCATCGAGGAAGAGTACACTTCCTACCACCCTCGAAGCCCGAGTCCCCAGCCAGGTAAAGGAAGTAGCCCCCATGCGAGTTCTCGTCGTTGGAGCAACTGGATATGTTGCCTCCCGCCTCATCCCCATCATTCTTGAAGCAGGACACGACGTAGTTGCCGGCGCGAGAACCCTGGAAAAGCTCGACACATTCTACTGGTCGGATCATGTCCAGCGTGTTCGACTCGATGTGCTCGACGAATCTTCCGTCAAGAATGCGCTGTCGACCGATATCTCCGCAGTCGTCTACCTCGTACATGGTATGGACGGCAAAGACTTCCGAGCGTTCGACTACACCGCCGCCAAAAACATGGTGACAGCTCTAGCTGGAACTGATATCCAACGTGTCATCTACCTCTCCGGGATCATCCCTGACGTTGCTCGGGCCCGGCTCTCCAAGCATCTGGTCTCTCGGCTAGAAGTCGAAGAGAAACTGTCCGAAGCAGACCAGGCTGTCATCACACTACGGGCCGCGATGCTCATCGGCTCGGGATCAACGAGCTTCGATCTCATGGGCGAACTCACACGCAGACTGCCAGTCACGGTCGTCCCGTACTGGATGAACCATTCCGTGGAACCCATCTCGGT
The DNA here is from genome assembly GCF_007558825.1 of Brevibacterium aurantiacum. GTDB lineage: Bacteria > Actinomycetota > Actinomycetes > Actinomycetales > Brevibacteriaceae > Brevibacterium > Brevibacterium aurantiacum_A. Next base: position 26,941 of record NZ_VLTK01000009.1, read on the forward strand.
CGAAGATGTCTCCATCGCCATCGAGGGCGCCCTGACCGCAGACGTGGGAACCAGTCATTATGACGTTGGCGGGGGTCAGCAGATCAAATACCCCGATTTGCTTGAGCTCTACGCCAAGATTGCTGGTATCGACCGTGACCAACTCCATCTGCCCTTCCTGCCAGAACCACTTGTTTCCAAGATCGCTGCACGGATTACCGATGTTGATACGGCAACAGCTGAGTCTCTGATTGAAAGCCTGCAAGAAGACATGGTGGCCCGCGATCAGCGTTGGAAGACAGAACTAGTCTCCAGGCCCGGTTTTAATGCCACGCCCGTGGAGGAAGCCATCACTCGATCACTCACCGCCCCTGACGCTTCTGTCCCACCATCCGACCGTGACCCACTGGGACCACTGCCCGGAGACAACTGACATGCGCGAGGACTCGTAGTGCAAGTTACTATGTCGCTATCTACCGCAGAATAACTGGCAGAAGCAAGGACATACCTAAACTCCATGCCAGGTGCATCACGATCGGTGCTAAGAGCCCGTAACCGCGATGAACTAGCCAGTGCGCGAGAGCTCCTACGACTAGAGCCGCGAATACGAGTAGCGGAACACCGAGCATGCTTGAAACTGCCATGTAGGCGGCCAGCGAGATCACGATCTTCTTCCATGGGGACCCCGTAATCGTGCCTGGAATCGTCCGCCGGAAGTGCAACTCTTCCGCGACACCATTCACCGCGGTCACTAGCAGCGACGGCAGGAGAGCACCACCACGCGCGTTCTCTAGTAGTCCTTGGACAGGATGGGCAAGGGCCGGAATTTGGTAGATGAGTAGTGCCCCGGCAATGAAGACACCAAGCAGGGCAAGCCCAGCCAAGATGCCGATGCCCAAGTTTCGGTAATGTCCGGACTCGATGACCGGTGGCTTCATCGGCACGATGAAGAACGCGAGAAAGTACACAGTCGCGGTCGCGGTAGACGCTGCGAAGAACTGCACCGAACCTGGTGCCGAAAAGCCGGCTGCGAGCAGGCACATGGCGGCTATCACTGTTGCAACACCGACCCAGACAGGGGTGCTTTTAACTGTCTCTTTCGGGGTCATGGGTTCATTCTTCAGTGTTTGATAGCTGCATGCATGATTCAGGCGTGTCGTCTCTGACGAAGGGGAAGTCGGCTCTCGTCAATCAGTCGAATGGTCCGATGACTATGCGCAGGCGTGCACAATCAATTTCGTAGCGGATGAGCTCGCGGGCCTCACTCCTGAGAAATCGCCGATGCAGACAGAGATGGACGCATTATTAGTCAATGAATCTACCGGGTCGAGTGCGCGTACGAACACACACTACCTCCTGGTCAAATGATCACTCATCCCACCCTTCGTCTGATGTCATTGCCTCACGCAGCTGCGTCGCTTCGGCTGTCAAGGCCGCGACCGCTTCTAAGAGATGGTTGTCTCTGGGGTCTTCTCCAGCTTCGATAGCGAGTATCACAGCCCGCCGAACCGCCTCTTTGGCGAAAGAACCAGACGTCCCCTCGGCTGCTTTCGCCGCCTTCGCGATTCCCTCCTCAGTGAACGCGAAGTCGTTGCCATAGACTGCGAAGAGTCGCCGGCGCAGCTTGGTAGAAGGTAATGGGACCTCAACGGCTAGATCGATCCTGCCTGGGCGCTTCGCGATTGCCTCTTCGAGCACATCGACACGGTTGGTGGTCAGAACGAACGTAATATCGGCGTCGTCGCCCAACTCGTCGAGGACATCGAGAATCTCGAAGAGCACCGAACACTCGCCTTCATTGAAATCGCGATCCTCGGCGACAAGGTCCGCGTCCTCGAGAACGATGATCGCTCGACCAATGGCTTGCGCAGCCGAGGCAGTCGCCCGAATCTTCGAGAGGGCCTCACCCTGGAGAAGTATTGCCGTCGTGTCTCGAGCTTGCGAAAGCAGGTACCGTATCGTCAAAGTCTTGCCCGTACCAGGAGGACCGTAGAGCAGAACTCCGCGTGATAGATGTTGCCCGGCCGCTCGCAACCGATCGGCCTTCTCACTGATGCCCAGCACAGTAGCTTCGATCTTCTCGAGCCTCCCTTTTGGCAACACCACATCCTGTGCTTCAACATGTGGACGGGGGTGGAACTCAATACTGAAAGCCTCGGAGCCGAACTCGCCCGGTAGAAAGCTCACGACCTGTCCGTCAATAACGGAATTCGTACGAACGGACTGATCGATACTTGCGAGCGTCTCGCGGGCAAGCTCGTGGTTTTCACACATGACTTCGACGACAATCTTGTGTGTATCGCTTGGTCCGTCCTCGACTTCGAGGGCAAGAACGATGACTGGTTTTGTGCCGATCCACAGGAGGCGCAGGCCATTTGTAGCGACATGTCTGACAGATTCCGGGCCAGTGGGGAAAGCGCGTCGCTCGATCGCTCCTAGTTCGTAAACACTGTAGTGGTTGGTCAGCAGATCGCTGAGTCCGCTGGCGTCATGGGCGGGGATGACTCCGCCCAGTCCTCGTCCTCCCTGGTGAGAGGCGGAAATCCTGCGGCTCCTCCAGCTCCGATGGCCGCTCGTGCCATCTACGTGCCACTCACGATCTCTGGCCGACCAGACCGTTGCCATAGCACATGCCCAGCTTACCGCCGGACGGCTCGATCCGCACGGGAACAAGTACGGGCAGCACTGAGCGCGTCGCACGCTCTGCCTCTGGCTCATTTGCGCGCCCGGGAAGGTAGGTGGCTCGCGTCATCGCCCTGCGGTAGAGCAGGCAATACGGCATGCTGCGTTTGCCGCCCCAATTGCAGGCGGGCGGCCGGAGGACTGGTGCGGGTCGAGCTGAAGAAGCGAGTATCGTATGGGTCGTAGGGCGTTGGCGGAAGTCAGTACGGGGCGAGGCGACAAACCCCCTTGGCTGTGCAGAGTGAGGTCGTGTTCGTCGCGGTCTAGTTCGTGAATCAGCGGGACCGCTGATTGCGGTAGTCGGTGTGGTCGAGTTTGCCTGAAAGAGGGAACGCAAAGCTTGTACTCTATCGGTAGCTCCGCGTAGACAGCGTCCCGAGATGGCGATCAGTAGCTGCCATTCAGATCTAACACTGAAAGAGAGTGCGCTCTTGAAACTTTCACGGCTGAAGGTCGAAAACCATCGGCGTCTCCAGGACTTCGAGATCGAGATCCGGTCTCATCTCGTCTTGGTTGGCGCTAACGATGTCGGTAAATCGTCGCTGCTTCGTGTCATTGATCTGGCCCTTGGGGCGAGTGTCGCTCAGCTGTATGCTTCTCTGTCGGTAGATGATCTCCGCGATACGGCGGAGCCGATGATAGCTGAAATTGAGCTGACCGGGTTTAGCGCAGACGATCGTGCTCTCTTCCCAGATGAGATCGACACGGTTACGGAATCCTTGATGGTTCAGCTTCGCGTTGACGTGGACGAGAAGGAGACGGTCAGCATTAGCCGCGTGGCGCCCCGAAGCGGAACCGGGCGTCAGCTTTCCCGCGACCAGCTCGCTGCACTGGGCTGGAAATTTCTCGGTGCAACAGCTCAGACACGCGACCTCCGAGAGGATCGCCGCAACCCCGTCGACGAGATGCTTGCCTCTCTTGAACTCGGCGACGAGAAGGAAGCGTTCGCGTCCGTCGCAGAAGTGTTCCAGCAGAAGCTGGACGACTCCGAGCTCCTGGAGAATCTCCGAGAGCAACTCGCAGGTCAGCTCTCCAAGGCTTTGCCACAGAAGGTCACTACAGACAGTCTCGCCTTTGTCAGCGGCGCCGAGGCCGACGACGACGTTTTGAGCGATGTCCGTCTGCAGGTAACTAAGGCCGGAACGCCGCATAATCTGTCGGAGCAGTCAGATGGCTCCCGTGCGCTGTACGCCATCGCGTTGTACGACCTGATGAGCATCGGGGCGAACGTCGTCGGGATTGACGAGCCGGAGATTCACCTCCATCCGACTTCGCAGCGTAGCTTGGCGCGGCTCCTCCGCGACAGTACGAGCCAGAAGGTTATTGCGACGCACTCGTCCGACATCGTCGGCGCGTTCGACGTTGCGGATGTCGTCGTCATGCGCGCCGGCGGCAAAGCGGTGCAGTCGACTCTTGACTTTCTCAGTGATGATGAACGCACCATGGTGCGTTGGTGGGTACGCGACAAATTGGAGCCGTTGACGTCAGCACGGATCGTGACGGTGGAAAGGCTTTCTGATCGAATCCTGGTCGAGCGTGTTGCTGAGTTAACTGACCGCAGCCTAGATCGACTAGGGATCTCGGTAATCGAGTCGGACGGTAGCGCCGAGATCAAGCCAATAGCAAAGCTCTTCGGCCCAGATGGTTTTCGGATTCCTGTTTCCAGGCTCATTGATGTCGATGCGACCGACAAGATTGCGACTGCACTGGGGGTGGCCGAGGAAGACCTCGGCCACCACTCAGTGCATATCTCGATGGTCGATCTTGAGGATGAATATGTTTCAACGTTCGGCGCGACCGCGGTGCACAATGCACTAAAAAGCTGCGGCCACTTCAGCCGCAACGAACTCGCTAACGTTAAGGTAACTGGTGCGAACGGGGAACTGACCAATGCCGACGTTGCGCAGTTCTGCCGGAAGAATAAGTACAAGGTTCGCTCCGCTCTTGCTGTGCTTCCGCTTCTGACAAAAGAGAACGCCTCCTCGATCGCAAGCATTGAATCACTTCTGAACGAGATCGCGTCGTAGATGGTCACACCGACGCCCTCCCAGATCAAGATTCGAGACCATATGGCACGCGACCTCCTCGTGGTTGCGCCTGCAGGGTGTGGCAAGACCGAGGCGCTCGCGCTTCGAGTTGACGGGCTCCTGCGGCGCGGCGACGTGAAGTTGCCACGCAAAATTCTGGTCGTGACGTTCTCGAACCGCGCAAAGGACAACATCCGCGGTCGACTGCGTGCTTACCTCGGCGTGACACAGCTCCGTGACCACGTCACCGTCGTGAACTTCCATGGGCTTTCAGCTCGCATATTCAAGGCACACGCCAACGTCATCGGTCTCGACCCAAGCATGATCCTCCCGGAGAGCGATTGGGTAAAAGAGGAATGCAACCGCAAATGTCTTGACTACCCGGTCGCCAAGCGGGCTCAGGATGCGCTCCGTGATGCAAAACTCGAGCCCCGAACTGATGCGGACATCGATGCTCACTTGGTGCAGAACCGTGAGATCGAGGCCCTGGAGATTGAGCGAGATCGGGTTGCCGCTGGTCGGTTAACATACGATGATCTGCCCCGTCTTGCCGAGCTGACCCTGGCGGACGACCGCGTTGCGGAACTCTACCGAGAGCACTTCGGCGCCGTCATCGTTGACGAGTTCCAAGATCTGACACCGCAGCAGCTACGCATCGTCAACTCGATCGGATACAGGCGCACGACCTTTGCCGGCGACCTGGCGCAGGGCATTTATGGTTTCACTGGTGCGAAGCCGATCGAGGTGCACAGTCGTATCACAGAAGAATGCACCGAAGCGGTGACGTTCGCCGAGTCGCATCGTTCTTCGCCCGCCGTTCTTGCCGCGGTCAATTCGCTCATCCCATTGACCGGTGGCACCCCACTTACGGCGGCTGACGAAGCATCGTGGCCTGGAGGCGGACTGTTTGCCACTGCTCGATTCCCATCTGCTGAGGCGGAAGCCGAGTGGGTCGCAAACGTGGCGAGGAGACTCGCTTCGAAGGTTCCGGATCACCGAATCGGCATCATGGCGCGGACACAGAAGCGGCGGAAGTTCGTGGAGGACGCTCTGACGAGCGCAAGTATCGACTACATGCGCTGGGATGACGGGGTTCTTGACACCGACACAGCGCGGGCGATGAGGTTGATGCTTGGCCATTTCAATCTTTCCGCGTACGAACGAGCAAAGGACAAGATCTCCTATCTCCGGGGAGAGTCCGGCCTGGAGGCAGTTGCAGAGGCTTCAACCCGACAGAGTCTCGTGGATGCGCTCGGGTGGTGTTACGAGCTGCTGCGCGAGGGAGTTTCCGCAGGTGAGATTCGTGCGCGTATCAAGGTTGGTGACGCCGAGACGCTGGTGACCAAACCTGGTGTTCACGTGCTCAATGGTCACGTAGGAAAAGGACAGCAGTTTGACTGGGCGATGGTCATCGGCGCGGAGGACGGATCGATACCGTCCTACCTCGCAAAAACAGCAGAGGAACAGGCAGAGGAAGCTCGCATTCTGTCGGTGATGATTTCGCGCGCCCGACATGGAGCGTTCGTCACATATGCAGATGAAGTTCAAATCACGCCGAAGTGGCGCAAGCCCCATCATCCGTCGCCGTACTTTGCTCAATTATCGATGGCGAATCCGCTTGGCGGCCAGCATCTCTGGGACTGGTTACGCAACGCAGACTGGCCCGCTATCGCTGCGCGATGAGGACTGTTTCGACCGAAGCCCCAAGACGATAGAGCGACAGGTTTACTGCTCTATTCTTCGCCCCAGTTCTGGCCAGCGGCCACGCGATCCGGCACGGCACGTGAACGGTCGCCTGTCTGGGCTGAACCTAACCTAAGCAGTGCTGAGATCTTGCATAACAAGGTGATGTCGCGCCTCGCATGTTTGCCTACAACAGAGGCTCAACCCGAGCGATACCTCTCGATGTATGAGGGGACACCTGACTTCCACAACTCGGTGCTGATCTCGCGATTTNATTGCATAGGTTTGTGGCCAAAGGAGGAGGCGAGATTTCATTCTCCACTAAACCCCAAAAGTGAATCTATACCTGCGTCACAAGAATGCGGGTGGGATTGCAGTGAATACTACGTGAAGCACCTCTCCTCTTTCTCGGACGAAACTACACGACCAATGGCGTGTCGACTGCGTGGTCAACCCCTGACTAGTACCATCCGTTCCGGTGGCGTCCAGCGGCTCAAGCGAATCTATAGCAGAGCCGATTCTCAGTCAAAGTCTTCTCGCCGTTAACCATGTGCTTCAAAGAATAGCACCCTCCCATCGGTTAGCGCATTTCGCAGGCGACATCTACTTTTGTAGTCTTAATTCAGACCGTTGTTACCCTCTTCTCCCGTCGGCATACGCACTGTGCGGCCAAAGAAGTGCCATTTATCCCTCGAAACGTCTATATTGTTCTTCGACGCCTCTCTTTCCCGCGGCCCACCAGTTGGTGTTCTCGCTGTACCAACGAATCGTATCGCAAAGCCCTTCCCGGAGATCGGTATAAGTTGGTGACCAACCTAAATCGCTTCTCGTGGAAGCGGAATCGAGAGCGTATCGCCGGTCATGCCCCGGTCTATCACGAACATGATCGAAGAAGTCGCTCGGGTGATCCATCAATTCGAGAACCAGGCGAAGCACCTCGATATTACTTACTCCTATTCCGCTGGAAAGCAAGTACGAGCTGCCGATTCGCCCAAATTCAAGGACCCGCATAATACCCGAAACATGATCGTTCACATGGAGCCATTCGCGTACGTTGCTACCCGCACCGTAAAGCTTAGGACGCGTTCCTATTAGCAAGTTAGTTATCTGGCGCGGGATGAACTTCTCAACGTGTTGATACGGTCCATAATTATTGGCGCAGTTGCTAATCGTTGCCTGGACACCGTATGACCTCGTCCACGCTGTCACAAGGTGGTCTGAAGCGGCTTTAGTAGCCGAGTAAGGGCTCGACGGACGGTACGGGCTATCCAAAGTAAATGCCTCGTCTGTGTCGATTGGGAGGTCACCGTACACTTCGTCGGTAGAGACGTGGTGATAACGGATACTGAATCGACGCGCCGCTTCAAGCAAGACGAAGGTTCCTTCGACATTCGTTTTGAGGAATGACTTGGCGGCATGGAGAGATCGGTCATTATGCGACTCCGCCGCAAAATTCACGATGGCGTCAGCGGAGCTAGCCACGCTATTCACGAGGTTCTCGTCGCAGATGTCTCCGACGACGACGTCGACCCGCTCGACGGGCAGGCTTTCGAGGTTTGCGAGATTGCCCGCGTAAGTGAGTTTGTCAACGACGACGACAGACCAGTTCGTTGTCGAGACAACGTTTCGTACAAAGTTCGCGCCGATGAAGCCAGCACCTCCGGCAACGATCACGGTGTGATACTGGTCGCGACGAATATCGGTCGTCATGTCTGCTCCTTTTCTCGAGGCCCTGCTATGTAGCCAGGCATGGGCAGCGAGCCCTTCGGCTGATGCTCTGTTGCTATCGGTGGGAAGATGGTGCGTTCTGGTTGACAGCCTCCCGCCGTGCTGCTGAGGCGTCGAGTAGACGATCGGGCGTTCCCACATCGAACCAGAGGACGTCCTCACCGAGAGCGATCGCACGCAGTTGGTCTTGGTCGAGGTATGTCTGGAGGAGTTCGGAGATCTCGAGCTCGCCACGTGCGCTGTAGCTCAACTCACTGATACGGGACAAGAGCGAGGGGTCGAAGGCGTAAAGTCCCGTACAGACGAGCGATGTGGGTGGGACGGTCGGCTTCTCCACGACCCCGGTTACGAGACCTTCGTCAGTGGTAGTGACGACACCGAAGTCCTGGGGATGCGGGTGAGGCTGGACAACGGCCCATGCCAGAGCCGTTTCCGGTCGAGCACGGCGTCCGACCTCGGCCAGCTGGTCCAGACCAGTGATGTACACGCCGTCGCCTACCGTAACGATGTACTGATCAAAATCTTCCTCGCCGAACGCTGGCATGGCGGTAGCGATAGCACTGGCTAACCCGTCGGGGGAAGCTTGTACGGCAGTAGCAATCCTGAGATCGGCGAATCCTAGCCACTCGCCGACATCGGCGTATGAAGCCTGGTCAAGCTCATTGCACACAATGACAGTCCGGTCAACATCTAAAGCGCGCATAACCTCGAGTGGGAAGCTGATGACTGGCCTGTCGTAGACAGGGAGAAGATGTTTGTTCACCTTCTCGGTGGTTGGGTGCATACGGCTACCGGATCCGCCGGCGAGAATGATGCCTGCTCTGCGAGTCATGATCTGATCCCTTCTGGAATGGCCTGTGTAGATCGTTTGCTAACGGCCGTCGGTGATTAGCTTTCGGATGCGTTTACCCATGTAGTGCATGTCTTCCTGACTCAGCCCCGGGTACACGCCGACCCACAGGCCGTCTCGAGTGATTCTGTTCGCTACTGGAAGGTCCCCGATTGTGCGAGCTCGACGTCCGCGGAGCATGGGCTGCGCAGTGATATTGCCTGCGAACACAACTCGGCTGCCGATCCCAGCCTCCTCGAGTGCTACTTGCAGCTGGCTTCTACTCAGTTTCGCCTGCTCATCGAGGATGAAAGCAAAACCAAACCACGATGGGCCAGTGCCCTCGGCGCTAGTGAGCACGTCTATTCCGGGAGTGTCGCTGAGATACTCATTGAGTATCTTCCAGTTTCGATTACGAACTTCGGTGAACGCGTCAGACTTCTGCAGTTGAGACATGAGGACTCGGGCTTGGAGATCTGACATCTTCAGGTTGTAGCCGACTCGTGAGAAAACGTACTTGTGGTCGAACCCTTCAGGAAGCCCCGGCAGTTTTCGATCGAAGCGGCTCATGCACCGGTTGTCCTCGCCGGGTGCGCACCAGCAGTCTCTCCCCCAATCGCGGAGGGAACGGGTAACCGCTGCAACCTGAACTGATTCCGCGCTAACGCACCCGCCCTCACCACTGGTGATGTGATGTGCAGGATAGAAACTCAGGCTTGAAAGATGTCCGAAGGATCCAGTCGGACGCCCCTTGATATCAGCTCCCAGCGCATCACAGTTGTCTTCGACGAACCAAAGGCCATGTGAGTCGGCAAACTCGCGCACATGGTCCGCGCGATACGGGCCGCCGAGGGTGTGCGCGGACATGACTGCTCGCGTCCGGGGGCTCAATGCATCTTCGAGAGCCTCTAGATCAAGGTTCCCGGTCTTAGGGTCCGCGTCCACGATGACTGGTACGCATCCATACTGAAGAATCGGTGACACTGTGGTCGGGAACTCGACCGCGCTGGTGATCACCTCTGCCCCCGGTTCAATGTGGCCGTCGAGCGAGGGATCGCACAGGGTGGCGAATGCAAGAAGGTTCGCAGACGACCCGGAATTGCACGCTATCGACGAGCGCATGCCGATCGTCTTCGAGAGCGCGCGCTCGAAGTCGACAACCGCCTGTCCACCAGAGAGTTCAAGGTCAAGAGCTGCTAGGACAGCTTCCGTACGATCTTCGGCATCGAAACAGGCCCCTGATGGCATCTTGAAGTCCGGGCGGTGATGCCGCGTGGTCTGACCTCGGGTCAGCTCGTGGTACTCCGTCGAGAGTTGCTGAATCTGCGTTCGGATCTCCTGAGTCCGGGCGTTACCTGGATTATCGGGCTGTGTCATCGCAACCAATCTCCGTTTCTAATTGAGTGCATGGGTTTCCAGCTAGTGCAGGTCTTGAGCCGGTTTGTGGCGACGAGCTCGTAGTGACCTGGACGCCATGGTTTGGGGTATCCGTAGGGAAGAGGCGACATGGAAAGAATCTGATTCGCCAGATCGCATACGCTGACGGCTTCATCGCCGCCGCAGTTCAGAACGCTGGGTATGGTGTTTGTACTCGATGTCAGAAGGCGCTTGGCGACGCCAAGAACAGCGAAGCTGAAGTCGGCGAGGTGTATGGGATTTCGTTCCATCGCCAATACCGATGCGGGAACCGGGTATACCTGGTCCTCCTCGAAGGCCATGTCGCGAATCTTGCCGAGCAGGCTATGCTGGCTCACCGAACGCGACAGAATGAGGCCCGAGCGCAATGAGACCGCACCCCGGGGAGCCTTTGAAGCAATCCGGTTCCAAGAACGTACCTTTGCTTTGGCATACGCTGTCTGTGGCCACAGGGCGGCCTCCTCATCGAGGAATGTGGGCCTCGTGCGTGCCCCGTACTCGACGCTGGAGCCAATATGGAGGATGGGGCACTGGGATCGGCGGGCGTTGTGAATCGCTGCTTCCGCGGACGACATGAGGGCGTTCTCGACGTCCTCGGCGTCACCCCAGATTCGTCCGCCTGCATTGACAACGAGGTCGAGATCCGCCCTTGCGGGTCGACCGGCGTCTGCTGACGCTACGCCCTCGACTTGGAAGCTTGCGAGTGCCGCCATGTGTATGGCTCGTCCGACGAGGCCCTGGTGCCCAATGATGAGGATGCGGGTCATGCCCCTTCGTTTCCTTCCGCGATCACGTTCTCCAAGATGCTGATTCGTTCATGAATGCTGTCGACGTCCACGATTCCCACCTCACGCTTTTCAATGGAGCGAAGAGCGTTGGTGATGCACAAATAGGTCGCGTTTGCTGGCGCAAACACATGGCCGACTGGACTCTCGCTCTCCGACTCGCTGGTCATCGTCAGGACCGTCTGCTCGTTGATGGGCGGCGAGAAGGCACGCTGCAGATCCATCCGAAAGGTCGTACCTGCGACAACGAACTCGTTTTGGTAGGCATCGCCGATTGCCCAACGAGCATGGCTGTGCGTCTGATTTACGGTGCCCACTTGGCCGGAGAGACGCGATATCCGGATTGGGCAGGCTGGCGGTTGAAGTTGGCTCATCGGCAGACCCGCGCGGAGTAGCGCGTCGATAACGTAGGTTCCCAGGTCTGCGACTATGCCGCCGTGCTCAGGACGGTAGCGAAAATCAGATTTGGTGCGATGCGGTATGCAGAACGCGGCCCGGAGTGTGAGTTCTTCCTTTTGCCGCTGTGCGCGAAGTAGTTCCATGGCTCGGGCCCATCGCGGGTGAAAATGATAGCTCAAGCACTCCGCCACCACGAGGTTGCGGCGATGAGCGGCGCTATCGATTTCGGCCAATTCGTCGGTGCGCAAGCAAATGGGCTTCTCGACCAGCACATGCTTCCCGTGGGTGAGCGCGGCGAGAGTGTCGCGATAGTGATCTCCGGTGGCGCTGGAGATGTATACGGTTGTGATTCTCGGGTCGTGAAGTATCTCTTCGCGGGGCTTCCCCATGATTGCCGGTTCGTGGGACGCCGAGAGGTAATCGCTGCCAACTAGAAGTGGCTCGTTCGCTGAGTGGTTGTAGCTTCGGAGCAGGGGTGCTGTCCGTCGCAGGAGGTAGTCCGAGTAACCGATGGCCCCGATCACTTGTGATCACCTCCTGTGGGTGCGATCGCGGCGGTGAGCATGGCTATACAGGTTCTGGCTTCGACGCTGAGACAGTCGCCATCAGCGATGAGGGCGTTAGCTATGTCCAGGTGTGTCCACTGCCACTGGTCGGTGGTAGCACGGAGTTCAGTGCGGCCCAGCAGAACAACCTGATATTGCGTTTGTGCATGGTAGAAGCGACCGCCCTCTTCGGCGTGATCGGCGGAGACTACCTTGTCGGCCGCACTGACCAGCTCGTGCAGGCAGTCCTCCGAGAGGTTGTCTCCGTCGCCATGCGTCCGATGATGACGCTGGATTGTGGCTTCGAGCGTGCTTCCACGAGTTGAGCCGAGACGCCGACGAGGGATAAGTGCAACTTCCCAACTTCGACCGGTCTCGTCTCTCCGGGCGACGAGAGTGCATTGTGCTTTCAATCTCGGCGAGAGAAAGGGTTGATCCCACTCAGCGACTTCTCGAGTCTCAACTCGTACACGGCGTCCAACAATAGTGGCTGAGTTTGAGCAGGGCCCAACTAGTGACGAGTTATAGGTCCAACCGGGGAGTTCTAGAAGTGAACGCGACTGAGTGGACATGGGTTTCCCCAGACGTGAGCGAATCGACTCAGCCGTCGAACGAATTTGCTGTGAGGTAAGGACCCGTCCGAGCGTGTTGTCAACCGCAATCATGGAGAGGATGGACCTGAGATCCATGTTGAGCAGATTGTCTACGAGTAAACCTTGAAGCAGAATCCTCAGTGGCACCCAGTAGGAATCGGGGATGAGGCTGTTCAACGGTTCAGCGTCATCTGAAGGAAGCATGATGACCCGGTTTCTGTTGACCTTTCCAAGGAACCATGCTTCTTGCTCTCGTTGAATAGCATCAGCGAGGGTAGGGTGTCGGTCCGAGAAGGCGATGTCTTGTCCGGGGACTGCGCTTCCTCCGTGAGCTCCTTCGTAATTGCTCTTGGTCGCTTGGAAACTCGGTGCGACCTCGATTCCTTCTGGCGTTCCTGGTTCGAACTTGAACGCGATTAACCCATATGGCTCGTTGTTGATCTCGGTTAGGAAGAGGCACAACATGCCGATTTCTGGCTGATCGAGCATTGGATGCTCGTGTGGACCGGCTGTCAGGTACTCAGGGGCCGTGTTCGCGCCGATGACCCGGAAGAACCGTCCCGACTCATGTTCCAGCGCTCCGTCAGCAGATAGCCGCCACTTTCGAAGGTCGCTCAAGGCGGTCGGCAGCCCAGAGGCGTTTGTCACGGCACGGTGACGAGCGCATTGGGAATGTAAGTGGCCGAGAGTTTTGATGCATCGCATTGGGCTACACCGTCCGTGTGATTTCTCGACGAATGTGTTGCGCGGCTTGCTGTGCGCCGCGATCGCCGGTGAGGCCAGCGAACCTTCGGCGGGTGGCGAGGGGCACGGCAAGTGCCTCGCCAATGGCTTGAGACAAGCCCTCGTAGAAGACATCGTTTTCCCAGGACAGCGTGCCGGTGAAGGCATTGAGGGAGCTGTAACAGTATGAGTTGGCGATCGACTCGCCCTCGAGGCGGAGGCTTTCCAAGTGCTCGGGTTCGACGATGCCGGACGGCCAGGAGATGGAGGCTTGGTCGCCTTGCACACTGGTGAAGCCTGCGGTCTGAACGAATCCGGCGACGTTCTGGGGTGGGAGTCGGACGAAGGGACGGCCAGAAGCGCTCACCTCGAGGAGGGTCATGAGACCTGGTTGGCCAAGGATGAGGTCGGCTGCATCGACCAGTGAGCCGAATTCGGCTGTGCTGACATAGCCCACCTGCCCCTCGACCCCATGGGCGGTGCAGATCTGGGTAATGGCATCCGCAGCTACCGGGGAGAGGTTTCCAACGACTCTCAGGCGTCGGTGTCCGTGGGCTTGGACGGCGTGAACGACTGATGACGTGACCGCCCGCACGTAGCCGTCCCGGTCGTTCTGCTGGGGGCTGATGAGCCCACCGAGTATGAGCAGCGCGTACCCTTCATGGGTTTTGCCGTGCCGTGTGGGCTCCCGGCGATTTCGGTGTGGGTCGATGATCGCTTCGATGGAGACTGCACTGGAGGGCAGTATGTCGGAAGCATCACCCAGGCCGGCGACGTCCTGAAAGAGATACTGGTCGACGTCATACGGCACCCACTCCCGTTGCTCCTCGCCCCACAGGAACGGGAGGAGATCCACGAACACAGTACGGATCCCCAACTTGACTGCAGCTTTAGCCGTGTCGGAGTCCAGAACCGATAGGTGGAGGTCCGGGCGTTGCCCTGCGGCGATCATTGCATCGAGGGTCTCCGCATCGGACGTTGTGACTTCAGACGACAGGATGTTCTTGCCGAGTTGTGATCCGATGACTGCAATCCGGGTGTCGTTCCACCGTTCCAGGTACGAGGTGAGGATGGAGCCCAGGGCTCCGCTGCCGCCCCAGCCGAAGTCAACGCTGGAGACGGTGAGATGGTAGCCATCGTTCGTAGTCGATTCACGGTTCTTCATCAACAGTGCCTCCTGGTAGATGCACCTGCAGCTGCTCGAACAGCTCCTGGTCTGTGGGTGTCGATTCTTCGAGATCCGCAGCGATGTAGTGGACCTCAGAGACGCGGTGGAGTCCGGAGATCATCGTCGAGGAGTGGGCGTGCTTGGTGACCACGATGATCGGGATTCCCAGGGCAGAGGCCCATCCCAATTCAATGCAAACTCCCAAAGATGGGTTGGCTCCGAGCACAGCAATGATCACGTCGCTGGAGGCAAGCTCGTGATAGTCGATGAGGACGTAGTCTTCTGGCGGCAGTGGCGCGTGACCCCACTCCTCATTTCGCTGAGAAGCGAAGATGGAGTGTCCGGCCGCTTCGACACGGCGATGGAGTTGTTCAAGGCGTCCGCGATACCCCAGGTCAAAGGTTCCTGCGGCATCCAGCTTGGATCCGAATGGAGCAGCGACGAATATCTTCATGATTTCTCCTTCTTTGTTGCCTGGATGAGCCCCTGCCCGGTGAGTGGATTCGCGTGTTCGCCGGTGGTGTAGTGGTGATAGGTGACGTTGTGGATGTGGAATCCGGCTTTGGACAGCAGGAGACGGTATTCCCGGGGAGAGCCGAGGTAGACCGGAGTCGAGATTGACTCTCCGTTGATGCACTTGGTGGCTGTGAATGTCGAGTGCGGCCGTCGTATCAGGTCCCTAAGAATGTTCGTGCCAGCCCGACGCATGCCATATGCGCGCGTGTTCCACCGATTGTTGAAATCAAGCAAGAGCGTGCCGTTGTCGGCCAGGAGCGGGCGAATAGCAGCGAGCTGTTCGAGACGAAATTCTTTCGGGTGGACGTGACCTAGTACGTTTCCAAGGAGCGTAATGACCGCGAACGTTTGGCCGGGAGGGAAAGGCGTCTGTTTTGTCATTCCCCACTGGGTCACACGTTCCTGGGGCAGGTTTCGTTTTGCCGCCGCGACCATCCCAGCGCTGCTATCACAGAGGGTGACCTCCTGAGGCCGGCTGCGGAGAGCGTCAAGAAGTGAGGCGGCGCGAAGTCCGTCCCCTGTTCCTATGTCCAGCCAGCTTTTTGCCCCGTCGATGTGATGGGTGGCTGCACGGTCCACGGCAGCAAGGTAGTGTCTGCTGACGCCGTTAAAGGAAGCGTAGTCGCTGCTGAGCTGGTCGTAGAACTCATCAGATTTCACGATGCGTCGGCCTCCTCTCGTACTGATTCTGCGTAGACGGATAGTGCTGATGCATCGATTCGTCCCCATTCCGCGGCCTCTGCGAGGAGCCCTTCGACGACTTCGTCTCCGTATTCGTCTCGCAGCTGGCGTAGTGCATGAGCCTCGAATTCTGGCCAGTCCTTCTGGCCGAATATTTCGGCGCGCGTGTACCACCAACGATTCGCCGAGGCGCCGAGGCCGTCCAACTCCGCCGGTCGTGCAGTCAGCTCGTGCTGCCCGGAGTGAAGCTGGGCCCCGTCCGTGCCGCGGAAGATGTCCCACAGGTCTGCTGTGAGTTTTGACCATGGTTCGAATCCTCGGCTTCGGGCCACCGGCTCGAGGCTGCGATAGACATCGACGTACCCTTCCACGAGGTGCCGGGTCTCGAAGACTTCGGCATGTTGACGTCCGTAGGTGATCAGTGACGTGCGTAGCGCAGAGTCGGTCAGGCACCGTCTGATTCCTTCGGCCAGTGGAGCAGGGCTTGTGTCATCGATGAAGTACGCCCCTTTGTCGCCACCGAGATACTCGGTGATGCCTCCGACACGGGTCGCCAGGACGGGTGTGCCGGCTGCCTGAGCCTCGACGTTGACTAAACCGCCTCCTTCGGCGCGCGATACGACTGCTGTAAGGGCTGCGCCTTTCATGAGGCTCGCGGCCTGTTGAATGTCGACCTCGCCCAGGAAGTGCACGCGTTCTTCAAGCCCGAGGTCTCGGGCCAGACGCCGTAGTGTGCCGGCTTGTTGCCCATCACCAACCACAAGGAGGTCAACGTCGTGGTCCTTAATCGCAGGTTCGGCGAAGGCTCGAATGACATGATCGACCTGTTTCGAGTCCTCCAGTCGCCTCAAGGAGAGGACGTAGGGTCGTGGCCAAGGGGTGGGCGTGGCCTCCGCGAAGAGTTGAGTATCGATGCCGACGCGCATGACCGGGATATCGCCGAGCTCTGGGAACTCGAGACGAACGAGGCGAGTCAGGTCGTTTGAGGCGGCATTGACCTGATCGGCCTGGAGCATGGCGTTGCGGATCAGGTGCTTGCCGCTCGTCCAGACCTTCCCGGGTTCCGGATCGTCAGGGTCCGGAACATCCCATCCGCCTACCGTCATGACGACAGGCACTCCGAGCCACCGTGCCGCCAGTAACGCGAAGAACGGCAGAGGGCGCCGTAGACCGATCACGTGGATTGCATCTGGCTGCACTTCTCGAACGATCTGTTTCACATCGTGAGCCATACGCTCAAGTTCGTCAGCCAGTATTGCAGAATCCACACGATGGACGGTGACACCGTTGATGTCTTCCGTGTCAGGCAGGCCCTGTGGCCAACGCTTAGTCAGAACATGAATTTCATGCCCTCGCGACGTCATATACGGCGCCGCTTGGTCAATGGGGTCTTGGCATCCACCGGTCAAAGGCAGGTAGATACTGAAGACATACAATATTTTCATGAGGCAGTGGCTCCAATCAGATGCTCCGCGACGTAATCGACGTCGTCATCACTCATCGCGTCGTGAACGGGGAGGCTGATGACCTCCTTGGAAAACTTGCGTGCTTTGGGGACCGCGCCGTTTAGTCCGATGCGGAACGAGTCGAGTGATTTGAAGTAGATCTCCGTTTGAACACCGGCCTCTGCCAATTGTCGCCGGACGCGCTCGCGCACATGCTCTTCGACTCTCACTGAGAACGCGAACGCTCCCGTCCTGTCTGTTTCCCGGCGCGGCATGACCGGCCATATGTCGGAAGAAGAGACCGATCGGGTGTAGCGGGCGATGATATCTCGACGCCGCGCGATCCGCTGCGGTAGCGACGCCAGCTGACTGCGGCCAAGGACGGCTGCCATATCATTCATGTTGTACTTGAAACCCAGCTCTTCGATCTCGTACGGGCTGGACCAGTCAGCTTGGGAAGAGTCGATACCTAGACGCCGTAACCGTCGTGCTCGATCTGCCATCTCCTCAGTGGGAAAAGTCACGCACCCGCCTTCCCCGATTGGAACGACCTTGGTCGCGTGAAAGGAGTAGGCCCGGATGTTGCTGTACTTCCTCAGCGGCAGGCCCTGATGAACTGCTCCGATCGCGTGAGCGCAGTCCTCAATGATCGTGAGCCGGTACTCGGCGGCAATCACGTTGAGCTCGGCCAGCTCACAAGGGATGCCGGAATAGTGGACCGGGATAACAGCGCTGATGTCATTCCGGTTCCGAAGAAGCTCTCTGACGTGACCGGTGTCGATGTTTCCGGTACTAACATCGATGTCGGCGAGGACGACATGGCACCCGTGCTGCACGACGACGGCCGCGGTAGAAATGAAAGTGTTGGCAGGCACGATGACGGAGGTGCCCGGCGCGACGCCGCTGACATAAAGGGCCAGGTGCAGGGCTGCGGTGCCGCTGTTGACTCCTACAACATGGCCCCCTACTTCTGGGAGTGCTGACAGTTCTTGTTCGAACGCGGCAGTCTCCGGGCCGAGACCGAACCATCCTCGATCAAGGATTGTTTTCAGACGAGGTAAGGCGTCAGCTGGAACCTGCGGTCGGTACATCTTGACCTGGCGCATCGTTATCACCTCAATTCCGTGTACTTCTTGGTCGTGCCACGGGACTTATCCACCGGATACTTCTCCTTGACCCGCATCAGCTTTTGGAACGCGGCGTCAAGAAGATCAATGTCAATGTGCCAAGAGAGCCGAAGGAGATAGTTATAGACGTCTACCATTTCCGCGCCGATGCTGTGTTGGTCCAGGTCGCGTGTGGGGATCTTCGACGTCCACTGGAGTTCCTCGGCTAGTTCACCGACCTCCGCCATCAGCGAGATCAGCAGTTCCTGCGGTGTTTCGAACGAATCCCACTCACGAGCCGAGATCATGTCCTGCAGTTCTGCGTGGTAGTCGGACCACGTTTTCTGATCGGCGACGGAACTCGGAGATTGCACAGATGGCGCAACATGAGCGGAAGCTGTGCTCCATTGGGCAGCGACTTGAGATGTGTCATCGAGACCGGGGATCAGTGCGTCGAGCCGCCACTGGTGTGCTTGAAACACACGGGTAGCGTCCGGATCGACCGGCATATGCACATAGATCCGTCCGGCTGTCTC
The DNA here is from genome assembly GCF_007558825.1 of Brevibacterium aurantiacum. GTDB lineage: Bacteria > Actinomycetota > Actinomycetes > Actinomycetales > Brevibacteriaceae > Brevibacterium > Brevibacterium aurantiacum_A. The sequence goes on from NZ_VLTK01000009.1 coordinate 45,782, forward strand.
CTGGAACTCCTCCGTCCGAGACAGTCCGGTCAAGAGTTTGTCGAGCACGTCGGTATCTGTCCAAGCAATCGTGGATAGCTTGGTTGACCCACCCTTCTTCTTGGTCAGGATGATTCCGCCGAGTTCCCGGCCATCGGGAGAGGACGCGATATAGGCCGTCTTGGCCTTAGCGTTGACTGGATCGGGCTCGGCCCGAAGGGGACCATAGGTGACCTTGGTCGCTGCCGGAAGTGGCTGGTTCACGTGCGCGGAATGGGCGAGCTCCGTAAACTTTCGCCACTGTGCGGAATCCTGGACACGAACCAAGTTGAACGGATCGTCGTTTTTTACGCCTGAACGCAATCGTGGTCGCTGCAAGATCAGTTCCGTCTTCCCGCGACGGTACTGATCCGGTGCCGTCCCGACTCGTACGAACCCCTGCCGAAAGAAGAAGGTTTGGGCGTTGAGGTTGTCTTCGCTAACCGTGCAGTAGAGAAGACGGACGTCATGGGGAGCCGCGTTCAATAGTGCCTCTCCTACGCCACGGCGCCGAGCTGACGGGTCGACGATCAGTGGGCTGATCTTGGCAGTGCCGTGACGCTTGACCGCGAGGTTGATGTAACCGACCGGGCGGCCTCCAGGCTCTAGTCTGACGACATATCCCAGTTGGGCGAGAGAGTTGAAGCCATTGGCGTCTTGTCCATTTGCGCGGTGGGCGTCGATCAGCCGAGTGAGATGCGCGTCGTGATCGCCGTCGTAGTGAGGTTCCAGAGTGCTGACGAACAGGCCACGGAGAGCGTCAAAGTCACTCTCCTGAGTCTGTTCGACGATGAAGTCATCGGTCATGACCTTGCCACCTTCCTGCGCTGACCGGTAGGCGACTGCGATGCTGACGAGCCACCGCTCAGCGCTTCTATATGTTGTACTCGAAGCGAAGCTATCACGGTCGTGATATATAACACGAGTGTGACACACCGTACCGCCTGGACCCAAGTCATCGCCACCCTGTCCCCGTGACTACGACCTTGGAGCGGGGGATCGGCTCGGACAACGCTCCGGCTCAACGCCGCCACCAATGTCTGGGTTTCATCATTTATCACGACCGTGATACCGTGGTTGCCCATGAGCTACCTCGAAGCACAGTCGGTGAGCTACACGTTGGCCGACGGCCGGCCCCTGCTCCGCGATGTCTCGTTCCATGTCGGCCCTCGGGAGAGGGTGGCGGTGATTGGAGCGAATGGAGCAGGCAAAACGACACTGTTACGCATCATCACAGGCGAGATCACTCCCGAGGCGGGGGCAGTCTCCCGCAATGGCTCGATTGGAGTGATGCGCCAGTTCGTCGATTCCGGGACGGTCCAAGAATTGCTACTATCGGTGGCTCCTCCGCCCTTGCAGGAAGCCGCTGCAGAACTACGTCGTGCCGAACGAGCGGTTGCCACTACAGACGATACTGATCGGCAGATGGAATACGCATCCGCTCTGGCTACTTGGGGCGAGAAGGGCGGTTACGATCTAGAAGTTCTTTGGGACGCGTGCGCCACAGATTCCCTGGGCTTGCCATTCGAGAAGTGTCGGGACCGTCCGGTGACGACGTTATCGGGCGGTGAGCAGAAGCGCCTCATACTTAACGCGCTCCTTCGTGGCCCTGATGAGATTCTTCTTCTCGATGAACCAGATAACTTTCTCGACGTCCCAGGCAAACGCTGGCTTGAAAACCAGCTGGTTGAATGTAATAAGAGCGTGCTCTATGTCAGCCATGACCGCGAACTTCTCGCAAACACCGCCACGAGTATCGTCACTCTCGAGCTGGGCAGCGCAGGTAACACCGCATGGGTTCACTCTGGTGGCTTCAGCGGATATCAGAAGGCACGCACGCAGCGGATTGAAAGGCTGGACGAACTGCGGCGCCGATGGGATGACGAGCACGCAAAGTTACGTTCGCTTGTTCAGATGTATAAGCAGAAGGCGGCCTATAACTCAGATATGACCTCCCGGTACAGGGCGGCGCAGACTCGGTTGGCCAGGTTTGAACAGGCTGGTCCGCCTGAGGCGCAACCACGAGAGCAAGAACTTGCGATACGTCTACATGGAGGCAGGACGGGCAAGAAGGCTCTGGCTTGTGAGCAACTCGAACTGACCGGACTCGTCCGGCCCTTCGACTTCCAAGCTTGGTACGGTGACCGCATTGCCGTTCTCGGCGGGAACGGATCTGGAAAGTCGCACTTCCTTCGTCTGCTGGCAGCCGGCGGCGATGACCCCACCCCTGAACACGAGCCTGTAGCCGAGATGCAGATTGATCCAGTGACGCACGACGGTACCGCGCGTCTAGGCGCCCGAGTCCGTCCGGGTTGGTTCGCTCAAACACATGGACGCCCCGACCTTCGCGGCCGTAGTCTGCTCTCGATACTGCATCGTGGTGACGAGCATCGACGTGGAATGCCGCGAGAAGAGTCGTCCCGGGTGCTAGCTCGTTACGAGCTCGCCCGTTCCGCCGAGCAGAACTTTGATTCCCTGTCTGGGGGGCAACAAGCTCGCTTCCAGATCCTTTTGCTCGAACTTGGCGGTGCGACAATGTTGCTTCTCGACGAGCCGACTGACAATCTCGACTTGGAGTCAGCGGAGGCCCTCCAACGAGCGCTCAGAGCTTATGACGGGACAGTTCTTGCCGTGACCCACGACCGTTGGTTTGCCCGAGATTTCGATCGCTTCTTGGTATTCACCAAGGACGGACAGACGTACGAAACCGACCATCCTGTATGGGACGAATCTGTCAAAAGGAAGTGAGGATGAAAACACATGCCTGCACGCATAGACGCAGAGGAACGTCGCCAGTATGTCATCGATGCTGCATTTCGGTTGATCGTAGCAGAGGGCCTTGAAGGACTTACCCTAAGGAAGGTAGCAGCTGAAGCGGACCTCAATATAGGGTCGGTACGGCACTTTTTTGATGGCCATGAAGACCTACTGGCGGCTGCAGCTCACGAAGCCGGAAACCGGATGGGACAGCGACTCATGCACCATCCAGTCGAGCAGTTGAGGGGCCTCGACGGCGAAGAGGCACTAACTGCTTTGCAAGATCTTCTGGAACAAGTGCTCCCTGTCGATGAGGCGCGGAGGATGGAGGCGATCATAGTCCTTGAGCTCATACGTGCCTCAAGAACACAGACGGTATTTGCATCATCCGCTGCAGAGATGGCGAGCGATCTCCATGACATTATTGCTGCGGCACTAGCTTGCCTTGAAGTGCCCAACCCAAGCGCGGCAGCCCGGCAAGTCTCGGCCCTTGTTGGTGGCCTGACGCTTGACACCGTCACACCTCATGGAGCACTCACAGTGTATCAACTGCGTTCGACTCTTCGGGATGCGTTACGTAATCTTCTTAATACAGAAAGGTAGCCTGATGCCTGCATGGCTCTTCGCCCTGCTCGCCACAGGATTTGTACTATATACGGATGACTATGTCATCGCCGGAATTCTACCGGAACTCGCCGCTGATCTGGGGGTGAGTGAATCTCATGCGGGGCAGCTCATTACCGCATTTTCGCTGACCGTAGCTATAGTGGCGCCTTTAGCTGCAGTTGTCCTGGCAAAAGTTCCACGGCGACAATTATTTACCGTCGGTCTATGCTTGTTCATTCTCGCAAATGGTCTGGCTGTAATTGTGCCGTCATACCCCCTCCTTCTGGTGTTGAGGGTGGTAGCCGCTGTGGCTGCAGCTGGGATGACTCCTGCCGTGTTCGCCTTCGCCGCGGAGCGGGCTCCGGCGGATAAGACCGGCCGCTACATCGCTATTGTTTCCCTGGGGGTGACCGGTTCTATTGCTGCCGGTGTCCCGATTGGGACGTGGATCGGCGGACATCTTGGATGGCGTGCATGCTTTGCCACCATGGCCGTCGCAGGGCTGATAGTCCTTCTTGCACTCTTGCCTACGCTACCGCGTGAAGATGGCGAACGGGAGGTGCCACTCCTTCGGGATCAGCTCCGGACGCTAAGTGCCGGACCTATCTCGTTCGGCTTGCTTGCGAACTGTGCACTGATGACTGGGTCCATGATGATGTTGACCTATCTTGCCCCCTACCTCGAAGCCACGAGCTCAGCTGGAGTTGATGAACGGGCATTGGCATTTAGCCTGTCGGGTATAGCTGGCATCCTCGGGATTTGGTTGGGTGGTATCGCAACTGACAGATGGGGCGCTGACCGGACCCTGAGCGTCGGAATCGGCGGCATCATCGTCACGATGGTCATCTTGTGGCTTCTATGGATGGGGAGGCCGGCACCGATTCCTGCGGTTATCTGCGTTGTGACAGTTTGGGGCGGTTTGGCGTTCTGGAATTCTCCAGCCATCCAAGCTCGCCTGTACATGTTGGCCGGGCCAGTAGCACCCCAGGCTCTAGCACTGAACACGTCGGGAACCTATCTCGGTGTATCAATCGGGGCCGCTGTTGGAGGTATTGCGCTTACAACTGGCGGCGCCGGAGCTTTGCCTTTGACGGCAGCGAGCTCTGGGCTGATTGCATTGATCTTGATAGCGATTGCACGTTACCTGGCAGGCGCACGTTCTCGAGAGCGTAAGTAACTAGTTGCTTTGAACGTCCCGCTTGTCGTACGGACCATCCGATTTTGTAGAAGATGCACCTCCGACGACGAGTCCCCACTTTACCAACAAATTACTGGCGGTGGGGAGAACCAAAAATGGTGCTCCCCACCGCCACCCCGACCGCGATACCACCTAAGAATGAGGAACAGACCATGACGCTACGACTTTTCACCTCGGAATCGGTGACCGAAGGCCACCCGGACAAGATCTGCGACCAGATCAGCGACAGCATCCTTGACGCACTCATCACCCAAGACGCCCACTCACGCACTGCCGTGGAAACGCTGGTCACCACCGGTCTGGTCCACGTCGCCGGGGAGATCCGCACCAGCGGATACGCCGACATCGCCGCTCTCGCCCGCCGCGTGATCAACAGCATCGGCTACACCTCCAGTGAGATGGGCTTCGATGGAGACTCCTGTGGCGTGACCGTCTCCATCGGGGAACAGTCGACCGAGATAGGCGACGGGGTCAGCACTTCAGAAGAAGCCCGCGACGGCACCGCGTCCCATCTGCACGACCAGCAAGGCGCAGGCGACCAGGGCATCATGTTCGGCTACGCCACGAACGAGACACCCGAACTGATGCCCATGGCCATCCGAACCGCCCACCGACTGACCGAACGCCTCACCAGGGTGCGCAAGTCAGGACAGCTGCCATTCCTGCGTCCCGACGGCAAGACCCAGATCACGCTCGGCTACGACGACGCTGTACCCTCCACCGTCGACACCGTCGTGGTCTCCACGCAGCATCAACCCGACGTGACGCAGGACCAGGTTCGCGAGGCTCTCAACGAGGTCGTCATCGGCCCTATCGTTGAAGAGACCGGTCTGGATCTCTCGGGTATGAAAGTGCATGTGAACCCCTCGGGCAGCTTCGTCATGGGTGGCCCGAAGGCCGATGCGGGCTTGACCGGGCGGAAGATCATCATCGACACGTATGGCGGAGCCGCCCGTCATGGTGGCGGTGCAATCAGCGGGAAGGACCCGTCCAAGGTCGACCGCTCCGCAGCATACGCCCTGCGTTGGGTGGCCAAGAACATCGTCGCCGCTGGTCTCGCCGACCGCGCCGAGGTCCAGGTCGCCTATGCCATCGGCAAAGCCAACCCTGTGGGGCTCTATGTCGAAACATTCGGGACTGGCACCGTCGAGGACCAGGCGATCGTTCGCGCCATCCGTGAGGTCTTCGACCTGCGGCCCGGAGCCATCATCCGCGACCTTGAACTGCTGCGCCCGATCTACGCCCAGACCGCCGCCTACGGGCACTTCGGCCGGGAGCTGCCCGGGTTCACCTGGGAGCTCACCGACCGTGCCGACGACCTGCGCGCCGCGGCCCAGTAGGCAAACGACCCCGAAGGGAGATGTCATGAAACGATTCGACGGTCGTACGGTCATCATCACCGGAGCAAGCGGAGGCATCGGTGCAGCCACCGCCCGTAGACTGCCAGTGTTCACCACGGACTCAGTCGCCGGCTGAGATACGCGCTGTTGGGCTCGGCCCACTCATAATCCAGTGGCGCGACACCGATGAACACGACGCGACCGGGCGCGGGGTCCAGGCCAAAGAGCATCCCGGTGGCTTCCTGCAAGCTAGAGTCCCCGATCTGGCGCATTGCGAGTAGGAGCAGCGCCACGTTGCGGTGCCCCAAACGACTGCTGCAGGGACCGCAACTGCGAGTACGCAGCCTGGGCAGCCCGCCGCTCGGCCACCTGCTGTGGCGAACTCACAGCATCGGCCAAGCCCAGAGGCGCAGACTCTCCGATGTCGTACCGCTGCCTGTACAAGGCGATGCTCACCGCCAGCGCGCGCCACTGATGGCGCTCGCGTGGGGTCGCCCCTGGTCTGCCGAGCTTGGCCACCCAGGACGCGCCGTGCTCTATCGCCTCATCCAGCGATGCCGCGGCCGCGGTGGTGATCAGCTCTTCCCGCTCCTGCAGAGCGACTCGCATGTCCTCAGCCAGGGGCCCGGCAGGTCGCGCGATCAGCCCCGCCACCCGCCCGAGTACGGCCGCCTTGCGACGCGGCATCTGAGTGGTAGCCGCATCGATCATCGAAGCCAGCCGCGCCGCAGGATCCGCCTCCTCGGTCCCCGGCTGCAGGCGCGGGGCAAGACGGCTCAGGATCCGGGTGGGTGTATGCCCGGCGGCTTCGTGGCGAATCACTGCGGCCTCGAGCTGCTCGTAGTGCGGGCTGGTGAACACCTCATCCGCGATCCCCTCCGGGAACGGGGCGACATCGAGGTAGGCGGCCACGCGCTCGACCTGCGCCTCCCGGGCCAGTACGTCGTATTCCGCCAGCAGGGTCTCCAGGGAAGCGTGCCGGTCCAGCTCCTGCTTCAAGGTCTCCGTGGCCGAGAGGTCCGCGTCACTGCGAGCCAACACCCGGTGCAGCTGACCGATCCTAGTCATCGGCTCCGGTGGCTCCAGGTGGGTCTCAACATCGTGCGGGTCCGGCTGGATCACATAGGCGCTGTTGCTCTGCTTGCCTCGGGTCATCGCGACGTAGAACAGCTCCCGGGACGCCGTCTCCGGGTCGACCAGGGCATGCGCGGTATCCACGCTGGCCCCCTGCGCCCGGTGGACCGTGGTGGCGTAGCCCAGCTCGACGTCCTCGGCCACATACTCCGCCGGCAGAACCAGCTCAGCCCCGACAGGCTGGTCACCGGGGCCGAGGCGGCGCACAGCCAGCCCACCGTCGCCGAGCCGGCGGGCGACGGCCCAGCGGTCGCCGTTCTTCACCCAGGACCGGCCAAGGCTCAGTTGCCGGTCGTTACAACGGGTCACCACCAAGTCCCCCACCCCGGCAGTGGTGCCATCATGCAGCCCGGTCCCGTCACGCTCGACGCGCCCGTCCGCGATGAGGTCCTCGCGGGCGCGGGTGTTCAGCTCGGCGACCATCTCAGCATTGCCCGCGATCATCAGCGTTGCCAAGCCCTCGCCGCGGTCGTGCTGCCAGGCAGTGTAGGCGGCATCAAGCATCCGCTCGATACTCCCATCGACCAGCCGGCCGTGGTTCTCGTAGTCCTCGAGCACGGCGGTCTTGCCTCGACGCAGGTCAAGGCTGGCCGTCTTCTCCCACTCGTGGACGAACCGGCGCGCATCGGTCAGCGTCGGCGGGGCGGCACGGTGGCGCACGAGCATCCCGAACGCCCCGCCAGTTTCCACGGAACTGAGCTGGGCCGGGTCACCGACGAGCACCAGCTTCGCCCCGGCCTGCCCCGCGTGCTCGGCGATCCGATCCAAGGTCAGCGTCCCGGCGAGACTGGCCTCATCGAGCAGGACCAGCTGCCCGGACTGGAAGTCCCACCGGCCTCTCTCGTGCTCGTAGAGGAACTTGGCGGAGTTCTCTGCCCGTACGCCCAACGATTCCCCGAGGACTTCCGCCGCGGCCGCCGAGGGCGCCAGCCCGATCACGGAGCCTTGCCCGTGGCGGGCACTCCAGGCACGATACAGACCGCGCAACGCGGTGGTCTTCCCCGCACCGGCCGGACCGACCAGCAGGTCCAGGCTCCGCCCCGAACAGGCGATACGAGTCACGGCGGTGGCCTGATCATCGGCCAGCCTCACCCCTTGGATCTTCCGCGAGACGTGCCGGGCAATCATCCGGGACGGCAGCCGCGGCGCGGACGTGTCATCGCCGTGGGCCAGCAGGCGGTATTCGGCGTCGAGGATCTCATGACTGGAATAGGCGACCTGATCGCTGGACTGGAAGCGGTTCCCACTCCCGTCGACATAGTGCCCCGGCATCGGACGGTCATATTCGGGGGTCAGGCGCAGCGACTGCGCTTCAGCGACGGCCACGATCTGATCCAGCACGGCGGTGCGTTCAGCTGGGGTGGTGAAGCGGATGGACATGAGCTGGCGCATGGCTTCGGCGTGCAAGTTCCACCGCGTCCAGGTCGAGCGCCGATCCGCGACAGTCATCACCACCACTGCTGCCAGATCCTCCACCTGTTGCGCGCCGAGGTCCTCGGCACGCAACCGGGACGCCCCGGGTGTGCGGGCGAGCACGGCTTGCGCCCAGGTAGTTGCATGGGCGCCCAGCACCCGGGTTGCACGTTCTCGCCAGTCCGCGGTGAGCTCGGCCAGCGAATGCAGCTCCTTCTCCGGCCGGGTCTCGAGAGTGGCTTGCTGGCGCAACCGAGTAATGGTGTCCGGGCTGGGCGCGTGCCCGTGGGTGTCCTGGTAGTCACGGACGAGCCGGTTTTTCGCCTGCTCGATGCCCTCCACTCCCCCATCGCTGCCGGTGGTGCGGCGGGAAAACTCCGCGATCAACTCCGAAGGGATGCCGGTGATCTCCCAGCCGGTGTTCCGGTCCTTGCCCCGGTCGACGGGCTCCCAGGCCAGGCCGAGCAAGTCGGCGGTGTGGTCGATGAGGTAGGCGTTATAGCTGGCCGAGAGGGCGACGGTGGCCATGTGCAGCCGCCGCGAATCCAGGCTCCTCCACTTCCCGTCCTCGCCTTGAACCTTGTTCGAGACGACCAGATGCGTGTGCAGCTGCGGATCGGAGGCTCGGGAGTCGTAGTGGTCGAAAGCGGTGGCGATCACCCCGGTGATCGGCATCCTCGCGATCCCGCCCTTGCCGACCCGGGTCGAAGCCACCCGCTCTTCCAGCAACGCGACGGTATCGCGCATCGCGGCGTGATGGGCCTGCACCAGCACCTCTTGCGTCGGCGCATCCGCAACACCCCAGAGGGTGCTCAGGGACTTCGGCGGGGAGAACGTCAGATCGAAACCTGCAATTGCACGCTTGGGCTTGCGTGCAACCTCTTCGTCGCGGATGTCCTGGATCGCAACCTCACGTTGCGCCGCCGGCAAGTCCGGGTCGAGCTTCGCAACCCGTTCGGCAATCCGCTCGCGCGGTGCAGGCAGGCTCGGGTAGGCGTGGCCGAGCTTTGCACCGGTCACCGGGTGCACGCCCTGCCCGAGCAACCGGACCAGGTGCTCCTCCGTCACGGTCGACCCCTCTTCGACTCCGGTACCGGTGCCGTCGTCGAGGGAGGCCAGGCCGGTGCCGAGCCAGGTCCCTGGTGGGCTGCCGGACTCGGTGTAGTAGCGGGTCAACGGTGTGCCGAGGTCGCGGTTACCGTCGCCGGCGGCGACGGTTTTCAGGAGATATTCGTAGCCGCGGCCGGCGGACATGGGGCGGATCGTCATCACCACGATGGCCCCCTCCCGAGACGGGCTCAGGAAGGGGCCGCCTCAGCGGGCAGGTACGCGCAGCGCGCCGAGTCGCACCCTGGTGCCAACCGTGTGTGGGTCTCATCCGGCACGGCAGAAACAGTGAGCTCGGCTCGGCACGATCACGGGATGCTCGGACAGCGTGAGGTCGATGGAAGACGGCGGGGCGGGGCCGTCGTAGGGCCTCGGACTGCTGAGGACCGACGAGCGGGCGTGGGGCGGCCTCATGGTTGGCGACACGGAGAGGCCCGACGTGGCGACGCCGTGAAACGGCGAATGGGAGTTCTCTGCACCGCGTCGAGCAGTTCATGCTGGCTCCGAGCCACCATCACCAGCCCCGGCCGCGGGAACCCGAACGCGCCTCAGCGACCGCAGGGGCGGGCAGCTCGTTACCCCGCCCGGCGACGACGCACCGCGCAACGTCGTTACGCATGGTCGCAAAGTGGAGTGATCACGATGGGTCTCGCGGCCGCATTCTCGCCCCGCACCGCATGCTGTCTGCCTGCACGCCCCGGCGGTGCATTGCAATGACGGCGGAATGGCAGAGCACGACTAACTCGTACTCGAAAGGGCCTGCGCTGTCTGGGTGCGGCAATGAAGACCAGGCGGATGCTTGGTTGCGTCAGCGCGGCACCGGATGGTTCCGCCCCATCCTGGCCCGAACCACAACGGTCTACCGGCCACTGGGCCCTTTCGCCTACGACTGCGTGAAGCTCATCGTGGTCCGCGACGGCTCCGCCATCCTTTACAGCCGCTACTTCGGCGAGCGCCACATCAAGCCCGGCGACGCGATCCTGCTGGGGCCGGGAGTGCTGTGCGGCAGCGAGCCCGAAGGGCACAACACGGTCACCACCGTCTACCTCGATCTCGACTACGCGCTCGACCAGCTGTTCTGGCAGCACGTCGGTATCCTGGATCACCGGTGCGACTCGTATGCGTTGGCCAACACGCTCTATACCGAGCCGGCGCAGGTGCTTGCTCTCGGGGAGGAACGAGCTGGTCTTCTCTTTCCGTGGCTCGATGATCTGGTCAGCCTCAGCGTCGCCGGGGCACCACGAAACCGCTTCCAGAAGATGCAGTCTCTCTGGGCCTCAATCGCCGACGAGATCGCCCCGTTCATCCGGACCAATTCGCCGCAGGCGTTCGTGAACACCAGTCCGGGTCTGACGGCGCGGTATCGCAGGTTCCAGCCGCTTCGCCCAGAAGCACAGATGGTCCACGACGCGCTGACTGCCGATCTGTCTCGCTGCTGGACAATGGGAGACCTTGCGCGCATCGCTCACCTGTCCGAGCGTCAACTCTCACGCGTCTACAGCGACGCTTATGGGAAGACGCCCTTGGCACACCTCGTCCTCTTACGCGTGCAGGAGATGTCCCGGCTGTTCCGGGAGACAGACCTGAGCGTCGGTGAGGTCGCCCAAGCGGTGGGATGGCGCTCGCGTAGCCATGCCTCAGAAACTTTCCGCCGGGCAACAGGAATCTCGCCCCAGCGATACCGGAGCATGTGAGCCAGCGGACGGCTGCACACTAGCGATCCCGACATCGACACTCGGTGATCAGACATGTTCCGCGTCTCGTCACTCCATGAGGCTCCGGGCATTGCTATGCCGGGATGACGTCAGGTGCGAGACGTGCCCTGGCGGCCACCCTACTCACTGATCGTGAGTAGGGTGGCCGTCTCGACACGCCAGATCCTCTCCGCGCACCTGCCGGAGGTAGAGCCTGCTCCTCACTCCGAAGCAGGTTCTCGGCAAGGAGTCCTGGTGATGAGACACGAACGGCACAACCGACACGAACGACGACCTGACCATGCAGCACGCGGTCACAACAGGACCGTACCTGCGGCAGGAAGCGCCCGAGGGGTGTGGTCGTGATGGTCGAGCACGGTGCCGTCTCCTCGGTCCTCCTACGCCTCGATGACTCCTGGCCCTTAGGCGCGGCCGCACGCGAGTTCGCTCGGGCCGGGGTACCCATCTTCCCCTGCGCGGCGAACGGCAAACGTCCCCTGACTCATGGCGGGTTCCACGACGCCACGACAGACCCGACTCAGATCCGGGTATGGTGGGACCAGATCCCCAACGCAAACATTGGCCTGCCCACTGGCCATCCCAGCGGGGTGGTCGTCGTCGACGTCGATCTGCACGAGAAGGTCAACGGCTACGACGCGATCAACCGCGCCCACGACGCCGGAAGGCTCGGGCAGTGGGAGGTCGTCACCCGCACTCCCTCCGGCGGTGCCCATCTGATCTACCCTGTCACGCCAGCGACGCAGCAGCGGTCGTGGCAGGCGGCACGGGCCGGCGTGGATTTCCGCGGCGACGGCGGCTACATCATCGTCCCACCCTCACACCGCCGCATCGACGGGCAGCAGCACCACTACCGGCTGGACCAGGTCAACAACGGCCCGGCCACCGCCCTGGATGCCCAGGGCTTGCGGGACTTCCTCGATCCCCGCCCTGCAGTGCCTGCACCCGAGTCACGAGGGACCCGACGGACACCGAATATCGCCGCGCTCGCTGACCGGGTGGCCAGCCTGCGCGAAGGCGAACGGAACCTGGGCCTGTTCAAGGCCGCCTGCCGTCTGGCGGAGAACGGGACGCCTCCCGGTGAAGCTCTCGACGTCCTCGGCGCCGCAGCCAGTCAGGCAGGGCTGGGCCAACGGGAAATCTCCCGGACGGTGCAGTCGGCCTACCACAACGTCAACGGCGGCGGAGCACGGCAACGCACCACCGTCGGTGACCAGCAGCGCTCGTTCACCCCGGCGAGCGCGGGCCCGTCGCGTCCGCCGGTGTATCGGGTGATGTGATCATGAGCGGCTCGGAACGGTGGGGCTGGTCGGTGATCACGGCCGCGTGCGGGACGATCGGCATCGCTCTGGGCGCGTTCTGGCTCTCGTTCACCGCACTGGCAGATCTGGCGCGACGCTCAGGGATCGCCAGCTCACAGGCGTGGGTATGGCCGTTGCTCGTCGATGGGCTCATCGTCGTCGCCACGATCGCTGTCGTGGCTCTCGATGGGCGTGCCGGGTCCTGGTACCCGTGGGGCCTGCTCTTCGCTGGCGCCTTGGTCTCGGTGGCCGCGAACGCGATGCACGCTGTGGTGGCCGCGGAGGCGGCCGTGCCCGGGCTGCTGGCGTCGGTGATCGCCTCGGTACCGCCGCTGGTGCTGCTGGCCTCCACGCATCTGACCGTGGTCCTCATCCGCTCCGCCCACCACCGTCGCTCACCTGCACTAGACGGGCTGAAGAAGACCGAGCACAGCGGAGCCCTCGTGCCGGAGCTCGCAGCGGAGCCGGGCCGGACCGACGACGACGGCGGTGAGCTGCCGCTGACCTCCTCGACCGTGGCGGATCTGCCTCAGCCGGCCCCGCCCTCACCGAGCGCACCGGAGCCGCCCGCCGGGCCTTCACCTGCACTGACCAAGGCCGCACCCGAGGACGGTCCCACGCAGCTTCCCACCCCGCCCCGTACGGGTGAGCCGGCGGGGTCGGGGCGGAAGGCGGAGGCGGCTCGGCTGTGGGCGGCCGGGTGGTCGAACAAGGCCATCGCCGCGCACCTGCATGTTCATCCCTCGACCATCGGTCGCTGGCGCACTCGCCAGACCACCACCGCCTCACCGAATCCCGGGGAGGCCGCAGAGAAGGAGAGCACATCATGAGTTCCGAGACCGCCCAGGACGCGCAGAACTGGGACACCAGCTTCACCCCGCCAGATCCCGAACCATGGGATGCGCTGAACACCGCACCTGCCCCGGACCCCGCCGGAGAACAGAGCCCGTGGTGGCAGGCACCTGAGCCCGAGGCCGAGCCCAGCCATGACGCCGCAAGGGTCGCCGGGCGGGAGAACACGGGGGCTCCGGATGCGATTGAGCACGAGAAGACCGCGCAGCGTCGCGCGAGCCTGCGCCAGCGCCTGCAGGTTCCGCAGGGCCGCGGCGTCGACTGGGTCAGGCCCACCGATCTGGTCGCCCGGTCCTCGGCCTCGATGGCCGGGCGCGGGATCGCACTGCAGGAACACCTCGCCCGCAAGGTCGACCGCGGCCTGGTCACCGCCGGGAAGAGCGTCGGCGCGTTTGCCGCGAAGAAGCTGCCACCGCTGAAGGCCTTCGGTCGCGGCCATGCCAGCGAGCCGGCTACCCGCTCGGCCGTCGGACAGAACTAGGCGGAGACCTCGCATGACCCGACGCCACGACCCGATTCGCCACCCACGAGTGCGAAGTGCACCTGATGTGTAGGAGGAGATACCGATGATGACGACCTTGTCCGAACCCGAAGACTTCACGACCGGCGAGGGCCTGCGTGCCCTGCTCGTGAGGCTGCATGAGGCGGGGCCCGCCGCCTGGCGCTCCGACCCCGTGGCCGCGGACGTGATGGAACATGCCGCGGCGAAGTACGCGCCGCTGGCGCGCAAGCACGGCCTCGACCCCTGGGAGGCTGCCAGTGCGGCGTTCGATGTGATGCGCACCCGCTCGGCGCGCACCGCGAAGGACCCGTGGGGTGTGATCACCCACGCGGTGCGGATCACCTGCATCGCCGAAGAACGCGCCCAAGGCCTGCTGTGCTCGGTCCACCAGGCTCGCCGCCCGCACGTCTCGGCCTACCACGATCCCGAGCGGATCTCCGACCGCGAGAACCCGCTGACGGATTACCACGAAGCCTTCCACATCACCGACCCCGACCCCACCGAGGACCCCGCCGAGCACGACGAGGACGACCAGCGGCGGGAGTACGACACCTTCACCACCGCGACCAGCCTGATCGAAGACACGATCGCCTTCGTGACCGCGATGAAATGGCCGCCGGCGCTGGCGCGGGCTGCGGTCGAGCACGTCTGCCAGGAACTGGCTCGCGCCGGGACCCGCCGTACCGCCTATGAGGCGCTGCGCCGGGACAAGCACGCCCAAGCGCTCCTGGATATCGAAGCCGACTCCTGGTCGATTCTGCTCAAGGCGCTGCTGGGGCACCCGCACCCGGCCTACGCGGCGACCAGCACCGGTCGCGGAATCCTGCACAGGCTGCTCATCGGCGAGACCCTGCGGGCGCTGCTGCGCGATGAGGACCTCGTGCTCACGCTCTCCGTGGCCGCCCCGCGCCGTGGAGGGTATCGCTGATGGGACAGGCGCAGGGGCACATCCAACTCCAGCGGGCCGTTGCCTCGATCATGATCGGGCACCGGCACCGCACCGACCTCGGCGACATCGACGCCCTGGCCGCGTCCATCGCGAAGCTCGGACTGCTGCAGCCGCCGACGATCACCACCGACGGGACCCTGGTCTGTGGTGCTCGTCGGTTGGCGGCCGTGAAGCAGCTGGGATGGCGGACGGTGGATGTGTGGGTGCGCTCGAGCATCTCGGACCGGCTCGGGCACCTGCTGGCCGAACAGGATGAGAACACCCAGCACAAGGACCTCACGCCTGTCGAGGCCGCCGCACTGTATCGGGAGCTCAAGGCGCTCATGGCTGAAGACGCCCAGCGGCGCAAGCAGGCCACTCAGTTCGGTATGGGCCAAAACCCCAGGTCAGACGGTCCTGCAAATTTTGCAGGACCGTCAACGACTCCTGGTATAGCCCGTGAGCAGGCCGCGGCGATGATCCCTGGCGGGGCCTCCCACACCACACTGGACAAGATCACCTACCTGCACCAGCTCGCCACCGACCCCGAGAGCCCATCGGCGATGCGAGAGCAGATCGCCGCGGAGCTGGAGGCGATCAACGATGGTGCCCCCGTGCATCCGGCCTATGAGCGCATCCGCGCCCTGCAGCAGAGCGAGGCGATGCCGGATCGCGGCACGGATCTGCAGAGCATGGCCGAAGAAGCGATCGCGCGCGCTCACCGGAGCAAGGACGCCCCGGATCAGCCCACCGGAGACAAGCCCGAGGCCAGCGATGCGGAGCCGGTGGCGAAGATCATTCGCTGGCCCCTGCGTGCGTTCATCGCCACCTGGACCGAGCTGGAGAACTGGTGGGTCCACTACAGCGCCGAAGCGCTCGCCGCTGAGTTGACCGAGGAACAGATCGAGGCCTTCCTGGCGACCGCGGACGGGACGAGCCAGTTTGCCCGGGAACTGCGGGCCGCCCGCGACGGGGATTCCCGGCGAGGGCATCTGCGCGCCCTCTGACTCACCCCAGGTGCACCCCGACCGTTGACGCTCAGTGTGCACCTGGGTGGTATGACGAGAACTGAAGGCACCTCGCGGCTGCGCCGCCGCCACATCGCCCTGGCCATCGCCACGATCATCCTGCTCATCCTCACCGGGGTCGGGGTCTACGGCATCATCATCGGCCCCGCCAACCCGGAGCACACCGCACCACAGCCCGCCCCTCCGGGCACCGGGACACCCACCCCTTCTGAGGCTCCGGCTGAGGTTGCGATCCCTGGCATCGCCGCCTCGACCGACCCGGAAACCTTCGCCCGCAGTGCTGCCGAAGCACTGTTCACCTGGGACACCACCAGCGAGCTGATGCCCCTGGACTACACCGCCACCTTGCTGGAGGTCGCCGACCCCAGCGGCGTCGAGCAAGCCGGACTGGCCTCGGATATCGCCGGCTACCTCCCGACGCGCGAGGCGTGGGTGGAGCTGCGCAAGTACTCGACCCGGCAGCATCTGAGCATCGACCGGGCGTTCGTACCCGAACAGTGGGATGAGGCCCTGGCCCAGGCCCGCCCGGGGCAACTGCCCGAGGGCGCGACCGCGATCACCATCGAAGGCACCCGGCACCGCGAGGGCACCTGGAACGACGCCCCGGTGACCTCCGAGCATCCGGTGGCCTTTACCCTCTTCCTCACCTGCCCACAGGCCACCAGCACCCCGGAAAGCACGGCCAGCGCGACGCCCTCCGAGGAGGGGCGGGAGGAGTCGTGTTTCCTCATGCGGCTCTCGGCGCTGGATACGCCCCTGCGCTGAGACGAAAGGCCGTGCGATGAAGAAGGCCGTGGCCGCTCTGGCCGTACTGGTGCTGCTGGGACCGATGTTCGCCCTGGTCGGCGTCGGCCTGGTCATGAACCCCGCCGCTTCCGCCCAATGCGTGGCCCCGGGCGAGAACGTTGATGTCGGTGACGTCCCTGATGAGCTCACCGCTGAGACCGCCGACGGCGAGACGATCACTCTGGAGAAGAAGCAGCTCGAGCACGCGGCCACGATCATCCAGACCGGCTCCGAGACCGAGGGCATCACCCGTGACGGGATCCAGATCGCGCTGATGGCAGCATTGACGGAGTCCGTGCTCAAGCAGCTGTCGAATACCAGCGCCTACCCCGAATCCGGCGATATGCCCAACGACGGCGACGGTGGCGACAACGACAGTCTCGGCTTGTTTCAGATGCGTCCGCAATCCGGATGGGGCTCGGTCGAAGAGCTCATGGACCCCGACTACCAAGCAGCGGCGTTCTACGGCGGACCGGACGGTCCCAACGGTGGCTCCCCGCGGGGCCTGCTGGATATCGACGGGTGGGAGGAGATGAGCAAGGGCGAAGCCGCCCAAGCCGTCGAAGTCAGCGCCTATCCCGACCGGTACGCCAACTACGAGCCAGTCGCCGAGACCATCCTCACCGAGCTCTCGACTTCCGAGAGCAGCGGCGACGGGGAGGAAGATGATCAGCCGGCTGCGGAGACCTCCCGCGTGGTCTTCCCCCTACCGGAGGGCACCTGGGTCGCGACCTCCCCGTTCGGGCCGCGCACCCACCCGATCACCGGCGAAGAGACCTTACATACTGGCAGTGATTTTGCAGCCCCCGACGGCACCGAGATCCTCGCTGCCGCCGATGGTACCGTCGCCGAGGCCCAGTACACCGATTCCGGAGGCGGAATCGTCGTCATCGACCACCAGGTCGACGGGCAGCGGCTGGCCACGGCCTATATCCACATGTGGGAAGACGGCATCTACGTCCAGACCGGCGACGAGGTCACGGCGGGTCAGCACATCGCCGACGTCGGAAATTCCGGCCAATCCACCGGAGCCCATCTGCACTTTGAGGTCCGCGAAGGCGGACCAGACGGCGACTACACCGACCCCGCGGCCTGGCTCAACGACCACGACGCGGCAGACCTCCCCGAAGCCGAAGACGGCAAACCCGAACCCGGCGAGGACGGATGCGAGACCGACGACAGTGGCGGAACGGGTGAAGACCCGGGCGACTTCGACGGAGACGACCCCGGGCAGATGGTCAATGACCCCACCAGCGACGGACAGATCACCGCGCGCATGCTCCACGTCCACGACCAGGCGCTGAAGGCCTACCCCGACACCTCCTGGGCGTGTTATTCCCCCAGACCGGGACAGAAGTCCGAGCACCCCTTAGGCCGTGCCTGCGATGTCACGTTCGGCAATGCGATCGGGCAGATGCCGACCCCGGACCAGCTCGAGGCCGGGTGGGACCTCACCCATTGGATGCAAGACCACGCCGAAGACCTCGGCGTGGAGTACCTGATCTGGCAGGGCAAGATCTGGTCAGTCGGCAGCGACAAGGACGGATGGCGCGACTACGACGGCGGAGGCATGCACAGCCCTGAGGACATCACAGGCGGACACTACGACCACCTCCACATCACCGTGAAGGAAAACTAGCAATTATTACGTCAGATGCATTCGCTTCTCGATCGAATCGTCGAGCACTCGACCCACCAGGTTCGTCTCGTTCGAAGGCCAGTCTCTCACGCTTGGATCCCAACGGCGTGATGCCCCATGTCCGAGGCTGACCCGAGCCAGCTGCAGGCACCCGGTCCGGTGCCCGTGCACCTGGGGGCATGGACGTTTTTCCTGATTTCGAGGGCATGAGCGGCATCGGCGATCTCATGGAGGTCGCCGGTGCCTTGCTCACGGCCGCGCTGATCATCGCCGTACTCATGGTCCTCGTCTCCGCGATCATCTGGGCGATCGCGGCGAGCACCGGCAACTACAGCCTCGCCGCCAAGGGCCGTGTCGGCGTGCTCGTCTCCCTCGGCGGCGCGGTCCTTGCCGGAGCGGCGACAGGATGGCTGAACTGGCTGGTCAACCTCGGCGAGCAACTCTGAACCCAGCACCACCCCACGAACGGCCAGAGCGCCCATCCGGATACCGGATGGGCGCTTCTTCATGCCATGACCACGCCCGTGCACCTTCCCGCAGACAAGCACCCAACGACTCTGCATGAAGGAGCGTGTGTCGTGATCGACATCGACCCCAATGACTCCGGTCTCCCGGGCATCGAGCAGCTGCGCGAGATCGTCGGCGCCGTGATGACCGTGGCTCTGATCCTGTCCGTGCTCGCCTTGATTATCTCCGCGATTGTCTGGGCTTACGGCTCCAACTCGAGCAACCCGAACCTCGCCGGGAGAGGAAAAATCGGCGTCCTCATCAGCTGCGCGGCGGCTGTGTTGTCCGGGGCCGCGGTGACCCTGGTGAACTTCTTCTGGGACGTCGGACAGGGCATCTGAGATGGGCTTCTGCGATGTTCCCGTCCTCTCCTCGGTCTGCGATACCGCAGGGGAAGCCGCGGCCAGCCTCGTCTCGGCACCATTCGAGTGGCTGGCCGCGGGCATGGGCGCGGCCGCGGAATGGATGTTCGAGTCCGTCTGGAAGATCTTCGACACCACCACCCTGGTCGATGTCACCAGCGGCGAATACGTTGAGGTCTTCAACTTGATCTTCGGTATCGCGATCTTCGTGATGCTGATCTTCTTCTGCCTGCAACTGATCACCGGGATGATCCGCCGAGAACCCGGGGCGCTCTCCCGCGCAGCTTTCGGGCTGGCCAAGAGCGTGCTCGGGTCCTTCGTCGTCCTCACCTTGACCGCCTTGTTGCTCGAGATCGTCGATCAACTGTGCGTCGGCATCATCCAAGCCGCTGGCGAGACCACCGAGTCCATGGGCGCGAAGATCACCGGGCTGGTCGCCGCGCTGGCCACGCTGAACATCACCGCGCCGGGAGTCGGCGCGATCATCTCGATTTTTCTCGGGGGCCTGGCGATCTCCGCGGCCGCGATCGTGTGGCTGAGCCTGCTCATCCGCAAAGCGTTGCTGCTGGTCGCCGTGGTCCTGGCCCCGTTCGCGTTCGCCGGGGCCTCCTGGGATGCCAGTCGCGGCTGGATCGGCAAGTGGGCGATGTTCGTCCTCGCCTTGATCTTCAGCAAGCTCGTCCTGGTCATCATCCTGCTCGTGGCCGTCACCCAGGTCTCGGCACCGATCGAGGCTGATCTGGCCTCAGTCGCTGATCCTCTGGCCGGGATCGTGCTCATGGCTTTGGCCGGGTTTGCGCCATATCTCACGTATCGGTTCCTCTCGTTCATCGGCTTTGACCTCTACAACTCGATGGGCTCCGAACAGGAAGCGAAATCGGCACTGAACCGACCAGTGCCGACACCGGGCAAGCAGCAGGGCAACAGTCCAAACAAGGTCCTCGACGGAAAGTCCGACAAAGGCGGCGACGGCGGAGGCGGAGGCAGGAAGCCCGGCAACAGCTCGAGCCAGGCTGCCGCACCCGGCCCCGGCGGCAACCCCGGGGGCTCCGGTGCCTCCAGCGCAAGTGCCGGGTCGGCAGGTGCTGGTTCGGCTGGAAGCGCCGGAGCTGGCGGCGCAGGAGCGGGCGCGGGTGCTGGCGCCGGTGCGGCTGCGGCCGGGCCGGCCGCTGCGGTCGTGGCTGGTGCCGCGGTCGCGAAGAAGGCCGCCACCGCCGGACCCGAAGCCGGACAGGTCCTGGCCGGTCAGGCAGAGACAGCGACGGAGGGAGCCGAGAAGCCCTCCCAGGACACCAAGTCCTCAACGTCAGCCCCGGCCGATACCCCGGCTCCGAACGCCGCCCCGGCGTCGTCTCCGCTGCCAAAGTCACCGCCGGATACGTCCTCACCGAAACCATCCGCACCTCGGCAGGGCTCACATCGGCAGGGTCCGAAGCCCTCTGGCCCGACTGGTGGGAAGGAGTAAGCCCTCATGTCCACGGAAACCTCCACCGAAACCACTGGGACCGAGCTGGTGCCAGCGAAGTTCAGCCGGCTGACCCGCCGGGGTGTCTTGCTCGGACTCTCGGCCTCCCAGCTGGTGACCCTCGGCATCGCCGGGGCAAGTCTGGTCGCTTCCTTCTATGGCGGCGGCGGGGTCCTGTTCCTGCTCACCGCTCCGATCTGGGTCCTGGGTGCGGCGCTGACATGGATTCCCGTTGCCGGCCGCCCGGCTGTGGAATGGGTGCCGATCGCCGGCTGGTGGGTGTGGCGGGTCAGCATGGGCCAGCTGATCTACCGCCGACGGATCGTCATGCCCCGCCCGACAGGCACCCTGGCCCTGCCCGGTGATGCCGCCCGGCTGCGCGAGTACTCCGATCCTGAGACCGGGGCGGGCATGATCCACGATCCGACGGCGGCGACGCTGACGGTGATGATCGAGCTGTCCCATCCGGCGTTCGTGTTGTTGGATCCGGTCGAGCAGAACCGCCGCGTCGAATCCTGGGGTCGCGTGCTGGCCACGATCTGCCGCTCAGGCCGGATCAGTCAGCTCCAAGTCTTGGAGCGCACCCTGCCCGACTCCGGGCAGGGTCTGGCCGAATGGTGGGCCACGCACGGCAGCGATGACGGGTCGTGGGCGGCGACGACCTACGCCGAGCTCATCGACCGGGCAGGCCCTGCCGGGGAGCGTCATGCGACCACGCTGAGTCTGAGCCTGGACATGAAGCACGCCGCCCGCCAGATCCGCACCGCCGGCGGTGGGCTGCGCGGGGCGGCGAACATCCTCCGCCAGGACATGTCTACCCTCGCCTCCGCGCTACGAGCGGCCGACCTGTCCTTCGCCGACTGGTTGAGCACCGGCCAGATCGCGGTGATCCTGCGCTCGGCCTACGACCCGGCGATCGCTGCGACCTTGGAACGCCATGGTGAGATCGGCCAGGACCTGGCCACCGCTGGCCCGGTCGCGGTGACGGAACGCTGGGGGCACCTGCGCACCGACTCCGCCTTCCACGCGGTGCTGTGGATCAGCGAATGGCCCCGGGCGATGGTCCACCCCGGTTTTCTCTCACCGGTGCTGCTCTCGACCGGCATCCAGCGGGCGTTCTCGTTGATCTGCACCCCGTTGCGCACCGATCAGGCCGCCCGCGACATCCGCAAGAAGAAGGTCGAGTACATCTCCGACCGGGCCCAGCGGGCCCGGATCGGGCAGATCGAAGACGCCGGGCACAGCGCCGAATTCCAGGACGTGCTCCAGCAAGAAGCCGATCTGACCGCCGGTCACGGGGTCGTGCGCTACACGGGTCTGATCTCTGTCTCGGCCGAAACCCTCGATGACCTCGACCGAGACCTGGCCGCCCTCGAACAAGCAGCGATCCAGGCCTCGTGTGAGACCCGACGCCTGGTCGGGCAACAGGCTCGCGCTTTTACCGCTGCGGCCCTGCCGCTGTGCCGTCGGGTCTGAGCCCGCGCCCGCGCACTTCCTTGCCATCCCCGCCCCAGCCCCGCGGCCGGGGCGTCCACCCTCGACTCAGGAGAGCTGATCATGCCGACCTATTCTGATCCCACCCGTGATGCCGCTGAGACTGCCGAGGCCACCCGCGGCCTGGCCCACGCCATCCACGACATCCACCGTCCCGAGACCATGCCCGGCATCGTCGGTGACCTGCTGGCCACCACCCGACGCCTGCGCGAAACTCTCGAGGCTCTGGCCCAGACGCACGTGTACTACATCGACCGGGCCAGCACCGACGCCGGGGACTTCAAGACCGGTGAGGCCCATGCCTTCGCCACCGCCGATGCGATCGATGAGGCCGTCACCCTCCTCGATGACGTCGAAGCATGCATGGATCGGGCCAGTACCCACGCCCATCTCATCGCCTGGCAGCCGGCCCCGGAACCGGACCCGCAGCGGCTTAACGTCGTCTTTCTCCAAGGCCAGGACGCCGATGAGGTTATCGAACTCATCGACGCCGACAGTGAGGACGCCGCGATCGGCCACCTGCAGGGCTTCGACGCCGGTGCCGAGACCACCGACGCCGCTCTGACCAACGGCTACGTCTACACCACCCCGCCGACACGGGCCTTGGACCACACGGCGACCGGTGAGGGCTA
Organism: Brevibacterium aurantiacum; assembly: GCF_007558825.1. Classification (GTDB taxonomy): domain Bacteria; phylum Actinomycetota; class Actinomycetes; order Actinomycetales; family Brevibacteriaceae; genus Brevibacterium; species Brevibacterium aurantiacum_A. The sequence goes on from NZ_VLTK01000009.1 coordinate 68,563, forward strand.
CACGATGGTCTACAACCGCGACCTCGTCCACGTCGGCCTCTACCGGACCTTCACCCCCGAGCCCGAGGACGCCCTCGACGCTCCTTCCACTCCCGCAGTTGCAGAGCATGCGCCGGGCTTTCCGCGCCCGGTCATCAGGCCGGCCCCGCGCCAGACACCTGGCGGGCAGAGCCCTGCTACACCGTCCGGGACGACGCAGCCGTCGCGGCGGGACAGCTCCTGGTTCGAACACCCCGGCGTCGCCGCGGTCAAGGACAGCCGAGGGCTGGGCCGATGAGCCGCGACGACGACGAACGGCTGCACACCTCCGTGCTCGTCGCCCCTGCCGCCGAACGGCGCCGCTCCCGCAAGGCCCGTCGGGCCGCAGCCACCGCGATCCAGGCCAAGCAGAACCGCCAGCAGATGGCCGAAGCGAAAGCCCGCGCCGAGGCCGAACGCGCCGAACGCCGGGCGCGGGCGTACCTGCCAGCCTCCGGGGCACCGGGACCGGCAGCACTGCGTACCCCGGGCCGGTTCCGGCTACCGAGACACCAGGACACCACCGCCAGCCTGGCCGCGGCTTATCCCTTCTTGGCCGAAGGAGGTCTGGGCAGTCAAGGGGTGTTCATCGGTCAGGACCTCTACTCCGGTGCCTCGTTCGTCTATGACCCGTGGGTGCTCTACGCCCGCGGCGTGATCACCGCCCCCAACGTCGTCGTTGCCGGCATCGTCGGCTCGGGCAAGTCAGCCCTGGCAAAAAGCCTCTACACCAGAAGTCTGCCGTTCGGGCGGCGGGTGTACGTCCCCGGTGACCCCAAGGGAGAACATACCCGGGTCGCGCAGGCGGTCGGTGGACGCGCCATCGCTCTGGGCCATGGCCTGCCGAGTCGGCTGAATCCCCTGGATGAGGGCTACCGGCCCAGCGGCATGACCGATGCCGAGTGGTCCTCCACCGTCGCCTCCCGACGCCGAGACCTGATCGGGGCGCTGACCGAGACGGTGCTCACCCGGCCGCTGACCCCGCTGGAGCACACCGCGATCGACACCGCCCTGGCAGCGACCGTGCGGGAGAACACGACGCCGATCCTGCCCATGGTCGTCGACCACATCCTCAACCCCGCCGATGACACCGACGGACGTCTGGCCGAAGACGGCCGCATCGCAGGCCACGCACTGCGCCGGTTGGTCGTCGGAGACCTCGCAGGGCTCTTCGACGGGCCCTCGACGGAGGTCTTCGACCCGACGCTGCCGATGATCAGCCTGGACCTGTCGCGGGTGACGGAGAACAACACGCTGATGAGCGTGCTCATGACATGTTCCTCAGCGTGGATGGAAGCCGCCCTGCTCGATCCCCGGGGCGGGCAACGCTGGTGCGTCTACGACGAAGCGTGGCGGATGATGAGCCATCCACCCCTGTTGCGGCGGATGGACTCGCACTGGCGGCTGGCCCGCCACTACGGGATCGCCAACCTCATGCTCTTCCACCGGATCTCCGACCTGGAAGCCGTCGGCGATCAGGGCTCGGCGATGCGCTCGATCGCGAACTCCCTGCTGGCCAACGCCGAGACCCGGGTGATCTACCGACAGGAGGCCGACCAGCTCGGCTCCACCGCGAAGGCCCTGGGCCTGTCCGGCACCGAACAGGCCCTGCTGCCGACCCTCGGGGTGGGGCAGGGGTTATGGAAGATCGCCTCGAGATCCTTCGTCACGCAACACCAGCTCCACCCCGCCGAGATGGAATTGTGGGACACCAGTGCCCGCGCGGCCGGGATCAATCCCGGCCCGGACTCTCTCGATGAGGACCAACAGTGAGCTCCGAAACTGACCCGGAGCGCGAGCGCCTGAGCGGCTTCATGGACCGACTCAGTGCCGGGCTCGAAAGCATCCATGGGGGCTATGGCCGGTTCGTTCATCTGGTCGATGAAGATCCTGAGACGTTCGGTGGCGGGCATTTCGTGTTCTACCGGCCCGACAACGAGGCCCGCTTCGCCATCGAAGAGCAGTACACCGATACAGACTGGTCGGATCCTGACCGGCTCCCGACCTCATGGTCATGGAGGGCCGAGGAACTCGGCAGCCGTCCCGATGGGAGCGGGGTGTGGGAGGTCCGCGACCAGGGCCGCGTCCAGGCCGCCGAGGTCGACACACTCATCAGCAAGGCACGGGCCTGGGCGAGCTCGGTGCGCGCCCAGACGCTGCGCGCTCAGTCGTTTGCAGCGACCGGCCGAGCTGGCCCCGATCCGCACCCGCCAGGTCATCGCCTGTGACCGTTGAGGCCCGCCAGGACTGTCCCTGGCGGGCCTCACGTCGGTCTGCACGTGGTGGGGTGTGAGGTCGCGGGTGCACCTGCCGGCATGAGCAAAAACTCCAGCCCGACCAGCCCGCCGGTATCCATGCCCTCCGTCGTCCTCGATGTCCATGACGACGGGACGATCACCGTCAACGTCGACGAGACGATCCTGCCGCCCCCACCTGACTTCGGGGTATGGCGGCGTGGTGCGTTCGCCCAGATCATCGACGCGGCCTCCCAGGACCGGGCGTTCCCGGTGCGGGTCGAGGTCCACGAGAACGACGGGTCCACCTTCACCGATATCGTCCCGGCGATCATCCGCCGCACTCCGGCTCCGGACCCCCTGGACCCTGACGCGGACCTCGCACCGGACACCACTACCGACGAGAAGGAAAAGTCACCGGTGGCGGCCACGCATGCCGGGGTGGCAGACCGGGTGGAGATCACGGCGGCCAGGGCCGGGTTCAAGGCCGGTGAGAGCGTCGCGGTGGCGGTGATCACCGGGCAAACCGAGTCCAGTGAACACGGAGAGGTCCGCGCCGAGCTCGACCGCGATCTCATTGACGGGTTGGACATCAGCGAGGTGATCCTGCTCGGGCGAGCCTCGGGCACCCTCGCGGTGCGGGCACTCTCGTGAGTTCCCCGGCCGGACGCCAGACCGGGTCCCTGGGTGATGAGCTGACAACATTCGCGATCATCGGGCTCATCGGCCTCTTCGCCGTGGCTCTGATCCTCCGCCTGGCAGGCACCATCACCGCCGTGGTGACCGGCACCGCCCAGCCGCAGGCAGGTCCGGCCTCCGGCGCGCTTGTCCTCGTCCACCCCCTGGCCCCTGGCGCACCGCTGGAGGCCGAGGGATTGAACGCGGTCGTGTATTGGCTGATCGCGGCGTTGCTGCTGTCCCTTGTCGCCGCGGGCATCACCTGGGTGTGGACGCTGATCCGGCGGCGCAGCCTCCGGGTGGAGAAGGACCCCCGGCGTCTGGCCGGGGTCGCCACCCGCCAGGATCTCGCCCACGCCACCTCGCCCAAAGCCCTGCTGGGCCGTGCTGGGAACCTGCGCCCCTCGGTCGAAGATCCGAAACCAGAGGATGTCGGCTACCTGCTGGGCACCTCGCACGGCAAGCAGGTCTGGGCCTCGGTCGAAGACTCCCTCCTACTCATCGGCCCACCCCGCTCCGGTAAGGGCCTGCATGTAGTCATCAACGCCATCCTCGACGCCCCCGGCGCGGTCGTGACCACCAGCACCCGCCCGGACAACCTCACCGCGACCCTGCGGGCTCGCAAGCGCATCGGCCCGGTCGCGGTGTTCGACCCTCAGCACCTGGCGAAGGGTTTGCCGGCCGGGCTGCGCTGGTCACCGATTCGCGGCTGCGCCGACCCGCTGACAGCGATGATCCGCGCCAACGGTCTGGCCGCGGCGACCGGGCTGAGCTCCGGCGGCGTCGAAGGGGGTGGCTTCTGGGAGGGCAAGACCCGCTCGGCCCTGCAGGCCCTCCTGCACGCGGCTGCCATCGACTCCCGCCCGCCGGAGGAGCTCTTCCGCTGGACGCTGGACCCGAGTGCTGCCAGCGATGCAGTAGCGATCCTCACCAACTCTCCCCAGGCAGCCGGTGGGTGGGCGGACTCCCTGCAGTCGATGATCGATGCTGACCCGCGCACCCGCGACTCCATCTGGCAGGGCGTGAGCCTGTCGCTGAGTGCCCTGGCCGACCCGCGCGTGCTCGATGCCGTCTCACCACGGCCTGGGGAGGATTTCGACCCGGAGTCGTTCCTGCGCGAGGCGGGCACTTTGTACCTGCTGGCCACCGGCTCCGGGGCCGGTGCCAGTGCTGCGCTGGTGGCCGCACTGGTGGAGGACTTGATCGAGACCGCCCGGCGTATGGCGGCCCGCGCACCGGGAGCACGCCTGGACCCACCGATGCTGCTGGCCCTGGACGAGATCGCGAACCTTGCGCCCTTGCCCTCTCTGCCCACGCTCATGGCTGAAGGTGGTGGTACCGGTATCACGACGATGCCGGTCCTGCAGTCCCTGGCTCAGGCCCGCGACCGTTGGAACGAGCACCAGGCCAACGCCATCTGGGATGCCGCGATCGTCAAGATCATCCTCGGCGGAGCCTCCAACAGCAAGGACCTCCAAAACCTCAGCAGTCTCATCGGCGAGCGTGACGAGTTCACCGACAGCGTCACCCTCGGTGACCACGGGTCGCGATCGAACCAGCGCTCGATCCGCAGGGTCTCGGTGCTACCGCCAGAGCGCATTCGTCTGTTGCCGTTCGGGACTGCGGTGACGCTACTGCGCTCGGCCCCGCCGATCATCACGGACCTGCGCCGCTGGCCCGACCGGACGGACGGGAAGCAGCTGGCAAGTGATCGGGGCGAGATCGAGTCCCTGTTGCAGACCACCGATGACACCTGACCTATCCACCCCACCCCAGTTCCACCACCGCACCAGGTGGTGGCTGGGGTGGGGTGTGCTGAGAGGAGGCCCCTATGGCACGGCGTAGCCGCAAGCCCGATCCCGGACAGCTGGAATTCGACCTGTGGGGTACCGCCGAGACTGAGGCACAGACCCAGATCGACAACGACCGCACGCCACTCGACGCCGAAGCCGATGAGGCCGCGGTCGAGCCGGCGATGCCGGAGGGAGAAGACGCAGATGAACCACTACGGTCGGAAAGCCCAGGATCGCTGGGCCCAGCACGCCCCGCAGAGGCTGGCTCAGATCGAGGACCAGCAGACGTTCTTCACGGACTTGGGCGAGCAGATCGCGACTCAGGTCAGCCTGCTGGCCAGTCAGCTGGAGAGCAGTCGCTTCGGGCCCCTGGCGATGGCGGGCTCTTCGCGAGAGAATGGGAGGTACTTGCAGGAGGTGTCGCGTCGGATGACGGCGCGCAGGATCGCCGAGGAGGTCGTGATGGACGAACTGGTCTGGATGCACGACCCGAGCCTGTCGATCGACGAGGCCCGCGAGGAGTGGGAGCAGACCCGGCCGGCGGATTCGAATCTGATCAGCTGGGCCGAGAGGATCCAGGACGCCCCGGACCTGGCACCGACGACGGTGGAGCTGGAGCAGAAGGCCAAGGACTGGGCTCTACCGGTCTGGTTCCTCGAGGGCCTGATGACGGCGGAGATCCCGGGTCAGTACGCGAAGGAGCACCAGAGCGTGCTGAAGGAAGCCGCGAGCGTGCGGTTCCTGCGCGAAGTCCACTAACTCCCGCCCCCGAGACCCTCCGGTTCGATCCGCGGACCCATACTGGGGTGCCCAGCGGCGCACGGGCACGATTTCGCGCGAACGTTGATGCTCTGACCCTGGCTCGCGCGCTCGACGAGCAGCAGCGCATAGCCACCGCTGAGGAACAGGCGGTGCTGGCCGGGTGGTCCAGCTGGGGTGCCCTGCCTGAGACCTTCGATCCCCGCAACGAGCAGTGGGCGGAGCAACGCGAGGAACTGCGCGCCCTCCTCTCACCCCAGGAATGGCATGACGCGGCCCGGACGACGATCAACGCCCACTACACCGACCCGCACGTCGCCGAGGAAATCTGGACCGCGCTGGGCTCACTGGGTTTCACCGGCGGTCGGGTTCTGGAACCCGGCTCCGGGTCTGGCACATTCATCGGTCTGGCCCCACCGGCCGCGCAGATGACCGGGGTCGAACTAGACCCGGTCACCGCGGCCATCAGCAGCCGCCTCTACCCGCACGCTGAGATCCGGGCGGAGTCCTTCGCCGACACCCGCCTGGCCCGCGGTGGCTTCGACGCCACCGTCGGCAACGTCCCCTTCGGCAAAGTCACCCTCCACGATCCGGTCGACAACCCCACCCGGCAGTCGATCCACAACCACTTCATCCTCAAATCCCTGCGCCTGACCCGTCCCGGTGGCCTGGTCGCGGTGCTCTCCTCCCACTACACCCTCGATGCTCAGAACCCCGGAGCTCGGCGAGAGATGAACCAGCTAGCCGACCTCGTGGGCGCAGTGCGCCTGCCGACGGGCACCCACCGGCGCACAGCCGGCACCGACGCCATCACCGACCTGCTGATCCTCCGCCGCCGAGAAGAGGACCAGCCAGCGGCTGATGACCTGTGGGAGACCGTCACCCCGATCACCCTCGACGGCCATCAGTTGAAGATCAACCGGTACTTCGATGAACACCCTGAGCACGTGCTGGGCACCCTGGGCACCAGCCATGGCATGTACGGCGCCGAGACGCTGAGCGTGACCGGGGACCTCGACCACGTCGCCGCGGACCTGCACACCGCCCTCGAGCGGATCACCTTCACCGCCCGCCGAGCTGGCCTGACGATGACCGAGCGCACCACCCCGGTCGGCGACGCCCCGCCGGTCGCTACAACCGGCACGGCACCGGAACGGTGGGATGGGACCATCGTCGCCACCGACGACGGCGGCTTCGGCACTGTCAACGGAGCCGCCATCGAGCCGCTGAAAGTTCCCAAGAACGCCACCGGTGAGATGCGTGCCCTGCTCGGGCTGCGCGAGAGCGCGACCCGACTACTGGAGCTGGAAGCCGCGAGTGCTGATGACACCGAGGAGATCACCTCCACTCGGGAGAACCTGCACCGGGACTACCGGAAATACCTCGGCACGTATGGGCCGCTGAACCGCTACACCGTGCGCAGAACCGGGCGCACCAATGACAGCGGGGAGGAGACCTACGCCCGGGTCATGCCCACCCCGCTGCGCCTGCTACGCACCGACCCATTCGGGGCGCTGGTCACCGCCTTGGAAGAGTTCGACGATTCCACTCAGACCGCGACTCCGGCGACGATCCTCACCCGCCGCGTCGTCGCCCCGCGTGCCGAAGTCCAGGGTGCCGACACCCCGGCCGACGCGGTCGCGCTGAGCCTGGACCGCACCGGTGGCATCGACCTGACCCTGATCGCGGACATGCTCGGCATGGCCGAGGACGAGACCCGCACCGCATTGGACGGTCTGGTCTTCACCGATCCGGCCACCGACACCCTCGTCCACGCCCCGGAATACCTCAGCGGTGACGTGCGCCAGAAGCTGGCCCAGGCCAAGGACCGCGTCAGCGAGGCTCCTGAGTTCCAGACCAACGTCGACGCGCTCACGGCTGTGCAACCGGAGGACCTGGGGGTGGAGGACATCACGGCCCGGTTCGGGGCAGTGTGGATCAGCCCGGCCATCCACCAGCAGTTTCTCAACGAGGTCCTGCGCACCGAGCAGGTGAAGGTGGAGAACCCCTTGCCGGGAATGTGGGAAGTCCGCGGCGGACGCGGCGGCCTACAGTCCACCAGCGAATGGGGCACTGAACGCCGGCCGGCCCCGGACCTGGCCAAATCGCTGATGGAGCAGAAAGCGATCATCGTCAAAGACGAGATCGAGGGCCCCGACGGCAAACCCCAACAGGTCATCAACGCCACCGAAACCACCGCCGCCCAGGAGAAGGCCGAGCAGCTGCAAGCCCGGTTCTCCGAATGGGTATGGGAAGACCCCGAACGCGCCAAGACCCTGGTCGATGAGTACAACAGCCGGTTCAACAACATCGTCCTACGCGACTACTCCGCCGCCGGGGAGTACCTGAGCCTGCAGGGAGTGGCCGAGACCTTCACCCCGCGCCCGCACCAGCGGGCAGCGGTCGCCCGGATGATCGCCGAACCCTCCACCGGGCTCTTCCACGAAGTCGGCGCCGGGAAAACGGCCGAGGCGATCATGGGCGCGATGGAGATGCGCCGGATGGGCCTAATCAACAAGCCCCTGATCGTCATCCCGAACCACATGCTCGCCCAGTTCAGCTCCGAATGGCTCCAGATCTACCCCCAAGCGAGGATCCTGGCGGCCTCAAGCAAGGACGTCACCGCCGATAAGCGCCGCGCGTTCGTCGCCCGCGCTGCGGCCAATGACTGGGACGGGATCTTGCTGACCCAGTCGGCGTTTTCGAAGATCGCCCTGCGCCAGAGCACCCAACAGGACTACATCCGAGGCCAGGTGTTCGCCCTGCGGCGCGTCTTGGAGAATGCGGAGGCCGACGATGCGATGAGCGTCAAACGCCTCCAGCGCAAACTGGTCAACCTGGAGAACAAGCGCAAGGAACGCCTGGACACCAGCCGCGATGTCGGCGTGTGCTTCGAAGACACCGGCATCGACTACCTCGTCATCGACGAACTGCACATGTACAAGAACCTGGCCACAGAATCGAATATCTCCGATGCCGCGATCGAGGGCTCCGTGCGCGCCAGCGACCTGGACATGAAGCTGAACTACCTGCGATCACAGGGCAACGAGCGGGTGGTGACCGGAATGACGGCAACCCCGATCTCAAACAGCATCAGCGAAGCCTTCGTCATGCAGAAGTACCTGCGCCCGGACCTGCTCGACCGCGCCGGTGTGGATGCCTTCGATGCGTGGGCGGCGACCTTCGGGGAAACGAGCACAGACATGGAGATGTCCCCAACGGGCAGCTTCCGACTCAAGACCCGCTTCTCCCGGTTCACCAACGTCCCGGAGATGCTGCGGATGTGGTCCACGTTCGCCGATGTGAAAACCGCCGACGACCTGCAACTGCCGGTCCCGGAGATCATCGAGCGCGATGACGGCTCCCGCGCCCCGAGCACCGAAGTCGTGCAGCCGACCGTGGAGCTGGAGGACTTCGTGACCAGCCTCGGGGATCGGGCCGAGAAGGTCGCCGCGCGCCTGGTCTCCCCTCGTGAGGACAACATGCTTACGATCTCCACCGACGGCCGGAAGGCAGCCCTGGATATCCGCCTGGTCCTCGACGATGTACCGTCGGGGCCGACGAAAGTCGACGTCGCCGCCGATACGATCGCTCACGTCTGGGAGCAGACCCGCGAGAACGAATACCTCGATCCCGTCACCGGGGAACCCGCTGCGGCGCGTGGGGCGCTGCAGCTGGTCTTCGCTGACATCGGCACCCCGAATCCGGATCAGTGGAACGCCTACGACGAGCTGGTCGCACAGCTGGTGCTGCGTGGGATGCCCGGAGAGTCGATCCGGTTCATCCACGAGGCGAAAACGGACGTCGACAAAGCTCGGCTCTTCTCCGCCGCCCGCGCCGGGCATGTCGCCGTGCTCATCGGATCGACCCAGAAAATGGGCGTGGGCACCAACATTCAGGCACGCGCTGTGGCGCTCTATCACATGGACTGCCCCTGGCGGCCTTCGGATATCGCCCAGCGGGAAGGGAGGATTCTGCGTCAGGGCAACCAGAACGAGGAAGTCGGCATCGTCCGCCTGGTCACCGAGAAGTCCTTCGACGCGTACATGTGGCAGGCCGTGGAACGTAAAGCGCGGTTCATCTCCCAGATCATGCATGGCTCCCTCGACGCCCGTGAGATCGAAGAGATCGACTCCGCCGAGCTCTCCGCAGCCGAGGCCAAGGCGATCAGTTCCGGCAACCCACTGCTGCTGGAACACTCCACCATCCAAGCCGAGGTCGCCAAACTCCACCGCCTCGAACGCGCCCACTCCCGCAACGAGTCCATGCTCGAACACACTCGTGCCCGCGCCCGCGAGGACATCACCGCCCACCAAGACGAGATCACCGGGCTGGAGAACGCCACCGGGCAGGTCAGGGACACCTCTGGTGAAAACTTCCGCATGACCGTAGCCGGACAGAACCTGGATTCTCGCACCGATGCGGGGCAGGCAGTGGCCCAATGGGCCCACCGGGAGGGCCTGACATGGGCACCGAAACACGTCAGCCGCGACTACGGCACGCTCGGGCAGATCAGTGGCTTCGACATCACCGTCTCTACCGTGCCCTCCCTGGGTACGGATGCCTCGGTTGAACTCGCCCTGGCCGGTGTCCCGCGCAGCGGCACGATCCTCGGACGGGAGACATTCCTGGCCGGTGGGGCCGGGGTGATCCAGCGGATCGAGAACCGCGTCTCGGGCATCCCGACGCTGCTCGAACGGGCCCGCAACGACCTGGATGAGGCCGAACAGGCCCTCGCCGACGCCCAGGAGCGCATCGGTCGCCCTTTCCGCCACGCCGAGGCCCTGACCGAGGCCGAGCAGAAGCTCCACCAGGTCGAGAAGAAACTGGCCGCCTCCCGTAACAAGGACAACCCGGACCGCACACCACCGACCGACCAACCTGCCGGAGGGCAGCGGGAGCTGACGGTCGAAACCGTGCGAGCTCACCGCCCAGCCCTGGGAGTGCGTGCTGATGCGTCACGGACCCCGCCCTCTGCGCCAGAACCTCGACGTGCGAGCACTCCTGCCGGGTTCGACCGCCGCCTGTGACTTCTCGGGTGCTGGGTGTGCACCTGTCTGCCAGCAGCGAGCAGAAGTCCTGGTCGCCACGCACACCGGAAGGAGGTCGCGTCATGGCCATGAAGACCGGCTCATCGGTCTCGGGGTTCATCGCCACCGACCCACAGTTGACCTATGTGCAGCAAGGAGTCGCCCGGTTCTACGCCCGGATGGGCATCGAACACTACAGGCGCGAAGACGACGGCACGTTCACCCAGCTCGAGCCGAGCTTTCACAACCTCGTCGTCTACCGCAAGACCGCCGAACACGCCGCCGAAGCCTTCGAGAAAGGGGATCGCTTCGTCGCCGACGGGTACGTGCGTGAGTACACCTACGACCGTGACGGACACCAGCACGGCGGTGAGGAATTCGTCGCCCGCAAGATCGGCCACGACGCCGCCCGCTCGACGTACACCGTCGACCGGACCCCGCAGAGCGAGGGCCTGACGCAGGAGCAGGTCACCGCCCAGCGTGCCCAGGCGTTCGAGGCACCCGAGCGGCCGGCACAGCAGCCCGAGACCGTCGCGATGGGCCAGTAGGAGGACCCCATGGATGAAGACGACATCACTCCCGGCCCAGAAGCTGTACCCGAGCCAGACGAGCCCGAACCCGACGCGCCAACCCCACCCACCAGTGGGCCCGCGACTCTGGACGAGCCGCCGGGCCCGGTCAACTGGAACCTCCTCGGTGCGGAGGAGGCCGAAGAAGCCTGGCTGGAGCTCAACCGGTGGGTGGACTGGTTGCGCCACGAGTTCGGACTGCCGGCGGCGGTGATTCCTCCGTACTGGCACCGGCACCCGGAGCTGGTCTGGGAACTCAGCGCCCTGCACATCCACTGGCTGTGCGCCTATGACCCGCAGCAGAACGGGTCCGCACCCATCGGGTGGCTCCGGGACTTCGCCGAGTCCCGGCAGCGACTGCGCGACTGGGTCGCAGCGTCGGGGACCAGGCTGGATCGGGACCGCCCGACCCGGCAGACCGTCTGGCCCGGTGAGGAGCAGGCAGAACCGATCGAGGACGCCGCGATCACTGACCGTGATGCCGACTTCGTGAACTTCGTCGTCTCCGACGTCGCTCGCCGAGAACAAGCCGAGGAGGAATACTACGCCCGGCTGGACCCCGAGACCGGCGAACTGACCTGACCCACCCGCCGCACAGTCTGAGGGCCGGAACCGATAGTGGTTCCGGCCCTCCTGGCATGCTCGCCTCACCGGGACAGGTCAGGACCGGCCTGCCTGGACTGCCCGGACGGCGAGGCCGGTACGAACGGTGGCAGCTCACGCCGAGGTGCCCGCGAGGACACCTCCGGGGCGGCGGGGCGCTCGAGTGCGGTGTGGGAGAGGTCGTAGCCACCCCACGGCGAGTAGTGGTGCACGTGCCGGGTACCGGGGGAACTTCGCTCGGTGATGATCGGTGCGCCGGGAACCTGCATGTGCTGCGGATAGCGCTCGGTGATCCACTTCATCGCCAGTTTCGACAACGTCGCTCCACCGTCGCGGACGCGGATCGCTGCCGGGAGGACCGGCAACTCACGCCAGCCGGGCACTGCGTGATCGTGCCACGCTTCCACGGCCGTGTTGTCGTCCTCGGCAATGACGTGCCAGTCGCAGGGCTCGCAGATCATCTGGGTGAGCATGCCGCCGGGGCCTTCGTGCCCGTCCTCTGGGGAGAGTTCGGCGCCGAAGATCTCGCCGCGGTGCTCACCGAACTCGGTTCCTGCACCGTTCCATCCCTCGCGATGCCACATGTGGCTGCGCTTCCACGAGCCGAGGGACCCGTTGAGGAACTTCCAATGCTCGAAGGCCTCATCGAACCGGGCTGGGGTGAAGTAGTCGCGGGTGAGGCCCAGCGGCGCGCCTTCCCATTCGTCCAGGCGTGCGCGGGCATCCTCACGGGCCATCGCGTCGAAGTCGAAGGCGAGTTGCCCGTCGCTGTGTTCTGGCATGATGATGACCTCCCTCGCGGGGCAGGTACACCATGCGTCGCGCAACGGAGCACACTCGGCGAGGGCCGCACGGACTTGTCGCTCTTCCACCGTCGTGATCGAGTCGGTAGACTGTGACGTAGGCGATACAAGTTAGCTACGCTGTCGCATCCTCTGGGTGCGGTGGTTGACAGGTCAGGGGACACCGCCCCTGGCACGTCCCTCCCGAAGATGCGTCGCCTCTTTGGAGGACTGTGCCATGCTCCGCACCATACTTGTCGCCAGCATCCGTACCCGCGGGATCCTGCGGGCCTGGCTCCCCAGCAACATCCTGCTCGACTTCATCCGCACGCGCGCCGGCCTGAAGTGGGGCGTGCCCGCCATGCTCATGTCCGGCGTCTACTTCGTGATCGCCTACTGGTGCACCGTCGCGATCCACAACGGCGGGCCCGGGTGGTTGCACCTGGTCTTCCTCGTGTGCGTCTGGTCGGCGTTCAAGTTCCTGATTATGGGTCCGGTGAGCCTCGTCCTGCTGGCCAATGCACGCGGCGTCGAACGCGTGCAACGTCACCGTGCAGCACAAGCCACTACTGAGGTCCCAGACGGAGACGAGTCAAACCCCGCCGCGACGAGTCCACAGAAGGATCCCGCGGCGTCGTGACCTGGTCGGCCAATTGAGCTGCGCCATCTGGTTGGGTCGGCATCGCGATAGGCGTGCCGACGCTGGATCGTGCTCGTACCCTCTCGGCGAGGTCGTCCGGCTCAGTGTGCGGCGTTGTAGGCGTTGATGGCGGCGTTGGGGACCCTTCCGCGGGCAGGAACGTCGTGCCCGTTCTCTTGAGCCCACCGGCGAATTTCGCTGAGCTTGTAACCGCTGCGCTGTCGCGTGTCCGCGCTACGTGCACGCGAGGACGCTTGACCCTTCACAGATCGCGCCACGCGCAAGTAAGGGGCCAGTGCGTCGTGTAGCTCCTGAGCGTGACTGCTGGAGAGGTCAATCTCATAGATCCGCTTGTCGAGCCCGAATGTGACTGTCGTGCCCTCGCCGGGTTCGAGCACCGTGCCGTCGAGATCGTCCACGAGTAGTTCGATGGTCTTCCTGCTCATGGGAGGAGTCTATGCTCCCGGCGATCCCGGCCATCGCGGCGCCTCCTCGTTGAGACTGGCTCTCTGGTCTGAGCTGGATGGGACGGAATCGTGCGGTTCCGAATCCGAGACTTTGCGACCCGCCGCCCGAGTGAGGGGGCGGGCCCAGATGCACCGCCCCCTCACCTGCCTTTCTCATCTCACCGACGGGATCTCAACGAGTAGGCGGTCATGCAGCTCGTCCAGGTCAACACGGATCAGGCGTCCGACCCGATAACCATGGATGGTTCCGTCCGCGATTCTGCGCCGCAGCGTCTTGACCGAGACGCCGAACTGGTCTGCCGCTTCCGTCAACGACACCAAGTCGGGTCTCGACGATTCTGATTGACTGCGAACGTCCATCACTTGTCCTTTCAGTTAGCGAGTTCCCCTCCCTTCACAGGTGTCCATCGGTGTCCGGGGAGGACTCTGCTGACTCGCTCTTCTAGGCGGCAAGCTGAGCCTCGACGCGGTCACTCATCCGATTGGCCAGCTCCCGGTCACGAGTCATCGTGGAATGCTGGTAGCGGAGCACGACCCGCATGTCAGCATGGCCGCCTCGGCGCATCAACTCAGCCAGCGTCGCACCCTCTTGTGCAAAGAGGGTCAGGCCGGTGTGCCGAAGGTCATGGAACCGGAATCCCTGCGGCACGCTCTTGGCCGTATCGCGGGCGTCACCCCAGAGATGCCCCCACTTGGTGTGTGATAGCGGCACGCTGCCGCGGACGTTGGTAGGAACGACTGGAGCCTTCGCTTCGGGCGCGACGTTGTCTCGCAGATGTTCCTTGAGACGCTCCACCATGATCCGCGGAACGCTCAAGGCTCGCTTGCCAGCCTCGCTCTTCGGATCCGACATAGCGCCCGTGTTCGCGTTGAACTGCCGGCGCACTTGCAGAGTGGCGGTTCCGTCGTCATGCCACTGGATGTCCCGGCGCTGCAGTCCGAGGCACTCGCCACGGCGCAGCTGGCACCAAGCGGCAAGCAGGACCATGATCGAGTACAGATTCGGCGTCGCCTCGTAGAGGGCTTCGACCTGTTCCGGACTTGCAACGTCATCTTCTGGATCATGATCGTGATCATGCCGTACCGATTCCTGCTTGGGGATCGAAATGGGAGGTGCCGCCGGAATAATCCCGTCTCGAGCTGCCTGTCGCAGGATCATCATGAGCACGATCAGCACGGGACGGGTGATGCCATTGAACTTCGACTTCGGATTCAGCGGCGCCGGAATCTGATCCAGACGATGGGTCATGACCCGAATGCGAGCCATGTCAATGTGTCGGATCTCCGTGTCGCCGAACTCGGGAATCAGGTATCCGGTGACCTTGCTCTTGTAGGAACGCACCGTGGCGATCGCCCGCTTCTTTCCCCCGCGTGTCGGTTCGAGGCGAATGAATTCGATCCAGCGCTCGGCGTACTCGGTGAAACCGATCGACCTCGCTTCCTCGGCTTCCGCTTCCGCTCGACGCCGAGCCGCGACGACCGAGGGTGGCTCCCATTCTCCCTGCGCGATCTTCGTGTGCACGCTGGCGAGCCACGTGCGAGCGTCGGTCTTGGTGAGGAACGTCAACGGCTTGTCGTCCTCGGTGCGGGCCGAGTGCATCTGCCCGTCTGGGGCCGGGTAGCGCGCCTGCCACCGTCCTGACGGGAGCTTCCGAAGGCTCCCCCAGGTCTCTCGTGGAGACGCCTTCTTGTCCTTCTTCGTAGTGGTGCTCATCGTGCCCTCCAGGTGCCGCGAATGGACTCACGCGGACCGTCGTGCCACTCCGTGCCACTAGGTCGCGCAGTCCCTTCAAACCGGCCTCTCACCTGGCCTTTTACGGACCTCGACGCGAGCCCAATGGCACGCTGTGGCACGCAGCTGGTGGCACGCAGCCCCCAAATTTCGAGCCTCGAGCCACCCCGCGCTTGGCTGGAAGGTGCGCTCGTGCCACCCCCGTGCCATACCGAACGGATACTGATGTTCATCTGTGCTCTCCTCTGTCCTTCGGATGGAGGCACGAAAAGAGGCCCGGACCTGCAGAAACCTGCAGATCCGGGCCTCCCATCAGCCCTTTCGGGCCTCGAGCAAGCTCTGGGGTCTTAGAAGTCCCAGTCGTCGTCTTCCGTCTGTTCGGCCTTGCCGATGACGTAGGAGGAACCGGATCCGGAGAAGAAGTCGTGGTTCTCGTCGCTGTTGGGCGAGAGAGCCGCGAGGATCGCCGGGTTGACCTCGGTGACCTCCTTCGGGAACATCGCTTCGTACCCGAGGTTCATCAGGGCCTTGTTGGCGTTGTAGTGGAGGAACATCTTGCAGTCCTCGGCCAGACCCACCGAGTCGTAGAGGTCATGGGTGTAGGCAACCTCGTTCTCGTAGAGCTCGAACATGAGGTTCATCGTGTAGTCCTTGAGCTCCTGCTTGCGTTCTTCAGACTGTGACTCCAGGCCCTTCTGGTACTTGTAGCCGATGTAGTAGCCGTGAACAGCCTCGTCGCGGATGATGAGGCGGATGAGGTCCGCCGTGTTTGTCAGCTTCGCATGTGCAGACCAGTACATGGGCAGGTAGAAGCCCGAGTAGAAGAGGAATGATTCCAGCAGTGTGGAGGCAACCTTGCGCTTGAGGGGGTCATCGCCGCGGTAGTAGCTGAGGATGATGTCAGCCTTGGACTGCAGGTAGGTGTTCTCCCGCGACCAACGGAACGCCTCGTCGATCTCCTTCGTCGAGCACAGGGTCGAGAAGATCGACGAATATGACTTCGCATGCACGCTCTCCATGAACGCGATGTTCGTCATCACAGCTTCCTCATGCGGCGTCACCGCATCGGGAATCAAGGAGATCGCACCCACGGTGCCCTGAATGGTATCGAGCAGTGTCAGACCGGTGAAGACGCGCATCGTCAGCGTCTTCTCCTCCTCCGTGAGTGTCGCCCACGAGGGAATGTCGTTGCTCAGCGGCACCTTCTCAGGCAGCCAGAAGTTTCCGGTGAGGCGATCCCAGACGTCATCATCGACGGGATCGATGACACGGTTCCAGTTGATGGCGTCGACATGCGACGCCAAAGTCAGGTTCTCCAACGTTTCCATCTCTCTTCCAAGTTGCAGGTACGCCGTGCGTACGTGTGGTCTGCCCAGCAGACTGAGAATGCTTTCTGCCCGGTCCCGCGAGTTCTGCGTACTTCAGGTCCGCTCAACTCGCGGAATCCGGGTCATGGATTCAGCGGGCCGGTTCACACCGACCCGCTGAACTCATCGGTCACAGCATGCAGGATACGCAGCCATCGACCTCGGTGCCCTCCAGCGCGAGCTGGCGCAACCGGATGTAGTAGATGGTCTTGATGCCCTTGCGCCACGCGTAGATCTGCGCCTTGTTGATGTCACGAGTCGTGGCGGTGTCCATGAAGAACAAGGTCAGCGACAGCCCCTGGTCCACGTGCTTCGTGGCCTCGGCGTAGGTGTCGATGATCTTCTCATAGCCGATCTCGTAGGCATCCTGGTAGTACTTGAGGTTGTCGTTGTCCATGAAGGGCGCCGGGTAGTACACACGCCCGATCTTGCCCTCCTTGCGAATCTCGACCTTCGAGGCCACTGGGTGGATCGACGAGGTCGAATTGTTGATGTAGGAGATCGATCCGGTAGGTGGAACAGCCTGCAGGTTCTGATTGTAGATGCCGTGCTCGGCAACTGCAGCCTTGAGCTCACGCCAATCATCCTGAGTAGGGATATGCACGCCGGCTTCGGTGAACATCGCGGCCACACGCTGGGTGCGTGGTTCCCACGCTTCCTCGGTGTACTTATCGAAGTATTCACCGGTCGCGTACTTCGACCTCTCGAATCCGGCGAAGGCAGCTTTACGTTCCTTCGCGATCTCCATCGACGCACGCACACAGTGGTAGGCGACGGTGTAGAAGTACATGTTCGTGAAGTCGAGACCCTCATCCGAACCGTAGTAGATGTGCTCCCGGGCAAGGTAGCCGTGAAGGTTCATCTGGCCAAGTCCGATGGCATGCGACATGTCATTGCCGCGGGCGATCGAAGGAACCGACTGGATGTCAGAGGTCTCAGCGACAGCGGTCAGCCCGCGGATCGCGGTCTCGATGGTCTGCCCGAAGTTCTCGGAATCCATCGTCAGTGCGATGTTGAGAGAACCGAGGTTGCAGGAGATGTCCTTGCCGACGACGTCGTATCCGAGATCGGAGTCGTACTTACTGGGCTCGGACACCTGAAGGATCTCTGAACACAGGTTCGACATGATGATCTTGCCGTCGATCGGGTTCGCCTTGTTCACCGTGTCTTCGAACATGACATAGGGGTAACCGGACTCGAACTGGATCTCTGCCAAGGTCTGGAAGAACTCGCGGGCATTGATCTTGTTCTTCTTGATGGCAGCGTTGTCGACCATCTCCTCGTACTTCTCTGTCACGTTGACGTCAGAGAAGGGCATGCCGTAGACGCGCTCGACGTCGTAGGGACTGAAGAGGTACATGTCCTCGTTGCGCTTGGCCAATTCAAAGGTGATATCCGGAATGACGACGCCCAATGACAGAGTCTTGATCCGGATCTTCTCATCCGCGTTCTCGCGCTTGGTGTCGAGGAACTTGTAGATGTCGGGGTGGTGAGCGTGCAGGTACACAGCTCCGGCACCCTGTCGTGCACCCAGCTGGTTGGCGTAGGAGAAGGAGTCTTCGAGCAGCTTCATGACGGGGATGACACCCGAGGACTGGTTCTCGATCTTCTTGATCGGTGCACCGGATTCGCGGATATTGGTCAGGGCAAAGGCCACACCGCCGCCGCGCTTCGACAGCTGCAGCGCGGAGTTGATGGAGCGGCCGATGGACTCCATATTGTCTTCGATGCGCAGCAGGAAGCAGGAGACGAGCTCGCCGCGCTGCTTCTTGCCCGCGTTGAGAAAGGTCGGGGTGGCCGGCTGGAAGCGACCGTGGATGATCTCGTCGACGAGCTGCTTAGCCAGCGTCTCGTCGCCGCGAGCGAGGAACAGTGCGACCATGACGACACGATCTTCGAAGCGTTCGAGGTAGCGTTTTCCGTCGAAGGTCTTCAGCGTGTAGGAGGTGTAGAACTTGAAAGCACCGAGGAAGGTCTGGAACCGGAACTTAGCCGAATAGGCGTGCTTCGAAAGCTCCTCGATGAAGTCGAAGGAGTACTGATCGAGGACTTCGGGTTCGTAGTATTCCTTCTCGACGAGGTAGTCGAGCTTCTCCTTGAGGTCGTGGAAGAAGACGGTGTTGTTGTTGACATGCTGCAGGAAGTACTGCCTGGCAGCCTGTTTGTCACGCTCGAACTGGATCCGACCGTCCTGGTCATACAGATTCAGCATGGCGTTGAGCGCATGGTAGTCAAGATCCGTCTCTTCGCGGATGATGTCTTCTACATTGCGGTCTTCAGCGAGCTCACGCACAGTTTGTCCAATCCTAAATTCACTGCTTCGACGTCCTCTGGGGTTCCGAGGAGTTCGACACGGTACAGCACGGGTACATTGCATTTCGCGGCCACTTTGCGTGCCGCGCGACAGTATTCTTCGCCGAAGTTCGTATTTCCGGCGCCGATGACGCCGACGAGATGGCGGCGATTCGATTCGATGTTGAGGAACTTGATCACTTGTTTGGGGACGGCGCCTCTGTTGGGGCCGGCTCCGTAGGTGGGAGTCACAAGGACGAACGGTTCGTCGATCGCCAGCGTCTCATCTTTTGTCAGCAGGGGAAGTCGGCGTGAGGGGTGCCGCAGCTTGCTGACGAATCGGTCGGTGTACTCAGAGCTGCTCGAGTAGTAGACCAGGAGCATGTCAGGCTACAACGGAAACCGAGGTCTGCTCTCCGGCCAGGGTGGCGATCTTGTCCGGACGGAAACCTGACCAGTGGTCGTTATCAGTGACAACGACGGGAGCCTGCATGTAGCCCATGGCCTTGACGACGTCCAAGGCGTTCTCATCGACACTGAGATCGACCGATTTGTACTTCAGCCCTTTGGCATCGAGCGCACGGTACGTGGCGTTGCACTGGACGCAAGCTGGCTTGGTGTACACGGTGATCATCGCGACTCCTCATTTCTGCACTTCGGCTTAGATTTCACGGTATTTCCACTGGTTTCATGACCTAGACGATGACGAATATCACGTAGATCATGCCCGAGTGTGACCACTAGATGTTGTGTTCGAGGTCGACTCTACCCCTATATCCAGTGTTACACCAGTGTTCTTTCGACCATCCACAACCTGTGCTCAAACAGTCCACAGTCATCCACAAGTCACGAATGACACCGTTGTAGTTCGATCACCTGCGAGGACACTGGCCTATGAGGCCGAAGAGCCGTATCCAGGCACCACGCTCGGGACCGTTTTCCACACCTGTCCACAGATAAAATTTTCCCCTGTGGGTACTTCGTCGGCGTGTCACATTCGATTCCCTCTCCGATCCGCTGGCGTCCCATTTCACAGCCGTTCCCACCCCATCTCCACGGTCGCTCCCACCTCCTTTCCACCATCACCCCTGAGTGTTTCGCACTGTTCTTCATACTTGTGTGTCGGTCTTCAAATGGTATGTGTCGGTACTGACACGAAAGAGTCCAGTCGGGTGTCAGGGTCAACCCATATGCTGGTTCTGTCAGCCAGTTGAGATTCGAGAGGCACCACCATGACGGCAACGGCACCCGCCAACACTCAAGAGATCGCACACGCCCAATCGATCCTGAGCGGTCTGGAATCCTATCTTGACCATTTCGTCGTCGGACAGCAGCGCCTGCGCGAGAGTCTGCTCATCGGTCTCCTCTCCAGCGGCCACCTTCTCCTGGAGAGTGTTCCCGGGCTTGCCAAGACAACTGCGGCGGCGGCGCTGGCCAATGCTGTGGATGGAAAATTCTCCCGCATCCAGTGCACGCCCGATCTGCTGCCCGCTGACATCATCGGCTCGCAGATCTACAACGCCCAAGAAGGCTCTTTCAATACAGTCCTGGGCCCGGTACACGCCAACATCGTCCTCCTCGACGAGATCAACCGCTCGTCGGCGAAGACTCAGAGCGCCATGCTCGAGGCGATGCAGGAGAAGCAGACGACGATCGGCGGCCAGCGGTTCGAACTTCCCCGTCCTTTCCTCGTCATGGCCACACAGAACCCGATCGAGCAGGAGGGCACCTACCAGTTGCCCGAAGCTCAGCTCGATCGGTTCATGATCAAAGACCTCCTGACCCATCCGAACCCCAATGAGGAGATGGAAATCCTGTCGCGACTCGATTCGGGTGTCTTCGATCGCGACTCAGTCCCGAAGCCCTCCTGCAGCCTCGGAGATGTGGAGACGCTGCAGCAATATGCACGCACCATCTACGTCGACCCGTCGATCACCCGATACCTTGTCGAACTCGTCCATGCGACGAGGAACACCACGAAATATCTGGGACGCCTGGCTCCCTTCATCGAATATGGGGCCAGCCCCCGCGCCTCGATCGCCTTCACCAACGCGGGACGAGCTCTGGCGATGATCCGAGGCCGCAACTACGTCATCCCCGAAGACATCAAGGATCTGGCCCACCGAATCCTCGCTCACCGCATCCAACTCAACTTCGAAGCCGCAGCGGAGAACATCACGAGCGCACAGGTCGTCGATGCCCTCCTCATGGCCGTCCCCACTCCCTGATCGGGTGCATCGATGACTGCTCTGCTCAATCGGATCAAAGCGCGGATGACCATCCACGCGCACCGTCGAACCCGCAGGCTCCTCGACGGGGACTATTCCTCTGTCTTCCACGGGCACAGCCTCGACTTCGACGACCTGCGCGACTACATTCCCGGCGACGAGATCCGCGACATCGACTGGAAGGCCACGGCCCGACACTCGAACCCGCTGGTCAAACGCTATGTCGCCCACCGCAGGCACATTCTCGCGCTCGTCGTCGACTCGTCCCGGAACTTCGACGCCGTGACCTCGGCCGGGGTCGACAAGCGACAGCTCGCGATCCTCATGGCCGGCATGACCGGATACCTCGCCGTACGCCACGGAGATGACGTGATGCTCATCCACGGCAGCGCACAACGCACCACCGCGTCCCCCCGCAAGGGCAGCGAAGCCCACTTGGAGAACCTTCTGCAGCAGATCCTCGCCGAGGCGGGCACCGACGGCGACGGTTCGATCGATGAGCAGCTGCAGTGGATCGCCTCGCACATCAATCACCGGATGCTTGTGGTCGTCATCTCCGACCAGGCTCCGCTCGGCGAGAAGGAGGAAGCCACAATCAAACGTCTGCGTGCACAGCACGAGATCCTGTGGATCACGATCACCGACGCGGACCTGGCACAGCTGCCGGCCACCTCGGCGCCGTTCGATGTCTCCCGCCCTGATGTCGGTCTGCCCACCTCAGTGATGGCCAACCCGAACGTACGCAATGAATTCCTCGCTGCGGAAGCAAGCCGCAGGCAGCACCGAATCGACCTGCTCTCGAAGCTCGGAATCTCACACACCGAAATCGCCCATCCGGACCAAGCCCTGGGCAATCTCCACACTCTTCTGCTGAGGCACCGCCGTGGGCCCCGCTGAGCTCGTCGGCCCCCTGCAGATCTCGGTCTGGTGGTATGTCGCCGCCGCCGTGGTTCTGCTGGCCGCCGCCCTCAATCTGTTCGCTCCGCTGCTGCGCGCGGCGGCCGGATCAGGGATGAAGTCCCGACCGCGGATTCCCATCCCTGTTCGCAGCACCTACATGTCTCGGATCGGCGCGGTCGAGTCGAAACTGGATGCGGGTGAAGCCGATGTCCGCGATTCGGCTCGGGAACTGGCGAAGATCGTGCGCGAGTTCGCCCATCACGCATGGGGCGTCAAGGCCGAACACCTCACCTACCGAGATGCAGCTGTGGCCGGCCTCGACGACCTCGCGGAGTCCTTGTCTGGCCTCTACGAAGCAGAGTTCGCCGAGGACGATGCCGATGATCTGGGGCCCCAGATCGCCGGCGCCAGAAAGCTGGTGACCCGATGGTCCTGATGTTCTGGTGGCTGGCCCTCATCCTCCTCGTGCTTGCCGCGGCAGCAGTCTTCTTCTTCCGCAGACCCAAGGCCACCGCGTCGTCACTGGCCGTGGCGCACAGCGGTCGAATGACAAGCCTGCCCAGCTTCCGCAAAGCCATGCGGACCCGCCTGATGACGACCGTCGCCTTCCTCGCCGTCATCGCCCTCACCGGTCTCTCCACCCTCGCAGGGATCTCTCGCCCCGCCTGGGTCGAGACCGTCAACCCGGAGAAGAAGCTGCGAGATGTCATGCTCTGCCTCGACGTGTCCGGTTCGATGCTCGGCTATGACGCCGACCTCCTCGAGGCCTACCAGGAGCTCGTCGACCGATTCGACGGTGAACGCATCGGAATGACCGTGTTCAACTCGACCGCTGTCTCCGCCTTCCCGCTCACCGATGACTACGACATGGTCCAGAACTATCTCGAGGAAGCCGAGGAGGGCTTCCGCACCTGGGGCTCTGAAGGCACCGATTACTCCTGGTCGACCTCGCCTCCCAACATCGGCGGTTCTTCTCTCATCGGAGACGGACTCGTCTCCTGCGTGGACAATTTCGACCGTCAGGACGAAGATCGGTCTCGTTCGATCATCTTCGCCACCGACAATATGCTTGCCGGTGACCCTCTGTTCGACCTCGACGAAGCCACCGACATTGCTGTGGACTCCGAGGTCAGGGTCTACAGCCTCTCTCCCCCGTCGGTGCTCACGAACCCGCAGACAAAGGAACTGAAGTCGGTCTCCGATCGCACCGGAGGCAAACAGTTCGACATGGGTTCGGCATCGACGATCGATCGGATCGTCGCAGAGATCCAAAGTCAGGAGGCCGAGAACACTCCGGGCCGTTCCTACACCGTCGTCCATGACATGCCCGCAGTTCCCCTCGGAATCGCAGTCTTCGGCCTCGCCGGTGTCTTCGTTCTGGCTTGGAGGACGAAATCATGATCTTCGATCCCGTCTTCACCTGGTTCGGATGGGGCTTCCTCGTCCTCGCCCTGCTGACCGTGTGCATCATCCCGGCAGTGCGCGGGGATGGACCTCGCTGGAAATGGTTCGCACGCATGGGCATCGTCGCCGTGCTCGCACTCGCCCTGGCCCGACCGGGCATTCCCATCAAATCCTCGACCGAGGAATACGAGGCAGCCGCCGACGTCTACTTCCTCGTCGATACGACGACTTCGATGGCCGCCGAGGACTATGACGGTGACAAGACCCGACTGGAAGGGGTCAAGAAGGACATGTTGGAGCTGGCAGAGCAGCTCCCCGGCACCAGGATGAGCATCATCTCCTTCGCCTCGACCGCATCGACGGTCATGCCTCTGACGACCGACCATACGGCGTTCGCCTCCGCCGTCGATGTCCTCAGTCCGGAGATGTCGCTGAACTCGAACGGATCCTCCATCACCGAGGCGGGCGCTGAGCTGGACAAGCGGATGAAGTCCAATCAGGAAGATCGTCCGGACAACAAGAGCCTCGTCTTCTACTTCGGCGACGGCGAGCAGACCTCCGAGTCCCCCGTCGACTCGTGGTCATCCTTCGCCTCCCGCATCGACAGCGGCGCGGTGTTCGGCTACGGAACGTCTCAGGGCGGAAAGATGAAGGAATCCCAGCCATTCGGCTACGGTGCGGGTTCAGGCGGGGGCCCCGGCCTCGGTGATCCTGGTGACACCGGCGGGACCGGAGACGGTGACGGGTCCGCAGGAACGGACGGCGAGTACATCCTCGACGGACAGGGCAATCCTGGGATCTCAACGATCGACGAGACGAACCTCAGACAGATCGCGAATGACCTCGGTGTGAAGTACCACCACCGTGACGGCGGGGCCTCAATGTCGAGCGTGTACACGGCACCGAAGTACGATCAGGCGCTGGTCAAGAAGGATGGGCGGGTCACCGTCGACGAATACTTCTGGGTCCCCCTGCTTCTCGTGTTCGCATGGATCGCGGTCGAAATGGTCTTCGGCGTCCGCGAGCTGCTGCGGTTGCGCACGATTGCGCCCAAACCACGAGGAGGACGGTCATGAACCGGATCACTCGCAGTTGGTCGACGATGCGCAGGCTCTCGCGCGTCAACCTCATCATCGGATCCGTCCTCCTCCTCGTGTTCGGCTATGTGGCTGTGACCCTCTACTTCGGCGCAGCATCTCAGGTTCGCTACGCGTCGAATGATTTCCCTGGAGCGAAGAAGGCCTCGACCGCGTTCCTCACACTCAGCCCGATCCAACGCCATATCGGCTATTACAACCGCGGCACCGCAGAGGCGGCCGTCGGCGATTTCGAACCGGCGCAGTCAGACCTCGAATCCGCTCTTGAGATCACCCCTGTCCGTGACGAATGTGCCGTGAGGATCAACCTGTCCTACGTGTATGAGAAGCTCGCCGACGAGGTCGCGGACCAAGATCCAGGACAGTCGGACGAACTCTACGACCAGTCGCTGCAGACCTTGGAAGATGCTCCAGAGGAATGCCAGCCCAAGAAGAGCGAAGAGAAGCAGAAGAGCGAAGAAGCGAAGAAGCGCGTGGAAGACAAGAAGGCCGGAGAGAAGTCGAAGCAGGAAGGCTCCGAGAGCGACGACTCCGATGGGTCCGAGGGCGAGGATCCGAAGAACGGCGACTCCGGAGATGACTCGAAGAAGAAGGACGAAGGTCAGGACTCCGGCGAAGGCGAGGAGAAATCCGACGACTCGGAGGGGAAGTCCGAAGAGCAGAAGAAGCGCGACAAGCTGAAGGAACGCGGCGAGGACTCGGAACGTCAGCAGCGCCAGCAGGGGCCCGGCGGAGACGGGGGCCGTTCCGCCCCGGACAAACCGTGGTGAGGCACCTATGAAATCATGAGTCCATGAACTCTCCGGACACCTCTGCTGGCAGCACTTCGACCCCTCGGCTGCGGGCCTCACTGAAGACATTCCCGCCGTATGTTCCGGGGAAGGCGCCCAAGCGAATCGACGGGCTCGCCTCGTTCAAGCTGTCCTCGAACGAAAACTACCTCGAGCCGCTGCCGGCGGTCACCGACGCCATGGTCGCTCACGCGAAGAACCCCGCTGTGTACCCCGATGACGGAGCACTGGCGCTGCGCACCGAACTGGCCGAGCGCCTGGGCGTGAGCATCGATGAACTCGTCGTGACCACCGGCGCCAGCGAACTGCTCGTGGCACTGACCCAGATCACTTCGGACGCCACCACGGAAGCGATCTATCCCTGGCCGTCATTCGAAATGTATCCCCAGACGACAGGGCTGGCCGGGTCGAAACGGATCGAGGTGCCGGTACGCGACGACGGTCGACACGATCTGGACGCCATGGCGGCGGCGATCACCGATCGAACCAGTCTCATCATTCTCTGCTCCCCGAACAATCCGACGGGACCAGCACTTCGCGACGATGAGGTCCGGCAGTTCCTCACGCAGGTGCCAGACCATGTGCTCGTCGCCCTCGACGAGGCCTATTGGGAGTTCGCCACCGCCGAGGGCCTCGTCAATGGCGTCGACCTAGTGGCCGATCATCCCAATGTCGTTCTGGTCAGGACCTTCTCCAAGGCTCACGCCCTGGCGGGCCTGCGGGTCGGATACGCCCTCGCTCACACAGCCGTGATCCAAGGTCTGCTGAAAGCCGTCATCCCCTTCGGTGTCACCGATATCAGCCAGGCGGCCGCACTTGAATCACTGCGTCACAGCGAGGAGGTCGACGTCCGGGCCAAGGAGATCGCTGCCGTTCGCGATGAATTCGCCCACGCGCTGCGCGACCAGGGTTGGGACGTGCCTGAGGCGCAGGGGAACTTCGTGTGGCTGCCCCTTGGCCAGTTGTCCTCAGCCTTTGAAGATGCCTGCGTCGAGCAGGCCGTTGCGGTACGCAACCTCGGCGACGGGGTGCGTATCAGCATCGGTGAACAAGAAGGGCTCGACCGTGTCCTCGCGGTCGCCGCAGCCTTCTACTCCGAGCACTTCGACTAAGCACATCGAGCTGGCTGGACCGGCCCGGGACGCCTCTCAGAGTTCTGCGAGCTCAAGGGCCAAGGCCACGGCTTGAACCGATTCCGCCCGGGTGAGGTCGCGGCCCAA
Organism: Brevibacterium aurantiacum; assembly: GCF_007558825.1. Taxonomy (GTDB): domain Bacteria; phylum Actinomycetota; class Actinomycetes; order Actinomycetales; family Brevibacteriaceae; genus Brevibacterium; species Brevibacterium aurantiacum_A. The sequence goes on from NZ_VLTK01000009.1 coordinate 95,167, forward strand.
CAGCGTCTCGATCTTCGCCATTCGTGCACGCACTGTGTGGCGGTGGATGCCGAGTTCAGCTGCGACCGCATCCCGCACTCCTCCTGCTGCGATGAAGGCTCGCAGCGTCAGCAGCAGGTCCTGTTCGTCGCGTGAAGCAAGGAGCGTGCCCAGCACTCGGTCGACGAATCTCTGCGCCGCTGACTCATCGATCGACGACAGCAGTGCCCGCACATCCGAGGTCGCACTTTCGTGCTGCGTTCGCCACACGGTCCACGTGTGGTGGACCTGAGTCAGTGGGATCATCTTCGCAAACAGCTTGTCGAGTCCGGTGACCTCCGCAACCCGATCGACCGTACTCGCATGACCCGCTGCCAGTTCGGCCGCATCGAGACGGCTCTGGTACGCCCTCTGGGTACCGGGTTCGATGACCCCGAGCATCGAACCGGCACGGACCAGGAGAGTTCCATCACCCAGATCACCCAGCAGCGTCTCCGGGACCCCACCTCGCACATTGCCGAAGACCGTGAACTTCACTCGTGAGACCGGAGCCAGGCCGGTCTCGCGCACCCACTCGGCCCGAGCCTGTCCTGCCGTCAAGGGAGTCGTGAAGAGCTGTGAATCCGATCGCCGAGGCGGGACCTCTGTGATGTTCAGACTCAACAGTGCCGCTGCAGTGGAAAGCAGCAGTCCACGGGTGCGCGGATTGCCGGCCACCTCGGCGGGGGCGAGGATCCATCCTCGAACCTGCTCGTCTCCGACCGGAACGGCTTCGACGATTTCCACCTCAGTACGCAGAAGACGCGGCGCCATCGAGGGTTTGAGAGCTTCGGCAATCAGGTCATGCCGCACAAGGTTCTCGGCATCGGTGCCGGTCAGCCCCCTGCCTGTGGGTGAGACGAACCGAACGTCCGTCCCCAGAGTGCTGGCCAGATCTGCGACAAGCGCGGCGGGACCCTGATGCGCGAGGTCGGTGGCGAACCGCCGTCCCGCACTGCTGGCCCGGGTGAGCTCTCGGTTCGTCTCCTCCTCACGCATTCTGGTGAAGGCATCGACGACCGCGACGAAAGGAACAGGTTCGGGGACCCCGAACAGTGGAAGCTCCTGAGCTTCTGCGTGCTCGATCAGCGCCGGTGGAAGCGCCTGCCACGGCAAAGCGGAGCCAAGGCCGATGCCGAGCGCAAGGACCCCCACACGCTTGAGGCGCCCGACATAGTCGCCCACGCCCTCGCCGCCAAGGTCCTGACCGACGCCGATCGTGAGCAGAACCTCTCCTCCGGCCAACCATTCGTCAACCGCGGGCAGCTCCGAGGAGTGCACGATCGTGACATCGGCCGATCCGGCGCTCGGAGAATCGACGACGACGTCGAGCGCGAGTTCCTGACGTGCCCAGAGCTGACCCAAGGTGACCATGAGATCCATACTATCCGCAATGGATATCTACATTTCCAAATCCTCCATTCTGGATATTCGCGTTGTGTGAGCCACGTCCTAGGCTGATGGCAATCACGCACCACAGAGAACATTCACGAATTCAAAGGAGAGCCGATGTCGACTCAGCCCATTGGACCCGCCGATTACAGCCAGACACCACGTTTCGCGGGGCCACCGACCTTCGGTCTGCTCCCGCGCATCGACGAGGTCGAAGCACAGCGACCAGGTGAGAAGATCGACGTCAAGATCCTCGGCGTCCCCTTCGACGCCGGCGTCAGCTACCGTCCGGGCGCACGATTCGGCCCCGCCCACATCCGCCAGTCCTCCAAACTGCTGCGCCCTTACAACCAGGCAACGAACGTCCACGCGTTCACCTGGCAGCAGGTCGCCGACTGTGGTGACCTTGGCGTCAACCCCTTCGACATCGAAGAGGCCATCACCGAAGTCGAACGGACCGCCGATGAGATGCGTGCTGATGGGGCCAAGCTGCTCACACTCGGCGGCGACCACACACTGGCCCTGCCGAACCTGCGTTCCCTGCACAAGACGCACGGCAAGATCGCGGTCCTGCACTTCGACGCCCACCTCGACACCTGGGACACCTACTTCGGTGCCCCGTACACGCACGGCACCCCGTTCCGCCGCGCCAGCGAAGAAGGTCTGCTCGACCTCGAGTCCTGTATGCATGTCGGCATCCGCGGACCGCTCTACGGCGAAAAAGACCTGGAAGACGACGCTGTGCTCGGATTCCAGATCATCCGCAGCGACGACTACCAGTTCACGTCCGTCCAGGAAGTCGTGGCTCGGATGCGCAGACGACTCGGCGATGCACCCGTCTACCTGTCCGTCGACATCGACGTCCTCGACCCTGCTGCCGCCCCCGGCACAGGCACCCCCGAGGCAGGCGGCATGACGAGCCGCGAACTGCTCAACTCGATTCGCGGACTCCAGGGGCTCAATGTCGTCGGAGCCGAGATCGTCGAAGTGGCGCCCGCCTATGACCATGCCGAGATCACCGGACTCGCCGCGGCCCATGTCGGCTACGAAATGCTCTCCCTGTGGGCTGCCGAGGCCAATGGTCTCACCGGTCCTTCGGGCCCCAGCGGCGAAGCCCTCGGGGTCTGAAGATGGCAGATGACAAGAACATCGCGCCTGGCGAGGAGTTCCGCAACGGCGGCCGGGCCGTCATCGCGACCCTGGCCGCGCACGGCGTCGACACGATCTTCGGAATTCCCGGCACACACAACCTCGAGTTCTACCGACACCTGAGCGAATTCGGAATCCGTGCCATTACACCCCGCCACGAGCAGGGTGCCGGCTACGGTGCCGACGGATATTTCCTCGTCTCCGGCAAACCCGGAGTCGTCATCACCACCTCGGGTCCGGGGTTGACGAATGTCATCACGGCCGCGGCGACTGCCTATGCGGAGTCACGCCCGATGCTCATCCTCTCCCCCGGTGTTCCCACCGGGCTTGAGCGCGCCGATGTCGGAATGCTCCATGAGACAAAGGATTCCTCCGGGGCGCTGAACCGCCTGCTGGTCTCCTCTCAGCGCACCCGCACGGCCGAGGGTGCTGCGCAGGCCGTCGCCGAAGCGTTCGCCATGTTCTCCTCCTCACGCCCGGGTCCCGTTCACATCGAGGTGCCCCTCGACGTGCTCGAGGGCGTCTGGAACGGCAGTGTTCCGACGCAGATCCCGGGCCGCCGTCCGGGTCTGGACCCGCGAGTCATCTCTCGTGCCGCCGAGGCGGTGGGCGGTGCCACTCGTCCGCTCATCGTCGCCGGTGGCGGGGCCCGCAAGGCGAGCGCCGAGGTCAGGGCCTTCGCGGAGGAACTCGATGCCCCGGTGGCCACAACCGCCAATGGCAAGGGCATCATCTCCGAGGACCACCCGCTGTCTTTGGGCTCCAACGTTCGCTTCCCCAGCGTTCAAGCCGAGTCCGCGGCAGCCGATGTGCTCATCGTCCTCGGCTCCGAACTCGCCGACTCCGACCTCTGGGGCGGACTCATCGGCGCCCAGACATCGGCCGGCATCCGCGACGAAGCCTCCACACAGGTCGTCATTCGCTGCGATATCGACCCCGACCAGCTGGGCAAGAACCTCGGCGGGGACATCCTCGCCTGCGCCGATGCGGGAGAATTCCTCACCGCGCTGATGACCGAGCTGGACCAGAACGCGCCCACGACCACCTCGGCGAGAGAAGTCACCCCCACAGGAGGCGGAGCCGAACGCGTTCAGGAGATCCGAGCCTCCTGGGGTTCGGACTTCGACTTCGAGTCCATCGGCGCTCGTGTCACTCGCCTCGTCGAACAGGGTGCGGGACCCTCTGTTGTCGTCGCCGGGGACTCATCCCAGGTCACCTACGACGGGTCGGTGCACGCGCTGACGGCCAGCACACCCGATCAGCTGCTCTACATGCCCGGTTTTGCGACCTTGGGCTACGGTATTCCTGCTGCCATCGGGGCAAAGCTGGCCGACAGTGCGCGTCCGGTCGCCTGCATCCTGGGAGATGGAGCTGCCATGTTCTCCATCCAGGAGCTGATGACGGCGGGCGAGCTGGGGTTGGGGATTCCCTTCGTCATCGTCGACAACGGCGGGTACGCCGAAATCGAGGCTCAGATGGTCGACCGGACGATCGAGCCGTTCGCGGTCAGACTCACCCGTCCCGACTTCGCGGCCCTGGGCCGGTCCATGGGTGGGTCAGGGGCGACGATCGCTGAGTCCGACATCGACGAGCTGCTCCCGACCGCCGTGGCTGAGGCGCTCGACCGGACCGTTCCCACCACCATTCACATCACACTCGGGTGCTGAAGCACCCGTTGAGCCGATTGCTCATGCAGCCAACTAAGAAAGGGTCGACGTGGACTCTCTAGTCGTCATCATCTATCTCGCCGCCATGGTGGGGTTCGGAATCTGGGGCCGGTACAAGGCGAAGAATCAGGACGATTTCCTCGTCGCGGGCCGCCGCCTGGGCGGGTGGCTGTACACGGGCACGATGTCCGCGGTCGTCCTCGGCGGGGCCTCGACTATCGGCGGCGTCGGCCTCGGGTACACCTCGGGGCTGTCCGGGATGTGGCTGGTCTTCAGCATCGGCCTGGGCATCATCGCGCTCTCGCTGTTCTTCGCCCCGAGGATCCAGAAGCTGGAGATCTACACGGTCTCACAGATGCTGGAGCTGCGCTACGGAAAGGGCTCCCGCCTGGTCTCGGGCGCGATCATGACCGCCTACGGGCTGATGATCTCCACGACGTCGACGGTCGCCTATGCGACGATCTTCCACGCGCTCTTCGACATCAATAAGTTCTGGTCCGTGCTCATCGGTGGTGGAATCGTCATCCTCTACTCGATGCTCGGCGGAATGTGGTCGATCACGCTGACCGACTTCGTGCAGTTCTTCATCCAGACCATCGGCATCTTCCTCATCATGCTGCCGATCGTGCTGAGCAAGTCCGGTGGCATCGGAGAGCTGTTCTCATCGCTCCCGGCCGAGCAGACCAGCCCGGTGGGCATCGGCTGGCAGGCAATTCTCGGCTATATCCTCATCTACACTCTGGGACTGCTCATCGGACAGGACATCTGGCAGCGGGTGTTCACTGCACGCAGCCCCGGCGTGGCCAGGTGGGGCGGTCTGTCGGCTGGCGTCTACTGCCTCCTCTACGCCGTGGCCGGTGCGCTCATCGGCATGGCCGCCACGAAGATCGTGCCCGGCATCGAAGTCCAAGACGATGTGTTCGTCGCCGTCGTCGATGCTGCGATGTCGCCCCTGCTGGGCGGATTAGTCCTCGCCGCGGCATTGGCAGCAATGATGTCGACAGCCTCCGGCTCGCTCATGGCGGCTGCGACAGTGTGCCGCCAGGACATCGTCGAACCCCTGCTTGCTCGCAAGGACATCGTTCCGGTGCCGGCTGATTCGGCCGGTGAGGCCGGGGAAGCCGGCGGAACCAGGGCAGCCGAGGCGGCCGGGGACACCAGCGGAGCCGGGACAGCTGAGGCAGCCAATTCGGTGCACGGCGACGTTTCTCCTCTCAGCTCCGGCGGGGCGACGAAGTCGACGCTCGTGAAATCGCTGGTCCGCGAAACCGGAGACGAGATCCGTGATTCTCGCATCTACCTCATCGGACTCGGCATCGTCACCCTCATCCTTGCGATGATCATGCCCAGCGTCGTCGAGGCGCTGACGGTCGCCTACAACCTGCTGGTGGCCGGACTCTTCATCCCCATCCTCGGTGGGCTGATCTTCAAACGCGGAAACATCATCGGCGTCATGGCGGGCATGATCCTGGGTTCGCTCACCACGATCGTCATCATGATCACGATGGGCATCTACTCGAACGAAGCCATCTACCTGGGCCTCATCGCATCACTGCTCGGATACGTCATCGGCTCCCTGGTATCGAAACCGACACCACCGGAGGTCATGGCCGCATGGAAGGAACGACTGAACAGGTAGCAGGCACCCAGCCACCAGCAGACCCACAGCTGGCTGTGCTGCGGAGCCGCCATCGAAAAACGCACGCTGCGTCGAATCTCTCATGCGCGCGTGCGTTTTTCGACGCTCGTCCCGTTTCTCGGTGCAGCTGGCTCCATGTGGACCAGCAGAACTTGGACGACCGGCCCGCTTTCATCTATATTCGAATGGTCAGGCCGGTGCCAACGTCGAATCCGGTTGCTGCCGAAAAGCCGGTGCTCGAAAAAGGAGCGCGAAGCCGCGGGACCCGCGTGTGAGACATATATGGATCGTTCTCTTCCATATCTCTCATCCGCGAAAGGCCCCTGATGGCTCACACCTCGGCACACGTCGCTCACACTCTGGCCCACCACATCGATGAAGTCTTCGGACTCATGGGCAACGGCAACGCCTACTTCCTCGATGCTCTTCTGACCTCCACCTCGGCGACCTACACTGCCGTTCGGCACGAAGCCGGCACCGTCGTTGCCGCCGATGCGCATTTCCGCACCTCCGGCAGAATCGCCGCGGCCACCACCACCTACGGCGCCGGGTTCACAAACACCCTCACTGCGCTGGCGGAAGCCGCGCAGGCCAAGGTTCCACTCGTCCTTGTCGTCGGTGACGAGCCAACGTCCGGTCCGCGTCCCTGGGACGTCGACCAGATCGCGATGGCCTCGGCGGTGGGCGTGCGCACCTATACCGTCGGGCGCGTCGATGCGGCGGCCGCGACTGTCACCGCAATCGAGCACGCGCTGACGTACCGAGTGCCCGTTGTCCTCGCGATCCCCTACGATGTCGCAACCCTCGACATCGGTGAGATTCCCTCGGTTCCGGGACCCGGACGACCCGCTCCCCTGGCGCCGGCGTCCGAGTTCTCACAGACCTCGCTCGATCGTCTGACGGCTGCCCTCGCCGAGGCGGAACGACCGATCCTTCTGGCCGGCCGAGGTGCGTGGTTGGCAGGTGCAGAGGCCGAGCTCGGTGCCCTGGCAGAAGCCACAGGGGCGTTGACTACGACTACTGCCCTTGGCCGCAATGTATTCCCAGATGCCGATTATGACCTCGGCGTGGCCGGAGGATTCGGTGCCCCTGAGGCCATGGAGCGAATCCGCGAGGCGGACATCGCCGTCGTCCTCGGGGCTTCACTCAACCAGTTCACGATGCGATTCGGCGAGCTGTTCCACCCGTCGACAGCGGTCTGGCAGATCGACACCGATGATCGGGCCACGAATGCCCGGGTCGGCGGTTTCATCCGCAGCGATGTCAAGCTTGCTGCGGGCGAGTTGGTCACACGGCTGGAGGCCTCGGGTGCGGTAGCGAGCGGGTGGCGCGAGACCGTGGATACGGCCGCTGACCGGGCCCACGAAATGGGTACGGAGTTCGCCGAGGATGGTCGCCTGGACCCTCGTGCTGCCGCTGCACGACTCGGAGAGCTGATGCCAGAGGCCCGAGTCGTGGTCTCCGACGGCGGTCACTTCATCGCGTGGGCGAACATGTTCTGGGAGCCCAGCGCACCCGACCGTCTGGCGATGGTCGGCACGGCGTTCCAGTCGATCGGGCTCGGCTGGCACAGCGTTGCAGGGGCGGCACGCGCCAATCAGGATTCGACGATCGTTCTCACCACCGGCGACGGGGGCGGCGCCATGGCGCTGTCCGACCTTGATACCGCAATCCGTTCAGCCGGGGGCCGCGGCATGGCCGTCGTCTTCAATGACGCCGCCTATGGTGCCGAGGTGAATCTTTACGGACTCAAGGGCCTGAATAAGGCACCGATGCTCATCGATGAGATCGACTTCGCAGCGCTGGGCAGCGCCGCCGGAGGGCACGGTGTTGCCGTCCACTCGCTGGCCGACCTCGAAGTCGTCAACGAATGGAAAGAGATTCCGGTCGACGAACGGAGGTTCCTGGTGCTCGACCTGCGGATCTCGGGTGCGGTCATTGCGCCGTATCAGGAGGAAGTCATCCGTGTGAACTCGTAGAGATCGGTGCTGACGTATCCAGGTCCTCGCCACTCAGACAATCAAATTGCCAGAGTCGTACAGTCCTGATCATTTGGTCGTACAGTCCTGATCATTTGTGTTCTGGGGGTCGGGGAGAGACGATTGCCTGGATCAAGAGTGCCGGGAACCAACAGAAAATGCCCTGGGTTCACAAGGAACCCAGGGCATTGAAGTGGAGATGGCGGGAATCGAACCCGCGTCCGTCGGCAGATTGTCAGGACTTCTCCGGGCGCAGTTCGTGAAGTAGTTTCTTAGGTTCTGGCCCTCACACGAACATGTGGACCAACGAACGGAGTTGAGTAAAAGTCCCTCAGATACCCTCAACGAATATCTGAAGCAGTGGCTCCCTAAGCGACGCCAGGACCTAGAGTGGAAGCAACTCTAGACTGACGGATTCGCAGCTCGGCCTAATCAGGCAGCGAGGGCGAAATCGGTGCGGTTATTAGACTTAGCACCTATTGTTTTGCAGAGGACATTAACGAGATGACTCTACATTCTCGGCCCGCTTCTCCCGTCGCAGTGTCCGACGTCGAAACCGATCATCCCCATATTCTTTTACCAAATCTGCCCAGCTCATCCACCTGCGCAAACAGGTTCACGCGCCGACCAGAATAACCAGCATACTCCCACAACACCACACGACCCAATTGCATTCCCGCGGACGGGAATTCAGTCAGATCTTCGGTGTCAGAGGAACCGATTCAGAGGAACTGCTTGGACTTGATCGCCCGCTCAGCCTCACGCTTATCCTGCGCTTCACGCAGGGCCTGACGCTTGTCCCATTCGCGCTTGCCCTTGGCCAACGCGATCTCGACCTTGACGCGAGATCCGTCGAAGTACAGCTCCAGCGGAATGAGGGTGCGCCCGGACTCCTTGACCTTCTGCGATATCCGCAGGATCTCCTCGCGGTGCAACAGCAGCTTCCGGCGTCGGCGAGCAGTGTGGTTCGTCCATGTCCCCTGTGCGTACTCGGGAATGTAGACGCCCTCAAGCCACGCTTCGTTCTGGAAGATCAGCGCAAACCCGTCGGTCAGCGACGCCCTGCCCTCTCGCAGTGACTTCACTTCGGTTCCGCTCAGCACGAGACCGGCCTCCCACGTATCTTCGATGAGATAGTCGTGGCGCGCCTTGCGGTTCCTCGCGATGACTTTCTTGCCAGTTTCCTTCGGCATGACCGGCCTCCTCCCTCTGTCTCGGATCAGTGTGTCCGGCCGCAGCTTTCAGTCTCAGAAGACTGCTCAACCGCGTAGACACGCAGACCGACAATTCTATCTCAATGATATCGCGTGCGAAAGGCCATGGTGCCGACTGCCGAAGGGTCACCTCGGCGAAGCCGCGCTCAATCGGCTGCGGTCAGGAGATGTAGGGCATCGGATCGACGTAGCCGCCGTTCTTCATGACCTCGAAGTGCAGGTGGCAGCCCGTGGATGCGCCGGTCGTACCCGAATCCGAGATGACCTGGCCCTTCTTCACCTTCTGCCCATCGTGGACCTTGAGGTCCGTGTTGTGGTTGTACGTCGAGGCGATCGAGTCGCCCTTGATCTTTCCGTGGGAGATGACGACGCGGTTGCCGTAGCCGCCTGTCCACCCCGAGGTTACGACGATGCCGTCGCCGGCGGCCTTGATCGGGGTGCCGCAGGGGACGCCGAAGTCGGTGCCCGAGTGCAGCTTCTTCGCACCGGTGATCGGGTGGATGCGGTATCCGAAAGGCGAGGTGATGGGATAGCCCTCAGCTGGATTGGCCAGCTCTCCGTCACCATAGACGAACTTGCCCTTCTTCTCCTGCTCCTTCTCCCACTCGCGAACCTTCTTCGCCAGCCGGTCCTGCTCGTCCTGTTCCTTCTGCAGCTGTTCCTCGGTCGTGGCTTTGTTGTCAGAGATCGTCTTCTCCGCATCGTCCTTCGCGGAGATGATGTCGTTGAGACTGTCGGACTTCTTCTTCGCGTCGATCTGTGCGGCCTCTTTGGCCAGCACCGCCTCGGCGGCTTCGTCTTTGAGGTCCGAAATCTCATCGGTGACACCCGAGAGGCGCTCTTCGTTGTTCTTGTTGACCGCTCGCTGCTCGGAGAGGTTGTCGATCGTGCGCTGCTGTGATCGGACGGCGGAGTCCACGCGCCCGATTCCACCGTCGGCGCTTGTCCCCTCGGCCATCTGCAGCAGCATCGCCAGGTCAGAGGTGATGCCCGAGTTCTGATATGCCTGACGCCCGATGCGCGCGGCCGAAGTCCTGTGCTTGTCGATCTCCTCCGCGCCGTCCTTGATCGAGGTCTTGAGATCCGACTGTGCATTCTCCGCCGAGGTGAGTCGAGCGGCCATGGCGTCATCCGTCTCAATGGCCTCACTCAGCGCATCGTCGGCCTTCTTCGACGCGGCCTCAGCCTCGGGCAGCTTCTCTTCCGCCGCGTCGCGTTCGGCGATGACTCGGGCCAGGTCCTCGTCAAGTCCCTCGAACTCCTGCTGGAGCTCCTTGACCCGGTCATCGACCTTGCTCTTGTCATCGCGGGGATCGGCCCCCGCCGCGCTCACGGGCAGGATGACAGCCAGCACCGCTGCCGTCACCGCTAAGCCGAGTCTGCGTTTCATGTCAGACCTTCGTGTACTTATTCAAAGTGATCAGGGATGATGCACCGGCCATGATCACACCGATGGCGATGAGAATCGGGGCAACGATGAGGACGTTGACTCCGGAGATCAGGCTGAAGCCCGTCGCCTGCCCTTCCAGCCAGCCGCTGACGCCGAAGTGGACGAGGAGTCCCAGTGCACCGGCGGACAGGGTCGCACCGATCGCCGAGGCGATGACGCCTTCGAGCAGGAACGGGAGCTGGATGAAGGTGTTCGACGCACCCACCAGGCGCATGATTCCGGTCTCGCGCCTCCTTGAAAAGGCGGAGAGTCGGATGGTCGTGGCGATGAGCAGCATGGCGCACAGCAGCATGATTCCGGCAATCGCGACAGCCACGACGGTGGCGATATTGAGGACGCTGAACAGGCGATCGAGGAGCTGGTTCTGGTCAACGACCTCCTCGACGCCCTGGGTCGAGGAGAACGATTCTTTGATGATGTCGTACTTCTCGGCGTCCTGGAGTTTGACCCTGAACGACTCGTTCATCTCGTCTTCGGGAACGGTGCCTTCGAGGCTGGTGCCCTTGAACTGGTCCTGGAAGTGTTCGAAGGCCTCACCTTTGTCTTCGAAGTAGACCTCGTCGACGTAGGGGGCAAGCTCTGAGCTGTTGAGCTGATCTTCGATATTCTTCTTCTGCGTATCGGTGGCTTCACCTTCGACGCAGTTGGTGGCTTCGGAGTCGGGTGGGCACAGGAAGACGGAGACCTGGACGCGGTCGTACCAGTAGTCCTTCATCTGCCCCACCTGCATCTGCAGCAAGATCGCGGCGCCGACAAAGAGCAGGGACACAAAGGTCACGAGCACCACGGACAGGACCATGGACACGTTCTTGCGCAGCCCTGACCAGACCTCGGAGAGGATGAATCCGGCCCTCATGAGGCGACTCCGTACGTGCCCTCTTCGACGTCGCGGACGATTGTCCCCTCGGAGAGTTCGATGACTCGTTTTCGCATCCGGTTGACGATCTCTCCGTCGTGAGTGGCCATGAGCACTGTGGTGCCGTTGCGGTTGATCTTCTCAAGCACCGACATGATGTCGGCGCTGGTGGTCGGGTCGAGGTTGCCTGTGGGCTCATCGGCGAGCAGGATACCCGGCTTGTTGACGACGGCACGGGCAATGGCCACGCGCTGCTGCTCACCGCCGGAGAGTTCGTTGGGGTAGCGCTTCTCTTTGCCAGCCAGTCCGACGGTCTCGAGCACATCGGGGACAAGGGTCGACATTGACGCCCGAGACTTGCCGATGACCTGGAGGGCGAAGGCGACGTTGGCGAAGACGGTCTTGTTCGGCAGCAGGCGGAAGTCCTGGAAGACTGTGCCGATCCCCCGCCGCAGGTAGGGCACCTTCCAGCTGGGCATCTTCACGACCGACTTTCCGGCGATGTGGATGCGCCCGGTGCTGGGGACCTCTTCGCGCAGGATGAGGCGGATGACCGTGGACTTACCCGAGCCCGAAGCACCGACGAGGAACACGAATTCTCCACGCTCGGCCTCGAACGAGATGTCGTCGAGTGCTCTGCGGGAGCGTGCGTCGTAGGACTTCGAAACTGAGTCGAATTTGATCAAGAGGGTCTTCAATCATGTCGCGGATGGCTCGGCCGCTTCCACTGTACGTAACAGCTCCATCATGTTCCGGGAGGCTTAAGGGCGTGTGTTGCGCATTGGAGGAAGTTCACAGCCGCCGAGGCGGTGCATCTGCTGGACACTGTGTCATCCAGACCTGCCGCCCACCCCTTCGGAGGCCCCAAGTTTTCCGCTTGCCTGAGTTCTGTGGAAATATGATGGCTTGAGGAACAGACACGGAGAAGTGGTTATATGACAGACGAGGCCGGGACTAGACGAGGCAAGCCCCGCCCCAGCATCAAGGACGTCGCCGCCCTGGCCGGAGTCTCATGGCGCACCGTCTCCAACGTCATCCACGGACATCGCTACCTGCGGCCGGAAACTAAGGCAAAGGTTGAGGATGCGATTGCCGAACTGGGATACAAACCCCAGATGGCGGCTCGGCATTTGCGCAGTGGGCGCAGCGATGTCATCACACTCGCAATCCCGTACATCGACCACCCCTATTTCGCCAGCCTGGCACACGCCGTCGTTGAGGCGGCCAAGGCATATGAATACACAGTATTGATCGACGAGACACGCGGCCTGCCTGACAAGGAAGAACAGGTTGCTCGCGGTTACCAGAGCATCCAGACGGATGGCATCATCTTCAGCCCCCTGACGCTGCCTGTCGACTCAATTCTGGCTGCGCGCGACGACACACCGCTCGTCCTGCTCGGGGAGCACACGCTCGATCCCAGAATCGACCATGTCACCGCCGACAATGTCGAATCGACCCGCGAAGCGACCGAACACCTCATTTCACTCGGGCACCGCCGAATCGCCTTCCTCGGCTACCTCACCGAAGGTACCCTCGGCACCGGAGATCTGCGATTCGAAGGCTACCGCCGTGCCCTCGCCACCGCTGAGATAGACGAGAACCCAGAGCTGATCATCGGCGCCGCTCCACAGGCCGATATTGCCGAAGCAGTCGGCGCAGAAAGCGACTATTCCCGCGAGGAGGGCTACTCCCGTGCTCAGCAGATTCTGCTCCTGCACCAAACAACTCAGATCGATGCAGTTGTATGCGCGAACGATCTTCTGGCCATCGGCCTGCTTCGTGCGCTCAGGGAAGCCGATGTGAAGGTACCGAGCGACATCGCTGTCACCGGCTGGGACAACACCCCGGAAGGCGGATATTCCGCCCCAACGCTCACGACAGTTGCGCCCGACATGAATGCAATCGCGCGGTTCGCCGTTGAAGCAGTGCATAAGCGCATCCAGGGCTCCTCGGAGGCTCCGGTCGGCCGCGTAGCACCTCACCGCCTGATGATCCGCGAATCGACAGCGGGCGCTGCGAGCTAAGCACTCACGTCCCAGATCGGGACCCTGTGCTTCTCACACGGATCGGCTCTGCCCGTCTGATACTGACTGATTTCGCGACCTCACTGACACCGTTCGTCAGCAGCAGCTCTCCCCATCTTCGCTACTTCTGCCCATTTATTTCCACGTTGCAATACGCGCGTAGGTCTGCTTAGATCTTCATACAGAGCACCTTTGTTGGGGCCCATCGCCTCTCCGCCTGTGCTCAAATCTGCACGCCTGGCTTCGCAACAGTGAATCGCCTCGTGTGGAAAGTGAACGGCACCCCGCCGAACAGCGCGTCAGAAGTCAGAGCCTTCTGATGCCCGGAATGACCAAGGAAGCTCATGCCTGTGAACAGCACCGCCAACCCGATCAAGCAGCGCGATCTCGAGAAGCCTGGTTTCGTCGAGAAACTCGGCTATGGAATGGCCGGTGGAGCCAATAACGTCGTCTGGACCGGGATTTCAACCTTCCTCGTGTATTTCTACACCGACGTCGTCGGCGTCGCCGCGGGGCTGATCGGCACCATCTTCCTCTTCTCTCGACTCGTCGACGGGGCGAGTGATGTGGTGATGGGCGTCGTCCTCGACAAAACGCGCACTCGCTTCGGCAAGGCTCGACCGTGGCTCCTATGGATGGCACTGCCATTTGCAGTCGTCGCCACGGCACTCTTCGCGGTCCCCGATGCCAGCACAACCACCCAGATCATCTACATCATCATCACCTACAACATTGCACTCCTCGTCTACACAGCTGTGGAGATCCCCCACGGCACGCTTGGCGCGCTGATGACCTACGACCAGCACCAGCGCTCGGTGCTCAACGTAGCGAAGATGGTCGGCGCCTATGTCGCCATCATCGCAATCACGAACATCACGCTGCCGATCGTCGACTTCTTCGGCGGAGGCCAGTCCGGCTGGATCTACGCATTCATCCTCTTCGGGCTCATCGCCGCGGCCACGTATTTCTTCACGTTCTGGTCCACGAAGGAACGCACGGATCCTGTCGGCACCAAACAGGACAAGGACCGCCCAACCGTCAAAGCCAGTCTGATCTCGCTGGTGCGCAACAAATACTGGTTCATCGCGACCCTCGTCCTGCTGCTGATGTACATCTACAATGCGATCACCGCCGGAGTCGCGATCTACTACTCCGAGTATGTACTCGGATCGCCTGCGCTGGTCGGGCTTGTCGCCACTGCGCTCACCCTTGCCACTTTGGGCGGCATGCTCATCGTCGTGCCCATCACTCGTCGATTCGGCAAGCGCAATACCGCGATCGTCGGCTGCCTGATCGCCGTCGTCGGGTCTCTGATCATCTTCTTAGTACCCGACAGCACTGCCGTCGTCGTCATCGGACAGGTCGTCCGGGGAATCGGCAAAGCCGCGATCATGGGCGTCATCTTCGCCATGCTCGCCGACACCATGGAATACGGCGAATGGAAGACAGGCGTCCGCATCGAAGGGCTTATCTACAGCGGGGCGAGCATGGGGATCAAGGTCGGCACCGGCCTGGGAAGCGCCCTCATCGGCTGGGGACTCGCGGCAAGTGGGTATGCAGGAGACCAGGCAACACAGTCTGCGGAATCGGTGACGATGATCTCGAATCTCTTCATCTGGGTGCCGTCGCTCGTCAGCATTCTCATGGCAGTGCTCCTCTACTTCTTCAAGCTCGACAAACAGTATCCGCAGATCCTCAAGGAGCTCCAGGAGATGAAGAGCGCGAAGGCCTGATACTCGACGCTTCGAGACCTCCCTGTCTGCAGCAGAGCGCTGCCTGCACCAGAGCCCTGTCTGCACCAGCCCCGAGTCGAGCCACGACCCCCAGTCGAACCACACGCACCGCACCACGATTGAACCAGAGCAAGGGATACACATGGAGAAAGAACTGCACGAGCCCGTCGACATGTGCCTCAGTGACGGCACGCTCAACGAAGCGGCCGTCGGATGGAGTCGGTTCCCGCTGCACAGGGCTAACCTCAAGGGCTGGGGCCGTCGGAAGAGATTCGACTACTGGTGCATCGTATCGCCGGAGATGATCCTCGCCTTCTCCATTTCGGATACAGACTACAAGTCCGCTACGTCCCTGTTCTTCCTCGACAGAACAACACAGACGGAGACGACAGCAGGCAGCATGGACTGGTTCAGGTCCAATCCGACCTCACGCGCACCATGGGGCACTCAGCCGATCCACTCGGGCAAGAAGGACATCGACATCTCGGTCACGCCCGGTGATCAGGCGATGATGCTCAACGTCGCGACAGCACATGTGAACGCCGAGGTGGAAGTGAGCATTCCAGATGATCATCAGTCGATGGGCGTCCTGGTTCCGTGGAGCAAACGGCGTTTCCAGTACACCCGCAAGGACAATTGCCTGACCGCGAGCGGACGTGTTCGAGCCAATGGTGTCACCTACCTGCTGGATGAGAAGACGACGACGGCGACCATGGACCACGGGCGCGGGAAATGGCCATACGAAACCCTGTGGAACTGGGCCTCAGGCAGCGGTATGACGAACGGTGAGGAAATCGGCCTGCAGTTCGGTGCCAAGTGGACTGCAGGAACCCCATCGACAGAGAATGCGCTGCGCCTGGGCGGTCAGATCGAGAAGATCAGCGAAGAGCTCGAGTGGACGTATGACACCGAGAATTGGATGGCTCCCTGGACGATCAAGGGCGAACGAGTCGACCTGCAGTTCACTCCCGAATATCATCGCCATTCCGAATTCGACAAGAAGGTCGTCAGCAGCCGAGAGGATCAGGCCTTCGGCTACTTCTCTGGCACGGTATGGTCACTCAGCGGTCGTGCGTACCCGGTTGAGAAGGTCTTCGGCTGGGCTGAAGAAGTTCACCGCCGCTGGTGAAGCTGCCCATCCCGGGCAGATGAGTGTGGGCGTGCGGTCGATTCCCGAAAGGAACCGACCGCACGCCCACATCTCGTTCGGGGCAGGCTCTCGCCTGCGAAGGTCAGGAAGCCTCTTCGGCCATCTCCTGCTCCTTGCGCCAGCGGATTCCGGCTTCGATGAGGCCGTCGAGGTCACCGTCGAAGACGTTCGAGGGGTTGTTGACCTCGTAACCTGTGCGCAGGTCCTTGACCATCTGGTACGGGTGGGTGACGTAGGAGCGCATCTGGTCACCCCAGCTGGCCTTGATGTCACCGGCCAGTTCCTTCTTCTGCGCTGCTTCTTCCTTACGCTTGAGGTCAAGGAGGCGTGACTGCAGCACGCGCATCGCGGCTTCGCGGTTCTGGATCTGGGACTTCTCATTCTGCATGCTCACGACAACACCGGTGGGCTCGTGCGTGATGCGCACGGCCGAGTCGGTCGTGTTCACGGACTGACCGCCGGGACCCGATGACCGGTAGACATCGATGCGCAGGTCGTTCTCATCGATTTCGACGTGGTCGGTGGATTCGATGAGCGGCACAACCTCGACAGCGGCGAAGGAAGTCTGGCGACGTCCCTGGTTGTCGAAGGGACTGATGCGCACAAGACGGTGGGTGCCTGCCTCAACAGACAAGGTTCCATAAGCGTAGGGAGCATTGACCTGGATCGTGGCGGACTTGATGCCCGCGCCCTCAGCGTAGGAGGTGTCGAGCTGCTGCACGTTGTACCCGCGGTTCTCGCCCCAGCGGATGTACATGCGGATGAGCATCTGCGCCCAGTCGGTGGCGTCGTCGCCGCCGGCGCCGGAGCGCACAGTCACAACGGCCGAACGCTCGTCGTATTCGTGGTTGAGCAGCGTCGAGATCTCGAGCTCGGCCAACTGGTCGTGAAGCTTCTTGAGGTCACGCTCGGCTTCGACCTTCGAGTCCTCATCGCCCTCGTCCTCGGACATCTCGATGAGGAGCTCGGCATCGTCGATGCGTTCACCGAACTTCTCGAGCTTCTCCAGGGTTCCCTGCTTGTGCGACAGCGTGGCCGAGATCTTCTGAGCCGAGTCCGGATCGTCCCAGAAGGACGGCGCCGATGCCTGCTCCGTCATCTCGGCGACCTCGGAGCGAAGGTTGTCCAGATCAGACACATCCAGGATCGCCTTGTAGGTCTGACGGAGGTTGGCGATTTCAGCAGAATAATCAATGGCCATAATGAGTCCAGCCTAGTGCATCGCGGCCCTCAGGCTTGAATCCTCGTCCCTGCCCTTCACCCCTGACCGCCACCGACGACCGGCGCCGAGGAGGTACGTCATGTCGCACCACCTCGGCGCGGGATCCGGTGGGCACCGACGCAATTCAGCACCACCGGCAGGAGATCAATGAGCGTCACCAGCAGGAGATCAAGTCATCCCGCCGGTGACGCGGTCCGTAGTGCGCGAGGCCTGAGCGGAAAGCCACTGCAACAGTGATGAGAATCTATACCGGTTTACGGGAATGTGCAATGCGAATGCAGTGACGAGTCGATTCGAAATCTTCGTGCTGAAACTACAGGTATGACATTTCCATGTCACGAAGACAGTTATCCACAGATTCGGAGAATCACTGGATTCTTGATTCGACTACATATAGGTTAAAAACAAATCCAGCTGTTAGAAACATGATTCGTATTCTGGACGCCAGGGGTTCAATGTGGAAGCCACCGAGGTCATCAAGAGCGAAGTTCATAAGAGGATCAGAGACCTCGATGTGGACCCTCGCGCCGATATGCAACGCTCGCGAGAGGTCATTCGCACTGTCATCTCTGAGTACGACGAACGCAGCCTGGTCGCGGATCTTCCGCCCTTGGAAGACAAGGAAGCCACGTTTCGTTCGATCGACAACCAGCTTTCGGGCTTCGGTGCGCTGCAGGACTATTTCGATGACCCCCGGGTGGAAGAGATCTGGGTCAACTCCCCCAGTGAAGTCTTCATCGCCATCGACGGACTCCATCAGCTGACGACGACGAAACTGACCGCAGGTGAACTCGATGATCTCATCGAGAGAATGCTGCGCACCTCGGGTCGTAGGGTCGACTTGTCACAGCCTTTCGTCGATGCAATGCTTCCCGACGGCTCCCGACTGCATGTCGTCCTGCCCGACATCACCCGTTCCTTTCCTGCGGTCAACATTCGGAAATTCATTCAGCGCCCGCGGAACCTCGCCGGCCTCGTCGCCCAGGGATCCCTGACACCGGCGTCCGCCAGATTCCTTGATGCGGCAGTGGCCAGCGGTGCGAATATCTTAGTCTCCGGAGCAACTCAGGCCGGCAAGACCACCATGCTCAATGCTCTGGCCGGTTCCATTCCCGCCCGAGAGCGCATCATCTCCTGTGAAGAGGTCTTCGAACTCAACCTGCCCAGCCGCGACTGGGTTCCGATGCAGTGCCGCCAACCGTCTCTTGAGGGTACCGGCGAGGTCACCCTGCGCTCACTGGTCAAGGAAGCTCTGCGCATGCGACCGACCCGCATAATCGTCGGGGAGGTCCGTGAGGCCGAGAGCCTCGACCTGCTCGTGGCCTTGAACTCCGGCCTGCCCGGCATGGGAACGATCCACGCGAATTCTGCTCGCGCCGCGATCACGAAGATCTGCACTCTGCCGCTTCTCGCCGGGGCGAACATCTCCTCGTCTTTCGTCGTCCCCACCGTGGCAGTGAGCATCGACGTGGTCGTCCACCTGCGACGTGATGCGAATGGGACCCGTCTCGTCAGTGAGATCTGCGCCGTCCCCGGTGGCGTCGAAGGCGACGTCGTCGAACTCGACACGATCTTCCATTCGCCGCAGGGACAACTGGTCCGCGGACAGGGGTTCGGCCACCTCGGCGAACGATTCTCCGCCATCGGCAAGGATCTCCATTCCATTCTGGAAGCCGCATGAGCTATTCCCAATTCAGCCTTCTCATCGGCGCGTGTTTCGGCGCCGGTCTCTTTCTGCTGTGGATATCGCTGTGGCAGAGACAGTCGAAAAGACGGGTGCAGCGACGATGGGTACGCGAACTCGACGACATGCTCACCGGGGCCGGCTTCCCACGGCTGCACCCGGGCCACCTGATCTTGATCTCGATCGCCGTCTTTATCATCATCAGCGTCGTCGCCACCGTCCTCACCGGTTCCTGGGCGATCGCTCTGTGCTTCGGTCTCTTCGCCTCATGGTTGCCGCACAGACTGCTCCAACATCGTGCTCGGAGCAAACACGTGATGCGCCGCGAACTGTGGCCCGAGACCCTCGACCATCTCAATTCCGGTGTGCGCGCCGGCCTGTCGCTGCCCGAGGCCCTGAGTTCGCTGGCCCACCGCGGGCCCGAACCGCTGCGACCGCTGTTCGAGGTCTTCGCCGAGGAATATCGAGCCAGCGGTTCATTCGCCATCGCACTCGAACGCTTCCGCCAGGTCAGCGCCGACCCTGTGGCCGACCGGATCGTCGTCGCACTCAGCGTGACCAGGCAGGTCGGCGGAAGTGACCTCGGCACGATGCTGCGAGCACTCGCCCAATTCGTCCGCGACGACGCACGCACCCGCAATGAACTCTCCGCCCGGCAGCAGTGGACGGTCAACGGTGCCCGTCTGGCGGTGGCCGCTCCCTGGGTGGTGCTCGCGTTCCTGTCGACCCGGCCAGAGACAGCGGCTGCCTACAACTCCCAGACCGGTCTGCTTCTCCTCGCCTCCGGATTCGTCGTTTCGCTGCTGGCATATCAGGCGATGAAGCGGATCGGCAGGCTCCCGCAAGAGCCGCGTGTCATTGAAGGATCGTCCCTGTCCTCATCGTCGTTCCGCCGCTCGGCCGAGGGCAGTGAGGTGCTGTGAGCGCGCTGACCGATCCGCTCACAATCCTTGCCCTCGGGGCTTTCAACGGGCTCGCGCTCTGCGTCTTCGTCCTCTCCCTGCCGCCTCTGCGCCGACCAACGCTGTCATCTCGCATCGCACCGTATCTGCGTGATCAGGAATCATTGGTCGATATCTACGCTCCGCCGACTCCCCGCAAGGAGGGGCTGCTGGGACTGCTCAAGTCCGCCACGTTCGGCGCCACCATGTGGGTGACATCCCGGATCACCACCGACGCAACATTGAGCCTGCGGATCAACCGCCTCGGCGGGGGTGCGTCTCTGGAACGCTTCCGAATCAATCAGGTTCTGAGCATTCTGGCCGGAATGATCGCCGCCGGATGCGTGGCCGGACTGCTCTCGGCACACCGCGGCTTCTCCCCCGTTGTCACCCTCGTTCTCATCATCAGCGGTGGCATCGCCGGACACATCGCCAACGACTGGCGCCTGAGCCAAGCCATCGCCCGTCACGAGTCGCGTGTCCTCGCAGAGTTCCCCACCGTCGCCGAACTCCTTGCACTGTCCATCACCGCTGGTGAGGGAATCGTCGAAGCACTCGAACGGGTGTGCCGCACTTGTTCGGGAGACCTGGTCGATGAGCTGCGCACAGCCCTGGCGACGACGAGAACCGGGACACCGCTCGTCGATGCACTCGACTCGATGGCCACCAGGATCGCCATCCCCGAGATCGTTCAGTTCGTCGACGGACTGGCCGTGTCGATGACCCGCGGAACCCCGCTGGCGGAGGTCCTCCGTGCCCAAGCTGCCGATGTGCGGGAACAGTCGCGCCGTCGTCTGCTCGAGCTGTCGGGGAAGAAGGAGATCGGAATGTTAGTGCCTGTGGTCGTCTTCGTGCTGCCGGTGACCGTCATCTTCGCCGTCTTTCCCTCACTCACCGTCCTCGACCTGAGTCCATGACCTGAGCCGACGCGCTCTCAGCCCGGTCCTGCCACCGTCTGATCGCCTCACCATCTGATCACCCCGCAAACCGATTGCACCGCAGAAGGAGACACCGTGTTCCACCACCTGATGAACCGATTCGCTGTGTTCGTCATCGGCCTCTCAACTGAAGACCCGGACCACCAAGGCGAGCGCCGAGGTGACCGACCGGACCGCGGTGACGTTCCCGGCTGGGTCCTCATCACGTTGATGACAGCAGGTTTGGTCGTCGCCTTGTGGGCGTTGGCCGGCGAAGCCTTCACCTCGATGTTCCAGGACGCCATGAACAAGGTCAGGGGCGCCGGGTGAGTCACCAGGCGCGCGAGGCCCGGGCTGATTCCGGTTCCGCGATCGCCGAGTTCGCCCTCATCGGTTCGCTCCTGGCCCTTGTACTGGCCGGAACCCTGCAGATCGGTCTGGTCATCCACGTCCGCAACACCGTCATCGATTCGGCCATCGCTGGTGCCCGCCAAGCCAGCCTCGCCGATCAGTCAATGGCCGACGGCAAACGCCTGACTTCCGAGCTCATCACCGTGTCTGTCGGCGAGCGCTACGCTCAGTCGATCATCGTCACAACGGTGAAGCGCGGGCAGGTCGACGTCGTCAAGGTCAGGGTGCGAACGCCGTTGCCCGTCCTCGGCCTGTGGGGCCCCGCCGAGGTGTGGGATCTGAGCGGACGGTCCATCGCTGAGGACGTCGACAGTGACTGAGACTCACGCGCAGATGCCGGAGGAGCCCTCCGATGCGGGCACGGCCGTCATCGAATTCATCTTCGCCTCGATCGTGCTGCTCATCCCCGTCGTCTATCTCATGCTCGCGATCTCCCAGCTCCAGGCCGCCAGCTATGCCACCACGTCGACAGCGATCTCGGCCTCCCGGATCGCCGCCCGCGATGCCGACCCCTCTGAACGCAGGGCCCACCAGGTTGCCGACATGCATTTCACCGATTTCGGACTCACCGGTGTTCCCATCACCATCGACTACTCATGCTCTGGACCCTGTGGACAGGCAGGTTCCCTCATCACCGCACGAGTCGAGACGAAGGTGTCTCTGCCTGGGTTCCCGCTCCTCTTCGGCACCAAGCATGCCCCGCACATCACTCTTCGTGCCACCCACACCGATGTCGTCGCCACCGCGGGTGAGGCCTGAGATGGCGCAAAAGCAGCACCGGGTCCACGCCGATGAAGGGTCGATCACTCCACTGGCGATCGGCTTCGTCGTCATCGCCCTGCTTCTGACCTTCCTCATCGCAGCGCTGACGGATCTGCACATGACCAGACGGGAACTGCAGAGCGTGGCGGATTCTGCGGGACTGGCCGCCTCCGACTCGTTCGAACCGGCTCCCGGCAGTGAGCCCGGGCTCGTGTTCTCACCCCCTGCGGCGAAACGGGCCGCCAGTCGCTATATCGCCGCGGTGCCGACCCCGCAGGGGCTGCACAATGTGGAGCTCAGCGCCGATGCGGACGGGCAGCATTCGGTCGTGATCCGCCTGCGAGCCGACTACACACCCGCACTGCTGTCACGTTTCGTCCCCGACCTCATCGAGCTGCAGGCCACCGCATACGCTCGTGGTTCGCTGCGCATTTCGTGATGATCCCATCCAACGACTCCGACGTGTTCTCCTGTTGATCTCTCCCCCACTTCTGCTCGAATAGCCTGTGGACACAGCCTCCTTGTCCACAGTCGTGAGAGACGCCCTTGCCCGGTGTGACACGGCTCGTGATCCTGAGAGCATGAACACGTTCGGCCTCATTCATCGCATCGACGCAAACGCGCACATTCGCACCGATGTGATCGAGGCAGATTCTGAGCTGCCCGTCCTTGAGGTATTTCGCACCGTCTTCGGTCCTATCCTGACCTCGGCCGATCTCGTCGCAGGCAACCGACTGCCGGAGGACTCCGGCGCACGAGAGAACCCTGAGACCATGGTGAAATCCATGGCTTGGGGGCGGTGGCAGTCGCTGAACCCTGTCACAGTCCTCGGAGTCTCTGCTCTCTGTCGCGGATCCGGATCTGCTTCCGTCTCGGTGCTCGCGGGACCCGATTCGGGATTCACGATCGGCATCGACCCCCGCTCCCCTCTGCTCAGCCGCATCAGCCATCCCGACTGTCTGACCATCGTCGACCCCTGCATGTCCCGCCAGCCGGCGCGACTGGAGCTCGGGCCTGCCAGAGAACAGACGTTCTCATCGTTGGGCACCACGGTCTTCTCACCGACCTCCCCTGCCAGAACCCGGCCCAGTGAAGCCCCCTCACGCCTACCACCTCCTCGAGACTCCACCAGCCCCGGGCGAGAGCCCACCCATGTGGCGCCCGCTCCCATCGACGAGCCTCGCCCCGCGAAACCTCCCCAATGGTGGGCCTTCCTCATCCCCATCGCCATCGGTGGAGTGCTCGCGCTCGTCACCGGAATGTGGTGGTTCCTCCTCTTCAGCGTCTCCGCACCGATCTCCGGATACGTCGCCTACGTCTTGGAGAAACGTCGGTACGTCCGCGATTGCGCTCAATGTGTCATCGACCGACGCGCAGCGGTCGATGCAGCACGGCAGAGGTTGGACTCTGCGGTCGCCGAACACAGACTCTGGCTGCAGACCGGTTCGGGTCTGTGCCTCGGCTTCGGATCTGCTCGCAGCCCCATCACGATTGCCGATGAACTTCGCGAGTGCACCAATCATTTCGATGGAGCGGTCATCATCGACGATGTGCCGCTGCGCATCGACCCGCGCACAACCTCGGTGACTGTCACAGGCGATCACGAACAGCTGCGTCGCATGGCCCTGTCCTGGCTGGCCGACTCCACCTACGACTGGCTCCCTTCCTCAGAACTGCTCCGACTGCCCGAGCTGCAGGGAACCTGCTTCGACCACGAGGACCAGAGCGAGTCGACGATCGGCGTGCACATGGCCGATCAGAATCCGACGACGCTGCAGCTGCACGCACCCGCGCCCACCGCATCGATCTCGCTGTCACTGGGCAGTCTGGCCCAGGCACGCACCGACGACTCATCGGCAGCAGACTGCCCAGTGCCGGGCAGAACGCTCATCGCCGCACTCATGCCACCCGGCCGATTCCTCACCCTCGACCACCGACAGGCGAGCAGGACCGGAGCCGAGAGGTTGCCGAACCACGGCCTCGGCGACCTCTACGATGACGAGCGACAAGCCATTCGCCACCGCTGGGCACGTACTCCTCCCGGACCGGTGACGATCGGACGCGGACACGACGGGGACGTCACTCTCGACCTCTTCAACGACGGCCCCCACGCCCTCGTCGCGGGGACGACCGGCAGCGGAAAATCCATTCTGCTCCAGACCTGGCTGCTCGCACTGGCTCTGGAACATCCGCCTCGGCGGCTGACGTTCGTTCTCATCGATTTCAAGGGTGGGGCGACATTTGCCCCGTTGGAGCACCTTCCGCACACGGACAGCGTCCTCGACGATTTCGATTCGGCAGCGGCCTTCCGCGCATTGGTCTCCGTCCGTGCCGAGATCACCCGACGCGAGCGGCTCCTGGCCGGCCAGGGATGCTCCGATGTCCTCGAACTCGACGATCCCCCGCCGAGGCTGGTCGTCGTCATCGACGAATTCCACGCACTCATGTCGACTCATCCGAAGGCAGCTGATCTGTTGGAGCACCTGACAGCGCTGGGCCGGTCCTTGGGAGTGCATCTGATACTCGCCACGCAGCGCCCGCTCGGCGTCGTCACCGGACAGATGAAAGCCAATATCAACATCAGGGTGTGCCTGCGCGTGCGCGATGACGCCGATTCCTTCGACGTCATCGGAGTCAACGATGCCGCACATCTGCCGCCGGACAGACCGGGAGCGGCGTGCCTCGACTCGGGTTCGTCGGTCGTTGAGTTCCGGGTTGCGATCCCCACCTCCACGTCTGCCAACGCCGAGGTGCGTCATCGGCCTCGTCTCCGACCATGGGAGCCCGGCCGAGGTCTTCCCATCCAACACAGCGTCAACGGAATCCGTGTCGGCAATCTCCAACAGGCCCATCGTGAGACCGGCGACCGATCACAGCTCTCGTCTCATCCACTTCGTGCTGTGGTTCTCCCACCACTGCCCGATCCCGAGAATGTCCCTGAGCTGCTCTCAACATGGTCTGGTGAGGGTGGCTCGGAAGACAACGTTCCGCGGGTGATGGGCACGACGGTGACCGGGATCGTGGACATCCCCAGCCGCCAGAAGCAGAGCCCTTGGTCATATTCGCCTGCTGTCGATGGCTCGATCATCATCGTCGGCACCGATCCTGATGCCATCACCTCAGTCATGCGACGAATGGCTCCCAATGCCGCTGCGACTCACCGCATCGTGGCGCTGGGACGCATCGCAGCCTCTATGGGCTGGGCCGAGGTCACCTGCGGAATGGACACCGGGTGGCGGTTCCACACGATCCTCGACCATCTGCACCGTACTCCTGCGGTAGAAGACCTGCCCACCGGCATAGAACGGCCGGCCACGATCGTTGTGTGCAGCAACTGGAATGAGTTCATCGACTCGATGGACCACCAGATGGCCGTCGAGACGGAACGGCTGCTCAAACACGGATCTGGGTTGGGGTTGACGTTCCTGTTGGCCGGGTGCCGCACGTCTGCGAGCACAAGCGCGGTCTTCACATCTCAGGTGATCTTCCCGCCCGGTGCGGGAGGTGATGGACTCAGCGTCGGACTGTCTCGGCAGCGGTTCGTCGGAACATGGCCCGAATACAGGGCAGTGCTCGTCGGCCCCAGTGCGCAGGAGGCCGGCGGTGACGGCGCCGATGTGCAGTTGGTGCCGCACCGGCAGAATATCACCCACGGGGTCGACTGCGATGACAGGCACGGAAGCTTCGGACCACGATGGCGCGGACTCACGGCGACCCCGGGGCACGTGGCCGCGCGAATGGATCCGGCGAGCACGGGGATCCCGCTGGGAGTCGACCCCTTCGGGACGCTCGTAGTGTGGAATCCGGTCCGTGACGGAGAGGTTCTCAGCGTCCGCGGATCACCACAGTCTGGCAAGAGTGCGACCGCAGCCATGCTGCAGCAGACGTACTCCGCTGCAGCAACAGCCAGCAGTCGGGCGCTCACGGTCCATGACGATGCGCATCTGGAGACGAAACCGGACGCTTTCGATCTCCTCGACGGTGGCCTGCATGTCGTGACGATGCCGGTGCGCTTCACTCCCGGCTACGGTTCCGCTTCAGCCAAGGCACAAGGCCTGGGGCCGATGCTGATCCTCGGTGCCCATAGTAGGCAGGACCTCAGCAATCTGGGTCTGCTCAGGTTGCCGCCACTCGACGGGGATCCGGGGACAGCATGGTTCGTCACCGAGCAGCGAACCCAGGCAGTGAGGCTCTTCTCAGCAGAGAGAACCGCTGGTCGCAGTCCTAGCCAGGCAAACCTTCTGGACTCTCTCGCGACCTCGAATCAATCGTTCTAACCTCGATTATTCGGGAAGGTCCTACAAGCGCGAACCGGGTCACGGTGGAGTTCGCCTGACCCATCGCGATTCGAGCTGACGATCAGTCAGCACTCTCGTTGTGCGTGCCTGCGGGCAGCACTCTCGTTGTGCCTGCCTGCGGGCAGCGGCTCGGTGTGGTCGATGAGCTGGTAGGGCCGACGACCCCCACCCCGGACGAAGGCGGAGTAACACAGCCACAGTGCCCCGACCCAGAGAAGACCTACCCACAGTGCCGGACGGGAATCGGGCACGATTCCGACCATGACGATGACGAAGAGGATGAATGCCACCGTGGCCCACGACCCCACGGGCCACAGCGGCATCGGGAACTCACTGCGCAGTCGGTTCTCCTGCGCCAGCACCTGTTTCATCCGAAGATGAGCCGCGAGGATGATCAGCCACACCAATACTGTCGCAAACGTCGCCAATGCGCCGAGCAGGAACAGGGCCTGGTCGGGGTAGAGGTAATTGAGGAGCACGCCGACCAGCAGGGCCACGATCATCGTGAACACTGTCATCACCGGCACTCCGTTGCGAGTGGTGTGGGCGAAGGATCGTAGTGCCTGCCCCTGTTGTGCCAGACCGTGGAGCATCCGACCGGCACCGAAGATATCGGCATTGATAGCCGAGAGAGCCGCTGTGATGAGCACAACCTGGAGGATGGCGGCTGCCGCGTTGAAGCCGACGGAGTCGAAGATCGCGACGAAGGGGCTGATCTCCGAGGTGATCTGGTTCCAGGGCAGGATGCACATGATCACACCGAGGGTGAGCACGTAGAAGAGCAGGATGCGCACCGGCACCGAGTTGATGGCGGCCGGCAGCACCTTCTTCGGGTTCTGCGCCTCGCCGGCGGTGACTCCGATGATCTCGATGCCGCCGAAGGCGAACATCACGATCGTGAATGATGAGAGGAGACCCCAGAGTCCGTGCGGGAACACACCCCCGTTGTCGAACAGTGCACGCGGACCCATCTGATTGTGGTCGGCGATGCCGAAGCCGAAGATGATGATGGCCACGCCGGCCGCGATGAGGGCGATGATCGCGACGATTTTGATGAGCGCAAACCAGAACTCCAGCTCACCGAAGACCTTGACGCCGATCATGTTGATGGCGGCGATGAAGGCCACGACGGCCAGCACCCAGGTCCAGCGCGGAACTCCAGGGAACCAGAAGCCCATGTACACGCCGATGGCGGTAGCGTCGAAGACGGCGACAAGGATCATCTCGAAGACGAAGGTCCAGCCCACGAGAAAACCGGCGAATGGGTGGAGATAGTGCGACGCGAACTGGCCGAAGGATCCCGAGACGGGGTGGCGGACCAGCATTTCGCCCAGCGCACGCATCACCATGAAGACGGCGGCACCGCCGATGATGTAGGCCACCAGCACGGACGGACCTGCAGCCTGGATCGACTCCGAGGACCCCATGAACAGCCCCGTGCCGATGGCCGAACCCAAAGCCATGAAGCGGATGTGCCGAGCGGTCAGTCCCCTGCGCAGGCCCGCGTTCTCTGTGTGATCGTCATGGGTGGTCGACTCTCTGCTCCCACTGTCAGCAGAAGACACAGGTGTCCTACTTTCTCTCAGATTCTCCCGTCAGGCACCCCGAATTCCCCCTAAGGATGGGTGTGCCCCGCCTGCAACGTCGGCTCAGCGAGCGTCGGCGGGCGGTCCCGAGAGAGTTTCGTAGCGGTAAAGTTCCGTGGCCTGTCCCGCTTCGACGAGTCGGTCGGCCAATGCGGAGACCACCGGCATACCGCTCGTGACTTCGAGGACGACGTCGGCATCGACGGAGAGCCGGGCAAGGAGAAGTTCGGCGTCGGCGACCGCTGCTGTGAACAGGTCGCTCGTGGTGTCGGCGGCGTTTTCGCGGGCTTCGAACATCGACCCGATGATGAGTTCGGTGGGAGGCTCCTCGTCATCGTCTGGTGCTGGCAAAGCGTCCGTGATCTCGACACCAGTCTGGTCGGCTTCGCGAGCGTAGGAGACGGCGAAGGCGCTGAGTCCAGAGTCTTCGGACGAGCCGGCTTCACCGCCCAGCAGAGCGGCACCATGGGCACCAGCGGCTTCGGAGAGGAACGCGTTGTTGACCTGACCGATCGTCAGCGGACCGACAGCGTCGTCCTTATTCACGGCGGTGTACCAAGCGAGGAAGGCCTTCGTGAGCTTGACTGATCCGGTGGCCACGATCTCGAGGTCTTCGGCACGTCCACCACCGCTGGGCGGCAGTGCACCGGCGGCGACCTTGATCACCCGTGTCGTCGTCAGCGGTGCGAAGCCGAGGGCCTGCGCGAAGCCGGCGCCCGGGCTGCCCGCCTGTACACGCGTGCGCAGATCAAGTGCCTCCAGGGCAGTCCCGGCGGTCTCAGCACACACTGCTTCGAAGAGTTCTCGTCCCTGACCGTGGCCTTGTTCCTCGCTCGCGACCTCGACGTGGACCCACGCCCGGTAGGGGTGGAGTGGCGACTGCGCGATCGCGGCAGCACCGACGGGCACCTCGGGCACCACCTCGGCGATGACAGATCGCAGCAGGGGTGAATCCGAGGAGGGACGGAACAGGGACCTGGCCATATGAGCGGCCGGCGTATCGGCGTCGGCGAACACCTCGTTCAACCGCAGGTCGTCACCATCGGTCAGGTCTCTGATCGGCATTGTGTGCGCTCCTTGAACGGGTCGAGAACTTGATAATCTTGGCGTCATGACTGACTTAAGCGATCCTACCGCCGCCGCCCGCGCCGCGGCCACGACCATCAACGCCGAAGCCGGCATCGAGGCCCATGACATTGCTCTCGTTCTCGGTTCGGGATGGGGCGGCGCAGCGGAGCTCCTCGGCGAGACGATCAGCGAGATCTCGGCCGCGGACGTTCCCGGCTTCCACGCGCCCGCCGTTGAGGGCCACGGCGCCACCGTGCGCACAATCCGGATCGAAGCCAGCGGCAAGCACGCTCTCGTCCTCGGTTCCCGCACCCACTACTACGAAGGCAAGGGCGTGCGCGCCGTCGCCCACGGAGTCCGCACCGCCGCTGCCGCCGGCTGCGAGAACTTGGTGCTCACCAACGGCTGCGGAGGGCTCAACCGCAATTGGGCGCCCGGCACACCGGTCCTCATCTCCGACCACCTCAACCTCACCGGCACCTCCCCCATCGAAGGTGCGAACTTCGTCGACCTCACCGACCTGTACTCCCCACACATGCGTGCCATCGCCAAGGAGATCGACCCCAGCCTCGACGAAGGCGTCTACGCACAGTTCCGCGGGCCCCACTACGAAACTCCCGCCGAGGTGCGCATGGCCGGAGTCCTCGGCGCGGACCTCGTTGGAATGTCCACCTCGTTGGAGGCCATCGCCGCACGTCAAGCCGGTCTTGAACTCATGGGCATCTCTCTGGTGACGAACCTGGCAGCCGGCATCCAGGAGACCCCGCTCTCCCATGCCGAGGTCATCGAGGCCGGCGTCGCCGCCGCCCCGCGGATCTCGCGGCTGCTCGCCGACATCGTCTCGAAGCTCTGAGCGACGTCTGCCGCGCTGAGCGAACCGACCAGGCCCTGTTCGGGGCCTACCAATAAATATAGGGGCACCCCCCGACCTGACAGCACACCTGTCTCCACCCGCATTCCCCTCACCGACCGCACTGGACTAGGACAGACATGACTGAAGTAGCCGATCGCTTCACCAACGGCTTCGACGCCGACATCGTCGAGGCGTGGATCGCCGATGACCCCGATGAGAAGACAGCGAACACGTTGAAAAGCATCCTTGGTGCGGCGAAGGCCGGTGATGCGGCAGCGATAGCCGACCTCGAGGATCGCTTCGCAGGACCCCTGGCCTTCGGCACCGCAGGCCTGCGTGGAGAGATCGCGGCCGGACCCAACCGAATGAATCGTGCTGTCGTCATCCGAGCCGCAGCAGGTCTCTCCCGTTTCCTCCTGAATACGGTGGGCGAGGGTTTCACTGTCGTCATCGGCTGCGATGCCCGCTACAAGTCCTCAGACTTCGCGACCGACACAGCCGCCGTCGTCACGGCCGCCGGCGGTACCGCCATCCAGCTGCCCGATCAGCTGCCGACACCGCTGCTGGCATTCGCGCTGTCTCACCTGCAGGCCGACGCCGGAGTCATGGTCACTGCCAGTCACAACCCGCCCGCGGACAACGGCTACAAGGTCTACCTCGGTCAGCGTCCGCTGCAGGCCATCGAGTCCGACGCCGGTGCTGCCGAGGCAGGTGCCGGCGCGCAGATCGTCAGCCCCGCCGATGCTCTCATCGCCGAGCAGATCTCGGCGGTCGAATCTGTGGCCTCGGTGCCTCGTGCCGAATCCGGGTGGGAACATCTCGATGAGACGATCGTCGAGACCTACCTGGCTCGCATCGGTTCCCTGGATGTGCGCTCGAGTGCTGATCTGACCATCGTGCACACCTCACTGCACGGTGTCGGAGCAACAGTTGCCGAGGCGGCCCTGGCCTGCACTGGTTTCACGAACGTGCATCCGGTGCCCTCTCAACAGGCACCCGACCCAGACTTCCCGACGGTCACGTTCCCGAACCCCGAAGAGGCTGGAGCCCTCGATGAATCGTATGCCTTGGCCAGAGAGGTCGGCGCAGAGCTCATCATCGCCAACGACCCCGATGCCGACAGGTTCTCTGCGGCCATCCCGGATACCTCGTTGGCAACCGGTTTCCGGCAACTCTCCGGCGACGAGGTGGGCCTCCTCCTCGGCGAGGACATCGCGACCCGCCTGGCCCTGGGCACTCATCATTCGATGCAGGCGGCGTCCTTGCACTCTGTCACGACCGAGGACGAAGAGGTCGCTGCAGACTCTGCCGGCACCGCGTCACCGGTGTTCGCCAACTCGATCGTCTCGTCTCGAGGACTCGCCGCAGCTGCCCGCAGCCACGGTTTCACCGCAACGAACACCCTCACGGGATTCAAGTGGATCTCTCGTGTCCCCGGCCTGGTCTTCGGCTACGAGGAGGCCCTGGGCTACTGCGTCGACCCAACCGCAGTCAGGGATAAGGATGGAATCTCTGCTGCCGTGACCTTTGCGGCCCTGGTCTCACGCCTCAAAGAGGCGGGTTCGAGCATCGATGCCGAACTCGATCGGATCCGCAGCCGCGACGGATACTTCGCAACGGCTCCGCTGAGCTTCCGCCTCGACGACGTCACCCTCATCGCAGCAGCCATGTCGAAGCTGCGGGAGAACCCGCCGGCGACGTTGGCCGGCTCCCCAGTCACCGAGGTTCATGATCTGTCGCAGGGTTATGACGGTCTGCCTCCCACCGATGGCATTCTGCTGCTCTCCGCGGCGAACTCACGCGTGATCGTCCGTCCTTCGGGTACCGAACCGAAGCTCAAATGCTATCTCGAGGTCGTCGCGGATCCTGAAGGACTTGCAGCCGCTGCCGCCGCCGATCAGCGCGCGGTCGCTGCTGCAGGGCTGAGGGTCACGACCGCGTCGGCGAGTGCGGCACTCCAGCCTGCGCTCAAGGAGCGGCTGACAAGCATCAGCACCGAACTCAAGACCTTCTTCGGGCTCTGATCGATGACTGGCCACGATATTCCGGCCGATCCGGAGATCGACAGTATCCTGGCAGAGCGCCTCGGCGGCCTGGGTGCAAAGTCAACGGTCTTCGGTGCGGGAGGCTACGGTGCCAAGTGGTCCGCCAAGCGGCTGAAGACGGAGACTGCCCAGGAGGTGATCGAGGTTGCGCCGGCTGAACAGCGTCGTATTCTCGCTGAATTGGCAGCCGGCACCTCCAGCGCAGCGTGGTCCTTCGACCGACTCGATTCGCGCGACGATGCGGTGGTGACGCTTCGCGGCGTCGTCGGCTCAGGAGTCGGATCATTGAACCCGGCCTATGTGATCATCATCGTCGACGTCCTGACTTCGACGATCGGCATCGCCGCTCACGCCAAAGAAGGTCTGATCAAACAGCGAACAGCGCAGAAGGCCGTGGCCAAGGTACGCTCGTCGCTCGGGTTGCAACGAGATCAGCGCTGACGTCGATCAGCACCGAACTCAAAACCTTCTTTGAGCTCTGAGGATCTCGATGAACCGATCGGGTATCTCACCGTGCACATTGTGGCCCGACTCGACCCGGATCAGTTCGATGTTCTCATTCAGTGAGGTGATCTGCTGAGCGTCGACATCGTCGATGGCACCCTGCAGAATCCCGTCCGAACCGTACTCCCAGTCCGCATGGATCAGAGTGGTTGGTGCCGTGATACTGCGCAGCGTGTCCTCATGATCAAAGCCTTCATCCCAACTTCCGGTGAAGAAGGCGTCACCGAAACGCGGGTCGTATGTCAGCAATGATCGCTGCATGTCGTTCCAGCCGGAGGGCATGAAGAACATGGTGATCGGACGGTTCGGATGCTTCGCGTGCTGCCTCAGTCCCGAGCGGATGATTCGCTTTCTGCCCTCGCCGAAGAAGGTCCAGAGCCGTTGGTGGGCAAAACTGTAGGCAGCCCAGTCTGTCTCTTCGGACTCAAGGAAGTCATGGCAGGTCATCGCCAGGTCGACCCAGTTCCACGTCTGCTTCGCTCGTGGCAGCAGAGTGGTGAAGAGAGGCGGATCCTCCAACACCACGGCGCTGATGAGGTCGGGGCGATGACCCGCCAGCCACGCCGCAAGCTGGCCTCCCGAGGAATGTCCAGAGACCACGACGGGTTGGCCGATCACCGACTCAATGAAGGTGGCGAGGTCATGTCCGATGGCCGCTGCAGAATACTTCTCCGGGGCTCGCGCGGAATCTCCATGCCCATGGACATCAACAGCGAAGACACTGAAATCGTGGACGAGAGCCGGCAGAACGGGGGCGTAGCTGCGCCAGTCGACTCCCTGACCGTGGATCAACAACAGCGGCGGCCCGGAACTCTTCGGCCCCGAGGCGTAGTTCAGTCGCGTCCCGTTGACCTCAACAGAGTACTCGCGGAATCCTGCCGCCCGAGTTCGCCGTTGAGCCAGGACATGGGCTTTCAGGTTTCTGATCGCCCACATGCCGACGGTGGCTCCGGCGACCGCGAACACCCCGGCGACAGCAGCCGCCCCATATCCAATTCTGCGTTTGACGACGCTGCTTGTCGGCATCAACTCACCACTTCGGTCTGATGTGCTGTTGGAATCGTGGAGCCAGTGCTGCTGGGGCGTTCCCCTGCAAGTCTCAGTCGGTGAGCCCGTCGAGAATGACCTTCGATCCCGACAGTCCGAGACGCGAGGCTCCTGCAGCGATCATCTCTTCTGCAGCGTCGACGGTGCGGATTCCGCCTGAGGCTTTGACGCCGAGGCGATCGCCCACGGTTTCGCGCATCAGTGAGACCGCGTGCGCACTGGCTCCGCCTGCGGGATGGAAGCCTGTGGAGGTCTTGACGAAGCCTGCCCCTGCAGCCTCGGCGCGGCGACTGGCTTCGACGATCTGGTCGTCGCTGAGCGCTGCGGATTCGATGATGACCTTGACCAGGGCGCTGCCGCTGGCGTCGACGACTCCGCGGATATCGGCCTCCAGCGCGTCGAAGTCACCAGCAATGGCCTGACCGATGTTGATGACCATATCGACTTCGTCGGCACCATCGGAGACGGCCTGGGCAGCCTCGGCGGCCTTGATCTCGGGCTTGACCTGACCGCTGGGGAAACCGACGACCGTGGCGACTACCAGCTCGCCGGGATCGGTGACGGGAAGCATCGACGGGGACACGCAGATCGCGAGCACACCCAGTTCCTTCGCCTCGGTTACGAGTGCCTCCACATCGGCAGGGGTGGCTTCGGGCTTGAGCAGTGTGTGGTCGATGATCGCTGCGACTTCGGCTCTGCTGGTCATGGTTGTCCTCCAAGGTCGATGGTGCTGTGTGAGTTTGGGCTGCGTGATTTGGTACTGCGGTGATGCAATGCGCGTGACGGCGACTCAGGTGATCTTCTCGAGCACGATCGTCTCGGAGACCGCGCTGAGGTCGCCTCCGATCTCGACAGCGCCCTCGAGGGATTCGATCGCGCGGGCGAAGCGTTCGGGTGTGGCCGTGTGCAGGGTCATCAGCGGCTGGCCTTCGGCAACGGTATCGCCGGGTTTGGCATGGAGTTCGATGCCGGCCACGTCCTGGACCGGGTCCTCCTTACGCGCCCGCCCGGCACCGAGGCGCCAGGAGGCGACGCCCACGGACAGAGCATCGAGCCGACTGAGGACGCCGGAGGCGGGAGCAGTGATGACTTCGGTGTTCTCGGCGACGGGCAGCGCGGCTTCGGGGTCACCGTTCTGGGCCCGGATCATCTTCTTCCACACATCCATGGCCCGACCGTCAGCCAAGGCCGAACGCACATCGATGTCGGTCTTGCCTGCCAGACGCAGCATCTCCTCGGCCAGCGCCACGGTCAGGTCAACGACGTCGGAGGGACCGCCGCCGGCGAGGACCTCGACGGACTCGCGGACCTCGAGGGCATTGCCGACTGTGAGCCCCAGCGGGGTGGACATGTCGGTCAGCAGCGCCGAGGTCTTGACCCCGGCCGACTGGCCCAGGTCGACCATGGTCCGCGCCAGCTTCTGCGCCTTGGGCAGGTCCTTCATGAAGGCCCCGGATCCCACCTTGACGTCGAGGACGAGACCCTGGGTGCCCTCCGCGATCTTCTTCGACATGATCGATGAGGCGATGAGCGGAATGCAGTCGACAGTCGAGGTGGTGTCGCGCAGTGCGTAGAGCTTCTTGTCCGCAGGAGCTAAGCCGGAGCCTGCGGCGCAGATGACCGCACCGAGGTCCTCGAGCTGGTCGAGGATGGCCTCATTGCTCAGACCCGCCTGCCAGCCGGGAATGGACTCGAGCTTGTCCAGTGTTCCCCCGGTATGGCCGAGGCCGCGACCCGAGAGCTGTGGGACGGCGACGTCGAAGACGGCGACGAGTGGGGCCAGAGGCAGGGTGATCTTGTCCCCGACTCCGCCTGTCGAATGCTTGTCCGAGGTCGGTCGCGACAGGGCTGAGAAGTCCATCCGCTCGCCCGAGGCGATCATCGCCTGCGTCCAGTCCGCGATCTCGCGAGGTTCCATGTCGT
Source organism: Brevibacterium aurantiacum (assembly GCF_007558825.1). GTDB lineage: Bacteria > Actinomycetota > Actinomycetes > Actinomycetales > Brevibacteriaceae > Brevibacterium > Brevibacterium aurantiacum_A. The sequence goes on from NZ_VLTK01000009.1 coordinate 130,702, forward strand.
TGATGAAGATCGCCATGGCCAGTGCGGCCATCTGCTCATCGGCGACGACACCGCGAGTGTAGGCATCGATCACCCATTCGATCTGTTCTCTGCTCAGGGTGCGGCCATCGCGTTTGGCGGCGATGACGTCGACGGCATCGAATGCCTCTACGCTCACAGTGTCAGTCCTTCACTCTCGGGGTGGTCCGGTTCGCAGCATGCAGTCGTGCTCGGGAAGTGACCGCTGTGGCGGTCACCGGTGGTCACCATTGATCGCCGAGGTGGCGCTGGGATCGCGGGGCCACCTCGGCGATATCGGGGTCAGTGCTTGGCTGAGCCTGCGCCCGGTGCAGCGGCACTCAGATGATCTGGTCCGAAGGCATCGGGCAGCACCACTGACATGGGAGCCCTGCCGCTGGGCAGGTTGAGCATCATCTCGGTGCCGCCGTGTTCGAACAGGAGCTGCCGGCAGCGTCCGCACGGGGCCAGGGTCGCTCCCGCACCATCGACGCAGTCGAATGCAACGATCCGGCCTCCGCCGGACATGAACAGATCGGAGACGAGTGAGCATTCTGCACACAGTGTCACCCCGAACGAGGCATTCTCAATATTGGCGCCGCTGACGATTCGACCATCATCGACGAGCGCGGCCGCGCCCACGGGATAGGACGAATACGGGACGTATGCGTAGCGCATCGCTCTCATCGCCTCATCTCGCAGCAGCGACCAAGTGTCCTCGCTCAGGTCGTCGACCGAAACGAGGGTGGGTTCCACGCTCCACACATGTTCAGAGGCTTCGACATCTGCAGAAGTCATAGGGGATACCTCTCTCTTCAGGGTTGGGTTATTTCACGTACGGCACGCCTTCGGCCGCCGGTGGGCGAACCCGGCCGACGAAACCGGCGACGGCGAGGACCGTGACGATATAGGGAAGCATGAGCAGCAGCTCGTTGGCCACCGGAGTTCCGATGGACTGCAGAGTGTTGCCCAAGCTCTTGGAGAAGCCGAACAGCAGGGCAGCAAGCAGGGCACCCTTCGGGTTCCATTTGCCCAGGATCATCGCCGCAAGGGCGATGTATCCCTGTCCGGCCGACATCTCTTTGCCGAATGCCAGACCCGATCCGACGGTGAAGAAGGCACCGCCGAGACCTGCGATGGCACCGGCCATGAGGGTGTTGCGCACGCGGGTGAAGTTGACCTTGATGCCCACGGTGTCGGCTGCCTTCGGGTGTTCGCCCACGGCCCGCATCCGCAGCCCCCACTTCGAACGGAACACGAAGATCTGGAGGGCGATGACGACGATGTACATGATGTAGACGAGGATGTTCTGGTCGAAGAGCACCCGTCCCAGGATGGGGATGTCAGACAGCAGCGGGACCGGCAGGTTGGGCAGCTGCTGCCGGGAGTTCCACAGGCCAGGGTTCTGTGTGAGGACAGTCGAGTAGAGGAAGCTGGTGACACCGACGACGAGAACGTTGAGCACAACACCGATGATGATCTGGTTGACCCAGTACTTCACCGCGAAGAATGTGAGGACCACAGCCACCAGCGCGCCGGCGATCGGGGCCGCCAGCAGACCCGCGTACGGGTTCTTGGCCACCGAGGCGACGACTGCGGCAAGGAAGGCACCGGCCAGCAGCTGGCCTTCGATGGCGATGTTGATGATGCCCGAGCGTTCGCCGACGAGCCCGCACATGGCGCCGAAGATCAGCGGCACGGACAGTGCCAGGGCACCGGCCAGCAGTGTGGTCAGCGGGATCACGCCGCCGCTGCCGCCGCCAGCCCAGGCCAGGAAGGACACGACGAAGAGGATGCCGAAGACCATCGGGAACCATCCGGCCAGGGTGATCCGCTTCAGGGCGAGGTAGATCGAGGCCGCGGCCATGATCACGAGGATGAGCGAGAGGACCAGCCCGGCCACCGTCGAGGACACGACGACATCGGGAATGGCGAAGAGATCTCCGCCGGTTGCGATCCGGAACGTCGTCTCACCGTCACGGCCGATGAGCCCGAAGCAGATGAGCGAGACGAGGGCCAGGATCGAGTAGGTGATCGGGAACTTCCACGCGATCGGGGTCAGTGCCTTGGACTGTGCCGAGGACTTCGCAGCCGGTGTCGCAGCGGCGGTGTTCTGAGCGCTCATGTCAGGCCTCCTTCCGCTTGAGCACCGGTGTGGGCAACCGGAAGATCGACCTCACGAGTGGTGGGGCCGCGATGAGCAGGACGATGACGGACTGGACGACGAGGACGATGTCGATGGGCGTCCCGGTCTGGGACTGCATGAGGTAGCCGCCGGCTTTGAATGCGCCGAACAGGAGACCCGCGAAGAACGTCCCCAAGGGTTTGGACCGCCCCAGCAGGGCCACGGTGATGGCATCGAAGCCGATCGAACCGCTGATTCCGCCGGTGAGTTTGTATTCGGTGCCGAGCACCTGAGCCGCGCCGCCGAGTCCGGCGAGGGCACCGGCGACGATCATCACGAGGATCGTCACCTTCGACACGGAGATCCCTGCCGTGCGGGCCGCGTGCGGGTTGGCGCCGACGGCCTTGAACTCGAAGCCGATGGTTGACCGTTCGAGCAGCCACCACACGAAGATCGTGGCCAGGATGGCGATGATGAAGCCGAAGTGCAGACGGAAAGGTGAGGGCAGCAGCAGGAACATCTGTGCAGAGTCATCGAGTGTCCGTGACTGCGGGTTCGCCGAGTCGGTATGCGTGAACCAGCTCTGCTTGAGCAGGTAGCCCAACAGGTAGCCGGCGATGGAATTGAGCATGATCGTCACGATCACCTCGTTGGCGCCGGTGCGAGCCTTGAGCACACCGGCGATACCGGCCCAGATCGCGCCGCCGATGATGCCGCCGACGGCTGCGATGAGCATGTGCACGACGGGCGGAAGGTGGAGGGCGTACCCGAGGAAGCCCGCGATCGTGGCGCCGAGGATGACCTGGCCCTGACCGCCGATGTTGAACAGACCCGAACGGAAGGCAAGGGCGATGCCCAGGCCGGTGAGGATGAGCGGGGTGCCGCTGACCAGGGATTCGGTCAGGGGCCGGATGGCGCGCTCGGTGGTGCGGGCGTCCCAGTCGAAGATCGCACCGCGAAACAGCGCCGAATATGCTTCCCCGACGGTGGAGAACAGAGTCGAGAAGAATACCCCGGGTGCCGCGAAGATGTTCATCGCCGCTTCGACGACTTCGGCGTTGGACACGGCGATGAGGACACCGCCGAGGAGGAGGGCGACGACGATGGCCAGCACCGAAACCAACCAGGAACCGGACAGGATGTCCTGCAGCAGATTCGGTTCTCTGTCCGACTCCGCTTCGGCGCTCGGAGGCGGCGTCGCCGACGGTGCCGCCGGGGAGATATCGGTTGTCATTTCGTCTCCTCCGCCGAGGTGGTGGCGCAGTTGTCATCGGGTGCCGCGGTGGCGGCGTCGCTCTTCTCGGGTGCCGCGGTGGCGGCGAGGGCTTCATCGGCAGGGACTCCGGCCATCATCAGGCCCAGGGCTTCACGTGAGGTGTCGGCACCGACGATGCCGACGATGCGGCCCGAGTACATGACCGCGATCCGGTCGGCGAGTCCGTAGACCTCGTCGAGTTCCGTCGAGACGATCAGGCAAGGTGTGCCGGCATCGCGTTCGGCGATGACACGTTTGTGGACGAATTCGATCGAGCCGACGTCGAGGCCGCGGGTGGGCTGGCTGGCGATGAAGAGGCGCAGGTCGCGTCCGAGCTCACGGGAGAGGACGACCTTCTGCTGGTTGCCTCCGGAGAGCGTCGCGATCGGGTCGACGACGCTGCCGAGGCGGATATCGAACTCCTCGACCTTCTTCTTCGCCTCATCGTTGATGACCGCGGACTTGAGGTTGAGGCCCTTGGCATAGGGAGGACGGTCGTAGACGTCGAGGATCATGTTCTCGCGGATCGTGAACTCGGCGATGATGCCGTCGGTGGACCGATCCTCAGGAACGAAACCGATGCCAGAGCCCAGACGGTCCTTGACGGACTTGCCGACGAGGTTCTTCCCATCGAGGGTCATCGAACCCAACCTGGGGTCGGTCAACCCGATGATCGCTTCGGCCAATTCCGTCTGACCATTGCCCTGGACGCCGGCGACGGCGAGGATCTCACCACGGCGGACGTCGAAGCTGACATCGTCGACGACGACGTTCTCGGCCTTGTCGACGACGGTCAGACTGCGGACCTGGAAGGTGGCATCACCGGGATCGGCGTCATCCTTCTCTGTCGTCAGGGATACATGACGACCGACCATCTGGCTGGCCAGCTCCGCCTCGGTGGAATCAGGAGAGGCAACGCCTGTGATCTTGCCGCGGCGGATGACGGTGATGGAGTCCGCGATCGCTCTGACCTCACGCAGTTTGTGGGTGATGAACACGATCGAGGTGCCCTGTTCTTTGAGCTGGCGCATGATCGAGATGAGCTCGTCGGTCTCCTGCGGGGTGAGCACCGCGGTCGGCTCATCGAGGATGAGGATCTTCGCGTTGCGCGACAGGGCTTTGATGATCTCCACGCGCTGCTGGGCTCCGACCGGGAGGTCCTCGATGAGGGCGTCGGGGTCGATGTTGAAGTTGAAGCGGGCAGAGATCTCCCTGACCTTCTTCCGCGCCTCGGCGAGGTCGATGAGTCCCATGGACCTCGTCGGCTCATATCCCAACGCCACCGACTCGGCGACGGTGAACACGGGCACAAGCATGAAGTGCTGATGGACCATGCCGATCCCGGCAGCCACAGCATCACCCGGACCGGCGAAGGTCACAGGCTTGTCGTCGAGGAGGATCTCTCCCCCGTCGGCGTCGTAGAGTCCATAGAGGACGTTCATCATGGTGGATTTTCCGGCGCCGTTCTCACCCAACAGAGCGTGGATCTCGCCCGGTTCGATGGTGAGATCGATGTGGTCGTTGGCCACGAACGATCCGAACACCTTAGTCATCCCGCGAAGCTCGAGTTTCACTGCTTCCGGTACTCCTCACAAATTCGAAAACTGCAGGGCCGAAACCACTCGGCCCTGCAGTTCAACCTATTCGCTTATTTGGGCGTGCTCTCGGATTCCACGGTCAGCGATCCGTCGATGATCTGCTTCTTGAGCTCTTCGACCTTCTTCTTCACGTCCTCAGGAACCTTGTCATCGAAGTCGTGGTACGGGGCAAGTCCGACGCCTTCGTTCTCGAGAGTGCCGACGTAGGGCTCGGAGCTGAAATTGTCCTTCTGGGCTTCGGCGACGGTGTCCTCGACCGCGTTGGCGATCTGCTTGACCACCGAGGTGAGGATGATGTCACCGTATTCTGTGGACTCGTACCCGTCGGAGTCGACCCAGACGAGCTTGACGTCCTTGGCTTCCTTCGCGGCCGCGGCTGCACCCAGTCCGACAGGACCGGCGACGGGCATGACGACGTCGGCACCCTGAGAGATGAGCTGCTTGGTCAGCGCCTGGCCCTGACCCTGGTTCTCGAAGTCACCGGAGAACGATCCGTCCTGCTTCTCCTTGTTCCAGCCGAGGAGCTTGACGTCCTTCTTGTTCTCTTCGTTGAACTTCTTCACGCCGTCAGCGAACCCGTCCATGAAGATGGTCACCGAGGGGATCTGGATGCCGCCGAAGGTACCGACCTTGCCGGACTCGGAGGTAGCCGCAGCCACATAACCGGCGAGATAGGCGGCCTCGGCCGTGTTGAAGACGAGAGGTTTGGCGTTGTCCAGCGTCACCGGTTTGCCGTCAGCATCGGAGAAGGTGGAGTCGATGAGAGCGAAGTTGAGGTCCGTGTTGGCCTCAGCAGCCTCCTGGATCGCGTCCTCGAGCAGGAAGCCGACGCCGAAGGTGAGGTTGCATCCCTGCTGAATCATGTTGTCGACGTTGGGCTTGAAGTCCGCGTCACCCTGCGACTCGGCCAGCGACTCCTCTATACCGAGGTTCTTCTTCGCGTTCGTCAGGCCCTCACGGCCCGACTGGTTGAATGACTGGTCATCCCAGCCACCGGAGTCCGACACCATGCAGCCGAGGAAGTCTTCAGCGTTGGAGTCCCCGCTGTCTCCGGATCCGCAGGCGGAGAGAACGAGGGCAGATGCGGCGACAATCGACACCGCAGATACGAGCTTCTTCACGTTTACTCTTTTCTCAAGTTGCTCACGTCCAGCACTGGCGTCGATCGGGGCACAGAGTCCTCCGCCGAGGTTGTGAAACCACTGGATGATCACTCATATTTCAATGAATTTTCCGTCAGTCTAATTCACCGCAGGCCCGTAACAGGGGCGTCTAGCATCTGAATCGTCGACACCGATATGAAAACGCAACATAACTTCATGTTGGCTTCGACCCACCTCGACGCTCGACCGCCTCGGGGCACCGGCTCCGGCCCCGGCCCCCCGACTGCCTGCCCGCTGCCCGCGCATGCTGGTCCCAGACCCCTTGTGCACTAAACTGGAAGGCGATATGGCACATCTTCTCGGGGCTGAAGCCCTGCACCTCGAATACCCCACCCGCATCGTCTTCGACTCCGTCACGCTCGGCGTCGACGCCGGAGACATGATCGGCATCGTCGGCCGCAACGGCGACGGCAAGTCCAGCCTGCTGGGCATGCTCGCCGGCACCATCGAACCCGATTCCGGCCGCGTGACCTATCGCGGCGGAATGCGCCTGGGCATGCTCAGCCAACGCGACACCATGGACTCCGACGCGACCGTCGGCTATTCCGTCGTCGGCGACATGGACGACCACGAATGGGCCCGCGACGCCAAAGCCCGCGACATCATCGCCGGTCTCATCGCCGACCTGGACTGGAACGCCACAGTCGGCAGCCTCTCCGGAGGCCAGCGCCGCCGTGTGGCTCTGGCGGCTCTGCTCATCGAAGACTGGGACCTGCTCATCCTCGATGAGCCCACCAACCACCTCGATGTCGACGGCATCTCGTGGCTGGCCAAGCACATCAGGAACCGCTGGTCGAAGAACTCCGGGGCGCTGCTGCTGGTGACTCACGACCGGTGGTTCCTCGACGAGGTCTGCAACAAGACGTGGGAGGTCCACGACCAGATCGTCGAACCCTTCGAAGGCGGATACGCCGCCTATGTCCTCCAGCGCGTCGAACGCGACCGGATCGCTGCCGCAACCGAGCAGAAACGCCAGAACCTCATGCGCAAGGAACTGGCATGGCTGCGCCGAGGTGCGCCCGCCCGAACGTCGAAGCCGAAGTTCCGGATCGAAGCGGCGAACCAGCTCATCGCCGATGTTCCGGAGGTGCGCAATCCGATCGAACTGAAGAAGATGGCGACGGCCCGACTCGGCAAGGACGTCGTCGACCTCCTCGATGTGTCACTGAGCTTCGGTGACCAGCAGATCCTCGACAACGTCACCTGGCGCATCGGCCCCGGCGAGCGCACCGGAATCCTCGGCCCCAACGGTGCCGGCAAGTCGACCCTGCTCAGCCTCATCTCCGGTGAGCTCGAACCGGATGAAGGCAGAGTCAAGCGCGGGAAGACCGTGAAGGTCGGAGTCCTCGACCAGCAATTCAAGGAACTCGACGCCATCGCCGGACAGAAGGTCCGCGAGGTGCTGTCGGAGTCGAAGACGAGCTTCAACATCGAAGGCAAGGACTACACTCCGGCACAGCTGCTGGAGCGCCTCGGCTTTGCCAAAGAGCACCTCTCGGCCCGAGTCAAGGAACTCTCCGGAGGGCAGAAGCGCCGCCTGCAGCTGTTGCTGCTGCTCATGTCCGAGCCCAATGTCATCATTCTCGATGAGCCGACCAACGACGTCGACTCAGATATGTTGGCGGCGATGGAGGACCTCCTCGACTCCTGGCCGGCTACCCTGATCGTCGTCTCCCACGACAGGTACCTGCTCGAACGCGTCACCGATCAGCAGTACGCGATCCTCGATCACGGTCTGCGGCACGTGCCCGGCGGCGTCGACGAATATCTGAAGCTGCGTGCCGAGGACGCAAAATCCGGAGGTTCGAAGGGAACTGTCACCGGTCACGGTGCAGGGAACTCCGGCTCGGGCAATGCGAGTTCGTCTGCTGATTCGGGCGCAGACGCACTCTCCGGAGCCGAGGCCCGAGCGGCCAAGAAGGAGGTCTCCTCGATCGAGCGTCGCATGGACAAGCTGAGCAAGCGCATCGCCCGTGCCCACGATGAGATGGCCGACCACGACCAGACCGACTTCGAGGGACTCCAGAGACTCACCTCATCCCTGCAGGAGCTCAAGGACGAAATGACCGAGTTGGAGGAGCGCTGGCTCGAAGCCAACGAGGCTCTGGACGCCTGAAGATGAACAGCGAGGATGGCTGATGGCCGATTCGGATCGAGTGCGGGAGCTCCTGCATGCAGAAGATGCCGCGACCAGGAGACTCATCGCCACACTGTCCTCGGACATCAAGGATCTCTCGGCCGCACGCGAGGGCGACAACAGCGACGACGAGCACGACCCCGAGGGCTCGACTCTCGCCTTCGAACGATCACAGGCTGACACCTTGCTGCGTCAGTCCGAGGAGCGCCTGATCGCCATCGCCGAGGCGGAGCAGAGACTTGAGCGCGGCACCTTCGGAATCTGCACGCTCTGTGGAAATCCCATCCCCGAGGTGCGGTTGGAGATACGGCCCTACGCGCCGACCTGCGTCGCCTGCGCAAGCTGAAGATGCATGTGCTTCTGAGTTGAAGAGTCGAGAACTTTCAAGCTGAACACCCCCTGGATTCCGCCTTAGGGCGCGATGAGTTCTTTCTGCTTCGAGGCGCTGACGCGCTATCGTGGCGTGGTGCCCATACGAGATCACCGACTGGACCGCGCCAAAGGCATCCTCATCTTCACTGTCGTCCTCGGCCACCTGCTGGCCAGGACATCACCGTGGGAAGACGATGTCCTTCGTGCGCCGATGTACCTCATCTATTCGTTCCACATGCCGGCCTTCGTCTTCCTCGCCGGGATCACAGCGAAGTCGACGAGGCTGCCCGAACGTGTCCTGACCTTCCTAGTCCTGCTGTTCACTGTGCTGCCACTGATGTGGGGGTGGATGTGGGTCTTCGACCTCAATCCCGACTACAGTTTCCTCACCCCGTTCTGGTACACATGGTTCCTGCTGTCGATGGCGTGCTGGATCATCACCGTGCCGTTCATCGAACGATTCCCACGAACGATCCTCGTCACCTCGGTGGTGGTGGGGCTCTTCGGTGGAATTCTGCCGATCCTCGACACGGAGCTCTCGGCGTCACGGTCCATGATCTTCTGGCCCTTCTTCGTCATCGGCAAGCTCTACGGCAAGCAGATTCTCAACTGGGCCGGGAGCCTGCGCATCTGGCAGAAGCTGTTCTTCACCGCGACTGCTTTGGGCGCGATCGGCTACTTCTACCTCGATGAGATCTACTACAAGTGGTTCTACGGCAGCCTCAACTTCGCCCACTTCGATGTCAGCATCCCCGAAGGCGTCGGCATCCGCCTCATCGTCGACATCGGCGCGCTGCTCATGACATTGGCATTGCTCATGTGGGTCGGCGACAAAGACACCATCCTCGCGAAGATCGGTCGGAACAGTCTGGCTGTCTATGTCCTCCACGGGTTCGTCGTCCGCGGACTTCAACCTCTGCTCGACGATATCGAGGGCATACTCAGCTCTCCACTGATCCTCGTCGTCTGTTTCCTCGTCGCTCTCCTCGCCACCTACGTGCTTTCGTGGGAACCATTCGAGAGAGCCCTGCGCTGGTATTCCTCCACCGTGACCGGTCTGCTGCTCAAACCGTTTGCACCCTTGCGTCCGAAGCCCGGCAGACACTCGGATAGATCCTCCGGCAGAGGCTAGGAGAAGGCAGCCTCCCACGCTCTTCCCCTGACGGAACGAATCCTCTAGTCTGACGAGAACCTCGGAGTCGCTGAAAATGACTCCGACCGTCATATGACCGAATTGTGTCGATGTGACGTCGGCAACTCGTCCAAAGATGGTTATATGCGCAGAGTTCGGGCCTTCAGCCTGAGCGAGCTCAATCGCCTGTCCTCTACCTTCCGTACGGAGAGCACTCATGACTCAGTCCAACCCGTTGACCCAACGCCTCGATGCCGGACCAGTGATCTGCGCTGAGGGATTCCTGTTCGAACTCGAGAAGCGCGGCTACCTGTCCGCCGGAGAATTCGTGCCCGAGGTCGCGCTCGAATTCCCTGACGCCCTGCGCGCCCTGCACGTGGATTTCCAGCGCGCAGGCTCGGACATAGTGGAAGCCTTCACCTACAACGGCCACCGCGAGAAGATGCGGGTCATCGGCAAAGAGGATCTGCTGGAACCTCTCAACCGCTCGGCACTGCAGATCGCTCGCAGCGTTGCCGATGCCAAACCCGGCAACTTCATGGCCGGAAACATCTCGAACTCGAACATCTGGGATCCCGAGAATGCCGATCGCCAAGCCGAAGTCCGATCCATGTTCACCGAGATGGTGGGCTGGGCCGTGGACGAAGGCGCCGATCTCATCATCGGCGAGACCTTCTACTTCGCCGGCGAAGCCATTGCTGCAGCCGAAATCGCCAAGGCCAGCGGCCTGCCCGTCGTCCTCACCCTCGCTCCCATGGCCTTCCAGGAGATGGCCGATGGTGTCGGCATCGTCGAGACCGCGCAGAAGCTCGAACAGCTGGGCGTCGACGTCGTCGGCCTCAACTGCTTCCGCGGACCCGCGACGATGCTGCCGTGGCTGAAGGAGATCCGCGCGGCAGTGTCCTGTCACGTCGGTGCCCTGCCCATCCCCTATCGCACGACCCAGGATGAGCCCACCTTCTTCAACCTCTCCGACCCCCGCGCCGAGGTGGCTTCCCCGCACGGTCGCACCTTCCCCACAGCTCTCGACCCGCTGCAGACGAATCGCTACGAGATCGGCGCCTTCGCGAGGGAAGCCTACGACCTGGGCGTCAACTACATCGGCGTGTGCTGCGGTGCGACTCCGATGCACATCCGTGAGGTCGCCGAGGCGGTCGGACTGACCACCGATGCCAGCCGGTTCTCAGAGAACATGAAGAACCACTTCATGTACGGCGACAACGAACGCCTCGCCGAGAACGTCGTCGCGCTCGGCTCCACCGCCTGAGGCAAGCAATCAGCAGTACCGCCTGCACGAAGGCGTCTGCGTCTCAACGCACCACAAGTGCCATAACCACTCGCCGCAACGGGAGGTTATGGCACTGAGTGTATCCAGCGCAGCTACCGGTGCCGGCAGCGACCAGCGGGCGGTGTCAGCAACGGCCGGCGGGCGGCGTCAGCAACGTCCGGCCATCGTCTAACTGGACTGTGTCTCGAGATCTTCGAGGGAAACCGTGCCCTTGCGCACGGCGCGAAGCACACGATATGTCCGAACCACTCTGGGCAGAGTGATGAGCAGCAACCCGCCGAGCATGTTGAACGGGATGACGATTCCAAACCATTTCAGCAGATCCAGCATCGTGATATCCGCCCCGGCCAACATGGCCGCGAAGATGACGATCGCGTTGAGGGCACCGCGGAGCATGCCGAGGCCGATGAGCAGCAGACCCGATGCCAGGCTGACGATGGCAAGAACGACGTCGTTCGAGGTGCCCTGTGACATCCGAGTGGACAATGTGACAGTAGCACCGGCCAAGAGCGACAGCGCGATCATCACCACCAAGGAGGGTTGGTCGAGATACTTCATAGCCGTGTCGATCATCGTCGAGTGGTAGTCAGGAAGCGCCAGAACCATCAGCCCGGCAAAGGCGAGACCCCCGACGAGGTTGGTCACCAGAGTCACCGCCCACAGGCGGACTATCTGAAGAACATTGGCCTGACCCGCGATCACGGCATTGATAGGCAGCAGAAACTCTTCGGTGAACAGCTCTGAGTGGGCAAGCTTCAACGCCAGCAGACCAATGCCGAAGGCAAGACCGGACAGCACGTCGGACCCCGTCGCCTGTTTGACCAGAATCATCGCCAGGATTCCCAGTCCCACGTCGACACCGCCGAAGAACCCGGTGACAACGAGCTCAGGCCACTTCCGGTTCAGGCGCTTTGCCCCTGTGATCACGGTCGCTGTTGCCTCATCGACCAATTCGTCTTCGAGGTCGAAGTCATTCGCCCCTAGTCGCTGACGCTGCTCTCTCTGAGTCATTGCCTCAGTGTATTTGTGAGACCTGTGTGTTTGTGGGCCCGGTGCAATTGCGGGAGCCGTGTATCTACGGGACTTGCAGTTGCCAGAGATACCAACTTAGAGACACCGACTGATCCGCGATCGATTCAGTCCCGCTGCACGCCTGAAGCGATTCGCCCCCTCAATACGCACCAGGAGCGCCAAAACGCCCCGGTGCAACGAGGTGGTTCAGCGCTCCTGGTGTGGGGCACCTGCGATGCGGCACCGGCCCTGAAGCTTCAGCGTTAGGCGTCAGCCCTGCGACGTCACGCCGATCGAGTCGAGTGCGGCTTCGAGGCGGGAGATCGAGCCGTCGATGTCGCCGAGCTTGTCGAGGCCGAACAGGCCGATCCGGAACGTCGAGAAGTCTTCGGGCTCGTCGCAATGCAGGGGCACGCCGGCAGCGATCTGAACGCCAGCTTCCTTGAACTGAGCGCCGGTGGCCAGCTGCGGGTTGTCCGTGTGGACGACGACCACGCTGGGCGAAGCGAATTCCGGTGCCGCAACCGAAGGCAGTCCGCGATCGGCGAAGACCTTGCGGACCCGGTCGCCGAGCTCGAACTGTGCGGCGGCGAGCTTGTCGAAGCCGCGTTCCTTCGTCTCGAGCATGATGGCGGCATTGTGCGCGAGCGAGTCAGTGGGCATTGTCGCGTGGTACGGCGCCCGGCCTGCTTCGTATTCGTCGGCGATGAACAGCCACTTCTTCAGGTCCATGGCGAAGCTCGTCGAGGTGGACTCAACGACGGCGGCGCGGCCGGCTTCGCTGAGCATGACGTAGCCGGCGCAGGGCGAACCGCTCCAGCCCTTCTGCGGCGCACTGATGAGAACGTCGACGCCCAGCTTCTCCTGTGAGGCCCAGACTGCACCCGAGGCGATGCAGTCGAGGACGAAGACACCACCCACGCTGTGGACCGCGTCACTGACCTGGCGCACGTAGTCGTCCGGCAGAAGCGTGCCGGAGGCGGTTTCGATGTGAGGAGCGAACACGACTGCCGGGCGCTCGCGCTCGATGGCGGCGACCACCTCGGCGATGGGGGCAGGAGCCCAGGCCGACTGGTGCTCGTCGCTGAGAGGGGACGCTTTGAGCACGGTCGTCTCGCTGGCGATGGATCCGGCGTCGAGGATCTGCGACCAGCGGAAGGAGAACAGGCCGTTGCGGACCACAAGGCACTTCTTGCCCGTCGCGATCTGCCTGGCCACTGACTCCATGGCATAGCTGCCACCACCGGGGACGATGGCGACGCTGTGCGCGTCGTAGGCTTCGCGCAGGATGCGGTTGATGTCCTGCATGACGGACACGAACCGACCCGACATGTGGTTGAGTGATCGGTCGGTGAAGACCACCGAGTATTCGAGCAGGCCGTCTGGATCGATATCTTCATGTGGCAGAGTCATGTCACCAACATTGCCACGTTCGACGATTTTGGGCCACTGCCGCTCAGTTGCAGAGACGGCGCCGCGGAAGAGACGTTCCAGCGGCAGAGACCTCGGTGATCACAGCTGCACTTCGCTGCGATCACCCGACCACAGGGTGTGGAAGGTTCCCGGTCGATCTGTGCGCCCGTAGGTGTGGGATCCGAAGAAGTCCCGCTGGCCCTGCACCAGCGCCGCCGAGGCCCTGGAGGTGCGGATGCCGTCGAAATAGGACAGCGCCGAGGCCAGGGCCGGAATCGGCACGCCAGAGGAGGCGGCATCGGCGACCGTATCCCGCAGAGCCTGCTGCCCGGAGTTGAGCGAATCCCGGAAATACGGAGCGGCAAGCAGTGAGCTCAGATTCGGTTCGGCGTCGAAGGCTTCCGTGATCCGGTCGAGGAATCTGGCCCGGATGATGCAACCAGCCCTCCAGATCCTGGCAACCTCACCGAGTTCCGTGTTCCAGCCGTGTTCCTGCGCTCCCGCGGCGATCTCGTGGAAGCCCTGAACGTAGGCGAGGATCTTTCCCGTGAACAGTGCTTGCCGCACGGTCTCGATGACCGTGTCACGGTCGACCACCGCCGAGGTGGGGGCATCGTCGAGCGCCGAATCGCGGGCTTCTTCGAACTCCGAGGTGACCGTCGAAGGACCATCCAACGCCGTCCCGGAGGAACGCAGTACGGAGGCCGCGGACAGGGACCTGGCCGAGACCGCCTCGGCGATGGTGGCGACAGGCACACCAAGGTCGAGTCCGGTCTTCACCGTCCAGCCGCCGGTTCCCTTGGCTCCGGCAGAATCGGCGATGATGTCGACGAACGGCTCGCCTGTGGCTGCATCTGTGTGGTCGAGTACCTCAGCGGTGATTTCGATGAGATAGGACTCGAGATCTCCTCGGTTCCATTCTCTGAAGACCTCCGCGATCTCAGGAGGGGTGAGGCCGAGCCTGCCCCTCAACAGGGCGAAGGCCTCGGCAATGAGCTGCATGTCCGCGTACTCGATCCCATTGTGGATCATCTTGACGAAGTGGCCGGCCCCATCGGTGCCCACATGAGCGATGCACGATTCCGGGTCCGCCTGTGCGCTTCGCCCGTCGCCGGGTTCGGCACGAGCCGAGGTGGATTCGGCACGAGCCGCGATGGGTTCGAGAATGGGCCGCAGTCTCGACCACGCAAATTCGGTGCCGCCGACCATCATCGATGGCCCCTCAAGCGCACCGACCTCTCCCCCCGAGATGCCGACCCCGACGAACTCGATGCCGGTCTTGGCCGCGGTCTCACCGCGGGCGATCGTGTCCGTAAACAGCGAGTTTCCGCCGTCGACGATGACGTCTCCGGGTTCGAACACCTGCAGCAGGTCGCTGATCGCCGAGTCCGTGGCCGGGCCGGCGTTGACCATGAGAATCGCCACGCGCGGACCCGACAGCTTGCTGGCCAGATCCGCCGGCGATGAGGCGACGAGGAAGTCCGCTTCGTGATGCTCGGCCGCCAGTGCTCGAGCTCGGTCGACGTCGCGGTCGTAGATGGCGACTCGCGCTCCGGTCCGGCCGGTCAGATTCCGTGCGAGGTTTCGTGCGAGGTTCGAGCCCATCACTCCAGTACCGATCACGCCCACTTCCGCGGTCATACCCAATCCTCTTCCTCGTGGCTGATAGTCATGGCTGACAGTTACGGCGAATTGTCGCAGCTGACGGGTTCTCGCAGCGGTTGACAGTTGCACCCGTCTCATTTAGATTTCTATAAATCTGATTTAATGAGTGCAGTTTAGCAATGTCATCATATTTTTACGAGAGGCCAACTGAGATGGATCTTCCCCCGCTTGTCATCATGGGGGTGTCCGGCACGGGGAAGACACTGATCGGCCGCCGCTTGGCTGCGGAGCTCGGAGCCGCGTTCGTCGACGCCGACGATCTCCACAGCCAAGACAACAAGTCCAAGATGCGTGCTGGAGTCCCCCTCGACGATGAGGACCGGTGGCCGTGGCTGAAGTCCGTGGCCAGTGAACTGACCTCGACTCCACCTCCCATCGTCGCCTGTTCCGCGTTGCGACGCAGCTATCGGGACTACCTGAGGGCACAGGCGCCAGCAACCTTCTTCGTCCATCTCACCGGGAACCGCGAGATCATCGTCGAGCATCTCGCGCGGCGTTCACACGAATTCATGTCACCGACCCTTGTCGACTCCCAGCTGGAGACGCTGGAACCGCTCACTGTCGAGGAAGCACATTTCCTTGCGCCCATCGATCTGTCTCCCGCCGAGGTGAGTCGATACATCATCGAGCGTCTGCCCCACACCACCTGACCACTGCCCCACACCACCTGACCACTGTCCATCACCACCTAACCACCGACGAACCTCAAGGAAGAGGAAATTGTGACCGAGATCGAACTCAACTGGACGCTGTCGGCACCGGCCCTGCTCGGCATCGCCGCAGCAGCCATCGCGGTGCTGCTCATCCTCATCATCCGCTTCAGGCTGCACGCCTTCATCGCGCTCGTCGTGGTCAGTGTGGTCACCGCCCTGGCCGCGGGAATCGCTCCCGGCGATCTGGTCCCCGTCATGTACGACGGCTTCGGGTCCACCCTTGCCAGCGTCGCACTCCTCGTGGGACTCGGGGCCATGCTCGGGAGGATGCTTGAACTCTCGGGTGGAGCTCAGGTGCTCACGGATGCGCTCATCAAGGCTTTCGGAGAGAAGCGCGCGCCCCTGGCCTTGGGCCTGACCTCACTGCTGTTCGGCTTCCCGATCTTCTTCGATGCCGGTCTCGTCGTCATGCTGCCGATCATCTTCACGGTGGCCAAACGCCTCGGCGGATCTCTGCTTCTCTACGCCATGCCATCGGCGATCGCGTTCTCGGCCATGCACATCTTCGTCCCTCCACATCCCGGGCCCGTGGCCGCATCCGGACTTCTGGGCGCGAACGTCGGACTCGTCCTCATCTGCGGCCTGATCATCGCCGTGCCGGCCTGGTATCTGTGCGGGTATCTGTTCGGGCTCTTCATCGGCAAGCGAATCGAGGTCTCGGTTCCCTCGCTCCTGGCCCACGATCCGGCCGAAGAGTTCGCCGACTTCAGGTCCTCACCCAAACTCTCAACGGTTCTCGTCCTGCTTGCCCTTCCGCTTGTGCTCATCTTCCTCAACACCGGCCTCGACTTCGCCGGTGAGGCCGGCTGGGTCGACGCCGAGTCCACTCTGGTCACTTCGCTGCGGATGCTCGGTGAGACCCCGATCGCCCTGCTCATCACGGTATTGGCGGCCATGTGGCTGCTGGGGTGGCGGAAGAAGAAGGGCAGAAGCATGGTCGAGAACATCGTCGACTCGGCTCTGGGCCCAGTCTGCTCGATCATCCTCATCACCGGAGCCGGCGGCATGTTCGGCGGTGTGCTGCGAACCAGCGGGATCGGTGATTCCATCGCCGATTCCCTGGCGACCCTGGGTCTGCCGGTCATCGTGGCCGGATTCGTCATCGCCGCGATCGTGCGCATCGCGCAAGGTTCAGCCACGGTCGCGCTCACAACTGCGGCGGCACTCATGCAGCCGGTCGTCGTCGGCAATCCGGACTTCTCGAGCCTGCAGGTCGTGGCCATCGTGCTGTCCTTGGCCGCTGGCTCCGTGGTCGCCAGCCACGTCAACGATTCGGGATTCTGGCTGGTCTCCCGGTTCTTCGGCATGGACACGAAGACCACTCTGAAGACCTGGACCGTGGCTCAGACCATCCTCGGTCTGGTCGGCTTCGCCCTCAGCCTCGCCCTCTACGGTGTCGTCAGCGCGTTCTGACCAGCCTGTCTGAGGGTCGTCGGTCCAGCCTGTCCGGCGGGTCGTCGGTCCAGCCTGCCTGAGGGTCGTCGGTCCAGCCTGCCCGGAGGGTCGTCAGTCCGCTCTGAGGCGCGGCTGGCCCGCCCAGGCATCTTCCATCTCGGCGAAGGCTCGATCCATTATCTTCGTCATCGCAGCATGAGCTCGATCGGGGTCCCCGTTGCCGATGGCATCGGCGACGTCGAAGTGCCATTGCAGCGCCCCTGGATGGGGAAACTTCGGCATCAGCCCGGCGTGCGTTCGACCGCGCAGGATCTCGGCGACGACCGAGTCAAAGGAAGCGAAGAGTTCGTTGCCGCCGGCTCTCAGGACTGCCCGATGATAGGCGATATCGACCTCCAGCACCGCCTCAACATCGCCCTTGCGTCCGCTGGTGCGCATTCTGGCGGCCAATCCCATGATCTCCTCGGCCGCATCGGCTGAGGCATGGACGGCGGCCAAGTGTGCTGCCTGAGGTTCGATGGCGACTCTCAGCTCGGTCAGGGAACGCAGTTGGAGTGCCGGGGTTGCGGCCATTCTCCACCGCACCACCAGAGGGTCGAGTATGGTCCATTCCCGCATGGACAGAATCACCAGCCCCAAGCGACGGATCGGCTTGACCATCCCCAGGGACTCCAGAACACGCACCACTTCGCGCACCACCGAGAGCGAGACTTCGTACCTCACACGCAGCTCCTCGGCCCGGACGACCGTTCCCGCTTCCAGGTCACCGGTGACGATGTCAGTGCCGATCGAATTGAGAAGACTTTCGTGGAGGTTGCCGCCCGATGTCCGACTGCTCGTTCGTTCGTCAGCTGCAGAGTCCGGACCAGGATCCTTCGCTTCGGCCATCAGTGCTCGATGATGTGGGCGCCGGGGGCAGGTCCCGTGGTCCGCAGCGCTTCCTTGACTCCGCGCGTGGCCTGGAGCAGGACAGCGAGGTCAAGAGCGTGATGGGCGTCGCGGGCGAGGAAGCCGATCGTGGGGCCCGAGCCGCTGAGCAGGGGGAGGAGGGCACCGGCTGCACGTCCGGCCTCCATCACCTCGGCGAGTTCGGGCATGGCCGATATCGCGGCATCGGTGAGGTCGTTGGCGGCCGCGCTGGCAAGGGTGTCCGGGTCGCCGGCGGCGAGCGCCGTGAGCACCTCGGCGGGCACGACAGCTGGTTCGGGGTTCGGGGTGAGTTCGTCGAATCGTGAGTACATCGCCGGTGTCGACAGCTGCCTCGCCGAGGTGGCCATGACCCAGTGGAATGATCCGCGGGTGAGGACGGGGGTGAGTTTCTCCCCGCGTCCGTGGCCGATGGCCGTTCCTCCGTGGAGGAGGAAGGCGACGTCGGCCCCGACTCCGACCGCGCAGTCGTGGAGGATCGACTCATCGACTCCCCCGACGAGGTGGGCGGCACCGCACAGTGCTGCGGCCGCATCGGCCGATCCCCCGCCCATGCCGCCGGCGACGGGGACCTGTTTGTCGATGACGATGTCGAGCTCACGCAGGACGTCGACGTCGCGTTCGTCTTCGAGGGCTGCGATGAGGAGGTTGATGGCCTTGCGGGCGAAGTTCGACTCGTCCTGGGGTACCTCGGCGTCTCCGTAGCGACCGCCGACGACGATCGAGGAGCTCCCGCCGGGGACGAGGGTCACGGTCTCGTTGAGGTTGAGGGCCTGGAACACCGTCGCGAGTTCGTGGTATCCGTCATCGCCGGCCCCACCGACGCCGAGGTGGACGTTGATCTTGCCCGGCGCCTGCACCTTCACCGGCGTCAGGGTCTTCGGGCACGAGTGCAGCTGTGCGCTCATGATCGTGCGCTTCCCGTCGTGGAAGTGTCACCCTGTGCGGCGGCGAGTCGCTCGAAGTCTGCGACGCCGAGGGCTTCGCCGCGCGTCTTGGGGTCGATGTCTGCAGCACGCAGCAGCTCTTCTGCTCGCTGTGCGCTGCCGGCCCACGTCGCCAGGGCAGCGCGCAGGGTCTTACGACGTTGGGCGAAAGCCGCGTCGACGACGCCGAACAGGCGACGCCGCTGCTCCGGATCACGGTGGGTGCGGGTGACATCGATGTGGACGAGTCCGGAGTCGATGTTCGGGGCCGGCCAGAACACGTTCTTGCCGATGCGTCCGGCCAGAGTGACGTCGCCGTACCACTGGGCCTTGACACTGGGCACACCGTAGGTGCGTGATCCGGGGCCGGCAGCGAGTCGTTCTGCGACTTCGAGCTGGACCATGACGAGCACGGACTCCAGGCTCGGAAAGATCTCGAGGAAGTGCAGCAGCACCGGGACCGCAACGTTATAGGGCAGGTTCGCGACCAGCGCGTCGGGGGCCGTGGGCAATTCGGTGACTCTGAGCGCATCAGCATTGACGAGTTCGAAGTTCGCGGCTTCGTCGGCAGCGGCTGTGCTCTGCCCGTGCTCCTCTGCTCTCTTTCCGTACTTCTCAACTGTCGCAGGCAGGCGGGCGGCCAGGACCTCGTCGATCTCAACGGCGGTGACATGGTGCCCGGCTTCCAGCAGACCCAGCGTCAGCGATCCCAGGCCGGGACCGATCTCGACGACGCTGCTGTGGTCCTGAAGCTTCGCGGACGTCACGATCGAGCGCACGGTATTGGGATCGATGACGAAGTTCTGCCCCTTCTGCTTAGTCGGGCGCAGACCGATGTCGGCGGCGATTTCGCGAATGTCGCGTGCGGTCAATAACGTCACAGCCAACAACTTACAGCACTCATTCCCAGGCACAATCACCGAGCACTCCTGACGCCATTTCCTTATGCTCCTGCAACATCGCAGTCAGACGGCCGACGCCAGGACGATAGGGTGAACGGTATGGATCCGCAGACACTCACCGAACTCCTCGACGTCTCCGTCCTCGACCGGCTCGACCGGATCGAGGACCTGCCTGCCGATGAGCTCGCCCGATCATCGGCGCTGCGCAAGGAAGGCTATTCCGCCGAGGTAACCGCAGGCCTGCTCACACAGGCCCAGCTGCGCAGGGACGCCGTGAAGAAGCTCGGCCCGTTCGCCGAGGACATGCTGTTCACTCGTGACGGTCTGGCCCAAGCCACACGACTGCCGGTGGCCGCCCATCACGCCCGCCGCCTCCTCGGCGAGGGCAAGGACACCGGTGGCGACGAGGGTACCGAGGGCAGTGCTGACGCGGCAGATTCCACACCCACGATCGCAGATCTGGGCTGTGGGATCGGCGCCGACTCCTTCGCCTTCGCTGGGATGGGCGCCCAGGTCACCGCCGTCGACGCAGACGAGGTCACGGCCGCCATCGCCAGCTTCAACCTCCGCCACCTGGCAAATGCCAGCGTCGAGCACGCCCGCGCCGAAGACATCGACACCTCCGCCTTCGACGCCCTGTGGTTCGACCCGGCCCGCCGCACAGTCGGGAAGGGGACCAAGAGCGGCTCCACCGCACGCATCTTCGATCCCGAAGACTTCTCCCCTTCCCTGTCCTGGGTCATCGACAAGGCGCTCGCGGCGAAGGCCGCAGGTGTCAAACTCGGGCCGGCACTCGACCACAGCCTCGTTCCCGATGAGGCCGAGGCACAATGGGTCTCCCACCTCAGCGAAGTCGTCGAGGTCTGCCTCTATTTCGGTGAGGCCAGGCAGCGTCCCGGGCGCAGCGCCCTCGTCATGGGCGAGCGCACACTCCTCGTCCACGAAGATGATCTTCCCGCCGACGATGAGGACGGCGTCGGCGAGCTCGGTCAGTACCTCCTCGAACCCGACGGCGCGATCGTGCGCGCCGGACTCGTCACCGCCCTGTGCGGACCCTTGCAGGCTCGCCGCGTCCACCCGAAGATCGCCTATCTGACCACGGACGTCGAACCGACCGGACCTGCCTCGGCCGGGGTCACCATCTATGAGGTCACCGATGTGCTGCCGGCGAAGATCCCGAGCCTGCGCAAGGCCCTCATCAGCCGCGGCATCGGCTCGGTCGTGATCAAGAAGCGCGGAGCTGATATTGTTCCTGACCAGGTCAGGCGTCAACTCAAGTTGCCGGCCGGAGACAAGGCCACACTGGTCTTCACCCGCCTGGGCGATCGTCATGTCGTCCTCCTGACTCAACCCTGCTGAACCGTCCCAACCCTGTTGAACCGTCCCAACCCTGTTGAAATCCCTTCGCCCCACCTCACTAGGAGAATCCCCCATGAACCGCTCCGACGTTCTCATCACCGCCGACGAGCTCCTCGCTCGCCTCTCCGACGACGGATCCACGCCGAGGCTGCTCGACGTCCGCTGGACACTGCAGAAGCCTGATGGCCGCGAAGACTTCACCGCCGGGCACATTCCCGGAGCCATCTACGTCGACTTGGACACCGAACTCGCCGCGCACTCCGAGACTGACCCCACAGCCGGACGACACCCGCTGCCGTCTGCCGAGGCATTCCAGGTCCAGGTCCGGGCCTGGGGCATCGACCAGCTCACCGACGTCGTCGTCTATGACGACAATTCGGGCCAGGGTGCCGCGCGCGCCTGGTGGCTGCTGAAGTGGGCGGGAATGAAGGCACGTGTCCTCGACGGCGGCCTGAGGGCTTTCGTTGCCGCCGGAGGCGAATTGGCCACCGGAGCCGGTGACCCCGTACAGCCGAGCACCGTGACGATCTCCCCCGATTCGATGCCCGTCATCGACGCCGACGCGGCAGCAGCATGGACAGGGGTCCTCCTCGATGCTCGCGCCGGCGAACGTTTCCGCGGAGAGACCGAGCCGCTCGACTCACAGGCCGGCCACATTCCCGGTGCCACGAGCGCGCCCGCCAGCGACAACACCGCAGATGGACGGTTCCTCGACGAGGAGTCTCTGCGGTCGCGCTTCTCGGCCCTCGACGCTCTCGACCAGCCCGTCGGCGTCTACTGCGGTTCAGGCGTCAGCGCCTGCCACAACGCCTTGGCGCTGGCGACCCTCGGTGTTGAGACGAGCCTCTACCCAGCCAGCTGGTCGGGATGGTCATCCGACCCTGCCCGCCCGGTCGCAACTGGAGCCTGAGGACCCACCGGGCCCACCCGCTTCACGTGCCTCACCTACCTCACGTGCTTCACACGCCGAGCGCCTAGCGTTTAGCACGTGCCGACTCCACCAGCGAACGCCGGCTCCAACACCAACGGGCCGGCTCCAACACCAACGGTTGGTAAGTTCATTTCGATCTCCGCAACAATTTCGAAGTGAACTTACCAACCGTTCGACATTCGAAGCGCGACACGGTCAGCGCGACACAGCACGGCCTAGTCACCGCAGCGCACCAACCAGACACAGTCACCACAGTCAGCCGCCAGCATGGCCGTAACGAGCGGACTCCGCCGATATCGTCGAGTTCGAGTCGGCATTCTTCGTCGCAGAAATGTCATTTTCGGGCTGTTACATAGGCCGATTTGTTACATACAGGCAGGGAAGATGACGAGAGATAGGTCATATCACCACCCGACAGCACCAGGCAAACGGGCAACTGTTACAGAAACTTCAGCGCGGAATAAGCTTTTGACCTGCACTGTTACACACGTCCGCGAAGACTTCTCGCCCAATGTAACGAAAACGTGACATTAGGTCACTGATTGGTTACAGTTGTGAAGGTCGGTCTCGAGAGTGCCGACTTCACAGCGAGAACCGCACGCCACGCTCGATGTGAAATCACTAAGGACCGAAAGTGGCGGTTGGGATTCTTTCCAATAGGTGACGAGAGGAAAACGTGGCAAATAAGCAGCATGGCCGCCGAGCCGCAGAAGCCAAGGTCAAGACTCCCTTGACCGAACTGACCGATATCCTGAACGCCAACTCCGCCGTCTTCGGACGCCGTGCAGCCGTTGTCGCTGCCAGCGGTGGCCTGCTCACCGCAGCAGTCCTTCCGGCAGCAGGACAGGGGGCCGACGACAAGGCCGCAGTCTCTGCGGAGTCAGAAGCTCAGACGCAGGTCGAGTTCAAGAACCAGTCGGCGACCGTCGCTGCGGACGAAGGCTCGTCTTCTCAGAGCAAGGACAAGAAGCACAGCGCCTCCATCGGTGTCGATGTCGAGAACATCACTGCTGAGGCCGCTCCCAAGCCGAAGCCGAAGCCGAAGCCAGAACCCGTCGAGACCACCGAAGCCGAACCAGCCGACGAAGCCGCTCCGGCTCCGGAACCCGCAGAGGACAACTCGGACGACTCCGCCAACACCGGTTCTTCGGACTCCGGCGATGAGGACAAGGGCGAGAGCAAGGACTCCGGTTCCGATGCAGGCTCAATGGACGGCTCGAAGGCGGAGCAGGTCATGAGCTGGGCAGAGAAGGGAACCGGCACGCCTTACGTCTACGGCGGAACCTCCCAGAGCGGTTGGGACTGCTCCGGTTACACCAAGTGGGTCTACGGTAAGGTCGGTGTCGATCTGCCTCGCAACTCGGGGGCACAGAAGGCCGCTGGCCAGGTCGTCTCCCAGTCGGAGGCCAAGCCTGGTGACCTCATCTGGCACCCAGGTCACATCGGCATCTACGCCGGTGACGGACAGATGTATGATGCCGGCTCACCAGGGTCTGGCACCTCGAAGCGCAGCTACAGCTGGATGGGTGACGTCACCTTCATTCGCGTTCTCTGATTCAGTTACACGAAGAAACCCCTCGTCCGCCTTGATGGTCCCAGCCGGACGAGGGGTTTTTCGTGCCCTGCCGCGATGCTGTGGTCTCGGGCGCTGCCTCAGCTGCAGTCTGGAGCCTTGTCGCTTCCGTCGTAGTCGACGGGCAGCTTGCCCGAGGCTCTGAGATCGCCCTTGAGCCATTTCGCCACGGCCTTCAGCGCATTGGGATTGCTGTCATAGGCCGTCACAGCCGACTGTGCCGAGGTATTGCGCATCGTCCACGGTGCAGCGGTGCCGACCGCCACCTCGGCGGAGGCGTCCGGGCTCAGGCTCACGCTCGTCCCACCGGAGTCGACTGTGAGGCCCGCGTCCTTGGCCGCCTTGGTCAATTCGCTCTTCTCCTTCTCGCTGCCGCCGACGATGGAGATCGAGTCGGTGCCCTCGAATGCGCACTCCCCCTTGAGGACCGTCAGTGATTTCTCAGCCACATCGGTGAGGACCTTCTGCGGATCCTCGGAACCGGCTGGCCCGGAGTCGCTCCCCGATCCGGAGTCGCCCCCACCGGAATCGTCGGTCATCGCCTTCTGAGTCTCGGCAGTCGCCAGCTGCATCGCCACCACGCGCTGTGCCTTCTTCTGCAGATCGGACTTCTTCAGCTCCCCGTCCTTCATGGCCTTGGCCACCGCCTTCTGTGCGGCGGCAGAATCCGGTGGCATCAGTGCGAGATCCGCGCCGGCGGACAGCGCCTTGACGGTCTCTTTGCCGCTCTGGCTCTGGTCCACGGCCTTCATATTGAGGGCGTCGGTGATGATGACTCCGTCGAAGTCAAGCATGTCTCGCAGTGACTGATAGGCCTTCTCATTCAGCGTCGCCGGCGTCGTCTTCGCATCCGGCAGGCCGATGTGTCCCATCATCACCATCGGGATACCGGCCTTCACGGCGGACTTGAACGGCAGCAGGTCCGTGTCCTCGAGTTCCTTGATGCTCTTCTTCGACACCGGCAGGCTCTCGTGCGAGTCGACGTGAAGTCGACCGTGGCCGGGGAAGTGCTTCGCGGAACTGGCGACACCGCCGAGGTGGTATCCAGTCGCGGCTTGCGCGACCACCTCGGCGGCTGCCTTGTGATCGTCACCGGCCGAACGCACGTTGATGGCTACGTCCTTCTCACCGGTTGTGACATCGGCGTCGGGGGCGAAATCGATGGTGAAGCCCAGGTCGGTGAGGTTCTGGCCCTGCACCTTGGTCGCGGTCTGAGTCAGTTCGGGATCCTGGGTGGCTGAGAGCGCCATCAGCGGCGGGAACGGCAGCGCGCCGGTTCCCAGCCGCGAGACCGGACCGCCCTCCTGATCGACGCCGATCGACACGGGCTGTCCCTTCGAACGCGACGCGTTGACTGCTTCGGTGACACTCTTGACCTGGTCAGGAGTCGGATTCTCGGGCAGATTGTCGGCCATGACGATGACCCCGCCGAGGTTGTTGTTCTTCAGCAGATTGACCCCGGTCTGGGTGTCAGTGCCCGACCAGGTGCCGATGATGAGGGACCCTGCCAGCTCATCGTCGGAGAACGATTCGACGATCTCCTTCGCCTCGTCGGCGAAGTCATCGGAGTCGATGTCTGCGGGTTCGGCGGCCTTTTCAGGTTCGGCCTTCTGTGCCGATTGCGGGGCTCCGGCTTCCCCGGTCTTCTCCGATTGCGGGCCGGGCGTTCCGCCGGAGCAACCGATCAGGGCGAGCACGGCGGTTGCGGCGATGATGCCAAGTCTGGGGCGCATAGCACCATGCTAATCGTCGAAGATGAACCAACGGTCGAACGCGGGCCAGGCGTGCCACCGCTGCTTCGGACGCCGGCGCTGCCTCAGAGCCTCTCTCCGGCGGCGAGTCGTCGGACGGTCTCCTTAGCACCTCGTTCGTGCAGGGAATGCAGAGCCGCCAGGTAGTGCTCGGTGAAGCGGGACTCGTCAGCCAAAGCACCGAAGAACTGCTCCTGCCGGACGAAGGCGAGGATGTCCTCGGCCTGTGACGACGCGACCTGCTGCAGCTCATCGGCAAAGCGATCGACGATGGTGAACGCCGCCCCCTGCTCATCGCTGCCTTCGGCGTAGCGAGCCCACGATGCGCAGATCGCGGCCGAGACTTCGACCGGTGCACCTGAGGCAAGATTGTCACCGATGACGGGTACCAGCCATTTGGGAATGCGGTCGGAGGACTCGGCACCGAGGCGAGCCAAGGTGTCGCGTATCTCGGGATTGCTGAAGCGTTCGATGAGAGAGTCCTTGTACCCGTCGAGGTCGATGCCCGGCAGCGGTTCAAGGCTCGGAGTGCCCTCCTCATCCATGTATCTGCGCAGGTAGACCGCGATATCCGGGTTCTCCATCGCCTCGTGGGCATAGGTGTAGCCGGCGAGGAGACCGAAGTAGGCCAGCCCCTGATGCCCGGAGTTGAGCAGACGCAGCTTCATATGCTCGTAGGGTCTGACATCGTCGACGACCTGGACACCGGCCATTTCGTACGGGGGCCTGCCGGAGGTGAACCTCTCCTCGAGCACCCACTGGAAGAAGGGTTCGGCGACCACAGGCCAGGCGTCCTCGATCCCGACTTCATCACGCAGATCGGCCCGGTCGTCATCGGTGGTGGCCGGGGTGATGCGATCGACCATCGCGTTCGGGAAGGCCACATGGACGTCGATCCAGTCGGCGAGCTCGGGGTCGACGAGCCGGGCGAAGGCACCGAACATCTTCTTCGCCACATGGCCGTTCTCCGAGATGTTGTCACACGACTGCACGGTGAATGGGGGCACACCAGCATCCCGGCGGCGGCGCAGAGCCTCGATCACATATCCGAAGACCGTGCCCGGCAGCGCCCCCGCGGCCAATGCGGCCACATCGGCGACGATCATCGGCTCCTCGGAGATGAACTCCCCGGTCACCGGGTTGACGTTGTACCCGCCCTCGGTGACGGTGAGCGAGACGATGCGGATCCTCGGGTCGCCGAGGAGGTCGATGAGTCCCTGCGGATCGTCGGGCCCGTAGCGGTAGTCGATGATCGATCCGATCACACGTCGTTCGCGGGTGCCGTCTGGGTGTTTGAGTGTCAGCGAGTAGAGGTGATCCTGTCCGGCCAGTGCGTCTCGCATGCGCACATCGTGAGGCAGGACGCCGGCACCCACGATTCCCCAGTCCGCGGCTCGCCCCGCGCTCATGAGGTCATCGACGACCATGGCCATATGGGCCCGATGGAAGCCGCCGACGCCGAAGTGCACGATGCCCGGAGTCACTGCGCTCCGGTCGTAGTCGGGGACCGTGACTCCGCGGGCCGCAATCCGGTCAAGGTTCGATCCGTGCAGAGGCAGCACGTCCGCGGCTAAGCGGGCACGGTCAGCGTGTGCAGAATCCGGGGACTTCGACATCACTTCACTGCACCCATCGACAGGCCCTGGACGAGTTTGTCCTGGGCGGCGATGCCGGCGACGAGCACGGGCACCGAAATGATCAGCGAGGCCGCGCACACCTGGGACAGGAACAGTCCCTGCGAGGTGACGAAGCTGGTGAGGAACACGGGCGCCGTCGATGCCGCCGTCGAGGTCAGGACATTGGCGAAGAGCAGTTCGTTCCACGAGAAGATGAAGCAGATGAGGGCCGTGGCTGCCAGGCCCGGAGCGGTCAGGGGCAGCAGAATCTGCATGAAGACACGGGGGAGCCGGGCACCGTCGAGCTCAGCGGCCTCGAGCACCTCAATCGGCACCTCGGCGAGGAATGACCGCATCATCCACACTGCGATGGGCATGTTCATTGCCGAGTAGATGATGATGAGCAGGAGCCAGGTGTCGAGGATGCCGAATGCCTGCGCGACCAGATAGACGGGCAGCAGTCCCGCGACCATCGGCAGCATCTTGGTCGAGAGCAGGAAGAAGAGCACGTCCGACCAGCGTTGGATCCGACGAATGGCCAGCGAGTACGCGGCCATAGTCGACAGAACCAAGACGATGAGGGTGGACACGATTGCCGCGACCGCCGAATTGATGAGAGCAGGCCAGGGGCTGACGCCGCTGCCGCCGCCGAAGAAGTTGGAATAGGACTCCAGCGTCAGCGGCGCGAAGAAGCTGGGCGGGTTCGTCGAGGCATCGGTCTCGGCATGCAGGCTGGTCAGCAGCATCCACAGCAGCGGGGACACGAAGAGGAGGCCGACCAACCAGGCCAAGAGACCGAGCAGGACCTTGCCGATTCGGCGCTGACCCGGGCGTCGCTGCGCACTCGCCTTCTTCCGGGAACGATTGGCTCCTGGCGAGGCCGTGATGTCTGGGGTGCTCATGAGTTCTCCTCCTTGAGCAGAGTGGACGCGGTTCGCAGCGCGAAGGTCGCGATGACAAGTGAGGCGATGACGACGATGACGCCGACGGCGGAGGCGACTCCATAGTCTTGGGCCACGAAGAATTCCTGGTAGATGACATAGGGCAGATTCGCGGTTCCGAGTCCGCCCGAGGTCATCGTGAAGACGGTGTCGAAGTTCTGCACGATGTAGATGGTGCCGAGCAGCGCCGCGAGTTCGATATAGCGTCGCAGGTGCGGCAATGTGATGAATCGGAAGGTCTGACCCGGTCCGGCGCCGTCGACCAGTGCCGCCTCGTAGACATCCATGGGGCGCGACTGCAGACCCGCCAGCATGATGAGCATCATGAACGGGGTCCACTGCCAGACGAGGACGATGCCGATTCCCAACAGCGGATAGGTGCTCATCAGATCCGGCTGCGGGGCGTTCTCACCGAAGACACTGGTCAGCAGTCCGTTGACCAATCCGTAGGACGGGTTGAAGATCGCATGCTTGAACAGCAGCGCCGCTGCCACGGGCACGATCAGGAACGGGGTGATCATCAGCGTGCGCACGAATCCGCGGCCGATGAACTTCCGGTCAAGGAGAAGCGCGATGGCCAGACCCAGCACCGCCGAGACCAGCACGACCGAGACGGTGAGCCCGATGGTGACGAACATCGCGCGCAGCAGATCCGCATTCGTGAAGACGGTGATGTAGTTCTGCAGGGTGCCGAAGCTGATGTCATCGGGATAGGCGGCGTTCCACTTCATGAACGAGATGACGATCGTGATCGCGAAGGGAATCTGCGTGACGAGGATGACGAAGATCAGCGCCGGCAGCATGGGGACTCGCCGCGACCACCGCTCTCGAGTGCTCGAGGATGCGGGTCTGGGCGATGTGGGCGCGGGCGCCGCCTGAATGCGGCGATCTTGCGCAGGAGCTGACATGGACAACCTCCGGTGATGAGTGGCAGTGGGACCGGGTGCCTGGGCGGAGACGCGAACGTCTCCGCCCAGTGCGTCTTCTACTTCTTGTACTTGTCTCCGACCTTCTCTGCTTGCTTCTGCCCCTTCTCAAGCGCCTTGTCCACCGTGGTGCGTCCGGCTATCGCCGAACTGACGTCCTCGGAGATGCCCGTGGCCAGGTCGGCGAATTCGGGAATGGTCACGAACTGCACTCCGAGAGTCGGGCGCGGCTGCACACCGGGGTTCTTCGGATCTGCCGAGTTGATGGCGTCCTCGGTCTGCTTGTAGAACGGCTCCGCGGCCTTCTGGTAGTCCGGGTTCTCATAGGTCGAGGTGCGTTTGCCCGCGGGCACATGCTGCCAGCCCAGTTCTTCGGCGACGGTCTCTTCATAGTCCTGTGACGAGGCCCACGCCACGAACTGCTTGGCGGCATCCTGGTTCTTGCCTTCCTTCTGGATTCCCCAGGCCCACGTGTAGAGCCACGAACTCGACTTCGTCTCCTTCACTGGGGCTGCGACATAGCCGATCTTTCCCTTGACTGGTGAGTCATCGGCTTCGAGGGTTCCCGTTGCCGCCGTCGAGTCGTACCACATCGCGACATTGCCCTGCTGGAGGTTGGTCAGGCACTCGGTGTAACCGGCCTGCGGTGCTCCCGATTCGCCGTGGTCCTTGATGAGATCGACGTAGAAGTTCGTCGCCTCCTTGAACTCCTTGGAATCGACCTGTGCCTCCCAATTCTCATCGAACCAGGTTCCGCCGAAGGTATTGACCACGGAGGTCAGGGGCGCGAACATCTCTCCCCATCCGGGAAGGCCGCGCAGGCAGATGCCCTTGGTGCCCTTCTCGGCACCGTCGACCTTGGCTGCCAGATCGGCGACCTCCTCCCAGGTGGGATTCTCCGGCATCGTCGCCCCCGCCTTCTCGAAGATGTCCTTCCGGTACATCAGGAAGGATCCCTCTCCGTAGAACGGCTCTCCGTAGATCTTGTCCTCATAGGTCATCGATTCGGCCATCGGGGCGAGGATGTCGTCCTGATTGAATCCCTCGGCATCGACGACGCCTTCATCCATCGAGGTCAGCCACCCGTTCTTGGCGTAGGTCGGCACTTCGTAGTTCGACATCGAGGCCACGTCGTAGTTGCCGGCCTGCGCAGAGAACTCCTGCCCGATCTTGGCGCGGACTTCGTTCTCCGGCAGCACCGTGTAGTTGACCTTGATACCGGTGTCACTGGTGAAATGCTCCGCGGTGAGCTTCTGCAGGTCCTGCATCTGCGGATTGTTGACCATGAGAACGTTGACTTCTTCGTTGCCCCCGCCGCTCGAACTTCCCCCGGCGCCACCACATCCTGCGAGTGTGAGTGCTCCGACCACTCCGATGGCCGCCGCTGTGACAGCCCGGCCCGTGACCTTCTGCTTCATCGTAATTGCCTTCCCTCGTCATTGCGGGATTGCTGCCCGCCATCGGGTGTGCTTGACGAAATACATATGAGCATCCGTGCTCACATGTGCAATACTGTGTCATAATCTGAACAGATGTGCAATAGATCACATATGAGCGGCATATTGGTCGCTGTGAGTGTGATCTCCGTGAGTTGGGAAGGGAGAGCCGTGAGCACAACACCCACCGCCAGACACCGTCGGTTCCTGGCTCAGCTGGCCAAAGAGCACTATCTCCAGGGCAGCTCGAAGGTGGAGCTGGCTAAGGCGCACGGACTCAGCCGGTTCCAGATAGCCCGACTGCTGCAAGAGGCCGTTGACTGCGGAGTCGTCACGATCTCAATCGAAGCCGATGCCGCCCACGAAGACGGCAGGGCCGAACGGCTCGCGACGACGCTTGGGCTGAGGTCAGCCATCATCGTCGAGTTCGAACACGAGACCCACGCCGCACAGCGAATGGGGCGTGCCGCGCTTTCCTACGTCGATCGTCATGCCCGCCCGGGGATGCGCATCGGACTCGCCTGGTCACGCACACTCGACGCAGCCGCAGAATTCGCCCCCGCACTCCCCCGCTGCACAATCGTCCAGCTCGCCGGTGCGCTTCAACTCGGTTCGCATCGGCCCAGCGCCGGGATCTTCGCCCGGTTGGGACAGGATGCCGCCGTGACCATGGTTCGACTGCCGGCTCCACTCCTGGTCACCGAGGCCGACACCGCTGCCGATCTCAGTGCCCTGCCTGAGATCTCCAGTGCCCTCGCTGCCGCTGACGATCTCGATCTCGCGGTCATCTCGGTCGCCGCATGGGCGCAGGAACAGTCCTCGGTCTGGGAGAAATGCAGCCCAGAGCAGCGAGCGGCAGGGCTGGCCGACGGTGCGGTGGCCGAAGCCTCCGGGCGCCTCTTCGACGCTGCCGGGGCCGAGGTCGACACGATCGACGATCGAGTCATCGCCGTCACCCTCGACCAGCTGCGCAACGCAGCGACAACCGTCGGTGTGGCTCGCGGAGCACAGCGCGCCGAGGCTGTCCGTGCCGCCTGCGCCGCCGGAATCCTCGATGTCGCCATCGTCGACGAGGCGCTGGCCCGAGAGATCCTCGACGGTCCGACGCCCGGGGCACAGGCCGCCCCGCAGGCCGTTTCGAAGAACACCGTGCAGACCGCCTCGAAGGCACAGATGCAGGCTGCAGCGCGGACCGAGGAGCCGTGATGGCTGCCGACCTCGAACCGCGCGAACTGGTCGCCGGCGTTGATTCCTCGACGCAGAGCTGCAAGGTCGTCATCGTCGATCCCGCCACAGGTGAGATCCTGCGCAGCGGATCGGCCCCGCACCCGGTCGGGACGGAGGTCGATCCCGAAGCCTGGTGGTCGGCCCTGCAGGAGGCGATCTCTGACGCAGGTGGGTTCGCTGATGTCGCCGCCGTCAGCATCAGCGGACAGCAGCACGGCCTCATCACTCTCGACAGTCACGGGGAGGTCATCCGCGACGCTCTGCTGTGGAACGATCTGCGCAGCGACGCGGCAGCGCGGGCACTCATCGCCGAGATCGGGGCAGACGAGTTCGTCGACCGGGCCGGCATCGTTCCTGTCGCGTCCTTCACCGGGGCCAAGCTGCGGTGGCTGCGCGATCATGAACCCGACAATGCCTCCCGCGTGGCAGCCGTGGCTCTGCCTCATGACTGGCTGACCTGGCGGCTGTTGGGCTACGGGTCAAACGGCTCGTCCGCCCCACGGGGCTCTGACCTCGAGGCGCTCGTCACCGATGCCTCCGATGCCAGCGGAACCGCGTACTTCTCCGCGGTCACCGGCCAATATGACCTTGAACTCTTCAACACAGCATTCGGTGCCTCAGCACGGGAGGCTGCCGGCCCCGATGCTCCCTGGGACCCCGACAGCGCACCCCACACCGCTCCCGTCGTCCTGCCTCGTGTCCTCGGGCCCCACGAGAGCGCCGGTCACACACCCGAAGGCATCCTCGTCGGCCCCGGTGCCGGGGACAATGCGGCGGCTGCGCTCGGACTCGGAGCCGGCCCGGGCGACGTCGTCATCTCGATCGGCACCTCGGGGACGGTCTTCAGTCCGACTCGTCTGAAGATCAACGATCCTTCGGGGATGGTCGCCGGATTCGCCTCGGCCGACGGTGGGCGCCTTCCGCTCGTCGCCACGCTCAACGCCGCCCGCGTCCTCGATTCCGCGGCAGTGCTGCTGCGCGCCAGTCATACCGACGTGGCTGCGCTGGCACTGGCCTCGACACCTGGGGCTAACGGTCTCACCCTCGTCCCCTATTTCGAGGGTGAGCGTACCCCCAATCTTCCGGATGCGACAGCCCGTCTGGAGGGGATGACCTTGGCGAATTCGTCCCCGGAGAACGTCGCTCGGGCATTCGTCGAGGGCATGCTGTGCGGACTGGCCGACGGACTCGAGGCGGTGCTGCGACAGGGTCTGAGCGTCGAACGGCTGCTCCTCATCGGCGGGGCAGCCCGCAACCCAGCAGTGCGAGAGGTGGCCAGAGACATCTTCACCGTCCCCATCGACGTCCCCGAACAGGCCGAGTACGTGGCCATCGGGGCCGCCCGTCAAGCGGCCTGGACACTGACCGGAACCTCGCCGAGGTGGCAGGTCGAGCTCGTCGCGACTCTGCACCCGAGACCATCACGTGTACGCGAGCAGTACCGCTCTTACGCCCACACCAGCGTCACTGCCGATGCCGGCGAAGCTGCCGATGCCGGCGTCAACGGCGACACTGCTGGCACCACAATCACCGGCGGCACCACGCCCGCCGCCGAGAACTCAGACAATGATCACCGCGGATCGTCGGGTGCCCACGCACCCGTGGAAGGTTGAGATTCACCATGGCAACAGTCACGTTCGATAAGGCAATGCGCCAGTACCCAGAGGCGCTGACTCCATCGGTCAACGAGATCAGCCTCGATATCGCCGATGGCGAGTTCCTCGTCCTCGTCGGTCCCTCAGGCTGCGGAAAATCCACGACTCTGCGCATGCTCGCAGGCCTCGAACCTGTCGACGGCGGGCACATCAGAATCGGTGAGGACGATGTCACCGGGGTCTCTCCCCGCGAACGCGACATCGCGATGGTGTTCCAGAACTATGCGCTCTACCCACATATGAGCGTCGGAGAGAACATGGCCTTCGCTCTCAAGATCGCCGGTGTGGGCAAGGCTGAACGCAATGAGCGCGTCCGTGAGGCCGCCCAGCTGCTCGACCTCGAGCCCTACCTCGATCGGAAGCCGAAGGCTCTCTCCGGCGGGCAGCGGCAGCGCGTGGCCATGGGACGCGCCATCGTGCGCTCTCCGCAGGTGTTCCTCATGGACGAACCTCTGTCCAACCTCGATGCCAAACTGCGGGTCCAGACACGTGCACAGATCGCCTCGCTCACCCGCCGCCTCGGCGTCACCACGGTCTACGTCACCCACGACCAGGTCGAGGCGATGACCATGGGCGATCGCGTCGCGGTGCTCGCTGACGGACGGCTGCAGCAGGTGGACACTCCGAGAGCCCTCTACGACCGCCCCGCCAACCTCTTCGTCGCGGGCTTCATGGGCTCTCCGGCGATGAACCTCATCGACCTTCCGCTCCAGGACGGGGCACTGCACCTCGGCGAGTCCGAGATCCGGTTGAGCCGCATGCAGCTGACGGAGCTCACGGCTGATCGGGTGACGGCCGGAATTCGACCGGAGGACTTCCGCCTCGAGCCGACCGGCGGCCTGGAAGTCAGTGTGGATCTGATCGAAGAGCTCGGCGCCGATGCCTACGTGCATGGTCGGGCGACGACCGGCAGCGATGACAATCCGATCGTCGCCAGGGTCAGCGGGCGCACGCGCGTGGCCAGAGGTGACAGGGTCAGAGTCGTCCCGGAGCGCTCGCGCCTCCACCTCTTCGATTCGCAATCCGGTGCACGACTGTCTGATGAGAGTGAGCATGCAGCCTGAATGTGACGGCCGATAAGCGGTCAGAAGCCAGAAAACCCGGCGCGGAATACTATGATCGGTCCATGGTCGATTTCGCACGCTCACCCCGCTCCACCATTGGAGTCGAATGGGAACTGGCTCTGTTGGACAAGGACAGCCTTGATCTGACTTCCGCCGCGGAGGTTCTCCTTGCCGATGTCGCGCAGCGTGCACCCGAGTTCGAGAAGCGGATCGTGGGCGAGATGCTCACGAACACGATCGAACTCGTCACCGGCGTCCACAAACAGGTGTCCGGAATCGCCGAGGATCTGGCCGCGTCCATGGGTGCTCTGCGCACGCTCACTGAGGACCGTGGGATCGAACTCATGTCCGCTGGCACGCACCCGTTCGCCCAGTGGCAGTCCCAGGAGGTTCGCGCCAAGGATCGCTACCTCGAGCTCGTCGACCGCACCCAGTGGTGGGGTCGGAACATGCTCATCTTCGGCGTACACGTCCACGTCGGAATCGACTCCCGCGACAAGGTGCTGCCGATCGTCAACGCCCTCCTCGCCTACGTCCCCCATCTTCAGGCGCTGAGCGCATCATCACCCTTCTGGGGAGGGACCGATACCGGCTACGCTTCGAATCGGGCGATGATGTTCCAGCAGCTGCCGACCGCGGGACTGCCGTTCCAGTTCGAGGCGTGGTCGGACTACGAGAAGTACGTGGCCGACATGCTCACCACCGGCATCATCGACAACATCAATGAGATCCGCTGGGATATTCGTCCCGCCCCGAACTGGGGAACTGTTGAGGTCAGGGTCTGCGACGGTCTGCCCACTCTCGAGGAGATCACCGCGATCACGGCCCTCATCCAGTGCCTCGTCGACGACTTCTCCGCTCGCCTCGATGCCGGTGAGACCCTGCCGACGATGCCGGACTGGTTCCACGACGAGAACAAGTGGCGTGCCGCCCGTTACGGAATGGACGCCATCATCATCGAGAACGCCGAAGCCGATGAACGCCTGGTCACCGAATGCCTGGCCGATGAGGTCACGCGCCTGGCCCCGGTGGCACAGCGACTGGGCTGCGTCGACGAACTGAACTCCATCACTTCGATCATCGACCGCGGTGTGCCCTATCAGCGGCTGCAGAACGTGTTCAAGGACAGCGAATCACTCGCAGAGGTGACTCGTTGTCTGATCAGCGACCTGCGCACCTCGTATACCTGAGGATTCACTCCAGCTTCCGCTCCGAACGGAGCTGGACAACTGGCTGCAATGCCCACAGGTGGGCCGCAGTGCTCACAAGTAGGGGCGGAGGAGTTCCAGCAATTCCGGCAGGGACGCAGCGACACCTGAGTGCAGCTTGAGATCCGTGAGCCGGTCGATAGGCACCCAGGCGAGCTCGATGCTCTCAGGATCGCTGATGACCGGTTCGAAATGACGCACGGCCCGGGCGATGACAGTGGTGTACGACCAGTCTCCGAGATCGAGGACATGGGTCTCGAGGACTTCGATGCCCGAGGCGTCGCTGTCGGGGACACCTGCTTCTTCCCAGGACTCCCGGATGGCCGCGTCGAGAGCGGATTCGCCCAAGTCACGGGCGCCACCGGGAAAGCCCCAGGTTCCTCCCTCGACCGACCACAGGGCGCGGTGCTGCATGAGGATCCCCTGCGCGGGGTCAAGCAGCATCAGTCCTGCTGCCCCGTTGAGTCCCCAGTGCTTCTGCCCGTCCGAGCCGAGAGTCCACCCATCGCCTGATCGCCGAGGCGGCAGGTAGTCCGGCAGATCCTTCGAGTTCGGACCGTATGCGGTCTCATCGCGTGAGGCACCGCTGCGTTCGTGAGTGTAGGCGTTCTGGTCGCCGGCGTTGGGGTCAGACAAGGACATGATCGACATCCAATGAAGAGACTGCGGCAAATGACAGGTCGCTGGGTCCGATTCCACGGCGGACGAGTTCGGCACCGAGAGCTGCGACCATGGCTCCGTTGTCCGTGCACAGACTCAACGGCGGCACCCTCAGCTCCACCCCAGCCTCGGCGCATCTGGCTCCGAGGACCGCGCGCAGGTGGGAGTTCGCGGCGACTCCCCCGCCGAGGACGACGTGGCTGATTCCGGTGTCGGCCGCCGCCAGCAGGGTCTTGGTCACGAGGACGTCGACGACGGCGTCCTCGAATCCTGCTGCGATGTCGGCGACCCGCAGGTCCGTGCCCAGTGTTTCGGCCTTCGTGACCTCGCGCAGTGCGGCGGTCTTGAGTCCGGAGAACGAGAAGTTGAAGCGACGTTCGGGATCGCGCAGATCCTGCTTCTTCGCCAGTCCGCGGGGGAACTTCACAGCGGTGCGGTCACCGGGGATTCCGCTGCCGTCGAGCGCTCCGAGAGCGGCCTTGGAGATGTTCGGCCCACCCGGGTAGTTGAGGCCCAGCAGCCGTGCGGTCTTGTCGAAGGCTTCGCCGGCGGCATCGTCGATCGTGGCGCCGATGAGTTCGATGTCATCGACGACGTCTCCGATGCGCAGGATCTCGGTGTGCCCACCGGAGACGAGGAGTGCGATGGTCGGCGTGGTCAGGCCGTCGACGTCGGTGGCGATGAGGTCCACCGCCACATGTGCGGCGAGGTGGTTGACCCCGTAGAGCGGCAGGTTGAGTGCCGCGGCGAGACCCTTGGCGGCACCGACTCCGACCATCAGCGCACCGCTGAGGCCGGGGCCAGCGGTCACGGAGATGGCGTCGAGGTCGCTCAGCGCGACGTCTGCCTGATCGCAGGCCGAGGCGATGGCCGGCCCGATGGCCTGGACGTGTGCGCGTGAGGCAACCTCGGGGACCACACCGCCGAAGCGAACGTGTTCATCCATCGAGGAGGAGACCGTGTTGGTCAGCAGCGTCCGGCCCCGAACGATTCCGACTCCGGTTTCGTCACAGGATGATTCGATGCCCAGCACCAGCGGTTCGCTCATATGTCGTTCGCCCCGTCCTCGCTGTCGTCCGTTTCGCTGTCCTCGAGTTCGAGGTCCGCGTAGAGCGCAAGCAGCTCTTCCTCACCGGCCTCG
Source organism: Brevibacterium aurantiacum (assembly GCF_007558825.1). Taxonomy (GTDB): domain Bacteria; phylum Actinomycetota; class Actinomycetes; order Actinomycetales; family Brevibacteriaceae; genus Brevibacterium; species Brevibacterium aurantiacum_A. The sequence goes on from NZ_VLTK01000009.1 coordinate 168,209, forward strand.
GCGACGTCGAGGCCAAGGACCCGAGCGAACAGGCGCAGGTGGGTGTCCCACATCGGTCCGAAGTCCGCGGCCTTGAGGCGAGCGCTTTCGACGTCGGGCGCGGATTGGGTGAAGATCAGGAGAGTCGCAGCCCCGTCCGTGAGTTCGAGTGCGAGCAGCGCCACCCCCAGCACGCCGAAGTCATCGAGCTCGACGAGGACATGGTCCTCAACCTCGCAGCTGAGGATCTCACCGTTCAGTGTGGTCTCACCGAGGTCGAAGGTGATCGCAGGATTGGGATCTTCTGCGTCACTGTTCTCAGAGTCATCTCTGTCCGTGCTGGCTGCGGCTTCATCGACAGTGAAGGACGCGAACCAGGACCTGGCGGTTTCGCTGTCGACGAGCTTGGACCAGACGGTCGCAATGTCGACTGCCAGCGGCAGCTCGATGACAAGATCGGTGCCGTTTTCCCATTGCACAAGGCGTGGACTCGTGCTCGTCATGCTTCCACCCATGCTTCGTTGAGGGCCGTGATCTCGTCCTCGGCCAGCTGCAGCTCGGTTCCCGCGAGCAGTTCGCTCAGCTGCTCGGGCACCCGCGCCGAGGCGATGGTGGAGGGAATGAAATCGTGTGACAGCTGCCAGGCCAGTGTGGTTGCGGTCATGGTTGCGTTGTGCGCCGAGGCCACGTCGTCGAGGATTTCGAGGGCGCGAAGTGCCTCTTGGTTCTCGAGGAAGTCGGCGACGCGTTCACCGCGCACGCTTCCGGTGGCGTCTCCGCCGGTGTGCTTTCCCGTGAGGAAACCCGAGGCCAAGGAGTGGAAGGGCAGTTCGGCGATGCCGTTGGACCGCAGGTAGGCCTGCTTCTGTGCATCCACCGCACTGCGAGCCACGAGGTTGTACCGGTCCTGGACGACGCGATAGCACGCCAGTGAGTACTTCGCGCTGATCTTCATGGCCGACTGCAGGCGATCCAAGGTGAAATTCGAGGCGCCGAGGTAGCTGACCTTCCCGGAGCGCACCAGTGCGTCGAAGGTCTCCGCCACCGCCACCTGATCGACGCTCTCATCGTCGACGTGGGCGTAGTAGACGTCGACGTGGTCCGTGCCGAGACGACGCAGGGAGGAGTCGATGCATTTGCGGATATTGGCTGGGTCGAGCCCCTTGTGCTTCGGATGCATTCCGACCTTGGTGGCGATGACCATGTCATCGCGGTTGCCACGCGAGGCCATCCATTCGCCGATGATGGTCTCCGACTCACCGCCGGAGTTGCCGTCGACCCACACGGAGTAGGCATCCGCTGTATCGATGAAGTTTCCGCCCGCCTCGGCGTAGGCGTCGAGGACTGCGAAGCTCTGATCCCTATCAGCACCCCAGCCGAAGGGATTGCCTCCCAGATGCAGGGGGTGGACCATCAGATTCGTGTCAGCAAGTTGCACTCTTTCCATGGCTCCAGCCTACCCTCGGCACTGGTCGGCGGCGGTATTGGGCGCAGCTTAGGGCAGGCTCGACTACGATGAAAACAAGCACTGCAGACGCCCTGACCATCGAGACACTTCCGGATCATCGATCTCTCAATGAGGAAACATCATGACTGAACTATTCTCAGCTCGCCTCAAGGCCAGTACAGCCACGATCCACGACGAGGTCGAGCACACGAATTTCATGGTCGATCTCATGGAGGGCAGGCTCGACGCACGCGCTTACGCTCTCCTGCTCAAGCAGTACACGGTCATCTACGCAGCCCTCGAGGCGAAGTCCAGGGAGTTCGCCGAGGACCCGATCTTCGCACCCTTTCACGATGTGAATCTGTTCCGAGGTGAGCGCATCGTTCGGGACCTGCAGGAACTCATCGGCTCGGCGGAGTTCACGCTCAACGACTCAGACCTGCCCATCACCGGGGGCGCCGAAGCATATGCACGCCATCTCGGCCACATTGACAAGCCTGAGCAGGTCATCGCGCACCACTACACGCGCTACCTCGGCGATCTCTCCGGCGGGCAGGCCATCGGAGCGCTCATGGGCAGGCATTACGACATTCCTGCCGACGCGCTGACGATCTGGGACTTCACCGAACTCGGCAAGACGAAACCGTACAAGGACTCCTACCGTCTGCGCCTCAACGACATCGCAGGCACCGGTGGGAACGAGCAGATCGTCATCGATGAGACGATGACCGCGTTCGAACTCAATGGCGAACTTCTTTCGGAGCTGACGTCTCTGTCCGAGCGTCCCACTGCCGACCGTCCTGCCGCTGCCGGTCCGACTGCTGCCGGTCCCACTGCTGCCGGCCGTCCCGCTGCTTCATCTGTCTTCTGAGCTGTGCTCGGCCGCTCCTGACGGCAAAACCGGAGGATGTAAGCTGAATCCGCATCCCCGCTGCAACGACGAACAGTTCGAGAGACAGACATGGATTCACACCAGTTGTTGGCATGGGCCCTTGTGGCCGTGATCGGAGCTGCCACACCCGGGATCGATCTCATGATCGTCCTCCGGTCAACGCTGCTTCACGGCAGGCGCTCCGGTTTCGCAGCCGTCATCGGAGTCGAAATGGGTCACGCCGTCTGGGCGATTGCCAGCCTCATCGGCCTCACAGCCCTGCTGGCGGCGTCCACCCTCGCCTACGACGTGGTGCGGATCGCCGGAGCCTGCTATCTGGTCTGGCTCGGATGCACCGCGATCTGGAAATCGCTGCCCCGCAACCGGGCAACGGCCACCGAGGCTGAAGATCTTCCCTCACAGAGCGCTGTCAGTGCGGTCCGCAGCGGCATGACCAGCAATCTCCTCAATCCGAAGGTCGGGGTCTTCTACATCAGCATCCTGCCCCAGTTCCTGCCGACAGTCCCGACGGCCGCCGGTTGGGGTGTGCTGCTCGTGGCCATCGCACTCACGATCGGCACGGTGTGGCACGCCGCCATCGTTCTACTTGCCACCCGTGCCCGCGGCATCCTCACCCGTGAACGGGTCAAGATCTGGCTCGATCGCACGAGCGCCGCGGTGATGATCGCTCTCGGCGTGCGCCTGGCGACCGAAGCTCGGGCGTAGACCGACCACTGTGAGCGGCCTGCCGACTGCACGCAGCTTGAGTCCGTGAGCGCTCAGCGACTCCGACTTAAGGGTGGAAGCGCATGAGGATCGCGTCGGCACCCGGGTAGTAGTCGGGGCGCCTGCCCCATTCGGAGAATCCGAAGGATCGGTAGAGGCCCAGTGCCGGTTCGTTGTGCTCATCAACTTCGAGATGCACGGCTTCGGCTCCTCGGCTCAGGGCCCAGCCGATCCCGGCTCGGAGCAGCTCTCGCGCGATGCCCTGACCGCGTCCAACCTCGGTGGTGGCAATGGTCATCACGTCCGCTTCACCGCCAGCGGCTGACATGACGATCCACCCGGCCAGCGCCGAGGTGGGAGTCCGTGCCGCGAACATCGCCGTTCCAGCCTGAGCCTTCACCGCCCAGTAGTACGTCAGCGTCCATGCTGTGGGGCCGAAGATCGCGGCATCATGGTCCGCGACCTCGTCGAGATCCCACCAGCGCAGTTCGTCGATGCCTGCCTGTTCGTGCGGCGCGCCCGTGCTCATCTACCGACACTCATTTCAGGGCATTCATGTCAGTGGGCTCATTTCAGAGTGCTCTCACGCACCGGGGTCGACTTGGCGTCGGGCTCGCGCAGGTATTCGGGAACCGGTTCGGCCAGCTCTCGCCCGGCCGTGATCTCGCTGGCTGCGGCGAAGGCGAGGTATTCAGCGCGTGGGTCGACGATCGCAGGGAAGCTGGACTGCCCGAGGACCTCGGGATAGAGGAGAAATCCGCGGCCGAGGCGGCCGCTGATGTCCGTCTGGCCCTCAGCTGCGAGGACACCGTCGACCTCGGTCGGCTTCGCGACGAAGGGTCCGGCCCGCAGCGACGCATCGCAGCTCTCGTAGACGCTGAAATAGACCTCCTTGCGTCGTGCGTCCGCGGCGATGAGCACCGGCCCCTTGGTCTGAGTATTCGTTCGGCGCAGCTCCTCGGCGAGCGCGGCCTGGGACAGAAGGCCCCTGACCGGGATCCCACGAGCCTGACCGACCGCGATGGCCGCGGCGATGCCCACGCGCAGCCCGGTGAATGGTCCCGGACCGATTCCGGTCACGACGAGGTCCGGCCGGGCCGAATGCGCAAGCACCTTGGCCAGAGCGGGTCCGATGAACTCGACGTGCCTGCGCTGGTCATCGGCTTGCAGTGCCGCCAGGACCGCCCCGGATTCGGTGTCGACCAGAGCCACGGAGGCGGCCTGGGAGGTGTCGATGCTGAGTATGATCACTGGCTGTCCTCCTCGTCGGCGGACCCGTCTGACCCGTCGAATTCGCTGACCTCGATCGCTCCTGCCAGCGACCGGAGCGAGTCTCTCACCTGCTGGAGCCGTGCATCCCAGGAACTGCCGTGGCCGTGCAGTTCGACGAGGCGGCGTTCGTCCTCGTCAAGGTCATCAGCATCGTCGACGTCATCGCCAGCAGCATCGTCGCCTTCGACCCCGCCGTCGTCCGCTGCGAGGTCGAACATGGGCGTGATCGTCAGTCCGAGGTAGTCGCTGCTCAGCTGTTCGGCGAGCCCCGCACCCCATTCGACGACGGTGATCGACTCGTCGAGCTCCGAGTCGAGGTCGAGGTCCCCGAGTTCCTCGGCGTCAGAGATCCGATAGGCATCGACGTGGACGAGTGCGGGGCCCTCGTTCAGCGAAGGGTGTTCGCGGGCGATGACGAAGGTGGGTGAGGTGATTCTCCCGGCGACTCCCAAGGCACGGCCCAGGGACTGCGTGAATGTCGTCTTCCCCGCGCCGAGGTTGCCGCTGAGGATGAGGAGATCACCTGCCCGCAGGTGCCCGGCCAGTGCTTCGGCGAAGGTCCTCATCTGGTCAAGGGACGTCAGCTGAAGCTTCATCGCAGACCCCCGCCGTCGACAGGATGCGGCTCCACTTCCACGCGGTCGACGCGTTCGCTGATGCGGGTGACGATCTCGTAGTTGATCGTATCGGCCCAGGTCCCCCATTCGGCCGCGCTGGGACCGTCGGGGCCGAAGATGACGACCTCATCGCCGATGGAGACTTCTCCGGCACCGACCTCGACGATCATCTGATCCATCGCGATCCGACCGATGACGGGATAGCGGGTGCCGCGGATGGAGACCTCCGCCCTATTCGATGCCGAGCGAGCGAGCCCGTCGCCGTAGCCGCCGGGAACCAGCGCGAACCGGGTGTCGGCCGCCGCCGTGAACGTGAACCCATAGGATGCGCCGTGACCGCTGGGGACGTCCTTGAGATTGACGACCTGGGAGACCAGTCGCATCACCGGCACCAGTCCCAGATCCTGCGAATTCTGATCGTCGAGCGGGGACAGACCGTACAGTGACAGGCCCACCCGAGCCGAGGTGCCCGGCAATGGTGAGAGTGTGAGCGCGGCCGGCGAGTTCGCAATGTGGACCTCGAGTCCGCCCGATTCGCCGAGGCGGCCCTGGGTCTCGTCGAGCACCGCTGTGAGCTCCCGGTAGGCTGAGTCGAAGACGTGCGTCTGCTGCGCGGTCTCAACACGTTCGGGTTCATCCGCGACGGCGTAGTGGCTCATGATGCCCACGATTTCAAGATCCGGGGCAACCGCACTCGCATCGGCCTCATCCGACTCGGGCCCGGCATCCAGGCCCCGCAGCTTGTCGAGTGCACGCTTCCAGTCCGCAGGCGCCAGGCCGTTGCGTCCGAGCCCGGTGTCGACCTTGAGGTGGAGGCGGGCGGTGGAGTTCGTGCGGCGGGCCGCGTCTCGCAGTCGATCGAGGCTGTCCACTGTGGACACGCCCAGCTCAATGCCGGCGGTAACGGCAGCGTCGAGGTCAGTGGTCGGTCCGTACAGCCATGCTGTGATGGCGACGTCGTCTCCCAGCAGCTCGCGCAGGTGCAGCGCCTCACTGACAGTGGCCACGCAGAAGTCCCGCCACCCGGCGGCGAACAGCGCCGGAGCGACGATGTCGATGCCGTGGCCGTAGGCGTTGGCCTTGACGACGCATTTGAGTCGGGCGGGGGCGAGCCGTTCGGCGAGGGCCGCGGCGTTGGCCCGCAGCGCGGCCACGTCTATCTCGGCCCTGACCAGTGCCCCTGAGGTATCGGTTGATGTCACTGGATAAGAATACCGTGGACCGTCATCTTTCATTCCGACAGGGAACTGTTGACCCGATCAGGGATGTGCTCACTTCGCTCGATCAGGGCCCCTCTCACTCGATCAGAGATCCCCTGTGGATGAGCTCCCCAGCCACCTCGGCGACGGCATCGCCGAGTGCTCCGGCGTTCACGGCCCGTCGACCCGCAGCATTGTGCACCAGCACCCCGAGACCGACGATGTGGGCCAGTTCGCGTTCAGGGAGCGGTGGCTCGTGCTGATTCTTCGCGTGGAAGGTCGCGACCAGAGCACCGATGATCCCGGCCAGCACGTCCCCGGACCCCGCGGTGGCCAGGCTGGCCGGTCCGGCCTCGGGGAGCACACAGAACCCGTCCGGGGCGGCGATGACGGTCTGGTGTCCCTTGAGCAGGACGATGCAGCCGCTGGACTGTGCGGCTCTCTGCGCCCAGCCGATGGGGTCGGCGTTGATCCGGCTCGAGGTGATGATCTCACCGAGGAGGCGGCTGAGCAGCCGCGCCAGCTCACCGGCATGCGGAGTCAGGACCACGGGCCTCTCGGCCAGCCATGTGCCCTTGACCGATTCTGCGCGTCCGACCATATCCAGCGCCCCAGCGTCGAGGACGACGGGAACGTTCGTGTTCGCCAACGCGTCGACGCACGCGTGGACGTATTCATCCTCCGGGTTGCCTGGGCCCATGACCACGGCGTTCATGCGGCCCGAGGCGGTGACCACCTCGGCGTGGAGGCCGATGACGTATTCGGCGACCATCTGCGATCCCAGGGACCGGACCATGCCGACCCCGCAGTTGACCGCCGAGGTGGTGGTCAGCACTCCTGCACCCGGGTACTCCTCAGACCCGGCGAGGATGCCGACGACTCCGCGAGAGTATTTGTGGCCATCCGGTTCGGGGCGGGGGAAGCCCGCGTTGAGATCATCGGTGTCGACAACCTCGGCGGTGGCCTGGCTCTCGTGAAGTTCGAGGCCGATGTCGACAAGGTGGACGGTGCCGGTGAATGCGGCGACGCGGGGGTCGATCAGCTCGGCTTTGAGTCCGCCGAAGGTCACGGTGTGGTCGGCGTGGATCCTGTCTTCGGAACCGGTGTCGGCCGGGGACAGATCAGACGGGATGTCGACAGCGATGAGCGTCTGTGTGGTGTAAGTGCCGGTGCCGAACCTGGATGTGCGGGTACCGGCAGTGTTGGTGTTGCTGTTGGCGCCGGCGGAGTGTCGCCAGTCGCGGATGAGCGAGGCGATGTGCTCGGGCAGGCCGCGTCGGCCGCCGGTGCCGAAGATGCCATCGAGGACGAGATCGGACCGGGAGAGTTCCCGCATCACGTCGGCGCGCAGCTGTGCCCTGACCTCGGCACTGCAGTGGCCAGCTGCCTCGACGCTCGGGTCAGTGGTCTCTTCCGCACTCGGGGAGCTGATGACACTGGCTCCCGCCCGACGAGCCGCGGCCAGTCCCTGATCGTGGGTGCGGTCGAAGAGTGTGACGACGGTGATGTGGGCCCCGCGCCGGGCCAGTGCCGCGGCGGCGAAGAGCGCGTCTCCCGCGTTGTTGCCAGGACCTGCGAACACGCACACACGGGAGCCGAAGATCTGGCCCCGAGACTCTCGCAGCACATCGGCGCAGAAGTGGGCCAAGGCGCGAGAAGCGCGGGCCATAAGGTCGACGCCCGCGTCGAGGAGGGGTCGTTCGGCCTCGACGATGACGGTGCTGGGGTAGGCGAAGACTGACATCAGTGCCTCCTCATTCCTGGGCCAGGCGGGTGAGTCTGCGTCCGGCCAGGTGAGCCAGGAACAGAGCCTGATCGGCCAGTCCCTCGTCGCTGTGACGGGCTCGGGGCGAGTGATTGGCTTCGCGTTCCTCGACGGGCAGGTTCGGCAGTGCCACACCGAAGTGGCCGTACGCGCCGGGAACCTGTTCGAGCACGCGGGAGAAGTCCTCGGAGCCGGGAATCGGGTTCGGTCGGACGACGGCGCGGTCGGGTCCGAAGAGGTCGGCGAAGGTTTCGAGGAAGAAGTCGGCTTCGTCGTCATTGTTGATCGTCGGCGGCAGCACCCGCTCGTAGTCGACCTCGACTTCCAATCCGTGGGCGGCGACCAGTTCGGTGACCAGCTGCGGCAATTCGGCCTCGGCTCGTGTGGTGACCTCGTCGGAGAAGGTGCGGATGCTGACGACGAGCTGCGCGAAGTCGGGGATGACGTTCGGGGCGGTGCCGCCGTTGAACTGGCCGACGGTGATGACCAGGGGGTCGAAGATGTCGAAGCGCCTGGTCACATATTCCTGGAGCTGACCCACAAGCATCGCACCGACCTGGATGGGATCGCGGCCCGTTGCCGGGCGGGAGGCGTGGGTGCCTTTGCCGCGGACGGTGATGGACATCTTCGAAAACGCTGCCATGTACGAGCCGCGTCGGCAGTAGGCGACGCCGAGGCCCTGGTCTGCGGAGACGTGAATGCCGAAGGCGGCCTTCACCCTGGGGCCCGCGGCATCGAGGACACCCTCGTCGATCATCTTCCCGGCCCCGTCATAGCCTTCTTCACCGGGCTGGAACATGAAGACGACGTCTCCAGGCAGGGAGTCCCGGTCACGGTGGAGAAGTTTGAGGGCACCGACCAAGCCGGTCGTGTGCAGGTCGTGGCCGCAGGCGTGCATCCGCCCGGTCGTGGCCGCGAAGTCGAAGCCTGTCGCCTCCGGCACAGGCAGGCCGTCCATGTCTCCGCGCAGCAGCACGGCGGGGACGACACCGGTCGAGTCCTCGGCGCGCTGACCACCGCGGAGTACGACGACAAGCGAGGTGAGTCCGTTGCCCTTCGTCACCTCGATGTCGAGGCCTTCGATGGCGTCGAGGACGAGTTTCTGGGTGATGGGCAGATCAAGCCCCACCTCGGCGTTCTCATGCAGTGCCCGGCGCAGAGTGACCAACCCGTCCGCGATGTCCGCTGCGTCCTCGGCGGTGGGCAGGTGGAAGTCGAGGGCGGTGGTGGGCGTGGCTGCAGAGTCGGTGTGGGAAGTGTCGGTGTTGGAAGGAGAGCTCATGGTCTGAGTCTATTCCCGACCGCGCCGAGGTGGTGCCGAAGCCCGGAAGCCATCTGCCTACCCGAAGTGCTCCGCATCCCATTCCACGCTGGGACTCAGCGATGGCCCTTCGCCTTCGACGATGACGAAGGTCATGGTGAGGTTCGCATCATGGGTGATGGAGAGGTGGATGTTCGTGGCGCCGATGCGATGGAAGTGTTCGAGCACAAGCCCTCGCAGGCGGAATGAGGGTGCACCGGACCGGGCGGGGACCACCTCGGCGGATTGCCAGGGCAGCCAACCGGGGAATCCGATCGCCTTCTTCAGAGCCTCCTTGGCGGAGAATCTCGCCGCCAAGGAGGCATCCGTCCGGCGTCTGCCGTTGCGTTTGAGCTGTTCGGCCGGGGTGAGCAGGCGATCGAGCAATTCTGGGACGCGGTCGATGTGCTCGGCGAAGCGCGGCACATCTGCGATGTCGGTTCCGATTCCCAGAATCGCCATATCTCTCCCCTTCTCGCACGCATCCCGCTGGGACGCGTGATCCGGCTGTCGTGATCTGCTTACTCCACGGTCACGGACTTGGCCAGGTTGCGTGGCTGATCCACGTCGAGGCCCTTGGCCGTGGCCAGTTCCATCGCGAAGATCTGCAGCGGAACCGTCGTCAGCAGGGGTGCCATGAGCGTCGTCGTCTGGGGAACGTAGATGACCTCGGAAGCGAACTCGCGGACCTCTTCATCCCCTTCCTCGGCGATGACGACGGTATTCGCGCCGCGGGCCCGGACTTCCTGGATGTTCGAGATGACCTTGGCGTGCAGCGAATCGCGGCCGCGCTTGCTGGGCACGACGATGATGACGAGCTGGCCGTCGTCGATGAGCGCGATCGGGCCGTGCTTGAGCTCACCGGCGGCGAAGCCCTCGGCGTGGATGTAGGCGAGCTCCTTGAGCTTGAGCGCACCCTCCATGGCCACGGGGAAGCCCACGTGGCGGCCCAGGAACAGCACAGAGCCGACGTCCTGGTTGCGACGGGCGAGTTCGAGCACCTGCTGCTTGCCGTTGTCGAGGACGCTCTGGACCTTCTCCGGGATGGTCTGCAGCTCTTCGAGGATTGTGGTGATCTCATCGCGGAACTTGTTGCCGCGCAGCTGCGCCAGGTAGAGGCCCAGCAGATAGCAGGCCACAACCTGGGAGAGGAAGGCCTTCGTCGAAGCAACCGCGATCTCCGGACCGGCGTGCGTGTACAGTGCGGCGTCGGATTCGCGGGGAATGGTCGAGCCGAAGGTGTTGCAGATGGCGATGACCTTCGCGCCCTGTTGACGTGCGTGGCGCACGGCCATGGTCGTGTCCATGGTCTCTCCCGACTGGGAGATCGCCACGACGAGGGTCTTCTCCGTCACAACAGGGTCGCGGTAGCGGAACTCGTGGGCGAGCTCGACCTCGACGGGCACGCGGCACCAGTGTTCGATCGCGTACTTGGCGACCTGGCCGGCGTAGGCCGCGGTGCCGCAGGCGATGACGACGATCTTGTCGATGGTCTTGAGCACCGTCTCGTCGATGTGCATCTCATCGAGGGTGAGCTTGCCGTCGATGTCGAGACGACCCAGCAGGGTGTCCGCGACGGCCTGCGGCTGGTCGTGGATCTCCTTGTCCATGAACGAGGGGAATCCGCCCTTTTCCGCAGCAGCGGCGTCCCAGTCGACCTCGTACTGCACACCGTCGACCTCGTTGCCGTCGTTGTCCGTGATGACCACTGAGTCCGGGGTGATGGTCACGACCTGGTCTTGACCGATCTCGACTGCGGTGCGGGTGTAGTCGATGAAAGCGGCAACGTCGGAGCCGAGGAAGTTCTCTCCCTCGCCCAGGCCGATGACCAGGGGTGAGTTGCGGCGTGCGGCGACGACCTGTCCGGGAGCGTCGGCGTGGACGGCCAGCAGCGTGAAGGCGCCTTCGAGCTGGGTGGCGGTCACACGCATGGCCTTCGTCAGGTCACCGGTCTCCTGGAAGTTCTTGGCCAGCTGAGCGGCCGCAACCTCGGTGTCGGTCTCTGACTGGAATTCCACACCGTCGGCGGTGAGATCGCGCTTGAGCTGAGCGAAGTTCTCGATGATGCCGTTGTGGATCAGCGCCAGCTTTCCACCGTCGGCCACATGCGGGTGGGCGTTGAGGTCGGTCGGTCCACCGTGGGTGGCCCACCTGGTATGTCCGATGCCAGTCTGGGCCTTCGGCAGGGGGTTGGCTTCGAGTTCGTCGGTCAGCGCCGAGAGCTTGCCCGCCTTCTTCGCGGTCTCCAGGTCACCGGCAGGAGTGACAAGGGCGACTCCCGCGGAGTCATAGCCCCGGTATTCAAGCCGTTTCAGGCCGCTGAGCACTACATCGAGCGCCGAGTGATCTGCATTGTCAACGTCTGCTTTGGATACATAACCAACGATTCCACACATGAGTGGAATTTTACGCAGTCGAGTCAAATAACGTTGCATCGACCCACCTCGGCGAGCTCAATGTCACCTCGGCGTTCAGCGCCGACATGACGCATGACACAATTGTGCTCATGTCTCATGTCGATCCCATCCTTGACCGCGCGCGACGCCTGGCCGGCCTCAACACAGGACGCAAGCCCGAGGTCGAACCGACGTCCCCGTTCTGGGAGTTCGACCGCGACGTCTGGGGCACCCTGGCCCAAGCCACTCCCCTGCCGCTGAAGCAGCGTGACATCGAACGTCTGCGCGGTCTGGGTGATCGGATCAACCTCGACGAGGTGGCTCAGGTGTACCTGCCCCTGTCGCGGCTGCTCAACCTCTACGTCTCCGCCCGCCGCGCCAAGCACGATATGACGCGGGAGTTCTTCTCCCCCTTGCACGAGACCGGGCTCGAACCGCAGGAGGCCAAGCGCACCCCCTTCGTGATCGGCGTGGCCGGGTCCGTCGCCGTCGGCAAGTCGACGACCGCTCGTGTCCTGCGCGAACTCCTGGCCCGCTGGCCCGACACCCCTCGCGTCGAGCTCATCACCACCGACGGATTCCTCTACTCGAACGCAGAACTCGATCGCCGACGGCTCACAGGGCGCAAGGGCTTCCCCGAGTCCTATGACCGGCGCAGACTGCTGCGGTTCATCTCCGCTGTGAAGTCCGGCTCCCCCGAAGTGCGTGCCCCCGTGTACTCGCACCACACCTACGACATCGTCCCCGGCGCCGAGGTGGTTGTCCGCTCCCCCGATGTCCTCATCGTCGAAGGCCTCAACGTCCTCCAGCCCGCCCGGCCCCGCAGCGACGGGACCCTGGGTCTGTCGATCAGCGACTACTTCGACTTCTCCGTCTATGTCGATGCCCGTTCCCGCGACATCCGACAGTGGTACATCTCCCGGTTCCTCAAGCTCAAGCACGGTGCCTTCCAGGACACGGACTCCTACTTCCACCGCTACTCGCAGCTCGACGACGACGAGGCGATCACCCTGGCCACGGAGATCTGGGATTCGATCAACTTCCCCAATCTGCGTGAGAACGTCCAGCCCAGCCGGGGTCGTGCCGACCTCGTGCTGCACAAGTCGGATGACCACACGATCCGCAAGGTCCAACTGCGCAAGCTGTGAATTGTCGGCTGCTTCACGGTGGAACTTCGCCCTGAGCTGATTGAGAAATAGATCTGCAGGTTCGGAGGTTGAAGTCTGTGAACGTTCGGACCTGCCCGGGAAGGGCCGGGTGAGGGAGGCGACGAGATGAGTATGCAGTCAGCGCACAGGGTGATGTACACCTCGGTGTCGAGCAAGAGAACTCCGCAGACCTCGATCAAGCCGGGGACCTACCGTCGCATCGCCTCGTTCGCGACCAGACACAAGAAGAAGCTCATCGTCTTCCTCACACTGTCCGTCGGCACGGCCGTCATCGGCGTCCTCAACCCCGTCCTCGCCGGTGACGTCGTCAACGCGATCACCAGTGGCGGACCCGTCGAGACCGTCATCTGGCTGGCCGTGGCGATCGGAGGTCTGGCGATCGCGGACGCCGCGATCTCGATCTTCAACAGATACCTCTCTTCGCAGATCGGCGAGGGTCTCATCTTCGATCTGCGCACCGCGGTCTACGACCATGTGCAGAAGATGCCGATCGCGTTCTTCAATCGCACCCGCACCGGTGCCCTGGTCTCACGTCTGAACACCGATGTCATCGGAGCCCAGCGTGCGTTCTCCAACACGCTGTCGGGCATCGTGTCCAACTTCGTCTCCCTGGTGCTGACCGTCGGCGTGATGGTCACCATCTCCTGGCAGGTCACCGTCATGTCGATCCTGCTGCTGCCGCTCTTCATCATCCCCACCAAGCTGCTCAGCGGAAAGCTCGCCTCCCTGCAGTTCCAGGCCGCAGACAACTCCGCGAGCATGTCGACGCGGATGACCGAACGGTTCTCTGCGGGCGGTGCGACCCTGGTCAAGCTCTTCGGCAACCCCAAGACCGAGAACGAGGAGTTCTCCGACCGTGCCGCTCAGGTCCGCGACATCGGCGTCAAGGTGGCCATGCTGCAGTCGACGTTCGTGTCTTCGCTGACCCTCGTCTCCGCCCTCGCCTTGGCTCTCGTCTACGGCATCGGCGGTGCCCAGGCGGTCGTGGGCAACCTCAACGCCGGCCAAGTCGTCACCCTCGCGCTGCTCCTGACCCGGCTCTATACACCGCTGACCATGCTGGCCAACGCTCGCCTGGACATCATGAGCGCCGTCGTCAGCTTCCAGCGCGTATTCGAGGTCCTCGACTTAGTCCCCCTCATCAAGGAGCCAAAGGCACCGAAAACACTGCCCTCCGGCGGTCTTGACGTGACGTTCTCCAACGTCGACTTCGCCTACCCCAGCGCCGAACAGGTCAGCCTCGCCAGCCTCGAGGACGTCTCCGTGCTCGACACCAGAGGCGGCGACGAGGTCCTGCACGCCCTGAACTTCACGATCCCAGCTGGACACACCGTTGCCCTGGTCGGCTCCTCGGGCGCCGGGAAGTCGACGATCGCCTCGCTGCTCCCCCGTCTCTACGACGTCACCTCCGGGTCGATCACGATCGGTGGGGTCGACGTGCGCGAGCTGTCGGCCCAGACGCTGCGCAGCACCGTCGGCGTGGTCACTCAGGACGGGCACGTGTTCCACGAATCCATCCGGGCGAACCTGTCCTTGGCGAAGCCGGAGGCCACGGATGCCGAACTGTACGAGGCCATCGACGGCGCGCAGCTCCACGACGTCATCGCCTCGCTGCCCGATGGCCTAGACACGATCGTCGGTGAGCGCGGCTACAGGCTCTCCGGTGGCGAGCGTCAGCGTCTGACGATCGCTCGGATGCTGTTGGCCGCGCCAGAGGTCGTCGTCCTCGATGAGGCGACCTCCGCCTTGGACTCGACGAATGAAGCGGCAGTCCAGCAGGCGCTGTCTCGGGCCATGAGCGGCCGCACCGCAATGGTCATCGCGCACAGGCTCTCCACGATCCGGCAAGCCGACACGATCCTCGTCGTCGAGGCCGGTCGCATCGTCGAATCGGGTTCCCACGCCGAGCTGCTGGCCCTGGGCGGTCGCTACGCTGAGCTCTACGCCACCCAGTTCGCCGCGAGCTGAGCGCAGCAGCGAACGAAGCTGTGGCACGACAGAGGCCGCAGCGCTGTATGCGACTGCGGCCTCTGCTGCATCTCCGAATTCCTACAGTCCCAGGTTGTCCCTGACGTTGGAGGCCAGACGTTCGGCCTGAGCCTGGGCGATGTCTTCGGTCTCAGCTTCGACCATGACGCGGATCAGCGCCTCGGTGCCAGAGGCCCGCAGCAGCACACGACCCGAGCCTTCGAGTTCGGCCTCGACGGCGTTGATCTCGGCCGTGACCTTCGGGTGGTCCACACCGTGTTTGTCGACGCCCTTGACGTTGACGAGCGCTTGGGGCAGCTGAGGGATCTCGGCAGCCAGGTCGGCCAGCGTGCGCTTCGAATCGGCCATGCGCTTCATCAGGTGCAGAGCCGTCTGCACGCCGTCGCCGGTCGTTCCATGGTCGAGCATGAGCACGTGCCCGGACTGCTCCCCTCCGAGGACGAAGCCGTCTGCCAGCATGCGTTCGAGGACGTAGCGGTCGCCGACGGCGGTCTGGACGGTCTCAATCGAGTACTTGTCCATCGCATGTCTGAGCCCGATGTTCGACATCACGGTCGTCACGAGCGTGTTGCCCTTCAGCTCGCCGAGTTCCTTGAGTCCGATCGCCAGAATGCCCATGAGCTGGTCACCGTTGATGACACGGCCCAGTGAGTCCACGGCCAGGCATCGGTCGGCGTCGCCGTCGAAGGCCACCCCCAGATCGGACTGGGTCTCGACGACGAGACGCTGGAGCGGTTCGAGGTGAGTGGAGCCGACTCCGTCGTTGATGTTGAAGCCATCGGGCTCGGCGGCGGAGACGATGACTTCGGCACCGGCCTGGCGCAGGGCAGCGGGCCCGACGATGGACGCGGCACCGTGAGCGCAGTCGACGACGACCTTGAGCCCGGACAGGGGACGTGTGCCCTCGGCGTCGAGGGACCTTACGAGCTTCTCCGTGTATTCGTCGGCAGCGGCGGGATAACGGGAAATGCGACCCACCTCGGCGCCGGTGGGACGAACCCAGTCCTCGTCGAGGATCGCAAGGATCGAGTCCTCGACAGAGTCATCGAGCTTCGTCCCGCCTGCTGCGAAGAACTTGATGCCGTTGTCCGGCATCGGATTGTGGGAGGCGGAGATGACGACGCCGAAGGCGGCACCGGTGTCCGCTACGACGCTGGCGATGCCGGGGGTGGGCAGCATTCCCGCATCGAGCACGTCGACTCCGGCGGAGGCGATGCCCGCAGAGATTGCAGCGGAGAGGAACTCACCGGAGACTCGAGTGTCGCGGCCGACGACGGCGAAGGGGCGCTTGCCTTCCGGCCAACCGCGGGTCAGAACCCGCGAGCCTGCAACGGAGAGTTGGAGCGCCAGCCGGGCGGAGATGTCGCGGTTGGCAAGTCCACGGACACCGTCGGTGCCGAAGAGTCGTGTCATGGAAAGTCCTTTCCTCAATTTCCCGTCGATATTAGTCCATAGCGCCGCCGAGGCGGTGGTGCCGGACCGTACCACGGTCGAAATCGGTACGAGATGTGTCGCCCGTGTCGGCGTGGAATGACGCCGCCCGTGTCAGGCGAGAGTGGAGCGTAAAGCAGGTGAATGCACGAAATGCGGCCCCGAATCCGGTTCGGGGCCGCATTGCGGTGTTCGTCGAGCTGAACTGTCGGGGACTGCGCCTCAGCGGCAGACCAAGCGCAGTCCTGACAGCAGAATCAGCGCTTCGAGAACTGAGGTGCCTTACGGGCCTTCTTGAGACCGGCCTTCTTGCGCTCGGGGACGCGTGCGTCGCGGCGCAGGTAGCCTGCCTTCTTCAGCTCAGCACGGTTCGACTCTTCGTCGATCTGGTTGAGCGAACGGGCGATGCCCAGACGAACGGCTCCGGCCTGGCCGGAAGGTCCGCCGCCGCCGATGCGCACGATGACGTCGAAACGTCCTTCGAGGTCGAGCAGGCGGAAGGGCTCGTTGACGAGCTGCTGGTGCAGCTTGTTCGGGAAGTACTCTTCGAGAGTGCGTCCGTTGATGGTCCATTCACCGGATCCGGGGACCAGACGGACGCGAGCAATTGCCTGCTTGCGACGTCCGACTGCGCTGCCGGGAGCGGTCAGGGACTGTCCGCGTCCGCCAGCGGTCTGCTCGCCCAGGCCAGCTGACTCAGGGGTCTCAGACGTGTATTCGGTGACGGTTGGTTCTTCGACAGATTCTGTCGCAGTGGTGGTTTCTTCAGCCACGGTTCTCCTCGGTATGTCTAGAGCTGGGACGCGCTTACTGCGCGACCTGGCTGAGTTCGTACGGCTGCGGATTCTGAGCGGCGTGTGGGTGCTCTCCACCCTGGTACACCTTCAGCTTCTGCATCTGGGCACGTCCGAGACGAGTCTTCGGAACCATACCGCCGACAGCCTTTTCGACTGCGCGCTCGGGATTGGTGGCGAGAAGCTCGGCGTAGTTGACGCTCTTCAGACCGCCCGGGTAACCCGAGTGGTGGTAAGCGCGCTTCTGATCGAGCTTCGCACCGGTCAATGCGACCTTGTCTGCATTGATGATGATGACGAAGTCACCGGTGTCGACATGAGGAGCAAAGGTGGTCTTGTGCTTGCCGCGCAACAGGCGTGCAACCTGGGCAGCAAGACGACCGAGCACCTGGTCAGTGGCGTCAATGACGTGCCACTGGCGCTCAATATCGCCGGGCTTGGGTGTGAACGTACGCAAAAGTAGCCTTCTTTTCGTATCTCTTGGTGTAGTGCTGATGACTCATCCGGTCGTGAGTCTGATGAGTCAGGGCACTCGTTGTCTTGAATCGGGTCTGTCCATCGAAGTCGTCCCCTCACCTACGGGCCTGCAACGCATGAGGCTATGTAAGGGAGCACGACGGACACACACAACGACAATCAAATATACATGCATTCTCTCCCGCGGAGCAAACGCTCAGGCCAGTGCCAGAGCGGGTGGAAAGCTGAGCCGATACTATTGAGCTGTGCCGCCTACATCCCCTCTGCCCACGCGCCTTCCCGCATTCAGACTCCTGGTGCTGGGATCAGTCCTCGGGCTCTTGGTCCTCATCCTCGGACCGGCACAGTCACCAGCCGCCGTTGCCCAGGAGTCCTCGGCCACCGGATCGCCGTCGGCATCGGCTGCGAGCACCACAGGATCGTCAGTCACCGCAGCATCGGGAAACACCGGCACATCGGGCGAGGATTCCGGAGCCGCCCAGGGCCCCGCGGGCAAGACCATCGTCTACGGCATACCCGGTCTGACCATCAACGATATCGATCCGGTGCGCACGCCCAACCTCTACAAGCTCTTCTCCGAGGGTTCGGCTGCCAACCTCAATGTGCGCACCATCGGCTCGGCCACCTGCCCCGGCTCCGGCTGGCTGTCCATGGGCGCCGGCGCCCGCGCTCAGGCGGGTCCACCCACCGATCCGGAACAGGAAGGCAACAGGGCCACCTGTCCGCCTTTGAGGGCACCGTCGACCAGTGACGGTGCCGTGGAGAAGGCACTGGATGATGTGGATGACGCCACGAAATCAGGCGCCGGCCCACAGAAATCGAGTGATGAAGATCTCGCCGACGGTTCCGCCGACGGCACAGCAACCGCGACGATCGAGGACTTCGAGTCCATCAAAGAGCCGAACGTCGACTCCGGCTACTCGGTGGACTACGGGATGCTCGCCCGCCTCGTCCGAGAGCAGGGGAAATCCTGCGTCACCGCCGAGGGCCCGGGAGCGGCCTATGCCGTGGCCGACGAGAACGGCATCGTGGCCGACTACACCGATGACGCCGCGGCCGCGGACTGCCGGCTCGACCTCGTCGATCTGGGCTCGATCGGCTCCTCGGCCTGGCTCTACGATCCGATTCCCGACTACTCCTACACCGTCCCCGTCTTCTTCGACCGCGAGGAACGCGTCGCCGAGGCCGACGAACGTCTGGGCGCCAAGCTGGAGGAGGTCCGCGATTCAGCGACACCGGGAAGCGAAGAGCCCACGATCATGGTCGCCGGCCTCGGCGACAGTTCGAGTCTGCCGCAGCTGCGTGCATTCATCGCTTCCGGTCCCGGCTACGAACCAGGCAGCCTGTCCTCGGCCAGCACCCGCACCCCCGGTCTCCTGCAGCTCACGGACATCGCCCCGGGAATCCTCGACCAGTTCGGCGTCTCCTCCCCCAGCGGCATCTCCTTCGACAACACACCCACCGATGACGACCCGCAGGAACGCATCGACGACCTTGTGTCCGAGTCGCAGAAGGCGACGTCGATCTACCAGCACCTGTCGACGTTCTCCCTGTTCCTCGACATCACCTTCTATCTTCTGTTCATCCTGTGCGGGGTCCTCCTGAGTCGGAATCTCCTCGGTCGCCGAGGCGGTGCGACGATCGCCCCGACCGTACACAGATTCCTCGCCTGGGCCTCACTCGCGGTGGCGACCCTGCCGATGAGCGCATTCCTGGCCGGCCTGTTCCCGTGGGCCAGACTCCCGCACCCAGGGTTCGGCCTCAGTGTCTCGATCGCAGTCTCGGCCGCACTGCTCTTCGGTGCCTCACTGCTTCCGCCGTGGGGTCGGACCTGGCGCGGACGTGTGGCCGCACTCTCGCTGCTGAGCTTCCTCATCCTCTCCGCAGACCTCATCACCGGTTCGCATCTGCAGGGGAACTCTCTGCTGGGTTACAACCCGATCGTCGGCGGCCGCTACTACGGCCTGGGCAATCAGGGCGCGGCGATCTTCATCGTCAGCCTCTTCATCTTCCTGGGGCTTGCGATCTCCTGGCTGCGGGCTAAGGGGCATCGCCGGATGGTGTTCGTCCTTCCCCTCGTCCTCGGACTGCTTGCGGTGTTCGTGTCCGGAAATCCATCTTGGGGAGCGAAGTTCGGCGGCACGATCGCCACCTTGGCCAGCCTTCTCGTGCTGCTGGCTCTCGTCAGCCGCGTCCGCCTCTCCATCTTCCGCCTCATGCTCATCGGGCTGGCCTCCTTGGCCGTGCTGATCGGCATCGCGTTCCTCGACTGGCTGCGTGAACCGGGGGCCAGGTCGCACTTCGGGAATTTCTTCGACCAGATCGTCACCGGGGAGGCCCTGCAGGTGGTCGGACGGAAGCTCGGCGCCAATCTCCACATCATGCAGATCAACCCGGCGCTGGCGATCGTGACTCCCCTCGCGGTCATCGCCATCCTGTTCTTCCTCCGTTATCTGCTCCACTTCCCCAGCATCGCTCCCACCGGTCGCGCCGGTCGTTTGGCGAACAAGTGGAGAGGACGCCTGCCGCAGGTCTTCTGGGACCAGGACGTCCACTTCGGCTTCCTCGCCGCAGTTACGGGAATGGCTGTGGGGCTGGTGCTCACGGACTCCGGCATCGCCGTGCCTTCGACGGGTGCCATGGTGCTCCTGCCCTACCTGCTGGCACTGAGCGCCGAACACGCGAAAGAGGAAGTCGGAGTGAAGTCCGTCGCTGGCGAGCAGGCTGATCGAGCATGAGAACACCCTCGCTGTCCGTGCGCATGCTGCTCGGCCTCTTCGTCATCGCCCTGCTCGTCCTCGGGATGCCGCAGGTCACCCAGGCCGCGCCGACTCGGGGCATGGATGGAAAGAGCGCATCGGAAGCGGAAGCCGCCTCGGCGGGCAAGGGACCGATCTTCATCGGCGTCTCCGGTTTCAGCTTCGAGGACCTCGATCCGCGCACCACTCCGAATCTGTGGAGGATGATGCAGACCGGACAGATCGGCACGATCACTCCCCGCAGCGTACGGGCGACCAGCTGCCCCGTCGACGGTTGGCTCGGCGTGGGTTCGGGACGACGAGCCGCCGACGAACCCCGTGAACAGTGCCGCGAACCGGCTCCGCCGCTCGACGGCTGGGTCGCCGACTGGGACGTCTATGCCCAGGTCGCGAGAAGCGACAACTACGACGCCGGCCTCGGCGATCTGGCGGAGTCGGTGCCCGACATCGCTGCCTTCGGGCCCGGTGCCGCCATCGCAGCGGCCGATCACAGGGGCAAACTCGACGACTGGTCACCTATCGGCGACAACTTGGCCCAGAAGGCGAATCGGGCCTCACTCAACGGTGAACTCACACTCGTCGATCTCGGCGACACCACCTCGGACGGTTACTCGCTCAAGGCCCTCGACAAACACGTCGGAGAGATTCTGGCAGCCGCCGGCTGGGTCGACGGTGACGACCCCGAACGTCTGACCGCAGGCACCTCGCCGATCATCTTCTCATCGATCGCCGACGGTTCAGGCAAGAACTCGTCGATGCAGTCGACGATGATGCTGCGTCCTGGAGGGACTGCCGGACTGCTGAGCTCTTCGTCGACTCGCCAACCTGGCCTCATCCAGGTGCCCGATATCGCCCCGACGCTCGTCGAACTCAGCGACGGGCAGGCCATGCATAACGCGGCCGGCGCCCCGATGGCCAACCAGAACGCAGACAGCAGCTGGGAGTCGCGCTACCAGGCCGTTCTCGACCGTCAGGTGGCGGTGAAGACCCAGAACGAGCTGTCCACCTGGTTCTTCCCCGTCGTCGCCTCTCTCATGGTCGGTCTGCTGGTCCTGGCCTGGTTCCTGCGCAAGAACCATCGCACCCTCGTCCATTCCGGAGCCTACCGATTAGGCATCGTCTTCGCAGCAATGCCGGTGTCGACCTATCTGGTCAACACCGTGCCCTGGGAGAGAGCGACCAACCCTGATATTGCGATGCTGGGAGCCTTGGCCGGCTGGGCACTGATACTCGGGGCCATCGCCCTGCTGGGTCCGTGGCGCGGATACAAACTCGGGCCTGTGCTCTTCGTCAGCGTCGTCACGGTCCTCGTCCTCGCCTACGACGTCATCACCGGTTCTCAGCTCCAGATGTCAACGCTGCTGGGTGAACCGCTGCTCATCGCATCGAGGTTCTACGGCATCGGCAATTCCGCACTCGCGCTCTACTGCTGCGCTCTGCTGCTGGCTGTGGCCGGCTTCGCATCGCTGACGACGAGACCGATCATGCGCATCCTCATCGTCACCGTGCCGATCCTCGTCTCGAGCGTCATCCTGGCCGCCCCGGGACTGGGCACGAAGTTCGGGTCCGTCCCGACGCTGATCATCGGCGTCGCTTACCTCGTCCTCGCGGCCGCGGGAATCCGATTCTCGCTCAAACGCATGGGACTGACCGTAGGCATCGCAGGCTTCGTCATGCTGGCGGTCCTGTTCATCGACTGGCTGCGTCCCGCCGATCAGCGCACCCACTTCGGCCGCTTCTTCGACTCCATCATCAGCGGCGAGGCCCTGAGCGTGCTGGCCCGCAAGATCGGCATGAATATCGACATCCTGACCCAGTCGTGGATGACGTTGGTCCTGCCGCTCGTCATCATCGGCGTGTTCTGGCTGGCGCTGGAACCGCAGCGCTTCTCTCTGCAGGGAATGACCGAGGCCTACCACCGGATCCCACTGCTGCGAGCGGGCATGATCAGCCTGGCCATCCTGCTGGGCGTCGGCACGATCATCAATGACTCGGGAATCGTCGTCCCTGCCGTGGGCATTCTCTTCCTCGTCCCCGTCCTCGTCCACCTCGAAACCTTCGAGACGAAGCAGACGGCAGACAGCGGCGCTCAGACTGAATGCTCCAGTCCCGCCTGAGCGCCGGCAGCTCGACATCAGTCGGTGACGCTGCTCGGCCGGTGACGCTGCTCAGCCGGTGCTGAGCATCTGATTCACCCGACGGTCTTGCGCCGACGCACCATGGTCGCGGCCATGCTGCCTGCAACGATGAGTGCGAGTGCCGCAGCCACGAGATTCAGAGCTTCGAAGCCGGTGCGAGGCAGATCCCCGCCGTCCTTCGAACCGTCGGCCTCGGCTCCGCTGCCGTCCGCATTCGCCGAGGTGGCTCCAGAGACGTCCGCGTTCGCGCCGTCGCCATTCGCACCCGATCCCGATGCCTCGGAGGTTCCGTTGTCACCACCGGCACCACCATCAGCGTCGGAATCCGCTCCTGCACCGTCAGATGCGCCATCGACACCGCCATCATCGCCAGCCGCCGCATTCGCCTCATCGCCGATCTGTGCCGTGGCCTCGAATTCGTGGCTGACCGGCAGCGGGTTGTCATCCCACCACTCGCCCTCGCCGGCCTTCAGACCAACCTCGACGGTGACCTCACCGGAGGCATCATCGGGTGCGGTGACGTTGATGGCGACGTCGCTGGCACCGGCTGGGATCGATTCCAAGGTCATCGTCTTCGCCGCAGCGTCGACCTTCACCTCAGGGGCCTTCGCCGTCTCCGACGTCACTGCCTTCTGGGCTTCGGCGGATCCGGAATCAGCGGCGCTGACGGTGTATCCCTCGGGCAGGTCAACGGTCACGTCCACCGGTCCTGGGACCTCCGCCTCGGCAGTGGTGTTGAGGACGAAGTCCTTGCTCTCACCGGGCTCGATCCCATTGTCGGGGGCAGCGAAATCGACCGTGAGGTCACCGTTGTCAATGACGTCCTTCGTCAGATCGGCCTGGCGTTCGTCGTTGTCCGGCGAGACCTTCTCGTTCTCGTCCGTGCTCTTCTCGAAGAAGTCGACCCAGGTCTCGAAGTCAGTGAGTCCGGAGAGTTCGAAGTCGCCCTTGGCGAAGGAGGAGAAATTGTCTCCCCCGGCGGCGAGGAAGCTCAGCGTCGCGACCCTGTACTCTTTGTCCGGATCGAGCTTCTTACCATCCACCTCGACCGACTTCACGTGCTCGCCCTTGGCCGCATCGGAGTCGTAGACGACTTCGAGCTCATCGGAGATGCCAAGGTGGAGGAACGGCCGCGAGGCATCTGCTGGCTGCCACTGCTCTTCGAACAGACCGATGACATCGGAGCCCTGCATCGTCACGACACCATGATCATTGGCAAAGGGCAGGACCGAGCTGAGTTCAGCGGCCGTGACTTCGCACTTGTCCTCGGTGTTGTAGATGTCGTCGCATCTGAGGTCCGTGCGCAGTCCGCCCGGGTTCGTGATGCCGAAGTCGGCCTCGTCGAGCTGTGTGCCCTCGACTCCGTCTTTGAGGGCGTCAGCGACGAGGTTGCCCAGGGTGCTCTCCGCACCGCGGTCCTCCTCACCGTCCTTCGTGGCGCGGGTGATGTCCTCACTGATCTCACCTGCAACGACAGAGCCTGGGACCTTTGCCTTCTCGTCGGCGTCCGCGATGATCTTCGCGACTTCATCGACGACGGGCGAATCGTAGTCCTTGTCCGCCGTTTTGATGAGATCGGAGTTCTCGGTCGTCCAGTTTCCCTCGGCATCGGCTTCGAGCTGGACCTGGCCGACGTATTCGCCGTAGCTGCCGGCCTCAATCACGGGGCGAGTCCGGTCGGATTCACCGGGCACAGGTGCCTCGAATGCGTACGGCAGGTGGGTGTGGCCGGTGAAGAGGACGTCGACGGACGCATCTGCTTGCGTCACGAGCTTGTCGAACTCGGCGTTCGAGGCCTGCGCATCTCCCAGGCTCTCAGAGCTCGAGGCCCCGAGGTGGGCCTCGACGACCGTCATATCCGGCTGTTCGCCAGCGGGCAGAGCCTCGATCTCATCGGCGACACGGTTGACGGCGTCGGTGGGGTCACCGAAATCGAGATCGGCGATGCCGTCAGGTGAGACCAACGACTTGGTGTCCTTGGTGACGACGCCGATGACGGCGACCTTCACGCCGCCCACATCGATCGTCGTATAGCCTTCGAGCCCGTCGACGACGTCGGTGGTGCCCTTGTCGTAGACGTTGGCGGCAAGGTAGGGGAAATCCGATTCGGAGGAGACTCTGCCGGTCAGATCGTCGATGCCCTGGTCGAACTCGTGGTTGCCGACGGCCGAAGCCTGGGCGCCGATGGCGTTGAGTACGTCCAGCGTCGGGGTGTCCTGCTGAGAAGACGAGACGTAGGTGGAGGCACCGATGTTGTCACCGGCAGAGAGTAACCCGGTTCCGGCTGTGCCTTCCTCAGCCGCATAATTCGCACGCTCTTCTTCGACGACCGAGGCGAGCTGCGTACCGGCCTCGGCGATGCGTCCGTGGAAGTCGGTGATGTTGAGCAGCTGGACTTTGGTGCCCTCGGCTGCCGCCTGAGCAGAGGCGTCCTTGTCCGCAGTCTTGTCTGCAGTGTTGTCCCCGCGCCTGCCGGCACCGGCGTCGGCGTCGGCAGCGGAGGCGTCTGCGGCGGATGAGTCATCTGGTGACGAGCTGTCTGAGGATGGGTCGGGGAGGCTCGCCTCGGCGGGTGCTTCCCTGACGGAATCACCTCCAAGGGACGAGGCAACAGCAGGAGCGGCGCCCGGCAGCGTCAACATCGACACTGCCGCTCCTGTTGCCAACATCTTCGTCACAAGTTTCGACATGTGTTCAAGTTCCTTTGGTCATTTCATCCACTGCACAACCACTGTGCCTCGCGAGGATCAAGCAGACTCATCCTGCAGTGCCGAAGAGAACGGGGAGTTACCTACACGTGAATGTACACAGGATTTTCACATCTGGGAAGAGGGATTCTCTCAAAAAGACGACAAGGCACCCAGCCAACATTGATCAGATGCTGAGCATGAGGGGCTAATCCTGAGTGCGACGCGCCATCGTCTGGGCCGCGCGGGAGGCATAGAACTCGGCCTCGGGATATCCCACTCCGGTGAGGACGAGCCCGTGTGCGGGAGTGACGAACATGGGCATGTCGGGCTCGATGCCAGTGTCCGCCTCGGCGAGGAGTTCGGCGGGCTGAGTCACCGGCCACGTGCCGGATCCGACCTTGATCAGCCCGCCCACCAGGGCACGGACCATGTGGTGGCAGAACGCATCGGCACGCAGATCGATCGTGATCACGGCTTCCTGATCCCGGGTGACATCGAGCTCGTGGAGGGTGCGGATGGTCGTCGCACCAGCCCGCGGCTTGCAGAATGGAAGGAAGTCGTGCAGACCCTGGGCCTCTCGTGCGGCCTCGGCCATCGCCTCGGCGTCGAGTTCGCCCTTGTGCCGCAGCGTCATGGGGGTCAGCAGCGGGTCGATGAAGGACCGGCGGTCGGCGAGTCTGTACTGGTAGGTCCGCCACAGTGCGGAGAACCGGGCATCGAAATCCCCCGGGACCTCGGATACGGCATGGATGATGATGTCATCGGTGTCATCGAACGTGAGGACTCCGCGCAGACGCGACAGCAGAGCCGCCTCGGCGGACCGGGAGGCCTTGCCGATGAGCTTCTCGATGCCTGCTGTGGGCAGGTCGATGTGGACGGTCTGCCGTCTCGCGTGGACTCCCGCGTCGGTGCGCCCGGCAACGACGGTGGCCACCTCGTCGCCGGTGATCCGGGCCAGCCCGGCCTCGAGCGATGCCTGTACGGTACGCAGGCCGGGTTGCTTCGCCCAGCCGTGGAAGTCGGTGCCGCGGTAGCCGAGGTCGATGCGGAATCGCGTCATGATCCGGCTGGTCGTGTGTGGTCCTGGGCTCCCGACTGTTCTTCAGACTGCGCCTCGGTGGACGACTGCTCAGACTCCGCCTCGGTGGACGGGCCCTGAGGTTGGGCGTCGGTGAAGGGCTCGCGGGCCTGGAACACATTCTGAAACAGCCGCGACACGGCTCGTTCGCGCTGTCGGTGGTAGAGATCGACGTTCGCGTTGTAGATGCGTGCGCCAGACCGGATGCGTTCGGTCAGCACGTTCAGCTGGCCGTGCAGAAGCGCGATCGTGGTGTCGAGCTCTTCACGCGGGCTCGTCTGCATCGCCAGGGTCGAATCAGAGGCACTGGCCCTGTCGGTGACCTGGCTGGGAATCTGTGCCGCATCGTCGACGGCTCGGGTCAGTGCGCGTTCCGCGGCCGCACCGCGAGGACCGAACGGTGCACGCTCGGCCGAGGCGAGCGCAAGTTCGACAGTGCTGAGATCTCGCGTGGTGACCTGCTGCAGCGTCCCGATGTAGGCGGGCACAAGGGCGTGCCGACCGCGGAGTTCGACCAGCAGCTGGCGTTTGGCCTCATCGCAGAGTGAACGGGCCATCGAGAGTTGGTTGAACCGCAAGAAGATGAGGGCCAGTGCGAGGACGACGAAGGCGAGGACACATGCCCCGACGATGAACCAGACCAATCTCGCCTCCCCTCTCATTCGCATTCCCGACACTTAAGTTTACGCGGGGTTCAGACCCGTCGCGAACCAGCCTCCGGCTGGTCACCGAAAGCCCCGCTGTTTCTGCATCACCTCTGTTCGTGCGCGGCTCCAGACCCGATCGTGCGCGGCGATTTCGGCCTTTCGTCGCCGGAGGGACGCCTCGATGTCGCCCGTCCTTCACCCTGAGGGCGTGAACTGAGTTCTGTGAGAGTAGCGATCATTGCAGAGTCCTTCCTCCCCAACATGAATGGGGTCACCCACTCACTCCTCCGCGTCCTCGACCATCTGGCCGACCGCGGCGACGACGTCATCATCATCGCACCGGGCACACGCCGCGACGGACCCAAGGAGGTCGCCGGAGCCCGCATCATCCGTGTTCCATCGATCGCCCTGCCGAAGTATCGTCGGGTCCGTGTGGCTCCCGGCGGGGTCAGCCGCATCAAACGACTGCTGGAGAACTTCAACCCCGATGTCGTCCACCTGGCCAGCCCCTTCGTGCTCGGCTGGCGCGGCGTCCTGGCCGCTCAGAGCCTCGATCTGCCGACGGTGGCGATCTATCAGACCGAGGTGCCCGCATATGCCGCGCGGTACGGCATGTACGGTATCGAGGCAATGCTGTGGTCGCATGTGCGCAACATCCATCAGCACGCCTCTCTGACTCTGGTCCCCTCGTCGTACACACTCGATCAAATGTCCGGACTCGGAGTCGCCGAGGTGGATCTGTGGGCACGCGGGGTCGACTCCTCCCGCTTCGACCCCAGTCACCGATCAGAGGCCTGGCGCCGGTCCGTGGCTCCCAATGGTGAGAAGATCATCGGCTACGTCGGTCGGCTCGCGGCCGAGAAGCAGGTTGAGGATCTGGCCGTCCTGGACGATGTGCCCGACTCGAAGCTCGTCATCGTCGGCGACGGCCCGTGGCGGGCTCGGCTCGAACGCTCTTTGCCGAATGCGCACTTCGCTGGATTCCTGGGTGGCGATGCCCTGGCCCAGGCGGTGGCGAGCTTCGACATCATGGTCGCCCCCGGCGAGCTCGAGACCTTCTGCCAGACCATCCAGGAGGCCATGGCCTCCGAGGTGCCCGTCGTCGCCCCCGCCCGAGGCGGCCCGATGGATCTCGTCGACTCCTCCCACACCGGATGGCTCTACACCCCGAAGGATCTGACGGCGATGCGCGGGCATGTCACGGACCTCCTCGGCGATGAGGCGAAACGTCGGGCGTTCGGTGTCGCCGGACGTCATCAGGTGCTCAGCCGCAGCTGGAAGAGCGTGTGCTCACAGCTCATCGGCCACTATTCGCGGGCGATCGAGAACCCGCACCCGCAGGTTCTGGGCCGCGGCTTCACCGTGCAGACAGGTGCCGATGTCGAGGATTCCTCAAGCTTCTGAGACTGATCAGCGTCGAGCGCGCACCTTGGCGTCGAGCGCGCACCTTGGCGTCGACAACCCACGCTATAACGTGACCGTTCGAGGCTGAGGAGTGCGCAGTCCAGTTTCAGGTGTGCGCAGCCCATTCGTCGACGGTGAGTACCGTGGCCTGTTTGGGAAAGACCTTCTCCGTGAGCACCCGGTGGACCTCCTCATCCCGATCTGCACAGGCGTCGGAAAGCACCGTCAGACGGAAGTCGAGGTCGGCGGCCTGCCGGATGGTCGAGAGAACCACTCCACTGGTGGCGACGCCGGCGAGGATCAGAGTGTCGGCACCGTATCCGCGCAGCAGAACTTCGAGATCGCTGCCGGTAAAGGCACTGATGCGACGCTTCGTCACGATCGGTTCGCCCTCATGCCGTCCCAGTGTCTCGTGGATGCTCGTCGACGCGTGTGCCTGGTCGAGATCCCCGTGTGCCGCTATCTGCCTGAACGATGCGGTCTCCGCGAGCTCCGGGTGCCCTTCCCGCAAGGCCACGCGCACCCAGATGACAGGGATGCCCTTCTCTCTGGCAGCAGCGACAGCATCGCGGGCACGCTCGAGGACGCCGGTCATGGTGAAGGCCTCATCACCGGCGATGCCGTTCTGGAAGTCCATGGCGAGCAGGACGGGGCGGTGGTTCGCAGCCATTGTATGTCTCCTTCGCGGATCTGCGCGGCAGTCGAAATGCGAACCGACTGCCCTCCTCCGCCGAGGATACTCTTCGTCAGATCAGCTGTCCGAGGATGTTCGGTGGATGACCGTCAAGCACCCGCTCCAGTGGAGTTCAGTCCACGATTCCGCGAGCGTCGAGTGCCCGGCCTGTGTCCTGGGCGTACTTCACCGAGCGGAGGATGGCGGGGACCACTCTGGCCTTGATGCTCGAGTCGAGGCCGCGGGCTCGCGCAGCACGGTCAGCCTCCCCCAGCAGTCCGGAGATATGGGAGATGGCCCGGACCATGAGGCTAGCGGTCAGGGCGATCGTGTCAGGACTGGCGCCGAGGAATCGCAGCGGTGAGACGATCACGGTGAAGGTGTCGAGCAGCTGCGCCACGGTTGTGGTCAATGTCAGCAGCAGCGCGGCCTGCACGCAGGCGAAGACGGTGCCGCCGACCGTGAGACCGGCGCGCAGCGATCCGAAGAAGTACTGCATGGCCACCACGATGATGATCAGCACTGCCGCATAGATCCAGGTCTTGAGGAAGTGGTGCGGTCTCAGCCTGGCAGTGAAGCCGAGGACCACGAGGACTGCGAACATCGACCAGTTGATGACCGGGTCGCGGAAGATCAGTGCGAAGACTCCGATCAGGGCGATGACAGCAAGCTTCACCCCTGGAGCTGTTGCGTGCAGCCAACCGGGAGTGTGCGCAACCTTCCCGAACAGCTGCGGTCTCGGCCGAATGCCGGCACGGGACCGACTGTCCGTCCGGAACCGACTGCCCGCCCGGAACCCGCTGCTCATGAGGAGTCACTCATGATCAGCTCACGGTACATTCGGGTCGCTTCGGCGGGATTCGAATCGTGGACGATGCGGCCGGAATCCACGACCAGGGCACGGTCGGCCAGCCCGGCGAAGTCGAGGTCATGGGTCGAGAAGATCACGCGCACGCCTCGGCGGGCGACGAGGTCTGCGAGGAGTCTCCGCAGCTTCTCCTTGTTGCGCAGGTCCAGCAGCGTGGTCGGCTCGTCGAGGACCAGGATCTGCGGGTCGACAGCCAGAACGGCGGCCAGAGCCACGAGCTGCCGCTGTCCGCCGGAGAGCTCGTAGACACTGCGTTCAGCCAGGTCAGCGACGCCCAGCTCCTCGAGAACGGCCAGGGCAGCAGCGCGGCGCTCCGACTTCGGGACGCGTTTGCGCAGGGAGAGCTCGATGTCTTCGAGTGGAGTCGGCATGACCAGCTGCGCGGCAGGGTCGGTGAAGACGAAGCCCACCCGAGAACGGACCTGCTTCACCTCCTCAACCGGGTCGAGTCCGTCGATGAGAACTCGGCCGGAGTTGGCTGTGACCAGCCCGTTGAACAGCTGCAGCAGCGTGGACTTCCCGGACCCATTGGCGCCGATGATCGCGACCGTCGGCTCGTCCAGGGTGACGTTGACGTCGGTCAGTATCGGGCGGTAGACATCACCGGTAGGGGTGTCGTCGAGAACTCCGACCGAGACCTCGGAGAACGAGATCTGCTCCGTCGCCGGTCCTGCAGAATCGGGATCTGGTCTGCGTGCGAAGATCACTGTGCCGCAGTGCCTTCGGCCACACCCTCAACGCCGGTTCCTTCGGAGCCAGCGCCTGCAGAGCCAACACCCGCAGAGCCAGCGCCTACAGTCCGCGCGTGCGGCACCGGCGTCGGGCCACCTCGGCGGCGGAGAACATCGGGGAATGCCCGGTGGATGAGGATCGCGACGGACACGGCGAGGACGTTTTTGATGATGTCGCCGGGCCAGTACACAAGGTCGGCGACGGCGGCCACACCCAGGGGCAGGTCGGCGTTGATCGACATCCCGAGGATTCCGAGTGGATGATTGAGCAGCAGACTCGAGCCGAGTGCCCCGAGGAACAGCGCGACCCACAGCTTCGCTCCGCGGAAGCGACGAATGGCCCAGCGGGCAACGAAGCCTGTGGCCAGGGCGTAGAGCGTGAACGAGGTGATGTAGCCGGCGCTGGGACCGGCGAGCACACCGATGCCGCCGCTCATGCCGGAGAAGATCGGCAGACCCAGCAGGCCGAGGACGACGTAGAGCAAGACGGCCGCACCACCGCGCCACGGTCCCAGCACCAGGCCACAGAGTGCGATGGCGAAGGTCTGCAGGGTGATCGGCACACCGGCCGGGCCCACCGGCACCGGGGGCATGATTGCGAACGCCGCCAGCAGAGCGGCGAAGACCGCGATCAGCGCGATATCGCCGGCTCTGCCAGCTGAATTCCTCCGCGATCCCCTCGCCGAGGCGGTGCTGCCGATGTGCTCTTGTGACATGAGTTCTCCGATGGTGAGGTGGCACCCGAGACCTATTCGGGCACCACCCACCTTAACTGAACACCGTTCAGGAGTTGTAGTCGGGGAACAGAATCATTCCCATTCGATGGTGCCCGGAGGCTTGGAGGTGACATCGAGGACGACCCTGTTGATGTCGTCGACCTCATTCGTGATGCGGTTGGAGATGACGGAGAGGACATCGTAGGGAACCCGTGTCCAGTCCGCGGTCATCGCGTCTTCGCTGGAGACCGGGCGCAGCACGACCGGGTGGCCATAGGTTCGTCCGTCGCCCTGGACTCCCACGGAGCGGACGTCAGCGAGGAGGACGACTGGGCACTGCCAGATCTCTCCGTCGAGGCCGGCCTTGGTCAGTTCTTCGCGAGCGATGGCATCGGCACGGCGCAGGATCGAGAGACGGTCCTCCGTGACCTCGCCGATGATGCGGATTCCCAGTCCGGGGCCGGGGAACGGCTGGCGGGAGACGATGGCATCCGGGACTCCGAGCTCACGGCCGATGGCGCGGACCTCGTCCTTGAACAGGGCGCGCAGGGGTTCGATGAGTTCGAAGGTGATGTCGTCGGGCAGCCCGCCCACATTGTGGTGGCTCTTGATGTTCGCAGTCCCGGATCCGCCACCGGATTCGACGACGTCGGGGTAGAGCGTGCCCTGGACCAGGAAGCCGATCTCTTCGCCTTCATCCTTAGCCTCGAGGACGAGGTCGGCTGCCGCCTGCTCGAAGGTGCGGATGAACTCGCGGCCGATGATCTTGCGCTTGGTCTCCGGATCGGTGACGCCGGCGAGTTCGGAGAGGAACTGCTCACGCGCGTCGATGGTGACCAGACGGACGCCGATCGAGTTCACGTAGTCGTTCTCAACCTGTTCGCGTTCGTTCTCACGCAGGAGACCGTGGTCGACGAAGACGCAGGTGAGCTGGTCACCGATGGCCTCATGAACCAGAGCCGCCGCCACGGAGGAGTCGACTCCACCTGAGAGGGCGCAGATGACCTTCTTCGAACCGGCGCGGGCACGGATGAGTTCGATCTGCTCGTCGATGACCGAAGCATTGGTCCAGTCGGCAGTGAGTCCGGCGACATCGAACAGGAAGTTCTCGAGGATCTGCTGTCCGTACTCGGAGTGGAGGACCTCGGGGTGCCACTGCACACCGGCGAACTTGCGTGCCGCACACTCGAAGGCGGCGACCGGGGTGTCCGGGGTCGATGCGAGCACATCGAAATCAGCGGGCGCCTCGGCGACGGAATCTCCGTGAGACATCCAGACCTTGTAGCTGTTCGGGGTCTGGGCCAGCAGCGAACCGGTGCTGGAGACCGTCACCGGTGTCGAACCGTACTCGCGCTTGTCGGTCTTGGCGACCCGTCCGCCGAGGGTGGTCGACATGAGCTGGAAGCCGTAGCAGATGCCCATGGTGGGCACGCCGAGATCGAAGACAGCGGTGTCGAATCCGGGGGCGCCCTCGTCGTTGACGCTCGAGGGTCCGCCCGAGAGCACGATGGCGATCGGATTCTTGGCCGCGAACTCCGCGGCCGGTGCGTCATGGGCGATGATCTCGGAATACAGTCCGGCCTCGCGGATCCGCCGGGCGATGAGCTGCGCGTACTGTGCACCGAAATCGACCACGAGGACAGGAGGCACCTGTGTGCTCTGGGTTTGCGTCATGACCCAATTCTAAACACCGGGCACCCAGTGCCCAACTACTGGCCTCAGCTCTTGGGAGCGACCACCACGGCCGCTGCCAGCTCGGCTTCGACTTGACGGTTGATTCTGCGTTCGAGGATGAACGACATCACCGGAACCACGCCGGCCAGGGCCAAGACGATGTAGCGGCCCAGCGTCCAACGCATCTGCTGGTTGAGCCAGAAGCAGCCGATGAGGTAGACGACGTAGCACCAGCCATGGCAGATCGCGATCGCGGCGGCCAGGTTGAAGCCGCCGAAGTTCAGCGCCGTCGAGGAATCAGCGGCGATGAGGTACTTGTAGATCATCTCGACGGTGAGGATGAGGAGCATCGTTCCCGTGATGATGGCCATCACGCGATAGAACTTGCACGCGTTGCGTGCCGAGGTGAAGCGCTTGACACTCCACACCTCGCCGTCATCGAAGTCGGGGCGGGAATCCAGGGACTCGGGTTCTTCGCTCACGCTCAGTTTCCTCCGGTCGGGGTGGTGTTGGTCGAATTGGCGTTGGTATTGGTCGAGTCGTCGTCGGTCGAGTCGTCGTTGCCGCCTGCTGCGGGTCCGCTGCCTGCTGCGGGTCCGCCGCCTGCTGCGGGTCTGCCGCGGCGGCGAGGCTTCTTCGCTCCATGCTTGTGAGCGGGAAGCCCGGTCAGTCCCGACATCACCTCGGGATCGATCGAGGCCTGACCTGCGGACTTGACGACAACATACTCGACTCGGTTTGTCGGATCCTGAGAATCAGGGTCGCTGCCGAGCCGGCGGCGCACGAAGTCATCGCGCAGAAGCTGCCACCACATATACAGGGCCATGACGGCGAAGATGAGCCATTCGATCGCGTAGCCAGCGGACTGCAGATCGAATCCGCCCTCCTCCCGCGTCGTCGTCGGCGGCACGAAGGACAATCCGTCGGTCGCGATGGAAGCGGCGTCCCCGGTGGCCTCTTCGGGGATGAGGAAGCCCGAATAGGTCAGAAGGTCGGGGAACAGGTTGATCAGCTGTGACGTCGAGACGCTGCGCACCTGCCCCTCGGGCAGCGAGTTGCCGGGCATCGGACCCTCAACGGGGCCGATCTGTGCCTTCATCTCGACTGGGCCCTCTGCCGCACGGGACTCCATGGCGGTTTCCTCATCGGTGGTGAAGCCGCGCAGAACCGGAATCGCAATGGTCTTGTCAGAGGCGTCGGCGCCGGCCGAATCGCCGAGGCGGGCATCATCGGGTGCGAACATCGTCACAACCCAGAAGCCGTTGTCCCCATCGAGGACGCGCCCGGGGACGACGACCTGATCGTCCGGGAGCCAGTGTCCGGACAGGCTCACCCGCTGATCGGCCAGGATGCCCGGCATCGGGGCCTGGGCCTCCATAACGTCATTGAACGGCACGATCTCTTCGACATTCGCCGAATCGACGGCATCGTTCTTGTGCTGAGCCCGGTCGACCTGCCAGGCGGAGAGTCCGACGAAGCAGGTGACCAGGATGAGCACGAAGAGCAGGGACCCCAACCACTTGGGGGTCAGCGCCAGGCGGAACAGATCAGACCACCGATCCAGGCTGATAGGGCGAGACGGTGACATCCACGCGCTGGAATTCCTTCAGATCGACATAGCCTGTGGTCGCGAGAGCACGGCGCAGGGCGCCGGCGAGGTTGAGTTCGCCGATGGCGGTGCGTCCGGGTCCGAACAGAACCTGTTCGAGACTGCCCACGGTTCCCAGCTCCACGCGGTGCCCGCGGGGAAGTTCAGGGTGATGCGCCTCGGCGCCCCAATGCATTCCCCGGCCCGGGGCCTCTGTCGACCGGGCCAGCGCGGTGCCGAGCATGACAGCGTCGGCTCCCACACCGAAGGCCTTGACGATCTCACCGCTGGTACCCAGTCCGCCATCGGCGATGACGTGGACGTAGCGACCACCGGATTCATCCATGTAGTCACGCCGAGCGGCGTGGATATCAGCGATCGCCGTGGCCATCGGGGCGTGGAGGCCGAGGGTCTTACGTGTCGTCGCCGCCGCTCCTCCGCCGAAGCCGACGAGGACACCGGCGGCACCGGTGCGCATGAGATGCAGTGCCGCCGTGTAGGTTGCGGCGCCGCCGACGATGACTGGCACGTCGAGCTCATAGATGAACTGCTTGAGGTTGAGCGGCTCGGACTTCGAGGACACGTGCTCGGCCGAGACCGTGGTGCCGCGGATGACGAAGATGTCGACACCGGCATCGATGACGGTCTTGTAGAACTGCTGAGTCCGCTGCGGTGTCAGGGCACCGGCGACGGTGACTCCTGCTTCGCGGATCTGTTCGAGTCGAGAGGTGATGAGTTCTGCCTGGATGGGCGCGGAGTAGAGCTCCTGCATCCGTGCGGTCGCCATCTCGGCCGGCAGCTGGGCGATTTCGGCCAGCAGCGGAGCGGGATCCTCATAGCGGGTCCACAGACCTTCGAGGTCGAGAACGCCCAGGCCACCGTGCTTGCCCAGAGCGATCACGGTCTCCGGGGACATGGCGGAGTCCATGGGTGCACCGATGAATGGGAGGTCGAACTTGTAGGCGTCGATCTGCCAGTCCAGCGATACGTCCTCGGGATCTCTGGTGCGCCGAGCAGGGATGACGGCGATATCGTCGAGTGAATAGCCGCGACGACCGCGCTTGCCTTTGCCGATTTCGATTTCAGAACTCACCCGAACAGCCTATCCCACCGCCCTGACGCCGAAGACTCAGCTCACTATGAGGAACGGTGCGTCTCCTTGGGCAGTACGGTCTCTCAGCGGGCCAGGTAGTCGGCCACAACCGCCTCGGTGGCGGCGACGAAGGACCGCACGTGCGGCAGGTGCGCTTCGCGTTCACGCACATGCATGACGACGCGGCGCACGGGCGTGGGATCGGCGAGGCCGACTGCTCTCAGACCAGGTCGCAGCTGGGCAGACGACAGGCGCGGCAGAACGGTGATGGCCAGGTTCGAAGCGACGAGGGCCAGCGCAGCGAACTCGTCCTCCGAGGCGGCGAAGGTTCGGGGCTCGAATCCGGCCGCGGCGCAGGCGAGGTCGACGACCTTGCTCGTCGGACCGGCCCACAGGTCGTAGTCGACCCACCGTTGGTCTTCGAGGTCTTTGAACGGGATGGATTCGAGCCTCGCAAACCGGTGCCTGTCCGAGACCACGACCCGGTAGTCGTCGTCGAAGAGGACCGTGCGCGTCATTCCGGGCAGGTGGACCTCGTCATCCTGTGGAACTTCGCTGCGGATCTCGATCGTGCAGTGACTGCGGCGGACCTTGGCCGGTTCATTGAGTTGGATGTCGAAGCGCATGTCCGGATGTTCGAGTGCGACCGGCTCGATGATCCCTGGCAGCAGCCCGGCGTTGAATGAGGTGAATGCTGCGATGCGCATGCGGGGCCGATTCACTGTGCGGAAGCTCTCGACCAAGGTGTCGAGCCTGTTCAGACCTGTAAAGACGTCCGCGGATTCCTCGGCCAGTCGTTTGCCCAGGTCCGTGATCTCGATGCCGCGCCCAGACCTGCGATAAAGGGGGACGCCGACGGCCTTCTGCAGAGTGGTGATGTGCTGGCTGACCGTGGCCGATGTGTAGTTGAGGCTCCTCGCAGCGTCGACGACGGAGCCTGTGGCGACGACGGCCCGCCAGATGCGCAGTCGGTTGAGATCCCACATGCGCCCAGACTAGTCGATGATCGTTCGGTCATGCCGAATGGTTGTTAACAAATGATTGCTTTTCCCAATCTGTTCTCTCGGGGTGACCTGCGGCAGACTTGAGGAAGAGCCCTTCGCGCCCGAGTCAGAACGATTTGCGCGCAGCATCTCGGGCCGTCATCGTGCAGCGTCGCATTTGCCACTCCGACCAGGTCATCCGCCTGGTCGCTGTCCCTGAAGGAGCGCCATGACCGGAGCCGAGCTCATCACCATCGCCGGAGCTGCGACTGTCCTTGCTGTCACCCCCGGCCCCGAGACGATCCTCACCGTTCGTCTCTCAGCCCTGCGCCGCAAGGCCGGGCTGATCTATTCGCTCGGCTCCGCGACCGGCATGACGGTCTGGATGATCGCGGCGCTGACCGGAATCTCCGCGCTGCTCACAACCTTCCCCTCTGCTCTGCTGGTCCTCAAAGTCGTCGGCGGGCTCTACCTGTGCCTGCTCGGCGTGCTGGCTGCCCGGCAGGCACTGCGGATCCGTACCGAACTGCGTGGAACACCCCCGCGCGGACAGGTCAGCGAGATCGTGGCGGCCACCGATGATCTCGGCGAGCTTGAGACCGCCGGGATCGGTGCCGAGGTGGATGCCGGCTCCCCTACTGACGCGATCGCTGACTCCGGTTCGAAGAAGTCGTGGGGACAGCTGCGGTCGGTCATCTCGTATCGTCGCGGCCTGTTCTCTTCATTGAGCAACCCGAAGGCGGGGCTGTTCTTCCTCGCCGTCATGCCGACCCTGGTGCCGTCCTCCGCCGCCGGAGTCGACTACCTGCTGCTCATTACGGTCGTGATCGGGTTGATGCTGGCCTACCAGATTCTTCTCGCCTTCATCGCCGGCATGGCAGCGGCCGCCCTCCAGAGGCGGAGCACCGACTTCTACATCGAAGCGGTCTCCGCCGCTGTCCTCGTCGTCATGGGCATCGCCGTCATCGCCATCCCGATGTAGCACCAATCGACGCCGAGTCTGGCGCAACGCAGGCGAACGTATTGCAGGCGAACCTGACACCGACGAAGGCGGCCAGCCAAGAGCGCCGGCAGAAGGCACAGAAGCCACTGACAGGAGAGCGCCGTCAGAGCGCCATGTCCGGAAGACGCGGAAACAGCCATGTCCGGAGATGCAGAAACACTGACGGCATTTCATAAAGGTGCGGGCCGGGGATAGCACCCCGGCCCGCACCTTCTTCATGTCGTCTGGTCAGCTGGCAGGCGGTACGGGACCGCTGCCACCGGGACCACCGAGTGGACCGTCGTCCCCGGCGCTGGCTCCGCCGTGTCCGACG
Source organism: Brevibacterium aurantiacum (assembly GCF_007558825.1). Taxonomy (GTDB): domain Bacteria; phylum Actinomycetota; class Actinomycetes; order Actinomycetales; family Brevibacteriaceae; genus Brevibacterium; species Brevibacterium aurantiacum_A. Next base: position 205,999 of record NZ_VLTK01000009.1, read on the forward strand.
GTTCCGGCCGAACCGTGTCCTGCGGTTCCGGCTCCACCGTGTCCGGTGCTGCCGACTCCGCCGGTTCCGATTCCGCTGTTTCCACTGCCAGCGGTGTTGGCGCTGCCGGAACGGCGATCGGCTCCACCGTCATTGTCGACAGCGGCTTCGACATCGACCTTGTCGAGCATCTTCGCCGCGGCATCGCGACCGCCCAATCCGAAGGCGAGTGCAGCAGCGGCCGCGCCGCCGATGACCACAGCACCGAAGGCCAGGTTGATGATCGAATCGGCCAGTCCCATGTAACGCAGACCCATCGCGATGAAGAGTGCGATGGCCGAGTAACGCAGAACTTTGCTCGCAAGAGAGTTCGTGATGAACTTCCCGATCAGACCTGCAACCAAGAAGCCTGCAGCGATAATCGCAGCGCCGAAGAGGACGCTGCCGCCGAGGTCGAGGATCTCGTTGAGGATGTTCGTGATCTCGGGGAACCCGAGCATCCGAGTCGCCATGATCGCAAAGAAGATCATGATGGCTACCTGGACGATCTTGGTGATCACGCTCGAGGCACTGGTGCCCTCGGGAGCGATTCCGATCGAGCTGACAGCACGATCCGTGCCGACTCCACGCAAGAGCTCTTCGAGCAGGTTGCCGAGGAATTTCGCGATGACTCCGCCGATGGCCAGCAGGATGCCGGCCGCGATGATGGCAGGAATGGCGTTGAGGAAGAGCTCCAACATCTGCTGTGCCGGCTGCGAGATGGCCGCGATGCCCAGGACCTGGAGTGCCGATATCGCCACCACGATGATGATGATTCCGAAGACGAGGTTGCCCGCGAGCGACGAGATCTTGGCATTCGCCTCAGCGTTCGGGTTCCCGGCACCCTGCTGAGGCTGACCCTGCTGATCCTGATGAGGCTGGTCGTAGGCGGCCTGCTGAGCATTGATGTTGTTGTGCTGCGGTTCGACACCCGTCGATGCACCGACGACGCCTGTGGCGCGATCTCCCAGCGAGCTGAACTTCGATGTCAGCTTCGTCAGGTCGACGGCGTTGAGCGCAGTCTGGACCAGCTGCTTGGCGATCTTGGCAAAGACGAATCCGATGAAGAAGATGACCCCGGCACCGATGATGTTCGGGAGGAAGCCGAAGATTCCGTCGAGCAGGCCCTGCAGCGGTGTGAGCACCTGGTCGAGGTTGAACAGCTGCAGAACGGCGATGAGGCCGAGCAGCCAGATGATCAGGCTGCCGATCTGACCGATCGATTTTCCGATCTGCTGCCCGTCATTGCCGTCACGTTGCAATGCCGGGATCTTCGCCACCAGTTTTCCGATCGCCCATTTGACGATCGATGCAATTATCCATGTAACGATAAGAATGAGTATCGCCAGTCCCACTTTCGCAAGAACTGACCACAAGTCTGACATTTGCATTTCCGTCATCTCCTTCGGCTGAGGCGAATGAACACTCGAATTCGTTGCGAATGCACACTCTGATTTTCGCTGTTGCTGATGTGGAGTCTATTCACATCAGACACTCAGAACAAGGGCAGATGGTGGCTTGATGTCGAATAATGACGCGATCGATAACCTCACGCAAATCCGTCCACATGGGTATCTCAGCGCCTTAACAATTCGTATATATTCAGATCACGATTCGGCATCGAAGCGATGACATGATCGAAATATCCCAATCCGAAACAGAGAATTCGCGGCATGCCGCAAAGAGAATCCATGAATCCTTCAAAAAGTGAAGCACATGCGAATTCATGGAGAACTGACGAATTCGAGTGGCACATTGTCGATGAGATGCGTTCCTCCGACCGTCGCGGACACGAGCAGGAGCGCCTGCCCACGAAAGTCGGATGCACAGGGTTGGAAAGTTCGCGCATCGACAAGGCTGAGATAGCCGAGCGTGAGGTCGCCGCGATCGGCGGCGGGGTCGAGCACCAGCTTCGCCGCCCTCTCGACGATTGTCGGAGGCTCATCTCTCGGAGACCAGTCGGCTGCCGCCTGGGCCGCGGCGTCAAGGGCGCGAGGAATCGCCAATGCAGCCGCTCGATCCGCCGGCGCCAGGTATTCGTTGCGGCTCGACATCGCCAGTCCATCTGCGTCCCGGACGACGGGAAGACCAATCAACTCGATGTCGAAGTTGAGGTCGGCGATCATCCGTTTGACCAGGCAGAACTGCTGGATGTCTTTGAGGCCGAACACCGCGGAGTCCGGTGCCGTCAGGGTGAAGAGCTTGGCCACGACAGTGAGGACCCCGTCGAAGTGCCCGGGCCTCGCCTCGCCTTCGTAGACCGCACCCATCCGGCCGGAGGACACGGTGACCTCGGGCGCAGACGGGTACATCTCCCCCAATGCCGGCGCGAACACGAAGTCCACTCCAGCGGCCTCGCAGACTTCCAGGTCTGCTTCGAAGGGCCGCGGGTATTGGAAGAAGTCCTCGTCGGTACCGAACTGCAGCGGGTTGACGAAAATGCTGGTCACCACCGAATCACCCGATGCTCGTGCCCTGTCCATCAGCGCCTGATGACCAGAATGCAGGGCACCCATCGTCGGCACCAGTGACACGGTGCCCGACTGCCGTCTCCGCCAGGTACGCAGGGCCTGGATTCCGCCGACCTCCATCACTCGAAACTCCGTTCGGGCTCGGGGAATTCGCCGCTTTTGACCTCATCGACATAGCGGCCGACAGCATCGGAGAGCACTGAATGCAGGTCGGCATATCGTTTGACGAATCGTGGCGCCTTGCCTGTGCGCAGGCCCGCCATATCCTGCCAGACGAGCACCTGGGCATCGCAGTCGGCACCGGCGCCGATCCCCACGGTCGGAATCGTCATCTCCGCCGTCACCTGGGCAGCCAACCCCACTGGAACCATCTCCATGACCACGGAGAACGCCCCCGCCTCGGCGACGGCACGAGCATCAGCCAGCAGCGCGTCACCGGCATCCCCACGACCCTGGACCTTGTACCCGCCGAGGTTGTGCTCGGCTTGGGGCGTGAATCCGATGTGTGCCATCACCGGTATGCCGGCGGTCGTGATCGCCTTGATCCTCGAGGCCACGGCCACTCCCCCTTCGAGCTTGACCGCGTGGACACCGGCCTCCTTCATGAACCGCACTGCCGTCGCGACCGCCTGCTCATCGGAGATCTCATAGCTGCCGAAGGGCAGGTCCGCAACGATCAGCGCCCGCGAGGTCGCACCGGAGACCGCTCGCGCCAGTGGAATGAGCTCATCGACGGTGACGGGCAGCGTGGTCTCGTGGCCGTAGACATTGTTCGCCGCGGAGTCTCCGACCAGCAGCGCCTCGACTCCGGCCTGCTCGAACAGTGCGGCCGTGTACTGGTCATAGCTGGTCAGCATCGCCCAGCGGCGACCTTCGGCCTTGGCCTTGATGAGGTCGAGAGTCCGCACACGACGAGGTGGGGACGCGGCTGCACCGGCAGCTGCAGTCTGACTGGCGCCGCCACCGTAAGGCGGAGTCATCTCTGCCTGGTCGGTCGTGGAGTTCTCAGGCTGTGCCGGTGCGGAACTCTCGGGACGATCTGGTGTCGGATTCTGGGACAGGGGCATGGGCATCCTCTTCGGTCGGCCTTCGTCTGGGTGGCTGCGCATCGTCAGCGCCGCGTGGGCGCAAGTCGGCGGCAGGCTGTGGCGCCGGCCGAATCACGCGGGTTCACATTCGGGTCGACTCGGATTGCGAGCCAGTTTCCAGACTAGATCATTGACCCTGGTCCACCGCACGGTGGTGTTTTACATTACGAGCATTGATGATTAAACTCAAATCTGCGCAAAACTTTTTCAGGGGCGCACAGCTCCATTCCATGGGAGCACCGCTCCACTCTGCGAAGGACGATGATGACCACAACAGCTTCGATCGAGCTCACCCTCAAGGACATCTCCGCGAAGGGTGCGAACGACGATATGTGTTCGACCGACCTCATCGATGCCCCGTGGGACGTCGACGTCAAGCCCGGATACGGGCCCGGCGCTTCGATGGACGATCCGATTCCCGTCGCTGCCCCACGCCAGGGTGAGATCCCCGCCGAGTACCGGGACGCTTCAGCGGAGGAACTCAATGACCGGATCATCCGGGCCAAGGAGAAGCTCGGCGATCGAGTCGTCATCCTCGGCCACCACTACCAGCGGGTCGAGGTCGTCGAGCACGCGGACTACATCGGCGACTCGTTCATGCTCGCCAAGGCTGCCCAGAACCATCCCGAGGCTGAGGCGATCGTCTTCTGCGGCGTCCATTTCATGGCCGAGACCGCCGATCTGCTCTCCACACCTGAGCAGTCGGTCATCCTGCCCAACCTCGCTGCGGGCTGCTCGATGGCTGATATGGCCGACATCGACCAGGTCGAGGACTGCTGGGAGCAGCTGACCGAATTGCTGGGCGACGAACCTGATTCGGACGGCAAGGTGCCCGTCATCCCGGTGACCTACATGAATTCCTCGGCCGCAATCAAGGGTTTCTGCGGCCGCAACGGCGGCATCGTGTGCACCTCCTCCAACGCCGAGGTGGTCCTAGAGTGGGCCTTCGAGCGCGGTCAGCGCGTGCTGTTCTTCCCCGACCAGCACCTGGGCCGCAACACCGCTCTGAACATGGGCATCGACATTGAGGCCATGCCGCTGTGGAATCCGGCGCGGCCCCTGGGCAACAACTCCCCCGACGCACTCGAGGACTCGAAGGTCATCCTGTGGCAGGGGTTCTGTTCGGTCCACAAGCGCTTCACCCCCGCACAGATCGCCAAGGCACGCGTCGATCACCCCGATGTGCGCGTCATCGTCCACCCTGAATGCCCGCAGGAGACGGTGGCCGCGGCCGATGACTCCGGATCCACCGCCTACATCACGAAAGCCATCGCCGAGGCGACCGAGCCCACCACATTCGCCATCGGCACCGAGATCAACCTCGTCCAACGGCTGGCAGCCGAACATCCCGAGCACACGATCTTCTGCCTCGATCCTGTCGTGTGCCCGTGCTCGACGATGTATCGGATCCACCCCGGCTACATCGCCTGGGTCCTCGAGTCCCTGATCGACGGCAAGGTGATCAATCAGATCTCCGTCGACGCCGAGGTGGCCGATCCCGCTCGCGTGTCCCTTGAGCGAATGCTCGCCGCGAAACCCCGGATCTGAGCGACTCATGGCTCACATCGTCATCATCGGCTCCGGTATCGCGGGACTGACTACCGCCCTGCGGCTGGCAGGTGGACATGACGTCACCGTCGTGACCAAAGACAGTCTGGGCGAGTCGAATACGGCCATGGCTCAAGGTGGGATCGCCGGTGTCCTCGCGGCCGAAGACAGCGTCGAGTCGCATATCGACGACACCCTGATCGCAGGCGCCGGACTCAATGATGAGGCCGCCGTCCGCGTACTGTGCACCGAGGGCCCCGACCGAATCCTCGAACTCGCCGCCGCCGGCGTCACCTTCGACACGGATGCCTCCGGGCGCTGGGCCAGGGGCATGGAGGGTGCGCATTCCGTGGGGCGCATCTTCCATTCCGGCGGCGATGCCACCGGCCGTGCGATCACCGCTGCCCTGGTCAAGGCCACCCGCGCCGAGGCGGCCGCTGGGACCATCGCTGTGCGTGAGCATTCGATGCTCGTCGACATCGCCACCGGCGCCGGTGGCTATGTCGATGTCGATGTCGATGTCGATGTCGATGCGTCGACCAACGAGGGCAGGGCCACCGGCGTCAGCCTGCTCCACGACGGTGCGCTCGAAATGGTGGCCGCCGATGCCGTGGTGTTGGCAACGGGTGGCGCTGGGCAGCTCTTCGCACACACGACGAATCCGCCGGCTGCGACCGGTGACGGTCTGGCCGCCGCGATCCGTGCCGGTGCTGACGTTGCCGACCTGGAGTTCTTTCAATTCCACCCGACTGCGCTTGCCGGCACGGGGTTCCTCATCTCCGAGGCCGTCCGCGGTGCCGGTGCCGTGCTTCTCGACGCACACGGTCACCGCTTCATGCCCGACATCGATCCCCGAGCTGAGCTCGCGCCACGTGATGTCGTTGCCCCGGCGATCCACCGGACGATGGCGGCACAGAACGGGGCGTTTTGCCATCTCGATGCCAGAGCCATCCCCGAAGTGAGCGCTCGTTTCCCGTCGATCACACGCGGCCTTGCAGCCCACGGACTCGACCTCGCCACCGATCTCATCCCCGTCACTCCGGCGGCGCACTACTTTATGGGCGGCATCGCCACCGACCTGGATGGCCGAACCTCTGTCGACAGACTCTTCGCAGTCGGTGAAGTCGCCTGCACCGGTGTCCACGGCGCCAACCGTCTGGCGTCCAACTCCCTGCTCGAAGGTGCAGTGTTCGGGGTCCGCGCGGCTGAGGCGATTATGACGCTAGAGCCGATGCCGGACTTCAGAGGAGAACTCGGCGATGCCTCCTGTGCCTCTGTGTCTATCGCGCGGGACGATCTGAGGGATCTCGCGTGGACCCACCTCGGGGTGGAACGAAATGAAGCGGGACTGCGGGCACTGCTCGACCACCTCGGCGAGGATGGCCCGTCCTTGACGGATCGCGAGGGTGGCCACCTCGGCGAGGGTGGGTCGTCCGTGACGGATCGTGAGGGTGGCCCGTCGGCGGCTGGTCGCGAGGGACTCGAGACCGCGAATCTCACGCTCATCGCGCGGCACATTGCGGCTCACGCCCTCGCCCGACAGGAGAGCCGAGGTGCCCACATCCGCACCGACTTCCCTGTGTCCAACAGCCTGCCGACGCAGCAACAGCCTGCATCCGTTGTCCCCGTTCCCACCACTTCCCTGTTTCAGGAGGCCGCCTCATGCTGAGCGCCACAACCATCGACTCCGCACTCCGGCTTGCTCTCGACGAAGACGCACCGTGGGGCGATATCACCGGTGAGACGTTCATCCCTGCCAGCGCCTCGGCGACGGCGAAGTTGAGCGCACGCGAGGCCGGAATCCTCGCTGGAATTGATGTATTCGCTCGCGCCTTCACCCTCGTCGACCCTCGCGTCGATGTGGATCTCACCAGCGCCGATGGAGATGTCTTCGCGGCTGGCGACACATTGGCTACGGTTTCGGGACCGGCACGTGCGGTTCTGCAAGCCGAGCGGATCGCACTGAACTTCTGCCAGCGCATGAGCGGAATCGCAACACAGACCAGAGCCTTCGTCGATGCGGCGTCGTCGAATACCGCAGGCGCGAACACGGCCGGTCGAGGTGTGCGCATCGTCGACACCCGCAAGACCACTCCGGGGCTACGGGTCTTCGAAAAGCACGCGGTGGTCTGCGGCGGTGGGCACAACCACCGATTCGGGCTCTCCGACGCGGTCATGGTCAAGGACAACCACCTCGCTGTTCTTGCTGGTGAGAACGCCGATGTCAGTGCCGCAATTCGGTCGGCTCGGGCTCAGTTGTCGCACACGACGACGATCGAGGTCGAGGTCGATCGCCTCGAGCAGATCCATGCGGTGCTCGACGGCGGAGCCGATGTCATCATGCTCGACAACTTCACCCTGGCCGATCTGCGTGCCGGAGTCGAGCTCATCGCCGGACGTGCGATCGTTGAGGCCAGCGGCAACGTCACCTTCGAAACCGTCGCAGACATCGCCGCTACCGGAGTCGACGTCATCTCCTCGGGAGCGCTGACGCACACTGTCCGCGCGATCGACCTGGGCCTCGACCTGGTTCTGGACGCAGGCTGATATGGAACTCGAATCGGCCCTCGATAACGGCGGTGTTCCGCTCTACCTCGACACAGCCTCGGCGGCGCCCGTGCGCAGGGAGGCACTCGAGGCCGCCTGGCCATATCTGACCGGTGCGTTCGGCAACCCGTCGAGCAACCACGAGGTCGGCCGTACCTCGGCAGACGCACTCAAGGACGCGCGCAGACGGGTGGCGAAGGTGCTCGGCATGCGCAGCACCGACATCATCTTCACCAGCGGCGGCACCGAATCCGACAATCTTGCGATCATCGGTATCGCCCTCGGGGCTGGGGCCGGTGGCGCTGCTGACTTCGGTGGCGGGGCTGGGGCCGATGACGCTGCTGGGGCCGGTGGCGCTGCTGACTCCGGTGCGGGGCCGGATGGTCGGCCACCTCGGCGCCATATCGTGATCTCCGCCCTTGAACATGAGGCTGTGCTCGCCGCGGCGGACTTCCTGGCTCGTCGGCACGGGTTCGAGATCACGGAGGTGCCCGTCGCGCCCGACGGCACGATCACGGTCGAAGCACTTGGTTCGGTTCTACGCGAGGACACGCTCCTGGTCAGCCTGGGGTATGCGAACAACGAGATCGGCACGGTCGCCGATGTCACAGCCCTCGCCCGGATTGTTCACGATGCCGGCGCGTTCTTCCACACTGATGCTGTGCAGGCTGCAGGTTGGCTCCCGCTGGGCGGCCTCGGCGTCGACGCCATAAGCCTGGCTGGGCACAAGGTCGGTGCGCCGAAGGGAATCGGGGTTGCTGCGATTCGCGCACGGATCCCTCTCGAACCCCTCATCCACGGCGGCGGTCAGGAGTCCGGGCGTCGGTCGGGGACAGAGAACGTTGCCCTTGCCGTTGCGTTTGCCACCGCGTTGGAACTGGCCGAGGCGGAACGCGTCGAAACCGCCGGCCGAATCCAGGCCATCCGTGATGACTTCATCGCCGAGGTTCTGGCCACGGTTCCCGGGGCATTCCTCACAGGAAGCGAGTCATTGCGCAGTCCGAATCACGCCTCGTTCTGTTTCTCAGGTACAAGCGGCGAGGCCGTGCTGCTCGAGCTTGAACGCCTGGGCATCACTGCCTCGAGTGGCTCAGCCTGCGCCGTTGGCTCGGACGAACCATCGCATGTGCTCACCGCGTTGGGCATCGACGATGATCTCGCGAAGACAAGTGTGCGCTTCACCTTCCCGGCAGACTTCACCCCCGAAGCGGGTCAGCGAGCAGCGCATGCCGTATCTGCGGCGGTGAAGAATTTGGCTCTCAGTTACACCTGAGCAGCCTGAGCAGTCATTCGTTGAAGAGTGTGTCGATGACTTCCTGAGCCACGAACCTCGCATGCAATATCGGTCGCCTAGCCGGATCAACCGATACCGGAGGCACCCACGCCGGCCTGCCGTCTGTGAGCATCACCGTCTCCCACTCCGACCGATCCAACAAATGATGATGAGCAGAACAACTCAACATCATATTATTGACATCCGTCTTGCCCTGCTGCGCCCACTCGACAATATGGTGAGCATCGCACCACCCCGGCGGAGCATCACAACCGGGGAACGTACATCCCTGATCACGAGCAGTGAGCACCGCGATCTGTTTGGCATTCGCGAACCGATTCTCCGTGACCACCTGCATCGTCTTCGCCTTGTGTGAGACGAGTTCGAAGAACACCGCCCCGTTCAACCCGTGACGAACCAGCTC